>OZ241377.1:0-5129853 GCA_965200615.1 Caldilineaceae bacterium | reverse complement strand
TACGTTGCGCTCGAATTGTAACAAAGTCGGTCGCGCCCGTCCAGATTCAGCTGGCCTCTACTCCAGGGCCAATTGTTAGCGCAGCCCTACGCTTTCTGCTACACTGCCAACTGCAGTGACCAGTCGTCGGTGGCTCGCGGCCAGCAGTGACTCTTTATCCACGGAACACCGAGCACAGGATTCTAATCAACGGCCACCGCCCCCTTTTGCATCTCCGGAGTTTTGACATGACTGCACCTAACGACTATCGACACGTATCTTATCTTTGGGACGACGAGACCGCGGCCGAGTTGGACCCGGTCGGGCGTCTTGTCTACCGCTCCAATCGGCTCGGACGGGACCAGCGAATCACCAACACGGGCGGCGGCAACACGTCCTCCAAGTATATGGAGACCGACCCACTTACCGGCGAATCGGTCGAGGTGCTGTGGGTCAAAGGATCGGGCGGCGACCTGCGCACTTCGAAAAGGGAGAACTTCTCCTCGCTCTATATGGACAAGATCCGGCAGCTCCGCGCCATCTACGACGCTGCGGACGAGAAGGGGCTGAAGACACCTATTGAAGACGAGATGGTGGGGAAGTATCTTCACTGCGTCTACGACCTCAACCCGCGGGCTTCATCGATCGACACGCCTTTGCACGCTTTCATTCCCGCTCCGATCGTGGACCACACACATCCCAACGCGGTCATCGCTATCGCCGCGGCCGAGGATGGGGAGGCGCTGACTGCCGAGATCTTTGGTGACCGGCTGGGCTGGGTGGAATGGCAGCGTCCGGGCTTCGACCTGGGGCTGGTGATGGGGGATATGGCGGCAGCGAATTCAACGATGGAAGGTATCATGATGGGCGGCCATGGGTTGATCAACTGGGCCGGAGACGACAAGGCCTGCTATGTGTTAAGCCTGGACATTATCGAGAAGGCAGCCCGCTATATTGAGAGCCGGGACAAGGGGGCAGAGACGTTTGGCGGCCAGAAGTACGCTGCGCTTGGCGACGACGAGCGGGAGGCGCTGCTGGTGGAATTGCTGCCGGCGCTGCGCGGCATGGTCAGCCAGGAGAATGTTTTCGTCGGCACGGTGCAGGCGGACGAGGCGATCCTGCGATTCGTCAACAGCCATGACGCGGCCCGGCTCGCCGAATTAGGCACGTCCTGCCCGGACCACTTCCTGCGCACCAAGATCAAGCCTCTTTATGTGGATTGGAATCCGAAGACGAAGGATGTGGAGGGGCTGCTGGCGGAGTTGGAAAGCGGGCTGGCCAAGTACCGCCAGGACTACGCCGACTACTACAACGCGCACAAACATCCCGATTCGCCGGCGATGCGGGACCCGAACCCGACGGTGATCCTCATTCCGGGGGTGGGCATGATCGCGTGGGGGAAGAATAAGAGTGAAAGCCGGGTGACGGCGGAGTTCTACAATTGCGCGGTGGAGGTGATGCGGGGCGCGGAGACGGTGAGCAGGTACGTGGCGCTGCCGAAGCAGGAGGCCTTTGATATCGAGTACTGGCTGCTGGAGGAGGCGAAGCTGCGGCGGATGCCGCCGGAGCAGGAGTTGGCGCGCAACGTGGTGGTTGTGGTCGGCGCGGGCAGCGGTATCGGCAGGGCGATCGCGCATCGCGTGGCGAAGGAGGGCGCGCACGTGGTGTGCGCGGACCTGAACGCGGAGGCAGCGCAGGCGACTGCTGACGAACTGACAGAGATATACGGAGTTGGAATCGGCGTGGCGGGTACGGGTATCTCGGCGTGCGGGCCGGCGATTGGGCTGGGTGTGGATGCGGGGAACCGGGCCAGCGTGCGAGCGCTTTTCGATCAAACGTTGCTGGCCTATGGCGGCATCGACCATCTGGTTATAACGGCGGGCTACTACTACCCACCGGATGCTAACGGCCAGATTCCTGACGAGAAGTGGGACACAACGTTCGACGTGAACGTGAAGGGCGCGTATATCGTTGCGGATGAAGCGCGCAGGATCTGGGAGGCGCAGGGGCTGCCGGGCTCGCTGGTGATCGCGACGAGCGTCAACGGGGCGGTGGCGAAGAAGGGCTCGCTGGCGTACGACACGAGCAAGGCGGCGGCAAACCACCTGGTGCGCGAGCTGGCGATTGAGTTGGCGCCGAATGTGCGCGTCAACGGGCTGGCCCCGGCTACGGTAGTGACCGGCAGCTCGATGTTCCCGCGCGAGCGGATCATATCGGGGTTGCAGAAGTATGAGCTGCCCTTCGACGAGGGAGAGGAGACGGAGGCGCTGCGAGACCGTTTGGCGGCATTCTATGCCGAGCGCACGCTGACGAAGCAGGCGATCCTGCCGGAAGATCAGGCCGAGGCCGCTTATCTGCTGATGAGCGGGGCGCTTTCCAAGACGACGGGGCAGATACTCAACGTGGACGGCGGGTTGGTGGAGGCTTTCCTGCGCTAACGAACAAGACGGTTCGGGATGGTTGAGCAAGTTGCAGCCGCGCCGGACTGCGACTGATCGTCTGTCAACGGAGAAAAACCGATGTCCGGAACAGAATTTCCAAGCCCTGCCGCGCTGCGCAGCGGCGAGGTCGATCTGATTGCGCACGTCCAGGAGATTTGCGACCGCGTTGACGCTGAGGACTCACTTATCCAGGCGTTGCTGCCTGAGCCGGCGCGACGGGAGCGGCTGACGCGTGAGGCCGAGGACCTGCTGGACCGTTTCCCCGACCCTGCGCGGCGTCCTCCTCTGTTCGGGCTGCTTGCGGGCGTGAAGGACTTCTTTCGGGTGGACGGGTTCCCTACCAGGGCGGGATCGAAACTGCCGGCATCGTTGTTTGAAGGACCGGAGTCGGCAGTCGTGACGCGCCTCAAAGAGAACGGCGCGCTGATCGCAGGGAAGACGGTCACCACCGAGTTCGCTTACTTTCAGCCGGGCCCGACGCGGAACCCGCACAATCCCGAACATACGCCCGGCGGCTCGAGCAGCGGTTCGGCCGCGGGTGTGGCTGCCGGCTTCTTTCCGCTGGCGCTGGGCACACAGACGATCGGCTCGGTCATCCGCCCGGCGGCTTTCTGCGGGATCATCGGCTACAAGCCCAGCTATGACCGGATCCATACCGCTGGAATGCTATTCTTCTCGAAGTCTGTGGACCATGCGGGGCTTTTCAGCCAGGATGTAACGACGATGAAGCTGGCATGCTCAGCGCTGTTTGGAAGTTGGGATGACAGCGCGGGTGCGCCGCCCGACGATCTGCCGGCTCTGGCGGTCCCGGACGGCCCCTATCTCGAGGAGGCTGAGAAGGTCGGTCTACAGAAGTTCGAGAAGACGCTGGACAGGTTGGCTGCTGAGGGGTTCCGAATCGAACGCGTTCCGTTCTTCCCGAACTACACCGATCTTAACGTGCGCCACCGCCGTTTAACTGCTGTCGAAGTGGCAGATGTGCATAAGGATTGGTACAAGGCGTATTCGGACCGGTACAGCGTGCATATGCACGAGATCATGAAGACCGGGGCTACCGTTTCAGACGAGGAACGGGAGGGGATACGCGCGGACCAGTTGCGATTGCGCCATAAGATGGAGGAAGCGCTGCTCTCTTGCGGAGTCGATCTGTGGGTTGCGCCGGCGGCGCCTGGGCCCGCGCCGTATGGGATTCATTCGACTGGCAACCCGATCATGAATCTACCCTGGACCAATGCCGGTGTGCCGGCGCTGGCGATACCGACGGGTGAAGCGAAAAACGGGCTGCCGTTGGGGGTGCAGTTCTGCGCGCCGTTCGGGGCGGATGAGCGGTTGCTGGCGTGGGGAGAGGCGATCGAAGCGCTGGTGAGAGGATAGAACTGTGATCAGACTTCATTCAGCCGCGGTGTCTGTTTTGCAGGCGGCCGCGGCTGTTTTGCTTCTGGGGGCCTGCGCGTTGGGTCAGTTTCCGGCCCAGCCTTCTCCTGCGGAGGCTCCCACCGCTGTAGCGGCTGACAGCCCGGAACAGGTAGACATCTGGCAGAGTGGCGCGGCGATGCCGACGGCGCGCTCGGAGATGCGGGTCGCGGTTGTGGATGGAGTTTTCTATGTTCCCGGCGGGTTTGGCGGGTTGACCAGTTTCGAGGCATACGACCCGGCGAACGACAGTTGGACGGCGCTGGCGCCGATGCCGGAACCGGCGCACCATATGATGGTGACCAGTTATGACGGCAAGGTCTACGTTTTGGGCGGAGGGCCCGATTTGAGCTGGCAGGCTACGGCATCAGTACTGGTTTACGATCCGGCGACCGACACGTGGACGGAGGCCGGTCTGATGCCGGAGCGGCGGATGAGCGGCGAAGCGGTGTTGCTCGGGGAATTCATCTATCTTGTTGGCGGCACGGGGGGTACGACGGCGCTGCTCAGGTTTGATCCGGCGGGGGAAACCTGGGCCGTACTGCCCGGTCCTTCGCAGCCGCGCGAGCACGTGGCGGCGGTGGCTTTCAACAGCGAACTGTGGGTTATCGGTGGACGTTGGGGCGGGACGGGCGCGCTGGCGACGGTGGAGATATTCAGTCCGGCCAGCGGCTCGTGGCGGGACGGTCCGGAGATGAACGAGGCGCGCAGCGGGTTCGGCGCGGCCGCGGTGGGCGACCGCATCGTGGTTGCCGGCGGCGAGATTCTGGGCGCGCGCCCGTGGACGGCTTTGGCCAGCGCGGAGGTGTATGACCCGAACTCGGGCGAGTGGACGCTTTTGCCGGAGCTGCCAGCGGGCATTCATGGGATGCCTGTGGTTGGCTACGAGGGGACGGCGTTTGTTCTTGGTGGGTCGGACCGGGCTGGGGGGATTGATAATCGAGGACGGGTGCTGAAATACAACCCGTAAGGACGCAGCCAGAAGTCCGAAGAACGACTGTTGCCGCAACTGCGTGAATCCACCAATTGGTACGACCTTCGCCTCCAGCGACGTCCAAGGAGAACCACAGCCATGTTCCCGGACCTGCAACCTGGCGACTATCAGCCCGTTCTGCCCTCTGACCTGCGCTATGGCATTGGCTTCGTCGGATGCGGCAACATCGTCCTCAGATCGCAGATGCCCGCTTACAAGAGGGCGGGCTACCGCGTCGTCGCTTGTTGCGATAAGGCGGAGGAGAAGGCGCGCAACATAGCGGCCAATTTCGACAACCCGCTGGTTACAGCCGACGTGGAAGAACTGCTTTCGCATCCTGAGGTGCAGGTCGTTGACCTGGCAGTACACGCTTACCAACGCCTGCCTCTGGTCGAGCGGATCGCGGCCGCAGGCAAGCACATCTTTTCGCAGAAACCCTTGGCTCCCAGCTTGCGCGAGGCCGAGCGTATTGTTGAGATATGCCGCGACGCCGGGGTAACGCTGATGGTCAATCACCAGGCGCGGTGGGCGCCCCCCCACCGGGCGCTCAGGCTCCTGGTCGAACGGGGCGTGTTGGGGCATGTCTACGCCATTACCCACTTCCATCGGGCTTATCAGGATTATGGCTGGTACGCTGAACATGAGGATTTCAACATCGTTGATCATGGTATCCACTATGTTGATTTGAGCCGTTACTTCAGCGGTTACACACCGTTGCGGGTGAAAGCGACAACTACGATGGCGCCGGGCCAGAATGCGGTCTCCCCGATGATCTATACGATCCTCTTTGAATACGAGGAGTCGTCCCAGATTATGACGACCCTGCACTTTAACAACATCGTTTCGGCGCCTGCTCTCCATGATCATCTGTGGTTCCTGGATGGCACGCGGGGGAGCGCGCTGCTCAGCAATCCCATGGGAACGGCCAAGTTAAGCCTGTCGTTGAAGGACTCCCCGGAACAGGTACAGACTTACGAAATCGCCGGCACCTGGGGATATGAGGGCTTCGCCGGTTCGATGGGAGAGATGTTACGCGCTATGGAAGAAGGGCGCGAGCCGGAATGTACAGGCCGCGACAACCTGGAGAGCATACGAATGGCGGTCGCGGCAGTTGAGAGTGCCCGCTCGGGCGAAAGTGTCGAAGTGAGCCGGTAGGGAGCCCGGCGCCGCAGCCAGTATCAGGTCCGCCAGGAGCGTCATGCCATGCGGGTATGCAGTGGCTTTTATCGCTGGTCTCAGCACTACGGCTGGGACTTCCTGACAGAGCGCATTGACGAGGTTGCAGCCGGCTTAACCCGGGCGGGCTATGCCTACTTTGAGGGACTTCTCGATCCGTTAGAGGGAGAAGGGGACTGGGCAAGCCGCTGGCAAACTGCCCTGGACAGGCATGGGGTGAGACTGGCGGGGGCATACGTTCATGCGCTGATGCACGATACAAGCGTGCAGGCGCAGTCGATCGAAACAATTGTCGCAAGAGCACAGCTGCTGCGACCCATGGGAGCTGAATTTATCAATGCCAATCCTCAACCCATTGGCGCGCGTAAGACCGACGAGATGTTGACAGTCCAGGCTCAGGGTTTCGCCCGGCTGGGCGCTGCGTTGAGGAGAGAGGGTTTGCGTCTCGTCGTGCATCATCATTTGCCCGAACTGGCCGAGAACGGTCGTGAGCTGCGCCACCTCCTGGAGCATACCGACGCTGGAGACGTGGGTCTGACAGTAGATGCCGATTGGATGTGCCGAGGCGGCCAGGATGCAAAGGCGTGGATTCGGGAATTCGCGTCCAGGCTTGAAATTGTGGAACTGCGAAGTTCGCATGAGGGCATTTGGGATGAAACTTTGGGTGATGGCGACCCCGATTGCCAGGAGCTGGCGCATACGCTGGCCGAGGTGAGCTTTGATGGGTGGCTCATGGTTGAGCTGGCTCGCGAGGAAGGTACTCCCCAAACAATTGATCTGGTCCAGGCCCACGCACAGAGCCTGAACTACGTGTGCAGGATTTTCGGCGTGCACGGCCAGGTTCTTGCCTGACCATTTCAACCTCACCAGAGACGCAGAACATGATACCTTCTGCGAAATCTGTAAATCCTCTCAGTTGTCCAGAAAAAGTAAGGTTGCCAATCTCTTGATTTCCCATTATTATAATGACATATTTATGTCTTCCAGCTGTTGACCAAAGATGAGTCATGACGAAACCAGACAGAGCAGATCTTTTCTTTCCGGCATGAACAGACGAAGAAGTCAGTCTGGTGTTTCTGAATCATGTGAGTCTGTCGGGAGGTGGATTTACAAAAGGAGGTGATAGCCAGCCAAAACCAAGGAGTACTCGGTCCCAAACGTGTGTCGGGCCTATCGCTCTCTATCTGTTTACAGAAAGGAGATCAGGAAATGAACTCGTTTCGTGTACGAATTGGTCACCGTAGTTCTCTGATGCTTGTGGTTGCTTTAAGCGTCGCAGCCCTTATTTTTGCCGCTTGTGTACCTGTCGCCGCGCCGGCCGCCGACTCCCCGACGGAAGCAGTTGCCGAAACTGATGAGGGGGGCACCCTCACGATTGGGTCGGTACAGGGCAGCGCCGCCATTCCCACCTTCCTTCCCTGGAAAGCGCACAGCAGTGCACAGTCGTTCCATTGGAACCTCTTCATGAACTCACTGGTGATGCAGGAGCACAGTACGCTCGAGTGGGTTCCGGATCTGGCCGAAAGTTATGAGATCAGTCCCGACGGCCTGACATACACCTTTCACCTGCGGGAAGGTGTGACGTGGCATGACGGCATGCCTTTTACTGCCAATGACGTCTCCTTCTCCTTCCACGCGGCTCTGCTGCCTGAGGGCGGCTCGACAGCGTCCGGCGGCCTGAAGGATGCGATCGTAGGCGCTATTGACTATCAGGAAGGCAACGCCGAGAGCGCCGAGGGGATAAAGGTCCTGGACGACTACACGATCCAGTTTGAGTTGACCCAACCGCAGGTAACGATCATCGAGCGGTTCGCGATGCGAATTGCTCCGGCCCACGTGTTCGAAGGGCTTGAGCCGGAGGACTGGCTGCAGACCGAGTTTGCCACGACATTGCCTTTCGGCACCGGTCCTTTCGTGTTCAAGGAGTATATCCCCGATCAGCACACCATCTTCGAGCGCAACGAAAACTATTTCAAGGGTGCGCCTCTGCTCAAGAACGTCGTAATTCGATTCTACGGTGACAACAGCGTAATGATCATCGCCCTGGAGAAGGGTGAGATTAACATGGTCGGATTCCTGAACCCGAGCGCTGACGAGTTCGACAAAGTCACGAACCTGCCCGGCATCGCCTGGGAATACCAGGACAAGTTCCCGGCATACTTCTTCTCCATCACCTTCCAGGACGAGGCATTGGCGGACAAGCGGTTCCGGCAGGCGTTCCTGTACTCGATCGACCGTGAGGAGATTGCCACCCAACTCTGGGGCAACGCGGACTTGACGAAAGTACAGCCAGTGGCGCAGTGGGCGCCGCCTCCAGGTGTTGAGCTGGATATTGAGGAGTACGCTTACAACCCCGAAAAGTCCAAGGCCTTGCTTGAAGACATGGGCTGGGACTTCGACCGCGTCGTCGAAATCGTTTGGTTTGGCACGGATATGCCCGATCAACTGCCGATTCTCCAGCAGTTCATAGAAGGCGTGGGCATCAAAACCAAGCTGGTACAGACCGATGGAGCCAGGGGTTTGGAGGTCTTCTACGAGACCGGCGACTATGAAATAAGCTGGGTTGGCGGCTGGGGCCGGTCCTACTATCCTGATACGACCGTTGTTGGGTGCGACCGCGTCTATCCCAACGGTTACAACTCGAGCCGCTACTGTAACGAGGAGCTGGATGCACTGTACAATCAGGCCCTCGCTACGGTTGACGACGACGAACGCAATGAGCTGTACACGCGTGCCACCGCCATCTGGAATGATGAACTTCCGTGGATACCTCTCTATGCGCCTCAGTCTCTGTTGCTGATACACGAGAATGTCAAGGGATGGCGTGACAGCCTCATTGGGCCTGAAGGATCCGCCACGATTGGCGCTGTCACCGACCTTGAGAAGTGGTACATTGAGGAGTAATTACACTGTAGCGCCCATCTGAAGAGAATCGGATCTACCTGGCGTTTTGGGGTAAGGATTTCGATATTGGGCCTACTCTCCTATGGGGAGCATCAGTGGCGGGGTCGGTTTGCGCTGACCCCGCCGCCTCCCTCCCGCCTTTCCAACCCTGGTTGAACCGAGGGGGTTGCACTTTGGGACGCTATATTTTACGGCGTATCCTGATCTCGTTCCCGGTATTATTCGGCATCACGATCGTAACGTTCACTTTCGCCA
Source organism: Caldilineaceae bacterium (assembly GCA_965200615.1). Lineage (GTDB taxonomy): Bacteria > Chloroflexota > Anaerolineae > Caldilineales > Caldilineaceae > Bin5. The sequence goes on along the minus strand of OZ241377.1, from coordinate 5,120,712 downwards.
ACCTTGCCCCGGGCGATCCGGTTACGGCCATGATTGACCCTATGAGCGGGATTGAACCGGGGGAGGTTGAAAAACTCAAAGAGGCGCTCGGCATCAATAAGCCGATTCCGGTGCGTTATGTTCTTTGGCTGAAGGAGGTAGTGCGCGGCAACCTGGGCTACTCCTACGTCACGCACAGGCCGGTGGCCGTTATGATCGCTGAGCGACTGCCGCAGACGTTGCAACTGATGCTCACGGCCCTGAGCATCAGCATCGTCCTGGGCGTTTCGCTGGGCATCTACGCCGCTTTCAACCAGTACTCGATCCTGGATAATGTGTTCACGCTGTTGGTGTTTATTGGCATTTCGGTGCCGGCTTTTTTCTTTGCCTTGCTGGCCATTTACATGTTCTCATTCCGGATACCTCTATTTCCGACTTCAGGCATTAAGGAACCTTTAAGCACTCTCCCTCCAATCATCGACCGTCTCCATCACCTGGTGCTTCCTGCCACTGTTCTGGGGATTGAAGGGGTGGCAGGCTACCTGCGCTACACGCGTTCGAGCGTTTTGGAGGTAATGCGCCAGGATTATGTAACAACTGCGCGGGCGAAAGGGCTGCGCGAACGCGCTGTCCGCATTGGTCACGTACTGCGCAATGCGCTGCTGCCGCTGGTGACGATTGTCGGTTTGAGTCTACCAAGCTTGATTGGCGGCGCCCTGTTCATTGAAGTCCTCTTCTCCTGGCCTGGCATGGCCCGCATGGCGATCGAGCACACGCTGGGCCGGGATTACCCTGTGATCATGGGAATCGGTCTCGTCTCTGCGACCATGGTCCTGTTCAGCAACCTGGTTGCCGACATCGTTTATACAGTCGTGGACCCCAGAATCCGCTATGAGTAGTTCGGTTCAGGCTATACCTGGAGAGTAGAGAATCCGGCGGTATTCCTTCATTCTCGGACAGAGGAAAGAATGGAAAGCGAGGCGAAAGAGACTGCAGGGCAGGCGTCACTGGTCAGCGAAGACCTGCAACATATGGTGCGCGGTGAGGCAGTCGTCGGTCTGCGCGAGCTCATCTGGCGCCGCTTTCGCCGGCACCGACTTGCGCTGGTATCGATTGCCATCATGTTTGTGCTGGCGCTCTCCGCCATTTTTGCCCCCTTGCTCAGCCGCCCCAATGATCCTTACACGGCCGACCTGCAAAACCTGCGGGCGCCCCCCAGTCAGGAGCATATTCTGGGGACCGACCGCTCCGGTCGAGACATGCTTGCCCGTATTCTCCATGGCGGCCGCGTTTCGCTTTCGGTGGGACTGATAGCGACCTCAATCTATATTTCCATCGGCACCATCCTGGGCGGAGTGAGTGGATACCGAGGCGGGGTGACCGATTTTATCATAATGCGTATCACCGACATCGTGATGTGCTTCCCCAGTTTACTCATCATCCTGACTCTCGTTGCCGTCATAGGCCCCAGCATCTTCAATATCATGATTATCCTCGGTCTATTGGGGTGGCCGAGTATCGCCCGCCTGGTGCGGGGAGAGTTCCTGTCGCTCAGCGAACGTGACTTCGTCATGGCGGCGCGCTGTTTGGGCGCGACCGAACGCGGTATCATCTTCCGCCACATTCTGCCGAACGTGGTGGGCCCCCTTGTGGTGGCCGCTACCTTCGGCATCGCCGGGGCCATCATGGCTGAGGCAGGGCTGAGCTTCCTGGGTCTCGGGGTGCAGGCGCCGCGGCCCAGTTGGGGCCAGATGTTGAGCGCGGCGACTTCGCTCACAACACTTGAGAGAAGGCCCTGGATATGGATGCCGCCAGGCGCGATGATTGCGATCACAGTGCTGAGCATCAATTTCATTGGCGACGGATTGCGCGACGCGCTCGACCCGCGCACGATGCTGGACTGAAAGATTGTGAATTGGTCACAGCCACCGATGTAGACCGATAGCTGATCGGCTGTAGGCCAACTCAGTGCAGAAGCAAAGGGCCAGCGGAGAGAGTATGCGCTCATGGTGTGGAGCCCGTTCTCGATCACTGTTGCACGCTGGCGGAAGAGATGCAGTGTTGTAAGACGCGCGTTCTTCAGGGAGAGGAAAAAATGGCAGAGGCCATTTACTTGACCGACATGTCAGAGTGTCTGCCTCAGAGTGCGCTGTCAACGACGCCGCAGCGGCACAAGTGGCAGGTGGTGGAGTACACTGCCGAGGAGGGCCTGGCCGGCAAGATGGCCTTCGCCCACGCCCTGTACGAGACATCGGCCATAACATTGCCTCTGAACGTGGAGGGCTGGCATGCGTTCAGCATTGGCTTCTGGCCCGGGGTGGAGCAGGAACACACGAGCCTGGTCAAGTACAGGCTGTCCGGTGAGGACGTGTACACGGTTGTTGAGCACTATGTACAGAGTCCATCGCTACCGGGGTGTTATTGGGACAGAACGGAGCTCGTCGAGACGTTTCCCCGGTTTGCCGACCTGACAGGGCAGGACCTGCTCTTCAGTAAGCAGAATACCGCTCATCCTCCGACCCTGGCGTGTGTGGCCTACGTCAAGCTGGTTCCGCTCACGCAGGCGGAAGTGGAAGCCATTGAGCGGGACAGGGAGCAGAGGGAGGCGCGCAGGGTCGTTGGCATGATTGACGGTGAAGGTCTGTTTCACCAGAAGTGTCCGGTGACGAAAGAGGAACTCCTGGAGCAGATTGAGCCATTTCGATACTCGGACGTGGGAAAGGTTCTTTGGGGCGTAAACTTAAGCGATCTGACTTATTATCACTCCAAGGTGGGACGATTCTTTGGTACTGAGGACGGTGTGAGTCCAGTGTTGCGCCACGAACATGCGCTCCGTAGCCACAAGGCGCTGGCAGAGCAGGGCATCGTCCCGTTCGCGGCGGCGATGGAATATGCCCATGATCTGGGACTGGAGTTTCACACCTACTACCGGCTGAGCATCGTAGATAAGGCCCAACCCTACTTCTTTTTCTCGACGGAAACCAGCTTTCTCCGGGACAATCCGGATTGCCGCATTGTGGCCAAGGATGGCTCTCCGCTGATGAAGGCCAGCTATGCGTTCCCAAAGGTGCGAGATTTCATGGTCTCTCTCATGGAGGAGGCGATGGAATACGACATTGACGGGGTACACCTCTGCTTCACGCGCGGACCGGAGTATATTGGTTACGAGCAGCCGGCGCTGGATGAATTCATGCGGCTATATGGGGAGGACGCGCGAGAGGTAGCTGATGACGACGAGCGGCTGTACACTGTTAAGGCGAGCTTTCTGACGGAGTTCCTGCGGGCTGTACGAAAGACGGCAGACGAGCACGGGGCAAAAAGAGGGCGCAAAATGCAGGTGTCGGCGATTTTCGAAGGCGGCAGAGAGGACATGCGCTATTTTGCCTACGATGCCTACTCCTGGGTAAAGGAAAAGCTGGTCGACTTCATCATCACGAACCCTCCTTCGGACCTGGTCAGGCTGGCTAAAGAGAACGGATGCCAGGTGTACATGGTGTCTACGAAGGATGATAAGGCGCTGACGATGAAGCACGCGTACGCCGGCGGAATGGATGGGATGGCCATTTGGGACATCAACACAACGCGTCCTGAAACTTGGGCTATAGAAAGCCGGCTGGGTCACCGAGACGAAGTCATCGATCTGCCGAAACCGGAGCGGTATCCGAAGATGAAGCGGACCAGGTTGATCACAATCCGAGGCCGGGATTTTTCGCAGACGGTAGACAAGAACGTTCCGTCAGGTTGGCCCCCAGAGCTGCTTGTCATCTACACCGGGGGATGAGAGAGGATTGAGGAGGGTTCCCATGTGTGCAGAACGTAAAGCCATCTACATTTCCGATATGGGCCGTTGTGAGCCTGGATCGGCCATTTCAGAGACGGCTGAGCATGGTCACTGGCGAGCGATCCCTTACGAAGCGGAGGGTGTGTCGGGCACGATGATAACGGCCGGCATTGAATGCAACGCGCCCACACTTATTCTTACCCTGGACGTGCAAGGATGGTATGCCATCCACCTGGGTATTTGGACCAATTGGGTGGACAGGGTGACCCGAATCAAGCTGACGGATGACCCTTGCTTCAGTACGGCGACGACACTGTATCCGGACATAAAGAAGACGAATTATTTCGCAAGTATCGGCGAAGTGTATTGGAAATGCGCTGATCTGACAGGCCAGGCGTTGCATATCGGCCAGCAGAGCGACGGCACACCCTGGGCGTCGGGAATCGCCTATGTGAAGCTGGAGCCTTTGACTCCAGAAGAGGTTGCTGCCATCCAAGGGGACCGAGCCAGAAGCGATACGAAACGACTGGTCGCCTACAACGACGCGTGGAGCGTTTTCGGCGAACGGGCGCTGTACACAGAGGAAGATATCATCGAGGAGGTAGAGCCCTTTCGCGATTCTGACTTCCAGAAGCTTCTGTGGGGGATCGGCGCGGGCAGCATGGTGCAGTATCGGTCCGAAGTCGGTGAACTTGCTGAAAAAAAGGGAATGAGCGACTTTTCGCGGTACTGTGATCGCCAGGCTGCAGAAAGTTTCCGTACGCTGAAGGAGAGGGGGATTGACCCTCTGAAGACGGTGATCGACCATGCCCACGATCTGGGGATCGAGTTGCATGGCACGTACCGCGTGGGCGGGTGGGTTTTTCCTCCGCCGGATGATTTTGAAGACGGGCTTTACCGCCAGCATCCTGAATGGCGCTGTGTGAACCGAGATGGCCGGCCCGTCGCCCGCCTGAGCTACGCCTTTGCAGGCGTCAGGGATTTTGTGATCTCGCTTTTCCGCGAAGTGGCAGAGCGAGGGGCGGACGGCGTCAACATGGCCTTTATCCGCGGACTGCCGTGTGTCCTGTACGAGAAGCCTATCGTCGAGGGTTTTCAGCAGCTGCACGGTCAGGATCCCCGACAGTTGCCGGAGGATGATCCCAGCTGGCTATCCTGCAGAGCGAGCTGGATGACGTCATTCATGCGGGCGCTGCGCGAGGAGATGGACCGAGTGGGCGAGCGGCAGGGGCGACGTATTCAGGTATCGGCTTACGTTATCGAAACGCTGGCGTACAATCTTCAGTATGGCCTGGATGTGGCAGCCTGGGCCGAGGAGGGGCTGGTTGATTTCATTATTCCCAACCCCTGGCACGGCGATATGGATGTTGATGTTGCCTCCTTCGTAGAGGTGACGCGCGGCACCGACTGCGAGGTTTACGCCGACATTTTGCCGCGACGGATGCCGGCGGGCGAGTACCGGGAGCGGGCTTTGGACTGCTACGCAGCGGGGGTCGACGGGTTGGCATTCTGGGACACCAACAGCCGCTACCCCTTCCTGGACGAATGGAGCATGATTCGGCGGTTGGGGCATGAAGAGGCGTTGAGAGAGTGGGCGGCTGACGAGTGGCCTGCGTACCGGCAGGTGCCTTTGCACAGTTTAGGCGGCCACCAGATGGACAGCTATTCGCCCTACTGGTCGGCCTGAGCTGCGCTGGTGCAGACGAGCGTAGTCACTTTTTCCAGGCATCGGGATCGCAATGCGGCGCTTCCTCATTCAATAACCCTCTACATGAATGCAGTGACAAAGCAGGAACGTAGTTCCCTCGAGTAGGTCTCGCATTTGGCCGAGAGCTACAGGACTGCCCAACAGTCTGACTTACATTTTCCTTCCCCTCATCGATATGAGGCGGCAGTTGATCACATTCTTCGCCTTGGGCTACCTCGAAGGAGAAGTATAGCCATGTTCGTGGACATGCAACCTGCCGACTATCAGCCCGAACTGCCTCCGGACCTACGCCACGGCATCGGCATCGTTGGATGCGGCATCCTCGTCAGCGGCTTGCAGATGCCTGCCTACAAGAAGGCCGGCTATCGCGTCGTCGCCTGCGCAGAATGGCGGGCCAAGCGGAGTTCTCATGACGGGCCGCCACCTTTGGACCACCACCCAAACTGTAGTGGTCAGTGGCGGGGCAGCGAGGGGGAGGGGCTCAGCCTTTGAGGCCGGTGAGGACGACGCCTTCGATGATGAAGCGCTGGACGGCGATGAAGAGGGCGAGGATGGGGATGATGGCGAGGCTGGCTCCGGCCATGATGACGCCGTACTGGTTCCAGAATTCGCCGACGAAGGTTGCGAGGCCGACGGTGATGACATATTTGTCGTGGCTGGAGATGACGACGAGGGGCCAGAGGAAGTCGTTCCAGTTCCACATGAAGTAGAAGGCGATGAGGGTGAAAAGGGCGGCCCGGGATAGTGGGATGATGATGCGGTGGAAGATGTACCACTCGCCGGCGCCGTCGATGCGGGCGGCGTCGATCAGCTCTGTGGGAATGGTGTACATGAACTGGCGGAACATAAACATGGCGTAGACGGTGAAGATTTCGGGGACGATGAGGGCGGTAAAGGTATCGGCCCAGCCGACCTGGACGGTCATGAGGTAGAGGGGGATGAGATAGACTTCGAAGGGGATGATCCAGGTGCTGAGCAGGATGTAGAAGATGATGTCGCGGCCGCGGAAGACGAATTTGCCGAAGATGTAGCCGAGGAGCGCGCTTGTGTAGATGTTGAAAATGGTCTTGATGACGCTTATGAAGGTGGTATTCCAGTAGAGGCGGCCCATGTTGGCGCGGTCGAAGACATCGATGTAGTTGGAAATGGTGGGGTTGATGGGCAGGAGACGGGGCGGGAATGAGACGGTTTCGGCCTGGGGTTTGAAGGAGGTGCTGATCATCCAGATGAAGGGGACGACCATCAGAATGGCGCCCGCGCCCAGGACAAGGTAGTTGATCAACAGGCCCCGGCGCAGGCGCTGGAAATCGGTTGCGCCGCGGCTGAGAGCCTGCGTATCGACTTGACTCGGGACGCCAACAAAATCCTGGTTAGCCATGCGTTACTCCAAGGACGGATCGGGGCCGGAAGGAGGTCTGAGATGGTTGGGCATGAAGGAACCTCACAGCTCCCAGTCGATCCGTTGCAGTTTGAACTGCACGAGGGTCAGGATTAGAACGATAGCGAAGAGGACGAAGGACATGCTGGCAGCCTGGCCCATGAACAGGCGCTCGAAGGCGTAGTCGTAGATGTGGAGCGCGAGAACCCTGGTTGAGTCGAGGGGGCCGCCGCCGGTCATCATGTAGATGGCCTGGAAGCCGCCGCTGAAGCCGCCGATGACGCCGGTGATGAGGACGAAGGAGACGACCGGTTTGAGCAAAGGCAGGGTGATTTTCAGAGCCAGTTGAAGGCTGTTGGCGCCGTCGATTTCGGCTGACTCGTAGTAGTCGCGGGGGATGCCCCTCAGTCCTGCGAGATAGATGATGACGGTGAAGCCGATCCCGCCCCAGATTCCCATGACGATGATGCTGGGCATGGCCCAGGTGGTGGACTGGAGCCAGGGGACCGGTTGGATGCCCACAATGCTGAGGAGTTGATTGAGCAGGCCGAAACGGGTCTGGAGCATCCATTTCCAGATGGTGGCGCTGGCGATGACGGAGGTCATGACGGGCAGGAAGTAGAGCAGACGCAGGAGGATGCTGCCCCGCTTGATGGGGTTGAGGATGAGAGCGACGATGAGGGAACAGAATGCGCCGAGGAAGGTGCCGGCGAAGGTGCGGTACATGGTGTTCCACATAACCTTGTAGAAGAGCGAATCCTTGGCGAGCAGGACGTAGTTGTCGAGACCGACAAAGGGTGAGACGTTGCCGAAGAGGCTCCACTCGTGCATGCTGATGAAGAAGGCAAAGAAGATGGGGTAGAACTTGACAATCAGATAGAAGAGGACGGTGGGAACGAGGGCGATGATGATGAAGCGGTGCTCGGCGGCGCGCAGCGTAGACCGGCTACCTGTGAATTTCTGTGCGATAGTTTGAATCATCACGTCGCCTCCCACGGGGCGTTCGCGGTGTTTTCTGCGGGGACCGGCGAACAGATTGTGCAAAGGTGGTGCGGGTTGCGGCAGAGCAGATTTGAGAGCGGACGCGGGTCACCCAAACTGATGGCGATCCTTCCGGCCGACAAGAGCGCCGGGGCGGATTACAGGTCTCTTGCGCGAATGTCTTGCCTGGCCCGCCGGGCCAGGCAATTCGGATTCCCGGACCAGTTGAACATCAGATATGGCGACTCCCACGCCTACCATAGGCGTGGGAGTTTCACATCCGACGGACAGTTTGCAGCGCATGCCAGCTGTCCGGTCTAGACCCAATACTTGGCCAAGCCCTCGTCGATGACCTTCTGGATCTCGGCGTCGCCGTACTCCAGGGCCTCGGCAACCGATCGTCCCTCATTCATTATCAGATGCAAAACGTCGTTTTGAACGGCGCCGGCGCGCTCGGGCACGGCGGCGTAGTTGCGTTCATGTGGATTGACTTCAGAGGCCTCTTTAAGGCCTGGGGTTTCCAGCAGTCTGGGGTCGGACATGAGGTCTGCGCGCTCCGGCACGAGCGAGATCAGTTCGCACAAGGCCCAGTAGGCATCTTTGCCGCCGTCCTTGTAGAGGTACTCCATGAACTCCCAGGTGTCGCCATCGTTCTCGGGGTGGCCGGTTACGGCAGAGATGGAAGTAACCGTGTCTTTGTACCCATAGAGGGGGTCGGGTTCGCCGGTTGGGGTAGGCGGGTGCGAGTAGCCTATGTGGGGGTACATATCGGGATAGGTGTTGATGTACTCACCAACCACCCAGGTCTGTTCTTCGGTCATGGCGGCGAGGCCATTGCCGATGGAGTCGAAGTTGGGGAACCCGGGGTCCCAGACTTCGTGAACGAGGGCCAGATCGGTGATGTATGTGAAGGCCTCATGGACTTCGGGACTGGTCATGAGAGAGATCTGTTCATCGCCATTATTCTGGATGACGTTGCCGCCCAGCTGATAGATCTGGCTCAACACGGGCCATTCGTTAGTGAGGGCGAAACCGGCGCGTGAAATGGCGCCTGTTCCGTCCTTTTGTGTGAGCGCTTTGGCTGCGGTGGTGAAGTCGTCCCAGGTCTTGGGGGGCGACTCCGGATCGAGGCCGGCCTCTTCGAACATCTGCTTGTTGTACATCAGGAGGGTACAGGTGGTGCCGGTAGGAAGTACATAGCGCCCGTTGGTCTTGATGTCAAAGAGGGGGTAGGCCTCTTCGAACCAGCTGGGCGGGAAGATGTCTTCGGGGAACTCAAGGACGAGATTTTCTTCCCGCATCTGGTGCATGAAAGCAAGGGATCGCATCTTGATCATGTTCGGCCCCGTGCCGGCTGCGAGGGCGGCGTAGAGCTTCTCGACATAGCCGCCGGCAATGGACTGGACATCGACGGTGATTCGATCGTTTTGTTCTGCGAATTTGTCGGCTACACTGCGGTAGAGATCCATGCGGATGTCCCACCAGCCCCAAAGGGAAAGCTCGATCGGTTCTTCGTCGGCGGCTCCTTCCATTCCGGGCCCCGCCGCGGGAACGCAGGCGGCCATTGCCAATCCGAAGCCGGCGAGTCCGGCCGTTTTGAGAAAATGTCGTCGACTTGAGTTTGGCACAATCATGCTTTTCCCTCCTGGATTTGGGTTGTATAGAGGTGTTGGGACATGAGGACTGATCAGTTTACATTTCGGTTCAGTTAAGACTTGCGCGAGGAAGATCGATGTGGAGCACGTCGCTTGTCATGCACTATATAGTTGTCACAGGGCTGGCATCCGTAAACTAACACACGCATTAGTCGTTGTCAATGATGCGCTTCGCACAATGCACGGTCGTCTGCAGCCCGGTTTGTCCCTCAAACTCACGTCGGGCCAGCACCAGAATCCTCGATCTCATGTGCAGATGACGAGTCCAACCCGGCTAGCTAACGGGAAACAAGATTGACGCCAAGCCGCTTGGCGCGCGCTGAGACCGAGATGGTGACTGCGCGGCTGATCTCCAGCTCGTCGACGCGGGTGGAGCGGCCGTCGCGGAGTACGACTTCGCCGTTGACCAGGACCGTGTCGACGCTTCCGGCGCCCATTGTCAGGGCAAGGAGGTGAACGGGGTTGTTGGCGGGGTAGGAGCCGGCGGCGCGTGGGGAGCGCACGACGATGTCGGCGCGTTTTCCCGGTTCGAGGCTGCCCAGTTCGGCTTGGAGGCCGGCCGCGGCGGCGGCGTTTCTGGTTTGCATTTCAAGCAGGTCGGAGGGGGATACAGGATCATCGCCTACTCGTGCGGCGAGATGCGCCGCCAGCATGAGCTCGGCGGGCGTGCAGTCGAAGGCGCCGTCGACGCCGAGGGAAACGGGGATGCCGCGGCGGTGGCGTGCGGCCATTCTGAAACCGGCTGTGCGGGCGATGCCGAGCGAGAAGAAGGAGATGGGACACCATACGATCTGGCAGCCGCTGTCCCGGATGGCGGCCTCCTCGTCGTCGTTGAGGAGGTTGGCATGAACGATTACCGTGTTCTGGTCTAGGACGCCAAGTTCATTAAGGTGGACGAGCTGGCTGACACCGGTCACGGAGCGGTAGATATCGCCCTCGCCGGGGGCGTAGCCGGCGTGCAGGTGGAGGGGGACGTTGTTGGCGCGGGCGCAGGCGTGGGCGGCCTGCAGCAGTTCGGGCGAGGCGGTGCCGACGCCGTATACGAAGACAAAGCCGCGCACCAGCGCATCGGCGTCCTGATTTCTGTGCAGTTCCGCGTCGAGCAATCCGAGCGCCCGGTCTCGGTCGACAGGTGCGCGGGCCATGAGGCGGGGGCTTTCAAGGCCGGGCATGGCGGCGAGCGTCTCGCGCCGGTCCCAGAGGTAGGGCGGGGCGAAGAGCGCTCTCATGCCAACACGTTCGACGGCTTCGGCGGCGGCATCGGTTGAGAAGAGTGTGCCGGGCTCGATGAACATGGTGAAGCCGCTGTGCAGCATCTCGACGGCGGCCATGGCGGCGGCGTCCGCTTCGTCATCCGGGGTGACATCGGCTTTCCAGTCGGCAAACTTGATGGTGGAAGCATCTACGTCGTGAATGTTGCCGAAGACGCCGCGGCAAGTGGTGTGCACGATGTGATTGTGGGCGTCGATGAAGCCGGGATGGACGATGGCGCCTGCGGCGTCGATCATCTGGCCCGCATCATATCTCCGGCGCAGTTCGGCGTCGGCGCCTACGTCCACAATGCGCGAGTCTGTGATGGCCACGGCGCCGGGGGTATGGATGGCGCCCGCCGCGTCCATGGTTATCACCTGCCCGTTGCTGATGAGTAGATCGCAGGCGTTCTTGCTCATTTGACTAGCCGGCCTTTCCCTGCCGCAGCGCGAGCCGCAACAGTTCGCTTTCCGTTAAGTAGGGCTGGATCCCGGCGGCGAACTCTGCCACGGACTCCGCTACCGTTGCAGTCGAAGTGTTCAGCTTGAATTTCTGTCGTATGAGCGAGTTTCCGAACTCTTCTTCGAAGCGCTGGATGATGCGCTCGACATCCCCTGCAGGCACGACGGGGTAGGGATGCGGGCTTTCCGCCATGCGCTGGCGGATCACGTCGGGCGCGGCCTCCACCAGTATGAGGACGGCGTCGGGCCTGAACTGGAGGATGCGCTGTTCGAGCAGGCGGGAGATCACTGAGCGGTCACCGTCCTGGCCGCGGCCGCCGTAGCCGTAGTAGGTGGGCGCGTAGACCAACTCGTCGAAATAGAGACCGATTCCCATGAAGTTTTCGTCGGAGCCGGAGGCCCAGGGTATGTGATAGTAGAGGTTGTGCCGCTGGATCACCTCTGTCAGGCGGGGGCTGAGCTGCTGGAATGCGGCGATATCGTCGGGGGTAAGCTCGGGGCCGTGCGGCTTGGTATCGGGCAGCTTGTAATGGTCGTGAATCAGTTTGAACTCGGCGCCCATAGATTCTTTGGCCCATTCGTTGATGGCGTGGGCGAGGGTTGTGGTGCCCGCGTACTCGCAACCGATGAGAATCAGGTACATGGTAGATTCCTCCGAAAGTGTCGTTGTCCAGACGGCTGGCCGTGTTGAACTTGGCAGGTCTAGTCTATCCCGAGTGTCTGAAGAAGCCCTCTGATGTAGCCGGCAGAGTAAAGGAGGCCGTGGTAGACTCGCTCACTATCATAGATGGTATGGGGGAAATGGCCTGGGATGAGGGCGCCGGAAAAACCCACCTCTTTGAATGTTTTGAAAATCTCCAGAAAGTCACAGTCGGCCTCTTCGAGAAAGCATTCACGGAAATCGGGGGCTGCGCCCTGAACGCCCTGGACATGGCCGTAAACTATCTGCCCGCGGCCGCCGAAACGGCGGATGGCGTCGTGGATGTCGACGTTCATGGCGGTCCAGTTGCCGAGGCAGAAGTTCAGGCCGCTTGCCGGGCTGCCGGCGATGTCCATGGCGCGCTGGAATCCGGACGGATTGCAGAACAGGCGCGGGATGCCGCCCAGCTTTTCCACGGGCGGGTCGTCAGGGTGGAGGGCCAGTCTGACGCCGGCTTCCTCGGCCACCGGGATGATGGCCTTGATGAAGTATTCGTAGTTGCTCCACATTTCTTCGTGACTGTACTCACGGTCGCGGAAGAGGGGACCCCGGTTGGCCAGATCGAGTTCAAATCTGCTGACCTGGGCGTTGCCGCGTCCGGGCGTAGTAAGCGAGGTTCGCCAAGAGTTACGAGTGACTCCCGGCTGATTCACCATCCAGTGGTAGCCATAGACCGGAATGCCGGCCCGGCCCATATTGCGAATGGTCTCAGCGACATTGTCGATCTGCTGGTCGCGGCCGTCTTGTCCCAGGACGATCTTTTCATAGCACCAGTTGGGCAGAGGGTTTTCTATCGAGACGAGATTGAGGCCGGCGTCTTCGCACAGGGTTCGCGCCCACAGCAGGGTTTGGAAATCCCAGAAGGTGCCGGGCTTGTCCGCCGCTTCGGGCGAGAAGCGTGTCCGGTGTTCGGGATGGGAGGTAGAACTGAGGGCGACGTCAAGGATGTCGTACTGTTTCAGAAAGCCGAGGAAGTTTTCATTGTCGGGCAGGGTTGCATATACGCAGATTCTCATGTTCGGCTCCGGTTCCATTCAGAATGAAAGATGTGTAAGCGGTTCTTCGAAGGGCGCTGCACGATGAACTGACGCTTGATGTCGGGACAGATACGCGCGACGACTTGGCTGCTACGGCAGACGGAGAACAAGCTCGGGTTGCGCGGTCTGCATTTTGGTCGGCGGCAGGCCGGCCAGCATCGTCTCCAGGTCGTCGACGACCATGCGTCCGATGGCGTGCATGTCCTGCCAGACGGAGCCGGCGCGATGGGCGGAGAGAATCGTGTTGGGGGCGGTGCGTATGGGATGGTCGGCGGCCAGCGGCTCCTGCGGGAAGACGTCGATGGCGGCGCGGAAGCGGCCCTGATGCAGAAGGTCGGTGAGCGCGTCAAAGTCGACCAGGTGGGAGCGGCTGATGAGGACGAGGACGGCGTCGGACCTGATCAGCGAGAGCAGCTCGCGATCGAGCATGGCCTTGTTCTCATTGGACGGAATGGCCAGCACGAAGATGACGCGTGATTCTGAAAGCAGTTCCTGGAGGCTGACAGGTGTGCAGCCGCGTTCGCTGATGAAGCTTACCGGCAGCCAGGGATCGTAGACTTGAATCGGACAGCGGAAGGGGGCCAGCAGGGGCTTGAGAGATTGCGCCAGACCGCCAAAGCCGATAAAGCCGACGGGCTGGTCGTAGAGTGTGAAGGCGGTGCTGTTGCTGGGGTAGAGGTAGAGTTCCTCGCCGGCGGCGAAGTCGCGGTGCGCGCTGACGATGCCGCGGGCGGAGGCGATGGCCATGCCGAGCGCCATTTCCGCAACCATGGGACCATAGGCGGGCGCGCAACTCAGGACGCGGATGCCGCGCGCGAAGCAGGTCTCATAGGCCAGCTGGTTGGGGCTGGGATGGCGGCCGCCGGTTTCCATAATTGCTCGCAGGCTGGGCATGTCGTCCAGTGATCCTGACTTCCAGGAGGTGGTTATGATGGCGTAAGCGTCCTTGCAGGCGCGGGCGAACTCGGACTCGGGAATGTCTTCGTCCTTGCCCCAGATTACGTCGACCAGATCGTGGAGCCGTTCCGCGTCCTGGCTGGCCATAATCATATCCAAGGGACGGGGGAATGGATTCAGAATCACTTTTTGTTTGGGCATTGGGCGAAATTCTCCGAGGTGGAAATGTGGTGGGCCGCCAGTGTCCTACGGCGCGCCCTGCGCCGGCCTTTGCGCGAGAGATGGGAACTGCCGTAGACTAGCTAGAGTTTCGAAGCCGCTATTCTCCCTTTGGCGTCAAACCGGAGAACAGTCTCGTCGATGCGCTATTGGATGAGGCCACCCCGGAAACAAGAGAACTGTTGGGGATCGGAGGTTATCAGTAAACGCGTTCAGCCGCGACCTACGTATGGCATCTGATTGGCCATGACTGTCAGGGTAAGTACGTTGGTATCCAGAGGCAGACTGTCCATATAGAGGATCGTTTGGGCAACCCCGTCGGAGTCCATGTTCGGCTCGACTATTATGGAGCCGTTGGCCTGCGGAATGCCGGTACGCATGCGTTCGGTCATTTCGGTGGCGGCGTTACCGATATCGATCTGGCCGCAGCAGATGTTGTAGGCGCGCCCGTCCAGAGATGTGGATTTGGTCAGACCGGTAATGGCGTGTTTGGTCGAAGTGTAGGGGGCGGAGTTGGGGCGGGGGGTATGGGCCGAAATCGATCCGTTGTTGATGATGCGGCCGCCCTGGGGCGACTGATTTTTCATGATGCGGAAGGCACGCTGCGAACAGAGGAAGACGCCGGTCAGGTTTACGTCGACGACGGATTTCCAGTCTTCGTAGGATATCTCGTCAAAATCGGCGCGCGGGGCGCCGCGGCCGGCGTTGTTGAACAGGAGATCGAGGCGGCCGAAGGCTTCGAGAGTGCGGTCGAACAGGTTGTCTACGGCGGCGGGATCGGTCACGTCAGTTTGGACGACCAGGGCCCGCTCGCCGGCGCCGGACTCTGCGGCCGTTTCTTCCAGGCGGTCGAGGCGGCGACCGGCCAGGGCGACGGAGTATCCTTCGGCGAGCAGAAGTAGTGCAGTGCGTTTGCCGATGCCGGAACCGGCGCCGGTGATGATTGCGACTTTGCCGGAGGTGGTCATATTTGTGCGCTCCTTTGTAATCGTGGATAGTGGTTTGCAGCGGGTTGGTGGAGGAGGTCCTGGCAACTGATCATCTGTTACCGGCCTTGCTTGACCATTGCGCACAGTCTATCACGGCTGCAACCCTTTTCCTACTCTACAAAGAAGAGCGGGGACAGGTTCAGGTATTGCGGGGCCTTTGCAGCGTGGTGGCGGTCCGAGGAAAATGCTGGATTCACAAAACATCATACACAGTGAGGAGTCAAAACAATGAAGATTCTACGCTACAGTGCCGACGATGCGATCAGCTACGGCATTCTGGAAGAGGATGGCGCCATTCGCCAGCTGGCCGCCTGTCCGTTCGATAGCCTGGAAGAGAGCGGCGAGACGACGCACGTGGACAACGTAAAGGTTCTGGCGCCGATCGGCAAGCCGCGGTTGATTGGGGTAGGGCTGAATTATCTGGCCCATGCTGAAGAGGGCGGACAGACGCCGCCGGACCAGCCAATGCTGTTCATGCTGCCTTCGACAGCTATTCTGGACCCGGAGGAGCCGATCGTCTACCCGAAGCAGGGACAGAACGTCCACTATGAGGGCGAACTGACGGTCGTCATCGGTAAGGAGGCGCGCCGGGTGACGGAAGCGGAGGCGCTGGACTGTGTTCTGGGGTACACCTGCGGCAATGATGTGAGCGAGCGGGTGATCCAGGCCAATGAGATGGCCAACGGCTGCATGCTGATCGGCAAGGGGTTCGACACGTTCAAACCGATTGGTCCGTACATTGCGACCGGGCTTGATTCGACGAATCTTGAGTTGACGACGCGTCTGAACGGAGAGGTCAAGCAACACACGAACACGGACGACCTGATCTTCTCGGTGGCGCAGCTGATCGCCTATATCAGCGAGGCGATAACGCTGCTGCCGGGCGATGTGATCATGACGGGTACGCCGTCGGGCGTGGGTCCGGTACAGCCGGGCGATGTGGTGGAGATCGAGATTTCGGGGGTTGGCGTGCTGCGGAACCCGGTGGTGGCGGAAGGGTAATTTGGGGTAGAGGTGTTGTGACGTCACGGGACTTCCCAGTCTTGCGGGAGGGTGGGAAGGTTCCAGCCAACGGGCGGCCGCCAGGCGGCCCATGTTTGGAGTTGTCGGCGGCGCGACGTAACGCACTCACCGGCGATGCGCTGTGTTTCGCGGCGAATCTGTTCTGCTTCAGGTACTGAGAACAGGCCAAGCTCGATGGTGACGGCGAGCTCGTCTTCGTCCTTGAGCTGCCATGAGGTGAGGTCGGCGCTGATGACGGCGTCGAGGACATGGTCGGTTGTGTCGAAGCCGAGGGGCGTACGTTTGAGGGGCGTTTCGGGGTTGACTTTCCAGCCGACGTGGGTCCAGTCCGGGGCAGACCAGATTGTCCAGATGGAGCAGGCTTCGCCCGTCACAGATGACCAGAGGTGGTGTTGCCCGGTCCACTCGTAGAGTTTTCGTTGCCACACGCCGGTTGCGGCGACATGCAGATGCTCATCGCGGGAGCAGTCCGGGCCGGCGAAGATGGCGCCGGGGGCGATGTAGAGGGAGACCAGGTGGCTGCTGTCTTCGCTGATGGTGGCTGAAATGGCGGCCCAGACTTCGCCTGACCAGACCTGGCGAAAGAGGACGTGATCACCTGAGGACCAATGAAATGCGAATGTATTCGGGGACGTCAAGGGATGCTGTCTTCCTTCATTTCATGGTCATTCGCGCGCGCCTGTCGAGCAACTCAAGCTGGCGAAAGAGGCCAAGAGTGACTGCGGAAAGGAAGCGAATTTTTCCATGGCCTCCTTCACTCGCTCCATATGGGCTTTCTGACCTCTAACCTGATTTGCTTCGAAGAGGGGCGCACTCCCGAAGCAGAAAGAGCGTGCAACTGGAAATTCGGATAAGGACGCCAGGTAGTCTTTGCAGTTGGTTTCACCTTCTGACGAGTCGTAATTCAGCGCTAAGCGGGCCGCCAAGTCGTGTATGACCGTCAGGTATGGAAACTGGGCGCTTTCCAGGCCCTTTGCTTCGGCAGCATACGCCTCGACAAATTCTGTTACTTGCGTTCTGTTCTCGATACACAGGCTTTCAACGGTGGCAAAGGCGTTCATGTATATTGCGGCTATTTTGTGGTCATCCAAGGTCACATCCGGGATTTCTCCTTTTTCAAGAGTCTTCCCTAAAGCCAGTGACCCGTCATTTTCCATTGCAGTCATCGCCCAAAGTTGCAACCATTGATCGTTTTTCATCTGCTCTGTGCCCAGGGCAGTGACAGGTTCGCCTTGCGCGTTGAGAAAAAGAGCGGGCACCTCGTCAAGATATTGTAACGAGTGGAGGTGCTGGGTAAAACGTGGTGGAATTTCAACTGGCTCAGTTGCAGGGATGAGCGCAAGGGATCCCGGGTCCATGGCGCAACCCGACAGCAGAAGAATCAGACCGCACAAAAGCAGGACTCGTTTCATCGTTACTCTCCTTTCTGTCTTCATATCCTCAACTTCCCACCTCTAAAAACACTGACTTCATTGTCCTGAAGATAGAGCAACCGGTAAGATGCAGCCACTGAGTGAAAGGATTGAGCAGACAATGCCCAGGGCAATTGCATCTAAATTGGGTTGAGAAATAGGTTAGATGACGTAAGCGAGACGATTTGATACGATTGAGGGTCCTTTCAACAGACAAGGGGGGACTCATGGCGGACAATAAGGGCGTATCACTGGTTGAACATTTCGAGGATTTGGAAGATCCTCGCGTTGAACGCGCAAAGATTCATCAGTTGAGCGACATCATCGTGATTGCTATATGTGCAGTCATATGCGGAGCGGACAACTGGGTCGAGATAGAAGAGTTTGGACAGGCCAAGCGGGACTGGCAGGCGTTGCCGGGACTACCGAACAGAATTCCAGCGCATGACACCTTTGGCCGGGTCTTTGCCATGCTGGATGCAGAGCAGTTTGAGGCCTGTTTTGTGAAATGGGCGCTGCTTCTATATGAATTGACGCAGGGACAGTTGCTGGCCATAGATGGGAAGACGGTACGTCGTTCGCATGAGCGGAGGCAGAAGAAGGGAGCGCTGCTATTAGTCGGCGCCTGGGCAACGAGGAGTCGGCTCGTTCCGGGGCAGGCTGAGGTGGCGGCAGACGGCAACGAGATCACGGCAATCCCTGAACTTCTGGAGATTGGAGCTATCTGGTTGCATAGTGATCGATGCGATCGGCTGTCAGAAAGCGATTGCGCAACAGGGAGCAGAGAGCGGCGGCGACTACGTTCTGGCGCTCAAACAGGGCTGACCGCAGTTGCATGAAGCTGTCTAGACTATGTTCACACTGGAGAGACAAAACGAATTTGCCGATGTTGCCCACGACTTCCACCAGACGACAGAAAAGGACCACGGTCACATTGAAACCAGGCGCTGTTGGGCTCTGCCCCCGAATTCCTCGCCTGCGCTTCCCCTGACAAGGCGTGGTCACAACTGCAAAGCCTGGTCATGGTCGAAGCCAAACGACAACTGCCAGAAGCCACTTCGTATGCAACTCGCTTCATCTCCAGCTTGCCTCCCGATGCCAAATTGCTCCTGACTTCCACCCGCAGTCACTGGAGCATCGAGAACTCTGTCCACTGGGTCTTGGATGTCGCCTTTCGTGAGGACGACAGTCGCATCCGCCAGGGCCATGCACAGCACAACCTGGCCATCTTGCGCCGTCTGGCTCTCAACCTCCTGCGCCGAGAGAAAAGCGCCAAAATCGGTATGGCCGCCAAACGTAAACGAGCCGGTTGGAAAACTGACTATCTCCTCAAAGTTCTCTCCCAATATGATGCGTATGCCCTGGCTTCCTTCGGGACGAACTTGACACCTGTCTCTTTGTTAACAATAGACGGCCAAGCCTTTTGTGCCCAGCTTTCATGTACCATTGGCTCCACCAGTTTGCCATGAGTCGTACAGAATCTTATGGCATCCGAGCCAGTGCTGCAGCGGCTTCGTCCCTAGCCTTGTCCATATCCTCTAGCGATGTCTTGCGATTCCACGCCACAGTGCTTTCCTTCAACTTAGACCTTGCCGTTACCAAAGTCCCGATCCAAAAAGTATCGGGCGACTCGGCCCCAATCATTCCGAACGTCCTGAGCCCGATTTCTCCGCGGGCCTTCCGGTTGTTCGTCTTCATATCGTGCCCAGGCTTCAAGCAAGAGCTGAAGTCCTTGCCAGGCATTTGTAAGCCGTTCCGCCAGTTCCTCTGATGACAGACTTTGGGGATCGGGAGTATCCAATAGATCAATAAGATGCTTGTGGGCAGGATGAGAGGTATTTAGAGTAATGATTAAGGCTCCACCTCTAGGCCGTACGGAGAAGAATGCAGATGTTTCTAGATCGCTCTTACTAAACACGAACTTGATCCCATCTGACACGGTATGTGCAGCTACCTCTTCGGCCGTTCTTGGAAAGGTACCTTGTTCGATAAGTTCATTCTTGATGGCTTCAATCCTATCTTCTTTTGCATTCGACTCCTCCGCATCACTTTTCCCTTTGTATCCTTCATTTTGTCGCTCCTGTACTTTCCGTGTTCCTTGCACTTCAGGGGAATAAGCAGCGTGCCTGCGACGACTCCCTTTCCTTTCTTCAGACCTCTGCTGGTTTTCGATAAGTCTCCTGATTTGACGCAAGTTCCGCCTAATGGTTTCAGCGATATCGATTAAGGGGCCTCTGGGATCATCGAGCTCTCTTAGCTCTCCTTTCAACTGAGTGATTGTCTGGCCCTCATCCAACAAAGCTTCAATGTCGGGTGTCTGAGAGAAGTACCTGGCTGACTGTTTGTTATTTGTAACGCCGAAGACATCATCCAATGCAGGGGGAAATGCGATTTCAACACCCCACCAACGTTCCCTTGCTTCAGAAACGTGCACCCAACTTTGGTCCAATTCTAATTCGCGGTCTGCCCGGACGATGGATATACCTACATTCTTTGCTGCGTGCTTTCCGTGAGGAAGGTTGCCAGCAACTTGGCCAGTTTCAGAAGGTTTTCTGGCTTCTTCTGAAGCTACTGTAAAGCGTATAGCAACTTCGTGAACTTCGTCATTAAACTGGATTTTCGGCTTTACCTCCCACTCGTCTCTGCTGCTGTCTCCGTATTTCTCAAACATAGCCCTATCACTGAAAGGTGGGGGTGTGGATGAGTGCTGCATTAGATAAATTGGATCGTTGGCTTTGGAGAACTCATCAGATGTGGCGTGAGGATTGTTGCCCAAAAAAGTTGCAAGTCTAATAGTGGCCTTTCCCGAGTCAATAAAGTTACGATACATCCTAGCCACTATAAATTCAGAATTGGTGACGATAGTTTTTGCTGTTTTCCAGACACAGCGATCAAGGTCTGACCAAACTACGAGAGTTCCTGTACTGTCAAAGGTTTCCCCAGCTTGCCTCCAAAAAGATGGAATCGGCTTTACGATCGGTTCAGGAACTTCTTGGAGTTCACCGCGCTCTATCTCATCTAGATCGAGATATGTATATAGAGGACTTTGGAATCCTGACTGCCATGACCAAACATCTAACCGTCTGCATTGAGAAATGGAAGCGTTTGGCAGTCCCATTCCAAATCTGCCAATTCCAGTGCGGTCATTCAGATGCGTTCCATTGCCGAATTGAAGTGCCATGCGCAACACTTCAGAATTCATTCCTATTCCATTATCTAAGACTGCCACGTTCTTGATTCGCCTTCGCCTCCGTTGCGCAAGCTGTTCTTCGGTCTCGACACACAGTAGCTCGACAGCTTTTGCACCTGCCTGAAGAGAGTTGTCAAACAATTCGGCAATGGCATAGGCCGCGTTTTTGTATCCGTTGTCTCGCATTGCTTTCACGGCCAACGACGTTGGAATAAAATCGAATCTTAGTTGTTCGCCATTCATACCCAGACATCCTCCCAATTGAGAAATGACTCCGCTAGATCGCCAAAACCTGGCAAACTGGTATCTACGACAGTGATAATCTCAGCTTCTTGATTTCCCCCAGCAAGGGGACCTCGTAGAGCTCTGCCTATCATTTGGCTATACAACACAAGTGACTTGGTTGGTCTCGCTATAATCGCTGCGCTTGTCTGTGGTGCGTCAAAACCCGCTGTTAGGACACCATAATTGCAAAGCACCATGGATTTTTCACGTGATCCTCGGTAACCAGTAATGATCCTCTGGCGTTCATTCCGAGGTGTCTCCGCGGTAATTGCTTCCGACACAATACCTCTAGCCTGCAAAATTGCTGCAAGGAGCTTGGCATGGGTTACCGAGGCTGCAAATAAGATTATACTCCTGTGGAATCCGACCGCGTGCTCGATCTGTTGAACAATTCGCAGATTGCGTTGTTCGTCCATGGCGAGGCGCTCCAATAAACGCGACGGTATATCTAAGTGATTCTGTAAGTCGAGAAGGTCCTTCCGAGAAAGTTCAGTGCCTGATTCGTAGAATAGCGGGGAGAATGTTGGACGAGCCAAATATCCCTTACCAACCAAATACTCGATGGGGTTTTCATATCCCCGAATTTCCAAAGACACCTTCTGCTTTTGAAAGAAATCGGCAAGCTCCTGATCTTTGTCAACGTCGTTCCACGTTCGGCCGGGTGTCGCACTTAATCCTAATAATCCGGTCGTCAATTTTTTTTCCACCAAGGCGTCAAGAACTAGCCTGTATGTAGGCGCGATAGCTTGATGGGCTTCATCTACGATCACTAGAGAGACTCTGTCCGCTAGAGTGGCTAATGAAGCAATCCTCTGATTACCGTAGTTGTAGACTTTGCCCAAACCCGCTACCAGAAAGCCGTCATGTGCGGTTTGGAGATTCAGTTCGTGGGTGCTCCAAAATCGCAATATCTCAAGCGTACGATTCCCTAGGTTTGCCCACGCCTGGGTGAACTCTTCTATGGCTTGTTCACATAGCTCCTCACTGTAGGCCAACCAAATCACCAGTGTAGGCTCCGTAGTTCTCAAATGCTCTGCAATAGTGTTCATTGCAGTTCTTGTCTTGCCGGATCCCGTGGGCATATGAAGCAAGACTCGCTTGCGATCAGAAGCAAGATACTTCTGAACATGTGAGGCTGCATGCCTCTGATGTTGGAACAGTTGATAATTGCCACGTGCTGCCTGAGTTGAAGGGTTATGTTCGTAACTCGAGTCTGCGGTTGCAGGCTGTCCAAAGAAGGAAAACAGTCGGTTCTCTTGCTCCGATCCCTTTGGGATAGCAAGATTCCCAAGTGTCCCGTATGGATCTCCGTTGAGTCTTACTCCTAAATGAATCAGTAACTCCTCCGCATCTGTAGGCGACAAGAGCTCGAGAAGGAGTGTTCTCGTTCTACGATCTCGCAACAGATCGAATGGCATCCTCAGCTGCAACACGAGATCTCTGAGTTTGGCTGGAGTCGCCAATGTTGGGTCAATGTGTCGTAGTAGACGCACGACGTCGGCACCGACGATTTGTTGTAGAACATAATCGTCGGCTCTACCTAAGAGATGGTCAAAGGTTAACCTAGGTCCGCATTCATGCATCGCTGTTATCAATTACCACTCAACAACACTTACTTATGGCATGCCAAACACACCTTTGCCTGACCGTACAAATCATCAATATCAATCGGCTCCGCATCGGGACGCAAAGGATTCACTTGCAATTTAGAACGCATTCGCTGTAACCGCTTCTGATGTTCTGCCTGGATTTGTGCCACCCGTTCCGGCCTAGCTAACTCATCCAATGACTCGCCCTCGCTCCAGGTGAACGGCGATCCGTGCTCCATGGCGTTCTTCTCGTAACTCTTGGCCTCCTCAAAAAAGCCGGGATGACGCTCCATTAGGCGCACCCATTCGATCTTCTGCTGAAAGAAGCAGAAGGTGCAACCGCTACGAGTGCGCCATTCGTAATATTGAGGTAGCCCTAGACCGGTCCCTTCTAGGATTTCCAAAACGCCAGCCTTGTCGATACCCGCCTCCTTCAGCGGCAGACGCACAATCAGATTGTCATGCTTGGAGGCATAGCCTTCTCGGTAATCCTCATCAGCACGGATGGCAACATAGCTAAAGACAGTATCGCCATCGTCAAGCATTGGACGAATCCACTGCTCAAAGGGACGCAACTTCAACTGCCGCGTGCACCAGCGCGCCTGCGGCGACGGCAGGAAGTTATTGTACTGCATCAGCCAAAAGTCGAAGTCGCGGTCCGGGTTCAGGCGGAAAATCTGTTTGCCTAGAAAGCCCTCCAGCTTGACCAGAAATTCGTAGACCTCCGGCAACTCTTTGCCGGTATCGGTGAAGAAATAGTCGATTTCCAGTTCAGGGTGGTTCTGTCGCATGTAGATCGCAAGAGCTGCGCTGTCGCGTCCACCGGACAGTCCGAGAACGTGTCGCTCCTTGCCTGCCATATCTATGGGCTCGTAATTTCTTTCGCTGTGTCGGCTGCCTTCTCGACGGGGGAGTTGAGAAAACGAGCGCTTAGCTCTGCCAGAGCCGCCAAAACGACGTTGCGCCTTTGCTCCCCGTAATTCTGCAGCGTTTCTTCCATTCGCTCAATAAGCTGTTCGACCTCAACACGATCCAAGTCGGTCACATCGAAAATGTCCTGAACTGTCGCCCGTTGCCCATTCATGCCGACCGTGACGGCCATCGCGTGGCGCTTATCAGAACGCCCCTTGACGTGGGCATATGATTCCAGATGAATAAAATTCTGCGCCATCTCCGCCAACGCAACGGCAGAGCGGTCGATATCAGCATCCACCCAAGAGAGCGGTGGTTTGTTGATCGCCATGCTGGCAAGGCTTTCCATATCCTGATCGCTGCCATGGAAGTGCGTAAGTCGGACGATGAAAGCCTCCAGGCGGTGATCCCCGCTCAGTTGGCGGACATTTTCGGCACGGGCTCGCAGTTCCTCCAGCAAGGACGCAGAAGCGTTCGGCACCTGCAACTCCGCCAGCAGCGTCTCGCGCAGGCGGTGCAGCATGGCGGGATAAGCATCCCTCAACTCCATCAGACCTGAGCGCACATTGTCGGAAATATGCGCTATAGTATAGCTTCCGTCCCATTCGGGTCCATCCGAAAGGCGCTGAGGAATGTCATCGAAGATCAGGCTGTTAGGGTCACGAGCCTGTTTGAACAGTCGGCGTACCTGTTTAGCGTTGGCGGAAAGCCTTTGCGTTCGGCTCACCCAAGGGGGTAAATGGTCGTAGATAGATACCAACCCCCGAGCCGCGTCAATAGGCTCCAGGTCGGGCAGCGTGTTGGCTGGATCGAGCTCGCGGACGATGTCGACCATCATTGTAAGCAACGCGCGTTGCTTATCGGATAGTTCCATCCAACGCAACTGGACAGAGTGCTCGTCTTTGGCGAGGTACTCCATGTCCAGATCGGTGATCTGACTTTGAAAAATGCTTTGGCGGTAAAATGCCAATTCGCGGCGCTTCGAGAGGATGAATGCCGCAGCCAATATCGGCAGGAGGCCGTTCTTGATACCGAGGGGCGGTTTCCGCCAGATGGCGTAGATCTCGGCAAGCGAGACAGTCCGTTGTCGATTGGATTTCAGAAACTTGCCAGCGGCCTGCCAGGTCGGGGTCAAGTTGCGAGGATCGTCGCCGGATGTGGGGGCGGCGAAACGCCATTCCTGCTCAATGATCCTGTACAGGTGGCTGTCTTCCAAGAGAGAGGTAAACAGTCCACCCTCAGCCGGGTAACCCTCGATGCCCAGCCGCTCCTCACCCTCATTCTGGACCATACGCCGGAGCAGCGCATTGCGGCCTGCCACTGCGTTGCCAGAAGGTTTGACGCGGTTGAGAAGCTCGTTGCTCAGATGGGGAGATGAGCGAAAGCGGTCATTCGCCAGATCAGACGCCAGTGTATTGCGTCGGGCCTGATTGCAGTGTCCCCCCCCCCCCGGATCTCAACCCTTTTGAATACCAGTGGGCTGAATCCAAGGCGCGGCTCAATTCGCTTGCCATATAGCCGCGCAGGGCTGCAATGCGGGACTCGACTTCCCTGCGGGCGATTCGATCTCCCCGCAGCTGTGGTGACTCTTCTCTTACCTGTTCGACAGCCAATAGTTCCTTTGCAAGAGAGGAGAAGCTCCATGGACCTTGCGGCAACCCAATCACGAGGTCCCAGTCTCGAACTTCGTAAACAACGCTTTGCGCGATGTGACAGGCCGCTCTTTCAGACTCACCTAAAGTGCTCACGGCAAGGAGGAAGGTCCCGACCGCGTCATTTCGGGGACGTAAATCGGTTGCGCGAGTCCGAACATCTGCAAGAGGCGCGATGACCACGTCAAACCAGCGCAGCGCGCCGGTTTCATGGTAGTGACGCTTCGCAATAATGGGCTGAAGCCCGGCAATCTCATTTAGCTTGGCGAAGTCCACGTCCGGCATTGTTGCCAGCACGCGTCCTACCTCCTCATCAATATCAAAGTCGCTGCCCTCGAAAACGCTATAAGAGTTATTGAACTTGCGATATATGAGCAACGACCAGACCTGAAGCTCTTCCAGCGCGTCTCTGATTGCAGTAGCGTCATATTGGGGCACCGCCAACCGGAGGACGGCGTCATTCGCGACAAGCCCTGACCGTTCCTTGAAGAGATCAATCAGGGCAATCATTTTAAGGAGAAGCAGATGTAACCCTCCACCGCCCATCCCTTCGCATCGCTCCAATGCATCCACAGCCAATGCCCAGCGGTGTCCATCGGGCGAAGTCATGATGGACGGCTCCAGATTGAGGCTCAGATAATCCCACAGTTGGTCAGGGAGATAGAGCTCCTCATCTTGGGCGTTGCGCAGGAAATCCTGGAATCCCCGTAATTCCGTAGAGTTCAGGAAACCGAAGATACTGCGTTGGTTCTGGCCAAATCTGCGGCGGGAGATAGGCCCCAGCAAACAGGCGACTATCGGATGCAGTGGCCAGCACTTTTCCAAGAGCTGAGGCAAATCCTCAGCCGCTGCCCGGTTCGTCAAAGCCGCTATACTTTCTGACAGCGGGCTAGGAACCGTTGGCTCGTGATCGCTCTCGATGGCCTTGCCAAGGAGGGCGATCTGCTCGTCAATACCGGTATTCACGGGCAGATCGATAAAACGACCTTGAATCTTTGCCCACTCCTCGCGCATCGCGCGCGACAGACGGTGGAAGTACTCGTCGAATGCCTGATGGAGGATACCTACGACGATAAGACGCCCCTTGCTGCGGGAGGCGAGTTCGGCAATCTGTTGAAAGAAGTAGACATCGGCGATGTCACGTGCTGCACCCTCCAGGAACTTGCCCATTTCATCGACAAGCACCAAGAGGCCGCCTGAGGACTCGGGAGCATCCGCCGCAACGTCGGACAACTCATCCAGGACCAGTTTCTCTTGCCAGAGCAAGTGAGCGCGGCCTTTGACGAGACCATGTAACTCCATGGCCTCACCGACAACCTGCTCGGGCCGGTCGCGGCGTCCCACGATAGGCAGAATATGCCAACCCAGCGCGCGCGGGGGGAAGGCTTCCCAAATGGATTCTGCCGTATCGTTGCCAATCAGCGAGGCCGCACGTTTCCTCTTTGCCTCGTCTCCGTTCAGCAGGGAGGCAAGCGCGACGGCTAGGCTGGACTTACCACTCCCATAGGGGCCGGTCCAGGTAAAAGCGCCCTGACCCCTTTCCGATACGTGGCGCGCCATATTTTCTAAGAGCACACAGAAAGAGCGGGGGCAGACAAAACCATCGAGCGCGGTGGGATCGCCTAGGTCGGTGTCGATGCGTATGGCCCGCTGAAAGCGGCGGGAAACAGTCACGC
Source organism: Caldilineaceae bacterium (assembly GCA_965200615.1). Lineage (GTDB taxonomy): Bacteria > Chloroflexota > Anaerolineae > Caldilineales > Caldilineaceae > Bin5. The sequence continues at coordinate 5,093,937 of OZ241377.1, read as the reverse complement.
GGTCAGCCAACATCAGCGGGGTCCTTGTGACGGGCATCCAAATAGTCTCGTTTCACGTACTCCAATGCCTCGTCAGTGCCCAAACATCGGCTACGGATAAGTTGCTTAAGCCCTGCGGTTTCCGACCACCTGAAGAGACCGTTGCTCGTTTCCTCGAGCGAAGCCAACAGGTCGACCATGTCATTCTCCTCAAGCAGGAAAACGCGGGCGGGGCAGCCAGGTTCGTGATTCAGCGCCTCAAAGGATAAAGTATTGGCGTTGCTGAAAAAGCGATTCCAGAAGCCGGTTACTGCGTAACAGAATACACCGGGTCCGAGAGACGGTTTCGGCCCGCGCACGAATCTGAACTCATCCCGTCTCCCGCCCTGCCTGATGAGGCCAAGCTCGGTCAGCGGAGAATCCAGACCGTCTTCGTAACTGCTGTTTCCAGGCGCGGACTGCGCGACGTAGGTGCGAATGAAGCATGCGACATCCCTCCGGATCGTATTCACCGATGCCCGAGCCCATTCGCGATCCTCGGCGAGCTTCTTGATACTTGTGATCAGCGTCTCGCGTTCAAAAGAAATGGACGGGTGGTGGTGGAAAGCCCAGAACCAGGTCGTTTTCGTCGCCCGGCCGCACAGATGCCAGTGGATCAGCCACGACGTAGCCGGGTTTTCCATGTAAGGATCTAGCCCATTTTCATCAAAGATACACCGACCCAATGCGGTCGTTTCAATACGCCTTTCGCCGGATGGCTCCGAAATGATTCCTGATACGTTCGCCCAATGACGCATCGAGGCCACCATGTTCTTGCCCACGCCGAAACGGGCGATGGCATCAGGACCTGAGAAAACAGATCGGTTGTCCCCTGAGTCTTTGGAGTCCTGCACTGCGTCGAAAGCTTTCTTCAGCCATCCATAGCGCAGGGGAAAGGTCTCGTGGCCCGACAGCTGCGGGCTATATTCGTCGTCGTAGAGAGGCCCTCGCAGCATCGTATCTTTGTCTGATTGGATCGTATGTGTAGACGATGGCACCCATCTGTTGTATGGTTGTGGCTGAGTGTACTATAGTTTAGGCAGAATTCGCTCATATGTCAATGTACGATACCAGAACTATCTACGCTGATTACCAAGCTACCACGCCCGTCGATCCTCGCGTGGTGGAAAAGATGGCGCCATACTGGCAAGATTCATTCGGAAATCCGCATTCGAGCGACCACATCGTAGGCTGGCAAGCCGCCAAAACAGTCGATCAGGCGAAGTCATCCATCGCCAGCCTGATCGGCGCGGACTCCGACGAAATCGTTTTCACCTCCGGGGCTACCGAAGCCAATAATTTTGCCCTTTTTGGGCTTGCGCGCCGCGCGCCGACTGACCGCCGACGCATCTTGGTCGGCGCCACGGAGCACAAATGCGTGCTAGCGGCGGCGCGGGCGTTGGAGTCGAGAGAAAACTTCACAGTGCAGCAGATCCCTGTTGACACAGAGGGAATCATCGACCTTGGTGCGTTGGCTGATCAGCTCGACGAGACAACACTGGTTGTGTCGATCATGGCGGTCAACAACGAAGTGGGGACGATTCAGGATATTCCCCGTATCGCTGAAATCGTTGCCAGTCGCGGCGTCCTTCTCCACTGCGACGCGGCACAGGGCGCATGCGCTCTGGACATGAGCCGTTTGGCCGACCATGCCGACGTGATAAGCCTGTCTGGACATAAGATTTACGGGCCTCAGGGCATAGGCGCGCTGTACATCCGGCGGGAAATACAAGCGAGGGTTGAACCCATCATCTACGGTGGAGGACAGCAGAGTGACTTGCGTTCCGGCACCGTTCCCGTCCCCCTATGCGTTGGGATGGCGGCCGCGGCGGAGATATTGCATACGGAAGAAGGTGCGACCGAGCGCAAACGAGTGGCCGGTCAGAGAGACACTTTTGTTGAGCTCTTACAGACCTGCGCCTATCCAGTAACGATAAACGGGCCGACCGGTGACCTAAGACACCCCGGCAATGCCAACTTGCGATTTGAAGGCTATGTCGCGCAAGATCTGCTCGCCACCCTCCAACCCCGTCTCGCCGCCTCCACCGGCTCCGCATGCACCTCTGGCATCCCCGAACCCTCCCATGTCCTGCGCGCACTCGGCCTCACGCCAGCCCAATCCGACGCCTCCATCCGCTTCAGCTTCGGCCGCTTCACAACCGACACCGACATCCACCAAGCTGCCACCTTAGTCATCAACTGCCTCGCCACCCACCCCAAAATTGTGCATAATCCGCACCAATCGCATTAACCAGGGCCCGTTGACATTTGTCTGAACAGCGACATTCGGGTACAAAGTGCAGCCGAGCCGCAGAGGGCCGCGTAGTCTTGCTAAGAAAATCCGATACGCCTTTGGTGTTCTTCGCGTAACTTCGCGGATCTAATGTAAGTTCAATTTGAAACCACGAGTTTTCGCGCGGATTACAAATCAGGAACGCAGAAGTACTGCCTGCGTTTGCGAAATGTGCAAACTCTTAGTCTCGATTGGGATCTACATTAAGAGGGTGTTTGGAAATTCCTGCTTGGTAGAATAGGGGGCAGGAACCAACCTATCCAAACCAAGCAGGAGGATACATTGTCTCACACGCAAGGTGGATACGCCAGTGATCCGGCAGAGGAGCAATGGAAAGTGGTGGAACCATATTTGCTCTGCGAACGGAAGGGGGCGGGACGACCGCTGGAATTGAGTCTGCTGGCAGTGGTGAATGCGATCTTCTCTGTGGTACGACGCAGCGGTTGTCCGTGGCGCTACTTGCCGCACCGCTATCCCAACGACAACAGTGTCTATTACCACTATCGCAAGTGGTGTTGCGATGGTTCATGGCAACGAGTCAACTTTGCCTTATGCCAGTTAAGCCGCCAACAACAAGGACGCAAACGCAAAGTAAGCGCAGCCATCATCGACAGCCAGAGCGTGAAGAGCACGGAAGCGGGCGGTGCGCGCGGCTACGACGCAGCCAAAAAGATCAATGGGCGCAAACGGCACATCGCCACCGCTACCCTGGGCAACCTGCTGGCCGTTGTTGTCCACGCAGCCAACATGCAGGATTATCATGGCGCCCGACCACTTCTGGAACTGCTCCAACAGAGTGCGGCCACCACGCAACATATCCGGGCAGACAGCATCTATGATCGGGCGGGTCTGGCTACCTGGATGCGTGAAACCTGAGCTTGGCCCCAAAAACTGGACCACAAGCTAAGGTGTACAATGGAGCGAACTGCCAAGCCTGTGGTGGGGCAACACGATGGTCAGGAAACAGTGGCGGCGCACAGCGGCCTGCAAGTTCCGGGTTGAATTGGAGGCGCTCCAAGGCAGCAAAACGATTAGCTATCTCGCTGGGACAGACCGAGGGCAGTGCCCTTGCTCTCTTTCAATCAGGGGTTGACAAATAAATAAAATTATATTTAATCCATTTTTTTCACGTCAACTCTCGTAAACTCTCGTGGAACGCTCGTATATCTCTCGTACGAGTGTTTGACGTGCGTAACCAAGCGTCCTTCTGGTTTTTGTGAGATTACCCTGACCCCTTGTCTCTTCAAACCCGGCCCGAATCCCTGCCTCGGCGCCTGCAGGTGGGGGGGCGATACCGCCTGCGCGGTCGCTTGAACTGTAATTCCTTGCAATCCTCCATACCACAGCCTTTCTCCACGGCGAGTCTGCCGCAAACTTCGCCACTGCTAAAGCCGGGAGCCCCGGAGAACGCCAGGAACTCACCAACGCACTTCACCGGCCGGTCGTAAAATGGAAGGACCTGCGCGGTGCCACGCCTCTGCTCAATTGCATAGACAACAGGTAATTATTGCTACGATTTACCCCGAATCTCACCCGAAAAAACGCTTTTGAGCGGACAAAGCGGACATATTTATGGAAAAATTCATAAAAATACCCCTGATTTTCCGCCAGATTCCCCTTCACGAATGAAACCGTTTTGGGATGCACCCTTATAATTCCCAAAAATTGACTTTTCTCCCGCCGCAACCTATAATCGTCTGCGTAAACCGAAAACGGCAGCGCACCGGAAGAGTACCCATGCGCGCGAACGGCTAGAGAGACGCCCTCCCGGCTGAAAGGGGCGTCCGTTATCGCGGCGCATCTGACGACCATAACACCGCTGAGCCAGCGCCGGAGTCGCAGAGGGGAATGTCGCCGGGAAGGCCGGGAGAGTGAACAGGCGCCAGGCATAGCTCTCCCCGGGTCCGCCCGTTATCGCGGCAGAGAGAGCCGGCAATAGCCTTGCCCGCTAACCAAGGTGGTACCGCGGAGTCACTTCGTCCTTTGGATGAAGTGACTTGTTTTTTGACCGGCCCTCAACAGAAACTTGCGTAAGCAATGACCGTCCGCTTGAACCGACCGTCCAGCCACTCGAGGCCGGCGAACTACTGATAGGAGCGCTGCGAACAATGACAACGACAACTCTGCCCCGAACGCGTGAGGAAATGCCCAAGGTCTACGAACCGCGGCAATGGGAAGAGAAACTCTACGAATGGTGGGAGTCGATGGGCTTTTTCCGCCCCGAGCAGCAGATTGAGAGCGGCCTCGCCGACCCTGACGCCCCGCCCTTCGTCGTCTCCATGCCCCCGCCCAACGTTACCGGCGCGCTCCACCTCGGCCACGCCATCACCAGCGCTGTCGAGGACATGCTCATCCGTTACAATCGCATGGCCGGCCGGCCCACGCTTTGGGTGCCCGGAACCGATCACGCCGGCATCGCTACCCAGAACGTCGTCGAACGCAAACTCGCCGAAAGCGGCGCCACCCGCCACGACCTCGGCCGCGAACGCTTTCTGCAGGAAGTCTGGGCCTGGAAAGACGAATATCACGGCCAGATCAGCGGGCAGCAGCGCCGCATGGGCATCTCCTGCGACTGGACCCGCGAACGCTTCACCCTTGACGACGGCCTTAGCGATGCCGTCCTCGAAGCCTTCATCCGTCTTTACCAGGACGACCTCATCTACCGCGGCAACTACCTCGTCAACTGGTGCCCCCGCTGTGAGAGCGCCATCAGCGACCTCGAAGTCGAACACGAGCCAATCGACGGCAAGCTTTACACCTTCCGCTATCCGCTGCGCGCGGCCAGCGCCGCCGAATCTCCGACCGGTCACGTCGAGGTCAGCACGACCCGGCCCGAGACCATCCTCGGCGACACCGCCGTCGCCGTCCATCCTGAAGACGAACGGTACGCCCATCTCATCGGCAAGACCGCGCTCGTGCCCATCCTCAAGCGCGAGATCCCCGTCATCGCCGATGACCACGTCGACCCGAAGTTCGGCGCCGGCGCGCTCAAAGTGACGCCAGGCCATGATCCCAACGACTACCTCATTGGCCAGCGTCACAATCTGCCCTATGTAAACATCACCAACGAGGACGGTACGCTCAACGCCGCGGCCGGCCCCTATGCCGGGCTGGACCGCTTCGAAGCCAGGGAGAAACTCTGGCAGGACATGGAGGCGGCCGGCCTCGTCGTCGGTGACAAGCCGCACGTCCACGAAGTCGGCCACTGCCAGCGCTGCCACACCATCGTCGAGCCGCTCCTGAGCACCCAGTGGTTCGTCAAAACCAAGCCCCTTGCAGAGGCAGCCATCGCCGCCGTCAAGGACGGCCGCATCAAGATCGTGCCCGAACGCTTCGAGCGAAACTACTACCACTGGATGGAGAACATCCGCGACTGGTGCATCAGCCGCCAGCTCTGGTGGGGACACCGTATCCCCATCTGGTACGGACCCGACGGTCATCAGTTCGCCGCCCGCAGCGAGAGCGAAGCTCTCGAACAGGCCATCGAACTCTACGGCGAAACCGTCGAGCTGGAGCAGGACGAAGATGTCCTCGACACCTGGTTCAGCAGCGCCCTCTGGCCCTTCAGCACCCTCGGCTGGCCGCAACTCGAAAAAAGAGAAGAAAGCAATGGGGGAAAAGACTCTCGCTCCTCCGACCTCGCCCGTTTCTACCCCACAACCGTGCTCGAAACCGGCTACGACATCCTCTTCTTCTGGGTCGCCCGCATGATCATGATGGGCCTCTACTTTACCGGCAAAGTCCCCTTCCACTACGTCTACCTGCACGGGCTCGTCCGCGCCGAAGACGGCCGCAAAATGAGCAAAAGCCTGGGCAACGCCCTCGACCCGCTCGACCTGATCGGGACCTACGGCAACGACGCCCTCCGCTTCACCCTGCTCACCGGCAGCACGCCCGGTAACGACATGAAGCTCAGCGTCAACCGCATCGAAGCCAACCGCAACTTTGCCAACAAAATCTGGAACGCCGCCCGCTTCGTGCTCATGAATCTGGAACCGGACAAAGTGTCCCTGAACAATGGGGACGGTCGCCACAGCATCACCTACGCCTTGCCCGCCCACGACGCGCGGACGCTCGCCGACCGCTGGATACTCAGCCGCCTGAGCGCGGTGCAGACCCATGTGACCCAGCTCATCGAAAACTGGCAGCTGGGCGAAGCCGGCCGCCAGCTCTACGAATTCCTGTGGAGCGAATACTGCGACTGGTACATCGAAGCCGCTAAACCACGCCTCTACGGCGGCGACGCTGCAGAAGCCGCCGCGACCCGCCAGGTCCTCGCTTACACGCTCGAGCAGTCCTTACGCCTGCTGCATCCCTTCATGCCCTACGTCACCGAAGCGATATGGAGTCATCTGCCCGGCGTTCCCGATCAGGCCGAGTCTCTGATGACGCAGCGCTGGTCCCGGCCTGCGGAAGACCGCGACGCCTCCGCCGAAGACGACTTTGGCCGCATTCAGGAGATCGTCCGCGCCATCCGCAACGTCCGCGCCGAATACAACGTCGAGCCCGGCCGCCGCATCGCCGCCATCTTTGCCGGCAGCGGTCACAGCCTGGCACAGGACAACCTGGAACTGTTCACCACCTTGGCGCGCCTCGACGAATCCCAGGTGACTGTCGAACCCAGCGCCAGCGGCGCCAATTCTGGTCCCACCGTTCAACTCTCCGCCGGCGGCATCACCACCTACCTTCCCCTCGCCGGCATGGTCGACCTCGAAGCCGAGCGCAAGCGCCTGCAGAAGGAGCTCGACAACGTCGACAACCAGATCAACCGCGCCGCCGGCCTGCTGAACAACGAGAACTTCGTCGGCAAGGCCCCCGAGCAGGTGGTGCAGCGCGAACGCGACAAACTGGAAGACCTGAACGCCCAGCGAGAACAGGTCGCCGCCAGCCTGGAGCAACTTGAAACCTAGCGACCAGTCCACCGAAGCGAATGTGTACTGGCAGTAGAGAGGAATTCCTGCCTGCCACAGGGCAAGTTCATCCAATTTTAGGGCAAAAAAGCCCGGTGAAATTGCCTGAATCACCTGGAAGCGCCCTTTGTGGGCGCCCTCCCTTGGTTTTTCTGGCGCCTTAACAGAAGAGCGTCTGCCATGGTTACGGGCCCGCTGGGCATAAGAGCTTTGGTAAATGTGTGTTAGAATTCTGAGGGTGACAGTGGAAAAAGGGAAGGAGGGAGAAGTGGGTAAGAATACCGTCACAATCGAATTACCTGCCGGCTTGTACGCAAAACTTGAGGAGTTGGCTGCCGAATCTGATTCGTCCCCAACCGACCAGATTGCGACCCTCGTTGAAGACGCAAAAACACGACGCGCCTGGATACGTGCTCTGGATGACATGAGCAAACAGATTCAAGAGGACGATAATCGGGAGACTGAGCCAGACCAGGAAGAGTTCATAGAACAACTGCGCAAGGCCCGACGCGAAATCTTCGAGGCCGAGTATGCGCATCTGTATCGATAGCAGCGTCCTGATTCCTGCAGTCCGAAATACCGATCCCAATGCCTCTCGGATTCTCAGACAACTGGGACCCGACCTCGAACTGATCATTCCCCGCTTGGTCGCGCAGGAAGTAAACCGCAATCTGATTATCCCGAGGCACGTGAGACACTTCTATCTTCTGTTCTACCTCAATGCCAGTTCCGCCATCATTGACGAACCTGTCCCGCGTGACCTGGTCATGAAATACGTTGAGCTAGGTCTACCCGGAAAAGCCGATGCATTTATCGGAGCATTTGTAGACTGGTTGAAGATTCCCTATCTGATCTCCGCGAACAGACACTTCTTACGCAATTCACAGATAGACGCATTCCGTGTCGTGAACGCAACTGAAATTCTTAACCATGCCACGGAACGGCCCCACTTAGACCACCGTTAGCACAATATGAAATACTATCTCGCCACCGAAAGTATCGTCCCGTAGCTTATCCATTTTCAAGAAATCAAGTCGCCAGATTGTTTGTGATAATTTTGACAATGTACTTGCCCCCTGCTATACTCTTATCGACTCTATCGAACGATGCTTCACAGTCCCGCCAGGCATTGAATCCCGTGGCGTCATTCCTGCTGGCAGGATGAGAATGGGGCGAGATGCAGGACCGGCTTCCCGCATCTCCAAGGAGACCAGTCACAATGGCCGAAGTCAACCAGGCATGGCTCGACAGAGTGAATCGCGCCCGTCAGTCGGCTGCCGAACGGCTCGGCGTCGATGTGAGCGAAATGCTGCCGCCGCGCGATGGCAGCACGGGTGAAGCCGCAGAGGCCGCTCCTTCAACCGAAGCGGCCGCCCCGCAGCCTGAACCTGCCGCCGTTGCCGCCGAAGCAGCGCCGGTCGCCGCCGCAGAGGTTGCGCCCGCAGAAGAGTCCCCGGCGGTTGAGGCCGCGGCTACAATTGAGGCGCAGACTCCCACAGCCGTCCAGAGCAATGGCAGCGCTGCCGCAGCAGCCGCAGACAGAGTAGCTCCCGTCGGCCGCGCAGCTGTGCTCGGAGGATTCGAAGCAGGTCAGGAAGGCATTAACCGCCGCGAATTTCTTTCCTACGCCTGGGGCGGTGCCCTGACCCTTCTGACGCTGGAAAGCGGCCTCGCCACCTATCAGTTTATGTACCCGCGCTTCCGCGAAGGTGAGTTCGGCGGCAAGTTCATTCTTGGCGCCGCGACCGCATTGCCCCAGATTGGCATCGACCCGGAAGGCAACTCTACCGGCAAATTCTGGCTCATCAACACCGATGAGGGGCCGCGCGCACTCTACATGGTCTGCACGCACCTCGGCTGCCTGTACAAGTGGGAGCCTTCCAACAATCGCTTTGAATGCCCCTGCCACGGCTCCAAATTCAACCGCGAGGGACATTATATCGAAGGTCCCGCGCCCCGCTCCCTGGATCAGTTTCTGGTTGAAATTGTCGAGGGCGGTTCAATCGTTGCGAAGACCGAAGACGCAGGCGATTTCATTTCCGCCCCAGCCTTGCCTTCGCCTGACGCCGAAATTGTCGTGGACACAGGCAAACGCTTGCAAGGAAAGCCCAAAGCTCTGTCACCGGCCAAGGCGGCGCCTTCTTAGTCCTGATCCTGCGCCTGGGGCACTGACGCCTTATAGGGAAAACGCAAACTTTTCGCGTGCTTCCTGACAGGAGAATTCGGACAAAGTGACAGTCCAGCGATTGCAGAGGAAACAAGAAACCTGGAGTAAAGAAAAAGGATCAGTCGATGCCGGGCAGATTGCGCCCCTTGATCGCGCCTCATTTCTCGGCTCTCACTCTGCAGGCATCCATGCTGGAAGCGAGGGCAAGAATCGTAGGGAGTTTCTGACGTACATCTGGGCCGGTACGCTGACGGCTATGACCGTGGGAACTGGACTGGCCGCCTATCAGTACCTTTACCCTCGCCGACCTGCGGGGGAGTTTGGTGGAAGATTCTATCTCGGCCCTGCCTCAGGTTTGCCCCCAGTTGGCAGCGAGCCCAAGTCCTACCCGGAAGGTAGGTTTTGGTTGGTCAATACCGAAAAGGGATTGCATGCCCTATACCCTCTCTGTCCCCACAGTTGGTATGGCGTGCGTATAAGGCTGTGGTGGGACTCTGCAAAAGGACAAATCCATTGCCCAGCATGTGGCTCCAGGTTCTGTCCCGATGGAGATTACATTTTGGGGCCCTCGCCCCGCTCGCTTGACCAGTTCGTTATCGAGATTGTAAAGGGCCACACTATTCTGGCCGTGACAAAACTAACTTCCGATCTGATAGAGGCTCCTATCGGTCCCTCGCCGGAAGGTGAAATAGTCGTAGATACGGGTAGGATGATCCAAGGACCTCCGAGCGCTCTTACATTTCCTCATGATGGAATAAGCTGCCTGAACATGTAGTGATCCGAGTAAGATCGGCCTTCACTTTACCAGGAGACGATAGATCCAGATGGGACTCCAAGAAAATATCCGCGAAAAAGGAGTTCTCGGCGCGGTCGCTGCCCAGGCGGACGACGTTTTCACCCGCCTCACCGCCGGCATCGATGCCGGTGAGTTTCGCCGCATGTTGCAGGGCGAACCCCCCGGCCGCCCCAACCCGCGCCTCAAGCCCCATAGCGAAGGCTTCCTGCTCCACATCAAACCCACCTACTATCACGAGAGCGTGACCCGCTTCACCCACACCTACCGGCTGGGTCTGCTCTCGACCTACCTATTCATCGTCGAGACCATCACCGGCATCCTGCTGATGATCTGGTACGCGCCCTCGCCGGAACGCGCCTACGTCGACATGATCCTGCTGCTGACCAATATCCCCTTCGGCCAGTTCCTGCGCGATATGCACCGCCTCGGCGCCGAAGCCATGGTGGCAATCGTCACCCTGCACATGGTCCGCTGCTATCTGACAGGCAGCTATAAACCGCCGCGCCAGTTTACCTGGTTCACCGGCGTACTGCTGCTCGTAATGACACTCTTTCTCAGCTTTTCCGGCTATCTTCTTCCCTGGGACCAGCTGGCCTTCTGGGCCGTCACCATTGGCACCTCCATGGCAGAGGCCGTGCCCCCCGCCGTCGTCGGCGAAACCGTCAACCTGCTTGCCCGCGGCGCGCCCGACATCGGCGCTAACGGCCTCCTGCGCTTCTATCTCCTGCACGTCCTATTCCTGCCGCTGCTGCTGATCCTCTTCTTCTTCGTTCACTACTATAAAGTCGTTCACTTCGGCATCAGCCTGCCCGCCGATGAAGAGGAAGTTGGCGAGGATACCGCCAACCGCGTCCCCGCCGACAAGCGCGTCTACTATCTGCCCGACGTCCTGGTCGACGAGACCAGCTTCCTGACCGTCATGACCGCTCTCCTCATCGTCCTGACCGTCTTCTTCTTCCAGGCCCCCTTGGAGCATATCGCCAACCCGCAATCAACGCCCCTCCATACCGTCGCGCCCTGGTACTTCTACTGGCTGCAGGGGCTGCTCAAGATCGCAGACAAGTTCATCGCCGGCGTCCTTCTCCCCGGCGTGCTCCTCGTTCTGCTGATGGCCATTCCCTATCTCGACTACAACCCCAGCCGCCGCGGCAAAGATCGCAAGGTCGCCATCGTCGCCGGCATCGTCGCCGGCGTGGTCATGATCATCTGGAGCTGGATGGGCACGCCAGAATACGCTGTCGAAGGCGCCCCCTCGGTCGAAATCGTTCAGGACGTGATGCCCGAAGAAGGCTCCGGCCTCTCCCGTGAAATCGGCTACAAACATCTGCCGCTTGGGGTCTGGCGCACCGACGAAGAGTACGACGTGCACGACCACGAATTCATGGAACTCCTGCACGAATTTAACAATGCCGTCGACTACTACCGCCGCACAGATCCCGACTTCAACGCGCCCATCGGCATCCTGACGATATCCCAGGCACAACCCGGGCTGAAGAAGCTGAACTGGGAGATCACCTGGTTCGACGCCGCGGGCACGCCCGGCAAATATGAAAAGACCTTTTGGCTGCACGAAGACTCTCTCTACTGGGAGCAGTACGGCTGGAAGCACCTGTTCATGGGTTACGTTGCAGACGGGTGGAAGAGTCTGTCCGGCGCTCTTGTAGGAGAGTAATACAGCGACTATGCACCGTCTCTACACAAGGTCCCCGATCGCCAAAATAATGTGGGGCATCCTGTCCTCACTGGTCGGCATCATTGCGCTTCTTATGGTCCTGGTAAGCGAGAACCCGCGCATGGAAGCGCAGACCATCAACTGGGAAGGCCGCTCCATCGAGAACGGCGCAAAGCTGTTCTCCGACAACTGCGTCATTTGCCACGGGCCGGATGGTGAGGGAATTCTGGGCAGAGGGCCGGGACTGAACAGCTACTACTTTTTCACCGACACCGGACGCCTCAAGGACGTTGGTTGGGTCGGCTCGCTTGAAGACTACGTGAAGCTGACAATCGCCGCCGGCCGCCCCAGCAAGACGGACAGCCAGTGGCCGGAGGTCATGCCCACTTGGGGAGGCCAATTTGGCGGGCCGATGCGCGGCGACCAGGTGGAGGATCTGACCAAATTTGTCATGAATTGGAAAGAGTCTGCCTTGGCCCAGACACCGGACGAAGACCCTTTCCAACCCTTCGAAGACGTCTTCAAACCGACTGAATTCCAAAACACGGCCTATATCCTGCTCAGCGAGGAAGAGCAGGCCGCAGCCCTCGAAGAATACAGAGCACGCAATATCCGCTCGCCGCAGGAGATCTGGATGGGCGAAGCCTGCTTCGCCTGCCACAATCTCGAAGAGAGACAGGTCGACGTCGCCGGCCAGAACGGTCCCAACATGGCCGACCTCTATGAACGCGCCGGTGCCCGCGTCGAAGGCATGACGGCCGAAGAATACGTCTACGAGAGCATCGTCAATCCCACCGCGTACGTGGTTGAAACATACGAGGATGCAGGCCAGATGCCGCAGAATTTCGCGGAAAAACTGAGCGAAGACGAGATCCAGGCCCTTGTCGCCTGGTTGCTCAATCCCGACCGGGAGCAATAGCGGAGGAGCAGAGAGCGAGGGGCGTGGAGTGGCTTCCTCGCTCCGCCTCCCCCCGGAACTAACCCCCATCCTCTCGCAATTTCCTTCTCTTTTCTCCTCTCCTCTCCGTCAATAACATCCGACTCAGAGGTTGTTGCGTGACAAGCGCAAGACCCCAACGTTTCCGAAACCGCCGCCACGCCGGCGCGCTGCTCGGGGCCATGCTCCGGGAGCTGGAGGCTGTCAACCCCCTCGTTCTCGGCCTCCTGCGGGGAGGGGTACCCGTCGCTAGCGAGGTCGCTCGCGCCCTGAAGGCGCCCCTTGATGTCTGGCTGGTACGCAAGCTCGGCGTACCGGGCCAGACCGAACTGGCCTTCGGCGCTATTGCCGAAGGCGGTGTCCAGGTCATAAACCAGAAGGTCATCGCCCAACAGCGATTGGGCGATGACCGAATCCGGAAGATCTCGCGCCAGCAGCAGCGAGAACTCTCCCGCCGCGCCCAGCTTTTCCGCCGCGGCCGCCCACCCGCTCCAATTAAGGGCCGCACCATCTTCCTGATCGACGACGGCCTGGCCACCGGCGCCTCCATGCGCGCTGCGATTCAGGCTCTGATCCATCGCCAGCCGCACGATATCGTTCCCGCCGTCCCCGTCGCCCCTTCCCGTACTATCGCTGAACTGAATTCTCAGGCCGCGACAAATGCCGGCAACGCCGAACACTCGGACGCCAACTGCGTCAGCCGGGCCATCGCCCTGCTTTCACCCTCCCCGTTCTGGGGGGTTGGCGCCTGGTACGACGACTTTCGCCAGGTCAGCGACGACGAAGTTACCCGCCTCCTGGCCGCCCACGCGTCTTCCGGCAGCGCCTCAAAGTGACTGGCAACGGTTCTCTTCGCGACGAGAAGTGAAGGCCGTGTTACTTGGACTGAAACGCCACCCATACTGATACCTGCCGCGGACTTGGGAGAATCCCACATCTGTTGATCGCCCGATAAGCCCAATATTTTATTCACTTGACACATGCTTCTTTAGCCATATAATCTACACAATCCCCTCCAGGTTCATCGGTGGGCGTTCAATATCAAAAGGAGACGCAACCATGCAACGTACACTATCAAGACGTGATTTCTTGAAAACCGCGGCCATGACAGGTGGCGCGGCGGCCTTGGCCGCCTGCGTAGCCCCCGCAGCGCCAGGTTCCGAGGGAGCCGAGAGCGAAGTCGCGATGGCCCCGGTCGAGATTCAGTGGTGGTCCTTCCCCCTTGGCCTTCCCGGTGATATCCTGCCTCACGGCACCTGGGAACAGGAGAGGGCCGACGAATACAGCGATATGACCGAGGGCGTTACCATCAGCTATCAGGCGGTGGGATGGGACTCGATCGTCAAAGTTCAGACCTCAATCGCATCCGGCAATCCTCCCCATACAGTCCTGCGCGCCAGCGTTGACGGCATCATCCAGGCCCTGCAGTCCGACGTTGCCGTGGAGATCGAACTGCCGCAGGAGTTCCAGGATGACCTTCCCGCAGGCTGGTACGAAGGCATGCACTTCCGGGGCAAGAACTACATGGTGCCCTTCTATACCCTCGCCAACGGCATGGCCCTCAACCTCGATATCGTGGCTGAGGCCGGCGCAGACCACCTGCTTCCCCAAGCCCCGGAACGAACCTGGAACTTTGACGACTACCTGACCATGATGCAGGCCTGCACCTTCGAACGCGATGACGGGTCGCAGGTCTGGGGCGCCGTGTTCTCAGCCGCGGAAACAAATCCGTTCTTCTACTGGCCGGACCAGGTTCTCAGCTGGAACTGGGGAACCGACACCGTAGAGCTCCGAGACGGCCAGTGGGTCTGCAAGTTGGCCGAAGAGGAAGGTATCGCCTGGCTGCAATGGCTGCAGGACCTCTACTTCGTCCATGGCGTCATCCCCAACCCGAACGGCCTCAGCGCCAGCCGCTGGGACTACTTCTTCCAGAAGTCCCTCCTCGGCGGCATCGGCCCCAGCATCGGCTGGTCACAGCGCCCCGGCGTCGAAGTCGATCCCGATACGCTGGTCGTCACCGATACCGAGCGCGACATAAGATGGATTTTCGTCCAGCCCCCCACCAATCCGGGTGTACCGCACTCTCTCTACTGGGGCGGTCCGATGCTGGATGTCAACTCGATCGTCTACCGCGCCGGCGGAGCCGACGAAATTGGCCCGTCAATCGACTTTGCGCTCTGGCTCTCAAATCGGGAAAACCAGAAGTGGATAGCACAGTACCTGCTGCCCGCTCGCGTCTCTGCAGTTGAAGGCGTCACCAACCCAATGCTGGAATGGCACTACGAGTACTACATTCCCTATGGACGGCAGAGAGCCTCCGCTCACGGCGGCCGCGCACGAGAGACCGTGGAACAGCTGGAGCTTGTGCATCAGAAGATCTTCCTGCCTGTTCCACCAGAAGAGGCTGTACAGGATTTCTGCACCACCATCGCAAACCTGGAATGGTACGTGTAGAGTTTCAATACAAGCACTGTGTATTGCATTCACCTTAAGGTTGCCCTGCAATACGCAGTGCCCCCATTAAAATGACAGATCGAGTAGACAAAATCGGCAGCGGCCTGCGTACAGGGCCAAAGACGTTCCCGTGGCCGCGCCTGACAATCTCCCAGTCGGAGAAGCTGTGGGGCTACCTCCTCATCATGCCCTTCATGGTCTTCTTCGTCGTCTTCTTTCTCCTACCGTACGGCATGGTAATCTGGTTGAGCGTTGTCGATTGGCATCCGCGCGGGGTCACCGAGTACGTAGGCCTCCAAAACTACGCCGACGTCATCGAAATGCCCAGCGCACAGAAGTCCATGGTCAACTCCTTCTATTACGCGCTGATGGTTGTCCCGGTCTCGACAGCCCTCTCGCTGCTGACCGCTATACTAATCGTTTCACTTCGCAGCAGTTCCTTGCGCGGCTTTTTCCAGGCCGCCTTTTACCTGCCCGGCGTGATCTCAGGGCTTGCCGTCGCAATTATCTGGCGCTTTGTCTTTGATTTTCATGTGGGCGTCCTCAACTACGCGCTCTCACTTGTCAATCTGGAACCGGTCAACTGGCTGGGAAGCATATATGCCGCCCTTCCCTCCCTCGCCGGCATGGCCATAGTTTCCAGTAACGGCGTCGCGATCATTATTTTCTGCGCGGCGCTCCTGAGCATCCCGTCCAGCCTGTATGACGCTGCCGCCGTCGATGGCGCCGCCTTCTGGCGCAAGCACTGGTCGATCACATTGCCGCTCCTGACGCCCGCCATGCTCTATGTGATCGTCGTCTCCACGCTCGGCGCTCTCCAGGTCTTCGTGCCCATCTACGTTCTGACGCGCGGCGGCCCTGTGCACAGTACCATCACAGTTGGTTACTATATCTACAACCAGTTGATCTTCTACGCCAACGCCGGCACCGCCGCCGCCGCAGGGCTGCTTCTCCTGGTGGCGACTGTCGGCTTTACCATCTTCCAGTTCCGACGCTTTTCCCAGGTCGTGGAATTCTGAGCCGAAGGCCCGAACATGGCAACACAATCCAGGCTGAACAGACAGACGCCTACACTTTTGGAACTGCTGCAACTGCGCCTGCTCCCGGAAGGATCGGCCAGCGCTTTACGCTATCTCGCGCTCCTGATGATCCTCATGCTTGCCGCAATTTCACTGTTCCCGCTCTACTGGGCTCTGATCACCAGCTTCAAGCACCCCTCCGAAGTCGCCACAATACCCCCATCCTTTGTGTTGACTCGGCCCGTTCTCAAAAACTACATCGACCTGATGACGGGAAGCGGCGTTGCCAACTCTCCTGTCCTCAAATGGTTCTGGAACAGCGTCTTCACCGGCGCAGCCTTTACCTTGGGCGTAGTCCTCGTGGCCTCCCTGGCCGGCTACAGCTTCGCCCGCAAACAGTTTCCGGGCCGCGACAAACTGTTCTGGCTTATTATCTCCACAATGCTTGTCCCCGCCTGGTCGACATTGATCGCCTCCTACGTCCTGACCTTGAAACTTGGCATGCACGACACCTACTGGGCCCTGATCCTGCCGGGCTTGGCCTCGCCTTTCGCCCTCTTCCTTTTCCGCCAGTTCGCGGTGACCCTGCCCGACGAACTGTTCCAGGCCGCCCGCATTGACGGCGCACACGAGCTGCAGCTTTGGTGGCTGATCACAATCCCGCTGTCCAGGCCCGTTCTTGCCACCCTCGCCATCTTTACCTTTACCTACCATTGGAACGACTTCCTGTGGCCTCTGCTGGTGCTGAACAAACCACAGATCTACACGATGCCCGTGGGCGTATCCATTATCATGTTCCAGCTAAAGGGTACCGGTCCCGCCTATGGAATTGGTATGTCAGCCGCGATTCTGATGTCCGTTTTGCCGATCGTCGCCTTTATTCTGATGCAAAAGCAGATGATCCAGGGGATCACCATCGGGTCACTGAAGGGATAAGTCAGCCAGCGCTATCGCAAGGAGCTTTCCATGGACTACAGCCACATTGAGAAACCGGATCTGGGCTATCGCTATGAGTTCAGCATCGATGAACTGGATGCCATGAATGAATGTGTCGAAGCGCACGGCTTCGCCATCATAAAGAACGTCCTGACCGAAGAGCTGGTGAAGGACCTTCAGGAATCCGTCGTGGAAGTTCTCGATCCGGACGGCACGCTGGGCGCGGGCAACAGCTTTACGCACACCGCCTTCGTCGAGCATTCCCCCGCCTCCTGGAAGCTGTTCGACCACGAGCCGTTCATGCGCGTGAACCGCTTCTATTGCGGCGATGGCGGGCTGACCATTCACCGCTCCGCCGCCATTATCCGCAATCCCGGCTCCGATCCGCTGGGATGGCACACAGACTGGCATGGTTTCTCGGAGGGTCCTCCGCAAAACGCGGGCGATGTGCTGAACAAGTTTCTCTTGCCCTCCGGGCTCTGGTTCTACATCACCGGATCCTTCCCCAAGCACGGCGGCCTCGCCGTCATCGAGGATTCCCACGTCGAAGACTGGGAAGGGCCCGAGGGATTCCAGTTGACCCCGGACAAGCGCTCATTCCACCCCATAGGAACAGAGCCGCATAACTACGTCGGCTTCGACGTGCCCGGCATGGTACCGCTCTTCGGCGAGCCAACTGACCAGCTCGTTTTCGCCACGCGCACATACCACGCCGCCTTCCCCAACCGTATCGACCGCGTCCGGCTCTCCTGCGGCGTCGGCTTCCGCCCCAAGGCATACAAGATCGACGCGCCCTGGCCGCTCCCCGATACCGCGAAGGCCTTCATAGAGGCGCTTCCACAGCGTTTTCAGCACTATGTGGAGGAATACACCGGCATCCAAAACGACTGGCGGCCCGACGACGCAGAACCGCAAGCCGACGCCATGATGGGCTAGAGTTGAGCCTTCAGCAGCTACTCGCGAACTGAAGCTGCTTCCTCCCAATCGAAGATCGCCTCTTTTTTGTGGGCGGCTGGGTTTCTCAGGGCGTGGTCATCGGGTTAGTGCAGGACAGGCTTGGAAATGCAGGAGCACGGAATGGACTACAGCCACATCCAAAAGCCTGATCTGGGCTACCGCTACGAGTTCACGCTCGACGAATTGGACGGCGCGCAGGACTGCGTTGAGGCGCACGGCTTCGCGATCGTCAAGAAGGTACTTTCCGATGAACTTGTGGCCGAACTCCAGCAATCAGTCAAACAGGTTCTCGACCCGAATGATACACTGGGCGCCGGCAACAGCTACACCCATTCTTCCTTTATCGAACACTCACCTGCCATGTGGAAACTGTTCGACCATGAGCCGTACATGCAAGCGCAAAAGATCTTCTGCCAGACCGAGGAGTTGACGATTCTCCGTACCGCTGCGATTCTCCGCAATCCCGGCTCTGCTCCGCTCGCGTGGCACTCAGATTTCTGCGGCTTCTCCAATGGCGCCCGCCACTTCTCAGGAGATGTTCTAAACCGCGGCCCTTGGCCTTCGGGCCTCTGGTTCTACATCACCGGCTCCCATCCCGAACATGGTGGCCTGGCACTCATCGAAGACTCCCACTTAGAAGACTGGACCCCTCCCGATGGTTTCCAATTCACGCCAGATCGGCGCTCCTTTCACAAGAAGGGGACCGAACCGCAAAGGCACGTCGGTTTCGACGTGCCCGGGCTGGTGCCTATCTTCACCGATCCGTGCGATCAGATCGTCTTCGCCTCCCGCACCTACCACGCCGCCTTCCCCAATCGCACTGATCGCGTTCGGCTTTCCTGTGCCATCATCTACCGCCCGCGTGATTTCAAAATTCAAGCGCCCTGGCCCCTCTCCCAAGACGCACAGGCCTTTCTGAAGGCTTTCCCCCAACGATTGCAACCATTTGTTGAAGGCTATGTCGGGATCGACGATGACTGGCGTGGCGTGGAGCAATGATGGGATAAGGAATCAGGAGGGTTTAAGTGCCGCCTGGACGTCGTCCCACAAGCCGAAACACCGGGAAGCGTTTCAAAAACAGGTATCTGAAGCCCGGAGTCGGCCGAGAGTTGAATGCGCTTGGCGCTATAATGGCTAGGCCAGCACATCCCCGCCTCAAGCCCTATCTATGAAGGAGTTTTGAATGGATTACAGCCACATCCAAAGACCTGAGTTGGGCTACCGCTACGAATTCACCCTGGACGAATTGGACGCCGCGCAGGATTGCGTCGAAGCGCACGGTTTCGCCATCGTCAGGAATGTGCTCACCGATGAACTCGTCACAGAGCTTCAGGAGTCTGTCAAGCAGGTAATCGATCCGGATGACACGCTCGGCGAAGGCAACAGCTTCACCCACACCTCCTTCATCGAACACTCACCGGCCATGTGGAAACTGTTCGACCACGAACCCTTCATGCGTGCGCAGCGCGTCTTCTGCCAGGCCGAAGAGTTGACCATCAACCGCACCGCCGCCATCATCCGCAATCCCGGCTCCGATCCCCTCACCTGGCACTCGGACTTCTGCGGCTTCTCAGACGGCCCGCCCACCTTCTCAGGAGACATCCTGAATCGCGGACCCTGGCCGTCCGGCCTCTGGTTCTACATCACCGGCTCCCATCCGGCGCACGGCGGGCTGGCCGTAATCGAAGACTCCCATGTCGAAGGTTGGGAAGGGCCCGAAGGCTTCCAGCTGACCCCGGACCAGCGCTCCTTCCACCGGATCGGGACCGAACCCAAAGGCTACGTCGGCTTTGACGTGCCCGGCGTCGTGCCCCTCTTCACCGATCTGGGCGACGAAATCGTTTTCGCCTCTCGCACCTACCACTCAGCCTTCCCCAACCGTATCGACCGTGTCCGGCTTTCCTGTGGCATCGGCTTGCGCCCACGCGGCTATCCGGTAAACGCGCCATGGCCTCTCTCCGAGAACGCCAAAGCCTTCCTGAAGGCCTTTCCCAGCCGCCTTCAACCGCTGGTCAAAGACTACGTGGGAATCGACACCGAGTGGCGCGGCGATGACTCAATGATGGGATAAAGGTCAATCCTCGCGCGGCCGCAAGACCGGCTGAGCTCAAGTCGGGAATTTGAGCGCGCACGCAAGTCTGGCATCAGGAAAGGAACCCTTCTCGCCCGCGTGGCGAACTGAAGTATCGAAGCGCCGCCGCGTCATCTCTTCTCGGGCTTATCTACTGGCTAAGTCCCGCTCATCTCCATCCTGACAGAAGCCACCTGCCTCCCCTCTACATCAAACGCTTCCTCTGCTCCGGTCCCACGAAATCCCAGCGACTCGAACCAGGACCGCTTCTCTTCATCCTCAACCGAAACGACGGCATAGCATCTGCCCTCGCCTTGTTCCTGTGATCTGCCCGTCGCCGCAAGCGCAAGCTCTTCCCAGACGTCCGCAAAGCGCGCATGCGCAAACGCATCAATCTGGAACTCACCCGCGTCATCCCTGCGCGCCGTCGAAAGCCCGACCACCTTTCCCTCCGCCGTCCTTGCTGCGAACCACGTTCCCCCGCCGCCCAGACGGACCCGCTCATAGCGCACATATAGACCCATACACGAGTTCTGCGTCGCATAGCGAGTTGAGCGCACACCTGTATTTGCGTCCAGCACCTGCCAGTCATGCGGGCATAGGATCAAAGGGATCATTGGAATACGGTCCGCGGGAGAAGCCTCTACCACCGTTGCTCCCTCACCCGAGAAGTAGCGCACCAGGAAAGCTTCAGGGGATTCCCCACTGATGATGTTGGCCATCACATTGGCTCCGGCCAGCTTGCGCCACCCCAGCCGGTGGTAGACCCGCGCCGCGGCCGGGTTGACCGTCCCCAGGAAGAACGCCTCGCCGCCTGCCCCGCGAAAATCCTCCACGGCTTGGGCGCACAGTTCTGTCGCCAAGCCTCTGCCGCGAAACTCCGGGTCCGTGGCAACTTCGCCGAAACCTGCCAGCCTCGGCGCCGTCTTTGACTGCATCGTGAAGCACGTGCTTGCCAGGCGCTCGCCCTCCCTTTGCAGATAGAGCGTGCCCCCGTTATAGGCATCTTCAGCGCCCAGGAATACTTCTCGCGCAATGTCCGGCAATACCTCCCCGAAAATAGACGCCCAAAACAGGAAAAGTTCGTCTATCAACGCCTCTGAAATCGGCACTTCGTATCGCACGCGTCTTAACTCCTTTAAGTGCAGCTCATCTGAAATATCACCGGAGTAACCTGCTCGCAACCCGCGCCGCCGCCGGCCAGCGCCGAGACAGGATTCCGCAACCGAAAGCAGTGGCTTCAGGGGTAACTGTGCTTCCATTCCTTCAGGCCGGTCACCTGCCGGCATCACAAGTCGCTGCCGCGGCGGATGGCATCTTCGCCGAACCTCTTTCGCAGCGCCTTCACCGCTTTGTTCAACTGATCCTCCTTGGCAAGTGCCTCCGGGTCCGCCGCCATATCAAATATGCTCATCTGCTTCACCGCCGGAACCAGGCCGCTGCAACCTACGCCAATCAGCCGGACCGCCGCCCCCTCAGGCCGATTTGACGCCAACAGGTCAAGGGCGATACGGTAAATCTCCTCTTCATCGTCCACCGGTTGTGAAGGCGTCGTCTGGCGAGTCTGCGTGGTGAAGTCAGTCCAACGCAACTTCAAATTGACAGTGCGCGCGGCCAGTCCGCCGCGCCGCATTCGCCCGCCGACCTGCGCCGCCTGCTGTCGCAACGCCCTTCGCAACGTCTCAGTATCAACCATATCCTGCGCGAAAGTCGTCTCCTGGCTGATCGACTTTGCCTCCCGCTCGGTGACAATCGGCCGTTGGTCAATTCCTTGCGCCTGTTGCCGCAGATCCTGTCCCAGCTTGCCGAACTGCTGAGCCAGCTCCTCTGCAGACGCCGCCAGCACATCGCTCACCTTGTGGATGCCTCTCGCAGCCAGCCGCTCTCGCGTCCGAGGACCGACCCCCCACAGCGCGTCCACCGGCAACGGCGCCAGAAACTCAGCCTCCCGGCCCGGCGGAACCACCTGGACCGCCCTGGGATAGTCCCCGGTCCGGACAGCCGACTTTCCAACATCCGTGGCAATCTTGGCCACCAGCTTGTTCGTCGCCACGCCCAGCGAAGAAGGCAGTCCCAGTCTCTCCTTCACCTGCGACTGCACCATCCTCGCCAGTTCTGAAGCGTATTCAGACCGCTCCGTCACCTCTAGAAACGCTTCATCGATCGACAACTGCTCCACCAATGGAGTCACGCTGTGCAGAATCCCCATCACCTGCCCCGAAACCTGACCGTACTCCCGCATATCCGGCGGCAGCACGCGCAACTCCGGGCACAGCCGCACTGCCTGCGCCATGCCCATCGCCGAGCGGATTCCGAACTGTCGCGCCGCATAGGAACAGGAGGATACAACGCCCCAGCTCTCAGGCCGCCCGCCGACCGCAAATGGGGTCCCCTTCAACTCCGGATTCCGCCGCTCTTCAACCGCGCAGTAAAAGGCGTCGAGATCGAAATGGAGAATCTTGCGTACCATTCCTGTGCCCTTCGACTACCTCAAACACCGCCTGAGTCCCGATCCGACCGTATTTTAGCACAACCGACCTTACCCCTGTTGGCAGCTTTCGGAGAGGCCGGATATGATGTGCCTGAAGAGTAGGGAATGCATCCACTTGACAAGACCGCTTCTTTGGCCAGCGGCGGCTTCCCGCCTGGTCCATTGCTCCCCTTGCAAAGGTTGATCACATGAGGGACATGCCGCGCAGTAGTCCTTTCACCCCGACTTCGCCACAAGGCGGGGACAATTCCGGCAATGCACGCGGTACCGCGCTCCTCATCAGCCTGCTGATGATTGACAGTCTCCACTATGTATTCGCCCGCCTCGTCTTTCCCTACATCGAGCCCGCCCTGGGAGCATTCTACATTATCGCTGTCGCCCTGGTGGAGGTCGGCCTGATTGGCCTCATAACTCGCAGACTGCGCCTGGCTCCCCTGCGCCGCATGTGGCCCACCTTCCTCGCTATCGGCATGTGCGTGGCCGTCAGCACAAGACTCAACTATGAGGCCATGGCCTTTATCGACCCCGGCGTCGCCGCCATGGTTGGCAAGATGACTGTTCTCTTCAGCCTCGGCTTCGGCCTCCTCTGGTTGGGCGAACGCTTCACCCTCCTCCAAGGAGTCGGTTCGGCAATAGCGGTCATCGGGCTGGCAGTCATCTCCTTCCAACCGGGCGACTACCTGGGACTGGGCGCGATGATGATACTCGTCTCGACCTTCATCTACGCCCTGCACGCTGCCCTCACCAAACGCAACATGGGCGAGGTGGACCTGCTCAACTTCTTCTTCTACCGCCTGCTCCTGACCGCGGCCTTTCTGGCGCTCTTCAACATCGCCCGCGGAAACTTTGCGCTTCCCTCGGCCCAGGCGTTCCCCATTCTCGTGCTGGTCGGCACGGTCGACGTCGTCGTCAGCCGCTTCCTCTACTACTGGACGCTCCGCAAACTCGACATGAGCGTCTTCGCCGTTGCTCTTGCCGCCAGTCCCGTCGCGGCAGTACTCTGGTCCCAACTGCTCTTCGACGTCTTCCCTACACCCCAGCAACTGCTCGGAGGCGTCGCCATCCTGTGCGGCGTCGCGGTCGTCACCTCTGCGCCAATCCTGGAACGAAAAATGCGCCGCCCCGCCGACGCCGCCGATGCCCCCTCCTGACAGCCCTTCCTGCACAACTTTCTCTAACGGCAGCCGCCGATCACGACGATAAACTCGCCCAACAGTTTCCTGTCCTGGACCACCTCCAACAGGGAACCAACCGTTCCCCGCTGCACCCGTTCGTGCAGCTTCGTCAGATCGTTGGCCAGTGCGGCCGGCCGGTCGCCGTAGACTTCCAGCGCATCGGTCAGGAACGCCCCGAGCCGGTGCTGACTCTCGTAAAAGACGAGCGTGTGCGGCGAGTCGGCATCCACCTCCAGGAAGCGCCGCCGCGCCGCCGACTTCCGCGGCGCAAAGCCGCGAAAAGTGAAGCTGTGCAGGGGTAGCCCTGAAAGCACCAGCGCTGTGACCAGACCGGTCGGCCCCGGAATCGCGGAGACGGGCAGCCCCTCCTCCAGCGCTCGACGTACCGCCGTAAAGCCCGGATCGGAGATGCCCGGCGTACCCGCGTTCGTCACCACCGCCACCGAGAGCCCGCCCCGCAGCGCGCCGACGATTCGCTCCACCGCCTGCTTTTCATTGTGTTCGTGGTAGGAAAACTGGGGAGTGTCGATGCCGTGGCGCTTCAGCAGCCGCCCTGTCTTGCGCGTGTCCTCCGCCGCGATTAAGTCAACAGAACGCAGCGTTTCCAAGGCCCGCAGCGAAATATCTCCGAGGTTGCCAATGGGCGTGGCCACCAGATAGAGCATATCAGCTTGTAAACCATGCAGCCGGCTTTTCCTGCTGGCTGCCTCTCTCCACGCCGGCTGACGGGCGATCGCAATCCCAGTCAGCCCTTAGGAGGGAAATCGCCTTCATCTCTGTTCCCCGGCCGCAAACTCCTCTATCGCGGAAAACAGGCGCTCAAGGTCGGAAGGCCACACCTCGCCCATATGGCCGATTCGGAAGGCCTTCCCCTTATACGGACCGTATCCGTTCGCAATCTGCATCTCCCGCCGCCCCAGGAAGCCATTCAGTCCGCTGATATCCAAGCCCCTGCTATTCTCCACTGTCGTCACAGTGTCCGACTCATAGCCCGCCTCAGCCATCAGGCCAAAACCGTTGTCGACCGCCCAGTCCCGGCTCATCTGCCCGCAGTGGGCGTGGCGGGCGTAACGGGCCTCTAATCCTTCGTCGAAGATTCGGTCCAACTGCACGCTGAGCGCCCGCAACAGCGAAATTGCCGGGGTGGCTGGCGTCGTGCTCCGTTGGCGGTACTTGTCGAGCTGCAGAAAATCGAAATACCAGCCGCGATCGGAAAGCGTCGCCGCACGCTCCATCAGGCGGTCGCTGACCGCGGCGAAGGCCAGCCCGGGCGGCACGGCCAAAGCCTTTTGAGACGAAGTGAGCAACAGATCCAGCCCCCAGGCGTCGAACGGCAGCTTGACCCCACTGAACGACGAGACCGCGTCGACCAGGATCAACGTGTCCGGGCTGACCCGGCGTACAGTTTCTGCGATTCCCTCCACCGGGCTGGCGACGCCGGTGCTCGTCTCATTGTGAACAACCGTGATCGCGTCCACAGGGCCGCCGGCGAGGGCCGGCTCCAGAGCTTCTTCTACCGTGGCCGGCTTGACCGCTGTGCACCAGGGCACTTCCACCGCGACCGCCTCTTTGTCGCACCCGACCGAAACATCATGCCATCGCTGGCTGAATGCCCCGTTTACAAAATTGATCACCCGCCCGCCGACGCCATTTCGGATCGCCGCCTCCTGCAGGCCGGAACCGGAAGCCGCGACCGTGAAGACCCTCGCCTCCGTATGGTACAGCGTCTGCAGCTGCTCGCTGCACTTGCCAAAGAGCGACTCCAATTCGTCACTGCGGTGGCCGATCATCGGCATGTCCTGTGCAGCCAGCGTTGCCGGATGCACATCCGTCGGACCAGGCACAAAAAGCCTTTGCGGGGGCTTGTCCGCAGGCGTCTCAAATCTGGCCCTCTTCGACCTGTCCCTCGACAAGCTGTCAATCGCCTTTGAACTTTGAACTGTCGTTGTCATCTATATCAGTCTCCTCGTTGACACTGTTTGAGCCAGTCTGAGAAGAAAAGAGAGGCCCGAAGTAAGCCGGTCGCGTGCGTCCGCTTGCTTAACGGACAGTAAACGGATTGACCCTACGCCCCAGCCGGCTCCACACAGCCCGGCTCGTCGTTGCGCGGGTTATTGACCATCCTGCTGACCGCCACAGCCCGCATCGGCGCGCCGCCGAACGGCCGCATCAAATGCAACAATGGGTCGGCCTTTTGCACACTTGGATCGAGCCACTCGTCGTAATCCTGTCGGTCAAGAATCACCGGCATCCGGTGATGGAGCGGCTCCATGAACTCATTCGCATCCGTCGTCAAAAGCGTGCACGACTCAACTGCCGATCCGTCCTGCTCCCAGTGTTCCCACAGCCCGGCAATGCCGAAAACCTCGCCCGACTCCAGTCCGATGAGATAAGGTTGCTTGCCGCCCCGCTCCTTCTTCCAATCGTAGAATCCGTCGGCCGGCACGATGCAGCGCCGGTACTTGAATGCCGCCCGAAAAGATGGCTTTTCCGCAGCCGTCTCCGAACGGGCGTTTATCATCCGGCTCCCGATCTTGGGATCCTTCGCCCAGAACGGTATCAGACCCCAATTCAGGTAGGTCGCCTCCCGCATTCCGCCATGGGGATTCGTCCGCACCGCCAGCACAGGCTGAGTCGGCGCGACGTTGTACCTGGGTTCCGTCAGAGGCGCCTCATCCAATTCAAACAACATCTGCAAATTCTGCGGCGAAGCCCGCAGCACAAATCGACCGCACATCTTTGCCTCCCATGATCGAACAGGCGCAAACATTTCCTGCCAAAATATTCGTCGATCTTAGCCACTGCCCCCCTGCTTGTCAACTAACGCCCCCTCCTATCGCCCCCCGGCCCTTCTATACTGATCCCTCACTTCTCACCACCGACCACTGACGACTGCGGTTCCGACTACCCCTCCCGTTTGACGGTTCTCCATCCACCGGGTAGCATAGCGGGCAGTGTGCCGCAGACAGACTGCCGCCGTAAATCTCACTGCCCATGCGACTTGCCGTCCTCGCCGACATCCACGGAAACTTGGCCGCGCTGCAGGCCGTCCAAACCGAGTTGGAAAGGCTTCAGCCCGATTTCGTCGTTCTCGACGGCGATCTGATCAACCCGATGCCGTTCAGCAACAGCGTTGTGGACATCGTGCGCGCCTCCGACTGGGCGGTCGTACGCGGCAATCACGAATTCTACCTCCTCGACTACGGTACCGATCGCGCCCCCCAGGGCGCCCAAGACTCGGAACGCTGGGGCATTCTCCACTGGCTCGTGAAACGCATCGGGACGGAACAGGTCCATTACCTGGCCGCGCTGCCGGATGAAATCAGACTGCAGTTTCCCGGCGCTCAACCTATCCGCGTGGCGCACGGCGTACCGAGCCGCAATCGGGTCGGTTTCTACCAGAATATGCCTGCCGAGAAAATCATCCCTGCGATCGAATCCATCGAGGAACCCAACGTCATCTCTGCCCATACCCATGTTCAGGTTGACCGTCATCTGTATAAAAACAATTCACCGGATCCGTTAACCGACCCCCATGAGAGCGAGTCCGTCTTCAAGGACGCCGGCTCTGCCCACCGGGCCGGACCCGAAGGCGCCGGCCGATCCCTGCGCGCGGACGCAGCCCGCGACCACTGTCACCACTGGCACTTGATGAATCCCGGCAGCATCGGCCTCCCTCTCAACGGCGACCCGGCCGCCCAGTTCGCACTTATGGAATCAGTGGCCGAAAACGACGAACCCGGCGGCTGGAAAGTTCAGCACTTCCGTGTTCCTTACGACCGCTGTCCCGTGCTTGAGGCCTTTTCCAGCGAAGGGCTGCTCGAGGCCGGCGGCGCAATCGCCAGGCTGTTTTACTGGGAACTGGTCACCGCCGAACCCGAGATCATCAATTTCTTCCGCTGGTGTTGGTCCAACGACCATGACCCCGATGCGGAAGACATCCGGCACGCCTTTGCCGCCTACAGCGAAGCCACCGGGCGGGCGCAATACGTTGACCAACGTGACCCCTTGAAGGCGGCCCGGCCTATATGAAACGACCTACTCGCCTCGCATTCCTGGGCGACATCCACGGCAACCTGCCAGCTCTGGAATCCGTGCTGGCTGACATAGACAAACAGAGTCCCGACGCCGTCTTTCTGTTAGGCGATCTTATCAACCGCTGCCCCTGGACTCTCGACGTGCTCGACCTGCTGCGTCAGCGAGAGTGGCTTTCCGTTCAGGGCAATCATGACCTGGTTCTCGCGCAGCTGAATACGCCTGATGGTTCCCCCCTGTTCAACACCAGAAACCGCTTCCCCAATGTCCACTGGACTTGGCAACAGTTGCGTCCCCAGGACCTCAGTTACCTACGCCATCTCCCACACGATCTGCTCATCGAGATCGAAGGGGCGCCACCGTTACGACTCTTCCACGGTCTCCCCGACAACCCATTTGCCGGTATCGTTCCCAACGCAGATGAAGGTTCCGTCGCCAGCCTGGTTGCCGTCTACGACGAGCCCATACTCATCTGCGGTCACACGCACCAGCCCATGGACCGCACTATCACGGCATCGCATTCCACGGCGCACATCCCCGCCTCGAAAAAGGGTCAGCAGCGAATACTGAATCCTGGCAGCGTCGGCATGCCCTACAATGGCGATCCCCGCGCCCACTATCTGCTCCTGGATCTCGTAAAGGAGAACGGCCGCCTGGACTGGCAACCCCGGTTTCAACGGATGGCGTTTGATTTCGAACGAGTGGCCCGCGCGTTCCATTCCAGCGGCCTCGTGGAATCCAGCGGGGCCATCGCCAAACTCAATCTGCGTACGATCAAGGACGGTCAGCCCTGGGCCAGCGACTACCAGCAGTGGGTGCGCAATCAGCCCCACGAACTGCGCAGTGATCCCGAAGCCGCCGTCGACCTGTACCTGCAGACCCACGGCCCCAACCAGTGGGCATTCGGCGGCTGACAGCATAGTTCGGTCCGGACGTCCTGGCGTGAGGACTCCGACCAATACCAATGCCCCGACGAGGGGGAAAGCGCCAATTTCCAGTCACACAAACGGGACGAGAGAGAATGTCACCAAACCTTACAGCAGTCAGAAATGAGCTACCGGCCGTTCAGGCCTCGGTCTACCTGAACACAGGCAGTTATGGCCCTCTCAGTCGCGCCGCGGCAACCGCTATCGAGGGTGAAAACAGACAGCAGCTGACCGCCGGCCGCCTCACTGGCATGGGGGAATCAGGTCAATCAGTTTCGGCGGCCCTGAGAGGCGGATTCGCCCGCATTCTGGGGTGTGACTCGGACGAAGTCGCGCTGACGCATCACACCACAGACGGCATGAACATCGCGACCTGGGGAATACAGTACCGGTCTGGCGACGAGATCCTCACCAACTCCTGGGAGCACCCTGGCGGGCTCCTGCCCGTCTTTGCCGCGGCCCGGCGCTTCAACCTCAAAGTGCGCGTCGTGTCTCTCGACAAGGACGAAGACGAAGAGACACTCCTGGCCAAGTTCGAGCGAGCCATCAACCCACGCACGAGACTGCTCTCCGTCGCCCATGTTTCCTGGAAAACAGGGACCGTACTGCCCATCGACCGCTTGGCCGATCTGGTTCATCATCACGGCGGACTGATCGCCGTCGATGGGGCCCAATCCGGCGGCGCCATTCGCCTGAACATGCGTTCGTCAAAGGCCGACTTCTATTCGATTCCCGGCCAGAAGTGGCTTTGCGGGCCTGAAGGCATCGGCGCACTCTACGTCAACAGAGAGCGACTGGGTGATCTGCTTCAGACCTACGTGGGCTACCCCAGTCTGCGCGACGGCGGCGCTTACGACGAAGCCGGAATTTTCCTGCCGCCTGACGGGGCCAAACGCTACGAAGTGGGCACCACCTACCGCCCAGCTATGGCCGGCATGTGGAACGGCATCCAGTGGCTGGAGGAGCTCGGCCTGGACTGGGTGTACGAACGCACACAGAAGATAACCCGGTACACACGGGCGGCTCTCTCATCCATCCCCTCCGTCCGTCTGGTCCATACTCCTACGCACGCAGGGCTGACAAGTTTCACCATCGACGGCATCTCTCCATCAGCCGCCGTCGACCGCCTCGCCGAAGACAACATTCTCATCCGCTCCGTCCCCGATCCTGATCTGGTCAGGGTCTCCTCCCACTTCTTCAACGATGAGACTGACATCGACAGGCTGCGGGAGGGTATAGAAGGGCTGTAAAGCAACTACGCATGACAGCATCCGGCGCCTCTGCCCTGCGCCAATTCGGCCAAAGGGACATTTAGAGCAGCAAGTCTGCCGCCGCCAATTGATCTCGCAGATGTGCGCGGGCGCGGCTCAACCGGGATTTGACTGTCCCTCGCGGCAAACTCAGATAGGCCGCGGCCTCCCCATAATCGTAGCCCTGGACATCCACCAGGACAACCACATCGCGGTACCAGGAAGGGAGCTCTTCGATCACCCGGCTGAGTAACGCGATCTGCTCCTGCCGGACCGCGTATCGCTCCGGATTCTGCGCCTCACCGCTCGCCGGAGCCTCAAAGTCCGACTCCTCTATCATCTGTTCGAGACTAAAGGCGCGTTGGCGTTTCTGGCTTCGCAGGTGGTCGTAGCAGGTGTTCGACACAATTCGAAGCAGCCACGCCCGGAAGTTGCCGTCCTTGAAGCGAGGCATGGCCCGGTGTACCTTGATCAAAGCCTCCTGGACCGCATCCGCAGCAGCCTCCTCCGTCTGCAAAATGCTGCGCGCCAGACGGGCTGCACATGCCCAGTGCGCCTCGACCAGTCCCTGGAACGCCTGTCCGTCTCCGGCCCGGGCAGCCGGGATAAGACTATACGGCCATCCTCGACCGTCTCTGGCGGTAGAGGCAACCGAACGGCTGCCGGACTCCGATTTTGGACAAGCGCCGAATTCTCCACCCCTGCGTATCGCGCCTTGACCTGGTTCCCCGAGGGTATGTTCGCTGTGAGACAGTGACATATGCAGATCCTTTCGCAATCCCAACCTGTCGCTTGACATGCCGGACCCTCTCTTAGGGGCCCAAAGCCAGGCTGCACGGCCCGGCACGTCCGTGCCCAAGTGGCTTTGCATCAAGGATAAGCCCGATTTGCCGCCTGCATCCTGAACCTTTCGCAACGCAACTCGGACCGTTTACTGACGATCGCTGGATTTGGGTGGGCAGGCCGCAACCCGCAGTCAAGATCCTGCAGATTCAACTAAGTTGGAATGGGAAAGGAGGAGAAATTGGGGAGGGCACCTATGTCTGAGTCTTGCGATTGTCTGCTGCCTGTTCCTTCGTCCCGCCAGTGCATGGCAAGCTGCGACCAGGAAATCCCCTGGTTGCCGTAAAGCTACCCGTCTGTCAACTGATACCCAAAGCCCCGCACCGTAACGATGAATCGAGAATTCGAATCTCCAGGATTCGCCGAGGCTGGCTCGATGCGGTTTCGTACCCTGCTTACCATTCGGTCGATGCTGGCGTCAAATACGTTACCGCCCACCTCGGACCAAATGTGGGTCGCAAGTTCATCTTTACTGACCACCCGCCCGCGATTCTGGTAGAGGTACCAGAGTAAATCAAACTGTTTTACGCTAAGCGGAGGCAGGAGCGCCTTGCCGTCAATGAAAACCTGACGTGTAGCCGAGTCAACTCGAATGCCCTCCTCCGGAAGGGCTTCAAGAAATGGCGCCGTGATCGTGGCCGATGGGTCGTGAAATCGGTAGCGGGTCGAGGCAAACTGAAGCTCGTCGCCGTCCTCAAGCCAGGCCGTCGCCCCTGGCGACAGCCGGCTCCCATTGACAAAAACACCGTTCTTGCTTTCCAGGTCGTGCAGCCGAAATGCGTCATCGATATAGTGCAATTCGGCATGCTGTCGGCTGGCAAATCCATCGTCCACGACGACCGAGGCGTCGGCGGAACGCCCGATCAACATCTGCTCTTCAGATAGTTCGTATTCCGTCCCCGCGTCCGGTCCGCTGAGACAGACCAGTCTCGCGTTCTGACTTGCTGGCATCAGAGCTCCAATTGCGTCCACGCTTTCGGCTTCTTGTTTCCCTAATCAAGTTTCTCTGGTATTATAGTGCGCGTACAGCAGATAATCAACCTTCGCGCCTCAAGAGGGCCGCGTCACTGCTGACGCGCCGGACTTGGCGGGACTTTAGTCTTTAGAGCGCTGCCTTAGGGCTGCGAAGCCGCAACAGAACACTCTAGCCTCGATCCAAGACACCCACAGCCGCGGAGCCAAGCTTTTCTGCGCCAACGCAGGTGCACAACGTGAACACTGTTCGGATTGATTTCGCGCCTGAGTCCATAGATCCATCATGCTATCGGATCAGAAGGAACCTGCCGGCGCCGCCGTCAGGTCTCAAACACAAGAAGAAATCGTCACGGGCGAGAACCGCTCCGTAGAGCCTGCTGAATCAGGCCCGGATCTCCCTCGATCGCGTGGCGGGGCTCTGACCGGCCGTCAGATCGGCAGATACCTGGTTGGCGATCGCTTGGGGAGCGGCGGCACGGCGAGCGTTTACCGGGCCTACGACCAGATCCGGGAACGTACAGTTGCCCTCAAAATTCTGTCCCATGGCGCCGACGACGCGATGCGCAGCCGCTTTCAAATGGAGGCCCGCACCGTCGCCAGTTTGAGGCACCCCCACATCGTTCAGACCCTGCAAGTTGGCAATGCAACGGGCGACGGCGCCGCCTACATCGCCATGGAGCTGGTCGACGGCGATAGCCTGGATCAGCTCCTCAAGCGCCGCGGACGACTGAGCGTCGCCGAATGCTGCAACCTCCTGGCTCCAATCGCCCGCGCTCTCGACTATGCCCACCAGCAGGAAATCATCCACCGGGATGTAAAGCCCAGTAACATCCTTCTGCGCCCCTTCGACCCTGGCGCATTCGGCAGCGTTCCTGCCGGTTCTCATCCCGCTTCAGCGGTTCACGAAGCAGAACAGATCCTGATCGGCGCGCCTTCAGGTGGAGAGTTTTCAGTTGATCATGCCGCCGTAGATTTGCCTGTCGCCCCGCTTCTGTCAGACTTTGGCATCGCAAGGGCCCTCGATATGCCGGAGTTAACCAACGCGGGACGCACGATCGGCACGCCCGCCTATATGGCCCCGGAACAGTGTGCCAGCAGTCGCGAAGTGACCGGGCGCGCCGACATCTACGCGCTGGGCGCTGTCCTCTACCGTTGTCTGGTCGGTCGCCCGCCCTTCACCGGCTCGACAACACAGATCCTCCACGCCCACGTATACGCGTCTCTCTCCTTGCCCGACGATCTGTTTGCCGCAGTTCCACCGGAGCTTGTCGAAGTTTTGCGCCGTTGCCTGGCGAAAAACCCGGAAGAGCGCTACGCTGCCGCCCGCGAATTGGCCGACGACCTTACCGCCATAGCCGGACGTATTTCATCGCTGGAGAGCGCTCTCGCCGAGCAGACCTCAACTCTTACCCTTGTTTCCTTGCCACCGGTCGGATTGCCCCCGTCATCCTCGCGTACGACGGAAACAGTGATTGTTCCCGGCGCGGAGAGCCGCCTGGAAGGGGCGTTGCCGCAGAATCTCGCCCCGCAAAGGCCCAGCGGACAGGATACGCAACCTGCCGCGGCTGGCAGTTCCACAGGCTCGCGAAAGCCTCTGATGGTCACTGTCCTGAGCGTCATACTCATTCTTGGTTTGCTGGCGGCAGGCATATTTGTCAGCGACGCGCTGCGGGAAAGAGCCCCGTCGGAAGCCGCACAGAATCCGGACAATAGCGACGCGCTTGCCCCCTCCTTGCCTGCTGCCGAACAGCAGTCAGCTGCAGCAGAAGATGGGCAGGCGTCAGAAGGCAACGCCGCTTCCACATCCAGCGAATCCGAAACGCAGGCCGCTTCCGCGCCGGCTGCCGCACCGGTAAAGAATGCCGCCGGAAATTGCCAGTATCAGACGGCAGTTGAATTTGAAAGCTATCTCGGCGAAAATGAATCGGTCGCCAAGGAGATCGGCTGCCCGAAAGGCGTGCCTGTCCACCTGGCGTTCGAAACCCAGTTCTTCCAGACCGGCATGGCCCTTGGCCGCTTGGACAAGCCCATCGTCTACCTGCATTATTTCAGCAACGATGAGTGGGAACAACGGGAACACTCCTGGCGCCCGGGTATGCAGGAAGCGGTCGACTCCCCGGACCTTCTATCGCCCGCAGAAGAGCTGTTTCAACCGGTACGCGGCATAGGGCAGATCTGGGCCGAAAACCTGTTTGTAAGACAGGCGTTGGGCTGGGCTTCCGCACAGCCGGTAGAGGCTAACGGTATACTACAATCGTTTGAAGGAGGGTTGCTGATATACAATAGTGATCTGCAAGACACAATCAGTTTTCTGAAGTCGCAGTTGCGGCTCTAACTATCCAAAATGGAGGACTAAGATGCAGAACTCGACAGTTGAACGAGCCAGATGGTTGGGCCGACACATCCAGAGGTTGAGCCGATTCTCCTCGGCGCAATCATCCTACATGGTCGTTCTAATCGTTCTGGTGGCAGCGTTGGCGCTGGCCGGCTGTAACAGGAGACAGCAGGCCGAACCTACCGCTACGCCTGTCCCGCCTACGGACACCCCCGTGCCGCCCACCGATACCCCGGTGCCGCCGACAGACACACCCACGCCGGTCCCGCCGACCGACACGCCTGAACCGGAGCCCACCGACACGCCGCCAACCGCTACACCGGCCCCCGAACCGAAAGTGAGCATTCCCAGCGGCTGGGCAACGGTTGAGAACGATCGCTTGGGTTACTCCTTTGCCGTCCCGCGCGGATGGTCCGTCTTTGACCTTCAGAGCGGCCAGTTGAGCCAGATCATGCGCTTCGTGAGCCCGGAAGCTGCCAAGCAGGTGGATGATGCCCTTACGGGCCCCGGAGGCGAGTACGCCGGCCACCTCGGAGTACAGCTGGCCATCTTCTCCAATCCGCCTATCGCCGCCTTAGCCGGCGTCGGCATCTTCCCGGACCTCGACGACGACATCTCGTCTGAAAGCCTCGTCGAGTGGCTGAGCGAGCAGTTGGCGATCCTCCCATTGCCGGTACCCGTGGAGATCCAGAGCCTTGAGGCCGGCACAACCAATAACCTGCCCTCCATTAGTGGCGTTGCCACCGCCGGTCTGGCCGATCAGGGTCTGTTCGACGCGCACGTCGTCATCACCGCGCTGCGGGCAAATGATACGGCCTACATCCTGGTTGTCGCCGTACCCGAAAACCAGGCCCAGAACCGGGCGAATGAGATCAAAGCAATTGTCGGTACCTTCCGACCTGAATAGTCGTTAGGACACAGAAAGCCAGCGAGGAGAGAGTGTGGGATGGCGCGGCCAATGCCTGCCGGCCATCTCTCACTCTCTTTGTTAAAGGGACAATTGGTTTGCCCATGGGCAATAGCAAGGCGCAAGAGCAAGTGTCTTGTTAACCTCGCAGTATCGGAGCGTACATGACTTCTGCAGATCAAGACCGGCCTTCGCTGACGAACACGAGGCCCTACTGGGCTGTCCTGCTTATATTGATGTCATCGTTGGCTCTAGCGGGGCTTCAAGGGTGCGGCGGGACAGGACCGCAACCGCCGACGATTACGCCCACACCGACGAATACGCCGACTCCGACGATCATCGTGAATGAGCGTCTTGGCTATTCGCTGGAAGTCCCGCGCGGTTGGACGACCTTCGACCTGCAGAGCGGCCAACTGGTAAAGGTCGTGGGCCATGTGGATCCGGGCCGCGCGGAGCAACTGAAGGGGGTCCTGGCCGACCTCGGAGGCGAGTACGCCGGAAATCTCGCGCTGAAGCTGGACATCTCCGCCGATCCCCCTATCGCTGCGTTGGCTGTCGTTGGCGCGGCGCCGCTCAGCGACGACATGCAGTCAGAAGTGGTGATGGAGTTGCTGCCTGGGTTGCTCAGTGCCTTTGACACGATCCCTGTGGACGTGCGGACCCTGGCATCTGGCGAAACCAACGATTTACCCTTCATTTGGGGCGTTGTCACAGCCGATCTCAGCAACCACGGCCTCTTCAACGCCCACGTCTTCATCAGGGCGTTGCGGGCAAATGATACGGCTTATATTCTGGTCTTGGCAGTGCCGGTCGGCCAAGCCGGGAAGTGGCAGCGGGAGTTCTATCAGATTCGCAGATCCTTTGGACCACTCATGGAGGGGCCAACGCCGAGTCCAACGCTGCCGACGCCAACACCGCCCCCCACGTCGCCACCGACGCCTACAGTCACGATTCCAGGGGGTTGGATACGGGGCAGCCACCGGGCACTCGGCTATTCGTTGGCGTTCCCTCCCAGCTGGGGGATCATAGGCGTGAAGAGCGGCAAACTGTACGGCTCTCCCAACTTGGCCGAACGCGAGATTATCCTGCGTTTTGTGCGCGGACCTCTCTTAAAGAGCGTCCGAAATCTGTTCGGCGAGAACGCCGGCCATGTCGCGGTGGACATACGCTGGCGCCAGCCATGCAGGTTCCTCTTCTGTCCCCCCGTTACACCGTATGTCGGAGGGTTGATCGGTGTCGGCGCAGTACCGCTCAGCGACGAAATACCGTCAACATTGGTGATTGATTGGCTGGGGCAGTCGATCGATTCGAACGGCCTGCTCCCTGCGAAAGTGCTCAACTTGGAGGCCGGCAAGACCAACAATTTGCCCTCCATCCAAGGGTGTTGTCAGAGTCGATCTTCGCAAGTACGGCCTCTTCAATGCCCATGCCGTCGTCACGGCGTTGCGGGCGAACGACACTGCCTATATTCTGTTGGTGGCTGTGCCGGCCAACCAGGCCGGGAACAGGCAGCGGCAGATCGATCAGATTATCGGAACTTTCCGACCCCAATGACCGGTCGAGCGCGGCTCAACAGTCCGAGAGGAGAGTTGGTGGGACGGCGCGGCCAACCTGAGCCATAGTGTCAAAGGCTGTAGATGCCCGCATCGGTCGAGCCGCGAGCTACAAAGATCAGGAAAGGGAACTGTTTTGACTGAAAAAACAATCGATCTGCGCTCCGATACCGTGACCCTGCCCACGGAAGAAATGCGAAAAGCGATGGCATCGGCGCCGGTCGGCGACGACGTCTACGGGGAAGACCCAACCGTCAATCGTCTGGAGGCAATGACTGCGGACTTGCTGCAAAAAGAAGCGGCCGTATTCGTGTCCAGCGGCACCATGGGCAATCTCGCCTCGGTGCTCAGCCACTGCGGTCGCGGCGAAGAGATGATCCTCGGAGATCAGGCGCACATCTTTACATCCGAACAAGGCGGCGCTGCCGCGCTCGGAGGCGTCCATCCCCGCCCGCTGCCTACCTCTCACGATGGCACCTTGGACCTGGACCTGGTTGTAGAATCCATCCGCCCCGATAACGAGCATTACCCTCGTACCCGCCTGCTGGCCATTGAAAACACCCACAATCGCAGCGGCGGGCGCTGCCTCCCCGTGGAATACATGGACGCCGCCGGCAAAACAGCGCACAGCCACGGCCTCAAGCTCCATGTGGATGGTGCACGCCTCTGGAATGCCGCAGTCGCCCTCAACGTCGCCCCCGCCCGCCTCGTCCAGGAAGCCGACAGTGTAAGCGTCTGCTTGAGCAAAGGGCTCGGCGCACCTGTGGGCTCAGTCGTCGTCGGCGATCCCGATTTCATCCAACGTGCGCGCCGCATGCGCAAAATCCTTGGCGGCGGCACGCGCCAAGCCGGCATTATCGCCGCAGCCGGCATCGTTGCAATCACCGAAATGATCGAGAGACTGGCCGACGACCACGCTAACGCTCGCAAACTGGCCGACGGCCTCGCCAAATTGGACGGTATCGTCCTCGACCCCGAAACCGTGGAGACCGATATCGTCTACTTCGAGTTGCATCGCGACGACATCACACCGGCTCAGCTCTCCGCCAGCCTCAAAGAACAGGGCGTGCTCTTGAATCCTTCTGGCGGCAACCTCCTGAGGGCGGTTACAAATCTGGCAGTTTCCTCCGCAGACATCGACCGTACCATCGAAGCGTTTTCCCGCGTCCTTGACTCCGGCGCCGCCTGCGCCGGCAAAGACGCGCTCGTCTACGGCTAGGCGCAGTGGAAGATGCGTTCACTTCCACTGCGTTCCATCTGGCAAATCGTCAGTGAAATCAATCTTGCTGAGATTCAGCGCGAGATCGAAGCACCCGTACATCTGCTGATCGCAGCCGACGAAGAACCAGACGCCGAGCATGCAGCGCGCAGCATCAGTTCTCCCGGCGCCGATTTCGTCCATCCCTGGATCACCGTCACCGACAGCAGCGGCTCCGGCCTCCTCTCGCAAAGCACTGAAATCGCGCCGCAATCGCCTGCAACCCAATCCTTCGCCTCGCGGCCGTCGCGGTCATCTCCGGATTGCGCCCTGCTCGTATCCAGGCAGACCGATCTCAGCTCCGATCTGCTTTCGCTCCAGCAAGCACTGAACGCGCAATCAATCCCCTCCTTGGTCGTTGTCGTCGGGTCCGAAGCAAAACGTCCTGACAGCGCAATCCTCCGGCGGGGGGAACAAGGGCGCGTCGCCATCCCGGACTGGTCCGAACAGGCCGTTGCCAGAGTAGCGGGAAATCTGGTTCGAATTGTTCCTGCCTCTCTTCGACTGCCACTCGCCCGTCGTCTGCCCCCTCTGCGGCCGGCTGCCCTCAACATGCTGATTCAGGAGACATCTCAGGTCAACGCCAGCTACTCTTTCACCACAGGCCTGGGCGAAACTGTGCCAGGACTGAACTTCGTGCTCGGCGCCGGAGATGCAATCGTGCTCACCAAGAACCAGTTGATGATGGCGTACAAGATCGCTCTGGTCTCCGGCAAGTCCGGTTCGCCCCAGCAGCTATTGGGCGAGATCGTCGGCGTTCTCGGGGGCGGCTTTCTGTTTCGCCAGCTCGCCCGCCAAATGAGCGGGCTAATACCGGTTTGGGGCATTGTGCCGAAAGTCGCCGTCTCCTACGCCGGCACTTGGGCGATCGGCAGGGCGGTCCATATGTGGGCGACGGAAGGACAAAAAATTACTCCGGAGCTCATGACGGGCCACTACCGCGAAGCGCTCGAGCACGGCCGCCAAGCCGCCCAGCGCATCGTCGACAACGCCCGCCGGCCTCGCTCGCCCTCCAAAAGCAAAAAGCTGCCCGCCCGCAAGCAGACCGTCTCCTCCCGGCTCTTGCGTCGCGTGGGCAAACGGATTCCTCGCCTGCCCCCGCGCAAAGGCTGAAGCCATTGCGAATCCCGTCTGCGGCCGGCCCGCGTTCCAACCATTTCGATCTATTTCCATTTGACAGCCGACCGCGGCCGTGGTATCATTTTGCTCACATGTCATGGTTTCCTGATGGGGGCGTGGTGTAGCGGTTAGCATGTCGGCCTGTCAAGCCGGAGGTCGCGGGTTCAAATCCCGTCGCTCCCGCCTCGGCGGAAAAGATGCCAAACCATAGGGAAATCGGGGGCGCAGTATAGCCGGCAGCGCATGAGCATTTCAAACCATAGCTGGCAAGTCCGGTTCGCGCCGCTCCCGCAACTGGACATGAAAAAACAGGTCAACCCATCAGAGGGTTGACCTGTTTTCATTTCAACTCTTCTTCTCCGGCCTTCTACCCTTCCAAACTGTCCATGTCGGGGGCGCCCATGATGTTGTATCCGCCGTCCACATAGACGACCTCCCCTGTGACCTTCTGCGCCCAGTCACCCAGCAGGAATCGGGCCGCATTTCCTACGTCAGCCTGGGTTACGTTCCCCATCGGCGCAACCGAGCCAACGTAGCCAAGGCTCTTCCGGAAGCCGCTGACGCCCGCCGAGGCCAGCGTCTTAATGGGCCCGGCGCTGATTGCGTTGACCCGCACCTGTTCCTTACCCAGGTCCCAGGCAAGATAGCGAATCGTCGCCTCCAGCGCAGCTTTGGCCACGCCCATAACATTGTAGTTGGGCGTCACTTTCTCCGCGCCGTAGTAGGTCATAGCCAGCATGCTGCCGCCTTGAGGCATTAACGGTATCGCGCGCTTTGCCAGCGCCACCAGGCTGTAGCAACTGATGTCCAGGGCGACACGGAATCCTTCCCGGCTTGTGTCGACGAAGCGGCCGCCCAGGTCCTCTCGAGGGGCGAATGCAATTGAGTGGACCAGAAAGTCGAGGCCGCCATAGTGGTCCCCGACCTTCGCGAACAGATCATCTATGGCCGCGTCATTCGTGACATCGCATTCCTCTATGAAGCCGCTGCCAACGCTTTCGGCCAGAGGCGTGACGCGCTTTTGCAAAAAGTCGCCGGCATAGCTGAATCCCAGCTCCGCCCCTTCCTCCGCGAGGGCCTGCGCTATCCCCCAAGCGATCGAGTTCTTGTTCGCGACGCCAAATATGAGACCGCGTTTCCCGTCGAAAGTCCCCATCACTATCTCCTTACCTTGGTTCTGAACTGAGGATCACTGAAGATCGTAGCGAAGTGCAAGCCTGCGATCCAGGAACCTTAACTGTCTTTTCGAACTTTAAGAAGGCGATCGTACCTTTGCGCAAGAGCGGCGCTACGACCACTCAAATGCCGGAAAGAGACCGATCTTGGCGAAAAAATTTGAAAAAGGTAGAGTTTTGTCGAAATTCCCCCTTTACAAGCAAAGAAAAGCATGTTATAATACTAATATAAGGGACCGAGTTGTCACGTTGTGGTTGGAAGCCACTATCGGGGGAAGCGTGGCATCCGGTTCCTTTCTCTATTGGTGCGTCAAAAGCGCTCCGACTTTCCTGAGGAATCTTCCGACGCTATTCGTTGGAAACGACCCGCAGGAACCGCTTCTTCCCGACCTGCAGTACGCTCTCCCCGCCATTCGGCGCAACAGACGTTAGCGCACCATCCGAGACTGCTTCCCCGTTGAGTCGCACACCTCCCTGCTGAATCAGACGCCGCGCCTCACCTTTGCTGCGCACCAGTCCCGACGCGTTCATCAAGTCCAGCAGATTCATCTCCTCAGACAATCTGAACCGGGGAGCGTCGCTTGGCGCCGCCCCTTTGTGCATGCGCACAGCGTCCACGGCCGCCTGCTCCGCTCTTTCCTCACCATGAAAGATGGAGACTATCTCTTTCGCCAGCGCGCGCTTAGCCGCCTGCGGCTCCAACTCTCCGCTCTCCATCTGTGTCATCATGCCGTCGATCTCTTCCTGGCTCCAGCGGGTCACCAGCTCAGCGAAGTTCTGGAACGTGTGGTCCGGGAGGTTCACAACTTTGGTAAAGATCACGCCCGGCGCCTCATCTATGCCGATATGATTTCCGGTCGACTTGCTCATCCGCATGTGACCGTCCGTACCCACCAGAATCGGAAAGGTCAACACGACCTGCGGCCGCATTCCCCGTGCACTCATCAGCGTGCGCCCAGCCATCAGATTGAACAGCTGGTCCGTACCGCCGATCTGCACATCCGTATCCAGCATGATCGCATCATAACCCTGCATGAGTGCATAGAAGAATTCGTGCAGCCAGATTGGCTCGCCCTTGGCGTGCCGCTTGCTGAAGTTATCCCTGGCAAGAAACTGTTGAACAGTGAAATGACTGGCCAGCCGGATGACACCGCCGAAGTCCAGCTCCCCTAACCACTTGTGATTGTAGTCGACGACCGTTTTCTCACTGTCCAGCACCCTGTGCGCCTGCCGCGTAAATCCACGCGCATTGTCCATTGCCTCTTCCAGGCTCTGTTGCGTCCGGGCGCTCTCCTTGTCACTTGGGTCCCCGATAGTGCCTGTAAAAGTGCCGATCAGAAATACAACCGTATGGCCCAGCTCCTGAAACTGCCTCAGCTTTCGCAGGGGAACGGTATGGCCCAGGTGAAGGTCGCTCGATGTGGGATCGAAGCCGCAATAGACGCGCAGCGGTCGGCCGTTCTTTCGGCTTTCTTCAATTCTTTGACGCAGTTCCGCCTCCATATTGGTTCGGGTCCGGTCGTCGCCAAACTCGACGCCCCGCATCAGAATGGCCATCTGCTCATCTACCGACGGAAATTCGGGCATCTTCCTACTCCTCCAATCTGCGGCCAGGATTGCAAAACTCTACGTACAACCAGCGCGACAGCGCGGCGGGTCAAAACTTGGGCTGCGCAACTGTCTCCACGGGATCGCGGCCCAGCAGGAAGTCGAAGTCCATTCCCTCCGGTGCCTGCAGTACATGGTCCAGGAACAACCTGCCATAACCGCGTCGATAAGCCGGCTGCGGTCGCTGCCATTCAGCGCGCCGCCTGTTCAACTCCTCCTGATCGACCCGCAGCTCAAGCCGTCTGCCCGGCACATCCAACTCGATCACATCCCCTGTGCGTGCCAGTGACAGCGGGCCGCCTACCGCAGACTCAGGCGCGACGTGTAATACGATCGTGCCGAACGCCGTCCCGCTCATTCTCGCATCAGAGATACGCACCATATCGCGTACGCCCTGTTTTAGCAACTTTTTGGGGATCGGCAGGTTCCCCACCTCCGGCATGCCGGGTCCCCCAACCGGGCCTGCATTCTGCAGAATCAGTACGTCTTCTGGATTGACGTCCAGTGCGGGATCGTCGATTCTCTCCTGCAGATCCGAGACGCCTCGAAATACGACGGCACGTCCACGATGCTGCAGGAGGCCCGGAGAGGCGGCCGCATGCTTGATCACCGCCCCGGAAGGCGCCAGGTTCCCCCGCAAAACTGCAAGGCTGCCCTCCGATTTCAGCGGTTTGTCGGGTGAAGCAATGACCTCGGTGTCGACGACGTTGCTGTGCGCCACGTTTTCCGAAACGGTCCGGCCCGTGACGGTTGGTTCGTCGCCGTGAAGCAGGGGCAGGAGCTGCCGCATTATGGCCGGCACGCCCCCCGCATAGAAGAAGTCCTCCATCTGGAACGAACCGGCGGGCCGTACATTCGCCAGCAAGGGGGTCCGTCGGCTGATCGAGTCGAACAGGTCCAGAGGCAGATCAATTCCAAGCCGGCCAGCCAGCGCCGGCAAATGTACAACCGCGTTCGTGCTTCCTCCCAGAGCGCACAGGAGCGTGATCGCATTTTCCATCGCCTGACGGGTCAGAACCCGCGACGGGCGCAGTCCCTCCGCCGCCATCGCCACTATGCGGCGGCCGGCCTTCTCAGCCAGAAGAATGCGCCGCGAGTCCGCTGCCGGGATCGCCCCGTTTCCCGGTAGAGCGATGCCAAGCGCCTCGGTCAGCGAGTTCATTGTTGAAGCGGTACCCATCACCATGCAGTGGCCCCTGCTTCGCACCAGGTTCTCTTCGACCTCCGCATACTCATCGTCGCTGAGATTGCCTGCCCGGTATTCCGTGGTAAGCCTGCGGCAGTCTGTACACGCTCCCAGAGTCTGACCGCGCCAGTGTCCGTTCAGCATCGGGCCCCCGGAGACAAGAATCGCCGGCAGGTCGGCGCTCGCCGCGCCCATCAGCGCCGCCGGGGTCGTCTTGTCGCAGCCGCAGAGCACAACCACACCGTCCATCGGATTGCCGCGTATCATCTCCTCGGTGTCCATGGCAGCCAGATTTCGCCACAGCATCGAAGTCGGCGTCAGATAGATCTCACCCAGACTGATCGTCGGAAACTCAAGCGGAAAACCGCCGGCCTGCCAAACACCCCGCTTGACCGCCTCGACCAGCTCGGGAAAGTGGGCGTGGCAGTTGTTCATCTCGCTGTACGTGTTCAATATCCCAATCAATGGACGGTTCATATCCGCCCTGTCGAAGCCGAGGGAGCGAGTGAACGCGCGGTGCATCAGTCCCGCCGCATCCGGT
This sequence comes from Caldilineaceae bacterium, assembly GCA_965200615.1. Lineage (GTDB taxonomy): Bacteria > Chloroflexota > Anaerolineae > Caldilineales > Caldilineaceae > Bin5. Next base: position 5,050,330 of record OZ241377.1, on the reverse strand, counting down.
TCATTGAAAAAGGAGCGGCCCCGGGCTTCGTCCGTTATCTCTGTCCGTTTCTCAGTCACAGTCCCTCCAAGTCCGGCAGTCCGTCCTCCCCCGCGATCCCAACTTCACCTGCGTATTCCCGTCAAGGCGAAACCTGCAAGCGGTAGAGGCTGCCATTCTTGCTATCGACAACCAGCAGGCTGCCTGGTTCGCCTGCCGTGATTCCAACAAGCTTCCTCACGGGCTGACCGGCCGGAAGAACCCAAGCTTCCAGATCCTCGGCGTTGTCCCCGGAGATCCTCATGATACCGCCCTGCTCCGGTTGCGTGACGTATAGTATCCCTTCGCTGTCAAGCGCCAGGTGGGGCCCGTCAATGCTGTTTGCAGTGACGAGAGGCCACAGATTCAGCAGTTCTCCCGTCTCAGAAAAACGCAGCACGGAAGTCATTTCCGCCGTGGAAACAAAGACGGAGCCGTCGGAGCGTGAGGCAACATCGACTGGCTGCAGATCTGCGCCTTCGAAACCGGTCGAAATGCGAAAAAGCTCCCGTCCCGCCGGGTCGAACGCGGCCACAGCCAGCGCCGGTGTCATGGCCAGCCAGATGCGGCCCTCGCTGTCAATATCGAGTCCCCTGCTTCTGTCTGCCGCGTTGGCGGGAAGGGGAACGACTTCGGAAAACGCCCCGTCAGGCCGGTGGAGACTCACCTGCCCCCCGTCTCCGGCGTCCAGGACGTAAACATTTCCCGCCCCGTCTGCGGCGACGTCGACCGGCTCGACAAAGCGCCGGTCCGAGAAGAGCACCTCGGCAATCTGCTCTCCTTCGCCGTCCAGGACAAACAGCGCAGCTTGACTGGGATCGACGACGTAAATGTTTCCATTCGACACGGTCACGCCCCGCGGCCGTACGAAACTGTCGCTGACAATCTCGAAGTCGGTGGTCTTCTCTTGACCCGTAAAGGGAGTGACGATCTCCAGGGGCAAGGCCAGGCTCGGCGCGACTTCGGGAGCGACTTCGACACTCTCATCCTGCAAAGAGGCGAGCGCCCGCGAATCCTCCTTCCTGTAATTGTCTCTGGCTATGGCGGCAACCAGGATCACCAGCAATAGCAAGGGACTCCCGCTCCAGAGAACGAGAGTCCGGAAACTGCCGCCGACCTTCTCTCGCAATGATGCTCCTGGGCTGACAGGTTCCCTGTGCCGCTCCGCGTCGTCTGCGCCTTCCGGCGGCTCCTTATTGTCTTCCCTGGCTTCGTCTGTGCCTGCCCAGCTCGCGACATTCTGTGGCTCTTCGGTTACATCGCGGGGCGTGAGTGCCTCCCGGCTGTCAGTATCGATATTGGCAGACGCCGCATCGGGGGCCAGGGACCGGCCGCACTGGTCACAAAACCTGGCCTCACGTCTGACTGAAGCTCTGCAATTGGGGCAGACTACGGCCGGCTCTTCTTGCGACATTTACTTGCCAGGTCTCAATGGATGCCTTGCGACGGCCTGTGTTGCCGCCGAATGGCGAACAACGCATTTGGGAATTTTGGCTTGAGCGCGAGAACCATCCGCCGCCGGTAAACCATCTCCCGCCGAAACGGTGAGGCGCTGCTTTCGCGGTTCACAGTAGAAATATGCTTCAATTTCCCGTAAAAGCGAGTACCCGGTGATTGTCGGCGTCGGCAACGAGAAGCTCGCCTGTTAGTGGGTCGATCTCAATGCCCGTCGGCTTGGCAAATCGGTTGAGATCCTCGCCATATCTCCCAAAACTGGATTGGACTACGCCGGAGGAGATCACATAGACCTGGGCAAACTGCGGGTCAGTTGCATAGACCGTTCCGTCGGCCGCAGCCGCGATATAGGGCTTGTCCCATATGTCCTGGCTCTCCCAAGTAGGAATGAGCCATTCGAATAAGGGAATCAGCTCGGCTGAAAGCACCTGTATCCGGCGGTTCCAGGCGTCGCTGACCAGGACATTACCCGTCGGCGGGTGGATGGCGACGTCGACCGGTTCCTCAAAGTGGCCGAGGATGATGCCGCCCCCGCCGACCTGCCGAATGAACTCTCCCACCGGAGAAAACTCCAGGATGCGTTTGTTGCCTGTGTCAGCTACGAGAAGATTGCCCGACGGCGTCACTGCCAACCCCCGCGGACCAAAGAGTGCGTAGGGGTCGCGGATTTCCTCAGTGACAATACTGAAAGCGCCCCATTTTCGCAGGAAGTTCCCTTCGTTGTCAAAGGCCTGAATGCGACCGTTCCATGTGTCCGCGACGAAGACCGTGCCGGCCGCGTCAACCGCGATTCCCCATGGTTCACGAAACTGACCGTCACCCATTTCAAGCGGGCCGTCCCCGTCAGGATCAATGCAGCTTCCATTCTCGCCCTCTCCCAAAAAACAGGTGCTACCGAATGCCAGCCGGAAACTGCCGTCAGAGTTCAACACGACGACGCGATTGTTGCCTGTATCGAGAATGTAGCGCAGCCCGTCCACCCCAATCGCAAGAGAGCGCGGGTTGGAAAGAGGGAGGCCATCGTAATTTCCACTGTACACAACGCTGGCTCTGCGTTCGATCTCCTCATAGTTGAACGACAGTGGCTGTCTCCCGCCGGCCGTGGGAACAACGTTCAAGTCCCACACAATGTCGGCGATGTCACGATGAATATACATCCGAAAATCATGCCGGTGCGGCCATTCCGATAACGTTCGGTCGGGATGGTTGCGGAAGAAAAAGATCTGCCATAGCCGGCTGCGCCGCTCACGATCGGTCAAAGCGCCCCAAATCCGGTCAAAGATCGGTACTTCAGATCCCTCCTCGTCAAACGCGCTCTTGTAGCTCTCCTCTGGCCACCAGACGAGCCGGTAGTTGCGGCTGACATAATCGCGCCTAACGTACGGCTCGACCTTTTCGTAATTCTTCTTGCCGACAAGAATGATTGGCGCGCTCATCGCCTCTGTAGTCGGGTTCGCGCCGTAAAAGATGTGGTTGGGATAGAAGCGCATGTACCAGGTCATTGGCCAGGCAACGTCATCATCATAGGAAACTTGAATCTCGCGCTCCCCTACCGTGCGTTCGCTAATCGTCTCAATCTCCTTCAGAGCCCGTTTCACGTCCGGCGACGCATGGGCATAGACAAGATATTCAGTTGCCATGTCGTAGTTGACGTAAGTGAGCAGATAGGAGAATCGTATCGTGAGTAGAAAAAGGATGGTGAGAGCCGTCACCGCCGTCAGCCGCAACGTCAACCGCCAGCCCGATCGCAAGAAGGCGAAATACACATAATATAGCAGGGCGCCCGTCAAGCCGAGTGCGAGAATGAAGCGCACAGTACGCGACAGCGTGTCCACATCCCGGCCGCCGGTAGGAATCGAGCCAGCGAGCGTTGTCAATACGAACAGCAGCGCCGGCAGCAGCGCCAGCAGCCACCAACCTTGCGTGTCACGTACCTTCTTCCAGTCGATCCGCTGAAGGATCTGCCCGCCCCACCAACCTCCAAACATGGCCATCGGCTGGGTCATGTGCGTCGTTAACCACGGCATCTTCTCACCGGCGTAGGAGTAGGACAACCACGCGCCCACGCCCCACCAGGCCAGAAAGAGTACAAAATAGGGCCGGACGAACGAGATTCCCTGCGTAGATCCCGACACGGCCGGCGCGCTGTCATCTCCACCTCCATCCTCTGTCCCGGACGATTCCCGCTCCTCACAGGTCAGACCGCCCCAACTGCCGGTTCGCAGACGGTGTACGAGCAGCGTCAATCCTCCCAGGCTGAGAAAGAAAGGCAGGAATTCATAAAGCAGAGTCTGCAATATGTAGTAGTACCACGGCTGGCTGCCGCGTTGGACCTCCTGTTGAGCCAGCCAGTAGCCGAGGCTGCCAACCACCCCGGTCGCCAGTCCGTCAACAGGATTTGTGAAAAAAGTCGTGAAGAACAGGATCTCAATCGCCCAGAACAGGCCCATCAATGTTGCCCAATTGGCGAAGGTGATCCTGCGTTCCTGCCCATTTCCGCTGTCTGACCCGGTTCCATTCTCGTTACTCTGGGCCGGCCCGAACCACCAGAAGGCAATTGCTGCACTCAGGCCGGTCATTAGCAGTACCAGAATGGCAGATCGGGTCAGATCGAGGGTGGAATTATACGCGAGCGCATCCCAACCGAGGATGAGGTGACCCAGCGGCGCAACGAATGGCAAAACAAGAGTCAGGAGCAGCACCGCTATATCGGCGAAAGAACTGTCCCGGAGCTGCTCTTTCCCAGTCCACCAACGCCAGAGCGCGGTGCCCACCATGAAAACTCCGAATATCGTACCCGACATGAACTGGTTTTCTTTGGCCGCAAAACCGAGCGCCATAGCTGTCACGGTGTAGTAGAGCCACTTCATCTTCCGATCTTCCACATAACGGAACATGAAATATATCCATATCATCGAGAAAAAGACGATGTAGATATCGTTCCGTATGTAGCGGCTGTGAAAGAGAATACTGGGACTGAACAGGAAGATCAGAGCCGTAAGGAGCGCGCCGGTTCGACCGATCCACCGCCGGAATAGCCACGCCGCCATCACTGTCCCGATGCCTGCCAGTGCCGGCATGAATCGAGCCGTGGCATCGCTGACACCGAACAGAAGGTAAATGAAGGCGTTTGCATGGAAAAGGAAAGGTCCATGCATCATCGGGTTGTGCTGATAGCTGCCGCTGCGATAGAGGTCGAGTGAATAGACGGCGTGCAAACTTTCATCGTGGCTCATCCCGCGCACGCCCAATTCGTAGAAGCGGCTGACGACCGCCGCGACCAGGATGACTGCCCAGGCAACAGTCTCCCAATTGGCCCGGAAAACAGTTAACAGGTTAGCGTCCAGAAAACCTGCAGACGGCAGGACGGTCTCCGTCTGCAAGGGGCCTTCCGAGGCCCGGTCGGGGAGGGCTTTCCCCGAACTCTCTTCCTTCTCCCCGGCAAGAGAAGTATCTATATCGGTCTCTTGAATTTCCTTTTCGGAGACCTCGTTATCGGCCTCCACTTTATTCTCGCGACTTCCTTCAGCCATCGTTTACTTCTCCCGTATCACCCAAAGTTCGACCTCTTGTCGCACCGGGACGCCGCCCGAAATCTGCTGTCTTTCCCGAAAAAGCATCCACCGCAAAAGGGCTCCAGGACGCTCAAACTCCGTCGGCAGCCAGCGTTCTGTCACCGAGTACCTGCTGCCAACAAAATTGACCGGCAGGTGGTCCCGATCTCCTGCCGTCCCGGCGGCGCCCTGCGTAACAATCAGGGCTTCTTCCTCCACCTCCGTTAATTCAATCCCGGGGCGCCAGCGCACATCGCGCATGGCGCGCAAATGCCAGAAAAAGAAGGGCAGATGGGATTGATCCACTTGGAGATAAACGGGAGCCTCGGTAGGGTCCCCCGTCCGCAGGGAACTCAGGCGGCTGATGTCTTCCGCCAGTATCGCCATCACGCTGTCGCCGGCTTCGGCATAGAGCGTACGGCTGTGGTCATATTCCGGCCGCAGATTTAACATCCAGCTGCTGCTGGCTTGAGCCAGAAAGAAGGCTGTCAAGGTCAAGAGACCGAAGACCTGCCCGCAGGCCCGCTCGCCGGACCACCAAACGAAGAACGCCCCGAGCGCGGGAATCAGCAGATAGAACGCAGCCAGCCGGGGATCGAAGTTGCCGTCGCGCAGCGAACTGGTGATCGTGCCTGTCCAAAAGAAAGCTGCGACCAGCAGAATCCCCATCGTGGCAAACGCCGGCAGGCGGGCGCTGTCCTGTAGCAGCGTTCGGACCGAAGCCTGTCGCAACAGAGATGTAGCCGATGTCGCCGCCAGCAGGAGCAAAGGTAGCCCCAACACGAGCAGGCTGACCGGCGAGTGCCCAGGCAATATAATCAACAGAAATCCCCAAGACGTGCCCACAACCATAACATTCAGCCAGACAGCATCAAAGAGAGACCGTCTCTCAGTTTCGACCACTTCCTCCTCATTGACAACCTGCCTTGCCAGAGTCGGGGCAAGGAAGCCTGTCCTGAAGAGAGCGATTGCCGCGCCCGCGCCTCCGAACAGGAGTAGAAACGGCTCGTCAACGAGCAGTCGCAGCAGGGCCCAATTTACCGTGTACTCGTGACCGGCAAGCAGAATTCCTGCACTGCCTGACGGGCCCATCAGATGGGCGACGGCGGTTCCCACACTTTCCCCAATCGCCGACAACCCGTAAGTGTGCGAAAATAGCCCTGTTGAACCGACGACAACTGTCCCCGCGCAAACAATGCCTGCCTGCCTGCCCTGGCCGGGGGCAAGGCTGGCCAGCGGGCCGCCTCCGAGTAGAAAAAACGCATACAGAATCAGTGGCAGCAGAAGCCACGCCAGCGGTCCGCTGATCAGGAAGAGCCCGCCGACCACAGCAAGCCGATTGACCTGCGGGCTTTCTTCTCTTTCGTCGAACAACGCAGCGAGAAGCAGCACGCCCGTCAGGACCGACAAGGTCGAACCGTCTGCCAGCCGGCTGAACGAGAGCAGCCAGGGGTCGAGGGCAAACAGGACCGCTGCCATCAGCGCGCCGTCCCGCCCCAGCCGTCGCCGCAACGCCCAGGCCGCCAGCACCAGTGCCGCCCCGGCGCACGCGGCCGGAACGCGGGCCCAAAAGCTGCTCCCGCCTCCCGTCACGAGAAAGAGCCCGCGCTGAATAGTATACAATAACGGGCTCGCAGGCGGACTGGGCTCAGGGAACCCTCTCTCTTCCGGCGTGCCGGCCGACTGGTCCAGCCATGCGGGCCAGATCTGAGCTGCCTCCAAGGGCGAAACGGGGTTCAGGTCGTCTAGAGAATAAAGACGCAGGCACAAAGCCAAGACAAACAGGAGCGCATACAGTGCCTGTTCTACGGTCGCCCCATTGCCATGCGAATCTGTCGCGGCCGCGCTCGAAAATGGCACAGCAGCTGGCTGGTCCTCGGTCGTCATCTTCTCGCCTTCAGTAAGGTCTGTCGTCTTCCCTTTTGTCACCTGCTGCGTCTAACCTCTGCTTGCGATAACCTATCTGTCCGACGCGACCGGAGCGCGGTAAATTCGGTAATCGCCCTGCTCAAAGGCCAGTTCAAGGATCTGTCCGATCCGACTCTCCAGCGCGGGCGTCACGCCATATTGGGCCCGCTCCTCCGGACCAACAAGTACATAGTCGATTTTCCAGTGATTCAGCGTTTCCTGCAACGTTGTCGGCCTTGGAGACTGATAAATCTCCTGGATGGCTTCAGCCCGGCCGGCTGCCATCTGTGCATAAGCCTGCCCGCGCCATTGGGCTTCATGGCCGTCCCATCCCAGCAGCGTAGCCCGTCCGGTTGCCGCGCTGATGCGCGCCGAATTGACCCTGTAGCTGGCCCCCTTGGCCTCCAGAACTACAGATTCAGGGCGCGTATTGCTCCTGATCCAGTCGATAACGGCCCATTCATCGGCGCCGACATGTTCCAGGCCGTTTAATGTCGGCGCACGTGTACCAAATCCCTTGATCTTAGCATACGCTCCTGCTACAGGATAGATCAAACACGCGAGAACGAGCAGGAGAGAGAGCGCAGGTGGAACGAATCCCAGCACGGGCATCGCCGCAGCCCCACCGCCGCCCGGCTTGAAGCGCCGCACAGCCAAATCAATGTACCCCATGATCGCAAACGCGGCAGCGATTCCCCACAGCAGCCAGCTTTGATAATAGAACTTGAATACAGTATTCATGCGGTTGCCGAAATTGTCCCGCAGGTAGACGAACTCCGGCATATATGTCAGCAAGCAGCCGATAGCAAACAGGCACAGGACGAACGTCGTTGCACGGGACGCGTGGCCGGGGTCGGCCAGGCGTTGCCAGAGCAAGCCGAGCGCCAGCGCCGTGAGGCCGCCCAATAGCAGAAATGTCCAGGGCCTTCCGAGCCGGCGCTGAACCATGCTGGTCAGGATTCCGTTCGTTTCGCTGGCAGCCGCCCCCATCGCGCCTGAACCACTTGCTGACAGCAGCCCGGCAGTAATCAGGAAGATGACCGGCAGGCCCAATACAAGGGCGGTCGCAATGCCCAGCACAGTCGCCGATGGTCGCTGCTCTCGCCAGCCCAGGAACAGCAGCCCCGCGCCCGCCAGCAGAAAGTGACCGAACATCAGCAGAAACTGGGGCAGCCGCGTCGGGTGGAGCAGGTTCGGAAGGATGCCTCCCGCCTGACTCTGGGCCGTCAGAAAATATGGCAGATAGAGGAGAAGAGCTCCCACAACAACTGTGCTCCCAATGATGGCCGCCCGTGACAGCGCCTGACTCAGCGCGCCTGCGGCATCCCGGCTCCGGCGAGTACCGGAGAGCATTGCGACCAGACTAAGCAGGAGCCAGTATGGAGGAAAATCCCAGGTATTCAGAAAGAGGAGGCCTCCGGTTGCGGCGATCAACAGTAACAGCCCCGCCGGACCAAACGGCCGCGCAACAGCTGAGAAGTGAGAAACTAGCCTGGAACGGAAAGCAGCTCCTCGTCCGATCACCTTTTCGACAGTTTGTTCCAGGTCGGCCGCAGCATCGCCTCCATCCGGCCCCGCTGCGTTGTACCAGTTCAAGGCCATTCCGATAACGAGGAGAACAAACGGCATCGCCAGCAGATGAGGATGATTGTCGGAGAGGACGTAACTGAAGATCGGAAACTCGTCGATGATTTCAATGTGGTTTCCATTGAGGTCGATATCTTCGATTACGCGACTGGCCCGCCACCACCAACTCCAGCCGCTGTCAATGTACCAAAGGCCGGTCACGCTCGCGTACTCCGGAAAGTTATGGACATCGACAAACTTGGCCAAGCCGTCGATCCGTACACCCTGTGCATAGAGCCACTCGAGAAGGACGTGCAAGTTTGAGGTCAGAGCGACTCCCGTCGACGTTAGCAGCCCTGCTACGAATGGGAGCGCTGCCCGTACGCTGCCGGTCCTGCCCCTGTATGCAGCTCCGTCGAACCCTCTCCCGGTTTCGAAGTCAGCCCCAAACTCCCGCGAACGCAGGCGAAACAGGTTGTAGCCGACCCCAAAACTGGCCGTGACCAGAAGTCCGAACCAGCAGGCCTGGCCAAGATTGTAGGCAATTTCGGGCGGCTGTCCTGCCAGATGCGCCAGGGTCGAGATCATCCAATAACCGAAATAGTAGTAACTGATTGCAAAGCCGGACAGCCATGGATCGCGAGGCGGATAAGTGGAGCTGCTCCAGATCCCATTCAAGAACATCAGGTCCATCGGCTGCTCGGTGTGACTGATCGCGGGATCGTGCGCACGCACGTACGTCCACACGGCGAAGGCAACGAGGAATAGGACCTCGACACCCAGAACATAGGCACGGGAAGGAACAACCCTCAGTAAGGAGCGTAGGTGGAAGAGCCGGACCTCATCACGAGTTCCTCTGCTTTGCGGAAGAGCCCACAAGCTGAGGAGGCCGACGAGGAGTAGCGACACCCAGGCCCCGCCCGGCAAGTTGCGAAGTAGCCCGTAACTGGTTCCTAACCAAAGCGCAAGGCTTACCAGGAAAATCCCCAACACGCGCGCAAAGGCATATCCGCGGTCCGGCAGAGAGCGGAAGTATCGCAAGGTCAACGGCATCGCTGCGAGCCCCACGACCTGCGTCGTCAGATACCAGCCCAGGAATGGGGTCACTATGTCATGCATGCAGCGCGTCCCCCTCCTCTAAGCCTCCATCTGCCCCGTCTTCGCCTTCCGCCAGAATATCCTTTTTGCACTTGTCACGCGACGCAACCGATTTCGACTGGCCCGATCCTTCCCCGGCCTCCGCTGTCATTTCCCCCTCTAACTGGCGGTAGGCCTGTCGAACGATCCATTGGCTGAAACTTTCCATGGGCGGCAGATCGTCCGGCGAAAAAAAACGCGCCTCGAGAATCTCCACCGGATCGATCCTCCACTGACCGCCCCTGATCCTCCCCAGCAGGTAAAACTCCAGTGTATGACGGAACGCCCGATGACAAAGAATTGCGTCAACCGATACTTCGAGGGCCAGCTCCTCCTTCACCTCGCGGCGCCAGCAGTCATAAACGGTTTCGCCGCGCGCAAGCCAGCCGCCGGGCAGTCCCCAAATCCTGGTGTTGTGAAATCGATGGCGCAAAAGCAGGACCTGGTTTTCATCGTTGAGCAGTGCCCCGCTTACCCCAACCAGGACCTTGCCGTTGATCATCCAGGTAACGGCTCCCCGAAGCCAGTTCGGCGCAACGCGCCAGAGGCTCGCCGCCAGCGGCGCGATTCGAGTAAGTTCTACCATCCTCGCGCCTCTCACCGACCCTTCAACTGGCCCTGAATGTGGGATGGAACAGCGTAAATTGTTACCTCCGGATTCCGGTAAACCGACTCCAGAAGGCCGGAATCTTCCAGTTGCTCCAGTCGCGAATCGGCGTCAGGGTGTTGATGCCGTTCCAACTGTCCCACATAAATGAGCCCGATCTTGAGTTCGCCGATTAGAGCCTCAACTCGTTCGATGTCCTCCGTATTCCAGAACTCGGAAAGTTTTCCATGCCGCTTGCCTACGTCTTCACCGTAGCGCTGTTCACCTGCATGCATGCCCAGCAGGCCGCTCAGCCCTGTAAGGCTGGCCACTCGCGTGCCGCCTGCCCGGTAATAGTCAAGTTGGGCCGATTCCGCAAGGACAAGATTGCCCCGCACGTTTTCCAACAGCCACTGAATCGCCTCCCAATCGTATCGCAATTCAATTGCATTGCCGCTGTCGGGCCAGTGGTATACGCCTTTTTCCATGAAAGCCATTCCGTTCAGGGTCCCAATCGGAGGCCGCCAGCCCGGAAATCGCTGCGCCAGCCGCGCCGGCGTACCCAACAGCGGATAGGCCAGACTGGCGAAAAGCAAGAGCAGAAAAAGAAATCCCCAAGCGCTTCGAAATAGTCCCGGGACAGGGCTGAAAAACGGCTGCAAGTTCCCGGAACCTGGGGAGACCGAAAGTAGGCCCTTGTCCGGAGTCCGATTCCGCGCCATCGACCCGAAGCGGGAAAAAATCTTGGGCAGCACGATCGCCGCTGCCACACCCCAAAGCACCCACACCTGGTTGTAAAACTTGAAGAGCGTGTTCATACGATAAGCGTCGCCGCCCTGCAGATGGTCTTTCAAATAAACGACCTGTGTTCCTGCCAAAATAGCCAGGCCGGTCACAGCCAGCAGCGCCGCGCAAACCGTTCCGATATCAGCCGTCCGCTCTCGTCGCCAAATGTGCGAAACGCACAGGCCAAGTGCCGGCAGGCAGATCGCAAGCACGGTCTGGTTTGTAAATAGCAGAAGCGACATCGAGGCAAGGAACAAGACCGGAAGCAGAACGACTCCGGTGAAGTAAACGACTGTCGGCCGGTGAACCAGCAGACGGTGAACCTTCAAGAAGCGCAACCGGCGCGATTCGCCCCGTCCAACCAACAGCCACGAGAAGATCACAAAGGCAAAGAACCCCCATATCTGAGCCCACTTGCCCAACTCGTCCGGCGCACGCGCCAACCCGATACCGCTGGCCGCGACATTGGTGTAGCTGTCGAAAAATGGCAGGAAGAGAAGGTACGCGCCGCACGCAACGGCGAGTCCCAGTCCCACGACAGGGGCAACATGAAGACGGCCGCGTCTGCGATAAAGCGCAACCGTCAGCGTAAGTACGCCCAATCCCAAATAAGTAGGCAGGTCCCACAGGTTCACGGCTGCCAGGACCCCCAAAGTGAAGGCCAGGCCGCCGGCGAGCAGTGCCCCATAGCGCCAGTTCTGGCGCCAGGTGATGTTGTAGCTGTGTAGAACGGTCAGAACCAGCGCCACAAAGAATAGCGAAAAAGGTATCCCGATCATATGCGGATGAAGATCGGCGTAGGTGAAGCTCCAGTATGGGAACTCGTTAATCGTATGGGGAATGACCCGGCTGGGCGACCAAAAGTCATAGCCCGCCAGGGTCGCGTCGGACACGATGACCCGCCACAACCCGCTGACAGCGTGGACCGCCGCCTCAAGCCCGGGAACGCTGCTCGCATAGGCGCTCTGGCTCACATTGCGCAGCGCCAGGACCAGCTGTCCGAAGCCTGCCAGATTGCCGAAGATCGCGACAAACAGCGGTGCCAGCAGTGCCGCGCCAATGCCTTCGTGCCAGGGACGTTCCTGTACATAAGGTCGATCGTTGGACTGCGCCCCTCCTGATGGGCGCCCGCTCGCATCTTTTTCCGCATCCGGTCCTAAGCCGGTGTGCTCTGCCTCAGCGTAGCTGATTGAGCCGGTTGCCTCCGGCCGCTCGCCCCTTTCGAGCGCCCAATGAGTACTGTCATGCACGGTAAGCGGCGGCTGCAGATCTGCGCCATGTCGCCACGGAAGATTGCCGATTTGCCCGGCAGCAGGTGAATCCTGGGTTGCATCCACCTTAAACGCGCCGCCCGCGACCTCCTCTGGCAGGGCAGGCCCAGGCAGCGCCGTCGGCTGCCTCTGCGCCCCTGACTGACGCCCTGTGCGAGACCGGCGCGGCTGTATATTGCCTGCAGAATAGACCACGGCAAACGCGTTTACGACTGTGAGAGCAAACAACGTGGGAATGGCCAGATTGAAGGCCACTTCGGCGTAGATGCCGGTCAACTTGATTACATAACCGACCAAATAGATTCCATAGTAGTAATAGTTGATGTAGCCGCCGGCAAAATGAGGGTCCACAGGGGGAAAATAGGGACTTCGCAGAATCCCGTTCAAAAACGCGAACTCCATAAACTTTTCGCCACCGAACCATGGTTGCCAAATGTCCGGGTTCGCCTGCCGGATTAACACGAAGAACAGGAACGAGGCCGCAAAAAGCGCCTCTCCGATCAGAAGAATTCCCCACATGCGCCGCACAAACGACAGCATATCCCGCCGCGTGAAAAACAGAATCCCGGCGCTGACGAGCGCAAACATCGCCGCGACCAGCCATGCATTGCGTACCGTGTTCTGCGCCAGACCTGAGCTGGCAAAAACCCACAGCAGCCACCCGCTCACCAGCCAGCCAAGTGTCTTCGCCAGCAGAAACCCCCGATCACGCAGCCCGCGAAACAGAACAAAGGCCAACGGCCACGCGATCCAGCCAAGCGTAGAGACAACCAGCCACCACCAACCCACCGCCAGCCAGTGCGCGTTGCTCGCGACCGTGTTCCATCTGTAATTGTCAACAAGCGGCAGTTCCCTTAGCGGCGATCCCAGTAGAAGGGACGGTCTCGACCTCTCCGCACTGTCGACAGGCTCCTGTCCTCTATCTTCAGGGATCCCTTGCCCCTGCACAAGCGCCAGAGCGATGTTGATCAGTCCCCGGTCTTGACTCTCCGGTGTACTGCCCAATCCGATCGCGTTCAGGATAAAGGAGAGGGGTGGGTCACGCCCCCGATCCCAGTGGACCGCCCCCTCCCACGACCCCTTAAGCAGACTGTCAATCTCTACGCCGCTCAGCGCCCGCTTCTTGGCAAATATCGACACTCTTGGGTGGTCATACAGGCTCCAGCTTTCGTCGGCGCTGTGGTCCCGGAAGGTCAGCCCAAGCAGACTGGGTGGCGTTTCAAAGTTGGCCGCATGGACGAATCCCAGCCGCTCACTGAACATCAACTCGTAATAGCGAATCGTCATCGGATAGCGTGCCGGCAGTTCATCCACGCTATCGTAAATGCGCTTGGAGCTGTAGATTATGTAGTCGGCCTCCTGCAGTTTCTCCCGCAGAATCTCGTACTTTTCCTCCGTGTCCTCTTCGTACGGAGACCAGTCGATATGGCGCAGTCCATGGCTGCCCATATCCATCCCGGGCTCGCCGGGCAAGCTCTTCGGCAGCGGGTCATCCCACGACTCCCACAATATGACCGAGCCGGCCGGCGCGTTTGCATAGACCCACCGGCTGGCCGACATCCAAGTGTGCTCGCTGGCATAGACCCCGTTCGTAAACGCAAGCGTCCAGAACAACCCACCTCCTGTCGCAATCAGGGCCAGCAGCACCGCCGGAAGACGTGCTGCAAGCCGGTACCTCGGGCCGACTCTGACCTGTAGCAGCCAGATGATCAGTCCCGCTGTGAAAAGCAGCACAAAAGGGAGCACCGGACTCATGTATCGGTTGAACTTGGCCATAAAGGCGCCGGTGATGCCGAAGTAAGGCGCCAACCAGGCCCAAACCACAAGCTCACCGCCTTTGGCCCGAAAAAGGACTGCTTTGCCCAACGCCCAGGCACTGCCGGCCAGCGCCGCCAGACCCAGGGGCAGGCCCATCCCCCAGATAACCTGCTGCTCAATGAAATAGAGATAGGGAACTGTATTGCGATACTGGCGTGTAAAGGGCAGATCTGCCACCCCGCGCACCATCCGACCCTGTTCCACCAGAGTAGCCTGGATGAAACTCAGCCAGTCGAGCACCGCGTACGGGCTGGAAATGAAAAAAACGATGGCCGCGGCCAGCATCGCAACCAGGAAAGAGTAAAATGAGGAACCTGTCCCCCGCCTTTCCCCAACTGCCTTAGTCTGGCTCTCATCCCTCCACCCCGCGATGAACGACGCTGTCAAAGGAACGGCCAGGACAGGTAGCGCGCTGAATTTGGAAGAAACTGCCAACCCTGCGCCGATGCCGGCCAGCAGCACGCCCCGCCATGAACCTTCCTGGACCATCAACACGCCGCCGTAGACAGCCAGGACAACAAACGTCGTGCTTGCCGGATCCATGGCGAAGAAGTGGCTGAGCTGAACCGCTTGGGCAGTGAACGCGTATAGAGTCGCCGCCAGTATGCCACCGTATGTGCCGTAAAGTCTTCTCCCAAGCAGGAAAAGGAGAAAAACTGTCAATGTATCCAGCAAGGCCATCATCAACCGACCGGCAACAGCCACCCCCTCACAGGCCGTATTGGCCCGCTCCATCATCTCTATCGACCGAGCGGGAAGGGGTAGCAGACCTGCCGGTTTGGCCAGATCACTCAGCGCTTCTCCGATAAGAATGCCCAGGTAGAGCGGAAAATGGCCGTAGGTAAACGAGCGTCGCCGGTCGTTTTGGCGGTCCCACAACGGATTGAGCGGGCTGCGTCTTGGGTTAAGAAACTCGTCAACACTCGAAGGCCAGCCAATCGTCGGCGCATAAAAGCACGTCGTGCTTCGCTCGTCCGGATGGGAATTTAACCCGCCGTCAAACCTGACGTTCCAGGTCCTTAACGCCAGCCCGGCCAGAATGACCGCGCCCAAGACGATATATGCGACCAACGTAGTTGACTTCCGCGATTCAGCTTGCATTCGTATCCAGTCTGCGCCGCCAGACCAAGTCTGAAACCCTGTTGCTGCAGCCGCCGAAGGGGAATGAGCGAACTGTCCCATAATACTATCACGGTAACTTGGGAAAGTTACGACACAATTTCATCCCGATCGCTAACTGTCTTTACCCGCTGCCATCAACCTTTTCCGGGCGGTCGGCCGTAAGCGCCCCCTGACACCTGACCCTCGCTGCATAGCGCCATAATCCTCACATGGAAGCCACCGACCATTGACACTGCAAATTGAGGAAAACCGCGAAAATCAAAACGTGCCAACTGACTTTTCAGTTGGCACGCCTATTTTCTGCTACCTGACTAAGGGCTGGCCGCTACTGCGGTTCAATCGGCCAGTTACGGATTACCCACTCGATCTGATGTTCAGGCGGTGGCGGCCAGAGAAGGTAAACGTCAACCCAACGGCTCCACAGCACGAGATTATGGTCGTCATAACCCAGATCAATGCGCCGGAACTGAATGTTGCCGCCTGTATCCAGCGCGTCCCCAAATCCATACCCCGGTACGTAGACCTTGGTGTGCAGCGGAATGATTCTCGGGTCTACCGCCACGACCCCTTTCCGCATCCGGTCCCCCGTTCGTGTGAACCCGTGCCAAGGTGCACTCGGCGAGACGCCGGCAGTAGACGCACTATAGCTGGTCGCCCTCATTCTGATCGTCCGCCAGTAAGTGATCTCCTGACCGTCTTCGGCAACAAAGGTCTTCGGTTCGATTTTCTGACCGTACACTCTCACCCTGTTCCGCGGCTCTTGGGCGACCCACATGTCTTCAAGCTTGCGTTCGACCACCTGGCCGTCTCGAAGGAGAACCCGGAATCGTCGCCGGGTGATGCCCTCAGCACCGGGTCGATCAATGATGGTATCGATCGGAAGGGCCCGGTCTCCCACCCACTCGGTCCCGAATGGCGCAATCTTTTCCTCGACTTCTATCTCCTCCCGCACTCGCACGATCTGGATTTGCATGTCCGGGTACAGGGCGGCGCCCAGGGGCGGCGATACTTCGTCGAGGCCGGTGAGGCCAACGCCAACCTCCGTAAGCATGTCTCCCACATTCTCGCTCTGTGTACGCGTCTTGTAGAGCACGCCGTCTGCCAATAGACTGACCGGTGTGCTGCGCCGGATGAACACGCGCAGCCCTGAGCTGACCCGGCTGCCCAGGCTCGGCTGGATTTCATCACCAAGATAGATCGTGATCTGGGCATCGCGAAGCGCTTCTCCCACAGTTTCGGCCAGCGTGTGTATCGTATAAGGAACCGAGTCTTCGTAAACAGTTAGCCGGACCGAGCGTTTGATCTCAATGAGGAGCGGTACTCTCTCAACCTGTTCCCAGTCCGGGCCGCCCGAAATCCGCGTATCGTGGATTCGAGCTGGCCCTGTCGGCATCGTGTCGTCCCAACCAATTGCCGTCCCGTAAATCAGCACTTGGTCGCGTGGGCTAAAGGGAATTCCCGCATCGGTCATCAGTTCGGCAGGTGTCTTCGCCCAGCTCGATGCCTGGGTCTCCCGACCGTCCGCCAGGATCCGGAAAGACTGCGGCCGCTCTATGAACAGCCGCAGGCCATCGGTGATTCTTGTGTTCAGATCGTGGGAAACCCGCAGTCCTTCTCGGAGCGCCGCCTTGGCCGCGTCATCTCCCGTTGCCGCTGAGGCAACATTGGCCTGAGCGTGCGTCTCTGTCACACGCACGGTAATACGAGTGTCTCCGGCCAACACTTCTTCAACAACCGCCACCCGTCCCAGTAACAGGCCGACATCGGTCAGCAAATCACCCACAACTCGCCTGTGGGTCTGCACCGAAATGGTGACTCCGTCCACTTCGATTTCGACTGTGCTTGCCGTCAAATCCCAGAGCAACCAGAGTCCAGCGATCGCAGCCGTCAACGCTGACAACTGTACCAGAATGCGAACCTGCCGGCTCGATTGCCGCCTCAGAGGGGGACTGGAGACAGCAAATTTCGGCTTAATCCGTCGGGCGACAGTAGCCATGGCAACATTCTATCCACTTTTTAGTGTGATCAAAATATCCCAACGTCCCGTTGGCAATTAAGACCCCAATGCCGCCTGTAATGTCCCCCTGTATGGACAAGAGTTCTGCTCAATGCCCCCGACAAGCCCCCTCAAGCCTCTGTGGGCAAGGCCGCCCGCGTCCCCAACAGAAGCCGCTCGCAGCGAACCTGAATCCAGAAGGAAATTCCCGGCTCAAAGGCACAGTGCGCCGCGCATCGAATGTAATCCTCTGAATTCAACCTTCGAAGGCAATGAATATCCAGACGCAGGCAGCGCTCAAGTCCGCTCTTGCCAAAAAACCAATATATTGCACAGTGGATTGGGTTCGCTCAGAAAGAGGAGTTTACCGAGCGATCGTGGCGCAAGAGAGCACAGGCGCGTCAGCTCCGGACCTCGTCAGATACGGAAGTCGTCGCCTCTATTGGAATTGCCAGGAAGGTTTGCAGTGACAGATGCAAGAGTGGCGGATTCTGCAGTTCGGCGCCAGGGCAAAGCCCGCTCAAGACACAGTGATTCCGTTGAGTCACGCCAGCCAGTTCATCTCCTTAAGCATGGGCCAGCGATGGCGCTCTTCCGGCCCCGTGTTGCGTGCCCAAGCCGTCAGAAGCGGCTCGTCGGCTCTCTTCTGTGCCATCTTCTGCCGCACCTGTTCTGGGTCCCAGTTCCGCAGGACCTCGTTGTTCATTTCCTGCACGATCGTCAGGCAACTTGGGTCCTCCGAACGGTCGACCAGCTCTTCCGGGTCTTCTTTCAGGTTGAAGAGCTGAGGTGGCATTTCGTGATAGTAGATGTATTTCCACTCTTCCCGCCGCAACATGCGCTGGTACGCTCCCTCCGGCGGGCCGAACTTGTCGGTGCAGTACTCAGAGAATGCCAGGTCCTCCCATGTGGAAGCCTCGTTCCCCCCATCGATCTGGGACAGAAAACTGCGGCCGGCCGCGTTGGGCAGCGCGGGCGCCTCCATTGCGTCCAACATGGTCGCAGCTACGTCAACCGCGCTGATGACCCGCTCGCAGCGTTGTTGCGGCGGAATCCGGCCGGCCCAGCTCATGATCAAGGGAACGCGCACAGATTCCTCGTAGAACACATGCTTCCAGAACAGGCCGTGCTCGCCCTGCATGTCACCATGGTCGGATGTGTAAATGATCAGTGTATTGTCGTCGAGTCCGTTCTCGATCAGTGCATCCAGGATCTGACCGACCATGGCGTCCGTGCGGTACACAAGCCCGGCGTAAGCGGCGCGCGCCCTCCGAACCTCAACATCGTCCATCGCTTTGATGCCGGTGGATTCCCGCCACCATCGCAGGAAGGGATGCTGCTCCTCCAGCGCTGGCGCGGACTTGCGGGGCAGTGGCATCGAGTCCGCGTAACGGTCGTAGTCCTCCTGCCGGGCAACATAGGGCGGGTGCGGAAGCATAAGCCCAACCGACAGGCTGAAGGGCTCCTTCAAGAGGCCGGCTCGCTTCTGCACGCCCAACCGGTTGAGGCGACCGACCGTCACCGCCGTAACGTCCTCGTCATGAACCTGGTAGGCGCTCTGGCCTGGGCCGGAGCGCGTGAGGCTGAGGTAGTGTGGGCCCGCAGTTACACTCAGAATGCCGCGATCGGGGCCCGGGTTGCCAGGATGGTTCGCGCCATGATCGCCGACAAAACGGGCCGCATACCCGTGAAGCTGGTCCGGCCCGACTGAATGCATCCTGCCGACCAGCTCTGGCTGATAACCCGCCGCGCCCATCGCATGTGCGATCGTGGGAATCCTTGAATCGAGGCCGTGTTCATTTGTCCAGACCTCGTTCTGATAAGGATGACGCCCGCTGAGCATCGACATCCGGGAAGGAACGCAAATGGGCGAACAACAATAGGCGTTGTCGAGAACCACACCGTTGGCCGCGAGGCGGTCAAGGTTCGGTGTCTCAACCAAATCATCGCCGTAACAGCCGGTCACGTGAGGACTGTGCTGGTCAGAGTGTATATAGAGAAGATTGGGGCGGTTTGACTCGTTCATCACACTCTCCAGGATCTGTTTTCGCTCGTGTTACTCTCAATATTTTCATGCAGTGCCGCAAGTATCTGTCCACTTTCCGCAACCCCGGACGGCTTCCTGACCATGTTGGCAAACGCCTGTCCCGTTATACGTCCGATAGTCCCATAGCCAAGATCCCCGCAGCGATGCTATGAGTTTCCCGCCGTCTATCCCAGCGGCTAACGCAAGATTCATGACCTGGATAGGCGGGTGCGCTGACTTTCCGGGAAACTCTGTTTGCGGTGGGAAGAGTAGCAAAGTCAGGCAAGTGAAGCAAATGGCAGGAGGTCGGCAACTTTCATCAGAAACGGTGTTCCCCCTGCTTCCCTCCTCCGCTCCTGTTGATAACAAGACTCTCCCCCAGGCGAGGAACTGCAAGCCTGTCCGAATGTGTCTCCTCTGCCCTGAGTTTGGTCTGCTTCGCGGGCTATGCTAAAATCTCGCCTGCACTCCCTGGCAATACTCGGTCCCACTTTCCCTCTTCACAATCGGATGCGTAGCACATGGAACGCCCCCACATCCTGTTGATAACAACCGACCAGCAGCGCTATGACGCCGCAGGCGACGCCGCGCCCCCGTTCATGCGCACGCCCCATTTCAATCACCTGACACGGGAGGGGATCAACTTCACTTCCGCCTACGGAGACTGCCCGGTCTGCGTACCCTCGCGCATGTCGATAATGACTGGGAAATTCGTTACGACCCACGGAATGACCGGCAACGGGCCGTCTTCGCGCGCCATCCCCGACACCCGTAACACACTGCCCACCTGCATGAGCGAACTGGGCTATCAGACCGCAGCCATCGGCAAAATGCACTTCACGCCCCAGCGCGCCCGCCACGGCTTCCAGGAAATGATCCTGCCCGAGGACTACTACCGCCACATGGCGCGTCGCGGCTACGACGTACAGCCCATGCGCCACGGCCTCGGTCAGAATGAACTCTACCCTGGCATGGCCACCGTCCCCGAAGCCCTGACACTAACGTCCTGGACCGCCGAGCAGTGCGTCGAGTACATCCGCGAGCGCCGCGACCCCACCATGCCGTTCTTCCTCTGGTGCTCCTTTTCCAAGCCCCACCCCCCGATCGATCCGCCGGAGCCCTACTATTCCATGTATCGCAACTGTGATATCCCGCAGCCGGTCTTTGGCGACTGGAGTGAAGGCGAGGACGTTCCCTACGCATTTCGCCTCATGCGGGAAAAACAGTCCTTCGACCTGATGCCCCCGGAAATCATCCGCGAGGCGCGCGCCGCCTACTACGGCGTTATCACCCAGATCGACTACAACATGGGTCGGGTTTTCGCCGCGCTCCAGGATATGGGCATCTTCGATGATACGCTCATCATCTACACCTCCGATCACGGCGAGTACCTGGGAGACCACCGCGCCGGCGGCAAGGGCTTCTTCCACGAACCTTCCGCCCACGTGCCCTTTGCCTTGCGCATGCCGCAAGGCTGGGACAACCGCCGGCACGGAACGCGCAACCAATCTTTGGTAACTCTCGCCGACATTCTGCCAACCGCAGTGAAAGCTGCGGGCGGCACGCCCCCGAGCGATGTCGACGGCCTCGATCTTGTGGCCCTGGCGAGAGGAGAAATCGAGCCGCGGCCTTACTTGGAATCAGCACTCGGCGGCCCGAACAGGCCAGGCAACTACGCCATCACTGACGGCTGTTGGAAATACATCTGGTTCCCAGTAGGTGGTAGCGAGCAACTCTTTGATTTGGAAAACGATCCGCAAGAACTGTGCAACCTTTCAGGTGCAGAGGAATCCTCACCCCATCTCGAACGACTGCGAAACGAGCTTATCTGCCGCCATCAGGCCAGAGGGTCCGCAGCGGTCCAGGAAGGCAACTGGGTTACGCTGTCAGTTCCCCAGGAAACCGAAGCGGACCGGCGCAACACCAGCTGGCCCGGCTATCATACGGAGTTCTACCACATTGACGTACGCCACTGAAAAGTACCCATCCGGCTGATACTTTATCTCTTGTCTCTGCCTGAGCAACTTCCAAACTCTAAAGGAGATTCCCATGTACCGAATCCGATCGAGCCAGGTGAGCCGCTCCGCTAAGACTGTATGGGTCTTGCTCTTGGCGCTTGCCCTGGTCCTCTCGGCGTGCGGCGGCGGACCAGAGCCTGCTGCCGAAGAGCCGACCGCAGTTGAAGAAGCCGAGCAGGATAGCGATGAAGGCGCCGACGACGCGATGATGTCAGGCAAAGAGGCGCCCCAGCTCGCTGAGATGGTCGCCGCCGGCGATCTGCCACCCCTTGAAGAGCGCATTCCCATCGATCCACTGGTCATCGACCTGCCCTGGATTGAAGTGGGCAAATACGGAGGCACGCTGAAGCGCACCACCACCCGCAGCAACCTCCAGGACACCGCCAGCTACATGTACGGCCACTCACCCCTGCACTGGGAAGAGGGCGGTACCGCGGTCGGACCAGGGCTGGCGAAAGCCTGGGAGATTAACGCTGACGCCACAGAGTGGACCTTCTACTTCCGCGAAGGGACCAAGTGGTCCGACGGACATCCCTTTACCGTCGACGACGTTCTCTTCTGGTGGGAGGATATGGCTGCCAACCCCGACCATCCGATGGCAATGCCCGCGTGGACGCTCGTGGGTGGCCAGCCAATGACCGCCGAGAAAGTCGACGACTATACGATTCGCTTCAAATTCGCTGCGTCAGCCCCGCTGGTGGACATCGAATTGGCAGCCTTCGTCAACGGCGGCATCTCAGGCAATTTCGGCCCCTATCCGCGCCACTACCTGGAGCAGTTCCATCCGAAATACTCCGATGCTGCCGACTATGAGGAGTTTACCGAGAAACAGGACTGGTGGATTAACCCGGATAGGCCCGTCCTGAACGCCTGGATGCCGGTACTGCTTGAGCCTGGCAATCGCATGGTCCTTGAGCGAAATCCCTACTACTACGCCGTCGATACCGCCGGCAACCAACTGCCCTATATCGACAGAATGGAAGTGACCTTCTCTGAGAACGCTGAGGTCCTGAAGTTGCGCATCTTCAACGGCGACGTCAACTTCCACGCCCATCCCCATCTATCGCTCCGCGACCTGGCAGTCCTTAAGGAAAATGAGTCCAAAGGCGACTATCGCGTACTCCTTTGGGATAACGGAGCCGGTGGCGCGCCCGCATGGGGCGTTAACTGGAATAATCCGGACGACGCCAAACGCGCAGTCGTGCGCACAGTCCAGTATCGGCGCGCTTTGTCCCACGCCATGGACCGCGAGAGAATTCGCAAAATTACCTTCTTAGGCTTGGGTGAGTCCGCCAGCACAGGAACAATGTCACCCAACTCCGGTCAGTTTAACCGCACGGAAAAGGGCCAGCAGATGCTGATAGCCTGGCGCGATTCCGCCGTCACCTACGATCCGGAACTGGCCGCCAGCCTTCTCGACGAGATCGACGTCACCGACCAGGACGGTGACGGTTTCCGTGACCTTCCCGACGGCTCCCCGCTGGAGGTGCGCATCGACTTCCCGGCCGGCAATACGGCTTTCATCGAGACCGCCGAGTTGATGGTTGAGGATTGGAAAGCGATCGGCCTCAACGCATTCGTAAACTCCATTCCGGGTTCCCAGTTGGGTGTCATGACGACCAGCGCCACCTACGACATTCGCCTCTATGGCGGCGGCGCACCGGACGGACCCGACCTGCTCACCTATCCTGCCTGGCTGGTTTCATACGGCAGCGGCGGACGCTGGGCTCCCTTGTACGGAGCCTGGATGGCGGCAGAAGGCACACCCAAAGAGGGGACCGAATTGGACCTCGACCCGCGCGATCGTACACCTCCGCGTGAGGAGATCCCGGTCGACGATCCCATGTACCGAATGTGGGAACTGTACAAGCAGGCGATCGCCGAGCCCGACGTCGACAAGCGCGACGAACTCACCTTCCAGATCATCCAGATCCACATCGACGAAGGTCCCTTCCTGTTGGGCGGCATTGCCGATCCACCTAACATCATTGTGGCAGGCAACCAGATTCTGAACGTACCTACTCGCGATGACCTTCCGCTGGGCGGTTGGCACGGCCCGGGCGTACTCGGCATGCCGGGCGCCATGACCTATCCGGAAGTTTACTTCGTCGTCGAATAGGACAGAACCAGTACAGTGAGCGGGTGATTGAAAAGGGAGAGAGGTGGCGTTTCAGCGCTCCTCTCTCCCTCGTACGTTCAATCGATAGTCTGTTCGGGTGACTGCGAAAGCGCGTGCAATCCTCCCCTTTCCTGTATACTGTGATCGTGTAGAAACGCAGAGCAAGCTGCCCTTCGGAGGCCGCCCTTGCAAAGCTTTATCGTCCCTCGCTTTCTTTATATGCTTGTCACGATGTTCTTTGTCTCGATCGTGGGCTTCGTGATCATCAACCTTCCGCCTGGCTCCTACCTGGATGTCTATCGGGAACAACTGGAAGCCCAGGGTACAACGACTACGGCAAGCCAGCTGGAAACCATAGTGAATCAGTACGGCCTCGATCAGCCGATCTATGTGCAGTACTGGAAGTGGGTTTCCGGTTTTGTCCAGGGAGACTTCGGCCGGTCGTTCGCCTACAATAAGGACGTCAGCGAATTGATCTGGGAACGGCTGTTTCTGACCATGCTGATCTCAATCACAATCCTTATTGTGACCTGGCTGATCGCTATCCCCATCGGCATCTATTCGGCCACCCACCAGTACCAGGCCAGCGATCATTTCTTTACGACCGTCGGCATGATTGGGCTCTCAATCCCCAACTTTCTCCTTGCTCTCATCTTCATGGTCATCGCGGCTATGGTCTTCGATCAATCTGTAGGAGGACTTTTTTCGCCAGAGTACCAGGATGCCCCATGGAATTTCGCCAAGCTGTGGGACCTCTTGAAACACATGTGGATCCCCGTCCTGGTGGTCGGCACATCCGGCACTGCCGGGCTGATCCGGATGATGCGCGGCAATCTGCTCGATGTTCTCAAAATCGCCTACATCACCTCCGCCCGCGCTAAGGGACTCCCCGAACGGCGGGTCATCTTCGTCCACGCTGCGCGTAACGCCATCCATCCTCTTGTAATGATTCTCGGCACCAGCCTGCCGCAAATCATCTCGGGCGCAACCATCGTGTCGATGGTGCTGAGCCTGCCCACAACGGGGCCACTCTACTTCACTGCCCTTCTCGAGCAGGATATGTATCTGGCCGGCACCTTCCTCGTATTTCTGGCAGGACTCCTGGTTATCGGCAACTTTCTGGCCGATATCCTGCTCGTCTGGATCGATCCCCGCATCCGCTATACCTGACCATGGCGACCAGCGCTTCAACCGTCAATCTTATTTCCACTGAAGAGGCCCGCCAGACGACGGCCATCTCACCTGCCCGGCTGATCGGCCGCCGCTTTCTTCGCAACAAGCTTGCCATTGGCGGCGGCGTTATCCTCCTCCTCCTCTACACCTCTGCCATTTTTGCAGACTTCATCGCCCCCGTCCCCTATACCGAAGTCCACGAAGACTATGTATTCGTGCCTCCCCAGCTGCCCCGCTTTCGAGACGAGCAAGGGAACTTCCATCTCCGCCCCTTTGTCTACGGCCTGGACAGCGAACTTGACATGAACACCTTTCGCTTTGTATATAGCGAGATCCATGAAGCAAAGTATCCGATAAAGTTCTTTGTGGAGGGATACGAATACAAACTCTTCGGGCTCATTCCGTTTAACCGACACCTCTACGGGGTTGACGCCCCCGGGGTATTCTATCTGCTGGGCAGCGACGATCTGGGCCACGATATGGTAGCTCGCGTCTTCATGGGAGCAAGGATATCTTTGACGATCGGGCTGGTCGGCGTCATCCTGACCATCATTTTCGGCGCCACCCTCGGCACAGTCTCCGGCTTCTACGGCGGCGGGCTGGATACGATGATCCAGCGCATCATCGAATTCCTGATGTCTTTTCCTGCGATCCCCCTGTGGGCGGCGTTGGCCGCAGCCATGCCGCCGAACTGGTCCCCGCTGCAGCGGTTCTTCGCCATCTCTGTTATCCTCTCCCTGATCGAATGGACCGGCCTGGCGCGGCAGGTCCGCGCCAAGGTGCTTTCATTCCGTGAGATGGAATACACGCTCGCGGCCAGAGCCGCCGGCGCGTCCGACGCCCGCATCATCTTCCGCCACTTGCTCCCCAACGCATTCAGCCACATCATCGTCGTCGCCACCCTCGCCATCCCCGGCATGATTCTCGCAGAGACCGCCCTGAGCTTTCTCGGCCTCGGCATCCAGCCGCCTCAGACCAGTTGGGGCGCCCTCCTCAAGCAAGCCCAGTTGGTGAGCGTCCTCCTGCAGCAGCCGTGGCTCCTGATCCCCGCTTTCTTCGTCATAGCCGCCGTCCTCACCTTCAACTTTGTCGGCGACGGCCTGCGCGACGCCGTCGATCCGTATTCCCTGTGAGCGAAGCAAATGTGTGGCAAAAGGACGGATGTCGGTTGCCGCGCCGGCGTTCTGAACTGCGCCCTCTGCTCCCTATTCCGTGTCTGAATCGCAAGCGACCCATCAGGACGCAGTCCCAACCATGAACTTCCAAGCAAAACCAGGCAGTAAACTGTCAATCCTCATCGTCTGCTTCACTATCACTTTGAGCGCCTGTGCTTCAGCTTCCAATTCCACTGCATCGGATTTCGCCCGAACCGACCCTGAATCCCCTGGTGAGGCTGAGTCGATAGCCAGTCTGACTTTTTCCGTATCTCCGGGGCGCTCGAGAGATGCCGCACACCTGGTTCAGCCTCCCCTTGGCGAGAATGTCGCCCCTCTGGCATCCGGACTCGCCTACGTCAGAGGGCCCGAAGACCATCTCATCGTCGATGAGGAAGCATACTTGGCGATTGACGGCGATACCGAAACGATCTGGAGTTCAAAGCAGCCTGCCCCGCAGTGGTATGCCATCGTCCTCGACCAGACATACCTTGTTGACAGAGTGGAATTGGTAATCACGCAGGCGCCCCCTGGCCCCACAACCCATGAGATATGGCTGGGCCACGGGTCCGGCCTGCGCACATTCTACAAACGCCTGTCCAGTGCCCACACCGAAGATGGCCAGACCCTCGCCGTTCCGGTCGCCCCTCCGCAGTCTGTGAACGAAGTCTTGATTCTCACCCTTCACAGTCCAAGTTGGGTCGCCTGGCGTGAATTCAGAGTATTCGGAACGCAGCCTGAAAGCTCCGCATCGGAAGAGGAGGAACTCCCATTTGCAGTCGTCGAAGTCGCATCAGGACTGCAATATCCTGTGCGGGTCACGCATGCCGGCGATAGCAGTGGACGCATCTTCGTGGTCGAACAGCCGGGACGCATCCGCATCATTAAAGACGGCGTCGCAAGGAACGAACCTTTCCTGGACATCTCCGAGCGCGTGAACTGCTGCGTCGGGGAACGCGGCCTGTTCGGGCTGGCCTTTCCCCCGACCTATCCCGGTTCTCGCCGCTTTTACGTGAGTTACACGAACAGCGATGGATCCACCACAGTTAGTCGCTTTACCACGAGCGACGACCCCAATCGAGCGAATGAGAGCAGCGAGGAAATCCTCCTTACCATCGACCAGCCTCACGAGAATCACAACGGCGGACACCTGGCATTCGGTCCACATGACGGCTTTCTGTATATCGGCAGCGGAGACGGCGGCCTTCCCCGCGATCCCGAAAACCGTGGGCAGACAACCGATACCTTGCTGGGCAAGCTGCTTCGAATCGACGTAGAATCAGGCGAATCCCCCTACGGGATACCCGCCTCCAATCCCTATGTCAACACTGACGGGTACCGGCCGGAAATCTGGGCCTTGGGCCTTCGCAATCCATGGGGATTCGCCTTTGACAAACGGAACGGCGCTCTCTATCTGCCGGACACGGGCAACTACAAGCGCGAGGAAGTGAACTACCAGCCGGTAGGCAGTCGCGGCGGGCGGAACTATGGCTGGCCCGTTATGGAAGGAAGCATCTGCTTCGAACACGATACTCTCACTTGCAGCGCACAGGGCCTTACCCTGCCAGTGGCCGACTACGACCGTACCCATGGATGCGCTATCGTCGGCGGAGCCGTTTACAGCGGTGACGCGTTCCCTGACCTGCAGGGTGAATTTATCGCCGCCGATTACTGTACCGGCCGAATATGGGGTCTGAGTCAACTCGGAGGAGATGAAGAGCCCAACGGCCAAATCAGGTGGCGCAGCGCACTCCTGGCCATGGCTGGTATGCCCGTGAGCAGCGTAGGAAGCGACGAAATGGGCAATGTCTACTTTACCGGCCACGCGGAAGACGCCGGCGTCCTCTTCAGCCTCGCCGAGCGATAGCTCTCGATCCAATGCTTTCCCACATTCAGGAAGCCGTCAAAGAAGCTTTGGAACTGTTCAGGCACAATCCCGATGCAAGATACTGCGACACTTCCTTTAAGAGGTGTTTTGGCCTGACGATTCTGGGCCTGTCTGTCACTCTCGCAGCGGCATGCGGATCGGCACAGAGCCGGTCCCATCAATCACCTTCGGGGATTGCCAATCTGACGGTTTCCCTTTCGCCGGGATCCCAATGGACAGCCTCCCCTTTCGGAACGCCTCCTATCGGAGAAAATGTCGCCCCACTCGGTTTTGCTACCGCTTCTGCGAGAGACCAGACCGGCCTGCTGAGAGTAGATGCCGAGACCGCTATCCTCGCAATTGACGGCGACAACGACACGGTCTGGAGCTCACAACAACCCGCCCCCCAGTGGTTCTCAGTCCTTCTCGACGATCTCTATCGCGTCGACAGAATTCAAATGGTGATCACGCAGGCGCCGGCCGGTCCGACGTCTCATGAGCTCTGGCTGGACAACGGTTCCGGTAGCAGGACTCTGTTCCGACGCCTCACAAACGTGCCAACCTCCGACGGGCAGATCCTGAACGTGGAGCTGGATCCCCCCCAAACTGTGAGCGAGATCTTTATCCTCACTCTTCAAAGCCCAAGTTGGGTAGCCTGGCGCGAAGTAAGGGTGTTTGGTCAACCTGTAATCGACCCCTTGGCCGCTGGCAACGCCCCCCGTCTGACCCTTCAACCTGTCGCTCTTGGTCTGGAGCTGCCCGTACGGGTTATACACGCCGGCGACAACACAGGGCGTCTATTCGTAGCAGAGAAGATGGGCCGTATCCGCATCGTCAGAAATGGTTCCGCCCTTACTGTTCCCTTTCTCGACATAACCGACCGCGTCCGCTGCTGCGCGCATCGCGGACTGATCGACATGGCCTTTCCGCCCTCCTATGCCGAAAAGAACCATTTCTACGTAAGCTATACCAATGCCGCCGGCCATACCGTCATCAGTCGCTTCAAGACCACCGAAAACGCCGACAGGGCTGACCCTGACAGCGAGGAGGTCCTGCTTACCATCGAGCAACCCGCTGAACACCACAATGGCGGCAGTATGGCCTTTGGTCCAAGAGATGGTTTTCTCTACATCTCCAGCGGAGATGGAGGTTCTTTCAGCTATCCCGACAATCCGGCGCTGGACTCGGACACCCTGCTCAGCAAGCTGCTGCGCATCGATGTGGAATCCGGCACAAAACCGTACCTCGTTCCCGACAGCAATCCCTTCACCCAAGCAGAAGGATTTCGCGACGAGATCTGGGCCGTGGGCCTTCGCAATCCTGGCAATTTCGCCTTTGATTTGGCTACAGGGGACCTCTTCATACCTGACTCGGGGAACCGACGTCGCGAAGAAATTAACTTTCAGCCGGCCGCCAGCGCCGGGGGCGAAGACTATGGCTGGTTCAAAATGGAAGGAAATCTCTGTTTCGACAATTTTGTCGTGCCCTGTAGCGCCGAAGGGCTTACCTTGCCTGTTGCCGAATATGACCACTCCCTTGGATGTTCGATCTCAGGAGGCGTCGTCTACCGCGGCCCAGGTTCCCCAGCCATGCAAGGACTATTTCTCTATGCCGACTTCTGCAGTGGTCGCCTCTGGGGACTGAGAAGGCCGGATCAGGAGGAGCAAGACGGGTGGCAGAGTACGCTGCTGTTAAACGCGCCGATTTCTATCAGCAGCATTGGCCAGGACCAGGACGGAAACGTATACGTGACCAGCTTCCAGGATGGTGTCCTCTATTCGCTCGTCGAAAGATCTTCAGCCAACCTGAACGTAACCGCGATTCGTAAGAATGTTGCCCTCCAGGGTTCGGGCCGGGCCTCGTCCGAACCCGCTACCATTGCGTTCGCGCTCGACGGCGATCCGGCGACCGGCTGGGATGCAAAACAGCCCCCGCCGCAGTGGTACTCTGTCATCCTGGAAGACCTCTACCTGGTTGATCAGATCGAGTTGGATTTCTTGCAGTACGGTGATGCGCCAGTTGCCCTTGAGGTCTGGTTAGGTAATGGCTCCGGAACTCGCACGCTCTTCACGCGGCTCAACGATGTCCGTCCCGACAGAGAAAAGACACTGGCAGTCCCTATTGATCCACCGCAGATGGCAAATGAAGTCCTGGTACTCTCCTTAAAGGGCTCTGAGGATGTCACATGGCGGGAAGTAAAGGTGTTCGGAACTCCTGTCAAAACCACTAGGCCTGACTTCACGGCACCTCAGGTCAGGCTTGAAGAGATCGCCTATGGCTTGGAACTTCCTGTCCTGGTCTCACACGCGGGTGACGGCAGCGGCCGCATATTCGTGGTCGAGCAAAAGGGACGCATCAGGATCGTCAAGGGAGGTCACCTCCATGACGCCCCCTTCCTTGATATATCGGAACGCGTCGTCTGCTGCGGCGAACAGGGTCTGTTCGGTCTTGCTTTCCCACCACTCTATGCCGACAGCCAACACTTCTATGTGAGCTACTCGAACTTGGACGGCGATACAGTTGTCAGCCGTTTCAAGACGTCGGACGACCCGGATAGGGCGGTATCTGACAGCGAAGAATTCCTGCTGAAAATCGCCCAACCTTATAAAGTTCACAACGGCGGCCACCTTGCCTTTGGTCCCCGGGACGGCTACCTCTATATCGGCAGTGGGGATGGCGGCACTTTCCGCGATCCCGACAACATGGCGCAGAGAACTGACACGTTACTCGGGAAAATCCTGCGCATCGATGTGGAGTCCGGCGCCGAACCCTACGCCGTCCCAATTGACAATCCCTATACCCGTTCAGAAGACGCTCTCAACGAGATCTGGGCGCTGGGTCTGCGCAATCCCTGGGGTTTCGCCTTTGATCGACTTACCGGAGATCTCTTTATTCCTGATGTGGGAGGCAGTTTTCGGGAGGAGGTAAACTATCAGCCTGCGGACAGCCCGGCTGGCAAGAACTACGGCTGGGCCGTCATGGAAGGAAACATCTGCTTCGAGCATGATTCCCTCGTCTGCAGCGCCGAAGGATTGACGCTTCCCGTTGCCGAATACGACCATTCTCGCGGCTGCGCAGTCGTTGGCGGGGCAGTCTCTCGGAGTTCTGCCTCCACCGCGCTCGATGGGCTGTTCCTTTTCGCCGATTTCTGTCGTGGTGACATTTGGGGACTCAGGCGAATCGCAGATGCCGCGGCCGAAAGCGCAGAAGGTATGTGGCACAGTTCCCTCCTCGCAAACGCCGGCTTCCCTGTCAGCAGCATCGGCGAAGACGAAGAAGGCAACGTCTACGCCGCCGGATACCAGAATGGTACAATTTTCTTGATCACGGCGAGATAAACCGACGACCTGCCTGGTTGAGTCGAAAGCGCTTTCCGTTCTGCATCCTTGTACTATCATCGGTCAGCCGAGTATTCAAGAGTGACATACATCGATCCCAGCTGATGAGCCGCCCATGAGAATCGCCGTCGTCTTGACAACCCTGCTTCTTACACGAATACTCTTGACCTCCTGCGCAGCTCGTTCGGAGACTGAACAACCCACCGCGACGCCCACAGTCAACCAGCAGCCTGCCCAAACCGTAACGCCAACAGTCCTTCCCAGAGTCCCCTCCACAGCCACGCCAACGCCCGTGCCGTCTCCAGCATCGACGCCTGAGAGTCCAAATGTCGCTCTGCTGGCAACAGGACGCGTCTCGTCAGGAGAAGATTCGGTACATTTTGCCACCGACGGAGATCCCGAAACCGCTTGGAACTCGCAGAACTTTCCCGCTCAATGGATTTCGATAGCCTTGGACGACCTGTACCTTGTGGAGCGGATAGAGATGGTCGTTGCCCAGGTTCCTTCCGGACCCACCACCCATATCTTGTGGGTCGACAACGGTTCGGGCGTGCGTACGCGATTCCGACACCTTTCCGAAATATACACGGAGGACGGGCAGACACTTGCGATTGAGATGAATCCCCCGCGTCCCACTAAAGAGATCCTCATTCAGACCCTCGACAGCCCCAGCTGGGTCGCTTGGCGGGAAGTGAGAATCTTTGGTTCGCCCCTTTCTCTCCAAAATGAAAGTGAGACGCATCCCCCGATGCAGCTTGAAAAAATCCTGGACGAGCTCGTGCTGCCGGTGCAGGTTACCCATGCCGGCGACGACAGCGGCCGGATCTTCGTGGTTGAGCAGCAGGGACGCATCAATATCGTCAAGAATGGAGTGGCCAACGATACCCTCTTTCTCGATATCTCGGATCGGGTAAACTGCTGCGAAGAACGCGGTCTCCTCAACGTCGCCTTTCCTCCAACTTTCCACACCAATCAACGGTTCTATCTCAGCTACTCGGATAGCAACGACGACACCGTCATCAGCCGCTTCACGACGACAGATGACCCTGACGTCGCCGATCCGGCCAGTGAGGAAATCCTGCTCGTCGTCGATCAGCCGCACGTTGTCCATAACGGAGGCCGGCTTGCTTTTGGCCCTCGCGATGGATACCTGTACGTCGGTATGGGAGATGGAGGAAGTGATGGTCCCCCTGTCCACTTCTCGCAGGACCCGAAACAGCTGCTGGGGAAAATCCTGCGAATCGACGTCGAATCTGGAGTCGAACCCTATGCAATCCCCCCCGGCAATCCCTTTGTTTCGGACGAAACCCACCGCGACGAGATCTGGGCGCTTGGCCTGCGAAACCCCTGGGGATTCGCTTTTGACCAGCAAACCGGCGAACTCTACCTGCCTGACGCGGGGCACAATGATCGCGAAGAACTGAACTACGTGCCGCCCTCCGGCCCCGGAGGCCAGAATTACGGATGGCCCACCATCGAAGGCACCAGATGTATGCGGTTTCCCGACCTTCCCGTTCCCTGTCGCGAGGCTAAGATCTTCGAGCTGCCGGTAGCCGAATACGACCACACGCGTGGCTGTTCCATCGTAGGCGGCGCCGTCTATAGAGGTTCCGCCCTTCCGCAACTGACCGGTCGCTTTGTTTTTGCCGACTTTTGCAGAGGGGACATCTGGAGCATCACACGGGAAGATAACACTGAGGCTCTCGCAGGGAGTATGGCCGCACACCAACCCTGGCTGGCCGAACTGATCGTGAGGGGATCAGTCCCCGTCAGCAGTATCGGCGAAGATGAAGAGGGAGACCTGTATGTCACAGGCTACGCGGATGGCGCTGTCTACAAGATCGTTCAGAATCCGGCGGCCGAATAGCCGGGAAATGCAAAGGGAAGTTCCGCCTCGTCCCTACTCAAATATCGAAAAGTGTTGATCCATAGGGCCGTCTCAACTGCTTGTAGATCACCTCAGACAGCGCATGCTCAAAGACCGTGCAGAGACATGCAGGTGACAATAATCTCGAGTTTTGGGCTGTCGAAACTTTGAGAGATAGTCCATCTGGAAATTTCAGGAACGAAGGAGATCCGGCTATGCAAAAGGAGCGCCCCAACATTCTCTGGTTCTGCACCGACCAGCAGAGATTCGACACAGTTCACGCCCTTGGCAATCCCCACATCAACACCCCCAACCTGGATCGACTGGTCGCGGAAGGCGTCGCCTTTACGCACGCTTTCTGCCAGAGCCCCATCTGCACGCCAAGCAGGGCCAGCTTCCTGACCGGCCGCTATCCCGGGAACGTGCGCGGCTGCATGAACGGCAACGAAAAATGGGGGGAGGGCGCGCCTCTCGTAACAGCCCTGCTTGCAGACAGCGGCTACGACTGCGGCCTCAGTGGCAAATTCCATCTCGCCGGCGCCCACGGCCGCGAAGAACCACGCCCGGAAGAAGACGGTTACAGAGTCTTCCACTGGAGCCATGACCCGCAAGACCGCTATCCCTCCGGCCACGCCTACGCCGCCTGGTTGTCCGCTCAAGGATACGCGCTGCGCGATCTGCGAGAGGACCCGTCTTCTATCCCGTCCGAGCTGCATCAGACGACCTGGTGTACCGATCGCGCCATCGAATTCCTGTCGGAGAAACGACGCAAAGGCCCCTGGCTGATGAGCATCAACGTGTTCGACCCCCACGCCCCCTTCGACCCGCCGCAGGAGTATCGCGATCGATACGATTCATCCAAGATGCCCTCCCCTCCGTTCCGGCAGAGCGACATTGCGACACAAGCTCTGATTCCCGGAGATTTTCAGAACGAGTCCCGTCCCCCGCAAGAGTTCAACGCCCAGGAGGTGATCGCCTCCTACTACGCCATGATCGAGCTGATCGACGAAAACGTCGGCCGTCTCTTGACCGCGCTCGAAGAGACCGAGCAACGCGAAAACACCGTCGTCATCTTTACCAGCGACCACGGCGAGATGCTCGGAGATCACGGTCTCCTTCTCAAAGGCTGCCGCTTCTACGAGGGGTTGGTGAGGGTCCCGCTGATTATCAGCTGGCCGGGACACTTTCCCTTGCAGGAAGAGCCGGAATCCGAAGTGAGCCCCGAAGACAGTGGGTCCGGCGAAGAGGAAGAAGGTCCTTTGCAGGACGCCCAGACCGGCGCGCCCGAAGAAGCGTCACCGGCCGCACCGGCTGGATTCGTCAGTGACGCTCTGGTCGAGTTGGTCGACATCGCCCCGACCCTGCTGGAGCTGGCAGGCCTGCCCGTGCCGCTGCGTATGCAGGGCCAATCGCTGCTGCCCATACTGAGCGGCGAAGCCCCGCCCCACCAGCACCGCGACTTCGTCCGCTGCGAGTACTACCGTGCCCTGAATCCGGATGTTCCCGGTCGAAACCAGTACGAAGGCAGTTACGCCACGATGTACAGGGACGGTCGCTACAAAATCGTCGTCTATCACGGCCATGAACAGGGCGAACTCTACGACCTGGAGAAGGACCCCAACGAATTTGATAACCTGTGGAATGACCCCGACTATGCCGGCCTTCGCTTCGACCTGATGCGTCGCAACTTCGACGCACTTGCCTTCGCCGTCGACCCGGGACCGCCGCAAGTAACGCCCTTCTGATCAGATCTTCCGTCAGCCGGGCGTCTGGTACGTGAGATCGTAGTCCCCCAATTTGCGCAGCTGAGTCGACGGGATGCGGAGGCTTGGCTCACCTTCTCGAAGCCATGCCTCGATCTCCTCCCGGTGACCGAGGTGTCGAAGAGCGTTCCAGCTCGCGCCGAAGTGAGCGCGTCCGCTCGGCCCGGCGGAGTCCCAAAAGAACAGACTCTCAACGCCCTGCGCGTAAAGTGAAGCCGCCTTTCGGCTGAACACTTCTGGCGGCATGTGACGCGGCATCACATTGAGAGCCAGTTGACAGGACGTGCCCTCGACCAGCCGGACGAAATAACCGACCGCCTCCTCGTCCTCCCAGGCCATACCCATACTGTCCAATTCAGGTAAATCGGTGTACGGGATCAAGGTGTCGATCAGCCCCTCCGCGATCCAGCTCTCCAGGTCGAGCCCGTTCCGGAAGTTCTCCTCCCGATTCAGCACGCAGGCTGAAACCACTATCCGATCTCTTCCCTGCTCCCGGGCCAGCTCGTCAAGCGCCTCTCGCAGCTCCCGGTGGAACGCCGTCAGCGCGATACTCCGGTAGGCCAGCCAGCGCGGGTCATCGTCGGCCAGCCGCCGCGGGTCCTCGCCATGGGCCTCGATGAACCCTTCCACCAGCGGCGGCTCATAGTCCACGAGCGGCGGCCGCCGGTTATATAAGATGCAGATTCCGTCTACAGGATGCTGCGCGACCTCAAGCAGCAGGTTGATGACAAATCGGCGCGTGTCGGCAAACGCGTAGGAGATGCGCGGCGCGATCCTGCCGTCTTTGCCCACCATGCGGAGGTCCGGCCGCGAAAAGTAAAGGCTTCCCGGATTCCACTGTTCCAATGGAGGCGGATAGAAAAACCCCGCCGGGCGGTAACTTGCATGAAAGCTGAGTCCGATTTCGTGGGCCGCCTCCAGCGCCACAACAAACGGATCCAGTTGCTGATCTCGGAACGTTCGCCAACATTCCGCGTGCAGTCGGTCGCCCTGGCGGTCAAAGTCCTCGATCCCGTCGCAAGTCGGCAGGCGGCCCGCCTGTCCAAGGTAAAACATCGAATCCCCGGCGCCGCACTCCCAGTAAAGACGCGAAAAGTCGGTATGACGGTAGGGCTCAATTTCGTTACGAACCGCCGCTTCAGTCGCCGTCCCGTACAGATAGAGATACCCATGGGCGTCGTTGTGGGCAAAGAGCCTGCGCGTATCCGTCCGCTGACGCTCGCTCTCCATTTCCCTGACCCGGTCATCCGACAACGGGACCATCTTGACGTAGGCAAGTTTGGTCCGTTCGCAGGACACGGCCGCCGGTTCGTCTGATGAACCGGTTGGCGTACAGACTTGGCGAATGAACATCTCTTGGCCCGTAAGATCGGCATCCTTCCAGAAGAGTTCATAGATGTTATGCCCGTGCGGACTGGAATCTGACCAATCAGGGCCCATGTTCAAATGGGTAAAACAAGGGTCTCCGCTGAGTTTCAACTCAATCGACCCGAGTCCCCGATGGTCGGGGTAGACCCCGACAAAGATCCGATGCCATCCGCTCAGTGCGAGACCGAGCGAGACCTCCGGGGCCGCCGTCTCTTCTCCGGCACTCAGCAGATTTCCGCTCAGTTCTGCCGTCTCGTACGGCTGCACGTGCCAGGCCCGGCGTTTTGGCGTCGCCGAGAGCAAACTCTGTGGCTGGCAGCGCGCAAGATCGGAAATGTAAACAGCTTCATCTTTGTCAGGCACTCTTACACCTCCATACGCGGATCGAATGCATCTCTTAAACCATCTCCGACAAAGTTCATCGCCAGTACCGCTACCGAGATCGCAATGCCCGGCGGCAGCCAAAGCCATGGCGAGTTTGTCAAGACCGTCAATGATTGCGCCGAATTGAGCATACTACCCCAACTGGCCTGCGGTATCTGCACGCCCAGCCCCAGAAACGAAAGCGCCGACTCCGTCAGAATCGTGCCGGCAACGCCCAACGTCGCCGCCACCAGGATATAAGGCTGAAGATTAGGCAGAATATGTCGGAATACGATTCGCGAATGCGGCGTGCCAATACAAAGGGCCGCCTCCACAAATGCCTGTTCCCGCAGCGACAGCACCTGCGCCCGCAGCAGCCTCGCCAGACCCTCCCATCCCAGCACACCGATTACCACCATCACGTTGATGATATTGGGCCCGAGCAGAGCCACCAGCATCAGGATCGCGAAGAAAGTGGGAAAGTTCATCACCAGCTCAGTGAACCGCATCAGAATGTTGTCGATCCGCCCCCCAACGTAACCTGACACGGTGCCAATCAGCACGCCGATGGAGATGGATATCACATTGGCCACGAACCCTACCGACATCGAGATACGTGCGCCGTAGACCATGCGCGCCCACATGTCCCGCCCGGCAGAATCGGTGCCCAGGATGTGGTCCGCGCTCGGCGGCTGCCGGATGCTGTCCAGGTCCACTGTGTAGGGGTCCTGTATCGCGATGAAGGGCGCAAAAATCGCGGCAAATCCCAGAACTGCGATAATCCCCAAGCTGGCCACAGCCACTTTGTGCCGCCGAAAGCGAGCCGCCACCGTATTCGGGCTCTTGCGGTTCGTCAGCTCCATCAGCTCTGCGCTATTGTCAGGAAGAGGGGTTTTGGCCATGAGGCGGTGCGCACTTCGGGCAGGCAGATGCGCAAACTCCGGTTGGTTCGTGAAGGGAGAGGATGACGTCATCCTCTCCCTTCATTCTCTTCAATTCCTATCCGTCGAAAGACCAGCCCTCCAGATTCGTCCACCAGTCCCGTTTCGCGGGCAGCGGGTTGGACAGATCGGCAAGACTCGTCACCACGCCCTGGTCGGTGATCTCCGGAATGTTCACACCGCCGTTGAAGACCCAGACATTGTTGCCAACATACAACGGCGCGTGCGACGGGTTGTCGTTGAGTGTTCTCTGAAGATCGAAGTAAATCTCCTGGCGGGCGGCCTGGTCTGTCAGCTGGCCCGCCTCGATCACCTTCTCCTCAAAATCGCCGCCTATCGCCTCGGAGTAGCCGTTGGCATTGCGGCCCTGTGTCGTCAGGTGGAACTTGAGGAACCCATCCGGATCGGGGAATGAACCGAAACCAACCCGCACCGCGTCGAAATCGTGCGTGTCGTAGAATCGCTCCACCCAGACCGAACTGTCCATCTCCTCGATCTTGATTTTGAAGCCTGCCTCCTCCAGCATCTGCTTCTCCGCAGCAACCTGGGCGCGAGCCTCCTCGCTCTTCAGCGTGATCAGGTTGACCGTGACCTCCTGGTTAAAGTCCCATCCCGCTTCTTCCAGCAAGCTACGGGCCAGATCGGCATCGTAGTCATACGGGTTCAGGTCGTCGGGGATCGACCAACCGTGGATCAACGGCGAATTGTAGATCGTCCCGTTCCCGCCCTGGAAGACTTCGATAATCTTCTTTCTGTCCAGCGCATGCAGCCAAGCCTGGCGCACCCGCTTGTCCGCAAAGAAACCGCGCCTCAGGTTGAACGAATAAGCCGTAAAGACCACCCCGGTCGTGGCCACGACCTTGAAGTCATCATTGTCGATAAACGACTGCACGACCTCGGAGGAGCCAGTGTTGAGACCGCCCCAGGCGTTGAAGTGCGCCTCTCCCCGCTCCAGCGCGATCTGTCCCACGTCAGGCGAGGCAACAATCTGCATAATGTAGCTGCCCAGCTTCGGCGCGCCCCAGTGCCAGTCGTCGTTGGCCTCCAGGCGGATAAACTGGTCCGTCTGGTACTCCACAAACTTGAACGGGCCGGATCCCAGCGGGTCTTCAAAGAAGAAGGACTGATTTTCCAGCGCGTCAGGCGCGACGTCGCCCAATACGTGCTTGGGAAGAATCGAATTGGTCGCCTGAAACAGAAAAAGGCCCGTCGGGTACGCGGTCGTGAACTGGATTGTCTTGTCGTCCACGACAGAAATGCCGGCTACACTGTCCGCCTCACCGTTGGAGTAAGCCTCGGCCCCCTCGATCATGGCCAGGTTGCTGACACTGCGGGATTTGGTCGCCGGATTCAGGTAGAGTTCGTATGTAAAGAGTACGTCCTCGGCCGTAAAGTCGGTCCCGTCGTGCCACTTCGCATCCGGATGAATGTGGAAGGTGTACTGCGTTGCGTCATCCGATGCCTCCCAGCTCTCGGCCATGATCGGCGCAAAGCCGGTCTTGGGCACATTCTGCTGAATCAGCGGCGGCAGTACGCACTGGAAGAAGTGCGCCTGGAAACCCTGCACCGCCGTAAGGGGATTGAAACTGTTAATCGGTCCGCCGTAGAGGCCAATCAGATTGCCCCTCTGCATCTCTTCGGCAGCCGCCTCATCCGCCGCCATCCCCGCGTCCGCATCCGACGCGACCGGCGCACACGCCGCCAGCGCCGTCGCGCCCGCAGCCAGCGCGCTTGCCTTGAGAAACTCACGTCGGTTCACGCCTCGATCTCTGATACTTCGCATGGATCTCCTCCTGGAAAGTGAAAGAAACGTCACGGATACCGTTAAAGAAACGAAGAAGAACGGTCAATGCAGTGACACATGCCGGTCCCGCACCGCCAACTCTCCTTCTGGTCGGTTACTCGTTGACTATCGCAACTTCAACTCCACAAACAGTTGGGACAACGACTCCATCTGCTCGTCCGTCAGCGAATGATAAGGCGGCCTCCGCCAGCGCTGGGCTAACCCAAACAGCTCGTACGTACCGTGCACAGCCGCGTCAAAGCCGCCGACAACATTGAGAACATAGTCAAAGTAAGGCATGTCGTAATCGCGAATGATACCTGCGGCCTCTTCCCACTGTGCTGCCTGTACGGCCTGCCAGTACGCCTGCGTCACCTGCGGCGCAAATGTAACGAACGTCGACAGATAGCCATCGCACCCATAGTGAATCAGGTCAAAATGGTTCTGCTTCTGTCCGCCCGAAATGATCGCCCAGTGGCCGTGCAACAGGAGCGCCATCTTGCGGGCGAAGACACCGACCAGATCGTCCTTGATCGCAATGACGCCCGGCACTTCGTCCCGCAGCCGTCGCAACACTTCCAGCCCGAGCTCGTGCGAACGGCTGAACACATTCGTCACCACCATCACAGGGATCTCGGCAGCCACCGCCTCGTAGTGCGCGACAAAGGTATCGGCCGTGCACGAACCGGCCCAATCCGGCGGCAGCACCATGAGCAGGTCCGCCCCCACTTCGCGCGCATAGCGGGCGAATTCAGCAGTCTTGCCCGTCCACCAGATGCGGTCTGCCGCCACAACCGCGGCCCGCCCTGCCGTCTGTTCAGCCACCACTCTGGTCACCTCCGCCACTTCGTCGTCCGTGAGCAGAGAAAACAGACTGTCCCCGTACGTCAGCAGCATCGTCGTGCTGCCGGCTTCGATGCCCCTGTCCACCAGCCTCCGCAGGCTCCCGTAGTCAATCTCGCCGTCCCTCGTGAATGGCGTGTGAACCGACATGACGGGTCCGGTCAGCAGAGAACGCAACTCTTGTGGAGAACGCATGCAAGCAACCCTATTCGTGGCGAATGCGCGGATCGGCGACCGCATACAGTATGTCCGCGATCAAATTGCTGAAAAGAACGAGGATCGCGGCGACAAACGTCAGCCCCATCAACACCGGATAGTCCCGTTTGGAAATGGCCTGAATCGCCATGCGTCCCATCCCCGGCCACTGGAACATCGTCTCAATAATGACAGTGCCGCCGAAGAGAATCGGCAGGCGCAACGTTACAATTGTGATGACCGGCAGTAGAGCGTTTCGCAGCGCGTGCCCGATAACGACGCGAGTCTCTTTCAGGCCCTTGGCGCGTGCAGTGGTCACATACTCTTGCCCCAGCACCTCCAACATACCCGATCGCATATAACGGGTTAAGCCGGCCGTCAGGTCGAGCGAGAGAATCACGCCTGGAAGGACCAAATGATGCAGATTGTCCCACAGGGGCGGCGGCGCGTCGAACGCGACCGAACGCATGCCAAATGTCGGAAACCATTCCAGCTTGAGCGCGAAGACATAGAGGGCAAGAAGTGCCAGGAAAAAGGACGGGATCGAAATTGAAAACAATGCAAACAGAGTCAGGACATAATCCCAGATCGTATACTGCTTGAGTGCGGCAAGTACACCCAGGCTGATGCCCAGCACCGAAGATGCAACAAGCGCGAATCCCATCAGTTCCAGGGTGGCCGGCAATCGCACCGCGATGCGGCGCAGTACCGGCTCACCCGTCTGATACGAGTAGCCGAAGTTGCCTCGCGCCAGCTGGCCCAGCCAGATCACGTAGCGCACAATAACCGGTTTGTTGAGGCCCATCTCCTCCTTCAAACGCTCAAGGTTCGCCGCCGACATCTCCTCTTCCGGGTCAATCATCGCCTGCACCGGGTCGCCGGGCGCGGCGTTGATAAAACTGAATGTAATCAGCGTGATGCCCAGAATCAGTGGAATCGCCAGCAGCAGCCTGTTTGCAATGTATGTTGCCATCAATAAGCCCAATGCGGCGGATACTTGTCCAGCACATAGCCGCCCACGCTGCGCAGGGGAACGGTCCGGAAGAGCTGCCCATCTCCGTCATCCCAGCTTTCCAACCGGTCCCTGTGCCCCAGTCGCCGTATCATGCTCCACTCTCTCAGCCTCTGATGACGCCCATTCGTATCCCAGAAGCACAGGCCGTCTGCCCCCGCCGCGTAGTACTGGAGCGCGCGCACGCGGAAATCCTCCGGAGGCATCGTTCGCGGCATAATCTCAGGATAGTACTGGACCGGCGAACCGGCCGTCAGTTGCCCAAAGTAGTTAACGTCGATCTCCTCATCCCGCCATGGATAGGTGATCAGATTGTCGATCAAGCCCTGCTCAACCCAAGCCGGTACGTCCAGTCCATAAAAAAGATTGCTTGCGGCGTTGTTCAGAACGTGTGCCGAAATCTCAAGCGGCCGCCCCCGCGCCTTTCCAATCTCTTCCATTTCCCGGCGCAGTTCCGCCATGAACTCCGTCATCACGCCCGCCCGGTAACGCAGATACCGCCCGTCGTCCTCCGCCAGTTCCCTTGCGTCGAGACCGGTCTCCTGCCGGAAACCCTCGACCAGTGGCACCTCGTATAGTAGAAACGGCGCGCCGCGATTGAAGATCGGATTGACGCCGTCAATGTCGTAACGCGTCGCCAATTCACGAAAAACAGCCAGCACCAGTTCGCGTACCTCCGGGAAAGCGTAACTCATGCGCGCGATCTCCCGGCCGTCAAGATCTACACAGCGCC
Organism: Caldilineaceae bacterium; assembly: GCA_965200615.1. Taxonomy (GTDB): domain Bacteria; phylum Chloroflexota; class Anaerolineae; order Caldilineales; family Caldilineaceae; genus Bin5. Next base: position 5,008,550 of record OZ241377.1, on the reverse strand, counting down.
ACTCCGGGTGATCCATGTAGAAATCGCCGGTAAAGTAGTCCTCAAACGGAGGGCAACACTGAAACGCCTCCATTCGCTGGCTGATGTGGACCTCCAATCCAAAACTGTGCCCATGTTCCACCACAGTCTCGACTGTGTCGATGCCCGCCCCCGCCAGAATCTGCATCGACTCCGCGATGTAACGGTCGCCAACCCTGGGGAAGTCCCTCGTCTTGCTTCCGGTCAGGCTGCCGATGGCCGAAGGATAGGTAAGTACGTCCCCGCCAGCGCCAGGGCACCAGAACATCTTCCCAAAGTCGGTATTTCGGAATGGCTCGAGCCACTCCCGGATCTCCTTCCGGCTCGTTGGCCGGAAGCGCGCGAAATCGCTGAAACCGTCATTCATGCAGATGAGCCGCCTGTGGGCTGTATCCGCGCGGTCGGAGTAAAGCCTTTCAACCTGGTCGTCGTCAAGCGGCGCCAGCTTTATGTAGGCAAAGTAAGCAGGCTGTGATATGCCGGCCGACTGCTGGCCCAATACCAGGTCCTGGCCGGTAAGGTCGGCCGTCTTCCAATACCGTTCATCCAGGGAATAGTTATCGGCAAACGTTCCCGGCTCTCTCTCACGGTTCACTTTGACGAAGGAACTGTCGCCGGTCAACCTGACGCGCACCAATTCCTCGGTCCAATTGCTCCACAAACCCAGGTAGATCCGGTGCCATCCCGATACGCCAAGCGGGATCGTGACAGGTGGCGCTTCCGTTTCCGGGCCGGCAATCAGCATATTGCCGCTGAACTCCTGCGTCTCGTAGGGAACGACCTGCCAGTGGTATTTTCGCCTCTCGTTGGAAAGGGCGATCTCAGGCAGACTCCGGCCCAAGTCGGTCAGGTAGATCGGCTCAAGTGCAGACATATGAGGTTCCTCCCGAAGCTTCTGGCGAATCGGATTTCGAGGTTCCAGAGAAGTGGCAACGTATCCGCAAATGCGGGCACCGCCCGCTCAGAATATAAACTATCTTGCGGAGAAAGTGCAACCTATCTTTATCGGGCGGAGTTCCACACAGCCCATCCCACCATAAGACCGGCATCTCGGGAGATTTCAAACAGACGAAGCCTCGGTCGGCGCCGGGCAGAAAGCAATCCGAATCAGCATGCGGCCCGATGCAACTACCAAACGTCTTACGCAACCTGTCTTGTTTTTTGGATTCTCAAGAAATGTGGCAAAATACATATGCCATTGTTACACTTTCACAGTCAGGACTGGATGGGGCATCATGTCCCCTTGCCCTGTGATGCGTGTAACTATGGCACCTACACTCCATTCAGTCGGCAAGGGGGCGCCTTTCTTCCCCCCAAATCTCACCTGAAGTCTCAGGCGCCAATTCAGTCTGCCCTCTCCTTTCCCCGTATTGCCATTTGCAGCGTCCTTCAGGCCTCTGCGCCCGGCGGTTAAACTCCGCACGCCCCGCAACCTGCCGTCGCGGCCGCCTCTCAATCAAACACCAGCACCGATCGCGCCACCTTGCCCGCCTTCATGTCGGCAAACGCCTCGTTGATCTCATCCAGCGGCCGGTAGCGCGAAATCAGTTCGTCCAGCTTGATCTTGCCCTGCTTGTAAAGATCCAGAATCCACAGAAAATCAACACGCGGCCGTGCCGCACCGTGGAAAGCCCCCATCAACGTCCTGTCCTCCAGCAGGTGCCACCCCTCCACCGAAACATCCTGACCCGTCGGCTGCACACCCACTACGACCGCCGTGCCGGTCATCCGCACTGAATCGATCGCCTGTCTCACAATCGCAGGAAAGCCAACCACCTCAAACGCATAGTCCGCCCCCCCGCCCGTGATCTCGATGATCCGCTGTACCGCGTCCTCTTTCGCGCTGTTGACAAAATGCGTCGCTCCCATCTGTTCCGCCAGCTCCAACTTGTAGTCCACCGTGTCCACCGCAATAATCTTGCCCGCCGCGGCCAGCACACCTCCCTGGATCACGTTGAGCCCCACGCCCCCGCAGCCAAACACCGCCATCGACGCCCCCGTCTCTACCTGCGCCCGGTTCACTACGGCGCCGATCCCCGTGATCACCCCGCAGCTGATCAGGCATGCTTGCTCAAGTTGTGTGTCATCCGGCACCTTCACACATGCGTCGGCCAGCGCCAGTGTCTGCTCCACAAAAGTCGGGCGAATGTGATAGATCGGTTTGCCATCATGCTTATACCGGCTCATCGCCTCCATCCGGTGCGTTTCACACAACGCCGGCCGCCCGTTCGTACAGTTACGGCAGCTTCCGCACATCGCATCCAGCGAGAGTATGATCTTGTCACCCGGCGCAAAGTCGCGAACCCCTTCACCGACCGCCCGCACCACGCCGGCGCCCTCATGCCCCAACAGCCACGGCAGCCGCCGCGGCGTACGGTGGTCAGTAATATAGTGGTAATCGCTGTGGCAGACGCCGGCCCCCACGATATCTAACAACACCTCCCCAAATTCAGGCTCCTCCAGCTCAACCTCCTTCACCGCCACCGGCGCGTGCGCCTCGTACATTATCGCAGCCTTCATCGTATCTCTCCTTCAGATCTACTTATCTGCCATTAGTCCTGGAGTCACCCTTCGTGCACGAAACCTACTACGAAATCCTCAATGAGTAAAGCCGGACAAATCGAATCGACCTGCAACAGTTCTGACCCGAAAACGCCGTATGTCAGAGACCTGCAATGGGTAGACAAGGTCTCGCGACTAGAGCTACCTGTAACCCCGGTAACTGCGCCCCTCATGGGCGCCCATGTGCCCAACAGGAGGCGCAGACCGCACCATCACGCCAAAACCCCCTAACAGCTTCCCGTCCGTTAACCCGTTAGGATCAGCAAATCTGTCCGTGCTAAAATGGGCCCAGTGAAGCCTCTCAGACCCAGAACGGAACAACGGTATCCTGGAGGCCAAACCATTGCCCAATCGCCCCCAATTGGACCTCTATAACTGGTTTCTTACGCTCTTGCAACGAAACATCGAGACCTTCCGGCACGCCGCTTTTCTCAATCTGGAAACCGGTTTCGAGCTGAAAATGCCCGACCCAACTGCCCCTCCCCTGACGCTTAAAGGCGCAGTCCGATTGGGCCCAGACCAGAATAAGGTCCGCGACTTCGCGGCGTCCGCGCACTCAGGCCGCCAAACCCTCACTCTCGACCCGTGAAAAGGAGCCATAATGGGCATCAGTCTCGGCATCGTCGGCCTGGGGTCATTCGGCAGTTCCTTCGCCGACCTCTTCATGAACCACCCCCTCGTAGATCGCATCGCCCTCTGCGACCGCGAACCTGACCGCATCGCCCGCTTCGCCGGGCTCGACCACTGGCAAGCCAAGTTTCACCCCCGCGATGCCTACGCCACCCTCGACGAAATCTGCGCCAGCGACATCGACGCCATCGCCCTCTTCACCCAGCCCTGGCTACACGCCCCTCAGGCCGTCCAGGCCTTGAATGCCGGCAAACACGTCTACAGCGCCGTGCCCATCGTGATGTTGCCCGACGGCGATGAAATCCTCGACTGGTGCGCACGCCTCGTCGAAACAGTAGAACGCACCGGGCAATCCTACATGCTGGGCGAAACAACATTCTACCGCCCCGAGGCAATCTACTGTAGACGCCGCAGCGCTGAAGGCGCATTCGGCGATTTCGTCTATTCCGAAGGAGAGTACTACCACGACGTCGACAGCCCAAGTAGCAACCTGCGCCTGGTCCAGGCCCACAGACTGGCCGGCCAGGCCGGCCAGGAGTGGATCGCAGCCAGGGATGACTACAAGAATAGAGGAATCCTGACTGGCCCCATGCACTATCCCACCCACTCGACCAGCGGCCCAATGAGCGTGATGAATGCCCGCGCCCTCAAAGTCTGTGCCTGGGGCTACGCCAACCGAACCGAGGATACCTACTTCAACGAGCAGGGCTACGCCTTCAGCAACGAGACCGCCCTCTTCCATATGAGCGACGGCTCAGCCATGCGCATCTGCGAACTCCGCGAGATCGGCCTCCAGAACCGCGAGACATTCCGCATCTACGGCACGCACGGCAGCTACGAGAACGAACACTGGTGCGACAAAGAGAGCCGCACGCCCCTCACTCCTGAAGAAATGCGGCGCCCTCTGCCGCCTGAAGTAGAAGAGGCCTTCCGGACTGCCGGCTGGTCCTCCGATGTCTACGGCGGCCACGGCGGCTCCCATCCCTACCTGGTCCACGAATTCGTCGAAGCAGTGCACCAGGAACGGCAGCCTGCCATTCACGTCTGGTCTGCCGTGCGCTACATGGCAGCCGGCGTTATCGCTCACAAGTCAGCTTTACAGGACGGGGAGATTCTGTCGATACCGGACTGGGGAGACGGGCCCGCCGCCTAGCCACCGGCCCTCAAGCCATGTTCACAAGCCAGCCGCGGTGGAGGACCCACTCGTCCTCCACCGGATCCCAGCGTAACTCATAGGAATTCTGCCCTGGCGTTTGGACCAGGAAACAACGCAGGCGTCTGCCCTCAACTGTCTCGTCCCACTGGCGGCCCAAAGCAACGACACTGTGTGTCCTGCCCTGCCACTCGAACCACTTGGGCGCGATCCTACCTGTCGGCAGCGTGCGCACAACCACGCGCACAGGCTCGTCAATCGCTACTTGCCGACCCATCAATCAGCCTTGTCCTTCGCATAAGAAAGCAACATCTCCAACGCACACTGCGCGCTCAACAGCTTGTTCCCGCGCCGGTCTGCCGGCCACACCGCATCCTCGGCGCGATCCGTGCCGTCCCTGGCCGCCAAATGGAGGTAGACCAGACCCATTGGCTTCTCCACAGTCCCGCCCGGCCCCGCCACGCCCGTGATCGACACCGCCACATCTGCATCATACTCCCGCAGCGCACCGAACGCCATCTGCCTCGCCACAGTCGCGTTGACGGCTCCATCCCGTAACAGGACCCCACCGTCTACACCCAGCAGCCTCTCCTTCGCCGCATAGCTGTAGACCCCTGCGCTTCCCAGAAACCAATCTGAGCTGCCCGGTATCTCCGTTATCAAGTGTCCCACCAGTCCGCCAGTGCAGCTCTCCGCGACCGCGGCCGTCAGCCCCGCTTGCTTGAGCGCGTAGCCCGTCTCCTTCGCCAGCCCCGTCAGGGCCTCTTCATCGGTTGGAACAGGATTCTGATTCGCCATATTTCCTCGGTGACACAGACTGAGTTGCCGGCTGCCCTTCAGGCGCATCTGCAGCCGGGTCTGCGGCCATTATAGACTCCCCCGTTTCCACCCGGCAACTGTTCGCTCAGTGACTGAAAAAACGGTCTACGAACTCCAACCTCTCTGATCGACCTGGTGATAACCCGGCGGGTCCGGGCAAAGCAATTGCGCCAAACTGGGACAATGGCTTAGGAAACTGCCTGATATGTAGACGCACCCTTTATAGCAGCCCTTCTTGCACCTTTTGGCGAATTAAAGCGATTGCGGCACAGGGATCCATTTGCCACTGTCCGTTCGGTCCGTCCCAGTTGACAGATACCAGAGATTTCTGTATTTTCAATAGGCTGTACGAACGACACTGATCACATTCCAAGGGTGTAAGGCAGCGGACCGGTAACCCTCTTGCAATACTGAAAGGAAGTCTGTCAACTTTAGCTGTAAGCGACCGGCAGGGCAGCACAGAATCGCACCGATAGACGAAATCCGCCCCGAGTCCGTGCCCTTCTCATTCGTAGGTTTCTTGTAGAAGGCGCATACCTTTGAGGAGAAAGTAATGGAACTCCAGACAAAGCAGCCGCCTGAACTGGAATTCAGTATGCCGGAAGTCGAAGAATCGCTGACCGCCTACCTCTCTGCCATCGGCGGCGCGATCATCGGCCTGCTTCTCACTCTCCTCATCCTGGCGATCTGGAACGGCGGCACCCTGAACTTTACCAACATTTCCAGGGTCAATGCCCTCGACGCCGGCCTCACCGACGTCGCTGCCAACCTCGAAACGGTAAACGCAAACGTCGACGCCCTCGGCGAGCGCCTCATCGTGCTCGAACAGGAATCCGGCGCGGTCGCCGCACTGCAAAAGAGCCTCTCCGAGCTGGACACCAGCCTGGCTGAACTCGACCGCACGCTCAGCGACCAGGGCATACAACTCGGCCAACTGGACACCGCCGTCGAAGATCTCCAGGTCACCAGGCGCAACTTCGACCTCTTCACTGCGGCCCTCACGAACGCGCTGGCGCAGATGGAGACGCGCGCTACTGCCGCGCAGTCAGAGAGCGGCGGCGCCTCACAAACGACTCGGTCGGCTCCTCCAACGACAAGCGCGTCCCGCACCGACGATCGACAGACTGCAGATTCGAAAGCCGCGACCACTGAGACCGGTTCACAGGCGAGCGACTCGGCGCAACCCGCCCAATCCCTCCCCCAGCCGGCCGTAGTCGTGAGCGAAAAAGTCGCGCCCGATGCGCTACTCGTCTATCTCTTTCTCGACGGAAACGCCGACGGCCTGTTCGACGCCGACGAGAATCTCATCGCCGGCGCCACCGTAACGCTTACCTCCCCGGACGGAAGAGCCGTTGCCGCTGAGAACAGTGTCGGTTCCGCCGGTACACTCTTCGAAGAACTGAACGGCGGCGAGTTCACGGTTACCGTGGATGAAGTGCAAGGCTACACCCTTGCCAGCCTCAACAGCACATCCGTAGATGTCGACCCCGGGGCCGGCGCCGGCCAGATCATCTACTTTGCTGTCATTACGACTGCCGGGGACTGATTGTGAAGGGTCGACTGCCGCCGCTCGCAGGTTACTCCTCGGCTTCGGCAACTTCATAAAAGATGAGCAACACCGAACCGTAGCGACGTCTGTCGAACTCGATCAGTGTATCGAGTGCGACCGGCGCCTCTTCGTGCGGGTCGATCTGGACGATGACGACGCTATCCTCTGCCAACAGTTCTCCACTGGCATCGACCGCCTCCAACGCCTTCTTCCATAGCTCCCGGTACTGAGGCGGCGCGATATAGATCAGGTCAAACGGCTCGCCCTCAAACTTCTCGATGAAGTCGAAGCTGTCACGTCTCGCAACCGTCGCACTTTCAGCCACTCTGCAGTGAGTCAGATTCTGCAGTATCGTGCGAACAGCCGCGCGACTTCGGTCAACAAAAAAGGCGTGCTCCGCCCCCCGGCTCAGCGCTTCAATGCCCACCGCGCCGGTGCCCCCAAACAGGTCCAGTACGTATCGCCCCTCGATCCAGTTTCCCAGAATCGAAAAAAGGGCCTCCTTCGCCCGGTCGGTGATCGGACGCGTGCCGTCCCCTGGAACCGACTGTAGCCTGTGCCCTCTGGCGCTCCCTGAAATAACTCGCATAGCCAGCGAAACCCGAATTCCTTAAAGCCGGCCTCTTGCCCCCTGAACGGGTTAGCGCCAGCCAAATGTCGCGTCACCGGATTATAGTTGCGATCACGCGATTTCCGACAATTGCGCGATATCAAGGCCTGAGATACAATGGCCCGCGTCAGGGTTAGCAACTGAATACTTGCTGACGCGCGACGAGAGAGACTTCACAATCGAAGCGCCGAAGGGGCAAGCCGGCAGAACTACCCAACCTGCCCGGTGACACTCTCAGGCAAAAGGATCGTCGCGATACGGCACCTTTGGAAAGCGTCGCCAAACAGGTTTTCGGCGGCCACCGACGGGGCAATCGCACGCCGGCCGAGACAGGTGAGGACAGGAGAAAGCCTCCCCGATTCCACCTTTACACCACGACGGTGTGCGTCAATCTCTCAGGTCAAGGACAGAGGCAGCGGGCACTCTTTTGAGATGCCCGTTTTTTGTTCCCATATAGCCTTCTCACAACTGCAGCCATGCGAAAGGCAGCCATAGTGAGTTGGTGACCAAAGGAGAGAACGATGAGCCCGCAATCCCACGCAGCCCCTTCCACAGCCGGAGGCAATGGCCTCGACCGGGCGTCCAGGGCAAGTCTGGCGCGGCAACTCGCAGATCACGCCGCGGAAGCGGAGGGTCCGGCAACACTGCTCCGGCGCGCCGATTCCTTTGTGCCTCGTCACTTGGGGCCCGACTCGGAAGAAACGAAGGCGATGCTTCAGACCGTCGGCGTGGATTCGCTCGACCAACTGATCGACCAGACGATCCCCGCTCCTATTCGCTTCGAACGATCGCTTGCCCTGCCGGGGCCGCGTCCGGAGTCCGACGTGCTGGAAGAAATGGCGGAAATCGCCGGGCGCAACCAGCTCTTCCGATCCTTCATCGGCATGGGCTATTACGACACCATTACGCCCCCCGTCATCCTGCGCAATGTCCTCGAAAATCCCGGCTGGTACACCCAGTACACGCCTTATCAGGCCGAAATCGCACAAGGGCGTCTGGAAGCCCTGCTCAACTTCCAGACAATGGTTTCCGACCTCACAGCTCTCGACATCGCCAACGCCTCCCTCCTTGACGAAGCCACCGCCGCCGCCGAGGCCATGATGATGTGCAAGCGCGCTCAGAAACGAGGCGCCTCAGCGGACACCTTCTTTGTCTCCGAAAAGGTCCATCCCCAGACCATCGACACCATCAAAGTCCGCGCCGAACCCTTGGGCTACAAGATCATCGTCGGCGACCATAGCAAGTTCCGCCCGGACTCCGATACCTTCGGCATCCTCTTACAATACCCAGACACCGAAGGCGCCATCACTGACTACCGCGGCCTGGTCGAAGAGGCTCGCGCCGCCGGCGCCTTGGTCGTAGTCGCCACCGATCTCCTGGCCCTGACCCTGCTCGCGCCCCCGGGCGAATGGGGCGCCGACATCGCCGTCGGCAGCGCCCAGCGCTTTGGCGTGCCCATGGGCTACGGCGGCCCCCATGCCGCTTTCATGGCCACTCGCGATCAGCTTAAACGACAGATGCCCGGCCGCCTCGTCGGCGTCTCCCAGGACGCCCAGAGCAGGACGGCTCTCCGTCTTGCCCTCCAGACCAGGGAACAACATATCCGCCGCGACAAGGCCACCAGCAACATCTGCACCGCGCAGGTCCTCCTGGCGATCATGGCCTCAATGTACGCCGTTTACCACGGTCCCGGCGGCCTGAAGAGAATCGCCCAACGAGTTCAGCTCCTGACATCTGTTCTCGCCGCCGAACTCGAAAAACTTGGTTACTACACTGCCCAATCAGGCTCCGGTCCGGTATTCGACACATTGAAGATCGCCGCCGGACCTCGCACGCAGGCAGAACTGCGCCGGGCCGCTGCCGCACATCGCTTCAATCTGCGTTTCTACGCAGACGGGGCGGTCGGTGTTTCCCTTGACGAAAAGACCACCGCGGCCGAGCTGGAAGCTCTGCTGGAGATTTTCGGTAAAGTACCGCGGCCCGAATCCGACTCAACGTCCCTGGATGGCCGGTCGAACGCCACCGGCCCCGAACTGGCCGCGCTCGCCAGCGAGATCGCTCTCGACTATCCCGAGCCCTTCGCCCGCCAAAGCGCCTATCTGACCCATCCGATCTTCAACACCATGAAGTCGGAAACCGAGATGCTGCGCTACATCACCAAGCTGCAGAACAGGGATCTCTCCCTCGCCCACTCCATGATACCCCTCGGCTCCTGCACCATGAAACTGAACGCCACCGCCGAGATGATCCCTGTCACCTGGCCCAACTTCGGCGCCCTCCACCCGTACGCGCCGCTGGAACAGACCCGGGGCTACCGCATGCTCTTTGACCGCCTCGCCCATGCCTTGGCCGAGATCACCGGCTTCGCCGCCGTCTCCTTCCAACCCAACGCCGGCTCACAGGGCGAGTACGCCGGCCTGCTCGTGATTCGAGCCCTGCACCGCAGCCGCGGCGAAGACCATCGCGACGTCTGCCTGATCCCATCCTCCGCTCACGGCACCAACCCGGCCACTGCCGTCATGGTCGGCATGGAGGTAGTCGTCGTCCGCTGCGACGAAGACGGCAACATCGACGTCTCCGACCTCAATGCCAAAGCCGAACAGCACAGCCAGCGCCTCGCCGCCCTCATGGTCACCTATCCCAGCACCCACGGCGTCTTCGAAGAAGCCATCCAGGAAATCTGTGAAGTCGTCCACCGCCACGGCGGCCAGGTCTACATGGACGGCGCCAACATGAACGCCCAGGTCGGTCTCTGCCGCCCAGGAGACATGGGCGCCGACGTCTGCCACCTCAATCTCCACAAGACCTTCTGCATCCCCCACGGCGGTGGCGGCCCCGGCATGGGACCCATCTGCGTCGCCGAACACCTCGCCCGCTTCCTCCCGGGCCACGCAGTCGTCCCCGGCGTCGGCGGCGAAAACGCCATCGGCGCCGTCTCGGCCGCGCCTTGGGGCAGCGCCGCAATCCTGCCGATCTCCTACGCCTACATCGCCATGATGGGCGGCCCCGGCCTCACCGAAGCCACCCGCATCGCCATCCTCAACGCCAACTACATCGCCGCCCGCCTCGAAGACGCCTACCCCGTCCTCTACAGGGGTACCCAGGGCCGCGTCGCCCACGAGTGCATCATCGACACCCGCTTCCTCAAGGACCACGGCCTCCAGGTCGACGACATCGCCAAGCGCCTTATCGACTTCGGCTTCCACGCCCCCACCATGTCCTTCCCCGTCGCCGGCACCCTCATGATCGAGCCCACCGAAAGCGAGTCCAAAGATGAGATCGACCGCTTCTGCGCCGCCATGCTCGCAATTCGGGAGGAAGTCCAGGCCGTTCAGGACGGCAAAATCAGCCCCGAGGACTCGCCCCTCCACCACGCGCCACACACCGCCGACCAGGTCACGGCCGACCAGTGGGATCGCGCCTACAGCCGCGCAACCGCCGCCTTCCCCGCCGACTGGGTGCGAGAAAACAAATTCTGGCCCGCAGTCAGCCGCATCGACAACACGTACGGCGACCGCAACCTGGTTTGCGCCTGCCCGCCTCTGGAGAGCTACGCCGGCTAGGCGCTTCGGAACCGCTCGCTCAGCGAACGATTAGGTCGCTATGCCGGTTATCCGTCTGAAAAATGCAGTTTCAAGCGGATCCCGGGGAATGGGCGCCGTGGCTACGATCAGTTCGGCGCTGACCGCGGACGGCTGCTCTCGGTCGCTTCCAGCGCACTGGCGGGGTCACCGGAACGGCGCACAAGCGGTCAGTCGGCGGCCTCCCATCTGGACTGAATAGGCGATGATTCACTGGCTGGTGCCGGCGCTGTCGGGCAAGGGGCTGGGGTAGGGCACTTATCCGAACAGCAATTCGCCAAGTGCTTCAAGAATTCCCTCAAGAAGGGCTGGCCCCATCCGCTCCAAAAGAATGTAAACGATTGCAGCAGCAATGATCCCCTGAATAATGGCCACGCCGATTAGCAACCGCCACAAAAGCCAAACCTTCAGTTCCTCGACATCTCTTTTTCTTGCCAGGAACGACTGGCTCTTTTCCAGTTCACGTTCGATGGCAGCCAACCGTTCATTAAGCGGAGCGTCGGTTGTCATTTATCCTCCTTGCGCGTAGAGCTTGGCCCTGGCCGACGGAGCGGCACTGGCGTTTCTCCTTAGTGCGAGTGCGGTTGGCCCAGAAGTGCGCCCACTATGGGGCGTAGGTGATCTCTGAGACGGTACCACGACTGGCCTTCCCGTCCTTCAATCCATCCGCGTCCAATGCGCCGTGAAATGTGAGCTGCCACCCCACTGCAAGACATGCCTAGGGCGGCTGACAGAGCAGCCTTTTGGACCTGATTACCTGCAAACAAAAGCGCAAAGAGATGTCGTCCGTTATCCGTGAAATTTCTCCAATGATCACGCACATCTTCTGGGGTTACATTATTCATGGCTTTCTACTCCTTTCCCCTCTGTGGGGCTGGGGGCGCGACCGGCAGCGGAGGAACTCTGGCAACACAATCGCATCCGCCTGCTCACCAAGCCGCGCAGAAACCGGAAAAAACAGATCCCGGCATTCGTCGCTCGCATCTACGACGCCGTCCGCCAAATCATCGAAACAGTCACCAGTCAACTGAGCACACAATTCTCGATAGAAACCAACCACGCTCACACTTTCTGGGGCTTGTGTGCACGCTTTTACAGGAAGTTGACTGCACATACCCTCTGCATTTATATCAACCGATTCTTGGGCGTACCTGACTACCTGCAAATCAAGCAATTGGCCTTTCCCAACTGGCATAAGGCCTGATTAGATATCCAGAAACTCGCGAACTACCTCGCGCAATGCCGTTGGCAGACCGTAATGCCAAATGCCGTCGACCAGTTTGTACTCAAAGTAGGACGCTCCATCATAACCATCTGTCTGATAAAGTCGTTTGCCGAACGATCCAATGACACCAGTGAGTTGCTGAACTGTGAACTCCTGGTCTGTGTGCATCCCAATCTTCTTACGGAGTGTTTCATACGATAGGCCAACATCTTCCTCGGCCTTGCAGAGTGCTTCGAGCAGTGCTACGGTGTTTCTGGTCAAGGGATGTCGCTCTAGGGCCCGACGTAGGAACTCGGGAGTTACAAACTTTTCCGGCTCATCAGCCATTGCTTGCTGGTTTATCTCCGGAGTTGGCTCTGTCGCGGTCTTTGTCGCCTGCAGAGCCTGCAAGACCAGGGTAAGTTCCTCCAGCGTGCCTTCGAACTTCAGTATGACATTCATGCCTTGATCTCCTTGTGAATTCAATAATCATGACGAGTTGTCACCTACCCATAATAAGCCCTTCATGTTCTCGTGTCAACCCCTAAATATCACCTTCACAGCTTTTTCGTCCTCTCTAACGAATCTCTAGGGGTCGTTGACATTTTCCTTGAGGTAGGCAAAATCCGCACAATACGGCGGAAAATAGACATTAAAGCGTCTTTTCTTGCGTGCCCATTGGGCTGAATTCGCAGGAATCTGAGCGCTTCTGGCTAAAGAATCGCCGTCCAAGGAACGATAACCGTCTTGTATTCGTTCCCTTTCTCAGCCTTTTTTACAAATGTCAACGAGCCCTAGCATTTCTCTGGTGTCGTGTCAGCTTTTTTGCCGAATTTACGGCGGCTTTTCCGCTGGCAAGGATTGGATGGGTCTTTCGCCCGCAAAGCAGATGCGGCAATTGTGGTTGACGCAAAAGAAAATGAAGTATATAGTCTTTGACGGAGCCGCAGGGTCGAAGAGTGGGCAGGGGATCGTCTCTCTCCTCACTCCTCTTCGTTCTCTCCTCCACTTGTGTCTTGCCAGAGGCAACGAAACAAACAAGGAGCTTTGCAGAAATGTCTGATCAGAATGTGAAGAAGCGGAAGGCGACGCGCAGCACGCTCAACCGGCGTGACTTCCTGCGCAGCGCAAGCGCATTGGCAGGACTTGGACTGCTTGCAGCCTGCGCCCCGGCCGCCCAGCCCGCCGGTGACTCAGGCGCCGACGCCCCCGCAGAGAGGACGCGAGTCCGCTACCTGTCCTGGTGGTTTGAAGAAGGCAATCGCGGCGAAACATGGAACAACTTTGTCGATGAGTTCAACGAATACCAGACCGAAATCGAAGTCGTAGCCGAAAACATCCCCTTTGACCAGTACACGACCAAAACAATCGTTGGCACGCAGTCCGGCCAGCTGGACGGCGACATCGTCATGGCTACGCCCGAACTGGCGCCCCGCCTGATCCAGTCCGACCTCCTCGTCCCTCTGGACGATGTTCTCGTGCGCAACAGCATCACCGATTTGAGCTCCGCCCACGACGCGCTGCGCAAGGACGGCAACCTCTACGGCCTCGATATGGTTACGGTGGCTTTCGGCATTCTCTATAACAAGGACCGTTACGAGGAAGCGGATATCACGCCGGCCTCGACTCCGCAGGAATGGGTGGAAGTAAGCGCCGCCCTGACCGATCGCGAGGCGCAGAAGTACGGTTTCTTCGCCACCCACCTGGTCAGTGAACCCTCTGACTTCTGGTTCCAGTTGGAAGTATGGTGCATGCCCTACGACGGCATCTGGGCTGAAGGCACGACCCCCCTGCTGACCTCGGATCCGATCATTCAGGGCCTCAAGCTGTTCAAACAGATGTATGACGTTGCCATGCCTCAGGGCGCAGACAATCCAACCGGTTACCGGCTCTTCCAGAACGGGGACGTCGCCCAAGGTCTCTATGTCTCCGCGGCCGTCGGCGCCTTTACCAAGGACGCCCCCGACCTCTATCCAAAGCTGCGCAGCGCCCCCATCCCGTGGGAGACCAATAAGTCGATTGCACGCATCCACCCGATGATGATCAACAAGGACTCCGAGGTCGTCGAAGAGTCGATGGAGTTTGTCACCTACATGTATAAGCCGGACAACTACCGCCGTATGGTTGAAGGCTGCCAGGACGTGATCTTCGCCCAGCCTTCCGCTGCCAGGCAGGAGTACCTGGACGGCCTCGAGTGGCTGAAACCCGGCTATTTCGGCGTTGACTACGTAACGCCTTTCGATATTGTCGGCGACTTCGTCTACAATTTCAACGAGTTCGGGCAGATCGTTATCACCAACTTCGCCGATGTGCTCAATGCCGGCAAATCGGTTGAGGAAGCGATGGAAATCGCACAGGTGCAGGCCGAGGATCTGGCGGAACGCATCTCATAGTGCAGAAGGCGAGGGGCGATGAGAATTGAACGAACTGTTCTCTTACATCCCCCTCGCCGTCTACCAAGACGTGACGAAATCCCGTTCGGCTAACATTACGCCTGCTCAGGCAGGACTCATTCACCTCTCGCAAGACGCCAAATCAATTCAACAATGAATGAACGAGTCGATGCAGACGCCCTGGCGGGCCGCTCCAGCGGCAGGAAGTCGTCTCCCCGCATCCTCCGCCGGCGCTATCTCTTGCCTTTCGCACTGGCGCTCCCAATCGTTCTCTACGAAGGGCTCCTGATCGTCTATCCGATCGTCCAGGGCATTTACGGCAGCTTCACGCGCATCGAACTGGCATCCAGCGCGGCGACAACTTGGGTAGGATGGGACAACTACGAGCGCATGTTCTCCGACCCGGCCTTCTGGAAGGTCATCCGGGTCACGCTCCTGTTCACCGCACTTGTTATCGTAGTCGCTCTGACGGTCGGTCTGCTCACTGCGCTGCTCTTCAACCGGCCATTCCGGTTCCGCCCTATTGCGCGCGGCATGCTGATGATGCCCTGGGCCATCCCTGAAGTGCCCGTCGTCATGATCTTCATCTGGATCCTCAGTCCCCAGTTCGGCGTCGTCAACATCCTGGCGCGGATGCTCCCCGGCGTCACCCGGAACCCGCAGTGGCTGCAAGTCCCCGAGTTGGCGATGGGTTGGATGGTGCTTATCTCCTCCTGGAAGGCATTCCGCTTCTACAGCCTGGTGATCCTTGCAGCCTTACAGGCCATTCCCCAGGAACTATACGAGGCCGCCCGCGTGGACGGGGCCAACCGGCTGCAACTCTTCTGGCATGTGACCCTCCCGGGGATCGGCTCAACGCTCGAGCTTCTCGTCGTCCTGGCCGCCATCTTCTCCTTCAAGCAGTTCACCATCATTTTCCTGATGACCGGAGGCGGCCCCTCAGGTACAACGGAAACGATCGTAATCCGTATCTTCAATACCGCTTTTCGATTCTACGACTACTCCTACGCGACTGCCCTCGGCGTTGCCGGTTTCGTCGTCTCACTGGCAGTAGCGCTTGTCTTCATCCTGATGCAGGTCCGTCGCACACAGGAATCCGTCTGAAATGGTTGCCCAGGTTGAGGAAAGCCGCGCGGCTAAGTCCAGACTCCCTGTTCAGCGCCTGATAAACAGCACGCTGCTCTATCTCACCGTGGCTGTCGTCTCCTTAATCATCGTTTTTCCGGTCTATTGGATGATGATCAGCACCTTTCAACCAAGCAAGTACATCCTGCACTTTCCGCCTCCGCTGCTGCCTCAGGAGCTTTACTTCGATCAGTTTGCCGAACTGTTCAGCGAGCATCCAATTGCGAGGTGGCTGCGCAACTCTTTCCTCATCGCCGTCATGACGATGCTGCTCTGCATGGCGCTCTCGGTGCTGGGCGCCTTTGCGCTCTCCAACTTGCGCTGGCCGGGACGCAACCTGTTTGGCCTGTTCCTGCTGGTGACCCAGATGCTGCCCGAAGTCCTGATCCTGATCCCTCTCTATATTCTCTATCGCCGTCTCAACATGCTCAACAGCATTCCCTCTCTTGCCCTGATCGATGCCGCATTCATTCTCCCTATCTGTATCTGGATTCTGAAAGGTGTCTTCGACAACGTCCCGGCGGAAGTGCTCGACGCCTCGGTCGTGGACGGCTGTACGGAGTTGGGTGCACTTTGGCGAATCGTCCTGCCGCTGTCCGCGCCCGGCTTGGCGGCAGTCGCGGTCGTCGCCTTCTTCTTTGCCTGGAACGAATACCTCTACGCCGGCATCATGCTCAGCAGCGGTGATTTCATGCCCGCCTCAGTAGGCCTTTCCACGCTCAAAGCGATCGCCCAGACGCCGGTGGAACAGTACATGGCCGCCGGGCTTGTCTTCTCGGTTCTGCCTGTGGTTTTCTACCTCGCGATGCAGAGGTATATTGTTTCCGGCCTGACGGCCGGCGCTGTGAAGGGATAAGAGAAATTCGGTCGCCAAGGGCTCGCAGCTATCGAGAACACGGCTCCCCATACCCGCAAACAGATTGGAGAATTGAGCGCCGTGGAATCAGGTCACCTACTTCTCGCCGGCGGCTCAGAATTCGGCGGCCAGATGGCCGCCCCCGACCACCGCAGCATCGAACTGGCCGGTGGCCTCGACACTCCCATAGCCATAATCCCCACCGCCGCCGCGCCTGACAACAACCACCGCCGCGCCGGCGAAAACGGCCGCCGCTGGTTCACCACCCTGGGCGCGACCAACGTCCAGGTCGTCCCTCTGGTCGATCGCGCCTCAGCTGCAGATTCGAACGTAGTCGAAGCCGTGTCCGAAGCGAAACTGATTTATCTGCTGGGTGGGTTCCCCGGCTATCTGTGCGAAACGCTTCGCGACTCGCCCGCCTGGTCGGCCATGCTCACGGCCTGCGCCAGCGGCGCCGTGCTGGCCGGAAGCAGCGCCGGCGCCATGGTCCTCTGCGAGCATCTCAACGACCCGCACGGCCAGGGTACTGCAGCCGGCCTTGGACTCATCCCCGGCGCCATCGTCCTGCCCCATCACAACACCTTCGGACAGGGATGGGCCGAACGCCTGCGTGGAATCCTGCCCAATGCAACGCTTGTTGGCATTGACGAAGAGACCGCCATGATCAGTAAAGGGTCGGCCCAGGACTGGCGCGTCTACGGCGCCGGCGACGTCACCCTCTACCTCCCCGGCCACACCCTCTCACATCCCCAGCGCTACCTTGCGGGCCAGGAGCTGCGGCTCGATCCTCCGGACTGATGCCGGGGGACCGTCTTGACCGCCAATAACACAAGGACGCGGCTGGCAGGCCTCAAATGCGCAAAATGCGGAAGTCCTCAAACCGAATCCAGCGCTCCTCTTCAGGCGGCCCGTTATAGCACTGGATGCTGACCTGCTCATTGTCCGCCGGCGGCAGTTCGCCCGTGGCCGCCGTCCTGAATTCCGACGCTCCTTCCGGACGGTACTGCGCCTCCCACGACTCAGCATCCACAACCAGCCGCAGCCGCACACTCTGCGTCGGCATCGCCTTGCTGCCGGGTATAATAAACACCTCCCCGTCCACCAGCTCCTTGACCTCCTTGAAAACCGGCTCCCCATCCTGGTACCATGTGATGCCCGCCTGCTCGTACTGCTGTGTCGGCGCACGATGGTTGAAGACCGTCACCTCAATCGCATAAACGCCGGAACTGCGGTCCGGCGCCGGCCGCGCCAGCGCATTTCGCACCGTCCCCGCCACGCCAGGCTCTACCACAATCTCCAGCCCACCGTCACATATCCGCCATCGATCCGGGTTCTCACGAATCCAGAACCACTCGGAGTCCAATTCCCCTTCAAACCGCTCGCGGAATATCAACTGTTCTTCCGACTTACCCATATTCTTTGCTCCTCTTGCCATGTCTGTCCCTTCTGTCTCGCCCAGCTCTCCAGCCACTGTCGTAGCCTTTATTCTCCCTCCCGGCTTACTCTTCGCACAATCAGATTCGCATACTCCCCTACCAGTGGCGCCATCTGCCGCAATCCAATCTTCCCGCCTCCCAATTCAGGCCCGTAGCTGATGCCGTCATCGCGCCAGGAGAAGATCGGCAACTCGTTAATCGAAAAGGCGACCTCTGCCCCTCCGCCGGATCGCGCAGATTCTCCATCCGCATGCGCCCATTGGAAAAACTGATGCTCGCCTCACCCTCCAGATAAAATCCGGCCGTGTCCGACTCCGCCGCGAGAGAGTTGCAATAGATAGTGTCACCAAAGTCGAACGAACTCATAGCTTTCCTTTCAGGATATCGTCGCTCGCTGCAGGAGTGCATCCTATGCGCCCGGACAGAAAGTGTCAAAGCGCACAGTGGCCCTTCTAAGCTGAGCAGTACCTTCCAACCCGACCCCACACTATTCGCGTAGTCAACCTGGATCCACCCTTCTCCTTCCCCAATACTCTCCCTCCCAACCCCCTGCCAGCCACTTGACATGAACATACACAATCAGTATCCTTGTACCGTAAATTCTGCTTCGAAATAAGGCCCAACAGAAGTAACTGCGCACACGCCCACGAAAGGAAGTTCCAATGTCAAGGGAAATCCGCGAGTTTCGCGTTTCGAACGATGCCGTCGATGATCCCGCCGAGCTCCAGCGCCGCCTCGCCGACGAGGGCTATCTCTTCTTCAGACAGCTCCAGGACCCAGACAAAATGAGCGAGTTGCGTCGCGTCATGATGACCAAAATCCAGGAAATCGGCTGGCTCCTGCCCGACACCGACCCTGTCGATGGCATCGCCGACATTTCCAGGCAGTGCACCGAAGGCGATCGCGAATACGTCGACGGCTACAGCCAGGTCTACAAACTGGAGCCCTTCCATCGCGCCGGCCACTGGCCCGAAGTCACTTCCATGATTGAAAAGATCATGGGCCGCCCCATCATGCCCCATCCAAACCAGATCGCCCGCCTCTGGTTTCCCAAATATACCGAACACACCACACCTATGCACCAGGACTTCGTCCACTTCCAGGGCAATTTCGAAACGCTGACCAGCTGGGCCCCTATCGGTGACTGCCCGATCGAGTTGGGCCCTCTCGCCGTCATCCCCGGTTCCCACAAAGTCGGACGCGTTCTCGACCACCACTACTCCCTCGGCGCCGGCGCCTTGAAAGTCGATGTCGACGCCGAGGAAGAGATCGAACCGGACTGGCATTCGACCGACTTCGAAATCGGCGACACCCTCATCTTCCCCGCTCTCACCATCCACCAGGCCCTGCCCAACTACACCGAGGACCGCCTACGTCTTTCCCTAGACAACCGCTACCAGGCCGTCGGTGACCTCATCGCCGAGCAGATGCTTACGCCACACGGCCCCAGCGGCCTCGAATGGGAAGAGGTCTACGAAGACTGGGAATCCGACGAATACCAGTACTACTGGAAAGACTACGACAACCCAGTCGTAGCCCGCGATTTGAGCTTCGGCGAAAAAGGCTTCGCCGAAGCCCTCGAACTTGCCCGCGCAGGCGACGAACACGCCGTAATCGGCCTGAAACGCGCCATCAGATTCGATCCTGATTCCGAAGCCGCACACGAAGCCAGAAAAGCGCTGGCCGAAGCCGGGGTCGAGACCTAGGTTGCGTTCCGGCTTCCGCTCATCATCGCCTGCCATAGTGGTGGCTGATAAAACGCTCTGCACGATTTCTTAGAGGGTCATACCGGAACCATAACAGTAAGTCTTCAACGTTGAGGAGGTGAATTCGCCCGCTGCTGCTCGCTCTCGATACGGCGCCCACCATGGCCCGTACGATTTCCTGATCTATCGACTATCAAGGACAAGGAGAAGAGGCAGAAAATGACTGGCAATGGTCTGAGTAGACGAAACTTTCTGAAAGCCTCCGCTGGCGTAGTAGGCGTGGGCTTGATGGCCGCATGCGACGCGCCGGCCGCTCCCGCCGGAGGCGAGATGGCTGAAGAATCCGGCGGCGAAGCAGCCGCGATGGAAAGGGTGGACGTACATTGCAACCTCGCCCAGCTTCAACCTACCGAGTGGACCACCCGCTCTGCCGAACACCCCTTAGTCGGCAACGCGGCACGCATTCTCGCTGAGCGCTTTGAAGAGCTGAACCCGGACATTGCCGTCGTTTTCGATGAAGCCGGTGACGACGCCTGGCTCACCGCCGCTGTAAGCTCCGGCGAATCCCCCGACCTGATGAGCCGCCTCGACCTCGTCCAGCGCG
Source organism: Caldilineaceae bacterium (assembly GCA_965200615.1). Lineage (GTDB taxonomy): Bacteria > Chloroflexota > Anaerolineae > Caldilineales > Caldilineaceae > Bin5. Next base: position 4,988,304 of record OZ241377.1, on the reverse strand, counting down.
GCTGGTGCGTCCCCATCGACGACTGGCTTGATGCCCCCAGCCGTTACGCAATCCAATACGACACCTGGTCCGACAGCTTCTATCCTTCCATGATGGAGTCCTTGACCTGGTCTGATGGCCTCGACTACTGTGCCCCTATCCGCGCGATCTGGCCCTACCTCGAAGTCGGACTCGCCTGCAACATGGAGATCTTCAACGAGCACGGACTCACGCCGCCTGCCACCTGGACCGAGCAGATGGAGGTTTCCCAGGCCCTCAAGCAGGCCGGCCTTGGCCTCTCTCCCTGGCCCCGCGAAGGCGAGACCGGCAACTGCTGGCCCCTTGCCCTCCAGATCCTCCCGCCCATGATGCAGGAAGTCTGCATCGAAATGGACGCCGACAATGATTTCTTCGTCGGCATCGAGGAAGCTCTGCCCGCTCACAAGGCCGAGCTGATCGGCCCCTACACGCCCATCTACCAGCGCGCCTGGGACGAAATGTACGCCCTCGCTCTGACCTGGGTGGACGGCTTCAACACCACCGATCTCGACCTCCTCTGGCGCGAAGGCTCGGTCGGCATGCAGTACCGGGCCACCTGGGAATTCGCTACCCTGGCCAACGATCCCAACGTAGACTTCGAGCGCACCTTCGTTCCCTCGCCAATGCCCGCCGCCGCCGACATTCCCCCCACCGTCAGCATGCCCGGCGCAGTCGACCCCAATGACTATACCGCAGGCGACGGCAACGTGCCCGCCGAACACGTGCAGGCCATTCGCGGCCCACAAGACGTAATGCTCAAGTCCTCGACCGAGATGCGCGGCAACAGGGACCAGGTCATCAACTGGTGGCAGTTCATCACCGAGCCGGAAAACAACGCCTTCCTCAACAACGAAAACCAGCAGTATATTCCGTCTGCCAGGGATGCCAAGCTCGGACCGTTGTGGTCCGCCATCGGAGGATACAAACTGCCCCTTTACACCTACACCATCGCCTGGTGGGGCATGGGGCTCCTGTGGGACTGGGACTACTTCACCGAGTGGCGGCGGATCTTCGTGGCTTGGGTGATCGGCGACATGGACAGAGCCGAATTCTTCGAGCGCCAGCAGCGCTCCTGGGATGAAGGCGTCGCCCGCTACGAAGCCCTGCTCGCCGACCAGGAAGCAGACAGCTAAGTTGACGCATCTGTGGGTGAGCGGACAGCGGCCCGGGCCCTGTCCGCTCACCACCATCCGTCTTCCTCTTGCCGCTCACATGCTACGCAAAATCCGGTTGGCCGCAGTCGGCCTGCTCCTCCTGATACTCGCCCTCCTTGCCGCAGACTTCATCCAGGCACTGGTGCGTCTCAACAACGTCGTGATTGAAGGCGAGTTCAACAAGGAAAAGGTAGTTTCCGACGGCGAAGACTCGATCATTCTTACCGTCCGCGTCACCGAAAACGGCCAACCGCGCGTAAACGACACCTTGCAGGCCTGGCTGGAGCCCGGCAACGGCCTCATGATCCCGGAGTGGTCCTACACCGACGAAAACGGCGAAGTCGAGATCACCTTCACGCCCAATCCGGCCACCGCCTACGACATCAAAACGGACTCAATCATCAACGTCATCGACATCAACATCGGGCGCTGGCTCGAGGTGGACAAGAGCTTCTCCATTGAAGTGCCAGTCGAGATACCGCTTTCTTCAGACTGAACCGGGGCGCGCCAAAGGGAATCTTCGGGCGCCGGTCCCGACCCGACCCATGGATGCGACCATCACTCAACCTGAATGAGCGGTCCCGGAATTGAGGTCCTTCAATTGGAGAAGCTCAGGGAGACAGCATGACAGAAGGTACAGGAACCGCCGAACAGGGCAGCGCGGCAGACCCCTCCACCAGAATTTCTACAAGGTCTGGAGAGATCTCTACCTGGCAGGCAATGCGCCGCTCCTGGCAGGCCTACGCCCTTCTTGCCCCCATCTTCATCCTCCTCCTCATCTTCAACTACTACCCTCCCATTCTCGGCCTCCTTCGCGCCTTCTACCGCTGGCGGCCCGGTGTCGAAGCCAGCTTCGTCGGCCTGCAGCACTTTGGCGTCTACTTCACCTCACCCGAGACCGCGCGCGAGCTCTTCAACATGTTCAAACTGCTCGCGTTCTTTTTCTTCTCCGGCGCGGTCATCCCCTTCATCATGGCCGTTCTCATCTTCCGCATCCGCGACAGCGAGTCCAAGGAGCTCTATCGCCTCTTTCTCATCATCCCGATGCTCGTACCGCTCATCGTCGTCATTCTCCTCTGGAAGCAGATCTACGACCCCAACCTGGGCGTGATCAACGGCCTGTTGGAACAGATGGGACTCGAATTCCTGGCACGCAATTGGCTTGGCGACACCGCCACCGCTCTCTACGCCATCATGTTCATGGGCTTTCCCTGGGTCTCTGGCGTCGGTACGCTCATCTATCTGGGCGGCCTGGGGCAGATATCCGAGTCGATCTTTGACGCCTGTGAGGTGGATGGCTGCACAGGCCTCCGTCGCACACTGCAGATCGACCTGCCCCTCGTCCTGGGCCAAGTGCGCCTCATGACGATCCTCGCAGTGATTGCCGGCGTTACCTCCTTCCAACAAATACTCGTCCTGACCGACGGCGGCCCCGGCTTTGCCACCATGGTCCCCGGCCTGACCATGTTCCACAAGGCCTTCCGCACCCAGCAGTTCGGCTACGCCGCCTCCATCGGCATGATCCTTTTCGTCATCACCTTTTCCGCGACGCTCGCAGTCAACCGCACCGTCCATCCCGCGGTTGAAGACGTCCGCCACTAAAGCAGACTGAGGAAGCATAGGCAGCATAAGGAGACCAGCAAGTGAGTACCACAACCTCCACCCAGGTCGCTCCCTCCACCCGGCGCCCCCTCCGGTACTACCAGATCGGATCGCACCTGTTCATCACCGTCATGCTGCTCCTTTCACTCATACCCACCTACCTGCTGATCACCTGGTCCTTCAAGAACGGCCTCCAATACCGTTGGGAACGATGGGCCATCAGCTTCCCGCTGCGCTGGCGCAACTATGTCGCCGCCTGGGACATCGTCGGCGACTATATGATAAACACCATCATTGTAGCCATCATAGGCCTCATGGGAATGTTGCTGCTCTCGCTCATCGGCGGCTACGTCTTCGCCCGCATGGACTTTCCCTTCCGCGAAACGCTCTACTACGCCATAATCGCCCTCCTGATGGTTCCCTGGGTCCTCTCCTTCATCCCGGCCTACATGGTCTATGTGCGCCTCGGCCTGTTGAACACGCGCTGGGCCATGATTATCCCCGAGCTGGCGGGCGGCCCCATCTTCGGCATCTTCCTCATGCGCGCCTTCATCGCCGGAATTCCGGAGGAGCTCTTCGAGTCCGCCCGCTGCGACGGCGCCGGCGTCCTCGACCTCATCGGCCGCATCACCCTGCCGCTGTCACTGCCCGGACTCGCCACCCTGGCCGTCCTCAACTTCATCGGCGTCTGGAACTCCTTCCTCTGGCCCCTGGTCATGATCCAGGACGACGAAAAGCAGATGATTGCGGTCGGCCTCTACAAGCTGGCCCGGTCCGCCACTTACGGCGGCGTCGCCGGCTGGACCAGTCAGGACTTCAGCGTCTGGGGCCCGCTCTATGCCGGCTACGTGATCGCTTCGCTGCCACTTGTCCTCCTGTTCATCGTCCTCGGCAAATTCTACGTCGAGGGCCTGGTCGACTCCGGCCTCAAAGTCTGACATTTCCCATTACCTCGCCGCAGCCTGACAGACGTCTGACCACAAGCATCTCTGCCCTGCAATCCACCTAAGGAAGCCGCAAAACATGACAGCCTCAACCCAGTCCATGTTCTTCAAATCCAAAGGCGTCGACGCCCACTGGGATACCTGGATGTTCTACCATGAGGGCACTTACTACCTCTTCTATCTCATCACCGAGTACAGCCCTGGCGAGGGCTTCGGCCTCGCCACCTCCCCCGACGGCGTCACCTGGACCGACCACGGCTGGGCCATCAAGGCCTCCGACAAAATGGTCACCTACCTCGGCACCGGCGCCGTCTGGAAATCACCCGACTTCGACAGCAGCGGCCGCTTCATCTGCAACTACTCCGAGTGGCGCGTCGAAGATGACGGCCGCCAGACCCAGAACATCTTCTTCGCCTGGAGCGAAGACCTGATGAACTGGACCAAATTCGGCGACGACCACATCTTCAAAGTCGACACCCGCTACTACGAGCGGCACGGCCGCTGGGACTGCATCTTCCCCCTCCCGCGCCCAGAAGGCGGCTACTACGGCTACTGGACCGCCACGCCCAAAGACGCCGTCGGATTCGGCTTCGGTCGCAGCGAAGACGGCGTCCACTGGGAAGCACTGCCCTCACCCGAGCTGGTCTGGGAAGGCGCCGACCCGCCCCACAGCATGGAGGCCGGCGCCGTGGCTGAATTCAACGGCAGATACTACGCCATCGTCGGCCAGGGTTCCAGGACCATGAAGACCATGATCGCCGACAGTCCCGCCGGCCCCTACACCGTCGCCCCCGTTAACTACGCCCTCCTCGAAAACTCCGGCGAGCACAAACACACCTACTTCGCCCGCTTCCTCCGCACGCCCGACGACGTCCTCGTCAACCACCACGCCGTAACCCGCTTCCAGCTCGACACCGGCCGTGACATCTGCTACTGGGCCCCTCTCAAGCGCGCCTTCGTCGACGACGATGGCACGCTCTGGTTCGGCTACTGGCAAGGCAACGATGCGCTAAAGAAATGCCCAGTCTCGACGCAATTCGCCGCCCAGGGCGGACGAGTCCAGATGGCAGACGCATCAGTGGACACCGCGGGCGGCGTAGTCATCGAAGGCAGCGTCGCTCTCCCCACAGTCGGCCTGCCCGAATCTGACTGGCCCGGCCTCTACGTCGAGTATGCGCCAGGCCTGGGCAGCTACATCCAGGTAGGTCCCGCCGGCGTCACACATTTCGGCCTGATGGGCGAATCCGAAAACCATTCCCAACGCGAAGACGTCATGGCCCGCGCCTGGCCATTCGGCGACACAGTCGTTTTCCGCACCCTCCTGAAGGAATCAGTCCTCGAATTCTACCTCGACGACCTCCTCATTCAGTCCTGCAGCCTACCCGCCGAAGCCACCGGCCGCATCGGCCTCCTCAACCCAACCGGCCAGATTCAAGCTGCCCAGCTCTGGAACGCCGTTTGACAGAATAAGAATGGACTCTATAGAGGTTTCACCGGAAAGGGTAGCCAGGGCTGAACAAGAACGAACATTGTCAAGCGAGCTTACAGGCAACTGTTTTTGCTGGGCATGGGCGCCGATGACTCTGGCAATCAGGTCGAAATACCCAGCCATGACAGGCGCTCCCGCTCCAGGTTGCATCCGTATCCGGGTTGCGCAACCTGGACGGAATCCGACCCGCTTTGCGCATCCGCGCCTTGGGCAGTATAATTCCTCGAAACCAGCCTGAGGCAACCCCCTGTGCCGACACGACCTCAATCGAACCCAATGCCATGAGCCTGACACAAACCGAACTCGCCCAATTCCAACGCCAGGGCTTTCTGCTCAAGCCCGGCCTCTTTTCGCCGGAAGACCTCAAGCCGCTTCAGGACGCTCTCTACGAGATCATCGATCAGGGCGCCCGCGAACTGCAGGCCGACGGCGAGCTGACGAACATATACGCGGATCAACCCTTCGGCCGCCGCCTGGCCTGCATCCACGCTGAAAACAGCGCAGCCGGCGAAGCGCTCGCCCGCCGCGTCATGGGCAAAGGCGGCGGCGGATACAACGGTCCTGCCATGCTGCAAACGATTCGCCACCCGCCTCTCCTCTCCTGCATCGAAAGCCTCGTCGGCCCCGACATCGTCGGCTCCTCCGTCTACCGCATCCGCCCCAAGCTCCCCGGCTGGGACCGCGGCGAAGTCCCCTGGCACCAGGACTCCGGCTATTTCCTCGCCCACTGCGACCGCCACCTCATCGTCACCTGCTGGGTCCCCCTCGTCGACGCCACCCTCGAAAACGGCTGCCTCCACGTCATCCCAACCGTGCACAAGACCGGCATCCTGCGCCATTACACCGACGGACACGCCGGCTTCCTCGAAGTCCCGGACGAAGAGCTGCCCCAGGTCGAACCGGTGCCCGTCCCCATGAAGGCTGGCGATGCCCTTCTCCTGACCAACCTAACGCCCCACGCCTCCTTCGCCAACCGCACAGACCAGGTCCGCTGGAGCATCGACCTGCGCTACCAGAGCGCCGACGTACCCAACAACGTCGACGAAGACCCCGCCTCCTACACGCCCGAACGCGATCCCGTCACCATGGCCTGCTATCCCCCCGAAGCCGATTTCGTCATCCGCGATCCGAACGACCCCGCCCGCGAAATCCACTCCGCCGATCAGTTCAGGCAACTGCGCCAGCGCTACGAAACAACCCGCCCCAGCACACCCGGCCGCGGCTGGACGCCACTCCAGGAACGCTGACAGAGCGCATTCTCAACTTGAACACAAAATAAGTGGGGTACTGCGAAGGGACCCGGGCCTACAACTGTAACCGGTCAATGCGCCCGCTATCGTTCATGAATCAACAAGAGCGGAAAATCGCCCCAAAATTACTGTCCATTCTCTGATGCCGGCGGCTGCCGCCGCGGCCCGGCCCCAACCCTTCCGGCATCCCCTGCCTGTCCACGAATGACCCGGCGGGACTGCCCTTTGCCGGCCCCACGTGCGATATTCCTGCATTTCATGTATAATTTGCATCCGGGACCACGCGCCTGCACAAATCGCCGCCCCCGGCGAAGGCGACATGGCAAAATCGAGCGTTCCCTGTAAGACCGCACCCGAGCTTCTCTTGCCCAGGCAAGCCTGTAACCAACCTGTAGCGCCGGCAACGACGCGGCCCTTTGCGCCCGTCTTCGGCGCATTTCTCGCAGTCTGTCCCATATCAGCGCCCAGCCCGGTCGCGCTCGAGAAAGGAGACCTCCCATGAGTGTGCAGGCGATCCCCAGAAACTACAGCCTCTCCGGCGGCCATCAGGACGCTGTCGAACTCGACGATGACCGCATCGTCGAGCGCATGGAGGAAACATGGTGGAAGCCCAAACTCACCCGCCAGCAGATGAGAGAGATCATGCAGCGCCGCGACGGCCCCGCCCTCCGGCACTACGCCCTCTGGTTCTTCCTGCTCGCCGTCAGCGCCTACCTCGCTGTCGTTTCCTGGGGTACCTGGTGGGCAATCCCGGCCTTCCTCATTTACGGGACCATCTACTCCTCGTCCGACGCCAGCTGGCACGAATGCGGCCACGGCACCCCCTTCCGCACCCACTGGCTCAACGAACTCCTGTATCACATCAGCTCCTTCATGACCTTTCGCGAAGCCTACATGTGGCGCTGGAGCCACTCCCGCCACCATACCCACACCTACATCGTCGGCCGCGACCCCGAAATCCAGGTCCAGCGTCCCGCCGACCTCCTCAAAATCGCCATGGACTTCCTCTATCTTCGCAGCGGCCCCCCCGAAGTCTGGCGCGTCGTGCGCAACGCTTTCGCCCGGCCCAACTCCGACGTTCTCGACTTCATGCCGGAACGTGAGCTGCCAAAGATGTACTGGTCTTCCCGCATTTACCTGGCCATCATCGCCGCCTTCGCCATCTGGGCCATCGCAATCGGCAGCTTCCTGCCCATGATGTTCGTGCTCCTGCCCCGCTTCTACGGCGGCTGGCTGCACCAGCTTCTCGGCCTGACCCAGCACGCCGGCCTCGGCGAGGACACCTACGACCACCGCGAAAACACGCGCACCGTCTTCGTCAACCCGGTCTTCGCCTATCTCTACATGAACATGCAGTACCACATCGAGCACCACTCCATGCCGATGACCCCCTTCCACGCCCTGCCCAAACTGCATGAAGCGGTCAAGGATCAAATGCCCCCGCCCTACAGGGGCCTTTGTGAGTGCTACCGCGAAATGATCCCCGCCCTCATCAAGCAGGCCACCGGCGATCCCGACTATCAGATCATGCGGCCGATCCCGCAGGACCCGGAAACCGAGACCCCTGAATCTCGTACCGCCGCCGAGTCCTCCGGCGAATGGGTTGAGGTCTGCCCGGTCGAAGACCTCGACGAAGAGGACGTCATCCGCCTCGACCACGGCAGCCGCACGCTCGCAGTCTACCGCCTCAAAGGGGACAGGTTCTACGCCACCGACGGTCTCTGCACCCACGAATACGCCTATCTCGCCGACGGTCTCGTCATAGACGAAGTCATCGAGTGTCCGCTCCATAACGGCCGTTTCGACATCACCACCGGCCGCGCCCTGCGTGCGCCCGCCTGCGACCACCTCGAAACCTATCCCGTCGAACGCCGCGGCAACACGCTCTTCGTGCGCGTCGCCTGACACCGCAGAATGCGCATCAGCTTCCTGACTGGACGGTTTTCGAGAGGAGATCAGCCATGAGCGTGCAAGCGATTCCCAGAGACTACAGCCTCTCCGGCGGCAACCGCGACGCCGTCGAACTCGATGGCGAGCGCATTCTGGGCCGCATCGAAGAACAGTGGTGGAAGCCGAAGCTCTCCCGTCAGCAGATGCGCGAAATCATGCGCCGCCGCGACGGCCCCGGACTCTGGCACTTCGGCCTCTGGTTCCTGCTGCTCGGCGTCAGCGCCTACCTCGCCGCCATCTCCTGGGGCAGCTGGTGGGCCGTCCCGGCCTTTCTCGTCTACGGCGCCATCTACACATCCGCCGACTCCCGCTGGCACGAGAGCGGCCACGGCACGCCCTTCCGCACCCGCTGGCTGAACGAGGTCGTCTACGTCTTCGCCTCCTTCATTGCTATTCGCGAAGCCTACCTGTGGCGCTGGAGCCACTCCCGCCACCATACTCACACCTACTTCGTGGGCCGCGACCCCGAAATCCAGGTCCAGCGCCCCGCCGACCTTGTCAAGCTCCTGATGGACTTCTTCTACCTGCGCAGCGGCCCCCCCGAAGTCTGGCGCCTCATCCGCAACGCCTGCGGCCGCCCCAACGACGACGTGCGTGATTTCGTGCCTGAGCGGGACCTGCACAAGATGTACTGGTCCAGCCGCGTCCATCTCGCCATCTACTGCGCCTTCGCAATCTGGTCCATCGCCATAGGCAGCATCCTGCCCATGATGTTCGTCCTCCTTCCCCGCTTCTACGGCGGCTGGCTCCAACAGCTCCTCAGCCTCCCTCAGCACGCCGGCCTGGGTGAAGACACCTACGACCATCGCGAGAACACCCGCACTATCTACGTCAATCCCGTCTTCGCCTTCCTTTACGTCAACATGCAGTACCATCTCGAGCATCACGCCATGCCCATGACGCCATTCCATGCCCTGCCCAAGCTGCATGAGGCCGTCAAGGACCAGATGCCCCCTCCCTACAGGAGCCTGTGGGCAGCCTACAAGGAGTTGATTCCCGCCCTCATCAAACAGGCCACCGGCGACCCCGACTACCGGGTTGTCCGTCCGATTCCCAAGGACCCGGAAACCGAAGTCGTCGAAACGAACGCCTCCGTTGAGTCCTCCGGCGAATGGGTCGAGGTCGGCCCCCTCGAAGAGATCGAAGAAGAGGATGTCATCCGTCTCGACCACGGCAGCCGCACCCTCGCCGTCTACCGGCTCAAAGGCGACCGCTACTACGCCACCGACGGTCTCTGCACCCACGAATACGCCTGCCTGGCCGACGGCCTCGTCATTGACGGCGTCATCGAGTGCCCGCTTCACAACGGCCGCTTTGACATCGCCACCGGACGCGCCCTGCGCGCCCCCGCCTGCGACCACCTGGAGACCTACCCTGTCGAACGCCGCGGCAACACGCTCTACGTCCGCCTCGGCTGACCTGTCCCCGTCCGGACAAACAGCAGTTCGAGACCATTCGTCACAGTCAGCAAGGAACACACACGATGCAGATCGCCTTTATCGGAGTCGGCGGGATCGCCCAAAATTACATTGGCAGCCTCGAGAAGCTGGACCGGCCCGTAGCCGCCGTCTGTGACATCAACGCCCAGACCGCCGCCCGCGTCGCCGACGAGCTGAACTGCAGCGGCTACACCGACCACCGCGAAATGCTGGCACGCGAAAATTTCGACGCGGTCTTCGTCGCCATCCCACCGGCCGCCCATGACACGCAGACGATCGACGCCGTCGCAGCCGGCGCCCACGTCTTCGTCGCCAAGCCGGTCGCCCTGGACCTCGACGTCGCCCGGCGCACGCAGGAGGCGATCGCCGCCAGCGGCCGCATCAATCAGGTCGGATACATGGCCCGCTATTCCGATATAACAGAACGCGCCAAAGAGCTCGTGAAGGGCCGTGACCTCGGCATGGGCATGGGCCGCTTCCTCACCCGCATGTCCCCCTCCCATCCCTGGTGGGGCAAGTTCGCCGTCAGCGCCGGCCAGCTCGTCGAGCAGAGCACCCACGTCTTCGACTGGCTGCGCTACTTCCTCGGCGAAATCGAAGCCGTCCAGGCATTCGGCCACGACGGGCCCGACGACACCATCGCCGACTTCGAGGACAGCACCTCAGTAAATCTGCGATTTGCCAGCGGCGCCGTCGGCAGCATCGTCAGCGCCTGCTCCGCACGCGCCAACGACGGATTCGTGACCGAGCTCTGCGGCCGCGACCTCTACCTCCGCCTCGCCATGGATACCCATCTCTCCGGTTACATCGACCAGGAGGAGATCGACTACCACGGCCAGGAACGCGGCTACTTCCGCCAGATCGAACGCTTCCTCGCCGCCATCGAAGCCCAGGATCAGAGCCTCGTCCGCTCCTCCTACGCCGACGCCGTCAACTCCCTGGCCGTCACCCTGGCAGCAAACCGCTCCCTTGAAAGCGGCCAAGTCGAAACAGTGGAATAACCAATGAAATTCGGCACACTGCAGAAGGTAATCGAACAGCCGCTCTCAACCGTCTTCGCAGTCGCATCCGAGCTCGGCTTTGAAGGCGTCGAACTCGACTGGAGCGACGTCGCCCAGGCCCAGTCTGGCGGCCCCCTCGCGCCGGAAAACCGGGACCCTATCCGCCAGGCCGCCGCCCAGGCCGGCGTTGAGATCCCCTCCGTGGCCGCCCATTTCCTCAATCATGGCGGCGTCGCTGACGCCGATAAAGAGGAATTTGGCCTCGACGCAGTTCGCGCCGGCATTCGCCTGTGCGCCGACCTCGGCGCGACCTGTCTGCTCGTGCCCTTCTTTGGCGCGGCAATGATACAGGATCAGCAGGCCATCGCCCGCCTGGAAGCCAACCTGCGCCTGCTCGCGCCCGAAGCCGAGCAGGCCGGCGTCACCCTCGCAATCGAACATACCCTGAGGGGCGACCACGCCGCCGCCCTCCTCGAACGCGTCGACTCCCCCTTCATCGGCGACTACTGGGACATGGCCAACTGCATGGGGCTTGGCTACGATCCTCTTGAAGAGATCGACCAGCTCGGTAAGCGCATCGCACGCGTCCATGCCAAAGAGTACCATCAGGGAGAGGCGCCCCCCGGCACGCCGGAAGAGCCCCACTTCGACGGTCTCAACACAAAGCCTTTTGGCCACGGCGATGTGCCCGTGCCAGAAGTTCTCTCCGCCCTCCAACAGAACGGCTACGACGGCTACGTCGTCCTCGAAACCGGCAAGTTCGACGACGCCAGACGTTCGGCCAAAGCCGCCCTCACCCTCCTCCAGGACTTGACGGGCCAAACGCCATGACCGCCAATCTATTCGGAATGACCCGCTTCTCAGGCAGATCGGCCCTCATCTCAGGTGGCGCCTCCGGAATCGGGCGCGCCACCGCGATACGCCTCGCCGCCGAAGGCGCGCATGTCTTCATCGCCGATCTGAACAGGGGGATGGCGGATCAGGCCGTAGCGCAGATCCGCACAGCAGGCGGCAGCGCAACGCATGTAGACGTTGACCTGGCAGACGATGCCTCAGTCGAACGCTGCGCGCGTGCGGTCGCAGAGGAGGTTCCCGCCCTCCACTTCCTCGTCAACAATGCCGCCATCCTGCGTCAAGGCCGCATCGAGGACGGCGGCTGGATTGAAAACTGGGAGATCGAGACCCGTATCGGCCTGCGGGGCTGGGTGATGATGACCCAACTGCTCCTGCCGCTCCTGAAACAGGAAGGCGGGGCCATCGTCAACCTCTCCTCAGAAGGCGGCTACCTCGGCCGCCCCGGCATGTGGGTCTACGACGCAATCAAAGCCGGCGTCGTTTCCACCACAAAGACGATGGCCCAGGAGTTCACCCAATACGGCATTCGCGTCAACGCCGTCGCGCCCGGCTGGATCGTGACCGAAATGCACTTCGCCAACGACCCCAACCCCGCCGCCCGCAAAAGAGAGCTCGAAGAAACACCGATCAGTTCCTGCCTGATGCAACGGCGCGCCGGACCGGAGGAAGTCGCCAGCGCCATCGCCTTCCTCCTCAGCGACGACGCCTCCTACATCACCGGCACAACCCTCCACGTAGACGGCGGCCGCGTCGGCATGAATCTGGGCCACCTCGGCGTCCTGGCGCAGCAACGGAATTCCACAGCCCGGTAGCGGAACAGCTGCAAGTTACATTTCACCGACGACACTCGCAGGCCGCAACGCCGGCCCGCACTGGAGCCCTCAATGACTGCAAAGATCGATGGCCAGCTCTGGCAAAACCAGCCCCAACAAGCCCTCCAGGCATACACCCGAGACGGCTACCTCGCTCTATCCGGCTTCCTCACACCAGACCAGGTCGCCGAAACTCGCGAATCCGTCGCCCGCTTCATCAGCGATCGCGTCCCCCAACTCCCCCGCGAGCAGGTCTTCTACGAGACTCTCGGCCAGCTCGACACGCTCAAGCAGATCATAGGCCTCTTCAACCACGACGCCTACTTCCACCGCCTCATGTTCGGCAGCCGCTTCGAAAAACTGGCCGAGCTGCTCCTCCAGGGCCCCGTCGTCGGCAAAAACATGCAGTACTTCAACAAGCCGCCCACTATCGGCAAGGCCACTCCGCCCCACCAGGACGGCTACTACTTCATGCTCGACCCCTGCGAGGCCCTCACAATGTGGCTCGCCCTCGAAGAGGTGGACGAAGAAAACGGCTGCGTCCGCTACGTGCGCGGCTCACACCTTCTCCCGCTGCGCCCCCACGGACGCACGCAGACCCTCGGCTTTTCCCAGGGCGTCACCGACTACGGCACGCCCCAGGACCTGGCCGACGAAGTCGCCTTCCCCGCCCAGCCCGGCGACCTCCTCATTCACAACGCGCTGACCATCCACCGCGCCGACGCCAACCGCAGCCCGACCCGCACCCGCCAGGCTCTCGGCTTCATCTACTACTCGGAACGCGCCAAAGAGGACGAAGTAGCCCACGCCGCCTATCAGAAGAAGCTCGCCGCGGAAATGAAGGCCAGGGGCAAGATCTGACCGTCTCCCGACACGCCCCACAACCGAAACCCCCGCCCTCTACTTCAGCGCCGGCCCCGGCGTCCACTGCGTCGCAATCGGTTCCGCGTCGCCTTCCTTCCCTTGTGCAGGGGCTGCGCCTCCTGGCTGTCGCAAGCCACTGACCGCTGATGTTTCACTGACCACCGCCTTTCATCTTTTCCGCCATATGCTCGCCTGTCATCACCGCAGTCAAATGAGTATTCGCCCGAGGCGCCTCCGGCATGACAGAAGCATCAATAACGCGCAGCCCATCCACCCCAATTACCCTGCAGTCCGAATCCACGACCGCATCAGGGTCACCGACCGCCCCCATCCGGCACGTCCCAACAATGTGAAAGCAGTCGAGACACTCCTCCAGCAACCACCGGTCAAGCTCTTCGTCGCTGACCGAGCTGTCGAACCCGCCCCGCCTTCCACCGTAAAGATCGCCAAGCGAAATCTCCTCAGAGATTCCCCTGATGGCGGCATGGCCCGCCAGCGCAAACAGCCGCCGCGCCCCGTCGCGCAGCCTCACCAGATCTCTCCGGTCGGACAGCATACACTCTTCGATAACCGGTTCAACCTGCGGATCAGCTGATCCGATCCACAACTGCCCCTGCGAAAACGCTTGAAAAACCGACACCACGATCACGCCCCGCTCCAGCGCCTCCCCCTCAATCCCGAATACGTTGCAGCTCGCCATCAGCATGTCGTTGCGCCCCGCGCCCGCAAGCCCCGAGCTGTAGCGGACACAGCAGTTGGTCCGCCGCGCGTGGGGCCCGTCAGCGCGCGCCTCAGGACGCAACCTGAGATGCATACCCACCGTCGGATGGTCCCGCAGATTCTGGCCGACTCCGGGTAGATCGACTACATGCCTCACTCCAGCCGCTTCCAATACCTTAGCCGGCCCGATTCCCGACCGCATCAGAATGGCCGGCGAATGCACTGCCCCGGCGCAGAGCAACACCTCTCTGCCGCGCAGGACAGTCCCGTCGCCCTCCCTTCCCGTCAGATCGTCGACTCCAACCACGCGCACGCCCACCGCGCGCCTTCGCTTTCCCGTTCCCCCCTCAACTGAATCGCCTTCGAACGCCACCCGGTCAACCAGCGCCCCGCCAACCACTGTCAGATTCGCTCGCCCCCGCGCCGGCTCCAGGTAGCCGTCATTCGTCGAAACGCGCCTGTCCTCCCGCATCGTCAGCGCCACCGGAGATACCCCGGTACTGCTCGGCGCATGATAGTCCTCCGCCCAGCCGTAACCCAGCCCGATCGCCGCCTCCCGCAGCGCCAGGTCCACAGCGCCCCACGCCTCTACCGGTGCCCGGCAAAGCGGTATCGGCCCGCCGCGCCCGTGATACGGCGCATCGCCAAAGTTAAGGTCGTCCTCCATCCGAATGAAAGACGGCAATACATCCCTACCCGACCAGCCGGCACAGCCCAACGCCGCCCAGCGGTCAAAGTCGTCCATCTCGCCCCGCAGCCCGATCAAGCCGTTGATCGCCGAGCTTCCTCCCATCCCCCGCCCGCGCACAAACGGCGCCGCCTTCTGCCTTTCACTCCGCCGCGCCGCCAGCCCCGGCCACTGGTAGACCTCCCGGTACTCTTCTCCCAGCAGTATCTCGCCATGATTATGACTCTGCATCGCCGCCGGCGCCTCCCGCGACCGGTAGTCCGGCCCCGCCTCCAGCAGCAACACCGTCACTTCAGGATCCTCCGACAACCGGGCCGCCAACGCCGCCCCCGCCGAACCCGCCCCTACGATGATATAGTCAAATATACGGTCCAGCGCCCGCGACATGCCGCATCACCCCTTTTCAACCGCCTCTCGCAGAGATACCCGGCCTCGACATGCCCCTTAACTTCCGACTGTTCCCGGCAAAGACTGGCATATTGACAATCGGGTTGGCAGGATATATTGTTAGATTGTCATTATTCATCTCATCCCATAATCATTGTAAGAGGGGAGAAAGGCAAAGGGGAAAAATGAAGAAACTCTTTCTCATTCTGCTGATCATTATTTGTCTCATCGGCGTCGGCGCGCCGCTCTATGCGCAAGACGCAACCCTGACGCTCGAAAGCCTGGCCGAAAAAGTGCAGGCAATGGTTGAACTGGTGACGTCGTTGTCCGATCGAATGAACGACTTCGAGGTCAGACTCGCCGCGCTGGAAGCCACCGACACGCCCACGGCAACGCCCACACCGGCCCCAACGGATACACCGACCCCCATGGCAACGTCCACGCCCACGGCAACGTCCACCTCCCCCACAGCGTTAATCAACAGAACGATGAACGTGCGCGCCGGCCCCGGGACCAACTATGCCGTCATCGGCCAGGCCACGGCCGGCAGTGAGTACACAATTTCCGGCAAGAACCCCGCCGGCGGCTGGTGGCAGATCATCTACGGCGGTCAGTACGGCTGGATCTATGCCCAGCTGGTCACAGCCACCAATCCTGAACTCGTCCAGCTCGCCCCCGCCATCCCAACGCCAGCGGCAACGCCGGTCCCCACCGCGACACCGATCCCGCCCCCGCCGGCGCACGCCTTCTCCCTCGTGGACAGCGGGAACTGCCCCGGCAACGACCAACAGACCTTCTTCGAGGGGCTGATCCAGGACCGGCACAACAACGTGTTGGACAATGTCTGTGTACACATTGCCTTCAACGGTCCACGCAATACCAAGTGTTCCGGTTGTGGCAAACCAACCGGCAAGTGGGGCTTTTCTCCCTTCGGTGGTCCAGCCTCATCCGGCACCTTCGTCGAGATCTGGGTCGTGAACTGCCCCGCCGGCGTCAACAGGGATGGCAGTCATAACTCAAAGGACTTCTCGAACCTGACGCCTCTCTCGCCCAAGTGGTCCATGACCATATCCAACAGCGTAGCCTGCGACAACATCACTTTCAAGCAAAACTAAGCTTCCCCCAAAGTCGCTGCAGGGGCAGGCGCAAGGCCTGCCCCTGTTGTCTCCTCAGAAATTCCCTGACGCCCCCATCTTCTTCTTCAAATGAGAATACACAGTGAACACATGTATAGATCACCCAGCCCCCAAACGCAAAGCGGCCGCTCTCCTGGAAATGAGGTAGACGCGTGGAGCAGACCAGGACGCGCAAGAAACTGATCGAAGTCGCCCTGCCGCTCGACAAGATCAACGCCGCTTCAGGGCACGAAAAAATGCCTGGAATTGGACCTCATCCGCGCGGTCTTCACCTCTGGTGGGCCAGGCGCCCGCTGGCCGCGGCCCGCGCCGTGCTCTTCGCCCAACTGGTCGACGACCCCTCCGACCTGCCGGAGGAGTTCCCCAGCGAGGAGGCGCAGAAGAAAGAGCGCGACCGCCTCTTCGAGATCATCGAGGAGCTGGCGCTCTGGGAAAACACTACCAACGAGCGCGTGCTGGAGGAAGCGCGTGCCGAGATTCGCAAGAGCTGGCGCCGGACCTGCGCCGACAATCGGGACCACCCCCGCGCCGCCGAACTGTTCGACCCGAAGCGCCTGCCCGCCTTCCACGACCCCTTCGCCGGCGGGGGCGCCATCCCCCTTGAAGCCCAGCGTCTCGGCCTCGAAAGCCACGCCAGCGACCTCAACCCGGTCGCCGTCCTCATCAACAAGGCCATGATCGAGATCCCGCCCAGGTTCGCGGGCCGGCGGCCGGTCAACCCGGAACGCAGCGCCGGCCAGGTGGACATCAGCGCGGCCTGGCAGGGCGCGACTGGCCTGGCCGAGGACGTGCGCCGCTACGGCAAATGGATGCGAGACGAGGCCGGGAAGCGCATCGGCCATCTCTACCCCAAGGTGGAGGTGACCGAGGAGATGGCCGCTGAGCGTCCCGATCTGAAACGCTACGTGGGTCGCCAGCTGACTGTCATCGCCTGGCTGTGGGCCCGCACCGTCCGCAGCCCCAACCCGGCCTTCGCCGACGTGGAAGTGCCGCTGGCCTCCACCTTCATCCTGTCGAAGAAGAAGGGTAAGGAAGGCTACGTGGAGCCGGTCATTGAAGAGGGCGGGTATCACTTCACCGTTAAGGCAGGTACGCCGCCGGAGAGCGCTAAGCGGGGCACGAAGTCTGGCGGAAGTGGAAGTGTCTTTCTGTGTCTTATGTCGGGTGTCCCAATGCCGTTTGAATACCTGCGTTCTGAAGGCAGAGCCGGACGTATGCATGCCCGCCTGAGGGCAGTTGTTGCTGAAGGTGATCAAGGCAGAGTCTATCTATCGCCAACGCCAGAACATGAATCTATCGCTCTGAGCGCGATGCCTGAGGATACGCCTGAAACTGACTTGCCCGAACGTGCGCTCGGATTTCGGGTGCAGCAGTACGGCATGACCAGGTGGCGCGACCTGTTTACTGACCGTCAGTTGGTGGCGCTGACGACCTTCTCGGACCTGGTGGGGGAAGCCCGTGAACGCATCCGCCTTGACGCGGTCGCCGCCGGTCTGCCGGACGATGGTATCCCCCTGCGCGAGGGGGGAACCGGGGCGACCGCCTATGCTGAGGCGGTGAGCGTCTACTTGGCGTTTGCCGTCGATCGCGCCGCTGACTTTTCTAATTCTTGTACTCGATGGGTATCGAGTAATGAAAAGGTAATGCACCTGTTTGGAAAGCAAGCCATTGCAATGATCTGGGACTATTCTGAGGCTGCAATTCTGAATAGTGTTGTGGGCGGTTTCGTGCCGTGTGCCGAGTTCATTGCTAAGTGTATTGGCAAGCTGCCAGGGCACGGACCTTCTCGTGTCATTATGCAGGACGCTGTGAATGGACAGTTGTCTTTTCAAAAAATTGTCTCGACCGACCCACCCTACTACGATAACATTGGATACGCTGACCTGTCGGACTTCTTTTATGTCTGGCTACGAAATACTCTCAAGGCTGTTTTCCCGGGTCTGTTCGCTACGATGGCAGTCCCTAAAGACGAAGAGTTGGTGGCCACACCGTACCGTCACGGTAGCAAGGAAAACGCGGAGATGTTTTTCCTCAATGGCATGGCGAGCGCGCTACAGCATTTGGCTGTACAGACCCATCCCGCTTTTCCTGTTACCATTTACTACGCTTTCAAGCAATCGGAAAAGAAGGGCGACTTAGGCATAAGGAATACTGGTTGGGAAACGTTCCTCGACGCAGTGATTTGTTCAGGTTTCGCTGTTACTGGCACTTGGCCCATGCGTAGCGAACAGCGGTATAGGATGATAGGAATGGGAACAAACGCCCTTGCATCCAGCATAGTTCTCGTCTGTCGGCAACGCGCGGCCAATGCGCCGATGGCCACGCGCCGCGAATTCGTGGACGCGCTCAAGGAGGAACTGCCCGCAGCCCTGGGCGCCATGCAGGCCGGCAGCATTGCGCCGGTGGACCTGGCCCAGGCCGCCATCGGACCAGGCATGGCCGTCTTCAGCCGCTACGCACGCGTCCTCGACGTCAGCGGCAACCCCCTCACCGTGCGCGACGCCCTCTCGCTCATCAACCAGACGCTGGAAGAGGCCCTGGCCGAACAGGAAGGCGACTTCGACACCGACACCCGCTGGGCCGTCGCCTGGTTCGAGCAGACCAGCTTCAACCAGGGCGACTTCGGCATCGCCGAAACGCTGTCCAAGGCCAAGAACACCAGCGTCGACGGCATGGTCACAGCCGGCATCATTGAATCCGCCGCCGGCAAGGTGCGCCTCCTGCGCCCCGCTGAACTGCCCGACGACTGGGACCCCGAAACCGACACCCGCCTCACCGTCTGGGAGATGGTCCATCACCTGGTCCGCCAGCACGACCAGGCTGGCGAGACGGGAGCCGCCGAACTGCTGGCCAAGCTCTCCGCCGCCGAATCCGCCCGCGAGCTCGCCTACCGCCTCTACCGCATCTGCGAACGGAAGAACCGCGCCCAGGAGGCCCTGGGGTATAATGCTCTCGTCCAGAGCTGGCCGGAGATCGCCCGCCTGGCGCGCGAACGTCCGCGGGTTGAGCAGACCACGTATCTGGATGATTAGGGCTCGTTGACGTTTGTCAGCACAGCAATTTACAGGAGCAAAACGCCTCGTGAGAGCGATCGTAATCAGAAACAGGGACGACAAAATCAGAGAAAAAGTCCTCGTCCCCGACTGGCCCGAACCCCCGCCGCCGCAAGGCAACCAGGTCAAAATCAAGACCCTCTACTCCGGCATCACCAACGGCACCGAACGCAATCAACTCCACAAAGGAAACTACGCCCCCGGTGACAGACTGCTGCCCATGCCAACCGGCTACCAGACCGTCGGTCGCGTCATCGAGACCGGACCCGACACCCAATCTCTCCAGGTCGACGACCACATTTTTGTCGGCAAAAGCACCGGCGGCCATCTCGAGCGCATAGTCGTCGCCGAAGATGAGCTCCTCATCAAACTCCCCGACGAAGTCGACCTGCGCGAAGCCGCCATCTACGGCATGGCCGCCGTCGCTCTCAACACCATCCGCAACGCCGCCCTGCAGATCGGCGAGAAAGTCCTCGTCGTCGGCGCTGGCTGCGTAGGCCAGGTCGCCGCCCAGTTCGCGGCCCTTCAGGGCGCACGCGTCACCATCTGCGACATCGACGAACCCCGCCTCGAAATTGCCCGCCGCATCGGCGCCGCCGAGCAAGTCCTCAACGTCGAAGGCGCCGGCTGGTCAACCCAAATCACCGACGAAAGCTTCGACGCCGTCCTCGACTTTGCCGGCGTCCCCGGCATGGAGGAACATCTGATCCTGGCCATGAAGACCGGCGGACGCGTCCTCCTGATCGCCGGCCGCGAACGCGTGACCTACCCCTTCAACCTGGCCCAGCGTCGCCTCATAACCGTCAAACAGAACAGCCACTTCTACGTTGACGACCTCGAAAATCTCGCCCGTTTGCACAGCCGCGGCCGCATTGACCTTGCCTCTCTCGTGCAGGACGTAGTCCCCGCCGATGAGGCCGAGCGCATCTACGACACCCTGCGCGACCGACCCAACGATCTACTCGGCACAGTATTCAGTTGGTGAAAAGGGAAAAACTGAACGATGAGCGCGAACCTATCCGACAACGACAGCATCAAAGTCGCCGTCATCACCGGCGGCCACTTCTTCGACGTACCCGGCTTCCACGCCATCTTCCGCGACATGCCCCAGGTCGACAGCTACATCCAGCTGGAGGCAAACTGGGCTGCCGACGTCGGTCAGACGCTGGACACCTACGATGTCTTTCTCTTCTACAACATGCCGCGCGGGTTGCCCGAAGAAAGGACCCGGCCCGTCCTCGAAAAACTCGGCGAGAGCGGCCAGGGCATTTTTCTTCTCCACCACGCCATCCTGGCCTACGAGCAGTGGCCCTTCTGGTCCGACCTGGTCGGTATCTCCGATCGCAGCTTCGGTTATGACCATGAACAGGAACTGTCAGTCCAGATCGCCGACCCCGCCCACCCCATCACTCAAGGCATCGAACCCTGGCGGATGGTCGACGAGACCTACTCGATGGCCAGCGCAGGCGAGGACAGCCACCGCCTGCTGACCACAGACCACCCCCGGAGCATGCGCGTCCTCGGCTGGACCCGCCAGTTCAGAAACGCACGCGTCTTCTGCTACCAGTCCGGCCACGACAACCTCACCTACGCCGACCTCAACTTCCGCAAGACAATTCTGCGCGGCATCCAATGGTGCGCAGGCCGCATCTGAACGGCCATAAAGGGGAGTCGCTCCCCAGGACCGACACAGGGGAGTGAGCCTCTTCCGTCAGCCGTCTGGAGATATGGTCTGAGTGATTGCCCATTCAGGCAATCCGCCCGTCACTCTGACCACTGCCGTTCCAAGTTGCACGACTCTCAAGAAAACGCGAAAATAGTTCGTACACCCCTATCTGATTCCCGCCAAGTGGAGAGTCGAACGATGAGTGACAACTACCAGCGAGATGGCTTCCTCCTTGTAAGGCGGGCCATCCCCCCCGCCGACCTCGAACCGCTGCGCGCCTGCATCCATCGCCAGGTAGGCAACTACGCCACGGCAATGTTCAACGACGGCAAAATCAAGGACCCCTTCGACGAACTGCCATTCGGCCAGCGCCTTGCCGCCCTCCACCGCGAAAACGAAATCCGCCTCCGCTCATGGAACCAGCCCGCTCTCGGCCCCGAGCTGCACGCGCTCATTCAACATCCCGGCATCGCAGACGCCCTTGAACCCCTCCTGGGCCCAAATGTCAGTTTCAACGGCGACTACCATCTGCGCCCCAAGATGCCCGACAGCGAGCTGACCGCCTTTCCTCTCCATCAGGACAGCCAGTACTACGGCAAGCAGTCCCGCCACGCCCACATCATCACTGTCTGGATCCCACTCGTCGACGTCGACGAAAATAACGGCTGCCTCTATCTGATCCCCGGCAGCAACGCCTGGGAGCTCATCGAAAGCAAGCGCGACAAGAACATGAACATGCGCTCTTTCGAGGACCCGGAAGAACGCGGCGCTCCGGTTCCAATGCCCATGAAGATGGGCGACATACTCCTCTTTTCCAACATGACCTTCCACGGCAGCAAAGTGAACCGCGCCGACGAAGTCCGTTGGAGCATCGACATCCGCTACTGTCGTACTCCAGGAACTTACGACGCGCCCCAGGAGGTCCTCGACGGCGAGGAGTTCATGCGCGCAAAACTGGAAAGGACCAAGAGGCCGCCCTTTGCCGTGCGCGGCCAGGGAGCGCCCGCAACCTACGCCGACTGGCAGGCTGCCTTCGAAGCTCTCTCCAGTTGACGGTTTCTTTCCGCGTCGCCGACGAGCCCCCTGCCTGCCCGCCGCCTCCACCACCCAGGGAATCGCTATCCAGAACGCAAAGGAGCAGTCGTGCATATCCATCCACGCTCAGTCGCCAGCAAAGTATTCGACGTCTGGCGCAGCCCAGGCAGATTCACAAAGAATCCCGACATTATCGAGCTGCCGTCCGGGCGGCTTATGCTGATCTACTCCGACACCGACTCCCACTGGTCCCAGGTAAACCAGGCGCTCACCCTGCTCGCCAGCGACGACGGCGGGCACACCTGGTTCAAGCACCGCGAAATCGATCAGGCCAACCTCCAGCAGGGCGACGAACGTCTCGTCACGCCCCGTCTCAGCCGCCTCAACGACGGCCGCCTCGTTGTGATCATCGACCACGACGACCATAGCCACTTCCATGAGGACCAGCCGCCCGGCAACTGGCTCTACTGGAGTGAAGACGACGGCGATACCTGGACGACAGCCCAAAAGCCCAACATCATGGGTTTCGAGCCCGACCGCATCCTCGATCTGCCCGACGGCAGACTCGGCGTCGTCTCCCACATCATGCGCGGTGAGACGCAGGAATTTGCCGTTATCCTCTCCTGCTCCGAAGACGGCGGCGAAACCTGGCACGAAGCGGCCACGGTCGCCAACGACGGCTACCACCGCGTCTGCGAAGGCGCCATCGTATTGCTCGACAACCCGGACGCCGCCGGCGGGCAGGAGTTGGCCTGCATCATGCGCGAAAACCACCATGCCGGCATCCCCTGTTTCGTCACCTTCTCCACCGACAGCGGTCGTACCTGGTCTCCCCTCCAGATGTGCCCCTTCGCCCTCGACCGCCCCTACGCCAAACAGCTCCCCGACGGCCGCATATTCGTCAGCGGACGTCACGTCAACGGGCCGCTGGGAACCTACGGCTGGTGCGGCGACATCAAGGCCGAAGCGGGTACCTACCAGATCGGCGGCCCCCGCCGCAAGTACCAGGCAACTCTGGAGGAGTTCGCGCTCGTCATCGACAACCTGCCCGGCCACGAAGCCCGCTACTGCCTGCTGCCTCCGGAATCAGCCCGCAGCGATATCCACATGGAAGCGTTGCTCAAAGTCGAAGGGCGGCCCGGGCAACCTGCCGCCTTCATGTCAATCTCAAGGCTGGGCGTCGTCGTCAACGTCGCCGCTGACGGGATCTGGAGCCGCCAAGGCGCCGACTTCCGTCATCCCGTCGATATGACCGAATACCATACCATCACCATCCGCCACCACCGCGGCCTCCTGCGCATTCAGGTTGACGGCGAAACCGTAATCAACCAGTGCATCTTCCGCGAGGAAAAGCCAATCGGCGACTCCCGCCGCGCCGGCCCTCTCAGCGGCTACACCCAGTTCGGTCAACCGGCCACGGGCGGACGAAGCTTTTGGCGTTACGTTTCCTATCGCGCCCAAAATCCAACCCTGGAAGATTTCGATTGGGAATGGGGCGGGGAATCAGAGACCTTCCCGGACGATTACCAGCGCAGCCGCATGATCCAAATCCATGGCAATCATCCGGAACAGGCGCCGGTGCCGGATCATGGGTACTCCTCCTGGCTGATGCGCGAGGACGGCGCCATCATGTGGGTCGACTACACAAACTACGGCGACCCCGCCGGATCCAGCCACCTGGTAGGTGTCTTCATCAACCCGGAAGATATCGACTGAAAGGACCGATACAGCATGGGCGCAAGCCAAGACCCGGGTCAACCCTGGCGTGAGCGGGAGCGCTGATCATGGCTCCCCCACAGTACTACATTCAGGGCATCGTCATCACCGGCGTCAAGGGCTGATCCGCTCCCGGCAGGGCAATCGCAACTGATCAGGTTTGCCATCATTGCCGAGGTCAGCCATAGGGTCCACGCAGGACATTCTCGAGGAACAGACATAGAGCCTGCGCGAGGGCAGGAAAGGCCGATTCGTTTGACTTTCAATTTGCCAGTCGGTATACTCATCTGACCACTGTTTTCGCGACAGCAAGTTATCCAATGCTGGCCGCGCGCCCGGCGCCCGGCAAGGGCGGGGCGCTCCCCAAGACCACGTTTGCATGAAGGAGAACGAACGCATGCCTGCCAAAGACAGCAGACGATTCCGCAATATGCCCAGGTCCGGGAATGGACGCCGGCCGCGCGGATCATTGTTCATTTGGATGGCTGCGCTCTTCGCGGCAGTGGTCTTAAGCGCCTGCGTCATCGTCAACCCTCCACCCGCCCCGACGCCAACGCCCATTCCAACCGCAACACCGCCCCATCAGACGGTTATTGACGCTGTTCGGATCACCGAAGGCGGAGATCCGCCGGTAATCGGTCAAACCGTTCGGGTCGCCCTGACCCTTGATGAGGACAGCTACAGCGATCGCTCACGCTGGCAATGGGAACGCTCCGACGACGGCCTGACCAACTGGCGAAA
Source organism: Caldilineaceae bacterium (assembly GCA_965200615.1). Taxonomy (GTDB): domain Bacteria; phylum Chloroflexota; class Anaerolineae; order Caldilineales; family Caldilineaceae; genus Bin5. The sequence goes on along the minus strand of OZ241377.1, from coordinate 4,963,784 downwards.
CGTACCCGGCGCGCGGCTGACCGATTCCTCACTCTACGCCCCCGTGGCCGCCGACGACGGCAAATACCTGCGCGCCTCCGTCGACTTTGTCGACAGCGAGAAGGTCGGCAAGACGGCGCTGAGCCCAACCGTCGGTCCCGTTGTCGGGGCGGAAATCGAGACCGACGCAGTGGAATTCGCATTCGGCAATGACCCTGCCGTCGTAAGCCGCGGCGTACGCGCGCGCATCTCTCTCCCCAATTCCGCTTACAGCGATCCGGGCCGCTGGCGCTGGGACCGCTCCGACAATGCCCTCCGAGGGTGGACCGACGTCACCGACTATGACGCCGAAGATTCCTCGGTCTTCATCCCTTCCTCCCTCGAAAGCGGCAAATACCTGCGCGCCTCCGTTGTCTACCTCGACAGCAATGGAGACTACAAGCGCGGTCTGAGCCAGACCATCGGCCCTGTCATCACAGTCGACACGGTTGCCGACGTAGTCAGATTCTCGGCCGGGGCCGACCCGCCCCAAGTCGCCACCAGGATCGAAGTCGAACTGACCCTGTCCGGCGGCGATTACAGCGCCCTCGGGAACTGGAAGTGGGAGCGGTCCAACGACGGCCTGGGCAAGTGGGAAGACATCACCGACTACGACGCGGCGAACTCGGACAGATACACACCCACCGCCGCTGATGAAGGCAAATACCTGCGTGCGTCCGCCCTCTACATCGCCAGCGACGGCGAACGCAAAAGGGCCCTGAGCCAGACTATCGGCCCAGTGGTGGATTGAGCGGCACGCCGTCTGACTGTCAAAGCAAACGTCAAACTACGCAACCTCGCAACGGGCGCCCGCGCATCAGCGCTCAGTTTCCTCCTGTACCGTTTCCACGCCCCTGCCAAAACAGAGTCAGAGCAACTCTACGCCTCCCGTACGATCCGTCGATTTCTTAGAGACGTTGACAGTTCGTAGCCAACCTGTCGATGTAGGCCGCATGGCCGAGTTTCTCGTCCTCACAACGAAAAAAGTGGCTCTCTACCAGAGTATTTTTTCAGGAACAGGTCAGTTTCTGCCTGTCATTTCAGGACAGAGTTTCGGCACAGGACAGATTTACAATCCATTTCCCAGCCACTATACTGAAAATTCAATCGACACGAAGAAGAGTGCACTTTCGATACCGACAGTTCGAGCCAAAGCATTCACTGAGGGCACTTCATTTCAGAGCCGTGGAATCATCCAGCCGGGAGGTCAACAGAATGGCAAATCTGCCGATGAGAGAAGTAAGTCGCGTACAGATGGTCTTTCGTGTTTTCATACACGTGATTTTGCGCATGTGCGTTACCATGCTGCGTCTGCTGATTAACAAACTCTCCCTGGCTATCATTGGAGCGTTAATTGTGGTCGGCGCCATCGTGGCTGCGATAAGCATGGCGCCCCCTTCAAAGTCCGTCCAAGGTCAGGTGGAGCAGCATTCGATGGAAGAGCTTACGGTCCAATTTGCTACCGCGCCTCTGCCGCTCTCGTTGCCCCTGCTCCACATCTCCTCCTATGACATCCAGTGGACGTCTGTGGGCGCCGGAGAGTCCTGGACGACCCAGGGCGAGATAACAATCTCCGGCGTCACCGAGGGTACCGAGGCCGTCTCCTATACCGTCAAAGGACTCGATCCCGAAAGAGTCTACCGTTTCCGAACGCGAGGTCGAAATTTACTTGGCGCCGGCCCCTGGTCGGACTGGTTCCCGTCCAACGGGCTTGTCCCCGGGCCTGGACCAACGCCAACTCCTGGGCCCACCGCCACACCTACGCCAACGCCTACTCCGCAGACCGAGACGAACACCATCTATTTCAACACGGACGAGCGTCCAACGGTCGGACGGGAGATCACGGCCCAACTGACGCTGCCGGCAGACGCCTACTCCAATCTCAGCGACTGGAACTGGCAGAGCTCCGAAACTGCGCTCAACGACTGGGTGGATATCATCGGCATCGATACCGAGGACACGGCCTCGTACACGCCGGTAAGCGCAGATGTGGGCAGTTTCCTCAGAGTCTACGTGACGTACACCGACAGCGAGGGTATTCTGAAACGAGGGCTGAGCCCGACCATCGGACCTGTACAGGAATGAACTGACTGACTCGCGTTCAATGCCGTACTCGCGTTCAATGCCGTAGCGCTGTCTCCTCCTGCAGCGCCGAATCAGACCCGGACGGCCCGGCGGGCCCGGTTTCAAGGGACGCTGCGCCGTCCGGGCTTTTCCTGAAACTGTTGCGCCGGACCGGAATATGACGTAAGATATGAACAGCTTGGCCAGACAGGGAACGCCGGTATAACAGAGAAACCAGTTGACTTCAGAGGGTTACAAATGAGCGATCTCCATCTGCTTCAGTATCTGTTTGACGTACAAGGTTACCTGGTGATCGAAAACGCGCTGACGACCTCTGAAGTCGAAAAGCTGAACCGCCTGCTGGATGCGCAGCAGCTGCCTGCTCCGGATCAGACACAACGTTTCGGCAGCGCGCCGGACGGCCCCGGCTTCCTCGCGTGGGGCCAGCCCTTCGTCGATCTTCTGGATCACCAGCGGATAATGCCGATCCTGCGGCTCCGCTTGGGTGACTGCTTCCGCCTGGACAGGATTTACGGCATGTACATGGAACAGGGAATGCCGCGTGGACGGCTCCACGCCGACTACGGAGCCACCTCCCCGACCACAGGAGCGAACCCCGGCGAATACGTCCCTTTCCGCGATGATCAGATCTACAATGGCTTTGTCGTGGTGACCTGGTGCCTGACCGATACAGGCCCGGGCAAGGGCGGGTTCTGCTGCATTCCCGGCAGCCACAAGAGCAACTACAAGCTGCCTCAACAGATCGACGAAGCCCCCGAGGCGTCGTCAGCGTCATCATTCCTGAAGCCCCGGCCGGTTCCGCCATTTTGTTCACCGAGGCCCTGACGCACGGTACCGCCGCCTGGGAGGCACAGCACGAGCGAAGGGCGCTCCTCTACAAGTACTGCATTTCCCACGTGGCCTGGACCGCCAGGCGCGTCCAGCCGCCGCCAAATGCCGAACTGACGCCCCGCCAGCAGATCCTCTTTCGCGATCCAGGCGATCCCTACAGACACTTCCCCTCTCTGTTCGAAGAAGCAGTTGCAGTCTGATTCGGGTCAGAAGAACTTTCTCACCGCAATTCTAGGATTCCCGCTCCTCAAGAAGATGGGGCGGGATGACTTCCCCTTCCGGCCGCGGCATAGGCTGCCAGTACCCGTCCGGGTCAACGCCGCGCGCAATGATCCCCGTGCCCCTTTCCGGCTCCGGTCCTCGAACGTCCGGCGGAAAATAGCGGATTGTCAGACCGCAGCGGCGCCGATTGGACGGATTCGGCTGCGATCCGTGCAGAATCATATCGGTATGCAGCGAGAGTTGACCGGCCTTCAGCTCGACCGAAACCGGCCGCCCGTAACGCCAAGGGTTGTGGACATGCTGGCTGAGCACACCCTCTTCCTCGTCCGTTACCCACTCAAATGGAATGCGGCCCAGCAGATGCGTGCCGGGGAACAGCTTCATCGCGCCGTTCTCCACGTCCACGTCATCGATTGCCAGCCAGGCCGTAACGACCTTGCTCGGCGTCAGCGCCCAGAACGAGGCGTCCTGGTGCCAGTATACCGACTTGACGTCACTGGGCATTTTGGAAAAGTAGTGCGTCATCGTGCAAACGATGTTCGGCCCAAGGATATCTTCAACATAATCGAGAATCCGATCGTTCATGACCAGATCATAGAGGCCCGCGCAGTGCGTATGCCAGCTATTGACCGAATAACTGTCAAGCCCGGCTTCCGACGCCATCTTCAACAGCTTATCAAAATAGGCCCGGTTGGCATCCGCCTCTTCCTCCGAGAAGAGGTCAATCGGAAACACGTACCCGTGCTCGTTGAAGTAGTCAATCTGCTCCGGGGTCAGCTTCCTGGGCTCTTTCGTCGTGGCGGGGAAATATCTGAGGTCCCGCTCCATTGTCGGAATTGCGTCAATGACTGCCATTGTTGGTTTCTCCTGTGCCTTCGTTACGGCTTTCCAGCCTTCCTCCCGCCGGATCAAGAGTGAAAAGTGGGATATCTCTATTTCAGGGACCAGACCGGATCCTATCCAAGCGGCAAAGCTTTGTCAACTTCCATCACAAATCACGAACGCACGACCGCCCCCGTCTGCATCGACTCCGCAATCGCATCCAGAACCCGCATCTGCGCGATACTGTTCTCCGGCGAGATCCGATGGGGCCCACCGTCCTCAAGACAGCTGCAGAGATGCTCCAACTGGTGCGTGAACTGATGCGTCGGCGGGAACGGAATCGTCTCCACACCGTTCGCCGAATGGTACTCCAGCGCAACGTCCTGGTTCTCGTTATTCCAGGCCTTGTCGATCCGCAAAAGGCCTGCGTCACCGCAGATCTCCACGTACTGCGAAGCCCAACTGTCAAACCCGACCGACAACTGCGCAGTCCGTCCCCCGGAGAAGGCCAGTGTAATGTAGGCCGCGTCGTCTACCTCTACTCCCTTTGTCTGCACCGCGAAGACGGATTCCGGCTCCTCTTCAAAGATAAAGCGTGCATGATGGACGTTGTAACAGGCCAGATCGTAGATCGCGCCCCCGCCCTTGGCGCGGTTCCAGCGCCAGTTGCCCTCGGGCCGTCGATTCGCGTGGGGAACGTTGGTGCAGAACGTGCTGCGAATGTTGAGCAGTTCGCCAATCCCGCCGCGGCGTACGATCTCTTCCGCCTTCAGGTGCATGGGATGATGGCGAAACTTGAACGCCTCCGCCACAAAGACCTCATGTTCGCGACAGGCCGCCACAAATGCCCTGGCCTCCTCTGCACTCTGGGTGAACGGCTTCTCACACAGGACCGCCCCGACCCGGCCCGAAGAGGCCAGCTGGATTCCGGCTTCCGCATGCAATGCGCCCCAAAGGCAGATCACTGCGATGTCGTACTCCCCAGCCGCCAGCATTTCGTCCAAGGAGGAGTATACGTAGGGTACCGCAAACTGCTGTGTAAATCGTTCGATCGCCTGAGACGAGACGTCGCAGACGGCCGTGAGCTCGGCCCTCTCCAGGTTTTGGCAGGCAGTTGCATGGCCGCGGGAGATCCCGCCAGTCCCGACCAGAGCAACACGAAATTTCCTCGGCGATCCATTGTTCATTATTTGCTGTCCCTTTCATGTGGCGCTAAAGACAGATGCTTTTGGATGGTCAGGCGTCAAACGGCAAACGCTTCTGCGCGCGGGTAGAAAGTGCGCAGTGACGGCCAGATGTGCTAACATTCCCTTCAACTGACGAGCCGGCAGTCTTTTGCCTTCGGCTCGCAAACCAGGCAGTCAGGCTGTCCGTATTATCGCCCCAAAGAAAGGTTGACGCAATGAAAGTATTCGCAGGTGGAGTCTCAACCGAAACAAACACCTTTTCCCCTATGCCGACAGGGATGCGCGACTACACCATCATCCGGCCCGAAGATGACGTCGAGAAAGGCGTCAAGCCCGCATTCGACCGGTTCCAAGCCGAAACCGAGGCACGCGGATGGGACTATGTCTTCGGTATGTCCGCCAACGCGCAACCGGCCGGCCTTACCACACGCAGCGCCTACGAAAGCCTGCGCGATGAGCTGCTGGAGAGACTGCGGGCCGCAATGCCCGTCGATATCGTACTGCTGGGCCTGCATGGCGCCATGGTCGCAGAGGGATACGACGACTGCGAAACCGACATCATCGACCGCGTTCGCCAGATCGTCGGGCCTGATGTAAAGATCGGCGTCGAGCTGGACCTGCACTGCGATGTCACCCAAGCCATGATCGACACCGCCGACGCCATCGTACTCTACAAGGAGTATCCGCATACCGACGTCGCCGCCCGCGCATCGGACCTCTTCAACATTGTCGCCGATGCCGCCGAAGGCAAGACCAATCCCACAATGGCGCTCTTTGACTGCCGCATGATCGGGCTCTACCTTACGCCCTACGAACCCCTGCGCAGCTTCGTAGACGAACTGCTCGCCATGGAAGGTAAGGACGGCCTCCTTTCCATCTCGCTTGTCCACTGTTTCCCATGGGGAGACGTCCCCACCTGCGGCGCGCAGGCGCTGGCAATCACAGACGGCGACCCGGACCAGGCCGCACGCGTGGCTGAAGAGATCGGGGGCAGGTTCCACGGCATGCGCCGGGAACTTGACCAGACGCCTTTCTCAATAGATGAAGCGCTGGAGCAGGCGCTGGCCGACCCAACCGGGCCGGTCGTTATCGCCGACCGCGCCGACAACGCCGGCGGCGGCGCCCCCAGCGACTCGACCTTCATGCTCAAGGCCATGTTGGACCGAGGAATCGACAACGCCGGCGTCGCGACGATGTGGGATCCGATCGCCGTCCAGGTTGCCATGTCAGGCGGCGTCGGATCGAAGCTCGACATACGACTGGGCGGAAAGATGGGCCCCATGTCCGGTGACCCGCTCGACCTGACCGTCAAAGTGAGCGCCATCGTCGAGGACATGTACCAGGAATGGCCGCAACAGGGCGATCCCATGCGCATCCCCTGCGGAGATTCCGTCTGCCTGAACTGCAACGGCATCGACATCATCGTCAGCAGCAAGCGTGGACAGCCCATGAGCCCGGACGTCTTCACCAACCTCGGCGTCGACGTGAAGAAAAAGCGTATCCTGGTGGTGAAGTCCTCCCAACATTTCTATGCCGGATTCGCGCCGATCGCTTCACAGATCATCTACATGGCCGCGCCCGGCGCGGTCGCGCCGCGGTACACCGAGATTCCCTTCAAACGGGTTGATCTCCACAAGTATCCCTGGGTCGAAGAGCCGTTTGCCTGAGGCCGTGCTCCTTTCGTAACAGAAACCGGATGAGAATTGGACGAACATCGACGGGCGGAAGTGAGCTACTCCAGAGAATCTCTGGTCGCGGCCCTGCGCGATCGGGGTATCGCCTATCTTGCGCCCAGCGACGCAGTCGCACGCGAGGTATTTGAAACGCATGAGCGTCTCCTGTGCGCGCTGCTGCGCCAGGACGATTCAAGGTTGCGGCTTGCGATTGTACCGCTCCTCCTGCGGCACCCTGAAATCTCGGCGTCTGTCCCTGCGCTGGCTGCTCGCCTTGACGATACCGTGTCGCTGGAGTTGCAGACTTTGTACATGGCCGCCGTATACATGCAGCGAAACTGGCGATCTCGTCTGAGCATCTACCTGGACGAGGTGACTCTGTTGCCCGACCTGTTTTCTCGCCAAATGGGGTTGCCGCCGCCTGCCGAACAGTTTGGCAAAACGGGACTATATGAGCTGGCTGATGCGTGGCAAGCGCGTTCAGAGTACCCTTTTGACCGCCTGCAGGCACTTAACATCACAGTCGAGCTGTTCTTTGGGCAGCTGAAGTTGGAGAAAGCGAACCAATCCCATGCGCCAACGGTGTGACCGCCAGGCCATCGAACGTTTCCTCCAAAGCCTGGGGCGGCGCTTCACAAAACCCGGTCGACTTTACCTGGTAGGCGGAACCACGATGGTCTATGAAGGATATCGGCCGCAAACAATTGATATCGACATCAGCTTCGAAGTTGACGACCGGGATCACAGCGCGTTTGTGGAAGCAGTGCGCGAACTCAAAGAACGGCTCGCTCTGAATATCGAAGAGGCCTCCCCCGCGGATTTCATCCCACTCCCGTCGGGCTACCGTGAACGAAGCCCCTTCATAGGCCGCTACGGACAGCTGGAGGTCTTCCACTTTGATCTCTACAGCGCCGCTCTCAGCAAAATCGAGCGGGGCACGGAGAGTGACTTTGATGATGTGCTTTCGCTACTGCGAAGCGGGCGGATCGAACTTGCAGTCCTGACAGGATACTTCGAGGAGATAATGGTCCGCTATGCTGTAGAAAGTATCAAACAGGACCCGGTAGAGTACCGGAGGAAATTTGAAATCCTGACAAATAAGTGGCTGCCCCGTTTTTCTCCCAGACAGCAGTGAGTCAGCCCGTAGCGCTACCGGCACCGGAGTCCAGCGGCAGGTCCCGAAGGGGCCGCGGCCGAAACGGTCGCGCCTCCAACGCCTGCTCGTCCAGGTCGATTCCCAGGCCGGGCGTTTCGGGAAGTGTTATGAAACTGTTTTCTACTTCGAAAGGCTGGCGCGCAATCTCCCTTCCCACCTCCTCAAAGTTGACGAAATACTCCGTTATGAGGAAGTTCGGCATGCCCGCCGACGCGTGCAGAGTGGCGGCCAGGCCGACGGTCGTGCTGTTGTAGTTGTGCGGCGCCATCGCCACGTGATAGGCCTCCGCCATCGCGCCGATCTCCCGAAGCTCAAGGATGCCGCCGCAGTTGCAAACGTCCGGGTTGAGAATGTCCGCGGCCCGCCTTTCAAAGACCTCTCTGAACTCGTTCTTTGTATAGAGTTCCTCACCCGTTACGACCGGCAAATCGATGGCGTGACGCACCTCTGAAAGCGCGTCCAGGTCGCGGGCCGAGACCGGCTCCTCGAACCAGAACGGCGCATAAGGCTCCATCGCCCGGGCCGCCCGTACTGCGTGCGCCGGCGCCAGCCTGCGATGAACCTCGACCAGTATGTCAACGTCCGGCCCGACGGCCTCGCGCACCGCGCGTACCCTCTCGACCGCCTCTTCCTCCTGCCTTCTGTCGATAAAGGCCCGCCAGCGGCCGGGGAAAGGATCAAACTTCAGAGCCGTGAATCCTCGCGCAACCACGGCCCTGGCCCTCTCCGCCAGCAGTTCCGGGTCCTCCGCCCCGCCCCAGCCGTTCGCGTAGACCCGCAGCCGCCTCCGGGTTCGTCCTCCCAGCAAATTGTAGACAGGCTGGCCCGCGGCCTTGCCGACAATGTCCCACAGTGCCTGCTCAAGTCCGCTGACGGCGCAGAAAAGCTCCAAGCTCCCTCTCTTGCCGGCAAAGTCCGAGTAGGCGGAAAAGAGAAACTGCTTGATATCGAACGGAGAGCGCCCGATCAGGTAGCGGGACAGTTCATCCATCTGACGCTTGATAACCCGGTCGCGGTCAAGCTGCGTGTAGGCTTCCCCCCAGCCGTGTGTCCCTGCATCCGTCTCAACCTTTACGAACAGCCAGTGCTTCGCCGACCCCGAGTCCACCAGGAAAGTCTTGATCGAACTGATTCTCATCTCGAATACCTTGGATTGGCGTCTTCTATACGTATTGCAGCAGAAACCTTTCGAGGGCATCGGCGAATGGGCCAGTAAGGTTGTGCTCATGCACGTCGGCCCGAAAGTCCACCCGCTCTTCCGCCTCGTAGAGCCGGTACACCTGCCGGGTCAATCTTTCCACCTCGCCAAACCCGCTTACAGGCCACCACTGGTCGCCCAGGTTGGCCCGGACCAGCAATGGACGCGGTGCGATAGCCGCGTGAAGATGTTGAATGTCGCACACGTTCAGGATTCCGAAAGGAAAGGGGGAAGGGTCCGCGTTGGCGAAATATGATGCCATTTCGACCATATGAATCTCGAAGGTAGTGGCAGCGCACAGTGGCGCCGCGGCGCAAAAGCGTTCGTCCAGCGCCGCGACCAGCCAAGTATCCATGCCCCCTTGGCAAAGGCCGGAGATAGCCACCCGATTCTCGTCGACGTCGTACCGTGCCCGCAGGTACTCGCCGGCCCGCGCCGTCTCTGCCGCGCGCAGGCCCAGCTGGCTCACCCCCAGGACATCGCCCATCCCCATCAACAGCGACATTCCCATGTCCGCCTTGTCCTTCATCGGCGACGTTTCCCCGAAAGGGGCGTGGTCCAGCGCCAAAACGACAAACCCCTGCTCCGCCATCCGAACTGCGAAGGCCTGGTAGGCCGGTTTCCACTTGTCCTCCGGCCATCCGGGGTTCCACACGAGTCCCGGCATCTGCGTCCCGGTTGGTCGGAGAGGCGAAAAGACGAACGCAGGAATAGCGTAGTCCTCGTCGACATAGACGTCGACGCGCTCACATACTGCGTCCGGCCCGACCTGGATACGGGCTCGGACCAGACTATCGCGCAAAGGTGGAAACTCAGGAATGCCTATCGTCGCAGGCAAAACGGTTCTGACCCGGTCTCGAAACTGCTCCCAATCCGCCAGACTGTGAAAGTCGGTGGGCAGCTCCCGGGCTTTCCGCATTACCTTCTTCTGAAGCCAGCGGATCGAATTTGTCTTCTGACCAAGCGGCTCCCCGACTGTCCTGCCGGGGTCCTGCGCGCCATTTTCGGAGAGAGCCGGTTCCTGGATAGCCGATTCGATTGCAGTCATTGGGAGTTCCTTTGTCTATGGCAGGCAGAACCGATCTGCCCTGAGGTCCGTTACAAAGCCGTGCCCCGGCGCATGCGTGATCATCAGTTCAGGTTTCGCCAGCAGCGCCGTCTGCTGCGGCGTCACGCCGCAGGCCCAGAAGACCGGCATGACGCCCTTGGGAATGACCTCCACCGGGGCGCCGACAAGCGGGGATGCCAGATCCGCCCCGATGTCTGCCGGGTCGCCAACATGTATGGGCGCGCCGTGATTGAAGGGATAGCGACTCGTCAACTGTGTGGCGATGATCGCCTGGCCCGGCGTCATCCACCGCATCGTTACGACCAGCGAGCCCGTGTATCTGCCGGCGGGTACAGTGGGCAGATCCGTGTTCAGTACCCACACCTCCTCCGACTTCGGGACGCCGGCCCTTTCCAAGGCGTCGTCAAACGTCAGGCTTGAGCCAATCAGGAAGCCTACACTGTCCTCTCTCCACAGTGCCCGGATCTCACTTACGTCCTCTTCGCGGACACCGTTCCGGAAGACAGCATAACGCGGGAGATCGATACGCAGATCAGATCCCGGCGCGCACAGACGCGGCTCGGGCACGCCGCTGTCCGTTACTTCAACCAGGGGGCACGCTTTTGGGTTTCTTTGGCAGTAGAGCAGAAAGTCGTATGCCTCCGACTCCGGCAGGACGACCAGGTTGCACTGAACATAGCCGGGAACCCTGAATACGGTCGGACCGGTCCATTCCCCCCTGCGCATCGCCAGCCGGGCCTGTTGCGCCTTATTCATTTCGAAGCACCAGGAAACGCGTTCATGAATTGCAGAGAGACCCATTAGCGGCCGCTGAGACCTGTCAGGACAATACCCTGCATAAAGTACTTCTGGGAAAAAGCGAACAGCGCGATTACCGGGATTGTTATCAACGTCGAGGCCGCCATCATGGCTCCCGTGTTGCCGGGCCCTGCTTGAGAACCGGCCAGCACCATCTGGATTCCCACCGCCACCGGCAGCTTTTCGGTGGTATTGATGAAGACCAGTGGAGACATAAAGGAGTTCCAATTGAATATCGCCGTAAAGACGACGACGACCGCCAGCACCGGCTTCAGGTTCGGCAACAGAATCTGCCAGAAGATCCGCAGATTCGAGGCCCCATCGATCTTGGCGGCCTCATCGAGTTCAAGCGGAATCGTCCGAAAGAACTGGCGCAGCAGAAAGATATTGAATGCGCCTCCTCCCAGGAAAAAGGGCAAAATCAGAGGGATCCACGTATCGATCCAGCCAAAAAAGCGCATCAGAGCGAAGCGAGGGATGATGAGAACGCTCTCCGGCACCATCAGCGTTGCCAGAACTACCGCAAACCAGATATTCCGGCCTACAAAATGAAGGCGGGCAAAGCCATAGGCAACCAGAGAGGCGGACAACGTGGCCCCAAGTGTGGCTGAAATCGTAATGACGAGAGAGTTGAAGTACCAGACTTCAAACGGATTTGTAATGAAGAGACGCTGGTAGTTCTCAATCGTAATGGGGTCGGGAAACCACTGCGGCGGAAAGCGGAGGATGTTGCCGCGAAACTTTACCGAAGTTGACATCAGCCAGTAGAGGGGAAAGACAGCAACGACCGCCAGGGGGAACAGATATATGTGTGTAAACAGTACGAACAGACGCTGCCTGAGCGTTCTTTTGCTCTCCTCCGGCAGGGCCATATCAGTAGCCTCGGCGTTCCTTTGTCCCACTTCGCTGGAAGTCCCTAATTCTCGTAGTAAACCCATCGGCCCGACAGGCGAAACTGAATGAGCGTAAAGAAAACGACGATCAGAAACAGCACCCAGGCCAGGGCCGACGCATAACCGAACTGCAGATCCTCAAAGGCCGATCGGTACAGATACAGGACATAGAAGAGAGTCGAATGTTGCGGGCTGCCATTGGTCATCAGAAAGCCGGCAGTGAAGATTTGAAAAGAACCGATGATGCCCAGAACAAGGTTGAAAAAGATGACTGGAGTGAGCATCGGAATCGTGACAAAGCGGAACCTGGCCCACCAGGCCGCGCCGTCGATGCTGGCAGCTTCATACAGCACTTCGGGGATCCCTTGCAGGCCCGCCAAAAAGATCACCATTGTGCCGCCAACCCCCCACAGGCTCATGAAGATATAGGCAAGTTTGGCGTACTGAGGCAGATAGATCCAGCGCTGTCGGGGCAGCTGGATCGCATCAAAGACTGCATTCAGGAGTCCGAATTCCGGGTTGTAGATCCACATCCACAGGTAGGCAAGGCCAACGGCGGGTACAATGCTGGGGATGAAAAAAGCGACCCGGTAGAAGTTTATGCCCCAGACGCGCTGGTTGATCACCATGGCCGCGGCGAGCGCAACGACCAGCTGCAGGCCCACTGCAATGAACGTGTAGTAGAAGGTGTTGTATAGGCTCGTGTAAAACAGTTCATTGCCGAACATCTCCTGGTAGTTCTCCAGACCCACCCAATTTGGTGGGCCGACGAACTTCCAGTCAACAAACGAAAGGCCTACAGCGCCCAGGAGCGGCCCGGCTTCAAACAGAAAGAATCCAACCAGCCAGGGCATGATAAAGAGATAGCCCCCAAAGTTCTTTCTGAGCGCGACGCGAAGCCGGCCTCCGCGCAATGTTCGGTTGGGTGAGACCGTTGCTTTAAGGTTTGCTGACATTACGAGGCTTACATGGGCTGGAACAGAATGCGCTGCTCTGTTGGCGGCAACGGCGGACTGTCATCTGAAGAACGGAGAGAGGTCCGGAGCCGCGTAGACCGGGCTTCGATCTCCGGATGCAGGTTTTGAGAAACGGGCCGAATCGTGCGATGAAAAGGAGCTGGTGCGGGCCGGCCTCGCCAGCCCGCACGGGAATGAGACGTCTACTTTCTTGTACTGAACATTCGGGCGTCCGGTCATCTTGAATCCAAGAACTGCCAAGCGCGCAGTCTAGCTGCCAAACTCCTCAAGGTCTTGCATGCCCAACTCAATCTGTTCCTGTACCTCCGGCTCAACCGCAGCGATGAGTTCCTGGGCATTGGTCTGCTCCCCGACAATCAGCACGTCATGCACTTTCGGCGTCCAGATGTCGCGGTTGACGATGAACCAGCGCGGGAAGTGCGGATTGACGACGTCGGCATAGTCGAGAGCCTGCAGGAACGGCTCGCGCGGCATCTTGAGCAGCTCTTCGGTTACGTAGTCGAGGCCCGGCGCGTGGGTCAGCAGCAGGTCGGTATGCTTGTCCAGCATTGGAGCCGCGTAACCCAGACCGACGTTCAGGTCATCGCCCTCTTCGACCATCCAGCGCGCGAATTCCAGCACAGCTTCAGGATGTTCGGACTGCTGCGAGCAGGCAATCGGGATCCCGTGGGCCCATTCTTTGGGCTCCTTGAACATCGGGAGCGGGTGCGGCGACGGCGTCCACTGACCATAGGATGCTTCTACGAGCCGCGCCGGCCAGGTCAGCCAGGCCATGTCCATCGCGACCTTCCCTGTCCAGAAACTGATTCCCGCCTGGCTCTCCTGGGGTGTCGGCGCGGTCTTGTGGACATTGAAGTTATCGTAGGCCCATTGCACAACGTCGGAAGCGGGGTCTTCGTCCATCAGCCATTCCGTCCATCCTTCATCGAAGGCCAGCCCACCGTTTGACTGAACCAGGGCGTAGCCGGGGCCCCCACCCAGGATGCAGCACGGAATATTGATTCCCAGCTGCTCGGCGTTGCCGTCGCTGTCGCGTTTGGTAAGCGCTTGCGCGATCTCGGTTACTCTCTCCGCCGTCCATGAGGGATCGCCCCAATTGACAGGCGGCAGATCGATGCCCGCCTCTTCGAACATCTCCTTGTTGACCCATGTCCCCATAATCTGGATCAGGTGGGGAATCCCATAGACGCCGCCGACATAGCTGTGGCTGTACTCGGGAATGATGTCCAGCACGAGCCTGATCGATGAGTCGTCGGGCTCCAGATCGACAAGAGGCTTCAAGTCACGCAACCAGCCGGCGAAGATCCATCCTCCCCAAAGGCGGTGGTCGCACCAGATCGCATCCGGCGCATCTCCACCGGCGAAGGAGGTCTCTACCTTGGTAAAGTAGCCCATATAGTCTGTGATTATGCGCACAGAGCAGTTAATGCCCATCCCGTCGCCGCGGTCTGTATTGAACACCTCGACAGTCTCCTGCTTGAGCTTGATTTCGGCATCGCCGCCAGCCCAGGTAGACCAGACAATCTCTCTCACTTCGGCGGCCGGTGAAGCGGAATCTCCGCCTACGGTATCAGCGCCTGGCGCCGCAGGGACGCAGGCTGCTACCGCCATGGCGCCGGCGCCAACGCCTGTCAGGCGCAGAAACGATCTTCGACTCACCTGCTTCTCTTGTGAAGACATACGGCTGCTCTCCTTTCGAATATGAATTCCAAAACGCACAACATCTACCTTTTCAAAGTACGCCAGCGGATAGCGGCTATAGCGAGGCCTCCACGCAGTACGCGCTGCAGAATGGAGCGGGCAAAAGGGGGAACAGGCGCAATCTCGAACAGCTTCGTTGCCGCGTCCGGACGCTGAGTCAGTATAGTTCAGGAACAGTTTCCAATGCAATCTTATTTTTTTGTCCAAATTTGCGATGCTTTCGTCTGTTCCTGCTATTGCCCAGGAGTGGCGGCAGGCTGAAATGGCGCCAACAGGGCTACTCCAGGGGGTTCTGGCACGCGAGCGCTTGCATCGCGGATTCATCTCGCGACGTTACGCGTTCTTTGAAGTCAGACCATGCCAAGGGAATTCAGATTCGACTCAACCGGTAAGGCGCCAGTCGCCGGCCAAGCACGTGCAGCTGAAGCGTTCCAAAAAGGGCAACGGGAAAAGGGATAGACACCGCCTCCACGCCGCAAGTCACAAGCTGCGATTCTCAAGCGAGTAGGCGTGGTTCTCCCCACCTATCTGCCACACACCCCGGAACAACGATCGACGCTTGGGGGGCATCGCCTCAATGATCTCATGTTCGAGATTGAGCCGGTGCCACTGCGCCCAAAGGGAGTTGTAGCAATTGAAAACCGCACAACGAGGATTGTCCGGGTTAGTCCAGTCGTTGGCCGCGTGGAGCAGACTTTCGGTGAAAATGACCGCCGACCCGGCCGGGCAGCTATAGTCCTCCATCATCTCCCGAATGCTGTTTTCCCAGGAAGAGTCGCTGATGTTGGGGCGGTAGCGGTCGGGGCCGCCGTAACTGAAATGGGCCTTGTGAGATCCACTGAGGAAGGACGTGCCGCCCTGCCCTGCCTTGACCTCCTCAAGCTCCCATACCACGCGCGTGAGACCGGCGAATATTTTGCCGCCCACCGCCTGATAGCGCATCGCGTTTGCCTGTTGCGGCGGGCGCACCACGTGCGGCAACCCGCCATCCCGGCGCGCCTGCTTGCTCCAACCCGGCGGCCGAACCGTGATAAAGGAGTTCTCGCAGCGGAAGGGGTAATAGTCGTCTGAAAGGAAGGGCTCTTCTGCCAGGATTTCAGCCAGAATCCCTGCGACGGCAGGGTGATCGAGCAGGGTCTGGAGGGTCCCTTGAAACGACTGGCTGGGATTAGTCGCCTGCTGATTTTTCGCTATATCCGCTGTATAGGCCTCTGCCTTCATCGCCCCGATTTCGTCCTGCGTAAGCACACCGGGGAGCAGGATCCAGCCGCGCAGATCAAAGAAGAATTTCTGTTCTTCTGTCATCGGGATTGGGGTTGATTTTAAGGATTTCAACTGTTTCCTCCGCGAACTGCCGGTCAATACACAAGTGCCTTCATCCAGGCATCATGTTCCAGTCTACCCTCACACCCGTGAACACGATAACCTGGATGAAATAACGTTGCCTCACCACAAACAACACGATGAGTAGACTCTTCTGCAATCAGGGGGAACGTTCGGTCGGCTTCAGGATCGAACTACGGTTTTGTTAGAAGCTGTTTGAAAAGGGTCAATTGGGTGCCAGGCGGCGTACCATGAGACGAATCATAGCGATATGGATAAAGGCGACACTGCTTTCGGGCAGTCGTTCATAGTCTTTACAGAGGCGACGATTGAGGCCAAGCCAAGCGAAGGTGCGCTCCACCACCCAACGACGGGGCAATACGGAGAAACCTTTTTGTTCTTGCGGGCGGAGGACAGGTTGAAGGCGGAAGCGAAAACGCTGCGCAACCCATCTCTGCAAAGAGCCGCGATAGGCGCCGTCAACCCAGATAAGACGCAGTTTCTGGCCGAAACCGCAGCCTCGTCTGAGCAGTTGCCGTGCCCCATCGCGGTCAGGCAGGTCGGCAGCAGTGACCAGGACGGCCAATGTGAGTCCCAGCGTATCGACAAGAAGATGCCGTTTCCGTCCCGTGATGCGTTTACCGCCATCGTAGCCTCGCACACCTGCCGGTGTATGGCCAGTCTTGACTGTCTGACTATCGATACTGCCAGCCGTTGGATGCTTGTGTCGTCCGCTTCGATGACGAACCCGCACTCTGAGCGTGTCATGCAACCTGCGCCAGGCGCCATCGTCCCGCCACTGCCTGAAGTAGGTGTAAACACTCTGCCCTCTGCCACGGCGGAAAATCACTCGGCAGCATCCGCCACTGGATGCCACCCACAGTCAGGTAGAGAATGGCATCAACCACCAGACGCATATCCAGGCTGCGTGGTCGCCCGCCCGGTTTGGCTGCGGGAATCAGATGCTGGATAATAAGCCACTGGCTGTCAGTCAAATCTGTTGGGTATCGTTTTGTTTTCACAGAGACTACGTATACCACAATTTGGCCGACAGCCTTTACTTTTCAAACAGCCTCTTAGATTCAAGGCTCGAGGAAAGTCCGTTAAATGATAGTTGCCTGGCCAGGCGGTGTCAAGTCAATAAAAAAATGCAGGCGACTACAGAAGACTCGTGAATCCGAGAGGGGCGTACCCAATTTCGGGGCCTGACGAAGTCCCATTTTGGCAGTCGCCGCAAGTCCACAAACAAAACAATGTGGGGCTGAAACTTCAGGTCCCGAACCCAAAAAAGCCACTTGCGAGATGTTGTAGGATAGGATACATTTTTCAGTGTAGTTGCAGGATAGGATACATTCCCCAGTGCCAACCATCGACGTCATCGCTCACGATTTCCAGGCAACCACTCTCGAATCAGAATCGGTTATCTCCTCCAGAATCAGAATGAAAGCGAAACCAAAGAATAGTAGTACGACGACAATGACTGTCGAAAGGAATCTCCGATGAAACGCACCTTCCTCGCCCTGCTGTTAATTGCATCGATCCTCTTTGTCCCGGCAACGGGCCTCGGCGCCCCGCCAAACCAGGAAGTCTCTTCGGACCTGCCCATGAGCGTCACCGTCTTAGGCTATGGGGCTGCCTCGGCCCCCCCGGACAGTGTCAGCGTGAACCTGTATATCGGCGAGCAACCCTCCTATGGCCCCGGAGGCCCTGAGCTGTCATTTGTAGAACCAGAAGACCTTGAGGAAGTTGGTGACTTCCTGGTTGAACAGGGAATTGATGTTGAATCGATCGAGATAAACTACCTCAGCCGAAACTATGCGTATGGGCCTTCAAATTTCGCAGGCGAGGTTGCATTTTCCTTTAACGAATTGGACCGGCTGCTTGATCTGATGCAGGGGCTCCTGGACGAAATGGAAGGCCGGCGCGGCCCCACGATTCAGGGCGCGAACATGGTCTTCCGGGTCGAAGACTGCGCCGCGCTGGAGTTGGAGGCAATGCGCGCCGCACTCGACGACGCCAGACAGCGTGCGTCAAGGATGGCAGTGCTCCTGGATATGTCCCTCGGCCGCGTCATTTCAGTCTCAGAGGATGTCTCCCCGGTTGGCGCGAGCCGACCCGCGGGCGGTTGCATCGCCCACGCTGGGCAGACATCGATCGGGGGCTACTATCTGATGGGAAGCTCCAGTTCGCTGGCCAACACCCCGTCGGAGGTTGAAGTGGCCATTATGCTGAAGACCACGTTCGCCCTCAAGCCGTAAGCCGCGGGCAGTTAATTCACTTACTCCTCCTCTGGCTGACAAATGCGCGGGCCTCATTTGAAGCCAGAATAAGGTTTGTTCGTCAGAAGGATGGGTTACTCGAAGAGAAAGCAGGAAGCGAACTGCTTTGGCGACAAGTGGAAGGATGGCGGCATGCTGGTTGAGCAGCGCTCCCAGGAGAAGCGCACGGTCCCTTACGACTCCTCATGCCATGACATTGCCTCGCCGCGCACAAGCGTTGCGCGGCGTTCGTAGCTTCCGGGCCATTCCACTTCCAGCTCCCCACTTTCTACCATGAGCCTGAGAGGATTGACGCGCGTCTTCAGCGGCAGGTAGATTCGCTGCCGTTTGCGCGCCGACTCATACAGCGCCATCATCACCTCCTGCACCGCCCTCCCTCGCTCCCCGCTGCTGACGGGGTTGTCCGCCCGCCCTTCGACCCAGTCGATTGCCTCCAGGCACTGTTGCGACCAGCAGTCATGCCATGGCGCCGACACCTCTTCCCAACCACCGGTTTTCCCGTTCAGGTAACGAACCATCCCGATTTCAAAGTTATAACGCGCCGAAAGTCCCTCGGGCATGTGCATCGGCGCATCGGACGGAATCATGTCTTCAGGATGGTAGGTCGTGCTGAGTTCCATAGTTCCCTGCGTCCCGATCACGCGGCAACCTTGGCCCAAACCTTCAATCAGGTTTCCCATGATGAGGATCGTGGCTCCGTTGTCACAGGCAGCCAGACCGAGGCAGGCATCTTCCGCCGGCAGGCCGCGTTCCTTCAGATCCGTGGTTCGTTCCACCGCGCCCAACACCCACTCCACCTGCGGCTCGTCCATGAGGAAAAGGGCCAATCGAATGTTGTGCGAATTGGTGTTGAGCAGATTTCCACCCGAGTCCAGCTGTATCTGCGTGACGCGGCCAATCGCGCCCTCCCGAATGAGATCTCTGGCCTTTTTCCAAGTTGTGTGGTGGGGCCTTTGGTACGCGATCACCAATTTGACCCCGTTCCGCTGGCACGCGGTCATCATTGCGTCTGCCTCACCCAGGTCCACGGCCATCGGCTTCTGGCAGATAATCGCTTTGGGCTGCCGCGCGGCGGCCGCGATGACCATTTCTGCGTGCTGCTGGTGCCAGGAGCATACATCAACGAAATCAAGACGCTCGCTGTCCAGCATCTGCCGGAAGTCGGTGTAGCGATGCGCCTCGGGGACCCCGAAAAACTCGCCAAACTCTTGAAGAGCGTCCGGGTTCGTATCGGCAATCGCCCCAATTTCGGTTGGGCTGCCCTCCACACCCAGCCAGGCCCGGGCATGGACGCGCGCGATGATGCCACAGGCGATGATTCCGGTTCGATAAGTTGCCATTGGATGCTCCTGATAGAGGCCAAATACCGTCCAATCCTGCGCCGAGGCGGACGGAGTCTCGTGTCTGCTCCCTCGTCCCGAGGAGCAGTTCCTGCACAAGCCGGCCTGGTCCTGCTTCCTCAATCTGCCTGCAAACTTTTCTCCAGGTCGGACAAGCTTGTAAACCAGCGCACCTGCCCCAGAAAGTGCGCCAAATCGTCGCTCTCCGCGCGTAGCTGCTGCAACATCGGACCAATCGGATTAGATGCAGCCGCGCCGGTCCCATAGCTGCCGTGGAAAGCAAAGTAAGCCTGATTCAACACGCGCAAGGGATAGCCGTGCGCCACCAAAAACTGCCTGCGGCCTTCCATGTATGTTTCGGCGGTCTCCACCAGCCCCGCTTCCAACAACGTATCCACGTGCAGCCGCGTCTCACGCATGGCCCGCTGAAATTCGAACGGCAGAGGCCGCCCGTAACGCTCCCATCGACTTTGCTCCGACTCGTATGTCCGCGTCCACATGTCGGCCGTGCTACAGGCGCAGGAACCATCTTCATTCGACGCGCCTCCAGCTTCTGCAGATGGCTGCGTACTGTCATAGAGACGCCGCGTCAACCGTCCGGCGATTTCGACGCCCACGATTTCCGCTACTGTTTCGTTGAGTGTCATCAGATCGTCGCTGCTCGCGTAGCGTAGACCCAAAGGGAACAGAAAGAGATAGTGGTGCACCCACTCATGCGCAACTGTCTCCAATACCCATTCGAGCGAACTGCTCTCCACGACCATAGCCGGAAAGACGGCCATACCCCCAATTCGTGTAATATGCGCGCTTAGATCTGTGCGATCCTCAATGGCGCGTTCGCTCTCTTCAAGTGTAACCGGATCATACTCGGCCTGAAGAACGCGCGAGTGGAGGGTGGTGATCCGGTCGCGCGGGCTTACCGTCAGCTTTAACGGGGGCTCGATAAAGGCGAACTGTACAGGGGGCCATACAAAGCCGGGCAGTCCCAGGCCGGCCCTCCGAATCTCCTCTCGAACCTGTTGCTGCAGGACCGACTCCACCAGTGGACGTTCTTCCGCCTGTTGTCGGCGCAACGCGGCCAACTCCTGACGCGCCTCTTCTATCGCTGGCGAGTGTCTGGCGCCGCTGCTGGCGCCGCCAGCAGGTTTCGTGCCCGAATGCCCCTGTCCTGAAGCCTGAACCGCAGTGCCTGACTCAGAGATTTCAGCGGCAACAGGAGCCTCTTCTGCGATCAGCCCTTTGAGCTCCCTCTCTTTCTCTGCGATCTGCTTCGCCCGTTCAAAGTAGGCGCGCATCAGGTTCACCTGCGCTTCAACGTCCAGTCCGTCCTGCAACGGCATATCCCTTGCGAAGACCGTACGGCCCAAGGCATTCAGTTCCCAGGCGAGAAAGTTGAAATCGGGCAGGGCAACTGCCGACTGGATGATATGGGCACGCGTGGGAATCGAGCGCGGGACGCTCCCGCCGACCAGTAGCAGGGCAAGCAGCAGCGCGCTGGCCGTCCAGGAACTCCTTCTCATAAGGGCCAGGCTAAGGAATCGGTTGAATTCGGGAGGCGTCACGGTAAACACGGCGGACTTGAAGCAAACACAGGCGGCCCTCCACTAAGAGGACGATGTGCCTCACAAGAAAACCTCTGCAAAACGGATTCAGAGAGCCAAGAGTCAGTGCTCACTTTCCCTTTCCAGTCTGCCCAGCCGCAATGCGGCCCGGTAGAGTTGCCATGCTTCAGGTTGGCGGGCCAGTAGCAACACGCCAGCGTAGGCCAGGGCGCCGCCTCCGCCGCCGACAACGATTTGCAAAATGTCATTTGACAGCGAGGGCGTTCCGACAGGTTCCAGCAGCGACAACAGCCACGCCATCACCAGTCCCATAGCTGCGGCCGCCCCAACGACCGTCCCGAGCGTCCGGACGTTCGGCCCGATATCCCGCTGTTGCCTGGCATCCAACCCGTTCTCTGCTTCATCTGATCGCCCGCGCCTTGAGACACTTTCCAGCTTCCAATACAGCAACCCCAACATTACAACTGCATGAGCGCCCTGCTTGGCAGTGTCCGCCCAAACGAGCCCCAGAAAGCCCAGCCCTTCCAAGAGGACCAGCGCGATAGCCGCATAGACCAGGACACTAAGTACGCCCACCAGCGCCGGAAGCAAGGTATCGTTGCGAGCATAGAACGCGTAGATCAGAGGGAAGTCGATCGCTGCGAAAAGCGCGCCCACAAGATACACGTGTAGGGCCGACTCGACCTGCGCGGTGTCTGCAGCCGTAAACTGTCCCCGCTCGAACAGAACCCGCACCGCCGGCTCCGCCAGCAGACCCAAGCCAACCAGGAGAGGCACGATCAGCACGAGCACCATTCGCAGCCCTCGCGCAAGCGTCGCACGATAAGCGGTTTCGTTGCCAGCGGCAAACTGCTGGCTGAGCCGGGGCAAAGCCGCCAGCGAAATGGCAACACTGATCATCCCCAGCGGCAGCTGCTGCAACGTCGTTGCCTTACTCATCCAGGCGATACTTTGTACGCCCGTGCCGCTGGCCAGCCGCCGGTCCAGCCCCACCTGGAACTGCGCCACGACAAGCCCCGCCGCAATCGGCAGATAGAGCCGCACGATTCGGGCCAGTGCCGGATGGCTCCACTGAACCGTGAACCTGAGACCGGCCCGACGCACGTCCCACGCCATCAGTCCGAACTGAACCATACTTCCTGCCAGCACACCAATCGCCAGGCTGGCAATGCCGATACGCCCGGCCAAAAGCGGCGCCGCGACAACGATTCCAAGGTTGTAGACGGCCGTGGCCAAGGCAGGCAGGCTGAATCGCTGGAGCGCAAACAGCACGGCCGTCAACAGTCCGGCCATCGAGAGAAACCAGACGACCGGCGCCATCAGACGAAGCAGACGGGACGTCAATGGTAGCAACGCCGGGTCAAAGTCGTCGAAACCCCCGGCAAGAAGACTGGCAACCTGGGGGGCAAAGACGAACATCAGGAGAGCCAGTCCTGCCAGAGACACAACCGCAAGGCTGAGCAGCGCGCCCACCAGCCGCACGAGCTCAGGATTCGGCCCAACCTGTGTGCTTTCCGGGGGTGGGTCGCCTTTCTCCGGTCTGCGCTCCCGGTCACGGTCAACCCGGGCATAGTCACTGAGAACGGGGACGAGCGCCGCGCTCAGCATGCCTCCGACGAGAAAGTCGTACAGCATCTTGGGCGCGGTACCGGCTACGGTAAAGGCGCTGACAAGCCCGGTAGCGCCAAAGTAGCTGGCGATCACCATCTCCCGGACGAGACCCAGAATACGACTGGCAACCGCGCCGATAGACAGGAGAGAAGCGCTGCGAGCCAGTGCCGCGGAAGCTTGATGTTGGGGTGTCGAACTGGGAGGTGGCGGCACTACGGGTCCAATCTTTCGCCCGTCGCGAGGCCTTGGCGTATTGCTGGAGCCATTCGCAGCACCGCCTTGGTTTGCACAAAGTCTGGCCGGCCGCTAAGGCGGAACTTAGTCAGCAGCCACCAGTTCTGCCGGCTTCCTGGGTACGCCGGGCGTGGGCCAGGCCCGCGGATCCTTCTGCAAGTCAGGCAGACCCTCGGCTTCCAACGAGGCCAGGAACTTCTCCGCCTGCATCGCCGCCGCGCAGCCCTGTCCAACACTGGTCGCCACCTGTTTGAAGACCTTGTCGGCGATCTCTCCGGCGGCAAAGACGCCAGGGATATTGGTCCGCGTGAACGGGTCGGCGATCAGATGACCATCCTCATCCAGGTCCAGCTTGCCGTGATAGAGGTCATTGTTGGGGATGTGGCCGATGTAGACGAAAACACCGTCAGTGGCGATTTCGCCCTCGGAGCCATTCTGCGTATCTTGCGTGGTAACACCGGAAACAACGCCATTCTCGTTCCCGTTGATCGAAGTCACGACCGTATTCCACACAAATTCGATCTTGTCATGACCAAAGGCACGGCTTTGCAGGATCTTGCTTGCGCGTAGCTCGTCCCGCCGGTGAACTACTTTCACATTGGTGGCGAACTTGGTCAGGAAAAGGCCCTCTTCCAGCGCGCTGTCGCCTCCGCCTACAACGACCAACTCCTTGCCTCGAAAAAAGAACCCGTCGCAGGTCGCGCAGTAACTGACACCCTTCCCCGTATACTCCCGCTCGCCGGGTACCTCAAGAAAACGCGGGCGCGCGCCGGTGCAGAGAATCAGCGACTTGGTCCGGTATTCCTTGCTCTGGGCGGTTCGCACTGTAAACGGATGCTCGTCCACCACGATCTCTGTGACATGATCGTATTCAACCACACAACCGAATCGCTCGGCCTGCGCCTTGAACTTCTCGACCAGATCAGGGCCGCTCAGCCCTTCGGGAAAGCCGGGATAGTTTTCGACCTCGTACGTTATACTTACCTGGCCGCCGTAGTCGTCGCCGGTGATCAGCAGAGGCTCCAGGTTAGCCCGCGCTGCGTACAGGCCCGCTGTCCAGCCTGCCGGCCCGCTGCCTATTACGATCACTTCATGCAGCGTCTCTCCTTCATCAGACCTGACGGACTTGGCTCCCGAGCCATTTTGCATCTCTGCACCGTTTTGATTCGATTCAACCATTCTCCGACTCCTGAATATCTGTATGTTTTTGACCACATCAGGGCACGCAGTGGTGATATTTCAGCCATCCCAACAACGAGTTCCGCCCGGCCTGTAATCGAAAAACTCCCCTCATGCTGATTGCCAGAATTTTAGTGTCAAAAAGTGCCACTCCCTACAGGCATTTTCCCCAAAGTCAGGGGAACTGTCTGGGGGCTGGCCCACAATTGCCCCGGTCCATCCTTTTGCCCTACTCTAGGTCTGCACAATCTGAATCAGATTTCCACACGTGTCGCGAAACGAAGCGATAGAGTAACTTCCATAGTCCGTCGGTTCAACGACAAATTGAACACCGTGGCCCTTCAGCCGTTCATACTCCTTTTGCAGGTCTTCTACGCCGAACATCGTGGCCGGTATTCCCTGCTCGAAGATCGCCTTCTGAAACTGTTCGGAAGCCGGGTTATCGTTTGGTTCCAGGAGCAGCTCGGCGCCGTCTTGAGCGTCGGGTGATACAACCGTAAGCCACCTGAATTCACCGACGGGAATGTCCTCCTTCTTCACAAAGCCAAGGACTTCTGTGTAGAATTTCAACGCCTTTTCTTGATCGTCTACAAAAATGCCGTTATATGAGATCTTCATGTTTCATTCCTTTGCGATTGTGGTTGCACTTCTTGTGTCAGACTGAATCTGGCAGAGTGGCGGCAATTGCCTCTACGGCCATTTCGATTTCCTCGTTACTGATGGTCAGCGGCGGCAGCAGGCGAAGCACCGTTGATCCGGCCGGGAGCGCCAGTACTTTGTGATCCTCCATAAGTGTCTTTAGGAATGGTACGGCCTTCGTGCGCAGATCAATGCCTAACAGCAGTCCCTTTCCTCGTATCTCGCGTACAACTCTGCGCGACCCGATGGCCGTTCTCAAAGCGTCTCCGAGGCGGCGGCCAGCCCTCTCTGCCTGTTCGATCAATCCGTCCTCATATACGCCCAGTGCAGCGATACCGGCCGCGCACGCCAGCGGGTTGCCGCCAAACGTACTCCCGTGAGCCCCGGAAAACAGACTCTCCTGAATCTCTTCCGTGTAAACGACCGCACCCATAGGGAATCCTCCCCCAAG
This sequence comes from Caldilineaceae bacterium, assembly GCA_965200615.1. GTDB lineage: Bacteria > Chloroflexota > Anaerolineae > Caldilineales > Caldilineaceae > Bin5. Next base: position 4,938,536 of record OZ241377.1, on the reverse strand, counting down.
GCCCTTTGCCAGCGCGACGATGTCCGGCTCTAAATCGAAGTGTTGAAAACCAAACCAGCGTCCGGTGCGTCCGAAGCCGGTCTGCACCTCGTCGATCACCAACATCGCACCCCTCTCCCGGCACAGCTGTTGCGCCGATGCCAGGAAATCAGCGCTCCCTGCATGCACACCGCCCTCCGCCTGGATAACCTCCAGCACCACCGCGGCGGTCCCTTCCGCTACGGCTTCGTCGAGATGATCGATGTTGTTGAAATGTACGTAGCTTACATCAGGCAACAGTGGTTCAAACCTGCGTCGGTATCTGGGGTTCCAGGTGATCGATAGAGCCCCTATAGTACGCCCATGGAAACTGTTGCGCGCAGCCACAATTCCTGTTCGCCCCGTTGCCAGCCGCGCAAACTTGATTGCGCCGTCGATCGCTTCGGCGCCGCTATTGCCCAAAAAAGCGCGGGTTAGATGGTTTGGCGTGACTGAGATCAGTCTTTCCAGAAATTGCGCTCGCGTGTCATTGTGAAAGAAGCTGGGACAGGCGTGCAGGCGACCTGCCTGCTCTTGAAGAGCTGCTGTCAGCACAGGGTGGCCGTATCCCAGCATGGCCACACCTTGCGACGAGGTCATATCGAGGTAGCGCCGTCCTTCGCTGTCTATCATCCAGCAGCCTTCGCCAGCCACCATGACAGTTTCCCCGCGACGAGGAACTACGCCTGACTCGTACGACTGCTCATTTGTAACTGCGGTTTGCGGTTCAGCTGGTTTTTCCACCATTTCCATCGGTTATCCGTGCGAATCTCAGTTCAGACCTTTCAAATGGGCTCCCAACTGGCGCCCCAGTGTCGTTACTTCCCGAACTCTCAACTTTCGAATCTGTAAATCTTCACGGCGTTTCCGGACAAGCGATTTGACATCCTGATATGAAAAACGAATGGCCGCCATCTCACGCGATCTGGGTCCCATGTCCTTCCAGCGCTCTCCGAATCGGACTCTCAACCCTGCCATCGGCGAAGATCACCTTCTGGACGCCGGCTGCGACCGCCTCGGCCGCGCCCATCACCTTCTTCTTCATGCGCCCGGCCGCGAACTGCATGAAACTGTCGGCCTGCGCACGCGGTATTTCTCGAATCAGGCTCGATTCGTCGGGAAACTCCCGCAACAGCCCAGGCACGTCTGAAAGAATGACCAGCGCTTCGGCGCCGAAGGCTGCGGCAACCATCGCCGCGGCCCGGTCCCCGTCTACGTTGATCGCCTCGCCAATTTCGGACGCGCCAGGTGGGGTTAGCACGGGCAGGTAGCCCGCCCCCAGCAATAGCTGCAGGAGATCAACATTTACCTGCTCAACCGTGCCCGTCCAGTCATCTCGCAGCACCAGCCGGCGTCCGTTGACCCGCACACGCAGCCTGTCTTTCCGCTTGCCTTCGAAGATGCGGCCGTCCAAACCGCTGAGCCCCACGGCATTCACGCCAGCCCGCTGCAGCTTCTCCACCCACATCTTGTTGAGCTGACCGCAGTAGACCATCTCGAAGATTTCCAACGTGCGACGGTCGGTGCGCCGGCTCTCGAAGCCGCTCTCGCTGGTTACGAATTCCGGCGGATGGCCAAGCGCCTCGGCCACGTCGTTCGTCGTTTCCGCGCCGCCGTGTACCAGGACCAACTCCCTCCCAGCCTGCTGCAACGCGACAATATCGCTGACGATCGCGTCTATATTGAGCTCTTTGCCGCCACCGACCTTTATCACCAGCATCCAGAGTGCCCTGATCAGGTTCCAAAAATCCTGCCCTGCGGGAGTTCAACTATGCGCGCATCGGCTGCCCGCTAGCCGATTTCCGCAATCTTCCTTTCGACGGCGCCAACTTCCGCAGCGTCCAATGCGCCCAATACATAGTCACAACGCCACGCCCCGCCGCCTTCCAACTCTCTCACATTTCCTTTGGCCATCTCGGCACTCTTGCCCTCCGGCTCCGCGGTCGACGGCAGAACCAACCCTAGAGCGTCCTTGTCCGGCGTGCGGCATATCCAACGGACCCCAATCGGCAACTGGTCCGGTCGGTGACGTACATAGTCTGCGCCACCGTCCGGATGCACCTGCAGCGTGTGTGCCCAGCCCTTGTCGTCAGCATCGTAGTCTATACTGAATACCAGCTCCGGGACAAAAGTCAAACTATCGTCGAAAACATGATGTTCTTCCGGCCTCTCACCCAGGCGGTTGAGAAAGTCCAGGTATTCGGGCCCGGTGCTGATGTGGCTGGGTATGCTGTGGCGGACGCGTACCGTCTGCGGCGTAACCTTGGCGCTGTAAACGAGGCGGCCCCCATCAACCGGCTTGAAATTGGCGTGAGCCAGATACATATACTCCATCGGCGTTTTCTTGCAGTTGCGGCAGCAAAGTGAGACGTGCACCTCCTTTGCGCCCGCGTACAGCTTAACCAGCGGCGTCGCAGTGTAGTTGTCAGTGAAGGCTACCGTGTGCTGGTAGCGCCCTCCCAAGCCGATGTATGCGCCGCCTTCGTCTTCCCCTGACAAGAGCCACGCATGCTGAAATACGGCGTTAGGCAACTCTCCGTGCAGGGGATGGTCGTCCTCGTCCGTGGGCACACCCATCGCCGTGAATCCGCAGTGGAGCAAGAACCCGCCGTAAGTCTGCAGATAGTCGCTCGTTGGCCGCGGCTGGTCGAACATCGACTTCATTGTCACGTTTCTGCCGCCGAAGGTTGCCGACCAGATCTGTTGCCCCTGAAAGGGCAACATGACCAGCTCGCTCACACCGTTTTCGAGCTGGACGGCCGCGACACCGCTGTCATACAGAAATAGCGATGCCTTGAGCGCACCGCTCTCAAGAAACGGTCGCTTCTTCTCCGAGAAGAAGCGCGGATCCAGCGAAACCTTTGTTGACTGAAGAGTACTGTCAGACATTCCTGGACTCCTCTTCCCTCTGAGGAGGATCTCAACCCAATCCCGCCGCGCTTAATTCTGGCGAATGGTATCATGAGATGCCCCGATTGAAAAGGTTTTGACCCCAGTGCTATGCTATAATGCGGACACTATTTCATTACCGACCGGACGGGCAGAACGGCCTGTTCCCGGAACGGGACGCACGACTTCATGACAGCGAGCATACACATTAAGCAGTCAACTGAAAAGGACGAGCCGGGCAGGCTATCCCCGCCAATGGGATCCGCCGCCTCCTTTTGGGGGCGCATATTGCCGACACATCCAGTTCTTGGCCGGCTCATTCGCTCTCTATCACCTTTGGCTGCCCAAACAACCTCTCCTGCGCCCGATGTGAGGGAGGATCAGGCTGTCCAGAAAACTGCCCAATATTCACCCTTCAGGAGAAGGGGACGCGAATCGGAGTTCGTTGTTATCGGTCTGGGCCGCTTTGGTACCGCAGTCGCAACCACGCTTGTCGAAAATGGTCGAACCGTTCTGGCCATTGACTCGGACCATGACCGCGTGCAGGCGCTCAGCGGCGAACTTCCCCACGTCGTGCAGCTGGATGCGACCAACATTGACGCCCTTCGGCAGGCTGGCGTAGAAACCTTCGATACCGGACTCGTCTGTATCGGCACCGACTTTGAGAATAACCTGCTGGCCACCGTTCTTCTGAGGCAGCTGGGCGTTCAGCGCGTGATCGCCAAAGCCCTGACGATTACGCAAAGGGAGATCCTGTTGAAGGTAGGGGCTGACGAAGTGATCTTGCCCGAACATGATGCCGGCCGCCGGTTGGGGCGAAAAATGGCCGTCGATCATCTGGTCGACTACCTGGAAGTGAGCAACGACGTCGGCGTCGTCGAACTCCTTGCCCCGCCCAGCACCTGGGAGCACTCTCTTTCCGAGCTCAGCTTGCGTCAACGTTACGGACTCACAGTAATTGCCGTTCGCAGAGGCGACGACCTGATTGTCAGTCCAAGCGCAGGATTTCGACTAAAAGAGGAAGACATTGTGGTCGTCCTCGGCCGGATGGAAGACGCCGAGCGAATGCGGCAGTAAGTCGGTTAAAGGAAAACGGATAGAATTTCTCCGCTAGATATAAGCAATCAGCTCCCCATTCATTCAATGACAAATCCCTTTCCCATCCTGGATACAGAGACTGCCCGAAAATCTATTTTGCGCCGCCAGCCTTGGGACGCATTCGATCTGCCTGAAGATATGCTTGTCGCCAACGAGCGTATCTTTGGTGAAAGGATCGGACCCGATGAGGCTGTCCGCCGAATCCTTGCCGACGTCCGTACCGGCGGCGACGCCGCTGTGCGCAAATGGACACAAAAGCTGGACGGAGTCGAGCTGGACGCTTTGCGCGTTGATTCCCAGACCATCCTGCATGAGACTGCTGATCTCGATCTGGAAGTCTGTGACGCTCTGGCGCTCGCCGCCGAGCGCATCGAAAACTTCCATCGCCGCCAGCCCAACCAAAGTTGGATCCAGAACGACGACGAAGGTACCGTAGGTCAACTCGTGCGGCCCATCCAGCGGGTCGGGATCTACGTTCCCGGCGGGACTGCTCCCCTGCCCAGCACCTTGCTAATGACCGCGATACCGGCCAAGGTTGCCAACGTGCAAGAGTTGATCGTCGTCACGCCTCCCCAGATGGAGACCGGCTTACCGGATAAGGTGACACTGGCCGCCGCCCTGGTCGCCGAGGTTGACGCCGTCTACATCGCCGGAGGCGCGCAGGCAATCGGCGCAATCGCCTTCGGTACCGAGACCATCCCTGCGGTGGACAAGATCTGCGGGCCGGGCAACCTGTTCGTCACGCTGGCAAAACGTCAGCTCTTTGGCCTGGTTGGAATCGATGGCCTGCCAGGTCCCACCGAGACTGTAATTGTTGCGGATGAGGAGGCCGACCCGCAGCTGGCCGCGGCAGACCTGCTGGCGCAGGCAGAGCACGACGTTCTTGCCAGCGCCGTACTCCTGACACCCAGTCAGGAACTGGCGCGCCAGGTTCAGGCAGAAGTCTACACCCAACTGGAGGAGCTGGAGCGCGACCAGATCGCCGCCGCCACTTTTGGACGTGGAGCAGGTATCGTCGTCACCGCTTCCATGCACGAAGCCCTCTCGCTCGCCAACGAATACGCGCCCGAACACCTTTGTCTCCTCGTTGAGGAGCCGTGGCGCTGGGTCGACCAGGTCCAAAACGCCGGCGGGATCTTCCTCGGCGAACGCAGCTTTGAAGTGCTGGGAGACTACACTGCCGGCCCCAGCCATGTCATGCCCACCGGTGGCACGGCGCGCTTCGCCAGCCCAATCAACGTGACCGATTTTGTCAAGCTGATCAGCCTGATCGGCCTCAACGAGAAGGCCCTGCAAGCCATCGGCCCTGCTGCCGAAACCCTGGCCCGTACTGAAGGTCTGGGCGGGCACGCCGCAGCCGTCAACCGTCGTCTGAATCCGACAGTCTGCAAAGAGGACGAAACTTCGTAATGGAAGCCACCACGTATCAGGCGCTGCTCAACCCGCATCTCGCCGGCCTGGAAGAGTACACACCGATTCAACCGTTTGAAGTCCTGAGCCGGCGGCTCGGCATACCTGCCCACGAAATCGTCAAACTGGACGCAAACGAAAATCCGTACGGGCCGCATCCTGCCGTTGCGGAAGCGCTGGCCGAGTACGCCTACTACCACATCTACCCGGATCCGCAGCAGACTGAACTTCGACAAGCCCTGGCAGCCCATTTGGAAAACGAGCAACAGCAGTCCGGCAACGCAAAAGCAAGAGCCGAATCCGCCAATTCAGCCGCCCCGGCATTGCCTGTCGAACAGATCCTGCCCAGCCACGGCACCGACGAAATCCTCGACTATCTCTGCCGGCTGTTTCTCGGCCCTGGTGACGCCATCATCAATACGCCTCCAACCTTCGGCATGTACAGCTTCGACGCCAAGCTGGTCGGCGCAGAGGTCCTGGAAGTTTGGCGGGACGACGGATACAACGTTGATGTCAGCGCGATCTTTGATCTGGTCAGTTCTGAGGCCCAGAAGCGGGAATCGGTCCACCCCAAGCTGCTCTTTCTTACCTCGCCCAACAACCCCACCGGAAACTGGCTGCCGGACAAAGACCTGCTGCGACTGTTGGAACTACCCGTAATCGTGGTATTGGATGAGGCGTACGTCGAATTCTCCGTCGAGACAAGCCGCACGCCATGGGTCCTGGAGCACGACAATCTCGTCATCATTCGTACCTTCTCCAAGTCCGCCGGTATCGCGGGCCTGAGACTGGGTTACGGAATCTTTCCTGTCTGGATGATGCCGCTCCTTTGGAAGTTCAAGCAGCCCTATAACGTCAATGTTGCGGCGACCGTCGCCGGCCTGGCCAGTCTGCGCCACGCAGACGAAATGCAGGCGATCGTAGACAAGATCAGGGTCGAACGAGATAGGCTCCTCCGCGCCCTGGAAGATGTGCCGTATCTGTCGCCTTTCCCGTCCGGCGCCAACTTTGTCCTCTGCCGCGTAGATAACTTCAAGGTCGAGGGAAGCGGGGACGCCGCCGCCCTGAAGATTGCTCTGGAGAAGCGGGGCATCCTCGTGCGCTACTACCAGAAACCGGGCCTCGACAACTGCATTCGCATCTCCGTCGGCCGCCCCGAGCAGACCGACCGCCTCTTGGCCGAACTTTCCTATCTCGCTTGATTTGGCTCGAACCGCGCCAACCGATTTCAGGGACGGCGAACTCTATACTCCCAAAAAGGGTTCTGGTAGACATTGATATCGTTCCCACAGAAAAAAGTGCTGGCACGTGCTTAAATTCACGTCATGGGAAAGCGCGAGGAGGATCCACTCACTGTAATTGTCTTCGCCGAAGACTCGCTGAGCAGGCACGGCCTGGCAGCCATCTTTGATCTGGAACCGGCTATCGACCTTGTCATGGTTGAGTCTCCTGCCCAACTGACCCTGAACAAAACAGAGAACGCGAACGTCCTGGTCTGGGATATGGGCTGGGACTTTTCAGCAATTGATTCCCCTGAGGTTTGGGAGACGGTAAGCGATATGGTTGAGGATGGACTGCCGGTCGTCGCCATTCTACCCGACGGCGAACCTCCCGGAACTGCTCGTCAGATAGGCGTAGCCGGAATCCTCCCCCGTAGTGTCGAAAGGCGTCAGCTGCGTGCCGCCCTTTACGCGGTCGCCGAAGGTCTATCCGTTACAGACCCGACCCTGACCCGTTCCCTGTGGATGTCGACGACACCTTCCCAACTGTCCATCCCCGAACCACTCACGCCAAGAGAACTGGAAGTGCTGTCCTTGCTGGCGGAAGGTCTGACCAACCGAGCTATCGGTGTTCAACTGGGCATCAGCGAGAACACGGCAAAGTTCCACGTCCAGGCGGTCCTGGCCAAGTTGGGCGTAAGCAGCCGTACCGAAGCCGTCGTCCACGCGACCAGACTGGGACTTCTCACCCTCTGACCGCAGAATCAGGTCAAATCAGCGCTGCCGCATTGCCTGAGTCAAGCAAACAGCGCCAAACTCCCCTCTCCTACCCGGATTGACGGGTTCCTCCCGTCAGTTCGGCCGATGAAATGAAGGTCGCTCCGCGCTATCATTGGGATTGCAAAAGCTACGAAATGATGCGGGCGCTTCAACTCGCAAAAGAATGTCTCGAAAGGAGACGCAAGATGACAACCCAGCTTAGAGCGATCTCTGATGAAATGGCAGCCGTAGTCGAATCGGCTGGACAGAGTGTGGTGCAGGTAAATGGCCGGCGCCGGATTCCCGCAAGTGGGCTCGTCTGGTCAACTGAGGGCGTTATCGTTACCGCTAACCATGTTGTCAGGACTGAAGACGCTAAAGTCGCCCTGCCCGACGGCGACCGATTGAATGCGACCCTGATTGGACGGGATCCTGCCATTGATCTGGCGGTGTTACGCATCGACCGCGACGGCCTTGCAGTCTCCCCATGGTCACCCGAAGATGAGTTGCGCGTAGGCGCCATGGTGTTCGCCCTCGGCCGGCCAGGTTCAACAATCCAGGCCTCTCTGGGCATTCTCAGTGCCTTAGGTGAGGACTGGCGCCTACACGGTGGAGCTCGGATCAGCCATTACGTGCGCGCCGACCTGGTCATGTACCCAGGCTTTTCCGGCGGCCCCATTGTCGACGCAGATGGGCGCGTCGTCGGCATGTCAACCTCTGCTATGAGTCGGGATGGCTGCATTGCTCTGACCCGCACTACCGTCGAGCCAACTGTGGAAACCATACTGAAATATGGCTCAGTGCGCCGAGGTTACCTGGGAGTGGGCGTGCAAACCGTTCAATTGCCCCCTGCCCTAAGCAGTGAATTAGGTCAGAAGACGGGAGTACTTTTCAACTCCGTTACGCCTGACAGCCCTGCGGAACGGGGCGGCCTGGTCGTGGGTGACATTCTCGTCAACTTTAACGATAAACCTATCTTTAGCCCCGACGAACTTGCAGTCGTACTGCGAAGCGGTCTGACAGGCGAAGAAGCAAATCTGCGAATCATTCGCGGCGGCGAGCTGCAATTGGTAACGGTCGAGATCGCAATGGGAGGGGAGGGGACAAGACAATGAAGAGGGAAAACGCAGTAGTAGCCAGCTCTCTCTCACGCAGTTTCGGCGCTGTCAAAGCAGTCGAATCTGTCAACCTATCAATTCCCAGCGGCGAAATCTACCCGTCAGACTGAAGATCGGCGCAGCCCTCCAGGAAACGGCTCTCGACGACAAGCAGACAGGGCGAGAGCTCTTGGAACTCCAGTCGCGTCTTTACGGGTTAAGTGGACCTGTCACTAACAAGGCGCGTTTCGAGGCAATAACCAGGTCCTTTCCTCTGCATGGATTTTGCTGCAGAGGCGCCTGCTACGCCCGTCAAGTGCCGGAGAAGCTTCGAAGAATATCAATGCCGGCGCTCTGCCCAAGCATCACAGGGCGCCGGCAATTTTCTGAATTCATCTTTCCAGGGTAGTGGGAAAGCGGATCGAATTGCTGCCGATGGAGATCCAGCGGTTTGAAGTACCTCTGGTATGTGACGCGATTCTGACTTCGCTTCTCCCTACCCAGGAACACGTTCCGGTCGCAGCTGAAGGACTTGGGCGGGCTTGACCAGAACGAAACCGCACTCTTGGCAATGGACATTTCTTTAAGTTTCAAACAGGACCTGGAGAAGCGCGGCCTCACCCAGCGAAAGCGTCAGCCGCCGAACCGCCGAAAGTGCCCGAAACTCGGCGCCCACCTCGAAACCGTCTACTTCCATGGCCTCCGGGAAATAGCCCTCAGCCTCCGCCCGGTACAGCAGTTGAAGAAAGTCCGGGTAGGGGTAGCGGTGGCCTGCCGGCTTTGGCGAGTGGATATGGTAGTGAAACAGACCAATGAGCTCTGGTTCCCCTCGAACACTCCAGCCGGTTTCCTCCAATAGTTCCCGCCTCAAGGCTTCCAGCAGCCCTTCTCCTTCATCCAGACGTCCGCCGGGCACGATGTGCTCGCCGTCAGGGTCCCGCATCACCATGACTTGCGGGCCTCGCGTCAGAATCGCCCTGACAGAAGTCACCAGGCTCAAGGGTGGTGAGTCCGACAGGTTCAGCGCGTAGGTAGTTCGAGTCTGGACGAACTCCTTTCCGCCTCCCGACCAGGCCAGGCGTTCCTCAGCCAGCCGCGTCCTCCCGCGCAGGAACGCCTTCAACATCTGGTCGACCGTCGTGCTCGTTGAGGGCACACTTCTCGGAGTCATGGAGAATCTTCAGGCCCCGCCATGTGCCGGAAAACCGCGCTTGTCAGTCTGGCATCGTCCACCGCTCTGTGACTGTTGGGCAGGGCGATACCGCACTGCTGACCCGCCCTCTGCAGGCTCTGCCATTTCATGTTGCCGATACCCAGAAGTTCGCCATAGTATCGGGCGTACATCTTCATCACGCAGAAGGCTCTCCCTCCCATCTCCTCCCATGACAGATCGTGCCGCTCATGGGACTGCCGCATCATGCGCAGATCAAAGTCAGCGTTGAATATGCCCACCCGCCGGTCGGCGAAGAGATGCTTCACCTGCGGCCAGATCTCCGGCCAGGTTGGGGCGTCCAGCACCATGTCGTTTGTGATGCCGTGCACCGACGTCGCGTCAGTGGGGATGCGCCGCTTCGGGCGCACCAGACTATCGAGCACTGTCTGGCCGGCCGCATCAACAACACCGATCTCGACAATCTCTGCGAATCTGTCGAGACCGGTTGTCTCGGTGTCGAAAAAGAGGGGATCGCTTCGGAGGATTCTGCGGGCGCGCAGGACTGTATTTTGACTCATATATCATTTGCGAGTTTATTGTTTGTTGAGGAAGAGTGTCGAACGGAATTACCCGCTGCACTCAGAAAAACAGGAAGCGCGTATCACCGTTTTTTCAATCACAACTGTACAGGCTCGGCCCGCTTCGCCGACTCATAGGCCGCCAGCGCGACTTCCAACGCACGCAAACCGTCTTCGCCGTCTACCAACGGCTCCCGGCCCTCCCGGATCATGGCGACGAAGTCGGCGACAAGGCCCTCGTCGCCGCTGCTTCCCCAATTGACGTCGGAAGTCTTGCCCGCTTCGTCTGAACTGACGTGAAGATTCTGTTCGAAGGCGTCAATACAGATCAGGCCGTTCTCGCCGAGGACATCCAGCTTCACGTCTCCCCAGGTAGGGTAGCTGGGCGGCCGCGACCAACTGGTGTCGAGCGTGCCAAAGATACCGTTTGCCAGCTGGAAGCTCAATAACCCGACATCGTCGATGCCAAGGCCGGGATGCAGGAGTTCGCGGCCGACCTCGGCGTAGACCTCCACGACTTCAGTGCCCCAGATCCAGCGAAGCAGGTCCACGACATGCACTGTGTGATCGATGACGGCGCCACCGCCGGCGAGCTTTGAATCGACAAACCAGCGGCCCGGCATCGAGCCATGATTGGTGGTCTTGACGCTGTATACCTCGCCCAGCACACCGGACTCCACCTGCGACTTCAGTTCCATGACCGGCGGCGAAAAGCGCATCGGAAAGGCGATCTGGAGTTTCGTTCCGGACTCACGACAGCGGTCGATCATCGCTTGACCATCGCTGACAGTCGTGGCAATCGGCTTTTCGCACAAAATGCCGCGGACCTTGCCGGCCGCCTGAAGAACAAGCGGGGCATGGAGAGCATTCTCAGAGCAGATGATCGCTCCGTCAAGCTCCTGGTCCAGTAAACCTTCGGACCGTCTGAAATAGGGCACCTTGAATTGGGCGGCAATGCGCCCCCCTCGATCATAGTCATCGTCGTAGATACCCGCCAGTGTCACACCCTCCATCTGCGTAAGAAAGTGGATATAGCTGGCCGCATGCATGTGGGCAAAGCTGAACATTCCGATACGGACTTCCGACGAAGATTCGGGGCCCTGGGTCTCCGGATTCTCCATGGTTTCGAATTCCTTCATTTCGTTTCTGTTGCGACCGGGAACTTGACTCTTCCGCGCAATCTGTACCAGTCAGCAAAAGGAAACTTCGTTTCTCGATGCCTCAGTTGATGGTGACCGCCTTCCCTGTCTCAAGGCTTTTTATGGCGGCGCGTGAGATTTTCACGGCCATCAGCCCGTCGTAAGGTGTCACCAGGAAGGGCTCTTCTGCCTCGGCGCAACTGACAAAGTGCGCAAGCTCCGCATAGTAGGGATCGTGCTGGGGAGCGGTGGGCGAACTGCTGGACGACGCCAGGCTCCCGTCTTCCTGGGCAATGGCAACTTCCACGGGCTGCCGCGCCCGCGAATCCCATTCGATGATGCCTCTCGTCCCGGCGATTTCGATGCGGGTGGAGAAGCGGCCGCGGGGGTAGGACCAGCTGCCTTCAATATGGCCGACCGCGCCACTGGCAAAGCGCACTGTCAGCAGCGCGTGGTCCTTCGGCTCCTTGCCTGCGAACATCATTCCACGCGCAAAGACGCGCTCAATCTCGCCAAAGCACCAGCGCTGATAGTCGATGTCGTGAATGCAAAGGTCCAGTAGCACACCGCCGCTCTGTGCAAAGTCGGCGTAGTAGCTGGTGATCGCCAGACCCTTTCGCCAGCCAGAGCCGGCATCGGGGTAGCTGCCGCTGCGGACGGTGCGAATCACGCCCGGCGCGCCGATCGCGCCGCTGTCCAACACCTGCTTGGCCTTTGCGAACTGAGGGAAGAAGCGGACGACCATCGCCACAAACAGCGGCGTACCTGTGCGCTCCGCGGCGTCCACGATCTGGTGGCAGTCGGCGACGGAGTTGGCAAGCGGTTTTTCGCAAACTGTCGGCAGCCCGGCCTCCAGCGCCGCAACCACCGGCCCGACGTGGGCCGTGCCGGGAGTACATACGTCAACGTAGTCAACGGCATCGAACAGCTCGTTCAAACTGCTGAACACTTTGCCGCCGGATCGCTGAACAGCCCCCCGGGCCGCGTCCTCAACGATGTCGTAGAAACCGGCCAGTTCAATACCCGGCATCCGGCTCCACCGGTCTGCGTGCGTTCTGGAAATCCCGCCAGCCCCGACGATCCCGACACGCTTCATTAGGAATTCCCCTTTTTCGCTATCCTGGATATTGCGCTCGTTTCTCAGTCAAATCAATTGGGGCCGCTGAACAGTGCAACCCCGCGCTCTCAGGCAATCTCAACCATTCTGTTTGCGTAGTCCTGCCCGCAGTCGGAATAGGCAACTGGTTACCTTTCTCGGCATAGAGGTCAATTGTCTCTTCGACGATGCGGCAGAGTTCAGCGAAAACCGCCTTTTCGTCTTCGCCATGACATCCTCCATAGAAAAGATCGGGACAACTGCCGACGTAGCCACTGTCTTCTTCCGACCATTCCACGATTTTGACGTAGAGGGCGCTGGTTTTCACCACCTAGTCGAGACCGAAGTGCTCATCGATCTCCTTCTGGTATCCGGAGACTTCCCCAGAAAGAAGCTCGGCCATCGTAACCGTGCGGCCCAGAAGCGAGGACTCGATCATGCCGAGCGCGGCGGCCAAATCCCGCAGGCCCTCTTCCCCGTCGGTCTCCGGCTGGCCGCCACTGCCTATTGCCTGCAGCCAGTCGTACTGTTGGATGGCGAAGGGGTCGGTCAGGCGAGTCTCGGCTGGTCCCACTAAAGGGAACTGGGCGTCCAGGATTGAGGGTTCCGCTCCGGCCCAGAAGGTCTCCTGCAGACTGCGGCGGCTGCCAGTGTCAGGGATAATCTCGCCGCCCTTGATGCAGCCCTTGCTGCCGTAGTAGACCGGTGCCCCGGGGATCGGAGTCTCTTCGCCGTGGGCGCCCCAGGACCACATCAGCTGCGCCAGCGCGCCGCCCTCGCAAGTGACGGTCGCGAGGTAGGTGTCGTCCACGTTGGCTTCGACGCTCGGGCCGGCGGCCGGGTCGCCGTGCAGGTAGCGCAGCGGCTCGAAAGTGCGGACCGTGCCACTGACCGCCGCGACTTCGCCGCAGACGTAACGGACCATGTGCATAACATGCACTCCTATATCAATCGCGCCGCCTCCTCCCCCTTCTAGCTTGCGATGGCGCCATGGCGTTTCAGCGACGATTTTGTCCGGAGACCAGAGGCCGCCGATACCGCCAAACAGGGCAAGCTGCAGGTCTCCTATCAGGCCCTGGCCAATGGCCCAAGCGGCCGCGCGCGTGCCTGCTGACTGGCGCACGTTTTCAAACAGGCCGAGCGTCAGTCCGTGCGCCCTTGCACTGTCGACCATCAGTCGGGCCGCGGCAACCGAGATCGCCAGCGGTTTCTGCACGAGCAGATGCAAGCCCGCGTCAAAAGCGGCCGCGGCGATCTGGTGATGCATCGACAGTGTTGTAAAGTCGTTGACCGCATCGACCACGCCCGCCGCTATCATCTCCCTGTAGTCGGTGAAGACGTCGACTTCAGTGTCCGGCTGGAACTCGTCCAGATAGATGTGCGGCGCCGCCAGGGGATCACCCGTTTCCGGCGCCAGCACCGCCGCGCGCGGCGGCGGCCCTTCACCGCGCTTGCGGAACATGAGAGCGTCGTCCTCTTTACGGGCACACAGCGCGGTGATGCGAAAGTCGTCAATGCCCGCCTCCCGCAGAAGTCGGTACCCGTGGAGATGGGCGTTAAGAATGCGGCCGCAGCCGACAATGCCAATTCGAATCATATGGGGATTCTCCGCTCAAATCTGGGCGTCTTAGACCTCGGACTTCTGCCGGACACTTCCCGTGTCCGCCGGCGCGAAACCCTCTACACCCAACCTTCGTCTTGCCAGTGGCCTAACCGCTCGGATACACCTGCGGAAAATGCTTGCCCCGCAACTGCTCCCCGTCCTCCACCTCAACAAACGCCTTCATCACATGCTCGCCGCTGGCAACATAGAAGGTCTCGTTCGTCATGTAGTGCAGCGCAATTGCCCGGCGAGGACGGTCGCTGTCGTTGTCGTGAGAGCCATGCCAGGTTAGCGCGTGGTGGAAGTGCACCTCCCCCTTCTTCACAGGGCAGCTCGCAACTCGCAGCGGCCGTCCCTCGTACTCGGTTGGCATCTCCTGAATATCTTCAAGTTGCTTCAGATATTCAATCTTATTGCCCCATTTGTGCGATCCCCGCACCATCGACATGCAACCGTTTGTTTCGTCGGCGTCGTCCAGCGCAACCCAGGCCGTAACCTCGGTCATCGGCCTGATGATAGGCCATAGTGGCGCGTCCTGATGCCAGTGCGTCGTGCCGCCCGTCTGCGGCGGTTTGTATTGAATCTGATCGTGCCAGATGCGCAGTTCGCCGGCGCCGGTCAACTGGGCAATGCCGGTCGTGATGTCTTCCCGGCTGATCAGTTCCCGGAAAGGTCCGCTCGCCTCCCAGATATTGACAATCTGCCAGACGGCCCTGCCCTCGTCCCGACTCATGTTCCGCACATGAACCGGTTGTGGAATGTCGTCGCGCTCCCGTTCGTCGATGACGCGCATCACTTCGGCGCGCAGCGTCTCCACTTCATCGTTGCTGAGCACCTGCCCGCCATTCAGAAAACCATCGGCTTGAAACTGCTCAATCTGTGCTGCGGTGAGCATAGGCTACTCCTCATTGAAACGTGTGAATTTGCGTTGTGAATGACTATCCCATTCAGTGGAAGGTTAGAAAGCTTATCAGGTCGACTCAGCGGGCGCCGCACGCCTGCAGGCAGGCCTGCATGTGGCCCCGGCTCTCGGCGGCGATAATGCAGCACTGCTCAAGACTGTACTCCCTCGCGCCGATCACCTCAAGGTTCAGCGGACCGTCGTAGCCGTTATCGTGCAGGACACGAACATAGCCTACCAGATCGATGTCGCCGCGGCCGTTTGCCTGCAGCTCAGGCTGCCCCGGGCCCTGCTGGCGGCCCTTGCAATCGCGAATGTGGACGTGCTTGACACGGCGAATAACGGCGGCGATCGCATCAACCGGATTCTCGTCGGCGCGGTGAATGTGCGACGGGTCCATGTCGATGCCGAAGTTGGGTGAACTGATCGCCAGCATTGCACGCAGAGTCGTTGGCGTGTCGAAGATACTGGCGCCAACGTGCGCCTTCACGCACAGGGTGACTCCGTATTTCTCCGCCATCTGCGCGAGCTCGCCCAGCTCGTCGATGGTCTGCAAGAGGCTTTCCTCGTTGCCGCTTTCACCGCCCGGCCCGCAATTGACGATGGGAATGCCGCACTCCACGGCCGCCTGCATCGCCTTCTCCATCAGGTCCCGGTCGCGACTGGGCTGTTCCATGGCCAGCAGCTCCAGCTCGTAGGTCTGGGCAAGCCGCCTGATCTCCGGCGCCAACTCCTGCCACCGGTCCAATACGAGATGCTCGGCCATGCTGTCGATTGCGGCCATCTCGATACCGTCATAGCCGGCCATGGCGATGCAGCGGAAGGCTGTCTCCATGTCGTAACCACCGAATAAGACTGAATTTGCGCCAAGTTTCATGAGTGTTGCTCCGATGTGAGGCGACCTTACGGGCCAGCGGATTCTATGGCAGCCGCTTCGATCCCGAATCGCGTGGGTTTATAACTTGCTTGATTTCTGGCTCATCTGCGCCCGCTCTTGCTGCAGCGCCTCCTGACTGGGGCGCCCGATGCGTAGATTGTCGTACGCCTGCTGCGAACTGGTGAAGTAATCGATGCCCTCAATATCGTGCCAGC
The DNA here is from genome assembly GCA_965200615.1 of Caldilineaceae bacterium. Classification (GTDB taxonomy): domain Bacteria; phylum Chloroflexota; class Anaerolineae; order Caldilineales; family Caldilineaceae; genus Bin5. The sequence continues at coordinate 4,922,483 of OZ241377.1, read as the reverse complement.
CGGGTTGGTGATGGATTGGATTGGGCAGCCCGGACTCGGCCTCCCGCCTGCTCACCCATGACTCCAGCCGGGCCGTGAGGGCTGACACAACTTCAGGCAGTTCTTCGGCCAGGTTGCAGGTCTCCTCCGGATCCTCGACCAGGTTGTACAGCTCGACCGGCGGCATGAAGTGGAAATCCGGCTCAAGCGCGCGGATCAACTTCCACTGCGGCGTCCGCCATCCGTGTTTCCGCATCCACGCACACTCGGTGATGTAGATTTCGCTCTCGTGCGACGCCACTTTGCCCTCGATCATCGGCAGCAATGAGAGACCGTCGAAGTCTATGCCGGCGTTGATCTCGGCGAGATCGAGTATCGTTGGGACCAGGTCCTTGTGCTGATTGTAGCCGGTCACCCGCCTACCCGACGGCACCTTCGGCGGGTAGCGCAGCATCAGCGGCACATGGAGCACATTGTCGTATAGGCCGTGGTGATCGTACCAGAATCCGTGCTCGTCGAGCTCCTCGCCGTGGTCGCCGTTGACGGCAACGATAGTCTCGTCGAAGATGCCGTGCGCCTCGAGCGCGGTGAAGATAGACTGAATGCAGGCGTCCATATAGGCGATGGTGCCGTCGTACTGTGCGTTCACGTACTCCCGATCGCTGATCCCTGGCGGCAACATGTCGATGAGCGTATGCTTGAACGGCTCGAACGCGAAGACCGGTTCCATCGACCGGTTGTCGGGACCGCACTCGTCTCCGTGATAGAAGATGCGCTCGAAAGGCTGCGGCGGCAGGTAGGGCGAGTGCGGGTCCATGTGGCGCAGGAAGAGAAAGAACGGCTTGTCTGCAGCCACAAGGCGGTCGAGCGCGGGCAGCGCCAGCTCATTCAACCGCTGGGCCTTGGGCACCCGGCCGTCAGCCCAACTTCCCATCTGCGTGAAATTCAGATACTCGTCGAATCCCCTGGCGCTGGCCCTACCCGACAAGCCCACCGAGACTGTGTAATAACCTTGCGCGCGCAAGATTTCGGCTAGTGTCTTCACTTCCGGCCGCAGCGGGCCTTTGGGACGATGCGCCACCAACTGCGAGGTGAAGATATCCATGCCTGTCAGCATCATCCCGTAGGCGCTGGTCGTCGGGACATGGGGGCTGAATGTGTTCTCGAAGAGCACGCCCTGGGAGGCAAAGCGATCCAGACGGGGCGTGGTCAGCCGGTCGTATCCATAACAACTGAGATGATCGGCCCGGAGGGAGTCGATGCCAAGTATGACGACGTTCGGTTTTCCAGACGAGGCCATAGCGCCTTCTTTGCCCCTATTCCTTTTCCTCGACCTCGCGCGACCTGGCCTGGAGACGGCGGGCCGCGCTGGCATCGCCGATGTAGAGCGAGTCGTAGGCCTGTTGCGAGCTGGTGAAAGGGCCAACCCCTTTGAGGCCGTGCCAGTCACCCTGGTGGTGGATCGGGTTCGGCAGCCCGGTCTCCGCCTCGCGTTTGGCCACCCAGGCACCCAACCGCGCAGTCAGGGCGGCCACGACGCCGGGCAGTTCGTCGGCAAGATTGCAGTTTTCCAACGGATCTTCGACCAGGTTGTAGAGCTCCACCGGCGGCTTGAAATGGAAGTCCGGCTCCAGTGCCAGCATCAGTTTCCATTGGGGCGTGCGCCAGCCGTGCTTGCGCATCCACGTACATTCGGTGATGTAGATCTCGCTCTCGTGGGAAGCGACCTGTCCCTTGACCATCGGCAGCAGGGAGCGCCCATCGAAGTCGATGCCGGCGTCGATACCGGCCAGGTCGAGCAGGGTGGGCACGAGGTCCTTGTGCTGGTTGAAGCCGGACACGCGGCGGTGGGCCGGCAGCTTGGGCGGGTAGCGCAGCATCAGCGGCACGTGGAGGACGTTGTCATAAATGCCGTGGTGATCGAACCAGCACTCGTGATCGTAAAGGGTCTCGCCGTGGTCGCCGTTGATCGCCACGATAGTCTCGTCGAAGATCCCGTGCTCCTCCAGCGCGGTGAAGATCGACTGGATCGCAGCGTCCATGTAGGCGATTGAGCCGTCATATTGGGCGATGACATAGTCCTTGTCCGTGATGCCCGGCGGCAGCCAGGAGGCGAGAAAGTCGCGGAAGGGCTTGAACGCGAGCACAGGCTCCATCGACTTGTTGCTCGGATCGCACTCGTCACCGTGAAAGAACATGCGCTCGTATGGCTCAGGCGGCAGGTAGGGCGCATGTGGGTCCATGTGCCGCAGAAAGAGGAAAAACGGCTTGTCTTCCGCCACCATGCGATCGATGGCAGGTATCGCCTGTTCGTTCAGCAACTGGGCCTTCGGCAGGCGGCCTTCCTCCCAGGAACCCCAGGCCGGGTAGCTGAGATACTCGTCGAAGCCGCGACTGCTGGGGTTGCCGTCGAAGCCGACGCAGATGGTGTGATAACCCTCGTCGCGCAAGATCTCGGCCAGCGTCTTCACCTCCAGGCGCAGCGGGCCTTGGTGGCGGAGGGCCACGACCTGCGTCGAGAAGACGTCCATGCCGGTCAGCATCGAGGCGTAGGCGCTGGTCGTTGGAATATGAGCGCTGAAAGTGTTCTCGAAAAGGACGCCTTGGGCGGCGAAGCGGTCCAGGTAGGGGCTGGTAAGTCGTTCGTATCCATAGCAACTCATGTGTTCGGCATGTAACGAGTCGATGCCGAACAGGACGATATTCGGTTTTGCGTTCGATGCCATCGTGCTTTCCTTCTCAGTTGGTGAGCTGACGGGTCTTAATAGTGGAGCGCAGGAGCCAAACCGGTACGGCAACTGGCTCAAGAAAGTCTTCTGTATCGAGGTGGAGGATTCAACTCTGACGGTCGAAAACAACTGTTCCCGGCTCAGACCGGTTGAACCGTACCACAACCCCCAATTCGCCGCAAGAATCTGCCTCAATATTCCTTGCAAGACTCCGCTGCGGCGCAGAGGAAGACACCTGTCCGGAAGTGTCAGAACTGTCCGCAATTGCTCTTTGCTTGATGACTGTTTACAATGTAGCGTACGCCATGCCAAGCACAGGGCCCCCTGCCCCCGGTCTGCGTAAAGCCCGGCTGGTCAGACCTGTGAAGGACTCGTTCTCCATGATACCGATGTCCCGCGTTCAGCGGCGGCTCATCATCACGCTCTTCGTCGTCAGCAGCCTGAACAGTGCCGCCATGATCGCCAGTTTTGTGCTGACCCCAATCATCTCCTACTCCCTTAGCGGCCGCGTACAGTTGATCGGTCTGCCCAACGCCCTGTCTATGGTTGGGCGGGCTGGCGCCGGCTATCCGCTCGGCTGGCTGTTGGACAAAGCGGGCCGGCGCATCGGGCTGGCCGTGGGCCTCTCCTTTGTGATCTTCGGAATGCTCGTTTCGGCGTCCGCAATCAGCGCCGGATCACTGATATTCTTTCTCGGGGGCGCCATCTTGCTGGGCGTAGGCCGGGCCGCCCTGGAGCAGACACGCTACGCCGCTGCCGAGATTTTTCCGCTGGCGCAACAGGCCAAAGTGATCGGGCTCATCGTGTTCGCTGGCACGGTGGGGGCAGTTGGCGGCCCGCTTCTGGTGGAACCGGCAGTAGCAGTGGCAAGAGAGCAGGGATTTCATGAGCATGTAGGACCATTCTGGATTGGCGCGGCACTGATGGTTCTTGCGCTGATACTCTTGCTGGCGGCGCTGCGACCTGACCCGAAAGAGCTGGCCGCGCTGGTTGCCCGGGAAGAAAACAGCGCAAAAGCGGCAGAGGGCTCAGAGGACGACCTCGATACTCAGGTAGGAGGCGAGGAGGCTCCCAGGGGGCTGAGGCAGGTCATGCACCTGCTCAAGTTGCCGGACGTACAGCTGTCAATGGCGGCGATGGCTATCGGCCAGCTGGTCATGACATTGCTGATGGTCGTTACGCCGCTCCACATGAACCGCGCCGACTACAAGGCGGATGCAATTTCCTACGTGCTGATGGCGCACACTCTGGGGATGTTCGGTCTCTCAGGCCTCAGCGGCTGGCTGGCTGGGCGGGTAGGCCGGGTTCCGATGATCTTCGCAGGAGCGCTCGTGCAAGTGCTGGCGGCGATCATGATGCCGCTCTCGACGGAGCTTCCGGTTCTGTTCGTCTCACTCTTTCTGCTCGGTCTGGGGTGGAACTTCAGCTATATCGCAGGCTCCTCACTGCTGTCGGCCGCGCTGGAAGGCTCGCTGCAGAGAGGGCGCGTGCAGGGCATCAACGAAGCGATGGTGGCGATCGCCTCTGCCTGCGGCAGTCTTGGGACCGGCGGCATCTATTCGGTTAGCGGAGTCGTTGCTGTGGCGGTGAGCGGCGTATTCTTCTCGGCGGCCCTGGGCGCGCTCACGCTTTGGTTGGGGCGGCAGCATCTGTTCGCCCTGGCCGCGGAGCGGGGCTAGGGCGTCGAACTCCTCAGTTTTCGTATTCAGTTCTTTGGCAAAATCCACATATAGCTTCAGTAAGGGCTATGGCTTCACTGCCGCCAGGTTCCGGCCGCGGTTGGATGGTCGTACGGCTGGTCGGCAACGCGCGCCTGCAAGCGGTGCAGCTCCCCGGTCAGCTCCTCCACTACGCTGGCGTAGGCCGGATCATGGTAGACGTTGTTCAGTTCATAGGGATCGGCATCGAGGTCGAAGAGCTCCCACTCCGGCTCCTTGGACTCGTCGATGACGCCCGGCTGATTCAGTCCGTCTGCGTAGTAGTAGATCAGCTTGTAGCGCAGCGTGCGCACGCCGTAATGGGCATAGACGTGGTGGTGGGCCAGGTGCATCCAATAGCGGTAGTACATCGACGTCTGCCAGCCTTCCGGCGCTTCGCCCGCGAGCAGGGGGCAGAAGCTGGTTCCCTGGAAATGGTCCGGGATTTCGACGCCGGCGTACTCGAGCAGCGTAGGCGTGAAGTCGACGTTGAGGACCATCTGGTCGTTAACCGCCCCCGCAGCCACCGCACGCGGATAGCGGATGATCAGCGGCATCCGCAGCGACTCCTCGTACATGAAGCGCTTGTCATACCAGCCGTGATCGCCCAGGAAAAAACCCTGGTCGGACGTGTAAACCACGATGGTGTTCTCCGCCAGCCCTTCCTCTTCCAGGTAGTCGAGCAGGCGGCCGACATTGTCGTCTATCGAAGCGACGCAGCGCAGGTAGTCCTTGATGTAGCGCTGGTATTTCCACCTCTTCTCCTCCTCCGGCGTCAGCCCCTCCGGCGTCGGCTGTTTCAAATCGGTCAGCGTCATGTCACGGTCGATGCGCATTTTAGCGGCGGCTGCCGCGGCGGCGCGATTGCTGTAGTCGTCGTTGAAGGTCTCCGGATAGGGGATCTCCTCGTCCTCGTACATCGAGGCGTGCTTCTCGTCCGGCTCCCAGGCGCGATGGGGCGCTTTGTGGTGGCACATGAGCATGAACGGCCGTTCCGGATCGCGCGCCCAGAGCCAGTTGAGCGAGAAATCGGTGATGAGGTCGGTGACGTAGCCGGGAAAGACCTTCCGCTCGCCCATCTCGATCATTTCGGGGTCGTGGTAGAGGCCCTGGCCCGGCAGCACGTTCCAGTAGTCGAATCCGGTCGGATCGTTGACACCGCCATGGCCCAGGTGCCATTTGCCGACGATGGCAGTCTGGTATCCTGCCGCCTGCAGCAACTTGGGCATGGTCACCTGCCGGCCATCGAGGGTCGAAGACAGCGTTGTCACGCCGTTGATATGGTTGTACGTGCCGGTAAGGATGACGGCGCGACTGGGCGTGCAGATCGAGTTTGTGCAGAAGCAGTTGTTGAAGCGCATGCCCCCATCGGCGATGCGGTCGAGATGGGGTGTACGGTTGATGCGGCTGCCGTAGCAGCTCATGGCGTGTGAAGCGTGGTCGTCCGACATGATGAAGAGGATATTCGGGCGCGTGTCGGGCATATCAGGTCCTTTTGGAATCTCGTTCGTGGTGTGACGTGTGGTCTGCGGAGCCGGTGATTCTATCCGTTCATTGAATTCGACGGGAAAGGGGGGGAAGGGCCCGGCCATGCTATCAGACATCAAATATGAGGTCAAGCAGAAAGGCTTGAACGCCATTCTGTACTCTTGCGGCGCCGTCCATATTCGGGTAGGTTGTGAAAGTTGGACCTGATTCAAACCGCACAGGCCGGGGCATCTGCCGAAAGAGAGTCCATATGTCTGAACAGTCAGTATTGCGTCACGTCGTTCTGTTTCAGTTCAAAGACGGAACGCCGGATGAGAACGTTCGCGAAATCGAGGACGCGTTCCGGGCCTTGCCGGGCAAGATCGACGTGATCCAGGATTTTGAGTGGGGTACGGACGTGAGCGTCGAGGGCAAGGCAGAAGGGTTTACCCACTGTTTCTTTGTCACGTTCGCCAGCGAGGCCGACCGCGACGCCTACCTGCCCCACCCCGATCACGCGGCCTTTGGCTCTGTGCTGCGTCCTCACCTCGAAAAGGTCCTGGTTGTAGATTACTGGCAGAGGACATGAATAGTGCCGGCGGTGGTGGAACGCGCGGCAACGCTAGCCCAGGGCAATTTCCACGATCTGGTGTCCTTCCACCTTGGGCACGGTGAAGTTGAGCCGTCCTTTCGCCTCGCCGAATGTCAGCTGCGCCCCGTCGGGAGCGCAGCGCACGCCGGCCACCGGCCCGGGTAACTTCAGGCTCACGTCGACATCGTACAGGGGCAACACGTCCTCAATCACGTCGAAATCCTGGCCGCGGCGTTCCGGGACGTAGTGGAGCAAATGCAGGACCAGCCTGCCCTTTTCAGCCTGCTCGTTCAGCGCGGTCAACATTCCCGTCGGGCCCCCGTGCCGCAGAAGGGGGTCCGGCAGAAGCATGTCCAGCGCGTTCAGAAGCAGCTGCTTGCACCAGTGGGGCGCGTTGCGGTGGTACTGGCGAAAGATGGGATGGGCGAAGTAGATGACGTCTCCCGTGCGTGCGGCCGCGGGCGCGCCGAGTTCGCCGCTGCTGGGCGTCTGTCGGTGTGAGCAGAAGTGCCGCCAGGTCCGGTCAAAGTAGGTGGGAACCACTCTGGCAAGAACCTCAGCGTCCTCTCCGGCTGAGATTTCCAACCCCCGCATGTACATGACATATTCGGTCGGCCGCAGGCCCCCGGCCAGCTGTCTCTCCGCGCGCAGATAATCAACGTAGTCTCCGCTGTGAAAGTGGCGGCCCCGCACAGGATCGCCGTTGGCGTCAACCGGTCCTTCACCGATCTTACGGACGCCCCAGTCTGGCAAAGCGAAGTCGGACAGGTCGGGCATGAGTCCGGACTCGAATGAGGCGATAAGCTTACCGCCGGCGGCGGTGTACTCGGAAACCTTTCTGGCGAGTTTCCCGTCCAGGGTCACCGCGTCGGGCAGGATGAGCGCACGGTAGCCGTCCCAACCGGTCCCGCTGTCGACGACGTCGAACTGGCGCCCGCCTTCCTGCAGCATGCGCACGGCGCCGACGGTCTCCGCGGTCAGCCGCTCCCCTGTGAACTCCTCCAGTGTGAAGACGCCGAGATCTGTCAAGGGGCGGGCGCCGCGGCACCATGGCTCCTTGCGCGCCACCTCGCGGTAGACCGGCCCGACGAGGTCGTAGGTGGCCTGGTCGAGCCGCCCGGTGGGATGCAACTGGTCGCCGATAGAGCATTTGGCGTTGAGGGCGAGCATCTGAAAACACTCGAACTGGAGCGCGGCCTCGTTCTTGTAAGATTGGAAGTCGCCCCAGGCCGTATGGAACTTGCCGGTCATGCCCAGGGTGTCGTGGCCGGTCGTGCGTGCGTATCGCTGCGAAAGCGGGAAGTGCATGTAGCCCCAGCCTCCCGAGGGCAGCGATTCGAGTTCCCAGTGGCTGTAGGTCTCTCCGGTGGCGCGCTGGCGCGGGCCGACGTGGCCGGAGTTGTAGAAGATAGTGCAGTCCTGGCTGTGATTGCGTACATGCGCGGACATCGCACGCTTGAAGCGGTCGGTCACACCCTGGCCGAACGCCTGGCGGTCGGCGTCGCAGGCAGGGTCGATGCCCCGTGCCAGCATCTCTTGCCGGCAGGCGGGACAGGAGCAGTCCTGATCCTGGACGATGTCGAAGAAGAGGCCATCTACTGCGGGCAGGCAGGCGAACATGTCGTCGACGTGGGCTTTGAGAAGGTCGACGTAGGGTGTGTTAAGGCAGAGTTTCGCATAGAAGCCCGCCTCGTAGGGCTTCTGTCCCTGTATCGAACCGTCGGCGGCTACCTGCAGCCACTGCGGCTGTTTCTGGGCGGTAAAGTAGTCCCATTGGATGGTCGTGTAAATGGGTACGCGAATATTGCGGGCATGCGCGGCTTCGATCTGCTCTTTCAACAGGTTGCACTGCAGGTGGGGATGCCGCCGCTCCGGGTGGGCCTGGGTATCGTAGAAGATCATGCCGTGATGGCCGCGGGCAAAGCAGGTGATGGAGTCGACGTGGGCGTCAGTCAGTTGCTGAGCCCATGCCCCGGCGTCGAACTCTCCGCCGATGTTGGTGATCTGTTCGCTGGTGTGGAAATCGAGGTGGATCTGGCGGTAGCGGAGAAAGTCAGACATTTGGCGCGGCGCTCCTGTAGGTTGGACGGCGAAACGGGATTCCGACTGGTCTGATCGCAGTGTAACGCAACTCCGAGGCAGTTTTCAAACAGTTCGAATGAACCTGCGCAGCGGTGCGATCTGCATGGGGCTGAAGCAAAAATAACTACGCTCCGACGGAAAGCCGGAGCGACATGGAGGACAGCAACTGTAATTCGTTCAGCCAGTACCCATTACGAGGCCCAGCAACCTTCGGAGTAGGCCTGGCGCAGAAACAGCTTCTTACGGGCAGGGCTGGCGCGGGCTATCCATTCAGCGGGAATCTCCTGCGTGTGGCGGTGGGGCGGGCCGGCCTCTTTGAAGATGTCGATGTTGAAGATCCGGTAGGGCTGGGGAGAGTCGGCGGGCTTGGGTTCGACGCCGTGGAAGATTCGAGCGTTGATGTAGACCATGCTGCCCGGCGGCAGTTCGAGGCGTTTCTCCTTCAACGGTCGGCCCGCTTCGGCGTCAAATTCTCCTGCAAGCATTCTGTCCGGTGTGGCGTCCTCGGTCGGCGCAACGCGGTGGCTGCCTGGGATAACTTTCAGGTTGCGGTCGCCAAGTGAGAAACCGTTCAGGTAGTAGAGAATCTGCACATAGTATTTGTCGCGTTCGGCCAGATTGACGGGGTTCTCATGCTTCCAGTGGTGATGGTCCTGGTGATAGCGAAGAGGACCGATGCCCCGCGGCGCAATGTTCAAGGCAGAGTGGCAGTAGTGATAGTCGTCGCCGATGGTGGCGCGCAGCAGCGAGGTGATAAAGGGATCGTCGATCAACTGATCGGAGTAAGGTCCCCTGTCGTTCCACGGGCGGATGAAGTAGGCTTTGGGTTCGCCGCGAAGGTTCGGCAGCTGCCGTACGTAGGCGCGCGCCTGAGCGAGTCCCTCGATCTCCTCGATGAGAGCTTCCCTGGCATGGTCGGTGAAGACGTCAGGATAGGCGATGTAGCCGTCGTTATGGAACGAGTCGATGTCGGCCTGGGTCGGACCGGGGATGCGGAAGAGAGAGTGCAGGTCTGTTGCCATGTGCGTGCCTCCTTTGGTCTGAACTATAGCACACAGTTGCTCAGAACTGTAGACGTCAAACTTCCCGCCGATGTTGATCAACTGCTCGCTGGTGTGAAAGTCAAGATGAATCTGGCAGTAGCGAAGAAAGTCTTGCATAATACAGTGTACTCCTGTCGAAATGCATCTACGACGAGTCTGAATCCATAAATCTGCTTAGAAAGACAGCCTTAAGTAAAATGCCGCAGTCGATCTTAACTGGTTTTACTGGCGTGCTTGACTCGCTTGGAGATGAACAAGGATTTGACGTTCCTGGATCAGAACGGATAGTCAAGGGCCCAGCTGTACAGATATTACCCATCTCGATTTTTGCTTGAAAGGTCTATCCGTAAGGCTCTTGGCTGACCTCAAATTGAGGGCAATCGTCCTCTAATCCCTCAGGTTCGACAAGTACTGTTTCTACTGCGCCTTACTTCTCCCTCTTCCTCCTATTCAACGCCAACAACGCCCCCAGCGCGTCATCTTCCGAAATGTCCGCGTTCCAGCCGTAGGCGGCCGCGACCGCCGCATCGAGCACTGCGTGGGCGTCTGCGAGCCACTGTGGACGGGCGTTGTAGAGGTTGGTGAGGGTGCGCGCCTTGAGCTCCTTGGCGGCGGACTCGTTGCGGGGGACGGGGCGCTTGGGATAGCCCGGGACCGGCTCGTCAACCCACTTTACCCATTCAGGCGGGTTCAGCCAGCGATTGCGCAGTTCCACCAGCCGTTGCGCCGCCTCTGAAATCGCCAAGGCGCGTGTATCTTTCGCATAGTCTTCTGCAGGAATATCGGGGGACAGCTCTTGCGGGAAGGGAAACGTTTGGAAAGTGGTGGTCGGCGTGTAGCGCGGATCATTGCCCTGCCCAAGCCATGTACAGAGGCGCAGCGACCAGGCTTCGTGAAAGCGGCTGTGGAGGATGCCGAAGGTCGTGTCGTCGTCGCGTGCGATGACGATTAGTTGGCAATCAGGGCAGACACGAGCGTCACACCAGACAAATAGCCTGTACTTGGCGACCCTCGGTGTGGCTATGTAGCGAGGCAAGCCCTTTAGTTTCTGCCATGTGCGTGGTCCCGGCGACACATGCCGATACCAGTACTTAGCCCTACCCTTGTGACGACCGCTCTTGCGCTTAGGTTTGACATACTCAGCGACATGTGCGAAGGGATGTTCATAAAGAGCAACTTCAGTCTCATCCATGTCAAATCCAAAGTCTATGATCCATTTGTCAGCCGGTCGCCGCGTCAGGTCCATACCGTTGACCCACGGCCTGAGAACATCAGAGTTTGGCCGTCCATTGGGATTTGCGGGCAGTCTAAGCCATTCCCGCGCCAAGTCGCCCGAAATGTCAAACGGACCATTCTTGATGTCACCCATGAATGCGATATTTTGGTTGCGCGGCAGAGATTTGGCCTTTGTAATGTCCGCTGTCCCAGCGGTCAGGTCAGCACTGACGCCGGATACATTCGAACCGTCAAGGAAGTTCTGATGTCCATCGTCCTTTCCAGCAAAGCATACCAACGAAACGCGTACAGCCGCCCCATCTACCACCCACGGCTCATCCGACCAGGCATCGTAAATCGTGCCGTGCTCGACTATTCTGTCCAGGACGGCGCGATTGCGGCCGCCCCGGATGGAGTTGGTGGCAACGAGACCAGCACGGGTGACACTGCCGTCGGCTACCAGCCGCTGCGCTTTGTCGAACCAGTGACAGACCAAATCCGCTTCGCCATGAATACGCGCCCCATACAGCCGTTGCAATGACTCGACGTATGCCCCGCCTAACGTGCTGCGCAGAAGTTTGCCGCCCAGAAAGGGCGGGTTGCCGATAACGACGTCGGCCGCCGGCCATTCGGGTTCGGAGCCGTCGGGGTTGAGGATGGCGTCGCGGCATTCGATGGTGTCGAGGGGGTCGAGGATGGGGTCGCGGGCGCCGCTGAAGCCGTTGCGGCGCATCCACTGGATTTCGCCGATCCAGACCGAGACGCGGGCCAGTTCGGCGGCGTAGGGGTTGATCTCGATGCCCTTGACATTGGCGGGGCCGACGGCGGGGAAGGAGCGTTGCAGGCCCATTGATTCTGCTTCGAGTTGGACGCGGTGTTCCAGGTCTTTGAGGGCATGCAGGGCGAGGTAGAGGAAGTTGCCGGAACCGCAAGCGGGATCGAGGACGGTAAAGGCGCGCAGCCGGTCGAGAAAGCCGCGCAGAGCGCCGTCGGCAAGGCCGCGCTGGCGTGTGCGGGCCGCGCTGGTCTTGGCCACGTCGGCGCGCTCCAGACGCAGAGCGATTTCGGCGCGAGCTCTTTCCCATTCCGTGAGCCAGGGGCGAGTCACGACCGGATCGACGATCTGCATGATTTTATCGCGGTCGGTGTAGTGTGCGCCGAGTTGCGAGCGCTTGGCCGGGTCCAGGCCGCGTTCGAAGAGGGCGCCAAGGATGGAGGGGTCGATCTCGCTCCAATCGAGAGCGGCCGCTTCCAAGGCGGTCCTGATCTCGTCCCGTGTGAGCGGGAGGGCGTCGTCGCTGTCGAAGAGGCCGCCGTTGAACCAGGCGACTGTCTCGAAGCCGACGCGGCCGCCCGCGGCCATTGCCCCGAACAGCTCTTGGGCCATAGGGGCGAAGTCTTCGGGCGTGCGGCGGGCCTGTTCCAACATGCGGGTGAACATATCGTTGGGCAGGAGGCCGACATCTTCGGCGAACATGCAGAAGACGAGGCGGTTGACGAAGTGTGCGACCTGTTGCGGGTCGTGACCGCGCGTGCGGAGGGCCTGGGCCAGGGCGGCGAAGGCGGTGGCGGCGCGTTCGGTGAGGGCCTGGCGGCTCTCGCCAGGGCGTAGCCGTTCGGGATCGGACATGGCCCACTTCAGCTTGTGACGTACGGCGGCGTCGGCCAACTCGTCCAGCGCGAACTCATGGACGACACTGACGCTGTTGGTCCAGTTGGTGTGGATGCGGAAGCGGGCCATGTCGGAGACGATGAGGAGGGGCGGGTTCTCCAGGGCGAGAGCGTACTGGCGCAGCTGGTTGAAGGCGTCGTCGAGGTTCTTGTGCTTGCCCTTGTATTCCCAGGCGAAGCGGTGGCGTCTCCAGACGTCGGCCCAGCCGCGTCCGCCGGTGTCTTTGCGCGCGCCGCGCTCGAAGCGGTAGCGCTGTCCGCTGGGGTCGTCTTCGGCGGGTGTCGGTTCGTCCAGGAGCCGGCAGAGGTCGATGAAGTGCTCCTGCGCGGCTGAGCGCTCGTTCAGCTCAGAGGCCCGCCACTTGGTTATGAACTCCCCTGGTGTCATGTCGTTACTCCGAGGCGTGGGACGCCGCAATGACGAAAAGGCTTTCCCGCGTAGGGGAAGCATCGACAGGGTTGTCTCGCGTCCCATTGAGACTGACAGTCATTCAAGATCGTAGATGACCGAAAGTGAAAACGCCCCGACAAATCGTCGGGGCGCCCTGGTCTTCAGAGGCTGGAGAAACTGCGAAGAACGTTCCATGTCATGCCTGACCCCTTGCGGTGCAGTAGTGTATTCCGTTCTACATTTTCAAGAGTCACTGTAGCGTATTGTTTTGCGGTTGAATTCTTTCTGAGAGATACGCGACAAAATTCAACGCTTTCCCATATAGTTCGACAATATCCTCTAAAGCGTAATCTAAACTGGATTCTGCTTGCTCCGATTTTGCGCTCTCCGCCAGGCGGGACATAGCGTCAACGATCTGATATTCGAAATAACTGGCAATGCTCAACACCAATACTTTGCGAAACTCATCATCAGCGTAGCTCTTCAGCGATATTTCATTTTGTGTCTCTAAAGATGCGCTGATCTGCTGGTGGCGCTCGATGAGTCTATCAATAATGGTCGTCATCTGTCAGTTCAAAAGCAACTTGCGTGCCCGACTTAACCTGGTCCGTACTTTGTCTGTGTTTGTGCTCTTTGTGCTGGCGGCATCCAGGAACGCAGGGTCTTGCTTTAGTCTTTCGATCTTGTCGCTGCAAAGGGAATGTACGCGACAGGATCTGTCCTCATACCCAGATTTACATGCAGCCGCGAATACCGATTCAAACACAGAAATAGCTAACTTTCTGCTGGAAGACCTGCTGGAAGAAGCGCCAAATACGCCAACAGGAAAGTCCGCGCATAGTTCCAGGAAGGAGGAAAGCATATTTTCCAACAAGCCGATCTCCTCTTGCGATTCCTCCTGCATCTCTTTGGCGAACTTGTTCAAGAATCTTGTCATTGACGGAGCATAGCTCGAACCACGAGTGAGCATGGCGAACCCTCTGAGGAGGTGTTCGACATCTCGCATCCTCAGGTCAGGTTCGGGTTGATCGAGCAACTTGCGCCATCTGGTATCTGTATTGGAGCGGGAGACCATTTTCATGAAGTCAGAGTCGTACAAACTCATCCGTATCTCTTGGGGGCTCAAGTTCATGCCTCCGGTGTTAAGTCGATTGAAAATCTCAAGTATGGATGAGTCATCGTTTCGGGGGAAATTCTGTCTCACAAGCACGCAGCGCATTGTTCTCAAATCAAGTGTGGTCTGTAGATCGTCCAATGTATTATAGTTCAGGCCATGCAGCTTATTCTTTACATTGGGTAGCCGGCTGGGCAGCTTTAAGTTGAATGTCGTAAAGTAGTGATCATCGGCGAACACCTCTGGCGGTATCCTGCCTACACGGTCGAAAATCTCTCGAAGCTCGTTTCTTCTGCCAGTCACTGGAAACCGCATCTTCAGAAAGTAGTATATAGACATCAACCTCTGCTGACCGTCGATGACCAGAAACCGATTCCTGTCTTGTTCGTACAAGAATAACTGGGGAATTGGGAGTCCAAGAATAAGGGACTCAATGAGCCTGGATGCGCGACCAAGATCCCATACGTAGTTTCTCTGAAAAACGGGTATTCTGAAGATCCCGCGCTCGATGAAATCAACAATGGTCTTTACGTTGAAATCATTGGGGCTGGAAGTGATATCATATTTTTGGAACAGGCCCCTTTCCTCTCCAATTTGGCTCTCGTCTATCGTCTGAATATGTTCTGCTGTCTGTACCATCAGGAATCTCCTGTGTCAGTTTCGCACACACTACCACAATGACCGGGCTCGATTGACCGATATACATTGGCTGCGTAGCCCATCCCCATCTTAATTATAATAGCCCGTAGCGGCAAACATTCCGGAGACAGGCGTATCTCGAAATGGGCGCTGGCCCCGCGCCGTTCTGCTACCGACGCGCGCGCCAGAAGTTGCGCCGACTGGATACAAGCGTGTTACACTGCCCTAAGCATTGCGCTGCCACACCCCTTGCCTTGCGAGCGTCCGCGCCCAAGGGGGATCCCGATGACAACTCCGATTACCGATCCATTCCAGTTCGACGACCTGCTGACGCCTGGCCAACGCGGCCTGCGCGATCAGGTGCGGGAGTATATGGAGACGGTCGTCAGGCCCGCGATCAACGACTACTGGGAGCGGGGGGAGATCGCGCTGGAGTTGGGGCTGGGGCTGCGCGACCTCCAGGTCGCCGGTGGGACGATAGAGGGCTATGGCTGCGCGGGGCTCGACTGTGTAAGCGACGGGCTGGTGAAGTACGAGATCTGCCGCGTGGACGGCTCTATCAGTACGTTGTTCGGCGTGCACTCCGGGCTGGCGATGGGGTCGATTGGGATGTTGGGTTCGGCGGAGCAGAAGGAGCGCTGGCTGCCGGCAATGGCGCGCATGGAAAGGCTGGGCGCGTTTGCGCTGACAGAGCCGGAGCGGGGATCGGACGCGGCGCACGTGCAGACTACTGCGCGGCGTGTGGGCAGCCACTATGTCCTCAACGGCCAGAAGCGGTGGATCGGCAACGGGACGATCGCCGACCTGATAATCGTCTGGGCGCGAGACGAGAGCGGGCGCTTTGGTGGGTTCGTGTTGGAGGGTCCGGGGCAGCTCCCCGGCTTTACAGCTACGGCGATGGAGGGCAAGATCGCGAAGCGGGCGGTGCACCAGGCGGAAATCACGCTCGAAGACGTGCATGTGCCGGCGGCGAACCGGCTCGCTGAATGTAACAGTTTTCGCGATTTGACGGCGGTCCTGGCGAACACCCGGGCGGGCGTCGCATGGGAGGCGGTCGGTTTGGCGGCCGGCTGTTACGAAATCGCGCTGCAATACGCCTGCGAACGGGAACAGTTTGGGAAACGGATCGCGGCCTTCCAGTTGATCCAGGCTAAACTGGTGGAGATGGCGGCCGACTTGGCGCAGGCGCAACTGCTGGTCTGGCGGCTGGCAAAGCTGATGGAAGCGGGCGGCGCCACGCCCGGTCAGCTTTCGCTGGCGAAACAGACGTGTGCGGTCAAGGCGCGGCGCGCAGCCGCGCTGGCTCGGGAGATACTGGGCGGCAACGGCATCCTGATTGACAATCACGTGGCGCGCCTGTTTACCGACGTCGAGGCTACGTACACCTATGAGGGCACTAACGAGATCAACCTCCTGATCGCCGGTCGGGAGATTACGGGCATAGGCGCGTTCGTATAGTTTCAGCGGCTGGGGCCAGGCGCCGGAAAGCTGAGGTGGAGGGAAGAGCGATGCGAGCGAAACAGGCGGGTCACAGGCGCTGGCTCCAGGTTGGCGTGTGGAACGAAGGGGCGGTTGACCAAACGCGCAGCAGGCACTACAATCTGCCAGAGAGTTTCTCCTCGCCTGCGACCTCGAAAACCGTTGCCAAGAGTCAAGGAGCCGTCGTATGCTTTCCGGCCTGATGATGGACTATCAGCTCACGATCGATCGCGTTCTGGAACACGGGAATCGTCTATATCCGTACAAGAAGGTTAAGACCAAACTGCCTGACGGGACATTGCACGAATATTCGTACCGGGACCTCTACAGGCGGGTGAAGCAGCTCTGCAACGTACTCAAAGGGCTTGGCGTGCAGCCGGGCGATCGCGTCGGGACGTTTGCATGGAACAACTACCAACACGTGGAGCTATACTTCGGCGCGCCCGGCGCGGGGGCGGTGGTGCATACACTGAATGTTCGCCTTTTTCCCGACCAGCTGGCCTATATCATCAACCACGCCGAGGACAAGGTGATATTCATCGACGCGACGCTGCTGCCACTGATGGAAGGGCTGGGGGAGAAGATCAGCGGGGTCGAGCATTTCGTGCTTTTCAATGGGCCGGAGGGCGGGGCGGCGGCCAATCTGCCGGGCCAGGTCCACAGTTACGAGACGTTGATGGCGGCTGCGGAGGATGAGTACGTCTGGCAGGTGGAGGGTGAGAAGCAGGCCATGGGGCTCTGTTACACCAGCGGCACGACAGGCCATCCCAAGGGCGCGCTCTACAGTCACCGCTCGATGTATCTGCATACCGTGGGGTCGTGCCAGGCAGCCGCGGTGGGGCTAACCGAGAACGATGTTGTCTTACCGGTCGTGCCTCAGTTTCACGCGATGGCCTGGGGCCTGCCCTATGCCGCGGTCAACGTCGGCGCCGATCTGGTAATGCCCGGACCGCACATGCAGCCGGCCGCGCTGGCAGAGCTGATCGAGACGGAGCGGGTGACGGTCGCCGCCGGCGTGCCGACGATCTGGAATGGGCTCTATCACGACCTGAAACAGAATCCACGTGACATATCATGTATCCGCGCGTTGGTGGTCGGCGGCTCGGCGATGCCCCGCAGCCTGATCGAGGCCTATGAGAAGGAGTTGGGCGTAAACGTCGTTCATGCCTGGGGCATGACGGAGATGTCGCCGCTGGGGACGGTATCGAAGCTGCTCAGCCACCACCAGACACTGCCGCAGGAGGAGAGGTGGGACGTCAAGGCCCGGCAGGGCTATCCGATCTCCGGTGTCGACATGCGCATTATGGACGACGCAGGTCAGGAACTGCCTTGGGATGGTGAGACGCTCGGCGAACTGCAGGTGCGCGGGCCATGGGTGGCGCAAGCCTACTACAAATTGGAAGGCGGCGACGACAGCTTTACCCAGGACGGATGGTTCCGAACGGGGGACGTGGTCACGATTTCCGCAGACGGGTTTATGTCGATCACGGATCGCACAAAGGACCTGGTGAAGAGCGGCGGCGAGTGGATCTCATCGGTGGAGCTGGAGAATCTGTTGATGGCCCATCCGCAGGTGCTGGAGGCGGCTGTTATCGCCGTGCCCGATGAACGCTGGGGGGAGCGTCCACTGGCGGTTATCGTACCTACAGACGGCGGGACCCGGCCTGGCGCTGACGAGTTAAGGCGTTTTATGGAGCCGCAGGTTGCAAGATGGTGGTTGCCGGACGGCTACGAATTCATAGACGAGATTCCGAAGACCGGGACCGGCAAGTTCGACAAGAAGGTTCTGCGGGAGCGCTTCGCCAAATAATATCCAACGCCGCCAATTCTACGATGCGTCTCCATGTCTGAACTATAGGGATGGGATCTATATACATAGGTAGCGGGGTATTTTGGATTGTATACGTGTCATGGTGTGAGCCATCCGCGCATCATTTCAAACAGGTTACTCATGTTACGCAGTCAGGGCGTCAAGGCGCACTGGGTCCAATTGAAGCAAGGCGTCGAAAGCCTGTTTCAGGACAGAGAGGATACAAATGCGCCTTGCACGCATCGCAGTTCTTCGAACAGCGGCCACTGATCACGAATCAGCCTCTGACAACCCCCGCCAAACGGTGGCTTATGACGTTCATTGTCGGATTAGCCTTCGGCCAACTCAGAATCTCTAAGCCAAGCCCTCCCAATGACAACTGAGCAAGGAGAATAAATGTGTTGACAAAAAGTAGAGTGCTCTATCTCGTGGGAATAGGGCTAGTAGTCAAACCCTGCCTGTTAGACTACTAGGCCAATGCTCAAGAGCCATTGCCGGCATGGTGTTTTCTGCCAGATTACGAAATAGCGTGGCCGTCACGGAATTCTGTGGAACAAACGTAAACAAGTGCAATTCCCCGTAGGTGCTGAGACTCGTATTGGCGAACACAGTATACGCAACCGGCCCATGCACCCCATGCGTGTAAATGCAACTCCTTAACCGACTACAATCCTCTATCGCCCTCTCAGATTCGTTGCCAGCTACCCATAACATACGGAAGTCGGGGATCGCAGACAACGCATCGAATAGCCTCCTGTAACGATAAGTGTGTCTATAGCGCAAGGTCGTAGCTCGCCATTGTTGCAGATTGGCAAGCGAGATAGACCACCAACCTTGCCCCAGCGCCTGGCGCAAGGGCGTGTCCTTGTCCAGTAGTAGGGCCAGGTTGTTGACCGCGCCGTACTTTGTCTTGATATTTTGCAGATAGTCCAAGTTAATGCTGTGAAGATTCAGCAGTGCCCGATTTGCTCCTACTATATCGAAGAACGGATCGGCAAGGAACGCTGGCGCACACAGAGCGTTCAGCATGTCCCACACCTGCACAAAGACGTCCTCATTGCATAAGTCCCTGCGAACAATCTCGCTCTCGATAACCTCACTAGCCATCGCGAAGAACTCGCGCCTCTCTATAGATGTAAGGTCGAACGCATCAGCCAGGCTTTGTAACACATATCCGTCCAGCCGTGCTTGACTCCCTCTTTCGATTCTGCCGACAATTCGTTTTGATAGCCCAGTCTCGGTGGCTAAGTCCTCTTGCGTCCACTTTTTCCCGCTGGAGAAGTTGATATGCTCTTTGCGTAATGAGGCCACAATCTGTCCAAATGTTCTATGTTCCACGACGACTTCTCCAGTATTTCGTGTATGTTTCAGACAAACATCAGAACAGAGTATATCATTGAAATTCCAGATATTGGAACCTGTTTATCCGTAAATTGGTATTTTTGAACAAAACAATGCTCCCGTAAAGAGGTATGCTGGACTCGTGAGTATCAACAATGCAGTACCAACACCATCTCGAAAGGAGCCGAACATGAACCGAATCGGAGCGATTTGCAATGGGGCATTTGGAGGCGCGAAGTGTCGAGCCACGTGTAACCATTTCGGGTATTGCCCATAATGATCCTGGCCTGGTCAAACAAACAGCAGTTCGTGATCATACTTGTTCACGAACTGCTGTTATCTTCATGTAAAGGAGACGAGTATGAAAATGTCAAGAGGATGGGGGATCTGTGTAGTAATCCTTGTGACTCTTGTTGGTGCAGGTTCTATTTTCTATCCTGACTGGATCTCTTTTGTCTCTGGATCTGGATGGCGTTCTCTAGTGTTCTGGATACCTCTATCAATACTTGGCTTTTGGGGAGTCATTTTCATGTGGTCGCTTCTGATTGAAGCAACCAATAAGTGGATCGTACCTTCCATTATTCGTCTAATAGGTAAATAAAACCGACAACATGAAAGGGCGAACGGGATTCCCCCGTTCGCCCTTTCATCGCTCCTATTATTCTTCAAAGTTTATCAAGCCAAAGAAGAGCGCCATGAACAACAGAATCGTTCTCGCACTCGCTACCCTTTCCGTTCAGATTGCCATGATTGTCAATGCCATCTGGGGCTTGCCGCTCCGTAACATCTCTGACATCGCCACTGCTTTCCAGTGATAATTATGCACACCCCTCAGTTAGTATCGTGATTAATTCCCCCTTTCAACTTACGTTGCTCTATCCCAGGATTGGCGCAGCATTTCGATGCTCTTGGGGACCGCGGTAGCGGCGTCCTCCGCGCCTTCCATCTCGATCGAGCAGTAGCCGCGCCAGCCGGCGTCGAGGAGAATGCGGAAGATGCGGGCGTAGTCGAGGTCGAGACTGTACCAGGAGCCGCCGCCAGGATAGGTCTTGGCGTGGGCCAGGCGCACGTGGGGGGCGACGCGCTCCATGGCCGCGTACATATCGTCCTCGAAGAGGAAGTTGCCCATGTCCAGTATGGCCTGCAACCAGGGCGAGTCGATGGTCTCGATGATGCGCGCCATATCGCGGGCGAAGGTGGTCAGGCCCCAGTGGTTTTCCAGCAGCAGGAGCACGCCCCGACGCTCGGCGTGGGGCAGGCAGCGCTCGATCGAGTCGATCACCCAGTTGAAGCCGTCATCCATGGTGAAGCCTTCCCACGGCTCCACCCATCCCTTGGCCTCGATGAGATCGTCGAAGCTGCCCTGTTTGCGAAAGCCGCCGGAGTTGACGCGTATCGACGGGATGCCCAATTCGTGGGCCAGATCGATGCAGTGGAGTGTGTGATCGATGTGCTGCTGGCGCACGACCGCATCGTCGTGGACGAAGTCCTGGTGGATCGATAGGTTGTAGAGATCCAGGCCCAGGGTGAAGGCGTGCCGTTTCAGCTTCTGCAGGTATGCGTTCTCCTCCGATTCCATCTGACGGTGGAGGATCTCCACCCCTGACAGGTCAAGCTCGGCCGCGGCGTCGAGCACGGATTCGATGGGCGTTTTCTCCGGCGTGAAGTGCCAGTAGGAGTAGGTCGAGGCGCCGAGGCGGAGGGCATTGTTGCCAGCATTCATAGGTGTTGCTCCCGTTAAAGTCTCGTGCTTGCGGTTCCGGCTGAGCTTTCCGGCTTAAGCGTCGGTTACGCAGCCTTCGGATGCGCTGGAAACGGTCCTGATATACTTCCAGAGGACGCCGCTCTTTGCTTTGTATTCCGGTGGGCTCCAGGCCACGCGGCGGCGGTCGATCTCCTCTTCAGCGACCTCGAGCGTGAGCGTGTTGTCTTCGGCGTCGATAGTGATGGTGTCGCCGTTCTGCGCCAGCGCGAGCAGGCCGCCCTCCTGCGCCTCGGGCGTAATGTGGCCGACGACGAAACCGTGGCTGCCGCCGGAGAAGCGGCCGTCAGTGATCAGGGCGACATCGCTGCCCAGCCCCTTGCCCATGATGGCGCCGGTAATGCTGAGCATCTCACGCATGCCCGGCCCTCCCTTGGGACCCTCGTAGCGGATTACCACGACGTTCCCTGGCAGGACCTCGTCGCTCTCGATGCCGGCGAGGCAGTCTTCCTCCGAGTCGTAACAGACGGCGGGGCCTCGGAAGCGGACGCCCTCTTTGCCCGTAATTTTGGCGACGGCGCCGGTCTCCGCCAGGTTGCCGTAAAGGATCTGCAGGTGGCCGGTCTCCTTGATCGGCTCGTCCACAGGCATGATGATCCTCTGGCCCTCCGTCAGGTCCGGTACGGTCTCCAGATTTTCAGCCAGTGTCTTGCCGGTGACCGTCATGCAGTCGCCGTGGAGAAAGCCTTCGCGCAGCAGCATCTTCTGCACTGCGGGAACGCCGCCGACCTCGTAGAGGTCTTCCATCACGTACTGGCCGCTGGGCTTGAGGTCGGCAAGCAGGGGCGTACGGTCGGAGATCTCCTGGAAATCGTCGATGGTCAGTTCGGCGTCCGTGGACCTGGCGATGGCCATCAGGTGAAGTACGGCGTTGGTTGAGCCGCCGAGGATAACCGTGAGCGTGATTGCGTTTTCAAATGCCTCGCGGGTCAGAATGTCGAGCGGCTTCAGGTCCAGCTCCAGGAGGTTGCGGATGGCCGCGCCGGCCTCCAGGCATTCCTGCCGCTTGCCCTCGCTGGTGGCTGGGTAGGAGGAGCTGTAGGGCAGGCTCATGCCCAGCGATTCGATGGCGGAGGCCATGGTGTTGGCGGTGTACATGCCGCCGCAGGCGCCTTCGCCGGGGCAGGCGTTGCGCAGGACCTCGCGCATCTGCTCCTCGTCGATGTCGGCGGCCAGATATTGTCCGTAGGCTTCGAAAGCGGAGATGATGTCCAGCTTCTGGACGCTGCCATTTCCGGGCTGCTGCAGTAGGCCGGGGCTGATCGTACCGCCGTAGACCATAAGGCTGGGGCGGTTGACGCGTGCCATCGCCATCAGCACGCCGGGCATGTTCTTGTCGCAGCCGGGCAGTGAAACATTGGCGTCGTACCACTGGGCCCGCATGACGGCTTCGATCGAGTCGGCGATAATGTCGCGGCTCAGGAGGGAAAACTTCATCCCGGCCGTGCCCATCGACATCCCGTCGCTGACGCCAATGGTGTGGAAAATCAGGCCGACTGCCCCTGCCTCCTGCACCCCCTGCTTGACCCGCCGCGAGAGAGCGTTCAGGTGCATGTTGCAGGTGTTGCCCTCCCAGCCCATCGAAGCGATGCCGACCTGGGGTTTGTGCATGTCTTCATCGGTCAGCCCGACGCCGTAGAGCATCGCCTGAGAGCCGACCTGCGAAATCGTCTGGGTGAGCACACTACTGTACTTATTGAGTTTGCGGCTGGTTGTCACTGACATTGGATTCTCTTTCCTGTTGCAAGAAGGGCCGGCTCGCGAGAACCGCGGGACCCCTCCTGACCGGCGCTTGAGAGTTCCGCGCTGTGTCTCTCCTCGGACACCACTGGCGTGCTGGTTGCGACGTATTCACTGACCGACGGCTGCACGTTATCGATATCAGCGCCACGGGCTGGCAGCCCGCTCGCGTCGTTCGGATCGTAGTTGATGAGGAAGTATTCGACGGCATCTGAGATTGCCGTCCAACTTGCCTCGATAATGTTCGTGCTGGCCCCAACCGTGGTCCAGTTGTGCACGCCGTCGGAACTGGTAATGAGCACGCGCACCGATGCCCCCGTGCCCTGGTCGCTGTTAATGATTCGCACCTTGTAGTCAAGAAGGCGCATTCTATCCAAATGAGGGAAGTGGCCCTGGATCGCCTTGCGCAGCGCCAGCATCAGGGCGTTGACCGGCCCGTTGCCCTCGGAAACCTCGTGGTAGATTTGGTCACCTACTTCGGCCTTTATGGTCGCCTCCGACGAGAGCCCGCGGCCGGCGCGGTTCGCCACCGACACAGAGTAGTCGATCAGCGAAAAGCTGGGCTGGTATCCTTCCTGCGAGCGTCTCAACATGAGGTCGACGCTGGCCTCGGCGCTCTCAAACTCAAAGCCGACGTTTTCCAGCTCCTTGATCTGTTGCAGCACCGCTCTTTCCTTTTCCCGGGACAGCCCTTCGACGCCGAACTCACCGGCCTTGATGGAGATGTTGTCCTTGCCGCTGAGCTCGCTGACGAGGACCCGCGTCTGATTGCCCAAACGCTCCGGCTCGACATGCTGGTAGCTGTCGACATTTTTGAGGACCGCATTGACGTGGGTCCCCCCCTTATGCGCGAAGGCGCTCTGGCCGACAAATGGCTGGTGCGTGTTGGGCCTCAGGTTGGCGAGCTCGTTGACATAGTGGCTGAGGTCGGTCAGGTTGGCGAGCCTCTCCTTCGAAACGAGGTCGTAGCCCATTTTCAGCTGCATGTTGGCGATGATGCTGACCAGGTTGGCGTTGCCGCAGCGTTCGCCGTACCCGTTGATCGTGCCCTGCACGTGTGTGCAGCCGTTGCGCATCGCCTCCAGCGAGTTGGCGACACCGGTGTCGCTGTCGTTGTGGGCGTGGATGCCGAGAGTGACTATGCCGGCGCCTGACCGCGGGCCGCTACTTCCGTTTACACCTTCCGCGATCGGCGCCAGGTCGGTGGCCAGTTCCCGGCGCACGGCGCCGACGATTTCGCCGACCTCCCAGACGAGGCTTCCGCCATTGGTATCGCAGAGAACGACGCTTGAAGCGCCCCCTGCGATGGCCTGCCTGAGCGTCACAAGGGCGTATTCGGCGTTCTCCTTGTAGCCGTCGAAGAAGTGCTCGGCGTCGTAAATCACCTCGCGGCCGCGGCCGGTGAGAAAAGCGATCGACTCGCGAATCATGCGCAGGTTCTCTTTCGGCGTCGTCTGCAATACATCTCGCACGTGCAGGTCCCAGCTCTTGCCGAACAAGGAGACGACCGGCGTGTTGGCCTGGAGGAGCAGCTGAATCTGCGGATCGTCGGCGGGGTCGGTGTCACGTTTGCAGGTAGAGCCGAAGGCGGTCAAACGGGCGTGTCTGAGTGTCAGTTCGCTCCCGGCCCGTTCAAAGAACTCCATGTCTTTCGGGTTGGAACCGGGCCAGCCGCCCTCAATGTAGTCGATGCCGAACTCGTCCAGGCGGGCGGCGATGCGCAGTTTGTCGTCGCAGCTGAGCGAGACGCCTTCCGCCTGGGCCCCGTCGCGCAAAGTGGTGTCGAATAGTTGAATCTTCACGTCTTCAAACTCCATATCGGTCCAATCGCGTTAATGTCGCCAGGAATGACGACGGATAGTCAGTGCCGCCTGCTGTCAGCCCGTCGCCTGCAGACCGGCGGCAATTCCGTTGATCGACAGCAGGATCGCCTGTCGCAAACGGGGGTCCTCTTGGGTCTTGTCCCGGTCTGCCTGGGCGTCCTCTGACGTTTGCTCAACCGTAGTTCGTTGCTTGTTAAGCAACGCGACCTGAATATAGTTGAGCGGGTCTACATAGGGATTGCGCAGATTGATGCTGCGTTGGAGCCAGGGCTCGTTGTCCAGGAGGGCAGCCTGGCCCGTAATCCCCAGAATGATGCGTTCAGTGCGTTTGAACTCTTCCATGAATTCGCCGAAGATCTCGGCACTGGTCGCGTCCGCGGCCAGCGACGCGTAGAGCGAGGCAATGGTCATATCGGCCCGGCGCATCGAGAGTTGCGCTCTGTCAATGACCGTGCGGAAGAAGGGCCAGTTGTGGTACATGTCCTGCAAGACGGTCATGCTTTGAACCGAATCGGTATGCAGTCCGGTGCCCAGGCCGTACCAGCCAGGCAGATTCACTCGGCTCTGTGTCCAGGCGAAAACCCAGGGAATCGCACGCAGATCAGAGATGTCCGAGGTCTGGCGCCGCTTTGCCGGCCGCGAGCCAATGTTCATCTGCGCCAGCTGTTCAATCGGCGTCGCCTCGTGGAAATAGCTCAGAAAGGCAGGACTCTCGACAAGTGTCCGGTACCTCCTTTCCGATCGTTCGCTGGCCCCCTCCAGTATACTCACCCAGCTCTCCTCGACGGCATGCGAAGAATTCACGCTCCCTTCCTCGCCGCCCAGGCTGTCATGATGAGTGTCGCAGCTCGCTATCAGGACGGCGTTGACGAGCTGCTCAAGATGGCGCTTGGCAATGGCTCGGTTACTGTAGCGGGCGCTGATAACTTCCCCCTGTTCGGTCAGCTTGATCCGCCCCTGCACCGATCCCGGCGGCTGCGCGCGTATGGCGCGATTGGCAGGTCCTCCGCCGCGTCCAATCGAGCCGCCCCGTCCATGGAAAAGAGTCAGCTTGACATTGTAGTCGCTGCAAGTTCGGGCCAGTCTTTCCTGCGCCTGATAGAGCGACCAACTGGACCGTAAGTAGCCGCCGTCCTTGTTGGAGTCGCTGTAACCGATCATGATCTCCTGGCAGTTGTCCCGCTGCGCCAGATGTTTGCGGTAGATTGGGGATTCGAAGAGTGCTCCCATGACATCTGGCGCCCGGACCAGATCGTCAATCGTTTCAAAGAGAGGCGCAATGTCGATCTTGCCGAAGAGGCCGGCGTCCTTGGCCAGAAGCAGGACCTCCAATACATGGCTGACGGAGGTGGTCATGCTGATGATATATGCGCCGACTGCCTGAGGCGCGATGCGCTCATGGGCCTGACGGATAAGCCGGAAAAGGGCGACCGTCTCATTGGTTTCGTTGCCGTACTGCAGGCGGGCGGTCAGGGGCCGCGGGCTTTCGATTTCTTCAACCAGCAGCCGCGTCCGTTCCTCTTCCGGCAGCTGCCGGTAGTCAAAACCTGGATCCTGCGGCCTGTAGTAGCGATGCAACAGTTCTGCGACGGCGTCCCGGTGGCGGTCAGAGTGCTGGCGAATGTCCATGGACGCAAGATGGAATCCGAAGATTCGGGCCTGCTGGACAAGCCGGGCGAAGCGTCCTTCGGCCAGCCGGTCGCCCTTGTTCTGACGAAGGCTCCGCTGGACCAGCTCCAGGTCGGCGATGAATTCACCGGCATTGGGGTAGGCCCAGGGGGCCGGACGCTGCGCCTGCCAGGCCTCCCTGTTCTGTGCCAGTGTGGCGCCCAGCCTCCGGTAGATCAGAATCATCTTCTGGCGGTAGGGTTCCAGAGAAAAGCGGTCCAGGCGCGCTTTATCGTTCGGCGGCGCGCGTTCCAGGTCGCCGGCAAGGCTGTCGAGAAACTCCTGTGAGAAGGCGCCCCGTGTATTGGCCACGCTCAAATGCCCGTACATGCCGACGACAGTGCGGCGGTAGAGTTCCAGCGCCTGTTCCTTCTGCTGGCGCAGGGCGTCTTCCGTGACATCCTGGGTTACGAAAGGATTGCCGTCTCTGTCCCCACCGATCCAGGAGCCGTAACGCAGAAAGGTCGGCAGACCGTCTGAAAACTCTGCCGCGCAGTCAGCGACTGCGCTGTCCGGATATTCCCTCGCAAGCGCCCGGTTCAACTCGCTGTAGATGTCAGGCAACAGGTCAAACAGGGTAGTGTCGAAAAAATAGAGCCCCTCGCGGACCTCGTCCAGAACATCCGGCCGCCGGTCCCGATTTACGTCGCTCTGCCAAAGTGAGACGACGATCTCGCGGATCTGATTCCAGATTCCCCTTTTCTCGCTTGGCAAAAGTACGTGGGCGTCCAGTTCGCGCAACAGTCTGGTCAATTCGAGCAGCTTCAGGAGAATGGTCCGGCGTTTGGCCTCGGTAGGGTGAGCCGTGAAGACGGGCTTGATCAGCATCTCATCGAGCAGACGCATCATTTCAGAAGGCTGTGTTCCGCCCTTACGCAGCCTCATGACGGCGGCCGCAATGGTCTCGGGCATGTGCCGGTCGTTCTCTTCCGCCTGTGCCGTGCGCTGGCGAATGACGCGTACACGCTGCTGCTCTTCGGCCAGATTAACGAGCTGGAAGTATGTGGTGAAGGCTTTCAGCACACCGAGCGTGCTGTCGAAGTCATTGACCAGATCGGCGGTCAGCCGCTCGATCTGCAGGCCGGCGCTCGGGTCCCCCTGGCGCTGGGCGCGGGTCAGAACCCGCAACTCTTCGACCAGATCGAAGATTGCCTGTCCTTCCTGCTCGACGATCGTTTCGCCGAGAAGGTTGCCGAGCTGGCGGACGGTCCGGCGCAACTGGCGGTTGCCATCAGTCGGGGCCGATTCGTTGTCTCTCTCGAGTTCGACTTCTGTCTTGACTTCACCCTGCCTGGGAGGAGTGGCCATTCAAGAGTTCCTGCAGGTATCCTTTCAACTCTACCCGCTGTAGGCGCCCCCTCTGTAGACGTTTTTTGAAATGTGCCGGGTGGGGGGCAGGTGAGATTTCGTCACCGCGTTACAGGAGCGAGCCCTCTGCTATGCGTCCCGAATCTCTTTCGCAACGAGATCTCCGAGGACCTCGGTTCCCGCCGTCTCGGTACCGGGCTGGGCGATGTCAGGCGTGCGTACACCGAGAGCCAGGATGGCGTCCACCGCGGCCTCGACAGCCGCAGCCTCCTTCTCCAGGCCCAGACTATGGCGGAGCAGCATGGCGCTGCTCAGAATCGCGGCCAGCGGGTTGGCAATGCCCTGTCCGGCGATGTCGGGCGCGCTGCCGTGGATCGGCTCGTAGAGTCCGAGGGGCAGGTTATGCCGGTTGCTGACATCGCCCAGGCTGGCGGAGGGCAGCATGCCCATCGACCCGGCCAGCATGGAGGCCTCGTCGGTGAGGATGTCGCCGAACAGATTCCCGGCAACTATCACGTCGAAGTCTGCCGGCCTCCGGATCAAGTGCATGGCCATGGCGTCGACCAGAATGTGCTCAACCTCCAGTTCGGGGTAGTCGGCGAGAGCCTTGGTGGCAACGCTGCGCCAGAGCCGGGAGGAAGCGAGAACGTTTGCCTTGTCCACGCTGGCCAGGCGGCGGTTGCGTTCCATGGCCGCGTCCGCGGCCAGGCGCACAACTCGATCGATCTCCGGCCTCGTGTAAAGCATCGTGTCGAAGGCCTCGAAGTTGTCCTCGGGCTCCTTGCGCTCGCCGAAATAGATGCCTCCGGTCAACTCACGCACCACGAGAAGGTCCACACCTTCCAGCGTCTCTTCCTTGATGGTGCTGGCGGAGAGCAGTTGGGGCTGAAGCTTAACGGGGCGCAGGTTTGCAAATAGGTCCAGGCTCTTGCGGAGGGCAAGCACGCCCTGTTCCGGTCTGTCGGCCAGACTGGGGTCGTCCCATTTTGGTCCGCCTACCGCGCCAAGCAGGACCGCCTCCGCCGCGGATGCGGCCTCGACTGTTTCGTCGGGCAAACTGGTCCCCAGTTCGTCGATGGACCGTCCGCCGATCTGCTGGTGGTCGAAGACAAAGTCATGGCCGAAGCGGCCGGCCACCGCCGCCAGAACCTTTTTGGCTTCCGCCGTGACTTCCGGACCGATGCCGTCACCATCCAAAATAACAATCGTTGCATCCATTCGTCTCTTTTCCTTCTTCGGTACCGTCCTTGACTTGAACTGATCTGCGCTCTGAAGTCAGGAGGATGATATTGCTTGGGTGCGGAATCCGTTTAGTCTTCCTCTTTCATCAGGGGGCGTCTGCCGCCAAAGACCGCCAACTCGAAAACCCTGAAATAGCAGTCAACATCGTCGAAGCCGATTTCTCGCAGCCAGTCGCATTGCGACTCCACAGGCGCCAATATGTTAGCCTGTTTATCTTCCCTGCCGTGATATGCGGCCGCCACCTGGTCGCGTGTCTGGCCGTCGCCGTCCGTCAACTGGTTCGCCCATAGCGTGTCGATGAAATAGTCGTCATAGAGCGCCTCGATTCGCGGCGTCGCCGAAGAGACGTGCTCCATGTTTACGAAGACGCCGCCGGGGATCAACAGGTCGAAAATGTCGATATAGACCTGGTGTTTAATTGAATCGGGTTGGTGGTGAATCGAAAAACCGGACACAACCGCGTCAAAAGGCGCGTGGGCGGAGATGATATCGAACCACGAGGGGTCCGTGTAATCTGCCGACGAGACATGCAGCGACTTGCTATAGGCCTCCAGGTTGTTCAGAGCGGCCTGGAGCATAGAGGTAGAGAAATCGACCAGCGTCCCCTTGGCGCGAGGGTACTTTTCCAGGATCGTTGCCGCAAGAATTCCGTCGCCGCACCCCAGGTCCAGGAAATTGTGTACAGAGTGATCGCCCTGGGCCTGATCCTCCTCCGGCCCGGCGATAACCCGCATCATCACGTCCAACTGGATCTGCGCCAGGGGAATGCCCTTGCGAACTCTTCGAAGGTAACTGTCAACCAGTGAGGGGTCTTTCCACACCGCACTCTTGCCATCCGCCGGAGGCGCGCCCGTTGTCACCCGCTTCATTCCCTTTCCATTTGCCAGCCCCCAATCCGTAGCTGCCTGAACCTGCTCTTGCAGCTCGGCAACTTGAGATCAAGAGCTGTCAATATGACGCCGCGGCCTCAAAGGCGCTGATCTGCTCCTCCTTGTCCAGAAGATAGCCGAGGTCATCCAGGCCGCGCAGGAGGCACTGTTTGCGGAAGGGATCAATGTCAAATGACCACGGACCTTCCACATCTCCCGCAGTACCGCCGTCAAAGTCCGGCAGTGTCACGGTCTGGCTTGGCAGCTCGATGCAAATGCGCGCCTGCGGAACTTCCTCGACCAGATCGAGCAGCCGGCCGACAGTCTCTTCGGGCAACCTGATTGGCAGGAGTCCGTTCTTCAGGCTGTTGTTGTAGAAGATATCGGCGAACGCAGGCGAAATTACGGCCCGGAAACCGTACTGGGTGAGCGCCCATACGGCATGTTCACGGCTGGATCCGATACCGAAGTTGCGGCCGGCCACGAGGATTTCAGAACCTTGAAATTGGGGCTGATTGAGTACGAAGTCGGGATTCGGACTGCCGTCGCGGGCGTAACGCCACCATGAAAAAAGCCCATCGCCCATGCCCTCCTGGGTGACGGCAGTAAGGTATCGGGCGGGTA
Organism: Caldilineaceae bacterium; assembly: GCA_965200615.1. GTDB lineage: Bacteria > Chloroflexota > Anaerolineae > Caldilineales > Caldilineaceae > Bin5. The sequence goes on along the minus strand of OZ241377.1, from coordinate 4,892,198 downwards.
TGATCTGGTCGGTGTCGACGTTTTCCGTGCGCAACGGCAGCGCGGTTGATGTCAGAGTAGTGAAAGGCTGCATCAGAGGATCTCCCGCACGTCGGTGACGCGGCCGCTGACCGCGGCCGCCGCGGCCATGATCGGGCTCATCAAGAGAGACCGGCTTCCCGGCCCCTGTCTGCCCATGAAGTTGCGGTTGCTTGTGCTGGCCACGTACTTGCCCTCGCCGGCCTTGTCGTCGTTCATCGCCAGGCACATGCTGCAGCCGGCGCCGCGCCATTCAAAACCGGCTTCGCTGAAGACGCGGTCAAGCCCTTCTGCTTCGGCCTGGGCCTTGACCGCCTTGGATCCGGGTACGACCAGCGCTTCCACATGGTTCGGGACGCGGCGGCCCTTGGCGATGGCGGCCGCGGCGCGCAGGTCTTCGATGCGGCTGTTGGTGCAGGAGCCGATGAAGACGACGTCGACGTGCTGGCCTTCGATGGGCTGCCCTTCGGTCAGGCCCATATAGTCGAGGGCGTTCTGGAGGCTGCGTCTTTCGGCGGGGTCGTCCAGGTCGCTCGTTTTGGGTACATGCTTGGTGACGGGCACGCCCTGGCCGGGGTTAGTGCCGTAGGTCACCATGGGCTCGAGCGCGGACGCGTCCAGTGTCAGCTCTCGGTCAAAGGCAGCGTCTTCGTCGGTCTTCAACGTGCGCCAGTTGGCAACGGCCCTGTCCCAGGCATCGCCCTTGGGTGCGTAGGCGCGCCCTTTGATGTATTCGAAAGTGGTCTCGTCGGGCGCGATCAGGCCAGCGCGGGCGCCGCCTTCGATGCTCATATTGCAAATGGTCATGCGGCTGGCCATGTCGAGGGCGCGGATCGCTTCGCCTCGGTATTCGAAGACGTAGCCCACACCGCCGCCGGCGCCGTTCTTGGCAATTATGGCAAGAATGATATCTTTGGCCGTCACCCCATGTCCTAGCGCGCCCTCAACGTTGATGGCGAAGGTCTTCGCCTGCTTCTGCATCAGACACTGGGTCGCCAGAACGTGGCCGACCTCGCTGGTGCCGATGCCGAACGCGAGCGCGCCGAAGGCGCCATGCGTGCTGGTGTGGCTGTCGCCGCAGACAATCGTCATGCCCGGCTGCGTGACGCCCAACTCGGGCCCGATGACGTGAACGATGCCCTGGATGTCCCCTTCAATATCGAAAAGAGGGACATCGAAGTCGGCACAGTTTTGGCGGAGAGTGCGGACCTGCGTGGCCGCATCGTCCGGCCAGTCGATCTCTACGGCCCCAATACGGGTAGGGATGGCATGGTCCATGGTGGCAAAAGTCTTGTCGGGCCGCCGCACCGGCAGACCCCGTTCGCGAAGAGTGGCGAACGCTTGAGGAGAAGTGACTTCGTGCACCAGGTGGGCATCGATGTAGAGCACGGCAGGCGCGCCTTCATCTTCCGCAATCACGTGCGCATCCCAGATTTTTTCGAACAGCGTCTTTCCCATTCTGCGTTTCCTCGCCTCTGTTGTCTTGCAGTATTGAGGGTCGGCCTGCTTACGGAAGGCTTGTTTCGCCCATAAGGAAGCGGTCGCACTCTCGCGCCGCGCCGCGTCCTTCATTTATCGCCCAAACGACCAGACTCTGCCCGCGGCGCATGTCGCCGGCTGCGAAAACGCCGGGGACGTTTGTGGCGAATCTGCCGTACTCGGCCTGGGCATTGGAGCGGGCGTCTCTTTCGATGCCCAACTGATCCAGCACGGGATTCTCCGGCCCCAGAAAGCCCATTGCCAGCAGCGCCAATTGTGCCGGCCACACCTTTTCGGTGCCCGGGACCTCGCGCAGCTGAGGGCGGGCGCCGTTCTCGCTCGGAACCCATTCTATCAGGACGGTGTGCAACTCCTTCAGGCGGCCGTGTTCGTCGCCTACGAATCTCTTGGTGCTGATCTCGAACGTGCGTGGATCTGCGCCAGAGCGGGCTGCGGCTTCCGCATGGCCGTAGTCGACGCGAAAAATGTTCGGCCATTCAGGCCAGGGATTGCTTGCGGCCCGTTCCGGAGGCGGCTGCGGCAGAATTTCGAACATGCTGACACTATTGCAGCCGTGACGCATCGACGTTCCAAGGCAGTCGTTGCCGGTGTCGCCGCCGCCAATCACAATGACGTCTTTGCCCTCAGCGGAGATAAAAGGATAACTGAAGCCTTCGCCTGGAACTTCGCCGTATTTGCCGTCGAGCAACTGCTTGGTATTGCCGTGCAGGAACTCCATCGCAAAGTGGACGCCCTCCAACTCCCTGCCCTCTATTGGCAGATCGCGAGGGTGGGTGGCGCCCCCACAGAGTACGATCGCATCGTTCTCTTCGAGAAGACTGTCGGCGGGGACGTCTTTGCCTACTTCGCAGTTCGTAATGAAGGTAACACCTTCGACGCGCATCAGGTCGACCCGCTGCTCGACGCGCTCCTTTTCCAGTTTCATGTTGGGGATGCCGTACATCAGCAGCCCGCCGATACGGTCGGCGCGTTCATAGACGGTGACAGTGTGGCCCGCAGTGTTAAGCTGGTCGGCGCAGGCAAGTCCGGCTGGCCCCGATCCGACGACGGCCACTTTTTTGCCGGTGCGAACCGCCGGCGGCTGGGCTACAACCCAGCCCTCTTCAAATCCCCTGTCGATGATCGCGCACTCGATGCTCTTGATCGTTACCGGCGGCTCGATCAGGCCCAAGGTGCAGGAGCCTTCGCACGGAGCCGGGCAGACGCGGCCGGTGAATTCAGGGAAATTATTGGTGGCGTGGAGCCGGTCCAGCGCTTCGCGCCAGCGGTTCTGATAGACCAGGTCATTCCACTCAGGGATCAGATTATTGATGGGGCAGCCGCCCTCCGGCATCGTGCCAGTATGGCAGAAGGGAATGCCGCAGTCCATGCACCTGGCGCCCTGCTCCTGAAGGTCCTCAGTCGTCAAATGGAGATGAAACTCATCCCAATCTTGAATTCGTTCAAGGGGCGCACGTTCAGGGAAGGACTGCCGCTCGAATTCAAGAAAGCCTGTTGGTTTACCCATTCGAAATCTCCTGACTGCGTATTGCGTGGAAAGGGTTAACGCGCAATACCGGGTCGATGCACTCTGTTAGCAATCCTCAGTTGCCGCTTACACGTGCGGCCAGGTCCTGACTGTTGCGTTCGAATGCAGCCATCAATGCCTCCGCGCCCTTGAGACCGGCGGCTTCTACTTCGGCAAGACATTGCAGCATGCGTTTGTAGTCTTTGGGCAACACTTTGACGAATTTGGGCAGGTAGGCTTCCCAATCCGACAGGACCCGTCCGGCAACCTCCGAATTCGTATAGGCGTAATGGCGCTGGATCATCTCCCGTACTTCGGCGATTTCTTCCGGGTCTTCGAGTCTCCCGATTTCGACCATTTCCAGGTTTACACGCTTGTCGAAGCGGACGCCGTCCACCAGCTTTTCGTCCAGAACGTAGGCGATACCGCCTGACATGCCGGCGGCAAAGTTTCGTCCGGTGCGCCCCAGAACGACCACACGGCCGCCGGTCATGTACTCGCAACCGTGGTCGCCTACACCCTCGATGACGGCGTGCATTCCGGAGTTGCGGACACAGAAGCGCTCCCCGGCCATGCCGCGAACGTAAGCTTCGCCGCTGGTCGCGCCATAGAAGGCCACATTGCCGATAATGATGTTGTCTTCGGCCTTGAAGGTGGAGCCGTAGGGCGGGTAGGCGATGATCTTGCCGCCGGAGAGCCCTTTGCCGAAGTAGTCGTTGCCGTCGCCCTCGAGTTCAAGCGTCATGCCGTTGGGAATGAAGGCGCCGAAACTCTGGCCGGCAGCGCCACTGAAATGTAATTGAATCGTGTCTTCAGGCAGCCCGTCCGGTCCGAAACGGCGGGTGATCTCACTGCCGGTGATGGTGCCCACAACACGGTTCGTGTTATGGATGGGCAGAGACGCCTTGACCCGCTTCAGCGAGCTCTCAGATCCAATGCCACCCTGGGCATCGTGTGCCCGCTGCACCTCCTCCTCGCTGTTTTCGAGGGCGGGCATGCAGAGTTCGAGCAGGGTAGTGTTGTCCAACGCTTTGTCCAGGCCGTGATCCTGGTCTATCTGGCAGTAGCGCCCCCAGTCCTCCGGCACATCCGGACGGTGCAGGATCGCGGTAAGGTCGATGCCCTGCGCCTTCCAGTGTTCGATCGAATGAGGCGCCTGCAGACGGTCAGTGCGCCCGATCATCTCGTTCACCGTACGAAAACCCAGCTTTGCCATGTACTCCCGCAACTCCTGGGCGATAAAGTACATGAAGTTGACGACGTGCTGCGGGTCGCCGGTGTACATCTTTCGCAGTTCGGGGTTCTGCGTGGCGACGCCTACCGGGCAAGTGTCCAGGTGGCAGACTCGCATCATGATGCAGCCTAAAGCGACCAGAGGGCTCGTGGCGAAGCCGTACTCCTCAGCGCCCAACAGCGCCGCAATCGCAAGGTCGCGGCCGGTCTTCAGCTGGCCGTCAGTCTCAACGACGACGCGGCTGCGCAGATTGTTTATGAGGAGCGTCTGGTGGGTCTCGGCCACCCCCAACTCCCAAGGCAGGCCGGCATGCTTGATGCTGGTCTGCGGCGATGCCCCTGTTCCGCCGTCATGGCCGCTGATCAGGATGACGTCGGCATGCCCCTTGGCGACGCCGGCGGCGACGGTACCCACGCCAACTTCCGACACCAACTTGACATTGATCCGGGCGTGATGGTTGGAGTTCTTGAGATCGTGGATCAACTCGGCCAGGTCTTCGATGGAGTAGATGTCATGGTGCGGCGGGGGCGAGATCAGTCCGACGCCGGGCGTTGAATGCCGTACTTCCGCGATCCACGGATAGACCTTCTTGCCGGGCAGTTGGCCGCCTTCGCCCGGCTTGGCCCCCTGCGCCATTTTGATCTGCAGCTCTCGGGCGTTGACAAGATAGTTGCTGGTGACGCCGAAACGGGCTGAGGCCACCTGCTTGATTGCGCTGTTTTTCGAATCGCCGTTCGGTTCAAGGATGTAGCGGGCCGGATCTTCACCGCCTTCGCCCGTGTTGCTCCGCCCCCCGATGCGGTTCATCGCGATCGCCAGGGTCTCATGCGCCTCTTTGCTGATCGAACCGTAGGACATGGCCCCGGTCTTGAAGCGTTTGCAGATCGACTCTACCGGTTCTACCTCTTCGATGGGAATGCTCCGGGCGTCCTCAAAATCAAACTCCAGGAGGCCCCGCAAGTTGCACCACTCCTTGTTCATCTGGTCGATATCCTTCGTATAGGCCTTGAAGGACTCGTAGTCATTGGTGCGGGTCGCCTTTTGCAGCAGGTGAACGGTGCGGGGGTTGAAAAGGTGCAGCTCCCCATCTTTGCGCCATTGGTAGTCGCCGCCCGGTGACAGCAGCTGGCCGCCGTGACCATTGCCGTTGGCGGCAGACACGTCCGGCTTCGTCGCGACCAGTCCGTGGCCATTGGACTCGGATTGAGCGTAAAGGCGCACAGGATAGGCCCGATCATGTCGAATCTTGATTTCGCTGAAGATCTCGGAGAGACCGATCCCTTCTACGCGGCTGGATGTCCAGGTGAAATACTCGTCGACTAATCTCTGGCTCAGGCCAAGCGCCTCGAAAATCTGGGCGCCACAGTAGCTCTGGATTGTCGAGATGCCCATCTTTGACAGTACTTTGACGACCCCCTTCATTGCGGCCTTGACGTAGTTGTAGGTCGCGGTGTCGTGGTCTATGTCGACGAGGAGCCGGTCCTGAATCATCTGGTCCAATGTCTCCAGCGCCAGATAGGGGTTGACGGCGGTCGCGCCGAAGCCGATCAGAAGCGCGAGATGATGGACTTCACGCGGTTCGCCCGATTCGACGACCAGCGCAGTCTGGGTTCGGGTCTCATTTCGGATAAGATGGTGATGCAGCCCGGATGTTGCCAGCAATGCCGGAATGGGGGCAATACCGGGTCCGACGCCCCGGTCGGAAAGAATCAGGATATTGAACCCTGCCTCGATGGCCTCGGTCGCGCCCTGGAACAGGTCTTCAAGCGCCTGTTCCAGGGCGTCCCGTCCGCCATTTACGTCAAAGAGAATGGGAAGAGTCTTCGCGTGGAACCCCTCAGCGCCGCTGCTCTCAATGTGCCGAATCTTGGCCAGCTCCTGATTGTTGATGATAGGCTGGCTGAGCTTGAGCTGGCGGCAGTTTTCCGGCTTGGTCTCGAGCAAGTTCAACTCCGTGCCCATCATCACCTCGGTGGCGGTGATCAGCTCCTCGCGGATAGCGTCAATGGGCGGGTTGGTCACCTGAGCAAAGAGTTGCTTGAAATAGTTGTAAAGCAGCTGCGAGTGGTTGGACAGGGCTGCGGCCGGCGTGTCGTTCCCCATTGCGCCCAGCGCTTCGACCCCATCGGTCGCCATCGGCGCCAGAAGAATGCGCAACTGCTCAAATGTGTACCCGAAAATCTGCTGCCGCTCGAGCATGGTGCTGTGGTCAACCCCTGGCGCCTCCGCCTCCGGCTCTGGAATCTCGTCCAGACTGACCATGTGCTCGTCGAGCCACTCGCGATAGGGATGGGCCGAAGCCATCGTCTCCTTCAGCTCTTCGTCGGAGATAATGCGGCGCTGGGAAGTATCGACCAGAAACATGCGGCCCGGTTCCAGGCGCGCTTTCTTAAGGATGCGGTCCGGTTCCATCGGAAGTACGCCCACCTCCGACGCCATCACCACCATGTCGTCCTTGGTTACGCAATAGCGCGAGGGACGCAGCCCGTTGCGGTCCAACACCGCGCCCACAATTGTACCGTCGGTAAAGACCATCGAGGCGGGCCCGTCCCACGGCTCCATCATAGCGCTGTGGTACTCGTAGAACGCCTTCTTGGCGTCGCTCATCGTTTCATGCTGCGACCATGGCTCCGGGATCATCATCATCATGGCGTGCGGCAGTGAACGCCCGGACAAATATAGGAATTCGAGCGTCTCGTCGAATTTGGCCGAATCGCTGCCGTCGTCGTGGATGATTGGAAGAATCTTCTTGATGTCGTTCCCGAACAGTTCACTCTCGAACTGGGACTGTCTGGCGTACATCCAGTTCTCGTTGCCGCGCAAAGTATTGATCTCACCGTTGTGGATCATGTAACGGTAAGGGTGGGCGCGCTCCCAACTGGGGAAAGTATTTGTGCTGAACCGCGAATGAATAACGATCAGCGCCGACTCCATCTCCTCATCCAACAGATCGGGGTAGAAGCCCCTGACCTGCGGCGCCATCAACATGCCCTTATAGACAATCGTGCGCGAAGAGAGGCTGGCAACGTAGAAGGCGTCTCCTTCACGTAGCTGGGAGTAGCGGATCTGATTTTCGGCCTGCTTCCGGATTACATACAGTTTGCGCTCAAAAGCCAGGTCGTCGTTGCCAGTCAACCGGTCGGAGTTGCGCCCGATGAAGACCTGCCGCACGACCGGTTCGCCAAGGCGTGCCGTGTGGCCTATCTCATCATTGGCCGTGGGAACAGTGCGCCAGCCGAGAACGGTCTGTCCTTCTGAACGGATAATCTTTTCGAAGAGTTGCTCACACAGGAAGCGGTAGTCGCCCCTGGGGGGAAGAAAGATCATACCAACCGCGTAGTCGCCCTCGGGAGGCAAATCGATCCCCTCCTCAGCGGCGACCTTGCGCATGAATCTGTCCGGCATCTGCATGAGCACGCCGGCTCCGTCGCCGGTGTTCGGCTCGCATCCGCACGCGCCCCGATGGGCGAGGTTGAGGAGTACCTCCAGGCCTTGAGAGACGATGGCGTTTGATTTCTGGCCCTTGATGTTGACTACGAATCCAACACCGCAGGCATCATGCTCATAGCGCGGGTCGTAGAGGCCCTGCTTGGCCGGCAGACCGGGCTGCGCATGGAGAGTGGGTTGGTGACAACAGGAAGGAGTAAATTGCGTATCCGACATAACGGCATCTCCTCAAGTAAGCCTTCCATTTCGCGTAGTTCAAGTGTTCAAAGCAGTTGGTTAGGGGATAACCACTCTGCATCTGAGAGGCTGTCGTCAGCGACTAATGCGAAGGAAGAGCGTGCGCAAAGACCGGATGACGTCGTTGTCGAATCGCGAAAACCTTGCAAACAGATGAATTTCTGGCGGAGTTAACCCGCCATCATTTCGTATAATGTACACGAGATTGGGCGGTTCGTCAACTTTCCTGCCCCCTCGCGGACAAGCGGTAGCCGTTGCCGTAAATGATCACCTCCACGCCGCCGTCCACGACCAGCGGGTGGCTGATTTTTACGCCTAGAACGCCGTCATAACCCTTGGCGGAGGCCTTTTCCTCAAGGTCGGATAATCCCTGTTCGATTGCTTTCGCGATCAGGGTTTCGTAATGGGTCATACGGCCGCCGACCAGGTTGCGGATATTCTCCCTTACATCCTGAACGATGTTGGCGGCGTAAACGACGACGACTACGAGAAGTTCGCCAATCTCGATGTCGGGGCGGTGGGGTTGGTCGAGAGCGATGAGAGTCATTTTCCTTCCCTGTCTGCCTCGCGGCGATCTGGAACATTGACGGTGACGCTCACCTCCGTGCGGCGGCGACCCCAAGCAGTTCTCAAAATGAGATAGAGCAGTAGCAATACCCCCAGAATAATGACCAGGTTGCGCGGATTGCTCAGTGTACCTCCATTCTTGTGCCAGAATAGCAACCAGGACACATCGCCGGAAAGTACAGGGGCCAGGTCCTCCAATACCTGGAAAACTCTGCCGAACCCCTGCCCCCCAGTCGTTCCTTCGGCGAGGAAGCTAAGAGCAGCTTGCAGGTTCTGACTTTGAATCAACGCCTCCTGGACAAGCTCGCTCTCCAGCAGAGAGATTAGTGCCGGATGGTTAAGAACGAAATTCGCAAGAAGCTCTGCATCCTGAGGTGCCAGTGCCGTCAAATACATGGCGGCAAGAAGCGAAAGCTGGCTCGAGTCCAAGTCGCCGAGGAGCAAGGCTCGCGCAGTCTCCGCTTTCAAGGCCAATAGTTCTTCTCTCACTTCCGCATCCAGTGACATCGACTTGTGAATGGCTGTCTCGTCTTCCAGCCTCAAGACAATTTCCAGCGCGTCGCGGCCCGCGAAGTCAGCGGCATCGCTCACAAGATACAGTTTGTATTCGACCACTTTGAGGATGAGGTCACCCGCAAGTTCAGCCCAGCTTATGAGAGTTTCCGCTTTTCCCGAATTCCGATAGATCTCCAATGCTTCCTCAGGAAGAGTTTGCATGAATTCGAGCTGCCCTGAACTGATCAATTCCTCCAGCCTTTCCGGCTCATTCTCTTCCACCAGTGCAACCAATTCTGAAAGCTTGGCCAGCTGATCTACCTTAGTGAAGTCCAGAATCAGCTTGAAACGTGGATTTGTCTCGGAAAGTTGGAGAACGCGAGTGAACTTCAACCGGAAATCCTGCCACTGGCTGAACGCGCTGTTGGCGACGTTTCGCGCCAAAGAGGGCATTTCTAACCGCAGTTCTTCGCTTACTTCCTCAGCCATCCATCTTCGCATTTCAGCTTTGACGTCGTCACTCTGAAGTGAGTCTCGGATTAAGGGTAGTGCGCCGTCTCTGGAATTGAACACGTCCACCACAATCAGGGCTCCCCCAATAATCCAACCAACAAAAGGGATGCCCACGACAGCTACTCTGACCAAGATGCGTGACAGAATTCTGCCAACGATATTCCTTGTGAGTAGGCTTGCCAGCCTCCTGGCTAACTCAACTCCAATTCGTGTACCGATGATAACTGCGACGCCGCCTGCGAGGTTCGAGTGAATCTTGAGGATGTCCAGGAAGCTCTGATCGGTATCCGGTTCGAGCTTCAACAGTTCCAATTCTGACTCAATCTGCCTGTTCAGCTCTACTGCCAAAGTCCTGGAAAACCTTCCACCGATAAATTCCTGCACGCACAGTAGAGCGGTAGAAGCCGATTTAGCCGTGACCAATCTAATCTCTTCCACGATGTCGTTAGCGACTCTTGTCGAAAATTCGTCGAATTGACCTGCAAACTCATCGGAGCCGAAAGTCTCCTCGGCCACCGTGGTTGCCAACTCTTCTGCTTTGGATGGAGACCAACCAGACCAGATCCGTTCCCAGAAGCCTGTATCGCTGCGGACAAATTCGATGGCGTCATCTACGGCTTGGTCTACTCTCAAGTCCATTCCCATGTCTCGCCAATTGCGATCCACGATTAGGGCCACATCCAGGCGACTTCGTTCATCTTCGAAAACTGTCTGCGTGATGCTGTTCAATTCATCTCGGAGACTGGCTTCGTCGACCTGGTCACATTCTTCAAATGTGTAGGATACAGGGTTAGTGCTTTGGGCCCTTGCTGCACCTGGGGGCAACAGTGAGAAAAGCAAAAGCAAGATGAGAAATGCAAGAGTTAGACTGTAGCGCTGATTCGGGCTTGGTTTCTGCACTATGTTTGACCTCCCAAGTGTCGACCTATGTAGTCCCAAAATTTTGCCAGGCGCCGACGGCGATGAAGCCAGTCGACTGAGAGTGCCAAAACTACTGGCAGAACGAGCGCTGCCCAAAGAATGAGTGACTGCGTCTGATGATAGTGCAAGTAAAGTTGCCAAGATGGGTTGCCAGAGGAGAGGTCAACCGCCGCTGATAGCATCAAGGCAGTGGGCCACCAATCTTGAGGCTCCCCGATTCTTTCAGAGACGAAAGCCAGGGCTTGCTCGATGTTCTGCGACCTCTTCACAAGCTGCCCAACACTCTTTTTGTCAAGCTCAGCCAACATAGCCGGATTCTGGTCAATGGAATGTGCTATCAGAACGATGTCTTCTTGTGACAGGTCGCCACTAAACTCGTGTAGCCACAAAATTTCGGGGTCTGCATCCAATAGGAATACAGCTTCCCTCGGTTTTGCTTTCAGTTGAAGTAACCATGCCAATGCTTCCGTATCAACAAGCCGCAAGGCCTCATCAAGTTCATCTCGATTCCTGAAATGCTCTGGGTCCGCGGCCTTGTACAATTCAGTTTCGACGACCTGAACGATGGCATCCCCGGCCAGTTGAGCCCAGGCTATTACCAATGCTGGACTCCCGCTCCACTCAAGGATCTTGAACGTTGCCTGAGGAAGGGAGAGAATGCGCTCAAACTGGCCTGAGTTGAAATACTCTGGCAGTAGATCAGACGCGATGGCATCCTCTGAAACTACAACCAATGCCGAGAGTTTCTCTATGTCATCTGCGTTGGCATTGTCCAACGCGTTCCTCAACTGCGGATAGTCTGGAGCAAGTTCCAGGACATGCTTGAATTCTTTCCCCAGTTCCTCATTAGCTCTCAGATTAGATACGAGTTCCGGCCGTTGCGTTATCTTTATCGCGAATAGTCGCCGGGCTGGAGTTGAGAGGCCGAGAAGGTAGGAAGCGAACCAGGACAGGTCATCTACGGACAAATCGGACAAAAGGGCGCCTTTTGCCTCTTCCGCCGGCAGTTGAAGCAATGATTGTCGTTCTTCCGGATTCATCGCCATGAGTCTTTGGATCGCCAAATCATGTTCAATGGCCAGCACGCGCTCCAATTCCTCCCGTCCAGAGAAATCCTCCGGAATGGAAACGAGATAAAGCCCTTTCTCCACTACTGTTAAGATAGAGTCGCCCGCCAGTTCGGCCCATGCGAGGACGACTGGCGGACTACCAGTTTCACGGAGGATTTCAAAGGTGTGCTGAGGAAGTGCAAGAATCTCCTTGAATTGGCCCGATTCAGCCATGTCCGCCAACTGCTCCGCATCCAGGACTTCGGACGCCACATTAACCAGCAAAGACAGTTTTTCCACTTGGTCAGTTGGCGTTTCGACAAGAATCGCATTGATTTCAGCGATTTCCCCTGCCAGGTTGAGAACATCGGCAAACTGTGATTGCAAGCCCTCTGTCTTCTGCAAGAGGTAAATCAGGCCGCGATCCCGAATCACGAAATCCACCAGTCTGCTTTGGGAAGACGACGGCAATTCCAGGAGAAACGAAAGCACCCAGCCAATCTCTGGACTGGACAGTTCAGTAAGTATCCACTTTGTCTGCAACGTCGGTAATCCCAGCAGTGCCTCTCGTTCTTTCACCCCTTTCTGCATTAACTGTTGAACTGTCAAGGGGTCTTCCAGAGCAAGGATCTTATCCAGTGTCTCACGATCCCCAATCATTTCGAGCGATGCATGTTTGTATAGTTCTGTCTCTACCACACTGACGATTCTCTCGTCGGCAACTTGGGCCCACCTCAGAACTAACCCTGGATCAGATGTGTCACGAAGAATCTCAAATGACGCTCTGGGGAGGTCGAAAATACGTTTGAATTCACCTGTGCCGATAACTCTGTTCAACCACTCAATGCCAAGTACATCGACTGTCACCTCGACCAGCTCGGAAAGCTTGTCAACCTGGTCAGCAGTAACATCTTCCAGCAAAAGGCGAAAGTCTTCATTGTTTTCTGCCAGCCTTAAGACGTGTTCGAAGTCCTGAAGGAAACTCCTCCACCGTCTGTAGATCTCGATAGTGACTGATTGGGAGATTCCGGGCATTGCATTGGCTAGTTCCTGATCCACGACAGAAACGATTTCTTTGCGGATGGTCTCTTTCACCGTTTCAGACTTGAGGTCCTTTTGAATCTGAGGCAGTGAACCTTCCCAGGCCTGATAAACGTCGAATATGATAAGCGCGCCGCCTATTACCCAGCCTGCAACCGGGACAACTGCGGAGGCCGCCCTACCTAGAATACGGGTGACGACTCTGCCAAGAATTCCTTGAGCAACCCTTCTTGCAATCGCATGAGCGATTTGTGTCCCCACGATGGCGCCAATGCCGACAATTGACAATGTCCGGTCTTTCAAATCTACAAAGTCAGTCTCCCCTTCAATGTTTCCCAATTCAAGACTTTCCAACCAGGCTTTCGTGCTATCCTCCAAGACTTTCGACATGACATCAGAAAATGTGGCGCCGATGAATTCCTGTACACACAAAAAGGCAGAAGAAGCAGTCTTCACTGTCATCAGGTGAATTTCAACGGTCAAATCATCGACAATTGCCGAGGACAGACTGTCGATGGCGGTACGCAATTCTGGAGAGCCGAAAGCACGATTGGCGATTGCCTCCGCAAACTCCGCTGCCTTCTCTTCCGACCAACCGGAAAAGATCCGATCCAGTGTGCCTCTTTCTTCTCGAACCCGTTCCGTGGCTTCGTCGACCGCTTTGTCCACCACTCTGTCCAGGTCAAGTTCCGCCCAATTCTCTTCGACTATACTCTCTAAGTCCAGACCACTTTTTTCTCGTTCCAATACGGAACGAGTTATACGATTGAGGTCGCCAAGTAAAAGGTTCTCTTCTACATGCTCGCAATCGGAAATCGTATAGGTGGGTGAGGAATCCTGAGCCTTTGCAGGTGCCGGCAGTAGACTTGTAGCGAGTAGGGAAAGTGCGAGGAAGACTCTGCCAAAATGCTGAAACCATCGCTCTGCATTTCCACAGAATCTGGTAGCCCGGTGCTTTTCGTCTGGATTTGCCATAGAATCAAGACCGCTGAGAAGTAAAGCAGATGAGACGTGAGTGGTCTCTTCGTTCAAGTTCCAAGAACAAAAAAAGCGGCGATTCGGTTTCTCCCGCATCGCCGCCCCTTTGCTCGATACCCCAACTATATCCCAACCGTAGCCACCTCAGAATCACCCGCGGCGATCGCGACCTGGGCGTCGTCCTCGTCGGCCGCGCACAGCTTGTTCAGCGCCTGCAGGTAGGCTTTGGTGCTGGCCACGATTATATCGGTGTCAACCCCGCGCCCGCTGAAGAGCCGCCTCCGCTGTCTGCCCTGGGCTGTACGGCTGTGGCCCCGGCTCTCCGGTGCCTCGATTCGCACTGTCACGTCGCCGTTGGCGTCGATCCCTTCGGTCACCGCCTGCACCAGGAACTCGGTCAGCTCGTTCGGCTGCTGCACGATCTTATCGATGCAGGTGTAGACCGCGTCCACCGGACCCGCGCCAAAACTCGCCTCAGTGATCTCTGCACCGGTCTCGTTATTGCGCAGCGTGGCCACGGCGGTGGGCGTCATGTTGGTCCCGCATTGGACCTGCACGCCCAGCAACTCCCAGATTTCGACCGGCTGATAGAGTTCATCAGCGACCAGCGCTTCAATGTCCGCGTCCGTGACCGTCTTCTTCTTGTCGGCCAGATCTTTGAAGCGGATGAAGACCTCATTCAGGTTTTCCCGGTCCAGGTGGTAGCCCATCTCCTGCAGGCGCACGCCGAGGGCATGGCGGCCGGAATGTTTGCCCAGCACCAGGCGGCTCTGGTGCAGGCCTATCGTATCGGCGTCCATGATCTCGTAGGTCCGCTTGTTTTTCAGCATGCCGTCCTGGTGGATGCCGGCCTCATGGGCAAAGGCGTTCGTGCCCACAATCGCCTTGTTGGGCTGGATCACCATGCCGGTGTAGCGGCTGACCATGTCACTGCTGCGGTGGATTTCCTGGCTGCGGATATTGGTGCGCAGGTCGAAGACCGACTGGCGCGTGTACAGCGCCATCACCGTCTCTTCCAAACTGGTATTGCCGGCGCGTTCGCCGATTCCGTTGATGGTTACCTCAACTTGTCGGGCGCCGTTCTGCACGCCTGCCAGCGTGTTGGCCGTTGCCAGCCCCAGGTCGTTGTGGCAGTGAACGCTGAAGATTACGTCCTTGCCGCCTTCGACATTCTCGCGCAGGTACTCGATCAGCTCGCCAAACTCCTCCGGCGTTGTGTAGCCGACAGTATCTGGAATGTTCAGGGTGGTGGCGCCGGCCTGAACTGCAACGCTACACACTTTGACGAGGAATTCCGGGTCGCTGCGGCCGGCGTCCTCCGGGCTGAACTCGACATTCTCGCACAGGCTGCGGGCGTACTGCACCATGTCGCCTACTGTTTCGAGCACCTCGTTGGGCGACATGCGCAGCTTGTGCTGCATATGGATTTCGCTGGTGGCGAGGAAGGTATGAATGCGGGGCCGCACCGCGCCCTGCATCGCTTCCCAGGCCTTGTCGATGTCGTCCTTATTGGCCCTGGCCAGGCCGGCGACGATAGGCGGCGCGGTTACATTTCCGTCTTCATCCAATCGGGGAGTGCGGCCCACAGTTTCGGCTATGCGCTTAACAGCGGCAAGGTCGCCGGGTGAGGCTGCAGGAAACCCTGCCTCCATGATGTCGATGCCCAAACGCGCCAGCTGACGGGCGATTTCGAGCTTCTCCTGCTCGTTGAGTGTGGCGCCCGGCGACTGCTCCCCATCACGCAGTGTCGTGTCGAAAACGAGAACTGTGTTGCCGTGGGCAATGTCCTTCGCCCACTGGTCGACGTCGGCCAGGCGGAACTGCTCAACCTCGGTCGGCGCACCGCCTTCAACGGCGGCGTCGTCCTGTTCTTGCGCATCAACTGTGTTTGTCATGGCAATGTGCCTCCGGAGGTGAATCTGTACAAGAGATGACAGTTTCGTCCCTCGCGCAAAGCGGCGGTGGACGTCGTGAACGCGGAGTACAACTCAGCGTTTAGACTAAGGTCACTAAGGCCGTCATCCATGTTCATCACCCCCTTTCGACACGAGTCTGACCTGCCCGCACTGGCCTAAACTTCCTTGGCGTCCAGGAAGGTCATCATCCTGCGCAACTCTTTGCCCACGTTTTCAAGCTTCTGGTTCTGTTCGTTGCGGCGACGTTCGTAGTAGATCTTACCGCCGCCGTGATACTCGTCCATCCACTCTTCGGCAAAGGCGCCTGACTGAATGTCGGCCAGGATCTTGCGCATGGATTCCTTGGTCTCTTCGGTAACGACGCGCTGGCCGCTCTTGTAATCGCCCCACTCTGCCGTATCACTCACGCTGTAGCGCATGTAGTTCAGCCCGCCCTGGTACATCAGGTCCACGATCAGCTTGAGTTCGTGCAGACATTCAAAGTAGGCGATCTCCGGCTGGTACCCGGCATCGACCAGGACCTCGAAACCGGCCTTGATCAGCTCGCTCACACCGCCGCAGAGGACGGTCTGCTCGCCGAACAGGTCGGTCTCGGTCTCCTCGGCAAAAGTCGTTTCCAGCACGCCGGCGCGCGCTGAGCCGATCGCTTTGGCGTAGGCGAGCGCGTTGGCCAGGGCATTGCCTGAGGCGTCCTGATGAATGGCGACCAGGGCGGGAACGCCGGAACCTTCGACAAAGACCTCCCGCACGCGGTGACCGGGGGCCTTCGGCGCCACCATCGACACGTCGACTTCATCCGGCGCAACGATGAAGCCGTAGCGCACGTTGAAACCGTGCGCGAACATCAACGTGTTTCCGGGCTCGAGGTTCGGCTGGATCTGCTCCTCATATACCTTGCCCTGGATCGGGTCGGGAATGACGACCATGATCATATCGGCTTCGCGAGCGGCGTCGGCCACGTTCACGACGCGCAGTCCGTCGGCCTCGGCCTTGGCTTTGCTGCGGCTGCCTTCGTGCAACCCGATGCGAACGTCCTGCCCGCTGTCCTTCATGTTCAAGGCATGGGCATGTCCCTGGCTGCCGTAGCCGATCACGGCGATCTTCTTGCCTTCCAGCCGCGCAATGTCGGCGTCATTCTCGTAATAGATCGTTGTCACATTCCCCTCCGAGAGTCTGGTTTCCTGGTCTAAGTGGGCTTCTCAATTCTCCGCTGTCGCCCCGCCTGCCACCGAGAGACCGGACCATATGGTGGTCACCGCGCCCGCGCAAGCCACAGTCCTTTACCTTTCAGAAAAAACTTGCCATCTACTCCTGGTCGCCGTGCCCGCTGCCATTGAGGCTGGCCGCGGCTTTGAATATGGACGTCGGCTGCCTGTTCCGTTTCGGCCGCTCGTCACCGCGGCACAGGGCGACGCGGCCCGTGCGCACCATCTCCTCAATGCCGAAGGGGCGCAGCAGCTCGATCAGAGAATCGACCTTGTCTTCCGTGCCAACCGCCTGCACGACGAGATTCTCCGCGTTTACATCCACGATCTGTGCCCGGTAGATTTCAGCGAACTGCATAATCTCCCCGCGCGTCGCCGGCGTCGTCCGAACCCGGATCAGAGCCAGCTCGCGCAGAATGGCCAGCCGGTTCGTGATGTCCTCCACCGCGGTTACGTCCACGACTTTGCGCAGCTGTTTGACCACCTGGTCGGCCACCCGCTCGTCACCATCGACCACGAAGGTCATGCGACTGATGCCGGGCGTCTCGCTGTGGCTGACCTGAAGGCTGTCGATATTGAAGTTCCGCCTGCGCAGCATACCTGACACCCGATTCAGGACGCCGGGCTTGTCACGCATCCAGGCGACAAGAGTATATTGCATTGGTTTCCCCCGTGGCGATTCCTTTTTTCAGTTTCCGGAGGCGTCCACCATCCGGGCACTTGCAATCTGCCGGCAAACTGCTTGCCAAGCAGTTACCAGCTCGGCTGCACGCCGCTGTATCCTTGGACATATCCGGGCTTCGGGCGCCGGATCAGTTCGTCCACGGCGGCGCCGGGCGCCACCATCGGATAAACATTCACTTCCTCTTTCACCTGGAAATCGACCAGGAACGGCCCATCGGTTGCGTGCGCTTGTTCCAGGACAGGCACTACCTCGCTTGGATGGCGGACCACGGCGGCGGGGATGTCGTATGCATCGGCCAGCTTTACGTAGTCCGGCGAAAGGATCGGCGTGCCCACATAGCGCTTGTCGTAAAAGATCTGCTGCCACTGGCGCACCATACCCAGGAATCCGTTGTTGATAATGGCGATTTTTACCGGTAGCTTCTCCTGCTGAATAGTGGCCAGCTCCTGCAAAGTCATCTGGAATCCGCCGTCACCGGCCACGCACCAGACCAGCGCCCCCGGGTCGGACATCTGCGCGCCGAGGGCCGCCGGCAAGGCGTATCCCATCGTGCCGAGGCCGCCGCTGGTCAACAGCATCCCGGCATGTTCGTGAATATAGTACTGACTCTCCCACATCTGGTGCTGGCCGACGTCGGTGACAACGATAACGCGCTTATCGATCCGCTCGGTAGCATGCCACAGCTGCCGGATAACGTAGGGAGGAATCAACTCTTCGACTTCGAACTGGATGATGTCGGCCTCGTCCGTCTCCGAACGCCACTCGCTCAGCGTGTCTACCCATTCCTGGTGGCGCCGTTCCTCCACAAGCGGCAGATAGGCCGGCAGCGTGTCTGCCAGATCACCTACCACGGCCACGTCAGGCACAATGTTTTTGCCGACCTCCGCCTTGTCCAGTTCAAAGTGGATGATCTTGGCGTTCGCGGCAAAGCGGTCCAGCCGCCCGGTGATGCGGTCGTCGAAGCGCATTCCCATTGCGATAAGCACATCGCAGGCCTGTACCGCCCGATTTGCGAACGCCTCTCCGTGCATTCCGCCCATTCCCAGGCTCAGCGGGTGCGTCTCAGGGATGTTCCCTGTGCCAAGCAGCGTCGTAACAACGGGTATGCCGGCCTTTTCTACAAGCTGGAGCAGCTCTTCGCTGGTATTCGACAGGTGGACGCCGTGCCCCGCAAGGATCAGCGGACGCTCAGACTCGTTCAACAGGTCAGCCGCCGCCTGCACTTCTTCGCGACTGTATTCCGGCCACGGCTCGAAACCGGGCAGGTTTATCTTGAAATCATAGCGAAAAGTGCCGGTCTCAATCTGAACATCCTTGCAGATGTCGACCAATACAACGCCCGGCCGGCCTTCGCGAGCGATGTAGAAGGCCTCTTTCATCACCAGCGGCAGTTCGGCAATATCGGTCACCAGGTAGTTGTGTTTGCACACAGGCTGCGAGACGCCCACAACGTCCGATTCCTGAAACGCGTCCGTACCCAGCAGGTTGGTCGGCACCTGGCCGGTGATCGCGACAACGGGCACACTGTCCATCTGCGCAGTTGCCAGACCGGTGACAAGGTTCGTCGCCCCCGGACCGCTGGTGACAATGCAAACGCCTACGTCCCCCGTGGCGCGAGCGAAACCGTCGGCCATATGCGCCGCGCACTGCTCGTGCCGCACGAGGACGTGATGGATGCGGCCGTCCCCCTCATATTCGGCAAGCGCGTCGTAAGCCGGCAAAATCGCTCCGCCCGGATGGCCAAAGACGATTTGGACGCCCTCACGAAGAAGGGACTCCCAGATCATCTCCGACCCGGTCATCTCCTGGGGGCCCAGGTCGTATCCGCTATTCTCAGGTTCTCTCTTGGCTAGCGCCATCCTTTACCTCCTGCTACCTGGCTCATATTCTGTTGGGATGGTCAATCAGACCCACTTGGCCGGGCGTCCGCCATCCCGCTCTTGCGCTCCTGAGATGCTGCGCAGGGTGCGCTTGTTCCCAGAAACGCATTCTCCTGCTAAAGAAAAACCCTTCCCGGTTGAGGAAGGGTCTGCACTGACCTGAGTAAGAAGTCCGTTCTTCCGGACTCCTGCCTTCGCCAACCATTCAAGGCCGAGAGCCGCTTACAAGAAGGGCTACAAGGCCGTGAAGAAGGACCGTAAGGTTGATAAGCAGGTTCAAGACAGAGATGCTACTCATTTTCATTGAAAATTGGCGACAAATTCGGTCGCGAGTCAACAGCTTCGCCCTATTATATGCAGATTGAGGAGTTGTGCAACTTCTGATTCAGGCAATTTGCAGTGACGCCTGAAACTGCCTGTAGCTCTTGCAATGCCGGCGGATGTATTGGGTCATATGGATTCTTCGGGATCACAAATCGAATGGCAGACCGCATTCATATGTTGGAGCGACTCTCAGCTGTCTTTGACGAATAATCAGGCGCAATTACTGGCAGATGTCATCTACAGCTCTTAAAACGACCTTGTGCGTCGCGAGGATTTCAGTGAGATCCAGGAAATCGTGCGCGATTTAGTGAAATGCAACAGCGCATGCCGCAAGGAAGCAACAGGATCTCTGCTACCTCTCCGCCGTGAGCACGGGATCTCCCACCTCCACTTGCCAGCGGGCCAGCTCCTCTTCCAGCCTCTCCCTCTCTGTCGCGACTGACGCGTCCTCTGAAAGGTCGTTCAACTCCCAAGGGTCGGACACGAGGTGGAAGAGTTGAGTTCGATCACTCCCCTGATCTCCGTCGCGGCGATAGGAGATCAGTTTCCACTCCTGATCCTGGGTCATCCGCTGGACGTGCATGTAAACCGAATGCAAGTATGGTCTGGTTGCTGTGACAGTTCCTTCCATCAGCGGCGCCAGAGATTTTGCATCCACACTCTCAGGAATCTCCAACCCTGCAAGCTCACAGAGAGTCGGATACACATCAAATGTGTGGGTAAGCGCTTCAATCTGCTTGCCGGCAGGCACGCCGGGCCCGCGCAGTATCAATGGGACGCGCACGCTGTGGTCGTACAGATTCTGTTTGCCCAAGAGGCCGTGCTGGCCGACAGACAGCCCGTGATCGGCGGTATAGACGATGATCGTGTCCTCCGCCAGCCCATTGCGCGACAGCGCGGCCAGCATTTCACCGATCTTTTCGTCCATATCGGAGATCATGCCGTAATACTCGGCAATATGCCTTCGCGTGTCCTCCGCCGTACGCGGAAATTCCGCCAGTTTCTCGTCGCGTAACCACATATCCCCGTTGTCAAACGGATGAATCCCTGCAAAGTTGGCGGGCAGAGGCATTGCTTCCGGCCTGTAAACGCCGGACCAGTCCTGCGGCGGCGTGCGGGGATCGTGGGGCGCGGTGAAGGCGCAGTACAGAAAGAACGGGCGGCTTCCCGTCCTGTCGCTCAAGAAAGCGAATAGCCGCATCTCCGAACAGGTCGGTCGAAAACTGGTCGCCTATGCGCTGGCGGCTCCTGTCGTAAGCGCCGGTCGGGTCGAAGTCCTGGACCGGGACCGCGAAGTGGCTGTCCATGCCGCCGAAAAAAACATTCTCCGATTCGCCGAAAGAACGGGCAAAGCTGGCGGCGTCATTGTGCCATTTTCCTGTGGCGAACGTGGCGTACCCATTCTGGCGGAACAGCTCGGCCAGGTATGTGTGGCCCGGATCCAGCGCATTCAGGGTCTGGTGGTTTTTGATGTCGTTGCCGACCGAAGCCCGGAACACATGCGCGCCGGTGTGAATGCAGGCCCGAGTCGGCACACAGACGGCCACGCGCAATCCGCCCATGTGGCAGTTCCGGCGGAAGGAGGCCCCCTCCGCGCAAAGCTGGTCCAATGCAGGCGTCCGTACAGTGGGATCCCCATAGGCCCCAATCGCCGAAGCGCGGTGGTCGTCGGCAATGAGAAAAAGAATATTGGGCTGGGTTGGCATTTGGAGTGCGCTCCCAATCGAGAATGGAGAGTCTGGGTATCTCTTTGTGGGCTCGACCGGCAGGACTACCTGCCGATTGTGCGAGGAACTTAGATTGCCTGCGCCTGTCTTTACTGTTCCATGAACTGCCGCTGGTACAGGGTAGCGTAGAGGCCCCCTTCTTCCAGCAGCTCGTCGTGCGTTCCTCTGCTGACAATTTCACCGTCCTGCATAGCGCAGATCAGGTCGGCTCTGCGAATCGTGCTCAGCCGGTGGGCGATGACAATCGCGGTACGACTGCTCAGCAACCGGTCGAGAGCCTCCTGTATCAGCGCCTCAGTGGCGGTATCCACGCTGGCGGTGGCTTCATCGAGAATGAGGATTCGAGGATCGGCCAGCACTGCCCGGGCAATGCAGATCAGCTGCCGCTGGCCCATTGACAGGTTGGCCCCGCCTTCAAGGATCTCGGTCCCGTAGCCGTTGGGCAGGGCCACGATGAATTCGTGCGCATTGGCCTGCCTGGCCGCCTCTTCCACGGCTCCGGCTTCTATATCCGGCAGGCCGAAGCCAATGTTGTCGAGCACGGTTCCCGCAAACAGAAACGGCTCCTGGGAGACAATTCCGGTCTGCCGGCGCAGCGACTGCTGCGTCACTGTTCGCACGTCGATACCGTCGATCAACACCTTCCCCTTGCTGACGTCATAGAATCGGGCCACCAGATTGGCAATTGTCGACTTGCCTGCGCCGGTGGGACCAACCAGGGCAACCGTCTGCCCTGCCTCGATTAACAGGTTTACGGCGTGCAGTACCGGCACGTCGCTGCCGTAAGAAAAGTGAACGCGACGCAGTTCAATACGGCCCTCAATCGTTGGCATCTCCTTGCCATCCGTTGGATCGGCCACCTCCGGCCGGGCGTCCAGAAGCTCCAGCACACGTTCGCCGCCGGCCATGGCCGACTGCATCGTCGTGTACAGTTGACTCAGCTCCTGAATCGGCTGAAAGAAGCGGGTGACGTAGGCCAGAAAGGCCACCAGTACACCGATTTCCACAGCCCCCTGCGCCACCGCCCGGCCCCCGAACCACAGCACAATGGCAGTTGCCAGCACTGCCAGAAACTCTACGGTCGGCAGAAAAATGAAGGAGAGCGACATCGCATCGACATAGGCAGTTCGGTTCTCTCTGTTGGCGTCGTCAAAGCGATCGCGCATCGCCTCCTCCTGCGCGAAAGCCTGTATGACCCGCATCCCGGCCAGGTGCTCCGCCAGGGTACCGACAACGCCTGCCACGCTCTGTCTCGTTTGCCGGAAAGCGACTTTAGCCTTCCGTGAAAAGAAGTAGGTAGCCACCAGCATCAGCGGGATGGTACTGAACGTAAGCAGGGCAAGCGAAGGACTCAGGACCAGCATGACGGCGATGATGCCGACCAGGACAAGAATGTCGCCGATGAGAGTGATCAGTCCCTGAGACAGCAGCTCGTTGATCACCGCCACATCGCCAATGACCCGCGAAATCGTCACCCCGACGATATGGCGGCTGTGATATCCCAGCGAAAGGGCCTGCAAGTGGCGCATGAGTTGCCCGCGCAGAGTGGACAGCACCCTCTGCCCCACCCACGACAACAGAAAACGCTGGCCGGACGCCGCGCCAAACAGCGCCAGAAACAGGACCGCCATGACGATCGATATCTGCGCAAGTCCACCCAGATTATTGGAAGCGATGTAACGGTCGATCGCCACCTTGAGCAGCAGGGGAATGCCCAGCGTCGTACCGGTTACGATGAGCATCAGCGCAAAAGCGCCCAACATTTTGGCCCGATGCGGCCGCAGGTAGGTCAATAGTCTGCCCACCACCTGCCCATCAAAGGCCTTGCCATCGGCCTCGTTCGCCATATTGCGCAGGAGGCTCTGAGGTCCGCCGCTGCGTCCAGCTGATCCAATTGAAATAGACATCTTCGATGTTTACCGCGTACTGTAAGGAGGCCAATTCGCCACCTGTTACGCTTCGACTTTTTCCAGCTGTTCCTCGTAGATCTTGCGATACAGTTCCGATCTTTCGAACAGCTTCTCATGGTCGCCTGCAGCCGCGATTCGACCCTTCTCCAACATCAGAATCTGGTGGGCCATCCTTACAGTGCTGAGACGCTGCGAGATAATGACCGAGGTTCGTCCCTTCATCAGATTCGACAGAGCCTTCTGGATCAGGCGCTCGGTCTCGGTGTCCACGCTGGAAGTGGCGTCGTCGAGAATGAGAATGCGTGGATCGGTAAGCAGAGTTCGGGCGATGGCTACACGTTGCCTCTGCCCGCCGGACAGGGTGGCGCCGCGCTCCCCCACTCTGGTATCGTAGCCGTCCGGAAAGCTCTCGATGAACTCGTGGGCCTGTGCCGCTTCTGCCGCCTCAACCACCTCCCTGTCGGTAGCGTCAGGCCGCCCGAAAACGATATTCTCGCGGATGGTGGTGGCAAAGAGAGTGGATTCCTGAAGAACTATGCCAATCTGACCGCGGAGAGAACTGAGCGTCGCTTCGCGGATGTCATGGCCGTCAAGCAGAATACGCCCTTCCGTCGGGTCATAGAAGCGGGGAATCATGTTTATGATCGATGACTTGCCCGAACCGGTCGGCCCGAGCAGGGCAAGGATCTGGCCCGGTTCGATCTCAAAGGAAACATCGCTCAGCACACTGTGGGGCCGGGCGTAGCTGAACGAGACTTTTTCAAATTGCAGATGACCGCGGACCGGCCCCAGAGGAGTGGCGTCAACCGCCTCCTTTACCTGCGTCTCTTCGTCCAGGATTTCGAAGACGCGCTCGGCAGAAGCGCCGGCCATAGCAATGGAGGGAACCAGAAACCCGAGCCTCCTGATCGGAGACGTCAACTGCGCAAGGTAGGTGATGAATGCCACTAGTTCGCCCAGTGTCAGTGACCCTTGAATCACCAGGTACCCCCCCAACCAGATGACAATCACAGTGGCGAGATTGGCTATCAGGTCCAACATGGGAATGTTCAACGCTGTGAGCCGGGCCGTTGCCGCGGCCAGTCCGAACCACTTCTGATTCTCGGTCTCAAAGCGGTCGATCTCAGCATCTTCCTGGGCGAACGCTTTGACAATGCGCGCGCCGCGTAGATTCTGTTCCAGCCGGGTTGTCAGTACGGCCAGCTGCTGCTGAATCTCCATTGACAGAGGACGGTATTGGGCGCCAAAACTCATGGCGCGATGCGCCAGGATCGGCATCGTCAGCATGGCCAGAACGGCCAGTAGGGGATTCATGATAATCAGCGCCGCAGCCGAACCGACCAATAGGACAACACCATTCGCCAGTCCCAGGATCGACCGACCGGTGAGCATCCGCAGCCTTTCAACGTCCTGCATCGACCGCGACAGTAGCTGGCCCGATTCGGTCCGGTCGTGGTAGGCAAATGAGAGTTCAGTGAGCTTGGCGTGCAGTTCGCGGCGAAGGTCGTAGGACACACCCTGCGAGGCGGTTTCCGCAAACAGGCTGGAGCAGAATGTCAGCAGACCGCGCAGAGCAGTGAGCCCCAACAGCCCCAGGACCGACCAGGTCAAGAGTTGAAGGTCGTTCTGGCGAATGCCTCTGTCAACAATCCAGCGAATAAACTGGGGCGTGACAAGAAGGATCGCGGTGGCGCCGAGCAGGGCTATATATGCGGCGACTGTCAACCGCCAGTACGGTCGAAGGCGTTTGAGGCCCCGCAACAAGAAGCGGCGATTCTGGTTTGAACTGGACAGTCTCGCCAGGTTCCTGGAAAGGGTTGCCATTCTTCAAATCCGGTTTAGTAAGATTGCGTAGCGAACCCATTGTATCATATTACCTTGTCTGGGCGCTATTGCCAGCGCGCCGCGCCGGGGCCAATTATATCTGGACCCCGCAAGTTGAATTGAATCTTGCGCTACAAGCGCGCTTAAGGGAAGGAGAATCGATCTGAACTGCCGGCGACAGGCAGAAAGGTTTGGCGGTCTCTGTCAGAAAGTGAGGCGCGCTCTTTCAGAGCTTTCGAACCGTGTCACCCGCCCTGATCGGGCCAGGCTGGACTACCTTCGCATACATCCCGCGCAGCCTCAGCTCCTTGCCCACCTGAGTGCTGACGAACTTGACCGCGTCAACACCGAAGCGCTCGGCGAACTTCTTGCACCCGGTATGGTCAACCGGTGTAACCTCGATGACCGCTTCTCCCATGGCAAGCCGCGTGCCAACGGGCAGGTTCGCCTCGCTGAGTTCGAGGTCAATGTAGAGCTGATCGCCGAACAGATCCCAGCGCTCTTCGTCCTGGGCAAGCAGTCCGGCAACTCGGGCATTCATTATCGTGAGCTGCCGTTCCGGTTCCAGCGAGGCATCAGGTGTGCGCGTGCTCCAGTTATCACCGACAAGCCCCTGGGCTACGGACAGTTCGCCGGCTTCGATGACTTCCCGTTCCCCGGATCGAGGCCGTCTCACGATCAGGGTCAGCTCGCCCTCCTCCTTCGGTGACCGCCGGATCTCGTCCAGATTCTGTTCCAGTTCCGCCATCTTCATGTGTGTCACTGCTGACATGGCTGCTCTCCTCCTCCGTTTGAAGTGGGTTGTCCTACGGGTTCAACTTGGGGCGGGTTTGCGGTTTCGGCGGGGGCTTTGGCCGCTGACCAGCCGTCTCTCAGCTCTTCTATCCAGCGGCGTATGGCGGTTTCGTCGTCCTGGCTGCGCCTTTGCAGCCATTGGGCCGCCCACAGGCCGAGAAACGGGAGCAGCACGGGCAATATGAAGGGCAGCGCGTCACGAGCCGAGCTCTCCGGCGACGCTCTCAAAAACCCGGCCACCAGGAACGCCAACGCCAGTATCGTGCTCAGTCCAATCCACACGCCGATGAACAACCGCCCGACCGGATGCAACTGAAAATGCCCCGTCAGGCGGCAGTTGTGTCCGTCATCCCGAAGCAGCCCATAGAAGACCGCCGCAAACGCTCCCCTCTGCCTCGCCCGGCTCGGATGGCGCTCTATCTTCACGCCCCGCCCGACAACCCGACCGGTTACTTCTCTGCTGGAATCCAGCGCCTCGTGAATCCTCTGCGCGGCCGCGTCTATGTTCCCATCCAGCGGCAGGGAGACCCACCGCCGGCTCGGCGTCCACAGGAAGGAGAAGACAGATCCTCGCCACATCATCCGCCCGGAGTCTTCTGAGCCTTCGAGCCTTCTCCGATAACCGCAAGGATTCGGTTCTTCAGCTTTTCGCGCAATACTTGCTCGTCAGTCCATACGATGGTAATCTCATACTTGCCGCCTGCCCGATCAGAGTCAACTTTGCTTATCTCAACTAACGCATTTTGAGTAACCGTCGCTTTGTACTCGGGTCCCCAGATAGGGCACGAGCCTTTGGTATCTGGCATATTCATTTCTCTCCAAGTCTCTCCAGGCTTTGCACAGGGGCCAGATGAACGCAACAATTCCCTCCCCATCTCCTTCCGAGGTGGCCAGTTAGCGACCTTCCTTGACGTCCAAAGAGATTCATGTGCTTCGTTCCAGAACAAATGTTCAAAAAGCGCCAACTATTGAAGGGCGTTATACTGCCTCCCCGTCACCGACGGCTCCGCGGCCAGGCTTCGGCGAATCGTGGCAACCGTCTCTTCATCAAGATCAAGCGCGGCGATCACGGCATCATCCAGCCCTCGGCGAATGGGACAGTCATTCATCTGTGGCAGCGGCAGCAGCACATCCCCAGCGTGGGTATCGTAGATTTCCGCTAGCGCGGCGACAGCCTCTTTGCCGATAGTGGTAAAGTCCGGCACAAATAGTTTTCGCATATCGTCTATGGAAATGTTCGGATAGGTTGGCTTCTTATTGGAACGGTCGCCCAAGAGGGACAGTATACCGACGGACGAATTCAGATAGACACATAGAGCTTTCTCCCAGTCTGCTTTCGGCGCGTGAGGTGGGCTAATACGGCACGGAACCCACGCTGAGCCTACACACGGAGAATCCAGCCGAACGACTACCGTGCGGGTAGTCAGCAAAAACAGGCGCGCTGGCAAAAGAAACGTACTGCGCTGCTGCCAATAGGAGTCCGCCAAATGCGCTTTCGCAGGTTTTGCAACGAGGTGAGTATCCCACGTGGCAGTCATTGTCTGGGTCCGCTCAGTGTCGTGCAACCACAGCCCTATTCTGCCCTGCTCGTCCGGCATATCTGACCTTGTGAAAGCATCTCGTATCCGCCTGCCTTCCGGCCCGATCTCAGAAATCCTGCCCAAAGGGATTACCGGGAACAGTTCGCCATTCTTCAGCTCTGCAAACTTCACACACAAATATGGTGAAAGGAACTGCACCGCGCCCCAATCCCCGGCTGCGATTTTCCATTCCGGCCATTCCTGCACTGTTCCCGTTCCTTGGGCGGCCACAGTGCCGTTCTTGATGGCATAAGCAGCGGAAATGGCAGCGGACGGCGATGCAGGGTTTACTGCCAGATTGGCCACGCGCGTCGGCGGTTTCGGTCCTCTGCCGGCTGGCCAGCGTCGGCATATCAGTAACATCTCGCCGATGCTGGTATTCTCGGAAAAATAGATCCGCTCCGGGTCATGGGAAGTTACGAGCGTCTCAATGTAATAGCGATTTGCCAGATATCTGCGAATCTCAAGCGATGATGCGTTGGTTGAAGTAACCAGCGGGAGGATAGCCGCTATCGCGCCTGTATCGACTTTGCTGATGAATTCCGCCAAAACCAGGAATGCGTTGCCGTTGCTGGACAGATGCACGGGCTTGTTGGCAAACAGTGCCTTCTCGCGGGCCTTGATCTTGCGCTCCTCCTCTCGAGAGAACTGATCGTGGCGCAGGCTGTCGCGTGTAAAGGGCGGGTTCATGATCGCCAAGTCGGCCGGCTCGGCCTGGGCGATCTCCTCGCCCGTATCGATCTGTTCGACGGCCTGGACAGCTTTGGGCCAGGGCAGCAGCCAGGGCTGCCGCTCCAGAAATTCCAGCGAACCCAAGTAGGCCTCGCCGAACTGATCGACGCCCAGAAAGGCGCGGCCGATCTTCATGTTGCGAAACTGGGTCGTGGGCGACAGCAAGCCTAACGTGGTCGCGGCCATGTGCGTAGCCGTGAGGTTGATATCGTAACCGCAGAGCACCTGCTCAATCAGCGCCGCGGCCACCGTCTCATCATCCTGAGACTGTGGGGCCAGGTCGCGGATCCGTTCCGCCGCCGCCATAAGCAGAGTGCCTGTGCCGCACGCCGGATCGATAATCCGCAATCGGGCGATGGCCTCCGCATCCTGCCAGTCGCACATATCTTCGTCGATGGCTAGCGTGGCCAGCAGCGTCGCCGCGGCAGTCGTGGTGTAGAACGAGCCGTCATAGCGGGCGGTGTCCAGCACGGTATGGAAGATGCGGCCCAAGAGGTCGTGGCGCAGGCCGGCGATGGTGCGCACGACGGCCAGGGCCGCGCGGGCGCTATCGCGAACGGCGGCGGTAAAGGCCGGGTCATTTGGACAGGAGAAGAGGGCCGCGCGACCCGTTTCAAAGATCGGCTTGTAATCCAGCGCCAGGATCAGGTTCCAGGCATCGCCAAAGGCGGCGATCGGGTCGGGGGCGGCGGCGCACTGCTGGGCCATGGCGGGCGGCCAAACGTCTTGGAAGGGCTGGGGCGGCGCTGTGCGGTTGTCGAGTTCGGGCCGCAGGGTATGCCTGTGGCTGTCGAGCCGCGCGTGGAACATGACTGCGGTGACGATGACCAGCAGGGCGCGCTTGGCCGCCGTATCCAAGGCATTGCCCCTGGCTGCCTTGGCGCTGTCCGGCAGATCCAACGCGATCGCAAGTTCCCGCTTCTGGCCGTCGCTGAGGCGGGCGACCGCGCCGTCCAGACTGCTGGACAGCGCGGCGGCCACCGAGTCGGGGTCTCCCAGCTGCGCCGGCGTGAGCCGGATAACCGAGACCAGCTGATCCAGACTCCCAGCGCTCCAGTCGGCGGCCGCCAGCGCGGCCGCGGCCGGGTCGCGCACCGTCCACATCAGTTGGGCCGACGGCAAGGACTCCTCGGTCGTGTTATCCGGGTAACAGACGGCAACCGCGCATTGGGCCAGCCTCTGTTTCAGGCGGGCGTCGGCATCGCGGATGGCGGCTGCCTTTTTCGCGTTGCTCTGGCCATGCTCGGCCTCCACGGCAATCACCAATGGGCCGACGCGCACCTCCACATCAAGGCGACGATTGCCCGGTTGCGTCGATTCCTGCTTGGCGTTCAGACCGTACTTTCGCAGATGTGAGGCCAGCCAGACATTCAGCGTATGTTCGTGTTCTCGGATCATAAGCGTCAACGATCAGTGATGAGAACCGGACGGCTTCGCGACCACAGAAGCTCAAATCGGATGCAACCCAGCGAAACCCAGTCCAGTCGCCTCGTCCCAGCCGCACATCAGATTCAGGCTCTGAAGGGCGCTGCCTGCCGCCCCTTTCACCAGGTTGTCAATGGCGCAGAGCGCAACCACACGCCCCGTTCGTTCATCCAGTTCGAAACCGACGTCCGCGTAGTTGCTGCCGCTCAGAATCTTCGGCTCCGGGTAACGGTAGATGCCGGTCTTCTCTTTGACGATACGCACAAACGGCTCGTCCCGGTACGTCTGACGGTAGGCCCGCCAGAGGTCACGTTCGCTGACGCCCTCTTTGACGAATACATGGGCCGTAGCCAGCACACCGCGCACATTGTCCACCGCGGTCGCGCTCATGTGTGCCTTGACCATCGAATAGTTTTCGGCGTCGGCCAGTTCCAGGGCCTGCAGGACCTCCGCAGTGTGCCGGTGGCCGGTGGGGGCGAAACTGCGCATCGCCCGCGCCCGCTCCGGGTGGTGGGTCGCATCGCCGGCGCGGTTGCCGCCTTCACTGCTGCCGACCTTGACCTCACAGATCAGGTCCTGCTGCGGGTGGGCCAGCCCCGCTGCGAAAAGCGGCCACACGGCCAGCACACTGGCGGTCGCGTTGCAGCCGACCCCGCTCACAAAGTGGGCGCCGCAGATCTGACGGCGATACAACTCGGGCAGACCATAGACGAATCTGCCGAGCCAATTGGGTGCGCTGTGCTCCTTGCCATACCAGTCCACATAAGCCTGCGTATTCCGCAGTCTGAAGTCGGCGCTCAAATCGATAATACGACCGGCCAGTTCTGCAAATTCGTCGATACGGCCCATCGCCCCGCCGTGAGGAAGTCCCAGCACGAGCACGTCGCAGGGCTCGAGCTCCGCCGCGCTTACGAACTTCAGCCTCGTGCGCCCGCGCAGGTTGGGATGGGTGAAGTGGACAAACGACCCCGCGTTGCGTTCGCTCGTCACCTGGGCTACCTCGACATGCGGATGGTCCAGCAGCAGTCGCAGCAACTCGCCGCCGGCATAGCCGCTGGCGCCGAGAATAGAAACTGAAAGCTTTAAGCTTGAACTGGCTTGCCCCACGATCTGAACGCTCACTTTCTGCAGGTGAAACGTTGCCCGCTTTCCGCGTCAACTATTGGCCGCTGCCCAGCCTTCTCGCCCCACTTGCAGGACGAAATCGGCAATACGGCCAGGGATATTTACGCCGGTCGGCTGCACACTGTTGCGAAACTCCATTGTGTAGTTGACTTCGTTAACAAGCAGCCCTCGATCCGGATCCTCAAGCACGTCGAGGGCGACACAACCGCCGCCAACGGCTTTGGCTGCCCTTACGCAGATGTCGTTCAGTTCCGGCGTTACGGGGCAGACAGAAGCAAGACCGCCGCGAGCAGTGTTGGTAATCCAGTGCGGAGAATCCCTGTAGATGGCGCAGATCGTCTCGCTGCCCACCGTGAACGCGCGGATATCCCGCCCCGGCTTCTCGATGTACTCCTGTATGTAGAAGATGCTGTGATGGTAGGTCCCCAGCACCTCCTTGTGCTCCAGGACCGTCTCCGCCGCCTCGCGATCGT
The DNA here is from genome assembly GCA_965200615.1 of Caldilineaceae bacterium. Classification (GTDB taxonomy): domain Bacteria; phylum Chloroflexota; class Anaerolineae; order Caldilineales; family Caldilineaceae; genus Bin5. The sequence goes on along the minus strand of OZ241377.1, from coordinate 4,861,090 downwards.
TTATCTTGCTCAACAACCGTCCCCACGATCCAATCGACGGCTTCATCACCACTGGATATCCCAACTCTTCCATTGCCTCCAGCGCGCTTTCGGCAGTAAAGGCAACTTTTGTGCGCGGCGAAGGAATGCCGGCCGCAGTCAGCGCGCTCGTCGTCTGCAGCTTGTCGCCGCAGACGTCGGCCACCTGAACTGAATTAACTGTCGGAATTTCGCGATCATTGAGAATACGCAGGCTGACCAGCGCACGCCCGTGATGAATACAGCGTTCGACGATTACATCGTAATCCTCGTAGCGTGTCGAATCCACGCCGCCAGAGATGTCAAAGATCAGTTTGCGATCGTCGAGCAGGTCGAACTCGGCGCCTCGCAGCCTGAACTCTTCGAACAGCAGTTTCTCCTCCGCGCGCACGCGGCTGTAGAGGATGCCAACTCGCATCAGTCCTATTCCCCCCAGTCCTCGTCCTCTTCCGGCGCCATATCCAGCGCTACGGGGTCAAGCCCGATGACCTCCAGGTCCACGCCGCACTCGCCGCACTGGACGATTTCGTTCTCCATCACGTCGTTAAGTTCGACCTCGCCAAAGCACTCCGGACATTCGGCCACAGCGGTAACGGTTTGAACTGCCATGCTACTTCTCCTGATCTGTTGTAAATTCCTCTGGCTGAAATGAGTTCCGACCTATGAATGCCTACCAGGAAGTCGCGACGACTCTTTCACCGGCTGTATACTCGGCGATTCGCCTGCGCGTGCCGGGAGATGTCCCCTCCGGCAACTCGTTGAGCGCGAAACATTGGACGCTCTCGATTTCCTGGCTATCTACTCGTCTCCAGGTAAAGTCCTCACTGAGAAAGACGACGATGTGGTCGTTCTTTCCTTCAAAAAAGCTGCTGTATACGCCGAACAGTCGCAGGTCCTGAAGTCCGACGCCTGCTTCCTCGGCGGCCTCCCGCTTGACGGCATCTCGCAAGGTTTCTCCTGCCTGTACGCCGCCGCCAGGCAGATACCAGCCGTCGAGATAAGTGTGCCTGACGAGAAGTATCTCCCCTTCCCTGACCCCCAGCAGCCGGACGCCAACTGTCGTTGGTCTGGCGAAACGCCAGTGCAGCCGCTGAAAAGAATGCAGAAACCTCGCTAGCTTTGGTACCTGCATTGGCAACGATACGCTTCCGGAACGTTCAATTGCTCTTTCCGCTCCTCAAGAAGCCGTACGGGATGACGCAAGGCGCCGCTTGACCTGTTCGACCAGACCGCCAGCCTCCAGAATCTCCTGCACGGTCGCGCTCAGTGGCGGGAATTCGAAGCGACCGGAGGCGCACTCGATCGTCCGCTGTTCCAGGTCGACGGAAACGTATTCCTGCCTTTGGATCGCCTGCGCAGCCTCAGGGCAGACGATTGCGAGCAGGCCGTTGTTGATGGCATTGCGGTAGAAGATCCGCGCAAAGCTCTGCGCGATCACCGCGCCCACCCCGTTGTAGACCAGACACGTGGCGGCCTGCTCACGGCTGGACCCGCAGCCGAAGTTGCGGCCGCCGATGATGACGTCGCCGGCGCACACGTTGGATGCGAATGTGGGATCCAGGTCTTCCAGCGCGTAGCTGGCGATCTCGTCCCGCCCCTTGGCCGTATAGGTATATTTGCCCGGAAACAGCACGTCGGTATTGACGTTGTCTCCGTACTTCCAGGCCCGGCCTCGAATCACTGCTTTCCTCCAGCCTTCGAGCGACTCCACCTGTACAGTCGCGGCGCCACCTAGAACCGCTCCCGTCCGCATCAACTTTACCTACACAATGTCCCTGGGATCGGCAATCCTGCCTGCGACCGCCGATGCCGCCACTACCGCCGGACTCGCCAAATAGATCTCGGCGTCCGTCGTTCCCATGCGTCCGCGAAAGTTGCGGTTGGCGCTTGATATGGTTACTTCACCCGTCGCCGGCACACCCATGTGGTTGCCCATGCAGGGTCCGCACCCCGGCGTCCCGATTGCCGCGCCCGCGGCAACGAGCGCCTGAATGTAACCGCGTTGCATGGCCTCCTGCAACACCAGGCTGGAAGCGGGAATAACCAGCAGACGCGTGCCTGCGGCTACCTGGCGGCCCTGCACAATCTCCGCAGCCTCAGCGATATCTTCAAGGCGCCCGTTTGTGCATGTGCCGATGAACGCCTGCTGCACCTCCGTCCCCGCCACGGCCGAGAGCGGCGCGACATTGTCCACCGTGTGCGGGCAGGATATTGTCGGCTCCAGGTTATCGGCGCTGTAGCGATATGTTGCCGCGTACGCGGCCTCTTCATCAGGAAAGAGCTGCGAGTCTACAACGCTTAGGGAATAGTCTTCAACCGTCCCCGCGTTCTTCCCTCTCGCCGCTCTCCTCTCCAGGGCAGCCTCCAGGCAGGACCGCGTTTTGCCGTCCGGTGGAATGTATGACGCCTTAGCCCCGAATTCGGCCATCATATTGGCAAGCGCCATTCGCGAATCGATGCTCATGGCTTCAACGCCGCTGCCGCTGAATTCAATCGAGGCGTACAGCCCGCCGTCGGCGCCCCAGTCACCGATAATGCGCAAAGCGAAGTCCTTGGCTGTAACGCCCTCAGGCAGGTCGCCCTCCAAGACGATTTTGATCGACTCAGGAACCCGCAGCCACAGTTCACCTGTAGCCCAGAGAGCCGCAACCTCGCTGCGGCCTATGCCCGCGCCAAAGGCGCCCAGCCAGCCGAAGTGCGGCGTGTGGCTGTCCGCTCCCAGGACTGTCTGCCCCGGCAGCGCCAATGCCTCTTCGCTGAGAACCTGGTGGCAAATCCCTCTTCCCACTTCGAAGAAGTGCCGGATGCCCTGCTCCTGCACAAATCTGCGAATTTCAGCGTGATTCTGTGCATGGCGCGTCGTCGGCGCCGGCACGGCATGGTCGAGCGTGATCGCCATCTTTTCAGGGATGACTACCTGCTCCTGCCCGAACTCCTGCCAGATCTCCCGGATCGCAGCCGTGTTGTCGTGGCTCAGTACGACGTCAGGCCGCACATCCACGACTTCCCCGACTTCAACTCTTTCACAGCTGGCGGCACGCGCGAGCGCCTTCTGCGCAAATGTCTGGGCATCTTTACTGCCCGTGCCCGCCTGTCCCACCGAGACCGGGGAGAGCGACTGTAGGTCCATTCCAATCCCCTTACGCAGGCGAACTCGTTACCGTCACTGCCTGGCTGTGGTACTCGCGCAGCAACACGTCCACGTCGTCCAAACTGAGTTTACGCTGGTCGGCTTCCTCTTTGATGTGCGCGGTCACCTCCTTCACCTGCGGATCGGTCAGGTCCAGCTGGAGCTGTTCAGCACGCTGTTTGACTGCGTTCCAACCGGTAAGGCGGTGTGCAATGTGAAGATAGCGCGTCAGGCCGAAGTCCTCCGGATCCAGGATCTCGTAGGTATCGGGGTTGTTGAGAATCGCCTTGGCATGAATCCCCGCCTTATGCGTGAATGCGGTGTAGCCGGTGATGTAGTTGTTAAAGGGCACATCAACGCCCACGATCTCCGCGACAAAGTTTTCCACCTCGCGCAACATGGGCAGGTTGTATTTGTTGCGAATCTGCTCCGGGTCAAGAGCGTACATGCGCGCCACAAGGCCGCCCAGTGGCGTGATGCCGTTGCGCTCACCAATGCCGAGCACCGAGGTATCTACATGAGTGGCGCCGGCGGCCAGCGCGCAGTAGGAATTGGCGATTGCGCAGCCGGTATCGTTGTGGCCGTGAAACTCGATATCACAGGAGACGACCCCCCGTAACGTCCGAACAAGGTCGTGCACCTGCAGGGGTGTGGCGATTCCGACAGTGTCGGCTATACCAACCCTGTTTACCCCAATCTGATCGACCTCGCGGTAAACCGTCAACAAATCGACCAGGTCGCTGCGGAAAGAATCTTCACTGCTGAACCGGACCTCCAGTCCCTGGCTCTTGATGAATTCGATTACCTGTACCGCGCTGTCAATGATCTCGCGGATAGACTTGCCATGCGAAAACTCACGCAGATAACTGCTGGTGCCAAAGAGGACATCGATGCCGTCAACGCCGGTGTCCACGGCCAGACGGGCATCGTCCAGGTGACAACGGGTATGGGTAAGCAGCTTTGTACCCAGCCCCAGGCCGGCGATGCGCGTACAATCAGCGCGACTCTGCGGACTGGCGGCTGGCGAGGTCAACTCCAGGTACTCGACGCCGAATGCATCCAGCAAGCGGGCGATCTCGTCCTTCTGCCCGCTGTCGAAGAAAGCATTGGCAAACTGCTCACCCTCTCGCAGCGTCGATTCGATAATCGAAAACTCTTCAAGACTCATGCTCGTACTCCCGGCGATCTTATAGGCAACAAAAAACCGGTCCATCCTGTCTGGAATGGCCGGTCGCTACGGTTGCAACGTCTGAGCAGGCGCAAACAACAGACAGGTCAGTCTGGATTCCGCTTCTTGCTCTTTATGCAGGTCAACAGGGACAGTATTTCCGAATTTCTCATTGGTTGTAATTTCAACTGCCGGTGCGGCCGCACGCCCCAGCAGACCTCTTCGTTCCGCCCAATATCCAATAAGGCACAATAGTACTGAACAAAGACGAAAAAGTCAAATTCGCCTAACTGTTTTATGGCGCCCTATTTTACGGCGGGAGCCCTCAGGACTCCCAGTTTACTCGCTCTCCTCTCCAAAGCGGGTACCCTCGGGCACGTCGGTATCGCTCTCGAATTCCAACCGGAAGCCATCGGGGTCGGTCAGTGATGTGAGCCACGCGCCTTGAACTCTTCGTAGAGTCGCAACGCGTCTTCACAAATGAAGACGATGGTGACACCTTCGCCCACTTTCCCTGACGGCGACCAGGAGTCGCGCCCCGAAGTAGGGAACTGCTGCAACATGAGCGCGGCTTCTCCCAAGGTCAGCCAGCACCAACGCAGCTGGCCCTCCGGCTCCCACCTTTGCGTGATTTCGCAGCCCAATCCGTCCACATAAAAGCGAATCGACGCACCCATGTCTGATACCTTGAAGAATGGCACAGCCTGCTTTACGTTCATCGATATACTCTTTCCGCCTTTCTCTTGTAGAGGGGATCCCACACTGTAATAGCGAAAACAGTGGCAGTCGAAATGACCAACCGGCGCCCCTACCAGTTCGTGTAAGACCCGTCGCGCCGCCGCAAATGAGGGGCTTCCCAGTATCGGAACTCTTCCTTCTGCGCCCGTTCTTCGTTGAACTCCACCCCCAGGCCCGGACCGTCCGGCACGATGTAATAGTAGCCGTCCAGCTCTGGCTGCTCTGGAAACCAGTCGGCGTCATAGAAATGACCCTCTTCGGTCGGAGAGACCCTCACCTCCAGCCAGGCAAAGTTGGGGACGGCTGCCGCCAAATGGACCGTTGCCGCGCTGCATATAGGGCCGAGTGGATTGTGAGGCATCAGGTCGATGTAGTGAGCCTCTGCCATGGCCGCTACCTTGAGCGCCTCGGTCAACCCCCCCACATTGCAGACGTCGATGCGCGCGAACTGCGTAATGCCCCGCTCGATGTAGGGCAGGAACTGCCACTTGCTCGAAAACTCCTCGCCGATGGCAAAGGGAACGTCGGTCATGCTGCGGAGCGCCTCGTATGCCTCGGGCGTCTCGTCACGAATCGGCTCTTCCAGAAAGTCCAGCGTTCCGGAAGGCATGCGCTGGCAGAATGACGCTGCCTCCGCCACACTCAAGCGGTGGTGGTAGTCGATGCCCATCACAGGTTCGGGTCCGACCGCCTCCCGCACGGCGGTCAACCACTGCGCCGTGATGCCCAGAGATTCTCGCGGTTCAAAGATGAAGTCCGGCTCGCCCTCATCACTGGCCGGACTGCGGCCGGCTCTTATGGCGGGCCAGCCCAAATCCACCAGCAGCTGGACATTTTCGATCAGCTCCTCCTTGGTTGATCCTCCTGTCGAAGCGAAACAGGACACCAACTCCCGCTGTTTTCCGCCCAACAGTTGATACACGGGAACGTTGAGCGCCTTGCCGGCAATGTCGTATAGAGCAATGTCTATAGCGGATATGGCGGCAGTCAGCACGCGTCCACCCTCAAAATACTGACTGCGGTACATCTCCTGCCAGAGGGCGCCCATCCGCAGTGGGTCCCGGCCGATCAGGAACTCCCGATAGTGCTTGACCGCGCCGGTCACAGCCAGTTCGCGGCCGGACAGGCCAGCCTCTCCCCAGCCGTGAAGACCCTCGTCGGTCTCTACTTTGACGATCATCTGGTTGCGTTGCCCCACCCAGGCGGGATAGGCCTTAATGTCGGTGATTTTCATGGCTTCTGCCTGTCTTGTCCGTCATTCCACGAGATATACGCAGAGACTAATTTGAGTTACCCGCCTCGCAATAGCGATCGAGCAGTCTTCTCACCCTCAGACCGCAACTGGCGAAACCTGCGGAATTCAAATGGCCCTTTGAACTTGAGGGTAAGACGTAATGGAATCCAGTAACGGCTAACCGTCGACTGCTGCCCGCAGACTTTCCGCTTCCTCGTCTGACAGTGCCCGGCTGCCTGCGTCGGCGTTTGTCCGCGCCTGCTCAGGTGATTTGGCGCCGGGAATCGAGATAGAAACGGCCGGGTGGCTGAAAGTATAACGAATCGCAGCCTGTACCATCTCTTCGCCGGGAGACACAATCTCGCTGAGTCGGCCGACCTGCGCAGCGCGGGACTCGAACTGCTCCTGTTGGGCGCCGCCTTCGTTCCAACTCGCGCGAACGGTATCTGTGAACACTGCCCCTTTCGTATAGCGGCCCGACAACAGGCCTTTGGCCAGAGGACCCCGTACCATCACGGCAATACCGTGCTCTTGGCAGTATGGCAGGAACTCCTTTTCGGCATCGCGGTTGAGTAGAGAGTAGTCCACCTGGACGACACTGCAAGTCTCCTCACGGTTGAAGCGTTTGAGCACGTCGAGGGAGTTGGTCGAAATGCCGTAGACGCGCAGGCAGCCCTCATCTTTCAGGGCCTCAAACCCTTCCAGGTAGACCGTCGGGTCGGCGAGGTCGCCCTTGTGGCAGAGAATCACGTCCACCCAATCGGTACGCAGTCGCCCCAGGATGGCATGGCCCGAAATCCGGATCGAATCGACGCTGTTCTTGGGAATCTCGCCGCCGGTGCGCTGAGCCCAGTTGCCGATTTTGCTGACCAGAACTACATTGTGGCGAATCCCGCTGAGCGCTTGTCCGACCCGCATTTCTGAGAGGCCGTTGGGAATGCCGTAGGACTCGGCTACGTCGAACAGGGTCATGCCGGCGTCATAGGCCGCCCGGACGGTTGACCAGGCCGTTGCGTCATCGATATCGCCCCACTGGTTGCCGATATTCCATGCGCCCAGCCCGACCGCCGAGACGGACCAGCCGAGCTTTCCAAACGTTTTTGTGAGCATTCAGGAGACTCCTTGCACTATTGTGGGAAAACAGGATGTGAAGCCCACACATCCCACTTGTAGCCCGAATTGTGTGCCATCGCGCAATAATTGGCAAAGGGAGGAAAGGACGAGTTTCTGCGCAAGGGGGCTCTAATGGGGAATTCGGTTAACCGCTGCGAAAGATTCAGACTGAAATTCTTTAAGATAACTTCAAAATATTTGGAAAAATACAAAAATTGGTCGAGATGCGTATCCATGAGGTGACTCTCGAATATATTCGGCAGATGGAAACCCTGGGTGTGGAGGGGCTCACGCTGGACCGGCTGATCGAAATGCGCATCCACGGAGTCGACGCCGAATACCTGAAAAGGATGAACAAGCTGGGGTAGGGATCTTCCCGTTATCCAAGAATTGGAATTCTTTGACAACGGTTTTCACTTGGGGTCAAATTGGGCAAGTTCGTCAATGCCTGTTTCACGCTCAACAGTCCTCAAGTGAGTCCCTTATGACTACTCAACCAAACATTTTCGTCATCCTTACCGATCAGCAGACACATTCCGCGCTAAGCGCCTATGGCAGTCCCTACCTGCAAACGCCCCACATGGACTCACTCGTCCATAGCGGGTTGACTTTTCGAAACGCCTACTGCGCCTCACCTGTCTGCGGCCCCTCCCGCGGCAGCCTGCTCTCCGGCAGATTGCCGCACAGGAGCGGAGTAGAGGTCAACGGGCCGGCGGTCAGGTCCGGCCTCACCACCATGGGCGCACACTTTCGTCAGGCTGGCTACCGATCTTACTATGCAGGCAAGCTGCATCTGGGCCCCAGGTCCCAGAAAGGTGTTGAACAGGTTGGCGGCAGGCAGGGTTTCGAATTCCTTTGCGATGAATATCCTGAAGGGATCCCGCCCCAATTGGGCAGCGACACCGACCCGCTGTGGACAGACCATGCTGTCGAGTTTCTGGAGAGGCAGGGAACGCAGGCGGCCGCGGCCGATGACCCGTTCTTACTGGTGGCTTCCCTGCATAATCCCCATGACATCTGCTACTGGGTGATGGAGTGGCGCCACATTGTCGATATCCCATCCGACAGCGAACTGCCTCCGCTACCTGCTAACTTCCAGCCAATCCCGGACGAGCCGGAGTTTGTCGGCCTCTGCCGCAAGCGCACCGAGTACGGCCCTGAAATGAGCTGGACACACAATTGGGACGAGAACGACTGGCGCAGATACCTCTATGTTTACAATCGCCTGACCGAAAGGGTCGACGAGCAGATTGGCAGGTTGCTGAGGGCGCTTGAAAAGAGCGGTCTCACAAACGACACGTTAATCGTACTGACGAGTGACCACGGAGAAGGAGTGGCTGCTCACAAATGGGTCACCAAATTGATGCTGTGGGAGGAAGTCGTCAGAGTGCCGTTTGTGATTCGGCTGCCGGGGTCGGTACCAGAGAATAAGGTGGACCGCACGCATCTCATTTCCGGCGTAGATCTGTTGCCGACCATGTGCGACTACGCAGACATCGACGCCCCTGAAGGAATTGACGGGCAAAGTGTGCGCCCGGTGATCGAGAATCCTGCACTGCCAGGGCGCTCCCATGTTGTGACAGAGCTGCAGCCCTTTCTGGATGATGAAACAAAAAAGGGTCGCATGATCCGCACGGCCCGCTACAAATATATCGCCTTCTCGCACGGTCAGCGCCCCGAATTGCTCTTCGACCTGGAAAACGATCCCGGCGAAACCGAAAACCTGGCCTATCAGGCTGCCTGTCGAGAGGTACTGTCTGAGCGCCGCGAGCGACTGAGGAAAGAGGTAGAACAGACTTCTGATCCGTTCGCGCTTCCGTCTCAGCCACTGGCATGAATAGCCTTTATCGAGGACGAAACTAAGAGTCTTTGTTTCTCCTCCTTGTCCAGAAGGCCAGGTAAGGCGGACTGACGGCCTTGAAGTGCTCCCACGAGCCCGGCTCCGGGTCCTCCTCCCAGGTTGTGTGCTCACAAAATGCCAGGATCTCGAACCCGCCTGCTATCAAGCCGTTGACGAAAGTCGGCATCGTGTGTCGAAACTCCCTCGGACCAGGGACCTCTATCTTGGATCCATCCTCGATCTCAACGCCCCATGTGTCCGTGCCATAGATAGCGACCACGTCAACCTCGCCATCTCTGTAAATCGAGTTGGATGAATATCCCCTGACCGGATCGTAGTCGTCGGGGTTGTAGGTCTGCGTATAGGGATTGTGCCACTGCACGTGGTAGAGCCCCCCTGCTTTGAGAACACGGGCCACGCCAGCAAAGACGGGACGGACATCCGGAACGAAGTTGATCGAAAAGGGCTGGTAGACGATGTCGAAGGCGTCCTCAGTGAAACGGGTAAGATCCCGCATGTCACCCTGCAGCAGGACGGGCGAGAGCCCATAGTGGTCGGCAGCTAGTCTATCCTTCTCAAGCTGCTCATCGGACAGATCAAGTACCGTTACCAATGCGCCCAGCAGACCCAGCGCAGCCGACTGCTGTCCGCCGCCGCCTGCCAGGACGAGAACCTTCTTGCCCCGCACGTCGCCTAGCAGACCGGCCTCGTCCACTATCTCACGCGCTGAAACCTCGTCCAGGTCCAGTTTGGGCCGCGAGTAGAGAACGCCCGCCCGCGCTAGCCCGTTCCACCGTTCCCGATTGAAGCTGGATAGTTCGTCCATCTATGCCTGCTTTCTTTGTCCCAAAAGCGCTCGGTGGACCCTTCTCCGGAAGAAGGGCGGTTCCCCCTGATCCCGGTAGACCCCGTGCAAAGAAAAGGATTGCCCCGCCTCGCTGCCGGTATATTCATGAGACAGCGCTCAGAACCGCCGCGCCTCATGTTGCTCCTGGTTCCCCATCAGGTCTTGCCAGCATGCGTGACGGATCGTCCGCTCCTTGTAATGGTCGCTCTGTGAGACCCCCAAAGGATTGCCAAAAGACAGTATGTTAACCGCATCCTGCGCTCTGTCGCGAGCGTCCCAATCGCGCGGCCGGTTCAGGGTCTCAGGGTTATGGTTCCAGGAAGGGACCTTGTTCACACTGTTGCGGTCGAAGAGGAACTTGATCATGTGGCGCTTGACGTCTGTCCTGTTGCTGGCCGTGCCGTGCCACAAGTCGTAGTGGGTGATCGCGAACGTTCCGGCCGGTACTGTCAGCGGTACCTGCCCCCGAATGTTGGTGTATGTCGCCATTCTGTCGGTCGGCGCGTTGCGGAACTGCGTTCCCGGAACAACAACGGTTGGGCCCATTGCCGCGGTGATTGTTCGGGGATAGTACAGCCCGAGGAGGCGTTCGATCTTAGCGCTGCGGTTATTGGTGCCGTCCTGATGCCACGGCATGGCGCCGGACCCGGGCAGCTTGCAGTGCCAGTGGCGGTGGGCGTTTACGCCATAGTCCTCACCTAACAGGCTTATGAGCGCGCCGCGCACCTGCGGATGTTCCAGAACCTTCCAGAGACCGGGCACAGATTCGGTGATGGCGTCGCCCGGATTGGCCGTCAGCCCGTCAAGCTGTTCTGCGATTTGCTCGTTCACGTCCGGGGGCAGATCCGTTTCGACGATGTGGTAGCCGTTTACAAGGAAGCGGGCCATATCAACATCTGTGAGCAGGTATTTGGTATCGATCATGGAATTGCCTCCATCTTCTGCAGGATGAATTCATAGCCGACAACATCCAGGTCTGTGTCGCTGAAAGGTGACTGCAAGTGCGGAAACTGAATAATCTGCCAGCCGTCGACAAGGGCATCATGAACGGAAGTGTAAGGCCATTCAAACTCTCCCCCGCTGATTTCGACCTGGAAGCCCTTCACCGGTTCTATCAGCGTGTAACCCAGTATTTCCGAAAACACGCTTGGCGTACGCGCATGCAGATACAGTAGTCGCTGGCGGGGCTGGGCTTGGGCATCCATTTGCGATCAGTTTCTGTTGGGGAAGAATACAGGTCATTGCTTTAGCGGAATTATATGTGAAGTCCCTTGAGGCCGCAAGATATTCAGAGGTCGCAGCCTACCGAACGTGGCCAATCCGGTGGGAGTGGGCGTTACCTGATACCGGTAGGAGCGCCTTTTTGTGGGTACCCTTCGTGGGTTATTGTGGCGTCCGAACTTTGATGCGTGTGCCCCTGTCCCATCCCGGTCCGACGTTGACGCGAAGGGCGCAAAGCGGTAGAATCTGCGTAACCTTGGACCGCTGGGAATCAATCGCAAGTGAAGCGTGAGGGCAGGCAGCCATGACTTCAAGTGCCGGTGCACAGCAGCCGCGTTCGGCTGCATCCGAAAACGGACATAGCCCGGGGAGGAGTAGTCGAACCGCGGCGCAACCCGTCAATGGAAGGCATAGACCGTCCTCAGATCATCCAGTGATCGACTGTGACATCCACAATGAAGTGTCGTCGATCGAGCAGTTGATGCCCTATCTGGCAGACTACTGGCAGGACTATATTCGCGGGTCGGCCTTCCTCGGTCCCCACGCCAACGACTATCCTCGCGGAGCCCCAACATCGGCGCGGCCGGGAACTGTTCCTGCAGAGGGCGGGCAAGCCGGCTCCAACTTGCAGCTGGTTCGTGAGCAGGCGTTGGCCCCCTGGAAAACTGAAATCGGTATCCTGAACTGTTCATACCGCGTGCAGAGCGTGAAGCAGGAGGATCTGGCCGCAGACCTGGCAACCGCGGCCAATCGCTGGCAGATCGACGAGTGGCTGGAGCCTGAACCCAGGCTGCGGGGATCTCTGGTAGTCCCGAGCCAGACACCGGCCCGCGCCGCGGAGGAGATCCATCGCTTCGGAGATCACCCCAAGTTTGTCCAGGTGGTCCTCCCGGTGCGCTCCTATATTCCTTACGGCAACCGCTATTACGACCCGCTGTACGCCGCCGCTGTCGAGCATGAACTGGTGATCGGCATCAATTTCGGCGGGGCGCCCGGACATCCGCCCACGCCTGTAGGGTGGCCTTCGACCTATCTGGAAGAGTACGCCGGCATGGCGCAAGTATTTCAGTCCCAGGTCATCAGCGTCATCGCCGAAGGTGTATTCGACCGTTTCCCCGATCTTCGTATCGCCCTCATTGAAGGAGGATTCGCCTGGATGCCTTCTCTGATGTGGCGGCTGGATAAGGAGTGGAAAGGGCTCCGTTCCAATACCCCATGGGTGAGGCGGGCGCCCTCGGACTACATCCGCGATCATATGCGCCTGACCGTGCAGCCGGTAGGCGCTCCCCCCGACCCCCGATACATCCTGCAGACCATTGAACAGTTGGAGTCGGACACATTGCTTATGTTCGCGACCGACTACCCGCACTGGCACTATGATGACGACAGTGAAGCCTGGCCGGTGACCTTGCCGGAACCCCTCAATTCAAACATCTGGTCGGAAAACGCCCGCTCCTTTTATCGACTCTGAGGAGATCTGCCATGACGCTGGATTTTGAGATTGCCGAACAACAACAGAACGCTGAAAAAACCAAACTGGCGGTGATCGACACTGACATTCACAACTTTGATGTCTATGAAGACCCCCTGTTCGATCAGATCATCACCAATTATCTGGCTCCGGAGTGGCAAGAGCATCACAAGATGATCGGGATGCGCGGACACTACGGCGTCGGCTATCCGCGCCATCAACCCAACGCGGCCCGCACCGATGCCTGGCCGCCGAGCGGGCGACCGCCCGGAACAGACCTGGAATTTATGCGCGAGCAACTGCTGGACGCCTTCGACATGGACTACGGCATCCTGAATCCGCTGGCCGGCGCAGGCGGCCAGGTGAACCGGGAATACGGCGCACAGCTTGCGCGAGCGATAAACGACTATCAGATCGCGGAGTGGCTCGAACTCGAGCCCCGGCTGCGGGCGTCGATCCTCGTCAACTACGAGGACGCGGAACTCGCCGCCGAGGAGATCCACCGCCTGGGCGGTCACAAAGGCTTTGTGCAGGTGATCCTGGTAACCCGGACCCAGGAACCGCTTGGCCGGCGCAAATACTGGAAGATGTACGAGGCCGCCCTCGAGTATGATCTGCCGATCGGTATTCATTTCGGTGGTAACGCCGGTCATCCCCTGACCGGGGGCGGATGGCCTTCCTACTACATCGAAGATCACACCGGAATGGCCCAGTCCTTCCAGGCCCAGGTTGCCAGTCTCGTCTGTGAGGGTGTTTTTGAGCATTTCCCCGAGCTGCGCATCGTGATCATCGAAGGCGGATTCGCGTGGATGCCCTCTCTGGCATGGAGGCTGGATCAGAGTTGGGAACGGCTGCGACGGGAGACGCCCTATCTCAAAAAGGCGCCATCCGAGTACATGCAGGAGCACTTCTGGCTGTCCACACAGCCGATGGAGGAGCCCAGGCAACAGAAGCATTTCGAACAGCTTCTGGCACAGATGGACAATGGGCGGAAGTTGATGTTCGCCACGGACTATCCGCACTGGGACTTCGACTCTCCGGACCGGGCATTGCCGGCCACGTTACCGCTTGAAGTCAGGCGCAACATCATGGCCGAAAACGCCCGCCAATTCTACAAACTGGCGTAGAATCGACCTGGAAGAACGGTATGGGCGGTATCATCCGCTTCCTGAATACCCCCGTTACAACCGTACAAGGAACTGCGCTGACGCCGTTCGATCTGTTTCTTACGCTCGGGTCGGTGCTTCTGTTCTATATATTGGCACGGATCGCAGCGCGCCAGTTTCAAAGGCGAGTGGAGCCTGGACTTCCGCTCACGGCCACCAGCAAGCGACTCGCTCGCTCCGTCATCTACCTGTCGGTCCTGATGGCAGGGGTTTATACAACGCTCACGTCCCTTGGTGTAAATCTTTCGATCTTCCTTGTGCCCCTCGGCGCCCTGAGCATCGGGTTGGGGCTGGGTCTTCAGAATCTTGCCAGCAACTACATCGCGGGGCTGGTCCTGATGACAGAAGGGACGATTCGTGATGACGACGTGATCGAGGTAGACGGAATACGGGGTACTGTCCAGGAGATGAGTCTCCGCACCACCGTCGTCAAGACCTTCAGCAACACAGAGGTTATCGTGCCAAACTCCCTGATGGTCTCACAACGGCTTGACAACTGGACGAAGTCGGACCAGATTCTGCGCATCGAATCCCAGATCGGCGTCGCCTACGGCGCCGACATCAGCGCCGTGCACGAAATCCTCCATTCCCACATCGCGGCCCATGCGGCTGTGCTGGCCGACCCGGAGCCGCGTACGTTTCTGGTTGAGTTTGCAGATTCGGCGCTCTTATTTCGGATTCAGTACTGGATCGATGACCCAGCGCAGCGGCTTTCCTCGCTGAGCGAGATCCTTGAGTCGATCTACCACGGTCTGCAAGAGCGGGGAATCTCGATTCCTTTCCCGCAGAGGGATGTGTGGCTGAAGGGGGATCCCTTCGGACAAGACGTTCGCCTGGCCGCTGCAACCGAATCCGATTGGTTAACGCCTGGCTAGCAGGAGACCTGAACTATCAGACAGCGCGCAAGGAGATCTTTCCATGACCAAGTTAGGGGCGGCCCCAATATCAGCGCCAGGGTGGACCGCGCAACCCAAGGAAGGCATCAAGATCGTGGACTGCGATGTTCACCATAACTTTGAACGTCCCGAGCAACTGTTGCCCTACCTGTCCAGATTCTGGCAGAACCATCTGATAGACCAGGGGCTGCACCTGCCCAGCGCCGGATACTCGAATGTGCCCTTCCGCACCAATCGCCCTGATCTGAAGGACCCGACCTTGAAGGAGCGCGACTTCAACTTCTCATTGGAGTTTCTGCAGCGCGAGCACCTTGATCCATGGAACGTCGACTACGCGCTTTTGACCGGGCCGCCCCCGTTTTACGGCTACACCGGCCTGCCGGACCCCGACTGGGCCGCGGCGCTGTGCCGCGCCTTCAACGACTGGACAATCGAGCACTGGCTGGAAAAGGACGAACGTGTTGTCAACGCGATCCTTATCTCACCGTCCGACCCGGCACAGGCCGTCAGCGAAATCAACCGACTGGCAGACCGCAAAGATACCGTTGCCGTGATGGTTCCCATGGGCACAAGTATGCCGTTCGGCAACCGCTTCTACCACCCGATCTGGGAGGCGTGCGAAGAGCACGGTCTGCCGGTCGTCGCCCATATCGGCGGCGGCGGCGGGGCGGCCCGGACCACACCTACGCCGGTAGGCTTTCCCACCTACTACATGGAATCGCGTATGAGCCGCCCGTTCGTGGCGAGCGCGCACGCCTCTTCACTGATCTGCGAAGGCGTTTTCGAGAAATTCCCCAATCTGAAGTTTGCACTGACCGAGGCGCAACAGCTGTGGGCCGTGGCCGTTATGTGGCACATGGATTCCGATTGGAAGGCCATCCGCGATCAGACGCCCTGGCTGAAACGGCTGCCGAGCGAGTATTTCCGCGAGCACATTCGCGTCGGTTCGCAGCCGCTGCACGAAGCGGAGACGACCGAGCAACTGTACCAATTCCTTGAAATGCTCCACGCCGACGAAACGCTCGTCTACTGCTCGGACTTTCCCCATTTCGACTGGAACGACCCTGTTACAACCTTTCCTGAGCTCGAGCCGGAGACGCAGCAGCGCATCTTCGCTGACAACGCGCTGGAGATGCTGCGCATCGGAGACGACTGGATATGACCAGAGTCGTTATCGCCAAGGTCTGGGAGATTCCCCCAGGCGACCGCAAGATCGTCGTGCCTTTTCGCGGCCGGGCCGGCATCGGCGTCTTCAATGTAAACGGCGAACTGTACGCGCTGCGCAATATCTGTCCGCACAAGCGAGGTCCCCTCTGTACCGGCGAACTGACCGGCCGCATCGACGCGGCCGCGCCCCCCTCCGCCTGTCAAGCCGAACTGACGGTCGAAGGAGACGGCGAAGTCCTGCGATGCCCGTGGCATCAGTGGCCATTCGAGATCGCGACCGGCCGCTGCCTTGTCGATCCGGACGTGCGAGTAAAGACCTACCCAGTTCAGGTTGATGGCAACGATATCGTAGTTGATCTTGATGACTGACGTTCGAAAAGGAGAATCGGTCTTTTCCGGACCGAACAGGAGAAGAGATGACCACCAGTGCTTTGATGGACCGCCGAGATCATCTGCTCGGCGCGGGGGCGCCGATCTTCTACGAAAGACCGGTCAATATCGTACGCGGCGAAGGCGTCTGGCTCTACGATGACGGCGGCAGGCGCTACCTCGACATGTACAATAACGTGCCCTGCGTCGGTCACTGTCATCCCCATGTCGTCGAGGCGATGCACAACCAGTCGCAGACCCTCAACGTTCACAGCCGCTATCTGAACGAAGCCGTTCTCGACTATGCCGAACGGCTGGCAGACCTGCACGCGGACCACCTGACCAGTGTTGTCTTCACCTGCACCGGCACGGAAGCGAATGAGGTGGCTCTGGGCATCGCCCGCGCTGTAACCGGCGGCCGGGGATTCATCTGCAGCGACGCCGCCTATCACGGCAATAGTGCCGAAGTGGGTAAGTTCACTCGAGTCGGCCAGCAGACGGAGGGGGAGAGAGCGAAAGAGATTCGCGCTTTTCCGTTTCCACAGAGCTACCGCCCGCTCCAGGAGAGCGTGTCCGACGCAGCGCTGACCGAGCTCTATCTGGCGGAGGTGGAGAGAGCGATCGACAGTTTGCATGCCGACGGTATTCCTCTGGCAGGGATGCTTGTCTGCTCGATTTTTGCCAACGAAGGCCTGCCCGCTATCCCCGACGGCTTCATGCCGCGGGCAGCCGAGATCGTCCGTGCGGCCGGGGGCCTTGTCATAGCAGACGAAGTGCAGGCAGGATTCTGCCGGACAGGCCGCTGGTGGGGCTACGAAGCGACTGAATTCGCGCCGGATATCGTAACCATGGGAAAACCGATGGGCAACGGTATGCCGGTTGCGGCCGCGGCGGCTTCAAGCGGCCTTGTAGATGAATTTCGAAGAAACAAGCGCTACTTCAACACCTTCGCGGCCAGCCCCTTGCAGGCCGCCGCAGGGATGGCCGTGATCGACGTAATCGAGGACGAGGAGCTGGCAAGCAATGTCGACCAGGTCGGCGTCTACTTGCGCGGCGAACTTCGCAAGCTGCAGGCCAATTCCGAGCAGCTCGCCGACGTTCGCGGGCGCGGGATGTTCATCGGCATGGAGTGGGTGCAAGATCGTGCTTCGAAAAGGCCGGATGCCGAAGGCGCCACCGCAGTCGTTAACCGGCTGCGGGACAGGGGATTTCTGATCGGCAGCTCCGGCCCAATGAGCAATATTCTGAAGATCAGACCGCCGCTCGTCTTCAAGCGCGAACACGCTGACATGTTCCTGACCGCGTTTGAAGAGAGCATTCGCGAAGGCGTGATCGCCTGAAGGAAGACGAAGCCATCAGAAGTTGGGCTGCGCAGTTTCCTGAGGTGTTCTCCGCGACCCTCCGCGGACAAAAGGTGTTCTTCGTGGCCCTTCGTGGATCAAAAGGTGTTCTTCGCGACCCTTCGCGTGACTTCGCGGATCAAGAGATGTTCTTCCAAAGGTATGAATGACCTGAATGAGAAGGCGTTACTCTCCTCCGCCGCACGGGCAATAGAGGCTTGGGACCTGTGCGTTACTGATATTTCCCTCGTTTCCCATTCCGAAAACATCGTTTTTCGTGTCGATTCAGAAAGCGGTCAGGCATATGTCTTTCGCTTTCACCGGCCCGGATACCATACGCTGTCCGAACTGCATGGAGAGCTTCAGTGGACAGCAGCCCTGAACAGTTCAGGAATTGGCGCCCCTGTACCCTGTCTTACAAGAAACAAGGACGCTTTTATCGACGTCTACCTGCCGGAGCTTTCTCAGAGCCGCTACGTGAGTCTCATGGAGTGGGTTGAAGGGACCGCGATGGCAACGATGATCGAGCAGGATGCCGACGAGTCAAACCTTGTGCGATGCTTCCACAAAGCGGGGCAGCTTGCGGCCCGTATTCACAACCAGGCCAGGGCCTGGCGCCTTCCTCCCGGGTTTGAGCGTCACGCGTTTGATGCCGAGGGGCTGATGGGCAAGAAGCCGTTTTGGGGACCGTTCTGGCAACAGTCGGAGCTAACTGCGGCCGAGCGCGCCCAGATTATCCACGCCCGCAACCAGATCTACGGAATCCTGACCGATTACGGCAAAGAGCGAGGTACCTACAGTCTCATCCACGCCGATTTACATCCCGGCAACTTGATTGTTACAGGCGACCACGTGCATATAATCGACTTTGACGACTCCGGATTCGGATGGCACCAGTACGAATTGGCGGTGGCGATCTCCTACTATCAGGACACGCCATATTTCGACTCCATAAGGGAAGCAATCATTGCAGGCTACCTGACCGAAAGGCCTCTTCAAAAGGCGGATATCGAGCTCTTGCCGATCTTTGTGCTGATCCGAAGTATGGTATCCCTGGGCTGGATCGAGCAACGCCCCGATCTGGACAGCAGCCACAAGCTGCCCACCTTGATAGAAAGGTCTTGCGAGCAGTCGAAAGCACTCTTTGGCAGCGTCTGACACGACAATTCGGAGGGTCTGTTGTGAGAAAAGTTCGATATAACTGCGCAATGAGTTTAGACGGCTACATTGCGGACTCAGACGACGGTTTCGACTGGATTGACATCGACCCGGACATCGACTTCGAGGAACTTTCCTCGCAGTTCGACACCTATCTGATGGGGCGCCGGACATTTGAGGCGGCCGGAGGGCAGGGCCCCCCGTCGTCTGAGATCCGGAACTACGTCTTCTCGAACACTCTTAAACAAAGTGATCATGGAAACTTGCAGATAGTCTCTGAAGACTGGGTACAGGCAGTGCGGATTCTGCGGGCGGAGCCGGGCAAAGACATCTGGCTGTTTGGCGGCGGTGCGCTGTTCGGAAGTCTTTGCAATGAAGGGCTCGTTGACACGCTGGAGGTGTCCGTCATTCCCGTCCTGCTTGGCGGCGGCGTGCCTCTGGTGGCGGGCCTGTCGAGACAGGTCAATCTGATCTTGAAGGAGCACAAAGTGTACGAGAAGACGGGAACAGCGTTACTCGTGTATGAAATTGACAAGACCCACTTCAGGCAAAAGAGTTAGCAGGTGCCCGGGTCCTACCCCGATTCTTGTAATTCCCTGGTGTCTGAAAGCAGTTTCTCCCTCATTGGGGCCGGAAACAGAAGCCTGCGGATTCTATGTAACCGCCGTGCAACAAAGTAGAATGGGAACTGCTTTCGATCTCAATGGTTTTTGAATCGCCAAATTCACGTACCAAAACAGCCAGGGATTATATGTCCACAAATGATACAGATGGTCGAGACAACGAAACTACACACTCTCACGCCTCCACTGAAATCGTCGACCTCGACGAAAACGTCAACCCGCTGGACCTGGTCGAGCCAGAGAACGCGCTGCCCGACATTTCGCTCTCAGAGCTCCCGACGGTAGCGCAAGAAGCGGCCGCCAGAGCCGGCTGGACCCAACTGATGCCGGTGCAGGCCAAGGCAATTCCATATCTTCTCGCCGGTCGGGACCTGATGGTTCAGTCACGCACGGGGAGCGGCAAGACCGGCGCATTTCTGCTTCCCATTCTTCACCAGATTCAACGGGACAAGCGCGTCTGCCAGGCACTGGTTCTTGTGCCAACTCGTGAGCTGGCCCTGCAGGTCTCAAAAGAGGCCGCGCTCTTGGGAGAGGCAACCGGCGTGCGCAGCGTTGCTGTCTACGGCGGCGTTAAATACGGCCCCCAGACGTCAGCGCTCCGCGAAGGCGCGCAACTGGTGATCGGCACGCCGGGACGCATCCTCGATCACCTGTTGCAGCGCAATTTGCGCTTGGATAAACTGCATCAGCTCGTCTTCGACGAGGCCGATCGCATGCTGTCGATGGGCTTCTACCCGGACATGGTTCAGGTGAAGACCTTCCTGCCTTCGCGGCGAATCCACGGATCGATGTTTTCGGCTACTTTTCCCGCACATGTCTTGCGGCTGGCACAGCAGTTTCTGACCGAGCCGGAATTTCTCAGCCTGAGCCGCGATCGCGTCCACGTAGCCGAGGCCGAACATGTTCTCTACGCCGATCCGGGCATGAAGAAGGACCGGGCCCTTGTGCGGCTGATCGAAGTGGAAAATCCGGCGGCCGCGATCGTATTTTGCAACACGCGCCGGACGGTCGACTATGTGACAATCGTTCTGCAGAGATTCGGTTACGACGCCGACAAAATCAGCTCCGACCTCAGTCAGCAGGAGCGTGAGCGGGTAATGCGTCGAGTGCGGGAGGGAAAGCTGGGACTGTTGGTAGCGACCGATGTGGCAGCCCGGGGCATTGACATTCCCGAGCTTTCTCATGTGTTCCAGTATGAGCCGCCGGAAGATCCGGAATCCTACATTCACCGCGCAGGGCGCACCGCACGCGCCGGCTCCTCCGGGGCCGCAATCTCCCTGACGGCGTCGTTCGACGAACGCATGCAGATGGAGCGCATCGCCAAACGGTACAGCATTCCTTTGGAAGAGCGCAAGCTGCCCACCGATGGTGAGGTTGCCGCCACCGTCTCCGAGCGCGTCACCTCCCTGCTGGAGTCCAAGCTGCGCGGTCGCGATAATCTGCAGAGCGAACGCATGCGAAGGTTCCGGCCGTTGGTAGACGAGTGGATGGAATCCGACGAGGGCCAGACGTTGCTGGCGATGCTTGTCGATGATTTCTATCAGGACTCCCTGCACGCGCCGCCGGCCCTTCCCGAAGAGAAGCCCGCAGAGCGGTCCGCTTCACAAGGACGAAAGCGACGTCGCCGAAGCCGACCCCGCCGACCGCGAAATCGCCGCAACTGAAGCAACATCTCTGCGTGGACCGAGTGTTTCGGCTTGTGGCAAGTCCGCCGAGATCGTGCAGGGCAGTTTGGGCAGCTGTCGGTTAGCTGTTTGAGTTTTCAACGAGGGGCTTCCCCGCTCAACAAATTTAAGTCCGCCGTTGCATGCGCCTCTTGAGGGTTCCGAATCTCGAGCGACCGCCGTTCTCAGTCCGGAACGTTTTGACGCAGCTCGGCCAGCCAGGCTGCTGCGGAGGAGTCGCTGGGGGCACGCCAGTCTCCTCGCGGACTGAGAGACCCGCCGCTGCCCACCTTGGGGCCATTGGGAACCGCTGTCCGCTTGAACTGGCTGATCTGGAAGAAGCGGAATAGAAACAGTTCCAGCCACTTTCTGATTTCCGGTAGATCGTACTGATTTCGCTTGTGGTCCGGCAGGAATTCAGGCCACATGCCCTGGCTGCGATCGCCCCAGGCCTGTAACGCCAGGAAGGCAACTTTGCTGGGCCGGAAGCCATACCGCGAGATGTAGTAGAGGAAAAAGTCCTGCAACTCATAGGGCCCGATCTTGTCTTCGGTCGACTGCGCCGGCCCGCTGGCCGTCCCGTCACCCGGCACCAGTTCTGGTGAAATCTCAGTGTCCAACACGGACTGAAGTACCGTGCTGGCGGCTTCATCGAACTGCGATGTAGCGATCACCCAGCGGATCAGATGTTGAATCAGAGTCTTGGGAACGGAGGCGTTGACATTGTAGTGGCTCATCTGGTCGCCAACGCCGTAGGTGGCCCAACCCAGCGCCAGTTCGCTGAGGTCGCCGGTGCCCAGAACGAGCGCGTCATTGTAGTTGGCGAGCCGAAAGAGATGACTGGTGCGCTCGCCGGCCTGCACATTCTCGAAAGTAATGTCGTAATCCGGGGCCTCTTCCGCGAAGGGATGGCCGATGTCTCGGAACATCTGCATCGCCGAGGGCCGAATGTCGAGCTCGTGTCCGCTGACGCCGAATGCGTCCATTAGGCGGTGGGCGTTGGATCGCGTATTCGAGCTGGTCGCAAACCCTGGCATCGTGTAGGCTAGGACGTTCGCGCGCGACAGCTTGAGACGGTCCATCGTGCGCGCCGCGACGATAAGCGCCTGGGTCGAATCCAGTCCACCGGAGATGCCGACGACAACCTTTTCGATGCCGGTGGCCCTGAGACGCTGCATCAGGCCATGTACCTGAATGTTGTATGCCTCGTAGGCCTGATCGTCGCGACGCACAGCGTCGCTGGGGACGAAGGGAAAGCGCTCGATCTTGCGTTGGAGACGGTCGATTCCGCGCGAGCAGGCATTCGAATCTCTGCCCGCAGCATCCGTGACCAGGCACGGCGTCTGAAAATCGAAGCTTACGGTCCGAACTGCCTCCAACTGAGGTCGGTGTAGCGCCGCGGCGTCATTGAAGCTGGTCTGCCTCATGCGGCTTTGCGCCAGGCGTTCGGTGTCGATATCGGCGATGATGATCTGCTCGCCGTCGGCGAATCTTTCCGATTCGGCCAGCAGCTCGCCATCTTCGTAGATAAGCGCATGCCCATCCCACGCCAGATCTGTGGTCGATTCTCCCGGACCCGCCGCCGAGTAGAGGTAGGCGGCAATACACTTACCCGACTGGCTTGCGCACAGGTCCTTGCGATAGAGCGACTTGCCAATTGTAATGTTGGAAGCAGATAGATTGGCCAGGATTGTGGCGCCGGCCAGCGCGGCGTAAGAACTGGGAGGGATCGGCGTCCAAACGTCTTCACAGATCTCCACGTGCAGGACAAATCTACCGTCAGCCCTGCCTGCCGGCTCCTGCACGGAATGGGGCCGGCCGTCCTGGTATTCTGTCGCGTCTTCCGCTGCGCCCGATACGGCTCTGAACAGAAGATCGTTGCCGAAGGGCACTGTTTTGCCGAGGAACTGTACCTCCCGTCCGACGGCATGGCGGGCTGCGCTGAACTGGCGCGTTTCATAGAATTCGCGGTAGCTGGGTAGATAGGTCTTCGGCACGATACCCAGCACTTGGCCGCGGTAAATGACGACCGCGCAGTTGAACAGCCGGTTCTCGAATCGGAGCGGCGCGCCGACCAGAAGCGCCGGCGTCAGTTGCCGGCTTTCTTCAACAATCCGGCTAAGGCCAGACCGGACACCTTCCAGTAGAGCTTCCTGCTGCAGCAGGTCGTCGATAGCATAGGAAGAGATACCCAGTTCGGGAAAGAGGGCAATGGCGGCGCCCGCATCCGATGCCTGGGCAGCCAGGCCCGACGTGTGCGCCGTGTTGAACTCCGGGTCCGCTACCCGGACATTCGGCACACACACGGCCACGCGGACGAAGCCATGGCTATAGAATGAGTTGAAATCGTCGGCCATCCTGGTTCAGAAAATATCCAAAGCTTACCGTTGCCGCTGGCAAACGCCTTCTCCAGCGTATTATCTTGGATTCCGGTAGCCGGCGCAAAGCCCAATTGACACGCTTTCCGAAACTTTGCGATAATTGCCGGAAACATGGGGGCCGGAACAGGCGCCGTCTCGCAGGCTTGGCTTGCAATGCTCTCCTTGCCTGGGACACCATTCGTGCCCATCCCATTACCATTCGGTCTGAAGTTAGGCGCGGCGCGGCATGGATTCAGTGGCAACGCACGTACGTCGCTGACATTTAGCGCTGCTGGGGATTAGACGCAAAAATGACCTGGAAAGTTGCGGGTATAAACTTCGATCATTCGCACATGGGGGATCTCCTGCGCCAGTGCCATGAACACGCCGATGTGGAGATCGTCGGAATCTGTCATGCCGACAGAGAAAGGATGGCGTCCACAATCGACAACTTCGCCATTCCGGCGCAGCGAGTCTTTACCGACTACCGGGAGTGCCTGGAAAGGGCGCAACCGGACATCGTTCTACTGTGTCCATCCACGGCAACCCACGCCGAATGGGTGCTCAAGGTCGCCCCGTTCAATGTACACGTGCTGTTGGAAAAGCCGTTTGCCTCTGACCTGGCCGCTGCCGACAAGATGATCGCGGCGATGGATGAAACGGGGAAGCAGTTCATCATCAACTGGCCGTTGCGCTGGTACCCCTGTCACGTGACGGCCAAACGACTTCTGGAAGAAGGGACAATCGGCGAGTTGATTGAGGTCCACTACTATGACGGCAATCGCGGACCCCTTTTCCACGTTGCCGACAAGGAGGAGACCGACGAAGAGTACCGGCGGCGAAAAAGCGAGAGTTGGTTCTATCAGAAGGCCGAGGGGGGCGGCTCACTCCTGGACTATCTGGGTTACGGGGTAACGCTGGGGACCTGGTTTCTGGACGGCCGAGCCCCGCTCGAAGTAACGACCGTGGTGGATGAGCCGGCCGGCCTG
Organism: Caldilineaceae bacterium; assembly: GCA_965200615.1. Lineage (GTDB taxonomy): Bacteria > Chloroflexota > Anaerolineae > Caldilineales > Caldilineaceae > Bin5. Next base: position 4,836,578 of record OZ241377.1, on the reverse strand, counting down.
GAAGTGGACGAGCACAGCATCACCATCTGCAAATATCCGTTCGGGCTCTCCAAGTTTGAGACCCGCTGGGGCACGTTCACAGACCCGTGGACCCTGCAGCCTCAGCCTAAATGCGGCTTTGTGCTCAAGGGGAGCGAGGGAACGATCAGCAGCTACGACTACGAAGACACCGTACGCGTTCAGACGCACGCGTGTCCCGCGGGCTATGACCACCCGGTTGACCGGCTCTCGCCGCCCAACGAGAATGTGATCCAGTATTTCATGAACTGTTTGGAGACTGGGCAGAAGCCGGAGGGCCCGTTGTCGCCGGCGATCTGTCGGATCGGCCAGCAAATCGTTGATTCGGCCATACGTAGTGCACAGGAGAGGCGAACCGTTCAGTTGCTGTGTATGCCCCTGGCCAGGTGAACTGCTGCTTCGCCTGGGGTAGATCGCTTGAATATCCATCAGACGCATCAGCCGTCTGACTTGTTTGCCATTGATGGCGTAGCCCAACCGACGCAGATAGGCTGTCATCTTGGGCCAGCCATAGAAGGGCGTGCGCAGGAATTGCTCGTCAATGTCGGCAGACCGACCGCTTTGCGAACAGGCGCATCAGATGCAGGTTCAGCGTCGACTCGGAAGCCGTTTGATAGTAGAAGGAGGCCCCGATTCAGCCCCGGCAACTCACACTGCCGCCGTGTGTTGCCGCCGTTTCCTGACCATCGTTCTGCCCCTCTACAGGCTTGGTGAATTGCTCCATTATACACCTTAGCTTGTGGTCCAGTTTTTGAGGCCAAGCTCACTGTAAAACTATTCTCCCCACCCCTGTTCCCCGGCAAAGCGCTCCTGCTTCGCAACTGCGGTTAACTCCGTCATGAACCTTCGTTAACAAATGCGTTTAGAGATGCCGCAATAAACTGCTGCCAAATTTCGCGATTTTCAGCCTGTCGCTGTGCTAAACTTTTATCGCTCGTTTTGCATTGATACATCTCCAGAACTGATACATCTCCAGAAAGTGAGGACTTCCATGTTGAAGGTGAATATCTTCCCGAGAATTTCAGTCATGGTTCGGGTGGTGGCGGCGGCCGGGCTCCTTATGGCAGGCGCCTGTGTTCCGGTCCCGGCCGGCGACGGCGCGGCGATGTCCCAGCCCGCCGACACAGCCGATGCCGTGCCCTCCGAGGTGGAGATCATGCACTACTCGGGAACCGACGTGGTGCCGGTCAACCCGCAGACGGTGGTTGTTGCCGACATTGCCGCGCTGCTCTCGCTGCACGACCTGGGCGTGGAGGGAATTGCCGGTCTGCTGGGGCTGGGCGTGCCGGTTCCTGACAAGTACGCCGACGCCCTCAACAACCCCGACTTTGCGGAGCTGGGCAGCGTCTGGGAGCCGGACTACGAGGCCATCAACGCCCTCGAGCCCGACCTGATCATCGTGGCCGGCCGCTCTTCGAGAATCTACGCCGACATGAAGGAGATCGCGCCCACCGCCGACCTGACCGTCTGGGAGGACTTTTACAACAAGTTCCAAGAACAGCACCGTAACATGGGCAAGATATTCGGCGTGGAAGACCGGGTTGAGGAACGCCTGGCCGAGCTGGACGCGGAGGTCCAAAAGGTGAGTGCCCAGGCGGCCGATGCGGGCAGGGCGCTGATCCTGATGACCACGGGCGCGGAGGTTACGGCTTACGGCCCCGGCTCCCGCTTCGGTTTCGTCCACGACACCTTCGGGTACGCTGCCGCCGACGAGAACCTGGAACGCGAGGCGACCCACGGTGACGCCGTCTCCTTCGAATACATCCTGGAGATGCAGCCGGACGTTCTGTTCGTCATCGACCGCGCCTCGGCGATCGGCGAGGAGGGCAAGGCCGCGGCCGAGATCCTCGACAACGAGCTGGTGCAGCAGACGCCGGCGTGGCAGAACGGACGGGTAGTCTACGTCAACTCGTTCGACTGGTACATCGCCTGGACCGCCCTGCCCGCCTTCTTCCAGGTTGTCGAAGACGTCAAGGCCGGTCTGCAATAGCGCATGGCGACGTCGGCGCGCAGCGGGGGGCCGGCGGCGGGGCGCTTTCGAGATACCGCCCTTCTGGGCCTGGCCCTGGCCTCCCTCACGCTCGTTTCCGCCTGGTCCCTTTTCATTGGGGTCAGCGAGATCGGCCTCTCCGATCTCCTTCGGGCCGAATCGTCCAAAATGCTGCTATTCGTGGTGAGCAGGGTACCCCGGCTGGCGGCGATCCTGCTCTCCGGCTCCGCCATGGGCGTGGTGGGGCTGATCATGCAGAGCCTGGTGCGCAACCGCTTCGTCGCGCCCACCACCGCCGGCGCCGTCGACGCAGCCAGCCTGGGACTGGTCGTCGCAACCATCTGGTTTGCCGGCGCCTCCGTCTTTCTCAAGATGACGATCGCCGTGATCTTCGCGCTGGGCGGAATGGCGCTGTTCATGCTCCTGGTCCAGCGGCTGCGTTTCGCCGACATCATCGTCGTCCCCCTGATCGGAATCATGCTGGGCGGCGTCATTCAGGCCGCCGCCACCTTTCTTGTCCTGCGCTACGACCTGCTGCAGTCGCTCAGCGCCTGGACCAATGGCGACTTCTCCGGCATCCTGCGCGGGCGCTACGAGCTGCTCTACCTGGTCGGAGCCATGACCGTGGTCGCCTACCTTTTCGCCAATCGTTTCACACTGGCGGGGATGGGCCGCGATGTGGCGGTCAACCTGGGCGTGAACTACCACAGGGTGCTCTACGGCGGGATGGCGCTCGCGGCCTCCGTTTCCGCGGTGGTCGTCGTCGTGGTCGGGGGCATACCCTTCCTGGGGCTGGTCGTTCCCAACCTGGTTACGATGACAATGGGCGACAATCTGCGGCGCGTGCTGCCGCTGACCGCGGTCAGCGGCGCATTCTTCGTGCTGGTATGCGACATCGTGAGCCGCACCATTCGCTTCCCCTACGAGATCCCGGTCGGGACCGTGGTCGGGGTCGTGGGCGGCGCCATCTTCCTTGCCCTCGTCCTCAGGAGCCGTTTCAATGCTGGCTGACCGGTGGCGCACGGCGTTTGCCATGAGCGGACGCGGGATGCCGGAAAGCGGGCGTCCGGTTACGGTTCTGCTGCTGCTCGGCATACTGCTGGTGATGGTAACCGCGCTCTTCATGACCTACCATCTCAAAGGTTCGCTGGATTTCGCTCTCGAGCTGCGCGGACGCAAGGTCGGCGGCATGCTGCTGGTGGGATTCGCTGTCGCCTACGCCTCCGTGCTGCTCCACACGATCACCAACAACCGCATACTGACGCCCAGCCTGATGGGGTTCGACGCCCTCTTTGTGCTGATTCAGACCGGCGCCGCCTTCCTGTTCGGCACGCTGTCTTTCCTGTCGCTGGACGTACGGCTGCGGTTCGGCATTGAAGTGGGGATCATGCTGGCCTTCGCTGCCGTCCTCTACCGCCTGCTCTTCGGAGGCGAGAACCGCGACCTGTTCCTCCTCGTCCTGGCGGGCATCATCACCGGTACGGTTTTCACCAGCCTGACCGCGCTGATTATGCGCCTGCTGGACCCCAATGAGTTCATGACCCTGCAGGACCTGCTCTTTGCCAACTTCAGTACCGTGAACAGGGAGCTGCTGCTGGTATCGGCGGCGGCCGTCGTCGCGATAACTGTTGCCACCCGCCCGTTGCTGGCGCAGCTGGACGCCGTGGCCATAGGCCGGGAACACGCCATCAATCTGGGGGTGAACCACCGGGCAGTGGTCCGTCAGTGCCTGGCCGCGATCGCGGTGCTGGTTTCCGTGTCGACCGCGCTTGTGGGCCCGGTGGCGTTCCTCGGTCTGCTGGTGTCCAACATGGCCTACCAGCTCACCGGCACCTTTCGCCACCGCTACACGCCGGCCGCGGCGGGGATGATCGCCGCAATCGCGCTGATAGGCGGACAGTTTCTCCTGCAGGAGGTCTTCGCGTCGGTGGTCAGGTTGAGCGTGATAATCAGTTTCATCGGCGGCATCTACTTCATTCTGCTGCTGCTGCGGGAGGCGGGGCGTTGATCGAGCTGTCCAGCGTCACCAAGCGCTATGGACCGAACACGGTGGTGGACGGCGTGTCGCTCACGATTCCGGGCGGCGGCGTAACAGCGCTCGTCGGCCCCAACGGCGCGGGCAAGTCCACGCTGCTGTCGATGATCGGCAGGCTGCTGCCAATGGACGAGGGCGAAATCCGGGTGGACGGGCTCGACGTGTCGCGCACCGCCGGCAATGTCCTTGCCAAGAAGCTGTCGATTCTGCGCCAGGAAAACCAGGTCGCGGTCCGGCTCACAGTGAAGGAGCTGGTGGAGTTCGGGCGGTTCCCCTACTCGCGGGGACGTCTGACCGCTGAAGACGCAAGGCACGTCGATGAGGCGATCGATTTCCTGGAGCTGGCGGAGTTTGCCGCAAGACCGATCAACCGACTTTCCGGCGGGCAGAGGCAGCGAGCGTTCATCGCCATGGTGCTATGCCAGGATACGGACTACGTGCTGCTTGATGAACCACTCAACAACCTGGACATGCGCCACGCGTCGCAAACTATGGGCTTGATCCGCCGCTTTGCCACGGAACTCAACAAGACGATCGTCATCGTGCTGCACGACGTCAATTTCGCCAGCTTTCACGCTGATCGCGTTGTGGCCATGAAGGACGGAACAATCGTTGCCGACGGCTCGCCGGGAGAGATCATCACGGCGCCCTGGATGGCCGAGATCTTCGACCTGGAGGTTCCGGTCCACTCCTATGCGGACAGACCGGTAGCGGCCTATTTCGCGATTGGATAACAGCAGTGTTCAGTGTTCAGTCACAATAGTCTTCGTAGGGGCATGCCTTATGCCTGCCCCCGCCCGCCCTCGCACGCCGCCCCCCACAAATTCCCCATAGGGGCAGGCCTTGTGCCTGCCCTCTCTCCTCGCAGTTGAGAGCATGTCAACGTAAGACAAAACCGGAGTTCACACCAAGAGCTATGGGAGATTCCAATGAGTGAGTCGGTACACAACAGGCCGCACCGCCTGCCGCCACGTTATCCAGTCACAATCCGTCGCCTGCAATGGCTGACGCCCCGGGTAGCCAACCTGGTGCTGCACGGTCCGGAGCTGTCCGGATTCGAGCCGGCCGACCCGGGTTCGCACGTCAAGTTGATACTTCCTCCCCCGGGCGTAACGGACACGCCGCAGCCCCTGCGTTATGAGGGCCGCCGTCCGGTCTTTGCCGAAGGCGTTACGCCGCCGTTCCTCCGCACCTACACGCCCCTGCGCTACAACGCTGAAACGCTGGAGCTCGAAGTGGAGATGCTCCTTCATGGAGACAGCCCGGCCTCCAACTGGCTGCGCTCCGCCAGGCCGGGGCACCGCATCATTGTGGCCGGACCGCGGGGCGGCTGGGTCCCGCCGCAGGACGGCGACTGGTACCTTGTGCTGGCCGACGACACCGGCATCCCGGCTGCCGTCCAGGTCCTGCAGGCGCTGCCCGAACGGCAGATCACCGCCCTGTTCGAGGTGACGGACGAGCAGGAACGCCGCCCGCTGCCCGCAATAGATGATGATCTGCCGGGGTGGTTGTACCGGGAGCCGTATGGCCTCACTGCCGGCGTGCCCCTGGAGCAGGCGGTGAAACAGGCCCAAATTCCAGCGGGCCGCGGCTACGTATGGATGGCGTTGGAGACGGGGGCCATGCGCTGCATTCGTCGCCACCTCATCGAAGACAGGGGCCTGCTCCCGGAACGAATGGTGACCAGGGGCTACTGGAAACTGGGAACGCCCGACCACCCCGACGGCGATTACGGCACGAATTAGGGGTGGGATGCGCCCCCGCCTGAGGGGTGACTTCGCCTCGGACGCGAAATCCGCTAGAATGTAGGCCACTCTTGACCGGTCGATGGTTTGGGCCCTGTTCACCTTTGTCATTCCGGCGGACGCCAACTCCGTTATAACGTCCGAGGCGATCGCCGAGTTGCGGTATCTGGCCTTCGAGGCGCGCTGGGAGGATGGGCTGGCGGTCATTGAGGAGGCGAAGGCGCTGCTCACCGAGCCGGACGCGGATCTGTTGATCTGGGAGGCGGTCGTTCGCGACAAGCTGGGGCAGGCTGGGAAGGCCCGGGAGGCGCTGGCCCTGGATGCCTTGGACCCGCAGGGCTATTTCCTGTTGGGAAACGTGGCTGAAGTGGAAGGAGACGCCGCCGCGGCCATTGAGCTCTTTGAGCAAACCTGTCAGCTGGCCATAGAGAGTGGCGTCGACGAGCTGGCCGCATCGCCCGCATACGCATGGGGACGTTACTGCAGCGGCCCGCGAACATGCCGCTATTCGGCGAGAGTGAACCGGACGCTGACGAGAGCGGCGAGTAAGTTGGCGTGTGTGTGGGTCGTTTTCCTGTGAGCGTGTAGGTCCTGTGAATCCCCTGTGAAGGATCATTTTGCGCCTCTGCAAGAACTGGGTCGGTCTTGGCGTGTTTCCTGATACCGGTTCATGTGCCGGCGGGAATTCAAATCCTTTTGAAGGGCATTTTTTGGGGCTATATACTTGAGTTCACAAGATTATTGCGTATACGACGACAGCGCTCAGCTTCGGGATCCGGTAGTGCATTGAAGAAGTGGCAGAGGGCCACATTGAGTCTGAGGCAGGTGAACCGGTCCTCTTAAGAAGGGAACCACACCCTGGATGTTCATTAACATTCTCGTTTTCATTGCAAAATTTTCGCTGGTTACCGTCCTCCCCATCGCCGCCATAGTCATCTGGCAAAAACGCACAAACGCGCACTGGGGCAGCCTGCTCTTTTGCCTTTTGGCTTTTGTCATCAATTATTTTGCGTACCCACTTCTGGGTGAAACGGTTGTTGAACTCTCATATCATGATGCTTTCGTCCCAATCCTGCTCTTCCTCGTATACTATTCGGGAGCAAGGATTTTCTTCCCCTGGATTCTGGAATCGCTCATCTTTGGGCTGATCAGAGAAGTAGGCCACTGGCTGATTTTCCGCTATGTTGCGACGAAAGTGAGATTGTGGCAGGACGGTGTGCTGTTCGGGATAGGCTACAGCTATCTCGCACTGCTGCTTAAAATTGAACCACATTTTTCTAACATCAGCCCAGAACATTGGAACACAATCAAGCACTCATTTGTAGAGATAGCGAATTGGCTGAACTGGACGTATCATCCGTTTGCGGCCTGGTATTACCCCGTACTTTGGATAACTACGTTGTTGTTCTTCAATGTGGTTACATCGGTGCTGGTTCTTGCCAGCGTTCAGCAAAGGAAGATTCGATATCTGCTGATTTCCATTGCGGTGTATGTCGTTTATGCCAATGCGCCACCTGCGATGTCGGATAGCTTTTCTCATCTGAATTTGAATTGGTTTGGGCCGGAATCCGGTCGCGAGGTTATAAAAGAGTTGACGCGATTCCTTGTTCCCTTACCATTTCTCTGGCTGGTCTTCCGCCTGCGCAAGACGATGAGGCAACAGCCCCACTAGACGGCCTTACAAAAGCGAGTCCCGGATGCCGACCTTGACTCCGCCTGTCTGGTCCCAATTCCGCATTTACCGGGCGCAGTTGGTTCTGTTTCCCGTTCTCGGCGTTGTTGTTGCCGTCCTGCTCTATCCTTCCAGAGAGACCGGCCAGCCATTCGCGGTTGCGTATCTCTATTCGAGCTTCGTTTTTGGAGAGGTCCTGTTGCCGCCCACCGTCGGCTAGCTCTTGAACGGCTGTCCGTGCTGCTTATGGCCGCGTTGCTTGCGTGGCTGGCTGTTCTTCTCTTCATCTGGCAACTGGCAGGGCAGCCGCAGATCAATCTGTTGAAGTTGGGTCTGGCGGCGCTGCCGGTGATGTTGTTGTTCGGCGCGACAGGTCTTTGGAGCGGTTTGCGCCTGCGCGCCTGGGTCGGCGGCGGCTTCTGCGTAACCCTGCTATGGGGAAGCGGCCTGGTCTTTCGTCACGCCTGGTTGGGCCTTCCTCTGCTCTATCCATTCCTGACCTATTTTGCAGCGGAGAATAGCGAGCATCCGGCCTGGTGGGCCAACCGGCTGGTCCTCTGCGTCGTTTCCGGCGTTCTCATTGGCGACGCATGCCGTCTCGTCAACAACGAGGAGCTGCTGCTGTCCGCAGGCAGAGAAGACGCATGAGACTTTTCATCGATCTGACCGTCGTGCGGGCCACCCTTTTTGCCCGGCGTTCCGCCTTTGTAATCTACGCGGTTCTGATGCTGGCCCTGACCGGTACCGTAATCTTCACTGACAACCTGAGCGGCGGGAGCGGCATGCTGGTCGTCCGCGTCAGCAACAACATTCTGTTCTTCCAGCTGCCGCTGCTGGCTCTGCTCATCAGCCCGTTGATCGTTCAGAATAAAGGGCCGCGCAAAGACTGGTTGTGGACAACCCCTCTGGAGCTTCCCCTCCTGGTTCTCAGCCAGTTTGCCGGCGTTGCCCTGGTTCTGTGCGTCACGCTCGCCCTCACCGGCTTTCTCGTGCTGGCGTTTCTGACCATTGCCGGAACCGTTCCCGCGGGCAACGTCGTATCGCTCTACGGTTACTATCTGCTACTGCTCCTCCCGGTCACGCTGGCGGCCGCCGGCGCGGTCATTGCCCTGGCGCTGCTGGCGCGCAACGCCTATGTGGTGACTGCAGCCGTTGCCGCCGTCAGCGCGCTCACCTGGCTGGGCCTGTTGATGCCCACGGCCACGTTGCTGACGCCGCTGAACTTCACCCTGCTGACGCTGGACCTGAATCCGGTGGCCGGATTGGGGGCAGAGCGTCCCTTGCTGCTCTCTTTCCTCCTGTTTTATCTGGGCTGCATCCCGCTTATGCTGGTCCTTTCCATGGCCGGTCATACGCGGCTGGACCGCAGAACCGGCTGGTCCCCCGAATGGCGGCGCGGCTTTTTCGGTCTGGCGCTGCTGGCTGCCGTCGCAGCGGGCGGGACCTGGCAATACTATTCCGTCAACGCCGCGCAGCGTCTGGTTCCCCCGCCTGCGGCCGAGCAGATCGATTCGTGGGAGGTCGTCACCGTAGAGCAGGCCGTCATACTCAATGGCCGGATTCTGGTGGCTTCCACAAAAATGAGACTGAAGAACATAACCGGCGCGACGCATGATTCAGTTGAACTGTCATTGAATCCCGGTTTACTCGTAACGGAGGTGACTGTTGACGGGAAATCGGTTTCCAGCCAACGCATCGGTGAGTTGATCCGTCTTGAAAACTTACCGATGCCCGTACCGGTTGATGAAGGCATTGTATTGGAATTGAGGGACACGGGCGTCCCTGTCCTGCTGAGAGAGGATTACACACTGGCCTCAAACATAACGGGGAACAATCCGGCTTCATTTCGAAAAGAACGCGTCAGTTTTGTAAGTGAACCTGCGCTGCAATGGATGCGCGACAGCGATTGGCTGGCATGGCCCTTGTCTTCCGGTCCGCATGTCGCCGGAAACGCCCATAAACTCCGAATCTCTTTCAACAACCGGGACGGCCCTGTTCTGACGTCGGGGGCAGTCATCGCACAGGACAGTGGAGTCGATATCTACACGTGGGATAAGCCCCCGCAGCTCCTGCTGGCCGCAGGCGAGTACAGACGCGATTCCTCTGAGGAAGGCGATACGTGGGTAGGCAAGCTGAGTACTGAGCAGACAACGGCAACCGCCCAAAAACTTCTGCGACTGCGCCGCGCCCTGGGCGAGTGGCTCGATCCCTCTCCCCCCGCAGCGTACCAGGCGGTTGAGCTGCCGTATGTCCAGGGCATAGCCACAGGGGGATCTCTCATTGGATTCCCCAATGAGATTGAAAGCCGCTTCTACTATTCTTCGATATCTGTGACCGTCTCTGATTCATCCTCCGCAGCTCCGCCTGAAGTCCGGACTGAGCATACACCGCCAGCCGCCGCTGCATTGAATCTTGCGGTCGAACTAGGCCGCGCCTGGCTTTCAGATGAGGTTCGCTGGCCAGGAAATGAGTTGAGCAGGTCCGGCAACCTGCGAAGCTTTATCGTAACGTGTAGCCTCCCTGATGACGCTGGAAACCAGGGATGCATACGGGAGAGTTTGGGGGGCGTAAATCCGCAGGCGCCAGACGGTCGTTGGAACGAGGAGCCGGAGTCTCAGTCGGACGCAGCGCCTCTCCTGCAGGCATTTGCGGTTGTCGTTGCTCACGAGCTTGTGCTGACCGTAGCGGGAGAACGGGCGTTTGTTGAGGCGGAGCTCTCCAGGTGGAATGGCCTGGCCCTTCCTGAGTCGGAAAGCCGCGGCAACACCGGCGCCTTTGTTCCTTCGGTCCTTTTGTCGGAACAACCTCCTGTAGGCAGCTGGGCAGAACGCCGCAACTGCCAGCTTGCCCATTTCGTCATTGCGCTCAACGGGTTCAAGTCCCAATTGGGGCGCGACGCGCTGGCCGATCTGATCGCCGCGCTGGCGCAAGCGCATCCCCCCGGCGGCGGCCCCGTTACTGAAGAAGCGGTGCGACGGACTCTGCAAGACGGTTTCGGCTATGAACTGCCGCCCTCCGAAATCTCTTGTACACCCGGGGAAGCGCGAACGCCCGCCCCATGAGCGGCGGGTGACAGGCCCTTATCGACTGCTGCACGCAGACTTGCCGCAGAGCCGGTCCTCAATTCAAGCCGGTGTGAACACGATGAACATTACGATCGACGACCTGACCAAAGTCTACCGCTCGAAGTTTTACCGCACACACACGGTTGCCCTCGATCATCTTTCGCTCACAATTGAAATGGGGATGTTCGGCCTGCTTGGACCGAACGGCGCCGGCAAGACAACCCTGATGCGGGTGCTGGCCACTCTGCTAAAGCCCACCAGCGGCGCCGCTTACGTAGGAGACTGGAAGGTCGATGACCGCAGCCAGAAATGGAAGATCCGCGCACAGCTTGGCTATCTGCCGCAAGAGATCCAGATGTACGACAATCTCTCTGCACACGAGTTCCTGGCCTTTGTGGCTGCCTTGAAGAGAGTTCCTGCAGAAGAGCGCGGCCGGCAGATCGGGGAAATGCTGGAGTTGACCGGATTGAGCGACGCGGCGGGCCGCAAGATCAGGGCCTACTCGGGAGGCATGAAGCGGCGGCTGGGCGTAGCGCAGGCGCTTATCGGCAATCCCAAACTCCTCATCGTCGACGAGCCGACCGCCGGCCTGGACCCCCAAGAACGGGTGCGCTTCCGCAATCTGCTCGTCGAGCTGGCTCAGGGGCGCTGGTGCTGCTGTCCTCCCATATCACCGAGGATATCGCCCAGACCTGCTCGTGTCTTGCGGTGCTCGACCGCGGGCAACTGCGCTTTCACGGCAATATCCAGACGTTGCTGCAGACGACGGCCGGCCGCGTCTGGGCGTTTACGACGGTGGACCGGGGCAGTGCAGGCGCGAGAGGATTTGCAGGTGGTGGCCATCACCCACATGGAGCAGGGAACCCACTATCGAGTGCTGGCGGAAGAAAAACCCACTGCCGATGCAGTCCCGGCTTCCCCGACTGTCGAGGACGCCTACCTCTGGCTCATTCAACCGCGCAACAGGTGATTGACGCCCGTTTGCCGCTCACATCCGTTTTGGTGAATCGTTCAAGCATAAATCTTAGTTCGTGCTAAACTTTTCGTGACTCACTATACGCCCACCCATTCTATCCTTTTTGGCACTTTGTCGGATGTACGCCGATAGTTGAGAGGAGAAACTGATGAACAAGATCCTGATCAATTCGCTCATCGTGCTGGCCTGCCTCTTTGCTCCCGTAAATGGCTACGCGGCACCTGCATTGGAAGAGGATGTTGATGGACGGCCCGGCATTACCGTCACCGGCTATGGATACGCTTCCGCGCCACCTGATGCCGCGCGAGTCTATCTGACTCTGGGTTCCCAACCCGGTTTTCCAGGCGTTGGAAATGACATGCCCATAGTCGAATCGGAGAAAGTTGAAAATGTCCGTAACCTGTTGCTGGAAAGAGGGATAAGAGAAGAGACGGTGGAGATCAAACACCTCGTCTACAGCTTCTTCGCCCCCACCCACCCGACGAGTGAAATCTCCTTTGTCCATGACGACCCCGGCGGCCTGCAGGAATTCCTGCAGGAGCTGCATAAGGCGTTGCAAAGACAGCAGGCGCCGGCGCTGCTGTCCACGCAGGTTACGTTCATCGTGGAAGACTGCTACGCTCTTGAGGAGGGAGCGATTCTGGATGCGTTCGCCGATGCCAAGATGCGGGCAGGCCGTCTTTCTCGTTTGTTGGGCCTGTCTCTTGGGGAGGAGGTCATCGCTGTTTCCGAGGAGATAAGCGCTCCTCAATGCAGAGCTTCCTCCTGGTCCGACTTCATAAGCCGGGCGGCCTTTCCGATGGAGAACAATGTTGCCGAGGTAGAGGCAGGAGCGATGCTGCGGGTGTCGTTCACGATTGAGAGATAGATCCGGTGGTTGAGTTTGGAGGATGAGGTCAGTCAATGCGGTTCGGTAGAGCCTGTCAGGCCGGGTGATACGTTGACCGATACCGTCTCGGACGTACCGGCCGCGCATATCGACATTAGAGAACACGATCACGCTCGTCGGAGATGTTCCCGGCATTACGTCAGAGTCGCGGCTGGTATTTGAGGTCCATGACTTTCGGCACGGTTACGAGCGCAAATGGCTACGCCCATCCCCATAATGGAACAATGCAAACGCGGCGCCCCATCCGGGGCGCCGCGCCTGTTCTTACCCGGCTGACAGTGTAACGACCGCTCGTTTCCGACTTGAGGGCGTCACAGGGTCTTGCGGTTTTTAGCCGCCGCCTTCGCTGCCTTTGCCACCGCTCTCACTGCCTTCACCGCCGCTGCCGTGTTCGCTGCCTTCGCCGCGGCTCTCCGTAACATTGCCTGCACTCTGGTCGGCGCCGCTCTGCCCTCTCCGGGAACAGCCGACGGCTACCATCATCGTGACGATGAGTACCAGTATTGCCAGCATATGCGCCATTCTCCACTTCGTTCCCTTGCCTCTCATTTTTCACCTCGTTTCACTATAGGTTATTAGAGGGCCTGTCCCTCATACACTGCTAATGATAGAGGTGAAACGTGTCGCAAATATGTCAGGGCGGGGCAAAATTTCAGATCGAAGAGAGGCTGCGTGGGGATGGCTGCTACGCGTTGGATTACGCACTGGGGCCGGTGGAGAGTAGGGACGCGGAGAACGCCTTTGCGGTTTTGGTTTTACGGGGTTGTCTGAACTGTGATTTGTGCTGCAGGGCAGGCAGGGCTCGGAACGGATTGGGGGGATGTGTCAGTCAAACGCTTCGGGGTGTTTTCCTGCTCGCATAGTGCGCCAGGCATCGAGGAATTTTTCCTGGTTGTTTCGCACGTAGTTCAGGGCGCGTCTTTCTGCCCTGGGGTCTAGTCTCCCACGGATAAAGGAGATGTTTTCGAGGTCCATTACCGCCTTTTTCCCTTTGTGGGTTACGTGGCAATGGGGAAGATTGTGGGATTCTCGCGGGTAGATCAGGAAGCGTATGTCATATTGGACTCAGGTGGGCAATTATTCCCATACGCTATGCGGGGAGGAAACTTCCTCAAACTCTTTTCCCGTCAACTCGAGGTATAGGGAATCCGGACACAGGCTTGCGATATCAGACCACCACACTTCGCCGTATTCCCCGATTTTGACTTTCTCAAAGGCGCCAGGGGTTTGCCATTCGGAGAATATCTCCATTTTGGAGCAATCGGACAGGTCGATTTCGCCAGTTACTCCGTCGGAGTATTGGAGGCGAATTCTGTAGTGTGAAAGGGGGGTGACTTCTGTAATCCAAGGGAAGTCGTATCCTACTTGGTAGGGCGGCAATTCAGGTTGGGTTGTCATATTGAATTCCTTTACCTCAGACGCCTCCTCGCTTCTGTAAGTCTACGTCCGATTTCGTAATCTCGCAAGAAAACAGATGGGAATTATACACCTGATGCAGATCCCAAATGAGACCAGATCTTGTGTATTTCAAGAATGCAGATGGGACCGCTGACCGAATTTGTCTCGATTTGAGATATTTTCGCGACATCTCGCGTATATTATTGACTGTGCAAGGGAGAGCTCCCCATGGGTCCATTGCGAGAATGAACAGTGACTCACCTCATCCTGATCGTCGAAGACGACACAACCATCGCGAACTGGCTGAAAGTATTCCTGGAGGAAGAGGGATTCGCGGTCGAAGTCGCCCATGACGGCAGGACCGGCCTCAACCTTGCCCGCAGCCTTGCCCCCGACCTGATTGTGCTCGACCTGATGCTCCCCCGCCTCAGCGGCATGGAGCTCTGCCGCATCCTGCGCCGCGAATCGGATGTTCCGATCATCATGCTCACAGCCAGGGCAGCCCTCGCCGACCGCACCAAAGGCCTCGACACCGGCGCCGACGACTATGTCGTCAAACCCTTCGACCCCGAGGAGGTTGCCGCACGCGCCAAGGCGGTGTTGCGCCGCGTCCACGACAAGGTCCAGCAGCGCCTGCGCCACGGCCGCATCACCATCGACGAGACGACGCGGCGCGTCACGGTTGACGAAGAGCCGGTCAGTCTGAGCCGCACGCTCTACCTTCTGCTGGCTGCATTCATGCGTCATCCGAACCAGGTGCTGACGCGGAACCAGCTGATCGCGCTCGCCTTCGATGACGATTTCGACGCCTATGACCGCTCCATCGATAACCACATCTTCCGTCTGCGCAAACAGATCGCCGCAGACGGGTTCCAGCCGATACAGACCGTCTACGGCTCCGGCTACCGCTTCGTAACCAGGGATGAATGATGTCGTTATACTGGCGTTTTCTGGGGGCCTTTGTCCTGCTGATTCTGTTCGCCGTTTCCCTCAGCGTCGGCATCGGATACTATGCCACGCTGGACCGGCTGGACACGTTCGGCGGCGAGCTCAGCAGCAAAGTGGCCAATCTCGTCGCCCAAAAGCTGGGCCAGTCCTACACCTACTCCGACGGCTGGGAAACGCTCGTCGTCACGGTGTCCGACGCAGGGGCAGGCGCAGGGCCTCCCGCCGGTTCAAGCCGGGAAGAAGTGCGACGCATCGAAGACACTGTGCAAGACAGTGTGGAAGGGGAGCACTATGTCCTGTTCCACAAGAGGATCGGCGAAGATAAAATCCGTGTATTCCTCGACGTTGGCGACGGCTATGAACTGTACGACGATCTCTCCGATCTGCTTCAGGACCAGGCCGCGCCCGAGTTGAATGGACAAGTCGCTGGTGAGCAGGTTGTCAGTGTATCCGGCTTCAACGCTCGCCGGGCGGTGGGTTATGCCATCCTGGATTTCTATCAGGAGTTCGGCGCGACCGAATCGCGCAACTTTGTCCGGGGCCTGCTCTACACCACCGTCACCGGCGGGCTGCTGACCGTCGCCATTGCCCTCCTGCTGGCGGCCTGGCTCTCCAAGCGCATCTCCACCCCCGTTACCGCCCTGACCCAGGCCTTCCGCACGGTTGCTCAACGCGGGGACACCGCCCTGCTCCCGGTCACCTCCTCCGACGAGCTGGGGCAGATGAGCAGCGCTTTCAACAAGATGACGACCGCCCTGCAGACGCAACGCGACCTGCGCAACCGCCTGCTCAATGATGTCTCCCACGAGCTGAGCACGCCCCTCAGCATCATCCGTCTCGAGGCCCACGCGCTGCGCAAGGGCCTGCAATCCCCGTCACAGGCCGCCGACCGGATTGTTCAGGAGATCGATATGCTGGGCAACCTCGTGCGCGATCTCGGCTGGCTCGCCGAAACCGAGTCGGACGATCTGCAGCTCACCGTTGAACCCTGCGCCATCGATCAGCTGCTCACCGCCGAGCTGGCGCGCTGGCAGCAACAGGCGGAGATGGACCGGATCGCGCTCTCGCTGCAGCTGCCCCCCGACCCGCCGGACTTCAACCTGGACCCGATGCGTATGAGCCAGGCGCTCGGCAACGTGCTGGACAACGCCCTCCGCCATACGCAGGCCGGCGGCCGGGTCGAGATCGCCGCAACCATCGAAGAGGGGGGGGGGGCAACTCACGATTTCCGTAACCGACGACGGCGCGGGGATCAGTTCCGCCGACCTGCCCCACGTTGTGGAGCGCTTCTACCGCGCCGATCAATCTCGCAGTCGCCGTACAGGGGGCGCGGGCCTGGGGCTGGCCATTACGCGGGCGGTCGTCGAGGCGCACGGGGGCACGGTTTCCGTTTCCAGCGACGGCCTTGGCCGCGGCACAACCGTGCGCATCGATCTCCCGCTGCAGGAGTAAGGAGACAAACCATGTTCAAAGGAACTCTGTTCGTCGGGCTCACTCTTCTTGCCGCGGCCTGCACAGCTGCACCGGCTGCGCCTTCCGTTGCGACAAGAGCGGTGCAGGAGTCGAGACTGCTGGCCGTGTCGGAACCGGCGCAGGGGCAGGCAGCGCTGGCTGCGTCCGCAGAGCCGGCTGACTGTCCCGGCGGCTATCTCAGGATGCTGCCCGGGCAGAGTGCATTCGACCCCGTCGCAGAGGACATACCGGCCTATATCGACATCGTCAGCGCGGCGTCCAGCCTGGATGATGAAACGCTGACGGCCGTCTTCCATCTGCGGGATATCCCCGAAGAGATGGCGTTCAACCGGGAAGGCGTCAAGGATCTTCACTCCGAATATATGTGGACGGTTGAAATCTTCGTGGAGAACGGCGCGGCGTCCGAGTCTGAACAGATCGAGTACATGCTGGGCGCGGTCTACTCCGCCAGAAGGGTTTTAGCGGACACGCCGGCGGCAACGCGCCCTTTCCAGGAGGCTGTGCGAAGCACCCTGTGGAAGGCCAAGCATGATCATGAACAGGACGTGACTTTTCTGATAAACGTACCCGTCCATGTCCGCATACTCGTTTCTCACGAAGAGGACACGCTCACGCTTATCAGCGAGGTCCCGGGCGTCACGTCCGAGTCGCCCCTCCTGTTTTCGACCTATGACATTCTGCTCGGTCAGGACGGCGTCTCTTGCCAACCCGGTTGATTCGGCCCACCCGGCCTGCGTCTATACGTCCCAAAGGGCGGCCGGGTTCGACGAAGCCCGAATGTCGCTTTCATTTTCCAGGGGGAATTCACCATGTTCAGAAACCTTGTGGCCGCCGCACTCGCACTTCTCACCGCCGCCTGCGTACCCATACCGGCAGAGCCGCCGGCAGTATCGGAACTATCGCGCTCGGTGGACGGATCCGCAACTATTTCAGAGCAGGATGAAGTCAAAGATATCGCACGCGACCTGGTTGCTCATATCGATATTCGCGGCGTCACGACAGCGCTGGACGGGGAGACCTTAACCGTCACCTTTCAACTCAGGGATCTGCCGGAGACGCTGACCTTCAACAGAACGGGGGTGCCCAAGCATGCCCCGGAGTACAACTGGGAGGTGTCGATCGACGTCGACAACGACCCGGAAACGGGCAGCGCCGGGTTCGATTATATGTTGTCCGCCGGCTATTTCGTGCATCCCCTCGCAAAAAACAGCGATACGGTGGCAGAGATAACCCAACCGGGCTTCGTCAAAGCCAGCCTTTGGGGGCTGAATCGGCGGGGGTACAGGGTTCCGGCAGAGGCCGATATCGCGATCGAGATGTCTGCCGCCGACAACACGATAACGCTCTCTGGCAACATTCCCGGGATCACGGAAGCGTCGCGGCTCAAGCTCCGCGCGTATGACTTCTTCGCCGGCTCCGTAGAGATGAGCAGTCATGGTCCGTCGATCACGGGCTTGGCCGCCAGCCAGTGCATGCCTGACCGGCCCATTATCACGCCCGGTCAGACCGTACTGGACGCCGCGGCCGACGTGCCGGCCGCGCATGTCGACATTCTCGAGATCAACAGCTCCCTTTCCGGGGAGCTCCTCACCGTCGTGTTTCAGCTCAGAGACGTCCCGGAGACGCTGACGTTTGACAGAACGGGCGTGCCGGAGAATTTCCTGGAGTACAGCTGGGATGTGTCGATCGACGTGGACAACGACCGCACGACAGGCTCTTACGGGTTCGACTACGCACTGTCCGCCATGCACTTTGTATTCCCTAGGGCCGGCGGCATCAATAGGACCGCAGCTATAGAGGCGTCGGGGGTTGTGCAAACCCACACCTGGGAGCTGGATCAACATGATGCCATGACAATCGAAGAGGGCCGCCTCGAAGTATCCGTTGAAGACAACACGATAACGCTTTCCGGAAAAGTTCCCGGCATCACCGCGGCATCCCGGCTTGCGTTCGGAGCGCTCGATTTCCTGGGCGGCACGGAGGAGGTCGGCTGTTTTCTCTCGAACAGCCTGGTCCATCAGCCGTTCAGACAGTGTACGCCGTATGACGCCCCGGTCAGGGCGGGGAATGCCGTGGCCGACGATGTGTCCGACGTACCTGCCGCGCACATAGATATCACGGCGGTCGACACCTCTCTTTCAGGGGAGACCCTGACGGCCGTTTTCCATCTCAGAGACGTTCCGGAGGCATTGACGTTCGACAGAACGGGCGTGCCGGACGATGAGACTGAGTACGGCTGGAAGGTGTTTGTCGATGCGGACAATGACCCGGAGACCGGTTTTGGGGGGATCGACTATACGCTTTCCGCCGTGCACAGAGTGTCCGCCTCCTCCGTTAGAAGCGGCACAACGGCACCCATAGCGGCAGGGAGGAATGTACAGGTCAGCACACGAAAAATGACGCCGGGAGAAGGTTTTTTCTTTCTTCGATGATGCCCGCCTTGAAGTATCTGCCGGGGACAACACGATCACCCTTTCCGGCGAGATTCCCGGCATCACGACCGTGTCGCCGCTCGCGTTCGAGGCTTACGACTATTCGGGAGGTACGGAGAAGGTGGGATGTCTGTCTCCTGTGTCCGTTGCCACATATGAAGACCGCTGCGATTCTGACGACACCATGATTCCGCCCGGGCAGACTGTGTCCGACGGCGTCACCGACACCCTGCCCGCCCATATGGACATCACCCAAGTCAGCACAACGCTGACCGGCGAGACGCTTGCCGTTGTCTTCCATCTCCGGGATATTCCGGAAACGCTGGAGTTCAACAGAGAGGGCGTCCGGGAAACTATGCTGGAGTACCTTTGGTCCGTGTCGATCGACGTGGACAACGACCGCGAAACAGGCGGATATCTGGAAGATGAATACCGTATGTCCGCCAGCCGCTTCAGGCATTCCTCGTCCGGGGGAGCGGCTGTTCATTTGCCTGTTGAAGAAGCTGTGCAGGCCAACTCCTGGAAGATGGACCCGGGAGGCGGTGGCGCCGAATATCTGAGCGAAATCAGCATTGAGGTATCGTCTGAAGAGAACACGATTACGCTTGTCGGCGATATACCCGGCATTACGTCACAGTCGCGGCTTGAATTTGAGACCTATGATTTTCGGAACGGTTACGAGCAGGTGGTTTGCCGTGTTTCTGTTGACGGAAGGTGAAAGAAGAAATCGTTTCCGCATCGACGCGCGACACCGTTGCAGGGACAACCTGCTCTGCTTTTCAGAACTTGCGATCATCTGCACGGATCCGACACTGTATTCCGGCGCTCGCAAGTTCAGGTGTTAAACAAGAAAGGAGTCAGCAATGAGAACCGTATTCGGCGCACTCGCTCTAACCCTGCTGCTCATTGCTTGCGCCAGTGTGCCGGCAGAGATGCTTTACGTCGTGCCCACCCCTGATCCGAACTTAACGTACAAGCCATACGTGCAAAGTCCCAACCGTTATTTTCGGATGGAGCACGAGGACGGGGCGCCGATGTCTCTTCTCAGCGCAGACCAAATGGAGAACGATCTCTGGCTCCGTGTGTGGGCAAGGTCAGTCATAAGACAGGACGGCGCGCGAGAGGTGGTGGAAACACTCCCATCAAGCGTGAATGAAGGCTTCCTGATGGCAGTATACATGGAGTTCTTCTTGCAGCTGCGCCATGCATGCACCGAGAGCGCAGAGAGAATCGCTGAACTGATCAACGAATCCGTTGAAGAAATCGGACGCATCGGCCATGTGGATCTGCCGGTCTTGGCAACCACGCAGTCTCTTGGCTTGTACTACGGATATCTTTCCGAGCAGAGGGGAGAGTTGTTAGCCTGCTGGGATTATGCAGACGAGTTCGATTATGCAAGCAACATGATAACCTGGTGTTTTGCTGAAAACGAGTGCGTCAACCAACCGTAACAGGACAGTTCCCTTGTTGTCAGGTTTTTTTCGACAGGTTTGCGAGATGTTTGGCGTCGGCCGCTACCTCGACCTGAACATTAGAAGCCTCTGGTGTCCAGGTTGGGAACCCCTCATTTCCAGGGAGAACGAACAATGAAGATCAAGAACTGCGTCCACCTTCTTCTGGCAAGCCTCCTGCTGATTTCAGGGTCAACCCCTGTTCTCGCGCAAACGCCCGATCAGTGCGCTTCGGTGGAGCCGATCAGGCCGGGCGATAGGGTAACTGATGCCGTTTCGGACGTGCCGGCCGCGCATGTCGACATTACTGAAGTCGAAACTTCTCTGGCCGGACAGAGATTGACGGTTATCTTCCATCTCAGGAACCTGCCGGAGACCTTGAGGTTCAATCGAACGGAATTTGGGGCGGGCATAATGGAGTATGCATGGGAGGTCGCGATCGACGTCGACAACGACCGCAGCACCGGTCCCGGCGGGTTCGATATGCTGCTGTCTGCCTACCATATTGCGGACGGGTCGCGCATAGGGACTGACGCAGACGTGCTCGCGCCAATCGGGGCGATGGTGGAGGCCAGTCTCTGGGAAATAGAGCCCGATGGCTCCATCAATACTGTAACACACACCATTGAACAACACGCCGATGGCTCGACCAGTACCCACAGAGACGGCGGCCCGGCCATTGTTGTCGAGGCGGACACGATAACGATCGCTGACGTCATTCCCGGCATTACCTCCGAATCGCGACTGGTGTTTGAGGCCTATGACGTGCAGTTCGCCGGAGGGGCCGATCAGATAGCGTGCCATGACTCGTACAGGAAGAGTGTGGGATCCTGGGGGTGCGGTTCCGGCACGGTCCTGATAAGGCCGGGGCAGACCGCAACTGACGAGGTCGCTGATGTGTCTGCCCCGTATCTGGACATTGTCGAAGTCAGCACGTTCCTGTCGGGCGAAACCCTGACCGTTGCGTTCCGTTTCAGGGATATTCCGGAGACGCTGACTTTCAACCGTACAGGCGCATTGAAAAACTATATGGAGTACAGCTGGGGCGTGTCGATCGATGCAGACGCCGACCCGGGGACCGGCGACGGCGGGTTTGATTACCTTCTGTCCGCGCGTCACATCGTGCGGCCTGCGCAGGCAGAGGACAACACGGAGGCGCCGATAGAGGAGGTGGCAAAGGCCGATGTTTGGGAGATGGAACCAGGGGGGAGCATCTCGGAGCTAAGGGACGCCAGCCTCGAGGTATCGGCAGAGACGGATATGATGACGCTCAGCGGCCGGATTCCCGGAATCACGCCGGACTCGCGTCTCTTGTTCAGGACGTTCGAGCATAATGGCCAGCTCGATGAGGCCGGCTGCCGGGAACCGCCAGTCATCCTCAAGTCCTCCAGCCAGTGCGATATCGACGGAGCGGTTACAGCGGGGGAAAGCGTCATCGATGATGTCTCGGACTCTCTGGCCGCGCATCTGGATGTGACGGAGATCAGAACGTCCCTTTCCGGCGAGACGCTGACGGTGGTGTTTCATCTCAGAGACGTTCCGGAGACGTTGACGTTCGAAAGAACGGGGGTGCCGGAGCATGATCTGGAGTACAGCTGGGAGGTGTCGATCGACGTGGATGGCGACAAGGAAACAGGCGTCGACGGGTTCGAATATATTCTGTCCTCGATATATGTTGCTGCCTACGGCTCCAGCGGCCGCGACCGGAGTATGGCTATCACAACGGCCAATCTGCAAACCAACACATGGCATCTGAAGCCAACGGGAGAGGCATTTCCCGAATTCGATTTTCTCGGATGGGCGCGCATCGATGTGTCGGCCGAAGAGGACACTATAACGCTTTCGGGAGAGATCCCCGGAATCACGGCAGAATCAGAGCTCGCATTCATTGTGTATGACTACCTGGACGGTGCCGAGGAGGTGGGTTGTCTGTCTCCGTATAGTTTGGGTCGGCCAGCCCCTTTTCAGGGTCCGTCGGACGGCTCTGCGGCAACACCGGGCCGGTCCGCATCCGCTGATGATTCCCACGCGCTGGTCGGGCACATTGATATTCGCGGCGTCACGACAACGCTGGAAGGGGAGACCTTGCGCGTCACTTTCCAGCTCGGGGATCTGCCGGAGACATTGACTTTCGCCAGAACAGGGGTTCCGGAGGATGCCCTGGAGTACAGCTGGGAGGTGTCGATAGACGTCGACAACGACCCGGCAACGGGCAGCGGTGGGTTCGATTACATGCTGTCTGCCGGCTATTTCGTGCCTCGTTTCGCCGATGGCGGCAATACCGTGGCAGAGATAACCCAACCGGGTTTCGTCAAAGCCAGCCTTTGGGGGCTGGACCGGGAGGGGTACAGGGTTCAGGCAGAGGCCGATATTGGGGTCGAGGTCTCTGTCGAGGAGAACACGATAACGCTTGCGGGAGAGATTCCCGGGATCACGGAGGCATCGCCGCTCAAGTTCAGGGCGTATGACTACTTTGCCGGTTCCGTAGAGATGAGCAGTCATGGTCCGTCGATCAGGGTCGTAGCCACCGATATGTGTCGATCAAATGATGCCGCAATCAGGCCGGGCCAGAGTGTCGTCGATGCGGTCTCGGAGACGCTGCCTGCATACATGGACATTACCGAGGTCAGCACAACTCTGACCGGCGACGGCAGGCTTGTCGTCCTGTTTCATCTCCGGGATGTTCCGGAGACGCTGGAGTTCAACAGGAAGGGTGTTCCAGAAGATGCGTTGGAGTACAGTTGGGAGGTGTCAGTGGACGTGGTCGACGACCGGGAGACGGGGTTGCACGGTGCCGATTACTCGCTGGCCGCCAGTCGTTTTGTATTCTACCCGTCCAGTGACGCGGGTGTTCATCTGCCTATCGAAGAAGCTGTGCAGGTCGACACCTGGAAGATGGACCCGGATGGCCTTGGCGGCGCCCATTTGAGGAGCGCCAGCATTGAGGTATCGTCTGAAGAGAACACGATCACGCTCATCGGAACAATACCCGGCATTACGTCAGAGTCGCGGCTTGAGTTTGATGTCTATGATTTTCTGCACGGTTACGAGCAGGTGGCCTGCCATGTTTTGTCCGGGTCGGGCGGCGGTGAGTAACCCTGTAATCCCTATTTCAAGCCGTTTGGCGCATCCAGCGCACGTTGTGATGGGCTCTACACTATCCCTATACTATCTCTACACTATATCCTATACTATACAGTCAGGAGACATCATGTTGAAGACAGCCGTCATCATACTGTTCGCACTCTTCTTGACCGCCTGCGTGCCGATTCCCGCAGAGCCGGTTGAACCGGAGGAACCGAGAGTCCCGGTCGGCATACGTGACTTGGCAACTGTTTTCGCCAAAGCATTCGAGTCCGAAAATGGAGACCAGTACACCGCAGACCAATACTCTGCCTTGCTGCATGAAATCTTGTCCTGTTCTCAACCCAACACATCAAAAGAAGAATGGGAGGAAATGTTGCAACAAGGAGGAGCGGACGCTGATCATGACATTTCTCCCGCCGAAATAATGGCGCTGACCATGTTCAATTTTGGGATGTTCACGGCATCAGCTCAATTCATGGAAGTAACCAATTTCGGAGAAGAAGCGCCCAATACTGATTTGATCATGTATGAGCTATTGGAGCGTGCGTTAGAGTGGTGCGAGGGTCCAAAATAGTCTGTTTTCAGTTCTCAGTGAACTGCTGAAGTGTGCCCCAAAAACCGCGCCACAAGCAAGGGTGTATAATGGAGCAAACTGCCCAGCCTGTGGAGCGGCAGAACGATCGTCAGGAAACCGCGACCTTCAAGTTCCGGGTTGGGAACCCCTTATCTCTTGGGAGAACAAACAATGAAGATTCAAAACCATCTTCACTTTCTTCTGGTCATCCTCCTGCTGGCCACAGGGACAACTTCTGCTGTTGCGCATGAGGTCAGTCAATGCGAGTCGGTGGAGCCGCTCAGGCCGGGCGATGCCGTAACCGATACCGTCTCCGACGTACCGGCCGCGCACACCGACATCACCGCAGTCGAAACTTCCCTGTCCGGGGAAAATTTGACGGTTGTGTTCCATCTCAAGGACCTGCCGGATACCTTGCGGTTCAATCGCACGGAGCATGGTGAGGGCTCCATGGAGTACATGTGGGAGGTCGCGATCGACGTCGACAACGACCGCAGCACCGGTCCCGGCGGCTTCGACATGCTGCTGTCTGCCTACCACATCGCCTTCATGTCACACAAAGGAACTGAAGCCGACACCACCGCGCCACTCGGGGACATGTTGGAGGCCGCCGTCTGGGAAATAAACCCCGGCGGCTCCACCAGCCCTCTCACCGACGCCGTCCTGGCGGTCTCCGCCGGGGAAGACACCATAACGATCACCGGCTTCATTCCCGGCATCACATTCGAATCACGACTGACATTTTCAACTTATGACTTCCTGTTCGCCGGCGAGGCCGATCAGATAGACTGCCATGCGCCATACAGAGAGAGTGTGGGACCCTGGGGGTGCGACGCCGGCGCGGCTCTGACGGCCCCGGGGCAAACCGTATCGGACGAGAGCGAGAGCGCTGCCGCTCCGCATATCGATATAACCAAGGTGAGCGCCTCTTTGTCGGACCGGACGCTGACGGCTGTCTTCCATCTCAGGGACGTGCCGGAGACGCTCACATTCAATCGTACAGGCACATCCGAAAGCTACTTGGAGTATGCATGGGTCGTGCTCATCGACGTAGACAACGACCGGGAGACAGGGTCCGGAGGTTTTGAGTACCAGCTGTTGGCAAGTTACTCCGTGCCCCCATCCGAAGAAGGGACGAACGCCAGGGCGCCTATAGAGAGCAGGACGAAAGTCAGCGTCCGGAGCCTGGAACCGGGGCGCTCCATGCCGGCTGCGGACGCCGCCCTTGAGGTATCTCCGCAAGAGGACACCATAACGCTCTCCGGCAACATTCCCGGCATTACGCCGGAATCGCGGCTTGCATTCAGGACGTACGACTATCTGAACGGCTTCGATGAGGTCGGATGCTTTGCTTCGCAGTATCAAAGCACGCCCTCCAGCCGATGTGACACTGACGATGCAGTTACGCCTGGTCAGACCTTGGCCGATGAGACGGCGGACGTGCCGGCCCCGCATATCGACATCACCGCAGTCGAAACCTCCCTGTCCGGCGAGAGATTGACCGTTGTCTTCCATCTCGAGGACCTGCCGGAGACGTTGCGGTTCAATCGCACGGAGCATGGGCGGGGCGCAATGGAGTATAAATGGGAGGTCGCAATCGACGCGGACAACGACCGCAGCACCGGTCCCGGCGGGTTCGACATGCTGCTGTCTGCCTACCACATCGCCTTCATGTCACACGAAGGGACTGAAGCCGACACAACCGCGCCAATCGGAGAGATGCTGGAGGCCGGCGTGTGGGAGATACGCCCCGGCGGCTCCACCCGAACCCTCGCGGACGCCGGCCTGGCCGTCTCTGTCGAGGAAAACACCATAACGATCACCGCCGTCATTCCTGGCATCACATCCGAATCGCCGCTGACTTTTTCAGCTCTTGATGCCCGGTTCCCCGGAGATGTCGACCAGTTCGCCTGTTACCAGCCGTACGGAAAGAGCTTGGAACCACGGGGGTGTGACGCCGGCGCGGCCAGGGCCGCGCCGGGGCAGACCGTTACCGACGAGATCGAAGGCGCCGCCGCTTCACATGTGGACATTACCAAGGTGAGCACATCGTTGTCCGGTGAGACCTTGACGGCTGTCTTCCATCTCAGGGACATTCCGGAGACGCTCACCTTCAACCGTACAGGCATATCGGAAAACTACGGAGAGTACGGTTGGAAAGTGTTGATCGATATAGACGGCGACCGGGAGACCGGCAACAACGGCACTGAGTACATGTTGTCGGCCAGCCATTTTGTACGCTCATCCGAA
This sequence comes from Caldilineaceae bacterium, assembly GCA_965200615.1. GTDB lineage: Bacteria > Chloroflexota > Anaerolineae > Caldilineales > Caldilineaceae > Bin5. The sequence continues at coordinate 4,810,575 of OZ241377.1, read as the reverse complement.
AAAGAGAATAACGCGCAGACGCCCATTGAGAGCGTGGTGGAGGCCGGCGTCTTGAAAGCCCGCTCGGATGGTTTTATGACCTTGATCGACGCAACCCTCGAGGTGTCCCCGGACGAGGACACGATAACGCTCTCCGGGAACATCCCCGGGATCACGGCAGAATCACAGCTTACATTTGAGACCTACGACTATTTTGGCGGTACCGATGAAGTCGGATGTCCCGCTACGCCGGGCCGGAACGCGCCCGCGAGCCAGTGTGCCGATGACGAGCCAACCGTGACGCCGGGAAACACTGCGACCGATGACACCTCAGATGTATCCGCCCCCTACCTGGACATCTCCAAAGTCAGCACCTCCCTTTCGGGCGAACGCCTGACCGTCATGTTCCGCTTCAGGGATATTCCGGAGACGCTCACGTTCGACAGGACGGGGACCTCGGCAAACACCATGGAGTACAGCTGGGAAGTGTCGGTCGACGCGGACAACGACCCGGAGACCGGCGACGGCGGCTTTGAGTACCTTCTTTCCGCCTATCACGTCGTGCCGCCTGCGCAAGAGGGGGACAACACGGAGGCGCCGATAGAGGAGGTGGCGAAGGCCAGTGTCTGGGAAAAGCGGCCGGGGGGCGGCATAAGGTCATTCAGAGGCGCCAGCCTTGAGGTATCGGCAGCGACGGACACGATGATTCTCCGCGGCCGGATTCCCGGAATCACGCCGGCGTCGCGCCTCTCGTTCAGGACGTACGCGTATTCCGGCGGTTCCGATGAGGTCGGCTGCCTCACGCCCTTCGGTCCGGGCCGCCCGTCCGCCGCCCAAAGTTCGCCGGACCGCTCCGCAGCCGCTGACGATGCCCGCGAGCTGGCCGGGCACATCGACATCCGCGGCGTCACGACGGCGGTGGACGGAGAGACTTTGACCGTCACTCTTCAGCTCAGGGATCTTCCGGAGATGTTGACGTTCGACCGGACGGGGGTACCGGCGCATGCGCTGGAGTACAGCTGGGAGGTATCGATCGACGTGGACGGCGATGCGGAGACAGGCGCCGGCGGTTACGACTACATGCTGTCGGCCGGCTATGTCGCGCATCCCCTTGTCAAAGACGGCAATACCGCGGCCAGGATAACCGACCCGGGCTTTGTCACGGCCGGCATCCTGGGGCTGGATGGGGAGGGGAACAGGGTTGTGGCGGAGGCCGACATCGAGGTCTCTGCCGAAGACAACACGATAACGCTTTCGGGGAATATCCCCGGGATCACGGCGGAATCGCCCCTCAAGTACAGGGCGTACGACTACTTCGGCGGTTCGGTCGAGATGGGCGGCTACGATCCGTCGCTCACTGGCTTGACCGCCGCCTCGTGCCAGTCTGACAGCGCCGTAATCAGGCCGGGCCAGAGCGTCGTCGATGCGGTCTCGCAGACGCTGCCTGCCTACATGGACATTACCGAGGTCAGCTCAGAGCTGACAGCGAGTGGGAAGCTTGCGGTCCTGTTCCATCTCCGGGATGTTCCGGAGACCCTGGAATTCAACAGGGCGGGTGTTCCGGAAAATGCGCTGGAGTACAGTTGGCAAGTGTCAATAGACGTGGACAATAACCGGGAGACGGGGTTGCTGGGGGCTGAGTACTCGCTGTCCGCCAGTTATTTCGTATTCTCCCCGTCCAGCGACGGGGGTGTTCACCAGCCTATTGAAGAAGCTGTGCAGGCCGATTCCTGGAAGATGGATGCGGACGGCACCGGCACCCGTCTCGACAGCATAGACATCGCCGTATCATCTGAAGAGGACACGATCACGCTCATCGGAGACGTTCCCGGCATCACGCCGCGGTCGCGTCTCACATTCGACACCTACGACTATCTATACGGCTCGGACCAGGTCGCCTGCCACACCTTGTCCGGGTCCGGCGGCGGTGAGTAACCCTGTAACATCAATATCGACGGCGGCCCCATTTATCAGAGCAACCTGTCCGATTACACGCTTGGAGCCTACCACCTGGCAAGGAATATGGCCCCCGCGTCAGAACCCCTGCAGAACATCCTGCACGCCGTTTTGTGGAAGAACATGGTCAATCGAGACCAAATCACGATCTGTTTCGACGAGGTGCCGGGTCATGCCGGCCTAGAAGTCTCGCGCCAGAACGACACCTTACTGTCTTAGTCTTTGCGTTTTGAAAAAACCAAAGAGCACCGACCGGCAGAATGGCCGCTACCGGAAAAATCAAAGGAAAACAGACATTTTCCAGCGGCTCAACGACCCCTATAACGAAGTCTCCTCCTGGTGGCGGACCTGGAAATGGTGGAAGTGTAGGGGTAGGCGTTGCATAGGGCAGCGGGATCGTCGTAAATGGTCAGGGCGTGGATTTTGCGGCTGGCTGAGTTGGTGAAGGCGTCGAATCTTCTATTGTGCAGATGAACTTGTCTGCGTTTGGGAACTCTCGCGCAAGGCTTTCTTCGGACTTCATGCTGCCTCCTCCGGCATTGCGGCTGCGCGCAACACGGACTACGCGGCACCATTCTGTCACGATCTCTGTGCCCGCGACCAGCGCATCCTGCCCCCGGTCCGGTCATCTGTTTGCCTCCCGCATTTCGCTCAGGTGGAGCAGCCTGTGGTGGGGCGTGCTGCAGTTGTATTATAGCGAGCGGATCGCTATGTTGCAAGATTTTTTCATAAGCGGAATTTGAGGAGAGGCGTAAGCTCTTATCTATCTGATGCCAGGTGACCGGACCATGCCGGACACGGAAGAAACGCGGGCGCAAAAAACCTGCGCGGCGTGCGGGCACGCCAACCGTCCTGTCGCGATTTTTTGCGAAGGCTGCGGCGCGCCCCTGACCGATCGGACGCTCTGCCCCCGCTGCGGCGAAGAGTGCGTGCAGGGGACCCGGTTCTGCCATACCTGCGGGGCGCCTCTTGCGCCCGAAGACCCTCAACAAGGGCCGGACAGCGGCCGCAGCCGGGATCTTCCCGACCCGGACGGCATCAAAGCGCCGAAAACTGCGCGCCGAACGGTTCCCGCCTTCCTCGCAGCCTGTTGGCAAAGGATCGCCGCGCTGGCCGCCATGCCACTCCCCGAAGAGCCCGGCCGGTCGCAAGATCCCACCCCCGTCCCGGATTCCTCCGCCCGCACCGCAAGCCCTCAATCCCCAGCAACCCTGCGCGCAAACCTCTATTGCGCCGTCGCCGCCATCCTTGCCGCGATCGGCGCCCAGTGGCTGCTCGGCCTCGAGCGGACCGTGCCCGCCCTTTGCCTGTACGCCGCCGCCGCTGCCCTTGCCGTCTGGGCCTTCCGCCTCAACTCCGACGACGCCGTGCCGGCCGCAGTCCCCGGCACCGCCTGGAAGCTGCCCAAAAAGTGGCTGGCCGCGCTCCTGCTCCTGCCCCTCATCCCCGCCGCCCTCTCCCTCGACCGTCTTCTGACCGACGCAAGGCATCCGCCCGACGCCTTCTGGCCGCTCCACTTTGCCGCCGTCCTCCTCTTTATCGCCTGCGTCTACCTTGCAGACCGCCGGCTCGCCCCGGCAGGCGCGCGTTCACCGTCGCGCCCGCACGCGGACCGACAGCCGTGGAAAACATGGGAACGCCTGGCCGCAATCTCAATCCTCTGCGCTGGCCTCTTTCTCAGGCTCTACGATCTGCCCGCTTTCCCCTTCGGCACCTGGTACGACGAGGCTGACTTCGCGCTGCAGGCCCAACGAATTCTGCAGGAGCCGGCCTACCGTCCTCTCTTTATCGACTCAATTCACGGTCCGGCGCACTACATCTACCTTGTCGCCTCTCTCTTCTGGGTACTGCCCGACGTCACGTTCGTAATCCGTTTTGCCAGCGTGCTGCTGGGAACGCTGTCAATCTCCGCCGCTTTCGTGGCGGGTAATCAACTGTTCGGGCGGGGCTCCGGCCTCATACTCGCCTGCCTGGTTGCCGTGTCGCGCTGGAGCTTCAACTTCAGCCGCATCGGCATGTTCAACATCCCCGTTACCCTGTTCGCATTCCTGGGAACCGCCTTCCTGCTGCGGGCGCTGCGCCGCAACCGCCTGACCGACTACATGTGGGCGGGTCTGCTGCTGGGGTTCGGCTACAACTTCTACCTGGGCTTTACCCTGTTCCTCATGGTCGTTTCCGTCTTCGTCCTCCGCCACTTCGTTTCATATTTCCCTCTTCTGCGCTATCAGTGGAAGGGTCTCCTGGTCGCGGCGATGGGGGTACTGCTGTTCCTGGCGCCCCTCGCTCTCTTCTCGCAAGAGGAACCGGACATCTTCTTCCGGCGCACGCGCACCGTGTCGATCTTCAATGAGTTCCCCCCAGACCAGGTCGCGGAAAAACTCCTGGAAAGCGCGGCCGCGCACCTGCTTATGTACAACGTGCGCGGCGACCCCAACGGACGCCACAACCTGCCGGGCGAGCCCATGCTTGCCCCCGTCGCCGGCGCCCTCTTCGTTCTCGGCTTGGGAATGAGCCTCGCAAGCGTCTGGCGGCGGCGCTCTCTGCTGCTCCTGGCGTGGCTGCTGGTGATGATGAGCGGCGGCATATTCTCGCTCAGCTTCGAGGCCCCCCAGTCCCTCCGCGCCATCGGCGCCCTGCCGGCAGTCTATCTGCTGGCAACGCTGCCCCTGGCCCAGCTGTGGCAAAACTGGCGCGCCGCCGCGCCGCAAGAGCAGGCGCAAAACCGCGCCGCCGCCCAAAACCGTCTGTCCGCCCTGCCCGCACCCAAAGCCGCGCTCGAAAAACTTCAGCTCTCCCTGATTCGCCCGGGGCCGCTCCTCTTCGTCTGCTGTCTGCTTTTCGCCATTGCGCTGCACAACTGCAAAATATATTTCGTCGACCAGCGCAACGACTTCGCCGTCTGGAACGCCTACTCCACGGGCGAGACCATCGCAGCCGCGTTGATCGCTGAAAATGCCGGGAATGCGGACACTTTCGTTACCTCCCGCTTTGCCCACCATCCAACCGTACGTTTCATCGCCAATGCCGAGTCCTCCTACCAGAGCATCAACTACACCGCGACACTGCCCATGCCGCTCTCGCCCGACCGGGACGCGCTCTTCCTCATGGACCCCGAACGCCGCAGCTTCTTTGAACAGGCGCGCGCCTTCTATCCCAATGGCGAGTTCATCGAGCACAGGCCGCCCTTCGGGGGCCCAACGGTCCTCTATGAACTCCGTCTCCGCCCTGCCGACGTCGCCGCAGTTCAGGGAATAAACCTGTCCTACTTTGAAGGCGAAACGTGGACCGGTCCGCCGGTGCAGGTCGAAAAGCAGGCCGCCGTCTCCGTGGACTGGTCCCGTACAGCGCCCTTGCCGGGACCCTTTTCAGCCGAGTGGAACGGAACGCTCAACATCGAACGGTACAGCCCGCACAAGTTTGTCCTGCGCGCGCCGGCCCTTGCCGAACTGTATATAGACGAAGAACTCGCGGCCCGGCTTGAAGAGGGGACCGGTCCGGCCGGCGAAAACGGGGAGGTGTCGGTTGCGCTCAACCTGGCGCTGGGACTTCACAATCTCCGGCTGCGCGCCGTCGGCGGTCATGGCCCCGTTACCCTCTCCTGGCAGCGCCCCGGCGAGGAGGAGCGCACCGTCCCGTCCTCTGCCCTGCACGTGCCGCCCGCGGCCAGCAACGGCCTGCTGGGAAAGTACTACGCCAACGGGAACTGGCAGGGGACGCCGGCATTCACCCGCATCGACCCACAGATAAACCTCTACTTTCACGACGCCCCGCTGCCGCGCCCGTACACCGTGGAATGGCGGGGCAAACTGGCCGTACCCTACGCCGGTGAATACCGCCTGGGAATCGAGTCCATAGACGAATCGGAGCTATGGATCGACGGCAGGCCGGTCGCCGCGAGCACGGAGCCGAATCAGTACGTTGAAGACGCCGTCACTTTGACCCCCGGGCTGCACGACATCCGCATCCGCTACGCCGCCCGCACATCCTACGACCACGTCAACCTCTACTGGACGCCGCCGGGCCGGGACCGCATGCCGGTGCAGGCCGGGGCGCTCATCCCCCCGCAGGGCAGCTACGACCGCCTGCCCGCCGCCGATCTTGCGCTATTCGACGCAACGCCGGATGAAACGATTGCCGGCCTTCCTCTCCAGATAACGCCTCTTCCGCTGGACGGGTGGCAGACGGCCCCCTTCGAAGTCATAAACGATGCGTTTGAACGCCCGCGCGGCGTGACCGCAGCCAACGGCAGGTTCTATGTCGCCGATCCCGCCCAAAAGTCTCTGTTCGTCCTGGATTCCGGGGGAGCTGAGATAGCCCGGATTCGCCGTTCAGACCGACGGTTCAGCGAGCCGGTGGACGTCGCCGCCGATGCGGCCGGCAACATCTACGTTCTCGATGCCGGCAACGGCGGCCGGGTCTCCGTTCACGACGACGCCGGTGACTTCGTGCGCATGCTTCCCTTGCCCGCCGACACGCTGCAAAACAGCAGAGGTCTTGACGTAGACGCGCACGGCCGCATCTGGGTGGCCGTGACCCCGGCGCTGGCGGTGGCCGCCTTCGACGCCGGCGGCCGCGAGCTGGCGCGCATTTCGACAGCCCTGGCGGGAGAAGATTTCCAGCCGGTTGACGTCGCCTTCCATGCCGACGACGCCCTCTACGTCTCCACCGCCGGCACAACCGCAGTCATCCGTTTCTCACTCAGCGGGGAGCCGCTCACTCTCTGGTTTCTGACGGCGGCCAACAGTGTTGACGGACCCCACCTGGCCCTGGGCGGCGGAGGCATTCTCTACGCAACCCAACCGGAGCAGGGCGGCTTTCTGCGCATCCCCGTGGCTGAAGAGGAGAAAATAGAAGTATGGGGCCTCCCGCCCAGTCAACCGATACGCAAACTGGTCGGCATCGGCGCGGCCCCGAACGGGGCGCTGGCGCTGACCGACAGCGAAAACGGAAACATCTACCTTGTCTCCCTCGCCCCCTAGCGCTCACGAACTCCCCCGCGCCGGCAGAGATCCGCAACGCCTGCGGATCGTCGTCCACCGCCAGAATGCGGCTGCGCTCACCCGCCGCCCCCTCCTTCTGCGGAGCAAGCGCAGCCGCCTCGAAAACGCCGCCGGCGCCCTCCAATCCGAGATTGCGCATACTATCCCGTGTGATATAGTATCTCACGTAAGACCGTCCACATCTTAACCGGGAGCTGAGTGGAGAACGGAACCATCACTGCAGGAGGATGCAATGCCCAATCGATTGCAAGGGGTTGTTCACAGCCTGTTGACGCCGGTCGCAAAAAGGGCGCTACTCACTTGGGAAAATCTGGAGTCGGGAATCAGCTTCGACCTGACCTCCAGCCGCATCAGGGCCAATCCCTACGAAATCTACGAGCGCCTGCGCCGCAACGACCCCATCCATCGTATGCGCCTCATCAATGCCTGGTCGCTGACCGGCTACGAAGACGCCCAAACCATACTGCAGGACCACAAACGCTTTTCCAGCGGGGACAACAAACTCGAGTACGCGCCCTACAGGACCATGCTTGATCTCGACCCCCCCGATCACACCCGCCTGCGCGCCCTCGTCTCCAAAGCCTTTACACCCCGCGCCGTAGCCGCGCTCGGCCCGCGCGCCCAGCAGATCGTGGAAGAGCTCTTGAACGACCTGGCCCACAAAAAAAGATTCGACCTCATCAGCGAATTCGCCTTCCCCCTGCCCGTTATCGTTATCGCCGAAATGCTGGGTATCCCCGCCCAGGACCGCGACCGCTTCAACGTCTGGTCGAACGACATCGCGCTCGCCGTCGAACCTGTACTCACCAACGAAGAAATCGCCCGCGTTAAACAGGCCTCCGACGAGATAGTCGACTACTTCGAAAGCATCATCGCCCAGCGCCGCCGCCGCCCCGAAGACGACATGCTCAGCGCCCTGCTCGCCGCCGAAGAAGAGGGCGACAAACTTACCCACGACGAACTGATCGGGACCCTCATGCTTCTTCTCGTTGCCGGCAACGAGACCACCCGCAGCCTCATCGGCAACGGCATGCTGGCCCTGCTCAAAAATCCGGCCCAGCTTCAACGCCTCCGCGACAATCCCGAACTCCTCGATTCCGCCATCGACGAGCTGCTCCGCTACGACAGCCCCGTCCAGTTCATCATACGCGTCGTCATGGAGGACACGCAGTTCAAGGGCAGGCGTCTGCGCGCAGGGCAGAAGATAATGATCCTGGTCGGCGCCGCCAACCGGGACCCGGCCGTCTTCACAAATCCCAACGCGCTCAACATCGAGCGCAACGAAAAAAGCCACCTCTCCTTCGGCCGCGGCATTCACTACTGCCTCGGCTCGCCCCTCGCCCTGCTCGAAGCGCGCATCGCCTTCACCGGCCTGCTCGAGCGCTTCTCTTCCATCCGCCTCCTCTCCGACCCCGAATACAGAAACCAGATCGTATTGCGAGGCGTCGAAGATCTCTGGGTGGAAGTTGAACGCTAAGCGAGGCATGAAAGACCCGCATCCCCGCCGTCAATACAGATCATCAAACGCGCCCCGAAAACAGCGCCGCGCATCCCGCAACCTCCACCGAAACATCGCGAAAACGCTGACCGAGCGCCTCCTTCAGCCCCTCAAGATCGTCGTCCCGGTTCGAAAAAATGCCCTTCCCGTTATAAAATGCCATCAGCCGCCTCGCCGGCCAGCTGCGAGACACGCCGCCCTGCAGCAACGTCGAGCCAAACAGGACCGCACCGGGATTCATCACCGCCTTCAGATGGTCCAGCATAACCGCCTTTGATCCGATCGTTCCGGGCAGACAGTGCAGAACATAGTTAACCCCGACCGAATCAAAATTCGCCGCATCGATCGAGACCGGTTCCAGCACATTGCGCAAATACCTCTCAGGCCGGTACCGCGCAATCCGCTCCGCGGCAAAATCCAGCGAACTCCGGTTAATATCCAGCAAAGCGATGCGCGGCGCGCCTGACGGGAACCGGCAACGCGCCAGAAAATACCCGGTCCCCACGCCCACATCGAGATGGTTCGCCGTCACATACCTATTGTAATGCGCAACCAGCCCTTGCGTCGGGCATTTCCACACAAAACGGTTCGTCAGCCCAAGCACCACAAAATCATACAAGCGCAGGCTGCGCTTCGTATAGACCGCCTGTCCGGCCCTGACTTCCTCTTCAGAAACACTCATCCGTTCCTCCTCGGTCCAACCACATAAAAAGCTGTCCTCTACTATGTTACAGATAAAGCATGAAAATTGGGAAACCGGTGAACGCCGCTTAACGCCTGATTGAGCGACGGCTGGAATGTTGTCTGAAATCCAGAGAAGGAACTGAGAATAGGGAAGAACCGTTCCGAGAATGCAGAGGAAAAGGTAGATGCGCTTCTTCTTAAGTGCCGAGATATTCCCTCCTCTCATTCTCCCAAATTGCCCATCACCGCCAACGGCGTCGCCGCCAACAGCCCCCCATCAACCGGCATTACAATACCCGAAATCCACCGCGACTCATCACTCGCAAAATAGAGCGCCGCATACGCCACGTCCCAGGCCGTTCCCTCCGTCCCCAGCGGCCCGATCTTGCGCCTGCGTTCCCGTTCCTCCTGCGAGAAGTCGGCGGTAAAGGAGGCATGAACATGCCCGGGCGCCAAACAGTTGACACGGATATTCTCGCGCCCGTGATGCACAGCCATCAGCTTGGTCAACGTAGCCAGCCCACCCTTCGCGACTGAATAGGGAACGTTGATATAGGCGCCGGCCAGCAACCCATCAATCGACGAAATGTGAATGATCGACCCGCCCCCGCCGGCAGCCATATGCGGCACAGCATACTTGCAGGCCAACACCGGCCCTCTCAAATTCACGTCCAGGGCTACATCCCAGATTGCTTCATCATAATCCGTTACCTTGCCGGAACCGGGCGTGCCCGCATTGTTCACCAGAATATCCAGGCTGCCGTAGCGGCCAACGCACGCCTCGGCCAGTTCCCGGCAATCCTCTTCCTCTGTTATGTCCGCCGAAACGAACGAGGCTTCTCCTCCATTCTCCACTATGAACCTGATCGTCGCCTCCGCACGCTCCTCATCCAAATCCGCCACGACCACCCTCGCCCCCTGTCGCGCGAAGAGGACAGCGGTGGCATAACCGATTCCAGGAGCAGACCGGCCGCGCGAACCTGCGCCCGTGACAACTGCCCCCTTGTCTTCCAATCTGTCTCCCTGAGGAGGAAGACCGTTTGCCGCAGTCAATTCAATGTGGCTCATTGTAGTGGATTCGCATAGCCAATGGAGGAGGCACGATTCTGGTCCTGACACATTCTCTTTGTTGCCCGTTTACAAACACTTCGTTCCGCGAGCGTGAAATTCAGACTACATCCGACAAATAGCGGGCCTTCGTGATTTCAACGACCTCATCCGGGTCCCGGCGCCACCAGTTGCGCTCGGAAAATATCTCCACCTCGCGATACCCGTTGTACCCCGCCGCCTCCACCAGCTGTCGAATGCGCCGAATGTCGATGACACCATCACCCATCATGCCCCTGTCCAGCCGCAGGTCGGTCGTATCCATCAGCCAGTCGCAAACATGGAAGGAGACGATGCGGCCCTTCGCGCGTTCAATTTCGCGTTCCATATCAGGGTCCCACCACACGTGATAGACATCGACAACGATGCCCAGTTCCGGGCCGGCCCCCAGCGCATCGAGCCAGTCGTTCGCCTGCCCCAAAGTGGAAAGACAGGAGCGGAAAGCGCATATCATCGGGTGCAAAGGCTCCAGGGCCAGCGTAACGCCCGCCTGTTTGGCGTAAGGCAGGATCTCCGCCAATCCCTCCAGGCATCGGGCGCGGGCCGCAGGCAAATCTCGAGATCCTTCCGGCAACCCGCCCGCGACAAAAACAATACACTCGGCCCCAATCTCCACGGCTTCGTCAATGGCTCGCCTGGTCTCGTTCAGATTTGCTTGAAATCGGTCTGAGTCCGAGTCGGTCAGCAGACCGCCGATGCAGTAGCAGGTGACTGTCATATCGTGAGCGTTGAGCCATCGCCGCGCTTCGTTCACGCCCACCTCCGGCAGCTTGTCGCGAACGATCCCCATCGCATGGACACCGTTGCGGGCATAGCCTTCAACTGCCTGGGGCAACGACCACTGGCGCAGCGTCGTAAACTGGTTGATTGCGAGTCTGCTGAAGTTGCTCATCCTACGTTCTCTAAATGCCAAAGTCATTCTCTATTGTAGATTGATAAGGTATAATGCAACCACATCATAGACTCAATGAATCGAGTGACAAAACCCAGACGTCGGACCTGGAGCCAGAGGTTCTTTATCGTCACTCATTATAGAGAAGCGCATATGATAAAGCGGTCGATCCAAATGCCTCTTCCCCTGCAGGGCCATTCGGATCCTGGAATAAGAGCAGCCAAGTCTATGGCACAGCGCCAAAACTCAGTGGCGCCTCAAGATCGCCCTTTTCACAGTTGGTATCGCTTTGTTCTGTCGTTTCCTCCCCATTTGGTCAGAGAATATTTTGAGGATTTCGGCTTGACAGACGGGGCAACTATTCTCGACCCATTTTGCGGCACAGGTACGACTGTAGTTGAGGCGAAATTGCAAGGTTTACAAGGAGTAGGGATAGAAGCCAATCCCTTCCCCCACTTTAGCTTCATGCGTCAAGACTGATTGGCATGTGGATCCGTCTACTTTGCTTGAGAGAGCTTCGGAGATTGCACGTAGCGCTCAGAAAACCTTAAATGGCCAGGGAATCGATGACGAAGTTCATACTGCAAGTGAAGGCCAATCTTTGAAGAGGCTACCACACGATGCTGAACGCGTACTGATCAAGAATTCCATCAGTCCTCTTCCTCTGCACAAGACATTAACTTTGCTTGAGAAAATCAACTGCTATCAAGATTTCACCGGGCACGGACACCTTTTGCTGGCTCTGGGGAATGCCTTGGTCAACAAGATTGGCAATCTCAGATTCGGGCCCGAAGTAGGTGTAGGCAAGATCAAGCACGATGTTCCCGTCATCTCCTCCTGGTTGACCGAGGTAGATAGAATAGCCACTGATCTGCGCAAAGTTCAGGGCTTGGACTATCCCAGAACGATGCTTCATATGGGGGACGCCAGAAGTCTTTCCCGAATCATGTCGCCGAATTCGGTTGACGCAGTGATCACCTCTCCTCCCTACCCGAATGAGAAAGATTATACGAGAACAACGCGGCTGGAGTCCGTGATCTTAGGATTCTATGAAGACATGGCCCACCTGAGACGTTTCAAGAAATCTTTGCTTCGTTCCAATACTCGCGGTGTCTATGCAGCCGACGATGATGATGAATGGGTCTCGGGGCATGGTGAAATCCAGAGGATTGCAGAAGAGATTGAGAAACGAAGGATCTCGCTAGGCAAGACATCCGGATTCGAGAGGATGTACTCGCGTGTAACTAAGCTGTATTTTGGAGGAATGACTCGCCATCTTGCCCAGCTACGAGGCGTTTTGAAGCCTGATGCCCACCTGGCGTATGTTGTAGGTGACCAAGCGTCTTATCTTCAGGTGATGATTCGTACTGGAGAACTCTTAGCGGATGTTGCCCAAAGTCTGGGATATGAACTGGTACGAATAGATCTCTTTCGAACCAGATTTGCCACCGCCACACAGTGCGACCTGCGTGAGGAGGTCGTCGTGCTGAAGTGGTCAGGATGACGTTGTGAAAGCCGTTCCTATCGAATGCAGCATGATTCTTCCACTGGCGCTGGGGGCACGTAGACGGGCATGAGCAAGTACGAAAAGGTAATTGAATGGGTATTTCAAAAGAACTTTAATCCTGGTGATGTCCGGGTGAGATTTACGCGCGATGAGTTGGTTGAGGCACACGATGCTTTAGGATTACCTCGGACGAAAGACATTGGGGACATTCCCTACTCATTTCGCTTTCGTAGAGAGCTGCCCTCCAGTATCCTCGAAACCGCTCCGCAAGATTCTGAGTGGATTATCGTTGGTACCGGAATTGCCGAATACCAGTTTCGCCTGTCGATGCCAGGAAAAATTGTACCTACACCACATTACTACCCAATAAAGATCCCGGACGCAACACCTGAAATTGTCAGGCACTACGCGCCTGGTACCGACGAACAGGCTCTTCTGACTAAGGCGCGATACAATCGCCTGGTTGACGTCTTTACAGGGTTGACCTGCTACTCAGTGCAAAACCATCTGCGGACCACAGTGTCAAACATTGGCCAAGTAGAAGTAGACGAAATATATGTGGGTTTGAACATGCGGGGAACACATTTCGTGCTTCCGTGCCAAGCAAAGTCGAAAGGTGACAGATTTGGAATCGCGCAGGTCTTGCAGGATGTTGAACTATGCGCGGACAGGTATCCAAACGCAATTTGTCGACCTATTGCGGTTCAATTTGTCGAGGAGAACAATGTCGCGGTCTTGGAACTTGCTGTGCGAGAAGAAGATGACATTCTAAAACTTAACATCGTTGAAGAAAGACAATACTTACTGGTTCCTCGATCAGAAATCTCTGAGAGGGATCTGAGAATGCTTAAGGATGTCGAGCCGACCTACTCCGCATGATTTCGCCGATTAATCCGGCCTTCGCCCCCACGAATACTCCATAAACCCTCAATAGGTCGCACGTCCGCCCGATACGTCAAACACTGCCCCGGTAGCAAAACTGCACGCGTCGCTGCACAGCCACGCCACCATCTCGGCATTTTCCTCAACCGTTCCAAACCGTCCCATCGGGATTTTGGCCGTCACAGTCCTGATGTATTCCGGAGTCATTTCCCCCAGAAGATCGGTCTGCACCATCGCCGGAGCAACGCAGTTGACGATGATGCCGCTCTGAGCCAGCTCCTTGCCCAGTGACTTGGTGAGCGCTATCACGCCCGCCTTGGCCGCCGAATATGCGCAAGCATTTGCGTTGCCCTCCTTGCCGGCGACCGAGGCCACGTTGACGATTCGGCCTCCTCCCTGTTCCAGCATGAACGGGATAACGGCCCGGCTGCACAAAAAGACCGAACTGAGGTCGGCCGCGATGACCCGGTCCCACTCTCCCAGAGGGTACTCCCACGTCGGCAGCGTCGGGCCGGAGACGCCGGCATTATTGACCAGGATATCGATGACGCCCAACTGGGCCAGCGTATCCTGCACGGCCTGCTCTACGCTCGCCGGTTCCGTCACGTCGACAGAAAAAGCGGCATCAAACCCTTGCCCGTCCGCAGTGCCGCGCACAGGACCTGGGTCCAAGTCCCAAACTGCCACCGACGCGCCTGCGCCGGCTAGCCGCTGGGCAATTCCCAGGCCAATGCCCTTTGCCCCACCTGTTACAACCGCCGTGCGCCCACCGAAATCATATTCAATCATCTGCGCTTTCCTTAACTTGGTCCCTCAACTCACCTGCACACATCTGGGCCGACTGATCACTGACCACTGCGGTTCTGACCACTGCAGTTCCACTTATACCCCAAGTCGTGGGAAAGCGCTACAGATGAGGTCCTCGCTGACTACGTTCGCATTCAAAAAATGCGTTGGTCAGAACCGATGCAATTCAGCTAAAATGCGAGGGAGAGCTGCCGCACCGGAGCGAATATGTGAGCAAATTGCGCATAGTCGTAATAGGCGCAGGAACAATGGGCCGCCGACACATCGAATATATTAACGCAAGCGGCGAATGCCAGCTGGTCAGCATCTGCGACCCGGACGCAAGGGTGGCCGAACGGGCAGCCAAAAATGGGGCGCCCTTTTTCCTTGATGCTTTCGAAGCGCTCGATCTCGCCGCCCCGGACGGCGCGATCATTGCCGCTCCCACCCAACTTCACGAAGAGCTTGCCCTGGCATGCATTCGTCGCGGAATCGTGCCTCTGGTAGAGAAGCCGATCACCGCCGCCCTCGACGAGGGGCGAAGACTGGTCGACGAAGCTGCCGCCGCCGGTGTGCCCGTCCTGGTCGGCCATCACCGACGCTACCATCCCCGCATCAAGCGGCTCTGGAAACTGGTGAAGGGAGGGGCCATTGGCTCTCTGATCGGAGTCTCCCTCCTGTGGGCCGTCAAGAAGCCGGACGCCTATTACGACATCGTATGGCGAACGCGCGCCGGCGGTGGGCCAGTACTGACCAATCTCATCCATGAGATCGACACCCTGCGCTATATCTGCGGCGAGATAACCAGGGTCTATGCCGCCACCAGCTCAGCGGCACGCGGCTTCGAGGTGGAGGATTCCGCCGCGATAACCCTGAATTTCGCGGGCGGCGTGGTCGGCTCGATATTTCTTTCCGACGCGACACCCTCACCCTGGTCATACGAGCTGACAATGTTCGAGAATCCATCCTACGCCCACGTGGCTGGTAACTGCGCCTTCTTCTTTGGCGCCGAAGGCTCACTTGCCTTTCCCAGCATGGAGCTGTGGCGCTATCCCTCCAGCGACGCCGCTGGCTGGGAGCATCCACTCGAACAGAAACGGCACGAGCCACAGGATGCCGATCCGCTGGCAGCACAACTGGCCCATTTCTGCCGCGTCATCCGCAGAGAGGAGACGCCTCTCGTCAGCGGCGATGAGGGTCTGCGCACGCTTGCGGCTACCCAGGCCGTACTTTCCTCCGGCAGTGAAGGCAGACCTGTCGAGCTCCAGACCGCTTGAGCAGAGCTGCTCGGCCCTGGGTCTCTTGCGTTTATATATTTCTTGCCTGTAGTACTGATTGGTCCGATATAAAAGGAAAGGAGACTCCCAATGGCATACGCAACCTACATGGGCGCACAGATCAAGCGCAAGGAAGATCCCCGTCTGATCACCGGAAGCGGTTCCTATGTCGGAGACCTGAAGTTGCCCGGCATGCACTATGTCGCCTTCGTCCGTAGCCCTTACGCGCATGCCCGCATCGGCGAGATCGACGCCTCGGCCGCGCTTGCCCTTGACGGTGTCGTCGCCGTGGTGACCGGTCAGGACCTCGCCGTGCACACCGAGCCCATGCCCTTCCCCTTTGAAGTCGGTTCCGCCGACGGCGAGGCCAACAGCAAACGTACGCACCATGCCCTCACAACCGGAAAAGTGCGCCACATGGGGGAGTGCGTGGCCGCAGTTATCTCCTCCGACGCCGCCACCGCCGCCGATGCCGCCGAGGAAGTCTTCGTTGACTGGGAACCGCTCCCTGCCGTCGCGGGGATCGAGCAGGCCCTTGAGGCAGAGGCCGCACTGCTTTTTGACGATATGGACAGCAACTGCCAGGAAGTGTGGCGGCGCAAAGTCGGTGATGTGGAAGCCGCCTTCGCCGGCGCCCACAAAGTTGTTAGCCAGCGCATTGCCAGCCAGCGGCTCGCCGCCGTACCCATGGAGGGCCGCAGTATCGCAGCCGCGCCCGATCCCACTACGGCAGGACTGACCGTCTGGACAAGCACGCAGGCGCCCCACCTGGTGCGCGGCCAGCTTGCCGGCGTCCTGCGAATGTCCGAAAACGCCATCCGGGTTATCGCCCCCGAAGTCGGTGGCGGGTTCGGTGTCAAGATCGGCATCTATCCCGAAGAGGTGGCTGTGGCTAGTCTGGCAATGCGCTATCAACTCCCTCTCAGTTGGGTAGAGGGCCGCAGCGAGCACCTGTTGACCACCACCCACGGACGCGGGCAGATCGCAGATTACTCGCTGGCCGTTCGCGAGGATGGCAGCATCACCGGCTTACAAATGCGGGTGGTGGCGGATATGGGAGCCTATCCCATCGTTCTGATCATACCCGAGTTGACCGGCTGGATGGCTGTCGGCGTGTACGACATCGGCGCCGTCGATATAGAAATCGACTGCGTCTTCACCAATACCACACCCATCGCCGCCTACCGGGGCGCGGGGCGGCCGGAAGCGGCCTACTACATCGAGCGCATGGTAGACCTGGTAGCAAATGAGCTGGGACTGGACCCAGCCGAAGTGCGCCGCAAGAACTTCATCTCTCCCGACGCCTTTCCCTATGACACCCCTACCACGCTCACCTACGACAGCGGCGAATACGAGAAGTCGTTGGCGAAAGCGCTGGACGTTTCCGGCTACGCCTCGCTGCGGTCAGAGCAGGAGCGGCGCCGTAGCCAGAGCGACGGCAACTTGCTGGGAATCGGTCTTGCCACTTACGTGGAAATCTGCGGGTTTGGCCCCTACGAGAGCGCGGAAGTACGCGTCGAGCCCAGCGGAACGGTCACCGTCTTTACAGGTATTTCTCCGCACGGCCAGGGGCAGGAGACCACCTTTGCCCAAATCGTGGCCGATCAGTTGGGAGCGGACTATGACAACATCGTCGTCAAGCACGGCGATACAGCCAACACCCCTATGGGCATCGGTACAATGGGCAGCCGCGGTCTGGCGGTGGGCGGCACCGCCCTGGTGCGTGCGACCGGCAAAGCGCGAGACAAGGCAAAACAGATAGCCGGTCACATCCTCGAAGCCGCCGCTGAAGACATTGAACTGACGGAAGGGCAGTACCAGGTGCGGGGCGTCCCCGACAAAGCCGTGACCTTGTCAGACATCGCTGCCCGCGCCTACAGCGACGACCTGCCCGAAACAATAGACTCCGGCCTCGAAGGCGCCGACTACTTTCGGCCCGACCTGGTCTACCCGTTTGGCACGCACGTCGCCGTCGTCGAAGTCGAGCAGGCCACAGGCGGCGTTACAATACGCGAATACTACTCCGTTGACGACTGCGGGCCGCGCATCAGCCCCAAACTGGTCGACGGCCAGGTCCATGGCGGCCTGGCCCAGGGCATCGCCCAGGCCCTGTTGGAAGAAGTGGTCTACAGCGAGGAAGGGCAGCTGCTGACAGGCACGCTCATGGACTATGCAATACCCAAGGCGGCACAGTTTCCCAGCTTTGTGACCGACTCGACCGAAACGCATACACCCCATAACCCTCTCGGAGCCAAAGGGATCGGTGAGGCGGCTACCATCGGCTCCACACCGGCCATTGTCAACGCCGTAATGGACGCCCTCAAACCTCTCGGCGTCCGTCACCTCGACATGCCGCTGACGCCTGAGAAGATCTGGCAAGCGATCCATAGCAACGGCAAAGGCGCGAACTGAGCCGGGAGAGTCCGCATCGGGAGGAGTTATCAGGTGAGCAGTTTCTACGTGAATATAGGTGACAGCGTATCCTTCCGCAAGACGGTTGGCGAAAGCGACGTCTATCTCTTTGCCGGCATCACCGGCGACCTGGCGCCAAACCATGTCGACGAAGAATACATGAAGCGCTCCAGCTACGGCGCTCGCATCGCCCATGGCGCTCTCCTTATCGGCTATATGTCCACCGCCTCATCCATGGCGATCGCAGACTCTCGCAGCAGCGACGAGGAGACGCCTGTTTCCCTGGGGTACGACCGCATCCGCTTTCTTGCCCCGGTCTTCCTGGGCGACACGATCACCGTTCACTACGAAATCGTTGCCATTGACCAAGAGCGCAGACGGTCCGTATCCGACATACGCGTCACCAACCAGTCAGGAGAATTAGTCGCCGTAGCCCAACACATCCTCAAATGGGTGGCGAACAGGTAGGGAAGGGAGGGGTACTATGAATCAGGAATGGCGTAAACAGATAGAGGAGACCGCGGTACTGAATCTGGGTCAGGTTCTGGAAGGTGAGGAGCTGGACTATTTTCGCAACATGTTCGACACGGATCGCTCCGACTACCGCTACTTCTGGCACGACTATGGGCATCACCAATACGTCAACTACGACGCATTGGTTACGACCCCGCGCTTCGACGAGCTGATTCGCCATCCGCTCATCATGCCTGCAATCGAAGATCTGATGGGCGGCCCTGTCTGCTTCGGCGAGATCGGCCTGCGCTACATGGGCCCCTACGACGGCCAGCTGCACCGTAAATGGCATCGGGACAAGCCGCACTGGTCCGAGCATCCGCTGCGAATGGACTATATGCAACTGATGGTCTATCTCACCGATGTCGACGAGAGCACGCACTGCATCTCCTTCTCGCCGGAGTCGGTCAACCAGCCGCTTCTCCTCGACCAAGAGGCCCAACTGGCCCGCGGCGGCATCTATGATCTGCACGGACCGGCGGGGACATGCGCCCTGTTCAATGTGGCCGCCCTGCACACCGCCACAACCCGCCCTACCGCTTCCGAACGCAAAACGGTCCAAATCTATTACGGCCACCGGGACCGGGCGCCCCTCTCAAATGACTCGGGCATTCCCGTCTCCCTGTGGCGCGACAACCCGGACCCGGAAACCCGCGCATTCTACGGGGTCTTGAACCGGCGTACAAAGATCTTCATGGACGCGTTTGGAAGCGACTCAGGCCAGGCTTAGACCGGACTGATCTCCCGGCAGCGCTCCAGAATCTCCACCTGCCGCCGCACACTGGCCGCCGAAATCGCCGCCTGTTCCCCTGTGCGGATGGTCTTGTAGATGTCCTCATAGAGACTGAACATGCCCGTGAAAAAGTTGAACTCGGGTGTGAATGTCTCCTCTTTCCACGGCAGCGTTTCGCTGTTGTAGCTGCGGTCCGGGGTCGGCTTCGTGTCCAGAACGAGCGGCGGCGCCTCATCCGGATCGAAATACTTCCAGCGGACCTCTCGCCGGTCCGCGCTCACGAGCGTCCCCTGCGTGCCCATGACCAGCCACGCGTCCTGCGGATAGGCGCAGCAGTTGGTCATCTCCACGTCGATGACAGGTCCGTCCTTCGGCTTGAGGACCAGCTTGACGTGGCTCTCCGCGTCCCCGGCAAACAGGGGCGTCGTCTCCATCTGGCAGAAGATCTCCGGGTTGGGATCGTCGAAAAAGTGAATCGCCCAGTCGATTGAGTGGGCCCCCTTATTGTTCAGGTCCCCGCCGCCGTATTTTTTGAGCGTCTGCCAGTCCCAGCGCCTGCGAAAGCCGTTGCCGGTAATCCGCATCTGCACAATTCGACCCAAGACGCCTGAATCGACCACCTCCTTTACCTTCAGGAAGTCGGCGTGATAGCGGTAATTCTGATTGACGGTCAGAAGCGTCCCCGTCTCTTCGGCGACTGCGATCATTTCGTCAACACCGGCCAGAGTAGGCGCCATCGGCTTCTCGACGATGACATGCTTTCCGGACCGCATCGCCGCCGAAGCGTCGCTCACATGCAGCTGGCTGGGCGTCGCGACGACGAGCAGCTCCACTGCATTGTCGGCGATGATCTCATCGATGTCTGAGTAGGCCAGGCAGTCAAACCTCTCAATAGCCTCCTCCTGGCGGGCGGAATCCGGATCGCATACCGCCGTGACTCTGAACTTCTCACCGATCTGGGCCAGGACGTTTGCGTGGATGCCCCAGCCGCTCCGACCTAATCCGCTGATTCCAATTCGCAAAGGCTCGTCAGAGGTTCCGGTCTGTTTACCGTTGTTCATTTCCGGGCCACTCCTTGGCGTAGACTCTGACATGCTAGGCTTCCTTTCTGCGAGTGATTTATACGGCCAAAAAGCGTTCGGGCTATCAAGCGCCGCCAAGCCAATTGGTCCTGAAGTGAAGTGAATGTCGTGCTACAATGGCCATTCGGACATCCGCACTAGCATATCAGAAAGTTCAGCCAAGTCGTAAAAACTGTCTGTAGAATCGCGACGATCGAGAACGGATTACCGTCCAGAAAACTCTGCATGCCAGATTCGAAACGTCTTTCGTCGCCAGGCCGGCTCTCTTCAATCAGTGTTCACGAAAGCCCTATTTTCCCTTCTCTCGCGCAACGCTCGTAATCGCTCATAAACTCTCAAGGACTCTCGTACTCTCTTGTGAGCAGTCGCAAAGCGTCTCAATCAACAAAGGAGAATCGTTAGCCAGGGCAAGGCCCGCTCCAGGTCCTGAACTCACCGCTCACGCCCAATTCAGGCGTGCCTGCCATGACAAATGCCGCTACGGCGAATCAGGAGAGTTAGTATATAATCCAGGCGGGTACGACTTGAATGGCATTCCTGGAAACTTTGCGCGGGTCGCCGACCAAGCGGCTACACCAGAGACGGCGCCGATGAATTTCTCAATTCTGCTGATCTCCTGCTACGAACTCGGTCATCAGCCTCTCAGCCTGGCTTGGCCGCTGGCCGCCCTCCGGGAAGCCTCTCTTGACGCCGCCACTGCTGACCTGGCCGTCGAGGACTTCCCGGCCGGCAGAGCAGCCGGCGTCGACCTGATTGCCATTTCCGTTCCCATGCACACTGCCCTGCGCATCGGAGTCGACGCGGCCCGGAAAGCCCGCGCGTTGAACCCCGACGCCCATATCTGCTTCTTTGGGCTGTACGCCTGGCTCAACCGCCATTACCTGCTTCAGAAGAGTGATGGCCGCCGGCAAGCGATTGCCGATTCCGTTGTTGGCGGCGAAGTGGAGTCAGTGCTGGTCGCGCTTGCTCAGGCCCTCCACGCAGGGCGGACGCCGACAGATCTGCCGGGACTTACCACCCTGCGTCAAGAAGCGTCACCCCACCTGCGGCGGCACCCTCTGCCGCTTCCGGATCGAACCTCCCTACCTTCCTTGGACAAATACGCGCACTACGTGCCTGGTTCCACGTCCAGTCCAGGCAGGCCGGGTAATGGCAGTAGAGCGGTGTCGGAAGATCCGGTCGCTTTTCCCGCCGGCTATACTGAAGCCAGCCGCGGCTGTTTGCACACCTGCCGCCACTGTCCGGTCGTGCCTGTATACAATGGCCGTTTCTTCGTCGTGCCGGTCGAAACGGTTCTCGCCGACATCGCCCAACAGGTTCAGAACGGCGCCCGGCATATCACCTTCGGCGACCCCGATTTCCTGAACGGTCCCGGCCACGCCCGCAGAGTAGCCAAGGCCCTGCATGGCGCCTTCCCCCAGGTGAGTTTCGATTTCACGGCAAAGGTTGAACATCTGCTCAAACATCGCCGGTTCCTGTCGGAGCTGGTTGAGCACGGCGCATCCTTCGTCGTCTCCGCCTTCGAGTCCACCAGCGACCGCGTACTCGCCCGCCTGCAAAAGGGCCACACACGCCTGCAAATGGAAGAGACGCTGGCCGTCGTGGACAGAGCTGGACTCTCGATCCAACCGACCTGGATGCCCTTTACGCCCTGGACCAGCCTGGACGACTATCTCTTCATGCTGCAATGGATCCGGAAACAGGGCCTGATACCGCATGTGCCCGCGGTCCAGCTCTCGATTCGGATGCTCGCACCACCTGGAAGCGCCCTTCTCAGCGGCGAAGACGCTAACGAATGGCAAGGAGCTCTCGACGCCGCCAGCTTCACCTATCGCTGGCAGCACCCGGACCCTCGCATGGACGCGCTCCAGCAGCGGGTTGCGCGCATCGCCGAAATGGCGGGCCAGTATGAAGCCGACGGATCGTCCGGCTTCGCCGGAGGAAATCTGCCGGATCCAGTCGCAGACGCGGCCAGTCCTTACGCTGTATTTCACCGCATCGAACGGGCCGCTCACGATGCCGCCGGTCGCCCGCCCCCCATGCTTCCCCCTCTGTCCTCCTGCATTCCCCGGCCGCCGCGCCTTACCGAGCACTGGTTCTGCTGAGCGGAGCCCACCGCCGACCAGTTGGCCGGCTGAAATGAGCGCATGACCGACCGTTCCAAAGCTGAAGGCATTCTTTTTACCGATCAGTATCACCTGACGATGGCGCAGTTGTACTTTCGCCTCGGGATGCACGAGCGGCAGGCCCAGTTCGACCACTTCTTTCGAAACTACCCGGATTACGGCGAGCACAGGGCCGGCTTCTGCGTAAATGCCGGGCTAGAGTGGCTGCTCGACTGGATGGAGGAAGCCCGTTTCGGCGAGGAAGAAATCTCGCTGTTGCGGGGCATGATCTCCCGTACCGGACGCCGGCTCTTTGACGAAAACTTCCTCTCCTGGCTGGGCGCCAATGGTGACTTCGGCGGCATCTCGATTCAGGCAGTTCCCGAAGGGCGGGTCGTCCATGCCCACGTTCCTCTGACCGTTGTGAACGGCCCTCTTGCCCTGGCCCAGATTCTGGAAACACCGCTGCTGAACATTCTCAACTACCAGACGCTCATCGCTACCAAGGCAGCCCGCGTTCGTGAGAGCGCCGGAGACGCGCTGGTGCTCGAGTTTGGAGTGCGCCGCGCGCATGACCGGGGCGGCAACGCCGGAACGCGCGCGGCACTGATCGGCGGCGCCGACTTCTCCTCCAACGCTGGCATCTCGCACGCGCTGGGTTATCCTCCCAAAGGCACGCATGCCCATTCACTTGTACAAGCCTTCCTGGCCCAGGGTATGACCGAGCTCGACGCGTTTCAGGCCTACGCCGATATCTATCCCGACGACTGCCTGCTCCTCGTAGATACGATCGATACGCTGGAGAGCGGTGTGCCCAATGCGATTCGCGTTTTTGAAAATCTGAGACAGAAAGGTTATGCGCCCGTGGGCGTGCGCCTCGACTCAGGCGATCTCGCTCATTTGAGTACGCGTGTTGCCCAAATGCTGGATGATGCTGGTTTCCCCAACGCGTCGATTGTGCTCTCCAATGAACTGGATGAATTGAGGATTCGAGACATCAAGCTGCAGATCGTTCGCGAAGCGATAGAAAGCGGGCAGGACGCCGACGGTATTATCAACCGCCTTGTTTACGGTGTAGGGACCCGCCTGATCACGTCGGCGGGAGACAGTTCACTGGGTGGCGTTTACAAGCTGGTCGGTCTGAAAGGGAGTAAGAGCTGGCAACCGACAATCAAGGTCTCGGAGGATCCCGGCAAGACGGCGATTCCCGGCAACAAGCGGGTATGGCGCATCGTCGACGCGCGCGGCCTGGCTACCGCCGACCTCTTGACGCTCAAAGAGGAGGACCCGGCCAGCGAGTGGCAGAACGACTGCAGCGGGAACAGCCCCGCGGATCGACGGTACGGCTTCAACCTCCAACTGCTCCATCCAGGTGATTCGTCCAAACGTAGGAGTCTGCCCTTCGCGAGCGTCTCCCGGATCGAACCGCTGCTGTCGGACGTGCTTTCCAAAGGGCAGTTAGTGTGCGAAAGGCCTTCGCTTGAGGAGATCCGGGCCTCGCGCCAGGCAGACGTGGCTGAACTTGATGAGGAAGTGCGCAGGCTGACCGATCCGATGCCGTACGATGTCGCCGTCAGCGAGAGCCTGTGGGCGCTGCAGGAAAAGCTTCTGCGGACGCTATCGACCGGCAGGGCTGGCCCGAATTCTTGACCAAGGGCCCTCACATCGATAGAATACATCCTGAATGTGGAGCGCGCAGCGCCGCGTCGAATCCGCTGTACGGCGGATTGGCGCCGATCAATAGGCCGCGCAGCCCGCTGAAGAGGAGAAAATGTCCAAGCGCAATCCCGATCCGAATCCCGAGATAGTCGAACTTGCAACTTCTCTCAAGCCGGACACTCTTCTGGACACAATCGTCCTGAACCAGACGCCGCTTCCCGCGTTCCGTACCCCGACGGCTTCCACGCCGGCAATGGGGAGCAGAGGTGCATACCACATCTGGACCATCGGCTGCCAGATGAATGTTGCCGACTCGAATCAAGTTGCCGCGGAGTTGGAGAGAATCGGCTTTCGTCCCACCGATGCTATCGACAAGGCCGATGTCGTCGTACTCAACACCTGCGTAGTGCGGCAGAGCGCGGAAGATAAGGGTATCGGCAAAGCCAGCAATCTCAAACCTTGGAAGCAGGCCCGTTCCAACCGAATCCTTGCACTGATGGGTTGCATGGTCGGCGTCAAACCCAGTCCCCAACTCCAGGACCGTTTTCCGCATGTGGACGTCTTCATGCCTCCCAGCGAGCCTGCCCCGCTGATCACCTTCCTGCAGAAAGACGAGATCGCAAACGAGTCTACGCGCATCGAACGAGAACAACTGGCTCTCCGCCACGCCTTGCAGGACGATGAGCGGCTGCCCGTCTCCGGGCAGTCCATCCGGCGCCTGAGGATGAATGGAGAGGCCGCAATTACTGCCCATGTGCCGGTCGTCTACGGCTGTAGCCACGCCTGTACATTCTGCATAATTCCCTTCCGCCGCGGCATTGAGCGCAGTCGCCCGGTGGACGAAATCGTAAACGAAGTGAGGGGTCTCGTCGCCCAGGGCGTTCGCGAAGTAACGCTTCTCGGTCAGATCGTAGACCGCTATGGACATGACTGGCGCAACGACGCCAGCGAAGAGGACATGCCCTCAGGCAAGCCGGATCTGGCCGACCTGCTGCACGCAGTTCACGAGATTGAGGGACTCTGGCGAATCCGGTTTCTGACCAGCCACCCCAATTACATGTCAGAGAGAATTCTTGAAGCGGTACGCGACCTGCCCAAAGTGTGTGAACACATCGAAGTTCCGATCCAGGCCGGAAACGATCAGGTACTGGCGCGCATGAAACGGGGTTACACGCAGGCCCAGTATCGCGGTCTCGTTGAACACATTCGGGCAACCGTTCCACAGGCGGCCATCAATACTGACATAATTGTCGGCTTTTGCGGCGAGGAGGCAGCTCAGTTCGACGAAACCTACCAACTGCTCGCCGACCTGAAGCTGGACAAAGCCCATCTCGCCCGCTACAGTCCGCGCCCGGGAACAGTGAGCGAACGTCGCATGGCCGATGAAGTGCCTGAAGACGAAAAGATCCGCCGCCACAAAGCGCTCGAGCAACTCCAGGAGCAGGTCTGCGGGGAGATCAATGCCCGGCTGCTGGGCGAGACGGTCGAGCTTCTCATCGAAGGACAGCACAAAGGCAAGTGGCGCGGCCGCACGCGCCAAAATAAGCTGGTATTCGTCAATGTAGACGACCGCTCAGGGGATCTTCGCGGGCGCCTCATCGAAGCCCAGATTACATGGACCGGTCCGTGGAGCATGCAGGGCCGCTTTGCCCGGGATGTGTCACCGGTCGAAGTCTGATCGTGTGCCGGCGTTTGCGCTGTCGGCGTGCGCCTGGACGAAACCAACTAGCGGGCCGCGGCCTGGTCGGTTGCCTCCTATATGAATTCACTCGTTTTCAATATCCTGCTCTTTCTTGTCGGCTTCGCGCTCCTCACCGGCGGAGCCGACTTCCTTGTACGCGGGGCGAGCCGCTTGGCGGTTCGGCTCAATGTGCCCCTGGTTGTAATCGGCCTGACCGTAGTGGCGTTCGGCACGAGCTTGCCGGAGTTGGTCGTCAGCCTGATAGCGAATCTTCAGGGCGGAACCAAAGCCAACCTGGCCATCGGCAACGTCGTCGGTAGCAACATCGCAAACCTCGCCCTGATCCTCGGTGTTATCGCCGTGCTGCGTCCGCTCCCTGTTGACCGCCAGCTGATTCAGCGCGAATACCCCCTGATGATCGGCGTTTCATTGCTGTTCACTCTGATGGCGTGGGACGGACAGGTCATTCGCTGGGAGGGGGTCCTTCTCTTCCTCGGGCTTCTCGGTTTTATCTACTGGAGCTACGTAGGCAGCCGCTCGCTTGCCGAGGAAAAAGAGAGCGAAGCGCTCGAATACATTGGCGGGGAGGCAGAGGTCAGTCCCTCGTCAGAGGGTTCCACCGACGCCAGCGGCGACGCCGAAGGCTCCGAAGCCGAACTGACTCGGTCACAGGAAAGAATTGCCCGCGCAGCCAGGAATCCGTTGCTGCCTGCCGCCATCTCCGTACTCTTCCGCTCCCTCCTGCTGCGAGATATCGGCATGGTCGTGATCGGCATCTCAATTCTTGTCTTTGGAGCCGACCTGCTCGTCGACTCGGCTACATTCATCGCCAGGCACTTTGGCGTTAGCGAGCTTGTGATCGGGCTGAGTCTGGTTGCCCTGGGGACGAGCTTGCCTGAGCTTGCAGCCTCGGTCGTGGCCATTCTGTACCGTAGGGGCGACATCGCTCTGGGCAATCTCGTCGGTAGTAATCTGTTCAATATGCTGGCAATCGTGGGCATAACGGCTGGCGTCCGGCCCTTGCCCGCCCCCTTAACCATGCGTTGTGTAGACTTCCCCGCTATGCTTGTGGTCGCGGTCCTTCCACTCCTTCTGGTTCTGCGTTCGCCCCACCTGGTAAGTCGTTGGAAAGGGGCGGTTATGCTGACCCTCTACTTGGCATACACGATCGGGATTTTCATCATTGAACAGGGAAACGGCGTTTGCTAATGCAGAGACGTGTGCCTTGGCGCTATGGGGCAACCCTCTCACAGAAAAACGTGAAAGAAATTGTAGAGGTATCGGAGACTGATGGCCGGACGAACGACACGCCTTCAGCCCGAAATATTCTAGTCCAGCGGTCTGAAGTCGCCCCCTTCCACCCTGTAAAACCAGACCCGAGCGTTCGCCCAATCGCCGTTTGCGCTGAAGCGTATCGGTCCCAACATCGTCTTGATCTCTATCTTGCGTATGCCCTGGGCAATCTCATGCCCTTGAAACGAGTTGGCCGCACGCACGCCTGCCGCCAGAACCTGCATCGCTACATAACCATTGAGCGAGAATGGCCCGGGATCCCGGCGCACAACCGCCCGGAAAGCCTCTGTCCAGGTCTCTTCGGCCGCTGCGTCCGGACTGGGGGCAAGCGCGCTGACGAACAGTCCTTCAGAGGCGCCGCCGCCTCCATCTAAGGCGGAAGCAAGGAAGGCTGCGTCGCTTGCAAGTACGGGCTGCATGAGATTCGCCGCCTTCAGGCTGGCGATCAATCGGGATGCTACGCTCGCGGGGCCGGCGAAGTAGACTGCGTCGGACTCCGCATCACGGATACCTAGCGCCAACGGCGAAAAGTCCTGCTGCCCTGCCTGAACCTCTGCCTGAATTGCTGTCGTTGCCCCGATCAATCGCAGATGATAAGCCAGCGAGGCGGCCAACTCACGCCCGTACTCCGTTCCATCATGGACAACGGCAACGCGGCGGGCGTTTAACGCCTCCACCAGAAATCGTGCACTCCATTCGGCCTGAACGTTGCCATTGGCGTTTACGCGAAAAAAGAGCTCGTGCCCGCGGTGCGTCAAGGCACGCATTCCGGCCGCTGGAGAAACTGACACGAGCCCCATCTCTTCATAGTGTGGCAGGGCTGAAGAAGTCGGGCCGCTATCCATGTGGCCAATAATGCCTGCTATATGATCTCCTCGCTTGATCGCATGTCCTATCTTGCCCACAATAGCCAGCGCCGCTCTGTCATCAGACTGGTCATCCAGGGCTCTGACAACGAGCCGGTGGCCCAGCAGGCCCCCGCTGCGGTTGATCTCCTTGACCGCCAGCCGCGCCCCGCCCAGCGCGGACAGGCCTGCCTCGGCCCGCAACCCGCTCATCGGCGCCGCGACATAGACCACCGCCTCGCCAGAAAACGACCTGTCGTCCCCGTTTCCGCAAGCCGAGAAAGTAGCGGCAATCAAGAGTGCGGCGGCCAGCGTAATAGACCCGCTGGATAGACGTTGCAAATCCTGGTCCCTCGTTTAGGCAGAAGGGGAAGCCACGGCCGATTTCACCAAACTGATGGGATGACCACAGGTTGGAGGGAAAGCCTCCTGTCACTCCGTCATCTGAACGAGAGTCGCGATCTGGCGATAAATCTCTTCAATCGTCGTTTCGTCTGCGCGATAGAACTCGCCGTTGCCGATGCGGGCCAGGTCTTCCAGCAGACCTGCATCTGCATCTCGGCCAAATGCCACCGTATGGACGGAAACCGGATTTTGCGCACCCTGTATGTCCCGTTGCAACTCACGCAAGTGGCGTTCGCTGTCGTTATCGCGACCGTCGGTCATCACCACAATCGCATATGTGGCATCGGAATCGACCAAGTCCCTGAGCTCACTATGCGCCGTCCACACGGCATCGATCAATCTGGTGGAGCCGTCGGCCTGCATGTTTTCGATCAGATGCAACATGTGACCGCGCCCCTCAGCATCCAGCCACTGCAGTGCGCCGTACCGCTTTACCCTGGATCCGAACTCCACAAGTCCGATTCTGTCGCGATCTCCCTGAATCTGGTCCACGAATCCCTGCAAGGCAGTCTTCGTTCGTGCGAGTTTCCTGCCTTTCATCGATTCGCTGGTATCCACAACCAGCATTACGTTTATGGGACGCATTGACAAACGCCAGACGTCCAATACGATATCCAGAACAGGCTGCGGCGGCAGCGGCAAAAGCGTCAGTGGCGAAAGAGGGTCGACTGTTCCGGTCTCTGCGAATGGGCTGGGCTCCGCCATCAGTTCAATGGTCAGGTCGGCTGGTCTGAACCCGGCCTCAAGCAATACATACTGGCTGTCTCTACTCAGCAAATATCGGGTGAACGCGCGATAGGTGCTGCGCTGGTTCCAGGTCACGGCAGGACCTGTCCGCCCGTCTAATTCCAGCAATGCGAAGGGATAATCCGCCCAAAGCGTTCCCTCCTTGGGGTAGATGGCAACCAGTTGCCCGTCCGAAAAGATTCGCCCGGCATAGCCCTCGCCGGACAGCCAGGAGAGACCGCGATCAGAGAACTGGTTCCAGGCGATTACTGACTGCTCTTGCGTTACGAAGGCATCGAAAAGCCCGTTGCTTTCGCCTTCCTCGCCGTGTACGCGGCCTTCCTCCTGCTTAAATTCTGGCCGCGCCCGGTCACCGGCGCCGAGAACAAACGCTGACCTCTCCGCCCGACGAACATAATCTATTACGTCAGGCCGGATTGCGATCTCTGCCGTGAGTCCGCGTGTAATATCGGCGCCCGCATAAAACTTGGACAATGTCGCCGCGACCCCGGACGCGCTCTCTGGACTGGGATGTCCCCATCTGAACGCCTTGGAAGGGGCGGCCGCCCGGGCATGGACCTCCTTCCAGCCGATCGACTGATGCGGCCAGCCCAACTGCTGTGCCGCATCCAACTGCACGGCAATGACGACTGGGCTGACGGCAAAAAGCGTGGACTGGCCGACCCGGCTCGCCGGAAATGAGCCGGACTCCACTGGAAACAGCTTAGCCCAGCGCACTTCAATCAAATCCAGCCAGAGCGAGCTGTCCGGCACGACGGCCTGGAAGCCTGGCTGCTGCAACGAATCCTCGACTATTTCACGGGAGGAGCGGGTAACCAGTTCAACCTGCATCATCTCTCCGTCCGGCGTGCGGAGTCTGAGGCCGTTGAACCTGCCGGCACGTTCCCTCAGCGATACCGCCATCGTCGGAGATACAGCCACGGTCAACGTTGCGCTGTTAGAGGGCCATGCGGCAGCAACTGCTCTGTTGACTTCGGTTGTCGCGGATCCTTCGCCGGCCAGGATGCCCGCGATCCAGGCCCCGGCGCGCGCAGTCGTCACCCCGCAGGCGCATAGCAGAAAGCAGCCCACCACCGCGAACGCGATAAGCTGCCGTCGCGGCGGGAAGCGCGAGAACTCCGCTTCGGTCGGAGCTGCGTGCTCCTGATCTGTCCCGTCACGAATCTCGCTCATCGCTTCTCGTTCATCTCCTGCCGGTGTAAGAGCGCCGACAGGAGCTCTCGGTTCAGAGGCTGCATCAGATCGGCGCTGGATACGTTGTCCTCTACGCCCAACTGCCGCCACTGTTCGAAGAGGCTCCCCTCCGCGGCGCTGACCGGCAGGCTGGAATCGGCTGGGCGCAGCCCGAATGCGAGCGCTCTGCGCTGTTGCCCGTCGCTGAGCAAAAAATTTTGAAACGCCAGCGCTGCGTTCTTTTGCACTGCTGATGTCTCAGGGCCGGCCCAGATCGCGAAAGGAAAGTCGAACCAGGTAGTCACCTTCGGGTAGTAAAGGACTACCGGCTCCCGCCAGCGGTTCTGAATGCCTTCCATATTTTGGAGCAGGTCGCTTTCCAGGAACTGCCCTCCATCTCCCGCCGTATAACCGAACAGGGCGACGCTCTCCGCAGTACTCGTCGCTCCACGGCTGAATTGGGTCGCCGCTCCCATCAGCTCAGTCAGCCAGGTTCCGAACTGGGGGGCGACAACGTCTTCGACCGAAACTTCAGTTCTCTCAAAGTATTCGCCAGCCGCCGTGACGATGGCCGCCGGGCCGCCCACACGATTGACCGATGAGTTGATCGCCAACTTGAAATTGCCCCACGCGGGATCACCGCCCAACTCCTTCCATCCGGTAGGGGCGACGGCCGCTTTGTGAAATGTGGACCATGAGGGCGGGCCGAGATTCTCAAGCAGTGGAGCGCTCCGGCTGCGAAACAGTCCCCAAACCAGAAGTGTATTGGCCAGCGGCCTCATGCGGTATTGCCCGTCGTTCAGGAACTGATCCCGCCCCAGCCGCTCCCGAAAGGACGCGTTGGCAATTTCCACGAGAAAACGGCCGTCCGCTATCCACGCAGTTGGAAAGGATTCAAGAGCTTCTAACTTTTCTTGGGGCAGGTCTTCGGGGAGCACGTCTGCTGGCAATGTAGCGAAGTCGTTGCGCTCCCACTTGCCTAGCGCAGCCAGGCCGTCCATCGGGATGATTTC
This sequence comes from Caldilineaceae bacterium, assembly GCA_965200615.1. Lineage (GTDB taxonomy): Bacteria > Chloroflexota > Anaerolineae > Caldilineales > Caldilineaceae > Bin5. The sequence continues at coordinate 4,779,346 of OZ241377.1, read as the reverse complement.
CACCTCGATGGTCGCGCCTTCCAACTTGTGGTCTGTGGCACTGAATTCATCAGCCGCAGCCTGCACCCACGATTCCACAGGCAGGGCAGTGATGACCTGAATTCGGACGACTTGTGGGCGAGCGGGCGCCAAGCCGAGGCCGGCAGCGTTTCCAGTGAATGTACGCCAGACCAGTATCCCGACTACCAGGACGACCGCCGCCGACATTACCGCAACAACGAATACCCGCGTACGAATCATTGTTCCTGTGCGAGCGGGGTGCCGCAGAATCCGCAGACCGCGTTCAGGTCGGTGGCCGTGCCTTCAATGAGCTCCGGCGGAGTCGTCGCGCCGCAAGACGCGCACTGCGCCGCATACCGCACCGGGGCTCTCGGCTCGTCCTCCAGTGGCTTGTCAACGCGCAAAGGAATGTCATCGTCGTCCGGCTCCGTATGCCCCAGGAACGCTCCCAACAGACTGGTTACACCGACCAGTACGAGAATCCCCGGCCATATCCAGTCCGTGGCGAACAGGATGGCCAGCCCGATCATGAATACGGCTCCGGTCAGCCCTTGCCGGGGAGCGGTGAATTTCGGAGTTTTCATGGGCAAAGCATTCCTACTTTGATCCATACCGTCGCTGTCGCGTTAGATTCTACTACAGTCTGGCTGGAGGTAATACTATCGCCGAAGGTAGGAACCGAAGCAGTTTGTTTTCAGGTGACAGCATTAGAGTACTGTAACCCCTGCTTTCTTTCGGTCACGAGGTTAGAGACAGTTCCAGAGGATGTAGACGATGAAGAGGCCCGTTGTGTCAGGAGGAGTGTTTCTGATACAACCCGTGGCGACTATGAAGAGGTTTCCCCCAACTTTGTGAAGCTCTCGCATTTCTACCTTGAGCCAGGGTTTCGCTCCGTTTGGCGACGTAATTCCTCCATGCTTCATGGCTCATGTCCGAAGATGCAGCGTGAACATAGTGCACCAGGCGACCATCGACCCGGCTATCGCCCGCGTACTGGCAAAGCATTGAGCGACTGATGTTACCATCTCCTTAAGCCTCTGTTCCATTTCTCGCAAGATGTCAATCGTTGCCAGCTTCTGTTTATTGGCTTCAAGCTGACCGGTTTCAGCAGCCAGAGCGCGCCTTTCGGCTTCCTGGCGAGCGTATTCGCTCTTTTTCGTTACACAGGCTTAGTAGTTACCTTGTTTCCAACATTGTGCCTGCACCCCCTGTGGCCGCCAACTGGCCACTTTCCTGGCGTCGACGGCGACCGCTTCAACGCCGGCGCGGCATGAGTTCGTAGACTGTGAACTGTCCTTCCCTGACTCTCTGCACCAGCTCCAACTCGCGCGAGGCCAGATGGGAATGGAAGTTCCTCAGCGGTTGCCATGCCGGAGCGATCATGAACCTGGCGCTCTGCGGTCTCTTAGCGGCATCGTCCGCCAGCGCAACCGCACTTGCCACCCAGCGGACGGCGTAACTGCGTGGATTCTCAAACAGGTAGAACTGAAAGTGCCAGCCCAGCGACTGGTGGTACAGAACGGCCCCCGGCGGGCTATGGCTGTCAAGCCAGGCAGACGCCTCGCGCAGGCCTTCGTATGCGCCGTGATCGCCGCCTATCGGGAATTCGCCCCGGGCCGCCTGCAGCGCGCCGGGAAGCAGCAGCACAATCCATAGCCCAATTGCGGCCGATCTCCACAGTTGGGAACCGGAAGCCAGTATCCTGCCCCCAAACCATCCGCACAGGATGGCAAATGCCGGCGCAATTGGCAGGAAATACCGGTCCCATACCGGCAGATTGAATGCAGCATGGACACCCCAGTATAACCCGATCCATCCACACAGCAGGACCGCAAGTGCAGTACTGCGCTGTGACAGTGAACGTCCTTTCCGCTGCGCACTCACTACCCCCAGCACAGATGCGGCGATCACAGCGGCGATCACAACACTCCACACGACGGGACTGGCGGTCAGATACCAGAGCAGGTCGGCGATGCGCGCAACGCGTTCCGGCCACTGGTCGAGCGGGAGCAGTTCCAATGCGCCGTAGTTGCGAACTCCCAGATCCCATGGCGACGGCGCGACTGCCCAGCGCAGGCTGTCCCAGTACAGGACCGGCAGAACCGTCAGGGCCAGCCCGCCGACAACGCGCAGGCTCGCTGCCATGATCGCCTTTGCCTTTGGGTTACCCGCTATCAGTATGGCCAGCGCCAGCGGTACAAAGAAGACGCCCTGCTGTTTTGTCATAATCGCGGCGCCGAGGCAGAGCCCAGCCAAAAAGGGACGCGATCTTAGCGCTGCATAGAGTGAACAGACGCCCGCCAGCGCCAGCAGTGGATCGGTGAATGCTGTCGGGCTATAGCTGATGGCAAAGGGGTTCAGCGCAATAGCCGTCGCCGCGATCACGCCTGCGGCCGCCGTCCATGCCCGTCTGGCGATGGCGGCGACGATCGGGATCGTGAGTATGCTGATGCCGATATTCAGCAACCGCGCGCTGGCCTCCGAAGCGCCAAGAGCCTTAAAGCAGTAGGCAAGCAGCCAGACGAACAGCGGCGGCTTGTCGATCCACTGCTCAAGAAAAAGAGGATCATCATGGAGAAATCGCAGCGCCCAATAGCTGTACAGAGCCTCATCCTGATGGAACCGAAAGCGGTCCAACATGACCAGGCGCAGACCGAATCCCACCAAAATCAGGATACAAAGAAAGCGCTGATAGCCTGAGTTTGTGTTGAGAACGTCGGGCAGGGAAATTCCCGTGGGAAATGGGGAGACAATCTGACGCTCTGCGGCCGTGGAATGCAACGTAGAATGCACGATTCCGTCGATGTCTTTCTATCTTGCGCAAGGAAGGAAACGAACCTGACGCTCCGCGAGATGCCAGGGCATCCACCGAGCACGGGACATTCTACTCCAACGCGATTGGGGGTTCAAAAAACGGGGCTAAACTAGGGCGCATAGGGTGAGGAGCGAGTGGAGAGAAAAAAACTGGCTCAGCGCATTTGTGAGACGGTCGTGGTAGTGGCTATATGTTGACTGATGAGGCTCACAACTGATGAAGCTTCGTCCGCTCAATACGCGGGTCTTTCAATCCCGCAAAGCGCTCAACCAGTGGAGACGCCTTCAATTCCGTCATGAGTTCCCTCCCCTATCAGGTCGTGAACTCACTATCCTATCAGCATCTTTTTCTATCGGCACAGGACAACATTTCCATCCAATTCAGATGCAATCGCCCTGACTACCAGCCCGGGTTTCGCCAAAAAGCGGAAATAACGGAAATTGGGCAGTGCCGACCACTGCCACAAACAAATATAAAATATATGTTTTATATATGTCAAGCGTTGGAACAACCGCCTGCGCCAACGTCTGGCCCGCTTTGTGCGCAAGACGCTGTCTTTTTCCAAGTCCGACCACTTTCACAGTGCCGCCTTGAAACTGTTCATCCATGACTACAACCAGTGCCTATCAGTCAATATCTAACCACTACCTGGCTACCAAAGCTGATCTTGCAAATTTGCGGACTTGGCTCATTCTGATCGTCATCGGCTCAAATTTCGTGTTCGATCTTGTGATTCCCCGTATGTTTCCATAAGGAGATGGAATTTAGCAGTTCGTTTGAAATCGTAGAGCGCTGGTAGGGGTGTAAATTCCTGACCAGATAGGTCGGACTCTACACGCCAGCCGCGAAATAGCCCAACTCGAAGGAAAATTGATTGAAGCGGGCTTTGGTGCCCTGATTGATGAATAAGTGGAGGAGACAGACTGTGACCAAACAGAAGGGCGAGAGAATGAAGATCAGCGCGACACCGGAGGAAGTGGCTCAGGCAATTCTGGCTCCGGTCCGCCGAAAACGCAAGGCCAAGAAATCGCCGCCAAAACCTGTTGGTAGCCAGGAGAAACGCGGCAAATAATCAGATTGCCTCTCTGCTCTGAAATGTCCAGGTTCGGTTTGCATAATAGTTCCAGATCAGGACAACTCCGATAGCGCACAGTTTCGCCAGACGGTAACCCCAGTCTATCTGAAAATAGTAGCTCACCGTCAAATCCACAAACATGAAGACCGGCAGATTCAGGGCCAGACCCACAAGGCTGACCAGGAAGAATTTGACGATCTGTCTTGATGCGGCCTGGTCACGGCTCTCTGGAAAGGTGAAGTAGCGGTTGAGGGCGAAGTTCTGCATAACTGCCGCTACAAAGCCAACTCCATTGGCGAACACCGGCACTGTCCCGGCCAGAACTATAAGGGCCTGCATGACTGCGATATCCGTGATGGTTCCGAGCGTGCCGACTGTCCCGTATTTCAAGAATCTCATATCTGGTCTTTCGAGCTGGGCTATCAGGTAGCCGGCCGGGGGATGACCAGCTATGGTTTACTTATGCCCGAAACAGCATCTTACCGTTGGGCAAGGCCAATAAATCGTGAACTTGCAGCATCGGTAGGTGTCTGGACCCTCGCCGCACTCTCCCCAGACTATGCAGCGACTGCACATCTTGGGATGGCGCCAAACTACATGGATTACTTATGGCCGACACAGCAGAAGTAGAAAGGACAGGGCCAGTAGAGCGTGAATTTACAGCACCGATATGTATCCGGCCCTTCACCGCATTCTCCCCACCGTATACAGCGACTACAAATCCGACCTCCCTGACAGATGAGGGAGTATTTGCAATGTCCCTGGGCGAGCGTCCTGAAATTCGACGTTGCCATCCATCAGGGCAAATGTAACATCCTCCCAGTCCAGTTCCTCACAGGCAGTTTCTTGGACAGGCTCGTTATCGACCAAATCCTGTCCGTCATTTTCGGCCTGAACGACCCCGGCGGTGAGCGACAGCGCCAGAAGACAGCACAGCACGATTGTCCGCAACATTTTAACACACATCGGTTCTTCTCCTAAAGGTGGCTTTTGAGAATAGAAGTTATGTGAACAAGTGGCCTACCCTGTATCTGCTACTCGGAAGGCTGTTCTTCATCGAAATGAAGGTGTGGGCTGTCGGGGTCATGTAGATGAGGGTCATAGCCGTCATGCACATGGAGTTGAGATTTCTGGACTAGAGGGGCTAGGTCGACATTGGTGTAGTGTTCAAACCCGGGCGGATTGACATGACCCGGCGGCGTTTCGTAAATATGGCCTGGCGGATTCCTGTGGAACAGACAGGCCAGAGTCGTCTCATAGTTATCGTAAACCCGAATGCCGTTGAAGTATTTCTCCCGTTCGGGATTCTTCATCTCAACATACTCGCAGTTCATCATTTCCAGCACATCTCGCCATGCCTGGCGTTCTTCAATCTTTGCCAGCCGGTCCTCGATCTCGCCAAACAGCGAAAGAACATTGACCTGTTGGATAGGCGCTGCCTCCAACAGCATGACTCGTGTAAACAGCGTAGTGGGCAGAATTAGCAGCAGAATAGTAAGAATGACAATCAGTAACCGTCTCATTATGATCCTTTCTTCGTTTATGTTGGGTGCCGATCTATTGCATTTGGGTGCATCCCAAAATGGGGGCGAGTTTCCGGCTACCGCTGGGGAGTCACGCTGGGGTTTGCAACCTGCTACTCTGATGTGCCCTAACTCTAACGCACACCCTACCATACCTTGCAGGTGTTCCCGCTGTTGCAATGTGGGCAGCGATGTACGAAAATGCTCGTAATCATTGCTGAGGTTCTCCTCGTAGTTGAATATCGGTTTGGCGACAACCGGCCAATTCCGCTCAGCCTCATCAGTCAATACATAACCACTACCCAGCGTTTACGGGAGGGGGCAATGAAGAATGATTGGGTGAAGTCAAAGTCAAAGCAGTGGCATAAGGGATCCCTGATTGTGGCGCCTATTGTGGCGGTACTCGTTTCCTTGCTATTGGTACCGTTTCTTCCTGAGCCTGAACTCGATAAGGGGTGGGTGGTAGCGTTCGCATGTATGGTTGGTTGGCGTTGTTCGCGGTTAATGCATGGTTTCGGCGGAGGCGGTAGCAACGTTTGGTGGGTCAGCACAGTTACCTCTTACGGGAGGAGGACAATGGATGAGAAGGTGAAGTCTTGGGGGTTGTTGAAAGTGGCGGTTACAGCAGGGCTTGTGGTGGCACTCGGCGTGCTCGCCCTCAAACTGTTACTGCCTGACATCTCGGAGGAGTTAATGGCCGTGTTGACAGCGGTAGTAATTGGGGGGGCAGTGGGAATATTTGCATATAGGTGGCGGACCAAATAACTCGGTGGATAGAAAAAAGCGCCTGCCGGCTGGAAAACTGGTTATCTCCTCAAAGTTCTCTCCCAATAAGATGCGTACGCCCTGGCATAAGGCCCCAGTAACTTTGACTCTGGCCGAAATTGTGTTATTTCAAACAGCCTCTAGCACCACAGGGGACAAACTATGTCTACATTGATCGAAACAATCATCATAACCGCAATTATGATGATCGATGCTGCGGTGAGTCGCAGCAAGAAACATCCGGAGCCCAGAGTCTGGACTTGGATAAAAATCTGGTTAAAACACGGGGAGTCAAATAAGGGAAGCAGCGATAGCACGCAAAAGAACAGATCACAGCTGTGATCTGTTCTTTTGAATTAGGATCAATGCAAATCTATAATCATCCTGATCAGCAGTTTTGTGTACAGCGTCGCCCACAGTGATCACAGGATCTGGGATAGTAGCAAGATGCTCTCGCTCCTGCAGCACAGACTCCGCGCCAAATGGGGTCCGATATCTTTGTGCAAACGTTCAACATTATGATCGCAACGCAGGCGTTGTCTGTATACGCTTCCCGGCAACCTGTACAATGCATATGACAGGCACATCCTGGTTGCCCATGCTCGCAGCTTGCACCGGGCGTGCAGGAATGGTCGCTATCATCGCCTCCATGATACGCTAAATCACTGACTGTCCCGCCGCCCACCTCCGCCATGAGAAATGGCTCAGGCATCCCCAGGATGTGAGCTGGTCCGATCTGCATCGAAAGAATATTGCTGAGTTCCGACCATGACATTGGCTGGCATACACCAGTATCGTCGTCTTCTATCGCATCGGTGCTGGCCTGCACGGGTACGACCAGCGCGCTGGCAAGAACTATCAGCGTAATGAATAGCGTAACGAATTTCTTCATGATCTCCTCCTTGAGGTGAGAGTGGGGAAAAGGATTTCCTAATGGATTGATATGGCGGAAATCCACAATCAGTGAATCGACCGGGGAATGACCCGCCGTGACCCTCTGAGCAGGGGAAAGTCGAGATCACCCCCGGTCTCGTATTAAAATGTATGCTATCCGTCTCTATTGTTGCGACGAAGGAATCTGCAGGTCACGCCTGCGGATTCCTTCAGGTAGGGATATTCGTATGACAGGGGAGAGAATTCGGGGTTGCGATCTGCTGTTACGGAGGTCTACCGAATATAATCTCTTGCCCACATGGCAACGGCTACTCGATTATCCATGTTCAACTTCTGGAGAATGTTGGTCATATGAAATTCAACTGTCCGTTCTTTGACTGACAGAGAACGGGCAATCTGCCTGTTGCTCAGCCCCATTGCCACGAGTTTGGCCACCTCCTGTTCACGGCGCGTCAGGTCACATTCTTCATCTGTATCTTGAGGCCTGTCTGACTCTTGCCGCAGCAATTCGGCAATAAAGCATTTGCTGAACCAGGCAGCGCCCAATCCCACCGTTCGGATGGCGTGGACAATCAGAATGTCCGGCTCGTTCTGGAGAATACAGCCGCTTATCCTCTTTTCGACCAGATTCCGAATGTCTACATCTCCGGCAGGGTCCGCCAGAATCAGTATGTTCATTTTTGGACAGCACGAGGACAGGTTGTCTACCAGAGAAGGTACGGAAGGGCCGGGCAGCGAAGAATCGAGGACAGCGACATGCGGCTGCATCTGGAGGCAGCGCCTCTGCGCCGGATAACCGCTGTCAACTTCGCCGGCGAATTCAAAGTCGTCTTCACTGCTGATGATCTCACGGAGTCCACCGCGGATAATCGATGTCTGATTTGCGACCAATATCTTGAGCATAAGCGTTCAGCGGGGAAGAGCTCTCGGCCATGATATTTGGGGCGCGTGCCCAGGGCGGCGTCGAGGGGAAAGCGCCACTCGTAAAACCATCGGAGATATCTGGGGCGTAACATGAAGGAATCCACAGGATATACCTGTGGATTCCTTCATGCAATGATAGGTTGGCGTGGTATCACAAAGGCGCGGGGATCAACACTGTCGAGATTTCAGTCCCAGGAATCCACCCCCAATAGTTTGCGTCCAAGCGGCGTCAGCTTGGCCGGCGTCTGATGCCGGCGCTCCCAATCGCGCAGGTCTCCAGGCCAGTGTTCCATGGGGCGGCACTCCTGCCAGGAGCGAATACGCGCCGCGCGCTGCGCCTCGTCCTTCTCCGGCGTCGGCGACATCGTGATGTACTGGGCCAACCGCGGCCGCGTTGAGCGGTTGTGGCCGTTGCCGTGCGCCAGCAGCCGGTGCCAGATGACAAAATCACCGGCCTTGCCCTCTACGACTTTGATGTCGAGGCCGTCCATGTCCGGAAAGCGCGGATTGCGGTCAGCCGGCTGCGTAGCGACCCAATCGTAAAATGTCCTGTGGAAACCGGGAATACACTGAAAGCCGCCCTGATCTACGTCGGTGTCGGTCAGGTAGAGAACGCCCTGCAGGCCAATGTGCGTGTCCGGGTTCGGGAGCCAGGTTGCGGCTATTTCGTCTCCCTCCAGCAAGGGCAGTTCGCCGGTGTCAATATCCCAGTGGATCATCCCCCTGTGGCCCCACTCCGGTCTGTCAGCCCTGTCGGGCGGCTTCATGTTGGCGCGGTCCAGCGATACCCACAGTTTCTCCGTGCCCAGCATCTCGCTGAACGCCTGATGGAGGCGCGGGTATTGACGGTTGTCCCACAGGGTCTGGTGCTGGTACATCTCGACCATCCCCGCCTGTGAGATAGGGGAACAGAGATCTTCACGCGTATAGGGTTTGTACCTGTACCAAGTTTCCTCGTCAGCCTCCTTCATCTCCAGGAAAGTCCATATCTGCTCGACAAGCGCGTCCAGATTCTCCTGCGGCACCGCATTTGGGACTACGACATAACCGTTCTCTTCCCAAAAAGCCCAATCTTTGTCGCTTAGAACCGGCATCCTTCTCCTCCTTGTCCGTCATGCCTCACTGAAGCAAAGACTCATCCTGCATTTTCACCCGTCAAGTCGAACTTCCTCCCCACTTTCCGCGCTTTTCAGCAGACCCTCCATCATCTCCTGTACGATCAAGCCGTGGCGCAGAGGCGCCTCGCACGGGACGCCATCCAAAATGCATTCGATGAAGTGATCTGCAATTGTGTTCCAAGCCTTACTTCTTTCCTGCGTAAGACCATCGAACGTGATGTCCAGAGGGCGGCCCTCATCCTTCAGGCCGCGCCCTGCCTGGGGTTTGGCGCCAAACCCCTTAGCCGCTTCGACCACCGCAGCCGGGACAGGGCTATTTGTGTACAGCGTTGGCGGCCGCAGTTGTGCCCCCGCTTCGTCGCCGAACAGTTCAATCTGCAGGTCACCTGGCTGGTGGGAGGCCCAAAAGCTCTCTACCTGCAGCGCGCCGCCTTCTTCAAAACGGATGAAACCGCCGGCGTAGTCGTCCGCGGCAAACTGGCTGAAGTAACTCTCCGGCGCCGTTGCGACTTCATCCGGCGCCTTGCGCCCGAAGAAGCCCAGCCCGCGCGGCCCGAACTTCGCGCCGGCGACACCGGTCACGCTCACCGGTCGCGGCATCCCCAGTATCCACCATGCCGAGTCCAGTACATGCACGCCCATATCGCGGAACGCGCCGCCGCCTTTGCGGATGAAGCCGGTATTCCACGCCGGAATGCCGTTGCGGCGGATGCTGCGGGCGCGGGCGTAGTATAGCTCGCCGAAAGTCCCCAATCGCGCCAGCGCGCCCATATATTGAACCTCTGCGGAAAAACGGGTGGAGAGAGACATCATGTTTACGACTCCGGCCGCCTCTGCCGTATTCACCAGCCGCTCCGCCGCCTCCACAGAGTCGGCCAGCGGCTTTGTCACCAGGACATGTTTGTCATGGGCCACCGCTTTCAGCCCCATCGGCACATGCAGCTGATTGGGTGTGCCGATAAAGACGGCGTCGATCTCCCGGCTGCGGCACAGTTCGTCGAAATCCGTGTACAGGCGAACTTCGTCCGGCTCAGGCAGGAGCGCCGCGAAGTCGGTCATGCTCTCCTCGACCAGATCACAAAGCGCCACCACCTCCGCGCGCGGGTTGCTTGCCAACGCGAGACCGTTGGGCCTGCCTATACCCATGCCGGCGACGGCAACGCGTACTTTCTTCATGTTCAATTCTCGCCTTCCACGTCCTTGCGGCAGGCAGTCAACAGATTCCGCGGACCTGCGCACGCCTGCCGTCTTATTACTGAGACTACCGATCGACCGTCAGTGCGTAGTGCCCTTCGATGTAAGGGTAACGCTCGGCAACCCCTTCTGCCAACTCGATTCCCAGGCCGGAGCTGTCCGGCAGATGCAGATGTCCGCTCTTCATTGCTGGCGGCTCTGCGGCGATATCCCATTGCAGCGGCCCCTGAATCTGGCAGACCTCCAGAATCTCCAGGTTGGGCAAGGCAGCAACCGCGTGCGCGTGCGCCATCGCCATCAATCCATTGTGCCAGGAATGGGGATAAAGTTTGAGGCCGTGATGCGCCGCCAGCTCCGCAATGCGCACCAGTTCAGTCAGGCCGCAGACACCCGCGTCAGGTTGCACGATATCATAGGCCCGCTTCTCGATATAGGGGCGAAACTGCTCCAGCGTTGTGAAGCTTTCGCCTCCGGTTACAGGCATATCCACCGCGGCGGCAAGCGCGGCATAGCCGTCGATATCGCTCCAAGGGATCGGCTCCTCCAGCCAGGCGAATTCCAGCCGGTCCAGCTCCCTGGCAATGGGCAGCGCCTCCTCCAGCGTAAGTCGGCAGTTCCCGTCCAGCGCCAGCTTCATCCGACCTGCCACCGCCTGATGCAGCTCTCGCACCAGGCTGAGAAAGCGGTCAACGGTCACGCCGTCCCACTCCCAGTGCGTGCCAATGCGAAACTTCATCACCGGGAAACCCTGTTCAACGTATCCCAAGGCCTCATCGATCAACTGTTCGGGCCGGTCCCGCCAGTCATAGCGGCATCCGCTGGACGCGTACATCGGTACCGTGTCGGACGGGCTGGCGCCGAGCAGTTCGCTGACCCGCTTGCCCGCCGCCTTCCCGCGCAGGTCCCACAGCGCGCAGTCGATACCGGCAACGGCCGCGTCATGGGCGCGGTCGCGGCCGTTCGGATGCGGCGGCGTGGCCTTGTCTGTCGCGTCCTTGCCAATGAGCGTCGGCGCCAGCCAGTCCACCCATTCGGCGATGCGGGGCGGCACACCGTAAGCGCTCGCTTCTCCAATGCCGACCAGTCCCTCATCCGTCTGGACCCGTACAACCGCGCAATCGGCCTTCACGGTACGGTAGCTGGCAGTGATCCACTGCCGTTCCGGCTCGTGCATGCGTGACAGGCATACAGTGTCGAGAGCGATAATTTTCATCGGGATCCCCTGCGCCAGGGCAAGTTGTACGAAGGCTCGTTGACGTAGCGGGCCGTCGTGATATCCAATTCAATCTGCGTCGCCGGCGGGAGTTCAACCTGCAGGTAGACGTCGTCGACTTTCTCCTCCTCGGTCGTATGCTCGACCTCAGGCGACTGGTAGGCTTGTTGTTGGCCTGGGTAACTGCCAGTACGTTTCGTATAGCGGACAGCCTCAAAGCGGTGTTCACCGAAACCGCCCGCCTGCAATAGCGCGGTACGCGTCGCGTACGGGCTCAGATTGACCAGCTCCACTACTGTTCGGTCCGCCTCCAGACGCGATACAAGTGCAGCGACGTCCGCTGGCAGCCCCGGCCGCTTGCGATCTGCGTCGTAATAGCGCAGCCGGCAGTGCAGCAGCCCGCCGTTGTAGATGATCTGCGGCGCGCCCAGCGTTAGCTGCACCAGCGCCTCCGTGATGACGGGGTTGAGCTGTTGCCAGTGGTGGATGTATACCTGCGTCAGGTCCTCCTCGTCTTCCCGGATCAACGCCAGCCGGCGGCAGACCTGCCCGTACGTAGAGGCCAGCATCTGCTCAGGATAGTCGGGGTTGTCTCCGGCCAGGAACCGCAGCCAGGGTTGTTCGTGGCCGTTGTCCTCCTTGTTGCGGAAACCCTGAACGCGGCGCCAGTCGTACTTTTCCACCCGTCGCAGCGCCTCGATCCGCTCCCAGTCGGCGGGATCCATCGTCATATTCCACACTGCCGCGGGATAGACCGGCGACATCGGCTGATAGTCGAACCAGCCCTCGTCGTTGTGCCGGTAGGGGACGACAAAGATCCCTTCCTCTTCGTCGTCCAGCTGGTCCACCCAGTGGCTTCGCAAGCTCATCTCTTCGCCGCGAGGACTCCGCATCTCGCCCAAATCCCAGATGGCGTCATACTGGTCGTTGGCCAGTTGCAGATACCCCTTGTCGCCGGTGAGCAGAAAGGCGTTGCCGCCGCTGACGGTCGCGGCCATGCCAATATTGTAATAGCCGTGCGGCCAACTCCAGCCGTAAAGACCGCCGTACCAGCGTCCGTCCATATACTCGCCGACCTCCCCGGACAGCCCCACGTTGTCCGGCAGCAGGCCGTCGGGTTTCGGCCGCGCCAACTGTCTGGACTGCTCCGCCGCGGGTGAACTGCCTGCAGCCCGCTCTCGCCAGGCGTCCACGTACTCGACGATCCAGCGCCGGTACTTCTCCTCGCCGGTGAGCAAAAAGGCGTTTGCAATCAGACTCGTTACCATCAGATTCCCGGCTACGTCCCCCTTGCCCATTCGCTCCTGCATCGCCTCCCCCATGCGCCGCGACAGGGCCGGGTCTTTCAAATCGTCGTATTCGCGAACGCCCTCAATGTCGGTATAAGGGAGGCCATACGTGCGCATCGTCGCGCTCCAACCGTAACTTGGCTCCGAGCTGTCCGTAAAGCCCCAGCGGGGGCCGCCGCTGCCGTTATGCGGCGCCCTGATCAACTTGTGCTCGGGATCGTAGTTGGGCGCATCCGGGTTCTCGTCCAGATACAGGCCGGCAAACCGAACCGCTCGCTCGCGATTGCGCTCATTGGTCGGGTCCGCAAGACAGAGAAAGTAGAAGTAGATGTAGCTCTCGCTTTGGTGAAACTGGTCATAGCCCCGTTCATACTCGTCCAGCACCGGCCCGAATTCCTCTAGCTGTCTCGTGATAGCGTCCCACTGGCGCTGCCCCTGTGTGAGCAGGTGATCGCCGCCCCCGAGCAGGTAGTAGAGGGGCCAGTTGTATGAGCTTTCGTAGAAATCATCGGCGCCGTCGCGTGAGTCACTCCACCTGTCGGCCCAGATCAACGTCCCGTCGGGCCTTGTGTACTTCTCCAAAAAGGGTTGAACGGACTTGTCCATCAGATCAAAAAGCGCCCGCTCCATCACGGCCCATGCGGGCGGCGCATCAAGAGGGACGCTGGCAGTGAGTGTAAGCACGAGGCTCACCTCTCTTGTGTGTGCGTGGGTTTGTATCTATCAGAATGCCGCCGGCAGACATTCCACCGGCGACAGTTCTGCGTTCACCGCCGCGCGCCAGCGTCTGGCAATATGCCGGCGCAGCGGCAGAACGCGACTGGTGCATCGGTAAGACCTTCTACTGAAATACGCTCGCCGTTACCGTGGATTCTTCGCCCGCCATTCCTGCAGTTGGCGGTTCACTTCATTGATGATGGCCTGGGCGCCGGCCTCGTTCAGCTTCTCGATAGCCTCGGCCGCGCCATCCTCATAGGCGACCCAGCCGTACTGGATCGGCAGAACAAACTCGTTATAGACGGCCGACGTCTGGGCAATCTCCGTCTTGATCGGTTCGCGGTCCACCACGAAGCCCAACGCTTCGGACGGGAAGGCCGTGTCGTTCATCTCCTTGGTCGCTTCCCACGCCCCGACCTGCTTGGCGTCACGATAGTAGGCGTTGAACTGATTGCCGAACATCCAGTCCGTATTCGGATTGTATGTGCTCGTGTTGCCGTCCACACCATCCGGGAAACGCATAACCTGGTTGGCCTCATCTTCCCAGACCCAATGCACGCCCTCAATGCCGCGCGAAAGCAGGTTGTAGATATAGGCATTGGTGTTGAACTCCTCCAACACCTCCATCGCCTTGCCCGGATTCTTGGAGGTGGCGCAGATCGCGTTCATTGTCGCGGTAGCACCGGCGGTGTCCAGAATCAGCGGGACTGTCAGGCTCTTGCTCAGGAATTCGAAACCGTATGCGTTCTGCGCCTCAACGTCGTTCCCCGGCTTTTCCACATGATAACCCATTGCATACTGACCGGCACGGAACGCAGATCGAGCTTCGTCATTGGGCAACGGCTCAAGAGGCATATAACCTTCATCCACCCAGCGTTTGGTCGAATCGGCCGCCATCTGAAATTCGACCGTTTCCACCATATTGACGGCGGTCAGGGTCTCGTCGTCAGCCTTCATGCCCAGGAATTGGATGCCGTCATCCAGAGGGTCGAAGCCGTAGTACTGCGAAAGGAAGAGACCCCGTCCCGGCGCAGCAACGAAAACAGGCGTGATGCCTTCGCCGTCACGCACGTCAGCCAACCAGGGCTCCATATCTTCCCACTTCGTCACGGAGTCCAGATCCAGTCCGTACTTCTCAGCCAAATCCTTGCGTGGATGGACGCCCCAAGGCTTGGGGAATATCTGCTGATTTATGACGCCATAGATGACACCGTTGACGCGAGCCGCGTCCCAGGTCGTTGGCGGCATGCTGCCCCACAGGCCAGGCGCATGATTGAGCAGCAGATCATCCAGCGGCGCCAGCACACCGTTGGCGACATTGTTGGCGTAACTGTTGATCCAGGGCGCCGTGAAAATGATATCGCACTCTTCACCCGCAGACAGGCGCAACTGCATTTTATCGTTGAATGCGCCGAAGTCGATCGGTTCCAGGGTCAGGTGTACGCCGATCTTCTCGTGGAGGACTTCATTCATCGCATCCTCCACCATCTGCAGGTCCGCCGGTATGCCGCGGCTGCCATAAGAGTAAGTGATATTCACCAGTCCTTCGGCTGGCGAAGGCGCGGCGGCCTGCTGGCCATCTTCCGCCGAAGAATCTGACGGCGCGGGCGCCGGGCAGGCCGTAAGTATCAGTGACGCGACCAGCAAAACGCTGAGCACGCCCAAAACACGTTGTCGGTTCATTTGAGTCTTCTCCTTTTGATTGAACAGAACGTTGATAAACCTGTGCTCGAAAGTGGCTTATGGTAGAGGGTGAGGGTTACTTTCCGTCGTCGAAAGTCTCCATAATTGGTTCATCCGCGAACTTCATGGAAGTGAGGACGTCTCGATCTACGCTATCCTTTCAGCCCACCGATAGTAATGCCGCGGACGAAGTATTTCTGCAGCAGCAAGAATGTAAAGAGCGCCGGCCCGAAAGCCAATACGGCCATCGCCATGCGCGCCGAAAGCGTCGGGATCGGCATGCCGGTCGTCTGCGGGTTGGCCGCCATTATATTGATGTTGGCCATCAGCACGTAGAGCAGATACTGGAGCGGATACATCGAGCTGTCGTCGATAAACAACAGCGCCAGAAACCAGTCGTTCCAGTAACGCAGCACAAAAAAGAGTCCGATGGTAGCCAGCACCGGCTTGGAGAGCGGCACAACGATCCGGAAGAAAATCCGCCATTCGCCGGCGCCGTCAATCCGGGCCGCGTCGAGCAACTCCGTCGGCAGTTGGGCAAAGGAGGTCCGTATGATCAGCACATACCAGGCTGTGACCATATATGGCAATATCAGGACAAAGATATTGTCCTTCAGACCCAGGTAACGGGTAACCAGGATATAGAAGGGAACCATGCCGCCGTTGAAAAGCAGCGTGAAAAAGACGTAGAAGGACAGCGGGCCCCGCAGACGAAAATCTTTGCGCGCCAGCGGCCACGCCAGCAGGGAGCAGACCAACAGCCCTGCGACCGTTCCGAATGCGGTTACAAATGCCGTCACCGCGTACGCCCGCAGAATCTGTCCCGGCTCCTGCAGGATGTACTCGTAGGCGAAAGTCGTAAAGCCAACCGGCAGAAGCCGGTAGCCTTCTTTCGCAAGTCGCAGTTCGTCCGAAAGCGAAATGCTGACTACAAGGATGAGCGGAATCAGGCAGGTCAAGCCGACCAGCGTCAGCACTGTGTGGACCGCGAACCTGCCCAAGTACGCCTGTACCCGGTAGCGGTTGAGCGGCGCTGGCTGGCCGGTGGTCGTAACGGTCATGACGGCGGAATCCTAGTACAGCGCGTAGTCCTCGTTTACCCGGCGGACGACCCAATTGGCCCCCACGACCAGCAGAAATCCGACAAACGACTGGTAAAATCCGGCTGCGGCTGCCATGCTGATCTCGCCCAGTTCGACCAGAGACCGATACACAAAAGTGTCGATTACATCGGTGGTCGAGTAGAGCAGCGGATTGTCTCGGGGCAGAAAGAAGAACAGGCCAAAGTCGGCGTGAAAAATGCGCCCTATCGCAAGCAGAGTGAGAATGATGATCATCGGGTACAGCATCGGCAAGGTGATATAGCGGATCTGTTGCAGTTTGCCCGCGCCATCGATTTTGGCCGCCTCGAACAGCTCCGGCGAAATGCCAAGAATGCCGGCCAGGTAGATGATGCTGCTGAATCCAATGCCGTTCCACAGATTGGCAAGCACGAGGATGGCGGGCCAGTACTCCGGAGAGCGATACCAGGCAATTCGGTCCAGCTCCAGAGCGTCTATCCACTGGTTGATCAGCCCGGTCTGGCCATTGAGAAAAGCAAATACAAAATAGCTGACGATCACCCAGGAAATGAAGTAGGGGAAAAACAGCATCGTCTGATAGTACTTGCTCATACGGCTGCGGTAGGCTTCATTCATCAGAATGGCAACGGCCAGCGCGCAGACCGTGGTTGTGCTGATGAACAGGAGATTCATCAGTAGCGTATTGCGAGTGATCCGGAAGGCGGCGTCCGTTCCGAAGAGAAAGCGGAAGTTCTCCAAGCCAACCCATTCGCTGCCCAGGATTCCCAGATTGAAGCGATAGTCCTTGAAGGCAATGACGATGCCCAGCATCGGCAAGTAGGCAAAAATGAAGAGCAGGACAATTCCCGGAAGTGACATCGACAGCAGCGAAAGATTCGTCTTGAACTCCCGCTGGTTGCCGAACAGCCGGTGGATAACGCGCTCTGTTGCCGACGCCGGTTTCTTCGCTTGGCGCGGTCTGGGCGGCGTAGAGGCCTGACTTCCCAACTGCTTATCGCTGATCACTTAAATCTTTCCTGCGGACACCGGGGAATACCCCACAACGGCTACAGGGGATAGCCGCTTCAAAAATCTGGGTCGCAAACTGCTGGTTGAATTGGTCAGTGGGCCCGCGGCTCGCCCGTGTCAGTACGGTTGGGCCACTTGGCTGGGGAACCGGTGCTAGGCTACACGAGGCACGATTCATTGTCAAATTTTTCACTATCGATCAAAAATAGGGCTTTTTACATTGATACATTATAATGGTCGGCCAGTACCCCCTTGTGCAGTAAATTACAAGTGTAGGTGAGGAGAATCAATGTCAGTCAAGACTGGCGTGTACACCGCTGTGCCAGAAACACAAGCAGACCTGTCGCCCCCGGTGGCGCCGGTCCAGCCCATCACCCACCGCAATCACGGTGATGCACGCGTCGATAGCTACCACTGGTTGCGAGAACGTGACAACCCGGCCGTACTGGCCTATCTGGAAGCCGAAAACAGATACACCGAAGCAATGCTGGCCCATACAGAGCCGCTGCAGGAAACCCTCTACGAGGAGATGAAAAGCCGCATCATGGAGACCGACGAATCGGCGCCGGTTGCTCACGACGGCTACTTCTACTATCACCGCGAAGAGAAGGGCAAGCAGTATCGAATCTACTGCCGTAAGAAAGGCGCCTTGGACGCCGAGGAACAGGTATTGATAGATCTCAACGTCGAGGCTGAAGGGCGCGACTACCTGCGAATGGGGAATTTCGCGGTGAGCCCCGATCATTCCCTTCTCGCCTTCGCTCTCGACACCGACGGGTCGGAGACCTACACACTGCATGTTAAAGACCTGGAGACCGGTGACCTGCTGCCGGACCGGATCGAAAACACATACTACGGGCTGGAGTGGGCAAACGACAATCGCACCCTCTACTACACCACGCTCGACCCCGCACTGAGGCCCTATAAACTGCACCGCCACCGCTTGGGCGACGCACCCTCCGACGACGAGGTCGTCCACCACGAGGAGGATGAGCGCTTCTTTCTGAGGCTATACAAGGCCAAGAGCGAGCGCTATATTTTCTTCGCTCTCGGCAGCGCCGTAACCACCGAAGTCTTTGCCATAGACGCCGAAGATCCCGCTGGCCAGCCTCGCCTGATTCAGCCGCGCGTGCAGGATATGGAGTACTTTGTCACCCACCATCGCAGTCGGAGCGGGGAAGAGCGCTTCCTTATTCTTACGAACTGGGAGGCGGAGAATTTTCGCGTAATGGCTGCGCCGGTCGACACGCCCGCCAGTGAAAACTGGCAGGAGCTTATTCCACATTCTTCCGATGTCATGCTGGACCATATCGAACCGTTTCAGGACTTCCTGGTCGTCTGGGAGCGGGAAAGCGGCCTTACGCACATCAGGATTCAGGATCTGCGGACGGGGACCTTTTTCGCGGGCGAAGATTCCCCCTCCCACCGGGTCGAACAGTTGGAGCCGGTATATACGGTCTTCCATGGGCAGAATCCTGAATTTACCAGTCAAGTGTTGCGCTATCGCTACACCTCTCTCGTCTCCCCGCCGACGGTCTTCGACTATGAAATGGAGAGTCGCGACCGCACGCTGCGCAAACAGGACGAAGTGAAAGGCTACGACCCGGCGGCCTTCACGACCGAACGTATCTGGGCGGCTGCGCCCGACGGCGTCCGTGTGCCGGTCTCGCTGGTCTCCCCGGCTGACATCAAAAGGGACAGTCAGAACCCCTGCCTCCTGATCGGTTACGGCTCCTACGGCATGAGTTATGATCCCTCCTTCAGCAGCAACCTGGTCAGCCTGCTGCAACGGGGATTCGTCGTCGCCTACACCCATATTCGCGGCGGCGGTGAGATGGGACGGCAATGGAAGGAAGACGGCAAATATCTCAAAAAGAAGAATACCTTTTCCGATTTTATTGCCTGCGCAGAGACGATCATCGACTGCGGTTACACGTCACCATCACGCCTGGTGATCAGCGGGCGCAGCGCCGGTGGTCTTCTGATGGGCGCAGTAACCAACATGCGGCCCGATCTGTTCGCCGGCGTCGTTGCCGGTGTTCCATTTGTCGATGTTGTCAATACCATGCTCGACGCCAGCATCCCCCTGACTGTCATCGAATGGGAGGAGTGGGGCAACCCGGCCGATCCGGAGTATTACCGTTACATGATGAGCTATTCACCTTATGACAATGTCGAGGCCAAGGACTACCCGGCCATTCTGGCCACCGCAGGCCTCAACGATCCGAGAGTGCAATATTGGGAGCCAGCCAAGTGGGTGGCCAAACTATCGGGTGTGCAAGACCGACGACAACCCGCTTTTACTCAAAACCGAGATGGGGGCCGGTCACTTCAGCAAATCCGGCCGCTACGACTACCTGGAGGAGGTTGCCTTGGAGTACGCATTCATTCTGGACACGACTGGTTCTGTCTCTCTCAGTGACGGGAGCAGTGGACGATGATGAGGTTGATCGATAGAGAGTTCGTGCGAATATGTTCCTACGCTTTCCCTGCGGATTCTCCCCTGCCGCAGTTGTCGGAATCTTTGCCGCGGAAGCTGCGCCGTGAAATGACAAGTCTTGAAGTAGACTCAGATGATCTTGTGACTCTTCGCTTCCATTTACGAAGCAGGATCGCTTGTATCCAGACACGCGACGGTGTCATTGCCTGGCAAGCTGCCGAGCCCTGTAAATTGCGGGTCAGTTATCGCCATGCAATCCTGCATCCTTTACGGGACGTTAAGCCCACCGAGCAGGCTGCCCGAATCCCACATTGGGACGCCGTCTCCCCTGAAGGAGTCAGCCTCATGGATACAAAGGGCTCCCTGATCGGAGGAGAACAGGAGGAGCACGGTCTGAGGCAGAACATCCTGGCTTCACCCGCCCTCGATGGCGAATTCGATTCGTCTCTTGGCGTTCAGAATGGCGATCTCGCCCACCTGCACCTTCAAAATGGCATAAATGGCAACATTGCCGACATTGGCCCCCAAGAGACTGACGCCAACGGTGCAGGAGGCCAGGCACGGCGCGGATACGTCCGCCTCGAACTGCTCGAAGGTGAGTCGGATGAACCGCATACAATCCTGAGCTCCGATGTCTACAGTCTCGCCATCCTCGGGCGCTTCCGCCTGCTGACAGAAACGCTGGCAAGATGGATGAAGGCGACAACGGACATGGTCAGCAGCTAGATATGGCAGCGGACAGTTAATCACCAACCCATATCCACTACAGTTTCAGGAATAACATGACTCGAATTGCCATGTGGTGTGCGCCGCGCACCATCTCAACGGCGCTCATGCGTGCCTGGGAAAATCGCTCGGACACAACCGTGATCGACGAGCCGTTTTATGCTCATTACCTGCATGTCACCGGCATCGATCACCCAGCGAGCGACGAAATCATTGACAGCTACGAGACCGACTGGCGCACTGTCGCTCGCGCCCTGACCGAAGACCCCCTGCCCGAAGGCACCGCGATCTGGTACCAAAAGCATATGGCCCATCACATGTTGGACCATATCGAGCTGGACTGGATGGACAGGCTGACAAACTGCTTTCTGATCCGGTCGCCCGCCGAGGTTATCACCTCTTACATCAAAGTGCGGGCAGAACCCACAATGTCGGATCTCGGCTTCCCGCAACTGTTGCGGCTGTTCGAAACGGTCCGCCGCAACTCCGGCTCGACGCCTCCCGTCATCGACAGCCGGGACGTGCTGGCGGATCCCCGCGGCACGCTCACGCTACTGTGTGAAGCCGTGTCAGTTCCCTTCTCCGAGCAGATGCTTTCCTGGCCGCCGGGCCGCCGCGACAGCGACGGCATCTGGGCGTCCTACTGGTACGCGGCCGTGGAAAAGTCAACCGGCTTCGCCCCGTACGTTCCCAAAGACGAGTCGCCGCCTCCGCAACTTCAGGGCCTGCTCTCCGAGGCGCAGGAGGCCTACCAGGAACTTTACCGTTTCCGCTTGACGCCAGATCGTGATCAGTGACAGATGTCGGGTTAGCAGCCCCCCACAGTTGAGCCTCGGGGTTCTGAACGATGTTACAGAAATTCTACGAAGCCAATCGCCATCTTCAGGTCAACATCAACGGGCGCCTCGTCCACAGGGACGAGGCAGGGGTAAGCCCTTTTGACTCCTCCGTGCAGAACGGTGATGCTGTCTGGGAGGGCTTGCGCCTCTACAACGGGCGAATCTTCAAACTGGAGGCGCATCTGGCCCGCCTCCAGGACGGCGCCAAAGCTCTCGCCTACGAAGGCGTTCCTCCCAATGAGGAGATCGTGGAGCAAGTGCGGCGGACGCTTAAAGCCAATGAAATGCAGGACAACGTCCACATCCGCCTGACCCTCACCCGCGGCGTCAAATACACCAGCGGTATGGACCCCCGCATCAATACGAGCGGCACGACGCTGATCGTCCTGGCCGAACACAAGCCGCCGGTCTACGACCGCGGCGGCATCCGCCTGATCACCTCCGGCATCCGCCGCATTCCTCCAGACTGCCTTGACCAGAACATCCACTCCTGCAATATGCTCAACTCGATTCTGGCCAAGATCCAGGCCAATGCGGCCGGCGTCGACGATGCCGTGATGCTGGACCTGAACGGATTCGTGTCCGAAACGAACGCAACCCACCTGTTTCTGGTCAAACGCGGCGTAGTCGCCACACCCCACACGCATGCCTGCCCCGAAGGGATCACCCGCGCCACAGTGTTGGATCTATGTCACCTGCATCGCATCCTCGCGGAGGTGCGCGACATTTCTCTGCCGGAGCTCTACCGGGCCGATGAATTGTTCTGCACCGGCACGATGGGGGAACTGACGCCGGTGATCGAATTGGACGGCCGCGCCATCGGTACGGGAGACGGCGGACCAGTCACCCAGCGATTGAGTCAACTGTACGCCGAGTTGACCTGCAACTCTGGCTTCCCGATTCTGGTCGACTGAGAGAGAGGAGAAGGTGTGGTCCGTCCCCCCGAACGAACCACACCCAGTGGGCCGCCGCCAAAACGATTCGTCGTGCAGTTGACGGAACCCGGAATCCCGGAGGGTCCAGCGAGGATTTCCTGCGCCAGAGCCGGACTGCCATCCGCGCTCTGAAGTGAGAGGTTGGCTGCTTCGACTATCAGGTTAGGCCAGATAGGTTAAGCGGGCTGAAAGGGGCAGTTAACGTCAGGTTAAGAACCGGCTACCTGTTTGGGGCGGTCGGCGAGCCCGCTACTTTCGACTCGCCGGAAAACTCTCGCAGTTCCTGATCACACCTTGCTTCCGTTAAGAAGCTCAACCGTGTGAAATATGGACAAGGGCTTCCCGAGCCTCTGCAGATGGCTGTCGATCTGGGTCATGCAGCCGATGTTGCCGGTGACCACAGCCTGGGCGCCAGTGCCGAGGATGGCTTTGGCTTTACGCTGCCCCAACTGGGCGGCAATCTCTGGCTGTTCGATGTTATAGCTACCCGCTGACCCACAGCAGATCTCCCCCTCTGGGATTGGTACAAGAGTTAGATTCGGGACCTTCGCCAGCAGACGGCGGGGCGCGTCCGTCACGCCCTGAGCGTGCGCCAGATGGCAAGCGTCGTGATACGCAATCGTCATTGGCGCAGGCAGCGCTGGCGGGGGCTCGATTCCGAGGGCATCCAGGAAGACGGTCACATCCTGCACCTTGTCGGCAAAGTCTCGCGCCGTCTGCTCTTCCGCCTCGCCCGAGAACAACAACGGGTACTCGTGCATGCCCGATCCACACCCGGCCGCGTTGGTCACCACAGCGTCGACCTCGTCCAGGTCAAAGGCGTCAAAGTTGCGTCTGGCCAGCCCGCGTGCCTGGTCTGCGGCGCCGGTATGCATCGCCAGCGCGCCGCAGCACCCTTGGCGTGTCGGAATGACCACTTCAACGCCGTTGTTGGTCAGCACGTCGACTGTGGCCTGGTTGATCCCGGGGGTCAGCACCTGTTGGACACAGCCGCTCAGCAACGCGACTCGCGCGCGTCGCTCTCCCCGGGCAGTCGCCAGCCGCGGCAGAGCGACGCGCGGCGGCAGTCGTTCGGGCAGCAGATCCAGCATCGTTCGCAGCGCCGCGGGCAGAAACGGTTTGAGTATTTTCGTATAGCGTCCCAAGGCCGCTGCGGCGCGAAAACGTCCAGGGTAGGGAAGCGTCTGGTTCGTCAGCGTGCGCGTCAACTCCTCCATCGGGGAACGGCTGCGTTGCCTTTCCGCCATCTCCCGAAAAGGCGTGAGCAGTTCGCCGTACTCGACCCCGGAAGGGCATGCGGTGACACAGGCCAGGCAGCCCAGACAACGGTCCACGTGCGGCAACACCTCCTCCTGGGACAGCTCCCCTTCGAGCGCGCCTTTCATCAGCAGGATGCGCCCGCGCGGCGAGTCCATCTCCTCACCCAACGCCAAGTAGGTCGGGCACGCGGGCAGGCAGAAGCCGCAATGTACACAACTGGCGACGGCTTCCGCCATTGACGGGGCTTGGGGGCCGAGTGAGTCTACCGGAATTGAGTGGCGCATGAGATTGCAATCTTTGGCGTTATGTCGTCAACAGTACCTTGCCCTTGGTCTGGCGCGCTTCCAGGTAGGTATGGGCGCCCTCGGCGTCGTCGAGCGGGAAGGTGCGGTCGATACGGATTTCCAGCTTGCCCTCCGCGATCCAGTTGAAAATATCATTGGCGCGCCCCTCCAACTCCGATCGCGTGAGCATATGGGAGGCCAGCGTCGGCCGCGTCAGGAACAGCGAGCCTTTCTGGTTGAGGATCTGCGGATCGAGTGTCGGCACAACACCGCTCGCCTGACCGAACAGTACCATATAGCCGCGCGGCTTCAGGCAGTCCAGGCTCTTGTCAAAAGTGGCGATGCCGACCGAATCGTACACGACCTCGACGCCTTCGCCACCGGTAAGGTCTCTCACCGCTTCCGCAAAGTCCACTTCTGTATAGCGGATAGTGGCGTCCGCGCCGGCCGCTTGCGCAATGCGCGCCTTCTCCTCGGTCGAAACTGTCCCGAGCACACGCGCGCCTCGCAGCTTTGCGATCTGCGCCAGCAGCGCGCCGGTGCCCCCGGCCGCGGCATGGACCAGGCAGGTATCGCCCGGCTTCAGCGGATACGTGCTGCACGCGAGGTAGTGGGCGGTCATCCCCTGGATCATCGCCGCTGCCCCATGCTGGGCATCCACGCCAGCCGGACGATGGACGAGAATCCTGGAAGGGACGATCGCGTATTCGGCATAGGAGCCGGTCGACATCCCGTATGCAACGGTATCTCCCACCTCTACTTCGGTTACGCCCTCGCCGACGGCATCGACGGTCCCCGCCCCTTCCACGCCGGGAGTGAACGGAAGAGGCAACGGATACCACCCCCGCCGATGGTAGGTGTCGATAAAGTTGACGCCTGCCACTTCGATCTTTACGCGCGCTTCCCCCGCGCCCGGCTCCGGCGTAGGCGCGTCAACGCACTGCAGCACATTGGGGTCGCCGACCTCTTGCACTTGAATCGCTCTCATCAGTTTCCTCCTCTATCATTCTTCGTGACTTTGGCTGTCGTTACCATGGTTCGAATTTCCCCTTCGGGTCCAGGGCCGCCGCAATCCGCCGCAGGAATGCGTTCTGTAGTGGCCGGCCCAGCAGAGGACTTTCCTCGCCTTCTTTGTTGTATCCGTTGCCTTGCGTGATCCCGCGCCGCGCCCGGCCAATCAACTGTATGCCTTGCAGGTCCAGGTTCAGCATGAGACTGTGAAGGTCTTGGGGGGCATCCTGTTCTCCTCCCTCCGGCGCCGATTCATCCGGCCAGCCGAGCCAGAGCAGATTGCCGCCGACGCTATAGCGCCGCGTCGCCGCTTTGGAGCCGCTGAGCGCCTCCTCCACCGTCGGGATCCGCTGCGGTGTCAAAGGGACCCGAACCAGCCCCACGCCCTCCGTGAGCCATCGCATCGACCGCGCCGTCTTCCACAGGCTCTCCTCCTCTAGCTCCCGGTGCAAGGAAAGAGGGCCCGTTCGCCCGACGTCTGCGGACAGAACCGACTGCAACGCCTGGGCCCGCTCCTGCAGAACGGTCGGCAGTCCGCCTATCCGTACCCAGAGGGTCCATCCCTCCTCCGCAGGCGCAAAATCAACAGCGTGCAGGTCGATGGCGCTGCGCGTCACCGCGTCCAGCGCGCCAAGCAGATCGGAAAGTCCGTCAAATTCCGCTGCCACCGTCGCAAACGCCGCCGGCTGGGGGAACACTTTGAAGGTCAATTCGGTCAATATGCCCAGTCTTCCCAGACTGCCGACAAACAGTTTGGGGAAGTCGAATCCGGCCGCGTTCTTTACCACCGTTCCCCCGCCCCGAATTTCCTGACCCCGCCCATCGACAAAGCGAATGCCGATCAGAAAATCGCGAATGCCTCCGTAGCGGTAGCGTCCCGCCCCGCTCAGGCCGGCCGCGACCGTGCCGCCCAGCGTTGCCCCGCGTTCAGCCAGCGGCGGGTCGAAGGGCAGATACTGTCCTTCTTCAGCCAGCAGCGCCGCCATATCTGTGACGCGTGTGCCGGCGCGGGCGGTAAAAGTGTATTCGTCGGGCTGATAGTCGACGACGCCTTTCAATGTGGACAGGTCGAGCGTCTGTGCGTCATCCTGGCAGTTTCGCAGGGACAAAGTCGGTTTGGAGCCGCCGCCCCGGACCCTCACTCTCTTCGCTGCCCGCACCGCATCCTGGATTTCAGCAACGCTATTCATAGTTCAGGTTTCTTGCCGAATGGACTCCCGCTCTGGCGAAGGCGATTCGAAGAGTGGTCCCTTGACAGTTGGCATTCACACTGGCATTCAGTTTACTTGTGCGCTCCGGCGCTACCAAAAACGAAGGACGACAGCTGGCAATGTCTGTTCGCTATTCCCCCGCAATCTTGTACAGAGCGCCATCCTGATAACCGGTGACGTACAGGTTGCCTACTTCATCCTCGCCCACGCTGCTGACCGGGACCCTCGCATTCACAGGTAGCGTGCTCAGCCAACCATCATAAATGCTTCGTGTTGAATCGGTCTGCGACCGTTTCAACCCCCAGACTCTGCCGCTGCAAAAGTCGCCATAGAAGAAAACGCCCTGCAATGCCGGATAGTCGCTGCCGCGATAGACAGCGCCGCCTACTATTGCACAGGAGTACACGTGATCGTACTCAACCACCGGCGAAGTCAAGCCCTGCGCGCTGCACGGCAGGGACTCGAAGCATCGGCTGCCCTCTTTGATGTTCCAACCGTAGTTTTCACCGCCGCGGCTTCCCGCGGGCTGAAAGTTTACCTCTTCGTGCTTAATGTGGCCGGGGTCAGGGATGTAGAGGTCCCCGGTCCCTGGGTCAAAGGCAAAGCCCCATGGATTGCGCAGGCCCAGCGCCCAGATCTCGCCGCGATGACCGTCGAGCCGGGAAAACGGGTTGTCCGCCGGGATGCCGTACGGCTTGGCCTCCGACTCCACGTCGATTCGCAAAATCTTGCCCAAAAGAGTGCCCAAGTCCTGTGCACGATTCTCGACGTCTTTGAGCGTAGGGTGGCCTCCGTCACCGCTGCCAACATAGAGGTATCCGTCGGGACCGAAAACGATACGGCCGCCGTTGTGGACCTGGTCCGGCTGGGCGATCAGGAGAACCACCTCCTCGCTCTCAGGGTCGGCCCGGTCAGGATCGGCGGTCGTCGTGAAACGGCTGATGACTGTGTCCCCGGCTCTGTCCGTATAACTTACATAGAAGTACTGCTTGTCGACATAACCGGGCGGAAAGGCCACGTTAAGCAGACCCCGCTCTCCACAGCAGCGAACACGGCCTGAAACGTCGAGGAAAGGTGTCTCTTCGATTACGCCGTCCTTGACGACGCGGATGCGGCCCTCCTGCTCGACTACGAACAGGCGCCCTGACCCATCGCCGGCATGCGTCACCTGCACAGGCAACGCAAGCCCTTGGGCGAACTTGTCCAATCGGAACCGCGGCAACCCGGTATCTCCGACCGGGTCTTCGGAAAGTGAACCGAATACACGCACCTCGCGCCAGGCTACCCAGCTCGGACTGTCAAGCGTCAGGATCTGCACCTCGCTGATGCTGCGCGGGGGAAGGATGGGGACCTCCAGCGTCTGACCATCTTCGGTGAGCAGGTTGTCGAATCTCCTGTACAAGGTCCGCGTGCCGGAGCCGTTTCCCAGCCAGATCTCATGCGTGGTCGGGCCTGACGGAGACTGGGCGATCTCCAGCTCCAGTTTGTCAACAATGTAGAGCTCGTCAAAGGAAACCGAGTACCACTGCGGAGCAGGGAGCTGTGCAGTCCAAAATGAGTCCGGATCGCCGTCAATCGCCTGGCCGGCCAGCTCCTCCCCTGCCGAAGCGAACCCCGATCCAAGGGTCGCAACATTCTCCCCCAAGGGCGCAGGCGATTCTCCCTCCGCACGTTCGGGCCCGCCGGCATCCGTCTCTCTTGCGGCTTCTTCCAATGGCGCGGCAGCAGCCGACCCAAACACTCTCACCTCTCGCCACCCTACCCAACTGGGGCTGCTGAGGGTTACAATCAGAACCTCATTCAACCTGCGAGGCGGGTCGACCGCGATTTCCAATGTCTGGCCGTCTTCCGTATGGACATCGATGAGCCTCTCCTGGAGAACGCGCGTGTCGGAACCGCTCCCCAGCCAGATTTCATGCGTAGTTGGGCCTGCGGGCAGCTGCGTGACGACCAGCTCAATTCTGTCAACCAGGTAGAAACTGTCGAACGCGATCGAGAACCATTGCGGCGCGAACTGCTGCGAATTCCAGATCGATTCCGGATCCCCATCGATCGCCAGCTGCGCAAAATGGCTTTTCTCAAAAGCATCTGCAGTTCCCAGTACCGCAACGTTTTCGCTGGGCGGCGCCGGCGCAGCAGTCGTTTCGGGTTGCGGTTCAACCGTAGATGCGACGCCTGGTTGAGGAAGATCTTCGCTCGGAATGCAGGCGCCGATTAAGGAGAGGACGAACAGGGCAGTGGCGAAGAGTACAGTTCTTCTCACCTCTCACCTACCCCTGAAGTCTGTGTTCTTTTCAAAGCGTCTTTCTCGCTGGCCTGGTCTTCCCTTACTCCCTGAAGATGACGCCCGCCTTTTCGAGTGGATGGGGGCCCACGTGTGTCAAAGATTCAGCTTCCCCGGCCGGCAGCATCTTGCCGCGATTGGCGAGAGACCTGCTGTCCACGCTGCGGCGCACGTCCTCCATCGCCTGCATCTCCAGCGGCCCATACATTTTGGGAAGGAAGGCGCGTTTTTCCATGCCGACCCCGTGCTCGCCCGTGATGGAGCCGCCCAGATCGACGCACAGTTCGAGGATTTCGCCGGCAAGCTCCTCCGCCCGTTCCAGCGCGCCCTCCTCGCGGCCGTCAAAGAGGATCAACGGATGCAGGTTGCCGTCCCCAGCATGGAATACATTGGCCACTTCGATGCCGTAACTGGCGCTGAGGCGGTCGATCTCCGCCAGCGCATCACCCAGCCGGCTGCGGGGCACAACTCCATCCTGCACGATATAGTCCGGGGCCAGCCGACCAACCGCCGAGAAGGCTGCCTTGCGCCCCTTCCAGATACGGGCGCGTTCGTCCGCTGTCTGCGCCATCCGTACCTCGACCGGCGCCGTCTCCTCGATCAGCTGCATCAACTGCGCGAACTCGGCCTCCACCGCGCTCTCTTCTCCCTCCAGCTCGACGATCAGCAGCGCCGGCGCAGTCGGATAACCGGCCTTAGCGCCTACCTCCGCCGCCTTGATCGCCAGCGCGTCCATGATTTCGATTGCACCAGGCAAGAGCCCGG
Source organism: Caldilineaceae bacterium (assembly GCA_965200615.1). Classification (GTDB taxonomy): domain Bacteria; phylum Chloroflexota; class Anaerolineae; order Caldilineales; family Caldilineaceae; genus Bin5. The sequence continues at coordinate 4,750,291 of OZ241377.1, read as the reverse complement.
AGGCGACCACCGCAGTCACCGCATCCCCCGCCGCATGCAACGAGTCGTACGCCGCCAGCACGGTCCGATAGGTTTGCGGAATCGGCAGTAATCGCAACGTAATCTCCAGCGCGACGCCGAAGAGTCCCTCGCTGCCTACGAAAAAGCCAGGTAGATCAGGTCCGATGCCTTCCAAACTCTCGCCTCCCAGCTCGACGACCTCGCCATCGGGCAGCGCTACAGTCATCCCCAAGACGTGGTTGCTTGTCATGCCGTATTTCAGACAGTGCGCCCCGCCCGAGTTAAATGCCACGTTGCCGCCAATCGTGCAGATCGATTGGCTGGATGGATCGGGCGCATAGTAGAGGCCGTAGGGTTTCGCCGCCTCGGAGACCTTCAGATTGATTACCCCCGGCTCGACCACGGCGATGCGCTCATCCGCGTCCAGCCGCAGGATTCGGTCGAGGCGATTTAAGGCGATGACGATGCCTTCAGCGATCGGCAGTGAGCCGCCCGACAAGCTGGTGCCGCTCCCCCGCGCGACGAAAGGGACGTTGTGCTCGTGGCAAAGTCGGATCGTCTCGATTACCTCCGCGCGGTCCTGCGGGATCACGACCGCCGCCGGTCTCTGCTGAAATGCAGTCAGCGCGTCCGATTCGTATGCCATCAACTGGGCAGGGCGGGTCAGGAGGCGGTCTGCGTCATAGATGCGCGAAAATGTCTCGATCAATGGATGAACATTCATCTGCCCGCCTCCTTCCTGCGATTCCGCACCTGTACAATCTCTGCGATGATGGCAAGCGCGATCTCTCCAGGGCTGCGACCTCCCAGGTCGAGCCCGATCGGCGCGTGAATGCGGGCGATCTGTTCGTCGCTCACGCCGGCCTCTTGCAAAGCCGCTACCCGTTTGGCATGCGTTCGCTTTGAGCCAAGCGCGCCAATGTAGCCGACTGGACAGTTCAGGGCACAGATCAGCGCGGGCGTGTCCAGTTTTTCGTCGTGTGTCAACGTGACGACATAGGAGGACTCGTTCAGCTGCATCTCCTGCAGAGCCTCATCGGGCCAGCACCGTATCAGATCGTCCACATGGCCGAATCGGTCCCGCGTGGCGAATATCGGACGTGCGTCAATAACCACCGTGTACAGACCCAGTTCGCGGGCGAAGGAGACCAGCGGGATGGCGATGTGGACCGCCCCAACGATGACCAGTCTCTCCTGCGGCAGATGCACGTCGATCAGCAGATCCCATTCCTTCTCCTCTACCGGCACCGAGATGCGTGTCGTCCGGCGGGCCTCCAGCGCTTCCGCCGCATGGGCAAGGGCAGCCTGCTCCAGGGCCGTGTGTCCCAATGAGCCTGTGGCTGCAACAGCGGAAGCACTACCTTCCACCTTGCGCTCCCGGCGCACCAGCAGTTTACGCCCGATTTCGTCTCCGCTCAGTACCGTGACGACCGCGCACAGTTCATCCTTCCGGATCGCCTGCGCGACCTCGTAGTAGAGTTCGGCCACCTCACCCTTCCTCCGGCTACCAATCCAATGGCTCAATAAACACTTCGATCGTGCCTCCGCAGGCCAGACCCACTTCCCAGGCCGTCTCGTCCGCGATTCCGTAGGAGACGAGTCGCGGTGTGCCGGTATCCAGCGCCTCCAGCGCCTCCTGCACAGCGGCGCTCTCCACACAGCCGCCGCTGACGGAACCGACCATCGCGCCATCTTCGGAAACCGCCAGCTTCGCGCCCAATGGCCGCGGCGCCGATCCGTACACCTGCACAACCGTCGCCAGCGCCACTCGTTTGCCCGCCTGTCGCCAGTTGTCGATGTCAGCCAGGATCTCTTTCATGGCAAGTCTTGCCTTTCATCGCTGTGAATGACCGCTTTCCTTCAGGACTGCGCGTCCGCCATCACCTGCGCCAACTGTTCGAGACTGATAAGATTATGTACCGGCAGGAACTCGTCGGTATGCGGGAGCGCTGCCCGAATCCCCCGCGTCAGCGGTTCATAACTCGGCGAACCCAGCAATGGGTTCAACCAGATGAGTCGGTGACAGCTGCGTTGCAACCGGCTCATCTCCTGTCCCAGCATCTCCGGGTCGCCGCGGTCCCAGCCGTCGCTGATTACGATGACAATTGCGCCCTGCCCGCAGATTCGTCGCGCCCAGTCGAAATTGAAGGCGCGGATCGCTTCACCGATACGCGTTCCCCCGGCCCAGTCATGCACAGCGTGTGCGGTCTGGTCCAGGGCCTGGTCGATGTCTCGCCGTCTCAGGTGACGCGTGACCCGGGTCAAACGTGTGCTGAATACGAACGCCTCTACTCTATCCAGCGCGTGCGTTATCGAATACAGAAACTGCAGCAGCACGCGGCTGTAACGGTCCATTGAACCACTGATATCGGCCAGCGCGACAATCGGGCGGCGTCGCGTCTTCCGCTGACGCCGGGCAATGACCAGCGGCTCGCCGCCGTAGCGTATATTCTGACGCAGCGACCGCCGCAGGTCGACCTGATCGCCGCGGCTGGCAGGCACGCGTCGCCGCGTGCGCCGTTCCGCCGGCGTCCACTGCAACTGCTGCATGAAAAGTTTCACCTGCTGCAACTCATACTCGGTCATCGTCGCGAAATCCCTGCTGCGCAAGGCCTCGGCGCTGCTGTAGGTGTAGATCTTTTCGACAAAGGGCTCCTGGTCGAAAAGATCGCGTTCGTCTTTCTGCTCGCGGTCGGCCCGGATCAGGCGGTACTGAATTTCTCCCTGCGGCGTTTGTTGCAGCAGCTCACCAAGGTTGATGCGCGCAAGCTCCTGTCTCTCCCTCGCCCGCCAGAAGAGATCAAACGCTTCGTCGAACAGCTCCAGATGCTCCTGCCGGCTCACCAAAATCGCGCGCGCCGCGTCCCGCGCCTGCGCCTTGACCCGCAGATCGATCTGCGTCAGCGCTTCCACCAGATCAAGAATCTGTGTCGGCGTGACCGGGATGCTCAGCCCGCGCAACAGGCGGGCAAAGAGCAGCATGTTTTGAAGAAAATTTCCGTGTGGGGGCGGGGATTCGGAATGCGGTCCGGAGCGGGAAGAGGTGAACTGTGGAGAGTGAGATCCATAACGACCGTTCCCGCCACTCTCTCCACCCTGGAATCTCTCTTCGACCGCCGTGCCGCTGCCGGATTCACTCATCGCGCAATGCCAGTGCGCCGTCCTGACTCCGTAACACCTGAACGATTTCGCGGACAGTCTGGCCCTGCACTTTCTCGATGTCGTCCCGGTACTTGAGAAGCACACCAAGCGTTTCGTCAACCACGTTCTCGGTGAGTTCCTCCTGATCGAGAGCGGTGAGGGCTTTCATCCAGTCCAGCGTCTCAGCGACACCCGGGAACTTGTACAGTTCCCCGCGTCGCAACTCCTGCACAAAACTCACGACTTCCCGCGACAGCCTTTCTGAAGCGTCCGGCGCCTTAGCGCGAAGGATCGCATACTCTTTCTCAAAGCTGGGGTAGTCGATCCAGTGGTAAAGGCAACGGCGCTTCAGCGCGTCGTGAATCTCGCGGGTGCGGTTGGAAGTGATGACTACTACCGGCGGCGTTGCCGCCTGGATCGTGCCGATCTCAGGAATAGTGATCTGAAAGTCGCTCAACACCTCCAGCAAGAAGGCTTCGAACTCCTCGTCAGCCCTGTCCAGCTCATCGATCAACAGGATCGGCGCCTTGCCGTTCTGCTGCCCGCGGCTGTCTATCGCCTGCAGGAGGGGCCGCCGCAGCAGGAAAGTGTCACTGAAGAGGTCCTGGATCACCGACTCCCGCAACTCTTTGCCCGATGTTTCATCGCCTTGCGGCGGTGAACTCGCGCCCTGCCCTGTTGCCTCCATCAGCCGGATCTGGAGCATCTGGCGCGCGTAGTTCCACTCATACACAGCCGTGCTGACATCCAGCCCCTCGTAACATTGGAGCCGGATCAACCGTGTGTCAAGCATCTGGGAAAGTATCTTCGCAACTTCCGTCTTGCCGACCCCGGCCTCCCCCTCCAGGAACAGGGGGCGCTCCAATTTGAGCGCAAGGAAGATAGCCGTTGCGAGGCTGTGATCCGCAATATACGTTTTCGTGCGCAGAGCTTCGGCGACGGATTGAACGGAGGGCAACTGGTTCGGAGTGGTCATTGGGGCGCCGCTGTATTGGGTTGAAGTAGTGACTGCAGCCAGCGTGAGGCCTCCTGCGGCCTGTTGAACCGGTACACTGTCAGGTGTTCAAACTCTTCGCCGGCCAGAAGCGCCGGATACTCCCTCCGGCGGCGATGATAATTGGACAAAGCATACCAAACGATGCTGTCGCGTCCTAAAGAGCCCCGCAAGGATTCGCGATTGCCGCTCCATAATTCCTGTTGCGAAAAGATGCGGCGAACAGTTCGTGAAACGACGCGCCACATAACTCTGGGCAGACTGTAGTCCAGCCAGACAAGGTGGGAAGCGCGGCTCCAGACGATGTCCCGGCTCTGGCTGTAGTTGCCGTCCACTACCCAGGCTTCTGCTGCCGTTGCCGCCTGCACGCGCCCGCGAAAAACCGGCCTGGACGAAGCTTGCCAGTCCGGTTCCCAGTAGAGTGCATCCAACTCAATATGAGGCAGAGACAGCTTCCGGGCTATCTGCCCTGCAAACGTTGTCTTGCCCGAGCCACTGACGCCGATTACGACGAGACGAAGAGAGAATGAAGAGGAGCGAGGGGAGCGAGAACTTCCTTCAGTCATCGCTCCACGGTTCTCTATCCTCACTCCTCATTTCTCACTTCCAGGCTTTACGCTCTGTCTCTTGCCGTGCGAAGAGCCCTCGCGCCCATTACTTTGGCCAACTCCTGGCGATAGCCGGCCGATGCAAACATGTCGCCGGTCGCATCGGGAATCGACAGGTTGCCGACCGCACTTTCAATTGTTGCATCGCTCAGATCGGAGCCGACCAGACTGGCCGCGACCTCGGTCGCCGCCACAGCAGTGGAAGAGACGCCGTTGAAGCAGAGGCTGGCGCCGGCGCAACTGCCGCCAGCGCCGCGCGTCACGACCGCGGCCGCACCGCACAGCGCGTAACCGGAGGCAGGGTGCTCCCATTTGGCATAGGCCGAACCGGTCCCGGCCTGGGCTACCGGAACTTCAACCCCGGTGAGGATCTCATCCGGTTGCAAAGCGGTCATCATCAGGTCGACGAAGAAGTCAGACGCGCTGACCGAGCGACTGCCTCCAGGGCCGGTTACGTGCAGTGTCGCCCCCAACGCCAGCGCAGCCGCCGGTAGATCCGAGGCCGGGTCGGCATGAGAGAGGTTCCCGCCGATCGTGCCTCGGTAACGAACCTGCCGGTCGCCGATCTGGCCGGCCGCCTCTGCCAGCGCAGGAGCGGCTGCCTGCACGTCAGCCGAGTTGGCGATCTCATGATATGTGACACATGCGCCGATGCGCAGACTGCCATTGGACCGACTGATCCCCTGCAATGCCCCGATGCGGCCGATATCGACCAGAGCGGCAGGCGCCGCCAGCCGCAGCTTCATCACCGGGATCAGGCTGTGTCCGCCGGCCAGGACTTTGGCATCCGGATTGCTGGAAAGGATCTGAACCGCCTCCTCCACAGAGGACGGACGGTGATAATCGAATTTGGATGGATACATTCGGTTCTCCTTAGTTTTGAGCTCTTAGTCTTCAGTTTTTCGCATTCACAGGCGTGCGAACGACTTGCAACCAAAAACCAAAGCCAGAAACTAAAAACTCTAGTTGTTTATCGCGTTCCAGACCTTTTCCGACGTCACCGGCATATCGATGTGCGCCACGCCAAAAGGCGACAGCGCGTCAACAACCGCGTTGACCACGGCTGCCGGAGAGGCGATTGTGCCCGCTTCGCCGACACCTTTGACGCCCAGCGGGTTGTGCGGGCAAGGTGTCACCGTTCTGTCGGTTTCGAAGGAGGGCAGGAAGTGGGCCTTGGGCACCGCATAGTCCAGCATCGTGCCGCTGAGCAGATTGGCGCCTTCGTCGTAAACGGCCGTCTCATAGAGAGACTGCCCGACACCCTGCGCGATGCCGCCGTGTACCTGTCCATCCACAATCATCGGATTGATGACGTTGCCCACGTCGTCAACCGCCAGATACCGTTGAAGTTCGACATGGCCCGTATTGGCGCAAACTTCGACCACCGCGATATGCGTGCCAAACGGGAACACGAAGTTCTCCGGATCGTAGAAACTCGTCGCTTCCAGCGCCGGCTCGATTCCTTTCGGCAGATTATGGGCAAGATACGCCTGCAAAGCTACATCCGGCAGCGACTGCGTCTGGTCCGGCGAGCCCTTGACGAAGAAGTTGCCATCTTCAAACTCAAGGTCCTCCTCGGCGGCTTCAAGCAGGTGGGCCGCAATGGTACGCGCCTTGTCTACGACCTTTTCGGCCGCGGAAGCGATCGCGCTGCCGCCTGTCGCCGCGCTGCGGCTGCCGTATGTCCCCCAGCCGTGAGGCATGACGCCGGAATCGCCCTCGATCACGTCGATATCTTCGTAGGGCACACCGAGCGCGCTGGCAACGATCTGCGCGTAAGTGGTCTCGTGGCCCTGACCGTGGCCGGAGCAACCGCTGTACACCGTCACCTTGCCGGTGGCGTGGACGCGCACGACCGCGCTCTCCCACTGGCCGGCCTGCGCGCCGAGCGAACCGACCACCGCCGACGGCGCCAGACCACAGGCTTCGATATAGGTGGAGAGACCGATGCCCAGATACTTGCCCTGTTCTCTGGCTGCAGCCTGCTCGTTGCGGAAGTCGTCGTATCCGATCGCCTCCAGCGCCTTGTCCAGTGCGCCTTCATAGTTGCCGCTGTCATACGCGAGCGCAACCTGCGTCTGGAACGGGAAGTTGTCCGGCGCAACGAAATTGCGTCGGCGGATCTCGGCCGGGTCAATGCCCGAAACGCGCGCGGCCTCGTCAACAAGACGCTCCACCACGAACGTCGCTTCGGGCCGGCCCGCGCCGCGGTAGGCGTCAACGGGTACCGTATGCGTGAATACGCCGTAAACGTGGCAGTAGATGGCCGGCAGGTCATATTCGCCCGACATCAGCGTGCCGTACAGATAGGTGGGGACCGCCGGCGCGAATGTTGACAGATACGCGCCCATGGCCGCGTAGGTGTCGACCCGCAGACCGGTGAACTTCCCGTCCGCGTCCACTGCCATCTCGGCGCGCGTCACGTGATCGCGGCCGTGCGCGTCGGTCAGGTAGGTCTCCGTGCGCGTCGCCGTCCATTTGACCGGCCGGCCGGTCTGCATCGACGCCCACGCCGCGATCGCCTCATCGGCGTAGTGATGGATCTTGCTGCCAAACCCGCCCCCAACTTCCGGCGCGATCACCCGGATCTTGTGCTCCGGCAAGCCCAGCGAGGCCAGACTCATCAGCAGCCGGTGGATATGGGGATTCTGGGTCGTCATGTAGAGCGTCAGCTCGCCTGTGATGCTGTTGTAGTCCGCCAGCGCGGCGCGCGGCTCCATCGCATTGGGAATCAGGCGATTGTTGACGATGTCCAGGCTGGCGACGTGCGCAGCGTTCGCAAAGGCGGCGTCCGTCATCTCCTTGTCGCCGATCTCCCAGTCGAACGCAATGTTGTTGGGCGCCTCGTCATGTACAAGCGGCGCTCCGTCTTCCGTCGCCTTTTTCGGGTCGGCAACACCGTCGCGCGGATCGTAGTCCACGTAAATCAGCTCGAGCGCGTCGTGCGCCGTGTACTGGTCTTCGGCGACCACGATCGCCACGCCGTCACCGACATAGCGCGTTGTATCCTTCGCCAGCATGAAATGCTCAGGAATCTTCATGTCAGGCAGCAGCCAGCCGACGGGGATGCCGCCCGGGACACCGCTATCTGCAATATCCGAGGCCGTGTAGACGGCAATCACGCCGTCCAATGCCTCGGCTGCGCTGGCATCGATGCTGTTGATCTTCGCGTGGGCGTAGTCGCTCCGCAATATTGTGCAGTAGGCCGTGTTTGGCAGCTGCAGATCGTCCGTGTATTTTGCCCTGCCGGTAATCAGCTCAGGGTCCTCTCGGCGGCGGATGGATGAACCGAATACACCCGCGCCATTGCTTTCACCTGCCATATTCTGGTTCCTCCTCTAGCCGTTCATCGTCTCGGCGGCATCCTGCACCGCACGCACGATATTATGGTAACCGGTACAGCGGCACAGATTCCCTTCCAGCCCGTGGCGAATCTCATCTTCGCTCGGCTGCGGGTTCGTGCCCAGCAGGTCGACACAGGAAATGATCATGCCCGGCGTGCAGAAACCGCACTGCAGCCCATGGTTGTCCCAGAAGGCCTGCTGCACTGGATGATATTCCCCGTTGGCCAAGCCCTCGATCGTGGTGATCTCGCTGCCGTCTGCCTGGACTGCCAGCACGGTGCATGACTTGACCGCCTGCCCATCGAGCAGGATCGTGCAAGAGCCGCACTGGCTCGTGTCACAGCCGATCTTCGTGCCCGTCAGGCCCAGTTCCTCGCGCAGGAGATGCGCAAGGAGCAGCCTTGGCTCAACCTCCTTACTGACACTTGCGCCATTGACCTCCAATTCGATGGATATACCCATAGAGCTTCCTCCTCTTTTTGAGCTCTGAAGAATTACGGTCTATTTGGCTCTGCCGAATAGTTGCCGCCACATCCATACTAAGGCGGCGAAACCGGCCAGGATGTAGAGGACCTTGCGCGTGTTGCCGTTGTTCTGAATTTCTTTGGCAAGGTCTGCGGCTACGTCTCTGGCTACATTGATACCTACTTCCATTGTCGAGGGAGTTGCCACTTCAGGTTGTGCAGCTGCACCAGCGGGATTTTCCGGCGGAGCCGGACCGCGCGCGCCTGCGGAAGCACCCGACTCCGAGGCCGCTTCCGTGCTGTTCGAAGGCGCCGCCTCCGGCTGCGCAGGCTGAAGTCGAGCTGCAATGATACTCTCGAGCGACTGCAGTCCCTGGCGGGTCAGCGAACGCGCCGTGCTGTCGACCAGACGCTGACCCACACTCGCGATGCGCCCGCTCAACCGGGCATCGCCGTCGTAATGAAGGGTTGTCGGACCGTCGCCCTCCAGACGCAGAGTCCCCTCGCCCTTGACATGACCGGGCCGTCCCTGGCCCGCGATCTCCATCCGGTACCCATTGGGGGGATCGATGTCATCCAGCGTGATCTTGCCGTTGAAACTGCCCTGCACAGGCCCCACGCGAATGTTGATCTCGCCGCTGAATTCATTGTCCGCGGTCTTGTCCAACCGTTTGCAGCCAGGCAAAATCCGCGAAAGCACGTCGGGATCCAACAGCGCTTCCCATACCTCGCTTTTGGGAGCGTCAAAACTGTGTGTGCCCGCCAACTTGACCATTTTGGATAATGCTCTTTCTTAGTATGGTGTTTTCTCGATTGAACAGCGGCTTTGGCTGATGTTCTCAGACGTGTGAAATAAGAAACCCATCCGTCGATTTCTTGTCGAAATCTTTGGTGGACTGCTGCAGGGCATGCCGCCAATAAAGGAGCCGGCCCGGCAAAGGGGAAAGGTAGGTTGCGCTCAAGTTATGGTTCGCCAGATTATAGCGCACCGCAAAAATAAGGGCAAACAACGCCAATCCCACGTCTACGCCAGACTTGAGGCTTCTACACGTTTCTCGTGCTGACTACCACCGTGCCTGCAACCCAGTCATGGAGGCTCTGCCGTCTCTGCGACCGCGCCGCGGTACACACGTAAACCAAGATCAATATGCCAACGACCGCGTACTGGAGCGAGAGCCGGTTGGGTACCCCTTCTGGCGAACTGGCCCACACGAGAAAGAGATGGTTTACTTCAAATGGGAGCAGCATAACTGCCGTCCGCAGCAGCGCCCGTACGGAGCCAATCGGACCCCCGCGCTCCGTCTCCAGGCGCAAGCCCATCCAGCGCATCATCAGCGTTGCTTGCGCCGAAGATGCCAGCGTTCCCGTATAATAGGCGACCAGTGGCAGATCGACTGTTCCCAGCAGCCACAAATGGTAGGCGCCTTTGGAGAAACCGGATCCGTTCAACACACTTTGCACCAACGGGTTCAGCCGCAACGCAATGAGCAGGCCCTGCAGCGCCAGTACACCGGCAAACAGAAGAAAGACTTCGGCGCAGTAGCTGAATACCCTTCTCCTGATCGACGCGTATTGACATCGGGGGATTTCGGCCGCCAAGAGCGCCCTCCTTGTCTGCGGATGCAGAATCGCGTATAGTTCTGGGCAAGAGTCCTTTCAGGACTCAGGGCCGCTACACTATAACGAATCTGAACGCCTCAGCAAAGTTAAGCCACCGCGCCCTACCATCTGCGGAGGAGACTATGGGCATTGCCTCAGTCCAAGCGTATGCGATCAAGATTCCCCCGGTCGGGAAGGTTTCACAAGCAATCGACGACCAGGTCGAAGCCTACGGTGATTACACGATTGCCGCCGATGCCTGGACCTCTATCTACTCCAGCAACCATGAAACCTGCCTTGTGCGTCTGGAGACCGAAGAAGGTTTGGTCGGTTGGGGAGAAGGGCAGGCCCCCGTTGCGCCCCGCGCTACTGCCGCAATCGTGGAGGAGCTGTGCGCGCCCCTCCTGCTGGGCAGGGACCCCTTTGACGCGGAGTATATCTGGTACCGCCTATACAGCGCCATGCGCGAGCGGGGCCACGTGACAGGCTTCTATGTCGACGCATTGGCGGCCGTCGATCTGGCCCTCTACGACCTTCTGGGCAAAGCCCTGAACAAGCCGGTCTACAAGCTTCTCGGCGGCGCCTTTCGCCCCGACGTGCAGGTCTACGCCGGTATGGGCGGGACACAGCCGGACGCCGCCACCGCCCACGCCAACTCCCTGCTCGACGCCGGCTACCGCGCCCTGAAATTGCACCTGCGCATGCCCAATCCGCAGATTCTTGCGGTCGTTGAGGCGGTGCGCAAGGCGGCGGGGCCGGAAATCGAATTGCTGGTGGATGTGCACGGCACGCGCGACGTGTCGGAGGCCATCGAACTGGGGAGGGGGTTGGAATCGCTTGGCGTGCGCTGGCTCGAAGCCCCGTGCCAGCCGGAGGACATACGAGGACAGGCCGAGATCGCCCGGGCCCTCTCAATGCAGGTGGCCACCGGCGAGTGGCTGCGCACCGTCTGGGAGTGGCGCGACTGGATCGCGCTACGCGGCTTCGACGTCGCCATGCCGGACATCGCCCGTACCGGCCTTTCCGAGGGCAAACGCATCGCCGCTCTCTGCGACAGCTTCAACCTGCCCATTGCCCCTCACGTGGGGGGCGGTGGCATCCTGTCCGTGGCCGCAACGATTCACTACTCGCTGGCGATTCCCAACTTCCAGGTAATGGAGCACGGCCACGAGTCTCTCGCCTGGAAGGGGGCCATCGCTCACTCCTATCCGATCCCGCAGGATGGCCGCTTTGCCGCGCCCCAAGAGCCGGGACTGGGTGTCGAAATTGACGAGGCCGCGGTGGCGCGTTTCGCTGTATAGGATATGAATCACCCGTGTTCCGGGTTTCACCGAGTAGTGCGCGAACGAAAAGTTGGGGCTTTGCGTACAGTAGTTTCTTCAACCGGCTTGGAGTACGTGGATGCCAGCACTATGTCGAAATGATAGACAATCTTTCCATATGAGGAGTTCCCCCGAAGGATCGAATCAAAAAATGGATCCCGTCCTCAAACCCCTAGCGCCGCGCGAATATCCCCCAGATGGCCCACCTCATGGGCATGGATCGTCTCGTAATACTGATCAACGGTAATCTCGCCGCGAGAAGCATGCCGGCCGGTCAGCGTCCACTCGCCGTCTTCGAGAGAGTGCATCACCTCCAGCGTCTTCGCGCGCGTGGCGTCCGCACTGGCCATCAGCTCTTCCGGCGCAATATCCCCGGTTCGGCGGGTAAGGCCGGCGTTCCAGCGCTCCAGATCGAAATCGTCCGGGATCGTGGCTTCCCCCTTGCGAATCTTGTGAACGTGGATGCTCATGCCCCGTTCGCTTTCGACCAGATGCGCGAGAACAGTGGCCACCGTCCATGTGTCTCCTTCGGCGAAAACCGTCGTCTGCCACTGTTCAGGCGAGAGGCCGTTGAGAAGCGCAAACAGCGCCTCGCGGGATTCGCCTAACTTTTCCTTCCAGTGGTCCCTTCGTTCTTTGAACATCTCTCGTTCTCCAGTCGTTTATGCAGGACTCTGTTTCATGTCGCCGCGCCGTCCCTATGGTATACTTGCATGGCAAAAACCACCGCAGTCGCCAAACCTTCGAACAGGAACGACCTCATCTGCTGGTCTCTTCTTGCTTCCGCCGCCCGAAGAGTCCATCTCACAGGAGCATTGACAATGAAAGGTAAGTTTATCACTGCCTCGAAAATGGAGCGAGATCAGATGGATTGGGGCGTCATGGGTTGGGCGAGCCGCCCCGCCACAACCGCCGCCCGCGATCTGGTCGTCATCGAAGTCACACTCGAAACCGGACAGGGTCATGCCTTTCACAAGCACCCGGACCAGGAGGAAGTGATCTACGTCATCGACGGCACGATTGAGCAGTGGATCGAGCAGGACAAGCAGCTGCTCTCCACCGGCGACTCCGCCTTCATCGGCGCCGACGTTGTCCACGCCTCCTTCAATGACTCCGGCAGCCCCGCAAAACTGCTGGCCATCCTCGGCCCCTGCATCGGCGAGGAAGGCTATGCGCTGGTCGACGTATTCGAAGAGGAGCCATGGAGTTCATTGCGATGAAGCCCTGCAATCGAGACAATAACAGATAGACCACGCAGACAGGATTCTCCTAATGACCAACAAGTACCGCATGATCCAGGTGGGGACCGGCGGCCAGGGCAACGGCTGGTGCTCCCGCTTCCTGCCCCCCAACATCGCCGACGGCCGCATCGAGCCGGTGGCAGCTGTCGATGTAAACCCGGATGTCCTCGTCAACGCCCAGCAGCATCTGGGGCTGCCACCCGAAAAGTGCTATACCGACATCGAGCGCGCCTTCGACGAGAACCCGGCTGACTTCTGCACCGTCGTCGTCCCTCCGGCGTTCCACGAATCCGTCGTCGACGTCGCCCTTGCCCACGACATGCACATCATCTCGGAAAAGCCGATCGCCGATACGCTTGAAGGCTCCGTGCGCATCGCCGCCAAGGTAAGGCGAGCAGGGAAAAAGATGGGCGTGACCATGAGCCATCGTTTCGACCAGGACAAGACCACCCTGCGCCGCGAGCTGCGTTCCGGCCGGGTCGGCGCCATCGACTATATCATCTGCCGTTTTACCTGCGGGCTGCGCAACTTCGGCGACTGGGGGGCTCACTTCCGCCACACCATGGAAGAGACCCTGATGATCGAAGGATCGGTCCATCATCTCGACATCATCGCCGACCTGGCTGACTCAAAATGCGACACGATCTACGCCCAGACCTGGAACCCGACCTGGGGCGAGTACAACACCGGCTCGCAGGGCCACGTAATGATGACTTTTGAGAACGGTACGCGTGCTTTCTACGAGGGGGCCAAGACCAACGCCAGCGGTTTCAACGGCTGGTCGCAAGAGTACTTCCGCGCCGAATGTGAACATGAGACCCTGATCATGGACTGCCGCCGTATCGAACGATTTCCCTACCAGCCAAAGCAGTACAGCCGCGAAGGCCAGGGCGAGGAAGTCCAACTCATGCAGCAGTCCAAGTGGCGAAACGAGTGGCTCATCGCCCAGTTCCTGGACTGGCTGGACGGCGGGCCGCCCATGGAGACCAATGTCGAGGCCAACCTACAGTCGGTTGCCCTGATCTTCGCCGCCATCGAGAGCAGTCACACCGGCCAGCCAGTAAAGGTGCAGGAGTTTCTGCGCCAGGCCCAGGAGGAAGAAGAGAGGCCCTACACGGCCTGAAGATACGATAACGATCCCCCACCGCCATAGGCCCAGTTTCCCATCTTCACAGGAGGAATGCCATGTCCGGGACCGTTCTTCTCGTCGGCGCGCTGGACACAAAGGGCGCTGAGTACGCGTTTGTCAAGGATCTGATCGAGGCTGCTGGACTGCAAACTCTCGTGGTCGATTTTGGCGTGATGGGCCAGCCGGCCTTCGAACCTGATGTCAGCCGCGCAGAAGTTGCCGTCGCCGGCGGTGGCGATCTGGCCTACCTGGCTTCAGGCACGCGCAAGGATGAGGCGATGCGGACCATGGCCCAGGGGCTGGCCTCCGTCGTAGAACGTCTCTATAGCGAGGGGCGTTTCGACGGCATTCTTGGGATGGGCGGCAGCGGCGGAACCTCCATCGCCACCGCAGCCATGCGCACGCTACCAGTCGGCGTGCCCAAAGTAATGGTCTCCACCGTCGGCGGCGGCGATGTCAGCGTCTACGCCGGCAGCAAGGACATTACCTTTATGCCCTCTGTCGTCGACGTGGCCGGCATCAACCGCCTCAGCCGCGCCATCTACGCCAATGCAGCCGGCGCAATCGCCGGCATGGTCAAGACCGAAGCCGAAGCTACCGCCGACGAGCGGCCCCTCATTGCCGCTTCCATGTTCGGCAACACGACCGCCGCCGTCGACCACGCCCGCGGTCTGCTGGAGGCCGAGGGCTTCGAAGTACTCGTCTTCCATGCCACCGGCAGCGGCGGCCGCACGATGGAGGACCTGATAAGCGACGGCTACATCGCCGGCTGTCTCGACATGACCACCACCGAGCTGGCCGACGAAATCTGCGACGGCGTCTTCAGCGCGGGGCCGGACCGTGTCCAGGCCGCCCCTCGCCAGGGCGTCCCCACCGTTATCGTGCCCGGCTGCGTCGACATGGCCAACTTCGGCGGCATCGAAACCGTGCCCGAGCACTACCGTGAGCGCACCCTCTACGAGTGGAACCCGGAAGTCACTCTCCTGCGCACCAATGAGGAGGAGAATCGGCAGATGGGCGCAATGCTGGCCGCGGCCGCAAACGCCGGCCAGGCCGGCAAGGTGTCCGTGTTGATCCCCCTGGGCGGCGTCTCCATGTTGGACAGCGAAGGCGACCGCTTCTGGGACCCAGGCGCCGACCAGGCGTGCTACGATGCCCTCAAGAACGACCTGCACGCCGACATCCCGCTGATCGAGATGGACGCCAATATCAACGATCCTGAGTTCGCCGAGAGAGCGGTTTCTCTGTTGCTGGAGATGTTGCGGGAGGAAGCCTAGCGCGGCCCGCCTGAGCCACGCCGTACTCGATACCAGTTACGCTCTACGAAACCTCCAAGGAGCATTCCAGATGTCGATCCCAAGACAGGAGATCATCGCCCGGCTCCAGGCCCAGCAGGCCGCCGGAAGGCCCATTGTCGGCTGCGGGGCCGGCGCCGGAATCTCGGCCAAGTTCGCCGAAGCCGGCGGCGCCGACCTTATCATCATCTACAACTCCGGCCGCTTTCGTATGGCCGGCCGCGGCTCGCTTTCCGGCATGATGCCGTACGGTGACGCCAATGGCATCGTCGTCGAAATGGCGGCCGAGGTGCTTCCGGTTGTCCAGGACACCCCCGTCCTGGCCGGCGTCTGTGGCACAGATCCCTTCCGCCTCAAGCACGTATTTCTCAAGCAGATCAAAGAGATCGGTTTCAGCGGCGTGCAGAACTTCCCCACCGTCGGCCTCCTCGACGGCGCCTTCCGAGAGAATCTGGAAGGCACAGACATGGGCTATGACAAAGAGGTCGAGGCTATCGCCATCGCTCATCAGCTGGACATGTTCACCGCGCCCTACGTCTTCACGCCGGAGGAGGCGACCGCCATGGCCGAGGCCGGCGCCGATCTTCTGGTCGCCCACGTCGGCCTCACAACCGCCGGCAGCATCGGCGCCGCCGTCGCCTACACGCTGGAGGAGGCGGTCGACAAAGTACAGGAGATGGTCGCCGCCGGTCGCCGTGTCAATCCGGACCAGATCGTCATCTGCCACGGCGGCCCCTTCGACGAGCCCGAAAACGTCGGTGCCGCTCTGCAGATGATGCCGGGCATTGCCGGGTTTTTCGGCGCCTCCAGCATCGAACGGTTGCCGACGGAGCGGGCTATTCGCGGTCAGGTGGAGGCGTTTAAGGGGTTGGAGCTGGGGTGAGGCCTGGCGTGAATCTTTGCAGCCGTCAAAAAAATAGATTAACATCACATCCAAAATTCGCATCGCAAGGAGCGCGAGATGAAGGAGCGAACATTTTCCCGCCGTCAATTCCTGCGGTCTACGGCCAAAGTCGGCATGGTGGTGACCCTGGTTGCCGCATTGGGCCCGCCCGTCCAACCGGCTCTGGCTGCTGAAAATTCCTCTATTTTGATCCCGGACGGCCTGGATATCCTGAAGATGCCCGACGTGCAGGAGTATTTGGGGGCAGGGGTAGGGGCGCTGTGGGTTGCAGGCCGTTTTGTCAGTGCATTTCATCGCGATCTTGACTTCAACAATCTACCGTATGAGCTGAAAGTCAAATATCTGAATGCCGGAGGGGAGTACAAGGGTTTCCCGGCCGCGGAGGCGATCTGGAAAACGATTCCAGCCCCGATTCGTGCGGGCGGGCCGGAGGCTCTTTGGCAGTTCCACCAAGGAAAGGATTGGTCCCACATTATTCCCAGATCATCGGGCGGACCGACGACTGCGCAGAACGGGGTATGGTGGAGCTCGGAGAGGAACAAGTCGCTTGGGGCGAATCGAATGAGCCTGGCGGACATCGCTGATGCCAGAAAAGTTCTGCGCTCAGATGCCATGCGCGCTACAGTCGTTCAAACCATAAATGGTATGGCAAAGGGAGCGATGGTTGGGATTGTCGTGGGCGCCTTCCTGGCCTGTCTGGAATGCGGCCTGCAATATGCTGAGGGCAAAATTACATGTACATGGCCGCAGACGGTGACAAAGATCGTGGAATCGATCATCATTGCCGGCGTCGGAGCAACTGTCGTCGCGGGCCTGATCGTCGGGATTTCGCTCCTGTTTCCCTCTCTGATTCCCATACTCTTGCCGGTCATTTTCGTGCTTCAAATGGCTTCGCTGGTGTTTCTCGGGAGACAAGTAGTTTCGTTGGCGCAGGGGTGGTGGGAGGTGCTGGGAGGCCAGGGTCTTCTTGAATCCACAACTGATATCTTGAAGAGTGCGCAAGACGAAATGGCTAAAATGATCGAGAGTGTGGAGAAGAGTGCGCAGAGCGCGCAGAGTGTCATGTGGGACTGGGTGAACATGATGGCTTCCAGCTCCGGGCTATACTGGGCGTGGTCGGAGGCCAAGTCTATAGTGCAACGGATGGGCATTGATGAAGCGCTATTTTGGTTCGCGTCACAAACACAGGCGGTGGCGGGTGGTACCGCATATCTCGTCTCCTCCATTGACCTCTGGGGTTACACACCATATATCGTGCATAACGGGAATGCCCTTCTGGAATCGATTACACAGGTTGTCTCTACTCAGTTCGGTTACGCAATTTCGACAACCGATGTCCTGCTGAGCAGCATGCCCGACTATCGCAAGAATGCCAATCTGAATGCTGGCAACTCGATATTGGTCGCCTGACAACGCCACCGGCGGTTATGGCAAGGGCCATGAGCATTCGCAGCCATCGAGGGGCGGGGACGATGCGGAGCAAGCGGTTCTGGGCAGCTATCACTGCGGCGCTTTTGCTTTCGGTCGCGGCCGCACGGTACGTGTCGGCGCGGCCGCAGACGGCCCCGGTTCCGGCTCTATTTGTAGGGGATGAAGTTCAGGTTGGAGACATAAGGTGGCAGGTACTCTCGGCGCAGGTTCTTGGCCGTGAAGTCAAAAGGGTACGAGGGAACGGCGGCAGTCTGTTCACAGACGATCTGTTCGTCCTGGTTCGTTTCCACCTCCTCAATGTGGGGAGCGACCCAGTGGAGTTTGACGGCCAGTCGCGCACTCGAAAAGGGGTATCCTTGCGCGACGCTCAAGGCCGCGAGTACCCGTACTACCTTGTGGATAGAGGGAGGTTTCGACGAGACACTCCGCCAGAGGAAATTAAGGCGTCCGTCCTGGCACATATGAAGTAGACAGAGACATTGAGCCGGGAGAGTACAGAGGGATTGCCGCGCAGGGCGAACTCTGCCTGTGGGCGCGGCTGAAGAATCTGAACAACGGCGCCGACAGCATCATTATGATGGGCCTGCGCGAAGGGCAGTTCTACTTGGAGATTCAGCCCGACGACGCGCGCTTTGTGACAGAATGCGAGCTAACGCACGTTGATCATCTTGAGCCGCGCAAGCCGCTGTTGACTTTCCTACCTCCCGGCATGTATGTGGTGGGACTGGATATCGGGCCCGGGCAATACAAGGGCGAACCTCCGGAGGGTCTGTACTGCTTTTGGCAGCGGTTGAAAGACTTCAGGTTAGATCAAGACAGTACAATCGCATGGGACATACCCGGAGAAGAGTATGTCGTCGAGGTAGCCCCGTCTGATTATGCTGTCGAATTTCATTGCCCAGTGCAAATGGTAGAATAGAAGCGTCCGGCTCAAACGTAGCGCTCGGTTCTCGCCATTGGGGTTGTGTCGCAACGCGTCCCAAATCTCAGAGGAATATCTTACATGCTCTATTCCAACATCCCCGGCATCGACAAGCCAGTCTCCCGCCTTGTGCTGGGAACGATGTGGATAAACACCAGGAACGTCGACACCGCCTTCCCTGTGCTCGACGCATTCCACGCGGCCGGCGGCAACTGCCTCGACACCGCTCATGGGTATGGCGGCGGTGATAATGAACGCGCCGTCGGTCAGTGGATCAACGAACGCGGCCTGCGCGACGAGGTCGTCATTCTCGGTAAAGGCGCCCACCACAGCCAGGACCGTAAACGGGTCACGCCCTACGATATCCAGTCCGACCTCCACGACAGCCTCGCGCGCTTCAAAGTGGACAGCATCGACCTCTATGTGCTGCACCGCGACGACCCCGACAAGCCGGTCGGACCAATTGTCGAGACGCTCCACGTCGCTAAGGAGGCAGGCCAGATCGACGCCTATGGCGGCTCCAACTGGAGCGCCGAACGCCTGCAAGAGGCCAACGAGTACGCCGCCGCGCACGGCCTGACCCCCTTCGTCGCCAGCAGCCCCCAGTTCAGCCTCGCTGTCCAGATAGAACCGCCCTGGCGAGACTGTATCAGCGTCAGCGGGCCGGCCGGTGAGGCCGCGCGCGCCTGGTGCCGCGAAAACGGCGTGACTCTCTTTGTCTGGTCGAGCCTGGCCGGCGGCTTCTTCAGCGGCCGTTTTCGTCGCGACAACCTCGACACCTTTACCGAGTGGTATGACCAACTTGCCGTCAAGGTCTACTGCGAAGAGGGGAATTTCAAGCGCCACGACCGCGTGCAGGAGCTGGCCGCCGACAAGGGCGTCACCGTGCCCCACATCGCGCTGGCCTACGTTTACAATCAGCCCGACGGCATCCATGCGCTGTCAGGGGCGCGAAATACTGAGGAAGTGCGGGTAAACGTCGATGCGTCCGAGATCAAGCTGTCTGAGGAGGAGATCGCCTACTTGGAGTTAAGGGAATGAGTTTGGGAATTGATACCCAGGCGAATTCAATCGCCGGCAAGTCCACCGAGACACGGTTCGCTGGCTTTACAAAGGTGAAGCGCCCTACTTGCCTGCTCCGCTCTCTGATTCCAGCAGTTTCCGCAGTGCGGGCAGGAGGTCGGGAACAGCCTCCTGGATAACGCCCCAAATAATACTGTGTTGCGTCATATATGAGTCCATCGGCGATGAACGTTTCCCGGCCAATCCCTCGGTATAGGCAAGAACCTTTTCGCCGAAATCAATCATGTCCTGGATGTAAATGCGCCAGGGGCGCTCTTCACAGCCGGCCTCAAACATCGACAGACTCCTTCTCAACGAAAGGCTTGATCTCCTCTCTCAACTCCTGGTGAGTTGCCATGTCCACGGGACAGCCAAGCAGTTCTTCCAGGAAGAACTGGGCGCCAAAGTACTGCCTCCAGTGGGGGGGGCTTACCGAACCGTACCAGAATGTCCACATCGCTGTCGCTGGAAGCCTCATCGCGTGCGAAGGACCCGAAGATAGCGAGTTCAATGACGCCAAAGCGTTGCTTCAGGGTGGGTTTATGTTCTCTGAGCAGATTCAGTATTTCCGCCCTGTTCATGGTTCACGTTCCTTGCCTGCAAGAGTACAAGGTGCTATCGGTCCTGCGCACATTGTAAGCGAAGTCAGGTGAATTGCCAGCACCGTGTTCCAGCCAGGCACTTTGCCGTCACAGGGCCAAGGCCGCTTCCACCGTCTCCAGAAACCAAAAGGCGACCCGGTCACTCAACCGGATCGCCTTCCTCATCGCGACGCTCTTCCCACTCGCGCATCGCCAGACTGGTGGAGATGGCGGGAATCGAACCCGCGTCCGAAACATCCGCCCTGAAACGTCTACAAGCTTAGTTGATCTATATGTGTTTCGTCGGCGGGCCTCGGATCAACACGAGGCGCTTCTCCGACCAGCCGATTCTCTTAGACAGCGCTATCGGCGTACCGCTGCCGCAGCTCACAGTGTATGTCGGCGACCGTCCAGCCTGCTGGCCCCACTGGAACGGGCCGTGGTCCTTTTGAAAGGACCAGCGGCTTACTTAGGCCGCCGCGGCCGCGGAAGCAGCCGGGGTGAAGCCAAAGTTGAAAGCCATGCCTGTGTTCTTGGCATTTGTATCTGTGTGCGCCTTTTTAACGTAGTCGACGCTCTACGGCTTGCAGTCTCAGGCCTGACAATGCCCCGTCGAAGCCGTTCATCCCCATCGAACCCATTATAGCCCAGTCCACCGACCAAGTCAAGTTTTTCGCAATCTCGCCTCAAGAGGATTCCACCGTGTCTACAAGGGGCAAAGCCTTTACGAAGTAGACGGAATCGTCCTCAAGGCTGGGCTGGATGCCGAACCCCAGAGAAGTCTTTAAGTGGAAGTTGGCGTCATTTCCATAGTCGCTGCGAGAGCGAACCTGGCAGCAGTTCAGCTCTCTCGCACGACCCATCGCCTCGAGCTGCAGAGAGCGTCCAATGCCCTGGTTGCGCTGCTCCGGCAGCACGCCGAACGCGATAATTTTCGCTTCGTACAGGACCTTATCTCGAAAGACGATCGGTGGTCGCCCTTCGTCCTCTCCCAGTCTCTGCACGACAAAACGCAGAAATCCTACTGGCTGACCCTCTACGAGCGCGGCGAACACGTGGCCGGAGCGGAAATGTCCAGCCTGTACTTCGATGTACGGCTGCTGTTCCAACTGCTCAATCACCGGCCAAAGCCGCTTCCACAGCTGATTTTCCTCAGTTACTTCCACAATCGTCATTTTCAGTTCCCTGCCTGCATCCCTACCCATCGACTCGCCTCATACATGGTTCTCAGCCTCCGATTATCTCTTCACTTTTCGACCGCTCTCCCCTCGCCAGCGCCAGCAGCCACTGCGCCGGCAAAAGCACCGCCGAAGAGACCGTCAGCGCCACCGGAATACGGGCAGCGGTCCCGAGCCAGCCCAGGACTGGACCGCCCGCTGCTTGCCCTAAAGAATTCGCCTGTCCCCACAGCGAGATAACCGTCGCCCGCTGCGCGCTGCTCGTATTGCGCACGACCCACGCGTTCTCCAGCGGCTCGATCGTGCTGCGGCACAAATTTATCCCCCACAAGGCCAATATCGCCGCCCAGATGCTGCGCGTCCAGGCCAGGAAGAGAAGACTGGCCGGCAAAAGCCCATAGAGCAGCGTCAGCCAGTTGATGGAACGCGCCTGTTCCTCGGCTGCCCGTCCCCGCCGCGCCAGCTCGTTGGCCGCGATCCCTGTCAACGTCGCCCCCGCGCCTATGACGCCGAACCAGAAAACCGGGTCGTCCAGGCCAAAAAAAGGGGAGGGAAAGTCGAAGCTGTTCAGCAGGTGCGGGGTCCAGAGACGGTCATAACCTTCGCTGTACAGTCCGGTCACCAGGCTGAGACCAACAACAATGCGCAGCGCCGGATGCCCTCGCACCGCGCGCAACCCTGCGCGGGCAGTGTCCGCCATCTGCTTCCACGTCTCCCTTTCTTCCGGCGGCGTGGGGCGAAATCCTCTCTCAGGCATGATCAATGCCATGCAAGCGGCCAGCGAAATGTACAGAACCCCGCCAACAAGGATCGGCAACTGCAGCCAGCGGCTCGCCAGCCACACGCTGACCCCGATACCCGCAAACCCCGCAATCAGTTCGACCTGCGCCGAACGCAGATAGACCGGACCGGCCGCTTCGACGCCGATCTCGTCGGCCAGCCAGGCCTGCAACGCTCCGCTGACGAATGTGTAGCCAATCCCCCACAGCACCTGCGCACCCAGCACCGCCCAGAACATCGGGATCGACCCCTCCAACAGGTAGCCGCAGCCGACCAGCGCCAGCCCGATGATCACCGAGAGCCGCCGCGAGTAAACATCGGCTACCGCGCCTGTCGGCACTTCGAACAACAGGACCGTCACCTCCAGCACGGTGCCCACCAGCACCATCTGAAGAGGATTCAGGCCCACCGTCTCCACCTGGTAAATCAGGTTGATCGTGAAGACCAGCGCGTTGAAGAGCGCCCGCCCGCCGCCTATGAACAGATAAATACGGGTCGGATTCTGCTTGAGCAAAGTAGTTCAAGTCCGTGTGCCCGCGGCGCCATGTCCGGGCAACAAGGTAGGTACCCGGTCTCCTGGGTTGGCGGCGGTCCGCCGGCGAGTGAAGTTGAAATGAAGGTGAATGGGCCCAAAGAAGTCGCGTGTTCGCACCGCTTCGCCAGCTGCCAGGCGCCCCTGTGGCGCCCAGGACGAATCGCTTACCGCTGCTGCCTTCCGGCCCTGACGGGGTTCACGGCGCCCTGCCGCACAGGACCCAGCGACTGACGAAGCGATGCAAACACGCGAGGCGGAGAGGGAGGGATTTGAACCCTCGAGGGCTTTCACCCTACGAGCTTTCCAGGCCCGCGCACTCGGCCAGACTATGCGACCTCTCCGAACTGAAAGGGGGCGGCCTGCCCTGCAACCTGACGCCGACCCTTTACAAAAAGCCGAATAAGTATAGCCAAACGACACAGGGCAGGCAAATCCGGGGCAGTGAGGATACGATGCAATACGCCCGCCGCAACAACGCTACGGTTTCGACGCAACACGCAGTTCTGCCGATTACTCTTCCTTGCGAAAAGACAAATGTCTCTACTACTTTCCTGCCAGCCAGCGCGCCGCGTCCTTGGCAAAATAGGTCAGAATCATGTCCGCGCCGGCCCGTTTGATGCTGGTCAGGCTCTCCAGCGCGCACTTCTCCAGGTCGAGCCAGCCATTGGCCGCGGCCGCGTGCAGCATCGCATACTCGCCGCTCACCTGATACGCGGCTGTGGGCAAGTTGAACTCCTTCCGCACGGCTGCCAGCACATCCAGATAGGGCAGCGCAGGCTTGACCATTATCATGTCCGCCCCCTCCGCCACGTCGAGCGCAACCTCCTTCAGCGCCTCGCGGCGGTTGGCCGGGTCCATCTGATACTGGCTGCGGTCGCCAAATGAGGGCGGGCTCTCGGCTGCTTCGCGGAAGGGCCCGTAGAAACTGCTGGCATACTTCGCCGCGTAGCTCAGTACCGGCACATGCTCCAACCCGGCCCCGTCAAGCGCAACGCGTATCGCCGCCACCATCCCGTCCAGCATTGCCGACGGCGCGATGATGTCCGCGCCGGCCTCGGCATGGACGACCGACGCCCGCCCCAACAGCTCCAGTGTCGGGTCGTTGAGAAGATAACCCTCCGGCAGCGACGCGTTGTAACTGTCCACAGTCGGCGAATTGATAATTCCGCAGTGGCCGTGATCGGTATACTCACAGAAACACATGTCGGAGATGACGATCAGTTCCGGCGCGGCCTCCTTCAGAGCGCGGATCGCCTCGGGCGCCACCCCGTGGGGACTGAAGTTGTCACTTCCACACCAGTCCTTTTCCGCCGGAATGCCAAACAGAAGCACCGCCGGAATGCCCAGCTCCAGAACCGAGTCGGCCTCCCTGATCAGTTCGTCTACCGAAAGCTGAAACTGCCCCGGCATCGAAGCGATCGGGCGGCGCTCGCCGTGGCCGTAGCGCACAAACAGCGGGTAGATAAAGTCGGCCGGCGACAGCATTGTCTCACGCACCATCTGCCGCAGCGCCGGGCTGATCCGCATCCGCCGCGGGCGCACTGCCGGCTCCACAGCGGTAGCATGGCCGTTGATGGTAGTCTGCACAGGTTGCAAGCTGTTCATAGTGTTCCCGCCATGTTCACCTCGTCCAAGCAAGACGGCATTCTCCCGATCACCACCTGCCAGGTCTTTTCCTGAAGCAGTCTCGTTACAACTCAGTCACATCAGTTGACCCCAATATAGAGTTCGTCTCATACGGGAATGCAAGTACGCCGTTCTCCTGGCGCCGTTCATATAGCGCGCGCAGCGCCTGGACGAACCACCCCTGTCGCCGGTCGGACGGCAGCGGCGCATACGAAGATGAGAGCGCTCGCTGGAATTCAACGTCGTCATCGCCGGCGGCTGGCGAAATAAGACTTCAGGCTCTGTACCAGGCCCTCGACAGTGCGACTCTCGGCCACAATCTGCACGGACAGGTCATGCCGCCGCGCCGCCTCCGCCGTCATCGGACCGATGCAGGCTACGGTCACATCGCAGAGCATGCCGGCATCGCCGCTCTCGGCCTTGAGCCGGCTCACAAAGTTGTGCACTGTCGATGCGCTCGTAAACAGGACGACGTCCACGTCCCCCTGCCAGAAGTGCCGCGGTAGATCATCACCGCCATGACCGACAACCGTCTGGTAGGCAGAAACCGCTTTTACCTCGGCGCCGGCCCGCCGCAGAGCCTTGACCAGCACCGGACGTGCAATCGCCGACTGCGGCAGGAACACGCGACTTCCTCTGCTCACCTGCAGACTGGCGGCCAGCGACTCCGCCACATATTGCTCCGGCAACAGGTCTACCACAAGGTTCAGCTCCTGGGCGATTGTCGTCGCGGTCGCCGAGCCGACGGCCGCCACTTTCGTATTGGACCGGGCCACTCCTTCAATCTCAATGCCCAGATCCCGCAAGCGGTCGGCCAGTATATACACAGTATTGGCGCTGGTCACAATAAGCCAGTCGAACTGCCCCCGGGCCAGCTCCGTCAGCGCTGCATCGAACTCGGTGGAATCGGCGCAAGGCTCGATCTCGACCGTCGGATAGTGCAACACCTGAGCGCCCTCGTCTTCAAGCAATCGGGTCAGAACCGGCGCCTGGCGCAAGGCGCGCGTGTTGGCGATTCGAAGGCCTGTAAGCGTCTGCGTAGTCATCTTAGGCGATCTTTCTTCTCTGGATGGGAGCGGAAATCTATCGTCTATCGCTGCCGGTTCTCGTCCGGCTTCACTTTGATTTCAGTAATCTGCTCAATGATCTCCTTCGCTCCCCGGCGTAACACCTGTTGCGCAAGGTCCCGGCCCAACTGCTCGGCCTCGCCAGGGGAGCCGCTCATTCGTGCGTCAATTTGGCGGCTGCCGTCAGGCGCGCTGACTCGGCCCCAGAGACGCAGACTGCTCTCCTCCCTCAAGTCTGTAGAGCTGCGGCCATCCGCGCCGTCCTTGCTACTCTCTCCCAACGCGCCAACCGAAGCGCGACAGCCTCCCCCCAGTTCGGCCAGGAAGGCCCGCTCTGCCGTCACCGCTGCGCGCGTCTCCTTGTCCTCTATGCCGCCGAAAAACTCCAGCCATTTCGCTTCCTGCCGGCACTGCACTGCAAGCGCCCCCTGGCCAGGGGCCGGCAACATCGTCTCAAACGGCAGTGTGAGGGAGATTCGAGCCTCCAGCCCCAGCCGTTTCAGCCCCGCGACGGCCAGAACCGCGGCGTCATACTCTCCCGCCGGATCAAGCGTCTTGCGTATACGCGTGTCCACATTGCCGCGAATGTTCATGATCCGCAAATCCGGGCGCCGCGCCAGCAATTGGGCGGCCCGACGCCGGCTGCCTGTACCGACCACAGCCCCTTCTCGAAGTATCGGGAGGCCTTCCCGCACTGTCTCTCTTGCCTCTCCCGCGCCGCGCACAACGAGCGCGTCCGCAACATCGCCCCTGGCCGGAATGGCGCCCAGAACCAACCCTTCCGGATCAACAACGGGCAGGTCCTTCAGGCTGTGGACGGCTCCGTCAATTCTACCTTGCCGCAGCCTCTCTTCCAGTTCCAGCGTGAACAGACCTTTACCGCCAATGCTCGGTAAAGGTCTGTCCCTGAATCTGTCTCCCCTGGTCTGGATAATGACCGTTTCAACTGACAAGCCAGGATACAGCGTACGCAACCGCGTAGCTACATGCTCAGTCTGCCAGAGGGCCAGAGCCGATCCTCGGCTGCCTAGACGTATATGACGAGGGGTGAACATTCCTGATCGGAAACGGACGGCTTGCCGCCAACGCCTGCTTCGGTCGCGGTACGGTCAAATGAGTCAGCCCAAATGCGAAGAAAACTACCGTCTGGGCCTATCTCCAAACTCTCTATCCCAGAGATGCGGTAAGCATAGCAGCAGCCTTTTCACTGGTCAAATATGGCCGATCTGAGGCCGAGTCCCGCTTCAGTCAATCTGATCCCCCCGAAGGGCGGCCGGTAGGCTCTCCCCCCTCATTCCTCTGTTGCCGCATCATCAACATTCGAGTAGAATGGGGCAGTTTGTTCAGAATCCGGCAGGGGACCGATGACGACTTTACGCCTGCCCGGCTTCGTCGATGCGCACGTCCATCTCCGCGAACCGGGCTACACCCAAAAAGAGGATCTCCATACTGGCACATGCGCTGCGCTTGCCGGCGGCGTGACGACCGTGTTGGATATGCCCAACACCATTCCGCCCACCTCCACCCCTGCAAATTTCCAGGATAAGGCGCGTCTGGCGAAAGCAAAGGCAGTCTGCGATGTCGGACTGTTTGTCGGCGCCACCGTAGCCGACGTCGATGCCTACCTCCCGGTTGCCTCCCAGGCCTGCGGTCTCAAAATCTACGTCAACGAAACGTTTGGCAGCCTGCGTATCGAAGAATTGGGTCTGCTTCATCGACTATTCCGCACGTGGGCCCGGCGCGCCGACGAACTGGACGGCTGGCGGCAGGCCGGTCCGGACGCCGGAAACGGGCGCGACAACGCATCGCAGCCTTCCGCGTCTACGTTTGGCCCGGTCGCTGTCCATGCAGAAGAGCTGATGGTTCCCGTCTGTCTGACACTCAGCCATCTCTACCACCTGCCGCTGCATATCGTACACGTCAGCCGGCGCAGCGAGATCGAACTCATTCGCGCGGCCAAAGAAAAGGGCATTCCGGTCACCTGCGAAGCGACACCCCATCATCTCTTCCTGACAGCAGAAGACTATGACCGCGGCGGCAACCGTTTCGACATGCGGCCCAAACTGGCGGCGCCCGACGACGTCGCCGCACTATGGGAAAACCTCGACGTCATTGATATTTTCGCCACCGACCACGCGCCGCATACTTCTTCAGAAAAGGGCATGCAACTGCCAGGAGAGATCGAGGAAGAGGGAGAACCTGGCGGCGACACGCACTCTCCGCTGCCCGGCGTCCCTGGCGTGGAGACGATGCTCCCCCTTCTGCTGACAGCCGTCGATGCCGGCCAACTTGAGTTGGACGACCTGCTCCTGCGCTGCGTCGAGAATCCCCGCCGCATCTACGGTCTCGCGGAGCAACCGCAGACATGGGTCGAAGTGGACGTGGACACGTTGTATGAGCTGGACGACACGGGCATGCGTACCCGCTGCGGCTGGACACCCTTTGCCGGGCGGCAAGTGAAGGGCCGTGTCGAGAAGGTCGTGTTGCGGGGGAAAACTGTCTTCGATGGGGAACGGGTCCTGGCCCCGCCCGGCAGTGGTCGCGTACTTTTCCAGGAGAGCGGAAAGTAGCAATTGGAGAATGGCCTGAAACGACTTTCATCAGCGCGTACGCCGTAATGGCAGCTTACGCCCTGAATCGTATTTCGCGCGGAGCGCACGTTTTTAGTGTGAACAATTTGCGGGGAGCACAGGTAAAGAGCGCGTGACAACCACGATAGACGGCTTTGCAGGTGAAGACATCCTCAGTGTTAATCAGTTTGACCGAGCCTCGCTCAATGCCATCTTTGGCATTGCCCACGAAATGCGCGTACTGGTCGAGCGTTTCGGCGGCGCCGAACTGTTGCAGGGCAAAATCCTGGCCAATCTCTTCTATGAACCGTCAACACGCACCAGCTCCAGCTTTACCGCCGCCATGCAGCGCCTCGGCGGTCAGGTCATCCCCATCAACAACGTCCAGTACAGTTCCGTCAGCAAAGGCGAAAGCCTCCCCGACACCATCCGCACCCTTGAGAGTTACGCCGACGTCATCGTCATTCGCCATCCGGAAGTGGGCGCAGCCGCAACCGCAGCCTATTACGCCGAAAAACCGGTAATAAACGCCGGCGACGGTGTCGGCGAACATCCGACACAGGCCCTGCTTGATCTCTTCACTGTCCAGGAAGAGTTGGAACAAATCGGCGGACTGACCGTCGTGATGGTAGGGGACCTGCGATATGGACGCACTGTGCACAGCCTGACTAAACTCCTCTTGAACTACAACGTCTCCTTCGTTTTCGTCAGCCCGGATATCTTGCGTCTGCCCGCCGATGTCCTTGAAGCCGTACAGACGTCAGGCCATTCGTATAGCCAGGTCGAAGACCTGCATTCGGTCATCGGCGAGGCTGACGTCCTCTACATGACCCGCGTGCAGCGAGAGCGCTTTACAGACCTGGCCGAATACGACAGGGTCAAAGACTTCTTTATCGCCGATAAGGAATTGATGGCTCAGGCCAAGGAGAAAATGATCGTCATGCACCCGCTGCCCCGTGTCGGCGAAATCAGCTACGCTCTCGACGACGACCCCCGGGCCGCCTACTTTCGCCAGATGCGCAATGGCATGTATATCCGCATGGCGCTGCTGGCCGCACTTTTGGGCAAGGCGTAACAGCGAAGGCCGGACGGAAGCGCTTCCACCATGCCGGCGCGCACCGCCATCTCTGTTTGCAGGACAAACTCTCCGACTGTTGACCCCCGGCACAGCTTATCATCCAGAAATTCACTATGATTTTGACGTCATGACCGCTCTCCTCTATAATTTCCTCTAGCCTGTCCCGTGGACGACGAAAATACGCTGCCCGCTGCTTGCCGGTATAAGCAGTTGTTAAACGTCGAATGTCCTGGTTTCTCGAGTCAGCAAGGGAAACACCAGTTGGAAAGCGCGGAGGATTCATTCCGCCCAACTGTGTCAGATGCGCCCCTATTCCACAGGGCGCGATTTGAATGAAGAAGGAAGGTGAGTATGAAACGGATTGTGATCACAGGCATGGGCGCGATCACACCGATTGGCAACGACCCAGGCACATTCTGGAGAAACCTGCTGATCGGTAAATCCGGCGCCGGCGCATTGACACTATTTGATGCCGGGGACATGCCTTACAACATCGCCTGTGAGGTAAAGGAGTTCGACGCGCGGCAATACATGGATCGTAAGGTCATCCGGCGCACGGCCCGCGCCACACAGTTTGCCATTGCCGCCACAAGGCAGGCGCTGATCGACTCCTGTCTGGAGATCTCCGACGCCAATCGAGACGAAGTCGGAGTGATGATGGCCACCGGTGGCGGCGGCATTATTGAAATCGAGTACGCGACCGAAAAGCTTGTCGAAAAGTCCTGGAAGACTGTCGGCCCATTTGTTGTGCCCAGCGCCATGGCCAATGCGGCCAGCTGTGTCGTCTCAATGGTTATCGGCGCGCGCGGCCCGGTCATGACCAGCGCCGCAGCCTGCGCCAGCGGACATTACTCGATCCTGGAGGCGTACCACTTTCTGCAGCGGGGCGAAGCCGATGTGATGATCGCCGGCGGCACTGAATCCGCAATTTCAATGTTGACCTTCGCCGCTTTCGGCAATATGGGGCCTCTCTCCAAAGATACTGACAGACCGCAGCAGGCTTGCCGCCCGTTTTCCATCGATCGCAACGGATTTGTCAGCGGCGAAGGCGCGGTTTCGATGATCATGGAAACCGAGGAGCATGCCCAGGCGCGCGGCGCCGACATTTATGCCGAAGTCCTCGGCGGCGCGCTGACCGGAGACGCCTACCATCTCACCGCGCCCGACCCCAGCGCCGACGGCGCCAGCCGCGCCATTCAGAAAGCCCTGCGCTTTTCCAGCCTCGCCCCGGAAGATGTCGACCTGATCCTCGCCCACGGCACCGGCACCGAGCTGAACGACGAGGTCGAAGCGCTCGCCATCCGCCAGGTCTTCGGCCAGCCGACGCCCAAGACAACAAGCATCAAGAGCATGGTCGGTCATGCCTTGGGAGCCGCCGGAGCAGAGTCAGCACTGGCCGCGGTCATGGCGATCCGGGAAAACATCATCCCTCCGACGATAAACTACACCGAAGACCCGGAGTTGGGCGTTGACGTCGTCGGCAATGAATCTCTAGACTTCCCCGTCCGCCGCGCCATCGTCAACGCCTTCGGCTTCGGCGGACAAAACGTCGTGGCCGCCTTTGGAGAGTACGAAGGCTGAGAGCGAGTTCTATTGCCGCCGCGCCAATTGAAAGGATGAACGGAGCAGCCTGCGCCTGAGTACGGGCCGCCTCAACCGCTATTCCTTTACGCAATCCCCCAGATGCGCAAAAGTCCCCACAGCACCAGCAGGCCCGCGACGAGAAAAGTCATGGCGCCGTTTCGCATGCGCACCGTTTCATCTGACCTCTTCGTCCATACCCAGCCAGCGTGCAGCAACACGATAGCAAGCAGCATCGTGAAGGGGTGTTCAACTGTCCGTATGGCGTTTGCTCCTACGATTCCCATACTTGCGCCTACGCCCCACAGGATCAACCCCAAAAGCAGTTGGATATCTATTACAATTATGGCGTACAACCCGATACGTCGATACAACGCGCTCCACATCTGCCCGCGCAGCCAGTTGACGACATAGACCGCCACCGCCGCTACCAGTGCAAGCGAAGCCAGGTATTGCCAGCCACTGTGAGCCTGTATCATGAAGTAATACATGCTATCAAAACTCTCCTGAGTTTCTTCGGGCACTCACGACAAGTGCCCAGACAGGACACCATACGCGATATTATGACATACGCTGCCTGATTATCGTATGCGCCTATCCATTGAAATAGTTGTTTTGGCGTGCATCTGGTAGACTGCACGAAAAATGATCACCGATAAGTGGTGCGGCATGCGACCTGTTATTTGCTCTACCGAGCTCGGTTTCAGGTTCATTCAATAGGCGGACACCTTCTACCAATCATGGCGGAGCGTAAACAGACCCGAAAGCTTCAGGGGCAAGTGGCGATCATCACCGGTGGCGGCCGCGGCATCGGCGCCGCCGCTGGCAAACTGTTGGCCGCAGCCGGCGCATCCGTCGTCCTCACCGCTCGCAGCGAAGACCAGATCGAGGCAGCCGCCAGGCAGATCCGCCGCGCTGGGGCGCAGGCCATCGCTGTCCCCTGCGATGTGACCAATCCGGAACAGATTGAAGAAGTTGTGGAAGCGGCCCTCAGCCAATTCGACCGGGTCGACATTCTGGTAAATAACGCCGGCATCATCTGGCCTGTTGATCAGGTCTTTGAGGCCGACCCCGAAGAATGGGCTTACAATATCCACTGCAATCTCGTTGGACCATTTCAGATGGCCCGCAATGTGCTGCCAGTTATGATCGACCAGGGCTACGGCCGTATCATAAATGTCACCAGCGGCGCGGCCGAAAACGTCTTGCCCGGATGGAGCGCCTACTGCGCGGCCAAGGCCGGCCTCAACATGCTCACGCGCTGCCTGGCCGCGGAGCTGCAGGCCGACGGCGTGCCCGGCGTAACCGTCAACGCACTCGCGCCCGGCATGGTGGATACGGATATGCAGGCCGACGTCCGCAGCATCGATACCCACGACTCAAGCCTGGACTTCAGCCGTTTCCATGAAGCCCACCGGCAGGGCGCCCTGCTCAGCGCCGAATCTGCCGCCCGATTGATCTATTGGCTCGTCGGCCCATGGAGCCGGGAGCGCTCCGGCCAGATTTTCTCCCGTTCAGACGCGCACTGGCTCGAGCAAGTAGAGCAAGACTTGGCATAACACACTCTTCACCACCCCATTTGGAGGCTTTTCACCGATGGCATATGAGCGGATCGTCGTCCCCAGCGAAGGCAACAGGATCGACATCGATCAAAATGGAAATCTACAGGTGCCGGACAATCCCATTGTTTGCTTTATCGAAGGCGATGGTACCGGCCCGGACATCTGGGCGGCCAGCCAGCCCGTTCTGGATGAAGCCGTGGCCAAGGCCTACGGCGGACAGAAAAAGATCGTCTGGATGGAGGTCTACGCCGGCGACAAAGCCAACGACGTCTACAATGAGATCGTCTGGTTGCCGCAGGAAACATTGGACGCCATCGATAATTACATGGTCGCGCTCAAAGGCCCTCTGACAACCCCGGTAGGCGGCGGCATCCGCAGCATTAACGTCGCCCTGCGTCAGCGCCTGGACCTCTACGCCTGCGTCCGCCCCGTTCGCTACTTCAACGGCGTCCCCAGCCCGGTAAGGCAGCCGGAGCTGGTTGACATGGTGATATTTCGCGAGAACACCGAGGACATTTACGCCGGGATCGAGTTCGAGGAAGGCACCGACGAAGCCGAGCGCTTCAAGCGGATTTTCAGTGAAGCCTTCGGCGAAAGATACGCCAAAGTACGCTTCCCCGATACCGCCGGTTTCGGCATCAAACCGGTAAGCCAGGAGGGTACGGACCGCCTCGTACGTGCCTCCATCCAATACGCGCTCGATAACAGGCGCGAAAGCGTGACCCTCGTGCACAAGGGCAATATCATGAAGTTTACCGAGGGCGCCTTCCGCAACTGGGGCTACCAGACCGCCGACCAGAGCTTCGGCGCAGAGCTCCTGGATGGCGGTCCCTGGCGCCAGTTGCCGGCCGCAGACGGCGGAGAAATCATCATCAAGGATGTCATTGCTGATGCCATGCTGCAACAGATACTCACGCGTCCGGCCGAGTACGACGTCTTGGCGACGCTCAATCTGAACGGCGACTATATCAGCGACGCTCTCGCGGCGCAGGTGGGCGGCATCGGCATCGCGCCCGGCGCCAATATTAACTATGAGACCGGCCGCTCCATCTTCGAGGCCACGCACGGCACCGCTCCCAAATACACCGGCCAGGATAAGGTAAACCCTTCATCGGTGATCCTGTCCGGCGAGATGATGCTCCGGCATCTGGGTTGGCATCAGGCCGCCGACCTGATTGTCCAGGCGATGGAAGAAACCATCGGTCAAAAGAGGGTCACTTATGACTTTGAGCGGCTGATGGAAAGCGCCACATTGCTGAAGTGCAGTGAATTCGGCCAGGCGCTGATCGAAAACATGTAGGATTGTCTTCACGCAACCGGTTGCACGGAGCACAGTGGCCCGCGCGAAGTGCGCGGGCCTCCTTTTTTGCGGCTACGCCTCCAGCAAGCGACGGAGGAGTTTTCTATATCGGGCTGAACTTCCCCAATGGCAGAAACACTCTATAGACGCTGCCCCGGCTGCGGCCAATTTACCCCGGAAGCAGAAGCTCTCTGCCGTCACTGCGGACTTTCCTTCGATTCTCCGCCACCTAAGAGCGCCGCGAAGAGATGGGGAATCCAGACAGCGATCATCGGTGTCCTTCTGCTGCTGCTGGCGCTTTCTTTTTTCCTTGAAGGCCGCCCCCAATTCATCGGCTCCCTTGCTACTTCAGTGGCGAACCCTACCGGGACACCTACCCCGTCCGGCGAAACCGCTGTCAGAGAGGTTCTTTCCGACGTAGCCTCAAAGCCCACCCAGACGCCGATTCCGGAACCCATCGTTCTTGTCGAGAGGAACATGAATGTTCGCGGCGGGCCTGGCACCTACTATCCCATTGTCGGCTCAGCCAAACCCGGAGATCAGTTCCCCATCATTGGCCGAAATGAGACCAGCGACTGGTGGCGGATCTGGTACTATGGGACGCTGGCGTGGATCTATGCTCCTCTGGTTACGACGGCCAATACCGAAGACACCACGATCGCCGTTTTCATCCCTCCCAAGCTCACCTCCGCCCAGATCTTCCAGAAGGTTTCGCCGGCCATCGCTTACGTTCAGACCGAGGAAGCGAGTGGAAGCGGCGTCCTGTTCGAGGGGCGCTACGTCATCACCAACCGCCACGTGGTCTATCCTTTCGATACAGCGCGCGTCGTC
Organism: Caldilineaceae bacterium; assembly: GCA_965200615.1. Lineage (GTDB taxonomy): Bacteria > Chloroflexota > Anaerolineae > Caldilineales > Caldilineaceae > Bin5. The sequence continues at coordinate 4,716,146 of OZ241377.1, read as the reverse complement.
TTCCCCAACGGGGCTGAGTTCGATGGCGTGCCTGTAAGGGGTTGGGACTTGGAGGCCGACTTGGCCGTACTCGGCCCGATCGACGTCACCACTGAGCCTCTACCCCTGATCGACGGGGAGACAACGCCCATCGGCGCCGACATGTACTTGATAGGCTACCCGGCCGAGTTCGAATCCTTCCCGCAGCCGACGATCGTAAAGGGCATATTGTCACGCCTGCGCCAAGGTGAATCGGGCCGGATTACCTATTTCCAGACCGACGCTTCAATCGCCGGGGGACAGAGCGGCGGCGCGCTCGTCTCCGACACGGGCGCAGTGATTGGCATCAGCGGCTCCAGTATAGCCGATGGAAAGTTCGCGCTTGTCGCTTCGTCAGCCGACCTTCTGCCCCGCATCAGGCAACTCATAGCCGGCGGCGGCGACCCCGTTCAAGGAGATCGGCGCCGCCGGGCAGCCGTCAACTACGATGGCGGCATCGACCTGCTCGGGTTCGCCCTGGAGCAAGGAGAGGACCGCCTTCCCACGCAAGAGACAATAAGCTTAAGGCGAGATCAGCCGCTCTGGGTGGGCATGCGATGGAGAACTGGATCCGATCAGCAAGTCGATTTCGCAATTTCCCTCCGCATTTATGATGAGTCTGGAAATGAAGTATTCCAGCAGGACGAAGTCCTGACGGATTCCGAGTCCAGGGCCACAAGCCGGTGGCAGGAACTGGAGCCTGTCGACACCTGGTTTGAACTGGGAATCCCGGCCAGCCTTTCGCCGGGCGTGTATGAGTTGCGCCTGATCGTTTACAACATCGAGACCCTGACTCCGACCGTTGAGATCGAAGTCTGGGAGCCCGAAGTGCTCCTGGCTCGCATGCGTTGGGGCGATGGGCAATAGTAAGCCGACGCGTCCAGCTCTGCAATTCTGAGATTTCCCAAGCCTGACCGCTGACCAGGCAGTGATTTTCCGAAATCTATCTTTCTCCTATCTGATATTGACAGGATCACTGGTGATGATTATGATTCATGTGACGATTCGTTCTGTTTGGAACAAAGCGCCCTGAAACTGCCGCCCTGCTCATTTCCGCATATCTCATAAAGGAGTTCGCAGCCAATGGCCGCCCTCGCAGCATCGATCTACAGAGGCATAACTTACAGAGGAGCGGAGGGCCAGTGGGCCTGGATATTGCACCGGGCCAGCGGGCTCGGTATCGTGCTCTTTCTGTACATGCACATTGTCAGTATCTTCATCGCCGCAATTGGCGAGGGACCGTATGAATGGGTCCATGCGGTCCTGTACACATCGCCACCGGCCAAGGTCCTGGAAGTCTTTCTTCTTTTCGGAGTGCTCTACCACGCGTTCAACGGCATGAGAATCATTATCATTGACTTCTTCCCTGTATTGGGAAAATACCAGCGGACGATCGTGCGCATCGAACTGGCGCTTGTCGCAGTTGTGCTTGTGCCCGCTGCCATCATCACCCTGCGGGGCATCTTCTGAGGAGTGAAAAATGGCGACATCTTCAAGCCGACCGGTCCAAGGGAAAATCAACTACGGCGCACCCAATCACGAACGCAGAATCTGGCTGTTCATGCGTCTTACCGGGCTGGTGATGTTTATCACAGTTGTCTTTCATCTTCTCTATATGCACATGGTCGTGGGCGTGGAGAACATCACGTTCGACAACATTGACGCGCGGTGGTCAGGCCCGGCAGGCGTCTTCTGGCGCCTCTTCGACGCTTCCCTTCTATTCATCGGCATGGCGCACGGCATGAACGGGGTCCGCTTCTCGATCAACGACTACGTGCACAATAAGATTCTCAATTTCCTGCTCACGGCGGCCGTATACGGCCTCGGCCTGTTGTTGATCCTGCTCGGAACGATTGCGATTGTCCTGGGCGTCGGCGGATTGGGGAATCTGTTCCAGCGCCTGATGGGCTGATGGCAAACGCCCTGGCGCATCGCGATATGCGCATTTGACGCCCAATGTTTCGTCGCTTCGCAACATGAGGACAAGATGATCCATACGCACAAATTTGAGACGGTCGTTGTCGGCGCCGGCGGCGCCGGTCTGATGGCGGCCCTCTACGCCAGCCAGGGCAGCGACACAGCCGTCCTGACCAAACTTTATCCCACTCGCAGCCATACCGGCACTGCACAGGGGGGAATCGGCGCAGCGCTCGGCAATCTCGAAGAAGACCGCGCCGAATGGCACACCTTCGACACAATTAAGGGCAGCGACTATCTGGCCGACCAGGACGCGGTCGATCTCATGTGCCAGGAGGCGGTAGACGTTATCTACGAACTGGAACATATGGGTCTGCCCTTCGACCGCACACCTGAAGGCAAGATTGCCCAGAGGCCGTTCGGCGGCCATACCAGCAACTTCGGCGAGAAACCCGTACGCCGCGCCTGCCACGCCGCCGACCGCACCGGCCACATGATCCTGCAGACGCTCTATCAGCAGTGCATCGCCCGCAACGTGCGCTTCTTTGACGAGTTCCACGTGTTGGACCTGCTGCTCTCGGCCGACGGGCAGGCCACCGGTGTCGTCGCCTACGAAATCGACAGCGGCGACCTTCACGTCTTCCACGGCAAGGCCTTGATCTTCGCCACCGGCGGTTTTGGCCGCATGTGGGAGATAACCAGCAACGCCCACAGCCTCACCGGCGACGGTCCCGCCATCGCGCTGCACAAAGGCATTCCTCTGGAGGATATGGAGTTCTTTCAGTTCCACCCCACCGGCATCTACAAGATGGGCATTCTCATCACCGAAGGCGTGCGCGGTGAGGGCGGCATTCTGCGTAACCGTGAAGGCGAACGGTTTATGGAGCGCTACGCGCCCAACCTTAAGGATCTGGCCAGCCGCGACGTGGTCAGCCGCGCCATCTACTTAGAGGTCCGCGACAGCAAGGGCATTGACGGCGGGCGCTACGTCCATCTCGATGCCACCCACCTCGGCCGTCAGGTCGTGGAGACGAAACTGGCCGACAGCGCCGAATTCTGCAAGACCTATCTCGGTATCGACCCCGCGGTGGAGCCGATGCCGGTGCAGCCTACCGCCCATTACGCTATGGGCGGGATTCCTACCAATGTTGACGGCGAGGTCCAGATAAATGCTCAAGGCGACGTTGTGCCCGGATTCTACGCCGCCGGCGAGGTAGCCTGCGTCAGTGTACACGGGGCCAACCGCCTCGGCACCAACAGCCTCGTCGATCTCGTTGTCTTTGGCAAACGGGCCGGCAAAGCCGCCGCCGCCTACTGTCAGCAAAACGATTGGGCGCAGCTGCCGGCGGAAACCTGGGAGCCGACACAGGCGATGCTGCAGAACATGTTGGGCAGCGACGGCCAGCACAATGTCGCTGATCTGCGCACAGAGATGCAGGCGCTGATGATGGACAAGGTTGGCGTTTTCCGCACCGAAGAGGGCATACAGTCGGCCTTCAATCGCATCCGGGATCTGCAGGAATCTGCCCAGGACATCACCGTCATGGACAAGGGCAAGCGCTTCAATACCGATATACTCGAAGCCATCGAACTGCAAAATCTGCTCGACCTTGCCGAAGTGACCGCGGCCAGCGCCCTCGCCCGCACGGAAAGCCGCGGGGCCCACAGCCGCGAAGATCACAAGGCCCGCGACGATGAGAACTGGCTTACGCACACCTACGCGTCAAAAATCGATGGGAAGATCAGCTTGGACTACGCGCCGGTGAATATAACGATTCATCATCCCATGGAGCGAACCTACTAACATGCGCATCAATATGCGAATTCGCAGATTCAATCCGGAGGCTGATTCCAAGCCCTGGTGGGGAGAGTATTGGGTGGACGTGGAAGAGAGCGACCGCGTGCTGGACGCTCTGCACCAGGTGAAGTGGTACCAGGACGGGACCCTCACCCTGCGACGCTCCTGCGCCCATGGCATCTGCGGCAGCGATGCCATGGTGATCAACGGACGCAACGCACTGGCCTGTAAAGTGCTTATGCAGGATGTCGGCGACGTCTGCCAGGTCGAACCGCTGCGCTCGATGCCGCTGATCAAGGACCTGGTCGTGGACATGGAGCCCTTTTTCGCCAAGTACAGGGCCGTCTTGCCCTACCTGATCAACGACGACCTGCCCGCCGAAGGTGAGCGCTACCAAAGCCAGGAAGACCGCGCACGCTACGATGATACCACCAAGTGCATTCTCTGCGCGGCCTGCACTACCTCCTGCCCCAGCTTCTGGGCCAACGAGGACTATATCGGCCCAGCAGCCATCGTCCAGGCCCACCGCTTCATCTTCGACAACCGCGACGCCGCCGCCGACCTCCGCCTGCGCGTGCTCAACGATGTTGACGGCGTCTGGCGCTGCCGCACCGTATTTAACTGTGTCCAGGCCTGCCCGCGTGAAATCGACGTAACGCGGGCCATCGGTGAAGTAAAGCTGGCCCTGATGAACGGCCTCGAAGACTGACGAAAGCGCTCTGACGGCGCCGCCCCTGACTCGACCGGCACTCACTCCTGCCGCACTGTATCCTCCAACCAGGTCCGCAGACGTGTAGCCAGCCGCGGCTTGGGCCGCTCCGTTTCCACCTCCACGCCTCTCAACGCCAAAGCAAACTCGTCGCCGCTCTCGAATCGTTCATCCGGATTCTTCGCCAGCGCCCTGAGTATGATCTGCTCAAGCTCGGGCGATACCCAGCCCCATGCCGACGGCGGCGGCGGTTTTTCCGAGAGATGCGCTTCCAGGACCTCCTCCCTTGAACCGTAAAAGGGTCTGCGCCCGGAAACCATCAGATAGAGGACGATTCCCAGGCTGTACAGGTCCGAACGCTTATCAGGCTCTTCCCCGGCCCGTATCTGTTCCGGCGCCAAAAAGGCCGGCGTACCATAGATGCCCGGCGCATTGTCTGTTGGATTATTTAAGTCGTAGACGGTGCCGAAGTCGAAGAGTACTGCCCGGCCGCTCGGCCCCAGCAATACGTTCGAGATCTTTACATCCCTGTGGATCTTGCCGGATTCGTGCAGATAGTCAAGCGCCTCAGCGACCTGGCGGGCAATGTCGATGGCGGCAACTTCGCCGATCGATTTTGCGCGCATCAGGAACTCCTCCAAAGTCCCGCCCTCGACCAGTTCCATAGCGATGAAAAGGCGGCCGTTCGCCTCGCCGGACTCGTAAACACGCAAGATTCCCGGATGGCGAAGCCTTGCCAGCGTCTGATATTCCAGCTGGAAGCATGAGCGCATATGGGGCTGGCTCGCCGCCGCAGGGTTGAGCACCTTGAATGCCACCTGCCTGCCGGTCAGATCCTGCGCACGGTACACAACGGCCGTCGCACCCTGGCCCAATGGCTCCAGTATCCGGTATCGACCCAGTTGTGATGATATGGGGAGTAAATTTGGTCCTGCGCTCGCGCCGTAGGACATGATAGCTTCTTTGATGGCAGAGGGTGGCGCATTCAGTGGTCAGCGGACAGTGTCTGGCGACTCCACTATCCACGATTCGCTATCTGAAATTATAGCCTACGGTACAGACGATGGCAATGAAGGCATAGACTGCCTACTCGTCCAACGTCCCTCAGCCCCTATGCCTAAGCCGAGCTTATGTCAGGGTAAAACAGTTTGGCGCCCTGCAGTCCGGTGTGGGCATTCAATCCCAAGTGCCACCGACCCAGGTTGGCCCAGAACAGCACCGACAAATCCGGTCCGCCGAAACACACATTGGTCGGCGCTCCCAGGATTGTTCCTTCATAGTCGTCCATCAGGACGGTCAGATCGCCGCTGGGCAGAACCCGCAGAATCGTGTCCGGCCGGTAGCAGGAGATCAGAAAACTGCCGTCCGTGCAAAAGGCCAGGCCGTCCGGCACGACGTGGGGCAGTTCCACAACCGTCTCAGTGGGCCCTACCTTGCGTCCGCTCTCGATCGGAAAGCGTATGATCTGAGGAGGGCTGAGCGACATCGCTACATAGAGGTATTGGCCGTCGGGACTGACAGCGCAGCCATTAGGAAACTGGCTGTTCTCTGTATCGATTACCGCAGTCGTCCCGTCCGGCGCGACGCAATAAACGCAGCCATCGTTTCCATACCAGGATCCTGAATTTGTCACATAGAGATTTCCCTGCGCGTCGAAAGCCGGATAGTTCGGCGTGGTCATCGGGCGCTCCTCTGTGCCGGAGCTGTACTGGCTTACCTCGCCCGCGGGCGTCACCTTGAAGACGGCCCCGCGGTCGGCCGTACACATATACAAGTTGGCCGCCGCATCCAGCGCCATACCCAGATTCAGGCCTTCCGTATTGGCATATTCTTCTACACTTCGCTCTCCATAGTCGATGCGATAGACCTGCCCCGCCTCGCCGCCGGCATAAATCTTGCCGTCAGGTCCCAGCGCCACCCCTTCAGGGTGGTCGAGCCCTTCTACAAACGTCTCCGCATGTTTCAGGTTGATCAAAGGCATTGCCTTCCTCCTCTGCTGCAGTGTAACTCGTTCTCGATGCCGGGCTACAAGGTCGGATAAATGGCGCTGCCGGCAACATCAGACTTCTGGCTGTGTCAGGACTGCGGTTCGACCACGCTAGTACCTGTTGCTTACAACGCCTGGCTGATACTGGTTCGCGCCCATCAACTGCTGCACCAGTTCCGACGGATTCTCCAGGTCGGCCAGCTGCGCCCGCATATCCTCCTGCGTAACGTAGAAGGGGCGGCAATACATCCCCAGCAGGACTGAACGCGGCTTGTCGGTAACATTGGGCCGCGCCGAATGCCACGTCTTGCCGTTCATAACCATCACACTGCCGCGCTGCCCCGTCAGGATATCCGCCTCATCAATCCACTTTTGTCGGATTTCCTCTGGCGGCCGGTGGCCCTTCCGATGACTGTACGGCAAAATGCCCGTGCCCCCATTCTCCTCCGTCAAGTCATCCAGCAGCCACATCGTCTGACCGCTTACGTTGTCGGTTGGCCAGGGTTGGTTTACAAACTGGAACGGGAAGTCCGGATGCCAGCCGTAACGGTTGAAGCCGGGATAGGCAGTGTTAGAGGTCCAGGTGGAGCAGATCATGTCCTCATCAAGGTATTCTCTCCAGATCGATACGATCAGAGGATGGGCCATCAACTCCACGAAGATCGGGTCTTTGACCGCGATGCGGGCGACGCGTTGGGTCCTCGCCCGCCAGGTGCCCTCAATAGCCTCCTCTGCCAGCAGGCGTTCCAGCACTGTGCGGGCCTCATCCGCCTTTTCTGGCGTTATCACCCCAGGGATAACGCAGAACCCGCGTTCATCCAATTCGGCGATGATCTTGGAAATATTGTGTTTCACGTTAGAACTCCTGTCCACGAGTTGTGCTCCTGTGTCTTACTTTACATTCATGATGGGAACTGGTTCACATCTGCATGTCGTCGCGCCGCGCCGGTCAGGCCGTTGTCAAAGGCGGCTGGCCGTGCGAGACAATCCAGTCAACAAACCTTGCCCGCATCGACGGCGAGCGAGCATGACCCACTTCGGGGTCCACGAAGTGTTCTGCAAACCCTCCCCGTTCATTGATCAGGCGCACTGTCTCCGCATTGGTGGCCGCCGGACAATCTGTATCGAGACCGCCGTCAATGAAGAGGACCGGCCGGTCCGTGAACCGGTCGGGACGGGACTGCGTCGCGTACTGCGCGCACCAGTCGTCGCACCAGGTCCCCTGCTGCGCCTGCCGGCACCATTCATCGGCCTGGAAAAAGCTCGACCGGCCCACAATCGAGACCATCGAAATATACGCCTTGTTCTCGGGTAAGACCATTTGGGCGATCAGACCGCCCATCGAGGAGCCGCACACTTGAGGACTTCGGGATGAACAGTATGGCAGGGCCATGATTGCCTCAAGTAGCTCCGGCGCCTCAGCGCGCGTCTTGTCCATCGCCTGGCAGACAAAGGCCCAGCCGTTGAACTGGGCGCGAAACCAGGCATCGGTGCGTCGTTCACCGTGCTCATAGCAATCGGGCGCCACCACGCAAAATCCAGCCGACGCCAGTTGCACCAGCGACTGGTCCGGGTTCTCGATGCTACCCTTGTCGCCCGTCCAGCCGTGATAATGAACGACGACCGGGGCATCATCAACCCGCGTATCGCGCAAAATGAATGATGGGATGCCGGCTAGTTCCTCTCTCTCAATATAAATCATGGGGTTACTATCCTTTGTGATTTCCCCCGAAATCCCGTTTCAGCGTAATGGGCCAGGCCCGGAAAAGCTGGCGCTGCTCCTGCGTGTATCGCTCGTAGGTCTGGGGCAAAAGGTACTGGTCTTCATCCATCGTAGCGATGTTTTGTGACTTCATCCAGAATGGACCGTACCCGATATGAATCGTCTTTCGCGTCCTGTCGGAGCGGTTCGTAAAGCCGCCGTGACGCAAGTTCTCGGTAAACAGAATGGCGTCGCCGGCCTTTACCGTCAACCCGATCATGCCCGGCTCCTCGTCCGGGTTTCCGCCTTCGTAGGGTGAAACCATGTTGCTCTTGTGCGTCGCCGGCACAACGCAAAAAGGCCCGTCGTCCGGACCGACGTCATGTACGAAATAGACCATGCGCACCATCATGCAGTTGATCCCTTTCTGGTTATAGCCGTACCTGTGCTTGACGCCAATCGGACCGCCCATGTGGGTGCCTGTCTGGTTGCCGGGGTAGCGGATGCGAATTTCGGAGTTATTGATCGTCGGCCGTTCTTGAACGATTGCGTGAATATATGCCATCGTCGGCTCGTGATCCACCAGCATGTCAAATGCAGAGTCCGCGTTGAAGAAGTCCTCGATGACCAGTGTATTTCCATTCTCCCTGGCGCCGGTGACATAGTATCCTTTCTCGGCGTTGTGATGATACTCTAAACGGCCGATAGGGCTGGTCCGGCGCGGGGCAATAGCCGCACGCGCGGCAGCCTCCTCCTCCAACACGTCAACGGCAGCCGCCAGGCTTCCTACCTGATTCTCCGTCAGAAAATCGGGGATCGTGATGTATCCCACGCGATCGAATTCGTACAGTTCGATTTCGTTCATGTCGTCCTCTCTACACCAGTGATTAGAATTTCTTGTCTTTTGCCGGCCGTAGCAGCGATTAGTTATAGCGAGTCCCAGGGACACTGGTTGTCGATTTTCAGATACACGCTCGTCAGATTTCAGCCCTCGTGTTGTGTGCCCAGGGCAGTCCGTACTTCGCGGACGCCAGGATTGCAAATGAAGGCAAACCTTGTTTCGGATCCGCAGTCCCCCGTTAGAGTCCTCCGAAACAGTAGCTGTTCACAGTCATTTTCAGCAGGGGTACATCGTTCCTGTTCTGATTGGTCCTGTGCAGGTGCGTGGGTTGCCGACACCGCTGAGCGACACGAAAGGCAAGACGGAGAGGGCATTCCCTCCTTATCGTCAAAGGCAAGGCGAAAGGGCCGGGGCGTTTGTTTTGCATGGTAACATCTTGATTGTTACCCCTTATTTTTCAAAATTTCGGTGGGCGAGCAACCCTTTTTTTCCACTTTCTTACAGCCCCACCCCCACCGGCATGTTCGCCGTAATACTCTCCTGCACAGCCTCGATTGTCCTCGCCACCGCGTAGGCGTCGTCCAGCGTGACGCGCAGGTCCTCCTCCCCCCGCACCGCCTTCACGAAGTGCGCGATCTCGCGTTGGTTCATTGGCGCGTAGCGGATCGGCGCCAGCTGCGCAGACGACGGGCCGTGCGTCACGACCGGATAGTTGTGATAGTCGGTGCGCAAGCAACCCTTCTCCCCCACCACCTCCAGATCGAAGAACGGATATTCCCAGCTGATCGACGTGCAGACGTGCACGCTGCCCAGCGACCCGTTGTCGAACTGGAGCAGCGCTTTCACATTGTCCCAACTCTCGATCTCGCCCTGGTGCACGAAGTTTTCCCCGTAGGCAAAGACCTCGACCGGTTCCCCGCCCAGAGCCCAGCGCACGATATCGAACCCATAGGTGCCGAATTCTCCCAGCGGGCCGCCGCTCTTCGCCGGATCCCGCTGCCACGGTGGGCTGGTCATCGCCGTATGATTGACAAAGACTCGCGCCGTGAGCGGCCTGCCGATATCTCCCGCCCGCACGCGGCGCACTGCTTCGATCAGGCCGTCCTCAAAGCGTGAAGGGACGGCCGGCATTACGATCCGACTATTTCTCTGGGCAACCTGCTTTGCCCTGAGCGCCTCGTCACCTATGAAGCTGAACGGCTTGCAGGCAAAGACATGCGCCCCCACTTCCAGCGCTTGACAGCTATTTTCGCAGTGCTCCCCAATCTCACTCGCCACCACAACGAAATCGAGGTCCTGTCCGAGTAAGTCAGCGGCATCATGGTAGAGCGCCACCTCGAACTTGGCAGCAAACGCCTCCGCGCCCATACCGATGCAGGCCTCAACATACGCCCGGCTCCTGCCCAGATCGCAAACGCCAACCAGATCGACATCCTTCATCGCCAGCAGTTCCGTCGCAAACAGGTCGGCATACCAGCCCTGAGACAGCCCGATCAGCCCGCAGGTAAGTTTCCCTTGCACTCGCGCCTCTCCCTCCTCCCCATGGTCAACGGCAGGTTGCCGGATTCCAAAGCGTGTACTTTCTTCAACCCTTGCAACGTATCCAGCCTACTTGAAGTTGGCAAACCCCTCCGGCGTCTTCACGTCGATCACCGTAACCGTCTCCGCCTCCAACGCCTGCTCCAACGACTCGGCCAGCTCCGGCAGCGATCTGGCCTGCATGCCGCGGGCGCCATAGGCCTCAGCCAATCTAGTAAAGTCCGGGTTCCGAAGGTCGCTGGCAATATAGCGCCCTCCCCCTCGACTCTTTTGGTAGTGACGCAGAAGCCCCCATGCATCATCGTTGAAAACAATGACGACCGGTCGCAGCCCATACTGCACGCAGGTTCCCAACTCCTGAATATTGAACTGGAATCCGCCGTCACCGGTAATGCAGATCACCTGCCGCTCCGGGACGCCTGCCTTCGCGCCGGCAGCAGCCGGCAGGCCAAATCCCAGTCCGCCCCATGCCGGAATGAGGTAACTCCGCTCCTCGTATATCTCCAGACAGTAGTTGGCCCCGCGATGGTTGCAGACCCCCACATCGCCGACAAAGACAGCGTCCCGGGCCGTCGCCCTCCGAATCGCCTCCATAATCTTCGTCTCGTTCGGCAACGTCTGTCGCTTATACTCCCTGATACTCTCCCGGACCGCCCGTACCTCCGCGGCGAAGCCTTCCTCAACCCTGTTTGCAGTCTTGCCGGGGCCCTCCTTGTCCGCCAGCGCGCCGTTGAGTTGCTCCAACACCGTCCCAGCGTCGCCTACCAGTCGCACCGTCGTTTCATACCACTTGTCCATGGGCGCGACATCAATATCCAGATGAATCAACCGCGGTGGTTGACGCAGGCCCTGCGACTTCGCCCTGAAATAGGAAAGGCTGGAACCGGCAACCAAGAGAACATCCAGGCTGTTGGCAAACGTCTGGCGTGGGTCTTCCAGCCCCCCTGGCGGAAAGTTGTACTCGCCGCCGTACATCCCCAGGCTCAGCGGGTGATCTTCGGCGATTGCGCCCTTGCTGTTGGCCGTGGTGAATACCGGCGCGCCAAGACGCTCCACCAGGCGCGTAAGCTCCCGGCCCGCTCCTGAGCGGTGTACGCCCGTCCCCGCCATCACCCCAACCCGCCGTCCAGCCAGCAGGATCTCCGCCGCCGCCTCGACTGCCGCAGGGTCTGCCGCCGGAGCCGCCTGCCGGATCGGCCCCGAAATAGCCATCTCCGCTTTCTGTCCTTGAACGTCCGAAGGAATCTCTATCGCTATCGGGCGCTGGCGCCGGCCCCGAAAATGCGCGAACGCCTCCCGCACCTGCTCAGGCGCCTCTTCCGGACGGCTGATATGGACACTATGCCGAGTCACCGTCTCGAGCATATCCAACTGGTTCTTGGTCTCGTGCATCGTGCCCAGGCCGCGCTCGTACAACTGCTCTTCCGCAGTACTGGTGATCGTCAAAACCGGCGAAGACGCGGCGTAGGCCTCCCCTAAACCCCCCATCGAGTTGGCCGCGCCTGGCCCCGTACTGGTCAGACAGATGCCGGGCTTGCCTGTCACCCTCGCGTAACCGTCCGCCATCATCGCCGCCGCCTGCTCATGCCGAGTACTGATGAATCGAATGGTGTCCTGGTGGTCGTACAGCGCGTCGAAAATCTCTATCGTGTGGCTGGAGATAATCCCGAATATCGTATCTACCCCCTGCGCCCGCAACGACTCGACCAGCGCCCGAGCCGCCGTCATCCTTGCCATCCAAAGGCCTCCCCAGGCCGGTGGCGAGATGAAACGATCCCATTCTCTTCCATTCTGCACTCATCCGTCAGAATGAGATTCGCAGTCCATCTCGAAAATCCCTTGCATCACAGTTCAGGCAACTAATGGGGCGCCACCCGAAACTGCTCCACCACTTTTTCATTCAGCGCAAAGCCCAGCCCCGGCCGCTTAGGCACCTCGATGAGACCGTCTGCGTCGACCTCGATGACGGGCTCCAGCAGCTCTGAAATGATCGGCGAATCCGGAAAAGCGATCGGCATCTCGAAGTAGGGCATATTCGGCAGCACCGCCGCCAGATGGATCTCCGCCGCCACACCGACCATATGACACCAGGCATGCGGCACGCAGAACAGCCCACGGCGATACGCGGCCTCAGCAATGCGAGTTATCTCCCGGATGCCCCCGGACCGCACCGAACTGGGCTGGACCACGTCCACTCGCCCTTTCTCCATGATCTCCTCAAACTCGAAACGGGTCGTAAATCCCCAGTCACCCACAGCTATGCGCGTATCCACGGCATCCGCCAGCCGGGCCAGGCCGGCAAGATTGTCGGCAGGAAGCGGCGCCTCAACAAAGAAAGGCCTGAACTCCGCGATCGCCCGGATCGAGTCCAGCGCCAGCCCCACCTCAGACCAGCGGTTCTGCACGTCGATCAGCAAGTCGCGATCCTCACCTATTGTTTCGCGCGCCGCCCGCACTACCTCTACGTCCCTCTTTATGCTGACATGCGAAAACCCGCCCGGCCACTCCTCCAGCTTCATTGCCCGAAAGTTCCGCTCCCTGGCCAGCGTGAATCGATCGACGATTTCGCCCACATCCTCGCCCGGCGGGTAGACCGTGGCGTAGGGCCTCACCCTCTCCTTGATTTCGCTCGATTCCGTCACAGTGCAGCATGCCTGCCAGATCAGCTCGCAGACCGGCCTGCCCAACGCCTGCCCCGCAATGTCCCACAGCGCCGTCTCCACCGCCCCGATCGCAGCAATCGTGACACCGCGCCGGCCAAACAGCCCGGTCGCCGCATACATCTTCTGCCACAGCCGCTCCACCTGCAGCGGGTCCTCCCCCAGCAAAATCTCCTCCAGCCCGCCGTCGCAGCGAACTATGGCCTCGATCACGAGCGACGGCGACTCCGCCTGCCCGATGCCGCTGATACCCTCGTCGGTATGGACCCGCACCACCGTCTCTGTAGCCTTACCCGGGTCCAACAGGGCGATCGTCTCGATGGCTGTGATTTTCACGTTACGCAACCCCCTATCGAAAACTGAATCCGTCTACCTGTCACTCCCGAAAACGAAATGAAAAGAGCTCCGCATCTCGCAGCACAAAACGCAGCCGGATCGGCGTCCCGGCCAGACCGCCCACCTCCCGGCCCCCCTGCCAGCGCACAACCCGCTCTAGCTCGTCGCCCAGCGCCTCAACGCACTCTTCGAGACTGAACCCCTCCACCGGGATGTTCATCTGATCCCGCAGCAGTTCAACGCGGACGCTGCCGGCCGCCGAAGCCGAAAAGTTGAGGACCAGTTCGCTGCCCGCAAAGACCAGCGGCTTCGTGACCATCTCACCGCCCCCCAATGGCGCCTGCACCGAAGCAAATCCGTCCACCCGCATCGTGTAGCGCCGCAGAGCGCTGGCCTCCTCCCGCCAGTAGCCTTCCCGCACATAGAAGGACAGCTCAGCAGGCGCGCCGGCGCTCGCAGAAGGTGTCGTCACGATCCCCCAGTTCTGAAAGTTGTCTCCATAAGTCCAGTTGCCGCGCGGCCGCAGCCCCGGCCGGATAAACGAGTCCGGCCACAAGTTGAAGCTGTACCCGTCGCGACTGCTCATAAACATGCCGTCGGTCAACGCCGTGCCGTAGCGCTCGCTGATCGCGGCGCGCATGCGGCGATGTTCCGCCTCCGGCAACGCCTCCAACGCCTCCGACCACCCCCGCTCGACATACCGTGCCGGGAAACCCAGAAAGAGATGCGGCGCCCGGAAATAGGGCGTGACCTGATTTGAATACAGCTCGCTGGGTCGGCCCTCGCTGTAGCTGACATAGACCGAATCCGTCCAGTGGATGAAATCGGAGGAAGTGGCCGTGAGAATGTCCCGGCCGTAGCGAGACCCGCGCAAACCGCTCCCTTCCGCGGCCGCAGGCACTTGCGGCTCCACTCTGCGGGAATCTGCGCTTGCTTGAACCGGATAAGCCCCGTAGGGTTCCTCCCCCGTCTGCGGCAGCCGGAACTCGTTGCGATGATAGGCCCGGTACTCGCCCCGTTCTCCGTCCCAAAACGCCAGGTTCTGCGTGTCCAGCAACCCTTCGGTGATGACGGGCCCATCGCTCATCGCCGACCAACGGATACCGTCCGGCGATCCGTATGCCCACAGCCCTCTCGCATCCCCGCGCTGCATCAGCGCAAACGCCTTGTAGCAGAACTCCGCCGGACACGCAGGATTCCCGTCTTTGAACGGTGAGAACATGCCGTTCAGGATCGCCCCTGCATCCAACAGAATGTTGTTCTTCTTCGAGCCATTGAACTCGACCAGGCCCAGCTTCGGCTTCTCCCAGTGAATGCCGTCGGCGCTCTCAGCGTAGCAGACATACTTGCCGCCGGGGGCGCCCAGCTCCTTGCCCTCGTACACAAAATTCTGCCCCCGGTAATACATGCGATAGCGGCCGCCGTCCTCAAAGACCGTAAAGCCTCCGCTTGCATTACCTTCCCATGGCGCGTCCAACCGCAGCACAACATCCCGGGGGACCGGACTGTTCAATCGCCGCCGGGCGCCTCCGCCTAGCCGCGCCGCGAGATAATCGTCTACCATCAATTCCAGGCGCGAACCGATGTCAACAGGAATCGCGACTTCGTTCGAGTTGGCCATGGTCATATCTGCTTCCTTACCAAATCACATCTTGACAAACTGAAAAGCGTACAGGTCCGCGTCGCGCAGTACAAAGCGCAGTCGAACGGGTACACCCTCGAGATTACTCACGTCGACTCCGCCCGACCAGCGTACAACACGCTCGACGTCATCCCCCAGTAATTCAACGCAATCCTCAAGGCTGAACCCCGCAATCGGTTCGTCCATCTGGTCCCGCAGCATCTCCACTTGAACACTCCCGGCGGCCGAAGCTGAAAAATTGACGCGCAAACAGTTGCCCGCAAAGATCAGAGGCTTCGTCACCAGCTCGCCGCCGCTTAACGGCGCCTGCACCGACGCGAATCCATCGACCCGCAGCGTATAGCGCCGCAAATTCATGCTTTCGCCCCGCCAGTATCCCTCCGACACGTAGATTGACAGTTCGTCCGGCGCCCCGTCAAAAAGGGAGGGAGTCGTCACGATGCCCCAACCGGGAAAGGCGTCTCCGTAGACCCAGCTGTCCTGAGGCCGCAAGTCCGGTCTGATGAACGATTCCTGCCACATGTTGAAAGTGTGACCGTCGCGGCTGCTCATTAACATGGCGTCGGTCAGAGCGCTACCGTACCGCTCGCTTACCCCTGCCCGCAGCCGGCGCTCTCCCAATTCGGGCAGATCCTCAACCGCCTCCGACCAGCCGTCATCAATGTATCGGGTCGGAAATCCCACGAAAATGTGCGGCGCGCGAAAATAGGGAACAATCGCGTTATTGTATATTTCGTCGATGCGGCCTTGCGTATAGTCTATGTATTCCGGCTCGCTCCAGTTGACAAAGTCGCTCGATGTCGCCGTACGCAGATCACGGCCGTAGCGGGAACCGCGCACACCGCTTCCCGGGGCCTCCGCCCGCACCTGGGGGCCATAAGGTTCCTCTCCTGTCCTCTCGATCCGAAATTCGTTGCGATGGTAGTCGCGGTACTCCCCGCGCACGGAATCCCAGAAGGCCAGATTTTGCGAGTCAAGCAGGCCATCGGCTATCACCGGTTTGTCGCACATCGACGTCCACCGGATCCCGTCGGCCGATTTCAGAGCATGAAGACCATCCGGCACCTCCGCGCTGTGCCCCGGCCGCGGCGCAGTACCATCCAGACGCGGAATGCGTACCGCCCACGCCTTGTAGCGGGCGTCAGCCGCTACAGCCGGGTTCGTATCCTTGAACGGCGCAAACGCCCGCGCCGGACAGGCGCTGTCACTGCTACTGAGAATGATGTTGTTCTTGCTTGAGCCATTGAACTCGACCAGTCCAAGGTCCGGCCTCTCCCAACTGATGCCATCGCTGCTTTCGGCATAGCAGACGAAGTCCGGGTGCGGCGCCTCATCAAGACCCGATTCCGTCGTTATGAACTGGCGGCCGAGGTAATACATGCGGTAAATGTCTCCATCCCGGAATACCGCGAACGATGTGCACGCATTCCCCTCCCATGGCCTGTCCGTAACCAGAGCCACTTCGCGGGGTACCGGTCGGTTCAAGCGTAACGCCGCGCCTCCGCTCAACCTCGCGATCAGGAAATCGTCTACCATCAGCTCAAGGCGTGACCCGATCTCGATCGGGGCGCTGCCTGGGGCTCTCTGATCCTTCATTTCGTCTCTACCTTCCATCTGGCACACCTCGCAAGCGAATTCAACTCCTGCCTTGCCTGCCCGCCGCCGCGATCCCCGTCGAAGCTTTTCGGCCAGCCTATCTCCACCTATGTGCCAGGCGAGATCTCGAACTCCGCCATCGACAGTCTTCCCTGGACCTCCCGGTCGAATCCGACAAAAGAAAAGCCATAACTGTGCACGTCCCCCAGCACACTGTCGAGCCGCGGCCCGCCTTCCGGATAGCTGCGGCGCCAGAAATCTTCGCTGCTGTAGCTGCGATGCCACCGCGATTCATCGTTCTCCAGGAGAAACCTGCTCGGCTCCGACGCCCAATGTCCCTCTGCAATCGGGACTGGATTGCCCGTAAAATGCCAGCGAACTCCGGGGGCATGCACCCAGAAGTAGCACTCCGCTCCGTAGAGTCGCAGGTCGTCACCCCGCAGATAGACCGAGACCTCGCACTCCCTCAGATCGATGGGACCCAGCCCGACCCAGTTTCGGTAGTGAATCAGTGCCAGAATCGAAATCGGTCTCTCCGGCACATCCGTACTCCAGCGCGACTGGTCCGCCCAGATGAACGCCCCGCCGTTGACGCCTCCCTCTTTCTGCCACGTCGTCAGCACAAATATGCCCGCGCCCGTCACGATCTCGCCGTGGTAATCGTACGAATGCCAGCCTTCCGGACCCACGCCAAAACTGTTACGTATCACTGTCCGTTTCTCCATGAGGCTTCCTTCCAACTCGATTGTCATTGTCTGGGTTCTCTGTGAGTCAGCCAAGGAGCGACTGTCCGCAGTCTTGTTGAGGGTCACAGAGTCGTCTGGCGCAGCCACGCGGGAGGGAAGATGCTCTATTTTTCTCTTCCAGCGAGAGCAATACAAACAGGCGTTGACTCGGCACGGCCGCGCTATCGGGGAAACGCCGCTGGAGTGTGATTATACAGGGTGAAGATCCTGTGTCAACGCTCGGATTCCGCACTCTGAGCGGTCGTCAGTCAGCAGGAGCCCTCTTCAGCGTGGTGATGCTCAAAAGGCTGCAGACAAGAGAGCGTCCCTCTCGTCATTAGGACTACGCGAGAGGGACGCTCCCTGTCAGTATTCTATTCGACCATGTGAAGCGAGATCGCCTTCCGCCTCGAACTTACATGGAATTAAGCATCAGCCGGGGAACGAAATCCCGTTCTGAAGAAGAGCGGCTCAGGCCGCCTCCTCGCCAACCAGATGATAGGCGCCCACACCATGCTCGGAAAGATCCAGACCTGCCTGCTCCTCTTCCGGGGAAACGCGCAGCACGCCCAGCCTTTTGATGACAGTGAAGAGAATGTAAGCGGCGACAAACGCCCACACCGGGATCGCGATCGAACCTACGATCTGCGCAACAAGGGGGTGGCCTCCGAAGATGCCGGTGGCAATCCCGCCCCAGATGCCGCATAGCCCGTGAACCGGCCACGCGCCGACTGCGTCGTCAATCTTGAAGTTCTCCAGCGCCTCCATGCCAATGCACACCAGTACGCCGGCCACCGCGCCGATGATCAGCGCCTCGACGTTGTTGACCGAATCACAGTTTGCCGTGATGCCGACCAGACCGCCCAGTGCACCATTCAGCGTGTAGCTCAGGTTCGGCTTGCCCGTCTTGACCCAGCCGTAGATCATTGCCAGTAACGTCCCCAATGCCGCCGCCAGCGTCGTATTGGTGGCGATCAGCACGACCGCGTCCGTGTTGACCGCGCCCGTGAAGGCAAGCTGGCTTCCCGGATTGAAACCGTACCAGCCAATCCACAGGATGAAGACACCCAACGCAGCCATCGCCATGTTGCTGGGAGGCAGCGGATTGGTCGAGCCGCCGCCGAAGCGTCCGATGCGCGGACCGAGCACGATGACCGCGGCCAGCGCCGCGAATCCGCCCACGGCATGTACAACCAGAGACCCGGCAAAGTCATAGAAACCCATCGCGTCCAACCAGCCTCCACCCCATTTCCAATAGCCGCTTACAGGGTAGATAATGGCGGTGAGGATAATGCTGTAGATCAAGTAGCCCGAGATCTTCATGCGGCCGGCGACTGCGCCGGACACAATCGTGGCCGCAGTCGCCGCAAAGGCCACCTGGAACAGAAAATCAACTTGGGGGTTCAACTCGCCCGCCATCGCCTCCGGCGTATCCATTGAGATTCCAAACCCACTAAACCCCAGGAATCCCCCAAGCAACGGGGCGCCGTACATGATGCTGTAACCGATCAGGAAATAGAAGAAAACACCACTCGCCAGGTCAATGATGTTTTTGAACATAATGTTCACGGTATTCTTGGCCGAATTGAAACCCGCCTCGACCATCGCGAAGCCAGCCTGCATAAACAGCACCAGCACCGCTGAAACAAACAGGATTAAGTTGTCAATCGAATAGGCGATTTCATCCGTCGTAAAGGGCGCCGCATCCTGGGCGAATGCAGATGGGGCGAATACAAGCAGCCCAAGAACGGCGAGCGGTATCGCCCGCAACTTCGAGCCGTGTTTCACAGCACGTACAAGCATGGACATCGAAAAGTTCTCCTTCCTCAAGTGAGACCTGAAATAATACTGCCCATCTACTCCACTTATGCCGCGGCGACCGCTCCCCTGGCATTGATTGCAGCCCGCGACCTCCGTGGCGCAGTTGGGCCAATCCAAACATAAGGGCCTGTACTTCCATCACTGATTTACACAGCATCACGCTCCCTGAGCGCAGCGCCGGCGGCTCAGAAACTTCACAGGCCAGCGATTACGAAGAAGGATACCCGACTCGGGAACCAATTTCACTGCCCATCCTGCATGAAATTGAAATCCTGTTTTTGTGCACATTGCACATAACAGAACTGTGTCTGTGAAATGGCGCTGCCTTTCGGCCGCTCAGAGTCCATTTCTGCACCAAACGAGAAGCCAATGAAAGCTGAAAAAACGGGTACCTTGCGCGTCGGCGCCTCCTCTTGGAGCTTTCCCGATTGGCGAGGCGTCTTTTACCGCCTTCAAACGCCGGCCGATCAGCAGTTAAGCTTTTACGCTGAGCAGTTCAACAGTGTCGAAGCCAATACCAGCTTCTACGCCCTACCCGAGCCAAAAACCTTGCTGCGCTGGCTTGAAAGCGTGCCCGAAGGATTCACCTTTTCCCTGAAAGCGCCCCGAGAGATCACCCATGAAAACAGACTGGTCGATGTGGAGCAGACAACGTCAGCCTATCTGGATGTCTTGCGTTCGCTCGGTCCCGCCGCCGCTCCCGGCCTCATCCAGTTCCCGGCGACCTTTACCCGCGCAAGCGCCGGCCGCCGTCTCGCCGACTTTGGGGACAGCCTCGCGACCAGCGCCGCCGAAATACCCCTGTCCGTCGAAGTCCGCGCCTTCGATCTCATGACCACCGCCTTCATTCGCTTCCTGCTGGAGAGGCGGATCGGATTCGTTGCCGTTGAACGCACCGGGCAGCCCGATACCTTTGCCAACTGGCAGGCCGCTGCTGACCTCACTGCCACACGCCTTCCTTGCCACATCCGCCTGATCGGCAACGACAGAGACCCTTTGCCTGACGACAAGATCATTCGCCGACCCCAGGACGAACTGCTGGACAAATGGGCCAAACGCATCGCCGATCTGCTCAAAAGCGGAACCGATGTTTTCTGTTACGTCCACAATCCCTTCGAAGGCCACGCCCCGGAAACGGTCCGCCGCTTGCAAGCCCGAATCGGCCAATACCTGCCCCTACCCGACTGGAATCCCACAACTTCAAAGCCTGCAGGAGAAGAGGAAAGCGGCCAGTTGTCGCTCTTCTGAGCTCTACTTGACTGTTAACCGGGGTTAATTCGACAGTTAACCCCGCCTTCGCTTTTCTCTTTACCTCTGCAGCGACCAATTTCCCCGAAAACCAGCCTCATACCTTGTTTTGCGGTGATATACTGTTCTTCATTGTCAATCGCCCACAGTCTGTCAAAATAGCGATTCAGGGGATCGAAATGGAGATGGTAGATTTTCTGCAGCTTGTCATTCTGCTGGGTCTGCTCGCGGCAGTCGCGATTTTGCTTTTTAGCCTCCGCGCCGCGCGTCGCCTGAACGACAAAGGCGAAAAGGATGACGCATCCAAAAGGAATCAGTTGCGCTTGGGACCCGCTCGTGCCCTGAATCGCCCGCGTAACGCCCTCAATCGAAAACTGGACAGGCACTTAGTTGGTGGGTAAAAAAAGAGGCCGGCCCACCAGGGGCCGACCTCTAAGGGGTGATCCAACCCGAAACTCTGAAAGTGTGACGGCTGTTGCCGCAGACGTCACCAAGACTCCAG
This sequence comes from Caldilineaceae bacterium, assembly GCA_965200615.1. Classification (GTDB taxonomy): domain Bacteria; phylum Chloroflexota; class Anaerolineae; order Caldilineales; family Caldilineaceae; genus Bin5. The sequence goes on along the minus strand of OZ241377.1, from coordinate 4,695,105 downwards.
GCTGAATCGGTCTCCAGTATAGCACGCCGCTTAACCGCGGCCAATGTCAGCTGGGATGGACGCCGGCTCAGCCGCATGCCACAGTGCTGCACACCAACGTGCCGTACTCAATAGCGTAGCGAAACGTCGGCGTCCGCCATGTTCTGTTGAACAGTACTTGTCAATCGAACTTGTCAGGCGTTGGTCGTAGTAAAGCAGTAGAAGAGGGAATCTTTAATCCAATCCATACAGGAGACCAATTTCAAATGCTTAAGGGAACACTCTCGCACCGCCTCTTTCGCGTAAGGGGGCAACTCACATCGGCCCTCTGCATTGTCTTGATGCTGACGCTTTCCGCCTGCGTCGTGCAGACAGTTCCAGCTGCCCCACAAAGCTCGGGCGAATCCATGGATTCCGCGCTAGCAGTGGACCTGAATGCCGTCAAGGAATACGCATTGGAGAATGCGGATCTGATGCAGGGCGCCACCGCCAGCCTGGCTGACGTTGCGCAGCAATACTACGATCTCGTTCAGGAAGTGATCGAGGCGAATTCCGATGCCGACCCATACGAACAGCTTTGGGCCGATAACCAGGAAGAAATCAGTGCCCTTGTCCTTCAGGCGCGCGATCTGTGGCTCGAAGCCAGCACCTACTATGAACTTGATGAGGGCATCGTTGCGGGTGTTCCCTCGCTGGCCCACTATGACGTCTGGATCGACGCTGGGCCCCCCGGCTCTGAGGATCCGGAAGAGGCCTTGGAATGGACCCTCGAGCTGCCTGATGGCCGGGTATACAAATCCCCTGGCAACTTCTTCCACAATCTTCTGGAACCCACGCTCTGGGGAACGAATCCCGAATTCACCGGACTCAAGGTGGATATAAATGGCGATGGCGTAATCAGTGTAGGCGAAGCATTACCCGAAGCCAATATGCTTCTCGGCGCCACCCAGGGGTTGAATGAAGCGACCATTGAAATGCAGGGCGCCATCGAAGCCTGGGAACCGACGCTTGAGGATGCTCTGACCGCTCTCGTCACCATGATCCCGACCATGAACGAGTATTTCGGACAGTGGAAGGAATCCGTCTTCGTCACCGGCGCCGACAGCGAGCAGGAAAGCTTCATCGCCGTAAGCCGGCTACACGACATCAAAGGAATCCTTGCGGGACTGAGTTTCACCTACGATAATATTTCGCCCCTGGTGTCCGATAGCGACGTTCAGCTTCATGAGCAGATCCGAACCGACTTCAACACTCTGATAACATACGTTGACGATCTCTTCGCTCAGGAACAGGAAGGCGTGCAGTTCAGTCCCGAAGAGGCCGACCTTTTCGGGACTGAGGCCCAGGACTTGGCAACCGCCCTTGCCGCCTTGGTAGCGCAGGCCGCTTCTGATCTGAATATCGCCCTCGATCTGGCCTGATCTGAAAAGTCGCTGCGCCCGCGGAAACGGAGGGCGCAGCAACTCGCCAAACCTGGCAACGAGGCTTGGAGCAACTTCTGTGAAGGACGAAAGCCGTGAATAGCTCTGGCGAGCCGACGGTCAAGCCGGGATATCGCGCTTTGCTCTGTCTGATCTGCATTGCGATTATTGTGGGCAGTGTGTTCTTGATAGCGGAGACCTCGCGCGCTCAGCTGGAGCCAAAAACCAGTTTCAACTCCGCCCTCGCTCAGACCGGGCAGGACAGCGAAGAGCCGCACCTGTGGCAGGTGGCCGAGCAACTTCGCAGTTTCACTTTTGAGGCCCAGCGGGTGCTCTATGAGGCAGAGCGCGCTGAGCAAGACGAAACCAGGAACACACTCGTCGCGCAAGCCCTGACGAACATCGAATCCGCCGCACTAGTCTATATCGAAGACCTGCAGCCATCTCTTTCCGTCTTGGCGCCCGCCGCCGACGCCTGGATTCAAGAGGCCCTGGACGACGCGCTCCAGGCTGCCCAGGCCAAAGACGGCCCTGCTTTGTCTGCCGCCCGCGGCCGCTTCTGGACCGGCCTGCTCTGGGGGGCGCAAACCGCCGCCCTCGCCTCCATTGAATCCGACGATGGCGCCCGCGCAGCAGACTGGCTGCGCCTGCGCGAATTCCGTCGCGCCACCAAAGTGAGTATGATCGATGACCTGGCCCGTCGGACCATAAACTCTTTCCGCGGCGGACTGACTAATCAGGCAACAACCCTTGCCGTCGTAGGCGATGACCTCAGAGACACCTACTTTTTCCGCCTGCGAGAAGCGCTGAACAACCTGGAAAAGGCGGCCAAAAAGGGATACCCGACGCGCTCCGCCGAATGGACAGGTCAACTACAGGGTTACTTTTCCATTCTGCGCGATGATTTCGCGGCAAAGGAGGGGGAGTCCGCAGTTACCGCAGTCGAACAGTCCCTGAGCAACCTTGAAGAGGCCGTCCTGGCCGGCGATCTTTCCCAAACAGACGTCATCGTTTCCGACCTGCGCGGCCTCATCTCTTCCTATCAGCCTGTGGATCTCTCGCCTGAAGAGTTCGCCCGCCGTAGTCAGTTGCTCTATCTCTTCATCGATCTGGTCTACATTGAATATCGCGACGGCGTCCGCAACGGCCAGATCACCATCGAAACGGAGTACCTGGAAGCGCTGACCTTCCGTGATCAGGCCGAAGTCTTCCTTGCCGAGCTCTACCCCCGCATCTCCGCCGCCGACCCCGCCGCCGCCGAGCGTCTCGTTGTCCTCCTTCAGGAAATGAAAGTTGCCCTCGAACAACTCGACGAAAGAAAGCTCGTGCGCTCTCAGGTGGAAGAAGCGCTGGCGCTTACCGAAGAGACACTCGGCGATGCCGTGCACGACAGCAGCGGCGAGGGCATTTTTAACGTCGTTGAAGCTCTGTTAAACGAAATGGAGCAGCAGGTGGCACGCGGCGAATACGAGCTGGCCGAGAGAAGCCGCATCCAGGCCTACGCTCTCTTCGACGCTGGGCCGGAGTTGCGGCTTATGGCCTTTTCACCGGACTTGGTCGCGCGCCTCGACGGCCTCTTCTGGCACGGCTTCCAGGGGCAGCCAGGGCTCTCCTTGGCAGTGGCCCAAAACCGCTCCCCCGCAGAAATCGCAGCAATTCGAGATGTTCTTGACGAAGGCCTGGCCGAAGCCCAGACTGTTCTCGGCAGTGGCGCCGCACCCTTGGCAATCATTACGAATTCCGCCGTCATCGTTTTCCGCGAAGGGCTGGAAGCCATTGTCATCCTTGCAGCTCTCATGGCCAGCATGGTAGGCGCCTATGCCTCCTTCCGGCGTTCGATGCTTGTCGGTGTTATTTTGGCAACAGTTGCTACCGTGATTACCTGGTGGATCGCCCAACGCCTGATGCTTGCCTTCAGCAGCTTCGGCGAGCGCCTGGAAGCCGTCGTTTCCTTGATCGCCGTGGGCGTCCTCCTCCTCATCACCAACTGGTTCTTCCATCGAGTCTATTGGAAGGACTGGCTGGCAGGATTCCACCAGCGCAAAAAAGCGCTGTTGGGGGGAGCGGCCGAAAGTCTGCTGTCGGCCCAGGCACTTGGCTTTATCGCGCTGGGATTCACCAGTGTCTACCGGGAGGGTTTCGAGACTGTGCTCTTCTTGCAGGCGCTCGTACTGGACGCAGGCCCGGCAATAGTTATGCAAGGTGTCGCACTCGGCCTCCTTGCAACGGCCATTGTAGGCTTCTTCACCTTCCAGCTCCAGACCCGTCTGCCTTACAAAAAAATGCTGGTGATTACCGGCATTCTTATCGGCGGCGTGCTGCTCGTGATGGTGGGCAACACGATTCATACAATGCAGGCCGTTGGCTGGGCGCCAATCTCACCCGTGGGTTCCCTCAGCCTTCCCTATTGGGTTAGCCTTTGGCTCGGCATCTTCCCAACTTGGGAAACGATTTGCGGCCAGGGCGCAGCCGCAGTCTTTGTAATTGGCAGCTACTACCTTGCCGAATTCCAGCAGAAGCAGCGCGTCCGCGCTGGAGCCCAGGAACAGGCTGCCGCACTCAAGGAACAAACAGTTCAAACCAAATGAAAAACCGGCCCCGAAGGGCCGGTTGAAGATAGGAACAACAATCTCGGAAAGTGACTGCTGACACCAGTCACTATCCACATGCTGAACCCGTATGCAGAGTTTAACAGGATTTGCCCCGCAATGCAACGGTGGCTTTTCTTCTGCTCTACGGGTTTAGATCAGAGTCGGTCTTACTGTGCCCGAAAGGAGAAATCCATTTCTACATGTCAACAATTCAGACCTCGAAAAAAGGGTAGTGAGCCGCCCACAGCCTGCGCTGTGCACGTCAATCTGACGTCTCAGCTAACGACAACAGTTGCCGTAGAAAAGTCTGCCCCATCTGTCGCAACCGCCCAACTTTAGCTGGATGCGGCTGCAGCTCAATGGTATGAAGCCTGCGACTACCTCTTAGGCCATGCCGACCAAGGTCGTAACGCTGTCTCAGTCCAACTCAAACTGCTTGACTTGGGTCCGCAATTGGGTCAGGCTGCGCTCGACCTGGCTAAACAATTGCAGGCAAATCATCTGAACTATACATTTAGGAGAATTCTGTCCATGTGCCAGCATATCGTCATCCTAGCCGAACGCAACAGCCAGCAATACGTCAGCCAGTGCGAACATGGGACCGTCCATCTGATCTGGGATGGAATCGGGCTCCACCTTCCGGCCGAAGCCTTTAATCGGCTGGCAGTACACATCATGAAAACGCGTGCGAACATTTTGGATCGCGGCGACTCTTTCAGTCACGGCCACTGCCGAATGTGCGTTGGAAAAATGTCACTCACTTTGCCCGTGGAGGATTTTCTACACTTGGTAGAGATGATTGACGAAGTTATGCCCAACATCGATCTGGCAGGTAGCGGGCAATACAACCCTCAATTTCGCCTTTCGCCGCCCCATAATCTGATTCCTCCAGTCCTCAACTGACACTTGATCGTCAACTGTGCCCACACGAATACCACCCGACTGAGCCGAATCACGCCACCTGTGCATATTCCCTCCGTGTCCCATACCCGACTGCTGCCGTCCGCCTCGCCCTCTCTACCGGGTCGTTCTTCCAGCCCTCCGGAAGGCTGGACCGATACTTGTAAGGCGCCATCGGTCCAGCCTCTCTTTTACAGGCGGCCTCTTTTTCAAGTTCAAGAACGTCGTCTGCATCACCGCGGCGACCGTGCCAACCGCAGTCTGTCGGGCAATTAAGCAGTGACGTTGCCTCACCTCAGCATGCTGGTAAGGCCGTTGATTTTTTTTCGCCGGCAGCAAAGGCCGACAGAATTCAGTTTATGAAATCGTTTGGAGAGCGCCTACTGGCGCGAATAACGGAACGGGTCTTCGTCTTCACATTGCTTTGGATTGGGTTTGTCTGCGCCATCAGCTTCATGGAGACACCCCTTAAATTCCAGGCCCCTTCATTGACATTGCCAGTCGCCCTCGAAATCGGCCACCTTGTCTTTCACGCCTTGAATGCCCTCGAAATAGGGTTTGCCTCCGCCGTCACTGCGATCACACTGTTCAAAGACTGGCCCAGGCGGATTCGCGCGCTCACCCTCCTCATTGTCCTACTGCTTGCAACGCAGACCATACTCCTCTATACGGTGCTGGACGCCCGCACTCTAGCTATCATCCACGGATTAGAGGCGCCGGAGCGATCCTTCCACCCGTACTACGTTGCATTGGAAGGCGTCAAGTTGGCGCTCCTTCTCTACCTGACCTATCTGCAACTCGAAGAGTATGACGCCAGGGTCCGGAGGTCCGCCCAGGATGCCCCTGAGACAGCCAATGATTGACCACGGCCCCGGGTCTCCCTTTGCGCGCTGGGAGCCCCGCCGACACAGCATCATCGCCTGGTTGCATACCTGGAAAAGGGCGATGCTTGTTTTTGGCAAAATCTGTTAGACTGGTGCAACATTGTCCTTTAAATAGTAGCCTTTCCACCGGTATGGCGCGCTACTCTGCGGAACAAGGGATCTCAGATGGGTCAAGGGCACAGCCACTATCACGAACACGGTGATGAAAACGGCCATGGGCACAGCCATAACCACGGGCACGCCCATCACCACCATCATGGTGATTCAAACAACCTGCGCACCGCGTTCTTCCTCAATCTGGGCTTTACAGTTGTTGAAATCGTAGGCGCCTATCTGACCAACAGCGTGGCCATCCTTTCCGACGCCTTGCACGACTTCGGCGACTCGATCGCGCTGGGCATGGCCTGGGGACTGGAGAAGCACGCCGGCAAGGAAGCGCCGGCGCGTTACTCTTATGGGTACGGCCGCCTCTCACTGCTGGCCGCCTTTATCAATGCCGCTGTCCTCATCGCTGGGGGGCTGTTCGTCCTGGCAGAAGTGATCCCGCGCCTCCTCCGCCCGGAAGTCACCAACGCTCCGGGCATGATTCTGCTCGCCCTGGGCGGAATAGCCGTAAATGGCGCCGCCGTATGGCGCCTGCAAGGCGGCGGCACCATGAACGCAAAGGTCGCCATGTGGCACCTGCTGGAAGATGTACTCGGATGGGTCGCCGTCCTCATCGTCGGCATCACACTTCTCTTCGTCGATCTGTACATTCTGGACTCGATTCTGTCACTCCTGATCACCCTTTACATTCTCTACAGTGTTCTGGGGCACCTGAAAAAGACGGCCGAACTGTTCTTGCAGGCAGCCCCGGAAGGAGTTGACCTTTCGCGCCTGGCCCAGCGCCTGCGCAACATCAGCGCCGTCGAAGACTGCCACCATACCCATCTCTGGTCGCTCGACGGCGACCATCACGTTCTGTCCACCCATCTCGTCGTCAACCAGTCAGCCAATCAGGACGAGATTCGAGCGATCAAACAGCGGGCGCGCGAAGAGCTGGACGGCCTGCACCTTACACACATTACCATCGAAATCGAATATCCTGGCGATTGCAGTATGGTGGAAAACCAGGTATGATAAAATTCTCTGCCCCCGGTTAGCATTACATTCGAAAGGCAATGACACATGTTCGTCGAAAATGTGCAAAGCGCATTGAATCAACAAATCAATATGGAGCTGCAAGCGCACTATACCTATCTGGCAGCCGCCGACTATTTCGAAGGATTGGGCCTCAAAGGGTTCTCTCAGTGGATCTTCAACCACGCCGAAGAAGAAATGGCCCACGCCATGAAGATATATAAGTTCATTCATAGCCGGCGGGGCCGGGTCGAGCTCTTCCCCGTCCCCACACCGGAAGGGGGCTTCGGTTCACCACAGGAGGTCATGGAAGGCGCGCTCAGGCAGGAGCAAAGAGTGACCGCTTCCATTGACCGCATCGTCAAACTCGCACGCCAGGAAGGCGATTACGCTACTGACAGTTTTCTGCAGTGGTTCGTCGATGAACAGGTTGAGGAAGAAGAGCTGGTGGACGACCTCGTGCAGAAGCTTCGCCTGATTGGAGACTTTAAGCCCGGGCTGTATCTCCTTGACCGGGAACTGGCAGGCGTCGACATGCTGGAGGAAGCCGAAGAGTGAGGCCAGGCGCCAGTTGAGGACCTTCCAGCTTTCTACCCGTGGCGAACCGCCACCCACCAGAACTTTGTAATCACTTTAGCAATTTTCAGGCTTGACAGCCGTGCCCGTCAAGTGTATCATAGGGGCAGATGAACTCTCCCTGGGCGCAACCCGGTGCCAGACTCCTGCGGAGATCACACAGTCATCAAAGAGTTGACAGAAGCAAGATCGCGACTTCGGGAGCCTGCAGGCTCGTCACAAGAGTGGCCCGTGTGCCAAGAGGCGTCCCCCATTTTCTCCGACTTGTACAAGAACTGTTCTTATGAGAAGATAGAGCCGCAAACTGAATATCGGCCTCTCAGATGAGGTTACGAAGAAGTCGTTTCGGGGGCTGCCATACCACTTTTTTCAGATTTGCGCTTGATCTGTTCTTGTGAGACGATGTAGCTCAGGGTCATCATTTAATTGTTTCTCTATCAATTTGTGATGAGATCAAGAGTAAGTTCCCTTAACCCAATTCTCTCAAGGAGCAACAGAACCATGAACAAACGAACCCCACTCATTTCACTCGTTGTACTGTCTCTGCTGCTGGTAGTTCTTAGCGCCTGCACCGCGCCGGCCGCTCCGCCTGACCGAGATGTTGAGATCTCCCACGAGGCGGCCCTGTCGGCACAGGATGCCCTGGTCGGCGCACTCACAATGGGCGGAGTGATGCTGAGCGAGTCTGAGTTCAGCAGCTACGTGACCAAGGCTCTCGAAGCCAACAGTGGTCCCAATCAGCCGATCGATTCCGTTATGGTCTGGATTGAACCGGATGCAATGCACTTCCGAGTCACCCTGAAGGACGGCGTCAGCATGATGGGCAATACGCTCGACCTCGTCGGCAACCTGATGGTGAGCGATGGTCATCTGATGGTGGATCTCCAGTCGGCCGGCGCCGGTGGCATGGCCGTAGGTGGAGCCCTGCTCGCTCCGGTGAATGCGCAGATCAACGCTGTTTTGGCCCAGAATATTATGCTCCCGGCCAGCGTCATCGTTGTCCAGGATTCTGGCTCGATTATGATCAGCATGAACTAAGCTGGGCACGGGGTTCGCGACCGTCGGGCGCTGACCAGTATGACCCAAGGAGGTGACAGGTGCCCGTCGGTTTGTTTACCCCACTCTTCGTGGTGCGTGGGCTGCCTTTGTTCCAGTCCTGGTTGCCGCCAACTTCTCAGTGCAGCCATGCGGCATAAGACTCCTTGACTCAGCCGCAAGATCTGGAACAACCGAAGCTCGCCATCGCTGAATACGAAGAAAACTGTCCTGTGATCGGACTGGCGGCTACCGGCCTCGATCATAGGACAGTTTCGTTAAGAATGGCGGGAAATTGACTTGGTCTGGGCCACGACCTCTCGCTCTGACCTGAATTGTGAATCCCGCACGCATCTCGATCCGGTACGCTTCTGCCCCACTCCTTTCCCCTCAGTTCAACTGCTTCCTGATTGGTTGGACAAAAAACATAGGCGGACCGTAGTCCCAGCGTAGGCTGTAAATCGTCTGAAATGCTTGCCATAAGCGTGTGCATAGCAGATACTTTTCTGTATCGCCTGCAAAAGACACATACTATACGTGACTGTCATGCACAATCTGCAGGGGCGTGACTCGCCGAATGCTATTACGGAACCAATGGAATGATGCGATCACCTCGAACAAAACTGGGCAGACGAGCGGTCCAGTCTGCTGTCGTCATCTGGCTGATGGCGCTCGCCTTCGTAGGCGGCAATATCTCCGGCTACTCTATCCGCTCGGCGATGGCTGCCGAAGAGCGTCCCGCCCAGTTCCCCATATTCTGGGAAGCGTGGGACTACGTCGTCGCTCACTTTGTCGACCGCGAGAAGGTCGACTTCACCGCCATGACATACGGCGCCATCGAAGGAATGCTCGCCTCTCTGGGCGACGAAGGACACACAACTTTCCTCCACCCTGATGCCGTAAGGTTGCACCAGACCAGCCTCGAAGGCTCTTTCGAAGGTATCGGCGCCTACGTGTCCATGGAAGACGGCAATGTCCTCATCGTAGCTCCAATCAACGGTTCGCCCGCCGAACAGGCGGGCATCCTGGCCGGAGATATAATCCTGGAAGTGGATGGTGAATCAGTCGAAGGGAAATCGCTGGACCAGGTGATCTTCCTCGTTCGCGGCCCGGCAGATTCCGAGGTCGTCCTGACCGTCAGCCGCCCTGAAGTACAGGAACCGTTACAGGTCTCGATTACTCGCGCCCCGATAGAGGTGCCGAGCGTGAGTTGGAGCCCAATCCCAAACACCGGCATCTCCTACATCAAGATCTCGCTGTTTACATCCGGTGTGGACAGGGAGCTGGAAGCCACTCTTCGCGAGATTTCTGAGGCTCAAATCGACCAGGGCATCATCCTGGATCTGCGCAACAATCCGGGCGGGTACCTGCAACAGGCCATTCAGGCCAATAGCCAGTTCCTCCCCAAAGGCGATCTGATACTGATCGAATCCGACGCCAATCAAAATCAAACCGTCCACCGCTCGCGCGGCTTGGGTTATGCAAGGGAAATGCCGCTGGTTGTTCTGATCAATGAAGGCACTGCCAGCGCTGGCGAGATCACCGCCGGCGCCCTCAAGGAAAACGAACGCGCCATCCTGATCGGGGAGACAACCTTGGGTACAGGCACCGTCCTCAACCAGTTTGGGCTCAGCGACGGCTCTGCCATTCTCCTGGGCGTGACCAACTGGCTTACGCCCAATGGCAACCTGATTAAGGGCGAAGGCGTGACCCCCAACGTGGAAGTCACGCAACCGGCCAGCTCCAGGCGTGTGGATGCCGAATTGCTGAGAAATCTGACCGCTGAGCAGTTCAGCGCGATCGAGGATGACCAGTTCCTCAAGGCGTTGGAGCAGCTGGGCGTTGAACTCCACGCGTCGTCCCCGCTGCTCAATGCAGCGCCGTATGACTTCGTGACCCACGATTGACAGTTGGAATAGAGAAGCGATTCGGAGAGGACAGGAGTCTTCGGCCCGCTCCCAATTCTGGCCCTACGACCGATACAGGCCCTGGTCAACTATGTAGCGTTCGACCGCGCGGGGGACCTGATAGCGAATCGGCTGCCCCGACTGTACGCGTTCCCGCAATCCGCTGCTGGCAATCTCCAATTCCGGCATTTCCAATACAATAACCCGCTTGCGCACGCCGGGCAGTTCCGCTTCCAGGCCCGCCCAGTCAATCTCTACGTCGTGGCGGCGCAGAGCAACCAGCCGGCAGTTGCGCACCAGCCATTCCGGCTCATGCCAGGTCGGCAGGTCCCGCAGACTGTCCAACCCCATCAGAAAGTAGAGCTGCCCCTCCCTTCCGACCCTCTTTTGGAAAAGCCGCATCAAATCCGACGTGTAGTGGGGACCAGGGCGCTCGGCGTCAATAAGACTTATGCATATTGCGTTTTCGCCGGCAACTGCCAGGCGGCACATCGCCAACCGGTGATGCAAGGGGGATATGGGGGTGTCTGGCTTATGCGGCGGGTCCCCGGCCGGCGCCAGCACGATCTGGTCCAGCTGCAGCTGATGCCGGGCCTCCGCCGCAAGGATCAGATGCCCAATGTGAATCGGATCGAAAGTGCCTCCGAAAACGCCGATTCGTTTGCCTCTCAATCCGTCTCTTGAACTCATCCCTCTGTTGCCTGCTGCCCGGCAGCCCAGGACACAGGCCGCACGTTTTTATGCCTTCGCCCCTGTGTCAACGAGCGACCGGAATTCTGCGTCCAGCCACCTGTTGCTGCCCCGTCACTCTCCCAGCGCGTTCTCGAATCCCCACACCAGTTCTACCCCGCCAATCTGTACGGTATCTCCGTCCTGAACACCCTGTTTTCGCAGCGCTTCTGAGATCCCCATCGCAGAAAGGATGCGTTGAAACCGTAATCCGGCCTCGTAGTAGTCCCAGTTCGTCATCTGTGCCACCTGCTCAATCGCAACACCCTCCACCAGCCACAGATCGTCCTCCAGTCGAGTGACCTGAAATGACCGCTCATCTTCCTCAGGCGACAGCGTCGGCAGCTCTTCCACCTCCTCCATCTCAACCGGCGCCGGCAGCCTATCCAGTTGCGATTTGACTTCGTACAGAAGTTGCTGCACGTTTTCTCCGGTCACCGCGCTAATGGCAATTAAAGGGTTCCCTGTAGAGGCCAGCGCCTCCTGCAGGCGCGGCCAGATTTCCCGCGCCTGTGGCAGATCGATCTTGTTCAAAACAATCAACTGCGGTCTCTTCGCCAAAGTCGGGTTGAATAGCCTCATCTCCTGGTTGATGACCTCGTAATCACCAGCCGGATCAGGGCTCGCGCCGTCGAGAAGGTGGACCAGTACCCGGCTGCGTTCCACATGACGCAGAAACTCCAATCCCAGACCAACGCCATCGTGCGCGCCCTCAAGCAAACCGGGAATATCGGCAAACACGATCTGAACATGGCTTACTTCCGCTACGCCCAGGTTGGGCACAACGGTTGTGAACGGATAGTCGGCAATCTTGGGAGTGGCTTCGCTGATGACACTCAACAACGTCGATTTGCCCGCATTGGGTACCCCTACGATCCCTGCATCGGCTACTATCTTCAGTTCCAGCTCCAGCCAGCGCTCCTCGCCTACTTCGCCTTTCTCTGCCAGGCGCGGCGCCTGGTTTCGCCCACTTCTGAAGGCTGCATTTCCCCGACCCCCGCGGCCCCCTCTGGCAACCGGCGCCTGCTGCCCGTCCCGCACCAGGTCCGCCACCACTGTATCTGACTCTGCAATGCGCGCAATCGTCCCGACCGGCACCTGGATGAGCAGGTCTTTGCCTGTTGCGCCCGCCTTTCTGGTGCCGCCCCCGTGCGAACCGCGTTCAGCCCGAAAATGCACGTTCCTCCGAAATGCATGCAGCGTATTCATGCTTTGGTCGGCAACAATGTAGACATTGCCGCCCGGCCCGCCGTTGCCTCCCGCGGGCCCTCCCCTGGGCACAAACTTCTCCCGGCGGAAGGCGACAATGCCGTTGCCTCCGGCCCCGGCTTGCACATGGATCTTGGCTTGATCAAAAAACATGACTGCTGCTCTCAGGTGATGGGTCGCGGCAAATGGACAGCAACCGCCAGAACTTACTGCTTCCGTCCGGTTTCCTCCATTCTGGCGGAGGAAATCTCGCTTCAACAAGAAATTGCCCCGGTCAAGTCCGGCGGTATAATTGTACCACGTGACACAGTGGCCAAAGATCGCGCCCCCGCATTCCACATCCTGCCGTCTCCCTCAACGGAGGTCGGCCTGAGAAGTGCGTCAGGATGGGCAACGTTGACGACGAACACGCAGATTTACATTCAAATTGATGAACGGTTTCAGGCGTGCGTGGAGGAAGTTTGGCTGACGGCCGCGGCACGGGCAACCCTGCATGCCTGCCAGCGGGACGGACTCTCGATTTCAATTCTGGTTGTGGACGACGACGAGATGCGCCGCTACAATCGCATCTACCGCCGGCAGGATGCGCCGACAGATGTCTTGAGCTTCGCCGTCCAGGAGGGAGAAGGGCCAGCGCCCGCTGCAGAGGCGCCCGACGCCCTGGCTGCCGAACTCGACGCCGACCTGGGCGATCTGGCGCTGGCCTTCCCTTACGCCTCTCGTCAGGCCATACAACACGGCCACACACTTGCTGCAGAACTACAACTCCTGGTGGTCCACGGTACCCTGCACCTGCTTGGCTACGACCATGACTCCGAGACGCAGCATGCGGACATGTGGCGCAAACAGAGCGCGATCCTCAGTTCATTGACCGACGAGGACCTTACCCCTCGCCTGACCACACCGGACTGGTAGATGAAGCCGCCAGCCCGCGCCCGGAACTTCTGGCAGAGTCTCGCTTTCGCCCTTGCCGGAATGCGCCACGCCCTTCAAAACCAGCGCAATCTCCGCATTCACGTAACGATCGCTGCCGCTGTCATCATCGCCGGGTTCGCCCTCCGCATCAGCCGGACAGAGTGGGCCATAGTCGTCACCCTGATCGTGCTGGTCATCAGCCTGGAGCTGCTCAATACCGCCGTCGAGGCCCTGGTGGACCTGGCCTCACCTGTACCGCATCCTCTCGCCAAAGTCGCAAAGGACACGGCCGCGGGCGCCATCCTGGTGGCGGCAGTTGGCAGCGCAATCGTCGGACTGATCATCTTCCTGCCCTGTCTTTGGCGAATTTTCTTCTGACGCTGGCTCTCTTTCACGGGATCTCCAAGGCAGACAGCCACACATTACTCTTCTTCTTCCCTGCGGCGCTCGGGCAGTTTCAAAATCGCTGGCACGCCACCAAAAGCGACCAGCCCGCTGATCAAAAATGCAGTCTCAAGCCCGAACCTGTCCGCCAGGCTTCCCAGTAGCCACAGCGCAGGCGACCGGATAACGAAATTGGCCATCAGAAAGAGGCCGTTCGCCAGGGCCCGGTTCTGTCGGAAACTGTCCTGCACCACCGCCAACAACACGGCTGACGGCGAGAGCATCGTAAATCCAAGCGGCAACAGAAACGCGAATAGCATCCAGCCCGAACTGTTCAGGAATCCCAGGAAGAGAACGGGCGAAACAAGAAATAGAACAATCAGGATCTGTCTCCGCCCCAACCAGTCGCTGGCTGTGCCCATACTCAGAGCGCCCAGCACTCCCGCCCCTTCCAACAGCGTCAACGACAGCCCCGCAATCTCGAACTCATAGCCCTTCACATCCTGCATGAAAATCGGCAAATAGGTTGTCATCGAAATCGACATAAAAACACGTGCTGCCATGATCCAGAGCAAGGGAGGGTAAACTTTTCGCGCAGCCGGCAGCAACTGTTGCAGGGAAAGCGCCCTGCCCGGCGCAGGCCTCGCGGAGACCCCGCGCAGGCGCCAGAAAAGGAAGATCGAAGCCAGCCAGCCAAACACCGCCACCCGCCATATTCCCTCAAGTCCAAACCAGCTGACGGCTGCGATCACTAACAAGGGCCCCACAGTGCGCCCCAGCTCTCCGGCCGCCATAAAGAAGCTCATGCCGGTCCCACTCGGTTACCTGAAATGCGCCCGATCATGGCCGGCGCAGGTGCATGGAAGGCAGCCGAGCTCAGACCTCCCGCAAACAATAACAGGGCCAGTAGCGCATAGCTGTTCGTCATCCCCAGCAAACTACAGACGCTGGCAGTCACTGCCGGAGCCAGAATGATGAAGTAACGTAGACTGATTCTGTCGGCCGCATGGCCAATGAACGGCTGCAGCAGGCTGGGGACCTGCATAAAAACAGCCAAGCCCCCAATGGCAGCGTAGTCGGCGGCAAGCTTTTCCCGAATCAGAGGTAATAGAGGAGGCACAAACGCGGTGAAAATGTCGTGAACGAAATGGCCCGTCACGATCGTCAGCACTTCTCGGGTCTGAAACTTGGCGCTCTGTTCCGGTTCTTCCTCGATTACAGTTGAATCAGTGGGACGCTCTAGTGTGGTTGACATGGGGAACACTGTTCCTGTATACACCTTCCCAATTCCTTCTCCAGGGCAGGCGTTCACTATGCGGTAAGCAACGTATATGGGTATCGGCTGATTGTATCATCAGTTCAGGAGATGACAAGCGCCTCAAAACAGTCCGGAGCGAAGGTGCAACTGTCTCAACAGGGAACCTCCCGCCGCCCCCAGTCCTGCACAAGCCCTTCGTCTGACCTTCAATGATCAGGCAGCGAATTCTGGAGCCGGGACAAGTCCGACAGATTTCGCGCACTTGACACGTCCAGTTTCCTATTCTATATTGCTGACAGTTTCCTCTCGGCAGAATTCCAACTACGCACGCTTCGATCTTTAACTGAATGGACTTCCATCGCTAGTCACCTAAAGGAGATCACCATGATCAGACGCAAAGTAAGCCGACGTGACTTCCTGGCCCTGTCCGGCGCCGCGACTGCCGGAGCCCTCCTGGCCGCCTGCGGGCCGGCGGCGGCGCCCGGCGCCGACTCTGACGATGGCGATATGCCCGCCGCCGAAGGCTATACGATCGTTTATACCTATCCGCACCCGGATACAAATATGCTCGGCGGCAACCAGCGCCTGATTCTCGAGCGCTACGACTCGATGGTGCCGGACACCGGGGTCCAGGTGGAACTCAAGACAGGCTATGAGATGTCTCGCGTACAAGCCGACCTCGCCGCCGGTACAGCGCCCGATCTGTTCTGGGCCGGCTACACTTCTGTCATCCAGGCCATTGACGAGGGTCTTATCGTCAACCAGCAGGATTACATGGAGGCCGCCGGGGTCGACTTCGACAACTTTGTCGATGGTATCGAAGCCATTTACGCCCCGCCGACCGTGGGCGGCTACTTCTGGGGCATGCCTTATGAACAGGTCGTTGTCCTCTTCGCCTACAACGTCGCTGCCCTGGAAGAATCCGGCATGGAGCCTCCACCCAAGGACTGGACCTGGGATGACGTCATCGAATGGGGTGTCGGTGTTACTCGCGACATGAACGGCAACCGCCCCGATGAAGATGGCTTTGATCCCAACGAGGTTGACATCTGGGGTGTCGCCTACTGGCAGCACTTCGCCATCCAGGAATACCTGCCCTGGACCGCCGGCCAGCGCTACGTTGACGAAACTCGCACAAAAGCTACTATCAACAATGACGGTGTCCGCGATTCTCTCCAGTACTTGCGCGATGCCTATGCCAGCGGGTCCGCCACCGAAAAGCCGCCCGAAAAAGGCCTCGTTTCCGGCAAAGTCGTATTCCAGGAGGTCGGAAACTGGGGGCTGCTCGACTTCGAAAAGCAGATCGGAGAGGGTGGGCTTGGCGCCCTTTACACACCCAGCCATCCCGTGCATCAAATTACCGCAACCCCCTGGTACGACAAAGAGCTGTGGATGCCCGTCCAGGACGACAAGAATCGCGAAGCCGCCGCCTATCAGTTCTCGGAATGGTGGGCACTCGGGGACCCCTACCTCGAATTCTGTATCGAGACCGGCTACTTCCCCTTCACAAAGAGCCACTTTGCTGACCAGAGATGGCTTGATGCGATCGAAGGCAAGGAGTTCATGAAGGTCGCCGGGGAGATGCCCGCTTACGCTACCAACACGCGCTTCTGGGCCCTGTTCAAAGGCGCGCAGGAGGCCCAGCAATCCATGTACGAGCTATGGGACTTGGCCGTACATACTGATGAGGATCTGGGAGTACTCATGGCCGCCGCCGAAGCCGAAGTACAGCGAATCATCGACAAATACAACTAACATTGCGCTGCAAACACGACATGAACCTGGAGACGGGGGCAAATCGCCCCCGCCCCCCAACTCGGCTAGTCCTGTTCATGGAAGTGGCACGTTCACAGATACAGCCGTTCTCACCATTGCTCACAAAAAGGGGTTGCCCGGGTCTTTCCATTCTTTAGCTGACATCTACCCCGTTGGCAGTTCATTGGACGCTCCCATGGATGTACCGGGCGCCATTCGTCCGCACCAGGCCAACTGGCGTGCTCGGGACCATCACCGCCCTTGCCCTGCTGAACCTCACCTTGGTTGAGCCAACGATACGCGTTACCCGAACTGCACTCACCAATCAGGAGTAAGAAATGAAAGATTTGAGCAGAAGAAGCTTTCTGAAGGCTGCCGTCGGTACGGCGGGCGCAGGCATTCTGGCCGCCTGCGCGCCCGTTGCCGCGCCCGCAGACACCGGCGACATGGGAGCAGACGAGCCCGACGAGATGGTCGCCGAACTTGAAATGTGGACCGAGATGGCGACCTCTCCCCGCTTGGAGGGGATGAACGAAATCGTCGATCGCTTCAACAGCGCCAACCCCGGCATCAACGTCACCCACAGCGGGTTCTCCGGGCTGGCCTACGAGCAGAACACCAAGACCGCCTTCGCCGGCGGCGCCGTGCCCGATTTCCTGCAGACCGATGCCGGTCCAGGCGCGCTTTCCGCTTTCATCGAGGCCGACCAGCTCATGGACCTTACCGATGTCGTCGAGGAAAGCAAGGGAGCCATCTACCCCGATGCCCTCGACTCCGTCCTCTACAGGGATCGCTATTGGGGCGCGCCTTGGGCCATGACCGTCGCCAACCTCATGTACTACAATGCGGGCCTTCTCGACCAGCATGGCATCGATCCCGATTCTCTGACCACCTGGAGCGCCTTCACAAATGCTTGCCAGACGTTTCAGGATGCCGGCGTGACGCCCGTCCTGATCGGCGCCAAGAACGCATGGCCCGGCGGCCACTGGGCTCAGCATCTCTATATCAGGACCTTCGGCGTCAAGGGCTCGGTCGATCTCTTCCTTCGCGGACTTTATGCCGACCACGAGTCGGACCGACGCTTTACCGATCCGGCCGCTGTTCGCGTGTGGGAACTGATCAAGGAGCTTTTGGACAAGGAATACTACTCCAGGGGTGTGCTATCCGATGACTATCCGATCGCCTTCGGCAAGCTCTTCCGCGGCGACGGCGCCTTCTTCCAGACCGGCGGCTGGCTGCTGGGAGATTGGTTCGCCAATGTGGATGCGCAGATCGACCTCAAGTTCATGCTCATGCCGGCAATCGACGATATCGCCGAAAGCGACGCAGGCGAAGTCTCCTTCAACGCCCGCACGCTGATCGTGCCTAGGGAGTCGAAGCATCCCGCAGAGGCCCAGGAGTTCGTCAAATGGTATCTGCAATCGGAGGAACCGCACAGGGTCTGGTACGAATACATGCCGGGTGAGGCGCCGCCTATGCCCCTTTCGACGCCCATGGAAAACCTGCGGCCGGAGTCAGAAAAACTCGTCGAACTTCTGGATAACGCCCCGGCCCTGACCATCATGATCGAGCGGGCCATTGACTACAACATCGGCCAGGAGATCCTCTGGCACGGCTCGAGCGGCGTGCTCAGCGGCGCACTCTCTCCAGAAGAGGCTGCCGAACGCGCTGAAAACCTTGTACTTGAATGGCGCGAGGCGCGCATGTAGTCCTCGCCGCAGGCAGGATGTTTGCAGCGCTTCCCGACAAGGAGTTGGAATGCGGCGCTCTACGCTGACGGGCGGGTCAGAAAAGGGCCCGCGCACGGGTCGCTATGATGGACGCTTCGCGCTGTTCCTCATAGCGCCCGCCTTCTTCTTTTATACGCTCTTCCTCATCCTGCCGCTTTTCGGCACGGTAGTTATCGCCTTTACTGATTGGACAGGCATCAACTTTGCCACGCTCAGATTCACCGGTCTTGAAAACTTTGTTCAGATGGCCGGTGATGAGTTTTTTTGGGGCGCACTTCGCAACAGCTTTCTGTTCGTTGCCAGCTGCCTTCTGGTCCAGGTCGGCGTCGCCCTCCTCTTTGCCATCATTCTGGAATCCGGTCCCAGGTTTGCCAGATGGTTCCGCAGCATCTTCTTCGTTCCGTTCGTAATATCGCTCGTCGTCATCGGAATCCTCTTCAACTTCCTGCTCGACCCGACGCTCGGCATCGTTGACAGTCTGCTGCGCGCTGTTGGCCTGGACGGGCCAAAATTCGGCTGGCTCGGCACGCGCACGCTCAACGTCTTTGTCGTGATTGCGGTCCATATCTGGCGCAATTTCGGCTTCACCATGTTCCTGCTCATCGCCGGTCTGCAGGCCATCCCGCGCGAACTGCAGGAGAGCGCCCGCCTCGACGGAGCCACATCCTGGCAGCTGACCACACGTGTTACCGTCCCCTTGCTGCGCGAAGTGCTCGTCGTTGCCTCCGTAATCACGTCGATCGACGCCATGCGAGTCTTCGACCTCGTCTACACGCTCACCGGCGGCGGCCCCTACCACAGCTCCGAAACGGTCGTCTCCTATATCTACCAGCTCGGCTTGGGCGGCGCCCGCACTCAACATGGGTACGCCACCGCCATCGCACTCGTGCTCGTTCTTGTCATTATCGGTATGTCCGTTCTTCAATTCACCCTTGCCCGCGCCGGCAGGGGAGCCGTCTCTTCCTGAGGATGCCCTGATGGTCTTCCGCGAACTCAGTTTGCCCGTCAAACTCCTGTTCTATTTGTTCTTAGTCGTCGCTGCCGTCAGCATCCTTTATCCCTTGACGTGGATGTCCTACACATCACTCAAGACCAACGAAGAGGTCATGCTCTCCCCCTTCGGCCTGCCGTCCCGCATCTCTTTCGAAAACATCGTCGAGGCCTGGCAGACCGGGAACTTTACCCGCCTCTATGCCAACAGCATCCTGATCGCCGTAGTCTCCGTCATCGGCATTATTACCATATCGACCACCGCCGCCTACGGGCTGGCCCGTTATCATTTCACCGCCAATCGAGCGCTTTTTCTCTATTTCCTGGTCGGCATGGCCGTGCCCACCCAGGCGCTCATGGTGCCCAGTTTCAAGTTGATGGCCATTCTCGACTCCTGGGCCAATGCCCTCCAACTGCCCATCCCCTTGCTGAACAGCCCTCTCCCCGTCATCCTTACCTACATGAGCTGGTCCTCCCTTGCAATCATCTTCATCCGCGCCTACTTCATTTCGATTCCCCCGGAACTGGAAGATGCCGCTCGCGTGGATGGGGCCAGAGAGCTGCAGATACTGCGCCTGGTTATGGTTCCCCTGGCCATGCCGGCGATTGCGACCATGACCATCTTCTATTTCGTCTTCTTCTGGAACGACTTTCTCTGGCCCCTCATCTATCTGCACAGACACACGCTGCGCACAATTCCTCTGGGAATCATGCACTTTGAAGGCAGGTATGTAAGTCTATGGAGTCTACAGGTGGCGGCCCTTTCGTTGGCGGCCTGGCCTCCTATCTTTATTTACATCGTATTCCATCGCCGTATCCAACGCGGCCTGACAGAGGGAGCCCTCAAATTCTGAAATGAGCCTGTCTCCCTAAGCATCTGGGCAGGATGGCAAGAGTTGCCAGGACCTTGCGCAGGAAAGTGAATCTCACCTATGGCCAATCTTTCTCAAGCTGGCGCCGAGATACCGCAGATGCGCCCCAGCCGGTTTCGTCTGCCGCGCGGCGAGGCATGGAGGGAGAATCTCTACGGTTATCTCTTCATCTCACCCTGGATTCTGGGGTTCGTCCTCTTCTTAGCAGGACCTCTTCTGGTTTCACTCGGACTGATGTTTACCGAGTACGCCGGCTTCAAGAAGATCACCTATGTAGGTCTGGCAAACTTCGAGGAACTGATAAAATTTGACATCCGCTTCATCGGCTCGCTGCGCGTCAGCGCCGTATTTGCCTTCTGGACGGTCTCACTGGCCATTATCATCTCGCTGGCCATGGCGCTCCTTCTCAATCAGCGCTTCAAAGGCCATACCTTCTTCCGCGGTCTCTTCTATCTGCCGGCCGCGGTCAGTGGCGTCGCCATGACCTTCGTCTGGGCCGCGATGTTCGAGAAGGACTACGGGATGTTCAACCAGATTCTGCGTATCTTCGATTTCGATCGCGTCGCCTGGCTGACATCCATAGAGTGGGCCCTGCCCTCCTACATTATCATGCGCCTATACGGTGTGGGGCACTATATGGTGATCATGCTTGCCGGCCTGCAGAGCATACCGGACGATCTTCACGAGGCCGCAAAGGTCGATGGTGCCAGCGGCCTGGCCCTCTTCCGCTATATCACCCTGCCCCTTCTGTCGCCGACCATCTTCTTCCTGATGATCGTCGGCATGATCGGCTCGCTGCAGGTATTCACCGAGGGCTTCATGTTGACCCAAGGGGGGCCGGCGCGTTCCACGCTCTTCTATGTGCTCTATCTCTATATCGTCGCCTTCACCGAGAGGCGGTTCGGTTACGCCAGTGTACTGGCCTGGCTTCTCTTCCTGATCATTATGGGGCTGACCTTACTTCAGTTCTGGCTGGCCCGGCGCTGGGTGCACTACGAGTCGCAGGAGGCATAAATGGCAACGGAAATCAGACAGGCAAGCAGTCCCTGGATGTACCGCCGTGCGTTGCGGCAGACTCTGAACTATCTGGCCGCTATCGCCATAGGCATCATCATGATCTTCCCTCTGCTATGGATGTTCTCGGGCGCCCTCAAGACGAAGGAAATGCTGCTCGAAGAGACAGTCATCAATCTGATTCCGCCGCTGCCATGGCAGTGGCACAACTTCATCGATGCCTGGACTGCATTGGCCTTCACCCGGTTCTTGTTTAACACGTTGGTCATCACCGTGGCCTCCATCTTCGGCGGTCTGCTTTCCGCCTCCATGGTGGCATTCGGTTTTGCCCGCCTGCGCTTTGTTGGACGAAACTTCCTGTTCTTTATCGTGCTGGGCACGATGATGGTCCCAATGCAAGTTACGGCGATTCCAACTTTTCTGCTCTTCCACCGTCTGGGCTGGCTGAATACCTACCTGCCGCTCATCGTGCCCATGTGGATGGGTGGCGGCGCCTTCTATATCTTCCTGCTGCGCCAGTACATTATGACAATTCCCACCGAGCTTGACGATGCCGCCAAGATCGACGGCTGCTCCCCAATCGGCATCTACCGCCACGTGATCCTGCCCAATATCGGGCCGGCGCTGGCCGCGGCCTCGATCTTTCTCTTCCTCCATTCCTGGAACGACCTGTGGGGACCTCTGATCTACCTTACAGACGATAACACCTGGACACTTGCGCGCGGTATGCTGACCTTCAAGCGGACGCTGGCCGAATTCCGCCATGGCGGCGGACTGCGCCAATACCAGATTCACTGGTTCCTGTCTCTTGGCACCATGACCATGTTGCCCGTTCTGTTTATCTATCTCGTCCTTCAGCGGCACTTTGTAAGCGGCGTTGTGACTTCAGGCCTGAAGGGGTAATCTGTTCACAACACTTTGATCTGACAGCTGACCACTGGCGAACCGTCAGCAATAGTGAAGCGATAGCGCCAAAGAATCATGCACCGATCCTCGCTTTTAGTCGCTTCAGCCCTGCTACTGTTTATCGCTTCCTGCGGCGGCCCTGCAGACGAAGGCGTCCTGCCTCCCGAGTCCGGAATCTCCGCTGCCGAAGAGCGGGAGCCCTCGGCGGACGCGTCCCCCCAATCTGTCGCTACAGAGAAGGCCGGGACAGACGCCGATGCTACCGCTTCGCCTATGTCGACGCCGTTACCTTCGCCTACCTCAACGGAAACACCTCAGCCGACACCCTCGCCGACCGAGACGCCGACTTTGACCCCATCTGCAACGCCGTCCCCGACCCTGACGATAACCTCTGAGCCGCCCCCGCTGACGGCCACCCCGACCCCGACCGCCACAGATACGCCTCCGCAACCCTCACCGTCGCCAACGGCTACACTGACAGCTACGCCCACCTCCACAACGATTCCGACCGCAGTCTTTGTACGCAGCCATACTACGTACGAAGCTGATTTCCAACTGGTGCTGGTTGGCGAGCTTGTAAACGGCGGAGCCTACGAGGTCTATGGTGTCCGCGTGCAGGCCAGGTTCTTCAGCAGCAGCGGCGAACAGATTGCCGACGCCGAAGCGCCGGCGGCCTTTGGCAAATTGGATACGGAACGTACCGCTCCCTTTCGCATGGTCGTGGACGTCGACCCGACCGCGGTGGAGAGCTATGAGATGGATCTGTTCTTCGATGATTTCACCATCGCCGAGCACCGTGATCTTGAAGTGTCGGCTGTAGCCGTAGTGGAGCGGGGAGGACGCGTTGCGGTTGTCGGCAGACTCCACAATCCGCACGAAACCGCGCTGACTTCGATAAGGGTGGCCGCTACGTTCTATGACGAGTCCGGTGAAGTTGCGGAGGTAGTGGAACTTTCCATGTTCGGAGAAACAATCACGCCCGGTGCGGAGCTCCCCTTTGAAATCCCCTTGCAGGAAGCCGGCAGAACGTATGCATATCTGCACGTCCAGGCCCAAGGTCAATTGAGCCTGTTCTGAGATCCGACAGTCGACGCGCTCCCTGAAGCCTTCCCCTGAGGACCTGAACGCGCACTGTCCCTCCGCCAGCGAATGCGCTGCACGGAGGGACGCCGTGATCCTATCCAGGCTGACCTCTGCTCTATCCGTCAGCCTGGTCCAGAGGGTGTACCATTACGCTCACCCGGTTGTCCAGCTCAGAGCTTTCGGACACCACATTGGCCGGGTCGACGACAACCTGCAGCGTCCTCGCACCCAGCCCGTCCACCGCCCGGAACAGTGTACGCACCGTGACCTCCTCTCCCGCCGCCAGGCGCTCGACAGTCTGCGGCGATCCGAGGAGGTTCAGATTGTCGGTCTCATCCAGGACGTGGACGCTGAAGCCGCCGACGTCCTGGCTGCCCTCATTGCGCACCGTGGTGGTTACGACCACCAGCTCCCCTTCACCTTCACCGGCCCGCGATACATTTACGACAACCTCTTGAGCGTTCAGAGCAAGGTTGACTCCCTCTACGGTGCTTTCCGCGCCCGTAGACGACGCTAAACTTCCCGTGTCCGTCCCCTGTCTGCTGCCTTGTGCTGACGAACTGAAGCGGAGTGTGCGCTCAGCGAAGTTATCGCTTTCGTCCGTCTCATTGATAGCCTCGTTGGGATCGACCGTCACGCGTATCGTGCGGTTTCCTTCCAAGTCACTCGTATCGAATGACATCACCGCCAGTTCTCGCGCACCAGGCTGAATTGGCTCCTCTATCGTGAAATCGCCTATTTCGACGGCTTTTTCTTCAGTGACGTCCTCAAACAGTACGACCACGTTCTCCGCCACAATCTTGCCCTGGTTGCGAATCACGGCCGTAATCGTAACCGGATCACCGGCTTCGGGGACGGCCGGGAAGAAGCGGATGTATGAAGGCAGAATCGTCAGATTCGGCGCCTCTTCCGACGCTTCCGAAGCCGTGCGCACCCGCAGGGTCTTTTCAACCCTGTTGTTCTCTTCATCCAGTTCGCGCACTGCATCTTCCGAATCGGCTACGACCCGGATCATGCGTTCGCCGGCTTTGCCTTCGGTAGCGTAGGTTACTGATACGGTTGTACTGTCATTTGCGCCCAGCTGGTCGATCCGCTGCGGACCGCCGATCGGCCTGGGCACTCGTTCGGTCACGTCCAGGAAGCGTACGACGAAGCCCCTGGCGTTGGCGTTGCCGCGGTTGGTGATCTTCGCCGAAATCTCTGTATCACTGCCTTCCACCGGTTCTTCGGGGTCGAATACAACATCCTCATCGTCTAAGGTGATGTCGGCCAGTTGCGGCGGCGAGATAAAGAGCCCTCGCGTCGCCTGGTTGTCCCGCTCATTCATCTCCGCTATGACATTGTTGGGATCGACAACCACCCGAATCTGACGGCTTCCGGTCTCACCGGTGTCGGTGAAGGAGACCTCAACAGTACCGCCCCCTCCGGCCGGAACCGCATCCAGCAGCTGTTCCGTGCCGATGGGTATCGAGCCGCCGCCGGTCACGTCAAGTATCTGCACAACCACGTCGTGAGCCGTATCGGTGCCGTTGTTCAGTACTGTGGCCGAGACCGTCACCACGTCGTGGATCTCCGGTGACTGCGGCGCAAACTTGATGTTGCCGGACAACATCGCCAGGTTCGGCGCCATCGCGGCCTGTACCGGCAAGGTGACGACCGTCTGGTTGTCCTCCTTGTTACTCTCGCGAATGAAGTTGTTCGGATCGACAACCACACGGATGCGTCGATCGCCTGGTCTTTCCAATGTGTCGTATATTATCGGTACGGTGGCGCTTGAACCAGCCGCCAGATATCCGATGACGTACGGCTGGCCGATCGGATCGACGCCGGCTTCCGTCACGTCCAGGAACTGAACGACCACGTCGGTGGCATCCTCGGCTCCGTCATTGAGAACGATCGCCCGGACCAGCACCCGGTCGCCTTCCGTCGGCGCCGCAGGATTGAAGCCCACATTGCGGGGCTGCACGATCAGATTTGGCGCAGCCCGCTCCAGCACCGACACCGACTTATTCGCCTTGTTGTCACTTTCACTGCTTTCCTCAATGAAGTTGCCGGGGTCAGCTGTTACTTCGATTCGACGTTGACCCTCCTTGTCAGTCGTGTCGTATACCACGCCCACAGCCGCGCTTCCACCGGGCGAAATCAGTGAAATCGCCTGCGCTGCCCCGACGGGCACCGCGGGCCGTTCGGTTGCGTCCATGAACTGAACATCCACATCGCGCGCCGGCGCGCTGCCGTGGTTGACGATCACCGCAGTGAGAATGATCCTCTGCCCTTCGCGCGGCGATTTCGGCGTTATGGCAACGTTGCTTGTCTTGACCGACAGATTCGGCAGAGGTTGGGCCGCCATCCTGAGCGCAGCCGACGCCCTGTTGTCCGTCTCTTTCGTCTCTGCGATATAGTTATTGGGGTCGACGATCACCTGAATTCTCGGATCCTCTTTGCCCGCCGTATCGAATATGACCTGGGCAACCCCGCTACTGCCGGCCGGTATCCGATCGATTACCTGCGGTTCGCTGATCGGTACGCCTTGCCCGCTGCCTTCCACAAACTGTACGATTATCTCGCTGGCGTCGCCCCCGCCTTCATTCAGTACCGTGGCGCTGATCGTAACCTGATCTCCGTCCACGGGCCTGCTCGGGTGGAAGCCGACGTTGCCTGATTCGATAACCAGATTGGGAATCGCAGGCGGGTTGATCGATATCGCGGCCTCTGCCTGATTGTCGGTCTCATCAGACTCAGAGATGAGATTGCGGCGGTCTGCCACCACCCGGATCTTGCGCTCCCCGGCCTTGCCCCGGCTGTCCAGAACCGATACCGCGATTCCGCTGCTCCCAGCGGGAATCGAGTCGATCAGCTGACCGGAACCGATGGGAACGGCGGCGTCGTCCGTCACGTCCAGGAATTGGACATCCACCTCTCCCACATCTTGCCCACCCTGATTGACAATTACGGCCTGCACGCGGATCTCATCACCCGAGTTCGGGTTTGTCGGCGTGAAGCTGATGTTGGCCGCTTGCACTGACAGATTCGGCGAGGTCTCCGCCGCTATGAGCAACGTCTTACTGGCGGTGTTGTCCGTCTCATCGCTTTCGGGAATGATTGACAGGCTGTCAACACTGGCTCTGATGCGCCGTTCGCCTGCGCGCCCGGCCGTCTTGAAGGTGACGCTCGCAATCGCGCTGTCGCCGGCAGCGATCGAGTCCAATGTCTGTATGTCGCCAATCGGACTCAGTCGGCCTCCGGTTACATCCGTGAAATGCACCTGTACGTTTTCGGCAGCCGCGGCGCCGTTGTTCACGACCGTCAACGAGATGATTACGTCACTTCCGGCCGAAGCTGTTGGCGGATTAAACCCAATGTTTTCGGGCAGCGTCACCAGATTCGGCATCGGCGCAGCCTCTACCTCCAGACTGCGCGTGCCCTTGTTGTCTATCTCGTCGGTTTCGGCGATGAAGTTGCCCGGGTCGGCCACGACTCGCACCTTGTATGTGCCCGAAGCCTCCGGTATCGAGAACTTCACCGACACCACGCCGCTGCCGCCCACGACAATCCTGTCCAGCTCCTGTGCCTCTCCGATTGGCACCGGCCGCCCCGCGCTCACATCTTCAAACTGCACGACGACATTCCTCGCAACTACGTCGCCATCGTTGCGAACGACTGCAAGGATTGTTACTGTCTCGCCTACACGGGGATTGGCCGGACTGAAACCGATATTCTCGGCCAGCACAACCAGGTTCGGCATCGGCTCAAGATCCAGCGTCAGCAGGCGTGTGGCAGTATTGTCCTCTTCGTTCGATTCGCGTACTCGGTTGTTGGCATCCACCAGCACCTGGATCTTTCGGTTGCCAATTGGTCTTTCGGCCGAGATAGACTCAGTAATGGTCACAGCCGCCGTTCCGCTGCTGCCGACGCCGATTTCCGGAATCGTCTGCTCGCTGCCCAGCAGGCGAGCCTCGCCGCTGGTAACGTCGAAGAACTGTACCGATACATGCTCAGCCGGCGCGGAGCCGTCGTTGCCGACGACTGCACGCAATGTTACTTCCTCTCCACTTACCGGCTGTGCCGGGTGTATTGCTATATTGTTACCGTGGATGAACAGGTTCGGCGCCGGCGCTCTGCCGACGGTCATCGAAGCGCTGCCCTCGTTGTCCTCTTCACTGATCTCACGGATAAAGTTGCCGGGATCTGCAACAACCTGAACTGTTCTCGATCCTTGTCCACCCGAAACCTTGTATTCCACGACCGCGACGGCCGATGAACCCGGTTCGATCGCCTCGATTGTCTGCTGCTCCCCTATGGGTTTCACATTTGCGCTGGTCGCGTCCACAAACTGCACGATCACATTCTCAGCTCTCGAGCTTCCTGTGTTCAGGATTGTGGCGTAGATGGTAATCGGCGTTCCTGCAGCCACTTCCGTCGCGCTGAAGCCGATGTTTTCATCCACAACGACCAGGTTCGGCGCGAGACCGTGACCCACACGCAAAGTGGCGGTGGCGCTATTGTCTCCCTCTTTTGATTCGGCGACCAGGTTATGCGGATCCACCTGCACCTCGATCTTCTGATCGCCGCTGCGATTGGCCGTGTCGAATCGGATCGATGCCACTCCGCTGCTGCCCGGAGCAATCGATGGAATCACCTGCAGCGCCGCAATCGGCGCCGCAGGACTTCTGTTCGCATCCAGAAACTGTACCTGTACATCCTGGACTTCGGTATCGCCCGCATTCAGTATCGTCGCATAGATGGTGACTTCGTCACCTTCAACCGGGTTGGACGGAGCGATACCAATGTTGCTGGAGGAAAGCTCCAGGTTCGGTTCTTCGTCCGACTGCAGCGACAGGGTCTTGCTTGCGCTATTGTCGGTTTCATCCAGTTCAGTGATGAAATTGTCCGGATCGGCTGTGACCGTGATACTCGGATCGCCCGCACCGGTGCCCGAATCGTAGGTAACGCGGGCCACTGCGCTGCTGCCCGCCGGGATGCTGTCGATCACCTGGTTCAAGGCGACCGGTGTCGTTCTGCCTTCCTTGAACTGAATGACTACGCTCTCCGCGTCCTCCGTCCCGTTGTTCACAATCGTTGCCAGGATCGTCACCTGCGTGCCGGGCTGCGGCGAGGCCGGATCGAAGCCTATATTGTCCGCATCAACGTACAGGTTCGGCGCAGGCGCATCGGCGACTTCCAGAGTCCGGGCGGCTGCATTGTCCGCCTCGTTTCGCTCGGATACGAAGTTGTTGGGATCGATCACCATCCGGATGGTTCGTTCGCCGCTCTTCTCTTCCGTATCATAGTCCACCTGAACAACGCCGCTGCCCCCTACCGGGATCTCGGCAACTGTTTGGGGCAGGCCGATCGGAACCGCCGCGTCCTCATCCGTGACATCAACGAACTGCACCGTTACTGCACGAGCATCGGCGTTTCCGTTGTTGAGAACTGTCCCGTGGATCGTTGTCGTTTCGCCGGCATGCGGTTCGGACGGGTTGAAGCCGATGTTTATCGACTGCGCAATCAGATTGGGCAGGAGCTGCCTTTCACCGGGCAACTGCAGTTTCGCCGTCAAAACCCGGACGTCGTCAACATACCAGCCTTCGTTTTCATTAAAGGTTTCGTCGACCGTGTCAAACCAGAAGCGAACCTGTATCGAGCCGCTCTCGCTCACGGCCTGACTCAAGTCCACGTCCCGTCGCGCCCAGTGCCCCTCTGTACCATGGGACTCGAATACGGTCTTCCACGTCGTTCCGTCAGTGGAGATCTGCACCCGTGTGCGGTCAAAGCGCGTGTTTCTCTGCAGTTCGCTCCACTCGTAGAACGTGAGCAGCGCATCGTCGGCCCCGGCAATGTCGATTACGCCGGACGTGATCTTACCCTCATGCTCCTCGCCCGTGTCGTAGTTTCGCTGCCTCTCCTGACCGTAGTACCAGGAGGTCTCAGGGCTGTTAAATCGCAAGCTGGAAAGGTGCCAGAGGCTGTCGTCGGCGTCTTCGATCGTCCACTTGCCAGACCCGCTTTCCATATCGTCCTCAAATACGATCGTACCGGCGCTGGTCCGGGCAATGACGATATTGGACAGGTCGGACTCGTTGCCTACATTGTCGGCGACCCGCAGTGCAAAGTAGTAGGTTGTGTCCGGTTCCAACCCCGTGACCTCAAGTTCCTCTCTGGAGCCCGAAGCGCCCGGAATTGGAGCCGTCGCCACGCGCTGGGCAGAGTCCCAGGTGGCATTCGATATCGGCGCGGTTGCGTACCTGACATCGTAAGCGGTCGACTGCCCGGTGAATCCGTCATCACCGGTCGCCGTCCAGGAGAGAATGACCTTCGTCAGGAGTACCCCGGAGGGAGAAAGGTCGGAAACGGTCGCCGGCGGCGTCGAGTCCTTCTCCATCGAGTTGAACAGGTTCAGGCGCCCGTTGGTCAAAGTTTTCTTGGACTGTTCCGGCAGTGCATCGACACCGGACAGGATGCGCTGCTTTACCTGATCGTTGTTCAGCCCCTCAAACTCCGACCAGATCAGCGCGGCCGCGCCGGACACGTAGGGGGCCGACATCGACGTGCCGCTCGTGGACCCGTATCCGGACGGCAAACACATTGGACAGCGCCCGGACGGAATGGTTGAAAGAATGCTTACACCGGGGGCAGCCAGGTCGACCCAATCCTCGCCCCAGCTGGAGAAGCCAGCGTAGATGTCGTCGTGGTCGGTCGCCGCCACAGCGATAATATTGTCCAGATCGTAGGCAGCCGGGTAAAGTTTGCGGTTGGAGTTCGCATTGCCGGCGGAGCAGACATGCAGCGGCGAATCGACCCGCCCCATCGCCTCTCGCAGAGCCTGCGAGGGCGAGCCACCGCCCCAACTGCTGTTTGTCACCACGATGTTCTGCTTCTGTTTATTGCGCAGGTCGTAAATGTAGTTGAAGCATTTGACTGCGTTGGACGTCGTCCCCGTGCCAAAGGCGGTGATGAACTTACAGCCAAGGATTTTTGCATTCCAGTTGACGCCGACGATGCCCTTCTTGTTGTCCCCCGCCGCGGCCGCGATACCGGCCACATGGGTCCCGTGACCGTAGTCATCCAGCAGCCTGCCGCTGTTGTTAATCGCATTTATGCCGTGGAAGTCATCCACATAGCCGTTGTCGTCGTCATCAATACCGTTCTCTACGCACTTGCCTACACCCTTGGGACATTCCTTCGGGTTCGTCCACAGATTCGGGATCAAATCTTCGTGTTCGACTTCGATACCGGTATCGATCACCGCGATAATTATGTCTTCCGAACCGGTGCTGATCTCCCATGCTTCCAGCGCGTCGACGTCGGCGTCGGCCGTGCCTCCTGTCTGCCCTGTGTTGTGCAGCCCCCAGAGATTCTCGAATAACGGATCCGATGGCGGCGTCTCATTGATCTGCAGCAGGTAGTTTGGCTCCGCGAAGGCAACCCTGTCGTCACTCTCCAACACTTCAATCAGATTTTCGTCTACATCGATCGGCGCGCCCGCCAGCCGAAGACCCTGGTCCGCGTCGGTGACGTCGTTGTCCAGATTGTCCTTTTCCGAGAGCCCGTACTCGGCGTAGAAATCGGAAATCTGCTCACGCGTCACCGTCTTCTTGAAGCGGATCAACACCTGCCCCGGCACATACTCCGCGACTTCCTCTTCCTGGAGAATCGCCCTCTCGACCACGTCCACCCCGATGCTGGACAGGCCCATTTCCCCGGAGCGAAGGCTCGTGTCGAGAATGGTCCCAAGCCGGTCGCCGGAAAGCAGAAGGCCGGCGGCCAGACAGAGGACAAGAAACAGGGCAATGAGCGAAAACCGTTTCATTTCCGATAAGTCTCCATTTACTCCTCGATCCTGGGCATCCGTAAGAGGATCGTTGTGAAAAAGTATCAGTTTCGGTTACGACAGGTCCGTTTATGTTGACACACATAACACGAATAATCAAGTGCCGTGCGCGTCGCCCGATGTCGAAAACCTTTCCAGCCGCGTCCGGCTACTTTGTTCTGGCAGTTCTGGGGATTGGCGAACAGTACAACGAAGGGGGCGATCCTGGAGAGAACTTCACGAACTATCTGTCACTTCCGGAGGTCCTTGTTCGTTCCACAATATCCGCTCCGCGGCGGCGTAGACGTTCAACCGCTCTCCGCGCAAAAAACCTATCAACGTGACGCCAAACCGCCGCGCCACGTCCACGGCCAGGTGGCTGGGCGCGGACACGGCGCAGACCACCGGCAGGCCCGCCACCGTCGACTTCTGCAGGATTTCGTAGGAAGCGCGGCCGCTGACAAGCAGGATGCCGTCATGCAAAGGCAGCTTGCGCTGCATGAACGCCCAGCCGATCAGCTTGTCGACCGCGTTATGGCGGCCCACGTCCTCGCGCAGGCACACGAGGTCGCCTTCGGCGTCGAACAGGCCGGCGGCATGCAGCCCGCCGGTCGCTTCAAACAGCCCCTGTGCCGCCCGCAGCTTCTCCGGCAGCCCCGTCAGGACCGACGTGCTGATCTTCGGACCCGCCGGCAGGGCAGGGCAATCGCGCATCTCGATGGCGTCCAGACTTGCCTTGCCGCATACCCCGCATGCGCTTGTCGTATAGAAGTGGCGTTCGAGCGTCGTCAGCTCCGGCAGCCTCGCAAGGCGCAGGCCGACGTTCACGATGTTGTAGCGCTGGTCCGCGTCGATATCGGCATCCACACAATAGGTGATAGCGCCGACCTGGGATGGCTCTTCGACGATTCCCTCGTTATGCAGAAAGCCTGCCGCCAACTCAAAATCGTTGCCGGGCGTACGCATCGTCACCGCGACCGTCTGCGTTTCTCCCCCAGCTTGCAGGCGAATCTCCAGCGGCTCTTCCGCCGCCAGCTGGTCATCCCGGACTCTGTTCCGCCCGCCCTCCACTACTGTAACGCGGGTGCGCACTTTGCTGCCTACGCGAGGTATCAATGTTTTCCACCAAGTTTTCCAAGTGGGGGAGAAAGGAGCAGAGAGTGCCTCTCTCTTCCCTCCCCGCTGCCGGGCAGCGTGAATGAGCGGGGGGCCAAAAGTGTGCATACTTCCAATGCGTTGTTATGCCATTGGCATCATCGTCGCATCTCGGAGATTGCCTTCACTATCTGCTGCCCTACACAACTCAGTCGGTGGCCAACCCCGTTCCTTCCGCAACTGGTTCCACGTGCACTGGGCAGACCTTCAACTCTGCCGTTTGTGTAATCGGATCGTAGCCGGAGCCGGTGAGAACGTTGATCGGCACGTCGGCAAAGGAGAAACTGGCGAACACCGTCCCTTGCGGTGAACGCCGTGTCGTCTCGACTCGCACATCTACCGCACCGCGGCGGCTGCTCATCCTGGCCCAGCCCCCGTCGTGCAGGCCGTACCGGGCCGCATCGCTCGGATGCACTTCCAGCGTCTCCTCCGGCAGCAGGTCGTTTATGCCCTCGGATCTCCCGGTCTGTGTGCGCGTATGGTAGCTTTCCAGACGGCGCCCTGTCGTCAGCCACAGCGGATACGCCTCATCGACAGTTTCCGCCGGATCGCGGTAGTCGGTGAAACTGAATTTGCCGCGCCCGTTGATGAACTCTCCTTCGTGTAGACGGGGCGTGCCGGGATGCCCGCGATAGGGGATCGGCCACTGGTACTGGCCGCCCTCAGCCAGGTCCCAGTCGATACCGGCGTAAATCGGCGACAGTTCGCAAAGCTCATTGAAAACTGGGACCGGCGAGTCGAAGTCGAACCCGTTCATGCCCATGCGCTGGGCGATCTGACCGATAATCCACCAGTCCGGTCTGGCCTCGCCCGGTGGGTCCACAGCTTTGCGCACCCGCTGGATGCGCCGCTCGGTATTGACGAAATTGCCGTCGGTTTCCGCCCACGATGTAGCCGGCAGGACTACGTCCGCCAGCTCTGCCGTCTCAGTCAGAAAGATATCGATCACGACCAGGTGCTCCAGGCTTTTCAGCGCGTGGATGCAGTGTTCCTGGTCCGGATCGGAGACGACCGTGTTCTCGCCGTCGATGAGCATGCCAAAGATTCTGTCGCCGCACTGGTCCAGGGCCGTCACTTTGGTGATGCCCTTTTCCAGATCGACCTTGCGGCCGTAGGCCCTCTCGAACTTGGCCTGATTGGCGGCGTCGTCTACCGGTTGGAAGCCGGCGTAGTTGTTAGGCAGCGCGCCGCTGTCCCCGGCCCCCTGAATGTTGTTCTGCCCCCGCATTGGGTTGACACCCGTGCCCTCACGGCCGAAGTTGCCGGTCAGCAGCGCCAGGTTGCAGAGGCTCTGCACGTTTTCCACGCCGCAGATGTGCTCGGTGATGCCCAGCGTATAGTAGATGGCGGCCTTGTCGCTCGATCCGTACAGGATGGCCGCCTCTTCGATCATCGCCGCCGGCACGCCGGTGATGCTCTCCGCCCACTCCGGTGTCTTCTCTTGCAGATGATCGACCAGTTCATCGTAGCCCTCGGTTCGGGTCGCGATAAACTCCCTGTCGGACAGCCCCTCGCGCACGATCACATGCGCCATCCCCAGCAGCAGCGCGGTATCGCTGCCAACCCGGATCGGCAGATAGAGGTCGGCCATCTCCGCCAGGCGGATGCGCCGCGGATCGGCCACGATCATCTTGGCCCCGCGTGCCAGCGCCTTCTTCAACCGCGTGGCCGCGACCGGGTGGGCCTCCGTCATGTTCGTGCCGATACAGAAGATCACATCCGGTTTTTCCATATCCGCCAGCGGATTGGACATCGCTCCCCGTCCGATTGTTGCCGCCAGACCGGCGACTGTGGGGGCGTGTCAAGCCCGGCTGCAGTTGTCAATATAGTTTGTGCCAAACCCCACCCGGATGAACTTCTGCATCATGTAGTTGGCTTCGCTGGGCGTGCGCCCCGACGCGACACCGTAGACCGCGTGGCGCCCATGCTTCTGCTCCACGTCTATGAAGCCCTGCGTCGCCCGCTGCAGCGCCTCGTCCCAGCTCGCCCGCTGCAACCGGCCTTCGCTATCGCGCACGAGCGGATGGGTCAGCCG
The DNA here is from genome assembly GCA_965200615.1 of Caldilineaceae bacterium. Taxonomy (GTDB): domain Bacteria; phylum Chloroflexota; class Anaerolineae; order Caldilineales; family Caldilineaceae; genus Bin5. Next base: position 4,660,848 of record OZ241377.1, on the reverse strand, counting down.
GTCCAGGTGATGGACGTAGTCGTAGGCGAACTGGCCCTTGATGCAGAGCGCGCCCTGGTTGGCCGGCCCGTCGAAAGCCGGGTGCACCGCAATGATGCGGTTGTCGCGGGTCACCAGATCCAGCGAGCAGCCGACCCCGCAGTAGCCGCAGATGGTCCGGGTTGTCTTGGTGTCAGACATGGTTGCATCCATCGAAAAGTCCTTTCGACGAGGAAGGCGCCTGGAGGCGCGGAGCCCTGTTGAGATTAGCTTCCGCTGTTCAGTGTACCGTCGCCGGCGAAGCGCAGCGCCTTCTTGTCGGCCAGCGCGCCGGTTGGGCAGGTCTGCACGCACTGGCCGCAGAAAGTACAGGCCGAGTCCTGCAGATAGCCGCCGAACTCCACCGTGATCTGGGTCGCAAAGCCGCGGTTGGCAATGCTGATCGCGTAATCGCCCTCCTGCTCCGCGCAGACGCGTACACAGCGGTAGCAGGAGATACACAGGTCGTAGTCCCGCAGGATAAACGGGTTGAGGTCGTCCGGACGGCTGGCGCCCGACTGCGCGCCGGCAAAGCGGCCGCCGCCCGCGTCATAGCGTTCGACAAGCGTGCCCAGCTCCTGCGAAGCCACGCCCCGCAGCGCGTCCACAGAAACCTCCCGGTTCTCGGACGCAACCAGCTCCAGCAACGTCCGCCGCAGCCCCTCCACCTTCGCAGACGCGGTCGTGACCTCCATGCCGGCCTCCGCCTGCGTCGTGCACGAGGCCACCGGCACACGCTGCCCCGCCACCTCCACCACACATAGCCGGCAGCTGCCGAACGCCTCCAGCCGCGGATCATAGCAGAGCGTCGGCACCGTCTTCCCGGCCCGCGTCGCTACTTCATAGACCGTTTCGCCCGGCGTGAAGACAATTTCCTCACCGTCAAGTTTCAGCGCGGGCAGTTCCTGCGTCTCATTCACCGACTGCATATGGCCTTTACCGTCATTAGACGTTTATCCGATAAATGTTCAATATGATGCCAGTCCGTTCCTTACGAGTGCAGGGACGATCCACCCCCATCAACTCCGAAACTCCGCCACCTGCCCGGAAAAATTCCGCAGCAGACTGTCGCTGACGAAGCCGGCCGCCACGCCCAGCCCGCAGGCGCTCAACTCCAGCACTTCGCCGATGTCGCTGATCTCCCGCCGCCAGGCGTCAAGCTCGCCGGGCCCGTCGCCGGACAGCCGTTCCAGCAGGCGCTGCGTTCCGATGCGGCAGGGAAAACATTTACCGCAGCTCTCGTGGGCAAAGAACGCCATCGCCTGGCGAGCCGCATCCACGATGTCGCGGCTGTCGTCGAGAATAATCACCCCGCCCGCGCCCAGCATCGAGCCCGCCCCTCGGATACTCGGCTCGTCGAGCGTGACCGATTCCAGCGCTTCGCTCGCCAGGAATCCGCCCGACAGCCCCGCCATCGTCGCGGCCTGAAATGACCGTCCCGGCAGCGGCCCGCCGGCCCAATCATGGAGCAGCGTCCGCAGCGGCAATCCAAACGGCACTTCATAGTTGCCGGGACGCTGCACGTCCCCGGAAAGGCTGATCACCTTGGCGCCGGCATGGTCGCCCAGACCCAGCCCCTGATACCATTCAGCGCCGCGCCGCAGGATCTGCGGAACAGCGCACAGCGTTTCCACATTGTTGACGGCCGTGGGCAGGTTTTCGAAGCCGTGCGTGGTAGGGTAGGGCGGGCGGTTGCGGGGGAAAGGGTGCTTGCCCTCCAGGCTGTTGAGCAGTGAGCCCTCCTCGCCGCAAATGTAGGCCCCCGCGCCTCGTCGCAAATACAGTCGAAACGTGAAGCCGCTGCCGAGTATACTGTCTCCCAGCAGTCCGGCCTCTTCGGCCGCACTGATAGCGTCTTCCAGCCGTGCGTTCGTTTCCGGGTATTCGTAGCGCAGATAGAGGAACCCCCGGTCGGCTCCGGTGGCGTAGCCTGCCAGCGTCATTCCTTCGATCACGGCAAAGGGGTCATGGTCCATCAATGCCCGGTCCTTGAAGCAGCCCGGTTCGCCTTCATCGGCGTTGCAGACGATGCTCTTCGGCTCGCCCGGCGCCTCGCGTACGAACTGCCACTTCATGCCCGTGGGGAATCCGGCGCCGCCCCGGCCCGCCAGTTTTGACTCCTTCAACACCTCGATCACATCGGTCGGGCTCTGCCCTTGCACGGCCTGTGTCAATGCTTCGTAGCCGCCGCTGCGCCGATATCCGTCCAGGCTGTCCCGCGCCGGCGCCCGGATCTCGGCGAAGACGCACTCTTCACGCCCTCCAGGGTTCGGCACCGGCAATGGTGAAGAGATCCGCCGCTGCAGCGTATGAAGCGGCGCGCTCACTACGAACGTTTCGTGGCCGATCAGCAGCGGGACCGGGTCGTCGCAACGGCCGGCGCAGGGCATCTCCTCCGCTTCCTCCAGACTTTCGACAATTTCGAGCGCGCCGCGCTGGCAGCAGACGGGTCCTGTGCAGACGCGGGGCCGCTGCAGGCCGCCCTCCGCACGCGCAAAATGATGATAGAAGGTGACCGTGCCGTACAGGTCTGCCAGGGGAATGCGCAGCTCCTTGCCGATCGCTTCGATCGCCTCGGGTGAGATGAACCCGTCTCGATCATGAAAGGCATGGAGGATCGGCAGGAGCGGCGCGGGTTCGTCCCGATAGCGCCCGATGAGCGACAGGTCGGTTGCCGCGACGACGATATTCTCGGTAAACCCGCCGGTTCTCTGCTCTTGTCTGGTCATGGCCTCTTGCGCTGAACTGCGTCATCGATCACATGGAAAGTGCATTAAATTCTACCAGATCATCGTCGTTATCCCAACTGGTTCCGACCTTCACCAGGGCGCGGGCAACCTTCATGAAACCCTCTCTCCGACCAATCCTCCGGCCGCTGCCGCCGTCCACCATCACAAAACGGGCCAGACACGGGTGACGCTGTGGTATACTTGTGTGGATGATTCAGACCGCATATTCACACTTCGCCGAGACTGTACTCTCGCCCCGACCGCTGGTGCGGCGCGGCGCAATCGGTCTGCTGGCGGCCGCCGGCGCAACCGTTATCGCCCTTCTCATCGGCATCGCCGGGCCGTTGATCGCTCTCGTTCTGGCCGCGGCGATCGTCGGGGGCACGCTCATCCTCATGGATACGCACTGGGGCTATGTGGCCCTGGTCGGCGTTGTCTTCGTTCTGCCTTTCGCCAGCTTGCCCTTTCGTCTCGGCTTCAAACCGACGTTCCTGGATGCTGCGCTCGGCGCGCTCGTCTTCGTCTGGGCCCTCAAACTGGTAGCCGGAGGGCCGGGACTCTCCTTTTCTGCGCCGGCTCGGAACACCAGGGCTTCCCAGTCCCGGCAGTTTCTGATTTCACCCATCGGGCTGCTCATTGCGCTGTTCATGTTGATGGCCGTCTTCAGCTTCATCTACGGCATGACCCACAGTCGCCCTACCAGCACCGTCATCCGCCGCTTCGGCGAAATTCTTCTGGGCATCGGCCTCTTTTTCGTCGTCATCAACACGGTGCGCACGCACAGAGAACTGGAGTGGGTGACCCGCTGGCTGTTCCTGGCGGCCTGGGCCTCCGCCTCGATTGCGATGGTGTTCTACGTCATTCCCGAAGCATGGACCGTGCGCGCGTTGGATATGCTGGTGCGATTCGATTACCCCGGCGGCTTTGGCGCGCTGCGCTGGATCGAAGATGACCCCGACGGCACGATGCGGGCGATAGGGACAGCCGTCGACCCCAATGTCCTGGGGGGGATGATGATCCTGGCCGCGGCGATGGTCGGGCCGCAGCTCATTTCGCCGCGCCCGCTCCTCCCCCGCTGGCTGATCGTATTGATCTTCGCCACCATTGTGCTGGCGCTCTACTGGACCTTCAGCCGCTCAGCTCTCTTCGGTATGGTGGCGGCGCTCTCTGTGCCCGCAGCGCTCAAGTACCGGCGCCTCCTGCCCTTTGGAATCGTGCTGGGCCTGCTCCTGTTTCTGCTGCCGCAGACCCAGGACTACGTTGCCCGGCTGTTGGAGGGGCTGGCCGGCGAGGACGTGGCCACGCAGATGCGCTTCGGCGAGTACAAGGACGCCCTGATTCTGATTCGCCGCTACCCGCTCTTCGGCGTCGGCTTTTCAGGCGTTCCCGACATCGACATCTATCTCGGCGTCAGTATGTTTTACCTGACCGTCGCCGAAAACATGGGCATCATCGGCCTGGTCATCTTTCTTGCCGTGATGACCGGCTTTGTCGGCATGTTCATCGCCGCCTGGCGGGCCGGCGCGGCGCCCCAACGGGAGCCTTTGCTTCTCGGTTTCGGCGGCGCGGTCCTGGGAGCCCTCGTCAGCGGGTTCGCCGATCACTACTGGTTCAACCTTACCTATCCCCATATGACGATTCTGTTCTGGATGTTTGTCGGCCTGACCGTGGCGACCATTCTGGTTGAAAGGGAAGGCGCCGCGCGGCTCAGCAGTTCCTGAATGCTTTCCCCGCGAGCAGTCCGCTATTACCGGAGACGGAAGACCAAGAGCAGGAATGTATGAAGAGAGCGACAACAGGTCTGCACAGCGAAGTGAATGAGATGGGCAAGGTCCGTGTCGATCCGGTACCGGTTGAGCAGCCCGATGCGACTGCTGGATCAGCAAGCTTCTCTTTGGACCTTCATCCGTTGCCCGCCGCTGTCGACGGCAAGGGCCCCGGCCAACTTACTCGCGGGCGGCGGCCGTCCTGGCTGCGCGTGCGTTCAGCCGATACGCCCAAATTCCGCGAGCTTAAACAGCTGTTCCGGGGCAAGAGTCTGAATACCGTCTGCGAAGAGGCGATGTGCCCCAACATCGGCGAATGCTGGGGCCGGGGAACTGCTACCTTCCTGCTGATGGGGGACACTTGCACGCGCTCCTGCGGCTTCTGCAAGATCAAGACCGGCCGCCCCGACCTGCTCGACCCGGACGAGCCGAGGCGCATCGGAGAGAGCGTCCAGGCCATGAATCTGCAGCACGCCGTGCTGACAAGCGTCAATCGCGACGAGCAGCCGGACGGCGGCGCCTGGGTCTTCGCCGAGAGCATCCACTGGATCCGGCGCGTGCAGCCGGGATGCACGGTGGAGGTCCTGATTCCCGACTTTAAGGGAGACTGGGCTGCCCTGCAGACGGTGATGAACGCCAAGCCCGAGATCCTCAATCACAATACAGAGACCGTTGACCGCCTTTACAAGACGGTCCGTCCCCAGGCCCGCTACCACCGCTCCCTGGAGCTTCTGCAGCGGGCCAAGCGTATGGATTCGCAGGTCTTAACGAAATCGGGGATTATGGTCGGACTGGGGGAGAGCTGGGAGGAGATCCTGGTGGTCATGGACGATCTGCGGGCGCACGACGTCGACATCATGACCATCGGCCAGTACCTGCAGCCCAGCCGGTTCCACCTGCCGATCGCCGGTTACTATACGCCCGAACAGTTCGACCGCCTGCGCGAGGAGGGCGAGCGCAGAGGCTTCCGTTGGATGGAGTGCGGACCCCTTGTACGCAGCAGCTACCACGCCGACGGGCAGGCCCATCTCAGCCCGCGCTGAACTGCAGTGAATAGTGGTCAGTGGTTAGTTGCCTCACTAAGCGTCACGACTTGAATTGGGCTGAGTTGTCGTCGGCGAATCTGGTTCGTACTGTTCTGGCTGCAAACCGAGCCTCTCACGGGCTACATCGATATACTCTTGGGAAATCTCGTAGCCCACCCAGTTGCGGCCTGCCTCCTGCGCGGCCACGGCGGTTGTACCGCTGCCCATGAACGGGTCCAATACGACATCATTGGAATAGGTGTAGAGTTGGATGCAGCGAGTCGGCAGCTCCACAGGGAATGGCGCCGGGTGCTTTACTTTCTTCGCCGACTCGGCGGGGAACTCCCAGACACTTTTCGTCCACTCAAGAAAACTGTCTCGGCCGATCGTTGCTTCCTTGTGACCGCATTCCGGTTTCTGGCGGGCGAAGTCCCCCTTGCAAAACACCAGGATGTACTCATGTATATCTCTGAGTACGGGATTTGAAGGCGAGCGCCAGCTGCCCCAGGCACAAGAAGATCCCGCGCTGGCCTGCTTATTCCAGATGACCTGACCCCGCATCAGAAAGCCGACGTCTATCATGTCCGCCGAAATGAAAGCGCTCAGCGGCAGATATGGTTTGCGGCCAACGTTGGCGACATTGATGCACGCCCTGCCGCCGTGCACGAGCACCCGGTAGGTCTCTTCCCATACTTGCCTGAGGAAGCGGCGGTACTCCCCCACGCTCATGTCCTCGTCGTAGTCCTTCCCCACATTGTAGGGTGGTGATGTCACCATCAAGTGCACGCTGTTATCCGGCAACTCGTGCATTGAACTGCTGCTATGCGCATGAAGGCGGTTCAGTTCCGGAACAGGGTTCTCCGGGGACGGGCTGCTTTCAACGGTCTCGGACTCGCCATAGATCTTGCGGTCGTAGAAGGCGCCTGAGTCGTATCCGACCCTTGCGCTTGTCCCAAACGACTGCATCCTGGTTTTCGACTTGGTCGTCTTGGTCACTCTTGGATTCTCCATCCGGGGCTGTCTGCGCTGCGGCATCAAATGCGGACAGGTGTGAGCAGACGGCGAGAAAATACCAGCCGAGTATGATTAACTGCCGCAGATATGTCAAGTCCAGCCAAAGCGGTGGGTGCAATCATGGGGGTGAGCAAGGGCATTAGGGACGTGGCGGTCAAGAGGCGCGCTTTTCTTTCATGAAGAGACCCCGAAATTATGCCTTCTGTGATCAATACAGGTATCATATGGCAGCATATCATAAGGCTACCCGTCAGGAAGTAGACCAGGCTGGCGCAAGGTGGGATCTCCGTCCCGGCCAGCGCAAAGTGACACCGTCAGACCAATTTACAAGGGGGTGAAATGGCTCGACAGGACTATTTCAACGCACGCGATACCCTCCACACGCGCCGCGGCCCAGTAGCCATCTACCGGCTGGATTCACTCGAAAAGCTGCCTTCAGCCAATGTGAACCGGCTGCCTTTCTCCATCAAAGTGCTGTTGGAGGCCGCTCTGCGCCAGGCCGAGGGATTCGAGATCACTCAGGACGCGATCGAGACCATCGCCGGCTGGGGGCCGGATACCGCGGGCAAAGTAGAGATCCCGTTCAAGCCGGCGCGCGTCATCCTCCAGGACTTCACCGGCGTGCCCAGTGTCGTCGACCTGGCCGCGCTGCGCAGCGCTATGGCCCGCATGGGCGGCGACGCCAACAAGATCAACCCGGTCGTTCCGGTTGACCTGGTCATCGACCACTCGGTCCAGGTGGACAGATTCGGCTCTGCGGCCGCGCTCTTCTTCAATGCCGAACGCGAATTCGAGCGCAACCGCGAGCGTTACGAGTTTCTCAAATGGGGCCAGCGCGCCTTCGACAACTTCCGCGTCGTCCCGCCCGCGACCGGCATCGTCCACCAGGTCAACCTGGAGTATCTGGCAAGCGTCGTGCAGACCTCCGACGCGGAAGACTCCGACGCGCCTGAAGCCTACCCCGACTCGCTCGTCGGGACCGACAGCCATACCACGATGATCAACGGCCTCGGCGTGCTCGGTTGGGGCGTGGGCGGCATCGAGGCCGAGGCCGTCATGCTGGGCCAGCCCATCTACATGCTCATGCCCGATGTTGTCGGATTCAAGCTGACAGGCGCGTTGCCCGAGGGCGCGACCGCGACCGATCTCGTGTTGCGGGCGACCGAGATGCTGCGCCAGCAGGGCGTCGTCGGCAAGTTCGTCGAGTATTTCGGACCGGGCCTGGGCCAGCTCAGCCTTCCAGATCGAGCGACCCTCGCCAACATGTCGCCCGAATACGGCGCGACTATGGGCTTCTTCCCGGTCGATAAGGAGACTCTGCGCTACCTCGCCAACACGGGGCGCGATCCGGAGACGATCGATCTCGTCGAGCGCTACTGCAAAGAACAGGGCCTCTTCCATACCGAGGACACGCCCGACCCCGTCTTCAGCGAAACCATCGAGTTGGACATGCATACAGTGCAGCCCAGTCTGGCCGGACCCAAACGTCCACAGGATCGCATCACCCTGTCCGACATGAAGGAAAGATGGAGCGGGATGCTTTCAGCGCCCGTGGGTCCGCAGGGCTTTGGCCTGGAAAGTGTCGAACTGGACAACCGCGCCGAAGTCAACTTCAAGGGCGCCGACTTTTCACTGGAGCACGGCGACGTCGTGATTGCCGCCATCACGTCCTGCACCAATACCAGCAACCCCTCCGTCATGATCGGCGCCGGTCTGCTCGCCAAGAAGGCTGTAGAACGCGGGCTGGACGTAAAACCTTGGGTTAAGACCAGCCTGGCCCCCGGGTCGAAGGTCGTTACGAGCTACCTGGAGGCGAGTGGGCTGATCCCCTATCTGCAAGCCCTCAACTTCCATACCGTCGGCTACGGCTGCACGACCTGCATCGGCAACAGCGGCCCCCTGCCCCAACCGATCCGCGACGCCATTCACGACGCCGATCTGGTCGCGGCCTCGGTTCTGAGCGGCAACCGCAACTTCGAGGGGCGCATCGGCCCTGACGTGCGCGCCAACTTCCTGGCCTCGCCGCCGCTGGTCGTGGCCTACGCAATCGCCGGAACCGTGAACATCAATCTGGACAACGACCCACTGGGCTACGATCCCACCGGCGAGCCCGTCTTCCTGCGCGATGTCTGGCCGAGCCAGGAGGAGATCCAGGCCGAGATTCATCGCAGTCTCAAGCCGGACCTGTTCCGCCAGCAGTACGCCAACGTCTTCACCGGCAATGAGCAGTGGAATGAAGTGCCGATCTCCGGCGGCGAGCTCTACGCCTGGAGCCCCGACAGCACCTATATTCAGGAGCCGACCTTCTTCCAGGAGATGGGCACGGAGCTGCCGCCGGTACAGCCGATCGTCGGCGCGCGCGTGCTGGCCGTCATGCCGGACAGCACAACGACCGATCATATCAGCCCGGCCGGCGCCATCGCCCCAGACAGCCCGGCAGGCCGCTATCTGACCGAAAAGGGCGTTCCCCGCTCCGAATGGAACAGCTACGGCAGCCGGCGAGGCAATCACGAAGTCATGATGCGAGGAACCTTCGCCAACATCCGTATCAAGAATCAGATGCTGGACGGCGTCGAAGGTGGTTACACCGCCTACATCCCCGTCGCCGGGCAGGTGACGGACGCAGCCGCAGGTCTTGAAGAGATGGCTATCTGGGATGCCTCCGCTAAATACGAGCAGGACGGCACGCCGCTGATCATTCTGGCCGGCAAGGAGTACGGCACCGGCTCCAGCCGCGACTGGGCCGCGAAAGGGCCCTGGCTGCAGGGCGTAAAGGCCGTGATCGCGGAGAGCTTCGAACGCATCCATCGCTCCAATCTGGTTGGAATGGGCATTCTGCCACTGCAGTTCATGGAAGGTCAGAACATGCAGTCTCTTGACCTCAGCGGCTTTGAGACCTTTGACATACCAGGCTTGACCGAAGAGATGAGGCCCAACCAGGCGTATACCGTGCGCGTGACGCGTGAAAACGGAATTGTCGGTGAATTCAGCGTCACCAGCCGGCTCGATACGCCTGTCGAAGTGAACTATTACAAGAACGGCGGGATTCTGCACACCGTTTTGCGGCGTCTCGTCAAGGAAGAATGAAAAGGGAATGACGCCTTATGGCTGTACGTACAGAAGAAAAACGGGACCGCTACCAGATGTCGGGTTGGGATCTCACCAGACTCGTGCCGACCGATCCCGAGGCAAACGGGGCCGGGACGATCGCCCCTTCCTCGGATGCCGTCGAAGAGATGCTGGCGCAGGTCGAAGAGAGTGTCGCCGCGTTCGAGTCGCTGCGCGAGGAGCTCTCTGCGAAGATGGAGCCGGCAAAGCTGATCGGAGCCATGCAACAGTACGAAGATATCAGCACGCAAGTCTACCGGCTCCTTGCATACGGCAGCCTCTGGTTTTCGTCGGATACGCAATCCCCGGACGCGCTCACCTACACCAACCGCATGAATCAGCTTGGCGCGGAGATTGAGAATCGAATGCTCTTTTTCAGCCTCTGGTGGAAGGGGCTGGACGATGAAGAGGCCGAAGCTCTGCTGCCGGATGCGGATACCTACGCGGACTTTCGGCACTTTCTGAAGGATATGCGTCTCTCTAAGCCGTACATGTTGGAAGAAAGTTCAGAGCGCATAATCAACCTGAAGAACACCAATGGCGCCAGCGCGCTCACAACCATCTATTCGATGCTGACGAACAGGCTTGAGTTTGAGCTGGAGGTAGACGGCGAGTTGAAGCGGATGACCCGCGAAGAGGTGATGGCGCACGCCTACTCGGCTGATCCCGACATGCGCGCAGCCGCCTACCAGTCCCTTTACAAAGTGTACAAGGAAGAGGCGCCGATTTTGGCGCAGATCTATATCAACCTGGTGCGAGACTGGTATAACGAGAACGTCACCCTGCGCAGCTACAGTTCGCCAATCGCCGTGCGCAATCTGAACAACGACATTCCCTACGAAGCCGTCCAGGCTCTGTTGGAGGTCGCCCGCCGCAACGCCCCTCTATTCCAGCGTTATTTTACGCTCAAGGCCAAGTGGCTCGGCGTGGAAAAACTGCGTCGCTACGACATTTACGCGCCTCTGATGGAGTCGTCGCGTGACATTCCCTATGATGATGCGGTCGATCTTGTCCTGGACACCTTTACTCGCTTCGATCACGATTTCGCCGGCAAGGCCCAGCGCGTCTTCGACGATAACCACGTCGACAGCGAAGTGCGAAAAGGGAAGCGAGCCGGCGCCTTCTGCGCCACCGTAATGCCGAGCATCACGCCCTTTGTCCTGCTGAACTATACCAACAAGGTGCGTGACGTCGCCACCATCGCCCACGAACTGGGCCACGCCGTCCACAGCATGATGGCCGAGGATCACTCTATCCTTACGCAGCATTCCTCTCTACCGCTGGCGGAAACCGCGTCGGTTTTCGCCGAAATGGTGATGAACGAACAGTTGCTGGCCGAGGAAAAGGACCAATTGGTGCGGCGGGAGATCCTGGCTGCCAGCGTCGACGACATCTACGCCACCGTGATGCGCCAGGCATTCTTTACGATTTTCGAAGAGGCCGCGCATCAGGCCATCCAGGAGAACGCCTCCCCCCAGGAGTTGGATCGCCTCTATTTTGAGAACCTGCAGGAACAGTTCGGCGACAGCGTCGAGTTGTCGGACGAATTCCAATATGAGTGGGTCAGCATCCCCCACATCTATCAAGTGCCCTTCTACTGCTATGCCTACAGTTTCGGGCAACTGCTCGTGCTCTCCCTTTTCCGGCGCTATCAGCAGGAGGGTGACGCCTTCAAGCCTGGCTATCTGAGAATGCTGGCGCGCGGCGGCTCTGCACGCCCGCAGGAGATTCTGGAAGAGGCCGGCATCGATATGACCGATCCCGACTTCTGGCAGGCAGGCTTCGATGTGATTAGGGATATAATCGACGAGTTGGAGGCGATGACGGTTTCCTGAAATAGCCAGTGTCGAATCCGGGATTGTTCGGCGGAAGTTACATGAAGAACAGTGAGGCGCCCTCAAAGCTTGAGGGCGCCTCTGTCTTCTCATCCACTCTCATGGTAAATTAAAATGCCTGTTGCCCCGCGGATGCCGCATCAAAGGGAAAAGGACCAGAACGATTCGCCAGATTCCGTCTGTCTGAACTGGTAGATGGGTCCTTATGGCTGGCCGCGCATCTGCCCGCGCTTGTTGAGCGATGCGATTCCAGGTAAGGTTTGTCTTGCGGAATGAAACTGCGGTAGCTGGACAGTCGGGAAACTGTCCAGGGCGGGGTAACGGCGAACTTCAAGTCAGTCTACTCTCTCCTCACTCCTCTTCATTCACTTCTCACTACCCCACCAAACGCCGCACCTCCAGCACATTGGGCAGACGCTCAATTCGAGTCATGATGCGGGTCAGCTGCGATATGTTCGAAAGCTCGAGCGTGGCGTTGATCAGAGCCATATTGTTCTTCATCCCTGTCACAGCCTCAGCCGAACGCATGTTGATCTTCTCATCGGCTACAAGCCCGGTCACGTCCCGCAGTAGACCGGCGCGGTCATAGGCCTTGACCTGTATGCTGACCGGGTACATCTCTTCGCTCTTGGCCCCCCACTGCACTTCAACCAGCCGTGCGTGGTCCGCGCGTCGGATCAGAGAGGCGATATTGGGGCAGTTGGTCTTGTGGATTGAAACGCCGCGCCCTTTGGTCACGTAACCGACGATCGGGTCGCCGGGCAATGGGTTGCAGCAGCGCGCCGGATGCGCGAGTACGCCGTCCAAGCCCGCCACCTGCACGCCGTCGATCGAAACGGTGCGGTGGGGCGATTGTTCGAGAAGCTGCTCCGGTTCTTCTTTTTCACTCTGCTGGCTGCGCTCGTATTCGATCACCCGTTGGGCGATCGTCTGGCTCGTCACATCGCCGTAGCCGATGGCAGCCAGAAAGTCGTCCAGTTCCTCGAAGCCGCAGATGCGGGCGACAAGCTCGTAGGGCTGGTCAACGCTTAACCGCTTCAAATCCTTTTCCAGAATCTGGCGACCTTGGGCGATGTTCTCTTCCCTGGCCTGTTTGCGGAACCAGGTGCGGATCTTTCCGCGCGCACGCGTCGTCGCCACGTAACCCATATTGGGGTTGATCCAGTCCCGGCTGGGTCCCCCCCGTTTGGCCGAAATCACCTCAACCTGGTCACCGTTATGCAGCTGGAAGTCCAGGGGCACAAGCCGGCCATTGACCTTCGCGCCTCGGCAACGGTGGCCCAGCTCCGTGTGGACCCGGTAGGCGAAGTCGATCGGCGTCGAGCTGTGCGGCAGGTCGATTACGTCCCCGCGTGGGGTAAAGACGTAAACCCGGTCCTGGAACACGTCCGTCTTCATCCCGCTGACGAACTCCTGGGCATCGGTCACGTCCTGGCGCCACTCCATCAACTGGCGAATCCAGGCGATCTTGTTGTCCAAGTACTGGTTGGCCTGCCTGCCTTCCTTGTAGCGCCAGTGCGCGGCGATGCCGAACTCGGCCACCTGGTGCATCTCATGCGTGCGGATCTGCACCTCCATCGGCTTGCCGTTCGAGCCGACCACCGCGGTGTGCAGACTGCGGTACATATTGTCCTTGGGGCTGGCGATGTAGTCGTCAAATTCGCCGGGGATCGGGCGCCAGTTGCTGTGGACAACGCCCAGTGTCGCGTAGCAGTCGGCAACCGATTCGACGATGATGCGGAAGCCGTGGATATCGTAGATCTGGTCGAACGGCACCTCTTTGCGGCGCATCTTTCGATAGATGCCGTAGATATGCTTGGGCCGCCCGTTGATTTCCGCCTTGATGCCGGCCTCGTTCAGCGCCTTCGCCAGCGTCTCCCGCGTCTCATCCATCCAGCTGACCCGCTCGGCGCGCTTCTGGTCCATCGCCCGCGACAGGTTTCGATAGGTCACAGGTTCAAGATAGCGAAAACTGAGGTCCTCCAGCTCCCACTTGATCTGCCAGATCCCCAGTCGATTCGCGAGCGGGGCAAAGATCTCCAGCGTCTCGCGGGCAATGCGGCGGCGCTTGTGTTCCGGGTGGCCCTCCAATGTACGCATGTTGTGGACGCGATCGGCCAGTTTGATAAGCACGACGCGGATGTCCTCGACCATGGCCAGGAACATTTTGCGCAGGCTTTCGGCTTTCTCATCGGCGACGCTGTGACGCATATTGCTCAACTCTTTGATGCGGTTGAGCTTTGTCACGCCGTCCACCAGTTCGGCTATTTCCCGGTTAAAGTTCTTCTCCAGGTAGTCGATGGTGTAGACCGAGTCCTCGACCACGTCGTGCAGTAGGGCAGCCGCCAGCGTGTCCGCGTCCAGCTGCAGCTCCGCCAGAATATTAGTTACGTCGATCGGGTGAAGGATGTAGGGTTCGCCCGTCATGCGCGTCTGTTCGCGGTGGGCATCGCTGGCGACCAGGTAGGCGCGCAGTATCGACAGCCTTTCATCGGCGCTGAAATAGCCGGGCAGCTTCCTGTACAACGCTTCAAGCGCTTTGATTTCGTGCAGGTTCAGGAGCGGCTGAAGAAACAGCTTGCCGCCGCTGACAGGAGGTATGGCCTCAAGAGGAATGCTTCGCAGAAGCGGACTATCCGTAGGAAGCCCGTTATTCTCTGAGGTAGTGAGATTCGGCTGGTCGCTGGGGTCCGCAGCGGTGAGGTCCGGCGCCAGTTTCGTCCCAGCCATTGCTAGCTCTTTTCGTTACATCCTTTCACATGCTGAACAGCGTTTGCGTTCAATCTCATGGCGTCCTACTGGATTCGGCCCGCATTATAGCAAGGAATGGGTATGTGTCGCAATGCCGCCGAATTGAGACTATTTTTGGCGCATTAAGAGCTCTTTTGTGGCCGATTTCGGGAAATCACACTGGAAATGCTGCCTAAGGCCCCCCATAGAGACCGCTTCCGGGCGCCCGCCTCCACAAAACGTCGAAATGAGACGAACCCTGTTCAATTCACCTACGAACGGTCTATGGCGCGACGCGCAGCGTGAGACTGGCCGTCGCCGGTCGGCGCGAACGGCAAGATCTGCGAACGCGATCGAGGCAGTTCCTGCGCGTCTTAGAGGGTCACTCCAACACCGTATCTGATGTTCCGATGCAAGAAACTTTCCGTCAGCCTTCGTATGGCAGGCTGGGGCGCTTCGGAGATGTCAAACCAGTGGATGTCGGGGATCCGCCGGAACCATGTGTACTGGTGGCGGACGAAACGGTGCGTTTCAATCTGAATGCGCTCGACTGCCGCAGTCAGCGTCATCTCGCCGCGAAGATGGGCTGCGACCTCCTGGTACCCCAGGCTGCTAAGGGAGGGCAGGTCGGGAGAGTAGCCGGCAGCCAGCAGAGACGCCATCTCCTCCACCAGGCCGGCAGCCACCATTTCGTGAACGCGGCGGTCGATGCGTTCATGCAGGAGAGGTCGCGGCAGGTCGAGGCCGATCTTGAGGATACGATAGGGCGGCGGCACGGCCGATTCCAGCTCGCTCTTTCTGCGGCCCGTTGTCTGCACGATCTCCAGTGCACGGATGACCCGGCGTAGGTTGTTGGTGTGGATCTGCGCGGCCGCATCGGGGTCAGACGCCTGTAGCCGGGCGTGAAGAGCCGCGCGTCCGTTTTCCTGCGCGAACTTTTCCAGTTCGGCGCGCAGCGCCGGATTGGGCGGGGCCTCCGGAATCTGCAGCCCCTCAGTCACGGCCCGCAGATACAGGGCCGACCCGCCTACGAGAAAGGGTACGCGCTCCCGTTTGTGGATGGCGTCGATGACGCCGAAGGCCATCTGCTGATAGGTCGCCAGCGCCATCTGTCTGTCGGGAGACTGTATATCGACAAGGTGGTGGGGTACGCGTGCCTGCTCTGCTGCACTCGGCTTGGCGGTGCCGATGTCCATGCCGCGGTAGATCTGCCGGCTGTCGGCGCCGACGATCTCGCCGTCAAAGCGGGCTGCCAGGTCGAGGCTGAGAGAGGTCTTGCCGACAGCCGTCGGACCCAGGATTGCGATCAGGGGCGGCCGCGCCTTCTCCCGGGCCTGCTCAGCCGGTGACGGCATGGCGGATATGCTCCACGCTGATCAACTTGCCGGACCTGTCCATTTGCACAGCCACCGCGTCAATGCGCCAGGGGCCCGGCCACTTCGTTTCCTGCACGTATATTGTCGCCAGATCCCGCAGCTTCTTCTGTTTTCTGTGCGTAAAGGCCTGCAGCGCGGAACCGAAAGCCCGGCCCCGCCGGGTGCGCACCTCGACTACGACCAGCCATCGTGAATCGGACGCGCCCCGGACTTCAGCCGGGGCGCGTTCCTCCGCGATGATATCCAGTTCACCGGCCCGGCAGCGCCAGTTGCGCTCGACGATGCGCAGGCCGGCTTTCTCGAGAGCGCGTACTGCAATCAACTCGCCCTGGGCACCCAGGGATCGACGCCCATCATTCACGCATCCTGACTCCTCTGCAGCTGCGCTAGTTGGGCGTTGTGTCCACCGTCGGCACGATGCCGGGGCCCGGCAGGACCAGCGTCGGCGTGACGCCTTCAGGCGTAAAGATCACCTTGTCGGTGCTCTTGAGCGCGCTGGCGTTGGCCTGGGCAATCAGCAGCTGTACATATTCCGGCCGGCCCGCGTACAGAGTGGCCAGAGCGGTCTCGACCGCGATCTGCGCCTTGGCCTGCTCTTCCGCGGCGACAGCCAGTGCCTGCGCGATCTCAATGTCCCGCTGCGCGGCCAGCAACTCATTCTGTTTCTGCGCTTCAATGACTGCCCTCTCCGCTTCGACGCGGGCCAGCTCGTTCGCGCGCTCGGCTTCGATCACGGCCTTCTGCGCCGCCACCTTCTGTTCCTCAAGCTGGGCCAGGGCCGTCTGCTGGCGGGCCTGTTCCTGGATCCGGCTTTGCTCGATCCGGATTTCACCCTCCTGCCGCGCCTGCTCGGCGTCGGCCTGGGCATCCGCCCGCAGCTTGTCCTGCGCCGCCTTCTCCGTCTCCAGACGGCTCTGCACGATCGCGTCCAGCGCAGCCTGGACCGCCCCCGACAGGATCACATCCGGCACCACCAGGTTCTCCACCCGGAGGCCGAAATTCGCGGCCCGTTCGTTCAGTTCATCGTCGATGCACTGGCGCAGAATATCTCTGGCCGTGCCGACCACGTTGTCGTCAAAGGTGCGGTCGCCAACACACACCTTCATCGCCTGACGCGCCTGGTCCTGCATACGGCTGCGGGCCAGGTCATCCTGCAGATAGATGCCCCGGTACTGCGCCCACAGCGCCTGGATCGTGTCCCTTTGGTTGATGTTCGGGCGGAATATATCACCGCTGACCATCAGGCCGATCCGTTGCTTGTCCTTGGTGATGATCTCCTGGTCCTCTACGTTGAACGGGATCGCCTGGCTGGAGACGCGTACAAGCTGGACAAAGAGGCCGACGTCCGTATAGACACCCGGACCAACCACGTTCTTGATCTTCCCTCCCTGAAACTGAACACCGACCTCCTGTTCGTCTACGCGCTCGAACGCGTAGAAGAAGTTGCGGGCAAAGAGCATCAGAAAGAGGATAACGACGACGATTACGATCACCATGACGAATGGTGACCCGCTCGGCAACCTTCTGGGAACTCTGGGGACATTACCTAAACTGTTCATTTGCTTCTCCTTTCCAAGGAAATCTCGGCGCGCTCCCTACTGGAGCGGCTGCCCTTCACAGGCGTTCCGTTACTGACTATACCTTACCATACTTTAGCGCTCTCTCCTTCTTGATGGCTGACATCACCCGGACAATATACAGATAAAGCGAGGCAAGAGTCTGTCAGCCGGACTTCCTGACCCAGCCTGTCCTGCCTGCAAGCCCCTCGTCAGCCCTCCTGCGCGCTCCATGTGGTTGTAAAATTTGACACTGGGCCGATTCCTGGATTACTATGGGCGCCAACAACTGAATCGAGCCTTTTGGCAGGGTTTCACGAATTTGGTCCAACTGCAGATCGGTCCGCTGAAATCATGCCAAGACTCTTATCAAGAGAGGTGGAGGGGCCGGCCCTGTGAAGCCTCGGCAACCGGCGCTGCTGGAGTCAAATCCCGCAGCGTGGCAGGTGCCAATTCCGGCGGTGTGGATGCACCGGCAGATGAGATGCTCTGGACGACTCGTCGCAGCCCTCTTCCGTGTATCCACAGGAAGAGGGCTTTTTTATTCCCAGACCGGCCCAAAGGGCGGTGACGACGCTTTTGACAAGGTGAACTGCTTCGCGAAGGAGACATCATGGCCACACCAGGTACGACCATATCCCAGAACTCCGGCACGATAACTGGCTCCGATGGCGCGTCGGGACCGGCTGCCTCCAACGGGTATGATCCTGAGGAGAAGACTCCCAGACTCTCCAGCCAGACGCAAGCCGTCCACGCCGGGGAAAAGCGCTACATTTCCCACGACAGTCTGACGGTGCCCATCGTTCAGACCAGCACCTATACCTTCGAGGACACGTCCAGCCTGATCAACTACATGGAAGAGCATATGTTCTGGGATGTGCCGGAACGGGAGGAGTACGGACGTTACGGCAACCCAACCGTACGCGCCGCCGAGGCAAAACTGGCCGCGCTCGACGCCGCCGAAGACGCCCTTTTGCTCTCGAGCGGTATGGCCGCCATCACCACCACGCTATTCATTCTGCTCAGTCAGGGCGACCACTTCGTCATGACTGAAGACTGCTACCGCCGTACGCGCGGCTTCTGCAACACATTCCTCACCCGCTTCGGCATCACCTGTACCACCGTCGCCCCCGGCAACTACGACGCCATCGAGGCCTCCATCCGGCCCGAGACCAGGTTGATCTTCTCCGAATCGCCTACCAATCCCTTTCTGCGTTGCGTGGACTACGCCCGCCTCGTCGAAATCGCCAAGCGCCATGGCCTGCGCACCATCATCGACACCACCTTCGCCACGCCCTGCAACGTCCGCCCCCTGGCGTACGGCATCGATCTCGCGATCCACAGCGTGACCAAATATCTGGCCGGCCACAACGACCTGCTCGCGGGCTGTGTCACCGGAAGCTTCGACATCACCACCGCCCTGCGCCAGTCCCAGAGCATTTTGGGCGCCGTCGTCGACCCCCATTGCGCCTATCTGATTCTGCGCGGCCTCAAAACCCTTGGCCTGCGCATGCGTCAGCACAACGAGAGCGCCTTTCGTATCGCCCGTTACCTGGAAGACCATCCGAAGATTCGCCGCGTCTGGTATCCCGGCCTTGAGAGCCATCCCGATCACGAAGTCGCCAAGTGTACAATGACAGGGTTCGGCGGCGTTATCAGCTTTGAAGTTGAGGCCGACGGACCGACGACAAGCCGATTCATCGATGCCTGCCGCATCCCGCGCATCGGTCCAAGCCTCGGCGGCGTTGAGAGCCTCATCGAGCAGCCAGGGATCGTCAGCTACTTCGACACCGCGCCGGAAGACCGACGGGCACTGGGAATCACCGACGAGCTTGTGCGCCTGAGCGTTGGCATCGAGGATACCGACGATCTGCTGGCGGACTTCGAACAGGCGCTGGCCAGCATGTAAGCTCTCAGATCCTGGCAATCAGGCCAGCCCCTATAGCGACTCCCGTCATACCGGGAGGCGGCAGTCTGATTCGCCTCCCGGCAATAGAGCACACCGCGACAATGCCAGACATACCGGTGGTCAGACCCGTTCCGCCACCGCAACATATACATATCAATCGACGAATCCTTCCAGGAGCCGTTCCGCCTGCACTATCTCTCCTCTTCTGTCTGCTCCTTGTCAGTGCCTGCTCACGCGCCCAACCCTCCCTGGCCTCGGCCGACGTCGTCGACGTCCTCAGCCAGCCCGTCGACAGCCGCTTCGCCAGAGCCCTCGAGCCGCTGGATTTCCAGTTTCCCCGTGATCACGGCCCTCACAATGACTACGCCACCGAGTGGTGGTACTACACCGGAAACCTGACCGGCGAGGACGGCGGCAAATACGGCTTCCAGCTCACCTTTTTCCGCAGCGCGCTGGCGCCGGGTGAACCCAACCGGCCGTCCGATTTCGCCGCGCAGCAACTCTATATGGCCCACTTCGCCGTCACCAGCGCCCCCGCCGGCCGCCATGTCAGCTTCGACCGCTTCAGCCGCGGCGCCGGAGGCGTCGCCGGCGCGACCGGTTCGCCCCGCTACGAAGTCTGGCTGGATGACTGGCGTGCGCAGGAAACCGTGCCGGGGCAGATGCGTCTGCAGGCCGCTGCCGAGGACGACAGCGGTCCCATTTCGATCGATCTCACTCTCGCGGAGACCCATCCGCCCCTGCTTCACGGGGAAGCCGGCTTCAGCCGCAAAGGGCCGGAGCCAGGAAACGCCAACCACTACTACAGCCTCGTGCGGATGGAAACTGTAGGCGAAATCGTCTTCGCAGGCAGGCGAATCCCCGTAATGGGCCTCAGCTGGATGGACCACGAGTTCGGGACCTCCGCCCTCAGCGGGGACGCAGTCGGCTGGGACTGGTTCGCCCTCACCCTGGACAACGATGTCGTCCTTATGTTTGCCGAAATTCGCACGCTGTCCGGCGCTTCCCAGGAGATCTTTGAAGGGACGCTCAGCTTTCCCGACGGCCGCCAGGTCTCCATCCATCCGGACGACTTTACTTTGACGCCAACAGAGCAGTGGACGAGCCCGGACAGCGGCACAGTTTACCCTGGCGGCTGGCGCGTCACCTTCCCCCAGCACGAAATCGAACTGACGATCGACCCTCTGATCGAAGATCAGGAGATGGATGTCGCCTTTACCTACTATGAAGGCGCCACCGTCGTGCGCGGCTCGATGAACGGAGAACCCGTCGCCGGTCGCGGCTATGTGGAGTTGACCGGCTACGGTGAGAGCGGATTCCAGCGATAACCGACCGAAAACCCGAAGTTTTGCCAAACTTCCAATATAGGTCCACAATGGAAGGGAACGTCATAGTTGATAGCGCGGTCGAAAGGTTCGGCCGCTTAAGTTTTCATCCATCTGGGATGGGGGGATTCGGACCGATGAGACCGCACACCTCAAAAGCGAAATCATTCCCGACCGCGGGCAAACCTTGCCTGGTCTCGACCAAACCTGGAGCTGCCCACCTGAAGTTGATCATCTTTGTACTGCTCGCGGCGCTCCTGGTGGCGGCATGCGGCGGCTCGGACGCTCCGCCCTCGGATACGGAGGAAGCCCCGGCTGCCGCCGATACGGCAACTCCGGTGACCGAGCCCGACCCCACGGACACGCCAGAACCGGTCCCGACCGATACGCCGATGCCAGAGCCCACAGATACGCCTGCGCCCGAACCGGAGGCGACCGACACGCCGGAACCGGAACCTGAAGCCGCGCCGGCCGCAACCGCGCAGCCTCAGGAGGAAACGGCCGCCGAGAGCGCGGCATCGCCCGGCGTCGGTCAGACATTTGTCATCGTGGCCGAAGAGTCCGAAGCGCGCTATATCATCGATGAGGAGTTGCTCGGTCAGCCGAAAACGGTAGTCGGCACGACCAACGCCATTTCGGGTGAGCTGACCGTCGATCCGGCCAACCCTGCGGCCAGCTTAATCGGACCTATTCAGATCGAGGCCGGAACCTTCGCCACAGATAGCAACCGCCGCGACGGCGCTGTCCGTCGCTTTGTTCTACGGACCAGCCAGTACCAGTTCATCACCTTTACCGCCACTGAGTATGTGGGTCTGCCCGAGGCCGCCGCGATTGGCGATGAAATCCAGTTCGAGGTCACAGGTGACCTGACTGTCCGCGACATAACCAGACCGGCGGTGTTTATCGTTACGATGCAGGTCGTTTCCGATTCTGAACTGCGGGGAAGCGCCGCCACAATCATCGTCAGAGACGACTACGAACTCAGGATTCCTGATGTCCCAAGTGTCGCCAACGTCGGGGAAGAGTTCATTGTGGAGTTCGACTTTGTGGCCCGAGCGCAATAGATTGGCAAACAGGCGCCCAGCCACCACTACCTTTTGGCTGACCACTCACCATTGGAGTTCCTTCCGACTTGCCTGAGCTACAACAGCCAACCATCGTAACCGGTTCCTCGGTTGAAGTCGAGACGCTGCGCCAAGGCTTCAACCGAGGCTTTGCCGACTACCGGTACGATATGCACATGGACCCGTCTGGCATGCGCGGGCATCTGCGCCGCTCCAGCATCGCTCCGGAAGATTGCGCAGTCCTGGTGGCGGAGGAGGAGGGGCGACTGCAGGGCGTCGGCGCGGCCCTGTTGGCGGTGCGCGGTGACGAAGGCTGGTGCGGTGGACTCAGTGTCGACCCGGCCTATCGCGGCGGCGGTTGGGGCCGGCGGCTCATGGAGCACTTGAAACAGCGCGCGGTCGAGCGCGGTGTTCACCGCATCTTGCTGGAGGTGCTGGTCACCAACGACCACGCCCGCTCAGTGTATCGACAGGTCGGCTTTAAACGCTTGCGCGAACTGCTTCTGTGGGAACGGGATCCCCGCCAGGGCCCACTCCCGCTGCCATACGAGCGCCTGGAAGAGACCGATCCAGCCCAGATTCTGCGCGATTTCTACCGTTGGCACGAGCTGCCCATGATCTGGCAGCGCCGTGCTCGCAGTCTGCTCAACTATGTGGAACAGCATGGTTGTATCGGCCTCACCATCCCGGCCAAAGACGGCGCGCCGGTCGCCTATGCGCTGGTTTCTCCGTCGTCATCGTCCGGCGTGCCGGCCCCGGGCCAGCCTGCAACCCGTCTTCGAATCCTTGACATCTCTGTCGATCCGGAGGCCAATCTTCAGGACGTCGCCCGCCCACTGCTGCAAGCTCTCCAGCTTCGCTACGTCGATGCCAGGTTGACGCTTATGGACCAGCCGGCCGACAGCCGTCTCAACCCGGTCTTTGCCTCACTTGGCTTTCGCGTTTTCGACCGCCAATATGAAATGGCGGTCGACCTGGCCGAAAATCCACCCGATACAGATCAATGAAGGCAGGTAGAAATCACCCCTGCCGCACCTGGAGACCAATGAGTGATGAATGACCCGATTCGTGTAGCAGTTACCGGCGCCGCCGGCAATATCGGCTATGCTCTCATCTTTCGCATCGCCAATGGCGACCTTTTCGGCCCCGATCAGCCCGTCATCCTCCAGCTGCTGGAGATACCGCCCGCGATGGGCGCGCTCGAAGGCGTGGCCATGGAGCTGGACGACTGCGCCTTCCCCCTCCTCGCCGATACAATCCTGACCGACGAGCCGGACGCAGCCTTCGCCGGGGCCAACTGGTCTCTCCTGGTCGGCGCCCGCCCCCGTACCGCCGGCATGGAGCGCAAAGACCTCCTCAGCGCCAACGGCCCCATCTTCGTCACCCAGGGTAAGGCCATAAACGAGAACGCCGCCTCCGACGTCCGCGTCGTCGTCGTCGGCAACCCGGCCAATACCAACTGCCTGATCGCCATGCACAACGCGCCCGACATCCCCGCCGAACGCTTCACCGCCATGACCCGCCTCGATCACAATCGCGCCCAGAGCATGCTTGCCAGGAAGGCTGGACGGCCGCTCCACACGGTCAAGAATGTCGTCATCTGGGGCAATCACAGCCCGACCCAGTATCCTGACCTCTTCCATGCACAGATCGAAGGCCAGCCGGCCGCAGCTGTCATCAACGATTTCTTCTGGATCAGACAGACGTTTATTCCCGCCGTCCAGCAGCGCGGCGCCGCCGTGATCGCTGCACGCGGCGCAAGCAGCGCGGCCAGCGCAGCCAACGCCTGCATCAACCATGTGCAGAGCTGGTTCGCGGGCGCGCCCGAAGACGATTGGGTCAGCATGGGCATCCCCAGCACCGGCGCTTACGACTCGCCCACCGGCGTGATATTCAGCTATCCCGTGACGGTTGAGAACGGCGTCTACCAGATCGTGGAAGGGCTGCCGCTGACCGACTTCGACCGCGCCCATATGGCCGCCAGCGGGCAGGAGCTGCTCGAGGAGCGAGAGGCCGTCGCCGACTGGCTGCCCTGATCAGGCTATCCTGGCAATGGAAAGAATCGGGAGTTTCGCGATTTAACGGATTCAAAAAGATAGGCCGTCTGACTCGGTTTACAGAGAAAGTGAACTGAACGCCTGCTCGCTCAAGACCTGCTCGACGCTGTTCAGTTGTTTTCACCTTCCAGTTCCTCCGGCAGCGGATCGACTAAACCCTCGACTACTATCTCCTGGCAGGATCGATCGACCGAAGCCTCCAACTCCGCCTCCAGCTTGTAGTGGATCGCAAGCTGCACAACAACCCGCATCACGTCCTGCAGCTCCTTCGCGAACGCGGCGCGGTCAGGGGATCCCAACTTCATCATCTTGACACCCTTGCTCTCGAAATGGCTCACCTGGCTGGCCACCTCGCCGCGCTCCTCGGCCAGCCGCGTGACGATATAGAAGGGATCGTCCCCGTCCTAGAACCGGTTGTTCAACCCCTCGGCGATCTTGTAGAGCTTGTCGATCATGGACTGTCACTCCCCCAACCGCTCAAGTATGCGCTGCAGCTCGGCGGGCAGTGGCGACTCGAACACGCGCTGCTCTGCCTCCCCGGGCAGTCGGATGCCCAGCCTGTGGGCGTGCAGGAAAGGCCGCGTCAGCGACAGGCGCCGCCGCTTGTACCCGTATTCCGTGTCACCGGCCACGGGACAGTTCCGCCAGGCAAAATGGGCCCGAATCTGGTGGGTGCGCCCCGTGTGCAGGACGGCGCGCACCAGCGAAAAACGGGCCGTCTGTCCGCTTGAACGGTCTTCGTAGACCTGCAGGCACTCGTAATCGGTCACGGCCTCCCGCGCGCCAGACGCAGTCTGCCCTGTCCCAACCGTATTTTTCGGTCCTGAAAGAGCCGGCAGAACGGCCATGCGCTGTCGCCGCGTCGGGTGGCGGCCGACCGGCGCGTCGATGCGGCCTCGAGACGGCTCGACCCTGCCCTCCAGCAACGCCAGGTACTCTTTGTACACGGTCCGGCCGGCGAACTGTTCCTGCAGAAAGCGCATCGCCGCGTCATTCTTGGCCACGACGATCACGCCGGATGTACCTTTGTCCAGCCTGTGGACGATGCCCGGCCGCTTCTCCCCGCCGATCCCTTCCAACTCCGGGCAATGGTGAAGAACTGCGTTTGCGAGGGTACCTGCTGTGTGGCCCGGCCCCGGATGGACGACCAGTCCGGCCGGCTTGTCAATGACGAGCAGGCTGTTGTCTTCAAAGATTATCTCGATAGGAATGTCTTCGGGCCGCAGTAAACTCTCCACCGCTGCCGGTGGCGCTGCGACCTCGATCTCTGCATCGGCTTCCAAGGGCATTCCGGCCTTGCCGGCGCGCTGCCCATTGACGGTGACCAGCCCTGCCGCAATCCAGCGCTGAACTGCGCTGCGGCTTTCCTCCTCGAACTGGTCCGTCAGCCAGCGATCAAGGCGCTGGCCGGCTGCAGACGGGGGAACGGTAAAACGGCGCGCTTCCCGGCTCTCGTAGTCCACCCGCTCCCTTTGGCTACGCCTCCGACGACCCGGCTGCACCGATTTCGATGGCCTCCTCTTTGGCCCGCTTGGAGGCCTGAACGTCTTGGTAGAGGATGACGGCTGCCAGAGCGATGACACTGCATACAATCGAGGAATCGGCGATGTTGAAATTCGGCCAATAGTAGACATCGGGGACACCGATCTTCACAAAATCGGTGACATAACCCTGCATGATGCGATCGATCACGTTTCCCAGCGCGCCGCCGACCTGGAACCCAAGCAGTAACCGAATGAGACGCTGATCGTCCGGCAGGTGACGGATCGCGTAGTAGAACACACCTACCGTCACCACCGCAGCAATGACGATAAAGACGCTGCCCGCCCCCTGCAGAATGCCAAACGCAGCGCCGTGATTGTCCACATGCTCAAAGACAAAATACTCGCCCAGCGCTGGAATCGGAATAATATAGTCGAACTTGGCGATGTTCTGTCGGACCAGCTCCTTCGTCCACTGGTCCAGCGGAATTATGATCGCCGCCACCAGCAGAATGATCCACGTGCGTCCAAAGATCCGTCTGAACATCGAACTGTTTTCAGGCATTGACGTTCTCCTTTCCGCCTTGCGGTGAAATTCTAACACAGCACGCGAAAGATGGGGAAAGGAGTCAACCGTGCTATACTTGCTTGACTTTCGTTCCTTGAGATCTGTCTCAGACCTGCCGGAGAGGCTGAATGGCTCGTGAAATCACTGTTGCACTTGTGCAGATGGCCCCCGCGCTCACCAGCGCCGAGGAAAACCTTCGCAAAATGGGGGAGTTTGTCGAACGCATCTGCACGACACAGCCGACCGATCTGATCGTCTTCCCGGAACTCAGCTATACCGGTACCGAACTGGGACTGCGCGCCACAACGCTGGCGGAACGCGTGCCCGGCCACGCCACAAACTACCTGGCCAAACGGGCCGACGACTATAACACGCATATCGTCTTCGGCCTGGTCATCAAGGAGAAAGTCGAGAGCATTCTCTACAACGGCCTGGCCTGCCTGGGCCCGGATGGAGAGGTCATGTCCTCCTATCACAAGGTGCACCTCTTGGGCGAGGAGCGTCAGGTCTACCGTTCCGGCTTCCGTTTCATCAACGTGGACGCCGATTGGGGCAGATTCGGCCTTATGATCGGATCCGACCTGATCTTTCCCGAAGCGGCCCGCAGCCTGACCCTGGACGGCGCCGAACTGATTGTCCTCGCCGCCAACTGGGAGATCGGTCACCACGAACAGTGGCGGGCGCACATCGTCAGCCGCGCCGCCGAGAATGCCCTCTATGTCGCCGCGGCCAACCGCGTGGGCGAGGATCCCACCATTCAGTTTGCGGGCGACTCGATCCTTGCCGGGCCGGACGGCGCTCTCTATACGGTCCTCGAGGAGCCGATGGAGGGATATGCGGTCGCGACCATCGATCTGGACCGCGTGCGTGCCGTCCGCGAAGAACGCCAAATGATCCAGGTTCGCGAACCCAACGCCTACCGCGCCATCGTAAGGAAATATTGACGGATTTACTCTGGCCGGCCGTCTGAAGACCGGGCAGCCGCCGAAAGTGAAATGATGAGCGAAACCGCACAATCGTCCCAACGATTGTTCAGATCGTTTTCCAGCGGAGACTGGAACCAGCAAGCGGACATGACCGATTATCGCGCCGAGTGGTTCAACTCCCTGCTCGTCGAGCGCGCTGCCTGGACTGCTCACGCGCCTACCGTCGAACTGCTCGATACCGTCATCGGCGCGCCGGGCTTCGTCTGGTTCCGCTTCTGGCTCCCCGACCTGGATCAAATGGTCGAAAAGTACTTTGACGCTGAGGGTGCCGCCGTCGGCCTCTACCTCCCTGTCTGCAGGCCGCTGCAGCGCGAAGACAAAGCCTATCGCACTTCAGACCTGATCCTTGCAATTTGGTATAATTCAGACAAACGGGTCTTCGTACTGCACGAGGAGGAGTTCGAGGAAGTGGTACGCGCCGAGCGGCTCAGCAGCCAGGAGGCTGAACGGGCCGAAACCCGCATTCGTGAACTGACTGCCGCCATCTTTCGCGAGGAGTTTCCACCGCCGCTGGTGCGCAACTTCGCCATCGCTATGGAAAAAAGTTTGTCCCGTTCGCAATGATCGCTATTGTTGACTATGGCGTTGGCAACCTGCGCAGTGTCTACAAGTCCTTTGAGACCGTAGCCTCACCGCTGGGTATCCAGGTCGATATCGTCGACCACCCGGTCGATTTCAGCCGCTGGCGGGCACTCGTCCTGCCGGGACAGGGCGCCTTCGGCGATAGCGTCAACAACCTGCGCCATCAGGGATTTGAAGCCCCTCTGTTGGACAGCGTGGCCGCAGGTCTGCCTCTGCTGGGCATCTGCGTCGGCATGCAGATGCTTTTCGACGAGAGTGAAGAGATGGGCGTTCACGAGGGGCTCCATCTGATCCCCGGCCGCGTCCGCCGCTTCCCCAACAAGATGCCGGATCCCCACCGCAGCGGCCGCAGCCTGCGCATTCCTCAAATTGGCTGGAATCAGTTGCGCCGGCAGCGTCAAGACCCACTGCTGGCGGGTGTTCCAGATGGCGCCTACGGCTACTTTGCCCACAGCTATTTCTGCGATGCTGCCCAGCCGGACGCCGTGCTCACGCTCACCGACTACGGCATCGACTATCCGTCCATCGTCCGCCACCGCAATGCCTGGGGCATCCAGTGCCATCCAGAGAAAAGCCACACGGTTGGCCTGCATATACTGCGTAATTTCATTCAAACTGTGGAGAGCCAGCCTGAAATCGAGTGCCCCTGACCTGCGGCAGGAGTCCGTTTGCACTGTCTGCACAAAATGTGAATTGCGCCACAGAGCAAACCACAGGCATTCAAGTCGAACGCCGCTCTGCGATCGTGATGAACTGAATTGACAGCGACCGAAAAAGGCAGGCCAAAGAAACTATATCTCATCGCTCACGCCGGTACGCGGCAGGTTCCGGATACCGACGCCGCCCTCTGGCAGTTGGACGCGCTCGGCCGTGTTCAGGCCGTGGCGCTCGCCCGGCAGCCGTTCTGGGACGAAGTCGACCGGCTGCTGTTGAGTCGCGAGCCAAAGACCCGTCTGACAGTCGCGCCGCTTCTGAAAAGGAAAGACCTGCCGGTGGATGAGGATGACCGCTTCAATGAGCTGCACCGCTCCCCGGAGTGGACAAGCGACTATACCGCCCGCGTCGCAGAGGTGTTCCGCCGTCCCCGCCATTCAGTCGCGGGCTGGGAACCGGCCGCAGACGCGCTCACCAGATTTCGCGCGGGGATCGACGACTGGGCTGCACGCCATCCCCATGACACACTGGCCCTCGTCGGCCACGGCCTCACCTTCAGCCTCTACCGGGCGCACCTGCTAGGCCTCCCTGCCGTGCTCCTGCAGGACTGGCAGCAACTCTCCTTTGCCGCCGTCGCCTGTGTGCAAGACGGGCGAATCGTTGACGATTTCGCTGTCCCTCGCGGAGTGCCGCACATTCCCAGGGGCGCGGCTTCGCCTGCTGTCGATCCAGCGGACGATCAGCTTGACAGTGGGCTGAGGGAACAAAGCCGCCCCTCCGCTGTTCCGGAGTAAGTCGTGGAAACCTTCTTCGAGCTGGAATTTGAAATCGTCCAGGTACTGGCAGTCGTCCTGCTTGTGGCCCTGGCCGTGCGCCGCATCCGGCTGCCCTACACAGTGGCGCTGGTCGGAGCCGGGCTGGTCTTGGCCTTCCGCGGCGGCATGCACCTGGAGCTGACGCCGGGTCTGGTGCTCGGCCTCTTTGTCCCGCCCCTCATCTTTGAAGCCGCCTTCCACCTGCAGTTGAAGGATCTGAAGGCCGACCTGACGCCCATCGTGGCCATGGCCGTACCGGGCGTGCTCATCAGCACCGGCATCATCGCCGCAGTTCTGGTTATCGCCGGCGTGCTGCCCCTGCCGGCCGCCCTCATCTTCGGCGCTTTGATCTCCGCCACCGACCCTGTAGCCGTCGTCGCAACCTTCCGCTCCGTCGGCGCCCCCAAGCGCCTGATGACCCTTGTCGAGGGCGAGAGCCTCTTCAATGACGGTACCGCCGTAGTCATCTTCCACATCATGCTTGCTCTGGCTGTGGAGGGCACTCTCAATCCGCTTGAGGGTGTGGTCAGTTTCCTGAAAGTGTCAGTCGGCGGCCTTCTCATCGGCGGCGTTCTCGGCTATGCCGTTGCCAAGCTGATCGAGCATATCGACGACTATCTGATCGAGGTCACGCTGACGACCATCCTCGCTTACGGCAGCTTTATCCTGGCAGAACAGTTCCACTTCAGTGGTGTTCTGGCCGTCGTGGTGGCAGGCCTGGTCAACGGCAATATCGGCCCCCGCGGGATGACCCCTTCAACCAAGATGGTGCTCTTCACCGTCTGGGAATACATCGCTTTTCTCGCCAACTCATTTATCTTCATCCTGCTCGGCATCAGCGTGGAATGGGAGCAACTGGTCACATATCTCATGCCCTCGCTGATAGCGGTCGTTGCTGTCCTGGGGGGCCGCTTCATCGTTGTCTATCTGTTGGGCGGTACTGTCCGTCTCTTCCGTCATCATCTCCCGGCCCCCTTCCTCCTTGTGATGTCATGGGGAGGACTGCGCGGCGCGATCAGTGTGGCGCTGGCTCTGAGCCTGCCCGTCGATATCGAAAATCGGCCGCAGCTTCTGGCCATGACCTTCGCTGTCGTCCTCTTTACGATCCTTGTACAGGCTATCTCCATTTCAGGGCTGCTCTCTCGGCTCGGGCTGACGCAAGGCGCCAGGCAGCCCGCCGAATATGAACGAATCCAGGGCCAGCTTCTCGCCATCCGCTCTGCCATCAGCTATGTCGACCGCCTCTACCGCGACGGCGCGCTAATACCAACCGCCTATACAACCGTCAAGGCAGAGTTGACCGCACGTGAAGAAAACGTGAGCAGTCAGATTGATAAACTCCTGAACGATCAGCCGGACTTGCGCGAACAGATCGTCTCACTGGCGCGGACAGAGGCCTTGCGCGCTGAGAGAACAGCTCTTGACGAGCTGTCACGCGAAGGAATCCTGGGCGAAGAGGCCCTGATCGAACTCCAGGCCGAACTCGATGAGGCGATTTACGAGGCCGCAACCCAGGGGAATCACGCCTGAAATATCCTTGGGCGCAATGACAGATCAGGCCTATCCTGAGAAAGCGAAACTGACGGCTAGCCGCCGCTCAACAACGAAATGCAAAAGACAGCGCCATGCGCATCTATCCCGCGATCGATTTGAGAAGAGGACGCTGTGTTCGCCTGCAGCGAGGCGATCCAAATGCCGAGACTGTCTTCAGCGACAACCCCGCCCGGACGGCCCGTCACTGGGAAAGCCTCGGCGCCGAGTGGCTTCACGTCGTCAACCTGGACGGCGCCTTTGGCGGCGCATCCGACTTCCATCCCAAAGTACAGCGCCTTTCACTCGACGCGCTCGATGCCTCGGAATCCACCCGCGCTGGAGACCCGGGCCTTGAAACTGACGAAGCCCCGGACGATTCAAGCCTTGAACAGAATCTGCCCATAAACCTGCAGCGCCTCACGCAGATCAGAAATGCGGTCGAGATCCCGATTCAGTTCACCGGTGGGCTGCGCAGCGTCGAGGACATCGAGCTGGCCTTCTCCCTGGGCGCCGACCGAATTATATTGGGAACCGCGGCTGTGCGCGATCCGGAATTGGTGCGCGTCGCTCTTAAGCGCTGGGGCCATTCCCGGATCGTCGTTGGGCTCGATGCCAAGGACGGAAAGGTCGCCACCCACGGCTGGCAAAAGGTCAGCCGGGTGAGCGCGGTCGAGTTGGGGCATCGCATGGCCGCTCTGGGCGTGGAACTGGCGTTGTTCACCGACATCAGCCGCGATGGCCTGCTCAGCGGCGTCAACGTTCAGGCGACGGCGACACTGGCTGACCTTACAGGTTTGCAGGTCATCGCCAGCGGCGGCGTCGCTAATCTTGACGATATCCGCGCGCTCAAGCGCCATGAACACTATGGCATCGACGGCGTGATCATCGGACAGGCCCTCTATACCAATGCCTTGGAGCTGCCCGCAGCCATCGAAATCAGTAACGCGCCGCGACTGCGCCGCAGCGCTGGCGTCATTCCCATCCGCCGCTGCCCGGAAGAATCGCCCGCCGGCCGGGACGAGGCCCAGCTCCTCCTCCTCTATAACCACTTTTTTGAGGAGTGGCAGTTCCCGCGCGGGGGCGTCGAACCGGGTGAAAGCGACCTCGAATGCGCTCGCCGGGAGTTCGCCATCGAAACCGGACTGCCGATACGCAAGCTCTACGAGAACTGTCCCACCGCCCTCGACTTCACCGTCCACATTCGCGGCTATGATGTCCAGCGCACGATCACCTACTTCCTGGCCGAGATCGGAGAAGGGGAAGTGCGGCTCGGCCACCACAACCACAGCGAATGCCGCTGGTGCAGCCTGGAGGAAGCGAGGACACTCCTGCTTGAAACGTCGCCGGAGCAGATTCCTGCCTGGCGCGCCGCCGCCCGCCTTCTCGACGCCGGTATGCAGGGGTTCGAAGCGCGCGCGTGAATCGCACAATCTGTCGATCCGTCTGCGAGCCGCTCTTGGCGCATCGCCGTACCTGTCGCCCCGGGAGGTAACCTTGCTGGCCAAAAGAATCATTCCCTGTCTCGACGTCAAGGATGGACGCGTCGTCAAAGGCATCAACTTCATAGACCTGGTCGACGCCGGCGATCCGGTTGAACAGGCTCACGTCTACGATCGCGAAGGCGCCGATGAACTGGTCTTCCTAGACATTACCGCCACCCACGAGGCCCGCGATATCGTCGCCGAAATGGTACGCCGCGTCGCCGATACCGTCTTCATCCCGTTTACCGTTGGCGGCGGCATTCGTACCGTCGACGATATGCGCGCCATTCTGCTCGCCGGCGCCGACAAAGTCAGTGTGAACAGCGCCGCCGTCCGCAACCCGGATATCGTCAGCGAGGGCGCGCGCCGCTTTGGCAGCCAGTGCATCGTCGTCGCCATCGACGCCCGCCGCCGCGACGCCGCGCAGGGTTGGGACGTATTCATCAGTGGAGGCCGAATCAATACCGGCATCGACGCCGTTGAATGGGCCAGGAAAGTAGAATCGCTCGGCGCCGGCGAAATTCTGCTCACCTCGATGGACGGAGACGGCACCCAGGAAGGCTACGACGTAGCCCTGACGCGTGCCATCTCCGACGCGGTCAACATTCCGGTGATCGCCAGCGGCGGCGCCGGCCGCCCGGAAGATTTCGCCGCCGCCCTCACTGAAGGCGGCGCGGAAGCGGCTCTGGCCGCCAGCCTCTTCCACTTTCGCCAGCTTCAGGTGATGGATGTAAAGCAACATCTGCTCGAACGCGGCGTACCCGTGCGCCTGCCTGAAGACGCCATCACCTGACCGGGCCGGATTCTGCGCAGGCAACGCTTGCCCTGGCTGGGACCTGTACGAATATTGGTTTGCATTCATGGAATTCTGACGGGACCAGTATGTCGCCGCTCTTGAGGAGACCAGGGTTAACAGATGGATAGTGTAGCCCTGTCAATGACCCGATCCTTCAATCGGCAAATTGGCTATACCAGGCGGCTGACCCCGCAGGATCAGGCGCGTTTCTTAACCGCCGTGTCTCAGTTCGCCCAAGACCCGGCAACTCCGGGGCTCAATTTTGAAAAGCTCGGCGGCGGTCCCAAGAGCAACCTCTGGTCATTAAGGGCTTCACAGGAACTACGCATCCTCTTGGCAGTAGATGATGGCCAGTTCGTCTTCGTCAATGCGGGCCACCATGATGTTATGTATGACTGGGCCAAAAGACGAGACCACTATGTTGATCTGGCTTCGGAAGACCTTGCTGATCTTCAGGTAACAGTTCCTGACATACCGCTATCCTTGAAGCGAGCTTCCACAGGAGCGCCGCATCAACCCTCGCTGCCTGAACTGCCTGAGAAGGAACCTGACGCTCCTTCACGAGTGCCGTCGAAAGCCGAATCCGCTCCGACCGACCGCCAACTGATCCAGGAGCTGATCCGGCGCGTTTTCCGCGGCGATTTTGAGGAGTGGCAACTCTTTCTACACCCTGACCAGCAACCCCTCGTCAGCCGACACTGGTCAGGAGCCGCGCGGATTCGCGGCGCGGCCGGCACAGGCAAGACTGTAATTGGGCTGCATCGACTGGCGGAACTGGCCCGCCGGTATCCCAATGATAAAGTGCTCTTTACCGCGAACAGCAGATCGCTGGCCGAACTGCTTGAGCGGCGCTTTCGCAACCTCCCAATGGCCCCCTCGAATGTCGAATTCGCTAACATCGACAGAATTGTCTACCAATACGACAGCTGGACGCCGGCGCATTTTTCTCTGGTTGACCAGACATTTGAAGCTGCTTGCAAGGAGCTCATTGCCGGTTCCCCTTTGGAGAGGATTAGCCGGGATTACCTGAAAGAAGAAATTGAGAGAGTGATCAAGGGGAACGGGCTGAAGAGCCTTGAGGCCTATCTTTCCATCGAACGTATCGGACGCAAGCGATCTCTCTCTCAAAACCTGCGCAAGCTGGTTTGGGAGTTGTTTGAACTCTGGGCAGGAAAGCTGAGTGAACTCAACGCGGTTACGTTCGCTGACAAGAGAATTCGGGTCAGAGATGCTGTCCAAAGACTCGCACAAGCCCCCTACCGCTGCGTCGTCGTGGATGAAGCGCAAGACGTGACTCTGGTTGAGTTGCAGCTTGTCCGTGCCCTCGTCGCAGGCAACCCCCAAACCCCCGTGCCCAAAGATGGAGTCCTCATATTGGATGACCCTGCACAGCGTATCTATGCCGGAGGTTACCGGCTCGGCTGGGCGAATCTTGATATCGCCGGCCGCGCGCAGGTGCTCACAGAGAACTACCGCAATGCGCCCACAGTCTATCGTGCCGCTATGCGCGTTCGGGGCCGCGAACTGGTTGCATTGGACCATGATGACGACAGATACATCCTTGACGCCGAACCGGGCTTTCACGAACGCGAGGACGAGAAACCCAATCTTGTCCTTGTGGATTGCAAATGCGAATTACTCTATCTGTGCGAGAAGATTCGCGAATTCAATGTGGCCGAAAAATACGGTACAAATGAGATTGCGGTCTTCCTGAAGCACAACAGCCAGGTCGAGGCGACTATCAGATTCCTGCAAAGTGAAGGCATCCCATGCGCCCAACTTACTCGCGATGGCTTTACAGGTGATGGGATCAGAGTGGGCACCTACGACCGCGCCCGGGGCCTGGAGTTTCGAGCAGTCTTCCTTCCCCGCATGGGCTCAAGGCAGTTTCCGGAAAGCAGTGGAGACGCTGACGGCGAGAGGGAGAGTTTTGACCCCGATCAAGACCTGGAATCGCGTCAATTGGAGCTGGATCGGCTCTACGTAGCCATGACACGCGCCAGGGAGCTTCTGCTCCTGCTCGCCGATGAAGAGCCCTGCGAAGAGATCCGGCGGGCCCTGGGAGAAGAGGTCATCTTGAGAGACTTTCGAGGGCAGTTATTCGCAGGACCCACACCTACCCAATAATACCGCCCGAAAGTTTCTATTCCTCGCCCTGCCCATCCCTGAAGACGCCCCAAAAGAACGAAATGGATCGCCAAATGTCAGAACTGATCAGTTCCCTTTCCGCCACTATCGCCGACCGCAAAGCCAACCCGACTCCAGAGTCGTATACCGCCCGGCTCATTGCCGCCGGTACCGCCAAGATCGCCCAAAAAGTCGGTGAAGAAGCGGTCGAAGTCGTCGTCGCGGCCCTCGAAGAAAGCGATGAGCGGCTCGTCTCCGAAATGGCCGATCTGATCTATCACAGCCTCGTCCTGTTGGAGCGGCGGAAGCTCTCCTGGTCGGATGTGGAAGCCGAACTGGCCCGCCGTTTCAAATAAACGTGAATCTGTGAGGATTCGTCGCCGCAGGACCCGGCCCGGGAACAGAGGCCGGACGCCTCCCAACCTGCCGCCCTTACCCCTCTCCCCAACCCTTCCGAATTCGCGCCCCATTCCCGGCCAGTGGTACAATGGACCACAGCAGTTCACACTGTTCTACCTTTTGGCAGGAGCGGACGAATAGCGCAATTTATCACAGTTCGCAAGCAGAAGCCACAGAGCAGCGGGAGGTAAACTGATGACTGTTCCTGTGATCAAGAGTGCACACAACGGTTCTCCCTATGCCCCCAGGTCCGATTCGGAGGTGGCGCCTCAAGACGCAAACAACCTGTCCACTGAAGGACTCTCTATCGCCGACGGCCTGTTCACTCAGAACGCCATGACCTTCGACGATGTGCTGCTCGTGCCCGGTTTCGCCGAAGTGCTGCCGGTCGACGTCGATATCACCACCCGCCTCCATCCCAAACTCTCCCTCAACATCCCGCTAATCAGCGCCGCCATGGATACCGTCACCGAAGCGGACCTGGCCATCGCCCTCGCGCGACAAGGAGGTCTGGGCGTCATCCACCGCAATCTTTCGGTGACGCAGCAGGCCGAAGAGGTCGACAAAGTCAAACGCAGCGAGAGCGGTATGATCGTCGATCCCATCACCCTGCGGCCCGAAAACACGCTGGACGACGCCGAAGCTGTAATGAGCCACTACCATATCAGCGGCGTACCCATCACTAATGACGACAAACTCCTGCTGGGCATCCTCACCAACCGCGATGTCCGCTTCGCCACCGACCATCAGCGCCCGATCTCCGAATACATGGTTTCGGAAGATCTGATTACGGCCCAACTTGGTACGACCCTGGAGGAAGCGCAGGAGATCCTTCATCGCTATCGTATCGAAAAACTGCCTCTTGTCGACGCTGACGGCTACCTCAAAGGGCTGATCACCTATAAGGACATTCTCAAGCGGCAGGACTTCCCCCATTCCGCCAAAGACGAACGCGGCCGCCTGCTCGTGGCCGGGGCAATCGGCGTCGGCGCACAGGGCCTGCAGCGCGCCGAAAGCCTCGTCAACGCCGGCGTCGACGCAGTCGCCGTCGACACCGCCCACGGCCATACCAGGGGCGTCATCGACACCGTGAAAGCCGCCCGCGCCCGTTACCCTGAGTTGCCCATTCTCGCCGGCAATGTCGTTACCGCGGAGGGCGTGCAAATGTTGACCGAGGCCGGCGCCAACGTGGTCAAAGTCGGCGTCGGCGCAGGCTCGATCTGCACCACACGCATCGTCTCTGGCGCCGGCATGCCCCAGCTTACCGCCATCGCCGACTGCGCCGAAGCCGCCCAATCTTGCGGCGTTTCCCTGATCGCCGACGGCGGCATCCGCTACAGCGGCGATATCACCAAAGCCCTTGCCTGCGGCGCCTCCGCAGTAATGCTCGGCAGCCTCCTCGCCGGCCTGCACGAGTCTCCCGGCGAAATCGTCATCCGCGAGGGACGTTCCTTCAAAGAATACCGGGGCATGGGCAGCAGCGGCGCCATGAAAGGCCGTGCCGCAGACCGCTATGCCTCAGGCCAATCGCTCAACGGCGCTTCACCCGACATCGGCGGCAAGACCGTACCGGAAGGCATCGAAGGGCAGGTACCGTATAAGGGCTATCTTAATGAATTCGTTTTCCAGCTCTTGGGCGGCCTTCGTTCCGGGATGGGTTATGTCGGCGCCCAGAGTCTGCCCGACCTGTGGCGCAAAGCCCGCTTCGTGCGCATCAGTCCGGCAGGCTACCAGGAAAGCCACCCGCACAGCGTCGTCATTACCAAAGAGGCGCCGAACTATCAAGTGAATCCAGGGAACTAGAATGACTGTTACTGCCGTTGTCGGAGCCCAGTGGGGTGATGAGGGAAAAGGTCGCATCGTCGATTATCTGGCCAAACGGGCCCACTATGTCGTACGCTTCCAAGGCGGCGACAACGCCGGCCATACCGTCGTCAACGACTACGGCAAGACCGTACTCCATATCATTCCCTGCGGCATTTTTTATCCGAATGTCCACAACATCGTCGGCACCGGCTGCGTCGTCAATCCCCAGTCGCTGCTGGAAGAGATCGCCCACCTCAAATCGATCGGCGTCAGCTGCGACCGCCTCTGGATAAGCGGCCGCGCCCAGATGGTCCTACCCTACCACCGCACACTCGACGAGCTGGAAGAGAAGGCCCGCGGCACCGATACCATCGGCACCACTATGCGCGGCGTCGGCCCGGCCTACAGCGACAAAGCTACCCGCTCCGGCCTCCGCATCGGTGATCTCCTCCAACCCGACTGGCTGGAGAGCCGGCTGGACGGCGCTCTACACACAATAAACCAGAAGCTGACAATTCTCGGCGGGCAGCCTGTCGATGGCCGCGCAATGTTCGATCTTCTGATGGAGTTCCGCCTGCAGCTGGCGCCCCGCATCGTCGATACCGCGCCCATCCTGCGCATGGCCCTGGAGGCCAACAACGATATCCTGCTCGAAGGGCAGCTCGGCGTAATGCGCGATCTTGATTGGGGCATCTACCCCTATGTTACCAGCAGCCATCCCACGGCCGCCTTCGCCCCCTCCGGCGCCGGCCTGCCTGCCGGCTCGCTTGACGAAGTCTACGGTGTCTGCAAAGCCTACAGCACCTGCGTGGGAGACGGCCCCTTCCCCGTGGAGCTTCACGACGACGTCGGCAAGCGCATGCAGGACGTCGGTCAGGAGTTCGGCGCAACCACCGGCCGCCCGCGGCGCTGCGGCTGGTTCGACGGCGTCGCCATTCGCTACGCAGCCTGGCTCAACGGCATGACCGGCCTCGCCATCACCAAACTGGATGTCCTCGACGGCATCGAAACGCTCAAAATCTGCACCGGCTATCGCCTGGAGGATGGCACAGCGCTCACCGACACCGTCCCCGACACCTCTCTCCTCATGAACGCCCAACCGCTCTGGGAGGAGATGCCCGGCTGGGACGGACCCACAACCGGCTGCGGCAGCTGGGCCGCGCTGCCCGTCCAGGCACGCGACTACATAAACCGCATCTCCGAACTGGCCGGCGTGCCTGTCTCCTACGTCTCCGTCGGCCCCGAGCGCGACAACATGTTCGGCCGCGCCGGCTAGCCATCCCAATGCTTCGGCGCCGCCGGCAGCCGGGCAACGCCTTTCCCATCCTGGCCAAAATCAGCCAAGACGCCGACTTACGGTGGCACAACTGAATTCATGTTCCCTGTCTTCGCGCCAGGCGCGTTGAAGTCTACGACCTGCTTTGGGAGCGGCCTCGATGTCGAACTCCGCTGATTCCAAACCGACCTTGCAGCAATTCCAAGAGACCGCGCGAATCCTCAGGCTGGCCGTAGATCTTGTATGGCGTTCCAGCCCGCGCCTTTTGGCTGGATTCATCACGTTGATGATGTTGCAGGCGCTTCTGGTTCCGCTCCAGCTTGCGCTGACGCGGGCGGTAATCGACCGCGCTGCGTTTGACCTGGGTCTGCTCGAATACGTGGACCCTGTGGCGGCCCTGCTTCCTCTGCTGGCCTGGATTGGACTGGCTGCGGGAGTACTGGCTTTGGGTCAACTCATCCAGCCCTTCACTTCGACGTTTCAGGGACTGGCCGCCGATCGGCTCACAGGCTATGTGACAGAGCAGGTCATTCGCGCCGCCAATCGTCTGCAAGGCCTGGCTCGCTTCGAAGATCCTGCCTTTGCCGATGACCTCCAGCGGGCCCGCAAACGTGCATCGCGTGGGGCGTTGGATCTGACTTTATACGTCGGGCGGGCTGCTATAGAGCTATTCACTGTCGGCAGCCTGGCGCTGGTGCTGTTCGCATTGCATCCCCTCATCCCGTTCCTGCTCATCCTGGCCACGCTGCCGCAGATGAAGAGGCAATGGGAATACAGCGAACGTACCGTGAGCCATCTATACATCCAGACTCCGGAAGCGCGCCGTCTGGAATATTGCCGCGAGGTTCTTCTGGCGCCGGACGCCGCCAAAGATGTACATCTGTACGAGATGGGGCCGTTCTTCCGCCGGCGCTACGATTCCATTTTCGCCAGCACGACAGAGTCGCTCAACCGGATGCGCAGGCCTCTGGCCGTCAAAATTGCTCTGGCCGCTGTCTTGGCCACTGTTGCCTCATCTGCGGTCTATGTCTATGTGGCATGGATGATCTTGCAAGGTGAACGCACCGTCGGCGACCTGGCGCTCTACGGAGGCGCCGCCACCGTCCTGCAGATTAACCTGATTGCCTTGGGAGCCGAGATCGGTCTATTGCCGCTGGTCCTTGGCTTTCTGCCCAGTCTGTTCAGGATAATCGACGCGCCCCCCGACCTGACACAGAGCGGCGCGTCTTTCGACAGAACTGGCGCTCCGCCCGCCCGCCCGCTGCCGGCCGGGGTTGCGAAAGGGGGCCACCCCCTCCGGTTCCAGAGCATCGCCTTCGAAAATGTCTCCTTCACCTATCCGGGCTGCGCCGACCAGGCGCTGCGCGACCTTTCGTTTACCATGGGCCAAAGTGAGTGTGTTGCCCTGGTCGGCCGCAACGGCGCTGGCAAAACTACGATTGTCAAGCTTCTTCTGCGGCTGTACGACCCGACCTCCGGCAAAATCCTGCTCAATGGCGTTGACCTGAGGGATTACGACCTGAATGAGCTGCGCCGCCACATAGGTGTCATCTTTCAAGACTTCGTTCGCTACGAACTGACAGCTGCCCAAAACATCGGCATGGGCCAAATCGATCTGCTGCATGATGCCGCACGGCTCTCCTCCGCAGCCGAGCGCGCCGGCGCCGCTGAACTGTTGGACAGGCTTCCGGACGGGCTGGACACGCAGCTTGGCCGTGCATTTGGCGGTCGCGAACTCTCTGACGGTGAGTGGCAGAAGCTGGCCCTTTCCAGAGCTTACCTGCGTGACGCCCAGCTTCTCGTCCTCGACGAACCCACTGCCTCGCTCGACGTACAGACCGAGTACGAAATCTACACGCGCTTTCACGAACTCACCCGCGACCGCACTACCCTCCTGATCAGCCACCGCTTCTCCACAGTGCGCATGGCCGACCGCATCCTCTACCTGTCAGATGGGCGCATTCAGGAAGCCGGCAACCATGCCGAACTGATAGACCTCAGCGGCGAGTACGCCCGACTCTTCAACCTCCAGGCCTCCCAGTATCTGGACCGGAATTAGGCGGATCCATCCTATGAATCCGTTCACGCGAGCCGATGGAGCCGCTAGAGACCTGCGGCAATCTGCCGCCGGCGCTGCGCGCGGCCTCTTATCCAACCTGCGCACATGGAGGCGTGGACTGGCCTTGGTAACGATGGCCGCGCCTGGCGTCGTTTTCTTCTATATTGCGCTCGTGATCGTCACCAGCATCGTGCCGGTATTGCAGGTCTGGCTCTTGAGGCTGGTGGTTGACGGTCTGGCCGTCGCAGTTGGTGGCGCGGCCAACAGCGTCACCCCAGTGTTGGCGTTTGCCGTTCTCTACGCCCTGACCTATGTCATACCGGCCGGCCTTGAGCCCATCCTGCGGACGCTGAATGTCTGGCTGGAAGATCGCGCGGTGGCCGCAATGGACCGGCGTCTGATGGATGCCGGCATCCGATTGACAGACCTGATGCGGATTGAGCGCCCTGCATTCCAGGATCAGTTGCGACTGGTTCAGGACGCTATCTTTTTTCTACCGCGGCTTATCGCTTACCTGCGAATTGGTCTTGGCACTGCACTTACCTTGGGAGGCATGCTCCTCCTGCTGGCCCGCCTGCACCCGCTCCTTCCACTGCTGCTGGCGGTATTGAGCCTGCCGCACCTCTTGGGTGAGAAGCGCCTGCAGGAAGTAAGGTATCAGTCCATGATCGACCGCTCGCGGGCGGCGCGGGAGATGAACTACTGTGCGCGCATCACCACCGATCCGGCAGCCGCCAAAGAGATCCGCGTCTTCGGTCTGGGCGATTTCTTCCTGCGCCGCTTTCGCTCGCGGTTCGCTAAAGCATATGAGGAGATGCGCCGCGTCCGACTGAAGTATCTGCGCGCGTCTGCGGCATTCACTGCCCTGCATGCGCTGGCGCTGGCGGGGGGCTTCTGGTACGTGGCCGTCCAGGCGCGCGCGGGTCAACTCACCTTGGGCGATATCGCTCTCTATTTTGGCGTCGTGATCCAGACGCAAGGCCGCCTTCAGGACTTGGTGTTCTGGACCGGTATGCAGTACGAGATTCTTCTGCATCTACGCGGTCTGGTTTCCTTCCTGGATCAAGCGAAACCGGCCATTGCGCTCCCGCCGCCTCAAGAAGGGTGCCAGGCGCCCATTGAACTGAATCAGGGGATCGAATTGCGTGGAATCCACTTCCAATATCCTGAGGGCACTGAAGCCGTCCTGGAAGACGTCAGCGCTTGGCTGCCCCGTGGCGCCGTGACCGCCCTTGTAGGCGCAAACGGCGCCGGCAAAAGCACCATCGTAAAGCTGCTGACCCGCATGTACGACCCCGACTCTGGCGAAATCAATCTCGATAGTGTCCCGCTTGCGCAGCATGATTTGAAGTCACTGCGCTGCCGGATCGCCGTACTCTACCAGGACTTCACTCGCTTTTCGTTGACTTTGCGGGAGAACATCGAGCTGGGAGCAGTTGCGTCGGAAGAGGGTGGCCTCCACATGGAAGAAGCCGCGCGCTGGTCGGGCGCTGATGAGGTGGCAGCCGGTTTATCGCAAGGGTTTGACACCGCTTTGACCCGGCGCTTTCAGGGCGGCGTGGACCTGTCCGGCGGGGAATGGCAGAAGGTCGCCCTGGCGCGGGCCTTCGTGCGTGACGCCGCGCTGGTGATCCTCGATGAGCCGACCGCAGCGCTGGACGCTGAGGCCGAGTACCGCCTGTTTGAGCGCTTCCGCCAGCTTGTCGCCGGCAAGACCGCGCTGATAATCAGCCACCGCTTCTCCACAGTGCGCATGGCCGACCAGATCCTGGTGCTCGAAGAGGGCCGCATCACTGAAGCCGGCAGCCATGCTGAGCTGGTCTCACTGGGCGGCCGCTATGCCGAACTGTTCGAGATGCAGGCTGGACGGTACAGGTAGTTGGAAATACTCATGGCGCTTCGGCGATTGCCCTGGTTTCCATTGCTTGTTCGCGAATTCGAGGGTTCAACAATTCCCACTTGCTGGGGAGCGACACGGCCCGGCACGCGGTATACCAAGGGGGATTTCCTGGGATCAGCATTCACCGACTTGCTCCCGCAGACATTTGGAATGAGGCTTTCAAAAGGCGATAATGTCAGGAGGGTCCGTGATTCCTTTCAAGACTGGAAGGAGTTGGCGACTTTTCTGTAACTCATGTGTCGTCCGAATGCCCAATATGGGTTCCAACAAATGCCTTTTGATACCAGCGTTTTAGACGAAGCAATCGAGCGCCGCTCCAAACGCTTGGAAAAGGAGCGGAAGCGTCTCCTCGCGCAGACCGTTTCCCTTCTCGACAAGCACTGCTGTCACTTCGGCATCCGTTCCGCCTACATTTTTGGCTCCCTGGCGCAGCCTCGCCGATTCCGCGAGCATTCAGACGTCGACATCGCTATCGAGACCAGCCGCCCCGAGCTGCTGGCCGAGGCCATCGGGCGATTTTCGGCACTGTTGGAAAGGGACGTCGATCTGGTCGACCTTTCCGCCGTCCCATTTGCCGACCGTATCCGTCGGGAGGGAGTGCCTTGGACGCCCAAGAGTTCTTAATCCTCGAATCAGACATTGCTGCACAGCTCGAGAATATCGACGATGCCTTTGCAAGGGTCCAAGACCGGGCACAGGACTTCAATTCTGATGAGGCTCCCGATATGCAGTTGGAGAGCATGGCTTTTCAGATTCACAACACCTATAATGCCATCGAAGAACTTCTGCGCCTGATAGCCGCACACTTTGAAAATCAGATCAGCGATGTAGCCCGCTGGCATGCCGCTTTGCTTCACAGAATGGCCCTGCCAATCCCTGGTGT
The DNA here is from genome assembly GCA_965200615.1 of Caldilineaceae bacterium. Taxonomy (GTDB): domain Bacteria; phylum Chloroflexota; class Anaerolineae; order Caldilineales; family Caldilineaceae; genus Bin5. Next base: position 4,617,990 of record OZ241377.1, on the reverse strand, counting down.
GCGCCCCGCTCCTTTGTCCAAGGAGACATTTCACCTTCTCGACGCTCTACGCGGATTCCGTCACTTCTTTCGCCACGCTTATATGACCTCAGTCGATCCAGGTCTGCTTCAGTCCAATCTTCAGAGGACGCGGCAGGCGCACAGTTTGCTGCACCGAGATATAACGGAATTCCTGGAACAAATAAGGCCGGCAAAATGAGAGAAGGGGAGCAGGGCAGCAGAAAAATGTACGTAGAAGTTTCCTCTCACTCCTCATTCCTCTCCACTCTCTCCTCACATTACCGCCCATGACTACATTCACCCACGAGTCCTACCTCTCACCTCTGACTTGGCGCTACGGCAGCGAGATCATGCGCCGGATCTGGAGCGAGATTGAAAAGCGCCGACTTATGCGCCGCGTCTGGGTGGCGCTGGCAGAGGCCCAATGCGAGGCCGGGCTGGTCACAGCCATGCAGGTGGCCGATCTGCGTGCGCGCCAGGAACACATCGACATTGAACGGGCCCAGCAGATCGAAGAAGAGATCCGCCACGATCTGATGGCGGAAATCCGCGCCTACGCCGAGCAGTGCCCCGTCGGCGGCCCCATCATCCATCTCGGCGCGACGTCGATGGATGTGCTCGACAACGTTGATGCCCTGCGCCTGCGTACCGGTCTCGACCAGGTCATCGAAAGGCTGAAGCGCTCCCTGGCCGCGCTGGCCGCGCGCATCGCAAAAGATGCCGACACGCCCGCCATCGCCTTCACTCACATCCAGCCAGCTGAGCCGACCACCGTCGGCTACCGTTTCGCCCAGCACGGCCAGGATCTGCTCGCCGATCTCGAAGAACTGCAGCGCGTCCGCAACAATATTCGCGGCAAGGGGATCAAAGGCGCGGTCGGAACCAGCGCCAGCTACGACCAGCTTCTCTCCGACAGCGAGTTCACTCCCCGCCAGCTCGAAGAACGGGTGATGCAGAAACTGGACCTGCCCGCCTTCGAGGCCGCCACCCAGACCTACCCCCGCAAACAGGACTGGCTCGTCGTCAATGCTCTTGCCGGGCTGTGCGCCAGCTTCCACAAGTTCGCATTCGATCTGCGCATCCTCCAGTCGCCCCCGTTCGGCGAATGGAGCGAACCTTTTGGTTTCAAGCAGGTCGGGTCCAGCGCCATGCCATTCAAGCGCAACCCTATCGCCGCCGAAAACATCGACAGCCTCACGCGCCAGGTCGCGGCCCTGCCTCGCATCGCCTGGGACAACAGCGCGCTCAATCTGCTCGAGCGCACTCTCGACGACTCCGCCAACCGGCGCCTCTACCTGCCCGAGGCCTTCCTCCTGACCGACGAAGTCCTGATTCGCTGTCAGCATCTCTTCGAAGGCGTTACTGTCTGGCCGGGCCCCACCGCCCGGAACCTGCGCGACTACGGCGTCTTCGCCGCCACCGAACGCTTGCTTATGGAAGCGGTCAAAGCCGGCGGCGACCGCCAGCACTTGCATGAGCTGATTCGCGAAGAGAGTCTGGTTGCCTGGAAGGCTTTGCAGGAAGGAAAGCCCAATCCCCTGGTCGACAACCTGATGACGGACCCGCGTATCACCGACTTGGTACCGCCGGAGCGCGCCCACAGCCTGTTGCAAGCGTCAGCCTATGTGGGCGACGCGCCCCAACGGGCCAGAAACATCGCCTCTGCAATCCGCGCTGCGGTCGGCTGAGATGCCGCAGCTTCTTCTCTCCGCCGACCCCGGCTTCATGCACCTCGCCCTCGAGGAGTTCCGACGCGACAGCCACAACGCCCAGCTCCTCGACGAACTCGCGCCCGGTGTCTACCTCGCCGACTGCGACGAAGGCTTTTGGGGCTTGGCCGAAACCTGGATCGACGATCCCCCTGTCTTTACACGTCATATCTGCCCCGTCGACCTCACCATTCCTCTCATCGCCACGCCCAGAGACCTCTCCCGCCTCAGTGATGCTGCCGTAACTGAGTATGCCGACCTGCTCGACTCCGAAGTCAGCTTCTCAGTCCAGAGCCGTATCCTCTCCGAACTTTCCTATAAGCCGTTCGATGTCAACCGAGCCGTCTCCGCCACCCTTGCCCGTGCCGCAAGCTCGCCGCTTGACGTTCGGCAGCCATTCCAGATCCTTTCGATCGTCTGCGCCGCCTCCGTCCAAGGGCCAGGATCAGAAAAGCCAGCTGCCTCGAGTCACAGGCAACTGGCCTTCTTGGGTCTCTCTCTCGCCTCGCACAATATCTCTGACTGGGCCGGAGGCGTGCGTCGCTTCCGCCGTGAAAAGGAGCAAGTCAGCCGGGCGGAGTTCAAGATGCTGGAGGCCCTTGAGGCCTTTCGTATCGATCTGCCTGCCGGCGGCGTCGCTCTCGACCTCGGCGCGGCGCCTGGAGGATGGACTCGCGTCCTGCGCCAGAAGGGGCAGTACGTTACCGCCGTCGACCCCGCCGAGCTGCATCCCCGCCTCACCGCCGACCGCGGCGTGCGACACAAAAAAATGACCGCCGAGGCTTATCTGGCTGAAGGGCCGGATGCCTTCGATTTTCTCGTCAACGACATGCGCATGGATGCGCGTGCTTCAGCGCGCCTGATGAACGCCTTCGCCGACTTTCTCTATCCTCACGCCGAAGCCTTGATGACGCTCAAACTTGGAAAGACCGCCGCGGCACTCGATCCTGCCTGCACAATTCTGCAAGAAAGCTACAAAATCCTGCACGCGCGCCAGCTTTTCCACAACCGCAACGAAGTGACTATCCATCTCCAGCCGAAACCGGCCTGAGTCCAGGATCTCAAAACCGCCGAACGCCGCAAGTGGTCACGGATCCGGTCCGGCCGGCAATCCATAAAGATACCAGTACTCCTCGCGCGGATAGACGTGTGCCATCGTCGCCTCCCAAACGAACTCTCCCCTCGTTAGCATTCCCTGCAATCGTTGGTCCACCGAAGCCAACTGAGTCGTCAGCGTATCCGCGCTGTGTGCCTCCAACGCCTTGCCTATCTCCGCGATCCGCTGCCGGTTGCGTATCTCAAATGGGTACTGCACGCGGCACTCGCGCCGGTTTTCACTGCAATCGTCCAGAAACCAGTTCAGACTGTTCAGCCGCGCCCGCGCCTCGCGCAACAGAAGCGTCTGGTAATGGGATGGCAGTCGACCGGTTGCCGTGTCAATCTGGGCCTTGGTCTCCGCAAGCGTCTGCCTTTGCTCAGGCGACAGCGATGCCGACTGCGCCGCCAGCTTGTGCAGCCGCGCCAGCACGTCCCCGCCGCTGCTCTGGACCGGGCGCTCTCCAGCCCCCCTGCGATCCCCCGGTGTCGGCACGACAACAGTCCTGTACACCTGGCCCTTCAGTATATAGCTTTCGAACTGCGCCGCCATCGCCGCCACTACCGCCAAATCAGTCTCCGGCGCCGCTGCAATCACCGTACTCAGTCTGCTCGCCATTCTCTCACCTCTCGCTTTCCCCTAGCCACTCTCCTGCTCCAACCAAAGCGTCACAGGGCCGTCGTTCACCAGTGAGACCTCCATGTGCGCCTGGAAAACACCCTTTTTCACCTGTATGCCCTCCCCCGCCAACAACATACAGAAGCTATCGTAAAGCGCCTGCGCTTGAGCCGGAGGCGCCGCTTGCGTGAAACTCGGTCGTCGTCCCTTGCGAGCATCTCCGTACAGCGTAAACTGACTCACGGCCAGCACTGCGCCCCCCACATCCGCCAGCCCCAGGTTCATCTTGCCAGCATCGTCCTCAAACAATCGTAAGCCAGCGATCTTGCGCGCCAGCCACGCCGCCTCTGCCTCGCCGTCGTCGTCGGCGACCCCCAGCAGCACCAGATACCCCTGCCCGATGCGAGCCGCCTCCTCTCCGTCAACCTGAACGCTTGCACGGCTGACTCGCTGAATTAGCGCGCGCATTTGGACTCCTTACCCCTTGACAAATCGAACATTTGTTCATGTAATGCCTGTATGAACTACTCAATCCAACTCGAACCGATGGCAAAGCTCGCCCGTATCGGCGAGATCAACGGCTTTGAAGCGGCTGGCGACGCGCCCCATGCCGAACCTACCCGCCCCGACTGCTTCACCCCCGCGACGGCCAAGCCCACCCGTCGCGAACGCAATGCAGCCTCCCTGCGCCGCTCCATTTTCAAAGTGGCGACACCCCGCGGCCCCAAGCCGGTCCTGCGGACGATGATGACCACCGCCTGCGAGCGCAACTGCTTCTACTGCGCCTTCCGCACCGGCCGCAGCAGCGCCGAACGCCTCACCCTCCAGCCCGACGAACTGGCCGATGGCTTCCTGCGTATGCAGAAGGCCGGCCTTGTCGACGGTCTCTTCCTCTCCTCCGGCATTATCGGCGGCGGGGTCAGAGCCCAGGACAAAATTATCGATACAGCCGAGATTCTGCGCAAGAAACAGAACTACCCCGGCTACATTCACCTCAAAATTATGCCCGGCAGCGAGTATGAGCAGGTCCGCAGGTCTATGCAGCTGGCGGATCGGGTCTCGATCAATCTCGAGGGCGCCACCTCGGGCAGGCTGGCCAGACTCGCACCCAAAAAGGAGTTCTGGGACGACCTGATGCAGCGTCTCCTCTGGACTGAGCAGATCCGCAGCCGCGAACCGGTGCGAGCCTCCTCCGTCACCCAGTTTGTTGTCGGCGCGGTCGGCGACACCGATCTGGAACTGATATCGCTCAGCGAGAAACTCTATCGCCAGGCCCGTCTTAGCCGCGTCTACTACTACTCCTTTTTCCCGGCGCCTGACACACCCTTCGAAGACCTGTCGCCAGTCTCACTGAAGCGGCAGCATCGCCTCTACCAGGCCAGCTTCCTCCTGCGCGACTACGACTGGGACACCGAGGACATCGGCTTTGGCGCTGACCAGAACCTCCGTCTCGACGTCGACCCCAAGCAGGCCTGGGCCGACATCCACCTGCGCGCCGCGCCCATAGAGCTGAACCGCGCCGACAGGACTGCCCTGCTTCGAGTCCCCGGCATCGGCCCCAAGAGCGCCGACCGCATCCTCCGCGCCCGCAGCCAAGGAACAGTTACCGAACTGTATCATCTCCGCGCCCTCGGCGTCCCTTCCCCACAAAAGGCAGCCCCCTACGTCCTCCTCAACGGCCGCCAGCCCGCCCACCAGATGGCGCTTTTCTCTTTGTCTGTCTAGCGCAACCAATTTCAGGCGCCACAAACTTCCCTACTCTGAAAGGAAGGGCGCTCTCGAGGAAAATACGACCGTGGCCCGCATCATTCCGGGTCTCTACATTTGTGCGCTATACCTGCGCAGTCTGACATTCCTATCACACAAATCATAGTCTGGATGATTCTCGAAGAACCCTGGCCTGAGCAAACAATAGCTCTGCCCATTCTCTCCTGAAGAACGCTGCGCTCGCGAGTCATTTTTCCGCGGCCTCTTTATAAGCCACTTTCAAAGTTTTTAGAATTTCAGGCGTAATGCCCTTGATAGAGTTTCCCTGTCCGAATTTGGTTGGCGCAATGCCCCGTTCAACCGTATCAACCGAGTCTGGCGCCAGCCGATCAAAGACCGACCTCCATACCACTATCGATGGTCGCTGTTCGTCGTTCCAGATCGTAACCAAGCCAACGTTGTTCGGCATGATTCTGGGCAACAACGTGAGCCGTTTTCCCTCAATGCCGGTAAACGTGAAGAGACGTACATTTCGGAGCGAGGAAATCTCTTCCGCCCACGCCGTCAACATTTCGAATGTCTCGCGAGATTCTCCAGTAATGTCTGCAAACGAAGCCCGGAACACATCTGACCCATCAGTCAAACCCTCACCGGTTCTTGCCGGTCTAGCTCGGTCAGGGACTGCCGATAGAGAACTCGCGTTCAGTTCTGGGGTGACTCGTTGAGGCAGCGCCACCTGCGCGCCATTTACCTCATATACCTTGAGGGAAATCAAGTCGATAGTCAGCGAATGGATGGTTATGCGGTCCAGATACGCAACAATCCTTTCCAACTCCGACGAGACTTCGTCCAAGACAAGGACCAATCTGAAATTGCCTTGATCCAGGAAGTCCTGTAAAGAGTCTGTGAATGTGTCGGCATCGACAGCACCTTCTAGATCCTGAGCTTGCACTGCCTCAAGAATCGTTCCATAGCCTGCTTGCAGAAGTTTCAGACGCAGGGGGCCTCGCTCGAGACCTTCCACGCTCAATCCCTGCAAGGATGCTGCATACGCAAGGACTTGCGACACGATCTCCCTGCGCGCCTCCCGGTTGCTGGCCAGCTTGAACTCGATGATCGCGGGCCTTCCCGAGGGCTCGACAGCCAGAATGTCAGCGTAGCCGTTTCCCAATTGGACCTCAGACCCCAGTACCAAGAGGCGTACAGTACTGGCTAAAGGCAACAGACTGGGGTTCTCCTGGATTAGGCGATGCAGAGAAGCCTCATCATCGAACTCCTGAGGCGCATCCAGCTCTCACCCTTCACCTCTGTTCGTCCATATTCCGATCACTCCTCACCTCCTGATATTCTTGCGTCCCTCGCTTCCAGATCGGCACTCGCGGGCTCTAGCATCAGATCAATATCTATAGGTACGCCCTTCGTCTCGGCCAGTACCAACTGATTAAGTCTTTCGCTCTCCTTCAGCCACTTTTGCCACGCCGATCGTCTCAGTTCCCTTTCGCGGCCCCCTGCTCGCCGGCGGTCTGAACTCCCTCATCCATGCCCGCGCTCCTCCGATTCGTCTCCTCTTCCCTCCACCCACAATCCAATCCCCAACGCCACCGCCGCCAACCAACTCCCCGGTCCGAACAACCCGGTCGCGCCCAGCAGCATACCCACGGCCCCGGACCCAACAGCCGCCGAAGTCGACGTCGCCCCCAACCCTTGTCCCTGCGTCGCGGCCCCCCAAGCCGCGCCTAGGCCCGCCCACAAAATCAACCCGACCGGCGCCTCCTCCGGAAAGAAGCCCAGCGTAACCAGCGCCAGGATCACCACGACAACCGCACGCCGCCGCTCGCGCGGGGCAATGTCGACACCCATGCGCCGGGCAAGCCACTCCGCGCCGACCGTGACCACGCAGCCCAGCGCTGCATTCAACCACGGTGATCCGTGGCCCGTATGGCTCAAAACGCTGGCCGGAATGTAAATTATGCGAAAGAGAAGAAAGAAGGGAATGAACGCCGGAGGAACGATCTGCCGGCACATCAGCCGCTGCCCAACCCGACCGCCAGGGCTACCGCCGCCGTGGGCTCCACCCACACCAGGCTGTCCAGCTGTAGCGCATCCGCGCCCGCGCGCATGCAATCTCGCGCTTGCTGCAGTGTATGTACGCCCCCGCAAGCAATTAACGAGCCGGTAAGCCCCAATTCTTTCACTTCCAACAACGCCGCCAGCATCATTGGATAGACCCCCGGCCCAAACATCTCACCGTTGACCGTCTGCCCGTCGGTCCGAATCCCTGCCCCAATCGGTGGGCTGCCCACCACCGCGCCGGCTGCGCCCGACTCTATTGCCGCCGGCGCCAGCGTGGCCGCCCGCGCAAGAGGCAGCTTCACCAAGACCGGCAGGTCTGTCTCCAACAGAACTACCTCCAGCAGCCGGCCGATATCCCTCTCGCTGGCCTCCGGCTGGCAAAGAAGTTCAAATCCCGCGATACCATCAGCGACCGAAAGCCTCCCTACCGTCTCCGCGGCTTCGTGGAATTCACCGTCTGCCACCTGGGCAAGGACCGGGCAACCCATCCGCGGCCACAACTGGCCGTACCGCCTCACCGCCGACGAAACACCCCGGTTTTGCAGCCCCACGCAGCGCACAAGTCCGCCCAGTGTCTCTGCCAGTCGCGGCGGTGGGCTGCCTCCACGGCTGCGCCGCGTGAACGGGCCCACAACTACCCCGCCGAACCGGCCCGTCTCCAACTCACGGTGACGGGCCTCTCCGTAGCCAATGCTGCCAGCCGCCAGCATCACCGGGCCTGCCAGCGGCAGACCAATCTTGTGGCCGGGTGCCAGCTCTAGAGCGCCTTCAGCCATCTCATCCGCCCTGGCCGACCAACTCGACAAACGTGTCCACACCTATGTTCGAGCCGCACAGAATCAGCCCCACCCGTTTCCCCTTCGCTTGTTCGCGCAGCGGACCAAACAGGGCCGCAGTCGAGGCCGCGCACGCCGGCTCGACCGCCAGTTTCATCTCGTGAAAAAGAAGCCGCATCCCGTCCAGCATCTCTTCGTCGCTGACCAGCGCCACATCCTCCAGCAAATGCCTGCATAGCCCGAAACTGTAGGTCTGCGTCGCTGGCGCGCCCAGGCTGGTGGCGATCGTCTCCACCCGTTCTATCGACTCCGGCCTGCCCGTGGCAAAGCTGCGGCGCATCGCGTCTGCGCCCTCTGGCTCCACGCCGAAGACAGCGCAGTCCGGCTGCAGCTGTTTGGCCGCCGCGCTGATGCCAGCGGCCAGACCGCCGCCTCCCACCGGCACGATCAGCATGTCCAGCGTCGGTGCATCCTCGCACAGCTCCAGCCCCACCGTCGCCTGCCCTGTGACTATCGTGCTGCCCTCAAACGGATGAACAAAGGACCTCCCCTCCTCCTGCTGAATGCGTTCCACCTCGGCGAACCCCTCATATACGTCGGCAACCAGTACGACCTCGGCCCCATAGCTGCGCGCCTTATCCACTCGAAACTTCGGCGCCGAGGCTGGCATCACAACCTTGGCGTTGATATCAAATATCTGGGCCGCGTACGCCACCGAAATCGCATGGTTGCCTGCGCTCACCGCGGTCAGGCCCCGTTCTCGCGCCGCGCTGTCCAGTTGCAGGATGTCGTTCACCGCACCGCGCGGCTTAAACGTCCCCGTCCTCTGAAACAGCTCCAGCTTTAACCAGACCTCCGTGTCTGCGCCAAGCGCCTCATCCATCGCCTTGCTCTGCCAGTGCCACACGGGTGTGCGCAAAATATAGGGATCAATGCGAGCGCGCGTCGCGCGGATCTCCTCGAGGGTAGGGATCTCGAGGTCGTTCAAAACGTCGTTGTTCATCTTATGTGCCTTGAAATGGGAACATGAATGTTAAGCACGGCCCGGGCGAAACGTTGTGACGCGCCCGGCCGCTTTGCGAGGAAATGTCGCGTCCGCGATCATGCGCTCAGTGTCCCCTTCGTACTGGGGACCCCGCTTCGCCGCTCGTCCAGCCTCGTCGCCGCGTCCAGGGCCCGCGCCAGCGCCTTGAACAGCCCCTCGGCCTTGTGATGATCGTTGCGTCCGTACAGCACTGCCGCATGCAGGTTCATCCGCCCGTGAATCGCAATGCTTTCGAACAGATGAAACAGAAGATCGGTGCCGAGTTCTCCCAACTTCGGCGTCGTGAACTCGGCGTCGAAAACACAATATGGCCGCCCGCTCAGGTCCACGACCACCCGCGCCAGCGTCTCATCCATCGGTACGTATGAATGCGCCGTGCGTACGATGCCGCTGCGATCCCCCAGCGCCTGGTCGATCGCCCGCCCCAGGCATATACATACGTCCTCGGCCGTATGGTGTTCGTCGATCTGAAGGTCGCCCCCCGCCTGCACCGTCAGGTCAAACAGCCCGTGCCCGGTCAAAAGCGTCAGCATATGGTCCAGAAACCCGATTCCGGTCTCCACCTCCGCCGCGCCGCTCCCATCCAGCGCCAGCTCCAGCACGATCTGCGTCTCTTTTGTCGCCCGTTCGATTCTTGCCTGTCGCATAGTCATTCCAGCCTATCCGCTCGTCAATCTATCTGATCCCAGAACGTCTCATCCGGGCTCTCTTCTCACCCTTGGCCGGCCGTGGGCGGACTCCTCCATCACCACCCCCCGAGGGAACACGCCCCGCCGCCAGTGTGCGCTCATCAGCACAAGGCGGGGGCGGGCTACTGACCACGAACCACTGCCCCCAGCCAATTGTCCCACCCTTTACGCAGCCGAGCAAACTTTACCCCCGTACTTCCCTCTTCAAATTGCGAAGCCCAGTCAACTCAGAAATTGTAAATCCTGATCCAGGCAATCCCCTCTACGTTTGACTTTTGCCGCATTCGGGCTACAATCTCCCTGTGGCCTATTTTCTTGGAATTGATGGCGGCGCTACCAAAACCCATATCGTTCTGTCCAACGGTACTGGCCGACCTGTCGGCGAAGGGCAGAGCGGCCCCTCCAACTATCATATCGTCGGTGTGAAACAGGCCGCCAACCTGTCCGCAGCGATTTCACAGGCATTGGCTGATTCTGCTGCCGTCCCCGATGAAGTGAAGGACGCTTGCGCCGGCATGGCCGGTTTCGATGGTGCCTCCGATAGGAAAAACGTGCAAAAGATCCTGACCTCAGCGCTCGGGGCCAGCGGACTGCAGTGCCCTTGGCGGTCGCTCAACGACTCCGTCGTGGCCTGGGCTGGCGCCTTCCATGGCAACCCCGGCGCACTTATCGCCGCCGGCAGCGGGGCCGTCGCCTTTGCCGTTGGCGAGAACGGCCGCTCGGCCCGCGCCGATGGTCTCGGGCACTGGCTTGGCGACGCCGGCAGCGGCTACGATATCGGCCGCCGCGGCCTGCGCGCCGCCCTGGCCGCACTCGACGGGCGCGGCCCTGCAACCCGTCTCACAGAGCAGTTCTGCGCAGTCGCCGGCAACTCCCGGCAGGAGTGGATCGGCTGGCTCGCTGAACTCGACTCCAGCATCTCACATGCCCACGAACAGCTGCGTTCCTTTGCCCCCACTGTTGCGGAGGCTGCCGCGGGCGGTGATGCCGTCGCACGTACAATCATGCAGGAGGCCGGTACGGCGCTTGCCAGCACCGCCGCTGCCGTCCTGCGCAAAGTCGGCCTGCTGACCGACCCCCAGGTCGCCACAGCCGGCTCCGTTTTGGAACAACCGTCCTGCCTTCATCAGGCATTTTGCGCCGCTCTCAAAGCGCGTCTGCCCGGTTGTCAATTCGTTCCCGCCCGCGCAGGCCCGGCCTGGGGGGCCGCCCTGCTGGCCCGCAATTCCGGTCTCGTGCCGCAGGACGCGCTGCAGGCGCACGGGTAGCCTTGTTTCCCGGTCGCCTTCCTCTTGGCGCTGTGAAAGTGTACTCCCCCTGCCGAACGGGCCAGGGGAATTGTGGAATCCAACCTGAGGAATCTCAATGTATCAGGGCTTTGAAATCATCGACTTTCACGTACATTTCCCCACCCGCAAGCCGTGGTTCCCGAACATGGGAAACACGATCCAGAATTACATCGACAAGGTGGGAGAAAAACGGGCGCGCGCAGTCCAGGAAATGAGCCGGCCCTACGGGGAACACTGGCGCAAAATGTGGGGGTTCCCGAAAGCGGAGTCGCCCGACGACCACCCGGGAGACAGGGAGCAGGCCCGCCGTTGGGCCGCAGAATTGGACGAATACGGCGTGCGAGCCGTCGCCTTCGTTACCGGCGGCGGCAATGAGCACCTCGCCGAAATCGTAAGCTGGCACCCCGACAAATTCATCGGGTTCGCCCACCATAATCCCTTCGAGCCGGACGCCGTCGCCCAGTTGGAACACGCCGTCACCGAACTGGGTCTGCGTGGCTACAAACTGCTCGCCCCTATGATCGAACAGCCGATCGAGGATGAGTCGATCTGGCCTGTCTGGGAAAAATGCGCCGAACTGGATATCCCAGTCCTCATCCATTTCGGCATTCAGGGCAGCGCCGGCGGCATCGCCTGGCATGAGAACATCAGCCCCTTCAAACTGCACAACATCGCCAAAGCCTTTCCCGATGTGATCTTCGTCATCCCCCACTTCGGCTGCGCCTGGGAACGCGAAACGCTGCAGCTCTGCTGGGCCTGCCCCAACGTCTGCGTCGACACCAGCGGCAGCCTCCAGTGGATCCGCTGGGTTCCCGGCGACGTAACCGTCAAATACCTGTTCCGCAAATACTACGAGACCATCGGCCCCGGCCGTATCATCTTTGGCACCGACAGCAGCTGGTTCCCGCGCGGCTTCACTATTGAGTACCTGCAGGACCAGATGCGAAGCTGTCTTGACCTGAATTTTCCGGAGCGGGAGATCCAGCAGATCTTTGCCGGCAACGCCGCCCGCCTGCTGAAAATCGACCCGTAAGTACGGCCCTGGGATCCCGAATGTGAGAAAGGAGAGATGTACAACGCGACGCCCGAATTGCCAGGTTTCTCTACGTGATATTTCACGACTTTCCAGGATACATGATTCGGTCGTCAGACATAGCAGTCCGGCGATCGACAACAACTGAGCAAGAGTCTGAATGGAGGACTCTCTTTTCTATAATCTGAGGAGGAAACCAACGATGAAACGCTCCAAACTGTTCATGCTGATCAGCGCACTCCTGATGGTCGCTATGCTCTTGGCCGCCTGCCCCGCAGCCGTGCCGGCCGAAGCACCGGCTTCGGACTCGGCATCCGAAGAGTCGGCTATGGCCGACGAGGTCATCGAAATCGAGTACTGGCAGTACAACTTTGCCGCCAGAGTCGATGCCATGAACCAACTGATCGCCCAGTTTGAAGAGGCGAACCCGAACATCAAGGTCGTTCACAACGCCGACATCCCTTACGCTGAGTTCCGCGACAAGATCGCCGCCAGCGTGCCCGCCGGGGTCGGCCCCGATGTCGCTACCCTCTTTTATGGCTGGCAATCCGTCTGGATCGATTCCGGCTACCTCGTGCCTCTGCCCGAGGATGCCTTCCCGCCAGCTATGGTCGCCGAAAATTTCAGTCCCATGGTTCAGGCCAGCTTCGTCGAAGGCACGCTCTACACGCTTCCCACCGCGGTACGCGCCCTCGCTCTCTTTTACAACAGAGATCTGATGGAGGCAGCCGGTCTCGACCCCAACAGCCCGCCCGCAACCCTTGACGAGCTGCGCGACCAGGCCGTTGCCTGCACCCAGCGCGATGATGACGGCTCGCTCGTCGTGCAGGGCTTTGTCGCCGATCCCTCCGCCCAGGACCATCACTGGTTCCGCGAGGTGCTGGTGCGCCAGTTCGGCGGCGTGCCCTACAGCGACGACTATACCGAGGTCCTCTACAATGACGAGGCTGGCATGCAGGCCTGGAACTATCTCCTGGCTTTCCACACCGATCTCGCCACCGGCGACCGCGATCTGTTTGACGGCAGCACCAACGCCTTCGTCGGCGGTCACGTCTGCTTCCATGTCGACGGGTCTTTCCGCCTTGGCACCATCGCCAACAACAATCCGGAAATGAACTTTGGCGTCACCGAACTGCCCTCGCATAACGGCATCAAGAGCACCTTCGGCTCCTACTGGACCCATGGCCTGACCAAGAAGGCCGCCGCCGACCAGGCTCGCTTTGACGCGGCCGTTAAGTTCCTTCAGTTCATCACCAGCGCAGATGCCGGCGCCTTGTGGGTCGACATCGTCGGTGAACTGCCCGCCCAACTCGAGGCTGGCAGCAATCCGGAGCTTCTCGCCGATGAGAAGCTGGGCGCCTTCGCCGCCGGGCTGGAATACTCCCACGCGACCTTCTTCGCCGACGAGAGCCAGCAGCGGCAGGCCATCATCGACTCCTTCGACATGGTGGTCCTGACCGACGAAGACCCTGCCACTGCTTTGCAGATCGCCGCCGATACCGACCAGGAGGTCCTGGACGACTTCTGGTTCAGCCGCTAAATCGAAAGTGACCAACGTGAAGCGAGAGGGTACCTGCCCGGCAGGCTATCCTCTCGCCTCCGTCTTTCTCTGTCTGGTGCAGTACGGCCCGTTCTCTGGTCAAAGACCCTGGGCCATCCTGGCCTCGGCCACCTGTAATTACGCTGCAATCACGATGGATTAGCTTCATGCGCTTAACCCTCCACCAGCGGCAAATCATTTGGGCCTACATCTTTATGAGCGTCGCCTTGGTCTTCTTTGTCGTCATCCGCTGGTACCCGACAATCCTCGCCTTTAACGTCAGCTTTCGCGACTGGAATGTGTTCGAAGGCTCCGGCCCCTGGGTGGGATTGGAGAACTATCAGGAGATCTGGCAGGACGCCGGCAAACCGCGCAGCTCTGTGACAGCCGCCTTCTCCAACACCGTTCGCTATGTTCTGTTCGGTGTTCCCTCACAGCTGGTTCTGGCCCTGGCTATCGCCCTGCTCCTCGCCCAGATCCGGCGCCTTTCCGCGGTCTTCCGCGTCGCCTATTTTGCGCCCTACGTTACTTCGGCCGTCGCAGTCGCCTTCGTCTGGAACTGGCTCTATCAGCCGGAGACGGGCTTGATTAACCAGGGGCTGGATCTGGTTGGACTGCCCCAACAGCCCTTCACCAAGAGTCCCGCGCAGGCGCTGCCGTCGATCACCGCCGTTGCCGTGTGGCAAAACCTCGGCTTCGCAGTCATTATCTTTCTGGCCGGCATCCAGCAGATTCCCGGCCACTACTATGAAGCCGCCCGCATCGACGGCGCCAACGCCTGGCAGCTATTCTGGCGTATCACCCTGCCCCTCCTCAATCCGATCATCGTTTACCTGACAGTCCTGGGCACCATCTCCTATCTGCGTCTGTTCGCTCTCGTCCAGAATATGAGCCCCCAGGGTACCGGCGGCCCGCTGAAAAGTACGACCACCGTCGTGCTGGAGGTCTATCGGGAGGGATTTTCCAGCTACAAGATGGGCTATGCCGGCGCGCTCACAGTTCTTCTTTTCTTTCTTATCCTGCTCATTACGATCATCCAGCTGCGCTTCTTTTCGCGGCGCGTCGAGTATTAGATAGAGGCGCCGGCGCAACGCAATAATGACTACTTCAGCAGAAATCGGCACAGAGGGCACACTTCAGATAGCGGAACATTTCAAGCCTGCCCAGGGCGGGAGCAGGCGTCGCTTCGGCTGGACGCCGCTGATCGCGTATCTCCTGCTTGCAATCGGCGGGGTCTGCATGGTTACGCCCTTTTTCTGGATGATTCTGACAAGCGTAAAGCCGGCGCCCGAACTGGTAAACTTTTCCTTCTTTCCTGAAAATCCCACTCTCCAGAACTATCTGAATGTACTCAATACCAGCAGTTTCGAACGCTGGTATCTCAACAGTATTATTGTTGCGGCAATCAGCACCACAAGTGTCGTCTTTTTTGACACCTTGGTCGGCTACACGCTCAATAAATTCGACTTTCCGGGCAAGAATATCATCTTCATCGGCATGCTCGGCACGCTCATGATCCCGACCGAAATGCTCATCATTCCGTGGTTTACGATGAGCGTAAACTGGAATTGGCATATCGGTTACACCCAATACTGGGGAATCGCCTTTCCCGGCGTCATCACGGCTGCCGGCATCTTTCTCATGCGTCAGTTCTTCGACGGCATCCCCAACGAGCTCCTGGACGCTGCCCGTATCGATGGCATGAACGAGTTCGGCATCTGGTGGCGCATCGCCGCGCCCCTGGTCAAACCGGCCATCGCCGCCCTGGCTATCTTCAACTTTATCGGCAACTGGAACGCCTACCTGTGGCCGCTGATCCTGGCCAACAGCCGCGAATTCTACACTTTGCCCGTCGGTCTGAGTTTCTTCCGCGGCGAATCCACCACCCACTGGGAGAAAATTATGACCGCGGCCAGCCTTGCAAGCATCCCTCTGCTCATCGTCTTCCTGGTCTTCCAGCGTCAGATTATCAGAGGAATCGCTCTCACAGGCCTGAAAGGCTGAGCCCGAGGAAGTCACGATACAACCAGAGCGCCTTTCCGCTCGCTGGCGGGAGCTGCAATCATAGTGCGTCGCTTCATCGCACGAATCACAGTATTTACCGAAGAGGAGTCCCGTTTTGAAGTTACACGAATACCAGTCTAAGCGAATCTTCGCCCAATATGGAGTGCCCATCCCCAACGGGGAAGTCGCAACCACGCCGGCCAAAGCGCGTGCCATCGCTGAACAGATCGGCAAGCCTGTCGTCATCAAGAGTCAGGTGCTGGTCGGCGGGCGGGGCAAAGCCGGCGGCATCAAGCTGGCCGGCACGCCGGAAGAGGCCGAGAAAGTGGCCGCAGAAATCCTCGGCATGGACATCAAAGGGCTGACCGTGCAAAAAATCCTGGTGGACGAGGCCGCTGACATCCGCTCCGAAATCTACCTGGGCGCCGTCCTTGACCGCGGCGCGCGCAAGGTGGCGATCATGTCCAGCAGCGAGGGGGGCGTCGAAATCGAAGAGGTCGCCGCCGAAACGCCCGAAAAGATCATCACCGTTCACGTCCATCCACTTCTGGGTATGCAGGGATACCAGGCCCGCCAGCTGGCCTACGGCATCGGACTGCCCAAAGAGCATGTCTCCGCTTTCACCAAAATCGCCCAGAGCCTCTACCGCGCCTTTGTCGACAGCGACGCCAGCCTTGCCGAGATCAATCCGCTCGTTATTAATGGCGACAACCGGTTGCAGGCTGTGGATGGCAAAATACTGCTCGACGACAGCGCCTTGCCCAGGCAAAAAGAGCTGGCCGCCATGCGCGACCCCGACGAAGACAGCCCCACCGAGACCGAAGCCCGTGAGGTCGGAATCAGCTATATCGACCTCGATGGCGAAATCGGCTGCATGGTGAACGGCGCCGGCCTCGCCATGGCCACCATGGACATTATCAAACTCTATGGCGGCAGCCCAGCCAACTTTCTCGACATCGGCGGCGGCGCCGGCGCAGACAAAGTCCTGGCCGCCTTGCGGATCATCCTCCGCGACGCACGCGTGAAGGCAGTTCTCATCAACATCTTCGGCGGCATCACCCGCTGCGATGAAGTGGCCAATGGCATTGTCGAGGCCATCAACAGCCTCAATGTAGAGGTCCCGATTGTCGTCCGTATGGTAGGTGTAAACGAGGATGAAGGCCGCCAGATTCTGGCCGACTCCAATCTTCCCTCCGCCCACCGGCTGTCTGAAGCCGTGCAGATGGCCGTCGCCGCCGCCAAAGGAGAAGACGCATGAGTATCCTCGTTGACAATGGGACCCGCCTGCTCGTGCAGGGTATCACCGGCAGCCAGGGCGCCTTCCACGCAGAGCAGATGATCCAGTACGGCACCAAAGTGGTGGCCGGCGCCGTGCCCGGTCGCGGCGGTCAGTGGGCCGTCGGCAACACGCCCGTTTTCGATACCGTCCACGAAGCCGTCGCCACGACTGGCGCCAATGCCAGCATTATCTTCGTCCCCGCCGCCTTCGCCGTGGACGCCCTCCTCGAGGCTGCCGACGCCGGCGTCGCCCTGATCGTATGCATCACCGAAAATATCCCCGCCCTCGACATGGCCCGCGCTCGCGCCTACCTCGATTCGACCGATTCACTCCTGATCGGGCCCAACTGCCCCGGACTCATTTCACCGGGTACCGCCAAAGTCGGCATTATGGCCGGCCACATTCACACACCCGGCAACGTCGGCATCGTCAGCCGTTCCGGGACGCTGACTTACGAGGTCATCTATGCCCTGACCGCGCGTGGGATCGGCCAGAGCACCGCGGTTGGCATCGGCGGTGACCCCATCAAAGGGCTCAACTTTCTCGACGTATTGCAGATGTTTGAACAGGACTCCGCTACTGAGCAGGTCGTCCTGATCGGGGAGATCGGGGGCGCCGACGAGCAGGTCGCCGCCGACTACATCAGAACCGAAATGAACAAACCTGTCACCGCTTTCATCGCCGGCCAGACCGCTCCGCCCGGTAAACGCATGGGCCATGCCGGCGCCATCATCTCCGGCGGCGAAGGCGCCGCCGCTGAAAAGATCGAAGCGCTCCAGGACGCCGGCGTCGCCATCGCCCGTCACCCCGAGGAGATTGCGGAACTGGCCGCGCAGAATATCTGAACCAACCTCCGACACTGTGCTATCATAGTTGTCAATCTCGCAGCGGACCAACAGACACCGAATGAAGGAGGGAAGCATGTCGGAACAGAGCTCAAACGGTCAGGCTATCGAGGTCCCGGCCGCCGACAGCGAACTTTACCAGCCGCCCCCAGAGGCCGTCGCCGGCGCAAACGTGCCCAACTATCTCGATCTGCGCAGCAAAGCGCTCGCCGATATCGAGGCTTACTGGGATACGCGCGCACGCGAACTGATCGACTGGTTCGAACCGTACGAAAAGGTGCTCGACGCCAGCGGCGCGCCGTTCTTCAAATGGTTTGTCGGCGGCAAAACCAATATCGCCTACAACGCATTGGACCGGCACGTAAACTCCTGGCGCAGGCACAAGCTGGCCCTGATATTTGAAGGCGAAGAGGGCGACAAGCAGAACTACAGCTATTACCAGCTCTGGCAGGAAGTCAATAAGTTCGCCAACGTGCTCAAGGGCAAGGGTGTCGGCAAGGGCGATACCGTGACCATCTACATGGGACGGACCCCCGAACTGATGATCGCGATGCTGGCCGTTGCCAAGATTGGCGCCGTACACTCTGTCGTTTACGGCGGATTCAGCGAGCAGGCTCTCGCCAGCCGCATCGACGACGCCCAGTCCAGGGCGCTGATCACCAGTGACGGCGCCTGGTTGCGCGGCAAAACCGTCAACCTCAAGGACATTTCCGACGAGGCCGTCAAACGCAGCCCCATTGTGGATACGGTGATCGTATACCAACGCACCATGCAGGATGTGCAGATGACCCCCGGCCGCGATCACTGGTGGCACGAGGAGATGGCTCTCCCAATCGCCAGTCCCGTCTGCGAGTCGGAGCCGATGGATGCCGAAGATCCCCTCTTCATCCTCTACACATCCGGCACAACCGGCCGACCCAAAGGCGTCCTCCATACCTGCGGCGGCTATCAGGTCTACACCGCCACCACACTGAAGTACGTCTTCGACCTGAAAGAGGACGACCTCTGGTGGTGCGCCGCCGACCCCGGCTGGATTACCGGACACAGTTACATCGTCTACGCGCCGCTGATTCTCGGCTCCACCGGCTTCATGTACGAAGGCGCGCCCGACTATCCCCACCCCAATCGCTACTGGAAGCTCGTCGAGGACTACGGCATCACCATCCTCTACACCGCGCCGACCGCCATTCGCGGCCTGATGCGCTTCGGCGATGCCTGGGCCGAACAGCACGACCTCTCCAGCCTGCGCCTCCTCGGCAGCGTCGGCGAACCGATCAACCCGGAGGCATGGCGCTGGTATCACCGCGTCATCGGCCGCGAGAACTGCCCGATTATGGACACCTGGTGGCAGACCGAAACCGGCGGCTTCATGATCACGCCTACGCCCGTTGTCGCCCTTAAACCTGGCAGCGCCACCCTGCCGTTCACCGGCATCGAAGCCGACGTCGTGCGCGAAGACGGCTCCACCTGCGAGCCCAACGAGGACGGCTATCTCGTCATCAAACGCCCATGGCCCGGAATGGCCCGTACCGTCTGGGGAGACCCGGACCGCTACGTCGAACAGTACTGGTCCGAATTCGCTCAACAGGGCTGGTATTTCACCGGGGACAGCGCCCGCCGCGACGACGACGGCTATTTCTGGATCATCGGCCGCATGGATGATGTCATCAAAGTCAGCGGCTACCGTCTCGGTACCGCCGAAATCGAGAGCGCCCTGGTCAGCCATCCGGACGTGGCTGAAGCCGCCTGCGTCGGCATTCCCCACGAGCTGCGCGGCAACGTGATCCACGCCTTCTGTATCCTCAACGACGGCGTCAGCGGCAGCTCCGATCTGATCGACGCACTCAAACTTCACGTGCGCCACGAAGTCGGGCCGATCGCCGTGCCTGCTGAGTTGAACATTGTCGACGGCCTTCCCAAAACACGCTCCGGCAAGATCATGCGCCGGCTTCTCAAGGCCCAGGTCCAGGGCCTGCCAATCGGCGACGTAAGTACGCTTGCCGACTAAAACAAAACGGGGGTCGGCATCGCACTGAAACGACGCCGGCCCCCGCTGCACCGCATCTTAACGCCTCCGCTTTCCCTTACTGCACGCTGCGTAGCAATATCTCGCCGAAAGTCTCCTCCTGTTCCGCCGCAATCTCCCTCTGCTTGATCAGCTCCAGAACAGCCAGAAACGTAACGATGATCTCTTGGCGGCTCCGGCTCCGGGAAAGAAGCGCTGAGAAAGTCAGTGAACCGCCGGCCTTGCCATTCTCCCCTGCCCGGCCTCTTATCCGCTCTCGAATCGACCCGATCTTTTCGGCAACGGTAATCGGGTAGGCCCGAACGGACGGAAGATCCGGGTCGCTGGGGAAGTTGCTCAAAGCCCTCTGCGCCGCATCCGTCAGCTTCTCGATCGTCAGAGCGGACAGATCCGGCCTCCGATCTATCTGCGGCGGGGTCAATCGCGCACTTGTGCGCAACCCGAGCGAAGCGCGCAGCCGGAGTTCGCCCGCCGCGGCTCTGAAGCGCCGGTAGTCCAGCAGCTGCTGGATCAACGCCTCGCTCTGTCGCTCCTCCTCTTCCTCCTCACCTTCCGGGTGGGGCAGCAGGTCGCGGCTCTTGATGTAGAGAAGGCGGGCCGCCACGACCAGGAAATCGGCCAGCGCTTCCGGCTCAATCTCCTGCATCGCTTCGATCGCACGCAGGTACTGGTCCGTTATCGCCACCAGCGAAACTTCCGTAATATTCAGTTCTTCGCGTTCGATCAGATGGAGCAGGAGGGCGATTGGCCCGTCGAAGATCGGGAGGCTGACCGGGTAGCCGGCACCTAGTGGATTGAGGGCTTCCATGCCGGGTACGACTCGAGCAGGGACCGGAAACGGCGTCCATCGTGGGCCAGCTGCAGCAGTCTCTGCGTGGCCGACATGGCGTCAGAGTCTTCCAGGTGGTCGATCTCAACCCCTGCATCTGCCAGGCGTCGTTCAGCTTCCGCCGTCGAGATCGTCCCGGCTCCGACCAAAGTCACATACCTCGCCTGCAGCGCATCTTCAAGGAAAGTGCCCGCAACCGGCTTGAACTCGTCAAAATAGTGGCTGGCCTCCTCCAACGTCTCGGTCATCGACTCCTCAGATGGAAACAGGACATAGTGATACGGAGGGACTCCACTCCGGACCTGCTCGATCTCCGCTATAAGCGTATCGCGCCATCGATTGCCCCCCAGCCATTCGCTCCCCGGACACGGTGTGGCATTGTATGAAAACTCATTGTGGCCCAAGACATCGGTAAGCTGCATCTCAAACTCCTGCAACAACCATGCAATCAGACGGGCGCCGGAGTGAATCTGATGCGGCGAGGGCGTGGCGCCGTTCATGAAGCTGCCGGCAAATGCGACGCCGATCGCATAAGAGTTGTGCCTGTCGACGTGGTGCGTTCGCAGCTCCACCGGCTGAGTCTGCAGGATCTCACCATCTGCGGGAATGAAGTAATGGTACCCGATACCAGACCAGGCGCTTTTCCCCCGGTCAAGATCTTCGTCAACGTGCGTTTGGGCAATCCGTTCCGGCCCGACGTGGGGTGGCAAGGCCGTATGATGGACGGCTATGTTGGTGATGGCCGCCAGCTGACGGCGCCGGTACTGCAACGAGGGGTGTCGGGGCAGTTCATGGCTGATGTCCCGAATCTGGGGTCGAGCGACCAGCTCCCGCAGGATTGGTTGCTCTTGTGCATCCGGCACGCCCTCTTGCAACTGCCCATCTTCGCCGCCTAGCGCTTCCATCCGGCCGTTCGCCGTCCGGATGCCCCCCGCTGGCTGTTTATTCGGGCCGGGGTCCGCCTCGCCTCCGGAAGTCGCATCAACCGTCGCTGTCGGATCGGCTCCCGTCCGCACTGCGTTGATAAGAATGTCCTTCCAACGCCGCCCTTGCAGCCATTGCTCCCCAGGAGATGTGTGGTTGATGAATTCGTTCACCCCGCGAATACTTGCCAGTGTCAACTGCGGGAACTCCTCCATCAGCCATGCGATCAACTGCCGCCCCGACTTGATCTGTGCTGGAGTCGGAATATCATCACTGAACTCTCCGGCAAAGCCGATGTTTATCGCCCGCGCAATATACGGGACCCGGCCGTCAACCACCTCCATCAGCGGTTGCGTCTGGTAGATCGCGCCATTGGAGGCAATGAAAAACTGATAAAGAATCCCGGGCAGCCGACGATGGAACGCCGCCGCAATCGTTTGCAGCGGAGTGATAGGCGGCGCGGCCGTGTGGTTGATGACGATAAACTCGATGTCGACAGCCTCACGCTGTACAAAGCGCTGTGGATCGCGCGGCAGTCGCTCGACCACATCTTCGATAGGTGGCTTCGGCGCTGGAATCCTCTCCGGCTCAGTCACTGCAAGGCTGTCGCCCGGCGCTCCCGGCGTCTCCTCATCTACTCCCTCCGCCGGCGGCGAAAGCGGGGAATCGGTGAGGAACTGAATAATCTTCTCGCTGAGCGCTCCCTTCCAAGCAGGATCGTTGTCGAACGTGTTCCCAGGGCTGGAAGTGTCCAACAGCTCGCACATTCCAACCACACTTTCCGCTGTCAGCTGGAAGCGAGGCAGCATCCAGGCGCACAACTGGGCCGCCGCCGTCAGTTGGGCCGAGGGTGGCACAGCTTCGTCAAAGTTTCCCTCCAGGCAGATGTTCACGCCGGTCAGGCTCCACTCCGCCTCATCGTTTACCACCGCCTCAACCTCGGCCACCTGGAGAATTTCTCCCGATTCCAGCACGAAGTAGTGGTAGGCGATACCAGGGTAACCCTGCGATATATGGGCCTGCGCAACCGTCTGAATCGGCACCCCCGACGGCGCGGCTGTGTGACAGATCACCAGCCTCCGGATCTGATCGAGCGTGCGTAACGCGAATGGATTCTCACCGCGCGGTAACGACGACGCGATATCGACGACCGGCGGCCCGTGGGGCGCAGAAGACGAACGCGCTTCCACCCTCACTTGCAGATCGGGAGTCGTTTCCGGTTGCGGCGCCGGGTCAGCCGTTACTCTCTCCTGCTCTACAGTTTCAGCTTCGGGTTCAGCTGCCTGCTCGGCGTCAGCCGTCTGGGGGGCCTTGCTCACACTCAGCCAGCGAGTGAGAATGTCCGACTGCATCGTCTGGAACCAGTTCTCACCTCCGCTGATCAGGTCCAGGACAAGCGTATAGTTGCCTGGACGGTCGGGAATGACCATCTGCGCGTCAATAGTGACCGTTTCGCCCGGCGCCACGTCATTGGGCAGTCCCGTAAGCACCGGGGCGCCGTCAGGGTAGGGCAGCTCCTGCCGGTTCTGGAAAAAGTGATAGCCCAGGGACACCTGTTGGGGTCCCCCGGCCGGCCAGGCAATCGTACCCGTATTTCGGACCGTCACCGGGAAACTGATGACCTGGCCTGGGTAAAGCGGGCTCGGGGGCTTCCCCTTCAGCCACTGCACCCTGTACACCATCTCGCGGCCCATTCTCATCTCTTCGGTAACTTCGACCTCTTGCCGCTCCTCTACAACCCTTGTGGGCCCTCGCTCTACCGGCTTCTCTGGCTGAGGGTTCGGGCGCGCCTCCGGCTGAATGTCTGGCTGGCGCTCCATTCGCCGCTCCGGCTGAGCAAGTTCAGTCTCTACGTTCCAGCGATAGTCGTGCCGTAACGCCGCTCGAAAATCTTCGATTACGCCCTCTTTCCCCTTGATATGCCAGCGGTCCAGCTGTGGCCAGCGGTACAACACCAGCGCCCGAATCTTCTGTGTGTTCTGGCGATTCCACCGATCGATTTCGGCATAGGCAGCCTGAATCCATCCCCGGTTCATGTTCTCCCAAGGTCCGGCTTGATCAGTTTCCGTTATGTATACGGGCAGTTGGCGCATATTGACCGGGATCGCATGCATGAAGTCCCGGTATGCTTGAAAGTGACAATGATGCTGGGGAAAGCCCGGCAGTTTGCTGTTATCCAGAATCAGGGTAGGATTCGCCCCGTGGGTAAAGGTATGCAACGTAATTCCGTCGCAGCCACTGGCCCCGCACTGAAGCAATATGTCCTGAAAATACTTGATCCAGTCGCCGCTTGGATTGCCGGGATAGACCATTTGGGTATTCCATGGCGCCACCGCGCCCACCAACACCTGGTCCCCTTCATGACCCTCCAGGCCATGGATCGCCTGTCGGCACATTCCGTAGCAGTTGGCGTAGAGTTGAGGTGTAATCAGCTCCTCACCTTCCACTGAATCCAATATCGCCTCTCTGTCGTTTGCGCTCAGCAGTGCGCTGAACCGATCAGGCAAGCTCCGTAGAGTCGGGTCGCCGGCCGGCGCGTCGCCAAAATGCTTGCGCGTATCGAGCGCTGACGCCAAGCTGGGACGCCCGATCGCATAGTTCATCTCATTGCCGATAACCCAGCAGCTGCACCCTTTGCTGGCGCCCACAAAATTGGCGCAGCGGTGAGCGAAGTTGGCATACTCGCTGCTCGGCGGCAGCGTACCCTGGGGAAAGTAGCCATTGTTCAGGCAAACGATCACGCCCAAACCCTGACGACTGAGTGAACTGTAATCCTTGCCCGTGAGATCGTTCGGATCATGACCCACCACCTCGCTGAACACGATCCAGCCCGGTTTCCTGGCCGCGCGCATATGCTCTTCGCCGCCAAAATCGTGGATACCAAATATGAAGTCGCTACTCACGGTTCGCAGAGGTGGTCAGATTCCAAATGGGTGGAGGCCGCTGGCCCGAATCTCTCGTGGATACAGTCGTTGTCTGTGGAGACAATTGTTGCGGTTTGCGCGCCCGCTGTTGTTCCATCAATCTCCGTCGGTGTTTTGGCAGACCAACTGATGCCTCGTGCAAATGGGGAAGGTTAGGCACACGTACGAAGGTCAAAACATTGTAATACAGGGGGAACTGTTTCGGCAAAAGCCCGCGAAAAAAGCCCGATGGACCTGCATCTCCACCGTTTTCTGCTGCAGTCACCACCGGCTTCACAGAATGTACTCAGGCCGGAGCCGCCTCTTCCTCATCCATCCCTCGGAAGTTGCCAGGACCGGTTCCATCCGCGTAAAGCGTCTGACCTCCGCAAATAGCTGGGCAGATTCCCCGCAGCGACCAGTTCGCGCACCGAAATCAGCGCTTTCTGTACCGTGAAAAGGCCGAACTCATGCCTGTACCTGGACACGATTGAGAAGCTTCAGCAGAGGCCCCTGCTGCTCCATTCCTCTCTCGCCATATTCACTCAAACCCAGGTACACGCTGCGCCGCGTGCGTCGCAGGAGTCCGATCAACAGGCGCCTCAGACTTTCCTGTCGGCTGCGGGTCTCGTCTGCGTCACCCCAACTCCTGTCTCGCGGCCAGTTTCTTGAGAGAACATAGGGATGGGTCAGCGGCTGGTGAATGCGTTGCCCCCAGCCTTCCGCCCCGATGTCGAGCCAGAACTGAACATCCACTGCGCGGTTCCGCATCAAAAAAGTGTATGCCGGCGCAATAAACACGGCACTGTCTTCCACCGTCCACGCCGGCACATAGAGCGCCCCAAGCGCGCCGCTTTCCACCAGGTCAATGTAGGCCCCGCCTGTCTCAACTTGCCGGGGAGAAAGCGGACCGTCCCCGTCACTGCCTTCCTGCTCGCCGCCGTCGACCGCGAAGGCGCGCCCTCCTATCGCCCACCGAAAGTTGCGCGCCGATCGCGTCAGCTGATCCGCCATCCGGGCGGCGTCCGGCTGTTCGTGGAATCCAAATCCGGGCTGGCTTAGCTTTTCGCCAAAAATGCGGGCGAAGAATCGGTCCAACGGCGAAAACTCGCTTTCCGCCCTGTAGACGGCCAGCCATTTGCGGAGCCTTTCGTATAGCTCCCCGGCAGCGAACGAAACCCGCTTTTGCACGTCCCCCCGCAATTCTTCAAACGCGATCAGCACTCCGTCCGTGCCGTCCCTGTCGCTGTATGCCGCCTGCGCCAGCACACTCGCCCGCACAGGATCCAAGGGGGCGATAGCGCTATCAAGAGCCAGCGCCACATCCGATCGCGGCGGCCGCCGTTGCCAGATTGGATGCGCGAGCGCGGCCAGCGTGAGCAGCGTCCGCACCGCCGGCTCAGCGTTCAGGGCACGGCTGGGCCGGTGGCTGATGGCAGGAATATCTCTCTCCTCCAACCTGGACAGCAAACTGAAACGCAGGGCATCGCTCACAAAGGGCGCCAGTACAGCGATCTCGCCCGGCGCCACCCCCTCTTCTCTGACCAGATGCTCGATCCGGTCTACAGCCCACTCGATCATCTGCGGATAGAATCGGTGTGAACTATCAGGAAACACAATCGGCCAGCCGTCCCCCAGTTCCGATTCGCCTTCCGCTCCCTCCTCCCCGCCATTCACAACCTGCCCGCTGACAGCACGGTTGATTCGGCCGGTCAGCGCAGAGGAACCGGGCGCCGCAACGTAAGACCGCCGCAGCCGGATGCGCTTCTCCGTGTAGCGAGCCATACGTTCAGCATTCCGCGAGTCCGCGCCCAAAAAGGCCCGGTAGCCGCTATCCTCATCGTTCACGATCAGCGCGCTCTCCAACTGGGGAAGCCAGCGGCGCACCAGTTCCTGCGCCGCGAAAGTCTCCTCCTCGGCATTGTCGAAGATCAGATGGCGAAAACTGCGGAACAGATGGGTCCTGCACCACTCGTTCTCGAGTATCACCTGCAAAAAGATCTGCATCTGCAGGCTGTAATCGACCAGCGATTCCTGCAAACACAACTGCCGGAACGCCTGGCTGATACGGCGGCCCGTTCGCAAAACATTCAACCGTGCGACCATCTTCTCGCCAGGCGGGACGGTGCTCTCAAGACGACCGTAGGCCTCTTCTAAGCTGAAACCGTGCAGCGCCGCTTTGTTCAGGTTGTCCAGCACCTGGCTGACGATGCGACTCCTCTGCAGACGGATCGCGTCGAACTCTCCCTGTTGGGCCGCTCTCTCCACGAGACCGGCCATATGGTACTGCGTCGTCTCCAGGTTGAGAAAGGTCGGCTCTCTGTGCGGCTCAGCGAAGCCGGCCTCGCGCGCAGCCAGCGGCCAGTATAGCGCTACACTCGAACGGGCAAGAGATGCTGCCGTCGTCACCTGCACCAGCGTCCCCGCCGACACTTCAGAACTGCGTAACGCCTCCTGGTAGGGCTGTCCCAGACTGCGCTGTGGCGCCAATACCAGTATCTGGTCGCCCCGTACCCGCTCCTGGCGCAGCAGCCACAGGACGCGCTCAATCGCCGCCGTCGTCTTGCCGGCGCCGAATGGCCCGCTCAAAAACAAGGTATTGGACTGGAGAACTGTTTTATCAGTCTCGAATCCGGTCCTGAGCGTTGAAGCTGAAGGATTTTCCATTGCGGCTGGGTTTTGCTGTCGCAGGGGAGAGTCTGGGCAGGCGGCCGGCTTACACGATGCACAACTGCCGGGAACCCAAGAGGCAAAGTGGAGTGCGTCCGGTTCAGAGCGCGCACGCGGAGGCAGGTCAAAGCCCCCGCATTTGCGCAATACGACTGCTCCAGATTAGTTGGTCGTGTATGGTTCGGCCAGCAGCGCCTGAATCACCGACTCCGAGTATCCGTACTGGCCTTCACCAATCTTAAGGTAGCGGATCTGTCCGGTCTTGTCGATGAAGTACATCGCCGGCCAGTAGCGATTGTTATAGGAGCGCCACGTCTTCCAATCATTGTCGATTGCAACAGCGAATGGGATCGATAGCCGGGTAAGGGAATTCTCGACGTTTTGCACATCCCGTTCGTGCCTGAACTCAGGCGTGTGAACGCCGATAATCACAAAACCGTCATCCGCGTACTTCTCGTGCCATTCCCTCAACGAGGGAATTACGTTTACGCAGTTGTATCACCCATAGGTCCAGAACTCGACCAGCACGACATTGCCCCGTAAATCCGCCAACTTCAGCGGCTCCGAGTTCAGCCACACCTCGTTGAGAAGCTCTGGCGCCTCTCCCTGCGGCCGCAATTTGGCCAGAAGTTCCAGCTGTTCCGCCGTCGGGCCGGGAACCAACGCCCCGCCGGACTTTTCGACAGTAGCAGTCTGACCTTGCGCCCCATCGCTTGTGTCGGCCATCGCATCTTCCTTTTCCGAAGCTTGCCCGGCCCGCTCCTCCGCGACTCGAGTTCGAATCGCTTCCACTTTCGCGCCCTGATCGCTCTGACTGTCCTGGTCGCTCTGGGTCGGTATCATTTCCGGCATTGCGCAGCCGGCCAGTAGCAACCCACAGATCAACGTCAGTAGAACGATTCGGTAGCGCCTTTCACCCTGATGTCGTCTACAACTCAGTCGAACGGCGCAATTGTGACCTGGGTCGGGACGATTACGCCGTCCGACTCCATTGTCGGTCAATGCTTTCGTAAGAGTTTTCACGATCATCTCAGTATCTTTTATGTGCAAACGGAGGCGCGCACTGCGCGCCTCCGTACTCCGCCCTGGGTCAGGTGACCCTCATTTCCTACATATCGTCCTTTTTGTCCATCGCATCCATACCGTCGTCCATCATCATGCTGTCCATCATATCTTTGGCCTCAGCCTGTGTGGGCAGCAGCAACTCGTCTCCGATATCGATGCGGTCGCAGTTCTCCAACTCGTTAGCGCTGCAGATCGCCTTCCAGTAGTTGGTGTTGCCGTAGGCGCGCTTGGCAATGCCGCCAAGCGTGTCTCCGCCCACCACCGTGTAAGGCGTATCTCCATCCTCCATCAACATGATGTCTCCCATCATCATGCCGTCTTTGTCGGACATCATCTCGTCCTTCTCACCCATCATGCCATCTTTTTCGCCCATCATCATGTCCATCTTGGCCATGGCGTCGACATGCGATGGGAGCATCAGCTCATCACCGACATGGATGAAATTGCAGTTCGCCAACCCGTTTGCGCTGCAAATCACCTCCCAGTACTTGCTGGCGCCGTAGGCGCGCCGGGAGATAGTTCCGAGCGTGTCACCTGCCGCTACGGTATAAGGCGTGTCCCCTTCTTCCATCAACATGATCTCGCCCATCATACCGTCTTTGTCCGACATCATCTTGTCATCCTTGTCGGACATCATCTCGTCGTCCTTCTCCATGCCCGCTTCTATCATCATCGCCTTGTCGATGGTGACCCTAACGAGAGCGGAGACTTCAGGGTAGGTGTAGCCGTCATCTACGACATGAACGGTGCCGTCGATCTCAGGGGCCCCCATGTTGGGTCCGGACTGTCGTGGCGCCTGTTCGCCGCCTACGCCCGGCTCCTCATTGGCCTCGGTGCCCGCATCCCACAGCTGTATTTCCGCGGTTACGTCCTGCATCCCTTCCATCGCCATCCCGTCCATATCGAAGAGGGCTATGCCCGCCTCTCCCGGCCCGATGAAAAGGTCGTTGGACTGCACGAACATGGTGGCAAAGGAAAGGTAGGGCGTGTCAGGCGTGGCCTTTACCTCAAACTCATACGCGCTCCCGGGTGGCATCTCTCCCATCATGCCGGCGCTGCCAGGCAACGCTACACCAGGCCCATCGGCGCCGGCCGGCGTATTGAAGACGCCTGCCTGCAGGCCCATGCCGTTCAGGGCTTCAGCCAGTGCGGACGGGTCGCCGTCCTCAGCCAGCGCCTCCAGGCCGTATCCCTTATCTGCTTCACCTTCTATGAAGAGAGGACCCGGCTCGCTGTGCAATACCCAGACGCCAGGCGCAAATGGCGTAGGCAGGTTGCTGTCAGCGGAGATGTTCTCAATGCGTACCAGGAAGGCAACTCCTTCGTCCATCTTGTCATCCCCTTCTTCCGCCAGGGCAGTTTCAGTGGGAAGCAGGACAACCGCGCTTGAGAACATCAGTATCGCTATAAGAATCAAAGAAAGCGGTTTTCTCAGTTGCATGGGGTATGTTCCTCCTTAAGATTGGTTAAATGAACATGTTATGCAACAATGGTATCGGCAATGTTCCGCAACATATAGTATACCAGTTGGAAGTTGTTCTGCCAGTGGGTAAAGATTACCGGATTCTTAACCATTGGCGTTGCAAACACCTCTCCGCGGCATTTTTGTAAGGAAGTCCACCTGCCATGGCCGGCGTCAGAATCCTGGTCGTTGACGACGAACCCAGCATTAGTGAGGTTGTCAAACTTTATCTGGTGCGGGAAGGATTCGACGCTACTGTGGTGGACGATGGGCTGGCCGCTCTGAATCTTCTGGAATCCGATCCGCCGGACCTGCTCATCCTCGACGTAATGCTGCCGGGCGTAGACGGCTATGAGATTACCCGCCAAGTGCGGGCGACCAGCTCGATTCCTATCATCCTTCTCACAGCCCGTAGAGACGAAATCGACCGCATCCTCGGTCTGGAGCTGGGAGCCGACGACTACGTCGTCAAACCCTTCAGCACGCGCGAACTGGTTAGCAGGGTGAAGGCTGTCTTGCGGCGCACGCAGCAGGCCCCCGCACCCCCGGGCGGCGACCAACCTGTAACCTGCGGCAATATCCACATCGACCCACGCACTCGCCAGGCGACCGTCGCAGGCAAGGAAATTCCTCTCACAGTCAAGGAGTTCGATCTGCTGTGGATGTTCACCAGCAATCCCAACCGGGTCTTTAACCGGGACCAGTTGCTGGATCAGGTCTGGGGCGTGTCAGAGTTCATCGACGCCAGCACCGTCACTGTCCACGTGCGGCGCCTGCGCGAGAAAATTGAGCAGGACCCTTCGAGTCCGCAACATATCATCACCGTCTGGGGCGTTGGCTATCGCTTTGAAACGGGAGAGTAAGGAGCGGTGACCGGCCGAGGACTCCGAGCTGGTCACCAGTTAGATGACCTATGAACACAACAACCATTTCACCATCGCCCGCTTCGCCGTCAGTCCGTTTTCTCCTCGGCGTGATTATCGCCGTCCTCGGTGGTCTGCTCCTGTTCCGGGCTGTCCTCACCCCACCGACCGAGGAACTGTGGGCGATGGCGCAGTTCCTCACAGCCACAGCATTTCTGTCCGTCTCCGCCGTCTACCTGGTCTACCGCTTGGGCTGGCTCCACTACTCCCCTCGCCTCAGCTGGACCCTGCTTGGCGGTTACGGATTCGCCAGCCTACTCACCTTTCTCAACGTCTTTGTAACCGCCCGGCTCATGTTTGCCAGCGATCACGACCTGCGCTTGGCCGCCGTGCTTCTCATCTTTGCCGGCGGCATCGCCACCGCGCTCGGCTACTTCCTCTCGACCGCCCTGACCGAAAAGATACAATGGGTGGACCGGGCCGCATCCGCCATTGCCGAAGGCAGGCGGGACGTGCGCGTAGGGGTAGTCGGTAAAGATGAACTGGCGCGGCTCGGAGAAACTTTTAACCAGATGGCTGCCCGGCTTGAGGCGGCCGAAAGTCGGCACCGCGAAACCGAACAGATGCGCCGCAATCTGCTGGCCTGGATCGGCCATGATCTCCGCACACCCCTCGCCTCAATCCAGGCCCTCGTGGAAGCGCTGGCCGACGGCTACATCACCGACCTGAATGAAACACAGCGCTACCTGCGCACAATCCAGTTCGACGCGGCCGCCCTCTCAGTCCTGATCGACGAGCTGTTTGAGATGGCCGAAATTGAAGCCGGCGGCCTCAAACTGGACCGCCAGCCAATCTCTCTGTCCGATCTGATTTCCGACACGCTGGAGAGCTTCGCTGTCCAGGCCGAAGAACTCGGCATAGGACTCTCCGGCAGCGCCGACCCCCGCGTCGACCCCGTCAGGCTCGACGCCGGCCTCATCGGCCGCGTCCTGACCAATCTGATCGGCAACGCCGTGCGCCACACGTCTCCAGGCGGCTCCGTCGCCGTAAGCGCCCAAGGTGTCTTGGGCGGCGTGCGTGTCGACGTCTTCGATTCAGGGCCGGGCATCCCTGAAGAAAGTCTTCCTAAAGTCTTTGAACAGTTCTACCGCGTCGAGCAGTCCCGCAGCCGCGCCCGCGGCGGCGGCTCAGGCCTCGGCCTTACCATCGCCAAGGCTATCGTCGAAGCCCACCGCGGCGTCATCGGCGTCGAAAACCGCGCCGAAGGCGGCGCCCGCTTCTTTTTTGTCCTGCCGAATAGATAGGGTTGTTTCGCAATAGAAGAAACCGCCCCAATCCGCTAATCCTTCGGCTTCTCCCGCAATATCCCCGCCCTCGTCAGTTTGTCGCATCTCAAGTTTGCCAGTCGAAGATCACGCCAAGGAGTTCAGCCGGATCGTCGCGCATGGTTGCGTAAATGGCGGGGGCTTCGTTCACCGGGGCACGGTGCGTCACCAACGGCGCAATGCGAACCGTGCCCAACTGGCAAAAATGGCGCAGGATTCCCAGATCTTCTAACGTAAAGTGGGATGATGACTCGATCGACGCCCGCAAAGCGTGCAGCATCGTCTGATGAAAAACGGTCGGCTGCCGGCCGGCCAACGCGCCGATCGCGCCGTAGAGCGCGAGCAACTTGCGCTCGTAGATGAAGTCGAAAAGGTCGGGCGCGCCGCAGGCGTCGACGATCCGGTCATAGGGCCCGCCCTCAGTGAGAAATTCGACGGCGCTATCGGCGCTGATGTCGATCACGCGGTGGGCGCCGAGTTGCGCTGCGATCTGCAGGCGGCGCGGGTCGACGTCGGTGACGGTGACGTGGGCGCCGAGCGCCCGAGAGGCTTGCGCCACTGACTGGCCGATCAACCCCAGGCCGGCAACCCATACGCGCATCGGCGCGGCGACGCGGATGCGCCGCGAGTGCCTGAAGCCTACGCCTGCGATGCCGAAGAGAGCGCAATACTCATGCTCCATTTCGGGCGGAAGTCTGAGGCAGAGACGCTCGCGTTCGTTGGAGGCGGCCAGATCGACCAGGTGCCAGCCCCGGTGGCCGCCGTGATTGCCCAGAAACACTGTCTCGCCCGTTGAGACCTGTTCGACGCGACGCCCCACCTCCTCAATAACACTTACATGCTGGTAGCCCGCGCGGGCTGGGAAGCGGCTGCCAAAGTCCGCCATCAAGCTGTGGCGCTCGGTGCCGTTGGTGACGCCCGAAAAGAGCGTCCGTGTGACAATCTCGGTTGGGCCGGGTTGCGGTGGGTCAGGCAGATCGAAAAGTCTGGCTTCGCCCAGTTCCGGAAACTCAATACCGATACATTTCATTGCTCCACCCCGTTAAGAACAGTAAATTGTCGTCAGTCCACGAGCGTTCCCACTGCGCGCAGCAGGATCTCCTGTACAAGAAGATCGTGCTCAGGCAGCCTGTCCGGCTCCTGCTCGCCGGCGATGGTGCGCAGGAACGCCTTCAGTTCCTGGTGATAAAGTTCCTGTCGTGAGCGGCTCTGGAATGGGACCATCTGCGCACCGGCGGAGTATTCTCCAAAATCGTCTGCCAGGCAGAGCCGGATGAGCGAACCCGGTTCGAAGGGCTCGACGATGATAGCGCTGCCCGCGGCACCGTAGACTTCGTAGCGGCGGGCCATCGGCTGCGTTTCCATCGCCGCAATGTCCACCATTGCCATGGCCCCGTCAAACTCGAAAACGCCCAAAGTGTTGTCGGCGAACCCGTCGACGCGTTCGCCCGTACCGTGATCATCTGTGCGCAAAAAGCAGGCAGCTTTGGCGGGCCTGCCAAGAATCCAAATGATCTGATCGAGCATGTGCCCGGCGAGTTCGTAGAAGATGCCGCCCCGATGGGCGCTGATCTGCTTGCGACGGTCAATAGGAATGTTGGTTGACATGTGCGCGCGGATTGAGAAGACGTGGCCGAGGAAACCGCTGTTGGCCCATTCGGCGATCTGTTGGAAACCGTCGTGGTAGCGCAGCATGTAACCCATCTGAATGATCAGGTTCTTCTCGTGGGCGGCGGCAACGACGCGCTGCCATTGCGCCCAGTTGTCTCCGGGAGATTTGTCGTACCATACGTGTTTGCCCGCCGCCACGATTTCCTCGGTCTGGTCGAGGCTCTCGATGTTAAGCCCTTCGGACGCCACCGCGACGATAGCAGGGTCGGCCAGCATCTCCTGCGCCGACTCGAACCAGTGCACGGTCGCAAAACAGGTATCGGAGCCTGCGAGCTGCGCGCGGCGCTCTGCGTCAGGTTCATAGACGCCAACCAGTTCAACTCCGGGATTTTCCTGCATGGCGATTATTTTGCCTGCAGCGTGTGAGTGCTTTGTTCCGTACTGGGCCATCTGTACAGGCATGGCAACTCCTTAGCGGCCTGAGATGCGACTCAACGAATTACTGAAAGACGCGATCGAATTGAAGCGGGATTTGCCTCCATTTGGCCGCACCGTCGCTCACTTTGCCCCTGTGCTCGTCGTTGCGGAGGCGCCCAGGTCGCCAATCTCCTCAACGCCCTGAAGCTGCAGTTCATCCTGGAAGTGGCAGGCGCCGAAGTGGTCTGCATCCCCGGCAAAGGGTCGCAGTGGCGGCTCCTCCCGCTCGCAGATCGGCTGGCTGTAGGGACAACGAGTATGGAAGCGGCAACCTGCGGGCGGGTTGGCGGGGTCGGGAAGATCGCCTTTGGGCATCTCCCGCAACGTCTCCAGCCCGGGCATCGGCAGAGGGATCGATGCCAGGAGCGCTTCCGTGTAGGGATGAACGGGCCGGACGCAGATCTCGCGGGCTTCGCCAAGTTCGACGATCTTGCCCAGATACATCACGGCGATGCGGTCGCTGATATGGCGGACGACCGCGATGTCGTGCGCGATGAAGAGCATCGATAGATTGAGCTGCTGCTGGAGTGTCAACAACAGATTGAGGATCTGGGCCTGGACGGAAACATCGAGCGCCGAGACCGGCTCATCCGCAACCAGGAAAGTTGGCTCGGTGGCCAGGGCACGAGCGATGGCAATCCGCTGACGCTGTCCGCCGCTGAAAGCATGGGGAAAGCGGCTCTGGTGCGCCGCTCTCAGCCCGACCATCTCCAGCAGTTCGCCCACGCGGTCATCGACCGCCCTTCCCT
This sequence comes from Caldilineaceae bacterium, assembly GCA_965200615.1. Classification (GTDB taxonomy): domain Bacteria; phylum Chloroflexota; class Anaerolineae; order Caldilineales; family Caldilineaceae; genus Bin5. The sequence continues at coordinate 4,583,383 of OZ241377.1, read as the reverse complement.
TAGCCACCTGATGAAGCATGAGTGGCTCGCCGACGATGTTGCGGATGTTCATGCGCGCGTTCAGGGACGAGAGGGGATCTTGAAAGACCATACCCATCGAACGGCGGACGCGCTTCATCTCCTTTTGCGAAATGTGGGTGATCTCTTCAAGACCCCCGTCCGCGCCAAAGCGGATACGACCGGCTGTCGGCTCGACCAGGCGTGCAACGAGACGGCCAACCGATGTCTTGCCGCAGCCGGACTCGCCGACAAGGCCAAGCGTCTCACCCCGGCGGATCGTCAGATCGACGCCGTCTACGGCGCGGACCGTCCCAACCTGACGTCGCAAAAGACCCCTGAGAATCGGATAGTGGAGCGCGACGCTCTCAATCTGCAATTGGGCAATTTCGTTATCAGCGGGTGTAGCCTGGGCAGTGCCTGTCGTCGGTTCAGACCTGGCCAGCGGGATCACTTCGACTCTTTGCGGGGAATCAACCGGCGTGCGGTCACCTGAGAGAGACGGCTGGCCTGTTTCGGCATGTGTGCCCCGCGGCTCTCCAACATCGGCATAGAGCCAGCAGGCCGCGCTATGGTCGGCTCGCAGTTCGACCACGGGCGGCGTTTCGTCGCACTTGGGCATGACGTGGGGGCAGCGGTCGGCGAAGACGCAACCCTTGGGCGCCATGGCGAGTTCGGGGACGACGCCGCGCAAGGATTGCAGGTGCGTCTTGGGCTGGCTGAAAAGACTCGGCATCGACGCCAGAAGGCCCTGCGTGTAGGGGTGGGCCGGCTCCTTGAAGATCTCCTCAACCGTGCCGGTTTCCATGATCTTGCCCAGATACATGACGGAAATGCGGTCGGCCAGGTTGGCGACGACGCCCATATTATGGGTGATGAGAAGCACCGACATACGCATGCGCTCGCGCAGGTTCCGGATCAGCTCGAGGATCTGGGCCTGAATGGTTACGTCGAGCGCAGTGGTCGGCTCGTCCGCCAGCAGGAGCTGGGGATGGCATACCAGGGCGAGGGCAATCAGGGCGCGTTGCCGCATCCCGCCGGAAAGCTCGTGCGCGTAGCGATTCATCTGGTCGGCAGGATTGGGAAGGCCGACAAGGTCGAGCATTTCGACCGTGCGCTCGTAGGCCTCGGCGGGGTCGACGACCTCGTGCTCGAGGATTCCCTCGGTGATCTGCTTGCCGATGGTCATCATCGGGTGAACGGAGCGCATCGGCTCCTGGAAGATCATTGAGACATCACGCCCGCGTATCTGCCGCAGCGCCTTCATGTTCTTGTGCAGGGAAAGCGTCTCGGTCATGCCGCGGCGTGTACGGAGCCAGATCTCTCCGCTCTCGAACAGAGCCGGCGGCGACGGAACCAGGCCGACGATGCTGCGGATGGTGACGCTCTTGCCACAGCCGCTTTCGCCGACCAATCCCACAATCTCGCCGCTGCGCACGTCGAGGCTGACACCGTTGACCGCACGCGTTGTACCGGCAATGGAGCGAAAGCTGACCTGGAGATCGCGGATATCCAGGACTTTATCGGAATCGGGAGCGGTGTTCATCGAAATGGGAGCGGCTGGTCGTACAGATTAAGATAGCAAGAAATCAGAAGTTGGAGTATGGGTCAAGGGCGTCGCGCAACCCGTCGCCGATGAAATTGAAGGCGAGGACGGTCGCCATGATAAAGAATGCCGGGGCGATCAGCCAGGGCATCTGCGAGAGAAACGAGACTTTCTGCGCGTCCTGGAGCAGCACGCCCCAACTGATCATGGGGGGCTGGATGCCAAGGCCGAGAAAGCTCAAGGCAGTTTCGCCGAGAATAATGCCGGGCACGGCCAGCGTCGCCGCCACGATTACGTAGCTCAGATTGGTGGGCAGGATGTGGCGAAGCAGAATCCACCAGGCGCCCCCGCCGCCCATGCGGGACGCGAGCACGAACTCTTCAGATTTAACTGCGAGCGTCATGCCGCGCACAACCCGCGCCAGGCCGCCCCAGCCGACAATCGATAGCAGGATGGTGATGAGCAGAAAGATGCGAATTGAGCTCCAGTGTCGCGGCAGAGACAGAGAAAGCGCCATCCACAACGGCAGGCTCGGAAAGGAAAGGAGCACTTCGATGCCGCGCTGGATCACGGAGTCGACCGCTCCGCCGAGGTAGCCGGACGCCATGCCGATGACAATGCCGAGAATGAGGCTGATAGCGACGCCGATCAGGCCGACAGTGGTTGAGATGCGGCCGCCGAAAAGGATGCGGGAGAAGAGGTCCCGGCCCTGCGTGTCGGCGCCCAGCAGAAAGACCGGCGAATCCTGCGCGCCGAAAAGATGCAGGTCGCTGTGCCAGAAGAGAAAATCGTACTCGTCTCCGCGCACGAACAGTCGCAAAGGAAAGCGTTGGGCCGTGTCCTTCGTGTACATGCGCTCCATCGTTTTCGGGTCGCGTGACTGCACGGTGGCGTACACGAACGGCCGCAGGTGGAACTGTCCTTCGGCGTCGATGAACGTGGGCAGAAGCGGAGGATGAGCGACCTTTTCGAGGAAGCGAGTGTTGGGATCGTAAGGGGCGAAGAAAGGACAGGCCAGCGTTATCAGATAGATGAATATCAGCGCGAAGGCGGCGACCACGGCAGCATGGTTTCTCAGGAAGCGCAGATAGATGAGGCGGCCGTAGGAGACCTGTTTGGTTACGTCGAAGCGCTCTTCCGCCTCGATTTCCTCATGTGGCAGCCGGCCGTTCTTCGCAACATTTTGCTCCACTGAACGCTCCTTCTAGTTTTCGAATCGTATTCGCGGGTCAAGCCAGGCCAGGGCGAGGTCCGCGAGGAAGTTGCCGATGACGAGGGCCAGGGTCAGAACGACCAGAATACTGCAGGCGAGGTAGACGTCCTCGCCGAGTAGTGCGTCGAGCAGCAGGGGGCCGATCAGAGGCAGCGTCAGAACGATGGCGACGATCGTTGAGCCGCTGATGATCTGCGGGAAGCGCAGGCCGATGCTGGAAATGATGGGATTGATAGCGACGCGCAGAGCGTGGCGAAAGTAGATCTTGGCGCCGGACAGCCCTTTCATGCGGGCGGTGTCGATATATGGCTCGCCGAGCGTGTCGAGCATGCGCGCCCGCATGACGCGGATGGTGCTGGCTGTATCGCCCAGCCCGACGATAAACAATATGATCCAGACATGCTTTAACATATCCACGAACTTGGCCCATGACCATTCAGCCGTCACATATTCGGGGGAGAAGAGGCCGGCAACCGTGGTCGCGCCGAGCAATGTGACCGACAGCAGCAGAAAAACGAGCGCCGTAATGAAACTGGGCACGGAGACCCCCAATAGCGCGAGGAAAGTGAAGGAGTGGTCCCAGGCCGAGTACTGTTTGATGGCGGAGAGCATGCCTATAGGGACGGCCACCACGAACATGAAAATAAGAGTGGCAATGCTGATCCAGATGGTCAGGCTGAGGCGCTCTCCCATGAGTTCGCTGGCGGGGCGGTTGTGCTGCATCGAATAACCCATGTCCCCCTTCATCAGGGACCACGCCCATTTGCCAAAGCGGATGAACCAGTTCTCGCCAAGACCGTAGCGCGCCCGGTACATTTCCACGGTCGAGTCGATGACCTTGGGGTCGACGTTCTGCTCAGTGAGCTGCTCGCGCAGCGTGGTGAGGAAATCGCCGGGCGGGAGCTCGACAATGATGAAGCTGACCAGCATGACCACGACCATGACGATGATCATCTGGATGAAACGCTGCAAAATGTAGGTTTTCATGGAATGATAATGAAGTGCAGCTTGAGGCTGGCGGTATCGTGAATCAAGATAACCTACGCTGAATGGCCGTCAAAACGCGCTTTAGGGTCCAAGGTTCTGAGCCTCACTCCTACCAGCCGGTATCCAATGACGTCATTACGGCTAAGCGGTGCGGGAGAGAATAGAAAAGCCTTTCACAGATCGCCAGGCCTGTTCAACAGGTGAAGATCAGTGAAAGGCTCCTCATTTCACATGACGCAAAGTCGTCGATTGACGGCGAACGAGTCGCTCGCGAACAAGCGGCAACCGTTACTCAGTCCAGAACCAGGAACGCGGCCAGAACTCCTCGTCTCCCGCGCCGAGTTTCCAGGGAATCTCCTCTTCCCTGCCCCAGATGCCGCGCAGCTTCTTGTTGGCAACGAGGACGTGCGGCACCGTCTGGACCATGCCGATGAACCAACAGGTGTCGGCCATCCAGACGCGGCGCTCGTGGATCAGCTCTTCGCGTTCTTCCTCGCTGATGACGCTGAGAATTTTGTCACCCAGTTCGAGGAAGTACTTCAGGTCGTCGGGCGGCTCAACACCCTGGACCTCGTCAGCGGGCAAATCCCGTGTCACCCACCAGCGGTAGGAGGGCGCGCCCCAGCGCAGCCCCGTGCTGTGCTTGAGGTCGAACATGACGTCGCCGCCAATGCTGGAACGAACATAGGCGTGCGAAATGCCCTCTCTCCACTCGGCGATCATGTCGCCGGGGGACGCGACCGTGACGACGGTACGCAGTCCAATCGCGTTCCAGCCCTCCGCCGCAATCTCCGCCGATTCCTGGGCGCCGGGATGCCAGCCGGGGGCGGATCCCAGAATGAAGGTCATGGTCTCGCCGTTTTCGTAGGTGCGGAAGCCTTCGTCGTCTCTCTCCGTAAGGCCCAGGTCGTCCAGCATCTGAGAGGCGGCTTCGGGATTGTATTCGACCCACTTGCCATCGATCTCGGGGTCAAAGACGCCGGGCAGGCTGAAGCCATGGCCGATTTTGCCAAGGCCAAAGTAGGCGGTCTCGTTGATGGTGGCGCGATCGATTGCGATAGAGAGCGCGCGGCGGAAGTCGGCCTGTTTGAGGAGGGCGTCCATGTTTTCATCATCGGCGTGTGCGCTGAAATAGATGCCCTGCTGCGCGCCTTCAGGCTTGATCGTGTAGATGAAATCGAGCGTGTCGCCGGCCTGTTCGTTAAGGAATGGTACGTCGGTAACAGAGCCGAGACGGCGTTCCCAGTGGGTCTCCCCCGCGACCAGCTTGAGCAAAATGACATCCTTGTCGCGTGAACCAAGAAGAAGGTTCTCCATCACTTCGATATAGGGCATCTGCTGACCCCAGCGGTCGACGCAGTGGAAATAGTGGTTACGGTCGAGGCGGGCGATCTGCCCCTCAGCGTATTCGAACGGCTTCCAGCCCCACAGTACCGGGCGCTCAGGGTCCTGAATGGTCATCTGGAAGGGCAGTCGATCCTGCACCTCCTTCTGGAACTGCTCCTTGGGCTCGTCATACTTGTCCATCCGGTTATAGTCAGGATGGTACTTCTGTACATAGTGGGGCGCTGACTGGCTCCACAGACCGGCTTCGCCGCCGGCAACGCCGCGGCTCAGTTCGAGGAAGAGCGAGTTTGGCTTCGCGAACTCAAAGCGGACGGTGAAGTCGTCCACGGCCACGATTCTGTCGGTCGTGGTCTCCATGCCTGCCCAGCCCATCGGCGCATCGAGATACTCCGAGTGGATGACATTGTCGTAATACCACTGCATATCGTGGGCCGTGAGTGGCGTGCCGTCGGACCACTTATGGCCTTCGCGCAGGTGGAACGTGAAGCTGGTGGCGTCGTCTGAGACCTCCCAGCTCTCGGCCATGTCGGCTACGAAAGTGCGGGTATCGTCAGCCGTGTAGCGGGCCAATCCAAAGGTGGCGAGGCCGTTGATGCCGCCCGCATTGCCGATGCGGACGGTGCCGCCGTACTGGCCCTGCTCCTTCTCCATCGCAACGACGTCGTAGTCCGCCCACACGAGCGGATTCGCGGGCAACCGTTCCTCGACGGGAGGCAGTTCACCGGCGCTAACCAGCTCGGCGCTGGTTGGGCTCTCCGAATACTGACCTGAAGTAGCTGCCGGCAGCTCTGATGCCGCTTCAGTCTCTGCCTGCGCTTCCGCCGGTTCCTCGGCGGGCGCTGCCGGCGCGCCGCAGGCGACCAGCGCGCTTCCGAGGACGGTCATGCTGGACACGCGAATGAATTGGCGTCGAGTGATCACATGCTTCTTCATGGTTCGCTCCTTTTTTTGGGGTTGGCTTGAGTTACGCGCTACGCTTGGCAAAGGGAATCAACGGAGAACCAGACTGGAGCCAAAACATTAAAGTCTATATAAAGTATACCCGGCAAAATGATGCTTGACAAACAGGTTTTTTCTCCCTCCTTTCCCCGCCGGAAGGCGACAAAAAAGAGCTACCGGTCACGGTAGCTCTCGATATGTGGTCTGAAGTCAATCTATTTCTTCGTCTTCTCCCGCAATATCCCCGCCCGCTCCACAATCTCCGGCACCGCTTCCTCCTGACGGTACGCCATGATATGGACCCCGTGCACCCCTTCGATCCGCTTCACCTCCTCGATGATCTCCACGCAGATCCGGATGCCCTCCGCCCGCTTTCCCTTCCGCGGCGTCTTCGCCAGCCTGTCCACCACCGCATCCGGGATATGCACGCCCGGCACCCGGCTGCGCATGAACTCCGCCGCCCGTTCCGAGCGCAGCGGCCCCACGCCTACCAGCAAATAGACCTTCTCATGCAGCCCCATATCCCGCGCCCGGCGCATGAACGACTCGAAAACCGGCACGTCATAGCAGTACTGTGTCTGGATGAACTGCGCGCCCGCCTCGATCTTCTTCGCCAGACGCAGGTGTCGCAGGTCCTGTGGCGGCACAAACGGGTTCGCAGCCGCGCCCAGGAAAAAGTCGGGCGGCGATGTTAATTTTCGTCCGCTCAGCAGGACCCCCTGGTCCCGCATAATCCGGGCCGTGCGCAGCAGATGCAGCGCGTCAAAATCGAAGACACGTCTCGCCTCCGGCTGGTCGCCCGCGCTCACGTCGTCGCCTGTCAGGCAGAGTACGTTGCGCACACCCAGCGCCGCCGCGCCCAGCAGATCACCCTGAATCGCAATCCGGTTGCGGTCCCGGCAACCCATCTGCAGGACCGGCTCATAGCCCGCCCGCGCCATCAGCGCGCAACAGGCCACACTGCTCATATGGCAGTTCGCGCCCGAACCGTCCGTCGCATTGATGCCGTCGCATACGTCGCCCAGTTCCGCGACATTGGCGTACACATCCTTTGGGTCCGCCGAATCCGGCGCGTTCAGTTCCGCCGTCACCGCAAAATGGCCGGCCTCCAAGACCTGCAGCAGTCGGGATTCGCCGCTTTGTAGTTCCCAGTCAGCGGCCGAAGGAGTCTGGTCTGAATCTGCCATGAGTATGTTAAGGAGGTGGGTTCTCTAAGTCCGAGGAATGCGATGCGAGTCTCGGCTTACGAGAGACGCAAAGAGCAGGCCGGCGCCAGACCGTTCTACTCCAGCTCAATCGTTGACCAGCCGGATGGCGGCTGCGCGTCGGCCCCCTCCAGCAGGTTCAGCCACGCGCTGCTGTTCTGCAGAGCGCGATTAACAGGCGGCTGCAAGAGCTGGATCTCGCCCCCGTAGCGCCCCATCTGCGCGTCCCGCCGCCACGCCTGCACCCACACGCACGGCATCTCCGGGATCACCTCGCAGTGCCCGTTCTGCCGCACGCCGCCGCAAGGCCCGTTGCGCAGGTTCTTCGGGCAGTTCATCGGGCAGGTCATGCCTGTGCTGTGCAAAATACACTGCCCGCACATCTGGCAGTTGAAGAGATAACCTTTCGATACCTCTTCGCTCCAAACGAAAACGCGCTCCGTGAACCGCGCCGGCAGAACCCGCTTCAGCAGGGGGTAGAGTAGCTGCAAGGTCGACTTTGAGCCTGCATAAACGCCTTCCAACAGCCGCGGCCTGTTCTTCAACCACTCACTGCCGGGCATTCTCCTGGATTCGGCAAACGAAGACACCGGAACTCTTCCCATCCAATACTGAAACCTGCGGCGACAACCCGATAATACCACATTTCAAGCCGTTCTCTTCACCCCCTCTGCCTCCGCAACAGTTGAGTTGCCAACCTCCAGCCACTGACCGCTGATTACTGTTGTTCCTTCCAGGCCTCGTACTCCGCCTGCGCGTCCTCTCGCAACGGATAGTACTTGCGCAGGTCTCCTCCCTCGGCCAGCCTCATCCGCGAAAACTCCTCCCACTCCGCGTGCTCGCCGGCCTTATCCAGCAGCTCCTCCGCCAGCGCAATCGGTACGACCACCACGCCGTCGTCATCCGCGATCACGATGTCGCCCGGCATCACCAGCGTATCGCCGCAGGCCACCGGCACATTCACCGCAAAGGGGAAAATGTTCGTCTGTGTGTGGAAGTTCGGCGTCACCCCCCGCAGCCACAGCCCCAGCTCCAGCTCCTGCGCCTTGGGGTAGTCGCGAATACAGCCGTCGATGACCACCCCGGCGCCGCCCCGGCCCTGAAAATAGGTCAGCATCATCTCGCCGAACACCCCGCTCGCCATATTCGCTCTCGCGTCAACGACCACCATATCCCCCGGCTGTGTATGGTACAGGACGTGGCGGTGAAGCTGCTTCTCCGGGTCGTTGTATTCGTCTACGCTGTACTGGTCCTCCCGCTTGGGCATGAACTGGAGCGTCAGCGCCGGCCCCGCCGCGACCTTTCCGGGTGTCCATGGCTGCGGCCCCCGAATCTGCGGGTCGCTGATGCCCAGCCGGCTCAGCTCCCCGCTGGCTGTTGCCGACCCAATCTCCGCCAGCCCCTCGACCAGCGACCGCGGCGGTCGCTGAATATCCTCCGTCCTGATTGTCATCTCTTCCCCTCCGGCATTTACTGTTGCCTCTCCTGTCCAAGGGCTCCATCCAAGAGTGCGCACAATCACCTACCTGAAGCAGATCCGTCTTCCCAATTATAGCCCCCTTCCTCACCCTCTCAAGAATCCCAATTCAATCATCTATGCAACGCGACCTTCACTCCTCACCTTTCCGGATTCCAGCGCCCAGCCCGAATGGTGTTACTGAAGACTCATTGGATGCTGGATTGCTTTTCCGCCAACACCTCATATGGTAGAATCTCTGAAAGTTCATCCGTTCCAAAGCGACTCCCTGTCAGACTCGTTTCGTCCCAGGGGACAGCGGGCGGCTCCAGCGCGGCAGTTCGCCCTTACCGAATCGGCCCAGGATTCACCGTATGAGCAAGAATGTTGAACAGACTGCACTGACCAGGCTCAGTCTGGGCAAACAGATCTCCTCCCGTCAGAAGCTGCATCTTACCGGCTGCGCCGTCCTCCTCATCGCCGCCGTAATCTTCACGGTCGGCTCCGGCTTCGGCTTTATGATCGGCCGGTTGAGTAACGACGGCGAGACCGCCGGCTCCACCGTGGTCGCAGCCGAAACCGATCGCGCTCTCGCGCCCGATGACCTGGATATTTTCTGGGAAGCGATGGAGCTGGTCGAAGAGGACTATTACGGAGAACTGCCCGCGCCCAATGAACGCAGCTACGGCGCCATTCGCGGCGTGCTGGATACACTCAGAGACAGGAACACCGGCTTTCTGGACCCGGATGAAGCCGCCAGGTTCACGGAAGGCATCGAGGGCAGCTTCGAAGGCATCGGCGCATTGGTGGAATGGGCCGAGGACGAGGGCGCGGTTCGCATTATCGAACCCTTTAAGGATCAACCTGCCTGGAACGCCGGTATCCGCCGCGGCGACCTGATCATCGCCATCAACGGCCAGGACGTGGCCGAACTGAACGGCCTGAACGAAGCGATCAACCGGATCAAGGGACCGAAGGGCACCGAAGTACATCTGACGGTCCGCCGCGAAGGGCTCGACGATCCCCTGGAGTTTTCCGTCACCCGCGACGAGATCGATGTCCCGGTCGTTAAGAGTGAACTCTACGGCGACAATGACGAATTCGCCTATGTCGCTCTCAAACGGTTTTCGGTCGACGCTGGCGAGAAGCTGCGCGACGAACTCGAAAACCTTCTGACCGACGATATCCAGGGTCTGATCTTCGACCTGCGCGGCAATCCCGGCGGCCTTCTGCGCGAGGCCATCAGAGTGACCAGCGTCTTCCTCGAAGACGAGCGCGTGCTCATCGAACGCTTCAGCGACGGCACCGAGGAAATCTACAACACCGAAGGCAGTGCCCTCATACCCGAAGATCTGCCCATGATCGTGCTGGTCAACGAGGGCAGCGCCAGCGCCAGCGAAATCGTCGCCGGCGCCCTCCAGGACGTCGGGCGCGCCCGTCTGGTCGGCGTGACAACCTTCGGCAAGGGCAGCGTACAACTGCCCCATACGCTCAGTGATGAAAGCCTTCTCCGCGTGACCATCGCCCTCTGGTACACGCCGTCGGATCGGTCCATCGACGCCACCGGGCTGGAACCCGACATCATCGTCGAGGAAACCAACGAGCAGGTCGAAAACGAGGAAGACCCGCAACTCGACCGCGCCCTCGAACTGCTCAGAATCGAGGAGTAACGAGACGCTCCCACCGACCACTGACCATCAAAAAAGACATTGGCGAAAAAAAAGCAACAGACCGCGCCGACCGGGCCCCGCACCGTCGCTACGAATCGCAAGGCGCGCCACGACTACTTCATAGAAGAGACCTTCGAAGCCGGCATCGCCCTTACAGGCACCGAGATCAAGTCCGTGCGCGTCGGCTCCGTAAACCTGCGCGAGGGCTTCGTTCTCGTCCGCGACGGCGAGGCCTGGCTCATGGGCGTGCACATAGCCCAGTATCGACACGGCAATCGCTTCAACCACGAGGAGACCCGCTCCCGCAAACTGCTCCTCCACAGACGCCAGATCGATCACCTGCACTCTCGCGCCACCCAGCGCAACTGGACCATTATCCCCCTGCGCATGTACATCAACAACGCCGGCCTGGCCAAGGTCCAGATTGCCCTCGTACGCGGCAAACGGCAGTACGACAAACGCCAGTCCATCGCCAGACGCGACGCCGAACGCGACGTCAATCGCGCCCTGAAACAACAGTACCGCGACGGCAACGGGCGCGGCTAGCCGGTAGAGTGACACATGCGCAGCGATGGCGTTCAGTCGCGCCCGTCCGGCCTTCAGCGATCCGGTATCCACTAAGAACATGAACTCCGCCGTCCAGCAGCTCGACGACCAGCTCGATCAGGCGCTGGCTGCGATTCTGGCCGCCCGCAAATATCGCTGCATCCATCCCGGCCTGGCACGCGACGTCGCCGCTGCGGAACTCGCCAAGGGCCGCACCCTCAAAGAGGCCGTCAAAGCGGCCAAAAACCAACTCCACCAGAGCGCCGCCGCCTACATTCGCCGCAATCTCAACTACGACGATGCCCTCCACGAGCTGAGAACAACCGTCGCCGCCAGACGCGGTCCCGGCAGCGACCCTTCTGCCGACCCATCCGTGCGCACTCTATTGCGCAGCCTCATGGCCGCCCACGCCTCCACCCACGAAAGGCTCCCCATTCTCGACACGCTCTATCCGCAGCTCTTTCAGCTGCTTCCCCCAGTCCGCTCCGTCCTCGACATCGCCTGTGGACTCCACCCCCTGGCCCGCCCCTGGATTCCATTTTCCCCCGACGTGCAGTACTTCGCATTCGACATATTCGCCGACCAGATCGACTTCATTAACCGCTTCTTCGACGCCATGGGCTACGCCGGCGCCGCCGCACAGCGCAACGCCCTCGACGACAAGGGGACACCCCCAGCCGACATCGCCTTCCTCCTCAAAACACTGCCCTGCCTCGAACAGATCGAAAGCGGCGCCGGGGAACGCCTCCTCCACCGGATCGACGCCCCTATCCTCATCGTCTCCTTCCCTAACCAAACACTCGCCGGCCGCAAGCAAGGCATGGCCCGGCGCTACGCAACCAGTTTTCTTTCCCAGATCAAAAAAGCCGGCTGGCAAGCCGACTCCCTCACCTACCCCTCCGAACTCGTCTACATCGTCCAAAAGCGCTGACTACTGATCACTGATCTTCCAATACAGGTACCGCTGCGTCGCTGAAGTGATTACAAACCCCACCTTTTGCAGCACGCGCATCGACGCCACGTTCATATTTGCCGTCTCCGCAATCACCGTCTCCACACCATCCTCACTCAGCGCCCATCGCACCATCTCGCCGACCGCCTCCGTCGCCAGCCCGCGGTTGTGGTAAGACGGATCAAACCCGTACCCGATCTCCACCGCTTCTTCGCGGTTTGGCGGGCCCTTGAATGCCAGGCTGCCGACAATGCGCCGCTCCTCCTTCAACACCGCCGCCCACTGGCAATGCCAGCGCGCCTGGTGCGGCCTGCGTCGCATCTGGCCGATCGCCCGCGAAACAATCGGCCGCAGCTCGTCCTCCAGCCGCTGCCCGCTCGCCGCCAACCCCAGCGCCTGCTCCAGACGCGCAAAACTGTCCCGCTGCCAGCGCATCTGCCGCACCGTCAGCGCCATAAGCGTCAGGCGCGACGTTTCGAGGCGAATCATCTTCGAGTCGTGTGAACTGGACTGAAATCGGTATCGTAACTGCTCAGCCATGCCTGCTGGCGGCACAGCCGGTGTTGGTTGGTGGTCTTGGCGATCCTGCACTGGCGGCTACCCAGGCTACGTATCAGTTTGCTGTCGAAGCAGACTCCGAAACAACCTGAAGAGATGTTATACCTTGAAAATCCTTGGGGTTGTGGGTAACTAAAGGCACGGCGTGCCGCACAGTGCAGGCGGCAATCCAGGCATCGTTGGGCGCAATCGGTCTTCCGGCTCGCTGCCGTTCGGCCACCAATCGACCGTAGCAGCGAGCAATCTCATGGTCGTAGGGAATGAGAACGAAGTTACGAAGTATTGCTTCGAGTTCATTCCGCCTACTCTTACCCCAGTTGCCTTTCTCCGCCCCGAAGTAAAGCTCTCCAACGGTGATAAAGCTGATGGCGAGCAGATGATCCTGGACATGCGGCAGATATGCTCGCGTGAGCGCTCCGCCCCTCATCAGGTACGAGACGATATTCGTGTCGAGAATGAGTGTTGACACACTCACTCTTGACGGCCATCATTCGTGCTGGCAGCATGTCTGAGTTCGTAAACTGCCTCTTCAAAGCCGTCATCTTCGTCGCCCGGCCACGTGCCAAACAGAACCTGCACATCAGTCAATGGTTGTACGTTCTGCGCGCGGGCCAGTCCTTCCAGATCGGAAGATTCCCAGAAAATGTCTGTGACTGAACCCCCCTGGCGAACAGGTGACTCGGACGAAGGGGCTTGTATTCGGGTTGCAGGCGTTGTCTGTTCTCTATCGCCGACCGGCGTCTGTGACATTGCGGTTCGTCTTTCCTTTGCGGGGCGGACAAGAGATTACCAAGAGCTTAGTAAGAGTTGCCCGCTTTTTGCCGAGAGATTTGGATCACTATCGTTAATTCGTTGTTATGGCGGTTGTCCTGTGAGCAGACCCTGTGGGCAAGGGCGACGGACCATGGGTCTGGTCTGCGCGGATATTTTAGCATACGTTCTTGGGGAGTGCAGGTGGGGTGAGAGTTTAGTTGGCTCAGCCTCTCACAGCACGCTCCCTGGGAGGCTTTTTCGGACAGAAAGGACCTTTAGCAGTTACTCGGTATCAATAAAGGACAAACTGTTGTTGCCGGGATGCCTTGGCGGCCCCCGCCTCCGTTGCCTGTCATGCAGAATCCTGAACAACCGGTCGACCAGATTTCGGACCATGACCGCGCCTGTAGACAAGTAGCGTGCGCTTGAACTCGATAACAACCACCCCATCCTGATTGAACCCAACGGTCTTTACCGTGACTATCCCCTGATGCGGCCGGCTCTGTGACGGACGCAGATGCAGCGCCTCGCTTTGGGCGTAGATGGTGTCGCCCTCAAACACCGGCGCCGGCAGCCGCACCTCGTCCCAACCCAAATTGACCGCATTCTGCGAAATGTCCGCCACCGACAGCCCCGTCACCAGCGCCAGCGTAAACGTCGAATCCACCAGCGGACGCCCCCACTCCGTCTGGCTCGCATAGTGGGCATCGAAATGAATCGGATTCGGATTCACCGTCAGCAGCGTAAACCAGACATTGTCCGCAGCCAGCACCGTGCGACCCAGCCTGTGCTCAAAAACATCCCCAACGCTGAAATCCTCGAAATAACGCCCCTGCCCATCCTCCCGTGTTGACATTTATTCTCCTTTGACTTCCATCCCTCACACCGCGCCGTCCCGCTCCAACCGCGCGATCGCCTCCGACCCATATCCCAGCTCCGCCAGCAGCGTCCGCGTATGCTCACCCGTCGCCGGGATCGCCTCAAAACGCGGGGGCCACGTCTCATTGACCGTCGCCGGCAGCAGCGCCGGCAGCGGCCCCACCGGCGACGCCACTTCCGCCACCCGTCCTCGCGCCGCCAGCTGCGGATGCTCCCAGAACTCCTCCAGCTCCCGCTGCTCCGCGTACGCGATCTGCCCCCGCTCCAACCGTTCCGCAACCTGCTTCGCCGTCATATCTGCAAAGACCGACTCGATCTCTTCCTGCAACGACGCCCTGTTCTGCACACGTCGCGTATTGTCTGCGAAGCGGGCATCGCTCGCAAAGCCAGGCCTCTCCAGCACCACCGCGCAGAACTGCTCCCACTCCCGCTGACTCTGAATCGAGAACAGGATCGTGCGTCCGTCGCCCGCCGCATAGGGCCCGTACGGCGCGATCGCCGCGTGGCTGGCCCCCGTCCGGAGCAGCGGCGTCTCTCCCAAAGCATAGTAGGCGGGAAAGCCCATCCAATCGCACAGCCCGTCAAACAGCGAAACATGCAGCACACACCCACCACCGGCGCGCTCCCGCTGCAGCAGCGCCGCCAGGATGCTGCTGTACGCGTACATCCCCCCGGCAATATCCGCCACCGGAATTCCGCTCTTGGCCGCCGCCTCCTCACTGCCCGTCACCGCGACCACGCCCGTCTCCGCCTGAACAAGCAGATCGTACGCCTTTTTGTCATGGTAAGGCCCGTCCGCGCCGTACCCGCTTACATGACACACGATCAGGTCGGGATAGTCTCCGCGCAGCCGCTCATCGTCGAAGCCCAACCGCTCCACCGCTCCCGGCGCCAGGTTCTGAACAAAAACGTCTGCCCGTTCCAGCAACTTGTCCAGAATCTCCTTGCCTCCCGCCGTCTTCAAATCCAGCGTAATCGATTCCTTCGAGCGATTCGCCCACGCGAAGTGGCTGCACAGACCCCGCGCCGCCGCATCATAATGCCGCGCAAAGTCCCCGCCCCCCGACCGCTCCACCTTGATCACCCGCGCCCCCAGGTCGGCCAGATGCCGCGTCGCCAGCGGTGCCGCAATCGCCTGCTCCAACGCAACCACAGTAACATGCGACAGTGGTAGAGCCATCAGAAAAACCTATCCTCCCCAGTTGAAGCAGTACGCATTACGCAATACTCAGTAAGATCGCGGCAATCCCAGCACATGCTGCGCCAGATAAGACAGCACGAGGTTGTTCGAGACCGGCGCGATCTGGTACAGCTTCGCTTCGCGGAACTTACGCTCTACATCATGTTCCCTCGCAAAGCCAAAGCCGCCGTGCGTCTGCAGGCACACGTTCGCCGCCTCCCACGCCGCGTCCGCCGCCAGCATCTTCGCCATGTTCGCCTCCGCGCCGCAGGGGCTCCCGCTGTCAAACAGCGCCGCCGCCTGCCAGCGCATCAGATCGGCCGCCCGCAAGTTCGCGTAGGCCTGCGCGATCGGAAACTGCACGCCCTGGTTCTGCCCGATCGGCCGGTCAAACACAACGCGCTCGTTCGCATAGGCCACCGACCGCTCGATAAACCAGCCCCCATCCCCTATCGACTCGGCCGTGATCAGGATCCGCTCGGCGTTCATCCCGTCCAGGATATACCTGAAGCCCATCCCCTCCTCGCCGATCCGGTTGCCAGCCGGCACGCGCAGGCCGTCGAAAAAGATCTCCGTCGTGTGATGGTTGATCATCGTCTCCAGCGGCCGGATCGTCAACGCCCGCTCATCCGCCCCGCGCAAATCCACCACAAAAAGTGACAGCCCCTCCGTCCGTCTCTTCACCGCCTCCAGCGGCGTTGTGCGCGCCAGCAGCAGCATCAGATCCGAATGCTCCGCCCGGCTCGTCCAGATCTTCTGTCCCGTAATCACATACGCATCGCCGTCCTGCACCGCCCGCGTCTGGATGCGCGTCGTATCCGACCCGGCCGTCGGCTCCGTCACCCCGAACGCCTGCAGCCGCAGCTTCCCCTCCGCCAGCGGCGGCAGCCACCGCGCCTTCTGCTCCGCCGATCCATGCCGCGCCAGCGCGCCCATCACATACATCTGCGCGTGGCACACGCCTGCATTCCCGCCGCTGCGGTTCACCTCCTCCAGAATAACCGAAGCCTCCGCGACCGTCGCGCCGCCGCCCCCATACTCTTCCGGAATCAGAGCCGCCAGAAACCCCGATTCCGTCATCGCCTCCACAAACGCAACCGGATACGCCCGCTCCCCATCCAGCCGCCGCCAATACTCCCCCGGAAACTGAGCACACAACCCCTGCACGCCCCGACGCAGCTCGGAATATCGTCCGCTCGTATCGATTTCAACATTGGGTGGTGACATTGTGGCAGGGCAGATGGTTGAGGCAAATCTGAATCAGCTGGTTCTACAACGACAGGCTTCGCGGCCTGACAACACGCGCAGTCTGGGCAACCTGGACCTCCACCTGAGTCACGTACACTTCACTGTGCAAACGTTCCTGAATCTCAGTGGTAGAAGCAGTCTCGAAAAATAACTTCAGTGCCTCTTTCAGATTGGCTCTCGCTTCCGCCACCGTTTCACCCTGACTGGCGATATCCAGTTCCGGGAACAGAGCAACGTATCCGTCCCCTTCGCGTTCGATTATGGCTGTCAACCGCTTAGTCCTCGCGGCTTTCTCTCTTCAGCACTACTTATCCCACACCCTAGAAACAACATCCTGTATCTTCTTCTCGAAGCGTTCGATTAGTTCGCGGTTGGCGTTGACAAGGGCTTGCTCGGCTTCGATTTCGGCTACAATTGTACGCTGGGTTTCTAGAGGCGGCATAGGAAAACTGATATGCTTAAGCGCGTTGCCATTGAATTGAGGCTGTCCTCCACCCGCTACCAGAGTATGCGCCTGATTCCAGTAGTTTTTACTTTGAGCAAATGCCCAGTAAAATCGTGGGTCTACGCTCTCCACGGGAAAACGAAGTCGAATCAAATAAGAAGCAAAAACTGCCGCGTATTCTTCCTCAAAAATCATTGTTTTTCCGAAAGTCGCCCCAGTTCGGGCGACGAGAACATCCCCTTTTTCCAATATTGAGTCAAGGGCCTTTCCAGTCAGTTGTATAAATTTAGGTTCCTCCGAGCGAAGTCTTCCGTTTTCAGATATGTCCGTGATTCGAATAAACCTGACATCTCCTTGATCTTCCGCTTTGACGGTAAAGCCATATTCGGGTTTCGTGAGTTCGCCTATCGCTACCATCGGCCACTCTGGGTCAACGTGAATATGCGGCCGGTAGTTCTCAACAACAGCCCGCGCCCCGTCAATCACCTTCTGGTAGCCTTCAATCTCCGCGACGATCTCCTTCTGGATTTCCAGCGGCGGCAAGGGGATATGAAATGCCGCAAGAGTCTTGTGATTGAGGTTAGATATATTTGTTGTCGTATTTGCATTTCTGCGAAAGAAGTCGTAAGCATACTCAGTCCGAAGGCAATGTAACAGAAATGTATCGTCAACACATGAACGTCGCCGGACCACTGACATGAATGCACCGAATGAGATGGGATAGGTTATATCTCTTACGTGTGTGGTCCTGCCGAGTAGCCGAAGACTGTTTGCAGTTGAAATGAGTATGTCTCCGGGGCGCAGCAACTTTTCAGTATCTTTCAACAGTGAGCGAGGGATATGGTAAAGCCCCTCCTCAACGATTCCAGACTCCTGCGCCGCTTTGGTTGTTGCAACAGACAGTGAGTTATCACTAGCCCTGTTCAATTGTTCTGCCTTACGAAAAGTAATACCTCTTAATAGATCCGCCACTTCGCCTAACGAAACCATTGGATATTCACTATTGCTTGACAGCGATTGAACGTACCTCTCACCGCTCAGATTGTACTCCCCATCCGCAGCAACTCTCCCCTTATCGACAATGTTCCCATCTCTGAGCTTGGGTGATTCCGACCCATAATCCGCCACGCTTTCAGCCGCCAAGGCGGTCTGTGGCAGACGCAGGTCGCGCCCTGCTTCGGTTGACCGCAATCGCTGCAAATATCCTGTAATCTCACCAAGCACTTGCGGCAAATCATCTTGGTCGGTCGGACGCCGCTGCGCGCCCAGGTCAAAGCCGTCGTTCTCCACCTTGAAGAACGCGATCCTGTCCGTCCTCCTCGCCAGCGTCTTGTCCAGCAGCAGGATCGATGTCTTGACGCCCGAATAAGGATTGAAAACGCCAGCCGGCAGCGAGACCACCGCCACCAGGCACTCCTCCACCAGCTTCTTGCGCGCGTTCTGGCTCTGGAAGATGATCCCCTCCGGCACGATAATCCCCGCCCTCCCCCCCGCGTTCAGATGCTCTGCCATGTAGTCCACGAACAGAACTTCGCTGCGCCGTGATTTGACGCCAAACCGGTTGTGCGGCCGGATCCCACCCTTCGGCGACATGAAAGGTGGGTTGGCCAGGATCACGTCCGCGAACTCGTTCCAGCGTTCCTCACTCGTCAAAGTGTCGTACTCGTAGATATGGGGATCGACAAGCCCGTGCAGATACATATTGACCAGCGACAGCCGCACCATGTCCGGCGAAATGTCGTAGCCCATCAAGTTCCTTGCCAGCCGTTCCCGTTCGTCTGGTGTCAGCGTGCTGTTGCCGTCGGAATCGGTGTTGGCGGCCAAAATATGCTTGTACGAGGAGATGAGGAAACCGCCGGTGCCGCAGGCCGGATCAAGAATGACATCCTCTTTATTGGGGTCCACGATCGACACGATGAAATCAATGATGTGCCGCGGCGTGCGGAACTGCCCGGCGTCGCCCTGCGAATCCATCACCGACAGCAGGTATTCGAACGCGTCTCCCAGCCGCTCCGAATGGTCGTAGGTGAAGCCGTCGATCACCTTCAGAAAGGCCCGCAGCGTCTCCGGGTCGCGATAGGGCAGAAAGGCGTTGCTGAAAATATCCCGAAACAGTTGCGGAATGCCCGTGTTCCGGTCCATGCGCTCGATCGCCTCGGCGTAAAGACCGAGCGTCTCATGCCCCCCAAGGCCCGGCTGCATCAACTTCGCCCAGCCGTATCGTCCAAACTCCCCGGCAAAGAACGACCGCTCGCCGCCCAGCTCCTCGCTCAAAGCGTCCATGTCGTCCATGAACTTGTAGATCAGCGCAATCGTGATCTGCTCTACCTGGCTCTTGGGGTCCGGCACCTTCCCCACCAGAATGTCGCGGGCAGTGTCAATGCGGCGTTTCGTTTCAACGTCCAGCATACTTTCCCTCTCTCAATTTTATCCACGAAGGACACGAAGTTACACTAAGAAAAACCTTCGTGTCCTTCGTGGATCGACAGTATTCGTCGCCAGATCAAGCTATCTGACAAATCGCTTCCATTCCAGCTTGCCCAGACTCCCGAAGTTGATGAGAAGCCCGACCTTGAATCCAGTCGCCTTCAGGTAGTTGAGAACCTGGGCCTGTTCAACTCCAGAGAGACGGCTGAGAGCCTTCAGTTCGACAATGATCTGGTCAAAACAAACAAGATCCGCGAAATACTTCTGGGACAAAGGTTGACCCTTGTATCCAATACTGATAGGCCTTTCAGCCTCAAACGGCACGCCCCTAGCGTCTAATTCAACCTGCATTGCTTCCTGATAAACCGCTTCCAGAAATCCCGGCCCTAGCTCCCGATGCACCTCAATCGCCGCGCCAACAACAGCGTAAACCTCATTCTTCAATATCAGTTCCGACAATTCAGATCTCTCAGTTTCATCCACGAAGGACACAAAGAACCACGAAGATTTTCTTGGTGTACCTTCGTGCTCTTCGTGGATAAAGCAGTTTCTACGCAGCAAACTGATTCAACGAAACGTAGTCCTTGATATACTCAGGGATAAGAGCGCGGTACTTATTCGGCACACGCGCGTAATCGTCCAAAGAAAGCGAAGCGTTGGTTGCGAGTTGGGTGAGCCTGCGGCTGGCAATAATCTGCCGAACCTCTTCGCTGGTGGCGTATGCTTTGAAGTAGGCTTTGACTGAAGGTATCGCCTTTACCTCTTTCCCTTCTTCCGGCTGATTGTCGGCGACAAACTTGGCAAACTCCTCCTCCAGCAGCTCATCTTTGGATTTGAAACGCGGAATAATGTCAAAGACCTTTTCCAATATCTCCCGCAGCGTCAGCCGCCGGTCCACAGCCGCGGCCTTGCGCAACTTGGCCAGTGTATAATAATCCTCCGGTTTGTCCATGACCTCACGATTCACATAGTCGAGCGCCCGGTCCCACTGGCCCGCCTCCACCGCCTCAACAACCGTTTCGTCCGCCCGCACCGTATCCGCGAACGTCTCGAACAGCATTCTGTCGATCTTCATTCCCTCCGGCCCGATCGTCTCTTCCTTGAGCGTCGACAGATGGTCGCGGCCCATGTATTCGAAAGCGCCAAAATCAAAGACCGACCCCACCGGTCCATCCCCGTTCGGGTCACCGCCTCCCATGAAAACCGGCAACTTGAGAACCTCATCATAGTTGAACTCGGTTTCAAAGTATTCGCAGTTACCGAAAAAGTCGAAGAGTTTGAACTTTGTCTTCTCCGGCTGGGCTACCTCCTCCTTAAGACCCTCATCCCGCAGCTGGTCAAGAAAGTTGTGCCGGCGCGTGCCCCGCCCCTTGATCTGAACAAAATCGGTCGGCGAGAAGATCGGCCGAAACAGTCCCAGATTCAGGATGTCGGTGCAGTCATATCCGGTCGTCATCATGCCGACTGTGACGCAGACGCGAGCCTTGTTGGTGCGGTACTCAGGAAAAAAGTTGCCTGTTCCCATCAGATTGTTGTTGGCAAACCTGATGGTGAACTGCTGCGCCTCCGCGATCTGCGAAGTCACCTGCACGGCAAAATCCGACTGATACTTTCCCGGATACATCCTGTCGGCCATCTCGTTCAGGGTTTGCGTCAGTCTGGCCGCGTGATTCTGGCTTACTGCAAAGACGATCGACTTGCCGAACTCATTGCTCACAGGGTCCCGCAACCCGTGCTGCAGAAATGTCTGACAAAAGACCCTGTTCGTCGCGTCGGAGAAGAACCGCTTTTCGAACTGGCGCTGCCTGAATGTCTGCTCCTGCTCCTCTCTGGTGTCGTCCTCCTCGCCGGTGTCGTCGGTGAAGGAGACGATGAGCCCTTTCTCCGACAGCAATTGTGTCGTCACATTGGTGCGGGCGTCCACCACGGTCGGATTGATCAGGAAGCCGTCGCGCACCCCATCCAGCAGCGAATAGCGAAAGGTGGGCTGCCCGCTCTCGCAGCCGAAAGTCCGGTATGTGTCCAGCAGCAGGCGGCGTTCCATCTCCCTCGGGTCCCGGACACCGGTCCCCGCGCTGTCCGCTTTCTTCAGATAGTCCCGCGGCGTCGCCGTCAGTCCCAGCTTGTAGCCGACGAAATAGTCAAACACCGCACGGGCGTTGCCGCTGATTGAGCGGTGCGCCTCGTCGGAGATCACCAGGTCAAAGTCGGTGGGCGAAAGGAGCGACTGGTACTTGTTGTTGAACAGCAGCGACTGCACGGTGCTTACAACGATCTCGGCAGAACGCCATTCGTCCCGGCGTTCTTTATATATGACCGTTTGAAAGTCCGCCGAAAGCAGTCCGGTGAAGACCTTCCTTGCCTGCGCCTCAAGTTCCAGGCGGTCCACCAGGAAGAGCGCGCGGCTGGCGTTGCCTGTCCGCAAAAACAGCTTGATGATGGCCGCCGCGGTGAGCGTCTTGCCCGTGCCGGTCGCCATTTCAAACAGGAAGCGGTCGTTTCCCTCTTTCACGGAGCGCTGCAGGGAATGAACGGCCCTCAGCTGGTAGTCGCGCAAAAAGCGCAGGCCATTGTCCTGGATGAAACCGGGTCGCTCCGCCTCATTCCTCCAGGCCGCCGCCGAGGCATAGTTCGGGCGCTGGCTCAGTGCGATGTAATCCGCCTCGACCCGCGCCTCGATCAGGCGCTGCGGGTTTGGCGTGACCTTCTGATAGCCGGCAACAGAATCCGGAGAGGGGAAAGAGGTGATAATGTAAGGGTTGCCGCGCGCCAAATCCCAGAAGTAGTGCAGGTTGCCGTTGGACAAGAGGACAAAGCGGCAGCCTAGTGATTTCGCGTATTTGCGTGCTTGCTCCTTGCCATTCAGCGGCTCCTTGTCCTCCGACTTGGCCTCCAGGACAATGAGCGGAAAGCCCTTGCTGTCAAGCAAAAGGAAATCGACGAAGCCCTTGCTCGTCTTCTCAAAGTCCTCACCCAGCCCGTCCAGGTCCGTTTTCTTGAGCGTGACACTTGCCTCAAGCCGAATGTTGGCCGGCCCGTCCCCATTGCCAAAGAACCGCCATCCCGCCGATTCGAGCAGCTTATTGATCTTGATGCGTGCTGTGGCCTCTTTCATATGCGTTTAACCAATGGGACTTAGTAAGAGGTGAAACGACTACCCAGCAATCACAAACCGTCTCAAGAATTCCCTAGATCACAGTTCAGATACCACCCCGCGGCAACAGATGCTTCTGCACCTTTCCCATCGCATTCCGCGGCAACGCCCCAACAAACCGCAACCGCCGCGGCAACTTATACGAAGCCAGCTGCCCCCGACAATACCGCTCCAAATCCGCCTCATCGATCTCGCAGCTGCACACCAGGTACGCCACCGGCGCTTCGCCCCACTCAGCATCAGGCTCGCCCACCACCGCCGCCTCCTCGATGCCCGGGAAAGTCGTCAACATCTCCTCCACTTCGCGCGGATAGATGTTCAGCCCGCCCGAAATAATCAACTCATGCCGCCTACCCAGCAGCGTCACATAGCCCGTCAGGGGGTCCATGCGCGCCAGGTCCCCCGTCAGAAACCAGCGATTCCCCAGCTCGTCCTGCACAAAACTCTCCGCCGTCTTTTGCGGCGCTCGCCAGTACTCATCAAACACATTGCTCCCCCGCAGCAGCAGCTCGCCCTCCTCGCCCGCCGGCAGGTCCTGTCCCGCTCCGTCCACAATACGGGCGAACACACCCGGCAGCGGCGTGCCCACCGTGCCGGCGACGCGCGGCCCCGCGTACGGATTGCTGAAATTCATTCCCGTCTCCGTCATCCCGTAGCGTTCAAGGATCCGCTTCCCCGTCAGCCGCTCAAACGCATTGTGAATCTCCGCCGGCAGCGGCGCGCTCCCCGAACAGAACAACCGCATCGCCGCAAAGGAGGGCGCCTCCTCCGCCTTTGCCAGAAAATCAACCAGCCGGGTATAGATCGTCGGCACCGCGAAAAACAGCGTTGCCCCGCCGCTTGAGAGCGTCTTCACCGTCTCCGTCGCATCGAATCCCGTACGCAGCCGCACCGTCGCCCCCATCGCCAGCGCGCAGTGCAGCCCCACCACCAGCCCGTGCGTATGGAACAGCGGCAGCGGCAGCAGCAGCACATCGTCCGCCTGCCACGCCCACGCGCTCAGAAGGCCCGTCACCGTCGCCAGCACATGATTGTGGCTCAGCACAGCCCCCTTGCTCGCGCCCGTCGTGCCGCTCGTGTACATGATCAGCGCGGTCTCCTCACCGCGCGTCAGCGGCCGCGACGCGCTGGTCCACTCCGTGCCGTCAGCCTCTTCCAGCCAGCTCTCTTTCCGGTCAACCGAGAGCACCGTCAGACGTGGCCCGATTTCAATCCCCACGATCTCATCCAACACCGGCCAGTGTTCGTCCTCGATCACCAGCAGCGCCGGCTCTGCATCGTTCAAAATGTGGCTGAGTTCCCGGCGCCGGTAGCGCAGATTAACAGGCACCATGATCGCGCCCACCTCCAGCGTCGCCAGGTAGGCGATAACGAACTCCGGCCGGTTGCACAGATAGAGCCCCACCCGGTCCCCCTTCTGCACGCCCATCCGCGCAAAAGCAGCCGCCCATCTTTCCACCTCTCGTTGCAGCTCAGAAAAGGTCAACGCCAGCGACCCCAACGGCCCGCGCGTATCCTTGAATTCGATCGCGACTTTGTCCGGCTGGCGTTCGCGGCCAATCGCGAAAAGAGTCAAAAGGTTCATCGTGCCCTACCTGTTGAGTGCGGTCTGTTCTGCCCCGCTATTATAGATTCCAGCCGCCGTTTCGCAACCTTGCAGTCGCAAAACTACGTCAAAGGCTGCGCGGTGGAGGTGGGCGCTCCACGACATGCTCTTCGCCTGACGCCATGACCTCGTACGCGGTCACCACAGCACGCCAAACAAAGAAGGCGAGTTCTTAACCTGAAATCAGTTATGGTCTTGGAGAAAACCTGAACGCCAAAAGGGCGAAGAGGCGAGGAAACTGTGTGAAGAATCGAAACTGTGTTTCAGGTGTCCTTCGAGGCAAAATAACAAGACATGCCGCTGAACATCGAACCGCAGATCAGCTCGATCCATCCACCGCCGGATTGAGGGTTCATTCCGTGTTCTACTTGCGCCGGAGGCTACGCTTCCGGCTCGAGCCTGGACATTACCTCGGCCGCGGCCTGCTCGGGGTCGTCCCCGCGCGCCCGCGCCCGCCGTGCCGCCGCCTCGGCCTCCTGCCGCACCTCCGCTTCGATCTGCTGGCGTGCCGCTGCGCTCTGACGCGATTCCAGCCGCCTCACAAACCGCTCAACCCGGCCGACCGAATCGACAATGCGCTGCTCACCGGTGTAAAACGGATGGCACTGGCTGCAGATATTGACGTTGATCTCCGGCGTTGTGCTGCCGGTCACCCAGCTGTTCCCGCAAGAGCAGTTGACTCGCGCCGCGGGGTAGTATTCAGGATGAATCTCTGGCTTCATTTCTCTACACCTTCCCCAACGCCTGCTTCTCTTCCGCCGTGTAGACGCTGACCTTCTTGCGGTTCTTCTTGGCCCATTCGAAGGTCACGTAACCATCCTGCATCGCAAAGAGCGTATCATCCTTGCCCTGGCCGACATTTGTGCCGGGGAAGATCGGAGTACCCCGCTGGCGGATGATGATGCTGCCGCACGTCACAAACTCGCCGCCATATCGCTTGACGCCCAACCGCTGGCCGTTGGAATCCCGGTTGTTACGGCTGGAGCCGCCGCCTTTTTTGTGAGCCATATCCCTTACTCCTCTTTCTTCTCGTTGTCTTCGGCATCGACAGTCTCTACCGCCTCGGCAACCGAGTCAGTCTCAGCCACCGCCGCTACGACAGCTCCGGCTGCGGCCTCTGCGACTATCCCCTCAGGCGGAGCCGCTTCCTGCCCCTCTTCTACATATTCAAAACCGTCGCCGCTGATCTTGTGGATCTGCAGACGGGTCAGATACTGCCTGTGCCCGCGGCGCACGCGCACCCGTTTCTTCGGGCGATAGCGAAAAACAAGAATCTTCTCGCCCCGGCGCTGCCCCGTAATCCTTGCCGTTACCGATGCGCCCGCCACATTTGGCCGGCCAATCTCGATACCTTCCTCGCCGGCCACCATCAGCACGTCTTCCAGAACGATGCTGTCGCCGACGTCGCCGGCCAGCTTCTCTACCTCAAGAATATCGCCGGGGGAAACTCTGTACTGTTTTCCACCGGTTCGAACCACTGCGTACATCTTCCTCTCTCCTTTGACCGCGCCCGGGGGACCGTCTGTCCGGCCTCTCCGGAACTTCGGAAAGCGGCTTGCGGGCCTATTGCTCCACGCTCCACCGGTGAAGCGCGTCAGGCCCCGCAATTCGGACGATAAATGGGTTGGCATCCCTTTTTGAAACGCTACCCTCAAAACCAGGGCAGCAACGCGGAAACAGGGCACCCACACAAACAAAAAGTATATGACAAGACCCCTGATCAGCCAAATCCGGCCCCGCTTTGGAATGAACGCTGTTTCAAAAGCCCCTGGCCCACCAACTCAGCCCCGGCCCTGAATTCTGTAATGGCGGCGGTCTCCCTCACCTCAGCCCCTGATTCAGACAAGGAGAGCCCCCTCTCCTGAGATCGCAGACGCGATATGACTCAGAAACGCCTTCATGTATAATAGCTGAACAAATGCCGAATAGTTGCATTCTGTCCAGATTTTGCACATATATTCCATCCCGATACCGGGTTCGTAGTTCTCGTGCAAACTGTGTCATGTTTTCCTTTGTGTCTATGGGAGAAAACGCTGTCGGCGCCAGGGCAGCCCCGGCCGCGATCAATGGAGGAACCCAGTGTCAAAGATCATCGTTATCGGCTCCGGCTTTGGCGGACTGAGCGCCGCCGCCCGCCTCGCCGCCCGCGGCCACCAGGTCGAACTTTTCGAAAAGCGCGACAAACTCGGCGGCCGCGCCTACGTCTACGACATCGACGGCTACCGCTTCGACGGCGGCCCCACCGTCATCACGGCGCCCTGGATCTTCGACGAAATCTGGCAGGCCGCCGGCCGCCGCCAGGACTACTTCCAACTCGTCCCCTGCGATCCCTTCTACCGCATCTTCGATCACCAGCGCCGGCCCTTCGACGTCAGCGCCGACCACGATGCCATGCTCCGCCAGGTTGCACAGCGCAGCCCCGCCGACGTCGAGGGGTACGATGACTTCCTCGCCAGCTCCAAAGAGATCTTCGAAACGGGAATGGCCCTTATCGACCAGCCCTTCCTCAACCTCTCCGACATGATCAGCGTCGTGCCCGACCTGATCCGCCTGCAAAGCTACCGCAGCGTCTACGGCTACGTCTCAAAGTTCTTCCAGGACGACTTCCTGCGCTGCTGCTTCTCCTTCCAGCCGCTTCTGATTGGCGGCAATCCCCTCACCGCCGCCAGCATCTATGTTCTCATCCATTATCTCGAACGGGAGTGGGGCATCCACTACGCCCTCGGAGGGACAGGAGCCATAATCGACGCCTTCGCCCGCCTCCTGCAGGAGCTGGGCGTCAAAACGCACCTCAACGCCGAAGTCGATCGTATCCTCATCGAGCAGCGCCGCGCCCACGGCGTCCGTCTCAGAGACGGCACGGTGCACAAGGCCGACGCCGTCGTCTCCAACGCCGACGCGGCCTGGACCTACCTCAACCTCATCCCCGCCCACCAGCGGCCCCGGAACAGCGACCGGCGCGTAAGGAGCAGGCGCTATTCCATGTCCCTCTTCGTCATCTACTTCGGGACAAAGCGCCAGTATCGCGATGCCGGCCTGGCCCACCATAACATCATGATGCATCCGGACTACACCGGTCTGCTGCGCGACATCTTCCGCAACAAAGATCTGCCCAAGGATTTTTCGCTCTATCTGCACATGCCAACCCTGACCGACCCCTCCCTCGCGCCTGCCGGCGGAGAAGCCTTCTACGTCCTCTCACCTGTACCCCATCTCGGCGCCGATATCGACTGGGAGAAGCAAGCCCATCCCTATCGCGATGCGATTATGGACTTCCTCGAGAAGAACTATCTGCCCGACCTGCAAGCCAACATCGTCACCGAACACCGAATCGACCCCCGTCACTTCGCCGGCGCCCTCAACAGCTATCTCGGCTCCGCCTTCTCCATCCAGCCGACCTTGACGCAAAGCGCCTGGTTCCGCCCCCACAACCGCTCAGATGACGTCGACAACCTCTACTTCGTCGGCGCCGGCACGCATCCCGGCGCAGGCGTCCCCGGCGTCGTCTCTTCAGCCAAAATCGTCGACAGCCTGATCGGCGATCTCGTCACAGCACATGCGCCGTCGCCATCTAAGAGGCTGTTTGAAAAGTAAAGGCTGTCGGCCAAATTGTGGTATACGTAGTCTCTGTGAAAACAAAACGATACCCAACAGATTTGACTGACAGCCAGTGGCTTATTATCCAGCATCTGATTCCCGCAGCCAAACCGGGCGGGCGACCACGCAGCCTGGATATGCGTCTGGTGGTTGATGCCATTCTCTACCTGACTGTGGGTGGCATCCAGTGGCGGATGCTGCCGAGTGATTTTCCGCCGTGGCAGAGGGCAGAGTGTTTACACCTACTTCAGGCAGTGGCGGGACGATGGCGCCTGGCGCAGGTTGCATGACACGCTCAGAGTGCGGGTTCGTCATCGAAGCGGACGACACAAGCATCCAACGGCTGGCAGTATCGATAGTCAGACAGTCAAGACTGGCCATACACCGGCAGGTGTGCGAGGCTACGATGGCGGTAAACGCATCACGGGACGGAAACGGCATCTTCTTGTCGATACGCTGGGACTCACATTGGCCGTCCTGGTCACTGCTGCCGACCTGCCTGACCGCGATGGGGCACGGCAACTGCTCAGACGAGGCTGCGGTTTCGGCCAGAAACTGCGTCTTATCTGGGTTGACGGCGCCTATCGCGGCTCTTTGCAGAGATGGGTTGCGCAGCGTTTTCGCTTCCGCCTTCAACCTGTCCTCCGCCCGCAAGAACAAAAAGGTTTCTCCGTATTGCCCCGTCGTTGGGTGGTGGAGCGCACCTTCGCTTGGCTTGGCCTCAATCGTCGCCTCTGTAAAGACTATGAACGACTGCCCGAAAGCAGTGTCGCCTTTATCCATATCGCTATGATTCGTCTCATGGTACGCCGCCTGGCACCCAATTGACCCTTTTCAAACAGCTTCTAAGCGCCTTGTGTCCACTCATACAGCCCTTTGCGCGCCAGTTGAAACTCCTCCGGTGGGCGACTGATCGACGTCGCGCCGCCCGAGTCCACTTCAATAATGCGCGCCGAAACCGGCTCGTACGCGGCCCGCGGCGCGACCGACCCCTTGGCCACGAAAATCTCATGCTGCTCCGGCATGATCCCGACCGACCGCAGCTGATTGAAGCTCATCGGCGGCGTGCGCAGGCTATCCAGCACCAAAAGTCCTCCGTTCGTTTCCAACACCGCCGTCAGCCCCTGGTCCCAATTCCGTCCTCCCCCGTGGCGGACTTCCGTCTCGATGAACTTGCCGTCATGCAGCGTTCGCACCGTCCCTTCCACCGTCAGCGTCGGCCCGTGCTCGTCGTCCACCTTTCCTCCCACAGGCAGTGTCAACTGCGCGCCAATCCCCGCCGCCGCGCACGCCGCCACCGCCTCCGGGTCGTACAAGGCCATAACCCAGCCGTTCGCCCCTTGCCCCAGCAACTCTTCCAATACGAAAGTGGAGTCCCCGGCGCTGCCGCCGCCAATGTTGTCGCCCATCTCCATCATCGACACCGGCTTTTCCTCGCTCGCGATCGCCATCTCCACCGCCTCAGCCGGCTTTGGAATCTTCGGCAGCAGCTCGTCCCGCAGCGACCACATCAGGTCGCCAAGCCTCTGCGCCTCCCGCTCCGCCAGCGCCTCATCTTCGTCCGCAACCACAACGATACACGGCCCCATCCACGGCACATCCGCATACTGGTAACCGGCCGCGACACTCGTCGCCAGAATCCCCGGCTGCCGCTCCAGCTCGATCGCCGCGTCCATTACCGGTTTCATCGGCCGCATGTTTGTGTTGTGAAACGCGATATTGTAGACCAGCTCCGGCTTGGCGATGCTTGAGACCGGTCGCGCCTCCCCCCGCACCGTGCGCGTGATCAACTCCGCCGCCTGCAATCCCCTCTCCCGCTGGTCGATATGCGGGCATGTCTTGTAGATGATCAGCGCCGTCGCATCCTCCACCAGCTGCGGCGGCACGTTTCCATGGTAGTCGTGCGTCACAACTACCGGAAAGTCCGGCCCGACAAGCTCCCGCACACGGCGCGTCGTCTCGCCGTCCCCCTGCGGGAATCCCTCCGCCACAAACGCCCCGTGCAGACCCAACAGCAGCCCGTCCAGCGGCATGGCATCGCGAATCAACCCCAGCAGCTCGTCCGTGAGGGCCTCATAGGCCTCCGCCTCCACTGCTCCCGCCGGCGTCGCCACCGCCCCCATCAGCGGAACAATCTCGTAACCGTACGCCTCCGCGCCTGCGATGAATCCGCCCACCTCATGGAACATCGGCCGGTACTGCTCGATAATCTCCTGCCCCCGCACGAAACGAAAGTCCGACAGCGTCGTTGGGAAAGACGCAAATGTGTTGGACTCGTGATTCAGTGACGCGATCCCGATTCGCATGGTCATCTTTCACCTCGTCTCCTGTTTTGCAAGAAAGTTGAATACAAGTATAATTTGGCTCATTGCCGCCAGTACAGTTCGGGGGTATTATCCGCCCTCAATGACTGATGCGCAATTCCCTTTTTGGCAGGCTTCCTCATAAACCGCGCGAGCTGGGTGTCCTTACCTCACAGGACGCGTGGGACGACTGCAAACTAAATCTGCAGTTGGTCAATAGGGGCCTCGCCGAAGCTGCCGAGAGAGTCGATTCTCTTGCAAATGAATGGAGGTGAACGTGGCGGTCGCTGAAACGGGCGCTCCTGTACAGAGGTCGGCAAATGGCAGGGCCAGCCTGCTCAGCCGGCTGGTTGGCGCGCAAACACCCTTTCAGACCAAACGGGCCATCTGGGGCTACGTATACGCCGCCCCATGGATTCTTGGACTGATCATCTTCTGGGGCGGGCCGATTCTTGCCTCCTTTTATTTCGGCTTTACTGAATATGCTGTAATCGGCAGCCCGCGTTTCACCGGTTTGAGCAACTACATCAGGGCGTTCAGCGGCGACGAACTGTTCTGGCCTTCGCTGGGGCGCACCTTCACTTTTGCCGGCATGTATATTCCCTTTGCGGTTGGAGGGGCATTAGTCCTGGCGGTCTTGCTGAACCAGAAACTGATGGGCACGACGATTTTCCGAACTCTCTTCTTCGTACCCCATCTGATCCCTGCCGTGGCGCTGGCCGTTCTCTGGACATTTCTGCTGGCCCCGCGTGTCGGGCCGGTTAACGAATTCCTGCGCGCTATAGGTATCTCAGACCCTCCGGGTTGGCTCGCGTCGCGCGACAGCGCACTGGCCTCTGTCACAATGATAAATGTGTGGGCGGCGATGGGGGGCAACACGATGTTGATCTTCCTTGCCGGGCTGCAGGGTGTGCCGCAGGAGCTGTATGACGCAGCCTCGATCGACGGCGGCGGCGCCTGGGCCAAATTCCGGCATGTTACCCTGCCAATGCTCACGCCCACTATCTTTTTCAACGTAGTTCTGGCCGTGATTGGCGCGCTGAAGGTTTTCACGACTGCATGGGTCGCTACGCAGGGGGGGCCTTCCTACGCGACCTGGTTCTTCGCACTGCATATCTACTTTCAGGCTTTCCAGTACTTCCGCTTAGGCTATGGCAGCGCCTTGGCCTGGGTCCTCGCCGCTATCCTGATGTTCTTTACCTGGGTACAGGTGCGCTACTCGCGGCGTTGGGTCCACTATGAGGGCGGGTAGGAGACAGCTCAATGGCGCAAGGAGCGATAGCTCAGGAAACTCAGCTACAACGGAGCCCGGTTTCACCGCAACGGGCCATGCAGACTATCGGCCGCGCGCTGACTTATGCAATCATCTTGGCGCTGTGCGTCCTTTTCGGCTTCCCGCTCTTCTGGACTGCAATGAGCTCGCTCAAAACGATTCCGGAGATGTTCGCATTTCCGCCGATTCTGATCCCCGCAGCGCCGCAGTGGGCCAATTATTGGACCGTCCTGAACATCGACTATCCCGTTGGCCGCTGGTTTGTCAACTCCGTGCTAATCGTTGTTCTAACCACCTTTGGAACGCTTATAACCGCCTCACTTGTCGCTTATTCCTTTGCCCGCTTCGACTACCGCGGACGAGATGTCCTCTTCATGATCACGCTCTCGACGATGATGCTGCCCGCGCAGGTGACCCTGATCCCGCAGTTCGTCCTCTTCTACAAACTGGGCTGGGTCAACACGCACCTGCCCCTTTGGGTTCCCCACTGGTTCGGCGGAGGAGCCTTCGCCATCTTCCTGATGCGTCAGTTCTTCCTCACCCTGCCACGGGACCTGGACGAAGCGGCTCTGATCGACGGCGCAGGCTATTTCCGCATCTTCTGGTCAATACTTCTGCCTCTGTGCAAGCCGGTTCTTGCAACTCTTGCCATCATCACGATCATTGCAAGTTGGAGCGACTTCCTGGGGCCGCTTATCTACCTGAACACACCGGAGAAGTTCACGGTATCGGTCGGCCTCCAGTTCTTCAACGCAGTTCCGGAAGTGGGCGGCGAGCCAATGCAGCATCTTCTGATGGCCGCCTGCGTCATGTCGATGGTACCAATAATTCTCATGTTCTTCTTCGGTCAACGATTCTTTGTCCAGGGCATTGTCATGTCCGGCATCAAAGGATGACCGACCTACTCGAAAGGAGAGTTGCCAGGCGAAATCGAAACGCTTTTCCGTCCGACCGCAGACTATACGTCATTCACATTCGATATGTACGGTCTTGATGGCAAGGGCAACGGGCCCGTTCCATCTCTAAGAAGCTGTTTGAAAAGGGTCAATTGGGTGCCAGGCGGCGTACCATGAGACGAATCATAGCGATATGGATAAAGGCGACACTGCTTTCGGGCAGTCGTTCATAGTCTTTACAGAGGCGACGATTGAGGCCAAGCCAAGCGAAGGTGCGCTCCACCACCCAACGACGGGGCAATACGGAGAAACCTTTTTGTTCTTGCGGGCGGAGGACAGGTTGAAGGCGGAAGCGAAAACGCTGCGCAACCCATCTCTGCAAAGAGCCGCGATAGGCGCCGTCAACCCAGATAAGACGCAGTTTCTGGCCGAAACCGCAGCCTCGTCTGAGCAGTTGCCGTGCCCCATCGCGGTCAGGCAGGTCGGCAGCAGTGACCAGGACGGCCAATGTGAGTCCCAGCGTATCGACAAGAAGATGCCGTTTCCGTCCCGTGATGCGTTTACCGCCATCGTAGCCTCGCACACCTGCCGGTGTATGGCCAGTCTTGACTGTCTGACTATCGATACTGCCAGCCGTTGGATGCTTGTGTCGTCCGCTTCGATGACGAACCCGCACTCTGAGCGTGTCATGCAACCTGCGCCAGGCGCCATCGTCCCGCCACTGCCTGAAGTAGGTGTAAACACTCTGCCCTCTGCCACGGCGGAAAATCACTCGGCAGCATCCGCCACTGGATGCCACCCACAGTCAGGTAGAGAATGGCATCAACCACCAGACGCATATCCAGGCTGCGTGGTCGCCCGCCCGGTTTGGCTGCGGGAATCAGATGCTGGATAATAAGCCACTGGCTGTCAGTCAAATCTGTTGGGTATCGTTTTGTTTTCACAGAGACTACGTATACCACAATTTGGCCGACAGCCTTTACTTTTCAAACAGCCTCTAACACTTTTCAGGAGAACCGCATGATAACGAAGCAAAATTTCACACGACGAGCGTTCCTCAAAGGCATGGCGATGACAGGCGCCGGCGCAGCGCTGGCTGCCTGCGCGGCCCCCGCAGCCCCAGCGGCGACCGATTCGGGCGAAGAGATGCCGGCCGCTGAGATGGCTATGCTGCGCGTGCAGGCCCCCGCTGGCAACGGCGCCCTGATGCCGCGTGAATTCGCGACCCGCTTCATGGATGAGACAGGCGTGCAGGTCGAAGTCGAAGACACCATCTACGGCGAAATCGAGACCAAGACGCAGACCGGCTTTATCTCCGGCACGCTGCAGGACCTGGTCTACGGCCATCACCGCTGGATCTTCATCAACTTCCTCAAGGGGATCTATCTCGAAGTCGACGATCTGCTCGACACAGCTCCCCCGGACGATTTTGAAGACTTCTACCCCAGCGTCCTTGAGGGCAACCAGTGGGAAGGCAAGAACTTCAGCCTGCCCGACGTTGTTCACCCCGGCGGCAACATCGCAGTCAACTACAACAAGACGATGTTGGAGGAAAAGGGGCTGCCCGAGCCGCAGTTGGGTTGGACGATTAACGACTGGACGGAGCTGGCTCGCGCCGCAGCCGACCCCGACGCAGGTGTATTCGGAATCGGCTTCGACAGCATGATCGCCATGCACTACTACAGCAATGTCTCACGCTCCTTCGGCGCGCCTGATTCCACCGACTCCTGGATCATGGATGAAGAGGGCCGCACGATGTCCTACAACAACGACCTCCATGCCGAGATCGCGGAGTGGTACGTAGGTCTTCTCGACGAAAAGGTCGCCTCCCGCGACGCCGATCGCGAAGGTGTCGAGCCCAATCTCTTCGTAGCCGGCCTGGAAGCGACTCACGCCAGCACCGTTGGCATCCTCACCAACAATCAGGCACGCGTCGGCGACCGCTTTGAAGTCGGTTCAGTGCCTCTTCCCGTTGGCTCAGAAGGACGTCAGGGCACCTGCTTCTCCGGCAACCACTGGATGATCAACTCCAACTCCGCTCACATCGCCGAAGCCTGGGAACTGGTCAAAGCCTACACCTCTTATGACGCCGGTGTCTTCCAGGTGTTGGAGGCCAAGAGGCAGACCAACGGCCGCAAGTCGGTATGGACCGATCCGCAGGTAAACGAAGTCAACTTCATGTACGGCTTCACCGACCAGCTGATCACCGACGGCGTCGAACCCTATCCGATGCCCTGGAATACGCGCTTCACCGAGGCGAACAATATCTTCCGTTCCGAACTGAACCTGATCTGGGAAGGCGAGGTCACCTTCGCCGAACACGCGCCTGAGATCGACCGCAAGACGCAGGCCGTGCTCGACGAACCGCGTCCGTCCTGATCGGCGCGAAATATGACCGGTGATTTGATCGCCCACGCGGCGTCGGGTCGCCGGTCTCCCGTAGTTCTTCCAAGGAGAAAACCATGGCTTTCACTCTCGAAATCGGCGAAAAGGCAGTCGACTTCAAGCTCATCGCCACCGACGGCGAAGTCTACACCCTCGGTTGCTTTGATGACGCCGAAACACTCGTTGTCTTCTTCACCTGCAACCACTGCCCCTACGTAATTGGCTCCGACGAAGCGACGCGCGCTACCGCCGACAGATTCGCCTCCAAGGGCGTCAAGTTCGTCGGCATCAACTCGAACAGCGTCCACGTCAACGCCGAAGACGACTTCCGCCACATGGTCGAGCGCATGGGCGAGCACAAATTTCCCTGGGTCTACCTGCGTGACGAAACCCAGGAAGTGGCCAAAGCCTACGGCGCCCTGCGCACCCCCCACTTCTACGTCTTCAACAAGGACCGCGAACTGGTTTACACCGGCCGCGGCGTCGACAGCCCGCGTGACGCCACCCAGGCCACCGTCTTCGACCTCGACCGCGCCCTGGAGGAGCACACTTCCGGCCAGCCGGTCAGCGCCACGCTGACCAACCCAATCGGCTGCAACGTCAAATGGGCCGGCGAAGATGCCCACTGGATGCCCGCCGACGCCTGCGATCTCGTCCTGCCGCAGCCGGCTTAGAGCTGTATCCGAAGTTTTTTGCGCGCGGCGCGTATCGTTAGACGCGATACGCGCCGCATTTCACTCCACAACCGCCCTCCCCTCACCAGTAAAAAGGTGGTACGCTCATGCCCTCCTACGCAGAACTGGATATTACCCCGTTGATTAACGCCAACGCCACCCTCACCAGGCTCGGCGGCTCCATCATGCCGCCCGAAGTTCTGGAAGCGATGATGGAAGCGGCCAAATCCTTCGTTGAACTGCCGGAGCTGCAGCGCCGCGTCGGCAACCGTATCGCCCTCCTCACGCAGAACGAGGCCTGCTACGTCAGTTCAGGCGCGGCCGGGGGCATCGTAGTCGCCATAGCCGGCTGTGTCACAGGCAACGAAAAGTGGGCGATAGAACAGCTGCCGGACATGACCGGCCTCAAGAATGAGGTAATCGTCCACAAGGCGCACCGCAACGGCTACGATCATGCCGTCCGCCAGGTCGGCGTCAAGTTGATTGAGATTGGCTGGCCCGGCGAAGCCGAAGTCTGGCATCTGGAGAGAGCGATCAACGAAAAGACCGCTGCGGTGATCTGGTTTGAGGGCGCTATGAGGACGCCCGGCGACATTCCCCTGGAGAAAGTGATCGACGTCGCCCACGCGCACGGCGTGCCCGTCCTCGTGGACGCAGCCGCCCAACTCCCGCCTGTCGAAAACCTGTGGAAGTTCACCCAGATGGGCGCCGACGCCGCCATCTTCAGCGGCGGCAAAGACCTGCGCGGTCCCCAGTCATCCGGCCTCGTGCTCGGCAAGCAGTGGCTCATCGACGCCTGCGCCCTCAACGGCCCGCCCCACCACAACATCGGCCGCCCGTTGAAAGTCGGCAAGGAGGAGATGGTGGGTTTGCTTGCCGCCGTCGAGCGATACCTGTCAATCGATCACGAAGCGCGCAACTCACAGATGGAAGAGATAGTGGCGGGCTGGTGCAGCGAGCTCAACCGGCTGGACGGTGTGAGCGCAACCCGATCCTTCCCCAGCGAGGCGAACCAGCCAACGCCGCGGGCCTGCGTCCAGATCGACGCCTCAGTGGTGGGCCGAACACACAGCGAGATTCTCCAGGCAATGCGCGAAGGGACGCCGGCAGTGAACGCAGGCGCCGGGCCGGATGAAACGATCATGCTGAACCCGACGACCTTGGAGGAAGGCGAAGAAGAGATAGTGCTGGCCCGCCTCGTGGAGGAGATACGGGGTTGAGGGAATTGCGCGTTCAAGTCGTCGCCTGCCCCTTACCGGGTTCGTAAAATGAGCTACGAAGGCGCATCTGCAATCGGCCCTACTTGCAGCCTCCGAATCTACCTGAACAGAATGGGCCATTGTACGGCCTGACCGTCGGCAAAGTGTACAAAGTCATCTCCGACCCTGCCGCCGAACGACACGGCATGATCCGCATCATTGACGAGAGTTTTGGCGAACCCGGAAGCGAAAATGGCTATCTCTATCCCGCCGATTACTTTGAACCGTTTCTTCCGAGCACAGATTCCAGCAGGTGTTCGCTTACGATCTAAAAGACTATTGAAGAAGCAATCGCGGCCGTCAGGAATCAACCCGCATCTTGACGAAACGATCATGTAGAGCAGATCCGCCGTAGCAACTACTTTTCGCATAGACAAAGTAGGAGGAGATGCTGCCGCCGGGAACAGGACCACACTTTTTCCCACCGACAAGCCATACTCTTGTCCGAAAGATGAACAGTTCAGCATAAGGGGATCAAGGCGTATCATGTTAGAATTCCCTCAACCCGACCCATCCCACGCACTCCAACCGGCCCCACCCCACAGGAGCACTCGATGACCGCCACCGCCAAGATCACCGACGTCGAACGCATCCTCCTCGTCATCCCCATGGTCGACCGCGTCCGTCGCGAAATGGAACGCGCCAACATCCACCGCTGGTCCGAGTCCGAAGTCATCCGCCTCACCCTCGACGACGGCACCGTCGCCTACGGCGAAACCATCCAGAACTACACCTGGGGCCGCGTCGACGACACCGACCGCATCATCGGCCGTTCGCCCTTCGACCTCATGTGGGATGACTCCCTCGGCGCCGGCCTTCAGATGGCACTCTTCGACGCCGCCGGCAAACTCGCCGGCGTACCCGTCTACCGCCTCCTGGGACCCAAAGTGCGCGATTGGTGCCCCGTCTCCTTCTGGGACCACGACATGGGACCCTCCGCCTACGAAGCGGAAGCCCGCGTCGCCGTCGATCTCGGCTTCACCTCCATCAAAATCAAGACCCGGCCCTGGCATGACGTCTACGCGACCGTCAAGCGCATCAGCGACGCCACCCCAGACTGGTTCCACATCGACTGCGACTGGAACGACTTCCTGCTCGACGTGTCCACCGCTGTGCCCGTCCTCCGCGAACTCGAGAACGACTTCCCCAAGATCGCAATCTGGGAAGGCCCGATGCAGGCCAACGACGTTGCCGGCAACCGCCTCCTGCGCGAAAAGGTGCGAACCCCCATCGCCCACCACTACGGCGGCGTCCCCGGCTCCGTAGCCATCCAGCAAGGCTACTGCGACGGCTTCGTCATCGCCGGCGGCGTCACCAACGTTCTGCGCTCCGGCATCTCCGCCGCCACCGCCAACATGCCCTTCTTCATCCAGATGGTCGGCACCGGCCTTACCACCACAATGGCCCTCCATCTCGGCGCCGTGCTCAGTCATGCCCAGTGGCCCGCCATCAACTGCCACGAGCTCTACCAGCACAACCTGCTCGACCAGCGCATCCCCGTCGTTGGCGGTTACGCCCAAACGCCTGAAACCCCCGGCCTCGGCATCACCATCGACGAGACCGCACTCGACACCTATCGCGTCGACGTCGCCGATTTCAGCCTGCCCCGCCGCCTCATCCGCTACAGCCGGGCCAACGGCGTGCGCGTCTACTTCGCCGACACCAGCTTCAGTCAGGGCTCCAGCATGTGGAACTACTGGCGCGCCGCCAACCAGCCCATCTACGAGCGCGGCGTCGCCACCGCATACCTCGACGACGACGGCACATCCGACTTCGACGACCTCTATCGCCGCGCCAAAGAAGCGCCAGTGCTGTCGCCGGCCACCTGAAATACACGAATATCACATTTCCCATCTATCCGCCCCACGCCCGCGCCGCACTTCGCCGCGCGGGGCACAACCCACAGGAGTCAAATGTGTCTTATCTGGCAAAACTGAAAGAAATGGGCTACGAACTTGAGAAGATCGACCTTGACGGCGGCCGACTGATGGCCGCAGTGCGCTCCGGCGACCACGTCTACGTCTCCGGACAGGTCTCCCGCTTCGGCGACGAGGAGATCATGGGCAAGGTCGGGCAGGACCTGACCACAGAAGAAGGCTACCGCGCCGCTCAGCTCTGCGCGCTCAGCATCCTCCAGGCCGTCCACACCATCGCCGGTCTGGACAACGTCCGCCAGGTCGTCAAGGTCTTCGGCATGGTCAACGTCGGTCCGGGCTTCAACGACACACCCTCGGTCATCCACGGCTGCAGCGACATGTTCATCGAGCTCTTTGGCGATGCCGGGCGCCATGCCCGCAGCGCTATCGGCCTGACCGTGCCCGCCAACTGGGCCGTCGAAATCGAAGCCATCATCGCAGTCGACTGAGGCTGCAATAGGATTCCAGCCGCCTGAAATAAAGAAAATCCCGCTGAACTCAGCGGGATTTCTCGTTCCTGTACCCCGTAGGGGAGTCGAACCCCTGTCTCCACCTTGAGAGGGTGGTGTCCTGGGCCTCTAGACGAACGGGGCAGGTCCCTTGCAAAACCTGGTGCCGGACAGTATACGGGAGGAGTCCGCGAAAGTCAAAACCACATCCGCAAGTTTTGCCAATACTTGACACTTTCTGATTCACCGACTATACTTTAACCATGCAATCAGGATTTTCCACACAGATGGACCTTTCACCTGCAAAAGCCAACTGCGCAGCGGCACACGCAGCATCGCGCGTGCCGCGGTAGCAGGTAACGCTGTTTACACTGCGCCGTAGGCA
The DNA here is from genome assembly GCA_965200615.1 of Caldilineaceae bacterium. GTDB lineage: Bacteria > Chloroflexota > Anaerolineae > Caldilineales > Caldilineaceae > Bin5. Next base: position 4,544,138 of record OZ241377.1, on the reverse strand, counting down.
CTGACGGAGGGCCACGGCGCCGAGGAAACGCTGGGATGCGCCGTGGACTGGTGCCACGGCGTTTTTTTGTGGCAGATACGAACTTCATTTCAAAACCGAGAGGTCGTTGTGAAATTGACGAAGGATGAGGTCAGGCATGTCGCTGAACTGGCTAAGCTGCAATTGAGCGACGCCGAGCTTGACGAATATGCCGGGCAGCTCGGGCAGATTTTGACATATGCCCAACAGATCCAGTCCGTGGATACAAGCGCCGTACCCCCAACGCCTCAGGTGCTGCCGCTCAGCAATGTACTGGCAGACGACGCGTCACAGGATAGTCTGTCAAACGAACAGGCAGTCGCCAATGCTCCCGATGCCGATGACGGCTATTTTCGGGTTGTCGCCGTGTTTGACGACTCAGGGGCGTAGTGGACAACGGGAAAGCTCGAGAGCAGGCGTGAGCGCGCGTCAGACGGAGGCGGCGGCAAAGGTGATGGGCGGTCAGAATTCGACAGAACAGTTGACATCCCTTGGAGTGGCCGAAGCCGGCGCCGGACTGGCGGCTGGCCGCTTTACCTCTGTCGATCTGACGCAGGCGTTCCTTCAGCGGATCGAGCGGGTAGACGGACCGCTGCATGCTTTCTTGCGAACGACACCGGCTGAGGCGCTCGAAGCGGCATCCGAGGCAGATCGCGCCCGTGCCAACGGAGACAGCCGTCCCCTCTTGGGCATTCCGCTGGCCGTCAAAGACGTGCTGATGACAACCGGGATCGAGACGACCGCCGGCAGCCGCATCTTGGAGGGTTATGTTCCGCCCTATTCCGCTACTGCCGTGAAAAAACTCAAGGCGGCTGGAACAGTGATATTGGGCAAGACCAATACCGACGAGTTCGCAATGGGGTCGAGTACGGAGAACAGCGCCTATGGCCCCACCCGAAATCCCTGGGACCTGGGACGCGTCCCCGGCGGCAGCAGCGGAGGCTCCGCGGCCGCAGTGGCTGCCGACGAAGCGCCGGCTGCGCTGGGAACCGATACCGGAGGCAGTGTACGACAGCCCGCTGCGTTTTGCGGCATTGTCGGGTTGAAGCCCTCCTACGGCCGCGTTAGCCGCTATGGGCTCATCGCCTATGGCAGCAGCCTGGATCAGATCGGGCCGATTACCAAGACAGTTGCTGACGCCGCCCTGCTGCTTGAAGTGATTGCCGGTGTCGACCCGCAAGATAGCGCCACAATGCCAGTGGACGTGCCCGACTTCTCAGCAGCGTTGACCGGAGAGATCGCAGGGCTGCGGATCGGCATTCCCCACGAGTATTTCGTCGAAGGCATTCAGCCTGAGGTCGAGGCGGCGATCCGTGCTTCCATCGAGCAGTTCGCCTCACTTGGGGCAGAGATCGTACCGATCCACTTGCCCAACTCCGAGTTGGCCTTGCCGGTCTACTACCTGGTCGTAACTGCCGAGGCCAGCGCAAACCTGGCCCGCTATGATGGCATTCGCTTCGGCCTCAGCGTCGATGGTGAGACCATATTTGACCACTTTCGCCAGACACGCGGCGCTGGCTTCGGTTCGGAGGTGAAGCGGCGCATCATGCTGGGGGCCTATGCCCTGAGTGCCGGCTATTACGACGCTTACTATCTCAAAGCCCAGCAGGTTCGCACGCTGGTCAAGCAGGACTTCGACAAGGCCTTTACCGACGTTGATGTCATTCTCTCGCCGACCTCGCCGACCACCGCATTCCGCATCGGCGAAAAAGTGGACGACCCGCTGGCGATGATATTGACCGATATATTTACAACCAGCGCCAATCTGGCCGGCCTTTGCGGGATCAGCATCCCCTGCGGATTCGATGCCGGAGGACTTCCGATCGGACTGCAACTGCTCGGCCCTTCACTGGGCGAAGAGAAGATATTGAGCGCTGCCTACGCCTACGAACAGAGTACGGATTGGCGTCTGCGGAGACCGGAACTGTGAAAACTACTCTCGTAATGCCGTGCTCGAAAAGTCCAGAATCTGCATCGTGGGAATCCGTCTGGCTGCCGCAGGCCTCCGAGCCTGGTCGGAGCGCAGCCGGCGCACCTTGCCGGCAGCGGTTCGGTTAAGTCGCCGACCGTTGTGGAATCGGCTGCAAAGGCTTCTCCCCGGAACTGCGATTTCCGGACCCTCAAGGTTGTTTCCGTAGTACCGAAAAGGCCGGCCCCGGCCGGACACGATCAAATGGAAATGAATACAATACTAATGAACTCCCCTGAAGCTCCGACCGCCCTGCGGTCCAGCTCAAGTGACGAAGAGACAGCCCCGTCCGCAGGTTTGTTGAAGCGTTCGCTGGAGAGCCGGCTGAGCAGCCGCGTGCAGCGCGTTCCGCCCTCTCCGATTCGACGCTATTTCGATCTCGCTACGACCATGGATGACGTGATAAGCCTGGGTATCGGCGAGCCCGACTATGTAACTCCGAAACCGGTTCTCAACGCCGGGTCGGACAGCCTGCTCCAAGGCAATACATCCTATACGTCCAACGCCGGAACTTTGGAGCTGCGGGAAGCCGTGGCCGCCATGCTGACAAACCTTTACGGCGCGCCAGTATATGATGCCAATACGGAAGTGCTCATCACCGTCGGCGTCAGCGAAGCAATGTATCTGGCGATGCAGGCACTGCTCGATCCGGGTGACGAGGTCCTGGTTCCGCAGCCCTGTTTCGTATCCTACACCGCAGACGTGATTCTGGCCGGCGGCACGGTTGTCGACATTCCCACCTATGCGGACAATAACTTTGTCCTGACGCCAGGGCAGCTTGAGGAAGCCATCACCCCGCGCACCAAGGTCCTGCTCATCGGCTATCCCTGCAATCCGACCGGCGCGGTGATGAATCGCGCAGAACTGTCAACCATTGCGCAGGTCGCGGAAAAGCGCGATCTGGTCGTCATCTCTGACGAAATCTACGACCGCCTGGTCTACGATGATCACGAACACGTGATGTTCGCCGCGCTGCCAGGTATGGCGATGAGGACCATACATCTGGGTGGAATGAGCAAAGACTACGCCATGACAGGCTGGCGCATTGGCTATGCCGCCGGTCCTGCGGAACTGCTCGGCGCGATGCGCCGTATCCACCAATACCTGATCATGTCGGCGCCCACCGGCGGTCAGGCCGCCGCCATGCGTGCCCTGACCGATCCTTCCGCGGAGTCCGCCGTGCAGGAGATGGTGGCCAGCTATGGCGAACGCCGCCGGTTTTTCGTCGATGGCCTCAACGAAATCGGCTTGGACTGTTTCGAGCCGAAGGGCGCATTCTATGCCTTCCCCAGCGTTCGACGAACCGGCATGGACGAGTTCGAATTCGCCGACAAGTTACTGCGCGAAGAACGCGTGGCCGTGATTCCGGGCAGCGGGTTCGGCGCCGGGGGCGAGGGACACGTGCGCTGCGCCTACCCGGTCGAAATGTCGAAACTGGAAGTCGCCCTTGAGCGCATGTACCGGTTCGTGCGGCGCCACGGCGTGTAGCAGCGGCAGACTTCAGTCTTTTCAGGTCGTCCTTGGATTTTCTGTTCTTCGTGCCGGCCCGGCGATCAGCTCTGTTGCTGGCTTGGAGTCGGCGTAGGACTGGGAGTAGGTGTAGGAGCGGGGGGCGTCTCGGAAGAAGGCGAGGGAGTGGCTGTCGGGGTCGCAGTCGGGACGGGGGCATTCACGCTTGGCAGAAGCAGCTGTACGGGCAATGAAGATAGTGTAAGCGAAATTGCTGCGGACGCGTTGATTCTCCCGTGACCGAACTTGTCGTCCTTGCCGGTGTCGCCAAGGTCGACTGAGCTCTGCTGGATGACCATTTCCACCTCTTCAGAGGACAAACTCGGAACGGCAGACAGAACCAGCGCTGCCAGCCCCGCCCCGTGAGGTGTTGCCACGCTGGTCCCATACACGGATCTGTATTCATCATGTGTCGGAGGAAACGGGCTGTAAATGCTTACCCCCGGCGCCGCGATATCGACAAATGCGCCCGCGCTTGAAAACCAGGCGTGGGCATCCTCTTTATCGGTGGCGGCGACCGCGATGACATTGTCGTGAGCGGCAGGATAGGTGACGGGATTGCCTTCTTCAAACAGATTTCCTGCCGCCGAGAATATCAAAGCCCCTTCATTCGCGGCATAGTTGATCGCGCTCTGCATTCCGAATGACGGGCCAAAACTGATAATACTGATGTTAATGACGTCCGCTCCCCTGTCGGCCGCCCAATAGAGGGCGCAAGTAAGGTTGCTGCTTACACCCTGTCCCTGCCCGTCCAGCACCTTCACGGGCATGATCCGGGCATTCCAGGCCAGCCCGGCGATACCAATGTCATTGTTTGTAGCGGCCGCAGCGACTCCGGCCACCAGTGTCCCGTGTCCGTAATCATCGTCTGCTTCGGAGTCATCGTTTACAAAATCGTACCCCTCCACAACCCGCATAGCCAGCTCCGGATGGTCCAGATCGACGCCAGAATCGATCACCGCGATCGTTATATTGCTCCCCGTGGTTACCTTCCAGGCGGACTCAGCTTCGATTTTGGCCAGCGCCCACTGCTTGTCGTAGAAAGGGTCGTTAGGTGTGCTCGCATCGTTCGTTGACTGAAATGTCGACTGCCTGACTTCATGTTCATCAACCCTCTCGTCGAGAACTCGTCCCGCTGCATCGGCGATCCCCGCATCTGCGGCCGCGAAGATCAGGAAATCCGGCTCGGCATAGTCCACCGCCGGATCCAGCATGAATGCCTCCGCCGCCTCCAACTCTGTCCCCGGCCGCACAGAGTGTATATGGACCGAACCACATGAAATCGAAGTGGGTCGCAGATCGAACTTTTTTGCCATTTCCGCCATCGAAACGGAGGAAGAGCCAGCATTGAATTTGATCAGGATGCGGCCGGATGCGAAAGTTTCCTTCTTTCCGATCAGTCTCGGAGACCGCAGTCTACCTGCGCAGGAAGCGAGTAGAGCAAGGAGGAAAATGAGAATGAAAGAGATGAAAACTGAACGACTGCGGGAGGACGTAACCATGGAAAGGCAGCATCGAAGCGCCGATAGACTCCGCAAGACTGAATGTTAGAATTTACAAGCGCTGGGCTCGTGCCTCGGGATGGCCGGTGAAACTCTAAGAGGCTGTTTGAAAAGTAAAGGCTGTCGGCCAAATTGTGGTATACGTAGTCTCTGTGAAAACAAAACGATACCCAACAGATTTGACTGACAGCCAGTGGCTTATTATCCAGCATCTGATTCCCGCAGCCAAACCGGGCGGGCGACCACGCAGCCTGGATATGCGTCTGGTGGTTGATGCCATTCTCTACCTGACTGTGGGTGGCATCCAGTGGCGGATGCTGCCGAGTGATTTTCCGCCGTGGCAGAGGGCAGAGTGTTTACACCTACTTCAGGCAGTGGCGGGACGATGGCGCCTGGCGCAGGTTGCATGACACGCTCAGAGTGCGGGTTCGTCATCGAAGCGGACGACACAAGCATCCAACGGCTGGCAGTATCGATAGTCAGACAGTCAAGACTGGCCATACACCGGCAGGTGTGCGAGGCTACGATGGCGGTAAACGCATCACGGGACGGAAACGGCATCTTCTTGTCGATACGCTGGGACTCACATTGGCCGTCCTGGTCACTGCTGCCGACCTGCCTGACCGCGATGGGGCACGGCAACTGCTCAGACGAGGCTGCGGTTTCGGCCAGAAACTGCGTCTTATCTGGGTTGACGGCGCCTATCGCGGCTCTTTGCAGAGATGGGTTGCGCAGCGTTTTCGCTTCCGCCTTCAACCTGTCCTCCGCCCGCAAGAACAAAAAGGTTTCTCCGTATTGCCCCGTCGTTGGGTGGTGGAGCGCACCTTCGCTTGGCTTGGCCTCAATCGTCGCCTCTGTAAAGACTATGAACGACTGCCCGAAAGCAGTGTCGCCTTTATCCATATCGCTATGATTCGTCTCATGGTACGCCGCCTGGCACCCAATTGACCCTTTTCAAACAGCTTCTTAGAAATGTTTTATAGGCCTTAACGATTATATCATATCGTGAAATCGCGTCTACATTGTTTCCCCGTCAACAGCAGGCCCATCAAGAGTGTGCGTGTCGCCATACCGCAGTTTCTCCCTGATTTCGAGGAGTTCGCTTCAGTTCGACGTCTGAATCTATACGGAACCTTCAACTCCGTACGCCAGGCGAAATGCCGGAGACCTGCCGGAATCCATTCTCCACCTTTTCATGAGTTCCGCCTTGCGCCTTGACGCATCCACTGGTGTCGATTACCATCTTTCTTGAGCCGGAAACGACCATAATCTCAGTTCAAAAATAACGCATATGCCTGACAACACCATTCTTATTCGCAATGCACGCATCGTCGACGGTTCGGGTACCCCCTGGCGCTACGGGGACGTGGCCCTGTCCGGCGACCGCATCTCAGCCGTCGCGCCCCCCGGCGTAATCGCACAGGAGAACTGCGCCGAAGTCGTGGACGTCAGTGGGCACGTAGTCTGTCCCGGATTTGTGGACATCCTCAGCCACTCCATCCTGTCGCTCATGGTGGACGGCCGCAGCCTCTCCAAGATTTCACAGGGCGTAACGACGGAGGTTATGGGCGAGGCATGGACACCTGCCCCCGTTGGCGGCAGGATCAGCGCCGACCTGCCAGTGCATCAATTCACCCAACTGCTGGATCCCGCCTGGGCCGAGCGCATGGCGTCCTGGAATCGTTTTCGAGATTGGCTGGAGGCGATGACCGATCACGGCGTCTCCCCCAATATCGGCTCCTTCCTCGGCGGTGGCACGCTGCGCAAGTACGCTATGGGGATGGACATGCGCCAACCTACCGACGGCGAAATGGCGACGATGAAGCGAGTTACCGCCGAAGCGATGGAGGACGGCGCATTCGGCGTCTCCTTCGCGCTCATCTACCCTCCCTCCAGCTACGCTGACACTGATGAGGTCGTTGAGATTGCCAAGTCCTTTCGTCCTTATCACGGCATCTACATCACCCACCTGCGCTCCGAGGCCGATGCCCTTCTGGAAGGACTGGAAGAGGCGCTATCGATCGGCCGCAGCGCAGGTGTCCCGGTCGAGATATATCATCTGAAGGCGGCCGGAACCCGCAACTGGCACAAACTGGCTTCAGCGATGGAACGCATTTCCGAAGCCCGTTCACAGGGAATTGATGTCACCGCCGACATGTACACCTACGCAGCCGCAGGAACCGGGCTGACCTCCGTATTGCCGCCTTGGGTTGCGGCCGGCGATAAACTATATGATAACTTACGCGACGCCTCCATGCGCGCCAAGATCAGGGAAGCGGCGCTCAATCCAACCGGGGACTGGGAAGCGATGGCCGACCTGGTCGGACCGCAAGGCGTGATGCCTGTCGGCTTCCTGAAACGGGAAAACCGGCAGTACGTAGGCAAGCGCCTCTCAGAGATCGCAGCTGAAATGGGCGTAGACTGGCCAGACGCGGCGATGGACCTGCTGGCATCCGAAGAGCAGCGCATCAGTACTTTCTATTTCGTGATGAGTGAGGAAAACCTGCGGCGCCAACTGCAACAGCCTTGGATCACGATCTCCACTGACGCCGGAGGAATGGACCCGTCCTGGGCCGCGCCTACCGGCCCCTATCATCCAAGAGCCTACGGCGCCTACAGCAGAGTTCTGGGAAAGTACGTGCGCGAAGAAAAAGTCATTACCCTGGAGGACGCAGTGCGCAAGATGTCATCGGCGCTCTGCGACCGGCTCGGTCTGCGAGACAGAGGCCAGCTGCGCGAGGGCTTCTACGCCGACGTGGTAATATTCGACCCGGAAACGGTCGGCGACCGGGCAACCTTCACCGATCCCCACCAGCTTTCCGAAGGCGTGCGTGATGTCTGGGTGAACGGTGACCGAGTTTACAGGGACGGCGCGCACACCGGCGCGACGCCGGGCCGGATCGTATCGGGCCAAGGGCGACGTGTTTGACCCAGACAGGCAGCACTGTGGATCTCCTCGTAAGATCTGACTTCGGACCCGGAGAGTAGAGTACAATGTTCATTTCCGATTCCATCGAAAGCTATTTGGAGGCAGCGGATATCGGTACCACCTACACCCGTCGCACATACCGCACGGCGATGAACCTCTTCCAGGAATACCTGAAGCAGAGAGAGATCCCTCCGGATGCCAGCGAGTTGGAAGACCTGGATGTCGACCGTCTGCTGGTCTTTGCAACCTGGCTCCTTGACGAGACCGGTATCGGCAAGCGCACACTGCAAACTTACCTGGCCGCTCTGGTGGCCTGGATTAGCTACTTGCAAGTGAGGGGTTGGCTGCCATTCAGCGCCCAGGAGTTGACGCGCTTTCAGGACGGGCTAAAGAGAATTCGCCGCAATCAGCGACCGCCGGAACTGCTTCCCTATCCTCCCAGACAGGAGGAATTGGAATTGCTCGTTAGCGCTGCCCGTGAAACCGTCCTGCGGCGCCCCGGTGACAAGCGCGAACAGCTCGCCAAACTTCGGGACATCGCCATCGTGGAGGCGCTCCGCTGCACGGGACTACGCGTAGGGGAGCTGGTTAGCGTCCTGCGCAAACAGCTTGAAGATCAGGACCGAGCGGTGTGGGTTACCGGTAAACGCAACAAAGTACGCCGCGTTTACTTCGACAGACAGGCTTGGGAGGCGATTCACCACTATCTGCAGGCAAGACAGCCTTTCGACGGCGCAACAGGTCGACCGCTTTCCGAACTGCCGGTTTTCGCCCGGCACGACAAAAAGTCTGGCTCAAAGGTGTTGCCCCTCTCGACGCAGTCGGTCCAGAATATTATTCGCCGCCTGGCCGAGGGCGCAGGGCTGGGCGCAAAGGGCATTACGCCGCACGCACTGCGGCACTATTTCGCCACCCGCATTTATCAGACTACCCGCGATCTGGCCGTCACTCAGACGGCGCTGGGCCACGAAAGTCCCAATACGACCCGCATTTATGCCAAGCTGGAGGACAACGCCGTTCGAGACGCCCACAGGGAGGCGTTCGGGTCGAATTGAGCTGCGTGAAGCGGATGGCGGCAATCTGCCAAGGGCCTTACCCGCGACTTTCTCTGGAGAGCTTGTTTCCCATCAACCGCCAGTAGGGAATGAAGCCGTAATACCAGGCGAGTAGCAGGGCGATGCGGAGCCCGTGCATTCCGTCGCGCCATCCTTTCAGCGTGACAAAGCGACGCCGCAACTCCCTCAAAGGCTGCAGAATCAGGTTATGCGGTCGCGCTCGGACGCCCTGATCCTCAAGGATCCTGGCTTCATAGCGAGCGTAGATCTCCTGCTTGCGGTGAAACTGCCGCCAGTTTGCGTAGTTGTAGTGCAGCAGGGGTTCTGCCAGTATGCCGTCCTCGCCCTCCAGTATGACGATCTCGTGTACCTCGCGACGCAAGTCGTAACGAGCACTGAGCCGGCGCAACAGGCGCAACTGATAGTCGGGAAAAAAACCGCCGCCTTGCATTTCGTGACCAACGATGAAGTTACGGCGCGGGATCCAGAATCCGGCGCGGCGCCTGTCCTGGCACGCTTCCAGGACCTCCTTCGCCAGCGCGGGCGTGGCCCGTTCGTCGGCGTCGACAAAAAGTATCCACTCACTGTTGATGCTGTCCAGCGCGGCCTGCCGCTGGCGGCCGTAATCGTCAAAAGGACGGGCGATTACGCGCGCCCCCGCATCCTGAGCGACGCGACGCGTGTCATCCTGGCTGCATGAGTCCCACACGACGACCTCGTCGGTCCATCCCTTCAGGGCTGCAACGCAGTCCGCGATGTTTTCGGATTCATTTTTGGTGAGGATGACCGCCGTTAAGCGCAATGGCATCTGAGGAGTCCTCGGCGCAGGAAGACACACGGAATTGACCAAGAGCATCGTGTGCAATGGGGGGCCAACGCGCTAGCCGCCGTAGTCCAGTACCTTCGCGTACGCATCGAGTTGTTCCCCCAACCGGTCGCCGGTGAGGCGCCCTCGTGCGAACTCTCGTCGGGCGATCAGCCCGTTCCAGGCCAAGCCAAGGTGCACGAGCGGACGCAAAAGCAGGTGAAATCGCGGCGGATAGAGGCGCCTATGCATCCTGAAGAAGCGGAAACGGCTGGCCCACAGCCGTTCAAATGACTTCCAGCGGATTTGGCTGCTGCTGCGGCCTTCGTAGTGGACGATCTGTGCCGTAGGCACGGCATAGGTCGGCAAGCCCGCCTTGCCCATCCGCAAGCACCAGTCCATCTCCTCACAGTACATGAAGTAGCCTTCATCCAGCAACCCGACCGCGCGGATGCTGTCGCCGCGCGCCATAAGCGCCGCGCCAAGGACAAAGTCGACCGGAAACGGCGTGACCCCCAGCCACTGCCGGCGCGAATAGCGACCGTTCAGCCGGCTCTGCAAGAGTCGCTGTACCAGTCGGCTCAGGCCGGGAAGCGCTGCCAGCGGCAGAAGATCGAGTGCGACTTGCGCCAGCCCTGGAAAGGCAAACCCTCCATGTTGCAGGCTGCCGTCTTCATAGTGCAGCCGTGGACCGCACACTCCTGCCGATCGGTTGTCCCGCATGAAAGTAGCCAGCTTGCCCAACGCGTCGTCCACCACTTCAGTATCCGGATTGAGGAGAAGAACGAGGGCGGGAGCCGAAGCGGCGCGTTTCTCGCTGTCCGCTCCGAAGCCCAAACCTCTCAGGGCGAAGTTATTGGCGCGCGTAAAGCCAAGGTTGCCGGTCATGGCGATGAGATTCACATGCGGGAACTCGTCGGCAACCATCTGCGCGCTTCCGTCATGGCTGGCGTTGTCGACGACTGTTACGTCTACGGCCAGCCAGTCCTCGCTCTGCCGGGCAGAGCCAAAGACGCTCTGCAGGCAGCGGCGCAATAGATCGCATACGTTATAGGAGACGATGACCACGGCCAAGCGCATCAAACTGTCCGTTTACCGGGGCGACGTTGTGGATTCAGGCGGAAGGTTCATTCCGTTCCAACATTGACGGTGATGCGGTCGATGAAGTCGTTGGGATGGCCGTAGGCTTCGTGGATCAAGCCTCCCCACCAGAGAACGTTTCCTCCCGGTGGTCTTCCTTCAAAGAGAATGCAGCCGCTGACTCTGCCAGACTTGCCGGGCATCAAATACCACGCCCTCTCCCCTTCGATTTCGAGATACTCCAAGTCCTCTTGGCGGCCTATGGCCCAACGAAATGGATACGGATACCCTGTTGTGCTGAAGTTGAGTCCAAATCGAAACGCGCCAGGCAGCTCAAACCAGTACTTGCCCAGGTTTTCCGGCCTCGCGGCGATTGTGTTGAAAGTGTCATGGGTGAAGTCTTTGGCGAAATGGTACTCCTGTCCTGGCCAGGGCCCGTTGGTGCGGACAGGCACGTCGCCTTCATTCTTAACGATCGCGCTAAAGCAGAGCTTCCGGCCGAGCGGGATGCTGACGACCCGATTGACCTCGTTCACCCAATCTATCTCGCCTTGAACAACATCGGCTCGCGGCCTGCCTCCCATTTCAATTGTCAAAGAGCGGGTAACGCGCACGCGATTGCCGGCAAGGTCGTTTGCTTCCCCGACAACCAGGTATTCGCCGTCAGGGGGCGGCTCAGCGTTCAAGTCGACGCCGCCGAAATACTTGTAGGTGTGATTGCCAGGCTCTTCAGGTTCGATCGTATTGGGCCCTTCAGCGATATGAACCTTCAAGCTCGGACTGTTGGGGTCCAGCAGGTATACCTGTATGTTCTGCACCTCCTTCGACAGGTTATAGGAGATGCTCACCCAGTCGTCTCGCAGACCATCCAGATTCGGACGAAACACTTTGGGCATGACGGCAAAGCTTTCCAGCTGCGGCAATTCAGTGTCGCCGTTCTCCAACGTGATCGTACCGTCAAGGGTTTCCGTGTTGGCGTCGTCGTCGGAAGCCTGCACAAACCAGCGGTAGTTGCCGTCCGGCAAAACTCGGCTGAGTATCTCGTTGGTGCCGCCTTCCAGTTGCTCGACCTTAGGCTCATCCATCACTCCGCCCCACAGCACACTGTAGCTGCCGGGGGAGCGGCGGCGGTTCTGACGAAAATAGAACCTTTCGCCGTCTTCGTCCTCGAAAAAGATACTGACATACGCAGAGCGGCTGAGCGTATAGCGGATCTCAGTGACATCGGTGTCGCCGTCGGCATTAGGAGAGATCTGGTCGGGCGCAACAGTCACGTCCCGCAGCAGCGGTCCAAATCCCATATTCAGCCGGCCGCAGCCGGCCAGCAGCAGGGCGAGGACGATGGCGCATAGAGCATTCTTGTTCATGGCATAGTTGGCTGGGGGATCAGACTTGTGGGCTACGCAAGTGCGTCTAGAACTTTCGTTACGCCGTCAATGGTCTCCTCCACATCCGAATTGCTCATGGAGGGATCCACATTCAGCACGACCGACCTGCCCAGAATATCGAGCGAACGCGGGCACATGTCCGGCGAGTAGGCCACATCTCTTCCGGCCCAGCGCCAAGGCCCGCCGGCGTCCGTCCAGGCGCGTTTCGTGAGTACGGGAAACCAGTGAGCATAGACATGGAAATCTCGTCGGTCCGGCCGATAGAGGACGCCGGCAGAGATGTTTTCGGCGTTCAAGGCATGTGCTACAGCCTGGGCCTTGGCGGGTGTCTCAAGGAACATGGTGAGGCTGATGGCGCTGTCGCCGTCAGGATCAGGTAGATCTCGAAAGGTGACACCTTTATCTGCGGCGGTCGAACTGATGCCGGCCAGCAGCAACTCCTTCCTGGCGCGGGCGGCGGCAACAATACCCTGCAACCGTCCCAACTGCACCAGTCCGATGGCTGCCGGCATCTCCGCCATTCGGAAATTGGCTCCCCACAATACCTCAACGTCCGGCAGCTCCAGCCGGTTCCAAGCGGCCACGTCGTGGAACATGAAGGCCCGCTGCCAGATCTGCCGGTCGCTGGTCGTCACCATACCGCCTTCGCCGGTCGTGATGATCTTGCTGAACTGCAGACTGAAACAACCGACGTCCCCGATAGAGCCAAGCCTGCGGCCCTGGAAACTGGCGCCGTTTCCCTGGGCGCAGTCTTCGATAACCCGCAGCCCGTGACGGTCCGCGACATCAAGAATCGCATCCATTCGTGCCGGCGCGCCGCGCATGTGCACCGGCATGATCGCTTTGGTGTGAGGGCTGATATTGCGCTCCACATCGACAGGGTCGAGAGTCAGCGACTCATCGATCTCGGCGATGACGGGAATGCCGCCGACTGCCATGACGGCCGTGGCAGACCCCATCCAGGTGTAGGCCGGCAAGATTACTTCGTCACCGGGCCCAATGCCGATCCCTTGCAGACCGCTGATCAACGCCGCAGTGCCCGACGTGACCGCCAGGGCATGAGCCGCGCCGACCGATGACGCGAACTCCCGCTCGAAGCGGTCGGCTTTCGACTCGCTGTCTTCATGGCCCGAAAAACGAAACAGTCGTTTGGCGCGCAATACGTCGAGGACGGCCTGCTCCTCCTCTTCATTTATGGCTTGGCCTCCGGGGGCCAGATTCGAATCCACTCTGCTGCGGGCAGGTGTTCCCCCGTGAATGGCAAGCACTGACGCGTTTTTCGCTGACATGCATCTATCTCCAGTACAGCACGGCAAACGGATTACCTGTTATCGCCGAGAGCGCGGCGACGCCCGCCCTTTCCCGCCCTCAGGTGGTTCCCCGAGAGCGCGACCAGTATAACATAGCGCCAACCGGTTGACAGTCTGCGGGAGTCGTGTTTAACTTCCCGAACTGTTCCGACTGTATATGAAGAGTTCCGGAGTTGAAAACATGGAAAAGATTCGATGGGGTGTTTTGGGAACCGGGCGCATCGCCGGCGACTTTGCGACCGGGCTGGGGGCGGAGAAGGATGCCGAGATCGTCGCCGTCGGCTCACGAGCGCAGGAGACGGCCGACAACTTTGCCGATCGCTTCGGCATCCCAAACCGTCATCCTGCCTACGAGGCTCTTACAGCCGACCCGGACGTGGACATCATCTATATCGCCACCCCCCATAATCTGCACAAGGAGAACACTATCAGTTGCCTTCGCGCCGGCAAAGCGGTGCTGTGCGAGAAGCCGTTCGCGATCAACAGCTCTGAGGCCCAGGAGATGATCGACTGCGCGCGTGCCGAGGGCCTGTTTCTGATGGAAGCAATGTGGACGCGATTCCTGCCTCATATACGTGAGATGGTTCGTCGCATCGAGGAAGGACAGATCGGCGACATTCGCCTCTTTCAAGGAGATTTCTGCTATCGCGCTCCGGTGAACCCGGAGCGGCGCACATTCAATCCCGCGCTGGGCGGCGGCGCCTTGCTTGACATCGGTGTATATCCGATTTCGCTGGCCCATCACCTGATGGGCGGCCCCGCCCGAATCGCGTCCCTGGCCCATCTGGGCGAGACCGGCGTGGACGAGCTGGCAGGCATGCTCTTCCAATACGAGGACGGCGCTCTGGCTGTGATGTCCACTGCGGTCCGAGCCAATACGCCGCATTCGCTTCTCATCAGCGGGACAGAGGGGGAGATTCGCGCCGATGATCGTTGGTGGGCCCCGTCAGGCTTCACTATCAGCCGCGACGGCCGCGAACCGGAGACAGTGCGCCCGGATTTTATAGGCAATGGGTGGAACTATCAGGCTGTCGAATGCGGCCGCTGTCTGCAGGACGGCCTGACCGAACACGAACTGATGCCTCTGGACGAGTCGCTGGCGATCATGCGTCTGATGGACGGCTTGAGGGAAGACTGGGGGCTGCGTTACCCGATGGAATGAGAACGGAGCCTGTGTCGTACCTTACTCCAAGAGCAGCCGCACGTGGCAGCTCTTTTTTCTTAGCCGACCGCCTGCCGGCAGTAATACAGGCTGCCCCGCAAAAGTTCTACTATCCGACTGTCCGGCGCACCGGCCTCCAGGGCGTCGGGATGCAATTCCAATGAAATGGAATAGGCGTAGCCGTCCGCGGCCATGCGGGCCAGCAACGCGTCCAGTCTGAGAAATCCGTCTTCAGGGCGACGGTGTTCGCTGCCGTCGAAGTTGCTGAGATGTACGTGCTTCACTCTCTGTCCCCAGCGGTTGTATGCCTCTAAGGGGTCCAGGCTCCAGGTACCCAAGTGGGTTGTGTCCAGGGTAATATGCGGAAAGCGCGTGATGTCGTCAAGCGTTGCGCGGCTGTGTGCGTTCCAGCGGGCCGGATTGAAGCGCAGCCCAATCGTTCGATTCGCCGGCATGTTCTCAATGCACAGCAACACGTCGGTAGAGGCCTGCAGCGCCGGGTAGCGTTCAGTCAGCCAGTCCGCGTAGTTGCGGCCGGAATCGAAGGGATTGGGCAGTAGCAAGTTTCGCCCGGCGGCCTGCAGAAAGGCGTATCCGAAGCGCATGGGGAGGTGGTGGACGACCACCTGCGAGCCCAGTTCAGTGGCTAGTTCGGCGGTGCGGGCGATTGCGCCGTACTCGGTCTCGCCCCAACCGCTGCAGTTGCGGCTGAAAGGGCTGTGGAGAGCCGGGATCTGCAGCGCGTGACTTTCCATCAGTTGCCGCAGATAGTCGGACTGACGAGAGTCCCATCGGTGGTCGATGAGTACCTCAATGCCGTCAAATCCGGACTCGGCTGCCAGGGCAAAGACACGGTCGATGCTGTAGTTGTATAGTGAGCCGGTGGACAGAATAAACCGCATGACAGTTTCTCTGGACAACTGTGATCTCAAGTCGACCCCATCGAGTGGGGCAGTCCGGCAAGTACGGGGGCTGCCTCAGTCAGGAAACGTTCGCGCCAGGAATTGGGACAGTGTAGTCGGAGAACGTTCCAGCAGCCAGCCCAGGACGTTGCCGTTTCCTATCAGTCCGTAGCTGTCGTAGTACCGGAACATCGCGGCCAGCGTCCGGACCGTCTCAGGGAGCATTCCGCTGGACGAGGCAGACGATTCCCACTTCTCGAGAGACATCTGAATTGCATTTACAGGACTGCCTGAACGGTCGCCCAATGTCAACCCTATCTCCTCCGAGGAGAGATTCTCGGGTCCGGCCAGCTCGTAAATCGCGCCATCGTGCCCGGATTCGGTTAGGACGCGCGCAGCGGCCAAGGCAACGTCAGCCAGGTCGACGAGAGAGAAGCGGGCCCGAATATTGTAAGGTACCACATACTTGCCCTTCGTCACAATGTCCTCAAGGTAGCCAAGCACGTTCTGCATGTACGCGCATGGCTGGAGAATCGTGAAAGGCAGGCCGCCGCGAAAGATCTCCTCTTCCACGCGCAGCTTTTGCCAGTGGTGGGGCATCTCTTCTGTTTGCGGGTGAAGCACCGAGTGGTAAACGATGCGGTTGACGCCGGCTAACCGGGCGGCCTTCAATGCCAATCGACCGACCTCGAGCTCGCCGGGGTACATGTTGGGGCAGATGAGATATATCGCTTCTATCCCGCGGCACGCCTCCTTCCACAAGCGCGGATCCCCCAGGTCGCCGGCAACTGTATCTGCTGCCGGAAGGTTCTCGGCCTGCTCGGGACGACGCAGCCAAGCGCGCGCAGGCTGGCCCGACTTGGCCAATGCATCCAGGACGGCCTTGCCGGTCTTGCCGGCCGCGCCGGTCACCAGGATCATGCGAGGATAATCTCGTCGACAGGAACGGTGAAGCCGTTCAAAACTGCTGAACGAACGGCTTCACCTTCACTCCACTTTCCGAATATTTCGTAGGTTCCGTCTTGTAAGACGTGGATCTCTACAGTCCGACTGTGGGGATCGATTATCCAGTATTCTTGTACTCCAGCCTCAGCGTAGAGATCGTACTTCAAATTGCGGTCGTGAGCAGGGTTGGAAGGGGACAGCACTTCAACAACCAGATCAGGCGCACCCTGGATGTTGAGTTCGTCAATGATATGGAGACTTTCGCGGCGAACGACGTCAATGTCCGGCTGGACGGGGTCACCCAGTTTTTCTGGAAGAATCACGTCAATGGGGGCAACGAAGGCTGTCCCCAAGTCAGAATTCTCAAGAAATCCCTCCAGAAAAAATGAAAGACGGGTAATGACTCGCTGGTGTAAAGGCCGCGGCGGCGCCGCCATATAGAGTTCTCCCCGTATTACTTCGTATCGCTTGCCGTCGTCTGGGAGAAGGGCATAGTCGTCATACGTCCACACGCCCTGGGTCGGAAGCTGTACGGTCTGTGCAGCATATTTTGCCCTCACCGATTCCCGTCCTCTCCGCACTTCGCCTCTCCTTCCTCTATCTCAGAAAGCCGCGCACAATGGCCGGCAACCTACCTGGTTACCGGCCACTGGTGACTCGCCGTTATCCGGTTAATCGGAACGGCTATTCGCCGCCCTCCACAAGCTCGACCTCGATGGGTGCGTAGTTGTCTCCCATCAAGTCGCCTTCCAGCAGTGCGAGTGCCGACTCTGCCAGGTCAGTGCGAAATGCGCCTTCGCTGGGCACATCGGAGATAACGCCGCCTTCAACTGACACCTGCACGGTCTGGTCCCACAAGGCCTGGTCCATCACGCCGATTCCGGCCGGCGAAGGCCAGATCAGCTGATTGATCTCGTTCAGCTGCCAGGTCATGTGGCTGCGGCCGAGCGTGGGGCCATTGTCGAGGACAACCTCTACACAGGCGTCAAAATTGTCGCGGCAGAACAGCCAGCCCTTGAAGCTGGCGGCCAGGAAGCGGACCGCAATGTCCTCATTGCCCCCCTCCGCCAGCCAGGACTCGCGGGCGAAAACATGATCCTGCAACATGGCGGTGCCGACGTCGTTGAAGTCGATGACCACCAGATCAGAGGGCTGATAGAGTTCGCCGGTCTCTGGGTTGACTGCCTCCAACACCTGGGCGTACTCGTTGTAGATCATGGCCTGGGCCGCGTCGAGTTCCCGGTTGAGCAGAGCCAGCATGTCAAAGCTCTGCTGGATGATTGTGACGTCGTCCGGGTTGTTCGGGTCGATGCCTTCAGCTCGCATCGCCACGAACAGCTCATGCTCATTGCCGAATCCCCAGGTTCCGACCTTCTTGCCCGCCATGTCGGCGATGGTTTCAACTGGTGCGACGGCCCACGAGACCTCGAGAGTACCGCTGCGCTGGAATACTTGGGCGATATTCACCAGATCGGCGCCTTCAGCCCGTGACGCCAACACCTTGGGCACCCAGGCCAGGCCGAACTCGGCTTGGCCGGAGGCGACCACTTGCTGGGGAACGATGTCGACCGCGCCTTCAAGGATGGTCACATCCAGGCATTGCTCCGCATAGAAGCCCTGATCGACCGCGGCAAAATAGCCGGCGAACTGGGACTGGGTCACCCACTGGAGTTGCAACTTGATCGCCGTAGTTTCGGCACAATCCGCGTCGTCTGACGCCTGTTCCGCGCCGGACTCCATCGCCGGGACAGCCGGCGCCGCGCACGCTCCCAAGACCAGAACGAGAAGCACGCATCCGGTCAGCAACAGCGTTTTTCGATTCTTCATGAGATCCTCCCAATGAACTGTGATTGCGTGAGACGACTTTGACTATGCGCGGAAAGTCGGATGCCAGGGCAGGGCCAGCCGTTCCGCAAGCAGGATGACGAGATAGATTGTAATGCCAATTAGACAAGCGACAATAATGGCGGCCCAAGCCGACGCGAAACGGAATAACGCCGCCTCTTGGGTAATGAAGACGCCTAGTGCAATGCGGGGACCGCCAAAATACTCGCCAACGATCGCCCCTATCATGGCAAGCGCCCCCGCTACCTTCAGGCCGCTAAACAATGATGGCAGCGCGTTTGGAATCCGCAGCTTGAAGAGGATTTCGGTGTCGCTGGCTGCATAGGAGTGCATCAGTTCCAGCGAACGGCTATCGACCGAAATCAATCCTCGCAAGGTATTAATCATGATGGGAAAGAAGATCATCACCGTTACGATCGCCATTTTGGAAAACGGATTGTCGATGCCAAACCAGTTGTTCATGATCGGCGCAAAAGCGATAATCGGCATCGAGTTGGCCGCGATGGCGAAGGGAAGCAGGGCCTCGCGCGAGGCGGTCCAACGCGTCGTAGCAAGCGCAACGGCAATGCCTGCCAGTGTGCCCATGGCCATTCCGCCCAGCGCCTCTTTCAACGTGAACCAGCTGGCCGCCAGGATCGGTGTCAGGTTGCTTCCCCGCACCACCGAAACGCTGCGGCCCCCAAACGAAAACTCTACCCAACGGGAGGTCTGCAGATTCTCCTCGATTTCCGGTGTCAGTCCGCCGGGCAAGACAACGAAAAAACGGTTACCTGAGGAGGCCTCTGCGCCAGATTCCCCTGTTGACGCCGTCCCGCCGAGAACGACAACTTGAGCGAGATTGCCCAGGATGGCCGATGGCTTCGGCAGCAAAAACTGCTGAATGTTGAAGGTTGTTACCAGCGTCTCCCACAAGATGACAAGCGCAACGAGAATCAAGACTGGCGCCCAGATGCGTTGCCTGCTCTCGCTCATGCCGGCGCCCTGTTGGCTTCCTGACCATCTTCGCTGACGCGCAGCGCATCCCTTACCTCAGTCTCCAACTCGAAGAAGCGAACGTTGCTGCGCGTTTCCGAATTTCTCGGCTGGGGCAGGTCTATGGCGATATCGGCAGTGATGCGTCCGGGGCGGGCGGACATGACGATCACCCTCGTCGAAAGAAAAACGGCTTCAGTGATGCTGTGCGTGACGAAAAGCACCGTGGTGTCGGTCTTACGCCAGATGTTGAGAAGCTCCAAGTTGAGCCGCTCGCGTGTCATCTCGTCCAGCGCGCCGAACGGCTCGTCCATCAACAATATCGATGGTTCAAAAGAGAGCGCACGGGCGATAGCTACCCTCTGTTGCATTCCGCCAGACAGTTGCCAGGGGTAATGGGCGGCAAAGTCGGTCAGTTCCACCAGTTCCAACATGGCCTGCGTGCGTCGGTCCTTTTCCGAGCGGCTGAACTGCATTAACTCCAACGGCAGCTGTACATTCTTCGCCACAGTACGCCAGTCGTAGAGCGTAGCGGCCTGGAAAACGATTCCGTAGTCCTGATCGAGACGGGCCTGGCGGGCGCTCTTCCCGTTGATTGTAGCGTCGCCTGATGATGGCTGAATCAGGTCGCCCACAACGCGCAGGAGGGTGGACTTCCCGCAGCCGGACGGCCCGATCAGTGAAATGAAGTCGTTTTGCTCGATTTGGAGATTGATTTCTTTGAGCGCATGGACCTGGTCTGCGGCGCCTTCTCCAAAGATCATTTCGACGTTTTCGAGAACGACGACTGGCTCTGTCATGAGTGAACTCTACACGGAAGGGGCGGCTGGAACACATCTGTGTAGTCGGGATCAGAGGTAGTGTCGATTGTAGCATACGCCTTGTGTGGAAGGCAATCTCAGAAAATCGCACCTGTATGGCCTTAAAAGTCTAAAGGCGACCGGCAATTCCGATGGGCGATTTCACAAGGTCGGATCATGACAGCCTGTTGCAAAGGGCAAGAAACCGGACTCGCGACGCAGTTGTTACACAATGTGTGAGGATTCGCCAGATAATGTATTCTGTCCACAAGGCACAAGACATCGGTCTAAGACTGATCCGTGTCGAGTATCTCACCGACCCGAAACGCAGATTCGAGGCCGCAGCGGTCAGCGCAAATGCGGTCCTGCCTGATGTCCGGGCCTTGTTCCACTTTCGATTCGTCAACAGAATGAGGGAGATGCCGCCATGTCTGAAAGATTGCCGCACATTCTGATTTTCAATCCGGACCAGTGGAGGGGTGACGTGCTGGGCCATATGGGCAACTCCGGCGCCGTGACGCCTGTGCTGGACCGGTTTGCGCAGTCGGAAGGCGTTTCTTTCTCAAATGCCTTCTGCCAGAATCCGGTCTGTACGCCCAGCCGGTGCTCGTTCATGACGGGCTGGTATCCCCACGTGCGCGGCCACCGAACCATGTTCCACATGCTGCGCCCGGATGAACCAATGCTCCTGCGGACTCTGCGCCGAAACGGCTACTTTGTCTGGTGGGGCGGCAAGAATGATGTCGTCCCGGCCCAAAATGGTTACGCCGACTACTGTGACGTGAAGTATGCCCCGCCCCGACCGGAACGTCTCACACCGAACCCGCACCAGACGGCAGAGTGGCGTGGTGACCCGAGCGGTGACAACTACTACTCCTTCTATGTAGGCCGGAGCGAGATACCCCCTGGCGAGATCGCGGCCTACGACTCCGACTGGGCCATGGTAGAAGGCGCGATCAAGCAGATCAAAGACACGCCGCCGGACCGGCCGCTCTGCCTGTATCTTCCGCTCTCCTATCCACACCCGCCCTACGCGGTCGAGGACCCCTGGTACAGCCAGATCGACCCGGCTCGCATACCCGAACGTACGCCGACGCCAAGTGGCGCCCCTGGCGGCTGGGACACCTATCCCAGCCTGATGAAAGGGATATACGACGGTCAGCAGATGCAGGGCTGGTCGGAGCAGCGGCTGCGGGAGCTGCGGCGCACCTACTATGGGATGTGCGCGCGTGTGGACCACCAGCTCGGCATGGTCCTGGAGGCGCTGAGAGAGGCCGGCATGTACGACGACACACTCGTCTTTTTCTTCTCCGATCATGGAGATTTCACCGGCGATTACGGTCTTGTCGAGAAGACACAGAACACTTTTCAGGACTGTCTGACCCGTGTTCCGATGCTGGTAAAGCCACCTGTCGGAACTCCCGTGGCTCCGCGCGTCTCCAACGCTCTCGTGGAACTGATCGATTTCCCGGCAACGGTGTACGCGCTCACCGGAATCGAAGCGGGGTACGACCATTTCGGCCGTTCACTGCTTCCTCTGCTTGCCGGAGAAACTGACTTCCACCGCGATGCCGTCTTCTGCGAGGGCGGCCGCCGGCAGGGAGAGCGCCAGTGCATGGAGCTGGAAAGCAACGCCCGGCCGGGTTTCCTCTACTGGCCGCGCCTGCGACTGCAGATGAGCGAAGGGCCAGAGCACACGAAAGCGGCGATGTGCCGAACCGTCGAACACAAGTACGTCAAACGTTTTTACGAGCAGGACGAACTCTACGATCTGCGGGCAGACCCGAGGGAGACGCGCAATCTTATCGATGATCCCGAATATGGGCAAGTGCTGGCGTCGCTCAGAGAGCGCATGCTGCACTGGTTTATGGAAACCGGCGATGTGGTGCCGCACGAAACGGACATGCGGAGGTGAAACCGGATCGCGACAGCGGATTCATGAATCAGAGACCTGATTCTGCACGATCATGCGCTCCAATAGGGAGATGATGAGGAAAAAGGTCAAGCCGGTGAGCGACGCGAAGAGAATCGCAGCCCACAGTTTTTCCGGCCCGGTGGCGTAGTACTGGTTGAAGTTGAGTATGACCCTTCCCAGGCCGTCGGCGATGCCGCTGGGCAGCTCACCTATAATTGCGCCGACCACGCTGGCCGTGGCCGAGACCTTCAGTGCAGTAAAGATGTAAGGGAGGGCAGCCGGGACCCGAAGTTTCCAGAGAATATCCCATTTGGTGGCAGCGTATGAGTGCATCAGCTCGATAGCAGTCGGTTCCGGTGAGCGGAGACCCTGCAAGGTATTGATCGTTACGGGAAAGAAGGTCAGATAGGCAGCGATGACCGCAACTGAGAACCAGCTGCCGCCCAGCCAGATGACGACCATCGGGGCGATCGCCAGCAGGGGAACTGTCTGCGACGCCACGACATAGGGCAGCAGGCCCCGCTCCAGCAGCCCTGAGTGCGCGAAGACGACCCCCAGGGCGAAACCGAGACATCCGCCGAAGAGAAAACCGAAGACGGCCTCCTGCAAGGTAAAGAGCGACGCCCGCAGCAGAATTGTCAGGAGAATTGTATCGCTGCCGCGTCTCGGCGGCTCGAAAATTGTCTGAAAGATGTCCCAAACGTGCGGCATAGCCCGGTCGTCGGCGCGCACCGGCAGCTTCACTTCACAAAGGCCGGCGGAGCCGCACAGAATACCGACGGGCTTGCCGCCGTCCGCCTGAGCCGGCACGGTGCCCCGCAAATGCGCGCCCCCCGGCGCCCCCAGCAGCTTATAGGCCTCCCACAGCAGCGCCAGCAGCAGGACGATAAGGATGAAATAGCGGACTGCACTGAGCGATGACAGTCTGGCAAATTTCACAGTATCTCCGCAAAGGGTTTTCGCCGCAGAAAGCGCCCGCCGCCTGCAGTGCCCAACCAGTCGGCCCCGTCCACAATCACCTGCCCGCGCAGCAGCACCTTCTCCGGCCAGCCCCGTACTCGCATGCCCTCGTAGACGTTATAGTCCGTGTTCATATGGTGTGTGGCCGCGGAAATCGTGTGCTCCTTGTCCGCATCCCAAATGACAATGTCGGCATCGGAGCCGACCGCAATCGTACCTTTACGAGGATAAAGGCCAAAGATCTTGGCCGGATTGGCGCTTGCAATCTCAACAAAACGGTTGGCATTGTAGTGGCCGCCGCCTACGCCCGCATTCCACATTACCGGCATTCGGTCCTCGATGCCGGGCATGCCGTTGGGGATCTGGTGAAAGCCTTCCATGCCCAGCTCCTTGCCGGCGATACGTCCATGGACGCCGCCTTCGTACCAGAAGGGGCAGTGGTCGGTGGAGACCGCCTGCAGGCCGCCATCCGCCAGCGCCTTCCACAGAATGACGGCATCTTTAGGCTGCCGAACCGGCGGCGAGCAGACGTACTTGGCCCCCTCGTACCCGGGCCTGGCCAGGTCCTCCTCAAAGACAAACAGATACTGTGTGCAGGTTTCTCCCATGACGGAGAAGCCTTTTGCCCGGCCCAGCGCAAGTTGCTCGACCGCTTCTTCGCAGGTCATGTGGACTACGTAAAGAGACGCGCCGCTGATACCCGCTAAAGCGACGGCTCGCCCGGTCGCCTCCGCTTCCGCCATGGCGGGGTGGGCTGTTGCATGATACTTGGGCGCCGTCTTCCCCTCATCCAGAAGCCTCTTTGTCAAATCGGCGATTACATCTCCGTTCTCTGCGTGGACCATCACCAGCAGCCCGTGTTGCGCGGCAACCTGCATTGCGCGAAATAGAGTCGTGTCGTCGACCTGGAAAAGCCCTTTATACGCCATGAAGAGCTTGAGACTGGTAATTCCCTCATCAATGACGGATGGGATTTCTGCCATGACATCGTCGCGCAGGTCAGTGATCGCGACATGAAATCCGTAGTCGATCGCTGCCTTGCCGGCGGCCTTTGCGTGCCACGTTTCGATGCCCTCCTTGAGCGTGCCGCCGACCGGCTGGATGACAAAGTCGATGTGGGATGTGGTTGCGCCGAATGCCGCCGCGCGATGGCCGGTGAAGAAATCGTCCGAAGAAACGGTCCCGCCGAAAGGCAACTCCAAGTGCGTATGAACGTCGATTCCGCCAGGTAGCAGGAGCCTGTCTTCGGCGTCGATCACGTGCGCGCCCTCAGTGGGCAGATCGAGACCGATCAACGCCACCCTTTCGTCCTCAATCAGGAGATCGGCGCGCACACTGTCGGCGGCTGTGACAATTGTTCCGTTCTTGATCACGGTTGGCATATCGGGCTCCTTCCTGTCCAGCGGGCGGAATCGGCTTTCATCGGTAGACAACTACACTCTACTCTGGACGATAGGCAATCAGGCGGCAACTATTCTGTCGTACATGTCGGGCCGGCGGTCGCGCAGAAACTGCCACGTGTCCCGTACCTCCTTGATCAGATCCAGGTCCAGGTCACGTACTATCAATTCTTCCGCGTACGGATCGCCCTGCCCCGGTAGGTCATCGCGCTCTCCCAGCGTAGTCACAAACTCGCCGCGCGGCGTGCAAAAGTAGCTCTGGCCGTAGAAGTCGTTGTCGCCCAATTCCGCTTCAACACCGACACGGTTTATCGTGCCGACGAAGTAACCGTTGGCGATGGCGTGGCTGGTCTGTTCGATGCGCCACAAATGCTGCGAGAGGCCGCGCGAGGTGGCGGACGGGATGAAAACGATCTCGGCGCCGTTCAATCCCAGCATCCGCGCGCCTTCGGGGAAGTGGCGGTCGTAACAGATGTAGACGCCCACCTTTCCCACTGCCGTGTCGAAGACCGGGTAACCGAGATTTCCCGGACGAAAGTAGAATTTCTCCCAGAACCCGGGCAAGTGAGGCAAGTGCGTCTTTCGATACTTGCCCAGGTAGCTGCCGTCGGCATCGATAACGGCGGCTGTGTTGTAATAAAGACCGGGCTGCTCCTCCTCATACATGGGGACGACCAGCACCATCTTGGTCTCAGCGGCCAGCTTCTGCATCCGCTCAGTGGTCGGACCATCGGGGATGCGCTCGGCGAGACTGTACCAGTGGGGGTCCTGTACCTGGCAGAAATAAGGCCCGTGGAACAGCTCCTGAAAGCAGAAGACCTGTACGCCCTGCTCGGAAGCTTCGCGGGCGTATTTCTCGTGCTTCCGGATCATAGATTCCTGGTCGCCGCTCCACGAAACCTGGAGCAGCGCGCCGCGGACAATGCGGGGCATAAGCGGTTCTCCTGTCATTCGATCGGGAAAGGGTATTGCATGGGTTGGGAGCGTTTCAGGCGCTGCGGCAGGCCGTGCAGGGGAACGGTTGCAAGCTCCTTGGGTTCAAGTTTGTGCAGATTGCCGCCATACGTGCGGCCACAAGATACTAGCGTTTGCGGGTCGATACGGTTGAGCGGATCGAGCAGTTGTATCGCCAACCTGCTGTCCTGTCGCATTGCTTTCTGCAACGCAGGTTTAGGATGGAGATTCAGATAGACGTTATGGTATTCGTTCGCTTCAAACCAGGACCGTAGAGCGGATAGCTGGCGCTCCTCCTGTGCATTGCGTATAATCGGATCAGAAGTGGCTCCGCATAGGCGATCCGCCAATACTGACGCCGCTCGTTTCACTTCCTCTTCGGCGGGATCTCCATCTGTACCTGGCCAAGCGAAAATGTCGATATCGATCAGTTCGGTCAAGACAGCGCAAATTCGCCCTAATTCCTCGTCCAATTGTTCTGGTGGCGTTCTTGGCGGCAACCGAGGTGGTCTGTTGGCTTGCCCTTCCATACTCTTGACCAGATTGGGCGAAACGTAGGCCAAACCGATCAGGCGGTCTCGCGCTAGAGGCGGCGCAGTTGCCATCCGCAGAACTTGGAGCGAATCGGGAGAATCCTTGAGAAACTGTGAGTTGATACATCGAAGGAAATCTGATCTCTCAAGTTCGGCTACGACTTTTCCAGGCGGTTGTGATCATCACAGATAAATTCATATGACATGGTAGCTAACCGAGTTCCGCGAGCATCGACCCAAGCCCCAGCGGACGCAACTCCTGTGCCACGTACCGCAAGACAGTCTCCTCCATCGCGTACGGATAGTCCACCTTCCACTGATCGCAAATGGCAGGTCCGTGCTCACGCATGATGCGCGCTAACCGCAAAGGGAAGCGCACCGTCTCATCGGGCCGCAGAGTGTTCAGCAACACGGCCTCTTCCACACACTGGCGGTGGTGTGGGAGAAGGAAGCCGTTCAAGGCTTTGACGCCCCTGTCTCTGCGACGCCCGCTCGCCGCGCAGAGCACATTCGTAAGTACGAGCAAAATAATCGAGTTGCCAGCCGCGCCCACCAGTTCCTCCCCGCGTCCCACGACCACAGGCAGCATAGAGACGCACCGCCAGAACTCAGCAATTTCCCTGCGCAACAGTTCCGAGGCTGCTTCGGGTGTGAGTGCCTCGCCGGGTTGGGGTAACCAGGAAAGCGCGCCTTCCTCTTCGTATAGCCGCCGCGTTTCGTCGGTCGTCACCTCAGCAACTTCCTCATCGTGAAGCCAGACATCCAAGCGCATTGCCTCGTTGGTCATGGCGTTGACCATGCGGCCGTTGAACATCAGGCGCATAAAGACAAGGGGACGGATCTCGGCCAGCCATGTTTCGACCTCACTGTGAAACTCGTCGATGGCGGCAGGAACTATCAGCAGGTGGGCGTCTACGTCGCTCCAACGGTCAGCCGTCCTTTTGCCGAAACTTCCGGTCAGCCAGGCGGCTCGGATGCGCGGGTCGTTTTCTGCCTTGGCGGTCAGCGCGTCGATGAAGCGGGTCTGCGCGATCGTCATGTCATCTCTCTAGTTGAAGCCTCCCTCACCAGCTCGAACAGTCGATTGGGGCTGAGCGGAATCTCGCGCACCTCCAATCCAATATCGCGGAAGGCGTTGTCCAGGGCCTGGGCGAACAGCGCGCCAACGGGAATCGCTCCAGCCTCGCCCGCCCCTTTCACGCCTAACGGGTTCAGCGGCGACGGTGTTACAACGTGATCGCTAACGATGTTAGGGACATCTGAGGCTGTGGGCAATAGGTAGTCCATCAATGATGCATTGAGCAGCGCGCCGTTGTCGTCGAAATGCAACTGTTCGTAAAAGGCGTTGCCGATCCCTTGCGCCACGCCGCCCTGGATCTGCCCATCAAGAATCAAAGGATTGATCACTGTACCGCAATCGTGGACAACGACATATTTCTCAATCTCCACGAGAAACGTCTCCGGGTCCACCTTCAATACCATGGCATGGACGCCCGACGCGGTTGCGCCCCGTTCAGGCCCGAAATACTCGGTGGCCTCCAGCCCAGGCTCCGTACCGGGCTGGACCGCGCCGCGCATCGGGTTGGCTTCGGCGGCAAGCTGGCCGAGGGTTATCGATGTCTGCGGCGCGCCTTTGACCTGCACGCGGCCTTCGATCAGTTCCAAGTCCTCTTCTGCGGCTTCCAACTTTTCTCCAGCCAGCTTCAGGATTTTTGCCCGCACTTTGGCTGCAGCGGCGTGCATGGCATTGCCGGCAACGACAGCGCCCCGGCTGGCAAACGTACCTGCCCCCCAGTAGAAAAGGTCGGTGTCTCCGGTGACGATGTGGACGTCGGATACGGCCACGCCGATCTGTTCGGCCACAACCTGGGCAAAACTTGTGTAGTGGCCCTGGCCCTGCGTTCCAACCCCCGTGGCAACACTTACTTTGCCACTGGCCTCAACTGTAACTCTTGCGCCTTCATAGGGGCCGATGCCGGTGCCTTCGATATAGTTGACGACTGCAATGCCGACCCGCTCCCCGGCTTCTTCACGCCGCGGCTGTTCCGTCCCAATGAATTCCTCGTAACCTATCAGTTCCAGCGCCCTTTCCAGGGCAGGCTCGTAGTTGCCGCTGTCATAGACAAGCGGCGCGAAATCCTGGAAGATAATCTCATTGGAGTAGGGGAATCTATCGGGTGGGATGAAATTCCTACGCCGGATTTCAACCAGGTCGACGTCCAGCTCGTTCGCGGCAAGGTCCAGCAACCGTTCCATCACGAAGACGCCATGTTGACGCCCCGCGCCGCGGTAAGGGGTCACGATCGGCTTATTCGTAAAGACACTGCTGAACTCCGAGTGGTAACTGGGCACGACATAAGGGCCGAGAAGAGTGCACTGGCTGTTTATGGGAACGGTCAGACCATAGGGAGCGTAGGCGCCGGCGTCATGCAGGAATACGTCCTTCACGCCCAGAATTGTACCGTCGCTTTTCAGGGCAATGGCGGCATCGTGCGCCTGGCCCCGTTCCTGAGTGGTAGCGTAGAAGTTCTCCTCCCGGTCTTCGATCCATTTGAGAGGACTGCCCAGTTGCAGTGCAGCCCACGCCAGCAATACCTCCTCCGGGTAGAACATCATGATCTTGGGCCCGAAGCCGCCGCCAATAAAGGGCGCAATTACACGCACCTGATGCTCCGACAGCCCCAACATGGACGCCAGGCCGTTGCGTATAGCTATGGGCGCCTGGGTCGTGTCCCAGATAGTCAGCCTCTGGCTCTTCTCGTCCCAGCTGGCGACAATTCCCCTGTTTTCCAGCGCCGCGGCGGCGCCGCGGTCGTAGAGGAAGCGGCGTCGAATAACCAAATCTGCTTCTGACTCGGCCTGCGTCCAGTTCCCTTTGGTTTGGGTAAGGCGCGCACTGACGTTATGTCCCAGGTCCTCGTGTACCAGGGGGGCGCCCTCGCTCAGCGCGGCTTCCAGCCCAATGACCGCGTCCAGTGGTTCGTAATCGACGAAGATGTCATCGAGCGCGTCCTCGGCGAGATACCGGTTCTCCGCTACGACCATCGCCACGGCTTCGCCTGCATGGCGTACCTTACGCTTGGCGAGCGGCGCCTGCGTACGCTGATGGAACTCGAGCTGCTCCACTGGAGGTGGAGGCACCAAGAGAGGCCCCGGCTGCCTGAATTCGCCCAGATCGTCGGCAGTGTAGACAGCGACCACCCCTGGGCGTCGACTTGCGCCCTTTACATCGATTGAACGAATTCCAGCGTGGGCCAGATCGCTGCGGAGGAAGGCTACGTGCAGCATCCCCGCCATTTGCACGTCGTCGGTGAAGAGGGCGCGGCCGGTCAGCAGTCGCGGGTCTTCATTGCGTTTGATCGGCTGGCCAAACTGACGCGTGGACATGACCTATAGCGAAATCCGTCTGATAGGGACTGAATTCCTTGTGAGCAGGGCGCGCATTTGCGGGCTGATGATCCTTCCTGGATTTCCACCGACTGGAGCGGCCAGCGCGCAGACCCCGCACGAAGCGCTGTTGTGCTCGCGTCTCTGTCACCTCACCCTTTCGCCGGTACAGTCATTGTCTCTGGTAAATCCTGTTGCGTAGCCGTCTCTTCCCTGCCTGAGTTCCTCAGCCAGTTGCCCAGTCCTATTGGCACGGGATACAGCGCGGCGTTCAGAAGGAAAATGAATAGCGCCGTGAGGAGGTGGTCCGACACGGTAAAGTGGGGCAAATATCTGAGGAATAGAAACTCAATAGTCGGTTGGGAGACGAGCGTGTAGCCGACCATAAACGCGCCAACTGCGGCGAATCTCACCTGCCAGGCGCCGGGTTTGAAGCCGAACCGATCCATCCACTGGCATGTGAGGTCCATAAGTATCGCGCCAAGGATGAAGACAAGGGTCAACCTCGGCATGGTCCCGCTGGCAATATCGGCAAAGCTGGTCGCCGCGATTCGTACACCGAAGAAAAAGAGCGCGAACGCCGTTGCCGACCAGGGAGCGGGAGCGAGCCGCCTGGCCAGAATCGAAATGAAGAAAGAGGAAACGCCTATGATCGTGGGGTAGAGCCAGACGGGGCGCTGGGCCACCAGGCCGGTTATCTTTCCCACTTCCCATTCTGACGAGCCGATAATGAGAAAGATGTTCAAAGCTATGGCGAGGTAAAGCAGACTGACGAAGTTACGCCAATCTGACGTGGGGAGTTCTTTCCCAACGGGCCGCCAAGGCAGTTTCACTACGATCCCGGTCATCGAGACGGGATGTCTCCGACTGCTTGTCTCAGATACGTTCTTGGCAGAAGTAGCGATGTTCCTGCCTCCAATTAGTAGACTGGCAGCGAAAATGGGGAGACTCGCCGACGACAAAGCCAAGAAAACATGGGGAGGACTCCAGGCAGTCAGATCGATCCCATAAAGTTCATGCCAGATGGCGTCTCCGGGAATGGAGAACAGACCGTACCCCGCGATGAGCGCCGTTGCGCCGACATAGGGGTTGCGCCTGACCCAGTGGCGAGGATCGTTGACGCCCGCTCTGAGGTTGGGAATGGCGAGGGCCAGCAGTCCGCCAGTCGCGACGAGAAAGGCAATCAGGAAGCCGGCATAGATCATCAAATGGGGCGGCCACAAGAAGTCCTCTCCTCCAGGTACGACTCCAGTAACGACATGCTCGCTGAGATCCCAGTACCCTCCAAAGCAGATCAGAAGGGCGCCAATGCCAACCAGAAGCGCGAACGTGTTGGAAAGACGGGCGGAAGTGGAGATGACCTTTTTTCTCTGAGCAGCGGCTGAACGCTCGTTATTCGCTGACTTTCTCATGGGCGAGAGATAGAGCCACCATGCCAGAAAGGCCAATACGCCAATTACCAGTCCGGAAAACACTAACCCCTGCAGAAATAATGAACTCATGTCTGACTCTCTTGTTTCAATCGAGCGCCCAACTGAACGGCTTCCACGATTTTCTGGTATCCTGTACAGCGGCAGATGTTGCCCGAAAGAAGATCGCGAATCTCCTCTTCCGTCGGGTCGGGATTCTCCTGTAGGAACGGGACCAACGACATCAGGATTCCGGGCGTGCAAAAACCGCATTGCAGACCGTGAGCTTCCCAGAATCCATGCTGCAACGGATGCATCTCCTGGAGGCCGCTGTCCAATCCTTCAACCGTTGCCACTTCGCGTCCGTCTACCTGTACTGCAAAGAGCAGACAGGAGCGGACTGCCACACTATCTAGAAGCACCGTGCATGCACCGCAGACTCCGTGTTCGCAGCCAACGTGCGTGCCTGTCAAACCAAGTTCGTGGCGTAGGAAATCGCTCAGCAACAATCGCGGTTCTATCGAGCGTTCATACTTGCGGCCATTCACCTCAACGGTGATTGTCTGGTCCAAAATCCAGTCCTGTTCCCTCCCTGCCCGGCGGCCCCGGTTGCCCTCTCAGAAGCCCGGATCAGCACTCGTTCAGCGATGACACGAGACAGATGTCGGCGAAATGCCGGGCCGGCATGGATATCTCCGACAGGGTCAATGTCCCGCGTCGCCGCAGTATCGGCGGCCGACCGAATGGCCTCCGCCGTGGGCTGTTCGCCAACCAGCGCAGCCGCTGCCTGCCCCGCTTCGACCGGGCCTTCCCCTACACTTAAAAAAACGAGCCTCACGTTTTCTACCGTCCCTCTGTCGTCCAGCCTGACAACTGCCGCGGCCCCGCACATAGCGTAGTTGCCGTGTTGGCGGGCAACCTCGTCGAAAGCCCAGCCGCTGCCAGGTGGTAAGGTAGGGAACGCCACTTCGACCAGCATCTCCTCCGGCAACATCGCGGTGGCGAACAGTCCAACATAAAAGTCTCGCGCCGCGACCCAGCGCGCGTCTGTAACGCTGCGCACAAACATGCGGGCGTCCAGGGCAACGGCCACGGCGGGCAACTCAGCGGCCGGGTCGGCGTGGGCCAGGCTGCCCCCAATTGTGCCGCGATTGCGAATCTGAGAATGAGCGATGTGAGGCATGGCTTCGTGGAGAAGCGGCGTGACTCGCCGCGCCAGGGCGCTGCGCTCCACCGAACGTTGCCGGGTCATTGCGCCGCAGCGGAGGCCGCTCTCGTCTTCTCGAATGAAGAACAGCTCGTCGATGCCGTTGAGATCGATCAGAGCGGCTGGCTGGGCCAGGCGAAAGTTCATCGTCGGCACCAGGCTCTGCCCACCGGCCAGGAGCTTGGCGTCACCTCCGTAGTCCTCGAGCAGGCCCAGCGCCTCTTCCTGGGTCCGGGGCGCATAATAATCAAAGGCCGCGGGTTTCATCGTGCCCGCCCCTTCCTGCAGATGCATTTGCCGATTGCGGACGGCAAATGCAATACGAGAATCACGATCCCTTACTCTTCCACGAACGCGACTGCCCGGCAGAAGGCCGCCTCTCCGCCCTTGAATAGCCAAGGGAAGACGCCCACTGTCAGCCGTCTGTTCTGCAACTCAGGCGCGCCGATCTGTCCGCCCATGTTCTCTACGTGCATGCAGTCGTGGGGGAAAAGCGCATTATGGGTGAGCTGATAAGCTTCTTCCGGGAACAGCTCGTCTACAGCGTCCGAGCCGCCGAACTTCTCCTCGCACTGCTGGCGAACGCGCTGCCATTGCTCCAGCGCGCCTCTGCCCAGAAAACGTCCTATCGGCAGGTTCATGGGATGATCGGTCGAGATCATGTCCACGCCCCAAATGTGGATTTCCTTGTCCAACAACCACTGACAGATGCTGTGATGAGGTCCCGGATGGCGGAGGATATACTTTTCCTCGTCGCCCTCCTCGGCCAGGAAGGAATAGCGATGCCAGCCTGTATTGATGAAGAGAATGTCCCCTTTCCGTACCTCTACCCGCTCCTCAATATCCTCCGGGCGAAAAATGTCCAGCTCGTCAAGCATATCGCTCAGGTCTACGATTACGCCCTCGCCGTAGAGCCAATTCAGCGGGATTTGATCGATCGTCCTGCCATTTGTGACAAAGTGGCGCGGCGCATCCAGATGCGTACCCATATGGTTCGACGACTGAATGTACTGCGCATTGACGCCGTGCTCGGACTTGCGCTTGAAATACTTGACTTCAAATGGCGGATAGAAAGGCCAGAATGAGCAGTCTGCGTTCAGAGGTTGTGAAAGATCATAAGGGATCATTGCCCTGTTCTCCTGAATTCGATCGTGGTCGGCTATCGAGGTCAATTCCTGTTCCTAAAATCCATAATTCTCTGCAAAAGTCACGAGTGCCTCGGTGAAAAGCTCCAACGGCGGGCGAACGAGCCCGGCACCGATCTGGCCGACACCTGCCTCTCTGTGAGCAATGCCGGTGTTGACCCTGGGCGTTATGCCGGTCTCTACGACTGCCCGCAAATCGATTCCTACCGGCGTGCCTCGAAAATCAAGCTGTGGGATCGTGAAGGAGCTATGTTCAGCAGCCGTGATCTCGTACATTTCCAAGGTAGCGTTGAGAGCGTCCTGGGGCGTTCCGCTGACGAAAGTGACGATCGCCGGCGCGGCCGCCATCGCAAAGGCGCCCAGCCCGGCCGTCTCCGTGATCGTGCTGTCGCCGATATCAGGATTGCCGTCTTCCGCACTGAAGCCCGGGAAATAAAGACCGACCGGTTGCGGACACGGCGAAGTGAACCAGCGCCCACCCAGCCCACTGACGCGAATGCCGAATTCCGTTCCGTTTCGCGCCATGGTCGTGACGATTGTGCTTTGCTCGACGCCGTGTCCGGCATCGGCCATGGACTTGCAGGCCGCCATGACAGGGTTGAGGACACTGAGTGCATTATCGCCCAGGGCTTCTATGATTGCGCCAGCCGTGGTCGGGTCCGGCGCCGCCTTGGCTATGTGCGGGGCCAGCTGCTTGGTATAGAGGACCGAACCTGCCTTATTGCGATTGTGGCCCTCATCACCCATGTGCAGCGCCTCAGCCAGCAGGGCCCGAATGTCCACTCCCGCGCAAGCCTCAATTGCGGCGCCGAGCACGGGCGCCATCACCTCGTGCATCCAACGCAGCCTTTCCTGCACCTCTTCGCTGTAGGCACCGTAGCGCAAGACCTTACCATATCCCTCGTTAAGGTTCGAATAGGCTCGGTTCCCGTGCGTCATGTTCTCCACCACGTACACGGCCATTGAAGGTGAGATGACACCTGCCATCGGCCCGACCGAACTGTGGTGATGGCAGGGCGCGAGTTGGACTTCCTCGCTTACAATCAGCCGCTCGGCCTCCCCCTCGTCGCCAGCTCTACCTTCAAAGATCAGCGCCCCAATCAGAGCGCCTCGTAACGGGCCGGAGGCCTGCTCCCAGGCAATCGGAGGGCCGGCGTGAAGCAGCAGGTCTTCGTGCATGTCCGGAATCAAATCGAGCGCCTTGCCCAGCCCTGTCAGAACAGGCCGGGCCTCAGTCATTCGCTCTACGGCGGTTGCATTGGCGCTGTCTATGATACTTGCCATGAAGCCCCTCCGGGCGACACTGTCGGTTCGGTGATCGTTTCGATGCCTTGCGTACGAGTTGAGCCCGTCTCCATCCAAAAAGGAGTCGGCCTATCAATCCTATCTGAGCCGTGTCAGCAGATTGGCCAGCCTCTCGTCGCCTCCGGCGGGAGGTCGCCAATCGACGTGCACGACCTCGGCCCCTTGATCACGCAGACTGTCAGTGAAAGATTCAAGGCCCACATTGATGGCTGCAAAAGTGGACGAGACGTACCCGTCCTCCGATGCTTGCGGAGCGCTTGGTTCCTGCTTCGACAACCTGTACGGACGACCGTCCCCTGTGCCGGCAAACGCGCAGGCCACAGCGCGCAGTGCATCGTCATGCCTGGTAAAGACGTAAGCCCCTGCCCCCTTCAACTGCTCGATCTGTCTGTCCAACCCTTGTGGATCGTCGTCGGTTCCGATGACCACCGCTACGACCGGCAGAGTTCTCCCGTCCCGGGCAGCAACAGCGCTTCCCTTTTCGATAGCTGGGGCAAGTTCACTTGCCGGATCCTCGTGTGCTCCATCGCCCAGCACGACATCGAGAAGTATGAGTCCCGTCTCAGGGTCTTGCGCTTCCTGTAACAAACGGCGGACCCGCAATTCGTTGTCGAGCATGGGATGCAAGCGTCCGACAGTGAAAGCGTCCCCGCCCAAATCTACGACCGTATGACCCTTGCTGCGGTGCGGGCTGTCCAGGAGCCTGCCTCCTGGCAATGGCACGTTAGAATGAACCGACGGCAGCGAAGCCTGCAACAGGGAGAGTGCCTCGTAAGCCAGAGTGCCGCCGGAGTAGAGGGCACGCAGAAATGACTGCGGCGGGTAAGACGGAACAACCTGCGGCGCCTCTGCTGTCGACTGCGAGGACAACGGGCGTTGCTCTGCGCAACCTGTAGGGTCTGCAGATTTCGTCAGACTCACTGCAAGCTCGGCCGCCTCGTCCATGGTTCTGGCGAACTGAATGTTGGTAGTGACACCTTCCTCGTTTGGCGTTGAACAATACCCGATGAAATCTACGACTACCGGTTTATTGCAGGACGCGGCTTCGGACATCAATTCCTGTGCAACCGATGTCGCGGGAGGCTTTGAAACGATTACGATCACCTCTGTCTGCGGATCGTCCTTCAGCCTTCCGAGAGCTTGTTTCGCCGATATCGCCTGCACTCCATCTGACAGGTCGCGACCCCCTGTGCCGAACGCCTGGGAAACGCCTCCCCCAAGTCGGTGAATGCCGACCATGATTGCCTGGAGCCCCGTACCGGAAGCGGCTACAATTCCGATCCTGCCCCTGCGGACCCGGTTTGCGAAACCGAGCCCGACACCATCAACTCGGGCAGTGCCGCAGTCCGGCCCCATCACCAGCAGACCCTTTCCTGCGGCCGTCTCCTTAAGCGAGATTTCGTCTTCAAGACTTACATTGTCGCTGTAGAGGAAGACGTTCTTGCCCAGATTGAGAGCGTCGCGTGCGACTGCAAAGGCGTAGCGGCCTGGAATCGAGATTAGAACCCACTCCGCCTCCGGAATCATCCGTGTTGCGGATGCCAGACTCTTAGGCCGATATGCATCGGTATGTTGCAATCTGCGTGCGGCCAGGAGTTCATCCACGCGCGCCAAAGCCGCGCGGCCGGCCGCTTCGGATTCCGCCTTGACAACTAAGATCAGATCCTCTGGAGCGGCGACCTGAAGGTCCTCGGTCAAGAGATCGCTTTGAGCAAGCAACTCCTTATTAGCCGGAGTGCCCATAACCACTCCGGCGTCCAGGATGCCGGGCAACTCGGCCAAGGCGCGCTGAAGCAGCATCAGCACGACGGAATCATAGTAAGAGCCGGCTCGTACTTCGGCCAGAGTTGCAAGGGCGCCGGCCTTGCCGTCTGGGGCCGAAGGGTCAACCACGGTTATACTCCAAAGCGCTGTTTCGGCCGTTCTAAGTTCTCTTCCTTGGACCTGCGGCCTTTCGTTACCGAAACGAGAGGATTCCGGGGGCATTCTACCAGTCAATCAGGAGTCAGGACAAAGATGCCGGTGGATTCACGTCGTGGACGCCGCATGCTCCGAATCTCCGTCTGCCTGGGAAAGATTGTCGGTATCAATAGCCCCTGCAACCTCGTCCACATCGCGGTCAACCTTCATCGACCCGGCCGTCAATGCCTCATGCAGATTTCCGTCATTTAGCAAGACGGGCAACGGTTGAGGTGGGGCGGGTCTGCCGTTGGTGGGTTGAATCGTCCGTTGCCAGTAACCCACATCGTGCCACGCGCCCATTTTGTAACCTACTTGCTCAAATGTCCCCGCGGCCCTGAAACCAAAGGACTCATGAAAGCCTACGCTGGCCTCGTTCGGCAGAGTAATTCCCGCGTAAGCGCGAACGAAGCCCTGCAAGCGTAAAATGGCAAAGAGTGTGTCGTACAGCGCTTGCCCCACGCCCAGACGCCTGCAACGGGCATGGACATAAACGGAAACATTGACCGACCACTGGTAAGCGGCTCGCTCACTGTGCCCCCCGGCGTAGGCATAGCCCAGCACTCTTCCCCGAGCAGCGCAAACCAGCCAAGGGAATCGGGCCAATGTTTTCGCGACGCGGGCTGCCATCTCCTCTTCTGAGGGCGGCAAAATCTCGAAGGAAATTGGCGTCTCGCGCACGATAGGCGCATAGATCGCCCGCATTCCTGTCGCATCCTGCGGTCTGGCCAAACGAACGATTGGGTCCATGTGGACGCTTTCCAATGCGCGAGCGAACCGAGTCACCCGCATGTATCTGAAACAGAAAGCCGCCTCCTGGCAGCGAAGGGGGGCGGCACATCCGGTATGGATGAAGGAGTTCCTATGGGCTGGTAACTACCACCGACCGCCGCCGCGGTCTCGATAACCGCCCTGACCACCGCGGTCCTCCCGTGGGCGCGCTTCATTTACCCTGAGCGAGCGTCCACCCATCTCCTGGTCATTCAGGGCCTCAATCGCCGCGTCAGCCGCGTCATCCTCCATCTCTACGAAACAAAATCCACGAAATCGACCGGTCTCTCTGTCCGTGATCATCGCCACGCTGATGATCTCGCCGTGTTGGGAAAACAGATCCCGGACCTCCTCCTCAGTCGCCGAGTAGGGCAAGTTGCCTACATAAATACGCTTGGTCATTTGAATGGCTCCCCGACCCGTGCTCCACCCGAATGCGTACCGCGTAACCGTCCCTGTCTACTTTGAAGTCTGGAGATTTGAGGGGCGAAATGGTTAAGGTCACATATCGTTCCTCTCCACGAATTCAAACATTCGTTTTCGATCTACGACAGTGGCGCTTTTCAGTGGTGTCCCTTATCCGATGGCTCCTAGTATGCCTCTTTTGCGCCGTTATGTCTACCACCAGAAAGGCGGCCAGAATCCCCTGAATTGCTACGCCGCCCGCGATCCGTAGCCCTTGAGTTGCGTTCGTAGTCGTTCTGTCGCCAAGATGCGTATAACTATATTTGGATCTGGCCGATCCGCGGTGGTAAAATAGCCCTGCTCACAGACTGATATTGGCGTTGACGGGGGTCTGAGGGCAGGGCAGAAACAGGCGCCTGTCCGGCCTTGTTGTGCATAAATGCAAGAGGAGTGGCAGCGACTTCCCGCTCCATGTCAGGAGCCGGGAAGACCTTAAGAATCTGTTGGAGTTTGCCACCCCTGGCTGGACAGAAATTGGCGGTCCTCCGGGGTAAGCTGCCCGGCTTTCGTCGCTTGCGCCAACAGGTCCGGACGCCTCTGGAGCGTGCGCAGGAGTGACTGTTCTCTGCGCCAATGTTCTACATTGGCGTGATGTCCACTGAGCAGAACTTCCGGTACGGCCTCTTCCCGAAATGCCGTGGGCCGCGTATACTGAGGCCCTTCAAGGAGGCCTGACAATCCGTCCGAAAAGCTGTCGTACATTGCGCCTGATTCGTGACCGAGAACGCCGGGTAGCGTTCTTGTCACAGCATCTATGATCGCCAGAGCGGCGATTTCACCTCCACTTAAGACAAAGTCGCCTATACTGAGTTCATCTGTGATCAATTGGGTACGAATCCGTTCGTCGACGCCTTCATACCGTCCGCATACAAGCGCCAGACGCCCATGCATGCTGAGTCCTGCGGCAACGCTCTGATCGAAGCGGCGGCCCTGCGGTGTCAAGAGAATGATCGGGGTGGGCTGTCGCAGGACCGGCGGTTCGTCCGCATTCCAGGCTGGCAAATCGAAACGGTCCCCTTCGTAAGGCAGATGCCAGCCTTGAGGCCGGCTCAGAACAGTCTCGACCGCACGTGCCACGGGCTCAGGGCGCATCACCATACCGCCGCCGCCACCGTAGGGGTAACCATCACAAGTGTGATGTCGATCAGTAGCGTAGTCTCGTATATTGTGTAGTGTTACATGGAGAATGCCTCTCTTCTGGGCTCGGGCCAGAATACTCTCTGAAAGGGCCCCCGAGAACATAGGCGGAAACAGGGTGAATACATCGAAGTGGATGGCGCGGGGAGCCTCCTCTTGAATACAGGCTTTGTCGGACTCGTCATCCGGTCGTTGCTCCAGCACGTCACTCTGGGCCATGATTTCCTCTTAGCTGCCCTGGGGCTGGCCTACTTTCGGAGGCTGGCGGACTCGATGGTGGACGGTAGTTTCCATCGCCCAAAGCCGAACCGATGGAAGCAGTTCCTGCGACGAATACGTACCCTCATTGTAACACAACCGCGAGATCCGCAGGCAGTTGAGGAACATGCAACCAGCGCCTGGTTGAGCCGCTTCAGGCGCCGGCGCTCTCCACTCCGGGCCCAGTTTGCAATCGCCTTGACCGTTGTTCTTGTCGGTTGCCTCTACTTGCCTCGCCGCCTCGTAGCGCCCGTTGCTTCGCAAGGGCTGAGGCCGGTCCCCGTACCAGTGCCGGCGCCTACGTCTGCCATCTTACTTCCCGCCCCCAATCCGCAGTTACAAGATACACAAACAGCGTCCACAGCCAGTTCGACTCGCGTCGCCCAATCGATTCCGGCCTCACTTTCACAAACTTCGGATCGTCCTTCGGTAGAACTTGCTCCGCTGGCGCCAGCGATCGTGCAAGGTGAAGGAGCTGGCGAAAACGGAGTTGGACCTGACACTTCGACACAGCGCGCTCCAATCGCAAACAGTTCTACTCCGTTGGACACGCCTGCCAAAATCGATCCCATTTATCGCTACGATCCGGAAGCCCTTGCCCAGCTTGATGTAGAAGGTATGCTGCTGCAGGAGCCATACAGAGATGAGCTCAACCCCACGATTCGTGACGAGTTCGTTTCGAGACCCCCGATGTTGGGGTGGAACATACTACGGCCGATCGCCTTAAGCACTCCTGTGCCCTCCGAAAACGCCGCCCCTCAATTTGTTTCCAGGCCCCCTATGGGCGGACTGAGTATCCTGCGCGAAGAGATCGACAAGGCGCGCACTTCCCTTTCGTTTCAGGTCGATGCAGGCGCGGATACCGGTCTTGCGCCGCGTGCACCGAATGGGCCCGGCAGCCTCTGGCCGACGTTTGAACCACCAAGTCCAATCAGCGAGGCGCACTTTTGGCTGGATTCGCCGTTTCCAGGGGGTTTCAACCAACTGTACAGTCCTGGCTATCAATTCGGAAGCACCGGCGGCGGCCGCTACAGAATCCATCACGGTGTCGATATTGGCAATCCGGTCGGCACACCCGTGCTCGCCACCGCTTCCGGCGAGGTCGTCCATGCCGGGCCGGACAATCCCACCCTCCTTGGCCCGTACAATGATTTCTACGGAAATTCGGTCGTTATTCGCCTTGATCGAAAGCTGAACACTTCACGCGGAGAGCAGGACGTTTTTGTCCTCTACGGCCATCTTGTCAGCGTGGATGTTCAGGATGGCCAATGGGTAGGGGCGGGCGACTATCTGGGCGGCGTAGGCATGACCGGCATCGCGATCGGACCCCATCTGCACATGGAGGTCCGAATCGGGCAAAACAGCTACCTGCATACTGTAAACCCTGCCTTGTGGATGCGTCCTGCAGCCTATACCGGCACGGTGGCGGTCCGGCTGCTATCCGCGGCAGGCCGCACGTGGCCCGGTGTTCAGCTCTCCCTGTATCGATATGAAGAGACAGGCGTCCGCTGGTATCGCGTTATCGAGACCTACCCCGAACAGGAAAGCATCGGTCCTGATCCCTCATGGGGTGAGAACGGCGCTCTGAGCCACATACCCGTCGGCACATATCTCTTGTCTGGCTTTGTCAACGGCGAGGAGGTCAGGCAGGAAATCGCTGTACGAGACGGTGAAACGACCTTTGTAGAACTGCGCACTCAGCAGTAGACTACCCTCTGACATTCGGGAAACTGTTGCCAAGGCCGAATTCAAGAAGATCATTCGGTAGGACCTTGGCTTTCCTGGCACAAGTTGAGATTTTACAGGCGATTCAGTAAGCATGGCTGAATCGCGCCAAATGAGTCTTTTCTCTACCGGCGCCGAAAAGGTCTTCGCGGCGGAGCGCCTGTGTGTGCATGCAAGATTAGAGCCCTTATGGAATTCACCAAGACACTCTTCAGATTTACCATTCCCTATCGAACTCCGTTGCTGGCAACCGTCCTCAGCATGGTCCTCCTGGTGGGTGTGCAGCTGTTTGCTCCCTGGTTCATCCGTGAACTGATCGCAACTGTGCGCTCCGGGAACTCAGATTCACTCTCCTACAGCCTGATAGGCCGACTCGCCCTCTTTGCCTTGGCCATCTACGCTGCCAGAGCCGGGTTGGAGTTCTTGCGCAGTTACATGGCCCATGTGGCCGGTTGGGGCGTAGTAGCCGATGTGCGGGTCGCGATCTACCGTCATCTGCAACGGCTGTCATTGCACTATTACGAAGACAAGCAGACCGGCCAGTTGATGTCACGGGTTGTCAACGACTCTGATCTGTTGGAAAAGCTGATCGCCCACGCTGTCCCCGACGTCCTGGTAAACGTGCTCACACTGGTGGGCGTCAGTACCATGCTGCTGATTATGAATGCGCAGCTGACACTACTGACACTGGTTCCCATCCCGCTGATCGTCCTGGCAATGCGAGGCTTTGCAAAATATGTGCGACCGGCCTTTCGCGAGCGGCAGGCAGAGCTGGGTGAACTCAACGCTATCCTGCAGGACAACCTTTCCGGCATTCGCGAAATCAAGACCTTCACCCGAGAAAGGATGGAGTCGGAGCGAATCGGCGTCCGCATCGACAACTACAAGCGCTCACTCTTGCACGCGCTCAGGCTGCTGGCTACCTTTGAACCGTTCGTCCACTTCGCATCGGCCCTGGGCGTCGTAGTCGTCATCTATTTCGGCGGCAGACTGGCCCTGGGCGGCGAACTGCCGATCGAGGACCTGGTGGCCTTCTTCTTGTACCTGGAGCTGTTTTACCAGCCAGTGCGCCATCTGAGCCATGCCTGGGAAGCGATCCAGGAGGCGCTGGCCGGAGCGGAGCGTGTTAGCGAACTGCTTCAAGAGGAGCCGGACATTGTCGACCGGCCCGGCGCTCTGGAATATCCAGGGCGGGCGCAGGGAAACATTCTCTTTGACAACGTCAGCTTCTCCTACCTGACCGACCGACCGATTCTGCGCAACATCGATCTGGAGATACCCGCCGGGTCTGTGGCCGCACTGGTCGGACCGACAGGCGTGGGCAAGAGTACACTGGCAAGCCTGGTTCCCCGTTTTTACGACGTGAACGAAGGGCAGATTTCGCTGGACGGGCATGACATCCGCGACCTGACAATGGAGAGTCTGCGCAGGCAGATCAGCATCGTCTTACAGGACGTCTTCCTTTTTCACGGCACCGTTCGCGAAAACATCCTTTTTGGAAGGCCGGGCGCAAGTGACGAAGCGATGGAGGAAGCGGCACGCGTCGCCAACGCAGTCGAGTTTGTCGACAAGCTGCCCGATGGCTACGACACAGTGATCGGCGAAAGGGGCGTCAAGCTTTCCGGCGGCCAGAAACAACGCCTGGCTATAGCCCGCGCCGTGCTTAAAGACGCCCCGATTCTGATCCTGGACGAGGCGACTT
Organism: Caldilineaceae bacterium; assembly: GCA_965200615.1. Classification (GTDB taxonomy): domain Bacteria; phylum Chloroflexota; class Anaerolineae; order Caldilineales; family Caldilineaceae; genus Bin5. The sequence goes on along the minus strand of OZ241377.1, from coordinate 4,501,715 downwards.
CGTCAGTTGATACCGAGACGGAGCAGCTCATTCAGCAGGCGCTGGAACGGTTGATGGCTGGTCGCACAACGCTGATGATCGCGCATAGATTGTCGACGATCCGCAATGCCGATCAGATCGTCGTGCTTCAGGATGAGGGTATCGCTGAACAGGGCAGCCATGACGAACTGATGGCAGTGGATGGCATCTACCGCCACCTGAATCTCGTCCAGTCCCGTCTGAATGCAGAGGAGCGGGAGCCGGTCGTGGAGCAGCAGCTGGAGTGGACCCCCTCCGCCCGACCTCTACCCGTCACCGCCTGAGTCAAGCAGGCGTCGCAGATTCTCTCCCATGATCAGCGCCTGATCCGCCTCAGCGATGAAGTCACAGTGGCTGCGGAAGCATTCGATTGCCTGGCGATAGGTCATGAAACGCAGGCAAACGGGATAGTCGGAGCCCCAATATAGTCGCCGGGGACCGAACGTGTCGTACAGCGGCTGCACGATTTCCCGGATCGAATCGGCATAGGGGAAGTCCCAGAACGCCTGCTTTGTCGAATAGTAGAATCCCGAAACCTTGACACCGATATTGGCATACCGCGCCGAGGCCAGAACCTGCGCCAGCCTCTCTTTTTCACCGACCCCAGGATGTCCCAAATGGTGGATGACGATGGTCAACTGCGGGAAACGCTCTGCAACCCTTTGTATCGCGGCATGGTGATGTGGCGAGCATGCGATACTGGCGATCAATCCCAACTCCACCGCGGTGCCGAAGAACGCCAGCCCGTCCTCACCGTACAACCAGCTGCCGTCGTCATCGGGCTTCATGTAGTGAGTGAATGCCTGCAACGACCAGCGCTCCGCAGCCTGCCGCAGCCGACCGGCTGCGGCAGGCGTATGGTAAGTTTCCGACCAACTGCAATCTATGTCCGCCACTTGGCGAATTCGCCCGGGGTAGAGGCCGCTCATCCGGGCGATGTAGTCGTTGTTATGCGGATTGTGCTCGATCCCAGCGCAGACCAGGAAGGCCTGGTCCACGCCGTTGTTGTCCATCTCGTTAAGCAGCTGTTCGAAGCGGCCCTTGCCGTGAAAGTCCGGCGCCGGCGGCTCGTACGGCCAGCGTTCCCAGGCGTGGCAATGACTGTCGATGATCATGAAGTGTCTATGCCGCGCGTGCGAAAACCGGCTTTTCGAGGATCGTCTGCGTCTCGTAAATGGAGCCGCCCCGCAAGGCCTCCGGCAAAGGCATCAACACTGGCACATCGGCCAGCCGGGGACGGTTGCATGGTTCGCCCCGCAACACCGAATCCGCATATGCCTCCCAATTGGGGTATCCCTGTAGATACCAGGAGTCGACGGAGCAGTATTGGTAAAGAAGCAGTCTTCGGGGGCGGGAGGAGACGTTCTTTGCGGAGGCATGCAAAGTCCGCACGTGGTGGATCGAAATGCCGCCGGCCTCCAGCTCAATCGGCACAGCTTTGTCCGCGTCCGGCACCTCAACCGTGACCGCGCCGGCAAAGTGCCCGTCCTGGTGATGCGTGTAAATCGGGCCTTTGTGTGAGCCGGGGATGACAAGCAGGCAGCCGTTCTCGTACCGCATGTCGTCCATGCAGACGCCGACGGCCAGCAGGTCATCATTAGTGTGTGGATAGAAAGCCCAGTCCTGATGCCACTCGACAGGGCTGCCGTATTCCGGCGACTTCATATTCAGCTTGTTTCCGTTAGTACGCACGCCCGGCCCGACAAGCTGCTCGGCAATGTCGAGGATGCCAGGGTGCCTAAGGCATTGTTCGTACACCTCGTGCTGCGTGACCGGGTCCTTGAGTCGGCGCAGCTTGGGCGACTCCGGCGTGTGACCTGGCTCCAGGTCAAAGACGTCGGTATGTTCCGTCACGCTGGCGCTGAGCTGGACGAACTCATCGGTCACCCGGCGCAAGTCCGCTACCTCATCAGCCGATAGGACGCCTTCCACGCCCAAATAGCCGTTTTCGTGATAAAAATCGATCTGTTGTCGGGTCAGCATGTTGATGCTCCTTGGTGGATAGGAAAGGCGAGCAACGCCATAATTTCAACTTTCATTCAATTCTGTCTCAAAAATAGGGTTCAATCCACTCTTCCTTTATCTCAAGCCCGAAGCCTGGCGCGTCGGTGGGGACCAGCCAGCCGTCCTCTGCAACTGCCTGACCGGGAATGCCCGCCGACTCCGCTAAAGGAACGCCGGGCGCGGACCCGATAAAGTATTCCAGCCACGGGACGCAGGCAATTGCATGGGTGAAATGCTGGCCGAAGGGATTCCTCCCTCCTCCGTGCAGGATCACCTTCTTACCGGCGGCGTCCGCGGCATTCGCGATCTTCAGACACGTGCTCAGGCCGCCCACCCAGTTGATGTCCGGCTGCAGAATGTCGACAACGTTGTGCCGTAACGCCCATTGGAAGGGCATGTGTGTGTACCAGTGCTCGCCGGTGCTCAGTGTCTGCCAGGGAATGCGCTCTCTCACTTCAACATGGCCGTCGAGGTCTTCCGATAGGAGGCACTCCTCCATCCACTTAAGCCGGTAGGGGCGCAGTGTTTCGGCCAGGCGTACTGTATACTCAATATCGAAAGCCATCCAGCAGTCGAGCATCAGTTCGGCTTCGTCCCCCACCAGCTCCCTGGCTTCAGCCACCATCTGTTCGTTCTTGCGCAGACCATCCAGTCCGTCTGCCGGGCCATAGGGACAGGCTAGCTTGAAGGCCCGGAACCCCAGTTCCTTGTACCAGTCCAAATCATTCCCGGTAGAATAACAAAACTGCTTTTCCTTTTGTGGACCGCCGATGAGGCTGTAAACCGGCTGTCCCAGCAATTTGCCTTTGGCGTCCCAAAGAGCCAGGTCCACTGCGCTGACTGCGTAAGCAGCTAATCCCACCGAACCGTATGGCTTCGTCATCCGGAACATCATGTCCGACAAACGCTGAATAGCCAGTCCGTCCTCGCCGATAAGATTCGGGGCAATGTGATCATCGATAATGGCCGCGGCCACCCGCCCATTGTCAGTCAGACCCAGGCCCCACGTGCCGTCCTCCAGGGTTACTTTGCACCAGACCGGCCCCCAGCGCTTAGGTGTCCACATGCTGCGATGCCGCTTGACCTTTGGATACCAGGACATTGGGTTCGCGACTTCGGCGGTCTCGGCCCAGCCCTTGCGTCGGGGCTCCGTCCTCTTTTCAGGTGTAGGGAAGTTGACGCGAACAGCGCGAATGTCAGTAATTTTCATGTCAAACAGTCTCCACGCTACTAAATCGGTCCTGGTGAATGGATTCGCTTAAACGAGTTCACGTATTCTCATGCCGTACTCCAACACTTTTTTCGGGGTCAACACCTCCGCCATGTTCAACTCTCCTTTCACATTGAGCGTCCGGCTCAGACCAAGAACATAGGCGTGTAATTCCAACGATTCTGCAAACACATGCCTACCCAGCGAGGCGAAACCTGCATCTCAGCACAACGGGCAGGGTCTGTTCCCTCGAAAGTTTCTGTACCTGTCGGTAGAAGAGATCATAGGCCGCTGCCTGGGAGTATTCCATCCGCTGTCACCGATTCAGTGTACTTGAATTCAACAAGGATGTGTGCAGCCGAACTGTCGCGTATACCGTCCGGAAGTCGCGCCCGTTGTGCTGCCGTCCACGCTGCGCCCTCTCGCCGCAAGAGCAGAATATCGACTCTGGGCGACTCGCTCAGAATGCTCGACTCCGTCGTAACATTCACCTGGACCGCAGCCAGGCTCAGCCGCATGCCCGAGCTGAGAAGCCGGTGGTACTGCACGCGCGCTGTATCATTAGCCATGATTGGGGGACATATGGCTTGAACCGTCTATCTGTTCCGAGGCGGCGGCGAACAACTCTCGGCATCCAGTAAGCCGCGGCTGGCAGAAGGGCTCCGATCCCTCTGCCTCTCCAAAACGGACGCGGACATTCAAGGCGGTTCCCATTCGCGCCTAAACGGTACTTGATTTCGGGGGAGATGTCAAAGCCCGCGTGCGCAGCAATCGACCGGCCTGACCATATTCGGAAGCAGTTCTCCACTGAAGGGACAGAAATGCGAATCTGCGATATAATCGCCCGAGATACAGCGGTGGATACCATGTCACTCGCTGCGCAGTCGATCTCGCCAACCTGCTCTATTTCAATGACCTCACAGCAGCCACTTGATACAATCAGCGTTCGCGCCGATGAACGTTTTGACGAACGCGCTGTCAAGGCATTCCTGCGCGGCAAGCTGCCTGGTACCGAAAATCCTTTGACTGTGCGCCAATTCGGGGGCGGCGCGGCCAACCTCACCTATCTGCTTGACTATGGCAGCCATGAGTACGTCTTGCGCCGCCCTCCACTTGGCCCGGTTGCGCCCTCCGCACATGACATGGCCAGAGAGTCGAAAGTGCTGCTTCGGCTCTGGAAATCGTTCCCGCTCGCGCCCCGTGCCTACCTCTTCTCCGATGACGAGTCAATCGTCGGCGCACCCTTCTTCGTGATGGAGCGACGCAAAGGCATAGTCGTCAGGAATTCGATTCCTGCCGTCTACGACGCTTGGAACGATGCCCCTGCGCGCATGAGCATTGCGCTTGTCGAGGCGCTCTCCGACCTCCACGCGGTCGACTACGAAGCTATCGGTCTGGGAGATTTGGGTCGGCCCGCCGGATTCATCAGGAGACAGATTGAGGGGTGGTGGCGGCGCTGGCAGGCTGCGAAGCTGGAGGAGCTGCCTGCGATGGATGCGGTCTATAACTGGTTGAGTAGCAATGAACCCCCGGAAAACGCGCCTTCGCTCGTTCACAACGACTACAAACTGGATAACGTCATGCTGGCCACCGAAGACCCCGGTCGCATCGTCGCCGTCTTTGACTGGGACATGTGCACGCTCGGTGACCCGCTTTCGGACATGGGCGCGTTGCTGGCCTGGTGGTGTCTGCCCGACGACCCGCCCCACTTCAGGACGATGGCGATGATGCCTCTGGACGACCGCTTTCTGCGCCGCGAGGAGATCATCGCCCGCTATGCCGAACACAGCAACCGCGATCTGTCCGCCATTCACTTCTACCATGCCCTCAGCCTCTTCCGGGTGACGGTCATCATCGCCCAGATTTACGTCCGCTACGTGCGCGGACAAACGCAGGACAAACGCTTTGCCGCCTTCGGCCCGCGCATCCCCGCAGCCGCGCAGGCTGCCTTGGAAGTCGCGACGGGCCATTGAGCTCGCGAGAAATGCCCTTGAGAATCTCACTGCCTGTAGCTAAACACAGGATTGACGCGGACCTTCCTTACTGACTATCATAATCCGCAAATCAGACCACCTTTCATCAACCTCGGAAGGAGCGATAAACGTGCAGGAACATAAGATATCAATGCTGGGAACCGGCCTGATCGGCATGTTCTACACAATGTCCCTCAACGGCGGCAGGGGCAGAGACAGAGTGCGGCTCGTCTACTCTCGCACGGAAGAAAGGGCCAAAGCCTTTGCTGAGGAATGGGGCATCCCGGCGTGGACGACCGACCTGACCGAAGCCTGCGCCTCCGACGCTATCGACACCGTCGTCATCGGCCTGCCCAACCACATTCATGAAGAGTGCGTAGACCTGGCCGCCGGCGCGGGCAAGGCAATTCTCTGCACGAAGCCCCTCGGCCGCACTGCCGCTGAAGCCAAGCGCATGATGGACAAAGTCGAATCGACCGGCGTCTTCGGCGGCTATCTCGAAGACCTCTGCTACACCCCCAAGACGCTGAAGGCCATCGCCTCCGTCGAGGAAGGGGCCCTGGGCGATGTAACCTGGGCCTGCTCCCGGGAAACGCATCCCGGCCCCCACAGCGACTGGTTCTGGAACCTCGAACAGGCCGGCGGCGGCGCCATTGTTGACCTGGGCTGCCACTGTATCGAAATTGTCCGCAGCTTTATCGGCAAAGACATCCGCCCCGTCGAAGTCATGTGCTGGGCCGATACGCTCGTCCACCCCATCGACGCCGAAGACAACGGCATCGCCCTCATCCGCTTCGAAAACGGAGCCATCGGCCAGTTCGAAGTGAGTTGGTCCTTCCGCGGCGGCATGGACCTGCGCGACGAAGTCGCCGGCACCGAGGGCACCATCTGGCTCAATCACTTCCTGCGTACCGGCTATGAAATGTATACCAGCGGCGCCGGCGCCGGTTACGTCGCCGAAAAGGCCGAGTCCGAAAGCGGTTGGCTCTTTCCGGTCGGCGACGAGGTGGTCGAACTCGGCTACAGCGACATGTTTGACGACATGTTCAACTCTCTCGACCAGGGCAAGGAACCCAGAGAGACCTTCTACGACGGTTACATCGTCAATGCCGTCATCGACGCCTGCTATCGCTCCGCCTCCTCGCGTCAGTGGGAGCCGGTGGAGCTGGAAGTCTGGCGCGGACGCGAAAACGTCCCCCTCATTCGAGACAGCCGCGGGCAGGAGGCAGCCGCCGCAACCGGACCCGACCCGGCCGAAGCCCTCGCCGCCGCTGCCGGTCTGACCATCCTGAAACGCGAACGGATGCCGGGCGGCCAGGTCAAGGTTATTCTCAAGAACGAGGAGACAGGTGAGCTCAGCCAGGAAACTGTCGAGAACGCATAGTCCTTTCCGATGTCACTGATCAAACCCTTCCTGCAGGAAGAGGCCTTCCTCCAGGATGTGCAGGATGCAAACGGAGACGAACGCGTCCTGCACATCTGGTGGCTGGGTCAGAGTGGTTTCCTGCTCAAATGGCAGAGCCGCTTCCTTCTCTTCGATCCCTACCTCTCCGATTCCCTGACAAGGAAGTACGCAGCCACCGACAAACCCCACATTCGCATGACCGAACGGGTCGTCGCGCCCGACAAGCTGAACTTTGTCGACGTCGTGACTTCAAGTCATAACCACACAGATCACTTGGATGGCGAAACCCTCGGCCCTCTGACGGCAGCAAACCCAGGCTTGCAGCTCGTCATTCCCGAAGCCAATCGCGCATTCGTAGCCGAGCGCTTGCAATGCGACCCGGCCTGGCCTGTGGGCTTGGACGATGGTGATTACCGAGAGGCCGGCGCGTTTCGCTTCCACGGTATCGCTGCCGCGCACGAAGAGTTGGAGAGGGACGAGGAGGGTCGGTGCAGATTCCTTGGTTATGTGGCGCGCTTCGGTCCTTGGACCGTCTATCACAGCGGTGACACGCTCCATTACAGCGGGCTGGTCGAGCGGCTGACACCCTTCAATGTCGATGTGGCCATTCTGCCCATAAACGGCGGCAAACCGGAGCGGAGAGTAGCGGGCAATCTCAACGGCATCGAAGCCGCTACGCTCGCCTGTGCCATCAACGCCAAGCTGGCCATCCCCTGCCACTACGAGATGTTCACCTTCAACACCGCATCACCGGATGCCTTCATCTCCGCCGCCGCCGCCCTGGAGCAGCCCGTGCGAGTGCTGAGGGCGGGAGAGCGCTGCACGGCTGAGAAGTCGGCTACCGGCATTATGACCGTTCGACCAAGCGATTAACAGCCTCTCGCGACAGGGCGTCCAACGGTCTGTCAGGCGTAGAAACGACAGTGGCTGCCACCGCGTTGGCAAAACGCGCCGCCTCCTCAGCAGAGGCCCCCTCCTGTACTGCCAGCAGGAATCCGGCATTGAAGGAATCACCCGCGCCAACGGTAGTCTGAACGTCGACCGAGAACCCGGGCACGAATGTCGGCCCGCCCGTCGAGCCCGCAGAAGAGACTTTCCTGTCCTCCCGCTGCAGTACGACGGCGCCGTCAGCGCCTCTCTTGATCACCACACAACCTGCGCCGTCCCCCAGGATCGCGGCCATCCCCGCGGCCAACTCCGCCCCTCCTGTACAAACCGCTAATTCGTGCTCGTTGCAGATGAAGAAATCTGTGTGAGCCAGCAGCGGACGCAACTCCTCCAGGCGGGCCGGTTCGCCGATGGCCGGGCCAATGTCTACAGCAGTGCGAGTATTGCTCTGGCGAGCCTCCCGGAACAATTCGACTGCACCGTGAGGACGCAGTCCCGGCATAATTGAGTAGCTCGTCAGCAACAGCATGTCCGAATCGCGAATGAGCGCACTTTCGATGGAACTGCCGTCAACGGCCCTGTTGGCGCCTTCGTGGTGAAAAGCCAGTCGACTCTGCTGCCTGTCGCTGAGAATGAGCGTCGTCGCAGTGCCCTGCCCACGGTATCTTCTGACGCTCCCCATTCTGACACCCGCATCAACAAGCTGCTCCGCCATCCAGTCGCCCAGGTGGTCCTCGCCCAGGCCCCCGACAAGATCCACGGCCCCGCCCAGACGCGCCAAGGCATACGCCGAATTGGCCCCGTTTCCCCCCAGCGAAGTTCTCATAGGATCGTCGTGAAAGACGAGGCTGCCGACTGTAAACTCGTCCCCTTCGCTGCGGGGCATCTCCGCCAGATTAGAGACGAAAAGATCAATGGTGCACGTCCCGATAACGATAAACATGGTATCGCTGCCCCCTGGAAGAATCGAGTCGGACTGACTGTTGGGCCAAGATCGGTTTCGGCCTCAAGATGTCCTACTATGTTTATCTCAGGCCACTATTCTATAGCCGATCTCCACAGCTGTGAAACTGCATTGCCGCACGGGTGCATCCCAGATTTGGGGTGGGAACGGCAGGGGTTAGGGGGCAGTGGTCAGTGACTGCGGCGATTGATTGAGGTCAGGCGCGGCGAGGAGAGAGTGGCGTGGGGTGGCGCGTGGAGGGGAGAGCGCTGAAGCATTCTGGCAGGATTTGTCATGTTTTTGGAGGGGCCTTCCGTTCCACTCAACGGCTCAAGGGTGAATGCTTTGAGGGACTTTGTCGTGTTTTTAACACCTTTTGACACCATTTTTCGCCCTTTTGACAAAAAAGCATATATTATTGTATATCAGGTGGAGCCGAAAAAGAATCCGGGATGCACCCTGCCGCACAGGTCCGCCCACAAGTGCAAGAGCACGTACGCACGCTGCCCCAATCCGGTAGGACTGCTCACTGAGGGCCCTCTTTGTAGGCAATATTGTCTGCTGACCTTGGACGTAGTTGCCCAAAAGCAGTCGATTTTTCGCGACCGAGTCGCCATCTGATATAATCCCTTGGAAATAGCATCGCCTGGCTTCCAAACGCATCTTATACCCAACACCAGAACCGCTTCGCTTTCCTTGAAAAAACTTCTGAAGAACCCGAAATTATAAGCCAGTGGCTGCCGGTAATGGAGAGGATGCCACCGCCCAGCCCTGAAGACGGACCCCAAGTGATGGCCAACGTCCTCCAGGAACGGCAGGGCGATACATGGTCGGACCAGGCCGAGGCTTGGCATATCCCCTTCAGCGGCTGGAGCTGGTCTGCCCAGTTTGGCGACGTCGACCAGGACGGCCTGCTTGATCTGTACGTCGTCAACGGCATGACGGCTATGGAGATCTTCCGCCATCTGCCCGGCGATGAGCTGGTCGAAGAGAACCAGGCCTATCGCAACGACGGAAGCAACCGCTTCACGCCGGTGCCCGAATGGCAATTGAACAGCACGGCCGGCGGCCGCGGCATGAGCATGGCCGACTTCGACGGTGACGGCGACCTGGATGTGCTGATCAACAACCTGCGTTCCCCGTCCCAAATGTTCGAGAACCGGTTGTGCAGTGGCCGGTCCCTGCTTGTGGATCTGCGCCATTCCGGCAGTGGCAACACGCGCGCCTTAGGCGCCGAACTGCTCCTGCATACCTCGACCGCCATCTATCGCCGCAGCGTACACGCCGCTGGCGGCTACCTGTCCGGCCGCAGCGCCCGCCAGCACTTTGGACTGCCGCGTGACAGCAGCATCATCGCGCTGGAAGTGCGTTGGCCGGACCGCATCGTCACTCTGATCGACGGGCGGTCGCTCCAGTCGGATAGTTTACTGACAGTCACCCGCCGCGCCGCTCGAACCGAGTAAACCGCCCAAGTGAAGTCGGCCAACCCTGAGTGGTCAACCACCTTCACCTTTCCCTCACGCAATGGCTCAATCCTCAAAACTGTCTGACGAGCGCAAGTGGCATATCTTCGCCGCGCTCGGCTCCGGCATCTTCCTCGCCTCTTTCGACGGCGGCGTCGTCAGGGTTGTGTTGCCGGCGCTCGTAACTGAATTTGATATCGATTTCGCCCTGGTCCAATGGGTTGTGCTCTCCTTTTCTCTCACGCAGACCGCGATCATGCTGGGGGTGGGAAGACTGGGAGATATCGTTGGCAAGAAACCGGTCTTTCTCGGCGGCACCATCGCCTTTGCCGTAAGTTCTGTACTCGCTGGGCTGGCGCCGAATATCGAGCTCCTGCTCTTCTTTCGTGTACTTCAGGCCATCGGCGGCGCATTTGCAACTGCCTTGAGTATGGGTATCGTAACAGAAACCTTCCCAGCCTCGGAGCGCGGCAAAGCTCTCGGCCTCTTCAGCGCCACCGTCTCGGTCGGCGGTATCGCCGGCCCGCTCTTGGGAGGCGCTCTCCTCGAATATCTCTCGTGGCGCTGGATCTTCTTCGTCGGCCCTCCTGTCGGTTGCATCAGTTTCATTCTGGCATGGCGCTATTTACCGAGCCCACGCCCCGCCGGGCGCCAGGAATTTGACTGGATCGGCTTCCAAACCTTCTCTACCGGTCTGCTGGCGCTCATGCTGTTCCTTACCTTCGGTGAGCGGATTGGCTTTCAATCCCCTGCTATGCTAAGCCTCTTGGCTCTCTCTCTGCTGATGCTTGTGTTGTTCATCCGTTCAGGGTTGAGCGCAAACCAGCCGCTCCTCGACCTGTCCCTCTTTCGCAACACCCTCTTCAACCTCAACCTGTCGATGCGGCTGATCAGTTTCATCGTTACCGGCGGCATTACGCTGCTCTTCCCTTTCTATCTGAGCAACCTCCTCAAGTTGGACCCTGTTGTCGTCGGCCTGCTATTGACGACTACGATGGTCTCCTTCGGTCTGGCTTCACCGGTTGCGGGAATCCTTTCAGACCGTTTCGGGTACCGGCTGATCGCTACCGCGGGATTAGTAATGTTGGCATTCGGCTGCTACACTATCAGCACTCTGACCGCCGAAACCTCAATCTTCGGCTATGTTCTGCGAGTCCTGCCCCTGGGATTGGGATTGGGTATCTTCCAGTCGCCCAACAACAGCGCGGTAATGGGTTCGGTTCCCAGGGAAAGGCTGGGCGTCGTTAGCGGCGTTAACGTTATCGGGCGAACGCTGGGAAACACCTCCGGGGTCGCCGCATTGGGAGCGCTTTGGGCAAGCCGGGTTTTCGTCTACGCTGGGTCGGATTTCGCAGGCGACGTGACTGAGGCAGCCGCCGCGGTGCAGACCGCCGCACTGAGAGATGTTGCTTTCGCCGCGATGGCAATCGTTGCGCTCGCCCTTGTGATGAGCGCCTGGGGACTCTTGCGCGGGTCCGCCGTCCTGCAACTGCGTAGACGCCTCCAGTAACGCCCTGCAGCGACGTTCGGTCTGCCGCGTTTACGTGGGACCGCAGTTTCAGATACCCGGAAGGGAATGAACATGAACATTCGTTTTGGATACAGGGATACGACCTACCCCAACGGCGCCCTGGGCACTCTGCGAGAGAGCCAGCGCCTGTTGCCCGACATTCCGGCCCTGCACGCTCAAATAGCTGAAGACGGCTACCTCCTTTTGCGCGGACTGATCGATCGCGAAAAGGTGAAACAAGCGCGGGCGACGATTCTGCGCTACATGCACGAACAGAATGTTCTGACCTCTGAGGCTCCAATCCTCGAAGGTGTGATGCCCAGGGGCGGGCGCGGCGCCAAGATGAAACGGATCGCTTACCACGAGGACGTTCTTGCCGTCATCCAGGCCACTGAGCTCTTCGACTTTTTCGCCGCATACTTTGGCGAGCCCGCGCTCACATTCGACTACAAGTGGCTGCGCGCCGTAGGCAATGAGCAGTATACCGGCGCCCACTACGACTTCGTCTACATGGGCCGGGGTTCAGGCAACCTTCACACGGTCTGGATTCCCCTGGGCGACACGACTGTCGACCATGGCACGCTCGCGGTCTGCAAAGGCTCACATAACCTGCCCAGCTTCGCGCGCATTCGCGATACCTACGGCCGCATGGACGTAGACCGGGACGGTATTGACGGCTGGTTCACGAAGGACCCAATGGAGATCGTCGATAAATTCGGTGGTGAATGGCAGACAAGCGAATTCTTCATGGGCGACGTAATCCTGTTCGGTATGCACACGATGCACGCCTCTACAACCAACCTGACGAATCGATTCCGTCTGAGCTGCGACGTGCGTTTCCAACCGGCCAGCGACCCGGCCGACGAACGGTGGGTGGCGGGAGGCCCGGGCCACACGGTTCACGGTATCAAGGACCTTATCCCGATGGAAAAGGCGCGTGCCCAGTGGGGGCTGCCGGCCGGTTGAGCCGCGGGGGCAGATCGGCAAATTGCCCGCGCTCTGAAATTCGAGTACGATATTCTCTGTAATTTCCTGATCTGAATCCAGCCCAGCAATGCCGATGTCCGACCCGACCCGAATCGACTGCGACATTCACAACGAAGTCCCGGCGCTGGAGACCTTGTATCCCTACCTGCCGGATCACTGGCTCGACTACTGTCGCGAGTCCGCCTTCAACGGCCCCGACGCGGCAGACTACCCCGAAAGCGTTCCTACCGCTGCCCGTCAGAACAGCAGCCCGAAACCCGACCTCGTTGAGGTGCAGACCGGCGCCCTGCACGATGTCGAAATCGGCATTTTGAACTGCGCCTATCGCGTCCAGAGTGTGCGCAACGAGGACCTCGCCGCCTCTCTGGCCACCGCGGTAAACCAGTGGCAAGTGGAGCACTGGCTCGAAAAGGAGCCCCGATTGAGGGCATCCATTGTTGTACCGAGCCACAATCCGCCCTTGGCCGCAAAGGAAGTCGCCAGATGGGGCGATCATCCCGGCTTCGTGCAGGTAATTCTGCCCGTGCGCGCCGAAGCCCCCTACGGCAATCGCCGCTACGACCCAATCTACGCAGCCGCCGTCAAGCACGACCTCGCGCTTGGTATCCATTACGGCGGGGCGCCCGGCCATCCCCCCACCCCGACCGGCTGGCCCTCCTATTTCATCGAAGACTACGCCAACATGGCGCAGGTCTTTCAATCCCAGGTAATCAGCCTGGTCTGCGAAGGCGCCTTTGAACGCTTTCCCTCTCTTCGCGTCGCCCTTATCGAAGGAGGGTTCACCTGGCTGCCGTCGCTGATGTGGCGCATCGACAAAGAGTGGAAGGGACTGCGCCACAACACCCCTTTTGTCAGGCGTCGTCCTTCCGAATACATGCGCACGCACCTGCGCTTTACCATTCAACCCGTGGACGCGCCCCCGAATCCGCTGCACCTTGCCCAAATTCTCGACCAGTGCGGCGCCGAAGACCTCCTCCTTTACGCCAGTGACTACCCCCACCGCCACGACAGCCAGGACATTCTGCTGGACCTGTTGACGGCGGACCAGCGAGAAAAGATCTGCAGCGCAAATGCGCGCACGTTTTACCGGCTGTGAAGAGACCTCAAATGCGAAGAGGCAGCGGGCTGTACTTGCTCCCAACTCCTCGCCACCGACTTTCAGAATAGGAGGACAGCCATGACTGATCAATTCGATTCGACTGCCACCGTAGAGAGCGGCGCCGTAACGAAATACCGGACAAACGGTCATGATGCTGCCGGTCCCGATGCCTCCGTTCAACACGGCGCCCGCTATCGTGCGCCCCTGGACACGGCCATAATCGACACCGACATCCATATCTACTTCCCTACGCAGGACGTACTACGCAGCTATCTGGACGAGCCTTGGCAGGATTATCACCGCACATACGGATCGCGGGGCTTCGACGGCTCCCACTATCCGCGGGCGATGCCAAATGCGGCCCGCCACGACGCCTGGCCGGCCGACGGAACTCCACCCGGTTCCAATCTGTCTCTGTTGCAGGAACAGCTCCTGGATAGGTGGAATATCGGGATCGGCGTCCTCAACCCCCTTGTCGGCGCAGGCGAGCAGCGCAATCTGGCCTTTGGCGCCGCCTTTGCCCGGGCAACCAATGAATGGCAGCTCGCCGAATGGCTGGAACCTGAACCGCGCCTGCGCGCCTCGGTCATCGTCCCCTGGGAAGACGGCCAGCTGTCCGCCATAGAGATCGACAAATGGGGTGGCCATCCCGGATTTGTCCACGCACTCCTGATCGCCCGCACCAAGGAACCTCTTGGCCGCCGCAAATACTGGCCGATGTACGAGGCTGCCTGCCGCCGCGACCTACCCATCGCCATCCATTTCGGCGGCGCCGGAGGCGTACCGATCACCGGGTCAGGCTACCCGAACCACTATATCGAAGATCACGGCGGCATGCCCCAGACCTTCCAGGCGCAGGTAATCAGCCTGATCTTTGAAGGTGTTTTCCAAGAGTTCCCTACACTCAAATTCGTGTTGATTGAAGGCGGTTTTGCCTGGATTCCTCCAATGCTGTGGCGCATGGACAGCGCATGGCGCAAACTGGGCAGCGAAGTGCCCCACGTCACCGAGCCCCCTTCTGATCTCTTCCGGCGTCATTTTTGGGTCAGCACACAACCGATGGAGGAGCCGTTCCAACCGGAGCAGTTCCGCCAGCTGCTGGGCCAAATGGACATGGACGACCGCCTGCTTTTCGCAACCGACTACCCTCACTGGGACTTTGACGCCCCCGATCGCGCCTTTCCCGTTCCCCTCGACAAAGAACGCCGGCGCAAATTCATGGCGGAAAACGCCCGCGAACTGTACAAACTTTAGAGTTGAGAAATGGCAAAACACATCGTCGCTACAGTTGACGAGATTCCACCGGGAGAACGCAAGATCGTCGAAATCAGCGGCCGCTCGATCGGTGTATTCAACATCAAAGGTGAGTTCTATGCTCTCCGAAACATTTGCCCCCACCAGGGCGGTCCCCTCTGTGAAGGCAGGCTCACCGGCTTTGTGATGGCCGACAAGCCCGGAGGCGAATACAGGTACGAGAGGCGGGGCGAGATTCTGCGCTGCCCCTGGCACGGCTGGGAATACGACGTGACGACCGGCCAGTCCTGGGTGGATCCCGCCTCAGTGCGCACGCGCCGATACGATGTGGAAGTCGCAACCGCTGACGCCCTCCCTACAACCTATCAGCCGGGCCCCTACACCGCAGAAACCTTCGAGGTCTCCGTCGACCAGGAGTATGTCGTAGTCGAACTTCCAGGTTGACGGGAGCCCCAATCCCGCTGCCCGGCCACGCGCAGTAATCAGCGCACAACATCCATGGAGCGCAAAAACGGCTCCCCGCGAGCCACTGGAGTTCCCTCCCCATGAATCCTTCCGGAAATCCCACTTTCGACCCGAATTTCGATACCTACTTGCAGAGCGCCCAAACGAGCCAGCTCGCAGAACTGTGTGACTGGCTGCGCATCCCCAGCATAAGCACTCTGCCGCAGCACAAGGAGGATGTAGAGCGGGCCGCGGATTGGCTGGCACGGAAAATGACGTCCGCTGGCCTGCAAAACGTGGAAACTGTCCCCACCGGCGGTCATCCAATCGTCTATGGCGACTGGCTGAACGCAGGGAACGACGCCCCAACAGTTCTGATCTACGGCCATTACGATGTTCAGCCCGTCGACCCGTTGGAACTGTGGACTTCGCCGCCCTTCGAGCCATCTGTACGCGGAGACGATCTGTTTGCCCGCGGGGCGTCAGACGACAAAGGGCAGCTATTCGCCCATGTCGCCGCGGTCGAGGCACTCCTGGCAACGTCAGGCGCGCTGCCGGTTAACGTGAAATTCCTCGTCGAAGGCGAAGAAGAAGTCGGCAGCCAGGCCCTGGCCGGCTACCTGCCGTCAGAAACTGAAAAACTCGCCGCCGATGTATGTCTCATTTCCGACACACACATCCTCGCTCCCGATCTGCCGCTGATCATCTACGGGCTGCGGGGCATATGGACCGGCGAGATAGGTGTAAGGGGTCCGGCCCAGGACCTCCATAGCGGCATGTTCGGCGGCGCGGTCCACAACCCAAACCAGGCCCTGAGCACGCTCCTGGCAGCGCTCCATGACAGCGACGGGCGGGTTGCCGTTCCCGGCTTCTATGAAGACGTTCAACCTTTGACCCCAAGTGAACGGACGGCGCTGGCGCAGGTTCCCTATGGAGACGCCGAACTATTGGAGGAGACCGGCGCGCCCGCGGCCTGGGGCGAAGAGGGCTACACGATAACCGAAAGGATTGGGGCGCGGCCTACACTGGAGATCAATGGAATGTGGGGCGGCTTCATCGACGAAGGTTTCAAAACCGTCATTCCTGCTGAAGCCCGCGCAAAGGTGAGCTGCCGTCTGGTTCCCAATCAGGATTCGTCTGCGATCGGGCCCATGATTGAGCGGTTCCTGCAGCAGATCGCGCCGCAAACCGTGGAGGTATCTGTGCATACACTCCAGCACGCGCCTGCCACGGTAGTTCCACTTGATGTGCCCGAGATGCAGGCCGCGGCCCGGGCATATCACCGTGTTTTTGGCGCAGAGCCTGTTTTCAGCCGTGAGGGAGGCTCAATCCCGATAGCGACGGTTGTGCAGGAATCCCTCGGCATCCCCATCCTTTTCATGGGCTTTGGTCTGCCGGACGACAATCTACACGCGCCAAACGAAAAACTACACCTGCCGAACTTCTATCGTGGCATTCGCGTTGGCATTGCGTTGATGGAAGAACTGATTTCGTCTTGACTTCAATGTGGAAACGGTGCAGAATAATTAGTCTGAAGAAGCTCTTTCCTTCTTGAATGAAGTTGGATTTGAATAAGGAGTTACATATGCGTGCAGGTATTCCTCAGTTAAGAGCGTCGCGGCGTGTCTGGCTCATATCGGTCGCGGCGATAATGCTTTGCTCCTTGCTGCCGCAGACGGTCTCGGCCGCTTCGCTGCAGGTCAGTGTGAGTCCCCAGGCAACCGAGTACACGACGCACGTCGTGCAGGCCGGCGAAAGCCTCTCTCGTATAGCCGTCAGGTACGGCGTTACAGTCCAGGCGCTGGTTTCCGCCAATAACATCGCGAATGCAAATCAGGTTTACGTCGGCCAGCGGCTTCGAATTCCAACAACGGGGCAGCAGCCGGCTCCTTCGCAGCCCAGCGCCTGCGACCGGACCCATACTGTCGTAGCCGGTCAGACCCTTTCCGGCATCGCGGTCAACTACGGGGTTACGATTCAAAACCTTGCCCAGACCAATGGGGTCGCCGTGACCTCCTATGTCTATATCGGCCAGCGCCTGTGCATTCCCGGATCAGGGACAAGCGGCGGCAGCGCAGCCGGTGACGGCGGCGCGACCAGGACGGGCGGATTCTGGTACGAAGTGCAACTTGGCGATTCGCTCAGCCGCATCGCTTTTAATAACGGTACCACCATCTCCGCAATAATGCAGGCCAACAATCTCGCCGATGCAAACACACTGTTCTGGGGCACAAGGATTTGGATTCCTCAGGGCGGGTCGACTGCGCCCCCGTCAGGAGGCGGCGCCGCCGTCCAGCCGCAGCCTGCGCCTCAACCACCGGCCGCGGGAGGTCCGTTCGCAGTCAGCCAGCCGACGCATCTGAATGTTCGCGGCGGCCCCGGCACTGAATACCCCGTCCTGAGCGTATTGACCGCCGGCACACGGGTTAAGATTACCGGCATCGGCCCCAGGGAAGAATGGTTCCAGGTCGAGGTGTCAGGACTGAGCGACCCTGCCTGGATCTACCGCGACTTGACCGATCTGGTCGGTTCAATTGCCGGCGTAAAGAAATTCGCTGAGTCCGAGATCCCGGCCCGGCCCGAGGCGCCGCCGCCGTCTGCCGCCCCTGCACCCGCTCCATCTGCTCCTGCAACCAGACTGCCCGGCATCGGCTTCGGCTACGGCGTCCAGGCCCACATGATTCACAACGGCCAGGAAGGCATCGCCATGGATAAGACCCGCGAGCTGGGCTTCGGTTGGGTGAAGCAGCAGATCGAGTGGAAGGTCTTCGAATCCACGCAGAACCAGTACGGCTTTGGCGATATCTGGCCTCTCGTGAACGCCGCCAACGCGCGCGGACTCAATCTGCTGTTCAGTGTAGTGAACGCGCCCAACTGGTCGCGCGAATCGGGCTACGATGGCACGGTCGGCGGCCCGCCGGCCGATCCCCAGACCTTCGCCAGATTCCTCGGCCGGCTCGCCGGGGAGTACTGCGGCTCGTCCGTGAAAGCCATCGAAGTTTGGAACGAGCAGAACCTGCACTACGAATGGGGCAACCGCCCGATCAATCCCAGAGAATACATGGCGCTGCTGCGTCCCTCCTACGGAGCGATCAAGGCCGCTTGCCCGTCAATGTATGTAATCAGCGGGGCTCTGACGCCCGCCGGCGATAACGGCTCTCTGGCCATGGACGACTTCCGCTACTTCGAATCCATGTTGCAACAGGGTCTGGCCAACTATGTAGATGGATTCGGCGCCCACCCCAGCGGCTATAACGTGCCGCCCAACGCAGTTTGGCAAAGTGCATGTGAAGCCATCCAACAGACCGGCAATCAGCACTTCAACGGCGCCTGCGATAACCCCCATCACTCGTGGAGTTTTCGCAGCACGATGGAAGGCTACCGCAATCTGGCGTTGCGCTACGGAGCCGGCAATATCCCCATCTGGCCGACCGAATTCGGTTGGGCCGCCGGCGGCGCCTTCGACCCCCGCTACGGCTACGCCAACGACAACGACTTCGACGAGCAGGCGCGCTGGACCGTAGAGGCCTTCCAGATGATGCGAAACTGGGGCTGGGTCGGACCCGCCTTTTTGTGGAACCTGAACTTCCGCGTGGTCGCAGACGGCACTGAAAAGGCCCAGTGGGGCATTGTTCGCAACGACTGGAGTCCCTTGCCCATATTCCACGCCCTGAGAAATATGGCGAAGTAAACGGAAGCATCCGAAATAGGACGATGTTCAATCCTGAAATGACCGTCGCTGCCATCAATAAGATGAGCGAGCGGACACTGGCCGCCAACCTCGGTATCGAGTTCACCGAGGTTGGCGCTGACTTTATGTGTGCCCGCATGCCTGTGGACAGCCGGACGGTACAGCCCTATGGCCTCCTGCACGGGGGCGCCTCAATCGCGCTGGCGGAGACGATGGGAAGTGTGGCGTCAAACGCGATGATAGACTGGAGCTCCATGACTGCAGTGGGCCTTGACATTAACGGCAATCATCTACTCTCTGTCAAGGACGGCTATGTTTACGGAACGGTGCGTCCGATTCACATTGGCCGGCGCACCCACGTGTGGGAGATTCGCATCGAGGATGAGAGCCAGCGCCTGGTCAACATCAGTCGCTTGACCATGATTATCATCCCACAACGGTAATCGCGAGGCCTTGGGACGCCCGCTCGACCACACTTGGTCGACGAGCGACGGCTGCGAGGCACTCTGAACGCCGCAAGCTGTACCGGCTCCCCGGTTGCGCGGCTTGCGCCCTTCTGTCCGGATCAGCGATAGCCTGACACTGTCCAACGACATTCTTGACATGCCGAAACTTAAGGTTCTGACGATCTGGGAAGAAGAGGGAGAACTGCTGCGGCAGCCGGCAAAACGCGTGCGCACCTTCGACCGCCGCCTCCACCGGCTCCTGGAGAACATGGTGGAGACGATGCGTGAGGGTAAGGGCGTCGGTCTGGCCGCGCCGCAGGTGGGTCTGGACCAGCGCATCTTCGTCATCGAGTATCCGGAAGATGAAGAGAAGCCAGAGGAGACGATGCAACGCTATGAGATAATCAACCCGGAGATAGTCAAGGCAAAGGGCTCGGAGATCGCTCACGAAGCCTGCTTGAGTCTTCCCGGTCTGGCCGCCGAAGTGGATCGGGCTACATACGTTCTCGTCAAGGCCCAGGACCGCCACGGTAAATCTCTGCGGATCAAAGCCTACGACTGGCTGGCGCGCATCTTCCAGCATGAAATCGATCACCTGAGCGGCGTGCTTATGATCGACAAAGCTGAACAAGTGTATAAGGTCGTCGAGGTGGAAGACGGTGAACCGGAGTTGGTGCCGGTAGAAGAACTGTTTGACCAGGACGAATAGCCTCGTCGGTTCTGAAAAATTTCAAGGCCCACAGCATATGCTGTGGGCCTTTTCTTGCCGGAAACGAGCGACGGACGGAGCGATAGCGCAGACTATCTCACATGATGGTCGATTCCCTCGTATCTCTCAATGAAGTCGCGAATTCGGCCTTCGTCAAACTCTTCGAACTTGTCCAGCCTCTGCCACGCAGTCAGCGCGATACGAGACCCCATATCCTTGTGAGCCGACTGCGATCCAAACCCGGTCCAATCGGGATCATTCGGGATCAAGAGTACGTGCCGTCCGCTGTCAACATAAGGTCTGACCACCTCCGCCAGCTGCTCCCTTAGTTCTGGGCACCCGTCCTCACACTGATAGTAGACGATGACGCCCCCGTCCTCCATGTTATGCACGACCTGCTCATAGCGAATCGGCTCACTGTAGATGTCCCAGGGGGCCAGCCCCGGATAGTGAGGACCGGAAGTTGGAGGCGTGGTGTTATATTCGATTGGAGAGGCGCTGCCCTGTTGAATGTGCGTGTTTCCTTGTGAGGGCCACGATTCTTCGTCGCCGACTGGCGCTGTATTGCGGATGTTTACAAAGATGACCAGCGCCACGATCGCAACGAGTATGGCGCCGCCTCCATACACATAAAGATTCTGCCTGAGCCTCCTCTTTGCGGAAATCTCTCGCAATTCCTGGCGCGAGGGCCGCGCCAGGCGGCCTCCAACGCCCTTCTGAGAGTGCCGGCCACCCCTGGCCCGCGTCTTCTTTCTTGCTCTTGACCTCGTTGCCATTATCTGTGAACCCACACTAAGGTGGCGTCACTCTCCGTTGTGCGTATCCATCCCCCGGAACCGTTCCACTCGGGGAATGTCCAGTTGAATAGCCATTCGGCATCCTCAATCGTCAGGTTTACGCAGCCGCGGCTCATGGGTGTGCCGAAATTGTTGTGCCAGTACGTCCCGTGAAGCGCGAATTCGCCGTAAAAGTACTGTACCCACTGTACATTTGGCAAATTGTAGTAGGTGCCGGAAGCTCGGTCGCCGCCGGACATTGTCTGTGAAGGCGTTCGCGCCCACATACGAAAGATGCCCGTGATCGTGGGATATGCCTGAACACCGGATGAGATCAGGAATTCATTTACCAGCTGGTCGCCGTCCCAGGCGTATAGCATCTGGTCATTCAGACTAACTTCAATCCACCTCTCTCCCTCGAGACGGGCCCGACTCACATCCAGATGGAGTTGGGTTACACCGTTCATCGAAACTGCGTAATCTGAACTGTCCACCATCTGGGCCTGATCGGCGCTGGCCAGTAACTCTTCCCGTTCCCTCCGCACGCGAGGCAGGTCCATCGTTGCGCCTCTGAAGGGAACAGGAGGTAGCAAGTCCAGGCCAACCTGCGTGCCCTCAGTGGCAGGTGTCTGGGGAAATGGCACAAGCTTTTCGGCGGCAACTGCCGAATCCGGGTGGCCCCATCCGTTGAACGCCAGTCCACAGAACAGGGCCACCACCAGTGAAATACCCGGTTTTCTTGCCATCGTGAATAGACTCCCGTGGCGGAAGAAGCTGCTGAAGCGGCTCCTATTCATGGACCATCACCAGTGTGCCGGGGTTGGCGTTGTTGCTGAACAGCCAGTCATCATTGAAAACCGTAGGTGAAGTCCAGTCGAAGAGCCATTTGGCATCCTCATTTGTCATATTGATGCAACCTCGGCTCATGGGCGTGCCGAAGTTGTCATGCCAGTACGTCCCATGAAAGCCGTAGCTCCGGTGAAAGTACTGTACATTCTTTACGTCCCTCAGATGATAATATGTGCCAGCTGCGCGGCTGCCGCCCCGCATATCCTGCATCGCGATCTTGGCCCATATGCGGAAGGTGCCTTGAACCGTGGGCGTTCTCCCTACGCCGGTGGAGATAACAAACGCTCTAACCGGTGTAATGCCTTCATAGGCAATCGCCATCTGTTCGCTCAGGTCAACTTCGATCCATCGTTCCGATGACGTAGGATACCGGGACTGGTCAAGTCTCTGATCCATCCCCTCCAAGAGTTCGAGCGCATTCTCTGATGGGATGCGCAATGCCTGACCCTCTTCAAGAATACTGCGGTTTGTCAAATTATTCAACCTGGCAATTGCGGCATGGTTGACGCCATATTGTCCCGCAATGTCTTTGAGCAATTCTCCGTTCTGCACCGTATGTATAGCGGCATGGCTCAGCCCTGGTTGCATCGCCGCTACAGGCAGGGCAGGCTGCATGGCAGGAGCCAGAGAGGCCGCTCGTTGGGCGGGTACCACCTCGGCGGACGCGAGCCCGACAGGAACGAACAGTACTTGACCCGTGTATAGCCATTTTGCCGACGACAGGCCGTTTATGGCCATGAGCCTCGACAGACTGATGCCATATCGTTGCGCAAGGCGTGTCAGCGTGTCGCCTGGCCTTACTGTGTAACGCTGAACATCTCTGAGGCTTGCCTCTCTGGCGCCAGCTTGTGAAACCGATCCCGCCGGCTGGGCGGCCCGTACAGGTGCTGGTGAACCAGGCAATCGCAATACCTGACCGCTGTACAACCAGCGCAAGGGCGAAATGCCGTTGATCTGTGCCAATTGTGACACGCTAAGACCGTGGCGCCGTGCGAGATTAGTTAGCGAGTCGCCTGCCTGGACCCGGTATAGTTGGTACCCTTCGGCAGCCTGGGTCTCGACGATTGCCGTTTCACCTCCATCGATCAGGAGACGCTGGCCGTACCAGACAAAATTGGCATCCCGTAAGCTGTTGAGCCTCCTTAGATCTGCTACAGTCGTACCATAGTACTTGGCGATCTCGCTCAGAGTTTCGCCCGGCTTGACGATGTGCACTTCATAAGCGGCTGCATCGCTGATACTTGAAATTGCTGCAGTGCCGGCAAACATGAGGGCCAGCGTCCCTCGAACCAAGGGCTTTAATAGCCGTCTCATTCCCCACCTCGCTTCCTGTGATTGCATGCATTAAGAACCGATCCGACTTTGCTGCCTGAGCCTGATGACAGAAGCAGGCTGCTCAGCATTCCAACCACAAATTAAGACGGCGACTTTGGTTGTTCTGTTCCCTCCCTGGTGTCGAGTCCCATTGAAAGAATCGCAAACAGGTCAAATATAGCCGCGAACAATCGCGCCTACAATTCGCTAGAAGCCCATTGTTGCGGCCGAAACTGTATGCTACAATCCCACGAGTGAATGAATGACGCTTCGAATCCCGGCCTTTTGAATGCCCTATGCAGTTCCCTGAACCCCTTTTGCGGCTCTCCAGCGAGGTAGCTGCCAATCTGTCCCACCAGCGCGACAAGAATCGAAAACCAGTGCCAGTGAAGGGCCCACATGGAGGTCTGCCGTGAGTTCCAAGTCAAGCCAGGACGCCGCCAAGTCGGTCACAGACACCTTTCTCCAGCGCACGCGAGGATCGGGCGAGTGGAACACGCGCGCCAAAGAGTCGATGCCCGGCGGAGACACGAGGGCGGCTTCATATTACGCGCCTCACCCTGCCTACATGACGCACGGGGAAGGCTGTTTTCTTTATGACTACGACGAGAATCAATACATCGACTTTCTCAACAACTACACCTCCTTGATTCACGGTCACGCCCACCCGGCAACAGTCAGCGCCATCCAGGAGCAGGCAGCCCGCGGTACCGTTCTCGGGTCCGCCGCCGAAGTTACAGTCGTGCACGCAGAGATGCTCTGCAGCCGCGTACCCAGTTTTGACAGCGTTCGTTACTGCAATTCCGGTACGGAAGCGACCCTCCTGGCGATGCGGGCGGCGAGGGCCTTCACCGGCAAGGACATCATCATCAAGATGGACGGCGGCTATCACGGCTCTCACGACTACGTACAGCTGAATATGCAGCCGGACACCACTGAAGAGGGACTTCCCCGTCCCAGGCTCTCGAGCAGAGGCGTGCCCGAATCGACGCTGGAAGGGATGCTGGTTGCGCCGTTCAATGATCTCGATGCTCTGCGAGACCTCCTGCGTGCGCACGGCGACGACGTCGCCGGCATAATTCTGGAACCCGCCCTCGGCGCCGGCGGCGGCGTAGAACCCGAGCCCGGGTACCTGCACGGTGTCAGGCAGCTGGCCGACGAATTTGACGTACTCCTGATCTTTGACGAGATCATGACGTTCCGGCAGGATGTCGGTGGGTTTCAGGCCACGATCGGAGTGACGCCTGACCTGACCTCCATCGCCAAGTTTATCGGCGGCGGACTGCCGCTGGCGGCCTTCGGCGGACGTAAAGAGATCATGGCGCCGTTCGACCCGACCCACCCCATGACGATCCCCCATAACGGTACATTTAACGGCAACAACATTACGATGGCAGCCGGCCTGGCAACGATGAAGGAATTCGGAGCCGGCCAGGTGGCAAGAATCAACGAGCTGGGCCAGCGGCTGAGAAAAGGACTGAACGCAGCGTTTCAATCAGCCGGAGTGGGGATACGCGCCGTTGGCGCGGGATCCATTATCCGCATCCACTGGAGCCGCGGAAAGATAAGAAATGCCCGCGATGCCGTGGCAGCGCAGGAGAAAGCGCTGGACCTGCCAAAGCTGCTACACCTTGAAATGATGAACCGCGGCATCTTCAGTGCGCCCAGGTGCCAGTACGCCATCTCCACGCCAATGTCGGAAAAGGAAATCGACACGGCAATCGACGTTATGGGCCAGAGTCTGGAGGTCGTCAAACGCTACGTGCAGGAGCATACGCCCCACCTGACTCCGGGCTGAGAATAATCCTCAGAGGAATATCGTCCCGACCCGACTCGATTCCCGGAGTCGCATGAGTGACCGCTTTTTCAGCCCCCCTCAATCCAAAGAACTGCGCCGCGGAGCCTCAAATGGAAGATTCCCCAACACAGCGCCCGAATTTTGTCCTCATCCTTGTGGACGACATGGGCTTCTCCGATATCGGCTGTTACGGATCGGAAATCCGGACGCCCAACCTGGACAAGCTGGCCCATGGCGGAATGCGGTTCTCCCAGATGTATAACTATGCTCGTTGCTGTCCGACACGAGCCTGCATGCTCACCGGTGCCTACCCCCATCAGGCCGGAATTGGCCACATGATGGAAAACGCCGGCTCGCCTTCATACCAGGGATACTTGCGCGACGACGTGGTGACCATCGCAGAGGCGCTCAAAAGCGGTGGCTACCGCACCTGCATGTCCGGCAAATGGCACGTAGGCGGCGCATACGACCCGACCCGGCCGGAAAGCTGGCGGCCCGGCGAAGAGGGGCATCCTACGCCTCGCCAGCGCGGGTTTGACCGCTATTACGGTACGCTGGACGGCGCTGGCAGCTTCTTCGCGCCCTACTCGCTGATGGAGGACGATTCTTTTGTCAACCTCAGGGTGGAGTCCGGGAGTCAGGGAAAACGGCAGACAGATCAGACCGGTGCGGACGTCGCCTACTATTACACTGACGCCATCAGTGATCAGGCTGTGAAGATGATCGAAGAAGCTGCGCTAACCGAAGATCCCTTCTTCCTCTACGTGTCCTACACTGCCCCCCACTGGCCGCTCCACGCCCTGCCGCAGGATATCGCCAAGTACGAAGGGACCTATCGCAGCGGAGGTTGGGACGCGCTGCGTACTGCCCGGCATGAGGAACTGAAAGGGATGGGGCTTCTTGACAGCCGCTGGCAGATCTCCCCCCGCGACGAGTCCGCGCCCCCATGGGAGGATACCCGCAATCAGGACTGGGAAGACATGCGCATGGCCGTCTATGCCGCGCAAATTGACCGGATGGACCAGGGCGTCGGGCGAATTCTGGCTGCGCTGGAGGCCTCGCAGCTTGACGAGAACACGCTCATTCTCTTCCTTTCCGATAACGGCGGTTGCGCTGAATTCCTTTCGGAGAACGGCTGGGTTGACCGCTACAGCGACTGGACGCCGGATGGCAGACCAATGCGGGTCGGTAACGATCCCAGTCTCCTTCCCGGCGGCCCGCATACCTTCATGAGCTACGATCTCCCTTGGGCGAACGCTTCCAACGCCCCCTTCCGGCTGTACAAGCATTGGGTTCACGAGGGCGGCATATCCACGCCCCTGATCGCCCATTGGCCCTCAACCATTCAACCCGATCAGATCGTGCACGAAGCCTGTCACATTATCGATATCCTGCCAACTCTCCTTGACGCCGCCGGCATTGCTCAACCTGAAGAGTACAACGGGCACCCGATCTTGCCGATGGAAGGAGAAAGCTTTCTGCCCCTGCTGAGAGGCGCGAAATGGAGCCGGCAGGGCCATATTTTCTGGGAACACGAAGGCAATCGAGCCGTCAGGTCGGGCCGGTGGAAACTGGTCAGCAAACATGGAGGCCGGTGGGAACTCTACGACATGCTGGACGACCGGACCGAACTGAACGATCTGAGCGGGAAGAACCGCCCCAAGGTGGAGGAGTTCGCGGGCCTCTATTACGCCTGGGCCGAACGAGTTGGTGTGCTTCCCTGGCCCCTCAGGCGTTGATGACGGCAGCCTTCCCGCGCCCGCTAATTCGCGCACGACTCAATGAGAGGTCATGTGGATCTGCGTGCCGTCCTTCCACTGTACGTCATAGAAGCAACGACCGGAAGGCGTGTTGGCCCGGATCCATGACAGGAGCCCTTTGTCTTCGATCCTGCCCCAGACGGTAAATGTGTAGTCCGTCTCCTCCAGGATCGCCTCCAATCGCGACCACGCTGTTTGCAGGTATCCGGCATGGAAACACAGGGAGACCGTCGCTTCGACTTCGACCAGCAGGTTGAGCATTTCGGCAACTGTCTCCTCCGTATAGCCTGATTCTCCTTCTTCGACGGTCCAACCGAGCGAAAGAAACGCCTGGGGCAAAATACGATTGCACAAGCCAATAAACTCGTTCGGCTTGAAGACGGGCCTTTCGCCCCCTGGGCCGGCCAGGATGTCGGCATTGACACACAGCGGTATCTTGCCGAGCGCTTGTTGCCTGGCGTAGTTCAGACAGTGGGTAACCGCTTCAGGAGACTTGAAATCAAGTTTCGCGCCCTTCCCCGCCTCGATAGTCAGGTCCAACCACTTCTCAAAGCCCAGGTCGCTCTCTGTCACCGGCGGATGGGCCATTATGATCTCTCCGCCGACAACAGAGATGTCCCCTTCAATGAAGTGGACATTCGAGTCGGACAAGGCGCCAAGCAGGGTCTGCGAACTGTTGGCGCCGTGAATCCAACCAATGTCGCCCGGGCGTTTGACACCCAGAGCCTCCATGATCGGCAGCCACCGGTCGGCGAGCGCAAAGGTCATGGCAATCTCCTTCCCTGTGCAGGGCTCTTGCTACGGGGCTGACATTTCAAAGTGAGGGTCGGTGGCAGTCCTGGACAGGGGGCCGGCCAGTTCGCGAGTGTAGTGGATAAGGGCATCCATTGTCGCGGCAAAGAGGGTGAAGGACAGGGCGGCCAGCGGCAGATCAGCCAGGAGAGAAACATCGCCATCGCTGTCTGTAGCGAATCGGACGAGGCGCATCGACTGATTCAGGTTCAGCAGGAGCGACGTCAGCCTTTCTCTGCACTCCGGCGTGGGAAGAGGAGTAAGGGGCGTGACGGCAAAGTGCAGATATTCTTCGCCGGCCGCCACATAAAGATCATACTCCTCGTCCTGTTCGTCGGCGAACGTACTGCGCCAGATACCGTTCTCGACCGTTTCAAACCCCCACTCGTAACGGTCAAACAGCGCTGGAATGTCCACCGGTTGCTGACTCTGACTCATCGACGGCTGTGCGCGGGGCGCTGCCTTGATTCTACCCTCGCACTCGTGTGCCCAAATGACGCAGACGCGAGCGAGGATGATCTACCGCGAGCGCAACTTCGTCAGCGGTAAGACCGGTTGCCGCCTCCAAATCCATCATTGTGCGAAAGGAACTGTCGGTCAATTTCAGCGCCCTCTCCCGTTCGAATTCGCTCAGCTTGTGGCCGATGAGGGTCCCCTCCGGGTCCTCGAGAAGCTTCCTCCGACAGTCTAGGCACATCCACGTATGACCGATTAGAATAAGGAAATCTCTGACCCTGGCCTGTGCCATTCGAATTCTCCCGGTTCTTCCTCAGACCTTCCTGATTTCTGCTTCCGTAGCAGTAACGTCTATCTCCGGCGCCAACCGGGCATCGTCGCGTAGAACGAAGCAGATCTACGCACTTAGGTTACGGACCGAAAAAATTAGGGGGCCTGTTCCAGCGCCGATCCTAATTCTATGGCCGGATGCTCTACCAGTCCTGCGTCTCCGACTGGCCAAATAGCAAACCAGGCCTTCCCAATAACGAATTCTTGCGACAGCTGCCCCCACGTGCGCGTGTCAGACGACGCCGGGCGGTTGTCTCCCAACACATACAAAAAACCGGGAGCGACTGTCTGCGCCTGAATGTCTCGTGCGATCGGGACCTGATCATAAGGCTCACTGATATTCAGCCCGTTTACAATCAAGGCCCCGCCTCGAAACTCAACCGTGTCCCCCGGCAGCCCGATGACTCGCTTGATGTAATCCTGAGATGGGTTATTGGGGTAGTGGAAGACGATGACGTCTCCACGACTGTACTCCCCCAAGCGATAGGCCAGTTTGTTCACAAGCAGATACTGACCGTGCTGGAAGTTCGGCTCCATCGACTGCCCTTCGATGCGATAGTTCTGTACAAGGCTGCGGATGACAAGAAAAATGAGAACTGCTAGAATGACCGTCTCCAGCGTCTCCCGCAGCAATGACTTGAACCCCGCAACCTCTTCGTCACCTTGTTCGACTGCAAACACGGCTGGCCCGTCACTCATAGGCACAGCGCCTCCGGTATCCACTACCTGCGGGTTTTTCTTATCTTGGCGCAATGGCTTGGGTCCGATTTCTTAGCGTAGACGCCCCATTCCAGGGGCAAGAGCGTATGCAAATTATATCACTCCACTTGAAAGGCAGATAATCGAGACTTAAAGAGGGTAAAGATCTTTCCTGACATGATATACCCGGCTTATCCTCTCGAACCATCCCCTTTATCCCAAATGAATAACCCAACTATCCCAAATGGAGCTGCTATCTGAGAATATATCTGGTCCCTCGTTTGTCGCCAATCTTCAGGAGCAGCTTCTTGTTCACCAGGTCAACCAGGTCCAGTCGCAACGTCTCGGCCCCCACGTGGGAACACAACTGCCGGTAATCTCCATTGCTTATGCTGCCGTTCGACTGCACAAATTGCATTGCCTTGAGCTGGCGCTCATTCATGTGCTGTTCCCGCTCAGGGATGATCTTTCCCAGGTCTTTGCGATTCTGCAACGTGACTGAGAACCGGTGGCTCTTCGCATCGAAGAGCGGGGGCGGATGGCCGGCCGCTACCATGTCCTCAATCATACGGTCAACCCCCAGACCCAGCTCCTCGATATAACCCCATTGGTAAAGACCGTTGACGAGACGTGGGTTGCGGCTGTAATGCTCCTCGACGATATTCTCGACCGTTATGTAAGCCGGCAGGCCGCCGGGACTGATGATCTCAAGGCTGTCCGGCCGCATGTGAATCTCAACGCTGCTGCCGCGAAGACGATAGTCCCGGTGGCAGACTGCGTTGACCAGGGCTTCACGGACTGCAAATGGGGGATACTCCGTCTGATCTTCCCGCTGTAAACCCTTTACGACAGCCTTCTTGCCCATCTCTTCCCAGATGACTCGCCAGCCGCGTTCGACAATTCGTGCAAGTGGCCCCGTGATCTCTTCGCGGCGTCCATACCCGAAAGAACCCGGGTCGCTCTCCAAATGCACAGACGCCTCGGAGCCGCCTGCCTGGGTAAGCCTTGCCCTCTCTTCCGTTCTGAAAGCAGCCGGGCTGTCGTCGAACTTCACAAATACCGCCCGACCATGGGGAAGAAACAACTGGGGCTCTTTTCCAAACAGGAGCATGCCGCTCACCGTCGGAGTCCCATCGGCGCATAACGCGCCGATCTGCTGCAGCAGTCTGTTCTTAGGCAACAATGTGCTGCGGGGATTGCGCTGCTGCCTCTTCTCGAGATACTCGTCGATTACGTCCTCGTCCAAGTCCTCTCTCGCCGAGCCTGGGACCTCCTCCGTTTCAAACTCCCCCATGGCTCGATTGCCCACCAGCATCTCCAGTTCCGACGGGCTGAGTGGACGATTCTCACTACCGCGGCGCACCAGCGCCCGTCCGTCAGAAAGGACGTGCAGTTCGCTGCTGCGATCAACCCGCAGCATGATCACCGCCCCGTTCTGCGTCTCCTCCTGCTGCCACTCGGTGCGCATTGGCGGGCGGCACTGCGCCAGGGCTGACTGCAGAACGCCCTCCACTTCGTCCCCCACCAAACGATCTGCCTGGCCGATTTCCGGGTCAATCCCCAATACGACCGAACCGCCTTCACCATTGGCGAAGGCGACGAGCGTCTCTGCGAGAAAATCCGGGTTGGGGCTGGGTAAAAATGCAAGTCGTGGCCCGGGCTCGCTGTCTGGCAGCGAACGAAGGTCTGACATTGGTGGAAGCTCCCTTGCTCAATCGGCTACTGCAACGGGCGGTGTCCCGGCCGCGGCCTCGGTGGTTCCCTCACCATCCGCTTCAGTGCCCTCTACCTTGCGGATCATGTCTTCGTGCCTGAGCACGGCCAGCGCAGCAACCGTATCCCCTTCGTCAGGATTGACGATGCGTACGCCCCGAGCTGGGCGCCCAATGCGGCTGACACCGGAAACCTCAGTTCGCAACACGATCCCATTTCCGGTAATCGCAGTGATCTGATCCTCCTCACTGACGACCCGCGCCGCAATAATGAGGCCCAACTCGCCGAGCCTTCTATGGTCGGTCGACCATACACCTTGTGTATATCGGTTCTTCAGCGGGTACTCCTCTAACGATACACGTTTACCTGATCCCAGTTCGTGCAGAACAAAGAGATCTGCGCCCGGTCGCACAACATCGAAGCCCGTGACCAGATCGTCACCAAGCAGACGTATCGCCCAAACGCCAGCCGCCGTCCGGCCCATGGCCCGAACCTGGTCCTCCCGCATCCGCAGCGCCTTGCCGCCGCGAGTGACAATAATGAACTCCTGGTCGCCATTCGTCAGCTGTGCCCATTCGAGCGAGTCCTCTTGATCCAGGTTCATCGCGAACACGCCGGACGTCCGTACGTTGGCAAAAGCAGAGGCTCTTACCCGCTTTATGCGTGCCTTTCGAGTGAGAAGAGTGATATAGGAGGCTTGCTCGAAGTCGCCCAAGGTCAGCATCGTCGTGACCTGTTCATCGGGCTGAAGAGTCAGAATATTGGCGATGTGAGCCCCTTTGGAGGTGCGGCTCCCCTCCGGCAACTCATAGACGCGGCTGCTGTAGACCCTGCCCTTGTTCGTAAAGAAGAGAATGTGGTCCAGAGTTCGGGCGAAGCGCAGATCCATTACTTCGTCCTCGCCTCGCGTTGTCATCCCAATTACGCCGCGTCCCCCGCGACCTTGCGCCCGGAAGCTGTCGGCCCCCATTCGCTTGATGTAGGAATTGGCGCTGAAACTGATCAGCACGTTTTCCTGCGGGACCAAGTCCTCATCGCTGAAGTCGCCGCTGGCATGATGTATGATTCCCGTGCGCCGTTCATCGCCATATTTCTCCTTCATCTCAACGATATCGTCGCGAATCAGGCCCCGGATTTTCGGCGGATTGGCCAGCAGGTCTTCCAGATAGGCAATTCGCTCCATCACCTCCTGGTACTCATCTTCAATTCTCTGCCGCTCCAACGCAGCCAGCCGCCTCAACTGCAGATCCAGAATCGCCTGCGCCTGTACAAGGCTCAAGCTGAACCGTTCCACCAGGTGGGTGCGTGCCTCTTCGGCGCTGGCCGCATTGCGAATCGTTTCAATAACCTCGTCAAGAAACTGAAGGGCAATGCGCAGCCCTTCCAGGACATGGGCGCGCTCGCGCTGCTTTGTCAGATCAAACTCAGTACGCCGGGTGATCACCTCAAAGCGGTGGTCAATGTAAATCAACAGTGCCCGCCGCAATCCCAGCGTCACCGGCCTGCCGTTCAGCAGGGAGAGGGCATTCACGCTGAACGTCGACTGCAGCGGCGTAAACTTGAAGAGACGGTTCTGCTCCTTCTTTGGCGATGCGCCCCGTTTCAGCTCGATGACAATGCGCATGCCGCTCCGGTCACTCTCATCTCGCAGATCGCTGATGCTGTCCAGGCGACCCGACCGGGCTAACTCGGCGATCCGCTCAATCAGAGTCGTCTTGTTTACTTGGTAAGGGATCTCTGTGACAATGATGCGGAACCGGCCTCTGTCCGTCTCTTCAATCGCCGTCCGGGCGCGCACAAGCACGCGACCGCGGCCAGTGGCGAATGCGTGGCGAGTTCCTTCCGTCCCCAGTATCTCTCCGCCGGTTGGGAAGTCCGGTCCCTTCACCAGCTCCATCAGCTCTTCCAGGCCGATCTGTTCCCGCCGCTCCCAGTTGTCGATGACAAAAGCCACCGCGTCGCAGATCTCACGCAAGTTATGAGGAGGGATGTTTGTCGCCATGCCCACGGCGATGCCGCTCGAGCCGTTGACCAGCATGTTGGGCAGTTTTCCCGGCAGTACCAGCGGCTCCTCCAGGCTGTCGTCGAAATTCGGTCCCCAGTCGACCGTATCCATTTCGATGTCCTGGAGCAGCATCTCAGTCAGCTGTGCCAGCCTGGCCTCCGTGTATCGCATCGCCGCAGGGCTGTCGCCGTCTACGGAGCCGAAGTTCCCCTGGCCGTCTACCAGCGGGTAGCGCAGGCTGAACTCCTGCGCCATGCGCGCAAGCGCATCGTAGACCGCCTGATCGTTGTGGGGATGGTACTTGCCCAGCACCTCTCCTACAATACGAGCCGATTTCTTGTAGGACGAGTTCGCGCGCAGCCCCATATCGTGCATGGCATACAGGATGCGCCGGTGAACCGGTTTCAGTCCGTCGCGGGCGTCAGGCAGAGCCCGTGCGACGATTACGCTGACCGCATAGTCCAGAAAAGCGGTGCGCATCTCATCTTCGATAGAGACGCCCTCGACGCTCTGGGCAAACATGCCATTGCCATTGGCCCCGTTCCGGGAGGTCGGGTCTTGCGGTAAACCGCCCATTCCATTGTCCCCGGGGGCTGCGCCGTCTATGCCGTTTGGCTCATCACTCATTCACGTTCTCCCGCTACTGATTCGTCTATCCTCGCGGCCCCGGCAGTCAATCCAAAGGGCGGCCTCTGTCTCGCGTGTCGGGTCGATGTCCGGTCCTGTCGCAAGGCCGCTTCAGGCATGCCTCCGAACTCACCAACGGGCAAATCAACTGACACAACGGACCCGGATTCCCGGGCCTTTCGCCACCATTTATTATACCCGATACGCCCGAATTTGGCTAGCGAAATCGGTGTGGGGCACGTTCCGACGACCTGCGCCGCGCGTGCGCTTGAGTGCAATGGAAGTGTCAAATGCGGGGTCTGACTGCTGAACTGCGAGACATCTACTGAAGGAAAAACTGCTGTCGTCTGCCGGTGATTATCGGCGAAAATCCTGTATCGCCAACCGCGAACGCGGGCCCATCCCCGACCAAAAGAAAAACGGACAGGGTATACGCCCTGTCCGCCACTTATGCTGAACTCTCTTTCCTGGAGTGACCGTTTAGATCAGGCTGTCTCCGAGCCCTGGTCTGCATCGGCAGCGGAGGCATCATCCACCAATTCAGCGACTGCCTCCTCTTCGGCCTCCGCCAGCGCGGCGGCTTCTCGGTCCCGTTCCCTCTGTTCGGCATCCGCCCAACCTTCGCCCTCCCGCACAACCGCAACCGAAAATGTTGCCTCTACCTCAGCCATCAGCCGAATCGTCACGTCATAAAGGCCCAGATCCCGAATTGGCTGGTTCAAGACGATCCGCCTGCGGTCCACTTCGAATTCGACCGTTTCCTCTATCCTTTCGGCAATGTCCAAGGTAGTAATTGAACCGTAAAGCCGGTCGTTTTCTCCAGCCCTCACGTTAAAGAGCAACTGCTGGCCGCTGAGAACCTCTGCCTGGGCATCGGCGTTCGACCGCTCCTGTGCCCGCTTCCGTATCGCAGCCACGCGGATATCCTCCGCCTGTTTCAAAGCGCCCCTGGTCGCAAGGATCGCTTCTCTTCGCGGGATCAGATAGTTACGGGCATAGCCTCTGGCCACAGTGTGGACTTCGCCGGCAAGACCCAGGGCGGGAACATCCTCAGTTAACAAGACTTTCATGCGAGCCATTGCTTACACTTCCTTCTCATCTCCAGCGGCTGCTCAAGGTCATTCGGCCAGTCCGTCTACTCGAAAACAAGGACACGAAGGTCGGGGTCCTTAACTGTACCAAACTGTAACGGTCTACTTGTGCACAGGGATCGAACCGTCAACGTCCCTTGTAGCAAAGCCTGCATTTGATAGGTATACTACAGCAGCCTATTGTACACCCGCTGCGAGAAGGAGCCAAAAATTCCAGTCCCTGGAAAGCGCGGCTTATTGCGAAAAAGGCTGTGATGGCGGCCCTCTGCTCGAACGCAACGGAGTTAACGGTCGGGTCCGGCTCCACGCCGCCCCCACCGACGCACTGGACAGTAATGCCGACAGCCACGGGAGGTCGGATGATGAAACGGGAACGGGTATTGATTGTGGAGGACGAACCGGCCGTTGCCAGGGGATTGGAGTACGCCCTCAAGGAGGAAGGATTTGAAGTCTTCTGGGCCAGGACGGGGGCGCAGGCAATTGAAATAACGGGTAGGAAACAGCCCGATCTGATTACACTGGATCTGCGCCTGCCGGATATGAGCGGCTATGACGTCTGCCGTGCGCTTCGTACCCAGAACCACCGCCAACCTATCCTGATGTTGACTGCCAGGGATGAGGAACTCGATAAAGTGCTCGGCCTCGAGCTGGGAGCGGACGATTACATGGTCAAACCCTATGGGCTCCGAGAGCTGATATCCCGGATCCGGGCACTGCTGCGCCGGGCCTACGGTGATCTGGCCGCTCCATCCGCAGACCAGGTCCAACGCTTCGCGGGTCTTGAAATCGATCTGACGCGGTTGGAAGTACGGCTGGACGGGGATGCCGTCGAACTTACGCCGACCGAATTCCGGCTGCTTCGCCACCTGTCGGCCAGGCCCAATGTGCCGGTCAGCCGCAGTGGTCTTGTCGAGGCAGTATGGGGCTACGAAAGCGATGTCAACAGCGACCGTACCGTGGACGTCCATATCCGTCATCTGCGCCAGAAGATCGAACGCGACGCGGCGAACCCCACAAGACTTGTGACCGTACGCGGGTTTGGTTACAAGTTCCAGGGCTGACATTTGTTGTGAAAACTTAATCTGAAGCCAACCGACCTTTCAATTTCGTGCGCTACACTGAGAGCGTGGTCAGTTATGGACTCGCGATGTATAGCACAGTGAAAGGAACAAGAAATGAGACAACCCAGAGGAACGACCGGCGAGAGGACTTCCCAAAGAGCGGCCAATCGAAGGATTTGGCTCGTGCTCTCGGTGGCCCTCCTTGCGCTACTGGCCTTGGGAGGGACCGCTTCGGCTCAGTCAATGACGGAACGCGTCAAACCGGAACCCGGCGTTCTGATCGTAGCTGTAGGAGAGGAAACGCCAGCCTCCGAGGCCGGCCTTATGCGCGGCGACGTCCTGCTGGCAATCGACGGTGACATGGTCAATACCGCCGCTGAGCTCCAACACGTGATCTTGATGCAGGATCCGGGCAATATGCTGGAGCTTACAGTAAAGCGCGGCGACGAAGAACTTATGCTGACCGTCACCTTGGCCGACGTCGACGGTTACCCGCTGCTCGGCGTGGCGCCAGATAGTCCGGGTATCCGCGGCATGAGGACCCAGCGCGGGCGATTCCCTGCAATGCGCAACTTCGTTCGTCTGCCCGCGCTTGAGCGGTTCAAAGGGATGGAAGGAAACACCGATAATGTCGGTGAGGGCGCTGTCGTCATGGAGGTATTGGAAGATAGCCCGGCCGCGACCGCAGGACTGATGGCTGGCGATCTGATTACCTCCGTGGGCGAGACCGAGATTACCGGAATGAGAGACCTGGCCGGCGCTGTTGCCGCCTTCAGCCCCGGAGACGAAGTCGAGCTGACGGTCGACCGGGACGGCGAAACTGTTGAGTTGAACGTGACTCTAGGCGCCCACCCCGATGACGGAGAAAAGGCCTTCTTTGGCGTTCGCATTGGGCCGGCAGAGCGTTTCCGGATCAACGCGGAGGAGGGCACTGATCTCAATCGCCGCCAGCAGCGAGGCAACCGTTTTGGCTTCGCGTTCCCACAGGGCGGACGCTTCTTCTTCAGAGATCTGCCCGACGGCGCCCTGGTGATGGGTGTGCAGGACGAAGGGCCGGCAGCCCTTGCCGAACTACAGAGGGGCGATGCAATCACCGCAGTGGGCGAAACCGCTATCTCCAGCTTTGAGGATCTGGTGAAAGTCCTGGCCAACTACAGCCCAGGCGACGAAGTGAGCATCACGTTGAATCGCGACGGTGAACTGATCGCGGCAACAGTGACCCTTGGCGCACACCCCGATGACGAGGATAAGGCCTACCTGGGCGTATCCATCATGCCGCTGGAACGTCTCCGTATGCACATGAAGCAGATGCAAGACCAGAACCACGAAGAGCGGCAGAACGACCACGAGTCGCAGAGCAGCTCCTAGACCACTGCCAACCTGACTGCGGCCGGTATCGCCCAAGACCGACCCGCACAATGGCGTGCAATCGCTTCGGACGTCGGCGCAGTCATAACGCACTCCGCACTGCGGTCATCTGCTCGACCGCAGTGTGGGCATCCTTAAGCCGCGCCGCTTCAGCAAAGGACGCGTCGAGACTTCATGGCGCGTCCTTTCAGGGCGTAGAGGGACGCGAATGTTGCACTCGATTCGCTGGCGTCTGATCATCAGCTATACGGCATTGACTCTGCTGACGATCCTGTTGATAGGGGTCGTTGCCCTCAGTCTGCTTACAAGGTACATGGCCGCCCGTGAATATGAGACGCTCGTTCTCAACGCTGAGGCCGTAGCCCGCATGGCGCGGCCGCTCCTGGCGCGGCCAAACCAGGGCCCCCGTCTCCAACAACTGGCAGTAACGTCCGGCTTTCTCACCAATACCGAACTGAGAATTCTCGACAGGGACAGGCGGGCAGTTGCCTATTCCCAGTTGCGCCTGACCCCTTTGGATTCGAGGCCGGCAGTGATGAGCCTGCTCAGTGAACTGGCCCGCAGCGGCAAAGAGGACTGGCAGAAGGGGCTGATCAGTCCTGTAATCGTAGTTTCAGGCTCAGGTCATCCGCGGGGGATGTTCGCAATGGGCCTCGATGAAAGCGACCATCAGAATGAGGAGGGAGCCGCCCTGTCTCTCGAAAGGCGGCCTGGCTTTTTGGGGGACAGATTGGTCTTCGTGGATCCTGCAGGTTCTTCCGCTGACGACAGTGACGCTACACGGAATCGCGCCGCAACACCCGATAATCTGGCGTCGCCCCGAATCTGGCGGGTCGTTTTTGGCTATGTGCCAGGGGCGATTCCTCCTCCTGCGCAAGGGCCTCAAGTCACAGTTCCAGTCCACCAGGACGACCAGGTTGTTGGCTACGTGCAGATGACAAACAGATACACCTTTTCTGCAGAGCCGCTTCTCGCAATCCGTCGATCCCTGATGGTAGCGGGGCTGGGCGCAGTCCTGGTGGCCGTATTGCTCGGATTTCTGATGAGCCGGACGCTCACAGCCCCCTTGATGGCCCTGGAAAGCGCTACCCAGCAGATGGAGGAGGGAGACCTGGCTGTGCGGGCTCCGGAATCGGTCGGAGAGATCGGCGACCTCTCGCGACGCTTCAACCGTATGGCTGCAAGGCTTCAAGCTACCTTCGCCGACCTGGCCGCAGAGCGCGATGCGCTGCGCCGTTTCATCGCCGACGCCTCACACGAGCTGCGTACCCCGCTGACGGCGCTGCGTCAGTTCATTGAAATCCTGCAGGGCCAGGCCGGAGGCAAACCGGAAACGCGCTCCGAGTTCCTTAGTGAGAGCCAGCGGCAGTTGGAGCGGCTGCAATGGATTACCGGTCACCTGCTCGACCTGTCCCGCCTTGAAGGAGGTGTGGCAGCCCTGGATATCTCATGCCATGACCTCGCGGGGCTGTTGGAGGAAGCGCTGGCCCCGTTTCGGTCAACGGCCGCGGCAAAACCGATCGCACTGCGCCTGTCTGTAGAGGACAGCCTCGATACGATCTGTTGTGACAAGGCGAGCCTGATGATGGCTCTGGCGAATCTTCTGGACAACGCGCTCAAATTCACGCCGTCCGGCGGCGTAGTCGAACTTGCCGCAACCGAAGACGAACATGCGACCTTGCTGTCAGTTGCCGACACCGGACCGGGAATACAGCCGGAAGACCGGGAGCGGATCTTCGAGCGCTTCTATCGCGGCGAACTGAGCGAACAGATGCCAGGAGCCGGACTGGGTCTTGCGATCGTCAAGAGCGCAGTGGAAGCGCACAGCGGCAACGTACGCGTGGAAAGCAGTGATGGCGCAACCTTCACTTTGGAAATCCCCAAAGATCTGGCAGAGAGCCAGTCGGACCCGTCGGTCCCTGATTCTCTCGGCTGACACGCAACTCTCAGTGCCAAACCAACCTCTGGAGATCAAAAAAGCCTGGCGCTTCGCTGCCGCCAGGCTCAACTGTAATCTGGCCCGCTCCCATAGCGGTTACGAGCTTCTCCGGGCCCCGGACCGCTTCAGTCATGCGCAGTGTCACGCCAAAGACGGCTCCCGGCCCTGAGAGCCGGCTCAGGTCGACGACGCCTCTGCCTGCTCCTGACCGTTCTGGATGAGACTCGTGTCCTGATACTTCTTACCCTCTTCGATAAGCATCACCGGAATCCCGTTGCGAATCGGATAGCGGTAGCCATTGCGGGGGTTAAGCAGAAATCTGTTGTCGTCCATCAGCTGTAACTTCCCCTTATCCTCCGGGTCAACCAGTATTTCCAGCAGCTGCGGACTTATCTCGCCGCCCAGCGGCGCGTCTTCCAGGGGCGTTACCGGCGTTTCCGGCAGCACGCCCCTGCCTGCTCCCTCCGGCTGGGCACCTCCCAAGACCTGCTTAATGACATACACCACGCCTGCGGCAAAGCCGACGAATAAGAGAAACTTGAGCAGCTTTTTCATTGCACGACTCCATAAGAGAGATCTGGCCCGCCTCTTCGGTAATGCTGCCATCGTAGCACACCCGCTGCCGTCCGGAAAATCTGTAGTAGTGCGCTACCAGGCGGCCCAATCGGGAACCGGTCTGAACTGCTCCCTCCCCGTATAATTCGCGTAGTCGTCAACTCCTCGCCTCTCGAATCGCCGGAAACGCCTTGCATGATCGCGGCCGCTGCTGTATAGTCTTGCCATGAGCCAGAGCAAAAAGGTTCAATTGCTCCGGTCCCCATGGCGAAAAGCCTCAGCCAAGGCCGGTGCAAAGGATGCCGCATGGAAAAGCGAACAACTGGCGCCGATGATTCTCTCCACATCGAACTGGATTCGTTTTCCCAGGCGCAAAGCGCGGCCGCTCATGCTGTCCGCTACGTGGCCAACTCGGAGTTCAACCAGGCTGTTCTCTTCTTTGAGGACGGAAGTTACTTGCAGTTTGAACACAAGGGCCGTGACAGCCGCTGGGCGAAAGCTTCGGCAGAGCGCACCCAGGCAGAACGCGCCTGCCTCGGCATGAGCCATTTCAGGCTCAACGCTCTCCACCTGCAGCTCTATTTTGAAGATGGCAGCGATGTCGCCTTTACGGTCTGACGCGGCGCCTGCGCTGGCGCGAGAGGAGAAACTTCGATGGCGCGCATAGATGAAAAGGAGGAGTTCAGCAGCTGGCTGCTGGCCTTACAAGCCGGCCTGCTGACTGAGTCACAGAAAGAAACGCTTCAGCAACTGGTCGATGGCGGCAAGGCAGCCACACTGGAAGAGGCGGCCCGCTACCTGGACTGGCAGGACTCCGTTATCGATCCGACAGAACATTTCTACGGGCACTGAAGCCAGCCCTCGTTATGACTTCAAAAAGAAAAGAGCGGGCAGTTGGCGAAAAACTGCCCGCTCTTTCGTTTGCCTCTGGGCCTTCTTTACTCGTCAAAGTCCTCAGGATACAGCGACACCAGAATATACCGGTCCAGTGGCAGGTAATTTACTGCAGAAGCCTGAACTTCCGCTACTGTAACCGCGTCGGTGCGGCTCTCCACCACCTCCAGGTCGACGAAGCTTGACAGATCGACGTCATCTTCCGTAGCCCAATACTCCAGGACACGCAACCAGTAGCTGTTCTGTTCCAGCTGCTCCTCGCGCTGGCGAACGATCTGGGCTCTGGCTTTTTCCATCAAATCTTCTCGGGGGCCGTCCGCCTGCACATCTGCAATCAGCCCAAAGAGGGCATCTACCAACTCCTCGATTCGGGCTGGGTCACTGCCAAAGGTGAGGGAGATTCGGTACAGGCTGTCCGGATCCGGCTCCATCGAAGCGGAGGCGCTGAAGGCATAGACGCCGCCCAACTCTTCCCGCAACTCTTCACGCATGAGGATATCCAGAATCATCTCCAGCATGCGCAGGTGGAGTCGTCTGTCCAGTGAATCTTCGCTGGGTCCAGTGAACAGTATGGTCGTCAGGCTCTGCTCATCCTGCCCCCGATACACAGGAACCTCGACTACGCCTGTGGGCGGATCCGGAGCTACGTCCAACCAGGTTTCGGCGCGGTCCAGGGAAGGCAGATTGCCCAGGTATCTCTGCGACCAGTCGACCATCTGCTCAAGATCGAAGTTGCCGACGAATATGAACGTAAAGTCGCTGAAGTCGGCGAAGCGCTCCTGGTATATGGCAAATGCCCGCTCCAGATCGAGCGAACTGATGATCTCCAGCGAGGGGACCTTGCGCCGAATCGAATCGCCGTAGCGGGCTTCGATATAGGCGTCTGTCCAAGCGCTGCGCGGATCCAGTTCGCGGTTGCGCAGCGACTCGGTGTACTGGTCCTTGAGCGTAGCGAAGGCGTCGTCGTCCGCTTTTGGCTGCGTGCCGTACAGGTAGACCAGCTGAAACAGGGTTTCGATGTATTCCTGGCCGGATTGGCCGTGGAACCCTTCTTCCAGTTCGCCGATAAACGGGGAGACCGACACCGACTTGTCGGCCAGAAGCCGCTGCAGCGCCGCGTAACTCACGTCGCCGACCGCGCTCTGGCTGACTATACTGTCGATGAAGTCCGCTTCCGGATAGTCTTCATCGCTGACCAGCGAGGAGCCCCCAGGGCTGGTTGCGCTGAAGAGGATCTCCTCCTCCTTGAAAGTGGTCGGTTTGAGCACGACTCTCGCGCCGTTTGCCAGCGTCAGGTCGGTGATGTTGAATGTCTCATCCGTCTGACGGGATAAGATCTCCGCCGGTTCCGGAATTTCGGTCAGCAGGGCCGTAACCGCCTCGATGTCCTGGTAGGGGTCTACCTGCTTCGTCTGAAGGTCCGAAATCACCGCGGCAAGCTCAGCCTCATTGGGCAAGCTGTCCGCGTCCCGCTCCGGCCCGACCACAAAGACCGAACGGTTGCTCCCTCCAACATAGAGTTCCGCCCTCTGATTGACGTCGTCGCGGCTGATCCCTTGCAGCAGACGGTCCACCAGTTTGAACTCCGCTTCAATGCCGGGGACAGCCTCGTTCTCCAGGTAGTTGCGGCTGTATTCGCTGGCAAGAGAGTGGTTGCGTTGGTTCTCCCGGTCGTTGTAGAGCCGTTCGTATGTGTTCAGAATCTCCGACTTGGCTCGCTCCACTTCCGCGGCCGTAAAGCCGTAACGGCGCACACGCTCAACCTCTGTAAGGGCAGCGTCCAGGCTGGAAAGGGCCTCGCCCTGGCGCACCTGCACCCCAACCACCTGATAGTTGTTGCCGCGTACCAGCTGCCCTTCGCTCACGAAAGCGCCAAGGAACGGTGAGTCCGCTTCCCTGGTGAGATCGTCGAGCCGGAAATTGAGCATCTTGTAAAACAGATTGCCGATCAGCCGATCCCGAAAGACACCGGCCGAGTTCAGTTCCGGGGCGGCCTGCCGGTAGATGATCTGGGCTATCGTCACGGGGAACTCAGGATCGGTCAGAATCAGATAGCCTGTGTCATCATAGTCGGGAAGAGAATAGGAAACCCTGGGCCGGACCGTCTCCGGCGCTGCCAGACCGCCGAAATGCTCAGTGATCTTTGCTTCGATGTCGTCAACGTCGATGTCGCCCACGACTATAACCGCCATCAGATCGGGCCTGTACCAGTCACGGTAAAAGCTGCGTAACGTTTCCCCCGGCGTGTTCTGCACGATCTCCATGTCGCCGATCGGCATCCGGTCTGTATAGCGAGACTCGCCCAGAATCAGCGGGAACAGCTGCTTGTTCAACCTGCCGCTTGCATTCTGGTCCCGTAGGCGTTCCTCCTCCAGAATGACGCCGCGTTCATTTTCCACCTCTTCATCCGAAATCGTCGCCCTGCTGGCCCAATCCTCCGCCACCTGGAAAGTCGTGCCGATTATCTCCTGGTCATCGGTAGGAAATTCCAGGAAATAGACCGTTTCGTCGAACGATGTATACGCGTTCACGTCGGGCCCGAACGACATGCCAACGGTTTCGAAATAGTCGATAAGCGCCTGCTTGGGAAAGCGTTCGGTGCCGTTGAACATCATATGCTCGACAAAGTGGGCCAACCCTGACTGGTCCTCGTCCTCCTGTACGGAGCCCGCGTTTACCACCAACATCAGCGTAGCGCGGTTGGCCGGCTCGGTATTGTGGCGAATGTAGTAGGTCAGGCCGTTTTCCAGTTGCGCCTTGCGTATGCTCGGATCCAGGGCAATAGGCGCGTTCATGTCCAATGTTTCGCTGTCAACATCCAGAAAGGCCTGCGCCTGTTCGGTCTCCTCTGCAGACGCCTCCGCCTGCTCAGCGGT
Organism: Caldilineaceae bacterium; assembly: GCA_965200615.1. Lineage (GTDB taxonomy): Bacteria > Chloroflexota > Anaerolineae > Caldilineales > Caldilineaceae > Bin5. Next base: position 4,458,768 of record OZ241377.1, on the reverse strand, counting down.
CGAATCCGTCGTCGCGGCCGAACTGGGCGAGGGAGGCGCCATTCCTTCGCACGCGCTGGCGAGCAGTGCAATCAGTAACAGTAGTCCGACCAGCAGCTTTACGTCTCTGATTTTTCGCCCGGTCTCCGTCCAGGAATCCTTACCTCGCTTGGACGTGCTGGGCTGAACGTTGAATGCTCTCGTCATTGCTGACTCCTTGAATCTTTTTCGCTTGAGTGAAATTCGCGCCGCTCCTGCTAGCTTAGTACGCAAAGATGAGATTCCTGTTGCCTTTTGCTGAAGATATCGCAACAAGAAAGAAGAATTTCGGTGCTCATTCAGCACATCTTCTGAAGGCGCCAAGAAAACGCGCGCCCCCAAAAAGTATAAGTGATGCCCAGACCAGGCCCAAAAGAGTGGAGTTGAATATAAGATCGATATTCTCAATTCTTTCGACAGTCTCCAGCTTCGTCAGGAGGGCCTCAACGAGATCTTCAACGAATCTGAACACTGGTCCAGACCTGAAGTGAGTTCCGAACTGTGTCTCACCACAATGTCCCATCGCCTGCGACATCGGGACCGCCCCCGGGCGCGCAAAAGCCGGATCAGGGCTGACCTGATCCGGCCTTTCTTTGGTCCCGATCCCGCCGCCGTTTACGTCGCGCAGAACGGCAGCCCTGTTTCATCCAGGTCATTATACTGGACATTGCGCCATGCCGCGGGTATACATCCGCTCAACTGGTTGCCGGAGAGAAGCAGGTATATCAGATTGGAGAGGTTGCCCAGTTCGGACGGGATCGGCCCGCTCAACTCGTTGGAGAAGAGAAGCAGGACTGTCAGGTTTGCGAGGTTGCCCAGTTGGGACGGGATCGACCCGCTCAACTCGTTGCTCCAGAGATACAGGTGTGTCAGATTGGAGAGGTTGCCCAGTTCGGACGGGATCGCACCGCTCAACTGGTTGACTCCGAGGTTCAGGAGTGTCAGGTTTGCGAGGTTGCCCAGTTGGGATGGGATCTCACCGCTCAACTCGTTGGAGTAGAGATCCAGTTCTGTCAGGTTTGCGAGGTTGCCCAGTTCGGATGGAATCGTCCCGCTCAACTCGTTGGAGTAGAGATCCAGTTCTGTCAGGTTTGCGAGGTTGCCCAGTTCGGCTGGGATCTCACCGCTCAACTCGTTGGAGAAGAGAAGCAGGACTGTCAGGTTTGCGAGGTTGCCCAGTTGGGACGGGATCGCACCGCTCAACTCGTTGGAGTAGAGAGACAGGGTTGTCAGGTTTGCGAGGTTGCCCAGTTCGGATGGGATCGTACCCTTTGTAGAGGATGAGTAGGCACTCACATTCCTACAAGGAACGTCACGACGTAACTGAGGAAATTGAGCAGGCCCATCACCGCAGCACCGAAGTAGTAGAAGAACGCAAAGGTTGGCTCTACGTACAGTTCCATAAAGATGGCGAAGTCTTTCATGCCCTCGGTAAGTTCTGGTCCCATCGTAAGCCCTCCTCTGTTCAGCCCTGCAAGTATTGGCAAGAACCTGGGCTGACTTCATGCCCAGGTTCTTGCTCTTGTTAATCACCACTCGGAAGCGTGATCAATCTGCTCCCGGGTTGTAATTATACCTCACAAAGTTACACTGAACGGTATTGTGTATTCTTGGGTGGTCTACACATTCCCATGTTGCATGGAAAATGTAGGACGACCACCAGCCAGCGAACTTGATGCTGTCACCAAAGTACCAGGTCGCGAATTGGTACGTGAAGTAATCAGCGTCGCACGTGTGCAATGTGCTGTCTTGGCCCGGCGACAAGTTCGCAAACTCCCATTCATAAGGCGCATCGTCTTCATCCCATGCAATCCGTATCAGCTTGTTGCTGGTACTGTTGATGACGATGCCAGGCCAAGTACAGTTTTCAGGGAGACCCGATTCTGCTGGCGGAGGCGCTGGGTTAGGCTGATCGTATTCAGCCAACAACGCGGAAGGCAACAACACTGCAACTACCACAACAACGACGAGAATGCGCTTCATGGGACTCTCCTCTACTGTTATGAGTGGTGGATAGAAGTGTTACTGCGGGGGGATGATTACAGAATACTCCACGCCAGCACGCGGGTCAACCCCCCAATGTGGAATTACATTGAATGTAGTGCTGGGTGCATCCCAAAATGGTGGTGAGCCAGAGGGGATAGAGAAAGGGAAGAAAGGCAATGGGTCGGAAGCGGAGCCAGGCACGAAGTCAAGAGGTGTTCAGGGATTCAGCCGGCGAGATGCACGAGCGGCTGTGGTCATGGCGACGGGAGGAACCTGAGGCCAGTTTCGATGAGAGCATGGAACGGGCACGCCCAGAGCGGGAAGCCATGATGAGACCTTTGATGGAAGAGCTGGCAGGCGAGGCAGGCGAGGTGGATGTGGATGTGTGTTGTCCTGAGTGCGCGGCGCGAGCGCAGAACAAGGGGAAGAAGAAGAAAGAGATGCAACACCGAGAGGGAGCGGGCGAGGCAAATCGAGCGCACTGCTATTGCCCCTCGTGTAAGCAAGCGTTTTTCCCCCTGGACCGGAGACTGGGGCCGGGGAGACGGGGGGGAGTCCGAAGATGCTGGAGATGGCGTTGCGCCAAGCGGTTGAACCAGGTTCCTGTGCGCGTGCGGCAGTCAACTTCAGCGCGTTGACGAATGCGCCGATTTCAGCGAGCGGTATAGGGCGGCTGGCGCTGGAGTACGGAATGGAGGCAGTGAAAGCAGACGCAAGCGCCGCTCCGGCAATGACGCGCGTGGCCGCATCAGAGAAAGGCGTTGCCGGGCGGCGCATACCGGAGCCGGACAGCGAGGCAATGGCGGCATCGGTCGCCGGGACGATGGTCCATCTGCGCGAGGAGGGCTGGAAAGAGGCCAGAGCGGCGAGCGTCCCGCCTGCGCGTGAAGCGGGGGAGAAGGCAGAGCGCGAGCCGCGCCTGACAAAGCGCTCCTGTCGGGCTGGTCTCCGGGACGCTGAAACCTTTGCCAACCACTGCCGGGTCGAGAGTCAGCGGCCGCGCTACCGAAAAAGCCAAACGGATCGTCTGCGAAGGCGATGGCGCCATCCGGATCCGGATGATGGTTTTCGTCTGTTTTTCCCGCCGCATTGAAATCATTGAGGCGTCGGCCCCGTCCGCGCCGCGGGGATTGGCCGCGGCGCCGGGTCCTGACTCTGCCGCAGCTTCTGCCTGGGTCCAGGCCCGGAAGGCCGCCCTGACTCGCGACTACGCCCATTTTTCCGCCGCATCCCGCCTCTCTGTCCCAACCCGGCAGAGGCGCCTCCAGAAGTCAGACAAGCGGTCGCCTGTCTGTGGAAAAACGACGACGCATGAACTGCGCCGCCATTCGAAAGGCGAGCTTCCCCCCTCAGCGGCGGCGCCGTCGAATCCGCCGCCAAAACCCTGATTCAGCAGCGTATGAAGAAAGCTTTCATACGCTGGTCCCGAAATGGCGGGCGGGCCATGCTCGCTCTCCGCGCTCGCCTCCTCAGCCAACGACGGCATGAAATCCCTGTCTGACCATCTTCGCCCCAATATTGGGATGCACCCCCCGACATAACCAGCTTGACAAAATGAGCGCCGTTGCCCTACAATTGTGATTAAGTGCGACCCCATAGAGGAATATGTCTGGAGGGACCTTTGAGGCTCTACCGTTCCAATCCGTCGGCCTTCCTGCAAATTCGCGGCTGGGGCCAATGGGAACCGGTCATGAGCATTGCTTAACGTTACCGGCTTCATCCACGCTGACCTGCTGGCGGAGAAGCTGACAACAGGCAAGGAGACAACTGTGTCGAACATCGGTTGGAAAGACGTCCTGGCGGATGAAATGTCCGATGATCTGGCCCACGAAATCGATATTTTCGAAGGCCAGATGGAACTGATGGGCCAAGGGAAACTGGACGAGAAAGTCTTCGCCGAAACGCGTCTGCGTCGTGGCGTGTACGGCCAGCGCTACGACAATGGCCAGCGGCACGACGGTTTCGAGAGTCGGGTGCTTGTATTCGAGGAAAAGGAGCGGATCAAAGGCCCGGATACCCTCTGGCACGCGCCTGGTATGCAACGCATCAAAGTTCCCGGCGGAGGACTGACACCGGATCAGCTGGACGTGCTGGCGCAGGTTGCCGACGAATACTCCGACGGCATTCTGCATATCACGACCCGCCAGGACATTCAGCTGCACTTTGTTCATATCGAGGACACGCCAGACATGATGCGCCGTCTGGCCGCGGTCGGCATTACGACTCGCGAAGCCTGCGGCAACTCCGTCCGCAATGTCACCTGCTGCCACCTGGCCGGTGTCTGCCGCACGGAGGTCTTTGACGCCACGCCTTATTCCGAGGCCTTCGCCCAGTTCCTGCTCGGCCATGACGACGTCCAGGACTTCGGCCGCAAGTTCAAGCCGGCCTTTTCCGGCTGCGAAGCCGAAGCCTGTGGGCTGGTGATGATGCATGATATCGGCTACCTTGCCCAGATTCAGGAGGTTGACGGCAAGCCCAAGCGCGGTTTCAAGGTGTATGTGGGCGGCGGCCTTGGCACAGTGCCCCACCAGGCCAAGGTGCTGAGCGAATTCACGCCGGAAGAGGAGATTTTGCCCTTGGCGCAGGCAGTCTCCCGCGTTTTCGCTCGGCTGGGCGAAAAGCGCAACCGTAACCGCGCCCGAATAAAGTTCCTCGTCGCCAAACTCGGAATCGAAGAGTTCCGCCGGCTCGTGGAGGAAGAGCGCAAGACATTGCCCCACGACGACCGCTGGACCGCCTATATGGACACGCTCCCTCATTACGAGGAGAAGCCATCCAGGCCGCCCACATTTTTGAACGGTCAGGTTCGCTCTTCAGAGTTCAACCAGTGGTTCGAGACCAACGTCTATAGTCAGCGCCAGGAAGGTTACAGCGTTGTTACCGTAAATCTGCCCCTGGGCGATCTGACCTCTCAGCAGACCTGGAAGCTGGCCGACATCGCCCGCAAGTATGTCGGCGACAATGTGCGCTCAACGGTAGAGCAGAATATCGTTCTGCGCTGGGTCTCAGATTCCGATCTGCCCAATCTGTACGAGGAGCTCAAAGATGTCGGGCTCGGTGATCCCGGCGCCGGCACCCTCGTCGACATTACCGCCTGCCCCGGTACCGACACCTGCAAGCTGGGCATCGCCTCCTCACGCGGGCTCGCAGGTGAGTTGCGAACGCGCCTCACCGCCAAGAGCGCGTCCCTGCCTGACGCCATCAAGGACCTGAAGATCAAGATCAGCGGCTGTTTCAACTCCTGCGGTCAGCACCATGTCTCCGACATCGGCTTCTTCGGCAACAGCCGCCGCTCCGGCAACTTCAAAATGCCCCACTTCCAGGTCATCCTGGGGGGCAAGTGGCATGACAATGCCGGCAGTTACGGGCTGGCCGTTGGCGCTGTTCCTTCCAGGACCGTGCCAGAGGTCGTCGATACGATTACGTCCCGCTATGTGGAGGAACGGTCAAAGGGCGAAACCTTCCAGGATTGGATTGGACGTATCGGCAAGAAGGAAGCGCGCAAAATCATTCAGCCCTTCATGCAGTTGCCAGCCTTTGAACAGCAACCGGAGTACTTCTCCGACTGGGGCGATCCACGAGTCTTCAGCCTCGGCGATATCGGCATCGGCGAATGTGCCGGCGAGGTTGTCTCCCTCTTCTCAATGGAGATCTCACCGGCAGAATCAGAGGCCTTCGAAGCGCAGGTCGCGCTGGATGAGAACGACCCGGTGAGGGCCGACGCCCTGGCCTACTCTTCGATGCTCAAGGCGGCCAGAGCCCTTGTGCGGACCCAGTTCCTGGATGTTGGCGATAGCCCGGATCGCATCGTGCAGGAGTTCAAGACCCGCTTCTTCGATACCGAACTGTTCTTCGACCAGTACGCCAAGGGCAAGTTCGGCCAGTACCTGTTGGACCGGCACAGCAACGGCGATCCAAAACCCGATAATGATGCCGCCCACAGGTTGATCGAAGAGGCGCTCCTGTTTATCGAGGCCACCCATGCCTGCGAATCCAGGGTCGGCGGCAACGTCCTGATAGAGATCTGATCGCAATCCGCCGCCTGTGCCAGACTGGTCAAGCACAGGCGACGAGCCATCTTTCACCGCCGCTGGAGTATACGATGATCGCGCCCCATCGCCTGTGCGTTAAGTTCTTCTTTGAACAGTTTTCAGTTGACGTCGAATCCTTTATCCCTGTTTTCCATCGCTGGATCCGGGAGGATGTTGTGCCCAACGAGTTGCTGCTCGATGTGGCCGACTATAAGCATATAAAGGACGGTCCGGCGATTCTTCTCGTAGGCCACGAAGCCGACTACGTTATCGACTTGACCGACGGCAAGCCGGGCCTGCTCTATGTACGCAAACGTGACGTCGGCTCCGACCTGTCAGATGCCCTGGGCAAGACGATGTCCCAGGCGTTGAACGGGGCAAAGTTGACAGAGAACGATGTGGAGCTGAAGGGAAAATTGAAGTTGCGCACCGACGGGGCCACGATCGTACTGTTGGACCGGCTCAACTACCCCAACGCCGCAAATGGTGACGGCGCCGATTCCCCCGCCACCGCTGCCCAGGCCCAGCTTTCGGACAATCTGGCCGCCATCTTCGGGGACGACGCCACCGTAACCCGCGTCGCTAACGACGCCCGCGAGCCTCTGACTTTCGAGTTGCACGCGCCTTCCGCCCCGGATGTTGACACGCTTCTCAACCAACTGGTGAGCGGGGACTGAACGTCTGACCTCTTCCCGTCCTCCCTGCAACCGTTAAGGACCGACCCATATGCTGGCCGCGACCCCGGAATTCCGCTCAATCTATGAAACGGACCGGGACCCGGTCCCATTTGTCCCTTTCATTCAAGCGGTCGGGCGCGGCGAGAAGCTGAAGCGCGATCTTACCTACGAGGAGTCAGTAGAAGCCCTGCGCCAGATCGTCGAACAGACCTGCTCCCCAGCGCAGGCCGGCGCCTTTCTGATTACGCAACGGGTAAAAGGTGAGGCTGTCGACGAGGTTCGGGGCTTCACCGCGCTCTTGCGGGCAGAAACAATCACGCAGATTCGTCCCCGGGTCGAGGGGCTGCTCGATCTGGCTGTGCCCTACGACGGCAAGGTAAAGAGCGCGCAGCTGGCCCCCGCCATAGCAACTGTTCTCGCCGAAGCCGGAATGCCTGTCGTCCTGCATGGCGATGAAGGCGTACCCACCAAGGAGGGCATAGGGCCAGGGCCGGTTCTGAGGGAACTGGGCATCGCCGACGACCTGGAGCCGGAAGCCGTCCAGTCAACGATCGAAGCGGTCGGCATCGGCTACCTGTCCGCAGAAAGATTCGCGCCGCAATGGCATGCCCTGCTACCATTGCGGCGCCAGTTTGGCCTTCGAACTGTCCTCAACAGTGTCGAGAAACTCCTCAATCCAGCCAACGCCCCCTATCAGGTCAGCGGATTCTTCCACGGAAACTACATCGAGCGCCTGCGCGCCGTGCAGACAGGCTCCGTGCGCAGCTTTATCATCCAGGGAGAGGAAGGCTCAGTCGAAATGGCCGTCGGCCGCAAGTCCCACGTTTTTGCAGAAGATGCGGCCAACGACCTGGTCCTGGATCCTGAAGCCCTCGGTCATATCGAGCGAGTGCGCGTACCCGGACCCGCAGACGCCGCAGGCCATGCCGAACTCAATGCAAGGGTACTCGCATCAGAAGAATGCGACGCGACCGAGCAGGTCTGCCTGACTACCGGTGTCATTCTCCATCTCTTTGATCTGGCCCTGAGTGTTCCCGACGGGATAAGTCGCGCCAGGCGCATCATCGAGAGCGGCGCCGCGCGTGCCCGTTTGGAACGAGCCGCGACGAAGAATGTGGCATGAGCAACCAGCAGGTTCCGCTTGGAAGCGTCTCTTTACCTATCTCACCCCTCTTGCCAACAGCTCTCTTGCCAACGTCACTGCCTCTTCTGAGTTTGCCACGGCGCCGGCTGCCTGCGCCTCCGACAGTTCCCGCATAATGGACCCCACAGCCGGCCCCGGTTCCAACCCCAGGCGCCTCATCAGCGTATGGCCATCCACCAGCGGCGCGGCCGGGTAGTCCGCCGGCCGTGAAAAGGCAAAGGAAAACAGCCCTTCCACGGCCTTGAGGAAACAATCCCACTCTGGCCCTCGCTCCAGCCCAGTCGCCTGCAGGTCCGAGATCGCCTGCAGCGTCACATCCAGCCCGTCGAGACGTTGCCGTGCGCCGCTCGATTGCAGATGATGCTCAATCTGACGCCCCGCCGTCACGCTGCCTGCATCGCGAAAAAACCGATATGCCGTCCGCGGACCGATGCGGTTCTCAACACGGGGAAGTGACTTGACCAGGTTGCGAGGTACGCTGTGCATGGAAGCCACCCGCTCAGCCAGTAGGACTTCATGCCTGCTGAAGTGGAGCTGTGCAACGCGCCGGCCAGCTATCTCCGCGCTCAACAGCTGGTGGCCGGCATGGGACTGACGTTTGGCGCCGCCCCTGGAATCCGCGGCAAATCTACCGGCCTTTCCCGTATCGTGAAGCAGTGCATGCCAGACCAGCCATCCGGCACGGTCGTGACCGGCCGCGATCTCCTCACCAAAATGGGCGCGCAGCGGCTCTGCCCATGCTTCCAGAGATCCTCTCAGCTTGCCATCCTCCAGCGGGGAACCACCGCGCAGCCAGTCCCGTAGTTCGGCTGCGTGGCGCGCCGTCAACAGGCTGTGGTCGTAGGCATCAAGATGGTGGCGAGATGACTGCGTCACGCCTTGCAGTGCGCCGACCTCCGGCAACAGGTGGTCAAGCAGCCCGAGCGCATTCAACTCCCTGATCCCGTCGTCCGGACGCGAACAGGCCAGTAACTTCCACAATTCCTGCCGCAGACGTTCGGCGCTGACGCTGAGGATCGTCCCGGCCAGGTCAACGATCTGCCTTCGTGTTTCATCCTCAATCGTAAAGCCCAGTTGAGCGGCCAGGCGCACCGCGCGCAACAGCCTGATCGGGTCGCTGCGCAGACTCTCGTCCGAAATGCGCCGCAGCGTGTACGAACTGATATCCGCCATGCCACCGCACATGTCAATCAGCTGGCGTGGTCCGTCCGCCGAAAGTTCCAGTGCCAGCGCATTGGCGCTGAAGTCACGCGCCAGCAGGTCGGACCGCAGGTCGCATCGCAATGCCGCGGCGTCACACTCAATTCGCCGACCGTCGCTGCCTTTCCCGATAAGCCGGGCGACGTCCCTCGCTTCGTCCAGGGGATAGTAGGCCCAGCCCAGCCTGTCCGCCACGCGTCGCGCCAGGGGCAATACCGGCCCGTTCAGGACAAGGTCCAGGTCCGTTGTCGAGGCCGGGGCCCGAGCGCGCGAGCGGCAATCGCCGGCGCCGCGGTGAGCCTGTCCGTCTGAGTTCGCACGCGTCCAGCCCGGAATTGAAGAGATGCCCAGCAGATGGTCCCGGACCGCGCCGCCGACAATGTAGACCGGCGCGCGCTCCGCCATGAAGGCGTCGATGGCCTGCGCGACTGCATCTCCTGATGGCTGCTTAGATTCAACTGCGTCCATGGCTGAAAGGGAAAGTGTTCAAGTCGAACGACGACGGAGTTCCATCGCAGGCTGCTTGCCGTCAGATCGTCGCCTCTATAAGCATCGGTCCCGGCTCTTCAATCCCCCGACGTAACGCCGCGGTGAAGGCATCGGCGCTCTCGACGCGGATCGCGGGAACGCCCATACCTTCGGAGATCGAGACCCAGTTCAACTCCGGAGAATCAAGGCGCATCATCGCCTGGGCATGTGGACCTGGTTCAGCGTCGCCCCCCACATTCAACAGTTCGCCCTGCAGAATGCGGTAACTGCGATTAGCGAAAATGACGTTCACGACATTCAGCGACTCGCGCGCCTGCGTCCACAGGGCCTGCAAAGTATACATGCCGGAGCCGTCACCCTCCATGGCAAACACCTGCCGGTCCGGGCAGGCCACGGCCGCCCCGGTGGCCGCTGGCAGGCCCTGGCCGATAGAGCCTCCTGTCACGTGAAGCCAGTCATGAGGCGGCGCCGTTTCGGTGTGGGGATACGCCTGCCGGCCGCAAGTGACCGACTCATCGGCGACGATTGCATTTTCCGGCATCAGTGCGCACAGCGCGGTCCAGGCCGCCTCCGGCGTGAGTTCGCCGGTCGGCAGGGCCGGGCGTTCTAATCGGGCCGCGGCAGTCGAGGTTGCCGGCGCGCCCAACTCTTCATTCAACGCATCGAGCGCGGCGGGTACGTCCTCATCCTCGGAAGCGAGCAGATGGATGCCTGCGTCCGGCGGCGCCAGCCGGCTGGGGCTGTCTGGGTAGGCGAAGAATCCCACCGGGTCTTTGGCGCCGACAAGAACGACGTGGCGTGCGCCCGCCAACAGAGAGACAGCCTGATCGACAGGATAGGGCAGGCGAGCCAGGACAGGGCGGCCCGCGCCTCTCGAAACCCGCGCCGCCGCGCGATTGCCAACGACCCGGGCGTTTGCTCCCGCCGCGATCCGGCAGGCAAGTTCGCTGACCCCTGCGCTGCGCATCACCTGGTCGCCCACGAGAAGGACCGTCTCTTCTCCCTGACGAAGCAAACGGGCGATGGCTGAAATACGCTCCTCGGGTACGCTGGCCCGCGGCAGCGCGCTCTGTGGGGGAGCCGGACCGTCCGCCGCTCCCCAAGCCGTATCCGCCGGCAGTATCAGTGTTGCCACCTGCCCCGGAGGCGTACAGGCCGCGGCGATAGCCTCGGCCCCGTCTGCGGCAACCGCGCGCGAATTGGGCGACGTGCGCACCCAGCCCGAGACCGGCCGGGCCAGCCCCTCGATGTCCGATGTCAGCGGCGCGTCATACTTGAGGTGATAGGTCGCGTGATCCCCCACTATGTTGACGATCGGAGAGTGGGCCTTGCGCCCATTGTGCAAATTGGAGATTCCATTTCCCAGCCCTGGGCCCAAGTGCAGCAGTGTCGCCGCCGGCTTGCCGGTCATGCGGGCGTAGCCGTCCGCGCACCCGGTCGCGACACCCTCAAACAGGCAAAGAACCGAGTGCATCTCCGGCACGGAATCCAGCGCGGCCACAAAGTGCATCTCCGACGTGCCGGGATTCATGAAACAGGTGTCTACGCCGCCGTCATAAAGGGTGCGAATCAGTGCCTGTGCGCCGTTCATTGGAGATTCTCCGGACAGGGCAATGTAAGGGGACTGGAAAGAGCGCTCTCGAAATCTACGTTAAGACTCGTCCTCTAATGGCTTCGGTGTCAGAGCGTCTTCCATCTCCTGCCACGCTTTCGCCGCCGCCTCCGCGGTCTGCTCCGAAGGCGGCTGATCACCATAGCGGGCCTCGTCATAGGCGCCGGTGATAGTCTGCACCAGCGACCCTTTAAAGCCCGGTCGACCGGCCAGACGAACCCCATAGCGGCCGGGAGTCTCGTCCTGCATCCTGGGGGCGCTCCGAATCTGGGCGAATGCCAGCATTCGCTGATAGATTGCGCGAATAAGGCGACGCGTGTCGGTCTCCCCTTCCAATGACAAGAACGGGTCCGGTTCGTCCGGTGAAGGGCCGAACTGCGAACGCAGACGGGCCCACAGATCGGCAAGCTGAGACTGCAACAGGCTGGCTGTCAGAATCGATTCGCGTACCTCGTCGCTCTCCTCTTCGGGACGACTCTTCAACTGACGCAGAACGAGCATGAAAATGATGAATACGCCTGCCGCTACCACGATCAGAGCGACCCACCGGAAAGGCTCTGGCATCGCTTCAACGACCCTCTCCGGCGGCTCCGGCATCGGCTCAGGCGTAGGAACCTGTTCAAACTCGAGAGGCTCCGTTTCCTGAGAACGCTCACCAAACAGGCTGCGCAGCAGGCGTATCAGATACTCAAGGACCAGGAAGATCGGGTAGGCGACGATTGTGATGATCCAAATGAGAACTGTACTGACCCCCTGCCAGATCAGCCCGAGCGCCTTCCAAAGGATGGCAGCGTCCTCCGGCTGAATGATCAACGCCATCAGCAGGGCCATTCCCAGCATGACGAAGATCGTCAGCCCAATTCCGGCCATCCAGCCGCGGTTGGGGCGCAATCTGGCTACGCGCGCGCGGCGTCTCCACCCGCCCGATTTCCCGAGGTTGGCAATACCCATCCCAGCAAGTCCTGAGGCCGCAAAGAGTAGTATCAGCCAAATGGAGTTGGAAAGCTGGCCGCCGGCCGACATGAGTGGGGTCGCTGCCGCGTCAGCTTGCTCAATAGCCGGCACTGGAGGAACGATCCAGGCAAACAGGGCAAGTGCAGCGCCGCCTGAGAGAAACGCCCTCCAGATCTCATCGTGGCGGTACTGGCCATGCCCGTCCAGCGCGCCCCGCAGCCAGAGAAAAACACCCAGGAGCAGAAAGAGTAGCGTGCCGGGAACTTCGATCGGGACCGCGTTCCAGTAAATCAGATCGTACCCTGCGGCTATCAGCCAGCGCAGGTCCACCAACCAGAACTCTGGTCGCAGAAAGCGCAGCCACAGCAGAAACAGGATCGCCGCACATCCGAACGTGGCAATTTGCTGCCGTATCTGATTCGTCCTGCGAAAATCCCTGCGCTCAGCCAGAGTCGGCATCGACCAACGTGCGAAGGAAAAGCTGAGAATTGGCAGGATAATCACCATCCAGGGGTACATCAGAGGCGCAGAGAGGGAGGGAGCCAGAAATCCCTGCAGCAACAGCATCCAGGGCCAGATCCAACAGAAGCGCATGACACCGACAAGCGCCGGCAACAGCCCGCCGTCCACGATGTTCCACTCTTTATGGTCCCACGGCAGAGCAAATGTCGAATTCATCAGTCAGTATCGTATCCAGCTCGTTCAGGAAGGGGAGCGCGAAATCTTATGAACCAGACTATTTGCGCCCACTTTCATGCGTCCTGCTGCCACCGGGCCTTCAACCCGCCAGAACGGGCGTCTCAAATTCGTGCGTCTCCTGTTCCGCTTCGACAGTCGAGTCGCTCAACGCCTGTTCCGACAGCTTCTGGAAAGCGACCCCGGGGATGGCTCTGTCGAGCGTCAGGCCCCCGATTCCCAGCAACGTGACGGCAAATCCCCGACACTGCAGATCAATTAGCGCACGCCGCAGGTTATCCGACAGAGTCGCGCTGACCAGCACAATCGAAGTCCCGATGCGAAGGTGGTCGGCCTCCTGTTGCAAGATCCTTTCAATCGTCGTATGCGGCACACCCACACAGTAGGCCAGCGCCTCCAGAACGCTGGTAAGCTGCCTTGGGTGTGCGCCGGGCAATACGCGCACACGCCTGCCCGCGTACATCATGCTGTTGGCGAACACACCGAACTCCTCGCCTTGCAGCTGCGCCCAACGGGCGATGGAGGCGCCGACGCTGATGGCAAACTCCCGCAGCGCCGGGTCGACCCCTTCGAAGCGGTGATGAAAGGTTCGGATATTGACAAAGATTGCCAGTGGGCGCGAAGCGGACGGTTCGAACAGCTTCGTCTGAAGTTCCTGGCGGCGTGCCGTCGCCTTCCAGTGGATGTAGCGGAAATTGTCGCCGGGCAGATACTCGCGTACACCGCTCAAGCGCAATGGGTCTTCGATCAGTCTGTTTCGGCTCTCGTGATCTCCGAATGGGTGGCGGGCCTCGAGACCCAGTTCGGGCAGTGTATACATTCGGGGATAGACCAGAAGCAGAGAGGTTGCCGGATCCTCCAGGAGCTGGCTGCGGAATCCAAAAATGTCGCCGCAGATGAGCTGCGCCGGCCCGAATCTCCAGGCGCCCCGCTGGGTACCGGTAACGGTGTAACGACGAATAACCCTTTGGTAGATACCGAGAGAGAAGAGGTTGACGAGAACGCGGCGCGTGGGCAGATAGTGCCTCGCCCGTTCCTCGGGCTCCAGGTCGAGGGCAACGGGAATGTCGTCTTCGCAGCGCAGCCAGGCAAGTGGCAGGGGTTTGGCGTTGGTCACCTCCAGATGAAGATCAGTCTTTTCGCCGAAGAATACGTGGTCGACGTCGAACCGGCGCCTGTAGGTCACCTCGGAAAGACTGTAGCGGCTCCAAAGCCAGACAACGAGCCCCAGCAGGCCGAGGATCAGCGCCATCGTAAAGATCAGGCTGTTGCGCGTGGAAAGCGCCAGAATCAATATAGCAACCGCGGCGGTCCAGCCAGCTCGCCCCATCAGTCTGAAAGAGAGGTGCGCTCGTCAGCCGGTGGACCGTTGACCGAAGCTTCCGGGGAAACGGCTGCCTCCAGCTCCTGCTCCAAGTCAGCGCCGAATGCGCCAACCACGTCAGCCGGTTCTGTCTGGGCAGGGCCTTCCTGCCAGTTCTCCTCAACCGGAACCGGCACAGTGCGAATAATGCCTTCCAGAACCTTGGCGACGGAAGTGCCGTGCAAACGCGTGTCAGGGCCGGGGATTAATCTGTGGCGGAGAACGGGCGCGGCAAGTTGCTGAATATCATCCGGCGTTACGAAGGACCGTCCCCGAATCGCGGCCAGGGCCTGTACCGTGCGGTAGAAGGCAAGACTGCCGCGCGGGCTGACGCCCAGATCGAGCGCACTGTCGACGCGCGTAGCCTGGACCAGGTCGAGAAGATAGTCCTCCAGGACCGGGTGAACGAAAACATCACGGCAGATTGTTACAGCCTGGCGGATGTCGTCCGCCTGGACGATAGCCTTGACGCGGGCAAGAGGATTGTCAGCGCGAAAACGGTGCAGAATCAGGCGCTCCTCTTCACGCTCAGGATAGCCCAGCGCCAGCTGAATCAGGAAGCGATCCATCTGCGCCTCAGGCAGTGGGAAAGTTCCTGCAAGTTCGACCGGATTCTGAGTTGCCATAAGGAAGAACGGGTAGGGAAGCGCATGGCTGACGCCATCGACGGTAACATGTCGCTCTTCCATTGCTTCCAACAGGGCGCTCTGTGTACGTGGACCGGCGCGGTTGATTTCGTCTGCGAGGACAATCCCTGCCAATATCGGGCCGGGACGGTATTCGAAGTCGTCCGTCTTGCGGTTATAGACGCTGACGCCTACGATGTCGGAGGGGAGCAGGTCGGGCGTGAACTGGATTCGTTGGAAACTGATACCCAGAGAAGCGGCGAGTGTCTTCGCCAGCATCGTCTTGCCAATGCCGGGTACGTCCTCCAGCAGCGCGTGACCTTCGCAGAAAAGAGCCACCAGAAGCTGATCAACAACCTCGTCCTTGCCTACAATCACCTCGCCAACGTTTTCCCGTAGCCGTTGCGCAAGGTCCTGTACAAAGGCGATATCTGTCATGTATGCTCCTTAATCGACAACAGCTCCGGAAGACCCAAGTGAAGTCGACGAAAGGACAAGTGGCCTGTTGCCCCTGACAGTCAAGAGTCCCGACCGGCCGGCTAAACAGCACGGGGCCGTCAGAGAAGCCATGAAATAGCGTATCTGCAGGAAGCGGTCGGTTGAGCCTGCAATTGAGGGAGTATAACAGCGGGAAGACTGAACGCCAAAGGAGAAGGGTTCAGTTATGGCCGCAAAGAGGGCGGAGACATCAACGCACTGCCGCCGCTTACAGTTCGATTTTGGACAGCGGCCCCTCTCCCGCCCAGACTCGCTGGAGGTTGTCGAAGATAAATAGCCCGCGACGCCGCCACGTATCGTAGGTGACCCCGGCAATGTGCGGTGAGAGAATCACGTTATCCAATTG
This sequence comes from Caldilineaceae bacterium, assembly GCA_965200615.1. Taxonomy (GTDB): domain Bacteria; phylum Chloroflexota; class Anaerolineae; order Caldilineales; family Caldilineaceae; genus Bin5. Next base: position 4,443,128 of record OZ241377.1, on the reverse strand, counting down.
CAGAATCGGGTTGCCTGGGTCGGTCGGTTCGTCCTGCAGAACGTCCAATCCTGCGGCCTGGATTGTACCATCGGTCAGAGCGTTGATCAGAGCATCTTCGTCCACAACCGGGCCGCGGCACGTATTGACGAGGATTGCGCTGGACTTCATCCGTGTCAACTCCTCTGGGCCGATGAGATGACGGGTTTGGTCATTTAGCGGCACGTGCAAGGTGACAATATCAGACCTCTCCAACAACTCGTCCAATGAAACCCGCTCAACCTGCAAATCGCGTTCCACAGTGGCCGGAACGGGGAACGGGTCGAAATAGATTACATTGGCCTGGAATGGGACCAGCCTCTTGGCCACCTCTTTGCCAATGTGACCGAGCCCGACAATGCCAACCGTCTTGCCGTGGACTGTGAAGGTCGTCATTCCACTGTCGATATCCTTCCACCCTTCGTTGCGCACGTTGCGGTCCATCTCCGTCAACCGGCGGTAGACGCTCAGGATGAGGGCCAACGTGTGCTCCGCCACGTCGATTGAATTTGTGCCGCCGTTGTTGGCCAGGGGAATCTCCAGCTCTGACAGCATGTCGAGCGGCATGCGATCGAATCCGGCGCTCACGAGCTGGATCAACTTCAGACGCTCCGCCGCCCTCAGTACGGCTTCTTCCAGGTCGCTTGGAAAGAGAATCAGGAAGTCGGCATCGGTGGCTAAGCTCGCCTTTTCCTCCGCCGGCAGTTCATATGGTTGCACGGATACATCCCATTCCCGAGGGGCCGGGGCAATGACTTGCTGGGCCAATTCACTGGCCAGATTGGTGAAGAAGATTACTTTGGGCATCCGGGTATTCCTGGGTGAACGCTACTGTTTTCTGTAGCCGGGGACGCTGGTTGGATCTGCGCAAGCGATGGGGCTAATTTGGTCTCAGCTGTTCAGATTCCAGACCTGCCTGGCCGTCTTGCCGAATATCCAGGCGCGCTCATCTTTGCTCAAGCCAGATAGATATTCGAGAGGAAACGCCAGAGAATTGTCGAAGCCTTCGCGGCTGCTGACCGGTGGCCAGTCGCTGCCCCACATGACGCGGCGTGCGCCGAACGCCTCCAATGTCAGCTCTGCGAGAGGAGGAACCTCCTGAAATGGGCAAGGGAGGTGACAGAATTCGCCAAATCCCGGCAGCTTGATTGTCAGATTTTCGTGGCTGGCCAGAGCGGTGATGGCGGCGAATTCTTCCAGGTCAACGCCTGGCTTGACGCCTCCCAGATGCTCGATGATCATCGAAAGATTCGGAAAGAGGCGCAGCGCTTCATTGAACTCGGCGCTCTGCAGGATATCCGGCCGGCTGAAAACGCTGACAACCAGGCCCAACTCGTCGGCAACGCGCCAGTGGGACAGAGGATCGCTTCCGTGACTCCGAAAGTCCGCCAGCAAACGAATGCCGGCGAGCCCCTGTTCAGCCCAGGCGCGAATGGCAGAGCCGTCGTCATCGTCGTCCACGATCATGGCGGCGGCAAATCGCCCCGGGTTCGCTTCAATGACATCCACTATATAACCATTGTCGCTGTTGCCCATGTACTGGATCAGAACCGCCTGGTCGACACCGGCCCGCTCCATGTGGAAGAGCAAGGCCTCGACAGGCTCATACTTGTGCAGGCCGATGTGACAGTGCGTATCGACGACGTCAAACTCTCTCTCACTCATCCCGAACACTCCTTCCGGATTCACCCTTGATTGAATACAAAACTCAGCGCCTCTTCCGTCGGCTCGACGCCCAAGCCGGGCCCGTCCGGCAGCGTGAAAAAGCCGGCGCGGCAGTCCATCGTGCTGCGAATGAACTGCTTGTTGCGGTCGAAAATGGAATGCTGGTACTCGTGCATGACAAAGTTGGCTAGCGTGGCGGCTGCATGCAGGCTGGCCGCCTGTGCGATGCCAATATTGATCGTCGCATGCGGCATCACCTGGCAGTGGAAAGCCTGCGCCAGCTCACAGATGCGGACGAAACCGGTAATGCCGGTGTGGGCCATCTCCGGCTGAATGACGTCCATACAACCGGCTTGCAGGCGCGAAAGGTATTCGTGGACGGTTCGCCATTCCTCTCCCAGACCGATGCGCGTCCTGACCGACCGGGCCACGTGCGCCTGACCTGTCAGATCCTCCGGCGCGACCGGCGCCTCCGCCAGATACAGGTCGTATTCGCATAGTCTCTCAATCAGCTGAACCGCTTTCGGCGCAGTGTAGCGCCAGTGAAGATCGGCAAGAATCTTCGGCGCAGGCCCGACCTCGCTGCGGATCGCCTTGATCTCCGCGACCTCTCCTTCGTCGGCAACAACAGCTGCGAACTTCACCGCCGAAAAACCGCGTTCGATCCACCGTCTTCCCAGCGCAGCCCGTTCCTCCTTTGTCCCGCCCGGCAGCCCGGAAACGTAAACCGGCAGCCTCTCGTGCCGCAGACCGCCCAGCAACTGCCACACCGGCTGCCCCGACAGTTTGCCCCGCAAGTCCCAGAGAGCCATGTCCAATCCGGCGATGGCATCGAGCGCGTACCCGCCGAAATGGCCCCGCACTCGCTGCAGGTCGTACATGTCCTCGTAGATGCGCTCGGCGTCGTGAGGACTGCGGCCAATGACAAACGGGATCAGCAGCTCTTCTAAAATCGTCCGTGCGACCTGCGGCGCCACCACACCGAAACATTCGCCCCAACCGACCGATCCGTCACTTGCTTCGGCTCTGACCAGCAGCGTCTGGTCGAATACGGAGTATACTGTGCGGTTGCCGGGGCGCACAATGTAGCCCTTTGGGTTGGGCCGATTGTCCTCCTCCAGCGGTCCAAGGTAGGGGACGTCGCGCGGGATGCGGAGGGGGAAGAGTTCAACAGCGGATACAGTAGCGTTCATACAATGGCATAAACAGACGTGGTTAGCCGTCGATCGGTTGTCTTGGTGTTTGGAATATGCTGAGCTATTCCCAGCCTTGACCCTCCCGGCAGTGGGAGGTATCCCTCTCAACTTGCGCTCATGCCTCCAGTAGCGGCTCTACATCCCGCCAAATGGCTTCAAACTCCTGCAAGTCTTGACTGTCCAGGTACGCGCCGGGAATTCGGCTGGCGGCCGAGGTGAAGATGCCGCGGCGCAAGAAGACCTGTTTGTAAACCGCAACACCGTGCATGCGCTCGAAATTGAGCAGCGGCAGCAGACGATTGAACAGTGATCTCGCACCGTGCTCGTCATGTGTTTCCAGAAGGCCCCAGATCCGCGTGTGCAGGTCTACAGACTGGCTGGCGGGCATATTCCCACAGGCTCCCCGCCGCCACTCATCGATCATGTAGATTCCCCCCTGTCCCCCAAAAACGCCCCTGCAACTGTCTCCTGCTGCAGCCAGCGTACGTGAAATGGCGCGCGGCTCCGGTAACGTTTCCTCCTTCAGATACTGTACCCACTCCATTTCCCGGCACATGCGCGCCAGCAGATCCGAGGACATCGGCGTTCCAATCGGTCCCATGAAATTCTGAATGCAGATCGGAATGCGCAGGGCGTCATTCAGAGCCCGGTAATACGCGTAACAACCATCCGCGTCAGGATGCAGGATGTGGGGCGGCATCGCCATGATGCCGTCAGCGCCCACATCCTGAGCAAAGCGGCTCAGGGCCACTGCCGGCGACCTGTGACCGTGCGTGGTAGCAGCTATGACCGGCACGCGCCCGTCGGCCTCCTCGACGACAGTCCGGATCCAACGCTGACGTTCTTCATCCGACATCGTCGCGAATTCGCCCGCATTGGCCGGACCGACGAGCCCAGCCGCGCCCGCCTGAATGCAAAACTCCACCTGACGGCGAAGGGCCCCCTCGTCCAGATCAAGGCTGTCAGTAAACGGAGTAACGACAATCGCGAATATGCCGCGCCAATTCTTGTTCATCGGCTTCGCTCCACCAAATCCAGATCAGATCACACAGTTGGATGCTTTGAAGTCGACCGGTCAGCGCTCTTCGTTCGACCACCGCTCTCTGTCGATTTGCGAACAAAGAGGAGTTGGGAGAGTATCGATACTGGCGCACAGTCTGCTTGGTTCGATAGAAATGGCAGGACTCGTTAAGAGCGTCCGCTTGTTGCCCTGCCCCTTCGGATCAGTATACTACACTTAGGTAGCCACTCCATTTACAAGCGAGCGAAATGAACATGAAAATCACTGACGTAACAGTAGTCCGGTTGCAAGGCGTATTGGAGTCCGAAGGGGAGTTCTGGGAGGAGCGGCTGGTGCGTCCCCTCGACATCTATCCGGAACACAAAGCCGAAGGCCCGCACGAAATGTTTGCCGCTGGCGAAGGCCGCTACAACATCACCGCGTACTTTGTCGAAGTCGAGACCGATGAAGGTGTATCCGGTTGCGGCGGTCCTCTTCCTTTCGACCAGGCCTTCGTCATCCAGACCCAGCTGGCGCCCCTCCTGATCGGTCACGATCCTCTGGCAACCGAACGGCTTTGGGACCGGATGTACCGCTCCCAGGTGCATGGACGCAAGGGCACGGAAATGATGGCCCTCAGCGCGGTGGACTGCGCGCTCTGGGACCTGAAAGGAAACTACTTCCAGGCCCCCGTCTGCCAGCTGCTGGGAGGGCCCACCCGTACCGAGGTCCCGGCCTATGCCAGCGCTCTGGGATTCTCAATCGATCCGGAGCTGGTCCAGGAGCGGGCCAGGCAGTTCGTGGCCGAAGGCTATAGAGCCACGAAGTGGTTCTTCCGCGATGGCCCGACCGACGGCAAGATGGGGATGGAGCGAAATCTTCGCCTCGCGCGCACGTTGCGCGAGAGCGTCGGTCCGGACGTGGACATCATGTTGGACTGCTGGATGAGTTGGGATGTACCGTACGCAGTGCAGATGGCCCGCCGGCTCGAAGAATACGCCCCCCGCTGGCTGGAAGAGCCGGTACTGCCCGATAAGATTGAACAGTACGCCCAGATCCGCCGCGCCGTAAACGTTCCTATCAGCGGCGGCGAACACGAATACACACGTTGGGGACTGAAACAGTTGATGGACGCCGGAGCCTGCGACGTCTACCAGCCCGACATCTACTGGTGCGGGGGTATTTCTGAGACACAGAAGATCCTGGCCCTGGCATCAGCTTACGACGTACCGGTAATTCCCCACGGCCACTCGACACCTGCCAGCATCCACGTCATCGCCGCCTGGCCGGAGCCGACCACGCCGATGTTGGAATACCTGATCAAGTGGAACGAAGTCCACCAGTTCTTCCTCAAGAACCCGATCAAGCCGGTCAACGGAAATGTCAGCGTACCCACTGCACCCGGCATCGGCATGGAACTGGATGACGCCAAAGTCCAGCAGCGAGAGGTTGTGACCTTTTGAGGTGAAGAAAGCGGCTACCGAGGGGTGGTTGGATAGCCAACAGGATCAATGATGGCTTCGATCAGGTACGGCGCCCTTGCAGCGGCCGCGCGGGCCAGCGCCTCATCGCAGCCTTCCGGCGTCGTAACTCGGGCTGCCGCGATACCGTAACCCGCGGCGATCTTGCAGAAGTCCGGCGCAGGAAACTCGGTTCCGAAAGGCTCCTTGCCCTGCCTGATCTGGTGAGAACGGATCAGGTCGATGGCGTTGTCGACGGCCACGACGACGAGCACAGGCAGATTCAGTCGGGTCAGGACCGCCAGTTCTCCCAGGCACATCAACATTCCTCCGTCGCCGATAAGGCAGGCAGCGGTTTCTTCTGGACGGGCCAGGGCCGTTCCGATAGCCGCCGGCAACCCGAAGCCCATGCAAGATAAGCCATTGGACAAAGCAAAGCTGTTCGGGGACAGGGTCGGCCACTCCAGGCTCCCGAATATCTTGTGGCTGCCCACGTCCACCGCAAGCAACGTTTCCCCGCTCAAATGACGGCGCATACTCTCCAACAGTTGCTGAGGCAATAGATGGCCGGGCCGGGGCGCAGGCAATGGTACGGCAGCCAGTTGCGCGTGAAACGCACGCACCTTGGACTCTCCCCACTGCCCGTCGGTGCAGAACTCGCTGTCTGCAAGTTGCGTCAGCGCCGCCGTCATCGGCCCCACGAGCTCTACCTCAGCAGGCAATACCGGGTCGTAGTTAGGCCAATTCGCAATCCAAATGAGCGGTACGTCTCCATTCCTCTCCGCCGACGCGCCTTCCCCGCTCTGCGGCAGCGAAAACTCCTTCACCAGCTCGACTACGTCGAAACCCACAGCGACGACACAGTCCGATTCCTCCAGGATGTCGTACACGGGATCGGTGCGGGTCAAACCGATGACCCCTGCGCTCAGCGGGTGACCATCCGGCAACGCGCCCTTTCCCTTCGGGGACACGATTACCGGCGCGTTGGCCGCCTCTGCCAGCGCTCTCAGTGCATCGTACGGGGCCTCCGGCTCCAAACCGAGCCCGGCCAGAATCACGGGACGTGACGCCTTTGCAACAATGTCCCTTGCTCGCGAAATTCGCTCACCGTCGGGAAGATCACCGTTTCCACCCGCTTCCCCCTGGCCAGTCGAAATATGGCCTGCCTGCTGCCCGCTCCCGCTCTCGACCGGAAGTTCCGCCTCCTCATTGCTTATCTGCAAATGCACCGGACCTGGACGCCCCTGCATCGTCAATGCAACTGCCTCCGGCGCCTCCGCCGCGGCGTTCTCAGGCGTAACCTTGAGCGTCCGCTTGGTGATGGGCGCGAAGACGGCCTGCAAGTCGACCACCTGGTGCGTGTAGTCCGGCAGCAGCGAGTCAGGCTTTTGCGCCGTAATCAGCACCACCGGTGCCCTGTCCAACCATGCGTGCCCAATGCCGGGCGCCGCGTTGAGCGCGCCTGGGCCCAACGTAGTGAGTGCACATCCCGGCTTGCCAGTCGCCCGGGCGTAGGCATCGGCCGCAAACACCGCGCTCTGCTCATGGTGCATCAGCTCAAAGCGGATACCGACTCGCTGCAAAGCCTCCAATACCGACACCACCTCTCCTCCCGGCATTCCAAAGGCAAAGCGGACGCCGGCGTCATGTAGAGACTGGGCAATTGTCTCGGCAACAGTGGCCATAGTCGGAATGTGTCCTTCCCTATCTGTCGAAATACTTGCCGACGATCAGTTCTAGGCGGTCGACGACCTCCGGCGGAACGGCCTTCTTGTCGGTAATCAACGCATCCTGGAGCGCATTGGCATGGGGCGAAGGACCGCTGTCAGCCAGCAGTTCGATTGCATTGGCAACGGCCTTTACCGCCACTTCCGCATTGTGCATCAGCATCCTGATGACAGCTTCGACCGTCACCGCCTCTTCTGTTTCATGCCAGACATCATAGTCGGTCACATGGGCCATGCAGGCATAGCTCATTTCCGCTTCCCTGGCCAGGAACGCCTCCGGCGTCGTGGTCATGCCGATAATGTCCATTCCCAGTTGGCGGAAGGAGATACTCTCGGCTTTTGTGCTGAAGCGCGGGCCCTCGATCGTAACGAAATTACCGCCAAGGTGTGCTGGGGCGCCAGCCTGCTCTACCGCCCTGAAGCAGATGTCGCTGAGAAAGTCGCAGAATGGATGGGCGACGCTCACATGCACAACCAACCCGTCAGTCCCCACGTCCGGGTCATCGAAGAAACTGAGCCCTCGCAGCCGCGTGCGATCAAAAATCTGGTCAGGTATGACAATGTCGCCAGGCCGCAGCCTCTCTTGCAGGCTGCCGCAAGCGCTGACCGCGATCAGGTACTCGACGCCCAGCATTTTGAAGCCGTAGATGTTGGCGCGCTGGTTCAACCGCGTAGGGCTGATACGGTGCCCCCGTCCGTGCCGGGCAAGAAACGCCACCCGCTGACTGTGCAAGGTACCCACAATAAAGGCGTCCGACGGTTTGCCAAAAGGCGTGTCCAGTTCGATTTCTTCGACATCGGACAACGTATCCATCTGGTAAACGCCGCTGCCCCCAATTACTCCGAAGCGAATAGGTTCTGTCATCAAGAGAACTCCCTGTAAGTTTGAAAGAAGACTTTAGTTTCCCGTCAAAGCGGGTAATCGAAACAGTTCACTGCACAGCACGTTTCCAGATGAAGGATTCATGGAATTCAGCAACGCTCACCTTGTCGCCAGAAGAGCCGCGGCCGTACCGAGAACACCCGCGCGGCCGCGTTTGTTGAGCACAGGGAAGCGGATCCGCGCGATTCCACCGTTTCGCTTCTGGTATATTTTGCCCCTGCGCTCGTAATGACGGGCATCCGCACCCTCGGAAAGCTGGGGCCAGACCGAGAAGTAAGCAATCTGCCCAGCCTCATCGTACACAACTGTTCCCGAGGGCATCGGTTCATCGGCAATGTATGGGATTTCATTGCCGTTTTCGCGGAGCCAGCGGCCAAGACCCAACCTCTTGTGGTCTTTGACGCTTACGCCAACCAGACGGAACGCGCTGATGTGGGCCACGATATCGGCGTTCGTCCAGTTATCCGTTTCCGGCGTGCTTCTGGAAACGCGCAGGTCGATCATGTCTTTGCGGCGAACCCAGACGGTCCGGAAAAGTAGGTCAAACGCCCGGACGTGCATTCCAAACTCTGCCACTATTCTCTCAACAGGGAGGAGATATCGCTAAGCCCATGCACGAGCAGACCTGCTAGTCCGGCAACCATCAGTACCGGACCCCATCCGATTTCAGGCGTCTGCCCGTACAGTTCGGCCAAGGTCGGAAGCACAAGGCGAAACTGGGCTACGGGAAAGTAGATGGCGGCGCCCGCGCTGACGACAAGAAGAGAACCGCGCACAAGAGCGATCGACCAGGCGGCCCGCCAAAGACAACCGCGGCGGCCGACGCCGTCTGCAGTTCCGCCAAAAGATTCAAATAACGACCGGGGAGACTGGAGAAGTCCGACCAAGGGGCTGCACGCAACCAGCGCCAGGCAAAGAACCAGCGCGGTCGCCTGCAAGCGAAATTCAGGAGTGAGCAACAGCCGGGGGGTCCAGGCAGGGGGCAACAGATTGAGCGCTGTCACGATTGCAAGCAGCAAGAGCGCGATGCGGACAGGCCAGCCGTAGCGTGGGCCGCGTTCTTCGGCTACTGTTCCATCGGTATTCGCATCCTGCCGGCCCGAAGCGCTCGAATCGCGGCAAAAGGCGTTCAAACTGAGGCTGACACTCACCGCGACCAGTGGCAGATAGAACCCCTCACGCCACAGGCGGATTTCTCCCTGTTGCACGGGGTGCAGAAACTTCACGAGCTCTCCCAAGTCTAGCCCCAATACGGCCAGTCCTGCCGCCTTGTGCGCGATCCAGGGTCGGACGTAGCCGAAAAATGCGCACAGCGCGCCGCCGGGCAGCAGCCACCTGTGCAAGGGGCTCAAGGATCCGGTGAAAAGGTGTTGAAAAGGCTGCATCTGCGGGTTGAGGTGGCTCTTACTCCACTTATTCCACTTACTTCACTTTCTTCCCGGCGCGCTTGAGCCTCTGGCGTTGCCGCTCCTCGCCCTCTTCGAATCGCCGTCGTTCCGCTTCATTCGTCAGTTCGAGCCGCGGCACTTCGGTCGGCATGCCACTTTCGTCAAGGGCCACAAAAATGTAGTAGGCGCTGTTGGTATGTGTAATCCCACCGGTCAGCAGGTCCTCCGCCTGGACGATGACCTCGACCTCCATGGAACTGCGGCCCACATAGGTGATCCGCCCGCGCAACCTTAACAGTTGGCCGACCCGCACCGGCTCATGAAAGGCCATGCTGTCAACTGCGACCGTCACCGCGACTCGCCGCGCGTGGCGTGCAGCCGTGATGCCGCCGCATTCGTCGCATAACTTCAGAATCACGCCTCCGTGCACGTTGCCCAGCAGGTTGGCGTGCTCAGGATTCATTATTTGGCTGATACGCGTCGTCGAGTCGGCGACAGTCTTGCTCATGGTTTTCATGCGTAGTGATCTGACGGCTGAGTGCAGTGCATTGTATCACATTCTCAGGCCAGCGCCCGTTCGTAGGCCTCTAGGAGTTGCCGTAGGCTCCGACTCCAGCTGAATGAGCGGGCATGCGCCTCTCCGGCGTCCGCCAACTGGGCCCTCAACTTGGGCTGCGAAGCAAGGCGTGCAATCCCGTCGGCGATGCTCTCGACAGATTCGGCATCAACGTAGAGTGCGCCCTCGCCCCCGGCCTCCGGCAGACAGGAGTTGTCCGATGTGAGCGCCGGTGTTCCGCAGGCCAGTGCCTCCAGAATCGGGAGCCCGAACCCCTCGTATAGTGAAGGATAGGCAAAGAACTCTGCTCCCGAATAGAGGGCCGGCAGATCAGCGTCGTCAACGAATCCGGGAAAGTGAACCTCCCACTCCATTTCCAGCTCTCGCACTGTTGTGAAGATTTCGTCAAAAAGCCAGCCTTTCTTGCCCCCAATGACAAGTCGGTGAGGCAGGCCCGAATCCCGGCGAGCGGCGTGAAAGGCGTGAATCAGCCTGGGATAGTTTTTGCGGGGCTCAAGAGTGCTCAGGGCGAAAATGTATGGCCCGTCTCCAATAGAGTACTTCTGACGTGCAGCATCCAGAGTCTCGGGATTTGACACGCGCCGAAAGAAACTGTGGTCGACCGCGCCCTGTACAACGCTAATCCTTCCTTCAAGACGCGGCCAGGTCGATTTGAGGTCCTCGGCCGTGTTGCTGCTGTCTGCGATGAGGTGGTCTGCCCGGTTGATGCTGCGGGGCACGACGACATTCAGGTAGTGATGCAGAGAGGGCATGGCCGCCTGGGGGTAGCGCATGAAAGCCAAATCATGAACAGTCAGCAGCTTCCTTCTTGAGCTCACCGGCGCCATAACGAAGTCGGTGGCGTGAAACAGATTGATAGCGCTCCCGGTCAGCCACTCGACGCGCGGGGCGGGAATGTTGAGGCGATGCCAGATGCGAGTCAGATTGCGCTCGGAAATTCCGGGAAAAGTGTGCAGAGGAAGAGGGCTTGCGGCGCGCTGCTCGGGAGTAACTGTCCCGGCCACAAAAAGTGAAATGTCAAAGCCAGGATTGTGCTGCGCCAGAGCGTCAACCTGCCCGCGTATGATACGGCCAATGCCCGCCGTCTGCCGCACGGCCGGCGTGTAGTCGATGACTAGCTTCACAGCCCTTTGAAGGTCCACAAACGATTGGCGGCGAAGTTCCAGAAAAGGACAACCCCAATGGAAAAGAGCTTTGCGAAAAGATAGCTTGCCCTGAACCCAACCTCAGTGTTGGAAAACACGTCATTCCAAAACGAGCGAAGCGACTGATCTACAATCGAGAAGACGGCTAGATTGATCCCTAGTCCGGCAATGCTGACGAGTGCAAACTTCAGCATCAGCCGGCGCTTGCTGTGCGTTTGGCTCTCTGGAAACGTCCACCATCGATTGAGGAGGAAGTTTTGGAGCACGGCCGCGCTGAAGCTGAAGCCGTTCGCGATAAAAGGGACGAGGCCCACAACCTCGGCCAGGAAAATAAGGATACTGAAATCGGTAACGGATCCAAGCGCGCCGACAAATGCAAACTTGACAAACCGTTTCGTCTCTTTGCCTCTGCTGTTTCCCATACTCAGGGGTTTGGCCCCGCTCAAAAGTCACTCCGTTTCGCAAATGCTTTGCTACTGCCGCTGCGGGCCGGCGAGCAGTATTTTGCTCCCGTAATTGCGGCCAGGCATTTGCGCCCCGGCCGCAGGCTCGGGACCAACTGACTTATCGGCACTCGACGCTGACAGTCGGTCGGCCGCCGGCCAGAGCCACCGCAGCGCCAAGCCACAACCCGATATGCAAGTACATCCCCTGGACGTAAAGATTGTCAAACAGGTGATGTACGGAAAGATGGACGACCACACCAAATACGCCGAGGAGAACCGCTGCGTTCCACGCCTGCGATGGATTCGCGGCCGCGTGAGTCTGTCCTGAACCGACTCGGGAGTCAAGGTTCTCCGTCCGCCTTCTCAGAATACGCCTGCGTACGCAAACAAGCCAAACGGCCGCGCCAGCCCACAGCGCCAGATAAGCGACTATCCCAATAAGCCCATTCTCGGCAAGTACGTTCAGATAAGTGTTGTGGGCGTGACCCAATGGATCCTCCCATCGAGCCAGCCGCACTTGCGGGTAAACGGCCGCGTAGTTGCCCGGCCCCACGCCAAGCCAAGGCGACATCTCCCACATCCGCAGGGCAGCGATCCAGTGGGCTAGACGTTCGATGACAGAAAAATTGCTGTCAGTAACCGGTTGTTGAACGATATCCCGCATGCCCGTCCCAAAGTATGCCGGCAGATCGGAAATTCGGTCGGTCAAGGAGCTGGGAATGTAGCGGTATGTAATCGGCCCGAGCAACATCACCGCGCCCGCCGCGGCGAGTGCAGTTCCTCTGATTATCCGTCCCCCTTGAACGACAAGAACAACGGCCAGGCCGGCGGCTGCGCCAAGCCAGCCGCCCCGACTCCAACTCGCCAGGAGCCCAATGGCGATTATTGCGGCCGCCCCCCCATAGGCGCCCGTACCCGCAAGAACCTGACGCAAACGCCTACCCTTTCTTCTCAAAATCGAGGTGAAATTCAAGAGGAAAAGGGCCGCCGCTACGGGCAAAGTCAATCCCAGGTAACCGGCAAACGGATTTGGCTGGCCGAATGTTCCCGCCGCTCGCATGAATCGGTCCAGCAGCAGAAAGTTGGGCGGACCGATACGGAAAACAAACTGGTAGATGCCTAGTGTGGCCTGCAGTACGCCTCCGATCAATAGACCCCAGACCAGCCAGCGTATCTGTCGCGGCGACAACGCCTCCTGGACCAGAAGGACTGCCACCAGCATCTGCAGCCACTTGATTACACCTTTGACGGCCTCTTGCAGGTCTATCGCATTTGAAAAGGAGAGCAGAAGCGTCAACAGATACGCGACAAACAGAATCGGCAGTGGGCCCGAGGTAAGGCGAAGTCGGCCCTTCCGCACACCGTCAACAAACCACAGCAGCACCGCAGTCCCTAGCATCAGGTCTGCCAGGCTGGTTGGACCCCTTTTGAGTGCGCTGGCGAAGGGGAGCGCGACGGCAAGCCCCAGCCAGATCAGGTGCGGGAAACGCGGCAGCAGTACGCCCGCGCCGCCTGCCGCAACTGCAGCGGCCGCCCAGAGCAATGGCAACTCGGCCAGCAGCCAGGCCAGGACCACCAGCGCGACTACCGCAGTTGCAGTGCGAACCTGGCGGCCGGAGGCAAACGGCAGACCTGTCGGTGGACCCAACAGACCGCCAGTGTGGGGCAGCCGGACTGTACGACCCCAACGCATACGTGCTATCCCCTTTCTTGCCTTCTGCACAGCGCTTTCCACTTGTAAAAAGCGTGAGGGCCTGACGATTCCATCTATCCAATCAATGAAAATTCCCGGACACAAGATGCCCGGGAACCAAGGCGGAGAGGGAGGGATTTGAACCCTCGAGGGCGTAAACCCTACGCGTTTTCGAGACGCGCGCACTCGGCCAGACTATGCGACCTCTCCCAAAACTGTCCGCGCCGGGCAGGCCCGGCACGGGAAATCCTAGCACATTCTTTAACCTCTGTACAGTTCTTCGACGAATTGTTAGTCCTGGAAACAGTTCACGGACACTCTCGACCCGATCGCTGAACGCGCATTCTGTAAGCGCCCGCTCTCAAAGCAGAGCGTCGGCCAATTGAGTGAAATCGGCCACCGTCAGCGTCGGCTGGAAGGGCGAGTCCTCGACCGGCAGCCCGTAACGGTCCACATACGCCGCTTGGAAACCGCATGCGCGCGCGCCCACGCAGTCAAAGGCATTGGCCGATACCATCAGGCACTGGTGGACCTCCAGGCCAAGCAAATGGGCGGCCCGCCGGTATACGCCGGGATGGGGCTTGAACGCGCCGTTGCCGGTGGCGGATATTACATCGTCAAATGGGAAATGCACTCGATTCTCGACCAGATGATCCAGGAAATGGGGGTCTCCGTTGGAAAGAACAACCAGTCGATAGCGGTCGCGCAACTGCTCCAGCGCCCGTACAACCTCAGGAAAAGGGGAGAGCCCCTGCCAGGCCGCCATCAACTCCTGTATGCGTTGCTCTGTCGGCTCCAACTCGTTCATCCGCAACACGTAGTGCAACGCACGCCGCACCGTTTCGAGATAACCGGCGTGGCCCACCATCATGATCGTGTCCTGGTACTGCTCCAGTCGCTGACGAGTCCGCCACTGATCCCAGAAGGCTTCCGGCGATCTGCCCGGCGCGTCCTTTTCAAGGAGTTCTGTGATGGCCGGCCTCAGACTTCCACCCAGATCCAGGATAGTGCCGAAGAGGTCGAATGTCAGCGCGATGGCGCCGTTGGTCGGGCCCATGGATTCTCCTCTATGGCATCAGGAAACGACCTGCTCCATTGCCGGTGGCTGCAGCGCGCCGTCCGCGGTGAACTCGACAAACTGCAGAGAGCCAACATCCGTAAGAGCTGGTATTTCGCCGGCTTCTTCCAACAATGTCGGCGACAGCCACAGTGTGTCCAGTTCAAGCGTGTTCTGAATCCAGACGACGCGCGCCGAGCCGGCATCCTTGCCCATCAACCCGGTCTCGATAACCTCCCGGTCGGACGGCAGTACGACAGGTTGCTTTGCGGCCGCGAAGTTGCCGGCGGTCAGGCAATTCGTATAGGTAGCGTGCCAGTCGATCTTGGACCGCAACCTTTCCGGAATGAGATCCGCCAGGCCGACACCGGAGGCATTGCCGTGGCTGCCGGCCGTCAGATCCAGGACCGCCAGAACACGGAAATTCGGTTCTCTCGGACCGCCATTGCGCCGCCACATTCCGATGATGTTGGTGTCCATCCCTGTGCCGCTTATGTTCTTGCCCATCTCCTGCACGATCAACAGATCGAGGTCGGCAAAGGGAATGGACGGTTGCAGCGCTTTCGCCATCCGCAATAATCCCGGCTCCTCTTCAAATATCCTTTCACCCGCCAGGACCGCAATCTCCGCGGGCTCGTGGCGGCCGTTCTCGACGATGGCGACGCCGGCTACGACCGGCATCGTCTTCAGAATGACCCGCGCAGCCCGGGGAATCGCAGTTGCGGCGTCGTGAGCATGGAGCGTCGCCGCGCCTTTTCTCTTCCCCAGTCCGATCGTCATGATTTTGCAGAGACCGCTTTCGTGGTCTGCGCGAAATGCAGTGTGGGCCTTGACGCGATTGACAGGAATCACCGCATCGGCCTCGGCCGCGTGACGGTCCCAGTAGACCGGCATGCCGGCCGCTTCGCCAATCTGCTTCACCTCCAGGCTGCTGTGAATGGGGACGCCCAAATCCGCCATTCCATATCCGACAAGGACGGCATGTTGACCTTCGGCTGTACCCCCGCCGTGGCTGCCCATTGCCGGGACGAGAAACGGCTCCGCCCCCAGTGACTTCAATGTCTCGACAACGGCCTGCGCCACTTCCCTGTAGCAGGAGATTCCCCGGCTGCCTACGGCCACCGCCACTCGCATTCCAGGCCGTACCCGCTCGGATAGCGCCACCGCGTTGAGACCGTTCCATACGGCGGCAGACACATTCTCTACTTGCTGTTCAGAGACCGCCTGCCGCACCGGCGCGAGTTGAATCATAGATACCTCCCTGGAGCGAATCTGCCTAAGTTCCTACCTGACCCTTCAACCAAGCCTCGATAAACGGGTCCAGGTCACCGTCCAGGACCGTCTGCGGCGAGGCGGTCTCCACTTCTGTGCGCAAATCCTTCACCATCTGATAAGGATGCAGGACATAGGAGCGGATCTGGCTGCCGAAGTCGGCTTGGACATTCTCCCCCTTGAGGCGGGCCTTTTCAGCAGCGATCTTTTCCTGCTCGATGGCGTAGAGCTTCCCCCGCAAAATCCTCATCGCGATTTCCCGGTTCTGCGTCTGGCTGCGCTCATTCTGGCATGATACGACAATGCCTGTCGGCATATGGTGGAGACGAACGGCTGTCGCGTTCTTCTGCACGCTCTGACCTCCGGCCCCACTGGACAGGAAGACATCCATTCGAATGTCATTTTGTACGATTTCGATTTCGATGTCTTCGTCAATGATCGGCATGACCTCAAGCTTGGCAAAGGAAGTATGGCGCCTGTTTCCGGCGTCGAATGGGCTGAGCCGTACAAGTCGGTGTGTGCCCCGTTCCGCTTGAAGATAGCCGTATGCGTAGGATCCGTCCACTGTGATCGTAACGCTCTTGATGCCGGCCTCTTCGCCCTGGGTCATGTCGGTGATTTCTGTCGCATAGCCCTTCTTCTCCGCCCAGCGCAAGTACATGCGTTGTAACATCGCCGCCCAGTCTTGCGCCTCGGTACCGCCGGCCCCGGCATGAATGCTGATGATTGCTCCGCCCGAGTCATACTTTCCATTGAGTGCCAGCGTGAATTCGCGTCTTTCCAACTCCTCATCCAATGCGCTGGCCTCACTGTCCAACTCTGCCAGCAACTCCGCGTCATCATCGGCCATCTCCGCCAGATCGAGTGCGTCTTGCGTCCGCTGACTCAACCCATCCCAGACACTGATCTGCTCCTGCAGGGCGTTCAACTTCTGCATCTTCTGCTGGGCGATCCTCTGATCGTCCCAAAAATCGGGCGCTATTGACGCCTCTTCCAGTGCCTTTGCCTGTGCGACTTTGTCCGGCAGGTCAAAGCCGCCTCCGTATCGTGTCGACCCGCTCCGCAAGCAGATGAAGTCTGTCAGTTAACTCGCCCATGCGTCCCTATCCCCTTCGATGATATTGGATGGCATTCTGAAGCCTCCGCTGGCCCCAGCATTCAGGACACTCGTCGTCCGCCACCAACGAGGCGTCGGCCCCATTACTCTCCCAAAAGTCCTTCTACAAACGTCACCGGCTCGAACTCGGCCAGGTCTTCAAGCTTTTCCCCTGTGCCAACGAAACGCACGGGAATCCCCAGCTGCTTCTTGATGTTAAGAACCGCGCCGCCCTTGGCAGTACTGTCCAACTTGGTCAATATGATACCGGTTACGCCGGACGCCTCCTCAAAACCTTTAGCCTGCAATATGGCGTTTTGGCCCGTGGAAGCGTCCAGCGCCAGCAAAGTCTCGTGCGGCGCCCTGTGGACCTGTTTCGCTGCCACTCGGCGCATCTTCTCCAACTCCTGCATAAGATTGAATTTGTTCTGCAATCTGCCTGCAGTGTCGGTGATAAGCAGGTCGGCGTTTCGGCTCTCCTGACTTGCCCGTATTGCGTCGAAAAGCACCGCCGCCGGGTCGGACCCGGGCGCCTGCGCGATGACGTCCACGCCCGCCCGTTCTCCCCAGATCTGGAGCTGATCGATGGCCGCCGCCCGGAAAGTATCACCCGCGGCAAGTACAACTCTCTTGCCCTTCTCCTTGTACCGCAACGCCAGTTTTCCAATCGTCGTGGTCTTGCCCGATCCGTTCACGCCAACGACCAGCACAACAGTCAGAATGCGCGGTTCCTCTATCTGTAACGGCTCCTCAGCCTGCAACAGCTTCACCATCTCCTGCTTCAGGATCAGGTAGGCATCCTCGCTGCGCCTGACACCTTCTTGCTGCACGCGTTCGCGCGTGGATTCGACGAGTTCGACCGTAGTGTCCATCCCGACGTCGGCTACGATCAGTGCCTCCTCCAGCTCCTCCCACAGTGCATCACTGACCTCATTCTCCTGAAATATCGAACCGATCTGACTGAAGATTCCCGACCGGGTCTTTTGCAGGCTTTCCTCAATTCGTACATCGTCCGCCGTCTTCTCTTCCCGGCGGCCAAACAAGCGCCTGAGCACGTGTGAGTCTCCTGAGATTGGCTCTGCGGGCGGTTCACGAGGCAATTATAGCACGGGCAGGAACGATAGAAAGAACATCTACCCCAAACGCGTCCGTCTGCGAAAAGGTCCACGAAGTGCAGGCAGACTGGCAATCAGACTTGAATCCTGTGTTGGCAGGATTAGGTCTCCTGCCTGTATACTGAGTTTAGTGGGGAGTTTTCGCTTTGCGGGACCATTTTGGAGAATCTCAGACCGCCTCGATCCCCTGCGGCCTTAGGCAAAAACGATGGTGACCAGAGAAGAGTTGGAGCAGAGGGAAGCCAGAGAGCTGGCTGCCTACGCCATGCTCAGCTGCCGCAGCCGCGGGCGGGCCTATCCTGCTGCCGAGCGTCCCTATCGCACCGCCTACCAACGGGACCGTGACCGTATTGTCCATACAACAGCATTCCGCCGGCTCCAGTACAAGACCCAGGTCTTTGTTTACAACGAAGGCGATCACTACCGTAACCGCCTGACCCACACCATCGAAGTGGCTCAAATAGGTCGCACGCTTGCCCGAGCCCTCTCCTGTAACGAAGACCTGACAGAAGCGATCTGCCTCGCCCATGACCTGGGCCATCCTCCCTTCGGCCATACCGGCGAAGCAACACTTGATGACCTCACGCAAGGGCACGGCGGCTACGATCACCAGAAGCAGACCTATCGCATTATCACCAGGTTGGAGCGGCGATATCCCGATCATCCAGGCCTGAATTTGACATACGAGGTGCGTGAAGGAGTGGTGAAGCACGACACCGACTATGATATCGTCGACGCCCGGAATTACAATCCCGATGAAATGGGTACGTTGGAATGTCAGGTAAGTAACCTGGCAGACGAAATTGCTTACAATACCAGTGATTCAGATGACGGCTTGCGGGCAGGCATCCTGGACCCCAGCGCGTTCCTTGCGCTGGCAATCAGCCGGCGCGTCCTGGACTCACTTGGAGAATCCGCGAATTCTATTGACCTTACTCAACCCTTGGACCGTTACCGATTCATCCGGCGGCTGGTTGGGATCGAAGTCAACGACGCGATCCAGGCCACGACCTCAAACCTGCGCGCCGCCAGCGTCCAGAGTATCGTCGATCTGCGGGCGCAAACAACCAACGTGGCAGCATATTCGGATGAACTCGCTGAGGAAAACCGGGAACTGAAACGATTTCTCTTTGATCGTTTCTACCGGCATTACCGTGTAGCCCGCATGGCGGCCAAGGCAGACAGGACGATTCGCGCCCTCTTTTCTGCATTTGTCGAGGAGCCGGCCCAACTGCCTCCTGAAACGCAGGCCGCTATTTCTGACTCAGGTACAGACCTCCACCGCGTTGTCTGCGATTACATCGCCGGCATGACCGACCGCTATGCCATCGCCGAGCACCGCCGTCTGTTTGACCCGGAAGAGGCGGTCTGAACGCCAAGCGCCTCTTCGCCTTCTCTACCGATCACGACTGCACATAGATAGCCAGGCTTGCGCTGACCGAACGGAACGGCGCCGGCTTCTGCTCGCCATCCAGAAATGTTGCGCTCCTGATCGTGCATTCAAGGACAATGTGGTCGGACCGAAGTGTGCAAGTCAGGCCGGGGCGGACCTCAAGCGGGGGCGACGAATCCGAGCCGCTTCCGTCAGCGAAGTCATCCAGACCCGACACGTCGAAGCCAGGCGAGACCAGGGGCTGGCTGACGCTTCGAACGGCCGAGCGGTCATATAACCAGATGTCGAGCAGTCGAACCTGGTCCGAAGTCGCGGCAGCGCGGTCCACCGATTCATTGATACCCATCCCGCAGGCGCCTAGCAGTTCGCCGTCCGCTGCGTTGATGGTAAAGCTCTCATCGTAGGATTGGATCCCGAAAGCGTAATTCGCCTCAAACTGGCTAACCTGCTGTCTTGATGTATGGGTAGCCGGCCTCGTTTCTCCCTGAGCAGGGACGGTCTCGACAGATTCAGGTTCGAGTATGCGGAACGGGGAAGATTCCATCCCCTGTTCCTCCGGTTCAGCCGGTGCTTCGCGGCTGGCAAAACCCCCTGCAGGTACACCCGAGTCGACACCTGCGTCCGTCCCCGCTTCCAGTCTGTCCAGGCTCTCGCGGAATGTCGCCTCGTCTGGAGGCGTCTGCCAACCGTCATCCCAGTGTTCCCGGGCCTCACTGTCTCGGCTCTCTCCGAAATCTTCGTCTTCGGCTACAGTTGGTACAATGCCGGACTGAAACAGGTCTCCCCGTCTTTCAGTGTCCTCGTCTGCAGCCGGCCCCTGCTGGGTCAGCGCCTCTCTTTCCCAGTCAACGTGCGGCTCGCCATCCTGCCCATCGTGGCCCCCTTGAATCGCCGCCTCGGGAGCGCCATACGAGACAGGACTGCCCGGCCCGCGTTCTGTTTCGACCGGTCGCTCTTGCTGCGCGCTTGAAGCGCCAGCTTCACGATCTGTCCAGGGCTCGGGGGACAGATCGTCATCCCGTTGGATCCCGGGACCTTCTGCTTCAACCCTCTGAGTTTCCTGTCTGGATGTCTCGCTGTCCGGTATCCGGGATTCGGGAGACCGTTCAACTGTTCGCCGCTCGTCAACGGACTGTTCCCTGAAAACGGGCTCTTCAGTAGTTGTCGACCTCTCGGATTCAGTCTCCCTTCGCAGCCAATTCCAGGTGGGTTGACGGGGCCTGACTGGTCGACCCGCGAGAGGGGGAGATTTGGCACGCCGATCACGCGCGGCCGCGGCTTGATTGGAGCGGCTTCTGCTGAACGGCAGCGGAAATGGCGATTCCTTTGGAGCCTTGTCTTGAGACTGACGCAGAAGCTGGTAACCGATGACGACACCTCCGACAAGCAGAAGCGCGGCCGCTACGTACAGCAGTCCTTGATTCACCCAGTCCATCAAGGCCGAATAATTGGATTCGGAGTTCCTGTTTTCTTCTGCCGGACTCTCTACTGACTGAGCCGGCGCCGACGCGGCCGGCGCCGCCGCGGGCGCATCGATCCACTGTACGGGCCACACCCACCAACCGATAAACAGGCCGAGCGTCAACCCAACCAACCCGGCCATCAGCATGTGGATGAATGACCTGTTACGGTCGATCATTTTTCTGACTGCGACTTTCGCCGCGACCGAAGGTCCGTTAGAGGAGTTCGCCGCGATCAGCGGCCTGCAACTCGGCGACGACCTGCTTCACCTGTTGAATACTTTCTTTTTTGCCGATCAACAATGCGTCCCCGGCATCAATCACGATTAAGTCGTCGACGTCAATCAGCGCCACCAGCCGCTTTTGGGCTGCGACAATGTTGCCCCTGCTATTCAACGGCAGGATCTCCCCTTCCACAGGGTAATTCCCGGCCTCGTCCTCGGCAACGACTGCTTCAAGCGCATCCCAACTCCCTAGGTCATTCCAGCCAATCTGCATAGGCACCACTGCCACCTCTTCTGCGCCCTCCATGAGCCCGTAGTCTATCGATACATCGGGCATGGTCGGCCAGATCTCAGCCAGCACGATTTCCTGTTCGCTTGTGCCAAGCGCAGCGGCGATGGAGTTCATGGCATCAAACAGATCGGGCATCTGCCTTTCATATTCAGCCAGCAGCCGCCCGACCCGGCTCACGAATATGCCGCCGTTCCAGTAATATCCGCCATCCGCCAGAAAGCGCTCGGCCGTAGCCTGGTCGGGCTTTTCAAGGAAGCGACGAACAGCGAAGGTAGGAAGATCCCCTGCCAGCGGCAGATGCCCGTCCTCCCGCTGAATGTAGCCATAGCCGGTGTGGGCCTTTGTCGGCTCAATTCCCAACACGGAAAGATAGCCCTCGCGAGCGCTTCGCTCCGCCTGCCGTAACGCTCTCTGAAAGCCGTCACAATCCTGAATGAGGTGGTCTGCCGGCAATATCGCAACCACTTCATCCGGATCGCGCCGCTTCAGATGCGCACAAGCGAGCGCTATCGCCGGGGCCGTATTGCGGCCCTCCGGTTCCACCAGCACATTCGAATCAGGCAGACCGTCCAACTGCAAGGCACAGAGATCGGCATAGCGTCTGCCCGTAATTACATAAGTGTCCTCCGGGCTGACCAGGCCCTCGAGTCGGGCGACGGTTGATTGTATCATCGTGCGCCCGCTGCCGGTGACGTCAGTGAACTGTTTAGGAGCGCTTTGCCGGCTGCGGGGCCACAGGCGGGTACCTACACCGCCGGCCAGAATTACAGCGTACATTTGGTGACAATGTCAGTTGACGCGTACATACTGCATCAGCCCCACTTGGCGTACAAGGCCCTTGAGCTCCATCATTGCCAGCAAACTGCTGACCTCCGAGGTCTCCAGGGGGGCCGCCCGCACAATTTCGTTCATGTGCTGCGGCTCGGTTGAAATATGTCGGAGAATCATCTCCTCTGCCGGCGATGCCGGGACCGTGACGCGGGCCTCCTGCTGCGCGACTGCGTTCGCAAGCTGGAGACGTTCCAGCAGATCGCTGGTAGAGGTAACGGGAATTGCGCCGTCCCGAATCAGCCGGTTGCAACCGTCGCTGCCCGGACTGAGAATCGAACCCGGTACGGCGAAGACATCACGCGACTGTTCAGCGGCAAAACTGGCAGTAATCAACGCGCCACTGCGTCTACCGGCTTCGACAACGATCACTGCCAGGCTCAACCCGCTGATGATGCGGTTGCGGGGCGGAAAGTTGCTGGCTTCCGGCCTTGTTCCCAGCGGGTACTCGCTGACCAGCGCGCCCTGTTCGATGATCTGTAGCGCCAGCCGTTGGTTTCGCGCCGGGTAAATCTGGTCGATACCGCTCCCAAGTACCGCGATCGTTCGGCCGCCGGCGTCGAGGGCGGCCTGATGTGCGATCGTGTCTACACCCAGCGCCAGGCCGCTAACCACGGTTACGCCGTGTCGACCCAATTCGGCGCCCAGCTCACGGGCCACCTCCCGCCCATAGGTGGACGCTCGCCGCGTGCCGACGATGGCCACTGCCAGTTCGTCCCCATCCTCGAGCTGGCCCCGCACGTACAAGACCGGCGGGGGTTGTGGAATCTTGCGGAGGTTGGCCGGATAGCCGCTATAGTCCCAGCAAGAGACGCCGCAACCGCTGCGCAAAACCCTGTCCAATTCTGCTTTGGGGTCCAGATGCTGCCGGGCATTCAACAGGTTTTCGATACTGCGTCGGTCGAGTCCTGCCTCTTGCAGCGTCTGAATGGGCGCCTTCCAGGCCGCGGCGATGCCTCCGCATCTTTCCAGCAGCGCGGTCAGTCGCGTAGGTCCAATGCCGGGCACACGGTTGAAGGCTATCCAAAAAGCTCGCTCGTCCATAATCACGGGAAAGATTTCAGATGCCAGCGGCTGCGGGCTCCCGGTTACTCTCCACCTTCTTCGAGTAACCCTGGCTGCAGGCGAACGGTCAATGTTCCGGCCTCTATGTCCACAGAACGCACGACCTCTTCCAGAGCAGGGATCAGCAGGTCCCGATCACGGTTGACCCCCGGCGCCGGTCGAACTATGTAGACTTCGTTAGCCCCGGTAAACAGTACATCGACCACTTCGCCCAACTGGCCATTGGATTCTGTTTGCACTGTCAAGCCGACGATGTCGTGGACCCAAAAGGCGTCCTCTTCCAACTCCATTGCAGCCTCTTCCGGAATGTACAGCCATTCATTGTAGAGGTCTTCGGCTCCGAATCTATCCGAAATCTCCGAGAATTGGACTAAGAAAATGCCTTTGTGAGGCCGCGACGATTTGATTTCAGCCAGCAGCAACTCCTTACCAACCAGAAGTTGCTGGCCCGGATCGAAGCGGGAGTCAAAGTCGGTATGCGACTCAATCTTCACCTCTCCCCGCAAACCGTGCGCTCCGAGGATTCGACCGACGGCCAGGTGCCCGTCCGGGACCGAGGTTGAGCGCTGGCGAAAGCGGCTCGCACGTGAACGGCGGCCCCTGCCAGGCCGGCCGCGCTTTGGCTTCGATCGCTCTCTCATTCTGACAGTTCCAGTGCCCGCAGGTTCATTCTCGGCATCGGGTGATCGGTCGGCGCAAATTACGTTCCCGGAAACAGTGCGCAATCCGGTCAACTGAGTGACTGCCCATCCGCTTTACAATATGATCCAAGGCCCGCCTCCCCCTGGGGCGCCAGGGACCAGGCGGGTCGGTTTGCGGTCGCGGAAACGGGCATTTGCAAGGAGTCTGCCTGCAGCGGAGGAGCTGAACTGTTGGGGCGGCTACATGATTTTCAGTATCACATCACGCGACTGGCGAATCGACGCGACCTTCAGCACGGACCGCATAGCGTTGGCCACTCTCCCGTTCTTGCCGATCACTCTTCCGGCATCCTCCGGAGCAACCTGCAGGCGCAGAACCACCCTTTCCCGGTAAACGCGTTCGGAAACGTGCACCTCATCGGGAGATTCTACGAGAGATCTTGCCATGAATTCGACCAGTTCTTTCATCGGACGCTCTCTCTATCAGGCAGCTTCCGGCTCTGCCGGCGCCGCCTCGGCCGCCTGGCCTGAGTCGGATTCAACCTCTTTCAGTTTGCCATGTTCATCTGTGATTCCGGTCTTTTTCAACAACCGGGCCACGGCCTCACTGGGCTGGGCGCCGACACGCAACCAGTGACCGGCGCGTTCGCTCTTGACGTTGATTGTGGGTGGATCAGTCATCGGATTGTACGTGCCGATGTTTTCGATGAAACGGCCGTCGCGCGGGCTGCGCTGGTCTGCCACAACAATGCGGTAAAATGGTTTCTTTTTGGCGCCCATGCGGCGCAAACGGATGCGGACCACTGATTGCTACTCCTTGGTTACTGGCTCTCAATCATAACAATATATCAGTTCACCGGTTACGAGCCCGGCCTGCATTTACGCTACAGCTTCTTTATAATCGATTCCTTCAAGAAAGGCGTCCCTGACGCAACGATGCCAGAATTCCCTCGGAATCCGGTTCGCGGTGACGCCGTCGCCGTCGCCGCCTCTGCTTCGTTCCACGCTGATCGCCGAGCATGCCCGCCTGCTTCATCATCTTCTGCATGTCGCGGAAACGTTTGATGAGCTGATTGACGTCCTCAACGGTTGTGCCACTTCCCCTTGCGATCCGCCGGCGCCGGCTCGCATTGAGCACGGTGGGCAGGCGTCTTTCCTGCGTCGTCATGCTATTTATGATAGCTTCGATCTGCTTTAGATCGGAATTGAGGTCCTGGCCGTCAAGCTGCTTGGCCATCTGACCCATGCCCGGAACCATCTTCAAGAGGTCCTGGATTGAGCCCAGTCGCTGAAGCTTCTGCAGCTGATCGCGGAAATCTTCAAAATCGAACTGACCTCCGGCCAACCTCTCTTCCATCGCCAGGGCATCCTCTTCACTGATGCCGTCCGAGGCCTTCTCGATTAGCGTGAGCACGTCGCCCATGCCGAGGATTCGCCCTGCCAGCCGGTCCGAATGGAACGGTTCGAGCCCGTCCATCTTTTCGCTCGTGCCAAGAAATTTGATGGGAACGCCCGTTACCTGGCGGATGCTGAGCGCCGCCCCGCCCCTGGCATCCCCATCAATCTTTGTCATAACCAGCCCCGTCACCGGTACCCGCTCGTGGAAGCCCTGAGCAACGGACACAGCCTCCTGCCCCGTCATGGCGTCGACCACAAGCAGGACATCCGCTGGTCGCGCCACCAGGCGAATCTGCTCCAACTCCTGCATCATCGCCTCGTCAATCTGCAATCGGCCGGCCGTGTCCAGAATCAGGACGGTATAGGCTTTCTCCCGGGCAATTCGCATCGCATTCTTGACGATACTGCTGGGCGCGACCTCCGTTCCTTCGTTGTGGACTGGGATATCGATCTGCCGGCCCAAAGTCTCCAGCTGCGCGATCGCCGCCGGTCGGTAAATGTCAGCTGCGACCAGCAGAGGGCGCTGCCCCTGCTTGCGAAGACGCAGCGCAAGTTTGGCGGCCATCGTCGTCTTGCCCGCACCCTGCAAACCAACCAGCATGAGAACGAGAGGCGGCGGCCCGGACAGATTCAGCGGTGCCGGATCACCCAGAAGCTTGACTAACTCCTCGTTGACGATCTTGACGACCTGTTGAGCCGGCGTGAGGCTTTCCATCACCTCCAAACCGATTGCCCGTTCCTTAATCCGCCCGACGAACTCTCTGACAACCTTATAATTGACATCGGCCTCAAGAAGAGCCAACCGTACTTCACGCAGTGCCGCGTTCACATCGCGCTCTGAGAGCCTGCCGCGAGTGGCCAGATTCTCAAAAACGCCTTGCAGCTTGTCAGACAAACTTTCAAACACGTAGTCTTTCCCGTTTGCTTCGCTAATTCGGCGATCTGCGGAGACACCGAAGCCTATTCTAGCCTAGAACGGGTGTGCCAGCCAAATGTCAGGTCACACAGGACAACAACGGTCGCGCCTCGCGCAACCATTCCCCAAAGTCTATACTGAATTGGGCATTTCCGCCAATAGGAAGACTTGCCGGGAAAACAGGCAAAACGGGGCGGGGCGTCTTCAGAACGCACACACTGAGGAGGCAGGATCCGCCTGACTCAGTTGCCTGCTCACTCCTTGCTTCGGGGTGTCGACGTACGCACGTAGACTTCATGGATGCGCTGGACCGCAGTGATGTTCGTCATCACCGCCAGCACCCACAAGACGGGCAGCACAAGCTCCAGAATCAGCCCGGCAATGAGCAGGACGAGACGCTCCGGTCTCTGTAGAATCCCTGCCTTACATTCGACATCAAGCCCTTCGGCCCTGGCCCGGGTGTAGCTGACCGCCCAGGAGCCGACCAGTGTCAGGAAGATCAGAAGGAGGTGGGTCTGAGCGTTACTCTGATTGGCGAAAAATATGGCCAGCCCCAGGAATGTGATGCTTTCTGAGTAACGGTCCAGTGTGCTGTCCAGAAAGGCGCCGAACTTGCTCTCCGCTTGGCTTAGACGCGCCAGGGCGCCGTCAACCATATCGAACATCGCTGCCACCCACAGCACACCCCCGCCGATACGCAGACTACCCGCGGCCAACATGGCCGCCGCGCCGATTGTCAACGCAAAGCCGGCTAAAGAGACCATGTTCGGAGTCACGCCGATGCCATGCAGCCAGCGAACGATTGCGCCCACCGCAGAAGAAAGCATTGGCCGAACGTGCTTCGCCAACATCGATCGACTTCTTTCAGTATCTCTTAGAAGCTGTTTGAAAAGGGTCAATTGGGTGCCAGGCGGCGTACCATGAGACGAATCATAGCGATATGGATAAAGGCGACACTGCTTTCGGGCAGTCGTTCATAGTCTTTACAGAGGCGACGATTGAGGCCAAGCCAAGCGAAGGTGCGCTCCACCACCCAACGACGGGGCAATACGGAGAAACCTTTTTGTTCTTGCGGGCGGAGGACAGGTTGAAGGCGGAAGCGAAAACGCTGCGCAACCCATCTCTGCAAAGAGCCGCGATAGGCGCCGTCAACCCAGATAAGACGCAGTTTCTGGCCGAAACCGCAGCCTCGTCTGAGCAGTTGCCGTGCCCCATCGCGGTCAGGCAGGTCGGCAGCAGTGACCAGGACGGCCAATGTGAGTCCCAGCGTATCGACAAGAAGATGCCGTTTCCGTCCCGTGATGCGTTTACCGCCATCGTAGCCTCGCACACCTGCCGGTGTATGGCCAGTCTTGACTGTCTGACTATCGATACTGCCAGCCGTTGGATGCTTGTGTCGTCCGCTTCGATGACGAACCCGCACTCTGAGCGTGTCATGCAACCTGCGCCAGGCGCCATCGTCCCGCCACTGCCTGAAGTAGGTGTAAACACTCTGCCCTCTGCCACGGCGGAAAATCACTCGGCAGCATCCGCCACTGGATGCCACCCACAGTCAGGTAGAGAATGGCATCAACCACCAGACGCATATCCAGGCTGCGTGGTCGCCCGCCCGGTTTGGCTGCGGGAATCAGATGCTGGATAATAAGCCACTGGCTGTCAGTCAAATCTGTTGGGTATCGTTTTGTTTTCACAGAGACTACGTATACCACAATTTGGCCGACAGCCTTTACTTTTCAAACAGCCTCTTAGGCAGGTGGAATAGGTTTGGACAGGTCGGGAGCAGTATACAACCGCCGAGGCACGATTGCAAGAAGCCGGCGAAGGGCGCGAATTTGCAACGAAGGTGTTGCATGCTTGTCTTTCGGCTTCCGACCGGAGGAAAAAGGGGAAAAGCGGCCCCGACAGAATGCAACAATGGGGATGCAGCGTAATTCAGTCTTGTACCGGCTGCCCATGCATGGAAATCGGATTCGCGTAGAGTTGCCCGCCGCGCAGCGAGCCGAGCGTGAATCCCCAGCCGTCTCTTTGGCGGGTATCCTTCTGTGAACCCGGGTCAAGTATGTAGGCGGTAGCAGGCGTCGTGATCGAAATCGTATCCTGAAACGGCGTGACATGGGAGTAATGTATGTGCCCGCTCAGAAGGGCGTGAACATGGTGACCGGCAATTGCCTTCGCCAGTCCATCCGGGTTGTTCAGGCAATGATCGCTCAGCGGCTCAACTGTGCTGAAAACGGGCGGGTGGTGAATGGCAATCAGATTGCCGAGCGGAGCCGGTTTTCGCAACTCTTCTGCCAGCCACGCCAGTTGAGGCTCGTCAAGGTCGCCATAGACGGCGTCCGGCAACTTGCTGTCCAACATGATCACTCGCAGGCCGCCGACCATGGCGCTATGGTAGTAGCGTTGCGATTCGTCCCCGGCCTCTTCTCCCAGCACAATCCGGCGAAAGTGAATCCGGCAATCGTGATTCCCCAGGCCGAGAATCAGAGGCGCGCCGAACTCTCGCAGCTCATCCAGAACTGTGTTTAGCATTCTGTATTCTGCCTCTTGCCCATCGTTGACCAGATCACCGCTCAGTATGAAGAAGTCGGGACTGACGTCCATGTTTCGGATAAGCTCCATGATGCCGCGCAGCTTGTCAGTAGTCCGCCGTCCGTAGAGCAGATCATCGTCGTTGGACAATATGTGCAGGTCGGACAGATGGACAAAGGTCATGTCGGTCATTGTTGTTGCGCCTTCCCATTAGGGGCTATATATTGAATGTGTAATCTCCGGAGCCAGCGGACAGGATCGACGTCGGTATGCAAGGTCCTATGATAAACGCCTGATGGTCGCTGAACAAACACAAGATTGGAAAGAATATCGAGATGAGCGACAAGATTATCTACTCGATGGTAGGCGTCGGCCAGAGCTATGGCCCCAACCAGCGCGTTCTCCGAGACATCAGCCTGGGGTTTTTCCTGGGGGCAAAGATCGGTGTTCTGGGCCTGAACGGGGCCGGAAAATCCACGCTACTCCGAATCATGGCGGGTGAGGAAAACCAGTTCGACGGCGAAACAGTTCTTGCCGAAGGCTATACGCGCGGCTTTCTGCCCCAGGAGCCGGTTCTCGACCCATCCAAAACAGTTCGAGAGATCGTAGAAGAGGGCGCGCAGGAAGCGGTTGATGCCCTTGCCGAGTTTGACGCCATCAATGCCCGCTTCAATGAAGACCTCACGCCCGAAGAGATGGACAAGCTCATCGAGCGGCAGGGCGCCGTGCAGGACCAACTGGACGCACTGGACGCCTGGGACCTGGACAGCCGCCTTGAACTGGCGATGGACGCGCTGCGCTGTCCTCCTGGCGAAACCCCCGTGGCTGTCCTTTCCGGTGGTGAACTGCGGCGTGTCGCGCTGACGAGGCTGCTCCTGAAAAAGCCGGACATCCTCCTCCTGGACGAGCCCACCAACCACCTGGACGCGCAATCCGTTGCCTGGCTGGAACGCCATCTTCAGGAGTACGCGGGCACGGTCATCGCCGTTACCCACGATCGCTACTTTCTCGACAACGTAGCCGGCTGGATCCTCGAACTCGATCGCGGGCACGGCATTCCCTGGCGGGGCAACTACTCAGGCTGGCTGCAACAAAAGCAACAGCGCCTTGCACAGGAGGAAAAGCAAGAGGGCGCCCGCCAGAAAACGCTGCAAAGAGAGCTGGAGTGGCTGAACATGTCATCCAAAGCCCAGCAGACAAAGCGCAAGTCGCGCGTCAACGCCTACAACGATCTGCTCAGCCAGGCGTTCGAAAAAGCGCGCGAGGACAGAGAGATCTACATCCCGCCCGGCCCCCGCCTGGGCGATCTGGTAATAAGGACTGAATCTCTGACAAAAGGATTCGGCGAAAACCTGCTCTTCGAGGAACTCACGCTCGACATTCCGCCGGGCGCAATCGTGGGCATAATTGGCGCCAACGGGGCCGGCAAAACGACTCTGTTTCGACTCCTGACCGGCGCAGAAACGCCTGACAGTGGTCGTGTGCAGCACGGTGAAACGGTTACACTCGCCTACGTTGACCAGAGCCGCGACAGCCTCGACTCTGAAAAAAGCGTCTGGGAGGAGATCAGCGGCGGGAATGAGCAGCTGCTATTGGGCAACCGGCAGGTGAACAGTCGCGCCTACGTCGCCCGCTTTACCTTCAGCGGGCAGGACCAGCAGAAGAAGGTCGGCGCGCTGTCAGGGGGCGAGCGTAACCGGGTCCATCTGGCCAAACTTCTGAAGACCGGGGCCAACGTAATCCTACTGGACGAGCCGAGCAATGACCTGGACGTCAATACGTTGCGGGCGCTGGAAGATGCTCTGGAAACTTTCGCCGGTACCGTAATGGTTATCTCACACGATCGTTGGTTCTTGGATCGCGTTGCTACCCACATACTTGCCTTTGAAGGTGACAGCGACGTGTTCTGGTTTCCCGGAAACTACAGCGAATACGAAGAGGACAGAGTCCGCCGCCTCGGCCCCGCGGCTTCGCGGCCCCATCGTATCACCTATCGCAAGCTGAGTCGCGCTTGATCGCTGCCCCCTACCGCTGGTCGGCCAGCTCTCTTGCCTTCTCCCGCAAGCGCTCTCGTTCCACACGGGACGCAGAGCAGCCAACTGGGAAAATCTGTCAATCCCGGCGTCCCGCAGCCGCCTGGAAAAGACTGCGCCGATGCCCATCACACGGGTCAGATCGTCCGGTTCGTCCTGCGATGTGGAATCCTCACGTGGTGATACTTCAGTCCCCCTGCTTTCCATTTTCAGGCGGGCTCTCCACTTCTCCGGTTTCGATCTGCTCGTCGTCCTGCCACCTGGCGGCTTCGTCGCCTGGTTCCGACAAGCCAGGGCTCTGCGCCGCGGAACCTGCACCGCTGTCTGTCGCTGTCTCCTCGCTGTCCGGCTCAGGACCTTCCGGGCCGGGAAGCGGCCCGGCCCCGGGAAGGCGTCCGGAGCCCCGCGCAACATGCACAACTGCCGCACCCGTTCCGGTGGAGCCG
This sequence comes from Caldilineaceae bacterium, assembly GCA_965200615.1. GTDB lineage: Bacteria > Chloroflexota > Anaerolineae > Caldilineales > Caldilineaceae > Bin5. The sequence continues at coordinate 4,412,165 of OZ241377.1, read as the reverse complement.
ATAAGCAGGGCTACGATAAAGCCCAGGCAGGGAAAGATCACCCAGGAAAAGGCTGTGACGCCGGTGATGACCAGCGAGCTCAGCCCCACCGAAATCATCGGATTCCAGGCGAGTTCGCCCTGACCCGCGACAAGCTCATCCAGGCGGCGGCCCAACCAGTAGCAAGTTACCGTCCACCCGCAAAGCACTACCAACGCCAACAGGGCCAGAAGCGGCAACGCAAGCAAGGCAAAGCAGATGGTGATCGTCAGGATGGCTGTCAGAATAGCCGATCCCACAATTCCGATCACTCCAGTGGCGAAACTGAGCGCCGTCTCCTTTTCCGCGGTCTTGGAAACTGCTTTCACCTGCTTGGGGAGCAACCAGTTAAACAGCAGAACAAGACCGGTGATAAGCAGCGTCCACAAAAAGGCCTGTACCAGCTTTCCGAGAAATACAAGGAACCAGGGCGTCCGATTGGAAGCCGCCTGGGCACGCGCTGCCTCTACCCATTCCTCTGCCGCCGCCTCCGTTGCCTCGCGAAGCAGCTCGACTTGGGCCTGGGCTCTTTCTCCTGGTCTTCCTCTTTCGACGACCTGCGCAATCGGTGGATCAGACTGTTTGGGCGGGTCCGGTAAGGCAGGTGGCGCCGCTGAATGAAGATTCTGCTGAGAGACGCGATTCGTGTAGTTGCGCGAGCTCGTGTCGCCGCCCACGTGCACGGCCGGATCCTGCTTGATTCGCCCGCCGACAACTCTGACACTGCCGCCAACGCGTGCGTGTCCGGCCAGGTCAACGTCGCCCCCAACAGCAGCAACGTTGCCGCCGATCACCGAGGATCCCTCAACGTCCGCATCTCCGCCAATCACACTGACATTGCCGCCGACTTGAGCGTGTCCGGTCAGGTCAACGTCGCCGCCGACAACAACGAGATTGCCGCCAATTCGCCCTTCCAAAGTCAGATCGTCTCCTACGACCAGCAGGTTTCCCATGACCTGATCGTCTTCACCGATCCGCATGTCGCCGCCGAACATGGTTACGTTGCGCTGCACGTGCCTGACACTGAATTCGTTTCGCCCCTGTCTGGACTGTGTGAATAGAAATATGAACGTTCCCAGCGCGAAGATAAGAATGAACGTTGTCCAGCATCCCGACCTGCGTAACGACTTCATTCGGCAATCCTCTTCGACACAAGAGACGGGGCCACTCTGCCAATTACTCCCCTACCCGCTTGTTCACCCTTGATGGAACTGCGCAATCTTGCACAGATCCGCGACGCGCCGTTCGTTCTGCAACGTTGAATCTGAAATTGCCTCACAACGCCCCTTCCTTCAGTCCTCTCAACCCCGGGAACGGAGAGGTTGGGTCGTGCGCTGAATGATGATGCACCATACCGCAATCGCCGCGACAGCGATGAATAGATAGGCCGAAGCAACGCCCAGCGCGGCCGGCGTCGCCGTGATTTCGACAACTACCTCCCAAAGAGAATGTCCCACTACCCCCGCCACCGCCCATACCTCATTCAGGAACAGACCCGTTTCCGCCAAGTGGTCCAGATTGGTATAAACGAGCGCACCGGTCAGAACGCAGACCCCGACCAGACCCAGCGACCAGACAAGCAGGGTAAATACGGTCAGCATCACGCCGATACGCAGATTGCGCAGGCGCTCCTGTTGGGCCAGCCGCTGCGCCACCGAACGGGAAAAACCGGGCGCCGGCACAGGCACAGGAGCCGCACGCAGCCTTTCGTCGATAGCTTGCCACAAGACCCACTGCGCACGGCACCCGCTGCACTGATCCAGATGCCCGTCAAGTTGCTTTTTCTCTTCCGAGTCCAGCATGCCGTCCAAGGCCAACGAAATCAACATCAAGTACTTGCCGTGGCCCGCGGACTTGCCGGGTGACATGCTTACTCTGTTATGCCTTTCCGCCATCTCAGCCTCCTGAACTCCTAAAGGCCTGCGCCACTGATGAGGGCCCTGTGCAATAGTACAGTCTGCGCCGGCCAGCCCTCCTCCGGCTTCTCAGTCCGTCCTGCCGATTCGAAGCGGGAGGCAGGTTGGTTCGTTTCGGCATCCTGTCCAGCTTGAATCTGCCCGGACAGGCCAACTGAAGCCCTGGCGCCCTCCACTCGATGCGTCTGCTGCGCCGCCTCGTACAGTTCAGCCAGCTTCTTGCGTGCGCGAAAGAGCCGGCTCTTGACAGCAGGTACCGAAATGTCCATTACGTCGGCGATTTCCTGATAGCTGCAATCGTTCCAATACCGCAAGACCAGAGGCGTGCGGTATTCCGGTTCCAGTTGATTGACGAGGGCCTGCATCTCTTCAGCCTGTTCAACCGCGAAAGTCTCTTCTTCCGGCCGGGCTGAATCGCTTTCCAGGGTGAATATGACAGGTGACTCGTCCAAACCGACAATCTGCACGCGACGTTTTCGCAGCCTGTCAATGCAGTGGTAGTTGGCGATCGAAAACAGCCAGGTACTGAACTTGCGTCCGGGATCATATTGGTCCAGTCGGGCATACGCACGCAGGAAGGTCTCCTGGGCGGCATCTTCGGCTTCGGACAGATCGCCGAGCATTCGATAAGCTAATGCAAAGACCGGTCTCTGATATGTCTCTACCAGAAAGCCAAATGCCTCCTGCTCTCCGGCCCTGGCCCGGTCCAGCCAGTCTTGTTCCTGTTTAATCATTCCTGTGCGCCTTTGGATGCTTATTGTCTACTACGCATTTGCGAAGGTAAAGTTTCGGGGGGCTTTGGTTTGTCTTGCCATTTGTCCTCGTTATATAATAAATCGGATACGGCATGTGGCGTCCTGCCATTGGCCTGACTGAAAGCTGACAATCTTCTGTCCGGCCAAATCCGGCCCAGTAGCGAAATCACGGCTTTCAAGGCGACATTTTTCATGCTCGACTCCGCACCGCCACAGGCACATCAGGTTGCAAGCGCGATGCTCTCCGTTCGGCCGAACCATGACATCCCGACTTCTGCCTGAACCTTGAAAGGAACGGAACACGATGCAAGTCATTTATCCATTCACCGCAATTGTCGGCCAGGAGCGCATGAAGAGAGCACTGGTCCTGAATGCAGTCCACCCGCTGATCGGCGGTGTGCTGATCAGGGGCGAACGCGGCACGGCGAAATCTACCGCCGCCCGCGGCCTGGCTGCTCTGCTGCCCCCAATCGAAGCGGTGGAAGGATGCCCCTTCGCTTGTCAACAAGACGGTCGGCATGGCCTCTGCCATATCTGCGAAGCAGCATCTCGTAACGGTGAGTTGAAAACGACCTTGCGCAATACGCCTTTCATCGACCTGCCGGTCAGCGCGACAGAAGACCGAGTAGTGGGAACACTCGACATCGAAAAGGCGATTCGCCAGGGAGAACGTCATTTCGAACCGGGCATTCTGGCCTCCGCCAATCGCGGGATTCTTTACGTAGACGAAGTCAACCTTCTCGATGACCACGTCGTGGATCTCCTCCTCGACAGCGCGGCGATGGGCGTAAACGTCGTCGAGCGTGAAGGGATAAGTTTCCAGCATTCGGCCCGATTCGTCCTCGTCGGCTCGATGAATCCTGAAGAAGGCGACCTGCGGCCCCAACTGTTGGACCGCTTCGCCCACGCCGTAGACGTCGTCGGCATCGATGAACCTCGGGCCCGCGTGGAGATACTGCGCCGGCGGACGCGCTTCGAACAGGACGCCGATCGCTTTGCCGAAGACTTTGCCGACGAAGCAATGAGCCTGGGCGAACGCATCATTAAGGCCCGTCGCCGCTATGATGGCGTGGGCTACACTGACAAAGACCTCTACACGATCGCCGCCCTCACAAGCAGCTTCAACGTCGATGGCCACCGAGCAGACCTTGTCATACTGAACACGGCTCGCGCCCAGGCCGCATTCGATGGCCGGGACGCCATCACCGACAGGGACATCCTGCTGTCGGCGGAACTGGCGCTTCCCCATCGCATGAAGAAGCAGCCTTTCCAGGATACCGCCCTGCAGCCCGAGCAACTCGAGGCCAACATGCGGCAGGCCCGCGCCGAAGCCGAGGAAAATGAAGAATCGATGGAAGAGGCGGACGGCGACGCGGCGACAACGGAAAAAAAAGTGAAGAGGGTGATGACTCAGAGGAGCTAGACTCCTCGCCGGAGAGCGGCGAAGGCGGCGTAGCGCAGCCGGACGCAGCTCCCCAACAGAGTTCATCACCCGGAGACGAGAAGGGTGCCCGCAAACCGGTCGACGTCGGCGAGGTTTTCGAAGCGCGAAAACTGGATACGCCTCTCGACAAAATGACGCGTGAAAAGTCCGGCAAGCGCTCCTATAGCCGGACCGACCGCAAGCGGGGACGCTACATTAAAGCGCGTCCCGCCCATGATAAGTTCGACGACGTCGCCTTCGACGCTACCTTGCGGAACGCTGCCCCCCATCAGAAAGAACGGCACGAAAGGGGCGAGAGCGACCTTGCGCTGCAGCTGCGCATGTCCGACCTGCAGCGCAAAATCCGCGTGCGCCGCACTGGGAACCTCATCCTCTTCGTCGTGGACGCAAGCTGGTCGATGGCGGCCAGCGAAAGGATGGAGGCCACGAAAGGCGCGATCTTCAGCCTGCTGGTCGAAGCCTATCAGCGCCGGGACCAGGTCGGGCTGGTTGTCTTCCAACGTGACAAGGCTCGCGTGGTGCTGCCGCCGACCAATAGCGTTGAACTGGCAGAACGGGCCCTGCAAGACCTCCCCGTGGGTGGCAAGACACCGCTCAGCAGCGGTCTCCTGGCAACTTGGCAGGTAGTCGAAAACGCCCAACGCCGCGATCCGGAACTTCGTCCGCTGGTAATGCTGCTGACGGATGGCGCCGGCAATGTAAGCATGACCGGCATGCCTGCCCAGGAAGAGGCGATGAAGATGGCCTCCCTCTTCGACAGTGAAGCCGTCCGGACCATCGTCATCAACATGGAGCACATGGCCTTCGACCGCGGGCTGGCTCAGGCTCTCGCAGAGCAGATGGGCGGCGTCTGTTACAACCTGCCGGACCTGAGGGCCGACACACTCCTCAATACAGTCAAGCGGGAGATCGGCGGGTAAGCGCATGGGCTGACCTTGGCAAGGGAATATGCCCGACGCCAGACCGTTTTCCCATATCAACAATTTCGCATAGCGGGAATCTCAGATGACGACTGACACGCGCAGGTCGGGCAGCGCTGCCGCACTGAAGGGCTCCTGGGAGGCCTTGCACTCCGAGGCAGTGGCCCTTTCACGACAGGGCAACGACGAGGCCCTGAACAAATACGGTTTCCTGATTGAGCGTTTGGCCGCCCTGCCGGAGTCGCGTCGTGCCGCCCAAGAACAGCGGCTTCAATTCATCCTGGACAAGAGTGTACTGGGCCTGCAGTCCCACTACGCCCGGCGCAACCGTCTGGACGACATGGCGGCCATTGACGACGGGGTCTTCGAGATCTTGAGTGAGGACGCCAAGTCTTTATGGCGGGAGAACCAGGCACGCGCCTATTGGTGGCAGGGCCGCCATGAAGAGGCGGCCGAGATCGTACGCGCCGAAGGGGAGAACCTGCCGTTTGACGTGGACCTGCGCTGGCTGCTTTTCTCCATATTGATTGACGACAATCAGATCAGCGAGGCCGATGCAGTCCGGCAGTCATTGCAACTTTTACTGCAGCGCCTGTTCCGTTCTCAGGGTCTTTCGGAGTCCCTCGTCGAAGATGTAGATGTGCAGATTCAGGTCAAGGAGCGGCTCGACAGCGAGAGCGAAACGAACCAGGTTTCGGTCCAGTTCGGACTCATTCACTTCTTGCGCAGCTGCGTGGCGTTGGAGAGGCAGCGCTGGCAGGAAGCTGCCGATGCTTTCGGCATGGCTGCCAGAGTGTCCGATGCCTATGGCGACCGTTGGCATCTGCTCTACCGCCCGCTCGTTCTGAATGGTCAGGGCCGACTGGCGCAGCGAGCGCTCAATCGCGAGAACTCCCCCGTCTCTCAGGGATTCTGGCGGGGCCTGTCCGGCTACTATAGCGGCGACCGCCAGGGCGCGGCGGCTGAATGGCGGCGTGTGGCCCAGGTCCCCCTGGAAAAAGTTACCCTCTCATCAGTCGGCGATTGGATCCTTGCCCACTATTATCTGGGCGCCGTTCAAGCGCCGCCCCAGTCCGATAGCGAAGGCGCGGCGCCGCCGGACACTGACAAGACGGATGACGGCGAAGCCCAGGGAAGCGGCATTCAATCCGACGAGGTTCGTCAAGGGCTGCACGCGGCCCTGAATCTCCTGGGGCAACAGGAAACGCGGCGGGACCCGCTCGTTTTGGGGCTGGCAGCGTTAGGATGGGGCATCAACGGCAATAGAGATCACCTGCATCGCAACCTTCGCCACGCCGTGGAACTTTTACGAGCCTCCCTTCAGGATGACAGGCTTTCCGTCTTCAATTGGTATTTCTTCAGAGATCTGCTCCCGGCAGAGGTTTTTTCAGAGGTCCAGGAGTTCCTCCGAGCGCCAAGAGACGCAAAAAAGGAGTCGAGCGCAGCATAGTGGGAGCGGGTATCACTGGGAACTTGGCTTCCCGTCTCCCCGACCAGGGGAAGCCGTCGCCTGGTGGTCGCTACCTACTCTTTCCGTATGAGTGGAGTACACCGCCGTACGGTACCGGCCGGAGTCGCTTGCGCCACTTTGCCCAGGTACTCATCAAATGGGGCCAGAAGGGAGATTCCTTCCCCATAGGCTTCGCATACTGCAACGCGTCAATAAACGACTCCGCATCGTCTTCGAACTGCGGCATCGCTGTGTAGCAGCGCCCCAATTCGAACGGAATATGTGCATCGCTGCCCGCCGTGGTCAAAAGCCCGCGCTCCTGTGCCAGCGACATCGCCGCGAGGTTGTCCTGCGGCCGAACGCAACGGGCGTTTCGTACCTCCAGGGCGTCCACCAGGTCGATCACCTCCAATACACTGGACATCCCCATTGCCGAATTCCGCAACGAGTCCAGCGGATGCGGAATGGCAACTGCGGCGCCCTGATCGCGCAGCCGGCGAATCGTCTCCTGCGGCGACAGCCCGCACGGCACCTCCTCCTTGACAAAATAGGCGATCAGTTCACCGTGGGTCGTCATAATCTCCTCACCTGCGATGATCAGATCAGGGGCCAGCTCCTTTGCTCTCAAGGCGCCGGCCAGATTATCGTGTTCAGTGATCGCCAGCTTGTCCAGGCCGATGCTGCGCGCGCGGGCAATCGTGTCCTCGGTCCGTGTGAGGCAATCCTTACTGAAAATAGTGTGAGAATGGAGATCGACTTTCCACATGGTCTCTTTGTGTCCTGACTTTGCTTTAGAAAGCTGGGGCCCGGCTGGATGCTATGTCTGGACCTCCTGCCCTTCGACCATTGATCCCTTTTGCGTCGTCAGCAAGTGGGGCCACAGGGCCAGACAGATAAGGCCGATGGCTACGCCGAACCACAGCGTCGCAAAGCGGATAACGAGCGCCGCAGCCGCGGCCGCCGGCCGGGACAGATCCAGTAGCTGTATACTGAGTGCCGCAAGCGAGCTCTCCACTCCGCCCAGGCCGCCGGGCGTCGCCACCACCGCGCCCACGACTGTGCTCATATTGAAGGCGGAGACAGAAGTCAACATGGTATCAACACCAGCGTCCACGCCGAAACCCAGCAAGACAAGATAAAAGCCAACGCCCTGGCTTGTCCAGCTGATCAGACCGATTAGGACCGAAGTGAACAGATACCTTGGTTGCAGAAGAAAGTAGCTGCTCTCGTAGAACGCGGCCAGCTTGTCCGCAAAACGGTTGAGCAGCGGCAGCCGGTGACCAAGCGCCAGGAACCACAACGCCAGCGGTCTAATCTGTATTGCGACGATGATTCCTGCTATGACCAGCAGCGCCGCCACCGCCGCCAGTCGCATCGAGCCTTCGTCGATGGCCAGCAGCCCAAGCCCGGCCAGCAGAATCATGGCCAGCCCATCGGTCATCCGCTCCGCCAGCACAACCGGAGCCACGACAGAGAAGGGGGCGCCGCTGACATTGCGGACCATGAACGCCCGCACAAACTCCCCAACCTTGCCGGGCGTCATCATCATCAGGAAGCTGATGCCGTAAATGCGGGCGCTCTGGCCGAAACTGATCGGCGTCTTGATTAACCGCAGATACCAATGCCATTTCAGATATCGGACGCCGAAGTTCACGAGCGTCAATCCCAGCGTCGGTGGCAGCCATCTCCACGGAAAATCGGCCAGCAACGCGGACAGCTGACGCCAGTCTCCGTATATGATCAGTCCTATGTACACAAGCAGAGCCAGCAACACCGACCACACGAACTGAACGCCAAGCCGTCTTCGGTCCATATCTTATCTGTCCGTGTGAGCCAGGCATCTGAACGTCTGCGTTTCTGCTCACTGTGTGCGGCAACTATAGCCTCGCCCAGCGCGAATCCTCAATCTGACGCCCAATGAAATAGGTGTGTGCCTGTGGTCCGACTGTGCTTTCTACCCTGTCGTGCGTGAGTCCCGATTCCTCTGCCAGAATTCGAGCAGCGCGCGCGCGAATTCCTTCGGCCTCTCCAGTTGCACTGCATGACCGGCTCCAGGGAAGATTAGCTCATGCACGTCGGGAATACGCTGCGCCATCTGCCGGTTGACGGCGACGAACTTCTCGTCCTCGGCGCCAACGATTAGGAGCGTGGGCACAACCAGGGAGGGCAGTTCATCAAGTAAAACAGGTTGCGCGCCCGTACCCATCCCCCGCAGGCTCTTCGCCAGTCCGTCCGGTCGGTTCCGCAGCCGTTGCGTTCGCAACTGGCGGCGCTGCTTCTGGGAAAGATTCCACCGCTGGCTCTCCCACATCGGCAGAGATTCCCAATAGTCTACGAAGGCGGCAATCCCGTCCCGTTCTATCCGGTCGGCCAGCGCATCGTCACTGTCGCGACGTTCTGCTAGCTTGGTAGCCGGCGCGATACCCGCTGACGCGCTCACCAGGCACAACGTCCGAACTCGTTCCGGGTGGCTGAGGGCGAAGAACAGCGCAAGCCGCCCACCCATCGAATAGCCTGCGAGATGAACAGCCTCTGAGGACGATTCATCCAGCAGTGAATTCAGATCGGCGGCGGCGCGGTCCATCTCGTAGCGCGTCGGCTCACTGGGATGCGGCGAGCTTCCATGACCAGGGAGGTCCGGCGCCAAAACATGAAATCCTGCCGCCGCGAATGTCTGCCCGGCCTCGGCCCAGCTTCCCCCGTGTCCTGTGAATCCGTGCAAGAGCAGGACGGGCGGATCCTCTTCTCTGCCCCAGCTGTGCAGGTGATAGGGGAAGGTCGTGGGCGGAGTCATAGAGTCGGCCCGGTGTCCGCAAAGAACGATCCTGCTACGACGTCACCTTCCAATTGCTGCTCTCCGGATTCGAAAGCGGAAAACCGTCACCCACCAGTTCCTCACCGTCGCCCACAGTGAAACCAGGTATAAGTACGTGGTTGGGCGATTGGTCCAGCTTTGTCCTGACGCCCTCGGCCATGAAGATCATGACATGGGCGCGGCGCTGCCGGTTGGTCACGTTGGCCGGGGTGGCATGAAAGTTGAGACAGTGGTGGAACATACACTCACCGGCCTTCAACTCGACCGGCTTTCCAATGTCGACCGGTTCGTAGGCCATCTTCTGCCGGTCGGTCTCCTCGATTTCGCGCCCTTCCGCCTCGGCCTCAGCCCGCGCGGTCAGTTCGGCCGCGTACGACTCCAGGCCGAACCGCGGGTCCCTATGACTCCCTGGCGCCACGTGCATGCAGCCGTTCTCAGGGGTCGCATCGTCAAGAGCAAGCCAGCAAGTAACGATTCGCGGCTCTCTCAATGGCCACAGATAGAAGTCCTGATGAAAGTGAAAGTGACCGTTCTCCTCCGGCGGCTTGGAGATGATCTGATCGTGCCACAGCCGCACACGCGGCGTGTTCAAAAGAGCGCAGGCAACTCCCGAGATCACGGGGTGGTGAAGCAGACGCTCATACATTGGCTCCCTTTTGAACATATTCACATATTGAACAATATGCCGCGGCTGATACTCCTCCGCGGCGGCCCCCATCGGCGCGCCTCGACGGTGCCCATACTTGAATTCTATTTCCGATTCATCGCCTCCGGCCTCTTCGATGGCGATGACATTGTCCAGTCCCGTACGTAACGCCTCGACCTCGGCCATGTCCAACACGCGACCGTATCGCAGGTATCCGTTCTCATTGAAAAAGTCGATCTGCTGCTGGGTGATCATGGCTGATATCCTCATTGTGAATCAAGAATGAACTCTCTTTCAGGGGCCAGAGAGACTGATCGGTAATGTTCAATAGCCCATTTTTTAGCTTCCGTCATAGTGGGGAACGAATGCCGTGTTCCGTCCAGCCGAGAGAGAAGTGAGACCAATCTACGCCCCTCCGGAATTTTGCCCTCAGCAACCAGCATCCCTTCGACAAACAGCCGGAAGTTTTCGCGGTCATTGGACGAGATCCAGGCAAACGAGGATCGGAGATTAGAACTGCTTAGCGTGGGAGCTGCGTTTCGTCTGGAGTCGAATTGGCTGATTGCCCAGTCTTTTGCTGCCCGCATAGTGCGAAACGAGCGCGTCATTTCCTGCAACTGGGATTCAACTGTAAACAAGTCCCGCCTCTCAGAGACTCGACCTTGAGCGACGAGCGACTCATCGACCAACAACTGGAAATTCGTGCGGTCTTCGCAGGAGGCCCAGGTATAGGACGCCTTGGAAGTAGAATTGCCAGATGGTTCCTCAAGTGCGTGGTGAAAGTCATAGTGCTCGACAGCCCAGTTCTTCGTGTCCCGCATTGTTTGAAATGCATGCGTCGTTTTGTCAAGTTCGGACGTTACGGTGAAGAGGTCGCGACTTCCTGAAACGCGCCCTGAAGCAACCAGCATTTTGTCCACAAACAGTTGGAAGTCCTTGCGGTTGTCAGCAGTGATCCAGGAATAGGAGGCCCTGATGTACGGCAACACTTCCCGGGCTGGGCTTGCGTGGCGAAACCAGTCGGCATCCAGCTCGTAGGCGTCCGGGTCGGCCTCAATGCCGGCTTGGATAGCAGCCTCTTCGCCTTCCCGGGCCGCTATTTCGTCGAATGTACTGTTGCTATCTCTGTTCATATCGTTTCACCTCCCGCGAATTGGCCTTGCGCAAACTTATAATCCTCCTACTGTTGCCGCGCTCGGTAAACACGATCACGTAAAGTCGTTCACCTATGTACCCGCTGCCGACAAATCGAAATTCATCGTTGCGAAAAACAACCTCCAAGGATGCCGTATTCCAGTCGAAGCTATAGACGGCGCTGAAATCAACTCCGTGTTTGTCCAGGTTTTCGCGGCGCTTGTTTTCATCCCATTCATACTTCTCATCCATTTTCTATAATCATATCGGCAATTGTATTCGCGTCAAGGAGCTGGGCGAACTTGCCGAAAGTCTCCGGCGGATATTCCAATTAAGTCTGCGGGGAGTCCGACACGGGACGCGTCGATGTTTCCCGACGTCCCGAAGCCTTCCTAGCCCTTAAACATTGTTCTGACCGCCCGCCGTGCGATCTTGCCCGAAGCTGTCTCCGGCAGAGAATCGACGAAGCGGATATGTCTGGCTGAGGGCTGCTTGTAACCGGCCAGGCGCCTCCGGCTGAAGTCCAGGAGCGCGTCGCGTGTCACGGTTGCCCCGGCATGAAGCTGCACTGCAGCCGCACAACGCTGGCCCCATTCCTGGTCAGGCAGTCCCACCACGCAGACGTCGGCCACGGCAGGATGTTCCCGTATTGCTGCCTCCACTTCGACCGGATAAATGTTTTCCCCGCCACTGATAATCAGGTCCGCCCGCCGCTGCAACACAAACAGGTCGCCGTCGCTATCAAGGCGGCCCAGGTCGCCGGTGTGCAACCAACCCTCCCGCAGAGCTGCCGCGGTCGCGGCGGGGTTACGGTAGTAAGCCGTCGTCACTTGCGGGCCGCGCACCAGTATCTCGCCTGTCTCCCCCGGAGGAAGAGGACGCCCATCGGAATCTGCAATGCGCAGCTCTGTAAACAGCAGGGGCCGCCCAACAGTTCCCGGCTTTCTCCGCACATCAGCCGGCAAAGCTGTCGCCGCCTGAGTAGCGGCTTCTGTCAAACCGTACGAAGGAGTGACCGGTACACCTTCTGCGAGGGCGGCATACAAAAGTTCAGACGTGACAGCCGCGCCGCCCAACAGAACTGTTCGCAAACTCTGCGGCCATTCCGTCGCGGGGGAACTGTGCAGCAGCCGGTGAAGCAACGTAGGTATCAGCGAAGTTTGCGTTACCCCTTCCTCGCGCAGACAGCGCTGAAACTCTTCCAGTTCGAATCGACGTTGCAGGACGATCCCCGTGCCGTAAAGACAGGAACGAAATACAACGGCCATGCCGCTCACATGATATAGCGGCAGGCAACTTAGCCAGCGGTCTTCCGTGCCCACGCCCAGACGGAAAGCGGAGGCGGTGGCGCTCCAAAAGTGATTGGCGAAACTGATCTGCACGCCTTTTGGTGTCCCGGTCGAGCCGGAAGTGAAGACAATCGACTGGATCTGCCCATCTTCCCGTTGGCGCGGCTCCCGCCATTCCCTGCCCGCGTCTCTCCCGATCGAAAACTCGTCGCCGCCGAGCCTTGTCAAAGAAACGATCTGCAGAGGCTCTGCCAGGAGTGCTTGATCATCCGGCGCCAGGCCCTGCCACTGACCCGTGTTGTCGCCACCCTTACCAACCGGTTCGTCGTCGACCACCAGCAACGCCGGCTCGACCAGGTTAAGCTGCCACCCAATCTCTGCGGCTGTCAGTCGCGTGTTTAAGGGCACGAAAACAGCGTCAATACGAGCAACGGCATGGACGAGGGCGACCGCTTCCAGGCTGTTTTCCACCCGTACCGCCACCTTGTCGCCAGGCTGTATTCCCTGCGCCGCGAGTCCGGCGGCCTGCCTATCGGCCAGTCGGTCCAATGCAGCGTAACTGACCGACCGCCCCTCAAAGACAACGGCTACTTTTCCGGGAGTAGCCAGCGCACGCCAGCGCAACCAGTCTTTCTTCATTGAAAGCATAAGAAACTCGTTCCGGATTGTGGAAGGTACGTCCGGCCTTCTTCTCTTTACTCTCTTAAGGCCTCCAGGGGAACTGCCGGAAATCAGGTCGCCGCTTCTCGTTAAACGCGTCCCTCCCTTCCTTGCCCTCCTCCGTCATATAAAATAGCATCGTGGCGTCGCCCGCCAGAACCTGCAATCCTGTCTGGCCATCTAGGTCGGCATTGAAGCCCGCCTTGAGAAATCGAATCGCGATCGGGGACTTCCGCAGAATCTCCTGTGCCCAGTCCACGCCCTCCTCCTCCAGCGCTTCCACTGTCGGCAGCACCTTGTTTACCAGCCCCATCTCCAACGCCTCCCGGGCCGAATACCGGCGGCAAAGATACCAGATCTCCCGCGCCTTTTTCTGGCCCACGACAGAGGCCAGGTAGGATGCCCCGAGTCCGCCGTCGAAGCTGCCGACGATGGGCCCTGTCTGGCCGAATTCAGCGTTTTCCGCAGCCAGGGAGAGGTCGCAGATGACGTGGAGCACGTGCCCGCCTCCAATCGCGAAGCCGTTTACAAGCGCAATCACAGGCTTGGGCATGTTGCGCATGATCCGCTGGAGTTCCAGCACATTCAGCTGCGCCACACCCTGTTCATCCATATAGCCTGCGTGGCCGCGCACACCCTGATCGCCCCCCGCGCAGAATGCGTGGACCCCGTCCTTGGGTGAAGGTCCGTTCCCTGTCAGGAGAACGACGCCGATCTGGTCATCCGCCCAGACATCCTTGAACGCCTCCGTCATCTGATCGATGGTCTCGGGGCGGAAGGCGTTGCGTTTCTCCGGCCGGTCGAAGGCGATACGCGCCATACCGTCCGCCTTGTGATAGGTGATGTCGCTGTATTCGGCGACCTCCTGCCAGTCTGCACTCTGAGGGATCGTCACGTATATTCCTCCTGATGTTCTTTCAAAGATTTGATCAGTTTTCGCCGCATTCGTTCGTCCCGTGCCCCGTCGGTGCACACTTCGATGACCGCCGGCCTCCTGTCGCGGAGTGACGCGCAGATCGCCTGGGCCAGGCCCGCCCTGTTTTCATCTTGAATGCGCACAAAGTCAAGGCCGTACATCTCCGTCGCTAGTGAGAAGTCCAGGCCGGGAGGCGTGAGAAACAGCCCCTCGAACCGGGCATGATCCTCGGAAATTGGAAGTCGGCGGAAAACGCCGCCGCCGCCGTTATTCAACAGCACCATCGTGACGTTGTCCAGCCCATGCTTGTTAACGGCCAGCAGCCCGTTCATGTCATGGTAAAAGCTTACATCGCCAATAAGCAGCAACATCGGTCTGCCCCGCTCGGCCGCGGCCACACCCAGTGCACTCGACATTACGCCGTCGATTCCGCTTGCCCCCCGGTTGCCGTAAACGTGTATTTTCTTCGTTTCGGGCTGGGCGAACTGGTCCACATGGCGCACGGGCAGGCTGTTGCCGACAAAGAGATTGCCGTCGTCCGGAAGAGCCGTCACCGCGGTCGCGGCCGCAGCAGCGTCAAACCAACTCTCCCGCAGCAAACGCTCCTGGCGCTGCCGGCTGCGTTCCTCGGCCGCCAGAATGGAGGCCGCCCACCGGCCCGGCGTCCTTCGAAACCGCTCCGCCAACTGCCGGCAGAAGACGGTCTCGTCCACCTGCAGATAAGAGTGCACGCGGTGACTGTCGTCTGCCCAAACGCCGTCGCTGCGAACGTGAACCTGAAAGGCCGGCGCAGCGCGCGCCAGATACGCGTTGAGATATTTCGAAGTCGGTACGGCGCCGAAACGAATGACGACCTGGGGAGCCTCGAAATCGGCCGAATGCTGGAGAAAGCTCTCATAGCTGCCTATGATTGGCGCAGTTCCCGTATGCGGGCCAAAACGAAGCCCTGAAAGCGGGTCCGCGAAAACGGGATAACCGGTGTGGCGGCCCAGTTCCGCCACCGCATCGACCAGACCGCAAGGCGGGCGCCCGGCCCACGGCCCGCAGACGATCCAGCCCTGTTCATGGGCGGAAACGAGCGCAACCATCTCTTCGATCTGCCCGGCGGTCGGTACCAGCACGCCCCGCTGAATGAAACTGCTCTGTCCCTTGTCAAAATGGGGGCTGTACGGAGCTTCCGGCTCCAGCGGTTTCCGGAAAGGAAAGTTGATGTGCACGGGTCCTTTACGGATCCCGCTGGCGACGGCAAAGCACCTGGCCGCCAGCGTGCGCATATTCCTCAAGGCAACATCCGGCGCGTCCTCTTCCGGCAGCGCTGCGTCCACCGCCCACAGGACATGGTCCCCGTACATCTTGACCTGGTCGATCGTCTGGTTGGCCCCGCTATGACGAAGTTCCGGCGGCCTGTCCGCCGTCAGCACCAGTAGCGGCACGCCGGCCATCTTCGCCTCTGCCACCGCTGCATGAAACTCCAGCGCCGCAGTGCCGGATGTGCAAACCAGCGCCACGGGCCGGCCACTGGCCTGCGCCATTCCCAGCGCAAAAAAGCCGGCGCAGCGTTCATCCAAATGGACGAAGGTCTCGACAGTTGGGCTGGCGTCAAAGGCGAGCGCCAGCGGTGTCGAACGCGAGCCCGGCGCTATGCAGACCGCCTTCAGCCCGGCATCCGCCAGCCCCGCGACCAGCGTCTCAGAGAACTGTAGATTCGGGTTTGGACTGCTGGCCACACTGCTCATGCCGGCTGCCCGCCTACCACTGAACGAATAACCGGCTGGAACTTCCAATTCGTCTCTTCCCACTCCGCCTGTGGAACGGAACCGGGAACGATGCCGGCCCCCGCATAGGCCCAGGCCCGCTCCTTCTGCACAACGGCCGAGCGAATCGCCACGGCAAATGCGCCCTCCATATTGCAATCGATCCAGCCGACCGGCGCCGCGTACCAGCCCCGCAGCGTCGGCTCATTCCCGCGGATGAACGCCATCCCCAGTTCGCGCGGTGTTCCCCCCATTGCCGGCGTCGGGTGCAGAGCTTCCACCAGCGGCAGCACACCGTCCGGGCTGTTGAGTCTGGCCTTGACCGGCGTGTAGAGGTGCTGGATATTGCTGAGCGCAAGCACCGCCGGTTCGGCGGCGACGTTCAACTGGCGGCAGAGGGGTTGCAAGATAACTTGCAGCGCGTTCACCACGAGTGCGTGCTCGTGACGGTCCTTTGCCGAAGCCAGCAGCGCAGCAGCCAGTTCCGCATCCTCGTCTGCCGTCGCGCCCCGCCTGATCGATCCAGCCAGCGCTATTGTCTCCAACTCCACACCCTGAACACGCGCCAGAAGCTCAGGCGTGGCCCCGAGAAAGGCGTGCCCCGGCCGCGGTTCAAACAGGAAACTGAAGCAATCCGGATAGTCGGCGCAAAGATGCGTCAGCATCTGCCTGATTTTGAGCGGCTTTGGCGCCCGCAGTTGCACGATCCGGGAAAGGACAACCTTTTTCAATGGCGTAGCGTCAAATGACAACAGGGCATTCTCGATCAACTTCGCCCAGTCGTCGAATCGTAAAGGGTAGTCGATCTCCAGCCCTTCCTGCATTCCGTCCCCGTCCTGGAAACGTGCTTCAACTCCCCGGCCCACGACCCCGAACTCTCCCTTCGCCAGCAACGCGGCCTGAGCGTCCAAAGCCTCTTCGAGGAGAGGAATAGTCGCCGTCGCGTCATCTTCCGGAGGCAAGAGAGCGTTCACAGTTAGCCAGCCGAGGCCGTCCTGCTCAACGAACTGGTAGTGGGGCAGGATAAAGTGTCCCGGATGGAAGCCCGTCCAGGTCATGTCCGGCACAAAGTCTTCCCGAAAGGCAAAGCCGCCGAACAGTCGGGGCAGCGCCAGTTCCGCTCCGGGCGCCTGCTTGAAGCGTTGGGATGGGGGAGTTTCGGCGTAGGCAAAGATCTCGCTCGCCTGCCGCTGAATGGCTGCAAATCTGCCGTGGCCGTAGCCAATGAGATGGGCTGCCACCCCTGACCCCGCGAACGTAATGCCCTGCCTGCCGTCACGCCAAAAGAAGCGCTCCTGCCCTGATGCGGCCTGAAGAAAGCGCTCAAATGTCAGGTCGGCTACCGGCCGGCTGGCGCTCACCAGACGGCCGTGGCGCTCTACACTGTATTCGTCTCCGCCGCCTCGTTCAGCGCCTTGCAACCAGCGGGACTCCTCAGTCAATGCAGGACCCTGCCTGCCGGCCGTCTCCCTCACACGATCTTGCACCGTCATCTCACATCAACCCGGGACATACCCGTCGGCTTTTCGCCAGATTATGTCACGACAAATTCACGGAAGGACCCGCTCAGTCCCTCCTGTAGTTCACGCTCCGCAGAAGCATCGGCACCAGCGTGCTGACAATACGTGAAGGTTCCGGCTCTCCGCTGTAGACCCAGCGAATCGTCAGGTGGTAGATACTGCCCAGCCACGCATAGGCGATTACATCGGTATCAACCTCTTCGATCTCACCGGCGGCGACGGC
This sequence comes from Caldilineaceae bacterium, assembly GCA_965200615.1. Taxonomy (GTDB): domain Bacteria; phylum Chloroflexota; class Anaerolineae; order Caldilineales; family Caldilineaceae; genus Bin5. The sequence continues at coordinate 4,394,705 of OZ241377.1, read as the reverse complement.
CTCATCCAGATAGATTCGGATCAGATTCGCGAATCGCTCGTTGATTTCAAGCCGTTTTTCCTCGAATACCGTTCCCAGTCCAGTGGCTTGGACCAGCATCACCTTGGCCGGACGCCGGTAGCGGCCGAATGCCTCCAGACAAGCCTCCAGCGCGGCCTCGACCTTCGCCATCGGGCTCGTCTGCCGCTCAATTGCTTCCGTGACACGACGTTCAACCAGGTCCGCGAACTTCTCCACAAGCGCCAGAAAGAGCCGCTCCTTATTGGGAAAGTGGAAATAGATCGAGCCTTTCGACGTTTCGGATTCGGCGACGATCTCGTCCAGGCGCGCGTCATGGTAGCCCTTATGGCTGAAAACGCTTAGAGCGGCATCCAGGATGCGCTCTCTGGTCGATTCAGGACCGCGGATGAGCTCTTCGGTCATTACAGTATCAGAAGGTAAACCAGCCTAAACTGACCGGTCAGTCGATAAGGGCGTCAAAAAAATCTGTGGCTTCATTTTCCCCGAAAATGCAGGCCGCTGCAACTCCGGCTGCATACGTGACGGCTTCTTCTGAACGAAGGGACGGCCTTGCCGAAAGTTCAGAGAGGATACAAACCGGCGGCGACGCGGCTGCGATTTCATCTGTCTGAAATCCTACCAGCCGCGGGGAACGGGGAAGCAACGAAACTGCTGGGCCTGGGCGAAAACGTCCCAAATCTGTGCCATCCGTTCAACGATACGCGTCGGCCGGCTCGCCATTTCGAAGCCGCGGTGCTGGCCTCTCACCACCCTCCGAGGCTCCCAACCGGTCCCCTTGCAGTAGTCGTAGTAGTCCCGGAAAGTCGTAAACTGAACGTTCATGCCGAAACTGTCGGGTTGACGGCTCATCGGCGACATGGGGTCGAGCGTATGGCAGGGGTTAAGCATTCGCAACAGATGATGGGGGTAGGTCTTGCCGATCTGGTCCGCCAGATAGAGCGTCTTCTTAAACGTCTGGGGCGTTTCCCCTGGCAGATTCAGGCTGAAATAGATAAAAATTGGCACTTCATACTTCTTTAACGTCTCCAGCATCCGCAAGAAGCGCTCATTCGTGTAGAACTTTCCATTGCTCCGCCGCACCTCCTCGTCACCCGAAAGAGGAGAAATCGCCACCTCTGTGTGAGCAAGATCGGCTGTCTTGCATAGCTCGTCAATGAAGTCATTCGAAGGAAGCTGGAAAAACTCGTTGTAGATGCCGATCCGTATGCCGTCGTTCCGGAGCTGCGCGAAGAAGGCGCGCCACCACTTGGCCGGATAGGTGGCGATGTCCAGCGATAGATTGACCTGTTGAAATCCCTCCCTCGCTAAGCGGACCACGTCCTCCACCACCCCCTCTGGGGATCGAAGTACATAACCGTTGCGGCCGGCGAGCTCGCTGTGGGACTCCTTACCGCCGCCGCAGTAGATGCAGTCAAAGACGCAGCCGCGGCCAACCGTGAGCCAGTGGCTGAGCAGCTTCGGCTTGCGCAGCGTCATAAGTCCCGCGCCGGAGTACTGAAGCGCAGCATAGGCCCGCTGATTCGAAAGCCAGTCCATCGACACAAAGTCGAGGCTGTCCAGCGTGGCCGAGTCGGCGAAGTAGAAGCCGAGATTCTGTTCAGGCCTCTGACCGCTTCTGGGACGCCGAATCAGGTTGGGTATATCGTCGACCTGTGACGAACCCTTCCCAACCACCTGCGCCGCCAGCTGACGCAGCGGTTCCTCGGCATCACCGCGGATCGCGTAGTCGACGTAAGGAAAGTCGGCCAGAATCTCTTCGCCGTAATACGAAGTCGTCAGTCCGCCGACCACCACCGTCGTATCAGGCAATGTCTCCTTGACCGCCTGGGCCACCGCCATGGCGCCGAAGGCGTGCTCGTACCAGTGGAGATCGATCAGTACGAGCTTCGGCAGGATGCGCTGGCTCTTCAACCACCGGCGCAGACTGAATGTGGGGCGCTGCAGAAGTTCAATGGGAAGGTTCAGGCCGCGGACCTGATACCCTTCGGCCCGCAGCATGTTGACGAATCCGACGACCCCCACCGGGATGAAAGGATAGGGCGGACAGGAGCGAAACTTGTCATAACGCGCCTCGACTTCCTGTTTGGCCGGATGAATATAGAGGATATCCATTGCGCGAACTACCGTGCGCTGCGGCTGGCAGCGCCATGGCAACTAGACACTGCCCACCGGCGTCAGCATTCTGCCGCGCGGCGCAACCGGCTCGAGAATCTGCCGGCGCTCCGGTGTAAGCCGGGCGGCCAGTTCACGTGACAATTGGTAGTTGAAACGGGTGCGCAGGTAGCGGGGCGAATAGCGGAAAATGACCGAACGGCGGAATCCCGGATTGGTGCGCTCGGCTGAGCCGTGGGTGATGGCGTCGGTGAAGAAGAGGGCGTCGCCGGCCTCCAGGTAGATCTCCTTCATGCCGAGGGCGGTGCCGGCGGCCTCGCGTTCATGGTGGGCGGCAACAATTCCCTTGCCGTCCAGCTCCAACCGCGGATGAACCTCGGTCGATTTGTGGCTGCCGGGCACCAGGACGGTTGGGCCGTCGCCAGGGCCGATATCCTCGAGGGCCATCAGTACGTTGATCTGCCCTACCATCCATTCTCCCGTGTTGTGCTGCCGGAATGTCAGATAGAAAAGGGGCGTGTGTCCGCCGCAGTGGATATAGAGGAATCCTCCTGGTCCCCGCACGTTGAGCAGGTTTTCGTGGATCGAGACGCCATTAACCTCGTTGATGTACCGTGCAGCAAGCGGATGCCAGGAAGGGTGGTCTATCAGTCTCTCAAAGACGGCGCCGCCTTCGACGATATTCTGAAAATTGACCCCATCGTCTTGACCGTAGCTATGGATCTCGACATTTCCAATCCAGTACTCCGGATCCGGATTGACGTTTAGCTGCGCCTCGCCCAGAATTGGCGGGTCTTCGACATAAGCCCAATGGTCGTCCACCCAGCTGTTCATCTCCGCCAGGTCATCCTTGGAGATGGCGCTCTTCAGGACTAGATATCCCTGCAGGTCGAACAGGTAGTCGAGTTCCTTGTCTTCTTCTTTAGTGCGCACAGTCGCGGTGCCTCTCATTGTGAAGTGGGCCACTGCTTGGCGGCCTGCAAAGGAAGTGACAGCAAGCCGAAATCAACTCGGTACTACCCCTTGACGCCTGAGACGACGATCCCCTGAACAAAGTGGCGCTGGGCAAAGAAAAAGAGAATGATCGTCGGCAGGACGCCGAGAATCGAAGCCGCCATCAGCGCCTGCATATTGTTCGTCATATGCCCCTCAAACAGGCGCAGGCCAAGCGCGACCGTATAGTTGGGCACGCCCTGAATGTAGATGAGGGGGTAGAGGAAGTCGTTCCACTGGGCGGTGACCATAAAGATAAGGACGACGCCAAGCGCGGGCAGGCTCAGTGGTAGATGAATGCGCCAGAACAGGCCGATTGGATTGCAGCCGTCGATCATGGCCGAATCATCCAGTTCTCTCGGAATGGTCATAAAAAACTGGCGCATCAGAAACACATAGAAGGCGGGCGCAAACCAGTTCGGAATGATGAGAGGGCGGTAGGTGCCGATCCAGTCAAGTTCGACAAAAAGCAGGTAGGTGGGAACCAGACGGACGTGCTCAGGCAAAATCATGGTCGCGAGCACGACGACAAACATGATATCTCGAAGAGGAAATCGGAGCCGTGCAAAACTGAAACCGACCACGGAGGAAGAAAGAGCCGCGCCGATTGCGCTGCCGGCAGCAATAAACGTGCTGTTCAAAAAGAACTTGGCGAAAGGAAAGACGGCAAACGGCGTCTTGAAATGGTGCCATTCAAACCGCTCAGGCCACCACTCGGGCGGGAAGAGGTAAACCTGTGTCGTCGGCATGACCGATGTGCGCATCATCCAATAGAATGGGATGGCAAAGACTATGCCGCCCAGAATGACGGCCCCGTAGAGGAGAAAGCGATAGAGAGCTTCGCTGACTCTGCTGTTGCCGTACCGTTCAGCTTGGTGAACAGCTGTTCCCGTTTGGATGGTGGTTGCCATACAAGACGCTCCTGCCTCGAAAAAGACTGAATTCGCTGCCTAGACCCGCTCGTAATGCACCCAGGAAGACGCGCTCCGCAACGCGAGGATGACGAAAATGAGTACGATGACAAATAGGAACCAGGCCTGGGCGGATGCGTAGCCGAAATAGAAGTTCTGGAAACCGGTATTGTAGATGTGCAGGACCATTGTAAGGGTGGCGTTGTTGGGGCCGCCGCGCGTCATGACCATGGCCTGCGTAAAGACCTGCCAGGAACCGATGATATTGAGGACAACGTTGAAGAAGATTGTCGGCGTCAGCAGGGGCAATGTGACCGCGAAAAAGCGGCGGAAAGAGCTGGCGCCGTCGATCTCGGCGGCCTCATAGAGAGAGGTCGGGATCCCCCGCAACCCGGCCAGATAGATCAGCATAGCGCCGCCCGCGCCCCAGAAGGCCATAATGATGAGTGACGGCAGCGCCCACTCCGTGCTGAAGATCCAGCGCGGCGGGTCGATATCGAAGGGACGCAACATCGGGCCGAGGACCGAATTCAGCAGGCCGATGTCAGGCTGATAGAGCCACTTCCACAGTAGTGAAACTGCGACACCCGACACGACCGACGGGAGGTAGTAAACCGTGCGCCAGAAACTCTGGAGCCGGATCCCCTGATTCAGCATTACCGCGATCAACAGCGCCAGCGCAGTATTGATGGGCACCACCGTAAAGCTGAAGATCGCTGTATTGATCAACGCCTTGCGCACAAGACTGTCGCGCAGAACGTTCTGATACCACTTGATACCGACGAATGTCGTCTCAGTCAGAAAGTCGGTGCGGTACATGCCGATAATCAACGAGGCCAGCATCGGCCCAACCGTAAACACGATGAACCCGATGATCCATGGCGACGCGAGCAGGTAACCATACCACGCTTCTCGCGTGGACGGCTTCATTGGCTTCCCGTCCCGCCTGAACCAAGAGGTTAGACCCTTCTGTGTCTGGGTTTCGCTGATGCTTGCCATCTGAATCCCCGGTTAGCGTACACGTTGCCTGCGGTCAAATAAAATCCATACCGCCTGCCCCGCTCTTTGACACTCGCAGTACTTCACGTTCGGTACGACAAAGGCGTGGGAGGGTCACCTCCCACGCCTGTCGAATCGATTGTCTAACTGAGTTTGTCCAGTTCTGCGCCCAGATCCTCAATGTTGATTTCGCCGCGATTGAAGCGGGTTGCCACGTCCGCGTGATCAACGATCAGTTCAACCGGCTGCTCACCGAGCAACATCACCAGGTCGAACGCGGGCTTCAGGATCTGATTCTTCGTAATCAGGTCCTCGGCGAACATCTCCTCTGGCCCGCCAATGTCCTGGCCCACCGAACTGGTAAATACATCGAGGTTGATATCTTCGAACTTCTCGTTGGCGGCGCGCATGATCTCCGCATACTCGGGCAGCAGGCTCTTGCGGGAAGGCTGCTTCTGCGCCCACGTGATGTACAGGCGGCCGTACAGAGGACTCGTCAGCCACTTCATCAGCTCCCACGACTCGTCCGGATAGGCTGTTCCCTTCCAGACCATCGTGCCATCAACCGACTGATGGGTCGTGTGTCCGGCAGGGCCGTCTGGCATCGGGGCGACGTCCCAGCGGAAAGTTGCGCCGTCTGCCTGCACGCCCAGATTCCAGGGGCCGATCTCCATCAGGGCGATGCGCTGGCCCAGAAAGAGCTCGACAACACCCATGCCAATGTCAGCGCCGTAGGCGAAGAGCGGTTCATCGTGGATGATGCTGCGCATCCATGTCAGGGCGTCATAGGCCTCGGGCGCATCCAGACCGCAATGTGTATTGTCTTCCTGGTCCACCATGTTGGCGCCGAAGCCTCGAATCCAGTACTGGGAAAGCCAGTTGGCGTTCAGACCGTAGTTCGAGGTACCCCAGATCTGCGGCTGCGCGTCGGCATCGGCAAACTGGCGCAGAAGGTTGGTGTAGTCCTCCCAATTCCAGGCGCCCCACTCCTGCGGCGGGTAGTCAATACCCTTGGCGTCGAACATGTCCTTGTTGAAGTAGATCACCTGGGTACCGGTAAAGCGGGGCATCAGGTGAATGTCTCCATCCAATGTCCAGGGATCGAATTGCGCCTCATAGTAGTCGTCCAGGTTTACTTCCTCAGCATCGCGGTCGATATAGGGCTGCAAACTGAGCGTCTCGCCCTTCTGCATGAAGAAGGTGGAACTGGAGCAGCACCACTCGGTCAGGTCTGGCGCATTGCCGGCGACCATCGCGCTCAGAGCGCCTTCACGGCGGTTGGCGCCGCCAGGATCCGGCAGGAATTCAACCTCGATGTTGGGGTTGGCTTCCTGGAATTGCGGATAAAACTCCTTCCAGAGCTGTGCAATGCCTGCCGCCCGCTCCGGTTCTCGAGACTGGTAACGCAGCGAGATCATTTCAGGTATCGCCTCGCCATCGCCGGAACTGTCGGCAGCAGGCGCCGCCGGCGCCGCACAGGCCGCCAGAAATGCAGTCGCGCCTACAGCAGAACTCATCCGCAGGAAATGGCGCCGGTTTACACTTTGCTTCTCTTGCATGGTGTGCTTTCTCCTTATGCGTTTTGAATGAAAGGCGTCAACGGCTAATGACAAATCCAACCGCGGCGGCTGCATGCAGGCGCTGTAAACTGCCCGCAGGCCGCTGGGTCTTTCACTTGGACTGGTCGAGCGCAGTTACGCTGCTCGTGTCAGAAAAAGGTGTCTTTGGCGGAGAGTCCCGCCCAATTTGCCAGGTGGCAGCAGGTGTACTTGCGAGGGGGAATTCACTAGGTCTGCTATCTTGATCCAAATTCGCCAAGAGTATAGCAGCAAACGCCGCGAAATCCCAAATCAGATGGTAAGGATTCGCGCGCGGAAAGAGCGTTGAATGGACTTGGCGCTGGAAGGGGTATCCGGCGCTCTCCACTAGGCGAGGACAAAGCGCTCCAATGCCACCGCGGCGCCATCCTCATCCAGCGTCGGCGCGATCCAATCAGCCTCCGCCCGTACGACCGCGGTCGCCTGGCCCATACTCACCGCCAGACCGGCTTCCCGCAACATCGGGATATCATTTTCGTTGTCGCCGATGGCCAGGACGCGTTCAGGGTCGATTCCGAGCCGCTCCGTCAACCTCAAAAGACCGTGACCCTTGTTCGCCGTCGGAGCCGTTCCCTCCACAAGGTACTGGTGCGAGCGGCTCATGTGAATCCCTCCGCCAAACCGCCTCTGAAGCGCAGCAGTCTGATCGAGTTCCAGCGTGGGGTCGTTCACGATGATGAACTTCAGAGGACGGACGCTCGGCACAGACAGGACGTCGAAGAGCTTGACGTGCATCTCTCTGGGGCTGCCGAACCAGTGATCATAGGTAGCGCTGTCCCAGCCCTCCCAGCCGCTACTGCCGTTCCCTCCGACGGGTGCGCTCTGTACCAGCCGCGTACGCCCGCCGGCGCTGTTCAGATAAAAGACCGTCGTACGCTCCTCACCGTCAGCCCAGGCTGCCACATTGCGCGCGTCATCCTCCCGAATCAGCGACTCGTACAGCACCTCTCCGCTGACCGGATCGCCGATCACCGCGCCCTGCGCAGTGATCACCGGAAGCGTTATCCCCAACGCCGGCGCCACCCCACGTACAAAGTCAAAGATTCGCCCCGTTGCAATGGTGACCGGCGTCCCTGCCTCCTGCACAGCCGCAATCGCACGCCGCACCCTCGCGGAGATGCCGCCCGCGAACTGTCTGCCATAGATCGTGCCGTCCATATCGAGGACGACCAAATCGATTCCGTTCTTCATCTCCAGCTTTTTCAACCTTGAACGGGGGTCCGGCAAGAGCGGTCAGACGTATCCTGTTAATCGGGGACTCTCTGGAAAAGTTTCCAATATGTAGAGGACACGGACAGTTCCGGAAAAGTTCGGCGTCAGCCGTCCAGCAAAAGAGGCCCTGGTCTCAGCCGGGACAGGCGCCTCACGGCTCTCAGTACTCCAGCGTTACCATCCTCACCTGCCCGCTGTAATCCCGGCGAAGCCCAACGTAGGAAGGCTTGGGGCGGAGCTCTTGCGCCATCCTCTGCACCACTTCTCCTTGCCTGGGGGAGATCTCCAACAGCGCCGCGCCGCGCGCCTGCACCCGGTCAGGCAGCTGCTCCAACAGCCGCTCGATCAGGTCCAGCCCCTCGGCGCCAGCTTTCAATGCCAGACGCGGCTCGTAGTCTCGCACGTCCGACTGCAGGCCGGAATACTCCTCGTCGGCAATGTAGGGAAGATTTGCAACGATTACATCTGCCGGTTCTGGCAGCGGGCTCAAAAGATCGCCTTCCAGAAACTCGGGTCCACCATCCGGTATGAGTCGCCTCTTGTTTTCTTCCGCCACGTCAAGCGCATCTCGACTTATGTCGATTCCGTAGACCTTCGCCTCCGGCGCGTGCATCGCGACGGTGATCGCAATCGCCCCGCTGCCCGTGCCGATGTCGGCCACAACCACCGGCCGGCCCACCCTGTCGCTGATCTGCGCCAACACAAGATCGACCAACAGCTCCGTTTCCGGCCTCGGAATCAGGACCCGCTGGTCTACGCCAAACTCCAGTCCGTAAAACTCCTTGCGACCCAACAGATACGCCACAGGTTCCCGCCGCCGGCGCCGCGTTATGAGATCTGCGTAACGGCGGCAGTCCCCTTCGCTGAGTTCATACTCGTGGTGGGCGAATAGCCAGCTGCGATTCTGTCGCAGAACATGGGCCAGCAGCACCTGCGAGTCCAGTCGCGCCGTCTCGCTATTCGTTTCACCCAGTCGCTGCGCAGCCGAGATCAAGGCGCGCCCAACCGTCGTTCCAGTGGTCAGAGTCCAGTGGAAAGGGTCCTCGTCCGGACTGTCTTCAAGATTTGGGCCGCCCCCTGCTCCGACCTGTCGATCTTCCTTCCTGCCCTCGCCGTCGTGCCGACGCAAGCTCGCGTCATGCAGGCTGTCCGCACGACCTGGGGCCAGGTAGGGTACGAATCCGTCCCTTTCCGGGGGACGCTCTTGGCATTCATACATGCGTTATTCTTCTTCGCCCATGGCTTGCAACTGCTGCGCCTGATCAAACGCCGCCAGATCCTCGATAAATTCGTCAAGTTCGCCGTTCAACACCTGTTCCAGCTGAAAGAGCGTCTTGTTGATCCTGTGATCGGTGACACGGCCCTGTGGAAAGTTGTATGTGCGAATCTTCTCGCTGCGATCGCCCGAGCCGACCTGGCTGCGCCTGGCCGCGCCCATATCCTCCAACTGCTTCTGCATCTCGACGTCGTAGAGTTTTGTCTTCAGAATACGGACCGCCTTCAGCCGGTTCTGCAGCTGGCTCTTTTCGTCCTGACAGCTGATCACAATGCCGGTCGGAAGATGGGTAAGCCGCACGGCTGAATCAGTCGTATTGACACTCTGCCCGCCGGGGCCGCTGCTGCGAAACACGTCAACCTTCATCTCATTCGGCGCGATTTCAATCTCCACGTCTTCGGCCTCGGGCAGTACGGCGACAGTGGCCGTACTGGTATGGATTCGCCCCTGGCTCTCAGTGGTCGGCACACGCTGCACCCGGTGAACGCCCGACTCGTACTTCATTCGGCTGTACGCGCCCTTGCCCCGAACTTCTAGGATTGCCTCCTTGATTCCGCCCACACCGGTCTCGCTAACGCTCATCAGCTCAGTCTTGAACTTGTGATCGTCCGCCCAGCGCGTGTACATGCGCAGGAGATCTGCCGCGAAAATCCCGGCCTCATCCCCCCCGGCGCCGGCCCGAATTTCGACGATCACATTCTTTTCGTCATTCCTGTCTTTCGGCAGGAGCATACGTCGCAGTTCGTTCTCAAGCTCCGCAACCTGGTCCGCAAGCTCTGCGATCTCCAGCTCGGCCAGCTCGGCCAGCTCCGGATCGTCGCTTTCCGTCAGTAACTCCCTGCTGTCCGACAGCTGCCCTTGCAGGTCCTGGTAACGGCGAAATGCGCTGACCAGTTCTTCCAGACCGCTGCGTTCCTGCGCCAGCTCCAACACGCGCGCGTAGTCGGCCACCACGTCGGGATCGGCCATCAAGCGGTCCAGATCCTCGTATCGCTCTTCAACTCTCGACAGCTGCTCAGTCAGGATCATGATTCTGCGTCCGGTCTGATTCCAGCGTCTGACCGTCCAAGTTCAGTCAGTGAAAATTGGCAGATTTCCCAGGGCCGTAATCTGCTTCCAGGAACCGGGATCCCCCTCGGTAAAGACTGCCATCTCGCCAGCAACCTGGCCTCCTCCGTTCTGTACCAGAGAGCGCAGTCCATTCAGCGTACTTCCGGTACTGATGACGTCGTCCACAAGAAGCGCCTGCTTCCCTTTGAGCAGCGCCAGGTCTTTCCCGTCTACGTACAGCGTCTGCGGCTCCCCCGTCGTAATGCTCACCACTTCTGTCTCCAGGCAGTCGACCATGTACGGCTTGCGCAATTTGCGCACGACTACAAGTGGGAGTCCGGTTGCTGCAGACAGTGCATGGCCGAGCGGAACGGCCTTTACTTCCGGCGCCAGAATCACGTCAGCTGTCTCCGGCACATTCCGAGACAACAGCCGGGCGGCGGTCTCGACGATTTCGGTATCGCCAAGCATGTTGAAGATGGCAATCTTGACGCCAGGCGCGACTTCAAAGATGGGCAGGTCGCGTTCACATTTTCCGACTCTGACTCGATAGATTCGTCCATCGTAACTCATAGAACTGGCTCCTCCGGGTGGGAGTTCCCGAGTCTGAGTCTGCGGCGCGCGATCCAGCCCTTGCGCTCCTGTACGGAACGGGCCTGCCAAAAACAAACGAGACAGTACACCCTAACACAAGTCTCAGCAAGTTCCAAGAATTCAGTCGGCAAGGGCGCATCTCAAAATGGGGGTGAGATATCTTGAAAGGGAGGTCAGGAGATAAAGGAGATAGAGAAAGGGACGGAGTTGCCAAGAGCGGGTAGGAGAGGCAGGCGAGGTGGATGTGTGTTGTTCTGCGTACGGGGGGGAGGGGGCGAACGCAGAACAAGAGGAAGAAGAAAGAGATACAATACCGCGAGAGAGCAGTCGAGGTAAATCGAGAGTACCCAGCTGATGTTACGCAGTAGGTTGACGAATTGAGTAGAATAAGGTCAGAAGGTGAACTATGAAGTTCAAACTCTCTGACCTGTATTCGGACTATCCGCTGAGTTCATGTGCGGCAACGACGGCGACAGGCATGTCGGCCTTGATGGAGCGGGAGATAAGCCACGACCAAATCAGTCGGATGCTCAACCAGCGACGTTTGCGCCCAGCCGGTGGCAAATGGTCAAGCCCAATGCTCAAGCTCCGCACCAGGCAAAACCACTATACCCTCAAGACGCACTTGCATCTCTCGGCTTTGCAACAGGCTTTCCATGCCTTAGCTCTGCTAATCCCTGTTCGGCTTGAGGCTTCATCTGCGTAACATGAGTCAGGAAAAAAGAATTCCCACTCTCAAACCCTCTCAAACACATTCTGACTCGACTTGGATCGACTTACCCAGCCCAAACCCGAGCCAAACCCATCGATATGGACCAACACATCCTTACGCAGCCTGAATCCGGCAGTGCCGCCTCCCCCGGCCCGTCTTACCTTCCCAATCCAGACGCGTCCCCTCCTTCCCCACCCACCCCAAAATTGTGCAAAACCCGCACCAATCGTATGAACCAGGGCTCGTTGACAATTGTCTGAACAGCGACTTCCGAGTACAAAGTGCGGCTGATCCGCAAAGGGCCGTGCAGCCATGCGAAGGTAATCCGCTACGCCTTTGGCGCTTATCGCGACCCTTCGCGTAACTTCGCGGATCAAAGAAAGGTGTTCTTCGCGTCCCTCCGCGGACAAAAAGGTGTTCTCCATGGCCCTTCGCCGCTCGTTCGGTTTTGTCTGACACGACACGCGCTGTTGGAGCGCTTCACTGGTGTCCAGTAGCCGGAACCGCCGAAATATTTCGGCAAAAGGGACTCTATCCACCGATCACTGAATCTTGGTATTGGCGACACCATCGCTAACTGCCGAAGCTGATGCGAAGAGCGGTATTGGAATGGGAACTGACCGCGGTTCAGCTGGCGCGCCGTTCCTCCAGATTCTTGCCGCAAAACCGGCACACTATAGCTTCTCGCCTCACCAGCTCCGCGCAATACGGGCAGCGCTTGGTCCCGCCGCCTTTGAGGGATTGGGCCTCCACCGCCTGCCGGTTCTCGGGTAGAAAAATCAGCACGAGTAAGCTGAAAATTCCAAAGAGAAGCCCCAATAGGACCTAGCCAACGACGCTGCGCCCCTTTTTGCTCGCGATGATCCCGCACAGGATTGGGAACGCGACAACCCAGGCCAAAATAAGCACAAGCTCCATCTCAACTCCTCTCCTTATCGATAACGAAAGCGGCAAGGCGCCGCTCTGTTTTCTGGATTGCGGCCTCGTCGCCTTCGAGTCTGATCATGCAATAAGAGCAGACGCAAACCCGGAGACGGCAAAATAACGGTACCAAATCCGTGCAATATCCGACAACAGTCCCTCCTCCAGCCACTGGGACAAGTCGAGACTTTCCAACAGCGGCTCTGCCGACACAAAGCGTATAGGCGCCGGCAGACGAGACAACACGGTCAGTCTGGCCGCGTATTTCTGGCTTTCAACCGACGTGCCCATCCAGATTCGAGCCGGCCAGCCATCGGGAAAATGCTCTTCATGCTGCTGCCACCAAGCGACCGCCCGCCCAGGCCGCTTTGTCAAGACCTGGAAAATATGACCACGGCGCGCCGCCGCTTCCTGCATCACGAGAAACATTTCGAGCACAAAATCAAACGGCACCCTGGGGTGAAATACGTCCGACATGCTATTTACAAAGACGCGGCGGGGCTTTCTCCAGGACAGCGGGGCCTGCAGCCGTTCAGGGAGCAGTTGCACATCATCCGGGCCGCTCTCGTAACCCCGGGCAGACATTGCCTTAAGACGGGGATAGAGGGCATACATGTAGCAGTGGTCGCAGCCGGGCGATACTCGCGTGCAGCCGGTTACGGGAGTAGGGTAGATAGTAGGCGAGTTACCAGAGGCACTTTTCCCACTATCCCCCTCCGAACCGTGCTTGCCACTTTCACGGCACACGGCTCTCCAGAGTGTTCTATTGAGCGTTCCATTCCTGTCTGTGGGTGCCATTATGGATTGCTACATGGCATTCCTTGCAGACAATAAGGGTTTTGCGTTTCAACGCCGCTATTCGATGCGCCCATGCCGGTTTCGCTTTGCGTCCCGGCTTGTTCACATCTTTTAGTTTGCGAACGTGATGTACTTCGACGTATCCAGTTTGCCCGCACATTTCACATTCCTCGGCGTTCATTCTTGTTAGCAGGTCGGATTTTCTATTGAATCTTTGCCTGCTGTCGAAGTCAGTGATTTTTGATGGTCGGGCGTCCCGGACCAAGGGTACTGCGCCGTAATGAGTAACGAGAGGTTTTTTTCCTTCTCTCTGCACTGACGTTTGTATTACCTTGTATGTTTTCCCGTATGCCTCTTTTCGGGTCTTGTACTTTCTCACGATTTTCATAAAGGTGGTTTTGTGTTTGCTTGCCAGTGTTTTGATTAGGGATGCTCTCATGGCCCCATTCAGTTTTCCCATGCGAGAGTAGTTGTGTGCCATGACATAGTATTGTGCCACTCCTCTGTACTGATCCTGGTACGTTTTGATTATTTCGTAATCGCTACGCACCATCAGTTCCGGTCTTTGGTGAGGTTTCCCATTTTTGGTATACCTCTGCATGGCTTTTGTTATGACTTCTCTAGGTATGCCGAACCACATCCCGCCATTTGCGCTTTTCCTGTGATTTGACTGTCTTACCCTCAAGTCATATCCCAGGAATCTGGCTTTTTGTGTTTTGGCATGTGTGATCAGCGTCTTTTCTGATGAAAGAGTTAGCTTCAATTCTTCCGCCATGAATGCACTGACCAGTTTTTTGATTTCCTCGGCTTCACGTTTTGGCCCTGTGAAACTGAGCAAGAAGTCATCCGCATATCTGACATATGCAAGTTTTCGATAGCCTTCATCGTCTACCATAACAGATGGCAGTTTCCTTGCTTGTCTGCGGTGCGCCTTGGCCAACTTTTTGTCCCCCTGATTACTTGCCTTTTTTGCCCTTCTGTATAGGCGCATGTATTCAGGGTTGTTCCGCTTTCCTACTCTAGCTCTTTGGCTGCGGTTGTATTGGGGCATTAAGGATTTTTCTACCCACTGGTCGAACTTGTCCAGGTATATGTTTGTGAGTAGAGGGCTGATTATCCCCCCTTGTGGTGTCCCACTTAGGGTTTTGTAGTTTTTCCAGTCCTCCAGATACCCCGCTTTCAGGAGATTGCTGATTAGTTTTAGCATTCTCCCATCTTTGATTTTTTCTCCCATTATTTCCAGTAGGATTTCGTGGTCGATGTTATCAAAGCAACCTTTTATATCGCCTTCTATGAACCATGCTGTACCTCGGTGTTTTTGGTCGATGTGTCTCAGTGCAGTGTGGCATCCTCTGCCGCTTCTGAAACCATGACTGTGTTCACTGAATTGTGGTTCGTAGAAGGCTTCCAGCAGTATCTTCATGGCGGTTTGTAGCAGTTTGTCATCCCCTGTGGGAATTCCCAGGGGTCTGCTTTTTCCGTCGCTTTTTGGGATGTGCGTGCGCCTGACTGGATTCCATTTGTAGGTTTCCTTTTTCACTCTTTGGATAATGTCGTCGATTCGTTCGTTTGACATTCCGTCGAGTGTCACATTGTTTATGCCAGGGGTTGTTGCGCCTGGATTGGCATAAATTTCTGAGTAGGCGGTTTCGTACAGTTCCCTTTTGTATAGCTGCCGGTACAGCCTTTCCAGGGGTTTCCCTTGTTTTCCCCTTTGCTCAATGACATTGAGTGCAGTGTCGGTTGTTCGCATCTCGCGTTCCTTTACTGTGTCCTCGTTGTCGAACCTTCCTGATTTCCTTCGCCCTGTGAGTGGCTTTCCCACTCTCCCTGGATGGTCGTTACTCCATCGACTACTATGAAATCTCCGTGACCATGCGTCTCTCGACGTTTAGGCCATCCCGAATTCCAGTCACAGTGTTCGTTAGTATCCCTTAGACTTTCCGTTCATCGCCTTATGCTGTCTCATTGTCAGCCTCGTCTCTTTGTCAGGTGTGGAAATGGTATGGAACCTCCCATTTCCCCAGAGAGTCAGGTGTCAGTCAAATTTCCTGACGGAGCGACGTTTCCCCCGATGGCGACTAGAATTCAGGCAGTCTAGCCTTAGTCTTAGGATTCAGGTCTTGCAGGAGCCGCTTTCATTTTGACTA
This sequence comes from Caldilineaceae bacterium, assembly GCA_965200615.1. Taxonomy (GTDB): domain Bacteria; phylum Chloroflexota; class Anaerolineae; order Caldilineales; family Caldilineaceae; genus Bin5. The sequence goes on along the minus strand of OZ241377.1, from coordinate 4,379,358 downwards.
TTCAGCTCTCCCTCTTTACTACCATGCTCTGTTCCCCGCCCCCTTTCGGGTTAGGGTAAGGTAGTTGACCTACGTGATTTCCTGATCACGTGCTCGGTGTCCGAGCAAAATCACTGTGCCGTTAGACGGCGCACTTCCAGGTTTCGTCTGTCCACTCGATAGAGGATGGCATGAAGGGCCTTTCTTGAGAATTTCGGCATCAGGAATGTTTGGACTGGCCAAAACCTTCTCCGCACATATGTTCTCACACTTTTCTGATCTTGTCAAAATCCTCGTGTTCGCTCATTCGCACTGGCGCTATCTCACACTCTGTGCCTTGCGGCGGCGATTCTCGATCAGTTCCGCTACCCCTTTGCACACCGCATCCTGCTCGCAGCCAACATCCAAGTCAGCATGGATGGCCGCGGCCGCGCCCTCGCCGGTCTATCCCCGCGTGTACGGGGGAACCGAAGTATTTCAAGCTCCGTGGTCGTTCTCAGCGGGTCTATCCCCGCGTGTACGGGGGAACCCGAAGGCGGGTTCGCTTCCCCTTGCCGTTCAGGGGTCTATCCCCGCGTGTACGGGGGAACCTATGCCGGTTTGCTGATCGGCATTGACGTACTCGGTCTATCCCCGCGTGTACGGGGGAACCGCGGTCCGTAAATATGGCGGCGTGCTGGAGCATGGTCTATCCCCGCGTGTACGGGGGAACCTTTTGCGTGGGCTGCGGGTTGCAGCGCTGGCATGGTCTATCCCCGCGTGTACGGGGGAACCTTTGCCAGCTGGCGCATGGTCGCGTTCGAGAAAGGTCTATCCCCGCGTGTACGGGGGAACCATCGTCATCGCCACGCTCAGACGGTCCGGAATTGGTCTATCCCCGCGTGTACGGGGGAACCACGCCGGTTTCCCGGCGTCCGGGTAGAGATGGCGGTCTATCCCCGCGTGTACGGGGGAACCTGTTTCGAGGCGGCGGAGGGATGAAAGCTCCCCGGTCTATCCCCGCGTGTACGGGGGAACCTTTTGCGTGGGCTGCGGGTTGCAGCGCTGGCATGGTCTATCCCCGCGTGTACGGGGGAACCGCCTTCCATGAAATCAGCGACGCGGGTGAACAAGGTCTATCCCCGCGTGTACGGGGGAACCGATCACTGCTCCCACCATCGGCGGGGGCAGCGCGGTCTATCCCCGCGTGTACGGGGGAACCACACGTGGACTGCGCAAGAAACCAATGCGCTGGGGTCTATCCCCGCGTGTACGGGGGAACCTCTAAGCGATCTTTATTTGTTCGCCCCCTTGTTAAAGGATAACAGCTCAACTGTACTTCACCAAAAAGATCCCGTCGGCATCGACTATTTCCTTGGGCGCTTCTCCCAAGACCTGTATCCGCTGACCGCCCACCGCGGATGGCTCACGCCAAGTCATTACTATCGACCCTTGCTGCATTTCATCGTACCACCCAGCCAGTACATCCCATACCCTCCTTCGTATGCCGCTTGTCATGCTTGGCGACGTGTAGACACCAGGCGCTATCTCCAACATCGCCGACGCCAGAAAGCCTCGATAGCGTGCTGCGACATTGGTCGTAACCACAACTGTCATTTCTCACCTCCTGGCTCTCGCCCGGGAATCACTGGCCGACTCGTCGATGGGATCGATGCCCTCGAACAGCTTTTTGATGTGATCAATCATCTTTGAAATCACCCGCTGGCTTCTAAGCATTTCTCCCGTCGATTTCCGGGTCTGCCTCTCGATGTCCAGCTTCGGATTCTCCATCACCGCCTTGGCGGATTGGAACGCGGCGGGTAACAAGACCGTGTCGCGGAAAAGATCGGCGATGTCCAGTGCGAAGGCGTCGCCGCTATGCTCATGAATGAAACCCAGTTGCGGAATCGCGCCCACGGCCATAACCGCAATCACCGCTGCGGAGGTTACCGCCACCGAGGCGTGATTGATCGCCTGGTTCGGAATATCCGCGGACAAGGGTTTTTTGCGGTCATAGCGGCGTCCCTTCCATGGGATGCCGTACCTTTGGGCCAGGTTCTTGTACGTCTGCCTCATGCGTGCGCCCTCAATCCCTCGCAGGATGTCTATCTCCGTATGGGGAACCAGTTCGCCCAGACGTATCGCGTACATCCTGCGGGCGATAGTGATGCGGCTGCCGCTGGCGTCGCCCCAGGCCCGCATCTGCCGGCGGGCTATCTCGGAGCTGTCCGGCATCAGCGGCGGCGCGGTGTAGCACCTGACGCCATCCTCTCCTACCGCAACCAGCGCAGTGCCATGACGCGCCATCAGGCGCAACGCGTCGTGGTTCACTGTCGAACCCGGCCCAAGAAGGATCATCGAAAGCGATTGAAACGGAATCCCGTACTGCCCACTTTCCAAGGGGCTCTTTGAATCGGCAGGGCTGTCCCGCTCGAAACGAAGCGTCCCATCCCGCACAGTCAGAGCGCCTCGAGACAGCCACAGCAGACCATGACGGTCTGCGTGGGGGATTCGTGCAGTTTCCAGTCCTAGTCTTCCTCTTAACATTCTTCCTCTCTGTAATGCAGTGAAGGTCTATCCCCGCGTGTGCGGGGGAACCGTCCATCGGAGTTAATGCCGTTCGGATGTGCAGAGTCTATCTCAGCGTGTGCAGCGATGCCAGGATGTCGTAGAATATTCAATTGTTAACGTGCGCCCCCTCAAGCGGAACAGTTACATCTGTCAGGCCGGCTTTCCTGCGGGACGCAATAGCAGCATTCCATACCCGTAAGAACGGTGGCGCCCTACGCCGCGTCCCAACAACCTGGTGAAGCCATCGCTGTCGGTAACTGTAAGCGTACCCTGCAATAACGCGGTTGGCCCCTCGAAGGGCCTCCTCCTTAACGCCCGCATCGAACGGGTCCGCTGAAAAGACGCGAGGCTTGCCGCTTCCAGCTCCGCCCCGCCGTGGCGTTCAAACTGCTCCGACAACCAATCGGTATAGACCTCCTCCCTGCTGCGCGACATGGCTCTGGGCGGGTAGCGCTCCGCTTCCCGCTGGAAGGCATCGACCTCACCGCCCGGATTCCTGCCTCCTCGCGCGCGGCGCACGGTAGGGCGGGTGAGAACCTCGAATCCCAGCCGCGTACCCGCCTTCCACGTCGCCGGCATCAGCTTGCCTTCCAGACTCGAACCGGGCAATATACGGGCCTGGAGCGGATCGGCAAACTGTGCGATCGCGCCTCGCAACGCCCCCACGTCAGCGCGGCCATAGCCGTACAATACGCCCCGCCGGTCGCCCTTGCTCCTGGGAATGATCAACCGGAAGGGCTGCGGCGCCAGCTCGCCGAATACGCCCGCAAGAAAACAGTGCATGGCATACCCCTCATCGAACGTCTGCCGGCCTATCATCTGCCTCGATCCTGCCCAATGCTGGAAGGAACGCAGATCAACGTTGCCCCGGATCATCTGCAGCTGTCGCGTCGTCACCACGCTGCTCTCCTGAATCGTCATGCTGGTTCTCCCTCCTCCGCTGGCGCATCGTCGCTGTCGGCCGCAGGGAACAGGGCCGCGGGGACGGCAGACTCGCACACACTGCGGCCGCCGCCGTGCAGGCCGGATACCCAGTTGCGTTCGTCAGTCAACATATAAGTGCGGCTGGGGTAGACGCTCTCTACTCCCTCGCCCGCAGGCCATAGCACACGAATGCTCTCCCTTTGTTCATCCCATCTGCCCAAGGGCACGGCCAGCAGGGCCGCCAAGACCGTCTCGGCCTCCTGGAAGCCCTGAAACAACCGCACGGAAGGCAGACAGGGTTTGCGCCCGATGAACAGGGGGCGGAATGGCCGTTCCAGCGCCTCAGCCAGATTATCCAGCCTGGGGCCGGCAGCCGCCTCTTCCATCCTCAGGGCTACGGTGACGCGCATATCGGCCAGGTAGTCGCGGTAGCGCAGCCAGTTGGTATAGTTGCCGCCCTCTCGTCCCTCCGGCGCGCCGCGCGTCGTCCATCCACTGTCCTTCTTGGAAATGGCGACCGTCTGAAAGTCTGTCATCCGCACGCCGCCGGCCGGTTCGCGGTCGATGCGGGCCGCGAAAATCAGCCGCTCCTGCAGTCTCCGATGCCGTTCGGCCTCAGTCCGGCGCCAGCCCAACGCATTGGCCAGGAGACCGGTCAGCATCGAGGCGGAGGGAAACCAGCGGACGACGCCGTAGTTGTCGACCGTCTCCCCGCCAAAGGCCATCAACGGCGCTTCCAGCGCGAGTATCAGGTGGTGCATGTCAGTCCGCCTCTCCGGACCGCGCCCGCCGCCCAGGAGGCCAGGTCGTCCAGGCAGAGGCGGTCCGACTTGGGAATGTCGCAGTCAGCGACCGACATCACCCGCCGGGCCTCGCGCACGCCATAGGCGTTGTCAAGTTGGGTCAGGTATCCAGCCAGGGCTCCGGCCGCATCGGCGGTCTGAGCGGAGACCGGATTGCGGAAGGCGTTCGCCAGGCTGCGCGGTTGCCGTGTCCCGATCTCGATCAGCATCAGGTCGGCATAAGAATACGGAGCGGTGGAGCCGAGCTTGGCGCCGGGCGATACGGTGGCGATGAGATGGATGAGATGTTCGACGACCTGCGCGCCCAACGACCGATCGGCGCTCTGCCACGCTTCAGCCTTGCACCCCTGCAAATTCGAAATCAGACCGGGAACGTCAACCACTACATAGCCGTAGAAGAGCCCCGCGGTCAGCTCGGTGTCGCCGATATGCGCCGCGCCGGCATCTTCATCGTCGCCCTGCAGGTCGTCCACCACTGAGAAGTAGTCGCTTTCGCTCTCTTCCGGGTGCACGGTGAAGGCGTGGGCGACGTGGATCGCGGCGTCGATGTTGGCGGCGGGGTCGGAGGTGACCATGCGTCCGAAGAGCGCGCTTTCCAGCCCGCCGGGAAGAGCCGTCTCCTGGCGGAACGCCTTGAAGTTGCCGCGTTCCTCCTTGCCGAACAGGTCCTTCGCACTCTGGCCGGCGGCCTTGGCATCGTGCGCGTGGTCGCGGCAGATGGTGTCGGCCTTGTCGCGCAGATAGGCTACCTCGGGCAGACCGAGCAGGAGGGGCTGACGACCGCTTTCGCTGGTGCCGCTGCTGCCGTATACCCCAATGTTGAACGCATCTTCAACCGCAGACAGTACTTCCTCGTCGATCTCCCCGCCTTCCCGCAGCGGCTGGATCACCGCACGGTCAATGACATTGCGGGAGCGTATCGCTTTGGCCGCATTGGGAATGTTGTGGATGGCGTAGTCGTCGTCGGCCATGCGCCAGTGCCTCTTCAGACACTGCGAAGAGATGCGCGTGCGCACCGCGCCGCCAAACGGCATACGCTTAGCCAGGCCGCTGTCATCACGGTTCAACAGTGCGGCCGGGTAGGAATGAAGACTGTGAATCTGCAAAAAACGTGAAACGGACATGATGGTCGATCCTTTCATCGGCGCCTGTTTGTCCAGGATGTGTTTACTCGGATGGCGTGCTTTGTCGTTCCGCTCGGTAGTACTCGCGGGCGATGCGCCGCCGCCCCTGTTCCGCGGCATCCTCGTCATACCCTTCGTTGAGGATGAACGCAGCCATTTCCCGCCAGTTGAACGGCTGGCCCGCGGCAGCCACCATGCGGAACATCCGGGCCAGCAGCGTGCGCAAAATCGGGCCGCGCGCAGTAAGCAGCCGGTTGAGGCGGGATTCGCTGTAGTAGGCGCTGCTCCGCTGGCTGTCCCCGCCGGAATAAATAGCCCGACCCACCGGCACAGCCCCGTCATGCGCGCTGCGTCCGGATCCATCGCCGCTGGAGGTGGGGGTCATCAGCGCGATACCATGCAGGATGAGCGCCCACTTGTTCTCAACTCGCGGGCTGCCCAGCTGCTCATGCCTTGCCAGCAGACGCCAGACCACCGCGGCATCCGGCTTGTCCGGATCCATGCGCCGCAGTTCGGCCAGGTCGCCGCGGGGAAAGTCGGGGCTGGCCAGGATGCGGGCAAAGTCCACGGCGATATCCCCCCAGCTGGCAGGTCGGCGTTCCTGCGCGGGCAGGGCGGCCGTGTCAGCAGTCTCTGTTCTCGTCATTCCTAATCTCCCTGTTCTGTGTCGGCAAATAGAAACGCCAGTCCTTGCGGCCCTCGAATTCTTCCCTCGAACAGGCTCTCTGCGTTGGCGCGGGCCCGGTAGCGGTGGATGGCCGGGCAGGGCAACCCTTCTTCAGCCTCCCCCAGGATTCTACGCGCCCGGTTCACGACCCCGCTGTCTCCATCCAGCAGCCATCCTTTTCGTATGCGGCTGCGTTCGTCCCTGTCATCGCTCTCAAACTCAACCTGCAGATCGTCGAAAAAGCGGGCATCAACGAATTCGTCCAGCCTGTTGAGCCACGGGCGGGCCAGATTTCGGTGCTCTGCGCTCAGATTCTGGCTATCGCCCCGGGCCGCGAAGACCTGGATCGCATGGCTGAGAATGCGCTGGACTGTGCTGATGTTTTCAATGCGGGATTGAGCGATTCTGCCAAGCTCGTTCATGTTCTCGCGCTGCATCAGCGCCCGCTTGACCTTATGGCTGACAGGGATGATGCGTTCATAGTAGCCTTCGGTCTTGCCCTGCCCCCGCACCAACGCACGCGCAAGCAGCAACGTCGGCGCCGATTCATTCTGTTCGGAGCGGACTGGCTGCAAGAGCGCGGGCTGCTCCCAATTCGCCGAGGTCAGATATTCGGTCACCCGTCTGTAGGTAAATCCTCCGCTGGCCAGCGTAAGCGCTTTGCTCTCCTTGCGGTTTATCGGCATCCAGGGGTCGCCCGTTATCCCGTTCAGACTTTTCGCCTCAACGCGCGCTGCCTTGGAGCTTGTTCTGAGGCCGTACAAATCGCCGCCAGCGCTGATGCACAAGCGGATGCGCCGACAGATTTCGATGTAATACGGGTTCAACGCGTTCAGGAGCAGCACTTCGCTCTTTGTCCCATCCCAAGGGAGCGTCCACAGAAGGCCGACCCCATCTTCAGTCATAGGATAGTCGGCCACCAGCGATGCATACCTCTCTGACAGACCGAGCATATCGCGCCGCAGATGCGCGCCGGGCCTTGTCGAAGGCGTGAGAGAGAAGGCTGCCCGGCTGCCTAGTCCGCCGTTCATCCTCGAGATTCCGTAGTTGCCCGCCCCGCTGAAGCCCTCCATCGTCTGCAGTGTGATCAGCGCAAAGATCCAGTCGTCCAGATCGGCCTGCTCCGCCACAGCCGACTTGATGTCGTGATTCTTCGAAAGGACAAGCATATCCAGACCATCGGGGGTCGGCACAACGGTCTTGTAATCCTTTAGCCTGTCGTCCGATCTGGCAGGCGGCTGCATGAATGCCGGTCTGGTGATGTCCTCCACAACGAGATGCCAGGGTTCATCGTCGGGGAAGTCGGGAGTCAGTTCGCGCACCATGCGCCGCCATTCCTCGGCATTATCCGGCGGCTCGCTCAGCCCGGCGCGATGTATCGCCAGCGCGCCCAACTGCGCCAGAAAGGCGTGCCAAGCGTGGCGCTGGTGAGGCCTAAGCGCGGGGAAGGACTCAACCTCATCCCGCATCAGTGCCGCATAGACCGCCGGCAACGACGCACGGGTCGTTGAGCCCCTCGACGTAGAGATCCTGATAAGGGGATCCCTCAGGATGTTTTCTTCTACCATTTGATTCAAACCTCCCTCTTGCGTATACTGCCTGCGAGTTGCATCACTTTTCAAACTTTTGACTTTACAAAAAAAGTTAAAACCATCTTAATTTGAGTATTTGTAAGTATACACCATCCTTCACTGAAAGGCAAGACTGTCTTTGAGGTTGGGTGTATCCCAGATTTGGGGTGGGAACAATCTGGTGCCTCGTACACGCGAGGATAGTCCTACTCACGCTAAGATGGTGTTCTCTACGGGGATGGTTCCCCCGCACACGCGGGGTCATTCAGATTCCCCCGCAAACCGGACGGGTGTCCCTCGGTCCACTTGGTTGTTTTTCACAGCTGGCGCAAGCCCAGGCGGTCATAGCGAAAACGCCTGTCGCCAACCATAAACTCGAATCCACCTTCCCCCGCTGTCCAGGGGACCGGCTCCTCTCCCGTCAGCCCATGGGCCATGTGGCCGGGGATCACGATCTGGGGAATAACTTTGTCTGCAAAAGGGCTGGGCGCGGCCGGCTCCAGCGTGATTTCAACACCCTCATCGCCCAGCCTCGTGCGGATCCTCTCTTCCACATCAGGAAATACGACATCCCGGTTCTCCTCATAGAAGGAGCGGGCGCGGCGGATGATCACCTGTCTGGCAGTCAGGTTGGCGGCGATGTAGACACCTTCCATATTGATGGCGTGCTCGCGCCAGCCCTCCCCCATCTTCTCCGTGATCTCCTCCAGCGCTTCCGTGTGCGTGCTGCGCTCCACCAGCGCCCGGTTCATATCGGGAATGTCCCAGGGCGTGCCGCTGGCCGCGTGCTCCGCCGCCAGCCGCGCCGTCGCCTCCAAAATGCGCAGGTCTTCATAGACGAAGCCGTTCGGCCCCAGACCGTTCGTATCCTTCCTCCGCGTCAGCCAGGGGGACAAGTCATCATCTTCGGGCATCAATACGAGGCAGGTTGGGCTGCGATAACCTGCAGGCCGGTTGCCGCGCGCATGGCGATGCAGACGGCCAATCCGTTGCAGCAACACATCCATTGGACAAAGATCGGTGATCAGCAGGTCGGCGTCGATGTCCAGGGACTGCTCCAGCGTCTGTGTGCCGACGATGACACGCCCGCCCGGTCCGCGGCTCTTCCCGATCTGATCCTCCACCGCCGCGTCCAGACGGCGGCGGTCATCGGCAGCGAAGCGGCCGTGATGCAGCGTCAGTACGCCATCGACCCCAAATAACAGATGCCGTTCACCGGGCGCGGCCCGCTCCTCCAGCGCCTGCTGTGTCCGGACTGCGAAGCCGACCGTATTGCGAACAATCAAGACCTTTGCGCCCGCCCGCGCCGCCTCCAGGCCGCGGTCCGCCGCCGCGACGAACGCCTCCATCGCCGGCAACGTCTCAACCCGGACCGCCTTGCTCCGGCCGCTCTCCCCGACGGCAACTACCTTCTCCCCCTCCGCGCCGCGCGTGGTGATGGCCGGGTAGCTGACCTCCAGCGCCTCGTGCAGAGAAATGCCGCCCCCGCCGGCAAGACGGCCCGGCGCAGAGAACCGCTGCCTGGCAGCTGAGCCAAGCGTGGCCGACATCAGGCAGGCATGGCCGCCCGCGCCGATATGAGCGTCCAGCAGCCCTTCGAGAACGACTCGCATATACTGGTCCGAAGCATGCGCCTCATCCACAACCAGCAGATTACGGGCCAGGCAGGCCGCGCGCATATGCGCGTGCCGGACCTGCAGCGCCGCCATCATCGCCTGATCGACCGTCCCCACCGCGATCTGCGCCGCCAGGTAGCGCTTGGCGCTTTCAGCCGCCCACCGTCGCTTGATTACCGGATCGGCTGCACTGTACCGGTCATCCCACCAGACTTCGTAATTCGGCAAATGCTTACCTTCCACGCCGCCGGCCCGCAGGTAGCCGGGAACCGCAAGGACCGGCTCCGGGATGTCGTCTGCCGGAAACATACTGCGAACAAAGTCCGTTACACGTTTGTGTATCTGAGAGGCCGCCGAACGGGTCGGGAGGCCAAAGTAGAGGCCGTCCACCAGTCCCGCTGCATACATGCGGGCAAAACGCCAGAGAGCCGCCTCCGTCTTGCCGGATCCCGTTTCCGATTCGATGATAATCAGAGGCTCATCCAGCGGGAGGTCCGCAGCCCGCTTCTGCATGGCGCTGGGCCGGCCGTCAATATCGAACAGCGCCCCAAAGCCGGGCAGCTCCGGCAAAGCGTTCCGCTGCGCTTCCAGGTCCAAACCGATGGCAGAGACGGCCCTGTGGGCCCGTTCCCGCGCCGTAACGATGTAATCGTCTCGGGCCTGGTCACAGAATTCGAAGAACCGTTCGTCGGAGCCGAGCCAGTCTGCCAGCGTGCAGAGGCCCAGAAACATGTGCTGAAAGCCGGGGGCCGAAGGCAGAGGCGCCCCTGCCGGCGCGTAGGCTGCCGGGAACCAGTCGCGTACGCGCTGCACGATGTGTCCGACACATTGGCGCGGGTTGAGGTCGCCAAACGGACGCCAGGCCGCGGGGTTGGCCGCGCGGTTGGCAAATCGATTTAACGGAGTGCCATGATGTGAAAACGCCGCGATCAACAGGCCGCTTACGGTTGACCCGTCATCGCTGTCCCATTCCATAATCCCGGTCGCGCACAGAGCGTCGAGGAACCAGTCCGCCGTCTCCTCATCCTTCCACTCCAGCACAGGCACGAGATCCGTAACATGTCCCGCACGCGGCGGCCTCTTGCGCCGCGGAGGAAGATCCTCGGTACGCCAGATCTGCGCCTGAAACCCGACATTCACTTTGCCGATGTCATGCAAAGCAACCAAGACGCACAGCCGTGCGGCAGTCGTCTCGTCCAGGTCACTCAGCCCTCCAGCACGCGCCAGTCGCTTACGGATCGTCGGTTGTTTCAACAGGACCTCAAAGCAGGCCGCCACATCGGCAAGGTGGTGCTCCAGCAGATGAACCCGCCGAAGATCTTGTCTGTCCGACTTCCCCCAATGTTGTCGAGTATATGTTGGATGCCGTCGAGTGTGTACTGGCAAGCTATTTCTCATTTAATGTTCTTTGAGCTTGGCCCCAAAAACTGGACTACAAGCTAAGGTGTATAATGGGACGAATCACCAGGCCTGGGGAGGAGCAGAACGATGGTCAGGAAACGGCGGCGGCACTCGGCGGCCTGGGTTACGCAATGGAATCGCGCCAGTCCTCCCTGCCTCTATGCACTACGCAATACCACAAAAGAGGCGCCCCATCCCGCTCAGAAACTCCCTCCTGCCTCAGCCCCCCGCATTCCACAGCGCCGCCCGCCGCATAAACACACCGGCATCCTCCCGCCAGCCCGCATAGCCGATCCTCCGGTCGTCAGTCAGCCAGTCGATCATCCGCTGCAAGCAGGCGGCCAGCGCCCCATCCTCCGCAGCCAGCGCAAAACCGCCGTACTCCACATCCTCGTCAAGCGCCGTAACCACAAAACTGCCGCCGCGCGCATAGGCCGTCTCCCGGTTCCCGATCTCCCCGCGCGCGATCGCGTCGATCCGGCCCGACTCAAGCGCCTCGAAAAGCGCCCCCTCACCCGTCTCATCCCCCAGATACACCACCTGCGGCATCCCCTCCTCAGGCGGATGCAAATGCCGCCGCCCGGCCAGGCTGTCCGACTCGCCCGCCGCCGTGATCACATAGTCCGGGCCGCCGTCGGCAACCACCATGCCCCCCGGCGTCTCCACCCGCGCCCCGGCCGCCAGCACGCCGTCCCCATCCACAAGGCCCACCAGCTCCAGCAGACGGAACTCCCCTGTCGTCCCCGCCAGCGCACCCACCCGCACGTCGCTCCTCAGATCGTCATAGCTCACCAGGCGCTCCTCATCCTCCGCCCGCACCAGCAGCGACTGCCGAAAGGCGACGTGCCCCGAAGTGAACACCACCGCCTTCCTGCCCGCCGCATCCACAGTGCGCGAATCCAGGATCGTGATGCCGCCCCCGACAATATCGTACTGCGGCGTACTCGCCTGCAGCCAGATGTCGTCCCAGACCGCAATCGGATGGCGCGCAAACGAAAAGCCGGCGCCCTCCATCGCCTCAAGTGCCGTCAGCAGGTCCGCCTCATAGCCGAGATGCTTCCCAAACCCTTCCGAGTCCGGGTCCCCGTCCGCGCTGTAGCTCACAGGCGCGAAATACGCGTAAAAGCCCACATTCAGAACGCGCCCCTCCGCCACGCACCTCTCCGCCGGCCTCCCGCCCTGCTCCGCCGCCGGCGCATAGGCGCAGCCCGCAGCAATAAGACACAGCATAACCAGCGCCCCCCTTCCAATCAGCCCCGCACGCCAAAACCTGCCCGTTTCCCTCATAAGATCTCCTCCTGACCGAAAACCGAAGCGAGCGAAGTCATCTCACGCCTCACTCCCACGCCTCACGCCTCTCCACTATTCCCTTACTCTTTGCATACCCGGCCTCCCGCCGTTCCGCAGGGAGAGACAGCGCTGAGCTGAGACCACTGAACCCCGAGTACACGCGTCTCCGCGCACAGCGGGCTGGCCGGGATGACTTACCAGGCTGCGTGCTTCACCCCGCCCTTCGTGATAGCCGACCTGCTTCCCTTCCTGATAGCCTTTTTCTTCTCCTGGGGCGTATTGCTTCGATTTCGCAACCATGGGTGTGTCCTGTGGCCGGCCGGTGGAACTACGCGCGGGGCAGGAACTGTAACAGTGCCCCGATCCCGATCACCTGGACCGCGCTCAAGATCAGGATCATGCGCCAGGTGAGCGTTGCGGACAGTTTTTCGATCTCTCTGCGCACGCCGGCAATCTCTCCGCGCACCGCTTCGATGTCCGCCTTCGTTGCCATCTGTCCGATCTCGCCTTCCAGCCGTGCGATTCGCTATTCCGTGGTCATGGTCGTAGAAACCTGCCTGGTCCGCCGTAATTCGGGCGGCCGCACCACTCGTCTTCCGCCGTTGTCAGCGGCCACGGTTTTTCCCCTTCTCACAGGCGGTCTGCAGGCCGCTGCCGTTACCATCTCAGAAAGTGCTAAAATGATATTGGTCAAATGGGGAGATACAGACATTGTAGACCGAATCCGAGCGCAAGGCAATCATCGACGAGATCAACGTCAACACAGCCAATGCCGTATTCATAGAGGTTAAACGCCCCGGTGAAAACCTGGAGAACCATCAGCCATATAGGCGCAGGTAGTGGACGTAACAGATGAGAATGTCTTGAAGGTAGCGGCGCGTTCTGTGGTAGGGGACGTTGTAGATGAACAGGGCGTCGTCCGGATCGGTGCGGCTGAGCCAGTATTTGGCCTTGCGGGGACCGGCGTTGTAACCGGCGAGGGCGGCGATGTCGTTGCCGCCGGTATAGTCGCGCGCCCAGCGCAGGTAGTATGCGCCGAAACGGATGCTGACGATGGGATAGTCGAGCAGCTCGGTGGAGTAGTTGGAGTAGTTGAGCGTTCGGGCGATCTCCCAGCCCGTGCCGGGAAGGATCGGCATGAGGCTGCGGGCGCCGGCGTAGGAACGGGCGGCAGGCTCGAAGCGGCTCTCCTGAAAAATGAGGCCGTACAGAAGCTGAGGGGCGAACTTAAACTCTCTGGCCTGCTTTTCGACCAAGCGGGCGCGGTTATGTCCATCCTTACTGTCCGAATATCCCTCCCTTGACTGGCTGTGGTCGCGGCGGTTTGCGCGTTTCCTACGGCACGGACGGCAACTCGCCGGCGTGGATGCAGTCGCTGACGCTGACGATGACCTAAACCGTTGGGCCTGTTCGGGGTAGGCGGCCAGGGCGGCCTCTAGGACGCTCTGAGAGGGTGCAGTCCAGAAATGGGGTGGGAGATGGTCAGATAGGGATTTCATGCCAGCGTTGGCTGAGCAGACGTGCGCGGAGAGCGAGCATGGCCTGCGCGCCATCTCGGGACCAACGCATGCCGGCTTGTTTCATACGCTGCCGAAATCATCGACCGGAATCCTTCACCGCCTGCCCCCGACACAAAAAGGTTTGGCAAAGCATCCGTGCGAAGCCGTCAGCAAGAACGACGGCTTGTAGTTTTTGAGAGTGTGGCAGCCGGCCTTGGGGCAAGCAGGCAGAGCCGGCTTGACAGCCTACACCGCCACTTCAACATCCGTATCACCGGCGGCGAGGGCATTGTAGTAGGCGAGGACCATATCTTTGGTGCGGTAGTGGCCGAAGGCGGCTTTGTCGTGGCGGCGGACGATGGGGAAGGTGTCGAGGATGTAGGCGGCGTCTGCGCGGGAGAGGCCGTAGAGGTGGAAGTAGAGGGCGTCGAGGCGGGCGCGCAGATGACGGAGCTCCTCATCGCTCCAGATTAAGAGCGGGCCGCTGCCGACAAGGAGGAGACCGACGAAGAGTACCGGCGGCGAAAAAGCGAGAGTTGGTTCTATCAGAAGGCCGAGGGGGGCGGCTCACTCCTGGACTATCTGGGTTACGGGGTAACGCTGGGGACCTGGTTTCTGGACGGCCGAGCCCCGCTCGAAGTAACGACCGTGGTGGATGAGCCGGCCGGCCTGGAAGTGGACGAGCACAGCATCACCATCTGCAAATATCCGTTCGGGCTCTCCAAGTTTGAGACCCGCTGGGGCACGTTCACAGACCCGTGGACCCTGCAGCCTCAGCCTAAATGCGGCTTTGTGCTCAAGGGGAGCGAGGGAACGATCAGCAGCTACGACTACGAAGACACCGTACGCGTTCAGACGCACGCGTGTCCCGCGGGCTATGACCACCCGGTTGACCGGCTCTCGCCGCCCAACGAGAATGTGATCCAGTATTTCATGAACTGTTTGGAGACTGGGCAGAAGCCGGAGGGCCCGTTGTCGCCGGCGATCTGTCGGATCGGCCAGCAAATCGTTGATTCGGCCATACGTAGTGCACAGGAGAGGCGAACCGTTCAGTTGCTGGATTGACGATTGTTACCCTGTCAAGAACTGATCACCACAACTCGTGCAAAAGGCGGCATCCGAACTACCGGAACTGCCGCAGTTGCTACAAAGTTTAGTTCCAATTCCTTCTTTTCTCTGTGCTCCGCATTTCGTGCAGAAACGATTGAAAGTAATCATCAACTCGCCACAATTTAGGCAGCGAACATGGGGGTAGTTACGGCGGAATCGAAAGGGAGAGTTTTCTTGGCCTTTGCGAATGCCCCGGAAACTCCAGATCCCTCCCAAGAGGGTAAGAACCACAGCACCCAAAGGATATGAAAAGACCAACACATTGAATAGGGCATGGGCTCCCGCGGCCAACGCAAGCGAACCGAACAGTAATGATCGTCGTCTGCCTCCTGAAACATAGTATTTGCCCAGGGCAAGACCCCAAATGCTGCCGAATACCAAGTGGCCGACAGTGCTCAGCGGGGCCCTACCTATCATCACTTCAGGTCCATATTGTAGGACGTAAAGAAGATTCTCGAGGGAGGCAAAACCAAGACTGGCAGCAGATGAATAAACCAATCCATCCACTGGCTCATCGAAATACAGTGTCCTATAGGGTCCTAGACGGACGGCCCCAAACTTACATAGCTCTTCCACCGGGCCGACCACGAATGTCATTGCCGTAATGACGCTCATTAGATGGGGCGACCCCTTAAGTAGAGCATCGGCACCAAGTATGGCATTGCCTATTCCTGCCGGGATTGTAGAGACACAACCAAGAAGAAAAGTAGTAGCGATGAGTTTCCGGGGTTCGGGCCGAATCTTGTCTTGACGTAGAAATAACCACAACCAAAAAAGACCAGGAGCAAAAGCAATTAGGAGAAACTCCATCATTACCCTGTCTTAGAGGCTGTTTGAAAAGTAAAGGCTGTCGGCCAAATTGTGGTATACGTAGTCTCTGTGAAAACAAAACGATACCCAACAGATTTGACTGACAGCCAGTGGCTTATTATCCAGCATCTGATTCCCGCAGCCAAACCGGGCGGGCGACCACGCAGCCTGGATATGCGTCTGGTGGTTGATGCCATTCTCTACCTGACTGTGGGTGGCATCCAGTGGCGGATGCTGCCGAGTGATTTTCCGCCGTGGCAGAGGGCAGAGTGTTTACACCTACTTCAGGCAGTGGCGGGACGATGGCGCCTGGCGCAGGTTGCATGACACGCTCAGAGTGCGGGTTCGTCATCGAAGCGGACGACACAAGCATCCAACGGCTGGCAGTATCGATAGTCAGACAGTCAAGACTGGCCATACACCGGCAGGTGTGCGAGGCTACGATGGCGGTAAACGCATCACGGGACGGAAACGGCATCTTCTTGTCGATACGCTGGGACTCACATTGGCCGTCCTGGTCACTGCTGCCGACCTGCCTGACCGCGATGGGGCACGGCAACTGCTCAGACGAGGCTGCGGTTTCGGCCAGAAACTGCGTCTTATCTGGGTTGACGGCGCCTATCGCGGCTCTTTGCAGAGATGGGTTGCGCAGCGTTTTCGCTTCCGCCTTCAACCTGTCCTCCGCCCGCAAGAACAAAAAGGTTTCTCCGTATTGCCCCGTCGTTGGGTGGTGGAGCGCACCTTCGCTTGGCTTGGCCTCAATCGTCGCCTCTGTAAAGACTATGAACGACTGCCCGAAAGCAGTGTCGCCTTTATCCATATCGCTATGATTCGTCTCATGGTACGCCGCCTGGCACCCAATTGACCCTTTTCAAACAGCTTCTTAGATATTGGGGAGTAGGCGCCAGAGGTGAATTGACCCCAGTGGGGGCGAAATCCTGCTCTCGCCCAGAAGAACCAAGTCTAACGAGAACTTAGTAGTCAAAGTACAGTGTTTCAAGTGTGCTTTCAAAGAAGATGTTTGTCACTCTTTACAACCATAGTGTCGCAGATGGCATCATGGACAGCCTTTCTGTGCTTCCGGTAATGGTAGATCAGAATGAAGACACCTAAAAGAGTACCCCAAGCTATTGCTAATGCTGTGAACTGGGCAACGGAACGAAAAAAGGCCCGTGCGATACCTACTCGGGAACCGTCTGTCCGCACTACGTACAGTTTGAGAAAGGATTTTCCAATGGTTGTAGCCTTTGCGGCTACAAACACAGTGAAATAACCGAAATAACCCAAAATTACCATCAATGGCGCAAATGAATCGTCGGCGTTCGAAAACAAGGCGACCAGCAAGGCTACGGCGAAGAACGCAAGGACGATGTCTATAGTGTAAGCCGCGAGGCGCTCCCAGAAACCTGCTTGGGCACCAGTGAGAGTGTCAGGTGATGAGTTAGCAAAGTGTGTAGGATGTGGGCCATCCAATTGCGAATCAAGTGAATTGCCTTCCAAGGGCATTCCG
The DNA here is from genome assembly GCA_965200615.1 of Caldilineaceae bacterium. Taxonomy (GTDB): domain Bacteria; phylum Chloroflexota; class Anaerolineae; order Caldilineales; family Caldilineaceae; genus Bin5. The sequence continues at coordinate 4,362,504 of OZ241377.1, read as the reverse complement.
CAGGCAAAGCAGTAATCGGAATCTATGGTGTTTTTCTGGTGACAACGGGGACAAGCTAAGTCACGCGGAAGTGGTTGAGTAGATTTACCAACTATCTCCTTCTGGTCCGCCACTTCAGGCTGTTCCAGCGATTCCCTTTCTAGATAAGCCGACCGGCCCGGGGGAAGAATTTCTGGTAAACTGCGTCCACAGAGAGCGCAAAAGCGACCTCCTAGGTCATAAGGTGTCTGACAAGCTGGGCATCGGAGTTCAAGAGGAGAGCCACAATCAACACAAAACTTGGCTTCCGGCTCCACTTCGCGTCCACAATGTTGGCAATTCATCAGAACACCGGACTAGGCCTCGTTGACATTTTGTTTAAGCCATATCAGAGTAGAAGCAAAATGCAGGAAAGACATGTAACGTCGTGCCAGTTTGTCATAGCGAGTGGAAACGCGGCGACACCACCTGAGTCTGTTGATGAAACGCTCGACGATGTTGCGTTCTCGGTAGCGGATGCGGTCATAGTCCCCTGGTTGCCTGCGATTGCGGCGGGAGGGGATGACCACCTCTACCTGTCGGGCTGCGTGCAGCTCTCGCAATGGGTCGGAATCGTAGCCTTTGTCGGCAATGACGGCATCAAAATCGAAAGGGGCGAGCAACGCTTCAGCCTGGGTCATAGCATGGTGCTCACCACCGGTCAATATGAACTTGAGGGGAAAGCCCAAGGCATCGACGAGGAGATGGATCTTGCCGCTGAATCCGCCCCGGCTCCGACCGAGGCGCTGTTCCTGCTGTGGGCCCCCTTTTTTGAGCCGCCCGCTGCGCTCATATGGGCGCGTACAACTGTACTGTCCGGCATCACTGCTGCCATCTCTGGGTCCTGAGCGAACTGCGTGAACATGTCGGTCCAGATACCGTTCTCGTCCCAGCGTGCGAAGCGCTTGAATACGCTGTTCCACTTGCCATAGCGGTCTGGCAGTTCACGCCACTGGGCGCCGGCGCCCAGAATCCAGTGGACTGCCTCAATGAAACGGCGACACTCTTGCCCTGCGTACACACGAGAGTGTCCTTGCAGAAATGCGTACAGTTTCTGCCACTGGTGGTCGGCAATTTTAGTTGTAGACATCCTTCTATTGTCGCCAATGTGTCAGAATTCATCAATTGTCAACGAGCCCTAGATGTGTGGCAGACTGGGCACAAGGAAGAGGACGAAAAAAAGTTGTGACCTTGCGTGTGCCGAATAGGCCAAACTCTGGGCGGACTCGTGAAAAGAGAAAGTCTAAAGGACTGCAAGAATAGCCTAAATGGTGGGCGGTGACGGACTCGAACCGCCGACCTATTCCTTGTAAGGGAATCGCTCTAACCAGCTGAGCTAACCGCCCAGTTGAAGCTACAGTATACATTACGAATTCAGGGAGTGGGAAATGTTCAACCTATTTGGAAGGGCTGTGTTCTTCACCGGGACCGCTCTTTCTATTTCAGTCACAGGTGGGTCATTAACGCGGTTGCACGTTCAATAATAGAATATGTGTTCTGCATTTGCCCCATAGTAGCATCCAGTAAGGTCGCACGCTTGACGATAGAACAGGCGTGTTGCAGAATGCGAGTTCACGATTAAGCAAGAGGCGACAATCATAGCCGACACACAACGCAAAACCTTCGGCTATGTCCGCGTCTCCACACACGAACAAGCCCTATGCGGACTTACCCTCGAAGCCCGGAAACGCAAGATCACCCAATACGCGCCCGCAACGGCGCCGCCTTTGGCAAGCAAGGCGTCTGCCAGAACGCTCGCAAGGCCGACCTGCGCTGGGCGGAGGCCGCATAATCAGCGTCTCCTTAGTCTTAGGGCTGCGGGGGATCGCTCGATTTGCTGCCTACTGCTCATCCAAATTCGGTAATACAGTCGCTTGCTCAGGAGTTGGACTTGGAGGGACCCCGGAAACAAGCCCTCCAATTTTCTATTGAGTCGAGGAGAAAGGTTCTGGTCGAAGAGAAGCCTCATAAGGGGGGCAGCGAGACGAGGCGACGCTCGCGGTCAGCGGCAAATGCAAGGCAAGCTCTAATGTCTTCAGACAGCAGGTCGGGAAAGTTGGCGAGAATCTCCTCTTCCGACATGCCGGCAGCCAAGTAGTCCAGCACGTCATAGACCGTGATTCGCAGCCCGCGAATACAGGGCTTGCCTCCCCCCCCCCCCGCCCCCGCTTTCCAGGTTCAATGGTGATGATTTCAGAGTAGCTCGCCTTCATTTATGATCTTCCTCCATGGGAGTCGTGACAGTGCGAGGCAATATTTAAGTGTCTTCACAAGATTGGGCTACTTAAGAATGCGCTGATCGCTCAAATCCTTGCCCCCGATGGTCTGCGTAACAACCGCGCCGCGATACGCCAGGATTTCCAGGTCGGCCAGACAGTTGACGATGTTGTATTGGGTCGGCATGTCCTCCCACCTGGCCCGATGCCATTGAACAGTTCCCTGGCCGCGCCACATACCGAGGACGCGACGGTTGGGCGTATGCGCAGGGGTCAGAACGGCGTATTCGGCGTCGGCCGTGCCCCATTCGCCCGTTCGCGGAACGTATTTGTAGTGCAGTGTTCCGTCTCCGCCCCCTTTTGCAGACTGTGCAGCGACTTCCTTCTCCGACAGTTCGGTCATGTCGTGAATGCGCAAGTTCAGGAATCGGAAGCCGAGCCAGCTGCCGATGCAATGGGAACTGTTGTTATAGACAACAGGCTCGGGCAGTTCACAGTAGATCTTGGAAAACCCCAGTTCTTCCCGGCCTGTCAAGATGGGATCGGTCAGGTTTTCCCACAGCACGAGCAGAAGATTGCCAGTCACATTGTCCACCTGGCCGGTATAGCAAACTGGAAGCGAAGCCCCCAGCGTGTTATAGCCCCTTCCCGCCAGCCAGTCGATCTCCTTCATGTAAGTTGCGCTGATCGTCACCACGGGCTCCCCGTTCAGGGCAAAGCCAGGCGGCAAGAGCGCCTCCGCGGCTGCGGCGTGCGTGAGATAGCTGACCGAGTAGGACATGCTCTTGGGGCTGTTTACGCAGTCGAATCCGCGCCCGTCCGGCCCGCGGCGGGGACCTGTCCGGGGGCCAAAGTGGGTCGGCATGCGGTACATGGCATTGGGCTGGAAGGAGTAGGGCATGTCGTGCGCTCCTGATTCGTCTGTAAGTGATTTGGCTGGCTCTTAAGGTCCGCGGGCAATTCTGGCCGGCGGCCGGATTGTGGAAGAGGCGCCCGTCTTGAGTCCAGATTCAAGCCCGTTCGAGCGTTTCGTTTTCCTCGCCGGACTCGGCGTCGGCCTTCACCAATACCGTCCGTCTCTGGCCGCCAGCCAGTTCTGCGCTGACAAGGCCTTTCGATTCGAGCAGCTTGACCAGCCTCGCCGCACGAGGATAGCCGATCTTCAATTCTCGCTGCACAAAACTGGCGCTGATCGTCTGCTCGTCGCGAATGGCGTCGATGGCCTCCGCCAGCAGTTCCTCCTCGTCATCCAGTCGGTCCAGAAGGCCGATCCAGGGGGCAACCTTTGCCGCAGGGCCTTTCGGATTCTCCAGGAGGTCACGCTCCTGCCACCAGTCGACCACGCGCTTGATTTCCGAGTCGTTGACGTAGCTGCCCTGCACGCGTTCGATCTTCGCCTTGTCCGGCCGCATAAAGAGCATATCACCCTGGCCAAGCAGTTTTTCAGCCCCTGGCGTATCCAGGATAACGCGGCTGTCGACCTGACTCGTGACTGCGAAGGCGATGCGTGAAGGAAAGTTAGCTTTGATTAGGCCGGTCACGACGTCGGTGCTGGGCCGCTGTGTGGCGAGGACAAGATGAATGCCGGTGGCGCGTGCCATTTGTGCCAGGCGAACCAGCTGCTTTTCGATTTCCTCGGGCGCAGTCATCATCAGATCGGCCAGTTCGTCTACTATGAGGACGATATGGGGCAGCGGTTCCAGCTTCTTCCCGCGCCGGGCCCGCCCGTTGTAGGATTCAATGTCTCGCACCTTGTTCTCTCGAAATAGAACGTAGCGATCATCCATCTGCAGGAGAAGCCAGGTCAACGCGCCGTGGACGTCCTCCAGGTCAGTTATGACCTTTCCAATCATGTGGGGGATGCGGTTGTAGCCCGACAGTTCCACCAACTTGGGGTCAACCATAATGAAACGGAGGCTTTCAGGTCCGTGGTACATCATCAGGCTGACAATCACTCCGTTGATGCAGGCCGACTTGCCGGACCCAGTGGCGCCGGCGATCAGCAGATGCGGGGCTCGCGCCAGGTCTGAAACAATTGGCGTCCCCGAGGTGTCCCTCCCGAGAGCCAGCGGCAGTCTTCCCCCCTGTCTCGCCACCTGTTTGCCCTGCAGAATGCTTTTCAGACCCACCATCGTCTTCTCAGGGTTCGGCACTTCGATGCCGACATAAGGCTGGCCGGGAACCGGCGCTTCAATCCGGACGGCCGGCGCCGCGAGCGCCAGCGCCAGGTCGTCGGCGGCGGAAACAATACGGCTGACCCTTACTTTGCGTCTTTGCCCCGCCCGCTCAATGTACAGGGGCTGAATTCCGAACTGGGTGACGGTCGGCCCGGTCTCGACATTGACGACCTCGACCGGTATGTCGAAATCCCACAAGGTCTCTTGAATCGTCACGCCCATGCCCTCGATGTCCCACGCCAGCTGCCCGTCATCGTCTTCCAGCAACTCGGCAGGGGGCAGCTCTTCCTCATTGCGCAAGCGCTTCAACCGACGCTCGGTTGAACTGCCGGATTTGGGTCTGCGCTTGGCGGGCGCAGCCGTAGCCACAGGCAGTTCCGCCTTTATTGGGCGGCCCGATTCCGGTAGCTCCGTCAACTCCGGTGATAGCTGTTCAGAGAGAGGATCGTCTACGGCAGCGGCAGGTTGCAGATCACCGCCGTTTTCCGGATTCGGTGAAGATTGCGCCGTTTCACTGTCGTCCGCGTCGGAAAACTCTTCCAAATTCAAAGAGGACGGCTCGGCAGATTCGGCCATTGGTTCGGCCAGCTCCTGGCGCAGCTGGCCAATATATCCGAACAGGTAAATCAATGGCGTATGGCGAAAAAGCAAGTAGATACTCAGAAGCGCGAGCAGACCTGTGGCGAAGGCCGCCGGTAACTGTCCCAGCAGGCTGATTAACAGGTTGCCGGCGCCCCAGCCGATGAGGCCGGCGCTCTGGCCGAAGGCTGGCAGCGACCAGTCAGAAAAACGGTTGCTGCCAATGTAATCCAGTGAGGCCAGAGACAACAAGAGAAGCTCGGCGCCGACCAGCCCTTCCGGATGCCAGTAGCCGGACCGGCGCCCCAGCATCATCACGGCGCCAGTTACCAATAGACTGAACACAAGCGGCCAAGCCATTCTCCCCGCCAGCCAGATGGTCCACGATTCCTGGCCGGAAACGATGAGAGTAAAGCCCAGATAGGCGCCGAAAAGAAAGACCGCAACCCCTAATGCCTCTTTGGTATGTCTGGCAAATACTTTCCGGGCCTTCGCCTGAATTCCGGCCGTGGGGCCGGTCTTCTGAAATCTTCGCCGCCTGTACCTTTTGGCAGTCATGTAGAATAACCTTGGAGCGCCTGCGGCGGACTCGGCGTCGCGTCGCCGTGAATTCGCCTGTCTCAATTTGCTTTCTCGATAAACTCCGCGTTTTCTTCTTCCTGCATTTTGAGCAGGGCGTCCCAGTCGCTCTGCTCCATTTCCGTCAGCACCTTCGCAACCTGGCCGATCGCGACCCGTTGCTTGCGATACAGATCACTCTCGCTGATGGCCAAACGACCGGCGATATCGCGAATTTTGCGGCCTTGAATGAAGCGCATCTCCAGGATATTGTAGAGCAGCCATTCGGGTGTACTCAGGTCCTGTTTGCCGCCCGGTCGCAGGTTTTGGATGGCGCGCCCCAGCACCAGGCGCAAAGCCTTGCCGGGGTTGCCGTCCGCCTCTTCGACGACCCGGTCCACCACACGCAACTGCATCAACGGGCTTCGAGTCAGTTTGGGGCCCCCCCAATAGTGACTGAGCGCGTCTTTCACCCAGCTTTCGAATTCAGGATTGTGAATTGGGCTCGGCTCAAGCAGTTCAGTCGGGGGCACCTCCGTATTCTCTGAAACATAGGGCACAATTCCTCTGATCTGCTGGACGCGGTCGATGCCGGGAATGATTCGCCTCAGGGCCACCATGACCTGCATCTGCATCTTGCGGTCCAACAGTGCCTTTGCGACGCTGTCGATCTGTTGCGCCAACAGGGCGCGTTCCTCTGAGCTGATAAGCGGCGAACTGTCGCGGGCGCGCACCCCCAACATGCCCAGCACGATTTCTCCTTTCCGCTCCCCTGCCGGTTCCAGAACGGGCCAGAGCCAGTATCCTCCGAATTCGGCCGGCTGAGTCGCCATCTGCCGGGGCGATCTCCGGCCGTTTTCCGTCGAATTGGCTCCTCCATCGACTACCTGCACGGTCCCCGACAAATGAGACCTGCCGTTCTTTCGGGCATGGCTCAGCGCCTCGTTCATGGCGTCGCTCCAATCCTTGTCATCCAGGATCTCCTGCCGCGTTCCCTCCGGACCGACAGTTGCCTCCAGGATCAGGTCGGTGCCGATCGCCGCAGCCACAAATCCGGAAGGGACCCGCAGCAATTCGCACAGTACAGTCAGGTGGTTCTCGAGAAACTGGCGCAGATCGGTTGTTGTCAGCAGTCGTCTGTCCAGCTCGCGCAGCCAGGCGATCTCTTGCCTGTCTTCTCCATAGACGAGACGGTCGGTTAACTCTTTGGAAATGCTGAGAATTACCTGTGCCGCGACGATTACTCCGGTAATGACGCTGAAGAGAACGATATTGCGCGGCAGGCCGAGTATGAGCTCTACGGTTGGGATCGTCTGAATTGCCAGGATGACAAAGATGGCGACAATCGGCCCCCGTGCGAAGTAGCGAATCAACCGGTAACGTACGACTCTGTCCGGTGTGTATACTCCGAAGAAGGCGACCGTATAGCTTAGTCCTATCAGCATGGCGCCGATCGCGCAGTTACCCACGATGGACAGACTGAGTATCCACTCCGGCGAAAGCAAGCCAGCCGAGGACTTGCCCAATGCGATCAGATAGGGAAACGTGCCGATACCGGGAGCTGCTGATGCCAGTAGAAGATAGGTCATCCTCTTGCGGCTCTCTGCGGTCAGGCAGCGCTGGCGCGCCTTCCAGATGTTCAGATGAGAAAGAATTACAACGCCGGCGAAGAACCCGGCAAACGGCCAGAATAAGATGCCAGGTTGAAGGAAGCTGAGAAGCGGGTCGAACTCAACATCGTCTACCAGCAAGGTGGAAAAGAAAGCAAGCAGCGCGCTGGCGACGGAAAGAAGGCCTATTGCATAATTGATTAGTCTGCGGCGGTCAGTGTGGTAATTCGTCGTGCGCAGCACAGCATAGGAGAAGGCGAAGTAGGCCCCGGGCAAGAGAGCAATGCCCAACCATTCGAACCGCAGCCATTTGGACGCCGAATCGGCGCTGACGACCTGTGTCAGGGCGACCTCCGACGCGTAGGTCACCATAACCAAACCCAAAAGATAAGCGAATCGACGCGCCACCGGATGGCGGAAATTGTAAGTTAACGTGTACGCCAGAAGCGAAAAGGCAAGAATCACTATCACCGACGCGACAAGGGTATTCGAGAAGCCCAATGCAGCGGCGAGCGTCAACGTCAGTTCGTTCATAGGCTCCTGTCACGGGAAAGGCTTAGCCAACACTGTTGAATGGGAGTTTGGACCTGGCAGCGAACCGGCGGCACGCATTCTCGCTCGCTGCTGGATGGAGCGGTCTGCCGGCGGTGCTGTCTGACGACGGAGGGTGGCAAAAACATGCTAAGGCGCCCAGTTGACCTGCTCGTCAACCACGACCCACATATCATTTCGTTTCTCCAACTGTACGTTGAAGTTCCCGCCTACGGTTGGCGTCCTCTGAATCAGTAGATTGACGCTCGCGCGATCGACCGTATCGAATCGCACCGAATCCATCTGGATGATCGGGCCTTGGATTGGCATAGTATCCTCATGATTTTCTAACCAGATCGTCGGTCCGTCGAAACCTAGTTCGCCAAGTTGCTCTGCGGGATGCCTGATAAGCCGCAGCTGGGCTACCATGCCATCGGCGCCGGGTTCAAGTTGCCGGCGTTGGCCCAGCTTGTGGATCAGCGCGGTGCGGCGGATGCGCAAGCTGTCCGGCTCTTGCGTATCCGTGCTTTGGTAGTAATGTGCCAGAGCGTAGATTGGGCCAAATGCATGTTGGGAGGATAGCAGGCCCAGTAGTTCCTCTCGCACTCGGTTCCACATCGATCGCCACTGCGGGGCGGTAATCTGGTCGCCGTGTTCCAGGAGGAGAAGTGTCATATCTGCGCCGAGCCTATTGATAATTGATGCTGGCGTCAGGTAAGTCGGATCCTGCTTCAAACGGGCTAGAAGGATTTCCGGAGTGGCTTCGGCCTCCTGAAAGGCGTGAAAACGGTAGCGTGTATTCAGCGTAAAAAAGACGCCGAGTATAATTGCTCCGGTCAGGAGCAGTACCAGCGTCCATGACAACGGGTCCATCGATTCAAGAATCTGTTGGTAGGTCGGCAAGGCATCCAGACCGAGCCGACTCAGCAACTCCTCAAACAGGTTTGCGTTTTCCGACATGCAGAATCAACCCGACTGTACAAATGGCAAAGTGGCTCCAACCTTGAGACTCGTGAGTATCGATTGGGGCCGAAAGGTCGGCGACTTCGCCTGCTTCATCTGCGAAACTGCTCTGCACTCCGGACGATATTCGACATCAATCCATAGACTTTCGTATCCTTCCCAATTGTATCATATCTTGACTTGCGAACGATGCCCCTATTCTCGCGGTTCCAGCCAGGTCAGGAGTCCAAAGAGGCCGCACCGGCCCTTTTCGGCCCTGTGACTGAAGAACTCATGCGTATTGCGTGCGGTGTCGATCCCCGATAGTTCAATTTGCCCCTCCGGGACACCTGCAGCTGTCAACTGGTCAATGTTTGCCTTCCAGAGGTCGAAACAGGGATTGGACTGATCGCCGTTGTGCCTGCAGAAGTATTTTTCGCCGCCGGAAAGGGTGGAAATCGCCTTCCCGATTACATCCTCGCCTACTTCATAGCTCTCCGGCCCGATACTTGGACCTATTCCCACGCGTACTTTGGCGGCGCTGGTTCCGAAAACCACCGTCATCGCTTCCAGTGCCGCCGTCGCAACTCCGTCGATCGTGCCGCGCCAGCCTGCATGGCAGGCTCCCAGCGCATGGCTTATCGGATCGTAGAGTAAGAGTGGGACACAGTCAGCGAAGACAAGAAAGAGGGGCAACCCTACCGCATCCGTGATGAGAGCGTCGCAACTCTCTTGGCGGGCGCCGGCCTCTGTCCAGCCAACCCGGGCAACCCTTGTACCGTGGACCTGGTGCGTGCGGACAGGGTGGGCGGGGTCTCTGCCGAGAGCGGCGCAGAAGCGGGCGAAGTTTTCGAGGACACGTGCGCGCTCGTCGCCGCGACTGTAGCTGAAATTCAGACTGCGCCATGGCTCTGGCGATACGCCGCCGTGGCGTGCACTTACATGGGCCTGCAAAGGAAGAGAAGCGAAACTCTCGAAGGCATAGGCCACTACGCCGTTGTTGTAAGAATTACGGTGCATAAGTAAAGGAAGCTTGCTTTAGTCTTGATATTGGATGAAGAAGGACGCCTGACCAGATGGGCTACTTCCGATTTCCTTCTCCTACAGAATTCTAAAGCGAAGTAGTGCCAACCCTTCCTGTATCCGAAAAAAGGTTAGTCCCTGGGAGTGTTGGTCTTTCTTTTCCCGAATCTATTTGGTCCATTGCCAAAGTTTGGCCGATATAGGAATTGACTGTACTCGCCAGCTAGCCTTTGCTTTCAGTTTTGGGAACGACAAGCGAACTCGGAATGCTTCTCCTCTTGAAGGCGCGTTTCTGCCTGCAAGCCAGATTCCGTCCACTGCGTTGGGGTTATATCGCTCCTGCAATAACCCATTGGGCAGGGCAGCAATCGTAACGCCATCCAGAGCGTACGACTTAGGGGTCAGTTCGGAATAGTTGTACTTTTTCCTCTCGAAAAATCTCTTCTGCGCTCTCTCTAAAGTCAAATATGGCTTGTACTATCATACGCAAGGACGCCTTTTCGATTTGCTCAAGTTGCTCTAATTCTGAGCTCAGGGAGTATGGATCGATTAGCATTCTGTGTTCACTTTCAAGCTCTATTGATATCAGTCGATTTCTACGTCAGGAATCGCGTGGTAATTGGACTGTGATTCAATTAGGCGGATCGTCTGATTGGCAACCGCTCTACGAGCTGACTGAACGTAACCCGCATCCAATTCTATGCCAATGAAGTGTCGTTTCTCGCGAATTGACGCAATTGCAGTGGTCCCGCTGCCCACAAAGCAGTCAAGGACGATGTCGCCGGGATCTGTCAATAACCTTATTGCTCTGGTAGGCAGCTCGATAGGGAACTTGGCTTCGTGGTCGTCATTGCTCCGAACAGAGGGGAATTGCCAGACACCGCGCGATCCCCACTCCTTCCACTCAGCTCCCGTCAGGCGGCTTCGATCGATTCTCGTGATACCGGGTTTCCAGTAGATGTAAAGGTATTCAAACTCGTCTACTGATCGATATGAGAGGCTGGCCCAGCGTGAGTTTTCCCAGGCGGGGTCCTTAACCCATATGCGCCGATCATACGGATAAAAGCCCGCATCCAACGCCCAGTCCTCGACAAGCCCGCCGACGATTTTGACCCGAGTCTGAGCAACTGACTTGCCACCTCGTATGTTGTTGCCGTTCAGGCGACGGTCAATCGTCTGCTCGCTACATCCCAGGAGTTCCGCCAACTGATAGCGATTGAAATCGGGATGCTTCTGCATCGCTTGCAATACGTCTTTTCTCGTAACTGAAGAACGTTGGCGCCCGACAACCTCGGCCTGGATTCGAGGCATTTCATGGTCACGAAAGACTAATATGTCGGCTATGTTGACAGCCAAGAAACCGCCCGGTTTGATGATTGGAAAATGGAGCGAAATAACTCCACGCAGCAATTCCTGCCATTCGCGAAATTCCAGATGGGCCTCATAATCCTTGCCAACAAAATAGGGAGGGGACCAGACGCTAAGAGAAATGCTGTTCGATTCGAGTTTGGGCAAAAGTTCAAGCGCGTCTCCATGATGAATTGCGTCCACTTCCAAGTTTGAGCAAGAAGAAACTTCCTTATCGTAAAGGGGTTGGAGTTGGGTCCGCAATAGTGGTGGCAAACGACTGAAGTTCAGTTCAGATTTCTCATTCTTGGACACTCGACATTTCCTCACTTTTCTTGTCCCTGCTGTCGACATGCCTGGACAAGTATCTTCCATGAGCTCTCTCTATGGAAATGGCTTTACTTCAGCGGAATGGGTTCTATAGTGACATGGCCCAGGCCGGTATCATGTTGTTGAGCCTTGAGCTTTGTCCAGGGAAGCCAGTCCTGGGCCCGCCAAGCCCCGCCCTTTGCAGCCGGGACCGGGCGGTTCTCATTGGCGCCGTACCGAAAGGCCCAGTCATCGTCACACGCCTGGCAGGTGAGGCAACCTGCCGTGTCAGGAGGGCACGAAAGACCGGTACGCCCCTGGTTAGCCAAGCGCAACTCGTAGTGAAAATAGCTCTCAGTGACGCCGCTCTGAACGATATCCCATGGTAGAGGGCTTCCCGCTTTCCATTCGCCCAGATAGTGCTCCTTTTCCAGCCCAAGTTTCTCCATGGTGCGAAAGAACAGGCGTGTGTTCAAATGGCCCGGTGGAATTGCCAAGAGCGCATCGGCCAGGGCGCGGTCTCCTCGGCTCAACACAGCCTGCACTTCAGCCCATTCCGGGGAATCTGCTCGCACCTCGACGCCGTGCCGCGCCAGCGCTCTGTTTATCGTGCGCTGACGCCGTTTCAACTCGGCGGCCGGCGTCATTGCTTCCCACTGGAATGGGGTATGGGCCTTGGGAACGAACGGCGTGGCGTTAATGGCCAGCCGCCGCCTGAATATCTGTCGCGCCTTGAGCGTAAAATCAATCAACCCCTGGATGTCTTCTTCGGTCTCGGTTGGATGGCCGGTCATGAAATACAGTTTGAGCTGGGGAAAATCCAATTCAGCCGCCAACCCCACGGCTCGCATCATCTGCTCTTCGGTCTGCGTCTTGTTGATCACGTTTCGCAGCCGTTCGCTTCCTGCTTCCGGCGCAACTGTAAGCGTTTGCGTGCCGCCCGCAGCCATCGCCCGGATCAACGGAACGCTGATCGGGTCCATCCGCATTGAGCTGGCGCTTATCGACGCGCCCATACTTGCAAGTCCGGTCGCGAGTTCGTCTATCTGCGTGTGGTCGCTGACCGCGGCGCTGACCAGTCCAATGCGGTCGCGCCCGTTCGCCATGGCTGTTTTTGCCCAACCCAGAAGCGTCTCCAGGGGCTGCTCGCGCGGCGGCCGGTAAACGTACCCTGCCAGGCAGAAGCGGCAGCCCCGCCCACAACCGCGCGCAATCTCCATGAGGTGCATTCCGCTGAATTCCGTGTCCGGCGTATAAAGAACGGACTGTGTCTCATACTCGGGCAACTCTCGCACCCAGAGGCGTTCCACCGGTCGAAAGTCGGCGTGATCACGGTTCGACGGGCGAAGATGCGGAATATAGAAGCCGGGCTGTCGATTAAGTGTCTGAAGAAGTGCCTCACGATCTTCGTGGAGCGCGTCGCGGCAAAGGTCAATGAACTGGGGAACGGCCTCCTCGCCTTCGCCGATAAGAACGGCATCGAAGAAAGGGGCCATCGGCTCCGGGTTCATGGTGATGCCGGGTCCGCCGGCGATGATAAGAGGCCAGGGGCGCCCGTCCCAACGGCTGCTGTTGCGCCGCTCCTGTGAGAGAGGCGGAATGCCCGCCTGGCGCAGCATCTCTACGACGTTGAAGTAGTCCATCTCCCAGGAAATCGTAAACGCCCAAATGTCGAACTCGTTAGCTGGACGACCATTTTCAAGTGAGAGCAGTGGCTGGCCTGCCGCGGCCGCGCCCTTTTCCCAAAAGATGCGCTCGCAGACAACGTCCTGTTCACTGTTCAGCCAGCGATAGAGCAGCTGAAATGCGAGGCTGCTCATGCCGACGTAGTAACTGTTGGGAAAAGTCAGCGCGATTGGGAGGCGGCCTCCCCAGTCCTTGACGATCGCGCCTTCCTCCGCCAACTGTCGGCGGCCCGACCAGCCGGTGTCAGCCGTCCTTTGTTGATTCGAGCGTCTTCGGTGCTTAGCCATTCCTGGAGTTGCTTATCCTGTTCAAACAAGGTAGCCGGAAAACCGTCCTGGCCTCAATGACAAAGGTGTTACGACAGCCGCACTCCCCAACTGCCCTCACTTACGGCGGTAGGGCGAATTCAGGGTAGGTTCGGCCCATTCTAACACCTGGTAGTCATCCTTGTGAAAGTAGGGCAAGTGCCTTTTCCCACTCGGTTGGCGTGTTTACATTGGTAAAAGAGCGCAGGTCAGGGTCGAAGGCGCGCAAGGTGTCCGCCGAAATCAGACGTACTCGCACTTCGTTCCAGAAACTGTCCATGCGGCGCAGACCTGCAGACAGGGCCCTTTCGACTGCTGGCAGGCAGCGCCGGCTGTAGAGCGCATGAAGCGGTTGGGATTGCCCTTCCAGAACCGGCACAACCGCATCGCATCCGCTGTCTGACCTGCGAAACACATAACGGCAGGTTGCCGCCGATAGAAATGGCATGTCACCGGCTACTGTCAGCGCCCAGCCGTCGATCCGGCGCAGACCGGTTGCAAGGCCGCCGAGTGGACCCTCTCCCGGCGCATCGTCAGGAAGGCAGCTCACAAGCTCGCGGGCTTGAACCCCATCCTGATCGCGTTCAATGTCATCCAGACCAATTTCGCGGACTGCAGCGCAGACGTCCGGATCGTTGGCAACTACCACAACCTTGTTTGCCAGCGGCAAGAGTAGCTCCGCTACGTGCCGAACCAGAGGGATCCCCTTCGGTGGCACGGGCAGCATCAGTTTGTCGTCGCCCATTCGGCGACTATTGCCTCCGGCGACAATCAGCAATGTTACTTCTGCATCACTACAGGAACGGGACGCCACTACTCTTTCTCCCTGCACACTCTAATTCGCCAAAAGAAAGAGCGAGTTGCCTTCACAACTCGCTCTGGATATACAGGCTGTGCACAACAGACAACTCAGACCGCTTGTGCCTCGAGATGCCTCACGACATCGCCGACCGTCTCGATTTCCTGGGCTTGTTCGTCGCTGATCTCGCCGCCAAACTCCTCTTCGAAGGACATTATCAACTCAACCAAATCCAAACTGTCAGCATCCAAATCCTCTTTGAACTTGGCATTTTCGGTTACTTCACCAGGATCAACATCCAGCTGATCCACTATGATATCACGAACCTGCTCAAAAGTTGTTGACATTCTCGTCCTCCCCTTTGGTCGATATACGTAATCAGAATTTAATGCGATTGTCTTGCATTATAAATCATATAACACTAGAATCGAAAGAGAGTTACGATTTTCGGCATGAAACCGGAATGAGATGTCTGAACTGTCTGTGAAGCAACAAATGGGGATGCTCAAGATCACAGTTTGCAGGGTGCAACGGCGCCAAATTGGGCCTCTCAGTTTCCATTGATTTTCACCTGTCAACTCGGTTCACAGCTCGGACCGGCGAGACCGAGTTGCTTATTCCGCTTCATTGAGAGGTCAGAGGGAGGCCTTGATTGTCCACTGCAGGTCGAAAAGACGACCACATACGCATAAACCTGGAGGAGGATGTCGGGTTCAGGCAGTTGACAACAGGTTTGGAGCGTTACCAATTCATCCACCAGGCCCTCCCTGAGATCGACCTCACAGCTGTAGACGCCAGTGTCGTCCTCTTTGGCAAGTGTCTTTGCGCGCCCATCCTGGTCAGTTCCATGACCGGAGGCACGGAGCGAGCCGGACTCTTTAACCGGCGGCTGGCAGAGGCCGTGCAGTCGAAGTCCCTGGCTATGGGTGTTGGCAGCCAGCGCGCTGCCCTCGAAGACAGCGAAACGGAAGCCTCCTTCTCAGTACGAACGTATGCGCCGGACGCGCTGGTCTTTGCCAATCTTGGCGCAGTTCAACTCAATTACGGTTACACAGTAGATCAATGCCGCCGAGCCGTGGAAATAGTAGAAGCCGACGCATTGATCCTCCACCTGAACCCCTTGCAAGAGGTATTGCAGCCTGAAGGTGACAGTCGTTGGGGTGGGCTGCTCTCCCGAATTGAAGAGGTCTGTGCAAAGGTGGGCGTCCCCGTTATCGCCAAAGAAGTAGGCTGGGGCATCAGCGAGCAGGCTGCGCGAAGCTTGATCGACGCCGGCATCAGTGCCATTGACGTGGCCGGCGCCGGAGGTACCTCTTGGAGCGAAGTAGAAAAACACCGGGCTCCGACTGACCGTCAGCGTAGGCTGGCCGCGGCCTTTCGCGAGTGGGGCATCCCTACAGCCATGAGCCTCGCACTGGTTCAGGCTGCCCGCGAAGAGGCAGGCCGTCCGGACCTGCCAGTCTTTGCGAGCGGAGGCATTCGAAGCGGTCAGGATATCGCCAAAGCAGCGGCGCTAGGTGCAGATCTGGTAGGCCTGGCGGCGCCGTTTCTGCGGAAGGCCGTTGAATCTACTGCAGCGGTGGTAGAAGAGATCGACCTGCTGGTCGATGAACTCCGAATCGCGATGTTCGCCAGCGGCTCCCGCAATATCGAGGATCTGCGCCGTCCAGGCGTGCTGATTTCCACGACCGAACTGACTCAAGGCACAACGCCCTCGTCGTATCAATCTGTTCGAACCAGTCTGTCAGGAAGCGAGAAAGGGCTCAGTCAAGATGGGTCGGCCTACGCCTCAGATGGCCCGGATCCTGCGATCTCCGGAGTCGCGGCGAGATCGAATGCAAATGCCATAGACGAATTTGCCTCACTGTGGCTGCCGCGTATTGAGGAAGAGATGCGGGCGATTCTGGCGACCCGCCATCCGTTGCTGGCCTGCCATTACGAGATGATGCACTATCACATGGGGTGGGCAGACGAGTCACTTCGCCCTAACGCGTTTGCCGCAGGAAAACGTATTCGCCCCCTTCTCTGTCTGATGTCCTGTGCCGCGGTCGGAGGAGATCCAACCTGTGCTCTGCCCGCTGCAGCGGCGGTTGAAATCCTGCACAATTTTTCTCTGGTCCACGATGATATCCAGGATGGAGACGAGACCCGCCGCCACAGGCCAACTCTGTGGGCGCTGTGGGGCGTGCCCCAGGCGATCAATGTGGGCGATGGCATGTTCGCGCTCGCGTATGCCGCATTGTTGAGGTCAAAGGAAAACAACGCTACTGACGTCTTGCCGGCTCCAGCAGACGGTAGCGGTTGGGCGCTCACGGCTTTCGACCGCTTTACCGAGATCTGTATCTGCCTGACGGAGGGCCAGCATCTCGACCTGAGTTTTGAGGAACGAGAAGAAGTGACCGTCGCCGAATACCTGCGCATGATTGAAGGCAAGACAGCCGCCTTAATTGCCGGGTCGCTGGCACTGGGAGCGCTGTTCGGCGGCGTTGGACTCCGCAAGGCAGAATGTCTGCACCAGTTCGGCCACAACATCGGAATGGCGTTTCAGATCCAGGATGACATTTTGGGAATCTGGGGCGATCCTGAAGTTACGGGCAAGCCGGCCGGCAACGACATCCTGAGACGCAAAAAAAGTCTGCCCCTGCTTTATGGTCTGGAGCATCCGACACTCGGCGGGAGAATCAGGTCTCTGTGGAGTCGCGGCATCAAGGAGGAAGATTTGCCGGATGCGATCGCGTTACTGGACAGGACCGATGCGAAGCGCTGGTCGGAAGAGCAAGTTCGCCGCTACCACAGCGAGGGAACGCAAGCTCTTCAAGAGGGGTCGGACGCCAAAACCGACAGTTCCCTGCTACTGGGACTGGCCAATCAACTCTTGCAGCGCCAGAGCTAAGTCGCTTCCGGCCATTTCTCTATTTCACGTTTGACAGCCCCGCAAAAGGCGTCGGCGCTGGCCCCGTCCAGGACGCGGTGGTCATAGCTGAGGGCCAAATCCATCATCGGTCGAAAGGCGAGGTAGTCGTCCACACTTGCTTCGTAGGGTTTGCTGCTGCTTACGACCACTGGCCTCTTTTCTATTGCGCCTGTCCCAAGAATCGCAACCTGTGGCTGCAGAATCACGGGCGTCTGGAAAAGGCTCCCCGAAATTCCATAGTTTGTCAATGTAAATGTGCCGCCCTGAGTTTCTGAAGGCGCGAGTTTATTCTCCCGGGCGCGGGCCGCCAGGTAGCCGACCTGGCGGGCGATTCCGAGCAGATTCATGTCGCCGGCGTCGCGAATGACGGGCACGATCAGCCCCCCAACGCCGGTATCGTCGGCGGGAAGAGCGACCGCCATGCCGATGTTGTACATATGCTTGAGTTTCAGCCCTTCCTCCGTCCATTCGGCGTTGGCGGCCGGTACCGCCTTCAGCCCCTTCACGACGGCCGCGACGATGTAAGCGGTCAAAGTCAGCCGTACGCCCTGCTGGGCGAATTCAGCCTTGTGGGCTTGGTAGTGACCGGTCACACTACCCATGTCTACACTATGCACCGTTGTGACGTGCGGCGCCGTGAAGGCGCTCTGTACCATGTTCCTCGCGATGATCTGGCGCATCCGGCTGTGGGGTACAAGCGTTTCATCCACTGCTTCCCGCCCCGTAGCGGCATCCCCTCTGGCCACCTGATCCGGACCAGCAGGCCTGTCCCGGTAAGGTATGGGCCGCTGCTTGGGGGATTGGTCGACCGTCGCGGCGGTCAGGTGGGACAGCCCCTTATGTTCTCGTGCATATTCGATCAGCTCGTGCCTTGTCAGGGCGCCGACGGGCCGCCCACCTGCAGCCTCTCGCAGGTCTATGTCGTAGGTCGCGGCCAGTCGACGCAGCTCGAGGGAGGCAACTGTATCGTCGGGGGACGGAGATTCTGCTTGCTTATCCGTCCCGTCTTCGGTCCCGGCATCAGGATCCTGACGGCCGGCATTGCTCGTTTCTCTCAGGTATGCTTCAACGTCACTCTTCGAAATCTGCTCACCGTCGCGCCCGGGAATGGCAGACAGAGGAATGCCTGCTTCCGCCGCAATCCTTTGGGCGACCGGTGTGGCCCAGACTTCCTTTCTCTTGGAATCCTGCTCGCTGCCCGATTGGGTATGTGTAAGGTTGGCTACCGAATCCGGCGCGGCAGCCTGGTCCGATCCGGTGACAGATGTCGTAGGACCAGATGTCGCAGGACCAGATGTCGCCGGCGCAGGGATACTCTCCTCCGTCGCCTCGCCGATGACGGCAATGACCGCCTTCAGATCGACGATCTCTCCCTCGCCAAAACGAATTGACAGAAGGGTTCCGCTCGCGGGCGCCGGAATCTCTGTGTCCACCTTGTCGGTTGCAATCTCCAGGAGGGAGTCTCCGGCGCTGACCTGCTGGCCTTCCTTCACGAGCCAGCGACTGATGGTCACGTCCTCAACTTCCTCTCCCATATCAGGCAGAGTAACTTCTGTAGCCATTGATGTGCCTTTCTAACGCCGCTCCATATCCAGAACAGTAGCAATGATTTCGTCTTTCCACGGCAGGGCCTCCTCCTCCAGGACGCGAGAAACCGGGATCGACACGGGCGCCATGCCCAGGCGGCGGGCAGGCGCGCGCAGCAGGTCTGGCGCCTCTTCGTATGCTCGGGCCACGAGCTCTGCGCCGACCCCGCAGTTCGCATAGGATTCGTGAACGGCCAGCAAACGCCCGGTCTTTGCTACCGATTCCCAGACCGTTTCCGTATCCAGCGGTTCGACCGTGCGCAGGTCAACAACCTCGCAGTCGATGCCGTGTTCATCCTTGAGCGTCTCCGCGGCTTCAAGGGCCTGTAACAGGCAGAAGCTGAAGGTCGCAATTGTCAGATCTTTGCCAACCCGCTTTACATCGGCCTTTCCGATCGGAATCAGGTACTCTTCCTCCGGCGCCGGCGCCTCTCCACGTGTGAAGTAGAGCATCTTGTGCTCCAGGAAGGCGACCGGATTGTCGTCGCGGATCGCTGTCTTGAGCAGCCCTTTGGCGTCATAGGGCGTTGCAGGGGCGACAACTCTGATTCCGGGAAAGTGGGCGTATAGGCTGTCAACCGACTGGCTGTGCTGCGAGCCGTACCGTTTGCCTCCGCCCTGCTGCCCGCGAATCACCAGAGGGACTTTCAGCAGGCCGCCGGTCATGTACCTGTACTTTGCAATCTGATTGAAGATCTGGTCGGCGGCAACTAGGGTGAAATCCATGTACATCAGCTCGACGACGGGACGCATACCCACCGTTGCGGCGCCGAGGGCCATTCCCATGAATGCCTGTTCGCTGATGGGCGTGTCGAGCACCCTCTTCTCGCCAAACTCGTCCAGAAGGTTGCGAGTTACGCGGAACAGCCCACCGTAGTGGCCGACGTCCTCACCGATGAGAAAGACATCTTCGTCCCGCTGCATCTCTTCTCTGAGCGCTTCGTTTATGGCTTGAATGTAAGTCGTTCTTCGCATTGAATCTGTTTTCGCGTTCTGATCTTGTCTGCCGGGTCAGCCGTTGGCCTGAACGGCCCGGATCTCAACCGGCGCCGGAGGCGGAGCCGGCAAATACGTCCAGATAAGTCTCCGACGTATCAGGCCACGGGCTACTCTCTGCGAACGCCACGGCCTCGTCCATGTTCTCGTCGGCCTCCTCGTCGATCTCGGCGATCTGGTCCTCATGGACGCCCCTTGCACGCAGCTTCTGGCGCAAAACTGTAAGAGGTTCGTAGGCCTGCTGCCTCTCGACCTCCTCGGGCGGGCGGTAGGTCTCCAGATCGCCTGCCATGTGTCCTGCCAGGCGGTAAGTGATGCCCTCGATAAAGGTGGGCCCGAAGCCGTTTCTTGCACGCTCTGCAGCTTCGCTTACGGCGGCGTGGACGACCTCCACGTCGTTGCCGTCGATCTGCACGGTCGCCATGCCGTAGGCGCGCGGGAACAGAAAGATATCTTCGATTGACGAGGTGCGCCATATGGGCGTCATCTCCGAGTAGCGGTTGTTCTCGCAATAAAATATAAGCGGCAGCTTCCACTTTGAAGCCATGTTGAATGTCTCGTGCATCACCCCCTGGAACAGCGCGCCGTCACCGAAAAAGGTGATGGCCACCCGGTCCTCGCCCCGCAGGTAGCTGGCCAGAGCCAGGCCGGCCGCGTGGGGCACCTGTGCGGCGACGATGCCGTTCGCGCCCATCATGCCGAGATCGGGCGAAACGAAGTGCATCGAGCCTCCTTTGCCCTTGGCGAAGCCGTCGCTGCGGCCCATGACTTCCGCAATGGCCCTCCCGGGATCCATGCCCCATGCCAGGCCATGGTGATGGCCGCGATAGGTACAGGTAACGTAGTCTCCTGGACGAAGCGCGTAGGCGGCCCCGATCGCATTGGCCTCGTGACCGATGGCCGTGTGCATCGCGCCGCCGATCTGTCCCTCCTCCGCTGCCGCCAGCAATGCCTCTTCCATGAGCCGGATCGTCACCGCCTTGCGGTACATTTCCAGGAGCAAGTCAGTCGGCAGGGCAGGTACAACGAGCTCCGTAGCCGAGTCCGAAGGCAGGACGTCCGTGGTGATCGATGCCGGATTTCTGAGGCCGTCTGACTTGGCCTCGGCCGTCGCCCGTGACGGCAAGGCGGCTTCATCAGTGGTCGCTGCTTCAGGGACGTGGTCGGCCGGCTTCATTCTCTATGGTCCTTGTTCAATACAATACGGTCGGGTCTGCTTCTCTCAGGCAAATCAACGCGGGTTCATACTGCCCAAAAACAAACGGAGTGCGTCGCCGCACCCCGTTACGTAACATTCTTCGTCTGGAAACGCGATTCTCGGCAAGGAGACTCTATCTTGATCTCCAATTCCTCTCGCGTGTTCTGAGAAACCGCTTCAACGCTGGAGCAGACATCGTCTACCGAATTCCCGCCATTTCCTGCAATAGATGCCAGTTCGCAAGCCGGTCGGCTTGGGCCGCCATCAGGACCTCCGACGGGTTGCCCTCTCTGTCGAACTGCTTGGAGAATCGGCCTTCCGAACGGGCGAAGGTGATGAAGTCGATCGTCTCTCCTGTCTTCTTGATCGTGTACCAGTCTTCCTTTACCGCTGGGTTCCCCTGAAGGCTGAGACGCTCGCGAATCGTATCGCCCTTGCGCGGGTCATAGACAAACATCGGGAAGGCACGGCTGTCTACGGCCAGCTTTGCCTGGTGGCGGGCCATGTTGTCGGCAACGCCATGCTCAGGCTGGCAGGTTGTAAACACGTTGACGATGGCGGGGCCTTCGAACTCTGCGGCTTCCAGAATCGACTTATAGAAATGATTAGGTACGGCCTGAACGGTCTGAGAAACATAGGTGTTCGGGTGCATCATGGCAATGCGACCCAACTCTTTACGCATCTCCTGCTTCCCGGCCAGAACCTTGCCATGCGAGTACATCTTGGAGTCCTGCCCCGTGAAGGATGCCGTGCTGGTCTGGCCGCCAGTGTTCGAATAGACCTGCGTATCCAGCACGAGCACTTTGATGTTCATGCCGCTGGCCAGCATCCGGCTGAGCGCCTGAAAGCCGATGTCGAGCATGGCGCCGTCGCCCCCCATTACCCAAAGCTGCTTGTCCTCCCAGCCAAGCTGGTCCCAGCGCATGCGGAGGCCCATTGCGAAAGTGGGGCCGTCTTCGAAGAGCGAATTGCTCCAGGGTACGATGTACGGATTGTAAGGATAGGTGCTGCCGTATACCGTGTTGCAGCCCGTGCTCGCCGCGATGCCGATATTCTCTGATCCGTACTTGTAGCCAAGAGCGGCCAGCCACATGCGGATTGCGGTAGCTTCTCCGCAACCGGCGCAGGATCCGGCCCCGCCGACGTACAGCATGCTCTGCTCGGCCAGCATCATGTCGACCGCAACGCGCTCGTTGATGAACTCCTGCGGCGTCGGCGGCAGCTTGCGGAAGAAATCGATGCTCTTCTGGTAGATGGGAACGGTCGTGTCTTCCTTTTCTATCATCTTCAGAGCATGGTAACCGAGGTCATCACACGCCTCGACACATTCGGCGCACCCCTTGCATTTGGTGGGATCGATAAAGATACCAAATTTTCCGGGCGTCTTCTTTCTCTTGGCTGGCACTTTGTAGAACTTATTGGTCTCGGCGAACTGCCCGGACATGAAACTGCGTTCGGCGTCGTCTTCGATGTCATCCAACGCTTCACCGAGCATGTCGTCTGTCACGACCTTGCCCAAGATGGCGGTATCCGGGCACTGGGTGACGCAGCTCATGCATCCTGTGCAGTTCTCCTGGATGTACTCGGGAATCTCCGGCGCAATGTAACTGAAATCGCGATAGGCGCCGGTGCCGGCGGGGATGACCGAGCGGGCCACGCCAATATCGGCCTCGAGCGTCTCCGGCCCCGGTCCTTCGTTGTACTCCTGAACGACCCGTTCGAAAAAGTCGTGGGCATCAATGATCGACGCTTCAAAGCCGTTGTCATAGCCATTGACGTCGTCGACCGGCGAGCCGTCAACGTCAACAATCTGATCGCTTGAATCGTGACCGTTTGACGTGCGAGTCAGGTTTCGAATATCGAAGGTATTTACCGTAACACCCATAGGAGTTACCGCCTTTCAGGTAGGATGAGCACCAGTGCCTCTGATGCCGTCGATCGACTAGGAAAACAGCGTAATCTCTGCGCCAGGCACAAGTACCGGCGAGGTAATGTCCTGCGCGATAATCTCCGACGGAATCTCGAAGGCCTCTTCGTAACCGCGTCTTACACAGCGCATATTTGCCTGAACTACAGCTTCGCCGCGCTTGCCAAAATACTTGCGCAGCGCCTGCTCGGAGCGTTCCATCACATCCTCATCGTCGAGATTGGCATCAGCCGCAAATGGCGTCACCTGCAGGAAGATACCCAGTAGGACGATACCCTGCATTCGCACTTCCAGGTCGGCCACCGGGGCCTCTTCCCGGGCGATCTTTGCCCCGTCCGCCGCCACGACCCGCAGATTCTTCTCCCGGATCAGGTCCTTGGCCTTTGGCGGCACATTGGACCACACATCTTCCGGAGTTGACTTGTTCGTCTGCACGAAAAGCGTGCCTCCTTGCTGAATCCCAGCCAGCGGATTGCTTGTGAAGAAGGCGTTAATGTCGTTCATTGGTACGAAATCTACGTTGTTCAGTTCACAGTGAGTCAAGATTGGCTCGTCAGCCACAGTCAGGTAGTAGGTTGTCGGCAGGCCTTTCTTCTCCGAACCATACTTGGGATAGGCCTGGACTTTCTTGCCAAAGATATCCCCCGCAATTGTGGCGATTACTTTGTTGGTTGTAACGGAGCCAAAGCCGCCGACAGAGTGGCCGCGCATGGAAAACGCGCCCTGCGGCCGCACATCCGGGTCGCCGTTCATCGGCAAGGCGAGGTCGTGCTTGATGCCCACGACAAAGAAGCGGGGGCCTTCCTCTACCATATTGCGGGCGATGGAGATAAAGTGCCCAGGACGTACGTCGCGGCTGCCCAAACCGGCCGAGCCGCTGAAAATCTTGGGAATGTCGTCGATGGCCGGGAAGCCGGCGCTGCCGGTATAGGCGTCGGCAAATGCGGCCTTGATGTCGTTTGTTACCGGATTGTTGGGGGCAATTGGGTCGTCCATTCGCTCCAGCACCGTGAAGCCTCGGAGATGCTTCAGCGTCTCAACGATCTCCCGGCTGGGGAAGGGCCGGTAACAGGTAATGTGGACGACCCCTACATTGATCCCTTCTTCGCGGCGAATGTAATCGACGGTCGCTTTGGCCGTCTCAATCATGCAGCCCATTCCGACAATGGCGTACTCGGCGTCTTCCATGCGGTAGGTATCGAGCATCTGGTAGCGGCGGCCGGTCAGTTGGTAGAATTCGTCCATCGCATTCTGCACGGCGCCGCCCACCTGTGAATAGTAGTCGCGCTGCGCAATCTTTCCCTTCATGTAGCTGTCCTGGTTCTGGACAACGCCGGTCATTACCGGATTATAAGGGTTGAAGAGGTTGACCAGCTTGTCTTCCGGCTTGCCGATATAGTCCTTCATCATCTCCGGTTCGCAGAGCAGCACGTCTTCAACCGTGTGCGTTGTAAGAAATCCATCCTGGACATTGAAGAAAGGAGTGCGGCTGTCTTCCGCGGCGCGGCGGGCGATCAGCGCCAGGTCGCCCGACTCCTGGGCTGTCCGTCCGAAAAGGATGCCCCAACCGGAATCGGACACCGACATGACGTCGTCGTGACCGGCGTGGACGTTCAGACTATGGCTAGTTAAGGCGCGGGCGCCAATGTGAAAGACGACCGGCAGTCGTTTGCCCGAAATCGTGTACAAGACTTCGTGCATCAGAATAAGACCCTGGCCGGACGTGTAGTTGCTGACCCGTCCGCCGGCGACGGCGAACCCCTCGCAAGCCGCCGCGGCACTGTGTTCTGACTCCGGCTCCAGGAACATCAACTCGTCGCCCCACAGATTGCGAGCGCCATTGGCAACCGCCGCCCCGTAGCCTCCACCCATTGTTGTCGATGATGTGATGGGATAAGCGCAAGCGGCCTGCGTTATGTGTGTCTCGGCCCAAACTACGGAGCCGGCTCCATCTGTCGTTGTTGGGATACCCGGATACGGCACATGCCCGTTCAGGTTGTCTGAGAGTGTCCCAGAAGAACCGGAAAGGTTATTTGTGTCTGCCATGGTCATCCTCCTGATGCCAGTATGGCGTGCAAAATAGGGGCGGATTCAAGAACTGCATCAGTCTAATCCGTCCATTTAGCTATAGTGTACCACAGTTCGGCACAAAGAATCAACCCTTGGCATGTCAATTGACACAAAATCCGACCTCTGTCATTGGGCATTCCCATCAATAGGGGATTCCAAGTGCAAATGTGTAGGTCTTGCCCCGGAGATCTGGACAACTCGGGCATTCATAGAAGGCGAGGAGACCATGATGACCTTTGCGGGTTATTTGGGGTCTGAATTTTTTCGGAGAGGAGGGTGGCGCCATCTGGAGCCATTCGTATCAAAGGACGTTTGCAGGTTGACCGAAAATGTTTCTTTTCTACACAAATTGCCTGGTTTTTCAACAACCGATAGCAATGAAGGAAGAAGCGGGTTCTAAAGAAACGGATTCGGATTATATTCATGGACAACGGAGTCCGTAATCGCGTAGAGTGCAGGGAAAATCTGGAGCTTGCCCGAGGAGAGAAAAGAGAGGGCAGGCCCCAAGCCCTTGGCAGCCTGCCAATTCAGAGTCAAATTGGAGTAACGGTTAAGTATCAGCCCCTTTCTTCATGGTCGCAGTACCGGACAAACTTTAGACGTTCTGCTCTGAAACAGCGCTTTTGGCGAGGTGCCGGCCCACTGGGAAAAGGAGTAAAGGTACAGAGATGTTGATAAATATCCATAACCAGCGGAGGGCCGTCTCCGGTTCGATCAAACGGGAACCGATCCAGTTCCAGAGGAGGGCATGAAAGAGGATGATGCCTCCGTATAGTGTTGCGTTTGCCTCAAAGTATTCCTTGGTAAGTCCCTGTTCATGGGCGTTGTCGACACCCTGCTTTCTGCGGAATCCAATATAGATGGATATCAGTGCTCCCGCTGCCACAAATGGATCAAAGATCGTCCAGATCAACGAGCCAATTCCCTCGGAGGTTGGATCGTACAGTTGAATGGCGACAGACTGAAGCCAGAACGCTACGGCGAAAACCTGCATGGCAAATCCCACGATTTTCTTCATGACGAAACCCCTCCCGTAACACGGGCTCACGGCTAAACAACCGTCTCGCAGCAACCGCTCTGTCAGGGGATTCGGGGAAAAATGAGTGCGGTTGCGTTGTAACAGCGCCTTAATTGGTAGTTCGTTCAGTTTTCCGGTTTCCTGACTCTTTCCTGCGCTCGAAGCAAATTGGAAGCGCGTTTCACTGATTTCCTGTTACCTCAAACATGCTCTGAAGGCGTTTCCTCTCAACTTTAGGGAAGATCTGCCATAGCTGAAGTCAGCTTCGTGTACTGTCTACAGAGCTTCGCTCCTGATCAGATGCCGGCCAGTGGAGAACAGCAGAAGGGGGAGCGTGAGGTCAATCAGAATCCACAACCACTGAAAGCTCACTAAGGGGTAGGACCAACGGGAGCCAATCCAGTTCCAGAGGAGTGCAGCAAGCAAGGCAATACCCCCATAAAGAGCGATGTTCGCCTCGAAGTAATCCTTGGACAAGCTGTTCTCTGCCGAACTGTCGATTTCTGTTTTCCTGCGGAAAGCAACCCAGATCGTGACGAGTATTGCAATTACCATCAAAGGGTCGAGGACAGACCAGATTTGAAACCCCGCTCCTTCCTGCGTTGGGTCGTAGAATAGAATGGCCAGGAATTGGACCCAGACCACTACGGCCAAAACCTTTAGGAAATTCCCCAGAATTTTATTCACGACCATTTCTCTCCTTTCTAAATCTCAAGATCCTGCTCAGACTTAAGAGTTTTCTCAATAGCTTCGTTGCCCACGCAAATAGTATATATTACTTGACGGAATTGGTCAAAGGCACCCTTGGGGCCAGCGGGTTCATGAAAGAAGGCGCGACCGCAGTAAACCGCTTCACTATGTTCTGGTCTGGAATTCAGACGTGAACGGCATTCCGTAACGATAAAACCCTGGAGCCGTTTTTCGCTGCGTGATATCGAATCACGGAAATTCGAGACTCCCAGCCGCCGAACCCGAAGAGCATAGTGAAGGCCATCGGGCAGGCGAATGGAAAGGGGAAGCAAGTCGAGCTCGATTTGCCTGGACAGCCAGAAAGGGGTTGGCTTTATGAATCTTGCCCTTGGTCTTTGCAGTCTCTTGACGCGAGCATCTTACCATCTGTTGTCAAATTGCTGAGAAGTACGTCCTGGCAAGACAATCAGAGTCACCAAGTGGAAAAGCGTATGAGGTTGGCAGTGGAGAGAGTTCTGGCCAGTACTATTCCAGAGTAACGATTCCGAGAGGTGTCTCCAGTCGAGCCCGCATTGCCGGAGCGGGACCGGCGGACACCAGAATGTCGATGTGGAGCGCCGACAGCATTGGCTGCACCTTAGCAGGCCGGGGATGGAACAGGGAGAGTTCGAGCAGACGCACGCCCTGCGCTGAGGTAATTGAAGGGTGAGGCGTATCCGCTCCCCACTCGATCAGAAAAGGCACGATCCCGTTGCCTGGAGGCGGCCAGCCTTCTTGCGTCTCCGGTCGTTTGGTCGTGCGCCATTGTAACTTTGCGCCGTCCGGCCTGACGCGCCCTCCCTCAACCACCACCCCTGGATCGTAGCCCGCGGCCTGGGATGCCCTCGCCACTTCTTCCAGCGAGGGCGCCAGCACAGCCCATGTCACCAATTTGGGAATCTTCAACCAGTCCAGACCGAAGGCCAGTGGTCCCTCGCTTCGCTGAGGAGCTTGTTCCGGGTCCGGCGCAATGACCTCCAGGTAGCAGGAGTTGCTCAACGCCAGCAGCGCATTGTGCGTCCCATTGGGATGTTTGCCCCCGGCAGAAGGGCGTACGCCGAAACGCTCCGTCAAGTCATCGACTGCTTCTTCCAGATCGGGCGCGGCGTATACGAGGTGATCGGGTGAGAGAGCCATGATTGTTCTGTCGAACTGCCTCCTAGTGTCCTGTCCACCTTCCATATTGTATAATGGTCAGCATTGCCGCGTCATCGGAAGACACTATTTCCTTAATCACGGGGCAATGTGCGCTGCATTGTAGCTTACCCAAAGACACGGCCAAAATGAACCAGACTCTAATCAGGAGAAAAGATGAGCGCCGAAACGCAGAAACTGAGCGAAATCGATATCTTTCTGTTTGATCTGCGAGGATATCTGCTACTCAAAAACGCACTTACGGCCGAAGAGGTCGCCGCCTGTAATGCCGAGATCGACGCCATCCTGCCCTTGGAGGTGGGACAGTGGGCGGGATACGTTCACGGCCACCAGTATGGAAGCGCAGACGGCCTCAATCTGCAGCAGATCTACGAAGCCGGCCCTGGATTCGAGAACCTGATTGACCATCCTTCCTGGTTTGAAAAGGTCAAATTCTTTGTGGGGGGAGAGGGGTCGTTCGATTTTCATCACGGGCCCCTTTTCATCGACGAAAACTTCGCGAACCTGCGCGGACCAGGTGAAGCCATCGGGATTCACTCAGGTGGGCACCACGTCAGCAAGCGCAATCAGTTCCGGTTTCACAACGGGCACTTTATGAACGGCCAGATCAATGTTCTCGTCGCGCTCACCGACATCGGCCCCGGCGACGGCGGCACTATGGTGATTCCAGGCAGCCACAAATCCAACTTTCCTCCTCCTGAATACGACGCGCATAGTATAGGGCTGGGTGGGTCGGCAGACGCAATTATCGGCGCGGAGGAAGTACACATGGACGCCGGCGACGCGCTCATTTTCGTGGATACGGTCTGCCACGGCTCGGCCCGTCGCTCGGTTCAGGGGGATCGCCGGGTCGTCGTCTACCGGTACGGACCGTCCTGGGGCATTTTCAGATTCGGCTACAGGCCATCGCCGGAGCTGCTGGAACGGCTGACGCCTGCTCGCCGGGAGATCGTCTGGCCTCACGAGGTGATGGAGCGCACCCCGCAAAAGTAGGCGCCCAACCCCTATCTCATGCGTGCCGGGGCATACCACATGTCGAGGTTTGTTCCCACCGCCTCCTTGACAGGCCGTGTCACCGCGTCCAGCCGCTGCAGGATGTCGTCGCTTAAGGTCAGTTCAAGTGACGGCAGGTTTCGCCTGACCTCTTCGGCGTTGCGCGCGCCGACCAGCAGAGACGTAACGCCTGCCTGCTGACGCAGCCAGGCCAGAGAAACGGCGGCCATTGGTTCGCCCAACTCTGAAGCGATTTCCCGGACTTTGGACACGGCGGCAAAGAGTTCCTCTTCGAGGCCGGGTTCGCCGTGCTCAGCGAGTCGTCGCTTGCCGGAGTAGTGACGTGTGCGGGCAAGTCCTTCGGGCACCTCGTCTGCGGTGGCATAGCGACCGGTAAGGACACCTTGCGCGAGGGGGCTGTAGCAGATAACCCCAATGCCGTTCTCGCGGCACAAGGGAAGCACCGTCCTCTCGATGCTCCGCCACACCAGACTATAGGGCAACTGATCGGTTACGCACTGACCCGCAGCCATCACTTCGGTCAAGTCCCGGTCGGCAAAGTTGCACACACCGTAGGCCCGGATCTTGCCTTCCGACTGCAGACCATCCAGTGCGCCGATCGTCTCGGCGAGAGGCACGCCCCAGTTGGGCCAGTGAATCTGATACAGATCGATAAAGTCTGTCTGTAAAGCGCGCAGACTGCGTTCGCAGGCTTCGACAAGGTCTCCCGGCGCCAGGTTGCGTGCGCTCACTTTGGTGGCTATGACGGCTTCATGCCTTCTGCCCTTTAGCCCCTGGCCCAGCACCTCCTCGGACCGGGGGTAGTTTTCAGCGGTGTCAAAAAAGTTGATGTCTGTGTCCAGTGCGGCGTGGACTGCTGCGATCGAATCGACATCCTCCTGGCTGCCCCAGAACTCGCCGCCCGAAAACGGCCAGCAGCCTAATGCAATTGGCGACACCTGGATATCACTCCGTCTTCCCAACGCTCTGTACTGCATCGACGATAGCCTCCCTTCGGTAGATTGCTGCGAGTACGCTACCCCAACGCCGCGGCTTTTGCAAGGTGACTTTTCGTGGTACTCTCTAGGACGAATCCGTTTCAGAATCTCAACAAATACGACCTGCTAAAAGAATGCCAAGCATCCGCAGTCAACTCTTCAAATTCTACTTTCGCGTTCGCAACAGCCGTCTTCCCCTCGACCGTCCCATTCCGCACCAGCGTGAAACCCTGGACCGCCGCGGACACAATCTTCTCCCCATGGCAGAAGAGATGCTGGCTGCGCCGGTCGACGCTTTCGGGATCCCGGCAGAATGGATCGATTTGCAGAACACCCGGTCAAACAGCGCATTTCTCTATCTGCACGGCGGAGGCTACTTTATCGGCTCCTGCAAGTCCCATCGGGGCTTCGCCTCGCACATTGCCAAGGCATGCCGTTGCCGTATGCTACTGCCCGAATACCGCTTGGCGCCCGAGCACCCTTTCCCTGCCGCCCTTCTGGACGCACGCGCCGCTTACAGATTCCTGCTGGCACAGGGGTATACGCCTGACCGCATCGTCGTGGGCGGCGAGTCATCCGGCGGGGGTCTCGCGCTGGCGCTTCTGCAGACATTGCGGGATGAAGGGATGCAGATGCCGGCTGGCGCGGTTCTGCTCTCGCCCTGGACCGATCTGTTGGGGACGGGGCACAGTGTACAATCTCGCGCCAAACAAGATCCATGGCTGCGTCCCGCCGGCATTCCACTACTGGCGAATCGCTACCGCGGAAGCGCCCCTACAGATCATCCGCTGGTTTCTCCGCTATATGGTGACCTGAAGGGATTCCCGCCTCTTCTGATTCACGCCGGAAACGACGAGATTCTGCGCGATGACGCAACGCGTCTGGAGGCCAAGGCAAGATCGGCCGGTGTTGAAGTTACGACCAAAATCTGGACGGGAATGTGGCACGCCTTCCACGCCTTTTACCCTTGGGCGCCGGAAGCGAAATTGGCGCATAAAGAGATCGGCGAATGGGTGGCAGTGAGAATGAAGGCTATGAGAACGAAGACAGTCAATGATCCGTTTGCCGTACCAGAATTCGAGACCAGGGATGATTCGATCAAACCAGATTCGTACCGACAGCGAAGCGCGCAGCTGGGAAACGCGACTCAATCGCGAGCGGCCGCAGAGGACGATGGCGGCGGACTGGATCGCCGCCCAGATCAGCGCCAGCAACCGGAGCTCACCCCGAGTCGTTGAGCTGGCCTGCGGCGCCGGCTTTCTGGCTGAACTCCTTCAGCGGCAACTCCCGGGCATCCGCTATTGCGGCTTCGATCTTTCGCCTCACCTGACAGACTATGCCAGGCGCCGGTTCGAAGTAGAGCGTGGTCAGCGGCGCGACGGGAGTGTTCTGGAGTTTCGGTGCGCCAATCTCGTGACCAATGACTGGACTGCCCCGTTAGTCGAAATGGGCTGGGCCGGAGAGGTCGACGCGGTCGTCTCGATACAAGCTCTGCATGACCTGGGTGAGCTTGTACATCAGAAGCAGGTCTTGAAACAGGCGCGCCGGCTGCTGCGTGCAGGCGGGCTGCTGGCATACGCCGATCTGTTGCTAGACCCCGAAAGCCCTCATCCCAGCCGCTACAGCAGAGACGAGCATGTAGCGATGCTTCAGGCGTGCGATTACTTGAATTCCAGCGATCTGTCGACCGACCGGCGCCGCGAGGAAATCGGACTTCAAGGCTTTGACACAGCTGGCTTTGGCGACTTTGGCTGTTTTGTGTGCTACAAATGAAAACTTTCTCTGCTGCAGCCAGCCCAGGCAAGAGAGAGGAGGCGGGAGAGCCCGTTGTTCAGGCATTGTGTCCGTATTATGGCTGCGGCGACCATCTCAAAGCTAAGCACGTCGGGACAAACATGGTGTCCGGGCGCAGGCTGGAGAATTGGGCGCTTGAACTGGCGCCGGTTCAGGCCCGCACGACCATACTGGACGCCGGCTGCGGCTGGGGGAGATTCACCTGGCCGCTACTCGAAGCTTTCGGTGTGAAGTCGACCAATGTTGCCTGCGTCGATAGTTCGCATGGAATGCTGGTAACGGCCGCAGAGGAAGCGAAACGTCGGCGTCATCGACCCGGATTCACCTGTGCCGGCATTCAGGCCCTGCCCTTTCCCGCCGGATCTTTCGACGGAGTCATGGCCAATCACGTGCTGTATCATCTGACGAACATCGTCGAGGGAGTACGTGAGCTGGCACGGGTCTTGAAAGAGGATGGCTGGCTACTGGCAACAACCAATAGCGACGACGTCGACGTTCCCGTGCTGGAGTTCCACTACTCTGCTCTCGACAAACTCGGCATCGACTACGAAGTCGAGGCCCGTTCTTCGTTTTCCATGGAGAACGGAGGAAAAACGCTGAGCGAGGGCTTCAGTGAGATCGAACGGTCTTACTTTGAGGATGAAACCCGGTACGCCGCCGCGGAAGATTTTCTGGCAAGCTACAAGACGATTGGCCGCTACCGCAACCTGCTCGTGCGAGAGGATATCGACGCCGACAAAAAGCGGCAGCTGCCGCTCCTGGTCCAACAACAGGCTGAAGCGGTCATTCGAAAGAAGGGCGTGCTGCGCTCTCCGGTACGAATGGGGGCATTTGTCTGCAGAGGGCCGAAGCGATGACGTGTAGGGCTGAGACTGGAACAGGGACAGATAGAGAAGGCAACCTCCATTTGGGGGCGGCCGGCAGAGGGGAGATCCAGAGATGACAACGCTCAATCCGGAAAGTGACGTGTCAAAACTGATGGCGAGGCCCACGAAGTCCGGCACGGTAGAATGGATCGGTCTGCGCGCTGAGCGGCGCGGGCCGCTGAAGTCTGTAACTGAGGCCGAGGCCATGCCGGGCAGTGGACTTGAAGGCGACCACTTTCACGGCCAGGGCAGCGGCAAGCGCCAGGTGACTCTGATTCAGGGGGAGCACCTCGACGCGGTCGGAGCATTCCTGGGGGGTTCCTCTGCGGACCCGTCGCTGACGAGGCGCAACATTGTAGTACGCGGCATCAACCTGTTCAGCCTGCAGGACCGGATGTTTCGCATAGGAAAGGCCATACTCGAACACACCGGACCCTGCCACCCCTGCAGCCGCATGGAGGAGAATCTCGGACCGGGCGGCTACAACGCTATGCGCGGGCACGGGGGCATCACGGCCAGCGTCATCGAGGGCGGCGCCATCCGCGTCGGCGATGCCGTCGAAAAGCTTCTGTTGGGCGAGGAGTCGGAAGGGAGCGGCTAACCGCCGGCCCGCACGAGAGGAGAAAATACCGCCCGCAGGCTTTCGGCTTCGTCTCTCGGGTCGCTGTAAGCGCGGGCCGTTTCGAGGCTGTTTTCCGTAATCCGCGCATAGGCGTCAGGCTCGTCCGCAAGGCTGCGCAAGACCGTTTCAAGCGCCTGTCCGAGCGCAGGGACGTTGCCGTTCTCGACGAGAATACAGTTCTGCGCCGGCTCTTCCGGTTCCATGTAAACGCCGCCGCCGACGCCGCTGTAGCCTACGACCAGGCAGCCGCAGGCCATCGCTTCCAGCACGGACGTATTCATGCCCTCCTGCATATTGGTTGTGACGTAGACCGTTGCTTCGCGCAGGTTGCGCGCGTATTCGTCTTCGCTCAACTCGCGCAAAGGCATCCACTCGAAGCGCGTGAAAGGGTCGCCCTTCGCGAACAGGACCTGGTGCAGCCAGGCGGCGGAACGCTCCTTGCGGGTGAGATAGCAGATCTTGGGCCGTTTCGCCCCTTGGTCAAAATAGTAGCGGTCGCCTGTTACATACTCATGGATAAGCGTGGCCTCGATTCCCATGCTCCAGCGTAGGTACTCTTGGATGAGGGGCGACTTGGTCATAACGCGGCGGATGCCGAAACTGGGCCACGTCTGTCCCGCCGGCAGATTCCAGTAGGTTGAGGACCAGCTCAGCGCGATTACAATTCGCTCACCGGAAAACCTGACCGTCTGTTGCATGACCTGGGGCATCACTTCCGGAATGACGAGGATATCCTTCGGCGTAAAGCTGGGACGCTCGGAGAGCCACAAGGTCGGCGCTTCGTAGCCGTGCCAGGTCACGCGGAAAGGATGCTTCTGGTGAACGATCCAGGCGTCGAAGCCCATTTCCACCAGCCTGTGCACATGACGGTAGAGCGTCTTGATGCCCCCGGATGGCTGGGGGAAGTCAGGACAAAAGTAGAGGATGCGTGACATCAATGCAGCTGCCTATTGGAGTATTCGTCTGACAGTTTCGTTACCGCCGCCCGTCCAATGGCAGGAGGCTGGCAAATTGCAAGGGAGGTTCCATTGCCGTATCAGATATTAACCGACTCTGCGTTGCCGCCGGAAATGGCGGAGATGGTGGCAGACACTTGCGACGTACATATCTGGGACCTGACCGAAGACGACCCGGTCCTGGGGATTATCGAAGGGTTCCTTGTATATGGCCATCCCATCGTGCCGGGCTCGCTGATGGACAAAATGCCCAAGCTTCGCTGCCTGAGCAACTTTGGCGTCGGAGTGGACCACATCGTCCTTGAGGATGCGCAGGCCCGCGGACTGCCGGTCGGTTACACGCCCGGATTCGTCGACGGCGCCACCGCCGACATGGCCTTTACGCTGCTGATGGCGCTCGCCCGCAATCTCGTTCCGGGCTGGCTCCACGCACGCGGTCCCGACTACCTGGTCTACGATGGCAACATACTCCACGGACACGAGATCTACGGTTCGACGCTTGGAATCATCGGTATGGGACGCGTCGGCCGTGTAGTCGCCCGCCGCGCGAGCGGCTTCGACATGAAGATCCTCTACCATAACCGAAATCAGAGCCCCTATGCCGAAGAGTTGAACGCCTCCTACCGGACGTTGGAGGCGTTGCTCGAGGAGGCGGATTTCGTCGTGCTCAGCGTGCCAATGGGGCCGGAAACGCGTCATCTGATCAGCACGGCAGAGCTGAAGCGCATGAAGGAGAGCGCCTTCCTGATCAACGTGGCGCGCGGCGGGGTCGTCGACCACGAGGCCCTCTTGAACGCGCTGCAACGCAACCTGATCGCCGGCGCCGCCATGGACGTTACCGATCCGGAGCCGTTGCCCCGCGGCCATCCCCTGTTGCGGCTGGACAACTGTCTTATACTCCCCCACCTGGGCAGCGCAACCTTCCAGACACGCTACCAGATGTCCCGGCGCACTGTGGACAATCTGCTGGCCTGCCTGCGCGGGGAGGAGATGCTGAGCCGCGTCGCCTAGTCCTCCAATTCCAGGCGCAAGGAAAACACGCTGAACGGTTACTCCTGATTCGCCGGCGGGCGCAAAAGCTCTGCCGGCGCGTCGGGCGGCGCGTTGAGCGTCAGTAGAAACGCGATAAGCGCCTCGCTTTGCTCCTCCGTAAACGCCAGCGGGACCAGGTCGGAATGACCGGGGAAAGCCGGCGGCGCGTGATTGTAGTGGCGCATCACGGCCTCCAGGTCGGGAAAGATGCCGTTGTGCATGTAGGGCGCAGTTTCGGCTACATTGCGCAGGCCGGGCACCTTGAACGCGCCGATCAGCTCCGCGCCTTCGAGCTTGATAAAGCGCAGCTCCACGCACGCCTCCTCCTTCGCATCGCTGAATTCGCCCAGACAGTTGAAAACGTCCTCGACCACCTGAAAGGTCCCTTGGGAACGGCCTTGGTCGAACCTGCTTCCTTCCGGTAAGGGAAGGCCGATGTTGTGAAAGGTCCCGTTGGTGAACAGGGGACCGTTGTGGCAGTCGGTGCACTGGCCGTCGCCGATGAAGAGTCGCAGTCCCTCCGCTTCCTCCGCGCTGAACAGCTCAGACATGCGGTTCCGGTCGTTGACGAGGGCGGCCGCGGCGTAGTCGTCAAAGCGGCTGCGCCCCGGCATGATTCTGCGGGAGTAGGCAGCGATGCTCTTGCCGATATTGGCGAAGACGCGGTTGATGGCGTAGCGATCGGCTTCAGTCATCCCTTCCCAGGCCGCGAGTCTCGCCTCGTCCTCCACGGGCGCGGCGTCAAGGGGAAAGCGCGACGTGTCGCTGAGGTCGGGTACCGGGCCGAAGACCGCCTCATACCGGCTCCGGTAGTTTTCCAGCACATAGCGGGCGTGTGCAGTCCGTGTGCCGCCGTGCTCAATCGCGGCCTCCTGCGGCGCCAGCGCCTGTGCCCACTGGCTGTCTTTGCGCCCATCCCAGTAATACCAGTCGCTGTAGGCGATGCCTACGATGGTAGGCGTATGACGGGGCGTATCGGTATCGCGCACATTGGCGAGCGCTTTTCCGTCGGTGAAATAGATCTGAGGCTGGTGGCACGTGGAGCAGGAGACCGTTCCATCCGGGCTGAGGCCGCTGTCGAAAAAGAGTGCGTGGCCAAGAGCGACTGCGTCGGGATCGTCACCGACGGCATTGGACGGATCGGGAGGCAAGGGGGGCAGGCGGTCAAGGCTTAGAGAGGCGATAATCCCGCGTTCCGCATCGGTCCAGCTGTGAGCCGGCTCCGTTCCCGACGGGAAAACAAGCCCTCTTCCGTCTGCGGAACTGCTGAAGAGGTCACGAATGGCGGCTCCGATATTCCCGACGCCCACCAGGCCAGTGGAGATCAGAACCAGCGCAGCGAGGACTATCAGCGCCAGCGATGCTCCGGCAACAAGACGACGACGCACGCTCTATTTCAACTCGGATTCAAAAGTAACCGTATCACTCTGGCCGCCGGAGCTGATCTCGAGCGTCAGTACCCAGACGCCGCCCATATTGAACCGCATTCCTTCCAGCAGATAGTCTCCTTCGCCGAGGTTTTCGGTCACGCGCGGCGCGGTTGGAAATCCATGGTCGTGTTCAGGCATGCCGCCGTCGATCCCGATCTCGGCATCGGTTACCGGGTTGCCGTCAGCGGTCTCGATATGCAAGGTCCAGGCATGGGTCTCGTTAATGACGACAGGGTCCAACCGGCTGACGGCGCTGACAGTGAAGCGGCCGTTTTCGCTGGTCTGCGGTTCAAGCGAATCGGCCGGCATTGAGCCTCCGGACATGTCCAT
This sequence comes from Caldilineaceae bacterium, assembly GCA_965200615.1. Lineage (GTDB taxonomy): Bacteria > Chloroflexota > Anaerolineae > Caldilineales > Caldilineaceae > Bin5. The sequence goes on along the minus strand of OZ241377.1, from coordinate 4,325,790 downwards.
TGACACGCCGTCTTCCATCTCCATGCCGCCTCCGCCGGCCTGAGGCGGCCCAACCGGATTGCAAGCGCTGAAGACCAGCGCCACTGCCAAGAGGCAGACCAGCAGCCGGATTCTCATTCCATCTGACTCCCTTGTTAACAGGTTCGACGACACGCTTCATGGGCAGTATAACACTGCCCGGTATGTCCGGCTGTTTGCGGGATTACATTGTCGAAACGGAACTACTAAGCCTGAGAGGTGTCAGGGATGAAGGGTTGGCGGCAAAACCGTGGGCGTGGATTTTCCACTAACTGCTGGAACACGGCGTCAAGGCGTCTGACAACGTCTTGGGGCAAACGCCGCAAGTCTCGTTCAGCGCGATGCTCCAAATGGATGGTGTACGCCATCGCATCCTTCAGAGTTCGCATTCGTTTTGAAATGGGAATTATATACTTACCTGCAGGGGACCGAATCTGGTCTGATTGGACCGTTGGTGGTCTGTCAGATACTCTTGACATGAGGGAAAAGCTCGATCTATAATGATTTCAGTTAGTGCCCAATTAGCATCAGAAAAATTGCATTTCTAACGGCGATTAGGGAATGCCAGTTTGTTGAAATGGACTTGGGATGTAAGAAAAGCAAGGGAAAATCTAAAACGCCATAAGATAGATTTTGCGACTGCTGCTCTAGTCTTTGACGACCCGTTGTTAGAGTTTCACCTTGATCCTTGCGAAGATGAAATACGTTGGCAAACAACAGGAAAGGTAGGATCAGTTCTCTTAGTCGTAGTTCATACTTGGCCCGACAATGACGACGATCAAGGTCGTATCATTAGTGCTCGCAGAGCATCAAGTCACGAAAGGAAGAGGTATGAAGAAAGAGAGTTCTGAACTGACGAAGAAACAACGTGATATGCTCTTGAGGCTGGAAGAAATGCCTGATGAGCAAATTGACACAACTGATATTCCTGAGATACACGATTCGGATGGGTGGTTTTCAGCAAGACATATTCCCATTGTTATTCAAAAGCTAAAAGAAATAAGCGGATCAAGAAATGGCGACGGTCGGCCTGGCGCGAGTCGTATAACAAGAGAGGATGCAATTCGTGTTCAGAATGAAATTATGAAGTCAGATGGTGGCAGGACGAAGAGAGGAAGTCTTGTTGTTCGTTCTGAAAGAAAGGAAGGTCGTTGACTGTGACCTACTTGATCTTAATGTAGGCCGGTCACGTCGATAGGACAGCCGCCGTTTTCCGCCCCTTCTCATTGACAAGATATTTCGGTCTGATATTGAGCATCATAGCCCTTCTGCTTTGAAAGGGTTTCCCTCCGTCTCACATACTTCGCTGGCGCCGAGATCGCCGGTCCGCTTCCAGCGCAACCCGAAACTTGAAGGCCGCCCGGCTGTCACCTCCAAACCTGCTACTCGTCGAACTCGCGCCACCGTGCCGCCAGTCCGTCCAGTTTCTCGCGAAAGCCCGGCCGCTCGATTACCTCCCGGTTCACCGGGAAGGCCGGCAGCTCTCCCTGGAACACGGCCAGCAGGCTCTCGCAGGCGATTGTGCCGTTCATTTCGTAGAGGTCGTCGGTCCATGCCAGCGCGTGGGGCGACAGGATCACGTGGTCCATCTCGATGAGCGGGTGATCGAGCGGCAGCGGCTCCGGTTCGACCACGTCCAGGCCGGCGCCCGCGATGCTCCCTGCCTGTAACGCGGCCACCAGGTCCTCCTGGTTGACGATCGGACCGCGGGCCGTGTTGATGAAGTAGGCGCGGGGCTTCATCAGCGCGAACAGGCGGGCGTTGATGAAGCCCCGCGTCTCTTCCGTCAAGGGGCAGTTGGTCACGACAAAGTCGGATTCGCTGAATATCGTCTCCAGACTGACGAGTTCGACGTCGAGAGCTTCGGCCCTCTCCGGGTCTACGTAGGGGTCGTGGGCGAGACGGCGGCCCAGGTCGAACGGGCCCAGCAGCCGGAACATTTCGCCGCCGATGTTGCCTATCCCCACTGAGCCGACGGTCTTGCCGCTCAGCCCGAGGCCGGAAGTCTGCGCCTTCAGGTCCCAGCGTCCTGTGCGCACGAGCCGGTCCTTGGCCCACAGCTTCTTTGCCAGCGCCAGAATCAGCGTCAGAATCGCCTCGGAGACCGGTTTGCGCACGGCGTCCACCGCGATGGCAAGCAATATGTCGTTGGCGGTCAGGGCCTCGGTGTCGACCAGGTCGTAACCGACCCCCCAGCGGGCAAGACAAGCGAGGTCTCCGTTGCCCGCGACAGTCGAGGCGTCATAGGGACTGCCCAGCGCGATGACGCCTTCAAAGCCGGCGATTGCATCCGCCCTGACCGGCTTGCCGCCGCCGGCGTCAAAGAACGCCCACTCAACGTGAGGCAGAGGGTCTATCAGCCGCTCCAGGACCGGTTCTATCGTGCCGGGCGCGGCTGTTTTGAATCCGGATGAAACACCGATGCGGAAGGGTTGGTGCATCAGAATGCTCCTGTCGCAGGCAATGAAGAGTTGGAGGTCTTGTCTGTCGGGCAGTTCACGGCAAGGGAGGAGAAACCTGTCGTTTCTCTGCCGAATCCAATCGTGTCGAAGCGGCTACTCGTCCCCGAAAAGGGATGGGCGTGAGTTGAAATAGGGCCTCTCAAACAGCAGTTTCTGGCGAGCCGTCAGCTCAACCGTTTGCGGCGCCTGTGCGTATTTGGCGCTCCAGGACTGCTGGCCCGGACTGTATTTGTAGAGCAGCGAACGCCGGTGGAACTCCGCGGTCCAGGCCACGGTGCCGTGGGTCAGCGCCTCGGTAAAGATGACTATCGAACCGGCCGGCGCCTCTGGAATGACGACGGCCTCGTGCGTGTCGTGCGCAACGCGAATGCCGTCGGGGCACGGGAAGTTCGCTTTGTGGCTGCCCGGCACCGCGCAGAAGCCGCCCAGTCCCGGCCCGGTCGCAGTCAGATTCCAGGAGACCACCGTCAGGCCGTTGAACATCTGCCCGTTGTTGTAGTGGTAGAACTCCGGCGGGTCGTAGGGCGTTGCGCCGCCGTGCAGACGCAGCTGTTCCGTGCCGGCGCGCATGTAGATGCCATAGTAATGGTCCAGACGGAAGCCGTCGCCCAGGATCGTTTTGAGATAGGGCATTATGCGCTCATGGTCCAGCAGGCTGCAAAATGCCTCGTCCCAACCGAGAAAGCCGCCGAACCGGGCGCCCATCGTGTCCAGCTGCGGCTCCGGAAGTCCCTGGCCGTCTATCAACCGGTTCAGGTTTTCGACTTCCCCTGGTGAAAGGACCTCCTCAATGACAAGATAACCGCGCAGGTCGAACAAATAGCGTTCCTCTTCGTTCATCGGTAACCTCCGGTCGGTTGAAGCTGGTACCCCATGCCTCTCTGAACGCCCTGGCCTGTGAACGCCCTGGCATGCTTTCTGCAACCTATTCTACAAGATTGGCTTCGATGTAGTCCCAGTTGATATCCTGGCCCAGTCCGGGCAGTTGAGAGATATGGACGAACCCCTCGTCATCCATGGGGTCGTCAATACGGTTGAGCCAAGTGGGCGGCTCATCGTAGTCAATAAAGGGGTGCAGCAGGCCGCGCTCGTAGTACTGGCCGGGAATGCCCATAGCGCAGAGGGCGTGGAAGTTGCCGGGGCCGCCGCCGTGGACCTCCATCCTCATTCCGAACGACTCCGCCAGATGGGCGACCTTCATCAGGGGCGTCAGACCGCCGAGGTCGCCAACGCCGCCGCGCACCAGGTCGCAAGCGCCCGCCTTGATCCACTCAGCCCGCGTAAACATCTTGCCCTCGGCCGTTTCTGGTCCGCAGATCGGCAGAGACGTTTGTTCGCATAGCCAAACATAGGAGGACATGCTGTGCTCGTCCATCGGCTCTTCCATCCAATAGTAGTCGAGTTCTTCCAGGCCCTTCGCCAGGTAGAGCGCTTCGAGACGGGAATAGTAGTGATACGGATCGAGCATGAGATGGGCGTCGGGGCCGTAGACCTCGCGCACGGCCGCGCAGGCCGCAATGTCGCGCTTAACGTCCGGCGCGCCTTCGTACGGCGGCTGCCAGGTGTGGAGCTTGAATGCGGGGTATCCGCGCTCGATGCACCATTCCGCGAAGGTGGCGTAGTCTTCCGGTGTGCCGAGACCGCCCTCGATGTCGTCGCCGCACATGGTGCTGGCGTAAGCGGGTACCTTGTCACGCGTCGCCCCCAAGAGCTTGTGCACAGGTATGTCCAATGCGCGTCCGGCCAAGTCCCACAGTGCCAGGTCCACTGCGTTTAGCAGCCTGTCCGACATGGTCGCCATATTGAGGCGCTGGCGTTCCTTGAGATTGTGCCAGATGCGTTCCCGGTAAAACGGGTCCTCTCCGGTTATGTAAGGCTTTACCAGGCTATCGATAAGTGCCTGCGGCGGGCTGCCGAAAAAGTAGCCCTCTACGCCTTCGTCCGTATGGATCGTCAGGACCGACTGCACTGCTTCATGTTCGGGCCCGGGATGGCCGTGGCCTTCGGAATCGCGAACGGTGTTTGAGATATAGCGGAAACGGCGGACGGACAGATCCGTAATCTTCATTGGGTTCTCCTGCCTGAAAGAAGGGCTGAAGTGAAGCTGGTGACGGGCAAAGGGTCACTGATGAAACTACAGAATTCACCCGGGTCTGTGCAGTGTAGCATAGGCGGCAAATGGGGAAAAGCAAGGCGAGGGGAACCTGTTCTTCGTACTATGCGTTCAGAGGAGCGAGTGCGGAATGAACGGTGCTGAGAGACACTTTCGCCGTCAGGAGGTTCCGCTGCAATGACTTTCCAGGCGGCTACGGGCCAGATGTTTGCGAAGAAAGGTAGCCACCCCACTTTGAAATCGGGGTTGCTGTGGTACAATTCTGCTATCTTTCCGGGCCGGATCCCTGTTAGATTCGGGCCGTTAAATCGCGGCAATTTTCGGAGACTATGTTCGAGCTGTTTCCCAGCTTGTCAGGAACTGGTCGGAGTATATAGCCGCCGCGATTGAGAGGGGACCCGTAGGAGGGACCAGGAGCCGATACTGCTGATACGCATGTGCGGCCAAAACGGTTAGCCAGCATTCCTTTCAGACGCGTTGAGACGACCATGAGCTTGGAACACGAAGAGAAAGAAGAAGAGCGGGAAACAGAGAAGGAAGAAGAGTCCGCCGTGGAAGAGACGGCGGCAGATGCCGTCAGCGAGGCCTCAACGGCTGAGGCCGGGGTCGAGAGCGAGCTTCCACCGGTGGAAGACGGCAGTGCCCAGAATGACGAATCGGATGCGGATGGCTCGAAAAAGCCTTCGCTGAGTGATGTCGCTGATGACCTGCCGGTACTGCCCTTGCGGGGCATTGTCGTCTATCCGATGATGTGGCTTCCGCTCACCATCGGCCAGGAGCGCAGCATTCAGTTGGTCGAGGACTCGTTGCCGCAGAGCCGCATAATCGCCCTTGTAACAAGCCGGGATGAATCGATCGAAGAGCCTTCCCCCGACCAGATCTATGAGATCGGGACTGCGGCGCAGGTACACCGCGTGCTGAAGGCGCCTGACGGCACGATCCGCTTGGCTGTCCAGGGCCTGGAGCGCATCCGCCTGAAGGAGTATATCCAGGAAAAGCCCTATTTGCGCGCCCGCGTTGAAGTGCTGCTCGAAACGCTGGAAGAGGGCCTGGAGATCGACGGTTCTGCCCGCGCCGTACAGGACCTTTTCCGGCGGCTGGTCGAATTGGACGGGCAGATGCCGGATGAGCTGGCGGTTATGGCGGCCAACGTGGAGAATGCCCGCCAGCTTGCCTACCTCGTCGCCAGCAGTATGCGGCTTGAGATGAACAGTTCCCAGGAAATTCTGGAGATCGATAGCGTGCAGGAGAAGCTGCTCCGTCTGACGCAGCTTCTGCACAACGAAGTCGACGTGATGGAGCTGGGAAACAAAATTCAATCTCAGGCCCAGGGCGAAATGGAGAAGATGCAGAAAGACTTCTTTCTGCGTGAACAGATCAAGGCGATCCAGAAGGAGCTTGGCGAGGAGGATGAGCAGGAAGCCGACATCCGCGAGTTGGAGGAGCGCATTGAAGCCGCGGGCATGCCGGAAGAGGCCCACAAGGAGTCGTTGCGTGAACTGAACCGGATGCGGCGAATGCCGATTCAGGCGGCAGAGTACAGTGTCATCAAGACCTATCTCGACCTGATGGTCTCCTTGCCCTGGCAGAAGACGACAGAGGACAATCTGGACATAACGCACGCCCGCGAGGTCCTGGAAGAGGACCACTACGGCCTTGACGAAATAAAGGATCGCATTGTCGAGTATCTGGCGGTACGCAAGCTGCGTGCGGCCCGCAAGGCTCAGCGTGACGAAGACGGGGAAGAGGATGCCCGTGACAAGATCCGTCGCGAGCGCGAAGGCGTTCTGCTCTGCTTTGTCGGACCGCCGGGCGTAGGCAAGACGAGCCTGGGCATCAGCATCGCCCGCGCCATGGGGCGCAAATTTATGCGGCTCGCCCTGGGAGGCGTTCGCGACGAAGCGGAGATTCGGGGCTTCCGCCGCACCTATATCGGATCGATGCCGGGCCGCATCATTCAGAGTCTGCGCCGCGTCGAATCGAAGAACCCTGTCTTTATGCTCGATGAAGTGGACAAGCTGGGACGCGATTTCCGCGGCGATCCGACCAGCGCGCTGCTGGAGGTCCTTGATCCGGAGCAGAACCGGGAGTTTCGCGATCACTACCTGGACGTGCCTTTTGACCTGAGTGAAGTCATGTTCATCACCACCGCCAATGTGCTGGACACGATCCCGGGGCCGCTGCGCGACCGGATGGAAGTTATCCAGCTCAGCAGCTACACTGAGCACGAAAAGGTGAAGATCGCCCAGCAGTACCTTGTGGCCCGGCAGATCAGGGAAAACGGTCTCAGAGAGGGGGAGATTGTCTTTGACGATGCAGCCCTGCGTAAGATCGTTCACGACTATACCCGGGAAGCCGGCGTCCGAAACCTTGAACGTGAAATCGGCAAAATCTCCCGCAAAGTCGCCGCCGCGATCGCTGCTATGCAGCCCCACTGGGTCCAGCCGCCCCTTCCTTTGGGGTTGGACGAAAGTCAATCGCAGCAGGGCTATCTTGAGGACCCGACGATCAACGGGGAGGGCCTGTCATCCAACGGCCAGTCCAGCGACGGCAAGGACTCGGCTGCCCCGCTTCCCCAGCTCAGCGTGGTGGCTGAGGCGCCCTTCGCACCCATCCGCATTACACCGGACTCTCTTGTCGAGTATCTGGGCAAGCGCCGCTTCCAGCGCGAGGAGATTGCAGACCGTACCAGAATGCCCGGTGTTGCCGTTGGCCTGTCCTGGACGATGACCGGCGGCGAGATACTCTTTTTTGAAGCGACGAAGATGCCCGGCAAAAAGGGTTTCGTGCTCACCGGACAGTTGGGCGAGGTGATGAAGGAGAGCGCGCAGGCCGCGTTGAGCTACGTGCGCAGCCGCGCCCGCGAACTGGACATCCCGCCCGGCTTCTTTGAAGAGATCGACATTCATCTGCACATTCCCGAAGGCGCGCTGCCCAAGGACGGTCCCAGCGCAGGCGTTACCATGGTGACGGCCATTGCCAGCCTGCTGACCGGCAAGTCGGTTGACCCCGATATCGGCATGACCGGAGAGGTGACACTGCGCGGCAAGGTTCTTCGGATCGGCGGTTTGAAGGAGAAGGTGCTGGCCGCAGCCAGAGCGGGCCTCGGTACGGTAATCATGCCTGCGGCCAATGAGGCAGACCTGGAAGATCTGCCGGACAACGTGCGGGAACAGATGAAATTTATCCCGGTGGAAACGGTTGACGAGGTACTGGATACGGCGCTCCAGGCGGCGCCGGTCGACTCCCCTTCCACCGACATGCCGGACCCGAACCATGAACAGCCTGATGGCGAAGATGCTGAGGAACTGCTGGAACGGATGGAGTATGCATCGCGCGCCAGTTGATCCGTTCCGGGAACGGCGAATAAAGAGATAGAGAATAGCCAATGAGTAGAAGAAGAAGGACAAGAGCCGGCGGCCAGTCGGCCAGACAATCGAAATCAGGCGATGCGGGGAGTCAGTCAGCAACTAGAGACGGGGCGCAATCCCAGGCAAAGGGCCGGCAGGGTGGGGGCAAATTGCGCTGGTACAAGGCGGATCTGCACACGCACACACCGGCCTCGAACGACTACGAAGAGCCCGGCATCAGTTACCTGCAGTGGTTGACGACCGCTCGCGAGAGAGGGTTGGATATCGTCGCCATCACCGACCACAACACGGTTGCCGGCGTTGCGGCAATTCGCCGGGAAATTGAATGGCTCACTCGCCTCAAGGAAGAAGACCGGCTTACGCCCGAAGAGCGCAGCAATCTGGAACAGTGGCTGAAACTCGCCAACGAAATCGTCATCCTGCCAGGCTTCGAGTTTACCGCAACGTTTGGATTCCACATCCTCGCCATCTACCCTCCTGACACGTCGGTCCGTAAATTGGAGCATACCCTCCTGCGTTTGAATGTTCCGGAAGACAGGCTGCTCTCCGGTTCAACCGAGACGGGCGCGAGCGCCGACGTGACGTCCGCCTACGAAACTATCGTTGATTCCGGCGGTATCGCGATCGCTGCCCACGCCAATAGCACGAACGGCGTGGCCATGCGCAACTTCCCCTTTGGCGGCCAGACCAAGATCGCCTACACCCAGGACGAAAACCTCAGCGCGCTTGAAGTGACCGATCTGGAGAGCCGCAGCCGCAGAGCGACCTCCCGCTTTTTCAACGGCTCCAAGACCGAGTATCCCCGCAAGATGCACTGCATCCAGGGAAGCGACGCCCACCGGCTGAACAACGATCCACGCAACAGCCGGCGCCTCGGTCTCGGCGAGCGGGCTACGGAGCTGCTTCTGCCCGAACCCACCTTTGACGCCATCAGAGAGCTGTTCGCCAGCCGCTTTTTCGACCGTACGCGCCCCTTTCGGGCTCTGGAAAAGGAAGTCGATCATCTGGCCGCGGCCAGGGCGGAAGGCCCCAACCAGACGCAGAGCTTCCACGAGTCGGCAAACAAAAAAGGTGGAAGGCAGACCGTCGTCCTCGCCGATCTGTGCGCGTTTGCCAACACGGACGGCGGCACGACTTTCGTCGGAGCCAGCGCGCGTAAGGGCCGTGTAAAGGGGCTGGCGGCTTCTAAACAGGTCCAAGCCGAGCTTCAGCAGGCCCTTTCGGAACGGCTTACCCCGCCTCTCGAGGCCCGTTTCGAAATACTGGCCAATAGCGGCGGAGAGGTACTCCGCATCGGCGTCGACGCCGGTGATTCCAAGCCATATTGCCTGGACGGCTCCAAGTTCTACGTGCGCAACGACGCGGAAACGAGTCTTGCCCTGCGCGACGAGATCGTGGCGCTGGTCCTGGAGAGCGTTGGACTCAGCTCGGACCTTGTCGACAGCGGAGATGTCGACGACGCGCCTGCCTCAACAGAGCCTGCCGGAGCCGGAAAGTTCGACGGCGACAAAGCCGGAAGTTCCGGGGGGGCGAGCGGAGGCAAGGAAGGCGCCTCCGCATCGGATGACCCCTTCTATCTTCCCCAGGATGGCGTTGAAATCGTTAGCAGCGAAACGCGCGGCGGCACGGCCTACTACGTTGTGCGCAATCTGCGCAATCTGCGCAGCGTAGGCAATGTTACCCGCAAAGGGGCCCGCAAGCTGTGGAACTACGCAATCGCCCAATATGAAGACAGCCCGGTCAAGAGCGACCAGATCCGGTGGAAAAAGAATGTCGGCTATATCCGTTCCGGGAAGCGGGCCGGCAAAAGACGTTTTGATTTGGCCCTGCGCGAAGGTTCCGCTCTGCGCGTCTTTTATGGAGTAACCAGCGAGGGCATGGAAGGCGCCTGGGCCCAGTTTGTCGAAGAGGGCGACGAGGATGGTTTCGACGTCCGGTCCGGACAATCCAACCACATCTCACCGCAAGTAGATGACCGCCGCCACTGAGAGGACCCACAGGACGACAGCCGCCAGCAGTGGACGATCTGCAAACAGCAGGTCGTCCGGCGCGCCTCCGCGCTGCTCAACGTGAATCAGGTAGAGATAACGGAATACAACAAATACGATCAGCGGGACCGTCAGCATCATTCGTGAGGGGTCGGCCAGCGCGGTCTCGGCTTCAAAGCTGTAGAACGTGTAGCTGATCAGCCCGCTTGTCGTAACAACGCCGATGATCTGATCCAGAAAAGGCAGGTTGTACTGCTTGAGGCTTGTACGGTGGCCGGAAGCAGCCTCTCTCAAAAGGACAATTTCGTGACGGCGTTTGCCAAACGCGATAAAGAGAGCCAAGAGGCTGACGCAAATGTAGAGCCAGGGGCTGAAAGCGCTCACTTCCACTGCTATCGAGCCGGCGGCAACTCGGAGGACGAAGAACACCGCAATCATCATCGCGTCGATGATTGCCAGATTCTTGAGATAGCCGCAGTAGGCTACGTTCAGGAGCACGTAGGCCGCCAGTGTCAGTCCGACGTAAATGTTCGTCATTCCCGCCCCAAGAACGCCGGCAACGGCGAGGACAAACATTGCTGACTTGGCGAGCCCCGGGTTGAGCTGGCCGCTTGCAAGCGGCCTCAGCCGTTTACGAGGATGGTGACGGTCCCGCTCAATGTCGATCAGGTCGTTGAGAATATAGACACTGCTCGAAACCAGGCAGAAGCACACGAGCGTCCAAAGCGCGGTCAGGGTAAGTGGCAGATCCAGCAGTTTGCCGTCGAAGACCAGCCCCACCAGAACGAAACCATTCTTCGTCCACTGTTTGGGCCGCATGGTCCGCAGCAGGTACAATAGACGCCGGCCTGTGGTCAATGAAGACTCCTCTGCATGACTGGATTGTTCTGCCAATGGAGGCGGAATCGGCTCTGCGGCTTGATCCACGAACAAGCGCTCCGTGTTTCCGAGTCGATAAGAAGGACGCCGTTTCCGGTCTTCGACGCACATCACCAGTTCTGACATGTCGCCGGGGCCGGAAAGTGGACCGTCGGATGCGCGCCAATCATACTGCACGTGCAGAGAGTGAACCAAACTGGCCCGGGATACAGTTCGCACGCGCTGCCGAAGTAGGGCAATTCCCGAGACGATCGCCGGCTCCTTGCAGTTCGCCAATCCCCGTCATGCCGCGCTGACGTACAGTGTTGACGCATCTTTTCCAGCGCAGTGAACGTTAGTCACGCTGAGAACGCCTGCAATAGGTAGAGAACTCTTCCGGACAGCCGGTACCCGGTTCCTTCAATGGTTATAGTTTTTGTAGTCCTCACAGTCTTTATCCTGATCGCTTTGAACGGTCTCTTTGTCGCCGCCGAAATCGGCACGGTCGGAGCGCGCCGCGCGCGCATCGCCCAGGAAGCGGCAACCGGCAGCCGGCCGGCGAAGCTTTTGATGCCGATTCTGGAAAGTCCGGCTCAGCTCGATGACTACATTGCCGCTTGTCAGCTGGGCATCACGCTCTCCAGCCTGATGTTGGGATACTACGGCAAGGCGGTGATCACGCCTCTGGTGGAACCGCTGCTGACCGGTTCAGGCGTGGTTTCCCAGGCTGCAGCCGTTTCGATCGCCGCGACCGGCGTTCTCGTTGTACTTACCGTGATCCAGGTGGCGTTGAGTGAGCTCGCTCCTAAAACAGTCGGCATACAGTTTCCCGAGCCGACGGCCCTCCTGCTCGCTTCTCCTGTAAACTGGGCGATGGTCCTCTTGCGCCCTCTGATCTGGTTTTTCAACGGCAGCGGCCGGCTGTTCCTGCGGCTGGTCGGCCTGCGGGCTGTCTCCGAGGGCTTTCACATCCACGCGCCTGAAGAGATCCTGATGATGGTGCAGGAGAGCGGCGCAGGGGGCGTGCTGCAGGAGGGCGAAACCGAGCTGCTGGAGAAAACGCTGCAGCTGCGTCAGCGTTCCTTGCGCCATGTGATCGTCCCCCGCACGCAGCTGCTGGCTGCGCCGGTGGATCTGCCCGCCGCCGACCTTCTGCGCCTGCTGGCGGAGTCGAGTCACTCCCGGCTCCCCTTGTATGAGGGAACCGTCGACAATATCGTCGGCGTGGTCCACCTGAAAGATCTGCTTTGCCTGGAAATCGGACCCGAACCGGAAACGGGCGGAAGCCCAGCCGGGCCGTGGAGCGAGGGCGAGAGCGTTCGCGACCTGATGCGAGTGCCGCCTTATATACCGGAATCGGCATCAGTGTTCAATGTGTTTCGCCAGCTTCAGGCCGAGCGCTTCCATTTGGCGGTAGTCATCGACGAATACGGTGGGACCGCCGGCATCGTCACATTTGAAGACCTGATCGAGGAGATATTCGGCGACATTGCCGACGAGTTTGATGCGGACAGTCAGGAAGTGGCGCTGGCAAGCGATGGGCGTCTGCATCTCGCGGGCGACGTCGACTTGGAAACTCTTTCCCACCTGCTTGGATCGGAGCTCGAATTTGAAGACGTCGAAACCCTGGGAGGCGCAATCCTTGCCGAGCTGGGTGCAATTCCTGAACAGGGTCAGGTAGTGCGTTTGCAGGATTTCGAGTTCCGGGTGGAAGAGGTATCTGGCTACGCAGTCTCTCAGGTCAGTGTGGCTCTTCCGCCCGGCGCAGAAGCGAACCTGCCTCGACCGGGAGATCGGCCCAAATAGTGTCCTCGCGAACTGAATTCGGGCAAAGCAAAGTTATCGAAGCCAAGGTGGAGTAGACCGAGTGGAATACCTGCTACCCGTTGCGATCATCGCCGCTCTCATCTTCTTCAACGGCCTCTTTGTCGCCGTGGAGTTCGCGGTGGTTGCCTCCTCCAGGGCCCGCATGTCCCAGCTGGCCAGTGAAGGATCATCCTCGGCCGCCAAAGTGATGCGCGTTCTCACCGATCCAACCGGGCAGACCCGCTTCATTATCATGGCGCAGCTGGGCATAACCCTTTCCAGCCTGGGGCTGGGCATGTACGGCGAACACACGATCGCAGAATGGATCCTCTCGCTTCTGGAACACTATGGCGTGGAAAGAGGCCTGATCAGCGTCGCCGCGGCGCACAGCGCCGCTCTGGTGCTCGCGATCGCTGTAATGACCTATCTGCACGTAGTCTTGGGGGAAGTGATGCCCAAATCACTGGCCCTGCAGGCGCCGGAGTCGACCGCACTGCGCGTAATCGGACCCGTCTGGCTCATCGAACGCGTCTTTTCTCCGGCCATTTTTGTGCTGAACGTGATCGCACGCGCCATAACACGTGCCTGCGGCGTGCCCGAACGGAGCGCGCACGACCACATGGTCTCGCCGCAGGACCTCGAAATGATTGTCGAAGAAAGCTCCGAGGAAGGGCTGATCGCGCCGTCGGAGCAACTCTATATCGAGAACATCCTCGACATGAGAGAGCGCACCGTTGGACAGGTCATGACCCCGCGCACGCGCATCGAAGGCATCTCTGTCGATGAAAGCGAACGCGCCATATTGCAGCTGGTCCGTCAATCCAATCACTCACGCTACCCCATCTATGATGGTGGCCTGGACCAGATACGCGGCTTTTTCCACATCAAGGACCTGGCCCGCCACCTGCAAAGGGGCGCCGATGGAGGACCGCTCGACCTGCGCAAGATGGCGCAGAGCCGGCCGGTGATCGTGGTGCCTGAAACGCTCTCCTTGGACCAGATGCTCGGTCGCTTTCGGGCGGAGAAAGGCGCGCTGGCGGTTGTAATCGACGAGTTCGGCGGAACGGCCGGGATTGTTACTTTCGAGGACCTGCTGGAAGAGGTCGTCGGCGAAATTCAGGACGAATTTGACGCCGAGCGGGCGCCGTTCGAGATTGTGAGCGAGAGGCGCCTGCGGGTGGACGGCTCCCTGCTGCTGGACGAGCTGAACCAGCACTTTGACATCGATTACGACGAAGAAGAGGTTGATACTGTCGGCGGCCTGATCATGTCGCGCCTGGGGCGTATCCCTGCGGTGGGCGACGTCGTGGAGTTGAACGGCGTGCGCTACATTGTCGAGCAAGTGGCCGGGCGCGCCGTGGATTCCGTGCTGGTTGAATTGCCGGAAGTCGCCCCGGATCCGGCTGATCTGGAGAATGAAGACGATTGATCCGCGACCCGCCCGGATTGACAATCCGGTCTCGCGGGGTTACAATTGCGGCGTTTTGTTCAACTGAGAACAGGAACGGCGTAGAAGGAGACGAGTAACTGTCGTCAAGTCACCAGCGAGTCCGGGTAGGTGGGAGCCGGGCCGGCCACTGCGACAGCGAATATCACTCCTGAGCCGCGACCCGAAAAGGCGAAAACACGCCCAGTAGGCGTCGCCGGTTTCGTGAATCGTTACCTTCACGGCCAGATAGGATGTAAAAGCGTATTCTGGCAGATGAGCGGCCCGGTCGTAGATCCGGGAAGCAGGGTGGTACCGCGGACTATTCAGCCCGTCCCTGAGTTGGGACGGGCTTTTTGTTTTGCAGAAGGGGGCCTTTTGGCTGCAGCAAAAAATGAGCGAGGAACGGATGACTACCGAACTATTCTATGATGATGCCTACCTTCAGGCATTTGACGCCTCCATCACGGCTGTCGACAAAAAGGATGGCCAGCTGCGTGTCGCGCTGAATCGCACCGCTTTTTACCCGGGCGGCGGCGGTCAACCCAACGATACCGGCTGGCTGACAATCGATCACCGCAGGCTGGCGGTCAGCAAAGTCAGACGCGACAGGGGGCAGATTTGGCATACGCTTGAAGGAATAAAGGGCCAGTCGATACCGATTACGCCCGGAAGACAGGTACAGGGCCTGCTGGACTGGGAGCGGCGCTACCTCCTCATGCGGACACACACCGCCATGCACATTCTGTGCGGCGTCGTCTGGCGGGACTACGGCGCCTCCGTGACCGGCGGCGACATGAAGCCTGGAAGCGGACGGATGGACTTCGAATTCGAGGCCATGAGCGCTGATCTGGTTGCGGCCATTGAGAAAAAGTGCAACGCAGAGATCGAGGCCGCCCGCGCCGTTACCACAAAGACGCTGCCTCGCGAGGAGGCCTTCCGGATTCCCGACCTCATTCGCACCAAGATCAATCTGTTGCCCAAGCAGATAAAAGAGGTGCGGACCGTAGAGTTGGAAGGCCTGGACCTCCAGGCCGACGGCGGTACCCATGCCGCCAATACCAGCGAAGTCGGCGCCATGCGCGTGGTCGACTACCGCAGCAAGGGCGCGATCAACAAGCGAATCTATGTGGAGATCGGGTGAGTCCAGGATTGGATCGGCCTGTTCTCCATGATCGACAGGGGGTAGCGAAATGACAAAGACAACTGCACGTACAGTCACCTCGACGAACGGGAGGGCGCGGCAGGGCAGCTTTAAGGAAGTGCCTGCCGGCGTCTCCTTTCCCGAAATGGAGGAGGAGATTCTGGCGCTCTGGAAGAAAAAGGACGTCTTCCGGCGTTCCATGAAGGAGCGGGCAGGCGGCCCGGAATACGTCTTCTTCGAGGGGCCTCCAACGGCAAACGGCCGGCCGGGCATCCATCATGTCCTGGCGCGTGCCTTTAAAGACATGTTTCCCCGCTATAAGACGATGCAGGGCTATCACGTGCTGCGGAAGGGTGGATGGGACACGCACGGCCTTCCGGTGGAGCTCGAAGTCGAAAAGCGGCTCAGCCTCACCGGCAAAGAACAGATCGAAGAATATGGCGTCGCCAAATTCAATCAGATGTGCAGGGAATCGGTCTGGGAGTACCTCAGCGACTGGGAGGCCCTGACCGAGAGAATGGCGTTCTGGGTAAGCCTTGAAGACGCCTACGTGACAATGACAAACGAGTACGTTCAGTCACTCTGGTGGATACTCAAGCGGCTCTGGGACAAGGGTCTCCTGTTTGAAGGCTACAAAGTTGTTCCATACTGCCCCCGCTGCGGCACGCCCCTCAGCAGCCATGAGCTCTCCCTCGGCTATCAGGAGGGCACAGTCGACCCCAGCGTTTTCGTCAAATTCGCGGTCAAGGGCGAGGATAACGCCTATCTGCTGGCCTGGACCACCACGCCCTGGACGCTGCCCGGTAATGCGGCTTTGGCGGTCGGCGAGAAGATCGACTACCTGAAAGTAAGGGACAGTTCCGGCGCGCATCTCTATGTGGCGAAGGAGCGGGCAGAAGCGGTTCTCGAACAGGGCTATGAACTTCTGTCCGAAATGAAGGGCGCTGCGCTTGTGGGCAAGGAGTATGAGCCGCTCTTCCGCTTCGGACCTCCGGTTGAGGAGCGGTTCGCCTACGTCATCGCCGCCGATTTTGTCAGCACTGCCGACGGCACCGGCATCGTTCACGTTGCCCCGGCGTTTGGCGCCGACGATCTCGCCGTCGGGCAGAGGCACAAATTGCCGGTCTTTCACACCGTTGACGCCTCTGGCAGGTTCAAACAGGAAGTCACCCCCTGGGCAGGTCTTTTCGTCAAAGATGCGGATCCCCGCATTGCCTCGGATCTGGAGGAACGCGGGCTGCTCTACAAGGCTGGAACCTATGAACACACCTACCCCTTCTGCTGGCGCTGCGAGACGCCCCTGATCTACTGGGCCAAAGAGACCTGGTACCTGCGCACCAGCGATTTCAAAGACCGGCTGGTCGCCCTCAATGACACGATCAACTGGGTGCCCGACCACATCCGCAGCGGGCGCTTCGGTCGCTGGCTGGAGAACAACGTGGACTGGGCCCTGGGCCGCGACCGCTATTGGGCTACGCCGATTCCGATCTGGAAGAGCGACACGCCCGGCAGCGACTATGTGGAGTGCATCGGCAGCGTCGCCGAACTCGCCGAGAAGAGCGGCCGCGACCTGGACGACCTGGACCTGCACCGACCCTACGTGGACGACATCACCTGGCCCGCCCCCGACGGCGGTACCATGCGCCGCGTCAGCGAACTGTGCGATGTCTGGTTCGACAGCGGTTCAATGCCCGTTGCCCAGTGGCACTATCCGTTCTCAAACCAGGAAGCGTGGGAGACCTACAAGCAGGCCGACTATATCTGCGAAGCCATCGATCAGACCAGAGGCTGGTTCTACACGCTGCACGCGGTCAGCACACTGCTCTTCGACCGCCCGGCCTTCAAAAACGTCATCTGCCTGGGGCACATTCTGGCCGAAGATGGCTCGAAGATGAGCAAGTCCAGGGGGAACGTAGTCAACCCATGGCAGGTCTTCGCTGAACACGGCGCAGACGCAACCCGCTGGTACATGTATACGGCAGGTCCGCCTGGGAACGCCCGCCGGTTCAGCGGCAATCTGGTGGCGGAAGTAAAGCGCCGTTTTCTGAATACGTTGTGGAATACCTACAGCTTCTTCGTGGTCTACGCCAATCTGCAGGATGTCAACGCCGGCAACGATGGGAAGGTAAATGGATCGACTGCTTCCGCTGAGGCGGCGCTCCAGGATCGATGGCTTCTTTCCGAACTGAACCGGCTCGTCCGCGATGTGACCGCTGCCTACGAAGCCTACGACGTCACCGCAGCCACGCGACCCATCGCCGACTTCGTCGACGAACTCAGCAACTGGTATGTGCGTCTCAACCGGAGGCGCTTCTGGGACGGCGACGCAAATGCCCTGTCAACACTGCGCCACACCCTCGTAACGGTGTCGAAACTGCTCGCTCCGGCAATACCGTTCATTTCGGAGGAAATCTACCAGAATCTGGTCGCCGGCGTCGAGCCGGACGCGCCGGACTCGGTGCACCTGGCGGCATGGCCGCACTATGACGACTCTGCCATAAACGACCAGCTTCATGCCGACATGGCGCTTGCTCAGAAAGTGACGACGCTGGGGCGGGCTGCAAGAGAGTCCGTGGCGCTCAAAGTACGGCAGCCGTTACAACGGGTTGTGGTCCGCGCCCGTTCGGAAGAGGAGAACGCCGGACTGGAGCGGGTGAAAGATCTTCTCCTCTCCGAGCTGAATGTCAAGGAGCTGGAGTTCGCAGGCGAAGCGGGCGAACTCGTCGAAGTGACGGTCTTTCCACTTCCCAGGCAACTTGGCCAGAAGTATGGTCGCGGCTATCCGGTTATAAGGAGCAGGTTCGCGCAGATGAACCAGCGTGACCTGGCCGCCCAACTTGAAGCCGGTCACGCCGTGACCGTGGAGGACGAGGGTCAAGAATACGTCGTTGAACCGGAGGACGTTGAGGTCCGCAGGACGCCAAGCGCGGGCCTGGCCGTCGCCGAGGACGGCGGCTATCTGGTGGCGGTTGCCACGACCCTGACGCCCGAGCTGGAGCTGGAGGGTCACGCCCGCGAGCTTGTGCGCCGCATTCAGCAGCTCAGAAAGGACTCCGAACTCGACATCAGCGACCGCATCACCCTGATGATGTCCGAATCACCGCTCGTCGGCAAACTCCTGTCGGTTCACAGGAGCTACATTGTAGAGGAAACGCTGACTGTGGAGCTTGGACTGACGGCCGGCTCAGGGGAACTTCTCGACGGCGCAACCGTCACCTTTTCTCTGGGAGACGAGGAAGTGACGGTAGGCTTGAAAAAACTGTAAATGACAGGCCGGTCTGCCGCGCCTCTCGCAGGCAGAAGCCTATGCTCCGTTCAAGCGAGATCCGGACTGCTGACCGGCCTTAACTGTCGAACATTGCGACACAGGCGCCAATCTGAATGAAGGGAAGAACGCGATGACATCCTACCACTACGAACCGAATCTGAAATATGCCGACACCCACGAATGGGCCAGGCAGGAAGACGCACAGGTCGTTATCGGAATCAGCGACGCTGCACAGGACATGATGAGCGATATTGTCTTCGTCGAACTGCCTGAAGTAGGTACCGCAGTCGCCGCCGGCGAAGCAGTCGCCGTCGTCGAATCGGTCAAGGCGGCAGAGGACATTATAGCCCCGGTATCCGGTTCCGTCTCGGCCGTCAATGAAGAACTGAACGACACGCCCGAACTGGTGAACAGCGATCCTTACGGGGCCTGGTTCCTCAAGATCGATTTCGAAGACGGGACCGAGCTTGACAAACTGATGGACGCAGATGCCTATTCAGCGTTCGTTGAGAGTCAGCAATGAGGTTAAGCCAGGCAGGAGCGTTCCCCGGAAATGGGCTGCGAGCTGCTATGCCGTGCCTCGACGCCACCCTTTCCATCTCTGGATCCTGCTGCTGGCGCTGCTGTTGAACGGTTGTGACGCGTTGCCTTCCCGGCCTCGCCTGCCTGAAATACCTTTTCTTCGGCTGCGGGCCGAATCCGATGCAGCGGAAGCGCCGCTGCACATCTTTCTCCCC
Source organism: Caldilineaceae bacterium (assembly GCA_965200615.1). Lineage (GTDB taxonomy): Bacteria > Chloroflexota > Anaerolineae > Caldilineales > Caldilineaceae > Bin5. The sequence continues at coordinate 4,306,599 of OZ241377.1, read as the reverse complement.
GAAGAGGGAGAAGTGACGGAGGCCCTGCGCGGTCACGTCATCGCCTGGGCTGCCGCCGGTGAGCGCCAGGTCAATCTGACCACCTCCGACGACTATTTCCAGGAACTTGGCAGCCGTCTGGCCGGAGAAGAACCGCCGGATCTGGTCTTGGTTACAGCGTTTCTTTTCCCCGAACTGGCCGCCGGTGGTCTGCTGGCTCCCGCAGAAGAAGGCTTCCTCGATCCGTCCGATCTACCGCCCCGACTTGCCGCAGCCTTCACCTGGTCCGGCGAAGAGGCCGCCGCAGTGCGCTACTGTTTGCCGCGGGAAGTGCGTACGCTGGCGCTGGTCTACGACGGCGAGGGATTGGCTGCGGCCGGCCACCCGCCCCCTACCGGTTGGGATTCGCTGAGAGCGGTCGCAATCGGGCAAACGGACGTTGACCGGAACCGCTTCGGATTTATCGAGGCGCCCGATCTCTCGCGCTGGCTTCCCTTCCTGTACGGCGCCGGTGGTACAATTATCGATGGGAGCGGCGGCATGGCCCTGGAATCTCCGGCAGCCGGCGCGGCAATGGACTGGTACATCCGGATATTTCGCGACAACTTTGCCGGTCATGCTGGTGAATCAAACAACGAGTGGGCCGGAGAGGTACTGGGAAAGGGCAAGGGCGGACTGGCAATTGAGGGGAACTGGATCGCCCCATACTTTGAAGCCGAGTTCCCGGATTTCCGATATGGTGTAGCGCCGTTGCCTTCAGGCCCTGCGGGGTTGAACACTTCGGTGGCGTTTACCAGCTGCTATGCCGTCCCCTCAGGGTCGTCCCGGCGGGAGGATGCCTTTGAACTGGCTGCCATTCTGAGTGGCCCTGGCGTGGTCGGCTCGCTGCCGAACGACGGCGGTTGGATGCCTGCTCTGAACGGGATGAGAGAGGAATGGAAGCGGAGATTTCCCTATCTCACCCCATTTGCCGACGCTGTACCCACTGCCGCAGTCTGGCAGCTGCCGCCAGGTTTCGACACCTTCTTGCACAGCTTTAACAGGGGGATGGTCCAGTTGTTCGCTGCAAATGTGGAGGCCGCCGACTTTTTTGCCGAACTCCAGGAGTTGGGCGAAACTCTTCTGGAGACGGCTGGTGAAGCGCAACCTGAACCTGCTGCAGAGCAGAATTCCAGCCCTTGACTGCGAGCGGTTAGAATGAACTTTGAGGGAAAAGTAGCGCTGGTAACTGGCGGCGCGTCAGGAATCGGGCGCGAGACCGCGCTGCGTTTCGCTGAGCTCGGCGCATCAGTTGTGATAGCCGACGTGGACGCGGAAGGCGGCTTGGATGCAGTAACTGAGCTGCGGAACTGCGGCGGGAAAGCGCTGTTCGTCAGATGTGACGTTTCTGATCCACTGCAAGTGGCGCGGCTGTTCGACGAGTCAGCATCCCATTTCGACCGACTCGACGTCGCCATAAATAACGCCGGGATAGGCGGTCCCTGGGAACAGCTTCACTCCTACCCTCACGAAGGCTGGGACAAAGTCCTTGCGGTAAATCTCACCGGCGTTTTCTTCTGCATGCAGGAAGAGATCATGCGTATGATCGGGAAGGGAGGGTCGATCGTGAACGTGGCTTCGATAGCCGGTAAACGAGGACTCCCCTACCAGGCCGCATACACCGCCTCGAAGCATGCAGTCATCGGCCTTACCCGCGTCTCTGCCCAAGAGGTCGCGCGTCACGACATTCGCGTCAACGCCGTCTGTCCCGCGTACACCGAAACGCCTCTGATCAGTCCCCTCATCGCCGGCAATTCGCGCAGGGTGGAAAAGATGCTGGAACGCATCCCAATGCGCCGCTTCGGCAAACCCCGCGATATCGCTGAAGCGATAGTCTGGCTCTGCTCAGACGACTCTTCCTTTATCACGGGGCAGGCCATAAACCTGGACGGCGGCATGACCGCGTAGCAATCTCAAAAACACTGAATCGGAGAAGACGATGTCCCGACAAGCGGCATACAAAGATCTGCAATCGAAAATCGGCGCCGAATCCGAGCCCGGCAACTGGTTCCCGGTTACGCAGAATATGATCAACGGTTTTGCGGACGCGACGCGAGACCATCAGTGGATTCACGTCGACGAGGAACGGGCCGCGCGCGACTCACCGTTTGGCGCAACGGTCGCTCACGGCTTCTTCACGCTCTCGCTGATTCCCCATCTTACCGGCATGGTTGAGCCGGACAAGCCAAGCTACCCTGGCGTGGCGCTAACCGTAAACTACGGCCTCAATCGAGTGCGCTTTCCCCACCCTCTCCTCGCAGGCGCCAGAATCCGCGCCCGTACGCAGCTCCAGTCGGTGGAGGAAGTGAAGGGAAATGGACTGCAGCTGATTCACAACGTTACCGTTGAGATTGAAGGCGTGGAGAAACCCACTTGCGTTGCCGAAATGGTCTCACGTCTCTATTTTAATTCAGACTGAGACGGCGGACGGGTAGGCGTTTGAAAATAACGGCCGACATTATTCTATGTTCAGCAACCAGACAGTAGTCATTACAGGTGCAGGTCGGGGAATCGGGGCCAGCGCCGCCCTCCAGTTCGCAGCGTACGGGGCGAAGGTCGTGGTGAACGACCTTGACAGCGGTATGGCGGAGGAAACAGCGCATGCCGTTCAGGCGCGTGGCGGGCAGGCCGTCGCCCTTGCCGGCGATGTCACCGCGGCCGGTTTTCCCGAGCGGCTGATGCAGGAAGCGGTGGACAGATTTGGCCGCCTCAACGTCCTGGTCAACAATGCCGGCTATACCTGGGACGGAATGGCGCACAAAATCTCCGACGAACAGTGGCAGGCGATTCTGGACGTACACCTGTCTGCTCCATTTCGAATGGTCCGCGCGGCGGCGCCCTATATGCGTGAAGCCGCCGCGGCCGAGCTTGAGTCCGGTTCGGGTCCAACTAACCGGTGCATCGTCAATGTGTCGTCGACCTCCGGACTGCATGGCAATATCGGTCAGGCCAACTACGCTGCCGGCAAAATGGGAGTCGTGGGACTGACCAAAACAATCGCCAAGGAGTGGGGCCCGCTGGGGATACGCTGCAATGCTGTCGCCTTTGGTTTCATCGACACGCGTCTGACCCGTGCGCAGGAGGTCCAGGAAGAGTCGATCGAGATTGACGGGCGCGAGGTAGTGCTGGGAATCCCCCAAAAGGTGCGTACGATGCTCGACAAGGATATCCGGCTTCGTATCCCTCTCGGACGGCCCGCTACGGAAGAGGAGGCGGCAGCCGCAATCGTCCTGATCGCTTCGCCTCTTGCTTCATACATCACCGGCCACGTACTCGAAGTGACCGGTGGTATGGGCATCTGACCCGTCGCGATTGGACTGGGACACCTGTAGTTGAGGCAAGGAACTGTGATCTCTCGAGCATGGCCTGCACTCTGACGAAACCAAGAGCCGGGGATGGCCCCCTTCCAACCCTGCGAATATCCCAAATGGCAACAGGAAGCGCGACAGGAGAGACCGGGAGCGTACAGCCTAAGACCGTCATGATCACCGGGGCCTCCAGCGGTATCGGCCGCGCATCCGCCCTTCGGATGGATCGCGCCGGCTGGAAGGTTTTCGCAACTGTGCGTAAAGAGGCTGACGCGTTCCGGTTGGAGAGCGACGCCTCTCCAAGGCTGCATACGATACTGCTGGATGTAACCGACCCGGATCAGATTGCCGAGGCCGCGAGGACCGTTGGCGAATCGGTGGCAGGAAATGGACTGCACGGGTTGGTGAATAACGCCGGAATCGCCGTGGGCGGCCTCGTTGAGTACCTGGACCCGGCAGAGCTGCGCCGGGTTCTTGAGACAAACACGATCGCGCCGCTGTCCGTCACCAGGTCGCTGCTTCCCTTACTGAGAAGGGGCAAGGGCCGGATCGTGATGATAAGCTCGATCGCCGGATTCAGTTCGACGCCCCTTCTCTCGCCATACAGTGCCTCCAAGTTTGCTCTGGAAGCGCTGACTGACGGTCTGCGGCTCGAGTTGAATCCTTGGGAAATAGAAGTGGTTTCTGTCCAGCCTGGAGCGATCAAGACCGCGATCTGGCAAAAAGCCCGCTCCTACGTAGAAGGGGAGCTGCGAAAGTACCCGCCCGAAGCATTCGAGCGGTATGGCCCCCTGCTCGAAAGGATTTCCGAATCTCTCGAAAGACCGAGGGGCGTCGATGCTGAAGAAGTGGCCCGCATCGTGGACATGACCCTTACCGTCTCCCGGCCCAAAGCGCGCTACCTGGTCGGCCGCGACGCCGTCATTAGAAGTTTGATCGAACGTCTGCCTACGTCGCTGCGCGATCGGGTTATCCTGAGCCGTATGCCCGAATACGGATCAGACGCAGAACTCCCGCGCGAAGAAATGCGAAAAACTGGCCATAAAGATATGAGTTAATAGTGTGTGTTTGCATTCCCCACCGTCAGTTCCCTTACCTCAATTCTCGACTATCGCTGACCTGGAAACGGAGAAACAACAATGAGATTCACCCTCTTTGGAATTAAGCGCGCATTTGCGGCGGCCCTCGTAACGCTCGCGATAATTGGCTGCGGTCCGGCTTCATCGACCTCTGAAGAGATTCAGCCGGTTACGGCAAATTCGGAAGCGAACAGTTCGACGGAAGCGAACAGTTCTCAGCGTCCGGCCGGGGAATCCATTCGAATTGGGGCCCTTGTCCCGCTATCCGCCCCTGGATCCGTCGTAGGCGGCGAGGCCATGCGGGACGCGATGATCATTGCCGTCGAAGAGATCAATTCAAACGGCGGCCTCCTGGGAAGACCTGTTGAGCTGATCGTTGTCGACAGCGAAGGCCTTCCGGAGAGGGGGGCCTCGGTGACCGAGAGGCTAATCAGCCAGGAAGGGGTCGTAGCCATTGCTGGCGGCTACCATAGTTCGGTTGGCGTCGTTGCCAAGGAGGTCGCCCACGACTATGGAATTCCGATAGTTTTCGCCAATACCTGGAACGACACAATCACAAGCGTACAGTATCCCCAGGTCTTTCGGATCGCCCCGATTAGCTCAGAAGTCTCAGCCATTGACGTCAAATTCATGCAGTGGCTGCGAGACGAAGCCGGCGCCAGGCTGGAAAAGGTGGTCCTGTTGACTGAGAACACCGACTATGGGATTCCCGCCGCCGAAGATACGGCGCGGCTCTTGGGTGAAGCGGGGATCGAATCCGTCACCTTTGGAGTCGACATCGGCACGCAGGATTTCGCCGGCATAATCGAGAGGGTAAGGGCCGAAGATCCGGATCTGATCATGTCGCTGGCAACCGGAGAAGCCTCCTACAATTTCGCCCAGCAGTCTGCCGATGCCGGATTAGGGCCGCAGGATGTTCCCACAATGTGTGACCATGTGGCTCTGGAAAGCGACGCATTCTGGACAAACGTCCCTGACGGCAACTACTGTTTTGTGCGGCGAATCGGTCTGCCCCCTCAGCTCTACAACGATGCCGCCCATAGTTTTCTTGCCGGATATGAAGCGCGCACCGGCAAAGAAGGGGCGGAATCCTACGCCTTCGCGGCCTACGACGCCGTTCGCATTCTCGCGCAGGCCATAGACGAAGCAGGGACAACGGGCGCGCAGGCGATCATCGCCGCGCTGGAAGAAATCACCTATGAAGGCGCTCTGGGCACGATCACTTTTCCCATAAACAGCCGCAACTCGCCGGAGGAAGCAGGCGTCGATCCCAAGTGGTGGCACCAGTTCCCCGACCCGGCCGTTACCGTCGTTCAATATCAGCAGGAGGGCGAGGACTCAGTCGGCGCTACCGTAGTCTACCCACCGACATATCAAACAGGTGAACCGATCATTGTAGGGCAGTAGTCCTCGAAAAACATCAGAGTGAACCGCCCTCAATCTATCTGTCCGAAGACCGCAAATGACGGCGAGAGACCATTTGCGCGTCAGGCCGAAAGGCCCGGGAAAACAGGGCAACTGCTTTTTATTGCGTCAGTTTTTTTGGGAAGCTGCCCGAAATGCAGAAGCAGGCGCCAAGGTGAGGAGAGAGTGGAGAGGATAGTGAGGAGTGAGAGCTGCTGTTTCCTCTGCCGGAGATCGGATCATGGGCTGGCCGTTGTTTTGTCGTTACTTGATGTATACGAAAGTTCGCCCCCATATTGAGATGCACCCCTGGGAGCGACGCCGTTGACATGTATAATTCTGTATTGCATAATGCTTGGGAAAGCCGTCTGTTTTCCCCCGGTGCCACCGTCAAAGCCGTTTCTCTGCAATTCGGCATTTGCGGCCGCAATTTCGTGGCCGACGTCAGAAGCCCAATATGACTCAAGGAGAATCTTCCTATGAACCGATCGCGAACACTAATCTGGAGCGCAATTGCGCTAAGCATTCTGGTCCTCCTGCTCGCCGCTTGTGCGCCTCAAGCCGAGACTGTCGGAGAGGCCGAACCAGCAGCCCAGGAAGAACCGGCGGCTGCACCAACTGAGGCGCCGGCAGAAGAATCTGACGACGTGGCGATGGAGCCGATCAAAATCGGCGCGCTGGCGCCTCTCTCCGCGCCCGGCGCTGTTGTAGGCGGCGAAGCCATGCGAGAGGCGATGTTGATCGCAGCCGAAGAACTGAACGAACGCGGCGGCATCCTGGGTAGGCCGGTCGAACTGATCATCGTCGACACGGAAGGCCTGCCGGAACGCGGTACGGCTGTCGTCGAACGCCTCATTAACCAGGACGGTGTCGTCGGCATCGGCGGCGGCTACCACAGCTCCGTCGGCGTGGCAGCCAAAGAAGTCGCCCGCGACAACGGTGTTCCCATCGTCTTTGCCGAGACCTGGAACGACACCATTACCAGCGTACAGTACGATGAGATCTTCCGCATTGCGCCGCTGAGCTCCGAAGTTTCCACGGTCGACGTCAAGTTCATGCAGTGGCTGCGCGACGAAAACGGCATGAAGCTCGACAAGGTGGTCATCCTCACCGAGAACACGGACTACGGTATCCCGGCCGCCGAAAACACGACCGCGCTCCTGGACGGGGCCGGCATCGCCTCCGTCACCTTCAGTGTTGACATCGGTACCCAGGACTTCGCCGGCATCATCGAGCGTGTGAAAGCGGAGAGCCCCGACTTGCTCGTTACTCTCGCTACCGGTGAGGCCTCCTACAACTTCACCCAGCAGGCCGCCGATGCCGGTATCGGCCCGCAGGACGTGCCAACGATGTGCAACCAGGTTTCGCTCGTGAGCGATGCCTTCTGGACCAACGTCCCCGACGGCAATCACTGCTTTGTGCGCCGTATCGGTCTTCCTCAACAACTCTACAATGACGTCGCCCAGGCCCTGGTCGCTGAGTATTCAGCCCGCACCGGTAAGGATGACATCGAGTCATACGCAATGGCCTCCTATGACTCGATCATGCTGATCGCACAGGCTATCGAGGACTCCGGCTCCACCGATCCGGCCGATATAATCGACGCCCTTGAGAACATCAACCACATGGGTGCCCTCGGTCCCATAACCTTCCCCATCAACCGCAGCAATACGCCCGAGCAGGCGGGCGTGGACCCCAAGTGGTGGCACCAGTTCCCCGACCCGGCCATTACGATTGTGCAGTACCAGGAAGAAGGGCAGGACGCAACCGAAACAACGGTTGTATACCCTGAAATCTACCAGACCGGCGCACCGATTATTGTCGGACAGGAGTAACGGGCTGATTCTGAAACCTGAACCCGGACGGAAGGCTCCGCAGGCGAACCCTTTGCTTGCGGGCCTTCCGCTCGTCCTTCTCCAGCCGGCTGCAGCGGACCATGCCTCTCTTTTCGATCTGCCGCGAAATCCTGCCCGCCAGGCACTGAACTGAACCATGGAAAACGCAGCAATCTTCGGTTGGGCGCTACTGTGGATCCTCTTCTGGGGCGCCTTGGGCGGCGTCGTAACGCCTCGCATCTACGCCCGTAAAGACCTGGAGATCTCCCAGGCTTCATTTGGCGGGGCAGTGATCGGCGCTGCGCTTGGGCCCTTCAGCCTCCTCCCCCTCTGGGTCGCTACACCCAAAATCACAAATCGTCTCATCGGCATCGCGATCGCGATTGTCGTCGGTATCTTTGTCGCTGCCTTTGCCCTTGCGGATCCCGACAATCTTTGTGTCGCCAATGGCGGATTTGTTATTTCACAGCTCGCCAACGGTATCGTCATTGGCATCATCTACGGTCTCATGGCCCTGGGCCTGACCCTCATCTTCTCCATCCTGGGCGTCGTCAGCTTCGCCCATGGCGAGTTTTACATGATTGGCGGCATGGTCACCTACTTTATCTCGGCCAAATGGCTGCCGGGCGTCTCTCCCTTGGTCGCCATTCTGGCAAGTTGTATCGTGACCTTTGCTATCGGCTACGTATTCGAGAGAATCTTTCTGCGCCCCATGGGCAGCGGAGAGATCGAGCGGCCAACCGAATACGCAATTCTTGTGACTTTTGGGTTGGCATTCTTCCTCCAGTACTTCACCCAGGCTCTGACGTCGGCCGTTCCTGTAAAGGCCCAACGCTTCTTTCCTTTTCCCCGGATGGAACTTCCCGCCGATTCCGGAGCGCTGCTGAGGATGACGCCGGGCAATGTCACCGTCTTTGACGCCATTTCCATCCCCAATCCTCGTTTCACCGCAGCCGTTCTCGCGCTGATCATGCTGGCGGCGCTGCTCTGGTTCCTTTACCGTACCTGGGTAGGCAAGGCGCTTCGAGCCGTCAGCCAGGACAGGCAGGCCGCGGCCGTCACGGGCATCAATCCCAACTCAATGAACACATTGGCTTTCAGCATGGGCGCGATGCTGGCAGGACTGTCCGGCGCCTCACTCGTCCAGGTTTTCTCCTGGTTGCCCCAAGTGGGCATTCCCGCCGCCGCCCGTTCCTTTGTCATTATCGTACTTGGCGGCATGGGCAGCCTGCCGGGCGCCTTCCTCGGCGGCCTCATCGTCGGGCTGGTGGAAGCCGCGGGAACCGGCTGCATTCCCGATGCGACTAGGGCAGCCGCCTACATTCCCGCCTATGGCATGGTGATCCTGACCCTGGTCCTCCTTTTGAAACCCACCGGGCTCTTCGGGCGAGAGCTATGAATCCAAACGTTCTCTACCGCGTCGCCGGCACGATTGCGGTGGTCATCCTGTTTGTAATTCCGCTGGCGTCCTCAGAACTGGGGGGTCTGGGTCCCCTGGTTCTCAGTAGCTACTTCATGCACCTTGCCATTACGGCCTTCTTCTACGCGATCCTCGCATCCAGCTGGTCGCTCCTGGCCGGATATGCAGGTCAGTTCTCATTTGGGCACATGGCCTTCATGGCCATCGGCGGCTACACCTCCGGCCTGATCGGGAAATTCATCCGTTTCACGACCGCGCCTTCCGAGCTGTGCGCCGACATACCTCTGTTCGGAAACTGGTGGCTGGTGGTCTTGAATATCCGCCGCGTCGGCACCATCGACGAATCATGTCTCGACATGGCCAAGACCGAAACCCTTCCCGTCGGCACGTTGATAGTCTTCCCCCCCGTTTGGGCAAGTATTGCGATGGGGTTGGTCATGGGCGCCGTCTTCGGTCTTCTGGTCGGCTGGCTCGTGCTGCGGCTGCGAAGTACCTATTTGGCGCTGTTTACGATCGGTTTTTCTGAGATCCTGCGCGCCTCAATCAGCGCTGAGATTCCGATAACCGAGGGTCAGAGCGGATTGGAGTTGGTTCCGCTCTTCCCCGGCGGCCTCTTGGGCTTCAGCTCGACGAGCAAGATACCGCCATACTATGCAATGCTGCTCCTCTTCCTGGTTGCGATGGCGATGATGACCTGGCTGGCCGGTTCCCGGTTCGGTCTGTTTATCCGCGCCATTCGCGAAGATGAAGAGGCTGCGGCCGCCCTCGGCGTTAACATCGTACGCTACAAAGTGCTGGTCTTTGTGATCACCAGCACCCTGGCCGCGGCGGCCGGGGCGCTGCAAGGCCACTACATCGGCATCATTACGCCAAATACGCTGATTATCCTGCAAATGTCCCTCGTTATCGCCATGGCCGTAATCGGTGGGCTTGAAAACATCTACACGGCTTCGGTCGGCGCTATCGTCATCACCTTTGTGCTGGAACTGTTGCGAACAAACATTACGATCGGTCCCTTACACGTCGATATGACACTGTGGCGGCTGGTCTTCTTCGGGTTGCTGCTCATGCTGACCCTCCGCTTCCAGCGCAACGGCCTCCTCTTTCCGATTCTGGAGAGGATAAGTCGCGGCAATGTTGCCGCAGAAACTGTATCAATTCGCGCCGCGCCAGCAGAGGACGAGACTGATGAGGCGTATCCCCCTTCCAGCAGTGACGAGAACGCAACTGTAGAGGAAGAGGCGGCAAGCAGCCATGTTGAATCTGACCGCTAACAGCATCTTCAAGAACTTCGGCGGCCTGGAGGTCCTGAAGGACGTCTCCTTCACCGTCCAAGGGCCCGAGCTGATCGGTCTCATCGGCCCAAACGGCGCCGGAAAGACCACCCTGACCAACATCCTTGACGGCGCGCTCAAGCCGTCGAGCGGCACAGTCTACATGAACGGGGAGAGAATCGATACGCGTCCACCCTATGGCGTCGCCAGGGCCGGTCTGGGTCGAACCTTTCAGGTCACACGCGCCTTTCGCCGCATGACTGTACTGGAAAACCTGCTCATCCCGGCCATGGCCATGCGCGCGACCGCCCGCCAGCGTGACTTCGAAGAGAAGGCGCAGGAGGTCCTGGAGTTTCTGACGATTGCCCACCTGCGCAACGAATACGCCCGCGCGCTCTCAGGCGGCCAGCAGAAGCTGTTGGAGCTGGGCCGCCTCCTCATGCTCGATCCCCAGATGATCATTCTGGATGAACCGTTCGCCGGCGTTCACCCCAGGCTTATGGAAGTGATCTACCGCTACATCACGGAAACAAATGCCCAGGGCAAGGCGTTCATTATTATCAGCCACGATATGGACACGATCTTCACGCTGAGCCGCCGCCTGCTTGTGCTGAATTACGGTGACCTCATAGCCGACGGCGACCCGGAGGTGGTGAGGGAAGATCCCCTGGTGAAAGCGGCCTATCTGGGCGAGGACGAAGAGTAATGCTGGCAGTCAGCGACCTCTATGTGGGATACTATCGCGACCTGAACATCCTTCAGGGCATCTCGATGCAGGCAGAGGGCGGCAAAATTACAACCGTCCTCGGTGCAAATGGCGTCGGTAAGTCGACCATGCTCAAAGCGGTCTACGGCTTCCTGCGACCAAATCAGGGGCAGATCCGCCTCGATGACCAGGACATCATCGATGTGCCGACACACGAACGCATCAACATGGGAATCTCCTATATTCCTCAGCAGCCCGGCGTCTTCCGTTTCATGTCGGTGGAGGAAAACCTGGAGCTGGGCGCGTGGACGTTCAAGAATGACAAAAGCCGCATCAAGCGAAAGCTCGAAGAGAACTACGAGCGCTTCCCCGACCTGAAACCGCGGCGCAAATCCAACGCCGGCGAACTCTCAGGCGGAATGCAGCGGATGGTCGAAATCGGCCGTACGTTGATGACTGACCCCAAGCTGATCCTGGTGGACGAGCCGACAGCCGGGCTCGCCAAGCTGCTGTCGGAAGAGGTGTATCAGATGCTTGTCGATCTGCGAGATCGCGAGGGGCTGACCATTCTGCTCGTGGACCAGGAGATTCGCTCCGCCCTGAAGATCGCCGACTATGTCTATGTGCTGGAATTGGGCCGCAACAAGTTTCAAGGTCCGGCCGAAGAGTTTACCGACCTCGAAAAGGCATTCTGGGTCGGCTGAATTTCCCGACAAGAGACTCTAAACGCTCACCTGTGAAATTCTCTCTCGCTCCTTCCCTGGAAGACCGGCTAACGCCCTCGCCCACACTGTTTATCAACGAACGTGTTCGCCAGCTGTGGGCCGAGGGCCGGACAGTCTACCACCTGGGTTTCGGCGAGTCCCGCTTCCCAGCGCACCCAAAGATTGTCAACGCGCTGGTTGAGCACGCCTCTCGCCAGAGCTATCTGCCAGGCGCCGGGCTTCCCGAGCTCCGCCAGGCTGTGGCAGACTTTCACTCCCGCCAGTTAGGACACGACGTCAAAGCCGAACAGGTAATCGTTGCGCCGGGCAGCAAAGCCCTCCTTTTTGCATTCCAGATGGCCGTTGCTGGGGCTACCGTTCTGCCTACACCTTCCTGGGTGAGCTACGAGCCGCAGTCGCGCCTGTTCAGCCGCCCGGTTCTGCGCATTCCGGCCAGCCCCCAGGACGGGCACCACCTGCATCCCGATAGGCTTCGGCGTCTTCTGCACAACTCCCCGCACGGCCAGCATCTTCTGATCTTGAATAGCCCCGGCAATCCAACGGGTCAGATGCTGGCGCCTGCCCACTTGGAAGAGATTGCTGACATCTGCCGTCGAGAAAACGTCCTGGTTCTTTCAGACGAAATCTACGCGCTGACCGCCTTCGGGCGAGAGCACGTCTCCATCAGCCGCTTCTACCCGGAGGGAACGGTAGTAGTTGGTGGGAAGAGCAAGCATCTTTCGCTTGGGGGCTGGCGGCTGGGCATCGCCATCGTGCCGCCCGGCGAAAGTGGCCGACAGCTGCTCCAGGCCGCCGCCAAAATCGGAAGCGAACTCTGGTCGACTGCATCGGCGCCGATCCAATATGCCGCAATTACCGCCTACGCCGGCGATGCCGACCTGTCGGCATACATCGGAAAATGTACGGCGCTTCACGCCGCTCGCACCCGTTTCCTCTGGCGGGGCCTCTGCGAACTGGACGTGCCTTGCGCCGAGCCAATGGGGGCCTTCTATCTGTTTCCCAATTTCGACCAGTGGCGCAAGCAGTTGTCTGCGCGCGGGGTCCACACCTCTGTCGACCTGGCAAGAGTCCTTTTGGACGAGTTTCAGATCGCAACATTGCCAGGTTCGGATTTTGGTACGCCGGATTCAGAGCTCTCTCTGCGTCTATCGACAAGCTACGTCGACCTGGAAACGGACGAAAAAGCGGCGAAGATGATCGAACGGTCAGACAGTGGGATAGGCGAAGAAACTCTGCTGAGGGACCACCACCCTGGAATGAACGAACTGCTTGCCCGCTTGGGTAGCTTTCTGTCCTCGCTGCAAGCCCCCTGATTCCGCAGTGGCCCTTCCCAGCGCAATCCCTCGTCCAGCGACTGATCTCTCCGGCGAGAACATGCCGTGGTAGCGTTCGAATCGCATAACGCGCCAGAAAATGTTTCGAACCGTCCAGACAGGAACTTGAAATGCGCCAGCGCCCAGAAGTGACGCCAGTACCGGTTGACCAGATCCGGAAAGTAGCCGTGATCGGCGCGGGGACCATAGGAGCAAGTTGGGTAGCCTGTTTCCTGGCAAACGGACTGGATGTAATGGCAGCTGATCCGGTTGTTGACGAAAGGGAGCTGCGTCGGGCAGTTGACGGGATGATGCCAGCGTTGGAAAGCATCGGTTATCCAACTCTCGCCGGTACGGGTCGACTGCAGTTCTCGGCAAGCATTGGCGACGAGCTCGCTGCGGCCCAATTCGTGCAGGAGAGTGTGCCGGAGAGGCTGGAACTGAAACGGGAGGCGCTTGGAGTCCTGGAGTCTGTAATTGGACCGCAGGTGATCGTGAGCAGCAGCGCCACAGCCTTGATTCCAACCGACATTCAGCGGAATGCTGAACAGCCTCAAAGGCTAATTGTCGGCCATCCATTCAACCCCCCTCATCTGATTCCTCTCGTGGAAGTTTCAGGAGGCGAGCGCACCGCTCCGGAGGCGCTGGCCTGGGCGATGGAGTTCTACCGGGCCATCGGCAAGGCGCCGGTGCTGATGAAAAGGGAGGCCTACGGCCATATCGCCAACCGGCTCGCGGCTGCCCTCTTCCGCGAGGCGGTCCATCTGGTGGCCGAAGGTATCTCAACCGTTGGGGATATCGACGAGGTGATTACACAAGGTCCGGGTCTTCGCTGGGCGCTGCAAGGGCCGTTTACCACCTACCACCTGGCTGGCGGAGCTGAGGGCATCGAGCACTATATGCGCCACCTGGGGCCGACGCAGGAAGCGCGCTGGCGCACTCTGGGAGAGCCCAAATTGACCGACGAACTGGTTGACCGGATTGTGCGAGATGTTCACGAGTCGGTAGCAGGTCTCTCATCCGCTCAGCTCGCCCGCTATCGCGACACTGGGCTTGTGGAAATCCACCGTCTCAAAGAGGGCCTGACTGCGGATTCTTCCTGAGTCGCCAAGGCAATATCGTCCGAGCCGAATCGCGGAAGTCACGATTCGCTTTCGCAGGGAGCGTCCCCCAATCTGCTCTGCAGCCGCATGAGATCGGTTTTCAACTCTGCGACCAGGTCGGCGCTGCCCGGGTTGTGGTAGATGTTTTTCATTTCCTGCGGATCCGCTTCAAGGTCAAACAGCTCCCACTCCGGCGGGGTAGGCTCATTGATGGCGCCGGCGCTGCCCAGGGCTTCCCCGTAATAGTAGATCAGCTTATGGCGCTCGGTGCGGATGCCGTAGTGTGCCGGAATGTTGAAGTGCGCCAAGTGCATCCAGTAACGGTAGTACATCGACGTCCGCCAGTCGGAAGGCGGTCGGCCGACAGCGAGTGGCCGCAGGCTACGCCCTTGCATGTCCGTGGGGACGGGCAAACCGGCGTAGTCGAGAATGGTTGGCGCAAAATCTACATTCAGCGCGATGCAGTCACTTGTAATGCCGGCCTGAACGGAGCGAGGGAAGCGCATCAGGAAAGGAATACGAATCGACTCTTCGTACATGAATCGCTTGTCATACCATCCATGGTCGCCCAGAAAGAATCCGTGGTCCGATGTGTAAATGACAATTGTGTCCTCGGCCAGTTGATTCTCGTCCAGAAAGTCCAATAGCCTGCCTACATTTTCGTCGATTGAGGCGACGCATCGAAGGTAGTTGCGCATGTAGCTTTGATAGTTCCACGCTTTCTGCTCCCCTTCGGACAATCCCTCGGGAACCGGGTCTGGTATGTGGTTTTTCAAATGCATCAGCGCCACTTTTTCGGTTGCCATACCCGCGGCGGCCGCCCGATTCTCGTAAGTATCGTGAAAGGTTGCAGGCTCGGGAATAGGTTCGGCCGCAAAGAGGTCCTTGTGTTTGGGGTGGGGTTGGAAAGGGTCGTGCGGAGCCTTGTGCGCGCACACCAGAAAGAAGGGGCGCCCCTCGTCCCGTTGTGACAGCCAGTCCAACGCCTTATCGGTAAGAAGGTCGGTAACATAACCTCTCTCGGTGATCGTTTCACCCATTTCTCTCAATTCCGGGTCATAGTATTTGCCCTGCACCGGCAGAACGCTCCAGAAACTGTAGCCGGCGGGGTCGCTGTTCCCTCCGTGCCCCAGATGCCACTTGCCCATGAATGCTGTCTGGTAGCCGGCATCGTGCAGCAACATTCCGACGGTCGTCTCCTGCGTGTGGTCTATGACGTCGTTCAGAGTTTTGATGCCAGTCATGTGGCTGTACTTCCCGGTATGAACTGACGCCCGCGCCGGCGTACAGATCGCGTTTGTGCAGAAGCAACGGTCCAACCGCAGCCCTTCGGCGGCGATGCGGTCCAGATTTGGCGTGCTGTTCAGCTTGCTGCCGTAGGTGGAAAATGCGGCAGGCGCATGATCATCGGCCATGATCAGAAGAATATTGGGGCGGCTTCCCTGGGTCATGATTGATCCTCTTCTTTGGAAGCAACACACCCCCTGGCAGAAAGGCCTGCAAGGGGGTGTATCGGTTGGACGGCCGTGAAACTCAAGACTGAAAAAAGGGGTTGCTTGTTCCAACGCGAGAGGGCAGGTTACTCTCCAACTTTCCGGTCCTGCGAAGAGAAAGAACCGGGACCTGGATCAAGCGTCGGCCAGCAGTTCATCGACCTCTGCCTTCACGGCGTTGGCGGCATCTTCCACCGTACGGTCGCCCAACCAGACCAGCTCGAACGCGGCTGTCAGAGCAGTGTTGATCTGTGCCCGGTTCTTGTGCTGCCACACCGGCACGCCGAACTCGTCGATGCGGTCCATGTAGAACTCCACAAAGGTGTCAGGTACATCGAGCTGCTCCAACACATACTTTGACGTGGACCGGCGAGCATTGATTATCCCTGTGCTTGCCCAGATTCGGTGTGCTTCCTCGCCAGCGTTGTACTCCAGCCACGCCCAAGCCTCCTCCGGGTGCGGGCTTTCGGACGGGATCGAGAACGCGGAACCGCCGACATTGAGGGTATGCGCTCCACTGTCTCCTCCCATCGGGTACGGGGAAATCTCCCACTCGAACGAGCCGTCGAACTGGTCGATGATGCCGGGGAAGGTGGAAATCAGAGCCGAACTGCCCGAAACGAACAGGTTCCCCAGGCCCTCGATCAGATCGGCTGAGGGATGCACCTGGTGGGTCTGTATGGCGTCGAGGTACCAGTTGAGGAACTCGACCGTCGCCTCGGAGTTGACGATACACTCGGTTTCATCTTCATTGAATACATCCGTCCCCCAGGCCACCGCCTGTGGTCGGATCTCGTTGACCCAGTTGTCTACCATGTTCGACATGCCCCAGACCGCTACCTCCCGCTTATTGAAACCGTCGTCCTGGGGATGGTTGCCTTCGCGGTCTGTGGTCAGCGCAAGACTGGCCTCCAGAAGATCCGCATAGGTCGAGCCCACGCCCGGACCGGTGAGGCCGGCCGCCTCATACAGAGTGCGGTTGAACCAAATCCCCTGCACGCCAACGTCCCAACTGGTGCCGTACTGTCCGCCCTCAAAAGTGAACAGCCCCCAAACGGATTCATACCAGTCGTCGGGAAACTCGGGCGAAGCATCGATGCGGGGATTCAGATCTTCGATCGCGCCGAGCACGGCATGGGGCCGCACCCAGGCCGTGTGCGTCCAGGCAGAGTCCGGCGGGGACCCGGAGGCGTACAAAGTATTCAGCTTGGTCCAGTAGTCGCCCCAGCCTAACGTCTGGTTTTCAACGGCAATCGCACCGTCATTGCTTTCGACGAAGGCCGCGGCCACATCTTCCATCATTTCGGCCCGCCCCCACGTCATCGAAATGATGGAAACCGGTTCCGCTGCCGGCGCGGCGGCGCCGTCATCTCCAGCCTGTTCGGCAGCCATTGGCTGGCACGCTGCCAGCATGAATGCGGAGCCGGCGCCAAGACCGGCATTGCGTAGAAACCTGCGGCGAGTCATCTGATTGGACATCATTCTTTTCTCCTTGTTGAATAGCGTTCTGGCTCTATCGCAGCACTAGGCCGGTGCGCGACTACCCCTTAACTCCCGTAAACACGACTCCCTGTATGAAGTATCGCTGCCCGTAATAGAAGACCAGGAGCACCGGAATCATACTCACAGTTGCCGCGGCCATCATTAACTCCCATTCCGTCGTATACTGGTCCTGGAACAGTCGCAAGCCCAGCGCCAGCGTGTACTTTTTCTGGTCGAACAGATAAATGAGAGGCACCAGGAAGCTCTGCCAGCGGTTCTGAACGATAAATATCACGACGGTCATCAAGGCCGCCTTTGAAAGGGGAAGTATGATTCGCCAGTAGACGCCGAAGCGGCTGCAACCATCGATTATGGCGGCATCGTCCAGCTCAGGCGAAATCGTCATGAAATACTGGCGCAGCAGAAAGATGTTGAAGGCGCTGCCCCCAAAGAAAGCCGGTACGACCAGAGGCAAATAGGTGTCCAGCCACTCGAGCTCGCGAAAGAGAATGAACTGGGGAATCATAATTACCTGGAACGGTAGCATGAGCGTGGAGAGGACCAGCACGAACATGAAGTTGCGTCCTCTCCAGCGAAGGCGTGCGAAGGCAAACGCGGCAAGCGAACCGGAAAGCGTGGCGCCCACCACCGCCAGTCCGGTGATTTTGGCCGTGTTGAGAATAAAGCGTCCGAAGGGCAGAATCGTCATGGCGTTTGGATAGTTTGCCCATACAATTGGATTAGGGATCCATACCGTAGGAATCTTGAAGATGTCGGCCGGCGTCTTCAGAGAAGTGGATACCATCCACAGAAAAGGCAGGATTACAATGACCATTCCGACTGCCAGGGCAATATAGATAAATGCTATCTTGAAGGCTCGGTAGCGGCTCTGGCTCCCGCTGATTGAGCGTACGACCATCGCTTAGTTTCCCTTGACTTCCCCTTCGTAGTAGACCCAAACTGCAGATGAGCGGATGATGAACAGGGTCAGCAGCATGATGTAAACGAAGAGAACCCAGGCCAGCGCGGAGGCATATCCCATTTGGAAGAACTCGAAGCCCTGCCTGAACAGGTAGAGCATTACGAACAGGCTGGCGTTCCCGGGACCGCCTTGCGTCATGATAAATGGGCCGGCAAACTCCTGCAGCGCGTCGATCATTCCGATAACGAACTGGAAGAAGAGAACGGGAGAGATCATAGGTATTGTGATCTTCCAAAACTTTACCCAGTCGCCGGCGCCGTCAACCTCTGCAGCTTCGTAGAGTTCATTGGGGACGCCCTGCAGACCGGCCAGGTAGATGATGATGCCGGCGCCGACGCCCCATAAACTCATCAAGACAAAGGAAGCCAGCACGGTTCGCGTGTCGGTCAACCAATACGGACCCTCGATTCCAATTAGGCCGAGCGCGCGGTTTAGCAGACCAAAATCACCGTTCAGTATCAACAGCCAGACCATCGCCACTGCCACGCCGCTGACCGTTGCAGGCAGGTAATAGACTGTGCGAATGAATGCCAGCCCGCGAATGCTGGCGTTTAGCAACAGGGCAACGAGAACGCCTATCGCAATCCGCAAGGGAACGGATGTGATTGAGTAAATCGTGGTAACTTTAAATGCCTGAAATACGAGAGGATCGCCGGAAATCATTTCGGCGTAGTTCGCCACTCCAATGAATTTCGGCGGCGTAAACATGCGCCACTCGGTTAAGGAGAGCCCCAGGGAGGCCAGCATCGGACCCAGCTGGAAGGCAACGAATCCGATGATCCAGGGCAGGACGAGCAGCCACGCCAAACGCTCTTCGCCGTTCAGGTGATACCACGGTCGCTGCCGTGTTCGCGCCGAAGTTGCGGCGATGTGATCTTGAAGGGTCGCCATTCGCCTGACCGATTCAGTTCAGAATTGCAGAAGCTCGCCGGAGCGCCAGAGTTGGCCCTGGGTTCAAGGCGTTTCGGGTGGACTTAGCACGGGAAGATACTATAGCCCCTATCAATTGTCAAGCAGCCAGCCCGCCTGGGTTTCTGCCAGATTCACGGCACTGAAGCAAGGAACGGGCGCCTCTCGCCGTACGGCAGAACTGCTTTGCAAGCGAAAGTTCAGTTGAGCATTTCGGGCTCCAGGCCACTCCCGCGCCTCTCCGCGTTGCCAGTTGAGCGGGATTCGAGTAGAATTTCTGCGTTTTGGCAGTTCCCACTAAAGCAAGATTTACGAGGCGCGCCGTGTACCCAGCCACGCGTACAACCAATTTCAACCAGTCCATGATTCGAGAGATGACCCGGCTGGCGATGGAGCACGAAGCCATCAACTTGAGCCAGGGTTTCCCGGACTTTGACCCACCGGAGGCAATTGTTAAGGCCGCTGTTGACGCAATTCGAGGGGAGGCCAACCAGTATACGGTCACGTGGGGCTATCCGCCCCTGCGTCAGAGGCTGGCCGAGCAGTACACAACGCAACTCGGCTGGACCGTGGACCCCGACGTCCACATCTGCGTCGTCTGCGGCGTGACCGAAGGCATTACCACTTCACTGCTGGCCTTGCTGAATCCCGGCGACGAGCTGATCATACTGGAACCGGGACACGAAAACTTCCGCCCTTCGGCCCTGCTGGCCGATGCCGCAGCCGTGCCGGTCGTTCTGGAAGCCCCGGACTATCGGATCGACGCGCACCGCTTGGAGGCCGCTGTCACGCACCGGACGCGGGCCTTGCTCCTGAATACGCCCCACAATCCTACCGGCCGTGTTTTCGATGACGAAGAGATGGAGACAATCGCCGCATTTGCGAACCGCCACGATCTCATTCTGATCACGGACGAGATCTATGACCGCATTCTCTACGACGGCAGGGCGCATATCTCCCCGGGCAGTATCGACGGCCTGGTCGAGCGCACGGTGACCATAGGCGGACTGGGAAAATCCTTTGCGGTCACGGGCTGGCGATTGGGTTATGTTATCGCCCGCGAGCCGCTCGCAGGAGCCATTCGTGCAGTGCACGACTACTCCACGATCTGCGCGCCCACCCCCTTGCAGGCCGCGGCTGCCGTTGCGCTCAGCCAGCCCAGCGACTACTGGCTGCAGATGAGAGAGGAATACGACGAACGCCGTGAAGTGATGTTGGCGATGCTGCGAAAGGCCGGTTTCCGCGCAGTGCGGCCCGAGGGCTCGTACTACACCATGGCCGACTACACAGCCATCGACGCGCCGCAGGCGGAGTGGGACTCGCACCGCTTTGCCCGCTGGCTCACGACGGAGGTCGGCGTGGCTTCGGTGGCCGGGATCAACTTCTACACGAGAGACAGGGAAAGATACGGCGAGGGCATCATCCGTTTCGCCTTTGCCAAACGGATTGAGACACTGCATGAGGCGGGAAGGCGTTTGGCTTCGATTGCAACTTAGCAGGTGTTTCGAAACCTGATTTCAAGGCCTCCTCTTTATTGTACGTTCCTTCTTTCAGTTCAACCTGAAGCGGGCCAGGAGCAGTTCTGGCTCCCAGGTCCCGTCTTGAACCACGGGCTGCAGCGTTTCCGCGTCATAGATTACCAGACGCAGTTCGTATTCGCCGTTGGGGAGTTCGTCCGGCAGGTCCAGTCGAACGAGAGTATCAATCAGGGTGCCTGGAGTCATTACTGCCGGGAGAGAACTGACCGGTTTCCATAGTTTCAGGTCTTCCTGGTAGACCCAACTGCCTTGATCCTCCGCCGGATGAAGCCGTAGCGAAGTCGCGTACTCTGTATCCGAGTCGACAATATCCTGCCACTGCGTCGCGACCCACATGCTTCGATCCTGTCCAAGCTCGATCAGTTGCCTCGTCGAAAGCTGAACATCCCCCTGTCCCAACGCCACCCCGACAAGAGAGATTCCGCTGTCATATCTGACGGCCACCGGCTCCAGTTGTTCGTAATATGTCCAGATCACGCGGCTTTCGATTCGGGGACCCCCGCCCGCTACCGGCAGGAGTCCCTCATTCTCCAGGGTGGTGGAGCTCGGATCGACAAATCCTACGAAAATCCTGGCAAACTTGGGCGATGGCCGGCCAAGAGGAATCTGGTACGAGTCCTCGTAAATGAGGCCTGGCTGCCACAAGGTGAGGGGGCGGGCGCCCCAACCCGGGTGGCTCGTCACATTCCCGATCTGCCTGTCGTGCGCATCCAGCAGATGGATGAACAGTTCGAGGTCCTGCTCCTGTTGCTGCGTTGCACGGAAGTATAGAGTCAGGGGCACATTGTTGTCGGCGAACGAGCCGGGGCCCGGCAGACGGGCGGCGACCAGCTCTACGCCGTCACCATAGACCTTTCCGATTGGTGTAGCGTCTGCCGGCAGCTCCTCCACTGAGTCGGCCGTGTCACTCAACCCGTACGAGTCTGGCAACAGATCGACCAAGACAAAGAGGGAGCAGCACCATAGGCCAAGCGGTAAAATGATCCCCAGTCCTATGCGCCCGATTCGGGGAAGAAATCCAGCCCAGAAGCGCAGGCCGGTCACGGCGACTACGGCAAGTGCGCTGATGGCAGGAAACAGGAGCCTGCCCTGCGACCCCTGCGCGACGGATATCCAGTAGCCCAGGAGAGCTGCGGAAGTCAGTATCCAGATCCAGGCGATTCCCAAGGTGTTGCCTGACTGCTCCAGTATTGCGCCTGGCCCCCGAGTCGCCTTCAGATTTCGAATCAGGTCTACAGTTGCGCCCGACACAGCTAGCGCTGTAAGCAATTCAAACAGGCCGTATATCCACGAGGGCAGGAGAATACTGAACCACCCGAAGAGCCCCCAGAAGGACATCTGCAGCCCGCGCAGTTCTCCGTACAGGCCCTGGAAGCTCAAAGGCTCCACACGCTGACCGGTGACGCTGAGCAAGTTCCTTGTACCGAACGGGTCTCCATAAAGATAGATATTGCGGGCGTACCACCACCCGGCGACGATCAGAACCATACCGCCGACCAGAAGCGCGCCGCTCAGCAATACGTTCCAATCTCTGTTCCTCCTGAAACAGATTAGAACCGCGAAGGCCGTGAGCGGAAGCAGCCCCAACCCTTGCAGTTTGCTCAACGCGCCCAATCCCAGCAGTAGGCCGAGTCCAATCCATTCCCACCAGCGGATTCCCTCGCGCCAAGAGCGGCGGCATTTGGCCGCCAGCCAGACCAGGGCGGCAGCGCTGACAACAGTGATCATGACGTCATTCGAGACACTTGCGCTGATAAAGCTGAACTGAGGGATAGTGGCCACCAGCGCGGTAGCCAGCAGGCGGGCCCATCTGTTTGAGGGAAAGGCGAAGCGTGCCAGACGGTACGTGAAGAGGACAGTGAACGTGCCAAGAATAACGGAAACCCAGCGTCCGATATGCAGTGCCAGGTTCACTCCCGTGAGCGGCCTGCTCTCGGCGCTGAAGAGCATGTAGTTCTTGTTCCCCGGCTGATGCGGATCTCCCAGATTCGCCCTTGGATTGCGAACCGCGAACTCATCTAGGCCGCTTTGATCAATGCCGGCTGTCACCAGCGCGACCAGACTGTAGTAGAGGGGCGGCTGACTACCTTCCTGCTCCCAGGGTCCGGTCGTCTCCGAACCCTGCACAGGGAGCCCGTTGCCCGCGGCCAGATGGCGAGCGAAGGCGTAGTGGTAGATTTCGTCGGGTGTCTCGAAGGGGGGAACGACCAGGCTGTATGCGATTCCGGTCAGAAAAAACACTGAGAGCAGGAAAGCAACCAGCCCCTTCTCCGCATCTACGCCTTTTCGAATCCTGGAAAGCAAGAGAGGCGCCTTTCCCCGCAAACCTCAGCCTGAGTTTCCGAGGTTCCGATGGACTGCTTGACGGACAGGTATGCCGCGCCGCAAGAAGCTACCATGCTTTCGGTTGCGTTGACGAACTGTCCACCGCTTAAAGTTGAATCGGCCAACCGGTTTCGAGAAGTGTTCCCCGACAAGCGGACAGTCTGGAATTGGTCAATCCTGTCATCGTCCGCAAACATCGCAATCTGACACATGAAAGTACGCCAGTTGCAGTGAATCCTCTCCAGAGCCCGTCAAGATCCTGGGCGCGCCTTCTACAGATACATCGTAGAGGCCGGCTACAAGGCGCAGGGAACCGGCCGGCAGGGCTGGAGGAATCGGCATCGCTACGGCGGTAGAATGTCTTGCGCTGTCCATACGGAGTTCCGGATCCCACTGGGCGACCAGGTTGCCCGTCTCGTCGAGCAGATGCAGGAAGATTTTCTCTCCTCCTGTCAGGTCGACGAAACCCTCACTCCATTCCAAGTGTACGACCATTCTGCCCGCGGCGGGCGGGAAGTCCGGGCTGACCTGAGCACGCTCCAGGGTCAGCCCGTTGGCGAACTCCACTTCAAAGATTCGCCACTCTTCCTGACGCGGACGTGAATAGAGTTCGACAAGCCATGGCCCAACGGTTTCCTGGCCTGCCAATTGGTACGAACTGGAAACTGCTTCCCTGGCCAGGTTCGGCGCCCCCTGATCGTCGTTCAAACTGACGGGAAGTATGATTCTCTGTATATCGTTTTGGCGTATCTGGCGCACGGCTTCTATCGCGTCTTCAAGGTCTTGATCATGACGCGGCAGGACCGAGTCCTCGACTTCACCTTTGTAATAATAGAGAAAAACCGTGGGATCGGGGAAGCTCTGGAGGAAATGGACCTGCGCTGGATTCAGGCCGGCGCTCCAATTCTCCAATACTGCCGACAGTTCACGCAGTCCTCGTGACCGGCTGAATGCCGGGTCGTAGTGGTAGTTTCGCAGCGTAAACAGATTGCCGCCGGCGATGACGAGGGTAAGAGAAATCGCGGCAACGCTGCCGACTCGAATTCTGTTGAGGAAAATTGGAGATTCAGCTTCGGCATCGGCTGTCCAGACTCTCCACCTCCAGCCCAGCCAGCTCTCGAGCCAGTCGCCGATTTTTGCCATCCCCGATGCCATCAAGAGTAAGAATGGCGGCAGAGCCACGGAATAAAAGCTTCCGAACATGAACCACTTTCGGAATAAAGGAGTCCAATATGCGACTGGGGAAACGATCAATAGCAGTAGGAGAAGAATGATCGGGTGATGGCCTGCTGGCCGCGGCCATGAATCCTGTGATCCTGAGTCTCGAAAATGTTCGACGGCCTGTCTGGCGCCGTCCCTTCTTTCACTCTGAACCGCTTTTCGCTTCGCGGCCACATACGCGCCGAAGACTGTAGCAGTGACCAAGCCGGCCCCCAAAAGGCCTGCATTCAGAAGCCAGACCCTGTCCGGGAATTGAAACCCTATGGGAAAACTTGAGTATCTCCACCACAATTTCGAAATCAGGGAGGCCCCTGAAGTGCCCTCAGCGAAATCGAACATACCGGACCAGGCGCTGGCTAGCCATGGGATGCACAATACAACAATTGAGAGCTGTGCCAATGCCCAATGTTTAGGCATAGTCCAGTTCGAGCCCGGCGAGGGAGAGTTCCTGCCGCTTCGACGGTCGCGCCCTATCACGATCAACACGTACAAATTCTGTGCCAGGAAAGCCAGGACTGCAAAAACGTGCGTATAGACCGTAGCTGCCCCGCAGAGTACGTAGGCAAGGAAGCTGGCTTTTCTCCACCCTTCGTTAACGAATTTCAGGGCCAGTGCAGCGCCGGCAAGGGTAAGAGTCAAACTGAGAGAATAGAGCGGAACATCCTGACTGCTCCAAATAGCGTACGTACTAATGGCCATCAAGAGGGCAGCCGTCAGACAGGGCAAGGGCGGCCAGCGCAGCTCCTTGGCGAACACGTACATGAGAGGTATAGCGAGAGTGCCCAGGAGGGCCGACAATGAACGTAAGGCAAACTCTGTGGTCCCCGCAAGGGGCAGCCAATAATGCTGCAAGGAAAGACTGGCGAGAAAAAACGCCTCCTCTACCCCACTGAACATGTCAACCAGTTCCGAGAATGAGTGTTGATTGAACCGATAAGAAATCGCCTCTCGCGAATCCAATTCCTGTTCGCCCAGCCTGTAGAACCGAAGCGCAAAGCCGACAAGAATGGCGAGCGTTACTGCTATGCGCTGGAACCGGGTGTCGGACAACAGCCCCTGACTCGACGAGTAAGATTCTCCGCCTTCGGCCTCTCTGTTTTCAAGGCTTTCCTGAACGGCCGGATTCGAGCAGACCTCGCGCCATAACTCGCCCGGATACTGACGAGCTCTGATCCAAACAGTTCCGATCGCAGCAGTGAGTTGTCTGCGGAGTACGAACAGCAAAGCAATCCAACTGACGGCGCTGATCGCAATTCCCCAACGCACGCTTGCCGGACGGTAAGCAAGTTCAAGCGTGCCTTCGCCGGCAGGGACAGGGACAGCCAGGAAGGCCTGGTGGGCGCGTACTACCGGCAACCTGGCAGGTGATGACGGTCGATCCGCCTCTGTCCACTCTGCCCGCCAGCCTGGCATAAAGTTTTCGCTGACGAAAAACAGGCCGGGCTGGGCGCTTCTGATCCGGATTTCCAGATGATCGGAAGCGCTTCGATCTACCGCAAGGGCAGCTTCGCCTCCGTCTCCGAAACTCATTCGACCCTCTTCCCATACCCCTCCCAGAATCTCGGCATTGGATTCCGCGATCAGTATTTCCCGCTGAGGATCGAAATCCGGGTCTGCCAGCAGGGCGAGCGCTGACTTGTCGTCCGTTCTCCGGGCCTTTTGTGCCCACCACAAGCGCGGATATACAGTATTCAGCCTATGGAGGCGGGATGTCTCGTTCTCACGCGGGAACTCTTCCACAAGCTGGCTGGCAACGGACAGTTCCTCCCTCCAGGTGAGCACCGTGCCCACACCTGTGAGTCTCCACATCCGATCCGGAGGAAAATCCACAAAAAACGCATTATAGGCAGACAGTCGCAGTACGCTCGCAGCCCAAACATCCTCCCAACCGGCTACCATGCCACTGTCTTCGGGCAGCCGGCGCTCATTGTAGACCCGAGGAGGAAGAGAGGTCGTTCCGTCCGTCAAAGTCTGCGCCGCTCTTTGTGTGGCTGCCATTTCCGGCTGCGTGAGCGCAGACCGGATTTCCTGCCCGTTTGCAAGGTTGGTCGTAAAGTTGGTAGCAAACAGGTCGGCGGCAATAAGAAGGAGCAAGAAAGCGAAGTGCGTACGTGAGAGTCGCACGCTACTGCATATAGCCACGAAAGCCGAGGCGAGAAGAATCGACTTGCCTGCCTGGAAAAGGAATCCCGCATTCGATACTTCAAGTCCTCCTGGAAAATGCCACAATGTAAAGACCAATGCTACGCCGCCGGCGACAAAGACCAGGAAGCCCCAACTGAATCTCCGCCGCCAACGGAC
Source organism: Caldilineaceae bacterium (assembly GCA_965200615.1). Classification (GTDB taxonomy): domain Bacteria; phylum Chloroflexota; class Anaerolineae; order Caldilineales; family Caldilineaceae; genus Bin5. The sequence goes on along the minus strand of OZ241377.1, from coordinate 4,280,163 downwards.
CGCCAGTGAATGCAAGAGAGCCAGACCAAATCCGCTCATGATACTTGCTGAAAACGCTATCAGATAGGCAATCCGTTCCTGTCCCCGGAAAAGGGACCACCCCGGGGCATATCGGTAGAGCAGTGGATAGAAAGGAAGCAGATCACCCAGGGAGACCAGGCAAGCAAGGCAGCCCGCAACGACGAAGAAAATCGCCGCAGGGCGCGCGAATTGGCTTGCGGCTTCGAGTTTGAACCGATTCGACAACAACGCAGCCAAGGAAATGAGAGCCAGGCCCAACCCTGCAATTCCAACATACAGAGGAGAGTAGTGGGTCAACACTCCCGGTACGACAAACTGCCACAACTCTTCCGGCGGAAACCCGCTGCTCAGTTCGTGAAAAGGACGGGCGGCTCGTACGGACAATCTGGTAAATTCGAGCGCGGGCCACAACTGCGCTACTGTCAGGGAAATGAGAATAGCGGCGTAGGCAATCATATGTCCCAGGTACAGAAGCAATCGCTTGTAGTCCAGCGCGCGGGCAGCAAGCGCAGGCAGACTGCCGTCTTCTGCCCGGGGACCCGTACGCGATTGGGAGACCGCCAGCGCTAACATCCAACCGGCCACTGTGTAGGTAAGAAACAGGAATGTCTGAGGATGGTTGGCAAAAAAGGCCACCGCATGGGCTGCGCATGCCACGAGCCAGCGTCTCCACAAAGGTCTTCCTGGCTTTTCGGGTAGCAGCAGCCACAGAATGAGCGGCAGCCATACAGCCACGCGCAGGATTCCGAGCTGCAGCGGAGGGTAGCCGGTCAGATAGCCCGAAAAGCCAAAGACAAGCCCGGCGGCAAATCCTGCCATGCGCCTGCCCGTCAGACGATGCGCCAGCAATGCCGTGAAACTGCATGCCAGCAGAATGTGAATAAGCGCTTCCAACTGCAGCCAGTAGAGTCTTCCTGCAACTGTAGAACTGAACGACGTCAAGAGCAGGAGAATGTTGCTTACGGGGTAAAACACCGCGGATTCCGTATCTGCCAGGAAGGGATGGCCGGAGTTTACATGGGGATTCCAGACGGGCAACTTACCAGCCAGGAGCGAATTCTGCTGAAAGAAACTGTAGGGAAGGTAGTGGCGTGTAAAGTCGCCGGCAGCAAATGCAGACAGTCCAAGCAGATAGGGAGTGAAGAATAGAGCAGCTAAAGCGCAGTATGCCCAGATAACGGGGAATTTTGAACTTCGCTGCGGTCGATTCATAGCCAGACCCTGGTTCAGCGCAAGGCGGCTCCGGGAGATATTTCCGCGCCCATGGCCACTGTCGATACGGTGGCGCCGGTCTTCTCCAAATCGCATTAACAGCCTCAGGTGGCTTGCGGACACTGTACCATTTTACGCCAACTCCTCCACTGAAATGCGCTCAGCCAGTTTCGCAAAAGGCGCCGCGGCCGTCTCGTCGTCCAGTTCGCCGATCAGATCGGCCGCCATGTCCGGTTCCATCTCATCCAACACGTCAGCCAGCTCGGCGACAGTCAATCCCTGGACGACCTCCACCATCTCTTCTTCGTCGAGCTCCTCCAATACATCGGCTACCTCTTCCCAGGGAAGTTCCTGCATGATAGCGTGCTGGGCATCCGGTTCGATGCGGTAGAGAATCTCTGAACTGTCGGCAGGGTGCAGCCTCCGCAGGATTTCGATGACGGCGTCCGTTTCACCCCTGTGCGACAGCGCCTGGACACGTTCCAACAGTCTGTCAATAGCTACTGGAGGGACCATGTATTTCTCCGAGTCACAGCTGAGACTGCCTTATCGCCTGGGCTGGAGACACAGTTTTCCGCGGCTGAAGGTGAGAAGGTGAACGCAGGATATGTCCAACAGAATCGCCGGCCGAATCGCGGCCGGCGAAATGCGTTGCTTCCAGTTGGTCGCGCCGAATTCCTGCACCCGATCGGAGACGGCGAGGCGTCAAGTACAACGTAGAGGAGCTACATTGCCTTCGCCCTCAAGGCGCATAGATGCCCTCTTCAACGGAGTCCGGTTCGGGATGCGGACTGGCTTCGGCGAAATCGATCGCGTCTTCGATTTCAACCGCTGCGCGCTGGCGAATCTCATTCAGTTCTTCCTCGTCAGCCACCTCTTCGGCGAGCAGCCTGGCTTGATAACGAGAGACAGGGTCCTTTTTTTCCCATTTGGCCAGCAGTTCTTTTGGGACATATTCGGCGCCGTCATGAATTGCGTGGCCCAACATGCGCATGGTCTTGGCCTCGATGAGCGAGGGGCCGCCGCCCTGCCTCGCCCGTTCCACCGCTTCGCAAGTCGCCCGATATACGGCTTCGACGTCGTTCCCGTCCACAATTGTGCCCGGAATGTCGTAACCTGAAGCGCGGTCGGCAATGTTTTCGATCGGCATCTGGTCGGTGACATGGGTGGAGTAAGCGTACTGGTTGTTTTCTACGATCAAGACATAGGGCGCGTTGTAGAGTGCGGCCATATTGAGCGTTTCATGCCAGAGGCCGGCGCTGCTGCCCCCGTCGCCCACATAGGTCATGGCGACCCGGGCCTCGTTCCGCAGTTTGAGGCTCATGGCAACGCCCAGCGTGATCGGCATCGACATGGGAATATGACTGATGTAGCCAACGATGCCCAGGCTCAAATCACCCATGCCATGAATGTTTGCGTCCCGCCCCCCGGAAACGCCCGACACCTTACCCAGCAGATTGCCGAAGACGCGGCGCGGGGTAAGGCCCCTCAGAAAATAGGCGCCGATGTCACGGTGCATCGGGGCAATGATATCTTCCGGCGCCAGCGCGTAAGCGGAGCCGACGCTCACAGCCTCATGGCCCCGCTGGCTGAAGGTTCCGCCCAACCCCCTTCCCTGTTTCCAAAGCGAAACCATACCCTCATCAAAGGTCCGAGCCAAGACCATCCAGTAGAAGATTTCGAGTTTCTGCTTATTTGTCAGCGCGGCCATATTCTTATCCCTTTGCGCTGAATGGAACTGTCGACAGCCATTTTGAACGTTCAAAAGCTGCCTGCAATGATACCATAATCCAGTGTCCGTTGCAGCGAATGCCAGCCTGGATGTGACGTGCCAGATGGTGGTCGAAAGGAGAGAGGCAGAAGACGACGCGAGCGCGCAGTTCGGGATTCAGGGACCGGGCCCTATGTCAATCCGGCACTCAGATCACTATCGCCGGTCGTGTCCTGTTTGCCGAAAGAAGACGGGACAACCCCCAGGTGTTTGACTGCGAGCGGGAGAATCTGTTCGACGACCTCCAGGACGGAGGCGCCGTCCGTCTGGATCTGAAACGCGTCCTGGGCGGGGCGCAGCGGCGCAACCGCACGCTCACTATCGATCTGGTCCCGAAGCCGCATGTCAGCCAGTATTCTGGCAAAGTCGGCCTTGTTCCCTCGTTCGACAAGCTCACTAAAGCGACGTCTCGCCCGCTCCTCCAAGGGGGCCTTCAAGTAGATCTTGAGGGGCGCTTCCGGAAGGACGACAGTACCAATGTCCCGGCCCACCATCACCACGCCAGCCTTTTCTGCAGCGCCCGACCCGTGCTCAAGGCCGATAAGGCGCTGCTTGCGGCTCAACTGCTGCCTGACAAGCCTGTTCGCGGCCACGATGGAAACGATACTGTCGACTCTTTGGCTGCGGATAGACCAGGTGATGTCCAGTTCTCCGATGTGAATCGTCGCCTGGCGACCGTCCTGCGCATCGGCGCCGGGCGCCCTGACTCCTATAGGCAACTGCCCGGCTACGCGTCCAACAGCCTCAACGTCGGCGCTATCGATACCTCTGTCCAATATGGCCCAGGCGACAGCGCGATACATGACGCCGGTATCGAAGAAAAGGAAATCGAGACGCTGGCCGACCTGGTAGCCGACAGTGCTCTTGCCTGACGCTGCCGGCCCGTCAATCGTAATGGCATTCACGGTTCATACCAGAGAAAGAGAAGCGGTTAACGAAGCGAACCGCCGCTGAAGACAGGTCGTCGTTCGGGTCCAAAAGGACAAAGTCCAAAGCGTGCGGGCTCGAACTTACTCCCGGTCAGGATTCTGAACCTCCGGGAGGCGGGGTTGGCGAAAGCCAAAGAGATCAACGCCTGTTTCGCGGTGAAGAGCGCCGTCTTGCGCGCGACCGGTCGGCCGTTTTGCCATGCCGCGTTCCGGACGGGCGACTGCCCGAGCCCTTGCCCACCATCTGCCTGAGCGCATAAACCTCGCCCGGTGTCAGCTCCCTGATCATTCCGGGCTCGAGACCTTCCAACGTCAGCGGCCCGATCGACCAGCGAATAAGCCGTCGCAAACTGATTCCGACCGCGGCTGCCATGTGTCGGATCTGTCGCTTTTTGCCCTCGCGCAGGACAATGCGCAACCATACGCCTTTTTCAGGCGGCGGGGATTTCCATCCATCCGCAGCCGCTGCCCCAAATCTTTGAACGCCTTTGTCAAGATTCAGGCGAGCCGGCAACCGGTCCGCAATTTCGACGCGGGCCGGAGCGGTTCGACCGCTTTCCAGTTCAACCCCTTCTCGCATGTGGACAAGCGCATCCGTTGAAGGCCGATGCGCCACCAGGACGAAGTAGGTCTTAGGATGCTCAAAGCGGGGGTGCGTAAGTCTATTGGTCAGCTCCCCGTCGTCCGTCAACAGGACAAGACCCTCGCTGTTCAGGTCAAGCCGGCCAACGGGAAAAACGCGGCGTGTGCCTTGAGGCAACAGGTGGGCAACCGTCCTGCGCCCGCCCGTGTCTCCGCCGATGTCACTCAGGATTCCCCTGGGTTTGTAGACTCTGAAGTAGACATTGTTTTCCGCAAGTCGAATCGACTGTCCATCAACGGTAACAGATACTGTGGCCGGGTCTACTCTTGTACCCAAGGTGGTGACAACATTTCCATCGACGCGAACGCGCCCGGAAATTATCAGTTTTTCGCTTGCTCTGCGGCTGGCGATTCCAGCCGCGGCCAGTACTTTTTGCAGCCGTTCTTCAGCCATGTGTCGGTGCGAACCTGAAAGGTAATGCTATCGAGGGAGGGGCGCTGTTTTTCCGGGCCGTTACTTCACTCAACAATGAGGCGTTGGGTTGCTATCAACGTGTCCCCTAAGCGCCATTCCAGGACGCCGGCTGGCATTCCTGTGGTCCACATCCCTGAAGGCGGGGGATGAAGGCGCCGGAAGACCTGGAGCTCGTGGCGCTCCCAACCTGACAGCAACGCTTCGAAAAACGGACCAGCATCCAGCGCGGCTGGATCTGCGCTTATTCCACCGGCACGCAGAAACCAGCGGTTTCCTTCCGAATCGAATAGCCGGTCCAGAGCGGTAGGGCGCTCCGGCATGTGCAATGGGACCCAGCCATAGTTGCCCCTGACAGCCTGCAAGACCAGTCTCATGTCATGGTAGCGGTCCACACTTCCCAACACCAGGGCAAAGAGCTGATGGCCGTCTTCTTCCAAACCGGCAATCAAGGACTGACCGCTCTGCCGGGTCGTGCCGGTCTTGACTCCGTTAATCCCAGGGTAGGACCCGAGAAGGCGATTGGTTGTCTGCAGTTCATGACTTGCCACCGTCGCCGCAGCGGTGCCAACGATTTCGCGGAAGAGGGGATATTCCCACAGCAGCTTGATTAGCGTCAACAGATCCTGGGCGCTGCTGACCTGACCGTCGGCATCGAATCCATTGGGATTATGGAACAGCGTGTTGTGCATGCCCAAGTCCCCGGCCCGCAGATTCATGTTGGCAACGAAAGACTCCACCAGGCCGGAATGGTGGCGGGCCAGTGCCATTGCGGCGTCGTTTCCGCTTGGTATGAGCATCCCCCACAGCAGTTCCTCGACGAGTAGCTCTTCCCCTTCCCTCAGTCCCATCGCGGCCTCTCCTATCAGGTCGGCCCGTTGAATCGTGACCAGGTCGGAGAGGCGGTCCTGTTCCAGGACGAGCAGAGCGGTCATCAGCTTTGCCAGGCTTGCCGGCGAAACCGGCAACTGTTCCGCCTTCTTCATCAGTACGCGGCCGGTTTCGAGATCGTACACCAGGACGGACACAGCGCTGATGTCGGGCGGCGGCGCATGCGCTTGCCTGATCTGGTCCAACTGGCCGACCGTGTACCTCTGGCGCGGCGCCACATCCCGATCGACCATAGTCGGCGGCCCGAATCCGCACAGGAAGAAAGCGATCAGGCACCACAGCGGGAAAACACAAAGCAGATTTCGAACCGTCAAAAGGCGCCTCGGGACGGGATCCAATTTGGCTCTTTTTGGAATGTCCCTGAATAAGGCCCTGTCGAATGTAGTTCCGGGCATCCGTAGCGCCGCCTGCAATGGGTGGTCTGTGGGCGTCTGTCGCAGTCGGCCTGAACCAATTGGGGAACAGAGCCTTCCGGGATCCGGCTTTGGGGGAATGCTAAAATGACCGGTTCGAAAGTCGCAGCAAGAGTAGGCAGCTTTTCGCTAAGAGATTTCCAGGACTGGCGGCCCTGGCCAAGACCGGTTGAAACCCAGAAACGAATGTGTTCCTATACTAAGCAGGCGCGGTCTGTTCTCTCGCCCTGGCTGACTTGCTTGCCTTGGGCAGGAGAGAGCCTTCCTCCCATGCAACGACGAGCGGAGTGGCAGTAAAGATGGAGCTGTAGGTGCCGGAAACGAGGCCGACGATCAGGGTCGCCATGAAGATGCGCAAGGTGCTCCCGCCAAAAATCAGAATTGCCGCAAGCACGAGGAGCGCGGTCACCTGAGTGGCGATGGACCGCTGCGCCGTCTCGATGATGCTGCGGTTCGCGACCATCGACAACGGCTCTCCACGGCGCCGGCGAAGGTTTTCCCGAATTCTGTCGAAAATGACGATGGTATCGTTAACGCTGAAGCCGATGACCGTCAACGTGGCGGTCAGGAAGAGGGCATCCAACTCCCAGCCAAGGACCAGATTCATGATAGAAAGGAAGGAAACTGTGATCAGGACATCGTGCACAAGCGCTACGATGGCCGCGACCCCAAATCGGAACGGGTGCGTTATCTCTCGGAAGGCTAGTGCAATATAGGCCAGGATCAGGACCGAAGCGGCGATTACCGCCAGAAGGGCCGCCTGGCTCACTTCCGCGCCGATGGCAGGTCCAATGCTGCGGTAGAGACGCTCGTCAAACTCACCGAATCGTTCGACGATCGCCTGCTCGATCACCTCTTTCCGGGCCATGTCGATGTTCTTGAACTTGACCTGAACCGTGCGGTCATCGTCGACATGAAAAGCCTTTGTGTCGGTGAATCCGGCTTCGACGAAGACGCTGCCCAGTTCGGTGGGCGCGACCGGCTCGGCAAATCGCATCTCCCACTGTGTACCGCCAGTGTAATCGATACTCAGAGGCAGGAGGGCGCCGGATGTGGAGAGGTTCCAAACTATGAAAAGGATGCCTGGCAGGATGCCAAGCAACGAAATCAGAAACCAGAGTTTTCGATGTTCAACCAAGCGATACATAAGATTTTCTTTCGTATTGCCAGCAATTGTCCCACTATCGGAGGATGCGGCCGTCCCTTGAAGCGTTTCCAGTGTACTTGCTCTGCCCGCCAAAAGGCTTGCATCGGGAAAGATACGACAGGTCCAGCGTAACTGAACTCAGTAACCGAGCAACCCGCGGCTACTCAGAAGCTTTTCCCCCTGGCCCGAGAGAAAACTTCGCATAAATGTGCGTGTGACGAAAACGGCAGTGAACATTGACAGCAGCACACCAACCGAGAGCGTGATTGCGAAACCCTTTACCACACTGGCGCCGAAGTTGTTGCCAAACCAATAGAGCACGGCGCATGAGATTAGCGTCGAGAGGTTTCCATCACGGATCGCAGGCCAGGCGCGGCTGAAGCCGGTCTCGACTGCCAGCCGCAATGACCGTCCGCTGCGAAGTTCCTCCTTCATGCGTTCAAAGATCAGGATATTCGCGTCAACAGCCATGCCGATTGAGAGAATAAAGCCGGCGATGCCCGGCAGAGTGAGCGTTACAGGCAGCAGCTTGTACATGGCCAGATTCAAAGTCACATAGATCGCCAGCGCCACTGTGGCGAGAAACCCGGGCAGACGGTAAAGAAGGACCATGAAGAGCAGAACCAGGGCGCCGCCGACGATCCCGGCCTGTAAGCTGCGATCGATCGAGTCCTGGCCGAGGCTGGCGCCGATTGTACGGACATCTACGACTTCAAGGGGAATCGGCAAGGCGCCGTAGCGCATCTGAATCGCCAGGCTTTCCGCTTCGTCCTGGGAAAAGTCTCCTGTGATGACACCGTTGTCGTTAATTGCAGCATTGATAACCGGTGTCGACAGTACGCGCCCGTCCAGGACTATCGCCAAAACCTCGCCAATATTGTCGCGCGTATAGGTGAAGAAATCGCCGCTGCTCTCACTCTTCAGATCGAACTGGATCTGCCAGAACGAATACTCGTCCTGCGTGGCGACTACCGCTTGCAGTATGTCGCCGGTCATGATCGTCTCAAATACATCTTCCGGAAATGGAATCGACTGCGGCGCGGCTTCTCCGGCGCCGATTGCCTCCTGCAAGGCCGCGACAGCGTTGGGCCTGTTGGTTGTGTTGATGAAGTCATCGGGTCGGACCGGGAGCCCTCCAAGATCGACGAACTCCAGCTGTCCGGTGGAGCGTATCGTCTCGATGGCCTGGTCCGGATTCTTGACACCAGGCAGTTCGACGATCATGCGGGTCTCGCCCTGCAACTGAACCGTAGGCTCGGCCAGCCCCAGTCCATTCACTCTCTGCTCAACGATAATCTTGGCCGAATTGAGGGCGTCTTCAGGCAGGGGCTGGTCCTCGCTGATTTCTGCCTCGAGCAAGACTTGGGTCCCACCCTTCAGGTCCAGCCCCAACGTCAACTCACGGATATCGCGCTGCGTGTCGAGACCCGGCGCCAGTCCTTCTTCCAGCCAGACGGGATGGTCGATCGGGAGCGCCACAAACATGGAGCCGGCGAACAAGCAAAAGATAAGCACTACGTAGGTAAGTTGATTGCGCATGAGTAACCTTTACGAATTACACGATATGCGTTGCGTAACCGTTTTGAAGGACCCGGTGTTGTTTTGCCAGGGTTCTCGAGTAACCGATTGGCCAAGTGTACCCAGCGGCTACCTTTCCGGCCTGACCATGTGCTATCCGACAAGAGCCGGAGGCGCCGATCCAAGATGGAACAGCACTGGCTGATACAGGAACGCAAGCCTTTTCATTATACGCTTTGAAGTTTACGACTCCAAAATCAACACCGGTATTCCACTCTTTCGGAAGGCGATCCTCCCTTCCTTGATCTCCTGAGTTTGACAACGTTCAGAAACTGTGAAATACTGTCGGCGTATCTCTAACACAAGGAGGTGATGCCCCATGGATAACTGTAGTAGCAGTACTGGTCCGGTAGCATCACCTCTGGAGATTGCTCTCTAAGTCGTGCTATCGGACCAGACGCCGCAAGACCCCGTCATATACGGGGTCTTGTACTTTGAAGCCTGCGTTAAGGAGCGAATCACATGACCAGCGCTGTCGTCTCGATGAAGCGGCGACCAGTTCCCCCCTCACCCAAAGCCAATCGACTCTTCGGCACTGCCTACCGGCTCCGGCAGGATCCGCTTGGATGTTTGCAGGAGTTCGTAGACGAAACAGGAACCGCGGCCAAATACCGGTTTTTCGCCCGCATGTGGGGCTACCTCTTCGTTCACCCCGACCACTATCAATACATTCTACAAGACAACTACAAGAACTTCACCAAGCTGCCCCACCCTACCTTTCTCCTGCTTTATCCTCTGGTCGGGAAAGGCCTTCTCAGCAATGACGGCGAATCGTGGCTGCGACAACGGCGGCTGGCCCAGCCTGCGTTCCACCGCGGGCAGATTCGAGAGATGGGTCAGATCATGACGGCGGCCGCGGAGAGACGGTTCTCCCGGTGGGAGCAGGCCGCTCGCGCCGGTGAGGTGGTAGCCTTTGACCGCGAAATGATGGAAATGACCCTGGAAATCGCGGGCAGGGCGCTGTTCAGCGTCGACCTTACCGGAGAGGCCAGCGAAGTGGGTGACGCTTTCGCCAGGCTGAATGAGCTCTTTGTCAAGCTGGTTGTCTCCCCCATTTCACTGTACACGATGAAGGTGCCTATCTGGCCCAGTACGCGCCGAGTAACACGCGACATAGTTGGGCTCGATCGACTGATCTACTCCATGATTGACCAAAGGCGCGCATCCGGAACGTCGGAAAACGATCTCATGGGAATGCTGTTGTCGGCGCGCGATGAGGAAACGGGCGAGGGCATGGACGAGAAGCAGTTGCGCGACGAAGTTATCACTTTGCTAATTGCCGGACACGAGACCACAACGCTTCTTCTCACCTGGTTTTTCTATTGCCTGGGAAGATACCCTGAGTTCGAGGCGCAGGTTCACGACGAAATAGACCGGATCTTGAACGGCCGGATGCCGACGTTTGAAGACATTCCCAAACTGGTCTATACGCGCCAGGCGCTCGATGAAACAATGCGACTGTATCCGCCGGCCTATGCCTTGTCGCGATGGGGAAACGAAGCCGACGTCATCGGCGGCTTCGCCACTCCGGCGAATGCGGTCATCACGCTAAGCCCTTTCATAACCCACAGGCTACCGGAACTCTGGAGCAGGCCATTGGCGTTCGATCCAGAGAGGTTCAATCCGGCAAAAAAATCCGGCCGACACCGTTTTGCCTACATTCCCTTTGGCGCTGGGCCGAGACAGTGTATTGGCGAAGGCTTCGCGCTTACGGAAAGCGTTTTAGTAGCCGCGGCGATTGCCCAACGCTTCCGTCTTCGCATTCCCGACGGCCATGTCGCTCAGTTGGACCCGCAGATTACGCTGCATCCAAAGGGCGGGATGCCGTTACAGTTCGAGCTTCGCTGATCCTTCTTCGGAGATAGCCGGTTGCGTCATTGACACAAGTTCAGAGAGCCCTTCCGCAATTGCAATTGAATTGAAATGCGCCGATTGCCAGGTCCGCGTGCGCCTATTGACGTATTCTCTATAGAGGCGATCTGTTATTTCAATCGGGCTTTTTCATTGTGGCTTCGCTGTACGGGTGCTATACTTGCCGTCACGGCATTCACCGCGTCGAAAGGAAAGCCGCGGCAGTAGGCCGGTTTTCCTGAACCTGGACAAGACGCGAATGCGTGCCGGTGAAGAAGCAATGTCCAGCAGTCTGAACTCGCGACCAGGTTCAGCAACAAGGAGTCACAATCCGATGGCGAAAAGATCGTTAATGGTGTGGGGTGGCTGGGAAGGCCACGAACCGAAGCAGTGCGTGGAGATATTCGCGCCGTTGATTGAGGAGGCCGGCTTTGACGTAAATGTCGAGACGTCCCTCGACATTTACACGGACGCGCAGCGCATGGCCGCCTACGATGTCATCACGCAGGTGTATACGATGAGTTCGATTACCAAAGAGCAGGAGAAAGGCCTGCTGGACACGATCGCTAACGGGGCCGGCTTTGCCGGGTGGCATGGAGGAATGGCGGACGCCTTTCGCCAGAACACTGAGTATCAGTTCATGGTCGGCGGACAGTGGGTAGCCCACCCGGGAAACATCATCGACTACACTGTCAATATCGTCGATCGCGGAGACCCCATTACTTCAGGTCTGAACGACTTTGCGATGAAGAGCGAACAGTACCTGATGCACGTCGACCCCAGTAACGAGGTGCTTGCAACGACAACGTTTTCCGGGGAATACGCGCCGTGGATCGAGGGTACCGTCATGCCGGTCGTGTGGAAGCGCCGCTGGGGTCAGGGTAAGATCTTTTACTGCTCTTTAGGGCACGTGGCCAGTGATTTCAACGTACCGGAGGCCAGAGAAATCGTGCGCAGGGGAATCATCTGGGCGGCACGAGATTGAAGAATATCGAGAAGATCGTCCGCTAATGATAACCTCCAACCTTAAAGGGAAACCATGATGAAATTGCCTGCGCGCCTCGGCCTCGTCGGTTGCGGCATCATCAGCGCCAGGTATATCGAAGTCAGCCGGGAACTACCGGAGCTCGACATTATAGCCTGCGCAGACGCAGTTCCTGCCGCGGCGAAGACCCAGGCCGAGAAGTATGGACTTCGCGTCCTATCGCCGGAGGACCTCTTTGCCGCGTCGGACATCGATATGGTGCTCAATCTCACGCCCCCTCCGGCCCACTACTCTGTCGGCAAGGCCGCGCTGGAAGCGGGAAAGGCAGTTTACAGCGAGAAGCCGCTGGCCGCCACCTTTGCCGAAGGCAAGGAGTTGATGGCGCTTGCCACAAAGAAGAATCTTCGCATCGGTTGCGCTCCCGACACCTTTCTTGGCGCCGGCCATCAATCGGCGCGACTGTACCTCGATGAAGGAATCGTTGGCGCCCCGGTGGCGGCCACCGCCTTCATGATGAGCCGGGGTCACGAGTATTGGCACGCGAACCCGGCCTTCTACTATAAGCCCGGCGGCGGGCCAATGCTGGACATGGGTGTCTATTATTTGACGGCGTTGGTTCATCTGCTGGGGCCGGTGAAGCGCGTGACAGGTTCAGCACGTGCTACATGGTCGGAGCGCACGATCTACAGCGAGCCCCGCAAGGGCGAAGTAATAGAGGTCGAGGTCCCAACCTTCGTTGCCGGCCTGCTTGACTTTGAGTGCGGCGCAATTGGGGCCATAATCACGACATTTGATACGCAGGCATCCGGACTTCCTCGTATTGAGTTATATGGCGAGACAGGCACACTCAATCTGCCCGATCCGAACACCTTCGGTGGGCCGCTGCAGGTTCGAACTCACGCGGACGACTCCTGGAAGGATTTGCCGCTGCGGTTCGGCCATGCCGGCAATAGCAGGGGAATCGGCCCGGCGGACATGGCGGTCAGCACGGTTGAAGAGGAGCGGCACCGTGCCAACGGCGAAGTGGCGCTGCATGTTCTTGAGATAATGGAGTCTATTCACGTAGCCTCTGAGACGGGCCGCCACGTAGAGTTGTCGACTCGCTGCGAACGCCCACGGCCCCTGCCAGAGGGCGTGTATGCAGGCGTCAGGCCGGACTAGCAGAGAGCCTGGCGCCAGATGCATTGCATGACTGAACTGCACTGCCCGTAACTCAGTCTTTGGTGCACTCATGACGGTTGAAATCATTCACGGCGTGCCCGTTTGGGGCGATCCGCTGGATAATGCTGTCGCTCAGATTGTGAATTGCGCGGGCGAAGCCGACGCAGTCGCGCTGATGGCAGACCATCACCTGGGCTATGGCGTTCCCATCGGGGGCGTGGTCGCCTATAGGGACAAGCTGAACCCGGCGGGGGTCGGTTACGACATCGCCTGCGGCAACAAGGCCGTCCGTCTGGATATTCCTGCCAGCGAGGTAAGGGCAAACATAGATGAGATTATGGATGACGTCTGGAGAACGATCTCATTCGGCATCGGGCGCAAGAACAAGGAGAGAGTCGATCATCAGCTTTTCGACGACGATCCGGCTTGGGACCTGCCCGTTGCCCACAGCCTGAAGAAGCTGGCGGCCGAACAGCTTGGAACGGTCGGCAGCGGCAATCACTATGTCGATATTTTCGAGGACGAAAGGGACCGAATCTGGGTCGGGGTCCACTTTGGATCAAGGGGGCTGGGGCACCGGCTCGCCACGCACTTCATGAAGGCGGCCGACCGTGAGCGGGGCAGCAGGCAGGAGGCGGCTCCGGTTGCGGGCAAACGCTCCCGCCGGCGGCGAAGCGCCCTGGAAACCGTTCCCAGCTTACTGAATGTCAGTTCAAACCTGGGTCAGGAGTACCTGGGCTGTATGCTTTTGGCCGGGCGCTATGCCTATGCGGGACGAGACTGGGTCTGCAAGCGGGTGGCCAAGCTGCTGGGCGCTGAAGTCGTCGAAGAGATTCACAATCACCATAACTTCACCTGGCAAGAGGAGCACAACGGCGACACTTTCTGGGTCACGCGCAAAGGCGCAACGCCGGCTTTCCCAGGGCAAAAGGGATTCGTCGGAGGATCGATGGGGGATATTTCAGTCGTCCTGGAGGGCGTAGAGAGCGAAGAAAGCGGATTGGCGCTCTACTCGACCGTCCACGGCGCCGGTCGACTGATGTCGCGCACTCAAGCCGCAGGCCGCTTCCGCTGGAAAAAGGGACGCAAAGTGCAGGTCAAAGAAGGGCAGATCCCGCGCAAACAGATGTTAGACTCGGTTCGGCGAGCAGGAGCCACGCTGCGCGGAGCAGGCGCCGACGAGGCGCCCCAGGCCTATAAGCGCCTGCCGGCAGTACTGGAACATCACCGCAACACGATCAGAATTCTCCATACGCTCAAGCCGTTGGGCGTAGCAATGGCCGGCGAAGACGAGTACGACCCTTACCGAGACTGAATGGCACACCGGCTCGATCGCCGGCCGCTCCGCTGGGGATTCAAACCGGACGGAGCCGCTCTCCGGCCCGACGGCCCGTTCGACCGGCCGCACAGCTCAGATTAGCCCCCTTTCCTCTGCTTCCCCCAAGACGGATTGAATCGTCTCCATCAGTTGACGGGCGCCCTCGACGCTCAGTTCCACTGCTACGCGCGCGCTTGGCCCGTACGCTTCGTTGACGAAGTCGATGTTGAGCGCGTGTTCCTCAGGCGCGTGAAAGGGGTGATCCCAGCTAACGTTTGCCTGGTTCATGTCAAACCAGCCGCCGGCTCCCTTGCCAAACCCTTTGAGAGGGACTTTCTGAACTATCATCGTACACATTTCTTCGGCCTCCTTTGAATGAAGCGCTGCGACGCATTGCCGACTCCTTGTCCGCGGCTCAGGCTGCCAGGTTCCGGCCAAGGAACGTCCAAATCTTCTCCCAGCCGTCAACAGCCTGTGTCTGCCGATAGTTGGGCCTGTGGTAGTAGAAAAAGCCGTGGCCGGCGTCCTCATATATGTGGAATTCGTACTCTTTACCGTGTTCCTTGAGCGCTTCTTCGTGGAGCGCCACTTCATCCGTTGTTGGGCTGTGATCTTCGGCGCCAAAGAGACCCAGGACAGGGCAGTCCAGGCCGGCGGTGTAGTCAATGGGAGCGATCGGCCTCTGGGGCGTGAGCTGGTCGGCAGGCATTACGACCCCGCCGCCCCAGCAGTCTACGACCGCATCGAACCCAGCCCCGCGGCTCGCAACCAGCACTGCGTGCCTGCCGCCCGAACAAGTGCCGAATACGCCGATTTTTCCGTTCACATAAGGTAGGGCACGCAGGTAGTGCATGGCCGCTTCCAGGTCGGCGACGGCCTGATCGTCGGGAACTCCGCCATCTGCGCGCACGGCCGCCGCTACGTCTTCAGGCGCGCCGTGCCCGAATCGTTCATACAGATTCGGCGATATGGCGACGTAGCCGTGATGGGCGAACTTGCGTGTCGCCTCGCGGTACCATTCGTCCCAGCCGGGCATGTGGTGGATCACGACTATGCCGGGGAAGGGTCCCGCTCCAAGGGGGCGGGCACAGTAGGCAAGGACCCGGTCGCCGTTCGCCCCTCGCATGGTGACAGTTTCAGCAAGCATTCCCTCATATTGATCGGTGGTGTACATGGCTTACACTCCTGAAGTCAGTTGCACTGGTTGACGGTGTTCAGGAAAGGGTTGGCCAGTGGGGCGCCGGCATTGCCGGCCGCAGGTGTCAGATCTGTGATAACGCGACCCTTCCCTCTTGCAGGCATTCAGAATAGCACATTCGAGAGAATTCCCCTCTGTGCCGCACTGCGCTGAGATAGATGCAATGCGTTATCATTAACTTGATTTGTGGAAGATGGGCGACTAAAATAGGTCGAATCAGGTTAACTACACGGTTCACAGGTCTGCCACCGTCTGACTTCAACTCTCAAACTCACTCCAGCCCATTCGACCAGCCCTACATGGGAAAGCATCCAGGCAGGGTCGGGTGAAATGTGCCCCGACTTTCTGTTCTTTACCACGGCGCACGGTGTCAGGCAGCATCGTTGGCGCAGGTCCAAAGTGCGATGTTAGTCCCGAAAGGTGACCCGATGAGAATCCTGCCACACGCAGTCAACCGGTTCAACGGCATAGAAATCAACACTGAAGACTTGCCGACGGAAGTTGCAGCCTTCGAAAAAGGTCTCGCCTCTTCTCTGGTGAAGTGGATCCAGGACGGTCGATTTCTCGTCTGGCTGCACCTGTCGATCGAGCGGGCCACCTTCATTCCAATCGCCACCGCGGCCGGATTCGAGTTCCACCACACCGAACCAAACTATGTACTACTCGTCCGCAGATTGCAGGAGGATGCCCTGGTTCCCGGGTACGCAACCCATTACATTGGCGCGGGCGGCGTCGTAATCAATGAGCGCCAGGAGCTCTTGGTCGTCTCGGAGAGACATCGCAGTTCATCCCGGCCTTACTATAAGTTGCCCGGCGGCGCCCTCCATCCCGGCGAACACCTGGCGGCAGCAGCTGTGCGGGAGGTTTTCGAGGAGACCGGGGTTAAGACAAAGTTCGATGCCGTGGTCTGTTGGCGTCACTGGCACGGGTACCGCTACGGTAAATCGGACATCTATTTCATCTGCCGGCTCTCGCCGTTGACCCATGCGATCGAACGGGACGACTGGGAGATAGACGAGTGCCTGTGGATGCCTGTCGGCGAGTATTTGCGGCACGAGCTGGTGGGCGACTTTAATCGAGCAATTGTCGAGGCTGCCATCAATACGCCGGGACTCAGGAATTCATGGATGGACGGCTACGATGATCCAACCAAGCGGGAGTTTTACTGGCCTGACTACGATTAGATTTCTCCCCTCCGGAAAGCCCAAAGTACAAAGTCCGATCAGTTGGGCAAAAGCGCTACAGACCGCCAGGTAGTCGAGAAGTTTCTTTCGAAAGTTCTGACGCGAAAGAAGCAGGCTCACCGGCCTGAGATGCCGACTACTCGAACTCTCTCTTGGACCAACTGAAGTTTTGTTGCTTGCTAGCAAACATGGAGGCGCTACTATGCGCGAAATGCCTGGACCTGGAAATCCTCTCATCAGAGTCAATTTGTTCGCCAAGCCTATCCGGGCAGTTCTTTTGGCGGCGCTGGCTTCCTTCCTGGCAACTGGATGCGATTTCACGGGCGGTCAGCTGGAGACTGCGCTGTGTTCCAACGGAATCGCTGTAACGAGCCCGCAAGAGAACGCCGACCTCGTTGGAGACTGCGTAACTCTACTGGGAATCAGAGATGAGCTGGCCGGGGATGTCTCACTGAACTGGAGCGCGCAGATCCCGATAGAAGAATGGGAAGGTGTGAGCATCGACATGGAGGAGGCGCCGCCACGAGTCACGGAGGTGCGGCTCGATGGTAGAGGATTGACGGGCAAGCTGCCGCCTTTACTGGGGTCGCTCTCCAATCTGGAGGGACTCTGGCTTCACGGAAACCGTCTTTCGGGCGAGATTCCTGCCGAGCTTGGTAGGCTGGCCAATCTTGAATGGCTGTGGCTGTATGACAACCGGTTGACCGGAGAGATCCCGGCTGAGCTGGGCGCGCTCGCGGCCTTGCAGGGATTGGGCCTGCACGAGAATCATCTGACAGGAGATATTCCGAGTGAACTCGGCGCGCTTACAGAGCTGGAATGGCTGCGCCTGGACGGCAACCGACTGACGGGCATAATTCCAGCCACACTCGGCGAACTTGTCAACCTGGTGGGACTGGGTCTCTACAGGAACCAGTTGACAGGTAGAATTCCTGCTGAGCTGGGAGGCCTTTCCAGTGTAGAGTGGTTTCGTCTCGACGGCAACCATCTGGAAGGTGAAATCCCGGCAGAACTGGGCTTGCTCCAAAACCTGGAGGGGTTGGGCCTTCAGGAGAACCACCTCAGCGGTGTTATTCCGCCTGAACTAGGCAATCTCAAAAACCTGGAATGGCTGCATCTCTTCGACAACGATCTTACTGGAGCGATCCCTCCCGAGTTGGGGGCCCTCACCAACATGGAATGGCTGCGCCTGGACGGCAACGGCCTTACAGGCCCGATTCCCACCGAGCTGAGCAAGCTGGCAGGACTGCGTGAACTTGATCTCTCCGACAACAGACTTTCCGGACCCATACCGATTGAGTTCAGCGCGCTATCCAGTCTGGAATGGCTGCGGCTCAACGATAACCGGCTGGTGGGCGGGATTCCGATCGAGCTCACCAGCCTCAGCAGATTGCGGGAGTTGGGGCTGGCAGATAACCGGTTGACAGGTGAGATGCCGCCGGAGTTGAGCAATCTCTCCTTCTTGGAGGGGCTGGACCTTCAGGGAAACCAGTTGACCGGGGCAATTCCGGGCGGTGTGGGTAAACTGGCAGACCTTGAATGGCTGCACCTGCACAGCAACAGGCTCTCAGGAGCCATTCCCGATGAACTGAGTGCTCTGGCCAAACTGCATTGGCTTCGTCTGGATGGTAACCAATTGACTGGAGAGATCCCTTCTTCGCTGGGAGGCCTGCACGATTTGAAAGAGTTGCGCCTGAACGACAATGAACTGACGGGCGCAATTCCACCCGAACTGAGCGCGCTGGAAAACCTCAGGCAGCTGAGCCTCGCAGCGAACAAGCTGACCGGGCGAATACCCAGGGAACTAGGCGCGCTGGATGATCTGCGGTCCTTGGTGCTCGCCGGCAACCTGCTGAGTGGGGAGATTCCTGCTGAGCTGGGAGAATTGGCGAGTCTGAGAGAGCTGGGTCTCGGCAACAATGATCTGTCGGGGACAGTACCCGAGGAACTCGGCGCACTCGTCAATTTGCGGACACTGCGTCTGGCCGGAAACTCGTTCGACGGCTGTCTTCCCCAAATCCTCAATCAAGTCAGCAACAATGACCTTCCCGAGACCCAATTGCCCTTCTGCGAATGAGGCAGATGGACCGCCAATCGGGACTCGGCACCAAGCATGAAGTAATCGTCCGCCAGCGCTTCGAAAGAGTGAAACGCACGCAATCCGGGAGCAGATAGATGTCCATTCCAAGCGATTATTCAGAGAGAGTTTACGCCGGCGTACTGGGCAAGTTGATCGGCGTCTACCTGGGTCGGCCCTTTGAGGGCTGGACATATGAGATGCTGAATGATCAGTTCGGCGAGATCAACTACTACGTGCACGAGCGCCTGGATGTGCCGCTCATCGTTACCGACGACGACATCTCCGGCACATTCACCTTTTTGCGCGCCTTACCCGACTATGGCAACAGTCGGGCGGTCACGGCAGCGCAGATCGGTCAGAGCTGGCTGAACTACATTATTGAAGAGCGCACAATCCTGTGGTGGGGCGGGATGGGAAACTCTACGGAACATACTGCCTATCTGCGCCTCAAAGAGGGCGTCCCTGCTCCCGACAGCGGTTCAATGGCTCTGAACGGCCAGGTGGTAGCTGAACAGATCGGGGCCCAGATTTTCATTGATGGGTGGGCCATGGTTGCCCCGGGCGACCCGGAGCTGGCCGCCGACCTGGCGCGGCGGGCGGCCAGCGTCTCTCACGACGGCGTCGCCATTCACGGGGCGCAAGTGCTGGCGGCCATGGAGGCTCAAGCCTTTGTCGAATCGGACATCCAGGCGTTGATCGATACTGGTCTGTCGGTCATACCAGAGGACTCGCTCATACGCGCAATGATCAGCCAGATTCGCGAGTGGCACGCCCGCCATGGAGATGACTGGAGGGCGACGCGAGAGGAAATCGCCGCCAATTTCGGCTACGACAAGTTTGGCGGAAACTGCCACATGGTCCCCAATCACGCCCTGATCATTCACGCCCTGCTTCACGGAGACGACAGCTTCCAGAAGTCGCTGATGATCGTAAATACGAGCGGCTGGGACACGGACTGCAATTCCGGAAATGTCGGCTGTCTGTTGGGAATCAAGAACGGGCTGGCCGGACTTGAAGACGGCCCCGACTTCCGCGGGCCGCTGTCAGATCGCCTCTATCTGCCAACTGCCGACGGGGGAAGGGCTGTAACCGACGCTGTTACGGAAAGCCTCAACGTGGCCAACATCGGTCGTGCAATGTCCCAGGTGCCAGTTCACGCTCCTAAGGATGGCGCCCGCTACCATTTTGAGCTTCCGGGCTCGGTACAGGGTTTCATGGCCGACGAAAGCGTAGACAGCCGCGGCACTCTGACCCTCGAAAACGTGGCTGGTCACAGCCGGTCAGGCCGCCGCAGCCTTGCACTGCAGTTCAATGGCGTGGCCACCGGGCGCCCGGCGCGGGCCGCTACCCATACCTTTATCCCCTCCAAAGACACGGCAGTCTACTTCGAGCAGCGCGGGTACGCCCTGTTGGCTTCCCCCTCAATCTATCCCGGACAGACGGTTTCAGCCGCGATCGAGGCGGATGCGGGCAATGAGCGCGCCGTGGACGTGAATCTGTATCTGCGCCGCTACCGGTCGCAAGACGATCAGTTGACCCTGGAGGCCGGGCCATCCCAGAGGCTCGAACCGGGCGCGCACCATACATTCAGCTGGACTTTGGATGGGGAAGGGAATGAGCCTATTGCCGAAATCGGAGTGGCCGTCCAGAGCGATGAACGTACACACGGCACGATCTATCTGGACTACCTCACCTGGAAAGGCGAACCCGACGTGACATTTACCCGTCCGGACGCGCCTCTCGATAGACGGCGCCTGGGAATGTCTATCCCCCAGATGTGGAGGCGCGCCTGGGTCAACGGCGTGGACAGCTACGACTTCTGGTGGCCGGAATCGTTCCGGCTTGTTCAGAACAGAGGCCGCGGCCTTCTGTCGACGGGAACCAGAGAGTGGCGTGACTACGAAGTGAAGTCGGAAATTACACTTCACCTGTGCAGTTCGGCCGGCATCGCGGCAAGAGTGCAAGGGATGCGGCGATACTATGCCCTGTTGCTCAGCCGTTCGGAGGAAGGACGCGGTGTTGCCCGGATCGTGCGGGCTCTGGATGGAGACACCGTACTTGCTGAAGCAGATTTTCCATGGAATTACGGTGAGAAGCACACCTTTGTGCTACGAGTGGAGGGGGACCGACTACGAGGCTGCATAGACGATCTCGAAGAGCCCCTTTTCGACGTGACCGACAGCATGCTTGATAGCGGAGGAATTGCGCTGGTGGTGGACGAGGGACGGGTTATGAGCGATGAGGTGACGGTGTGCCCTTGAATTCCTTGCAGAGCAAGGTTTGAAATAGCAGAACGATTGTGCGGTAATAGAGGCGCTTCGGACAGTACCGATCTCTGGCTAAAGGTCAGTGTCCAAATGTCCACGCAGCAAGCTTCAATTGGAAAAGACATGGGAAGTCAGGAAAGCGCAAGACCATTTCTCAAGTGGGCTGGAGGAAAGGGTCAACTGCTGGGACGGATTGGACAACGATTGCCTGCCGAACTGCAGGAGGGCAGTATCTCCAAGTACGCCGAACCCTTCATTGGGGGCGGCGCAGTCTTATTTCTGACTGCAGACAGGTTCTCACTTGACAAGGTCTATGTTTCAGACAGAAACGCCGATCTGATATTGGCGTATCGAACGATTAAGGAGCAAGTCGAAGGGTTGATAACCCGCCTCCAAGAAATCGAGCGACGATTTCTTGGACTTCCTCCGAAAGATCGGAAAAGCTTCTTTTATGAGGTTAGAAGGTTGTTTAACAAGAGACGTCAGGAAAGTAGCGGGAAAGCTCTTAGTAGGCACGCCGAATTCCATGTCGCTCGACTCATTTTTCTTAATCGAACCTGCTTTAACGGTCTTTATCGGGTTAACTCGCGCGGCGAATTCAATGTCCCTTTCGGCAACTATCGGAATCCAAGGATCTGTAACGCCCCAAATCTTCGTTCAGTGTCCCGTTTGCTGGAAAACTCATCCATCAGCTGTGGAGATTTCGCTGACTGCAAGAGTTTTGTAGACGACAAGACCTTTGTGTATTTCGATCCTCCTTACCGCCCAATAAGTAGAACCGCCAGCTTCAACTCGTATGCTCCGAGTCGCTTTGATGACGGAGAACAAGAGCGCTTGGCTTTGTTTTTCCGAGAACTGGATGAATCGGGGGCTAAATTGATGCTGAGCAACTCCGATCCTCAGAACGAAGACCCCAATGACACCTTCTTCCTGGATCTGTACTCCAAATTCCATATTCACAAAGTGTCTGCAAATCGCCGCATAAACAGTAACGGGGCGAAAAGGGGAGAAATCACCGAACTCTTAATTACAAATTACAAAGTTGGAGGCTTTAGTGGCCGATAGTTTAGCTTGGGAGGCAATTTTCGAAACGTTCAACATTTGGGAACACGACTTTGACAATTCTCCGTTTGAAATTACTGAAAGAGGGTAGCAAAAAGGGGGAGTACTCTTCAGGAGCCTATTAGGTTCCTGAATTCAGAGCGGGATTAAAGGGTCTGACAACTGGACATGCAAATCTACCCCCTGGAAGACATAAATGTGCCTGGGCAAACGAGCTTGGCGAAATCCTTCTGGAGAGAGCCAGCTGCTCTCACCGATCAGTCGAGACCGGTCTACCTCAGCCGCATCTCCTCTGAACGCACTACATCCCGCATCGCCGCTTCAATATAGGGGTATGCAAGCCAGACCGAGGCACCTCCGAACAGGGCGCCGGTCACCGTGCGCAGCCACCAGTTGCTCTCGCGCAAACTGAACAGCTGGCTGAGACCGTCGAGGGCTATCGGAATAAGCAATAGCAGATAGACCTTGAGCCCTATACCGCGTACACGTCCGCGCAGAATGCCAAACAGCAGGCCGGCCAGCACAACCGACCCGTAGATGGCCACATCGCGTTGACAGACCGCAATCTTGTATCCAGTGGAGTCGTTGCCGCGGAAGGTACGGCGCTGGAAAAGTCCCTGGTCCTCGGGCAGGCCGCCCGTTTCCAAAGAAGAGAGGCTGTAAAAGGGCCGCTCGCCAAAGAGGAAATAACTGCGTTCCGGCAGTTGGTGACAGGTGGCCGAGTAAACGGAGTAGATCAGAGATGCCGGCCTGGAAAGCCCTGCATTAGCGAGCACAGGCGCCAGGAACGGCAACAGGAGGTATAGGGCGACCAGGGCATTGAAGAGAGCAAGCCAGTGCCGTGCTATCCAAAGTACTGCGCCGTCAACGCGGCGGGCGACCGCCTTCTGAACACGGCCCTCCACTTGCTCGCCGCCGCTCGAATCCACTGGCTGGCTCATCCTTCCTGGTTCGACCTGCGCTTCATCTCGACGTGAATGGCCCGGCGAAGTTCAGCTTGCTTGACCGGAAACTCGAAGCTGAGAATATCCTGGCCGTCCCGTTCTATGTGAATGAACGGAACGAGCGTTTCCTCGCCTTCCCGGACATCCTGGTCAGTTTCCACGAACTCCTCTTTCAAAGCAAACTCATATTCGGTCTGCAGATCCAGGAGTTCATATTTGATTGCGTCGCAAAGCCGGCAGTTCGATTTGGTGAACAGTATGACCCGCATGTTCGCCGCTCATTGTGTCTTGATCTGCTCAACGAAGTCATTCAGCTGCTCGCCGGCGAGAAAACCGGGCCAGCGGGCGCCGATCGTGCCATCTGCCCTGATGAAGACTGTCGTTGGCATGTTGCGAACTTCGTAAACCCGGCGGATCAAGTCCTCCTGATCCAGAACGACTGTCATGTTCATGCCGAACTCTGCGGCGAACTTTTCGACCGCGGGCAACTCTTCCCCTACGTTGACCTCGAGAACGACCAGATCCGGATCGCTTTCGTGAAGCGCTACAAGGTCGGGCATTTCGGCCCTGCAGGGTCCGCACCAGGTGGCCCAGAAGTTAAGGACGACAGGCTTTCCCTGCAAGGATGCAAGGTCCGCGCCCCGGCCGTCGGCGAGGAAAAACGCGAAGTTTGGCGCGGTCTCTCCTATATCCGGACTGCCCTCCCGGACGAGGTCGGCTACAGGGAAGCCGCTGCCCAATTCATCGGGGAACTGTTCCAGGGGCGTGGGCGTGAATTCGTCAGGCGCGTTGCCGCCTTGCGGCGCCGCAGCGCAGGCAGACATGACAATCGCGATTGCAACCCAAAAAGCCAGATATAACCGACGCTTCATTGGGGTCCTCTTCTGCTTTCAGCTCCGGCCCCCGGACAGCGCGGCGCCGCTCAGATAGCCGATGTAGGCCGGAATCAGGGGCAGAACGCAGGGACTGATGAAACTGATAATGCCGGCAATAAAGGCCAATGGCGCCGCGCTCAGCGCCCCGGCGTTGAAGGCAGCATTGACCCCTACTGTAGACGAGAGCGTATCCTCCAGGAGAAAGACCCACTGATTCAGGAACGCAAACTGAGTCGTGAGCATTGTCAACTGGTCGGCCCAGAGAAGCCAGGCCACGTAGAGCAGAAAGACGCCGCTGACGAGGCTGACGATATTGGCGTGGCGGTTGAGCCGGCGGAGGATTTGAGTTGCCCTGCTGAACGCGGCCCCGGTCAGCAGGAAAGGCAAGCCCAGGCCCAGGCTATAGATCGCCAAAAGAAGCGCGCCCTGGACTACGGTGGCACTGTCACTCGCGAGAAACAGGATGCTGGCCAGGATCGGTCCGACACAGGGAACCCAGCCGGCGCTGAAGCTCACGCCCATCAGCGCGCTGCTGAGATACCCCCAACCACGTTTCACTCTGTGCAGTTCGGTCACGCGCCTTTCGGTATACATCAGCGCGTTGAGAAAGCCCAGAATGTCTACAAGCGCGGCCACGGCCGGATTGGCGATGAGTCTCTCATTTGCCCGAACCCGACTCACGATCCAGCCGATGATACCGAGAGTCGTCAGCCCGAAAACTGCCAACAGGACCGCGCCGAGCCGCTGGACGAGAGGCAGATAGTTGTTCAGGTTCTGTCCCAGAAAGCCGGCGGCGGAGCCGAGCAGCGTGAAAATGGCTCCAAATCCGATGACAAATGCGAGCGAGTGCAGGAAGGCGCCGCTACGACTTGCCCGCCCCTGCGCAGGTGATTTCGACCTGCTTCCTGCCTGTATGTTTCCTGCATTCGAGATGTTCTGCACCATGATTTCGACCCGGTTGCGACTTCATGCTGCCCTCATTCGCTTGCCGGGCAGCGCCTCAGTTTCCCTCTTTCCAATCTATTGCGCCAAAGACCTGTATGAAGTAAACAATCTTACCAATAGCCGGCTGAAACACCGGATCGCCTCAGTCTGCACGTGCTCTGTCCTGAAGTTGCTCCTCCAATGAACGCAGCTCTTTTTCCAATGCTCTTTGGCGGGCCAGCATGAACAGGAGGTAGCCTCCCACAAACAGCCACATCAGGATCAAGGCGGATGCGAGATAGATCATTTGTCGTAGTTCTCCCGTAATGCTTCAATGCGGGCCTCAAACTCAAGTTGGCGTACCCGGTGGAAGAGTATCGCCAGGAACAGGAGCGCGAAGCCGATCATGGCGACTGTCAGGGTCTGTCCCATTGTCGGACCGATGCCAAAACCTCCCTGCGCTTCCTCATTTACGCCGTCAAAGACAATGGGATGGATGGAGCGGAACAGGCGCGCGCTGTAGTATGTCAAGGGAACGCTCAAAAAGGCGAACAAGGCGTAGACACTGGCAAAACGAGCCCGCGTTTCGGGATCGTCGAACCCGTTCCGGAAAAGCATATAGGCGATGTAAATCAGGACGGTAATCGATGCCGTCGTCAAACGAGGTTCCCAGGTCCAGTAGGTATTCCAAGCTGGCTTGGCCCAGATTGAGCCGGTCAGAAGAACGAGAATTCCGAAAATCGTGCCGATTTCAACGCTCGCCGCAGCCCATCGATCCCACACCAGGCGGCGGCTGAAGAGAAAACCGATGCTGCCGACCACCGACCCGAGGAACCCGAGGAGGGCGGCGATGTTACTTCCAATGTGAAAGTAGAAGATCCGCTGGGCCACCTGTTCATCTCCGGCGAGATTGATAGCGTCACCGGCGTAGAGAAGAGCGGTCCACATTACCCCAACCATGGTCAGCGCCGCCAAAAGATCGAAGATCAGTAATGGAGTAAACCAGCGATCCGACCCCGCCGGTTTTGCGACTGCGTTCATCAGACAGTTCCTCGCGTTTGTGTCAAGTCTGTTCCCATATAACGTCAACTAACAAGAAAGCGATTGCGTACACCAGGGTATCATAGATCCCGATTATACCAAGCCACGGCCACGCTTGGGCATTCCCCCGGCCATCCAAAACGACAGCCGTCAAACCCACTCCCGATATGAAAACGGGGGCCAGCACCGGCAGCAGCAGTACCGGCAAGAGCGTCTCCCTGGCCCTGTTTCGGGCCGTCAGCGCCGCGAAGAGCGTTCCCGCGCCCACGTAGCCGACAGTGCCCAGCGCCAACGCCAGCAAGATCAGCGGCTTCAGCAAGTTGACGTCGAACAGGATGAGCAGGACAGGCGCAAGAAGCGCTTCCATAAACAGGAAATAGAGCAGATTGGCCGCAACCTTGCCCAAATAGATTGCGGACCGTTCTACCGGCGCCAGAAGCAGTCCGGTCAATGTGCCTCGATCCGATTCCGATCCGAAAGAACGGTGCAGCCCCAAGACCCCTCCATAAAGGATGATCACCCAAAGAATGCCGGGAACGACCAGCTCGGGCCGAGGCGTCCGCAGGTCAAAAGCCAGCCCGAAAACGACCGCGGCCAGAATCGAAAAGGCCGCCATCGTCCCCAAGACCTCCTTGGCCCGTAACTCGGTGCGGACGTCTTTCTCCGCTACAGCCCATACGCCGCGCAGATATGCTGCGAGCCCTCCTCTCTTGCTGGGTAACATCTTCTGCCCCTGTAAGCTCAGCCATTGCAAGGCACGGGCTCAAATGAAGCCCGCGAACGGAGGAACTGATCGGATGACTGCTTTGCGTTCTTCACTGTACAATATGATCGGGTTCCTCCATTTGGTGCAGACGCCCGGCACGAAGTTCGACGACCCGGTCGGCCCAGGTAACTGCACGCTCCATACTGTGCGTTGTGATAAGCACAGCCCGGTTTCTTTTGCGCAGCTGCCCAATGAGTTCGGCCATTCGTTGCAGGCTTTCCCTGTCCAGGCCGGTATCCGGTTCATCGAGAATCACGACAGGCGGATCGTGCAGCAACGCCCTCGCGATCGCCAGCCGCTGAGACATTCCTCGACTATATGTCCGCACTGAACTGTCCCGCCATCGCCAGAGTTCCAGAGTTCGCAGAAGCTGCTCGATACGTCTCTGCGGCTCTTCCAGATCGTAAAGGCGGGCGAAGAACTGCAGATTTTCGGCGCCAGTAAGTCGATCGTACAGTAAAGGGGCGTGTGCGACCACGCCGATATAGCGGCGAATTTCATTTGCGGCCGTGGAAAGGGGTACGGGCCCCAGCCACACCTCCCCCTTATCCGGTCTGTCCAGCGACGCGATTATCCGCAAAAGTGTCGTCTTTCCCGATCCGTTGGCCCCAAGCAGAGACAGGGCTTCGCCGGCTGCAACCGAGAAAGAGACATCACGCAATACGCGTTTGTGTCCGAAACGTTTCTCGATATGCTCGCAACGAATGAGAGGCGCAGCACGGTTGGTCATCCCTCACCCCACGACCTCTGTTCTGCCAGGGCAATGTCGATCAACTCTCTCTTCAATGAAGCTCTCTTCTTTTGCCAGGCGCGTTCATCCAGTTCGCCCAGCGCATGCAGATCGTCCAACCGGGCTATTTTGTCGATCAGTTCCCCGCGTCGTGCGGCCATCCGCTCAGGCGTCTTCGGGCTCTTGGCCCTCTCACGTTGGAAGAAGAGAGCGAGAGATGCGAGGAGGACGAGTGCGACGACGCTGCCGAAAACCAGGGGAACGCGGACATCCAGTGGAGGCGCGGCAACCTGCAACTCTCGATTCAATTGCGGCTCCCTGTCTTGTCTTGGATCGCGGCCGCCAGCCCCGATCAAGCCGCGCAAGGAAAGTTGAACCGGGGAGCTGCTGGATACAGGTGCGCTCCAGCGGCGGAAGAGGACTCCTTGAATTGTTTCCTGGCCCGCAGGTTCGCGCAGTTCTCCTTCAAGTGAAAGGTCCACTTCCAGCCCCGGCAGGTCGGCCACCAGGACATTCAACAGCTCAGTCTCATATGGGACAGGGAAACTGATCCCGGCGGACTCGTCAGCATATGAAAGACGATATCGTACGAAAACCTGGCGCGAGCCATCGCCTGGGAGGACGGGACGCGTATCGTAGAGAATCTGTTGGCGCAATCGGTAGGACTCGCCGATCAGCCCGTCCTGGATTTCCACTTCCTGTGCGCTTTCGGGAAGCGGAATGACCAGCGTTACGGGAACGTCGAACAGGTCATCCTCAATGCCGATGAACGTGCGGTCGCCGCGATTGTCAAAGGTGAAGAGCTGGCCGATGAGCAATCTTCCCGGATCGTGCTCGATGATCCAGTTGGCGCGGCTAACAAGAATGCCGGTCGGGTCGGATGTCGGCTCAAATACGGGCAGCGAGGTGTCGATTCTCTCCGGGCCGATCCTGTCTTCGATGAAATCAGGACCGCTGAACGCAAGGATCGGTGAAGTGTAGCGGATACTGCGATGCTCGGTCTCCGCAAGGAAGTAAAAGCCTTCGTCCACAGGCAGGTTCTTGAATTCAAAACTGCCGCCAGCCCCGATTGTTGCGCTGCGCGACGCCAGCAAATTGGCCTGCTGGTAGATGTTGAGAGTTATCGCTTTCTGTTGGGGCGCAGGCCCATTTTCGGTACCCTGGACCAGTTGGCCCGTGATTACGCCAGGCCCCGAGACCTCGAATGGCTCCCACACCGGGTGATATGTAAAGCCGCGAATGAACTCAAGAACCGCCTTCTGCTGCCCAGATGACCAGTTGGAACCGAGTTCGGGGTGGGCTTCTCGCCAGCGCTCTGCCAAATCCGCTTGACTCAAATGAATCATCAGCTCCTGCGCCGAAAAGTCGGGAATCCCAGCGCTGGCCTCTATTCCTTCGCCCCGGCCTCTGTCCCCGTGACAGGCGAGGCAGGACTGGGCATATAACTCTGCTCCCTGTGCTACCTCCGTCTCGTTTGTGTGCAAGTTCCAGGCGTAGTAGACCGCCTGCCAGATCTGCTCGTCACTCAAGCTATTGCGCCAGGGAGGCATAAGATTCTCAATGCGCCCAAACTTGGTAACGAAGAAAAGTTCAGCCGGTGACCGCTCCCAGACCTCGGCCGGGTCGGAAAAGACGGTTGGGTCGGCTGCTGCGCCGGCCGGGCCGTCGCCGTCACCGCTGGCGCCGTGGCAAGGGGCGCAGTTCTGTCTGTAGGATTCGGTGGCCAACCCGGCAACTGGCGCTCGCTGTGGGACAGGGACCTGCTGCGGGTCATAGGGTGGGGTGGGCTCTTGTGCGTTGAGGCGATCCGTCGTCAGCGTCACGAAGAGAGCTACGGTACATGCCAATAGTAGAACTGCGCAAGTGGACCATTTGAAGAACAATCGTTGCTGTTCCGGCTAGGGGCTGATCCTGTACACGCGTACACCTGGGGCGTCGGAAGCTGCAAGCTCCCCCCGTTCGATTATCCTGCTCGCCCTGGCAAGTTTAGAATCTTCAGGGACTTTCCTGAAACGCGATGTCTTCCGGCAGTTCCTCGTATCGACTGGGACATTTGAGAAGCAGTACATCTGCCTCAATGACACCGCCTGGCAGAAGCTCTCCCTCCGCGATTACAGAAGCGGCCCGATGAAAATTGTCCGGCCGGGGTTCGTAAAAGACGATCTCAAGCTGCTGATTGGGATTCTCCTCGTCCTCAATCCTGAAGCGGAGAGTCACTTCAGAAGGGTTCCAATCTTCACTGCCTTCGACGACAACGCCATTCACCCTGATGCGCTGGGACAGGAGCGAGCTTTCCCTCTCATGAACCTCGTCGACAGTTAACCAGTAGGCTTTGGCGGTGGTCAGGCCATATACCATCAGCGAGACGATAACGCCAACCAGTAGGAGTCCGGCAACCAGAAACTGCGGCCTTATGCCGGTTCGCCTACGAGCCAGGCGGGCAGGGATTGGACCCTCCCACAACTCTTCCTCGTTGAGTTCGTCTCGATTTGGTGACGCGTCACTCATCAATTCATTTACCTGCCGGACTCTCTATCGCCCGGTTGACCCACTTCAGAAATCCGGACTCGCCGATTGGAACGGCCGTCATCTGCCTTCTGCATTATAGGCGCTGGACGCGGCGCGGCCGAAACTGAGCTATGTGCAGTCACCGCCGTCAGTGTCCCACTGGATCTCCTCGGACAGAATCTCCTCGGCGGATTCGGCCAGCGCCGCCGGCACCAGAACATCCCGCTCTGCCAGTCCCCCGTAGATGAATCCGTATATCCTGCCCATCGATTCACCGCGCACAATTGCAGGAATGCCCGCGCTTTGCAGGCGGCTTCTGACGATCTGGGCCTCCATCGGGTTTGCGGCCTGCCAGACCACAACCGGCTCTTGGGAAACGGAGCCGCCTGTCGTAGCGGAACCTTCCGCGGCCTCCGATTCAACTGCCCGGGCGCGACTCCTGCGCTTTCCCCATAGCCTTTGGAGTCCGCCTGCCAAGGTCGTCATGGCACTCTCCTGTAGGTCATGTGAAGGAGAAGGCGGCAGCCTTACCGACAAAGGGATTGGCCTCTCGTTCTGCGCCAATGGTGGTCGCTTCTCCGTGACCGGGGTAAACGACGTACGTGTCGGGTAGTGAAAGCAACTGTTCCTGGATGCTTTGGCATAGCGTAGGGCCGTCCGCCAGCGGCAGATCGAAACGTCCTATACTGCCGCGGAAGAGTGTATCACCGGCGAAGATCTGCTCGTTTGCGTGGTCGACAAAGACGACGTGGCCCGGCGAGTGACCTGGCGTGAAGCGGACTTCCAGGGACTCGGCGCCGAATTCGATTATCTGGCCCTGCCGCAAGAAGTGATCTGGTTCGTCGATTGGATCGACGCGGGCCCCCAGCCATTCGAGAACGCGTTCCGGCGCTGCCCGTAGAATGGGAAGGTCTTCGTGATGCAGGTAAAACGGGGCTCCGGTGGCGGCTCGCACTGCATTCACTGCCAATACGTGGTCGAAGTGGGAATGCGTGTTGATTATCTTCTCAATCGTCAAGCCCATTTCGTCGACTTCGTTAAGGATGGCTCGGGCGCTGTCCCCAGGGTCGATGATAACGCCGCGGAGAGATTCCTCACATCCGAGAATGTAGCAGTTCTCCTGCAATAGTCCGACGGTGAGACCTGCAATCAACACTTTGGTCGCACTCCCCCTTCAAAGATACGGCAGCTCTTAGGCCGTTCTCAGCTGCGTCTCGGCAGCCTTCTCTTCCTCATTGCAGACCCAGCGCTGGCTCCAATCGGATATTTCAGCGATCACAGGCGCCAA
The DNA here is from genome assembly GCA_965200615.1 of Caldilineaceae bacterium. GTDB lineage: Bacteria > Chloroflexota > Anaerolineae > Caldilineales > Caldilineaceae > Bin5. Next base: position 4,248,965 of record OZ241377.1, on the reverse strand, counting down.
TTCGCGGCCCTTATCCGTCAAACTGTACTCGACGTGCGGCGGGATCGAACTGACCTGCTCGCGCATGACCAGGCGCTCGTCTTCCAGCATTTTCAATCTGCTGGTGAGCGTACTTGGATTGACGCCCCCCAGCTCTTCCTGGAGTTCACAGAACCGTTTGTTGCTGGCATTGAGAAGACGGTGGACGATCTGGAGCGTCCATTTCCGTCCGATTATTCGCGCGGCTGCTTCTACTGGGCAGGGCAACTCATCCGGCAAAACGACTGGATGGGTTGGCATGCGCATCCGGTATAGTCCTTTCCCGCGCCAATGCCCAAAACCTCACTGGCAGGACTTGAGCGCATTGCAATGGCCGGGCAAAGTTTTCTCGACAGGCAAAAGCCCGGCTGCCTCCCGCTTCGGAGCGCTATTGACGCCGAGCACTATCGTACTATGCGCGTTGCTCCTTGTCAAAGGAAACCGGGTAGGCGTGCAGGAGAGCGGCGTTCGCCTGCGCCGTTGCGCCTGACAGGCACTCATGGAGATCACTCGATGTGGGGAATGCGGCCCAAGCGTTTTCGGGTGTTTTCGACTTCCAGCCAGAGCATGGGATTCGAACCGTCGAATTGGATTTCGAAGGCGCTCCTGACCAGTTCGCCGGCGCGCCACCGGCCGGTTGGGTAGCTACCCCCGGCCAAAGGGACCTCAACGGACTGATCGCCGAGGACGAGCCGCATTTTCAGGTCCTCCGGCCAGTCTGAAGGAAGGGGAGAAGGCGCCTTCCAGTACAGCGTTACCTGTAGCATCTCTCCCGCGGAAAGAGCCGTCGATGGCGCATGGGCATAGGCCTTACGATGATAGCCATATCCGATGGCCTCCAGGCGACCAAAATCAAGGCTCCTGCGGTGCTGAAGAGGGATAATCGACACCGGCGGCTCTTGTTCGGGGCGGACTATGCTCGGCCTGGCGAGTTCAACTGCGTCGCCAGAGTCGACGGAGAGCCGCGTCCCGGTATCAGCATCATAGACTGCGGCAATCAGGCGATAGTCGCCGGGCGGTGCGCCAAACGGCAGAGAGAGGCCATGATTGTCGGTGACAAGCTCGCCGGTTTTCCAGGCCGTAGTCGGCAATGACCCGCCCGCCGGTTCACCGTCGCGTTGGACTATCACCTGTTCGCGGGCATCCAGCAGCTGCACCGTTACTTTGAGACGTCGGTCGGGGGTTCTGAGCGGCCGCCAGCGCAGCCCAACCATAAGCGTATCACCGGGCGCCAAGGGCTCTTGTGAGAGGCAGATCTCGAACAGCTCAGCGACGTCTTCGAATACATGGGGCTCGTCCAGGGCATTGCAGGTAAGGCCTGCTGGCATGGAAAAGGTCGCAAAACGTACATTGCCTTGCCAGTTTTCCCATCCTTTGAAAGCGTGTCTTCCCAACCAATTCTCGACGATACTCTCCCGATCGGACTGCTCGGTTGCCCAGAAAACCGCAAAGATTCGCCGACGTTCGGCAGTCTCTTTTTCCAGTGTCTGTTCAGTTCTGGCCCGGTCGGGAGGCCGATCAGCGGGCAGTGGAATAAAGTCAAACCCAACATCGTAGAAGCGCCAAACATCCGCCTGGCCCGGAGCATTCAGAACTACAATGTCCCGAGTTGGGTCACCAAGCGCAGCCACGGTCTGGGCGATGCCGGCGTAGTTGTCACGCGCTGAAGGGTCGGCGTAGTAGGGTGGGAGCGCGGTCACGGCCAGGACGGCGGCCAGAACGGCGATTGAGCCGGCTGCCATCGATGAAAGAGGCAGGCGATATGCTTTCGGATCTCCCTTCCCTTCCCGACTCTGCGATGCCGGAGACCGACTCAGTGGGCTGAGCGAGAATGTTTGGGTAGGGAGACAGCGGGGACAGGCGGCCGCAGCAAGGCACCAGGCAGGTGAAAGTATCAGGAGGAATTTCAAGAAAGGGGGACTGACCAGACCGAAACCGACCATCACGCCCAGGGGCAAGAGCAGCCAGAGTAGCAGAACCGCGCTGGCGTCGAAGCGCCTGAGATTCCAGAGTCCGCAAATGGGAAGAACAACGACCAACAGAAGCCATCCCCACGCCAACTCTGGTCCAGTGCGGATCGTCCCTGCGGCAAAGGTCTGAAACGTCAGTCCAAGCCCCTCCAGTGCGCCGGCAGATCCCTCCTGGGAGGGCCAGCTGAGCAGTCGCTCAATGCCCGTTGGCAGCCAAGGTGAGTAGGCCAGCAGCGCGAGGAAGTTCAGGATCAGGAAAAGGAAGAAGGGCTTCCAGCGATCTGACGTACCCCCGTATACGACAGTGTCGAGGCCGGGTTCACGCCCTTCTGCGCGCAGCGTGTCCCTGCTGCCCAGCAACCACCAGACGGCGGCTCCCCCCGCCGCGGCCACCAATAGGGCAAAGATGTAATGCGTCCAAAGGCCGGCAGCGGCCGCAAGCAGATAGAGGGCGGCATACCGGGCAAGCGAGGGGCTCAGGCCCTGTGCGACTACCCGTCTTCTCATGGCGAGAAGCGACCACATAAGTACAGAACCTTCCAGGGTCAGCAGCGCGTACATGCGCGCCTCCTGGCTGTAGTAGACCTGAAAGGGACTCAGGGCGGCCAAGAAGGCGGCGAGGAGCGCGAATTTGTAACTGCTCCCTGGAGTGCCGGCGGCCATCTCCCGCCCGATGCGGTAGACGACCGCCACGGAGAGCAGGCCTGCCAGTGCGGAAAGGCTGCGGAGCCCCCACGCGGAGAAGCCGGCCGGACCGGCCCAGAGCTTCAGGAGCCAATAGTAGCCTGGAGGATGGATGTCGGCCGCGGCGTCTCTGGCAATCTGATCGAAGCTGCGTTGCGCAACAGCCCAGGAGTTGCCTTCGTCGTGCCAGAGGGAAGAACAGGTGAGGCAGTAGAAGCGGACGAAGGCGGCAAGCGCCAGAACGGCAACGAAGATGGCGCAGCGCAAGAGAGACGGTCGCGTCGTCATCTTTAACATAGTCTAGTCTTGAGCGTCAGCGCTGGAAATATAGGCCCGGACCGATTCATATACCGGCTGCGGGGTGAAATCCGGGGCAAGGAGACGAAAATAGGCCTCCGGCTGTCGATTCCGCTCCCAGAGGTCGGTGGCCCGCTTCAGATACCAGACGTTGGCGACACCCAACCAGGGCCAGTCCTCACGAATGCGTTCGTAGGCTCGGGGCAGATTCGATGATTGCTCATCGAGACTGACGCGCCCGTAACGGGGCTCGACGTCCGTCGGGGCCGCGTTCCAGTTCATCTCGCTTATCCAGATTGGCTTGCGCCCGTCGCCGTTGGCGACCATCAGATCGCGTATGAACTGCGGCCGGCCGAAGTTCATGACGCGCGGGTGCATGCGCCGGTCGGTCGGCCCGGACCAAAGCCCGTATCCCTGCGTTGCCATTACATCGAAGTAGGGGGCCGCGCCGGCATCGTACATCCTCTGCAGGAAAAGCAGATCGGAAAAGCTGCGTCTGGGGACCGTCGTCCCGTCCAGGTCTACGGTCGCGGCCAGCGCGCCGGCGATGATCACGGCTTCGGGGTCGACGGCGCGGATTGCCGCGGCGCCGGCTTCGAGCAGCTCGACGTATGCTTCCGGATCAATGGTGTTGACACCCCATTCGGGGAAGATATTGGGTTCGTTCCACAATTGGTAGTAACGGATCCGGCCCTGGTAACGGGCGGCGGCGGCGGCGGCGAAATCGGCGAAGTCCTGGTAGTTGTCGGGCGGCGCGTAGGAACCCGCCTCGTTGCCCTTGGCGCGGCTCCAGGCAGGTGGATTGGAGATTCTGACTATCAGTTGCATATCGTACTGTTCGGCCAGGGCAACGATGTGATCGTATTTTTCCCAGGCGGAGCGGGCCGGTTCGTGACGGCGGTCCTCGAAATCGCCTTTGCCGTGGACCTCGATGTCCTCCCACACAAACTCCTGCCGCAGCCACTTGAATCCGGCCTGTGCGGCCAGCTGCACTGCCCGTTCTCGTTTGGCAGGTTCGACCTCCTGTTCGAGGAAGACGTTAATGCCGAACGGCGAGACGCCGGCATGATCCGTCACTGCGTGCGGGGCAAGCTGCGGCCGCGGCCGCAGCATCCCTCCGGCCAGGTCGGTCAGCCCTTTGATCTGGGGGAGAAAGTCCGTCTCTCCCGTCTGAGCCGCGAGCCACTGGCGGGAGGGGCTCAGCGCCAACAACAAAAGGGCCAGTCCGCCGCACAGCAGCAGGCCGGCCCACAGGATCAGAGTTTCACGTACTGCGCGTTTCACAGCGTTCGAAATACCAGTCGGTTGGCTGCCAAGGATCTAGGGCTCGTTGACAATTGATGAATTCTGACACATTGGCGACAATAGAAGGATGTCTACAACTAAAATTGCCGACCACCAGTGGCAGAAACTGTACGCATTTCTGCAAGGACACCCTCGTGCCTACGCAGGGCAAGAGCAAGAGTGTCGCCGTTTCGTTGAAGCAGTTTACTGGATTCTGCGCGCCGGCGCCCAGTGGCGTGAACTGCCAGACCGCTATGGCAAGTGGAACAGCGTATTCAAGCGCTTCGCACGCTGGGACGAGAACGGTATCTGGACCGACATGTTCACGCAGTTCGCTCAGGACCCAGAGATGGCAGCAGTGATGCCGGACAGTACAGTTGTACGCGCCCATATGAGCGCAGCGGGCGGCTCAAAAAAGGGGGCCCACAGCAGGAACAGCGCCTCGGTCGGAGCCGGGGCGGATTCAGCGGCAAGATCCATCTCCTCGTCGATGCCTTGGGCTTTCCCCTCAAGTTCATATTGACCGGTGGTGAGCACCATGCTATGACCCAGGCTGAAGCGTTGCTCGCCCCTTTCGATTTTGATGCCGTCATTGCCGACAAAGGCTACGATTCCGACCCATTGCGAGAGCTGCACGCAGCCCGACAGGTAGAGGTGGTCATCCCCTCCCGCCGCAATCGCAGGCAACCAGGGGACTATGACCGCATCCGCTACCGAGAACGCAACATCGTCGAGCGTTTCATCAACAGACTCAGGTGGTGTCGCCGCGTTTCCACTCGCTATGACAAACTGGCACGACGTTACATGTCTTTCCTGCATTTTGCTTCTACTCTGATATGGCTTAAACAAAATGTCAACGAGGCCTAGACGTCTAGTTTTTCCTGAATGTAATGTCGGAGCACTCCTGGCCTCCACTGAGCGTTTTGACCCATTTTTCAGAAATTGGGGAAAGAGGGCCTGACGCAGATCCTGACAATCCCCGGTCCCTCGGCACTCCAGACGGGCAGTTAACGACATAGATCTCAATGGTGGTCCCAGACCCAGTCTGTTGACCGAAGGGCGTGAAACCCCACTCGCCTGGCTTGTCTCCGCAGCCGGTACACTTCGTGTTCCTGGGTCCGTGGAAGGCAATGTGCACACACACCTCGTTCACCGGATTGTTGTTGACGTCGCGGACATAGCCCTGGAAGTAGCTGATGGCTGCATGACTTTTACAGTTCCCCTCATTCACCAAAGTGAACGGGAATCGAGGCGCAGGAGGTTGTGTCGGTACAGGAACGGGGGTCGGCGGGACTGGAGTGGCAGTCGGCGGCGGGGGCGCGGGAATGGCCAGGGCCACCTGCACAGTTTCGGCATTCGTTGCAGTAACCAGCTGGCCAAAGACCCACCCCGTCCGGCCTCCGTAGTCAATCTGCCACCAGTCCCCGAGCCCCGGGTTCTTGCCGGTGATCCGAAACTCCTGGCCGGGCGAAGCCGTGCCGATCACGTTGTAGTTTGTGCCCGGGCCTCCACGAACATTCATGAGTACATTGCCAATCGTTACCATAGGAGACTCAGGCGTTGCCGTTGCCGCCGGCGGCAACGGTGTCGCGGCTGGCTGGGACGGCGTTTGCGAGCTGAGCTGCCCTCCACCTGTCGCGGGGGCTGCGCCGACGGGAGTAGGGGTAAATGTCGGGACCGGCGTGTTCGTGGGAAGGGCCGGTTCTACCGACGCGCCGCGCGAGCCACAGGCGGCAACCAGCAGGACTGTAAACAAGAAGGTCGGCAGACGTAACCAGCGCATAGAAAGTTTCCCCTGTTCATATCAATAGGCGAACAGGCAACCGGATATAACGGAGGAAAAAGGGCCAACAGATTATATCATAAGCTGACTAAGCGTCAGCAAGGGGGTCGAATTCCTACTCTCAGTAGGGGATTTCGCCACTTGACGGTTTCTGCGGCCGCTTCAGCTGACGGGCTTCCATCTGATCGGCGCTGCCGCGATAGCTGGTCGTCTCAATAGTCAACACCTGACAATGGATCGCATCGTTAATGCGAGTGCGCAGCCAGGGCTCCAGTTTGTCCTCGGCGATGCTCGATGTAATGACAGTGGGCAGCAGAGCCGTGTAACGGAAATTGAGGAGTTGAAACAGCTTTTCCTTTGCCCAGGGCGTTGCGCTCTCCGTCCCAAGATCGTCCAGAACGAGCATTGGAGTGCGTTTCAATTCGTCAAAGCGGCGGTCGTAAGGTACGGGGGACTGGGGATTAAAGGCCGCCCGCAGGTAATCGAGCAGGTCCGGGACAACCACGAACATAACGTCGTCCAGCCCATCGGCTCGCAGAGCATTCGAAATCGCCGCCGCCAAATGGGTCTTGCCAGCGCCACTGGCGCCCAAAAGGATTAACCAGCCGCTGCGACTAAAGGCGAACGCCTCCGCCGCTTCCTTTACTCTTCGCATATTGGAATTGACATGTGCTGAACTGTTGCGCCGCTGCACTTCAAACGTCTCGAACGTCTGCGACGCGTGAAAGGAGAGTGTACTCAGATCGCCCTGACCCGGGTTTGCGCCGGCGCGATAATCTGTTGCAAGTATGGGAATGTTCCTTACGAGGTCCTGGTCCTGAAGCCGGCTGCGCAGTCGTTGGTCCAGGTCTTCGAGTCGCTGATTTGTCGTCAGGACGGTCGGCAGCTGTCTGTTGTACCGATCATTCAGAATCTGAAACATCTTCTCCTGCGTCCAGGGACTTGCGACCTGAACACCAAGATCGTCAAGGACCAGAACGGCGGTGTTTCGAACTTCGTCGAAGAGGTCGTCAAAACTGGCTTCGCTGCTGGGACCGAAGGTAGAACGCAGGTGGTCCAGCAGATCGGGTACGACGACGAAAACGGCTGACTGATCGTTTTCGATGCGGTGGTTGGCGATGGCCGCGGCGAGGTGGGTCTTCCCGCATCCATAAGTGCCGGTGAACAGCAGCCAGCCGTCGGGCTTCAACGCAAATTCGTGCGCCGCGTCATAGGCCCTGACCAGGCTGTCAAGCTTATGGGGAGGGAGATAGGAAAGATTTGTATTGAAAGTCTCGAAAGTGAATCGCGCCAGCGCTGCCAGATTGTGAACGTCCCTGAAGTGTCTGCGCCGTCTTGAGCGGCGTTCGTCCAACTTGCAACGACAAGGGACAGGTCTGCCATAATCGGGATGGCCCACCGGCAGATCGTCGATGAGAAAGCCCGCGCCGCCGCACCTTTTGCAAAGGGCCGGCTCGGTGCGGCCCAGACGCTGCGAACGTGATGGCAGGCCCGGCGGCGCCGGACGGTCCCGCCTTGGCGCCGCGCCCTTGTCCAGGGCGGACTCCTGATCTGCGGCGTCCCGGTTGTTCGGCGCCTTGCCCCCATTCATCCTTTCAGTCATGCCTCGCAGAAGGTCGTTCAACTCATCCATAACCTTCGTCCTTGCCTTCCGTCTCCCACCTTCTCAGTATCGCCCGGATGTAGTTCAGGTGGCGCTTGTTGTTGAGCAGAGCGATCTCCATGGCCTCGGTGATCCAGTCGGGAGGGTAGCTTTTTTCCAGGTCCCTGAGCTGGTCGGCGATCATAGCTGTCATCAAGCCGAAGTTCTGTTCGTATAGCACGAAAACATTCGGTCGCTCCACCTGCAGCCGGGCTTCGTCAGGAATGATTCCCTCCAGCTCAGCCAACCTGCCCTGACGGATGGCAGCGACGGACTGACGTCCTCTGGCCGTATTCAGGAAGTACCAATCCTCGATTGGGTTCTCCCTGTCTCCTGAAGGAGAGACGCCTTCATTCTGCCGGCTCTGACCGTTTTGGCTCTTCACGCCACCATGCGCGTTCGCATCTACATCCATTCTGATCAGCGTGTTGCGGACGACCGCGCGTTTGAGCGCGTCTTCCAGCACGTTCAAGGGAGTTCGCAGTTCGCTATCCAGACTCAAGCTCATTAGAAGCGTTTCGTCTCGGCGCAAGTCGTCCCCGCGGACAAAGCGCAGCGGTCCTTCCTGCTCATTCAGCAACCAGAAGAAGTAGACTGTCAGCTTCAGTTCCGCCAAGTCGTCGATCTGGGGAAGAAGGTCGACGAAAAACAGATCCGGAACGACGACGGCCTGCATATCCTGATCAGGAAAACCAATAAAGCCTGGTAGTTGTCGAGTCACTTCTGCTCCGACGGAAAAAGCGCCTTCATGTCGATAGCCGTTGCGTCAGCAGCATGATGCTCAGTCGGCTGCACAGAGCCTGGGTGGATCCAGCCGAACCGCGCATTAATAGTCCAGGTCTTCTCGCCGCAGCTCCAGATCGCGAAACTGAGTCAGTTCCTTGCGGAAATAGAGGCTGACCGTTCCGGTCGTACCGTGGCGGTGCTTGGCGACCATCAGGTCGGCGATGTTTTGCTGGTCCGTTTCTTCGTTGTAATAGTCTTCTCGATAGACGAAGATGACTACGTCGGCATCCTGTTCAATCGAGTTATGGACAATGATCTCGTTGGCGGCAAAGTTGTGATAAACCGGCACTGTGAGATCGTATACGTCTTCAATCCCATCAGCATGAATCGAGGCCACCTGGTCCCAGAGTACGGCGCCCACCATAGTTGTGGTCTGTGCTGCGGCAGTTGGGTGCGGAACAACTATCGCGTCGGGTCCTGTATTCCGTTGCTTTTCCCAGTGTATCCTTCGCAGTTCTTCAATCAGACCGGACTCTGTCTGGCCGGTGGGTTGGAACAGTAATCCATTCCTGGTCCCGGATGGGGGGGCAGACCCCTGCACGACCGGCGGCCCGGCGTTCGTATTGACCGCGGCAATTCTTTCGTCAAGACACAGTTCATCCAGACGCTTCCATCCCTGTTCGGAGAGGAACTTGTGATTTGCGGTCGCGCGAATCGTTCGGCCCTGTTTTGTCGTAAGGCGGAAAACCGGCTTGGCGCCAGTGCAGAAGGCGTTGCTGACGCTGGCCGGCGCCAAGCCGTGTCTTGTCCTGTCGAGGGCCGCAATCTTGAACTCTCGGCGATGCACGAGTTCCGATATCGGACACGACATGCCCAATTCGGGAAGGTAGACGCGTGTGTCGCCGCAGAGGCAGCCGCTTTCGCGCAGATCGGAAAGTACCGGCTTGTTGTTTGCCCGGGTCTCAACGGCCCGACTCAACTGGCTGAGGGCGATAACGGGCACGTTGAGTTCTCGGGCCAGCCCCTTCAAGGAGCGGCTGATAAAACTGATCTCCTGCTGACGGTTTTCTCCTCGAGGTCCTCCACTACCCCCGCCAGACATGAGCTGCATGTAATCGACGACTATCAGATCGATGCCGCGTTCGGCGTAGAGCCGGCGCGCCTTGGTCCTGATCTCCAACACCGATGCGCTGGGCGTATCGTCTATAAAGATATTGGTGCCGGCGAGTATATTCGCGGCTTCAACCAGGATCGGCCATTCTTCCTCATCGATCTGACCCATTCGCAAGCGATGACTGTCGATGGCGGTCTCGATAGAGAGCAGACGTTGAACAACTTGCTCGCTGCTCATCTCCAGGCTGAAAATGGCAACGCGGGCGTTGTAGCGGCGGGCGGCATTCTGGGCAATCGACAGTCCCAGACTGGACTTGCCCATTCCAGGGCGGCCGGCAACAATAATCAGATCACTCTTTTGGAAGCCGCCCAGCATCTTGTCAAGCAGAACGAAGCCCGTAGGAACTCCCATCAGCCTGTTCTGATTGCGGGCCAGAAAGTCGATCTGGTCGACGACTTCGTCCAATACCCGGGAAACTGGTGTCAGATCTCTGTGAATGCGGCTCTCGCTGAGGCCGAAAATAATTCCCTCGGCCCTGTCGACAACTTCGTTAACGTCGTGGCTTTCGTCGTAGGCGAGTTCTGCGATCTGGTTGGCCGCCCCGATCAGGCGCCGCAGAGTGGCGGTGCGTTCCACGATGCGCGCGTAATGGTCTACATATATGGCAGTCGGCGTGCTGTTGATCAGTTGTGTGATATAGGCGGGACCACCGATCTCTTCAAGCCGTTCGTTCCGTTCCAGTTCGTCGACCAGCGTCACGAAATCAGCCGGTTCGCGCCGTTCATGCAGGGTCTGCAACGCTCCATATATCCACTGGTGCGGCTCCCGATAGAAGTCAGAATCACGAAGTGTAGTGGAGATCTTTACTATCGCATCCGGATCGATCAAAAGAGAACCGAGCACAGCCTGCTCGGCCTCCACATTCGCCGGCGTCGTCTTGATGGTTGCTTCAATCGTTTCGCTCATCGAAGTTCTTGAGAGGCAGGTCCCCTGGTTCCATATCTGACATTGGTTTTGCGTGCCCACTCACTCTTGCCCACTGTACCGCGCAATCGACAAGGAGTGTATCTGGTGACAGGCAATCGCCAGAGTGCAAAAAACGGCGAGAACCGCTTGGATGCGACCCCGCCGCCGTCTGCGTTCGTTTCTGTTGCGATTGCGCAGCCCTCGTTTGCGTCCGCCGACTCAAATTGATCGCGGCCGGCGTAGCCCCCTATCAAGCCCCCTTAGTTGTCGATGTCGAGGCCTTCAATAAAGTCGCGGAAGACATCCAGGTCCTCGTCGCTGGTCTCTCCAACTTCCTCCTCGACGCCTTCAGCGCCCTGACCCAGTACACCTAACTCCTCTTCCGGCTGCATACCGGCCCGCGCCATGACTTCGTCGGCAACGTAAATCGGTACGTCAACGCGGACTGCCAGGGCAACGGCGTCACTGGGTCGACTGTCGATCTCCAGCGATTCGCCATTGGATTCAAGGACGATCTCGGCGAAAAAGGTCTCGTTTTGCAGATCGCTTATGACTACATGTGTAATCTCGCCGTCTAACGATTCCGTAATCTGGCGCAGCAGGTCGTGAGTCATTGGCCTTACGACTTCGATGCCTTGCAGTTGGATGGTGATTGCATCGGCTTCAAAGGGGCCTATCCAAATTGGGAGATACCTTTCGCCGCTCTCCTCGCGCAGCACCACGATCCTGTGCTGGGACATCAGACTTACGCGCACACTGTCGATTACTACCTCAATCATTCCTTGCTCCTGTACACGATGTGCTGAACCCGATCCACGAAGTCTCCCACAGTTTCACCGAAGGCGGCCGGCGCTGGCCGAATCTCCAAGCTGGCGCGATTCGGATTATAGCATAGGCATTTTTTCCCGCAAAGTGATATTCCATTCGCATGAGGCTGTCCGGCTCCGCTATCTGGGTCAAGCCAGGCCGTTTACCTGTAGCGGGCCTCCTACCGGGAAGGAGTTGATAGAAGCTACCCGATGGGGTACTGTTAGTAGGCGTCTTGAGGCAGGTCGACTCGATGGGAATGCGGGTCGCGTCCCGGTCAACGCAAAGTAGGGTCCGGAGGCGGCAGCCCCTCAATGAGTTCGCTAGGCCAAGTTCCGGCGCTTGCTTCAACCTCTCTCTGCTGCTCAGGCAGACCACGAACTGATGACGAATTCAAGCTCGTTGCAACCGCTGACCATCTGGCTTCTCTCACCTTACCACACTGGAAGCCACAAGGCGTGGGCTGAGGGCTATCAGGCCAACAGCCGGCATTCCGTTCACCTCTTTACACTGGCCGGCAGATTCTGGAAGTGGAGGATGCAGGGCGGCGCGATTGAACTGGCCCAGCGGGCGAAGGCGGTTGACAAGCATCCACCGCCCGACCTGGTCCTGGCCACCGACATGACGAATCTCTCCGCGTGGCTTGCTCTGATGAGAAGGTACTTGCCGGCGCGGGCCAAGACGGTTCTCTATATGCATGAAAACCAGCTGACCTACCCCTGGCGCCCCGGCGAGAAGCCCGATCTGACTTACGCAATGATTAACTGGCTCAGCCAGCTTTGCGCCGACCTGATCGTGTTCAACTCCGAGTTTCATCGTCAGAGCTGGTTCAGTGAACTTCCCAATCTGCTCAAGCACTTTCCCGACTACATTCACCTGGAACAGATCGAGCGGGTTGAGGCGCGCTCAAGGGTATTGCCGGTCGGCATTGACATTCCGGACAAGAACCGCCTTGAGACGGACCCGGAGGCGCCCTTGGTTCTGTGGAATCAGCGCTGGGAGTACGATAAGCGGCCGGACCGCTTCTTTGACCTGCTGTACAGACTGGAGGAGGCCGGACACGAATTCAGACTGGCCGTAGCGGGAGAGAACTTCAGAAACATCCCCGCTGAGTTTGAGGAGGCCGAAACGCGCCTGGCCCATCGCATCGAACACTGGGGTTTTCTGCCGTCCCGGAAAGATTACCAGGCGCTGCTGCAAAGGACTGACCTTGTCATCAGTACAGCGGAGCACGAATTCTTCGGTATCAGCATGCTGGAAGCGGTGCAAGCGGGGGCCTTTCCTCTCCTGCCGGACCGCCTGAGTTACCCCGAACTGATCCCTCCCGGCCTGCACGCAGCCTGCTTGTACGCAGACGATGATGACCTATTCGAGAAGGCGGGCATGCGCTTGCGAATGCCGCGTGCGGCTCCGCCTTCACTGCGGCGCGCCGTGCGTGAAAACTATGTCTGGCCAGTCGTGGCCAGGACTTACGACTACCAATTCGCCGAGTTGTCAGACGCGCCCGCCGCGGCTCCGCATTAGATATTCCGAACGCCTACCCTCCAGAGAGGTGGTCTCGTGATCCGTCCTTTAACAGTCTGGATAGCAATCGCACGCCTACCGCTGCTGCCCCCTTTTCAGTTTCCTCGACTACAAATTCAACCAGGTCCCCCGTCCTGAGGCGGCCAATACCGTCGAAACGGGAACGATGGGCAAAGAGGTCCGGGCCGCTGGAGCGTGAAATGAAGCCATACTTTTTGCCAGGACTGTACCACTTCACCAAGCCGCGTTCTCGTTTGGCGGCGGGCAAGAGAAAGCCGCATCCCAAGCAAAAGGGGGGAGGCTTCTGTCCGCGGGGCTCTTTGCGTTTGTCCTCCACCGTCCAAAGGAAGGTGACACCGCAGCGTTCGCAAACGACCATTTCATCAGTCAGGGTCATAGTCAAATATGTCCGGGTGCAGTAAACGGTCCGGAGGAAACAGACAGATGTTAACCCTGAACGGCCTGATTTGACAAAGAAACACAGTCCTGATACGATCGGCTGCGAGTTGATTCCTGCAAGTTGTGCGGCGACGTAGCCAAGTGGTAAGGCAGGGGTCTGCAAAACCCTGATCGCCGGTTCGAATCCGGCCGTCGCCTCAAACCGCTCGAAGGAGCGGTTTTCTTGTTTGACTCCGCTTCAGTTCCGTTGCAATCTATCTATTACTGCTAATCGCCTTTTCTTCGCGCAACTGCCGATCTTCGCGCTTGTCGTTATCGTATGTGTGATACAATTTAAGTTGATACCCCCGTTATCGCGAATTTTACTTTGAACGGGCAGATACCCGTCCCCCAAAATAGTGCAGAGATTTCGCACCTGAAAAGCCAAGTCGAGGCCTGATCGACATCGTAGCGTCACGGAGGGCAGTTCGATCATGATGGGAAGAAACGGGCCGTGGTCTCACTCTGATTCGCAGCGAGAATTTGCGGATGGAAGCAAAGGCCCAATTTGCTCAAGGAAGAGTTGCAAATCAATGTCCGCGGGAAAAGTCCTGTTCTTCATGCTGAATGGATTGTGCAACTCGGCGCCGCGTGCAGGCGCGAGGCGCGCCGCAATCGCGATAGTTCTCCTGTTGGCCGTCGTCCTGGTGATGGGCTGCTCCGGCGAAGATTCTGAGGAAGTGGATCTGGGACTGGAGAATCTACCTTTTGGATTCGACGAACTTGAGGCTCCGCCGCTGGACGATCTTGTAGCAGGGAGATTGGGTCCGCGCCCTGAAGGGTCGATCAAGACAGTTGTAGAACACTACCTGCAGCAGTACCAGCCCAACGGTAGTCTGCCCAAGCTGTTTGAAACGACCCGCGTCTATGATCGGAACGGCGTTCTTCTTGCGGAGTTCTTTGAGGAAGGGCGACGCACCTGGGTCACTCTCGATCAGATATCTCCCGCGCTGATCTCTGCAACCGTCGCCACCGAAGATGCCTCGTTCTTTACCAATCGCGGCGTGGACAGTCGTCGAATTGTCGGCGCGGCAATACAAAACGTACAGGCCCAGTCGATCACCTCAGGCGCAAGCACGATCACCATGCAGCTGGCGCGCAACCTCTTTCTCGCGCCGGAGGACAGATTCGAACAGACAATTGATCGGAAACTCTATGAGATTGGACTGGCGCACGATCTGACGATTCTTTTCAACAAGGACGAGCTGCTGGAGATCTATCTCAACCTTGTCAACTACGGACATCTCGCCTACGGGCCTGAAGCGGCCGCACAGGTCTACTTTGGCAAGAGCGCCATCGATCTGAATTGGGCTGAGGCGACGATTCTGGCCGGAGTGCCCCAGCAGCCGGCATCATTCGATCTGTTCCGCAATTTCGATGCCGCCAAACAGCGGCAGCGCATCGTTTTAGACCTGTTAGTGCGACACGACTTTTTGTCGCAAGAGAAAGCCGACGCCATATTCGCTGAAGAGATCTTCCTGATCGGAAGCTCCGAAGAGAAGGATTATCTGGCGCCCCATTTCGTGCTCTATGTGGAAAAAGCGCTGGAAAGGCGGATGGCAGACGCGTTGGGCATCGAAAACGGCCGGTGGAAAGTGCGCCGGTCCGGCATGCATATCATCACTTCGCTGGATATGCCGATGCAAGTGCTGGCCGAGCAGGAGTTGAAAGCCTGGATCGATAAGGTCGGTGAAGCTTACCAGATGACAAACGGCGCTCTGGTGGCCATTCAGCCGCAGACCGGCGAAATACTGGCCATGGTCGGAGGGATCGACTTCAATGAGGAGGATGCCGGGCAGGTAAATCTCTCTGTCAGTCTTCGGCAGCCGGGAAGTTCCTTCAAACCGATTCTGTATGCGGCAGCGCTGTCTGAAGACCTGATCTCACCGGCGACTGTCATTTGGGACACCCCGACAGCGTATTCCGTAGGTATGGGGCACTTCTACAGTCCCCGGAACTACGACCGGACCTTCCATGGGCCGGTCACGGTGCGCACCGCGCTTGCCAATAGTTACAATGTACCTGCCGTAAAGCTGCTGGCATCCCTGGGCAATGAACGCCTGGTATCCAAAGCCAAGGAATTTGGCATTACAAGTCTTACGAGAGAACCGAACAGCTACGGTCTGAGCCTGTCTCTCGGAGCAGGCGAAGTTTCGTTGTTGGAGTTGACCAATGCTTTTCGCACTTTTGCCAATGACGGGCTCTACTCTCCGCCGCAATTTGCGTTGTTCATGGTCGACGACCTGGGCCGATACCGCTCGCCGCCGCCGGTAGGACAGAAACGCATTATTTCTGAGGGCGTGGCCTTCCAACTCACCGACATACTGAGCGACAACGAGGCCCGAAAGCCGGCATTCGGGGCGAACAGCAGGCTGAAACTGAGCCGTCCCGCGGCCGCAAAGACAGGCACGACAACCAACTTCAAGGACAACTGGACGGTCGGCTTCACGAAATACCTGGCGGCCGGCGTTTGGACGGGAAACAGTGACGGGACCCCGATGTGGGGCAATAGCGGGGCAGCCGGCGCGGCGCCGCTCTGGCACAACTTTATGGAAGCGGTGATTGCCGACAAAGGGATGCGGGAACTGATTGGGGCGCCCGACGACCCGAGCCTCTGGGCTTTCGATGTGCCGGCCTCAGTTGTCCAGCTGCCCGACTGCCCTCCTGCGGTGCGCTGCCGCACAGGAGGCGAGTACTTTACCTCCAGCTGGCTGAACAAGACGCGTGGGAATGGACTCCTCGCGGGTACGGTAGTCACCGGCAAAGCATTGCCGACGCACTTCGCGAGGGCGAATGACTTTGTAGACTTCTCCTACTGCATGGTCGACGAATCGGCCGGCGCCGTAAACGGTGGTAGAACGAACAGCGTCCCGGAGACTCGATCCTTGCTCCGACTCTCGAGTTGGGTCGGTCTTGCTTTTCCGCCTGGCTACTCCACTGTGGGAAGGCCGCTTCCGCCGATGCCTGAAATCCAGGTTGACGAGGAGGAGAACGCCTTGAATAGTCCGCGTCCTGAATACAGGGAGGACCTGGTATACATACCGGCGACAGAGCTTGAGAAGTTCAGGCTGCTCTCCTACAGCATGCAGGAGGGCATTCCCGTATCATTGGGATCGTGCTCAGATCTGCGATACTACACGGCGCGGGCAGGCGATAACTGGGCCGGTTTGGCCCGAGCCTACGATCTGCCGGAGAGTGTTCTGCGCGGCGCCAACCTGCACGTCGAGGGTTCATTGAACGGCGAACGCCTGCTACTGCCCCGGGCGATCCCGATTCGACTTCATGAAGAGAGTATGATTCATGAAGTCCAGAATGGGGATTCCTGGGTTATCATTGCCGCGAAGTACGACATCCCCATCAGCCTGCTCCGGGCTGCCAATCCAAACGCGATCCGCCCATATTACATTTTGCGTCCAGGCGACCTGCTGCACATCCCGGAGAATCTGGAGATCTATCAGAATCCATTCGAGTAGGTAACCATTTCGGACAGCAGACTTCTGCCTGGAAATCCGCCAGGCTGAGACAACGTGCGGCGGCGAAAGCATCGAGGAACTTTCGCCAAGAGCCACTGTTTGCCTGGAACCATGGCGCGCCGCCCCGTCGTTAGCATTGGCGAGGCGACATTTCCACGAATGAGCCAGTCAAATTGGGGCAGTGGAGTAATCGCCTCAGGTAGAAAATCCGTCCCGAATTGATACAGACCGCTACGCCTCATGCCTGGATCTATCTTCGACCGGCGCCGTCCGCTTCTTCTCTTGTTGCTTCTCACAATAGTTCTGGCCGGTTGTGGCTCTCGTCGCGGCGCCGTCGGTCGGAGACCGACGATCTCGCTGGCCGGGGTAGCTGAGGCCTACATGCAGCTGTACCAGCCAGGGCCGCTTCCGCGCGTCTTCCAGACGACATTCTTATACGATCGCAATGGTCAGTTACTTGCGGAGCTAATCGGAGAAGGCCGACGCGAATGGGCCTCTTTGGACCAGATCTCCCCGTATCTGATCAACGCAACCATTGCAACCGAAGACGCGACGTTTTTCACCAATCCGGGCGTAGACCCGGTTCGCATCGCCGGCGCGGTGCTTCAAAACGTTGAACAGGGCGAGATAGTATCGGGGGCCAGTACGATCACGATGCAATTGGCCCGCAATCTGTTTCTGGGGTCTGATGAGCGCTATGATCAGACCTTTGACCGCAAGATCGCAGAGGTCGGGCTTGCCAGTGAGCTGACGAGGACCTACGCCAAAGAAGAAATCCTGGAACTCTATCTGAATCTCCTCAACTACGGCCACCTCGCCTACGGGCCGCAGGCGGCCGCCCGTACCTATTTTGGCAAGTCCGCAGCGGAGCTGAATCTGGCTGAGGCGACGCTGATAGCCGGGATCCCCCCAATCGCCGGCGCGTTTCGACCTCTTTGCGGATCCGGAGTCGGCAAAGGAGCGTCAGAGGACCGTGCTGTCGCTGATGGTGAGGCACGGATTTCTGACGCTGGATGAAGCGAACGCAGCATTTGCCGCAGAGGTGGAACTGGGCGGGTCACCGGAAATTCACTCTCCTCACGCACCGCATTTCGTTGATTACGTGGTCCTCGAACTCGACAAGTTACTGGGGCAAGGTTATGTCCGGAGGGCCGGCCTGCACATCTATACGACACTCGACCTTGCACTGCAGGAAAAGGCGCAACAGATCGTTTCCCAACAGGTTGCCGCGCTTCAACCTCGCTTTGGCATGAATAATGGAGCGCTGATTGCTCTCAAGCCCGGAACTGCAGAGATTCTTGCCATGGTCGGCAGCGTCGATTACAAGAATAAAGAGATCGACGGCCAGGTCAATGTCGCAATCAGTCCCCGGCAGCCGGGCAGCGCGATCAAGCCGCTCCTCTACGCCACTGCATTCAACGACAATCTCATCAGCCCCGCAACGGTAATCTGGGACACGCCCATTACCTATACAATCAGCGCCATAGAGGAGTACAGGCCGGTCAATTACGATCGCAAGTTCCACGGTCCCGTTACCGTCAGAGCGGCGCTCGCCAACAGCTACAACGTTCCGGCAATAAAGCTGCTGGACGCAGTCGGCGTCGAGCGAATGCTTGAGAGCGCTCGCAAAATGGGCGTCGAAAGCTTGCATCGCGGGACTGACTGGTACGGGTTGAGTCTGACACTGGGAGGTGGAGAGGTAACACTGCTCGATCTGGCTTCCGCCTACCACACGATAGCAAATCACGGTCGCTACCAGGCGCCTCAATTCTTCCTGACAATCACAGACGGACAGGGCCAGACCTTAAGGGAAATCAGCTCAACCGAGGGAGCGCGTGCAATCTCAGAGGAGGCCGCATCTCTGGTGACTGACATCCTCAGCGACGACCCGGCGCGCGTACCGATGTTTGGCGCCCGGAGCCAGCTGACCCTGAGCCGGCCTGTGGCGGCAAAGACCGGAACCACCGACAACAATCGCGATGCCTGGACGATGGGTTTTACACGGCATCTGCTGACCGGTGTTTGGGTGGGCAATACCGACGGCCGCCCAATGCGCAATGCAACCGGCGCAGGCGCGGCCGCGCCTGTCTGGAACGAGTTCATGCGCACCGTCCTCGCAGAGCCTGCCCTCCTTGCCGTCCTGCAGGCGCCAGTTACGGATGCGGGCTGGGCGTTTCCGGTCAGCGAGGGCGTGCAACGGCTGGAAGATTGTCCGCCCGGCTTGACCTGCCGGTCAGGGGGCGGCGAGATATTCAGCGCGGCCTGGCTGGACGCCGCCGGTAAACGCCGCGCAGTCGCCCGCGGGCACGAAGGAAATGAAGAAGGCGGTGACCAGGAGAGCGGTAGTGCATTCCCCCTGGTCGACAGTGTTGAATCTGTCTCCTCTGCGCCCGTCTACCTGAAGCGGCAAACGGAGGCGGGCCTGGAAACGCGTTTACTCGGCTACTGCGGCCACCCTGCCGGGGCGGAGCGCGTCCTGCTGGCGCTGCCAGATCGCTTTGGCTTCCCGCCAGACTCGCCAACCTACTGTCATCACTGCTGGACGCTGGACGGGGCGGACGCCGGGACTGTTGACGAGGGCAGGCTGCTGCGGGACCGGAGAGGCGCCCTTGAGTGGAACCTGGGTTCCGGCTTTCCTGTCTACCTGGGCCGGTGTGACGAGATGGGTCTGATGGCTGACTATACGGGCTTTGCAGTCGGGATCGATTTCGCCAATGCCGCCGCGCTGATTTCCCCTGAAATCTTCTCGAGTGGGCAGCTGTCTGAAGTAAGCGGCCCAAGCCTCCTGGGGCCTCATCGATACATTCTGGACCGCCTCTGGCACGATGACCAGTGCCCGGGCCAGTATGTGATGGGACTGGCTGTTGACGACCAGGGCGTTGCCCTCCCGGGCGTTGCCGTTAGTCTGACCGACGCTTGGGGCAATACGTACCGGACTGTATCCAAGAGCGGTGCAAGCGACACCGGCCGCTTCGACTTTCCCATCTACGGCGGAGACACCCCACAGAGGTTCACCCTGCAGATCCTCGACGCCAACGGCAATCCGAGTGATTCTCCGATCGTCGTTCCTCATCGTACTGACGAAGTCAGCAACAAGCCCTGTCACCATTTGGTCGTACAGCGTCAGTCTTAGCAAAGGAAATTCAACGATTAAACTCCGTTGTGCCTACGCTCGCGCCACGAAATCATCCCGACCGGTCATAACAGTGGTAGGACAGTCCAAAAGTGGGTCAGGAACTGTTGTTACTTGGCCTTGGGTTTGGTTAAACTGGACATATTACGTGCAATGTCTCCGAAACGAATCCGTATTCCGGGGCTGAGCCTGATGTCGCAACGGGGAGTTCGCTTCCGGCAGACAGGGGGGCCGGCTCTCCGGGAATCTGGAGGGAATAAATGCAATTGAAAGTTTCATGGCGTTATGTTGGCCTTGCTGCAGTTGTGGCGCTGGTTCTCGTAGCAGGCCCATACGCATTGACCGTGCAGGGTTCCGTCAATTCGGCAACAGTTAGTGGGCAGCTGAACGAGCAGTTCGCCAAACACTACCTGGGCCTGCAGGTCATCGACCCATCGCAACCGGTCACGATCAAGATGGATTACCAGCCTCAATACAGCCACACGCTGGATGAAGGATCCGGCTTCTACGTGTTCAAACAGGGCGGATTTGACAGGTACATCAACGCGGCGCCGCCCCCGGAAACTGTATTCGTAACCGGTTCCTCTGAATCGATGTCAGGCATCAAGAGGAAGGCAGCCCGGATCGGATCAACGGACGCGTCCGAGATCGTTGCGATTGTCGTCTTTAATGACACAAATATGGACCTCTCCTACACCTTGACGGGAGAAAATGTCACGTTTGTCGATGAATCCGGTGAACAGGTTGTAAGCGGCAGTACGCCTGCGGCGCCCGCAACGTCCACGCCCGCTCCTTCGGGCCTCCAACCGGCTGCCGATCCGGCGCCCGTGGTGACGACGGGCGCGGTACGGTCTACCTGGGTCCAGGGTGAGCTGAACGAACAGTTCGCAAAACACTACTTGGGACTGGAAGTTATCGATACCGGCCGGCCTGTGACGATCAAGATGGAATATGGTCCACAGGACAGCCGGCAAATTGACGACGGCTCCGGCTTCTACGTTTTCAAGCAGGTAGGGTTTGACCGGTACGTCAATGCCGTCCCGCCATCCGAAAGCGCCTTTGCCACCAGCTCCATGGACTCAATGGGGGGCATGAAGCGGAAAGTTGCAGAGATAGGCATCAACGACGTGGGTGAAATCGTGACGCTGGTCACTTACAACGACACTACGATGCCTTTTTCTTACACCTTGACGGGCGAAAACGTACTGTTCCTCGACGACTCCGGCGAGCAGGTAGAGGGGGACAGGGTGGTTGTCCAGCAGCCGGCTGCCGGCACAGGCGCCTCATCCGCGGCGGCAGACACGGACATTTCCCTGGGCGGCGCCTATACAGTGCAGGCAGGCGATACGCTGGGCACGATCTCCTCGCAAGCCTACGGAACGACCGTCTATTGGTCTTCAATTTGCGCTGCGAACTCTCTGTCCAACTGCGACATTATTGAAGTTGGCGACGTATTGACGATCCCCAGTCAGGCCGACGCCGAGGCCCTGCGAACAGGGGGAGAAGCCCCGACACCGGTGGCGACGGCGGCAGAAACGCCTGTGGCGACAGAAGAAGCGGCCCCCACGGCGACGCCAGATGCAATGGTCGAGGCCACGGCAACGGCGACGCCCGTCGCAACGGCAGAAGCGATGCCAGAGGCAACGCCAGCTCCAACAGCGGCCGCAACGGCGATGCCCGAACCCACCAGCGAGGTGGGCGCAATGGATGACGATCTCATCGAAGTTGCCGGAGACTATGAGCAATTGGACATACTGCTTCTGGCACTGGACTTGGCCGGCCTGACTGCGTCCATAGCCGACGGCGGCCCCTATACCATCTTTGCGCCGACCAACGCTGCGTTTGCTTCACTACCAGAGGCCAGGCTTGACCTGCTGATGGCCGACTCGGATCTGCTGGCCGAAACACTCAAGTACCATGTCGTTTCCGGAAAGTTGACAGCATCCGACCTTGCTTCGCAGGCCTCGCTGACCACGCTGCATGGGGGGACGATCGACGTCGGAACCAGCGATGACGGCTCACTCACAGTCGAAGGAACTGCCATCGTGATCGCCGACGTGGAAGCGTCCAACGGCGTCATTCACTTCATCCACCAGCTGCTGCCTGATCCAGATGACAACGGTTCACAATAATATATAGCAACGGTGTAAGGTTCCCCCCCTTGCCAGTTCTGAGGACGCCCTCTGTTCACTGATCGAGGGCGTTCTTCATTTTGGAGTATGCGCACATGCGTGCTAAAATTTCTCAATGGTGAACTTAGAGCAGCCTTACATTGCAAAACTGCCAGACGACCTTTCTCAGCTCGAGGTTGGAGAGGAAAAGGGGCGCTATGGCAACGATAATGCGGAGAAAAGTTCGTCTCCTCTGGCAGAGTGTGATCTTGATGCTTATTTCCGTTCTGGCGGAGTGCTGTCCGGGGCAATGGCTGACTACGAACTGCGGCCAGGCCAGTTGGAGATGGCAAATCTCGTTAAACGGGCGATTCTCAACCAGTGCCCGGCGCTGATTGAGGCCCCGACCGGTACTGGGAAGTCATTAGCCTACCTCCTGCCTGCAATCCTCAGCGAGCAGAAGATCGTCGTAGCCACTGCAAACAAGTCTCTGCAAGACCAGCTCTTCCGCAAGGATATCCCATTCCTGCGCACTGTCCTGGACCGTCCCATCGATGCCATCGTAGTAAAAGGGCGGAATAACTACATCTGCAGCCACAAGTGGGAAAAAGAGTCGGTCGAAAGAAGCCGGCTCGCGTTTCTGGACAGAGAAGACGAGCAGGTTGCGTCTTTGCGGCAATGGCTGGAACGCACCGATACCGGGGACATTGACGACCTCCAATTCGTCTTGAAAAATGACCTGCGGCCTCGAGTTGTCAGTTTTCCCGATGACTGCATAAGCCGCATCTGCAGCCACTTCGAAGACAACTGCTTTGTGAACCAGATGCGGGAAAAGGCGCGGCAAGCCCAGGTAATCATCACCAATCATCACCTCCTGCTGAATGCCCTGGAGTTGGGCGAAATGGGGCAGGTGATTCTACCTGAGGCGGCAGTCTACATTATTGACGAGGCACATCAGCTGGAAGATACAGCCACGTCGGTCTTTGAGATAGAGACGACCGATTACGCTCTTGTGCAGCTTCTGGGGGGCGCTGTCTTCAAGGGCCACGTGGAAGAAGAACATCTGGTCGCGTTGCAGTCCCAAAATCAGCTGGCCTTCTCTGAAGTAGATAGGCTATCGAAGGCTAACGTCTTTCGGATTGACAGGGACCTGGAGGCGCTGCGAACGCTGGCGGGCGGCTTGATTGACTTACAGGACGAAATGCGTAAGGCAAACCCCTATAGTCAGAGAGAGGACGCGGACCAACCGCCGCTCACTGCTGAGGAATCCGAAGAGGAGGCCAGCTATGAACTGGCTGTGAAGGGGCTTGGCTCCCTGGCAGGAAAAATGCAAGCGGTATCAAGCAGTTCAAAGGACGACCTTACCGTTCGCTACGCGGAAAGGATAAAGGGGTCCCGTCATCTTAAGCTTCGTCTACATGCTGCGCCGGTCGATCCGTCCCATGACCTTGCCCGGCATCTCTTTGAAGAGGAGGGGCGCACGGTGGTTTGCGCCAGCGCCACCTTGGCAACGAACGGCAGCTTCGACCATTTCAGGAGCAGATGCGGCGTGAAGGGCGCCCCGCTGGAACTCATCTCCGATTCCGTCTTCAACTACTCCGAACAGGCCTTGTTGTATCAACCGGCGCTTCCTGCTTTCGACTGGAGAAACAGGGATCCCTTTTACGACGCGGTTTCCGCTGAGACTGAGCGGCTCCTCAATGTGAGCCGGGGAAGGGCTCTTTGTCTTTTCACCAGTTGGACCGGTCTGCAACAGGTCCATGACCGCCTGAAACAGGTCGCCTGGCCCCTGCATGCCCAAGGGCAACTCCCCCGCAACCTGCTCCTTGACTGGTTTCGCGAGACGCCTCATAGCGTTTTACTGGCGACGAGATCTTTCTGGCAGGGTGTCGATCTGCCTGGCGACGACTTGAGCCTGGTCGTTCTGGACAAGCTGCCATTCCCAACGCCCAGCGATCCACTTCACGAGGCCAGAATGAAAGCGCTGGAAGAGATTGAGGAGGGGAGCAGCTTCAGAAAGTATATGGTCCCGCTGATGACTTTGACGCTGAAGCAGGGATTCGGGCGCTTGATTCGGCGGACGGCCGACCGCGGCGTAGTAGCCATTCTGGACGAGCGACTTTCCAGCAGGAGCTATGGCAGGCAAGCCCGCCGCGATCTACCTCCCGCGCAGTTCAGCCGCAGTTTTCGAGAGGTGTATCGGTTTTACCGGGCCGCGCTCAACAGACAGGCCGACTTTTCTTTGAATGTCTTTGGAGAGGCAAATGCGGAAACGGGCGACCTGCGATGGACGTGGCAACTGACTCGAATGCAGGATGGAATGACGGACGAAGATGCTGGTGCGATGAGTGGGGGCGACCGCGTTGAGGCGGAGTTTCATGCAGCAGCGGCGGGACTTGGCAATCTGCGCGAGCGCATATCCGACGCCGGCCGAAATACCGGTAGTTTCGAAGTTGAACTTCGTTGCAGCGTGGAGGCAGAGCGCCGGCTGAATGTTGGCACCCTGCCTACTCTACTGAAGGACAGATGGCTTGAGGAGCGTGCAGCCTGGAAATCGATCGATGTTATAAGTCTGCGTTCCACTGAGTCAAATTAGGGAACGGCGGCTTTGTCACTTGGCGTCGGTGGTCCAGCTCCTACAGATCGAGCGCCAGTATGCCGCGGGCGTTCTTGCCCGCTTCCATGTCGTCAAAGGCGTCGTTAATCTGCTCCAGCTGATAAGTCTGGGTGATCAACTCGTCTAGCATGAGCTTTCCTTCGTCATAGAGACGGAGGTACTCGGGCATATCGACACGCGGGCGGGAAGTTCCGTAGTAGGAGCCAATCAGCCTCTTTTCGGCCCAGATCAACTCCTGTGGGGGAATCGGCACGGTATCATCATGGCGGGCAAGTCCAATGGCAACCGCTGTGCCGGCGGAGCGGACCATATCAAAGGCCTGCCTGATCGTAACTGAGCTGCCAATCGCCTCAAAGGCATAGTCAACGCCTAATCCCCCTGTCAACTCCTTTACCGCCTCGACAGCATCCGTTTCGGACCCATTGACCGTATCTGTCGCGCCAAACTGACGCGCGAATTCCAGTTTCTTTTCGACCAGATCCACTGCAATGATGCGCTCGGCGCCGGCGACTCTTGCGCCCTGCACCGCGTTTAGTCCGACCCCTCCCGTTCCAATAACGGCAACTGTGCTTCCAGCCTCAACCTTTGCCGTTCTCAGCACGGCCCCTACACCTGTCGTCACACCGCAGCCAACGAGCGCGGCCCTGTCCAGCGGGTAGCCAGGGTCGATCTTGATCAGTGCCTGTTCGGGCACGACCGCCAGCTCGGACATCGTGGCGATGCGCGACATCTGCGGAATGTCCTGCCCCTTGGCATTGTGCAGGCGGCAGGTGTCGTCAAGGAGATAGCCCTTGCGGACGTCGAAGCCCTGGCAGAGACAGACCCGTCCCATCTCGCACATGACGCAGTCTTCGCAGTAGGTTACAAACGAGAGAATGACGTGGTCTCCCGGCTTGACGTAGGTTACGTTGGCGCCCACCCGTTCCACGATGCCGGCGCCTTCGTGGCCGAGCGCGACAGGCGGAGGATAGTAGATCGTTCCGTTGACCACCGAAAGATCGGAGTGGCATACACCGCTGGCTCCCATGCGCAACAGGACTTCGTTGTCTTTGGGATCGTCCAGGGTCAGAGTGTCGACGACTACTGGAGCGTCATGCTCATACACTACGGCTGCTCTTGTCTTCATTCCTTACTCCCTCTGAATGGATGGGTCAGCGACACGTGATACAGTTCCTTTCATCTATTCTTCTGTGATTCTTCGTACGAGCCTGTGGGTGGCGCCGTGTGTCGGCAGCCGCACCCTTTCGATATTCATCCCCCTCCACAAAATGTCCGAGCGGAAGGGACCTCCCTGGCACTCAGTCAACCAGGCCTGCGCGCCGGGAGCCAGCGCTTTGAGCAAGGCGATGCGTGAGCCTGCCTCTGCGCCTGTTCGCGGGCCGGATCCCCAGTAGTGGCTTGATGAAGCGTAATCCAGTTGTGGAAGTATCCACCAGTCCTGACCATTACCCTGGATGTGGTAGGGATCCGTATAGTTGAAGCTGGCGCGCACGCCAGGCGCATTCTGTTTGATGATGCGGATGCCACTTAACAGGAACTCATTCAGGTTGCGGGCGATGAACTCCCGCCAGTCGCGCCAGAAGCTCCCCGAACCTTTTTCCACCTCCGTCGGAGGCTCCACGTCGTCAAATTCTCCGAAATCAGTCCCCCAACCTTCATTCACCTGCGCGATCGAGGAGAACCGAGCCGCCAGGTCTTCGCGATACCTGGCCACGGTATGCGGGTTGTAGCAGGCATGGTCTCCCGGGTCAATGGAATCCTTCTGAACGGGAAACGGGGACCGGTCCGGACTTCAGATCTGCCGGAGCATCTGCCGGGGCCCGGTTACCCCTTGATGCCGGTAAGGGCGATGCCTTGAATGAAGGTCCTCTGCGTAAAGAAGAAGAGGATGATCACCGGCACTGTCAGCACGGTCGTAACCGCCATCATCCATCCCCACTGTACGCCTACCGTGCTGACAAAAACCTGGATTCCAAGGGAGAGGGTGTACTTGCTGGGATCATTCAGGTAAATCAGAGGCCCGATGAAATCATTCCAGCTTCCCAGGAACTGAAAAAGCGCTACCGTAGCCAGAGCCGGCTTTGCCAGAGGAAGTATGACCCGCCACAGGACGCCGAACTCTGAGCAGCCGTCAATAATGGCGGCATCGTCCAGGTCTCTGGGCAGACTGAGAAAGAATTGGCGCAGCAGGAAAATGAAAAACGGTACGCCGAACGCATGGGGCACAATCAGCGGCAGAAGCGTATTGACCCAACCGAGGCTCCGGAACATGATGAAGAGCGGAATCATCGTAACCTGGTACGGCAACATCATTGTCGAAAGCATGGCAAAAAACAGGATGTCGCGGCCATGCCAGCGCAGCCGGGAGAAACTATAGGCAACCAGCGAACTGGAAATCACCGTCAGAAACACGGCGGAAACGGCGATGACCAGCGTGTTGCGCAATTGTTGAAGGAACGGAAAGTAGCTTAATGATTCCGGATAGTTCTGCCATCGAAACGGATCGGGAATCCAAACGGGAGGCAGCGTGAATATCTGATCCAGATCTTTCAATGAGGTGGAAACCAGCCAGAAGAAGGGCAGGAAGAACAGCAGCCCCACCAGGAAAAGACCGACGTGACTGGCTGCATGGCTCAACGTCTCGCGCTGCGTTCTCGAGAGGCTGCCAAAGCCGGAGGCGCCCACCTGTTGTTGCCGCTTCAGCGTTGTCCTGCCCACGGCCCTATCTCTCCTCGCCTTCGTAGTAAACCAGGCGAGCCGAACTGCGGAAAATGATCAGCGTCGTCCCCATGACCACAAGGAACAGGATCCAGGCCATGGCCGAAGCATAAGGCATCTGAAAAAATTCAAAGGCGTTCTGGTAGAGGTAGTAGGCGTAGAACAGGGTCGTGTCCAGCGGGCCGCCCCTGGTCATGATAAAAGCCTGGGCGAAGATTTGGAAACCGCTTATGACGCCCATGATTACATTGAAGAAAATTACCGGGGACAGTATTGGAAGGGTAACGTTCCTGATCCTCTGCAGGGCTCCTGCGCCATCGATCATCGCCGCATCGAAGAGATGCTGCGGAATGTCCTGCAGCCCGGCCAGGAAGATCACCAGAGTGCCGCCGATCGTCCACACGCCCATCAGAATCAACGATGGTTTTGACAGAATGCGGTCGGTCAGCCATCCCGGCCCGTGGACGTCTATGACGCTCAGCGCGGAGTTGATCAGACCGAATTCGGGGTTGAACACCCACATCCAGAGCACAGAAGTGGCGACGATCGGGACAATCGTTGGGATATAGTAGACGGTTCTGTAGATGGAAACGCCGCGCAAATTCTGATTGAGCAGGAGCCCGAGAATGATGGCCAGGACGATGTGAAAGGAGACGCCGAAGACGACCATGTACATCGTATTGTAGAGAGAAACCCAAAAGAGATCGTCATTCATCAATTTGACGTAGTTGCTCAACCCGACCCAGTGCAGAGGCTGCCCGAAAGTCGTAAACACGTTGAGACTGTAGTAGAACGAGTAGGCGACAGGGAATATCGTAAAACTCAAGAATCCGATGATCCAGGGAAGCGCAAACAGAACGCCTATTCGCAAGCGGCGGCGTTCCTGTCGCGTCAGTCCAAATATCATGACCGCCTCCTCCCGTCTCCCGGCGGGCTGACCTGTCAGCCCGCCGGGATTTCGTGCCAGGTGACGTCTATATCAACTGACCTGCTGGCGGAAGTCGTTCAACTCCTGCTGCAGCTTGGCAGTCATATCGTCCAGACCTTGCTGGGGATCGATCTGGCCGTGAATCACTTCGTCCTGGAGACGCCTGATCTCGGTCTTGTACTGCTCCAGAACGGGAATGCGGGGCCAGGCGCGGCCGCCTTCCGACTCGGTCAGCTCGACATACAGCTCGTTGAAGGGCAGCGAATTGAGGAACTCCGGATCGCGGGCGGCTTCGTTCAGAGGGGGAACGTCTCCGACCAGGTTCCCGAACTCGATCTGCTGCTGTTTGCCGGCCATGAAGTGGGCCAGCTGCCATCCGCCGTCCGGATTCTTGGCGCCGTTGGGAACGTTGAACATCGCGCCAATCTCAACCAGGCTGGTTGGCTTGGTGTATCCCGGCCCATAAGGCGACTTGAACACCGAGTAATCAAGGTCGGGTGCATAGCGCGGGATCCAACTTCGCTTCCAGCTGCCGTCGATCTGCAAGACGATTTTATCGACGTACCACGGATCCTCTGTCAGAGAGCTGCGGTCGCCGAAACCGGAAACATAGCGGTCGATCTTTTCGATGTCGAACTTGTCTGCATAAGACTTGAACCATTCGAGCGTATACAGCAACATCTCTTCGGACCCGGCCGTAATGGTGTCGGTATCCTCATCGTAGAACTGGGCGCCGTTGGCCCAGCCCCAGTGCCAGAGGCTGCCAGATCGAAGCCACGGCAGGAAGCCCAAACGGGTGATATTGCCGTCGTCGTCCCAGGTTGTCAGCGCCTCCGCCATCACGTCCAGATCGGCGAAAGTCTCGGGGGGGCTGTCAGCGCTGAATCCGCCCTCTTCCAGGAGTGTGTCGTTGCTGTGCAGAGCAAAGACATTGAGCGTATGGCCGGTGCCCCAGAGGTGGCCTTCCGACCACAGCGCGTCCCACGCCGGTTTGGACCAGCCCTTGCCGTCAAAGCCGTCACGTTCCGCATAGTCCTCGAGTGGGAGCAGCAGCCCACGGGGACCCCACGTATAGGCCTGAGACCAGAGCGATACCATGTCGGGCGGGTTGCCGCCCTGGATCGCGACCTGTGCCTTCTGGGTTACATTGCCCCAGCCGATCGACATGAAAATGGCGTTTTCGCCGGTCTGCTCGTTAAATCGTTCGACCTGGTTCTGTGCCTGTGCCGCCTCCTGCAGGCCGAACATCGACCAATAGATGATTGGAAGGTTTTCCTGCGCGGGCTCGGCTGCTTCTTCTGCAGCCGGCATGGCGCCTTCCGGCACTACACATGCGGCCAGGGCCGCGCCGCCTGCGCCTAGGGCCATGGCGTGCAAGAAGCCACGGCGGCTCATCTGCCGGTGAGTCTGTCGCGTGTCGGACATGTTTCCCCCTTTTGAATTGGGTTGAGCCGTTTCGATTGACAGTTCACAATCTCTTGCGCAGTAAGAGTATACGGCTCTTGTGGCGCAATTCGATCCGGCTCTTGCGCTTTACCGCTGATTCTGGTTGTGTCTCTTGCGTACCTCCTTTCCCTGACTGTTACCATTCCCAATGCGATACCTCGTTGTCCAGGTCGATTACGAAGATGTATGGTTTCATCGAGCCGTTATGGCGGTCAGGATAGTATGTATGTACGTGGACGACCTGCTCGTCTGCCAAGTAACTGATGATGACCGGAGCGCCCGAAAACGTGTTTGTACCGTTGAACAAGACTACGTTTCCCGACCCCGGCAGATGCCGCTTGGCCAATTTCCGTACCGGGGGAAGCACGGGCCCGGTACTGACGCCGTCGTCACCTATGAAGTGATAGTTGTAGGCGCCGTCTCCACCGATCGTGACATTTACAGGCGCTGCCTCGTGCCTGTTGAGACATGTTGAACAATCAAGACGACCAAAGACCGTGATGTAAACGGTAGCCTGGAGAGTTAACCCGCGGCGATCAGAAACAAAATAGTCAAAGCTGTCTTTGCCAACGAAGTTCAAGTTGGGCGTGTAATTGAAGGAGAGAAACTTCCTGACCGCACTGCTGGTGAAAGACCTGAAACTTCCGTTCTCCGGCATGGAAAAGTCAAAGTTGGAAAACTCAGGCACGGTATCGTTACCCAATACCTCAATATCGGCGCTGCCGTTCTTGGGAACGCTGACGTAATCGTCAACAAGGATATTTGGGGTTGGAAGCGGAATGGATTGGGCAAATGCGGGCATTGCTCTAAAGGCAAGAACTGTGGGGGCCAGCAAGAGCGCCAATACAGCGGTGCGGAGCAGGCTTGAACTGAGAGGGTTCAGCCCTTGCAGTCGATGGTCAATACTGTCATGCAAGAGGCAAGACATAGGGACTTCTTTCGTGAATGGCTGACGCTTAATTTATCGGGTTCAGTTAGGCGTCAATGGTGTCAGAAAAGGCTGTCATTGCGGGATTGAGCTAACCGCTGGGCTGACAGTCTATTGAACATGACGCAACGGGTTCGCGTTGGTACGGAAAAAGACAAAACTGCGGCAGGAATTCATCTTGGCGGTTCTTGTCGTTCACGGAAGCGCTTGGCTCCATCTGTCTCCTTCCGCGCGTATAACGGGAGCGATCGCATTACCAGGAAGAGTCATGAAATTGGCCAGTATTGCCCGGGCTGCAGGAGGGAATCGAAACAGATTGAAACCTGGGTTCTTTGGTTCATGGCGGTGCGTATTGGATGATGGCCGGTTCCCCGGGAGGATAGAGGGCATTTTAGCGTAACGCATACCGCTAGTCAAGGCAGTTAGGCAATGTTCAACCCAGGCGAAACGGAGCGAATGATGAGGCAACGCTTCGACCTTTCGGTTGCCGTTGCCCCATCGCGATGTATGCGAAACCGACGATTTGCAAACTGGCCGGGAGCAAGAATGAACTGTTGCTGACTGTCCTGAAGACTTCGTAATGGTTTTTTATGAATTTATTCATAAATATGTTTGACATGGGACGCGAATTCTGGTAAGATTGGAGCAGTCCTGAAGATTTTCGATTCGGAGCAGATCTGTGCAGACAGTACGCAGCCGCATTTTGGAGATCCTGAAGCAAGATGGACAGGCTTCCGTCGGAGCGCTGGCTGAACGCTTGGAAATGGCTCCGATTTCGGTGAGGTACCACCTGGATATTCTGCTGGCCGACAACCTGATTGCGGTGTCCAAAGCGAAAGGACGTCGGTCTGTCGGCCGTCCGCAGCAGCTGTATTCGCTTACCGCGGATGCGGACGCGTACTTTCCGGACAATTTCGCTCTGCTGACGGCCGGCGTCGTCAGTCAGATGAAGCAGATTCTGCCTGCCGACAAAATTGACGGCTGTTTTCGCAAGCTGGCCCAGGAGATGGCGAAGCCGCTCACCGAGGATTGCCCTGGCGATGAGCTCCTGGATGACCGCATGCAAAGGGTTGTTTCCTTTCTCAACGAAAGAGGGTATCTGGCCCACTGGGATGCGTCAGACGGTACCCTGCATACGCATAACTGCCCGTACACCGGCGTCGCCGCTGAACACCGGGAACTGTGCTGCATGGATCTGGCGCTGGTAGAAACGCTCTGTGGACACAACTGTGACCAGGTACAAGCCATCGCCGATGGCGGGCGCTGCTGCAGTTTTCGTGTTCAAGCCACTGCGGAGGAGCGCTCGACCGGGCCTGAAATGGTCGATCTGATAGTCTGATGGATACGAGGGTCAAGTAAGAGATTCAGAGCATATGCCCACAACAATGCGCAATCCGGACCTGCAGGAGTTGCCGCTGACCGAGGCGGCGACGGCCGCGCAGAACGGACAGAAGCATCGAACCAGATATGGCAGCAGCGTGACGCTGTTTCCCCCGCCGGGCGCGGAGGCTCTGGCGGCGATGACAGAGCCGACTCACGACAGCTATGGCCGCCGCGTCCGCTACCTGCGCATTAGCTTGACCGACGCATGCAATTTGCGTTGCGTCTATTGCATGCCCGAACAGATGCAGTTCCGTCCGCGTCATGAGCTGATGTCGGACGAGGAGATCATTTTCCTGGTCAACGTAGCTGCCAGTCTGGGCGTAGACAAGATTCGGCTGACCGGCGGCGAGCCTACCATTCGACCAGGCGTGGTGGAGTTGGTGCGTCTGATTGCCTCGATTCCGGGCATTCAGGACGTCGCGATGACCACCAACGCGCTCCTCCTGGACGAGTTGGCGCAGCCCCTGGCTGATGCAGGACTGGACAGGGTAAACATCAGCATCGATACGATAAATCCTGAACGATTTCGCCGTATCACGCGCTGGGGCGACATCGAAGACGTATGGCGCGGCATCGAGGCCGCCGAGCGGGCCGGGTTGCGTCCTGTCAAGTTGAACTGTGTTGTGACCCGCGGTTTTAACGAGGAGGACGTCATTGATTTGGCCGGCCTGACTATGGAACAGGACTGGGAAGTCCGCTTCATTGAAATGATGCCGTTTGGAGAGGTCAGCGAATTTCAGTTGAGTCACGTCGTCTCGTTTCGCGAGATCCGCGAGAAAGTCGAGTCGGTATTCGGCACGTTGGAGGAGGCAAGCTACGATTTTGTCGATCCCAGTCGTCCGTTCCGTATTCCTGGAGCTAAGGGTACGCTGGGTTTCATCAGCAGTGTAACCGAACCATTTTGCCAGGGCTGTGGTCGCGTGCGGCTGACCGCAGACGGCAAACTGCGCCTCTGTTTGCTGCGTGATGACGAGGTCGACCTGCTGTCCCCATTGCGCGACGGCGCTGATTTCGATGAGATTCGGGCTCTGATGAGGGAGGGAGCCTTCCATAAGCCGTGGGGCCATGGGCTGGCTACAGGCGTGTTTGCCGAAGACCGGGCCATGAACCAGATCGGCGGCTGATTCGCAGGAGGCAGTGGTGTGACGGCTCCTTTCGATTTTGAAGCGGGATTACGTTATAATTCATAGCGAAACCGAATATAGAAGTGACGGCGAAATAGTCCGGAATTCGTAACGCGAAATCAAGTCGGATTCATCATTACACGCAAGGAGATCCTGATGGACATTACTTTGACCGACACGGAGACGAAGGAAATTACACTTACGGAAACGGCCGCCGAGAAACTGGGTGGCATCCTCGATCAGAAGGGCCTGCGCGAGTCCCACGCGTTGCGAGTGTTTGTCAAAGGCGGCGGCTGTGGAGGGATGCAATACGGCATGACCTTTGACGACGACATCCAGGAGGCGGACCAGGTCTTTGAGCAGTTTGGATTGCGAGTCGTAGTCGATCCGACCAGCTTCTTCTATGTTGGCGGCTCCAGCATCGACTATATCGACAATCTGATGGGTGGCGGATTCCACATTGAGAATCCCAACGCTGTCAGTTCGTGTGGCTGCGGAAGCAGCTTCCGCACCAACGGCGCCCCGGCAGGCGCGGCAGCCGGCGCAGGCTGCGGCAGTGGCTGCGGCCATTAGTCGCTGGCCGGTAGATTTGAGTCGGTAGAGGCTAAGTAATGCCCAGCAGCTTGCAGGTTGTCCGGATCAGAAATGCCCGGGCAACCTGTCAGGCTCTCTTTTGTCTTTGCCGGGTTGGAGTGTCATGCAGGCCCGCTATTACACTTTGGATGAGGCGAAAGCCGCGCTCCCTGTCGTCAAGGTGTTGATGTCACAGGTGCAAGAGGCGCGCAGTGAGATCATCCGTCTGCGTCCCGAAATCTGGCCGGTTCTCCAAAAAGCAGCCCAAAACGGGGGCAACGCTGCCGCCGGATCGGTTTACTCCCAATTCGACAAGCTGGAGACAAGCGTTAAAGGGATTCTCAAAATGGGAATTCTGGTCAAGGATATCGACATGGGCCTGATCGATTTCTTGTCGATTCGAGACGGGCGCGAAGTCTATCTCTGTTGGAAACACGGAGAAGAGGATCTCGCCTTCTGGCACGACGTAAATGCCGGTTATGGTGGGCGGCAACCCATCGATCCCGCCGACTTTTAGTCTGATTCAGGCATTTCTCCGTCTTCGGCAAACTCTTTCCTTTGTAAATTTCCCTTTGTAAATTGCTAACCACCCGATACAAGAGAACGTGAGCAAAGACGATGCCCAATCCTTATGGCGCTCCGGAAGTCAGCGTGCACGACGTCACTGCCAAACAACGGGAAGGTACGGATTTCCTTCTGGTCGACGTGCGTGAACGCAAGGAACTTGAACTGGCCAGTCTTCCTGAAGGAGAGTTCATCAGCATGCCTCTGAGTGAGTTACGCGAGCGCCGGCTCGACGCGCTTCCAGATGAACTGCGCCAGAATAAGGAAGCCGATGTGGTCCTGTTCTGCCATAAGGGTTTGCGCAGCGCGCAGGTGACGGTCTTCCTTCGCCAGCAGGGCTGGTCCAATGCGGTCAGTATGGACGGAGGCATCGATGCCTGGGCCGAGGAGATCGATGATTCGGTCGGCCAATATGCCAGCATGTGACGTGAACTGATATCTCTTTCCTCAGCGGGAGAGAGGCGGTTGACGGTACATCGCTGAATGCTGGAAGCCGCCTTTGCAGCGCGTCGGCCTTGGACTGGCCGAGACGGGAAGAAGACGTTTAGGACTGGGTGTCGGCAGACAAAGATTCGGCTGAAACCGGCAGTCCTGGAAGTTGGAGGAGCGTCTGTTGAAGTTGAACTGGCCGATTGGCAAGCAGCGCGAAAGCGATATCGTTTGGATCGATCTGGGCGACTTGGGTGATCTCGTCTATCCGCAGGGTCCCCACGAACAGTGGCAGGACCACGGTTTAGGGCTG
Source organism: Caldilineaceae bacterium (assembly GCA_965200615.1). Lineage (GTDB taxonomy): Bacteria > Chloroflexota > Anaerolineae > Caldilineales > Caldilineaceae > Bin5. The sequence goes on along the minus strand of OZ241377.1, from coordinate 4,213,972 downwards.
TTGCGCACCATAATGCACCAGAACGGTCTGAAGACCGACATCGTTTCCACGCGGGCCGTCACCTCTTGGGATCAGCTTGCTCGGAAACTGCGCGGCTACAAGATGGCTCTGATGAACGTGCGCAGTTACACATTTCCTGTGGCCCTCAAGGCCGCGCAGATCTTTAAGGAGATCAATCCGGACGGCCTGGTTCTCGCCGGCGGTATGCATGCGACAGTCGCGCCGGATGAGATGGCCGAGGTTGACGCCTTTGACAAGATTTGCCAGGGAGCCGGCGAAGAGGTCATCCTCGACCTGGTGCGGGACCCTGACAGTTTCGAGAGAGTGTTCCTGGGCCAGGGCTCGCGATCCATGGCCGAATGGCCTGAGATTGACAGGGAGTTGTGGCCTAAACCGGCCAACTGGAAAGAGGCGCTTTCGAATGCACGGCCCAGACGAGCCGTGCGCGCTCTGAAACTCGATCGAAACTTCAACTGGCCGATGGAGCCGGAATGTGGTTGGGGACCTCCGCCGGTTGCTACCATTATCACGAGCAGGGTCTGCCCCTGGCAATGCGTGTTCTGCAACGAGGCTTCATACATCCCCAACATGGGACGCCGCCCCGTTTCAATGATAATTGACGAGCTCAACGCGCTCGACGAGAAATACGGTGTCGGTTCGGTCGTTATTCACGATTCCATGTTTTTCCAGAATCCCAGGTGGCTGCAGCAGTGGATCGAAGAGTACCCCCGCCGCGCCAACAAGGTTTGGCCCTACTGGGCGGCCGGCCGCGCCGACACGGTGCGTCAGTGGCCGGATCTGTTCACCGCGCTGGTTCGGGAGACCAACTGGAACCTGATCTCAATCGGCTTTGAGTCCGGCAGCGACCGTATTCTGAAGCTGCTTAACAAGGAATGCACCGAGGAAGACAACGATTTTGCTATTGATCTGGTCAACCGCCTCGGCGACGAAATGGTGGCGGAAGGGAAGGAGCCGCCTGTCTTCTGGTCGAACATCATGTTGGGCATTCCAGGCGAAACGGACGAGGATGCCTTCAAAACGATGCGCATGCTCAAAAGAATGAAGCGGGTCTTCCCGTCCATCTCATACTACGCGCCCTATCCCGGCTCGGCGCTCGGCTTTCAGCTGATCGCTGAGGGAAAGAGCCTGATGAGCAAGGACAACTATCATCGTTTCCCGGATGATGAGAAGGTGAAAGGCGTCAATTACGGCTTCTACCGGGAGCTTCTTGCCGGGAAGTATGACGCGGAGGTGAATCGCGGACTGACAGAAGAGCAGAAGCGGCGCGGCTATGACGGCATGTACCAGCAGGCGCTGGTAAAGGCCTGACCGATGAGTAGCTTCTCCAATCCTCACTACATGTACCTGTTTGACATGAAGAACGGCAAGAAGAAGATTGCTTACGGCCAGAGCCCGGAAGACGCCCTCGACATCTTGCGCCTGCGCCTGTCAGACGAGGAAATGGCCCAGATCAGAGCGGACCGGTACGTGAAGATCAGCCAGCGCAAACTGCAAGAGCACGTCGACGACCTGGGATGATTTCCGGCGCTGCGGCCGCCAGGGCGGGGAAGAGTCTGCTGGCCCTGTTTTGTCGAGTCATTCCCAAGTCTCCGCAGAAGGCACTTTCCCTTTCGCAGGCACGCCTCCTGCGTGCGCTACTGAGTGGCGGCACGCTCAAGTCCCACCGCTACCTTGACGGCAGGAAAGAATACCTTCTGCATCCTCTGCGCGGGGAAGCCATCCAGGTCCCATTTCAAGACGTACGCAGGTTGGAGGAGCTGGACCTGCTCCTCAGCAATCACAAATTCCCCTCGACAACACTATTCCTGTCGCCGCGCGGGCGTCTCGCGGCGGTGAAGGAGGAGAAGGCAGCCGGGGCGCCTCCCTCCTCCAATGTTTTCCGCCTCGAACCATAGCATTTAAGCAAAGAGCTGACGTTGCTTGAAGCAATTGGCTTCATCTCTCTTCAAGCCTATTCTCCTTCCCCAGGCAACGTGATACCAAGGTCCTCTGGATTCTCGGCGCCATAGGGATTGTCAAAGTCCACGTCGGGAAAGGAAATGCCGGCAGTTTCAACTGGTTGCTCCGGACCCAACGCAGACAGCTCACGATGAATCTGCTCAGCCTTCGTTCGAAATGCGCCAACTCTGATCCCCTGGCATATTTCAGCCAGACCGCGCAGTTTCGGCAAACCGCGGCGAAACATCTTTAAGGCGCCGCGCCGGTTACCCCGCTCTATCTGAAGAAAGGCCACGCCGACCTGCAAGATGCCTTGGTACAGATCCCTGACCGGGCGCGTCTCTTCGTTCCAGGCCAGCTCTAAGTATTCATGCTGATCGAAATACCTTCCCTGATTAAAGGCAAGCAACCCGGCAACCGCGGCGCGACTGGGAGGATCATCACAGCCTTCCAGATTGCGAGCGGGAGGCGCCAGGTGTCGGTCAACAACCTCTACCAGTTGCTCCATCATGCGGCTGCGCGCCCAGGCATGATCGGCGCCCGCTTCGCGCGCCCGCCGCAGCGTCTCCACGTCAACATGGCTTCCGAACGCATAGATTGGCGTCAGACGCGTGTGTGGCTTCACTTTGCACTGTCGTACAGCCGATTCCCAGTCTCCGGGTGTCTTCAGATCGAGTAGTGCCAGCACGGGGAAGAACCGTTCAACCGCAGCCACGAACTGGTCCGCGTTGACGATCGTGACCGGCTCGCCGCCCGAGCTTCGCACAACGTCCTCCAGCCTGACCGAAAAAAAGAGGTCCGGCTCAAGAATAACAATGGCCGGTCGATACTGTTCACTAGCGCCCATCCAGCTCTCCTTCTCTATTCCCTGAACCTGTGCTCTCTCTGGTATACTGATGCCCATCTTGATGGTACCGAAAGGAAAGCAATGGAAAATCAATACTGCGCCGCCCAAGAGGCTGCCGACCTTTCCTACGAAGAAAGCTACGCACAGCTTCAGACAATCCTGGAGCGGCTCGAAGCAGCCGATCTACCGCTCGCCGATCTGCTGGACCTGTACGAGGCAGGAGTGAAACTCGCCGAGCGCTGCGGAGTACTGCTCGAAGAGGCCGAACTGAGAGTCAGAAAGTGGGAGCCGGACGGAACCGTTTCTGAGTTGAACGGCGACGCGGGTCGGTAGATCGATGCAGCTACTCGGCAACAGTTCCATTATCTGGCTTCCATTGAGCGCCGGCCTGCTCGTCCAGCTCTACAAGTTTCTCTTCGAATGGATCCTGAAGCGAGACTTTGACCTGCGCGTGTTGGCCCGCGCCGGGGGTATGCCTAGCAGCCACGCAGCCATGGTCTGCAGCTTGGTTTCTGCCGTCGGCTATCGCTCTGGTCCCCGCAGCGACATCTTTGCCTTGGCCGCTATCTTCGCCTTGGTCGTCATGTATGACGCCACCGGGGTGCGTCAAGCCGCCGGTAAGCAGGCCAAAGTCCTGAATCAGATCCTGCGCGAGCTTTTCACAGGCCAGCCTGTCAGTGAAGAGGAGTTGAAGGAGCTGATCGGCCATTCACCGACCGAGGTGTACGTCGGCGCGTTCATCGGAATTCTCTACACAGTATTGTGGTTTCACTTCGCCGCCTGACTTCCCGATGTGATGCCCTTCGCTTGATTCTCACAGAGGCGGCGCAGACGCCCCTAGCTCGGCGAGTAACTTACAGTAGGCAACTTGGCTTTTGCGAAAACTTGCCAGGCGGAAGAACTCGTCCGGCGCGTGAAAGTTTTCGTCTTCGATGCCAAAGCCGAAGCTAATCGTATCCGTCCCCAGCTGTTCACGAAAGACGCCGGTGATTGGGATGCTCCCTCCGCTGCGAGTCTGGTAGGGTTCGCGGCCGTACATTTCCTTCAGTACAGCTGCCGCGGCCCTGTTGCCCCAATGATTTGCCGAAATGCTGTAGGGCCGTCCCAGAATTGACAGTGGAGTCACCTTTACGCTCACTCCGGGTGGAGCATGTTGTGCTATATGCTCCACCAGAAGGGCGATGATGCGAGCGGGATCCTGGTCGGACACCAGACGGCAGGTTATTTTGGCGTGTGCCGAGTTGGGAAGAACTGTCTTGATTCCCTCCTCCTGGAATCCACCCCAGATGCCGTTCATCTCCAGTGTAGGGCGTACCCAGCCGCGCTCACGGTTCGTATAGCCCGGCTCTCCAAACTCTTCCTCCATCCCCAGCTCTTTCAGGTACTGGTCACCATCGAAAGGAACAAGGGCGACCGCGGCGCGCTCATCCGAAGTAAGTTCCACCACATCATCATAGAATCCCTCTACAGCTATCGTGCCGTCGGCGCGTCGTAACGAACCAAGGATCTGTGTCAGCGCGTGAATCGGATTCTGGATGCGGCCCCCGTGCAGACCGGAGTGGAGGTCGGATGACGCGCCGTGAACATCGATCTGTAGACCGCAGATGCCGCGCAGAGACATTAGCAGGATCGGCTCTGTCTCGCTGAACTGCCCACCGTCAGCGCTAACCGCGAGATCACAGGCGAAACGCTCGGTGTGCTGGGGCATGAAATCGGGAATATGCGGACTGCCAATCTCCTCCTGGCCTTCGAAACAGAATTTCAGATTGACCGGCGCGTCCCCTTCCCCTTTCAAGAGCGCCTCGACTGCAAGTATCGGCGCCAGCATGTTGCCTTTGTCGTCGGACGCACCGCGGGCATAGACCCTGTCTCCAACTACTGTCGGCTCGAAGGGTGGGTTCGACCACAGTTCAACCGGGTCAACGGGCTGCACGTCGAAGTGGCCGTAGATCATGATTGTCGGCCTGTCGGGCGCATGCAGCCAGTCACCGTAGACGACCGGATGGCCGCCCGTCGGCAAGACCGCCACGTTTTCTACCCCCGCTGCCGTCAATCGCTGCGCGACCCACTGTCCGGCGCGCGCTACGTCTTCGGCGCGCTCTGGCAGGGCCGAAATGCTTGGAATACGCAGGAATTCAAGCAGTTCCGCGAGAAACCGGTCCTGATGATTCTCAAGGTAGCTTTGGTAAGAGGCCATTCTCAGCGCTCCTGGGTTTGGGAGTGGTTCCAACTGTTCGGCGCATTCTACTGTAGTACCAAGCCGCCGGTCAAGAGCCGTGCTCGCTCGGCTGGTCATCACGGGCGTACTTCCTGGACTTGGGCTCTGCATGACATCAGTTCTGACCAGGCGGTTGGCTGAACTCATATCCAATGTAACTGCTTCGAGCGGATACGATGTCCTACCTTCTTTCCAGATTCCGAGAGAGAGCAAATGCGCTTCCACTTTCTCCTTGAGGGTGTCTGGGGTAGAATTCTCTACGAAATCAGGGAATCTCCGCGTACGCTACAACAGGTCTCACAATGCCAGATCCCCAGAACTGCACGTCACTCGGCGAGGTTCGGTCGGAAATTGACCGGTTGGACAAATCTCTCATCGTCATAATCAGTCAACGGCAGGAGTATGTATACGCAGCAGCCGGTTTCAAGCGCAATGAAGAGCAGGTGCACGCTCGCGAACGCCAGCGCAGCATGTTGGCGGCCCGCCGGCAGTGGGCAGAGACCGAAGGCGTTGACCCCGACCTGATCGAGTCGCTCTTCCGTAAACTGGTCGATCACTTCATCAGAGCAGAAATGTCCGTTTTCTCAGAAAAGAATAGTGCGGACCAGAGAGACACATCCTCCCCGACTACGACCAAGGCGGTTGCCGGTGGGCCCTCCAAATGCGCTGACTCCTGAGAGTCGCGACGATTCAAGCATCGACTCCGGCTCTGAGGACTGGCGGACCCGGCTGCGCGTGGCGTTGGTACACGACTGGCTCAACCAAATGGGAGGGGCTGAAAACGTTCTGGAAGAGTTCGTTGACCTCTTCCCGGATGCGCCGGTCTACACGAGCATGTACGGTCCGGACAGGGTGCCCGATTCGTACAAGAGTTGGACCATCCGCACCACGTTCATGCAGCGCCTGCCAGGAGTGATCGACCACCACCAGGCCTATCTTCCGCTCTATCCGGCAGCGTTTCAGAGAACCGATCTCAGCCGGTTCGACCTGATACTCAGCAACAAGAGCGGCTTCTGCCACGGGGTGCGGACCCGCAATGGCCGGCGGAAGGCCCTGCACGTCTGTTACTGTCTGACTCCAACCCGGTTTCTCTGGCTGTACGACCAGTACCGTCAGCGGGAGCGGATCGGGGGACTTCTCGATCTTGGGCTGAGACCAGTTCTGGCGCTACTTCGACGTTGGGACTATGCCGTTGCACAGAAGGTCGATTTCTTCATCGCGATCAGCAGCGCAGTGCAAGAGCGCATCCGCACCATCTATGGGCGCGACAGCATCGTCGTTCATCCTCCGGTCGATACCCAACGCTTTACGCCTGATTCATCGGTTCCGGTTGGGGACTACTTTCTGATCGTCAGCCGCTTGATCCCGTACAAGCGCATCGATTTAGCTGTAAGGGCATTTCAAGACCTGCCGCACGAACGTCTGATCGTTGTCGGTAGCGGTCGAGCCCGAAAGTCGCTTGAGGAACTGGCAGGGCCGAATGTCTCCTTCCTCGGTTGGCAGCCCGCTGATAAGCAGTTGGAGCTGATGCGGGGCTGTAAGGCCTTCCTCTTTCCCGGCCTGGAGGACTTTGGTATTGCGCCGGTCGAGGCGATGAGCGTTGGCCGTCCGGTAATCGCATTTCAGGGCGGGGGCGCCCTGGATACGGTCATTCCCGGCAAGACCGGCGAGTTTTTCGCTGAGCAAGACCCGGAACTGCTGCGGGAGGTTATACAACATTTCGACGTCCACAGCTACAACCCTGCCGATTGCCGCAGTCAAGCGGAGCGATTCAGCCGGGAAGAGTTTCGCCGGCGCCTGCTGGCCTGCCTGGATGATTTCGTTACCCAGTGACAGCCGGAAACGACACCTACTCTTAACGGCTTAGAAGGATCTCATGGTCGCCGCAATGAGAGACTCACCCTGTCAGGCATCTGTTTCTGAAAACCTGAGCGAAGCCAGAGTCCGCCGCCTGTATTCATCCGGCGACGCGGCCCACGACTTTGATCATGTGTTGCGAGTGACAAAGTTGGGTATACGTATTGCACAGGCCGAGGGCGCGGACGAGGAGATAGTGCGCGCGGCGGCACTGCTTCACGATCTGCCTGTTTCAGGAAGCGGCCGCATGAACCATCACTTCGCCGCCGCCGATTTTGCTGCCGGTTACCTGCGCGCAGCCGGCATGGATGCACGCCGCATCGAGAACGTGATCCACTGCATCCAGGCCCACCGCTACCGTGACCACTCCGTCCAGCCGCAGACCCTGGAGGCGAAATGTCTCTATGACGCCGACAAGCTGGACAGTATTGGGGCCATCGGCGTTGCCAGGGCCTTCGCTCACGCCGGTAACCACAGCAGCCGGCTCTGGAACCAGCCTGTAGCTGAGGCGCCGCCGGACCACGCCCAACCGGACGGCCCCGAATACACTCCTGTCCACGAATACGTCTACAAGCTTCGCCGCATTCTCGCAACGCTTTACACGCCCTCCGCTCGCGAGATCGGAAAGCAGAGGCACAGGTTTATGACCCGCTTCTACGAGCAGTTGGACGCTGAAATGACAGGCCAACTTTGAACTCGTATAGCCAATCAAGATATCGCCTGAGCCGTTCAATGGAACGGTTGGTTGACGTTCGTCAGATAAGCAGTTTGCGGGAGCAAACTGCACCTACTCTCCCAACTGCTGTCTCAACCTGCCAACAACTAACCACTCACCACTGTAGTTCCTGATTCGGTGAACGAACACGGGAGATGGCTTGGTAGTTACGAATTCTCTGCAAATGTGTTAGGCTATCGGAGTTTGCAGAACCGTCTACGAACTGCGAAGGTGAGCAATGGCTCAAGCACAAGACTCCCCAATCGCTTCTCAACTACCCTTCGATGAGGTAGCCCGCCTGCCACTGCCCGGCGACAACGTCGCAATCGCCACGCGTACACTCGCGGCGGGCACGCAGATCGCATTTGACGGAAGAGTCCTGACTCTGGATTATACCGTGATGGAGGGACACCGTTTCGCGGTCGCGTCGATCCCGCAAGGCGACCCCTTGCTCTCATGGGAGCTGCCCTTTGGTCTGGCCACGCGGGCGATAACGCCAGGCGAATACATACGCAACGCAGAGATGCTCGACGCCCTTGGCGTGCGTGCCCTTGATTTCGAGCTGCCCGGTGAGCCGAACTTCGCAGATCACGTTCAGGCCTACAATCTCGATGCGGATAGTTTCCAGCCTGGCCGGCAGGTTGCCCGCTATAGTGAAGACCGTCACTTTGAGGGATACGCCCGTCCCGGAGGCAGGGGCGTGGGAACCCGAAATGTGATCATTCTGCTTGGGACTTCCTCGCGCACCGGCGGCTTCGTCAAGCAGCTGGAAGCCAGGTTTGCGGGTGTCGCCGATCGCTACCGCAACATTGACGGCATCGTCGCCGTAGCCCACACCGAGGGCGGCCACGACAACCCCAATAACACTGAGTCCGTACTGCGTACGCTTGCCGGGTTCGTCACCCACGCCAATGTAGGCGCAGTACTATGCGTAGATTACGGCGTCGAACCGGTGAATAACGCGTTGCTGCAAAAGTTCCTAACCGATAACGACTACCCGCTGGATGCCGTCCCCCATGCCTTTCTGACCCTCAAAGGAGGATTTCAGGCCGGACTGGATCAGGCCGAAGCCATCGTGCAGGGCTGGCTTGACGAAGTAAGCGCGCTGCCCCGCACGCCTCAGCCTCTCTCTGAATTGAAACTGGCTTTGCAGTGCGGCGGATCGGACGCCTTCTCCGGCATCTCAGGCAATCCCCTGGCTTCCTGGGTAGCCCGCGAACTGGTTCGGTACGGCGGCGCGGCAAACCTGGCCGAAACGGACGAGCTGATCGGCGCCGAACCCTATATCATGCTCAATGTGCGCGACGCAGGTACCGCCGCCGAGTTTCTGCAGACGATCGAGCGCTTCCAGGAACGGGTCGCCTGGCACGGCCACTCGGCAGCCGGCAATCCATCCGGCGGCAACAAGTATCGCGGGTTGTACAACATCGTCCTGAAGTCGATCGGGGCGGCCATGAAGCGGCATCCTGACGTGCGACTAGATCACGTAATCGCCTATAGCGATCCGATGAAAGAGCCCGGCTACTACTTTATGGACAGCCCAGGCAATGACTTGGAGAGCATCGCAGGACAGGTGGCTGCCGGCTGCAACATGATCTACTTCGTCACCGGCAACGGCTCAATTACCAACTTTCCGTTTGTGCCGACCATCAAGATTGTGACAACAACGCGCCGCTATGAGCTGCTGAGCCGGGATATGGACGTCAACGCGGGTCTGTATCTGGACGGTACGCCCATGGACGAACTCGGGGCCGACACGCTTGACCTGACGGTGCGCGCCGCATCCGGCGAGCGAACTGTTGGAGAAAAAGCGGGCCATGCTCAGGTGCAGCTGTGGCGGGACTGGCGTCAGACCGGACCGGGCCGCGTAGAAGAGATCAGCGCCCGTCCAAAGCCTCCGGGGCGCGCGTTGCCGCTTCGCCGTTCCTTCGCCGCGCCTTCCCTTGACTTTTCCTATCCTGCCTTTGCAACGCCAGACGGCCCGGCTGCCGATCGCATCGGGCTGATCCTTCCGACAAGTCTCTGCTCTGGCCAGATAGGGCAGATTGCGGCCGCCCGGCTCAATCGAAAATATGCCGCCGGCAAAGAATCAGCGCCTCCGCTCAATAGGTTTGTGGCGCTCGCCCACACCGAGGGGTGCGGATTCTCCGGCGGGCACACCGGGGATCTCTACGTCCGCACCGTTCTGGGCTATCTGCGTCACCCTCAGGCCGCGGAGACACTTCTTCTTGAGCATGGCTGCGAAAAGACGCACAACGACTACTTCCGCCACGAGTTGGAAGAAAATGGAATGGACCTGGACCGCTTCGGTTGGGCCAGCATCCAGTTGGATGGCGGGATAGACGCAGTCCTTGAAAAGGTCGATGCCTGGTTCGAACAGCGTCTGGCCGCGGCTGACCCGCCAGAGCAGACAGTGGCCAATGTTTCCGCCGTTCGCATCGGGCTCCTCAGCGCAGGAACGCCGCCGCCAGCGGTTTCCTCTCAATTCGGTCGTCTGACGGCTGCCATTGCGGCTGGCGGCGGTACAGTTGTCCTGCCGGAAAACACGTCGCTTCTTTCGGATCGTGCGTTCCTTGAAGAGTGTATCGGAGACGGCCCGCACCTGCCTACGCTGGCCTATGGACAGTCACTGGCCGACGCTGACGAACAGAACGGTCTCCACGTGATGGAGACACCCACCGAACACTGGGCCGAAACTCTGACAGGCCTCGGCGGCGTGGGAGTTGAGGCGATCCTGGCATACGTGGGCAGCCACCCGGTTGAGGGCCATCCGCTGGTTCCGGTGCTGCAAGTAACCACGGCCGCTTGCACAGCCGGGCAGTATGCCGATGATATGGACGCTGTACTGGAAAGCGATCCCGATTCCTGGCCCCAGAATTTGGCCGAACTCTTGACGCAGACGCTGGCAGGAAAGCGCCAGCCCAAAGCAATGCGAGCAGGGAATATCAACTTTCAGTTCACGCGCGGTCTGCTTGGCGTGTCACTCTAGCAGCCAGCGCCCAAACGAGACCAGACCATGCCCCAGGAACGACCCAATGTAGTGTATGTCTTCGCCGACCAGTGGCGGGCACAGGATACGGGTTACGCAGGTAACCGGCAGGTCCGGACACCCCATCTTGACAGTTTGGCCGTACAGAGCATCAACTTCCCCCATGCCGTGGCCGGGATTCCCGTCTGCTGCCCGGCGCGTGCCTGTCTGCTTACAGGTCAGCACGCGCTGACCCACGGCGTATTCCTCAATGACGTGCATCTGGCCGACGACGCCGTTTCCATGGCCAAGCTCTTTAAGGCGGCCGGCTACGATACCGCCTATGTGGGCAAATGGCATGTTGACGGCCGCGGACGCAGCAACTACATTGCTCCCGAAAGCCGCCAGGGGTTCGACTACTGGAAGGCGCTGGAATGCACGCATGACTATAACAACTCCAGATACTACGCCGGTGACTCCGACGAGCCCTTGACCTGGGAAGGATACGACGCAATCGAGCAGACCAAAGATGTGCGGGCCTATTTGCGCGGTCGCAATCAAAAGGTCGGCGACGGCAATTCCGACACACCCTTTCTGCTCGTGCTCTCCTGGGGACCCCCTCACGCGCCCTATGAGACGGCTCCGGCAGAATATCAAGCTCTCTACAGTCCCGACGACATCGAACTGAGACCTAACGTGCCGCCTGAGATGGCCGGCCAGGCGCGTGAGTGGATCGCCGGTTACTATGCCCACTGTACGGCTCTCGACAATTGCCTCGGCGGGCTGTTGCAGACCCTCGAAGAAGAGGGTCTGGCGGAAAACACGATCTTTGTCTTTACGTCTGATCACGGTGATATGCTTGGTTCCCAAGGCGAAGTCAAGAAGCAGCGGCCCTGGGAGGAGTCGATTCGGGTGCCTTTCCTGCTGCGCTGGCCGCGGCGTTTCGGACTGCAGGGACGAGAGATTGACGCGCTGCTCGACACGCCCGATATTCTGCCTACGTTGTTGTCCCTTTGCGAAATCCCCATTCCTGATACCGTCGAAGGCAGGGATTTTACGGACGCGATTGAAGGCGGTCAGGATCCATCAGAGGGCGCCGCCCTCATCTACTGTCCCCATCCCTTTGGCCAGTTCCTGCGACGTGACGGAGGCCGCGAGTACCGAGGACTTCGCACGCGGACTCACACCTACGCCCGCGACTTGAATGGTCCTTGGTTACTCTACGACAACGAGGCCGATCCCTTCCAGTTGGCAAACCTGGTTGACCGCCCCGAAGTAGCGTCACTGCAAACTGAACTGGAGTCGCAGCTTCAGTTCAGACTGGATGAACGGGGAGATGAATTCCTGCCTGGCGAGACGTATGTCGAGAATTGGGGCTATCCTCTGGATGAAACGGGGACAGTTCCCTTCAAGTGGTGACTTATCCCCGCGCAGGATCGGGCAAGTCCGGAGAACGTGTGGCCTGGGCCGAGCCAGACAGAGGAGTACGAGAAATACTTTGAATCCAGCATCTACCTACTTGGGCGCAGCGCAAGCCATACTGGCTCGCATTGTCGCCACCCAAACTGAAAACATTCAGCGTGCTGCAGACATCTGCGTCGACACAATTGCCGCAGAGGGACTGGTGCACCTGTTCGGCACGGGCCACTCGCGCATGTTTATCGAAGAGATGTATCCGCGCCACGGTTCGTTCCCGGGGTTCCATCCGATTGTTGAACTATCACTGACCTTTCACAACCAGGTCGTAGGCGCCAACGGGCAACGCCAGGCCATGTTCATAGAGCATGTGGAAGGGTTTGCCCGGCAGATTCTGCGCAACTTTGTGCTCCGGCCGCCAGACAGCTTTATGATCTTTTCAAACAGTGGGGTCAACGAGGTTGTTGTGGAAATGGCCCTGGAAGCGAAAAAGCTGGAGCTGCCTGTGATAGCAGTCCTCTCCGTCGATCACTGCGCCGCGTCGGCTCCCAAGCATAGTAGCGGCAAGAGGCTTCTGGATATAGCCGATGTAACAATCGACAACTGTACGCCGGCCGGAGATGCCATGGTGACCGTGGATGGTCTCGAAGATCCGGTCGGCCCGGGTTCAACGATCGGCGCGGCCGCGGTCGTGAATGCCGTCAAGTGCCAGGTGGCCGCTGGATTGGCCGCCCGCGGCAAGCCGCCTCTCGTCCTCTCCAGTAGTGTATTTTCCAGCGACGCGTCGGCAGCCAAGTTTGACGCCTCCTACGACGATTACCGCCGTCGGGTTCGCCGGGTCTATGGGGACTGACCGGGAGACGGGTCAAAAGTGCGGATCCTTAAGGAGATCAGAGCATCCCCCCGAATTCCACACAATCCTGATTCCGTAATGCAACCCAAACCGCTTCGCACCACAGTCATCGGCAGTTATCCTTTTCCAGCCTGGCTGGAGTTTGCCAGTGCCCACCTTGACCGGTTCGGCAGCGACGACGTCGCCGAACTGATCGACGATGCCGTCGTGGCGGCTGTCCATGACCAGTTGGAAGCTGGGACCGATGTAATTACCGACGGTGAACAGACCCGGTTGGATTTCAACCTTTCCTTCTATGGCTACATAAAGGGGATCCAGCCGGAGCCGGCCTCGCCGCGAAGGTGGGGGCCGCCAGCACACGACCAAAGGGGCAAACATACCATCATCGGCGACCTGACGGCGCCTGAAGGGCTTGGCGCAGTGGAAGAATTCCTTCGCCTGAAGCGGCTTGCGCCTGCCTCAGAGGGGAGTCCTGCACTCAAGGCAAGCGTGCCCGGACCCTATACGCTAAGTGGTCGCCTGCTGCCCAACGCCCAGTACCCTGACCGCTACGCAGTGACGGAGGCTCTCCTCCCTATTGTGCGCAAGGAGTTGGTGGACCTGGTCGAGGCCGGTTGCCGGGAGCTTACTGTGGATGAACCCTCGATGAGCTGCTACGCCTACCGGGAAGATCCTGCCCGCTTCGTCGACATTTTCAACCGAACCGTGGAGCCGGTCGTGGGCAGGTGCCGGCTCTCGACCCATCTCTGCTTTGGCAACTACAAGGGCCATCCAGTCGGGCTCCGGCGCTACGCGCCGATGTTTCCCGACTTTCTGGAAATGGATGTGGACGAGATTCACGTGGAGATGGCGAACCGGGAATATTCAGAGCTTGAAGTGATCGGCCTCATTTCCGAGAAACGAGACGCGGCGGTCGGCATCATTGACGTGAAAAGCTACTTTATCGAAACGCCCGAACACGTTGCCGACACCGTCCGCCGCTGCCTGGAGTTTGCGCCCGCTGACCGCCTGGCCTTCGCGCCCGACTGTGGACTCAGCCAGACCGCCCGTTGGGCTGCCAGGCAGAAACTGAAAAACATGGTGGAAGGCGTGCACGTCGTTCGTGAAGAACTGTAGCCGCAAAAATTTGGAGTGGGTCTGCCCTCGTGATAAACTGCGAGGCTGTGTGCTTATCAAGGGCCTTGGTGGTTATGCTCCCCTAGGTTCAAATCTCGTGCCAGTTTCGACAATGGCAATTTCAGTTATAGAGAGTGGCAAAAAATGACAAACGCATTGATGGCGTCCTTGCAACCGGAGTTGCCGGAAGGCATGGCGGAAATCGACCCCGGTGATACAGTACGCGTTCACCAACGCATTACCGAAGGCCGTAACGAGCGTATTCAGGTGTTCCAGGGGGTTGTGATCTCGATGCGTGGGGGCCAGGACGCTGGCGCCAGTTATACGGTGCGCCGTACTGGCTCACATGGTGTCGGCGTGGAGCGCACCTTCCCGCTCTACAGCAAGAACATAGATAAAGTCGAGGTCCTGCGCAAGACCAAAGTTCGCCGTGCGCAACTCTATTACCTGCGCGACCGGCAGGGCAAATCGGCGCGACTGAAGGAAAAGCGCTTTATTAGCGTGTAGTTTCCTTGTAACCATTTCATCTATGTTGGCGAATGCAGAGGCATTGCGACATTGTCGTGACTAGCGGACAGCGAAACAAGGGCCGAACCTGTGATCGAGACTATTGCCCGGATCCTTTGCGATCACTCAGTAGTATTGCCAACGGAGATCTATAACGAAGGTTGGATGTTACGTGTTACGTTAGATTGGTACTATCAAAGAGCTCAGTCTGATCCTGTCGCCTTTGTTGACAAGGATGCCTGCTGGTTCTCAGAAGGTAGACTTTCCTCACAGTTCCTTTCTCGATGGAAAGGGGATCCTCTAGCTGAATCCCATACAAATGCCGATGGCGTCATAGGACATTTTGACATCGCTCAAAGGTCAGAAATTCGTCCAAGGGAGGGCGCTACGCAGCTTCTGGTTCTTGAGGCCAAGTTAGCTAGCAAGCTTTCGTCTGGCACGACCAATGCACCTGGCTATGATCAGGCCGCAAGGAGTGTTGGCGGCCTTGCCCATATTGCCGGAGAGGCAGGGATTCCCGCACAAAATCTCTCGACCTATGGATTCTTTGTAATCTGTCCCCAAAAACGAGTAGGAGAATTCACGAAGCTCACCAAAAAGGAAAGCATACGGGTCAAAGTAACCGACCGAGTAGACATGTATGATAGCGATAAGCTGGACTGGCTCAATGAGACCTTTTTGCCTCATCTTGAAGCCATGACCGTGGGCATTATTCCGTGGGAAAACCTACTTGATCACATGGAATCTCATGGGGCAGGTCAGGAATACCGTCAGTTTTACAACACATGTTGTGAGTACCACAACCTCTGAAGAATTATCAAAGTCGCCCGATTTCAAGTTAGGACCTAGCTACTCCTAGAGCTTTCTATGTTGGTTCTCCCAACAAGAGGGCCGTCAAAGGAGGAACTCTAGGAGAGAGAGCCGTCCTCCGTTCCTGGCAAATCGAATCCTTCACTACGTTCCAAATGTCATCTGACCTCTATGGTAAACGACGAGTGGCCTCGACGCTCGAAGTGTCTTTATTGGCTAGCCTTGTAGACTTTTCCAAAGATGAGCTCACATGACTCTCATACAAAGTGTGCTCAGGGGACCCCCAACGCTAGAAAGTGGCCTTAGCCCGCCAGCACTCAATTACCTTTCTTCCTAACCCGTTTCGGGAACTGCCAGCCCCAGCCTCTCAAACTGTTCCGCCGGCGCATCATTGGCCTGCATCAGCTCCGCCATCCGTGCTGACAAACGGGCCTCCTCAGCCACACTGTCAATCGGATTTTCTTGTCCAGGATCCGTTTCCAGGTCAAAGAGCATCGTATACCGTGGGGGAGCATTGAAGACCTGGAGAGAAGCGATCTTCATCGTACGACAGCCCTTCGTGAACGAATACGGTTCGGCCAACTGGATGTCCTGCAGCTCTCCCACGCCAAAACGGTCCCGCATATGGTTGGGCATCAACGTGTAATTGTATAGCGGTTGGTTGTAGGACGGATCGACCGGCCCGCGCATGTACACAAAGCGCCCGTCCGTAATGTTTACGTGCCCGCCGTGTACGCCGAACAGAACTGCATCGCGGGTCGGAGCATCCGTCTCGATAACATCGCCAAGCGGAATTCCCTCCATGTCCAGCGGCCTTTCAACGCCGAAGTACTCCAGCAGCGTAGCGGGCAGGTCTATCACCTGGGCCAGCTGGTCGCGGCGGGCACCGGCTACCTTGCTGCGAGGGTCCCAGATAAAGAGTGGCGTGTGGGCAACTTCGTTGTAGAACGGCGGCACAATCTTGGCCCACCAGTCGTGCTCTCCCAGCAGAAAACCGTGGTCAGTACACACGATCAGCATCGTATCGTCCCACAGGCTGAACTCATCCATCAGGTCCAGGACCTTACCCAGGTATTCGTCGCACATACTGAGAAGAGCCGCGTATTCGTAGCGCAAGTGCTGCACCTCTTCCTCTGTTTCCTCCACTTTTCGATAGGACGGCCAGTCGAAAAGTTTGCCGTTGTATTCGTGCGGATAGAGATCCTTGTACTTCTGCTGGGTAAAGAATGGTTCGTGAGGATCGAAGGTTTCCACTTGCAGGAACCAGTTGTCCTCCTCATGGTTGCGGCGAATGAAGTCCAGCCCGGCGGCAAAGGTCTTCGCCTGCGGCTGTTTCTCCTCACTGTCCATGACTTCCCGATTGATCCAGTCCTGGCGGGCCGTATCTCCGTACCGGCGTTTGTCTCCATGCCGGGGAGGCCGGAGACTTGATGAGGAAGTCCGATTGATGTTTTCCGGCTCTTCCGGGTCTGCCACCTGACCGATCCAGGCGTCTCCTTCCTGGCCGCGGTGAAACTCCCAGCTATCGTAGCGCGTATGGTAAGTAGCTCCCCCGTCCTCAAAATAGTGCTGGTGGTCTGTGCTCAGATGCGTGTAAATCCCGTTCTCCGAAAGAAGTTCCGGCATCGAGTCGTCGAACGGTTCAAGCGGGCCCCAACTGCGATGCAGGAAATTGTAGCGGCCGGTGTGCATCTCCCGACGCGCCGGCATACAGGGCATGCTGCCCACATAGCAGTTGTCAAATGTGACCGTTCGCTCCGCCAGGCGGGTGAAGTTGGGCGCATAGGTCCAATCGCAACCGTAGGGCGGCAACATGTGCCGGTTCAACGTGTCGAACAT
Organism: Caldilineaceae bacterium; assembly: GCA_965200615.1. Taxonomy (GTDB): domain Bacteria; phylum Chloroflexota; class Anaerolineae; order Caldilineales; family Caldilineaceae; genus Bin5. Next base: position 4,196,867 of record OZ241377.1, on the reverse strand, counting down.
GACCATCACAGCTCTCATTTTGAATCTACTCCTGTAAGTTAATGCCGGGTAAGTGAACGAATCCTGCGAGCGTTCCAGCATTCAGTATCGGAATCTCAATGTCTAACTCAAATACGGATTCTCCAGGAACATGCCCCCCGTCTTCTCACCACTCAAGATGCAAATTCAGGCCTGAGGAGCCGCCCGATCTCCTCAAACCTCCCGTCCGAGTTCGAATGCGGCCTCGGTCTTGGCTCGCACCTCATCTAGCGAGACTCCGTCCATCATTTCTGTAAGGGTAAGCCTCCCGCCGCAGAAACGAAATACCGCCAGTTCGGTGATGACCACGTCAACGGCACCGGTCGCCGTGAGCGGGAGCGTACAGTCACGGACAATTTTGGGGCTGCCCTCACGGCTTGCGTGGGTCATTGTTACGATCAGACGCTTGGCGCCGGATGCCAGATCCATCGCCCCGCCGACGCCCAGCAGCGGTCTTCCAGGCGCGGCCCAATTTGCCAGGTTTGCCTTTTCGTCAACCTGCAGGCCTCCCATGATCGCCACGTCCACATGTCCACCTCGGATCATCGCAAAAGAGTCAGCGCTGTCGAAATAGCTGCTTCCCGGTAGAGCAGTCACCGGGATCTTGCTGGCGTTGATCGGGTAATCCATCGCCCCTCCGCTCTCAGGCGCCGGCCCGACCCCCAGCATACCGTTCTCCGTATGCAAAATGATGCCGTGCGCCGGCGTGATCAGATCGGCGACAAGCGTTGGAATGCCGACGCCAAGGTTGACGATGTCTCCCGGCTTCAGTTCCTCCAAAGCGCGTCGAGCCAGCTTCATCCGTAAGTCGCCCGCCTTCTTGCCGCTGTCGGCGATCGACGCGGACGAGCCCAGGTCGGCCATTGTAGTTCGTGCAGGCACCAGATAGTCTACGTAACACCCAGGTGTATGAATGCTTTCGGGGCGCAACTCACCTGCTGGCAGGCAATCCTCCACCTCGGCAATGACAAGGTCCGCCGCTGTGGCCATCGCCCGGTTGAAATTCTGCTCAGTCATTCGGTAGGCGAGGTTTCCTGTCGTATCCGCGCTCCATGCACGAATCAGAGCCACGTTTGCACGCAGTGCCGGCTGAAAAACATGCAGCCGCCCGCCAATGCGCTTCGTCTCACTATCTTCGGCAAGGACAGTACCCGCGGCGGTGGGAGTGAAAAACCCCCCGATCCCGGCCCCGCCTGCCCGAATTGCCTCAACCAGCGTCCCTTGAGGCATGACCTCGAACTCGATCGCGCCCGACTGGGCCGCCGCCACCGCTTCCGGGTTGCTCGTGAAAAAAGAGCCAATTGCCCTCTTGATCTGCCCATTGCGCAGCAAGCGGCCCCCGCCCAGGCCCGGTTCACCTACATTATTGGCGATATAAGTCAGGTCGCCAGTGTCCGTCTCGGCCAAGGCGTGCAAGACCCGGGTGGGATTGCCGGTCATGCCAAAACCGCCAACCAGAATCGTGTCTCCCGCCTTGACAAGAGCGGCCGCCTGAGTTGGCGAGATCCTGGGTACCTGCTTCATGGGTCGATCCTCTCTACCACGGTCGCTTCGCCCTGACCAACGCCAACGCACAATGTTGCCAGCCCATAACGGCATCTCAGGCCTGCCGCAGCGCGCCACCGCATCTCGTGAATGAGAGTTGTCAGGATCCGCGCGCCCGAGCAGCCCAGGGGGTGGCCCAGAGCGATCGCGCCCCCGTTAACATTTGTAATCTCCTCGCTCAGGCCAAGCTCCCGCAAAACGGCCAGAGTCTGGACTGAAAACGCTTCGTTAATTTCGACCAGGTCAATCTCCTCGATCGACAGGTCGGAACGCTTCAGGACTTTGCGCGAGGCCGCAACAGGTCCAAGACCCATAACTCGGGGGTCCACGCCGGCAGCGGCGGAAGCCACCCAGCGCGCCAGAGGAGAGACTCCCAGGGCTTCGGCCCTGTCACGAGACATCAGCACCAGGGCGCACGCGCCGTCGTTTAGCCCGCTTGCGTTGCCGGCAGTGACGGTCCCTCCTTTCCGGAAAGCAGGCCGCAGTGCGCTAAGGGCTTCCATATCGGTGGTAAGTCGATAACCCTCGTCCGTCTTCGTGCAGCGGGGGTGTTCATCGATTTTGACGGTTACAGGGTCGCCTCGCCTCTGCGGGATCTCTACGGGCAATATCTCTCTCTCAAAGCGGCCCTCGTTTATGGCACGTACCGCCCTTTCCTGGCTCTGCAATGCAAAACGGTCCTGTTCCGCTCGGTCTATTTCGCCCCCTGCGATCTCAGACGCGCAACTCATTTCGTATATGTTTTCGGCCGTCTCTCCCATCGCTTCCAGCGGGAATAGCGCCTCCAATGCCGGGTTGGGATAGCGCCAGCCGAGCGTCGTGTCGAAGCCGGTAATGTTGCCCGACGGGCCAAAACCGGTTGGGTTCTTGGGCAGAGAATAGGGCGCGCGCGTCATGCTCTCCACGCCGCCGGCGACGAAGACATCACCCTCATCGCACAGGATGGCCCGTGCGGCTTGGTTAACGGCTGTAAGGCCGCTGGCGCAAAGCCGGTTCACCGTCACGCCTGCAACCTCCTGCGGCAATCCCGCCAACAAGGCTGCCATGCGGGCGACATTGCGATTGTCCTCGCCGGCCTGGTTGGCGCAACCGAGATAGACCTCCTCAATTTCGCCAGGCTCCACACCGGCTCGGGACACCGCCTCGCGGACGACAAGCGCCGCCAGGTCATCCGGCCTCACAGAAGCCAGCGCGCCGCGTATCCTTCCTATCGGCGTTCGTACTGCGCTGACTATGACAACCTCAGTCATAGGACTCAGCCCACCAGGTTGATCAGTGCCTGGATAAAACCGTAATGCTGCGACTCGTGGTAGATGTTGAAAGCCAGCGCCGCGTCCAGGTCCCCCAGCGCGAGGCCTGATCGGGTCGTAAACTCGCTGAACTCGTTCTCGCTGAAGCGGCCCGCCGCAAAATCTGCTTCCAGCTGTTCCTGTTGCGGCATCAGCATCGCCACCAGCGCTTCTGCGTCCGGCGCAGTCTGCCAGTCCGCAGGCGAAGTATTGGGCAGGTACATCGGGATCATTGCTTCCGAGACCGACAAAGGAAGGCCGCTGGAGCCGTAAAGAATGCGCTGCTGAACGACCATAATGTGCCCCAGATTCCAGGCGATGTTGTTGTCGAAGCCATCTGGCATTGCGTGCAGTTGCTTTGCGGAAAGCCCTTCAACCGCCGTGTGTATCGAAGATCGTATCTGCCTGTGAATTCCCACAGCAACCTGTGACATCGCTAGATTCCTTTCCAATATTGTTTCTGAAGACTGTTATGGAACGGGTCGAAAATGACCAAGATCAATCGGACTTCGGGCTGGTCCCGAACTAGCCCGCATTGTACCACAGGCTACTTTGGCCGCCAGATGGTAAGTAGCCTGTCAGCGCGGCATAATCTCATGGCCACTTATTTGAGGGGTATGCATAATGCATTCTCAATAGCAGAAATGCGACATATCGGCACATCTGCATGGCTTCTATCAATGAAATCGCCAAGTTGAACCAGATTTTCCGTTAGAGCAGAGGACTGCCCTGATCAAATTCGACTCAGTTTATGCGCCCAGAAACACCAATTCCTACTGAAATTCAGGCCGATAGGCTCATCTGAGCGACGAAGTATCGGCTTGGAACAATTATGCACACCCCTCACTGACTTGGAATAAAGATTTCAGGAGCGTGGAACACGTAAGCAGGGAGCTACTGCTCTCGACATTTCAAATCGCTTGTAGAATACTTACCTATCCTTCATACTATTTGAACAATTGGACGCTAAATTGAAAGTGCTCTTACTGTCGAGAGACCATCGAATCGCGTAATCGGCTGTGCAAGGCCGCTCCTTCCTCTTCCGCGTCGTCGCCTATCCTGCGATGGGAAAGCTTCATTCATGTCGCAGACAATCCTGGTTGTAGACGATGATGAAAATCTCCGCGACATGGTACGCCTGTACCTGGAGCGAGAGGGATATCGCGTAACTGAAGCCGCAAATGGACGCGACGCCCTTTTCGTTGCCCGTTATGAAAAGCCTGACTTAGTCCTTCTGGACCTGATGATGCCGGAGATGGGGGGCTATGATTTCATTCGTAACTTCACCCAGGAATCTGAAGCACCAATCATCGTTCTAACAGCGAAATTGGAGGAAAGCGATAAAGTGGTCGGCCTGGAGCTGGGGGCGGATGATTATGTCACCAAACCATTTGGCGTCCAGGAGTTAATTGCACGTGTCCGTGCCGTCCTCAGAAGGGTCGGCCAGCATAGCCGCCTGCCTGAGATTCTTCGAGCGGCAGAGATCACCCTTGACCGTACCGGCCGAACTGTACGCGTCAGCGGCAACGTCGTTGCTCTTACGCCTTCGGAATTTGAGCTATTGGAAACTTTCATGTTGTCACCAGGCAGGGCCTTTTCCCGCCTCGATCTATTGGAAGCGGTCAGTGGCGACGCCTACCAGGGCTATGAGCGTACGATCGACGTACATATCCGGAAGCTTCGCACGAAAATCGAACCCAATCCGAGTAAGCCCCGTTACATTCAGACCGTCTACGGTATGGGGTATCGCTTCCTCTCGGAGACAAGGTAGATGTTTCGTTCTCTGGCAGTTAAACTCACTCTTGCGTTTCTCGCCGTAGGCGTTTCTGGGGCGTTGCTCGTCGCAGCAATCAGTGGTCAGCGAACGCGCTTGGAATTCGATCGCTTCGTCTCGCAGCAGAGCGATAGCTCTGTCGTCGCTGTCCTGCTATTAGGCTTCTACGAGGAAAACAACTATAGCTGGGAAGGGATCGAACAGTGGTTGAACAATGAACCCTCTCTTAGTTTTCTGAGCCGCCTGATTGTTCTGACCGACAGCAATCAGAGGATCATCTACTCCTACGATCCAGGGCAAGAAGGCCAAAATGTAAGTGCCCTTGAGATGGAAAGAGGGATTCCCGTATTTCACGACGATGAGCATGTCGGAACGGCCTATTTCAGAAACCAACTCATTCCAGATGAAGCGCTGCCAGGTTTCTCGCCCGAAAGCTTCTTCATCCACACCGTGAATCAGACGACGGCACTGGCGGCCTTCATCGCAGCGCTGCTGGCTCTGGCGCTTGGCATCCTCCTTTCTCGTGCCCTGACGCGACCACTTCGTGAACTTACCATCGCTACCGAGGAGATGGCTGCCGGCCAGTTGGGCAAACAGGTCGATGAGCACGCGCAAGATGAGATAGGGAAGCTGGCTTCTTCCTTCAACAAGATGAGCAAAGACCTGGCCAAAGCCAGCAGTATGCGTCGCCAGATGACAGCTGACATTGCCCACGACCTCCGAACCCCTCTCACGATTCTGCGGGGCTATACGGAAGGTCTCTGCAATCAGTCCATTCGGAGCAATCAGGAGCTGTTCGAACTGCTCCACCAGGAGGTTATTCACATCCAACACTTGGTGGAAGACCTGCGCACTCTGTCACTGGCTGATGCCGGCGAACTGACCCTCACCCGCAACGTAATCGATCCCAAAGCTCTCTTGGAAAGAGCCGGTCTGGCGCACGTTGTGTCAGCGCGGCAGAAAAACATATCTCTGCGCGTGGATGCGCCGGACACGCTGCCTTCGGTCGCAGTTGACATGGAGAGAATGGTGCAGGTGCTGGACAACCTGGTTGAGAACGCCCTGCGATTCACTTCTGATGGGGAAATTGTCCTGAGTGGGTCAAGCCAGAGTGGTACCGTCACCTTGCATGTGACCGATTCCGGGACGGGCATCCCTCTCGAAGAGTTGGATCATATTTTCGACCGCTTTTACAAGGTCGACAGGTCGCGCCGTCGAGACGGACAGGCTCAATCCGGACTGGGTCTGGCCATAGCGAAAGCGATCGTCGAAGCCCACGATGGGGAAATACTTGCCGCGTCCAGCCCCGGCAAAGGCTCCCGATTTACGATAAGACTCCCAAAGTCCTCGAATTGAAACAACATCGAAACATTTCCTTCACATTATCTGAACGTCCTTCCAGTAAGCTTCCTTCAAGAGTTTCACTTTTCTAACTGAATCATCTGGCTGGCCAGGCACACCGCCAAGGTTCTGTGTGTGCTCCTTCGCAATCACAATTGGCTAGTCGCCAATACATGAATCTGTGTAAAGGGACTGTCCAATGCCTGGATTGACTTTGGGGCATTCTGATCCACTGCCATGCCCTGTTCTGGAGGCCGAAAATGTACAATCTCCCTAAGTATGTTGCCACGTTCTGCTGGCGTTGGCGCTTGCCTCGCGTGGTGTAATCTCTGCCTATGCCTCTTCCCAAGACGACGTGGACGATCCGGTTGCACTCGTTTCCCGTATGGCCCAGGTAACGGATGACGAAAGCGATGAAGACGACGATGAGGATACGCCCTTCCCCACTGACAATGACGGTTTCGACACGCCTGCCACCGACTACGATGGCATTGATACGCCGGCAACGGACAATGATGGTGTTGAAACGCCTCTTTCAACGGACGACGGGGTCAATACACCATATACAGACTACGATGGCGTCGACTTCCCGGCAATTCCCACACTTAGGGTGGAAGCAAAAGACAATAGTATTGAGTTAACTTGGAACGCCGTGGCGGCAGCAGATTACTATTGGCTCTGGGCATGGGATGAGGTAGATGGATTTCGGCTGCTTGGTGAAGACAGATTGAATGCTGCTTCTCATACTGACTCCAAGGTTGCTTCCGGAAGGACCTACCATTACACGATTCGAGCGGCGAACGAGGAAGGCGAATCGAGTGGATGGTCTGCCTATGTTTCGGTGCGAATGGCAACCGCGGCGGAAAGACAGCTCATCGCTCCTGACACTGACAACGACGGATACGATACTCCGGAGACTGACTACGATGGAATTAATACGCCCATGACAGACAACGACGGCGTCGACACACCTTTAACCACTGACAATGACGGCGTGTTAACCCCGTATACCGACTACGATGGAACTGATAGTGACGGCACCGACAGCGACGGCATCGACACGCCGACCCCGACGGACAGTGCATCAGAAAGTGGAGACAGCAGTGACAGCGATTGAGAACAGCGTTGAAGCCGCGAACTCAGTAGTACCTCTCTTCCCTCAAATAGCCTTTCCCTACGATGCCAAGCTGCATCTACTGCCAAGGCTTTTTGACGGGGATTGGGTCTGGCAGGAATCTCAGAGCCACTTCACGGACATGGACAAGGCTCCTTGCCAGATTCGGGTGCGCCAGTTCAGCCACAACCCTGGAAAGTCCGCCATCGTAAGCTACGTTGCTGACTGGGCTCCCGATCAATATCTGGCATCCGAGGTTTTTTCGTTCAGAATAGAAGCAGGAAGAGCTCCTGCGATTATTCGCTATCCGTGTGACGGATTTCTGCCAGGTCTGGCAAAAGCCGCCTGCCCTGATTCGGCCCTCACGCTGCTCAACGAGCATGTGTTTGCTTTCCCTCGTCGCAAAATTCGCGTAGACATGGTTCGATACCGCCCCGGCAGTCGCGCCGTTCTTCGTCACAGGTCGGGTAAGATTAAACTTTATGTTCGGGTGATGCGGCCCTCAGCCATACCACAGCTGCTCAGCGCTGCTGAGCTCGTTGGGCACTCAGAATTCGCGGTTCCCAGAATTGTTGGATCCTGGAAAGAGGGAGGCGTGGTCTGGCTATCTGAAATCCCGGGCCAAAACGTCCGGAAGCTCATGCGCCGTGCAAAGCCTCCTGAACCCGATGCCATCCTAGATGGTTTGGAGGGTCTGTGGAACGCTCCATGTCATTCTGATGGTCGCGCCTTCAATTTGAGAGGCGCCTACAATCGAGCCAAGAGGACTTTTCGACACGCACTTCAGGAACGCGATGAAACGCGCCTGGTGCTCGATTCGGTTATCCGGGCGTTGGATCCATTTGTTCGTTCGTGGCAGCCATCAGCCATCGCACACAACGACCTCTACGATGATCAGATGTTGGCACTTCCCGACGGACGCGTTGCGATCGTAGACTTTGAGGAAGCCGGACCAGGAGACCCACTGCTGGATGTTGGAAACTTCCTCGCTCACCTTAAATGGACTTCCAACATTGGAGGCACTCGCAAACACGACGTGAGCGGCGCGTACTATCGTCGGCTCCGGTCGGCCGCGCTTGATCGACTAAAATGGCATGAACATGAGCTCAATCTCCGGGAGGCCGTCTGCCTGTTCAGGATCACCACCAACACGATTCGCAGACCTGCACAGGACTGGCACGAACGGACGCTGAGCAGTCTGAACCTGGTATTGGACAGCTTGGGATGATCCCTCCCAAAAATCTACTTCCTTTCGCCCTCCCGACAATCTGATCTGGCATCGATTCGCCTCGATTTCTCAATTCCTCTTGTTGGATGCACATTCAGTGGGTCAGGTCGAGTCGTCTTCCCTTCTCTTCAGCGAACGCAGGCTGACTGCCAGTTTCGCCAGATGGATTTCAGGCGGGAATCAACACCGTTCTTCTGCTTCAGCGGTAGATTCCACTGCTGCAAACTACAAGCTACTTTCCCGAGCCCGGCATTCGAGGAGTTGAAACGAATGACCCCAGTACTGAAATCCTTCGCGGCAATTCTGTGGAGCGCAAGGCATCGCCGCCAACTCGTTTTCTGCGAAAACCTGAATGTTGGGTCATCTCAATAACGTGTTAACAGCTTGTTAACAGGCCCGGGCTAAAGTATTGTGGTGGAGCGCCCGCTTCACAGAAGGGACGGCCCATACTATACTTGCCCTGAGTTCGCACAAACCAGAAAGTGAGTTGAAGACATGAAAAAAGCCACTTTGGTACTCTTTTTCGTGATTGCCATTCTGTGTTTATCAGCTTGCGGCAAGAATGATGAAGCCAATCCTGCTGCTGGGAATGAAGCCTTGAGCAGCGCTCCCCAGGAGAGCGGGGCCAACACAGACTCCGCCGAGCAGTCGGCTTTGGTGTTGGACAGATCCTTTGAAGGAGCCCTGCCGCCGACAAACCAACTCATTCTGGGAATCCTTGAATTGGAAGGTACCGATGATGCCGTAACGGGTGCCCAAGCCGCAACCATGTTGCCCCTTTGGCAGGCTCTCCAAAGCGGCACAATTCAGAATCAGACAGAGCGGGCCGCCTTGCTGCGCCAGATCGAGGGGACGCTGACCAAAGCCCAGATCCAGGCGATTGGCGACTTGCAGTTGACATTTTCCGACCTTAACGAGTGGGCCCGGAACAACGGAATCGAGCTGCCCCAGTTCGGGCAGGGCGGCCAAGGCGGCCAAGGCGGCCAAGGCGGCCAAAGGGGCCAAGGGGGACAGGGCGGCCCTGGCGGAATTCTTGCCGACATGTCCGAGGAAGAGCGTGCTGCATTCCGGCAGGAAATGCAGAATCTGTCTCCCGAAGAGCGGCGCGAGCGACTTCAGGAAATGGGAGTCGAGATTCCGGAAGGCGGCTTCCAGGGTCAAGGCGGCCAAGGTGGTCCCGGAGGGGGCGGACGCCTTGCCTTCCTGATGGGGCCGCTGATCGAGCTTCTTGAGTCAAAAGCGGCATTCTAGCCAAAGTCACTTCGGAATCCCTCTTGTATTTGCAATGTGAGGGCTACCCATGAAGACAATCCTTCTCAGTCTCTTGATACTGCTTGTTTTCGGAACCGGCGCCTACTACGGCTACAGTACATATTTTGTCTCTGTTGAGCCGGAAGCCGCCGTCCCTGAGTTGCAGACTGCCCAGGTCCGTCGCGGTGCTCTCGTACTGACAGCTGGAGGGATCGGCACTCTGTTCGCCGGCGAGGAGACGCAAGTCGGGTTCCGCAGCAGCGGCATCGTCAGCCGCATTGCCGCCCAGGTCGGTGAACAAGTAGACGCCGGTCAGATTCTGGCAACGTTGGAGTATGATTCAACGCTGAACTCGCAACTCATCTCCGCCCAAATCAACCTTCGCCTTGCCGAAATCGCCCTGATAGAGCTGACCGGCGAGGTAGGCGCTGCAGATCTTGCCGCCGCGCAGTCCAGCCTGGCCGCGGCACAGGCCGAATATGATCGGCTTGTTGCCCCACCCACTGCGGAGGAAGTCAATGCCGCGCGTAGCGAACTGGTCAGTGCTCAGAGTGCGCTCAACTCACTGCTGGCTGGTCCATCGGAGGATACGATTACCAGCCTGCAGGCCGACCTGAAGTCAGCGGAAGTCGCGCTTGCCGAGGCCCAGTCCGCTTACGACAGGGTTGCATGGCGCAATGACGTCGGCAGGACCTCACAGGCTGCCGACTTGCAGGCTGCTACACTCGCATATGAGAAAGCCCTGGCGCAGTACAATATCGGCGCCGCAGGCGCGGCAGAAGATCAGGTCGAATCGGCAAGAGCGCGCGTATTGCAGGCCCAAAACACGCTCAATCTTTTGCTTCAGGAAGCCGATGAACTGGACGTGGCCGCGGCGCGGGCCAAAGTGGAACAGAATCGCGCTTTACTCGAAGACCTTCTGGACGGGCCCAGCGCCGAAGAACTGGAGAGGGCCGAGCTTGCTGTCGAACAGGCGCGCCTAACAGCCGACGAGGTGCAACGCGAGATTGAAGGGGGCGCCATTCGCGCTCCGATCGCAGGGGTTGTTACTTCTGTCTCCGTTCAGTCGGGTGACTCTGTTTCTATGGGCCCAATCATTGGGCTGGCAGATACGCAGACCGCACAGGTCCGCTTCTGGATTGAGGAGCTGGACATTGCAGCGGCCGTGCCCGGCTTTCCGGTGAGCATCGTCTTCGAAGCATTTCCTGAACACTCATATACCGGTCAAATCACGCGGGTTGAGCCGGCTCTCGTCGAGGTCGACGGCGCCTCCGCAATTCAGGCCTGGGCCAGCATAGATATGACACAGCACTCGGCGCCGCTGCTATTCGGAATGAACGCCGAAGTCGAGATCATCGCCGGTGAAGCCCGGGGCGCCCTTCTTGTGCCTGTCCAGGCCTTGCGAGAAATCAGCCCTGGTCAATTTGCCGTTTTTGTAGTTGGTCCAAATGAGGAACTTGAATTTCGACCGGTGCAGGTGGGTCTGAGAAACTTCGTCAGCGCCGAGATTCTTTCAGGACTTGAGGAAGGGGAAACCATCAGCACCGGCGATGCCCAGGTTGGTAACAATTGAGCGTAAAGAACATCGATTGTACAGTCGGCTACACTGAAACGAGTGCAACATGAGTGACCTCGTCATTGAAATCACCAGGATGACAAAAACCTACGGTGAGGGCGACATCGCGGTCCATGCGCTGAAGGAACTGGACCTGCAGGTTGAACGCGGCGAGTTCGTCGCCATCATGGGTCCCTCCGGTTCAGGCAAGTCTACGCTGATGAACATAATCGGCTGTCTGGACCGCGCCACCAGCGGACTCTACATTCTCGACGGCGAAGAAGTCAGCCGCCTGAATCGCGACCAGCTTGCTTCAGTCCGCAATCGCAAAATCGGTTTCGTATTTCAATCATACAACCTCTTGCCGCGCCTGAGCGCGCGCAAAAACGTAATGCTGCCGATGATGTACAACGGTTTTCAGAACTGGAGCGAGGAGCAGCGCAGCGAACGGGCCTCGGAACTGCTGGCTCTCGTCGGCTTGGGGGATCGCCTGCACCATCTGCCGACCGAGCTGTCAGGTGGACAACAGCAGCGAGTAGCGATTGCCCGGGCGCTGATCAACGCCCCGTCTCTCATATTGGCCGATGAGCCCACGGGAAACCTCGACACCCGCTCCAGTACTGAAATCATGGGGATTTTCCATAGCCTGCACGCACAGGGCGCGACGATCGTGATGGTTACCCATGAGCAGGAACGGGCGCACGAGGCGCAGCGGGTTATTAGCGTTTTGGACGGGAGGGTTGTTGTCCCTCAATCCCAAATCGATCGTCTGGTGGTAGCCTGAAAGTCGTTGAAGACGACGTTGGCATGTCCGCTTTCCTGCTTGGGGGGCAGCATGTCTTGCGCGAAAACACAGGAGAGAATCTGCTCATGCTGCAAGATTCAGTCCGACCGGCGCCGGTAGGCAGACAAACGCTGGAAGACGAGTCCTTCAAAGATCTGCACGGGATGACACTTCCCAACTCCTTCCATGTCGCCTGGGAAGGGGTGATGCTCAACAAGCTGCGCTCATTTCTGACGACTTTGGGCATCATCATCGGCGTCGCCGCCGTTATCATCATGCTGGCCGTCAGCGCCGGCGCTGAGGCTGAAATCGAGGATCAGATCAGCGGCTTGGGCGCCAATCTGATCATGGTAACGCCATTTCGCAGTTTCGGCGGCGTGCGCGGCGCCGGTCGGGGCTTCGGCGGTGGAGGCCCGGGCGGCATTACGACCTTCACCTACGATGAAGTCCTCTTCCTCTCACAGGACCTGGACAATATCGCAGGTGTTTCTCTTGAACAGAGTACTACGCAGAACGTGAAAGGCGGCGCCTCAACGCTCACCGGCGTCTCCATCGTCGGCGTAACCGCCGACTTTCTGGAGGTACGAGACTACGAAATCGGACAGGGACGGTTCTTTACGCATGCCGAAAACGATGCAACGCAGCGTGTCGCCATTCTCGGAGCCGGTATCGCCGAAGACCTGTTTGACGACGCCAATCCCATAGGGCAACAGGTCCGCATCGGCTCATCGCGTTTTACCGTCATCGGCGTTATGGCTGAACAAGGGGTTGTCGGTGCGACTGATAACGACGGCCGCATTTACATTCCCGCTTCGGTCGTCTTCAAGAAATTCGGCGGCACCGGTTTCGGGGGCGATCGCGTACGCATGATCCTGGTCAAGGCCGAGAGCGGCGAAGTGATGGACAGCGTAATGGAGCAGATAACCTCTTTGCTGGCCGGGCGTCGTCAGATAGATCCCTCTGAGCCGAACTTTGGTGTGCGAACACAACAGGATATTGTCGACGCTCGAGCCTCCACCACAGCAGCCTTCAGAAGTCTCTTGGCCTGGGTGGCCGCGGTCTCGCTCGTAGTGGGCGGGATTGGTATCATGAATATCATGCTCGTCAGCGTGACCGAACGCACGCGCGAAATCGGACTGCGCCAGGCCCTTGGAGCACGCCCTCGAGACGTTCAACGGCAATTCCTGCTCGAGGCCGTGATGCTGAGTCTGGTTGGTGGGCTGGCGGGTCTCTTCATTGGCGTTGCCGGCTCTATCGCTTTTGGGGCGCTGGGGGGAATGCGAACTGAACTTGTGCCTCTGTCGCTCCCGCTGGCATTTGGCGCATCCGCCGCCGTTGGAATCTTCTTTGGCTACTATCCCGCCACACAAGCGGCGCAACTGGATCCCATCGAGGCTCTCCGCCGGGAGTAACCTGCTTCCTCCTATACGTCCGTAAGGAGAGGCCCCGGCGAAGTTCCCTCCCCACCTCCGTTCAGGTATACTCCCTGAGCAACTGTTCCCGGCCATTCGCACTTCAAGGAATTCAACATTGGACCAGAGCAAGATAGGACTAATTGCCGTTATCTGGCTTGCCATCGTCCTTGCCGTAGGCCTCACCCGCCCGGAACCGCCTCCCCAATTTCGGACGCTGGCCGCCGACTCCTACTACGACAAGGTATACGGCGCCTGGAAGGCGACGATGCTCGCCAATCATTCGGGTCTTGAGCTGCAAGGAGTCTACATAGACGAGCCGGGGCCCGAGGGCTCATTTGCTCCCCTGCTGTTGGAGGAATGGTCGACAGACGACGATACGCATGTCGAATGGGTTGATCTGCACATTCTGGAAACGCACGGACTCGCCCCCACCCCTGAACAGATAAGAGTCGAATGGGTCGACCATCTAAACCACGACATCTGGGTATCGACTCGACGGGCCCGCGATCTGATGGACGAGGGCTTCCTGCCGCCAGAGACAGGGAACGCTGACAACAATCCCGATGGAGCCTGGTCAATTGATGCACAGCTGCAGACGGAGCTGTTCGGAATGTTAGCCCCCGGTATGCCGGATATTGCCGCGAGCTACGCCGAACGCTTCGCCAGTGTCACCAATAGCGGGCCGGCCGTGGAGGCCAGCGTCTTCTTTGCTACGCTCTACAGCCTTGCCTTCTTTGAAGATGATGTGCCGGCCCTGATCGCCGCCGCTCGCTTAAGGACAGGGGACGAAGCCATCATCGCGCCCATCGTGGACAATGTGGCGCTTTGGCATCAGGAAAATCCTGAGGCCTGGCGCGTTACGCGCCAGCTTATCAGAGATGAGTACGACACCGACCCAATGTGGTGGGCTTCGCGGGTCAACTTTGCCGTAACAATAATGGCCTTGCTCTATGGTGAAAGCGACATTCTCCGCACCATGGAGATCGCCGCGCTGGCCGGCTGGGATGCCGACAACACCATGGCAACTGCCGCCGGGCTGCTTGGGCTGATTCACGGCTACAACGCCCTGCCCCAAGCGATCAGAGACAGTACTGATGTCTACTTCAATGAAGACATCACCGGCGATCTGCCCCGCTACGACACGGTCACTGAGTTCGCCCGCAGGACGCAGAACCTGGCCGAGGAGATGATATCCAGTGCTGGCGGAGTGACACAAGGAGGTCTGTACCGGATTCCGACTGAGTCGTTACCAGAGAAGGGGCGCTGAAAGGAGTGGCAGGTCTGAGGTTCTGGTATGTCCCGATCACTCTCTTTATCTTCTCGCTTGCTGCCTACACCGGCATGCTCTCCATGCAGATCCGCCATGGAAACCTGGGGACGACCCAAGTCTCGGAGTTCCTGCTCTGGTTTGGCGTGGCATTCGCTGCCTACGCCGCAGCGATTTTCTGGCTGGAACGTTGGTGGCATGACGGCAGCCGCGAAGTCCCCTCGTCACGAACAGGGGTCAAGAGCTTCTACCTGCTGGTCTGGATCTGGGCAGGAGGATGCCTCTTCAGATGGCTATTGTTGCAGACATTCCCCACCTTGTCTTCAGATGTATTTCGATACATGTGGGACGGCTACGTCACCGCCAATGGTGTAAGCCCTTACGCCTACCCCATCGACGCCTCCCAGTTGGATTGGCTCGACACGCCATTTCGGGCCCAGGCCAATCACGCTTGGATGGCCAGCCCCTACTTGCCTGCCGCACAGTGGTTCTTTGCGGCCATCGCCCTTTTCTATCCTCTCGATCCAAACTCTTTCCAATCAGCAGCCGTCCTGTTCGATCTGGGAACCGCGCTGGTTCTCTCCAGGTTGCTGGCGACCGTCGGATTCCCTGCCAAACGTCTGCTCATCTACCTCTGGAACCCGCTGGTCATCGTCGAGACCGCCCAGGGCGCGCACGTTGATGCCCTGATGGTCCTGTTGATGATGTTGGCGGTCTATGCGATGGTACGCGCCGGAAACGCTGACAGCCGGACGTCGCACTCCAACCATCCTGACTCCGTTGGGGGGAAACCTGCATTCTCTTTGCTGGTGCCTGTGTTTTTGGCCCTGGCCACATTGACGAAACTGATACCCGCACTTCTGATTCCCGTTTTTTGGCGGAGGTGGAACTGGGGAAGCCGACTGCTCTACGGTTACCTGGCGCTTGGAATGCTGGTGGCGCCGGCGCTGCGGGCCGGCTGGGGTTTGGCTGGCGAACTGGACGGCCGCGGACTGTTCGGAGCCTTACGCATCTACAACGCGCAATGGAAATTCAATAGTGGCCTGTTTCGCTGGCTGGAGAACTGGCTTGAAAGCATGGGCATAGACGGTCCGATGACACAAGCCCGGGAGATAGTCTATTTCCTGATGTCTTTGCTCTTGCTGGTTGTGTGGTGGCAGTTTCGCCAATCCAATATCGACATGAGAACAACCTTGCGCTGGCTGGCAGTTCCTCTTGGCGGCTATCTCCTTCTGACGACGACCGTTCATCCCTGGTATCTGCTGGTCCTTATCCCCTTCCTGCCTTTTCTGGCGCCGACGGAAAACGAGCCAAAGCGACTCTGGCTCTTGGCGCTGCCCTGGCTCTGGCTCAGCGGTATCGTTTCGCTCTCGTATGTCACCTATATCGATCCCGAAAACCTGCGAGATCTGGACTGGGTGCGACTGCTGGAGTGGCTGCCGACTCTGTGTCTCCTGGGCATGGCTCTGTTCTGGGGAATCCGGCGGCAGGGCTTTCTGCGTGACCTCTCTTGAGAGACAAAGCCGGCGACTCCATCTGAAAAGTAAACTCAATGGTGAGTTTACTCTCCGCATTTCCTGTCGGCGCGTTACTCATCACTGTTCTCTGCCAGCGAATCGGATGATCTGAACGCCTATGAAGTCGGTTATCTCGGACTCTCCGAAAATTTTGCCCAGCTCGCGAGGGATTATGCCGTCCGGGTCCGAATACCAGTTGTGGGAATACACGAGCCAGACCTGCTCTCGACCGGCGAGCAGCTCCTGAATCCGGGGAACATCTGCCTCCTCCATCGTCGGCTCTAGCTCGCCCCTGTCAAACAGATCTACAGGCAGGCCCTTCAATAACGTATCGAGTTCGTAGCGTTCGTAGTAGTACTCGAACGGAATCTGTACCCAAGTGGCATTGAAGAGAATCATCTCACCTGGCCGCGCCTGCTCGGCAACGTGGGAAGCAGCCTCATCCCAAGCTTCCTTCTGGAACCAGAAATAGTACCCGTTCAGGGAGAGGCTGCTTAGTCCCAGGATAGCCGCCAGGACAAGAAGCTGGACGCCAAGTCGAACTGTGGACACGAGCCCTGCCAGACCGGCAAATCTCCGGAGAGTGAGCAAGTCCGGCACGCTCATTCTCAGAGGGCCTCCTATGACGCGTATTCCGGCCGCAACAAGAACAAAATAGGGCAAAGTTGTCCATATCAACGGCCGCTCCGCATAGATCGGGCTGCGCAGACTCACAAGAAGCGCCACGATGTGCGGAACAAGAAAGAGACAGACCAACAGCACTGCGGCTCTGTCTCCTTCCAGTGAAAGAGTATTCTTCTCACCACTGTCCTGTCTTTCAAACAGGCCCCCCGAAGCGAGCCTGCGCCTCTTCCGGGAGTGCGGACTTACCGCAAAGAGCAGACCTGCCAGACCCAGGGCCGCCAGAACCGTATAACCCCACATCCATACTGGCCTCAATGGTAGTTCGGAGGGCAAGAATGCGAAGTGAAAGTTGCGAAACGTATCCAGCGCCAGGTTAGGCCAGGGAGGAGGCAACCAGAATCCTGACCCTACGTCGATTACCTGAATGATGAACGGCATGGCCCAGGGCAGCCACAACAGGATGGCCAGTCCCTGAAATCGCGCCCAGTCCTTCCAGAAAGCTTCCGCGTCAGCCTCCCCATGAGAATCTGACGATTCCACCTGACGATCATGTTCCCCCTCAAGCTGACTGTTTTCTTGGGGATTTACTTCCTCTCCCGCATCTGCAAGCGCTCCGTCTTGCCCTCCATTCGCAGTTCCGCCTCCTACTCCTGTGGGGAAAAGCAGATAAATCAGCCCCGCGGCTGCGTTCAACGCTACCGGCAAATACACCGCTGCAGTATTGTGGGTCAGCATTACGAGGGCTTGCGAGACAGCGAGCCCGATCCAGTCCCTGCTTTGCGCAACCCGGCTTGTCAATAGCCGGGCCAGGAAGTAGAAAACACACGCGACTTCGAGCGTGAGCAAAGCGTACATGCGCGTTTCCTGGGCAAACTGCACGTGGAACGGAGACACCGTCAGAATGAACGCTGCAATGGCTGCCGTCGAGTCGTCAAGCAGACGGCGGCACGCGGCGTAGAAGATAGGAATGGTCAGCATGGATGCCAGCGCAGACAGGGTTCGCACTGCACCTTCAAGTGTGCCGAAAAGCTCAATCCACAGATGCAGCAAGCTGTAATACAGTGGCGGATGCTGGTCCACCTCAATGAGCCAGCGCCATCCCTCCCACAGGCTGTGGCGGGCTATCCACAAGCTGAACGACTCATCCAGCCAGATGCTCTTTTCCTCAATCCGGTATAGGCGCAGAACGCCCGCGACAACCACGAGCCCCGCGACAAACAGCAGTTCGCCAGGAGCTTTCACAATGCCGGAGAGGGAGGAAGTTCGGAATCTCGAGTTCATCTCTTCTATTATGGCATCTGCCGCGCCAGCTATCAACTGCTGGAGACCTGGCAAAACGTTTTCGTTGCGCTGGCTTCCAAGCCCATGTACAATTCTTCACACAATCCGTCTCGTGTCGCTCGGATAGGTCACCAGCGGTCCGCTGAGACCGGTCGACAGTCGCCATCGGCTGTCGCTGGCCGTATGAATTGGGACGGACAATCCTCTCCATCTGTCGAGAAAGGCAATGACTTCCCCACTTCAGCTTGAAGACCATGCCCCGTGGCGGCAGCGATTTCGCAGCGGCAATCTCGGATATGTTTATGTCGCCCCTGAAAATCCATCGAAAGGAATTGTCCATGCCAGTCTGGGCGGGCCGGCAAAGCGAATCTTCACCTGGGACACTTCTTCCGGAGACCTGCGCCCCCTGTTGCCGGAAGACGAAACGCCGGCGTACGGCTGGTTGGGACCGACAGGGGACTACCTCTACTATCTGCAGGACGACGGAGGCAGTGAACTAGGCCATGTCGTCCGCGTTCCCATGGCTGGCGGACCTGCCGAAGACCTGACACCCGATCTTCCCCCATATACTCTGCGCGGCTTCGACATAAGCCGCAACGGCGCCTGCCTGGCCTTCGATGCCGTCTATGGCAACTGCTACTGGTTCTACTGCATTGCGCTGGAACCCGACGGACCCAGTTCGCCGCCGCAACTCGTGTACACGGCCCGGGAAGAAACGTGGGCCTGTCATCTGTCCTATGACGGAGCCCTTCTTGCAGTCAAATCAACACATCGTGCGCCCCACAGCCGGCGCTACACAACTCTGGTATTCAATACGAATTCAGGAGACCAGGTCGCTGAACTTTGGGACGGTTCTGACTACACTGTCGAGCCAGTTCAGTTTTCGCCTCTTCGAGGGGATGAGCGACTGCTCGCCTCGTCAAACGCAAGCGGCGCGTCGCTGCCTCTGATTTGGGACCCGCGTTCAAACAAACGGCGCGACGTAACGGCGCCTTCAGCTGAAGGATCAGTTCTGCCACTTGACTGGTTCCCTGACGGAAGCAAACTGTTGGTTCAAACGAGAGCGAAGAAACACGAAGGACTCTTCATCTGCGATCTGGACGACGAAGAAGGTCTGCTACCGCTTCAACACGAGCCAGGCGCCTTTCGCGGCCGCACCGGACCTTACCACACGGGAACTGCGGCCAGCTTTTTCGCCCCGGACGGTACAGTCTGGGCGCAGTGGAGCGATGCCTCCCATCCTTCTCAGCTGCTCTCGCTGACTGCAACAGACCCTCCCAAGCCGATTCTTCCAGTGGGCCCCTGCCCGCCTGGCCGCCCCTGGCGTTCGGTCAGCTTTCCCAGTTCCGACGGTGTGTCTGTCCAGGCATGGCTGGGAATGCCGTCCTCATGTGAAGAGTCGGATGGTCCCTTCCCCACGATCCTGCACGTCCACGGAGGCCCCAGCGGCGCCGCGTCCAACGCCTTCGACGCTCCCAGCCAGGCTTGGCTCGACCACGGGTTCGCCTATCTTACCGTCAACTATCGCGGCTCGACTGGATTCGGCCGCGACTTTCAGGAAAAGATCAACGGCGACGTCGGGCGCTGGGAGCTGGAAGACATGATGGCCGCACGCCGCTGGCTGATTGGGGAAGGAATTGCCGACCCGAATGGTATTTTGCTCGAGGGAGGATCGTACGGGGGCTTTCTCACCGTTTGGGCGCTTTCACAGGAGCCGGACCAGTGGGCGGGCGGCATCGCTCCGGTGGCAATCGTAGATTGGACGATGAACTACGAGGACTCGTCAGCGGCAATGAAAGGCTGGGCGCGAATGATATTCGACGGCACGCCCCAGGAAAAGCCGGAGCTGTATCGGGACCGTTCTCCCCTCACCCATGCAGCGGCGATCCGGGCGCCCTTACTCATCTTTCAGGGACGCCGTGACAGCCGCGCGACGCCCCGCCAAATGGAGCGCTTTGCGCGTAAGATGGAGGCGCAGCAAAAGGACTTCACTCTGGTGTGGCTGGACAGCGGACATGGCTTGCCAAGTGCAGCTACGGCTGAACACATACAGGAAACTCACCTGAAATTCGCATACCGGGTACTGGGGCTGCAAGGGCGAAATGTGGACTGATTCTTCGAAGCGATTCGCCCGTTTTCTCCAGCCGGAATCCGGTATCAGAGCAACACTGGCCAATTCCGACTATCGCCTTCTCCTGGGATCAAGCACACTCTGGTGGCTGGCCCACTACATGGAGATGATCGTGCTGAGCTGGTTGGTACTGGAACTGACCGACTCAGCCGGCCTCGTCGGCCTTGTTGGATTCTGCCGCTCGATCCCATCATTGCTTGTCGGCGGCTTTGGCGGCCTGCTTGCCGATCGAATTGGTCGCCGTCCCCTGATCATCGCCTCGCAAACGCTAACATTCTGCATGTACGCGGTCGTCGCGCTGCTGCTGGCTGCGGGCCTGCTCGCGCTATGGCACCTTGTTGTTATCGCCCTGACACTTGGCTGCGCCTGGGCGATGGACTGGCCGACCCGCCGGGCTCTGATACCCGATCTGGTGGGCCGCCCTCGCGTCATCGACGCACTGATGCTGGAAAACCTGGGGATGAGCGTCGCCCGCGCATTGGGCCCTCTTCTGGCGGGCGTTGTGCTCGACGCATTCAATGTGCTGGGCTGTTTCCTGACATTGAGCGGGCTATCGGCAGTCTCGCTACTGCTCCTGCGAGCCCTGACGCGTCAGCCCATTCCACATACTTCATCCCCCTCCAGCGCGTCCCCTCTTGCTCAGATTAGAGATAGCGTCCGCTACGTTCGTCAGAATCAGTCCATCCTGGCCGTGACACTGATCACGATGATCATGAATATGCTTGCCTTTCCCTATATGAACTTCCTTCCCGTCTTTGCACGCGATGTACTGCATCAGGGACCTGTTGGCCTGGGCTACCTCGGCGCGTCGGTGGGAATCGGGAACGTGGTCGGCCTGTTTATGGTCAACTGGGCAAGGCGTTTCGCAAGTGCAGGATGGATCTTCATCGCCGGCACGCTTCTGCACTGCCTGGCGCTGCTATCCTTCACAACCAGTTCCGTATTCGCGGTCTCTTGGGCGTTTCTGCTGTTGGTTGGGATCGGTCATGCCTGCTTTGGCATCATGCAGAGTTCAATCGTTCTGCTCGCCGCCGCGGATGAGAGACGGGGACAGGCGATGGGAGCCATCGCCGTTGCTATTGGCGCAGGTCCGTTTGGTCGACTGCAGACTGGCGTACTCGCCGACGCGTTTGGCGCGCCTCTGGCGGTCGGGGGTGAAGTCGCGCTGGCCGCGCTACTGGTTACTACGGTCGCTGTGATGCTCCCCGGTCTACGTCAGGTCAATGGCAGCCAGGAGCGGGCCGGGAGCGCCTGAGTGGGCAATACCCGTCCCCGACTTCTCCTCCATCGCCTCTTTCATTGCCGCGACTGCCTGCTCCTCAATTGCGCTGATCTTCAGAACCTGTTCAACAATGCCTTCCCTGAACGCGACCACTTCTTCCTCCGAGAGTGGAAACTCCTTCTCCATCTGGCTTCGGATCGCGATCAGGCGCTCGGCGTTGGCTTGGCCCTTTTCGAAGGATTCTCCGCCTTGCATGAGAAAGAGCCGCTGGTTCTCCAGCATCAGCTTGCGGGCCTCCGCCCAGACAGGGACATCGTCCGGCAGCAGCAATTCACCTAGTACGCGCCACGCCTGCGCGCTTGCACGAAACTGCTCCGCGGCTTCTCGCAATCCCGGTCGATCCAGAATCAGCGTCGCTTCATCCAGAAACGCGGCGAAGACGTCCCTCTCGGCAAATCCTTCCTTGCCGTAGGTGTGCGTATCGCTGAAGACCGACTCCAGACCCGCGTACATCTTGCGCCCGCGGGGAAACTCCTTGTCCCAACTGCCCCTCATTTTGGGTTTTCGCAACGCGTCGGCCCAGCGCTGGTAGGCGGCGAAACCGAAATTGTGGCGGGCGCCCTTGGGCGGCTTTTCCGTGTACAGTTGAATGCTGTCCAGGATGCCCGACCGAACCGCTTCCGGAATCTGATCGGCATCAGGCTTCTCCAGTGTCATTATGCGGTGCCGGAATTTTTTCACTTTCGACCTGGCTGCCGCCAGCTGGCCGGTCGTAGCAAACAAGGGCACGCGCGCGCGGTCGGCGATCGAGACCCGGTCGGCCTCTTCGTCGTACCCAAAGATGACCACCGGTAACATGTGTGGAATCTCGAACTCATACGGCTGCGGGTCGTAAGGGAGGCTGAAGGCATCAACCCAGGTAACGGCGGGCGTTCCATTTTCCAGAGTGTCGACCAGGTTACTCACCGCCCTATTCGGGCTTGCCGTCTGACGCGCATTCTGAACTGCGCCGAGGCGCTGCAGCATCGTCTCCATCGGGTCGAACGTGTTTCGGGTAAGGATGCGGGCGTGCGGGTCGATGCCCTGGTAGGCGAAGACGAAGTAACCCATCACCGCTCCGCCGCTGATACCCATCAGCAGGGCCTCGGAGTAGGGCTTACCCGTATGAGGCGCCTTCACGCCGCAATAGTCATAGTAGTTTCGGACAGTTCCGGTCTCCCAATGGAGCCCTTCGAATTGAGTGTAGTTGGTAAGCGTTGGCATTTTGCTTCCCTTTAGCAGTAGAATGCGAGATGTCTCCATTCGGTTCGCTCAAGCGTAGTCAAGAGCAAGCGAGCGCGACATGGTCGTCTCTAACTGGTCCCAATCCTCCAGCGGGTGGCGTCGCCTGCCATTCCGCTCCATGCAATGACCAGTTGCGGGTAGACGGCAAAGAGGCCCTCTGGAGCAAAACTGGAGGTGCTCCGTCCGTTCAAGTGCTCACTAGGGCGATATGTCCCGTATTTGCGAACAAACTCCTCGTCCACTCTTCGAAGCAACTCCTGGCTTGGCCGGCAGATCTCTTCAAAGCGGCCTTCGACGATGACTACCTCATCGCCGCTCTCCAGATGGACAACGGCCTGTGGATTGGCGCGTAGATTTCGGATCTTCCGGCCCGTACCCACGAAGAAGAAGGCGTCATCCAGCCAGGCGCCCCAAACCGGTACGGCATGGGGCCGTCCACTGCTTCGGACGCTGGCGATCCAATAGTTCACTGCCCTTCGCATGCGGCTTTCGACGAATTCCCAAGAGAGCAGGCCACTGTCATACTCAATCGGCCCCGTTGCGCCCAAATCCGGGCGGCTACGCTGACTTTTGTAGCGGTCGGTCATCGCCTTCTCCAGACTAGAGGGGCAAGACACGTGCGCCGGAGCTCGGCGGACTAATGTATATCTCCGGCCACAGATTCATTGCCCTGGCATAACTTTCCTGGACAGTTTCTCGTACATCCTTCTCGGCTCCCGCCTGGACCAGTGCTACGGCGCAGCCGCCAAACCCTGCCCCGGTGAGACGGGCTCCCAAGCATCCAGGATGACTGCGCATCGACTCGACCATCTTGTCCAGCGCTTCGCTGCTGACTTCGTAGTCGTCTCTCAAGCTCTCGTGGCTGGCGTCCATCAACCGGCCTACTTTTCCAAAAGCGCCCTGCTCCAGTGCGGCTACCGTGGTCTGCACACGATCGTTTTCGCTGACGACATGACGACAGCGTCGGTAAACTGTATGCGAAAGCAGCGCTCGATGGGATTCCAGTTCATCGCGGCTTACATCCCGGAGGGCGGCGATTCCAGGCAGAACTGCTTTCAGTCGGCGAACGCCCTCTTCACACTGTGCTCGCCGTTCGTTATATGCGCTGCCTGCAAGGGAGCGGCTTGCTTTCGTATTGCCAATCACCAGTGACACGCCTTCAGGAAACGGTACGCGCCGATAGCTGAGGCTGCGGCAATCGATCAGCAGGGCGTGTCCCTCTTCTCCCAGTGTACTGATAAACTGATCCATAATACCGCAGTTGACGCCGACGAATTCATTCTCTGCCTTCTGAGCAGCCCTGGCCAACTGGGGACCGGTCAGCGCGTGGATCTGGTTGGCTGCCGTGAGAAAGGCCTTGGCAGCTGCGATTTCCAGTGCGGCCGAACTGCTCAGGCCGCTTCCCCTCGGGACGTTTCCGCTGACGATGCCTTCAAAGCCCTGCAGCTGAATGCCATATTCGGCCAGTTCCAACCCGACGCCCTGAACATAGTTTGGCCACAACTGTCTCGCGTTTCGCTCCGTTACCCCGATCCCGAAGTCAGCCCACGAGTCAAACTCCAGCGCGTAGAGCCTGACACGGTGGTCATCGCGTGCCCGAAAGAGTACCCTTACGTCCCGGTCCAGGGCCACAGGCAGCACGAATCCGTCATTGTAGTCCGTGTGCTCGCCGATAAGATTGACTCGCCCCGGCGCAATCGCAAGATGGGTTGCTTTGCCCCCGAAGTGAGAGTCAAAACCGTCCAGTATAGTCTGCGTTCGCTTGTCTGGTTGCATGACGCCCATTGTATTCGATCTGGTGAAAGGTCAGGAAACGGTTGCGTCTGCTGTGCTCGGATCGTCTTGAACCAGCGCCGCGTTTTCATCAGCGCGGCCGAGGATCGCATATAGATTCAGGTCCGCCTCTTTGCCGTCAGCGCGAAACGTGTGCAAGACCGTCAGACCTGCGCCGGCAGCCAGCTGTCTCAATTCCGCGTCATCGACTTGGTGAACGTAACGGACTGACTCTACGCCTTGACGCCACGGCAGCAGCGCGTCGCCTGGCTCCAGTTCGGTGGAGCTGATACCAACTGTGCCGGGGTCGACCAGCTTGCTCCGGAATCTGTCGCTACTCAGGAACTGCCAAAAGGATAAGATAACATAGCCTGAGCTCAAGCGCTGAAGATCCCTCATGAGTCGCAATCGCAGCGCATAACCCGGCAGGTGTTGCACGGTTGCCGTGCAGAGAACAACGGTATACTTTGGAGCCTCAATCGAATCAGTGGTCGCGTGGGCATGTCGGCTCTCAGCGCGACTACTCGCCGCCAAAACGCTGGACCAATCCGGATTCGCCAGTTCGGCCTGAATGAACTGACTTTCGACTCCTGCGAGGTTCGCGGCAGACTCCTGCGCAATTCGGAGCAGTGACCCGTTTCCGTCAACCCCCGTATAGGACGCGACGATACCTGCTTCCTCTAGCAGCCGGGCGAAGCGGCCGTTGCCACAGCCAACGTCCAGTACAGACAGCCTTTCCTTCCCGGTGGCCCTGAAATACGGTAGAATGGCCCAAAGTCCCGGGGTCCATCCTTGGCGCGTTGCGTCGAAGTGGTGGGCCACCTGCTCGTAAAAGCGGCGATTCAGCGTCAGCAGCCTGTTTTGCGTCTTCAGTTCCATTCTTGCTGTTGTTCGCCTCGATTTGCATTCCAGCTTCCGCGACAGTTTGGAGAGTTTTTGAGCCACCATGAAACGAGTTTTGGCTCCGGAAGAGATTCCGGCCGAAGTAGTTCAGACATCCCAAGAGTGGCAGCGAAAACGGAGCTTCGAACCGGCTACACATCGTACGGCGCTGGCAGCGATCTTCCGGGACGTCCTTGCGGTTCAGGAGTCCGAATGGGACACGAATCGATCGCTGCGTTCCATTCTAGCCCGATACCCGAAGGACGGCAAAGGATTCTATGCCAAATCCGATCTGATAGCCGGCTTTCGGCTTCTGATCGATGAGGGTGAACTGGAACCGGATTCGCTTCTTCTGGACAGAATCCGCATGAAGCCGGTGCGTACGTCCAGCGGAGTAGCGCCGGTGACCGTTCTCACCGCGCCGGCCGGCTGTCCTGGGGAGTGTATTTTCTGCCCCGATGACTGGCGCATGCCCAAGAGCTACATCTACGACGAACCGGGCGCGCAAAGGGCCGAACGCGACGGCTTCGACCCGTTCAAGCAGACGCTGGGCCGCATCGATGCCTTCGAAAGTATCGGCCACGACACGAGCAAAGTGGAGCTGCTGATCCTGGGGGGCACGTGGGGCGCCTACAGCCAGGACTACCGCGAGTGGTTCGTGCGCCGCTGTTTTGACGCCATGAACACCTATGGCGACCCCGGACATTCGCCGTCCTCCGCACTGGAGGAAGCCCAAGAGCGCAATGTCTTGGCGGCGCACCGAAACGTTGGGATGGTCGTCGAGACCCGGCCCGACTGGATCACACCCGATGAAATCCGACACATGCGTCGCCTGGGTGTAACGAAAGTACAGATCGGCGTTCAAAGCTTGGAGGACAACGTTCTGGCGCTGAACAAGCGCGGCCACAACGTGACCGAAGTAAGGCAAGCGCTGGGGCTGCTGCGGACGGCCGGGTTCAAGTTGCACCTGCACTGGATGCCCAATCTCTACGGGGCCACTCTGGAATCAGACCGAGACTCGTTTCGCCGATTCTTTGATGATCCGTCAATCCGACCGGACGAACTCAAGATCTACCCTTGCTCCCTGATCGCCGGTACTGAGCTCTACGAGAAGTGGCTGGCCGGAGATTATACTCCCTACACGGAAAAGGACCTTGTCGCGCTGCTGGCCGATATCAAACCGACCATACCGCCGTACACACGTATCAACCGCTTGTTTCGAGACATACCGGCACATCACATCGAGGCCGGTGTGAAGACGAGCAACCTGCGCGAGGTAGTCCACGAGGAGTTGTCGCGTCGCGGCGAACGCTGTGGCTGTATTCGCTGTCGCGAAGTGAGGCGCAAACAGGTGCGGGAGGAAGCGCTGCGGTTGACTGTCTCAACCTACCCGACCGACTTAACGGTCGAGCACTTTCTGCAAGTTGTCGTGGACGATGAGAAAGGGAGCGGCACGCAGGCAGATCTTGAAAGGGCGCCCCTTGCCGGATTTCTGAGGTTAAGTCTGCCCAAAACGCCTACTGCAGGGAGCCAGGCCTTTTTGGACGAGATCCGCGGCAATGCCATGATTCGCGAGGTACATGTTTACGGACCGGCGCTGGCTATCGGCAGCGCAGAGAAGGGCGCTGCCCAACACGTCGGCGTGGGTACTCGCCTTCTCAACGAGGCTCGACGGCTCAGTCGCGGGGCAGGTTTCGACAGTATCAGCGTCATCGCCGCCACCGGTACCCAGGCCTACTACGCGGCGCGCGGCTTTGAATCTGATGAACTCTATATGACCGGCCCTACCTCGACCCATTCCTAGAATCCAAAGCTTCCCCGTTCTGTCTCCAGCAGGCTACCGGGGCTAACCACAATCGTTCCGATCTCCAGCTGAGCTCACAGAAAACCCATTTCTGACAACAAAAAAAGGTGCGGCGATAATTCGCCGCACCTTTTCTCTCTAACTGTACAACTACCCGCTTTCGTCGGGCCAGCCCTGCCGGCCATACCCGGTCAGGCGGTTCCTGACTTAGAAGTGCAGTGTCAAGTCGAAATCTGTCGCTTGGACCAGCGGGAGAATCTGGTGGATCATTGGCATCATCGAGCCCATGCCCGGCATTGCCATGTCCAGCAACGGAATTTCGGCGATCAACTCGATCAGATTGCTGGCTTTGCCGTCCGACCAGTCCAGAGTCGGCAGGGTATTGCCGTCAATGGAAATCGTGATTCCGTCGGCTCCGGTGCTGATGCCCAGCTCGGAAATCCCCATGCCTCTAACCATACTGAGCGAGCTAAGCCCCATCTCGAGAGCCCCGAGTGCGCCTCCCGTCATCCCCTGCATCTCCTGGATCGACAGATCACCGATACTGATGCTGCCGTCCTCCCCATAGAAGACAGGCAGGTTGATTCGCGGCGGCGTTTCTACCGCGGCCAGGAACTCTTCCTGCGCGGCCTTTGCGTCCATCGCCGCTTCACTGTCACCTTCTACATACAGCGGAATCTCCTCCACTCCTGGCGCAGGCTCGAAGCGGGCAATCACGCCGACCCCGATACTGTCAACGAGGGCAAAGAGCAGGTCTGCCATGGGAACGACCACACCAAATGTGTTCAGCGCACCAGGCAGGGCATTCAGCGAATCGCCGTCATAGCTGATATTCGGAATACTCCGACCATTGACAAGAAGCAGTAGTCCCTCAGGCGTATTGCTCACCTGAATGTGCTGAATATTGCTTGCCCCCATTGCGAAGACCACTTCAGGTGGAACCGACACATCCACATCCCCGATACTACTTACCAGGTCGGCCACGGCTGCGTTCTTTATCGAAGCAGTCCCGTCCATGCCAAAGTCAAGCACCAGCGCAGGAAGGTCAATTACCAATTGGTCGGCACCGGCATCGATGCTTCCCTGACCGGCTCGGGGTGCACAGCCCGCAAGAGCAATAATTGCTATGAGCATTATGGCGGCCCAGAACCTCACACGTCGATTGAGCATTTCATACCTCCTAAGGGCGGTCAAGAAAAAGGGTAATGATTGAGTCCAGCAAGAGTTCGGAAAACACGAACGACTATGATCAATCCCGCTACTTGATCTGTGCGGGCATTGTACCATCAATTGTATACAGAGACAATGCTCCTGAAACAGCGGCTAAGGGGGTTTCCGCGACTGCGTCCCGCATGATAAGGGAACTTCTCGATTTATGCAAACTCCAGAATCCCATCGGAAAGACTGTGCAAGGACCGTGTGTAGATTGGGCACAATTCTATATGATACGCAGCCATACGTCAACCTCGTTGAGAAAGAAATGGAAGCCTGAAGAATCTGGTCTTACGACAAGCCGTAATATTCAGCGATAAAGTGACGGCTGAGGTTGGCGATGGAGTTTAGAGAGGCTTGTCCTTGGGTGGAGGAGGAATATAAGGGGATTTCGAATGGGTGCCCGCACTAATGGCGGGTGGCGGCTGGCCGGATCGCCCTCAATTCATGTCAAACTCGATGAATTCACCCGTTACGGTGAAGATGATCCGCTCACAGATGTTGGTCACCCTGTCGGCGGCCCGTTCCAGATTGTGCGCTGCCCAAAGCAGGTAGTTTGAGCGGTCAATCAGAGTCGGGTCTTCCAAAATCATGGCAATCAGGTCACGGTGGACCTGATTGTACAGCGCGTCCACTTCATCGTCTCGCAGCGGAATCGTTCTTGCTGCCTCCAGGTCCTGAGTCAGGAAGGCATCGAGGGCCTGTTGTAGCATTGTCGTAGCGATTTCGCACATGCGGGGTATGTCAACCAGTGGCTTGATCAGTGCCTCAGGCCCAATCAGCAGGATTATCCGGCCAATACCTTTGGCGTAATCGCCAATCCGCTCCAGCTCTGTGCTGATCTCCAGCACTGCTGCTATCAACCGCAGGTTCCCTGCCATTGGCTGTTGCGTCGCAATCAACCGCAGACAGTCGGCCTCGATCTCGAAACGCTTCTTGTTGATTATTTCATCTTCTTTGATCAGACGCCTGGCGGTCTCCATGTCTCTGCGCCGCAACGCTTCTACTGATTCCTTCAGAGCCTGGATCACCATGCTTCCCAGCATCAGCGTATCAGTTTGGAGTGTCTCCAGTTCCCTGGCAAAAGAGGTCCGCAGGGGCTGTCCCATCGGTGGTCTCCTTTCCTTCCGAAGGACTATCGACTCTGAAGGTACGTGAGCAGCTTGTCACGCATCAGATCCCGTACCTGCCTGCAGGCCGAAATCCTTTCCGAATCGCTGCCTATCACTTTTGTCGGGTCGTCAAACGGCATGTGGGTGACTTCCTCGTCCCCCAGCCAGACCGGGCAATTCCTGGCCGCGCTGTCGCAGACTGTGACCACGAGGTCCGGATGCAATTCTCGATAGACCTCAACCGACTCCGTTGCTCCATGACGAATGTCTATATCTATCTCCGCCATCGCCCGCGCCGCGAGTGGATGTACCATGCCTGAAGGCGCTGTACCGGCCGAAAAAGCCTGCCAACTCTCGCCTAGAAAGGCGTTCACGAGCCCCTCGGCCATCTGGCTGCGGCAGGAGTTTCCCGTGCATAAGATGAGAACTCGCTTCTTTTCGACGTTCATGCTGACCCCGTGGGCAGTGTGACCTTAGCCGAAGCGCCCGGTAATGTAATCTTCCGTGCTCTTCTGACTCGGATTTGTGAAGATCTTCTCGGTATTGTCAAACTCTTTCAGATTCCCGGTTCGTTTGTCATCTACGCTGAAGAAGGCAGTGTAGTCCGAAATCCGGGCTGCCTGCTGCATGTTGTGCGTGACAACGATAATTGTGTACTTCTCCGACAACTCCTTCATCAGGTCTTCAATTCGCAGCGTGGCGATCGGATCCAAGGCCGAAGCCGGCTCGTCCATGAGAATGATCTCCGGCTCAACCGCAATCGCTCTGGCGATACATAACCGCTGTTGCTGTCCACCGGAGAGACCGAGCGCACTCTGTTGCAGTTTGTCCTTTACCTCATCCCACAAGACGGCCGACCGCAGTGCCTTTTCGACCATCTCGTCCATGTCCCCGCGGAAGCCGTTTATGCGCGTTCCCCAGGCGACGTTCTCATAGATCGTTTTCGGAAATGGGTTTGGTTTCTGAAAGACCATACCGATGCGGCGTCGAACTTCTACAGGATCTACGTCACTGTCGTAGATGTTCTGTCCCTGAAACAGGACTTCACCTTCGATGCGCGCACTGGCGATCAGATCGTTCATTCGGTTGAAACAGCGCAGGACCGTGCTCTTGCCGCAACCTGAGGGACCGATGATGGCTGTGATCTTGTTTGACGGTACCTTCATGTCTACATCGCGCACTGCGCAAAAGTCGCCGTAAAAGACACTCATTCTCTCGGCTTCAATTGCATTCCTGCCCGTCCCATTGGGCGAAGAGCTGACCGTATCAGTCTGGGCCTGCGAGGGGCGTTTAATCGCAACTGTCATGATTTCGGATATTCCTCTATGCGATAGCCCGACTGCGGTCAAAGCGATTTCGCAATAGCACCGCGGAGGCGTTTAAGGACAGCAATAGAATGAGAAGGACCAGAATGGCTGCCGCGGCCAGATTCCGGAACTCATCCTGCGGCCGCGAGGTCCACTGGTAGATCTGAATAGGCAGAACGGTGAATTTGGAGAATGGCCCGCTGGGGTCCAGGGCGATGAAAGTTGAAGCGCCTACAATCACCAACGGGGCTGTCTCTCCAATTGCCCGGCTTACGGCCAGAATCGTCCCGGTCAAGACGCCCGGCATGGCGCTCGGCAAGACGTGATGCCAGATTACCTGCCAGTGGGTCGCGCCCAATCCAAAGCCCGCCTGCCGCAGAGAGTTGGGAACGGCTCGAATCGCCTCCTGACCGTTGATTATGATCAATGGCAGGATTAGAAGACCAAGTGTCAGACCGGCCGATACGATTGTTCGGCCGTTGGCGGTGGACTGGTCGCCAATGCCCAGGAACGCTCCACTTGTGAATACCTCCAAGATTCGAACGAAGATTGCCAGCCCCAACATTCCGTAGATGATCGACGGAACCCCGGCCAGGTTATTGATATTGGTCTGGATCAACCTGTTGAGGAGGCGCTCCTTCTGCGCGTACTCCTCCAGGTAGATCGCCGCTCCTACGCCAATGGGAAAAGAAAACAATATGGTAATGGCAACCACCCACAGTGAGCCGAAGATCGCGGTCCGTACACCGGCGCGCAGCGGTTCGCTCGACTGCGACTTACTTATGAAACTGGTCGTAAGCCAGCTCCGAAAATAGACATCTGAACCGGGGAATCGCTCTTCAGCTTCTGCGAACACGCTCCCTCGTGCGAAAATGGAATCGAAAAGACCCCAGGTCGCCTGCACTTGCGGTTCTACCACGCGTTCCAGAATCAGGTCGTGAACATTTTCGCGGCTTCTCTCGGAAAAGGGCATGTCGTTCTCATAGCGACGCATCAACCCCGCAGAGATATTCGCTTCCAGAATCTCCACCAGGTTTTCTTTAGGCAGCTCGTTCAGCGGCACACCGTCAACTGCCAGCTCTGCGGGGTCAATGGTGTTCACAATCGCGACGTAGCCGAAGGACTGATTGAGAATGTTCAAGAGAAGGGCGCACAGTACAACGATGCCGGAGAGCATAGCTGCCTGAAAGACTACCGCCCAGGTCCGTCCCCGGCGCTGCCGCGCAACGACCTGTTCGTGGTAGGCAGTCCCCGAGGGCATTAGCCCGTCAGCAGGCTGCGACACAGTTTGCTGTTGGTGGATAGCCATTATTCGTACTCTTCACGGAAGCGGCGAACAATCCACTGACTCAGGACATTGAGACTTAGCGTCAGCAGGAAGAGTAGCAGACCGATGGCAAAGATGCTGTTGTAGTCGATCGAATCGTAACTCAGGTCGCCGCCGCTGATGCGCACAATATGCCCCGTCATTGTTTCAGCTGCACGAAAGGGTGAGAAAGTGAAGTTCGGGCCGGCGCCGGCTGCGATGGCCACGATCATCGTCTCTCCGATCGCGCGGGAAATCGCCACGATGAAGGCCGCTGCGACTCCCGAAAGGGCAGCCGGCAATACGATGCGCACTGCGGTTTCCAGCCTCGTGGCGCCCAATCCATATGAGGCCTGGCGCAGCGTATTTGGAACAGCGCTCAAGGCGTCCTCACTCATCGAGCTGACGAGGGGAATGACCAATATGCCGATTACGATGCCAGCGGAGGCAGTGTTGTAGATTTCAACAATGTCGCGGCCGAATATGCCGCGCAACAAGGGCGTCATGAAGGTCAGTGCGAAATACCCGTATACAACCGTTGGAATCCCCGCCAAAACCTCAAGAATCGGCTTCAAGATGCTCCGCGTTCGCTGGGGGGCGTACTCGCTCAAATAAATAGCGATACATAGTCCCATTGGCAGCGCTACCGCCATCGCTATCAAGCTGGCCATGAAAGTAGCGGTTACCAGCGGCCAGATGCCAAACCTTCCAATGGCCGGCTGCCACTCGGTTCCCCCGAAAAACTTGAGTAAGTTCACTTCCTCGTTGGCGAAGAACAAAAGTGACTCACGCCCCAGCACATAGACAATGCCCAAGGTCGTGAGAATAGAAATGGCGCCGCAAAGAAACAGGAATCCCTGGATTAACGACTCGGTGACTCTCGGCTTGCGACTCAGGTCCAGCGGGGGTCCCCCTCCCAGGACTGATTCGCCTTTGCTATCAGCGCCCGCCATCGGCCCTCGCATCGACTCAGCAGAAATGGCGGCTTGCGCTATTGGCGCCGATCGTGTCATGATTTCCCTCGCTTCTCAAGAGTTTGTGGCTAACTGGTTGGCGCACGTTTCTCTTCGAAGAACTGCGCCCGATTAACTCCACTTCATCTGCCAAGGGGAGGTCGGCCTCCGCTTGCGGCCCATTCTAATCCCATGGCCTGCAATTAGGAAAGTTGGGGCCAGGAATACACCCTGAACCCCAACTCCTGACGTTGCAAACTAAAGTTGCCGTCGCGGCAACCCGACTCATGACTACTTACTGTTCCATGGCCTTCATCGCGTTCAAAAGGCTCTGCCTGGCGGCTTCGAGAATGGAACTCTCAGTCGGGAAGTAACCCACGCGCTCAATCTCTTCGTTGACGTAAGTCAGGTAGAAGTTGATGAAGGCGGCGACCTGTGGTTTCTCGGCCATGATGCCTGCATCGGAGTAGATGAAGAGCGGGCGGGCCAGCGGGTAGCTGGCGTTGTCGACGTTGGCGGCTGTCGCCTCGACACCGTTGATGGCGACGATCTTCAGCGTGTCGGCGTTCTCCTGGTAGTAGGCGTAGCCGAAGTAACCGACGGCGTAGGGGCTGCCGGTGACGCCCCGGATCAGGACGTTGTCATCCTCGGACAGCTGGATGGCGTCGGCGCTCAGGATCGGCTCCTTGTCCTTGTCGAAGACCTCTTCGACGAAGTAATCGAATGTGCCGCTGTCGGTGCCGGGGCTGAAGCGCTGAATCGGCTCAGCCGGCCAGTCGGGGTTGACATCAGCCCAGGTAGTGGCAGTGGAGAATACTATCGCCAGCTGCTCCATGGACAGGTTGTCAACGAAGTCGTTGTCCTTGCTGACGGTAACGGCCAGGGCATCGGTGCCGACGCGGAACTCAATCGGAATGCGGTCGATAGCGCCGCAGGATTCCCGTTCAGAATCCTTGATGGGCCGGCTTGCGTTGGAGACATCGGACTCACCGGTGACGCAGAAGCGCTCGAAGCCTGCCCCGCTGCCGATGCTGTCGATGGTGATGTTGTCGGCGTAACCTTCGTCCTTGAAGCGTTCGGCCAGCGCTTCGGACAGGGGGAAGACGGTCGAACTGCCGGCAGTGATAAGGTCACCGGTAACTTCCAGAGGATTCACCTCCGGCAGCCCGTCAGACATATCGTCCGCGGCCATCGTCTTCTCTTCCATGGCAGGCTCGTCAACTGAAGCCGCCTCCTCGTCTGAGCCGCCGCATGCAGCCAGTGCTAGTGCGGCTACCAGGAACCAAACAAGCAATACTCGACGCATTTTCTCTCCTTTGACAAATGACTTTGTGGTTGTGTTGCTGGTGCAGAAAGTTGCAATGAAAGCCCGCGCGGATGTTTCGCCCGTTTGGCTCATTCCCTCAGAATCAAGGAAATGGATTTAATGCCAACTACTGCTGCCAGCATATCGCTATCAGGTTAATGACCTGTGATGAAACCCACTTCAGGCGTTAACAACCCTTATTCGTTGCGTTAAGAGTCCATTAACGTCTGTGTTCTGCTTTCAGAAGGATCTCCCTACAATGGAGCTACCGCATGCTTGTACAGCCTTCGCAAAAGCTCCTGTCTGCCAGTCGGATCTTCAAAAATGTGTGCCATCGCGTCCAAATCAGAGCGCGCCTCAGGCGCGTCTCTGAGGCTGAGCGCCTCACCGGTCGATATCAGCGGCCCGGCGTCCTGGAGCTCTTCGATCACTTCATCCAAGGTCGGCGCGTCGGTGAAAGTGACCTGGCGCACATAGTCTCGATTGATCCGGTCTTCCTCAGAGTGCTGGTGAAGAAACAGGAGGAACCAGATCTTATGGAACGAGTCGATCTTGCAGTGTAGAATGAATCTTTCGAGTGAAGCCGGCAGCATCTGCCCCCCTTTCCTTTCTTGCGACCCAGTTCGAGGAGCCTCACGCCCGGCACAGCGCGTTTCAGGCGCAACCGGTGGCTTCTCTGGCTCTACTGGGCGAATTCGTGATGTTGTGGTTTTCATTTCACCTGCAAGACTAACGCGCCCCGATTAACGCGAGGTACAGGAGATGTAAATGGAGATTTAGGGATCGGTTAAGAGGAAGTTAGAGGGATGGCGCCTGTTGGGTAAAGAACGTGAAGAAAGGAGAAGGCAGAACCAGAGTTCATATGAAGCGAAGCGCGCTCAGCTCTCCCTCCGAACTTGACCGCCATTCGGCTCGACGGGAAGGGTAAATGAGAAGGTGCTGCCCCGGTTCTCTCTGCTGTCAACCCAGATTCGGCCCCTGTGTGCCTGCACTATGTGCTTCGCAATAGCGAGCCCCAACCCCGTACCCAGGCTTGCACGGGCGCGATCGGTTTTGAAGAACCGCTCGAAGATGCGGTCCGTGTCTTCGGCGGGAACGCCGATGCCTGTATCGTTAACGGAAATCGTCACATGCGGGCCCCCGGCCTCTGCGTCAGCCGAGACTCTGACCGACCCGCCTGCCAAAGAGAATTTCAGCGCATTATGCACCAGGTTCGTTACAACCTGGTGTATGCGTTCCGCATCTGCATAGACGCGAGGAAGTCTTGGGGGCAGGTCGACGATCAGGTTGATGTTGCTTCTAGCGGCAAGTGGCTGCAATCTCTCGACCGGCGTCAGTACAGTTTCACTGACAGGCACGGGCTGGAAACGGAATGGAACTTGCCCGGATTCGATGCGGGAAAGCTCCAGGAGTTCGCGCACCATCTGGGAGAGGGCATCCACTTCCGTCTCGACCCGGTCCAGAAAGCGCGGCGCTGCTACGGGATCGTCGAGCGCCCCGTCTCGCAAGGTGTCTGCCAGGGCTCGCAGAGACGCCAACGGCGTACGCAGTTCGTGAGAAATGTTGCTGACGAAGTCGCGGCGCACGCGTTCAAGCCTGTGCAGTTCCGTCATGTCCTGCAGCAGAACGATAAAGCCGTCGCTTCCGCCAGCCACAAAGGGGAGTGCAATGACGCGCATCGTCCTGTTTCCCCACTGAAAGATACTCTCAGCCTGCTTTCCATCCTGCCTGCAGTCTTGCCAGGTTTCAACGATTCGGTGATCGCGTACAATCTGGGCCAGGGGTTGGCCTCGCAAACTGCGCGAGTCGAAGTGGGGAATAGGGGAACCAGCATGCGCATTCGGAGAGGAGGCCGCACTGTCATCCGTTTCCGCCGCCTTTTCACTTTCTGAAGAAGAGTCGGAGTTCCCCTTCGTTTCCAACCCAACCATGCGCGCCGCCACCGGGTTAAAAAGCCGAATTCGCCCATCGCTGTCGAGGATGAAGACGCCGTCGACCAGGTTGTTGAGCACAGAGATCAGTCTCTCCCGCTCACGCGTGACCGACGCAACCTGCGCCTCCAGCCGGTCTCTCATACGGTTGAAGGCCCTGGCTAGCTGTCCCGCCTCATCCGAACTTTTGGGCTCGATTCGTTCCTCAAGCTCCCCCTGTGCCAGGCGTGATGCTACACGAATAAGCTGCTTGAAAGGCCGTGAAGTCATCTCGGACACAAGCAGTGTAATTCCGATACCTGCCGCTAATGCCAGTAGCATCACAACCAGAAAGGCCCTTCGCAATGGGTTGAGCGCGGCATCTATCTCGGTACTCGGCACCGACACCTGTAATACGCCCAGCACCTCTGCTTGCGGTTGACTGCCGGTACTGGCGCGATCAACGCTACTCGGCGTAACCGCCGCAGCCGCGTACAGCATCTCGAAGCCAAATGCACGGCTCGTACGAACACTGTACCCGGTCCCTTCATTCAATGCCGCCCTGATTTCCGGCTGCTCGAATTGACCTGCCATGTCTAACGGGTCCACCTGAGAGTCGGCCAGAACACTGCCGTCAGCAAGAACAACCGTGACCCGGGCGTCAAGCTGATCGCCCCACGCCCGCACGAGCCTGGCCGCTTCAACGTCGCCTGCCTGCCAGAGCGATTCGGCCAACCCTTCGCTCAGTCGCAAGTTTCCGGACAAAAGTAAGGCGTCAGCGGTCAGGCGACTCCGAAGCTGGTCTGTATGGAACTGTCGGAGTTGGGAGAGGGAAAAGAGGTAGAAGCCCGCTAAAACAGCTGCGGTCAATATGCAAAACGGGACAGCGATTCGCCAGCGGATTGAGCGAAACCCAAGCATTTGCCGTGATGGGGCCGTCAGGGCACTCTCGGAAGGTGGCGAAACGCGAATTCCGGCGCCGAAACCGGCACGTTTACCCGTCAAATCGGTATCCGATGCCCCTTACTGTTACAATGCGATTGGGATGGGCCGGGTCAACTTCGATTTTCTCTCTCAGCCAGCGGATGTGAACGTCTACCGTTCGGCTGCCGCCGTCGAAATCCCATCCCCATACTCGTTCCAATATCAGGCTCCGGCTCAGGGCGATTCCCTGGTTCCTGGCCAGAAAGAGGAGTAGCTCAAACTCCTTCGGTTTCAGCGCCAATACGTCATCGTCGCGCCTTATCTCTCTCCTGCTCTCGTCAATTACAAGATCGCCGAATGAGAATACTACGCCACCGTTAGGCGACTCCTGATCTGCCGAGCCCGAGCTTTCGAGCTCTTCACGCAACAGCCGGACGCTACGCAGGTGCGCCCTCACTCTGGCCAGAAGTTCTCGCATGCTGAATGGCTTGGTGAGGTAGTCGACCGCC
The DNA here is from genome assembly GCA_965200615.1 of Caldilineaceae bacterium. Taxonomy (GTDB): domain Bacteria; phylum Chloroflexota; class Anaerolineae; order Caldilineales; family Caldilineaceae; genus Bin5. The sequence goes on along the minus strand of OZ241377.1, from coordinate 4,159,229 downwards.
CCTACTTCCAGGCCGACAATTTTATCCACCTCTTCATCCTTTGCCGTCAACATCAGTATCGGCAGACTCATCTCCGGCCGAAGTATTCGACAGACTTCAAAGCCGTCCAGACCCGGTAACATGACGTCGAGGACCACCATGTCGGGCTTCTCGGTCCTGGCTGTCAATAGTGCCTGCACGCCGTCCGAAGCAGTGACGACTTCGTATCCCTGCTTCTCCAAATTGTACTTCAGGGTATCAAGCAGTGTCGGCTCGTCCTCGACGATCAGCAGCTTGGTCTTATCCAAGAGGTGAACCCTTCCGTTGGCTCTTTCAGAGAGACCTTTTCTATATGCGCCAAACCAACAACTGAGAACCGAACCTCGTCAGGCAAGGCCGGCGCCCTCCCCCCGCCTGTTGCCGGGACTCTAACGCAAGACCACGCTATCCTGCAAAGAACCGATGCGGTCGCTGCGGATCCGGACCTTGACCTCGGCGCCGGGCTGCCCTCGAAGAATCCACTCAGCCCAGGCACGATTGTCGGTCGGGCTTGCCGCGAAGATTGTACTGACCGAGAGCTTGCCGCTGCGGCCCTCCAGATGTCCCATCTCGGTCTTTGCCTGCCCGCTGGACAGGATGACACCTTCGGGCAGCTCCTTTCCACGCTCTCCCATCAACTCATACACCCAAAGGCCGCCGGTCTCCATTTTTTCGTCCGGCCTTGTGCTGAAAGGCCGAAGAATCACCCCCAGCGCAATCTTCACTCCATGGAAATCTTCAACCCGTCCTTCTGGCAGAAGCCTGTAGTACCGATCTCCATGTTCATCCGGCCCTCTTTTCTGCGTTAGCCGGGCGTCGAGTGAACTGATCTTCCAGTCACCGTGGGGGTCGGAGATCCGCATCTGCAATATGCGTCCGTCGCCCTCAATGTCCTCCTCATGCAGACCGGCCACAGGTTCCATAAAGGGGTATGGACGAGTGCCGGAACGCACATACGCGGGTTTCTCGGCCAGCCCCAAAGCCGCCCCGTCGGGATTCAGCCGCGGCACAATATAAAATACAACGTCGTCCAACAACCGGGTACAACGCGCGTCGCTCCCATAGCCGGACAGTAGCGTGTGGGCGATGTGAAGAGCTACCGTCGTGCCGGCAACCTCCGTGCATGAATATTTGAGTCGATCCAGATCGCCGGCTTGTCCTCATCAGACCCCGTATTTCGATTGGTCAAAGTAAGAAGAGGGATCGTCCTCTTCTCATGGCTTCTTCCTGGTTCGTTCACATTGGCAAGGTGCGGATACTCTTGCCCCCAACTTTTCAATACCGAATCGACTGCATCGTTGGAGAAATAATGGTTGAAGTCCATAGCCTGTGCGCCCTCGCGACTGTCAGTTGGCGTGTCTCGTTGCAGCCAGACCGCTGAGTTAACTTGAAGCGAGCCGCTTCATGGAGAAAGCCCCATCAGTAGCGCAGTCAACAGGCCCACCCTCTCCCCGATTTTGTCCACTTCGATATGTTCATGGTCGGCATGTGCGCCGTGCCCAGGGACGCCCAGTCCGTCCAAAGTAGGGACGCCCAGGGCACCTGTCAGGTTGCCGTCGCTGCCGCCACCGGTCCCGGCCTCCTGAAGATCCAGTCCGAGCGTATGACCGATGGCCTGGGCCCGTTCGAAGAGTGGCCCCGTTACGGTCCTCTCCAATGGAGGACGACTCACACCGCCGGTGACTTTGAGTTGAGTTCCCGCCAGGTTCGGTCTGAGGCCCATTATCTCTTTGTCGACCCGTCCCATCTCCTCTGCAGTCCAGGCCCGGACATCGACGCGGGCTTCCGCATGCGCCGCAATGACATTGGGTCGCGTCCCTGCGGCGACAACACCGACGTTTACCGTCGTACCTGCCTCCAGATCGGTGAGGCTATGCAGACTTAATACCTGGAGGGCCAGCTCCTGTATGGCGCTGATTCCCTTTTCCGGCTCGACGCCGGCGTGCGCTGCCCGCCCAGTTATTGATAGCGAATAATGCCCCCCGCCCTTTCGGGTTGTTTTCAGTTTGCCGCCGGGTAACGGCGGCTCCAACACCAGGACGAACGCGGCGAGCCGGGCCTCTTCTTCGATCAGGTCGCGAGAGGTCTGACTGCCGACTTCCTCGTCAGACGTCACAAGCACCGTTACCGGGCGCGGCAGTCGCAAGTTCAGGCTCCTGACACCCCGGAACACATATTCCACCAGGGCCAGACTCGACTGCATGTCAAATATGCCGGGACCATAGGCCCATCCCTGTTCGTCAACCCGAAATGGATGGGTGTCCAAAGATCCGACAGGCCAGACGGTATCGTAATGGCAGAGAATCAGGACCGGCTCCGCCTCAGGCTGGTCCACATGCTCCTCTGCTTGGAAGCGGGCTCGCAGGTGGTTGCCGCGTGACAGATTGGGGATGACTTCCGTACTTAATCCAGCTGCCGCATAGCGGTCGGCAAGCTGGGCGACAAAAGAATCCAGTCGTCCCTTATCGTCTGTTGGCGTCTCCTCCTTTACGTGCTCGCCGATCGTTTCCAGAATCTGCGCCTGCTGTTTCTGGTAAAAAGAGATAAGTTGACTGGGTTCCATCACGAACTCCTTCTGAAAAGTCTGTTCAGGCCGAATACAGGGCTGAAAAGGTCTTATGTAGCCCTGAATTGCTAGCGGCCAAATCCGAATTCAACTGCGCTGAAAAAGAGCGGAACCATAGCCACTGCGCTGACCAGAATTGCGCCGATCTCCAGATACACCCACCCCTGCGCCGCTCGCAACAGGATTCGTTTGCCGTCGGTGACCGCCCGCTCTTTCGTTAAGCAAACGTATTTGACAACGTGCTGTTCTTCCGGTTTCACCGGCTCCAGTGGCTGAACGGTCCATCCCGCCTGCTGGAAGACGCCTGGAAAAGATGTCACGAGGCGGTGGGCGCCATAACCGAAAGGCAGCAGAACGAGGACAACGTAGGCGAGAGCGCCCAACAGGAGGTCAACAGGTCGCGATTGAATCGGGCTGAGGATTCGAAACAGGTCCAGCCACAGCCATCCCAAAAAGCAGATCGCGGGCGCAGAGAGCACCCAATGCACCCAACCGCCGTCGCCGGGCGTCGCCTCGATCAGATGAGCCTTCACCCTTCGTCGCCCTTTCCTCTTCGGTTCGACTTCGGAGGTCATCGAACTGCTCCATCAGCATGGTGGATTCCAGGGTGCCGCGGCCTGCCTGCCAGCAAAATTCAGGAGGTGATGGGTACTGACCTGTTATTCTCCCTATGGCTGCGCCATGCTCATCGTTTACGCTGCTTTCCCTTCAGCCTCTTTCGAAGAGCATCCTGGTGCCGCGAAAACGCAGCCCGACTTGGGGATGGGGGCCTGCGTTCCGTCCTTTGCGGCCGCTTGGCTGCAGGCTCTGAAGGACCAAACGTATCCAGCCACTCTGACACCTCACGGTCGGACAGATGAACGTGACTTTCTGCACCCCGGTCGTTCAGCATCTCGTCCTGGTCTTCCGCAGACGGGATCCCGCTGCCCGGACGGGAGGCGTCGACGCGGGCCGCGGCGGAAGGCCCTCGTCGATTTTGCATTCGCCGTACGAATTCGTCCGCTTGCCACGTCTCAATGTCGTACAGTTCTGCTTCCTGTCGCAGCGCCCGGTCGTTCGTGACGACGATTAGCCCCTGCGGGCGAAGGTGGATTCGACGCATAATCCAATCATCGGCTTCCTGCGGATTCCGAGCGAAGATGACCTCGACGCCGCCGCCGCTCAACTCCCGTGATGCCCCACCGACGATGCCGCGATCAAAGATCACTGTCACCTTTCCCCGGTAGTTGCTCCGCCAGACGCGCAGACGAGACACGAAAAGTTCTTCGTCGTTTTCGTCCTCCAGGCTGATGTTCTCCAGAACTCCGGAGCCGATTATATTATGTCCGTCTATGAGTAGTGGCACAACGCTTCTCACTCAAGGACTCGCTGAAACAGAATCCCAGTCCGCTATACATCTCGCCAATGAATCTCTGACCTGTGCAGATTGCGCCGCCGCCAGATCAGGCCGACCGGATAGCCTGACATCTTCGCCAGGTCGCCTGCCAGTCGAATTAACGGCACGAAGAGAGCAGCCTGCATTTGTGCAAAGAGTGGAAGGTCTCTCGCCAACAGCCGCAAGCGACGCCAGGGCCGGGCACAATTAACGATTCCTCCGCCTATCAGTCCAAGCCACCCCAACCATCGCGCCTCCTGTCCCCACAGCGCGTGGCCCAGGAGTGCAGGGATCAAGAGCAGATAGGTAGCGTAGCGGATGGCATGCCGCATTCGCCACAGGTCTGCCTTGCCATCGCCTCTTGCGTAACGGTAGTACTGGTGCCAAAACGATTTCAACTCAGTGCGGGGACGAAAGTAGGCGACAGCCCGCGGCGCCCAGGCAAACGCGGGTTCCTCTTCGGCAACTTTGACGCGCAGATCGAAAACCAGGTCTTCACAGTAATCGAGCCACTCGGGATAGCCGCCAACCCTCCGCCACAACGCCTTGGAAAATGCGATTGACCGGCTGCTGGGCAAGAAACGTTCAGGCGCTATCTCCTCCTCCCGGGGCAAAACTGTCGCTCCCATCGCCGCTTGAAAAGGGCCTGAAACGTCCGGCACGAAGAATCCGGCCACCGCCTCAACACTGCGCTCTTCGGATTCAGTTCCTGCCTCAAATGGCGCCATCAGCTGTTCCAACCAGCAGGGGTCCAACCGTACGCCGGCATCCGTGCAGGCAATGATCGGTCCGGCTGCCTCACTGATTGCGCGATTACGCCCTCGGCTGATGTTGGCGCCCTTGTCGACGAGAATCCGCAACACAGGCATTTCCCCTGAAAATTCGTTCAGGATGGCCACGGTATCGTCTCGACTGCCGCCATCGCATATGACAATCTCATCAGGCTGGCGAGTCTGGTTCTGCAGGGAGTCCATCAACGTCCTGATACTGTTCCCTTCGTTGTACACTGTGGCTACGACGGATACTCGCATCAGTCCGTGTTTATCCATCTGTCAACCAGGGCTCCGCAACATCCGAAGGACGAAAAAAAGCGCGCCCTATTGAAGCGCGCTCTCCATTACCTGAAAGTCGTGCTCCCAACGGGCCCAAATCTTCTTGAAACCAGGGCCCGTTCAACTCGACTATCGGGAATTGGCCTCCTCGGGCTGCCTTTCTCAGGCGCCGGTACGCCTGGAGTGAAACGACGCACTCGCATATCGAGTTCATCCGGTTCAGGACAGTTTTCCTAGTTTACCCGAGGTTGAAGGAGCCCGTAGTTGCCGTCTCTGCGACCATAGACGATGTTCAGAGAACGCGTGTCGACATTGTAAAAGACGAAAAAGTCGTGGCCGAGAAGCTCCATCTGTTCCGCTGCCTCTTCAGGAAACATCGGCTCGGCGACAAACTGTTTGGTGCGTACGATTTTCAGCGAATCATCGGGCAACTGCGTGGCCGACGCTTCGACTGCCGCTGCAGCGGCGGCCGCATCGCGTCTCTTGCTCTTGAAGCGCCGCCCTTTGTATCGTTCTATCTGGCGGTACATCTTGTCGACAATGGCATCGATGGAAGCGAACAGATCTTCGCTGGACTCCTCTGCACGCAAAATCTGTCCACTGGCCCATATTGTCAACTGGGCTGTGTACCTGTCCGCCGCTGCCCGTGTTTCTCTGCGGACCAGCTCAACCCTGGCCTCCCTTATCCGCGGCAGATACTTGTCCAACCTGCCCACCTTTTTGTCAACATAGTCCTGAACTCGGTCAGATATTGCAACGTTTCTTCCGTGGACCGTCAGATTCATCCTTTTATCTCCCTTCACTTTCGTTCGATCTTCTTGGCAGAGTTTTGACCGTCGGGGAAAACGCAGCTGTCGCCGCGGGCGACACAACCAACTACCTCACTTCTTGAAGGACCAGGGCAAGCTACCTCTTGGCGGGTCTCGCCAGTGCCAGTCCGTAGACAGCGATTGCGCCCGCCCTGCGCAAGGCGACTGCGCACTCTCGCATCGTCGCGCCCGTCGTAAAGACGTCGTCCACAAGCAGCAGCCTCCTCCCAGTCACCAGCCTGGGGTCCGCCTTGAATTTCCCCACTACATTATCGGCCCGTTCAAGAGCTGTCAGACCAACTTGGGATTTGGTTGCCCGGAACCGCTCGATAGCGCTATCCAGCACAGGCGTACACGATCCAACCGTAAGACCTGCAGCCAGCAATGCGGCCTGATTGTATCCTCTTTCCAGCAGCTTGGCTTTGTGCAGTGGGACAGGGACAATTCCATCCACCCTTCGCAGTATGGCAGGCCAGGGGGCCGCCGCGATCAAGGCTCTCAAATAGCGTGTCAGGATTGGAGCCAGTTCCAATCTGCCGTCATATTTGAGTGCATGGATTGCTGGTTGAAGCGGCCCTTCGTGTAATGCCGCCACGCCTACACATCCCAGTGCATCCCGGCATCCGGGGCAAGGAGCCCCGAGCCCTTCCACATCTCCCGACAACTCAATGCCACATCGTTGGCATACTTGCCGCGACGGAGCCGGCCGCACTCGCTGCGCACAAGAGTCGCAGAACCACTGGCCGCTTCGCATGCAGTTTACGCAACGGGGAGGGAAAACCAGGTCGAGCAGGTAGGAACCGAATCTCTGAAGCAATTCGAGGATGGCCTGATTGCTATGACTACACTCAGCGGCCAGCAAGTGACACGAGCCAGACGAGTCTCAATGGTAGTTCAAATGACGACTCTTCTGTTGCCGGGAACCAGCGTTGGAGTACGTCATTGATGAAGGTGCGCAGATCATTTCCCAGAATCAGTAAGATCGACAGCAGGACTATTGAAACCAGGATCAAGAGCAACGCGTACTCTACGAAACTCTGGCCACCACGACCTGGCGAAGATCTGAACATCGACATGAGCGCAAACTCCCCTACGGAGCCGCCAGCAAGATTCGACCAGCCGGAGTCACCCAATCCTGCGGTACCTTTTCGTATCTCCTATTGTTACGGATGTTGCCAAGAAAGGCAATTTCCTTCCGGGCCGCGTCATGGTCATCACCGGTCAGTGCAACGCGACCAATCCTTGACAGCCTTTTGCTTCGAAATGTAAAGGAGTGATATGATAGGTTAAGTTGAATGGTCTCCTGTATTTGCCAGGCCGCCTTGCACAAGCATTTAGCAACCTGACTGAAAAGGTAAGCCGCGCGGCAAATCTTCGCCGCAATCGGCTGTATGCTGGATTGCCCTCCGGTCCATAGCGCTGTATATGCCAGGATGCTTCTGCAAGGAGTAAATTTCACTGCAGACAACCAAGCCGGGCTCTCGCTCCTCCGGCACGAAACCGGCCGGCTGTCAACTACATTTTCGGCAGCGCACACGAGAACATTGAAACCTTAGTGGGGAAAAACGTGAACGCAAAAGCTGCATTGCTCAAGATGTACGAAATCGACTCACTGTACGACAAAGTCCGGCGAAGGATTCTCCTTCTCAGTAGAGCAGTGGAAGGATCGACGGAACTGGATGCGCTTCGCGAGGAAGTCGACTCTATCGATGAGGAACTCCAGGGCACACGCTCGGAACAGCAGGACCTTGAACTCGAATCACGTTCACTGACCGAAAAGATACGAGAATCCGAAATGAGCCTGATGAGCGGCGAATTGCAGAATCCAAGAGAACTTCAGGCCTTGCAATCCAGTATTGACGCCATGAAAGAACACAGGACGGACCTGGAGAATCGGAGCGTCGAGCGCCTGGTCATGGTCGACTCTCTTCAGGCGACATTGGAGAAAAAGCAGGCCAATCTTGTGGAAATTGAACAACAGTGGACGAATCGAAAGACCGCCTTTGAGACAGAGATCGATCAACGCAAGAAAGAGTATATCTACTTGAAAAAGGCGCGCGAGCAAGTGGCAGACATACTCTCTGAAGAAAACCTGGAAAAGTACGAACATTTGCGTCGCAGGAAGAATGGCGTGGCCGTCGCCCTGTTGGAAGACGAGATCTGTGGAGCCTGCCATACGCAAGTCGCAGTCGGAATTCTAAACAATATTCGATACAGTGATGACCCGCTCAACTGCCCCTCATGTGGCCGCATATTGCTCAACGAAGGCTGAGTCTTAGCGGTTTCAAGCCTCCACTCAGTTTTTCAACTTTGACGCCCCTCTCTTTGCAGGGAATCAGAGACAGTCCCTTGTTCGCACCCAAGCTGACGAACACCTCCCTCAAGCCTCTGCCAGGAGCTATCCGATGACACAACGAATTCTGGTGACGGGCATGAGCGGCCTGATCGGCGGCGCAGTCCGCCAGCATCTGGAAGGCCGCTACGACTTGACCGCTCTCAACCGCAGTCTCGTACCCGGCGTGCGCACAGTACAAGCGGACATCGCTGATTTCGATTCCATCCTCCCGGCCTTCGAAGGTCAGGATGCCGTCGTGCATCTCGCCGCTTCGGCCCGTGGCCGCGACCCTTGGGAGCGCGTCCGCGATCCGAACCTGATTGGCGCCTACAATGTCTTTGAAGCAGCTCGCAGAGCGCGTGTTTCCAGGTTAGTTTTCGCCAGCAGCGGTTCGACGATTTCCGGATGGGAACAGGCACAACCATATCGTGCGCTCGTGAATGGCGACTACGAGAACGTCCAGCGCCCTTGGCCGATGATCACGCATGAGACCCCTGTCCGCCCCACAGGTGTATATGGGGCAACCAAGGTATGGGGTGAAGCGCTGGCCAGGCAGTTTACGGACAGTTCAGAACTTTCCATTATCTGCCTGCGAATTGGGCTTGTCAATGAAGTAGACCGGCCGACCGATTCCCGTCAGTTCTCAGTTTGGTGCAGCCAGAGAGATATCAGTCAGATGGTGGAACGATGCATCGTCGCTCCGTCGGAGCTTAGATTTGATATCTTCTATGCCCTCTCCAGGAACAAATGGGGCTACAGGGATATTTCTCATGCCCGCGAGGTTGTAGGCTTCGAACCGATGGACGAGGCCGAAGCCTTTCGTTGACCCTGCAAGTGTCTCAGCGAATATCCCTCTACGGCGGACCGAAATGTCCGTACCAGTTCGCGCTGATACACCGGAAACGTGTCAGATGGCTCAGATTGGATTCCGGAAAAGGGACTAGCACGCACTGGAGAAGGCAGACCAATGGATCCTCAAACCGAATACCGCTACAACCGTCTGACTTGGGCGGAAATGAACGATGCCATCGCGGCTCAGAAAGTCGTCCTGCTCCCGGTAGCATCGACTGAGCAGCACGGCCGCCACCTCCCACTGGACGTTGACGTCTTTTTGTGCGAATCGGTTTGCCTGGAGGCAGGACGCCGCGCGCCGGATTCGATACTGGTCTTGCCGCCAATCTCCTATGGATTGAATCTCCATCATATCGACTTTCCCGGTACAATCCATATCGAACCGGAAGTTTTCATCGCCTTTTGTCTCAACATTACCAAGAGCGTCGCCTATCATGGCTTTGAAAAGATTCTCCTGGTAAACGGACACGGCTCAAACACCCCCTTGATCGATCTTGTCGCCCGGAAAACGGTGCTGGAAACCGACTCGCTGTGCGGAGCTCTGGGGTACTTCGGGCTGGCGATGGAAGCCTTCAACTCTGTCAAGGAGACGGAGGTGATGGCGCACGCGGATGAGTTCGAGACATCGCTCTACCTTCACCTGGCTCCGGAGCGCGTGCAGATGGACAAGGCCGAAGCCGACGATGATGTTCGCGGCCAGTTTGTCAGCTCCGACAGCGTCTATACCAACCCGGTCCGGTTCAACGACTTCTGGGGCCGATGGACCCGCTTGGGTGTCCACGGAGACCCGACGCTTGCAACAGCTGAGAAAGGCAAAGTCATTTTTGAGGCAGCGGTTGGAGGGCTGATCGCGGTCGTTGAGGAGTGGCGTAGCTGGCCGATCTCGGAACGCTCCGACCAGCACATTGGGCCCGTTCAGAGCCACATCCGCTGGTGAAACCTACTGTTCTCGAAGAGATTGGCTGCCATGGGTGGTTCGGGATCGAAGACATCCAGCCCTGCGCCTGCCAGATGTCCCTCGCTCAATACCTTTATAAGAGCGGCCTCGTCAACGACACCCCCGCGTGATGCATTTATGAGATAACTGCCCCGCTTCATCAGACGCAGCCGCCTCTCATTGGCGAGGTGGTGTGTCTCCGGAAGAAGCGGCGTGTGCAGTGTTACAAACTGATTCTCAGCGAAAATCGCATCCAGGTCATCAGTCCGGGAAACGCCCTCAGGCAACTGGAAACTGTCTGGCAGAATCGGATCAAAAATGGTAACGTTCATCCTGATTCCCAGCGCGCACATCGCTGCTGCGCGCCGGCCGATTCGTCCGAAACCAACGATGCCCAAAGAACTGCCCAGTAATTCAGTGCCTGGCATCTCCCCCCGTCCAATGTCGGATGCTCCCCGCAAGTGCATGTCGCCGACCATCACCCGCTTGGCGACCGCCATCAACAGCGCCACTGCATGCTCCGCTGTTGACTCGGACGGCGCGTCGGGCGTATTGCAGACAAGAATGCCACGCGATGTAGCGGCGTCGAGGTCAATATTGTCGACACCAATGCCGGGCTTGGCGATTTGCAGCAGGTTTGGCCCGACTCGATCCATGAATTCGCCGTCATAGTAACGGCGAATGCCGGAGATTACCGTAGAGCCATGTAGCTTCTCCATATCGCCGTCATCGACGATCTCTGCCAGCTCCGTGATCTGTGGAAGCATCGCGGGCGGCAGGGGCCATTCCATCCAAACTCTTTTCACCATCGTTAATTTGCCTCATTTGAAATTCGGAAACGGTTCGATTCCGCAAACATTACATCAGTCGCCGCTTTCCACAAACCAGGAGGGAGATGCGGAGAAGAAATGGCAATATGGATTGCCAACCATGCCGGCATTGCAGTCAGTAATGCAATGAGCTGACTCCTGAACGGAAATGAGGCCTTGGAACTTTCTTCCTGGCGTTCAACCTATTGTCCGAGGAGCCCAACATGACCATACTCGTTTACATAACCGTATCTGGTGACGACCTGATCCGCATCTATGAAATGGAAAGTGACGGCAAATTGCAACAGTGCCAGGATGTCCGCGCAGTCGGAGGCCCTTCCGCGTTGGCAAGCTCTCCCGATGGGCGGACGCTGTACTGCTCTCTGCGGGCCAGCAATGAGCTGGCGGCATTTCGCATCGAGCGCGATGGCGGGTTACACTTGCTGGGCAAGCGACAGTTGGACGCTGATGCCTGTTACCTCGCCCCTGACAAGACAGGCCGCTTTCTGATGAGCGCCTATTACCGAGCGGGTAAGGCAATGGTCCATCGGATCGAGACCGATGGCTCAATCGGCGCAGAAGCATGTAGTGTGACGACGGATGCCCGCGCTCACTGCATTGAGACTGATGAAACGAACTGCTACGCTCTTGTGCCGCATCCGCTTGAAGCAAACAGTATCTTCCTGTTCCAGTTTGACGAACAAACCGGTCAACTTTCGCCCAGCCCTTCTGCGCCTCGTGTGGTCGCGGCCGATGGGCTTGGCCCAAGGCACTTCGTTTTTTCCCTCGACCAGCGGTTTGTTTACACGTCAGACGAGGACGCGTCCTGCGTCACTGCCTACCATTTTGACAGGCCAGGCATTGGTCGAACCCAGTCAAGTCAAGTTGGCTGTACGTTGCGCCCATTTCAGACGATTTCGTCTCTTCCTGAAGGATTTACCGGCGCCAACACCTGTGCCCAGATTCATCTGCACCCGAACGGGCGCACACTCTACGTCACGAATCGAGGCCACGAAAGCATTGCCGTCTTTTCGGTCGACACGGGGAGCGGAGCTATCAAACTGCAGGGATGGCAGAGCACAGAAGCAGTCCCTCGAGTCTTCAATATCCACCCTGAAGGTCGGTATCTTCTGGCCGCAGGACAAGGGACGGGCAACGCAGCAGCATACGCGATCGATCCTGAAAGCGGGTTGCTGTCACCCTTGAATACCTATGAAGTAGGGAAGCAGCCAATGTGGGTACTGTTTCGACAACAATGAGCGCTTGAGGTCAAGCGGGAGTCGCGGAAACCCGGTCTGTCAACCGTTGTCCTGGTCAAACCGGACTGACGCGCCTATTCGTGCGGACGCTCGCCTTCTTCAAACCGCTTTCGCCGGTAACGCGTGACGTAGACGAGCGCCCACTGCAAGAGTCCGGGGAAATGCAACGCGAACCACACGAGGGCGCGATCAAAAAAGGTCACATAAACCTCCCGCTCTCCTCGCTTTATCGCCGCCACGGTGCGGCGACCGACTCTTGTCGGCTCGACCCCTTGACCGAGTGAGTGGCGTTCGCCCTGCCGATGCTCAGCGCCTGGCACGCTGATCCGGCTGTGCTGTGAAAACTCTGTGTCTGTTAGTCCAGGGCAAACAAGAACGACATCTATGTTGTCACGCTTCAACTCTGCACGGGCAGCGTCGCTCGCGCCCTGAAGCGCAAACTTGGTAGCCGTGTAGCCTCCCCCCAGAGGCTGTGGAAACTTGCCCACTATACTGCTGACATTGACAATGGTACCCCCGCCATTTCGGCGCATAACCGGGACGGCCGCTTGTAGTGCCGCGAGCGGGCCAAAGAAGTTGACCTCGAAAACCTTCCTGAGGTCGTCCAGATGCAGCTCGTCGATAGCGCCGTAAATGCCCATTCCGGCGTTGTTCACCAGGATATCTATACCTCCAAAATGACTCGCGGCTGTTTCTATGAGCCTTCGTGCCTGGCCTTCGTCGCCGATATCAGTAGGCACTGTCATGACCTCTACCCCGTGTCGCAGCCGCAGCCCACTTGAAACTTCCTCGAGCTTGTCTATACTGCGCGCCGCCAGAATCAGTCGGCAGCCTTCCGCCGCCAGCGCATCGGCAATTGCTTCACCGATGCCCCGACTTGCGCCCGTGACGACGGCAACCTTTCCTTTGAGTTTTTCCTTCTCGAAGCCCCGCGATCGCGAACCATTGTTTGTCATCGAGACGATTCCTCCGAACCGTAAACCACTCTTCTTCAGCGCTTTCCCGAATTAGCTTACTCGGAAAGCAGTCGCAGCGAAAACTGGTCGAAGTGGCCGCCGGGAAAATCCAACTCTGTTTTGTGTAGTACAGGAATCGGTGCTATATTCCAATATCAGGCCTTTTCCCAATGAAGGGGTCAAATATGGGAAATCTGGTCCCAGACGCCCGCCAGTACACAGTTTCTGTAGCCTGCGATTGGGCAGAGGCGCAATTGCAAAGGCAAGGACCAAGTAGGTGAAAGCGAAAGACCTTATTGCCAATAGCAGACAGCGGTTGTCTCTGAGCATCTATCTTGTCGGCGGAGTTGCCTTGCTGGCAGGACTGTTAGCGGTCATCCTGGCCGCGGCTTCTGACAGTGAACCAACTTCAGCTGAACTACCCGACTATTCCGGGGTTCCTTCCGCGTGGCAGAATCGGAACATCCTGGGCGATCCCGATGCCCCGGTAACCGTTCAAGCTTGGGAAGACTTTCGCTGTCCTGCGTGTGCCGCCTTCAACGAGCGCGTAAAGCCCGGCCTCGTTGACAACTATATCTCCTCCGGAAAAGTCAAGTTGGAATTCAGACATTTTCCATTGCAGCAGCACGAACCCGGCGCGTCCCTGGCCGCCCAGGCGAGCGAGTGTGCCGCCGACCAGGGACGGTTCTGGGTCTACCATGATCGAGTATTCCAGGCAACTTCCTCCGGCGCGAACGCATTTCTTATGGAGCGCCTGATCGACTACGCTGGGGAACTGGATCTCGATCGAGATACGTTTACATCCTGTCTGACAAATCAAGAGCATATGCTGACCATATCGGAGAGCCTGCAGGCCGCTCGCACAGCCGGACACAACAGCACGCCAACTGTGCTGGTCGACGGCGTTCGCGTCGACAATCCGCTCGACTACGGGACGGTCTCGGCGGCAATCGACAGACGACTGTCCTCCGACCAGTGAACACGCGAAACTGATTCCAATGAACGGTTCACGCTTTTGGACAAAACTTGGTCTGTACGGGGCGCTCATCACGGCCTGGACCGCTACGATGGGCAGTCTCTATTTCAGTGAAGTGAGCGGCTTTACACCTTGCACTCTCTGTTGGTACCAGCGTATCCTGATGTATCCACTCGCAGGACTACTTACTCTTGGGATTATGCGCAGGGACCCTCATCTTCCGCATCTGATCTTACCTTTTTCCCTGGTGGGCCAGGGTGTCGCCGTCTATCATTTCCTGCTTCAAAAGACACCATACTTTGGATCGCCGACTTCCTGCGGAATTGGGGTGACCTGTGCGACGGTCTGGCTCGATTGGTTCGGTTTCATAACGATTCCGCTCCTGGCAATGTTCGGGTTCATGGCCATTACAACCGGCATGTTGATGGTCATTGCCGCTGAAGCGGGAGGCGCCGGCAAAGCATGGCCCTATCAGTGGCCGCGATGGCCGGTGCCATTTGTGGCGCTGATTGCGATAGGGTTGTACGTAGCCGGCGCCGCCCGGGCGGGGAAGGTTCATGTTTCGTTGCCGGATGTGGAACTCCCCTTCGTTTCAGATCTGTCATTCCTCAATTTCCCTGCTGATCCGACGCCAACCCCTGCGCCGTCAGCTACGCCTACGAGCCTGGAAAACGGGGCAGCGCTGTATGCGCAAGCCTGCGCCCCCTGCCACGGAGAGTATGGGGTAGGTGTGGCAGGACTGGGTACCGCTTTGGCGGACTCGCCTCATGTTTCTGGACTGACCAACGACGAACTGGTGACAGTTATCCGTGATGGACGCGCCGCCGATGCGGCGGACAATCGTACAGGGATCGCTATGCCGCCCTCAGGTGGACAGTCAGACCTGACCGGCGAACAAATTGGTGACATTGTCCTTTACATCAAGTCTTTGCAGTAGTTCTGCAATTCTTGGGCTGGCATATATCGCCTGATGTGGCAAACAGCGACGGCCCTGAAATTTCAGCTGCGGTCCCGGAAAGCTTGAAGAAGACCGTTATGCATATGACTGAGAACCGCAAAACCCGTCCCAAGAGACATCTACGACTCTTGCAACTGCTCGTTCCCTACCTTTTGAGTCTACTTTTCCCGGGAATGTTTGGGCTGGCCCTCGTTGCCGCCACTTCCAAGGCGGCTGTGGACCAATTCGGCGCGGAAGATTCGCGTGGCCGGTTCCAGGACTTTCGACTTGATAGAGTACAAGCCCGCAATGAACAGACTACCCAGTCCGGCATCACCTCCCCCGAACAAGGCAGCAACGTCAGCGGGCCCGTGCCGATCATGGGAACGGCAACCGGCACGCCTTTCGCCCGCTATGAGCTCTCCTACAAGGAGTCGTCAAGGGGCGAGGAAGCCTACAAATATTTCGACGGGGAACCACGTCAAGTTGTCAACGGACAACTCGGTGTGTGGCATACCGACGTCCTTGCGCCAGGCACTTACACACTGCGTTTGCGGGTCGTACGGCCGGATGGAAACTATGCGGAGTTCTTCGTACATAACATAAGTGTCAGCCTGGATCCGATCACACCTACTCCTGACGGGCCAACTCCCACACCGATTCCCATAGATACGCCGATAGATACGCCGACACCATACCCGCAACCTACGGTCGCTGAGGTCCGTATAGAGCAGCCGAACATCGAGGGTGCAACGGAGGAGCCAACGGCAACTCCGCCGCCGCCTTCGCAAGGTAACGGCAGTGGTACAACGGAGAGCCAGACCTCTTCGTCCGACCAGAGTGAAATTGCTCCTCAACCTGGAATTCTGGGAGACCTCGGAGAATCGTTGGCTTTGGAAAGACTTCGTGCGCAGTTCTTCACCGGAGTTCGCTGGAGCGCAGGCTTGTTCCTTCTGTTAGGCGCCATATTTGCCGCCAAACGCTTGTTGGAGTGGGTAATCGCAAAGAATGAGTAGATCAGGCATCGCTTTTCCGGTCCCATTCACCAACACGGCACTTTCCGTAGGGCTTGTCGGCTATGGGGTCGGAATTCCCTCTACCGGCGCGGCGAATGGGCGGTCAGCGAGAGGACCGAGCCTGATTTGGCATTGAAAGAGAAGCTGATCACACGCCTTCGGCGAATTCTGCTACTCATCGCACCACTCGCGGCCCTGACTCCACTTTCCCTGCAAACAGAATTCGTAGCGTACTTGCAGACTGAGCCTTCCGAGAAGCTGGATGCGCCAACCCTGACCGCAGCGACCACTGATTCTGATAATGTTGAAATCAGCTGGACCGAAGTCGCTGGCGCTGATCACTATGATTTCAGGGTGTGGAGAAGCAGCGTCACTGGCTGGGAACCAATTGAAGAAGGCGGCTATTCGGGAAGAAGCTATACCGGCCATCTCTTGGCGGCCGGAAAGCCCGACCACTACTATATTGTTGCCGCAGTTGATTCTGAAGGTGTGATAGGAGCGTGGTCGAATCAAGTGCGCATAACCGCACCCGACAAACTTCCCGCCCCAAATCTGACCGCGACCGGGACAAGCGCCACCGCCATTGAACTCAGTTGGACGGAGATGCCCGACGCGGATGGATTCGAGCTGTTCACCTGGTGGGCCAGCGACCCTGGATGGCAGCTCATAGATGATGGATTGGAAGGCGCGTCGTATACGCACAGCGGGTTATCGCCTGGCCGGACATATTACTATGCCATCCGCGCAATTGGCTCAAATGGCCTCATAGGCGAGTGGTCGAACGTCTCCTATGTCACCGTACCTGAGACGCAGGGGCCCACTGCCTCCCCCACTCCTACAACAACCCCTGTACCTACCTCCTCACTTACTCCTACTTCTACGCCTACGTCGACACCGACTGTAACAGGCAGATTGGCCGCGCCCAGGCTAACCGCGACTTACACTGGCGCGACTACTGTCGAACTCACCTGGACTGAGGTCAGAGGCGCGCGCCAATATGACCTTAGAGTGTGGAGGAACAATAACACTGGCTGGGTGTCCATCGACGGCGATAGCTATGTGGGCAGGACTTTCAGGGACAATGAACTGTCCGCCTCAAGACCCGACTACCTCTACATAGTGGCGGCAGTGGACGCAAGAGGAGTTATCGGAGAATGGTCGGAGCAAATACGCGTCATCGCGCCCGGGAGACTTCCCGCGCCAACACTGACCATAACGGAAACATTGACGACAAGAATTGAGCTCAGTTGGACGGATGACGCTCGCGCTGACAGATATGAACTGTTGACTTGGTGGGCCCAAGCTCCCGGGTGGCAACCCGTCGATGACAACTTGAGAGAGACGTCATACGTACATCGTGGACTAGTGCCCGGCAGAACTTACCACTATGCAATACGCGCTGTAGACCCGCAGGGCGTAGAGGGAGAATGGTCCGCGTTCCCTTCGGCGACCGTACCGACCACAACGCAGATGACCGAGGCCGCGCAGAGAGCGGCATTGGTCGCTCTCTATCACGCAACCGACGGAGCCAGCTGGACGCATAACAGCAACTGGCTGACCAGTGAACCGATCTCTACCTGGTACGGCGTCACCGTGAACTCAGACGGAAAAGTGTCCGAGCTACTTTTGACAGGAAACAACTTGCGCGGGTCGATCTCGAATCTAAGCGCTCTTGATGGTTTGACAATTCTATCACTCGGCTCCAATTTGCTTAGCGGCGCCATTCCGGAACTAAGCGCCCTCACGGGCTTGTCGTTCCTCGACCTTAGTTTCAATCAATTCACTGGCTCGATTCCGCAACTGAATGCCCTTACAAGATTGGAATGGCTGTCCATCAACAATAATCAGCTTACCGGCACTCTACCCAATATGAGCGCGCTCACCAGGCTAAAGAGTCTGTCATTAGGGTCCAACCAGTTCAGTGGCTCCATCCCGGATCTAAGCGCACTGACAAACTTGCGGGAACTATACCTGACAGACAGTAATTTGAGCGGCTCGATTCCTGACCTGAGCGCCCTCACTGAATTGACTCATCTCTATCTCGGAGACAATAGGTTGACCGGCTCATTCCCCGATATTGTCACGCTCAACAGTCTGACATGGGTGGATCTCAGCCAAAACTTGCTGGAAGGACCTGTTCCGGGTCTGAGCGCTCTCGCGAACTTAGCCTGGCTGTCGCTTAGCCGCAATCAGTTTAGTGGGCAAGTGCCCGACCTGAGCGCGCTCGCTGAACTGAGTGTTCTTCAATTGGGGCACAACAGGCTGACCGGGCCGGTTCCAAACCTGAGTCCTCTCAAAAAACTGATCGTCCTTGATCTCGCAGGCAATGAACTGTGTCTGCCAGAAGGACCGATTCAGTCAGACACGAGTACGGCAGTTGCTGCTCACCTGGCAGACCTGAATCTACCTGAATGTCCACTGGCCAACATTTCCTCTGTTAAAATGCCAACGTTTTTGGGCAAACGGCCGCGGTACTGGACGAATGGCAAGAGCAATTGCAGGATTCTGCCCCATGGCAGTCCCAAAGCGAATCGCCAATTTGCAGCGTAACCGACACCCATAGTTGTCCTTCCTTTTTTGGCGAACATAACTGTATGCGAGATAATCAACTGCTGACTGTCGCTCACTTCTGCGATGACTGGCTCGCGATTCGGAGGCGGAAGGCAGCAATTCTCAAGAACCGCCAGCCTGTTTCGTTGTTTCAAGCTGTGCCAGGGTTCATTTTTCCGACCTGAACGTGCCCCGGGCTGCGTTCGAAGGGAAACTGGAAAAGCGGTTGACCATGAAAATGATCGTGGGTCTGGGCAATCCCGGGCCCCAATACGCGTGCAATCGTCACAACATTGGCTTTCAAGTGCTGGACATTTTGGCCGAGCGGCATGCGATTACACTCTCGCGAGCGAAATTCAATGCCCTGTTCGGCTTGGGTTCCATCACGCATTCGCGAGTGCTGGAGCGTGATCGACTGTCGAGAGAAGATATGTCCGGCCAAAGGGTGGTTCTCATGCGCCCCCTCACATTTATGAACCGGTGCGGAACCTCAGTCGCGCCGATGGCCAGCTTCTATCGAGTTGAACCACGAGATATCTTCGTCATTTACGATGAACTCGACCTGCCAAGCGGCAAGCTGCGCCTGCGCCCCTTTGGAGGTAGCGGAGGGCACAACGGAATGAAATCGCTCATTCAGATGCTGGGTACCGATCGATTTCCGCGTGCCAGGGTGGGCATAGGTCGGCCTCACACTCCTATGAGTCCGGCCGACTACGTTTTGCAGAATTTCAGCGTCAACGAGGAGATCACTTTCGAGTCTCTGCGCCCGCGCATCGCCGACGCCGTGGAAGCCTGGCTATTTCATGGAATTGACCTGGCAATGAATCACTTTAACTCAGCGCCGGCGACGGCGGCCTGAGTCTGCAATCCTTCTTAACTCTAATCCGGGCCTCTGCATCTACTGAAGCAGGACGGCCCTCCACAAAGGTGTCACTGACAACACGAGTAGAATGAATCTCTCTGGTCTGCTTCCGCTGCTAAGAGCCCTGCCAGACTTTCAAGCGCTTCTGAATGAGCATACGTCGGCGCCTCAAAAGCTTTACTCGTCAGCGCGCGCATATTTTGTCGCCGGCGCTGCCGTCGAGAGAGACGGACCGGTCCTTGTGGTGACCGGCACAGCCGAACAAGCCCAAAAATGGGTTGAGCAACTCGAAATGTACCTGCCGGCTTCCGCTGGGGCACTGCCGATCTCTCTCTACGCAGAACCCGACGCGCTGCCCTTTGAACGTATTCCCTGGACCGGGCGCACGCGTCAGCTAAGACTGACCGCACTGGCGGCCCTGCAGAAAAAAGGTGCCGGGCCAACTATTGTGGTCTCCTCGGCCCGTGCTCTGATGCAGAAGACCCTGCCAGCCAGAACGTTTCGAATGGCCCTGCGTCCTATACGCGTCGGCAGCTTCGTTCAACTGGATGAGCTGACGGGCCGGTGGGTGCAAAACGGATATGAACCTATGCAAGTGGTGGAGGAGCCGGGATCTTTCGCCCGTCGCGGCGGAATCGTCGATATTTGGCCCCCAAATCTGCCGCATCCGGTCCGCATCGACCTGTTTGGCGACGAAGTGGAAACGCTGCGGTCTTTCGACCCGGCAACGCAGCGCAGCGAGCGACATCTGCAAAGAGTTTTGATCGGGCCTGGAAGTGAGGCGCTTGGAAGCGTCCTCGCCGGCGGCGCTGCTCCGGCTCTCCCCAAGGAAGAAGCTTCCGCCGCCGCGACCGTTCATGACCTTCGGCAAGGGTCCGCTTTGGTCCAGGACACGCCTGAGGAAGTCCCAGCGAAAGTTGGGGAGCTGGGAACGGACTCGGGCAGCGCCGCTCGTATTGATGATCTGCGCGCAACACTGCTGGGGGAGCCAAATCTGGTACTTGCCATCCGCGAGGAGATTGCGGAGGAACTGGATGACCTTGCCGCCGGCCGTACGTTTCGAGGCATCGAGTGGTATCTGCCCTACGTTTACAACCGTCCGGCTTCTCTTTTGGACCACCTGCCTGATAGGGGACTTCTGGTCATCGACGATGGCGAGGAGGTGGCCGCAAGCCTTAAGGAGGCCGGGGAAGCGGCGGCCCGTACCTACCAGGAACTTCTGCGCGGCCACGAACTGCCTTCCGGATTCGACTCAAGTTTCTTCAGTCCCGAACAGCTGCTTGAACGGATTGCTGCGCGCAGACCGCTGATTTTGGGTGCGAACGGTCTCCCGGGGGGAAACAGGGAGGACGAAAGTACTGCCATCGCACGCCAATTTGTTCCCTGCCCACACTTTGCCGGGCAAACCAAGCGCATTTTGCAGGAAATGCGAAAGGTTGCCAAGTCATCTGACAGCGTAGTCCTGATTTCGCGTCAGACTGCTCGACTGCAGGAGGAACTGCGCGAGGCTCAATTGCCTGCGAACCTGATCTCCGACTTGGAGACACCGCCTCGCAGTGGAATCTCTCTCTTGCAGGGCGTTCTGTCGGAAGGGTTTGTCATGAACGGCTCCCCTGCTCCGGAGGGGGACAGCAACGACAGGCTGCATTTGCCCTTGCGTCTGTACACCGATTCCGAGCTGTTTGGCTGGACGCGGCAATCCCACCAACATCGTCGCAGGTCCCAATCCACAGTGGCGCCCGAACTGTTTTTCGCCGATGTCAACCCGAACGACTATGTCGTTCACATGGAGCATGGCATCGGCATTTATGAGGGTCTGACCAGACTCGAAATGGGCGGTGTCGAGCGAGAAT
Source organism: Caldilineaceae bacterium (assembly GCA_965200615.1). GTDB lineage: Bacteria > Chloroflexota > Anaerolineae > Caldilineales > Caldilineaceae > Bin5. The sequence goes on along the minus strand of OZ241377.1, from coordinate 4,138,067 downwards.
ACCTGCAGGTGAACTACGCCAGAGGCGACAGACTCTACGTTCCCGTGCACCAGGCAGACCGCCTGAGCGGCTACGTAGGGGCGGGCGACTCCGGCATCCCGCCTTCCGTAACGCGCCTGGGCACGAGCGACTGGCAGTCCGTGAAAGCTCGGGCCAAGAAAGCGGTTGAAGACATAGCCGAAGATCTGCTGAAGCTCTACGCAGAGAGAGAGGTCATCCCCGGTTACGCATTCAGCCCGGACGGTCCCTGGCAGGAGGAGATGGAGTCAGCCTTCCCCTTCCGCGAAACGGCAGACCAGATCGACGCCATCGTGGACGTCAAACGCGACATGGAAACTGACCGGCCAATGGACCGAATCATTATCGGCGACGTCGGCTACGGCAAGACTGAAGTTGCCATTCGCGCGGCGTTCAAAGCTGTAATGGATGGCAAACAGGCGGCGGTGCTCGTGCCGACAACCGTTCTCGCGCAGCAGCACTATCGCGTTTTCAGCGAGCGCCTGAAGCAATTCCCTATTCTTGTAGAGATGCTCTCGCGCTTCAGGACACAGTCCCAACAGGAGAAAGTGCTGCAAAAGATGCGGGACGGGACGGTTGACATCGTAATTGGCACGCACCGGCTCCTTTCAGAAGACGTGCATTTCAAGTCGCTGGGTCTGCTCATCATTGATGAGGAACAACGCTTTGGCGTCAGCCACAAAGAGCGCCTCAAGCAGATGCGGTCTCAGATGGACGTGCTCACACTCAGCGCGACACCGATTCCGCGTACTCTCCACATGAGTTTGAGCGGCGTTCGCGATATGAGCGCCATAAACACGCCTCCCAGGGAGCGGCTGCCTGTACGAACAATTCTTTCTGAGTACGACAGCACGCTGGTTCGTCAAGCGGTTCAGAGAGAACTGGAGCGGGACGGGCAGGTATTTTTCGTCCATAACCGCGTGCGGGGGCTCCAGACGCTGGCAACGCGTCTTCAGCGCGAGGTGCCGGAGGCGGTTGTTGCGGTGGCACATGGACAGATGGCCGAGCGTGAGTTGGAAAACACGATGATGCGCTTTGCCGACGGAGAAATCGACGTGCTCGTCTGTACCACGATCGTCGAGAACGGACTCGATATTCGCCGTGCCAATACTATTATAGTGAATCGCGCCGATCATTTCGGATTGGCGCAACTGTACCAGTTGCGCGGGCGCGTCGGCCGCGGCGCTGTGAGGGGTTACTGCTACCTCTTTCACGATCTCCACAGTACACTGACTTTCGACGCCCGCCGCCGGCTGGAAGCCCTGCTTGAAAGCAGCGACGAGTTGGGAGCAGGTTTTCGCATCGCCATGCGTGACCTCGAGATCCGCGGGGCAGGCGAGCTTCTTGGCGCAAGGCAACACGGCCAAATCGCCAGTGTAGGTTTTGACCTTTACACGCGCCTGCTGGCCCAATCGGTCAATGACCTCCGCGACAAAAGGGAGCGGTTAGCCAAGGCTCAAGGAGTGAACGGCGACACGCATCTGGCGGACAGCGCAAACGGAGCTCTGGCGCCTCATCCGTCATCGCAGCAGCCTGAAGGCGCGCCTTTCCCGATCGAGTTGGACGATCCGCTTGCTCCTCCGGTCACTCTCGACCTGCCCCTGCGCGCCGAAATTCCAGCGACCTATGTTGACGATGAGGGTTTGCGCCTTCAGCTTTATCGCCGAATAGCTGGTCTGAATTCATTACATGATCTGGAAGAAATGGAGAAGGAGATCGAGGACCGCTTCGGCACAGACCCGGAAACGAACTCAATACCACTGGAATTGCAAAACCTGTTTTACCAGATTCAGGTGAAGATGGAGGCCTTGAAAGCCGGAATCCTGAATATCGGCCGCAGACGCGATCAGATTGCCATTCGGCTTCCTCAAGGATTTCCTTTGCACGCAATCGGTGAATCAGGCGTGGTCAAAGGGGACTTGGACGACGGTCCCAAGCGGAAGTTGCAATACTTCCTGCGGATGGCTTTGGGCACTACCGACGCAGGCGAGTTTATACCAAACAACGCAATCCATGTCGGGCGCGAGGCCGTCTACATTCCTATCGACGAGGAAGGCCGTTGGCGTACATTCCTGGTCGACTCTCTGAAAGTCTTGGAGGGGGGACAATAGTATGAGACGAATGCGCTCTCTGTCCTGCCATCGTTGCCTTTCGTGCGGCAAATAGAAGAGGCACGAGTCCACACCTGCCGCCGGCTCGATTGCGTTCGAGTCGGTCCATCAGTGAGCAGCCAGCTTCCCCACGAGCCGCACATATTGCGCATAGTCAATCTCGATGCGCCGACTTATGTACTCTTTGGTTGATGGGGCGCTACGCTGAGCGGCTGTTAAGTGACCGGTTGTACGTAGAAGGAAAGCGTCCGATCCCGCCCCGCTGCCGTAACTGACGACCAGAACGAGCTGACCCTCGGTGGCAATATCCAGGATAGCAGTCAGGCCGACGAGGGCAGAACCGGCGTAGGTGTTGCCAATCTCTTCGACCAGAAGTCCGTTCTCCCACTGTTCTCTTTCAAATCCCAAGGTGCGCATTGCCCGTACTGGGAATTTGACATTGGGCTGGTGCACGACAACATGGTCGATTTCCGCCGCAGTCAGCCTCGCTTCCTGCATCATCTGGTCGGCGGCCGGCAAGACATGGCCAAAGTAGCCAGGATCTCCACTGAAGCGCTCGGCGTGGCTGGGAAACTGCCTTCCGGGCCTTCTCCAGAAATCGGTCGTATCCGATACATAACTCAGGCTTCGCTCGATTACGGCAACCGATTCCTCTGCTGCACCCAGCAATAAGGCGGCGCCGCCCGCGCCTGCAGTGTATTCCAGCGCATCACTTGGTCGGCTCTGCGCCGTGTCCATCCCGACGGCCAGCGCATAAGGAGCCATGCCGCTGCCGACCAGACCGATCGCGGCCTGTACTGCTTCTGTACCCGCCTTGCAAGCGAACTGCCAATCTCCTGCCTGCGTGGCCGGTGTGACGCCGATCGCCTCGGCCACGATTGTACCGGTCGGCTTGACCGCATAGGGGTGGCTCTCGCTTCCCACCCAGACGGCGCGGATCTCCTGCGGATCGATTTTCGAACGCGCCAGCGCATTGCGGGCCGCCTCTATGCTCATCGTCGCCGTGTCTTCATCAAGCCCTGGCACGGCCTTTTCACCTGCAAAATTGGTCGCTCTCCTCTCCTTCAAACCATTCTTTCCCTCACACGACCTCTTGCTAACGGCTTCAATCTCCTCTGTCCAGACCCTGCTGATCTCTGAACCGGGCAAGCGGTAACGCGGAACGTAAGCCCCGTATCCCACAATCCCTACCTGTTGAATTGGCTGATTCAACATATGAACTCCTCTCGTCGCACTACCCAGACAGCCCGCGTAGGGCGCAGCCTGACTTTCACCTTTGCAACAGCTCCCTGGCCCGTTCTAGTCGTATCTTTCCTTCTGTCACAAGTTGACCGGCAATAAACTCGACCGCATCGCCTTCAGCGCCGGCCGCCACCGCCACTTGACGTGCATGGAGACGCATATGGCCCTTTTGGATGCCGGTTGTCGCCAGCGCTCGCAATGCCGCAAGGTTCTGGGCCAAACCTACCGCGGCGACAATCTCGCTTAACCTTCTCGCCCCCTGGCGGCCGCTCTCCGCGCCCATGTCTTTGTCTGAACCACTGCTGTCCTGTTCAGTGCCAGTTTCTCCCTTAGCTTCCAATCCGAGGATCTTCAGCGCTATTCGAGCAGAAGGGTGGCTTTGGGTCGCCCCGCCCACTGTTCCGACAGCCATAGGCAACTCAAGGCGTCCGAATAAGGACTCGGAGTCCCCGCACGTGCGCACGTGCCAGTCCGTAAGCGATCGGTACTGGCCGTCGCGCGCTGCCCAGGCATGGGCTCCTGCCTCCACTGCCCGCCAGTCGTTCCCGGTGGCCAAAAGCACTGCGTCCACACCGTTGAAGATGCCTTTATTGTGGGTCGCTGCTCTGTAGCTGTCCGCATAAGCGAATGCGTTCGCTTCAGCAATGCCGCGAACGACATCTTTGCCATTATAGTCATCGCTGTCGAACGCCGCAGCGGGAATCTCGACCTCGGCCCACGCACGTCTCCTGTCGCTCAGATTGGAGAGAATGCGCAATCCCGCCCGACCTCCACTGAGCTTTTCAAGCAGCGGCGCGACAGCTTCAGCTGCAGTGTTGGCAGCATTTGCCCCCATCGCGTCCCGGCAATCGATCAACAGATGGACGATAAGCATGGGCCCTGCAGGCGTGTCCGGCAGCTGGCGCACTTCAACGCTTCTGGGTCCGCCCCCAAGGCGCGAAAGGGAGGGACTGGTATCAGCGCAATCCAGAATCTCCTCTCGAGAAGCAAGAATCTTGCCCCTCGCTTTGGCGGAGTCAGCAACGTCAAGAAGCTGAATCTGGGCGATCATCACGGGGTCCGTGCTGCCCGTCGAGAATCCGCCCCCTGCACGTGCCAAGAGTGCGGCAGCGCTGACGGCTGCAACGACAGACGGCTCCTCCACAGCCATCGGTATCAGGTAGTCTTTCCCGTCAATCCTGAAGTTTGCTCCGATTCCTAACGGCAACGCAAAACGGCCGACGACGTTTTCGATCATCATGTCGGCCTGCTCCGATCCGATACTCTCGGCCAGTACGGCTTTTTCTTCGCTGGTAAGTGCCGCCCACTTGGACAAGAGCGCAACTCGGTCGGGCAGGCTCAGGTTGTAATACCCTTCAAGTCTGGATGAACGTCCGTCCGCTTTGGAAGCGATGGCGGGCCTCCTGGATAAGAAAAATTGAACTTGGCAAAGGGCGCCGCTTTAGCGCGTGCGATGACAAGCGCTTCTTCACGGTCAACTGGCCTACACCTGCTATCGTAACCTTAGCAGGCGTGGACTATCAATCTCTATCAGATGTCTGCTGGGAAGATTCTGACAGCTTTTGATCAATCAAATGCCAGTAATGTCCTGGCGAGAGGTCCTTCGAACAGCTGGGGGGCGATTGCCATGCCCGTGACCAGAAGTATCGCTATCAGGGAGAAGACTATGCCTAACGGCCGTTCGCGGGGCAGTTGTGGATAGGTGAGTGGACCGAAAAAGATGCCGACCATCCGCACAAAACCGAATATAACACTGCCGCTGGCGATCAGCACGACCGCTGCGAAGCGCCAATCGCCTTCTGCGAGCGCCTGAATCGCCGACCAATGTCCCGAAAACCCCGCTGTCAACGGGAAACCGGCCAGTCCAAGGCTACCCAGGAGAAAAGCGGCCGTGCTCCAAGGCAGTCGTGCTCCCACCCCATGAAGGCTTTCCGCATCCAAACTGCCTGTCGCCTGCCGGATCTGCGACAGTCCTGCGGATGCGCTCATTGTGCTCAATATACGTAGCGCAAAAAGAGAGACTATCATCGGCAGGCTCCCCTCATCAGATCTGGCAAGAAGCAATAGAATCAGGCCCCAGTCGTGAAGCATGGCATAACCTAACAGCCGGCCCGGGTGGCTGGCTGCCGCCGCGGCCACGCCGCCCCATACGAGAGTGACTGTTGCAGTTGAGGTCAACCACACGTTCAGTGCAGTACTGCTCAGGAGCAACGGAAAACTCGTCATCGCAAGAAAGTATAGATAGAGGACCAGCGTCTGATATAGAAGAATCGTGAGCGCCATCGCAATCGGCGGGGAGGACTCGCCCAGTTGAGGTTGGGCACTGTGCAACGGAACAGGCGCAAGCAGAATAAGCAGCCCTGCCCCGAGAAGCTGGGCGCCGCCTGCCGCAAGGCGTATGTCTTGAGGATTGAGAGGCAACTGCTCCATATGCCACGCAGCAAGCAGCACGAATGGAGTCGCCAGTATCGGCGGCAGCATCGCACGCAAGGAAGTCAGCGCCTCCCCTCCAATGCCCACTTGGAGCGGGAATACGCTAAGCGTCATCAGAATTGCCAGGGAACCCGGCGCCAGAAACACAGGGGATATCGGCGCGTCCACCATGAGCGCGATTCCAATGTAGCCTGTCCCTACAAGCAACATCGAAGGAGGGAAAACTCTCCCCTGACTTGCGGCGGCCGTCAGCAGCATGCCCGAACCCAACAGGAGCAGGATTATGACGACTATCGGTTCATTAGTCTGCGTAAACTGGAGGCGGAAACCGTATTCCCAGATCCCTGCGCGCAAGTCAAGGTCAACGGGAACGAAAGGAATGGAAAGCAATGGGGAATCTATCGAAAATCGCCATAGCAACACGCCGGCTAGACTCAGCATTGCGCCATTAACGAGAGCGGCGCCCCGTTCCCAGCGGCGTAGGATATAGCTGCAAAGTATTGCCAGGAGGAGGAGGCTGAACAGAAAGGATGGCAGAGCAAGCTGGATCATGAAACGCGGTTGGTCACTCGATTTATTGTCCTGCTGGGCATTCCCTGGACATCCTCACAGTTATCGAATAAGGGTGGCGGGAATTCGTGGAACTTTCGCAGGTCGGATACGCGTCCAATCTGTCCAGTTTCGAGGAGCCATGTCCTAACTGTTTCGAGCCCCTGTTTTGAGACGTTGATAAAGAAAAGTATACATCCAGTATCCGATGCCATAGCCCAGGACTCTGGCTCCGGAAGTGATGCTGTGGCGACGATAAACGCCCGGCGCCAGGTTCGGGTCGGTTGAAGGAACCTCGACCAGGGTGAGCGCATCATCCTCGGCAAGTAGGAGGAAGCTGCAAGCCAAAGCAACCAGGATTTGCAATATCCCCAGCATTACAATTACGGCCGGCAAGGGAAACAGAACTGACAAAAATGCCTGAACGGGAATCAACCACAGAAGAAGGCCAACGCCCCCAAAAAGGGCGGTCTCTGTCACGCCGAGAGTAATCAGCGCCACGGCAGCAAACCAAATGAACAAAATTTTGGTGGCGTTCTCGAGGATGGGCAATTCTATCCCTTCGCTCGCCGCCCAAACCAACAGAGCGGCAATTCCCAGGACGAGCAAACGAAAGAGCCTTGAACTGAATTCTCCGGTATTTCGGACCTGCACGTTGCTCGTCTGCAGGATCGAAAGTAGAAGAATCAGGCAGGCCAGGACTTGTATGCCCAAATGGACCGCAGGCCAAGGCGCCGGCAGTCCATAGACGGCGCCAATTAATGCGCTAGTTCCCAGCTGGACGATCAAGATTCCGGGCAGTGCAGCCCGCCAGTCCCACAAGACGACAGGAATACATGCGGCCAGGCCCAGAACTACGTGAAAGGGTACTGAAGCCCAAAATGCAGCCATGAGTTCAACTCGTTCAATTCGATCACACTGCTATTGCTCTTACCTGAATCCAATAAATATCCAACGCTTTTGAACCGGGCAGACGAGACTCTTAGGGTCCTCACTCCAGCGTACAAACCCAAGAGATCTGGGAATCTGGGGCCGAAAAGGGTCCGATTCTGATTCCTTCACACTCCAGCAATTGGATCGATTCTGAAACTTGGCATGCGCGTCATCGCGACGGTTTCGCTTATGTGCTCAACAACAGATAGCCAATGATACCGAAGACGACGACCCACCCCATATGGCCCGTCCCTTCGACAATCTCCAGACCAACATCCCAGACGGCGCCCATCCTGCCGGTGCCCCACCTGGTTAGTCCCGAAATCCAGTCCAGGGTTGCCAGTCGGGCTACTCGGCTCGACCACGCCCGAAGTGTCGGCAATGTTCCGGCTCTATTTCCGTTTGTGTTCAAAAACTCTCTAACTTGAGTGCGGGCGATTGCCAGGCCGATACCCAGTGTGAGCGGACCGGCCAAAGTCAACCAAACCTGCCAGCTCGCAACCGCGCTGGGTGGGTTCCCTGCGCCGCGGGGAATGGCATCTGGAAGATTGGCAAGATTGGTCATCATCTCGGGAAACAAGCCGGCGGTTGCCAGCGGAATGGCAAGAACAACAACATATACCAGCAGTCTGCCGATAATCCATGCACTCGGCCTCAGCTCCCACACTGAACCGCCGGGTTCACCGTCCCAACTGCGCAACAGAGAGGAGACGTAGATCATTTGGGTAACAATGTATGCGGCAAACAGGGGCCACATCAGGGCCCCCAGTTCCCCGCACAGTGCGCTCCTGTCGCTGCAGCCGCCCACAACCAGTAGTTGTGCAACCACTGATTGCGTTAGAAATCCTGGCGTAAAGGGTACTCCCACCAGAGCCAGTACACCTACGCTAATTGGAATCTGCCAGTGCCAAGCGCGCCAGATACGTTCACCGATCAACCAGAGGCCCCCTCCTAACGCGAAAGTCGTCGTGGGCCACAAAACCGCTGCCGGACCACGAATCTCAGACAAAATGCTTGTCAAGCCGGCAATGCCTACCGCGGTGACCAGCACGAAGGTCGTGTGTTCCTGCCTGGTCGTGGCGGTGAACGTTGCGATTGCGGAGCCAAGTAGACCAAACAGTGCGAGGGCCACGATTTCAGGGCGCGCAAGAAGCTCTTCTCCTGCCAGGCCGCTCGACCAGCCCAGCAGCCATAGTCCGCAAAGCGCCGGCGGCATCTGGTCGATAAGGCGATCCGGCATGTACAGCCGTTCGCCTCTTTGCGGCAATAGCCACAAGTGTAATGGATAGACACCGGCCCGGATGACGCCGGCAATCAGCATAAGTATTACAGTCTCTTGAGGCAAACGGCCACCTGTTAGAAGCTCGCCAGGCCCTCCTTGACCGGCCGGAAGCAGTCCTATCAACAGCAACAGCGCTCCCATCATGCTCAGCCCCTGAAACTGGCGGGTGGGTGATGGCCCGGGGCCTTCCGGCACCACTGCGCTGCGGGCAATGACAAAAAGGTCCATGACGACCCACATCAGTGTTACGGTAAGGAGATTTCCGCTGCTGACAAAGAACAGGGCACTGGAAACCGCATTCAACGAGAGGGCAAGCGTCAACGCTCTTCCATGCCAGTTCTCGATAGAGCTCTGTTCCGCGCGTTGACCGGAAACACCGCTGAATAGCAGCCCGCCGCCGCCAAGCAGGAGTACAAGACAGGAGACGTACCAGTTCCAGCCGTTGCTGACCCACAATAAATCGGCGCCGGGCGAGAAGAATGGCTGCCAGGGAATGCTGAATGATGGGGCGGTTGGTTGAACGCGCAGCGCCATTGTCATCGCCGCAGCCAATCCCCAAAAGAGGAGGGCAATCGCACTGAGGATTCCGGTCGCACTCCCAAAAGCGTGCCATCTTGCGCCTGGACGTACAAAACGGCCCATTATCCACAGAACAATGCTGCCCAAGGTCAGGACAAGCGGAGGAGCGACGGGGGCTATCAGCGCTGTCCAAGAGAAGGTGAAACTGTTCATATCTGACCATTCTAGCACAGCAAATCGCACGCTCGAAACAGTTTGGGCCGGCCCCAGAGCGCCGAAACCGGGCCGATACTGAACTGGTTGACCTTGCCGCACAAATATGAAAGAGAGGTTCTTTGGAGAGGTCAAACCTTGCCAAACGCCCTGTAATTGAATAAAACTCCAGCCCAACAGCGTTGCCGTAGTGGCGAAAATGAATTAGAGTACCGGAAATAGTCTTATCTGGAGATATCAGATGCAATCCACCCTTCTTCTGCCCAAAGCAACAAGTGACATGGAACAGGCGAAGTCCGACATACTCGAATATGGCTACTGCTTAATTGCCAATGCGCTTGAACCGGAGGTCGTGGGCGCCGCCTTGGAGAGGCTGAAGGAACAGGCGGCCGCGGAACTGGAACAGGGCGCCGCCTTCGAAGACGGCGGCCCGAAACAGCAATGGGGCGCCTTTACGGACGGAAAGGGACGCCCCAAACAAAAGGCCTATACGGCCGCGGCAGGCGGCGTGAATCAGCGTGTGTGGATGTTGGTAAACAAAGGCCGGATCTTCCGTCAGATACTCTTCACTGAAAACGTGCGCGCCGTTGTCGACCATGTATTGGGCGAAGAATATCTGTTGTCCAGTTACTCGGCCAACATTGCCAAGCCGGGCGGCGTCGCCATGAACCTGCATACCGATCAATGGTGGATGCCCCACCCCGTTGACCGTGAGCCTTCACCGCTGCCAGTTGGTTCGATCACTCGCGAACGCTCCAATTTGAGGGGAGAAGGGGCGCCGGCAATGATCGCGCCTTGTGTCTGTGTAAACGTAATGTGGATGCTGAATGATTTCAGTGCGGAAAATGGAGGCACTCGCTTCGTACCCGGCAGCCACCTTCGGGGCCGCCCCCCGCGGGCAAATGACGGCGAAGGGGAAACTCTGGCGGCAGAGGGAGCGGCAGGCGCCGCTATGGTTTTCGATGGCAGGCTTTGGCACGGAACCGGCGCGAATGTCAGTTCAGGAAACCGGTACGGGCTGCTCACCACCTTCTGCGGACCGCAGTTCCGTCCACAGGAGAACTTCACGATAGGCTCCCGCCCCGAGATGCTGGCAGACGCGACTCCGGAGTTGCTTGCACTTCTGGGATTCAAAATTTGGAGCGGCTACGGCCGTGTGGAAAGCCCAGTCGCCGAATACGTCAGTCAAGACGAGAGGTCTCTGGGCGAAATGCCCGCTTGACCTCCGTCTGTAACGTTACGTCGAAAACTGTAACGGTTAACTGCCTGAAACCGGGTCTGACTTCACAGTGAGATCGCTGCTCATTCGCGTAGAAATTCAGATAGGAATCCGGCACACAGTCGAGGTTCGTCCAATTGGCGATACTTCATGAATAGGGAGCCTCTATGATATACTCCCACTGCATTAGAATCTGATTTCTGAGGAGACTTTGTGAGCGGAAACTGGACTCGAAACGCCTTTGTCTATCTGCTGATATTGGTGGCTGCCGCCGCCCTGTTCCTGAATGTTTACGGCCCCAATGAAAGGCCCCAAAACGTCAGCCTGAGCGATGTCGCCAGGCAGATCGAACGCGGCGAAGTTGCCCGTATAGACGTCCGCGGAGAAAGGTTGCAGCTCTATTCGCAGGGCAGCGATCAACCTCTGGCCAGCCGCAAGGAAGAGGGCGTCGCTTTGACCCGAACATTGGAAGGCATGGGCGTCTCCCAGGAAAGGCTGGCCCAGGTCGAGATTAATGTCCAGCCGCCTTCAAATTCGGGTAACTGGTTTGCTCTGATTATTAACCTGCTGCCTCTGATTCTGATCGCCGGCCTCTTTCTGTTCCTGTTCCGTCAAAGCCAGAGCGGCAACAATCAGGCTCTTTCATTTGGAAAGAGTAAAGCTCGTATGTTTGTGGGGGACCGGCCTACCGTCACCTTCAGCGATGTGGCCGGCGCGGATGAGGCAAAGCAGGAGCTGGAAGAGATCGTTGAGTTCTTGAAAGAGCCGCAGAAATTCGTTGCGCTTGGCGCCCGCATCCCAAAGGGTGTACTGCTGGTCGGCCCGCCCGGCACGGGAAAGACGTTGATGGCCAAGGCAGTCTCGGGCGAAGCGGGAGTGCCCTTCTTCAGCATAAGCGGCTCCGAGTTTGTCGAAATGTTCGTGGGGGTTGGCGCCAGCCGCGTGCGCGATCTGTTTGAGCAGGCAAAGCGCAACAGCCCCTGCATCGTCTTCATCGACGAGATCGACGCCGTCGGGCGCTATCGCGGCACCGGTCTGGGCGGCTCCCACGATGAGCGGGAGCAGACTCTGAATCAGATCCTCGTGGAGATGGACGGATTCGGGACGGATACCAACGTCATTCTGGTTGCAGCTACCAACCGCCCGGATATCCTCGATCCTGCCCTGCTGCGCCCCGGCCGCTTTGATCGGCGTGTCACCATGGACCGGCCCGACCTTCCGGGCCGGCGGGCGATTCTTGACGTTCACGTTAAGGGAAAGCCCCTTGATCCGAACGTAAACCTGGACCTGATTGCCCGACAGACGCCCGGCTTTGTTGGCGCCGACCTGGAGAATCTGGTCAATGAAGCCGCGATTCTGGCTGCACGGCGAAACCGGCGCACCATTGCCATGACAGAGATGCAGGAATCGATTGAGCGGATCGCGATGGGAGGGCCCGAGCGCCGCAGTCGGCTTATCTCGCCAAAAGAAAAGAACATTTCCGCATATCACGAGGCCGGACATGCTATCGTCGCTCACCTTGTGAAAAACGCCGATCCTCTGGTTAAGGCGACTATAATACCGCGGGGAATGGCACTGGGCTACGTGTTAAAGGTGCCTGAGCGGGATCGGCACCTGAAAAAGCGCGCTTATTTTGTCGATACGATTGCTGTCGGTCTTGGCGGCCGCGTAGCGGAAGAGTTGGTTTTTGGGGACATTTCAACTGGTGCCTCTGCCGACATACGGGGTATTACCCGAAGAGCACGTAGTATGGTGACAAAATACGGCATGAGTAAGAAAATGGGGCCTCTTCAGATAGGCAATCAGGACGAGAATCCCTTCCTGGGCCGCGAACTGACTGAACAACGGGACTATAGTGAGGAAGTGGCTGAAGCTCTCGATAGCGAGGTACGGGCGATTGTCGATGAGCAGCATGATCGGGTACGCCGCATGTTGCAGTTACACCGTAGTCAACTGGACGACGTTGCAGAGGCTCTTCTGGAACGAGAAACGCTCGACAGGGATGAGTTCGTTGAGGTATTCGAGGGCAGAACCGGTCAGGACAGCCTTCCAGATTCTCCTGCGCTTCAGCCCGCTTGACTTCACCTTTTCTTGGCAACAAGCTGCGGCTTTCTCGACAGCTTGGGCCCGGAACAGGAGCAAGGGTCCAAAACTGAAACTGATTCCAATTCAGATCTTCTGGCCGTTCCTGAGGAGTCTGAAGAGTGTCGCCCCGTAGGTTTGCGCCTTCCACCTTCCCACCGCAGGAATCTTCTCTAGCTCGGCCAGTGTTGCAGGCCGACAGGCAGAAATCTGCTGCAAAGTCTCATTGCTGAAGACGATATCGGGATCGACGCCGCGCGCTGCCGCAGTTTTTGTCCGCCACTGGCGCAAGGCTTCATAGCGCTTCTTCGCTGCCGCGGTGAGAGGAGGATCCGGCTTCCGAACCGAAGCAGGTCGCTGGGGCGCCGGCTGTTGCTCACCTTCACGGACAGTCGCCAACAGCTCCCTCCCAAACCATCTGACCTGCCGCTCACTCAACCCTGGGACAGCCCGGAGTGATGCCAGAGTACGCGGCCGCTTCTGGGAAAGATAGACCAACGCATTCTCTCCCAAGACCTTGAATGGCGGCCTGTCAACCTGCTGGGCAAAGCTCTCTCGCCATTCCCATACTGCCTGCAAGATACCCAGGTTCCTCTCTTCAACTGAACGGATCTGCTTCATCTGCCAGAGAGTGCGCGGCTCCGGCGGTCTGAAACTGATCGTTTCCAGCATCCGAAACGCGGCCTGCGCTTCTTCCCGGCGTCCAGTCTCTTCCAGGCTCCTGATCTGGCGGGCGCGCAGGGCAGGCAAGTAGTGGGTATCGATCTGCGCGTAGGTTAACTGCTGTTGGGTCAATGGCCGCTGACCCCAATTCGTACGCTGCATTTTCTTGTCGCTGACGACCCCGAACTCTTCGTGCAGCACTTTGGCCAGTCCGATGCCCTGTCTCCCCAGGATCCGGGCAGCCAGTTGCGTATCGTAGATCTTCCGCAGCCGGAAGTCAAAGTCCCTCTGAAGCGTCAGAATGTCGTTTTCGGCCGCATGGAGAATGACCTCACTGGCGCCGTCTGCAAGGACTTCTCCCAGACCGGAAAGTTTCGGCAACCGCAAGGGATCGATCAGAAAGTCGACAACATTGGCCGGGTCAGGCAACGATTGTGTCCCTGCCGCTGCCGCGGGAGCAGTAATCTGAATGAGACAGACTCGAGGCGCATAGCGGAAGAGGCTGTCGCTCTCTGTATCAAGCGCCAGCCAGGGGTGGCCGGAAATATGCCGCAGAAACTGCCCAAACTCGGCAGTGGACTGCACCAACTGCGGTGGAGCGATTGCTTGCGGCCGCCTCTGCTTTCGTCGTGGACGAGTCACTTCCGAGCTTCTTTCCTCTTCTGTTCGGACCTGCGTTTCTCTTGCACAGCGGCTGAATCATACCTTAAGACAAACACCTCGCCAACTCTTAACAGTTTCATATGCATGACAGAAACCTCTTCTCGTTCGTAGCTTCGCGGTCAACCAGCGGACCCAAATGCCTTCGGCGCAGAACAGGAAAGCGATGTCTCTGTTTCGGCCCAGGTATTCAGAATCAGCATTCGTCAGATGGATTCTGAGACTCTTTTTCTCAGACCAGTCAGTCTGCGAAATTCCTGCGACTGTGATATGATTCGTGCCAATTCATGTTTCCAATTGACAAGGGAACGCTCGACTCTCGAGCACGATACGCATTTGACAGGGCAGCCATCGCGGGCGAGTCCCGAACCGAGATGTCCGACCCAGTGCGGCCCTTAGCGACCGCCAAGGCAGCCAAACTCCGTATCAGGAGGACGTATCGTCCCACTCGAGAAACAGAGCGCATGCCATAGCCATGTGGTACTGGTACGACGACGATAGTTCGCTGAAGACATCTCCCAGCCATCCTCCACATAGCCGACCAATCGCTACGGCGGTGGCGTGGCTGAACCCACCACTGATCTCGAATCTGCACAACCATTTTGCGCGTTGGACCACTGCTCATGTGTCACCGGGGCCAGTGATCCCTCATCGCCTGTGGATTGATCAGGACGGAGGCATCGCATTTCGTTTCGTTGCTGACGCCCCGGTTGCGATGCCTCCTGTTGGCGCAGGCGAAGCCCTGGCCCAATGGCTTGTGTTAATATCCAAATGGATGGAGATTCATGTCGTTCTGGCACGCGCCCGCACTGTGTGGTCGCTGGCCGAGCTGGTGGGCGCGCTGACGTTTACAACGCCTTCGCTCCTGCCGCGTCAGCTTGTACAGTTCCCGCCCGACAACTGGGAACAGGTAGCCCGCGGACTGGCTGCAAGCATCGCCGAAGGCGGCCTGCCAGCAAGCCCTCTGAAAGTGCGTAGACCGGGCTGACAATTTGAGTCCTCTGAGACGATGCCGCGCCAGTCCTATGGACTGCTACTCTGACGGTCCACTTACTTGACGAGTCTGGTTCACCTTCTATTGGAAAAGTGTTGATGAAGTCTCAACGTGACGATGGGCAAGCAGAGAAGAGGTTTTCGGGGCACAATGATCAAGGCAATCATGAACGGCCTGCCGGTCAGCGCGGGAACGGCCCGGAGCAACCGAATGGCTATACGGTTCGGCACATACATTCGGCAGGCGGTGTTGCCTATCGCCTGCATCAGACCAGCGCCTGCAGATTGGCCCAAGTAGCGCTGATCGCCACTGACAAGGAATGCCGGCGCTGGCAACTGCCTAAAGGACGACTCTACCCTTCAGAGGAACCTCTGACCGCAGCTCTTCGAGAGGTAGAGGAAGAAACGGGCCTGGAGACCGAATTCGAGTCCTTCCTGAAGACAGTACGTTACGACTATCTCGATACCTACGCCCGCGCAGTGCCTGAGCGTGTCTACAAGAAGGTGGACTTCTATTTGCTGAGAGTCGTGGGAGGCATTCTCTCTGACGCGAGTGTGGAAGTCCGAAAAGTCGAATGGGCCTCGCCGGATGACGCTCTTGTGCGATTGGCCTACGACGGAGAGCGGGACTGCATCAAGCTTGCTTTGGAATACTTGAATGGCTATTGAGATCGGGATAGCGACACCCGCACAAATACGTGAGGTTCTGAAACTGCTGGTTTCGGGCGTAACCAGCGATGTCAGTAGTATGGAGGAAATCGCCGGAAGCTGGTGGCGGCGTTTCCTGTTTCTGCGGTGGTTCGGGCCTCGGTTTTTGGGCAAGCAGATGGATACTTTCGTGGCAACGGAGGGCGACAGCATCATCGGCTTCGTAATTGTACAATACGACGGCGATGCAGCAGGCACATTTGACTGGGCTTTCCTTGAACCACTGGATGAAGACAGCAATCGCGAGGACTTCGCCGACCTCATCGACACTGCGCTGGACCACGTTGAGGACCAGGGAATCCATCCCTACTTCTACTTTGGCTTCGCGACAGCCTCTCCGCCAGAAGTCACGCAAGTTCTCGACGAGCTCGGACTCGGCTGGGCCGATTACCAGAACTTCCAGATGGTGGGCGACCTGCCTCTCAAAGAAACGCCTTCTCTGCCGGAAGGGTTTCGCATAACAACGCAAATTTCGGCCCGTTTTGGAGCGAAAATGGCAGACTTTCTGCCATCTGTCTATCCCGAAACAGCGCCGGAAGAGACGGATATGATCTCTTCCATCCACTCCAGCACTCTGCGCTCTTCAAAAGTATTCCTGATTCTTCAGGAGGAAAATGAGATCGGTTTTGTCCAGCAATTTCGCTGGCGTGATGAACTTCGCTTGCTTCTTGCCATACCTCCCAGTCTATGGGGCGCCGAAGAAGAACGCCAACTCGTCGCTTACCTGGCGGGGACGCTGCAAGGAAAGACGCGCCGCCTTCGGCTCCGCACCTTCGGCGAGCGCCACATGCGCAAGTCGCGACTGTCCTTCGAAAGCCTGGGACTTGGATGGCAGCAGGCTCCCTGGCAACGTTGGGTCGTAGCTTTGGAAAGTGAAGAGACGCCAGCCGAGCCGACGGAAAGCCAACGACGCGGTTACGATACGGTCTGGCCGCCGGAGGGCCACCCTTCAGCTCCTGACCCAAACGGCGACGACGATGGCCCAACCGCTGAAAGCAAAGGACAAGCGACCGGCTGACGCAATGAAGAAACAAATCGACTACGTCGATCAAACATTCGAGTACTCAGAGAACCCAGGCAACTCAAGGCAAGATTGGCTTCAGATGCCTGATATTGCCCAAGGGGGCAACGTAAAATACTGTCCGTCGGAAGAGGAATACACCATTTCTGATTCACTCGCACTTGCGAGAAATTCTTACGCCAGTTTTGAGCACTCGACCGGTTACCTTCGCAGCGAGAGCGGCCTACCTGTATTCTATGGCCTCTGGCGTCCCAGCCGGGCGACGCGCGGCGTCGTTCTTATCCTCCACGGGCTGGGCGAACACAGTGGGCGATATCGCCATTTGGTTGGGGCGCTGCTTAAGGCCGGCTACACGGTCTACGCGCACGATCATCAGGGCTTTGGTCGGTCCGGCGGACCGCGCTGCTATGTCCAGGGCTTCCACGACTACCTGAGCGACATCTCGCAGGTCGTGTCTATGGCCCGGCGGCGCAGCCCGGGTCTACCATGTTGCCTCTACGGCCACTCCATGGGCGGACTGATCGGACTTCTCTATCTGATGGACGTTCCAGGTGCGGTCGATTTCGGCGTCATTGCCTCGCCCTCTTTACGATCGCACGATCTTTCGCTTTTCAACCGGATTCTCAAACGGATCCTGGAAACGGTCCACCGCGTCCAGCCTCAGATGACTTTCCGCCAGCGCGGCAGCTTGGACACACTTTCTCGCGACTGGGAAGAGGTGCAACTGGCGATGAGGGACTCGCTGGCAGTGCCACTGCGCAGCGCTCGCTGGGTCGTTGAATTCTTTGAGACGATGCAGGAGGTGAGTGACCGGGCAAACGAGATTCGGCTTCCCATTCTGATGATGCAGGGACTGGCCGACGCCGTGGTCGTCCCGTCAGCCACCCAGGAGTTTTTCACCCGGATCGGCTCTGAAGACAAGAGCCTTCGCCTCTTTGAAGGCTATTACCACGAACTGCACAACGATCTGGGACGGGAGAAGCCCATTGGCGCCGTCCTGGACTGGCTCGATGCTCGCTGCCCTGCCACCGCTTGAACTCAGGAAAGCAATTGCCGGTCCTTAACAGATTATCCCCTTTTTCGCCTCAGGGCCATGGGCAATCGGATTCTCGCCAATCCAGCGTTCGTCTACCGGTTCGGAGGCGAGTTGATAGCGCGTGTCGGTCGAGAGCCGCAGCCGGTTGGTAAGGTTGTCCATGCTGGCGTGCATCGTGTACATGCTGAAGACCAGCAGATCGCCGAGCTCGTAGTCGGTCGTGAGCCAGCGACTCTTCAACTCCTCGCCTAGGGCAATGGCATCGTAGGCATAAGTGCCCGTTCCCGATCCCTGCCAACGTTTTTGTCCCGACTCCGTCTCTCGTGCTGTAGGTTCATTTGTGCAGTACTCATCGACGTCGGACCGGCCGTAGGTGGTTTTGATCTCCTCCAGGCGGTGGGAGTTTTCCAGAACCATCAGGCCGCCCATCTGGCGGGGAATGTCGCCGAGCGGAGTCCAGCTAGTGTAAAGGTTCTTCGTTCCTCGACCCATGAAAACAATGTCATAGTGAGGGTTGGTGGCGGTTTCCGTGCCAGACGACTTGACGCGGTGCCAGGTGAAGTCGAGAGGACGGATCGGCCCGCCCAGGAACTGCTCATAGAACGCAATCATTGGCCCGGCGTAGAGCGCCTGACGCAGCGGTCTGTTGTTTTTGGAAAGCCCGACCATCTCCCTCGCCGAGACTGCGATTTCCCGCTTGGCGATGCCATCGCTCAGAGGGTAGTCCGTGTCGACGAAGTCCAGATCAGCCAAGGCCTCCAGCATTGTCAGCCGTGCTGCCGACAACGTGTCTCGATCAAGCAGCCCGGGCAGGTAGAGGTAGCCATCCTCCTCAAATCGACAGTTCAATTCTTCGATATCTTCCAGCGCGTCCGCTGAACAGCGTAATTCACCTAAGCTATCGGACCCCGTTCCAAGTTGCTTTCCGTGGACTGTGAGCACTCCGTCTTCTGACATCACTTCACCCTCCGCTCATCTGCAAAATGCATTTGCAGGTGGTTCAAGTCATCAGGGAATACGCGGCCGGCCTACGAGAAGCTTGGCGGTTATTCCTTTCAGGAACCAAACCGAGTAAGAACCAGCCTGGCCAGGTAGAAAACGCTCAGGTCCGCGCGTACTTCCTCAACACGCGCCAGTCCTTCGGCGTTGTCCCGTCCGGGTAAGAATGGGCCACCTCTCCCACGTACAAATCACCGCGTGAATCAAAAGCGATATTGTGGGGGCTGAAGTAGCGATCGGACCCGTAGGGATCCTCCATCCCCCACTCGCTCAGGATCCTGCCGCTCATATCCCGCACCGTGATACGGGCTGGCGGGTTGTCGAAAACCGGTATCTTCGTCTCGCCCATGAAAATGCCGCCCACCTCGGCCACATACATGTTATTGTCGGCGTCAATGCACATGTCGCAGGGCCACCAGATATCCTCCCACTGTCCGATGTGATCGCCTTGCGAGTTGAAGAGCTGCATCCGCCGGTTCTGACGGTCCGCTATGTAGACCGTTCCGTCGCGGTCCACGCAAACGTTGTGCGGAGTAACGAACTGGCCGGCCCCGGTTCCCGGTTCACCCCAGGAAAACAGCAATTCACCTTCCGCCGTGAACTTGTGTACGCGGGCATTGCCGTAACCGTCCGAAACGTACAGTTCGCCCTCCGGAGACAGAGCGATTCCAGTGGGATAGTTGAAGGGCGGGCCTGCGCGCAGTACCTCCTTTTGGACATCCCAAATGTAACCGGTATTCGCTGGACTGTCCGCCGTCTCAATCGACATGAGGAGTTCGCCCTCAGGTGTGAACTTATGTACCGCGTGACCCCAATCGTCCACACAATAGATCGAGTCATCGGGGCCGACAATAATGTCGTGCGCCCGTTTGATCAACCCTTCGCCCCACGAGCGCAGGAACCGCCCGTCGCGGTCAAATACAATGATAGGGTGTTCACTTCGACAGAAGACATAGACCCTGTCCTGGGAGTCAACTGCCACGCCCGGCGCCTCTACGATATTCCAACCGTCAGGAACCTCACCCCAACCATCTACCTCTTCATAGACAAACTGGCCGCTGCCCAGTTTCATCGTCTGTTCCCTTCCTTCTCATGGATATTGGACCTTGCGGCCCCTCAATAAACAATGCCCCGTCAACGTCATTCACCGTGCCGCCAAGGAATTCGGTTCCAGCGCATACAGTTTCAGCCGCGCGGCCTGGGCGGAATCTCATCTCTTTCCGGTTCGAACCACATCCCCGCAATTGGCGGAGGGACCGGATCGCGGGCGATTCGCATGTCAACGACGCAGGGCCTGCCGCACTCCAGGGCGTGGCCGATTGCATCTTCGATCTCAGCATAACGGCTGACCGTCAACCCTTCGGCCCTGAGCGATCTTGCTAACGCTGCGTAATCCGCATTCTCACAGAACTCTGTGCCGATGATCCTCCCGTCGTAGCTGGCCAGCTGGCCCCCGCGAATAGCGCCAAGTGTCTGGTTATTGAACACAACCCAAATCACTGGCAGCCTCCACTCGACCGCGGTGATCACCTCTTGGCAGACCATGAGAAAGCCCCCGTCGCCCGTCACACAGACGGCCGGCAGGTCAGGCCTGGCCAGCTTGCCTCCGATGATGGAGGTTGGGCCAAATCCCATCGGTGTCCAGCCTCCCGGGTAGAGCAAACGGCGCGGTGAGTAGATGGGAAAGAACGCGCCGAAATAGTGGTTGTGGTCGCCCGTATCCAGCGAAAAGAGAATCTCCTTCGGCAGGATGCGCCGCAGTTCCTCGACCACGCGTAACGGCTCCATGCCCTGAGCGTCACTCTCTTCGCTGGGAACCTCCATGCGAAATCCGGATTTGACTTTCGCTGTCAGCTCCAGATTCCCTGTTCTGAATGGGGATGTCTGTCTTGCCGACAGCGCACCAATCGTATCCTGCAAAGTTGCCTTGGCGTCGCCCAGAAGACCGACTTCCACCGGATACGTTCGTCCAATCTGGTTGGCATCGATATCAATCTGGATAAAACGATTCTGCTTGACAAAAGGCATGCCTTCTGTCCACCAACAGGTCGAAAGATCGGAAAAACTGAAGCCCACCGCAAGCACGACGTCGGCATGTTCCCGAATCATCTCATGGGCGGTCGGGTGGCCAAGCCAGCCCACGTTTCCCAAACTCAGCGGATGGTCTTCGGCCACTATCCCCTTGGCGGCGTATGAAGTGGCTACCGGCGCGCCCAGTTTTTCGGCCAGCTCAAGTATCTCAGGCCCTGCGTCGGCGAGGACCGCGCCGTATCCCGCAACAATAACGGGGTTGGCAGCCCCGTGAAGGGCATCCGCCGCCCTCGCAACTGCTTGCGCATCGGCCCGTACCCGCCGCGCGTAGCTGAAATGGCCTGGACTTGGAATATCGTCAAATTCGTGGAATGCGGCCTGAAGATCCCAGGGAATTTCTATTGCGACTGGCCCTGGATTGCCGGCGCGGGCAAGCGCGCACGCCTTGCGCACAATCTCAGGAATCAGTTCGGGGTGCTGAACCTGCCATACCTTCTTCACGACCGGCTGCAGGATCTGCACGAAGCTCTGGTCCGGCAGGCCGTAAAATGGGCTGGTCTCCTGCAGCTGGCCGCGGCCGACCCAACGCGAAATCACGCCGCCAAAAATGGCAACGACGGGGCTGGACGCGGCTGCAGCCGAAGCCAAGCCCATAACCATGTTCGCCGGCCCGGGTCCAACTGAGGCGCAGCAGACGCCAATGTCCCCGGAAATGCGGGCATAACCGTCAGCGATGTGTGCAGCCGCCTGCTCATGGCGCGTCAACTTGAAGTCGATCTGAGACGAGTCGTAAATCGCGTCCAGTATGTTGGTGTTACCGTGTCCGGGGTGGCCAAATACATGCCTGACCCCTTCCAGTTCCAACGTTTTGACCAACGCCTCCGCGCAGCGGATTCGAGCCATTTTGTGTACTCTGGCAGCTAAGCTAGTCTTCTGTCACTCTTGCAGGTGGACGTCAGTCACTCTTCGCCGTCCCGGCCACTCCATGTTGAACGAGTTCAATTTCCTTCGGGAACGCCGTAGGGGCTATCCAGGTATTTGCCGATGTTTTCGTTCAAAGGCCAGCCCTGGCCCCCTGAAAGCGCGAAGGAATCCGACTTGCCGAGCAGCCAGAAAAACATCTCGGCTGCGTCATTGCAGTCTCGGAACTGCTCCCGAAACGTCGGGTCCTCCAGCTTGTAGTTCGCCGTCGCGATGTCGAAATCAGGCTCCCGGATCCAGTCCCGGTGAGGAGACTCGGTCCGCCAGTAATTGTACTTGAGCAGGTTGCGTAGACCTGTCCCGCTGGCAGCTGAGCGACGGTGCCAGATCGAGTAAACGGTGAGGAAGATCGTCCCCGCTGGCGCAGCCGCCTTGTGCGCGCCTCGAATGCCGCCATAGTGACCCATCTGCTTTGACAAGGAAAAGAGAAAATGCGATCCAGGCAACAACTCTGTCGGCCCAAGATCGAGCGAACAATCCTCCGGATAGTAGAATACCTGCAGGTAATCTAGCGCAGGGCCATGTTTGGAGTTGCCATCCCTATGCCAACCCTGTGCCGGCGACGGGCAGTTGACTCGGTGGTTGCTCATAATGATCGGCAACCCAAAGTTCTGACCCAATAGGCAACGGACGGCGCCCGCTGCCTGATCGTTTAGTATCACATTGTCGACAAACCAGTCCTCATGCAGAATCTCCGACGGTTCATGCGACGGATATCTGTCCAGGAATTCGACTGTGCGCCGGTTGATGTCGTCTGGTACGACCCCTTCCAACACCAGAAAGCCCTTTTTGCAGAAATCCAGTACTTGAGAATCCTTCAGCCCCGGACGGCAAGAGTGCGTTCTCATGGTAGATTATCTCCTTTCGTAAATCTCTTCCCGCTCCTTTGCAACCCGATTGCGTGTAAGCCTTTGCAGCTCAGGCGGCATACGCTCAAACGTCTCCGGCCAGATCGGCTGATGTCCGCCTTCACGCGCCAGGTTCCACCATGGAGGGTAATAGGCAATGTTCAGCGCCATTCTATGCTGATCCATTGTCGTGTTGGCGCCATTGGCATGCCAAACCCCCCCATGCCACATGAAGACAGAACCGCGGCGGCCTGTGATCGGCAGTAGGCGCCTGTCGTCTGCCTTCATGCCCCGCGGCGGACGGCGCCGCAATCGGTGGCTGGTTGGCATGATGCGCGTGGCCCCTATCTCTTCTGTGAAGTCGGTCATCATCCAGATAGAATTGATCATCCAGGGCGTGTCCGGCAGAAGCTCCGGCAAGTCCTGCGCCGAGTCGGTGTGCACTCCGCCGGCCGGAGCGCCCGGCTTGACCCACTTCGAACAGGCCTCGGCCAGTCGAATGTCTTCACCGAGGAAGTGCCTGACCACAGCGAGTACGTCGGGATGGGCAGCGCAGGTCCAACTGGAACTGTCCAGGTTCAACAGGCCGAACAGGGTCTGGTAGAGATCCTCGTTCGGGTCCTGAAAGTAGGCGCGATTACCGGGATCTTCGTGTAATGCGAAAAATCTCTCCGCCATCCCTTCGGCCAGCTCTGGCGGAATCGCCTCTTCCAGTAGGCAGTACCCGAAAAGATCCAGATGGTCAATTGCCTCTTGTACGCTCACGTTTTCCCGCTCCTTCTTCTCCTGACTTCTGATTCACCGCTCCAGTATAAACTCACATCCAAGTCCATATGTCCTTGTTTCATCCAGCAATAGCGCCAGGTTGGGAAACTGTACTACCCGCCACCCATCTCGTATGGCCTCCAGAACCGTCTGATAAGGCCACTCCTCCGGGTCAGGGATCTCTTCGGCAATCTCGCCGTTCTCTATCAACAACATGCCCTGCACCTGACTGGCAAGGGAAGTGCTGACTGCTTGCAGGTAGAGAATGTCCTGGCGCTTTGCCTCGTTTCCTTGGGCTGCTTCCAGGGCCGCCCGCAGCATCTCTTCACTGAGGGATCCTTCTCGATAGGCGTCCAAACATCGTTCAAGCTGCTGTTCAACTTCGTTCCCGGTCATCGGCCACCTGTCCTTTCGATTGGAAGCTGCCAATGGACTGTGTCAAGTCGTACTCCTGCGCCTGGTTCCCGAGGTTGACTTCACTCATCCGTATACATGAAGAGCGGTCTCTCCCAATACCTGCGCCTGTTCGCGGGCAGAGAGGAAAGCTGTGTGGCTCTTTGCCAGCTGGACGTACTGCTTATAGGTTGCATGCAATAAGGTTCCCGGCTGATCGGTTCCCCACATGACCTTGTGTGCCCCGATTCGCTCAACTGCAAGCCGGAGATAACGCTCCACGCTGGGGAAGGGGTAGCCCTCTTCCTGGACAAAAGCGATAAGCGAAGCGCAGTCGAACCAGACATTGGGCAGCAAGCCCAAGTCGACCTGCTCCTCCCAAAGTTTCCAGAGTTCAGGCTTTGATTCCGCTTCAGGTCTTGGCTGTCCCAGATGGGCGATAACAATTGTCAACGCAGGATGGCGGACAGCTATGGTACGCACCGCCTCAGTCTGATAGGAGCGGCTGCCAATCCCGCCCAGGTCGAGAACCAGGATAAGGCCTCGACTCTCAAGCTCCTGCCACAGCCACTCCAGCTCGGATGACCCCAGTTGGGCTTCCGGATGGATGCCGCACAGCCCGGAAGGGACAGAGCACTCCAGCTTGACCGCGCAAAAGCCCGGCGATGCCAGTGTCGACTCAAAAGTCTGGCGGCTGTCGTCCATCCAGGGATCGAAGTAGGCGGCGCCGAGCAGCCTGTCCGGGTAACGCAAGAGCGCATCCAGCGCGTACCGGTTGCACTCTCCGTACATGGGGCCCTGCAACAGGACCGCCTTCTCCACGCCCCCCCAGTCCAAATTGGCCAATAGTTGCTCCGGCGAATAGGCCAGCCCTTCACCCATGGGCAGAGTAACTTGAACCTCTTGGCCGCCGATCAGGGCTCGCCCATAACCGGTACCTCTTGTCGGCCCTGCGCCATTCTGGCCATGGATCCGGGGAAACACGTGGCTATGGGCGTCAACTATCATTGTCCATTCTCAGAAAGACGAAACTCCCGCTGGATTTCGCGCCATCCTGGTAGATCTGCCCTGACCGCCGCTTCATGTTGTTTCCACGGCTCGCCGTCCGGACGGCGTCAAGAGCACGATTCGCCCCAGATTGTCGCCGGAGCGCAGGACCGCCAGCGCCTCATTGGCGTTTTCCATGGGGAATGTCTGGGTGACGATCGAACGGATCTTCCCCGAAGCCATCAGTCGGGATACTTCGATCAGGTCCTGCTTGCGCCCCGCCCGCGTCCCGATGATCTCCAGTTCGTTCTGGGCCAGGTACTTTCCTTCAACCGGGTAGTGGTCCGGTGTGTAACCGACGATGACCAGCCGCCCGCCATGCCGCAGCGATTCAACCCCAGCCGCCATCGTCTCTTTCTGACCAACGATGTCAATCACGCAGTCAACACCGAGCCCATCGGTCAGATCTCGCACAGCGGCCGGCAGTTCCCCTTCATTCGCTTCGAGGAGTTCATCCGCGCCCAACTGGCGCGCCCACTCCCTCTTTGACTCTGAGAGTTCCACCGCGAAGACTCTCGCGCCGGCCGCCTTTGCCAGTTGGACGGCAATCGATCCGACGCCGCCAACACCCACGACCAGCACAGTCTCACCCAGGCGCAGCCTGGCGCGGTCGATGGCGTGGTAGGCTGTCATTCCCGCATCGCAACAGACCGCACTGTCCGGCCATGAGATACTTTCCGGCACATGAACAAGTTGACGGCCGGGGACGGCCACATATTCGGCATAACCGCCGTGCCGGTCCTTGGCGCCCAGGACGCCCCCCATATTCACACAGATCTGTTCCCGGAACGACCGGCAGGGCAGGCAGTTTCCGCACGTAGTGAAGTTGTAGACAATGACCCGGTCGCCTTCTTCAAAACCGGTCACCCGGTATCCCACTTCCGTGACGACGCCTGCAACTTCATGCCCCATGATGAACGGCAGGTCGGGCGTGTAGCCAAATCCGTCCAGAAGCTTCAGGTCCGTGCCATCGATTCCGCATGCCATCACCTGGACGAGCGCCTCATCGGGTTCGGGGCTGGGCGTAGTGATCTCCTGCCATTCCAACGGCTGTTTGAATGCGCGCAGTATGGCCGCTTTCACGGGGTAGCCTCCTGTATGGTCAGTTGTAACCAGAAGCGGCTCACGCCGACCGGCCTCTCTCCGCCCTCAGTCCTTACGCAAGATGTCTTCAACGAACGCCTTCCCATCCGCCAGAACTTTCAAAGGATCGTCGGGGTAGCCCCATGCCATCGCTTCATACTCAACGGAAATATAGCCGGAAAAGCCGCCTCGAACCATGGCGGTAATCAAGCCGTCAAAGTCGATCTCACCCTCTCCCAATGGCGGGAAGCCGAAATTCTCGCTGTTGCCGCGCGCGTCCTTGGCGTGCATGTGCTTGACGCGGTCGCCCAACGCCAGGTATGCGTCAAGAACCGAGTCGCCGCGCACGTGGTAATGGGCCGGGTCAAAGAGGACGCCCAGCCCCTCCAACCCGGGCGTTGCCAGCAGCCGCTGCAATCTGGCCAGGTTGTGGACCAGCGAACCATACGGACTGGCCGCCTCAATCAGTATCATCACACCCAGGCGCTCGGCATCCGCCGCCAGGTCGCGCATCGCCTCCAGGCACCATTCCCAGTACGTACTTTCCCACCCGTAAAACAGCTTGACGCCACAACCGCTGATTACGTAGGGTACCTCCATATCGGACGCCAGATGCAGGCCGCCTCGGATAAACTCAGTGTTCTGCCGCCGCGCCTCCGGTTCGCCGTGAATCACATTCGTATGTGCGTTCAGCGCACCGATTGCAATGCCGGCCCGCTGCGCATAGTCACGCACAGCCCTGCGACGCGCAGCGTCCGCCCCCGAATCCATGTGCGGCTTGGGCGGGGGGATAAATGGCGGAGCCAGCTCCAGGCTGATGTCAATCGCCTGATAGCCTTGGTCGGCCAGAATATCAATCGACTCTTCGACGGAGTATGTGTGCAACAGACCGGAATTGCAACTCAGACCTTTCATGGCGCCTCCACCTGCACTGTTTCTCGTTAGTCGCTATTCTGCCGCCGGCAAACCCACGATCTCTCGCGCTTCCGATGCCGAGGCGACCTCTCTGCCAACCTCGCGGGCGATTCGCACAGCCTTCTCCACAAGCTCGGCGTTCGTCTTGGCGTATACACCGTCGTCGACGAATGGGCAGTCCTCCATACCAACTCGTACATGACCTCCGATTGCAATCGTATGGGCCACCATCGACCAGTAGTTCGGCGGTTCCATGCAACTCATGCTGAAATTCGCACGCGGCGGCAAATGGTCTACCATGTACTGTAGCCCCTTGGCCGTCGGCGGTGTCCAGCCCTGCCCGTCCCAGCCAAAAAACAGCGTCAGCCACAGCGGCTCCGGCAGCAAGTCCTCCTCAATTTCGCGTACCCCCTCCTCGGTCCAGAAGTCACCCCCGCGAATCTTGCCAATCGCCCAATATGCGCCGGTGTTGAAGCACTCAATCTCTTGCTTCACGCCATACTTTTTCGCCAGGCTCGAATACATCCGGAGTTCCGGAATCGGGTGAACAGAGTAGATCGGCACGGGAGCATAGTCTGCATCAGGCTGAAAGTACTCGTCATGTGAGTTGAAGTTGATCGAACTCATGTCCGGCTTGAGTAGTTCCCACAGCTCCAGCTTCTGTTCCAAGCGCATACTCGCCAGCCCGAACTGTACGATCGGCTCGCCTGCCGCCCGTACGCGTTCCGTGATGTCGCGCCAGCCCTCGACATTGGGAATCGACAGCTGTTTGCCATCCGGCTGAATCACCGGATCCGACCGGTACTGGCCATGCGTATGCACAATCGTTGCGCCCGCGTTCATCGAGCGAATATACTCCTCCGCGACCCCTTTCGTGTCATCGCAGTGCGTCAAATAAGGGTTCCGTGGATACGACAACGATGAGTCCGTGGTCACGGTAATAACGAGTTTCTCCATGAGTTTCCTCTCGTTGGATGTTGGGTGGAGATCAGTATTCCTGTCAGGCCTGGGGAGAGCGCGAATAGTCGATCCCCTGCAACTTCAGTTGATCTGCGAAGTGACAAGCAACGTGGTGGCCCGGCGTCAACTCGACCAGGGCCGGAACATCCGTCTGGCAAATGTCCTCCATATAGCGACAGCGCGGGTGGAATACACAGCCTGGCGGAGCGTTGGCCGGGTCCGCCGGTTCGCCTTCCAGGTTCAGCCGCTGCATGTGGTGATGCGGATTCGGACGCGGCACGGCCGAAAGTAAAGTCTCACTGTATGGGTGCTTGGGATTGCGAAGCAACTCTTCCGACTCTGCCACCTCGACCAGTTTGCCAACATACATGACCGCGATCCGGTTGCTGACCTGCCTTACCACGCTCATGTCGTGTGCAACGAACAGGTAGGTAAGGTCCAGGTCCGACTGCAAATCCTGCAGAAGGTTTACGACCTGGGACTGGACCGACACATCCAGGGCGGAAACCGGCTCGTCACAGACCACCAGCTTGGGGCGCTGCACAAGCGCACGCGCAATGCCGATGCGCTGCCGCTGCCCGCCGCTGAAGCTGTGCGGATAGCGAGGCAAATGTTCGACTCTCAGCCCCACGGCTCTCACCATCTCCGCGACTCGGTCCTCCAACTCCTGACCGCGCGCGATCCCATGTGCCAGCAATGGCTCGCCCACCAACTCCAACACCGTCATGCGGGGGTTAAGTGACGAGAAGGGGTCCTGAAAGATCATCTGCATGTTTCTGCGAAAGGCTTTCAGATCCTGTCTTGTCAGCTGGTTTATGTCGACTATCTCGCCTTCTTCATGGAAGACGATTTCACCACCCGTGGGCTGGTAGACGCGCACGATACAGCGGCCGGTGGTCGTCTTGCCGCAGCCGCTTTCCCCGACCAGGCCCAAAGTTTCGCCTTTCCTGATCGACAGGCTTACACCGTCCACAGCCTTGACGTATCCTGTGGTTCGCCGTAGAAGGCCCTTTTGAATGGGAAAGTACATTCGCAGGTCATTGACCTCGAGCAGAAGCTCGTTGTCATCCGCCATTTTCACCCTCGGTTAACCCTTCCTCCACGTCTGAGTACAAGAAGCAACGGACCAGATGCCCGGACACGGTTTCGTCCAGATCCGGCATGGCCCGATCGCACGTTCCCGGCTTAAAGCTCGGACAGCGGTCGCTGAATGCACAGCCGCTGGGTATCTCATATGGGTCCGGAACAACGCCCTCAATGGCTCGCAAGCGCGGCAGTTTCTCCTCGTCAATGTGTGGAATCGAATTCAGTAACCCTTGAGTATAGGGATGCTGAGGGTTGTCAAAGAGCTCATTCACGCCGGCCTGTTCGACGATGCGCCCCAGGTACATGACCGCCACTTCGTCGGCGACTTCAGCAATAACGCCTAAATTGTGCGTAATGAAGATGACCGCCATTCCCACCTCTTCCTGCAAGGCCATCAGTAGTTCCAGAATCTGAGCCTGAATCGTAACGTCCAGCGCAGTCGTCGGCTCGTCGGCAATCAACAGCCGCGGCGTACAGGAAAGCGCCATCGCGATCATTGCCCGCTGTCGCATTCCACCGCTCAGTTGGTGTGGATAGGCGTCTACAATCTGTTCCGCCCGGGGAATGCCAACCCGTCGCAGGTTCTCGATTGCCAGCTCACGCGCATCGGAACTCTCCACGCCCTCCTGGTGCAGCAGTATGGTCTCAATTATCTGGTTGCCAATCGTGTGCATGGGGCCAAACGAAGTCATCGGCTCCTGGAACACCATACTGATCTCGGCGCCCCGGATCGCGCGGATCTCCGTCCCGCGTGGGTCCAACTGCGCAAGGTCGACTGCCGCCGTGTCCATCCCGTTCTCGCCGCGGCGCAAAAGTATCTGACCGTCCACAATATTGCCCGGAGGAGAAGGGACGAGGCGTAGGATCGAATGCACAGTCACCGATTTCCCGCAGCCGCTTTCTCCGATGATACCCAATGTCTGGCCGCGCCGAACGTCGAACGACACGCCGTCAACCGCCCGCACGATGCCTTCGTGCAGGTGGAAGTGGGTCATCAGATTCTTGATTTCAAGTAGCGAGTCGTGGGCCATGGGCTCTCGGGAATCTTGAAACGATTTCTCGGCGCCGCGCTAGCAATCAACTCATCGAGTATGGGTCAGCCGCATCCCTGAGACCATCGCCCAGAAAATTGAACATGAGCACGGTCACGATGACAAACAGCGCCGGAATCAGCATCCAGGGATGGAGGGCAACGTTCGCGATCATCTGCGCGTCCTGCAAGAGCGTGCCCCAACTGACCGCAGGCGGCTGGATTCCTAGACCAATGAAACTCAGGCTGGTCTCACCGATTATCATGCCGGGAACGGCGAGCGTGATCGCGACGACGATATAGCTCGCAAAGAGCGGCAACAGATGCTTTGTAATGATGCGCCACTCGCTGACACCTGAAACGCGGGCCGCGATTGTGAAATCTTCTTCGCGTAGCGAAAGCAGTCGGCCGCGTACCGTCCGGGCCAGGCCCGCCCAACCCACAATCGAGAGCACGATTGTAATCGCAAAATAGGTCTGAATTGAGTCCCAGTCCCGGGGTACCGCGGCCGCCAGCGCCATCCACAGCGGCAACTGAGGAATCGAGACAAGCAGGTCGATAAGGCGCTGAATGACCTCATCTATCAATCCGCCGAAATAACCCGATATGCCTCCAATGACCAGCCCAAATACAAAACTGAGAAAGACGCCCACCAGCCCAATCGTCAGCGAAATGCGCGTTCCGTAGATTACTCGGGAAAACAGGTCTCGCCCCAAGCGGTCAGTCCCAAAGAGAAACAGCTGCCCTCCCTCCTCTACACCGAAAAGATGGCGATCTGTTTCAAACAACCCCCACATCTTGTAGGAATCACCGCTCACAAAAAAGCGCACGGAATACTTTTCTTCCGTTACCTCTTCAAACACGCGGTTGTACTGTTCATCGCGGCCCCCCTTCAGCCCATACACGAATGGGCCCCTGTAACCACCTTCGTCAAAGAGATGTATCTTGGCAGGCGGCGCGTAAACGAACCCCTTGAAGTCGTGTTTCGTATCGTAGGGAGCGATAAACTCACCGAGTGCCGCAATGACATACAGAAGCGCCAGGAGGAACATCGCCGCCTGAGCAAGCTTGTGCCTCTTGAATCTCCGCCAGATTAATTGCGACTGCGAGGCCGTATAGAGAGCCTGTTTCTCGCGACTGGAATCCACTGTGGAAGTCGAGTCCGGGGACTCCTGCTCCTCTTTCCTCGGGACGTTTTCGCTCATCAAGCTACACTCTCATAGCGGATACGCGGATCCAGCCATACCAGCAGGATATCGGAGACCAAAGTGCCGACAACGGTCAAAACACTGAGGATGAATACGATGCTGCCAGCCAGAAACATGTCCTGGTTCAATAGGGCCTGCAATAGGACTGGGCCCGTCGTAGGAATGTTAAGCACCATGGAGACCAGCACTTCGCCCGAGATAATACCGGGTAGCATCCAACCGATTGTGCTGAATACGGGGTTCATTGAAGTTCGCACCGGGTACTTCACCAGTAGCCGCGTTTCCGTCAACCCTTTGGAACGCGCCGTAATGACATACTGTTTGTTCAGCTCGTCCAGCATCATGCCCCGCATCGTTCGCATCATTCCCGCCGTATTCGCCATGCCGATAATGACAATCGGGACCCATATATGCTGGAGCATGTTCACCAACTTGGCCCAGCTCCAAGGCGCGGTCTCATACTGCTGAGAAAACAGACCGATGGCCGAAATGTCGAACCAGACAAATGCTAACCACAGAAAGATCAACGCCAGCAAAAAGCCCGGCGTCGCCACGCCAATAAAAGAGACAAAAGTCCAGAAGTAGTCGACCAGAGAATATTGATGAGTTGCAGAGTAGACTCCTATCGGTACGGCCGTGACCCAGACAAAGATCGCCGTCAGCGCCGATACGGCCGCGGTCAATGGAACGCGCGCCGCGAGGATCTCGCTCACAGACTTGACGTAGGTAAACGAAGTCCCGAAATTACCTTTGAACAGGATATTCGTTATCCAGAGCCAGTACTGCTCCGGCAGCGACTTATCCAGTCCGTAGAGCTGCCGCAGCGCCTCGACCTCCTCCTCGGACACCTGAGTTCCAGCAGAGCGCAGTCGCAGGACCTCCATGTTCAGAATATCACCTGGCGGCAGTTGGATCAGTACGAAGGATATAACGGAGATGATTAAGACCAGTGGGATCAACAGCAGAAGTCGTCTGCCAATGTACTGTGTAAGCATTGACGCCGTTCCCTGTCAGTACCCTGTGGGGAGAGGTCAAAAACCCGGCTTGCGCTGAGCGCGAATACTGCGAAACGCGCGAACTGCAGTCGGGGAACGAGAGGCGAGCGGCGCCCGCCCCCCGTTCGCCTATATGCGTGACTCAGCGTCGGCTCTCATCCTGCCAGTAGTAGAACTCCGCCTCATTGGCAGACTGGATCTGGAAACCCTTCTTGGCCACGTTGCCGAGACCCGCGCTTACGACCAGAGGATTCTTCAACGGGTCAGCCGCAGAAATCCAGAAGTGGTTATCACGGAAGATCGCGATCATCTCCCCCCAAATCCGCTCGTGCTCAGCTGCGTCCGAAGTAGCAAAGAGGTCGGTTTGTAACGTTCGCAGGTCCTTGTAGGACTGCGGCGGTTCGACACCCACGATCAGAGGATCGGTCTCGTCCGGGTCGTCCGATGCTTCCTTGCCCCCTCCTACGTTCCAGTCATACCACGCCATCCACAACGGGGCATAGTGGCGCTGCCACGCCCGTCCGATATAGTCGCCGGACTCGTGCCACGGCCAGCGTGGATAGTGCGCCCACCAGACCATCGCCTGCGTTTCGTTGGCTGCCGCCTGGGTCAGGAACAGATTCTGTTCCAGCTGCTTGACCGTCGTGCAGATGCCGATGTCGTTCCAGTTCTGCGCCGCAATCTCAGCCGTCGGCAGCGATTCACCCGTGAACGGGGTGAAATTGAACTGAATCCGGATCGGCAGACCGCTCGGTGTCAACCGGCAGCCGTCCGCGTCGCGCTGGTCCAGTCCTAACCCGTCCAGGAGCGCCTCGGCCTGCTCGACGTCTGTGGTCGGGTCCATGGTCTGCGGTAGCTCCGCCAGACCCGCGTAAACTGCGTCGATGATCGACTCGCGGTCAACCGCGAAGGAAAGCGCTTTGCGGAAGTCGACTTCGTTGATGACCTCCTGCCAGGCCTCGTCCGCGTAGGTCATATTCAGGTAGATCTCACCCAGCGAGGCGTGCATGTCCAGAATGACGACCTCGTAGCCCTTTTCCTCGGCGTTCTGCAGGTAGAGCGGCATGTCGGCAGCAGTAACGCCGCGGCGCGCCATGTCCACTTCACCGGCGATGATCTTCAGTGTCGCCGCATTGACATCGGGAACAATCGAGATCTCAAGCCGGTCGATGTAGGGCAGCTGCTGGCCCCACTCGTCCACCTTGAAGTAATAGGGATTCCGCTCCATCACGGCCTGCGTCTCACCCATTTCAGTCAAAACGTAAGGTCCAAGCGACGGAAGGCCGGTCTCATGCTGGCGGTTGGTGCTGGTGTAGACGCCAAACAGCCGGTTCCACTCACCTGCCTCAAAGCCATGCTTCTCGAGCAGTGCCGCCAACTCGTCCGGGTCGGCATAATCCCCGTGGATCTTCTTCAGGTAGGCGCTGTCTGTGAATCGGTGCGGGCCGCCGCCGTATGTGAAAAGGCCCGGCCAGCCGCCGTAGGGCTGATCAAACGAGATCTTGAAGGTATAGCGATCAATCACCTCCATCGTGCCCACGTTGCCAGAGGGCGAGTTGCCTGAACGCCAGGTCGACCCGATAACAGGCGTGAGCGTCTCGTTGTGCAGCATGTCGTTCCACCAGAAATCGATGTCCTCCGTATCAAAATCGGAGCCATCCGAGAACTTCATGCCTTTGCGCATATGAAAGGTGAAGACCTGGTCGTCGTCACTGATCTCCAGATCGAAGATGTTGCCGGTCATCGTCGCAAAGTCGTGCGAAATGTCCTCGGTCTCCACCCAGGGCTCGTTCGAAATCCAGCCGGCATCATGGCCGATCGAGCCGGCATCAAAGTCAATCAATCGCAACGTGCCGCCGTACTCGCCCCGCTCCATCACGGCCTGCCAGTCCGGGATGCGGTTGTTGCCGACAGCAGGATTGACTGGAAGTCGCTCATCGACAGGGGGGAGTTCGCCCGCTTCGACTCGGGCTGCCAACATTGGCGCCTCACAGAAAGCATTACCTGCGGCCTGGGACTCGAGGCAGCTCTCATAGGAAGATGAAGGCATCATCTCTTCCGATGTGTCAGTAGCTGCGGGCGCCTCCTCCATTGGTTCTTCCGCCGCTGGCTGCGGCGCTCCGCATGCCGCGAGCAATGCAACCGTGGTGATGGCGACTAGCAGATAAATCAGCGTTTTCCTCATCGGGTCACTCCTTTGGACTGAACGTGTGGAAGGTAAACTGAAATGGTCCTGCACTTCAAAGTGGTTAGGGAATCGGCCTCCTTTGAACTCAATTGTCTGGGCGCGGGATTGACCATCTGTGCAACTCTCACTTCCTCGTCTCATATGAAAACAATTGGGTTGAGAGCCTGACGCGTGAATAATACGCGCAACATGTGTATAATGCAAACAACGAAAATCCACCAAATCGCACTGTCTGTTTGCCAGGAAAATTTCAATTTCCCGCCCGCCCCTTCCGTTCACAAGGCAACTTGAAAGCAGGATTCGTGGTATAGTATCTGTATAGTTCTCACGGCTCTGATGTAGAAGGAAATCTGAAGTGCCGATTCTGGTCGTCATCATCCTTTTTGCTTGCGCCATTGGCATCGTCCTTGCCCTGATCACCCTCTCTTTGTCGAGGATCAGCGGACGCGTTGTGGAACAGTATAAAGAAAAGCTGGACGATGCCAACACAATCATCAATCAGAACGCCCCTCCGGATTCCTGGGTACAGCCCTTCCGCGCACGTATCGAGGGACGCCCCGATGGAGTACCCTACTCCCCCGGGGAGGCCGTTTTCTTCTTTGTGAAAGGACGGGACCGGTCGGCAGATGAGATTGGAGAGCAGGCCCGCAAGCACTGCCTGAAGCGACTCAGGATGCTGACTTCGTTTATGGCGAAGGGGAATTTTTACGACGATGACCGAACCAAGGAGATGGTCGTAAACTCCCTCAGGTCAGAATATGACAAGTGGGCCTCCTGTCATTGGACAGACCTGGTTTTGGCCGACCACACGGATCGGAGTGACTAGGGCTCGTTGACATTTGCAAAAAAGGCTGAGAAAGGGAACGAATACAAGACGGTTATCGTTCCTTGGAGGGCGATTCTTTAGCCAGAAGCGCTCAGATTCCTGCGAATTCAGCCCAATGGGCACGCAAGAAAAGACACTTTAATGTCTATTTTCCGCCGTATTGTGCGGATTTTGCCTACCTCAAGGAAAATGTCAACGACTCCTAAAGGACCCAGACAGCGAAAGACTCCTTCTTCCTCCCGAGCGAATCCCTTC
Organism: Caldilineaceae bacterium; assembly: GCA_965200615.1. Lineage (GTDB taxonomy): Bacteria > Chloroflexota > Anaerolineae > Caldilineales > Caldilineaceae > Bin5. Next base: position 4,102,775 of record OZ241377.1, on the reverse strand, counting down.
AATCAAGTCCCTTCGATCTCTACGCGGACCACATCGTGGGGAACCACCTCAATTGCAAATTTGCTCCACTCCTTCTCTCTCGCGTCAAGGTGTCCAGTCAAATCTCCGTCAACGCGAATCGCGTAGCTGCCTCCCCGCAGGCCACTAAGTTTCAAAGTCGTTCTGTGCCGGTCACCGCTGCGATTTTCCAATATGAATGCGATCCTCGACAACTGCGGAGTCATATCATCAGTACCCTGGTAGTCGTAGTGCAAAGTGACCGGTCGCTCCGCCGCAAAGCCGTCGCGCTCGAGCAACACGTGCAGGCGCGTACTGCGCCCGACGACATGAAGTCTCTGGCGCAATCCGTCCTGCGGCCAAACTTTGAATCGACCGTTGTCCATCTCCAGCCGCCCGCCATAAGCGAACCAGCCGAATAGTGGGTCATCGGCCACAATCGTAGCCGCAGTGCGCAGCGCCGCCCCGTACCCGAGTTCAATCTCGCCGTCGTAGGGCCAGCTCCCCCGGCCGTTGTCCTGCCTGATCCACATGCCGCTGTACTTTTCGGGCGTTATCGCCCACCCCGACGCGCCGTCATTCTCTTTGCCTGGATACCAGTACCCGTAATTGGATTTGGCCGTTCCGGTATTCATCAGACACCATGAACTGAGGAAGGAGGCATATCCCAGGCGCAGGTACGGGAATGGGTCCTCAGCGAAGTAGAGGGCGTAGTCAACGATAGCCCAGCCGCCCAGCTGAGACATGTAGCTCAGCCCGTAACGCGACGAATCGCCCCCGCGATTGTCACCTCCCAAGAGAGTGTATGACGGCTCCACCCAGCCCCGCAGCGCAATGTTGGCTTCAATCTGTTTGACCAGAAACGCCTCGAAGTCTGCACGGTTGACTTCAGGATGTTCGTACCATTTCTCCTTGTACTTGTCATACCAGAGCCGTGAGTCCGGCTCCACTATTCGTGTCAAGCCGTATTTGGCGACAGCGTATGATGTTTCGAAAGCAGTCGTATCAAAGGGATACTCGGAATCAAATGGATAGGGGTCGTCATAGACAAAATACTTGACCTTTTTCTCCCATTCCCCGCGCAGCCAGTCGGCCCGCTCCTGCCATCCTTCCTCCTGCAGCGCCTCGATCAGGTCGACAATCAGCATTTCGTTGTACAGGCCGAGTCGATAAGCCCAGTACCCCTGGGCTCCGTGGGGAAGGTCGTCCAGCCCGGCGAGGAGAAAGTGGGCTTCCGCCGTCCCGAACGCCCTCTCCAGATAGCCTGTACTGTCCAGATAGTTCGTCGATCCTGGGTATAGCTTGGCGATCTGGTACATGTGAAAATAGAGCATGATCACATGGGGGTAGTCATAGCTGCGCCAGATATGCTCCAGACCTTCGCCTCTTGTGCCAAATTCGTGTTCGCTATGTCGGTTCTCATACCAGTTGGGGACGCCGTAGATGAAGTACGGGTAGGGCTGCTCCTCACTCGTGCGCTGCAGTCCTCCCCAGACAAACTTGTCAATATAGTATTCGACTGCATCAATCTCCTTCTGTTCAGGAAAATGTACGTTTTTGGCCGCGATGAACGGCGCCTTAGGCAGTGCCGTGTCGTCGCAGGTCAATGTGTAGCCATACCACCCGTCGAAGCCGCCCGTGTTTTCCGGCCCCCGCAAGACAGCCTCCCGCATGTCCCATACCGAAAACAAGCCCTCGTACCATCTTCCCGTGCCCCTGTGCTGCTGCTTGTCCACGAGGAAGCCGGTCCGTTTCTTGATCAGGGTCTCCAGTGGCTCGGTGACAAAGAACTCAAGATTCATGTAGGAGCCGTCACCGTACCTTACCGTCAGGAGATTCTCCCCCAACCGGGCAAACCGTACGCGATAGTTTCTGGCATCAACTTGCGGTTCGTCGACTAGTTCGATGCGGGTCTGGTCGGGAAATTCCGCACCCAGCTCATACTCTTTGTGCTTCGTCCGCATCGAGAAGGTCGCGCCCAGATCGATCGGCACTGTCATACCCGGCGCCGCGTGAACGTCGAACAGCCCTTCCTGGTAAAGCAAGTCCCGCACGCCATCGTAGGCGTCCGCCCATTGCAGGCAAAAGCCGTAAGCGATGCAGTCTCCATTGGTTCCCTGGGGCGAGAGCGTGACCCCAGTATGCGGCTGCCGCCAGGTGCCGCGAGTCTCGTTGCTTCCGGTAAGTGCTGAGTGGATATAAACGCGGTAAGGAACACTGGTGGTCGAAGGATGAGGGTCGATCTCCTCATAGTACTCCAACTTCGTTCCCGGCAGAGGCGTCATGACAAGGTAAGGACCGATGCCGTTGGGACGCTGCCAGAAAAGGAAGGAGCCATGGCCTGAAATGAAGCTGTGGCGGGCGACAACCTGTGTGTAGTTGGCCAGATTGTCGCGCAAGAACTGCTTGTTGAATGGCAGCGGCAGACCGATGTCGCCTATCTCCAAGGTCTCGTCTGTCTCGTTACGAAACTCCAGGTCCCACACGAGGCGGTCCCCATCCAGGCTGAAGCGCTCCAACAGTCCCAGACCCCGCAGCCCGCGCAGTAACTCTCCGTCTCCGCTGTAAACAAAGGCCCGCTCTCCCCGGCCGTCGTCCTTGACAGTTCGAATGTCGCCGGAAGCGAAGGTCGTTGCAGATCTCCAATCTCCTCCTCCCGCGCGGAGACCAATCAGCACCTCGCCCAGCGTTTCGCCAGGTGTTATATATTCGGTATCGAAGACATCGTTCTCAAGTTGCAGACTACTGATACCGCCCCGGTTCCATTTCAACAGAAACTGCCGTCGGGACTGATCTGAAATGGCCGTCATGATCTTGGCTTCTCATCCTGTTGCATCACACTGGGCAGGCGAGGAAAGCACAGGCTCACTGTCCTCACCACATTACCCATCCTCCTGAGTTGATGTCCTGACCTGTCATGCTTGCCGCATCATCCGAAGCGAGAAAGACTGCAATCGCTGCCGCGTCCTCTGAACCGGCGCCCTTCTCAACAAAGCCTTCGTCCCCGCACCAGCGTCCGGCCAGGACGGCGTTCGGTCGAGGTTCCCTGTACCGTTTCCGGACTGCCTCTTCGTCAAATGGTTCCCCTCTGTATTCAGCGCGCGCCCGTTCCAACTCGACGCCGCGCTCCTCGTGCGAACCGGGGCAGATGGCGTTGACCGTGATGTTGTACCGCCCCACGTCGGCGGCCAATGTGCGCGTAAATCCAAGGATTCCCATTTTCGAAGTGGCGTAGGGCGTTCGATGCGAAAGAGGCTGCTTTCCCGTCCCTGAACTGAAGTTGATGACGCGACCGTACCGTTTGCGGATCATCTCAGGCAGAGCGTACTTGCAGCCGAGAAACGCCGAATCGAGATTGACCGCCAGCGTTTCCTGCCACTCCTCCAGGCTCATCTGCCACACATCCTTGGTGGGGCCGGCTATGCCCACCACGTTGACCAATATGTCGATCGTACCGAAACGGTCAATGGTCTGCTGTACCAGTTTACGGACCGGCTTCTCCTTCGAGACATCTGTTTGGGAGCAGAGCGCCTCCGCGCCGGCCGACCGGATCCGTTCGCCAACAGTCCCGTCCAGATCGTCCACGGGAAGAATGTCGCAGACCGCAACCGCGGCTCCCTCCTCAGCAAATCGTATCGCAACCGCCTCTCCGTGCCCCCGCCCCGCGCCAGTGATCAGGGCCACCTTTCCGTCCAATCTACCCATGAATGGCTTTCCCCTTTGTCCCCTCAACTACAATGCCTGCCTCTGGACAACCGCCTCGTCCAACTCCACCCCCAAACCGGGTCCACTAGGCGGAATTATATAGCCATTCTCAAATCGAATCGGCTCCTTGAATATCTCCTGGTGGAGTGGGCCTCCGTTGTACTCCTGGATCAACAGGTTGGGCGAACAGGTATCCAACTGCACCGCCGCCGCGGCCGCCACAGGTCCACAGTACATATGGGGGGCAATCATGGCGTAATGCGCTTCCGCGATCCCGGCGATCTTCTTCGATTCCAGAATGCCGCCGCACTGCCCTACGTCCAGTTGAATAATCTGCGCCGCCTGCTTCTCCAGTAGCTGAGCAAACTCGAACTTCGATACCAGCCGCTCGCCGGTGGCGATGGGGATGCTCGTATGCGCTGCAACGCGTGCCATCTCGTCAATGTTTTCAGGCGGTACAGGTTCCTCGAACCAGAACGGGTCGAACTCCTCCAGGATCTTGGCTACGCGGATCGCGCCGGCAGTGCTGAACTGTCCGTGCGTACCGATGCCAATCTCCAGGTCGTCGCCCACCGCGTCTCGGATGCACTGAAAGATCTTGGCAACATGCCGGATCGTCTTCAACGAGTAATCGCTGGGATTCGGAAAAATTGGCTGAAAGGGATCGAACTTGCATGCCGTATTTCCCTCTTCCACCAGCTTGACGGCGACCTCCCCGGCCTTTTCCGGGTTCTCCCAGATGCCTTCGGACGGCATATATGCGTACGCGCGCAGCTTCTCGTGGCAGCGCCCCCCCAGCAGATTATAGATTGGCTGACCCGTCGCCTTGCCAACGATGTCCCAGCAGGCCATTTCGATCGCGCTCAGCGCCGGCGTCATGTCCAGTCCGGGATGGCGATAATCGTGACGCGAGGCGAAGATTGTCTGCCACAGTTTTTCGATGTCAAAAGGGTTGGCGCCAACGACAAACTGCTCACCCAGATCTTCGATAAGCCTGACCTGCGCGTCCAGATTCGTCGCATTTCCCGAAGGCCGCTCGCCCAGGCCGATGATGCCCTCATCAGTCCTGAGCTGAACGAACAGCCACATACTTCCGCCCCGAAAGGGCGGCACGTTCCTGACTACGATGGTTTCTACGTCGACGACTTTCATTCTTTTGCCTCGCTTTATGCTTTGCCGCTACTGATGAGTCGCTCCGAAAGACTTTGGTATGTCAATAGAATAAAGGGGACGCTCTACCGATTCAAAGAGCTGTCCCCCGAAATGTCTTGACGCCGATACAATTAGTCGCCAGGGAGTTTTCGTCCGATTCCTGCGTTCCTGTTCAATCTGCCGCCACTACCTCCTCAGCCCGGAGAACGGGATCATCCCGCACACGCGTCCTGCTGATGCCGTTGGCCTCCCAATTCGAAGGCCACCGGAAGTATTCGTCCATCTCCCGGTTGTACCGCTGTCCCAGAATCGCCTCCAGCGTCTCTTCAGCCTGGACATAGGAGCGCGTATCGTTATCGTCCAGCAGCTCCCACAACAGCAACGACCGGTCCCCCGTCTCGATCGCCAGCAGTGTGCGCTCGAGGGAGAGGACCATGGGCAAGATCTGTGTCAGCATGATCTTCCGCGGGAGCGGTTCAACCTGGATTCGGTGGATCCCGTCCTTGTTCACCACTGCGGGAATCTCTACAGCAATGTCATCAGGCACACCTGGCAGCGCGCCGCGATTGGGCACATTTACCTGGAACTGCCCCTCATTGTCATTGACCAACGCGTCGATGATGGGCGCCTGCTGCTCGATCGTTATATTCTTGCCCAGGTTTTCCACCAGGCTTGCAGAAGGATCCTGGGCTAGGCGGGCGATCTGTTCAACTCTCCGATCCTGGTTGTCCACATACATCGGCCAGGACAGGTGCGACCTCTGGCCGCCCCAAGGCTCACCGAACCAGAACCTCTTGGCCTCAAAGTCCTTGTGGTACCACCAGCCTATGTACTTCATCCACACCGTGTCACCCAACGGCATCAGTCCGTAAAGTCTGTACATGTGCACGGCTGCACGTGACAGATCGATCTCCCATGCCCGCGTTAACTCACCCGACCAGCCCGATTTGCCCGGCGGCATCGGACGGCTGGCCGCCGTTTCCGCCCAATACTCTTCTCCCTTACTCTGAATCCATTCGTCGATCAGCGGATACGCGTCCTCGCCCTCATATTCAAACTGCGTCAGCCAGATGTTGTGGTTCAGACCCGGAGCCTGCCACTTCACCTTGGTATGGTCGAGGCCCAGCATGTTACAGATGTCTCTGTAACCGTAATAGCCATGGCACAATCCACAGACCTTGACGTCGGTCTCGCGGCCGATAACCGTGCAGCCGTCGTAGACCGGGTTGCCTGACTGGATCAACCACGCGTCCGGGCAGACCTCCTCAATCTCTCGAGCCACGTCTAAAATGAAGGAAGTATTGTAGAAGGAGTATTCCAGCGACCCGGGCCCGTCCCAGTCGTAGCCGAATTCCTGGATGAGTTCGCGCGTTTCCAGGCCCGAACCGTACGTCACAACCGAGGCGGTATTGATAACAAAGTCGGCGTCCTGCATCGTATCGCGCCTGTCTGAAGTCTGGTCAAATGTGATATTCGCCCCAAGTTCGTCGGCATAGCGTTCGGCCAGCTTGTGGATCATCTGCAGCCGTTCCGAGTCAACGTCCATAAAAGTCACATGGCTGCCGCTCAGGCTTTCGGTAAGGCACAGGTCTTTCACCAGCCCCAGGGAGAATGTCGCGCTCCCGGCGCCAATCACACCGATCTTTACAGCGGTTCCCATTGCGCAAGCTCCTGTATTAAGTGAACCACTACAGGCAAAACAGTTCGTTGGTCAGCTCAATGCCAACGGCGTGTATTAGAGTCCCAGTGAAGTGATTTCCAATATACTAGAGCAGATCGACTCTGTCAATCAGATACTGAATCCCGCGTGCAGGCCCCCATTCCATTCAACGGCTCAACAGAGAGAACCTTGAAAGTGGTATCCGACGACACCGCCCCGGAATTGTTTTCCCCCACCTCCCGTCTCAAGCCACTGACCACTGCAGTTCGCGCTGCCCCCTTTGGAAACAAAAAACGATCCTATAGGCGGCAGACCGCCTGCTGGATCGCTTGGACAATCTCACTTTTTCAGTTTGATAGGCGCTGGAGGAGCGGCTATGGAAAACGGCTATACCGGGCCGGTCAGTCCAGGAGTGGAATACCTTTCCCACGCCATTACACTCAACCGTTGTCCTCCATTTCGCCTTCGACGGGCAACTCCTCAAAGGGCCCAGTTGTCGTAACGTAGAAAGCGAAGACCCAGCCGTAGCCGCTTGGAAGATCGGCGATCGCCACCTGCACCCAGTCCCCTTCCTCCGTTCGTCCAATCCCGTTGAAGGTTACACCGGCGACCGCCTTGGCCACTATATCGTACTCGGTGCCGGGACCCACGCGCACGTTCAACCGCTGCCCAAAACTGTTGACAGTGACAATAACCTTTTCCGTCGTGCCGTCAGGCGTGGGAGTGGTAGGTCCCGTTTCCGGGTCGGTCTCTTCATCCTCAATCGGAATGATTTCTTCCAGCGGAATCGTAAACTCTTTGACCGTCAATATGTGACCGCTGACAACCAGAAGTTCCTTGGCGGAGGCCCAGCCGTGGGCTCCTTCGTCGTGGTACACGTAAAACCAATCGCTGTCGTCCGTCCGGAAGGCAGCTGTCAAGCGTGAGCCGGCCTTGAAATGTGCGACAAAGGCCCCGTCTTCGCCATCCCACAGGACCGCCCCACCAATTCTGGCCAGCGACATGGCAACTGGCCCTTCTGGCGGCACGAAAGGCGTCGGCGTTGGCTCAGGAGTTTCCGCCTCGGTCGTTGCTTCTGGCATTGCCTCTTCGGTTGGCTGAGGCGTTGCTTCAGCCATTGCCTCTTCGGTTGGCTGAGGCGTTGTTTCCTCCATCGCCTCCGGCGTTTCTGAACCCTCTGGCATTGCCGTCATCTCGCCCATCGGGGTAGGCTCGCTTGTTGCCGTCTCTGTAACCTCCATCACCTCCGGTGTTGGGGTCGGCGAAGGCGAGGGCGTTGGAGTCAGTGTAATTGTTGGCGTCACGGTGGGCGTCGCCGTCGGCACTTCAATCGGAAGCCGACCCAATCCTGCAGCCAGAAGAGTCCGCACTTCCACCCACCCTTCAGACTGATCCCTGGTCTGAACCAATACCCAGAGAAGGTCGGTGGACCGCAAACGCGCGGTCACAAGCGAACCTCCAACCAGATCCTGCAGAGACTCCCCGTTCGGTCGGTCGTAAAGCGTAGCTCCCTGATTGCGAACAACCGCCAGGACGGTGGGTGAAATCCGTGTTGACTGGGCTAACTCGTTTCCAGGTTGTCCGCTTTGAAGCGAACCAGGCTGCGTTATGGCAAGGAACAACAGCGCTGCGGACCCCAAAACGAGTCGAATCATCATTGTCATATCTCCAACACTCGAGTGTGGCTCGTCAATGCGCTCTCCTTTGGGTGCAAAAGACGTATTGCAATTGGACTATTCAAAAGTCGCGGAGACAAAAATACCAGGATTGAACTGGGCAGTGCCATCCTCAGGCAGTCGTATCGTAACAGGAAATGTCGAATTTCCTTTGCCGGGCAAACTGATTGGAGTGATCTTGGAAATCGTCGATTGAACCGAGATGTCATCGCTCCCGAACCGTGTAATGCGCACAGGATCGCCGACAGACATTGTCAATACCTGGTCCTGAGGTATCCCCACGACCAGCTCCAGCGCAGAAGGATCGCCAATTACGGCCGCAGGCGATGAGGCGCCGATCACTTGGCCCTCGACAGCGTTAAGTGAAAGTACGACACCGGTCAGCGGCGCTCGAACGATGGCCTTGTCCATTCGCTGTTGCGACTCCTCCAGGTTGACGAGCGCCTGGCTTACCCGCAGTTCGGCCGATTTCTGGCTGGTCGTCAACTCCATAATTCTCAAAACGGTCGCCTCTGCTGCCGCGACCCTTGCTCTCCCTACAGCCCGATCGACTTCCGATACACCTTCTTCCAGTTCGTTCAAAGCGTGCTGCGCCCGGTGGGCCGCGGCCAGAGCGGCTTGAACTTCTGAGACGCGCGCCGGCTGAGTCGCTTCATTGTAGGATGCCTGCGCCACGTTCAGGTCGATTGTGACCCGCTGCAAGTTCGCTGCCTGAGGCGTGCGACCGACGTCGCCTCGCCAGGCGACCTCGTTGTAGGCCCGCTGCGCCTGCGTCACGGCCAGCTCCGCTCTCTCAACTTGTGCTCGCAGTTGCTGCAGACGGGCCTCGGTCGGGCCTGCAAGAAGCTCATTGTATCGCGCCCATGCGGCCGTAGCGCTTGCCCGTGTTGCGGCCAATTCGTCTTCGGTCGCCCCACCAGTATCCAGCTTGGCGAGATTGGTTTTTGCCAACTCCAAATTGGCCTGGGCAACGGCTAGATCGCCCTCGAAAGACTGCTCATTGATCTCAAGGAGCGATATCCGGGCCAGCTCCAGGGCGATCTCCGCACGCTGAACGGCCCAGTCGAGTTGCGTCGAATCCAGGCGGAACAGATCCTGTCCCTCTTCAACCAGGTCGCCCACCTCGACGAACACTTCCAGGACCTCCCCACCCACGCCCGGCGTAACCGCGCGCGACTTCGTAACTTCGAGGGAGCCGAAATATGTAGGAATGCTCGTCTGGGCCTCAACCGCGCCCGGCTGTGCCCCAGTGGCGGAGGCAAGCCAGTCATTCGCGGCCAAATCGGTCGTGAGATGCCCGCTTTGAACGAGAGCAACACCTGTCGCGACGAACACGATCAGGAGCAGAATGGGCACGACTCGACTCACTGTTCGTAACATAATGGGCCTCCTCTGAAGAATCCAGATCCTCCGGAGCCTGATATCGTAAATTTGGTGGGGGGAGAGCAGTACCGGAACGTACTTTCAGTTCCGCCGGCCGCTTCCTTGTAGGTCCAGCGCCTCAAGCCCAACTCTCGCTCGCCAGCGCAACCTGAACAGTATACCAACCCAAACAATACAGCGCAAAGTCCCTTCTCACGCGGGATTCCACAACTTGAGTTGCCTCTGAATCGGCGCACTGTGCAGTTAAGGGCAAAACTGCACTCTTCCCAAGGGGGCGCCAGGACTATCCCAGGACGAGATAGGCACGGCGCCAGCCCCCCGGAAGACCCTAGATTACGCGTTCATCGCCCCCGTCTACCGGAATCTGCGCACCGGTCGTCTTGGCGAAAACCGGTCCAGCCACCGCGCAGGCCATTGCGGCCACATCAGACGAGGTTATCTCAACGCCGAGCAGATTCCTTGCCTTATACGCATCCACGCTGATCCCGTAGCTGTCAGCGCGTTCTTTCAACAGTTCCTCGGTCCACAGCGCCGTGTCAAAGACGGCATTTGGGTGCAGGACGTTCACTCGGATGCCTTTTGCAGCCAGTTCCAGGGCTGCGACACGAGCCAGTTGTGTAAGACCTGCCTTTGCAACCGAGTAGGCCCCGGCGCCCGGCCCTGGCGCGGGCGCGTTCTTGGAGCCGATAATGACGACCGCAGGATCGCAGCCTGACTCCAGAAAGGGCGCGCACGCCTGCAGTAGCCGGTGCTGGCTGGTGAGGTTTACCTGTATGCTCCTGTTCCAATGGTCAGCTTCCATTTCCGCCAGCGTCTGGCTGGCCGGGAAAACGCCGGCGTTGCAGATAACGACGTCCAGTCCGCCCCAGCGACTCACCACTTCTTCGACCGCCTTCTTGAGCCCGTCGTCGTCGGTTACGTCGCAAATGAGACCAAGTACGTTCTGCCGGTCGAATAGCTCAGTTACATTTGGGCTGATGTCGAGAGCGGCAACGACCGCCCCCTGACTGAGGAATGCTTCGACGCAAGCCCGCCCTATGCCGCTTGCGCCTCCCGTAACGAGCGCCACTTTGCCTTGTAGCGGCGGCGGGGCGCCCACGCCCTTTAACTTCGCCTGCTCCAGTTCCCAATATTCAATCGCGAAGATTTCGCTCTCACCGAGCGGCTGCCAACCTCCCAACGACTCGGACCATGCAATGGCCCGCAACGTATGGCGCTTGATGTCGTCAATAACGGCGATTTCCTTCGGGCTCCCGCCAAACGCTACGCTGCCAACGCCCGGCCACAGGGCCCAGCGCGGCGCAGGATCGAGGCGGTCCAGGCTGCCGTCTGCATGGCGATCAAAGTAATCGCAATAGGCCTCGGCATAATCCTCCACGTCCCTTTCCGCGCCGCGCCCCGAAACGACCAGCGGGGTCCGCTTCGTGCGGATCACGTGATCCGGCGTAAGCAGACCGCGAGTTGCCAGCTCAGGGGCGTTTGGCAACCTTGAGAACTCTCTCACATCCCCGCCTGCGTCAACTGAAGCCAGGACGGCCTGCCCCTTGGCAGTTGAAACGGCTCTGCGCAGCCGCGCCAGCTCCTTCAGCGTCGTCGAAGCGACTCGACTCCCGTCTGTTCCCGTCTTCTTGTCTGCGCTCCTGGCCTGCGCCTCGATGTAATTCTCGGCGGCCGTGACAATCTCGATGTGCCGTTCATAGCTCTCACGGGCGCTGTCTGCGAAAGTAAAGACTCCATGATTGAGCAGGATCATTCCCGGCAGGGCATCCCAGTCCGCGTCCCTCGTCATTTCGTAGATCGTGCGGGCGAGCGCGAAACCCGGCATCACGTAAGGGACAATCATCATTTGGGGGCCATACAGTTCGCGCACGCGAGCCTCGCCGTCGGGCGTGTTGGTCAGGGCCACGACGGCGTCCGCATGCGAATGATCGACGAACCGGAAGGGAATGATTGCATGCAGGATGGCTTCAACCGAGGGATTGGGCGCGTATGGATCAAGCATGGCCGCCCTCTGTGCAGTGACCATATCACTGTCGCTCAGCGCCTCCAGGGTCGCCATGCGCCGCAGCGCATCCAGCCGCGCCGGAGCAAACCCAGGCGCCTCGATTGTCGCCAGATCCCAGCCGCTGCCCTTGACGTACAGGACCTCCTCCGTGTCGCCAAGAATGTCCCGCGCCGTCGCCTTCACAGAAGTATTGCCGCCGCCGTGCAGAACGAGTGAGGGGTCGCTCCCAAGCAACTGCGACGTATATACCCGCATGCCCAGCGGATCGCCGGCAAACTCAGCCGCCTTTTCATCATCCCATCTGCTTTGCATGAGCCTGTGCTTTCAGCCCTCCCAAGGTTCTAACCGGCCAGCCTTTCGAGCGACTCCTGTACGCTGGGCCTCTTGCCCGCGGCGACGTCCTCCCGCCGCCGCTCGTGGAAGACAGTCAGGATCCCGTTGGACTTGGCAAGCCCATCGATCTCCTTACAGTACGCCTCAAGCTTTTCGCCGGGAAGCGCCCACAACGCGACGTCATCCGAAAGCGCGTCAAGGTAAGCTCGCGCGCCGCAACAGCCAAGGCTCATCGCGGCTCTCCCTCCATTCTTAACTTGGGGCACAACCGCGCAGGCCGGCCTGCCCATCGCCGGCGGAACGCCCTCGTCGACCCGGGCCGCCGCTTCGGTCAGTATCAGGCTCTGTTGCGCGTGAGCGAAAAGCAGGACTATTTCTACGTCAATCGGGAAATCCGCCAGCGGACCGTAAACTGTGTGCCGCACCGGCTGCGGCAGCACAGGTATCGCGGCCACCTCCTCCTCCCTGACATAATCCAGTCCCTGCATTGCCTCCAGCGCCGTCATCAATTCATCCTGCTGCGCCGCCGACGCTCCTTCAAGGTTGTGCGTGTGAACGCCGATGGCGCACAGTTCGTGGTCCTTCGCGCTGGTCGAAAAGACCTTCTGTGATGCCTCCTGCCAGAAGTAGCAGCCTGCCGGGGCCACATCCTCGTAGGATGGTATCCCTGCTGGCAGATCGTCGGCAAAGGCGATCGCCACAGGGGGAAGCGAGAGTTGTAATGACTCGTCGAGTTGCTCGGCCTGCGAGGTGAAGTTGCTCATGGAGTACTATCTCCCTGGTGTGATGGGGCCCGCCCTTCCCTTCAGGTCTCTCGAACTGAACGGAGAAGATACGATGACGATCTTGTTTGGGCCTGATTGACATCCTGAGTCGGTACAGCTGACGAAAACTTCAAGCGGAAGTTTCCCGAGTGTAGTCAACCCATGCCGGCTTAGGCTCAAAGCCAAGTTTGAGGTTTAGCGCCAGCATAGGACTGCCTTCCTCGTTGCTTGTCTCAATCGTTTCCGCCCCACAGGTCTGCGCATACTGGATCGTTCGCATTTTGAGTGCCGTGGCGATACCCCTGCGCCGGTGGGACCGTATAACCCCCGTCAACCCCGTGTCCAGGCGCTTTCCTGTGGGATCGTTTCGCCAGAGATTGCTCATGCCGATAAAGGTTCCATCGGCAGAAAGCGCAACAAAAAAGGCCTCTTCGTCCAAGGCGGGATCTTTCAGGACCATCTCCTCGAACGCCTCTTCCGTCGGCTCCGCGAACGGCTCCGTAGACGGCACGTCCTGCACGATCTCCCAGCGCAAATCGCGTAGTTTCCGTTTCCACTCCGGCTCCTCTCCGTAGAGTTGGGCCAGTGTTATCAAGCGGATCCCGCTTTGGGCCAGTCGCTCGTACGCCCCATCGCAAGCAGTCCCGTCGAATTTCACGACCTGCAATGCCGAAGAGGGCGACCGCATTTCCTGGCGAAATCCTTGCCCCAGCAGGAATTGAACCCTTTCACTATCGTCTTCCCTGGCCCCGCTGACCAGGCGCTTGAATTCGCATTTGCGGTGTGCCAGTAGCCCCTGGATTCCCTGGTACAAGAGGGGTAGAAGCTGAGATTTTTCGTGGTCGGGATGGATATCAAATCGAAGATAGATCGTCGAAGGGCCGTCCTGCCAGTAGGCCTGGTAGCAGGTCCCGATCGCCGCCATTTTCCTGTCCTGAGAATATGCCGCGACTCGTTCATGGAGTGACTCCGCCGGCCAGCTGCTGTCCTCCTGACGAAGCTCTTCTGCCGACTCAAGCCGTCTTTCAGGAGACGCGGTTCGCAATAACGTGGCGAGATCTTCGTACTCCTGTTCACTCGCTCGAAAGGGGCGAACGGTATAGTTCGTCACAACCCGCTTTCCATCGAAGGCATCTTCACCGCTCCGTCGCGCCGCTCATCCATATTGGCCTCCATCGACTTGGGATATCGATCGGGCAGGTGTGAAACGTCATTGAGACGGCCGAGGGCCTCTGCCGGCAATTTCCAGCCGCCCGCGCCGAGATTGTCACGGGCCTGATCTACCGTTCGTGCGCCGACGATTGCGCTCGTAATTGCGGGCTGCTCAAGCGCCCAGCGCGTTGCTGCCTGGGCCGGCGTGCGATCCAGGTCTGACGCCACTTCCAATAGAGTCGTCAGTGTCTCGTCCGCGTTGGCCGCGAAATAGCTCTGCGGAAAAGCCCATCCCTCCTCCGAGCGTGTGCCGCTGTGCAAGCGTTCGCCTGGCCGGTATTTCCCGGTCAGGAAGCCCCCTCCCAGAGGGCTCCAAACGACAACGCCAATCCCCTTCAATTCGCAAACCGGGATAATCTCCTGCTCAATATCGCGCACGACGAGGCTGTACTGAGGCTGATAAGCGGCAAATCGTTCCCAACCGTTGTGATCGCTGAGCCACATCGCCTCCATCAGACGCCAGGCCTCAAAATTGCTGCAAGCGGTGTATCTTACCTTCCCCTGCCTCACCAGGTCGTCCAGGACCCGCAACGTCTCGTCCAGCGGCGTCTGCGTGTCCACGTGGTGAATGTAAAGGATGTCGATGTACTCCATCTGCAGGCGGCGCAGACTGTCCTCGACCGTGTGCATCATGTGGAAGCGACTGGTCCCCGAACTGTTGACGTCGGGTCCCATCGGATTGAAGAACTTCGTCGCGATAATTGCGTTTCGTCGACGCCCCTTGAGTACCTGCCCCAGGATCGATTCTGAAGCGCTGTCTGCGTAGGAATTGGCTGTGTCGAAGAAATTCACCCCTGCTTCGATGGCCAGATCCACGATGCGTCCGGCCTCCTCTTCGTCCGTGCCATGTCCAAAGGTCATCGTTCCCAGACAGATCTCTGAAACCTTTAGCCCGGTGCGCCCCAACCGCCGGTATTCCATGTCCAACCCCTGTAGGATGATTTTTTCCCTGCCTCTACAGCTGTTCGCCTTCAGCCAGCCCGTCCTGCAGCCGGCGCATTTTGAGCACGAAGGAGTCCTCGTTCAGCTTTACGTCCCCGTACCTGATTGCCTCTCCCTTGGAAACTGCTCGCTTGACTACCGCTCGTTCAGCAAGGCCTAGAGGCAACAGTCCCTCTTGACGTGCGACGGACGCCTTCTCGCACTGGCCTACGACCGTGTATCCTCCTCCTCCGTCCAGCGCCTCGCCTTCAACCAGGTCCCGCTTCGCCACAGTGATGCACTCTGCGGTTGCCGTCGGGGCACACGACCCGTTCGCCGCGTTGAAAAAGACGGCGCGGGCAATACTGAGCGGCGCCGGAACCGCTACCAGATGATAGGGCCGGTAAAGGAGAAAATTCTTGCCCTCCCCGCCGACGTGGCAACCGTGGTAAGCCAGATCTTCGCGGGTGAAGGGATGCTCCGAGCGGACGACGGCAAACACGCCCATCTTGAGCGGATTCGGCAGCAAGGTCCTGCCGTCTGCGGCAACTGAATTCGCCAGCTCCACTACCCCGTGCCGGCTGAGCAGCCCTCCCTCCTCCTGCAAGCTGAAGCGAAGGGGAATCTCTTCCAGATTTACCGAAGGCTCGTGCATGCCCCGGCGGTCCGGCACAAGACCGGCTGCATTCGCGAGGGCGGTCATCTCCACCTGAGCCTTTGTGCCGTCGCGAAAGGAGTTGAACATCTTCAGATTTATCGTGCGCCGCTCGATATGCTCTTCCGTGAAGCCGAAACGAGACGCCGCCGTCTCCGGCGTTCCTTCGAAATCGTCGTCGAAGTAGATCGTACCTCGACCCGCCGCCACGATTTCCAACCCAAGGCCGCGCGCCCATTCAACGATGTTCCAGGTTACAGCCGGCTGGTCGCCGTCCACCATTGTGTAGACGACGCCGGCGGCATCAGCTATCCGCCGCAAAAAAGGTCCGACCGTTACGTCCGCTTCCACGTTCACCATGACGACGTGTTTGCGGTTGCTCAAAGCGTGGAATGCGTGCCTGGAGCCTACCTCAGGCAGACCTGTTGACTCGACGATCACGTCGACTGAATCGCAATCCGTCAGGGCCAGTCCGTCCTCGACGATCACGGGTCTGCCGGCGCGGACCGAGTCCTCTAATTCGTCTCCCGTTTCCGCCGTCTGAATATCCTCCGTGGTTGCTCCGCTCGAAAGATAGGCGTATCGGGCATTGTGCGCATTTATGTCGGCAATTGCCGCAACTTCCATCCCCTCCATCTGCGAAATCTGGGCCACCAGTCCCGCGCCAAACTTGCCGGCGCCGATGATACCCACTTTAATCGGGTTTGACTCTGCTGCCCGCTGCGCCAACATCTGACTGATCACGAGTCGCTCCTTCTTGCCGGGCTTTCGTTCAACCGGACCCGTCGCTGTCGGGTTCGGGCGAGAACGCCAATTCCAATGCCTTGGAGGACACTTCAAAGTAGATTTCCGCGAGCCTGTCGTAGATTTCCGGGCTGTCCTGCTGAAATGGCGGTGGTCCGAGCCGGCGCAGAAGCGCCATTCGAATCATAGGCGCGGCTATGTTGTAATGCAATGCTCGCAGGTCCTGGCGTGTCCCTCCCGGCCCCAACTGGCGCCCGCCCCAAAAGGTGTCGATCTGCGCGGCCAGATCAAGATGCTCGTCTTGTCGGATGGACGAATCCTCCAGTGCGCGCAATCCGTCGTAACCAGCTATTGGCGAGTCGGATCCGGCGCCGGATACTTCCCCCTCACCGCGAAAATCCTTTTCTACATCGTGGCTGCGGCGAAGACGCAATCCGGTCAGGACCTGGTGCCGGTCTCTTCCCCGCAGCAGCAGCAACTGCCATGGGTCCTCGGATATCATCTGGCCAAACCGATACAAGACGACCAGCGTATGTCTGCAGGGAGTACCTTGGCTGAGGCAATCAGAGCAGCGCGCCTCCACCTCACCTGCCGCCGGTGAACGTGAGAGCAGAGCGACTTCGGCGTCGCTGAAGACTGCATCGAGAACCGCAAGAAACGTTTCCCACTCGTTTCCCCCAGCCAGCAGCTGCGCCGCATACAATGCCTCCCCTGCCAGCGCGTCAAGGACGCTCGACCACTCCTCGTCGCGTAGCGGCGGGATATCGATCTCAACTTCGCAACTGCCTCGATGGGACTCGACAACCTCTGCCTTGATGCGGCCAAACTGCACGTCAACGGCCTTTGCCTGCAGCCGCCGCGCCAAGGTCTGACCTCTCTTCAGGTCGAACCCCTGCGCTCTCAGATATTCATGCCATCGGGCAGCCCACGAGCCGTCCTTGCCCGGTGCTTTGGTCATCTGCCTTTCGGCTCCAATCTATCTGCCAGCTGCGAATTTCAGCATTTCTGCTTACCAGTGTACAGGGCCGTAAACGCTCGCAGGAAGATGCAACTGTGTCAACTGCCGCCTCGATTCGCGGCACAGTTACATCTCTGTGAAAGCGGGAGCGGCTATTTTCCGTGGCCGGCTTCCTCTAGCCGCGACTGCGAAGCGCAATCAGTTGGCGAAGGCCCTCGGTATCCATATCGGCCAGCCAGTCTTCGCCGCTGTTGACGATCGACTCCGCCAAATCCTGTTTGCTCTCTATCATCTTGTGAATCTGTTCTTCCAGCGTGCCCGAAACAACAAACTTGTATACCTGTACGGAGCGTTTCTGGCCGATTCGGAAAGCCCTGTCTGTGGCTTGGTTCTCTACCGCCGGGTTCCACCAGCGATCAAAGTGGAATACATGATTCGCCCTTGTCAGATTCACGCCAACGCCCCCTGCCCGCAAACTGAGAACGAAAATCGGCGCCCCGCTACTGTCCTCCTGGAAGGATCGCACCATCTGTTCACGCCTCGCCGCGGGCGTGCCGCCGTGCAGGAACAGTGCCTCCCGCCCCAGATTCTCCATCAAATGTCGACGCAGTAGATGTCCCATCTCCACAAACTGCGTGAAGACGAGTGCCCGATCACCAACGGCGAGGGCTTCTTCGAGCATCTCTGTCAGGCGGTTCAGCTTGCCGCTGCGCACATCCAAAGGACCTTTTTCTCCCAGGTAGTGGGCTGGATGGTTCGTCACCTGCTTCAGCTTGAGAAGAAGCCCGAGTACCAAGCCTCTTCGCTGCACGCCTTCGCTTCTTTCCACCCGAGCCATCGTCTCCTCTATGACCTGCGTGTAGAGAGTCTCCTGCTCCTTGGTAAGTGAGCAGTACACCACCATTTCATTCTTTTCAGGCAGGTCTGAAATAATCGTCGGGTCGGTCTTGAGGCGCCGCAACAGGAAGGGCTGCACCATCCTTCGGAGATCGGCGGCGGCGAATTCGTCATTATAGCGCTCCACAGGCAGGACAAACTGCTGGCGAAAGTGCTCTCGGTTCCCCAGGTAGCCGGGATTGAGGAACTCCATGATGCTCCACAATTCAAGCAGCCGGTTTTCCACCGGCGTACCTGTCAGTGCAACTCGGAAGGGCGGCGTACTCCCCCCTTCACTCTGGGCTTTGGAGTTTCCGGTCAACCGCCGTATCGCCTGCGTCTGTTTGGCCGACGGATTCTTGATGTTCTGCGCTTCGTCCAGAATGAGGTCGCTCCACGCCTGCGTCTCCAACATGTCGATATCACGCCTGGCGATCCCAAAGCTTGTGATCACCATGTCATGCTGGGATAGTGCAGAACGAAACGCCTCGCCGCTCAGCCTGCCGCTCCCGTGGTGGAGCAAGAGCCGCAAACCCGGGGCAAATCTCTCGATCTCGTGCCGCCAGTTGGCGACGACGCTCGTCGGGCAGATCAGAAGCGCGGGCCGCTCCTGGTCCTCCGCTTGACCGTTACCTGACTGGCGCCGCATCTCTGCCAGATGGCGTGAATGGAGCAAGAGGGCAATTGCCTGGATTGTCTTTCCCAATCCCATGTCGTCGGCGAGACAGGCCCCCAAACCCAGCTGCCGCAAAAACGAAAGCCAGCCCACCCCTCGGCGCTGGTAGGGCCTCAGTTTGCCCACAAATCCCTCGGGTTCCCGGATGTCTTCGACCGGCTCAATACCTCGCAACCGCTCCAGGGCAGCGCCGAGCCAGCCGTCAGCTACAACCGCCTCAAGGGGCAGTTCCGGTCCGGAAAGGCCCTCGGTCATCTCTTGATCACCGGGTGCATCAATTGGCGTTGTCAGGTTCTGCAACTGCGGCCCTTCTGGCGGGCCTTCGGGCCTCAAGGCATCAAATTGAGACTTCGCCCAGCTTTCCCGTTCACTCTCCTGGTCGGTCCGGGAAAAGGCCTGCGCCAACCCCACGGCCTGCAAAAGCGGCATGCTCCCGCCCGATTCGTTGCGGTCCAGGAATTGCCGGGCCGCATACACCTGCGCCGGATCCAGCTCCAGCCACTCCTCGCCCAAGCGCACCAGCGGCGAACCCAAATCCGCAAGTCGTTCAAACTCTTCTCTGCTGAGAGTCTGGTCTCCGAGAGTCAGCTCCCAGCGGAAATGGATCAGTCCTCTCAAGTCCAATGACGCGCTTCCGCCTTGCCCTTCTCCCTGGCCGCGCGGCCGGCTCTGTCCTTTCCCATCGCCCTGCCCGGCGCCCCCCGGCGCGGAATCGGCCTGACCGCCTAACCGAAGGCGCAGTCCCAGACGTGAGCGGCTGCGGGCCGCCCACCATTCCGGCATTATCACACCGAAACCGCTGCTCTGGAGTAATGGGCCGATCTCCTTCAGAAACAGGTAAGTCTCTTCAAGTGAAAGAGTCGCCCGCTCGGGACGCGGCGCCCTCAGGCTCTCACGTATCGGCGTAAACAGCCGGCTTGCTATTCCCAGGCCGGTCAGCAGCCGCTCCTGTGGTTGGTCAAAGCGCCGGCCGTCTACGCGGATACTTTGACCATTCTGGTTCCATACCCTCTGCGCCGGAATCAGCAGCTCCGGATCGTCTTTGTCCTGTAAGTAGTACTGAAGATGCCAGTTGTTCAGTGAAATAGGGACGGGCGGCGAACCGGCCGGCGTCGAGTCAGGATGCGATCTCTCGTCTTCGTCCGCCTGCAATTCCAGCGCGAATGCGACCTGAAAATTGGAGTCCGCCACCGACGAGTGGAGCTGCTCCATCCACTCGATCCATCGCTTATACAGTTGATGGGCTGGCTGGGGAGGAAGTTGAAGCAGCGGCTCCTCACCCGATAGGCCGTCCATCCACATTGAACCGGAAGAAGGCAGAGCGCTCCGCTGGCCCTCGCTGAGACTGCCGGCCGCCCGCCGAACCGGACCGTTCCCGTTTCTCTCTCCCACTCCGGACGACCACTCGCGGATCGCCCGGTTGATCACAACGCCAATGAAGTGTTCAACAATCGTGCCGGCAGCTGGCGCATCTTCCAGGCTTTCCAGCTCGTACGCTCGGCAAACAGGTGGCATCAACTCGACGAGATACTCCAGTCGTTCTCGCAGACTGCCCTCTAGCAGAAAAGGCTGCCACGCGGCCCAGAATCGGCCGCTGCTGTCCGGTATCAGCCCTGGCAAAAAGTGCTGCCCGGCAAGCAGCTCCAGTACGAACTTCGCCGCATGGCTCCAAAACAGAAGATCATTTCCCAGACGGGCATGGCGAAACAACGAGGTCGAAGAGGGAAGTTCGATCAGCCTCTCATTTGTAAAACGGCTGAGGAAGGCCAGCGTGTGGAAGGGATTCAGAGTCAGCCCGGTGACCTGCCAAGGCTGGAGTCGGTATGGCCCGCTGTCCCCCGATAGGGCATTTACGCCCTTCTGGAAAGATCCCAGATGTGTCTGCGGACGTCCACTTTGGCTGGGTAGCCAGACGCTGGCCGTAGCCGGGCTTCCCATCAGGCTGGTCAGCTCGCTCGCAGTCGCAAACTGACGCAGAATCTGCCTGAGTGTCCCCACCGGCATCTGAGCGGGATGGGAGGGAATCTTTCCGTTGCTTCGCATGCTGAGGGAACGACTGCCGTCCGTGTCCTCGGTTGGGCCGGGTGGCATTTTCGCATCGAAGGAAACAGTGCGCTCGACTTCCCCAGGATCCTCGTTTTCTCCGAGTTCTCGCTCTTCCCACACACTGGGGGCTTCATGGTTTTCTCCCCACAAGAAGAGCCGGGGACCGTTTTCAGGATCCCCAATCAGCCTCTGCTTTTCTGTGACCTTTTGAACGCCAGTGGCCTCCGTGCCGTCCGGCGTCGACCGGTCCGGCGGCATCTGAACGTCTTCTTGTCCCTGGACGCGGAAACTGTGTACAGGGCCGAAGGCGTATTGCTCTTGTCCGTCCTCAAAATGCTTGCCGGAAGTGAGCCAAGCGGCATGAAAGGTAAAAGGCATAACCTGAATTGTACCCTGATTTCCCTCAATCAGTCCAAATTCGACAATGAATCCTGTTGAGCGCAAACTGTTACAGCAATCGTTTTGGTTCTTTGCCATTTGGGCCCCCTTCAAAAAAGGCCCTTCCTGACCGCCCTCCTTTTGAACGAATCGAGGCCCCCTGGCAAGTATCTAAAACAGACCAATTATCTGCCCCGTCGCCAGATCGATGTCTACTTTTTGAGCGGCCGGCGCACTGCCGAGACCCGGCATCGTCCTCATTTCTCCCAGGAGAGGATAGACGAAACCGGCACCCACGCTGGCTCTTACCTCCCGTACAGGCACGGTGAAACCGGACGGCGCCCCCTTGAGCTTTGGATCGTGGCTCAAGCTCAGGTGCGTCTTCGCCATGCAGATGGGGAGACTGCCGTACCCGCTCTGCTCATACTGGCGAATCTGACGGTTGGCCAGTGCCGTGTACTCAATTCCGTCCGCGCCGTAAATCGAGGTTGCTATCTTCTCCATCTTCGCTTTCAAGGGCTGGTCCAGCTCATAGAGAAAGCGAAATTCGCTCGGCTCCTCTGCCGCTTCTACAACCGTTCGCGCCAGTTCCTTTGCCCCGCTGCCTCCATCCGCCCAGTGGGTGGAAACCGCCCAACGCGCGCCCGCCTCCTCAGCGACCCGTCCAATAACATCGATTTCGCTCTGGAAGTCGCTGACAAAGCAGTTGACGCAGACAACCGGGCTTACACCGTGCGCTCGTACATTTTGGATCTGCCTGCGGAGATTGGCCGCGCCCTCCGCTACGTCGTCGGGATTCTCCAACAGCATGTCTTCAGGCAGAGGTCTGCCGGGCACAACCCGGTACCGGCCTGTATGCGACTTGAGTGCCCGCACAGTCGCCACCAGGACCGCGGCGTCAGGACGCAGCCCGCTGTAGCGGCACTTGATATTGAAGAACTTTTCCGCCCCAATATCTGCGCCGAAGCCCGCCTCTGTGATCAGATAGTCGCTCGTCTTGACTCCAATAAGATCGGCGAGTACCGAACTGTTTCCGTGGGCAATGTTGGCGAAGGGTCCGGCATGGACCAGCGCAGGGGTATTCTCCAGCGTCTGGAAAATATTCGGCTTGATCGCCTCCTTCATCAGCACAGTCATAGAGCCGGCGGCCTGCAGCTGCTCGGCCGTGACGGGCTGGCGCTTTCGATCTCTGCCAACTGTCACACGGCTGAAACGCGCCCGCATATCTTCCAGGCCCGTCGTCAGCGCCAGGATCGCCATCACCTCCGACGCCGCCGTAATGTCAAACCCGGTCTGCCGCTGCGGCCCGTCCGACTTTGCGCCAAGACCGCTCACGATGTTGCGCAGCCCCCGGTCATTCACATCCAGAACGCGCCGCCACATGATGCTGTATGGGTCGATCTCCAACGAGTTTCCCTGGTAAATGTGCGCGTCGATCATCGCGGCCAGCAGATTATTGGCTGCCGACACCGCGTGCATATCGCCGGTCATGTGCAGATTGAACTGCTCCATCGGAACGACCTGACTATACCCCCCGCCGGCCGCGCCCCCCTTGATGCCAAAGGTAGGGCCCTGGCTGGGCTGCCGGATCGCCACCGTCGCCGACTTGCCGATGTGATGCATCCCCTGACCCAGACCAACGGTCGTCGTCGACTTGCCTTCCCCTGAAGGAGTCGGAGTGATCGCGGTGACCAGGACATAGCGGGCGTTCGGACGTTCTGCCAGCGCTTCCACCGCTTCCAGACGCACCTTCGCCATATGGTCGCCGTACAGCTCAATGTCCGACCTGCCCAGCCCCATCTTTTCCGCGATCTCCCAAATAGGGAGTAGATCGGCAGCCTGGGCAATTTCAAGGTCGGAAGGCACAGCGCTTCTGCTCATGGATCTGCTCCTGTTTGTCTCTCAAAAGTTTCTCTTCGACGTCAGGCCCGCTTCCATCCCGAATTCAACTGCGGCCATAGTCCCTGCTAACGAGTTTCTAAGTTATTGAACAGGCGCCTCGTCACCGCGGCGACATCTTTGACCGCGTCATTGAATGCCATTTTGTTCGCCTTGGACGGCTTTCGATACCCGCTTACTTTTCGGACAAACTGCAGCGCCGCATCTTCCAGTTCCTGCTCTGTTGGCAGACGCTCCGGCTGGCGCAGTTTCCTGATATTTCGACACACAATCCACTCTCCCTTCCCCTACGAACCGACCGCGGCGGGCGGGACGAAGGCCCGTCCTCAGTCCCGCCCGCCTGAAGTGCGCCTTTTTGCATTCCGGCAGTCAGAATCCGCTCACGACCATTCGCTCCGGCTGCAAAGCGATAATCGCGCCCGTAGTATTCCGGACCGTCTCGTAATAGCGCTCGGCCTCACTCTCGTCCGCGTAGTAGTGCCTTACGATCCTCCAACGCAAGGCCCTCTGGCGCTCACCCGGCTCGATCAGCTCAGCCTTGCCGTAGAATACAACATATCGCGCGTCACCCCTGCCGCCGTCAATGCAAACCGTAACAGTCGGATCCCGCCGCAGATTCTTAACCTTTACCGTTGAAGTTTGCGCGCTGACGTACAGTACGCCCTCTTCAAATATGTACCAGACCGGCGTAAGTTGAGGCGCGCCATTTCTTCCATTTGTCGCCAGGATCGCATGCCGATCTGCCTGCAGGAACTCCGAGACCTGAGCATCCATTTCCGCAACCTCTCATACATGTGCCGCCTGACCCGAGGACACAACGCCCTCGGAAACACAAGCAGACTTCAATTCAGCGCATTCCGACTCTGGACGCGCTAACCGAAAATCATAGCAGAAAGAGAGTACCTTGTCGAAACCCGGTTTGAGAAATCTCTGCAAATGGTATAGGGTAGCCCTAACTGAATCGAGCAAGAGATTCCTCAGGTCCGTAAGGACAAACAGGAGCGAACGATGCCTGTAATGAACCAGTCGCAGATAGACGACCTGTTGCACAGCAATACCATCTGCCGCCTGGCCTGTGTGGACTATGAAGGCGCGCCATACGTCGTGCCCTGTTGGTTCACCTACGCTGACGGTGGCTTCTATGTCGTGCCGCGCGCCAGGTCAGCCTGGGCCGGTTATCTGAAAAACGATGGCAGAGTCTTTCTTTGCATCGACGCCGAAGATGGACGCCGTGTCCTTGTCAAGGGAAGCGCAAAGGTTGTGGAGGAGCCGAACGTCGGCGGCAAGTGGGTTGCCATCGGCCAGGAGATGGCCGAACGCTACGGCGGCGCAGCCGGCCTGAACTATCTTGAAACAACCATGCAGGAGCCGCGCTGGCTGTTTTTCATTGAGGCGAGTGAAATGCTCTCATCGAGCGGAGGCTGGGCGCAGAAGTACAAGCACTACGACTGGTGAGAGAGTCCCGTGAGTTGGATTCTCGCTGTACTTTATTGATCTTGCTCTGGTTCTCGTCATCATTTGACAGTTTGTCATGACAATCGACGACTGTTCAGCTACTTTGCTCGTGCTTCCTGCCAAACAGCATTTCACTTAGTCGAGATACATTCACGATTTCAACTTAGGGATCTTTAAGGCAGGCCTCTACTGCCTCCATCACTTTGTTCCGTGTACCTTTGGCCAATAGATAGCTGATGAACACATTCGTATCGAGGAGAATCTTCATTCGCCGGTGGCGACATCGTCCTCATATCGAATGATTTCCTTTATCGCATTTTCGCCGAATCCAGCCATTCGATAGGCCTCTTCTCGTGAGACTCCGTCCATGTTCTCCTGGACGCGAGCACGGGCGTTGCGAAGCAACCCAAGAGCTACTTTTCTCTTCTCGTCTTCTCTTTCTCTGGCCATCTGTTCGTACTGCGAATAAGAAACAATCACCGCCGTGGGCTCTCCCCTCACCTCATATGACAACATCCTCGTTTTCTTCACTTGCGAGGCTGAGAAATCTGCCCAACCGTTTGCGAGCTTCGCTCGAAGATACGTTTATCGTCAATGTCGCCCTCCCATCGCCCTGGCTAATCGGACGCCCTGCAATAGCATTGTATAGCGCGAACTAACGTTCCTCTTAAATCTTCCCCCACTTATCTCATCACCGGACCGGTAGGGGCAGGCATCGCGCGCCTGCCCCGCCCCACTCACTCATACCGCAGCGCCTCCGCCGGGTAAATCCGCGACGCCTGCCACGCCGGCAAAATCGTCGTCAGCAAAGAGAAGAGCCAGGCCGCTGCCAGCATCCCCGCAATCGTCAGCCACGGCGTCGGAAAACTCAGCTGCGTCGCCAGGTCGTAAGCCTGGCCGATCGTCTTGTCGCCCAGTATCAAGCCCGTGATTCCACCCACAAGAATCCCCGTGAGCGCGATGAAGTTGGCCTCCAGGACAAACAACAGCGCTACCGTGCCCGAAGGATAGCCAATTGCCCGCAAGACGCCGATCTGCTGCCGCCTTTCAACCACAGTCCTGCTGCTGATCACGCCCAGACCGGCGATGCCGACCACCAGTCCCAAGGCCAGAAATCCCTGGAACAGTCCCAGAATGCCCCGCAAAATCGCCTGTCCGGCCGCAAACAGCTCGGAGAGAGGCGCTGCATTCAATCCGCTGCTCAACATCGACTTCTCCAGGGCTTGCGCCGTTTCGCCCACGCTCTCGCCCTCCGCCACCTTCGCATAGAAAACGTCAGGTTGCACCGGTTCGCCGTTGAGAATATCCAGGACCCGCCGGTTCATCTGAAAACTGGCCTCAGCCAGTGTGTCGTCATCCGCAAGTACGCCGATGACCTGTACCTTATGCGTCACCTCTTCCCCGCCCTCTACGCCGGTCGGACTGCTGATCGTGACCTCTGCCTGTACTCCGCCTAGTTCAAATGCCGCATCAGTCGTCAGCCTGTCGGATCGGTTGCTGAGTTCAACCACTACGTGGGGAAGCGTTCCTCCCTCCTCCAGGTAGAATCCATGCAACGCCATTCCCCTGCTCCAAGGGGGCCCGTTGGAGCGGCCTCCTCTGCCAGGTCTGCCTTCGAGCGCGCTATCATCTCCCTCAGGAAGCTCCTCCACCCACCTTGATGTAACCACCGCAACGTCATCCCGCTCCGCCAGAGCCTGCCAGACCTCCTCGTCGCTCCCGAAACCCTCTGCCCGCATCTGGAATCCGTAGTGCAGTGTGGCTTGCTTCGCATAGCCTTCATCAATGCCGGCCATGTAAACCGTCGAAGTACTGTCTATTCCACTGTCAGCCGGCTCAAGCTGCTCCGACGTGACGCCCATGCGTGCAACGGTTCCCAGGACCGCCAGCCTGTCACTGGGAAAATCAGCTCGCCTCTCCGCCTCCTCGTGGATGTCCGTGACCGGGTCGAACAGGCTGAGCAGGCTCGGCGACATGACGATGTCGAAACCGGCCGTGCGCTGTTCGTCTGGCTCGGTCACGACCTCGGTCGCCCGAATCACCACGCTCATTACCGTCACCGTTGTAATCACCATTGCAAACAGCAGCATCGCCGTCCCTGTCCGAAATCGATTGCTCAGAGGGTAGGCCACCGCCGTCTTCAGCACTGGCGTCAGCGGCCCGATTCCTCCCACCAGCCGCACAAACAGGCCCGCAAGGCTGTCGGCGTTGAACATGACCACCATAATCGCGCCGATTATGATAAACGGCCCGCTCAATGCAAATGATAGCAGCGTGAATCCGGGGTTCTGGTTGAACCACGGCAGGTCAGAGTCGAGTACATCGCTCCACGGCACGCCCCACAGGGCAAGCAGGCCTATGCCAACGAATGTATATGCCAGGCGGAGGCGAAGCGCGGCCTGGCCCGAACTCCAACGACGGCCCAACCACGCGCCTCCCCATCCCACGCCAACCAGCAGCAAAGTCGCGCCGACAAAGGCGACCGTCTGCCCGTTATCTCGGCCCAGCCATGTCAGATACCCGCCGGCTCCGAGCAAGAAGATGAGCGCCAACCCGCGTAGCGAAACTCCTGTGACGCCCAGCCTCTTGCCGTTTGAGGTGTCCGGCAGATTGCGGATTGCCGAGATGATATTGAGGCGGCTCACGTTCCAGG
The DNA here is from genome assembly GCA_965200615.1 of Caldilineaceae bacterium. Lineage (GTDB taxonomy): Bacteria > Chloroflexota > Anaerolineae > Caldilineales > Caldilineaceae > Bin5. Next base: position 4,075,627 of record OZ241377.1, on the reverse strand, counting down.
AAGCAACCGTAACCACCACGAACGTAAGAATGACTCCGAGACAGTAGGCAATGATGAGAGAAGAAGGCGCCGCGTGCCAGTAGAAGCGGATCGGCGCTGAGGCCCCCTCGACACGCTGCACAATGCTGTTGAGGAGACCGCTCATGAATCCGATCATGCCATACGAAACAAGCAAGCCCAGACCAAGACCCACCAGCGCCGCCGCAAGGTCGTAAACCAGCCCTTCCGTAACAAACATCTGCACCAGGTGCACGCGCCTCATACCTACCGCTCGCGCAATGCCCAGTTCGCTGCGCCGTTCCGCCGCCAGCATCACGAAGATCAGAAAAATCAGCAGCACGCCCGCAAAAATCGAAAGAATCCCGAAGCTTGAGAAAACTGTCCCCAACGCGATGCCGCCGATTTCTGCTATGTCTGTGACGAACTGCTTGCTCAGCGGCGAGAGCACATCGAAGTCCCGCAGATTGGCCATGCCCGCTTCAAGCGCACGCCTGTCATCGCTCCCCAACGGCAGTGATCTCAGCCAGTCCTGGACCGCTCCGCTGCTCAACGCGCCTCGCAACGCAATCGGAATATCGCCCTCCGCAGGACCGGTGACGTAACTGACCAGCGCCTCAATGTCAGATTCGAAGCTCGTCGCCTGCGTCCACATCCCGGCGATCTGCATGATGAACTCCGGCACGTCGTCGTCGAACAGCGGGTTGACCGGCGCGACAGACTCTCTGCGAATGACCTCGGCAATTCCAGGCCGCCGCAGAACCTCCAATAGGCCGGCCAGCCGTTCCTCATTCAGAGACAGCGCCCGCAGCTGGTCGCTCACCTCGGCCGTGTGGACCATCCCGCTGACTTCGTCGCCCGCGTTCGAAATCAGAATGTTGTTAACCTTGCCCGGCATGAAGAGCAGCTTCTGCGCCTCATCCGTGTGCATCATCACAACAGGTAGGACCGCGCCCAGTGGTCCTGCCTCGGCCACCACCGCCCGAACCCGATAGGGTACCGGAATCGGCCCTATGAAGATCTCCAGCAGGTCGCCCGCTCGCGCATCGAGCTGCAGAGCCCCAAGCTCGTTCAGGTACACCTCTCCTTGACGCAGCTGCAGCCCAAACCGGCCAAGCCTCTCGTCAACATCCTGCCCCAGTGTATTAAGGTTGATCGAGCTGAGCGCCTCCGTCGCCGCAATGATCAGCTCCTGCTGGTCAGGCACGTCGAAGCCGAGCATCGGCAGTGTTGGCACTGTAATTGGAGCGTCAGGGTCCAGGTTAAGTTCGGCCAGCTCCTCGTCCGTTATCCCAAGCCCCTCCAGGCTGATCACGTCAGAGTCGATCTCGTCGAGTATCTCGCCGGGGAACCCAAGGTTTCTCAGGATCTCTACGGGAAGCTCCAGCTGCCGCAGCGTGAAACTTGGTCCTTCTTCCTGCAGCAGCACCGCCCCCGCCGCGCCAAGCGCAAGCGCTGCCCCGACCAGGCTGGTCTCCTCCAGCCCCATTGCCGTCCCGATCGCCTCGGCTGTCTCTCCGGACTGCTCCCACAGCCCGACAAGATCGACAAAAACGTCGCCAATGCCGTCGCGCAGGTCGGCCGTCCGCACCGGTTCACCGTCGATGTCGTGCAGCCCGAAACCGGTGTCGTAGCCCTCATCCACAGCAAAAATGAAGCCCAGCGGCTCTCCTTGCCCCGTATTTACGTTGCGAATGATCGTTGGAAAGAGAATCGAACCGGCTACCCCGTCGATCAGGGGATACGATGACGCATCCTCCTGCAGCTGCGCCTTCCGTTCCTCCGTAATGCCCGGCAACCCCTCCTCCAGGATTGTAATCAAGGCGTTGATGTCGCCGCCGGTCAGCGCATTCAACAGCGCCGCGCTTTCCGGACTGCTTGCCCCATCAGGGTCGATCGTGCCGCCGTCTGCCAGCTGCGTCAGGTCCATCAAGAACGGCGGCGAAACAACCTGGTCAATCTGCCCGTATGCGTCAATCGTCTGGCGCCGGACCGTATTGTCCAGTGTATCGCCCAAACTGAGCGCCGAAACTATGATCATCGTGCTCAGCGTGAGTCCGAAGACGATCAGTGCCGACTGCGTGGGTCGCCTCGGGATATTGCGAATCCCTAGCTTGCCGATAATCGGATTCCGCAGCGAAATGAGGGCGGCGCCGGCCAGGACCAGGCCAAGCGCAACCGCCAGATACAGGGCAACCGAACTGAGAAAGCTACTCATGAGCCGCAATCTCCCCGTCCTTCATGCGCACGATGCGTCCGCATAGGGCAGCCACCTGCGGGTCATGCGTGACGATGACGAAAGTCTGCCCCTCCTCCCGGTTCAACTGCTGCATCAACCCAAGCACTTCCGTCGAACTTCCCACGTCCAGATTGCCTGTCGGCTCGTCCGCCCAGACCAGCGCCGGGTTATTCACCAGCGCCCTCGCGATCGTTACCCTCTGGATCTGTCCGCCGGATAGTTGCATTGGCCGGTGAGATGCACGGTCGGCCAACCCGACGCTTTCCAGGCTCTGCAGCGCCCGCCTGCGTGCCTCTGCCGGTCGCGCCCCGCTGACAAGAAGCGGCATTTCAACATTTTCGACCGCGGAAATCACCGGCAGCAGGTTAAAGGACTGGAAGACGAACCCCATCCGCCTTGCCCGGTAATCAGTGCGCCTGCGGTCATTCATGTCTGCCAGCGAGGTACCCTCTATTGTCACTTCGCCGTCATCGAAGCTATCCAGACCTGAAAGCGTATTCAACAGGGTCGTCTTGCCGCAGCCCGACGGCCCCATGATCGCCACCATCTCGCCGGTCCCGATCGTCAAGTCCACCCCTCGCAGCGCGTGCACTTCGATCTCGCCGCTGCGAAATGTCTTATGGATATTCTCAGCGACCACAATCGGCGTAGTCACCCCCGCCGATTCACGTTCTTCCAACCCGCTTCCTTCCACCAGTTGGTCTTGCATGGCCGGCGTCTCTGGTGCGGTGTTCTGGCTCATTTCATTAAGTCTCGTTTCGAAAAAGGGTGGCGCGCATCGCGCCTTGAGGTACCAGGATTTGAGAATCTGGCATGTTATACTTACAAATACGCTGCGGTTGCCAAACCGTTTCTCTTCCTCATGTCAACGACGCGCCAACCACCCTCGCCTGGACCAGGAGCTGCCAAAGATGAAGCTTCTCAACGATTCGCAGATGCAGGAATTCATCGTCAATGGCTATGTGAAAGTAAAGGCCGCGTTTACGCCGGCCTTTCATGAATCCGTTCGCGCCCAGGCTGAGGAAATCTTCTCAACGACAGGGAACCCCGGTAACGATATCCTGCCCGCAATCCCCCAGCTGGCCGACCTCTTCTCACACCCGGCGGTCACCGGCGCGCTGACCGGCATCCTTGGCCCCGGCTACGCAATGCACCCGCACCGTCATTGCCATCTGACCCCGCCCTGGCAGGAAGGCCAGCGCCACCATCAGGACAGCTACGAAGATGACCAAAACGTGCGCCACCACCGTACTCGCTGGGCGATGGCCTTCTACTATCCCCAGGACGTATCCGCGCAGATGGGGCCGACCTCCGTTCTTCCCGCCTCACAATACTACACAAGCCGCACGCAGGCAGAAAGAAAGGACGAAGCGCTTCTGTGCGGCGAGGCCGGCACAGTGACAATCGTCCACTACGATCTATGGCACCGCGCCGCGACCAACCATACCGATCGCAACCGCTACATGATTAAGTTTCTCTTCTGCCGCATGGCGGAACCGACCGCTCCTGGCTGGCACAGTACCAACCCTGCATGGAGCGAATCGGCGGCAGGTGAAGAGCTGCCCCGGCTCTGGCGAAGCGTATGGAATTGGTACTTGGGAAATGAACTCTGCTATGACGGCCAGGACGCCGCCAGCCGCGTCGGCTTCTCTGCCGGCGGGAGGGATAACGGTTTGAGAGTGGAACAAGAGGTTCTGTCCGAAGCCGGACAGTTGGAAAGTGTCTACCAGCTATCCAGCCAGGGACCAAAGGGATCGGCAGAGTTATCCGAAAGGTTGTCAAGAGAAGCCCTTGAGCTGCTCGATCACAATCAAGCCGCCCGACATACGAATCCCAGCCAGCTCTATTCTGGTTACGGGCTCAGCGCCCAAGGGGCAACTGCTGTACCCTATCTGCTGGAGCTGCTGAGATCAGGAGATTGGCCGCTTCGCGCGGCTGCTGCAGACATCCTCGGAGACATCGGCCGCCCCGCCGGGAACGCAGTGCCCTCCCTCATCGACTCTCTTGAGGATGACTCGGAGTGGGTGCGGCGCAACGCTGCCGAAGCGCTGGGCAACATCGGGTCGGCAGAACCGGTCCCACAAATGGCCCGTCTGCTCGTCAAGGACAACTGCCACCTTGTTCGACACAACGCGGCCCTTTCACTAGCCAAAATCGGCCGGGACGCCGACGCGGCCTCCTCTTCCTTGCGCAGGGCGCTGGACGACACAAATCTGTACGTACGCGAAAATGCGCGCCTTGCCCTGGCGCGCATTCATATGGAATAGGCTCTTGTCTTTACCCTGAAATGCCACTATCCACTGACCACCACAGTTCAAATCTGTCCTTTCCCTTCCAAATAAGGCGCCGCACGCGGCAAATTCTCTCTACCGAACATCATGTCCGAATAGACGCCGTCCGGAATGTGCAGCGGGTCCGCAAGCCTGCTCCGCTCGATCAAATCCCGATTCAGCTCAATCCCCAAACCGGGCTGGTCGCTAAGCGCAATCTCACCGTCGACCACCTCCAGCGGCCGCGCCAGCAAGTCGTCCACAAACGGATTGTTCATCCGGTCGATCTCCACGGTAACACCGTTCGGCATCGCGCTCACCACGTGCGCGTTGGCAACGATTGCAACCGCATCGCTCCAGCTATGCGTAGCGAACCGGAGTCCGTGCTCTTGAGCCAGTCGCCCCACCTTCCAAACCTCACTGATTCCACCGCAACGGCACGCGTCCGGCTGAACGACATCCACCGCCCCCGCTCGGATCAGCTCCCGAAACCCCTGCAATCCGAACTCGTTCTCACCTGCCGCCAGCGCTACGCCCACAGTACCTCGCAGCGAAACAAAGTCGTCGATATTTTCCGGCGCGAACGGCTCCTCGTACCAGAAGACCTTCTGCTCCGCCAAGAAACTGCCCATCCGCTGCGCCAGCTCCAGGTGATACCGCATCGACGCGTCAACGATGACGTCGTTTTCGGCGCCGACTGCCCCCCGCACCGCCTCCACCGCGGCCCTGTCGTACTCTTCACTGCGGGCCAGACGCATCTTGACCCGTCTGAACCCTGAATCAATGTAGCTGCTCGCCTCGTCCGCAAGCGCCTTGACGTCGTCCTTCCACAGCAGCCCGCTCGCATACGCCGGGCAGCGATCGTTTTCCCCGCCAAGCAGTGCCCAAACCGGCTTTCCTTCTGCCTGCCCCCGCAGGTCCCAAAGCGCCGTGTCCACGCCCCCGATCGCCGAAATTGCGGCCCCCTTGCGCCCGTACCAGCGCGTCAGCGCGTACATCTTCTCCCACAGCGTCTCCACTTCCGCCGGGTCCTCGCCCACCAGCGCCGACGCCAGCTGCTCGCGCACAATCAGATAGACGAGCGCCGGGTACGAGTACACCGAACCGACGCCGACCGCGCCGCACTCCGTATGGACCAGGACCAGGGTCGTCAAGCGCGCGTCGCAGACGCCGCCGCCGTACTGAAAGCGGTGCCCCTCCGGATAGCGGTGAAGCAGGTTGATCGCCTCAACGTGCTCAATCCGCACCGTTCGCCCCCGCCTTCTCCTGCATCCACGCCCGCAAGGGCACGTCCTCCGGCTTCGGCGAAGAGTAACCATGCCAACCCGAGGGCGCAGCCCCGAGCAGCTGCTGTCTGATCGGATCGATTCGACCCATGACATGGTCTACCGTCATATTGTCGCGCGGGCGTAGCCACCGGTAACTGTAACCGTAGAAAAGGACCTTGCGCGTCATGTCGGACGTATTCGGACTCGAAGCGTGCCAGACGCGGCGATCGAAGAAGACGGCGTCCCCTGGCTTGGCGCGTACCGCAATGCCGCCCTTGGGCTTCCTGTCTTCATCAACAGGCAGCTTGTTCAGAAGATGACTTCCCGGTATTACATACAGGTTGGCTCGGCCCAACTCAGTCGTGTCTGTCAAAAAAAACGCCACTTTCAGCGAAATGCGCGGCTGCGGGTCGGTCTCCAGTTCGTTGTTCAGCCGCCCGCTGTCTTTATGCCAGTTCAATCCCTGCTGCCCGGGACCGGATACGGCGTTGGGAGGCGTGATAATCGTGTGCGAATGGTAGAGCTGAATGTTCCAACCCAATATTCCCCAGACCTTGGGAAAAGTCGTCGGATAGTCCAGCAGCTCCAGGAAAACGTCATCCTTCCCAATGAAATCAAAAATGTTGATTCCATCATTGGGCCCCAACCCTTCTTTCGCCTTCTGGTCGACGGTCAGACGGTCGACAACCTGGATTGCCCGTTCCACCAGGTCCTGCGGGATGGCGTCTTCAATAATCATATAGCCCTGCTCGGCAAATTCGCGCTCTTCCTCCGGCGTGACCAGGTTCTCAAGCCATGCGTTGCTCATTGCGCCTCTCCTCTGTTTGCAAATCGCCTATCACTGCCTGAATCATAGAGCCCCACACCGATTTGTCAAACCCGTCAGCCCAATGCCCCTCCATCTCTCCAAGAGCCCGGAACCAATTTTACCCACCACTGGCATCAGTTCCCCGCCAGCCTGCTCCCAAATCGGATCGTGGGATGCACCCGACTATTGAACGCCCCTTGACGGCAAACGTCCGTTTGAGTAAAATTGCGCTGCCTCTTGATATCCTTTGTGTACGATGACATTCTGGCAAAAGGAGAACCTGCCATGAAGAAACTGGAACTGCGATCCGACGACATTACCCGAAGGCGTTTCCTCCAATTAGGGGCAATGGGGACTGCAGGATTGGTTGCAGCCGCCTGTGCTGGAGGTGAAGCCGAACCCGCAGCCCAGGATATGCCGGCAACGGCCGCCGATGCGGAGACCGAGGCGCCTCTACAGGCTCCAGCTTCTCCCGGCGGCTACAGAGAAGCCCCAATGCTGGCCGAAATGGTCGCGGACGGATCTCTGCCCCCGATCGATGAGCGGCTTCCCGCCAATCCCCTCGTCCTCGAAGGCATGGAAGGCATCGGCAACTATGGCGGCGCCATGCGCCGCGGCTTCAAGGGCGTTTCCGACCGCTGGGGGCCCACCAAGCTCGCCCGCCAGGGCCTGACCTGGTATACGCCGGAGCTTTCGCTGCGCCCCAACATCGCCGAGTCATGGGAAAACAATGAAGACGCCACCGTCTGGACCTTCCACCTGCGCGAAGGCATGAAGTGGTCCGACGGCGCCGCCTTCGACTCCGACAACTTCGCCTGGTGGCATGAAAATGTCATGCTCAACAAGGACATTACGCCAGCCATCGGCCGCCACTGGGTGACAGGCCCCGAGCGTACGCCCATGACGATGGAGTTCCCCGACAAACATACCGTCGTCTTTACCTTCGCTCATCCGAATCCAATGTTTCTCGACAGAGTCGCGCCGCTGACGAGAGACCTGTTTGCGCCCCATCACTATCTCGATCAATTCCATATGGAGACGACCGACGACAAAGAGGCGCTTGAAGCTGCGGTGGAAGAAAGTGGCTTCGACACCTGGACGGCCCTTTTCTCCGACCGCAACTGGTGGTATCTCAACCCGGAGCTGCCAAGTCTTTACTCCTTCACGGCCAGCAACCCCTTGTCGGAAGAACTCTTCCTCATGGAAAGAAATCCCTACTTCTGGCAGGTGGATCCGGACGGGAACCAGCTTCCTTACATAGACGCCATCCGCCACCGGCTCTTCGACACCAACGACGTTTTCGACCTGCGCATCATCAATGGTGAGGTCGACTTCCAGCAGCGCCACGTCAGTGCAGCCAACTTCACGCTGTACAAGGAAAACGAAGACAACGGCGGCTATCGCGTCCAACTGGGCGCCGGCGACCAGCACGTCTGCCTGACGCCGAACCAGACCGTCCAGAAGCCGCGACTGCGCGAGTTCTTCCAGAACCGCGATGTGCGCATCGCCATGTCTATCGCGGTGGACCGTGACACGCTCAACGAGCTGGCCTTCGAAGGACTCTACACGCCGCGCCAGTACAGCCCGCTGGAACAGTCGCCGCAGTCCTATCCCAAACAGGCCAACGCCCACATCGAATACGATCCTGACCGGGCCAACCTGCTTCTCGATGAAGCAGGCTACGCCGAAAGAGACGGCGACGGTTTCCGCGTCTACCCGGACGACAGCGGAGAGACGATCAGCTTCGTTGTCGAAGGGACTGCTCAACCTGGCTCCCCCGATGAGGACGCCGTCCAAATCATCATCAGCTACCTGGCGGATGTCGGCATCAAGGCGACGTACAAGGGCATCGAGCGCTCTCTCTATGAAGAGCACTGGGGCGCCAACGAGATCGACGCAGCCTTTTGGGGCAGTGGACGCTCACTTCTGCCGCTGGTCGACCCCGCCTTCTTCCTCGGCACCGGCCTCGACCGGCCATGGGGCGAAGCCTGGGGCCGCTGGCGCCTGGATCCCTCTCACCCGGTCGCTGAAGAACCCCCGGAGGGCCACTGGATCCGCACAATGTGGAACTTGTGGGACGAGATCCTGGTTGAACCGGACGAGGCCCGGCGCACCGAGCTGTTCTTCCAGATCCTTGACGTCTGGGCAGAGGAGCTGCCGCAGATCGGCTACCTGGGCCAGATCCCGAATCCGCTGATCGTGCTCAACGGCCTGCGCGGGCTCGACCCCGAATACGTGTATCCGCTCAGTAACCCGACCTCGCACGGCGGCCTGGTGCAGGTCCATACATTCTACTGGGACGATCCGGAGAGCGGCAGCTAGGCCGTCTCTTGCCTTTTCTGTTTTGGAAGGCGCCGGTTCCCTGACAGGGGCGTCCGGCGATCGCAGAATCTGAATACACAGCGGGGCGTCCCCACGATTGGAGGACGCCCCGTGCAGCTTATTCGCGTCATAACGTTCGGTTCTGTTTCGCAATGCCATAAAAAGGCATTTCTGGCGGAAATGCGCACGCTTTGCCCTTTTCTGGATCAATCAGAGGACCAATCCAATGACCTCCTACCTGAGATGCCTACCTGAGCGCAGCACCTATGAGGACCAACACACGGGCCGCACGATCGAGCAGCTTACAAGCAGTCCTATGGCCGATGTCCATACCTACTACGACATTTCTCCCTGGTCGCCTGATGAACGTTACATGGTCTTCTCCGCCGCAAACCCCAAAGACATAACTGCCGTCCACCGTGATACCCTTGCCACATACAACGGTCAGCTCTATCTGATGGACCTCGAGACCTACGAGTTGCGCCTCCTCGCCGAGAACGCCTTTTACAACACGCACACAGGCGCCTTCCCCGTCTGGCATCCGACCAAATGTGAAGTCTTCTTCTACACCGCGCCCGAGGAAGTCAGCGTTGTCGACGCCGAGTGGTCGCGACTGGGTCGGCGCGGCGGCAAAATCCTCCGAAAAATGAAGGGAGGCATCCGCCAGATCAGCCCCGACGGCAAACTCCTGAGCTGGACCACCAACGACATCCGCACCGACCTGCCCAAGGGCGTCTACACTATGCCCTCCGACGTCCGTTCAGGCGACCGGCAGAACTCAGACCTCACGCTCATCGCCTCCACCGAATCACTCTACGAAATGACGCCAAACAACGATCTCTTCCATATCGATCAGATGACCGTTGGCAACACGAAGTGGACGCCGGACGCCCAGCACATGCTGGTCGCCATGTGGATAAAGTCCACGCCCGATGACCTTTCACCCTGGAAGAGCCCTCATCGCCGCAGCATCTACATCGTCAGCCGCGACGGCAGCGAGCGCCGCTGGCTCACCTTCTTCGGCCATCACCATAGCTGGACCGCAGGAGGCGCCAAAGTCCTCTACTCCGGCTATCGCATCCATACCGACGAGGGCCAGCAGGACGAACCACGGCTCTACATGATAAATTTCGACGGCTCCGGCAAAGAGGTCGTCATCGACCAGCCCTTGGGCGGCCATCCCATCGCCAGCCCCGACGGCAGCAAAATCACCACTTGGGACCGAGAAGGTGTCGTCCTGGTCGATCTGAAAAAGCAGAAAGTTGACCATATCGCCGCGTTCGGCCCCCACTGCGATCACAACTCCCATCGCGGCACCCATCCCCACTGCCTCTGGAGCCTGGACGGCAGCCGCATCCTCTATAATTCAGCCCAGTCAGGTCGCAGCCACCTCTACCGGGTTGAAGCCCAATGACGCATGGGACCCCGGATTTTCGCCTTCAACGACCTGCTGTCAAATGGTGGAGCCATCGATGAAAATAGAGAAGATTACCCCCTTTCTGGTAGACAGGTTCCTTCTCGTGCGCGTCTACACTGACCAGGGCCTCGTCGGCAACGGCGAGGCCGGCCTCTGGGCGCATCATGGCGTAGTCAATCGCGCCATCCTCGAGCTGAGCGACTACTTTGTCGGCAAGGACGCCACCCGTATCGAACACCACTACCAGACCGTCAGCCGCGATGCCCACTTCATGGGCGCTGCCCTCAGCGCCGCGCTCAGCGCCATCGACATCGCGCTGTGGGACATCGCCGGCCAGGCCGTCGGTCAGCCCGTGCATCAACTTCTGGGCGGCCGGGCGCGCGACAAGATCAAAGTTTTCGCCAACGTAGGTGGCGCAACCGTCGGCGAATGCGCTGCCAGTGCCCAGCAGCAAGTCGCGGCCGGCTACATTTCCCTTCGTATGTCCCCCTTCCTGCCCGGTTTCGAGCGCAAGACGCCCTCCCAGGTAGTTGGCGAGGCCGTCGCCATGGTCGCCGCCGTGCGCGATGCTGTCGGTTTCAACATCGATCTCGGTCTCGAAATCCACCGCAACCTTCGTCCCGAAGAGGCGATCATACTCGCCCGCGAACTGCTGCCCTTCCGCATTCTCTACTACGAGGACCCCCTCGCCCCTGAAAGCCTGGAGTCCATGGAGTACATCGCAAAAACCGTGCCCCTGCCTATAGCGACCGGCGAACGCTTCTACAACATCTTCCAGTTCAAAGATCTCATCGACCGCAAGATCGTCAGCCTTATCCGCCCGGACCTCTCCCTCGCCGGCGGCTTCACTCAGGTCAAAAAGATCGCGGCCATCGCCGAATCCGCATTTGTCGGCATCTTTCCACACCTGATGGGTAGCCCCGTCAACATCGCTGCCTTCTGCCAGCTCGACGCCGCCATCCCCAACTACGTGCTGATGGAAAGCCATCCCACCGCCGACGCCTTCAACGACATCGTCGACACGCCGGTCGAGCGTCAGGGCGGCTACTTCGTCGTCTCGGACCGCCCCGGCATCGGACTTCACATTGACGAGAGCAAACTGGCCAGCTACCCCTATCAGCCCAAGAATATCCTCGGCAACTATCACGCCGACGGTTCGGTTGCCCACTAGCCCCAGCCTCCCGGAGCCGACCCAATGACCACTACGCGTACCGGCGGCGAAGCGCTCGTCAACGGCCTTCTCTCACACGGCATCGACACCATCTTCGGCCTGCCCGGCGTACAGAACGACTACTTCTATGCCGCCGTCTACGACGCCCGCGACCGCATGCGCGTCATCCACACGCGCCACGAGCAGGGCGCCGCCTACATGGCTCTCGGCTACTCGCTTGCCTCCGGCAAGACCGGTGTCTACGTCGTCGTGCCAGGTCCCGGCTTCCTCAATGCCGCCGCCGCCCTCTCCACCGCCTACGCTACCAACGCGCCCGTCCTTTGCCTGACGGGTCAACTCCACAGTGACCACATCGGCCGCGGCTACGGCATGCTCCACGAAATCCCCGACCAGCTCGGAATCCTGCGCTCCCTCACCAAGTGGGCCCGCCGCGTCGAAAGCCCCGCCGATGTGCCGCGCCTGCTCGCCGAGGCGCTCAGCGCAATGCACTCCGACCGCCCACGACCCGTTGGCCTTGAAGTGCCGCTTAACGTCTTTTCCCGCCAGGCCGAGTTCGATGACGAACCCGTTCCTCTGTCCCTGAACCGGCCGGCCGTTGACGGCAAAGCGGTCTCAGAAGCTGCCCGCCTCCTTGCCGGGGCGCGGAATCCGGTTATCTTCGTTGGCGGCGGTGCTGTCGGTGCGACCGAGGAGATTCGCACACTTTCCGAGACCCTGCAAGCCCCTGTCATCGCCAGTGCATCCGGTCGCGGCATCCTCTCCAGCCGCCACCCCTTCAGCCACTCACATGGCCCCGGTCGGCGGCTGTGGGAGCAGGCCGATGTCGCCATTTCTGTCGGCTCTCGCCTGTCCACCCCAATGATGCGTTGGGGAAAGCCGGGCGATCTGCGCCTCATTCGCGTAGACATCGACCCGGAGGAGCACGATCGGTTTGAACCGCCGGACGTCTCTCTGGTCGCGGACTGTCGCGACGCCTTGCAAGCATTGCTGCCCGCACTGGCGTCGCGCCATCGCGAAAGGCGCTCCCGCCAGGTCGAAATGCTGGCCTTGCAGGATGAAATGGACGCGATATATGAGTCGGTTCAGCCGCAGATGAGTTTCGTGCGCGCCATCCGCGGGGCCCTGCCGGACGACGGCATCTACGTCGAAGATATTACACAGGTGGGATACGTAAGCCGCGAAGCCATGCCGGTCTACCAGCCGCGGACCTACCTGACCTCCAACTATCAGGTTACGTTGGGCTGGAGTTTCCCCGCCGCGCTAGGCGCCAAAGTCGCCTTTCCCGACCGGCCGGTACTCTGCGTCAGCGGAGACGGTGGCCTGCTCTTCTCTGCCACCGAAATGGCGACCGCCGTCCAGCATGGCATCAACACTGTCACCGTCGTTTTCAACGATTCCGCCTACGGCAACGTGCTTAGAATGCAGAAGCAGGATTACGGCGGCCGCGTCATCGCCAGCGAACTGCGCAATCCCGATTTCGTCGCTTTTGCCCAGTCCTTTGGCGCGCGTGCACTCCGCGTTCATGCGCCGGGCGAACTCCGCAGCGCCCTGTCCGACGCCTTCACCGCCGATCTGCCCGTTCTTATTGAAGTTCCCGTCGGGGAGATGCCTGCGCCCTGGACGAAGATGTCCGCCCCCACTGAACGGAAGAAAGAGAAGTAGACCAATGTCCGGGAGTGTACTATCTTCTTTGCGAAGATTCCTGCGTGGGTCCGAATGCCGCTGCGCCTGCCGCTGTCTCTTGTGTGGCCGCCGAAACTGAGCCGCCGGCTCTGTTTCTGAAGTTGCTCTGTCCATCTCTCGCGGAAGAATCCTGCTCAGTCTGGTCTGCGCCGCAGCCGACGCAGATGCTCCACTCGTGCCGCATCGCCTTGCCGCAGTTGGAACACGCATAGCGCAACTGGCTATGACAGTTTGAGCAGAAATTCCAGCTGTCCTGTACCGGCAGTCCGCAATTGTGACAGGAAAGTGTCGCCTCCAATTCCCTGAGCAATGACTCCTCTTCCAGCGCCCGATCGAATACATCGGCCAGCGTCTCTCTGGGGCGAATCATCATGTAGAGGACGAGGCCGACAAGAGGAAACACAAGCGCCAGAAAGCTGGCAAGAACGATGGCCAGCCAGTCCCGTGTCCGGCTGCGAATGTCATTGAACGTCCAGATGCCCATTGCAATCCAGAAGGCAAAGAGGAACGCGCCCAATAGGGCAACGATAATCCCAATAAGGGTTGCAATCGTGTTGGACAGTTCCGCCAGCATTCGCTTCTCCTGTCAGGTTGCCGGGCCCGCTCCGGACTGTATCTGTGCCGGTGGCGCAATTCGCAAAGCTCCGAAATCGGGCATTCGACGATTATATCCCACCACCAATATATGCCCAAAAGCAACCGGTCATTCGCTGTATGTATCTTGACTGAGCCAACTTCACATCGCGACAGTGGACGTGGCGATTGAAGGCGATCCTCTCACCTTCCGATCACCCTGCCTGCTCACAGTGGGGGATCGCGCTCTCAAACTGACTTCTGTACCCTGGATTACAAAATCCGAAAACCTCGCCGTCATAAACTGTCAGCGAATCCCCCGCTGGATCGCCGGACCACGGACAGGTCCCGATTATGCAATCGGAAATGTCTGGCATCCCTGCCTGAGAGTCCATATCCGTCAGCGCCTCGTAGAGCGCGGGACGCCCCTCTTTACAACGCAAGCTCATCACTTTCTGTTCCCGATCTTAGTGTCCATTCTTGTTCCACGTCGGAAACGGCGTCATTGCCTCAAAACCCAATTCCCACTAAACTAACTCTGTTGTGGCGTTGTCAGACTTGTATTATACTTCATTATGGTGATTCCATCGCAGCCCTTGCTGCATGGTTGAAGGGCCGAATTCAGCATGCAACGGATCCGCGGGCAACGCTGCTGCGCTCGGTCACAAGATGGACCGTCACCAGTTTGCAAGTGTTAGAAGTCCGTTACCGTTTCCACCATCCAATGCAAGGAGCACACCATGAAGAGCATGAGGAAATTGAACAAGGCAGGGATGATTCTGTCAATGGTCATTGGCATGATTATCGCCGCATGTATGAGTCCTGCAGCCGGACCAGAAGTTGTCGAATCAGACGAAGCGGCAGCGCCGGCAATGCAGGAAGTGCAGTCCACGCTCAGCATCGTGCAGGAACGCGGCAAACTGGTCTGCATCGGCAACGCCCAGCTCCCCGGCTTCGGCTTCCTCGATTCCGAAGGCAACTTCTCCGGCTTTGACGTCGACTACTGCCGCGCCATCGCCGCGGCCATCTTTGGCGACGCTAATGCCCTCGAAGTGCGGCCTGCTACCGCCAAAGAGCGCTTCACCATTCTCTCCAGCGGTGAGGGCGACGTCATCATCCGCAACACCACTTGGACGATGTCTCGCGACACCGACTTGGGCATGAACTTCGGCCCCACCACCTTTTATGATGGCCAGGGTCTGATGGTGCGCAAAGAGAGCGGCGTCGCAACACTGCAGGACCTGCAGGGCGCCTCCGTCTGCGTCGTGACCGGTACGACCACCGAGCTTAACCTCGCCGATCAGTTCGCCGCGGCCGGGGTTGACTACGAAGCCGTCGTCTTCGAAGACTTCGACCAGTCCTTCACCGCCTACGACGAAGGCCGCTGCGACGCCGTCACCACCGACAAGTCCAGCCTCGTCTCCCGCCAGACCACGCTCACAGTCCCTGGAGACCACGTTATCATCAACGTGACACTCTCCAAGGAGCCTCTGGGCCCGGCCGTCCGCCATGGCGACGACCAGTGGTTCGATATTGTCAACTGGGTCGTCTACGCCACCATGTTGGCTGAAGAACACGGCATCACCTCCCAGAACGTCGACAGCTTCATGGACAGCAATGACCCCAACATTCGTAAACTTCTGGGTCTGGAAGGTGACTTCTGCGCCAAGATCGGTCTCTCCAACTCCGGTTGCTTCGTGGATGTGATCAAGCAACTCGGCAACTACGCTGAGATCTACGACCGCAATCTCGGCCCCGACACGGTCTTTGACCTTCCCCGCGGCCTGAACAGCCTCTACACCGACGGCGGCATCCTGTACGCGCCCCCGATCCGCTAATTCACTTACCATGCCATGCGGCCAGTCTCACGGCTGGCCGTATGGCTGTACCTACCCCTGAGACAGCCTATGCAGGAGATCCACGCCAGTCAGGTTCGCCCGCCCTTCTACCGCGATGAGCGCGTGCTCGGCATCTTCAGTCAACTCCTGGTCGTCATTATCGTCGTCGGGCTGGGTCTGTTTTTTTACAGCAACATGATTACCGGGCTGCGAGAGAAGCACAACGTCGCTATTAGCTTCAGCTTCCTCGGCCAGGCCGCCGGCTTCGATATTGGCGAAAGCCTGATCGAATACTCGCGCGAAAGAACCTACCTCAGGGCCTTTGTTGTCGGTCTTCTCAATACCTTTCAGGTCGCCTTCCTCGGCATCATCTTTGCCACCGCTCTCGGAATCGTCATCGGCGTCATGCGCCTTTCCACCAACTTTCTGGTCAGCCGCATTGCCTCCATCTACATCGATATCTTTCGCAACATCCCTCTGCTTGTTCTGCTTATCTTCTGGGCGCAGGCCGTCTTCCTCAAGCTGCCGCGCGTGGCCGAAGCCATAATCCTGCCCGGCCCCATATTTCTCAGCAACCGCGGGGTCGCCATTCCCTGGGGTATCCCTACCGACTCCTGGGGTACCTTTCTGGTTGTTTTAGGCGCTGGCATCGTCCTTGGTGCCGTCGTTTCATACTTCCTGCGTGAGCAGGGCAAACGCACCGGCCGTATGCCGCTCATCACGCTATGGTTCCTTGTAACCGTAGCCGCGGTCGGCCTCGTCGGTTGGATAGTTCTGCCGCAACCCGTGACCCTCGACCAACCCTTTCTGGAAGGCTTCAACACCAAGGGAGGGAAGATTCTGAGCCAGCAGTTTATGGCACTGCTTTCCGGACTCATCATCTATACTGCGGCCTTTATCGCCGAAGTCGTGCGCGCTGGAATCCAGTCTGTTTCCAAGGGCCAGCGGGAAGCCGCCACTTCCCTGGGTCTCAACCCGGCACAGACCCTGCGCCTTATCATTTTCCCCCAGGCCTTGCGGGTCATCATCCCGCCGCTCACCAGCCAGTACCTGAACCTGACCAAGAACTCCTCTCTGGCTATCGCCATCGGCTATCCAGACCTGTTCGCCGTCGCCGGCAACACGATTCTCAACCAGACCGGTCGCGAAATCGAAATGTTTACCATGATCATGGGCACCTACCTGTCACTCAGCCTGCTGACCTCCCTGCTCATGAATATCTATAACCGCCGCATTCGTCTCGTAGAGCGATAGCGGCAATCTGAGTATGAAAATCCCGGAACCGGCAACCAACCACCTGTAACGCACACCGCAAGGAACCACCGACCAGATGACCACAGCCGCTGGCGCGCCTTCGGACCGCTCTGTCCTTCCAGTAACCGAGCGCTACACTGTCTTGGGCTGGCTTCGGAGAAATCTGTTCAGCGACCTGTTTAACTCGCTACTCACCGTTGTCGCCTTGGCCTCCGTCTTCTTCATCGCCCGTCTCCTCTTGCGCTGGGCTTTCGTCAACGCCGAATGGGGCGTCATCCCCGCCAACTTCAACCTCATCATGCGCGGCCAGTACCCCGCTGTCGAAGCCTGGCGCCTCTGGCTCATCATTTACCTGCTCGGCGCCGTAGTTAGCATAATGTGGAGGCTCATCAGCGGGCAATTCAGTGGCGCCGCCCGCGTCCTCATCGCAATCCCTTTCGTCCTCATGCTCATCCCATTCTTCTCCATGGGGACCAGACTCAATCTACTCATAACCGCCGGCATCTCTGGCGCCGGATATCTCATCGCGGGCTATCTGCCTATTCAGCGCCGCGGCCGCGCCGCAGCCTACCTGCTCCTCGCCTACCTTGTTGTCATGCTTATCCTTCTGCGCGGCGTCGGCGCCGAAGAAGGCCCGATGCCCCCCGTCCAACCCATCCTCTGGGGAGGCCTTCTCCTCTCCCTCCTGCTCGCCTTCTTCGGCATCACGCTTTCGTTCCCGCTTGGTGTCCTGCTCGCGCTCGGCCGCCAGTCGAAACTGCCCGCCATCCGCGTAATCAGTGTTGTCTACATCGAATTCATTCGCGGCGTCCCGCTTATCAGCCTGCTCTTCATGGGTCAGGTCATGCTGCAGCTGTTCCTGCCCGACGGATTCCCCCTCGTCGACCGCGTCCTGCGCGCCCTCGTAGCCATCACACTCTTCTCCGCCGCCTATACCGCCGAAAACGTGCGCGGCGGTCTGCAATCGATCTCTCGCGGCCAGTATGAGGCCGCTCAGGCTCTGGGCCTCAGTACCTTCCAGTCCACAATGCATATCATCCTGCCCCAGGCACTGCGCGCCGTCATCCCCGTTCTTGTGGGGCAGTTCATCAGCCTTTTCAAGGACACAACCCTTGTCGCGCTCGTCGGTATATTCGACCTGCTCGGCATCGCCCGTACAATCATTGCCAATCCCGACTGGCTCGGTACACAACCGGAAGTCTTTGCCTTCATCGCCGTCCTTTTCTGGATATTCAGCTACAGCATGTCCTACGCCAGCCGCCGCATTGAACAGCGGCTGGGCGTCGGCGAACGCTAGCGCGGAAACACTGGAGCAGCCTTCCTCACCGGTTACGCAGCAAGAGGTGCCTACCATGTCTGAAAATGCCACAACTGAAGAAATCATCATCTGCCAGGACGTATGCAAATGGTTCGGCGACTTCCAGGCTCTCAAAGACTGTAGCCTGCGCGTCAAAGCCCGGGAAGTGGTTGTCATCATCGGCCCTTCCGGTTCCGGCAAATCAACCTTCATCCGCTGTATCAACCGCCTGGAAGAGCATCAGGCCGGCGACATCATCGTCGACGGCATTCCACTTACGCGCGACGTGCGCAATATCGAGCAGATCCGCTCCGAAGCCGGAATGGTCTTCCAGCAGTTCAACCTCTTCCCTCACCTCACGGTGATGGAGAACATAACGCTGGCGCCTATCCAGGTCCGCAAGATGAAGAAGGAAGAGGCCCAGGAGACCGCCATGGGCCTGCTTAATCGCGTGGGAATCCCTGAACAGGCCGACAAGTATCCCGGTCAGCTGTCCGGCGGCCAGCAGCAGCGCGTCGCAATCGCCCGCTCGCTCGCCATGTCTCCTAAGATCATGCTCTTCGACGAACCGACCTCAGCACTCGATCCGGAAATGATCAAGGAAGTTCTCGACGTTATGCAAGAGTTGGCCGAATCCGGCATGACCATGCTCGTCGTCACCCACGAGATGGGCTTCGCCCGCGAAGTTGCCGACCGCATCGTATTCATGGACGGCGGCGAAATCATGGAGGTCGGCACACCCGAACACTTCTTCACCAACGCTCAGCACGAGCGCACCAAACTCTTCCTCAGCCAGATCCTTTAGTATCTGCCGCCAGACCCACGTCCGCACAATGAGGTCGTTCCCCTGTTTGGGCGATGGAATCAGAGGCCTGATGTTGGTCGTCATTCAAATCTGAGAATTCAAGAGACTGGGAATAAGGATGAAAAAGATACGATTGGCATTGCTCATAGTGGTGGCCCTCCTCGCCATTGCAGTTCCGCTTTACGCGCAGGACGCCGGGTTGACTCTCGAAGGTCTGGCGGCCAAAGTCGAAGCCATGGTGGAACTGGTCGCCACGATGTCGGATCGAATGGCCTCGTATGAGGAGCGGCTGGCTATTCTGGAAGCGACTGCCACGCCGACGGCGACGCCTACGCCGTCACCGACTTCACCCCCGACGCCGACTCCGACACCAACCTCCCAGTCTCCGACGGTGACGATTTCGCGCAATATGAACGTGCGTGCAGGACCGGGCACGAACTACCCCATTCTCGGACAGGCCTCGCTGGGAGAACAGTACCCTATCTCCGGCAAGAATCCAGCCGGCGGCTGGTGGCAGATCATTTACGGCGGCCAGTATGCCTGGGTCTATAGCCCCTTGGTAACCGCAACCAATCCGGAGCTCGTTCAAGTGGCGCCCATCATTCCCACGCCGCCGCCAACCCCGATTCCAACGGCTACGCCCATTCCGCCGACGCCCATCCCACCGACGCCAGTGCCGCAAGCGCCTTCCGATCCCTGCGCAGGCATTGGCGGTGACGGCTGCAAATTCAGGCTGCGCAACACCGATCTCAGGAACAACGGCGGAAGCGAACTGAAACTCTTTATTGGCTTCGTTCATGAAGGTCGCGGCGACGAGGTTCAGGGCATTGGCGGCAGCTACTATGTGGAGTTGCATAAGGATGGCGTCCATGTCTCCGCGGTGAATAACTCGACACGCGGTGGAAACTCTACCCACCAGGGGCCCCAAGGCAATAAGTACAACTACCTCAAGGCGGTCCCTCTCGGTCAGCTTCCTGGCGCAAATGTGGCGGGAAATTACACGATCTTCGTCAGGGACGGCAACGGTGAACGCGATAGCCAGAACTACTACTTTTCCGTGTCGGGAGGAAACGGAGAAGTGTGGCTCATCTTCGCCCAGAACAATTGAGGAAGAACTCTCGCGGAGTTGTCGGTGCCGACTTAAAGGGGAGAATGAACCTCGAAATTTCTTGTCGCGCTTGGCGGCCCCCGGGGATTGGGGACAATTGTGGCTTCGGATGTAGGATTCCTGCTCGAACAAAAACCTGACACAGTAAGACAGCCGGACGGCGCCTTCATCTCTGCCCAAAGGCTGCCACCGGACGAAGATGAACCCGGATTCTTCGAAGGACACCCTGACTTGGCGGTCGAAATTGCCTCTCCAAGCGACAGTCCTCGACAGCTCTTCGACAAGGCCCGCATGTGGATCAGCTTCGGTGTTTCCCTCGTCTGGACTGTCGATCCCGAAGCACGCGCCATCGACGTTCATCAGCCGCACGTGCAGTTAACCAGGCTGTCTGCGGACGACACGCCAGGTGGCGGCCAGGTTTTGCCCGACTTCAACTGCACCGTCGGCGCTCTCTTTTGAATCTGAAGGAATATGAAGCAACCGCTCTCAAAAGGAACCCCAAAGTGGCCCCACCCGAACTCTTCCGCACACCCGCAACCGAACTAACCGCCGCCATCCGCGCAAAACAACTCTCCCCCGTTGAGCTGACCGAAGCCTTCCTCGCTCGCATCGAGGCTGTCAATCCCGCCATCAACGCCTTCCTCGCCTTCGACGCCGACCTCGCCCTTGACAGCGCCCGCGCTGCCGAAGGAGCGGTCATGCGCGGCGAGGAGCTCGGCCCGCTCCACGGCCTGCCCGTTCCGATCAAAGACCTCGAACCCAGCGCCGGCCTGCGCCACACCAGCGGCTCCATCCTCCAGAAAGACCAGATCGCCGGCTTCGACGGCGCCATAACCGGCCGGGTCAAGGCCGCTGGCGGTATCATCATCGGCAAGACCAACACGCCCCACCTCGGCCATAAGGACATGTGTGACAACCTGCTCGGCGGACCGGGACGCAATCCCTGGAACACCGACCGTACGCCCGGCGGCTCCAGCGGCGGCGCCGCCGCGGCCATTGCAGCCGGCCTCTGCCCGCTCGCCCACGGCTCAGACGGTGCCGGTTCAATCCGCATACCCTCAGCCCTCTGCGGCGTTTTTGGCTTCAAGCCCTCCTTTGGTCGGCTGCCCTACTGGCCCAGCGTCGACATCTGGTCCGCCCGCTCCCACAACGGTCCTATCTCCCGCACCGTAGCCGACGCCGCCCTCTTCACCCAGGCCACAGCCGGACCCGATCCACGCGACCCCACCGCCATCGCCAGCCGCCCGGACGACTACCTCGCCGCCGTCGCCGACCCGCTGCCCGCACTGCAGGGCCTGCGAGTCGCCTGGAGCGCCGACTTCGGTTACGCCGCCGTCGACCCCGACGTGCGCCGCCTCGCAAGCGAAGCCGCTCAGCGCTTCGCCGAATTAGGCTGCAACGTGGAGGCCGTCGATCCCAACTGGGACAACCCCCGCCCCGGCGCCGAGGTCTGCTGGTTCGTCTCCATGGCCGCCCGCGTCGGCCAGGCGTACGACGAGAATCCCGATGCCTTCGAACCCAGTCTCGTCGAGATGATCCAGCAGGGCCGACGTTACTCCGGCGAAGAACATGGCCGGGCCGAACTTTCCCGCACCGTCTTCTATAATCAGGCCAAAGAGTTTTTCGAAGACTACGACCTCCTGCTAACGCCGCAGATGCCTCTTACTGCTTGGCGCGTCGACGACTGGCCCGCCGAAATCGACGGTACGCCTACACCATCGATCTTTGACCGTCTGCCCTTCACCTATCCCTTCAATTTGACGGGACAACCTGCCGCAAGCGTTCCTTGCGGCTTCGCCTCCGACGGCCTGCCTGTTGCCCTCCAAATCGTCGGCCGCTACCACGCCGACACGCTCGTCCTCCAGGCCGCCGCCGCGTTTGAACAGGCCATGCCTTGGGCGGACACTTGGCCGGAGGTCGAGTGAGTTTGGGGGGAGAGGAAAATGATCCGTATCGCGTTGAGAGGTATCTTTTCCTGCAATGGCCTTGAGCTGTTCAAACGCCTCTGCGGTACCCCTGGCTAGCTCATTCAAGGAGTTGAGCCCGCAAAACCCTGTCACAAAGCCCTGTTTTTTTACATTTTGACTTCTCGTGATCCCAGCATATACTGTCTATAAGCTGACTCTGGTCACCCACCAACAGGGTGGACGATGTCAACCCCACTCAGCGCGCCACATCCAGATGATTCAGATGCGCGTCGCCTTCGGCGGCGGGCGCAGTTCGGGCGCTCCTTGGAACGTTCGGCTATCCATTTTGTCCTTTTGAGCGGTACCGTCACGATGTTGGTGCCCCTCTTCTGGATGATTTCGACCTCTCTCAAGCCGGAGTGGGAGGTATTCCTGATCCCGCCAAAGTGGATCCCCAGCGAGTTTCAGTGGGTCCATTACCGCCAGGCCTTCTTCGACTACTTCAGCTTTCCCCGCTACGGCGCAAACACGATGATCATCACCTTGGGCGTCCTGGTCGGCCGGCTATTGAGCGCTTCGCTGGTGGCGTTCGGGTTCGCTCGTATCCGCTTCATTGGCCGCGATGCCATCTTTATTCTCGTGCTGAGTACCATGATGGTGCCGGGCCAGGTAACCATCATCCCGCTCTACATTCTCTTCCGCGATCTTGACTGGCTGAACACATACCTGCCCCTGATCGTGCCGGCCTGGTTCGGCGGGGGCGCATTCTTTATCTTCCTTCTGCGCCAATT
Source organism: Caldilineaceae bacterium (assembly GCA_965200615.1). Taxonomy (GTDB): domain Bacteria; phylum Chloroflexota; class Anaerolineae; order Caldilineales; family Caldilineaceae; genus Bin5. The sequence goes on along the minus strand of OZ241377.1, from coordinate 4,052,879 downwards.
TATCCTCACCATCAACCCGGAACTTGACGATGCCGCCCGCATAGATGGCTGCGGTTGGCTCGGCATCTATCTGCGTATCGCTCTGCCCCTGATCAAACCGGCTCTGGCCGCGGTGGCAATCTTTTCCTTCCTTGGAACCTGGAACGACTTCTTCGGTCCGCTCATCTTCCTGCGAAGCCGCGACATGCTGACGCTGGCTGTAGGCCTTCATTTCATGGCCACCGCGGCGTCTTCTTCGGTCCGGCCAAACATGCCGCACTTGATGGCTGGCTCGACGATGTTACTGCTTCCTCCGCTGCTGGTATTCTTCTTCGCCCAACGTTACTTCATCCAGGGGGTCACCTTTTCTGGTATCAAAGGCTAAAGTCAGTCTCTTCTGGCGCCTATGTCAACCGGCAAGAGTTCGCAGCACGAAGAGGATTCGCGATTCATTCTCTGGAAGGAGGAGAAAGTCATGTCGAATGAGAGATTTAGCCGTAGACAGTTCCTGCGCGGTACCGCCGTGGTCGGAGCCGCAGTCCCTTTCCTGCAAGCTTGTGGAGGACCGTCGCCGGATTCGGAAAGCGCTGACGCCGGGGCGGATGAATCTGCGCCCAGCATGGAGAAGACCTCGGTCCGCTATGCACAGGTGATCGGTCCGCTCGACAAACAGGTCGATATGTTCAACGAACAGAGCGACACCGTTCATGTGGAATTTGAACTCGTCCCCTGGGGCGAACACGCCGATAAGCTGCTCATCGATGTCGCAGCCGGCACCGCCCCTGACCTTTGGTTCATTGGCGGCCCCTGGTGGATTCAGATCAAGCGCAAAAAGGTCGCCCTCCCAATCACCGAGTTCCTCGCCAACGATCCTGACGTGGTGATGGACGACTTTGAGTTTCCCGCCGACAGCGACTGGGGCACGATCGACGGTGAGATCTATGGCCTTCCCACAAACTCGGTGATCCTGCGCGGGCTTGCCTACAGCGAGGATCGTTTCGAGGAGGCCGGCCTCGATCTGCCCAACGAAGATTGGACTCTGGCCGACGTGGCCGAGGTGGGTCCGAAACTGAATCGCGGAGACGAGTCCTTCGCAATCACGTCGCCGCTTCTGGCCGCTGACCTCTATCTCACTACGATCTGGCAGAATGGCGGCCAGGTCATCAACGAGGACGAAACCAAATGCCTGCTCGAGCAGCCGGAGGCTGTCGAGGCAATCGAGCAACTTGTGGCGTGGAGATAGTTCAGTATGAAGCCTGGGGCAGATCAGGCCTTGGGAGAATTCCCAACCGCCGGCGGCAAGATCGCTATGTGGCCAATGGTCCTTGCCGACTGGGACACGTGGCTCAAACGTACCGCCAACGACACCACCAACCAGTGGATGACCTTTTGGCCGTCCACCACTAATCCGCCAGCTGTCGATGTCTATGCCGGCAGCGTACACATGGAAGCGATCTGGTCTCAATCCGAAAAGATCGACGCCGCCTGGGAATTCTTCATCTGGCGGGCGATCAACCAGGATTCACTCGACTACCAGATTACACTCTTCCCTATCAACTATCGCATGGAGGAGACCGTCAAGAGCGCCATCACCAACGAACGTCAAGCGGCCTTCCTCACTCTTCACCTGCCCATTACGGGACTCTCCACTGGCGAATACTGGGGTCCTAGCACGACGGAGATCTTGAACGCCTTTCGCTCCGAATACGAACTTGCAATCCTGGGCGAGAAGACGACAAAGGAAGCAATGGAAGCAGCGACAAAGGCGATTGACGTCATTCTGGAAGACGTCTGATTCTCTGACGACAACTGACCTGGGGATTGGTGACGTCGGTATCTGGTCACCAATCCCCAGGCTACTCACCTTCGCACGACGAACTGAGTCTTCGCAATGGCAACGGCAGTCAGCCAGGCTTCGTCCCCACTACGCAGAACGCGCCTGTCGCGCACTGCACTGTTTGAAAATGTAGCCGGCTATCTCTTCATCAGTCCCTGGATTATCGGATTCCTGGCGTTCGAATTCGGCCCGCTGATCGCGGCTGGCTATCTGGGCTTGACCAGATACGACATCCTCACACCTCCCAATTTCGTCGGCCTTGCCAACTACGACAAAATGTTCACCCGCGACCCCCTCTTCTGGAAAAGCCTGTGGGTCACCGCTGTCTATTCGCTGAGCACCGTCTTCCTCGGTGTAATCTTTGGCGTCGCCTTGGCCGTCCTGCTGAACCAAAAAGTGCGCGGCATGTCACTCTATCGCACCATCTATTATCTGCCGGCAGTGGTTTCCGGTGTTGCCGTCGCATATATGTGGATATGGGTATTTACCCCTGAGGCGGGAATCGTCAACTACGCCCTGAGCCTCATCGGCATTACGGGGCCCAACTGGCTGTTCAGCACCACCTGGACTCTGCCCGCATTTGTCGCCATGAGCCTCTGGGCCGTCGGTGGCGGTATGGTGCTCTATTTGGCAGGCTTGCAAGGCGTGCCGACACAGCTCTACGAAGCCGCCTCGCTTGACGGCGCTGGCCGCTGGGCCTCCTTCTGGAATGTTACCCTGCCCATGATTTCCCCTGTCATATTCTTCAACTTCATCATCGGTATCATTGGTTCGTTCCAGGTCTTTACCAACAGCTTTGTGATCACAAATGGAGGACCCGCAAACTCAACTCTCTTCTTTGTGCTCTACCTCTACCGCCACGCCTTCGAAAACTTCAAGATGGGATACGCCGCCGCCCTGGGCATGATCCTGTTCATTGTAATTATGACGCTAACCATTATCTCGTTCCGGCTATCAAACCGTCTCGTATACTATGAGGGACGGGTCACATAAACAACAGGTATCTGCAAAATATTGGGCACTGCGCTGTGTGGGTACCGGCTGCCCTGCACCCTGAGATCTTCAAGCCAATCGCACAAGGAAGGAATTGAAATATGCTGACTGGCGAGCAAATAACACATTTTCATGCGTTGGGCTTTGTCAAAGTAGAAGGCGCGCTCACGTCCGAAGAAGTCGATGAATTCTCCTGGCGGTTCGACGACATCATCGCCCGTGGCGAGACCCAGGGCGATAGCTCAGAGGCCGGGGCACGCATCTTCCCGGACGGTCACCGCGTCATCCTCCCGCTGATCGAGGCCGATCCATACTTCTACAACCTTCTCGATCATCCCAACCTGGCCGCCATCGCCGAAGATCTGCTGGGAGAAGATTGCATCTTTTACGGCAGTTCAGACGGGCAGATCCACGATGGGGATACAAACTGGCATCGCGATGGCGGCTCCCCCGAACCCGCGATCGAGGCCAAGCTGACCTTCTATCTGGACGAGGTAGCGCCTGGAAAAGGTTGCCTCAGCTTCATCCCCGGCAGCCACCTGTGGCCCCTCCATTACAACGACCTCGAAAAGCAGATCAACGAACGTGTGCTCGGCTATGAGACGCAGGATTTCCCCGGACGATACGATTTGCCGGCGGGCAAGGGAGATGTAATCGCCTTTCAGACACGAATCTGGCACTCCTCGTGGGGAGGAGGCGCCAACCGGCGTCAGATGGCCTGGATGATGCGCACAGCGCCGCGTATGCAATGGGAAATCGATCACATTGCCAACTTCAATAAGTGGTACTCCGAAAAATGGTCCAAGAAGACCGGTAGGCTCGTCACCGACCGGCTGTTCGAAACTGCTGACCCGAGGCGAATGAAGAAAATACAACTCCTCAAGGATCTGGGAGTGTGAGCCTTCTGCCCATTGAATCCGGTTGGGTTTTTCGGCTATTCCCGCGTGTGGGCGCTATAGACTGCTGCCCGGCAGTTGACTGTTGAATAATGCCGGTAGGGCACAGAGAGGACCATAGGGTCGTACGTTGCCTGACCGCTGCAGGACGCTCTGACTATCCCCGCGCTAAGCAAGTCGCATGAGGCCCCCAGCGCCAATCGCTAGGGCACACGCAGGCGGAGGGACCCATTATCAATCTTCGCACTTCACGCAGTCCGAAGATCTCTTGAACATGCATATGACTGTCGGCAAGAAGGCGGAATCCTTCCAATTCTCCTTCCTTCGACCAGGCAGTGGGTCCGGCTGACGACCGACGCAAGCGAGCGCCTGCAGTGTACTTTCACTAGCTTGACAACTCTTGAACGCCTACACTATAATTGTCCCCAGCCTTCGGTTCTGCCCATTCTTGCTTCGACATAGCTGACTCTTCCTGTTTTCTTACTGCAGTATCTCCTCCACAACAGCCCAAAAGGAGCAACAAGAATGTCTCAGCTGCAAGACTTAACTCGCCGCGGTTTCTTGCGGACAGCCGGCTTAGGCACTGCCGGCCTCGCCCTTGCCGCCTGCGCCGCCCCCGTAGCCCCGGCTGGAGGTGACTCCGCTGCCGATTCCGCAGCAGCGCCCGCCCAGGAGCCCGTCAACGTCACCCTGATATCCTGGTGGAACCATCCCTTCCGCGACCTCTTGCCCGCCTTCAACGATCTTCACCCCGATATCCAGGTCGAATTCATCGACTCAGGCACGGGGTACAATGAAAAGGTCATGACCGCCATGGTCTCCGGCTCCGAACTGACCGACATCGTCGGCAGCCAGGATTACAACCTTCCCCTTTGGGCCGCAACCGGAGGGATGGCCGACCTCACCGACCTCATGGCCCCCCACGAGGACAGGATCGTCCCTTACAAGCTCAACCATGGCGTCCATGACGGCAAGAATTACGGTGTTCCTTGGGATGGGTCGCCTTGCCTTCTCTACTACCGCCGCGATATCACCGAGCAGTATGGCATCGATCCGAGCGCTATCAGCAGCTATGACGACTGGATGGCCGCGGGTGAAGAGTTGTCAGCGGCATCTGACGGCGAGCATCGACTCTGGGGCATTACCAAGGACAATTACTTCCCATGGCTGAGTTGGACGTGGCAGCGGGGCGGAGGCATATATGATCTTCAACTCCAAAATGTAATTGTCGACCAGTCCGATGCCGTCGAACCGCTCGCCTTTCTCAAAACACTGTGGGATTCCAGCGCGGTATTTCAGGACTTCTCCTGGGACATCGGACTGGCTTCCTATAAGGACGGCTCCTCCGCCGTTTTCCCGGGCGCAATCTGGCTGGCCGGCATTATCGAAGGCAACGCGCCAGAAACGGTTGGGCTCTGGGGCGTGACCCAACTACCCGCCTGGATGGAGGGCGGCAGTCGCGCCTTCACCTGGGGAGGCTCCCAGCTCTGCATCCTTGAAACCAGCAAGCACAAGCTCGAAGCCTTTACTTTCCTTGAGTATTCCCAACTGTCTCAGGAGGGACAGGAGGTCCTTTGGACGTCCGGAGCCCTCTTCCCTGTACTCCACGAAGCGCTCGACTGGCCCATTATGAACGAGCCGGTCGAGTTTTACGGCGGCCAGGTTGCCCTCACGATGTACGCCGAGGTTAATTCCGCCGTCCAGCCTTTCGTCTGGGGCGAAGGCTGGTCCGAAGCCTGGGATATCCTGGTTCTGGCCCAAGGCCAGGTCCTGGACGGTGAAGTCGGGGCGGAAGAGGCCCTTGCCGCAGCCGCGCAGGAGATTCGGGATCTGCAGGGCTTGGGCTAATCGCAAAACCTGTTCGAAGCCGGTTCGGCGCACGCCTACTTGCTGATTCTGCGTGCGTCGACCGGCCTTCTCCCTGACTCCTATGCCAACTGCTGCGAAGGCTCCTCCGCAGCAGCGTCCCCCGGTCCACTCTCCTGCAAAGGAACGTGACTATGGGAGTGGTCTCCACGCCCTCAACTCTTGGACCTGCATCGATACCTCCAAAATCCCGGTATTTGATCTGGGAAAAGGCGGCGCCATACGTCTTCGTCTCCCCCTTCTTTATCCTCTTTGGCATCTTCGGCGCATTCCCCATCCTTTTCGCCATCTGGATCAGTTTCCAGGACTGGAAAAGCGTGCGATCCAGTGAGTATATCGGCCTGAAGAACTATGCGCGCCTGTTCACCGACGAAAACTTCCATATTGCTCTCTCGAATACGGTTATCCTCGGTATTCTTGTCGTTCCTCTCATGGTCATTCTTAGCCTGAGCTTTGCAAACGTGCTCAATCGGCCCATTCGCGGTCGCGTGATCTATCGCACAGCCTACTTCCTGCCAGTCGTCACCTCGCTCGTCGTAGTAGGCATACTCTTCGACTTCCTACTCGGCTCAACCTACAGCCCCCTGGGTTCGGTCATGCAGACCTTCGATATCGAATACAAGGGATTCTTGAACAAGCCGGAATTCATTAAACCCGCTATCCTGATCATGATCCTCTGGCGCTGGGTTGGCTACAACATGATGATTATGCTGGCCGGCCTCCAAAGCATCCCCTATGAACTCTATGAAGCCGCCCGCATCGACGGTGCAAACGGACTACAGTCCTTCCTTAATATCACCGTGCCGCTGATGCGCCGTGTCATCGCCTTCGCCGCCATCCTGTCGACCATCGGCATGTTCAACATTTTTGAAGAAGCATACATGCTTGTCGGTACCAGCGGCGGCGCCGATCGCGCCGGGCTACTCATGGGTCTGATAATCTACAGACAGGCTTTTCAAAGCTTCAATTTCGGTTATGCTTCCGCGCTCGCCTACGCCAACGCTGTTATCATCATTGTCCTTTCGTTCTTGCAGATCTTCGCCACCGAACGCGCCGCATCCGAGTAAACCCGTGTCAGGGAAAAACTGTTCCCCATGAGCCAGCGCGTCGAAGCCTCCGCAGCAAGCCCCCATACAGGCCCGATCTCCCCAACGAAAGCAATCTCATTGGGCAGGATCTTTACACACCTTCTCCTGTTGATCGCCTTACTGGTCTTTATCTTTCCCTTCTATTGGATGGTCTCCTCCTCCTTGAAGCCGTTGGAAGATATCTACATCGTCCCTGTTCAGTTCTGGCCCAGCCGCCCTTCCTTTAACAACTACCTGGAAATCGCCGGCCTCATTCCCTCCGACGAGATCGACTTTCGCGGAGGCGTCTCTCTAATCCGAACGTTTCTGAACAGCACGATCATCGCCGTCATCAACACTGCCGGCAACGTCTTTCTTGCCTCCCTCGCAGGATATGCCTTCGCCAAGCTGCGTTTCAAAGGGCGCAACGCGCTCTTCCTCTCCATGCTGGCAACCATGATGATCCCCAACAGCGTCGGCCTCGTCCCCAACTACCTGATCATGGCCTGGCTCAAATGGATCAACACCTGGTACCCTCTCATCATTCCCGGCCTGGCCACGCCCTTCGCCGTCTTCTGGATGCGCCAGTACATGACCACAGTGCCCGATGAAATGATCGAGGCGGCACGCATCGACGGTTGTGGCCCGTTCGCCACCTTTTGGCGCGTCGTAGCCCCCGTCGTCCTGCCCGGCATGGCCGCGCTCGCCATCTTCTCCTTTATGGGCCACTGGAATGCTTTTATGGGTCCGCTGATCTACCTTAACAAACCGGAGCTGTATACCTTGCCCCTCTTCCTCGCCGTCCTGGATTCGGGGGTCTCCGGCAGGCCGACACCGATCCATCTCATCTTTACGGCCTCCTTCGTGTCAATCTTGCCCATCCTGCTCGTTTTCCTGTTCGCCCAACGCTACTTCATCGCCGGCCTCACCGCCGGCAGTCTCAAATAGACCGCAATCTGAACAATGCAATCCGGGATCTGACCTATGAAACTGACAATGGGGAAATACGACCTCGAAATAGGCGGCCGCTATCTCGACGAGCTGCGCGATTCAACTGCCGACAGGCACGACATGCCAACTCTACGCCGTCGTCTGCAGGACGAAGGCTACCTGCTCATCCGCGGCCTCCACGACCGCAACAAAGTGAAGGCAGCCCGCCGCGTAATCCTCGAAAACCTGCAGCAGGCTGAGCAGCTCGCGCCCGGCGCGCCCCTCATGGACGGCGTCATCGCCGAGGGCAAGCGCGGCAAGTTCTACGGCGGCAGCAAGGCGATCACCCACACGCCCGAGTTCCTCTCGGTCGTCGAAGCGCCCGAGCTCATGCAGTTCTTCGCCGAATACCTGAACGGGCCCAGCCTCACCTACGACTTCAAGTGGCTGCGCGTCGTCCCCAACGGCGCCTTCACCGGCGCCCACTACGACATCGTCTACATGGGCCGCGGCACCACCAACGTCTTCACCGTCTGGACCCCCCTCAGCGACCTGCCCTACGACATGGGCCCGCTCGCCATCCTCGCCGGCTCCCACCGCTTCGACCGCATCAGGGAGACCTACGGCGAGATGGACGTAGACCGCGACAAGGTCACCGGCTGGTTCTCAAACGACCCCGTCGAACTCGTCGATACTTACGGCGGCAAGTGGCGCAGCGCCGAATTCGAAATGGGCGACGCCCTCATCTTCGGCATGTACACCATGCACGGCTCCCTCTCCAACACCACCGACCGCTTCCGCCTCAGCTGCGATACCCGCTACCAGCGCGCCGACGAACCCGTCGACGAACGCTGGATCGGCGAAAATCCCATCGCCCACTACGCCTGGATGAAAGGCGACACCGTCCCAATGGAAAAAGCGCGCCAGCGCTGGGGCGTCTGAGCGCAAAAACCGCCCGGGATTGACTGTCCACAGACAGTTCCCGGGCGGCCTGAAGTTCCTCCTACTTAGCCTTCCCTGTCATTTCTGGGCCACTGACCACTAACCACTGCCGTTAAGTTCTATACTCCGCATTGATCGACACGTAGTCGTAGCTCAGATCGCACGTCCACACTGTGGCTGCGCCCTCGCCTAATCCAAGTGAAACGCGTACACTGATCTCGCTCTCAGCGAAAATCGCGGACGCATCCCCCTCCTCATAACCCGTCGGCGTGCCCGCGTCCACAAGTTGCAACTCCGCATTGCCCGCCTCAGGCTGGCCTGCCGCGATAAACAAATGCGCCTTCGTAGGGTCTACAGTAGCGCCCGAATACCCCACCGCGCACAGGATGCGCCCCCAGTTGGCGTCGTGCCCGAAGAACGCAGTCTTCACCAGCGGGCTCTTCGCGATCGAGTTGGCAACCTTGTGCGCCTCCTCGTCGCTCACCGCACCCTCTACCTGGATCGTAACGAACTTCGTCACCCCTTCGCCGTTGCGAACGATCAGCTTCGCCAGCTCCATCGAAGCCGTCGTCAGCGCCTCCACAAAAGCGCCGTAGTCCGCGCCCTTCTCAGTAATCTCCGCATTTCCCGCAGCGCCATTCGCCAGCGCCAGCACAGTGTCATTGGTGCTCGTATCGCCGTCTACACTGATGCGGTTAAAGCTGTGACTCACCGCTGCAGCCAGCGCCTCTTGCAGAAGCGGCTGGGCAATGGCCGCATCTGTCGCCAGCGTTGCCAGCATAGTCGCCATGTTCGGGTGGATCATCCCGGCGCCCTTGCCGATGCCGGTAACCGTCACCGTCTTCCCGCCGACCTCCGCCTGGCCCGATGCCCACTTGGGAAAGACGTCTGTCGTCATGATCGCCTCCGCCGCCTCCTCCCAACCATCAGGACGCAGCTTGGCCGCAACCTCAGGTATGCCGGCCTCAATCACCCCAATCGGCAACTGCACACCTATCACGCCTGTGCTCATTACAAAGGCCGTATTGTCCGTACTTCCCAGGCTCTTTTCCGCCGCCTCGGCCATGCGCCGCGCGTTGGCGTTCCCTTCAGCGCTCGTGCAGGCATTGGCGTTCCCGCTATTGATCACAACGCCGTGCGTCCCATCCGGATTCATCCGCAGCAAATCCCGGTCATACAACACCGGCGCCGCCGGAAAGGCATTCTGCGTAAACACAGCCGCGGAGCGACAGGCCGTAGGACTCGCGATCAGCGCCAAATCCAACGCGCCAGTCGGTTTAACGCCGCAATGGATCCCCGCCGCGTCGAAACCCTTCACGGGAATCGCCGCCGTTGAAGGACCTTCAAAAGCATGTTCTTTCTCAGACATAGTCTTCTCCATGTAATCTGAAAGCGTCAGGCGCTGCCTGCCGAGCTAACCGCCTGCATCCCCACCTCGCCCGATGCCAATTTTGTCTACCCCACTAACAACTGCCCACTAACCACTGCAGTTTCAGTCTCTCTTTATCCAGCCACCTTCCGCCACCGCCCCATCCGGCAAAGGTGGCATAGAATCGGCGGGATGCTCCTCCCTGAGCAACGCCTCCACCTTCAAGGGCAGACCAAACAACCGGATAAAGCCTTCCGCGTCAGCTTGGTTGTATACATCATCCTCGTCGAAAGTAACGTAATCTTCCCGGTACAGGCTATGCGGCGACCTGCGACCAACCAGCATCGCGTTGCCCTTGTACAGTTTCAAGCGCACCGTCCCGCTGATCGACTTCTCCGTTTCCTGCACAAACGCGTCCAGCGCATTGCGCAAAGGCGTAAACCACTGGCCATTGTAGACCAGGTCGGCGTAACGCAGACCTACCTGCTGTTTCCAGTGCAGCGTGTCCTTATCCAGACAAAGCTGTTCCAGCGCTGCATGCGCCTTGTAAAGGATCGTGCCGCCCGGCGTCTCGTATACGCCGCGGCTCTTCATACCCACTAGACGGTTCTCTACCAGGTCCACACGCCCGATGCCATGCTCGCGACCGATCTCGTTAAGCTGTTGCACCAGTTCGACCGGGCCCATCGCGACTCCGTCTACCCGTTCAGGAAAGCCGCGGCGAAAGTAGACCTCAACATACGCGGGTTCATCCGGCGCATCCTCCGGAGAACGCGTCCATTCGAACATATCGGCCGGCGGCTCGGTCCACGGGTCCTCCAGCGGCCCGCCCTCATTGCTCAAATGCCACAAATTGCGGTCCTGGCTGTAGATACGGTCTGCCGACGCCTTCACCGGCACATTGTGCTCCTCAGCATAGTCCAGCGCATCCGATCTCCCGCGTATATTCCACTCCCGCCAAGGTGCAATGATCTTAAGCTTCGGATTCAGCGCCATCACCGTCAATTCAAAACGAACCTGGTCATTGCCCTTGCCGGTTGCCCCGTGCGACACTGCGTCTGCGCCTTCCAGTTGCGCGATCTCCACCAGCCGCTTCGCGATTAACGGACGCGCAAACGATGTCCCCAGCAGATAGTCTCTTTCGTAAATGGCGCCTGCCTGCATCGTCGGAAACACAAAATCCGTCAGGAACTCGGCCCGCAAATCCTCAACGTAGCATCGAGTCGCGCCGGAAGCGATGGCCTTCTCTTCCAGGCCGTCCAGCTCCTCCTCCTGGCCCAGGTTGGCGCAGAAACAAATGACCTCGCAGCCGTAGTTGTTCCTCAGCCACGGGACAATCACACTCGTATCCAGGCCGCCGGAATAGGCGAGCACCGCTTTCTCTATGGCTCCTCTGACAGTCATACGCGCTCCTTCATGTTCTGGGTGGCTCCTCTCATTCCATCACTGTTGAACTCCGACCCGGCCAGTCAAGTAATCCGGACCCTGACCTCTGAACTCGGCAGATCCCATCCGTAAACAAAAAATGCCACTTCGGACCTGCCGAAGCGGCACACGGGAAACGAGCAAAGAGTACTGCGCAGTCCAACAGCGATTCCTCAGGAATGCTGCCGCCGGACTTTGCGCCCGCTTCCCGCGGGTCTCCTCCTCGCAAAATCAGTACTCTTCAACTTCATTCTCGACCAAGGACTCTTTCTGGGTGGAGAACCATCTGTTCCTTCCAGGATCGAAGGCTAAACGAACTGGCGGCGAAAGTCAAGAATCGGACGCTACGGTTTCAAGCGATTCAACCGGCTCGTTTACAGCCGACTTGAAACGAGCAGGTCGTTCAACGTCAATGACCAGGTTTTCAACGCCTCGCAGAACCACCTGCTTTCTCTGCTGCGGCTCCGCGGCCAGTCGTATCGAAGAAAACCTCTCAATCAAGCTGGCAAAAGCGATGCGCCCTTCCAGCATGGCCAGCGACGCACCCAAACAATAGTGTATGCCGCGACCAAATGAAATGTGGCTCTTCTCTTGTCGAGCGATGTCAAGCCTGTCAGGATTAGAGAATGCCGCAGGGTCACGATTCGCTGCGCCGACGACGCCGACTACCTGTTGGCCCGCGTGCATCCGCTTGCCCCCCATCTCCACGTCCTCCACAAGCGTACGACCGTCGAGTTGCACAGGACTGTCGTATCTGAGCAATTCGTCGATAGCTGAGTCGAGCAGTTCAGGCTGCTCTTTCAGCCGCCGCAATTCCTCGGGATTCCGCAGCAGAGCCAACATGCCATTGCCAATCAAATTGCGTGTCGTTTCGTTTCCCGCAACCAGCAACAGCAGCAGGGTGGCCAGAAGTTCCCCATGCGAGAGCCTGTCGCCTTCTTCCTCGGCGGCCAACAGCGCGCTCACAAGATCGTCCTTCGGATCCTGCCGCCGTAGCGCAATGATTCCCTCGAAGTACTCGTACAGCTCCTGTTCCGAGCGGTGGAACTGTTCCCTCTGCTCTCTACTTAGAATAGGTTCCAGCGAGAGGACGATATCGTTCGACCACTCTTTGAATTGGTCCAGGTCCTGGGCCGGAACGCCCAGCATTTCGGCGATGACGATGACTGGCAGAGGAAAGGCGAAACTGTCGATCAGGTCGAACCGCTCCTTCCCGTCAACTCCGTCCAGCAATTCTTCCACGATCTCCTCAATGCGCGGTTCTAGCGCCGCCACCGAGCGGGGCGTAAACGCCTTGGAGACGAGAGAACGCAGGCGGGTGTGATCCGGCGGATCCAAGTCAAGCATACTGCGGTCCCTCGTGTACACTCGATCGCCGGCGCCGGCCCCCACATTCGAAAAGCGCTGATGGTCCAGCAACACCGGCTGCACGTCATCGTACCTGGTCAGAACCCAGGCGTCCACCAATCTCATTCTGTGGACCGGGTCCTTTTCTCGCAGCCTCTGATAGGTAGGATAGGGATTGGCCAGCATTTGACTGGAGGTCAGGTCAAATACAACACCCGATTCGAGCCGTTCCCAGGTCAATAGGCCCCGCATCGCGATCGGCTTTATCAAATCTAAAACTGGTCTTGGCATCAGACTCAACATAGGAATCTCCCCAAACTATAATCCGGACCGGCCTGAAATCTAACCACGCTTCTCCAGGGGGGCTTTATGTCAGGCCACTCTCCCGATTTTCTTTCATGCCTCTGCTTATTTTCACTGGAACAGCCTTTTCGCGTATCGAAAACGCTCTTTTCCCTTACTTGAATGCCCCCATCGTCATGCCTGATGCGATCTGCCTCTGGAAAAGGAAAAACAGAATCAGTACGGGAATCGTGGCCAGAGCCATCGCCGCGTATTGCAACGCCAGCACCGTTTCCACAGTCATTGGCGCCGGCTTATACAGCGCGATCGCCAGTGGCAGCGTTCGTACGTCGGCCTTATTCATCAGAATCAGCGAGAAAAAAAGCTCGCTCCAAATCCAGTTAATGTTTATGATCGCCATACCTGCAATCGGCCCGCGGCTGATGGGCATGACAATCCGCAGAAAGACACCCAGCCGGCCGCAACCGTCTATACGAGCGGCCTCTTCCAATTCTACCGGCATGTGCATGAAATAGGCCCGCATCAGGATGATTGTGAACGGCGCGCCCAGCGCGGCATAGACAAGCGTCAGTCCAAAGAGACTGTTGCGCAACCCCAGGCTGCCGACGAAAAAGTAAAGAGGTATCGCCAGCGCGTGGGCGGGCACGGCCAGGCTGAGCAAGAGCGCCTGGTGCAGAGTCCCGTTTCCGGGAAACTGTCCTCTTGCCATCGCATAACCGCACAAACAAGAAATCGCCAGCATCAGCACAAGCGTCGCCGCCAGCACAATTACGCTGTTAAAGAAATACCTCCCGAAGAACATCCCCGTGCGGTCACCGGTCCAGACGTCAATAAATGGCGCCATGGAGAAGCCCGTTGGCAGACTGAAAGGCGTGTTCAGAATCTGCGTATCCGTCTTGAGCGTGTTCATCAACAGAAAGAAGATTGGATATACCTGAACCAGTGCTCCCACAATCAGCAGACCATAAATGATTGGCCGCAAGCTGCTGCCGGCCCACCAGCCCAACGCCCTGTCTCCCCCGGCGCTCCCTCCCTGCGAACGAGAAGCTAACCTGTTTGCAGCCATCTATTCCAATCCTTTCAAACTGGCTCTCCAAACCCGGACCGGAGTCGAGAAAGTCCGGGAACCCTTCTCCCAAACAATCCTAATACTCTACACTTTCTATCCGCACGCCTCGCACATAGGCGTAGGCAATTGCGAAGACGACCACGAACATTACGACAGCAATCGCCGAACCGTAACCGAAGTAGCCAGAGCGGAAGGCTGTCTCGAACAGGTAGTAGCCCAGCACCTGCGTACTGAAGGCCGGACCGCCCTTCGTCATCACCAGCACAATGTCGAAGACCTTCATGGCGCCGATGATCGAGAGCATGGTTATCGATGCTAGCACAGGTTTGATCAGCGGCACAATCAGTCCCCAAATGCGCTGCCACTCGTTTACGCCGTCCATTGTGGCGGCGTCGTGCATATCCTGCGGAATGCCCTCTATCGCCGCCAGCAACACGATCATGGGAAAGCCCACCGACTGCCATATCGGTACAAGCATGACGCTTATCAGCGCTACATTGCGGTCGCCCAGCCAGTTCTGAGCCAGGCCGTCGAGCCCGATGCCGCGCAGCACGGTGTTAAATAGACCGTGGTTGAACTCGAACATGTTCGCCCACAATGTCGCCACCACCACGCCCGACATCATCACCGGGATGAAAAAGGCGATGCGATAAATCTGCCATCCCCGCAAGCGCCGGCTGATTGCCACACCCAGAAACAGACCGATCGACACCGTGAAAAAGGGCACGACGATGGCGAAGATAAAGCTGTTTCCGAGCGCACGCCAGAAAATTTCGTCACCGAAGAGCTTGGAGAAATTCCTCATCCCAATGAATGTCTGCGGCCCCAGCCCCCCCCACTTAAACAGCGACAGCCGCAGCGTGTCAAACAGTGGATAGGCCATCAGCGTCAGCAGCATCAGCGAAGCCGGCGCTATGAACAGATACCACGGCAAAGCGTTCCTGAAGCCGCGCATGAGCCTGTTGCCGCCCCCTGTCCCGACCGCTTCCCTTGAATTCACCGTTGCCAACTCTGCACCTCCATACGAAAACAGGGAGGCCCTTTCGAACCTCCCTGCACAAGTTGACCTTACATTTCAATCCTGTTTTCCGGAATACTCGCCGTCTAACTCTGTTCGGCCTGAATCTCCACGGTCTTTTCCTGCAGCCAGGCCCCGGCCTCTTCAGGTGTCAGCCCGCCCGCCATCATCTGGTCAACTGACTTGACCGTCGCCTGCTGGTAGGGCTGGCTGCTCGATGCTTCGAACAAAGCCGGTGTCCCGTACTTGTTGTTGTCTTCCAGGAAAGCCAGCTGCATCTCGCTGAGGATCTCAGCGTACACTTCAGCAGGAATGTCGGCGCGGCCATGGGGGATCCCGGCCGTCTGTGCATACAGTGAAGCCTGCGGCAGACGGTAGGCCCAGGCGACAAACTCTAACGCTGCCTCAATGTTACTGCCCGACTTCGGTACGATCAACCCGTCGGGAACCCAGGCCCCAACCTTTCCAGTCCGTTCCGGCCTGATCTCAGGATAGTAGAAGTACCCCACTTCGAACTCCACGTCACGCGTGAGCCCGGCGCTCCCGCCATCCCACGATCCGGTCTGCCACATCGCCGTCTTGCCCGTCGTGAACAACGACCTGCCATTCTGATAGTCCGTCAGTCCCGTCACGCCGTCGACGAAGACCCCGTTGTCGACCATCGCCTGAATGTACTCGTAGATCCGCACCGAGTCCGGGTCCGTCCAGCTGTACTCATTGCAATCCGCTGGCCGGTCCGCCCGCCACAGAATCGGCATGCAGTTGTACTGGTCCCGGCTCCACGATCGCAGCTGCATGCCGTCACTGAAGTGGCTCTGGATGCCCATGTTGTAGTCGACCGCCAGCGGCTGGTATCCGGCCGCCCGGAACTCTGCCGACATCTCATACAGGTCATCCCAGGTTTCCGGCGGAGACGCGCCGATTTCGTCGAAGATCTCTTTGTTGTAATAGGTATAAGGGGTCCATACCACCGAACTTGTAGCCGAGTAAAAGTGACCGTCCGGCTGACGCTGGAAGTCAACAATACCTTCAGGATATGCGTCGAACCAGCCTTCCTGCTCGTACAGGTCATCAAACGGAACAAGGATCTGACTGGTCACCATGTCGTTGAAACGATTGGCCGGCACGCACTGAAACCACGAGATGTCCGGCGTGTCCTCGCTGGAAAAGAGCAGGAACGCCTGCTGGTATTGCTCATCTGCGAGGACGTCAATCGTCACCGAAATGTTGGGATTCTCCTCCATGTACAGATCCGCCTGCGCCTGCAAGCCTTCAGTAACGATGCCGGCAATCGAGCCGACACGCAGCTCCAGCATCTCTTGAGCCGGGGCTGCTTCCCCTCCTCCGTCTGTCGCCGGCGCCGCAGGCGCGGCACACGCTGCAAGAAATCCGCCTGCAGCGACCAAACTTGTCTTTTGCAGGAAGTCTCTACGCGTAGTTTTCGTCATCACGATTTCTCCTTTCAGAGTGGATGGCGGTACCAATCAATGGATAAAGGGAAAACTGCTCTTGGTTGACGAGCAGAGTGTCGAACACGAACGGGCTGTGACTTTGACCTTCCTGGGGACTAATTTGAGAGTGAGTGTACCATGTGCGAGGAAGGCGTACCAAACGACTCGAATTTCCTGGAAAGTCGTGCGCCGCTTTGCTCAGGCCAAACCGATTAGAACAGACGAAAGTCGAGCAGGGGTCTGCATCAGATAAGTCCGTCAAATACAGGCATCCCCGCAAGACCATCTTCTCAAAAACCCTGACTCTTGGGCGGTTCGCTTGGCATCCGGCGTACACGCGATTCGGATGCCCGCGCTTTAGGTTCCTCTACTTCTGGTGTATGATTCCTGCAGCCTGCGTGCGGGATATTGTGTCAGCCTCACGACGAAGGCATTGGCCACCCGAACCACCGAAAGGACTCAAACTCCAATGGCCACCAACAACCAGGACGTCAAGAACGCGCCCTACATCTTCGCCCATAGCCTGGGCCAGCAACTGGATATGAGCGCGCAGGAATTCCCCAGCGTGAATTCAGACGGCTTGCCCGTCGTAAACCTCACACCGGAACAGAAGTACCTTTTCGACATGCACGGCTGGCTCCTCATACCCGGCGTTCTGAACGAGGAAGAAGCCAGGGAGATGCGTGATTTTGGCCTGCAGCTTCAGCACGATCCGGAATCGATCCCCGAACGCGAGCGCTCTCCTCTGGGAGGCCCGCTGCAAAAGCTCTCCGATCATCCCGTTGTCGTCGGCTTCATGAACGAATTCGTCGCCTTCCCGCCGCTCTCGCGCCAGAACTGCTACGGGTTCCGCATGGAGTCCTGCAGCCTCTTCTACCGCAAGACCGGCGAAGGCCAGTTTGGGCCACACAACGGCAGCGGATTCTTCCGCTTTCCCGGCGACACCCACTTCTATCACTGCGTTCCCGGCAAGTCCCACGCCGGCCTCACTCGCGTCGTCTGGGAGCTGAATCCCGTCGCCGAGGGCGATGGAACGCTTCTGGTAACGGGAAGCCACAAAGCCGCATATCCCGCGCCCGACTCGATCCACGATCCGTTCTCGCCAATCTGGGACGAATACACCTGTCCTGCCGGCTCCGTCCTCTTCTTTACCGAATCTCTGACCCACAGCGCCCGCCCTTGGACCAATCGCGAGCATGAACGGGTTGCCATCTTCAGCTGTTACAACACCGTGGACAGCAAATGGCACGACTGGGATCCGGACCCCGAGCTCGTTGCCGCGATGCCGCCTTTGCGTCGAACTCTGTTCCGACCGGTGCGCGCCGCCAATAATCTGAGCGACGGCTCGCACTACGCTGTCTAGCCAAGGCATGAGGAACTCATTCGACTGAGACCCGAAGTATCGCGGAGCCGCGTATTTCCCTTGAATTCTCGCGCTGGCCCTCAGCGCCATTTATGGAGTTCAGTAATCGTTGTGGTCGGTCCGGGCCATAAACAGGTACAGCAGGAGAACAATCCATGGCAACCCTTCTATCCGCCAGCAAGGCCGCTGCCTTCAAAATGGGCAAAGGCGATTCCCGTAACCTGGTCGGGCCGTCTACTGGCGCGCAGCACATAACTCTCAACTACTCTGTCTTTCAGGCAGGCGAAGAGTTCCCACAGCACTTTCACGAAGAGTCTGCGGACATATTTATAGTCCTGGAGGGAGGAGTCTCAGTGCGGCAAGGGGATGCCTACACGCCTATTGCCTCGGGCCAGTTTGCATACGTGCCGTCGCCCGAAGTACACGGTACTGTCAATACCAGCGGCGCCGAAGCAACCCTGATCAGCTTTCAGGCGCCGCCCGACCAGGCCCTGTACCGGGGAGAGCGTGACCCCTCCAAAACGGGCACGACGCCGCGCCCGCCCGACAACCATCAGACAACGGTGCGCATCGACAATCTTGCGTCAGGAAACGCATCAGGAGACGGGATGACGAACTCGTGGGCCCCGGCCTCACCCGCCACGGGGACTCCGGAGATGCAGCTGGGCTACTTTGAATTGGGGCAGGGAGGACATGTGGAGGCGTCCGCCTCAGATGACAAGGAAGCTGTCTGGTTTGTCTGGAGCGGCCAGGTGTCTATCACCTCCGGCGGGCAGACGCTGCACGCATCACGTCACGAAGGTGCATTCATTCCTTCTGGCGAGGCCCAGACCGTCCGCAACGAAGGAGAAGAAACGGCCCGTCTCATTCGCTGCCAGGCCATCTGAAGGGTACTGACTTTTTGCAAGTCTGCTGAAACCGCAAAGGGCGCTGAGGATAAGAATGCGATTCCCTGGCGCCCTTCTTTCTTCTCAAGAACTGACAAACTTCAGCTACTCATTCAGATGGCAACGGCCGTCGAGACCGAAGCCTCTCGCGCCTCCTCCGCGCTTACCTCCCGCCCCAGTTGATTGGACAAGTAGATGCCCTCTGAGATCAGCATGCAGTTCAGGGCGATCTCAGCCGTCGGAAGAAGCGCTACCCTGCCTTCCACCGCGGCGATCCAATGCTCCTGCTCACTGTCGTACACGTCTCCTTGCCCGTGTACGTTGTGCAGCCGGAAGTCGAACATCTGCAGATTGGCCGTGGAGTCCAGGTCCAGGTCCCCGGCGCTGTGGAAGTAGCCGAACGGGTCAAGGCGCACACCGCCTTCGCTGCCGACAACGTATGAACCCTCGAAGGCGTCCAAATGAATGGCCCATGCCTCGATAATGTCCAGGGTTATGTTGTCGGCCAACCGCACAAAGCCCAGCCCCAGCTCCTCCACATTGTAGTTGCTCCGTTCTCGACGGTCCGCATCCATCGCGATCTCCTGGTATGTTTTGCCGGAGATTCGCAGCACGTCCGGGTTGCCCAGCAGGTAGAGAATTGTCGAAATGTGATAGACGCCCATGTCATAGAGCGCGCCACCGCTGGCGGTCTCTTTGTTGACAAATAAGGGAGAGCCGTAGCCGTCCACGAAGGGCCTTCCTCGCCGTCGATAGCCTGTTGAGCGAGCGTGATACAGTTTCCCCAGATAACCCCCGTCTATCAACGTCTTGGCCGCCTTGGTCTCATTGGTAAAATACACTCGGTTTTGGATGCTGAGCATCTTGCCGCAATCCCTGGATGCTCTCAGCATCTTTTCGGCGTCGACGTAGGCGCCGGCCATTGGCTTTTCGCAAAAGACATGCTTGCCCGCTTCCAGCGCAGCCACCGTCGCCGGCATGTGGTAGTTGTTATGCAAGCAAACGTCGACCGCTTTAATGTCGTCTCGGGCCAGCAACTCCCGAAAACTGGTGTAAACGGTGGCGATGCCATTTTCAGCCGCCACCCTCTGTGCCTCGGCCTCGTTGATGTCGGCAATGGCCGCAATCTCTACGTGCGGCATCTCCATATACTTGCGAACATGGCCCTTGCCGATCTGGCCTACGCCAATGATCCCAATGCGAGTCTTGTCTTGTGTCATGTTCGGAAACTCTCCGACGATCTGTTTGAATGCAATCTGGTTGCAAACAAGCGCGGTGTGCTACAGCCAAGGGGCCAAGCGAACGCTCCCCATGAGAACTCTTACTCGTTCAATGCCCGGCGAATCAGTGCCATTGTCTTTAATGCCGCTCCTTCTTCGTCGCCGTCTGCTGGTGTCGACTCAATCCCCCAGACCCCTTTGTAGCCCTTCTCCAGCAGAATCGCGCATGCCCTGTTCAAATCGACCGACGGATCGTTGCCCTGGCTGTCGAACGAGAACGTCTTGAAGTGTGTCAGACGGGCATAAGGGGCGCATAACTGCCAGGCCTGTTCCTGCGTGCCCTCGGCCCAATTGTTCGTATCGAACAAGAGTCCAAGCCCTTCTACCTCCTCAAGCAGCCTTACCGTATTCTCCGCGTACTTCGTAGGTCCCCAGTGGTTCTCTACAAGAATTTCCACGCCGGCTGCTTTCGCCCTGGGTACCAGTTCGTTGTAGCCTTCCACGATTATTTGAAATACCTCGTCAGTCAACGCCTCCGTCCCGCCAGAATCGATGCGCATCTGCGGCGCGCCGAGTGCCGCGGCAACATCCAGCCAGCGGAGCGCCATTTCCCTGCATTCCGCGCGCCTGACGGCGTCCTCCTCGTACATGTGCCCTCCATCCACCGCGACGCACCCATAGGGCAGCCCTGCATCCTCCGCCATTCTCTTGGCATCTGCCAGCCAGCTCCTGTTTTCCAGTGCGGGCTCGATGTGCTTCATCCAGGGATCCAGCTGCGCAAAGCCATGCCGCCCGTTGAAATCCACGTAGCCGCGATAGTCCATCGCGCAGCTTTCGAACGAACGGCGGAAACTATATGAACAGATGCTGAACTGATGTGTCATCTAATCCTTCCTCCAATCTGCAGTAGAATCGTCCGATGTGAAGCCAGTCTATCCTTTAATGGGGCAGCAGTCGGACACGGAAAATGCAGCGCGTTCGGCCCGCTGGCCGCAGCTCGCTTTAATCTAAAGCGCAGACCGGTAACCACGCGAGAGGCGTAGTTCGATTTGCGCTTGAAAGGCCGAAAAAATTATCGTAATGATCCAATAGAAGACGGCGGCAATCAGTAGTGCTTCCAGACTGCGAAAGTTCGCCCGGCCTTGCTTCTGCGCCCGCCAGAGCAGTTCCCATACAAAGCCCGTAACCGAAATCAGCGACGTATCCTTCAGCATGGCAATGAACTGGTTTCCGATCGGCGGGATGACTAGGCGCAATGCCTGAGGCAGCACGATAAATCGCATGATCTGAAACTGAGACATGCCCAGCGACTTTGCTGCTTCTCGCTGGCCCGCGTCCACCGACTGAATGCCTGCCCGCATGATCTCCGTCATATAGGCGCCGTAGTTCAGCCCCAATGCCAGCACACCGGCCGACAGGCCCGAAAGGCGAATGCCCAGCTGTGGCAGGGCGAGAAAGAAGAATACCACCTGCAGCAGCAGGGGCGTTCCCCGAATCAAGGAGATGTAGAAGGTCGCCAGTGCGTATGCTGGCGCCGACTTCGACAAGCGCCCCAGCGCGCCCAGAAGCGAGAGAACTGTCGCCAAAATGATCGACAGAACTGACAGCAGAATTGTCAGCCAGACGCCGTTGAAGATAAAGAACCAGTGGCTTCGAATGAAACTCCAGTCTGGGGAAATCGTCCTGAACTGTAAGCCAGCGACTGTGAAACGAGACCCGCTGAATGCGTACACAAGAGCAACCAGGAGCACGGCATACGAAACGCGCACGCCTGTCTGAAAGCGGCGTGCGTCACGCTGCTGCGACGCCACGATCTGCTCAGCTTGAATAGCGAAACGGTCGTCCGGTGGCGCTGTCGTCATCCCGATTCCAATTTCAAAACCATCTCATGTGAATTCAGGTAGCGAGAGCCGATTCACACAGGGAACTCGAACTTCAGTGCCCTGTTCTCGTCTACCGCGTGGGATCGCTCGTCAGGTCCTCGCCAAACCACTCCTCCGACAGGT
The DNA here is from genome assembly GCA_965200615.1 of Caldilineaceae bacterium. Lineage (GTDB taxonomy): Bacteria > Chloroflexota > Anaerolineae > Caldilineales > Caldilineaceae > Bin5. The sequence continues at coordinate 4,030,911 of OZ241377.1, read as the reverse complement.
TGCTCAAAGTGCCGTCAGCATGCATCGCGGCGATTATCTCACTGACTTTGCCTACCAGTCTGGCGATATCCTTGGAAGCATTCCTGTCAAAAACCACCGCGAGATTCTCCGAAAAGACCGGTTTGCCAACTTTGTGAATGGCGATGCCTTCCGCAATGGCGGCTTCCACCACAGTATTTGAGGTCAGGAAGGCTTGAAATTCCTGGCGGCCGGCCTGAATCTGCTGCGCGCAATCGTTGTCGACCGTCAGTGGGAGGATACTTACATCAGCCGGTGGAGAGTCAACATAGAAGCTGGCGGCCGGCAATCCAAGTCCCTCCATATCACCCATCAACCAGCTCTCATACGTGGTAGAGACGCCAACGCAAATCGTCGCGCCATTCAGGTCCTCCAGCGTCTCGATCCCGGAGCCATCCACTGCCGCGAACTGGGCAGGCGTGTAGTAATAGGCCGGAGATGCGAATTTCAGGACCTCTTGCCGTGCCGTCGTGACGGTCATAGACCCCACGCTCATGTCCCACTGGTCCCCCCAATGGCCGGCCGTGATCAGGTCCCAATCCGGCGTAACGAACTCAACTTCCACCCCGAGGCGCCGGGCGATCTCTTTAGCTACGTCGACGTCGAATCCCACAAAATTACCGCTCTCGTCCAGAAAACTCTGGGGCGCATAATTGGGGTCTGTGGAAATCCGGATTGTGCCGCGCGCCATGATCTCTTCGAGAAGGTCGTCAACAGCCGCGGATGCGCCTCCCTCGTCATCAGCGGGAGCGCCCTGCGGCGCGACGGGAGCTACGCACGCGCTTGAACAAAAGACGGCAATTAACAGGATAGACAGTAACTGTTTCATTGTTCCTCTTCTCGTCGATCCAGGTAAAATGTGTTCAACGGAATGGCGCAGTGCCCTGGTAATATGATATTACAAGATCGAGCAAATGAAGGAATCCGTTTAACCATAAGGGAATGCGAGACCATGTCACTCTCTCTCCTAGCTGCCGTATCTCAGCGCCCCTATCCCGAGTTTCAGGAATGGTGGCCGGTGGGCGAAACGTTCCTGGCAATGATGGCGGAAGCAATCATAAGCCAGTGGCGTTCCCTGTCTGCGTCCACGGACAGTATCGCTACGGTCCAGGAAACGGTCGACGAGTACATTTCTCTTGTATACCAACGAACACCTCGACCTGGCCTGGCCGCCAGCTTCGCCGCATCCTCAGATCTCAACACAATTCAATCCGGCGAATTCGACGCGCTCTCCTACGGTTTTTTTCACTCTGCCTTCAAAACGCTTGCTTCGCAGCAAAGCGGAAACGAACTGGAAGCTGCAAGAAGAAGGTTCGCGGAACAGGTTGGCTCCCGCTTCTTCGGCCTATTGGCCGGCATCCTGCCCATTGATCTTCCCGTCTCCCTCAATAGCGGAAGCGACTTCGCTGCCGTGGATTCTGCGCTCCGCCAGGTCGGCAAGTTCCTTTGCGAACAGGGCTATCTGCACAGTTTTTTCGGCTTCCGTTTCGACGTAAGCGCATATCACGCGGGCCGGAAGATCGACCAAAGTAAGGAAGACTTTCTGCGGAAGTTGACGGCCGGCGGTACGGCCTGCGCCCTCTACGAGATGGGCCACCCGGTGATCCTTCCCTCAGCGGTCTATCTCTACCAGACCGTCGGCGAGGCGCAACATCACTCTTCTCGCACGATTGAGGAATTGTTTTCCCGTGTAGGCTGCGATGCCTGGGAGACCGATGACTTTGACCCCAGCAACTACCCATCTGACCGGGTTGTGGAGCTCTGGAAGATCCGGCGGCGTTCGAACGACCTTTGCTCCTCAAGCCCACTCCTGACCGGCATGGGCCTGAACGCCAGCCCTGAATGCTCACCGAATTCCCCGATCCAAATTCGATCCGGAACGCCCCATAATTTGACCTGTTTTCCCCCTTGCTGATAGACTGCCTTGTGCGCCCGCAAGCAGCGCGCCCCCATCGTCTAGAGGACTAGGACTCAGGCCTTTCAAGCCTGCAACAGGGGTTCGAATCCCCTTGGGGGTACAGCAGGGCCGCCCAACCGGGACGGCCAGTCCAGCACCTGCGTTTTCAGAAAAGCCCAGTGTCATAAGGTGGTCTTCCACAGCATGACATCGGGGCTTTTTTGTGCAGAGGCCCGCTGTGAACAACTTCCGCATCGAAGTCACCAAACAAAGCGAAGAAGGCGAGCCCAGGATTGCGGCCGCCGCGCACAGATTAGGCATCAGTTCCCTCCAGTCCTGCAACAAGACACAGATCTTTTTCCTTACATGCCGCGCCGCTGGAGCCCCGAGCCCGGACCAGATCAATAGGCTGTGTGACTTCCTCTTGGTCGATCCTGTTGCCGAATCGGTCCAGGTCATATCCCAGCCGCGCCCCTGCTCGGACGATAGTCGAATTCAACCCCCTGACGCTTCAAACGAGCATGTTATCGAGGTTGCCCTTCGCCCCGGCGTAACCGACGTGGCCGCACGTGTACTGGAACGCGGCGCCGCCGAACTGGGTGTCCACGATCTGGAGGCAGCAACCGCCACCCAATATCGCCTGTCAGGGGACCTTTCCCAGACGGATCTGCGCCGGCTCGCCCAAGACCTGCTGTGCAATGACACGATTGAGCGCTACAGCCTCGGCGCAATCGAACCCCTGTTTGGTCACGGCAGCGATGCCCGCGACTATGTGGAACAGGTCTCCCTGACAGGGCTCAACGAAGAAGAGTTGCTCGCATGCAGTCGGGAGCGACTGCTCTCGCTTGACGCCCGGGAGATGAAGGAGATCCAGAGCTTTTACGACGAAATCGGCCGCTCACCCACCGATGTCGAACTGGAAACACTGGCCCAGACCTGGAGCGAGCACTGTGTTCACAAGACCTTCAAGTCAAACATAGCCTTTACGCTGCGGTCAGCCAGCGGGCAGGCCCTCTCTGTTAGCGAGATCCAAGGGCTGCTGCGTACCTACATTCAGGCCGCGACCGAAAAGGTCAATCGCCCTTGGGTGCGTTCCGCCTTTGTCGACGACGCCGGCATCATTGAGTTTGACGATCAATACGATCTGGCATTTAAAGTAGAGACGCACAATCACCCCTCTGCTCTCGAGCCTTTCGGCGGCGCTAACACCGGCATTGGCGGCGTCGTGCGCGACATAATCGCCGTCTCCGCCCGGCCTGTCGCCTGCACCGACGTCCTCTGCTTCGGCCCCCAGGACCTGCCTCCCGAAGAGCTCCCTGCGGGGATTCTTCACCCCGCCCGCGTCGAGGAAGGGGTCGTCGCTGGTATCGGTGACTACGGAAACAAGCTGGGCCTGCCGACCGTCAATGGTGCCGTCATCTATGACAGCGGGTACCTGGGAAACCCTCTCGTCTTCTGCGGCGCGGTGGGGCTGCTGCCTAAGGGGTCGCATCCCACTGAACCACAGCGGGGAGATCGCATCGTGGTCCTGGGAGGGCGCACCGGTCGCGACGGCATCCATGGCGCAACGTTTTCTTCAGCCGAGCTGACCCAGGAAACGCATACGGACTCCGGCAGCGCCGTGCAAATCGGCGATCCCATTACGGAAAAGGGACTGATTGAGTTGGTCGAAGCGGCCCGAGACACGCGCCTCTACAATGCCATCACCGACTGTGGCGCCGGCGGCCTTTCTTCGGCTGTCGGGGAGATGGGCGAAAAGCTGGGCGCCGACATCGAATTGCAGGATGTTCCTCTCAAGTATCCCGGCTTGACGCCGTGGGAAATCTGGCTTTCCGAAGCCCAGGAGAGAATGGTCCTGGCAGTTCCGCCCGCCAACCTCTCGCGCCTCCAGGAACTGGCCGACCTCTGGGAAGTCGAGATGCGCGATCTGGGCCATTTCAGCGGTGACGGCTGGCTCCGTGTGCGCTACGGCGGTCGCGCCGTTGCCGAGCTGCCCATGTCATTCCTGCATGACGGGCTTCCCATCCCGAGCAGGACAGCCCTTTACCAGGCGCCTGTCCCGGACCTGTCCTCACTGCAGACTGTCCTGGCGCCCGCCCGCCCGATGCTGAAGGAAAAGGAGCTCCTCGTCCGGATGCTTAGCCATCCAACTGTGGCCAGCAAGGAACGAATCGTTCGAACCTATGACCATGAAGTTCGCGGCGGCACGCTCGTTAGACCATTTGTCGGGCCGCACATGGACGGACCTGCAGATGCGGCGGTGCTGAAACCAATTGGCACTTGGGGCCACGGACGCGCCTTCGCCCTCAGCGCGGGAATAAACCCTCTTTTGGGAAAACGAGACTGCTACGCAATGGCAGTCAGCGCAGTCGACGAAGCATTTCGCAACGCCGTTTCAGTCGGCGCCGACCCGGACCGCATCGCGCTGCTGGACAACTTCTGCTGGGGCAACCCCACCTTTCCGGATCGGCTTGGCGCGCTGGTGCGTGCCTGCCAGGGATGCCACGACGCCGCCGTCAGATACAATGCCCCCTACATTTCCGGCAAAGACAGCCTCTACAATGAGTTCGAAGGCCAGCCTATTCCGGGGACACTACTCATTTCGGCCATCGGCATAGTGCCCGACATGCGCCGCACCTGCACGTCCCACTTTAAGCGGCCGGGGAACTGCATTTTCTTGTTGGGGGAAACGCGAGAAGAACTGGGAGGATCTCTTCTTGGCCAGTTGTTAGGGTGGAATGGCGGAGACCCGCCTTCCTTGCCTGAAGAGCCGCTTAAGCGCTATCGGGCCGTTCACGCAGCAATGCAAGCGGGGCTGGTCCAAAGTTGCCACGATCTTAGCGAAGGCGGACTGGCGGTGGCCCTGGCAGAAATGTGTCTTGGCGGCCGCCTCGGCGCGTCTGTAGACATTGCGGCCGTAATTGGGGGTGATTTTTCCCATCCCTGTGTCCCGCTTTTTAGCGAGACAAACGGTCGTCTGCTGCTGGAAGTGGTCCCCCCTGACAGAGCCGCCCTGGAGGAAATCCTGTCTGACCTGCCAATCGCGCTTATCGGAGAGGTCACGGAGTCCGGACAGTTGGCCTTGACTCGGAACCGGCAGCCCATCTTCAACATATCGATTGAGGAAATCGTCCCAGCCTGGAAAGGGGCTGAATGACGTTTTCGCTTTTCATCTCTCTTTATCGAATCCGCGCCTCATCGGGAACGCAATGAACCTGCCCGTCCTGATTCTGCACGCCACGGGCACAAACCGTGATGCCGAGGCAGCGCGAGCCTGCGAACTGGCAGGTGCCTCGCCGCACATAGTGCATATCAATCAGCTGCGGGCAGGAATCCGGCGCTTCTCGGATTTTGGCATGCTGGTTTTGCCGGGCGGATTCTCCTACGGCGATGCCCTCGGGGCAGGCGTTCGCCAGGCCCTGGATCTGCATGTCTTCTTCCACGAAGAATTGACAGAATTTATCGAGACTGGTAAGCCAGTCTTGGGCATCTGCAACGGCTTTCAGACCCTGGTCAAAGCGGGCCTCTTGCCAGGCGCTGCTGACGACGGCGGGCGCCGGTCTGAAGGACGCCAGTCGGTCGCGCGGCGAGACGTAACCCTTACCCATAACGCCCGCGATCGCTTTGAATGCCGGTGGGTCCATCTGGCCGTGGAAGAGGGAGCGCGTGCCGGATGCCTGGGACACATGAGAGAACCGGTCTTTTGCCCGGTTGCCCATGGGGAGGGCAACTTTCAAGTTTCCGATAACGAGACGTTGGAGCGCTTGGAAAAGGACGGGCTGGTGACCTTTCGCTATGTCGACTCGAGCGGAGCGCGCGCCGGCGGCCGCTACCCGCTAAATCCAAATGGATCAATCGCCGACATCGCCGGTATCTGCAATCGAGCCGGCAACGTGATCGGTCTGATGCCCCATCCGGAGGACCACGTCGACCCTATCCAGAATCCTCTCGGCGACGGTAAAGGGCTCGGACTTTCCCTGTTTCGAGCCATGATTGCAAGCGCCGCCGGCCGATAGCGCGTGCTTCGAACCGTTCGAAGCATTTCGGATTAAGGAGAAAGACAAAATGGACAACGGTTCCCTGAGCCAGACTTTCCCCGGACTCGACCTGGATTTTCTCGGTCCCAAACGCAGCGGCAAAGTACGCGACATTTACGAGCGAGACGAGCAGCTCATCCTCATTACAACTGATCGCCTCTCTGCCTTCGATCACATCTTGGGACTGCTCCCATTCAAGGGACAGGTACTCAATCAACTTGCCCAGTTCTGGTTCGAAGAGACGCAGGATATCGTTGCCAATCACTTTCTCGAGTCGCCCGACCCGAATGTGACGATTGGCCGGAAATGTCGTCCTCTTCCGGTTGAGGTGGTCGTACGCGGATTCATTTCAGGGGTTACCAAGACCAGTCTCTGGTACCAATACAGCCAGGGTGAGCGGTTCATCTATGGTATGGAATTCCCGGAAGGCATGAGCAAGAATGAACGGCTTCCTCAACCCATCATCACGCCCACAACGAAGGCCGAAAAGGGCGGACATGACGAACTGATCACCAGCAGGGAAATCGTGGAAGAGCGGTTGGTTGAAGCAGATCTGTGGGAACGAGTCTGTGATGTCGCGCTGGCCCTCTTCGCCCGCGGGCAGGAGACGGCCGCGCGAGGAGGGCTTCTCCTGGTGGACACCAAGTATGAGTTCGGCCTCGCCGACGACGGCGAGCTTCTCCTGATTGACGAGATCCATACGCCCGATTCCAGTAGATTTTGGACGGAGACGAGCCATAAAGACGTCCTCGCCGGTGGCGCGCAAAAGGAAGGCAAAGGCCTCAAGGTCTTGGAACCCGAGAACTATGACAAGGAATTCGTGCGTTTGGCCTACGCGGAGCGGGGTTACATAGGTGACGGACCACCACCGCCCCTGGCTGACGATCTGGCTGCGCAAGCCAGCCAGCGCTACATTGGCTGTTACGAGTCCTTGACAGGCCGCCCATTTGTAGCGGGCGAGACGCCGGTGGCAGACCGGGTGGCGAGCAGTCTTCGTACGCGTTTCGGGCAGCGCTAAGGCTGCATGAGAAACTGGAGCAACTGGCAGTGAATCCCTCAGAAAATGCGCCCCTTGTGGGCGTGATTATGGGCAGCGATTCCGACTGGGAACGGTGTATGAAGTTTGCTTCCGAGACTTTGGCCGACTTCGACCTGCCCCATGAGTGCAGGGTGGTTTCCGCGCACCGCACGCCCGATTGGATGAGTGGATACGCCAGCAGTGCGGACGCGCGCGGCCTTGAGGTGATCATCGCTGGTGCAGGCGGAGCGGCCCACCTTCCGGGCATGGTGGCCGGACATACGCTGCTGCCGGTTATCGGTGTGCCTGTTCAGAGCCAGGCCCTGAACGGCATGGATTCGCTTCTCTCCATTGTGCAGATGCCTGCGGGAGTACCGGTCGCTACAATGGCAATAGGAAAAGCGGGTGCCATCAACGCGGCCCTGCTTGCCATTTCGATACTCGGCGCTATCCGGCCTGAACTGCGCCGGCAACTTCAGGAATTTCGAGAGTCGCGAGCCAGCCAGGTGATGGCGATTCGTCTGGGAGAGAAGGAGTGGCACGGTGGCTGAAACGCTTCGGTCGCCGCTGTCGCCCGGCTCTGCGATCGGTGTTTTTGGCAGCGGGCAACTGGGACGAATGCTGGCGATGGAGGCCCGCAGAATGGGCTATCGCCTGCATACATATTCACCGGAATGCAACAGCCCCACCGGTCAGATTGCCGACTTGGAATGCGCCGCCGCCTACGACGACCGCGCAGCGGTACGGGCGTTTGCCAACGGCGTAGATGCCCTCACCTTCGAGTTTGAAAACGTCCCTTCCCTCGTGGCAGAGATCGCAGCGGAAGAGGGCGTGCCGGTACGCCCATCCGGTACCATTCTCCACGCCGCCCAAAACCGCCAGCGCGAAAAATCTATGCTCCGCCAGGCAGGGCTGCCTGTCACCCCGTTTCACTTCGTAAAGAATGCTGCAGAATTGGAAGAGGCCGTCCGGGAGATTGGTTATCCCGCCATTCTCAAGACGGCTGCATTCGGTTATGATGGTAAAGGACAGACCCGCATAGAACCTGGGGTCAGACTGAGCTCCGCGTGGCGGATACTGGGCGGCCAGGCATGCGTGCTCGAGGCTCACGTGGATTTTGAGCGGGAACTGTCGATGGTGGCGGTTCGTGGCGTGCACGGTGACTTTGCTGCCTATCCTTTGGTCGAGAACCGCCATGTCAACCATATTCTGGATGTCACTATCGCGCCGGCGGAAGTAGAACCGGCCGTTGCTGGTGAGGCGGAGAAGTTGGCCCACCGGTTGTGCGAACATCTCCAACTGGTAGGAGTTCTCTGCATCGAGTTCTTTCTCCTGCCCAAGTCCCGGGTGGACGGAGATGCCCAGTCTTCAGGGGCGGCGACCACCGGCCGTCTCCTGATCAATGAGATTGCGCCTCGGCCCCACAACTCCGGCCACTGGACGATCGAAGGCGCCGTGACAAGCCAGTTCGAGCAGCAGTTGAGAACTGTTTCCGGGCTTGGGCCCGGGTCAACCGAGATGTTGCGACCGGCTGCTATGTTGAATCTCCTCGGTGATCTCTGGCATAATGGAGAACCGGACTGGCAAGCGCTGCTGACTGTTCCCGGTGCGAAGTTGCATCTGTACGGAAAACATGAACCGCGGCTCGGTCGCAAGATGGGGCACCTTACGGTGACGGCAGAAACGGCGGAAGCGGCCCTGGAAACGGGACTCGCGGCGCGCGCTGCCTTGCAGCGCTGTTGAGTCGGGAACCTGGCGACAGGACTGGGCCCGCCCTGAGCAGATTCAAAGTGTGCGTCCTTCCAGTCTGAACGCCCACTGTAAATCAAGGAGCTGCAACTATGCCTCCGTTCGATTCGCCCCGTGAAGCATGCGGCGTCTTTGGCATCAGCGCGCCCGGGATTGACATCGCCCGGCTGGCATACTTTGCCATCTACGCTCTGCAGCATCGAGGTCAGGAGGCCGCGGGCATCGCCTCCTGTGACGGCAAGACCGCCCACATCCATAAGGGGCTGGGACTCGTTTCCCAAGTCTTCAACGAAGACAATCTGCATCATCTGCAGGGGCATTTGGGCATCGGTCATACCCGTTATTCCACGACCGGATCGCCCCGACTGAACAACACGCAGCCATACATCCTGGAGACGCTCGACGGCCCGCTCGCCATTGGCCACAATGGCAATCTGGTCAACGCGCCCAAGCTTCGCCGCGAGCTCCTGGAACGCGGTGTTGGCCTTTCAACCTCGACCGACAGTGAACTGATAATCCATCTATTGGCCGGCGCCCGCGGCACCTGGTTGCAGCGCATTCGCCAGATGATGACGATTGCCGAGGGCGCCTACTCCCTCACTATCCTCACCCGCGATGCCATCTATGGCGTCAGAGATCCTTGGGGCCTGCGTCCTCTCGTGCTGGGAGAGTTCGAAAGTGGTCTGGCCATTGCGTCAGAGAGTTGCGCCTTTGCTACGATTGGTGGCCGTGCGGTACGGGAAATTGAACCGGGCGAAATCGTACGCATCGACCAGGACGGGTATGACGTCGTGCAAGGTGTGCCGGCCGAGAAGGCGGCATTTTGCACATTTGAGCAGATCTACTTCGCCCGCCCAGACAGCATGCTCGGCGGCCGTCTGGTTCACCGCGTGCGCCAGGCGCTAGGTCGCCAGCTTGCCCGCGAGGCTCCGTTAGAGGCAGACATCGTTGTTCCCGTGCCTGACAGCGGCACGCCTCACGCAATCGGATTCGCACAGGAAAGTGGCATCGACTATAGCGAGGGGCTGATAAAGAGCCGCTACATCGGCCGCACCTTCATCCAACCGACGGACCGGCAGCGAAAAGTCGGAGTGGCAATGAAATTCAACCCCTTGCCGGAAAACCTGAGGGGCCAGCGGGTAGTCCTGGTAGACGACTCAATCGTGCGGGGAAATACAAGCGGACCGCTCGTGCAGCTCCTGCGCGATGCCGGCGCGGCGGAAGTTCACATGCGAGTCGCCTGCCCGCCCATTCGATTCCCCTGCTTCATGGGCGTCGACATGGCGAGCCAGTCTGAACTGATCGCGGCGCACAAGGATTTGGAAGAGATAAAGGACTACATCGGAGTCGACTCACTCAAGTACCTTAGCGTTGAAGGCATGATGAATACGCTGCGGGCGCAGGACGGCTATTGCAACGCCTGTTTCACCGGTGACTACCCGTTCGAGACGCCAATGCTGGAAATGGAACTGGAACTGAAGGAGAAAGAGAGATTCGCGGGCGTGTTAGGAAACTGACTGTAGTGTCATTTCCTGACAGAAAATTGCTCAAACACTCTTTTTCTCCGCCTTTTACTCAATCTCCTCTTCGCACGCTCAATCATCCCATGATAATTGCATGAACATTCTCCTGATAGGTTCCGGCGCCAGAGAGCATGCGCTGGCTTGGAAGTTGGCGGACTCTCAGTATGTCGACCAGGTTTACGCAGCTCCGGGGAACGGCGGTACCGCCGGGATTCCTGGCTGCACGAATGTCCCCATCTCCGTAGACGACTTGCAGGCGTTACGGCTCTTTGCTCTCGACAATCAGGTCGAGCTGACAGTCGTGGGGCCGGAACTGCCGTTGGTATCTGGAGTCGTCGACGAATTCGCCTCCGACGGACTGACGATTTTCGGCCCGAGCAAAGCCGCCGCGCAGTTGGAAGGCTCCAAGACCTACTCGAAGGCATTCATGAACCGGCATGGGATTCCTACCGGCCGGGCCCGTGTCTTTTCAGAATTCAAAGACGCGGCGGACTTCGTCCATGGACTGGACGACTTGCCCGTCCTCAAGGCCAGTGGACTGGCAGCCGGCAAGGGCGTTCTTCTACCTGCAAGTCAAGATGAGGCGGTAGAACAGCTGCGGGCGATGATGGTAAATCAACGCTTTGGCGACGCAGGCACAACCGTCCTGGTGGAAGAGCGCTTGCAGGGTCCTGAACTGTCCGTGCTGGCCTTCTGCGATGGTGAAAACCTTCGGCTGGCGCCTGCCGCGCAGGATCACAAGCGCTTGTTTGACGGAGACCGCGGGCCAAATACCGGTGGGATGGGAGCTTTTGCGCCGTCCCCACTGGCAACCAGTGAGATTCTGGACACCGTCGCACACCAGGTTCTTCGTCCAACGCTGGCTGGAATGGCTTCTGAAGGCGCCCCCTACCAGGGCGTCCTTTACGCAGGGTTGATGCTGACCGACCGCGGTCCCATGGTCTTGGAATTCAACTGTCGCTTTGGTGATCCGGAAGCCCAGGCCATCTTACCCTTGCTTCAGAGCGACCTCGTGGAACTCATGTTGGCCTGTGCAAACGGCAGTTTGGCCGGGCATGAGCCCATCTGGTCATCAGAGTCGGCCGTGACCGTAGTAATGGCCTCAGATGGCTATCCGGATAGCTACGAGACCGGAAAGCCCATAACAGGCCTTCCAGATGGATTGGCCGCCAGTGGCGGTGCTCTCGTATTTCACGCCGGGACCAAGGTGGAAGACGCCCGCATCCGTCCTGACGGGGAAGGCGAAAAGACTGTCCTGACCGACGGCGGACGTGTACTCTCCGTCACCGCAACCGGAGAGGACTTCAGGACCGCCGTCCAAAGCGCCTACGGGACAGCTGAACAGATCCACTTTGAAGGAGCTGTATGGCGCTCCGACATTGGAACCCACGTCGCCTGACTGCAAGAAAGCGTGTCCAGGTATGATGCTCAGCCCGTTGGCGAACAACATTCGACACCGTTTTTAGGCCCCGTTCCGTAACAGATCTCTCGCTCACTGCAGTTTCCTCTATTGCCAGTCTGATACCATCAAAGGGGGCCCTATGGCACTTATTCCTTCAATGTTGCTCAAGCGTCTCTACACCTACGCCAGCCTGGAGAATACCGAGGACGGCGTACAGTTCTCAATCAAAAACCGACTGAGCGACGCCAAGCTGACCGGATTTCACGGCATCAGCATCGACGGCAAAGAGATGTCCAATGATGACCTTTCCCTGGACTTTGGCGAAGGGCAAGTGGTCTCGCCCGATCAGGTCAACAACGGCGCGCCAGTGGAATTTCCGCTGCGTAAAGAGGTGTTCATCACGGCTCGAATGCCTCCTCTCGAATCTGGGAGCCACGAGATCCGGATCGGAGTGCAGACGTCACCATTTGGCCGGATCCAATTCACGGTCGACGACGCAATCTCTGAGAAGGTCGACGCGCCGAGAATCCCACGCGATCGCGATGACGACTATGGCAAGGACATAATCAAGGCTCGCCAGGAATTCGTAAAGGATTACACGGGCCATTCGCTAGAACACATTTCGCAGTACTCGTTTGATCCCCATGAAACGCAAGGAAACATTGAGAACTTTACAGGCGTGGCGCAGGTGCCCATTGGCTTCGCCGGCCCTTTGACAGTCTGCGGAGAGCACGCCAAAGGCGACTTTCTTGTTCCGCTGGCGACAACCGAAGGAACGCTCGTTGCCTCCTACAACCGCGGCATGAAACTGCTCAACCAGTCTGGAGGAGTGAAGTGCACAGTCGTGGCCGACGCAATGCAGAGAGCGCCTGTTTTCGTGTTTGAGGATGCTCGCGGCGCGCGAGACTTTATCGATTGGGTGGAAAGCAACATGATCCCAATCAGGGAAGAGGCGGAAGCAACTTCCAGCGTGGCCAGGCTGGACAACATCGATCCTTACCAGTCCAACAAATTCGCATTTCTACGATTCAACTACCAGACCGGAGACGCCGGTGGTCAGAACATGGTGGGCCGGGCAACCTTCGCCGCCTGCTCCTGGATTCTGGACCACTACGACGGCCAGGAGATAAAGCGCTTCTATCTGGAATCGAATTTCGCTACCGACAAAAAGGCCTCACAGATCAATATCATGCGCACGCGGGGCAAAAGAGTGACGGCTGAAGCGACCATTCCCCGAGACGTGCTGATCCAGAACATGCGCGTGCAGCCCGAGCAACTCTTCTACCATTATGGCGTCGCCAATATCGGTTCGATTCTGGCAGGCGTCAACAACAACGGACTTCACTCGGCCAACGCGATTACCGCCATTTTCATTGCCACCGGCCAGGATGTGGCCAATGTATCGGAATCCTCCGCCGGCCTGATCTACGTCGAGTTGACGGACGAGAAGGACCTCTACATTTCCATCACCATTCCTTCGCTCATTGTCGCCACCTATGGCGGTGGGACAGCGTTGGCCACGCAGCGAGAGTGCCTTGAACTGCTGGGGTGCAGCGGCAAAGGCAAGGTGAGGAAATTCGCCGAAATTGTGGCTGGAACTGTCCTGGCGGGAGAGCTCTCGCTGGCCGCCGCAATCAGCTCACTGGACTGGGTCAGCAGCCACGAGGAGTACGGGCGCAATCGCTAGGGCCGGGCGAGCTTCCGCGCACGGTTCGTTCCGGTTCGTGACGTGGAGGCTTTTATCGTTGAAGTCCTGAACCGAAAACAAGAAAAACGCCGCTGGCCCGGGACGGCGGCGTTCAATTGCAGCTATTTCTGCCCGAAAATACAGACTCTTCTGACGAAAACTGGGGGACAGGGATTTGAACCCCGATTACCTGATCCAGAGTCAGGCGTTTTGCCGATTAAACTATCCCCCAACGCGCGAGTGCATCCACCAAATACTAACACATTCCCAGGTGACGAACCAAATCCATTGCTCATTCGAGTTCCATTTGACAAAGAGGCCGGCCTTCTGACATTCCGGCGCCTGGCCAGCTTTTGCAGAGCTGGTTACCCCCCCTCCATCACGCTGTGCTCCTCCAGGAATGCGATCGCAAGCCCTATCCGCTGCAAAGTTTCCTCGCGGCCAACTGCCTCAATGCTCTCGAACAGAGGTGGTGAAACCTTCTTTCCACTGATCGCTCCGCGAACCGGTCCGAAGAAACTGCCCGCCTTAACCCCCAGCGCCTCAGCCCTTTCTCGAAACGCAGCGTGAATGGCTTCAGCGCAGAACGGTTCGACCTCCTCCACAACGTCGGCGCCGGCGCGCAACATTTCAACACTTTGGAGGGCGTCCAACTTGCGGCCAATCAGCAGCTTTGGATCCGAATATGATATCTCATCAGACTTCAGAAAGACCCAATCGATCCAGCTGACGGCCTCGTCAAGGCGTTTGATTCGTTCTTGAACCACCGGTATCAGAACGTCCAATCTGCGATCTGATTTCAGTTCAGTTTCGGATAGCCCAAGTTGCTGACTCAGAAATGGCAGCAATGCCGACTTGAGTGCAGAAGGTGTCAGTGCACGCAGATAGAGTCCGTTAAGCCAGTCCAGCTTCTCATAGGGAAGCGCCGCCGCTGATGGATTGATCTCATCCAGGCTGAACCGTTCGATCGCCTCTTCGCGACTGAAGACTTCCTGATCGGGATCAAAGTTCCAGCCGACGTTCGTCAGGAAATTAAACATCGCATCAGGTAGATATCCCGAATCCTGAAACTCGTGCACCAGCGCCAGGAACTCCTTCCCTGCCACCATCTTCTTACGTTTACTCATCTTGCCTTTGCCGCCGGGATCCAGGATTACAGGCAGGTGAACCAATACCGGCATATCCCAACCGAATGCGTCGACGATTAACTTGTGTATCGGGGCTGTCGCCAGCCACTCTTCCCCCCGCAGAACATGTGTAATCTCCATCAAGTTATCATCTGCCATCGCGGCCAGGTGATAGGTAGGCAGCCCATCCGCCTTGAGCAGTACCTCATCCTGCAACTGTCGATTCTCGACCTCTATGTCGCCTCGCAAGAGGTCATTGAAAACGGTGACACCCTCCAACGGCACGGCGAAGCGAATTACCGACGGCCTTCCCTCTGCCTCGTGCCGCCTCCTCTCTTCATCTGACAACTCCCGGCAGCGCCTGTCGTAGCCCGTTCCTTTCCCCGCGCGCCTTTGCTCTTCCCTCATCGTCGCTAGACGTTCAGCCGTGCAATAGCATCGATAGGCGTGGCCTCGTTCAACGAGTTCTTGAGCCTTCTTTTGATAAATCTCTCGCCTTTCTGACTGCACGTAAGGCGCAAAGGGCCCACCGATGTCCGGGCCTTCGTCCCAGTCCAGCCCTAGCCATCGCAAGCCTTTCTTCAAGCTTTCCAGGCTGTCAGGATCAAATCGCCTGCGATCTGTATCCTCTATCCGCAAGATAAACTGGCCGTTCGTCTTTCGCGCCCATAACCAGTCAAAAAGAGCGGTTCTCAGCCCGCCCAAATGCAGATGACCTGTTGGGCTGGGCGCAAATCGAACCCGGGCCGGGCCTTCTCTATGATTGTTCATAATCCCGCCTCGATAACAGAGCGCCAGAGTGAACTTCCGTCAAACGCGCCCGCTAGCCTAACACATCGATATGCAAGCGTCAATGTTTCCCGAGGCGAAGAGACCTCAGGTATTTTCTACAACTCCCGAGAACCCTCTTTTGGGCTTTATTGGCGACCCGCAGAGTTGACTATAAATCGGAATTGCGATGACTTGTCACGTCGGCTATACTGTTGGTCAAATCCGCCGGCTCATTCAAGCCCGCCAATTGTGGCGGGAAGGACTTGTCGCGGCGAAGATCGTGCGCGCAGAATCGGCGCAGCAAGGCAAACGGAATCAGCTGTACAGTGAACTACAACCCGGTCGGTTTCGACATTGCCACAGGAGCAGTGGCGGCGGTGTCTGCGGCTCTGGAAAACAGATTTCACTATCCGGCGGCCAACGCCAAGCTGGGACGTCAGCTGTCTCTTCTGCGCCTGAGCTCCCTTCTTCCTCGCAGCTGGGGAGCCGGTCTGGCCGTTTGGGCTACCGAGAATCGCCCCCACAATCGTTCGCTTTCCTTTAACCTGACGATGGCGGATCTTGCCCACTGGAACGTAGGCCAGTACAAAAATCTGGACCCGGAAAGGCGCTTCGATACCATCGTCATTGGCGTTCCTTCAGGGGCTACTGCCCACCTGTGCGCCTCCCTGGGCGCCCCTCTGCTGGCCGACAGCTTTCCTATCGCCTTTTCCTCTCGAGGCAAGCCGGACGACATTGCCGGCTATCAGCAGCGCAGTGTTGACCTGCTTACCCCAATTCTGAATCACAATTCAGACTTGCTGGCAGTAACTGTCTTCGACCCCATCCATGCCCGACAGCAGATCAAAAGGAGTGTCAGCATTTACCTGAAGCTGGCAACGCTTCCTGACCAGTACAAAAGGTTTATACGAGAGCGCCTGATGCCCGGCGGCTCCCTTCTTCTTCTGACCTGCACATCCCGATGGAGCCAGTACGAAGTCAGCGCGCGTCACAGATTGCAGATTGGAGGATACGGAGGCTTTACGGATCAGGAGTTTATTCGCGGTACTCCTTGGCTGGATGACTGGCTGCACGAAGAAGGGGGCGTGCAGCGCAGTGGGTGGCGTCTGTCTCGCCACTGGACATACCAGCCTGAAGCCCAGTGGGGCTCGATCTCAGGTTTTGCCACCTCAGTGCGCGATCACGCCGGCGATGAAGGCTTGCCGATTTACACGCTTCCCTTCTCCTCCGTTGATGAGATAAGTCGGATGGGATTCTACGCCTGGCAATGGCTCTACTATTTGCAGCGGATTCAGCCTGGGGCAATACTGATCGAGAGCGGGCCGCAGATGAATCCCGTGATCGGACTTCGAAGTCCTGTAATCCCCTTTTGGATGCCTTCTACCTGCACGCGAAGTCATCACCTCTTGCAAGAGATTCTGCCTGACTTTCCACCTCGGATTCCCGTTCTCTTTCAAGCTTGGCCTACAGGAAACCTCACTC
Source organism: Caldilineaceae bacterium (assembly GCA_965200615.1). GTDB lineage: Bacteria > Chloroflexota > Anaerolineae > Caldilineales > Caldilineaceae > Bin5. The sequence goes on along the minus strand of OZ241377.1, from coordinate 4,014,200 downwards.
CGGACGTGATTCCTGCCAAGATCTGGAATACCACTCTCTCGGGCCGGCACGGGCGCTGGCTGGGAGGCGATCCTCTGCGGTTCCCCGCTGACTTCTCAACAATCGCTCAGATGACCCCGGCCATTGAGGAGTGGAGTCGTCGCCATAGCCACAAACTTCATCGCTATCTGCACTGCAATGAGTTGATTGAGTTGCAGTCTTTGTTGGCGAGCGGAAGCGACGAGGCAGAAGAGTTGTTGCCGGAAGGAACGGCGCAGCCGGAGTACTAGACCTATGTATTTGTCCTGTTGTGTGTGGGCATTGACCGCTCCCCCAAAGGAAGTCATCTCTGACATGCGCTCCCTGGGATTCAAGAAAATCGACATCAGACCTGACTTTCTGGAGCCAGAGGATCTGCCTGCCCTGAAGGATTCGCCGTCCCTGAGCGTCTCTTCAGTGGCAGCTTCCTTCGGTGTGCCGGAGGGCGCCGCGCTCGCAAGTTCAAATGCCGGAGCGCGTCAGAAGGCCGCGGCACACGTTGAGGAAGTGGTTAGACAGTGCGCGGCGCTGGGAGGAAGCGTAGTCTACCTGGTGCCCGGCAAGGGCGACAGCCCAACGACATTGAATCGTTATGCAGATTCCCTTGCGGAGGCCGCCGACAAAGCCGCGGCACATGAAGTCAGGCTTTGTATCGAGCACTTCCCTGGTACCGCGCTTCCCACTGCCGCAGCCACGCTGGACTTCATCAACGCGATTTCCCATCCAAACCTGGGGCTCCTCTTCGATATTGGCCATATCCAGATCAGCGGGGAAGACCCGGCTCAGGTGATCAATATGGCGGGCGAAAAACTTGACTATGTCCATCTCGACGACAATGATGGACATGGTGACCTGCATTGGGCGCTCCTCGACGGCGTCCTGACCACCGACACGCTGCGTGAAACTTTCAGGGCCTTGCAGGATATCGGTTACGCAGGCGCAGTCAGTCTCGAACTGAGCCCTCAGCTGGATGACCCCTACAATGCGCTTGAGCGAAGCCGGCAGATTGCAATCGACTGCGGTTCCGGCTACCTGCACGAGTATTAGAGGGAGGAACTGATGGCTTGGCAATTTGAAACACTGCTGCAACCCATTGGCCTGACGGAAGGGCCGGTCTGGGATGGCAGTTCGCTGCTGTTTACTAACATCCCAAACAGTCGCATTATGCGCTACGACCCGGACAGCGGCCATGTCAGTGTTTGGCGGGAGGGCACTAATGAGGCCAATGGCCTCATGTTGGATAAGGACGGTGTACTTAACGCCTGTGAAGGCGGCGGCCGGCGGATGGTCCAATACCCGGAAGGCGCAGAAACAGTTGAACTATGCGCCCAATTCGAAGGAAGCTGCCTCAATAGCCCAAATGATCTGGCTATCGACAGCAAGGGTAGGATCTGGTTCACGGATCCCCGATACGGCGATTTTCGTGACGATATGGAATTGAACCATGAATCCGTCTACAGATTGGACCGGCAGGCGAACGGAAGCTGGAGCCCCGTCCGTGTAACTTTTGACACGACTGCACCGAACGGGCTGCTCCTTTCCCCTGATGAGACTGTGCTCTACGTAGCCCAAAGCAAACACGGAGAGGGTCAGCTGCGGGAGTTGCGGGCCTACCCGCTCCATGACGAAAACTCGCAGAGCAATGGGGAAATCGCAGGCGAATTTGAAGTGCTCCACAATTTCTATCCCCATCGTGGTGTGGATGGCATGTGCCTGGACAGCGACGGCAACATTGTTGCCACGGCCGGTTCGGGAGTGAGCGGCCCCGGAGGAATGATCTACGTCTTCGCTCCCAATGGCAGAGTGCTGGAAACACATCCTTTGCCGTGCGATAGTCCGACCAACTGTACCTTTGGTGGAAGCGATTTGCGCGATCTTTACGTGACCAGTATAGAAGGTCATCTGTTACGCGCGCATACTGACCGGCAGGGGCTGGATACACGCTAGGCCGGGCGGCAGGTACCCGGCCGGATTGGCATCCAAATTGAGAATTCCACACCACGGACTTGCCCTCACTTACCCCTTAAGACAGGCCGCCCCGGTAGAGCGGAAGGTTTGTGCCTTGATTCTCGCTTCCGGCTCTGATCTCCCTGGCGTTTCCTCGTTGAGTTCCAGAAATCGGTACCGCCATTGCCCCGCGTTGCCCATTGTGCTATAATTTGCTATTCGACGACTGCTCTGGCCATGATTTTGACGAAGGGGATGTAGCAGGTGGCGATTACGCGCACACGGGTTGCGGATGATACGTGGGTATTCACCAGTGCGCTGTACGCAGAGGTAAACGCTGGGCTGGTCGTCTCCTCTGAGGGCGGTATTTTGATCGATACACTGCCCTTTCCCTCAGAGACCAGGCAGATCATAGACTTTGCCGCGCAAGTCTGCCCCGCAGGCGTTCGCTATCTCGTAAACACAATCAGCCACGCAGACCATGTCTACGGGTCCTGTCTTTTCCCGGAGGCGGAACTCATAGCCCATGAAACCACTCGCGACCTGCTTGTTCGCTATGGTCGGAGAGCGTTGGAAGAGGCGAGAGAGCATACCGCCGAACTGCTGCGGGTAGAAATCCGACTGCCCAAGATCATCTTCAATGAAGGTTCCGTTATTCGCCTGGGAGACAAAACCGTACATATCATGCATGCGCCTGGTCCAGGGCCCGATGTGTGTGTCGTGCATGTCCGAGAGGAGAAGGTACTGTTCGCCAGCGACTTGATGATGCCCGTGCCTGTGATTGCTTCTCCTCTCGCCGATATTGAAAAATTCAAACAGTCTCTGCACAGTCTGCACGAGTTCAATTTGGAGACGATTGTTCAGGGTCACGGCGATATTCTCTTGCGAGGCGAAGTAACGCCCAGCATAGAAGAAAGCATCCAGTATCTGAATGACGTTGAGGCGCTGGTCGAACGGCTCCTTTCCGAAGGGGCGACCAAGCGAGAGCTCCTGAGTCACGATATCGAGGAATTCGGTCGCACGCGCATCCCTCTGGGTGGCCTTGTCCAGAATTTCCATCAAGCCAACCTGCTCTTCCTCTGGGAAAAGGCAAAGGCCGCGCAAAAGCGGGAACGGCAGCCGGCATAGCAACCCTCTCATTCCCGAATGACGTTCCCGTGTGTTCTCCGCTCGCTGCGAGCCTGGACGCCAATGTCGATGCACTCTTGCTCTACGGCAGCATGCAAGTTCAAGATCTCTGAACTGGATCTCAATATTTTCTCCAAATCTGATTGAGGATCAAAAGAGTTGGGCAGGGCGGAAATGAGAAATAATTTGGATCGGCTTGTCAACCAGATAGGAAGACTTTCTACCGGGCAGAGGCGACTGCTCTTTCGTCAGCTAAAGGCTATGGGGCTGATTGAAACGGAGGAGCTGCTGTCGGATAGGAATCAATTGAAAATCGTACCCTCGGTTTCCTCTCAGAGCTTCGAAAGAAGCAAGAGACGGATTGTAAGTGAGTCCATAAAGCCAGAGCCGCCAAGACCAGCCGACCGGCCCCGCAAATCGGACCATCGTTCCCCGGCCAGCGGAAATCCAACTGCCGGTTCTGCACGCCCTTCACCGCAAGAAGAGACTCCGATAGACCCGATACAGATCGTATTTGATGGAGGTAGCCGGGGCAACCCAGGAGAAGGCTACGGAAGCTTTGCGCTGGACTGGCCGGGACACCCGCGCGAGATCGTCCAACGGAGCTTCGGGGACAATGTAACGAACAATGAAGCCGAGTACGACACTCTCATAGCGGCGCTGGAAACAGTGCGCGACCGAATGGAGGAGTGCCGGATAGAGCCCGGTTCAGCGGTTCTCAGTATCTGGGGTGATTCGCTGCTGGTTTGCAACCAGGTAAGGGGAGAGTGGGGGTGCAAAGAACCTCGCCTGCAAGTCCGCCTGGAAAAAGTGAGGACCCTGCTGAGCGGCTTCGGAGAGAGCGAGCTCAACCACCATCCACGCGCAAAGAGTGTCGAGATACTGGGACACTAATGTCAGGTCGCAGAGACGAGACGACGGTAAGCGCTGAACAGATTGTGCATAAGCATCACGTTCGTCATAGGGCCCGTTCCGCCTGGAACGGGCGTTAACATTCCCGCCGCGGCTTCCACGCTGGCCTGTTCGCAGTCGCCCTTCACAGAACCACCCATATAAGTCGTACCAAAGTCAACGACAACTGCCCCAGGCTTTATCCAGTCTCCCGTTACCATTTCCGGGCGCCCCACTGCCACACACAGGATGTCCGCCTCACGTGCAACCGATGGTAGGTCCTCAGTTCGGCTATGGGCGATCGTGACCGTACAATGTCGATGCAGCAACAATAGGGCCATCGGCTTTCCTACAATGTCACTACGCCCAATCACCACCGCCTTCTTGCCCTTGAAGGTCACATCGGCATCTTCCAGCAACATTACGGCTCCGGCAGGAGTGGCTGGCGCGAAGTGCGGCTCGCGCTGCGCGGCCAGCCTTCCTGCGTTGAGCGGATGAACGCCATCCACGTCCTTTGCAGGGCTCAGGAGGTCAATCAGCCGGGAGCTGTCGACATGGTCCGGCAGCGGCTCCAGCACCATGATTCCATGCACCGCCTTGTCGTCGTTCAGCGCGGTCAGCGCCGACTGGACCTCTGCTGGGCTGCTCTTTTCATCAAGTTCGACGGGTCTGAGAGCGACGCCAACCCCTTGACAGGCGCGGCGAATTGCGCGCAGATAACCTGCCGCGGCCGCGTCTGCGCCTACTTGCAACGCGGCCAGAGTCGGCTGCACGCCGGTAGCTGTGGCCAGTTCTGAATAACTCTCGGACAGTTCGGCCTGCAACTGCTTGGCGCGGTCTCGGCCTTTCAATAGCTGTGCGGTCATATCTCTACGCCTAGGACATTCGTGCACGCAGCGCGGGCGGCGATATAGTTGCTCTCAGCGGATGCTTTCAACTCCGCCACGTCGGCGTGCATTCTGGACACAAAAGTTTCGTCTTTAAGGTACTTCAAATTGATATCAACGTTTACGAGGGCACTGTATAGGGCGGCATTCGCCAGGTGAGCTGCTGTCGCCGCATCACTCACGACATTGGGATTGCCCTTCTCCGCAACGGGGGAGGTCAGTTCCAATAGTTCGGCGCACAGCTCGGAGATCGAGAAAGGTACCTCTGCAGCCCCGCGCAGAGCGGTCTGCATCGCTTTGGTCCGGGCTGCCTTCTCTTCCGCGGTGGAACGGGGCATTGAGTAACAGGCGGCCACCGCGCCAAACGCCTTGGCGTCCTTGTCCGCGTAAGCCAGCAGATCTGCGCGCACCTCTTCGGTTCGCAGCAGTATACCTCTCAACTCTTCCTCCACGGCTGCGTACTTCTTGCGACCGACAGTGAAGTTCAAGACCATGCTTAGCAACGCGGCCGCCTGACTGCCGGTTAGAGCCGCGGCCGCGCCCCCTCCTGGCGTCGACTCCCCCGCAGCCAGGTCATTCAGAAATGTCTCGATGGGAGTCCCGGCTGTATCTAATCCTGTCACACGTAGTCCTCTCTGTCGGAAAGATTCGAGTCAGGTTTCCCCGCCCCCTTCTCTTGAACGCACGTCTTGGGAGCGTCTTGGGTCATAGCGCTTCCAATTCAGTTTCGGCAGGAGCGGCCTGCTCTTGCCCAAGAGCGATTATAGCACCCGCCATGCCAATCAACCAGTCATAACTGAAATGGAGGTGGGCGCGCCGCTGGTGAGACGAGTACGCAAAAAGTGCAAGCAACGCACGTCAGCGCTCTTTCAAACAGTGTTTCAAAGGTGGATCCACTGGCTTCGGCGATGGTCGAGGCGGGTCGAGCGCTTGTCTCAGTCGCTTTCCCCAATCCTGATTTCTGCCAATGTCAACTCAGGTTCCCAGACACCTGCTTGGACGGTTGGCGCCAGGGTCTCAGCATTGTAGACAACGAGCCTCAATTCGTAGTCGTCGAGAGCCATGTCAGGCGGCATGCTGATCTGGAACAAGGTATCTATTCTGTCACCTGGTGTCCAATCGCTTGTAGGCCTGTGCAGCGGATTCCACAGGAGGGAATCTTGCTGAAAGACAACCTCCCCTGCGCGGTTATGCAGACGAATCGACACCGAATAATCGACTTCCAGATCCGGCACAGTCTCCCAATTCAGTGCGATCCAGAGAGGCTTATCCCTTTGGAGTTCAATTGTTCTTGCGACTGAATACTCCTCTGGTCCCTGCCCGAGGGCAAAGCCCATCAGCGAGATTCCTCCGTCATATTGGACTGTCAAGGGTTGCAAGCGCTCGTAGAATGTCCAGCGGCGCTCCAGAGAGAGATCGGTAAAGTTGTGAATCTGGAAATCATTGTAATGTTCAACGTTTTCAAGTCGTGCATATTTGCCCAGAAGTACTGCTAAGCGGCCCGTGTCATTGCCAATCCAGCCAATATGCACATTGTTCAACTGGATAACCTTGACTTTGGTCAGATTCTCCATTCCGAAAAGAGCTGATTCGATTTCTGAAGCCAGGAAACCAAGATCTTCAGTCTCTCGAGGAAAGTAGAAGGTTGAGGCGGCCCCTCTGTAGATGTAGCCAAAGCTGGGATGGTCCAGTGAGTTTGGGATCAGGTAAAGTTCCCCTTCGGTTGAAGGCAAGGCATTTAGTGCACGCGCGAAATCCGACCATGGAACTTCGTAGGCAAATTGGACGCCGCGCTCATATGCCCAGACTCCGAAATAGTTGCGGAAGGTGGTAACTCCTTGAACCAATACCGCCACCGCCGCGACGGCTCCCAAAGCCACAGCGCTCTCGGCCACTCGAGTCGGGAAAAGACGTTTCGTCGCGAACTGAAAGGCTTCCCAAAGTCCGTAGGCCGTAGTCAAGTAGACAGCCGGGGTTGCGCCAAGCATCCTTAGCGTGTTCGGGGCATAGTCTCTCGCTATAACCGCGGGCAGCAGCAAGAAAGCCATCCAGAGTAGCGGGAGTCGGCACGCAGGCCGCTGCCAGCGCCACAACAAAATACCCGCGCCGACCCAGAAAAACAATGCCTCCCATGGATTGAGCATTGGCAAGGCGTCAAAGTTATGACGCCAGCTTACATCTCCCTTGAAGCCAAATGCTGCAAAATGCCAGATCACATTATCCAGGAAGACGCCCAAAAGGTTTCCCTGGTTAACATGGGGCCGAAGGACAGAGATCGCGTTACTGCGCAAAAAGAAATGTTCAGGATGCGAAGCAAAATAGATAAGTATTGGCGCGGCCACCAGAATGGCCGCGCCTCCAAAGTTGAGAATCCAGGGAAGTTCTGACCTCAGGTTTCTCGGGCGCGCAAGTCTGCGGGGTATCAGGAAACTCAAGCCAAGAGCGAGAAATAGAAATGGGGTGAAACGCGCGGGAATGTATGTGTACTGGACCAGTCCGGCGCAGACACCGGCCAGTGTAACCGCCCACCAGCTTCTCTCCCTCCAACCCCACCAGAGCAAGGCCAGGCATAGGGAAATCAGTAAGAGCAGGTGATTGGCCCGAAAGACCGTACGCCCCAGAACCGTCTGTCCTATCGAGACTGCCATCAGGCAGGCGCCAACCCCACCGACAAACATACCGCGCCAGGAAGTGGCTGCGCCTGATTCATCTCGTCCGAAGAGCAGCCGGCCTAGCCAGAAGACGACAAAGACGGTTCCGGCATTGGCCAGCGCGGTGGGCAAGCGTAACGCCAGGTCAGTTTGGTCCAGGAGAGAAATCGAGAGCGCTATCAGATAGACGACCAGCCCTTCGTGGCCGCTGAACTCGGAAGGAAAGAAAACGGCATGTTCGCCGTTAAGGACGCGCAGAGCGTCCACCCCGTTCAAAGCCTCGCTGACCTGAATCCCCGCCGGCAGCTCGTCTAATCGATAAAGACGCAGCATGACAACAGCAAGCGTCAAGAACGCAATGACGATGACTGTAGTCAGACGGAACAAGCGGCGACCAGACTTTTGCGTTTCCGAACTACCGGCAGATTGAACAGCCGCTATCACACTCTCGAACATTGATTTCGCTCCGAGGATGGGCCAAAGTATCCCCCAGGTCAAGGCATCCTGTTCGAGGCCCCCGGGGAATCGGCAGTGCGACAATCGACATTTTCTCACAAAAACGCGGGGATTCCAGATTTCCCGAGGTCCGGAAATACTCTGGTCTTAGTCCGATTGCAGGCCAACGAAGGATAAGTGGAACGCCCGCGTCTGTTGCCTCCCGGCGCCTGGTCTTTTCCGTACCAGTCGTGCCGAATCCAGGCTCTGCTACATGCTCGCGGATCGCCCGGATCGCCAGCTGAAGTTCAGGGAATAGTCTCCCAATTCAGTGACAACATGTGACAGTGTAGCTCCTGGGGTCATTGACAGTTAGGGTCTACTTTAGTAACCTGCCATTGCTTGAAGGTGCCCGGAAGACATCTCTCTGTCGCATTCCCGGACATGTCGGAAGGGCGAAAATCTTCCAGCGAAGGCGTTCCACATACTTCTCTAAGGAGGGCGGCTCCATCATGAAGAGTAGTGTGCTCATCTGTACGGCCCAGCAGCAATTTTCGCTCCAGGAATTCGATATCCCCAAGCTCGCCTCCTCGGACCTGCTGGTTCGCTGTGTCTGGTCCGGTGTCAGCGTGGGCACAGAGTTCGCCGTGATCCGCAACAAAATCAGCTATGGCCCCTACCCGATATGTACAGGATACCAGGCCGTTGGCTGCGTGGAGGAAGTCGGCGCCGGCGTAACGAAGTTCAATGTTGGCGACAAGGTGTACTACCGCCGCAACTATATTCCTATGCGAGTCGACGGTCGGCCCGTAACGGTCTGTTCAGGCGCCCACGCCTCCTATGCCCTGATGCCGGAGGATGCCGAGGTCGAACGTCTGCCCGCTGGGGTGGATGACGCTACGGCGGCGCTCTTTGTTATGCCTGCAGTTGGCTACAACGCCGTCGACATGGCAGGCGTCCGGATGGGCGACGTTGTTGCATTTCACGCCGTTGGACTCATCGGTCTGGGGGCGCTGGCGGCCGCGCGTCTGCGCGGCGCGGTAACCATCGCAATTGACCTCAATGAAAGTCGGCTGGAGATGGCTGAGGAGTTTGGAGCCACGCATACGATCAACGCAGACGGCATGTCTCCAGAGGACCTTACCGCACGAGTGCAGGAGATTCAACCGGGCGGCGCTGATGTAGTTTTCGAGGGCAGCGGGGTCCCCTCTTGCCTGGACCTCGCGTTCCCGCTGGCCCGCCTGCGGGGCAAATTCGTCTTCCTGGGTCACTATGGAAAGGAGCTGGTCTCCTTCAACTATCTCGTGCCGCACGGTAAGCAGCTTACGGCATTCTTTCCCTGCAACGACGGGTTGGCTCCATGCCGGCAGGCGGTGCTGCGCAACATCGCTAGCGGCGCCATTCCCTGGGAAAAGACGATTACACATCGGGTGGACGCCTCGGATGCGCCGGAGCTGTATGCAAAGATCAATCGGGATGAACTGCCGGATCTTTTCGGCGCAGTGATTCGCTGGAGTTGACCTGCTGTTCACCGTATAATCTTGTCCTCCGCAAATGCTTTCTGGCACGCAACACAATCGTTTCACTCACTGGAATATCGGTGCCGCCTCCTGCAAATGGCCGCCGGACCAGTGGTAAGCGGACGCCGGCATCCTCATTTGAGGAAATTCATAATCGCCGGGAAAGAAAAGTAGGGAAAATGAGCAGAATTCTTATCACAGGTTCAAGTGGCTTCATAGGATGTGCGCTGGCAAAGTCGATTGCGCGAAACACGGCGTACGAGTTGGTCTGCCTTTCCCGTAGCCCGACCGGCGTGCCAGGTGCGACGAATCTGCAGGGCGATTTTTCAGACCCCACTGCGCTCCATATGCTGGACCCCTATGAGGGAATCGACACCGTTGTTCACCTTGCTGCCGTGACGGGCGGATGCGCCGAGGAGGACGGTCTGCGCGTTAATGTCGCCGGGACCCACCACCTTCTGCGTTACCTCATAGACCGCGGGTGCAGCAAGTTCGTCCTGGCAAGCTCCATCGCCGCCGTCGGAATGCAGTCGGTCGATTTCCGCCCTCTTCAGCTGCCTATGCCCGACGAACACCCCTGCTTCGACCGCGATGGCTACGGTTTTTCCAAGTACATGATGGAAGAGGTAACGAGATACCTGTCCAGGCAGAACGGCTCCCTGGACTTTATCAACCTGCGGTTGGCCAGCATTGCCCCCGACGAACGTCAACTGCAGCCGGCCGAGCCCGGGCCCGTACCAATCTGGGGGATGGGGAAAATCTCGGTAATGTTTTTGAGTGATACCGTCCGCTGTCTGACGGCTGCGGTCGAAGCGCCGCTCAAACCCGGTGTGCGGATTCTCAATGCGGTTGGGAGCCAGGCCTGCACGGCCGTTCCGGTTCCCGAGCTGTTGCGCTCTTGGTACGGCAGCGATGCCGACACGATCGACTTTTCCCACTATGAACAGCCCGGCAGCGAGAAGGATCCCGTGTACGATATTTCAAGGATTCGGGAAGAGCTTGGTTTTGTGCCGCAACAGCCGATTCTGGGAGATTGAGTTGAAAATGAAGATTACACAGATTTTCACTGAACATTATCGGATCCCTCTGCCGGTCGTCCTGTCGGACTCCACCCATGGCGACATCTCCCACTTCGGGCTCATCGTGACGCGTATCGGCACTGCCGGCGGCTTGGAAGGAATGGGTTATACCTACTGTGTTGGCGACATTGGCGGGTCTGCCATTCTGGCCCTGATTCGCGACGACCTGGCGCCGTCCCTCATCGGCGAAGATGCCGACCGAATAGAACGCCTGTGGGAACGCATGTGGTGGCACGTGCACTTTGTCGGGCGCGGTGGGGCGGCCTCATTTGCGCTGGCCGCCCTCGATATAGGCCTGTGGGATCTGCGCGGTAAAGCGCAAGAGGAACCTTGGTGGCGGCTGCTCGGAGGCCATGATCCCCGGGTCCCGGTCTATGCCGGCGGCATTGATCTTCAGTTTTCACTGAACGCCCTGCTGAAGCAGGCAGATGAATTTCAGGAGCAAGGCTTCCGCGCCATTAAGATGAAAGTTGGCCGCGATCAACTTTCAGAAGACGTCAAACGGGTGGCGGCGATGCGCAACCACCTGGGGGCGGACTTTCCCTTAATGGCCGACGCTAATATGCGCTGGCGCGTGGACGAGGCCATTCGCGCCGCCCGATGCATGGCAGAGTACAATCTGTTCTGGCTGGAGGAACCGACCATTCCCGACGACGTGGCAGGCCATGCCCGCATCGCACGTGAGGGCGGTCTCCCTATAGCCACCGGAGAGAATTTCCATACTGTCTATGAGTTTCAGCAGATGATTGCCCACGGCGCCATCTCTTTTCCTGAACCGGACGTGGCCACCTTGGGTGGAGTTACGCCGTGGCTGAAAGTTGCCCACCTGGCCGAGGCCTGCAACTTGCCTGTGACCACGCACGGCGTCCACGATCTTCAAGTGCATCTCCTGGCCGCGATTCCCAACAGATCTTATCTGGAGGCGCATGGGTTTGGACTGGACCGCTTTATTCGACACCCATTGCGCATCGAAGAAGGCGCTGCAGTTGCGCCTGAGCGAGCCGGGCACGGCATCGAATTTGACTGGGATGCGCTTCAAGAGCACAGAGTTTGAACGGAGAAAACGATAAAATGGAAAAACTGATTGAGGGAAAGTCTGTAGCGGTCCTCACGGCGCACGAGTTTGAGGATATCGAAGTGATGTACACAGTGCTGCAGTTGAGCCAGGCCGGCGCGAACGTCGTGGTCGGCACGCTGCCTCAGATAGCCCTCGGCCACTTTCACGGGCGTCCCGCCTGGCCGGAAAAGCCCATCACAGGTCGGTTCGGGCACACAATTCCATTCGATGTCCTTGCCGTAGGCAATCGGTACTCGGTTCAAAGCATCTGGGAAATGAATCCTCAGGAGTTCGACGCGGCAGTGTTTCCCGGAGGACTCGCCCCTGATTTCCTCCGCATCGATGACAAGACATTGGAGTTTGCTGCCGCAATCCACCGATCAGGAAAAGTCTTAGCCGCCATCTGTCACGGGCCCCAGGTGTTGATCTCGCTTGACCGCCAAAAGGGGACCGACACCGTCGCTGGCCGCAACGTCACGGCCTACTGCGCGGTTACCGACGATCTGCTCAACGCCGGTGCCGTCTACCATGATCTGCCGGCGCTTATCGACGGCAACGTAGTTACTGGCCGGGTCCCCGATGACTTGCCCGAATTCTGCGACGCCATCATCGAAGCGCTGTCCCCATCCTGAGGCGCGATGCCGCCTGCCCAAGGGAAGATTTGTCGTTCAAAGTCAGGAACCTCCGGCTCAAGCGATTCCTGTACAACTAGCCGTACTACCCAATCAGCAACTGGAGAGACTATGGATTTCTCAGAAGTTAAGGCTATGACCTTCGATGTCTTCGGAACGGTCGTGGATTGGCGAGGGTCAATCATTAGCGAAGGGGAAAATGTCTGGACAGATAAGGGCGTGAATGTGGATTGGCCTGAGTTTGCAGACAGGTGGCGGGGCGGTTACGGACCCTCCATGCAACGTGTACGGATCGGCGAGCTTCCCTGGATGAACATCGACGCGCTGCATCGCCTGATCCTGGACGATCTTCTGGAGCAATATCAGGTTGCCGGGCTTTCTGAGGCCGATAAGGTACAGTTGAACAAGGTATGGCATCGGCTGAATCCGTGGCCGGACGTTGCCTCCGGCCTCGCGCGCCTGCGAAAGCGGTTTATCGTGGCTTCCCTCTCCAACGGCAATGTGGCCCTCTTGGTAAACATGGCTCGTCACGGCGGCCTCTGCTGGGACTGCGTTCTCTCCGCAGAGCTGGCGGGACATTACAAGCCGGACCCGGAAGTCTACCAGACCGCTGCCGCGCTTCTCGGTTTGGAGCCCCGCGAAGTCATGATGGTCGCCGCCCACAACGGCGACCTGCATGGGTCGAAATCGGTAGGCTTCAGGACCGCATTCGTCCACAGGCCCAGGGAATTCGGACCTGATCAGACGACAGATCTTGTTCCGGATTCCTCGGTCGACGTCGTTGCCAAAGATTTCAACGACTTGGCCGACCGCCTTGGAATTCCGTGAAAGAATCGCCCTTCGGGCGCCGGACAATAAGAAGAGGCCGTCCGTACCGAAAGTTGGTCCAAGCCCCTGCTTTTCCCAAAGAATTCGTCAATGAGCATTTGGGCCCAACACCTCCTGCCCATGGGTTGGTGTTTATTCTGATGAGCCAGGCAGGAAATGGACTCAGTGTTCTGCTCAGGTGGAGGGGAGCGGGACTGACCCATGTGCGCGAATCTGGCTCCCAATCGCTTGGATAGCCGTGGGGGTCCTGATGTTGCTGGCCGCCTTTGGCATCACGGCGCGCATATGGGATTTCTCAGTGATAGGGGCGGACTATGGAACTGTTTGACTGGAAGGCATACGCTCGATTCCATCGCTGCACGCGGGAGATGTGGCTCCTGTTCACTTGACGTGGCTTGTCAAGGGCAGTGGGGAGCCGGTGAAAGCATTCGTGCATCTGGTTGACGAGGCGGGGACTGGGTTAAGCCAGCATGACATTCCCCCAGGCGGCGTGAACACGCCCTATCAGAGCTGGATACCGGGCCGGATCCTGCATTCAACCCACAACTGGACTCGGTGCCGCCCGGGAGTTGCCGGCTCGTTGCCGGTCTGTATTACCCTGCGCAAGCAAATGAACCGATTGTGCCCGTGAATGCCAGCAGCCCCCGCCTGGAGACTGGCTCCGTAGAGGTGATTCCTTAACGGCTTGGGCACGAGTGCGCTGGAGGCGATCAGCCGACTTCAGGAGACGGTGCTCCCTTCGAACTCTCTCCAAAACAAGTGAACTGAATTCGGCTGTGTCAGGAGCATTCTGCGGTGTCAGGTTGTCAGGCTCTTGCTCGGATCCTGTACGCACCTGTCAACCCTCCTGATGGCGGGGGTCGATGGCATCGCGCAGGCCGTCGCCGATGAAGTTGATGCTCAGGACCGTCAGCAGGATCATGACAGCTGGCGGAACCCAGATCCAGGGGCCGTCCTGCAGCACGTCCAGGCTGCGCGCAGACTCCAGCATGTTGCCCCAACTAGGGGTCGGAAGCGGTATCCCGACACCGAGAAAGCTCAACCCCGCCTCCAGAAGAATGGCGCCGTTCACGTCGAACGTTACTGAAGCGAGTAAGGGAGCAACCACGTTGGGAAGCACGTGGGTGACGATTATCCGCCGGTTGCCTGAGCCCAGTGAACGAGAAGCCAGAACAAACTGCTGTTCCCGCAGAGACAGTACCTGACCGCGGACGAGCCGGGTGATTCCGGGCCAGCTGAAGATCCCAATCAGGAAGATGACGCTGGCAATGCTCTGCCCTAAATAGATGGCAGCTGTCAGGATGATCACGACGCGCGGGAAAGTCATCACGACGTCGGTAAAGCGCATGATTATCTGGTCGGTCATGCCGCGATAGTAGCCGGATACCGATCCAAGTATGACTCCGATAACAGTCGAGATGGAGGCGGCCGCGAAGCCGACCGCGAGTGAGACGCGGCCGCCATAGAGTGTGCGGCTCCAGATGTCCCGTCCAACCCGATCAGTTCCCAGGAAGTGGGCCAGGCTTGGCGATTGGAATTTGTCAGGCAAATTGAGCTCGGCATAGTCATACCGCGCGATCAGAGGTGCGGCGACAGTTGCCAGAAGTACGATTCCGAACAGGACCAGACCTGCCAATGCCAGAGGATGGCGCCGAAACCGACGCCAGGCCTGGGCAGTCGGGGATTGGGAGTGGACTCTTCTCGGTCGAGCTTCTATCGACATGTCAGCGATCTGATTGAGTTGCTGTCATTCTGCGATTCAAGTGGGGCGAACACGATTCTTCGTCGGCTTCCAAACGTCAGGTATAACGGATTCTCGGGTCGGCCACCGCGTAGGCCAGGTCCGTAATGAGATTCGCCGTCAAAACCACCAGCGCCGTCACTAACATGATTCCCATCACCATGGGGTAGTCCCTGGCCGCCACGGCATCGACAAGCAGCGCGCCCATCCCCGGCCAGCTGTAGATAGTCTCCGTAAAGAGAGCCCCGGCAACCAGCGTAGGCAGACTCAGTCCTACGACGGTGACCACGGGAAGGAGAGCGTTGCGAAACACGTGCCGCCATGTGACCACGGGAGGCTTCAACCCCTTTGCATTGGCAGTTCGAACGTAGTCCTCCCCGCGCACTTCCAGAATGCTGAAGCGGGTATAGCGCAGAAAGGTCGCCAGGTTGAAGATGGCGAGAGTGCCTGCCGGAAGCACGAGGTGATACAGAAGATCAAAGAGCGATTCCGGCTTACCGATCGTGCGCATCCCTCCCGACGGGAACCATCCCAGCTTCACCGAGAAAACGTATAGGCCAAAGATACCGGCGATAAACGCCGGCATTGAAATGCCAACGAAGGAAAGGCCTGTGAAGGTGAAGTCCCAAACTGAGTACTGCCGCAGCCCAATGAAGATGCCGAGCGTAATGCCCACCACGATGCCAATCGCCAGGGCAGTACCCATAAGCAAAAAAGTGCGCCTCATTCGGACAGCCAGCACTTCGGCTACGTCGTCCCCATTTTTGAACCGGAAACCGAGATCGCCTTGGGCGACCTGCCCGAGCCATTTGACGTAGCGTACAGGAAGCGGGTCGTCCAGCCCGTATCGCTCGCGCACGAAATCCAGGTCCTCTTTTGTAATTCCGATCTCCTCATTGACAAAGAAATCGACCGGATCGCCGGGCGCCAGATTTATCAAGAGATAGATGACTAAGGTGACCAGGAACAGGACCGGAATATTTATTAGGACGCGGCGGAGGAAGTATTGCATTGGTGCGGGAGGCAGTGCGGAAGAGAAATGAAGCTTATCGGAGCGGCGCAGCTGACGGCTCGAAGCATAGAGCCGTCAGCGTCGCCGCCGTCAGTTGTTACTTCATATTCCAGTCCTGGGAGCGGTCCACGTAGGGTCCGCCGCCTGGGGCCGGGAAGTAGTGGAAGTCTTCAATATCCACGGTAGCAATGCCGTAACGAGTCGAAACCCACCAGTAAGCGAAGGTGGCCTCTTCATTCTGATACTTGCAGAGGGCAGTGCGGGCAGCCCTGTACTCGTCCGCATTCTGTGCCGCGTCCATTGCTGCAAACAGGTCGATGTAGTTCGGATCATCAAGCCCCCACTGGTTGTCTTCGACGTACCAGATCGGACTGTAGGATGCCGGGCCGCCGCCCGCGCCGCGATAGGCGATGTTCCATTCGGCGGCGTTGTCATCCACAACCGTGCGCCAGGTCGGCACGTCGAGAAATGTGGGATTGACGTTGACGCCGACGTCGGCCATGTTGGCCTGCATCACGGTCAGAATGTCTTTCGCCAGCTGCGAGGTGTAGTAGGTGGGGATATCCAGGTTGACGCCTTCGAGAGTCACGCCGTCCGCGGCAGCTTCGGCAAGTAGCTCACGGGCCTTTGCGGGATCGTACTCGTAGTAATTGGCGTCTTCGGGCCAGAAGGTCGGATACGGGTCCTGGCACGGAGTCGCCTGAGCAGTGCCGTTGAAAACGTCGCTGATGATCGAGGCCCGGTCGATGCCGTACATGAAGGCCTGGCGAATACGCTTGTCCGACCATGGCTCGTTCAGGAAGTTGTAGTTGAACATGTTGGTCACGAAGGACGGGCCCGAGAAAATCTGGTAGTCCGGGTTGCCGGCGAAGCGGCTTGCCACGTCGGCGCTGACGTAGGTGAAGTCGATGTCCCCACTTTCCAGGGCCAGCACGGCGGCCGTCTCGTCAACGAAGTAGCGGTTGATCAACTGGTCCAATTCAGGCACGCCGTCCCAGTACATTTCATTGGGCGCCAGCGCCATGAACTGGTCCTTCTCGTAAGAATCGAACTTGAACGGGCCGGTGCCGACCGGGTTCGTGAACCACCAGTCGCTGCTGAAAATCTCAGTGGGTTCAAAGTCGATGGCATGCTCGGGCAGAGCGTAGAAGTGGCGTACAGCGTCGTAGAACCGGGGATTGGGTATGTTGAGTTCGATCTCCAGCGTCAGATCGTCAACCACCCGGATTCCGGCAATCTCGTCCGCTTCGCCGTCGTTGTACTCGGTCCAGCCCACGATCTGGTTCGGCTGACTGATGCCGAAGTGGGTCACGGCCGCCATAGGGGCAGAAACGAACTCAGCGGTCCATTTCAGGTCGGAGGCGGTGAAATCCTCGCCGTCATGCCACTTGACGCCCTCTCGCAGGTTGAAAGTCCAAACGGTTGCGTCCTCGTTCGGCTCCCAGCTCACCGCCAGTGCGGCCTCGCTCGTGTGGTTGGAGAAGGTGGAGTCCATAATGATCAACGGCGTGAAGATCTTGACGAACCAGACATTGCCGGCGCCGTTGTTGTAAAGTACGCCCTGGGGATCCCCGCCAGGCCCGACGTCGAAGCCGCCAATCAGAACCTGTTCGACTTCGGCATCATCTGAGGGCGCCTGGTCTGAAGACGCCGCTGGCGCCTCTTCGGCAGCAGGCGCGGCAGCCGGGGCCGCGCAGGCAGCCAGCAGCGCCAGGGACAGAACGATCACAAGACCCAAAATTTTGCTTCTGAACATTGGTACCTCCAATAGGTTTAGGTTTGGAATGTAATCCGGGACACTTGCACTTCTTGGAGCGGGTAGATAATCGCACGCGGCAGCCGCAATTGTCAAGTTCCGGCGAACGTTTACCATACTCTGCCGCTCCGATTTCTGTGATATACTGGCTCTTTGGCGGCCGGATAGCCCGTTCCGAAACTGCTTTCTGGCACAACAAACGGGACAGGCGTAAATGGAGCGACGAAGGAGACTGCGATACCTCACCGGGCTCGTGCCAAATCAAATTTCCAATTGCGCTCTCCCCCGAAAGTGCATGTCTGGAGACACAGAGGACAACCATGTTAAAACAAAACTATGAAGTCCTGTTTGTGGAAAAGGGCGTCGCCGACGTGCGGGCCTGCGAGATGCCATCGGCTGGGCCCGGCGAGCTTCTGATCAGGGCCCTTGTCTCCCTGATCAGTCCTGGCACTGAGAGGGCCTTTCTACTGGGTCTTGCGAATACGTCGGACCGTTATCCCCAGAAGACGGGCTACAGCCACATCGGCGAAGTGATTGAGGTCGGAGCCGGTGTTGAGGGCTGGGAGGTTGGTGACCGGGTAGCTTCACGCGCGAACCACAAAATGTGCGCAACAGTGCCAGCGTCGAATTGCAACCATGTTCCGAACGGGCTGACCAACGAACGGGCGGCCTTTTTCCGGCTCACTTCGATTGCGATGCAAGGCGTCCGCAAGGCCCGCGTCGAGCTGGGCGAACCTGTGGCGGTTATAGGTTGCGGGCCAGTCGGGCTGCTGGCAATGCAGCTGGTCCGTCTCAATGGCGGGCTGCCTGTGGTCTCCGTAGACAAAGATGCGCGCCGCCTCGAGTTTGCAGAGGCGCTCGACGTCGACGCCGCGCTGCCAGCGGACGATGAGCTCAGGACGGCCTTGCGTGCGCAGTGTGGCGGAGAGGACCCGGCGCTGGTCATTGATGCGACCGGCCATCCCGAAGCCATTCCCGCTGCCTTTGACCTGGCGCGCTTCGGCGGGCGAGTGGTGCTGCTGGCCAGCACGCGCGGAGATACGGAGGCGGTCAACTTCTATCGGGACGTTCATAAGAAAGGGCTGACGGTTATCGGAGCCCATGAGAGCACAAGACCCCGGCTGGATTCGGCTCCGGGCTGGTGGACCCACCAGGCCGACGAAAACACTGCTCTCAGGCTGCTTGCAAGCGGGCGGTTGGTCGTCGATCCGATTACTACGCATCGATTCAACTGGAGGGATGCAGCGGCCGCCTACGATTCGCTGGCCCGGTGGGAACCTGGCATGATGGGGACCCTCCTGGACTGGCAAAACGAGTAGCCAACGCCTCCATTTCTGCAATGACCCCGGCGCCCCGACTTTCCACGCGTGGCATCCTCAGGACTTGGTGGCCGCTGGCGTTGAGCTGGTTCATGATCACCGTGGAACAGCCGATCCTGGCGGCGGTCGTGGCCCGCAGCATTGATCCCAAGGTCCAGCTTGCGGCCTGGGGTCTGGCGTTCTCGCTCGTTCTGGTTCTTTCCGCCCCTTCCATCTCCACGCTGGCCGCGTCCACCGCGCTGAGCAGAGACAGAGCCTCTTACCGGCAAGGCCGCCGCTACGTTATCTGGCTTAGTGTCGGATTGACGGCGGCCCACTTTCTCCTCGCCTTTACTCCGGTTTTTGACCTCGTTGTTTTTGGCCTGATTTCGGCGCCGGCGGATCTGGCCGAGCCTGTCCGCAGCGGTGTTCGGATTATGCTCCCGTTCGTCCCGAGCCTGGCAATAAGGCGCTTCCAGTACGGAGTACTGATTCGCTGCGACCAGACGAGCGCCGTATCGTTGGGGACCGTGATGCGGCTCATCCTCGAGGTGGTCCTGGCCCTTGTACTCTTCGGGTTGCTAAATTGGGACGGTGTCATCGTCGCCAGTACCGCCATTTCAACGGGCGTCGTATTCGAGGCCGTCTACGCGACGCTGCGCGTGAGGCCTGTCGTACGCAAGAATCTGCTGTCGGCGATTCCGGGTGATCCGCCCTTGACCTGGCGAAGGTTCCTGCGCTTCTATCTTCCGCTGGTGCTTACGACTTTCATGCAAATCCTGTTGCAGCCGCTGGTCAGCGCAAGCCTCAGCCGCATGCCCGATTCCCTCAGCTCGCTCGCGCTCTGGCCCGTCCTATACGGTGTGCTGCTCATGATGAACAGCGCGGCCTACGCCTTCGTAGAGTCGGTCATCGTGCTGTTGGACCGGCCAGGGTCGATCGAGCTGTTGAGAAGATTCACGTGGTGGCTGGGCCTGTCCCTGGCGGCAGTCCCGCTGGCGCTGGCCATTACACCGCTTGGCGATCTCTGGTTTAACCGGATTGCAGCGCTTCCGCCGGAGCTGTTGCAGCAGGCCAGGCTCTCGCTGTGGCTGGTGATTCCCTTGCCGGCGCTGACAGCGCTTTCCAGTCTGTTTCAGGGTACCCTGATCAACAGTCAGCGAACGCGGAGAATCACCGAGGCGGATGCGTTATCGCTGGCAACGGTCACTGCACTGCTGACATTTGGGAGCTTGCTGGGAGGGCGGCCGTGCGGGGAAAGCGGTGTCGTTCTCTGCGGCGTTCCCGGCGTCTTCATTGCAGTGGCAGCCTTCAACACCGGTTCTGTTGTCCGTAACTTCTGGCTGTGGCGGCGCTCACAGAGGATCTACATCTCCATTCGCCTGCGCCACGCACGGGCGTAGAGACTACCTTCGAGCAAAGAGGTTGTGGCGACTGATTCGGCGTAGGATAGGCCTGCTACCCGTCCGCGATCCTGCCAGTCAGCCGCAGGAGGGTCTCCTGTACAAGGAGTTCGTGTTCGGGTGAGCGGTCCGGGGCCTGCTGGCCGCGCAGGGTTGCCGCGAATGCCACCAATTCTTCCTCGTAGGTCTGCTGCCGGCTCTGTGTTGGGACCGGGACGATCTGGGCTCCGGCACTGTATCCCTCGTCGGCCTCTTCCAGGCACAGTCTGATGGCATACGGAGGCTCAAAGGGATCGAGCAGGATCGCGCTGCCTTTTGTGCCGTAGACCTCGAAGCGTCGGGCCATTGGTTTTGGTTCCATCGCCGCGATGTCAACGAAGGCGAGCCCTCGCTCGTACTCGAGAACACCGAGGGTGTTGTCGGTACATTCTGGCCCTGCTCCGTCTGTGCGCAGGAAGCTGGTTGTCCGTGTCGGCCTGCCCATCAGGTACACCACCTGGTCGAGCATGTGCCCGCCAAGATCGAAGAAGATGCCGCCCTGATGTACCGCAAGCGCGCTGCGGCTGCTCGGATCGACGTTCGTCGACATATGGGCGCGTGTGCAATAGATGTCGCCCAGCAGACCGCTGTATACCCACTCGGCGATCTGGCAGAAGCCGTTCTGGTAGCGGAACATGTAGCCCATCTGGATGAGCAGACCCTGGTCCTGGGCCTTGCCCACGACTCTCTGCCAGGCTGGCCAGTCTTCGCCGGCCGGCTTGTCGTACCAGACATGCTTGCCGGCGTCGATGATGGCTTCGGTCTGGGGCAGGCTCTCAGCGTTTTTGCCTTCGGAGGCCACGGCAACGATCGAGGTGTCGGACAGGAGTTCCTCTTCGCTGTCGAACCAGCGCACCTGGCCGAACGGGCCGCTGTCTCCTCCCAATTCGGCGCGGCGCTCCTGGTCCGGTTCAAAGAGACCGACCACCTCGACGTCGGGCGAGTCGAGCATCGCCTGCAACTTGCCCGCGGCGTGCCCGTGCTTCGTCCCGTACTGGGCCATTCTGAGTGGGGCCGCGCCTGAACTGTTGGTCATCGCCGGACCTCTCTTGGCTGAGAATTCATTTGGAAATGCGGCTATTCGAAAAGCCGCCCTGCGTTCGGGTCAGGCGCAAACGGGATTGTCTTCGGTCCAGCGATTGAAGCTGCCGGCGTCCTCGATTGTCGCCATGTGATCGCGCGTATCGCGCCAGAGCCTCTCCCATGCGGCCGGTTCGCGCAGGACCGTGTCCGGGTACTTGCGGCTGCGCGCGACAAAGCCCGGGAAGGCCGGCCGCCCCGTCGGTTGTCCGGTCGGGTTGTAACGAATGTCGAAGCTCCAGCGGATAGTATCGCTGTTATTGGAGTAGGAAGCGTGCAGCGTCTGCTTGTGCATGAGCAAGGCATCGCCCTTGTTCATGATCATCGGCCGGGCTTTGCCTTCCAGGAGCTTGCCGGGAACCGCGAGGCCGAGATTGGTAGGACAGTGGTCGACCAGCCCTCGCTTGTGACTTCCCGGCCAGACACAGAGGCAGCCGTTTTCCACGTTCACGTCCATGAGCGGGAACCAGACCGTCAGCATCTGGGTCTCGTCGGCCTCCGGCCGCACGACGCCGTGGTCCTGGTGAACGACCGTTTTGCCGAGCATTACGCGCCCGGTCTCCTGGTTGATTGGGGTGAGATGCTCCGGCGGCTTGAGACGGACGTGCTGCACGGGGTTGGAGTAGATTTCGCCGCCAAGGATCGACTCGACGGAATCCAGAAGACTCTCGTTTGTCAACATGCCGAAGACCGCCGGTCCTGCCCAGAACGGCGTGTCAGGCTGTACGTTCCCCTGCGGCAGCGAGAAGTCGAAATATTGGGCATGAACTTTGCCGCTTTCCTGGTATATCGCGATCAGCCGCTCGGCAAAGGGAAGTTCCTCGTAGAGAGAACTGGTCTCCCCCGCGTCATACAGGTCGTGGGCCAGATTGTCCAACACGCCCTTGTACTCTTCGATAACCGGATCGATGTCCTTTTCAGGATCGAAAACGTCGCGAACGATGACGTAGCCCTCTTCGTCGTATTGCTCAAGTTGTTCGGCCGTGAGTTTCATGGTCATGCCCTCCTGTATGCATTCCCATCGAACGGATAAAGATAATTTCTATCTGTTTTGCGTATCGTCCAACATATTATCGTTTCGCAGATGCGAGGCGCGTATATCGTACTTGCCAGGACGCTGCGGCGTCAAGTGCCCGGATTCCACCATCAGATCGAGGGGATTGACGCGTGTCTGGAGGGGCATCTCCACCTTCTCATGCATGCGGGCCGACTCGTAGACGGCATGAACCATCTGCAAGGCCTTGTATCCATGCTCACCCTCCCCTCTGTGCGCGTCGACCTTGCCCTCCACCCAGTCGGCCAGTTCATCCGCCTGCGCGGCTCCGCCTTCCTGCCATTCGAAGCGGTCGCCTAACTCTTCCACAGTGTAGAATTTGCCGTCCGGCACATGCTTCTCCCAGCGACCGCCGCTCTTAGCGTTCAAGATGTTCAGTAACTCTGTGGTAATGCTGATCATGCCGTCCGACCCGTAGATGTGCGCGCCCTGGTAGTAATCTGGTATGAGATCGCTGAGGATCATCGCCCGCGGCCCGCCCGCGAACTGAAATACGGCCATGGCGCGGTCCTCGATGCGGGTAGCGCGCTCGTGCTGGTCGGTCTTGCGCTCGATGTTGCCCATCACCCAGACGCACTCGTCGTCGGACAGCAGGTAGCGGTACATGTCCGTCTGATGGGAGCTGTAGTTGGGCAGGCCGGCGCCGCCCAGGCTCTGTATCAGGTTGACGTCCCCGATGGCATTGCAGGCGATCAACTCCTTGGCCAGCGTGTAGGCGGGAAGGAAGCGGCGCTGGTGGCCGATGGCAAGCTTCACGTCATTTCGTCTGCAAGCGATCAACATCTGTTCGGCGGCGCCAACACTGTCCGCCATTGGCTTTTCGCACAGAATCGCTCTGGGCTTATACGCCGCGGCGGCGACCGTCCAGGGGGCATGACCCTTGTGCCAGGTGCAGATCGAAACGACGTCGGGCCGTTCCTTTTCCATCATCTCGCGGCCGTCGGTGTAGTGGGCTGGGGCTATGTCGAACTGCTCGTTCTTCTCCGCCATGGCCTCGGCGCTCAGGTCGGCCAGGGCAACGACTTCGTAGCGCCCCGAGGCGAGGTAGCCGTGGATGTGATTCGCGGAAATGCCGCCGGCGCCGATAACCGCCGCGCGTAGCTTGTCTGCCATGTTTTCTCCCGAAGCGAATAAGATTTCGGGACTGTGGCCGCCACTGTCCGGCGACCGCGCCAACTGCCTTCCAGTCGACTCTGGTTAGAGCAGCATCGATCTGCGTTTCAGATATGTATCAGACAGATGTATAGCCGCCGTCGACGACGAGCACCTGGCCGGTCACCATGCGGGCGGCATCGGATGCCATGTAGATGATCGCGCCGGCGATTTCATGCGGCTCCGCAATTCGTCCCATTGGGATCTTTTCCAGATTCTTGGCAAAATCGGGGTTTTTGATCGCCTGTTCCAGGAGCGGCGTGCGCGTAAATGTCGGCGCAACCGCGTTGACGGTTATGCCGTGGGGCGCCCATTCGACCGCCAGGGAACGGGTCATCTGGCCCACCGCGCCCTTGGCCGAGGCGTAGACCGACCGCAGCGGGCCGCCGACCACGCCCACCTGGGAGCTGATTGCGATTACGCTTCCTTCGATGCCTGCGTCGATCATGCGGCGGGCGCAGGCCGTCGACATGAAGAAGGCGCCCTTGAAGTTGACGTCCGAGATATAGTCAAACTCCTCTTCAGTGTAGTCGAGGGCCGGTTTCGGGCTGTTGTAGCCGGCGTTGTTGACAACCGAATCGATGCGGCCGAATCTCTCCCACGTCTGGGTGACAAAGCGGTCGATGCTCTCCAGATCGGTCACGTCGAGATGCCATGCCTCAGCCTGCACGCCGAGGTCACGGCACATCTGGGCAGTCTCTTCACTCTCACTGACCGTGCGGCTGCCAAGCGCCAGGGTGGCGCCGTAGCGGGCTGCCGCTTCGGCAATCGATTTGCCGATACCCTTGCCGGCGCCGGTGACAGTCATGACCTTGCCACTCAGATCGAAACTTACATCATCAGACACAGCTGTCTCCTTATTCATTGTTGCCTCAACTTCACAGATCCTCGTTCAGTTGCGTTCAATGCCGGCGTCGACGAAGGCCTGGGCCAAAGTGTTGTAAGTCTCGGTCGCGACGGCCAGGGGGTAGTAGGGGGTCCGCCGCTGCACCATGTTGCTGATCTCGGCGGTGATGAAGCCGGTGTATCCGTGGCGTTGCATCGCCTTCAGATAGGCTACATAATCGAATTCGCCTTCACCTGGGACGAGGAACTCGAAGTCGGGTGCCGTGCCGCGTTCGTCCTTGACGTGCGTGTGGCGTGCGTGGGGGGCCATTGCGGCGACCGACTCTTCGATGCCGATTCCCATCACATTGAAATGGCTGATGTCGAAGTTGACGCCGACAGCACGGGAATCGACCGCCTTGATCACCTCAAGCATTCGATCGGGTGTGTCGATAACGGAGCCGACATGCGGCTCGATGGCAATCGTGACCCCTGTCTTCTCTCCGTATTCCGCCGCTTCCTGAATCCGCTCGACCAGCATGCCCAACCTGCTGTCCCAATCTTCGGGTTTGCCGCCGGCAGTTGTATCCACGACCGGCGGCCCGTCCTCAGACGCCCAGTC
Organism: Caldilineaceae bacterium; assembly: GCA_965200615.1. Classification (GTDB taxonomy): domain Bacteria; phylum Chloroflexota; class Anaerolineae; order Caldilineales; family Caldilineaceae; genus Bin5. Next base: position 3,989,145 of record OZ241377.1, on the reverse strand, counting down.
GAGCGCAAGGTCCATCGTCTCTTTGAGCCGTTCAAGATTGGCGGCGTGGCTGGCGCTGTCCTCATCCATCAAGCTGACGTGGCCGGCAATGGCAGGCAGCTTGAGGCCGCTGTCCTGCAGCAGCTTCAGGATGCGGCTGCGTTCGTCCTTGTCCAGCCTTTCCAGTGCGGTTGTGTGATGGGAGAGAACGGTGAGCTCGACGCCGTCAAATCCGAGACCGGCAAGGTGGCGAACAATGGCGTCGATAGGAACTGACGGCATGCCCCAGGTACTGAATCCCAATTGCATCGTTGTATTTCCCTGTCTTCTTGTTGGCTCGCGGGGTATAGGGCTACGCGACCTGGGTTTATGTGGGACAAAACAGCCTGATCAGGATCATACGAGCTTGTCCTGAAATATGCAAACTTTCAAAGAAAGCTGTTCTCCCCGCACAGCGCAGTTACCTGAAAACCAAAAACTGAAAACGCATCTACCAAGCCTCAGGCCAGTCGCAATCCAAACTGCGCCACACAAGACGTCTCTCTCCTCTTCACGCCTATCCCCAATCAATCGCCGCAGCCACTAACCACTGACCACTGCAGTTCGCCAATCCCGATCCGGACACCTGCACAACCGCCCCACACTATGTTAAGATGCCCTCCAATGCCCCACCCGACCTGACCGTGGTCCAGACGGCCTGCCCGCTCTTCATTCACCAGCAAGGATGCCGATATGGAAAGCAAAACACTGCGATACCTTGACGATGGCAGCATCGAGCTCTTCGTAACAGAAGTCGGCGACCCCGGAGAGGGCGAAATCCAGCTGACGGGAGGGGCCTGCGGCATCTGTTCCTGGGACGTCGTGACCGCCAAGCTGGGCTCAGCCATGATCCCAATGGCGCCCCCAGGCCACGAGGGCGTTGGTTACGTTTCAAAGATCGGGCCCGGGGTGACCGGATTCAAAGAGGGCGACAGAGTGGCCGGCGGGGGCTTCGCCACGGTTCGCAACCTGTCTGGCGAAAGAGTATATCCAATCCCGGATTCTGACCTGGCCGACGAACACTGGATCGTGGAACCGGTCTCCTGTGCCGTCACCGGTCTCGACCACACCAACCTGAACGCAGGCGAAACCGTCGCCCTGATCGGTGCCGGTTTCATGGGCCAGCTACTCCTGCAGGGCCTCCTGCACATGCCCGTCGGAGAACTCATCGTCCTCGACATCGTCGAAGCCAGACTGGAACTGGCTCGACACCAGGGCGCACAAGAGACAATCGACATCTCACAGCACGACACGGACGACCTGGCCGCAGACCTCAAGGCCCGCGGCATCGACGTCGTTGTCGATGCGTCCGGCAGCCAGGGCGGCCTCGATCTTTCGGCAAATATCGTCAGGAACAGCGGGCGCATCAACCTCTTCGGTTGGATCAAAGGGCAGAAGGCCTACTTCGACCCGTCTCACTGGCACCTGGGCGGTTTCACAATCGTAAACTCGTCTCCCTCTTCGAAACTCCGCAACACCTTCCCACCCGCAATCAAGCTCATCGACGCCGGCGTCTTCGACCTGCGGCCGCTCGTGACCCATACCGCACCCCTCGGCGGATACCCATCGCTGATGGAAGAAATCCTGGCGGGAGACGCCTCCTACCTGAAAGGCGTCATTTCCTTGGGCTGACCCGTTTCCTGCCCTCGCTCTCGTGCCCGCAGTAGAGCTATTGAGCGTTTGGGAGGGTTGCGATTCCGGGGGCCTTTTCAGCAGTCGAGGTACGTTAGCGCTGCGGCTGGGCTTGTGCTAACATTCGCCCTGTCAGGCGACATTTGGCATACCCCACATTGAGTCGATTTACAGTAGCAAAGGAGATTGCAAGATGAAAGACCAGGTTTCCGTTTCTCGACGCAGTTTTCTGCGCCTTTCCGCCCTTGGTGTCGGCGCGACCGCGCTGGCGGCTTGTATGCCGGTGGCCGCCCCGGCCGGGGGCGACGCCGGTGGTGATGCCGCAATGGCGGAGCCGACTGCCGTATCGTTTCTGACGCAAGGGGGCGGCGAAGTCGCTTTCCTGCGCTATGAGCCGCTGATAGAGGACTTCCAGGCGGCCAACACAGACATTACAATCGATCCGATTTGGGAGCCGGGCGGCGCCATTCAGATCCAGACCAAGCTCCTGACCCTGATCGCGGCTGGCGACGCTCCCGATTCCTACTGGGCGCACAGCTACACCAACTCGGGCCAGGCCGTGCGCAATATCCAGCTGGACGTCAATCCGTTCATCGACGCCGACGACGACATCAGCGGCGACGATTTCCTGCTGGCCGCATACAAGGACTTTCAGTACGAGGGCAGGCAGATCGGGTTCCCGCGCGAGACGACGAGCACGGTCATCATCTACAACGCCGAGTTTTTCGATGCCGCAGGCATGCCGCGGCCTTCCGACAGCTGGACCTGGGGGGACTTCGTGGAGTGCGCCACGATGATGACCCAGGGCGAGGGGGCCGATCGCATCTACGGAACCGCGGACTGGCACCGCAACCGAAACACCTGGATCAAGATGTGGCAGAAGGGCGGCGACGTGCTGAGCGAGGACCGCACCAAGTTCACGATGAACCAGGAGCCGTCGCTTTCGCAGGTCGTGGAGATCCAGGACTGGCACCGGGATGGCGGCATCCATGTGCCGGCCACGGTCACCGAGGCCGGCGGCTTCAGCACGGGCGACCTCTTCACGACGGGCCGGATCGGCATGTTCCCGCAGTTCTCCGTCTTTTCCAATGTGATGAGCTCGGAGTTCGAGTGGGACATCGCCCATTTCCCGGTTGATGAGGGCGACACGCGCACCACGCGCGTCGCTTCAGCGGGCCACAGCCTCTACAGCGGCACCGAGAATCCGGACGAGGCGTGGCAGTGGATGAAGTTCCTCGGCGGCGAGAACGCCTTCCGCCACTGGGTGGAGGCCACCGGTCTGAACGTGCCTTCCCTGAAGGTTGTAGCCGAGAGCCTGTTGGAGACGATGGCCGACGTACTGCCGCCGAACGCGCAGATCATGTTGGACGCGTTCGAATACGGCAGGCCGGAGCCGGTATCGGGCGACTGGATCGGCGTGCACCGCGAAGTGCAGCCTGCCCTTGACTCGATCTACGGCATCGAGAAGGCGGACGCACAGGCGACGCTTGATGCCATTGCCAGCCGTGTAGAAGAGCTGGCGGTCTATGTGCCGGGTGTTTAAGTCAGATCAGCATGATGTTGGCGGTCGCGACACAACTGCCAACATCATTGACCTCTATTCCTTGTGATGGGCGTCCAAGGAGATCCCGGGGCCAAAGTGAAAAAGGGGCGCAGTCTGCTCTGGTCTGAAGCCAGGGACGGCTATCTGTTCATCCTGCCTTGGATACTGGGCTTCATTATATTTACCGCGGGCCCAATGCTGGCCTCGCTGTACATCTCGTTCACGCGCTGGGAGATCGTCACCCCGTCGGTGTGGGTGGGCGGCGCGCAGTACGTGAAGCTGTTCAACGACGATCGGTTCTGGCTGAGCCTCTACAATACCAGCTACTACGTGTTCATCGGTGTGCCGCTGCATCTGTTTTTCGCTCTGCTGGCAGCGCTGGCCGTCAACATGAACCTGCGGGGCATCCACTTTTTCCGCACAGCCTACTATGTGCCTTCTCTGACTCCGGTCGTGGCCAATTCGATCCTGTGGGTCTGGATCTTCCACCCGGAGTGGGGACTGGCCAACGCCTTTCTCGAATGGATCGGTCTGGAAGGGCTTTACTGGCTGCAGGACCCTCGGCTGGCCAAGCCGGCGCTGATTGTCATGAGTTTCTGGTCCATAGGCGGGCAGATGGTGATCCTGCTGGCGGGGCTCAAGGGGATCCCGATGGAGCTGTACGAGGCGGCGGCGATTGACGGAGCGAACTGGTGGAGCCGGTTCTGGCGTGTCACGCTGCCGCTGCTGACGCCGGCGCTGTTCTTCAACCTGATCATTGCCATCATCGGCGCCTTCCAGGTCTTTACGCAAGCCTACATCATGACCGAGGGCGGACCGAACTATTCGACGCTCTTCTACCTGCTCTATCTGTTTCGCGCCGCGTTTGAGAACTTCCGCATGGGCTATGCTTCGGCGATGGCTTGGGTGCTGTTCATCATTGTACTCACATTTACAGCACTGCAATTCATGCTGTCGGACCGCTGGGTCTTCTACGAGGGGGATGTGCGCCGCTAGTACGGCCATGACGAATTGCTGATGCAGATTATTGACAGCCGGACCGCAAAGGAACTGATTCTTGCCGGGGTTTGGTATCTGATCCTGAGCATTTTCGCCTTGACACTGGCCCTGCCGCTGGTGTGGTTGCTGTCGACTTCGTTGAAGACGGGCGGGCAGACGTTTCTGATGCCTCCAAAATGGATCCCCGAACCCTTTGTGTGGACCAACTACTCTGATGCGTTTAAGGCTGTGGCTTTTCACGAGTACTTCTGGAACACGATCCGCATCGTCATCTTTGCCACGCTTGGCGCCTTGCTCACGGCCTCGCTGGCGGCTTTCGCATTTGCCCGGCTGCGGTTTCCATTTCGTGAACCGCTTTTCCTGCTTGTGCTTTCCACGATTATGCTGCCGTCAATCGTCACGCTGATCCCGACATTCATCGTATTTCGCACGCTGGGCTGGATCGATACCTTTCTGCCCCTGATCGTGCCGCTCTGGTTCGGAGGGGGCGCGTTCAACATATTTCTGTTCCGTCAGTTCTTTATGACGATACCGCTTGAGCTGGATGAGGCGGCCCGCATTGACGGGGCCAGCAACTTCCGCATCTACTGGGGCGTGATTCTGCCGCTTTCGAAGCCGGTGCTGGCGACGATTGCGGTCTTTGCCTTCATCCACAACTGGAACGACTTCTTTGAACCCCTGATCTACCTGCAAAGCCCGGAGAATTGGACGATGGCCATCGGATTGCGAGGGTTTCAGGGCCTCTACCACACCGAATGGAACCTGATGATGGCGGCGTCGACGGCCATGATCGCGCCGCTTCTGGTTCTGTTCTTCTTTGCGCAACGCTATTTTGTGAGCGGCATTCAAATGAGTGGGCTGGCAGGAAGATGACAAACAAGAACGGTTTGGTCGTAGATACCGATATTCACCCCGGAGTGAACGGGGCTCGCGTGCAGGCGAGGCTGCCGGAGCCGTGGCGGACGCGTTACGCCTCGGGGAACCGCGGGCCGGGCAATTTGGGCTGGTGGAATCCGATGGGCGTCGAACGGTCCGACGTAGAGCTGGAGGACGGCCGCACGATCCACGGCGACCCGAAGCTCCTGGAAGAGCATTTCCTCGACAAGTACGAGATCGACTACGGTGTCCTGCTTCCGGGGGGCGTGCTGCACACGGCCCAGTCGCCGGAGCCTGATTTCGCGGCGGCAGTGATCAGCGCCGTAAACGACGTGTACGCGGAGGAGTGGCTTCCTCAATCTCCCCGGCTGCTCTCTTCGCTGGGCGTCTACCCGCACCTGCCGGAGATGGCGGTCGCGGAGATTCACCGCCTGGGCGATCATCCACAGTTTGTACAGGTGCAGCTGCCGAGCGCCTCGCGCATCCCCTGGGGCCAGCGCATCTTTCATCCGATCTACGAGGCGGCGAGCGAATACGGTCTGGCCGTTGCCATCCATCCGGGCTCCGAGGGCGTTGGGCTGTCGGGTCCGCCCAATGCGGCCGGATATCCCACCAGCTATTTCGAGTGGCATACGACGCTGGTGAACAGTTACATCGCCCATGTGACGAGTATGCTGGCCGAAGGCGTCTTCGCCAAGTTTCCCGATCTGAAGTTTGTTCTGGTCGAAGGCGGCATCTCGTGGCTGCCGCCCATTCTGTGGAGGATGGACAAGAACTGGAAGGCGCTGCACTCGACGGTCCCCTGGCTCAATGAGCTGCCGAGCGAGGTTGCGGCCCGCCACATACGAGTTACCACGCAACCGCTGGAGGAGCCGCCCGACGCCGACCACTTCCACGCCATGCTGGAGATGTTCCCGGCTGAGCAGATGCTGATGTTCTCGAGCGACTTTCCCCACTGGGACGGCGACGCCCCGGACTTCGCCCTGCGTCAGTTCCCCAAACACCTCCGCTCCCGCATCATGGGCCAGACAGCGGCCGAACTCTACGGCCTGGCAGCGGGCTAAGGAGTCGATTTGCAGACGACCATCGGGGCCCTGACAGCGCGCGTGTGTCATACCCTTCTGCGAGTTGACGGCAGGGTTCTGCACATTACACTCAACCGGCCGCAGGTTCTCAACGCCCTCCACCCCCCGGCCCACTTTGAGCTGGCTGCGATATTTGACGCGTTTTCCGGCGACAGTGACCTGTGGATCGCTGTCGTTCGAGGCGCCGGTGAGCGCAGCTTCTGCACGGGAACCGACTTGAAGGTGCGCGCGGAGCGGGGCCGCGACGAGTATCCGCCGAGCGGCTTTGCCGGCCTGACGCGTCGCTTCGATCTGGACAAGCCGGTGGTTGCCGCGATCAACGGGCTTGCGCTGGGGGGAGGGCTGGAGATCGCGCTGGCCTGTGATCTGATCGTGGCGGCGGAGCACGCGAAGTTCGGGTTTCCGGAGCCGCGCGTGGGGCTGGCGGCGATGGGCGGCGGCGTGCACCGGCTGGTCAGACAGCTGCCCGACAAGGTGGCGATGGGGCTTCTGCTGACAGGGCGGCAGTTCAGCGCACAGGAGGCGCTGGCCTACGGGCTTGTGAACGAGGTTGTCCCCGGGGAGCGGCTGGACGACGCCGTGCAGGTCTGGGTCGAGGACATGCTGGCGTGTGCGCCGCTGGCGCTGCGCGCGACGAAACAGGTGGCGCGACGGAATCTTGATCATGCAAGTTTGGCTGAGGCGATGCAGGGCGACTATCCGGCTGCAACGAGCATGCTTGAAAGTGAGGATGCCGTAGAGGGGCCGCGGGCCTTTGCCGAAAAGAGGGCTCCCGTCTGGCGGGGTCGTTGAGAAATGAATGCGATGAGGCTGGCTGCTCCGGGCTGCGCCGGTTCGAATCCGACAAGCCGTGAAGTTCTGCCATTTGCAGCTGAAGCGAATGATGGATAGAGAGACAGTTCGACGCGCGGGTGAGATACTGGCGGATGCCTGGCTGGCAGACGACACTGTCGACTTTCCTCCGGAGTTGCTGCCTTCAGACCGCAACTCAGCCTATGCCACACAGGACGAGATGGCGCGTCTGCTGGCTGGCGCTCTTTCCCAGCAGGCAGTAGGCTGGAAGGTTGGCGCGACCAGTCCCGGAGTGCAAAAAGCTGAGGGCTACGACGGCCCGATTCCCGGTCGCATATTCGCCCCGACGGTTTTCGAGAACGGCGCGTCCGTTCCGCTGACTCGCTGCCATGACGCGAAAGTGGAGGCGGAAGTTGCCTTCCGGTTCATAGCAACGCCTCGCTGGAAAAACGCTGGGTTCACGAAAGACGACTTGGCAATGATCGTAACGGCGGCGCCGGCATTCGATGTCACCGGCACACGTTACGCGACCACCTGCCGTGCAGGCTGGGACGGCAGACAAAACATGTTGGCAGGGATCGCCGACAACGGCAACGGAGGAGCCGTTGTCCTTGGAGAGGGCACTTCCTCCTGGGGCAGCATGGATCTCATGCAACTGTGCGTGGACCTGCGGATCAATGGCGGCAAAAGCGTGCCGAATCTCTGGGACCGGTCACGCGGCGATCCGATCGATGCCTTGGCGTGGACGGTGAACCAGGTCTACGAGAGGGGCTTCGAGCTGGCCGCCGGCGACGTGGTGCTGACCGGTTCCCTGACGGATCCCCAGCCCGTGCAGGCGGGCGATCGTGTGGAATGCCGGATGCCCGGGCTGGGCAGCCTCTGCTGTCAGTTCAGCCGCGCGTAGAAATCTCCGCTGGGTTCATCGATCTCCATCTCTTCCAGCCGGGCAGTCATTTCTTCAGGCGTGAGCCAACTCGCCTCGCGAAACCGCTGTGATTCGCCCTGGCTCCAGTTGTACCTGTAGCTGCCGAGCTTTTCCAGGCAGGCGATACAGGCGACGGCGTAGGCGCCGGCAGCGGGAACGTACTCGAGCGAGAGCAGGGGCAGCGGCCTGCTCAGTCCCTGAATCACTGCCAGCTCTGACCCTTCGACGTCGATCTTGCACAGGTCGGGCACACCAAAGCGGTCGATGAGGGCGTCCATCGTCGTTACCGGGACGGAGACAGAGTCCTCCCAGGCGACGCTGGCGAAGGACGGCGAGCGCGACACCCGTTCCCTCCACCCGCTGGCAGTTGTAGAAACGGTAGGTGTACGGCGGCTGATGTGCAGCACGGTTGAACCCTCAGCACTGCCGGCAGCGCTCTCGACGAGCGTGAAGGCGGGATGACTGTCGTAGAGCTTCTGCAACAAGCCGGAAAAGAGCGGCTGGGGTTCGACTGCAACGCAGGCCGCGCCCAATCTGAGAAAGACGCCGACGCGATTCCCGACATGCGCGCCGATGTCGAAGACGAGCGAGCCGCGGCCGATGAACTGTGCGTAGAAGCGGCGGTCGCGGCGTGCGCGGCCGGGCTTGCCGTAGTAGATTAGGAGCGAGCGGGCCAGGCCCCAAAGCGTCCAGAATCTAGCGGCCGGCTTCACTCTGGGATTTCCCCTCTTGGTCCGCGGTCAGGGCAGCGATTCGATCAATATCGTGTTCAGAAGGCGGCGGCTGCAGCTGCGCGAGACGCGCGACCCAGGGGGAGAGTGGGAAGAGAAAGTCATGACGCTGTTCCAGTTCGATGGACGCTTCCTCCAGCTGGCGGGACGAACGCGGTCGGTGACCGGTCGCGAAGAAGACCGTGGTGCTGCCGCGTCCGCGGCAGGAGTAAACGGTGGGAAACAGATTGCAAAGAGAGTTGACGACGCCTGCAAAGGCGGGATCTCTGTTGCCAAGATTCATGGCAAGCAGTCCGCTGTCACAAAGGCGGCTGCGGCAAAGGGTCAGAAAGTCCGGTGTTGTAGCGTGCTCCGGAGAGACGCCGTGGTCGCAAAAAACGTCGAGAAGCATGAGATCATAGTCAACCGCGTCATGATCCAGGAAGTCGCGGATATCGGCTATCTTGACGGAAAGGCGTTCGTCGGGCAGGAAGCCGAAGTAGCGAGTTGCGGCGGTCACGACCGGGGCGGCGATTTCGACGCACGTGAATCTGGCCCGCGTCAGGTGGTGATGGAGCGTCGTGGCGAGGCAGCCGCCGCCCAGCCCGCTGAGGAAAACTGATTTCGGCGAGGGTTGCCACAGGAGTGACAGGATCATTGCCTGCGTGTAGGAACTTTGGAGACGCAGCGGTTCACGGAGGTCCATGGCGCTCTGGATCCAGTCGGTGTTAGCCACTGCCGCGTCCAGCATCCATAGGACGAGGCGCTGCCCTTCGCGAGTGACCGCGACATAGTAGCTCCCCCACTCTTCGGTAAAGAGAGTGGTCTCCTGGCTCGCCGCCCAACGTTGGGCTACACCGCGCAAGCGGGCTTCGTTGGCCTGCTGCCAGGACCTGTTGGGCTTGTCGTGATCCGAATCGGGTTCGTCCATTGGTTGTCGGATTCGCGCCTGCTGAGTCTGAAACATCGGCGGTTCGAGTATTGAACGAACTTCCCTGGGGATACAGCCGTCAGGTGCGACTGGTTGTCCATCTGTTGACACTGGATTCTGGCGTGTGCTACTCTTGCCGCCGACAAGAGAGTGAAGAGGAAGTGAATCACAGTCCAATGGAACTGTCAAGCATACCCAAGCCGGCTGGACCTGGCTTCTACTTTATCGGTGTAACGACTGGACAATCTTCATCCCGCCGGGTCTTTCCGTTGTGGATGGAGGCGTTGGGTCGTCCGGAGGTCTCCCTGGTCGGGGTCGATGTGGAGATTCACGCGGCGCCCGATCGTTACCGGCAAATCGTTGCGGATATCAAGCGGGAGCCCCTGGCCCTGGGCGCCCTCGTCACGACACATAAGATCGACCTGCTGGCGGCGGCGGCGGACCTGTTTGACGGGCTCGGACCCTACGCGCAGGCGACGCAGGAGGTCTCCAGCATTGCCAAGGACGGGGGCAAGTTGATTGGGCGTGCGACCGACCCTGTTGCAGGGGGGCTGAGCATGGATGCCATTCTCGACGAGGGCTACTTTGGCCGGACAGGCGGCGACCTGCTCATGCTAGGCGCGGGGGGCTCGGCCGTTGCCCTGATTCTGCACCTGATGCTAAAAGCCAAAGCAACCGACCGTCCGGGGCGGATCGTTGTGGTCAACCGGTCAGCCCCCCGGCTGGTTCGGCTGAAGGAGATGGTGGCGCGGACCCGCGCCGAAGGGGGACGGGATATCTGCTTCGAGTTCATCCAGAACAATGACGCGACGCGCAATGACGAGATTCTGGCCGGGCGGTCGCCGGGAAGCGTCGTGGTCAATGCGACCGGGATGGGCAAGGACACGCCTGGGTCACCATTGACAGACAGCGCTCTCTTTCCGCGGAACAGTGTGGTCTGGGAACTGAACTATCGCGGCGAACTGGACTTCATGCGCCAGGCCGAAGCGCAGATGCATGCACGCTGCCTCACAGTTGCTGATGGCTGGGACTATTTCGTCCATGGCTGGTCGCAGGTCATCTCCCATGTTCTGCATGAAGAGATCGACGCGCCCATGTTTGCCCGCCTTTCAGAGCTGGCCGCGTCGGCCAGGTAGATTCCCTCCCACTTCGAAACGAACAGTTCTTGCAGAAACGTCCTCCCACTCGCATCCGAACTGAGTCTGTCATTCCGCGGGCCTGGCAAGCTCTACGCAAGCGATACTGCCTGTCAGAAGAGTTGGGTCCTCTTTCACCGTCGCCACGGAAATGCCAGCGTTGGCGTATTCGCGTAGCGACTGGTAGCGATTTCCAGGCGCGCGCCGCAGCCCGGCGCGATGTTGACCTCGAATGTGTTGTCCTCCACTTCGACAGTCTCCCCGTTCAGTGTGACCGACTCGAATTGGTGCTCGGCGTAGGCGCCGCCCTGCACTGTCACCCGCCGGGACGATACCTGGCCGGTGTTCACGAGTGTCACAGTTACTGCATAGGCGGTCAGTTTTTCGACGAGCGCGGCGACGTCAGCGGGAATGCCGGCGCGTCTGTTGTCAGGGTCGAAGTACCGCAGGCGACAGTGGAGCGGACCGCCGGTACGGCCAGTGGGCAGCCCGCCGAGCATGAGCTTATTGAGGTTCTCTATGACCGCCGGGTTGATGTGATTCATGTCGTCGGAGAGCCGCGTGTCTGGCGTGGCAGTGTCGGCGCGCATGACTTCAAGATTTTGTCTGAGTCTGTCGAAATCGGCCAGCAGCGCCTGCTCGGGGAAGTCGGGGTTGCTGCCTTCCAGGTACTGGATCCAGGGGTCGTTGGTGAGGAGATCGCGGTGGTCCGGGTTCATGGACCAATAATAAACTTCAAGTGCGCCAGAAGTGAACGGTTCGTCCTGGAAGTCGTACCAGTCTTCCTCGCCGAAATAGTCGCCGTACGCGTTGGGATATTTGAGACGGCCGTCGATTTCGCGGGCGTTGCCATTTACGTAGTCGATGACGCCGCGCCAGGAGTCGGCGTAACGTTGATCGCCGGTCAGTATCGTGGCGTTGCCGAAGCCGTGAATGGCTCGAGTGTGGAAGTAGGTGCGGTGGGCCAGCTCTCCGGTCTGGGGGACTGTGACGGTGAAGCCCCAGCCGTAGACGCCGCCGTACCAGCGGCCGTCGCATTCGCTGCCGATTACGTTGTCCAGTCCGACGTTGGTGGGGATTATGCCGCCGTTCTGCTCGGTGCGCTCTACCCACTGGTCGACGTAATCGAGGACCCACTGCCGGTACTTGCCCTCGTGGCCGAGCATGAATGCGTTGAGGGGCAAGATGGTTGCCGCCATGTTGATTGGATGGTCGCCGACAACGTCGTTGTAGTCCTTGAAGTGGGCCACCATCTCGTCGTAGCTGCGCTCGCCGTGGCCGAGCCGGAAGCGGCCTTCGACTTCGATGGGGTCGCCGGCCCAGTCGAGGCCGGTCGCCTTGCGCAGGAGGGGGCCGCGGCTGCCGTTGAACATGCTGCGGATCAGCTTGTGCTCGGGATCGTAGTTTTTCGCTATCGGGTCTTCGTCCATGTAGAAGCCGGCGAAGCGGCGGCAGCGTAGTTGAAACTTGGGGTCGTCGGGGTCGGACAGGCCCTGGAGAAAGAAGGCCGAGAAGCCTTCGCCGTTGTGAAACCAGTCGAACATGACCGGAAACTCTTTGAAGTACATACCGTCGCGGGCCATCGGCACATCGACCGTTTTGGCCTCGGTGTACTGCTGGAGATGACCTTCCCAGCCGAGCTTGTAGAGGCCGAGGATGTCGTCGTCGGCGCCGAGGGCGTGGAGCATCGTCCAGTTCAGAATGTTCTCGGCTGCGTCGTCGGGGCCGTCGTCGCCGCCCCAGCGGGGCACGCAGAGCAGGTAGCCGCGGTCGTCGAAGTAGTGGTCGAAGAAGGCGCGGCAGCCTTCAGCCTGCTCGCGGAGGAGCCTTCTTTGCAGCAGGGCCCAGTGGGGCGGAGGCATGGGTGTGCTGATATCAAGCGTGGTTGTCATTTGGCTGGTCTCTCCGATTGGGAATGGCAAGTTGATTCCGGTATGGAGCCGTTGGCGTATCTACGCGTTCTGGTTCTTGGGACAGGCTTTTCAGTCTGCTCACCAGGGTCCGCGGAGAACACTTCTCGATCTACGAAGGGCCACAGAGGGACGGCGGCAGAGCTCTTTGTGATTTGTGCAGCTCATCGCGTGGTAGCGCGGGCGCCCTTTCCCTTCCAGAAGATGGCGACCGCTGCCAGAGTGGCGAGGGCTCCCTGCGCCGAAACGGTGAGGCGAGGGCCGGCGCTCTCGGCCAGAGAGCCGGTGACCAGCTCTCCTGGCAGGCCCACGCCCTGGCTGAGGGCGACTGTGCTCATGGCGCGCCCGCGCATTTCATTGCTGGATGAAGTGAGCAAAATCACGTTGCGCATGGTATAGAAGCCCGCCTGCCCAACGCCTGCCAGAAACTGCAGCAGGATCGCCAGACTGAAGAGCGGAGAAAGCGCAAAGAGTACCCAGGCAACACACTGAAGCAGAGAACCGGCGGCAAAAATCGAGTAAAAGGAAAGACTGCGTCGCAGGCGCTGCGTAAGGAAGAGGCCGGCGAAGAGGCCGATGCTGTAGCTGCCGGTTAACGTTCCCAGCCCAATGGCGCCCCGTTCGAAAACGTCGCGGGCGAAGACGGGCATCAGGCTCAACGCCGGAAAGACCATGATGTTTATGAGAGCGGAAACAAGCACGACAACCAGCATCGGGCGGTTGCTGCGCAGATAGCTGATGCCCTCGCCGATCGATTGCCAGACGCCGCCGTCGGCCATAGGTACTGTCTGCGGCACCTGCATTCGACCTAGCCGGATCAACAGTGCCAGGTTGACGCCTGTGAGCGCTATCAGAGTGCCGAAGCCGGCGGCGGCGCCGTAGCTGTCGAGCAGCCAGCCAGCGAGATACGCGCCCACGCCGATGAGAATACTGTGCGTCAGGCTCTCCAACATTATGGCGTCGGCAGTGAGCCTGCTGCCGAGAAGGTCGGGTACGAGGGCGGCCCGTGCGGGAGCGTCGACCGTCCAGCCCGCGCCGATGATGAACGCGGCAGCCGTAATCTGCCAGGCGTTCAGCCTGTCTCCTTCAAAGAGAAGCAGGAGGGAGACACAGGCCGCGAAAATAACGATCTGGCTCAGCGTGAGCGTGTTTCGTCTCCCAAGGCGGTCGCCGATAAATCCTGCGAACCCCCCGAAAGCAAGCTGTGCGGCGCGACGCCAGAAAGTAAGCAAGGCTACCGCCAGCGCGGAGTCGGTCATGTCAAGGACGACGACCCCGGCCACAACGACCCAGATCGAGTAGGTCTGCCACCAGAGCACACTGCTGAGCAGGAGATGCCGGTAGGTTGGTTGTGCGAGAGGTGCAAGCAGGCCGGCGCTGCCCTGCTCTGCATGCGTCAGTCGGCAGCTCCGTTGGCGGCCCAGAGCGTGCCCTGCCGCATCATCTGTTGCACGGCAGACCGCTGAAACGTATGGGATGTGTGGCCCAGGGTTGTATAGAAGACGCGTCCGTCGCCATACGCCTTGACCCAGGCCATGGGATGTGCCTTATCGGCCCATTGGGCGCTGGCCAGAACGTGAATGGCGGGGTCCCAGGCAGACATGTAGATTTCGTCCTCTACTTCAAAGTCGGAGATGCCCTGCATCACCGGGTGGGAGGCGTCGTCTACATTCACGGTGAAGGTCAGACCAGGCGGATGCCAGTTGGCGTGTCCGCCGAGCATGGTTGCGGCCTTACCGCCGATCCACCAACCGGTGCCATGGACGCCGACGAAGCCCTTCCCGCCTGCTATGAAGTTGAAGAGGCCTTCCTCTTGTTCCGGGGTTAACTCGGCATGGTAGGTGGCTGTCCCGTCAGCATGACGTTCGGAGCGAGTGAAGCCAGAGCCGAGTACGCAGACGTCGTGCTCCGCCAGGTTGGACGAGGTGAAGATGCTCTTGTCGTCGGTAAGTGTGACACTGATCCCCGGGTCGTCGCCGAGGAAGCCGCCGATGACAGCGGCGCTGTCCGCGAAGCCGTGATTTGTGCCGGAAATAACGAGGACGTCGGTCATGGGTCTGCCTTTCTGATTACGTGCCGGGCGGCGGGCTGGAGGGCCGGGGACGCCGGGCCGGATGGTTATGGTTGAGGGCCATGGAATCATAGCATAGGCAAGGGAGAGATTCAACGGCAGCAATTGAATAGGCATAAGAAGGAAGGGATGGTCTTCTTGCCTAAGCGACGGCCCGGAGACAGGGCTCCCGAAGCTGCGAACCGCTTGCTTTTCTGACGGAGTGACGGCAATATGCAGAGAGAAACAGACGACAGCCAGAGTTGCGAGAGGAGAACCTATGGCGACCAGTACTATGCAGGGTGTGTATCCGATCCTGGTCACACCTTTCGACGAGGAGTCGCAGATCGACGAAGAGAGTCTGCGCCGGTTAATCGATTTCAATCTGGATGCCGGCGTTCACGGGTTGGGGGTTGCGCTGGGAAGCGAGGTCTATAAGCTGACCGAGGCGGAACGAGCTTGGATGACCCGCGTCGTCGTTGATCAGGTCGCAGGGCGTGTTCCTGTGGTCATCAACACGGGGGCGAACGGGACGGACTTGGCCGTGCACTACAGCCGGATGGCGCATGAAAACGGGGCGGACGCGTTGATGGTTCTGCCGCCGTCCTTTTTCCCTGCTGGCGCGGAAGAGGTGCTGGCCTACTATCGCGCTATTTCTGATGCGGTGCCGCTGCCGGTATTTATCCAGGATGTCGCGGCTTCGCCGATCCCGGCTGGGCTGGCGCGCCGGCTGGCGGAAGAGTGCGAGTGGGTCCGGTATATCAAAGTGGAGAGTTTTCCTGTTGTGGAGAAGGTAGCCGCGATGTCAGCGGAGGCGGGAGACGTGCTGACCGTCTTTGGAGGTGCAGGGGGCGGCTATTTCATCGAAGAGATGCGCCGCGGCTCGATCGGGACGATGCCGTTCTGTACGCAGCCGGAGGCCTTTGTAGACATTTGGAACCGCGTCCAGGCTGGGGATGAATCGGGCGCGTGGCAGACATTCAACAGGTACCTGGTGCCGATTGCCCGGCTTACAGCACAGGGCGCGGGCCTGTTTCATGGCGTTCATAAGGAAATCCTCGTCCACCGGGGCGTAATCCGGACGGCGGTAGTGCGCGCGCCGGCCGCGTCGATGGACCCGCTGACGAGGGAGGAGTTGGGCGTGCTGTTGGAGGAGCTGTATCCGGTCGGCGATGAGTGAGTGAAAACAGGTGAGGCGAGAGGGCCGCGCTGCCGGTCCTATGGATGATCTGAACTTACATGAGAGAAAGGGTGAAGGTACGATGAAGATTGTAGACATTCAGGTTATACCGTTTCGAGTGGTGAGGGAACAGTTTCATCAGGGCAGGTTTCACTTTCCGCGTGAGGTGACGCAGACGCTGACGAAGGTGATCACCGACGAGGGCGCGGAGGGATACTATTTTGGCGGGCACGGGCATGGGGATGCTGACGGGCTTACGCTGGAAGACCGGGCGCAAATGGAGGGGCGGCTTAAGGATATGGTCGTAGGGGAGGACCCGTATGACCGGGAGCGGTTCTGGCACTGGATGTGGGTGGCGAATGTGCCGGAGCATCTGCTCAGCGCGCTGGACTGTACGCTGTGGGACCTGCAGGCGCGGACAATGGGCGTGCCGCTCTACAAGTTGCTGGGAGGGTGTCGGGATAAGGTAAAGGCGTACGCAAGCACATTTCCGAATGTGGGGAGCGTCGAGGAGTATGCGGAGCATGCTCTGGCGTGTAAGGAGGAGGGGTACACGCATTACAAGATTCACCCGTACTATTTCTGGAATCCGGTGACGCGGGAGGCGGTTCCGGGTCGGCCTTCGCATATCGAGAAGGACATTGAAGTGTGCCGGGCAGTGCGGGCGGCAGTCGGAGACGATATGGTGCTGAGCTATGACCCGTGGGGTACCTATCGGACCTATGAGGAGGCCTACAAAGTGGGGCGCGTGCTGGAGGAGCTGGACTACTACTGGTACGAGCACCCGATGAATGAGTACCGTGTTCAGCCCTACATCAAGCTTTGCCGGGAGTTGGATATTCCGATTCTGTCGCCGGAGATTGCGGCGGGCAGCCTCTATACACGAGCCGACTGGATCCTGCGCGGCGCGTCGGACATGACGAGGATAGATGTGCTGCGGGGCGGCATCACGGGTGTGCGCAAGATGGTCGCGGTGGCGGAGGCGTTCGGCGTGAAGTGCGAGATTCACATGAGCGGTTTCGCCAATCTGCAGATCCTTGGTTCGACGAGCGAGGATACGTGCGAATACTACGAACGCGGTCTGCTCGCGCCGGGCATCGACTGCAATACGGCGCCGCCCTATCTGGAGGATATTGGCGACAGGATGGACAGTGAAGGGTATGTCCATCTGCCGCAGGAACCGGGCATGGGCTACAAGATTAACTGGGATTATATCGAAGACAACCTGGTGTAACCGGCTATGCCGTGAGGCGGGCAAGAGGGTGGCGCCGGAACTGTTCCCCGCCGCTTTCGATCCGGCGACAAAATCAGAAAGCTACGCCCAGCTTGACATTCTCCTCAGGCGCGGTCGCGATCTTGGGATAGGCTTCAAGCAGGTCGTCGAAGGGGACGACAGGCTGGACCACCGGTTCCGATTTCAGGCTGCCGTCGCAGAGGAGGCGCCAGACCACCGAGAAGAGACGGTTCTCGTCCCAGTTGGGATATTCGGGATTCGGTTCGCTGCAGGCGCGGGAGAATACGATGGTTGGGCGGTTGAAGTGGGCTTCGGCGCCGAGGTCGAGGCCGGCGGGATAGCTGCCGGGCCAGGCGCCGGCGACGACGGTGCCGAGGTAGGCGACACCGCGCAGGGCGGCCTGCAGTGCGCTGTAGTGGCCGCTGTAGTCTACGCAGACGTCGGCGCCGCGTTTGTCCGTGGCGAGCTTGATTTCGAGGCCGGCGTCGCAGGTGGTCGGGTCCACGACGGTGTCGGCGCCGCATTCGATGGCGACGTCGCGGCGCAGTGGGATGGGATCGATAGCGATGACGGGGTAGGCGCCGGCCAATTTGGCGAGCTGGACGACGAAGAGGCCGATGGCGCCCATTCCGAATACCGCGACGGCGTCTCCGAGGCGGATGTGGCCGTCGCGGACGGCGCCTAGGGCGAAGTCGGCGGGATCCAGGCAGACCGCAGCCTGCCAGGGAACGCCGTTGGGCAGTTTGCGGGCACGGTCGGCAGGCCATACATGCTCCTGGCGGAAGGAGCCGTGGGCGAAGACGGTCTCGCCGAGGCTGATGCCCTGAACGTCAGATCCAACTTCAATGACCTCGCCCACACACATATTGCCCAGACCGCTTGGGTACTTCACCATCTGACTTTCCTGCGTGAAGATGTGCAGTTCGCCGTCGTAGTTGCCCCGATGGCCGGCGTAGCCCTGGAACATGGCCATTTCGGAGCCGTGCTTGGCGGCGCCGAACCGGCTGCGGACGCGGACCTGATCGGAAGCGAGGGGCGGGCCTTCGTATTCGTGAAAGGCGACCTGCTCTCGGGCGGGGGCGATGAGTTCTGTGGGCATGTTGATTCTCCGGGAGGCATTGATCCTGTTGGCGGCAGGACGTTTCGTTTCTTGACTTGCTGATTGTACAATCTTCCTGCGCTTGCGGCAATTGTAACGGCCAATTCCCTGTGCTATTCTATCCCGGCCTTTAAGTCATCAAGAATCCACGCCTTCCGAACACTATGCCACTCTGGTTGACGCGAAACGACGTAGAGAAACTCCTGGACATGCCGGCGGCCATCGAGGCCGTTGCTGAGGCCTACCGCCTGATCTATCGCGGCGAGGCGCAACTCCCTGTTCGCTCAAACATTCCGGTCGAGCCGCACGACGGAAGTCTGATGACGATGCCGGCCTATCTGGGCGGAGAGCTGGATGCGTTAGGGGCGAAGCTCATCTCTTTCTACGGAACAAATCCGGTGCGCCGAGGGCTGCCGGCGATCCAGGGGAATGTGGTCCTTTTCGACGGCAGAGACGGCGCGTTGCTGGCGCTGATGGATGCCGGGCATCTGACTGCCATGCGTACGGGGGCGTCAGGGGGTGTGGCGGCGCGCTATCTGGCGAGAAAGGATGCGCGGACGCTGACGATCTTCGGGAGCGGCGTGCAGGCCCCCTATCAGGTAGAGGCGGCTCTGTGCGAGCGCGCGATTGAACGGGTCTTTGTGATTTCGCGGACGCCGTCGAATGCGGAGTCCCTGGCAATCGAGTTGACGGAAAGGTTCGGTGTCTCGGCGCAGGCGACGGCCGACGTCGAAACGGCCGTCACAGCAGCCGACATCCTTGTCACGGCAACCAGCGCGCATGAACCCCTCTTTGATGGCGCGCAGTTGCGGCCCGGAGCCCACATTTCGGGGATCGGCTCGCACCTGCCCTATGCGAGCGAAGTGGATGCGGTCACGCTGGAACGGTCCAAAGTCGTGGTTGATCAGATGAGCGCATGTCTGGCGGAGGCAGGTGATCTGCTCCGACCCATCGAAGAGGGCAGTTACGACGCCGGTCGGATCCACGGCGAGATCGGGGCGATTGTCGAGGGGGACCTGCCCGGACGCGAAGCTGACGAAGAGATCACCTTCTTCAAGTCAGTTGGACTGGCGGCGCAAGACGTGGCAGTTGCCCGCGTGGTTTACAACAAGGCGCTGGAACAGGGGGCTGGCATTGCGTTGGACGCATGACGGGTAGGATGGGTGAAATGTCGGCAGGGGCTGCGGTTGAGTTGCTCGGGTTTGATGTGAAGGATCCCCGGCATGTGCAGCGGGCTGTGGAGTTCTGGAACGAGTCCACTGGCAACGAACTTCCCATTACCGAGAGATTCCTGAAATACAACTGTACGGAGGATGTGGGCGTCGCGCGCGGGGGGCGACTTGCTCTCGCGGAGGGCCGTCCCGTGGGATACGTGTTGTGCAGCGCGTATCCCGGCGCGCCGCCTGCAATGCGTACGGATGTCGCGGGCTGGATCGAGGTAATTGCCGTTGCGCCTGCGTTTCAGAGGCGGGGCATCGGGAGGACGCTGCTGGAATGGGCTGAAGCGTGGCTGGCTTCGCAAAGCGTACCAGGCGCCGGCTCCCCTCGTCTGCCCGGCGGAGGCGGGTCAGGGCCTGAAGAGCCGGCAGAGCCGCGGTCAACTGGTCGGATTCGTGTCGGCGGCGGGCTTCGTCCATTTGTGCCTGGTCCTCCGGCCGGGTCGGGGGCTGAGGCGTTTTTCCTGGCGTGCGGGTATGAGCGCGACGAGGAACCCCTGTCTTGGGACGTAGCGCGTTCACTCAGCCACTATCAACCGCCTCCACTGAGTGATGTGCCGGGGGCGGCGCGGCCGGGTCAGCCCGGACAGGAGGCGGAGCTGCTGGGTTTTCTGGCCAAAGAGTTTCCGGGACGGTGGCTCTGGCAGGCGGAGAGATTCCTGGAGGAAGGCGGGCGGATCTCAGACTACATGCTGTTGTGGACCGATGAAGGTGTAAGTGGATCTTGCCGCCTCACTTTCGAGGATTCGGTCAGCCCGATCGACCGTTTCTTTCCCTACGGGCTGGCGCGCCCGTGGGCACAGCTGGGGTCGATCGGGGTCAGCGAGCGCCTGCGCGGGCAGGGCTTGGGGCTTTATCTGTTGGATGCGGGACTGAGGCGGCTCCACAACAGCGGGATAAACGGTTGCGTGATCGATTGGACGACCATCCTGGATTTCTATGCCAAGTGCGGATTCCGGCCGTATCGTAAGTGGGCGCATCTGGGCCTGAGTCTGGAAAGCGGGAAGTAGAATGAACTGCGCGACTGTCGAGTCCCAATTCCTGGAAACAGTTGGAAAGCGGCCGAGATGAGAGTTGTTGGACTGATGAGCGGGACCTCTGCCGACGGGATTGACGCGGTTCTGGCAGAGATAACGGGATCTGCCGACGGTCCGCAGATGCGGCAGCTTGCGTTCGAGACTGTTCCCTGGCCTGTGCGAGAGCGGGAAATAATCGGAAAACTGATCGCTGGGCGGGGCGGAACGCGCGCTTTGAGCCGGGCCGGATTCCTGTTAGGGGAACAGTTCGCCGTAGCTGTCCTGCGCGTAGCCAAAGCAAGTGGGAGGGCCATTGAAGAGGTCGACCTTATCGGATCCCACGGGCAGACAGTCTGGCACGAAGTAGAGGAAGACGGCTCGGTCCAGTCAACTCTTCAGATTGGGGAGGCGGCGGTCATCGCGGAGAGGACCGGGATCACAACTGTTGCCGATTTTCGCGTAGCCGATGTAGCGGCCGGAGGGCAGGGGGCTCCGCTTATTCCGATCTTTGACAGGCTATTTCTGCGGCCCCCGGCAACTCTGGGTGGATGTCGGGCGGTTCAGAATATCGGCGGCATCGGCAACGTCACGCTTCTGCCGCCTGAGGGTTCGGATGCGTCGATTCAGGCCTTTGACACCGGGCCGGGCAACGTGCTGATCGACTGGGTGGCGGCCCGTGCTACGGACGGCGCCCTGCGGTTTGACAAGGACGGCGAACTGGCGGCCCGCGGGCGCTGCGATGACAAGCTGGTCGAACGCTGGCTTGAACATCCCTATTTTCAACAGCCCCCTCCCAAGTCGACCGGGCGGGAGTTGTTCAGCAGTGCGCTGGCCGGGAACTATTGTCTGGAGGCGGCGGAAGCTGGGCTGTCGATGGCCGATTTTGCCGCCGCGGTTACTGAGTTGACGGCGGCGTCCATTGCCGAAAGCTACCGCCGCTTCGCGCCGTTGCCTGTGATGGAAGTGGTCGTTTGCGGTGGAGGCGCTCGCAACCCCGTGCTGATGGAGCGGATCGGGGCGCAAGTGGCGCGGAGGTGCGGGCGTCAGGTCTCGCTGGTGCGGTACGCGGAAGTGGCGGGCGTTCCCGGTGACGAGGACTCGAAAGAGGCGCTTGGTTTTGCTCTGCTGGCCTGGCTGACGGTGCAGGGTGAGGGAGGCAATGTGCCGGAGAGTACCGGTGCGAGTGGGGTGCGTGTGTTGGGCAAGATTGCACCGGGCCGGAACTATCGAAGGCTGATGACAGATCTTTAGAGTCTCTCTTTTCCCCACGATTTACATCCTCAATCACATCATTGAAACCGGGTCGATGTCGATACGCCAGCCGAAGGGGATGTCGATGCCGTGCAGAAAAGCGGAGGGGTCGGTCGCGCGTACAATTATCTGCCAGCGGAAGTAGTTGCGAAAGCGGGCATAGGGCGCCGGGGTGGGGCCCAGCAGATCGATTCCTTCCCCCCAGATGCCGATCTCCTCAGCACGCATCTGCAGGTTTCTCATCATCCGGTCGGACTGCTCCACCACTTTTTCCAGCTTTTTGTCCCAGAAAATGAGACGTGCAAGCCTGCTGACAGGAGGGTAATCCTGCTCGCGTCGGAACTCCATTTCCCTTTGGTAGAAGGCGTGGTAGTCGTGTCCGGCGGCCGCCTGGAGCGCGTAATGTTGGGGCGTGTAGCTCTGGAATATGACGCGCCCGCCTCTGCGGCTGCGGCCGGCGCGGCCGGCAACCTGGGTCAAGAGTTGGAAAGTGCGTTCCGGGCCGCGGAAGTCTGGCAGATAGAGGCCGACGTCGGCGGCGACGACGCCGACCAGAGTGACGAGCGGCAAGTCGAGTCCCTTGGCGATCATCTGTGTGCCGATGAGGACGTCGGCCTCGTGACTGGCGAAATGATCGAGAATCTGTTCGTGGCTGCCTTTGCGGCCGGTTGTGTCGCGGTCCCAGCGCAGCAGGCGGGCGCGGGGAGCGATCTGGCCTACGAGCTCTTCGATGCGCTGCGTGCCGGTACCGAAAAAGCGGATGCGGTGACTGCGGCAGGCCGGGCAGCTGTCGGGGATCGGCTCGCGAGCATTGCAGCGGTGGCATATTAGCTGGGCGGCGCGTTCGTGGAAGGTAAGGGGGGTCTCGCAGCGGGGACATTCGGCGACGAAGCCGCAGTCGCGGCACATGACGAAGGAGTGGGTGCCGCGGCGATTGAGGAAGAGGATGGCCTGTTCGCCGGCGTCGAGAACGGCGTGGAGTTCGGACTGAAGACTGCGGCTGAAGATGCTGCGGTTACCGACACGCAACTCATTGCGCATATCGACGATTTCGACGGGAGGGAGGGCTGTGTACAGGGGAGCTGTTGACGTCTCGACCTTCTCGTTCGGACGTTCGCCCTCTAGTTCACCGTGCCCCATTACTCTGTCGGGCATTTCAAGGAGCTTCAGCCTGCCGCTTTGCGCTGCATGGTAAGAGTCCAGGGAAGGGGTGGCTGTTCCGAAGATCAGGGCGCTGCCTGTTGCGGCAGCCAGCTGGGTTGCGACGGTGCGAGCGTCGTAGAAGACGGTAAAACTCCCCCATTCGTCGGTGTCCTGCTTGTATGTTGACTCGTGTTCTTCATCGACGATGATCAGGCCCAGTCGGGGAAGAGGAGAGAAGAGCGCGCTGCGGGCGCCCACGATCACATCGATCTTGCCTTCGCGTGCCCTGCGCCAGACGTCATAGCGCTGGTTGGCGCTTAATCCGGAGTGGATAACGGAGACCCGGTCGGGGAAGCGGCCAGCGAAACGGGAGACGGTCTGGGGGGTGAGGGCGATTTCCGGAACAAGGACGATGGCTTGGCGATTGCGGGCCAGTGTTTCGGCCATGGCCTTCAGGTAGACCTCGGTCTTGCCGCTGCCGGTTGCTCCATGGAGGAGAAAACACTTGCCTCGAATCGCAGCGTCTGCAGGACTGCCATTTTCTGGGATGGCGCCATTCGATTCAGTAGCAACTCTTGGAAAGCAGCTTGTACTGATCTCGTCCCAAACGTATTGCTGCTGATCTGTCAGTTTTGGGGGGATGCTCCTTGGGTAAATGCGTCCGCCGAGTGGATCCCGGTAGCGCACTTTCTGTTCGAGCCGGATCAGTCCGGCGTCCTGCAGTCTTCGGAGGACGGCCAGATTGGCGTCGACTTCAGCATAGATCTCGGTCTTCCACATCGGCGCGTCGGATTGGGCGAGGGCCTGCAGAATGGCCTCGTATTTTGACGCGCCTTTCATTTGCAAAATGGCCTCTTCGGCGGCTCCGGGGGGCTGGGCCAACATTGCTTCTTCGTTCACCAGACGGACCAGCCCTTTTTCCTGCAAGGCTGAAATGGGCGCTATCGAAGATAGATTGCAGGCGGTCCTTAGTTCCTTGAGTGACCTCGCGCGGGAGGGATCGGTCAGGAATTCAGCGAGGACCTGTGCCTGCTTGCTGCTGTGTTCGAGTCCAAGAAGACGTTCACGGATGGTTGCGGGTTCGATGAGAAGCTCTATCTGTTCTTCCCGTTTGACGCGGACTTTGGGAGGCTCCCCGCCCTTGCTGAGGAGGCCGGGGGTCAGGAAGAGCTTTACGGCTTCGGAGATAGGCGCGACGTAGTAGTCGGCGATCCAGAAGGCAATGTCCAGCTGGACCGGGGTCAACACGGGCTGCGGCCGGGCTAGGCGGTCGATGGCTTTTGTCTCGACGGGAGAGGACTGTGCGGACCTAACTACGATTCCCTGCAGTTTCTGCGCGCCAAAGGGGACCCACACCAGGTGCCCGGGCTCGACTTCCCCTCTGAGATCGGGAGGCAGGTGATAGTGGAAGGTCTGAAATCGAGCTGCGCCCCCAGTGCGCTGGTGAACGGATTCCGGCCTCAATTGACGGGGTGAGTGATTCAGTGTTCCGCCTTCTTCGGTGCCGCCGAGCTCATCCTCGGGCGGCGGCAGTTCCTCCCGCCTGAAAGAGCGGCGAATCGGGAGAAATATGACTACTTCCACCAGTGACTTTCCGCCTGGCACTGGATAGTCCTCCGGGACTTGTGGCTCATATGTTCGTTACACTTCAAGGAGATTGTAGCGCAAATGCCGGTAGGCCGCCAAGGGCGAGATACCTTAGCCGAATCGGGAGTTGGGCGTGGAATGGGTCTGCGCCACTGCAGGGCGACAGGTGCGCGAGGTTGTGGTGGTCCTGCTACTGAAGGCTACCAACGACGGCGGCGTTGGAAGGTCACCAGGCTGGTGATGCGGAAGATAGCGGCGTAAACGTACACTTGCCATATGCCGATGGGAAGGGCCGCGGCCGCGGGCAAGTAGGTGGTCACCGGGTGAACGATTATCGAGCTGTTCAGGCCGTTGAAGAGGGCCGCCAAAAGCCAGTATACGATCAGCCCTAAGATCACGCCCATGAGCGGCTGTATCAATGATCGCAGGATGTACTGGCGGTCAAACTCTTCATGCGCTCGCATGCGTTCGAAGAGGAATGAAACGGTGCCCAGCCAGCCGCCAATCCCGCCGGTGGCAACGGTCCACAGCAGGGGATAGTAGTGGGATGTGTTCCATCCCGTACTCGAAGACACTGTTTCGATAATTTCGTTTACATCAAGCGGATAGAGATAGAGGGCGGCGCCAAGACCCCCCAGACCGGCCAGCCAAAGGATGAGCAAGCTGAACGTGCGGAGCGCAATGCCGCGTGAGCGCCTGCGGGTGATCCTGGAGCGTTCGATTATCTGTCTTGCCTGCTGAATATTGTACTGCGCCCTTTCCATGCGATTGGGCTGGCTTGAGATGATCTCTCTGGCCTCTCGCAATAACGACAGGGCATGACCCGTGTTTTCGCGCCGCGTTTCCCGGAACCGGTCGATTGCCTCATAGAGAAAGAGGATTTCTTCCTCGATCAACTGAGCGTCGGCAGACGGTGATTCGGGCGCGACCTCGAACTTGAATCGGTCTGGTGGCGGCGCAACGGTGATGGGACTGTCCAGAAGAGAATCAGACTGCGGCTGATAATTCTGAATGGGAAACTGCTGCTGCTGATGCGCAGGCTGGGGCGACGGATCAAGGCCCGGCCGGTTATCGTGCAGGTCATTCTCGACGGGCTGGTCGATGACTCGGAGAGGCTGGCTGAGACTTTCGGACCGGGGAGCCGTATCGGGGTTGGACGGGTTATCTTGTTGAGACGATGATTGGGAGCGACGAGACAGTTCCGGTTCCCGATCCCCGTGTTCGACCTTGCCCGAACTTGTGGCTGAAGTATCGGGAACAGCAGAACTATTCTGATCTGGTTCTGATTGGGTCAGCGTGTCTGGTTCGGACACATCGTTCCGGTCGAAACCTGAGACAGGTCGCGGCTGGTCCTCCGCCGGTCTTGCGGGGATCTGAGTGGCTCCATCCGAGGATTCGCTGGAGGGGGCGGCGCCGGGTCCCGCTGACATCTTCTCAAGAAGAAATTCGGCGCGTTGACGCAACGCGGCGAGCTGTGCCGCCGACTCCTCCAGCATTTGCAGAGAGGACAGTTCATCCCGTGACGAAACTTTCGGTCCAGTGGCCGCCTGATTTTCTTCGGACTGTCTTTCGCTGTAGGCCGAAGTTCGGGGGGCGTTTTCTGATTCAGAGTTCAAGATACTCTACAGTTCATTTTGCAACGCCAAATGCCCGGAGGCGGCACCGGGTTGACGGAAGCTCAGCCGCCCGATGGGGAACCGGCGGCTGTATAGTACTATATCATACGGCATAATTGAGCGAAAAAGCCTGCTTTCTAATTCAGAGGCGGTTCTTTGGAGGAATGTATGAACTGGGAATCGCGGAGTATCGAAAATGGCGGAAGATTTGACACTGGCAGTCGATGCCGCGTATAATTGACTATTGGTAGTTATTCTGAATTGTTACTTTTGAAGGAGTAGGGATATGCCCAAACGGACCTGGCAACCAAAGGTTCGCAAGCGGCTGCGGACACACGGCTTTCGAAAACGCATGAGCAAACCCGGCGGACGCAATGTTTTGAAGCGGCGCCGGCTGAAGCAGCGGACCGAACTGACTGTCCAGCTTTCAACTCGCAAACGAACATTCTAGTTGGACGACCTCGGAAATGACGGGGGGCGTAAGCCCAGCACAGCCGGTACGGCTGCGGGCGGGTACGGGAGAGGGGGAAGGCTGAGTGAGGAGCAAGACACCATGGCTCTCCTGGCCTTGCCAACCCACTGCACTTGAGATCTTACTGAATCTTTTGGAAGCGCAGCGGCTTGAAACGACGCTATCGAGTACGGGACAACAGCCGGTTCCAGGAGATCCGCCGGACGGGACAGACGTATAGCAACCGCCTTGCCGTCTTGTGCATTTTGGAGAATCGCCTTCCCTACAGCCGCTTCGGTTTTTCTGTGAGCCGCCGTATTGGCAATGCGGTTGTACGGAACCGTGTAAAGAGGCGGATGCGTGAATCGGTTCGACTGCGCATGAGTCAGATTCAGCCAGGATGGGACTGCGTTGTAATAGCCCGGTCTCCGATTCGGAAGACAACGTACGGTCAGATCGACGCTGCCCTTGCACGCCTTTTTGTCCGGGCAGCTCTGTTCGTCACCGATGTGGGCCGGAACGAGGGCCGAGCCTGAGAGAGGCATGCCGTGCGCGCCGTCCTGTTACTCTTGATAAGACTCTATCAGAGGAGCATTTCGCCGCTTATGGGGAGCAATTGCCGCTTCTACCCGACCTGCTCCCAGTACACATACGAGGCGGTGGAACGATACGGGGCGGCCCAGGGCGGGTGGATGGGATTGCGGCGCATATGCCGGTGCCATCCATGGCATCCAGGTGGATTCGACCCGGTTCCTTGAGGAGCTGCTGATCTCTTGCGTTCCCTCTGGAGTAGGAATCGGCCAGCGGTGAGGGGCAGTTTGCCGGACTGCGATTCACCCGACCAGGACTCAGGATGGCGGCAGTTCTGTGGATGCCGGGGCCGTCTGGAAGGTGAGACGGTCTGTCTGGTCGAAGTCGAACAGCGCCCCAGGCTGTGTCAGCCGTGACGTAAACCGGCCCTGCCGGCGCCAATGTTTGGCGCGGCGATTAGGAGAAAAACTGTGATTCGCAGAAGGATTCTCTGGCTGTTGATCCTGGTATCGGCGGCGCTTCTGCTTGGCGGTTGTGGGGTCCCCCGCGAAGGTGTGGTGGATTGGAACACTGCCGAGGCAGAAGGGTGGTGGCAGGTATTGATTGTTTTTCCCCTGGCCAAGTCTCTCATCTGGCTGAACGCGAGTCTGGTGAATTGGGACATACCCTACAGTTGGGGGTTTGCCATCATTCTGTTTACGATCATCATTAAACTGATCACGTTCCCGTTGACGATGATCCAGATAAAGAGCATGCAGGCTCAGAAGAGTCTTCAGCCTAGACTGCAGGAGCTACAGAAAAAATTCGGCAAAAACAAGGACAAGATGGCGCAGGAACAGATGAAGTTGTATCGGGAGGCAGGGGTCAATCCGCTTAGCGGCTGCCTGCCGATGGTTGTACAGATGCCGGTCCTGTTTGGGCTGTATTCGGCCCTGGTTGCGTTGGGTCCGTCCTTGACGGATGCCCGTTTTTTCTGGATTCCTGACCTGGGCTTTCCTGAATTCACGCGCGGCCTTGCCTGGATCCCCGAGAAATTCAATAATGGTGAGTACCTGCTCTTGCTGGCATACCTGGTACTGCCGGCCCTGCTCATGATCAGCCAGGTCTACATGCAGCGCATGACGACGGCGACCACGCCTACGGGCAGTGAAGGCCAGGCAGGAATGATGAAGCAGATGACCACGATCATGACCCTTATGTTTGGCTTCTTTACGTTGCAGGTGCCGGCAGGACTTTCGCTGTATTGGGTAACCAGCAACTTGCTGCAATTGGGCCAGACCTACGCCGCAAACTACCTGAGCGGTGTGAACAACGCGATTGCGCCTGCCGCGCCCCAGGCCCTGCCGGCCACAGCCGGCGTGGCAACGTCGGACGGCGGATCGACCGTGACACCGGCTGCGGAAGCAACGGAGGTCGTACGAAAGAGGACGCCTCAGCGCCGTCGGAATCGGCGTAATCGAAAGAGACGATAAGATGAACGAAGGTCAGAGCTACGAATACAATGCGAAGACTGTGGAAGCGGCTGTCAACGAAGGACTGCGCCAACTTGGGGTTTCCAGGGAAGAAATCGAGATCGAAGTGATCAACGAGGGCAGCCGGGGTATCCTGGGAATCGGCGCATCTGATGCCCTTGTGCGTCTTACACGCCGAGATACAGATGAACCCTCGGAAGCTCAGGCCCGGGATGATGGCGAAGAAGTAGAAGAGGTCGGGGTCGAAGCGAGGACGGAACCGGAAGAGACCGCCGAGATAATTTCTGACGATGCGCCAACCGGGGTCTCCGCAACTGTCGAAGTGGAATCAGACCCGGACCCGACGGAGGACACGCAGCTGGGGATCGATGCGGAAGGGGGTGCGGACGACGCAGAACTGGAAGACCTTGCATTCGATCTCTTGAACCAGATGTTGGTCCACTTGGGCATTAAGGCCGAGATTGAAGTTTCCTGGCAGGAAAACCCGGAGGACAGTGACCGTGCGCTCAGCCTGAATGTTGTCGGGGAGGACCTGGGCTTCCTCATCGGGCGCAATGGCGAGACTCTTTCGAGCATGCAGTACCTGATTCGACTTATGGTTAATCAGGAGTTGCATCGTTGGAAGAACATTGTTATCGATATTGACGGTTACAAGCAGAGAAGGGCCGAGCAGCTGAGCCAGTTGGCCCACCGCCTGGCAGAGCAGGTCGTAGCCACCGGGCGGCCGGCCTCTTTGGAACCGATGCCGCCAAACGAGCGCCGTCTCGTCCATATTGCCTTGCGCAATCACGAGCGCGTCTATACGGCAAGTACCGGAGAGGACACACGCCGCAAAGTGCAGATCCTTCTGAAATGAGGGGGGCCCGGTTCAGCAACTGCCTGCCGGATGGCTGAGGTACAGGACTTCTCCACCGGCTCAATTCATTTGGAAGGGGTAGCCGGAGGGCAAGCGGGCACGGAATCGGCAAGGGATACCAGGCGTCTACAGATCACGGACCGTCAATGTCGATCGATCTTCTTGCTATAGGCACGGTTACTCGCGACATTGCGACTGCGGATCCCGCCGCAACCGACTACTTGTTGGGGGGTACAGTCAGCTTTGCCGCGGTCACTGCTGCCCGCCTAGGGCGCAGGCCGGCTGTTCTGACTCGAGCTGGCGACGATGTTGACCTGTCTGAATTGAGCGGTCTGGCAGACCTGCACGTACTGCCTTGCTCAAACACGACGACTTTTGCGAATCTGTACACGCCGGACGGACGCGTGCAGTACTGCTACACGCCTTCGCCGCCTATTGCAGCAGTGGACATTCCCCCTCAGTTGAGGGCGCCCCATATTGCTCTCCTGGGCCCTCTCGTAAACGAGGTGCCGTCGGAAGTGGCCTCCATATTTGACGCCGACACGATCGTAGCCGCAGTGCCCCAGGGCTGGATGCGTCGGTGGGACGCAGATGGCAGGGTTTACCCGGCGCCGTGGAGGGATAGGGCGCAGATCCTTCCCTATCTCGATGCGCTCATACTGTCGAAAGAGGACATTGACGGCGACCTGAGACAGGTGGAAGAGTTTCTTGAGTGCATTTCGCTCGTTGTCCTGACCGAATACCGGGACGGTAGCACCGTCTACAGGCGCAGACCGGACGCAGAGATAGAAACTGTCCCGATTCCTCCCCGTCCGGCAACAGAAGTGGACCCTACCGGAGCCGGGGACATATTTGCCACTGCATTCCTGCTTCGTCTCGATGAGACGGGAGACCCGCTGGACGCGGCTCGGTACGCGAATGTAACGGCCTCCTTTGGCGTTGAAGGTCAGGGCGTGACGGGGATTCCCAGCCACAAGATGGTGTTGGACTATATGGCTCTGCATCCCTGGCGGCACGGTGGTGCATAGACTGTGAAGCCTCTGAAGGACGGGCTGGTTCGCGTTCATGTAGGTAACTCTCCAAAACTGTGAGGCAAATGACAGCCCAGATTTTCGCAATCGCCAATCAAAAAGGAGGCGTGGGAAAGACGACAACGGCCGTCAACCTGTGCGCTTATCTGGCCAGCGCCGGCTGCCAAGTCTTGCTCGTTGATAGCGACCCGCAGGCAAATGCGACAACCAGCTTGGGTATTGACCCCAGGAAACCCGGGACAAGCCTTTACGATGTTCTCATCGAAAACAGGCCCGTTCAGGAAGCTGTCACGGCAACGAAGCTCCCAGGGTTGAATCTGGTGCCTGCCAATCTCGATCTGGCAGGCGCGGAAGTGGAGATGGCCGCAAGAATGGCGCGCGAGCAGCTGCTCTCGAAGGCGCTCCAGCCTCTACATTGCCAGTATGACTACGTGTTCATCGACGACCCGCCAAGCCTGGGCCTGATTACGATAAACGGGCTGACTGCCGCGGATAGGATCATCATTCCGGTGCAGTGCGAATATCTGGCGCTTGAGGGATTGAGCCAGCTGCTGAGTACGGTTCAGCAAGTTCGAAAGGTTCTCAACGGCCGTCTCAAGGTCGCTGGAGTCCTGCTGACTATGTCGGACGCGCGCACGAAACTCAGCGCCCAGGTGGTGGAGGACGTGCGAGCGCATTTTCCTTTGGAGACATTTGAGACGCTGATTCCCCGTTCAGTTCGCCTCAGTGAGGCGCCAAGTCACGGACTGGCAGCGCTCAGCTATGCCCCGGAGAGCGCCGGCGCGCTGGCATATGAAGCGCTGGCCGCCGAGTTTATGGGTCGTTTTCCAGTCGGGGTTGAAGCGGCCACCGATGGTCTGCCAGGATCACCAGATTCCACGGTGACTTATCGATGAGCAGAGAAACTGGAACAGAACACTTGAATCCCCTCCGAAGGCATGGACTGGGTCGCGGGCTGGGCGCTCTGCTCGGCAGACCTGCCGCTGACGACGAGCGCGAGACGGAAGAACAGGCTGCTCGGACCGGTGACGAAGGAATCCGCGAACTTCCCGTCGACGAGATCGAGCCGAATCCCCACCAGTCGCGGACGCGCTTCGAGCAGGCCACACTGGTTGAGCTGGCCACCTCTATCCGGGAGCATGGTGTCATCCAACCGCTTATTGTAGCCGAGCGTCCCGATCAACCGCAGCGCTACTGGTTGGTCGCGGGAGAGAGGCGCTGGCGGGCGGCGCGCCAGGCCGGGCTGGCGGTCGTGCCGGCCGTCGTGCGTGAGGCGACGTCGCAGCAGTTGCTGGAACTGGCTCTGGTGGAGAACTTGCAGCGCGACGATCTGAGCCCTTTGGAAGAGGCTGCTGCCTTTAATACACTGATTGACCAGTTCAGCCTGACCCAGTCACGGGTGGCCTATCGGGTGGGGAAAAGCCGGTCGGCCGTGGCCAACGCAGTACGTCTTTTGGCGCTGCCTGCAGAGATCCAGGCAGCGCTGAACGATCGGATGATAAGCGCGGGCCATGCGCGTGCCCTTTTGAGCCTTGACAGCGACGAAGACAAACTGAAGGCTCTCGACACAATTGTGGCGCGGGAGTTGAACGTGCGGCAGGCAGAAGAGCTCGTCCGAAAGTGGCAGGAAGAGCCGCCGGCGCAGGAAGCGGAGGAAGAACATCCCCACCTGCAGGCGCAGGTCCGCTACTGGGAGAACCGGTTCCGCGACCGTCTCAGCACCAAGGTAACCCTCGACCGCAAGGCAGACGGCAGCGGTCGTCTCGTCATCCACTTCTATAGCGATGGGGATCTGGAGACGATTTACCGGGAAATCGTCGGAGATGAGACCGACTAATCCAGGAAAGCCGAATGGCTGAACAGGTTGGCGATGCACTTCAGGCGGAACTGAATCTCGTTGCCGCGAAGCTTGAAGAGGCGGTGGCCGATCTTCCCGATGGGCTGGCGCAGTTCGTCCGCAGCGAACTGGCGGACGAGCAGGTGCTGGCGGGCGTAGTGCTTGCCTCGGCGGCGCCGGAGAACGATTCGGCCGCGGATGAGTTTCGGAGGGTGGCGCTGGCTTCGGCGCTGGAGCTTCTGCAGATCGCACTCAACATCCACCGCCTTTTGCTCAAGCCCAAACAGGCCGACCCGATCGACAGTTTCCTGCTTGGCGGTACGATTTTGGCCGGGGATTACTGTTTCAGCCGGGCGGCAGTGCTGGCAGCGCGCACCAACCACCCCCTTGTGGTAACGATTTTTGCCGAGCTTCTCCAGAAACTGAGTCAGGCCAATCTGAGGCGGGTCATCATCAGTGAGAGCCCCGGCCGGGATTCGGCTGGCGTAGACGAGCGGGAGTCGCTGTTCCAAAGCGGGGCGTCGGCCGGCGTCTTGCTCGCAGGGCTTAGCGAAGAAGACCAGGAAGCCGTAATCAGCTACGCTGCGTGTTTTGGACGCCGGCGGCCGCAGGACGGGACCGGCGCTCTCGGCGCCCCGGCAGTGGAGTACCTTGACAAAATGCCGGTGCGACAAAGGGAGCGCTGGCGGGCGCTCGCCTCGATCTTCTGACAATGCCCGCCCGGTCGGGCCGCGCACGGGAGCCAAGTGTGTACTCAAAACGAGCGCTCTTGCTCACTACGCCAAACAGCTACCGCACCCAGGACTATGTCGATGCTGCTGCACGGCTGGGTATCGAAGCGGTCGTGGCGGTGGACCTGCCCAGAATGCTGGCTGAAGAGTGGAACTTTCCTCTCGGCGCTGACTTTGGGCGCCCGGTTCAGGCCTCCGACCAGCTTATTGACGCGTTGGCCAATTCCACCGGGTCGGAAGAAGAAACCCGTTACGATGCGGTGTTGGCGCTGGATGATTCAGGGTCCAGGGTGGCTGCGTTGGTTGCCCAAAAGCTGGGCCTGCCCCACAACGACCCGATGGCGGCGGAGGCGGCTCGGAATAAGTATCGGATGCGGACGATGCTTGCCGCTTGCGGCGCCCCTGTGCCGGCCTTTGCCGAGTTTCGAATCGGTGACAATCTGAAGGAGATCATCGCCCGTGCGGAGGCAGCCATTGGGTATCCATGCGTGATCAAACCCGAGGAGTTGAACGGGAGCCGGGGCGTCATTCGCGCTAATCTGCGCTGCGAATTGGGCGCGGCCGTCAGAAGGCTGACCGCGTTGATAGGAGACGGGCAACCGTTCCTGATCGAGGGTTACATTCCAGGGGTCGAGGTCGCGCTTGAAGGTCTGCTGGACAGAGACCGCCTGCATTGCCTGGCCCTGTTCGACAAGCCGGACCCACTGGAAGGGCCCTATTTCGAGGAGACGATATACGTTACGCCTTCGCGGCTGCCGCTCGAGACGCAGAATAGAATCGTCGAGACGGCTGAGGCGGCG
This sequence comes from Caldilineaceae bacterium, assembly GCA_965200615.1. GTDB lineage: Bacteria > Chloroflexota > Anaerolineae > Caldilineales > Caldilineaceae > Bin5. The sequence goes on along the minus strand of OZ241377.1, from coordinate 3,955,486 downwards.
GCCCGGGGTCTCGGCTTGCAGACCGGGCCGATTCACGCGGAGCTGCGTATAAACGACGACGGGCCGTGGATCGTCGAAGTGGCAGGACGGTCGATTGGCGGGCTGTGTTCCCGAATTTTGCGATTTGGCATGGAAGTGGGCAACGGGAGTTCGCTGGAGGAGCTGATATTGCGCCAGGCGTGCGGTCTGCCTTTGGAGAGCCTGGAAAGGGAGTCGCAGGCGGGCGGCGTGATGATGATTCCGATACCTGAGGCGGGTATCTTGCGTCGAGTGAACGGGGTTGAAGAGGCAAAGAGAGTGGCAGGGATCGAGGATATTCAGATCACTGCAAGGCTGGACCAGTCGCTTGTTCCCCTGCCTGAGGGAGATGCCTATCTGGGCTTCATCTTCGCGAAAGGGTCTTCTCCAGCCCAGGTCGAGGAACTGTTGCGGAAAGCGCACGGCCGCCTTCGGTTCGAGATTGACCCGGAGTTTGCGCTTGTTCAGTAGAGGGCTTCTCTACTTCCGGGGCGCGCCCTTCCCTGCCGGAACCCCTTTGCCCATGCCGGGTGTGCCTTCCGGCGTCCAACCTTCTGGCATTTGAGCGCCAACACCGAAGAAGAACTCTTCCATCTGCTGCATCAGGAATTCGCGGGACTGCGGGTCGCCCAGGCTGAGGCCATAGTGGTTTATCAGTACAACTGAGTACTGCATCCACATATCCCAGCCGGCTTGCGAGATGTTTTCGTATATTCGCTGGCCCAACTCCCCCGAGTAAGGGGGTGACGCCATGCCCGGTAACTCCTGTCCAATCTTGGCGCACTGCACTAAGCGAGCCATGAGTCTGCTCCCAATCTGATGAAAGATAAGCGTTGGGCACTATTATAGGCTTGAGTTGAAGCTGTGTCAAAGGATATGCGTACCCTGTTTGCGGGGATATCCGGGCCGTTCAGCCGCATCGTGCTGGAAAGGCTTCTTGCCAACAACATTCGAATTGTCGCTGTACTGCTCAGTGGGCAGAGAGGTGTCCCGTTGCGGGCACTTCCTCGGCCCGGCGCAAGCGCTTTGTCGAATCCTGGGGATGGGCTCGAACTGCCGCTCTTGAACGCGTTTGTCGCTTCGTTCGCAACTGCCAGGGAAGAGAGCGGTGTCGCAATCGGCAGTTCGGCAATTGACGCTGCTCGACCCGGAGAAGAGTTGCCGGCCAGCCTCCCTGCGCTTGCATTTCAATCGGGAATCCCTTCATACGAGTGTGGGGAGATCGGCCGCCCGGAAGTAACCGGCTGGTTGGTTGATATGTCGGTCGACGTCGTCTGCGTCGCTTGTTGGAATCGCGTTATTCCGGCTTCTGTGCTGGACGTACCGCGTCACGGTTTCCTGAACGTGCATCCTTCGCTATTGCCGGCCTACAGGGGGCCCTATCCTCTGTTTTGGCAGTACCGGGCAGGAGGAGAGACGGCAACGGGTGTGTCGGTACACTGGATGGACGCGGGCCTGGACACGGGCGACATTGCCGGGCAGCGAGAGATTCAGTTTGAAGACGGTATTCGCGGCGCTGAGGCTGAGGCCTTGTGTGCCTTTTCAGGTGGAGACCTGCTGGCAGAGGTACTTGTGAAGCTGGAGAATGGTGAACTGTTGCGAAAGCCCCAGCCCGCAGGAGGCAGCTACTTTCCCGCTCCTTCGAGCGAGGATTTCGCCCTTGATGCCGACTGGCATCCTCGGCGGGCATTCAACTTCATGCGGGCGAACGCTGAGTGGGGAGTCCCATTCCGCCATGAATCGGAGGGTACGGTGCACTGGCTGGCTGACGCGCTTGCGTGGAGGGAGGATGCTTCGCCGGAAGCGGCAGGCGAAGGAAGAGTCTGGGCGTCGTTTCGTGGCGGGGCCGTGCTGGCGCTGGAATGTCCCGGAGTAGCCGACTGACGGGCGCATGGAGGTCAGTTGTCTCCACCGATCTGTGTCAACTACAATAATCATGATTTCATACATCCACATTGCATCCCAGTAACAGGAGAACGCAGATGTCCCTAATGTCCATACCACCGGGAATGAAAATCGCAGCCCAGGTGTCGCCGGAGGCGAGCGACGAGGAGTTGCAGTTTGTCAAGCAGATGGGCCTGGACTGGGCCGTGTGCTGGACGGACGGAGAACATGCTGGCTATGACTACTACGCGCGGACCAAGGACCGGTTCGAGAAGGCAGGGGTCAGGATTTACGGATTTGGCAACCGGGAAGTGCACAATCAGGACGCGATTGTTCTGGGATTGGAAAACCGGGATGCCAAGATAGAGGAGTATGTCAGTCATTTGAGAGCGCTGGGCAAGGCAGGGATCCCCTACACGACCTACGCCCACATGGGGAACGGCATCTGGAGCACTGAGCGGGAGACGACCCGCGGCGGCGCGGATGCCAGGGGGTTTGACCTGGCGAAGGCCGATGCCGGCCACTGGGCCGGCCGCTACTATCATCTGCCTCTTACGCACGGCCGCACCTATTCGGAAGATGAGATCTGGGAGAACTTTCGATACTTTGTTGCGCAGGCGGCTCCAGTGGCCGAGGAGGAAGGGGTCCGGATTGGGATTCACCCTGACGACCCTCCCCAGCCCGAACTTGGGGGAATTCCGCGCTGCATCTTCAGCAGTTTCGACGGTTACTACAGGGCGATGGAGATCGCCGCCAGCCCCAACGTGGGCATCTGCTTCTGCATTGGCTGCTGGCTGGAGGGCGGCGACCTGATGGGACGGGGTGTGGAGGATTCGCTGCAGGAGTTCGGGAAGGCCAACAAGCTTTTCAAGATTCACTTTCGGAACGTGGACCAGCCTTTGCCGCACTTTGTGGAGACGTTTGTAGACGACGGCTACTTTGACATGTACAAGGCGATGCGGGTTCTCGAGCAGACGGGCTTCGACGGAGTCCTGATTCCGGACCATATTCCGATGATGGCTGACGATGCGCGCATCGGAACGGCCTATACGATTGGCTATATGAAGGCCCTGCTGGCGCGGGCGCAGGAGGAAGTGAAAGGGCAGGTGGGTGCATGAACACAGTTGCTATCCTGAGCCCTGGAGACATGGGCCATACAGTCGGTGAGAGGTTGAAGGGGACCGGTCTGCGGGTGATCGCTCACCTGGCGGACCGCAGCGCACGGACACGGGGTCTGGCGGAAAAGGTCGGGATTGAAGATGTAGATTCCTACGATGCGCTGGTTGAGGAGGCGGATGTCGTGCTGTGTATTCTTGTGCCCGCGCAGGCTGCGGCGGCCGCGCAGACGGTGGCCCAAGCGCTCCGGCGGACAGGCGCAGACCTGCTCTACGCAGACTGCAATGCGGTCTCGCCGCAGACGGCGATAAAGATTGGAGAAACTATCGCCGGCGCCGGCGGCCGCTTCGCAGATGCTTCGATCATTGGGCCGCCTCCTCGCCGGGAAGGGACGACCCGCTTCTACGCGTCCGGCGTCCACGCGGGCGAGCTGGCGCGACTCGAAGACTACGGTCTGGACATGCCGGTTATCAGCGACCGGGTGGGTGACGCTTCGGCTATCAAGATGTGCTATGCAGGACTGACGAAGGGCCTGACCGCGCTTTGCACAAACCTGCTGGTCGCGGCTGAGGCGCTGGGAATACGCGACGCTCTGTTTGACGAGTACGATATGAGCCAGCCCGCAATGCTGAAAAGGATGCAGGGGCTACCGAGTATGCCGCCGAAGTCACGCCGGTGGGTCGGCGAGATGGAGGAGATCGCGGCTACGATGGCGGGCGTAGGCATGTCGCCCAAGTTTCACGAAGGCGCGGCCGACGTCTACCGCCTTGTCGGCGCTTCCGCGCTGGCGGACCGCACGCCGGAGGACCCGGATGAGCCGACGTTGGAGGAGATGCTGCGAGAACTGGTGGGGTCGCTTCCCGCAGTTGAATGATTCAGCAGGAGCGTTCGCGGCCTGAAAATGACGGTTACGAATATCTTGGTGACTTGTCTTGGTCGGAAATCCTGCACTCTTGCTAAATGCGCTCAAGAAAAGGGTCTTCGTTGATGTAATCGAACTCTTTGCCAATGTAGGGCACAGGTGGGAGATCGTGCCAGTCGCGCAAGATCTGGTAGGCTACTGAGGTGAGCATTTGGCAAGCGTCTACCGCCTCGCGCCATTCCGGACGTTTGATTTCGTTGACGGTTTCTTCATAAGGCAGAATCCCGAAGTCCCAGGCGCCGCAAAGGCGGGCCAGAAAGTCCACTCGATCGGCCAAGGTCTCCAGAGCCTCAGGCGGCTCCATTTCGGGATAAAGTGCCCCGTCAATCCATTCCTGCATGGATAAACTCTTCTTTGAACCAGCTTCTGGTTCTCTCCGCTTCTTCCCTTTGCTGTCGATTCGCGATGCTGAGCAAAGGTCGCCGCAATTCAATGCGTGAGAGATTTGTGGTAATCGCCAGCGTTGCGCGAGAGCGGGAAGTCGATCCCCCGCTTCGCTCCTGCCTTCTGTGCCAAAGCCGCCAGCACTCCAGGGGGTTGGCGAGTTCGGCTTCACATACTGCGAATATGTCAAGAAAGTCTCGCGGCGCCCCTCTTTCGACAAGAGCGACCATCTTACTGGCAATCAGGTCGTTGAGGCTGTCGAGTTGGACTTCAGTCCACTGGGAGGGAACTGATTTCTTCAGTTGAACAGATCGATCCGCAATCTGAAAGCTGAAAACGGTCCTCTTTTCGCGGCGCAGCTCTATACTGACAACATCGCCCCACTCGCGTAACCTCAACTCTCCATGGCCGGCCAGTACGCCTGAGATCAGTTCCACCACTCGTCTTCTTTGGGCAGTTGACACGCTCTCTGACCACCATGCGTCAACGTCGTGTGTCGGCCTGTGATCAAGGTAGTGTAACAGACCGAATGCCCCTCCCAAAGAGATCGCCTGTCCCAGTCCGGCTGACGCGAGCGCCGTTAAACAGTCCTCTGCGTAAATAGGAATGCGAGCGGGGCGTACTGGATTTCTGGTGGGCACGCTATTGCTCAGATCTTGAGGCCGCTGAGGACGACGCCCTGGATAAAGTAGCGTTGGGCGGCGGCGAAAAGGGTGATGACGGGAATCGTCATGATTGCAGCTGCGGCCATGAGCAGGTGATCGCGTGGGTCTCTCGATTCGAGCGGTATGTTTTGGAAGAATCGGAGGCCGACTGCGGCTGTAAAGAGTTCCACCTTGCTCAGGTAAATGAATGGTCCGAAGAACTCATTCCAGTCACCGAGGAACTGAAGAATAGCGACTGTGGTCAGCGCTGGTTTCATCAGGGGCAAAAGGACTCCCCACAGAATGCGTATTGGCGACGCCCCGTCCATCAGGGCGGCCTCGTCCAAGTCGCGGGGGATCGACATGATGAACTGCCGCAGAAGGAAAATCATGAATGCGCCGCCCCCGAGCCAGGAACCTATCGTTAGGGGCACATAGGTATTGATCAGTTTCAGGTTGAAAAACAGCACGTACTGAGGGATGAGTGTCACTTGTGTCGGAATCATCATCGTGCCGAGCATGAGGACGAACCAAAACTCCTTGCCAACATAGTTAAAGCGGGCAAAAGAGTATGCTGTGAGAGAGCCGGTGATGATGACGCCTGGAATCGTGATAGCCGTGATCAGAAAGCTGTTTCCCATCCAGCGAGCGAACGGAACGGACTGGAAGACCTGGGCATAGTTGGCCCATTGGGGAATTGAGGGAAGCAAGTGCGGTTCGTAGGAGCGCAGTTCCTGCCAGGTCTGCAGAGAGCTTGAGACGGTCCAGAACAGAGGAAAGGCGAACATGAGTCCGGCGGCAGTCAGCAATATGTAGGTCACTGCCTTTTGGATCTGCGTGCGTCCGCGACGGTAGACGTCGCCGCTGATGTCCGTGCTGGGAAGACGGTCGATGGTTGCGGCCATGTTGCTCTAGCTCCCGTAGTAAAAGACCCAGCGGCGCGAAAGACGCAGTTGCCAGATTGTCATCGAGACAATAACGAATGCAAAAAACCAGGCCAGGGACGATGCGTAGCCCATGTTCCAGTAGTCGAATGCGTGACGGTACAGGTGCAAACTGTAGAATGTTGTAGCGAAACCCGGCCCGCCTTCGGTGGCTACGAATGCGGCGGTGAACACCTGCAGCCCGCCGATGATTCCAAGAACCATGTTGAAAAAGATTGTTGGCGTCAGCAGAGGGATCGTAACGTGGCGCAATTTGTGCAGCGCGGTGGCGCCGTCAATGGCTGCAGCTTCGTACAGGGACTCCGGGATTCCCTGTAGCCCGGCCAGGAAAATGATCATGCGTGTGCCGCCCAGTCCCTGCCAGAGGCCCATCATTATGAGCGAGGGAATAGCCCAGCGGCGGTCGCCGAACCAGCCGGGTGGGTCGGACCATCCAATGTCGATTAGCCACTGGTTAATTATTCCGAAATCAGCGTGGAGCAGCCATTTCCAGAGGACAACCGAAGCCACTATGGGCACCAACGAAGGCATAAAGAAGAGCGTCCGGTACATGGCCAGTCCCCTCAGTTTGGCATTGAGCAGGATCGCCAGAAACATTGAGCCGATAACGCCGAGAGGAACGCCCAATCCCGCATAGTAGAAGGTTCGCCCCAAAGAAGTGTAAAAGAGCGGATCATCGGTGAACATCTTGATGTAGTTGTCGAGTCCGATCCACTCGGGCGGGCTGAGTACGTCATACTTGGTAAAGCTGAAAAAGAGAGATCCCAACCCGGGGCCGATAAACAGCCCAAAGAATCCAAGCAGCCAAGGCGTGAGGAAGAGATAACCGTAGAAGTTTTCCCGCCTCTGCTTTGTCGTCGTCAGTTTTTCTGACAAGCCCGGAAATTTGAGACGGCTGGTCAGGGTCGCCATTTGCATCTCCAAGAATAGTAAGCGCCGGGCAGAATCGGCCTCCGACCTGCCCAGCGCTCAATTCGTGCCTGAGAGGTCTACGCTGGATCCTCGTCGAGTACTGCCTGGATATTGTCGTGCAGGTCCTGCAAGCCCTTCTCGAACTCAACCGGCTGGTGCGGGTCAAGGAGCAGGTCGGTCCACTGCTGCACGGCCGAGGTATACTCGCGCCCGCGAGAGTTGGCCGGCGCATGGGCGGGAATCCCGTTCTCGAGACTCGGGATAAACCACTCGTGGATCGGGTCCTCGTCAATGAGAGACTGGACTACGTCAGGGCGCACCATCGCGAAGTTCCGGGCGACCAGGTTAAAGTCGAGGCTGCCGTCGTGTCCTGCAATATGCAGGAGGAACTGGTAGCCGACGTCGGCGTGGTCCTGATCGGTGCGAAGGTTCCAGGTGCCGCCGCGCAGCTGCGAGGGGATGCGGCCGTCCTCGCGCAACGGGAAGAGGATTTGCCAGGCCTTGGCGACCGTTTCGTCTTCAATCTGATTCTTGAAGTTGCGCACGCAGAGCGAACCGCACCAGTTCATGGTGAGAAGCCCTGCTACGAGCGCGCCGCCGGTGTTTTCGAGGTCGCCGGGGGCCGGAAGCACTTGCTCTTCTACGCCCAGCTTATAGGCCCAGCGCATCGCTTCTGTGGCTTTGGGGTCGTCGAGCAGCAGGCACTTGGTGCCTTCCTCATTGATGAGGGAGCTGCCGAACAGACGGCAAAGGACCACGACAGTTGCTTCGTTGTGGCTGATGTTCAGCCCGAAACGCTCGCCTTCGACGTAGAAAGAGTGTGCCCACTCGTCTATGGTGTCGATCGAGACGTCGTTTCCTGTCGGGTCGGGCAGATCGATGCCGGCCTCTTCCAGGTGCACGGCGTTGGTAACGAGCGTATCGAAGCCGGCCCACCCCCAACTGGGGAACCCGTAGAGTTTGCCCTGGTAATACTGCAAGCCCAGGAAGTGTTCAAACCACTGGCTCAGATCGGTGCCATCGGCGGCGACCAGCTCGTCGATGGGCATGATGATGTTCTTGTTGATCGCGCGCCAAAAGTGGTAATGAGAGGGATCGAAGGCGATGATTTCGCCAAGGTCGCCGGCGGCCTGGGCCGCGTACATCTTGGCATAATTGTCCTGCTGGCCCGAGCCGGCCAGGGGCCGCAGCTCGATGGTCACGTCGGGGTGCATCTCGGTGAATGTTTCGATGCGCTCTTCGTTCCAGCCGCTGCCGATGCCGCGGAAGGTGTCCCAGCGCAGGTGGACAGACTCCATTGCGACGCCTTCGTCGTCCATGTCACCTGCCGGGGCGGCCGGGGCGACGCATGCGGCAAGCGCGCCGGCAGAGACTGCCAGGGCGCCCTGCAAGAACGAACGTCTGGATACGTGGTTCCTCATTCAATTGCCTCCTGAACAGTGGATAGGGAAAGGGAATTCCTCGGAGAAAGCTGCAGTTCAGACACCCACAGGCTTCTGAACTGCAGCGCATATCACAGAAGGGCCTGACTTAGGCCAGCGGTTCCTTGTCCAGGACCTCTTGGACGAGGAGATGGGTCTGTTCGACACCTTCTTCGAACTCCACTGCCTGCGTCCAAATGGCCTGAAGGTTGTTGTTCATCGTATCGACGAACTCCGACGTGCGAGCATTGGCCGGGCGGTGCCACTTGCGCGGGCCTTCAGGATAGATCTGCTGGTGCTGGCGGAAGATCGGGTGGATGGAGTTGAGCTCATCGCTTTCCCAAACGTCCTTGCGCCCACCCGGGCTGCCGGCGCCGAAGAAGACATGCTCGATGCCGTCTTCTTTGGTCGAATAGAAGTCCAGGACCTGGAACGCTTCGGAGGGATGTTTGGAGTTGCCCGTGATGCCAAAGGCAGCGGCTGACACCTGTGAACCGCGTAGTCCTGTCGGTCCGACCGGTCCCACGACGGCATCCCAATCGAAGACGATATCGCCCTCGTTCTTCATGTTGGTGTACCGGCCGATGAGGCCTGTGGTCGTGTTGAAAGAGCCTACCTTTCCGGCAACGAAGTTGTTTACGGCCTCGTCGCCGCATTGGCATGGATCGACTTCATGTGTGTGCTGCAGGTCATAGAGCCAGCGCAGGCCGGCGATGGATTCTTCCTGGTCCAGCAAGGACATTGTGCCTTCTTCGTTGATGGCGTCGCCGCCGAAGATGCGCAGGTAGGATGGAACGTGCTCCTGGCCGGTGCCAAAAGAACGGATTCCCCAGACCTCGGGAGGATCCGTTACCGCCTTACCGATTGCAACGTAGTCATCGGTGGTCCAATCCGGGTGAGGGAGTTCGCCGCCTGACTCTTCGATCAGGGTCTTGTTGTGATAGTAGGCGGTAGTGCCGTAGTGCCCGTGATTGGGTATGGCATGCAGTTCGCCGTCTAAGGTGAGGGCGGCCAGCAGCGAGTCCCAGAAATTGGACAGGTCGAAGTCTTTGGCGGCGACTATGTCGTCGAGCGGAATCAGGACGCCCTTGGCCTTGTGTTCAGGCGGGTTGTTGAGGTAGGTCCAGACCACGTCGCCAACCGTGCCGGAGGCGGAAAGAGCGTAGATCTTGGGATACATCTCATTGCCGGGCAACTCGTCGATCTCCAGGTTTATGCCGGGATTCTGCTCTTCGAACAAGGGCTGACGGCTGATGTGCCAGTCGGCGTGTGTACCCAGGCGCGTGTGGAAAAGGACAGTGACGGGTTCTTCCGAGGCCTCCATCGAGCCCCCTGAATCGCCGCCGGCAGGTGCGCCGGCAGGAACACAGGCAGACAGGGCGAGGCCGCCGGTTGCGGCAAGTGAACCGGCTAGGAACTGGCGGCGACTTACACGTTTGTGAAGCATTGTGCTTTCTCCTTGTGGGTGGGAAAACAATCGACAAAGAACTGGATATAGAGGGGAGCGTTATCCTTTTATGCCGGACATGACAATCCCCTGGACGAGATACCGTTGCGCTAAAAAGAAAATAATGATGATAGGCGCAGTCATCATCACACTGGCTGCCATAAGCAAGTGGTATTTAGGCTCAGTGTCATCGGCGAAGCCGGCGACGGCTTGGAAATAGCGAATGCCGATCGCGAGTGTGTACTTCGTCTTTGTGTTCAGGAAAATGAAGGGGTAGAGGAATTCGTTCCACTGTGACATGAAAGTGAGAACGGCCGCAGTTGCCGTGACAGGAATGGAAAGAGGCATCAGAATTTGCCAAAAGATGCGAACATAGCCGGCGCCGTCAATTCGTGCTGCCTCATCGAGATCGATTGGAATACTGAGAAAGAACTGGCGCATCAGGAAGATAAGAAAGGCGCTGCCCCCGAAAAAAGATGGGATTATCAGCGGTCTGTAGGTGTCCAGCCATCCAATCTTCGCGAACATGAGGTAGAGAGGAATCAGAGTAACCTCTACCGGCAGCATCATCGTGCTGAGGGTGATGATGAACAGCACGTCGCGCGCTGGGTAGCGAAATCGGGCAAAAGAGTAACCGACGAGAGCTGCCGTCAGAACGGCGCCAAAGGTTGAGACAATCGCCACGAAGGTCGAGTTCCATGTCCAGGTGGCCCAGGACACGATTTCGAAGACTTTCGGATAATTCTGAAACTGTGGGACCTCCGGAAGCCAGGTAGGCGGAAACCTGAACAGCTCGCCCCCTCTCTTTAGCGAAGAAAGTACGGTCCAGACAAAGGGAAACATGAACACGGCCGAACTGGAAACGGCTATTAAATAAAGGACTCCTCGGCCTATGGCGCGCTGGAATGAGGCTGACTGGAAGAGCCCAGCTGGATGGATTCCGCTCCCGGTCTGTTTTCGGCCTGAGGCGATTGCTTCACCCGCCATTAGTCCACCTCCCCTGCGTAGTAGACCCATCGACGCGACTGTCTGAACTGAACATAGGTAAAGGTGAACAGAACGAAGAAGAAGATCCACGCGAGGGCCGAAGCATAACCCATCTCAAAGTATTGGAAGGCACGGGTATAGATGTGAAGGGCGTAGAACCAGGTTGCGTAAGCCGGGCCGCCCTGGGTAGCGACAAAGGCGGCGGCAAAGACTTTGAGCGCGCCGATGATTCCCAGAACCATATTGAAAAATATGGTGGGGGTAAGCATGGGGATTGTAACGTTGCGAAACTTTGCCCAGAGACCGGCGCCGTCAACGACGGCGGCGTCGTATAGTTCCTGGGGAACACCCTGGAGGCCGGCCAGGAAGATTAACATGGTGTTGCCGCCGATTGCGCCCCACATTGCCATGATAATCAGGCCGGTCATCGCCCAGTCCGGATCGCGAAACCAGCCAGGGGCGTTGTCGCTGCCAGTGATTTCACGAATCCAATGGTTAATCGGCCCCACGTCGGCGTTGAAGATCCAGCCCCAGAGGACGGCAGAGGCCACGATGGGCGTCAGGTGAGGCAGAAAGAAAAAGGTCCGGAACCAAGCTGTTCCTCGAAGCGCCTGATTGAGTAGCATAGCCGCTGAGAGTGCGCCGACGAGCGACAGTGGCACGACTATCAGTGCGTAACGAAAGGTCAGCATCAGCGAGGGCCAGAAGAGCCGGTCTTTGGTGAAGATTTCGATAAAGTTTTTCAACCCGACGAAGTCAGGGGGATTTACGACGTCATACCGGGTAAAGCTGAGGAAGCCCGAGGTCATCATGGGCCCGACGATAAATAAAATGAGGCCAAGTGCCCAGGGCGACAGGAAAATGTAGCCGGCGATTGCCTCTTTGGCGCGGAGGTTCCTCGTCCAGCGGGGAAGTGATATCCGAGCGCCCGCTATCGCTTTCGTCGTCATTACTGTCTCTCCCTGACCATTTCATGTCCCTCGTAGATATCGCGCGCCACTGTACCCTGGGCTTGCGCGGGAGGATCTACGCCCAGGATGTGGCAGAAAGTCGGAACGACGTCGACGGCATGAATGTAGCCCAGCCGCTCGACAGGGCGCTCGTATCCTTTCTTAAGGCCCGGACCGTCGAGGAAAAAGGAGCCGAAGGTGGACGAGAAACCGTTTTCCGTCGGGATGAAGCCGCCATGGTGGGCGCCGTAAACAAGTGGCGCGCCGACGTTGCCGCCGCCCTCGATCCCGAGCCATTGGGTGTAGTAGCCGCTGACGTAGTCGTGGTCCCAGGCGAAGATGACGTCTCCGCATTCGTCTCCCCACTGGCCGAGCAGATAGGCGTCGCGTTTGGGCAGGGCGATGGCGACTACTGTGTTGCCCGTCTCTTCGTCGATCCAGGTACGCAGAGCGGTGAGAAGTTCGCGCTCAATTTCGTCGAATTCCGGGCCCGGTTCGGCATTGATAGTGATGTCGAAGCCGCGCCGGGCGAGGAAGGCCTTGGTCCGGTCCCAGTCGATCTCCTCGGAAGGGGGGTCCAGGTCCTGGGCGATCGCTTCTCCCCCGCGTTTTAGCGCGAGGAAGCCCTTGTCGTGCAGAAACTGACGGAGGTTGGCGATACGGACGTCGGGGTAGGCGCCGTGGTCGGAGATGATGCCGACGTAGACTTCGCCGCCGTTGCGGTTGGCCTTGTCGGCGGCCTCATACATCAGGCCTAAGACGCGATCGCCGACCTGGTAGGCGCGGCGGAAGTAATCCAGGTACTTTTCTTTGGTCTCCGGATTGAACCCGGGGCAGACCGGATCCACGTCAGCCAGATGGATATGATTGAGATAGTCATACAGGTGCCAGTGGCAGGTGAAGTAGGAGCAATCTCTTTCGTGGAGCATGTAGTTGGCAACGTTGGCGAACCAGAGACCCTGGTATTCGCACTCTTCGAGAGCCGTATCGAAGTCGATCATGCCTGAGGTGTAAGGCGTCATCGAGGCATGTTCCTGATAGGGTCCGAAGCGCCGGATCAGCTCTGCTTCGAGTTCGGCGTCGCCGTAGGTGAAGCCGTCGGTGTAAGTAATCTGCGTGCGGTAGAGTTTCAGGGCGCTGCCATCGGGAGCGAGCTCCATCAGTTTGAAGCGGACGGCAGCTTTCTGGGCGCGTCCGTCGATGCGAAAGGTCTCGACCGCCCAATCGCTCCATTCGCAGGTTCTGGTCTCGGCCACGACGTCGGCCCCGTCGCGACTACGGCAGATCCGGATCTGATCATAGCCGTTGCCGCGGCTGTCGAGTGCAAGAAGGTAGAACTGATTGACGTCGCCTCCCAGGCGGGCGATGACAGAGAATTCAGTCACGAGCGGCGGGGAGGCGCTTTCCGGAAGGTTGGTCCAGCCTTCCGGTGAGGAGAGTGGAGGGACAGTTTCTACGCTGCGGGGGCCTTCGACTGCAGAACCATCATGGGCCATTGCGATGTCGCCGGCCGCGGACGCGTCAGTGGTGTATGCCTGGGCTGCCGCTACCTCGAAGTCAGTGCTGTTGTGACCTGGAGCTCCGAAACCGTCTACAACGTAGCCAATGTTCACCCCGGAAGGGTGGGCGCCGGGATAGTGTACGGCGACGCTCTTGAGGCCGGCACGCTCCAATGCGTTCCAAATGCGTTCGGCGTTGTTGGCGCGGCCGTCAAAGCTGCTGACGGTCACGTCCTTCTCGTTGCCGCCGGACTTTCGCTCCAGCACGGTCTGCCAAGTGGGAACACTGTGGGTGCCGGTGTGAGCGCCGGTGGAGAGGGTCGCCCAATTGGTGGGGGTCCAGACGGGGAAGGAGGGATAAGTTTCGTTGACGGTGCCTTCGTTTAGCAGGCGGCTGAAATTTGGCAGACACTCTTCGGCCGCGAACTGTTTCATCATTGGAGTGACAAAACCGTCCATCCCATAGGCGTAGATTTTCTTTGTCATCGCTGGCTTACTGCTCCCCGTATGGTCTGCAAAAATTCAGGTAGGCGCCTCCGCAGGGCTCTGATGGGGTGCTGGTGGTTCAAGACTACTGCGAAGACGCTGCTAAGCAGTGCTAATTGGTGTGCATACATTCAGGCGAGGCTGTTGCCTGAAGTGGAATGCTTCGGCAGAAGTGATACCGCCAAAGGACCTGCCTTACGTCAACTGGCCTATGCGCTTGAATCAGGCTGAGATCCAGGACTTTGTAGACAGGTATTGTTTGTTCGTTCGGCTACCTCCAAACTCAAGTGCGGCAAAACTCTTGTGGCTAGGTTGCCCGGGGTTGCAAATCGTTTTGTTTAGGCTTTGGTGAGACCCGGGAGCAATCTCAGTCGACAGGTTGATCTCACCCGCTGATCTGTTCTCTTGGTGCTGTTTGGTTCGAAACCTTGAAGACAGACTTCGCCCCACGCAACTTTGCGAGCGCCGGGATTATATCAGCATCTTTTGGGGAATGCAAACTTTCCGCGTAGGGTTGGTTTCGGTCGGGATGGAGGCAAGGAAGTGAACTTCGCTGGCTGACCATGCCGGTAGCCACAGGCGCTAAAAGGAAAAGTGCTGGGGTCCTGAAAGGCTTCAGTTTTGTTGGGAGTGCGGCTCGGCCGGAAAGATCGGGCGCTATTCCGCAACCATGCCGACGAGAGACATGGCCACAACCGCGATGAGTGTGAACGCGATCATGAGCGCGGCCCAACCGCCAAATAGGAGCGTTGCAAATGCATACGGGTTGGGACGGTCGCTTCCCTGCGATTCTGTAGCTGATTGCTCAGTGGCCTTCGCGTCTTCCCCGGCTACAACTGTATCTTCCTGAACAGTATCTTCTGCCACCGTAATTCTCCTGTTGTAGTTCGATTTGGTGCCACGTGATGACCGAGGCCTGCGTATAATTAGCAGTTAGCCCGGGCCAACGTGAGAGGTGGACCGGTACAATTGTAGTTCGTTCTGGCTAACCGCGGGCGGACACGTGACAGGCCTTATGCAAGCGCCGGCGCCATTATAGCACGTGACAAATCTAACTGCACGATTTCCTGCGCCCGGAAAGGCGCGCTACAATGTGACCTCAGAGGCAGGAAGTGGCTACCACGGAAGGGGACGGCTTGAATGGAGTATCGGACTTTCGGACGTACGGGGCTGCGCGTCAGCGTCGCAGGTGTAGGGGCTGGCGGACCCAGCAAGCTGGGCAAGACGACAGGGCGAAGCGAGGAAGAATCGATTGCGGTGGTCCGGCGCGCCCTGGAGCTGGGCGTAAACTATATTGACACTGCGGAGGCCTATGGCACGGAAGAGATTGTCGGCAAGGCGATCCGGGAATTCGACAGGGACAGTCTGGTCGTTGCGACCAAGAAAAACGCATATCGTGAAGGCGAGCCCGTTCCTTCCTGTGAGTTTGCCGCCGGCGTCGAGGCCAGCCTGAAGCGCCTTGGCGTGGAAACAATCGATGTCTTCCACTTTCACGGCGCAAGGCTGGACCAATACCAGCACATTTGCGAAGAGCTGGTGCCGCTACTTCAGAGTATGCAGCAAGCGGGAAAGATACGTCATCTGGCGGTGAGTGAACATTTCGCCTCCGACTTTGAGCACCGACTTCTGCGACAGGCGATCGAAGACGACCACTTTGACGTGGTCATGGTCGGCTTCAATATGCTCAATCAGACGGCCAGGCGCGATGTGTTGCCGGTGACTCAGGAGAAGGGGATCGCAACGGAATGTATGTTTGCGGTGCGGCGCGCATTCAGCAGACCCGAACGGCTGCGGGAGATCCTGGTCGAGCTGCGTCGAAGCGGAGAGATAGATGTAGAAGCTGTAGAAGCTGTAGACCTCTTTGAGCCGCTCAAATGGGTAATGGAGTTGAGTGACGCAAAGACCTTGCCGGAGGCCGCTTACCGGTTTTGCCGTCACGAGCCTGGGATCGACGTAGTGCTCACCGGTACAGGCAATATCCGGCACTTGGAGGACAATATAGCTTCGCTTCTGAGACCCCCGCTGCCGGCAGAGGTAGTCGAACGATTGAAGAAGATATTCAGTCGTGTTCACTCTGTAAACGGTAGCTGATCCCCGCCCGGCAGCCATCCCTGAGGAGTCAGTCCAATATCTCGACGGTTCCACTGCTTCCGTCGACACGAACTCTGCCGCCGGTCTGCAGGCGAGAAGTGGCCTGGTCCACGCCGGCGACGGCGGGAATGCCGTATTCGCGGGCGACAACGGAGCCGTGGGTCATCATGCCGCCTACCTCCATGACCAATCCACCGGCGGCAAGGAATAGGGGTGTCCAGGAGGGATCCGTGCCTGGACAGACGAGGATGTCGCCGGGATCGAGGCCGGCTTCCAAAGGATTGAACACTACTTTCACAGTTCCCTCGACGATGCCTGGAGATACACCCGAGCCTGCGAGCGCGATTCCGTCGGCGTCGCCAGGAGATGTGACGCCGGCAAAGTAGGCTGTACCGTCACTGAGCAGCAGGCGGGGGATGGGCTGACGGCTCCGTTCGATGCGTTCGGCAGTTCTGCGCTCACTGACCAACCTCTTCCAATTGCCCGACGCCCCCATCGCCAGCGTCTTCAGTTCCCGCATTGAAAGATAGAAAAGGTCGTCGGCACCGTCGAGGACGCCCTTTTCTACAAGCTCCCGGCCGCTGTCCAGGAGCCCCTCGCGTGCGATTCCCATGATACGGATCATGGTAAACTTGGGGCTTTCGCGGAGACCGGCCAAGGCGCGGAGGCGTTTGGCGAGGAGATGCACGAGCCAAGGTCCGAACTGAGCTCCCCAAGCGCTGGCGGCGGCTTTGGCCAAGCGCGCCTCTGCACTGGCTGCCTCCCGCTGTCCCTTCCGGAAGACGCGGTCGGGCGCCATGTCCTGGTCGGGAATAGTGAGGTAGCTTTGCAGGGCGCGAATGATGGGATCGGGCAGTTCGCGCCAGCGAGGCTGTCCGAAATCGAGTTCGGCCAACCCGCGCATACCATACCGGCCGAGGAAACTGTCGAGGGCACTTTGAATAACGGCGGGCAGTTGCCTGCGTTTGTACTGACTGGCTAAGTCGGCGGCATCCGAAGCGACGAATGCGGCGGCGCCGGCACTGTCTTCACGAATCCGGCTTGCCACCTTCCATAGCGCGAGATCCATCTCTGTGGTCACATTATTAGGCAGGCTGCGGGTCAGCTCCAGCGCCAATTCGGGGGTGATGTCGGGATCGGTGCGCGCCAGGAAAGAGGCGATACGGGAGAGTAAGCCAAGAGAGGCGTAGCCCGCGATGATTGGAGGGATGAAAAGGGGCAGCGAAAAGGTAAACATGGCATTGTAGCAGAGCCACTCGCAGAGATCGGCGCGTTCGGCGAGCGAGCGAGCGGCGCGTGTTCTTTGGACTATGGCGGCAAGGTGGGCCTCGATCGCAGAATGGACGGCTCGCACATGGGCTTCCGGGTTGAGAAAGGCTTGCAGGGCCGACAGGAAAATGCGAGACAGGAATGGCGCCACGACGGCAAAGAAACGAGGAGAGAGTCCGGAAGTCTCGAGGCGGGAATCCGCTATCAGCTCCTGGATGGTCCTGGCGGCGCCCGGCTCAACCAGGGGCAGAGCTCTGCGATAGACGAGGCGGCCGATGGGATTGCCGAGGGCGGACGTTGAGTCGATCCAGGGACGATCGGCTGCGGAATACAGGATGCGCTGATCGTACAGGGTGGCGTTAAAGGAGAATATACGGGCGATGCCGGAAAAGAGACCGCGGAGCATATCCATGCCGAGCGGAGTAAACGGGCTCAAGACACCTTGAATTGTTCCCAGAGAAATGTAGACTTTCAGGGCGCCGTCATCGACTCGTGCGGGCAGGGGAAAGAGTGAGGTGATTGGCCGCGACTGAAGAAGATAGAGGCTGCCGCCGGCAAACGCCCATTCAATGTCCTGCGGGTTACCGTAATAGTTCGCCACGTTTCGACCCAGCTCCGTCAACTGACGGACAGCCAGGTCCGTCAGCGCCTCTTCAAGGCGGGGTTCAGACTGTTTCGTGCTCACACCACCCCCAGCTGCCCCGTGGATAACTGTTGACTTACTTCCCACCTCTCTGTGAAGCACGTTGCCGCTCTCGCTCGAAACGACGTAGTGATCAGGTTCGACGTGACCGCCCACCAGGGCTTCTCCCAGGCCAAAGGTAGCGTCGATGACGGTCTCGGTGCGGCGCGGCCCGTCAGCGGGTTGGCTGTGAACAGGACGCCGGACGTTTCGCTCTGTACCATTTCCTGAACGACGACGGCTAATGAGACAGCCGACTGGTCGATACCGTTGCGGTCCCGATAAGGCAATGGCGCGTGCCGTCCACAAACTGCTCCAGCACTCTACAATGGCGCGAAGCAAAGTATTGTCGCTGACGACATTGAGGAACGTGTCCTGCTGGCCGGCGAATGAGAGGCCGGGCAGATCTTCAGCGGTTGCAGAGGAGCGCACGGCAACCGGTGGCCGGCCCAATTCGGCATAGGCCGCACAGATCTGGCCGGAGAGACCGGCGGGAATCTCGCTGGCTTGGAGGCGATCGCGCAATCTGTTGGAGAGAGCTGCCAGGGCAGAGGTGTCACCTGTTGCCGTGGTCTCGACTTCTGCTGCCATCCAGCCTGCGAGCCCAGCGGAGTTCACGAAGGCTTCGTAGGCTTCGGTTGCGACAATGAAGGCTGCGGGAACCGGGAATCCGGCTACTGCCATCCTGGCCAGATTCAGCCCCTTGCCGCCGACACGGGAAAGCGAGAGTCCCGGAGTCGCTAGGGGGAGGCAAATGGAAGGAGGACTGTCAGGGGATCCTGTGGCAGATCTGGGCATCTGTTCGAGAATGCTTTCCTGAAAAGGATGCTGCGGGAAAGAACTGACGACGTTATGTCCAACTGAAAGGCCTGCAGAGCAGTGTATGCGAGTGTGCGTCCTCTAGTCAATGTCGTAAGGAGAGAGAAGCCGTTTGTGAGTGAAAAAGTGGTCTGCTGTCCGTGAGGCGAACGGGGACTGCATTGGTCGATATTCTGCTTGTAGCTGCGGGCATCGGTGTTGACGAGACTAGGTGAACTTAGTATGCTTAGGCAGTACCTCTTTCCTTTTCCCTTTCACCTAAGGAGCGCTCCATGTCACGGGAGAATGAACGCGTGGGAAACCAGGTGGATGTTCAGGTTGTTGGCGAGGCGCTGGCTGCCTCTGAAGAGATGCTGACGGCTGAAGCGCTGACCTTTGTTGCAGAGCTGCACGGAAAGTTTGATTCCAGGCGCCGGGAGCTGCTGGCGGCGCGGGAGGCGCGACAGGCCCGAATCGACGCGGGCGAGGCCCCGGGCTTTCTGGATGAGACTGAGGAGGTCCGCAACGCCGACTGGCAGGTCGCCCCAACCCCTGATGACCTGCAACGGCGTTGGGCCGAAATTACGGGTCCGGTCGATCGAAAAATGGTGATCAATGCGCTGAACTCGGGCGCGGATGTGTTTATGGCCGATTTCGAAGACGCCAACTCGCCGACGTGGGCGAACTGTGTGGAGGGGCAACAGAACCTGTATGACGCGGTGCGGCGGACGATCAGGTTGGAGGATGAGGCCAGGGGGCGGGTCTACGAACTCAACGATGAGATAGCGACCCTGCTGGTCAGGCCCCGCGGCTGGCACCTGGTGGAGAAGAATGTGCTCGTAGACGGCGAGCCGGTTTCTGCCAGTCTCTTCGACGTCGGGTTGTACGTCTTCCACAACGCGGCCGAACGGCAGCGGCGGGGAAGTTCGTGTTACTTTTATCTGCCTAAACTGGAGAGTCATCTGGAGGCGCGGTTGTGGGCGGACGTGTTCGCTCACGCTGAAGATGCACTGGGTATCCCTCACGGCTCTTTTCGAGCGACGGTCCTGATAGAGACGATTCTGGCTGCGCTGGAGATGGAGGAGATTCTCTACGAGTTGCGAGACTATTCAGCCGGTTTGAACGCCGGCAGATGGGACTACATATTCAGCGCCATTAAGAAGTTCCGTGACAATCCGGATACAGTGCTGCCGGAGCGGGCGCAGGTTACAATGACGACGCCCTTCATGCGCGCCTACACCGAGCTCCTGGTCCGCACATGCCACAAGAGGGGCGCACATGCAATTGGCGGAATGGCCGCTTTCATTCCCAGCCGGCGCGATCCTGCGGTCAATGAAGAGGCGCTGGCCAAGGTACGGGCCGACAAGGAGCGAGAATCCAGTGACGGCTGCGACGGGACTTGGGTCGCGCATCCCGACTTGGTGCCGCTGGCGCGGGGGATATTCGAAGAGGCTACGGGCGGCGCGCCGCACCAGAAGCGCCGAATGCGAGAGGACGTGGCGGTGTCGGCGGAACAGATCGTTGACGTCGGCGTTCCAGGCGGTACGATTACGGAGAGCGGGCTGCGCACAAATGTGGACGTCTCGCTACAGTATCTGAATGCGTGGCTGTTGGGCAACGGCGCGGCGGCGATTTACAATTTGATGGAGGACGCCGCCACGGCCGAGATTTCACGTTCACAGATCTGGCAGTGGATCCGGCACAATGCAAAACTGGATGACGGAAGGCCGGTCACGCGCGAGTTGTACCAGCAGATCCGTGACGAGGAGCTCAAAAGACTTGGCGAATACGGGCCAGGGCGCCTTGAGGAGGCGGGAGAGATTCTGGACAGGCTCATTTTGACAGACGATTTCGTTGAGTTCCTCACACTAATTGCCTACGATCATTTGACGTAACCGGATTGGCCCCGTTTGAAAGGCAAATATGGTTTGCCAAGTTCGGTTCGTTATGGCATTACTGGTAGAGTTAGAGTAACTATCTTCGCGGAGATTGCGACCAAGAGATGCCATACGAAGGTCAGGAAAAAATCCCTCTCGCTCTTCAAAGGCAGATGACCGGCGCGCCTGATCAGACGATGTATCTGCTATTGCACGTCAGTCAAACCGGGCCGGCGCAGGTTGCCGAAATCGAGAACGCGGGATATGTGGTGCGGCAACAGACATCGATCATACCCTGTTACGCGGTGAGCGGTCCGGGACGCGGACTGCAGGCGCTCGCGAAAGAAGCCTGGCTCGTCAGGGTCGAGGAAGACAGCCCCGTTCAGACGATGCAGGAATAGGTATCGTTCGGGTCGATTTGCGATGGCGCAATAGGTGGGAACGATCAAGATCCCGCTAGCGCAGTTTTGACAGATCGGGTGCTGACCCGCCCACAAAACTGGTCTCGGACAGGGTTCTTCCCCAGTTCAACGTCTGCCGTCGAACACGCGACGACCAACGAAGAGACCAGGGTAGGAAACTCCCAGAACAATCGGGTCTCTGGAGAGGCAGCGTGTCGCTTGCTGGCAGAAGCCGCACGCGCAACATAGTTCGGGGCAGTGCCTCGATTGTCTTGCCGGACGTGGGCAAGGATTCTTCAGGAGGAGTTTGGTCAATGTATTCGGAGAAATTCTCCGCCCATGTACGGGACGCAGTAGAACAGGCCCGGATGGCCAGTGAAGAAGTGCAGGTAATTGTCAGGTTTCATTCAGAAGGCGGCCAGCGGAGCATTGGAAGGCTGGCCGCAGGCGCCGGTTCAATCAAGGTCAATCAAGAGTACAGATTGATACCGGCGACCGCCCTCTCTCTTACGGCGCCAGCGTTAGACGAATTGACAGATTCGGACGATGTGGCTGAGATATGGCTGGATGAGGTCGTACACATATTGCTGGACGTATCGACTCCCCACATCAGGGCGCCTCAAGTTTGGGAGCGGTTGAACAATGATGGGGAGGGGGTCACGATCTGCATTGTTGACACCGGCATTGACGCGACACACCCTGACTTTGCCGGCCGGGTTGGGCTGACGGCTGATTTCAGCGGGAAAGGATCGGCCGTGGACGGCAACGGCCACGGAACACATGTTGCCTCCACGGCGGCCGGGACCGGGGCGGTCAGCGGCGGCAAGTACATTGGGGTTGCTCCGGGGGCGACGATCATGGCGGCCAAGGCCCTTGCCGACAACGGCAGCGGCCGCATGAGTAATGTCATGGCGGGCCTGGAGTGGTCGGCTCAGAACGGCGCCGACATCCTGAATCTGTCACTGGGCAGCCGGGGAAGCAGTGACGGCTCAGACGCGCTGAGCACGATGTGTAATGCCATCGTAGATATGGGCAAAATCATGATCGTTGCCGCGGGGAACAGCGGGCCGCGGCAGAGCACGATCGGCAGCCCGGGCGCGGCTGAAAAGGTGATCACGGTCGGCGCGTCCAATGACCAGGACAGTGTTGCCAGGTTCAGTAGCAGGGGGCCTACGGCAGACGGTCGGGTAAAGCCGGACGTCGTAGCGCCCGGCAGCAGAATCGTGGCCGCGCGTGCAACGGGTACTTCGGTGGGCCAGGTGGTGGATGATCACTACACTACCGCCAGCGGCACGAGTATGGCTACGCCTCACGTAGTCGGTCTTGCCGCCTTGATGCTCAGGGCCAATTCAAGGCTGGGGCCGGCGGAGATCAAGAAGATGCTGATGGCCACGAGCGTAGACATTAACAGTTCGGAATATGGACAGACCGAAGCCGACAAGTACATTCAGGGCGACGGGCGCATCGACGCATTGACTGCAGTGCAGTATGCGGACACCGGCGAGCAGCCGCCACCTCACAAACCCTCCCTGCCGGTACCGTCTCCTCCTTCTCCGAGTCCCAGTCCGCCAATCGGTTGTATGGCGGCGCCACTGAAATTCCTTAAGCTCATATAATCCCTTCTGTACGGAGCCAAGCGAGTCAAGCCGCGCCGCGCGTCAAGCGATACTCGGTAAAGGCCCGCGTTCTTTCGGAGCCAGCTGAGAACTGCCGCCGAATGACAGACCCATGGGCGAATCAGATAGTTCTTCGAGAGATTTGGAGGAACGGGCGCAAAAGGGGAGGCGGCAGGCTCTTGGATTCAAGGCATGTTTCGTTCTGATGGTCGAAGACGACTCATGTGATTTGGATTTCACTTTCGAGGACGTCAAATGCCTTGACGCGAGCGCCGGCTACTGGCGTGTTCCCGAACTGATCGAGAAAGAGCGTCCAGATCATCGTGTCAATGGGTGAGCCATCGCTGCCGGTGCCGCGACGGCGGAGCAGAGCTTCCTGTGTGAATCCCAGTTTGCGGGGAATCGCAGCGCTGCGGACGTTTGCCGGGTCGCAATGGATTTCGACGCGGTCCGCCTTGTTTACGGTGAAGGCTACCTTGGTCAGGGCGGCGGCAATCTCTGTTGCGAGTCCCCGGTTGATCAGGTCTGCCCGAATCCAGTACCCGATCTCGAGGGCGTTTCCTGCCAGGCGTTTGTGTAGTCCGGTTCCACCCCACACCTCCTCCTCGTCCGGCGAAAAGATCCCGTAAGTATAGTCACTGTCCTGGTCGAATTCGGCGCGCCAGTGGCGGAGCAGTGCGATCTTTTCTTCCAGGGAGGTCGGTTCGTTTTTCGCCCAGGGCATCCAATCCCTCAAGTGGTCGATGCTCTGGGTAACCGCGTGCAAAAGTATATCGGCGTCGGTTGGATGCCAGCAACGCACGACCGCGCGTTCGGTTTCGATGCGATAGGCCGGGCGCCTGATCAGGCGCTCGGGGTCGGTAGAGGTTTCGGAACTCATCAGCGGCGCCGGATTGTGGATGTCATTCCTGCGAGCCCTGTTGATCCCGGCCTGGGCCGGCTTCGGCCTGAGTTCCGGGTGACCATTCAACCGCAATCGGCTCCGGCTCTCTTCGTACGAAAACCAGTTTTTCCTCGCCTTCATCCTCGTCCGCGGCATAGTCGATCAGGATTTCATCGCCCGTTTTGTATTCGGCGCGCAGCAGCCGCTTGCTGAGTTCATTCTCGACCCGCTTTTGCAGCAGACGGCGCAAAGGCCGGGCGCCGTATTCGGCGTGATAACCTGTGTCGGCGAGGTGATCGCGGGCCTTTTCGGTCATCTCGATGGTGATACCGATTTCATCGAGGCGCTGGGCGATCTCTTCCATCAGCAGAGAGACGATGTCGCGTACGTTTTCCCTGGTCAGCGGATCGAAGATGATGGTCTCGTCGATGCGATTGAGGAATTCGGGGCGAAATAGCCTCTTCATCTCCTTGCTGTATTCGCCTTGGGCGAGGGTGCTTTCGTCAAGCTCAGGCGTGGCAAAGCCCAGGGGACCGCGCTTGATCGAGTCCGCGCCGACGTTGCTGGTCATAATGACGACCGTGTTTCGGAAATTCACGGCGCGTCCCTGGCCGTCTGTCATGTGGCCGTCGTCCATGATCTGGAGAAGCGTGTTCCAGACCTCAGGGTGGGCCTTTTCGATTTCATCGAATAGCAACACCTGATAGGGGCGTCTTCGCACCTGTTCAGTGAGTTGGCCCCCCTGTTCGTAGCCTACGTATCCTGGAGGGGCGCCGAACAGTTTGCTAACGGTGTGCCCTTCGCGATATTCGCTCATATCGACACGCAGAAGCGCGTCTTCGGTGTCGAAGAGGAAGGCGGCGAGAACTTTAGCCAGCTCGGTCTTGCCGATGCCGGTCGGCCCGAGGAAAAGAAATGTTCCGATGGGCCGGCGCGGGTCTTTGAGGCCGCTGCGGGCACGGCGGATGGCGTCGCTGACGGCTTCGATGGCCCGCTCCTGGCCGATAATGCGCTGCCGGAGGAAATCTTCCATGCGGAGCAGCTTGTCCATCTCCTCTTCGAGCAGGTCCATGACGGGGATTCCGGTCCAGCTGTGGACGATGGCGGCGACGTCGTCGGTGTCAACGACGTCGTCAAGGTTTGTCGCGCTCTTCCAGGACTTGAGCGCCAATTTGAACTCCTCTTGCAGCCGGGCAAGTTCGGCCTTAGTCTGCGCCGCCTTTTCGTAGTCGCGTTCGGCCCAGGCATTTTCTTCGAGGTCCTCTAGCTCCTGGATTGAGACCTTTGTTTTCTTAAGGTCTTCGGGCATGGCGTGCATGGCCACCCTCAGTCGGGCGGCCGCCTCGTCGATCAGGTCGATCGCCTTGTCCGGCAGCTTGCGGTCCGGGACGTAGCGATGGCTGAGGCGGACCGCCTGCTCGAGCGCGTCATCGGTGTAGGTGATGGCGTGATGCTCCTCATAGCGGAGGCGCAGGCCGCGCAGGATAGCGATTGCGTCATCGATGTCCGGTTCATCGACGTAGACGGGGGCGAAGCGCCGTTCCAGCGCAGAGTCTTTCTCGATGTGCTGGCGGTATTCGTCGAGCGTGGTAGCGCCGATGCACTGCAGATCACCGCGGGAGAGGGCCGGTTTGAGCATGTTGCTGGCGTCGAGCGCGCCGGCCGCGTTGCCGGCGCCGACGACGGTGTGCAGTTCATCTACGAAGAGGATGATCTCGCCCTCGCTGCGGCGAATTTCATCCATGGCCGCCTTCAGGCGTTCCTCGAACTCGCCGCGGAACCGGGTCCCGGCGATCATGGCCCCCAAGTCCAAGGAGATCAATCTCTTGCCTGACAGGATGTCAGGGACATCGTTGACCGTTATCTGTTGAGCGAGACCTTCGATAATGGCAGTCTTGCCGACACCCGCCTCGCCGATGAGGACCGGGTTGTTTTTCGACCGCCGGCACAAAACCTGCATCACGCGAGTAATCTCCTCGACGCGACCTACGACCGGGTCCAGTTTCTCTTCGGCGGCGGCTTGAGTGAGGTCGCGGCCGTACTTCTCCAGGACCTGGAACTTGCTTTCGGCGTCCGGCTCGTTGACTCGTTGCCCGCCTCTCATGTCCTCAATGGCGCCATAAATGCGCTCCTTGGTGACACCGGCGTCCCGCAATATGTTTGCGCTGTGCGTGTTCCGTTCGCTGGCGATGGCAAGCAGGATGTGTTCGGTGCTTATGTATTCGTCCTGAAGTTTGTTTGCCTCATCGTTGGCGACGCCCATTACGCGATTGAGTCTTGGCGTGATGAAAACCTGCACGGTTGGTAGGCCGCTGTGAGGCGCCCCGCCGCTCTTGTGCGCGGCGGCGAGAACGGCTTCCAGCTTGCGGGCAATGACGTCGACGGAGGCGCCGAGTGTCTCGAGCAACTGGGGCACCGTTCCCTCCGGCTGTTCGACGAGAGCCAGGAAGAAGTGTTCGGTATCGATCTGCGAGTGTTTGTACTTCTGCAGGATCTCGAGCGAACGAGTTGCCGCGTGCTGGGCCTTCTGGGTGAATCGGTCAAATGGCATCATTGTGGTTTTTCCCGGCAATTGAGAGTGGTTTTCGGCAACTGGAGAGGGAATTCACCAGAAGCTGCCGTCCACTGTTCAGCGTATTCTGAAAGCGGGTCTCGCATCGCTGCGTCGAAAGGGTCGGTCCAAGTCAAGTGATCATGTGCAAGATTGGACGGTACATCCTGATAGTAAACCATTTCTGCTAATAGTAAACCATTTCCGCATCAGCGCTACCTTTGAGAAACATTAGAAAACCGTTATTGCTGCAGTGCAAGGTAGTCTGGTGGACTGCACACGACTGAATTACCTGGAATTATTCTAAATAAGACTTGACAAAGCTGGGAAACGGACATATACTACGTGCATTGCTGTTTAGAGTGATTCTAATTTCTGTGAGGTATACAGGTATGGCAGCACGATTTATCGACACGCTTCGGCGTGCTGGTCTGCGGGTTACGAGCCAGCGGGTTGCCGTATGTGAATATCTTGCCCGCACAAAGATTCATCCAACGACCTCTCAGGTCTTCGAAGCTGTGCGAGAGATGCATCCGGAGATCAGCCAGGCCACCGTCTACAATACGCTCAACACACTGCGGGACCTGGGCGCCATCGTTGAGATCAGCGCAGGTACTGAGCATACACATTACGAGACGGATCCCGACCCACATGTCAATCTGGTCTGTCTGCGATGCCATCAGATTTCCGACCTGCAGGACACACTCACGCCCGATGTCCTGATGGACAATATCTTTCATGAAACCGGATTCAGGACGACCACGCTCCAGGTGCAGGTTACCGGATTCTGTCCTGCTTGTCAGAAGGCCAAACGGCAGGAGATTGGAAGAAGGCTGCGGGCACGGGCAGGACGGTCATCGGGGAAGGCAGCCGGGCCAAGAGGACTGGCCGGCGATTCCAGCGGTGAACTGTGAGTAGAAGGGTGAAAAGTATGGCCACCGGTTCATATGATCAGGCGATGGTGACGGGGGAAGGCGGGCCGCCTCAGTTCAGCCTACGGTCTTTGTCGCCGTTCTCGCCGACTTTCTGGCGAGGAAATCCCGAGTTGATTCTTGCTTCGATAACAGTTGTCGCCTTGCTGATGGGATGGTTAGGCGGCTCTGTCAGCGGTCTGCTGCCGGCTTGGGCGGTGGTCGTCTTTGCACTGGTTGCGTACGGCGCGGGGGGATACTCCGGAGCAAAGGTGGCGCTGGCCAATGCCTGCTGCGGAATTTTCAACATTGACCTCCTGATGGTGGCGGCGGCCTTGGGCGCGGCGCTGATCGGTGAATGGGAGGAGGGCGCCTTGCTTCTCTTTCTGTTTACCTTGAGCGGCGCGCTGGAATCGTTTGCGTCTGAACGGACTCGACAGGCGATTACCGGGCTGGCGGAATTGCGGCCCGACACGGCGCGCGTTCTTCGAGACGGCCAGGAGTCAGAGATCGGCGTTGAGGAACTGTCTGTTGGCGATGTGGTTGTCGTAAGACCGGGCGAGCGCATGCCGGTTGACGGCTCGGTGTTGCTGGGATCGAGCACGGTAGACCAGAGTCCGATTACTGGAGAGAGCATCCCTGTCTACAAGGGGATTGGGGACCCTGTTTTTTCGGGAACGATCAACGGAAGCGGCGCGCTGGAACTGCAAGTGACCAAATTGGCATCGGAGAGCACCATCAGCAAGATTATCGGCCTCGTCCAGGAGGCCCGGAACAACGCTGCCCCCACGCAACGGCTGATCGACAGATTCAGTCAGCCCTATACGCTGCTCGTGATAGGCGCCACGGTTCTGGCGGCAATTGTGCCTGTACTGTTCACGGACGAACCGATCAACCAGACAATCTACCGGGCGATTACGCTTCTTGTGGTTGCGAGCCCCTGCGCGCTCATCATCAGTACGCCTGCATCGATCCTGAGCGCAATCGCCGCCGCAGCGCGTGAGGGGATTCTGTTCAAGGGAGGGGCATACCTCGAAAAGGCCGCCGGTCTTGATATCCTCGCTTTTGACAAAACCGGTACTCTGACCAACGGCAGACCCCAACTGACCGACGCCGTACCCTTGAACGGCTACACCGAGCAGGAGCTCATATCGATTGCCGCCGGCGCCGAAAGTCTCAGTGAGCATCCGATAGCTCAGGCGGTCGTGAGGCGAGCGCAGGAAATGGACTTGCCATATGAGACGCCGCGGGACTTTCGCGGTATCGCTGGGCATGGCGTTCAGGCCGTTTACGCGCGCGGCGCCGGCCAGGAGTTGGTTTCCATCGGCAACGACAAGCAGTTTGAGAGCGAGGAAATGGACCTGCCGCCTTCCATCCGAATGATTGGCCGACGGTTACAAGAGGAGGGCAAAACGGCCATTCTCGTAGTGCGGCGCAGCATCGCAACGGACGCCATCGACAGGAGACATGCGAACGGAAACGCCGACACTCTGGTCGACAACAACATTCTGGGCGCGACCGGCAGCGACTATGACGTGGTCGGATTTCTGGCCGTGGCGGATACGGTTCGAGCTGGGGCGGCTGATACGATAGAGGCCCTTAAGGGGATCGGTATCGACCGTATGGCGATGTTGACCGGTGACAATCGCGACGTGGCGGCTGCCGTCGCTGACCAGATCGGCGTGGAGGACGTCTATGCCGACCTGCTGCCGGGGGAAAAGGTTGAAATTGTAGAAACACTGGTGAAGTCCGGCTCCGTTGGAATGATCGGAGACGGGGTGAACGACGCGCCGGCGATGGCGATTTCCAGCCTCGGGATTGCGATGGGGGGCGCCGGCGCCGATGTTGCCCTGGAGACGGCCGATGTAGTGCTCATGTCCGACGACCTCAATAAGCTTCCCTTTATGCTGCGCCTGAGCAGGCGTGCGAGTGATATTGTGCGTCAGAACCTCTATTTTTCGGTGGTGGTGATTCTTGCTTTGGTAGCGCTGACTATCGTCGTTCCTCTGCTGGTTCCTGGATTCAGACTGCCCCTCCCACTAGGCGTGCTGGGCCATGAAGGCAGCACGCTCATCGTAGTCGTCAACGGGCTGCGGATGTTGGCGATGAAATCCACCTAGGCGCGCCGGTACACGGTCTGCCACAGGCTTCATCTATTCGAGGTCAGGGTAGGCCGCAGGTAACGAGACCCTCAGACCCAGAATCGAGCACCAGATAAAATAGGCGAGAAGCGCGAGCAGAAGATGCCTGAGCTCCGGAAGCAAAAAGGGAGAGAGAAGCGACGGAACACCGGCGACTGCGCCCGGTGCCATCCAGGATGTCGGCAGCTTGTTCAAAACAACCAGATCGATGCAGATCCAGGTCGTGACGCCTCCCCCCATTAGCAGCCCTGCTCCAAGAGTGGTTAAGGCGAAGTGCTCTACGAGATTCAGGTAGATGCCGAACGTCTCGACAGGATGTCCGTCGCTCAGAACTTCAGTCAGCCCAAAGCGGTTCATCCCGGCCAGGACACTGAGGATCAGAAGAGTTGCGGCGACGACGACCAGCCCGGACTGGAGCATGGTGCTAATCCGGTGAACGGGCGAATAATAGTGCTTCAAAGCCACCAGCAAGATCATCCACGTAAAGATAGTCAGCAGCCAGAGCCACCCCCCAAGTCGCCACTGCCAGATGGAATCTTCGGTCAACCGCGACGACTATTGCAGTTGGACAGACTGGAGATAGAACGGTCTCAGGACGAAGAGCGAATAGATTCCGGCGGCGAGAGCAGTAATGCCGGCAATTCGAGCCGCGCGAATCAGCTTCATCGGTCTGCCTCACTGTATGAGTTCCCTGCATCGAGTGGACGGCGACTGTCGCGTCCGGCGGCCGAACGAGTCGCGGGCTCGCCGTTGCCAGTTCTCTCCGCCGGGACCTGGCGCAAGCGGTATATGAAGTCGGTGGACTTCAAGCGGCGCTCGAGAATAGTCACGAGATAGCGCTGCAAGACGCTCTCCGCTGCCAGGGCCGTGGTTCGTCCAATTCGGAGGCCGCGCAACGAGTCCCATTGGTTGCGGGAAAGATGGCGCAGAATCCTGAGCGTAGAGGGGTTGATCGGCTCAGCGCCCCGCATTGTTCGGCCGCAATTGGGGCAGAAAACACCTCCGGCGTAAAGGTGCAGAAAGTTTTCCACTGGCTGCAGATCATCCCCGCAGTCCAGACAGGCGAACAGATCGGGCTGAAAACCCATCATGCGCAGGAGTTGCAGCTCAAACCAGCGCAGTAGCAGGTCCAACCTTGCTGCATCGTCCGAGGCGCCGTCCAGTTCTCTCAGACAGATCAGAAGCAGATCCCACACCGGTTCGTAATCATCGTCTTCGGCGGTGAAGGCGTCAACCAGCTCGCAAATGTATGCGGCCCGGCTGATGCTGTCAAGGTCTTTCCGCAGCTGCAGAAAGCTCTCTACGGTTGCGCTCTCGGTAATGATGTCCCAGGTGCGGGCCTGCGCAACCTGGAGATTGGCGTGACTGAAGAGCTCCAGGTGCCCGGCCTGACGGCTGGTTGTCTTGCGCGACCCTTTGGCGATGAGCATGCGTTTGCCCATGCGCGGTGTGAAGACGGTCAATATCCGGTCCGCGTCGCTGTAGTTTCGTCTCCGCAGTATCACGGCCCTTGTTCGGTAGGACTGGCTTCGCTCGGCCACTGGCGTTTCTCGCTTCTCCCTGCTGAACCCCCGCTTGTATTCGGGACCTGTTTGGACGCGGTAACATGCCCGGCTGATTCACTCTTCAATCTCCGCTAGCTTTGGTTTTTTCGGTCTTCCGCTTCGGTGGCCAGGAGATCGAGCTGTTCAGGTGTTCCCAAAGCGATCAATGTGTCGCCGGCGCGGAGGTGAAACTCCATGCCCGGGTTGACGAAAGTCTCACCATCGGGGCGCCGCACGGCCAGGATATTGGCTCCCAACCGTTTTCGCACTTCAGTTTCTGCGATGGTCTGATCGCGCAGCGAAGATCGTTCGCTTACTCCGATGTTCTCGATCAGGATGTCGACTTTGTCTCGGTGCATGACAACGTCCATGAACTCCAGAATGTTGGGATGAATAAGCTGGCGCGCCATACGGCGGCCGCTCGTGACATAGGGATTGATTACATGGTCAACGCCGGCAATCTGCAGCTTGCGTTCGCTCTCAAAGCTGTTCGCACGGGATATTATCGTGAGCTCAGGGCTCAGGGCGCGGGCGGTCAGGGCCACATACACGTTGTCCGAGTCGTTGGGTAGGCAGCAACAGATCCCGGATGCTCGCTCGATTCCGGCTCGAATTAGGGCGGCATCGTCGGTCGCATTGCCTTCAACGGGAATCACGCCCAAATTCTCCAAGTCCGGCCCCAGGGTCGCCAGGATTTCGATCACCACAAGCGAAACATTGTTTCCCAGGAGTTCATTTACGACCTGCTCGCCCACGCGGCCGTAACCACAGACGATGAAATGTCCGTTCATTTTATCGATCCGATTCTGCATACGTTTTCTCCATATGAGGCTGCGGAACTCACCTGCAACGATTACGTCAGCCAAAGTGCTGATTGCATAGGCGGTGGTACTGACGCCAAGAACTATCAATCCGCCGGTGAATACGCGGCCAATACCGGACAGCGGTCGAATCTCGCCGAATCCAACTGTACTGATAGTAATGACAGTCATGTAGACACTGTCGGTCCAATGCCAGCCCTCGATCAATATGTACCCACCGCTGCCGACGGCGAGCAGGAGAAGATAGAGCGTCGCAACGAAGATCAGGTGTTGATAGAGTCTGCGAGCAGTAACTGTCAAGTCCGCATACCTCCTGAAATCGGTTTACTCAATGGCGTGACAGGTAGGGGCGAAAACCAAAATGTATTGTCGATGCCTGAGACGATTAGGCGGAAAAGCACAGAATATGAACCACTGCTTCAGGACAATTGAGCGAGTCCTATCGAGGGAACTGCTGAGCCTGACGCTGTTTCATCCGGTTGACAAATACGGGTACCGGGCGGCCGCGCCTTCGAAATTGGAGTGATTCATAGAGATTCCGGGAGGGCGTATTGCTTTCCTGCGTGTTGAGAAAGACGCGATTGATTCCCAGTTGCCTGGCGTAGCAAAGGCTTGCCACCAAGAGCTGACGACCTATTCCTCTGGTCTGGGCTCCAGGATGGACGGCAAGACGCACAAGCTGCGCTGACCCGAATCCTCGCGGTGATCCATCCGAAATCAGACGAAGAGCTGAGTATCCCACCGTCATCTCCGCCATTTCAGCGATTTCAATGCGACACGCGCAATGCAGATGCTGCAGTTCGGTCACTCCCATGTGCCACAGGGGTTCGAAGGCCGCGGCGTCCAACTTGGCCAGTTGGGGCAGGTCGGATGTCTGAGACGGACGCAAGGCGGCCGGCTGCGACACTGGTTCGACGGCGCGAGACTTGCGTTCATAGAATCGGACTGCATCGCATTGGTCGAAACCGGACTCCTTCAGGCTGGCCCGTAGCCAACCCTGCTCGGTAAGCGCGTAGAAGAGATAGCCCTGGGATTGAGGCGGGAGCTGCTGACGCGTGTGTTCGAATAGCGCACGAAATTGCGAACGCGCAGCCGCCCCGGCAGACGAAATCGCAGCGGCCCGCAGAGGAACTTTGGACGGCGCCGAGTCAGGCAGGGCCTGCGAGCGCCAGACGGGGTCGAAGGCGACAAAGCCCTTCAGTTTCTTTGTATGCCGGTCGACTAAGACCGCGTTCACTCCTTTGAGCAACCCGGGCTCCTCGTTGTCACCCAGGTCATCGTAGTAGTAGCTGCGCAAGCTTCCGGCGTGCAAGCGCTGCAACTCGGGCAGATCTTCCAACCGTCCTGGGCGAATCGATGAGTGATTCATCACTGTAGATCGAGCTTTCTGCGTTCTCCGTAGACTGTGTCGTAGTAGTCCTTGAACTCTCCTTCGCGGATCGGTTGCCACCACCAGCGGTTGTCTCGGTACCAGCGGGCGGTCGCTCGGATCGCTTCTTCAGGTGTGTAGTCCGGCTCCCAGCCCAACGCCAGAGTCTTGTTCACGTCCAGGCTGTAGCGGCGGTCGTGTCCCAGCCGGTCTTCGACGTGCTGGATTAGGCTGGAGGGCTTGTCGAGCTCGTCGAGCAGGATCTCTACCATGGCAAGGTTGGTCATCTCGCTGCCTGTACCAATGTTATATGATTCGCCGATGCGGCCTCGCTTGAGGATGAGGTAGATTGCAGCGCAGTGATCGGCGACGTATTGGTAATCCCGCATCTGTTTTCCGTCGCCGTAAACGGGCAAAGGAATGGATTCGAGGGCGTTGGTGACGAAGAGCGGGACGACCTTTTCGGGGTACTGGTAGGGCCCTATGTTGTTGGCGCCGCGGCTGATGGTGACGGGCAGGCCGTAGGTGATGCAGTAGGCGTTGACGAAGAGGTCGGCACTGGCCTTGCTGGCGGAATAGGGGCTGCGCGGGGCCAGGGCGTCCTCTTCAACCGAACGGCGATGGCCTGCGACGTGGCCGTATACTTCGTCGGTGCTGATTTGGTGGAAGCGGAGATTCCCCAATTTGCGGGCTGCTTCCAGCAGCACGTAGGTTCCGTAAACGTCGGTCTTTACGAATGCGTCGGGATCGAGAATAGACCTGTCTACGTGTGTCTCGGCGGCGAAATTGATGATGGTGTCGATATTGCGGACGGCGATCGTTTCTTCCACCTTGGCCGCGTCACAGATGTCACCCTGAACGAAGTGGTAGCGAGCCCCGAAACGTTCACTGACTGCGGCAAGGTTTTCGAGACGGCCAGCGTAGGTCAGTTTATCGAAAACTGTAACCTGCAGTTCCGATTCGCAATTCAGGATGTAGCGGACAAAGTTACAGCCGATAAAGCCGGCGCCGCCAGTAACCAGGATGTTTTTCATCTGAGTCTTCTCAAGTCAGGCCATGTCCGCTATGCGCGCCACCTGGGGTTGCTCTCCCAGGTACGCCGCAATCTCCTCACCCTCCCGGGTTGACGGCTGGCGGGCAGGGGAAACTCTACGCCCAAGGTCAATGTCGGCAGCTGTTGCAGCGGCGGAAGGAGGCAGTCGTCGAGGCCGGGCGACGCGGGACAGCGCCAGGCCCACTGCCAATACGCTTTCTCTTCGCCTCCGGCGGTCGCAGCGAGAAAATTGATGTCATTCCAGAGAGCGCGTCGCGTCTCCGCCATTACTGTTAGCAGCTTTTCCCAGTAGGCGCGCATTTTTGGCTGCTCGAATTCGAGGAAGTGAGCGGTGAAACTGGAGCTGTCTGCGGAAGAGTTGAAGGGGGGTCTCGCCGTCTGATAGGCGGGGAAAAACTCCCGGGCCCAATACTGTTCGGCGCGCTGAAAGGAGGGAAGCAGAAGATCGGCAAAGAATGTGACGTTCACCGTGCTTACGCGCTCCTCCACACGGACGAGACAGGGGGCGTGTTCCGGCCACAGGTCGAAAAAGGCCGGAATGTCGAACTCATTCCATTCGCCGTATGCCTTGGCCAGCCGGCGCAGTTTATCGGCCACCTGGGCGATGGCGGTAACGGCGGTCTGCGCCTCTCTGGCGCCGATCTGATTTTGCACGAGATAGGCGGGCGAAAGAGCGCGCGTCTTAAAGATTTCTGTGTAGGAGGCAGGTAACGCGCACCTGTCGATCTGGCGGATTTTTGCCGCCAAGGCCGGCACGCTGCGGACCGCGGTCATTCCATTGGTTAGAGCGCCATTGCGCCTTTCGAAGGTGACCGTCATCTTGGACATCAGGATAGCGACTCTGAGAACTCGTCGCGCAAGAGCTGCAAAAGGTAGTTGCCGTAGCGGTTTGTCTGCAGCGCTTCGGCCAGTGTGCGGAACTGGTCGCGATCAATAAATCCCTGCCTTAAGGCGATTTCCTCCGGGCAGGAGATCATCATCCCCTGTCTTTCCTGCAGGGCGTGTACGAAATTGGCGGCTTGCAGGAGAGATTCAGGCGTGCCGGCATCCAACCATGCAAATCCCCGGCCCAGAATCTCGACTCGCAGCTCCCCCCGCTCCAGATAGAAGTTGTTTATGTCGGTAATCTCCAATTCGCCCCTGGCGGAAGGCTCCAGATGTTCCGCCGCGTCGAGGACGCGGTTGTCATAGAAGTATACGCCCGGCACGGCAAAATTGGAACGGGGCCGCTGCGGCTTCTCCTCTATGCTTAAGGCCTTGCCTGAATGGTTGAACTCGACAACGCCGTATCGATTGGGGTCTGCGACGGGATAAGCGAAGACAATGGCGCCTTGCTTGAGGCTGGCCGCTCTCCGCAGAATTTCCGGCAAGCCGTGACCGTAAAAGATGTTATCCCCCAACGCCAGACAGACGGTGGAGTCGCCGACGAACTCTCTGCCTATGACGAAGGCATCGGCAATGCCGCGAGGCCGGGATTGCTCTAAATAGGTGAACTGAACGCCCCACTGGCTGCCGTCCCGGAGCAGTTCTCTGTACAGTGGAAGGGCGGCCGGCGTGCTCACGACGAGAATCTCCCGTATTCCCGCCAACATCAGCATCGACAGGGGGTAATAGATCATTGGCTTGTCGTAGACGGGCAGGATCTGTTTGCTCAGGCTGGTGGTAAGAGGATAGAGCCGGGTGCCGTGCCCTCCGGCGAGGAGAATGCCTTTCATCACGCGGATCCTGAAGCTGCGTGATGAGGCGGGAGTTCAGCGGTCGGGTGTGTGAGTAAGATTGCCTTTCTTGACATACCTCTCGCCAAAGCCGGGAAAGCGCTACTGTCCATAGCCGGTGACAACCATTGAATCTTCAGCATCCAGGAGTACGGCGCCAATGATATTTGTCTGAACTTTTTCCAGTACCTCCTTGGCTCGCTGCGCCTGCTCCCGCTTGGTGCGCCCTGCCGTTACGGCCAAAAGTGTCCCGTCTACCTGGCTGGCCCAGAGAGCCGCATCAGTGACCGCCAGAACAGGGGGGGCATCGACAAGGATATAATCCGCATCGCCAGACAGGGTTTCGAGCAGTTCGGCAAGCCTTTTGTGACTGAGGAGTGCGACAGGGTTTGGCGGGAGAGGTCCGGCCGCAAGCAGACGCAGGTGGGAGACCTGTGTGTCCACCAGCGCCGGTTCGCCCCCATTCTGCAGCCAGTCCGTCAAGCCGGCATCCCCTCTGATACCGAAGATTGCATGTTGGAGAGGACGACGCAAATCGCCGTCGACGACGATCACACGGTCGCCGGCGTCAGCCATTACGACGGCAAGATTGGCCAAGGCGTCGCTCTTGTTTGTCTCTTTATCAGGGCAGGTGACAAGCAATGAATTCAGGTCCGTGCCCAGTCCGGAAAACTCGATGTTAGTGCGCAGGCTCTGGTAGGCTTCGGCAGCGGCGCTGCGAGGTGCAGTCAATGTAACCAGGTCTGAGGACATCTACCAATCCTGTGATGAATTCAATGGGGCAGAGGTTGCGATCTCGGAGAATCCCCTATCCCCTAAGTGCTGACGGCCGGCGTGGGAATGCCTTCTCGCGCCTCGGCCTTCGAAGCCGAGCTGGAGGCTGTTGCTGGAATCGCCCCGAGAACGGTCAGATCGAGCGTGCGTTCCACCGAATCCGGTGTGCGGAGGAAACCGCTTTCGATCCAGACTATCAACAGAATCAGGCCAACGCCCAATAGGAAGCCGAGAACCGCGCCTGCCATAGCATTGATCAGAGGCTGCGGCTGGTAGCGGGCGCCCTCGATCACACTACTGACGATCTTGACCTCGATTCGGTCGCGTTTGTCCTGTTGTGCGTAGTAGGCGGTCCGTTCGTCGACAAAATAGTCGGCCAGGGTCAGTGCCATGTTTTCCGATACGATTTTGTCTCTGGATCGAGCCTCTATCTCGATGGTGAAAGTGGACAAATCGGGCGCAACGTTCGTCAGCCTCAGAAACTCGCTCGGGTGCATGTCCAGCTGTGCACGTGCGATTACCTCCTCGGCTACTTCAAATGTCTGCAGATTGAGTACGAAGTTGCGCATCAGCTCCTTGGCCGAGTTTCCCAGCCCCCAGTCCGGACGAGCGGGAACGGTACTGACATGGACCGTCGCCCTGTACATCTCCACCTGGAAGTAGCTGACTCCGTATGAGAGCGCACTTGCCAGCAGGACCGCTACGATGAGGATCCAGCCGAATCGACGCGCTACTCCGCCGTATTCCTGTATCACGAACGCCTCCAATTTGCAGTATCGGCTGCGCAATGGACTGTGGCAGACGGCGCCACGGTCGACTCTTGCCGGACCCGCGTCTATCTTCGCTCCTTGGGGACAGCGACCAACAGGGGCAGGCCCAGTTCTTCCAACTCACTTCTGCGGCGCACGGTATCGTCGAGGTATTCCTGCAGGAAGGCCAGGCCGATGCCGGCGACCAGGGCCAGCAGGATGCGCAACGGCCATTCGACGCGCTGGCGGGCGCTGGGGCCCACCGGAACTACGGCGGGCGGATCCATAACGTGAACGCCGGCGCCCTGGGTTCCCAGCTGGGCAAAGTATGCGGCGGCGTTTTCCTCCAATTCGGCAACCGCGGCGGCCCCGATCTCCTGCAGTTGCGCGGCATCATGCCAGTTGAAAGTGAGCCGGATGATGCGATGCTGTTTGCCCGTGTTGGCGCTCGCGTTGAGCAGGCCGGCCGGAATGGCAATCTCCCTTTCGGCCAGACGGGCATTTACGGCGCTTGCGAACAACTCAGATGCGAGGACCTCGGTAAAATCGTCGACGAGGTATTCGCTGGTCATCCAAGCGTAGTAGCGGGGGTCGTACTCCCCTTCCTCGACTCCTTCCAGCGGCAGTACGCCTACCAGAATGCGCATCGAAGCGCTGTAAGTCGGGGGCGGCGTCTCCCAGGGACGCAGTTGCACTGCGCTGAGGAGAGCCACCAGGACGGGCAGGAGGATTGGCGCAGCCCAGCGCCTCCTCAGGACCGCCCAGTATTCCCGCAGTTCCATGGCCGGCCGCCTACCCTTCGTCGGTCATCAAATTGGCGACCGTCACGCCGTCATCGCCCTCGCCTAATTCGCCAGGGCGGTATTTGCTTACCAGGGGATGACCCTTCAGGGCGGCGCGAACGGCATCCCGCATCGCCCCGGTTCCCTTGCCATGAATGATGCGCACCCAGGGGAGGTTCTCGAGATAGGCGTCGTCGAGGTAGCCTTCCAACCGTTGCAGGCCGGCATCCACCCTCTCGCCGCGCAGATCGATTTCCGTCAGAGAGCCCGAGCCGGCGCCGCCTGTTTTGGTCTTCATCTGTACTCTTACAGCAGGTTGGGGGCCCGGTGAAGGCTCTGATTGGGCTTTGCTGCGCAGCTCGAGCCGCCTGATGGGCAGTCTGAGGCGGAAGTTTCCAACTTGCACGTCGGCCTCGTGCGGTACGCCTTCGCGATTCTCGACGGCGATTACCTCGCCGGTCGCCTGGAGGTTGGGAACGAAGACACGGTCTCCCTTTTCGATGGGACCGCGAATACGCGAGTCCGGCGCGCCAGGCGTCGCGACCTCCTGTTCGACGCGGCCTTCTGTATCGAGCTGTCGTCGTCCAACAGTTTGACTGGCCTGTTGCAAAAACTGGGTGTGGGCGTCCTGGCTGTCGATGCCGCCCTTAGACATGCGCCGGCGATAAGCGTCGATTTCCCTT
Organism: Caldilineaceae bacterium; assembly: GCA_965200615.1. Taxonomy (GTDB): domain Bacteria; phylum Chloroflexota; class Anaerolineae; order Caldilineales; family Caldilineaceae; genus Bin5. Next base: position 3,917,161 of record OZ241377.1, on the reverse strand, counting down.
CTTATCTCCGCCAGCTCATTTTGCATGGTCGTACGCGTCTCCGCTACGACCCGGCGCCGGGCCTCTTCGATTCTGGCCAGCTGGTAACGCAGATCCTCTTCGGCGACGTGGGCGCGACTTTCTCTTTCTTTGGCGTGATCCAGGACGCGTTTCGCCTCCTGGCGGGCGCGGCGCACGTCCTCGAGCATGGCTTCAACTTCGAGGGATTCCGGACGCGACATCTTTTCGGCGTCATCGACGATGACCGGATTCAGGCCGAGCCTGCGAGCGATGGTCAAAGCGTTTGAGCGGCCGGGCAGACCGATACTGAGCTCAAATGTAGGGCTCAGGTTTTCGACGTCGAATTCAACGGAGGCGTTGCGAACGCCGGCGGTGTTGTGCGCATAGAGTTTGAGATCGCTGTAGTGGGTCGTGGCCAGCGTTGTGATGCCTCGATCACGCAGGTTTTCCAGTAGAGCCGCGGCAAGGGCGGAACCTTCGTCGGGATCGGTGCCGGCGCCGAGTTCATCGAGCAGGACGAGGCTCTGAGGATCGGCCTCCTCCAGAATGCTGATGATATTGATCATGTGACTTGAAAATGTGCTCAAGTTCTGTTCGATGGACTGTTCGTCGCCGATGTCTGCGTAAACGCCTTCAAAGACGGAAAGGGAGCTGCCCTCCTCGACCGGGATCATCAGGCCCGACTGGGCCATAAGAATCAGAAGACCGACGGTCTTGAGGGTTACTGTCTTTCCGCCGGTATTGGGGCCGGTCACGACAAGAATGTAGCAGTCGTTGTCGAAATAGACGTCGATTGGGACGACGGAATCCGGGTCCAGAAGAGGATGGCGGGCCTGACGGAAGTTGAGAACGGAGCCTGGATGCTGGATCGTGCGTTCTTCTTTGGTCTCTTCGTCGATTCCGGCGAAGATTTCGGCGCGGTTCTGCTGGAAGGAGACGATCTCGGGCGCGGTGGCTTCCATTTCGAGGGCGTACTTGGCCTTGGCAAAGGTAAAATCAAGCTGGGAAAGAATCTGTACGTTGCGGCTGATGTAGGGCCCTTCGTCGGCGACCAGGTCCGAGAGTTCGGAGAGGATGCGCCGCACCTCCTTCTCTTCCTCCAGCTCCAGTTCCCGCACGGCGTTGTTTTGCTCGACCACGGTCAGCGGTTCGATGAAGAAGGTGGCGCCGCTCGCCGACTGGTCGTGAACGATGCCCTGCACCTGCCCCTTGTACTCGGATCGCACCGGTATAACATAGCGGCCCTGGCGCTGGGTGACGATGGACTCCTGCAGATAGGGGATGACTTCGGTATTCTGTACCAGTCTGTCCAGGGTACTGAGGAGCCTGTCCTGGGCGACGCGCAGCTGGGCGCGGATTCGGCCCAGATCCGAGGAAGCGCTGTCGACGACCTCGGCACGGTCGTTGATGCAGCGGCTGATTTCGCCGATTACGTGTTCACAGGGCTCGATGGAGAAAGCGATATCGGCCAGTCGCGGGAATTGACGGTTGAGGCGCGTCAAGGTATTGCGAAGCGTGCGGGCGCGCATCAAGGTCGTACGAACCTCGACCAGCTCGGTCGGAATCAGGATACTGCCGCGCTCGGACTTTGCGACGAGAGCGCGCAGGTCGTAGACTCCGCCAAAGTAGATATCGGTTTTCTGGTCAAGCAGACGGCATGCTTCGCCGGTCTGCTCCATCCAATCGTTGATTGTACGCAAATCATCGCTGGGAAGGAGTGAAGACGCCAGTTCGACGCCGCCGTCAAAGGCGCAAAACGCGGCAAGCTGCTTGAGAATTTTATCGTATTCGAGAACGCGAATCGTATGGGGATTCATCCGTAAACTCTGACACTACATATGTGCGATACTGGGTCGATCATATCACAGCGCGTACCTTGAATCCAAAGCAAATGGTGGCGGCAGAGGGCGGCTTTTCGGTGAAACTCCCGGGTATGAATGGGCCGGCTCCAGCCGGACCTTGCTCCTGTATTCCCTACAGGAAGTACCCCAACCGCCTCAGGAGGTTCTCCTTTCGGCGCCACTTCTGCAATACCTTCACCCAGAGCTCCAGGTAGACGCGCGTGCCAACCATTTCTTCGATTTCCGGTCGGGCGGCCTGCCCGATTTTCTTGATCATGGAGCCCTTGCCGCCCAATACGATGCCCTTTTGACTGTGGCGCTCTACGTACAGCGTGGCGGCGATATGTGTCATCTCCGGACTGCGCTCGTTCCACTCGGTCACGGATACGGCCAGGCTGTGCGGAATCTCCTGGCGCAGAAGCCGGAGAGCTTTTTCCCGAACGATTTCGGCGGCGATAAATCGCATGGACAGGTCGGTAACCTGTTCACTCGGGTAGTAGAGGGGGCCGGGAGGGAGCAGATCGGCCAGCGCGGCAACCAGTTCTTCTACGCCCTCCCCCGTTGTGGCGCTCAGCGTCAACACGGGGACCGATTCCTGACCTGCGTCGGCAACGGTAAGCCAGTGCAGGAGAGCCAGATACTCGCGCTTCCGTTCCTCGACGGTGGCGCCGGCCAGGCTGTCGACCTTATTCGCGCCGAGCAGCAGGAAGGGCAGCTCGCCGGCTGCTTCCAACAACTCCTTGAGTCGCTCGACGATATAGCGGTCTTCGTCGGTGGGGGGTGTGGTAACGTCTGCCAGCCACAATATTACGTCGGAATCGCTGGCGATAGCCTGTTCAGCCACGTTAAGCATGTGTTTGCCGAGCTTGTTGCGGGGCTGGTGGATGCCGGGCGTGTCGAGGAAGATAAACTGAGCGTCGGCATCGGTGCGGATGCCGAGGATCTGGTCGCGGGTTGTCTGCGGTTTGTCGCTGGTGATGGCGATTTTCTGCCCGAGCACATGGTTCAGGAGAGTCGATTTGCCGACATTCGGACGTCCTATCACAGCAATGAAACCGCTGCGAAAAGAGTCCGGGATTTCATCAGTTCCTGTTTCAGTTACTGCTTCGGGCATCATGGGTGTTCTCGCAAAAGTCAATCCCGGCCTGGCTGTACCTATGGCGGGCGTTTCAGCCCCGGCGCATTATAGCATAAACGACAGATTCCCGATCGGGGTTCCTGAAGAGACGCGATCAGAAATCGTGCAGGGACTGCCGTCCGCGCTCGCGACGCATGGCCTGCCGCGAACTAAGCGTCAGGGCGGCGATTTCAGACCTCCTGTTGGAGGCGTGCCATCTTTTTGCGGTGCGAAGGAGAAAGGTGGAGAGTGGATCGGACAGGACTCGAACCTGTAACCCAGGAGTTATGAGCTCCTTGCTCTGCCATTGAGCTACCGATCCAGCTTTGGGACGAAGGGCTGAGAGCGGGTAGCGGGGATCGAACCCGCATCGTCGGCTTGGAAGGCCGGCGCTCTACCATTGAGCTATACCCGCAAGTCGGGGAGAGAGGATTTGAACCTCCGACCCCAGCGTCCCAAACGCTGTGCGCTGCCAGACTGCGCTACTCCCCGGTTCTGCATCAGACGATTATAGCCCCAATCAGACGAAAAAACAATTTCCGCGGCGGGCTTGTGGTCTAACCACTATTCGCGTTTCTGCAGTTGGCGGCAAGTTCGTCACGTCTGCCACGCAGTTCCAGCCAGTCAAGGACGGCGATAGCGCTGGTGTATTCTGCGGCGGCGGCGCACCAATTCTCCTGGCGGGCGAACGTTTCGCCCTGCTGGACGTGCGCTCTCTGCAGGAGGTACTGAACGTCGCGATAGTTGGGGTCGATACGGTAAAGATCTTCAAGGAGACGAATGACCCGGGCCCAGTCGGCGCCCCAATAGGTTTTGACATCGACGTAGTGGGCGGTCATGTAGCGCTCTTGTTGGACCAACGCGTTATTCGGGTCCACTTCGAGGGCACTGTCAAACAGCTGCACGGCCTCTTCCAGGTTTCCCTCTGCGATTACCGCTCTTGCCAACTCGACGTAGGAGATGAAGAGCAGCTGGTCCCGTTCAACGATCTTGTAGTCGGCCTGCATGGTCTGTACGAGCGATAAGCGCTGAATGGCCTCCTGCCAGCGGCCCTCTTCAAACAGCGTAACTGCCCTGGCCCATTCGATGTCAACTGCGGTCGGCTCGGCGATTGACTCCGGAACTGTCTCGACCGTATCGGTCGCTTCCAGGGCCAGGATAGCGCTGCGTGCTGCCTCATTTTGCGGGTCGAACGCAATTATCCTCTCGTACACGGTGCGGGCTTCGTTGTTCATGCCGGCGTCAAGCATGTCTGAAGCGCGTTGCAGGAGAATGGCGACTTGTTGGCGCGTTTGCGCTTCACCGCGCCTGAGGCCGTCGCGATAGCCCAGAACGACCATTACAACGATGACTACAATGGCCAGCCCCGTCGAGACGGTTACGATATACCAGAATGACGTTGGCAGGCCGCGCAGGGTAAACGGGGCATCGCTGCTATGTTGCTGCGTTTCCATATCTGACGATAGTTCAGGCTGCAGCCTGTTTCAGCAGGTGGGCCTTGTTGGTAACTTCCCAGGGCAGGGAGATGTCGTCGCGGCCGAAGTGTCCGTAGGTTGCGGTCTGCCGATAGATTGGACGGCGAAGGTCGAGATCGCGAATGATGGCGCCGGGACGCAGGTCGAAATGTTCTTCGATCAGTTTTTCGATCTTTCTGTCGCTGGTCATGCCTGTGCCGAAGGTTTCGACGTTGACACTCAGGGGCCGGGCCACGCCGATGGCGTAGGCGAGCTGGATTTCGCAGCGGTCGGCGAGGGCGGCGGCGACGATGTTTTTGGCAACCCAGCGGGCCGCGTAGGCGCCGCTGCGATCCACTTTTGTGCAATCTTTGCCGCTGAAGGCGCCGCCTCCGTGACGGCCCATGCCGCCGTAGGTGTCGACGATGATTTTGCGGCCGGTCAGGCCGGCGTCACCCATCGGTCCGCCGACGACGAAGCGGCCAGTCGGGTTTACATAGATGAGTATGTTTTCATCGACGAGTTCCTTGGGCAGGGAGGGAATAATGCAATGTTCAGTTATCTGGCGGTTGATCTCTTCCTGGCCAATGTCGGGAAGATGCTGCGTGCTGATCAAGACGGTGTGGATGCGTTTCGGCTTGCCGAAGCTATATTCCACGGTTACCTGCGATTTGCCATCGGGGCCTAACCAGGGAAGGGTACCGCTTTTGCGCAGGATGGCCAGGCGGCGGCTGAGCCTATGCGCAAGGTAGATGGGCAGGGGCATCAGCGTGTCGGTCTCATTGCAGGCGAAGCCGAACATCATGCCCTGGTCGCCTGCGCCGACCGATTCGATCTCATCCTCTTCGCTGTCCATGGTGTCGTTCCTGAATTCCTGGGCCCGGTTCACGCCGAGCGCAATGTCCGGCGACTGCGACGCGATGGCGACCTGCACGCCGCAGGTATCGGCGTCGAAACCTTTGGCGCTGTTATCGAATCCGATTTCCTTGACGACTTTTCGCACGAGTTCATCATAGTTCACTGACGCAGTGGTCGTTATCTCACCGAGGAGAATTACAAATCCCGTTTTGACGGCCGCCTCGCAAGCGATACGCGCTTGGGGGTCCTGGCAGATGATGGCGTCAACGACGGCATCGCTGATCTGATCGCACATCTTGTCGGGGTGTCCCTCCGTTACCGATTCGCTGGTAAAGAGAAGAGACGGAGCGGTCATGAAGGTGCTGCTCATTTGCATTTCTCCTGCCTGCCGACTCACTGGCGGCGCTCGACGGTCCTATTCCGCTGTGCCAAGAGTCCACTCGTTCAGATAGGCTTCCTGTTCGGCGGTGAGTGTATCGATCTCCACGCCCATGGCCCGGAGCTTCAGGGCCGCGATCTCGCGGTCCAGCTCTTCGGGCATATCGTAGACGTTGCCGCTCATTTCGCCGCTGCGCTTGAGCAGATATTCGGCGGCCAGAGCCTGGTTGGCGAAGCTCATGTCCATGACGGCGCTGGGGTGGCCTTCGGCCGCGGCGAGGTTTACGAGGCGGCCTTCGCCCGCTACGTAGATGCGGCGGCCGTCTTCCAGCGTGTACTCGTCGAGAAAATCGCGCACGCGCGTGATCTTGGTGGACATCGCTTCGAGCGCTTTCATGTTGATTTCGACGTCGAAATGGCCGCTATTGGCGAGAATTGCGCCGTCCCGCATCTGTTCCATGTGGTGGCGGTCGATCACGTTTATGTCGCCGGTGGCGGAACAGAAAATCTGTCCCGATTTGGCGGCCTGGGACATTGGCAGGACCTGGAAACCGTCCATGACCGCTTCCAGGGCCCGGAGGGGATCGACCTCGGTGACGATGACATTGGCCCCCATGCCTTTGGCGCGCATGGCGATGCCTTTGCCGCACCAGCCGTAGCCGCCGACGACGAAGGTCTTTCCGGCCATGAGTACGTTGGTGGCGCGGGTGATGCCGTCCAAGGTGCTCTGGCCGGTGCCGTAGCGGTTGTCGAAGAGGTGCTTGGTCATGGCGTCGTTGACGGCGATGACGGGGAAGGCGAGTTTGCCCAGGGCGGCCATCGCCCTGAGGCGGATAACGCCAGTTGTCGTCTCTTCGGTGCCGCCGACGACGCCGTCCAGCAGGCTGCCGCGTTGCGTGTGGAGCATGGCGACGAGGTCCATGCCGTCGTCCATAGTCAGGTGAGGACCGGTATCAAGCGCGGCGTTGAGGTGGGCGTTGTACTGGGCGGTGGTTTCACCCTTTATGGCGAAGACGGGCATTTCGTAGTAGGAGACGAGGGCGGCGGCGATGTCGTCCTGTGTGCTGAGGGGATTGCTGGCGCAGAGGGCGATTTCGGCGCCGCCTGCGATAAGGATGCGCATCAGGTTGGCGGTTTCGCTGGTGACGTGCATGGCAGCGGCCATGCGTACGCCTGCGAAGGGGCGTTCGCGGCGGTAGCGTTCTTCCAGCAGGTCGAGTACGGGCATCTCTTTGGCTGCCCACTGCATGCGAAAGCGGCCGCGTTCGGCCAGGTCAATGTCGGCAATGTCGTACTGTTTCTCTTGAACTGCGGTGGACATCTGCAGGGTATCTCCTCAAACGGGTGAGTAAATTCTGAATCAAGCTTTCACCTACTGCAATTTGTGGGAATAGCGAATCGCTCTGGAAATCAGTCGCTAAATGCCTTGCTAAGCGGCGAACCGCATCGAATCAACTTGACCTGCGTCGGCATGTTTCGAAATGTGACGTAGTTGGCTTTCTTCAGGAAGTTGTCCCGTTCACTGCGCCGAAGTTCGCCGCCGTAGCCTGCCACGGGACGAAACCTGACCTGGATTTGGCGAGGGATAAGTTTACTCGCGATTTCAGCGCCCGCGCGCAGCTGTGGCAGGAATTTACTGACACGGGCGGGGCTTGCCGTGAGTTCAATCGGCGAAACCCACTCGGCATCGGGAGTGCGGCCTCCTACGAAAAGAAAATCTGAACGCGGTGCGCCAGGGTCTACCGGCGCAGCATCGTGTTCCAGATTGATAAGAGCCATAGGCTTTGGCGCGTTTTCCAGCGACAGAGTGCACTTTCCATCGCGACATGAAGATGAGTGACAACGCGGGTCGGTACCTTCCATGATAGCTTTCACGGCAGTCAAAGGGGGTATTCCTCTTGTATGCGGGTAGAAATCTCCACCCAACGGTTATAAAGGGCTTCTGTAACCAGTCCAAAGCCAGCCGGAAATGTTGCTGATTCTTCGTCGAGAGAAATCTCGCGCACCACTGAACCCCCCGCGTCTGGATTTGGCTCAAAAAACCAGGCCCCTAGCTGGTCCGGAGTGAGAGATATCTCAGGATCATCAAGGCCTTCGCGGCGTTCGATGGGCAGTTCAGACAGCCGAACCAGGTTTGCGAGTTCTTCAAGGATCCACTCGCTGTGCGTTGTAATGAGGATTCGTATTCCAGATTGGACGGCAGCAACGAGCTGGCGCGTGAATTTGGCCTGCATTTCAGGGTGCAGGTGTGCCTCCGGTTCTTCGATAATGAGCAAGTTGCCAGGCCGGACCAGATGGCGGAGATATAGGACTACGGGCGCGAGTTCCGACACCATTGATGACGTGGTCATCAGTGGCAATTCTCGCTCCCAGCCGTCTGGACGAAATACGAAGGAAGGGTAGTCAATCTCAGTTCGTTCTACACCTACACTTCCCCTCAACAGGTTGTCCTCTAAGTGTTTTGCAAGTTCGTTGTAAATGCCATGTTCCTGCTGAGAGGCGCTTGCTAACGTGACGAGTTGCTCAAGAAAGTCACCGAGTACTCCGGACATTGTTGGCATTAGTGAGTCAGTTCGTAGTGCCGTCCGTGACGCGCCTGCAATGAGGGCTCTGACGACTACTTGGTGAGCGTGCATAACTCCTGCCCGGTCGGCAGGAAGAAAATAGGAAGGGCGACCTAAAGGGTCCATCATATTAAATGCGCTGTCTGTAGCCAGTTGAGACAACGCTATTCGTGCCGTGTCGTCCCCTCGTGCTTCATTGCCAAAAAACTGAAACATCATCCATTGCCAGTGGTTGACTTCCCCCGCAAACTCTTCTCCCATCGGCATAGCTGGGACGTCTGGTATAGACGCCTCAACTCTTACCCCTGCCTCAGAAACTTCACCCCTGTAAGTGAAGCGAATATCACTGATAGTTTCTGTTGACTTCCCTCTACCGAAGGCGAAAGAAAAGTTTCCTCGGAATGGATGGCTAACTAACTCACCAAGCATCTCGACTCCGATACTTCTCGAGAGTTCGTCTAAGATATACGGAATCACATTATCGCCATTCTCAAGTAGTGTTCGGACCCTTTCTGACACCGAGTCCTGCAACTCTTGGAGCTTGGAAGAAGGGGTTTGCGAAGATTGAGAATGAATAACGGTTTCTTTCAGCCATCTGCGAACCTGTTCAATGTCATTCTCGGAAAGCGGAGACCCTTCCAGTGAATCCATGATGCGTACTCGGAATCTTTCTTTAGAGTAATCAGGTTGAACATCTCTTTGAGGATTTGCGCCAAGAGAGGTGTGAAGTGCGTATACAAGCGCTGCCATGCAGGACTTGCCGGTGTTGCTTGGCCCCACAAAGACGGTCATCGGGCGCAGTTCGATTTTCCCTTCGGCGATGGGTCCGAAATTGGTGACAGTCAATTCAAGGGGATTGACGTGGGAAGAGGTCTTCATGCTCTCACTTTTGATTTCTTGCGCTCCTTATCCGTACTTGAGGCCCCCACCTTTGATTTGCGAAGCGAATCCTTCAATGAACTGGCGATGTATCACAACTCCTAGCTTCTCATAGAAGGATTTGGCAACCAAATTATGTTCGCCCAAATTCAACGCGATCACAAAAAATCCATCTTCTCCCAGGGCACTCGTGAGTCTTGTTGTAACGAACTTTCCATGGCCTGTGCCACTGCAAGGGCGGGCCAAATTCGGGCAAAGGTCAGCGGCTTTATGGGGGACTCAAATGGGGTCATGGGAAAGACAGTCAAGAACGGCCCCCGGTAGACTCCGTGCCCGCAGCGCATTTCAGGCCGACTCGCCCCAGAGCAGCTCTTCGCCGAAGGCTTGCTCGTAGCGGAGGGAAAACTCCTGCTGTGTGAAGCTGTGATTTGTCGTTCCGAACTGCTCCAGTACGTAGGTGGCGCACAGCGCGCCGACGCGGCCGCAAACATCTACGGGCATGCCGGCGCTGTGGGCGGCAAAATAGGCGCCGCGATAGGCGTCACCGGCTCCCGTCGGCTCGGCCACCTTTTGAGGCGGCGCTATGGGTATATGGAACTCCTGGCCCTGGTGATAGATCAGGCTGCCTGCCCTGCCTTCTGTGACGATGAGCGTGCCGACCTCCTGGAGAACTGTCTGTCTCGACCAGCCGGTTTTGTCCTCGATTACCGCCATTTCGTAGTCATTGACCATCAGCCAGGCGGCGCCGGGAATGCTCTTGCGCAGGTCTTCTCCGCTTAACCGGGCGGTCTGCTGGCTGGGGTCGTAGGCAAAGGGGATGCCCAGGTCCCGGCACTCCGACGTGAAGTTTAGCATGGCCTGCGGATCGTTGGGGCTGATGATCACGACGTCGGCATCGGTAAGGCCCTGGTCGGCAAGCGAGACGTCTCTGCAGTCGCTCATCGCGCCGGCGTAGAAGTTGGCGATCTGGTTTTGCTCTTCATCGGTGCTGACGAAGAAACTGGCGGTGAATTTATGGGGAATTTCGATGATATGATCGGCGCGGATGCCGTTCTGGTCCAGCCAGGCTCTGTAGTCGCCGAAGTCCTGCCCCACGGTTCCGAGCAGGATGGGTTCGCCGCCGAGAAGCTTAAGCGAGTAGGCGATGTTGGCGGCGGTTCCTCCCCTCTGGCGAACCATGTCCTCAACCAGAAAGCTGACGCTGAGGCGGGTCAGTTTTTCGGGGATAATCTGGTCGGTGAAGCGCCCCGGGAAGGACATCAGATAGTCATAGGCGATGGAGCCGGAAACGACGATTCTCATATAGCGCCCGTTCAGGTGTTGGTTTCGATCGATCCCATAGCCAGCGGCCATTTCGCCGTCTGCGATCAGGCGACTGCTGGTCGACATTCGCTTTGTCCTCTCACGAGAAATTGGGTGGACGAGCCTGGGAATTCTGCAATGGAGGTGGGTTACCGGTGAGTGGAAGGACGTCTAGGCCTGCGCTGAGGTGATCCATTGGACCGAGCTTCTCGGCGTTTCGTGGAGGAGCAGGTCATCGATGAGCGCGGCAGGTTCCTCTTTGACGACGAGCAGCCGGCTATACCTCTCTGCTATAAAGCCTTGATCGATCTGGTGGGCAAGCATCTCCAGCAGGGGATCGAAGAAGCCGTTTACGTTGAGCAGGCCCATCGGCTTGCTGTGAATGCCCAGCTGGATCCAGGAGATGGTTTCGAACAGCTCCTCCAGCGTACCGATCCCACCCGGCAAGGTAATAAATGCGTCCGCCAGTTCAGCCATGCGGGCCTTGCGCTGGTGCATGGTCTCAACGACCTCTATGTTTCCGATTGTTTCGCCGGCAATCTCCTTCGCCGCAAGAGGCCCCGGGATGATTCCGTATACGGTTGCGCCGCCACTGTGGGCAGCCCTGCTGACAGCGCCCATCAGGCCCAGGTTGCCGCCGCCATAGACAAGGCCATAGCCTCTGCGGGCGATTTCCGTTCCGAGGGCGGCTGCCTGCCGGGAATAGTATTCTTCGACCCCGTCGCTGGACCCACAAAAGACGCAGATGCGTTCAAAGCGGCGCGGTTCGTTCATAATTGGTTATCTTCTTTCAGACCGCTCCGCCTCAATGGCGGCCCGCCCTTTTTCAACGGCCGTTCGCAGGCTCTGGGTGAACGGCGGATAGCAGATGCCTTCTTCGGTAACGATCCCGGTCAGGTAGCGATGGGGCGTAATGTCGAAGGCTGGGTTATAGACGGGCACGTCGGCGGGAGCGATTGCGCGTGCGCCGAGTTCCACCACCTCTTCGGTGCCCCGTTCTTCAATCGGTATGTGGTCTCCGTTGGGGAGGTCGAGGTCGACGGTACTGGTTGGGGCGACGCAGTAGACGGGGATGCCGTTTTCTCTGGCGACAACGGCGATCTTGTAGGTGCCGATTTTGTTGGCGACATCGCCGTTGGCGGCGACGCGATCGGCGCCGAAGACGACCACGTCGACCTGGCCGGCGCGCATCAGGTGTCCTGCGGCATTGTCGGCGATGAGATGCATTGGCACCTCTGCCCGCATGAGTTCCCAGGCGGTCAGACGTGCGCCCTGCAGGCGGGGCCGGGTCTCGTCTACCCAGACATGGATCTGTTTTCCCTGTTCCTGGCAGGCGTAGATGACGCCTAGCGCGGTGCCGAAGTCTACAGTTGCGAGCGAACCTGTGTTGCAGTGGTGGAGAAGGTTGGCGCCGTCGGGTACAACTGCGGCACCATTGAAGCCCATACGCCGGTTGATTTTGACATCTTCGTCGGCAAGCGCTTCGGCCTCGGCCAGCAGAGCTTGCCGCAGTCCGGCAGCGTCGGCATGGGCGGAAGGGGCTTCGGCAGCGATCCGCTCGGCCAGCGTGAGGAGCCGCCGCGTGGCCCAGCTCAAGTTTACAGCGGTGGGCCTGGCCGCGTCCAGCGTTTCCTTTGCCTGCCGCAGGTCGCTGAGCAGGCCCTCGGGATCGGCAGCCTCACTGAGGTGGGCGGCCAGGGCCATACCGTAGGCTGCGGTTGCGCCAATGGCGGGCGCGCCTCTCACGTACATTTCACTGATACTGCGCGCAACCTCGGCTACCGTTCCAAATTCGGCGATCACTTCTTCACCGGGCAGCAGCCGCTGGTCGATCATCTTCACTTGCCCGTCCTGCCAGTAGACGGTACGCATATATGACGCTCCCTTGGCCAAAATGAAACCCCTCCGGGTCGATCCAGAGGGGTTCTTGTACGCAGGGCAATCTCATCTTTCGAGCCATGACTGACTCGTCGGAATTGGCGCCTTCAGAGCAGACCCAACGGAACTGAGCGGAGACAGCAACCAGGGTTCAGGGCCAGCAATGCGCTCAGCAGGCCATTCGGTCTGAAGCGCCGTCTACCGGTCAGCAACCGAGAACCGGGACTCCGGCAGGTTGCCGGGGGATCATCGGGCCGGTCCCTCCCCCCACTCTGGATAAGAGAAGTCGATTTCTAATGTGCTACGTAAGGGAAGGTTAGCACAGGCTGGTCCTGTATGTCAAGGGGTGAGCCGGCTTCGCAATAGTCCCAGGGGATACGTTACAAGAACCGTGGTAAAATGTCCCATCGCCTGCGACATTGGGACCGCCTCCGGGCGCGCAAAAGCCGGATCAGGGCTGACCTGATCCGGCCTTTCTTTGGTCCCGATCCCGCCGCCGTTTACGTCGCGCAGAACGGCAGACCTGTTTGATCCAGGTCATTATACTGGACATTTCGCCATGCCGCGGGGATACATCCGCTCAACTGGTTGCCGGAGAGAGCCAGTACTGTCAGGTTTGCGAGGTTGCCCAGTTCGGAGGGGATCTCACCGCTCAACTCGTTGTCGTAGAGATACAGGTGTGTCAGGTTTGCGAGGTTGCCCAGTTCGGATGGAATCGTCCCGCTCAACTGGTTCTCATGAAGGGAGATCTCCGTCACGCGCCCATCCTGGTCAGTGGTGACACCGTACCATTCTCCAAGCGGCCTGTCGCTCAGCCAGTTGGTGTTGTATCTCCAGTTGGCGCCAGCGGTGGCATTGTAGAGCGCAACCAACACATCTCTGTCTGTGTTCGTCGGTATCCCGCTGGGCAGGGTGACCGGCACGCTGTCCGACCAGGGTCCTCTGCCGACCGCGTTCGTCGCAGCCACAGCGTAGTGGTAGGTCTGCCCGGATGTCAGACCGCTGTCGGTGTAGCTCGTCCCCGTCAGCGTGCCGCCAACCTGGCTCCACGCGTTGTCGTAGCGGTAGAGCACATAGCCGGTTGCGCCGTCCACCGCCGTCCATGTCGCCGTAACCGAGGTCGCGCTGGCCGCCTGCACGGTCAGCGCAGGGGCGGCGGCCGGCTTCTCTGTGATCGTACAGAACGGCAGCCCTGTTTCATCCAGGTCATTATACTGGACATTTCGCCATGCCGCGGGGATACATCCGCTCAACTGGTTGCCTCTGAGATACAGGTATATCAGATTGGTGAGGTTGCCCAGTTCGGACGGGATCTCACCGCTCAACTCGTTGAGTGAGAGAACCAGGAATGTCAGGTTTGCGAGGTTGCCCAGTTCGGACGGGATCGACCCGCTCAACCCGTTCCATCCGAGGTTCAGGAATGTCAGGTTTGCGAGGTTGCCCAATTCCGAGGGGATCGACCCGCTCAACTGGTTGCCGCCGGCGAGAGACAGGAATGTCAGGTTTGCGAGGTTGCCCAGTTCGGCTGGAATCGTCCCGCTTAACTCGTTGAATGAGAGGACGATCTCCGTCACGCGCCCGTCCTGGTCAGTGGTGACACCGTGCCACTCTCCAAGCGGCTTGTCGCTCAGCCAGTTGGTGTTGTCGCGCCAGTTGGCGCCAGCGGTGGCATTGTAGAGCGCAACCAACACGTCTCTGTCTGTGTTCGCCGGAGTCGGCGTTGCCGCGCTTGGCGTTGGCGTCAGAGCTGGGGTAGATGTTGGCGTCGCAGTTGCCGCCGTCCCGGGCAGAGTGACCTGCACGCTGTCCGACCAGGGGCCTCTGCCGACCGCGTTCGTCGCAGCCACAGCGTAGTGGTAGGTCTGCCCGGATGTCAGACCGCTGTCGGTGTAGCTCGTCCCCGTCAGCGTGCCGCCAACCTGGCTCCACGCGTTGTCGTAGCGGTAGAGCACATAGCCGGTTGCGCCGTCCACCGCCGTCCACGTCGCCGTAACCGAGGTCGCGCTGGCCGCCTGCACGGTCAGCGCAGGGGCGGCGGCCGGCTTCTCTGTGATCGTACAGAACGGCAGCCCTGTTTCATCCAGGTCATTATACTGGACATTTCGCCATGCCGCGGGGATACATCCGCTCAACTGGTTGCCTCTGAGATACAGGTATATCAGATTGGAGAGGTTGCCCAGTTCGGAGGGGATCTCACCGCTCAACTGGTTGGTGCCGAGAGACAGGTATGTCAGGTTTGCGAGGTTGCCCAGTTCCGATGGGATCGACCCGCTCAACTGATTCTCATTAAGGGAGATCTCCGTCACGCGCCTGTCCTGGTCAGTGGTGACACCGTGCCACTCTCCAAGGGGCCTGTCGCTCAGCCAGTTGGTGTTGTATCTCCAGTTGGCGCCAGCGGTGGCATTGTAGAGCGCAACCAACACGTCTCTGTCTGTGTTCGCCGGAGTCGGCGTTGCCGCGCTTGGCGTTGGCGTCAGGGCTGGGGTAGATGTTGGCGTCGCAGTTGCCGCCGTCCCGGACAGAGTGACCGGCACGCTGTCCGACCAGGGACCTCGGCCGGCCGCGTTCGTCGCAGCCACAGCGTAGTAGTAGGTCTGTCCGGCCGCAAGACCGCTGTCGGTGTAGGTCGTCTCCGTCAGCGCGTCGCCGACCTGGCTCCACGCATCGTCGTAGCGGTACAGTACATAGCCGGTTGCCCCCTCCACCGCCGTCCACGAGAGCGCGACCGAGTCGGTCCCGACCGCCTCCGCGCTCACCACCGGCGCCGCAGCCGGCGGTGACGACGCAGGGCCTGTTTGCGCGTAGGCGGCGCTCTCCGCAAGGAGAGAGAAAGCAACCAGCATCCCAACAATGACGACCGCTGGCAAGCTGCGCGCACTCATCGTTGCCTCAATCGGTTTTCGTTGTCTCATGGGTTTCCCTTTCTGCAGCCGTCGGCATAGGAGGTCACGACCAGTAGCCCGTCTGCGATCGGGATCAACTCACAGGAGGGGGCGCCGAACAGATAGATGTCGCCACTCGGACAGATGGCCAGAGGCCGACCCGCATGATTGGGCAAGCGCGTCAGATCGACCTGCTCGTTCCCCGCAGACGGCGTCGGTGTTGGCCTTGCTGTTGGTGTTGGGGCGGGTGTATCCGGAGGGGCAGCGGGGGGAGGCCCAGCCGCTCCTGAGGCGCGTACCGACCGCCAGAGGACTGTAGCCGGATGCGCGTTGCAGCGCGTTAATGAAACGCGTTGTCAAACGGAAAGTCATTGCCTTCCCAAATTGGTCACTGATTTTGCCAGAAAACCTGTTGCAGTTATAACCTGTTACAATTATGGTGTCAAGGCTGGGCCGGGGACGCGGCAACCAATTGCTTGCGCGTGCGTATTCTGTTGTGGAAGGCCGCATGGCTTCGCAAATGGATCCTGCGGTTTGAAAGGAACGTCTCGCTTTATTGTTGTCATGATTCAGATCTGGCTGGCTCGCGGCCGTTCGCACGACTTGGGGCCTGACTGCAGTGGGCCGTTGGCTCTGGGCTGAGAGGAGCGCTGGTTCCGCAGGGGGTGCGTCTGGCTCGACCCGTGAAATGCAAGCGTGAGGATTTTTATGATTGATGCGGCGCTGTCGGCTCAAAGTCTGTGCAAGAGGTATGGCAGCCATGTGGCTGTCGATGACCTGACGTTTGAGGTTCGGAAGGGCGAGATTTTTGGCTTGCTTGGGCCCAACGGAGCCGGGAAGACAAGCACGATTCGTATCCTGATGGATATCTTCAAGGCGGACTCGGGCGAGGTGGAGCTGCTGGGCGGGGAGCCAAGGCACAGGCGGGAACGGGTCGGCTATCTGCCGGAGGAGCGGGGCCTGTACAGCGACCAAAGGGTGTTGGAGGTGCTGGTCTACCTGGGGCGACTTAAGGGGGTTGACGGCGAGGCGGCGAAGCGCAGGGCGCTGGCGTTGCTGGAGAGAGTCGAACTGGAGGCGTGGGGCGGCAAGCGGGTCAAGGAGTTGAGCAGGGGCATGCAGCAGAAGGTGCAGTTCATCGCGTGTCTGATTCACGACCCGGAACTGCTGATTCTGGATGAGCCTTTTCAAGGGCTGGATCCCGTCAACGTTGAAATGATCAAAGGGCTGATGCGTTCGCTGGTCGTTGAGGGGAAGACGATCGTACTGAGCGCGCACCAGATGAACCTGGTGGAGGAACTGTGCGACCGGATTCTGCTGATAGACGGGGGAAGGGCGCTACTCTATGGTTCATTGAAGGAGATCAAGCGGGACTTTGCGCCGAACTCGGTGCGAGTGCGGGCGGCGGAGCTGCCTGCGGACCTACCCGGCGTGGTCGGAAGCGAGCGTCAGGGCGACGTGACGCTGCTTACGCTGGATGGGATCGGGGCACAGGAGTTTCTGGCCGGGCTCGTGGCGCGCAATGTGCAGGTGGAGAGTTTCGAACGAGCCACAGTTCCACTGAACGATATTTTTGTGGCGATGGTACAGGGGAAAGCCCGTTCGAGGTAGTGGGTAGTGGCGAGCGGGGCAAGCGCGAAGCGGTTCGCGGTAGAGGCGCAGATTTGCGTTTTGGGAGCCATGAAGAGAGTTCTCATTGTTGCGCGACATGAATACTGGGTGAATGTCCGGCGGCCTGACTTTATTATCTTTACGTCGCTTGTTCCGTTGCTGGGTATCGTCACGCTTGCTGTGAGCTTATTCTTCGGACGGCAAGCCGGGGGGGCCATTGTTCGCATGTTTGACGGCGGCCCGGATGTCACGGCGGTTGTGGATCAATCCGGCGGATTTACTCCTGTTTTGTCGCGCTTTGAAGAAGAGTTCGTCCCTTACGGCGACGAAGCGGAGGCCCGGACAGCCCTGGAAAACGAAGAGGTGCAGAGGGTGGTAGTCGTGCCGGACACCTATCCCCGGGAAGGGGATGTGACGGTTGTTGCTGAGGGGAGCAGGTTTTCCGGTTCCGGGACGAGAGGGCTGCGCTCCTTTTTCATTGCGCACCTGGTTGAGGAGATTGAGGACGAGACGCTGCAGGCGCGACTGATTGATCCTTATGACGCGCGGATCGAGTATGTCGGAGAGCAGGGGCAGGCTTCGGGCGGCATGGCCGGCGAAATTCTGTCGTTTATCGTTCCGTTCTTGTTCGGCATCCTGCTGGCCGTAACCGTTTTCGTTTCGGCAGGATATCTCGTGCGCAGTGTGGCCGAAGAGAAGTCGAGCCGGGTGATAGAGATCGTACTGTCTTCGGTCACACCCCAACAGCTCTTGGCCGGGAAGGTCATTGGGTTGGGCGCGCTGGGATTGACGCAGATCCTCGTCTGGATCGCGTCTGCAGCCGGACTGAGCGGCGGCCTGGTCGTGCTGGCGGGCATCATGCTTCCGCTGCTTATGCGGGTGGAGGTGTTCGGGCTGGCGCTGGTGTATTACATTCTGGGTTTCGGTGTCTACGCTGTGCTGATTGGCGCAATTGGGACGTTGGGATCCAGCTTTCAGGAGAGCCAGCAGATTACGGGAATCTTCATCTTCATCGCCGCGGTACCGATGATGTTGACTGGCGTGATCATGACGAATCCCGATGCGATGGTGGTACGCGTGCTTTCCTGGTTTCCGCTGACGGCGCCGACCACGATGATGCTGCGGCTGCCCCTTGCCGAGGTGCCGTGGACCGATGTTGCCGGCAGCATTATCCTGCTCCTGGTTACGATTCCGGTGGTCGTGTGGCTTGGGGCGAAGGTGTTCCGGCTGGGGATGTTGATGTACGGAAAGCGCCCCGGGGTCCTGGAGATCTTGCGTCAGTTGAGGCATGCATAAAGGGAGTGATCGGATGCGAGGGCAGGTATGGCGGCTCAGGCCGTTGCGACCCTCTTTTTCAACGCCTGGATCAGCGTATCCAGGTCGGCAGGGCTGTTGTAGGCCTGGACGGAAATGCGCACGCCAGGCTGGCCGCCATGCTGTCCGACGGGTACGATAATGCGATCTTCCTCCCAGAGCCGCTGATAGGCTTCAACATTGCCAGGCAGGAGCACGACCCGCATCTGCGCCCACATCGATTGAGGACTTATGGGGGGCAGGCCGGACAACTCAAAAATGCGCTGTTCGGTTTCTCCCAGGAGTTGATGGCAGGCCTGACGCACCCGGGGCCATTCGTTCTGCTCCTGGAAGTCGATGGCTGCGGGCACGCTCAGGTAGGCGGCCGGGTCGATCGTCCCCATCCAAGTGAAGTAGTCCTGGAACTGCGAAATACCGGGCGGGTTTTTGTCCCAGCCGTGACCGACGACGAGGGGTTCCAGCAGGGCCTGGCGGTCCGGCCTGGCGTAGAGGAAACCTGCGCCGCGGGCGCTGCTTAGCCACTTGTGGCAGTTGCCGCCGTAGAAATCCGCGCCGATCTCTTCCATGTCCAGATCCAACTGACCGGGAGCGTGGGCGCCGTCGACGACGGAGATGATTCCCGCGTTCCTGGCCCGCTGACAGATCTCCTTGACGGGCAGTATCAGCGCGCTGGGCGAGGTGATGTGGCTCAAGGATATCACTTTGGTGCGCTCGTCGACGCCCGCCCAGATCTGCTCGACAACGCCGGCGGGATCGACGACGGGCACGGCGACCGGCTGATTGGCAAGCCGGGCGCCGGCCCTTTCACAGTTGAAACGCCAGGCCCGGTCAATTGCACCGTACTCGTGGTCGGTCGTCAGGACTACGTCACCTTCCTGCAGATCCAAAGAGCGGGCTACGATGTTGAGCGCGTAGGTGACGTTAGGGACGAAGGTCAGATCATCGGGCGAGGCGTTAATGAATGCGCCCAGTCTTGCTCTGGACTGTGCCAGCAAGTCGGGGAGGCGCCCTCCCAGAAAGATGACGGGGTTTGCTTCCAGCTCTTTTTGCCAGCGCTGGTAGTTTTCGAAGACGGGCCGGGGTACGGCGCCGAAGCTGCCGTGATTGAGATAGACGACGTCCGGGTCGAGCAGGTATTGGTCGGCGAGATGGAGGAGGGGCATAGAGAGCGACATTGGCGTTCTATCCTGTCATTTCAGATTGGAAAGCGCTGCCTTCAGCTTTTCGGCGTAGGGTCGGCGTTGCGATGGCGTTGTAAGGAATCTTTCGGCGGTTCGTGGTTGTACACGCCAGGACGCCTAGAGCCTGTTGAGACCATCATCGATGATCGGCGCCAGTTCACTCATCTGGGTGAGGGCCGCGGCTACCTGTTTGCCGAATCCTGACTTGGTAAAGCGAACGGGAAGGCTCAGGCGCTCGGTCAGATTCGTGCGGGAGAAGCGCGTTCCGTCAATTCCCCAGCCATTCACGACCTCTTCCATTCGTTCGACGGTGTGCGAATTGAATCGTTCGCGGTCAAACAGGTTCTTGTGGCAGACGTGCAGATCAATGGACAGAGACTTGGCGTCAAGGTTCTCCTGGGTAAGCCCGAATTCGAAGTGGATGCCGTCCAGGCCGTAGTTGTACCAGTTGCCCTTGGCGACCTGCATGTAGATACCGGCATGGTATGGGCCGATGAATGATGACCAGCCGCCGGTCTGGTACCAGTCCAGATTGCTCAACTGCCGCAATACTTTCATGCACTGTGGATGCTGGTCGATAAACAGTTGCCAGCTTGGGGAAATTGTCGACATTGGCTTGCCTCCAAGATATTGATGGGCTTATCGCAGGTGTGCAAACCCGTCAGGTCAGAAGTACGGGACGTATTTTTCTTCAGTCTTGCAGCTGGTCGAAAGGCTCCTCGGTCATTTCAACTGAATGGCGCCAGAGCTCCCGTGCCGCCTCCTGATCGTAGGCCGTTTCTTTGGCCCGCTGCTTCTTTGGACTACCTCGCATCTGCATCCAGCCGTCCGGCCCGATGTAGTCGCCCCCGCGGACATCGGTTGCGGTGGCGGCGTACAGTTGTGGCAAGGCGCCCTGCTCGGCACTCTGAGAAAGAAGCGCATTTAAGATGCGCATCACTATCAGTTCGAAGCGAGATCCTTTCTCTCTGGCCGCGGCATATTGCAGATTTGTCGCGGCAAAGCCGGGATGGGCGGATAGGCAGATCGTGGCCGCGCCTTTGCTCCCCAGCCGGCGCTGCAGTTCAAGCGTGAAGAGGAGGTTGGCGAGCTTGCTCTGTGCGTAGGCGCCGAACGGGCTGTATTTTCGCTGGCCGTGAAGGTCGCTGAAGTTCATACGGCCGCTGCGATGGGCCATGCTGCTGACGTTCACGATCCGGCTGCCGGGCGTTCCCAACAAGAGGGGCAGCAACGCGCCGGTCAGCGCGAAGTGGCCGAGGTGATTGACGCCGAATTGACGTTCAAATCCTGGGTCGGTCTCCTGTCGGGGTATCGCCATGACGCCGGCATTGTTGACGAGAATGTCCAGGTGGTCCAGGTCGGTCCGAAGGTTCTCGGCACAGCGCCGCACTGACTCCAGGTCGGCCAGATCGAGGTCTACTGTTTCCACCTTTGCATCGGGCAGCCCCTGGAGGATCTCCGTCCTGGCCTGATGCCCCCTCTGGGGGAAGCGGCTCGCAAGGAGGACTCGTGCGCCTCTTGCGGCCAGCAGGCGGCACGTGTGAAAGCCCAAGCCGCTGTTCCCTCCCGTAACGAGGACGGTGCGTCCGGTCTGATCGGGAATGTCGGCGCTGCTCCATCTGATTGACATCATTCCTCTCTCGGACAGGTCATGGATTTCAAGAAGGCGGAACCGGCCGGGCATTATTCATGTGCGGCGCGTTGCCCAGGTGAGTTTCTCTCCCTGTTTGCAGCTGCATCTCGCGAGACAGACTTATCTTAACCGTCGAAGGCGCCAAGGCCAATTCATCCGGTATGTCTCGCGGAATTCGGTACATTCAGACAGCGCTGAGAGGCTTCCTTGAGGAGAATAACTATGGTAAATTGGAGCGGCTGCCCGGACCGGAGCCGTGTCGGAATCTGTCCGCTTACATGTGCAGAATTGATGCTCCTCAGTTCGTGTGAAAGGCAGTGGGAGAGGGTAGGCGTGCTGGTGAGGGAGGCCAAGCTGGCGGCGGAGGAGTGGGTGCGATGCGAAGGAAGCAGGCTGCCCGGTATGCTCGGCGCGTTTCTCGCCGGGTCGGTAACAGCTCTTCCGGACGGGATGCCTCTACCGAAAAGTTCCGACGTGGATATCACGGTCGTGATGGAAGAGCCGCGGCCAGTGAAAGCAGGTAAGTTCAGATTCCGAGGCGTCCTGCTGGAAGTGTTGTATGAGGCAGTGGAGAGGATTCGGACTCCTGAAGCTGTGTTGGGCGATCCGCATCTCGCAGGCGGGATCCGGGGGATGCAAATCGTTGCCGATCCCTCGGAGCGTTTGCGGAGGCTGCAGGGCGAAGTATCCGGCAAGTATGCCTGCCGGCGGTGGGTGCGACAACGGTGTCGGACGGCGTCTGCTACGGCGGCGGAGCGGCTCCGGCCCCTGGACGGTTCGGCGCCGCTGCATGATCGGGTGACTGCCTGGTTGTTCGGGACCAGCCTGACCGCCCTCATTGTGCTGCTGGCCGGACTGCGGCCGCCGACGGTCAGACGCAGATACGCGGTAGTCCGCGATGTTCTACATGAGTGCGGCAGACCGGATTTCCACGAGGCGCTGCTGCAGCTGCTGGGGTGTTCCGACTGGAGCCGGAGCCAGGCGGAGAGGCATCTGCACGCGGTCGCGAATGCTTTTGACCACGCCAAATGCTTGCCCAAAGGGGCGTTCCCGTTTGCGGCGGACATAAGCAACGCGGCGCGACCTGTCGCGATTGACGGCAGCCGGGAGCTGATAGAGCGAGGGTTCCATAGAGAGGCTGTCTTCTGGATGGTCGCGACTTATTCGCGCTGCCAGTGGATACTGCATTTCAACGGTTTGAGTGAAAAGAGAGACCGCCACCGTCAGGGCTTTCTGTCGATGCTGAGCGATCTCGGAATCAGCGCCACCGCTGATCTCGAAACTCGGCGCAAGCATGCGCTGCGGTTTCTGCCGCGGGTTCTTGAGATGGGAGACGCAGTAATGGCTGCCACACCTGAGATTGAATAGGGATCAGGACCGAAGCTATCAGTCGCCAATTACCGGGAAGGGAGGACCATCGCCGATGACAGTACGAAACTGGTCGGAACGAAACTGGTCGGAAAACATTCTGTTTTCGGCTGCGCCGATTCACGAACCACAGAGCGTGGAGCAGCTGCAGGAGATAGTCAGGGCCAGCCGAAAGGCGCGAGTACTGGGCGCGCGCCATTCCTTCAACGACGCGGCGGCGATCGATGCGCAGGTCGACGTTGACGGTACGCCGGAAGTACACGAGGACTCTTCTGCAGCATACATCTCCTTGGAACAGTTGGATGCGCCGCTTGAGTTCGATTCCAAGCGCGGTACGGTCACCTGTAACGCCGGTATCACATACGGAGAACTGTGTGTGCGGATGAACGCTGAAGGGGTGGCGCTGCACAATACGGCTTCGCTGCCACACATTACGGTGGCCGGCGCGTGTTCGACGGGTACCCACGGTTCAGGTGACGGGAACGGCAATTTGGCGACGGCGGTAGTCGGACTGGAGTTGGTGACGGCTGACGGTGAGTTGAAGTCTCTCACACTTGAGGAGGACAGGGAGGTTTTCGAAGGTTCTGTGGTTTCTCTGGGCGGACTTGGGGTTGTGACGCGAATGACCCTGGCGATGGAGCCGGCATATCTGATGCAGCAGTATGTTTATGAAGATTTGCCTGCGGCCAAACTGTATGAAAACTTCGATGAGATCATGTCCAGCGCTTACAGCGTCAGCCTGTTCCCGGACTGGCAGGGCGGTGTAGTTAACCAGGTCTGGTTTAAGCGCCGTACCGGCCTTTTGAGCGAGAAGAATGGCGGGGAAGCTACCGAGTTTGAGGCGGTCGACCTGGGGCTGCCGCCGGAGCTTTACGGGGCGAAGGCCGCTTCCACCCACGTTCACCCGGTCCCTGATTTTTCGGCGGACGGTTTGACGTTGCAGATGGGGATTCCTGGCCCGTGGCACGACAGGCTGCATCACTTTCAAATTGACAGCACGCCGGCCAGCGGCGACGAGCTGCAGACTGAGTATTTCGTGCCGAGGGCGCATGCGGTCCCCGCGTTGCAGGCTGTGGAGGGGCTACGCGACAGGTTCAGATCGATGCTCTGGATTTCGGAGATCCGATCGGTCGCGGCCGACCGGCTGTGGTTGAGCCAGAGCTATGGAACGCCGACTATAGGGATTCACTTTTCCTGGAGAAAGAGCTGGTCTGCGGTGCGCGAGGTCATGCCGCTG
The DNA here is from genome assembly GCA_965200615.1 of Caldilineaceae bacterium. GTDB lineage: Bacteria > Chloroflexota > Anaerolineae > Caldilineales > Caldilineaceae > Bin5. Next base: position 3,893,664 of record OZ241377.1, on the reverse strand, counting down.
GTTGAGGAGGCTCTGGCGCCGTTTGAGGTCCGTCCGCACTGGGGCAAGCTGTTTTCGATGCATCCCGGACAGGTACAGGCGGCCTACCCGAGGATGGAAGATTTCAAGGACTTGCTGCGGTCGACAGATCCCGAAGGCAAGTTTCGCAACGGGTATCTGGACCGGTTCGTTTTTGGATAGACGTCCTGAATCAGACAGTGGATTGCCGCCGGCAGGTCATCCTTTCTTCAGCCCTTTGAGGAAGCGGGGCGCGACGAGGAAACGCAGTTCGCAGCTGCCCCAATGCAGTTGCCGCCAGCGGGCGATATCCACTTCGAAGTGGGCAAGAGCCGCGGTCGGGAAGCGCAGGTTCATGCGGCCGTCCGTGCCGGCGCACAGGCCTGAGACCAGATGGGCAACGCCGGGGTTGTGGCCTATCAGGAGGATATGGAAGGCGCTGTCGTGGGTTTCCTGAAGGATGTTCAAAAGGGTGTAGGGGGCGGCGGCGTAGATGCGGTCGTTCCAGCCGAAATTGCGGGTATAGCCGATCAGTTCGGCGACCTTCTCGGCCGTCTGGCGAGTGCGCAACGCAGGTGAGGAAAGGAGCCAGTCGGGCTTCTCTTTCACTGTTTCCAGGATCCGGCAGACGCTCTGCAACTGTTTGAATCCTCTCGTTGCCAGCGGGCGGTCGATGTCTCCTCCGGAAACGCTCGTTTGTTTGGCCTTGGCGTGACGAAGGACGGTCAGATAGCGTGTGTCCATGGCTTCGACATCTCCAATGTCAACGGCAATGGCATTTACAGGCGCTGTTGCAAGCGCAGAATAATTTTAATTTGAACTGTTCAGGGAAGTCAAGGAGGGTGAAAGCATTCTGGTTTGCCCGCCTGCCGTCACAGGCTATACTGGATGTCTACAGTTCCAACACCATAAACCAGGAGCAAAAAGGAGCCGTGGATGACGGATTGGAAACCTGAAGTCGCCGTGGTCGGCGCCGGCGCGATGGGATGTCTGTTTGGAGGGCTGCTGGCTGAGGGCGGGCTGGATGTGACCCTGATTGACGTGTGGCGGGAGCACGTCGACCTCATAAACCGGGATGGGCTCCGGATGCTCGGGTACGGGGGCGACCGAAGCATCCCTGTGCGCGCCACGACCGACCCGGACGGTATGGAAACTGTTGACGTTCTGTTTGTTCAGTGCAAGGCGCCTTACACGCAGGATGCGGTCAGACGGGTTCTGCATCTGCTGCGCGACGATAGTGTCGCCATCAGCTTTCAGAACGGGTTGGGCAACGAGGAGAGCATCGGCGAGGTTACAGGTATGGAGCGGGTGTTGGGGGGCGTGACGGCCCAGGGCGCGGCGGTCGAAGGCCCTGGCGCGGTGCGCAACTTCGGCAATCTGCCTACGCAGATCGGAGAGATGGGCGGGGGCGTCAGCGAGAGGGCAGAGCGGATTGCGGCCGCGCTTGACAGGGCTGGTCTGCAGACTTCGGCGGTGGGCGACGTTCGTCAGGCGATCTGGAAAAAGCTGCTGGCCAATATCGCAATCAGCCCGACATCCGCGATTGCCAACATGACGATCAAGCAGGTTTTTGCCGTACCGGAATTGAGAGAGACTGCATTTGAAGCGCTGGACGAAGCGGTTGAGGTAGCGCGTGCCGAGGGCATTGACCTCAATGCGGCAGAGACCCGAGAGGTGATAAACCAGATCGCCGGGCCGGAAGGAACCGGTGACAACAGGTCCAGCCTCTGTGTAGATATTCTCAACCGCCGTCCTTGCGAAATCGATGTCATAAACGGCGCCGTGGTGAGGCTGGGGCGCAAACATGACATTCCCACTCCGGTCAACAGGACCCTGGTTGCCGCGGTCAAGGCGCTTGAAAGCCACTACTTGAATTGACGTTCGATGAGAAACAAGGTGATCGACGCCCAGGAGGCGGCCGCGCTGGTCCCTGACGGCGCGACGCTGGGAACTGTTGGCGGCGGAGGCGGTCTGGTAGAGGCCGATACGCTGCTGGCGGCGGTCGAGGAACGCTTTCTCTCTACCGGAGCTCCGAGGGGACTGCGCGTAATCCACTCGCTTGGGATCGGTGACAGCGATCGACGCGGACTTAACCGACTGGCCTACGAGGGACTGGCGCGCAAGGTGATCGGCGGCCACTGGATCTGGTCGCCGCGCATGCAGGCGCTGGCGCGTGAGGAGAAGATTGAGGCGTACATATTGCCGGCGGGCGTCACGGCGCAACTGATGCGGGAGATTGGCGCGGGCCGGCCCGGGTTGATAACGCACGTTGGCCTGGGAACTTTCGTGGATCCCCGCCAGGACGGCGGCCGAATGAACAGATCGGCCCAGGATGAGCTGGTCGAGCTGATTGAGATAGATGGCCGGACGCTGCTGCGCTACAAGCCGTTTCCCGTGGACGTTGCGCTCCTGCGGGGCAGTTACGCGGACGTGGACGGCAACATCAGCATGGAGGAGGAGCCGGCCAATCTGGAAGCCTTTGCGATGGCACTCGCCGCTCACAACAGTGGCGGCGCGGTCGTCTTCCAGGTGCGGGGCCTGGTGGAAGCGGGCGGGATTCCGGCGCGCCAGGTGCGAATTCCGGGAGCGCTGGTTGACGCGGTGGTCGTCGAGCCCGAGCAGCCCCAGTGCCATGCCTTTTTCTATGACCCCTCCATCTCGGGGCAGCACAAGAGGAGAGAGTATTTCGAGGCCGGTCAAGGGAGGCCCATGGAAGAGGACGAGCTTTCAGGACCCAGGGCGATCATCGCGCACCGGGCCGCCCGGGAACTCTTCGAGAACGCTGTGATAAACTTCGGATTCGGTATTCCCGACGGGGTCGCCAAGCTGGTGGCGGCGCGCGGCGAGACCGAGCGCTATTACCAGACGATTGAACATGGCACCTACGGCGGAGAGCTTCTGGACGGCGTTCTTTTCGGATTTGCCCGCAACGCCAGCTGCATGATCGACTCACCTTCGCAGTTCGACCTCTACGGCGGAGGCGGGTTGGACATTGCGTTTCTCGGCTTCGGCGAAATGGACGGGAGAGGCAATGTCAATGTTTCGCGACTGGGAGGAACGACGGTTGGCCCCGGCGGATTCATAGACATTGCGCAGAACGCGCGCACGGTCGTCTTCTGCGGCACTTTTGAGGCCAAGGGTGTCGACTATGAAGTAGGTGAGCATAGCGTAACCATCAGGCGCTACGGCCAGATTCGGAAGTTGGTGGACGAGGTCGATCAGATCACCTTCAGCGGTCATCATGCGTTGGAGGGCGGGCAGAAGGTGCTTTGCATAACGGAGCGGGCGGTCTTTGCGCTGACGCCGGAAGGAATGTGTCTTCGGGAAGTCGCGCCGGGCATTGATCTCGGGGCGGACGTGCTGGACCGGATGGAATTTGCTCCGATCGTGCCTGCTGAAGTCCCGCTGATGCCGTTTCTGGCAGGCGGTCGAGCGTCAGACTGAGGGCCCGTCTCAGAGCCTCTTTGAACTATCTACAGGCAGGCGAGACCTCGCTGCCGCATCCCACTTTACCAGGAAAGAACAACGCTAAAATGACCGATATGCCCACATTGCCCCCGCCACCCAGCTTTGCTGACGTTCTGGCAGCGCAGAAGGTGTTGCGCAACTATCTGGCGCCTACGCCGCTGCACAACTATCCTGTCCTCGACGCAGCTACGGGGGCCGAGGTCTGGGTAAAACACGAAAACTACCAGCCGATCGGCGCGTTCAAGCTGCGGGGGGGCATCAATTTCATGGCGCGGTTGCCTGACGAGCAGCGGAGAAGGGGCGTAGTGACGGCCTCTACAGGCAATCACGGTCAGTCGGTGGCATACGCGGCTAGAATGTTCGGCGCAAAGGCGGTGATTTCCGTGCCGGAGAACGCCAATCCGGTTAAGCTGGAGGCGATGCGCGCCAACGGCGCCGACGTGCGATTGAATGGCGCCGACTTTGAGCAGGCCAAGAAGCACGGCGAACGGATCGCGGCAGAGGAGGGACTGCAGTTCGTCTCTTCGGGGGATGAACCGGCGCTGATCGCGGGCGTGGCGACGCACACGCTGGAAATCCTGCAGGAGAGGCCGGACATCGAAGCCATCATCGTACCGGTGGGCGGGGGAAGCGGCGCGTCGGGCGCTTCGATCGTCGCAAAGGGGATCAACCCCAACATTCGCACGGTGGCCGTGTGCGCAGAGGCTTCGCCAGCCGCCTATCTGGCGTGGCGGGACCGGGCATGGCGGGAGGCTCCGAATCAGACAGCAGCTGAGGGGCTGGCGACGGGGGCGCCTTACATGCTGCCGCAGTCGATCCTGTGGGACCTGCTGGACGACTTCATCATGGTTTTGGAGGAGGAGCTGTTTGCCGCAGTGCGTATGTACTTGGAGACGGCGAAGACTCTTGCCGAACCGGCTGGCGCTTCGCCGCTGGCTGCGCTACTTAAATTGCGGGATGAACTCGCGGGAAAAAAGGTGGCGCTTATCCTCAGCGGGGGGAACATTTCCCCGCAACAGTTGCGCTCCGTCCTGGAAAACGTGTGACTGAGCGGACTTTGACTTTGCATCCGGTTACGCCTCAGCAGACGGCGCCTCGGACTCCTGCGACTCTTCCGCTCCCTCGTCGTATGCCTGCAACAGATGGCGCAGCGCCGCCATGTCCTGTTCTTCGATGAATCTGTGCAGGATGCGGCTATTCTCCAGCAGAGTCTGCCCGAACTGGCTCTGAGCAAACATGCGCAGGTCCTCTTCGAGCGGATCGGTGATGCGATGATCGGAGACGATTTTGCCGTCCTGCATTCGCAGAATGCGTTGCGTCGCCTGGGCGACGCGGCGGTCGTGGGTTACGACAACGATTGAGGTCCCCTGGCTGCGGTTGAGATCGGCGAGCAGGGTCAGGATCTCATCGCTGCTCTGGCTGTCGAGCGCGCCGCTCGGTTCATCTGCCAGGATCAGCGACGGGCTGTTGGCGAGTGACCGGGCTATCGCCACGCGCTGGCGCTGTCCGCCTGAGAGTTGACCCGGAAGATGGTCGCGGCGGTCCGCCAGGCCGACCAACTCCAACAGATGCGCGGCCCGTTCTTTGCGCTCTTTGCGGCTGTTAATCTGGCCCTGCAGAGGTACCTCGACGTTTTCCTGGGCTGTCATGGTCGGCAGAAGATTATGCAGCTGGAAGACGAAGCCGACCGTCCTGGCGCGAAAGCGGTCCACATCTTTCAGTTTCGACAGATCCTCGCCCGCTACCCAGACCGTGCCTTCGGTCGGTTGGTCGAGGGCGCCGAGCATGTTCAGCAGCGTGCTCTTGCCGCACCCGCTGGGCCCCATAACGGCCACGAACTCACCAGTCTGCAGTTCGACCGAAAGTCCATCGAGCGCGCGCACGGCGGTTTCTCCGCTGCCGTAGATTTTCGTCAGGTTTTCAACCCGGACGATAGCGTCGTCCGTAATCGTGTGTTCCATAGCCGCTTCCAGTGAATCTGCTGACAGGCCTGCTGGCTGATCCCAGTTGTGAGAAATCCGGTTGCGCCAAGAGGACTCTACCGGGGCGAGACGAGAATGTTCACGAAGGCGGTCATGCCCCAGCGCAAGTTTTCGTCCAGTTGCGGAACATCCACGTGGACCGTGAAGTTGGTGCTGCCCCTGTCGCTGGTGCTTACCGGCGCTATGTGGGTGATGATGCCGTCGAAGATCTGGTCCGGCAGGGAGTCGAAGGTGACCTCCACCTCCTGGCCGCTCTGAAGTTGGACGACGTCCGTTTCGCGCAGGTCGGTTGTTTCGACGTGCATGCTGCCGGTATCGCCCAGGAGGACGAGAACCTGACCTGGGGCAACAAGCTCGCCGCTGCGCACGAGAAGGGCGCCGACCTGGCCGGAAAACGGGGCCACCATCTGGGACTGGCCAACGTGGGCTTGCGCGCTGGCGAGCTGTGCCCTGGCGGTGCCGATACGGGCCAGTGACACCGCGATCTCCTCGGGCGAAGCGCCTTCCTTTGTTCTGCGTAGATTTGCCTGCGCGCTTGCGAGCGCGGCTTCGGCGGATTGCACGCCTGCCTCGGCGGCGGGTATCTGGCTCTCCGCGACTGAGACGCGGGAGAGCGCCTCTGTAATGCGAGACTGCGCGACGGCCAGTCGCTGCTCAGAGGCCCCCTGGGTGGCAACGGCGAACTCGGCCTGGGCCGCCTTGAGCGACTTGGTGGCCTGTTCCAATTGCAGTGACTCCAGAAGCGTACTGCCGATGGTAGGGTCACCGCGCACTGCGTTGTAGGCGGCCTGGGCGTGGTCCAAGGCTGCCTGCGCGACTTCGACGCGGGCGGCGGCTGCGGCCCTTTCCGCCTCCGTGGGGCCTGCGGCCAGTTCATCGTACTGTTCACGGGCGATCCGGACTTCCACCTGGTAGAACTCGACACTCTTTTGCGCTTCGAGCAGCCTGCCGGCGGCGAGGGAAACCTGGGCTTCCGCGGTGGCTACGCCGGCTTCGGCGGCGGCGATTTCGGCTTCACTGGCGCCTGACAGCAGGTTGGCGTGGGCTGCTTCGGCTTCGGCCACGGTTGCAGCCGAGATTTCGACCTGGCTTTCCGCTGCCGGGTTTTCGAGTTGAATAAGCAGGTCGCCAGGTTCTACCCAGTCGCCTTCTTTGACATGCAGAGTCTGAACGATTCCACCTTGCAAGGGAGCCAGGTTGGCCCAGACGGTGGGAAGCAGTTTGCCCGAGGCCCAGATGACTGAATCCAATTCCGGGCCTTCTTGTTCCTGAGATCCGGCCTCCGCGTCATCAACGGAGGTCTCACTGCTTTGGGGCAGAAGAGAGGGGTTGACGTAGGTAACGTATGCCCAGCCGCCCGCGGCCAGGATGACTATCAGTCCGAGGACAATCCAAACTCGTTTCATCTTTTTCCTTCTTCACAATCCGGGCATCAGCCATTTTGGCAACTCTGGCTTTTGCATCGCAATTATTCATAGCGCAGCGCTTCGACCGGCTGCAATTTGCTGGCCCGCCAAGCCGGATAGAACCCGCCTATGAGGCCGAGTACGATGGCAAGAGTGACTGAGATCACAAAGGTCCCGGGTTCCCATGCAGGGCGCAACATTGCGCCGCCAGCAAAGGGAATGGAGGAGAGTCCCGTGAGTAGTATAACCGCGCCGATACTTCCCAGGAGAGCCGATAGCAGACACAGCAGAAGGCTCTCCTGGACGATCTGCGACAGAATGCGTTTACCGGGCCAACCCAAGGCCCGCAGTGTTCCGATCTCACGCGTGCGTTCGTAGATCGACATGATCATGGTATTGGCCACGACGATCCCGCCTACAATCAGCGCCAGCATCCCGATTGCGCCTGCAATTCCCTGCATGGAGGCGATATCGTCCGTACTTTGGGCAAACTCGCTGCTTATGCTGGCCCTGACTTTGGGAAATCGCTGGTTAATGGCGTCCTGGACGGGGAGGGCCATGGCGGGATCTTTGACGTCTACGAACAGGAAACTGACGTTGCGAGGACGATTCAGGATACGCTGCGATTCCCGTAACGCCAGGATCCCTCCGCCTTCCTCCCAGGCAACCCCTGTCTCGAAGATACCAACGACTCTGTAGCGATTGTTGTAAAGAGTCATCGTATCGCCCAATTCGAGGTCGTATGAATCAGCGGCGTTGCTGCCGATGATGATCTCGGAAGGGCGCTGGACGCGCCTCCCTTCCATCAGCTTGTAGTGGTCCATCGCCGCGCTGTTGGGCTCGAGACCAAAAATGAAAAAGAGCGGCAGATCAGGTGTAATCACGAAACCCAGAACCATGGGACTAACCGATTCAACCTGGGGCATTCCCTGGATCTGGCGCATGACACTCTCATCGACGCTGCTCAGCGACAGGTCCGGGACATCCCGCTGCATCACCGTGATGTTGCCCGGGCTGCCGGTGCCGGCCAAGTTATTCATCTGGCCGATCAGGCCGGTGGTGAGGCCGCCCAGCATTACAAGGGTACCCACGCCGATGCCGATGCCCGCGGCGGCGAGGAGAGTGCGGTTGCGGCGCCGCCACAGGTTACGAAAGCTCTGACTTCCGATCCGGCTCAGCATCCCCGCTTTGAAGTCGGATGCCGTACCGCCCTCGTAGGAGAGAGCTTCGACCGGCCGCAGTCCTGCAGCCCGCCAGGCCGGGTAGACGCCGCCTGCAAGACCCAGAACCAGCGCTGTCACCAGCCCCTGGATGATGATGGCAGGCGTAAATACGCCCTGGAGCAGGACGCCCATTCCGGGGACGGCGCCCGCCAGTTTTGCCAGGCCGATCCCCATGAGAACACCGACTACGCCGCCGGCCGCGCTCAGGGCCATCGATTCCCCCAGAATGATCCACAGGACGCGCCAGCGACTCCAACCGAGGGCTCGTAACGTACCGATTTCGCGTGTGCGCTCCAGGACGCTCATGACCATCGAGTTCATCATGCCGAGACCGCCGATGAAGATTGCGATTGCGGCAATGCCCCAGGCGAATCCCTGCATCATCTGCTCGTATTGTTGATTGCTTTCGCGTTCGCTGGTTTTGCTGACCTTCAGTTCCAGATCCAGGGATTCAATTCGTTCGATAGTGGCGTCGGTATCGTCGCCGCGACGCAGCCCGATCTCGTAGAGACTGACTTTGCGCTCGAATTGGGCCGCGGTCTGGGCATCTTCCAGTGTGACGACGCCGCCGGATTCTTCGATGCCCTGGCCGGTCTCATAGATGCCGACGACTCGGAAGGGGGTCCCGTGGATGCGTAAGTTTTCGCCGACCGAGATATCGATCGATTCGGTTGCGCGCCTGCCGATCACCATCTGCCCGGGACCGCTCACCGGTTTGCCCTCGACGATGCGATAGTGGTCCATGGCAGTGCTGCCGATTTCGTAGCCGAAGAGGAGGAAGAAGGGAAGCCCCGGCGTTGTAACCCAGGTGTAGACGCCGGGTTCCACCCTTTCCACGCCTGGAACGGCAAGCAGACGCTCGCCGACAGTTTCGTCGATGCTGCTGAATGCGGGGTCCATCGCCTCAGCCTGGGTGATAAGCAGGTCGTTGCTGCTGCCGCCGACAACCAGGGCGAAATTCGAGGTGATTCCTTCTGCGATAGAGCCCAGCGCAACCACGGCGGCAACGCCAATGGCGATCCCGAGGAGGGTCAAGCCGCTTCTGACCGATCGTCGCGTCAGGTTCTTCAGAATCATTTGAGGTCAGTTGCCCGGAACCGGTCTGCAGTCTGCCCGCATGAAATTGCCGGCGGAAAGAGATAGCTGGCCTGAAGGGCTGTCCCATTGGTCCGGCAGCCCAAACAGTTTACGCATGACCCGTCCTGCCAAAATTTCCCTGGAGGGTCTCGTTCAGCCACCATCTTCCCATATTGTGAGAACTGCGGACTGACGGCACTATGTCAGATTCCTGACAGTAAGCTTACTCGGCTGACGCGGGCACAACCTGGAGAAGGGCCGCCATGTCAGCCGCCAAGGCGTGCTTCTCACCGGCTACTTCCACCAGCACAGGACCGTCAAACGGGGCTTGTTCGCGGAGAAACAGTTCTGCGTTCAGGTGCAGTCCCAGCCCTCTGAGATAGGCGAGGCGGTCCTTTTCCTGACTCAGGACGCGCACGAGACGATAGGCTCGGCCGGCTTTGGACTGCGAGAGAGGGTGTCCAGGCGTGAGAATGACCTCGCCATTTTTGGAAGGAATGGGGTCGCCGTGCGGGTCCACTTTGGGGTAGCCCAGGGAAGCGGCAATGGCATCCTCCAGCGCCTCGCTGATGACGTGCTCAAGGCGTTCGGCCTCTTCGTGCACGCTGTCCCAGGGAATGTCCAAAGTCTTGTGCAGGAACAGTTCCAGCAAGCGATGGTGGCGCAAAATCTCCAGGGCGACCCGTCGGCCGGTTGGCGTGAGCGCTACAGCCTGATGGCGACGGTAAATGACCAGGTCCATCTGCGCAAGCTTCTTCACCATGTTGGTGGCAGAAGCGGGCGTGTAGCCGAGGTAGTCGGAAAGGACGGAGTTGGTGACCTGATCGCCCCGCGTGTCCAGGATATAGATCGCTTTCAAGTAATCTTCCTGATTGGTTGAAAGCGGGCTGCTGATTTCGGAGGAATAGTTTTTAGTCATGGCTAAATTGTATCTGCGAAAACAGATTTTTTCAAATTCGGTGAAGATGAGTTTCAAGTGATGAGAGCGGGCCGATGTGACACGCGCAGTGGGAGAGGAAGATTACTGGGTCTTCTCTTATCACTGGAAAATCGGTCACGGAGGGATCAGATAATGCTCTCCGTCAAAATGTGAGGTGATAGGAACCAACTGCATTTTGCGTTGCCGCGCATAGCGTAACTGTAAGCCCTGCCGATTCCTCTTGTATTCAGCAAGGCGATGTTGCCACTGTGTTGAACCGAAGTAGCGGAGTAGGCGTAACGCTTCTGGCTCCACCTGATAGCACCATTTCGGACTGTTCAGGCATTTAGAACAGTTCTTGTTCGATCCATGAATCTATCACCTCCTGGGAGGGAAAGGCGAATCCATTTACACGCTCTCCCAATGTTCTCAACACTTCAGGATCGAGGTAACGAAGTGTCAGGAGATCCTTGACATTGACCTGTGTATGTCCGTTGAACTGCCGGAAACAGACATCGTAGAAAGTCGAATTCAGATAAACTGCCAGTCCACGAGCGACTGCTTTCGTGAGGCTCTGCCTATCGCAATGGAAGACATTAAGATGATTCTCGAATCCGATCTTTTCGCCAGGCACTGCGTTCGGATCATGGATGGAAGCCACGACGCGGCGTCGCTCTTCCTTCGACGAGAATCGTCGCACGACCGTGTAATGACCGTTGGGATACAACCATTTTTGCGCTGATTCGACGTCCATGATCGCGTTGGCCTTTTTGCCGTGGCTCGCCGGCCAGTTGACGAAGTGGCTTTGGCAATGTGAAGGGTAGATCAACGGCGCTGTATCTGGTTCCGGTTTCTTGCGCAGAAATTTCTTGAGCCGGAAGTCGACAACCGGGCCGGTCGAAACGGTGATTCCCAGGTCTTGCAGTCTATTGGGCAAACTATACATGCAATCTATGAAACGTTGATCCCTTTCATTTGTGACAATGTGAATGAACATTTCCGGTGCCTCAGGATGTATGACCTGGGCAAAATCCACACTTCGGACTCTCAATCGCGAAAAGGCCGCATCTTTGGATACCGAGATTTTGACCTGCGCCTGTGGCTGATTCTTCACAGTGTGGAAGATGACACTCTCTTGTAGCACTTCATCATCTCTGAACGCGTCTGTTCGGCTCTCGAAAACATGAATATGTTTCAGATTCATTTCGTCAAGCAGTAGCTCCCGAAACGGCCTGAAATAGGGACCATTGCAGAAGCTTCGCGGCGTTATTGCCACCATTTTCCCGTTGTCCGCAAGCAGCTTGATGACGAGCGAGAGAAAGCCCGTATAGAGATTGGTCGTCTCAATGCCGACGGACCGTAGTGTCTGCCTATGCATGGAGTCGCTGTGAACTTTCTTGTAAGGTGGGTTCAATATTGCATGTGTGAATATTGATGCGGGCGCAGTATCGTGGAATAACGGACCAGGATTGGCAAGAAGCTGCGTCGCGCTCGCCCGAATGAAATCTTCCTGAAACAGGTGAGAGTCAAACTTGATGTCGGCGCTTTGGCAGAGTTGCCTGCATTCTGCAAGCGTCGTCTTGAGCGCTTCCGACATGATGGGATCAAATTCGTAAGCTGTAGCGGCAATCGAAGAGACAGTGTTTTCTCTTTGACAGAATTCTTCAACAAATGCCGCGGTTAAGGACCCCACGCCGGCGCCGGCATCAAGAAGCTTTATTGGCTCCCTTTCCACTTCGCTGAACAGTGAGGCCATGAACTGAGCGACTGGGCGCGCTGTCATAAACTGTCCGAAAGCTGACTTCGCTTTCGGTTCAAGTCGGCTATTTGTCGTCATTCGACGAGCGTCAACGCGTTCGGTTAGACTGGGCATGAGATCGGCCTTAAAGGCGCAAAGGAGACGGCATTGAGAGCGCTAGAGACGTCCCAGACTGCACTCCGTCCAATCCATCAGCGCCTGCTGGGAGCCGTACAAACGGGCTGCTTCTTTGAACCCGTTCTGGAGTCGAGTCGCCGCGGTTTCCAGAGAGTCCAGGGCAGCCGGGACTTCCCCCTCCTGTTGAATTGCAGGAGCGCCATTCGAGGAAGCCGGTTCTTCGCGCCTATGGTACAGACCGTCGCCTAGCAAAGTCCAGGACTGACGGCGGTCTTCCAGACAGCAGTCGAGGATGCGCTGCAACTGTTCCTTCAGGGCGGGCTCTTCTACGGGGACGATGGCTTCAACGCGATCCATGAGGTTGCGCGACATCCAGTCGGCGCTGCCGATAAAGTAGAGGGGCTTGCCATCGTTGACAAAGGAGTAGATGCGGTGGTGCTCCAGGAAGCGGCCGATGACGCTGATCACTTCGATGTTCTCGCTGACGCCTTCAATGCCGGGCTGGATACGGCAGTTTCCGCGCACGATCAGGCGGATGGGAACGCCAGCCTGGCTGGCACGGTAAAGGGCACGTGCGACGACGGCGTCATCGAGCCCGTTCATCTTGGCGACGATGCCGGAGGGTCGGCCGGCAAGCGCGTTGGCCGCCTCGGTGTCGATCAGCTCCACGAACCGGTCCTGCATGTTGACAGGCGCAACAAGGAGCCGGCGGAAGTGGCGCTGGCGGCTGTAACCCGTAAGGAAGTTGAAGAGATCCATCAGGTCCGCCCCGACTTCGGGACGGGCTGTCAGCAGACCCAGATCGGTGTAGAGGCCCGCCGTCTTGGGGTTGTAGTTGCCGGTGCCGATGTGGGCATAGACCTGTATGCCCTCCTCTTCCTCGCGGACGACCAAGGTCGTCTTGGTGTGGGTTTTGAGTCCGACGAGACCGTATGCCACATGGACGCCGGCATCTTCCAGTGTTCGGGCCCATTCGATGTTGCGCTCCTCATCAAAACGGGCTTTGAGTTCGACAAGGACCGCCACCTGCTTGCCCCGTTCCGCCGCCTGAATTAAGGCTCTGCCAACGGGAGAATCGGCGCTCGTCCGGTAAAGCGTCTGTTTGATGGCGAGGACCTGCGGGTCGCGGGCCGCGGCTTCGATGAAGGCCTGTGTGCTGGTTGCGAAGCTGTGGTACGGATGATGCACCAGGACATCGCCCTTCCTGATGATGGAAAAGATATCGGCCGGACGGGTCTGGCTGTCGACGCCGGAAAACGCCGGGTGGGTCCGCGGCGTCCAGGGCTGATTCTTGAGATGGGGCAAGTTGACGTCGGCGAGCGGCAGCAGGTCGGCGACGCCCAATGGTCCTTCGTGGTGATAGACGTCGGTGTGATGCAGATCCATCTCCTGCATCAGAATGGAGCGAATGTCTTCCGGCATCGACTCGGCCACTTCCAGGCGGACGATCGGGGCAAAGCGGCGTTCGCGCAGCTCCTCGCTGATCATTTCAAGGAGGTCGTCCGCTTCCTCTTCACTGCGTGCAATGTCGGCGTTGCGGGTCACGCGGAAGGGGTAGGCGGCGATCAGATCCATGCCAGGGAACAGGAGCTCGAGATTGTGCGTAATCACCTGTTCGAGCGGCACGAAGTCGAGCGAGTCGTTAACGGTTACCCAGCGGGCACGGTTGGAAGGCACCTTGACGCGGGCGAACCGGACTTCGCCGTTGACCGGATCACGCATTTCCACGGCGAGGCTGAGACTGAGGTTGCTGATGAAGGGAAAAGGGTGGCCGGGATCTACGGCCAGCGGCGTAAGGATCGGGTAGATTTCTCTGCGGAAGAAGGCGGCCAGCTCCTCTTGCTGGTCGGCAGGCAGTTCGTCGTAGGTGACGACCCGCATTCCCTCTCCCCGCAGCCCGGGAAGGATCTCATTCAGGAGGGCATGGGTCTGATATTGGACCATGGCGCGCACGTGGCGTGCGATCAGGCGCATCTGGAAGTCGGGCGTCCAGCCATGGAGAGTCAGGTTGGCGACACCGGCTGCCTGCTGACGCTTCAACCCACCGACGCGTTTGCGGAAGAACTCGTCGAGATTGCTGCTCGTGATGGCGATAAATTTGAGCCGCTCGAGAAGCGGTGTTCGATCATCCAGTGCCTCGTAGAGAACGCGCCAGTTGAAGTCGAGCCAGCTCAGTTCCCGGTTATAGACGGCCGGCGAATCGGCAAGTTCATCGATTGAGAGATGGGTCAGTGGAGTGGTCGAGGGCGGGTAGGCTGAGACGGGCGGCATGGTCTTGTCGGGAAGAGGTTTCGCCTGCCAGTCGATATCCGACCCCAAATCTGAGTCATCTGCGCGGTCGGACATCAGCTGTTCGACAGGAGGCGGGCTATCGGCCTCTTCGTCTAATCGATATGTATAACTGTTCATCGGTACCGCCTCCGACTACCTCTTCATCTTTCCGTGAGCTACTCACTGTGCGAAGATCCCACCTGATTCTAGGGAAAATCCGTTCAAATGTAAAGCTCGCAGGCAATGGGCGCTTATGGTAGGCTTGCGATACTACGTGCCTGTCAAATGAGATGGAGCGAATGTTCATATGAGCGAGAGTATACTGACTGTCCTGCTTTTTGTGCCCTTGTTCCTGATTGTGCTGCTGGCAAACCTGGCCGACAAGCAAAGGCTGGCTGAGGGATGGGGAAGGACGATTGCAGGACTGACCTATGCATTTCATGTCTTCATTTTCGGAGTCATGGCGGCAGCCGGCGCGGCTCTGCACGGGATCGCGATTTCTATGGAGGCGAACGACGAAATTAAGCAAAACATAGTTGAAGTCCTGTCCGGCGGGGGGACCGGGCAGATTGAGGAGATTCTGCCTGTACTTGACAGACTGGACGTGCTTGGACTGGGCCTTTGGCTGCCGGCGGCGGCTGCCCCCCTTTTCCTGCTGCCCCCTGTACGCAGGGCGCTGGCCAATCTCATTCAGATCGATGCTCGGAGCAGCATTCATGCGGTCGCCGCGTCATTCGTTATGTTGGTGGTGATCAATCTGGCTGTCACGCTTGCCGTCGGTTTGGAAACGCTGGCGGACCTGTCCGAGGATACTGCGGCAGATGGCGGATCACTACTGCTGTCGCTATGGGTGCAGCAGATTACGTTCGCCGTTTGGGCCGTGGTCGGCGTGGGGTGGCTGACGCGGCGAAGGTTGCTGCAAGCGCTGGAACGGCTCGGGCTGGTTGTGCCGCGTCCAGCGGAAGTTGTCGTCGGAATCGGAACAGGGCTGGTCTCCGTCGCGGTCATTCTTGTGTTGGAAATCGTTGCCGCGGCGGCGGGCTGGGGCGTGGATGAAGACGTTCAGCGGCTGACGGAGGTGCTCATCGGTCCACTGTTGGGGTCCATACCGGGGATTCTCACACTGGGACTTGCAGCCGGAATCGGCGAAGAAACACTGTTTCGGGGAGCGCTCCAGCCAAGATTCGGACTGTTGTTCACAAGCCTTCTGTTTGCATTGCTTCACAGCCAATATGGAATCACACTATCTACGCTTGCCGTCTTTATTGTGGGGCTGATACTGGGTCTTGCGCGAAATCGCTTTAACACGTCGACGTGCGTGATAGCGCACGCCGCCTACAATATCACACTGGGCATGATCGCCTACTTTTTCCCGCAGATGTTTTGAAAGATGGCCGGCCAAATGCCTGTTCCTGGAGAGGCCTGACTCGCATGGGCAGTTTGTCCCATGCTCCAATCTGTGGTAACATTGAACCTGTCCCACTTTAGCGGTTTACAAAAGCGATTTAGCCGGAACCGATCCTGGTCCTTCCGGTCAGCCAGACGAGAATGCACATGGCAGAGTGGCGCCGCAATTTGTACGTGCTATTCGTCGTGCAGGTGCTCTCCGTAGCCGGTTTCAGCCTGGTCTATCCATTCATGCCACTCTATGTGGCCGAACTGGGCGTGGCCACGCGAGGATCGGTCGCGTTCTGGTCGGGCCTCGTCTTTTCGGCACAGGCGGTGACGATGATGTTGTCGTCCCCGGTGTGGGGCACGGTGGCCGACCGGTACGGCCGCAAGCCGATGCTGATTCGGGCTACGATTGGCGGCGCGGTGATGGTTGCGCTCATGGGTTTCGCCCAGAGCGCGGAGCAGCTGGTTCTGATTCGCACGTTTCAGGGTTTGCTGACAGGCATCGTTTCAGCTACAAGCGCCATGGTTGCGGCGACAGTCCCCAAGGAAAAGTCGGGTGAATCCCTCGGTCTGATTCAGACCGGTCTCTGGGTTGGGGCGGCCGTCGGTCCTCTGATCGGGGGCGTGGTGAGCGAAGCATTCGGCTACCGCGCAAGCTTCTGGTTTACGGGCGCGGCGCTTGCGCTCGCCGGGGTTGCGGTCATTTTCTGGGTGAAGGAGGACTTTGAAAGGCCTCCACCCCAGAAACGGGTCAAATTCTGGGAAAGCTACCGGGATCTGCTGCGTGTGCCCGACATGCCGTCACTATACTGGGTCTCGTTTCTGCAGAGCCTTGGACGTTCGGTTACGATGCCGCTGCTGGCGTTTTTCTTTGTCGAGCTGCTTTCTTCGAGCGAGGGCGCAGCCGTCCTGTCGGGCCTCAGCATCGGAGCCAAGGCGGCCATCGGCTCTGTCAGCGCGGTCTATCTGGGGCGACTCAGCGACCGGATAGGCCATGAGAAGGTACTGACGGCAGGGGCAGCCTTTGCGATCCTGGTCTACTTTTTTCAGACGTTTGTCACGAATGCCTGGCAATTGCTCGCTCTGCAGGCCCTGATCGGGGTCAGTGCCGGCGCGATTATGCCTGCCACGAGCGCCTTGCTGAACCTGCGGACGCCACGGGGCGCGTACGGCACAACTTTCGGTTTGAGCAACAGTGTCAGCGCTGCGGGTCGCATGGTGGCGCCAATGTTGGGGGCGGCGGTTTTCCCACTGATCGGAATGCGAGGCGTGTTCGGCGTCGTGACGATAGTTTACGTTGTCCTGGCACTGGCCGCGCTATACGTGTGGCGCAAGAGCGCGGCCGAGGTTCCTGTGGGCGCGGCGACCAGGGTGGCAGGGGATTAACCCGAGTAGAAGAGGCAACCTGCCGGCAGAAGGCCTCTCCCCGCTTCAATTCTCCGTGAAGTTGTAATCGGAAAGAACCACCGGACCTCCTCTGACGAACGCACAGCCTCAACATCCAAATCCTGCAGTTAAGGGCGGGCGATAACCCGGTCGTACAGCTCCTGTTGGCGGCGCAAAGCCTCGGCGTAGGCGACGCCCGCATCTTTGTCAGGCAGGGAGGTATGAACCGTGGGTGGATCAGGAGGCTGCGGAAGATCCAATGCTTGCAAGGCCAGGATGGCAGCGCCGCGGCTGGTCGCTTCTTCGACATCAATGAGGTGCACCGGTGTCTGCATGACGTCGGCCAGGATCTGCCGCCAGGGACCATTGTCCTGGAGGGCGCCGCCGCTGGCGACGATTTCGGTACCCGGAAGCAAGAGTGGGGCGAGTCGATCGTAGATGAGGCGAAAGCGCAGGGCGACGGCTTCGAACGCGGCGCGGACGATGTGAGCCGGGGTGGTTGCCGGCGAGATGCCGCTGATGGAGAGGGCGGCTTCTGTGGCCCAACCGGGGGCGCGTTCGCCGCGCAGGAAGGGGAGGATGGTCAGTCCGTGGGCGTCGGGTGCCAGATCGGCAGCGGAGGCAAGAAGGGCGACCGTGTCCTGAACGGCCAATGTTTCGCGTAGCCACGAGAAGAGGGAACCGCCGTCGGTCAAGGAGCCGCCAACCAGCCAGCGTTTGCTGTCGATAGGATAGCTCCAGAGACCGGCTGGGGTGGGCTGAACGCCATTTCCTTCGGCATCAGACAGTTTGGACAGGGCATCGTTGGGCAGGACGACTCGCATGGCGCCGGTGGTTCCTATCGTCAGAGCGATGCGAGAGTTGTCAGAGCAGCCGCTGCCGAGATTGGCGCCGGCGCCGTCCCCCACCGCGAGGAAGAGGGGGGTGTGCGCAAGTTCCGGCCACCTGGAGGCCCAAGGATCGGTTAATCCAACCACATCCTTCGCATAGTCAAAAACAGAAGGCAACTGTCGAGGATCAACGCCTACTCTTCTGACGAGCTGTTCATCCCAGGTCAAAGTACACCGATTGAGCATGCCGGTCCAGCCTGCTTCGCTGTTGCTGATGGGGGCGTGCGGTTGACCGCGCCAACGTGCGAACAGGCTGGCGGCGAGCGTTTGCCAACATGAGACCTGTTTCAGAAGGTCCGGTTCTTCTGCTGCCAGGCGAAGCAGCTGCGCCGGCGCGTAGGCGGTGTGGATGGGTGTTCCGGTTCGTTGCCAGGCGTCATCGAGCCTGCCTTGCTGTAAGAGTTCCTGCCGCAAGCTGTCGGCAAAGGGCCCGCTGCGTGCGTCGGAGTAGGTGTAGACGGGCGTGACCGGTCGACCGGCGCGATCGACGCCAAGCCAACTCATGGCGAAGCTGGTCCAGGCGGCGGCGATGATGCGTGGGCTGTCTGTGAGAAGTCTGACGCGTGCGAGGCAGTCACTGATGACTTCCTCTGTCAGATCGGTGAGAACGTGCGGATCGAAGGCGCCATCTGCGGACTGCTCGGTATTGCGGAACTCCGTGGTTTCCTCAAGCCTTGTTCCATTCAAAAGGTAGGCGGAAGCCCTTACTGAAGAACTTCCCAGATCTACAGCCAGGATCAGGTCCTGCCGGGACCCTTCGCGGTTCTGGCTGGGGCCAAATTCGTTGTCGTCAGATGTCACATCGGTCATTGCTGCTGTCCTTCAATATGAGCTACTCTTCGGCAGCCTCCGGCTCGCCCTGTTTTTCCGCCCCGGCAGTTGGAGAGAGTGTGGCGAGATCGTCGTGCGAAAGCAGGAACTGGTCCGAGCGGCTTGTGCGGTAGGCGGCCCTGGCCATGGTTGTGGTTGCGATGGGGGCGGTCACAAAGAAGAGGATGATGAGGGCGACCATGCGGAGCATCTGCCCTTCGGCAAGGAAGTGGAGGCCTGTGGCCAGCAGCAGGCAGGTGATGCCAAGCGTCGCGGCGATGCCGGCTGCGTGCATGCGAGTCAGAACGTCAGGCAGGCGCAGCATGCCCACAGCGCTTATGAGCAGAAATAGCGTGCCGATCGCGGCCAAGGCAACTACGACGAGGTTCATCGTCGTTATGTCCATTTGGGTATCTTGCCAATGATGTGAACCGGAGGCATCTATTCGTCGTCCTCTGGCGGCCTTTCGAGCCATCGTGCATGGGGATAGCGCTCCAAGGCGCGGGCAAACATCATTGTCCCCAGGAAACCCAGAACGGCCGTGATTATTGCCCCTTCCAACAGGACATACGAATGACTGGTCACGGCCAACAGGAGGAAGATTCCGACCGCATGGATGGAAATCAGGTCAAAGGCCACGGTTCGGTTGGGCAGGTTTGGCCCTCGCAAGAGCCTCCCGAAGCATAGCAGCAGCGAAAAGGAGAGCAAGGTCATCAGGACGACCAGGCTCAGTTCAAACAGGTCGTTGCTCACGAAAGTTCTCCAGTATCAGGTATCGGCACTGTCCATCTCCGCGATAAGACGACGAAGATCCAGGAGCGGACTCTCAAATCTCCGCTTGATATCGGCGCGGAAAACCTTCGGGTCGGAAACGTCGATTGCATGGACAAGCAGAGTCGCCTCTCCTCTGTCGCGCGGACCGGTTGCGCGGTGAGGCAACTGTGTAGAGATTTCCTCGGATTGCACGCGTCGCTCACTTCTTTCTGAGTCCGTTCCGATCGCGTTTTCCTCAGGTTCGCCGTATGGCCAGAGCCGACCGGAAACATCCTCTCCCAAGTCGACACTGAGAGTGCCCGGCGTCAAAGTAATGACGGTTGCCAGGACGGTGATGTCGAACGGGTTCGTCAAGTCCAAAGGGACTGCAACGATGCCCGGTCGCAGCGAAGTCTGCATGCCGACGGCGTTGGCAAGTACCGTGCCTGCCAGTCGCAAATTGCTCTGCAGGATGGCAAGGAGGACGTAGGCGACAAAACCGGCGGCCCGAACTGTGTAGAGGCCATACCTTCGCTGCACGAGCGAGGTCAGCACGAAGCCTAAAATGAAGCCGAGCAGGAGGGCCTCAAACGTATAATCGTTGTTGAGAATCGGCCACATCAATGAAATAAACAGGTTCAGGACCAGGAGTCGTTGCATCCGGTGGCTCTCAGTTCCCCTTGCTCAAGATAGCTGCTACTGCACTTCCACCCAGGCCAAATCCTTCGGCACTTCTCAGGTCAACGTGAAACCAACAGAGAGCTGACCGCCATATTGGACAGGCCTTGCGGGCTATTCGTTGAGACTGTTTCGTCCGCGACAGTGAAATGACCTGCCGGCAGTGTTGAGATTTGGGCAGAAGGCGACACCGCTTTAATGTAGGCTTGGCGGTCGAGAGCTTGCTGGGCAACCTGCATGGACAGCCGGAAGGCCGGCTCCCCCAAAATGCCCAGCGCCAGGCTGAGCAGTACCAGCACGGCCACCGGTGTCAGCATCAGCTGTTGCCGAACTCTGCTCTGCAGGATTCTGGACGGTACCCTGCTCGGACGGCTGTAATCCCCCCAAAATGACTCGCGCCAGAGACGCATCATGTTTATCATGGTCAGAAGGCTGGCGAAAACACTTACGCCTGAGACGACCCAGTGACGTGTGTCGAGCGTGATCTGCAGAAGGCTGAGTTTGCTTACAAATCCGCTGAAAGGCGGCACGCCCGCCAGGGAAATCGCGGCCATGAAGAAGAGAAAGGCCAGTAAGGGCTGTTTGGTGACCAGCCCACCGATCGAGGCCAGCCGGTCGCTGCCCATGTGCAGTTCTACGGCTCCGCCGGCCATAATGAGCGCAGTCTTGATAATCATGTGGTGGCAGAGATAGATGATGGCCGCCCCCAGGCCAAATCCGATGGCCAAACTGTTTCCGCTGAGCGCAACCGCCAGGCCCATCAACATGAATCCCACATGGCTGATTATATGGAAACTGAGTACGCGGCGGATTCCGGGCTGGGCCAGCGCTCCAAGGGCGCCCACAAGCATCGTTGCCCCGGCAATAGTCAGAAGGGTAGGCTGCCAGCTCAGCAGCAACTCGGGGAAGAAGAGCGTAAAGCTGCGAAACAGCGTGTAGACACCAACCTTGGTCAAGAGGCCGCCGAAGAGGGCTGTAACTGCCGGCGGCGGCGTGTGGTAGCTGGCAGGCAGCCAGAAAAAGAGGGGGAAAATCGCGGCCTTGCTGCCAAAACCGACCAGGAGCAAGCCCGCGAAAACGGTACGCACTGCAGGAGAAGCCAGGGGCAGCCGCTCCGCGATCTGGGCAAAATTGAGGGTGCCGAGTGTGCCGTAGGCGATTCCGGCCGCGACCAGAAAGACGGTTGATGCAAGGAGATTGAGTACAACATAGCGAATCCCGCTGTTGGTCTGGGCCGGTTGGGCCCCGATGGTCAGCAAGACAAAACTGGCCATCAAGAGAACTTCAAAGAAGACGTAGAGATTGAAGAGATCTCCTGCCAGGAAGGCGCCGTTGACCCCCATCAGGAGGAACAGATAAAGGGGATGAAACCCCATTCGGGCCCTGTGGTAGTCGATGGTCGCGACGGCGAATGGATAGACTGCCAGCGCTACGAGGGCCGTCAGCAGCAGAAGCGTAGCAGAAAGTCCGTCGGCATAGACGGTGATTCCGAAGGGGGCCGACCATGCACCCAGCTGCAGTACGAATCGTTGCCCCTGCCCGGCGGCGGCCCGGAAGAGTAGCGCGACCACCGCCAGGTTAATGCATAGAGCCAGTGTCGTCAGCGCGATCTGATGCCTTATCAGTGTCCGGCCGCCCCAACGGGCAAACAGAAGAATGAGGGCGGCTGTCAGAAGAGGCGCAGCGACGGGGACGGCCAAAAGGTTGGCGCTCATGGCCATTGGTATTGGTCCTCTTCCATAGCAGTTGATTCGTCCTGTTCAGAGGGCGGCAACGTTGGAAATCCTCTCAGCAGCTCTTCGCTGTCGTAGACCTCGTCCACTTCGTAGGCCAGCCAGTCGTGCTGGTCTATTTCAGTAGATTCGGAGAAGTCGAAGGGGTCCCCTTCACGCAGGAGCGGTACGAACTCGCCATGGACATAGTCGGTCTGTGTAACCGTATGGCGGCGGTTCACGAGCACGATGACGAAAGCGGTAATGCCGAAGCTGATAACGATTGCTGTCAAGATAAGTGCCTGCGGCAACGGGTCGGCAGGCAGATTCCACTTAATCGTCTCTGCGTAATCAGCCTTGTTCAGAAAGATTGGAGGGCGCCCTTCAATGAGCCTACCTGACCCGAAGAGCAGAAGATTCACGCCATGACTCAGTAATGCCAGACCGAGGATGAGCTTAATCTGTCCTCGACGCAAGATCAGATAGGTTCCGCAGGCAAAGAGGCTGCCGACGGCGATTGCCAAGAGTAGAGAGATCATGAGTCTGCCCTGTGACCAGGTTCGACATTCGCGTCCGGCAGCGCCGAGGCGGGACTGTCGGAACGAACCGGGGCGTCCGTGTCATGGCGGAGGAGAGCGGCTGCGTCAGAAACGCGGCTGAGGCCGAGCAGATAGGAAGTCGCGACGCTCACCACTACGAGAAAGACGCCCAGATCGAAGATTACCGGCGTACCGATTTTCAGATAGCCAAGGAGAGGCAGGTTCAGGCTGAACCATACGCCTCTGAAGAAGATTCCATCAAGCAGTCCAACGATGCCGGAGCAGATGGCAACGGCCAGACCCAGCCCGATTCCGCTGTTCAGGTAAGGTCCGATAGTACGTCGAACTCTGTCGTGGCCCCGGCTCAGGATCTGGAGCTGAAATGCGGCAGCGGCCATCAGCCCGGCGATGAAGCCGCCGCCCGGCAGGTTGTGGCCGCGAAATAGCAGGTACAGGGAAAGTAACAGCAGGACGGGCGTCAATATGCGATTCAGGAAACGAAGATAGAGTTCAGGCATAAGGATCTTAGACGTGATTCAGAAATTCCGCTTCATTTCTCACCCGCTTTTGCAGGTGATTCGGTACTCGCCTGTTCGGTTTCGGCTGCCGTCGGATTTTGCCTGCTCTCGGTGGACTCCGATTCCGGGCGTTGCGACGTCCACGAGGGAAGATTGACGCGGGGGGCGTTCAGCAGGGCGTATCCACCCAAAGCCGCCAGGGCCAGGACGGTGATCTCTCCCATTGTGTCGAAGGCGCGGAAGTCGACCAGGATTACATTTACGACATTGGTTCCGTGACCTTTGGGTACCGCATTGTGCAGAAAGTAGCCGCTGATAGACTGAGCGGCCTGCATTGCTTCGCTGGTGTTGAAGAGGACGAGGAAGAAGCCAAAGGCTCCTGCCGCCAAGGCGACCAGCACATTGCGAATCTGTTTCAGTTTCTGCATGGGCGGTCGAATATCCGGAGGGAGCTTCGTGAACACGAGTACGAGAAGTACGACAGTCAACACTTCGATGAGTAGCTGGGTGAGAGCGAGGTCCGGCGCGCTGAAGAAGACGTAGAACAGGGTCACAGAGACGCCGACCACGCCCAAGCTGATGATTGCGCCCAAGCTGGTCCTGATGCGGACGGTTACATAGGCGGATACGACCGTCATGAGAATCAGAACGGTCTCGGGGGCGCCGGGAAGGACATCAGAAGGTGTCAGAAGGTCGCCGGGTGCGATCTGAAACAGGGCGACGGCAACGGGAACGGAGGCGGCGAGCAACACGATGGCCGCCTGAGAAGCCAGGGTATAGCCCTGTGAGAAGCGGGCCGTGAACTGCCCCAGCGCGTAGATTCGGTCCAGAAAGTTCTGAAAGACAACGACTCCGCGCAGGTTTTCGGGCAGGAGAGCCAAGGTTCGACGTAGGAAGGAGCGTTCCCGGAACAGCCAGATGCCGGCGGCAATGGCGAGAAGGCTGGTCAGTAACACTGGGGTGAAGCCATGCCAGAGTGCCGCGTGCTTATGTGCGGGGGCGCCGGAAATGGATGCTGCCGCCGAAGTCAGGAAGGCGTCGAGCGGCTGCAGGACAAAGGGAGCGACGGCGCCAATGGCGACGAGCAGGAGCGGTGCAGCCACGAACGGAGCGGCCGGGGCGTGGTGAACGTGCGCCCGAGCGACGTCACCGGTATTTTCCTGAGTTGAACCTTCGGCTTCTCCAGTCGAACCGGGCCGCAAAAAGGCTTCCCAAAGGAGGGTCAGACTATATGTAACGAAGAAGGCTCCGGTGAGGGCCGCGGCGCCAAACGCAATCCAACCCGCTATCTCACCGTGTTCGCCGGATTCAAAGAAGGCTTCAAGCAAGGCCTCCTTCGATACGAAACCGAAGAAAGGCGGAATGCCCGCCATTGAAAGGGTTGCCAGAAGGGCCACCGCCGAGGTTACGGGTAGGGAATGCCTGAGACCGGCGAGTTTTCTCAGGTCTCTTACGCCGGTTGCGTGGTCCACGATTCCGGCCACCAGAAAGAGGGGACCCTTATAGAGAGCGTGGGCGAGAATTCCGATGACCACGGCCAGCAGTGCGGCCTCGCTGCGAAAGGCCAGCAGCGTGGTAAGGATCCCAAGCTGGCTGACGGTTGCGTAGGCCAACAGGGCCTTCATGTCCCAGTGCCGCACGGCGGTGATCGCGCCGACGAGCATCGTAGTGCCGCCAAAAATGAGGAGCGCCCACAGCCACATAGGGTGTCCGCTGAGGGCAGGATGCAGGCGGGCCAGGAGATAGATGCCCGCTTTGACCATGGTGGCGGAATGCAGGTATGCGCTTGCAGGCGTTGGCGCGGCCATCGCGCCTGGCAACCACCAGTGAAAGGGAAACTGGGCTGACTTGGAAAAGGCGCCGAGAAGGATCAGGATAAGGATGGCCGGATAGAGATCGAGGTCGGTCAGGCCAGGGCGGGAGACGATCTCGCTGATGGTATAGGTTCCGCTTTGCTGCCCTAACAGGATCATGCCGGCGATTAATGCGAGGCCGCCGCCGGCTGTCACGATGAAGGCGTTGCGGGCGCCGCCCCTGGCCACGGCAGACTGGTGGGAGTATCCGATGAGAAGATAGCTTGTAACGCTCGTCCCTTCCCAAAATACGAACAGAGTCAGCAGATTATCCGCCCAGACGAGACCCAGCATCGAGGTCATGAAGGCAAAGAGCGAGAGGTAAAAGTAGCCCTGTCTCTCATCGTTTTCGAGATAATAGTGCGTGTAGAGGGCGACGGCGGCGCCGACGCCGGAGATGATGAGGCCAAAGAGCAGGGAGAGGCCGTCCAGGCGAAAGGAGAGCTCCAGACCCAGGCTCTCAATCCACCGATACTGCTCGATAAGGATGGCGCCGTTCTGCAAAGCAGCCTTGGGGTTGGAGGCTGTGCCGGCGCTGCCATCCAGGAAAGGGGCTGCGGTGGCAAGCTGCCAGATCGTGACGGCCAGGGGAGGCAATGCCGAGAGCCAGCCAGCCCACGCGCGCCGATGTGGTTGAATCCAATAGAGGATTACACCGCTAACGATAATGAGTGAAAGGGATGCCGCTAACATGGTTGATTCAGCTCGCGTCAAAGGGGGGAACAGCTTTTTGACTGCGGTGACGCTTTGGAGAAAGAAGCATTGGCGTGGGCAGAAAGAGGGCGCTTGCCTTTGATGAACTCAGTTCGTGCCTGGGCTCTGATGAATACGATTTTCGTTACTCTTTTACCACAGTTGCAACGGCTCCCCTAACTTTCGCATCCGGTTGGGCGCGCTCAGGCGTGCAAGGATTGATTAACAAGAGGCTGGACAACCTCCCCAAGTTTCACAGGCCGCCACCTTGAAGCCGACTCTTCGTGATTGCCAGGCTCAGGTTGAAGAGAAACCAACTGGAGTCGGGCCTGTCGCCAAAGTGAGGAGAGCGGAAAGTGAAGTGCAAGGGACTGACGGAGATGTCACTGGAGTTCCCAGTTGAACCATGGGCTACTGCAGGTCCCTGCCGAAGGGGAAGAGAGCGAGCGGGATCAGTTTGATGTGCTGCTTGGCGAAGGGGATGCCCACTATGGTGAGGGTCAATATCAGTGCCGAAAGCAGGTGAGCCAGCGCGATCTCCCAACCGAAGAGAATCAGCCAGATCAGGTTAAAGATGACGCGAAGGATGCTATTCGCGTGCTGCCCTTCCACTACTTCCTTGCCAAACGGGGTGAGGGTCGCGATGCCGATCTTGATCGACTGCAGGCCGAATGGAATGCCGACGAGGGTCAGGCAGAGAAGCAGTCCGCCGATTAAGTATCCGATGGCGGCGATCAGACCGCCAAAAATGAGCCAGATGATGTTTCCAAGCGTACTCATGTAGGTTCCCCATATGGGTGGCAATACTCTTATCCAAGCGCTGCAAGCGCCTTGCTCCCTGGCATAGATTACTACGTGGTTCTGGCGAGGAGGTTTCCGTGAACAGGCTAAGTTAGAGAACCGCGAGGAACGGGTGAAAGAGGTTAGCCTCCTCCGGCACAAGGGAAGCCGCTTGTGGCCGACCGCTCGAAAAGGTCGCGTGCGACCGCGAACATCCCGACGTGAATTGGGTTGAACTGACTATCCTTGGCGACCGAAAACGAGGCTGAGCTGGACGATCACGAGTTGAAAGTGGTTGAGCGTTAGCAATCTGGGCAATGCGTGGTCAAAAGTGGGACAAAAAGTTCCCAAAACGGTTGACGAGCCGGGATTTTCTGCTATACTCGAAGTTATCGATTTACCGAGAAAGGGCGCGTTCTGTATGGGCGAATGTCTGTCATACGCGGCCCCATGAGCCCGCCATATGGGAGGACTCCGAATGAGCCGGGTGCGCTGCCCGCAGAAGCGCTGTAATTTCTGGTTTAATGGATGGTGTGACGCGGATGAAATCGAGTTGGATCCGGTAAACCTTTCGTGTATAACTTTCGATGAAATCGAGATTGTTGACGTCCTGGCAGACAAAGGCGCAGCTACCGACAAAGACGAAGATGAGTTTGAGTGGCTGGATGATGATTCGATCTTCGAAGAAGAGATGGATGAAAGCCTGTACGGGGTAGACGACGGCGATCCGGAACTTGATGATGAGGAGGGCGACCTGCAGGAAGAAGAAGATTCCTGGCCTCTCTGAGAGGCGGGGGACGAGACGTCGAGAAAGAGAAACGTCAAAAAAAGAGCAAGTCAAGTAACCGGCGTTGCCAAATACGAAGAATGGCATGCCGATGCGTTTCGTTTCGTTGTTCAGACGCCAGACTGCGTAAGCTACCGAGGTGGTTTTGCCAATTTGCACTGTTTTCGCGGATGTGATAAGCTTGCTTCAGGTATGGACAACTGAACATTTATCGTGCTATAATCAGTTGTATCGATTCGGATTTATTGAGCAATCATTCGGTAAGGAGAGCAGCCATGACCTATGAAGCCGCTTTTCCACGATTTACGCCGCGAAAGAGCAAGAGTCGGTCACGTGCACTGGTGCCGGTAAAGTCCAGGTTGATGGCGCCGGTAAAGTGGCAGCCGCCCCTTTTTCTGGGGAAGAAGTACAGCCCGAGGTTTTTCCTTGCCATGGCTGTGAGCATCGTAAGCTCAATCAGCTTCCTTTGGGTGCTTCTTCTGGTAATCGCGGGGTAGGGTCCGGAGAGGGCGATCGGAAACGAACCTGACCGTATCGGGGAGGTAGATTCCGGAACAGGAAGATAAGAACAGGTATCATTTCCCCCTGACGTTCATCTGAGCGTCAGGGGGTTTTCTTTTCCAGCGAGAGATGGATTTGAATTCTACCCGTCCGTTATGAGAGAGAGTAGATAGGCGACGATTGCGTCGAGTTCTTCTTCGCTCAGCAGATCTCCGTAGGTTTCAGGCATCACCTGTAGGCACGGTCCGAGAGGGCACTCTTCAACGATAAAGGCGCTTGGCTCAAGTATGGCCTCCCGTAGGTACTCCTCGGCCGTATAGCCTTCACGACGGGTTCCGGCAATTGCTCCCAGGTTTGTCTGGTCGGGTCCAAGCATTGCGGCGTCAACCTGCGGGAGCCCGGTGGTGACGTGGCAACTGTTGCACCCAGTCCTTATCATGGCCTCAATAGCCAGGTCGATTGTTTCCTGGGCCAGCTGCTCGGAGGCGCCTGCTCCTTGTTCGGACGACTGGCCCGCTTCGACGATGACGATAATGGTGTCGCGGTACTGGTCGCCCTCCAGGGCGGTGTGGAGGCCGTCGGCGAACTGGAGTCGGAGTGTGTGTTCGCCGGGCTCCAGTTCGACAGTCACGGTCGTCTGGCCCTGGCCGTAGTGGAGATGCTGCTCGTCGGTGGGGATGATCTCTCCGGCGGGGATGAAGTCGGTATTGACGAGGATATGGAAATGTCCGGCGCCTTCGTTGACTTCGCCGGAGGGCTCGACGACGAGGCCGGTAGCCGCCATCACGACCTCGAAGGGAGAGGTGACGGTCGCGCTGTCGGCGGGTTGTTCAAAGTTGACTGACGGGGATTCGTCGCCTGGTTCGACGATGACGGTGATGGTGTCGCGGTACTGGTCGCCCTCCAGGGCGGTGTGGAGGCCGTCGGCGAACTGGAGTCGGAGTGTGTGTTCGCCGGGCTCCAGTTCGACGGTCACGGTCGTCTGGCCCTGGCCGTAGTGGAGATGCTGCTCGTCGGTGGGGATGATCTCCCCGGCGGGGATGAAGTCGGTATTGACGAGGATATGGAAATGTCCGGCGCCTTCGTTGACTTCGCCGGAGGGCTCGACGACGAGACTGGTAGCCGCCATCACGACCTCGAAGGGAGAGGTGGCGGTCGTGCCGTCCAGAGGATCGAAGAAGGCCACGGATTGTTGGGGGACGCCTTCTTCGACGAAGACGATAATGGTGTCGCGGTACTCGTCCCCTTCCAGGGCTGTATGGAGGCCGTCAGCGAATTGCAGATGCAGAGTGTGCTCACCGGGCGCGAGCGTAAGTTCCGTCTCAAGAGAGCCGTCTCCGAAATGGAGGTGCTGCTCGTCGGTGGGGATGATCTCTCCGGCGGGGATGAAATCGGTGTCGACGAGGATGTGCATGTGCCCCGATTCGGAAACTACCTCGCCCGATGGGTCAACCGCCACCCCTGCAGCGCCCATCTTCACGACGAAGGTGGGCGGTACGATTGCATTGTTGGTAGGCTGTCGGAAGAAAACGTCGGGCAGGACAGGCTCCTCCTGGCTCTCTTCGTCCTGCGACGGAGCTTCGGGCGTCGCCTCCTCATCAGCCTCCTGTTCAGCCTCCTGTTCAGCCTCAATTTCCGATTCAGCGTCGGCGGCGGCCATGGTCGCTTGCCGTTCCGCGTCGCGGGCCGACTTCAGATCGGCGTGAAAAGTATCGACCGCCGAGTTGATGACATAGATGAGAATCAGAAGGGCCAGGATAGGGCCGCCGACTCGGATCAAGGGATGAACTCTGTTCATTGAGAGGCTCCGTCGAAGTAGGTGTCGTAGTCTGTATCGTCAAACCAACAGGCAGGTTGCCGATCGTTATCTGGCAGTTTCCCACACGGAATTATACTGTTTCCGAATTCGCTGGCAAGTGGGAAGGCGATTCGTCTTTCTCCAGTCTGAGGCTTATGACTCTGCTGACCCCGTCATCACCCATAGTAATGCCGAAAATACTGTTGGCGATTTCGAGAGTGCGCCGGTTGTGGGTGATTACAATAAACTGAGTACGTTCGCGCAGCAGATCCATGGCCGTTCGGAGCCGGTCGACGTTTGCCTCGTCAAGAGTTGCATCCACCTCGTCTAGCACGCAGAACGGGGTCGGGCTGACGCGAAGGATGGCAAACACGAAGGCGCATGCGGTCAGGGAGCGCTCGCCTCCTGAGAGGAGGTCCAGGCTCTGTGTGCGCTTGCCCGGGAGACGGGCGTAGATCTCTACACCCGTATTCAGAATGTCGGCGGGTTCAGTCATGGAGAGCTGTGCCGTTCCTCCCTGGAGTAGCAGTTTGAAGAAACTTTCGAATTCGGTGGAGACTGCGTCGAATGTGCGGCGCAACTCACCCTCCATGCGATTGTCCAGTTCACTGATGACCTGCTGCAAGTCACGGGCGGCCCTTTCGAGATCGTCCGACTGCGTCTGGAGGAAGCGATAGCGGCTGGCAACCTCTTCGTACTCCTGGGGCGCCTCCGGGTTGACGTTGCTCAACCGCCGGACGCGAGCGCGCGTCTCCCTGACGTCATCCTTCAGTCCGGCCGGCAGCTCCTGGACGACGGGCAGTTGGGCCATGAGCGCCTGCAGCGGGCGCGGGGGTTGATAGGCAAGACCGACGGCCTCTTCCATATCGGCGAGCCCGAAGTCCTGGCGAATCTCGCGGCGAAGGCTTAGCAGACGATCTTCGGTTCGTTGCAGAGCGAGCCGCGAGGCGTTCCAGTCTGACTCGGTCTGCAACACGAGCTGCTGCCCTGCTCTCTCTTCTTCCTCGGCGCGCGCAAGATCCCGGTCCAATTGCCTCAAGTCGGAATCCAGTTCAGCAGCCTTGCGCTGATGCGTGTCCCGTTCTGCATTCAGTTCCCCTTCCTCGGCAGATGTCCGGCTGATGTCGCAGCGCAACCGGTCTGCTTCCTCAACCAGATCCGTTTGCCGATCAGACAGTGAGAGGAGCTGGCTGTCGATCCGAATCAGAGTGCGTCTCCGGTCGGCTTCGAGCCCGCGCCGGTTATTCAGGTTCTCTTGCGCAGCGGCGGCCTCGGCTCGCAGGTCCGCCAGCCGGCGGAGCATCCCGTCGGGACCGGTCTGGGCGGCCTGTTCTGTTAGGGTGGCGCGTTCCCGGGCGTCAGCCAGCGTAGCGGCGGACTCTTTCAGGGCAGCTCTGAGCTGATCCTCTTCCGTGTCCAGGACTGCCAGTTCAGAACTGATCTGATCGAGTCCCCGCTGATGCCAGGCAGCCTCCTGTTCGGCCTGGGCAGCGTGGAGCCTGGCGCGTTCCAACGCAGCTTGCCGCCCCTGTACATCCCTGAGAAGGCGTTGCCGCTCTTTTTCCAGATGCGCTCTATTCCTGGTCTGCCCCTCGACCTCAAGTCGGGTTGCCCGGGTCTTTTGCTCGGCAAGGCGGGCCTTTGACTTGGCGCGATCCAGTTCTGCGGGCAGTTCACGCGCTTCCCTCTCCCAGACCAGCGCGGATCTGCGTTGCCGGCGGCCATCGTTACCGCCGGTGACAGCCCCGCCTGGGCGAATGATCTCCCCTCCCAGCGTGACGACGGTCGGCAGCGCGACGTAGTTGGAGGCCAGGCCATTGCGACGGCGGCCGTTTCTGGAATGATTGGTATGCTGGTCAAGAGCATGGCGGGCAGCCGCGAGATCGTTGGCGATCCAGACTCGCTGCAGGAGATGATGGATCGCCGGCGAAACTTCGGAGTCGAACTGGACTGACCTGGCTGCGTTGCCAAGAATTCCAGTGGAACTGGGCGCCGGGATCGGTCCTCTTGATCGCAGGCGGTCGAGGGGGAGAAAAGTGGCGCGCCCGGCGCCCTCGCTCGTCAGGTAGTCGATCGCGCCCCGGGCGTCCCGCCACGTCTCGGCAATCACGTTCTGCAGGGCGGCCCCCAAAGCGACTTCGATGGCCCGTTCCAGCTGGGCCGGAACCTGAATGCGCGAGGCTACAGTGCCCAGGATCCCTTGCAGCCTGCCTTGCTCCGACGCCTGCAGGATGGAGCGAACGGCGCTGGCGTAGACGGTCCCTTCGCCGCGGACCGGCTGCAGCAGGTCGAGCCGTGTCTGAAGGCGCTCGACTTCCCTCTGGTCGCGGTTCCCTTCCTCCTCCACCGTGCGAAGCGCGACGGTCCCGGCTTCAATGGAATCGGTGATCGCGTGGATCTCAGCATGAACGCTGTCGACTTCGGTGGCGCGATCAGCGTTTTCCGCCTCCAACGCGGTCAAATTGGCAGCGGCCTTTTTGACCGCCTCTTTGCGCTGTCGAATATCCTCCTCGTATTGGGCCAATCTCATCTTCAGGGCGGCGCGGCGTTCATCGAACTGCTCCAACCGGCTGCGGAGTTCGGCGAAGTCGCTTTCTGCTTTGCGCGCTGCCGCCGCGGCCTCGCGCCAGCGTTCCTGGGCGGCGTTCCGTTCCTTTTCTCGTTCAGCAAGTTGGAACTGAAGGCGGTCAACGGTTTGCTGACAGCTGTCTCGCCGCCCCTGGACCTGCTCCAGTTCGACACGCAACTCTTCCAGACGATGCTGCGCCGCCTCCTTTTCTGCATGAAGACGGCGCCACTCGGTTTCCAGATCATCCTGGCGGGCTACAACCTGTCTGAGCCGTTCCTGGGACACGGCGAGACGGCGGATAACTTCGGCGGTTCGGCGGTGGCGAGCTTCACTAATCTGATTGCGTTCGCCCTGTTCGGCACGCAGCCTGGTCTGGCGAAGTCGCAGATCGTCGACTCCGGCGCGGACTTCGTCCAACCTCTCACGGCCGGACTGAGTGGAGATGCTGTCATGCTCGGCCTGTTGACGGGCTTGCGTGAGGTCGCTGAGCGTACGGCGCCACTGGAAGCCGTACCAGACCTGGAGCAGTTCCTTCAGGTCCGTTTCGATCTGAAGCCTTTCGAGTGCCCTGTCTGCCTGTCGTTTCAGGCTGGTGAGACGAGGTGAAAGCTCGGTCAGAACACCGCGGACACGGTCAAGGTTCAGCTGTGTCGCCCCCAACCGTCTCAGGGCCGCGTGCCGTTTCTGCTGATAACCGGTGATGCCTGCAGCCTCCTCGAAAAGCGCACGCCGTTCTTCAGGTCTCAGGCTGAGGACTCTGTCGATCAGCCCCTGGCCGATCACCGCATAGGCCCGCCTTCCCAACCCGCTGGGCCCCAGTAGCTGTGTAATGTCCTGCAAGCGAACCTTTTGGCCGTTTATCAGGTACTCATTGTCACCGTCGCGGTAGGCCCGGCGGGTGATCTCCACTTCGCTGAAATCGATGTTGAGTTCGCCGGCCTCATTGTCGAGGATTATGCTGACTGCCGCCATTCCCTGTCTGGCTTTTCTGTCACTCCCCGAGAAGATGACGTCAACGGTTTTTTTGGAGCGCAGGAGTCCGAAGCTTTGCTCGCCCAGACACCAGCGGATGGCATCGGCAACGTTACTCTTTCCGCATCCGTTTGGCCCAACGATCGCGGTTACGCCATAACCGAAGGTGAATTCTGTCTGCTGGGCAAAGGTCTTGAAACCCTTGAGGGTTACACTCTTGATCCGAAGCATATCTGACGTAGACGAGCGGAGACGGTTCGCCGCGGGCTGGCAGCCTGCCTCACTCTTCTTTGTTGTGCCGGTATTTGCAGACCATCTACATGGCGGGGCAGCGCACCGCAGGGGGAAGAACAGGGAGAGTGCGGGGTTGGGCGGCGGTCCGGGAACCAACGCTTGGTCCCACTTGTGTTGATAGTATCGGCTGGTATATGCCCATAAGCATCCGAATATCCGCGATGATTCACTGTCTTGCCATCAGACCTGCGCTTTACAGTGCCCAGATGGTGCGCCAAAGGCCCGGAAGCAGGAACTCTAAAACCAGTCCGAGAGCAATCAGGGCAACGGACGCCGCCGCAAGGCGACGCTGCCTCGCAAAGTAATGCGTCGGCCTCCAGATGTTGACCAATAGGGGTTGAGCCAGCATAGCGACAAGGCCTGCATATCCTGCCAGCGTCGCCAGCCTCCAGGGCATCAACCCGAGAAGCAGACCGGGCGATCCTTCCAGGGCCAGGCGTCCGACACCGTACCCGAACTGATTCACGGCCCGCATGAGAAACCAGAGGCCGACCAGACCGGCCGAAAGCAGGCTGCCCAAGAGAATGCCCAAAAATTCAATCAGGCGAGACCCAGGGTTCTGAAGTATGGAGCCCGGGAGGCTGAGGCCGGTCGCGGACCACTCAAGCAAGGCGCGATGATAGGCAAAGCCGTCATGAATTGCCCTCTCAAATACGAGGGGCAGGAGCGCCGAGCCAGCGATCATCACGAGGAGCTGCAATGTGAGCCAGGTAGAGAGCACAATAATCGCTGTACCTATCCTGCCTCTCCGCAGCGGCACGGCCAAAAAGAGGGTTATGGCCACCGTCTGCGCGATCGGCAGGAAATTCGGTTGTCCCAGGGCAGCGGGCAGAGCCGTCGTGAGCAAGGCGAAGAATCCGAAAGT
This sequence comes from Caldilineaceae bacterium, assembly GCA_965200615.1. Taxonomy (GTDB): domain Bacteria; phylum Chloroflexota; class Anaerolineae; order Caldilineales; family Caldilineaceae; genus Bin5. The sequence continues at coordinate 3,859,652 of OZ241377.1, read as the reverse complement.
AACGTAGTAGATGGGATCCTTTACCAGGTCATAGTGACGCGGTTTTGCCGTGCCATTTGGCGCGGCTTGAACGGAATCATGCATATTCTGATTATAGCACCCGATGGGGAAGATGGGCGAAAGCAGGCGAACTGGTCATGGGAGGCAGTCATGGGAAATCGGGCCGAAGCCAAGGTTGCAGCCCTTGCGAGCGGTCCCCAAATCAAGAACCAACCCCATGTGCGGCAATGGTGGGTCTGGAGGATGACGGTGCAACCATTTCCTGTGAGCAGGGACCTGGCGCTGCAAGGCCCGAGCAGGATGCGCCTGCGCCTCGCTGGTTTGCAGACGTCCTGGAGCATTCAATCTGTAAGCCGGACTCAGCCGGATCGCCGCAGACCTGTGGTATACTGCACAAATGGACGGAAAACGCTCGCCCGAGACACAATTCGCGCATCCTTCAGGCCCTTCTTCGTCGCCCAGTTCAGGAACGGTTGACCTTGTCTCGCGCCCCTTCTGAGCGGTCGGGAAAACTGGCGGCTCCGTCTGTTTGCGGGCCGCCTGGAAGAGTTGAAGATGTAGCCGCGGTGGTGGCTGCAGCCGGATTCAGCAGCAGGATGGGCCGCTTCAAACCACTGCTTTCGTGGAGACGCGGGACAGTCATTGAGGCGGTTGCAGCCGGCCTGACTGGCGGTGGGGCCTCTCCCGTCTATGTCGTTACGGGCCATCGCGGGGTCGAAATCGCCGAACGTCTGACGACAGGCGCCGCTGTGGCCGTTTCCAATCCTGACTACCGGAAGAACGAGATGCTGCGCTCCTGTCAAGTGGGAATCGAAGCGTTGCGTCGAGATGGCCGGCCCGTGCAGGGAGCGCTGCTGGCGCTGGGAGACCAGCCGCACATTCCGGCCGCCGTGATCCGGCAGATCATAGACAGAGCGCGGGCAGTCCCTGACGCGGTAATCGTTCCCAGCTACATGCGCCGGCGCGGGCATCCTGTCTACCTGCCCCAGAGGTTTTTTTCCAAGCTGCTGAGTTTGGAGAGCGGGCGGTCGCTTCGGGATCTGTTGGAGGAGATCGGCGAAGAGATCGTTTACGAGGTGGTTGAGAGCGATTGCGTGCGGCGGGACATGGATGTGCCGGCCGAGTATGAGTCCCTGCGTGCGGAATTTGAGTGGGCAGAATGAAGCGACGTCCGCCGCAACGGCAAGGCTCATTCAGACCGGTGTATGGGTCTGAGCGGTTTTGGATGTTCTTCGGGCGAGACCGATAGAAACCATTTCGTGATCATTTGTTCTTCAGAGCGCGCCGCCGCGGCAGGGCGGACGAAAGGAACGGCAATACCTTGACCGCGACACTATATCACTACTTGAGAGAGATGCTTGAGGAAGAGCAGGCCGTTGCCGTAGCAACGATCATCGACGCCAAGGGCTCTGTACCGAGGGAGGTAGGCGCGAAGATGGTTATTCACCCGCTGGGTCGGCATGTGGGAACGGTGGGCGGAGGCTGCGGAGAAGCGGATGTGATACGGGCCGGGCTGGATGTCATCCATGACGGGATCCCGCGAACCGTTCACGTTGACCTGACAGAGGACATTTCCATGAGCAGTTTGGGCGTTTGCGGGGGCGTTATGGATGTGTTCGTAGAGCGCTGGGAGGGGGCCGGTGAAGAAGGCTCACCCGGCGCCAGAAACGATTAGCGCCGGCTGCAAGTTCCCCAATAGGAGCGCCTGACACCTATTCTGGCTGGTCTTCCTCGTCCATCTCCTCGTCCGCTTCAGGAGTAGGAATGCGGCTGTGCAGGTGAACGGGATGCGCTTTCTCTCGAACGCGAAGATTTATCAACTCGACGACGAGCGAGAAGGCCATGGCGAAGTAGGCATAGTTTTTCAGATGTAGATCCTCAACCGCCTCGTGGAGCCACCCTTCCAAGACAAGCAGGAAACCAATCAGAATCAGAAAGGCCAGCGCCAGAATCTTCATCGTCGGATGGCGTTCTACAAAGGAGGCGATCGGCCCTGCGAATGCCAGCATAACGGCCGCCGCCGCGACGATTGCGGGGACCATGACCCAGAGGTTTCCTGAGATTCCCACCGCTGTGATAACTGAATCAAGTGAAAAAACGAGGTCGACAATGATGATCTGGGTGATGACGGAGACGAAGGTTGCCGTGGCCTTGGTCTTGCGATCATGTCCCGCCGCTTCGAGTTTTTCGTGAATTTCGAAGGTGCTCTTGCCGATCAGGAAAAGGCCTCCGATAAGAAGAATCAGGTCGCGTCCGGAAACGTCATGGTTGAACAGAGTGAACAGCGGGTAGGTCAGCCTCATTATCCAGGCGATGCTGAAAAGGAGCGCGATGCGGGCAAGCACGGCAAGTCCGATGCCGGTTGAGCGGGCTTTGGCCTGCTGGTTTTGCGGCAGCTTGCCGCTGAGGATGGCAATGAAGATAACATTGTCAATGCCGAGAACGATTTCAAGCAGGACGAGTGTTAGCAGCGCTACCAGGTTCTCGGCTTGAAAGATTTCAGTCATGCAGTCCTTGGCTCCTTGTCATTCCGGACATCCGACGAGGCCGTTGCCGGCAATTTCAAATCTGAGGCTGTAGAATATCCTTTGACGGATTCTAGCACTTGTAATTGCACGTGTCTAGCGCTGGCTGAAACGCCAGACCAGTCCGGAAAATGGGGGCCGGGACCGGGCACCTGACTGGGATGCAGAGGGTCACTGAAAGAGATGCACGAAAATCCGCTCAACGCGCTCATAGAAGCGATTGACAATAGAGAGGCCGTGGCTCTCGTCACCGTCACGTCAGGGGAAGGAGCGTTCGCCCAGGCGATCGGTCGGAATGCAGTCGTCCGCCCCCGAATGGACTCGTGCCCGGTGGTCGAACTGGGCCTCGGCAAATGGAATGAGCCTGTGCTCCGCGATGCCAGGTTGGCGGTTGCAAGCAAGAAACACCAGCATTTCAACTACGAAGAAGAGGACGGACGCTTTTCCGTGTTTGTAGAAGTGCAGCCCCGGCCTCCGCATCTGATCATCGCCGGCGCAGGCCACATTGCGGTGCCGCTGGTCTCGATCGCGAAGACGTGCGAATTCCTGGTTACGGTAATCGACGACCGCCCCCAGTACGCGCATATAGCGCGGTTCCCAACCGCAGACGGGGTCGTAGCCGGGCCGTTTCGGCAGACATTGGTCGATTTGAGGCGGGGCAAGGAGACCTTTGACAGTGATACCTATGTCGTGCTTGTTACGCGGGGGCACCAGCATGACATCGACTGCCTGTTGGAAGTGCTGGATGATCCCCTTGCCTATCTGGGCATGATCGGAAGCCGGCGGCGCATTCGGGCTGTGTTTGAGTTGCTTGAAAAGGAGCAGAAAATACCGGCTTCAAAGTTCGATCGCGTACGCGCGCCGATCGGCATCGACATCGGGGCGATTACACCGGCTGAGATCGCGGTCTGTATCATGGCGGAGATCATCTGCATACTGCGTGAAGGACCGCTTCCTGGCTTGAGCGAACAGATACAACAGGAGCGCATCGAACGCAGGAATCGAGCGCGGGCAAGCGCAGGAGAACGCAGCAACAGGTGAGCCTGATGCAGGGATTCGGGAATGTCCGCTCCTTTAACCGAAACGCATGGGATAGAGCGGTCGAGCGCAAGAGCAGATGGACCGTCCCCGTCAGTGAGGAGACCATAGCGGCGGCGCGGCGGGGTGAGTGGGAGATCCTCCTTACGCCGACCAAGCCTGTGCCCCCACGGTGGTTTCCCGACCTCCGGAGCGCTGAAATCCTTTGTCTGGCGGCGGGGGGCGGACAACAGGGCCCTGTACTGGCTGCTGCCGGTGAATGCGCCGCCGCGCGGGTTACGGTGTTTGACAACTCTCCGCGCCAGCTGGCGCAGGACCGTTTTGTGGCAGAGCGAGACAGTCTGCAACTGACAACGGTCGAAGGCGATATGCGGGATCTGGGCGCGTTTTCGGACGGGACGTTCGATCTGATCGTCCATCCCTGCTCCAATCTGTTCATACCCGACGTACGCCCGGTATGGCAGGAGTGCGCCCGGGTGTTGAAGCGCGGCGGGGCCCTGCTGGCCGGGTTTGTGAACCCCGTACTGTACCTGTTTGACCAGAAGAAGATCGACGAGGGCATTTTGGAAGTGCGTCACCGCCTCCCTTACTCGGACCTCACCAGCATCTCGGAATCGGAACGGAACGCTTACATTCGCGCAGAGGAAGCGCTTGAGTTCGGGCACACGTTAACAGACCAGATCGGCGGTCAGATCGATGCCGGTTTCGCAGTTACCGGCTTTTACGAAGACCGCTGGGAGGGCCAGCCGCCGGCAGAATACACCGACACCTACATCGCTTCAAGTGCGGTAAAGATACGGCAATTGCAATAAGGAGTTGTTGCGATTTTTAAGGATTCGGAAAGCTGGATTACAATTGAGCGAACTGTCTTTTGGATAGTTCACCCGGTTTGCACGGAGAAGTTCAGGCCCACCGGGGCCGCCTCCTTGCCAGAGGGTAGTGGAAAAGTTTTATGTAGTCTGCAAAGGAGCATCAGAACATGGCGTATGCGCACACGAACTCCAAGGGCAGAACGTACTATCTGCATTCCAAGGAAACAACGTTGCGTAACGGAAGACAACAGACTCTTTACTTCTTCGCCAAGGAAGAGAAGGAGGGCGGCCTGGCGGCAGTTCCGGAGGGTTACGAAGTCTCCGAGAGCAAGAACGGCCTACCGGTCTTGAAACGCTCCAGATAGATTTGAAGACTGCGCTGCGCCGGCGGCAAAGCTGATGAAAGCGCGGACTCAATTCGATGGATTTCGACCTTACTCTTGAAGAAAAGATTGACCGGACTCCACCGCCACTGCGTGCGATCATCGAAGATTTTCGCAGCATGGAGCCGCGGGAGCGGCTGGAGTCTCTCCTCGATTTCGCCTTGAGTATGCCGGAGCTTCCAGGCTTTCTCCACGACGCCCGCGATCGGATGGAGCAGGTCCACGAATGCCAGACGCCAATATTCGTGTTCGCCGACATTGTAGATGCCGGCGTGCACGTTTACATCGATGTGCCCAAGGAGTCGCCCACGGTGCGGGGCTACGCTGCAATTGTGCAGGAAGGGCTGGAGCGAGCGGCCCCGGACACGGTCTTGCACACGCCGGACGACATTCACTATCTGCTTGGTCTGCATGAGGCCATCTCTCCACAACGACTGCGCGGCCTGCACGTCCTCATGGCCTATCTCAAAAGGCAAGTTACGGCAAGAATGGCAAAAAGTGAATAGCGCGCTGACTGACGTTCAGGGCATTTTGGTTGGCCACTGGTCGGATCCTGTTAATGGAACCGGCTGTACTGTCGTGCTGACGCCTGACGGGAGTTGCGGCGGTGTGGACGTGCGTGGTTCGGCCCCGGGGACGCGGGAGACCGCGTTGCTTGATCCTGTAAACCGCGTCGACCGCGTCCACGGCCTGCTTCTGAGCGGAGGTTCGGCCTACGGGCTGGGCGCGGCGCATGGCGTAGTCAACTGGCTGGCGGAGCGGGGTTACGGCTGGTTCACGCCGGCTGCACCGGTGCCAATAGTGCCGGCCGCAATCCTGTACGACCTGGGATTCGGAGGATCGACGGTTTTTCCTGCACAGGAGGACGCCGTCGCGGCCTGCGAGGCGGCCACTGTAGAGGACATAAGCCGCGGTTCGGTCGGCGCCGGGGTTGGCTGCACCGTCGGGAAACTGTTTGGCTTCGACCGTTGTACGAGGGGCGGGTTGGGTCAGGCGTCAACTGCTCTGCCCGGCGGAGTTGTCGTTTCCGCCCTGGTCGCCGTCAACGCGGTCGGGGACGTCGTGGACCCGATGCGGGCTCAGTTGGTGGCCGGGGCCCGTGATCCGGAGAGCGGCGAATTGGTGGACAGCCTTTCGGTGGCGGCCGCCTCATTTGACTCTTTCTTATTTCGACCGTCTGGTCCAAACGCTGACCAGACCTCTCCTGCCCCGGACCGCTCCGATTCGGAAAACAGGCACGCCGTCCAGGAAAACACCACGATCGGCGTTGTCGCCACAAATCTCTGTCTCTCCAAGACCGATGTGACCAAGCTGGCGCAGATGGGGCAGACCGGAGTCAGCCGTACGACCCGACCTGCGCACACACTCTACGACGGCGACTGCTTGTTTGCTCTGGCAACAGGGTCGCTGGAGGCGCAGGTTGAGCTGAGTTTGCTGGGCGCCGTTGCCGCGGAGGTCGTCGCAGCCGCAGTTCTTGACGGCGTTCTTAATGCGACCGCCGCGCATGGCGTGCCGGCCGCCTCAGAAGTGACCCCGCGCCGACTTGCCGAATGACCCTCTAATCTGGCTGAGCGGCTTGCTCAGCTCGACCATGTTCCAAGACGGGTCCGTCCAGGCACAGAACGCTGCCATTCAACTCGCAGGATCCGCAGAGCCCGATTGCGCAGCGCATGTAGGCTTCCCACGAAAGCTGGCGCGGGACGTTGTGCTTGTCACCTAGCTTGTCTATGGCAGTGAGCATCCCGTGCGGCCCGCAAGCGCACAGTAGATCGATTTCTCCCGAGATCAGGGAGTTCGACAGAAGATCGGTGACAAGGCCCGTGGATCCCGCGCTGCCGTCCTCGGTGCATGTTAGCGCTTCAATCGGGACGGCATTGCTCTTTGCCTCGTGCTGCAGGGCGTTGAAACGATCAGCGTAGAGCAGGTCGGCAGCCGTGCCCGCGCCGATGATGACGGTCAGATCCTCCAGTTGCCGGCGCCAGGCGTGCGCCAGCCAGAGGAGGGGGGCCACGCCGTATCCTCCTCCAATGAAAGCGGCTCGCAGGCCAGGACCGGGGAGACGAAAGCCCGTTCCGAACGGGCCGCGAATCCAAAGCGGATCCCCGGGACCCATCCCATGCAGCAGGTTGGTGAAGGGGCCGACCGCGGTGACCATCAGGGTTACCGGGTCGGCGGCGACCAGGGAAAAGGGCTTCTCATCGAAGCGGGGCAGCCAGGCCATCACGAACTGCCCAGGCCGAGCGTTCAGGCTGAGGTCGAGGGTGAAGGTCTTGGTGCGGTAGTTATCGGTCTCTACGGAGAGGATGGGGAAAGGGGTAGGAAGGGCCAGAGCGCCGGCTTGCCTTGGCACTCCCGGAAGTCTGCTCATTTTCGCACCATGTGGGCGCGGAGGCGGTTCAGTGTCTTCAAACGCGTTTCAGAATGACGACCGGGATTACGCGGTCGGTCTTGGCCTGGTAGTCATTGTACTGGGGCCAGATCTCCGCCATCATGTTCCACAGGGCCGGCTTCTCCTCAGCCGTGGCGGTGTGGGCCGTAGCGTCAAAGACGTCGGCGCCGACCCGCAACTTGACGGCCGGCGTTTCGACCAGATTGAGATACCAGGAGGGGTGATGTGTGGCGCCGCCGCGGGATGCGACGATCACGTACGTTTCCTCGCCTTCGACCTTGCCGTAGATGAGAGGGGTTGTGCGGGCCTTTCCGCTGCGCCGCCCGGTTGTTGTCAGCAGCAACGTGGGGACACCGTTCCAAATGTGGCCGTCTTCGCCATTGGATTCGAGATAGCGGCCAATGTGCTCCTTTACCCAGCCCGGTACTTCTCGTTCGGCCATGTCTGTCTTCTCCTCATTGGTTGGGCCATGCCGGAGTTCCTGACCCTTGCAATTCAGTCTAACACAGCGAAGCGTGTTTTGCACGAAGCTGCCACTTTTTTTCTTCTTGCAATCGTGGCGTACAAGCGTTATCCTCATCAGCGATCAGGTTGAAAACTGCCAAGGAGGGTAATATGATTATTTCCCCTGCCCAAGTGGAAGCATACAAACGCGACGGTTACATCGGGGCAATCGATGTCATTGACGGCCCCCAGGTATCCGGTTACCGGAAGGCCTTCGATGATCTGGAGTCCCGAGTTGGTAAGGAAACGGCTCAGATCGGACTGATTGACTACCATTTTGAGGAGGAGTTCATCTGGAGGCTGGCCACGCACCCAACGATACTGGACGCAATCGAAGCCTTGATTGGGCCAAACGTTCTGCTGCTGGCGACCCACTTCTTCAACAAGTACGGTGAAGGCGAAGAGGCGGAGGCTTTTGTCGCCTGGCACCAGGACGTTACCTTCTGGGGCCTGGATCCGCCGCTGGCTATAACCGCCTGGTACGCTGTCGATGACAGCGACGTGGAGAACGGCTGCATGCAGGTAGTTCCCGGCACGCACGTCTCCGGCGTCGTCGAGCACGGTAAGGCCGAGCAGGCGGGAAATCTTCTCAGTATCAACCAGGAGGTGCACGTTTCGCCGGAGGAAGCGGCGACCGCCGTCGATCTGCCGTTGCAGGCCGGACAGATCTCGATTCACGACGGCACTCTCATCCACGGCAGTCTGCCGAACCGCTCGAACAGGCGCCGCTGCGGCCTCACGCTGCGCTACGTGCCGACATTTGTCAGGCAGGCTGCAGATAATTCTCTGGATGGCCGTTGGAAGCCGGTCCTGGTGCGGGGAAAGGATGAGGAAAGCAACTTCGGGGCGTTCAAAACCCCATGGCAGTGAGGACTTGAGCGATGCCCGGCGAACAGCCCAACGTCGTCTTTGTCCTTACCGATGACCAGGGATACGGTGATCTCTCTTGTCACGGCAACCCTGTGATTCGAACGCCTCACCTCGACGCACTCTACGCCTCCGGTGTGCGACTGACCGATTACCACGTAGGGCCGACGTGCGCGCCGACCCGGGCCGGGCTGCTGACGGGTCACTATGCAAACAGCACGGGGGTCTGGCACACGATCGGAGGGCGATCTCTGCTGAGGTCCGACGAGATCAGCATGGCCGACTACTTTCGGCGCAGCGGCTACGCCACCGGGATCTTCGGAAAGTGGCATTTGGGGGACAATGCGCCCTACCGTCCGCAAGACCGGGGCTTCGAGACGGTAGTCGTACACGGCGGCGGCGGAATCGGCCAGACCCCCGATTACTGGGGTAACAGCTACTTTGATGACAGCTACTGGGATGGGGAACAACATACCCGTTATGAAGGATATTGCACGGACGTTTGGTTCCGGGAGGCGCTGAAGTTCATTGAGCGGAACCGTGCGAGACCGTTTTTCTGCTACATCCCGACCAATGCGCCCCATTCGCCCCATCTGGTTGACCCGGCTTTCAGCGATCCTTATCTCCCTTTGACCCCGCACGAAGAGCGCGCCAAGTTCTACGGAATGGTTGCTAACATTGACGAAAATGTGGGCGGCCTGCGGCGCAGGCTGGCAGAGCTGGGGCTGGCTGAGAACACGATCTTCATCTTCATGACCGACAACGGTTCCGCGGGCGGTGTGGCGGTGGATGAAGACCAGTTCGTGACGAGCGGGTTTAACGCCGGCATGCGCGGGCAGAAGGGTTCGGAGTACGATGGAGGGCACCGCGTACCCTTCTTTCTCCACTGGCCCGCGGGCGGGATCACTGCTGGACGGGATGTTGACGAAGTTACAGCCAACGTGGATGTGCTGCCGACGCTGATCGAACTGTGCGGCCTGGACGGCAGCGAACCCAACAGTTTTGACGGCCGAAGTCTGGCGCGCTTGCTGCAGCCTGACCAGGGCGAGGATACCGGCTGGCCCGACAGGGCGCTTGTTACCGACTCGCAGAGGCTGGCCTATCCGGTCAAGTGGCGCAAGAGCGCGGTTATGACTGGCCGCTGGCGTCTTGTCAACGGGCGGGAGCTGTATGCGATCAAGGACGACCCGGAGCAGCGGCAGGATCTTGCCGCTGCCCGTCCCGACGTTGTTTCTGAGCTGCGTCGCGCCTACGAACAGTGGTGGGGGAAGGTTTCAAGCCAGTTTGACGAAGACATTCCTATCGCTATCGGAGGACCGGCGGCAGACAAGCTGCGGTTGAATACGCACGACTGGCGAAACGAAGACTGTGAGTGCGCGTGGAACCAGAGTCTTGTGCGTCAGGGTCTGATCTGCAACGGCCACTGGGAGGTGGAAGTCGTAGAGGCTGGGAGATACGGTTTCACGCTGCGCCGCTGGCCCGAGGAGGAGGGCGCGGCAGTCCGGGCGGGACTGGAAGGGGGCGACCCCAAGGCGTTCAGGGACATCGCCATCCTACCGGCTGGGGAAGGGCAAGCCTTGGAGAGCGCACGTGGAAGCGGACCCTCTCTGAAAGAGCGGATACCTTGGGGCGGAGGCGTTGTCTTGCCTGTCTACCGCGCCCGCATTGAGATCGCAGGCGAAGAAGCCAGTGGGGAAGTCGGCCGCGACGACGTGGGGGCGCGTTTCATACTTTCGCTGCCTGTGGGGGGTACGCACTTGCAGACGTGGTTCGAGACTGAGGACGGCCATGAGCTGGGCGCCTACTACGTCTACGTGGAACAGCTGAGACCCTGGTCGAAAACACAACCGTTGAGGGAGAAGAGAGATGACCCAAGTGGAGAGCCGGAAACTGGCCATACATGGCGGCGCGCCCGCAAAGCAGAATCCGGACCCGCCGATGTATCCCGGCGGCATGGCGATCGCGGCGGAGGAAGAGGCTGAAGTTCTGGAAGTGTTGCGGGCGAAACGTCTTTTTCGATACTACGGGCCCGGCGAGGCCGATTCAAAAGCTACGCAGTTGGAGAAGGCGTTTGCCGAAAAGAAGGGCTCCCGATACTCGGTCGCGGTCACCTCCGGCACCGCGGCGCTTGTCTGCGGCCTGCACGGCATTGGCATCGGGCCCGGCGATGAGGTAATCGTGCCGGCTTACACCTGGATCGCTTCGGCGTCCGCGGTTGTCGCAGCCGGAGGAATTCCCGTGATCGCCGAGGTTGACGAAACGCTTCTGATGGACCCGGAGGACGTTGAGCGGAAGATTACACCATATACCAAGGCCATCATGCCTGTGCATATGCGGGGCGCTCCCTGCCGAATGGATGAACTGATGGCGCTGGCGAACAAGCACGGGCTGAGGGTCATTGAGGACGTTGCGCAGGCAAACGGGGGCAGCTACAGGGGTCAGCCGCTGGGGACGTTTGGCGACGTGGGCTGCTTTAGTCTCCAGTTCAACAAAATAATCACCTCCGGCGAGGGCGGCATGGTGGTCACTGACGACGAGCTGGTGTGGAAACGCGCCAACATGTTTCATGATGTGATCGGCGCGCTTCAGCTCAAGTTCAATGTGGAAGAGCTGCTCTGCGGCGTAAACTTTCGGATGCCCGAGCTTCTGGCGGCGGTTGCGCTCCCGCAGCTGGCGCGGCTGGACGGCCTGATCGATGACATGCGGCATCGCAAACGAATGATCAAGGCGGGCATTGCGGAAGTGACGGAGCGCAAGGGCATCAGCTTCCGCGAAATGGCGGACCCCCATGGCGATACTGCGATCGCCGCTGTATTCTTCATGGATAGTCCCGAACAGGCCGAGTCCGTGTCGGAGGCGCTGCGTGCCGAAAACATCGGCGCGGGCACGCTGTATTCGCCAGACCAAATTGACTATCACGTGTATGCGCACTGGGTCCCGATTATCAACCGGCGCACTTGGACAAACGCCGGTGGCCCATGGCGATGGGCGCAACGGGAGATTGAATACCGGCAGGACATGTGCCCGCGGAGCCTTGATCTGCTCGGCCGGGCCGTGCATCTGAACGTCAGCCCTTTACTGACCAACGAAGATGTGGAGGAGACCGTTGAAGGACTGAATAAGGTACTGGAGGAGCTGGCGTAACGTTTACAACTTCCAACCAGTTGTTTCAGGTTGAGAAGTCGGATGGAAAGGGCGGCGCGTTTGCGCTGTCCACATAAAAGCCAAGGAGGAACAGACCATGGCTACCGGTACGAAGTTGTCCAGACGCAGTTTTCTGGCTCGAACGGCCACGTTGGCAGGGGTGGCAACGGTTGGAGCGGGCCTGTCGGCCTGTGTTCCGGCCGCGCCTGGCGCAGCCGACGATGGCGGGGAAGCGCCGGCGATGGAGGTCGTCACGCTCACGATGTGGAAGGGCCCGCATAAGGCGGCCGGCGACGAGACCAAACTCTGCGCCCGACCCACGCTGGATGTGCTGGAGGAGATGCGCCCGGAGATCAGCGTAGACTTCAGCGAGGTCCCTTGGGGCCAGTACAACGAGAAGTTCGTGGCCGCGTTCGCGGCCGACCAGGGGCCGGACGTGAGCTACCAGACGGAGTCGTTCCCTCGCTTCGTCAACGCCGGCCACATCATGCCGCTTGACGAAAGGATTGCCTCGAGCTCGTTCGATCGCTCATTCTTCTATGAGCGCGCCTGGGAACCGGGCACATACGACGGCACGACCTACTCCTTCCCGTGGATTATCGGCGGATCCAACCTGTTCTGGAACAAAGACCTGTTTGAGCAGGCTGGGTGGGACCCCGATACACCGCCGGATACAATTGACGATTTTCTTGCTATGTCGCAGGACATCACCGCCCTTGGCGAAGATGTCTACGGCTTTGCAACCCACCCCAAAGGCTGGCACGAAAATGGCCAGTGGCCGCGCCGTTTTGGAGGGCACTGGTTCAACGATGATCTGACCGAGTGCATCGTAAACTCTGCGGAGGCGTACGATGGCTGGCACTTCTTCAATTCGCTCTTCCACGACCTTGAAGTGGCAATGCCGGGGGCCATTTCCGGGCAGGAGCCGGGCGTCGGTGGGTATTTCCGCGACGGCAAGGTAGGCATGATTACGGCCCAGAATGTGTTTGCCAACTCTCTGCGCAGTGAAAATCCGGACTTCAACCTTGGCGCCTCCCGCATGGCTACAGGACCGGCCGAAGGGGCCAGGGGTCGCGCTTGCTATGGCGGCGTCGGCATGCTGGCGATTGCCGCCAAGACAGAATATCCCGATGAATCGTGGACCGTACTGGAGACGCTTGTCACGCCCGACCTTCTGACGTCGTGGATCGGGTGCCTCGGCTTCATGAGCGTGTCGCCGCATGTCAATTTCTATCCCGATGATCCGGTACTGACCACCGCCCAGACGACACTTGAATACACCTTCTTCTGGCCGTACCGCGGTTGGATCTTCAAGTTCTGGGACATCGAAGGCACTTCCATCGAGTCGTTCGTCCTCGGCCAGCGCACGGTCGAAGAGGCGATTGAGGACATGGTCGTTCAGATCAACGACATGCTCAGAGAGGAAGAGGGATCATAGTCGCAGGTTCGAGCTGAGAACGGGCTGCCGCGTTCCAGGAGCGCGGCGGCCCAGCGCGAGTCATTCCGTTCTGTATTTGCCAGAGTGCCCCGCCCGCCAAGGGATATGAAATGGCTACTACGTCCGCAACGCCCCAGAGAAGCGGTTTAACAGAGACTTCATTTTGGCAACGGGCCGCGGTCAGGCGAAATCTGAGCGCGTATGCCTTCATCCTGCCCTTTATGGCGCTCTTCGTGATCTTCAACATCGGGCCATTCTTCTGGGCTCTCTGGCTTTCCCTGCTGCGGGGCGACCTGGTCGATAAGGTCAAGCCCTTCGTTGGCATTCAGAACTACCTGAGCCTCACTACCGACGACATAACTCTCAAGGTTTTCCTGAACTCACTCCAATATACACTGTCGGTCGTGCCCATCGCGGTCATCACCGCGCTCGCACTGGCCTTTCTGATCGGCAATAAGCTCGTTCGATTCAAGGACTTCTACAGGGCAGTCGTTTTTTTTCCACTTCTTGCTTCGGCCGCGGCTACAGCCCAGATCTGGAGTTACATTCTGGCCCCCCGCTATGGAGTAATGACCTATCTCCTGGGACTGCTGGGCGTCCCGGAAATTTACTGGTTGTCCGACCCGGAATGGGCACTGTATGGCATCCTGCTGATTGAGTGGTGGCGAGGGATTGGCTTTCATATCATTCTCTTCCTGGCCGCCATGCTTGGCGTTCCCGAAGAGTTGCACGAGGCAGCCCGCATTGACGGAGCCAATGCCTGGCAGGTGGCAACCCGGGTAACCATTCCCCTTATGCGCCCCGTGATCCTTTTTTCGGTTGTAATGGGCACGATTTGGGCGTTTCAACTCTTCGATACCGTTTTTGTGCTCACAAATGGCGGCCCCGTTCACGCAACCGCGACAATGGTCTGGTACATCTACAATCATGCCTTTCGCTACGGTCAGGTCGGAATGGCCGCGGCCATGGGGGTGGTGTTGTTGCTCATCATCATGCCGATCTCCTACGTGCAGATGCGCGTACTGGGGGAAAGATAGAATTGTGAACTGTGTTGCGCAACCGGCGAAGGTCGGCCTCCAAGGGATTATCCCATGACCCAATTCAATTTCAGCGGGAACTGGCGCAAGGCTATTCGTGTACTGCCCCAAGCGGTTGTTGTTTACGTGCTCTTGGCTGTACTGGTTATTATCATGTTGGGGCCATACCTCTATATCTTTTCCTCATCATTCAAGGAGACGTATACGCTCATTTCGATCCCGCCGCAGTTGATTCCTGAGCAGTTTGTCTGGGACAACTACACATATATCGTAAGGGAGCTGCCTTTCATCCTGTGGTTCTTCAACACGATTCTGGTTGCATTGCTCGTAACTGTGGGGACAGTGCTTATCGACGCCCTGGCGGCCTATGCTTTTGCCAAAAAACAGTTCTGGGGAAGGGATTTTATGTTTGGACTCATGCTTGCTACGATCATGATTCCCGGGGCGCTGCTGCTGATACCCGCATTTCTCATTACGAATTGGTTGGGTCTTCTGAATTCCTACGGAGGACTGATCATACCGGCGCTGGCTAACGTACTGGGTGTCTTTCTGTTGCGACAATTCATGCAGACTATTCCCGAGGAACTCGAACATGCAGCCCGGATCGACGGCTGTTCCGACTTCGGCGTATTCTGGCGCATCATCTTGCCACTGTCGGCGCCGGCCCTGGCAACCCTGTCAATCGTCGTCTTCACCTCACAGTGGAATAACCTGGTCTGGCCTCTCGTCGTTCTCAACGACAAGGATCTTTACACGCTTCCCCTGGGACTAGCGCTATTGCGGGGCGAATTTCAGGTCAATTACGGAATCACATCCGCGGCCGCGTTTCTGAGCGTTGTTCCGCTCCTGATCGTCTTCCTGTTCCTGCAACGCTATTTCCTGGAGGGTTTGACAGTTGGGGCAGTTAAGGGTTAGCGGAAGGAAACTGATTTTGCGCCATGGCGGCAACCGTAGAGGGACCGGATATTCTTGCGGTATAGCGCGGGCAACTTCAGTGGCAGTTCGGCGCCCTGCTTGTCGGCCCTGCCTTTCGTGGTTGACACAACGCATTCTTACTACCTCGTTTGGCCAATCCAAAGAGTTTCAAGCGGAGAAGATCAAGATGACCGTCTATTCATGGAGTATTGACGACGCGGGAACGGGCGGCGGCGCGATGGTGGAGTCTCTGCGCCGGGCGACAGAGTTCTTCAGCTCACGCGGCCTGGGGTCTACCTGGTTCACCGTACCCAAGGGGGGCGGCAAGCCGATGACGGCCGAGTGGAAGGAAGCGCTGATCGCCGCCCGGGACCTGGGCCATGACATTCAGCTGCACGGCCTGACGCACGCAGACTGCTACGAGTTCGGGCCGCCGGCATGGCCGGCTACCTCCATTCTGCCCTCGCTGCAGTCGGAGTTCGATGAACGCCGCGAGGAGCTGATGCCGCGCTATACCGTGGACAACCTCCGCGACCGCATCGAGGAAGGGCTGGAGATCTTTGCCATGGACTTGGGGGTTGAGCCGAACGTGTTCCGTGCGCCCTGCGGCGCTATCTCCAAGCCTATGTTCAGCGCGCTGCGGGAGGTCGGGATCGGTTATCATACCTGCATGTATATCAGCGGCAGCGGCTACGCCCATCTTCCGCACAATGGGGGGGACCTTTCGCAGGATTGGGTCGACAATATCCCGTACCATCCCTTCAGATGGTATGAGGATGTGATTGAAGTCCCGATTCTGAATGAATACACCTGGCGCGGATCAGGGCAGCGCAGCGAGGAGTTTATCAACCTGGCGCGCCAGGATCTCGATCGAATCAGCGAGCGCAGCCCAATCGTTATCATGCTGATGCACACGCACGGCATAGCCGACGACTACGAGCACACCTTCCGCATGATCGACGCCGTCTCGGAGCACGTGGGGAAGAGGCCGGGCGCGTCGTTTGCGACGATGGGCGAACTGGCGGAATCAGGAGCCCTGGCTGAAGCCGCCACCGTTGACGGACCCGACATTTTGGCCGTTTGAATCTGACTGCACCCGGGACACGAACGATGAACATTATAGTCATAATCTCCGACACTTTCCGCTACGACAACCTGTTCGATCGCGCGGCCGCGATGCCGGTGCGCACGCCCCACCTCGACCGCTTTTCGGAGCGGTGCGTGAGTCTGTCCAGGCTGTACACCGGCAGTTTCCCGACTATCCCCCATCGTACAGATTTCACGACCGGGCGTGTCGGCTGGCCGTGGTATCCCTGGCAGGACCGGCGCCTGAGCAGCCGGAACCATTTGCCCATAACCCTCAGAGAAGCCGGATATGTCAGCCAGCTTCTGGGAGACTGCCCACACCTGGCGCGGGCGGCCTTCTTTGAAGGGTTCGACGGCGCGCACACCCTGCCCGGCCAGGAGGGAAATACCTATTTCCTTGGCATGAACTACCCCATTGAACATGCGATGGCCGACGAAAAGACCCGCAATGTCGGTAACCACTTTCAAGGGCGCAATCTGATCGACCTCCACACATGGATCAACCGGCGATGGTACCGGGAGATCGACCGATTTGCGCCGCGTACGGCTGAGCTGGCGGTGGAGTGGCTGGAGGAGAACGACCAGCACAGCCCCTTCTTCCTCTGGGTGGACTTCTTTGATCCCCACGAACCGTGGGATCCGCCGGAGTACATGGTGCGGCGCTACGATCCCGATTACGAAGGCCCGCCGATGCTGCATCCCAACTACGGGAAAGCCAGCGACTACACCGAGGCCGAGCTTCGCAATCTGCGCGCCCATTACTGCGCGGAGGCTGAACTGGTGGACCGGTGGGTGGGGCGCATCCTGACAAAGATCGACGACCTGGATCTCTGGCGCAACTCGATCGTCGTGTTCATGTCCGACCATGGATTCAGTCTCGGCGAACACAACCGCACGGGGAAGTCGAACATCAGCAAGTTCGACGACCGTTTCTGGCCGCTCTATCCTGAAATCGTCCACATTCCCTTCCTGGTAGCCGCGCCGGGTTTAACGGGGGGCCGGACGGTTGACGCGCTGCTGCGGCCTGCGGACATTGCGCCTACGCTGCTTGATCTGGCGGGAGTTGACGTTGAGACACCTCAGCCTATGCACGGGCGTTCGTTTGCAGGGCGCCTGCGAGGGGAAAGCAATGCTCACCTCCATGACTGTGTCGTATCCGCGACCTATACGCGGTTGGAGGATGGCAAACTGCCCCCCAATCGCGTGACGCCCATGTTATACACGGAACGCTGGGCCTATGCGCCGGTCGGCTCCTGCGGGGAAAGGCAGCTCTTCGATCTGTCGGCCGACCCGCTGACGGAGACGAATCTGGCCGAAGATCATAGGGATGTTGCGGACGACCTGAATGACGCCTTTATCCAGGAACTTCGCAAGCTGGATGCGCCGGATGAGGCAGTCGAGGTCTGGCAGAGCTAATGTTGCCGGGCCGGCGCGTAATGCTGCGCCTTCCAGCCCGTCGCGAAGCGCGACCCGGAGTGGCAAACGCCGATCAAAGCGCCCGGAATTTGGACATGATTATCGATAAAGGTTATCATCCTTGCGTTGGCGCAAAAGCCCCCCGGACGCGCACCCGTTTTGACGAACCGTTTTACCCTTTTACCCATTTTCCTACATGGAGGGATGACTGAATGGACACTCAGAAGATGCTTTCGCGCCGCCGCTTCCTGCAGGTTTCCGGCTTGGCGACAAGCGCCGCCCTGCTTGCGGCATGCCCCGCGCCCGCAGCTGCGCCGGCAGCCGACAGCGGCGATGGCGGAGCGATGATGGAGACCAAGAAGCTGGAAGCCTGGTCCCGCATGACCGACCTGGCCCAGGAGTCGATCAAGGAGATCATCGACATCTACAACGAGAAAAACACGATGGGCGTGGAGGTGGAGTTCGTCTACATCGCCCGTACGGCCGGCAGCCAGGCGGATGAGAAGCTGCTGACCGCCGTCGCCGGCGGCACGCCGCCTGCGCTCCACTATGCGGACCGTTTCACGGTTCCCCAGTTCGCCCATGAGGGCTTCTTCACCGACATCACCGACTTCGCCGAAGCGGCCGGTGTCACCAAGGAGCTCTACTTCGACTTCGCCTGGGACGAGACGGTTTATAAGGGCGGCATCTACGCGCTCTCGTTCGACACCGACACTCGCGCCCTGTGGTACAACATGGACATTATGGAAGAGGCCGGCGTTGACCCCATGTCGCCGCCGTCCAACCTGGACGAACTGCGGGCGGCCACCGAGGCGCTGACCGTGCGCGACGATACGGGCGCTGTCACCCGCTACGGTTTCAACCCGATCTATGACCAGGCCTGGCTCTACACGTGGGGCTTTGGCTTCGGCGGCTCGTTCCAGGACGACGATCGCCGCATCACCTTTGCCCACCCCCAGAACATCGAGGCCATGCAGTTCGTCAAGTCCTTCGTTGACGAGATCGGCGTCGAGGACATCGATGCGATGCTGGCGGCCTGCGCCGGCGGCAACTGCCGCGGCGAGAACGACTACTTCTGGACCGGGCAGAGCGCGATGACCTGCAGCGGCAACTGGAAGGTGGCGCAGCACCATCGCTACAAGCCGGAGACCAACTACGGCGTCGTGCCGATGCCGGGTCCCGACGGCCCCGCCCCGCATGCGAGTTGGGCAGGTGGCTGGAGCTGGGCGGTACCCTTCGGCTATGACGATGTAGAGTCGGCGTTTGACGCCTGCTTCTACCTCTGTGGCCCCGAAGGCCAGCTCAAGTACAACAAGGACACCTTCCACATTCCGACGATCAAGTCTGCTGCCGAAGACCCATTCTTCCGCGAGGACCCGCTGCACGCGGTCTTCATGGACCTGCTGCCGGTTTCCCACGCACGCCCGCCGATTCCGTTGGGCTCCAAGTTGTGGGACCTGCAGGTCAAGGCCTTCCGCGACGAGATTCCGCACGGCCTGAAGACACCTGAGCAGGCGCTGATGGATATCGACGAAGAGATCAACGTTGGTCTGGAAGAAATAGGCTTCTTCAGCTAATCGAGGAGTCTGGAATCTGTCGCCGAGGCTGCTTGAAGACGGGCAGCTGGTGCAGAGAGTTCAGATTTCTGAACACGAAAGAGACTGTAGAGATGGGTAGCGGCTCAGACGGGCCGCTACCTGACTTCTACCATTAGGATGCGGGCATTCCAGCTCGGAATACAGAGTCCTGCCATGGCTACTGCCACCGCTACAGCAAACCTACCCCGCCGCCGACTGTCACAGGGAACGCGGCATACGATAAACGGGCTCCTTTTTGCCTCGCCTTGGATCTTCGGTCTGCTCGTTTTCTGGATCTATCCGACACTGGCGTCGGCGTACTACAGCTTTACTAAATACAACGGCGTCAGGAATCCGACGTTTACCGGGCTCGCAAACTATATCGAGTTGTTTACGAAGGATGAGGAGTTTCTGGCGGCGGTTTACAACACCGTCTACTTTGCAGTCGTATCCATCCCCTTGGCGATTTTCTTCGCTTTTGGTCTGGCGATGATGTTGAACGCCAAGATACGGGGGCAGGTCGTCTATCGCACTATCTATTTCCTTCCCACGCTGGTGCCAGAGGTGGCGCTGGCATTGGTATGGGTCTTCATCTTTACGCCGCACAACGGTCTGATTGCGGCGCCATTCAGGGCCTTCGGGTCGCGCGGCCCTTGCTGGCTGACCTGTGCTGAGTGGGCCAGGCCAACCCTCGTTCTGCTCGCGCTCTGGATTATCGGACAGCAGATCATATTGTATCTCGCCGGACTGCAGGATGTTCCTCAGGACCTGTACGATGCCGCCGATGTAGACGGCGCCAATTTCCTGTCGAAGTTCCGCAATGTGACCGTCCCCATTCTGACGCCGGTAGTCTTCTTCCACCTGATCACGTCGGTGATTGGCGCGCTGAACTTCTTTGCCATCCCCTACATTATGACGGGAGGAACAGGCTTTCCCGCCAATTCGACCCTGTTCTATTCAATCTATCTGTATAAGAACGCGTTTCATTACCTGGAAATGGGCTATGCTTCGGCAATGGCATGGCTGCTCTTCATGTTTACTCTGGTTGTAACCCTTATCATCTTCCGTTCCGCGCGTCTGTGGGTCTTTTATGCAGGAGGCGAAGACTGAGATGGTCGTTGACAGCCAGCACGTCCAGCCCGAATTTGCGCAAGACCATGCCAGGCGGGTTATGGCTAAGCGCATACGAAATATCACCCGCAGCGTGCTTATCCATGCAAGTCTGATCCCGGCGGCCTTTGTCTTCACATTGCCGTTTCTATGGATGTTGTCCACCTCGCTAAAGCCCGACGTTCAGTTCTACGCCTACCCGCCTGTCGTCATTCCCTCCCCGTTTCAGTGGTCCAACTACCCCGATGCAGTAAAGTTCATCACCTTCTTCCTCTATCTTCGCAATACACTGACGATTGCCGTACTTGCGACCATCGGCGTGCTGATCTCTTCCTCTCTGGTAGCCTACAGTCTCGCTCGCATTCCCTGGCGGGGTCGAAACTTTCTGTTCATCCTGACGGTGGCAACTCTGATGCTGCCCTTTCAGGTCACGATGATTCCTCTGTTTATTGTCTTCAAGAATCTCGGCTGGGTGAACTCCTGGCTGCCCCTTATCGTTCCGCACTGGTTCGGGGGAGCGTTGTACATCTTTTTGTTGCGTCAGTTCTTCATGACCATTCCGATGGAGCTGTCGGAAGCGGCACGAATCGATGGCGCAAACGAACTGAAGATCTACTATTCAATACTCCTGCCGCTGTCCAAACCGGCGCTGGCGACGGTTGCCATTTTTGAGTTCATCGCCCGCTGGCGCGACTATATCGGACCCCTGATCTATCTGAGCGATCAGGAACAGTACACTTTGTCGCTGGGAATCTACGAGTATCAGACGCAGTATGGGGCCGAATGGGGCCTGCTGATGGCGGCGTCAGTGCTGATCACATTGCCGATTATTCTCCTCTTTTTCTTCTTGCAGAAGACCTTTGTGCAAGGCATTGCATTAACTGGTATCAAAGGCTAGCTCGAATAAACGCGCCGGGAGGCGATGCCAGTCCCCTGCAATGTTGTTGCAGTTCTCGCCGGAATTCGCTACCCTGTCCGCGATGCTCTCCCCTTCAACCAACCCGCTCGCAGAGATATCGACTCAGTGAGGATAGCAGAATGCCCATACGGTTGGCCTTAATCGGATGCGGCAGGATTTCGCGTCGCCACGTACTGGCAATGAAGGACCTGCAGGAACGCGGACGCGGCGACTTTGTTGTTACCGCCGTATGCGATGCCAACGCCCAGGCGGCATCGGAACGCGCCGACATGTTCGAGGAGATCCTGGGCGAACGTCCGGTAGTTTACGCCGCGCATAACGAGCTTTTCGCCGAGGCGCAGGTTGATGCGGCAGACCTTTGTCTTCCTCACGGTTTCCATCACGGAATCGCGGTGGACTGTATGGAGGCCGGCCTGCACGTTCTCTGCGAAAAGCCCCTCGGCATCACGATCAAGGCCTGCCGCATGATGATAGAGGCTGCTGAGCGAACCGGACGAGTTCTGTCCACGGCCGCGCCTCACCGCCGTCAGCCGGGCCAGAGAACTGTCAAATGGGTATTCGATGAATCCGGTCTGATCGGTCAGCCACTGAGTTTCTTTCATCAGTATCGATCTTCGGCCGTTCTCCCTGGCGCGTCCGGGCAGGCGAATAGCCAGCCGAACCCTTCGCAGCTCTGGGGGCAGCAGTCGGAAGGGTCCAGGGAACCTCTTCCAGAGCACAAACGCTGGCGCAGAGACAGGTTGATGTCCGGTGGGGGGCCTGTGCTCGACAGCGGTTTTCATTACTGTGACTCGCTGCGCTATTTCTTTGGTGAAGTTGAGAAAGTCTACGCGGTACTGCAGTCTGTGAAGTCGGGAACAACGGAACCCTTTGGTGACTCACCGGAAGATACTGTCTTTGTTACCTTTACGTTCAAGAACGGTATCACCGGCAGTTGGGCTTGGAGCCTGGCCGCTCCGGGCGAAGAAGCTTATGACGTGACCTTCTACGGCAGCCGGGGCTCACTGCGAGACACGACCGCGGCCCCGTTCTCGATCTTTCACCTGTTCCAGCGCACGCCGGAACAGCTGGAGACGGCGCGTCTGGAGAGTTCCGACGGCTCAGTCTACAATATGAGGGAGTTGGAAGAGATGCACCGCGCGTCGCTGTCGGAGGAGGAAGAAGAGTTTCTGTACCCGGGCGGGGCGACGGACGGCTTCTCAATTGAGATCTGGGAGTTTCTGGAGATCCTGCGGGGAAACAGGGATGCGCCGGAAATCGACGGCTGGGAGGGTATGCGCTCACTGGCGCTGGGCGACGCCATCTATGAATCGGGCCTGACAGGTGAGGTCGTGCTTGTCGACGACGTCCTCGATGGCTCTCGCTCTTCATTTCAGGACCCGATCGATGATCATTGGGGACTGTCGTAGAAGGGATTTGAGAAGACAGACAGGAGGGAATCCATGTCTATCGGCATGAGCCAACAGCAGAGAGCGGAATTTGACGAAAAGGGGTTCATTGTTCTTGAGGACTTCCTCACCAATGCTGAGTTGGACAGGCTGCTGGCGGCAATCGATGAAGTCGCAGAGGAGGTGAGAGAGGCCCAGGGACTGGGGCCCGAGGACCCGTTCGCCGTCCGCAACGCGCTCTCACGCCATGAGGCTTTTCTCGATCTTATCGATCACCCGCGCATGCTGCCGCTGGTGGTGGACGCAATCGGCTGGAACATCCAGATCCGCACGACCCATCTGGACTACCGGCCGCCCTACCCGGAAGATGTTCAACCCGGCACGCTTGGCGTCGGAGACGGCGCGGACCAGGAGATAGGCTATCGAAACCTCTCCTGGCACCCTGATCTCGCCAGCGACTCCCTCTTCATGGGGCCCTCACTTGACGGCCGGCTGCCGTTCATGGAGATCAAGGTTTTCTATGTTCTTTCGGACTTGAGCGAATCGCAAAGCGGAAACCTTTGGATGGTTCCGGGCAGCCATCTTCGTTCGCCGAACGAGCTCCGGCAGAATGGCAGGCAGGTTGATCCGAACGAAGCATTGGAGCTGCGGCTGAAACCGGGCGCGGCGGTCGTCTGGCGGACGGCCGTCTGGCACTGCGTCGGCCCCAATCTCTCTGACCGGACTCGCAAGATAATGCATGTCGGCTATCATTACCGCTGGCTGCGCCCTACTGACTATATCAGCCAGGACCAGGCTCTGATCGAGCGGAGTTCACCTATACGCAAACAGCTGTTGGGGGCGCTGGCCAGCGGCGGCGATCCGCTGGGGGGTGACTCGGAATTCCATCCGTCTTCGCAGTACTGGCTGACGAAGAATGAGGACGATGTGCCGCTGCGCGCCTGGGCAGAGGCCCGCGGCGTCGGCCGCGAAGGTCACTTCACCGCCCTCTGAACGGCAGAAGGTCATTGAAACGGTTACTTGAAATGGCAAACATTCCGGATTTTCACTCGGTGAAGGACCAGGTCTTTGCGGACTTGGGCCTGTATCAGCAGGTCTCAGGGCTGTACGACGGGCAGTGGCTCTCGGGCGAAGGCCGCCGGCGTGTTGCGGTCCATTCACCCATAAACGGCGAATGGCTGGCGGATGTCGCCGTCGGTGACGAGAAAGACTATGACCGCTTGATTGCGCGGGCATGGTCGTCCTTCGAAGAATGGTCGCACGTGCCTGCGCCCAAGAGAGGCGAGGTCATACGGGCGATCGGTGACCGTCTGCGTGAGTATGTTGACAGCTTGGGCCTGCTGGTAACGCTGGAGGTGGGGAAGACGCCGGTAGAGGGCAAGGGCGAAGTGCAGGAGATGATCGACGTCGCCGATTTTGCCGTCGGGCTTTCCCGTCAGCTGTACGGAGTGACGATTGCCAGCGAGCGCCAGCGCCACCGATTGTATGAGCAGTGGCATCCGCACGGCGTCGTCGGCGTCATCACCGCTTTCAACTTTCCCTGTGCGGTCTGGTCTTGGAACGCCTTTATCGCCTCGGTCATCGGTAACGTGGTCGTATGGAAGCCGTCGCCCGACTCGGCGCTCACCGCGATTGCCGCAACCAATATCGTAAATGAGGCGCTTGACGAGCATGGACTGCCGCCGCTGTTCTTTCTGGCGGTCGATGGCGACGGCGAAATTGGGCGGCGAATGAGTTCGGACCGCAGGCTGCCGCTGCTCTCCTTTACGGGTTCGGTAGGAACCGGACGGGAGGTGGCGGCCAGGGTGGGCGAACGGCTGGGTCGCTCGATCCTGGAGCTTGGCGGAAACAATGCGGCGATCGTTACCCCGGACGCCGACATGGAGATTGCGCTGCGCGGGGTTGCCTTTGGCGCGCTGGCGACGGCCGCACAGCGCTGTACCACGACCCGGCGCCTTATCCTTCACGAGAGCCTGTTTGACAGCTTTCTTCCCCGCCTTGTTGAAGCCTACGCTACGGTAAGAGTGGGAAGCCCGTTGGATCCCGATGTGCTCGTTGGTCCGCTGATCAGCAGACGGGCGGTTGAGAGCTACGCGGCTGCGATCCGGAGGGCAGAAGAATGCGGCGGACGGGCGCTGGTGGGAAACGCCCGGTTGGAGCTGGCGGGACTGGAAGGCGGGAACTACGTGGCGCCAACCCTGATCGAAGGGCTGCCGCCGGATTCGGAAATCGTCGGCGAAGAGACCTTTGCGCCGATACTCTATGTTCTTGGTTATTCGGCTCTGGAAGAGGCCTTCGCTGTCCACAACTGCGTGCCCCAAGGTCTGTCATCTGCTATCTTCAGCAACAATCTGCGCGAGGTTGAGGCCTTTCTGAGCGTCGTGGGCAGCGACTGTGGGTTGGCCAGCGTCAATACCGGCACGGCCGGCGCGGAGATCGGCGGGGCGTTCGGCGGCGAGAAGGATACCGGCGGTGGAAGGGAGAGCGGGTCCGATGCCTGGAAAGCGTACGCCCGGCGTCAGACGGTTACAGTGAATTACGGTGTTGAGCTTCCGCTTGCCCAAGGGGTCACGTTCGACGTGAACTAAGGTAGCAGGCAGTTTTCCTCGTAGAGGACTTCGATTTCCCCGACTTCGCATACCGTCGTAACAGGCGCCGTCTCTGGCCCCACATAACGGGACCGGACCAGATTCGTGTAGTCAACGTGTGCGAAGTTTCGTCTCCAAAGCTCTGACTGACAGACCTGGGACGGATCCAGGCAGCTTGGCGCCTCTTTGCTAGTTGCCGGTAGAGTACCGTCGACCTTGGGCTACGGCATGGATACGTTCGACCGGCCCCCCTGAGGGAACGAGAATGGCTGCGAAGGTCGTGACCCCGTTTGCCGCGATTACATTGTGCTCAGGGGCGACCGTGCGGGCGGCAATGATGCGGTCCAGAGAATCGTATGCTGTCAGGATTACCTGCACTTCAATGGCCTCATCCTGGCCGACGTTGCGCACAGAGCCTGTGACGTTGTATGAGGTATAAAGTTCTCCTTCGAAGGCCAGATCCTCTACAACCAGGTCCCGGTAGTAACCCCCTTCATACGCAGGTACTCCACTGAGCGGGAAGATCTGGTAGCCTGCGAACTCTTTGGGGGCCTTTTCAAAGAGAATTGCAAACGGCGCCACGCCCCCCGGATCAACAAGGTTCAACAGAACGAAGCTCTGCTCCTCTGCAAGGGCATTCTGGTTGGCGTCCAGGAGCTTAACGCCGATTTGCACCTGCTCCAGCGTGAATGCGCTGGTATTCTCTACTTCCCCCAAAACCCAGAGTCCGCCAAGCAGTGTGAAGCTGAAATGGATCTTCTGATGAACGAAAGGAATGGGAGTTGGCGTTGGTCTGGCGCCTGCCGCTCCGCCGTCAACTGGAACCCGGTACGGAATCACCAGTTGCTGGCCCTGCTGGAGAGTGCGCGGGTCCAGAATGTTGTTTTCCTCTTGTAAGGCTGCAACGGTTACACCGTACTGTTCGGCAATGCGTACGAGAGTGTCGCCTGGCGCGACCAGGTAGATGGTCGGCTCCGGTGTTGCCGTCATCGTCGGTGTTGGGGGAGGCGTGAAGGGGGCCGGTGTCGCAGTGGGGACCGGCGTCGGACTGGAGGGAGGCGAGAATGTTGCGACAGGCTCAGGCACAGGTGTTGAAGTTGCAGGCACAGGTGTTGAAGTTGGGATCAGGGTGATGACTTGCCCGCACCCCGACAGGAAGAACAGCCCCGCAACTGCTCCAGCGGCAAACACAGATACTTTTCTTGCTGTCGCAGAAAGAGAGTTCATTCGTATTGGCGCCTGTGTTCAAGAAGGCAGTATATCACATCCTCTTTTCGTTGCCGACACGATTCTGGTCGGATATACTACTGGAATCTGAAAGAATGAGTTGGAGGACAGACCGGAAATGGGGGAGTTGGCATGAAAGTTGCGATTCTTTCCGATAGCCACGATAACATCTGGAATCTTGAGAAGGCGCTTGCTGCCGTCTCTTCGGAGGGCTGCGACGTCATGTTGCACTGCGGCGACCTGGTGGCCCCCTTCATCGTTGCGCAGATGGCGCAGGCCTTTGACGGACCCGTGCACGTGATTGAAGGCAACAACGATGGCGACGGGAGACTTCAGCAACAGGTGGCCGCCGGTTTCCCCCAGGTAACGCTGCACGGGCCCTATGCCGAACTTGAGCTGGGCGGGCGGAAGGTTGCCCTCATTCACTATCCGGAGCCGGCGAGGCGCATCGCGCAGAGCGGCCTGTTCGACCTGGTCTGCTACGGCCATGACCACCAACGGCGCCATGAGCGGGTCGGCCAATGTCTCCTGGTTAATCCCGGAGAGGTGATGGGCCGCTACGGCAAGCCAAGTTGGGGCATATATGACTGCGCGAGTCACCGCTATTCCTTGCGGGAAATTCAGACGTCCGGCGCTGACTGATTCCCTTCGTCCGGAGTTTCCAACTCCATTTACCGCCCCCATCTTCTGACCGGGAGATAGTCCCTTGTTTGAACTGGTTTTTCTTGGAACCTCGGCTTCGGCTCCTTCTGTTCACCGAGGCCTGTCCGCAGCAATGGTGATGGTGCAGGAACACCGGTTTCTTATCGACTGCGGTGAAGGCACGCAGCGCCAGATTCTGCGCAGCGGGCTTGGATTTCGACGGCTGGACAAGATTCTTCTCACCCACGGTCACCTCGACCACATTCTCGGACTTGGAGGGCTTGCCAGCACACTCGGTCACTGGGAGACTCTGGAGGAGCTGGACATATACGGTGGCAGGCCCGCGCTGGCTCGGGTCAATCGTCTGATGGAGGTTGTTTTTGGTGTTGGCAACGTCTCTCAGGCGGGCGTAAGCCTGAATGTAATCGAGGCGGGAACTCTGTTTGAGGGGAAGGGTTTTGCTCTCTCAGCGTTTTCCGTGCCGCATCGCGGCAGCGGCTGCTATGGGTTTACATTCGAGGAAGAGACGCGGTCGCCGTTCGACAATGTGAAGGCTGAGGCGCTGGGCATACCTGCCGGGCCTGAGCGGCGAGAGCTGGTGTCGGGGCGCCCGGTCATCCTGTCGGATGGGCGAACCATTCAGCCGGAAGAGGTCCTGGGTGAACCGCAGAAGGGCGCGAAGCTCTGCTTTGTCGGCGACGTCAGTCGCACCGGGCCGCTGCACAAGATAGTTGCCGGCGCAGATCTGCTGGCGATTGAGGCGACATACCTTGAAGAGGAGCGTGAACTGGCAAAGAGCCACGGCCACATTACAGCGCTCGCTGCGGCTCGGCTGGCGCAGAAGGCCGGTGTGAAGCAGCTGGCACTTCACCACATAAGCCGCCGCTACCACGCCAGGGCGATTCTGGAAGAGGCCCGGGCGGTCTTCCCCAAAACGGATGTTGCCGGCGATCTCGATCTCTTCAGGATCCGCAGGGGAAAGCCGGTCGAGGTTCAGGCCGGGCCCAAGTACGTGGTTCGCTGAAGGGCGGGGCGGAAACCAGGAACTGTTGAAACTGAACTGAGCCGGTTTTTGTAATTTCAGATCACATTAGCCGGTTGATTGCGCGGCGTATGAGGTCAGGAGCGTAAGGTCCCGCCGGTGGCCCTCTCGACAGCGCGGATGATCCGCTGCCTGAGCCGGTTGACCTCTCTTTCCTTCAAGTTGTGGTCCATGCTCTGGTAGGTTACGCGGTACGCCAGAGACTTGCAGCCCATCGGCAATGGCTCGCCTCGATAGATGTCGAATAGCTCCACGGAGGTAAGCATGGGGTCCCCGTCGCGTCCGCCTCCATCCACAATCGCGTCGCGCAAGCGGCGTTGCGTGATCTCTTCTTTCACCACGAAGGCCAAATCTTCCACGACCGGCGGGTAGACACTGATCGGGGCCATCTGGGAGAGCCGCCAGCTCGGGCGCGCCAGCGGAGCGATCTTCAGCTCCGCCAGCGCCACGCGTTCCCCCCCCAGCCCAAATGCAGTTCGGACCTGCGGATGCAGTTCTCCGACGATACCGAGTTCCTCGTCCTGCAGTGAGATGAGCGCGCATCGGGGTCCAAACATGGTTTCGCTGACTGTGTCGTCGGCGCCGCTCTCGGGATGGGCGCTGAACAGATATTCGCTCTGCGCGAAACCGAGTCTTTCCAGGAGAGTTTCGATCATTCCCTTCAAGTCAAAGAAATCGAAAAGCTCTGATTCCATTTGAGAAGGGTTGGATGGATGCGGCTCGCGGAGACCGCGCAGCGCGATACACAATCTGCGCTGCTCCTCAGGCAGTTTCGAGTCTGAGAACTCCCCAGCGGAGTGCCCGCTGGGCGCGGGCTGCGGTCGATACGTGCGTCCGATCTCAAAGACCGCCAGCCGGTCCTTGTAGCGCAGGTTGTAAGCCAGGTTTTCAAGGGCGCTCACGATCAGATTTCTCCTCATCACCCGGCGCTCCGGTGAGAGCGGATTCGTCAGTGAGATGAAGCGGCCGGGATCGCTTGCCGCGTCCGCGTTTTCGTCTTCGTCGCCTGACGAATGGCCGCGTCCTGCCCCGGCTAGTCTGGCGTGATTTTCCGGGGTGGTGAGCGTATGATTCACCGTGTCTTGCAGCCCGCATCCGATCAGGATATCGCGGATATTCTCCTCCGTCTCCAGCGGGGCGTTGCGGCGCTGGGGAGGCAAGACGGTATCGAGGAGCGTTTCGGAGACCTTGTCGTAACCGACCACGCGGGCAACCTCTTCCGTCAGGTCGGCCGGCAAGGATACGTCGAGCCGGTGCCAGGGCGTCGTTGCGGCAAGTACGCGTTCGCCTTCAGCGCGGGCCAGCCCGAACCGGGCCCTTTCAGGGGTATCTTCCGGCAGATCGGACAGCTCTTCAACGTCAAACTCCAGCCGCTGCAGAGCAGAGCCAATCTCGGCGAGAGAAAGGTCCATGCCCAGAAGTCGCTTCACGTCGCTGCGGGAAGTGAAAACTTTGACCTGGGGCTGCCGCACCGGGTAGGTATCGACGATTCCGGGAACGACGCGTCCGCCCGCAAACTGCCGCATCAGGTCGGCTGCGCGTCGGGCGGCCAGCTCGTTCAGGGTGGCCGGCACGCCGCGGGTGAAGCGGTGGCTGGCCTCACTGTGAAGGCGCAGCGTTTGCGCGGTGCGGCGGTTGTTGATGCCGTCGAAGGTGGCCGCTTCAAGCAGGATGTTCCGGGTCCCCTCGTGCACCTCTGTTTCGCCGCCGCCCATCACGCCGGCGATGGCAACCGGGCCGGCCTTGTCGGCGATGACCAGCATTGACGGTTCGAGATTGCGCCGCTGACCGTCAAGGGTTTCGAGTTTCTCGCCTTCCCTGGCCGCGCGCACGATGATGGTTGGCCTGGAGTCGCCGAGTTTCTCGGCCCTGGCGACAAGAAGATCGTAATCGAATGCGTGAAGCGGCTGGCCCGATTCCAACATGACATAGTTTGTTATATCGACGATGTTGTTTATGGGCCGCATACCCGCGCTGGACAGCCGGTCCTGCAGCCATTTCGGCGATTCTCCTACTTTGATGTCGCGGAGTACCGTTCCGGTGAAGCGCTGACACAGGTCGGGGTCTTCAATCTGGGCGGACACGTACTCTTCGGCAATGTCTTCCCCGTCGGATGCGTCGACGTCTTCAGGAAGGTGGAGGGCGCCGCCGGTCAGAGCCTGCACCTCTCTGGCGACGCCCCACATAGAGAGGCAACGCGCCATATCCGGCGTCAGATCGATTTCCAGGATTTCGTCGCCCAGAAAGTGGCGAAGCGGCATTCCTACCGGCGCGTCATCAGGCAGAAGGAGGATACCTTCGTGTTCTTCGCTGAGACCCAGCTCCAACTCTGAGCAGACCATTCCCCGCGACTCGACCCCGCGGATCTTGGCCTTCTTCAGCCTTTTGCGGGGACGGGGCAGCTTGTCGCTATAGGCGTCGTTGAGCAGCGCGCCTTCGCGGGCAAAGGCGACCTTGAGAACAGGGAGGTCGCCTGCGGAAAGCGAACGGTCCTTGTACTGGAAGAGATTGGGCGCGCCGGTCACGACCCTCTGAAGCGGCGGCTCACCGGCTCCACTGGCACTCTCGTGAGCTACATCCACCAGCGCCAACCGGTCGGCGTCAGGATGTGGCAGAACGGCCGCGACCTGACCGACGACTATCTTGTCCTCTTCCCACAAGTCGCCGGTATTGGTCAGGCTCGCCTCTTCCAGACCGGCCAGTGTCAGTCGTTCCGCCAGCTTTGGTGTGGGAACAGGGATGTCGACGTACTCCCGGAGCCAGGACAATGGGACAAGCATAGTCTGTTCTCAACTGATGTAGCGGCGCCTGGCCGTTGCCAGATGCCGGCGATGGAGTGTGGATTTCTGGTGATTGTAGCAGAAGACTGTTGAAAAGCGCAGATTTTTCTAGGCAAGCTGACCGCAAGCTAAAGCATTGTGGACAAGATCGTGGGAAAGGGAACGCCAGTACCCCCAGCAGCGTCGAAAGGAGTCCAGACTCCGCAATTCCCGGGCGACGACACCCAGCTCCTGTGCGGGTACGGTTCGAAAACCGGCGATTTCATCCGTATCGGTCGGGCTGAACGCCTCACTCAGACTCTGAAGGTAGAAAATGTAGCTGACGAAGGGAATGATGGCGTCTTCATTGACAAAGTGACAGTCCAGCACGCCCAGGAAACGGCACACCTGGACCTTCTGTCCTGTCTCTTCAGCGATCTCCCGGAAAAGCGCCTTCTCGACCGACTCTCCCCGTTCGATGCGTCCAGTCGGCAGGCGATAGATCGGCCTTTCGTAACGGTGTTTCGTATGCAACAGGATTTCGCCGTTGAGTTGCCGGATCGCGAATACTACCTCTCCCCGGCGGTTCGGGTCCGCCTGCCCCCGGTAGGAGCGCATGTAGGCATCGGTTTTGATGCAGTGGAGACGGCAAAGAGGTTGCCCGTACTTGCTTGCAAGGGCCTGGATTTCCGACCGGTCTATCTGGGGCACTACCGTTGACTGTAAAGACATTGCGGCGCCAAATGCGTCGAAGATGGTGACTTTCCGAAAGGCGCTACCACGATCTGAGCGTGATCTTTTGTGGAGACTGGAAAATCGTGGGCAGGGTCAGAGTTCATCAAGCTCTTCGGCGATGAGAGACTGGGCCTCGGCAGGATCGAGGATTACGCCGCCGCCTTCGGCCCCACCGGGAACGCCGGCTCCTGGCGCACCCGACCGGGACTGGGAGGTCGAACTTTCGAGCCCCCTCCGCAGTTTCTGCCTGCTCTGCTGTAACCCTTCAACTTCCATCAACTGCAATCCGTAACGGTTTTCGGGATGGAGAAGTGTGTCGATAAGGTCCAGGCCAATCTGCTGACCCAGCTGGCGGCCGTTTTGAAAGGTCTTCCAGGGCGCGTGGGCAATGCGAAGGAACTCCCTTCCGGCCTGCGTGCGCATTCCCTCCAGTTTGTAAGGAACAATGGTCCTTTCAAGCCGGATGGCGAGTTGCCATTCGGCGCCAAAAGGCGCTGTGATATCCCTTCCCAGGAGAAAGTAGATCCTGTCGACGTTGCTGATCAGTTCAAACAAGGTGTCGTAGTCGACCCCTTCGGCTGGCGTACGGCGGATTTCGGCGCCCACCTGCACTGGCAGCTCCGCCAGCGTGCGTCCGACAAGCGCCCTTTCCTGTTCCAGATCTTTGGTTGCGCTGACGAAGATGCGAAGTTTCTCAGCCATTGCCAACGAACTTCTACCTGAGAGGGTCCCGAGGAGGTTGATTATCGACTGTTTCGATTCTCTCGAATCGCCACAAGGCTATTTTCCATGATCAGGCGCGGAAACGCCAAAATCTCCATTGATTGACAGAAAGTCACATTGCAGCAGCCTGACAGAGCGACAGGAGCCCGCAGGAGGAGAGGGGTTGGTTGGCCTTCAGGCCGAGGACGCGGCATCTCGCCTCTGCTGCCGCTCCCAGTATTCGAGATCTGCGTCGACCATGAGGCGGGCCAGCTCCGCAAACGAGACGGACGGCTCCCAGCCGAGCTGGCGGCCCGCCCTGGAGGCATCGCCAACAAGCAGGTCGACCTCAGCGGGGCGGTAGAAGCTGTCGTCCTGGACGACGAACTCCTGCCAGTCCAGATCGACGTGGCTGAATGATTCCTGCAGGAATTCGCGCACGCTGTGTGTTTCGCCGGTGGCTACCACATAGTCCTCCGGGTTGTCCTGTTGCAGCATGAGCCACATCGCGCGCACATAGTCCGGCGCGTAACCCCAATCGCGGCGAGAATCCAGGTTGCCCAACCGCAGCTCACTGGTCAGTCCAAGCTTGATGCGCGCCGCGGCGTTGGTGATCTTATGGGTCACGAATTCCAGGCCGCGGCGAGGGCTTTCATGGTTGAAGAGAATGCCGGAACAGGCGTAGATGCCGTAGCTCTCGCGGTAGTTGACCGTAATCCAGTGGCCGTAGACTTTCGCCACGCCGTACGGACTGCGGGGATAGAACGGTGTGCGTTCGGTTTGGGGGACTTCGCGGACTTTACCGAACATTTCGCTGCTGCTGGCCTGGTAGAAGCGGATGTTGGGATCGACAATGCGGATGGCATCCAGAAGGCGGGTTACACCTAATGCGGTGAACTCACCGGTCAGGACCGGTTGGGTAAAGCTGGTGGGGACAAAGCTCTGGGCGGCAAGATTGTAGACTTCATGCGGCCGGTATTCCTGCAGGATGCTGATCAGGCTCAGCTGGTCGAGCAGATCACCCTGGGCGATCTCGATCTCGTCCTGAATGTGCCTGATGCGGTCGAAGTTGATGGTGCTCGTACGGCGAACCATCCCAATGACCTTGTAACCTTGCTTGAGCAGAAGTTCGGCCAGGTAGCTTCCATCCTGACCGGTTACTCCGGTGATCAGTGCAGTAGGCATGGGTGGGGCTCCTCTGAAAAGCTGTCCCGCTTTCGGATGGCAGAGCGGCAATCCGGCAATCATGGCGCAAAGTGCATCTGAATGGACGACCTGCATTCAGGCGGGCGCGTTGGCCGGACATTCCTCATTGTCGCCTCTGGCCGCCCTTTGATCGATCTGTGGACAGGGCGCCGGTTACGCCTCGCCAGTACAGGAGGACATCTGTCAGGCTCTCGCGCAGGGAGACGGCGGGAACCCAGTTGGTCTTCCTGAAAAATCTGTCAGGATTGCAAACTACGCGGGCTACGTCGCTGGGCCGCAGCCGCTGTGGGTCCTGTTCCACAGTGATTTGAACGGCGCTCAGATCGAGCAAAACGTCCAGCAGCTTCCGGACCGGGAAGGATGATCCGGCGCCGACGTTGTAAACGCCGCCGGGTCCACCATATTGAAGGGCAAGCCAGTAGGCGCGGACCATGTCTCTGACGTCGGTGTAGTCGCGTTCGGCTTCCAGGTTCCCCACTTTGAGGACAGGCTCCTGCAGGCCTTCCTCTATTTCGGCGATCTGTCGGGCAAAGGCGCTGGCGACGAAACTATCGGACTGTCCCGGTCCGATATGATTGAAGCTTCGAACGCGCACGGTGGAGAGTCCATAGTTGAACCAATACTGCTGCGCCATCAGGTCCTGCGCGACCTTGCTTATGCCGTAGGGCGAGTTGGGGCGCAGGGGAGTCTCTTCGTCAACCGGAAGGTCGTCGGGCTCGATCAGGCCGTAGACCTCTGAAGATGCGACGACGAGTACGCGGGCGTCGGGTGTGTGGCGCCGCATGGCTTCCAGCAGGTTCAGCTGGCAACTGATGTTCAATTCATATGCCGCCCACGGCTGGTCCCAACTGGCGCGGACATCGCTCCAGGCCGCGAGATGGAAGACAAAATGCGGCTTGACGCTCCCGATCACCTGGTCGACCCAGGAGGCGTTGCGAAGATCCCCCTTGTGCAGGCGCAGCCGGCTGCGGAACTCCTGAATTCGACTGTCGGCGCGGTGGATGGTTCCGTGAAGTTCCAGGGACTGGTTGAAACTGCCGGACAAAAGGTAGCCCGCCAGAGCTGAGCCGACAAAGCCGGAGATTCCGGTGATCAAAACGCGCACGAAGTCTGCCTTTCCTGAAAGGGCAATTATAGCAGACACAGTTACATTTCGACCAGGCATTCATACTTCATCTTCTCAAGTGATATACTCTGCTTCAGGGGAGTGGCGCAGGCAGGGACCGAAGAGGAAACAACGATGAATAGTCCGCGAATCTATCAGGAAACTCATATCTCCGGACTGGTCCACGCGGGCAGGCGGCGTAAACTTGCGCTCGGGGCCCTCCTTCTCTTTCTGGCTGTCTCGCTGGTCGGTTGCACACGAGAGGCGAGGCTGTACGACCATCTGGACGCGAACCGGCCTATGCTGTTCATCCCCACGTCCAGTGATGACAGGGTCAGGGAATTTGAAATCGTGGCTGGGACGCCTGCACGCGACATTTCAGAGAATCTGGCGTCGGCCGGGCTGATTCATGACGCGGAGCTGTTTGAAGCCTATCTGAGGTCGATTGGCCGGGCACAGGAGTTGAAAGCGGGGACGTTCCTGCTGAAGGCCAGTATGACGCCGGTGGAGATTGCTGAAGCCCTGCTGGCCGCGCAAGCGCCCGGCGTCACGGTTACAATTCGCGAGGGCTGGCGTCTGGAGCAGGTGGCCGACGCGCTGGAGCGGGAGGGAGTCGTTTCAGGAGAGGATTACCGGCACACCGCGCAGATGCCGGACCTCGCGACGTTAAGCGGGATAGCCCCTTCCAATGCCGCCTCCGCTCCCAAGGTTGATCCGCCTTCCTGCTGTGAAGTCAAAACAGACCGCTGGCCCTTTCTGGAAACGCGGCCCCGGGGCGCGAGCCTTGAGGGGTTCCTTTTCCCGGCTACCTACCAGTTGCCGGCTGTGGAGCCGGCAGCCGGCGAACTGATCGCACGTCAGTTGGATGCGTTTGCGGCTCGCATCATGCCGTTATATCTGAAGGCCGAAGCCGATCGGGTCGACCTGCCTGAGCTCTACGATGTCCTGATTATGGCCAGTATCGTCGAAAGGGAGGCGGTGGTGGCGGAGGAACGGCCGGCTATCGCCGGCGTCCTGTATAACCGGCTGGCGAACGACATGCTGCTTGAGATTGACGCTACGGTTCAGTATGCAATGGGCTATCAGCCGGAAAGCGGTCAGTGGTGGAAGACACCGGTCTTCCTGGAAGAATACCAGGGCGTCCACAGTCCCTACAATACCTATTTGCACCGTGGGCTGCCGCCCGGCCCGATCGCAAGTCCCGGCGAGGACGCCTTCCGGGCGGTGCTGTACCCTGAGCGGCATGAGTACCTTTATTACGTCGCGACCGGGGATGGCAGCGGCGGACACGTCTTTGCGAAGACGTTTTCTGAGCACCTGGCGAACGTCCAGCGCTATCTGAACCGGTAACTCTGCCAGGGAACCGTCGCCGCGGCAGGGCCATGCACAGCACAACCTGGCCATCTTGCGCCGCTTGGCCCTCAACCTCTTACACAGAGAAAAAGCGCCAAAATCGGTATGGCTGCCAAATTCTGCCAGAATAATTCAGATGGTCATCTGTCGGTCCCGCTATACGGCCGGCTGGCCTCTGCAAAACCTCCCGCGAAACAGGACTATGGCATACCAACATATTTTAGATAATCGGACCCACACAGTCGCCGACTATCTGCGAAAGAATCTGCAGAGAGCCGATGCCTTCCGCCTTGTATCGGCCTATTTCAGCATCTATGGTTACGCACAACTGGAGGACGCTCTGGACACCGTCGACGAAGTGCGTTTTCTCTTCGGTGATCCCGCCTCGGTCGAAGACGTCGACTCGGGCAGCGCAGAGCCAAAGTCGTTCGACGTGACCGAGAAGGGCCTCATCCCCAACCATGCCTTGCAACAGAAGTTCCTTGCCGAGCGCTGCGCCGAATGGGTGGGCCGCGACACCGTGAGCATCCGATCCATTGCCCAGGCAAACTTTCTGCATGGCAAGCTCTACCTCACTACGCCGCCCATCCGCAGCCTTGTCGGCAGCTCGAATTTTACCCAGCGCGGTCTCGGCGCCAGCAGTCGCGCCAACATCGAGATCAATCTGGCCAGCAGCGACGCTGAAATCTACGCCGAGCTGAGAGAGTGGTTTGACCTTATCTGGGCTGATGTTAAGTTGACCACCAACGCCAAGCGGCAGGTCCTGGACGCCCTTGGGCGCATCGCCAGGGAACACGCTCCTGAACTCATCTATTACAGGACGCTCTACGAGCTCTTCCGCGCCGACATCGAAGCCTGGCTCGCCCAGGAAGGACACATTGGCGATGTGCAGCTCGGAGACACCACCATCTGGAACACGCTCTACCAGTTCCAGATGGACGGCGCTCTCAGCGTGATAGCAAGGCTACAGCGTCACAACGGCTGTATACTCGCCGACAGTGTAGGGCTGGGAAAGACGTACACCGCGCTGGCGGTGATCAAGCATTTCGAGTTGCGCAACGAGCGCGTCCTCGTGCTGTGTCCGCGCAAACTCCGAGCGAACTGGTCACTTTATCAGGGTCATACTGGACACACACGCAACCCATTCACCGATGACCGCTTCGCTTACACTCTTCTCTCCCATACTGATCTTTCTCGCGGCAGTGGTAAAGTCGGCGACATCGATCTTGCCAACTTCAACTGGCAGAACTTCGATCTGATCGTCATTGATGAGTCCCACAATTTCCGCAACCACCAGGGCCAGCGCTACGAGAGGCTGCTCAATGGGGTGATTGGCAAGGGTGTCAAGACCAAGGTCCTCATGCTGTCGGCCACGCCGGTCAATACCTCGCTGATCGACCTGCGCAACCAGATCTACCTGATGACCGAGAATCGCCAGGACAGTTTCCGTGAAAACCTGGGCGTCTCTGACGTAGGCAGTCTGCTGAAACGTGCGCAGACCCGGTTCAGACAGTGGGAGTCGCAGGCGCCGCTCAACGGCCAACGAAACAAGCAGGATCTTCTCGACAATTTGGGCAGCGATTTCTACCGGTTGCTTGGCGGTGTCTCCATCGCCCGCTCACGGCGGCAGATTGAGGAATTCTACGCTGCGGAGATTGATCGTATAGGGCGCTTTCCCGACCGGGAGAAACCGGTGAACGTCTACCCCCCGACTGACCTGGAGGGTGGCCTCTCCTATAAGGAACTGGCAGAGCGCATCAGTGAGTTCACGCTCTCGATATACCGTCCATCTGACTATGTGGTCAGCGAGAAGGGCTTGCAGCAGTTGGAAGAGGAAAAAAGGGCGCGTAATTTCAATCAGGCCGACCGTGAACAGTTCCTGATCGCAATGATACGCGCCAATTTCCTGAAGCGACTGGAAAGCTCGGCCCATTCCCTGACCCTGACGCTGGAACGTACCATCGGCAAGATCGATACGCTGCTGGAAAAGATCGACCGCTTTGAGAGCCGTCAGAATACCGACGACTCCAAGGCCGACAGCCTGCCGGATGATGACGAGGATGACGAGGAGTTTCTGATCAACCGCGCTCGCCATCCTTACAATCTGTCCGATCTGAATCTGCACGGCTGGAGGCAGGAGCTGTGCCGAGACAGGGAAACGCTCAGCGCCGCCTGCACCAGCGTCGCGCAGATTACTCCACAGAGGGACGGCAAGTTGGCGCGCCTGAAACAGCAGATCAAAGATCGAGTCGCCAACCCAACCAGCGACCGCGACGGCTGCGAAACCCGAAAGCTGTTGGTCTTCACCACATTCAGAGACACCGCTGAATATCTCTACTACAATCTGCAAAACCTGGCGGGCGAACTGAATCTGAATATGGCCATGGTCTCGGGCGACGCCACCCTTACTACAGTCGTCCCCAACAACTTTAACAGCATTCTCGACAATTTCGCGCCGGTAGCCCGCGGCCGCAACGACACTGACAGTGGCTGCGACATCGATCTCCTCATCGCCACCGACTGTATCTCCGAAGGGCAGAACCTGCAGGACTGCGATACCGTTCTCAACTACGACATCCACTGGAATCCCATCCGCATTATCCAGCGTTTCGGCCGCATCGACCGCATCGGTAGCCAGAGCGACTCGGTGCGCATGATCAACTACTGGCCCACGGAGGAGATGGAGGCGTATCTGCGACTACAGACGCGGGTAGAGGCGCGCATGGCGCTGGCCGATGCCGCAGCCAGTGGGGACGAGAACCCTCTCGACAACTACGAAGGCATCCAGGGGGAACTCAACTTCCGGGCGCAGCAGCTGAAGCAACTGCTGGATGAGGACCTCGACCTGGATGACCTGACCGACGACGGCGTGACGATGAGCGACTTCACGCTCGACCAGTTCTTTACGCAGCTGTTGCGTTATCTGGAGAAGAACCGCGAAGAGCTTGAACAGACTGCACTGGGCGCGTACGCCGTGGTCGACAGCGAAAAGGATGCCGGTGTCATCTGGGTGCTCCGGCAGCGCAACGTCAGCAAGGAGAAGCAGACCCAAGTCGCCAGCCCTGTTCACCCTTTCTACATCGTCCACGTGCGCGATGATGGGAAGATTCGTCACGGCTGCGCCAGCGTCAAACAGACGCTCGATCTGTTTCAGGAGTTGAGTCTCGGCAAGACCGAGGCGATCCACAAACTGTGCGACGAATTCAACCGTGAGACCGAGAACGGTGCCGACATGGCCGCATACGACAGCCTGCTCAACGCCGCTGTAGAGCACATAGGCCAGACCCATGGCAGGACCCAGACCGCTGGACTGGGTCTGCAAGGATCAAGGGACTTCAGGCTGCCCAGGTCCAGTGAAACACCTGACGGCGCCGAAGACTTTGAATTAGTGACCTGGCTGGTAATGCTGCCGCGGGAACAGGACTGAAAACCTTGAAGCATGGAGAGACGACGATGATGACCGGCGCCATTTTGAACGAGATCAAGACCGCGCTTGGCGATGTAAAACAGGGAGACTTCGCGGACGCGGGCCGCCGCCTGCTTGAAACGTTGGGCTACCGTAGCGACCGCACGTTGGACTTGTCGGGCGACGTCG
This sequence comes from Caldilineaceae bacterium, assembly GCA_965200615.1. GTDB lineage: Bacteria > Chloroflexota > Anaerolineae > Caldilineales > Caldilineaceae > Bin5. The sequence continues at coordinate 3,820,150 of OZ241377.1, read as the reverse complement.
AGGAGTTTATTGACACATTTCCCGCTCCCAACCCGAACGCGCAAACGGAGACGCGCTTCCGCGAGCGTGCGGCGTCTACGCGCATCCTCTTCCAGTTTACCGACTCGGAAATCGCCGCGGCGCAGCCTTCCCTGCTCGACACAGGGGAATTCGACAAAGGCGACGCCCGCAGTTTCATGTTTGTCGCCGTCGAGCTGCGCGGCGAGAGCTATCCCCGCGGCGTCTATGTCGAGCTCACGCGCGAGATCAACAAACGTCTGGTCGTGCCCGTCGTTGTACTCTTTCGGACCGCTGCCGGCCAGCTCAGCCTGGCCTTCGTCCACCGCCGTCCGCACAAGCGCGACCGGAGCCGCAGCGTGCTCGGCAGTGTCTCGCTGATCCGCGAGATTGATCCCGCTGACCCCCATCGCGCCCATCTGGACATCCTCGAGAAACTTGCGCTGCCCGAACGGTTGGCTTGGATGGACATGCGCCACAAAAGGCGGAACTTTGACGGCCTGCTCGACGCTTGGCTGGATGCCCTCGACACCGAAGAACTGAACCGCAACTTCTACAGACAGCTGTTCACATGGTTCGAGCGTGCGGTCAAAGAGGCGAGATTTCCCACCAACCAAGCCAAGACCCTTTCTCCCGAAGAGCATATCATTCGCCTCATAACGCGTCTGCTGTTCGTCTGGTTCATAAAGGAAAAAGGACTGATCGCGCCGGAACTGTTCATCAGGGAGCGGATCGCGCCACTTCTGCGGAATTACGATAGCGAGAACGGGGATTCCTATTACCGGGCGGTGCTGCAGAACCTTTTCTTTGCCACTTTGAACAGCGAGATAGGGGAGCGCGGCTTCAGCACGCAGAGCAATACAACGCACCGCGATTTCTCTCGCTACCGCTTCAAAAAAGAAATCGCCTTCCCGGACAGGCTGCTGGATCTGTTTGCCCGGACGCCTTTCATCAATGGCGGCCTCTTCGACTGTCTGGACAGTTTTGATTCGACCAGGGGCGGCGGCTACCGTATCGACTGCTTTACCGACAATGTGATCGATCCCAAGCGTAAGGATTTCAAGATATTGTCGATCCCTGATCGCCTCTTCTTTGATGACAAAGGCTTGATCAGTCTTTTCGATCGCTTCCAGTTTACGGTCGAGGAGAACACGCCGGCCGAACAGGAGGTCGCGCTGGACCCGGAGCTATTGGGCAAAGTTTTTGAGAACCTGCTTGCCGCCTACAACCCTGAGACCCGGGACACGGCGCGCAGACAGACGGGCTCTTACTACACTCCTCGTGAGGTAGTCGACTATATGGTGGATGAGGCCCTCGTCGCTACGCTGGCGCAGCGCTGTCCGCCAGCCGACGGTGACGCAGACTTCTGGAAAGAGCGCCTGAGCTACCTGCTGGACTACGAGGACGCTTTCGATGACGCCCATGAACTCTTTGAGAAGTCGGAAAGGGAGGGTCTCCTGCGCGCGATAGCGAGGCTCAGACTTATCGACCCGGCAGTTGGGTCGGGCGCATTCCCGATGGGCGCGCTGCACAAGCTGACCCTGGCCCTGCGCCGCCTCGATCCCAAGAACGATCTTTGGGAGGCGCTGCAGAAGGAAATGGCGGGGCGACGCGCCGCGGCCGCGTTCGACACAGAGGACCAAGCCGAAAGGGATGCTGAGCTGGATGAGATTAGCGCCACCTTCGAGAGGTACCGCGACTCCGATTTCGGACGCAAACTCTATCTGATTCAGAACAGCATCTATGGCGTCGACATCCAGCCGATTGCTTGCCAGATTGCTCGCCTGCGCTTCTTTATCTCGTTGGCGATCGAACAAGCTCCAAACGGGGAGGAAAAAGACAACTACGGCATCAAGCCGTTGCCTAACTTGGAGACTCGATTCATAGCTGCCAATACACTGTTGGGGCTGAATACGCCCGGCGTCCAGATGCGCCTGACGGCCGACGATGTAACCCCAATTCAGAAGGAACTGAACGCCAACCGCGAGCGCCACTTTCACGCTACCACACGGAAGAAGAAGAGGGAATACCGCGACCAAGACGAAGAACTACGGAACAGGCTTGCAGACGTATTGCAACAAGTGGTCGGTCTGCCCAAGGCCAACGCTGCCAACATCGCCCATTGGGACCCCTACGATCAGAATGCCCAAGCCGACTGGTTCGATGCGAAGTATATGTTCGGCGTCGCGGAGGGCTTCGATCTGGTCATCGGCAATCCGCCGTATGTTAGCCATGACAGAATCCCCAAAGACCTCAAGTCCCAAATAGAACGAGACTATCGATCGTATCAGTCTTTTGCGGACATGTCTTGCTATTTCATAGAGAAGGCGGTAGAGCTACAAAACATTAAAGGAGTACTGAGCTTTGTTACGTCAAATTCATATCTGAGAGCAGACTATGGGGCACCAATTCGAAAGCTGCTGTCGAGTGAAACGACTCTGTATACAGTGCTAAGCATTGAAGACTCACAAATTTTCGAAAGTGTGATTGTAAATGTGGCAGTAATTGTGACTGGCAAATCAACAGATGATGCCACTGATACCTGTACTGTTGTCAATTCGCCATTCTCTGGTGACAGCTTTGTTGACTACGTTAAAAGCAAAGGATTCGAAATTCCCCAGTCACACTTTGATGGCAAGCCTTGGAACCTCATTAAACCAGAGCTTGCTAAACTTCAAAGAAAGTTGGAATCATCAGGGAAAACATTAGAACAGTTAAACGTCAAAATCAGGCTTGGTATAGCTACCGGAAGCAATGAGGCATTTCTCATTGACGAGGCAAAAAAAAGGGAGTTATGCAGGAAAAATCCTGATAATGCTGAAATCATCAAACCTATCTTGAGAGGAAAAGATATTCTTCGCTACAGTTACTCCCTATCGGGAGAGCACATTTTACTGACGAGGAATGGAGTCAACGTCGAAAGGGATTATCCTGACATTTACGCTCATTTTGATTCGTTTGGGAGCAGGTTTAGAAATCGCGGGGCTCAGGGACAGCATTGGACGAACCTGAGAGCTTGTTCCTTTTATGACGATTTCAAAAAGGAACAAATAGTGTGGATTGAACTTGCAGACATAGGGCGTTTTGCGCTCTGTACCCAGGAAGTCTATCTCTTGAACTCCGCATACTTCCTGTTGCCTCCCGACGGGATTGATTCGAGATTTCTTCTCGGAATCCTAAATTCAAGCACGATTCGCTTCTACCTGAATCTCATTGCGATAACAAGTGGAATGGGCGTGACACGCTGGATAAACAATCACGTGAAAGAGTTTCCAATTCCAGAGGTTGTTGATGAGAAACAAGTCCCACTAATTAGCCTTGTAAATCGAATCCTTTCTGCAAAACAAGCCGACCCTTCCGCGAACACCGGTGCGCTTGAACTGCGGATCGACCGGCTGGTGTACAAGTTGTACGGTCTCACTGATGAAGAAATCGCTGTGGTGGAAGGGCGTTCATGAAATCTCGATCCAAAGAGCTACTCGACCGTGCAATAGCCGCAACGGTAGCCGCCGTAGAGATTTACAACAAGCCGGATTTTCCATACCGGTCGGACACCTTTTGCATTCTGGCAATCAATGGCTGGGAGTTACTGCTCAAAGCGAAGTGGCTGAAGGAAAATGGCAACAAGATTCAATCCCTCTATGTTAAAGAATACGGCACAAACAGCGACGGATCCAAGAGCAAGCGAAAGACAGTCAAACGCACTCGTGCACAGATTCCATTCACGCATGGACTGGACTATCTAGCCAGAATACTGGTCGAGCAGAATCAGTTGGACCCAATTGCAAAGGACAATTTAGATTCGTTGCTTGTTCTACGGGATACCTCCGTCCACTTTTTTCATCAGTCCGAGCAAAGATTGGCGGAAAGCCTGCAGGAAATAGGTGCTGCCAGCCTTAAGAACTTCGTCCTGACCGTACAAGAATGGTTCGCCCACGATTTGAGCGATTTCAATTTCTATCTAATGCCTCTGGCATTTGTCGAGTTGCCTCGCCAATCGGAAGCCATCGTTCTCAACGGGGCGGAGAGGAACTTTCTCAGATATGTGAAGCATCTTGAGGAGAAGCCGAAGAGGAACGATTCCGAATATGCTGTCATGATCAATTATGAGGTTAGGTTTACGCGTTCCAAAGCAAAGGACGTGCCGCAAATTCGGGTTACGAATGACCCCAACGCCACCGAAGTCCGTATGACCGAGGAGCAAATTCGGGAAAACTATCCATGGGACTATGGAGAACTCACAGATAGGTGTCGCAAGCGATACAAAGACTTTAAAGAAAACGCAAAGTACCACAAAATCAGAAAACCGCTCCTCGAGAACGAGAAGTTCTGTCGAGTTCGTTACCTTGATCCCGGTAATCCTAAGAGTGCCAAAAAGCGTTTCTACAATTCCAATATTCTTCAAGAATTCGACAAACACTATTCAAGGAACTAGAGTCTTGCAGAAAGCCGCGGCTTGTCGTCGTGTCTTTCCCATCGTACTGCTCCTCCTCAGGCTGAATGAATTGCTCCATTATATACCTTAATCGTGGCCAGTTTTTAGGGCTCACTTCAGAACCATCCCCATAGCCATCGTGCGTATCAATTAGCCATAGTTTCGCCCACTGTGCTTGAAAACGCTGAACATCACGGCCGCGTAAGACTGGCTTTAAAACTTCGGCTGGATGAACATCTGCTCGACGACGGCTTCGTTGATGGTGTGAAAGTTGGCGGCATTTTCGAGAGGAGCGAGCTCCTAGACGCGGAAGGAATCGAAGTTTGCGGGTTGGGGCAGGGACTCCTGCCAAGCGACGGTGTGGAGGATGCCTTCTTCATGCAAGTAGCTGGTGAAGAGTTGGCCGGGCACTGATGGTAGTTTGTGGTGGCGGCTGGCGTTATTGTGGCTGGCGGCAGTTTCTGGATGGCCTCCAAGGATCAGGCGGGGAGAGACCGGCAGTGGATAGTGGCTAGGGCGGCCCCGTACACGCGGGGAGAGTTTGACGGGCTTGTCCGATCTTGCAATCGTGGAGAAAATTGGGGAAGGAGGTTGCGCATCGGAAACCCGCGTTTTGCGAAGGAGAATAGGAAGATGAGAGAGACGCGCCAACTGCGTTTTGCGCTGCTGCGCCTGTTTGCACTGGTGCTGTCGGTTCTGCTGGGCGGGGCGTGTGCGCCGGAGGACCTGGTGGTGAGTCCGCTGGGAACGGTGGTGGTGGGGCCAGGGGGGAGATTCAGATCCGGTCGCTGGAGGCGCTGACGGGGCTCGGCGTGCGGGGCATTCTGAGACAGCGGGCGACGGCGCTGGCCGCTTCAGCAGTGCGTTCAAATGTGTCCAGATGGTGGGGAGATATTTGGTGTACACCAAATGATGGAGGGAAGTTCGACAGGGCTTATGCTGCCTCAATGTCGGTGTGGGTAAAATCGTCACCTTTGAAAAGGAGCGGTTCATCGCTTGTTGCTGCGAGTGCATAGACAAGGCAGTCGCCAAAGTTCAACCCGGCCGGATGATTGCCTTTTCCGAATCGCCGCCAGGCGCGGCGAGCGGCATTGGCTTGTTCAATCGTAACAGGGACCAGTTCAATGGAAGCCGCCTCCAGGAACAGGTCCAGTTCGTCCCCAGCAGCGGTTCCGCCTCTGCTTTCGACAACCATCGCGGCTTCAAGCAACGCGGCCACCGACATGCGTCTGGGCCACGCCATCGCGATTGTCTCTTCATAGTGTGCCGCATCTGGCTCGCCGAATAAAATGGCGAGAATCGCCGATGTGTCGATAATCACTTGGGCAAGCCTCGCTCGTCGTAAAGCAGATTGCCATGATCGACGGCGCCCGGCCCCGGCGCGAGCAGAGCGGCGCAGCGTTGGCCAATGGCATGCAGATCTTGCGCCAGCAAAGTGGCGTCCCGTTTGCGCCGCTCCCGCTCAAGGCGCTCGCGTAACGCAATCGTAAGCGCGCCAGTCGTGGTTTCGCCCGTCAACCGGGCCAATTCAGCGGCCAGCCGGCAGGTCTCAGCGTCGCTGATAATCAGACTCATCAGTTGCCTCCAGGTGGGACATTTCGCCCGCAGACTACCCTACACCATTGCGACATCGCTGGCAAGACCAGCCCCTCCAGACACTCAGGGCAATCGCGTCTAATCTGGTTTGCCAACATTGCCGAAGTTAGCCAGAGGGTCCGCGAAGGGCATTCTCAAGGAACAGACATAGAGCCTGCACGAGGGCAGGCCTTGCGCCTGCCCCTGCATTTCGGGCAGCTTTCCAGGAAATAGACGCAAAAGATGCAATTGCCCTGATCGCCGCGGCCAGATTAGTTGACACCGGGGGTTGGATTCCCTAGAATTGACTTGCGGGTCGGTGGCGGAATGGCAGACGCAGCGGACTTGTGCGCCGTTTCACGGCGCAACCCTAAGCCTGGAAACCAGGCGCTCATACAGGTAAAAGAGCAGGTCAACTGTCTTACCCAGACTCGAAAGAGAAAGGGAACAAGAGCATGGCAGTAAAGCCAGAGGATAGAACAGCCACAATGACTATCAGACTGGCAAGACCTGTTCCCTAAGGCTACTAAAGGAATTCCTGTACCCAGTGGAACAAAACTGCGGTTCATCGGGAAAAGTGGATGAAACCCGATTCCCATGGCGGAGAATCTTTAAGTCTGACTCTCCGAACCTGTCAAATGGGACACGACTGATAAAGAATCAGTACAAGGGCACGCAAGGAAAGCCTAAGGGGAACTACTACAAGGGTTGCGCACCGGAATACGGGATTGCCTAAGTGCCGAGAGGCATACGGTAACGGAAGCCCCATAGTAGTCGATGGAGTAACGCCCATCCAGGGAGAACGGGAAAACCGTTTACAGGGCAAAGGGGGCCAGGTGTGTTTGACGGAGAGTCAGTAAAGGTATGCGAAATGCACAAAGCCGAAACTGTACTCAAAGTACTAGGTGAAAGGGGGAAAGACGGGAAGTGCCTTGAAAGGCTGTATAGGCAGCTATTCAAACCCAGTATGTACGAGTTGGCCTACTCACAAATCTACGCAAACCCTGGAGCAACCACAAAAGGGGCAAGCGAAGATACAATGGATGAAATGTCGAAAAGAAGAATAGACAGAATCATCCAGAAAGTGAAAATGGAAACCTATAAGTGGAATCCAGTACGCCGAACGCACATACCTGAAGCCGACGGTAGAAAGCGACCACTGGGAATCCCCAGCGGAAACGATAAACTACTACAGGCAACACTGAAGCTGCTGTTGGAAGCCTACTATGAGCCACAATTCAGTGATAACAGTCATGGTTTCAGACCAAATCGTGGATGTCACACAGCACTTGTCCACATAGACACATATCACAGAGATGCAGCATGGTTCATTGAGGGCGACATTAAAGGTTGCTTTGATAGTATCGACCATGAAACCCTAATCGGAATCATGGGAGAAAAAATCAAAGACAGTAGAATACTAAGACTGATCAGTAACCTACTGAAAGCAGGGTACATGGAAGACTGGGCACACTATGACACCCTTAGTGGAACCCCACAGGGTGGAATCATCAGCCCTCTACTCACGAACATCTACATGAATGTATTCGATGAATGGGTAGAAAAAGAACTCCTGCCACGCTACAACCGCAGCCTAACGAAGAGAGGTGGCAGACGCCCCAATCCAGAATATAATTCCCTAAGCGGATACGCCTGGAGAGCAAAACGGAAAGGGGATCATAAAACTGCCAAAAAATACCGCGCCCTGGCAAAAGAGTTGCCCACAGTTATGACACATGATGAAGGGTTCAGAAAACTCAAATATGTCAGATATGCGGACGACTTCCTCCTCAGTTTTGGAGGTCCAAAACAAGAGGCTATGGAAATCAAAGAGGAAATCAGAGCTTTCCTAAAGAACAGACTCAAACTAGAACTGTCTGAAGAGAAAACACTGATAACCCATGCCAAAACACAAAAGGCAAAATTCCTGGGCTACGAGTTGAGAATAATGAACTCGAAGAGAAAGAAAGCCAATGGATGTATGTGGTTTGGCGTCCCTAGAGAAGTCGTAACCAATGCCCTGAAAAAGTACACCAGAAACAACAAGCCCCATCACAGAGCAGAACTGATGGTAAACAGTGATTACGAAATAATCACAACGTACCAATCAGAAGTGAGAGGGCTAATACAGTACTACATCATGGCACACAACCTCTCCCAGCGCTTGGACAAAGTGAAAAGTATGGCAAGATTCTCACTCTTAAAGACACTAGCGACCAAACACAAGTCCACAGTCAGCAAAATCGCAAGCAAATATTCTGACACCCAAGCAGTGAATGGGCGGACATACAAAGTGATTAGGGTGAGTGTCGAAAGAGAAGGACGGCCAACATTACAAGCGCATTTCGGAGGCATACCCACCATCCGGGACAGGTTCCCATCCAAAATCACAGATCTGGACAAACGCCCAAAATACAATGGTCGCAACGATCTATTGAAAAGGCTGAACGCCAGCGAATGTGAAATGTGCGGGGACACCGGAAACATCGAAGTACACCACGTCAGGAAACTGAAAGACCTCAATAGGCCAGAGAAAAAACCCAAAGCCAATTGGGAGAAAAGGATGATAGCCCTGAAACGGAAAACACTAATAGTGTGTAAGCCGTGTCATGCTGCCATCCATCGTGGTGCTACCAGAGAAGAGTGGTCATCCTAGAACACACTGGAGAGCCGAGTGCTATGAAAATGGCACGCTCGGTTCGGAGGGGGGAGAGAAGAAAAGTGCCTTGGCAACTCGCTTGTCTCCTACCCTACAAAATCCGCCGGGGTGATACCCGTGTGGGTTCGAATCCCACCCGACCTACTTGTGGTTGTTTCCCCTCTTTCATTCAGAGGGAAGAGGAATAACGGTCACTCTTCTCGGAGTAGCCCGGCGTATTCGAAATACAGTTCTTTTGTTGCGAGACAGACGGGCGCCGTCAGCCGTCAAGACCAACTACAACAGGTCGACGGATTTGACAATCAGCCCCCCCTGAACGAAACTAGGCGCACTTCCCCCGGATAGCAGTCCAATTCAGATTGCCGCTTTGGCGTCTGACATTGGCAGGCGGTGGCGCGCCGGGCGTTCGACAGATCGCCACAGTCACTTCCATTCGTTTCATTTCCACATCCCCAAAGGAGGGAAGTTCAGTGAAGCAGACCAGATTGATCGCGAGTTTATTTCTGATTCTTGGCCTGATTCTGGCCGGCTGCGGCGGCGGCCAGAATCAGGAAGCCGAGATGGCCGAGGAACCGGCGATGGAGGAAGAGGCTCCGTCGGAAGAGGCTTCGTCAGAAGAGGCTTCGTCAGAAGAGGCTTCGTCGGATGAGGCTTCGTCGGATGATGGCATGATGGGCGATTTCACAGGCCAGGTCGTGCAGTACAACACGATCGCCGACTATGAAGCGGCCACGGGCAACGAAATCACCTCATTCCAGCAGTCACCGATGTTGGACGCCGCAGTGGCGGATGGCACGCTGCCTCCGGTTGAGGAGCGATTGCCGGACGAGCCGCTGGTGATGCAGCCGGCCGACCAGATCGGCGAGTACGGCGGCACCATGCGGAATACGCACGAGGGCAACTTCGACTTCCTCGAGGACCTGCTGCGCGAGTTCCCGCACGTGTACGGCTCGAACATGCAGGGCGTGCTGCCCAACGTGTTCATGAACGCCGAGACGAGCGCGGACGGTCTCTCGACGACGTTCACGATTCGCCCCGGCATCAAGTGGTCTGACGGCCATCCGTTTGGCGCCGACGACTTCGTATTCTGGTACGAGGCGATTGCCGCGAACGAGGAGCTCAACCCCAACGGCGTCAACAATATGAAGGTTGGCGGCGAAATGGGTACGGTCACCAAGGTCGATGAAAACACTATCGTGATGCAATTCAAGGCGCCCTACGGTGTGCTGCTCGAGCGCCTCAACCGCTGGCGCCCGATGCCGTACGCGCCTGCGCACTATCTGAAGCAGTTCCATCCCGATTATACGGACCCGGATGATGTTAATGCGTTAGCCGAAGAGAGAGGTTTCTCGAACTGGGTTGAGCTGTTCCAGGCCGAGCACGACTGGTACGGCAACCCTGACGAACCGACGATCTTCGCCTGGAAGGCCGTTACGCGCGGCGCCAGTGTTCCGGTGCAGGAGCTGGAGCGGAATCCGTACTACTGGAAGATCGACACCGCCGGCAACCAGTTGCCTTATGTAGACCGCATCAACAGACCCAACCTCGGTGACCGCGAAGCGATTCTGCTGGACGTCATCGCCGGCCAGACCGACTACATGAACCCGTATACGCTGGGTTACCTGACCAACTATCCGGTCCTCAAGCAGAACGAAGAGAGCGGCGGCTACAGAGTGTTGCCTCAGTTCGGCTGGTCGGACGTGCTGGGCGTGGTAACGTTCAACATGTCGATTGACGACGACGTATTGCGAGAGTTGTTCCGCAACAAGGAGTTCCGCGTTGCGCTGTCGATCGGTTACGACCGCGACAGGATCAATGAGGTCGTTTTCAATGGGCTTTACAAGCCTTCGCAGGTTGCGCCGCCGGACGCATCGGTCTATAACGGCGCCGACCCCGGCTTCAAGCTGCACACCGAACACGATCCGGATCGCGCCAACGAGATTCTGGACAGCCTGGGGCTGACCTGGAACGAAGACCAGTCGCAGCGTCTGCTGCCCGATGGTCGACCCTTTGAGCTCTCCGCCCAGGTGCATACGGGCTGGGTGCAGCAGGTTCCCATCGCCGAGCTGATTGCCCAGGGCTGGGAAGACATTGGCCTGAAGACAACGATTGTTCCGTTGGACGGTCGCCTGCATACTGAACGACGGTTGGCCGGCGACTACGAGCTGCAGGTCCGCCCCGTAAACTGGGCTGGCCAGGCCCCGATCATCGGCGCCATGCGCGGCGAGCCGATGCCGATCAGCAATAGCTGGCTGGTGAACCCGCCGTGGGCGCAGTATGTCATGTCGGGCGGCGCTGAGGGCGAGGAACCGCCGGACGGCGTCAAGCGGCTGTACGAGATCTTCGAGGAGTTCATCGCCGAGCCGGATGCGCAGAGGCGCTTCGAACTCGAGTCCGAGATGTACAAGATTCACCAGGACAACCTGTGGGTAATCGGCTCGATCAAGCAGCCTGGCGACCTGGAAGCGGTCTGGTACGCGGTGTTCTCGAACCGCATGTACAACATCCCCAACCCGGTGGCCCCCGAGTGGTACTATGCCGCTCCCGAAACCTGGGCCTACCGGTCTGAGTAAACGGCTTCAGCTGTTCTTCTGAAACTACGGGAGGCCACCTGGGTGGCCTCCCGACTCTGAGTCTGGACAGATGCTGTTATACATAGTGAGAAGGCTGATCGTCATGATTCCGGTGACGATCCTGATCAGTATCATTGGATTCATCATTATCCAGGCGCCGCCCGGCGACTTCGTCAGTTCCTACATTGCCGGGTTGGAGGCACAGGGCGACATCATAGAACCGGAGTTGATCGACTCACTCAGGGCGCGCTACGGCCTTGGTGAACCGATCTATGTACAGTACTTCAAGTGGGTCTCAAGCTTTGTTGAGGGCGATCTCGGTTACTCGATGATCTACCGCGAACCGGTTGTGGATATCATTGCCCAGCGGCTGCCGTCCAGCTTTACGATCTCGCTGCTCTCATTGATCCTGGTCTTTGCGATCGGCATCCCCATTGGCATTCTTTCGGCTACAAAACAGTACTCGCTTGCAGACTATTCCTTTACGGTTGTCGGGTTTTTGGGCGTGGCTACGCCCAATTTTCTGCTGGCCCTGGTAGGGCTCTGGTTACTGTTTAAGTGGACGGGCAACGTTGCGATAGGTCTCTACTCGCCGGAGATGCAGAATGCGCCGTTTGGCCTGGCGAAGTTCCTGGATCTGGTTGGCCACATCTGGTTGCCGGCTCTGATCGTTGGCACTGCGGGCACCGCAGAACTGATCAGGACGATGCGGGCAAATCTGCTGGACGAGCTGCCCAAGCAATATGTCACTGTCGCACGTGCACGGGGCGTCAAGCCGACGAAACTGCTCTACAAGTATCCTTTGCGCATAGCGATCAATCCTGTGATCAGCACTGTGGGCTGGCTTTTGCCGGTGCTGGTTGAGGGTGAGGTCCTGGTTTCTCTGGTTTTGGGGCTGCCAACGATTGCGCCTGTGCTACTGGACTCGCTTATGCAGCAGGACATGTTTCTGGCGACGAGCATTATCATGATCCTGGGAATCCTTACGCTCGTTGGCACTCTTCTATCGGATATTCTGCTGGCTATCGTCGATCCGCGTATCCGGGGGGCTGTATGACCGAGATTCAGCGTGGGGGAACCGCATCCGATGAATTGGCCCCTCCCGCCCCGGGTTTGAACGGCTCACTGCTATCGGTGCGCAACTTGCAGACCCACTTCTTCTCGCGCGAAGGGGTGGTCAAGGCTGTCGACGGCGTGAGTTTCGATATCAGACCTGGCGAGATTCTCGGAATCGCCGGGGAGAGCGGTTGCGGAAAGAGCGTGACCAGCCAGTCGATCCTCCGCATCCTTCCTAAAAATGGCAAGATTGTGGGAGGCGAAATCCTCTTCCAAAACGAAGACCGGACGATCGATCTGGCAACTGAAGATGCCGATGGCCGGGCGCTCAGGGACATTCGAGGCAAAGAGATAGCCATGATCTTCCAGGAGCCGATGACTGCATTCAGCCCCGTGCACACCATCGGTGACCAGATCATCGAGACGATCCGCATTCACCAGGAGGTGAGCAGGGAGGAAGCGCACAACCAGGCCGTCGAAATGCTGCGCCGGGTCGGCATGCCGAATCCGGCGCGGAATATTGACGAGTATACGTTTAATCTGAGCGGCGGTATGCGACAGCGGGCGATGGTCGCGCTTTCACTCTCTTGCCGACCTAAATTGCTGATCGCGGATGAGCCGACTACGGCAGTAGACGTGACGATTCAGGCCCAGATGCTTGAACTGCTTCGGGATATCCAGGCCGATCTGGGCATGGCGATCATAATGATTACGCACGATCTGGGCGTGATTGCCGAGCTGACTGACCGGGTCATGATCATGTACCTGGGCAAGGAGGTGGAGCACGGAATGGTAGAGGATGTCTTTCACCGGCCGCAGCATCCTTACACGCGAGGCTTGCTGGCATCGATTCCAAAGATGGAGCCGGGCAGAGTGGAAATCGAACCTATTGAAGGCGTCGTGCCCAATCCCTACGCGATGCCAACCGGCTGCAAGTTTCATACCCGCTGCCCCGACTTTATCGCCGGCGTCTGTGAGAAACAGGATCCCCCCCTTACCGAAGTTGCAAAAGGTCACGAAGTGAGCTGCTTCCTGTACGGCGGCAGGGAGGGGCTCGAGTGACGGTAACCGCCCGCGAAGTGGACATGAACGAGCGCAGCATCATCTCGGTTCGCAACCTCGTAAAGCATTTCCCAATAGAGACAGGCTTTCTGCGCCGTCAGGTTGGCGTGGTGAAGGCAGTCGATAATGTGAATTTTGATCTGAACGAGGGCGAGACGTTGGCCTTGGTCGGGGAGAGCGGTTGTGGAAAGACCACAACCAGCCACTGCATCATTCAGGCCCAACGACCTACTGCAGGCCGTGTTCTGTTCCGAATCGGAGACGCGGAGCCGATGGATCTCACGCAGATGGAGAAAGGGGAGCTCAAGGAAGCTCGTCGGAACATCCGCATGATCTACCAGGATCCATATTCATCGTTGAACCCGCGCATGACACTGCTCCAGATTATCGGCGAGCCGCTTGTTATTCATCGCATAGTCGAGAGCCAGGACGATTTGCAGGAGCGGGTAGCGGAACTGCTGCGTCTCGTGCGCCTCGACCCTTCAACGATGAACAGGTACCCGCACGCGTTCAGCGGAGGCCAGCGCCAGCGTATCGCGATTGCACGCGCCCTCTCTCTTTCGCCCAAAGTTGTGATCGCAGATGAGGCAGTGTCGGCCCTGGACGTGTCGGTTCAGGCGCAGATTCTGAATTTGCTGAAGGAGCTTCAGAACCAGCTTGGGCTCACTTATCTCTTCGTTGCCCATAATCTGGCTGTCGTAAAGTATGAGGCTGATCGGGTGGCGGTGATGTACGCGGGCAAAATCGTGGAGATCGGCGAGACCGAGGCGTTGTACTCGCATCCCAGGCACCCGTACACCGAGGCGTTGATTTCGGCGGCGCCGAATCCCGACCCCGACACAAAGCGCCGAGAGCGAATCGTGCTCTCGGGCGAAGTGGCCGATCCCGGGAACCTGCCGGGTGGCTGCGCTTTCCATCCCCGCTGCCGGTATGCAGAGGACCGATGCAGGCAGGAAATGCCGGAGTTGATCGATGTCGGTGGTAATGAGATGCAATCGCACCAGGCTGCGTGCCATTTTGCGGAAAGTCTGGAGCTGACGGGAATCGCAGGCGCTACTCTGCGCGAGGAAGGTGGACGCGCATGACGCAAGCGGCGGGCGCGGCGCCGATTGACGGGATCGCCGCAGGAGACCAGACGGACCAGCGAATTCTGGTCGCTTCACAGTGGCAGTTGATCCGCTGGCGCTTTTTGCGGCACAAGCTGGCGGTCATTTCACTGGTTGTACTGGGGTTATTCTACCTTGTCGCCGTTTTCGCAGAGTTCGTGGCCCCCTACGACCCGTATATCTTCAGAGAAGAACTGACTCTGGCGCCCCCGCACACGGTTCGCTTCATCGACCCTGAAGGGAACTTTCATCTTCGTCCTTTTGTGCATCCTTTTAAGAAAAGCCTGGACCCGGAAACATACGCTGCGATTTTCGTCGAAGATGAGACAGTAATGCAGCCGCTGGGGCTTTTTGTGCGCGGAGACCCGTACAAGCTGTGGGGTCTGTTCGAGAGCGAGATTCATCTGTTCGGTCTGCAGGATCCGGAGGCCCGCCTTTCGCTGCTGGGACAGGATACGGTGGGGCGCGATCTGTTTACCCGCATCGTATATGGCGCGCGCATCTCGCTCACGATTGGTCTGGTGGGCGTTGCCATGAGTTTTTTCCTGGGCATATTGATAGGCGGACTGTCCGGCTACCTGGGCGGCACGGTGGATATGGTGATCCAGCGCGTGATTGAATCGCTGCGCGCCCTGCCGACGCTGCCACTGTGGATGGCCTTGAGTATTGCGCTACCATCGGACTGGCCGGTGGTGAGGACCTACTTTGCAATCGTAATCATCTTGTCTATAGTCGGCTGGACCAGTATCGCGCGTGTTGTTCGGGGGCGATTCTTTGCCCTGAGAGAGGAAGACTTTGTCGGCGCGGCGGAGCTGGACGGGGCGAGCAACCTGCGGATCATATTTCGCTACCTGCTGCCGTCGTTTATGAGCTACATAATTGCGCGCCTGACACTGGCCATCCCCCAGATGATTTTGGGCGAAACGGCGCTCAGTTTCATCGGTCTGGGCCTGCAGCCGCCGGCCATAAGTTGGGGCGTATTGCTGAAGGACGCGCAGGCGATTCGCGTTCTGGCGCTTTCGCCCTGGCTGCTGTTGCCGACCGTGTTCGTCGTGGTCAGCATTCTGGCATTCAACTTTGTCGGCGACGGCCTGCGTGACGCTTCCGATCCCTATACGCACGTCTAGCGCTCTCTCGCTCCTCCCCGTCAGTCGCGCTGAATTTCCAACGCGTCTGCGCACCAAAAAGGAAGAACAGGACAGTGAATCCATTTGTTGACTCCAGCGACATCAAAGACGACGGCAATGCCCTGCGCCGGCAGGCTGACCGTGACGGCTATCTGTTTATCCGGGACTTCGTAGACAAGGAGGCCATCCTTCAGGCCCGAAGGGACATAATCTCGGTCTTGCGCGAGGTCGGTTGGATCGATGCCGGGGACGACCCCTGCGGGACTGTCACCAGCCATCCGCCCCATGTATCGGGAGAGCCCGAGTTTTCGCCGGTGTACGATATGGTCCAGCGCTTGGAATCGTTTCACACGCTTGCCCACGACGAGGCAATCGTGGGCGTCATCAGCCAGCTTCTCGGTAGCGACGTACTCCTGCAGCCCAGCAATATCGCCCGTTTCATCTTCCCGACGAATCTGGAGCAGACGACCCCGGCGCACCAGGATTTTGTGCACATTCAGGGGACGCCGGACGTCTGGACAGCCTGGCTGCCGCTGGGCGATTGTCCGCACACTATGGGTGGCCTGAGCGTGCTGTCCGGCTCACACAAGCACGGGATCCTGCCGGTCTCGCGCTCTCTCGGCGCGGGAGGACTGAGGGCGCATTTTGAGAAGATCGGTGGTGAGTGGGTCTCAAGTCCATTCGAGAACGGGGACATCCTCTTCTTCCACAGCCACACCGTGCATAAAGGTCTGCCTAACCTGTCCGGGAATCGAATCCGCCTGTCGGTTGACTATCGCTACCAGAGGGCATCGGACCCGGTCATGGACAAAGTCCTGACCCCCCACCAGGGCCGGCTCTCGTGGGAAGAGGTTTACAAAGGTTGGAAGTCGAAAGAGTTCCAGTATCACTGGGAGAAGTACGAACTCATTCCCGTCGAAAAAGTGCCTGTGCAGCCGGTCGAAGAGGCAGCCCAGAGCCGGTGAAGGGGAGATCGGCAGGTGGCCCGTGGAACTCATTTTCGAGGAGGGTGAAACTCGATCAACTGGCTCTCCTGAATAGTGCGCATGTTCATCTCATACTGTAGCGGGGAGTCGAATTCGAAGGCTAGCCGGCCGCGGGATCTGGCCAGACAGGTGGCGAAGAGTTGGCCGGGGACGCAGTATACGAGTGGCGACAGCTCTTCCGAAACGGACCCGGCGACCGGCAGGGTCACGTCGGCTGCCTCAGAAAGGTCCGGGTTGCTTTCGTCGGTGACGACGACACCGCAACCACCCATCGTCCGCGTCGTGTGCAGCAACTCCTTGATCCGGCTGACGCTGCGGCCCTGGGGCGCGATGAACAGGACCTGTGTGCCGGTTCCGGTGAGGAAGAACTGCTCGTGCGCCCACTCTTCCAACTCCTGGGAGACGCCGTAAACACGCGGCAACTCATAGGTCTTGGCCGCGTAGAACAGACTGGTGGCAAGACTGGGGCCGGAGCCGAGAAATGTGTAGCTTTCGATGGCCTTGACCTGCTCGGCATAGGCTTCGGCGGCCGGCGTGCAGATGCGCACCGTCTCGGCGATCAGCCCGGCTGTGGACCGTAGCTCTGCCCGCAAGGCATCGGCCTCACCCTCTTTGATGCGCCCCCGCACGACCCCGGTCTGGAACGCGATCAGATAGAGCGTGGTCAGGCTGGCCAGGTAGTTGACCAGTCCGAAGGAGCCGCGGCGTGGTTTGTCGTCTCCTTCGTCAGTAGCCAGGTTGCTGGGCATTCCGATCAGCTCCCCGGCAAGCCGCACGCTCTGATCGAGGATGGTTTCGGCCTCCTGGGCCAGCCAGCCCTCCGAACTGCCTGTAATCGCGACTGTGCGGGCGCCGCCCAGGCGGGCATTGACGAGCGCTTCGACGGAGCGGGTGGCCTTGCCGGAGTTGGAGATGCCGAAGACGAGGGAGCCGGGAGGAACGAACTCGGCGGTATAGCGTCCGAACTCGAGGGCTTCCAGCGCTTCGGTGGGAACGCCGCCGTAACGGGCGAAGGCATAGCGGGCGGCCAGGCCGGCAAAGTAGGAGTCGCCGCAGCCGGTGATGTAGATGTGGGAGCTCTCCGCGAGCAGGGCGGGGTCCAGGGCCTCTAGCTGCGGCTGGACCGAATCGATGACCGCGGGGATGGCCGGGCCCTGGTTGCTGATTTCATTCAGCATGTCTTCGATGGTAACGGGTATCGGTTCGCCGAATTCAGCCTTGCGGACAGGCCGCGCGACTATCTCATCTCTTTCCATTTCTGCCTCTTGCCGAGTGAATTGGGGTCGTTGACGGTTGACTGCTGTGAGATCTGCGAGATAAAAATCTGGACTGCTCGAGAAGGGCTGCTGAGAACATCTCTTTGACCACGGAGGTCCACGCAAGGTCTCTGAGAACAACCTTCCATGGAACGAGGTGGCTCTACATGACAATGATCACCTGGCCGTCTTCGACCACTACCTCATAGGTACGCAGTTTGAGGTCGTAGCCAAAGGCCTTGCCGCTGCGAATGTTGTACTCCATCCCATGCCCCGGGCAGACCAGAACTTCGCCGTCGTGGGCCCACTGCGTTTCCCAGCGCGTATCCGCATTACAGATTACTGTGCCCTGGAGCCGGCCCCTGCTCAAAGGGGCTGACTGGTGCGGGCAGCGGCCGAAGAGCGCGAAAAACTCTCCGTCGACGTTGAAGACCGCGATCAGCACGCGACCAACCTTGACCTCCATGCGCGTGCCGGGAGGAAAGTCGCTGAGCGGGGCAACCGGGATCCTGCGTTGCGAACGGGCGCTGCGAGAGGGTCGCTTTTCGGGTGTCATTTTCGCGGCGTCAGCCCGAAGAACTGCAGCGCGTTCTCGCCAAGAATCTTACGGCGAAGCGTATCGTCCATCTCATAGCGCATAAAGCCCGCGATCAGGTCTCGTTCCAGGTGCGGCCAGTCGGACGCCCACATCGTCGTGTCCTGGCCCTGGTACAGATCGATCAGTTTGGCCAGATCGCCTCGGCGGGGTAGCGCCTCCAGTTCGTGGGTGCCGATGTACCAATCCCGGATGTAATCGCTGGGCTTCTTCTCCAGCGCCGGCAACTCGGTGCGGTAGCGCAGGTATGCGGCGTCAAGCCGGTACATGATGAATGGCATCCACGTGAGTCCGGCCTCGAGAATGGCGAATTTCAGGTTGGGAAATCGGACAGGGATGCCGGCGCATACGACCGACATTATCTGCAACATCGACGTAAATGGAAATCCCATGCTGTTGACCTGCATGAGCGTATGAAAGTGGGCTACCCGCAGAGGATAGTTGTCGTGGATGAGCGCCTCTATGCCATGGAAGCTGATAGGAAGGTCGTGCCTGGTGGCGGCTTCGAAGATTGGCCAGTACTTCTCGTCGCCAATAGGCGGGTTGACTCCCACGTCGGGGATACAGACGCTGACGACGTCGGGATGGGCTGCATGGCGGTCGACTTCCAGCGCGGCGCGTGCGGGGTGCTGCGGCGCGACGACGATCGCTATCTTGACACCCTCCAGATTCCGGTAGGCGTCAACCATGTATTGGTTATATGCTGTGGCGAGGGCGGCCGCCCATTCCGGTTCGGGCAGATAGCCGATCGGCAGAAGTTCGCTGGGGAAGAGTATGCTGTAGTCGATGATCCCCTTCTCCATTCTCGCGAGAAGGTCTTCCCTGGTGGCCAGCTTGGCGCGCGGCGGTTTGTCATAGGAGGAGCCGATCCAGGCGATGTGGGCAATCATGTTGCGCAGCGAGTTGCCCGGCTCTCCCTTGAAGTCGGCCTGGAGGACGGTCTCCATGCGCTTGCGGAAGTGGCCGTCCATGTAGTCGAGCATGAACATGAGCGTGTCATCAACATGCACGTCAACGTCGACTATCGTGAGCCCTGAGAGCTCTTCGCCATACTGATCGAGGTCTTCGTCCTGGACGGGATTGAAGGAGGGCTCGACCCTTTGCGCTATGACAGACTGACCATCATTTGCCATCGGAGAATCTCCTGCCGAGCCTGTTAAGAGATGCCGCCTGAGCCATTACAGGTGTACGCCTGCGAAAAAGGGGTTCAGGCTCTGTCGAGTTTAACAGACGGGAGCGAGCGCATCCAAATCAATTGGCTGAATGGCCGTTGCGGCTCCCTTTGGCGCCGCGCGGGTTCATCACGTCGATCAAACCATCGCCGACCAGGTTGACGCTCAGGACAAGCAGGGTCAACGCGAGACCGGGAAAGCCGGGGTACCAGGGGGCGACCGTGATGTAGCCGCGCCCATCGCTGATGATTGAGCCCAGGCTCGGGGTCGGCGGCTGAATGCCGAAGCCAAAAAAACTCAACCCTGCTTCATACATGATGGCCCCGGGGATTCCCATCGAGAAGGCGACGATTATCGGCCCCATGCAGTTGGGAAGGACGTGGCGAAGCAGGATGCGCCAGTTGCCTGCGCCTATGCTGCGCGCCGCCTCCACGTAGGTCTGTTCCCTGATTGCCAGTACCTGGCCCCTCACCAGGCGGGCCACGTCAGGCCAGGCGACCAGCGCCAGCGCCAGGCAGACCGTCAGCAGACCGGGTCCGAGCACGGCCGTCACTGTCATCGCCAGCAGAATCACGGGGAAGGCGAGCATGATGTCGGTGACGCGCATGATGACGTCGTCAACCGTCTTCGGGAAATAGCCCGAGATCAGCCCGAGCATGACGCCGGCCGCCATCGACAGGCCTCGTACCAGGAGGCCGACTATCAGCGAGGTGCGCAGGCCGAAGACAACCCGGGCCAAGATGTCCCTCCCCAGCTGGTCGGTGCCAAACAGGTTGCGGGGGTTTGGAGCAAAAGGCGGCGTGATCGTCTCGCCGTCCTGCTCGCGGCGCATTTCGATCTCGGTGGGGTCGCTGACGATAAAGGGCGCGAAGGCTGCCAGCAGGACGAAGACGAGGATGACGCCGGCGCCGATCAGCGGCAGGCGGGCTTGCGGGAAGCGCCGCCAGTCAAACGTAGCGGATTCGCGGATTGATAAACGCATACAGGAGATCCACTGCCAGGTTGACCAGGGATACGGAGACGGCCAGTACGATCACGGAGGCCTGCAAGGCAGGAAGATCGCGAAAGACCAGAGCGTCATAGGCGTACTTGCCAATGCCGGGCCAGGCGAAGATCACTTCGATTATCGGGATACCACCGAGCAGACGTACAAAGTCGGCGCCGATGGTTGTTACGATAGGAATCAGTGCATTGGGGAGAACATGCCGCCTCACGACCAGGACCCCCTTCAGCCCCTTGGCGCGCGCGGTGCGGATGTAGTCCTCCCCCAGGACCTCGATCAGAGCGGCGCGGGTGATTCTGGCCAAAAGGCCCAGCGACGGCAATGCCAGGGTAACGGCGGGCAATATGACAAACTGGTCGAATCCTGCGCCATAGCCGGAGGGAGGCAGGAGGCGCAGAAAGACTGCGAAAACGATCTGCAACATGAGGGCCAGCCAAAAGAGCGGAAAGGAAAGATTCAATGCCGCTATCGTCATGATCAGACGGTCTGCCCAGCCGTTGCGGCGCGTGGCGGCGACGATGCCCAGCCAGACGCCGGTGAGCGCGCTCGCAACTTCGGCGGCTACAGCCAGCTGCACGGTTTTGGGGAAAACTTCCAGGATATCCTTCAGAATGGGGCGGCGGGACTGGTAGGAACGTCCGAACTCGCCTCGCGCCAGGTTCCCCAGATTGTCCAGGTACTGGACCCAGAGCGGGCGGTCAAATCCCATCTCCTCACGGATCGTTTCAACGACGTCGGGGTTGGCGAAAGGGCCGGCCATCATGCGGGCCGGGTCTCCGGGCAGGATGTTCAGCAGAGCGAACAGAACTGTTGCCAGCCCGATGAGGATGGGGACAAATTGCAGGAGGCGTCGAACCGTATAACCGAGCATGCTGGGGCAGCGGCGGTCTCAGTAAAGGTGTCTCGCAGTCCTGACGCGGACTCAGGCAACGGGTACGAAATTACCAGACTTCTGAAGAAAGCGGCTGATGAACTTTCAGAGGCCAAGGTCTTTCAAATTGTAGTCCTTGAGAATGCTTGCCCGTGTCGCGTCGCTCCAGCGATTGGCCTCTTCCTCTCCTGCCAGGGGCTGGTAAACGTAACGTTGCTCGTGGGGGAAACGCTGGTGGCGGGCGTCGATAGCGAGCGCGATCACCCTTGAGCGTTCGCGGACCCGTTCTTCATCGTAGACGACCTCCTGGCCGCCGTGAACCGTGCGGACATTGAGGACGGAGCGGCGGCGGTGAAAGCCGAAATTGATCGTGATTCTCCTGTCCGGCGAGGTATTGGCGAAAGAGGCGTGCAGGGCCTGCCGGTTGGACATGACGACGTCGCCCGGCTCGCAGACCATCGGCACTGCCCCGGGAAGCCGGTCGGAGCCGTTCTCCTCTACCAATGCCTTGATGTCGGATTTGCCCTCTTTGTGCGAGCCGGGAAGCAGCCACACGCCGTTCCCGGCTGTACTCCCGTATAGCTGCGCCATAAAGTTGAAGCCGTGTGTGCCCTCGTCCAGGTCGGGGCTGTTCCAGTGGGTTGTCCCGTCGTGATGCCAGGCGACGGACGGGCCAAGACCGGCGCGCTTTACGATGACCGACTCGGTGAAAGGGGTAAAGTCGGGGCCGTTGATGCTTGCCGCGATCGCCAGCAGCTGCGGATGACCGTAGAGCCGTAAGCAGGAGTCCATGATCTGCAGGGGGCTGCCGATACTGTTGATGACATAGTCGGGGGCGTCGGCGGGCGGGGCTGGCTCGCTCATCTTGGCTGGGTGGCGTCCGCTGACCAACTCTGTGCCGCCGTAGGGATCGCTCAGCGGCTTGGCGAAGCGGAACGTCGGCCGGGCCAGGTCGTTGCCAAGTGCAGGCCGGCCCCGTGCGTCAACGGTAGCGTCTTTGGTATACGGCGCCCGCTCGAAGGCCTGCTCCATGTCTGTGCGCAGGTCGTCGAGCTCCTCCGCGCTCAGCACGCCTTCCAGAACGTAGAAACCGCAGCGCCAGTAGGCGTCTATAATCTCCTGGTCGAGCGTGCCGTCGTCGTTGAACTGGATCGGCCCTCGGTTGCCCAGCTCGTAGGCTTTGCGTTTTCCTGCGCGGATATAATCATTCAGTGTACCCGTATTGGCGGCCATTCCTGCCTCCCTTTGACATAGTGCGCCGCACGCGCGCAAATCTGCGAGACGCGTGCGACGCACCGGCTGATTCTCTTAAGGACTTTACTAAGCTCAAACAGCAAAGCCCGTCCTATGATCCCGACCGGGTGTCCTGACCCAAGGATGGGCTGTGCGAGTTGCCCGCGCGGCCGCCTACTCCTCTACCCAGACACGGTGAAACATATGGGTATCCATCGGCGACGGAACATAGTTCTGCACGCGAGGCGTCGATACGTCGACATAGATGTTGTGGGTCAGCGGAATGTAGGGCAGGTCTTCAGCGAATTGGGCGTCCACCTCCTGGTAGAGACGGGCGCGTTCGGCGTCGTCGATGGTAGCGCGGGCGGTGGCGATATTGGCGTCCACGTCGGCGTTGGCGTAGCGGGCGTAGTTGCCGCCGGCGCCGAGATTATCGGAGTGCATGAGGGGATAGTAGAAGCCGTCCGGGTCGGCGTAGTCGGTCACCCGGTACATCCAGGCGAGGTCGTAGCTGCCCGATTCCAGCGCCTCCATATAGGGCCCGAACTCGGTCGGTTTGATTTCGATGTTTATGCCGATCTCCTTCAGGTTGGCCTGGTAGATTTCCAGCAGCTTGATCAGGTTTCCCCAGGGCGGAAGGATGACGTCGAAGGCGCCGGGAACGCCGTCGGCAAAGCCCGCCTCGGCCATCAGCGCTTTGGCCGCATCGAGGTTGGTTGGGTAGTTCAGGACCGCGTCCTCATCGTATCCAAGCAGTCCGGGAGGAAGCAGTCCCTGGGCGACGTTGGCCCGTCCTTGCAGGCTGGCGATGATGGCGTCCAGGTCGAGGGCGTAGCGGACGGCCTGCCGCAATTTGGCATTGGTTCCGAAAGGTTCGTTGTCAAGGTTGACGACTATGAAATCGGTGTGGAAGGTCTCTGCCCAGCCCAGCTTCTCCTTATAGACCGGATCGGTACTGAACCGCTCCCAGTGCGCCGGGGGTACCCAGGCCATGTCCAGTCGCCCGGCGTCCAGTTCTACGATGCGGGTGTTTTCGTCACCGATGAAGCGGAACATGACCGCATCCAGGTAGGGGCGTCCGTTCCAGTAGTCCTCGAAGGCGTTGAGCGTTACATCCTGGTTAAGATTCCACTCGCCCAAGGAGAACGGCCCGGCGGCGACGACATTCTGGCCAAAGTCTTCACCCCACTTTTCGACCTCTTCCTGCGGCACGACCGCCAGGTTGATGCTGGCCAGCATCGCCTTGAAGGGAGCCAGCGGTTCGGCCAGCTCGATTTCCAAGGTCCCGGCATCGACGACCCTGATGCCGCTGACTTCATCGGCGGAGCCATCCTGGAACTCCTGCGCGCCGACTATGATGGAGAGCATCCAGGCCTTGGGGCTCCTGGTTTCCGGATTCAGGACACGTTCAAAGCTGTACTTGAAGTCGTCCGCGGTGATTTCGCGGCCGTTGTGGAACTTTGCGCCCGCGCGCAGGTTGAAAGTCCAGGTCTTGCCGTCTTCGGACACTTCAAAGCTCTCGGCGATGGCCGGTTCGATCTCACGGCCATCCGGCGACAGGCGGAAGAGCCCTTCAAGCAGATTGGGGGCTATAACCCCTTGATCCCAACCGGCGATGGCGGCCGGATCAAAGCTCTTTGGATCGGATGAGACAAAGCCGGCCACGACGCCGCCCATTCTCGGTCCTTCTGCCTCGCTCGATTCAGCGGCCATGGAGTCATCGGCAGGGGCGGACTCGGTCGAAGCCGCAGGCGCGGCAACACAGGCGATCATGAGCGACGCCAGCAGAGCAAGACATAGAACCAGCTTCATCACATGCTTCGTTGACTTCATGTCATTCTCCTCAAATTGTGTGGATTCGGACAGAACCTGAAGGAAGTTAGAGAGTTAGCTTGGAAAGAGTAGAGTGTTGAGGACAACCGTACCGGTCCGGCTCTTATGCTGCGCCAAAGTTAACAAATCGACTTTTCGTTGTCAAGCGTCCAATTCCTGCCGACCATAGCGCTCCTGCAGATGCTGCAGCCTTGAATGCGCCTGATCTGCGTCAACTCTCAGGGCGTGAAGCACGCCGAAATCCTCAATAATGAAGGATGCCGAGACGGCGCCATAGAGGGCGGCCTGACGGGCGTCTCGCGTCTGGGCCATCCCGACCAGAAAGCCGCCGCAGAAGGCATCGCCGGCCCCGGTTGGATCGAGGGCCTGCGTGGGGAATGTCGGAATCTGAATCCAGTTCCTTTCTCCATGCAGTAGCAGGCGCAATCCGCGTGCCCCCATTTTGACACCGACTCCGCGCGGTCCCAATGCGAGCAGGCGCCGCGCCGCCTCGAAGACGTGTCCATGATCCTCTTTGCCGTCACTGTCAGCGGCGCAGACGGCGTCAGCATGGACTGTCAGTTCCTCAATGCTGGGCAAAAGATAGTCGATGTTCTTGAGCAGGGCGAAGTCGACCTCGGCTTCCCGGTCCCAGTCCCACCACGGCCAGTCGAAGGTAGTGACGACCTGGTCGCCTCGCAGCTCTTTGAGAAAGTTGGCGTTGGCGCGGCTGCAAGGAAGCGGTCCCGGGGCCAGATGGACGTAGGATGCTTTACCCGCTATGTCGGCAAATTGGGTGAGGTCAGGGCAGAAACCCGGCCAGATGCGACGGTGGAGGGGGCTGCCGGTGTCGGTGTACTCGCTTTCAAGGTCGATGATTTCACCGGCATGTGCAGGCAGGAGGTCGCGTGCTTCTTCGATGCGGTCTGTGCGGCTGCCGTCGGGAAAGTAGAATGCGCGCGAGCGCAACAGGTGGGGATCGGGAATTTCAGTTATGCCCGAGATGTCGATGCCGGCGCCGGCCAACTGGTCCAGCCATGTTGTGGGATAGTCGCAGCCGACGACGCTTACCAGGCTGACGTCTGCCCCCCAGAGGCGCATGCCGGCGGCCGCATAGACGGCATTGCCGCCAAGCTGACGCGGCGAGATCTGCCCGTCGGGGGTGACTACGTCGTCCAGTGTGCAGTTGCCCACCGCAAGGAAAGGGCTGGCTGCACTCACAGGCCCGGTTTCCCGCTGCGGTTTTCGATCGTCATGTCACGAATCTACTTCCAGTCAATGTCATTCTGTCTGCCGGAATCCGAGTGGTGAGCGGTCTTCCGGTCAGAAGCGCATGCGCAGCATGGGATGGCTGAAGTTGACTGGAATCGTCTCGCCTGTGCGCGCCGACTTTGTGCCCGGCGTCATGAAATGGATGGCAAGAGCGCGACGCTGGCGATCGGTTGTGTTGGGCGCGGTCCGGTGCAAGGTCTGACAGTGGTGGAGGGTGATCCCCCCGGCCGGCAGGTCGCCCACTACGGCCTCGTTGTCGTCGACCAACTTGCCCATGTCGAGGAGGACGTCGCTGCCTTGGGCCTGGTCATGGATCATGGGGCGCAGGTGCGAGCCGGGAATGAACTGCATAGCGCCGTTGTGCAGGTCGACGTCGTCGAGAGTGAGCCAGCAGCTGACCAGGTTCGGGGGAAGGCACCTCCAGTAGGCGTTGTCCTGGTGCCAGAAGATCGGTCCCCCGTGGTGGGGCGGTTTGTACAGCCCCTGGTTGTGGAACAGCTGGATGTTGGGTCCGATTACGTCTTCGATGATGTCGAGTATGCCCTGATGGTAGATCAGCTTGTGGAACTGCACGTTGTGCTCGGAGATCTGCATGAATTGGAGCATCTCCTGCTCCCCCTCTTCATCATGGTCATGATCGTCTTCAAAGACGGCCAGGTTTCGAACTGGCCGGTCTCCGCTGCGCCCGAGAGCGAACTCTTCGTCGTACTCGGCGCGCATCTCCTGTATGAGATCGTCTTCGAGTACTTTGCCTACGACCAGGAAGCCGTTTTCCCAGAAACTGGCAACCTGCGCCTGGGTCAGGACTTTGAAGCCGCTCTCTTTTTCGGCTGTTTCTGCTGATTGCATCTGACGGTTCTCCTTTTTCATCCCTTTATTCCCGTAATAACAATGCCTTGAATAAAGTAGCGCTGCGTAAGAAAGAATATCCCGATTGGAATGAGAGTGGAAACGATCGTCATGGCCATCAGGAACTGGATATCGATCTGGGCGCGGCCTATGAAGCGGTGCAGTCCCAAAGTGATCGGGAACAGTTTTGGCGAGTCGAGATAGATCAGTGGAGTGAAAAACTCATTCCAGGCCCAGGTAAAATTGAAGATTGCGACGACTGCGAGGGCCGGACGCGTCAGAGGCAGCAGGATACGAAACAGAACGCCCAGACGGCGGCAGCCATCAATGAGCGCGGCGTCATCCAGCTCTCTGGAAATGGTCAGGAAAAACTGTCGCAGAAGAAAGATGCTGAAGGCGTCGCCAAAGAACAGAGGGACAATAAGAGGCTTAAACGTGTTTATCCATCCCAATTCACTGAATATCATATAGAGGGGAATCAGCGTCACTTGCCTGGGCAGCATCATGGTGCTGAGAACGACGACGAAAAGAATGTCGCGACCAGGAAAACGGATGCGGGCAAAGGCGTAGGCTGCCAGGACGCTTGAAATGAGAATGCCAATGACATTCATGCCGCTGATGTAAAACGTATTGAGATAGTAGACTGCGAAATCGCCCTGGAGCCAGGCCTTGATGAAGTTTTCCCAGTGGTAGACAGGAGGAATCCACACCGGCGGCGTCTTCCAGATGAGAGCGGTATCCTTGCCTGCCGTTGACAGCATCCACAGCCAGGGAATCAGGAATAAACTCGCGCCCGGCAGGACAAGAGCCAGCAGCCCGATCTGCCGAAAGACTGGATGCCAGACTCGTCTGGCGTTGCCAATAAGGGCGATGTCGAGAAAGGAGCTCATCTGGTGGTGTGGCCTGTTGCCGCGACCTCTGGTCCTTGTTACTCAGTCCTCTCTTCGCCCGCGTAATAGACCCAGAGGCTGGAAGAGCGAATGAAGAGCAGTGTAAAACAGATGATGATGGCGAAGAGAACCCAAGCTACCGCGGAGGCATAACCGAAACGAGTCTGCTGAAACGCCTTGCGATACAGAAACAGAACCATGCTCAGCGTCGAGTTATTCGGGCCGCCGTTTGTCATGATGAAGGACTGGGTGAAGAACTGGAAGGCGGCGATCAGGCTTATGACCACATTAAAGAAAATGGTAGGCGAAAGCATGGGAATTGTCACGTGCCAGAAGCGCCGCCCGACATTAGCGCCGTCGATCTTGGCTGCCTCATACAGATAGGTGGGGATCCCCTGCAATCCTGCCAGGTAGAGCAGCATGTTGGCGCCGACTGCCCACAGGCTCATGATGATCAACGACGGAAGCGCCCAGGTGGAATCGAATATCCAGCTTGGACCTTCAATGCCCACCACTTTGAGGGCATTGTTGATGAGCCCCATGCGCGGGTTGAAAATCTGCATCCACAGCACAGCCACTGCAACACCCGATATGACCGAAGGGAGGTAATAGACGGTGCGCCAGACGCCGAGGCCGACCACCTTCTGATTGAGGAGCAGGGCCACTGCGAGAGCCGTGGCTGCGCCTAGCGGGACTGAAACAAAGGCATAGATGGCTGTAACGCGCAGACTTTTCAGGAACAGGGGGTCCTGGACCAGATCCACGTAGTTTCCGAGACCTACAAAGATGTTGCGGGTAAACAGGTCGGCCTGGAAGAAGCTCAGAACCAACGAGAAGACGAGAGGCCCCAAGGTAAAGGCGAGAAAGCCGATGATCCACGGCAGCAGACAAAGATAGGCGGTGAGGACGTCCTCAGTTCTCTGTGTCAAGCGGCGCTTCAGGAAATCTGACAGGCTGCTGTGAGCTGTCACTGTTGGCGTTCTCCTTAACAGGACCGTCGCCCGAGCGGTTCTGGTCGGCGCTTGTCGCAGTGAGTTGCATTGGCTTTTCGCTGCCGACGCGGTAGGGAGGCAAGACAAGCGATTTGGCTATTGGGGCAGGGGGCAGGAGAATGGACCTGCCCCCTGCCCCTACTCTACTTTTGGCTTCGCCTGTCCTGCAGTCCCAATATTCGGCCAGGGGCCAAATGTCAAGAGACGGTCTATCCTGTCGCCCGCTGCAGCGCTTCCTGCTGCGCCTCCGTCACCTGCGGGCCAATGTCCTCAAAGATGGAGACGGGGGCTTTGCCCTCGATAAAAACCTGATCGACGGCGGGATTGATCAGCTCTTCGGCAATCTGCTGGAAGCGGAACGTTGGGCCGCGTCGCGGGTATCCCATCTGCAACTGTTCGACTACGGTCTCCAGGCGAACCTGCTCCAGCCGGGGATCGGTCTGGCGAAGCGTATCTGCCCATGAGTCGGCCATGGCGAGGAGTCCAGGGATACGGCCGGACACTGTGGCGATCTTCTCCTGGTACCAGTCCCCTGTCAGCCACTTCATCATCTCCCAGACCTCGTCGTGATTTCCCCTCTCGACGACGCCCTTGTAGACAACCCATTCGTCGGGCAGGCCCATACAGGCGCGGTCTTTGGGGCCGCTCGGTATATGGGCGATGTCCCACTCGAACTCGGTGATACTCTCGGCGAGGGCGAAAAACTGATCGGCGCTGCGCTCTGCCATGGCCACGACTTCGGCGGGCAGCAGGCCGGTCCACATATTTGGGATGCCGGTGGCGGTCATCTGGTTATTCTGGGCAAAGACGTTCGTGTCCCACATGTTTCTGCGTACCCATTCGAGCCCTTCCTGCGCTTCGGGTTCGCCCAGTCCGCAAAGCATCCTGGTTTCCTCGTCGCGGACCTCACCGCCATGAGTCTCAACGTGATAGGAGTAGCTGAGCCAGAAGCCGGGTCGCAACTGCCCTCCCCAGCGGGTGATGTCGCCGTTGTCGTCGCGGATGGTCAGCGTCTCTGCCGCGACCAGGTATTCGTCTTCGGTCCAGTCGATGGTCGGAAGCGGCAGACCTTCTTCCTCGAAAGCGGTCTTATTGTAGTAGATGCTCGTGATATCCAGGTCCGACAGCATGCCCATGCGGATGTTGTTGAACGGGTCCCACATCTGGTCCCATGCGAAGCCGATATAGATGTCGTCGGCGTTGGGAATGTCGGCGTCGATCAGGGGCTGAAGATCGAGGAGCTGGTGCTTCTCTGCCCAGGTGTCGATATGGGGGGACCAGGTCGAAATGATGTCCGGCGCAGTGCCAGCGGCCATCTGCGTGAGGATCTTGTCCGGCCAGCCGCTGCCTAGCGGCTCCCACTCCAGCTTTGTGCCGGGGTTGGCTTCTTCGAAGATCGGGAAGGCTTCGGTCTGGTTCCACTCGTCCCAGCGGACACCAGGCGTATTTGCGTACCAGTCCCACATGGCGAAACGGATCAGAATCTCTTCGACGGCGGCCATTTCATCGCCCGACTCTGCCATATCACCTGCGGGTTGCGCGGCGGGGGCGCATGCCGTCAAGACGGCCGCGCCGACAGCAACAGCGGACCCTTTCAGAAAATCGCGTCTCGTGCGCAGCTTGCTTTCCATCGATCTGCCTCCTTGGATTTGGAACTCCGGATGCCGAGGGGGATTACCAGACTTCAAGAGAATTTCCGGACCGGTCCTTCGGGTCAGGCGAGCGCTGTTTCTGTTCGAAATCGTACTGCTGAGTGTCGGGGCTATTGGAGAAATGCGACTACGGGATAAAACTCCGTATCAAAGAGACGAATGTTGCCGGCCAGAGCGGGTCGTTTCGATGGGTAAAATGTGAAACGAATTGGGGTGAGCGGCCCGTGTCGGGAGGTTGTCCGCCCGCCGGGCTGCAATTCTTCGCACGCCTGAAAGATTTCGCCGCATTTTACTACGGCGGATTGGGATGGGCAAACACGTTTCAACTGCCCAACGCGACCGGACTTCCCCGGAGAGAGACAACACAGGAGAGAATGATTGCGCTGAAATCGATGCCGGACTTGGCTGGACGGGGAGCAGGTTATCGCGAGGCATTCGGAGGAAGCTCTTCAGACTGCGAAAAAGCGTCCAGCACATTCTGGGTGATGCGCGATACGTTGTTGTCATACTCGTTATGTGACAAACTTGCGCACCAGCATATCGACCCTACCGAGAAGACGGCGCCGTTATTGGGCGTTTCGAAGTAGACCATGTCCGCGCGCACATTCGGCCAGTCCCTTCCAATCAAACCGCTGTCGGTCTGGAGGTAGTCCTCGATGACTGGACTGATCGACGGCCCATGTCCGCTGGAGGAGGCCAGCAGAACTGTGTGGTGAGGCGTGCCCAGGGCGAAGTCGACTCGATCCAACTCATCGCCGGCGGCGCCGCCATAAATCAGTCCAAAGTCGCCGATGGTTTCGTCTGCGGAGATTCCCTCAAAAATGAATGCCGCCCGCCGGTCGAAACTGCCGGGCTGCCGTGTGTATCCGGGGGCCGGATCGCTCCAGCCCTGGGCGGTAAAGCCGATGCCTGCGAGCCTGTTGGGACTCTTGCCGCGATATCGCCATAGTCCGCCCATCTCGCCGGTCGTGCTGTGATAGCATTCCCCGGGCGCGGAGTTCCAGGCGCGCGTGCCGGCCATGCCGCGGCGGGATTCAATTACGTGGGGCCGCTCCGGGTCGACACTTGTTACCCAGTAGAAGCCGTTTCCCCCCAGATAGGCAAGCCGCCCGCCTCGCGCAAGAAAGCTTTCCAGTGCAGCCAGCATCTGTGCGGTCCAGTATTCCGGGTGCGTACCGGTGACCAGGACTTTGTAGCCGGCCAGGAGGTCCAGCCCGTCGTAATGCAAGTCCCCGTCGGAGGCAACATCATATTCGTATCCCTTTTGATCGAGCCAGTCTATCACGTAAAGATCGGCGCCCAGATTCCGCCCCCCTTTGGTTAATATGTGACGGTACTTTGGGCGCATGTTCACGAGGGGGCGCAGGCTGGAGGAGTAGCAGCAGCCGCTGCCATCCGAGTGATTGTCGTATAGAGACATTGCGAACTCGGGCCGCTGCGCGAGGTAGTGATCGAGCGGGTCTGGAGTGAATTTCCCTTCTGGCTGGGAGGCAAAGAAGCTCTGGCCAGCCTCCATCCGATCATTCGCGTAGGCCAGGTAGGTGAAGGTGGGGACGAGGAACAGGATTGGCCCCCCTGTGGCGCCCCGAGGGGGCCGTATGATGAAAGGGACATGGTCTTCCTGCCCTTCTCCATCCAATCGCGCGGCATAGATGCCGCTGCGCAGTCCCACCGGTACTCTCAACTCGAACTCCGGCAACCACCCCGCGTTCTCAAGATCATCCTGATGGAAATGAATGGCTCCGTACTCCTGCGGGGCGTGCTTGTGGTCGGCTTCGGTGGATGTCCAGTTGCGGCCGGTCACGGCCCGGGTTGGCATGTTTACCGCGGCGCCGTGCAGCCGGTGAGGACCGGAGTCGGTTACTGTCGCCGAAGATTGGTCTAGCGAAAAGTCCCAAGACGCGACAAGGTCGACCCCTGCCACCTCTTCGGGAGGAATGTCTCTTTTCAGGAGCTCGATCTCGTCACCTGTCAACGCACGCTTGAAGAGGCGGGGGCTGTCGATCTTGCCGTTGAAAAGCCCGAGTGCCGCTCTGTTGTATGACGGATCCGTCCTGAGGCTTGAGGCGGCCATGAGCAAAGGGTGGCTATTGCGGCAGGAGACGCGGGCCTGGAAGGTCTCTTCAATTGAGACGGAAGAAGAGTCGGAGGGCCAATCGGAGCACTGACGTTGGACCAAGAGCAGCCTCCCTGCCTGGCTGTCAAATGAGGCAGCGACGAAGTACCATTCGCGTGCCCTCAGCGTGCGGTCTGTTGTGAATTTGGAGGTGGCGCCGCTATCGCCCAACCATAGCTCAAGTGCGCCTTCCTCCCCTATTGCGAGGCTGATGCCGCTCCCGTCGGAAGACCACTTGCTCAACAGTCCCTGCGCCTCTCCGATCTGAGGCGTTGTCGGCCAGATCCAGGCCTGTAGAGTAAAGCTGGTCACCTCACTGAGTAAAGCGCAGTCGGACACGACGACAAAGGAACCGGTGCGGGCGACCTGTCGGCGGCCGGGCCTGAGGCCGTCGATCTCCGTCTCCACAAGCTCTTCCTTGAAGCCGGGGCCGGCCGGATTCTGATCGCCGTGAATCAGGCGGACCAGCGTCGAGTTGTAGCTCGGGACGTCCGTACTCACCATGAAACGAATCTGCTCGCCGGGAGCGACGCTCAATTTGTCGGTGTAGCCTGTCAACTCGGCTGTCATTCTCAGCCTCCGTCTGCCGCGACGAATGGTGAACTGCGTCGCCCCTGAACGGATTCCGCGGAAAGCTCGGGGAATCCGCTCTCGTCAGCCCGGCAACTTTCGCGCCGTCTGACTCAGGGCAAATTTAGCACAGACGGCCACGCCATTCAAATAGGATATTCGGGCTGGGCTTGATTCATGTGACTGATTCCTGCTGCCAGTACGGGTTGGACCATCTCCGCGTATGTCCCGAAACGAGTTGCATTTCCAGGGCTGTGGATGCCTTGGCGGCCGATTTCAGTTTTCATAAATCACTGCATCTGTGGTACTGTAGGCTTGAGACTGCGTTGGGCGAAACTTTGGCAAGGCTTTCATTTGGATAACATTCGTCAGCCTGCCTGTACAGGTTTGATAGCCAGAACTGCCAGCGACCAGAGCGTTTGACGTGATGTTGTCCATAAGAAGAACCCGAACCATCAGATGAACGAAACAAAGCAACTCATTGTCCCGGTGATCGGCATGACCTGTCTCGGTTGCGCTGCTTCGGTGGAGGCCAGCAGTAAGAAGGCTGGGGCGGTGGAAGAGGCTGCGGTCAACTTCGCCAGTGAGCGGCTGACGCTGATCGTCGATGCCAATCAACGGTCGGCGAATGATGTGTTGGCGGAAGTGCGCCAGCAGGTCAAACGCGCCGGTTACAAGATCCCCACGCTAACTCTATCGTTGCCAATCATCGGAATGTCATGCACGGCCTGCGCCAATGCCATTGAGAAGGCTATCGGCGAGGTTGACGGCGTGGTATATGCCAGCGTTAACTTTGCGGCGGAGCAGGCAAGTGTCGAATATGTGAGCGGGTTGGGGTCACGCGGTCCGATTGTGGAGGCCATTCGCAGGGCCGGATACGATACAGTTGCGGCGGCTTCCCCGTCGCCCGAAGCGCCGCCGGGTGCGCCGACAACCGGCGGCGCCGATGCCCCGGTCGCCTCGAGCGGGGGCAGTCCGGTTCCCGCGCGAGAAACGCCTCAGTTTTTCGAGAAGGCCGAAGAGGATCCTGAGGCAGCGGCGCGCGCGGCGGCAATTCGGCACGAGTTCAATCGATTGCTGGTGGGCGTCGTCTTTTCGCTTCCGCTGTTGACGATAAGCATGGGGCGGGACTTCGGTCTTCTTGGCGCGTGGGCGCATGGCGCCTGGGTCAACTGGCTGCTCTTCCTGCTGGCTACGCCGGTGCAGTTCTTCGTCGGCTGGGACTACTACGTGGGCGCGTTCAAGAGCCTGCGCAACCGCAGTGCCAATATGGATGTTCTGGTGGCGATGGGCACGACGGTTGCCTACGTTTTCAGCCTGGCGGTGCTGGCGGCCATGTCCATCGGCAGCGATCTGCTTGGCGGACACGTCTACTTCGAGACTTCGGCGGTCATCATCACGCTCGTTGTCCTGGGCAAACTTCTGGAGGCGAGAGCGAAAGGCCGTACGAGCGCGGCAATAAAGGGGTTGATGGGTCTTCAGAGCCGGACGGCGCGCGTGTTGCGCGAGGGACAGGAATTTGCCGTCCCGGTCGAGGAGGTTCTGGTCGGGGACATGGTTGTCGTTCGCCCGGGAGAGAGGATTCCGGTCGACGGGGTCGTCGTCTCCGGCGAGTCCAGCGTCGACGAGAGCATGTTTACCGGGGAGAGCATGCCGGTAGACAAGGCATCGGGCGCCGAGGTTTTCGGCGCGACCCTGAATGGACCGGGCCTGCTGGGAATCGAGGCGACCAAAGTAGGTCGGGAGACGGCCCTGGCGCAGATTGTCAGGCTGGTAGAGGAGGCCCAGGGCAGCAAGGCCCCGATTCAGAGGATGGTTGATCAGGTTGCGGCCTACTTTGTGCCGGCGGTGATCGGCTTGGCGGGCGTGACCTTTGTGGTGTGGATGTTTGCAGGGGCCGGATTTGTGGCTGCGCTGCTGAGAGTGGTGGCGGTCCTGGTGATCGCCTGTCCGTGCGCGATGGGTCTGGCCACGCCAACTTCTATCATGGTGGGCATTGGCAAGGGCGCTGGCATCGGCATCCTGTTCAAGAACAGTGTTGCCCTGGAACATACACAGAAGCTCACGGCGGTTCTGTTGGACAAGACAGGGACGATTACCCAGGGTAAACCGGCGGTCACCGATCTGGTGGTGAGCCAGGAAACACCCCGAATCGGATTTGACCGTCCTGGCGCACAGTTGCCTATCCCGGCGGGACGAACCGACCTGCTGAGGCTCGCGGCTTCGGCCGAGCGCGGGTCGGAGCATCCCCTCGGCGAGGCGATCGTGCGGGCGGCCCAGGCAAACGGACTGGAACTGGCCGAACCCACCCAATTTGAAGCGCTCGCCGGCCACGGCATCGCGGCGGATGTTGAAGAGAAACGGGTCCTGATCGGTAATCTGCGTCTGATGGAACGGGAAAAGGTCGATCTGAACGGGCTGGCGCCCCGATATGAGGAGCTTCAGGCCGAAGCCAAGTCCACGGTCTGGCTGGCCGTGGACGGTCGGGCAGCGGCGTTGATCGCAGTAGCCGACACGGTGAAGGAGGGTTCCGGGGAGGCTGTGGCCGCTCTGCGCAAGATGGGGCTCACGGTTGCCATGCTGACCGGCGACAACCAGGCAACTGCCGACGCGATCGCAAGGGAAGTAGGCATCAACCGGGTGATCGCGGAGCTGCTGCCCGGCCAAAAGGTCGACCAGGTGAAGGCGATGCAGGCGGAAGGCTTTCAGGTGGCGATGCTTGGTGACGGCATCAACGATGCGCCGGCTTTGGCACAGGCCGACGTTGGCATCGCGATCGGCACTGGCACGGACGTGGCCATGGAGGCGGCCGACGTGACCCTCATCCGGGGCGACCTGCGCAGCGTTCCTCAAGCGATCCTGCTGTCCCGGGCAACGATGCGAAATATCAGACAGAACCTGATCTGGGCGTTTGGCTACAACGTCACCCTGCTTCCGATTGCGGCCGGCATCCTGGCGCCTTTTGCCTGGGCCCCGCCGTTTCTGCAGCAGCTCCACCCGATTCTGGCGGCGGCCGCGATGGCTTTTTCGAGTGTCAGCGTCGTCGTCAATGCCCTTCGTCTCCGCCAGCTCCAGTTGTAACAGGCGATGATATTTGACTTCGCTTACTTGACGCTGGTGCTGGCCTTGATTTTGTGCGCCTTTGGCATGGCGGCAGGATTCTGGGGAGGCCGGCTGGACCCGAGTGGAGCCGCGCAAGGCGCCGCAACTTCAAGGCAGAGCAGACCCTCCGAAACAGATCCTGCAGTTGCCTGGGGTCACAGGCTCACGACGAGCAGTTTCCACTCGATATACGCTGTTTGCGGACTGGTAGGTGTCTCTGCGATCATCCTGTGGTACGGTCTGCTGACAGACCAGTTCCAGATCGCCTATATCTGGAACAGTTCAGAGCGAAGTCTACCCAGCTTCTACAAGTTCGCCGCAATTTGGGGCGGTCAGGCCGGCAGTCTCCTCTTCTGGACTCTCCTGCTCAGTCTATTCACTACGGCGGCAGCGCTGACATTTCGAACGAGACAGCGCACGCTGATGCCCTACGTCAACGGGACTCTGCTGGCGATACTTCTGTTTTTCCTTGTCCTGCTGGTCTTCAGCGCGAACCCCTTTGAACAGATAGGCGTGGCGCCGAGTGATGGGCGCGGACTGAACCCGTTGCTCCAAAACTACTGGATGGTGATCCACCCGGTCATGCTCTACCTGGGCTGGGTTGGGCTGAGTGTACCCTTCGCGTTTGCGGTCGCCGCTCTGTTGAGCAGGCGCCTGGACCGGCGCTGGGTGCGGACTGTGCGGCGCTGGACGCTGATCCCGTGGATGTTTCTCTCGGCGGGCATCATCATGGGCAGCCAGTGGGCGTACATGGAGCTGGGCTGGGGCGGATACTGGGCCTGGGACCCGGTGGAGAACGCCAGTTTCCTGCCGTGGCTGACTGCGACGGCATTTCTGCACAGTATCATCATTCAGGAGCAGCGCGGCATTCTGAAGGTGTGGAACGTCACGCTGATATGGCTGACGTTTACCCTGGTCATCCTCGGTACCTTCACGACGCGCAGCGGCATTCTGAGCAGCGTTCACAGCTTTGCGCAGAGCCCGGTGGGCCCCTACTTCCTCGTTTTCCTGGCGGTGATTACGGTCGGGTTTCTGCTCCTTCTCTTTCAGCGCCTGCCCTTCCTGCAGGGCGAAAACGAGATCGATTCAATCTCGAGCCGCGAAGGGGCCTTCCTGGCCAATAACTGGTTGTTCGCCGGCATAGCATTCGTTGTGCTGTGGGGTACTTTCTACCCCATGTTCAGCGAGATCCTGACGGGGGAACGGATCTCGGTGGCGGCGCCATGGTTCAATCGGGTGGCGGGTCCTCTCTTCCTGCTGCTGTTTGTTTTGATGGGCGTCGGTCCGCTGCTGGGATGGCGGCGAACGGGCGCGAAGGCTCTGCGAAGACAGTTCACGTGGCCGCTGGCGGCAGCATTGGTTTCGGTTCCCTTTCTGCTTCTCACAAGCCGAAACGTCTTTCCGATTGTCGGGTTCAGTGTCTGCATATTCGTGGCGGCGACAATTGTTCAGGAGTTTGCGCGGGGGGCAACTGCGCGGCGGCGGTCAAGAGGGGAACCGTTCCCCGCCGCTCTGTGGGGTTTGATCCGCCGCAATGGACGCCGCTATGGGGGGTACGTCATTCATTTCGGCATTGTGTTGATTGGGGTCGCTATTATTGGAAACGAGTTTTACCAGTCGACGACGCACGTCACCTTGAGCCAAGGGGACTCGGTCGAGCTTGCCGGATATACGCTGCAATATGTCGCCCTCGAATCGGAGCGGAAGAGCAACCATACCGAGATAAGGGCCAATCTCAACGTGTCAGACGCGTCCTCCGGCCGGCCGCTGGGAAAGCTTTTCCCCCGCCGCAACATCTACGAAAAGACGCCGGACCAGCCAACGAGCGAAGTCGGGCTGCGTATGACACCTGCTGAAGACGTATATGTGATTCTCAACGGCTGGGAGGGCGACGGCAGCAGCGCGACCTTCACCGTTTACATTAATCCGCTTACGATGTGGATGTGGGTCGGCGGGCTGCTTGTTGTGGTGGGCACACTTGTCAGTGTATGGCCCCATCCGCTGCCTGCGCGTTCCTCGCGAGAGTTGACTACCCCTTTGCCTGAAGGAGCGGCGGCAGGACAGGCGACGGCCTGAAGGAGGGGGGTCCGGAAAATATGTGGATAACACTAATACTGATTAGTGTAGTGGGCATTGCGGCGGTGGGATACGTCGTTTGGCCTCTATTCAGCCGGACAGAGACCTCGGTCTCGACGGAAGGAGAGCGGCTGGCCGACCTGCTTACCCGCAAAGAGGTCGCGTTGGAGGCGATCAGGGATCTTGAGTTCGATCACGGAGTCGGCAAGATCGAGGACGCAGACTTCGAGCGTTTCAACCGGATTCTGCGTAACAGGGCGTTGAGGCTGATCGAACTGATAGACGCGCAGTACGACGGTACGGATAGTTCGGGGACGCATTTCATTCAGCAGAATGAACGGCTGGAGCTCGAGATATTGAATCGGCGCAGGGTAGAGGAACTGCTCCCGGATGAAGGCGGCAGTCGTTTACAGGAAGAATGAGATCAGAATAGCCGAAGTCCCGCGGCCCCGAGCCCGCAGCGGTGAGGTAGTCGTGAAGGTCAGGGCGTCCGGCATTTGCGCAACCGACGTCAAGATCCTGAGCGGAGCCGGGATTCCTGCCGAACTTCCCGCGATTCTGGGGCATGAGGTTGCCGGGACGATCGTTGAGTTGGGAACCGGAACGGAAGGGGCGGGCATGCACGTCGGCCAGCGCGTAGCGGTGTATCCGATTGCCGCCTGCGGCGACTGCTTTTACTGCCGCCAGGGTCGCAACAGTCTCTGCCTGGAGGAGCATGGACTGGGACATGGCGACGACGGTGGATTCGCGGAATACGTGAGGATCCCGGCGGAGGTTGTTGGGTTGGGCGGGGTCATTGACATCGGTGACATGCCGTTTGACCTGGCGGCGATGATAGAGCCGACCTCCTGTTGCATAGCGGCCGCCGATCAGTGCGGGACGAAGGCCGGTGATACGGTCGTTGTGGTTGGAGCGGGTCCGTTGGGTCTATTGCATACTATCGTGTCGAACGCGCTGGGCGCCGACGTCGTCTGCATAGACATGAACGAGGACCGACTGGCCAAGGCCCTGAGCCTGGGCGCGATGAGAGTGGTCAATCCGGAAGAGGATGACGCGGCGGCGGTGGTGCGCGATCTGACTGTAGTTGGCGCCGACGTTGTCATCGCGGCTGTCGGCATCCCGCAGGTGATGGAGAGCTATCTGCCGCTCGTGCGGAACGGTGGCGTCTTCAATGTGTTTGGGGGCACACCGCGTGGTGAGATGATAACTGTTGATCCCCGCAGGATCCATTACGGAGAGATTATTTTGACTGGGACGTTTGCCTCATCGGTGAAGCAGTTCCACAAAGCATTCAGTTTTGTTGGCGAACACACTCAGGAAATCGAGGCGGTGATTTCGACACGCTGCGGGCTGGATGATATCCTGGCGGCGGTGCGGCGGGTGCAGACCGGTGAAGGGACCAAGTCTGTCCTGTTGTTTCCGGAGTGAGTCAACCGGCAGGAGCAAGTGCAAGAGGGACAGCATGAGGATCAAGTGGTATGCACATGCCTGTCTGCGAATCGAAGGCGACGGCGTCAGCATTGTTACCGACCCCTATACGCCGCAGAAGTCCGGATTCGCAGCTGTAACCGAGACTGCTGATATCGTTGTTCGCAGTTCGGATGACGACTCCGCCCACGCCAACGCGGAGATGATCCCGGGAGAGCCGGAGGTAGTAACGGCCACGCATATTCTGAGTTTTGCAGGCGGGGATGGGCCGGGCCCCGGCGGCCTTCCGGGCCGGCAGCCCGAGGATTCGAGTGTCATGACGCATGCAGGAATCCGTTTCAGAGCTATCCCGGCGATGGAGTCGATGCGCGTGAAGCTGCAACCGCGCGACAATGCGATGTACTGTTTCGAAGTTGAAGGGATCCGCCTCGTTCATTTCGGCGACGTCGGCAATCGCCTGGAAGGGTGGCAGCTGGAGCGGATGGGTAGCGTGGACGTGGCGATCGTCCCAACGGGCGGGCCGCCCACGATTGGGCTGCCGGACCTCCATGATGCCCTGGATATCTTGCGGCCGGCGGTGACGATTCCGATGCACTATGAACTGCCGGGCTGCAAGTTTCCCAGGATGGCCGACATAAAGGAGTTCACGCAGCGATACTCACCGGCGCGTGTTCGGAGAGCGGATGCCCCGGAAATCGAGCTGACGAAAGCTGGACTTCCGGAGGAACCGGAGGTATGGGTGCTTCAGGCGACCACCGCACGGTAGGAACTCCGGGTATGGCAATACGTCTGATGCGTGCAGCGGATCGAGCGGGTATCAGTGGGTCTTGGGACTTTCAGGTTGCCGTTGGTGTCTGTGCTCGCTGGCTGCCGGTCAGAAGCGGGGCGGATACCGCAGCGACTACGCTGACGAGCGCTGCCGCAAAATAGAGACCCGACAGCCCGACCCCGTCGAGAACCACGCCCAGAAGCCAGCTCCCCAGTCCAATTCCAAGATCGAAAGCCAGATAGAAACCGGCCGTGGCGCGACCGCGCTGCGCAGAAGGCATGCGGTCGACGCAGATTGCGATCAGGGCGGGGTGGCAGATGCCGGAGCCTATG
This sequence comes from Caldilineaceae bacterium, assembly GCA_965200615.1. GTDB lineage: Bacteria > Chloroflexota > Anaerolineae > Caldilineales > Caldilineaceae > Bin5. The sequence goes on along the minus strand of OZ241377.1, from coordinate 3,779,584 downwards.
CCCATCAGCGCGGCGCTGCCGGCAAGGATGGGCATGTCGGCCGCGACCGAGAGGCCCGCCAGGCCTGTGGCGTTAATGATCAGGGCAGGTGGAAGGACCCGGCCGCGGTTGGGTCTGTCGAGCAGCCGTCCTGTCAGGATGCGGGTGACGATGATCGAGACGCCGTAGACGGCGTAAGCGGTGCCCGTCGAGGCCAGCTCCCTGCGTTCCGCGAGCAGCGGAAGAAAGGCGAAGAGGGCGCCGAAGCTGACGCCGAAGAGGGCGGTCGTGAGCATCGGGCCCCGTAAGGGGCGCGGCAGCGAGACCAGCTGGGCGGAGCTGAAACTGCCGCCCATCCGTCTGCTGACCCCTGGTATCACCCGCCAGACGAGTGCGCCGGCGAGGAGAGATAACCCTGAGCTCAGAAAGAAAGCGCTGTGGCCGATGCCGCGGCCCCAAATTGGGCACACACCTTCGCCTCCGACGGCAGCAGAACCTTCCCCGACTTGAATACACCAGGTAGGGCAAGGGGAGGCCGGACAGCCGAACTGCGGAGCGAGCTGCTCCAGGCCAGCGCTGACCGCGGCCGGGGTTAAAGTAATGGCGACGTTGGCGGCCGCGCCGAAAAGGGCGAGGGCGGCGCCCCTGCGTTGCGGTTCCGCCAGGTCGGCGACGAGAGCGGTGGCGGCGGTCGTAAAGGTGACATAACCCGCCGCCTGGAGGACGCGCAGCCCGAAGAGAAGCGCTGGATTGGATGTGAAGCTCATCAGGGCCGCGCCCACGGCCAGGGACACCGTACCGAACAGGATGACCGGACGCCGGCCCAGATTGTCGCTGACGGCGCCAGTCAGTGGGCGACCAACCAGAGAGGCAACGCCAAAAGCCCCCAGGACCAATCCAATCTGCCAGTCGGGTAAGCCGGCTGCCTCCAGGTAGAGGGGAACAGGTACCAGGAGGGCGTAGAAGGCGGCAAAAAACAGCAGGGCCGCCGACCAGACCGTCCAGTACCTGCTCACCGTCAAGGCTTTCGCGCCTGAATGCTGCTGCTGGTAAAGCGATGGAGCAGTTCTTGCAACTGGGCCGGCTGGAGATCCGAGAGTGCCGAGGGCTGGTCGCGCGTGAAGTCGGCCGGCGTGTAACGCTGCTCGATCGTAATGGCGATTTCGTCAAAACCGGCCGCCTGCAACAGCGCAGTGAATTCGCTGATTGTCAGGGCGCCGGCGATGCAACCGGCCCAGCTCAGTCCGGCGCGAATCTGTTCCTCGCTGACCGGCAGCCCGGAAAGATCGCCGTCGACGACAATGTCCGAAATCGCGATCCGTCCTCCCGGCTTGAGCACGCGGAAGGCCTCGTTGAGGACCTTGCCTTTGTCGGCGGTGAGATTGATGACGCAGTTGGAGATGATCACGTCGACCGTATTGGGCGGCAATGGAAGTTCCTCCAGGTCTCCCTTGCGAAACTCCACGTTGGCCGCGCCTGCTTTGTCGGCATTGCGCCCGGCCAGCTCGAGCATTCTGTCGTTCATGTCGACGCCGTAGACGTAACCGTCGTCACCAACCTGGCGGGCCGCGAGCAGAACATCCAGGCCGCCGCCGGAGGCCGAGATCGAGTACCGTTTCGCCTCGCCGCAGCGAGGCGATCGCGTTCGGATTGCCGCAACCTCTGCTGCTGTTTACGGCTGCGTCGGGCAGCTGGCTCAGGTCTTCAACTGCGTAGTACTCGCTGCCGCAGCAGTCCTGCGAACCGCCGCCGTTCAGTTGCAGTTCGGCGACATTTCCATAGTAGGACTGGACTTCGTCGCGGATGGCCTGATGATCCTCGAGTGCAACTGCTGACGACTGTTCTGTTGTTCCGCAGCAGTCTTGCGGCTGCATTTCGTTCGGAATGTGCGGTACCTTGGTGTGAACTGACATGCGCAGTTTCTCCTTAATCGCGGATGATTGAACTCATGAAGGAATAGAGAGGCTGGACCCCTTCTTTTCTGACTGAATAGTAGATCCAGGTCCCGCGTCGCTCGCTGTTCACCAGGCCTGCCTTTCGCAGCAAGCGCAAATGATGCGAAATGGTAGGTTGCGACAGGGTGAACCGGGACTCGATATGGCAGACGCACAAGGGGTCTGACTGGCGAGACAGTATTTCAAGGATTCGCATACGAACAGGGTGGCCGATGGCCTTGAACGCGGCCGCCAGCGCGTCTTCGCTTGCTTCGTCTGCAAACTCTGTATCGGGGACACCCTTGCATGGCTCTTCTTTCCGGGACTCACCGACGGGCTCTGCCAGCAGACCAGGTGCTCCCAATCTCTCTGGACGTCCTGGAGTTGTCAGTTCGGTTGCCATCGCTTGTTCCCCTCTTCAATTCGGAAAACCTTACCCATCAACGGCCCATTGCAAAGGAGTCCCTTGGACCGGAAACTCTTGTTAGCCATCAATCCTAACGCTTATATTGATGTTTGTCAATATAAGAACTGTATAGTGTCACTATGTGAGGCGTTGAAGTCTTCCGAAGAGCTGCGTAAGAGGACTCCAAAGGGCCTTTCCAGCTATCTCACAAGAATATGAATGTGACCTCAGGTCGGTTTCCCCGAGTGTATGGCGATGCGATATTCCGCAGGACCGGCATCTCCTGTGAAAACGGACAGCAGACGTGGTAGAATTCCGCGACTATGAATCCATTGACGATAACGCAACTGACGGCGCACGTAACTTCACTGTTTGAGCATGACGAGCTGCTCCGGGATGTCTGGGTTTTGGCCGAGGTCAGTCGGTGGACGAGAGCGGGCAGCGGTCATATCTATTTCAGCATGAAGGACAGCGGCGCGGTCATCAATGCAGTAATGTGGCGGGGAAACGCTCACCGGCACGCCTGGCTCCCGAATGAGGGCGACCAGGTACTGGCGCATGGGCATGTGACCGTCTATCCTGAGCGCGGCCAGTACCAGTTCTATGCGGACGAGATCCGGCCTGCGGGACGGGGGCAGCTCTACGCACAGTTCGAGGCGCTCAAGGAAAGGCTTGCCGGCGAAGGCCTGTTCGAGGCGGCGCGCAAGCGGCCGATACCGGCTGCTCCACGGCGATTGGGAATCGTAACCAGCCAGAGCGCGGCGGCGTTTCAGGACGTGTTGCGCGTTCTGCGCCAGCGCTGGCCGCTGGCAGAGGCGGTCCTCTTTCCGACGCAGGTCCAGGGGGCGGAGGCGCCTGGGCAGATCGTTGCAGCTCTCGCGGCCGCCAACAGTTTCACGGGAAGGGCGGGATCTCCCGGCGCTTTCTCCAGCGAAGATCTTACCGAACTTCCTCTTTTGTCCACTGGCAATGGTAGCGGGTTTTTCGATTCGGCGGTGGAGGAGGCTGAACGTGGAGAAAGGTATCTGGACACGATTCTGCTCGTACGCGGCGGCGGCTCGATCGAGGACCTGTGGGCATTCAACGAGGAAGTGGTCGCCTATGCCGTCGCCGGGAGCAAAGTGCCTGTCGTGACCGGCATCGGCCACGAGACCGACTTCACGATTGCCGACTTTGTCGCCGACCTGCGGGCGCCGACTCCCACAGGAGCGGCGGTTGCGGCGACGCCCGATCGCTGGGAGATGCTGGACGGGGTCAGGCAGACGCGCTTGTGGTTGCTCAGGGCTGGCTTGGAGGAAGTCTCTGGTCGGAGAGTGCAATGGCGGGAGCTGCGCCGCCGGCTGGCGCGGGGCGCCCCGTTGCGGCAGATCGATCTTGCGCGACAGCGCTTGGATGAGGTTGAGGAACGGCTGAGGCGGGTCACGGCAAGCGAGTTGCGCCGCCGGAAAGAGCAACTGGAATCCGGCAAGGCGCGGCTCGAGGGCCTCAATCCTTCCGGCGTGTTGTCCCGCGGGTATAGCATCGTGCAGAAAGGTGACGGGGCGGTCGTGAGTGCGCCTGGGCAGACAACCATCGGTGAACGGCTGCTGGTGCGCTCGGCAGGTGGAGCCTACCCGGTTCTGCGCGAGAGCGACTGAGTTGTAGGCGCCCCGGAATCCAATCAACGAGATCCGGTGCGCTTACTGCGCCTCTTTTCCCATACCGGAAACAAAAAGAAACACGCGGGACTCAGGCGGCCTGCGTCAACGATCCGCGGATTTCGTCGATCGCGGGATCGATTTCCTCGATTTTCCCATACTCTTCATCCCAAAAGACTTGGCTGGTCATGAGTTCGATCAGGTCGCTGCCGTACCCAAATCGGGTCCACAGGTCATGCTTCATCGTCTGGAGCCGCTCGTGTTCGCCGGGCCGGTTGAGATCGATGATCTCGCCAACTGATGCGCCCAGGAAAACCGATTTGGCCCAGGACTCCAGCGTATCCACGTCCGGCCTGCTGCCGTGACGCTGGTAAAGGTCGGCGCTGACGGATGGATAGCGGTCGTAGCTGTCGGTGGCGATGGTGACGACGTTGTCCTGCGGGCCAAGACCAAGGTACTTGGCGGTCTTGATGGCACCGATGATGTTGCAGATGCAGCTGGGCCCGAACTTGCCCTGCAGCAGCTGTGCCGCCTGACTCTCCAACCCGAGGCGGTCGACGAGAGCCTCTGTCCCTGATTGGGCCACTTCCATTCCCTGAACGGTCTCCTCGTCGTTGATGAGCATGAGCAGATCGGTGTTGTATACGTTGTGGATCAACGTAACCATCTTGTCGCCGATGCCCTCGATGCGGTGCTGGCCCTGGCCGCCGTCGAAGAGGGTCGAGCACTGGCGCGGTTCGAGGGCCACAATGCGAGCCTCGGGGTAAAGAGACTTGACGTGATCACCGGCCGCGAGCGTGCCAGCGCTGCCGGGCGCGCTCACAAAGGCGGCAACCTGGCCGTTGCCGACGTCGTCCGCGGCCTTTTCAACAGCGTCGCCGGTGACGTGGCGGTGGAAGCGGTAGTTGGGCATCAGTTCGAACTGCGCGAGCACAACATACTTTTCCGGCCTGCTTACATATTCGCTGTGTGTACGCTCAAGCGTCAGTATCACGTCTGACTCCGTACCGGGTGTCAGATCAAGTTCTCCGCCGTACCTGCGGATGCGTTCATAGCGTTCCTGGCTCATGGTGTCGGGCATTACGACTACCGCCTGGTAGCCCTTTAGAGCGCTGACGTAGGCTGTCCCTATGCCGAAGTTGCCTGTGCTGGGGCCGATGATGCTGCGGTCGCCCGGTCTGAGACCGTTAAAGGCCTCGGCCTCTGCCAGGGTCGTGTAGGCCGGCCCCACCTTCATCGACCCGCTGGGAAAGGTGCGCCCGCTGAGAACGATGACATTGGCTTGAACTCCGGTCAACTCCTTCGGCAGAATGATGCGCTCCACGTCCGTGCCCGTGTTCTTCCAGTTGATGTTGAAGAGGTTGAGGGAAGCCAGTTCGTCTGTGGCCAGGGCGGATACCACTTCCTCCCGAACGCTGGTTGGGAGCCGGATCGGGTCGCGCATCTCTGCGTAGGTTGGGCCGGGTACGATTGGTCGGGTCACGGCGGGTACTCCCCTTGTAGAAAACTGAGAAACAAGTTGGCAATTAGTGGCTAAGCGAACGGTGTCACAATAGTAACAGAGCGGCTGCCGTCAGGCGAACCAACTGCAGCCTCGCCGGAGTGTTGGATTGCGACAGGCACAAGGCGCCATATCAAGAAAAAAGGGATCTGACGGGTTGACATTCCGCACAAATTCTAGTTACATTGGGGTCGGGTTACTATGCAAAGGGCTGGCTCCTGTGCCGCGACTATGGCTGACACAGCGAAATCCTCGGCGGGTCTTTTGGACGTCCTGACGGGCGCACGGGAGCCAACCCGGACTCTGCCGCAGCGCTCCGCTGCTGTCCAACAAAAGGAAGAGGCCAATGTTCACGATTCGTTCTGTCGTTCTCATTGTCGCGCTACTCATTTCAGGCTGCGCTCCCATTCCAACCAAGAATGAGCCGGAAGCCTACGCTCAGGCGCTCGTACAGGACGCCATCCGCTTTTATAAGCGGGAAGGCCTTCAAGCGGCTATTGACCGCTACAGTTCAAGCAGAAATGTAGACGGGCAGTGGTATGTCACTATGACAGACGTAGCGAGTGGCACAACTATCGCCCACCCTGATTCATCGTTAATTGGAGCCGATGCGACAGCCTACGTTGACATAACAGGGTACGCGTTTGGGTTGGAAGCAATGTCAGTAGGGGAAGACGGGAAGTGGGTCAGCTACGTTTGGAATAACCCGGAATCGGGTAAGGTCGAACGCAAGCATACATGGGTTATACTTTATGATGGATTGATTTTTGGTTCAGGATGGTACGAATCAGAATAGAAGAGCCAATGAAGTAACCGAATGAACGGTCTCCTCGTCGTTGATGAGCATGAGCGGATCGGTGTTGTACACGTTGTGGATCAACGTAACCATCTTGTCGCCGATGCCCTCGATGCGGCGCCGGCCCTGGCCGCCGTCGAATAGTGTTGAACACTGGCAGCGGCCTTTTCAACAGCATCGCCTCCGACGTTTCAGCCCTCACGCCAGTCCATTTTGCGATCGACCAACCAGAAACTGATGAGAACGCAGGCAGCCAGTACGGTGGAGTCCAGCAGGAGACGTGAGGTAAGGGGGCCCAGAAGTACCTGGCGCAATGCAGAGGCGGCATAGGCAGCTGGACTCAGGAAGCCGAGCCAGACCAGCCAGTCGGGCAGGCGGTCCGGTGGAATCAGGACGGGACCGATCGTCAACATCAGAATCGTCAGCAACCTTCCCACGGCCGAGGCTTCTTCCGGCGTTCGAAAGCTGACGCCCAGCAACGCGCCGATGCCTGCCAGCGGAAGGGCGCAGAGCGGAATGACTACGAAGGCCAGCGGATGAATGTGAAGTTTCAGCCCCAGAATCCAGGCTCCCCCTGCGAGGACAACGACCAGTGAAGGCAGAAAGAGGATGAAGAAAGCGGTAGACGCCGCAAGTATCAGAACGGCCTTGCGAATCGGAAGGGTGGCGAAATAGTCCAGACTGCCGGCCACTTTCATGTAGGAGAAATGGCTGATCAACTTTCCCATGTGTTCAAAGAGTAGCGCCATGACCATATTCCCGACCAGGATGAAGGAAAGCGCATAGGCGCCCAACTCGCGAGCGAATGAGCCGAGCAAAAGGATCCCGAACAAGGGAAGGACTGTACCGGTCAGGGCAATATTCCGCCACCCCCATCGCCAGTTGCTCAACTCGATTAGAAACAGGTCCCAGTACTGCAAATGCAGAGGCAGGGGCAAACGAGTCTTCATCAGGTGTAGTGCAGATAGAGGTCTTCCAGCGTCGCGGAGTGAAGCTGGAAGTCGTCGATTCGTGATAGGTCCAGCCCCGACAGGGCGGCCTCGACGTGGTCTTGATCAAGTCCAACTATCCAGTGATCTTCTGAAAGCTTCTGCGGACGTAAACCTGAGGGAAGGTCAGGAGGCGAATCCGGCTGGAAGCGCAGCTCCAGTCGAAGCTGCTGGTCCAACTGCTTCTTCAGGTCTGACGGTTTACCGAGAGCCACCAGCCGCGCTTTGTGCATGATGCCTACCTGTTGAATAATCTTCTCCGCCTCAATCGCGTCGTGGGTGATGAAAATGATCGTCGTGCCCCGCTCGCTGTTTTCCGCCCGCAAGGTCTCCCAGACGTGCCTGCGCCTCTGCGGGGACAATTCATTGGTGGGTTCATCCAGAATGAGAATCGGCGGCTGCCCAGCCATGGCTGCGGCCAGCTGCAGCAGGCGCTGCTGACCACCCGAAAGCCGCGAACAGAGTTCATTTCGAATGTCGTGGAGGTCCCACAGGTGCACGAGCCGCTCCCGTTCGCGATTCGATTCTTGGCGACCGCAGCCTCGGAGATGTGAAGTGAAGTACAGGGCCTCACTTACGGTCAGTGAGTTGAGCGTGCGAGCAGTCTGGGGCATGTAACCGACGTACCTCGGTACGAGCAGGGGGTCCTCCTGTACTGGCCGGTTGTAGAGAAGTATGGCGCCGCTCGTAGGGCGCAAAAGGTTCGCCAACTGTTTGACGAGCGTGCTCTTGCCCGCCCCGTTGTCGCCCAGCAGTCCAAAGATTTCGCCCTGTTCAACGTTGAAGCTGATTGCGTCGTTGACCGGCGTGTTCATACCTGGGTAGACTTTTGTGAGGCGAGAGACTGAGTAGACGATGTTGGACGTGTTCATCAAGGCATATGAGATGGTTGGATGAAAGGGCTCCGGCCGCTTCCTGTGTTTATAACGACGACCGTTTCGTGTGGTTCCAATAAATCCTGGCGCAAGGCCTGTTGGAGGCCCGCGAGGGCGGTTGCGCCGGCCGGTTCTGCAAAGACGCCGCCCAAGCGCGCCAGCGGCAGAACTGCCTGAAGTATCGACTCGTCTTCGACAAGCAGGAAGGCGCCCCCGCTTGCGCGCACGGCACGCAGCGCCTTGGTGGCGTCGCGCGGTTCATTCACGCTGATTGAATCGGCGGCTGTCCCGGCCGTGACAGGCCGGGGCACTTCAAGATCGTCGCGCCAGGCGTTGTGAATGGCTGCGCTGGCCGTGGACTGCACGCCGAAAATGCGTGGCACGCGGTCGGTCCAACCGAGCCTCTTCAGCTCCCGGAAACCCTTGTAGACCCCGCCAATGATCGATCCGTCGCCCACTGAGACGAAGACGGAGTCGGGCGGAACGAACTGAGCGGCGGGACTGTCATTCTCCCTCCTGCTTACGGGGGCCTTCGCCTCGGCGAGCTGGGCGGCGATTTCGAAGCTGACCGTCTTTTTTCCTTCCGTCATGAAGGGGTTGTAGCCGGTGTTGCGATTGTACCAGCCGAATTCACTGCAGGCGCGCACGCACAGATCGAAGGCGTCGTCATACGTGCCGTCGACGGCGAGGACCCGGCTGCCATAGACGAGAAGTTGTGCGATCTTTGCCTGCGGAGCGGAACGGGGAACGAAGATAACGGATGCGTGTGCGGCCGCGGCGCTCATCGCAGCCAGCGCGGCCGCAGCGTTGCCTGTGCTGGCGGTGGCGACGTCGCGGCCGGTTTCGCGGGCGCGGGCGACGGCGACGGCGGAAGCCCGGTCCTTGAAGGAGCCGGAGGGATTGCGGCCATCGTCCTTGATGTACAGACATTGGAGGCCCAAAGCATCAGCGAGCCGATCTGCGCGTAGCGGCGGCGTATCTCCCACGGGCAGAGGCGGGAGAGATTCCGGCCCCACAGGCAGCAAAGGCCACCAGCGTTCGATGGTACGAGTCGTGAAGTGTGAAGAAGAAGCGATTGGATTCGTGCGGCTGGAACTGGAGGGATCTGAGTGGCTGATTCGTATAGCGGCTATCGCGTCGTAGTCGTAGAAAGCGTCAAGGTGGCCCAGGGCGCTGCCACTGTTGGGACGGCAGGGGCAGACGTAGTCGACCGAACCGGGCTGGAAGGCGCGTCCGCAGCGAAGACAACGCAGACCTGCCAAAAAAGAGTCTGGGCGGGGTGTTGACATCTCCCCCATTCCTTTCCTATGGCTTTAACTTTCTTTCGGTATGGTATAGTAGGAGTCATGGGTTCGTTTGGCAAGTCCGTATCAAACGCAAAGGCAATTGCAACAATCCCCTTCCCGCAACGTAAACAGAAATGTAAGTATGGGAGGCTGTTGGCCAACCGGTAAAATTCCTCATACTTGTTGGGAGCGGCAGGTTGCCGGGTTCAGAACTCTGCCCGCCGCAGATCTGTGGGCGCCGGCTTACCGGGAAGGAGTCGAATAGAAATCTTATGCGAATCGCCCTCTTCAGCGATGTATACAAGCCCCACATAAACGGTGTCGTAAACCACGTGGGACTGTTGAAGGAACACTTCGATCGATGGGGTGAGCAGGTCTATCTCTTTGTTCCTGAACAGGACAAGAAGACGGTAGATGAGAACAACGTCATCCGCCTGCCCAGTATACCGATCGCCGACACAGGCTATCACCTGACAGTGCGAGTCGACTCGCGGCGCCGGGACATTCTGAAGCGTATGGACGTGATTCACGTTCACCATCCCTTTATCAGCGGCAGCTTCGGTCTCAACTTTTCGCGGCGCTACGACATTCCACTGGTCTTTACCAGCCATACCCGCTACGACCTGTACGTGCAGCAGCACCTGCCGCTGGTGCCGGACACTCTCTCAGACACGGCCCTGCACGCATTTTTCCAGCGGTTCAGCCAGCGATGCAGCGCAATCATCGCCCCCAGCCAGAGCGCCGCGGCGGTCATGCAGACATGGGGAATTCAAGGACGCGTCGCCGTCATTCCGAATGGCATCGAGTTAGGGCAGTTTCAAAGCCCGGAACAGGAGGCGACGCGCACCGAATTCAGGATCCCCGAGAATGCTGTTGTTGGCGTCTATGTGGGGCGTATAAGCCAGGAAAAGGCCGTAGACCGCCTCTTGGGGATATTCTCTGCCTTGAGAGAAGAGATTCCCGCCCTTCATCTGCTTCTTATCGGGGGCGGTCCCAGTCTGGACGATTGCCGTCAGCTTGCCCGCAAATCCGGGATGGAAGGGCGCGTGACGTTTACGGGGCCCATTTCATACGAACGAATCGGGGGCGTGCTTGGCGTGGCCGACTTCTTCGTGTCCGCGAGTGTAAGCGAGGTGCATCCGCTGACATTCATCGAAGCCGCGGCCGCGGGTCTGCCCTCCATCGGCATCGATTCCCCTGGCGTGGCGGACATGATCGTGGACGAAGAGACCGGTTTTCTGACAGACGATAACGATCTGAGCTTTGGCCTTCGCATAATGAAAATGGCGCAGGACGCTCAGTTGAGGCGGGAGATGGGCTGTGCGGCGCGAAAATACAGCCAGCGTTTTTCCGCCCACCACAACGCACGCGAAGTCCTCGGACTGTATCAGTCGATACAGGAGCAGTAGTTCGGGCGGAAGAAAGGTCAGATGTCGATGCAACGCATCGACATGCGAAACTGAAACCGGCCTACTGAAGAGGTGCGCAGGTGCACTCACTTTCGGATAGAGGAATCCCGCATTGCGCTCTATTTGGAGATGCTGTATTATGAATTCATTGTGGTTTTCTCGATCTGCTTCGTCAGGGGAGTTTGGATATGCGTTGGGCGTTGCTGCTAAGGGGTCTGGTCACCTTTGTTTTTGTCCTGCTTGGATGGGAACTGGGCAGGCAATTAACGGGTGTGGAGGCTCTTGAGAGTTTGACGCTCTCGTCAGCGCGCCTGATTGTTCCTCTCGTAATCTTCAGCGGTGTTGTTGGCCTGGTCGGCGCCCCGTGGCTGACGGTCAAGCCGGCTAACGCTCTACGGTCGAGTTTGAGACAGATTCCCACTGTGCAGCTCATGGCTGCGACTGCCGGCCTGGCGATTGGATTAGCCATCGCCGCGCTCCTGGCATATCCTTTGTCTCTGTTGCCCAATCCATTCGGTACAATTCTGCCCTTTGTCGGTGTCATCGTTATGGGCTACCTGGGCGTAACGATGATGGCGCTGCGCCATCGGGAGATACTTAATTTCTTCCGATTCCCAAATGGAAGGGAAGACGGCCGAGATTTGCCGAAGCTGCCTCTCTTCGCGAAGGGCGGCCGACCGCAATATGCGGACACGATGCTATTGGACACCAGCGTAATCATCGATGGACGCATCGCTGATGTGGCCGAGACGGGCTTTCTTTGGGCTATCCTTGCGGTTCCGCGATTCATTCTCAATGAACTCCAATATATCGCGGATTCGGCAGAAGTGTTGCGGCGCAACCGCGGCAGGAGAGGCCTCGAGATTCTTGACAGGCTGCAGAAGATTGAAGGCGTGAATATCGTCTTTCTGGACCAGGACCCCGCCGAAGCGCAACAGGTGGACGAAAAGTTGGTTTTTCTGGCCCGGGAGATGAGGGCAGCCATTGTTACCAATGACTACAATCTGAATCGGGTGGCCAAACTGCAGGGCGTTCACGTTTTGAACATTAACGAACTGGCCAATGCCGTCAAGTCTGTGGTCCTTCCCGGTGAAGAGATGACGATCCACGTGATTCAGGAAGGTAAGGAGGTGAATCAGGGGGTCGGCTATCTCGATGACGGGACGATGGTCGTCGTCGAACAGGGCAGGCGCCACATGGGGGTTCGGCTCTCTGTACGTGTTACGAAGGTGTTGCAGACCAACGCCGGCCGGCTTATATTCGCCGTTCCGGAGGATGTACAGGAGCGCCGCAGGGCATACGAGTCTGTCCGCTGAACAGGGGAGAAGCTACAAAACAACCGGGTGAGCCAACGACAGGGACACCGATGACGCTCAACATCTACAATACGCTGACTCGCCGGCGCGAACCGTTTGAAACTCTGGAAGAAGGACGCGTGCGCATGTACGTCTGTGGGCCTACAGTTTACGCTGACGCCCACGTCGGCCACGCGATGAGCGCAATCGTCTTTGACATGATCCGGCGCTACCTGGAGTTCGCCGGTTATGAGGTAACGTACGTCACGAACTTCACCGATGTGGATGACAAGATCATCATCCGGGCCCAGGAGACGAGTCAGGACCCCTTTGAGTTGGCGCAGTACTTTACGGACAAGTACTTGACACATCTGAGTGATCTGAACATCAAGCCGGCAGACACCTATCCCCGCGTGACAAACGAAATATCGAATATCATTCGAGCGATCGAGGACTTGGGCGAGGCGGACTACGCTTACGCCGTGGATGGCAGCGTCTATTTTCGGGTCGACAGAGATGCTGATTACGGAAAGCTCAGTCGGCGCCGTCAGGAGGATGCCGTAGCCGGAACACGCGTCGCGGGGGAAGAGGGCAAAGAAAATGAGGCGGACTTTGCCCTTTGGAAGGGGGCCAAGGCGGGCGAGCCGTCGTGGGAGAGCCCGTGGGGTCCCGGCCGCCCCGGCTGGCACATTGAGTGTTCGGTCATGTGCCTGCACCATCTTGGGGAGATGATCGACATTCACGGCGGCGGCAATGATCTGATTTTCCCGCATCACGAAAACGAGATTGCACAGAGCGAAAGTCTCACCGGCAAACCGTTTGCCCGTTACTGGGTACACAATGGGATGCTCCAGCTGTCGGGCGAGAAGATGAGCAAGTCGATAGGAAACCTGGTCACCATCGACAGTTTCCTGCACCAGCACTCGGCCGACGCGCTGCGGATGCTGATCTTTTCGGGTCACTATCGCAAGCCGGTCTCCTATTCGGATGAGTCGATCGAGGCGGCGGTGCGAAGCACGGCCCGCTTGAGAGGAGGACTGCGTCCGCCGACCGGGACCGTTGCGGTGGGCGACGAAGCCAACAGTCTGCGAGAGGTGACCGAGTCCGCCCGCAGCGGTTTCTGCCAGGCCATGGACGATGATTTCAACACGAGCGCGGCTCTGTCCCACCTGTTTGAGCTGGTGAGGGCGATCAATTCTGCGCGTGCGGCGGGCATCTCCGGCCCGTTTTTTCAGGCTGCACAGGATACGCTGCGTGAACTGACCGGCGTCCTGGGCCTGTCGCTGACTGAGCCAGGCGGCCCTGAGGGCAACGTGCTGGCGGCCAAGCCGTTCATCGACCTGCTCGTTTCGGTGCGGACGGCGATGCGAGAGCAAAAACAGTGGGCGATGGCGGACATGGTACGCGAAGGGTTGGCAGCCCACTCGGTCCAGCTGGAGGATACACCGAACGGAACGACCTGGCGGATTGAGGACGCCAGGTGAGCGAACTGCTCGTAGGTCGGCACGCCGTCCTGGAGTCTTTGCGTGCACGACGCAGGCATTACTACCGGTTGTGGTTGGAAGGTGACGGCCGGACCGCCCCCAAGGGAAGCCTCGCGGAGATTGTACGGTTAGCCCGGAAAATCAGCGTCCCAACGCGGCACGTGGAAGGCGGCATCTTCGACCGCATTCGACGCGCACAGCTGAATCCCCAGGGCGTTGCACTCGAGACCGGCCCCTTTCCCTACGCAGAACTGGAAGATATACTCCTGCTGGCAAATCGGAAGTCGGAACCTCTGATTCTCGTGCTGGACCACCTGGAGGACCCGCGCAATCTTGGCACGCTGTTTCGCAGCGGCGAGGCGTTCGGTGTGGACGGCGTCATTCTGCCGGAGCGCCGGGCGGCGGGGATTACGCCGGCGGTCAGCAACGCCTCCTCAGGGGCGGTGGAGCACATTCCCGTTGCCCAGGTTGGCAACGTCAACAGGACGATCGATCGACTCAAGAAGTCGAACATCTGGACAGTCGGGCTGGACCTGAGCCCGGATGTCATCCCGCTTTCCGATGCAGACCTGAGCGGACCGCTGGCCGTGGTCGTCGGCAATGAGGGCAAGGGACTAAGCCGGTTGGCGCGGGAGAAGTGCGACTTCTGCGTTACGATCCCGATGGCAGGCTCAGTGGACAGTTTGAACGCGGCGATCGCGGGAAGCATCGTCCTTTTCCAGGCATTTCAGGCGCGTTCGCCGGTGGAAACAGCGGCTAAAAAGTAGGCAAGTTCCGGTCTCTATGGCAAGTACGCCAATTCGCAGGCGGCGTGCCATCCAGAGATCCGCGGAACCTCCGACCGTAAAACGCCCTCCGTGATGTTCAGCTGCGAAGCCATTCTTTCGGACGCCGGCCCGGCATCTCCTCTCTACTTCGGGGCCAGCCTACCGTCTCCTCGATCTTCCGCGCCAAACTGAAATCCAATTCGGTCAGTCCTCCGGCGTCATTGGTGGTCAGATAGACTTCAACTGAGCGATAGTTGAGGACCAGCCTCGGGTGGTGGTAGGCGGCCTCTGACAGGAAGCCGATAGCGTTGGCCGTCATCAGCGTTACGCGCCAGTTGGCCGTTTCGAAGCGCCTGAACAATTGCTCCTCACGCACTTCCCACGTTGGCAGATTGTCTTCGGTCCACCGGCGTGCTTCATCTGCGCTGAACCTCTCTTCCATGGCCTCTCCTTTACGATTGTCTGTTAACGAGTCTGAAAGGCGCTCCGCACCGTTCAACACAGTTGCGCCGAGTTTCAGAGTTGGGTAATCTGCCTGATACTCGATTCGTGAAATCTGTTTCAAGCGGATTCCCAATGCGGTAAAGAGCCCAGACATGTTATATAATAGCGGCTGGATTTCGTGACATTCCTATTCACAGTTGCGGCAGTTTCGCTTCAGCTCTTGATGGAGACAGTGAATGGTACGTCGTAAGTCTTACCTGCTTGCCTTTGTCAGCTTTCTTCTTGTACTGGTTGTAGTCAGCGCATGCGCGCCCAACCCGCGCCTGCAGTTGATTTCGCCCAACATGGTTGTCCTGGCAGAGGGCGAGACCTTTGTGCCGCCCACGCCGACGCCGCGACCGCGTATCGCCGGTCTCAGCGATGAGGAGATTCTGGCGGGGTTGCCGGATGCTGTGGTTTCGCTGATTCCGGGCGATGCTGAAAGGGGTCTGGCCCTGACCGTACCCCATAACTGCATCGGTTGTCATGTAACGGACAACAGCCTGATAGATGTGGCGCCGACGTGGTTCGAGATCGCCGACACCGCTGTCGGGCGTGCGCAGCAGTTGGGACTTGCCGGGCCGGCCATGTATCTCTACACCAGCATCATCAACCCGAACGACCACATCGTCAACGACTATACTTCGGACGTGATGCCCGAAACATACTCTGAAGATCTAAGCGAGCAGGACCTGGCGGACCTTTTGACCTATCTGCTGTCGCTCCGAGCTGAGTAAACGCAAGCAGACTGAAAACTGTACGGGCTCGAGAAATTGGGCCAGCCGTCCTGCTGGAGCAGATTCGGGCTCGAAGGTCGGGGCGGCGGATCGAGACTGTTCTGATCGTAAACTGAGGGAGCCGGGCTACTTTGCGAGTCCGGCTCCTTTCGCGTCAATGCCTGTCAAATGAGAGTATTCAGGTTGCGGTCGGAAGGAGGAGTGCGCGAAGGGCCCGGATGTCGCCTGGAGAGGTGCGGCAACAGCCGCCAATGATACTGGCGCCGGCGGCTTTCCAGGATTCGGCCAATTCAGCCAGATGCTCCGGCCCGTTGCCGGCAGACCATGA
Source organism: Caldilineaceae bacterium (assembly GCA_965200615.1). Classification (GTDB taxonomy): domain Bacteria; phylum Chloroflexota; class Anaerolineae; order Caldilineales; family Caldilineaceae; genus Bin5. Next base: position 3,763,678 of record OZ241377.1, on the reverse strand, counting down.
GTGGGAGGCGCTGTCCCAAAGTTCCCCGCTATTGGGATAACAGACGAGAGGCTGGTCAGTCTTCTCACGGGCCTTCTGCAGCAGCCGCTCTGCGAAGCGGGGCGCGGTGCAGTTCAGACCGACGGCAACGACAGTTGGACAGCTGTTGACCAGTTCGGCGCAAGAGCCAAAATCCTCACCGCCGCACACCTCTTCCTCGTTGCGGCAACTGAAGCTCAGCCAGGCCGGCGTGTCTCTGTATTCGTCCAACAGCTCGACCAGGACCTCACCTTCTTGGTAACAAGGGATCGTCTCACAGGCCAGAAGGTCCGGTTCGGCCGCCAGCAGCGCTTCCAGTCGCGGGCGGTGCCACTCTTTCAGCGCGTGGTTGGAGATGCCGTAATCGCCGCGATACTCGGAGCCATCTGCCAGGTAAGCGCCGAAGCTGCCGACGGATGCGGCGACCAGGGGACGCTTGCGACCCGCTCTTTCGGCGGGATCCTGCAGTTCGTTCCAAAACCCGTCGCGCGCCTGCTGCGCGATGCGTACGCTGCTTTGCAGCAGCTCTGAGCTCTCTTTTCGATTAAGACCCCGTCGGGCAAATCCCTCGAAGCTGGCCTGGTAACTTGCGCTGACCGCGAGGTCTGCGCCTGCCAGAAAATAGTCAAGATGAAGTTGGCGGATCAATTCAGGATCCTCGATAAGCAATCTGGCAGACCACAACTCATCGCGCAGATCCGCGCCGCTTCGTTCCAATTCGGTCGCCAGGGCGCCGTCGAGAATGGCGACACCCTGTTCCGTCAGGAAGGGCTGCAGAGGGTCGTTCAGGGTCATGCCATTACTGCTGGCGTGTAGCGGCCCTGTCGCATGATTTCGAGCCCGGATCCGTCGCTGAGCTTTCCGGTGACGTCCAAAGTGGCGGTGCCGATCATGACGTCCAGGTGGAGTTCGGAACTGTTTACGCCGGCTTCAAGAAGCTCCTCCTCTGAGAGCTCTGCGCCTCCTTCAAGCCCTATCGGGTATGCCTTGCCAAAGGCGACGTGGCAGGCGGCGTTTTCGTCGAAGAGCGTACTGTAGTAAGTGAGGCCACTGCGGAAGATGGGCGAGGAAACGTCGACGAGGGCGACTTCGCCTAGATAGCGAGTGCCTTCGACTGCGAAGAACTGTTCGTAAGTCTCCTGGTCATCGCCGGCCGAGAAGTCCACCACCTGGCCCTCCTCAAAGCGGAAGAATACCTCTTTCACTTCCCGGCGGAAGGGGAAGCTGGGGCGGGATGTGCGCGTCCAGCCGTTGACGCGCAGGCGATGCGGTGTGGTGAACAGCTCTTCGGTAGGAATGTTGGGGAGAAAGACGGGAACCCCAGCAGTCTCGTTCTCCTCTCCAGCTGGCAAATCCCGGTCTGCCTCCGCGCCCAGGCCGCTGGTCCCGCCGGCCCAGTGAGGCCGGTCGGTCAGACCGATGGTCAGGTCGGTTGAGGGTTTGCCGTCGGGGCCCGGCGCCGGGTCGTAGAAATGCAGGGCGCGAACCTGCCTGGATTGAAGCGTGTCGCGGGCCTTTGCCAGGTTCGCGAGATGAGTCTGCCAGGCCTCGAGCGGGTCGTCTGCGTCCAAGCGGATGATGCGGCGGATCTCGTCCCAGAAGCGGGCCAGGGCCTGGTCTGCAGGAAGATCCGGGAAGACCTTTTGCGCCCAGGCGGGCGTTGGCAGTGCGGCCACGTTCCACTGCTGCTTCATCTCCATCATGGAGGACCGCCAGGCCATCGTCGCGCGGTACTCGGCGGTCTGCAGGATGCGCAGCTTGTTGGGGTCGAGCTGGGCGGGCAGCCCAGGATCTTCTTCGCCGACCAGGCTGATGGCGGCCCACCTGTCATCCTTTCGCTCACCGGCGATGGCTTCAACGTAGGCGGGAAGATGCTCCAGCTGTTCCTCAGAACACTTGCGGGCGCGAATGCTTTGCAGGCGCATGTCGTTATATTCAATGGCGACAAACTGTGCGCCGGCGTCGTATGCGGCGGAGGCCAACGCCAAGGCGAATTCTCGATGAACCGGCTCCGTGCGGATGTCGAGAGACTGGCCCGGCTGCAGATTGACGCCTAGCCGGATCAGGAGGTTGGCGTACTGTTCGATGTCCCTTTCGGAATATGTCATGTGAGGCCTCGGTCCTGTGTACAGTGTGAAACGGTAACTTGCAACGAAATGATTGGCGATGAACTTGACAATCCGGTAGCGCCTATCTACAATGTGGTCTGGCTGACGGCCCACTAGCTCAACTGGCAGAGCAGCGGACTCTTAATCCGCGGGTTCGGGGTTCGAATCCCTGGTGGGTCACTCCAGAGCGGGCGGACCCGAACGGGTCCCCCGCTTTTTTTTGGAAATGGCCTGAAGATTCCGAAAAAGAGAAAGCGCCTGCGGACTCCATAACCGTATACGGATCAGAAACCCGCTGCTCTGAAATTTTCTGGCAGCGGGTCTCAAATTGCATGTGGTTGGTAAACCGGGAACTGTGTCGCGACACGAGGTCGCGGCGCGGTCAGGTCAACGCGTCGGCAGGGTTGTTACCTTGTTTCCCGGTAAACGACATGCTTTCGCAGGACCGGATCGTATTTCTTCAGTTCCAGTCTCTTGTCGTTGTTGCGGCGGTTCTTCGATGTCAGATAGAGATGATGGCTCTCGGTGCTGCGCATCTTCACAAGCTGACGTGGTCCTTTCTTGGCCATTTTCGACTCCGATTCACTTCCTGAGAATGTTGTTTGCGTCGCCCTTTCGGGCAAGGCACAACGAACTCCTCAGTTTCCAGCCCAAACCGCCGCCTGTTCGGAGACAGTTCGGGAAAAGGGAAAGGCGCGGCAGGTTGCCTCATTCGCGCTAAACAACTGTCGCGCGAGATTATAGATGTTTCGAGCACAGTTGGCAAATCTCCGCAGCTCAGCGATGCTGGAAAAACTTCCTGAAGTTCGGGCGTTGCCCCGTCACCGCTTTGCGCTACAATGGAAGGCGTTCGAAAATGCCTGCAAGCAACTGCAGGAGCAATCTGGCCCGGGAAAGAACTGGGTAGTGCCGGGAAACCGGTGTATCAAAATGGAATAGAGATAGAGGAGCTGCAATGACTGTACCGGTGCGCGTCGCCCTGATGGGACTGGGGCAGCGGGGGTTGCAACATTTGAAGTCACTTTGGGCTCTACAGGAGGAGGGCGGGGTCCAGCTGACAGTCTTGGCCGACGCATTTGCCGCGAATCTGGAGACAGACAAGATTCGCAACTATGTGGATGGCTTTCGGCCCGAAGGCATATTGCATACAACCAGTTTTGAGGAGCTTCTCGGCCAGGAACAGGATGCTCTCTACGTCTGCATTCCGCCGAATGTTCACTCGGGAGAGGTTGTACGCGCGGCCCAGGCAGGGCTGCATCTGTTCGTCGAGAAACCGATGAGCCTCTATCTGGATGAGGCGCTGGACATGGAGGCGGCGATTACTGAGGCAGGAGTGCTCTGTACCGCTGGCTTCCAGCAGCGTTTCGACGGTCGACACGAAGCTGTCCACCGCCACCTGCGCGAGGGCAGGCGGCCGCTGATGGCCTGCTACACCTATCATGGGGCGCTGGAAGGGCACAATGTCAAGCATCATCAGACCGAGTTGCACGGGGGGCCGGGTAACCGGGTGTGGACGGCGAACCGGGCCTGGAGTGGAATGACCGTCGTCGAAGGCGGAATCCATCTGCTCGATCTCTGGCGCTACTGGTTCGGCGACGTTGAGTGGGTGCAGGCCCACTACCAGCACCGGTCGGAGGAAGATATATTCGAGGAGGCCGACAATCCCTACACGTATAGCGCTCTTTTTGGCTTTGCCGGAGGATCGGTAGGGACGATGACGCTGTCGCGTTTGCGGAAGGTATATGCCGACCACATGAACCATCAGGTGCTGTGGACTGAGGGACGGGTGGAGATCTTCCGGGAGGGCGTTACCACCTACGAGTATCAAGGCGCCTATCCTCCGACGCCGCCGCCGCCGAAGGATGCGGTCACGAGAACGCTCTTCGAAGGGCGGGGCGGCGACGATACGTTTGCCATCAGTCAGGTCTTCGTGCGGGCGATCGCAGAGGGCCGCCCGGAGTTGATCCGCTCGCCTTTCGGCGATGCCATGAACAGCCTGGCTGCCGTTATCGGGGCGAACATCTCGGATGAGTTGGGCGGTGAAAGAGTAGACATCGACCGGTTGTTGAGCGAAGACAGGTTCGCAGTATACAGGCAAAAACCGAAGTAGCTGACGGAGAGGAATGAAATCGATGAACTTTCTCATCTACCCCCCGCTAACTCCGGACGAACTTGAGCAGGTGCGTGCGGTTTCCCCGGACTTGGAGATCGTCAACGCGCTCACAGAGGAGGAGGCGTTCGCCGCGATTCCCCAGGCTGTCGGCATGTACGGTGACCTTACGCCGCGACTGCTGGAGCGGGCCGAAAGCCTGCGCTGGCTGCAGACGCCGATCGCAGGGCTGGAGCGCTACATGTTCCCGGAGCTTGCGGAAAGCGACGTCGTGGTCAGCAACATGGCGAAGATCTACAGTGACATGATCGCGGACCATGCCTTCTGCTTCATTCTGATGTTCGCCCGGGGCATACATCTCTACATGCGCCGCCAGATCCGCGGCGAATGGCGAAAGGGGACGCCGGTCCGTCACCTGGGAGATTGCACGCTGGGCGTGATCGGTCTGGGGGGCATCGGTTCAGAGCTGGCCAGGCGAGGCAAGGCGCATGATATGCGGGTGATCGCGGTCGATGCGCGGCCGGAAGCGGCGCCGATCCAGGGTCTTGAGCTGGATGCGCTGTGGCCGCAGGAGCGGCTGCACGATCTGATGGCGGAAGCGGATTTCGCGGTCAGCTGCGTGCCGCAGACACCGGAGACGGTCGGCATGATAGGCGCCGGTGAAATCGGGCGGATGAAACAGTCGGCCTATCTGATCAACATCAGCCGCGGGGTCGTGGTCAAGCTCGACGCCTTGGTGGCAGCGCTGGAGTCAGGTAAAATTGCGGGCGCTGCGCTTGATGTCTACGAGACGGAGCCGCTGCCGGCGGAGCATCCGCTGTGGAAAATAGAGAACGTCATCCTTACCCCGCATGTCGCCGCGGACAATCCCCATGTGCCTCAACGCCGCATCGACACGCTGCGCGACAACCTGCGCCGCTATCTGGCTGGAGAACCGCCCCGAAACATCGTCGACAAGCGCCGGTTGTTCTAGGCCTGGTTGCCCCGGATTCCTGTTCTGGTCCAGGTGGACAGCGCCCTTTCGTCAGATGCCGAGATATGCTTCGGCTACCTGTGGGTCGGCCAGGAGGTCGCGTGCTGCGCCGCTCAGAACGATGTTGCCGGTTTCGAGGACGTAACCGCGGTTGGCGATCTGAAGCGCTGCCTGGGCGTTCTGTTCCACGAGCAGGATGGTTGTACCCTGGGCGTTGATCTCGCGGATAATCTGGAATATCTGCTGCACGAGGATTGGGGCCAGTCCCATTGAGGGTTCGTCAAGGAGCAGGATGCGGGGCCTGCTCATGAGGGCGCGCCCGATGGCCAGCATCTGCTGTTCGCCGCCGGAGAGTGTGCCGCCGGGCTGACTGAGTCGTTCCTGGAGGCGGGGGAACAGTTCGAGGACGCGTTCGAGATCCCCGCTGATGCCATCGTGGTCTGTACGAGCGAAAGCGCCCATCGCGAGGTTTTCCTGGACCGAGAGTCGGGCGAAGATCTTCCGCCCTTCCGGAGATTGGGAGACACCCAGTCTGGCGACTTCGTGGGCAGGCAGCCGGTCCAATCGCAGGTCGTGTTCGCCGCCGGCTGACTGACTGCGCCGATTGCTTTTGCTGTCCTGAAGGTAAATCCCCCCGCCGCGGGCAGACAGAACACCGCTGATTGTATTGAGCGTCGTCGTTTTCCCCGCCCCGTTCGACCCGATCAGCGTGACGATTTCGCCTTCATTCACGGTCAGAGATATACCTTTGAGGGCGTGAATGTGGCCGTAGTAAGTGTGGACCGATTCCAGAATCAGCATGGTCTAATGGATGGCGTTCCCGGCCGCTTCCTGCACAGCCACCTCCGGGCCCAGGTAGGCCTCTATCACCCTCGCGTTTGAGCGGACCTCCTCGGGCGTGCCTTCGGCGATCTTCTCGCCGTAATCCAGGACCGCCACACTTTCTGAGATGCTCATCACCACCTTCATGTCATGTTCGATCAGGAAGACCGTAATCCCCTTCTCGTCGCGCAGCCTGTGGACGAGAGCCATCATGCGGTCGGTCTCGCTGGGATTCATGCCGGCGGCAGGCTCGTCGAGGAGAAGCAACAGGGGCCGACTCCCGAGAGCCCGGGCGACCTCAAGCAGCCTCTGGTCCCCGTATGGCAGATTGGTGGAGACGACCTCTTCGCGACCGCTCAGGCCGACGAAACTGAGCAGCTCACGCCCGAATTCCCGGGCGGCGCGTTCCTCCGCTTGCTGACGGGACGTCCGTAAGATGGCGCTCCAGTGGGGCGCCTGCAGCCGCAAGTGCTGCCCTACGAGGACGTTTTCGAGCGCGGTCATTCTGCCAAAGAGGCGGATGTTCTGATAGGTGCGGGCTACGCCCCGATCTGTGATCTCATCGGGCCGCAGGCCGATTAACGAACGTCCGCTGAACAGTATCTCGCCCACTTCAGGCCGGTGCAGTCCGGTGAGACAGTTGAATAGAGTCGTCTTGCCGGCGCCGTTGGGGCCGATCAGCGAGGTGATCGAACGCTCGGCGATGTCCAGATCGACACTATCAACGGCGGTCAGGCCGCCGAAGACCTTGGTAACGTGCTGAATGCTGAGCAGGGCCGTCATTGGTCCTCCTCCCTTCCGCCACTGCCGTTTGCAAGCGCGTCTCCATTCTCCGCCGAGCCAGCTTCTTCCTCCGCTGTTTCAGAATCGCTGTCCACACCCAGTTCTTCGGGATCTGCCAACTGAATGCGCCGACGGGGGGAGGGCAGGATCCCGTCAGGGCGCACGATCATCATGATAACCAGCAGGGCTGCAAAGGTGACGATTCGGTACTCGTCAACGCCCCGCAATACTTCCGGCAACCCTTTGAGCGCGAGAGCGCCCAATACGATGCCGGCGGGGCTGCCGATGCCGCCGACAATGATGAGCGCCAGGGCGTCAATTGAGACAAAGAGCGAGAAATTCTCCGGGAAGATATTGATCTGCCGTGCGGCGTAAAGCTGGCCCGCCATACCGGCAAAGGTAGCGCCGATGGCGAACGCGAGAAGTTTGGTCCGCACGAGATGGACGCCGGTGGCCTCAGCTACGTCTTCGTCTTCCTGCATGGCAAACCAGGCGCGCCCGAGCCGGGATTCGTTCAGGCGAATGGCGACAAAGGCAACCAGGGCTGAACTGATCAGGGCCAGCAGGAAGATCCAGCCTTGCGAGCTGAGTAGACCGAAAGTGACGTCAACAGGTGTAAGGCCAAACAGCGCCGGCTGGGAAATCTCGAGGATGCCGCGGGGGCCGTTGGTCAGCTCGCCCAGGTTCAGCATGAAGAGGCGGATGATTTCGCCGAAACCAAGCGTTACGATCGCAAGATAATCGCCCCGCATGCGCAGGACAGGGATGCCCAGTAGTATGCCTCCCACGGCGGCTGTCAACATGGCAACCGGCAGCGCCATCCAATAGCCGAGAAGGGGACTCTCGGGAGAGATGCCCAGGAGGATGAGCAAGCCGCTGATGTAGGGCGAGGAAAAGGGAGCCGAGAGGAAGGCATAGGTGTACGCGCCGATGGCAAAGAAGGCCACGTAACCCAGGTCCAGCAGCCCTGCGTAGCCGACCACGATGTTCAGGCCGAGGCCCATCATCACGAAGATGAAGACAAGGCCCATGACGGAGTTCTGAAACTGATCGAGGATGAAGGGCATCGTGACTACACCGAGGCCGAGCAAGACAGCCACCGCTATCTGTTCCCGCCCCGGTCGGGACAGGCGCAATGCGAAGAGCCCGCTGCCAGTGGCGATGAGAGTTAGCAGCAGTCGGACAGTCCCCTCATTCGTGCCGAAAGCGGTTACGCCCGGGAGGCCAAGCAACGCGATGTAAGCGAGCAGGAAAAAAGGTAGGGCAATGCCGGCGTAGCGGCCGGCGGCTTTGAGAGTGGGGCCGGACAGATGCCTTGTGAGGCTGCCGATTAGCGCTGCGCGCGCCCTATTGCTGCCCCCCGCGGTGACCGCCAGGGCAGCAAGAATGCCGGCGCCTGCGAACAGGAGGACCTGAAAGAGAAATCGAACGAACGAGACGTCTGATTGGGCAATCTGTCCTGGACTAACGCCGATCAAGGCGGCGACATTGAGGGGGACGATCTTGTCCAGGACAGGTTGGATCGCAATCCCATTTCCCATCGCGGCGGCAAAGATGCCGCTCACTACTGCGATTAGCAGACCGGTTGTCAAACCTGCCAACAGGCCCTTTAGGACAAGAGTTGTGCCGGTGTGAGAGGGCGGAAGTTCACGGGCGCGTGACCCGTTTGAAGCCGCCTGCGGGCCAATCTCCCAGCCCGGTTTTCCCTCGATACCGTCCTGTCCCATTCTGGTTGCCCTTCTGGACGGTTCGATGGATTCACGGCGCAATTTCAGCCAGAAAAACAGGGCGGCAATTAGCGCCAGTACAGGCAACGCCGGGCCGCCTATGCGTCCGGGAATGCCGATGAGGATCAGGTAGCTTAAAAAGGCGAAGGCGACGAGTCCGGTTCTGACGGCTCTTGTTGCAGATTCGAGAGGCATCAGGCTTTTTTCTCACTCAGTACTTCACCGAACAGACCGGTAGGCCGGAAGATAAGGATGAGCACGAGCAATGTAAAGGCGATGACGTCCTTGTATTCTGTTGGGATACCCAGGGCGCTTGGCCCGATCGCCTCGATCAGGCCGAGGATGAGCGCGCCGAACATCGCCCCGGGGATGTTGCCGATTCCACCGAGAACGGCTGCCGTGAAGGCTTTCAGACCTGGAATGAAGCCGCTGTTGAACTTTACAACCGTGTTGTGAAAGCCAAGCATGACGCCCGCAGCGCCGGCAAGCGCCGACCCCAGCATGAACGTCACGACGATGACGGCGTTGACGTCGACGCCCATCAGTGAAGCGGTGGAGCGATCTTCAGCGACCGCGCGCATGGCGCGTCCCAACTTTGTTCGCTGGATGATGAAATATAGGGCCAGCATCAGGAGGATGGAGGTGATGAAGATTATCGCCCCGGTGTGCGGAATGAATACGTCGCCCAGTCGCAGACCCCCTGAGATAAGAGCCGGTTTGCGATAGCTGTGCGGACTGACGCCGAAGATCAGGAGAACCGAGTATTGCAGAAAAAGGGAGGCGCCGATTGCGCTGATTAAGGGGACCAGTCGCGGGGCCTGGCGCAGGGGCCGGTAGGCCAGGCGTTCCAGGGCGACCCCGATCAGGACCGAGGCCGTCATGCCAACGAACATGATCAGGAGCAAGGCAACGACGACTACAGGCCAAGGTCCTTCCATCCAGCCGCGGGCCTGTGCGAATTGGAGGGCGAAAAAGCCGGTGATGCCGCCGATCATCATGACTTCGCCATGGGCGAAGTTGATCATGAAGAGGATGCCGTATACGAGCGTATAGCCCAATGCCACCAAGGCGTAGACGCCGCCCAGAACCAGGCCGTTAAGGGCCTGGGAGATCCAGAAGGAGGCCGGGTAGCCCTCCGCCAGCCCGACTGTGGTCACCCTCCAGATCACGAGAACAATGATGGCAGCGCCAAGAGCTCGGGTAAACTGTTTCAGGGTGGCCCGGCCGTCCGTACCTGCCGCCTGCGCCTTCACCGGGCTGGAAGTCATTGTCGTTTTCGAGGAGTTGATGGAGAGTCAAGAGGAGAGGGGACATGAGAGTCCCCTCTCCTCCAGGTATGGAGAATTACTCCATGCCGAAACCGGAGACCTGATTGAAATCGCCGTCCATGACCTGGAAGATCTGGACGCCGCCGGCGCCGCATTCCCCCATGCTGTCGCACTTGATCGTGCCGGTCAAGCCTTCGAATGCATCGACGGAGCGGATGGCGGAGATCAGCTCTTCCCTGTCAATGACCAGGTTGCCGCTGTCGTCGACAGAGGCAACCGCCGCAATGGCTGCCGCGATCAGCTTCACGGAGTCGTAGCTCTGGCTGTGGAAGGGCCCGAGATCGTCGGGGCTGACGCCGTACTTCTCCATGTACTTTGCGTCGAAATCAGCGTTCATCTCTTCGGAGTCGGCGCCGGCAACGAAGGAGACGTATGTGCCTTCAGCCGCGTCGCCTGCGGCTTCGAGGTACTGCTGTGTGTAGGCGCCGTCAACGCTCATGAATGCCGTGTCCTCAAGACCGGGCGTTTCCGTCATCTGCTGTGCGATGAGGCCTGCTTCGGTGGAATACCCGCCGAAGAAGATGGCCTGCGGCCCGTCGGCGCCAACTTTGGCCAGCATGGCGCGAAAATCAGTGTCGCCCACCTGCACGCCTTCAAAGCTGGATACTTCGCCTCCCTGCTCCATGACGTTGCTCTGGAAGATTTCGGCAAGGCCCTTGCCGTAGTCGGAATTGTCGTGGACGACGGCGACTGTGGTGATGCCAAGATCGTTGACGACAAAGGCGGCATCGATGGCGCCCTGAAGGGCGTCGCTCAAGGCAACGCGGTTACAGACGTCGCAGTCCGCCGAGGTAATGTCCGGATTGGTGGCGCTGGGGCTGACAAAGGGAATCCGTGCCTCCTGCAGAATCGGCATGAGGCCGAAAGTCTCCCCGGAGCAGGTGCCGCCGGTGACGGCGACAATGGTCTCGTCGGCCGCGAACTTGTTGCCCACGTTGGTGCCCTGCGTGCCGTCGCAGGCGCCGTCTTCGGCGACCAGCTCGAACATGAAGCCCTCGAGGCCTCCCATCGCATTCAGGTCATCGATGGCGAGTTCCGCCCCATGGCGGATATTCAGGCCGGGGTCGGGAATCGGTCCGGTCAGGGCAAAGGATCCGCCGATTCGGATCATGCCGCCTGAGGCGATGACCACCTTTCCGCTCATGTCGGCGGAGGCCTCCTCCATGGGCGCTTCTTCCGCCGGGGCTTCTGCGGCCGGTGGCGCAGCCGCACATGCGGCCAGCATCAATGCCGCAACCAAAAGCAGACTGAGACTTGCGAGTTTCTTGGGCATTTGAACCTCCTTGGTCAAACTGCGCTTTAGGTGAATTGAAGCCTTGCTCCGCGCTTCCGAACGCAAGAGCAGTATTGGGATTGGAATGTTCCAAAAGCGGGACTTCTGAACACTAATTGTACTTTAGTTGAATGAAATCGGGCAAACCCTCAATTCCAGGGTCGTGCATCCCGGATTTTTTGCGGTGATCACGCACACGGTGGTGGTTTCAGCCCAGGGAACAGTTCGGCGCCACTTATTCCTCACTCCTCTCCACTCATTCCTTGCCTATTGAGATTGCTTTATCTGTGGCAGGAATCGTCCAAAAGGCGAAAATGTGATACAATCCGCCTACGTAGCCAGACTGCAACCCATATCCAATTGGCTGAGGAAGTCGATCGTGGATGAGGAAGCGGTTTGGCATTTCCGTGCGCTTCTACAAACTTCCCTTACCCTTCGCATGAGTCTCCTGGTTGCCAACGAAATCTCCAAGAACTACGGCGATCTCGACGTGCTCGAGGACGTGAGTGTCCGCATCGAGTATGGAGACAGGATCGGCCTGGTTGGGCATAACGGGGCGGGCAAGACAAGCCTGCTCAGAGCGCTGGGCCGGTTTGATACGACTGTCAGCGGCGAACTCTTCATCGCGCAAGGCACGCGGACCGGCTACCTTTCACAAGACCCTCCGCCTGCAGGAAATCTCACTCTTTTTGAAGACCTGAAATCCGTTTTCGTCGACCTGCTGGCCGAAGGGGAACAGCTTCGCCGCTTGGAAGCAAGGATGACGGAACTGGCTCCGAACGATCAGAAACTGGCGCGGCTGATTTTGCGTTATGGCCTGCAACAGGAGGCGTTTGAACGGGCCGGCGGCTACGCCGTCGACCAGCGGATTCGCTTCGTCCTTAGCGGTCTCGGCCTGCAGGAGTCTCTCTGGCAGGCGCCGTTGTCCCACCTCAGCGGCGGCCAGCGGACGCGAGCATGTTTGGGGCGTTTGCTCCTGGAGGAGCCGGACCTGCTGCTGCTGGACGAGCCTACCAATCACCTGGATGTGCGGTCAATGGCCTGGCTGGAAGGTGTTCTGACCGGGTGGAAAGGTGCGCTTGTTGTTGTCTCGCACGACAGGTATTTTCTCGATGCGGTTGCGACCAGGATATGGGATCTTGCGTACCGTCGGGTGGAAGCGTACCGGGGCAACTACAGCCACTACCGTTTGCAGCGGGAGGAGCGCCGGGCCCGCTGGCGAAAGGAATATGACCGCCAGCAGGAGTTCATTCGCGAAACCCAGGCCTTTGTGCGGCGCTACAAGGCGGGCCAGCGGACCAAAGAAGCCCAGGGAAGAGAGACGAGGCTGAAGAGGTTCCTCAAAGAAGAAGCCCTGCCGCCGCCTCCGACGGACCAGTTTATCCGGCTCCCTCTGCGTGCGGACTCCCGCGGTGGGGACCTGGTAATGCGTACACGTAAGTTAATCGCCGGCTATATGAATGGCTCCACCGAAACGGATACCGGTCCTGACAGTTCACAGCGCCAGGCGCCGGGCCGGGCGGGAGCAGGAGAAGGCCAGGCCTCGTTAGTTGAACCGGAAGCGGGGCATTCCCGGTCAAAGGGCTTCCAGCTTGGGCGAGCCGTTCGTCAGGGCCGTTTGCGGCCCATGCGCAGCCTCTCCGCGACCGATACACCGATTCTGGATGTACCCGATCTCGACCTCTATCGAGGACAGGTTGCAGCTCTCATCGGCCCTAACGGCGCGGGCAAGACGACGTTCGTGCGTACTGTGCTGGAGGAGCTGGAACCTCTCGGCGGCAGGGTGGAGTTGGGCGCTTCGGTTGATGTAGGGTATCTTGCCCAACGACATATCGGCAGCGGCTACGGGTTGATGAAGGGCGGCCAGACCGTGCTGGACGCCCTGCTCGAAATTAAGCGCCTTCCCACAGAGAGGGCCCGGACGTTTTTGGGCCAATTTCTCTTCAAAGGGGATGACGTCTACCAGAGCGTCGAGAGCCTTTCAGGGGGCCAGCGCAGCCGCATCGCGCTTGCGCGGCTGACACTTCAGGGCGCCAATTTTCTGCTGCTGGACGAACCGACCAATCATCTGGACCTGGACAGCCAGGAGATACTTCAGGACGCTCTCCGTCAGTTTGACGGGACCATACTGCTCGTCACACATGACCGGGCACTCATAGACGCTCTGGCCACGCAGATTTGGCAGGTGACACCTGGAACAAGAGGCAGGCCCGGCCAACTGGATGTGTTCAAAGGCACGTGGAGGCAGTGGCAAGCGGAAAGGCTGAACGCTGAAAAGAAGGATTCTCCTGATCCGGGAGAGGTCGTGCCGACCGCTGCAGAGGAGGAGTGGAACCGGCAAAGAGAGGCTCGACGGCGGCGGCAACGAGCGGAACGTCATGAACAGGCCGTCGCCGAAACAGAGGAACGAGTCGTGCGGATGGAAAGCAGGTTGAAAGATATAGAGGAGAGCATGGCCCGGGCGAGCGCATCTCAGGATTTCGAAGAGTTGCGGGCGTTGCAGGACCGGCACAGGGCAGTCTCTCGGCGGCTGGAGGAACTGATGGAGGAATGGGCTGCCCTGGCAGCATGACAAGCTTGTCAGCAGTCCAGGCTTTCAGCTAAAATAGGGCTCAATCGGGACAACCAATTGCAAAGGGCTTAATCGGAAATGTCGCGAAAATCGCTGGTAATTGGGCTGACGGGCAATATCGCCACGGGCAAGAGCACGATTCTCAACTATCTGATGGAGAAATGTGCCTTTATCATTGACGCTGACAAACTGGGTCACCGCGTGATCGAGCCGGGCGCCCAGGCCTACGATGCGGTCGTGCGCACTTTCGGCCGGGAGATTCTGAGGGAAGACGGAACCATCGATCGCAAAAAACTTGGCAAAATCGTCTTCTCCAATCCAATAGACCTGGGCAGGCTGGAAAAAATCGTCCACCCGAAGATCTTTGATCTGGGAAAGCAGGAAATCGACGAGAACGATTCATCCGTGATCGTATTGGAAGCCATCAAGCTTCTTGAGGCCGGGTTGATGTCGACCCTTTGCGATGAAATCTGGGTGGTCACGTCAAGCCTGACGACGCAGCTGCGGCGTCTTCTGGAGGCCCGGCGCATGGAAGAGACCGAAGCCCGGCGCATGATCGATCTGCAGCCCCCGCAGGCAGCCAAGGTGAACCAGGCTGATCGCGTCATCGAGAACGACGGCAGTCTTGCGGAGCTGCACGCCCAGCTGGACGCCATCTGGGAAGACCTGAAGCGAAGATATCCGCGGCGCATGACGACACTGGCGCGATAAAGGAGTCCGAACGAACATGGACTTTCTGAGGCGATTCTGGGCCGACCACACAGTCTTGTCCAACTGGGCCGTACTCGCAATCGGCTTTGTGGTGATACTGCTATTCAGCGCCCGCGGCGTTGGGTTTGACGGCGCGCAATGGGCAGCTCTGATCGGAGTAACCGTTGGTCTGGCCGGACTGTGCGCCTGGATCATAAGTTGGGAATAGCTTCATGAGCGAAAAGCGCGACTATTACGAAGTGCTTGGCATTGAACGGGGCGCTGATGAACAGACGCTCAAGCGGGCCTTCCGCAAGCTGGCGCAGCGGTATCACCCGGACGTCAATCCTGATTCCGACGCCGAGGCCAGGTTCAAGGAGATAAACGAAGCCTATCAGGTCTTGAGCGATCCGCAGAAGAGGGCAGTCTATGACCGCTTTGGACATTCCGGCCTGGGCGGATCGGGAGGGTTCAGCGATTTCAACCAGGGATTTGGCGACTTGGGCAGCATTTTCGAGGAGGTCTTCGGATTCGGCGGCATGGGGCGCGGGAACCGGCGGGCGCCTCGACGCGGGGCGGACTTGCGGGTAGACGTCAGAATAAGCTTTGAGGACGCTGTCTTCGGTACCCAGGAGGAGATTGAAGTGCCGCGCATGGAGGACTGCGATTCTTGTCAGGGCAGTGGCGCGGAGCCAGGCACCACGCCCGTACGGTGTTCGACCTGCGGCGGCAGCGGCGAGGTGCAGCGACGTCAGCAGAGTCCTCTTTTTGGAACGATCGTTACCGCAACGACTTGCCCAACCTGCCATGGCGCAGGCGAAGTCGTTGCCACGGCCTGCAGCCGGTGCAACGGCCGAAAACGAGTTCAGGTGTCCCGCAAGATCAAAGTCAATGTACCCGCAGGCGTCGACAACGGAACGCGGATCCGCTTGGCCGGGGAGGGCGAGGCCGGCATGTTGGGGGGGCCGCGCGGCAACCTCTACGTTGTGATCAGCGTTGAGGACCATCCGGAATTCGTGCGCGATGAGTTTGACATTCATCTGGAATTGCCCATCACTATCGCCCAGGCAACGCTCGGCGCGACGGTAGACATTCCGACGTTGGGGGGCGGAGTGGAAAGTTTCGACATTCCTGCAGGGACGCAGACTGGGAAGAGTTTTCGCAAAGCGGGGATGGGAATCGCCCGACTGCAACGCAGCGGGCGCGGAGACATGATCGTAACGGTGAAGCTGGTGACGCCAACCAACCTGACGGAAGAGCAGGAGATGCTGGTGCGTCAACTGGCCGAAAGCTTGGGAGATGAAGTGAATGAGCCGCGTCGCGGACTTCTGGACCGGATCCTGAGGCCGGAATAGGACGAGGCCGGTGTGCCTCGGAAGGCTCTTCTTCGGCGAGAACCCTCGTTTCAAACGTCGGGGGCACGGGACCGGGATGCTGCGGCCAATCTGGGCCAGGATTGGAGCAGAATTCCGAATGCTATGAGTATCAACCCCGATATAGCCGACGCTTGCACCGGCTCATTCAAGAACAACCTGACAAGCGGCAGAGAGAGTGCAGGCGTGAGATAGAGCAGATTAGAGACGACAAATGTGTCCCCATATTCCAGCGCTCTGAACCAGAATAAGTAACTGACCCCGTTTACCAGCAGCCCGTTGTAAAGAATCCAGCCCCAGACCGACAGAGAAGGCAGCGGCAACTGCCCTGTAATGAAGATGGTTGCTCCGGCGCAGACAAGAGCGGAGCAGAAGTAGATAAAGGCGGCGATGGTCAGGTCGTAGTTTGCTCGTCTGCCTAGTATTGAAAATAGAGCGAAAACGAGAGCCCCACAAAGGGCCAGCAGGTTTCCCGTCAAATTCTCCGTCTGAAACGTCAACATCCGCCCCCGGGTAACGATCATTACGACGCCACAAAAACTGATCGCGATCGCAATCAGCCGTAGGGCCGATAGCTTCTGGCCCAAGAGCGGCACGGCCAGCAGACTGACCAGGATGGGCCAGGTGTAGGCCAGAACAAAGCCTTCGGCAGCGGAGGTGCGCGCAAAAGCCCCGTAAAGAAGCGCGTAGTAGAGAAATGCGCCCAAAAAGCCCAGCCAGCTCAGGTGAACGTAGTCACGCAGAGAATACCGGACCAGGCTGGCGCCTTTGCCTTGCCCCACGACCAGCGCCCCAAGCGCAAGTGCCGAGAAAACTGTACTGTAGAAGAGCATTTGCAGATTGTTCAGCTCTGCCAATATCTTCTTCGAAACAACCGGGATCGATGCCCAGAGCAGAATGCAAAGAGCGAGGTTGAGGTAGGTATAGGCGCGCGAGCTCATGACTTCAGACCAAAGGTTGGGCAGGACACAAGTTGGGTGCGGAACAGTAGCCGAACTCCGATTCCCGCTAAGCTGAGGCAGTATAGCGTATCTGCGGTCGCGTCGGGAACTGCAAACGTTCGAAAGCGACTCTGAATGAATCCGGATGAGCTGGTCGAGATTGCGATAGAGGTCGATGGCGAAGCGGCTGAAGCGGTCGTTGAACTGTTCAACCGCTACAACGGCGGCGACTGGGTCGAGGACAGTGCCGCGGGTGAGGCTTCCGGCGGCGGGGCAGTGCTGGAGTCGACCGGCTACGATGATCTCGGGAACCCGGTGGCGGGGGAGTACAGGATGGTGGTGAAGACTTATCTGAAGCCGGGCCCGCGCGGGAGAAGGATTCAGAGGAAGATTGAAGAGGGGCTGTGGCATCTGCGCCTTCTCTACCCCATGCCCGAACCGGTTGCGAGGGCCGTAAAGGAGGAAGACTGGGTCCATGCCTGGAAGCGGCGCTACAAGCCGATGCGCATAGGGCGGCGTGTGCTGCTGACTCCGGCATGGGAGAAGCCGGAGCCGCTGCCCGACGACCTGGTGGTGCGGCTTGAGCCGGGCATGGCATTTGGCACAGGGCTGCACCCGACGACGCGGCTCTGTGTGGCCGCGCTTGAGGACTGGATTCAGCCAGGAGATTCGTTCCTGGATGTTGGTACCGGTAGCGGAGTTCTTTCTATCGTAGCGGCAAAGCTGGGTGCGAGGCCGGTTTGGGCGACCGACATCGACCTGTTGGCGATCCGGGCCGCGAGGGAAAACGCATTGAGAAACGGAACTGCACTTGCTCCCGGGATCTTGCGCATTGAGCAGGGGTCGATACCGGCAGGGCAGGCAGGCCGCTTCCAGGTGATTGCGGCCAATATCCTTGCAGAGGTCCTGGTCGGACTGTTCGCTGGGACTTTCGATACCGTTACTCTTGCCGAGCCTCTGGCGCCGGGAGGCCGTCTGATACTCTCGGGCATCCTGGAGGAGAAATCGGAGATGGTTCTGTCGGCTGCGGCCTGTCACGGGTTGAAAGAAGTGGAGCGCAGACAGGAGGGAGATTGGGTCTGCTTGGTGGTGCGAGGAGAAAATGCCGGGTGAAGAGCGCGGCCAAACCGGCGGCAAACACTGGTTCTTCTTGACGGGCGTGCGCGCCGAGCCGGGTCGGCAAGTCGACCTGGCGCCAATTTCACACCAGTTGCGCAACGTCCTGCGCTTGGAGCGGGGCAGCGTGATCACGCTGCTCGACGGCAGCGGCGCGGCCTATCCTACGCGAATTGAGTCCCTGGATGTTGGGCAGGCCACGGGTCGCGTTGTGGCGAAGCAGTCGGTGCGGAGCGAGCCTGGCGTGGTGTTGACCCTTTACCAGTGCGTTTTGAAACGGGAGCGATTTGAGTGGGTCTTGCAGAAGGGCACGGAACTGGGTATGAGCCGGTTTGTGCCGGTGATCAGCAGTCGAACGGTGGTGCGCCCGGCGGCGAGGCTGCTGTCAAAATACGAACGCTGGGGAGCGATAGTTCGCGAGGCGGCCGAGCAGAGCCGCCGCGGCCGGCTTCCAACGATCAAAGATCCACTACTCTGGGATGAAGCCCTTGAACAGGGCGCCGGGCTCCGGCTGTTGGCCTGGGAGGAGGCGGGCGGCGACGGCTCCGGCCTCTATCCCCGAATCGCGGATGCCAGGGAAGTTTCGCTCCTGGTGGGGCCGGAAGGCGGCATCAGTCAGGAAGAAGCAGTGGCTGCAACTGAGCGAGGGTGGCTCCCAATCTCTCTCGGGCCGCGAGTCCTGCGCGCTGAGACTGCCGCCGTCGCTGCCGCGACCATCGTCTTGCATCTTGCCGGCGCGTTAGGTTGATTCTCTGCCTCCCTGAACAGCCCAAAGGTACGACTGGCACGACCGGAATCAGGTTCTTGACAGGCCCGTTGCTTTCATCGTACACTTGCCCCGTCCAAACAGATTGCCAGCCAGGTCAGATGCCGAATCAATCCGAATCGAAAATCTGAGTTCTCTCAGTTGAAAGATTGGGCCGGTGACGCGCGCACGACCTTGGCTATTCGGAAAGCTTTACCGAACACGCCACCATGACGCAAAGGCCCTGTAGCCAGAGGACACCTGACCTCAGAGCGCAAATGTTGGCTGTTGAACTGCTCTCACCGCGCTGGCAAGAACGTTTACAGCCCGCTACAGGACACTTGAGAAGCTGTCGATTATTTGACAAGACTTAGTGGCTCTTATTTTCCATCAACCAGGACAAAGGAGAGGTACGATGAAAAGCAAGAGGTATCTGTGGGCGGCCTTGGTTTTGGCGCTTGCCGTGATCGTTCTGACGGCGTGCGAAACCCAGACCGTTGAAGTTGAGGTGACGCGAGTCGTGGACGTCACGGCGACGCCCAGGGCCGTCACGTTCCATGAAGCGTCGGCAATTGAGGAAATGACTGCCCCGCACCAGTGTAAGCCCTTGGCAACATTGCCTACCGAATTCTCCCAGCCCTGGCGACTGGGATTCATCAATCCCAACCTGGCGCATCCATTCTTCGGTGAGTGGTCGGGCGCGATGAAGACAGCTGCCGAGTTCTACGGCGTAGAGTTCTTCGAGTCGGACGCGGCCGGCGACTATTCGACTGAGCCGGACCTGCTGGAGACGCTGCTGCTGAACGACCTGAGCATCGTAGGCGCACACGGCCCTAACGTATATGAAGGCCTTGCGCTGCGCGCACTCGACGAAGGCATTCAGTTCATTGGAATCGACAACGGCCCCAGCGAATATACGCCTATCGTTTACGGTATCCCCGACGGGATCGCCGGCATGAGGGGCGCCGAGTTGCTGGTCGAGGGCGTAAGGAAACGCCAGCAGGAGGATTGGGCCGGCCGCGAGCTGTTCTTCATCGAGCTGACCCACGGCGGCATCCCTGCCTGCGTTACGCGCACCGGTTCGGCTGCGTCCACCTTCAAGGAAGCGATGGATCTGGATGACGACCATGTCCTGATGGCCGACCTGACCACGGGCCGCTCGGCTGAAGACATGGTGAACGATGCCATGACTGCCAATCCTGACGGCGTATTCGCGATGATACCCTGCTGGGACGGCCTCGGCATCGGTCCGTATAATGCTGTAGCCGAAGCCGGTAACGAGGCGGACGTCATGCTCGTTACGCTGGGCGGCGATGAACCGCCGGCCAAGTTCCTGAAGACACGGCCGATGGGCTATTACGGCTTCATCGAGTTCCAGCCCTACTGTGAGGGTTGGGGCTGGGTCGAAGTGGCGCTGGCGACACTGGAAGGCCTGCCCTTCGAGACCTACCAGGTACGCAAGGCGATCACCCAGGAAACGGTCGATCAGCGTTACGCAGAGCTGTACGAGTCCGAGTAGGACCGGCGCTGACCGGACAGGAATTCGAGGGTGGGGCTGATTCGGCCTCACCCTCTCTATATTTGAACCGAACTCCATTTTTCGGCGCAAGGAGTAGCGGAAGGGCATGGCTTCGGGAAGTCCGGCACAGCGGGCTGATTCGCAAATCGCCGGCGGCGACGGCAGGAGCCGCCGCAAACGGATTATCCAGTTTCTGTTGGATAATGGACTGTTCATTGCCTTCGTATTGGAGCTGATTCTGTTTGCCGCGGCGGCCCCCGATCTTTTCATCAGGTCGAGAACGCTGGAGGCGATCCTGCGGCTGAGCGGGCCGGCGGGAATCGTGCTGGCTTCGTACACGATTACACTGATCTCCGGACAGATCGACCTGTCCACAGCGCAGGTCGGAGGCATGGCCTCCCTGATGTTTGCGGCCGTTTTCCAGCTGCTGGAGTGGCCGCTCGGTGTTGCGCTGGCCCTCACCGTGGTTCTCACGATTGCAGTCGGCCTGCTGAGCAGCTACCTCATCAAGCAGGGCATTCCCTCTTTTGTCTCCACACTGGCCGTTGGGGTCGTCTGCGGTGGAATCGGCTTTCTCATCATTAACCTGACCAAACAGCCGGGTATGATCCGGTTGGTTCGCCCGCCGCTGCGCGACATCGCCAACTTCGAAATCATTGGCGTCCCCTTTGTCATTCCATTGATGTTCGTCGCCTACGCAATCGGGTGGGTCGTATTGAACCAGACCCGGTTCGGCGCGCACATCTATGCCATGGGCGGGAATCCGGCGGCGGCGGCTCTCAACGGCATCAATGCCATCCGGATTGCGCGGATTGTGTTGGTTACGAATGCTGTCATCACCGGCATGGCCGGGATTCTCATTGCGGGCCGCCAGCTGGCCGCGCAGCCAGGCGTTGAGGGACTGGGACAGTCGCTGACGGCGGCGCTGTTCGCCGGGGTGGCGCTGTCCGGGGGCAGCGGCAAAATTGAGCGTACGCTGATCGGTCTCCTGTTCCTGTCTACGTTGACGATAGGCTTGGGCATCCTCAACGTTGCGGCTCCGGTGCGGCAGCTGATATTCGGGTCTGCCTTTGTTTTCGCCATACTGCTGGACAGCATCCGCCAGCAGCTGGCAACGCGATAGGGAACGGTCACGTGTTAGGTCGACTCACCCAAGGCGAACTGGCGATAACGGGACGGAGGCGGGAGCGGCTCCTGTTCCTGATGGACAACGGCATCTATGTCGTAACGGTCCTCCTGTTCATCGTTTTCGTCTTTCTTGCGCCCTACTTCTTCACCCCCCGCAACCTTGTCAACATTCTGATCAGCGCCTCGCTGGCCGGCATTGTTACGGCGGGCTACACGGTGGCGATCCTGGCTGGGCAGATCGATACGTCGACGCAAGGTGTACTGGCGGTCGCCACGGTAACGACGGCTCTCCTGTTCGAGGAAGTGGGCTTTTCGCTCCCCTTGACTGTGATTTTCGCGCTCCTGGCCGGCATCGCCGCAGGGCTCTTCAACGGAGTAATCGTTGTCAATGGGAAAATCGTAGCCTTCGTGGCAACCCTGGCCACGCAAGGAGTGATGCTGGCGATCGCGCTGTTTCTCAGCGGGGGCCAGACGATAACGATCGCCCGCGAGGGGCTGCAGGAAGCGGTTTTCATTCGTGTGTTTGGTATCCCCTCCTCAGTCTGGATCATGTTTTTCTGCTATATTGTCGGCTATGTCCTGTTGACGCAGACGAAGTTGGGCGCTCACATCTACGCCACCGGGGCCGACTATCGAGCCTCGCTCCTGAGCGGTGTTCCGGTTGACAGGGTGATCCGAATTGCCCTTGTGATTTCGGCCCTCACCGCGGCGCTGACTGCCGTCCTCGTAACGGCTCGAGCGAAGCAGTCAGCCATGTTTGGGTTGGCCATTGCAGGCAGCGTGGACTTCGTCACGGCTCTCACCGCCGTGCTGCTGGGCGGCTTCAGCCTTTTTGGCGGTGTCGGGCGCATTGAAAGAAACCTTGTCGCCGTCCTGTTTCTGACGATTCTGGGCAACGGTCTGCAGCTGATGAATGTGCCTACCGGAATCATTCTGATTGTCCGCGGTTTTGCGCTGGTCCTGGCCGTTATCCTCAGCGTGCTGCGGGCGCGCATGACCTGAATCCCGGTTGGCGGCATCGAATGCGGAGTAGCGCATGGCGAGCGACGAAGTAATTCTGGAGACGATCGATCTGGACAAATCGTTCGGCGCAGTGCATGCAGTTCGAACGGTCAGTTGGAAGGTATATGCAGGGCGCGTAAACGCTCTGGTCGGCGACAACGGCGCCGGCAAATCCACTCTGATCAAACTGATCAGCGGCGCCTTGCAACCGAACGGCGGGGGATTTCGCGTGCGCGGCCGGGAGACCCGCATTGGGGGACCCGCCGGCGCGTTCGGACTTGGCATCGCCGCCGTCTACCAGGACCTGGCCCTTGTTGAAAACCGCGACGTGGTGATGAACATGTTTCTGGGCAGTGAGTTGACCCGCGGGCCGGGGCAGATCTTTCTGGACCACAAGGGCATGCTGCGGCAGGCGCACCAGGTACTCGACGACATTCACGCCCGCATTCCGAATGTTCGTGAAATGGTACGCAACCTGTCCGGCGGCCAGCGCCAGGCGGTCGCGGTCGGTCGCGCCTTGATCCGCGGCGGCGAAATCATCATCATGGACGAGCCGACGGCTGCACTGGGCGTGGAGCAGACCCAGGAAGTCCTGCAGCTCATCGACACGTTGCGGGCCCAGGGCAAGACGATCATTCTCATTAGCCACAACATTCAACAGGTCTTCGAAATCGCCGATTTCATTTCAGTCATGTTTCACGGCGAGCTTCTGGGTACCCGTTCCAGAGATGAGGCGACGGAGGCCGAAGTAGTCGCCATGATTATGGGAAAACGCTCGCCATAGGATGTCAGTTTCGAGGCGGCCATGTTGAGGCGAATGTCGGCACAGTTCTCCAGGCGAATCGGCCCGGGGCTCAGTCCCGTTTTGCTGGCCGCCAAGCGGCTGAAAGCCGAAGCCTGGCTGGCGGCGGCAATCTCAATCGGGCTCCTGGCCGCCGTCGCCTTCACCACCAGCATACCCACATACAGCAACGCCGTGTATGTCCGCCTGTTGCGCAAGGAGTTACACGAAAAGACCAAGAATTACCCTCCCTTCGCATTCATGTTTCACTTTCTTGGCGCCAAACATGGATACGCCGAATGGGATGATGTTCGGTCGGTCGACAGTTTTCTGACTAAACAGGCGGCAGGCAATTTGGGGCTGCCCCGAACTGTCGATGTCCGGTTTTTTCAGACGGTACCCTTCTCCATCTTTCCCCAGGACGCAGAGACAAGAGCGATCGCGCACTCTCCCACTGCAGATCTGAGTTTCGCGTTTCAGAGTGACCTCGAACAGAAGATAACTATATTGGAAGGCCGGTTTCCTGCAGGCGGGGGTCTGTTTTCGAGCCGCACTGATCCGGTTGAGGTCATCATAAACATCAATCTGGCCGAAAAGATGGGCTGGCAGGTCGGCGAGACATTTGTCGCCTTTTCGAAAGAGGTCGCCGACTCCGAAGATCCGCCAGTCCAGATTCCATTCCTGGTCGTGGGCGTCTGGCAGATGACGGATCGGCACGATGAGTACTGGTTCTATAACCCCTTCGCCCTCATCCGAAGCCAGCTGCTTGTGTCGGAGGAGACCTTCTCCAGGCAGATAGGCGCCTACTTGAGAGGAGAGATTGCAGTCGGAGCATGGTACATGGTCCTTGATGACGAATCGTTCGAAGTCAGAGAGGCCAGCGCGTTTCTGGAGAGGCTGCGGCGAGTCGACCAGGGGGCGGCCGCGTTGCTGACCGGCACATCCCTGCTTGTTGCGCCCAGCAGCTCCGGATTGCAACGGTACCAGCGGGCCGCGCAGGCGATGACGCAGTCGTTGTTTGTCATTGCGCTGCCGATTTTCGGTTCGATCGCTGCCTATCTCTGGCTCGTGGCCGGGGTCTACGTGGAGAGGCGGCGAGCGGAGATTTCACTCTTGCGCAGTCGTGGCGCGTCGGCAAGCCAGATCTCGGTTATGGTCGTATTGGAGGGGCTGGCAATGGGCGGTATCGCCTGGGCCGGCGGCGTGCCGGTTGGCAGCAGAGTAGCCCAGGTTATCGACAGGACGCAAGGGTTTCTTGAATTCGGCGGAGCGTCGACATCACCCATGACGATCACGCCGTCGGTCGAGCGCATCGCCATTGTCACTGTCGGGTTGGCGCTTCTCTTCATCCTGGCGCCCACATTGGGCGCGACCCGCCACACGCTGGCTTCCTACCGGCGAGAGCGTGCCCGCGGACGCTGGAAATGGCGGCACGGCCTGGGCCTCGACCTGCTCATTTTTCTGGCTGCCGGCTACGGAATGTACAGACTCCGCAGCGAAGGCGGTCTCGTATCGCCGGGAACGGACGACGCCGAGGCAATCGGACCGGCGCTCGATCCTCTGCTCTTTATCACTCCGGTTCTCTGGCTGCTTGGATTCGCGCTGCTGGGTGTGCGCTTCCTGACGCCCCTCATGCTTACAACATCCTGGCTTTCCAGGCGGCTGGAGGGACTGGGGCTGCTGCTGGCAGTGCGCCGGCTGGCCCGTTCAACCGACAGCTACCGGATTCCGCTGCTGCTTCTCATTCTGACGCTGAGCCTGGCGGTGTTCACGGCTTCGCTGGCTCAGACGATGAGCAGGCAGATTGCCGCAGAAGTCCGTTACCGCTTCGGGGCCGATATGCGTTTGACGGAAGTGGGAGAGAGCATTGAAATCGATCCCCTGGGGTTCTCGTCCGCAGGCGGCGCCGGGAATGCAGATTCAGAAAACGTTCAGCAGGAATCAACATCCGCGGAAGGATACACTTCGTGGTCCTTTCTGCCGGTCGCTGAACACCGGGACGCGCCTGGTGTGCAGGCTGTTGCAAGAGTTGGGAGATACAAGGCGCTCGCCGAGGTGGGTCAGTGGAGACAGGAAGGCCATTTCATAGGGATTGACCGGATTGACTTTCCCGAAGTCGTCTTCTGGCGAACTGATTTTGCGCGCAGCAGCCTGGGTTCGCTGATGAACGCCCTGGCATTGGCGCCAAACGGCGTTCTGGTCCCAAACAGTTTTTTGCGCCGGATGGTTCTTAAAGAGGGAGACGATCTGCGAGTCGTTGTGTCGATCCCGGAGCAGCGGAAGGAGCTGACGTGGGTGGAGGCGCCGATTGACTTCCGGATCGTCGGCAGCTTCGACAGGTTTCCTTCCTGGGAACCTGAACATGGGCCTGCCATTGTGGGCAACCTGGATTACGTATTCGAGAGCGCCGGAGGACAGTTTCCGTTCGATGTCTGGCTGAGGACCGAACCTGATCCGGATTACCTGCTGATCGAACAGGAGCTGAGAGAAAAGGGGTTTCGCATACTGGGTTGGGAAGCGCCGGGTCCTTGGGTTTTGCAGGCCCTCCGCCGGCCTGAATTTCAAGGTGTCGTTGGCCTGCTCTCAATCGGATTCGCTGCCTGCACGTTGCTGACCATTCTGGGCTTTTCCCTTTTCACCGTGTCGTCGTTTCGTGAGCGGGCAATCGAGACGGGGGTTTTGCGCGCCCTCGGGTTCACGCCCCAAGAGGTTATTTCGCTTATGGGATGGGAGCTGATCGTCCTGCTCCTGTTTGGACTGACAGTTGGCACGGGGATCGGAATCTGGACCAGCGGCGTTTTCATACCCCTTCTGCAGAGCGGCATCGACCCCATGCCCACGCTTCTGCCTCTGGCTCCGCAGATCGCCTGGCCCCGTGTTTGCCAGGTCTATCTGATACTGGGGATTCTCTACATCTGCTCAACGGCTCTTCTGACAATATCGCTGATGCGTTCGCAAGTTACTCAGGCCATCAAAATGGGTGAGACGATCTGAAAACCCTGCGCTATGCAAGAAATCGTAATTCAGACGCCAGCCCGTCTCCACTTCGGCCTGCTTGACCTGCACGGCGGTTTGGGAAGAATCGACGGCGGCATCGGTCTGGCTCTCGAACAACCCAGGACGGTCATTTCTGTCAAACGCAGCCGGGACTGTGAGGCGTTCTGCCCGATGGAGCCAGGATTCGAAGAACGCCTGCAGGCAGCGACTCGCGCCGTCTGCGGACACTATGGCTTTCCAGGCGCCTCGGTTTCCATCAAGGAAAGGGCGCGGCCCCACTCAGGCCTGGGCAGCGCCTCCCAAACGCTTGTGGGCGCAGGGATTGCTGTCTGCGCGCTTCATGGTCTGAGTCTGGGCGCAGCGGAGATTGCAGGGCTGGTCGGGCGGGGAGGGACCTCCGGTATCGGCATCGGGGCTATCGAGCGCGGTGGATTCATATTGGATGGGGGGCACCGCTTTCGGCGGGGAGAGGGAAGCAAGTCCGGGTACTCGCCCTCATCGGCGTCCGTCGGAGTGCCGCCGCCGCCTCTGTTAGCACGCTATGAGTTTCCTGCTTGGGACATTCTGATCGTCATTCCCCAGGGGGAAGGCGCAAGCGGTCACCGCGAGCGGGACCTGTTTGAGGAAGCCTGTCCGGTTCCGGCCGGCGACGTGGAGAAGATGTGCCGGATTCTGCTTTCGCAGATGCTGCCAGCGGTTCTGGAAGCGGATCTGCAGACATTCGGGGCTGCGATGGAGGCCTACCAGCGGTACGGGTTCAAGGTGTTTGAAGCGGAGACGCAGGGCCCTCTGATCGCGGAGTGCGCCGAATTCCTGCGTTCCGGTGGAGGCTGGGGCGTCGGCATGAGCAGCTGGGGCCCAACACTCTATGCCTTCGGAGACGATCTTTCGTCTCTGCGGGACAAGTCCGAACGCTGGTTGGCGTCCAATGGCGGGGGCGAGGTCATTTTGACTAAAGCGAACAATGTTGGTTTCAAAATCCTGAGAGGATAAGGGAGACGCTTGAAGACCACAGGGCGGCAAGAACGGCATGACGGGCGCATGCGGCTTTGGAATGGGACAGGAAGACAATCCGTGAGGAGTCTTGGGAAGGCGGAGCGAGAGAGATGACGGTCCTCAAACTATGCGGAACGACAAGCGCGGGGGATGCTCAACTGGCGCGCGGGGCAGACTTCTGCGGTATGCTGGTTGGCGTGGATTGGTCGGAACGTAGCCTGACTTTGGAGCAGGCCGGACAGGTGGCAGAGGCTTCGGTCGTGAAAAACGTCATTTTGCTGTGTAATCCGAGCGCGGTGTTTGCAGAGAAAGTAGCGAAAGCCCTGCGCCCTCACGCATTGCAGCTCCACTGCCACGAACGACCGGCACTGGTTTCCGAGTTGAAGGAACTGTTGCCTTGCGAGATTTGGAAGACCGTTCATCTGCCGTTGCTGGACGGGCAGGCCGCGCCTGAGGCGTACGCCGAGGCTGGCGCAGATGCCCTTCTGGTCGATTCGGTTGACGTGAGCGAGGGCTTTGAGCGGCTGGGGGGGACAGGGAAGGTCGGAGACTGGGCCGCGGTCGCTGCACTCAAAAGGAAGATCGACATTCCTCTTTTTCTGGCAGGCGGGATCGGTCCGGACAACGTCGCCGACGCGGTCCGGTCGGTACGGCCGCACGGAATCGACCTTTGCAGCGGCGTGGAGATGCGGCGGGGACGAAGGGATCCCGAGAAAGTGAAAAGGCTGGTGCGCAGTTTCCGGGAGGCGGTGGCAGAAATCTCTGAAATGCCTGGTCGAGAGGAGGAGTAATCGGAGGAAGAGTCGAGGCAGAAGGTCAATTCTGCCGTTGCAGTTCAAAACCTTCGCCGGTTGTTCGTCGCGCTAATGGCAGGTGGCCTGCCATGTCATGGAATGTAGGGTCGGGGAGAATCTGGCCTTCAGCCAGGATCTGCTCTGCAATTGTGCGCATCCCGCGCTGGCTGGTAATCAACGCCTGGTGCCGAAGCGTCCATACTGCAATGTTTGTGGCAACGGGCATGCGAGAGCTATGGGGCGGCAGGATCATGAGATCGAAGGGGCTCCAAATGGAAACGAACGGTATGCTGGCGAGGCTATCGGCGTCGGCATTCAGATCGCGAAGGAATTCGCTGTTGGGGCGCAGCTGTAAGGCTGCAGGTAGTCTGCTGGCGAACGCCATCAAAGTGCCGTGATGAGGAGCGGCTACGGTCAGCAGGCGACTGGTACGGGCCAGTCCTCCCATGCGCTGAATATAGTAGCGCGCTACGATGCCGCCAAGGCTGAACGCGACGAAGTCCAGTTTCTGATACGAAATGAAACTCCTGTCAATGAAATCTGCCAGCTGTTTGGCAAGCGTTTCCAGTGGAACGCTGCAATCGCTTGGCGCAAGTGTCACCGCATGGGGATCCAGCCCCAGGTCGGACAGGTATGAGGCAAGAGGGCTGAAGACCGATGCTTCATCCTTATAGCCGTGAACCAGAACGGTGCGGTTTCGACGCTGCTGATCCAGAGGGGAAACTGGGGGCGCCTGTACCGCTTCCTCAAAGCTTTTACCCGCGGGCGGCAGTTCCCATACGGACTGGGCGGCGTTCTGGTACTGCTGCCACAAGCGGTTGCGGATCTGCGACATTTTGATTGCTGCTCCTGTGGAACTGTTCTATTCTGTCCTGAACTTCTACTGTAACATAGTTCTTTTCAGAAGCTGAAACAGCCGATTTCCCTGAAATTCCGGAGGAGCGGGTCTTTAGCATTTCCTCTCTATCGGTTAGAATACGTGCCTGACCGACTGCACCAAAGGAGCCCGCGTCCGGTTGAAAGAGGGATCGTGCACGCGCCGCGTTTTTGCGGTGAGACCATATATTCGAGAAAGTAGACTCCAGGGAGAAAGAAACGATGACTGAACTCACAGCCGGCTCCCCCGCCCCAACCTTTGAGGCAAAGACCGACAGCGGCGATACAGTCAATCTTGCCGACTATCGAGGACAGAAAGTCGTACTCTACTTTTACCCCAAGGACGACACGCCGGGTTGTACTACGCAATCCTGCGGATTCCGTGACATACATGCGGAGTTTGAAGAGAAGAACGCGGTTGTCTTCGGCATCAGCCCCGACGGACAAGAAAGCCACGAAAAGTTTCGGACAAAGTTCGATCTGCCCTTTACTTTGTTGGTGGATGAGGACCACTCAATTGCCGAAGCCTACGGCGTTTGGGGCGAGCGAACGATGTACGGGCGCACTTTCATGGGAATCAATCGGAGCCACTTTGTGATCGACGAAAAGGGAGACCTGATCGAGGCTTCATACAATGTTGCCCCTGCCGACAGTCCGACCGCGGCGCTCCTTTCAGTGTCGTAGGAGAAAAAGGGGCCCGCTATGCAGGCGGACGGACGGCCTCGGTCCCGTTGGAGCGTCGCCTTCCCGGCGAGTCTTCCCTGGTGGCTGTGCCCGGCGGCCGGATGCTACGGAATCCCTCCACTGCCGTAGGCCCTCCACAGGCCGTACGCAAAATAGACGGCGACGACGATCACCAACAGGGTCAGGATCGTATTCCACTGACCCCGAATTCGCTTGAACTCTGACCAGACCGTTTTGGGTTTTATCAGGACGAGAAGGACGAGAAGAAGGAGTACCAGCAGAATTCGTCGAAAGGTCACGGGAGTTCGGTCTCGCTAATATCCAATAATGGTTGGTCCGTGGCTTTTAGAGCAATTGACTGCGAGTCCGACGCGTGCTGGCCTCTGGCTTGCGCTGA
The DNA here is from genome assembly GCA_965200615.1 of Caldilineaceae bacterium. GTDB lineage: Bacteria > Chloroflexota > Anaerolineae > Caldilineales > Caldilineaceae > Bin5. Next base: position 3,733,925 of record OZ241377.1, on the reverse strand, counting down.
GCTTCATGTTGTCCGGCACGACAACGCTTGTTGCCCGACTGATCGCGCCGGAACTGGAACGGCCTGTTCGGGTGGCGCGCTGGGTCCAGGTTCCGTACTTGGGGCTGATCCTGGGAGGTCTGTCTCCCCGCCTGATGGGGCTGACAGATATAGGATGGGATTCGCGATACATCGTAGACGTTGTCGTACTCGCAGGTTTGCTGGTCCTCCTGGTTCTGATTCGCATATGGTTGCACACTGAAACAGGCCAAACTGGCGCCATCGCACTGACCGGCCGCTCTTGGAGTCCGTCGCTCATTGAGAGTTGCGCCCAGGAGTTTCATTGGTGCTTTCTACGGGGGGCGGTGTGGGACTTCCTACTCTTTTCCGCATCTGCCTCGCTATCCCCCCACTATTGGGCGGTATGGATCGGAGCTGCCATTTCCCTGCCCGGAATCTACATTCAGCCCGTTCCTATCTCGGACCGGCTCTTGACGACAGTGGTCCTTGTAACTACCTCGAGCCTTTTCCTCATTACGCAAAGCTTCTGGCTCTGTTGCCTTCTTCACTTGGGAATACGGATTATCCTTCTGTGGAGCCAACCTTCCCGGGAAGGGGTTTTGTGAGCCGGACCTGCCGGTGAGGATGGTCTGGATGCGGCCCCTAGAGGAACAGCCCAACCAATAGCATCAACACAAAGAGCGCCGCTGAGACGATCAACAGCTGCTTCAGGTCCGAGAAAACCCGACCATACTCTACGTTCCAGTCGGCCTGACCTTTGGCGGACTGAACCGGCGCCGCTTGGGAAGGTTGATCCGACGTCGCAGGTTCACTGGACGGCTGAACCACCGCAGCCGTTTCCTCGTCCCGTACACGATTGGGTCGTAGTTCGCTGAAGCTGCGGGGGTTGGCTTTGCTGGGGCTGTGGCGGCGTCTGCGACTGCGTCGTGCCATCTGTTCTCGTCCTTCTTGTGATCGGAGTGGGCAACGCTACTTCCAAGCCGTCATTATACCGTAGTTTATTTTGCATATCCCAACTTCAGGAGGAGAGGTATGCATCCGATATCCCTGCGACCCGAAGAGGCTCGTTCGATTTCCAGCCCCTTGTCCTCCCCATAACATAGTTTATTGGAGGGAACAGTAGCAGATCTTGAGCAACTTCCGGCCGGTGGCCAAGGCACCGACGTATCCGTCAGGCAAAGCCAGATGGTGGACTTGAAAGCCTCTTTTGCGGTGAGCGCCGGCTTCGTCTGAATCGGGCGCCTGGAGATCAGCAAGGTCGTCCCAATCGACCTCTCCCGAAAGTAGCTGCAGACCGACGCCTTCAGCTTTGGCTATGGCTTCACGGCGTGTCCAGGCCTTAAGGAACTCAGGTGTGCGTTCGGGATCGGCTACGCGTTCGAAACGCTCCGCCTCGCGCGGCGGCAAGTGGTGGGATTCCCTCCCGCCGGCAAGCGAGACGGGTCTCAACCGTTCGATGTCGATGCCCAGAGGTCCTCCAATTCCGACTCCGAGCGCGGCCAAGCCGCCCGAATCGGAGAGGCTGAAATGCAGGTCCGTGGAGATTTCGGGGGCGAGGAGTGGTTTGCCGTGGGGGTTGTATACGATTCTGACTTCTTTCGGAGGCTGGTCCAGGTACTGGCCGAGGATACACCGCAGCATGCCGCGTCGGACGATGAAGCGGCGTGCCAGCAAGTGCGAAGCGTAGCGCCTGACCCGCCTCCATTCTTCACTGGACAACAGGTCTTCATATTGGGAGAGGCACTCCTGATCGGCATCCAGGTTCCAGGTCCAAACGTGCAGCGCCGTCCCGTCCAGCGGCTGCACACTGCAATCTGACCATATGCAGTGCCTTGTTCCGGCGCGATCTAAGGGAGCGCGCGGCGCCCTTTCCACAGCGGCCCTCCAAATCGCCAGCGCCACCACAGTGACTGGGCAGCGATAACGGTCATCAGTAACACCGAAACAGGCAACAGTGGCGCGTCACCGACGCGTTGCCCCGTGCGCCAGGCCGTCAGAGCGCGAACGATGATGCCGGCGCAAACGAGAATCAGTGCCCAGTAAGGATGCCAGGGAACGGCCGCGCCCGTGAAGCCAAGCCCGAGCAGTCCCCACGGGACAAGGAAAACGACCCAATGGAACATAGTGGCGGCAATCAGGCCGGCGGCGCCGCCAAACCCGGCGAGGATGTTCTTCGCATAACCTTCGCGCACAGTGCGCCAGTCTGTGTACATTCGACAGGTGATAAGCCCGTCGGCCTCAGCCATGCGCAGAGTCAGGCCGGCCCTTTTCGCTCGGCGAGCCAGCCCGATGTCATCCAGGATACTGTCTCGCACTGAGGCGTGGCCTCCCAGTCTGTTATAGGCAGTTCGGCGAAAAGCGATGCACTGGCCATTGGCCGCTGCCAGCAGGGGGTATCGTGTGTGATGGACGGCGACCGCCGGCAGGTAGGTGTGGATAGCGAAAGCCATCAGCGGTACGCAGAGGCGTTCAGGCCAGGAGACGGTCTCCTGGCTTGGCATGATGGCAAGCATATCGGCGCCGGAGCGGCCCATTTCGCATAGCATAGCGGCCAGGGCTTGAGGGCGCCAGCGCACGTCGGCATCAGCGAAGATGATAATCTCTCCGCTTGCCTCTCCGGCCAGCTGATGACATGCCCAGTTCTTAGCCAGCCAGCCACCGGGTATGGGCCTGCCTTTGAAAATGCGGAGACGGTTGTCGTTATCTGCGGCTTCCAATGCAGCTCTATCAGTGCCGTCTTCAGAACTGTCGTCTAAGATCAGAAGCTCCAGGCAAGGATAGGACTGCTGTAACAGGCATCTTACCGTTGGTCCAATGACGGCGGCTTCGTTTCGCGCCGGGACCAACACAGAGACGCTGGCGGCGATGCCGGAGGCGTTGGAATCCCGTAGCTCAGGAAATGTCAGCAGATTTGTCAGCAGTATCAGTACCATTCCACAGAGCGCGGCGGAGGCAAGGATAAGAAGCAGTGCCGTCATCGCAGTGCAGGAAGTCGAATCTCTGGACGTTGGGCCAGGTCGAGGCGGTGCTTCCAGGCGAGAATCAGGCCGTTGCCGATCCAGACAGACAGAATAGCCCCTGGCGAACCGCTCACTGCCAGGAACACCAGCAGGCCGCAGAAGGCACAGATTACTGCCCAGCCATCGATCGAAATCGTAAAGTAGGCGAGCAGCAGCAGCGCCCCAAGAACGAAGAGTGAACTCCACCCGGTCAATCCAGCCCAGATGCCGAAGGTGACGGCTACCGCCTTTCCCCCCCGGAAGCGAAGAAAAATGGAGAAAGCATGTCCTGCTACGGCGGCCATGGCCGCGCCTGCCAGCGCCGAATCGGGCAGATCCCCGAGCCTCTGTGCGGCAAGCACAGGCAGGTAGCCCTTCAGCCCGTCGAGAACGATGACTGTTACTCCCAACGCCCTGCTTCCGGCGCGAATCACATTCGTGCCTCCGGGATTGCCGTCACCGAAATGTCGAATCTCTTTTCCCAGGATCAGACCGCCCAGCCAGACGGAAAAGGGTAAACTGCCGCAAAGATAGGCAGTCAGAATCCAGAGAATTACATTCATTCGTGAGAGGTGAGGGCTTGCCGCCATGCCAGGGCAACAAAGAGTCCCATTCCCATGAATCCAGCTGCAGCGGCGCCGGGCAGTTCGAAGTACAACCCCAACCCCACTGAATTCAGGGACCAGACGGTTGTATAGACAACGAGAAGGGCTTCTGCTGGAAGCGCCTTGGTTGGGGCGAAGAACGAAAGTCCGAAAGTGACTCCGGCAGCAATGAAGGTCCAGCCAAGGAAGTTGATGATGGGGATGCCGAAGTAGATACCCGGCGATTCCCATCGCCAGAGATTCCATTTTACCATCTGCGGATCAAGAAAAAGGTCCCAGGCTGCGAAGGCCAGCCCTGAAGTCAGCGACAGCGCTGCCCTGTGTATCCACGAGCGGGAGTGGTCGGCGTCTCGGATTTTCGAACAAATAAGCGTCCCAACAGCCCAGGCGGGGGGTATCATCATAAGCCACGCAATGGGTACCTGTACCGGTACGCTACCGATCTGGGGCTGGAGAGCCTCCGTATAGGCGTAGTTACCGAATGGCAATCCGGTATTGTGGCCGATGAATTCGGCCAGCCACGCCGCCGCGAAAACGAAGAAACCGATCCTGAGAGTCACTCGTCCTCTCAGAGCAGGAAACAGCAGGTTGAGAACCAGTCCAACCTGAATCAGGATAGAGAGTGACAGAGCGATCAGTAGGGTAGGCCGATTGCCCTGACGAACAATGTGGGGAATCAGAATCATCAGGAACAACCACAGGCAGTACAGAATACGACTGGACAGTTTCATCTGGCTCCTCAACGCGTTGAGAAGCAGGACAGTTCTAGCAGGAAACGGTCCTGAGGGGTCACAGCTGGAAAGTCGTCGTGGACAACTCACTGGCAAAGTTCACTCTCCCCAAAAAGGAAAGCCAGAAGCCGTGTGAGCCACGAACAGCCAGGCGTAGACTGTCCAGCTTCAGCAGAATCTGAAAGTAACGGCTGAGGCTCTTGGGTAGGATCAGTGACGGAGGTGTCAGGATTGTCGGATTCAGCTGACGGCTGCACTATTACCGGTGTCCAATAGTCTTTCAACTTGCGAGCAAAGGCCGGATCTCCTCCTGAGATTTCTCGTTGGCCGACAACGAGGGCGTACCGGCCAGCGGATCCATGGGGATGCCAGACGACTACCTTGACTTCGCCCCGGACAGGGAAGGTGATTCGACGGCGTTGCCGCTGCCAGTAGGCAGTACGGCTGAATGGTTCGAAAAAGATCGTCGCGTCAGCCGCCTCCAATACGATGGCTCCTTCTTGGCCGGAGACGAGCGGGAGGGCGTTGGCTGGCAAACCTGAGATTGAATCTCCCTCCAATCCAGCAGCAATCACGCCAATGTAGGGCGCGAACTGATCCTGTCCCTCGATCTGAGGGATGGTCATGCCGATTTCTACAGTCTGACGGGCGGAAACGTTGAAGGTAAAGAAATCGACGTCTCCGGGCCTTTCCAGAGTGGAAAACAGCGCTGTCGATATTTCAGGATCGCTGACCGACATCGGCGCGCCGGCGGTACTGTCCATGTCCTCGAAAAAAGGTTGGTGTGCCAGGGCAGCTTCAGATGCGAATACGGCGGTCAACAGAGTCAACGACAAGATAAAATATCGGGGCACGGCTACCAGTTTCATTCGGCCCTCCTCAGACTGGTCGGGATCCATCGGGCCCGTTGGTGGCTCTGTTTGGCGATCACCAGAGTCACGCCAAATACGACCATCGCTGCCGTTAAGAGAAAAAAGACGAACTCCTCCAGCGGAAGAATCCCGCCCAATACGACGCCGAGCGACTGCTGCGGGTCAATCGTCCAGGTCCCGGAGTGGATGGCAAAGGCGTCCGCCAGGGACAAGAAGAGAGTTCCCGGCAGAACTGTCCACAGGACTGGCCTCCGGTAGTGCCAGAGAATGTCGGCGCCGAAAACCAGCTGAATTAAGAGTGGAACTATCCCCCAAGCCAGTTCCAGCCCCAGATACGTGCTCCGGGGGCTTCCTGCGCCCAGCAAGATCAAGGCGTACAGCCAGACGGCCAGAGTCAACCCGGCTGAACCCAGGCGAAGCCGGGGATGCGAACGAAAAGAAAGGTTTGAAGGCGGCATCAGGCGGGCCGCCGCCAGAAGAGCCAGGCTCAGGAGTACCGTCTGTCCTGCAAAAAACAGGTACTCCTCGAGCGGCACATAGCCGAAAGTGATGCCGAGCACGAGGTCCGGATCGTACCACCAGACCTTGGTCGCGACGAGAAAGTTGTCCCAGGGCGAAGTGTAGAGCAGTGCCAGCAGCACATGTGCCCCGACAACTGGCGTGGCAGGCCATGCCCGCAGCGAAGAGGGAAGCGGCGCCCCTTTTCTGCGAAGCAATGCGTTCAGAAGTGCAAAGAAGAGGGCGGGAATGCCGATGAAGATTGAGAGGAATGCTAAGTAGGCCATCCTCGCCTGGTGGCCGGTGCAGGATCGGGGACGGGGTCAGATAGCCCATGACTGGCCAGGACTGGTCCAAACCGAAAACCTGTCCGGTCTAGCTCTCGCTGTAACACTGCCGCACGTCCCTGCCTAAAGTCTCTAACATGCTGACGATGGGGTCGCCTTCGACGCCGAGAACCGTCTGGACTGCAGAGATGCCCAGATTCAGATACTCTTCCAGTATCGCCAGAGGGATGTTTCGGGACTCCAGAAAGGTGCTAATCCATTCAGCTTCCAATGAGACCAGCGTAAGGTCGCCCAAACGCAGCGCTGACATCATCGAGCTGTTGATGCTGTAGGAAGGCCGCCCCAGCCTCGCCCATTCGGGAGGAGTTCCCCGCTCCGAATTTAACACCAGTGCCGCGATTCTATGCAGGCGGGCTCGATAGCTGGAAATAAGGTCTTCGAATCTGTTTATCGGAGGCGCTGCGCTGGCCAGGTGGCCCGGTGTTGCCAGCAAGAATTCGACTCTGCTTCCAGCCTGAAGAAGATCGGTCCCCAGGAAATTCCCGGGAACATTGCGCCGGATGACTTCAGAGAGATTGAAAATGCGTCCTCCAAATGCAACGGGAACACTTTGCCGGTTAATCAACTCGCTCATTTCCAGCAGATTCCCCGCTGACCTGAGTTGCTGGGAAACGAGTACGACGAGGTCGGGCTGGATTCTGAAAAGCGTTACTTTCATCTCGCCCAGTGAGAGATTCTCTCCCAGAAAGACGGTCCCAAACCCCTTCCGTTTGAGGATGAGTTGAAGTAGCGCCAAGCCGAAAGTGTGATTCTCTCCATGCGGACAGGCCATCAATACGAGACCGGGTCTGGTAGGTGGAGGGCAAGCGCCCAGCAGGACGTTGATGCGTTGCATTGCCTGGGAGGTGGCAAAGGAAACTTGCTGAGTGGTCACTCTGCCGGCGTGCCAGTCCTCTCCCAGCTGGCGTAGTCCACTGCAGAGAACGTGAATGCAAACGGTTTCGACGGGAAAAAGGGCAAAAGCCTGGGTAAGAATGCGCTGCGCTCCAAGTTCATCGAACCCAGTGCACGCTAACGTCCATTCAGAGCAAGCAGCTGTAATCTTGTCGTCGACAAAATCGCTTTCCCCGCCTTCGACAAGCGCGGCTTCCGACCAGAGGTTTCCATAAAAGTATTGGTCAGGAGCAATTCCTTGCTCCTGGAGAGGGTCTCTCCCCTCACTCTCCAATGTCTGCCAGCGTTCAGCGGCGCGGCTGATACTGAGGCCCTCCAACCGGCGCTGTTTCAACCAACGGAGAGTGTCGATATCACGCCGTGAGTAGATGCGGTGTCCGCCGGAACTGCGTGCCGGACGGGGAATACCGTATCGGCGTTCCCAAGCCCGTAAAGTTTCCGCCTTGATGCCCGTCTCGCGGACAACGGCTTTCAGATTGAAGGACAGCGTTTCCGTACTCATTCGTACATGTACTCTTTCGTACTTGTACGCCGCGTTACCTGCAGGCGCGGTGTCTAACAACAAAACTATGATATACTACGCCCTCTTACCAGAAAAACAAAGGCAATGACAAGTTTGGGGCGCTCCAAATGAGATCACCACAGGAAAGGGACGGGCTCGCCCCCTCAATTGCCAGTCCCGACTACGAACCGGTCCGAATTACGCCCCACTGGAGTGACATTCGTCTGGTGGTCTAAAAATATGCAAAATCCATACAATATATAGATAAATAATTTACAGAAATTGCCAATGTCAGGATTGTAGGTTATACTCGACGCCGAGTGGAATAAAGAGAACAAATGAGACCGATATTGGGAGGTCCCTTGACTCGAGTGGCTTGATGCAGTATTTTAGGACTGTAAGAGCCGTTATTGACTGATGAGTCGTTGAAGGGATTCTTTTCTGTGAGCAAAGGCGCTCTGATGACTCTGAAGATCCGCGACTGGGAACGTCCTCTGCTCTCACTCGCGTATGAAGCCGGGCAGGTGTATGGTCCACTTCCGCTTCCCAAGGTCAGGGACAAGAAGGAGTTGGACAAGGCCTATGACTTCTGTGAAGCGGTAACTGCGGCAAACAGCCGTTCCTTCTTTACTGCCTCTCGTTTCCTCCCACGGGAGAAGCGACGGTCGGTGCGAGCCCTATACGCATTTTGTCGCAAGAGCGATGACATAGTCGACAATCCGCCTATTGGAAGGCGCGACCCTGATGCTGTGCGTGACGCTCTTGCATCCTGGCAGTCGCGTTCTCTTGCTCAGACCGCCGACGGTCGAGATCCCGTGGCCCTGGCATGGTCAGACGCCCGGCGGCAATATGGAATCCCGCCGCGTTACGCCGAGCAGCTCATCCAGGGCGTTGCGCGGGACATCACGGAAAGGCGCTACAGGACTTTCGAGGACTTAACCAGCTATTGCTATGGCGTAGCGGCTACGGTAGGGCTGATGAGCATGCATATCATCGGGTTTTCCGGTGTTGAAGCCATTCCCTATGCGCTGAAGTTAGGCGTAGCGTTGCAGTTGACGAATGTCTTGAGGGACGTGGGAGAGGACTGGGAGGCCGGGCGGCTCTATCTTCCCCTGGATGAATTACGTAAATTTTGCCTCGACGAGATGGACATAGAGGCTGGCGTGGTTGACGATCGCTGGCGGGCGTTTATGCGTTTCCAGATTGGGCGGACTCGTCAACTCTTTAGCGAAGCCTGGCCAGGGATTGCGCTACTTCACGCGGACGGCCGTTTTGCAATAGCCGCCGCGGCCGGACTCTACCGTGCGATTCTCGCTGATATCGAAGCGCACGACTACGATGTCTTTTCCAGGCGTGCCCATGTCAATACGTGGGGCAAACTCAGACGGCTTCCGGCGATCTGGTGGAGCAGCAAGACGATACATGGTCCAGTGACGAACAGCAGGGCTGTGTAGAAATCAACAAAAGAGCTCGGTTCCTCGAGTCCATCTCCGCTTTTTTCGACGATTTTTGCACTTAGGTGTTGCATCCCCATTGTTGCATTTTTTTCGCCGCTTTTCCCCCCTTTTCTCTCTGGTCAGGAGCCGAAAAACAGGCATGCAACACCTTGGCTGCAAAATGCGCCACCTTCGACGCCTTTTCTGCGCACCCCCGCCCCCGCAAGCCAACATGCGCCCTACGCGAGGCGCCGGCCTCTGACGTCGCAAACTTCACATGGAAGTTGGATTGCAAATCGATCCGCGCTGACTGTATTGCCTGCAACTCGCAGACCCCGGAAATTGACAACTGCCCCTGCAATCGCTACAATTCTCCCGCTTCCGGCCTGTAAGCGCGGCCTACGCTGGGGATCCGGCGTTGATCATTGAGGTAAATCAGACAGCAGGGCGAAACCCTCCCCCTATCGTCGCTGGTCTTGACCGGGTCTGCCTCACCTTCGTTTCACTCTCATTTTTCTCCCACAGGCTCAAACGCCGGTGGGCAAGAGCAGGTTTATGACCTTGAGTCGGCAGGCGCCGTCGCGTGCGGTGGCGAAAAAAAATGGCGACGCGGACGACACCATCCTCGAACTGCGAGACCTGAAGACATATTTCTTTCTTGAACGGGGCGTTGTCAAGGCAGTCGACGGTGTAAATGTCTCCGTAGGACGCAGAAAAACCCTTGGTGTCGTAGGCGAGAGCGGGTGCGGAAAGAGCGTCACCTTTCGCTCGGTGATGCGGCTGATTCAGTCTCCGCCGGGCAGGATCGTAGACGGTGAGATCCTGCTTCACCGCAAAGACGGCGACACTGTCGATATCGTCAAATTGGATCCCGGCAGCCGCCGGTTGCGCGACATTCGCGGCGCCGAAATCGCCATGATCTTTCAGGAGCCGATGACTTCGCTGAACCCCCTGCATCCGGTAGGAAAGCAGATCTCAGAGTCGGTCCTGCTGCATCAGAGCCTGACGCGCCGGGCCGCGTTGGAGCGGGCCGAAGAGATGTTGAACAGGGTTCACATCGCCGATCCCGGCCGCCGCATCAGCGAGTACCCCCATCAGCTGAGCGGCGGTATGCGGCAGCGAGTCATGATCGCTCTGGCACTGAGCTGTAATCCGTCGATACTGATTGCGGATGAGCCGACGACTGCGCTGGACGTAACGGTTCAGGCACAGATCCTGGACCTGATGAGAGAGCTGCAGGACGACTTCGATTCAGCAATCGTTCTTATCACGCATAACCTGGGCGTCGTTTCGCAGATGGCCGACCACGTAGCGGTCATGTACCTCGGGCGGGTTGTAGAGTACGCGCCGGTATCCGAAATCTTCCACAATCCCAAGCATCCCTATACGATCGGGCTTCTCAATTCCGTTCCGGTGCTGGGAAGGAAGGAGGAGAATCGGCTGGTGCCGATCACGGGGATGGTGCCCAGTCCGATGGAGGAAATCCGCGGTTGCGCGTTTGCTGAGAGATGTCCGGAGGCGATGGAGATCTGCTGGGAGCAGCCTCCGGAATTCAATGAGCACAAGCCCGGCCATTTTGCTGCCTGCTGGCTGCACGACTGATGCCGAACTGCAAGGGGAGATTTCTGCCCCGGCAGTTCGCAGTTGCCGGGAATCGGCCCGGCCAGTCCAGCTCTCGAGGGTTCGATAGGGCCATTTTCATATTGCAGTGCGCCATCACCGGCACGCCGCAAAACTCCACAACAATCCCTTCAAGGAGGAACGTTTATGTCACGCAAGAGAAGGAAAACGATTTCACTGTTGCTGTCCCTGCTGATCGTGGCTTCCATGATCAGCAGCGCCTGCGGCGGCGGCGACGATCCGGAACCGGCGGCCGCGGACACGTCTCAGGAAGAGGCGGCGCCTGCTGCCGAGGAGGCGAAAGCTGAGGACAGCGAAGCAGAAGAGGAGATGATGGAGGTCGATCTCTCTCCCAGCGAGTTTCCTGAGCCCCAGCTGATCGTGGGCAGCCGCCCGGTCAATAAGCTGCCGCTTGACCAGATAGTCACTTACAAGGCGCTAGATTCCTACAGTGAGCCGGACTGGATCAGCGAGCTTGTCGCCGCGGGTGAGTTGCCGCCGGTGGAAGAGCGTCTTCCAGTTGAGCCGCGTGTCGTGCTGGAGACCGGCATGGCAGAGGGTATCGGCGTCTATGGTGGTGTCTGGCGCGACTTCTCGGCCTGCCCGACCGAAGGCTTCAACAGGGGCGCGGGGCAGAGCGCCGGCTGGTTTGGGATCGAGTCGGCCTCGTTTGCGTCCCTGCTCAAATCAGGCCCGATCTTCCGCCGCTCCGATTCGCTGGAACCGCTGCCTTTCCTGGCCACGAGTTGGGAATGGAGCGAGGACGGCTACGAGCTGACCATGAATCTGCTCGAAGGGGCCAAGTGGTCCGACGGTCATCCTTTCACAACTGAGGATGTTCTGTTTTCCTGGGAAGATATGATTATCGACTCCAATGTGCAGTCACCCAAGGGTGCTTCCGCGTGGACGTTCGACGGCGAGTTGACGCAGCTTGAAGTGATCGACGACTATACGTTCAAGTTCGTCTTCCCGGTCGCCTTCCCGGTCCAGTCCCTCTTCCAGATGGACGAGAGCGACTTCCACATCTCACCAGCCCATTACCTGAAGCCACTCCATCCCAAGTACAACAGCGATATGGACTACGTGGACTTCGAGGCCTCGATGCCGCCTGACCAGATTCCCGTAGTTCTGGGACCGTTCGTCCCGGTCGAGTACATTACAGACGAGCTGATGATCCTGCGTCGAAACCCGTACTTCTGGAGTGTGGACGAAGCCGGTAACCAGTTGCCATATCTGGACGAGGTCGTTTTCGAGAAAGGGCCGTCGGGCGTAGGCCGCACCCTGAGCACGCTGGCGGGAACTGCGGATCACTCCAATCTGGAGAATCCCAGCACCTTTATCGAGACGCTGAAGCGGGCCGAAGAGGATGATGCCCACTTCTACGTTGAGTGGGGTCCGGAGACGCTGGGTTTCAGCATCAAGCTGAACCTGTCCAGCTCTCTGGGCGTGAATGATGACCGAGACACGGCCCTACGTGAACTGTTCCGTGACGTGCGGTTCCGCAAGGCGTTCAGCTTTGCCATGGACCGTGAGGGAATCTCGCAGTCAATCCTGCGCGGACCGTTCTTGCGCGGTTGGGCCGGCGGGCTGTTCCCCGGTTCTTCCTATTTCGATCGCAGTACGGTGGCCTATTTCAACAACAGGCCGGAGGCTGCGGCAGCCCTGCTTGCCGAGCTGGGTTTCGAGGATACCGATGGTGACGGCACTCTGAACTGGCCGACCGATCGCCTGGCTAGCGGCGAAAACCTCGTACTGGCCCTCATCACCAGCGAAGATGCCGAGGAAACGCAGACCGTTGGCGACGCCGCCGTGACGCTGCTCGGCGACCTTGGCGTGCAGATCAACGTCCGCCCGCTCAACAGCGCGGCCAGACGTGAACTGATCGAGGCCGGCGAATGGGAGTTGAGGGTAGATCGCGACAGCCAGGTCTATGCTGTTCCGTTCACCCGCTGCACCGACCTCGGACCTGTCACAAAGGAATTCAGCTTCCACCGCGAAGGTGCAGAACCGCGTGAGCTTCTCGACTTTGAGCAGGATCTGATCGATATAGTCACCGCCTTCTGCGCCGAACCGGACACGGACGTGCGCATTCAGCAGATGGCCGAATACAACCGGATCGTAACCGAAAACGTCTACTTCGTTGGTGTATTCGTCGGCCGCTATGGACTCGCAGCCGCGAAGCGCTTCAACAACGTTCCGGCAGGGATGCCCGTGTTCATGTACCAGTGGACCTGGGACAATGTAATGGCCGAGCAAGTCTGGGTTGCTCCGGAGGAACAGATTGAGCAGATTCGCCCGGGCGTGATTCCGACCTACGATAGCGAATAGGTTTGCGAGCAGAGAGATGAGAGAGGAGTGAGAGGAATCTCACTCCTCTTTCTTCACACTTTCTGAGCAAAATAACCTGACTCTTCTCCTATTTTCACCTGATGATTGGCTACATCGTTCGCCGCGTTGGCGTATCTATAGCGGTCGTCCTGGGCATTGCCCTGGTCAGCTTCATTGTGATTCAGTTGCCGCCCGGTGACTATGCCGACGGCTACAAGTCGTTCCTCATCGAGCAGGGCGGCGCAACCGAATCGGAAGCGGAGGCTCAAGCCGAACTGTTTCGTCAACGATACGGTCTGGATAAGCCGTTGCCGCTGCAGTTCTTAGTCTGGATTCGGGACATGGTGACGAAGGGGAGTTTCGGCTTCTCTTTCGCTTACAAGCGTGACGTGGGTGAACTGATCGCGGAGCGGTTTCCGCGCACACTGCTGCTGGCGGTTTTGGCGCATCTGACGTCGACAGTGGTTGGGATCGTTGTTGGCATCCTGGTCGCGCCGCGGCAGTATTCGCTCGCGGACAACCTGGCCGCCTTCGCTGCCTTCATTCTGTCGGCGTTGCCCCGATTCTGGATCGCGCTGGCGATCATGTTCTTCCTGGTCTTTACATTGGAACAGGAGCATGTTACGGCATTTCACTCCCCACAGTTCGTGGTGGTGCCGTGGGCATTCGGCAGCCTGGAAGAGATCAGCCTGACGTGGGCAAAACTGTTGGATTTGCTCCAGCACATCTGGCCTGTGGTGGTAATCGCCGGGTTGGGCGGCGTGGCCCGGAACATGCGCGTTATGCGGGGCAATATGTTGGACGAGCTGAACGCTCAGTATGTCACGACCGCCCGCTCCAAGGGGCTGACCGAAGGCCAGGTCATGCGGCGGCATGCGGTGCCCAATGCGCTGCACCCGATCATCATGTACCAGGGGACGTCTCTTCCCTACATGCTGCAAGGGGAGCTGCAGGCCTCGATCGTTATGGGTCTGCCGACGATAGGTACGTTGCTACTGACCTCACTTCGCAATGAGGACATCTACATCTCGGCGAGCTGTCTGCTGATCTACGGCGTGCTGTTGGTTGCGGGCAATTTGATCGCCGATATTTCGCTGGCAGTACTGGATCCGCGCGTGCGGTTTTCCTAGTAGGACGACAAGACTCTTTGGGTGTGGTCTGGAAGTTAGCCGGAGATGAGAAGTAGCTGCCGGAGGGCCTGACAGGAATCGAGTCTGAGGGCCGGGCGGATCACTGTATTCACAATCTCGTCACGCGTATCCAACTTTTTGATCATGGAATCATTGCAAAACCAGATTGGACCCGATACATGGCTTCTTTCGGACGGCCAGGACGAAGAGCAACACGAGTCCTACTTCCAGCTCGTATGGCAGCGGTTCAGAAAGAGCCGTCCGGCCATCGCCGGCGGCCTGATGGTGCTCTCGTTGATTATCCTGGCTATCTTTGCCGAGTTCTTCGCCCCCGTAGATCCTACCGATGCCAATCTGCAGGACAGCTTCATCCCGCCCACAAGAATCCGCCTGATCGATGCCGAGGGCAATTTCCACCTCCGTCCCTTTGTTTACAATCAGGTCGTAACCATCGACCCTAAGACGTTCGAGCCGCTGTGGGAGGAAGATCCCGAGCAGCGCTATGACATACAGTTCTTCGTCAAGAGCTGGGAATGGAAAATCCTGGGCCTGATCCCTACGCGCTATCATCTATTCGGCGTGGGCGAGGGGGGCAAAATCCACCTGCTGGGAACGGAGAAGCAGGGCAGGGACCTGTGGGGCCGGGCCTGTACCGCCGGGCGCATTTCGCTGTCATTGAGCCTGTTCGCCACGATCGTCAGCATCGTTGTCGGCGCGGTCGTCGGCATCGTTTCCGGCTACTATGGCGGCGTAATCGACAACGTCATTCAGCGGTTCGTGGAGTTCGTTGCCTCATTCCCGCAGCTCCCGCTCTGGCTGGCGCTGGCCGCGATCATCCCGCGCACGTGGGACTCGCTGCAGGTCTTCATCATCATGGTGATCATCTTCTCGCTGCTCTCGTGGACGCTGCTGGCGCGTGAGGTGCGGGGCAAGGTGCTGGCCTTCCGCGAAACTGATTTCATTCTTGCCGCCAAGGAGATGGGCGCCTCCGACGCCCGCATCATCTTTCTGCACCTGTTTCCCAATTCGATCAGCCATATTATCGTCGTGCTCACGCTTACGATCCCTCAGATTATACTTGCTGAGGCGTTTCTCAGCTTCCTCGGCATTGGAATTCAGGAACCGCTGGTGAGCTGGGGCTTCCTGATGCGGGACGCGCAAAACCTGCAGACGCTCGGTACGCACACCTGGATCATGACGCCGGTCATCTTCATCATCGTTGCCGTGCTGGGATTCAACTTTCTGGGAGACGGTCTGCGTGATGCAGCGGACCCCTATTCAATCGTCTGAGATCGAGACGGAGAGTGGAGTTGGGCCGGGGTAGGACTTTTCAAGTCGGTGGCAATACTTTTGCCGTTGTGCTTCGGGCTTGGGCGCGGCCCATTTTTCTTATCTTGCTGCTGCTCGTTCTGCTCATCTTCGGTACAGTGATTGCCGTCTTTGCATGGCCGCAACAGGCTACCGCTTCCGTCAGCGGCATCGTCACCGACGTCGATGGGCCGGTCGCCGGGGCCCTTGTCAGGGTGCAGACAACCGCAAATCATACCTACACGGACGAAGACGGTAGGTTCACGATCCAGGGCGTTCCTACCGCCGAGAGCGTAACACTGGTGGCATGGGCGGAGGGGTACATTTTTGGCTGGACCGAGGCAACCGGCGGCGACGAGGAAGTCGGTATCGAGCTGCATCCCCACAACCGGGTCGACAACTCCGTCTACGACTGGGAGCCGTCTGAAAACTGTGGTGAATGCCACCCGTCCTACGCAG
Source organism: Caldilineaceae bacterium (assembly GCA_965200615.1). Taxonomy (GTDB): domain Bacteria; phylum Chloroflexota; class Anaerolineae; order Caldilineales; family Caldilineaceae; genus Bin5. The sequence continues at coordinate 3,718,196 of OZ241377.1, read as the reverse complement.
AGTGGCAGCGCGACGCGCACAGCCGGTCTGCGGTCAACGTCCGCTTTCTGACGATGTACAACGGCACCGACGTCGAAGGAAACCGCAGCCGAAACAGCAACTATTACACAGGACTGCCCCGCACCCGCGACCCTGACGACCCCTACTACGGTCCAGGCTTCAAGGTGGACTTTCCGAAACGTGACGGAAACTGCGCGGCCTGCCATACGCCGATGGCCTCCAAGCTCGACGCCGATAACAGCTGCGGCTGGAACGGTTGCCATATGCAGGAGACGAGCGATGCCAGCGACGAACTGCCCGACGGTGTAAGCCCGAACGAAGCAGTTGGCGTGGCCGCTGAAGGGATCTCGTGTGATTTCTGCCACAAGATCGGAGCCGTGAAATTCTACACCGACACTGTTCTGCCGGATCCTGCGATGCCGGGCATTCTCTCGCTGACTCTCTACCGGCCCAAGTCCGGAGAGGACCTCCTGATGGGAACCGTCGACGACGTTGCCCGGCCAAAGGACAGCTTCAACCAGCTGCACCGGGAGAGCGCGTTCTGCGCGTCCTGTCACTATGGCGTCAACGACACAACTGAAATCTATAACTCCTACGGTGAGTGGCTTGAGAGCCCGTACAGCGATCCCGATACAGGCCAGACCTGCCAGAACTGTCACATGCCCGAGGCGCCGCGGCTGACATCCAGTATGGAGAGCCTGGTGCAGACGGCGGCCTGGCTGGAAAAGACCAGCGGCCGCACGCTGCCGGCCGCCCTGGGCAAGCTGGCTGAGCGGTCGCAGCGCAGCTATTTCGTTTACCCCGAAAAGGGAGGCCTGTTCCGGGATCTGGACCAGATCCACCTGCACCAGATGCCCGGCGCCAGCGACGAACAGTTCCTGAGAAGCGCGATTTCACTGGAAGTAGCCGCCGAATTCGAGGGTACAGAGCTTGTCGTGAACACGGAAGTGAGCAATACCGGTGCAGGCCATCACTATCCTACCGGTTCGCCACTGCGCCAGGTGCTCCTTGTCGTGCGGGCCACTGACGGCGGCGGGGGTGACCTGGCCCTGGTCGCTGGGGAGGCGCTGCCTGAATGGGCTGGCGACGTGGCTGGACTTGCCGGCCAGGGCTACGCCAAGATCCTGCGCGACACTCTGACCGGTGAAGAACCGACCTTCTCCCACTGGCGCATGGTGGAGCTGGTGGAGGACACCCGTATTCCGGCGCTGTCTTCAAGGAGGGGGATGTTCCGCTTTGCCCTTCCAAATGGAGAGAGCACACTGGGCAGGGACGAGATTAACATCGAGGTGCAGCTCATTTACCGCAGGGCGTTTCAACAGCTGCAGCAATGGAAGGGCTGGACTGATCCCGACATCCTCCTGGCTTCGGAGAGTATTGCGGTCGCAGATTCGACCGCTGAACAGCGCTAGAGCGTAGACAAGAAATGGCAGAAACTCTGCTGGAAGTCAACGGTCTCAAACAGTGGTTTCCCATTCGCAAGGGATTCCTGCAGCGTGTCGTCGGACACGTCAAAGCCGTTGACGGCGTCAGCTTCGCGATTAACCGCAATGAGGCGTTGGGGCTCGTGGGAGAGAGCGGCTCCGGCAAGACCACCGTCGGTCGAACCGTTCTGCGACTCTACGATCCGACGGCTGGCGAGATCTGGTACACTTCTGCCGAAGGCGAGCGCATCGATATCGCAAACATCGACCAGGCGGAAATGAAGCCGCTGCGCAAAGAGATGCGCATGATCTTTCAGGACCCGTTCAGTTCGCTGAACCCGCGGCTGACCGTGAAAGACCTCATCGGAGAGCCGCTCATCATTCACAAGGAGGCGTCCGGGCGCCAGTTGGAGAACAGGGTTTCCGAGTTGATGGCCTCGGTCGGACTGGACCCGAACTACATGCGCCGCTATCCCCACGAGTTCTCCGGCGGGCAGCGGCAGCGCATTGGCCTCGCGCGGACGCTGGCGCTGCGGCCGAGGTTGATAATCGCCGACGAGCCCGTTTCGGCGCTGGACGTGTCGATTCAAGCCCAGGTGCTGAACCTGCTCCAGGAATTGAAGGACGAACTGGGACTGACCTACCTTTTCATTGCCCACGACCTCTCCGTCGTTGAGCACATGTGCGACCGGATTGCGGTCATGTACGTTGGGCGGCTGGTGGAGATTGCCGCTTCAGATAAGCTGCTCAGTCGGCCGCTCCACCCCTACACGGAGGCGCTGGTCTCGGCCATTCCTCCGGCCGACCCGGACATCAAGCTGAACCGCATCATTCTGGAGGGTGACATACCCAGTCCCGCCAATCCCCCCTCAGGGTGCGTTTTCCATCCCCGCTGCCTCTACGCCCAGGAACAGTGTACGCAAGAGGAGCCGCACCTGGAGGAGATTGAGCCGGGCCACTTCGCCAGCTGTCATTTCGCCCGAGAGTTGACTCTGCAGGGTATCGGAGACGGGGAATGACCGGGAACGAAACCGAGCGACGCGGACTTAACGTCGACGCCGCGTTGCTGGCCTATCTACTGCCCGTTCTGGGGCCGGCCTATATTCTGGCGCTGCGCAGGGACGATGCATTTTCGCGCTATCACGCGTTGCAATCACTGTCAATCGTCGCGGCTCTGATTCTGGCCCCGGCAGTATGGATGCTCTTCTCCTGGCTTATTTCTCTTCTGCCATTTGGCGGGGTCGTCGCAGCCTACGTGTTCGCATTGGTAGTTGCAGTCTACCTGGCGGTGGTCGTGGCCTGGGTGGTGGGAATCGTCAATGCTCTTCGGGCGCGCCGCTCTCCCGTCCCATTCTTCGGGCGCATTCTGCGAATTTGAACCCACTCCTGTTGGGAGGTTGGCGCACCCGGTGCTATGATCCCGGGTGGCATGGGATTACCGACCTGCAAAGCCTTTTCAGTTTCCGATTCCAGTCGGTAATTGTTGAATTGAAGCCCTTCATTCGGGCCCTGCCCGCAGTGCCGGACTGTTCTTAAGAGGAGGTAAACAGTTGACCAAAATCACTTTCATTGGTGCAGGCAGCTTTGGCTTTACCCGAAAGCTAGTCAAAGACGTACTTACGTTTTCTCGTCTTGAGGATGCCACCATCTGTTTAATGGACATCGACCCATCGAAGCTCAACTATATCGAACAGGCCGTGCGCCGCATCATTCGCGAGGGGGAGTATCCCGCCAGTGTGGAGACCACGCTCAGCCGGGAAGAAGCCCTGGACGGCGCCGACTACGTTATCGTCACTATCCTTGTCGGCCAGACCGACGTTTGGCGCACCGATATTGAGATCCCTAAGAAATATGGCATAGACACAAACATCGGCGATACGCGCGGTCCTTCCGGCATCTTCCGCTCCATGCGCACGACACCGGTGATGGTAGACATTGCGCGAGACATGGAACGGCTCTGCCCCGATGCGGTGATGCTCAACTACACCAACCCGATGGTCATCAACTGCCGGGCGATTCAGAAGGAGACCGGTATCGTCGCCACGGGCCTTTGCCACAGCGTGCAGGGCACGGCGACCATGCTCGCGCGCTGGATCGGAGCGCCGGCCGACGAGATTACCTACACCTGCGCCGGCATTAACCACATGGCCTGGTATCTGAAATATGAGTGGAACGGCGAGGATGCCTACCCCTTGATTCGCAAGGCCATAACTGAGAGGCCCGAGGTCTACAACGAGGAGCAGGTTCGCAATGAGATGTTTTTGCACCTGGACTACTACCCGACCGAATCCAGCGGCCATCACTCGGAGTACAACCCCTGGTTCCGCAAGCGCCCAGACCTGATCGAAAAGTACTGCACGCACGGCACCGGCTGGAATCCCGGCGAATACGCCTACGTTCTGAAACATTATTCGGCCCGGGAAGATGACTGGGAAGAGCAGATTCGCGCCTGGCTCGACGACTCGGCCCCCTTGAATCTTACGCGTGGATACGAGTACGCCGCCTATATCATCAACGCGCTTGAAGGGGGCGAACCGTTCCAGTTCAACGGCAATATGCCCAATGGCGACGGCGCGACGCCTCTGGTGGATAATCTGCCGGTGGAAGCCTGTGTCGAGATCCCGGTGTGGGCCAGCAACAAGGGATTGGAAAGCGTGCGGGTCGGCCCGCTTCCTGCGTCAGTTGCGATGCTGACGGGCCTCAGTGCGCAGATTGAGGAAATGGCGGTGGAAGGGATTATCGAGGGCGACCCACGCAAGATTTTTCAGGCGATTCTGCACGATCCATTGACGACCGCAGTGCTTTCGATGGCTGAAATCCGGGAGATGGTGAATGAGATGTTCGCAGCCAACGTCGAGCATCTTCCCACCTTCTCCAACTACGAAGTCGAGGGGGACAGGCCGATGCGGCTTCTGACCGAGTCCCGGCCGGAGCCTGTTTCGGCCGATTGAGGGGTCCGATAACCAGGAAATGAGGAGATGAACCCATGTTGTACGAGTACAGGATTTACGAGTGTCACCCGGGCAAACGCGACGCTTGGGTAGAGTACATGGAAAATGTGATTATCCCCTTCCAGGTGTCGAAGGGAATGGTCGTGGCCGGCTCTTTCATCGACGAGGAGGATGCCAACTGCTACGTGTGGATGCGCCGCTTCAACGATGAGGCTGACAGGGAAGCTCTCTACGAGGCCGTTTACCAGTCTGACGGCTGGCTGAACGAGATTGCGCCCAAGATTCCGGACATGCTAAACAGGGAGACGATCAAGGTACAGCGTCTCGTCCCGACTCCGAAATCAGTGATTAACTAGAGGAAGTGCCAGCTGGAGTAGTCAATCCGTTTCGAACGAACAGAATGCCTCTGCAAGGTTGGGTCGGGTCGTCTGTCCGCAGAACCGGCCCTTCTTCATGCCTGCGACCTGAGCGCTACTGCTGTTGTTGATCCTGCTCGAGGCGCAGACGCGTGCCGCTTTTTGCTTCGACTAACTCCCTGGTCGTGACGTGCCCATTGTCGAGCAGATCGTGAGGGATATCCTCATCCACGGTTTCAGAGATGTGAACACCAACGGTCAGTTCGCTGCGGGCATTGCCCTTGTAGGTCCCCCTGGTGGGCGGCACGTCTGCGTAGTCCCGGCCAACGGCGATGCGAATGTGTTTGTCGCTGACAGATGAATTATTGGTCGGATCAAACCCTATCCAACCGGTTGCGGGCAGGAAGGCCTCAACCCAAGCATGTGACGCCCCGGAGATCTCCTTTTCCTTCTTTCTTTCCGGGTCCAGAAAAACGTAGCCGCTAATGTAACGGGCAGGGATACTTGCTTTGCGAAGCAGGGCGATCATGATGTGACTAAAGTCCTGGCAGACCCCGCGGCGGTTGTCCAGAGCGGTATCGATAGGCGAATCAACAGCCGTACTCTTCGGCGTATATTCGATTGCGGTGTGGATCCTTTCATTCAGATTGAAAAGAACGGTCAGTGGATCCTGGTCCTGGCCGAAACCGATCTCTTCGGCGAAGTCTGACAGCAAAGCGGTCGGGCGCGCAAACCTGCTGGGCGTCAGCCAGTCCCAGTGATGGCCGGTTGCGGCGATCTCTTCCAACGCCTCCCACTCTGAAGATTCCAGGCTCTCCGGCAGAGGTTCTGACTCCTGAACCATAACCAGCGTCTGGGCGCGTAAGAGCAACTCGGAGTGGCTTCTGGGAATATCAAAATAGTGAATCGCATTCTGCATGCAGTCGCTCGTCGCCAGCACCTGTGCGTGCGGCCATACTTCCAGCCGAAAATTCAGGCATCGCTGCTGGCGGTCGGTGCGGGGCTGCATGCGCACCTCCATCGTGCTCTCGCTGACTGCGGAACTGTAGCGATACCGGGTGTGATGGTGAATCGTGTAGTATTTCATTTGCCGAGTTGTAGGTGGACTGTCAGGAAAATTCCTCTTCAATCGTATAGTTGAAATAGGCGTCATAGAGAGCATCATGAATCTGACTGCAGCTGTCCGTGATGCCGGAGATAAAGGTGTGCGCCCCGATTTCAGCTACATCTTCAATCTGACTATACTCCAGGTTGGCCTTAAGCTTGCCTGAAATCCGATTCAGGTCACCGGCGCGACGAGTCTCAGTGGCGCGGGCCACCTGCCTCAAAAGGTTGGCCATCTGGTCTACATTGAAGCGGACTGAGTTTGGGAGGTATGGGTTGAGCAAAAGGAACGACGTTACCTGGCGCGTTTCTGGCCTTGGGTCGTATACCCTGCAGTATGATTCGAAGGAGTTGCAGGCGCGAAGAACGCCGATTCCATTGAGAGGATCGACCGTCTCCAACTGTTCTCCTCCATGTACGCCAAAGTAATGGAAGTGCGCCCGCAAGAGATGGCAGACGGAAAAAACTCGCTCCAGGTGTCCCCCGATCTGAATGAAATGCCAGCCTTCATCGTGCAAGAGCGAAGATAAGGCCAGACCCTGAAAGAGTGAGACGCTTCTCTCGAGTTCTCTGAAAAAGCTGTCGCGTTCCTCGTGCCAGTTCTGGTGTCCTTGCCAGGCGTGCAGGCGCAGGTAGAGCCGGTTCATGTGTTCCCAAAGTTGGCTGCTGAGCTGGGAACGTACGGTACGCGCGTTTGACCTGGCCAGATTGATACAGCCCGAAATCGAAGTCTGGTTATCGGCGTCGAACGTGAGATTGTGGGCCATTTGCAGGGCCGCCTCGCTATCCACGACGCCGTTCTTCATGACGGGTGGGGGCTGACGCAGCGCGGAGAAGAACTGCTGCCAGCCGCGATCGTTGCCAGGCTGCGCGGCCTGGCCGACCATGAAGTTCAGGCGAACCCTGAGTAGACGAATCGTGTTCTCCGCTCTCTCCATGTACCGTCCGATCCAGTACATGCTGTCGGCAGCTCTCGAAAGCATTGGCGCACTTCCTAAGTTGGATTCAATCCTCTTGCAAGACCCATGTGTCCTTGCTGCCCCCGCCTTGGGAGGAGTTGACGACCAGCGAACCTTTGCGCAGGGCTACGCGAGTCAGTCCTCCCGGAACGATGACCGTGTTTTCCTGCTCTCCACCGTAGAGAATGAAGGGGCGCAAGTCAACATGGCGGGAGACAACATTTCCGTCTATGTAACATGGCGCGCGGGACAGGCTGAGCGTAGGCTGAGCGATGTAGTTGCGGGGATTTTCCTGTATCTGCTGCCGAAAACTTTCGCGTTCTTTGGCGGTACTGTAGGGTCCGATGAGCATGCCGTACCCGCCAGACTCGCCGACAGCCTTCACGACCAGTTTGTCGAGGTTTTCGAGAACATAGGCCCGTTCATCGTCCCTCAGGCAAAGATAGGTCTCGACGTTCTGCAGGACCGGCTCCTCGCCCAGATAATACCGGATCATCTCGGGCACGAATGCGTAGACAGCCTTGTCATCCGCAATCCCGGTGCCGATTGCGTTGGCAAGCGTAATGTTGCCGGCGCGATAAGCATTGAACAGACCGGGAACGCCCAGGGTGGAATCCGGCTTGAAATGGAGCGGATCAATGTATTCGGCATCGATTCGGCGGTAGATGACGTCAACGCGTTGTAGTCCGCTCGTCGTTCGCATGTACACGAAGCCGTCATGGATGAGGAGGTCGGCGCCTTCGACCAGTTCGATTCCCATAACGCGTGCGAGAAAAGTATGTTCGAAGTAGGCGGAATTGAAGATTCCGGGCGTCAGAAGAACGATCGTCGCATCGCGCCCCTTGGGTGTCAGTGTCTGCAACTGCTCCAGCAGGGCCTGGCCGTAGTGACCGATGGGTCTGATTTCGTAGCCGCCGAACATGCCAGGGAAGACCTGGGTCATGACTTCGCGGTTGGCGAGCATGTAGGAGACGCCGCTGGGAACGCGAAGATTGTCCTCCAGGACGGCAAACTCACCACCGGGAAGGCGCACGAGGTCGGAGCCGACTATCGAAGTGTAAACGTCATTGGCGACTTTGACGCCGCGCATTTCGCGCTGGTAGTTTGCGCAGCTGTAAATTAAGTCGAACGGCACTTTCCCTTCCTGCAATATGCGCCCTTCATGGTAGACGTCTCGCAGGAAGAGGTTGATGGCGTGAATGCGCTGGCGCAAGCCGCGTTCGATCGTTTTCCATTCCTGGTCGCTGATGATGCGGGGCAGGATATCGTAGGGGAAGATGCGTTCGATGGTGGAGTCTTCACCGTAAACGGTGAAAGTGATGCCCCGGTTCAGGAAGGTGAGATCGGCGGCCTGCTGACGCTGGGTCAGTTCGCTGGCTTGCAGTTCGAGAATGCTCTGGAGCAGCTTCTCGTACGACACGCGAGGACGTCCGTTCTCCTGGAACATCTCGTCGAAGATGGACCCTTCCAATGCGTAGTTGCTGAACAGGCTGATGGCGCTCTCGTTTACGCTCTTGTCTTGTGATGGCATGCTTTTCACCGCCGTTGGCGTGGTCCGGAGTAGCGCTTTTGGCTGGCGCCGTTGAGAGCTGTTCGAAAACCTTAACGGGCTGATCGCGCTCTGGTCAACTGTGATCTTCCCGTTTCAAGCTTTCTGAGACGTCTGCAGACAAAGAAGAGGGACCCTGCTGGTTCTTCCTGATGTTTTTCAGGTTTCCTCCATCGTTCCAACGAGGACAATTACCATAAATAAAGTTGGTGAAATTCACCACACTAAAAACCCGTTCCAGGGACTTTGCGTATTATGCCCAAATTTGGTCTTTATGCACAAACAGCGAAAATTCCAATTCAGGGTTACCCGATCTTTTACCAGGCAGCTAAGGCCCAATTGGGCCAAGCGACGGCGCCGGCATCAGTCCGGAAAACTATGTGGCGCCTGTCCATTGCACTGAAACTAGCGGGATTCGGTCCGAGGCTGGTTATTCCGGTCGGGGTATTCAAACTGCGGATTCCAGCCGGCGGGGCCGTCCGGAAGCAGGTAATCGTCAACGGCATCGTGGGGAAGCTTCCTGCGCAGTTCGGCCAGATTCTTCCGGGCCTTATCGAGTTCCAGATAAGCGGCTTCGAGTTCTTTGTCGAATCGAGCGTCGTTGTTGGACATCAGTTTCTCCTTGTGACAATGAAAACGCATAAGTTCAGTTTATAGTCTACGATCTCTTTCAGCTGAAGGCCAGATTCCGGCGCGGCGATCTGCAGTGGCGGCTGGACGATACGAACATCTGATAACGTGGACACTTCAGCGGCCGGCTCGACTCGTTGGTAGACACATCAGTGTTTCTACTTGCGCCTCCCTGCCTGGGACCATTTGACAACGCCCGCCTGGCGGTCGTAACATGTAGCCCAACCCAATGAACGACAGAGCCGGCCGTCTTCGATTGCCAAACTGAAAAGGAAACAGGTCATGACAGAACTCTCACTGCGCGGCGTATTTGCGCCCACCCTGACGCCAGTTCGCGCCGACCTCTCCATCGACCTGCCGGCGTACACCGAGTTTTGCCATCGTCTGTTGGAGGGAGGTTGCCACGGGCTCGTTCTGTTCGGCACAAACAGTGAGGCGACTTCGTTCTCGGCAGGCGAGCGCATGGCCGCGGTCGATGCGGTGATCGAGTCCGGCGTTGCGCCGGAAAGGCTGGTGATAGGCAGCGGCGCCGCCTCTGTCGTTGAGGCTGCAGAACTGACTCGGCATGCTGTGCGCTCCGGTTGCCATGGCACCTTGACCCTTCCGCCCTTCTATTATCCGGGCGTTTCCGATGAGGGTCTTTTCCGCTCTTTCGCCGCAGTGCTCGATCGCGTCAGTGACGATCGGCTGCGCATGTACTTCTATCACATCCCGCAAGTCAGCGGCATCCCGCTCAGCCCGTCGCTGCTTACTCGCCTGGCGCAAGCGTATCCCGGTCAGGCTGCCGGGGTGAAGGACAGCTCCGGCGATGCAGACACGCTGCAGGGGCTGCACGATGTGGCGGCGCAGTTTCCGGGCTTTGCCGTATTCTGCGGAACGGAAGCGCTGCTATTGAAGAACATGCAAGGCGGCGGCGGAGGCTGCATATCAGGGATGGCGAACGTGCTGCCTCATGTCATTCGCGACCTGTATGACAACTGGATGGCGGACGATGCCGAAGATCGCCAGAACCGCACGAATTGGGTCCGCGACGCCATTCTCGAGTCCGGATTCAACATGATCGCGTCGCTAAAGGCGATAGTCGCAGACCAGACCGGAAAACAGGGCTGGAGTCGGGTACGCCCGCCGCTTGTCGACCTGTCTGAAGCGGAGCAGGGGCAACTGCTGGCCCGTCTCTCGCAGCCGGTTCCTGCGTGACTTTGTCCGATTGCCTGGCCCCGCGCAGTGTCGAAGCAAGGAGCAAAACCATGTCAACTCAAATGCGGATCGGCTTGGGCCAGTTCAATGAACTGACCGATGAGAAACTGGCTTTCATCAAGCAGCTTGGCGCCGACGATTTCCTGATGAACACGCCGAGACTCCCCGGTGACAGGCAATGGGAGTACGAAGATCTGAAGGCAGCGGCTGACCGGGCGACGGCAGCCGGTTTGCGGCTGATCTGCCTGGAAAACGTACCTGTCTCCTTCTATGACAAGGCGATGCTGGGGCTGCCGGGACGGGACGAACAGATCGCGCATATGCAGACGACTGTTCGGAACATGGGGCGGGCAGGGATTCCGATCCTCGGTTATCACTGGATGCCTAATTCGGTCTGGCGCACGCCGGAGCCGGCAGTTCTGCGGGGCGGCGCGCGGGGAACGCGCTTCAATCTTGCTGAGCATGATCCGAGTGAACTGACGCACGGGCGCGTCTACGACGCCGACGAAATGTGGGCGACCTACGAGTATTACCTGGAGCGCCTTCTGCCGGTGGCGGAGGAGGCAGGCGTCACCCTGGCCCTGCACCCTGACGACCCACCGGTTGAATCGCTCGGCGGCGTTGCCCGCATTTTCCGCAACTTCGAAGGTTTCAAGCGGGCGATAGACCGTTTCGACAGCCCCAATCACGGTCTTGACTTCTGCATGGGCTGCTGGTCCGAAATGGACGGGCATGACTATGTCATTGAAGCCATCCGCCACTTCGGCGGCAGAGGGCGCATAATCTACGTCCACTTTCGCGATGTTCAGGGCACGGTTCCCAACTTCAATGAATGCTTCATCAACGAAGGGAACGTGGATCCTTTCGAAGTTATGAAGACACTGAAGGAGGTGGGATTCACCGGCTTCATGATTACAGACCACGTGCCGGCGATGGTCGATGACTCGGACTGGGGACACCGCGGTCGGGCATACGCTATCGGTTACATGACGGCGATGCTCGAGATGGTCAACCGTCTCGCCGCATAGATGTATTTCGAACCTGATAAGGGCCGGATGCAGGATGACCGTCTGATCTTTTTCACCAGCTTATATGATCCCATGCGATTTCCTCCCCTTGACCCTCAGTTCCTATTGGATCGGCTTCGGCCTCCTTCCGGGCCGGTACGGATCGTGCTGGACACCGATACCTATAACGAGATCGATGACCAGTTCGCCGTCGTCTACGCACTCCTCTCTCCGGAACGCGTCATGGTGGAGGCCTTGCATGCGGCTCCCTTTCACAATAGCCGGTCCACCGGGCCGGGAGACGGGATGGAGAAGAGCTTCGAAGAGATCCACCGCCTCCTGGAACGCTTGCCGGCGGTAGACACGTCCAAGGAAGGGTTCGTGAAGCGAGGGTCAACGAAGTGGGCGCCAAGTGAAGGTACGCCGGTTGAGAGCGAAGCGACCGCCGATCTTATCGAGCGGGCCCTGGCCTCTCCTCCCGATGATCCGCTCTACGTTGTCGCTATCGGCGCAATCACAAATGTTGCCTCTGCACTGATGCTGGAGCCGGAGATCCGGCGTCGAATTGTCCTCGTGTGGCTGGGAGGGCATGCCCGCCACTGGCCGGACACCCGTGAGTTCAATCTGCGGCAGGATCCTGCCGCGAGCCGGGTCGTGCTGGACTGCGGCGTTCCCCTTGTGCGTTTCCCCTGCATGGGGGTCGTTTCCCATCTGCATACGACGCAGCCTGAGATGGCTGAGCACGTTCAGGGCAAGGGCGCGATCGGTGACTACCTCTTCCGGATTTACAGCGACTACCATGCTGATCAATTTGCTTATTCGAAGCAGATCTGGGACCTTGCGCCGTTGGGATGGTTGGTCAATCCTGAATGGGCACAGATGGAGGTTGTCAGCGCGCCGCGGCTGACCGAGTCAGTCACCTGGGCCTTTGATGAGAGCCGCCATCGCGTTTCCTGTGCCCGCCACGTCGACCGCGATGGCATTTTCCGCGACCTCTTTTTGAAGCTGGACAAGGCCGCCACGTCACTGAATGGTTAGCCAGCGAATTCTCCTGGCGGGAACGCCCCGATGAATTTCACACTCATACCTGAAGAAGCTCCGTCGGATTCGCTGCGACGTATCGCTGCCGAGCAGATCGAAGGCGCCATCGCCCAGCTTCAGCGAAAAGATGACCTGAACGAAGGCATCCACGAAGCCCGCAAGCATTTCAAAAGGATCCGAGCGTTGCTGCGGCTGGCCCGTGGCGCGCTTCCGGCCGAGACTTACGTTGCTGAAAACCGGTTCTTCCGCGACTTGGGGCGACAGCTTTCTCCTGTTCGGGACAGTGCCGTCTACATCGAAACCCTGGATCTGATCCGAAATCGCTACCATGCGCAGTTGGCAGACGTGCCCTATCTGCGACTTCGGGAACGGATGGTGAGTGAGCACCGAGCTGTCCTCAACGAGTTTACGCGCGATGTGCAGCGGCAGGAGACGTTGTTCCATACTTTGGAGGGAGCGCAACCTCGAGCAAACGGCTGGAGATTCTACGAGGGCGAGTTCTCTCTGTTCAGGGGCGGGCTGAGAAGAATCTACGGTCGCGGCCGCGCTGAGAAGGCTGCCGCTTTTGCCCAGCCCACAACGGAGCGGTTTCATGCCTGGCGCAAGCGGGTCAAATATCTGTGGCATCACCTCCAGCTCTTGCAGCCTCTGTGGCCTGCACAGATAAGAGTCCTGGCGCGGGATTGCGACCGTCTGGCAGACAGGCTTGGCGAAGAACATGACTTGGCCGTTCTGTTGGAGACACAGGTTGTCCGGGCGATGACGGACACTGACAGTCAGAGCGCCGGTCAGTTCTTTAGAGTCGTGTCGCGGGAGCGAGAACGGCTAAGGCGCGCTGCGATTCCTCTGGCGCAGCGGATATACGTGGAGAGCGCCGGTCGGTTTGTCGACCGCATCGAAGGGTACTGGTTGGCCTACCGCCCCCACACTCACTTTCTCCCTCAAGATACAACTGTCAGGGGAGAAAGATGACGAACGAACGACTTGCACGCCAATTGCAGTTTATCCTCGAAATTGACAAACTGAAGGAAGTCCTGCGCCGGTCGCTTCTTTTGGACAGCCACCGTCGCGAAAACTCCGCCGAACATTCCTGGCACCTGGCAGTGATGGCGCTGGTGCTGGCCGAACACGCCAACGAGCCCATAGACCCGTTGCATACACTCAAACTGGTTCTTGTCCACGATATCGTCGAAATAGACGCCGGCGACACCTACGCCTATGAGCCGGACGGCCATGCCGGCAAGGACGAGCGTGAGCGAAGGGCCGCACGGCGCCTCTTCGGCCTGCTGCCGGCTGACCAGGCGAAAGAGTTAAGCGGACTGTGGGAAGAGTACGAAGGCCAGCAAACGCCGGAGTCCAGATTTGCGCTGGCGCTGGACCGCCTCATGCCTCTACTCCACAACTACCATACGGACGGTATAACATGGCGCGAGAACCGGGTAACGAGTCAGCAGGTTGTCGAGCGCATGGAACCGGTTGCCATCAGTTCCGACGCGCTGGGGGAAGCCGTCTCCGCCGTTATTGAGCAGGCAATGACCTCCGGACTGCTGCCCGACACCTGGTCAGAGTCTTAGACCCAGCTCATTCATCCATGGGCAAGTTCGAGCGCGCCGTCGCGATTCAATCGCCTGAGGGTGGGGCAGAAGCGTCGCGGGCGCCTTCCACTTCCGGCGGAATCTTTCGCTCAATCAGAGGCGCGTTATCGCCCTGGCGGTTTTCGTCCGACCTCAGCTTCTGGTTCTCCTTCTTCGTATTGCACGCACTCCTGTTCCTCCCGGTCGTCCTGATGGACCGGGAGGACGGGGCCCTCTTTCCCACCGTACAAATTGCCGGCCGCTCATTGGATCAGATCTGGATGCAGTTGGCAGTCTGGCGCCGAGAACCCGACCTGCTGCGATTCAATTCCGAGATCGTGGTATTCGTCGCTCTGTGGGCCGTCTTTCGGCCGCTGCGGCATGTTTGGGTCCGCCGTCTCTTCGTTTTCGCCTATCTTTTCCTGTTCTTCTACTACCTCTATGAGGGCGCTTCGCTCACGTTTTTCAGTGTCGAACCCGTATTTTACACCCAGCTTCGCATGGCTACCCAAGGCTTCAGCTTTTTTCTGCAAAACGCGCGTGTGACCGCCGCATTTGTTGTCGGAACCGTTCTGCTCATCGTCGGCGGGGCAGCTTTGGTTGCGCGACTGGCTCGATTTGTGCTGCCTGAAGAAAACATAGGTCCTGCGACGCGGGGCGCCATGGTTCTGCTGGCGCTTCTCGTAGCGGTTCAGGCCGTTTTGCGCAGCGATCTTCTGACCCGGCCTGAAATGGTGTTCAGCAGTATATCCGCCAAACTGGTACGAAATATCGGCGAATCACGCCGCGTTTATCAAGAAGTGCGGCGCATGGAGACAACCCAAGCGCCATCTACCGGCGATTTCGGTCGATTCAGGCTGAGCGAACGCCCGCCGGTGTACATAATCTTCAGTGAGTCGTATGGGTCCGTTGTCTATAAGAGAAACGACTGGAGGGCGCGGTATAAAGATCTGGCTGAGCGCCTGGACCGGAAACTTGCAGGATCGGGCTGGCATGTCGCGTCAGCGTTGAGTCTTGCCCCCACGTGGGGAGGCGGGTCCTGGATGTCCTACACGAGCGCACTCTTCGGTCTGCGGGTCAGTTCCGACCCGCAGTACGACGCGCTGCTCGACAAATATCAGGCCGGGGGCTACCCGGACCTTGGCAACTTTCTGAAAGGCCAGGGTTATCAGTATTATCGGTTGACCGCGCTTTCCATGGGTTTGCCGGAATCCCAGTGGGAGAAATACGCATCCTTCTACGGAGTAGACCGCTGGTTGCAGTACGAGGACCTGGCGTTTGTCGGCCCTGAATACGGCTGGGGTCCGGCTCCTCCGGATCAGTATTCTCTGAATTTCGCCCGTGAGACAATTCGCAGTGAAACCGACGGACCTTTTCTCTTTTTCACGATCACACAGAATTCTCACTATCCCTGGGCTCCGCAGCCGGTCCTGGTCGAGTCGTGGCGGCAGCTGAACAGACCCGGTCCCGCGCCGCCGCCGTCCTCAGAACTGATCGAGCATGTCGAACGCCGTCAGAACTACTGGAACGCAATCGAATACCAGTTGGAGATGCTCACCGATTTCGTCCTCGGCGAGCCGAACGAACAGGCGATTTTCGTTCTGGTTGGCGACCATCAGCCTCCCCGCGTCTCGCGGCGGGAGGACGGATGGGACACCCCTTTTCACATCATTGCCAAGGACGCCCAGTTTGTTGCATCATTCACAGAGTATGGCTTCACGAGTGGACTGGCCGTCTGGGATCCTGAGCCGACCTTTCGGCACGAAGGTTTCCGTTCTCTGTTCGTACGGCAACTCCTTGCGGCCTATGGAGACGGCGCGGAACTTCCGCCCTATTTTCCAGAGGGGTTGCCTGTCCTCCAAGCGGGGTCCGGAACTGAATCGGCCGCTCATTGAATTGGCTGTCCGGCAAATAGGCGAGCCCCTGCCGTCTCTGTGAACTATCGAGTCTGCTGCAAATGCAAATGAGTACTGAGAAAAAGATTCTCCTCCTGCTACTGACACTGATACTGAGCGCCGGCTGCTTCGGTCGGGAAGCAGAACAGCCGGCGAAAGAAGCGCCCCCATCAGAACTGGTCTCGGAACCTGAAACTCGTGCGCAAAGCGCGATTTCGGAAGCTGCGGCGGAGGCCTTTGCAGGTCTTGAGCCAACTGCGCTCAAGCATGGAGATGCCTGGAAAGTCTTCCAAATCGACCCCGCCGAGTCCACGGCCAGGTATGTCGTTGATGAAGAGCTATTTGCCGACGCGACCCGAAAGTACGGTTTGAAGGTCGGCAAGACCAAAGTTATCGGGGAGACCAACGATATCGTGGGCTTGATCCAGATCGATTTGACCCAAAGGGAAATCGGAGCAAATCGCTTTGCTGTCTTCCTGCCAACTCTTCAAACCGACCAGGCGCTGCGGGATGCCTGGATCCGGGAAAACGCGCTGGAGTCGGACCGATTCCCACTTGCAGTTTTTGTTGCCGACCGACTCCTCGAACTGCCCGGAAGCTACAGAGAGGGTGAAGAGGTCCGGTTTCGAATGGAGGGCGAACTGAGTCTTCGCGGCGCCTCGCAAACGACCGTTTGGGACGTTGAGGCCAGCTTGAGCGGAAGCTCGATTCGGGGCTCGATGCATACCCGGCTGCGTATGACAAGCCTTGGCTTTGATCCGCCGGACTTTGCCAATACGCTCACTGTTCAGGATGAGTTCACTGTCCAAATCGATTTCGTTGCGCACGAGGAGTAGCGCGCTCAGATGACACGCGATCTACGTGACACGGGCGATGTTTCCGCCGGAGGTCCTACCGCTACGGCCAGTTCGGATACCCGTCTGCCTGCCTACGCCGTTCCCGTGGATGCCGAAGGGGTCGCACGGGCGAGGGCGCTGGCCGCCGGGTTGAAGACTCGGCTGCAAACTGCCAAGGAGCCCGCGCCGGTTGTTGAGGCTGGGTATCTTTTGAACGAGGCGCGCGACCCGGGCTGCCCCCTGCTTGAACGGCTTCGGATACTGGGCCTCCTGGCTTCGGTTCTCGACCACTACTTCGTGGAAAAGGCGCCCGCTCTGTCCGACAGGGATCAAAGAGAAATCGCGGCGAGTCTGAATCCGCTCTTGCAACGGTCCTATGTGGAATTGAACGAGACGCTTCTGCCTGCCCTGTCGGATGAGCGCAGCATCGAGATACGCAGACCTCATGAACTTGACCTGCGGCAACGGGAATACTTGCGAGGCTTCTTTCGCCAGCAACTCTACCCACTGTTGACTCCCCTGGCTGTTGACCCGGGGCATCCATTTCCCTTCATCAGTTCGCATAGTATCAATCTGCTTGTCCATCTGAGCAGCCCCGATCCTGGTTTTGGTCCACTCTCCTATGCCCGTATCAAAGTGCCCCGGCTCATGTCCCGATTCGTCTCCATACCATCGACGGCAAAAAAGCGGCTTTACATCTGGAGCGAAGACGCCGTGACCGGCTTCCTGGACGAGCTGTTTCCTGGCATGCAGATCGAAACTGTCTACCTGTTTCGCGTATTGCGCGCTTCGAGCGGCAGTCGAAACGGCGACGAGCTTGAGGCCCAGAGCCGTGGACTTCGACACCAGCAGCTGGCCTCGCCGGTGGTCCGTCTGGAGGTGGAGGCAGCGATGCCGGAATCCGTTGTCGAGTGGCTGTCTTCCAACCTGCATGTACCTCTTCAGCTCTGCTTTCGCAGCGCAGGCCCACTGGCGTTGTTCCAACTGGTGGATCTGGCCAACCTCGCCAATCCTGTCAATTGAGTGGCACACGCTCCCGTATCAAAATTTAGAGTGCGGAGGCCGCTTGCGGTCGACCGACAAATCGGCGCCTGCGACCACGTGCGGCCCGAAAGCGAGTCTCTCATTTTTGACAGGGCGTATGCTATGTGATACGCTCGCCTGCAATTCAGTTGTCATTGCTGTGACTGGGGAAATGGACCGTTCGATCGACCTTCCAGAGAGTTGCCGGCTGCTGCGAGGCAACAGGCGCCGATCGGTATAGCGCCCCAAGAGCATCCGGCGTCAAATGGCCGGACGGTTCCGCCCCGTTATCGGCGCCAGAGGCAGATGCTGTTTTCTGCGAACTCAGGTGGTACCACGGGTCCTCTCGTCCTGAATAGACGAGGGGATTTCTTGTTTTGGAGGCGGGCGAAAAACTCTATCAGGTAGTTCACTTGGCAGGAGCGAGAGATGCTGGACATTCGTTGGATGAGGGAAAACCGGGAAGCGCTGGCGGAAGCGATGGTTAAGCTGAACGACCTCGACGCGCCCTGGGCACAGGCGTTGGAATTGGACGAAAAGCGGCGCGAACTGCTGCAGCAGGGGGAGAAACTGCGTGAGGAACGCAACACCGGTTCCAGGCAGATCGGCGTCCTCTTTCGGGAAAAGAAAACTTCCGAGGCCAGCGCGCTGAAGGAGAGAATGGGCCGGATCGGCGCTGAAATTGCGCAGATCGACTACGATCTGCGTCGCGTCGAGGCCTCCTACCTTGACGCGATGATGCGCATTCCCAATCCACCTGAAAAGGACGTCCCTGTGGCGCCCGACGAGGAGGGAAATGTCGTTGTCTCCCAGTGGGGAGAGCTACCTGAATTCGATTTTGAACCGCAGGCCCACTGGGATATGGGTCCTGAACTGGGCATCATCGATTTTGAACGGGGTGTTGCCACTGCCGGCAGCCGCTTCTACTTTCTCAAAGGGGCGGGCGCGCGTCTGCAGCGCATTTTGTCCAATTGGTTTCTGGACGTACACATTCGGGAGCACGGGTTCACCGAGCTCTACCCGCCTATGATGGTGCGGGGACACGCCATGGAGGGGACAGGCAACCTGCCCAAATTCGGCGACAACCTGTACCGGGACGCGGAAGAGGACTATTGGTTCATCCCTACGGCTGAAGTTTCGGTCACAAACATGCACAGGGACGAGATCCTGGATTCTGGCGCGTTGCCACTCTATTACGTCGCCAGCACACCCTGTTTCAGGCGTGAGAAGGTGTCTGCGGGCAAGGACGTGCGCGGCATCAAGCGCGTGCATCAGTTCCAGAAAGTGGAGATGGTCAAGTTCGTTGAACCCGCGACTGGGCGCGACGAGTTGGAGTCGCTGACAAGGTCGGCGGAGGTGCTCCTGGAGAGGCTTGAGTTGCCCTACCGTCGAGTTGCCATCGCTACCGGCGATCTCTCGTTCGTCGCCGCCATCAAGTATGACCTGGAGGTCTGGGCGGCGGGCTGCCAGGAGTGGCTGGAAGTCAGCTCCTGCTCTCTTTTCAGAGACTTTCAGGCCAGGCGCGCGAACATTCGCTACCGTCCGCGCGAGGGCGCGCGACCGGAGTATGTCTACACGCTCAATGGCTCGGGACTTGCCTTGCCGCGTGTCATCATCGCCCTCCTAGAGAACAATCAGCGTTCGGACGGCAGCGTGAAACTGCCGGAGGTGCTGCGGCCCTACTTGGGAGACGAGATGGAAATCGGCTGAGGGAATCCCGCTTCATTTGACAGGTCTTCCGCAATCGGTCTATACTGTGCCGGTTGATGGCTGGTAAGTCCTGGCCTGGAGGGATGGCCGAGAGGACGAAGGCGGTTGTCTTGAAAACAACTGTGGCAGTGATGTCACCGGGGGTTCGAATCCCTCTCCCTCCGCCTGGCCCAGCCGAGAACCTTTATATGGGGAGGTCGCATAGCCTGGTCGAGTGCGCCCGCCTGCTAAGTGGGTAGGGGCAGCAATGTCCCTCGAGGGTTCAAATCCCTCCCTCCCCGCCATAAGCGCCAGTAGCTCAGTGGATTAGAGCGTCGCCCTGCGGAGGCGAAGGTCGCAGGTTCGAGTCCTGCCTGGCGCGCACAGACCGGCAGCCGGAACCTCCATGCGGAGGTTCTCTGCTTTTCGGCGAACTTCAGATCGCGGCCGGGTGCCCAACTGGCCTCTCCAACTGCTCCAACTCTAATCCTATCCTCGCATAGGCCAGGAGGACTTTCGCATGGATTCACTGCCTGTCGACCTGCTGAAGAGCCTGGGATCCGGTCAGTCGATCGGATCACTCTGTCGCGCAACCGGCATAACGCGAAAGGAATTCGACCGGCTGTGGAATGCCGAAATCAGGCGCAGGACGCCTGATCCTGATGTGCGCTTGCAATCGGAAGTGAGCGCTGAAGCGCGCGTCGTGCGCAATCGATGGGGCGTACCGCGGATCCACGCCGAAAATGACGGAGACCTCTTTTTTGCCTTTGGATTTGCCATGGCGCAGGACCGGCTCTTTCAACTGGACTATCTTCGCCGCAGGGGTCACGGGCGGCTGTCAGAAATCCTCGGCGAAGAAGGGATTCAACTGGATAAAGTTGCGCGCACAGTCGGTCTCAACCGGATCGCGGCCTCCGAGTGGGAGTCCACGCCTGCCGAGACCCGCGCCCTGCTGGAAAGGTTCAGCGACGGCGTCAACGCGTCGATTGATCTGTCCAGCGACAATCTCCCCATCGAATTCGCTCTTCTCGACTATGGGCCGGAGCCGTGGCAGCCCGTGGACTGCCTGGTAATCGCCGCCGAGTTTCGCTATTACCTGACGGTCCGCTTTCCCGTGATCGTCGGCCCTGAACTGGCGAAACGGGCACTCGGTGACGAGACGCTTTACAGGGCATTTCTCACCGGAGAAGCGGACGGGGAGAGCATCATCCCGGCAGGCGTCTACCCTTCCACGGCCGGGGACCTGTCCCAGGTCGGCACCACTGTGGGCGATCCGCAGGAGGGGGAGGGCAGCAACAACTGGGTGGTGAGCGGTACCCGCACGAGGTCGGGACTGCCGATGGTGGCAAGCGACCCGCACATTGCATTCTCTGCCGTCTCTTGCTGGTACGAAGTGCAGCTGAAAGGCAGCTCATTTGACGTCGCCGGCATGGCCTACACGGGAATGCCCGCGGTCATGTTTGGGCGGACCCGCAACGTTGCCTGGGGGATAACCAATAATATCTGCTCCCAACGGGATCTCTACCAGGAGCGGACGGATCCGCGTCAGCCCGGTTGTTTCCTCTATGACGGTACATGGGAGCCGGAGCGCACGCTGGAAGAGACGGTCCACGTGCGAGGCGCAGACCCGTTACAACTGTCGGTCCGATTCTCCCGCAATGGTCCCATTGTCGACGATATCCTGCCCGCGGAGGCGGTCGGTACCGGTCCGGTATCGCTGCGCTGGCTGGGCCATTCCTACTGCGGCTGGCTCACGTCCCTGCTCGGGATCGACCGCGCCCGCAGTGTCTCTGAACTGCGAGAAGCGACACGCGACTGGCGCGTTCCAACGTGGAGCCTGGTGATCGCCGACAAGGAGGGACATATCGGGTACCAGGCGGTCGGCGGCATTCCGGTGAGAGAGATCTGGGAGAGGGGATATCGGCCCGGCTGGGACCCTGCCCACCAGTGGCGGGGCCTGATTCCGTTTGAGCAGATGCCCCGCCTCGAGGACCCGGACAGGGGATGGATCGCCACCGCAAACAACCGGGTTGCCCCGGAAGACTTCCCCTATCCGCTGTCAGGGACGTGGGCGAGCGGCCACAGGGCGCGCCGGATCCGCCAGATGATCGAAGAAGGTGAAACTTTCTCCAAGGAATCTTTCGCGGAGATGCAGCAGGACACACGCACGCTGCGCGCCGGTGAAGCCCTGCCCGGTCTGCTACCCGTACTGCTGCAAAGTGGAGACGAGCGCGTCCTGGAAGCTGCCCGCTATTTGCAGGATTGGGACCATAATATGACCCCTGATTCCGTCGCAGCTTCGATTTTCGAACTCTTTTTCAACCGGTGGTGCCGCAGGGTTGCGTCGGAAAGGTTTGAAGAGGAACTCGCAGACGCGTTGTCCGGTACGATTGGGGGACTGGCCGGGGCGTTGATCCACGAGGACAGGGCGGGCTGGTTCGCCGGCAAAAATCGAGAAGCGGCAATGGTTCACGCTCTTCGCGACGCGCTGACAGAGATCGGCGATCGACTGGGAACTGACATGACGGCGTGGGCGTGGGGCAACCTCCACAGGATCCAGCTGCGACACGTGCTCTCTGCGCGGGGCGATTTGGGCGCGCTGCTCGACCGGGGCGGTCTGCCGGTAGGCGGCAACGGAGTGACCGTCTGCAATACGGGGTTCGACCCGAACTGGGGGGCCCTGATGGGGGCCAACTACAGGCTGATCAGCGATCTGGGCGAAGAGGGTATGTGGGCCGTCGAGTCCCAAGGCCAGTCCGGGCATCCCGGTTCCCACCACTACTGCGACCAGCTGGTGGAGTGGTTGGAAGGCAGGTATCACTTCCTCGGTTTCGAAGCAGACAGCGGATCTGACGAAACTGAATCCATTGGGGTGCTGCATCCTTAGGCCCGACGGGATCGCCGGGGCGGATCGAGGACCCCGCTAAGCCTCTTTCGCGGCCTGGATATGACGGTGAATCTGGTCGCTGAAACGGTACTCGCTGTTGTCCTTCGGCTCGTAACCGATTACCTTACGGGCGTTGACAATGCTCCAGAAGGCCTGTGAGTTTCCGCTGATACCGTAGAAGACCTGGAATGGCACCCCCTGTTCATCGCCGATATCTTCCGTTTCGATGCTCTTGATGAACAGCTGCTGCAGGTCCCGCTGGCTGATGTAGACACCCAACCCGCGCACCATGCGGCGCAGGTTTCCAGGTTCGATTCTCTCCAGATCATCCTCTCTTGGCCCGCCGATACGGATCTGCACATTCTCCAGGGGCTGGGGCGATTCGTCCTCGACGTCAACGCCGCGGAACTGCATCCGGCCAACGGCGTAGACGAAGCCCAGGTGTTCGTAGGCCTCTTTGGCCCAGCCGTAGAAGTTGTCTGAAAACGGTCTCATTTCCGGTGTGACAACGTCCCACTTATTGTCCAGGATCAGAGGTTCATAGTAGTCCGCCGCATGGTTGGAGCTGGCGACGACAACACGCCGGACGCCCTCTTCCTGCGCCGCCTGGTAGACGTGGAAGGCCATCTCCACGTTCGACAGCTCGGCATAGAAATCCTGGATGGGATCCGACTTGTCTTCGGCGCGAGTGAAGCCGAGGTGGACAACGGCGTCGGCGCCGCTGAAGTAGTGGCGGTAGCTGTCCCGGTCGCGTTGTGTCAGGTCGGCGATCTGGACGCCTTCCACTTGATTGCCATCGCGGTCAACGGTACGTACGTCCAGAAGGATCAGGTCATAGCGCTGGCGAAAGGCGGGCAGCAGCAGACTGGCGATGTATCCGGATGCGCCCGTGATTACAACCTTTCTTTTCTCACTCATTCGTTGCTCCACAGTTTTCGATTGTTTCTCTGTGTTCGGCGTAATGCCCATACGTGTTGCCGGCGATACGCCACAGAATTGGTGTGTGACCGTCAGGGCGGCGGTCCTGGGGTTGGAAGTCGTCATAGGGACGCAGCAGGTCGTCGTCGGAAAGTTCGGCGACCGCGGCGAATGCGTCATGGTGCGCGGCTTGAAGTTCCGCCAGCACCTCTTCCAGCGGCAGGTCCCGATTCCGCTCGTAAATCAACTGATTCATGCGTTCGATGCCAACCGTATTGGGGGCCGCGTCCTCGGGCAATCCCATCGGCGGGTATCGGCGCTGTTTCCTTACCAGGGCGGCCAGACCCCTTGCCCACGCTGCCAGATGGGCCAGTTCGTCCTTGGTCGACCAGCCTTTCTCGCCAGAGGTGTTCATTTGGTCCCTATCCAGTTCGGACAAGACCTTTTGCAAGGCGTCCCACTCCCCTTCAATTCTTTCGAGGACTTCCTGAACGGTTGGCGGAGGTGAAGGAGGCTTTTCTGTCATTTCTGGAGTTCCTGTAATTTACGGCTGCGGGCAGCTGACCTGTAAGACGCTCCTGGCATCTCTTGGCATAACCCACCCAGACCCACGAGTCGGCGTACAGCTGCCGCCCTACCCTGAACTGTCCTCTGCGGCCGGCGCCGGTGTGGGCGAGGGCAGTGGCTGCGGTGTGGGCTCCGGTGCGAGGCCGCTCAAATCCAACATGCGCTCCAGGACAATCTCCAGGCCCTCCAACTCAGCGCCATAGGCGGCCCAGTCTCCTGACATCAAGGCTTCCTGCGCTTTGGCGTATCGGCTGTTCGCCTCGAGGATCAACTCTTCGAGCGAGGATGCCGCCAAGTCGACGTCGACCTCTTCCCGCGCTGCGGCCGGCAGTTCGGCAGGCAGTTCGCTGTCTCCTGAAATCGCCAGCTCCGCCAGCTTTGTGTCAGCCAGGATGCCGTGGCCGAACAGTTCAGCCAGAGCCAGGCCAAGATTTTCAGCCATGATGACGCGGTCTGAGGTGGCGAGTATGACTCGCTTCAACTCCGGAATCTTGCCGGTAGCTGCCTGCAGATAAAGAGGCTCGACATAGAGCAGGCTTTCGCCAATCGGAATCACCAGTAGATTGCCCCGTATGACCTGACTGCCCTGCTGGTTCCACAAGCTGAGAAGTGAACTGATCGTCGGATCCTGGTCGATACGCGCCTCAATCTGTTTGGGCCCGAAAACGAGAGAGTCTTTACCGAAGCGATATACCAGCATCTCTCCATACTTCTCCGGATCATTCTGGGCGGCCAGCCAGGAGATCATGTTTTCACGGTTGGCCGGCGTAAAGGGAAGAATCTGAATGAAATCCAGGTCGTCGCTGCCGGGCAGCTGCATCAACACATAGTATGGCTCCATCGGCCGCGACTGGTTGTCGAAGATCTCTTCCGGCCATGCCCAAACGTCTTCTCTGTTGTAGAAGTCGGTCGGTTCGGTCATCTGGTAAGTGCGGAATACGCTCGCCTGGATGCTGAACAGATCATTTGGATAGCGGATGTGGGCGTTGAGGTCCTCCGGCATCTCCTCAAAGGGGGTGAAGAGCCTTGGGAAGATACGGGCATACGCGGCGGCGATCGGTTCATCCGGCTCTACAAGATAGAAGTCCATCTCTCCGGTATAGGCGTCGATAATGATCTTGACCGGATTGCGAATGTAGTTGAATCCCGGCTGAACGGTCCGGGTCCCGAACTGGCTCGGCTCGCTGTACGGAAAGCGTCCGCTGACGGTATAGGCGTCGAGGAACCAGTAAAGGTTGCCGTCGCCTCCGACGACAATATACGGGTCGGAATCAAACCGCAGGAAGGGCGCCACTTCCAGCGTCCGCTGCAGGATATTGCGTCTCCACAGAAGCTGGCTTTCGGGGGTCAGCTCCTGGCTGATGAACAGGTTGATGTCGGCGAATTGGATTGCAAAGGCCAGCCGGGGAAGGAAACCGCCGATCCTGATGCCGGTATCTCCCTCGAAGGTCGTGAAAACATTGCCGCCTTCACCGCGCGGGTAGTCAAACTCCTCGGTCTCCGTCTTGACGATCACGTACTCGTTCGTGCGCTCGCCGAAGTAGATCTGAGGGCGGTTTACGTCCAGAATGCCCTGCACCGGCAGGTCCTGCAGCACAAATGTAGGCAGTCCGTCCGGCGTGATCTCCGCCACGGGTGAAGCGGCGACGCCGTAGCCGTGCGTGTAGACCAGTTTTCGGTTGACCCAAGTCTGCGCCGGCTGTTCCAGCTGTTCGGGAATCAACTCCCGCGCCGACAGCATGAGTTGCCGCCTTTCACCTTCGACGTCGTACCTATCGATGTCGATGTCGGTGAACTGATACTGCTGCCGCAATGCCTGCACCTGATTATAGGTCTGGAGTAGCGGCCGGTAGTCCCACAGCCGGATATTACGAATTGTATCGGGTTGGTCGAGAAGCTCGGCGCCGGTCAACTCACTTTCGGCATCGAAGTTTTCGTCTACGATCCGGTCCAGACCGAAAGCCGCCCGGGTAAAGTCTATGTTGTGTGAAATGTATTCCCGTTCGCGCGTAAACTCGTTGGGATTGACCTGAAATCGCTGAACCAGGTTAGGGTAAATGTTGCCTGCCAGCGCGGAAATTGCGATCCAGCCCACCAGGACGACAACGATGGCCCGCCATGCCTGCTGCAGGAACACGTTCACCAGGAGCAGTATTGCTGCGATAATGGTGACAAAGACGAGAATCGTGAAGGCGGGAAGCTGGGCGTTTACGTCTGTATAGCCTGCGCCAAAAACAGCCCCGCGTGAGCTATACACGAGTTCCAACGCGTCCAGCCGGTATTGCCAGGCGATCAACAGCAAAATCAAAGCGCCCAGACAGCTCAGATGGGCGCGGACAGGGGCAGGAGCGCCCCAACCCCGCCAGCCTATGCCGCTCGCGATCCCGGTTGCGATCAGAGTGATGACAAGCATCGTCATCAGCCAGCCGCGCAGAAACTGCCATATCGGCAGCGTGAAGAGGAAAAAACTGACATCACGGCCAAATATCGGGTCTGTCATCCCAAACGGCTGTTGATTGAAGTAAAGGAGGAGCTCTTCCCACGCCGAAGAGGCGCCGGTTCCCATAAAAAATGCGAAGAAGGCGCCCACCAGGAGGACGACAGGTGTTATGCGGACGCCGACAGCCTGAACCGCTTCAAAAAGCGGTGTTCCATCCAGGCCCTGAGGGTTCAGACGACGGACCAGCAGGACGTTGAAGACAAAGACGAGCCAGAAGGCGAGCGCGCCCGCTGCGAAAAGACCGAGAGAGGCTCCGATGCGAGTGAAGAAAACCGAAGTCAGTTTGAGGCTGTCATACCACAGCCAGTCAGTGTAGAATCCCAGAACCGTATTGAACAGGATGAGGACCAGAAAAGGCACAAGCATCCACCACAACAGACGTCCGCCGCCTCCTTGACCGCCGTTGCCCCCTCCGCGGCGCGGCGTGCTCGGGCCACCTGGACCGTTGTCATCGTGGAGCAATTCTTCTTCTATCTGCTCCCAGTCGTCTTCGTCCAGGTTTTCCAGAATTTCGTGAAAAGGGTTGCGTTCAGCCATTTGTGATCCTTGTCGATTAGGAAGAAGGACAGTTGACGGGGCGGTCCGCTGCTTGGAACCACTGCAAGGGAACAAACTCTTTTCGCCGCACACGCCAACATCCCTGCGTATCTGCCTCGCAATTATAACAGACCTTGTCTCAATTGACGCCTCCCGCCGTCAAGCCAAAAAACTGAAAACATTTCGCGCCCGTTAGATCCTGGCATTGATGAACAAGGCAGGGCAAGCGCCGTGGACTACTCTTGCAACCCGTTTTATCAAGACACCGATCCCCTGAAATGAGGGAGACGTTCAGAATGAACTTCAGGCCCATGCTATACTTCAGCACCCCGCATGAAATGTCGCGAGAACTGCTATGTCCTTTGATTTCGACTTCCCTCCCCTTGCTGAACTGCCGGCGCAGCGCGCTTTCCTGCAAGCGCTGGTTCCGTGTCTGGCATCGTTTGAGCAGACCCGGGAGATCTGGTTGACCGGTTCGCTGGCGCGGGGAGATGCCGACCGGTGGAGCAGCGTCGATCTGTGCCTGCTGTGGAGCCCAGAAGGCGCAGAATCGCTCGGCGAGACGGGCCTTTCCGTAACTCTTAGAGGCGCACTGAATGAGGTGCTTGGGGAGGGCAACGCAATCTATGATCAGATTGATGAGTCGGAAAGCGGAGGCTGTCTGAGGGGACTCAGTCTGTACTCGAAGGGCGCCGACGATCCACTGAGCGACAGCGGAACCGGCGGCGTCCTCTTCGAACTCTGCTGGACACTGTTGGCGAATGAGGAGGGTTCGGCACAGTGGCCGGGGTCTCTTCACCCACTCTATCTCGCAGAAGGACCGTCTGACAATCGCAGCAGAAATGTTAAAGGAATGGGGGCGGCTATCGGTTCACCCGATACAGAGTCAGTTGACATGCAGCTACGGCGATTCTGGCTGCTTCTGGCGAGGCTCCCGGCAGTCGTTCGGCGGAAGGAGCAGCTGGCGGCCCATTCCCTGTTGTCTGAACTGCGCTCATTGTTGATCGATCTGGTGGTGTCACTAAATGGGGCCCGCCGACCACAGGCGAGGGCGCGTATCAATCAGTACCTGGGACAAGCGCAACGGGAGGCGTTTGAGAGAAGCCTGGGGTACAGCCAAGTCGCCCGGCAAAGCAGGGCCGGGACCGGTTTCAACTGGATCGGGCAGGCAGTCTCCCTGGTCGTACTCTATCGCTGGTACGCCCCCCAGCTCGCGGAGAGACATTCGTTGCCCTATCCACAGCATGCTGAAGAAACGGTGTTTGCCCTGTTAAGCGCCGAACTGGAGAACTGGCCGTCCAACATCACCACCGGCTGACCGGCAGAGCCTTTCTTTTCCCTGGCTCCAGGCAGGATGAGTCTTCGGCCGGTGTGCGTCGGGAGCTCAGCTTTCCTGGTGGGTGGAGTCTCCCTGGTTTGAGCGTACATAGATGGGATTGCTGAAGATCCAACCGCGCGGTTTACCCCAACGCTGCTTCCAGACTTCGACTCTGTAGACGCCTGCGTCCCGGGCTTGATAGGCGAGGGAGGAGGCAAACCCCTGCGAGATGACCCGTCCGTTGCGGAGAATGCGGATATTCGCGGCTGCCGGGCTATGCACGCGCAGATTCAGGGTCTGGCCGTCACCAAGGGGGACGGCATCGCCCATAAGAACAGCTGCCGCACTTTCTTCCGGTTTCCGGTCCGACGGAGGTGATACGCCGCGGCCGGCGCCTTCATTCTCGCGCTCCGCCCAAAAACGGAAACCTTCAGTAGATCCTGCCAGGTCATAGCCCAGCCAGCAGCGGCCTTGCCGCAGCGCCTCCAAGATAAGGTTGCGGTCATGCTGAGTGTTTGGGTCACGATAATCGAAAGGTCCGTTTTCCGGCGGGCCCGTCAGGGGCGTTGCCGTCAAGACGTGCGTGTTCAGCGCCTTGGCGCTCTCTTCGTAGCTCAAAAAGCGTCGGGAAATCGGGCCGAGGTTATACTTGACGGCATGGACGTCGGTACCCCCCAATGCGACAACGGGTCTCTCTTGTGTCAGGCTGTCCCACTTTTCCAACATCGCCGGCAGCGGTCCGACTGGGAAAAAGTGTGGGAAGAAACCCACAAGCAGGGCTCTCAGGTAGCTTGTCGTGAATCCACGGAAACACGAAAGGTAGTTCCACAGCTCCACGCCGTGATAGCCTGTCACCTCCCAGTTGTCCCATGGATAACACTTTGGGAAGAGAGCGGTCTTCTCTTCAATCGGATGCGCCAGAAATGTCAGAGCATTCTGCTGTCCGACGGCATCGATGAGCTGCTGCGGGTCCGCGGCCTGGCCGCTGACGTCGGACTCCACGCCCAGGCAGAGCAGGTGGTTGCCGGTAGGCTCCCGCTTAGTGTCATGTACCTCCTGACCTACAAGAGTCAGGACGCCGCGGCGGTATCCTTCCTCCTCCTTTCGAACCAGCACATTGTGATCGGTGACAAAGACGAAGTCCAGCCTGCCTTTGACAGCCCCGTCTATGAGGTCGTCAAAGGAGCCGGAGCCATCGCTATGGGTCGTGTGCATGTGAATGTTGCCGAAGTACTCAAAGAGTTTTGGGGGAGTTTGTTCTTGGACCATGGCGAACCCTTCTTGTGGCTCCGGCGGGAGCCGGAGCCGAGTGCGAAATGACTTCCGTAGAGGCCTGATTCGTCGGCTGTGCCTCGGTGGGATTCTTTGGCTCAGGGCAACTTGGGATGAGAGCGCCGCTTCTCAGATGGCTGCGAGGCGCGCTTCGATTCTTCCTCTGCAACTCTTTCTTCCAGGATCTTGCGGGCTTCGAAGCGCTTGCGCTCTTCCGAAAGCCAGCGCCCAGGATTTTCCGGATCAACGATGGGACGCGCCGAAATCATGAACACGGTATGGCCAACCATCGTGTCATCGGGACGCAACCGGTCAGGAACAGGTTTGTAGGCGCGCACAAGGACCTCTTCAACGGCGATATCAGCGAAGCCCGTCTTTTCCAGGCCCTGCAACAGGTCGCTGACCTGGTTTGTCGTAGGTACCAGGGCGACAAAGAACCCGCCGGGACGGAGAGCGCGATGGGCCTGTTCCAGGAAAATCCAGGGGGTACGTAGGTCCAACACCAGTGCGTCTACGCCCTCTTGTTCAAATCCCTCGAGAATCGACGCTGAATGCAGCTTGACATATTTCAGCAGGCCCATCTTCTCCAAGTTGCTGCGCGCAACTTGGACATGGTCTTCCCTGATCTCGTAGGAGAAAACTCGTCCGCCGGGGGCAACCGACCAGGCGAGCGCGATGGTGAGAGCGCCGCTGCCAGTGCCGGCTTCAATCACGCGACTTCCAGCACGCAGATTCAGGCGGCGCACGATCATGGCGGCGTCCTTGGGAAAAACGATCTGTGTGTTCCTTTTGATCCGGGTCATCAGGTCGTCCAGGGACGGTTCCAGCAGCAGCATGGAGTGGCCCAGGTGACTGTAAACAGTTGTGCCGTAGGGAAGGTCGATGAGATCATCATGCTGAACCTTCCCCAGATTGGAGTGGAACATGCGTCCGGGCCGGAGACGCAGCAAATGACGTTTCCCTCCTCCGGTCAGGAGAAGCACCAAGTCATCGGGCTTTGTCAGCGACTGACCCATCCGATCTCGATCTGACGAAATGTGCGAAAAAGAGTCGTTCTGGCGGGCTGAATTCAACGCAGAATTCTCATTTGTAGCCGGCTCGCGAACCTGCGAATCTTTGTTGTCCACAGACTTGGCCTCACGCCGGGACAGAGTGGCATCGGGCTCGCGGCAACTCTGGCGTCATGCGAAAAAGAGTTTCGCAGAAAGTCTCCAAGAGCCCTCCCAGGTAGATTATAGTCACGGATGAGTAAGATCGACAAGGATTGGCCGTCGAGCGCAACTTCCCGAAAAGCTCGGCGCCCTGCTGACAGGCCGCAATTCAGTACAATGCGGCATAAAAATATGTTCGACGGTCCGGAAAAGAGGCATATGAGTCGTTCACGATTCGGAGATCATTCGAAAGTATTTCGAGGGAGGGCACTTTCAAAGTGAAATTGACACGCGCATTAAGGGGATGTAGAATATAAAATGGCCTAAGCGCACATTACTTGGACCCCGACCGGGCGCGATAGGAAAAAGTTGGACGGCGAAAAGACATAAACCGTATTATCGGATTTCAATTGTCGGGATCTACTCTATTTGCCAGGAGGCCTCGAATGCAGAAACGCGTCACGTATTGGGCTGTGCTCTCGCTTGTCGTCGCGTTCGTAATTTCAGGGTGCACGGCCAGGGTCGACGCTGGATCTATGGCCGAAAGAGGGCCGGACGAATTCTACATTGACCTGCCGCCGATCATAATCGATTACGGTCCGGATGGCACTGCCTCAGTCGGCGGGTTGTCACATATGGTCGTTGGCAACGTAGAAAAGCCTCCTGGCATGGTCTATGTACCGGAACCGGGCGTCAGGCTGGAGCTTGCGACCATCCTGGACGAGTTATCGCTGCCTCCGCTCTGGGTACAGCACTTCACGGCGTCTGACCTTCAGCATTTGCGCGTCGCCAATGGGGACGAAGGAATCCTGCTCTTTGCGAACGGGCAGCGTATTCCCTCGCTGGTATGGGAAGAAGAAGGACTGGCTGCAACCGGGAAGGCCGTGTCCGCTCTGGGCTTGGGTGTCCCCGCGCTGAATAAGGTGCTGCCGCTGGTTCGGAACTTCGACCTTGACGTCGTGCTGAGGTTCCCTGTCCAGGAAGGGGCTGACTTGATTCCCCTTAGCGGAGTCGAAGAGAGTGAAGAAGTCACCATGGCAAGGATGCTGCAACAGCAAGTCCTGGAGACATTCGGGGGATCTCTGCCGACAGTCGACATTCCCATCCTCTATCACGCCGACGGCAGCTGGACCTTGGTGGAACTGTCCGACGTGGATTGGACGGTATTGACCAGCATGCCCTTTTACGCGCTGCGCCTGCCGCCCGAACTGATCAGCGGGCTGACCGATTCCGGGATCTATACGGTGACCCTGACAACCGACCCGGACGGCATTCACATCTCCTTGAACGGCATCGGTCTCCCTTACCTGTCGTGGGGGAGCGGGGAGGTGCAGAATGTGCTTGCGCTTTCCAAGCAATTGGGTGTTTTTGACTCCGTTTCGGCCCTGATGCCTGGCGCCGATATGGCCTCGGTACTCTCGCTGGTAGAGAATCTGCTGCCGATTATTCAGGCGACCAACGCCAACATTACGATCTATTTACCGGGTTCTGAGATGGGCAACTGAGCCCGGATGCAGGCCTGAACGAACTGGGGCAGAAAGGAAGGGACGGGTGGGTTCCTCTGCTCACGATAGAGCAGGTGTAGAGACTCTACACCTGCTCTATTCCTGTTCTGGGACTGGATGGAGGAGAAATCAGGGGGACCGCGCGCTCAAAGGACCGTTTGAGTCCTGAAGAAGTCTGATCAAGCGCTAAAGCGTCTCGGTGACTTTCTGAATGGTTCGGGGACGGTCGGGATCGAAATCGCGAGCTGCCGCCAGGAACAGCGCGAACAGTTGCCCCGGAATAATGGCCAGTAACGGAGACAACCATTCCGGCACAACAGGAAAGGGAAACTGAGTGCGGCCCAGAAGCAAGAGTTCAGGGTCGTTACTTACGCAGAGCAGTTCAGCGTCCATGCCGCGCAGCTGTCGGACAAAGGGTTTCAACTCTGGCATCAGTACCCCGTTGGGCGCTACCACGATGACCGGAAACGCAGGTTCGATGAGACTGACGGGCCCGTGCAGAAAGTCGGCGCTGCTGTAGGGTTCGGCGAGTGTGTAGGTGAGTTCCTTTATTTTCAGAGCAATTTCGAAGGCCGTCGAGTAATTGAATCCTCGACCCACTACCACGCAGTTGCGGATGTACCGGTAGCGTTCCGCCAGTCTTTCTACGTCACTGTTCATGGAAAGGGTCTGCCGGACGAGATCCGGCGTCCCTTCGAGTATGGCGATTCCTTCAGCATCGTCAGTCAAGTGGACCGACAGAAGAGCAACGGCATAGAGTTGAGCGGTATATGTCTTGGTCGCGGCGATGGAACGCTCTTCGCCGGCCCCCAGGCCCACCACGTGATCGGCCTGCTCTGCCAGCGGCGAGCCCGCGAAGTTGGTGATTGCAGCAGTAACGCAGCCTTGCCGCCTCCCCTCCGCCAGAACGCTTACGATGTCCGGGCTCCGACCGCTCTGGCTGATCCCAAGGACCAGCGTGTCGGGGGCGAAGAGTGGAGGCTGCCGGTATAGCGTGAAGAGGCTGGGCGTGGTCAGCATCACGGGGAGCCGGTTATTTGCTCCGAGTAAATACTGTGCATAGCGGGCCGCATTGTCGCTCGTGCCCCGTGCAGCTACGACGACCTGACGAATGCTAGCCTCCCGCATGCCGGCGGCAAGTCTCTTTACCGGGCCCTGTTCCAGTTGTGCGAACCGTTCAATCACATCCGGCTGCTCGTGTATTTCCTGGAACAGTATGGATTCTGACCCCATCGCAACTCCTTTCGCATTTTCGGATGTGCCTGTCAGACAGAGTATAACATTTCCACTGAGGATCACACTGTCGGCAACTTGATCTACACGAGGACCAATTCCAATGTACGAACTTCCTGAAGACGTCAAGATGTTGCAGGAACTGGCGATGGACTTCACGCGAAGAGAAATCATGCCGCGCGCAGAATACTACGATCAGAGCGATGAGTGGCCTTGGGAGATCTTTCAGAAGGCGCGCGAAGTCGGACTTGTCAATCTCAATATCCCAGAGGAGTACGGTGGCATGGGCGCCACCGCGCTGGAAGAGTGCGTGATTGCCGAGTCGATGGCTTACGGGTGCTCCGGGATCCAGACCGCCCTGATGCTGAACCAGCTTGCGACCTTGCCGCTGCTCATTGCGGGCTCCGATGAGCAGAAGCGGCGCTATCTGCCCTGGATTGCGGATGATGGCAAAGTGGCGGCGTACTGCATGACGGAGCCCGACGCCGGTTCGGATGTCGCTGGCATCAAGTCCACCGCCATACGGTGCCAGGACGCCTATGTCTTGAATGGGTCCAAGACCTGGATCACCGATGGCCCTGTCGCCAGTTTCTACGCTGTGTTCGCCAAGACGGACCCGGACGCCGGTCATAGCGGCATCAGTTGTTTCCTGGTGGAACGGGACTGGCCCGGAGTGAGCACGAGCAAACCGCTGGCGAAAATGGGCCAGCACGCGGCCCAGGCCTGCCAGGTGTTTTTCGAGAATGTCGAGGTCCCTGAGTGTAACCGGCTTGGAGACGAGGGTGAAGGTTTTCGTATCGCGATGAAGGCGTTCGACAAGAGCAGGCCAGGCGTGGCGACCGCAGCAGTAGGCGTCGCAAGACGGGCGCTGGACGAGGCGGTGGCCTATGCGGGGGAGCGTACCGCTTTTGGTCAACCGATCTCCCACTTTCAGGGCGTCGGATTCATCTTGGCGGATATGGCAATCAGGGTGGAAGCGGGACGGCATCTGGCCTATAAGGCGGCCTGGGATGTGGACAGAGGAGTTCGTAACACCATGTCGGCAGCCATGGCGAAGGCGTACTGCGCGGAAGCGGCCATGAAGAACGCGACCGACGCAGTCCAGGTGTTCGGGGGCAACGGCTACAGCAAAGAGTTCCCGGTTGAGAAGTTGATGCGCGACGCCAAGATCTACCAGATTTACGAGGGGACCACCCAGATCCAGCAGATGATCATCATGCGGGAACTATACCGGGAGAGCTGAACTCGCAGGCTTGAAGTCGGTGCGGCACGAGTCTTGGCGCCTTCCCCATCCAGTTTCCTATGGTACTGCGCGGCCCTGCGATTTTCCATGATCGTCAGCCCGTTCGACGGTTCGCCATTTGCCAATCGGCAACCCGAATTCATTGACACTCGGGACGAAAACAGGTAAGATACTGTCCGGCTGCACGCCTGCTACCATTCAATTAGAAATGTCTGCGCGGCGAACCCAATCCAAGGGCGAAGGCCGCGACATTTTCATCTATAGTCGATTTTTCACAGATTTCGTACAGGGTTTTGCAGATAGGAGTGAGGAGGATTCATGGCCGAGTTTTCGACTGACAAGATTCGCAACATTACAATTCTTGGGCACGGCAGTTCCGGGAAAACATCCCTTGTCGAAGCGCTGCTTTTCAACGGCGGCGGGACAAGTCGTGTCGGCCGTGTCGAGGACGGGTCCACGGTTTCGGACTGGGACGATGAAGAACAGCGGCGCGGCATTTCGATCAATCTTTCCGTCGTTCCCGTTGAATTTCAGGGCGCCAAGCTCAATCTGGTGGACACGCCCGGTTACCTGGACTTTGTTGGCGAAGTAATCAGCGGACTATCCGTATCGGAGGCGGGCCTTGTGCTTCTTGACTCGGTCGCGGGCGTTGAAGTCGGCACCGAACTGTCGTGGGAACAGTTGGACGCGGTCGACAAGCCCCGCCTGATCTTTGTCAACAAGATGGACCGGGAAAACGCCAACTTCGAGAACGCGCTGGCAAGCGCAACTGAGGCCTTCTCCGGAACGATATTGCCGTTCCAGCTGCCGATTGGCGCAGGCGAAGATTTCGAAGGCGTCGTAAATCTGGTTGATATGAAGGCCTACATGGGTTCTGACGCGACCGTTACAGACGTCCCCGCTGACATGGAGGACGCGGTGGCCGAGGCCCGGCAGAATCTTGTTGACGCCGCGGCTGAGACGGACGACGAGCTGATCATGAAGTATCTCGAAGGCGAAGAGCTGACCGAAGACGAGGTGCGGCAGGGTCTGCGGCAAGGCGTGCAGGAAGGCCAGATAGTGCCCGTCTTTTGCGGGAGCGCTATTCAGAATATCGGCCTGTTCAGCCTGGCGCGCGCATTGACGAACTATGTTCCCTCGCCGGCAGACGTAGTCAGATCGGTTCCAAACAGAGACGAAGAGCGACAGGAGCTCTCCGCCGATGCTGAAGGGCCTGTTGTCGCCTATATATTCAAGACGATTGTCGACCGCTACGTGGGCCGCATGAGCTACGTGCGTATTCTTTCCGGCACACTTTCCGTCGACCAGGGGGCAACTATCCAGCGCTCTGCCGAGAAAGTGAAACTGCAGAATCTGTTTCATGTAAGCGGAAAAGAGCTGGAAGCCGCTTCCGGACTTACTGCAGGGGACATAGGCGTACTCACCAAGATGGACGGGCTGAAAACTTCCGATACGCTCGGTGAGGAGCAGCTTGTCTTTCCGCCGCCCGAGTATCCAAGGCCGCTCTATTCGGTGGCGGTGATGCCGGCGACGAAGGCCGACAGCGCCAAAATGGGGCAGGGCTTGCAGGCGCTTGCGGAGGAAAATCCGACCCTCCAGGTCGAGTACGTGAACGCGACCAAGCAGAACATCTTGCAAGG
The DNA here is from genome assembly GCA_965200615.1 of Caldilineaceae bacterium. Taxonomy (GTDB): domain Bacteria; phylum Chloroflexota; class Anaerolineae; order Caldilineales; family Caldilineaceae; genus Bin5. The sequence goes on along the minus strand of OZ241377.1, from coordinate 3,682,190 downwards.
AATGGGCGACACGCACATTGACGTCGCGATCCGAAGCCTGGATAGCAAGTTCGGCGTGAAAGTCGACACCGCGATGCCGAGGGTGCCTTACCAGGAGACAGTCACGCGGTCTGCCAGCGCCCACTATCGGCACAAAAAACAGACCGGCGGCGCCGGCCAGTTTGCCGACGTCGAGCTGCGGGTGGAGCCGCTGGACCGGGGCGATGGATTTGCTTACGACAGCGAGGTCTTCGGCGGCGCGATCCCCAGCGTCTTCATCCCTTCGATCGAGAAAGGAATCCGGCAGATTCTTGACCAGGGCGTGATTGCCGGCTACCCGATTGTCGACGTCAAAGCGATTGTATTTGACGGCAAGCACCATCCGGTCGACTCAAAGGATATCGCGTTCCAGACCGCCGGTCGCGAGGTCTTCAAGATCGCCATGCAGGAAGCCCGCCCTGTGCTGTTGGAGCCGATCTACACGATGCGGGTGACGGTCCCCGACGAATTCATGGGCGACGTAATGGGCGATCTCAACAACCGCCGCGGCCGCGTGCTGGGGATGGAGAACAGGAACAACCGCGCCATCATCAACGCCGAGATTCCACTGGCCGAGATTCTGCGCTATGGTACCGACCTGCGTTCCATGACCCAGGGCCGCGGCATCTACACGATAGAGTTTGGTCGCTACGAACCTGTCCCCAGTCACCTGGCCGATCAGGTCATCTTGCAGAGCAAGGAGGAGGAGGCCGAGCAGGAGTAGGCGACTGGCACAAAGGGAATACTGTGAAAAGGCGCTGAAAATTGCCTTACACGCGAGCGGCGCGAGGCCTATTCGGAGTGCGGGCCTCGCGTTTTCATTTGCGATATACAGTTATGAACAAATACAAATATGAGTATTGGCCTGAATCTGGAATAGACATAGGCCAATTGATTCCAGAACCGAGATCGGACAACCCTGGTCGGAGAGCATGAAGTGCTGAACGCCCCTATACTGGCAGGCCTGCAGATCCTCTACCTGGTCGGCGCGATGGGACTAGCCCTCTACGGCCTGCAAGCGCTGATACTTACTTTGCTGAAGCTACGCGAGGAAAGGCTGCATCGAAAGGCGGCCGCACACACAATCGAAGTCCCGACCGGTCATTTGCGCAACGATGAAATCGACTGGCCCGCTGTGACCGTGCAGCTGCCCGTCTACAACGAAGTTCACGTAGTCGGACGCCTCATCGATGCCTGCGCCAGACTTGACTATCCCCTTGATCGGCTCCAGATCCAGGTGCTCGACGATTCGACTGACGGCACTACCTCCATCGCTGAGAACCGGGCAGCCCTTTGGCGCAGGCGCGGCGCCAATGTCCAGGTGCTGCACCGCAACGAACGCCAAGGCTATAAGGCAGGAGCGTTAAGGGAAGGGCTGTCGAAAGCAACGGGCGAGTTTATCGCGGTTTTCGACGCGGACTTCGCGCCCCAGCCCGATTTTCTCAGGCGCACACTACCCACCTTCCTCGAAGAATCAGCGAAGAAAATCGGGTTCGTGCAGACCCGCTGGACGCACCTGAACGGAGAATTCTCAGCGCTGACAATGACCCAGGCGCTGGCGCTGGACGGCCATTTTGTTGTTGAGCAGGCTGCGCGCCATTCAGTAGGGCTGCCGTTCGGGTTTAACGGTTCCGCAGGCGTATGGAGGCGGGACTGTATCGAAGACCAGGCGGTAGGAGGCTGGCAGGACGACACGCTCTGCGAAGACCTGGACCTGAGTTACCGGGCCCAACTGGCCGGCTGGCGCGGCGCCTATCTGAACGGGGTAGAGGCCCCCGCAGAGCTGCCCCCCCAGCTTCTCGCTTTCAAACGGCAACAGTTCCGCTGGGCAAAAGGGAGTGTGGCGACGCTGCGAAAGCTGGCCGCCTCGGTCTGGCAGGGGGGCTGGTCAACCATCAAGAGGACAGCGGCTTTCGTCCATCTGGGCGGCTACCTCATTCACCCGCTGCTGCTGCTACTGCTCCTCGTTTCCCCGCTTCTCATGCTTTTTGGCAGCCAGCCCTACTGGCCCCTGGCCTACTTGGGCCTGGTTGGCGTTGGTCCCCCCGCGCTGTATGCGTTGGCGCAACGTCGTCTGCGCCCGCAGGACTGGCTGCGGCGCTGGGCCCATCTGCCTCTGCTGATGCTCTTGGGAATGGGTCTGTCACTCAGCAATTCGGTTGCCGCGTGGCAAGCGCTATTCGGAAGGGGCGGGACCTTTCTGCGGACACCAAAGTTCCGCGTCGAGGGCAATTCCCTTGCATGGCATCGGAGCGGCTATGCCCTTGATTTGGAACCCCTGGCGGCCGCCGAGTTTTTCCTGGCTGTCTACGGGGGTATTGGCTGCTACGTTGCGGCCAGGCACGGTCAGTGGTGGAATCTGCCTTTTCTGGCCTTTTACGCCGGTGGATACGCGCTGGTGGCTGGACTCGGGCTCTATGAGTCCTGGTTAGCGCGCTCTGCGCGGACGCTGCAGGGGCGCAGAACGGCCAGGCTGTTTCATCCAAAGAACCTTGTCAAATACTGATGGCGCCTGTACAATTGTTGTAAGTCTGAGATCGATTTGCGACAGCTTGTAGCTTTGGGTAATCTGCTCTGGTCACAGCCGGAGTCTGACGCCGCGAAGAGCCGAACCCTGGATAAAGGAAGGTGGCCGTGTCAAAACGAAGCTATGATGACATCACCTGGCTGGAAGATCCGAAGGACGTAATTGTCCTTGCCAACCTGAGTGAAAAAAACTTCATTTTGGAACTTCCTACCGGCCATTATCGTCTTGATGCTGGCCGCAGAATGCGCACGTTGCGATCGATTCTGGACTTCGGCCAGATAAACGAGTTGGTGGCAAGCGGCCAATTGGTGGTCGAAGATTAGAGTATTTGCCCCTGCAGGTCAATCGTACGGCGTAACTCCTCCAGCTTGCGTCCCTGGCCTTCAGTTGACGGCGAGGCATAAACAGGTTCAAATGGTGAGCGACAGTGTCGACCTACCTTCTGATTGATGGTCATTCCCAAGCGTTTCGAGCGTTTTTCGGTGTCAAGACACCCCTGGTTACTGCACGCGGCGAGCCAACCACGGCTGTGTTCGGCTTCTTTCGCAAGCTGTTCAGCGTTCTGCGGGAGTACCGGCCTGACGGCGTTGCGGTCGCATTTGACAGGGGGGATACCTGGCGCCACGAAGAGTTTGTTGAGTACAAGGCGACCCGGGACGCCATGCCCGATGAGATGCGACCTCAAATGGACCGCATTGAACAGCTCCTGGAAGCGCTGAAGATTCCAATCCTGACGCTTGAAAACTTCGAGGCAGACGACATTTTGGGCGGGCTGGCCCGCCAAGCGGCCGCTGAGGGGCATGATGTCTTGATCCTGTCCGGCGACCGCGACATGTTTCAGCTTGTGGCAGATAGAGTCAAGATCCTCTATACATCGGGAGGTCCTTCCCCGACCACGCTGGCGTACGGAGTTAAGGAGGTTGCCAAACGCTACAGCGGCCTCGACCCTGAACAGTTTCTCGAAATGAAGGCGCTGGTCGGCGACAGCTCCGACAATATCCCCGGTGTGCCGAAAGTTGGCGAAAAAACCGCTATTCGATTCCTTAAAGAGTATGGTTCCCTGGACGGGCTCTACGCCCACATCGACGAAATCAAGGGACCCAAGACCCAGCAAAATCTGAGGGACGCCGAAGCGGACGTCCGCCGCAACAAGAGGCTGATGACCATTGTCTGTGACGTGGACGTCTCGTTCGATGCAGAAGCGTTCCTCCTGCAGCAATACGACGGCGGCGCCGTGCGCCGCATTTTCGAAGAGCTGGACTTTCGCAGCCTTCAGCGAGAACTGGATCAGTTGCGGGATGCCGGATTACGCGACAATGGGGATGGGCAACCGGCCCTGATCCCCTCTGAACAATCGCAGTCCGGACTATTTCCCGACACAGAGGACGCTCAGGTTTCGGCGGGTTGGCGGCCGTCCGCGAGCGAAACCGGTGAACATCCTTACCGGTGCATACAGAGTCAGGCTGAATTGAAGGAACTTTGCAGGGACCTCGACCAGGCAAAGATCCTTTCCTTCGACGTCGAGACCAGCGGCCGGGATCCGATGAGCGCGGACCTGGTGGGGTTGGGCATCGCCTGGTCCAGGGGCGAAGGCTGCTATATTCCCGTAGCGCACAGTGACGGCGATCAACTGCCCTGGGAAGTCGTGCGCGAGGCAGTGCAGCCGTTTTTTACAGACCCGAAACTGCCGAAAGTGGCGCACAACGCGAAGTACGATCTGGTCGTCTGCCGCCGGCACGATCTCAAGGTAGAAGGGCCGATCCACGATACGATGACCGTCGCCTGGCTGCTGGATCCGGCCAACCGTGCCATTGGCCTCAAGAGCCAGGCGGAGACCGAACTTGGCTGGACAATGACAGAGATTTCAGAGCTGATCGGGTCAGGCCGCAATCAGATCTCGATCGCAGAGGTGGACATCGATCGCGTTACAGGTTACTGCGGGGCCGATGTGGACGCTACGCTTCACCTGTGGGACGTTCTCGTTCCGCGGTTGAAAGAGGCCGGCGACCGGGTCTGGACGCTCTACGAGGAGATAGAGTTACCTCTGCTTCCGGTTCTTGCTGACATGGAAATGGCCGGAATTCGACTGAACACCGACTTTCTGGAAGACCTTTCCCAAAGGCTGGTCAAGCGCTTGCAAGAGATCGATACGCTGTTGAAGGGAATCGTCGGCCACGAATTCAACCTTCGCAGTACGCAGCAACTCAGTACGGTTATGTTCAATGAACTTGCGTTCCCGGCCAAAGGGCTTAAGAAGACGAAGTCGGGATTTGTCAGCACCGCAGCCGGGGAATTGGATAAACTGAAGGCGTCCACGACCCAGTTGTCGTCTGAACAGAGTCAGTTCCTGGACCTGCTGTTTGAGCAGCGCCAGCTCGAAAAACTGCGGGGAACCTATGTCGATACGCTGGGTTTGCTTGTCAACGAGGGAACCGGCCGCGTCCATACAAACTACAGTCAGGCAGGTTCCGCCACGGGCCGCCTCAGCAGCAACGGGCCAAATCTGCAGAACATTCCTATTCGCACGGAGCGCGGGCGGGAAATCCGGAAGGCCTTTGAGGCAGAAGAAGGCTGCGTGCTCCTGGCGGCAGACTACAGCCAGGTTGAACTGAGAATTCTCGCGCACATTGCCCGGGAAGAACCTTTGTTGGAGGCTTTCCGTCAGGATCAGGACATTCATTCCGTGACCGCATCGCTACTGTTTGAAGTCCCACTGGATCAGGTCGCTTACGAGCAGCGCGATCTGGGCAAAACAATCAACTTTGCTACGATCTACGGAGTCAGCGCCTTCGGCCTCAGCAGCCGAACTGACATGGATCCAACGGAGGCCCAGCAGTTTCTGGACCAGTATTTCGCGACCTATCCGAATGTACGCAGATACATCGACGACACGATTCGAAAGGCTGGCGAAGAGGGATATGTCGAGACGCTTTTGGGTCGCAGGCGTATCTTCCTTGAACTTCAGGGAAACCTGCCCTTCAATCAGAGGCAGGCGCTCGAACGACAGGCTATCAACGCCCCGATCCAGGGGACTGCCGCTGACATAACGAAACTTGCGATGAGAAACCTCCATAAGCGAATCCGGGATGAGGGTCTGAAGGCGAAGATGTTGCTGCAGGTCCATGATGAACTGGTTCTGGAACTGCCTCACGAAGAACTGAACGTGGTTGCGCCGCTCGTACGTAAGGAAATGGAATCAGCCTTTGCGCTGGATGTACCCTTACGAGTTGATATCGAAGCGGGCCCGAATTGGTACGACATGGAGGAGTTGCCACTTTCACAAACTCTGGTGCAGTGAGCCGGTGTCGCGTCCATCGGAGCAATGCTGAGAACCCTTCGCTCTGCGCACTGTTCAATGCCGGCCATGCGGGATGTAGACAATGATTCGAGACCAGATTCGGCAAATCGTCACAAAAGCAGTTGCCAGTGCACAGTCGTCCGGCAACTTGCCCCAGATAGAGTTTCCTCCGGTTGAGATTGAGCGCCCCAATCAACCAGATCATGGCGACTATAGCTCCAACTTCGCCCTCCTCGCCACCTCCGCAATAAAGAAAGCCTCGGGCCAGAAAGCCAACCCGCGCCAGCTCGCGCAGTCTATCGTCGACAATATACCGGCAGACGAAATGGTTGGCAGCGTCGAACTGGCAGGCCCCGGTTTTATCAACTTTCGTCTCAACCAGAGCTGGCTGCAGCAAAGTGTGCTGTCGATCATCGACCAGGGCGCCTGTTTTGGCGCCATCGACCGGGGCAAAGGCCAGAGATGGCAGGTAGAATATGTCAGCGCCAACCCTACTGGTCCGCTTCACTACGGAGGAGGCCGCAACGCCGTACTCGGTGATGCGCTGGCGAACGTGCTGGAATCGGCAGGTTACGACGTGCAGCGCGAATTCTATGTAAACGACGGCGGGTCGCAGATCCAGCTCTTTATCGAAAGCCTGTACGCCTGCTATCTCGAGTTGTGCGAGAAGCTGGATGGCGCGCCTGAGCGAAACGTGGAGATTCCCGATGGCGCCTACCAGGGAGCCTACCTGCACGACTATGCCAAGCTGGTGCGAGAACAGGTAGGCAATCGCCTGGCCCACCTGGAGCCCGCCGAGGCGAAGGAAGCCCTGCGCGACATTGGCCGCGAAATCGTGGTGACGGACATCAAGGATGAACTCGCGGCAATGGGCGTCACTTTCGACCGCTGGTTCAGCGAGAAGAGCTTGTATGACGAGGGGCTGGTTGACCGGCTGCTCACAGAGCTTTCCGAAAAGGGAGATGTGATCAAGCGGGACGGGGCGCAGTGGTTTCTGGCCAGCAAATACCCGGGCAACGAAAAGGATGAGGTGGTGGTACGGTCCAGTGGGGCGCCAACCTACTTCGCCAGCGATATTGCCTATCACTATGACAAATTCGTTCGTCGCCAATTTGACCGCGTAGTCAACGTTTGGGCTGTAGATCATCAGGGTCACATTCCTCGTATGGGGGCGATCATGCAGGCGCTGGATCTGGATCCGGAACGCCTGACGATACTGCTGTATAACCTGGTCAAGTTAATCCGCGAAGGGCAGGAAGTGAAGATGAGTAAGCGCTCCGGCGATTTCCTGACTGTGCGCGAAGTCGTGGAGGAGGTGGGGCCGGATGCGATGCGATTCATGCTGCTCACGACCAGTCCTGAGAGCGGCATCGAATTCGATATGAGCCTGGCAGTACAGCGCAAGAACGAAAACCGAGTCTTCTATGTGCAGTACGGACACGCTCGGATCTGTTCACTCTTGCAGAGGGCTGCTGACAGTGGGCATCGAAACCTCGAAGAGCTTCCCGAAGACGCATCCGAAATCGTGAACCTCCTGACCGACCCGGCGGAGCTGGCGCTGATTCGCCGCATGTTGGAAATGGAAGAACAGATCGATCTGGCGGTTGAGCGGCTGTCACCGCACAATCTCACATACTATGCCGAAGATCTGACAAAGACGTTCAGCGTCTTCTATGAAAACTGCCAGGTCCTGCATTCTGACGTACCTCAGCAGCTGGCGCGGGCGAGGCTGCTGCTAATCCTGGCTGCGAGGACGGCCCTGTCAAGGGTACTGAGTCTGATGGGAATGAGCGCGCCGCAAGAAATGTGAGAACTGTAACCGGATGTTAACCAGTCTTCAACAGAGGGGCGCGCTACCGGGCACGGTACGATTTGCGCATAGAGAGAGTGAAAGGCGTGTCTCGGCCAGAGTTTTTCGACCCATGCAGAGAATATCCTGATGTCTGAGAGATTCAAGGTGCTGGTGAGTGACAAGCTTTCGCAGAATGGCTTGCGGCCGCTCGTGGAAGCGGAAAGCATAGAGCTCGACATCCGCACCGAACTGTCACATGAAGAGCTGATCTCCCTGATCCCGGCCTACCATGCGCTCCTTGTTCGCAGCAGCACGCAGGTTACGGATGATCTCATTTGCGCAGGCAAGCGGCTCCAGGCGATCGGCCGCGCCGGCGCCGGCGTTGACAATATCGATGTAGAGGCCGCGACCCGGGCCGGTGTGACCGTCGTGAACACGCCAACCGGCAACACAGTCGCCGCCGCCGAACATACGATTGCCATGTTGTTGGCGCTGGCTCGAAATATACCTCAGGCCGATCAAAACGTGCGCTGCCAGCAGTGGGATCGGGGCGCTTTCGTCGGTACCGAGGTAAGGGGCAAAGCGCTTGGAATCGTCGGGCTGGGCCGAATCGCCCAGGAAGTGGTCCAGTTTGCTCTTGCGCTGGGAATGAGGGTGTTCGCCTACGACCCCTTTGTCAGCCAGGAGTACGCCTCGCAGAGACATGTAACGCTCATTTCTCTTGATGAAATGCTGCCGCTGGTGGACTTTCTCACCGTGCACGTTCCTCTTACGGATGCCACCCGCAACATCATTGACGCCGGCAGGCTCAAGCAGTTGAAACAGGGCGCACGCGTTCTGAATGTCGCCCGAGGCGGAATCATCGACGAAGACGCGCTGGCTGCGGCGGTCGCCTGCGGCCACCTCGGAGGCGCTGCCCTGGACGTCTTCGCGTCCGAACCCCTGCCCGAAGACAGCCCTCTGAGAGATAATGACAAGATCATTCTCACGCCCCATCTGGGCGCAAGCACAGTCGAAGCGATGGACCGTGTAGCGGAGGACGTTGCAGTACAGGTGATGGACATTCTGCACGGGAGGCCGGCTCTCTACGCCGTTAACGCGCCGATTCTGCCCCCCACGGCCCTGAACACTGTCATCCCATTTATTGATTTAGCGGAACGAATGGGCCGCTTTTTGCGTCAAATAGACGAAGAAGGTATCAGCAGGCTGGAGATTACCGGCCACGGCCCCGTGACCGCTTTCGACATGACCTATATCGTGGCATCTGCGATTCGCGGCGTGCTGTCGGATATCGTAGAAGAACGAGTCAATCTGGTAAACGCCGAGCTGATGGCACGCAGTCGGGGAATCGAGATCGTTCAACGCAAAATGCCGAAACATGAACGCTACGAGAGTATGATTACGCTGCGGCTGACCAGCGCCAGTGGAACGAATTCCGTGCTGGGAACCGTTCTTTTGGACGAGTTGAAATTCGTCGCAGTCAACGATCTGTGGGTGGAGTTTCCGGCCGCGGGAAACCTTCTGCTGGCGTCGCATACGGACCGGCCCGGCATGATCGGAAAAGTCGGTACCCTTCTGGGCCGTTCCGACGTGAATATCAGCTTTATGCACGTAGGACGTCGAGCGCCGCGCGGAGAGTCGATTATGGTGTTGGGCACCGACGAGCGGACCCCGGCCAAGGTCCTGAAGAAACTGGCGGATATTCAGGACATTCGCTGGCTGAAGGCTGTCGAGTTACGCGAATCGTAATGAGCAGAGACTCAAACTCGGAGAGTCGTTTCGGAATTCAGACAGGGCGCCATTGCAAAGAGTGGAGAATCAGCCCCTCCGGTCGCCGCCCTGGCGCCGATTCCTACAATGTCGCTCGGACCGCAACTGCTGCCGAGGCGCCTGTAGCTGGCAGGCGCCAGCGAGCAAGGCCCGCAAAGAACCTGTCCCTGGGCCTGCTGGCGATGGTCCTCCTCTGGGTGGCGCCCATCCTTGCGTGCGGCAGCTTTCAACCCCGCCCAACACCCACCAGGGAACGACCGGTCGCAGCTCCTGCCGCAGAAACGCCTGTACCGGATCAACCGACTGCGGCTGCTCCTCCGACAACGACCCCCAATCCGACTCAGACGGCAGTTCCTTCCCCTACGCCAACGATCGTTGTAAGAACTCCCCTGACAATCGGTGAACCGGCGCGTATCACCGTCGCCGGTGGACTGAATGTTCGCGAGCAGCCTGCCATCAGCTCTTCGGCCGTCACACTTCTTGCCCAAGGCAAGCGTATCATGGTCCTGGAAGGTCCCGTAAGTTCTGACGGATACATCTGGTGGAAGGTCGATGACAATCAGGGCACGGTCGGCTGGGTAGCCGGAGGTCAGGGAATCGAGGACTGGATCTCTCCGCAGGTGGGTGAAGCTCGTCCTATCGACCGCTCGCCTGTCATCGGAGACCGGGTCATCGTCACGCTCAATGGAGAACTGACCGTGCGCACCCTGCCCGGTATCGGTTCGACCATCGCTTCCCGCGCCAGGACAAGCCAGATATTTGCGGTCGTGGCCGGGCCCCAGGCCGCGGACGGGTATTTCTGGTACCAGATTCGTTCTGACGATGGTGAAGTCGAGGGCTGGGCAGCCGATGGTCGAGAAGGAGAGCGCTGGCTTAGTCCGCTGGAGTAGCCGTTCTCCTGAAGAAATCTGGCGACTTGCCTTGGAAAGAACACTGCCCATCGCAAGTTGATGCAGGTCCGCCTCCGGACGGAGATCCGCAGGGCACGGGAGAGCCGATACAGTGGAAAGTGCCGGCCGCTACCCCAATCTCTTCAGCGCAGATTCCAGAACCAATACGGCCTGCCAGTATTCGTCCAGGTTGAGATGCTCATGCGGCGTATGATCCAGGCTGCTGTCACCTGGGCCGTAGGCCGCGATAGGGCACCGCCACGCCGGCCCAACTACGTTCATATCGCTGGTGCCGCTCTTGCTCACAAAGCGAGGTCGTTCAGAGGTCTGTTCGCGAATGGCTGCGAGAAAGCCGCGTACAAGCGGGCTGTTGCGGCCGCTTCGCCATGCCGGTTCGTGCCCGTGGAAGCAGAACTCCATCCGCAGATCTTCGCCACCGAAATGGAGTTTCTGAGGGGAAGCATCGGCGCCTCCTACAAAGGGAGGCGCCGGCGGAGGCGCCTGCTCATGAACGCGTTCTCTTGCCCAATTCCATAACTCGCCAAGGAAGGCGTCAACGTCAAATTCGAGCGGCAGTCGAATGCCTATCTTGGTCCATACCAGGTCGCGCATCGCCTCGTCAGTCCATGAGCGTATTTCACGCAGGCTGGGACGCAACTGGTCGAACATCCTGTTTCTGTCACGATTGAAGCGTTCCACATAGCTGCCAATCCAGTTCCACAGGTCCACAGCATTCACGGCGACGCCTGGGTTGGGGCCGGCTGAGTGCATCATCGGCTGGTCTGCCTTCATCTCCAGCAGTATGCGCCCCATATAAAAGAGTGTGATGCGAGTGGCGCCGCTGGGCTCACCAATGACGCAGAAGTCCGGTGTCGGCTCCTCGCTCCCGTCAAAGCGGTCGCGGATAAACCGGGCCCCCTTGCTTGTCGCCGCCTCCTCTTCCACCGCGCCGACAACGACCAGGCGAGTATCGTTGCGGTGGGCCCATTCCGATCCCAGCCGGGCGGCCGCTACCGCGAAAGTCGCCAAGGGCCCTTTGGCGTCAACGGAGCCCCTTCCATAGAGCAAGGGTCCCTCTCCCCCCCTTTCCACCCGCACCGGGATGTCGCCGAAAACAGTGTCGATGTGCCCAAGCAGGACCACAGTCTGCCCGGCATCGATTGCCCCGATTTCACCGACTGCGTTGCCGGCGGCGTCGACCTCATACCTGTCGTATCCAAGGGCGCCCATCGCCTCGACCAGATAGGCGCTGGCTTTCAGTTCGTCGCCGCTGAAGGAAGGGATTTCGACTAAGCGCGTCAGCAGACTTTCGGCTTCATCTCGGGAGAGTTCAGACATTTCCGCCACGGGTTACGGGTCGACAGGTTCGAGGATGTCAACTCTCCAGGTCGTCCAACAGGTCACCCAACTCCCGCTCCCAAACGTCATCGAGGGGCATGAAGGGATTCTCAGTGAATTCGTCATCCAGCTTCTGCAGGTAGGCATGCACGTCTAGCTGGGGCGCCTGCCGCGAAAGTTCCTCCATCTGTTCTTCCATGGAAGAGATCAGTTCGTCGCTCTGAATGCGCAGCTCCGACAGATCCATTCCAAGGTGAAACATGAAGTCTGCTCTACGCATAATGTCGTACCAGGCCTTGACGTCGTCTTCGATACGGACACTCTGCGCCGGCAGCATCACCTGGCCGAAGTCATACGCGGGGACAAAGCCGTGGAAGCAGATGTATTCCTTGTTGCGCTGCCCGGCATGATAGGCGAGATAGGAGCCTATGGTCGTGCCGCCTTCATAGTTGGAGAATCGCACGGCATATTCCTCCATCTCCTTGCGCATCTCTTCCAGGCTGAATACACAGGAAATGTCGCGGTCCTTGTTGAAGGGCATGGCGCCGTACACGCCGCCTACGGCCACGACTCGCTTGACGCCCAGCGCTTCGACAATGTCAAAGAAGGCGTCAGCGTACTCCTCCTCGTTGACGTGCGGTTCCTCACCGAGAAAAATGAAGATTCCCTTGTCTCCGAGTTCAGTGAAATAGATTTCGGTCTTGATGACACGCATCTCCCGAACCACGCCTTCTTTGGTGTGGACCTCGGGTCTCAGAAGATGATGGGCGCCCGGCATCTGAAAGAGGAAGAACCGGTCGCGGCTGATTTCGCCGATCTTGCGCGTGTCCAGCTTCTCGATCAGATAGGCAGGCAGGCCGGACGAGATCGAGCCGGCGTCTGCCCACTGGTGCCAACCGGCAATCATGACCGTTTCACTGGCGGTCGGTGTCTCCCACAAATGTACTCGCTCGTCCATGTCAATACCTCGATTTCCTTTAGGTAGAACTGCGGCGGCGTCAGGTCAAGGGCGTAGCATGCGAAAGACGATTACCGGTGGAATCTCGCTGAAGTTCGGCCCCCAGCTGAGTTCACGCCTTCCAGGTGGATGGGTTGACGGAAATGCTCTTTCTTCGATGCCGTCCAGGACAAAGCCGACCTGCAGGCCAACGTTCAATAAGGCGTAAAGAGGTCGGTGAAAGTAGGGCTGCGGCAGAGGCTGACCGCCTAGCGCGCGTCCGCTGAACATGGTGGGCGTCATATAGCCGCTGACCCGCACGCCGTAGGTCATGACTTCCTCGCCGTCGAGCTCTTCTCTCTCCCCAAAGAGGGCTGAGCTGGCCTGATTGAAGCAGGGGTGCATCATTGAAAAAACGAAGCGGCCTCCCGGCTTCAGCAAACTGAATAGACTGCGGAACAAGGGTTCGATCTCGGCCATGTCAAAAAGGGCCATATTGGACAGTGCGCAATCGAACTTCTCTTCACTGATCTTCGCCATTCCCTTTTCGTCATTGGCATCAAGCGCGAAATACCGAATTTCACCGTCTTCGTCCGTGCTTCGCTTTCTGGCGAACCGGATCATTTCTTCAGCCACGTCGAATGCGACAACGCGGGCCCCCAGCCGGCCCAGCCTTCTACTCGTCAGACCGTTGCCGCATGCAACATCCAATACCAGCTGTCCCGGTTGAATTGAGAGAAGTTTCTCAATGGCGGGCCAGCAGAGAACATTCACAAAATCGTTGCCTTCCCCCATGGAACTGTCCCAATAGGCGGAATTGTGGTTCCAGACCCGTTCCACTTCATGCCGGTAATCGGGAAATGAGGTTGCGGAATGTATAGGAAGTTCCGCCAATCTTTCGCTTCCGGCTGACGAACTGTCTGTCTCGGCCTTCCCGCCCGTTCGGGACATGGGACCGCTCCTGTTCATACACTTCGGGACTGCTCTGTCGCAACTGACGGACATCGCGAAACGGAGCTTGCTTCGGCACATTGTACCACATTGGTGTTGGGGCTGGACATAGCGCGTTGAAAAGGTCTCCCGGCGTTGACGGCTGCAGCGGCGTCAAAAGTGAGCTTATGACGGCTATTCCGCCAGCTCAGTCAGGTCAAAAACAGGCCCATGAACGCAGGCGCGGGTGAAGCCCCCTTGTGCTGTTGGGACGGCGCATACAAGGCAAGCGCCAACCCCGCACAGCAGGTCTGCGCGGACGAGAATCTGGGCGAACTCCTTGTCAACCCGAAACCGCATATTTCTGACAATGTTGAGGAGTTCTCCATAAGACTCGGGGGGTACGCCCGCACAAAGTTGATCCGACCATGCGATCGTACTGTGAATCTGATCGAGCCACTGCCTCTCGCTGCTGACAGTGCGCGCCTCAACCTGCACCGGCAGCCGCGTAACCAGACCGGACACCGAACTGTCGTCTTTGGATCGAATCAGGAGAGTCACCCGGCTGCCTCTGTCCAGGGCCTGTTCGCATAAAGGGAGCAACTGCCAGAACCAGGACGGCTCGTCCCTTACGTCAACCAGGATGAGTAGATTATGAGGGCCTTGCCTCAGTGTGAACCCATTGCCAAATGGACCAAGCAGGTTCAACAGGTCGCCGGAAACGCGCTTCGCCAGCCATTCCAGGCCGCCGTCGCCGGTATGCTTTCCGGCTTCGGGCGCCGATTCCAAGTGCGCCCCATAGGCTACCGGATTGGTTGGAAGATAGAGCTGCCAGATGTCGTCCTGGTCGTGCGCTTGACGGCCGCAAATAAATAGAGGCTGTCGAGGAAATATGGACCAGTCGTCGCCTCTCTCCAGACCAACGGATGTGCTGCAACGTACGAGGAAGTAGAGGCCGCTCAGTGTCTGCAAATGCGGCCCAGGTTTGGAGGGCAGGCGGACCGAAATCGGATGGCCTGGCCGAACCAGACTTTCGATCTGTCCCGCGAGGGGGGGAAGCGGATCCCATTTGGAACCTGTCACCTCGGTTTGCGACCCGCCGGAGCGATAACCGGCACGCTAGCGGCCCCTTTCACCTTGATCGGCATGTTCGCCGTCACCGCCTGTCATTGGCTCCAGCTTCTGTTGGGTCGGATGTGCGCCGTTGGGCGTCTGCCGGAGCCTTCTTTGCCTTCTGGGGAAGGGGCGTCTCTTCACGAGAGGCCCCGGCTCAATTATCGCCAGGAGCATGACGATTACGAGTCCGGCAACTGCCAGTATCGCGAGGACCTGCCAAACTGACGAAAGAAGTTCTGACGCAACCGCTGAGAGCAAGAGAAAGGACTGCTCTGGGGCACCAAGTAATGTTACCATTTTTCAGGCCGGCCTGATGCAGAGCGCGCACCCTTGCGATTCTGCTGATTGCCATCAGATTCCTGGATGCGCCGCAACTTTGTGGTACAATCTGTTCAGTTTTGCCTGAGGGACATGGCCGGCAATCCTTCATGGAGCAGTAGATTCAAAAGACTCCCGTCTCGGCTGCGCCGATTGACGCCAAAGAGGAACCGCCGGCAAGCGCCTCTCGCGTCCATTCTCACATACCATCGGGAAACTGCCAATCTCTGACCTGGTTACTGTGATAGCCCGCAAATTGAGCAGACCCTCAGCAAGTTCCCGTCACCTCTATCCTCAGCGGGCGCTCGACCGGCTCCTGAACCGCCATCTGCCCGCGGGATGGCGCATCGAGTTGCGTAACGGCTGGCCGCTTCTCTTCATTCCCCTCTTGCTCTTCATGCAGCTCCTAGGCCCGAGCCCGATCTGGGTTGCGCTTCTGATCTCGTTGGTCGGTCTCTATGCAATCAGCTATTTCTGGGTCCGAAATCAGGTCCTGCAGGTGTTTTTCGAGAGGCATCGAGAAGGAGCCATGCTGGTGGTAGGCGACTCCTTGCAGGAACGGTTTGTCGTCCGGAACGATAGCGCCCTGCCATTGCACTGGCTCGAGTTCGCCGACAGGTCGCTCTTGCCCGGTTACAATCCGAGGCAGGTGGTCAGTTGCGGCGGTGGCAGCAGCTACCAGTGGCGCGCCGAGGCACACTGCACGCAGAGAGGCGTCTTCCGCTTGGGGCCGCATACGCTGCGGACAGGCGACCCTTTTGGCTTTTTCAGTTTGGAAGTCGTGGATTCTCGTTCGGAATCGCTTCTGGTTTACCCCAGGGTGGCGCACATTCCCGCGCTTGCTCTGCCCAGAGGAAGCCTGTCCGGCCAGGACCGCCGGCGACGCGCCCACACAGGGTCGGAGCGCTCTCAGGCTGTGCGGGCCTATCAGCCAGGAGACAGTCTGCGGCATGTACACTGGCCTACCAGCGCAAAGCAGGGCGAGCTGGTCGTCACGGACGTGGAAACGGAACCGAGCGGAGACCTGTGGGTCGTGCTTGATGTCAACCGCCTGGTACAGTCTGGCGAAGGTGAGGAGAGTTCACTCGAAACGGAAATCGTTCTGGCAGCAAGCGTTGCAGCCGAATTTCTGAGCGGCGGCGAGCGGAGGTCCGTTGGTCTGCTGGCCGCGCCCGCCGCTGAAGCGTCTTTTTTTCAGACGGAAGGGGAGTTCGCGCTCGATCAGCAGATTCTCCCGGAAGCGAGTCCGGCCAGCAACGATACCGCCGCCTGGTCATCAAATGGGAAACGGAGTCGCGTACAGTTCCCGTCATCGCTGCTCGTAGACGTACCGCCGCAGCCGGGAAAAGGGCAGGTCTGGCGCATCCTGGCTGCACTGGCTCCGGTGAACGCCGGTGACCTGTCTCTCGGCGAGCTCTTGCGCCGCAGCCGGGGCCTCTTCAGCGCCGGGCAGACCGTCCTGGCCATCACCCCGGACATCGGCGCTGGGGTCGAGGACTGGACCGCCGAGCTGTTGCATCTTCGACGCGCCGGTGTTCCGGCCAGCGTCCTTGCCGTGACACCAGCAGCCGCAGGCGCCGACGACAATCCTGTTGCAGGCGATGCGACCGCCGAGTTACAGCCTGACGAGATTCCTGCGGACTCCCATACCCAAGACCATCTTGAGGACGAGCCTGAAACCGACCCCGACCTCACCAGCGAAGATGCGCAAGCGAATCTGATTGACATTCTTGCAAGATATGAGATCCCGCTTCGGTTTATGCAGGCTGGAACCCGACTGACGCCCGCGCTAACCTACCGCCGCACTCGTACGGTCTTGCGTACGACTCCCAGCGGCGGCGTCGTGGCACACGAAATCGAGGAAGAGGTAGGGTGACGGCTGCCAGTGGTGTAGACGAAAGACACGTAGTCGTCCGGCTCTTGCTCTCGGCGGCGGAGCGCTACCGTCCCACCCTGGGCTGGATGGCTCTGGCGCTCGCGCTCATTTTGGCCCTCCTGCCCGCCCTTGCCATTCGCGAAGCCGAGTGGATCGATCTGCGCCGCGTCCGCGTCAATCTTGAGTGGGTAGGGTTTCTCAGCCTCTTGAGCGGGTGGTGGCTGGTTGGCCGCCTGCGAAGATGGGCCACACGCATCCTTGCTCCCGCCGACGATCAACAATCAGAAACAGGAAGCCCCTCTACTTCACCCAAGAGGAGTCGCCTTCCTGGCTTACTCGTTTCCGTAGTCTACGGCTTGGGTTTACTGTTCTGGGTCGGTCTGGGCGTGATGATCGTTTCGCAGGTGCTTGTACACTGGATACCCGGCCCCGTCGATCTGTGGCGGGCAGCGTTCGCAAATGACCTGCTTGCGCTGGTCGAGGGGGTAGAGGTTGACCTGAACAGCCTGGCGCTGCGCTACTCGGACTGGGCGCGAGGTGTGGAGACAGGCGGCGCCTACCAGGACGACTTCGTCTTTCTATCTCTGTTCGGCGTCGTGCTGTGGTTGCTGGGAGGCGCAACGGCGCTGCTCGCGCTTTCGACGCGTAACGGACTGATCGTAGGCGCGCCGGCGCTCTGGGTGCTGGCGACGTTCCTATTCTATGGACGGCAGGGCCGCCTCCTGATTCTGATAGGTTTTGTCGCGATCCTTCTGTTGCACGTTCTCCTCGACCAACAGCGCCTGGAGAGAGGTTGGGCCCGTCACAGGATGGATTTCAGCCCTATGTTGCTGACGGACCGGCTGCTGTCGGTCGGGGCAGGCGCGGCGCTAATCGGCCTCGTTGCCGCCTTCATGCCCAACGTCGTAATCAAGCCAATTGCCTATAGGGTCTACCAGACAATGACGCCGGTGTACGATTCCGTCGACAATGTCACTGAGCGCATGTTTCCGGACCTCAAGGGAGGCAGGAGAGGTCTGGGCCGGCTGGGAAGTGGTCTGCCAAACCGGTTCCTCCTCGAAGGCGGAGCGGAGCTGGGCAGGTATGAGGTGATGCGCGTCTCTACGAACTACCCCTTTGGCGCAGTGACGGAGATGGGCGACATGCCCCCGCGGCTCTACATGCGCCGGGGCACTTTCGTCAACTACGATGGACGAGGCTGGAACAACAGCGGCCAGGAGCGGGACGCAGCCTTTGACGCCAACATGCCTTGGCGCAGTGAAGAAGAATGGCCCGGCCGTGTGGCTCTGACACAGCGAGTACGGCTGACGGCGCCGACCGCAGTACTGCCGGCGGCCGGCGAACCGGCCGAGTTTCGCACAGAATACGCTTTGGAGCGGCGTTCTGACGACGACCTGGTTACGGTCTGGTCGGGCATCGGTCCGGTAGACCGCTTCGAAGTCATATCATTCATACCGGCCATGTCGGCCGAGAGTCTGCTCGCGCTGCCTGCCTGGGGTAGCGAGGCTGCAGAACTGCCGCCCGAGATGCTCCCCCATCTGAGGCTGCCGGATTCCATTACTCCGCGCACACAGGACTTGGCTGAACGTTTGGCTGCGGGCCAGCCAGGACCATTTGCCATTGCCGAATCGATCGAGGCCCATCTGCGGGGAATCGAATACAATCTTGAGGTTCCCGGACCTCCTCCAGGCGCTGAAGTCGCCGACTTTTTCCTCTTTGATCTGCAGCAAGGGTATTGCGACTACTACACCACAGCCTTTGCCGTTCTGGCCCGATTGAACGGTCTGCCCACGCGATTTGCTACCGGCCACATTGGCGGCTACTGGGACCTTGAATCAGGCGAGTGGACCATAACTGAAGCGGAAGCCCACTCCTGGCCTGAGGTCTACCTCCCGGAGATCGGGTGGGTACCGTTCGAGCCGACCGCCGGCAGGCCTTCGCTCAGAAGGCAGGCAGCGTTGCGGGCCGTACCGAACAGCTTCAGGAGATCGGGGCGGACCGAGACCGCAGAAGAAGCGATCGAAGACGAGCGAACCTGGAACTGGCAGCTACTCTTTTGGCTGCTGCCGCTGGCGGGCCTTCTGTATCTGGTGGGAAGCTGGCTCGAACGCAGGCCGCAAGACCCCTGGCTCGGGTTACTGGCGTGGGGCCGGCGCATCGGCTGGCCCCACCAGCCGCATCAGACGGAGTTGGAGTATGGCCGCAGCCTGTCGGCCCATCTGGCCGATCATGAGCCCGAACCGGAGCGACGCCGCAGACTGACGCGAAATGTGATCGGGCTGACTTCGGCAGTCAGCCAGGAGCGCTATGGAACTTCGACCCTCCGTCCCGCCGCGCTGGCCCGCGCCGCCGAACTCTGGCAAGGCATGCGCCGGGATATCCGTCGTCTGCCGTGGTGAAAGGCTGCGCTCAGTGTAGCCCAGCCTTTCTTTATTCCTACGCTTCTTCCTCTTCGGTATTATCCTCTGCCTCGACGTTCAAGACCCTCGAAAGATCGGCGGCCAAGTCGTCGGGATCCGGCGCGGCGTATCGTTCCCACAGATCTTCTGCCAAGGCGTGGTGGTCCACCCGGATTCCGTAGCGACGGAAGTACTGGCAGACCCGCTCCACATCCCTCTTCAGAACGGCTTGCGCGCTTCGGTTTGTGTGTATGTCGATAACCTGCGGAAAGTCGATCAGCCTGATCTGGCCCTGCCAGTAGAGGATATTGTAAGCCGATAAATCGCCGTGCGCTAAGCCATTCTCCAGCATGACGGCTATGCTTTTCAGTGTTCCATCAAAGAGAGGCCCGGCTTCATCGTCCTCCAGACGCGTTTCGTGGAGGGTCGGCGCCGCCATCTGTCCGTCGCCGATATACTCCATCAGAATCGCGTTGTCGCCTACCCCATAGGGTTTCGGCACCGGCGCCCCGGCCTCGTGAAGAGTCTGTAAAGCTGAGAACTCGTACATCAGCCAGGATGTATGGCGAACTTGCACGCCAAAAACCGACTTTTTGTTGACAGCTCTCGCTGTCCGGTCGTCGCGCGGATTGATGGCCTGCGGCCGCCCGTCTTCCGCGGTCAAGAGATGCCGGCCCTCTCTGTACATGGCGTCATTGCGAAGATTCCGGAATTGGCGGGGGCGGTAGACCTTGGCCGCGATCCATTCTACGCCAACCGAAGAGTGGGCCTTGCACCGATAGACGTTTGCCTCCTTTCCGCCCTTCACCTGGGCCATTACGTCGACGATCTGGTCCTGTTGGTAAAAGGGCCTCAAGGAAGTTCTGAGAAACCCGCCTTCAAAGCGCGCCGGCGTGTAAGTGATGTCCCACACGCTTTCCAGGTCCGCGACTTCGGCCAGCTGCTGCACCTCGGCGCGGTGCATTTCGAACCGTTGTCGTTCGTTTTTCGGTTCACGTGCAGCGCGAAATGCAGGTTCGGCCAGCCGAAACTTCCTCTCGTAGTATTCCAGTTCCGCCTGTTCCTCTTCCCACCTCCTGTCAGATTCCTGCGACGAACTGTCGTCGTCCTGCTGAAATCGATCCCAACCGTCGTTGTCTCTTTCTTCTTGCTCTTTCAATTCTCTGTCAGTCCTTGAACTGGGGCGCGAGGCCTCGAATCGATACTTTATACTGCATTTCTTTCTCCACCGGCGAGGGGGAGGCAACTGCAGCCATCAAGACGCGTGGAACTCTACACACGCGCGGCCCGTGTTCGCTTGGCGCCTCCGAACGTCCGGACGGACGATCGCAAGTCGCGCTGAACTGTATAGAACGGGATCAAAAAAGGCCGCGGTCAGGTAACGCCGACAGCCTCAAAATGGAGGGGCAGGATGGAAGTTAGCCAGGCGGAGTTCACATCAATTTGCTCGCACGGAAAAGGAATCCCCACGAGCGTTGCAAGAAAATCAGCTAGCTGCGCTCCATATGCAGGCAGTTACCCGTAACACTCTCTTTCCTGTTCACCATTCTCATATGGAGCCTCCTTTCGCTGAGTTCTTGTGGAGAAGAAACTTGCTATACGTCGCAAGCGGGGCCTTCTCACTTCGACCGCACTCTATCACATTAAGGACTGGAAGCAAAAGTGCCGGATCGTCGGGATTCGTTCCAGGCTGGCAGAACACTAAGTCTCCTGCATTTCGACAAGACGCCCATCGGGATCGCGTAGATACGCCGACCGGCCCCAGGGGTACGCGGCCGGCGGGATCGCGGCGGGATTATCGCTAAGGTCACTGACGTCCCAGGCGCGGTCCAGAGCCTTCACGCCAATGGCGAAATGATCTTCATTGGGGGGGCCTTCTGTGCCAACTTCATAGTTGGGGTCTGCCGGCTCGCGGTGATGAATCAAGATGTGCAGCCCGTCCAATTGAAACAGCGCCATCTGCTCCGACTGATGCGCTGCACTACCTCCAAGCAACGTCTCGTAAAATGTGACGAGCGCAGGCACATCTTCTGTAAACAGGGCAAGTTCGACGAGCGGACGCATGGCGGGAAGCTCCTGGCTGGTTTGTGGTTCGGTCGTGGTTAGTTCAGCGCAACGCATGGAGAATTGCTCTCTGGCAGGGGAAACGGGTCAGCAGGTCATCGAATTCCGCGTCGTCGGGAAGAGAGAAATCGTCATCGCTGTAGGCCGGAGCCAGCGAGCAGGCCATCAAAGCCCAGCTTCCGCCACTCTGCAAACGGGCGCCAAACCAACTGCGCGCGGGTACGACCGCCTGAATCGTCTGACCATTCAGGAGATCATGCCCCAGCTTAATCTTCGTGTAGTCAATATCAGTCCTAAATACATACAAATCAACCCCATCACCCAAATAAAAATGCCACACCTCATCAAATTCCAGCCGGTGCAAACGCGACTGCGTATCAGCGGTCAGAAGGTAGAGGATAACCGACTTGACCGGCCGTTCCGATCTGATGGAGGGAGGCAGGACGCTGGCAGGGAGCTGCAGGTCGCCAGTGTAGGTTTCACGAAAGTAGCCGCCCTCAACCGGCAGCGGTTTCAGGTCGAAGAGGCGGATGATGTCAGCCGCCGCAAGGTCCTTTGCTCGCATAGTCTTCTAGAAGGCCGGCGCCACAAGGACGCCCCCATCGACGGCAAGCGTAACGCCTGTAATCCAGCGAGCCAGAGGGGAAGCCAGAAACAGGCATGCGTCGGCGATATCTTCGGGTGTTCCGAGCCGCGCCAGGGGAACGCGACTCTGCCAGCGCTTCACGCCGTCCGGCCATGCCTGCGCCAATCCAGGGCGATCGATGAGCCCCGGCGCAACCGCATTGACTCTGATTCCCGCTCCTCCCAGCTCCAGGGCTGCGTTTCTCGTGTACCGTTCTACCCCCGCTTTGGCGGCAGTGTAGTGACTGTGCGCATAGGCGGTCGAGGCGGCTTCAATCGAAGAGATATTTATGATCGAGCCGCTGCTCTCGCTACTGTCCCGCCGCGCAGACATCTCGATCATCGCCCGTGCAGCTCGTTGTGTGCAGTAGTGTGTGCCAGTCAGGTTGGCTGCCAACACCTGCGCCCATTCGCGGTCAGCCATCTCCAACAGTGGCGAAAGAGGATAGATACCGGCGTTGTTGACCAGCACATCCAGCCGTCCGAACCGTTCTACTGTCTGCGAAATCAACCGTTCCACATCGTCTGCCCGGGAAACGTCAGCCCGTACTTCCTGGGCTTGCCCACCAGCCGCCTGAATCTGTTCGACGACCTCTTGGGCCGCCGACTCCGCCCGCACGTAGCTAACGACCACCGACGCGCCTGCCTCGGCAAAACGCTTTGAAATCCCCGCGCCGATGCCCCGGCCGCCGCCGCTTATCAGGGCGACTTTGCCCGCAAAGTTGAGCGCGCTCTCAAGTTCTGGGGCTCGCTCTTGCACCGCTGGTTCCCTCCTTACACTGACATTGAGTCATGCCGCATTTTTCAAGCATAATAATACAGCGGCTCTGCACCACCAATCGCGGGCGTTGTAAGCACAGTATCAGAAGAACCGACAAAACCCGAAAGCTCTTCAGATCCGGCGCCGGGGCGCGGTTGACCTACGCCCCCGATTTGTGTACGATTTCTTCAACTCCTGTTCACTTCATTCAAGCTAGGAGACACCTGTGCTAACTCTTGCCCAGAAGCGCCAGTTTTTTGAAGAGGGCTACGTGAAAATACCCGGCGTCGTGCCCAAAGTGCTGATCAATGAAGCGCTGCGCGCCGTAAACCACTCCATTGGCGAGGTTGGACTCGGCGGCGAGGATATGGAAAACAATCGTTCCGCCTTCTTCTGTGCTGAACTGCTGCGCGCGCCGGTTATTTTGGATCTGTTCAACAAGTCCCCTGTCATTGAAATCGCCGAGGAACTGATGGGGGAGGGAAACGTCGTACCCATCGTTCAGGCCAAACCGTATCCCCGTTTCCCGCTCCCGTTAGGCGAAGATGCACCGGAGCCGCGCGGCCACATAGACGGCATCGGCAGCGGCACCAACGGCATGCCCAAAGGGTACTACAATCGCGGATTCACGGCCTTCGCCGTCGTGTATTTGGAGGACCTGCTTGAGACGAATGCCGGCAACTTCACGGTCTGGCCCAAATCACACCGGGCCTTCGAGGAATATTTCAAGGCGAACGGCCATGAAGTATTGGTCAACGGCAGGCCCGATATTCCGCTGCCGGAGGGGCCCGTGATGGTCACCGCAGAGGCCGGCGACCTGATTCTTGCCCACTACCTGATGTTCCACACAGGCGGACCCAACGCGTCACCCAACGTTCGCCAGGCGGTCATCTGTCGACTTCGACACAAAGAGGTGGAGGGCAACGAAAAGGCGGGCTACACTGATATCTGGCGGGAATGGCCCGGCATCCGAGAGGCGATGGAAAGTCAGACAGAAGAAGCACTTGCGAACTGATTTGAGAGTTATGGTACGCAGGAGACCGGCGCGCCGAAGACTGAAGGCGAGCTCTACTGCGGAAACTCACCGTTTTGAACTGCTCTCTGGCGCCCTTCCTCCAATAGGGCCTGTATTTCAGCGACCTCCAAGGGGTTTCTCGTAGCCAGGAACAGTCTTCTCAATACCTGGTTGAAGCTGGCCCTCATGCTGTCGGGCAGCACGAGAAACAGCGGAGGGCTGATTTCGTCGGCTCCGGCCACGACCTGGTCACCTTTCTCCGCCGCCGAGAGAAGGTCTCGATCAAGCTCGCGATGTACCGGTACATAGCCGATGTTCGTTTCAGCCTCGCCGATGCGCGCGAGCTGCAACTCGTGCGCTTCGGCCGAGCCCATGAAGCCCACAAAAGCGCCTGCTTCAGCCCGGTACGGCGCATCGGCAGGTATGACGTAGCCGAACACAACTGAGACCTCCCCTGTTGGAAGGTCGGGATCAATCTGAGGGAACTGAAAAAAGTCGAGTTCCTCTGCAAATACCGGCGGCAGGTCGCCCAGGCTGAATTGGGGCGCTAAAGCCATCACAGCCTTCTCCCAGGAGAGTGGACTGTCGCCGTCCCCGCGGATCAGCGCAGTCATGCTGTTCATCTCCGAAGTGCTGCCCGGGCTTTCTACGAAGTAGCCCCGATCCAGCAGCGATTTCCAGAACTCCCACACTTGGGCAATTCGTACGTCGTGGAAGTCCACTCGCCCCGCAATCAGGTCGCGGTGGAACTCCGGGCCGTTCAGCCGCAAATTCAGATAGTCGAACCACAGGATGCTGATAAAGGGGTTCTGACCTGCCAGTGACATGGGTGTTATACCGTTTGCCAGTAGCGTGTCACAGATCAGTTCAAATTCCTCCCAAGTAGCCGGCGGCGTGAAGCCGAACTGTTCGAAGACCTCTTTGTTGTAATAGATCCCGGTCCAATTGAAGCCCGCCGGTACGAATCGCAACGTGCCATCGAAACGGCTCATGTCTCGGAACCGTCTGCCGTAAGCTTCGGTGAAGTTTCCCTCGGTCCAGACGTCCGAGACGTCGGACAGCAACCCCAGGGCAGCTGCGCTGCGGAGTTCATTGCCGTCCCACATCAGCATCACGTCGGGTGGCGGCGTGTCAAGCAGATAGTTGCCGGCGTTGAAACCGTAGGACTGGCGGTCGATCTGTATGCTCGGCGCCAGTTCCTGAAAGCGTTCGATGGCTACCTGCTCCGGCTCGTTGAAGATGGAATTCCCAGGCGCTACATAGGTGAGTGTGACCGGCGGGCTGTCCGGCGCAAACAGGAACTCTTCCTCCCTGTCTCGACCGCACCCACCTAATATCCCAGACAGGCCCAGCAGGAGCATGACAAGGGAGACACTACGAGCTCTTCGTTGAAAATGACGGAATTGTCTCATTCCTCAAATCCTCATATGGAACGCACACTGCGATGCGGCAAACCCTCAGAGGCTGTTTGAAAAGTAAAGGCTGTCGGCCAAATTGTGGTATACGTAGTCTCTGTGAAAACAAAACGATACCCAACAGATTTGACTGACAGCCAGTGGCTTATTATCCAGCATCTGATTCCCGCAGCCAAACCGGGCGGGCGACCACGCAGCCTGGATATGCGTCTGGTGGTTGATGCCATTCTCTACCTGACTGTGGGTGGCATCCAGTGGCGGATGCTGCCGAGTGATTTTCCGCCGTGGCAGAGGGCAGAGTGTTTACACCTACTTCAGGCAGTGGCGGGACGATGGCGCCTGGCGCAGGTTGCATGACACGCTCAGAGTGCGGGTTCGTCATCGAAGCGGACGACACAAGCATCCAACGGCTGGCAGTATCGATAGTCAGACAGTCAAGACTGGCCATACACCGGCAGGTGTGCGAGGCTACGATGGCGGTAAACGCATCACGGGACGGAAACGGCATCTTCTTGTCGATACGCTGGGACTCACATTGGCCGTCCTGGTCACTGCTGCCGACCTGCCTGACCGCGATGGGGCACGGCAACTGCTCAGACGAGGCTGCGGTTTCGGCCAGAAACTGCGTCTTATCTGGGTTGACGGCGCCTATCGCGGCTCTTTGCAGAGATGGGTTGCGCAGCGTTTTCGCTTCCGCCTTCAACCTGTCCTCCGCCCGCAAGAACAAAAAGGTTTCTCCGTATTGCCCCGTCGTTGGGTGGTGGAGCGCACCTTCGCTTGGCTTGGCCTCAATCGTCGCCTCTGTAAAGACTATGAACGACTGCCCGAAAGCAGTGTCGCCTTTATCCATATCGCTATGATTCGTCTCATGGTACGCCGCCTGGCACCCAATTGACCCTTTTCAAACAGCTTCTAACAAAACCGTAGTTCGATCCTGAAGCCGACCGAACGTTCCCCCTGATTGCAGAAGAGTCTACTCATCGTGTTGTTTGTGGTGAGGCAACGTTATTTCATCCAGGTTATCGTGTTCACGGGTGTGAGGGTAGACTGGAACATGATGCCTGGATGAAGGCACTTGTGTATTGACCGGCAGTTCGCGGAGGAAACAGTTGAAATCCTTAAAATCAACCCCAATCCCGATGACAGAAGAACAGAAATTCTTCTTTGATCTGCGCGGCTGGATCCTGCTCCCCGGTGTGCTTACGCAGGACGAAATCGGGGCGATGAAGGCAGAGGCCTATACAGCGGATATAGCGAAAAATCAGCAGGCGACTAATCCCAGCCAGTCGTTTCAAGGGACCCTCCAGACCCTGCTCGATCACCCTGCCGTCGCAGGGATTCTGGCTGAAATCCTGGCAGAAGAGCCCTTCCTTTCAGACGACTATTACCCCTTCCGCTGCGAGAACTCCTTTATCACGGTTCGGCCGCCGGGTTGGAGCAAGCAGGCGCGCCGGGATGGCGGGTTGCCGCACGTGGTGCGCCCGCCGCAACAGGCAAACGCGATGCGCTATCAGGCGGTGGGCGGCAAAATATTCGCCGGTCTCACGCGCGTGGTATGGGAGCTTGAGGAGGTCAAGGCAGGGCAGGGCGGCACGTCCTTCCTCAGTGGATCTCACAAGGCCCATTTCAGTTACGGCGGCCCCGACCGCTACCGCCCCAACATCAGCGACTCTTCCTGGGAAAACAGCATTCGGGAGATGATGGAGGACTATAGCTGCCCGGCCGGGTCGGCGGTCATTTTCACCGAAAGTCTGCTCCACGCGGCCAACGACTGGACTAACCCGGACAATCCTCGTTGTGCGGTTTTCAATTGCTACAACTCCCTTTGGGCGCAGTGGCACCGGCTCAATCTCGAACATGAGATCATTGAGGCGATGCCCCCCAAGCGTCGATCGTTGTTCCGGGGTGTGTGGCAGATAGGTGGGGAGAACCACGCCTACTCGCTTGAGAATCGCAGCTTGTGACTTGCGGCGTGGAGGCGGTGTCTATCCCTTTTCCCGTTGCCCTTTTTGGAACGCTTCAGCTGCACGTGCTTGGCCGGCGACTGGCGCCTTACCGGTTGAGTCGAATCTGAATTCCCTTGGCATGGTCTGACTTCAAAGAACGCGTAACGTCGCGAGATGAATCCGCGATGCAAGCGCTCGCGTGCCAGAACCCCCTGGAGTAGCCCTGTTGGCGCCATTTCAGCCTGCCGCCACTCCTGGGCAATAGCAGGAACAGACGAAAGCATCGCAAATTTGGACAAAAAAATAAGATTGCATTGGAAACTGTTCCTGCATAAGGCGCGCTAGCGTAGCCGTCCTTGTGCGAGGTTCAATGTCAGGGGGCAGGCCCAGGAGCCCCGGCCGCGGCGCAGGGCGCCGCCGGAACTGCCTATGGCCGCATAACGGTCTTGCTGTTCCGGGCCGCTTACGATAGGCTTGTTGCGATAGTCTCATACTTCTGCCCGAGTCCTGTCGCATCGCTGGACTACGGCTGCGGCTGATAGACGGGGCTGCTAAAGTTAGAGAAGAAATGAGCGCCATGACCACTCCGATCTACAAGCGGCCGACCGACCTGCTGCGCACGTTGGTCCGCTACGACACGACGAATCCTCTTGGAAACGAAGCCGAGTGCATCGGCTTTCTGGATCAGTTGCTGCAGGAAGGCGGTCTGACCACGACTTTACTGGCGAAAGATGCGAACAGACCGAACCTGGTAACCCGGCTACCCGGCCGGGGCGAAGCGCCAGGGCTGGTATTGCAGGGCCACGTCGATGTGGTCACGACCGCTAATCAGACCTGGAAACACGATCCCTTCGCCGCGAATCTGATCGACGGGATCGTCTGGGGTCGCGGCAGCCTGGACATGAAAAGCGGCGTCACGATGATGACCTGCGCGGTACTACGCGCTGCCGCCGAAGGGCGCAAGCCCGCCGGCGACGTTATCCTGACGATAATGAGCGATGAGGAAGCCGGCAGCGACTACGGCGCCCGCTTTCTGACCGAGGAACATCCTGAGCAGTTCGAGGGCGCAAAGTACGCCATCGGCGAAGGAGGGGGAAGCGCACAGTACATGGGCGATCAGCGCTTCTATCCTCTCATGGTTGCGGAAAAGCAGGTTTGCTGGCTCCGCACGCGTCTCTCCGGCCCGGGGGGACACGGCTCGACTCCGCTGCGCGACGGCGCGATGGCCCGGCTGGGCAAGGTCCTGACGACCCTCAATAGCAACCGACTGCCGGTGCACGTCACTCCGGTCATGGAGCAGATGCTTCCGGCTCTTGCCGAGCACGCGCCCGACCATTTGGCTTCCGCGGCCTTGGCGCTCCTGGACCCGGATCGCACCGACGCCCAACTCGATCAGATGCTTGCGGATGGACTGCCCCAGGCCCGCAGCTTTGACGCCCTGCTCCACAACACCGTCAATGCCACTGTCGTTGGCGGCGGCATCAAGACGAACGTCATCCCAAGTGAAATCCTTCTGGAACTGGACGGTCGGGTTCTGCCTGGCTTTACATCCGACGACCTCATTTTCGAACTGCATGAGCTGCTGGGCGATGACCTGTCCTTTGAAATCATCCGCCACGACCCTGGTGAGGCCGGCGTCAACATGGGTCTGTTCCCGTTGCTGAAAGGTATTGTGGAAGAACTCGACCCGGACGGCGTGGTCATTCCCTCAATGGTGGGCGGCTTCACCGACGGGCGCATGTTCTCCCGGTTGGGCATCCAGAACTACGGGTTCCTGCCGATGAAACTGCCCCCTGGCACAAACTTCAGCGCGACCGTCCATGCGGCCGATGAGCGCGTGCCCGTGGAAGCGTTGGAGTTTGGGCTTCAGGCAATGTCAACGGTAATAGAACGGTACGGGCAGGACGGCGCGGCATGACGCTTGTTTGGAAAGTAGACAATGGCTAGCGAGAGCGATCTGAAGGGCGCGGCGCAAAGGCAGTTCGGGCGCGTAGCGCCAAACTATCTCACGAGCGCAGTGCATGCGCAGGGCGAGGATCTGCCGGTAATGGTGAAAGCCGCCAATCTGCAGGGCGGCGAACGCGTCTTGGACGCGGGCTGCGGGGCAGGGCACACTGCCGCCAGCTTCGCGCCCCATGTTGCCCAAGTGACAGCCCTCGATATCACAGCCTCGATGCTGAATCAGGTCGAAGTTCTGGCAGGAGATCGGGGACTGACAAACATCAGGACTCGCCTGGGAGACGTGGAAAACCTGCCTTTTCCCAACTCTACGTTTGATCTCGTCGTGTCCCGTTACAGTGCGCATCATTGGGCCAGGCCGGGCAAAGCGCTGCGCGAGTTTCGCCGCGTTCTCAAGGATGGCGGCCGGTTCATCCTCAGTGACGTACTTGGATTCGGGGATCCGGTCTGCGATACGTACCTGAACGCGATTGAAGTGCTGCGGGATCCCTCCCACGTGCGGGACTACACGCTTGAAGAGTGGAGCAACCGTTTTGCCGCGGCCGGTTTCAGACTGGAAGTCTTCTTTCCCTATCGCATTTTTCTCCATTTCGAAGAGTGGACCGAACGCATGGAAACGCCGGAAGTCAATCGCTCTGCCATTCGTGCGCTCTACGACGCTTCACCTGAAGAGGTGCGAGAGGCACTGCAGATCGACGATGAGGGCCACTCCTTCCAATGCGCAGTATTGCGAGGAACTTCCTCGCGGCGATGATGATACAGACTCATTCAATTCCCGGCTAAGTCATAAGACCAGAGGCGAGAATGCCCGAAACAGAAGCGACGGCTCGTCAGTGGTCGCTGATCCGCAACTGGCTTGTGGACCTGAAGACGATTCCTGCTCTTGACCTCGTCTGGCTGGTAGGAAGTCTGGCAGACGGACGCGGCAGTCCCTATTCCGATATCGATATTCGCTTTGCGATTGCTGACGAGAAATTCGAGCAACTTTGGCAGAACCCACTTAGGAAGGTGAATGCGGAATCGAACCCGTTCATGGCGAGTGGGCCTGTCGAACTGCTTGCCGGACTGGGCGAATATCTGCTGCTGGTGGCGGGTTCCCTGTAGAGTGGTTCGAGCGGCAATTCGCCTGGCTTACACGCGAGCTTGACAACATTCTTGGAAGTACAGGCGAAGATTTCCAGCAGTGGCGGGCAGAAATGCCGGAAGGGTAGAATAGGGCTGGTCGATTGCAACGGCACGGCCCTCGCGGCCAACTGTTTCTGAACGTTCGATCAAGCGGAGCCGCCGCCGCGAAACACGAAACGGCGGTTATCTTGCGGCAATGCAAACACAAGATCCAGGACAGTCACGAAAACGGGGAGGTAAGAAAGTGACAGAACATCCCACCATTTACACTGGCACAATCGGGCAGAGCGTATGGCGCAGCCACGACGGCGGCGACACCTGGGAGCGGGCCTCCCAAGGCCTGTTCATGGAGTCGGATATCCGCGCCATCGCCATAGATCCCGGCGATTCAGCCGTTCTATACGCGGGAACGGAGGCCGGCGTTTACCGCACTCACGATGGCGGCGACTCCTGGGCGCTGGTTGATTCGCCTATGAACGATCTCGAAATCTGGGCGCTCGCCATAGATCCCTCAAACCCGGATACAATCTTCGCCGGGACCTGCCCATCGGCCCTCTTCCGTTCCCAGGACGGCGGCAGTTCGTGGCAGAAACTGGACGTTGAGTTGGCGGAAGAGTGCGAAGGCATTCCGATTACGCCGCGTGTTACCATCATTCTCTTCGATCCGGAAGATTTGCAGACGGTCTACGCCGGCATCGAAATCGACGGCATGCGCATCAGCCGCGACGGCGGCGATACCTGGAGAGAAGGCAGCGAGGGCCTGTCCAGCCTCGATATCCACGGCCTTGCCGTTGTGCCCGGCTCGCCCAAGACCTTGGTCGCGGCCACCAACAACGACGTCTGCGTTACCACCGATATGCAGAACTGGACGCCGCTTGAAGTCAAGAATCACTATCCCTGGCCCTATTGTCGGGGGGTCATTCACCTGGCAAATGGAGACAGCCGTATCTGGGTAGGCGCTGGCAACGGACCTCCAGGTGACGAAGGGGGGCTCTTCCACAGCAACGACCTGGGCAAAACGTGGGAACGAGCCGACCTGGGCGGCGTGGCCAACAGCACCATCTGGGCGGTCTCCCATAACCCCGCGCTGCCTGACTGGATCGTGGCCTACAGTGTGGCCGGTCAACTCTACCGCAGCACCGATCGCGGGCACTCCTGGACGAAGCTGGAACGCGAATTCGGTGAAGTTCGGGCCGTAGCGCTGGCGGTATAGATTCGCTTCCTTATAGCGGTTCCCTGCCGGCAAGGAGTGATGCGCCGGTAGGGACTGCCTTCTCAGATTCCGAATCAGGCACTCCCGACCTGCCTGAAAGCCTCTATTCCGGGTCGGATGGCGTCAACCAATAGTTTGTAGTCCGGTCCATAGCTCAAGAACGTAAAGCCCTGCGCCGCCAGGGTCCGTAACTCCTCCGGGCTGCCTGCGCCGGCGCCTACTCCCACACCGCAAGTCCGGCCAACCTCCAGAGCCTTCTCCATCACTGCATCTATCTCCGGCAGGGGCATCTCGAACGGATTCAGACCCATGGAGAGGCAGAGATCAAAGGCGCCGATAAACAGCGCGTCGATGCCCGGAACACTGGCAATCTCTTCCAGGTTCTCGACCGCTTCCGGCGTCTCGATGATCAGCATGATCAGTATACTCTCGTTGGCCTTCTCGAAATACGCCTCGTATTCCACCGTGTAACGGGATGCCCGCAGCGGGCCGAAACTGCGCTTGCCCTCAGGAGGGTAGCGGGAGGCGCGCACGATTGCCTCGGCCTCGGCAACGGTCCTGACCATCGGCACAGCAATCCCCATTCCGCCAATGTCCAGCGATCTCTGGATGAAGACCGGATCTGCCGACGGGATGCGGACTAACGGAACTGTATCCGTCCCCTTCACGGCCATCAGGATGTGCTCAACTTGGGCCATGTCTAGGCCATTATGCTCCATCTCGATCAACAGCCACTCGCAGCCGGCGTAGGCCAGGAGTTCAGCGACAGTCGGACTTCCCATCCCCAGGAAACTACCGAAAGTTTTCTCGCCGCGTCGCAGTTTTTCCAGTACGAAATTGGATTGCATCCTGTTTGCTCCTCCAATGGTCTTCTTGATGGAAACGAATGAGATGGCATCATTCATTCAGCTCGCCTCATTGTGAAAAACGTTCCTTGCATAAAGGTCACGCCTACGCCGTGCTATCCTCAGTTAGTGCCGAAAATCTGACACGGAGGGTACTCAGCTACA
Source organism: Caldilineaceae bacterium (assembly GCA_965200615.1). GTDB lineage: Bacteria > Chloroflexota > Anaerolineae > Caldilineales > Caldilineaceae > Bin5. Next base: position 3,649,850 of record OZ241377.1, on the reverse strand, counting down.
TCAGGACGGCCGATCAGATGCCTGGGAGAGCGGGCATTGGCGTGGGAGGGTGAAGGCGCCGCGTTCGCGCCCGGAACTGCATCCCTTGTTCGGCCAGCGCAGACAGTTCATCAGCGTCACCGGCAAACCACTCCTTCAATTGTCGTCGGGCGATCTGCACGTGCTCGACCTCGTCCGCCCAGTCGAAGTCCTGGAAGGTCGTCATCAAGGGATGGCGCGCCTGGTCGCGGCAGAACTCGTATTCAGAGCGTTTTCCCGGCGGGTACTTCATCAGGGCCGCTTCGACGCCGATTCCCAACATGGCGTAGAGTTCAAGCGGGGACATTTCGAAAAGGTATTCGATCTCAAAGTCCCGCAGAGGTAGAGCAGCGCGGTCGCCGTAAACTTGCTCAGCGGCCGCTTCACCGAACAGGGAATGGCGCATTTCGTCCCACATATGACGGGAAATGGCAACGTAAAATGACCAGGGCTGCCCCTCGACCTCCAGCAGGACGATGGCCAGGGCCTCGGCAATCGTGATCTCTCCCAGGCGAGTGGCTATCATCTGCGCCAGCCGTTCCGGCGCCCGGTCTTCGTCAACATGGATGAAGTCCCAGACACTGGGAAAGGTATCGTCCCGCTCAGGTCTCCTGGCAACTCTGTAGCGCTCGCCGCTGCGCACAACTTGTACCCTGCCGGCCTCCGATTCGGCCCCGCCAGCGATTCCCCCTGCCTCCTCCAGCATCCCTTCAAGTGTGCCGGTCCATTCCGACGCCAGCTCCTCCTCTTCGGCCGAATGCACCACGGCGCCATAGGCCGCTTCCAGCAGGCCAAGGACCTGCTCCTCCTCCGCAATTATGGTACGCATCAGCCGCACGGATTCATAGTCGGCCAAGTCGTTCGTCTGACGCACGTAGTCGCGGTAGCCTTCCAGCAGGGCCGGTTTGAACACTTTCGCGAGGGCAGCCAGCAGCTCGACGCTGCCGTCAGAATGCATCGCCTCGTCCAAGACGACTTTGAGCCCCTCGTCCGGAACGCCTTGGCCCTTGGACTTGGATACGCGTAGTTCCGTAAGCCGGTTTTTCAGAATGTCTGAATGAAGGCCGTCCTCGTATTGGAGACGCGACAGCAGCCCTTTGAGATCCCTCTGCGGCGTCGTGACGATGTGCGCAGCCTGCAGGAACATGAGCCGCTCTTCGACGTAGGCCAGCCGGTGAATCCGTCGAGCGCACTCCTCAACGCTGAGGCCAGGCTCTTGGGCGCGCTGCAGGCCAGCGAACTGGTAGGAAACGTTCATCAGTTTGCCTCTCGAAGTTTGGCTCCGTCTTAGAGCGAAAGGGGAGAACGCGCGAACTGTTCAGTGTCTTCCCCAAGTCATACTCTCCAGCGTTGGGAAGTCTGCGGTAAGCCTGGGCGTCAGTATAGGAGATAGTCGGGGAATCATCAACCGCTGTCCGATCCCCTTGCTGCACGTTGAAAATATATTGCACTGATGTTAGAGTCCCTGTGGCCCAGCCAGCTCTTCCCGGATGGTTCAGGACCTCTTTGCTTTCCAAGCGCCCTTCTCTGACGAAGTCTGAAGCTGAGAATTGCCAGTGCCAAGAATTACAGTAGTCGGCAGTTATGTTGTAAGCCTGACAGTGCGCGTCCCGAGGGAACCTGTGATGGGTGAGGCCCTGATAGGGGATCTGTTTGACATGGGGCCTGGCGGCAAAGGCACCAATCAGGCGATCGCCGCTGCGCGCCTGGGGGCGGAGGTGGATCTTCTCGCCTGTCTCGGTGATGACACGTTTGCCGACTCTGCCGAGCGGCTCTATGACGGCGAAGGCATATCGACCGAACACATTTTTCGTATTCCGAACATGAATAGCGGGGTCGGCATGGTCACGCTTCTGCCCTCAGGTGACAATTGGATCATAGGGCACCTGGGCGCCAACCTGATGATGCAGCCCCATCACGTGGAACTGTTTGAGCCTGTCATCGCCCGCAGCGATATCCTGATGGCCCAACTCGAGGCGCCATTGGAAGCGGTGTCCCGTGCGCTGGAGTTGGGCCGAAAACATCGCGTTACGACCATCCTGAATCCGGCGCCCGGCCAAACTCTGGAACCAGATTCTCTCGCCTGTGTGGACGTGTTGACCCCCAACGAAAGCGAGACCCGAATCCTGCTTGGTCTTCCGCCGGACGATCCCACGCCGACGGAAGACCAAGCTGGGCGGCTGCTCGAGCTGGGCGTCGAAACCATCATCGTGACCCGCGGCGAAGAAGGAGCGCTCATCGTAACCCCACGCGGCACGGAGGCCGTACCCGCAACGCCCGTGCAAGCCCTAGACGTCACCGGCGCCGGCGACAGCTTCAACGCCGCGCTGGCCGTAGGTCTCGCCGAGGGGCTTGACCTGCGGGCTGCCGTTGAGGAGGCCAATCGCGCCGGCGCCTACACGACCACGCATCTGGGCGTGATAGATGGTTTGCCGACGAGGGCGGAGTTGGAGGCTTTTTGGGGAAATGCCGTGTAGCTGTTTTTCGCAAGTTCCAAAAACCGGTTCCTCATCGCCAGAAGCGACGAACGCGGTCTCACGTACGCACTGCTGGAGGCCGCACGCGCCATCGAAGTCGCCCCAACGACCTGGTCTTCGGTTTCCGTGATAAGGGCCATGACGGGCACTGGAAAGAGGATCTGGCCGTCGTGGAAAGTGATCTGGCGGCGGTCAGAAGGCTGGTCGATGAGGTAGGGGAGACGCTGCCGAAAAGAGTGGAGTGGCCGGGAGACAATATTCATCCGGTGGCGCCCGCCATCGATTTCAACCCGTCGAGGCAGGCCGATGCGGCCCAAGACCTACCGCTCTGGCTCAACCTGAAGGAATCGGAAGCGCCGCGCACCCTTTGCGCCGTGAGTTGCTTCCACCGTATCGCCCACCAAGCGCTGGAATTCGAGGAAATAGAGATGCAGCCGCAGGCCGGCGTCTACGAGGCCGTTATTCCCGGCAGCTCCATAGACGTGGCATGGGACCTGATACTGTTCTTCGAACTCCACTTCAGCGACGGGACTGCGACGCGCTGGCCCGACTGGCGGACCGGGACACCGTACCTGGTCATTCCAACGCGATAGGCTGCACTACAGCGCCGCTATGGGAGGAGAGCCGGAACGTCGGCTAGCGGTCAATCGCCTTCCTGCATCTGCTTGAAGGCGGACCGCTCAGTCGATGTGAAAGACCTCTCTCAAATCAATCGAAACAGGGCTGCTATCGGGGTTCGAGGGCATGATGTCTCCCATGTAACGCCACCATTTCTGACAGACTTCCTCGTCAGCGATGCTGTTCCACTGCTCTTCGCTCTCGATTTCCGCGTACGCGAACAGTTGATCGGTCTCGGCGTGCAGGAAAATGGAGTAGTTGCTGACACCGTGCGTTTTGAGTACCGTCTCCAGTTCAGGCCAGATCGGGGTATGGCGAGCTTCGTACTCTTTATGCTGGTCGGGATTCACGGACATGACAAATGCTTTGCGAATCATTTTTGCTCCGCCTTTCTCGTCATTGATTGACTGGTCGCTCTCGGCATTTTGAAAACGCGGCAAATGTTCTTTTGTTTACTTTCTTGTCGGCCAACTGGGATTGGTCAGTGCAGGAAAACTCCTGGCTGTGCATTGATTCGAGCAGCTACGGGACCATCTTGGGTGAATCCTGTTCTGCTGGCCCGGATCAGACATAAGCTTGGCACAGTTGGAAGATTCGGCCAAGTCGCGACAGAGAATCGGACAGAGTACGAATGGAGTTGACTGGACTGACAACGTCAGCGATAAGGGACCGGAGCACAAATAGTGCACTGGTCTATCTGCAACAAAACACGCGAAACTCCCAGAGCGTTCATTCAGGGTTGCCTGCACAAGTATTTGCTGTGGCAGGTGAATTTCATTTCATCGAGAGTCACCTCCAGGGGCCTGTGTGTTATAGTGTGAGAATGCTCGCAAAAGGCCCCCCGAAGAGAAAACTCTCCAGCGTCGAACCACAGTTTCCTTTGGTCTCCCGAAAGGAGGGGCACAAATGAAGAATCTTTACACTGCGCTCTTTGTAGTAGCTCTCAGTTCCATTTTGGCGCTGTCAGCCTGCCGGTCAATAGGAGAGCCGGCAGAGGAGAACGAAGCTTCGGTTACCTATGCCTCTACCCCAGAACCTACAGCAGCCGCCCCCCCTGCCCACTCCTCTTCCTTCGACGCAACCAAGTATGAAAATGTCTGGGTCCATGCAATCGAAGAAATCGAGCATGATGGCCGTTCCCTGCTGCGCGTATCCTATCCCGTGACTGAACAGGATGTGATCAACGCTCGCATGGAAGCGGTAACGCAAGAATTTATCGACGAATGGCGTACGATGGCAACCGAGACCGAAGCGAGCTATCAGAAATACAAAGAGGATACAGGTAAAGAGGCGGCTACCTTTATCACGCACTACCGTCAACACTTCGACGTTTCAATCGCGAACCAGAATGTGATCTTCTTCGATATTGTCCGGGGAATCAATACCGGCGGCACGGGAAGTTCCTACGTCGTCGGTTACATCTTTGACCGTCGTACCGGCGCCGAACTGACCATCTCCGATCTCTTTGTCGATAGCAGCTACCTGGAGCGACTCTCGGCTCTGACAAGGGAAGCCCTGGAAGAACGCATAGCCAAGGAGGAATTGGCGAGCGATCCGGAATGGGTAGAAGATGGTACTGCCCCGACAGCCGAAAACTTCGATAACATTCTGCTTCGAGAGGATAAGACCATCCTGGTCAAGTTTGACAAGTATCAAGTGGCCGCAGGGGTCGAAGGCGTAGTCGATGTTGTACTGCCTCTGTCCGCGATTGCCGACCTATTGAAACCGGAATTTCGCCGGTTGCTGGGAATCGATGCCGAGACGGCAGCGCCAGGAATGAGCGTAGTCGGCGTCATGGAAATCGAGGAGTCCGAAAATGACGACCGCTCAACCCTCCACGTCTCCTATCCGACAACGGACAGTGAAGCGATAAACGCCCGAATCGAGGCGATCAACCAGCAGTTCATCGACGAATTCCGCCTCACGGCTTCCAAGATCGAAGAATCCTACCAGGAATACAAGAAGGATACGGGCAAGGAGGCGGCCTCCTTGGCAACCCACTATCACCAGGACCATGAAGTGACCGTCACCAATGAACGGGTACTGTTCTTCGAAGTTGCGCGTTCAGCTTCTACTGGCAACACTGGTAGTAGGCTTGTTTCCAGTTACATCTTTGACCTGCGTCAAGGGACCGAGATAACCATTTCCGATCTCTTCGTTGACGACAGCTATTTGTTGCGCCTTTCCGAGCTGTCAAGGGAAGCGCTGGCAGAACGTCTCCGCAACCAGATTGCCGAACGAGAGCCCGACGCCGACGACGACCGCAAAGAATCTCTCTTCGACAGCGAGTATGGGCAAATCGAGACAGGAACTGAGCCTACAGCCGGGAATTTCGATTTCATCGTGTTTCGGGACGACGGTACAGTCTTGCTCAGGTTCGACAAGTATCAAGTTGCCTCGGGCGTGGAAGGGACTGTCGAAGTTGAGCTTGCTGCAAAAGCGCTCTCAGATCTGCTCAGACCGGAGATGCGACAGCTCCTGGGAATTGAAGTAGACGCAACCACCCTTAAAACTGACTTCGGCCAGGCCGTTGCGCGCGTTTGGACGCCGGCCTCCTCACCAGTGGTGATGCCGGCGCTTTCCGCAAGCGGCCGAATCCCAACTCTCTCACGCCTGATGCGCATGTCTACCTCGGCATCTTCCCAAGCCGAACAGGCGGCGGAGGGCGTAATAAACTGCCATGAAGTCGCTTGCGTGGCCCTTACTTTCGACGACGGTCCTTCGTATTACACAGAAGGCCTGCTGGACATTCTCAAAGAGCACAATGTCAAGGCAACATTCTTCGTCCTGGGGACTCAGGTCCGCATCCAATCTGAAACAGTTCAACGAATGTTTCAGGAGGGTCATCAGATAGGAAACCACACCTGGGACCATCCCAATCTTACAAAACTGTCGGATGCGCAGATCCGTGAACAGTTAAGATTGACAGACGATCTGATCGCACAACTGATCGGTGAGCAGACTCCGTTCCTGCGTCCTCCTTACGGCGTCTATAATGACAGTGTGTTGGCAGCCTCCGGACTGCCGGTCATCTTCTGGAGCGTCGATCCACTGGACTGGAAAGATCGCGACGCCGAAACTGTTGCCGCCAGAATCGCCGACGCGCCCGTAGGGGCGATCATCCTTTCCCACGACATTCACAAGTCCACTGTAGATGCGGTGCCTGCCATCATCGCGGCTCTGCATGGGCGGGGCATCCACTTCGTAACCGTTTCGAAACTGTTCGAGCCGCAGACGCTGCTCCCTCAGAATGTCTACATCAGGCAGACCGATTCGCCTTCAGAATAGGGCGCCAGTCGATATAAACAAACCATGCACAATAGACCCAATGTCATCATCTGCATCTGTGATCAGTTGCGAGCATTCGAAGTCGGATGCTACGGCAATTCGGTTATCCGTACGCCCAACATCGACCGCCTCGCTCGCGACGGTGTCCGCTTCGAGCACGCAGTGTCGACCGACCCGGTGTGTATGCCGGCGCGTTCGTCCCTCATCTCAGGCCAGTACGCCCGCACCTGCACGGGCGCCCTGGGCAATGTCTCCGTGCCCGATGAACAGGGCAGGCCCATCGTGGCCTCGTGGCCGCCTCAGGACCGGGTCCACCTGCCTGACGCCACAGTCGCCGAACAGTTCAAGGCTGCCGGTTACGACACAGCCCTGATCGGCAAGTGGCACATTCACTCCGCCCCCGAAATCGTGGGCTTCGACTATACTCTCCACCCCAGAGTTAACCACCGCCACACAGGTCAGGATTTCGTCCGGGACGGCGGCAGGCCGCAGGTCGTTGACGGTTTCAGCGTGGATTACGAAATCGAGAACGTCCTCTCCTATCTCGCTGCCGATCGCGACAACCCGTTTTTCCTCTATTACAGCATCTCTCCTCCCCACATGCCGCTGGCAGACGCGCCCGAAAAGTACCTGACCATGTACGACCCGGATGAAGTGCCGCTCAGGCCCAACGTATATATGGACGGCCAAATGGCCTATGACGAGCACTGGTTCAAAGTCTACCTGTGGGACTTCCTTTACTATTCGCAGAAACTCCCCCATACACTGGACCTCCCGGACGACTTCGACCTGCGGCATCTCACCGCCCTGTATTATGGCCTTACGACCTGGGTCGACGACATGGTAGGATGCATGATGGAAGGGCTACGCGCAGGCGGCCTGCTCGACAACACAGTTGTCGTCTTTACTTCCGACCACGGCGACAACCTGGGCTGCCATCACAGGTTCAATAAGGGCCTGTTGATCGAAGAGTCGATTCGCGTCCCGATGATTTTCCACGCGCCTTGGCTGTGGGACACCGCTGTCAACAGTTCGCAGGTGGCGCAGCTCATAGACATCATGCCCACTGTGTTGGATGCCAGCAGTTGCCCTGTACCGGAGCACGTACAGGGACGGAATCTTTCACCTGTTTTGACAGGGGAGCGGAAACAGTTGGACGAGAACTGGGGCTTCATCGAGACCAGCGGTGGCGAGATTGGGGTCAGGACGCCCACCCATCTCCTGGGGCGGCGCGTTCTGGGAGGTAAGGGGAGTACCGAACAAGAGGTTACGTCCTTTTTCGACCTGCGAAGCGACCCCTACGAGACAAACAACCTTGCCGGTACAGGCCAGCAGGCTCAAACCGAAGCCGGGCTTGGTGACTTGCTCTCGGCGTGGGACAAGAGTACGCCCTGGATGGATTAGGAGCTGCGATTCATCTGAACCTTGAGATGCGGAAGATAAATTGCTCGGACCGAACTGTTCACAGCGATGAAGTAGGCACTTTCTGAGGAATACAATAAGGAAAGGCAATGGTCGGCACCCAGGGGACTATCTTCTACTTCTGATCCTGCTTACCTCCTTTCGTGTTAAAGGGCGTTGCTCAAGCCGTGCGAATCACCTGATTCTGTGTATCCAAACGGACGAATTTGGAATAGTGATATACTTCGATCCCTTCCCCCACTGATGTCGGCACACGCACCACAAATTCGGACCAGTCTGGGCAATTGAAGGCGATGAACGCCATCTCAAACCCAGTGATCAGATCGTCTGGCTCTCGTGAAAAATCGGGCATGAGGACCGGCCCGGTGTCGGTCTGATAGATAAAGTCCCGCTCGCTGGCGTTCATCGTTTTGACTGGAAACTCCAGCACCGCCGTGTACCGACCGTCATTGATGACAGTTCTGCCCACCAGGGGCGGCCCGCTCGGATCCAGGGTCGCCTCGACAATCTGCTCCGGCGTATCCAGGATCTCACCTTCGACACGCCGAACATCTAAACGGATGTTGTCGTAGGCGTCGGATACGTACCCTGCCTGCCGTTCCGGTTGCATGCCGCGTGAGGGTGGGAAAAACGGAACGCCCATGTTGGCAACTTCGTAGGTCTTGACTATCAGATAGCGGTCCTGGGAAAGGATGGGAACGAAGTCTGCATTGGGCTGGATCCAGATGTCTCGCTCGACGCCAACCCGTTCGGTCTTGCAGCTTGCGCCCATGACGAAGGTTTGCGCCGCGTCTGTCTCGTTGTCGACAATCTCGCACACACATTCGAGAAGGATGCGCGCATTGTTCAGCGAGGAAGGCGGTTCATGTGAGGCAGTTTCGGCCGGCCTTTTCTGGTAGTCTATTCGAAAGGTGAGCGAGGAACGGGCAAAATCAACCGTTTGCATAGGAATCTCCGGACATAAACCGGCACCAGGCTGGGATGGCAATAACTGGGCATAGAAGAAGTAACCTAACAATATATAGTATAGCAAAAAAATTCTGTCAAGGCAGTTTTTTCTCCGTGTTCAACCTCTATCACTCGTGCTATAATTGCGCAACCCATATGATGACTGCTGTTGAATTTGGCCATCTACTGAATGAGCCCCCTCGAAAGGAATGCGTAAAATGACATTGCGAGCCGGCATCGTTGGATGCGGCGGCATCAGCCGTGCCCACGCCACTGCTTACGCCAACCTGGACGGGGTCACACTTGCCGCACTCTGCGACATCAACCCGGACGCACTTAATGCCCGCGCCGATGAACATGGCGTCTCCGCGCGCTATGCCGACTACGAAGAGATGATTCAGAAGGAATGCCTGGACTTGGTCAGCGTCTGCACGCACGCGCCGCTGCACGGGCCGGTCGCCATCGCCGCTGCCAAGCATCGCGTCAACGTCCTGAGCGAGAAGCCGCTATCCGTCGACCTGCAGACCGCCGACCAGATGCTTGCCGCTTGCAGCCAAGCAGATGTCCGCCTCGCCGTCAGCCACCAGTTCAGCTTCACGCCGCTCTTCCAGGAAGCCAAAGCATGGATCGACGCCGGACGCATCGGCGAGTTTCGCTCCGTCCGTGAAATCGGAAAAGGGCGCCCGGCCGGCTTTGAACTGATGGAAATGGGCGTCCACTACTTCGACGAAATGGACCTGTTCCTGGACGGCATCGAATGGATTCACGCCCAGATCACATACGAAGGCCGCGAGGTTGACGTGGGCGACATCATGACAAGCCAGGAGCTCTGCACTACCGACCGAAGAGACAATGGAATCGTTGCCGGCGATACGATGTTGATCCATATCAAAGGGAAAAATGGGGCATCCGGGGTCATGGAGCTGTACCGCCGCCCACAGACGCAGGGCTGGATGATGGGACCCCATATTCTCGGGTCCGAGGGACAGCTGATGATCAGACCCAATCCGGAGACCTTCGTCGACGAACTGTGGCACTGTCCGTTTGACGTCTCATTCCCAAGCCATACGCCCCAATGGAAAAAGGTGCCGATAGACCCCGAACGCTTCAGAATCGGCGAGCAGCTATGGCAGCGGCGCCAGTCGATCTGGAGCGTCCGCGACATGGTCAACTCCATTCGTGAAGGCCGCCAGCCGCGACTGGGCGGCGCCGCCGCGCTGACCTCGCTCGAATGTGTCTTCGCAGTCTACGAGTCCCACTTCACCGGCACGCGCGCGACTTTGCCTCTGCAAGAGCGCCGCCACCCGCTCGTCAGCCGGCTTCAAGCAGGCTCAGGAAGCGGTGAGTGAAAGACTACGTTTATCCCCGCAGATCCTCAACCCAACCAAGGTAATCGATTGACTCTCCGTTTCTTCTATGGCTGGTGGATCGTCGTCGCCGCGGTCCTCCTTCAGTTCGTTTTTCTCGGCGTAAGCCAGTCCACGGTAAGCGTTTTTCTGCGTCCGGTCGTCGAGGAATTGGGCTGGCAGGTCTGGCAGTTTACGTTGGGATCGTCATTGGCCGTACTGGCCGGCGCCCTCTCCGGCGTGATTGTCGGCCGCATCGTAGATCAGCGCGGCCCGCGCCTGCCTGTGCTCGCTGGCGCCCTTGTTTCGGCCGTATGTCTCTGGAGTCTGGGCAGGCAGTCCCACCTTTGGCTCTTCTGGTCGCTGCACCTCTGCGCCGGCTTCATCGGCTGGACGCTGTTCGGCCCCCTGGTCGTCAACACCACCATCAGCAAATGGTTCGTCCGCCGCAGGGGCTGGGCGCTCGCTATCGGCTCCAGCGGTATCTCTTTCGGCGGACTGATTGCTCCTTTTGCGATGACACTTGTCGTCGACTCGCTGGGCTGGCGCAATGGCTATTTTGTCCAGGCCCTCTTCGTCCTCGCCGTCGTCGCGCCCATTGCCCTTGTCATGCGGCGCACGCCGGAGGACGTCGGCCTGCGCCCGGACGGTGACCCTGCTCCAGGCGATATCAGCCACGTCCCTTCGCACGCAGAGGAACCGCGCTCCTACACCAGCCGCCAGGCCCTGCGCACGCCCGGTTTCTGGCTGCTCCTCCTCGGCTACAGCATGAACCAGGCCGCCCTGGCGTCGGTGCTGGCCCACGCAGTGCCCTTTGCCACCGACGCCTCCTTTACCCGCAGGATGGCCGCCCTTGCCCTTGCCGTGAACGGACTGGGCAACCTGCTGTCCAAGGCCGTGTGGGGATTCTGCCTTCAGCGCTACCGGCCCCGGGCGCTTGCCGTGTCCGCATTCTCGCTGGGCGGGACAGGCGTCGGCCTCATGCTGCTCTCCGCCGCTACTGCTGAACCGGCCTTTCTTTTCGCCGGTTTCTTTCTCTACGGCTTCGGCTTCGGAGGTACGATTCCGATCAGCGAGTCCCTCTGGGTGACATACTTTGGCCGCGCTCACATCGGCGCTGTCCGAGGCGTCGCCCAGCCAGTGACCGTTATAGGACCTACAGTTGCGCCGGTGCTCGTCGGCGTGGCCTATGATCTGCAGGGGAGCTATCAGCTGGGCTTTCTGGGCATCATTGGTGTCTATTCTTTGGCGTGCCTGCTGGTGGCAGTCTCCCGCCCGCCAAGGATTGAATCGACACAATTGTAAATCGCAGGCAGCGTTCGCATTTCCGAGCCCTCCTCTTGAACATGCTCGGACTGTATTTTTGTTCGATTTTCGACTATGATTAGGCGATTTCGAGAGCCGTTCACTGCGCGCAATGTCCGAGCGTCAACCGGTAGCTTTGAAAGCCGCAACTGTAGACTTGGACATCGAATCTTCTCCATCGCGGCCTCTTCGACAAATGCGCAGCGGTGCTTTCTCGAACAAAGACGGGGATAATGCCTGACAATCAGAGCGGTCTGCTATTGCAAATCTCGGATGAGGACAACGTATACGTCCTGCTGCGCAGCCTGAACGCGGGGGCCCGTTTGCAGCTTGGGGAGCGGACGGTCGTTATCGAGACCTCGCTCGAACTGGGACACAAAATAGCCGCCTGCAATATCGCCGCAGGCCAGAAGATCGTCAAGTACGGCGCGCCGATTGGCTCAGCCACGCGCGACATCCGGGCAGGTGAGCATGTCCACCTGCACAATATCAAGAGCGACTACATACCCACCTACACTCTGAATTCGGAGACCGACTGAACCGGTCGAGGAGCGCTCCCATGTCTGCGAAAACCGGGTTTCCTGGCTTCCTGCGTCAGGACGGCCGCAAAGGTATCCGCAATACAGTCCTGGTCGTCTACCTGGTGGAGTGCGCCCATCACGTCGCCCGCGAGATCGTCTATCCCTACCGCAAGCGGGGCGTTCATCTGATAGGATTCAGCGGCTGCTATCCCAACCAGTATGCCTTCGACATGATGGCGCGGCTCTGCACGCATCCGAACACAGGCGGCGTCCTCCTCGTTTCACTTGGCTGCGAAAGCTTCGACCGCCGCGGCCTGGCGCAGTACGTCAAGGAAAGCGGCCGCCCCGTCGAGACGCTTGTTATTCAGGAAAGAGGAGGCACGCTCACCACGGTCGATCAGGGCCAGAGCTGGCTGGAAGAGACGCTGGCCGAACTTGAAGGTACAACGACGCGGGTTACGATGTCGGTGGACGAACTGGTCGTGGGCGCCATCTGCGGGGGTTCCGACGCCACCAGCGGCATCACCGCGAACCCGGCCATCGGACGCTGCTTCGATCTGCTGGTCGAGAACAACGCCAGCGCGATTTTCGAGGAGGGTGGCGAGCTGATCGGCTGCGAGCAGATCATGGCCGACCGGGCCGTGACCCCGGCACTGGGGGAAGAGATCCTCTCAACCATGGAGAAGACGGCCCGCTACTACACGACCATGGGCCACGGCAGCTTCGCCGTCGGCAATGCCGACGGCGGCTTGACGACCGTCGAGGAAAAATCGATGGGGGCCTATGCCAAGAGCGGCTCCTCTCCGATCCGGGGACTGATCAAACCTGGTGACGCGCCCCCGGCGGGCGGCCTCTACCTGCTCGATATCGTCCCCGACGGCGGTGCCCGCTTCGGCTTTCCCAACATCAACGACACCGCCGAAATCGCCGAACTGATCGCCTGCGGCGCGCATCTGACCCTCTTCTCGACCGGACGCGGCTCGGTTGTGGGATCAGCGATCTCGCCGGTGGTCAAAGTGTGCGCCAACCCCGAAACCTACCGCCGCATGTCCGGCGACATGGACGTGGACGCCGGCCGGATTCTGGAAGGCCGGGCGACGCTAGACGAGGTGGGCCGGGAGATCTTTTCGCAGGTGCTGGCCGTTGCCGGCGGCGCGCTGACCAAGTCGGAAGGTTTAGGCCACCAGGAGTTCGTCCTGACTTACAAGACTTTTGAACCGATCGGCCCGGCCTGTCTTCCTGTCTAGGTCCACGTGAATTTGATCAGTCACAGCAGCCAGCGAATACATCACAGTAGCCGAGCCCGTCTGGGTGGACTTCCCAGTGTTCCGCGGTGAACATGGCTGCGATACCATCGGGCCCGGCCCGAGGGCAGTCCCACGATAGTGAGAACCATATTCTAATGTATGACCCAAGTGCGCATCCCCTGGAGACCTGGCTATGACCGCGGATTCCACAGCCACACCGCGCCAGGACACTCCCCCTCCTCGCTCTGATACGCCTACTCCGGCCGATTTCGCCCCTGACCGAACTCTTAGGGAGCACCTGGGTTTGGCCGCTCGCGGCTTTGCCATGGGATGCGCCGACATCGTGCCCGGCGTCTCCGGAGGCACCATGGCCTTCATTCTCGGTATCTACGAAGAGCTCGTGATGAGCATACGCGCCGGCGCGCGCCGGCCGTTTTGGCAGGCGCTTTCGCGTCTGAACGTCCCCACTGCCCTGGATGCGATAAACGCCCGTTTTTTGGTCTCTGTCCTGGCAGGCATCGCGATTGCCGTGCTCACCCTCGCCTCCTGGCTGGAATGGGTCCTGGAACACCACCCCATCCTTATCTGGAGCTTCTTCTTTGGCCTGGTGCTGGCCTCCATCGTCACCGTGCGCAAACGAATTCAAGACTGGAACGCCGCGCTCTTCGCCGCGCTGGCCGCCGGCGCAGTGGGCGCCTACTTCGTGGTCGGAGCAGTCCCGGTGCAGACGCCGGATGCGTCCTGGTTCCTCTTTCTCAGCGGCATGCTTGCCATCTGCGCCATGATCCTGCCTGGCATCTCCGGCTCGTTTATCCTTGTGCTCCTGGGCAAGTACCAGTTCATGTTGGCCGCCGTGAACCAGCGCGACATCGTCAGCCTGGCTATCGTCGGCGCTGGCGCGGTCGTCGGCATTGTAACCTTCGCACAGGTCTTGGCCTGGCTGTTCAAGCGCTTCCATGACGCCACCATCGCGGTACTGATAGGACTGATGGCGGGTAGCCTGCGCAAAATCTGGCCGTGGAAGGAGACGGTCGCCTCGATCATTGACCGCCACGGTGAGGTTCTGCCGACGGTGCAACGAAACTATCTGCCCGCCGCCTTTACAGGAGAGGTATTTCTGGCGCTTGGACTGGCGATCGCGGGATTTAGCGTCGTACTTGTGCTGGAGCGACTGAGCGCATCGAAGTAAGCTCGCTGAGTCCAGGGAGAGTGAACGGGGGAGAAACCGGTTCAAGGAGCAACCTTGGAAGGCTGCTCCTCCTCCAAGCGTTGCGGCGTCGTCATCCGCGGTTCCCTTACCCAACACACCATCAGCAGCAGTGCCGCAGCCCCCACCACCAGCGCAGCGCTGAACAGGGCGGTATACCCTAGAGCGCCGGCCAGCCAGCCCCCCAGAATCGGCGCGCCAATCAATATCGGCGCCAATAACGTGTTTGTCAGCCCGATGTACGTCGGCCGGTCCTCCGGCGCGCTGAACTCCAATATGATTGGTAGGGAGGAGGTGTGGTCTGCAGCCAGGAAGGTCCCCAGAAATACGAAAGTGACCACCAGCCCAATCGGCGCGGCGCCAATGGCGTAAGGCGAGAAAACCGAGCCAGCCGTCGGCCCCGCGGCGACCCCGCGACCGATTACCAGCGCGCTGAGCGGCGCAAGCGCGACAAAGAATGCCGCCCCCGCCAGCACCGTCTTATGCCCGACCCGGTCGGCCAGCAGTCCGCACAGCGGATTGAGTATTGCCTGTGTTCCAACAAGCACGGCAGTCAGCAGGCCAACGCCGCGACCGTCAAGAGAAAACATCTCCGTGCCGTAGACGGCGAAGAAGCCGGCGCTCATCCCTCCCAGGTTCACCAATGACTTGCTGATCAGGTAGCGGCGGTAGTTGTTGTCTCGCTTCAACACCGTCGACACGCGGCCCAGGTAACGGAAGAGGGGAACCGCCTTTCTCGTAACCTCGCTGACAGGCTCACGCGTTAAGGCAAGTCCCACCCAGGAAACAACCACAAATCCAAAGGCAATAAAGAAGAGAAGGGCGTAGTTGCCTGGAAACGCGCGACTGACCAGAATCCGCCCGACGAAATAGGCGCCGATTACGCCCATCAGCTGTCCGAGCCCGTGGCCCAGCCCCAGCCAGATGCCGCGCCGCCGGACAGGAATGACCTTCGCGATCATGTCCAGCCACGGCGGAGTCCCCAGGCCGGCGCCCGACGAAGCCAGGCCTATGCCCGTCAGGACCGCGACAAGTGCGACGGCAGGCCTTTCGACTGCAAAGAAGAGAACTGCCAGACCGATCAGAAGATAGGGCAGCCGCTCCAGGAAGAAGCCGATGACCATTACGAACGGCTTCTTATAGGGCATGCTCTCGGCCCAGTTAGCTGTCAGCAGTTGGGGAAGGTAGAGGCCAAGCGACCACATGGCCGGGACAAGACCGATCACGAGCTTGGAATCGGTCAACTGACTCACCAGCACCGGGACCACAGTCTCCCTGGAGATGAAACTGATGCCCAGTGTGATGAAAGTTATGTCCCACAGACTGACGGAGAAGTTCCAGGTTGTATCGTCGTTACCGCGCCCCATCAGTGCCGGCCCCGCCCGTTTCTGAGTAAGGCCGGAATCCGCGCATCATCAGCCCCGGAGGCTCGTCCTCGCGGCGGGCCAGCTGCGCCCGACTCTCGGCTTCGGCGCGGTTGGAGGTGGTCGTCGCCCGGATGATGGCGAAATCATCGGGACGCCGGTAGCGATTGATAAAGACCGGACGGGGCGTGTCCGAGTGGTTTTGCTTGGAGCCGTGTACCGTTCTGACGTGGAAGAAGATCGAATCGCCTGCCTGTCCGGTGACCGGCAGGGCGGCCTCCCAGGGCCACTCGTCCTCGTCAAGCCCCAGGTGAGAGAACGTATCGATGTGGTGGAGCTGTCCCTGCTTATGTGTGCCCGGCACGACGTGCAGCGCGCCGTTCACAAGGTCCGTGTCCACAACGTAGGTAAGGACGCCGACCGGGCCTTCAAACCGATGCTCAAAGTAGGCAGAATCCTGGTGCAGATGCTTGGGGTGGCCTCCCACCGGCTCCTTGACCAGTGACTGCCCCTGGCCGAACAGCTCGATATTGGGCCCCAATATCGCCTCGAGAATATCGAGAGCCGTCGGGTCCATGGCGGCGCGCAGAAAGGCGGCGCTTGTGAAGTAGCTGATCCCGACCGTCATGATCTGCCTGTCCCTGCCGTACCCGTCCGGCGCAGGGATGAACAGAGAGCCGTTGGGCGAAACCCAGCCCTCCGGCTTTCTTTCCGCCCTGTCGAGCATCTCTATCGACTGACGGACTGTGGCGGCAATGTCGGCCGCCATCTCCTCGATGTAAGGCTTCATCAGACCGCGCACGACCAGACAGCCCTGTTCCCGGTAGACGGCCGCGGCCTCGGAGACGTCCAGGTCTTCAACCGACACGGAAATCGCGCCGGCTGTGATATCCGGTTCCTTAACGTACGAGGACATTGGCGTTTCCCCTAAAAAAGATTGTCAGGCGTCGTTGTCGGACACCAGCGATGCGCGCTCAGATAGTCCAGGGCAATATTGAGTGCCTCATTGGTGCCGACCCGGCGTAGAGCGTCAACGGAATTCGCCCGCACATAGCGGTTTTCGTCCCGCAACGCTGCCTGCAATGCCGGCACGGCTCCGACCGAACTGGTCCCAAGGCGTTGCAGAGAAAGCGCAGCTGTAAAACGCACTTGATCATCGTCGTCCTTCAAACCATCTTCCAACGCAGGCAGTGTCAAAGCAACAGGTTCTTTGAGCAGCCCCAGTGCCTCGACCGCACTGCGGCGGACGACAACCGATGGATCCGATACAGCCTTCGCGACCGCACTTGCACTCTCGGCATCCGCCAGCCCCAACTCACCGAGGGCAAAAGCCGCATGCATGCGCGCTGCTTCGCTCTCGTGCCCCATGGCGTCCAACAGAACATCCCGAGCCGCCGGTCCAACCGCGCTCAGGCCGTAGCCTGCGTTGCGGGATGCGGTGGCGTTCCCGCTGATGAGTGCCTCGCTAAGTGAGGGAATGGCCTCTTCACGATATGCGCCCAGCCTATAGGCGGAGTCTACCCCCGCCGGTTCATACCTGGAGGCAAGTTTCCCGGTCAGATCGGATATTTTCGTCTCTTCAGTCCTGCGCCCGTTCGACTGCGTCGCCTTGCCGGTGGTCCCGTTCCTTTCTGCCCCAGTTTCGCCGCGATGCCAGCGCCACTGATTTTCCCACAATATGTTGTGGTCAACCGGAGCGTCCTCGACCGGCGCCCAATCTGCCTGCTGGGTGTTCCAAGTTGGGCCGGTAGGAGCATCCATGCGCACAAACTGGAACTTCATCATCGCCCGCGTCTTCTGCGAAAGGTTGGCGCCGCCTCTGTGCCACAGATCATAATGAATCAGGGCAAATGTGCCTTCCGGTCCTTTGAGGTAGACCGGCGTTTCCGTATCGTCCCCGGCCCGTTTCGTATAGTATTGGGAGCCGGAAAGCAGGCCCGACGGCCCCATCTCCTCGTCCACGGCCTGGGGATAGTAGAAGATCATCGCCCACCAGTTGTGGTGGTTGCGTACCTTCTGATGGCCCCAGTAGCTGTCCTTGTGCCATGTCTGGACTTTGCGCCCAGGATAGGTGAAGTGGCAGTGGCGGTGCGGGTGAATCGTATAGTCATGCCCGACTACGCTCGCCAGCGCGCCCCGAACGATCGGATTCTGAATGATGTCGCCGACCTCGCTGAACCGCGGCAAAAGATTGTTGCCGGGATTGCCTTCCTTGTCCATCACTTCGTTCAGCTTCGCGTTCAACCCTTCATGGAACTCTTTCGGGAAGTCGGTCTGCAGGACCAGGTATCCGCGGGAGATGAACTGCCGCATCTGATCGTCTGTCAGAAGATGGTTCGAAACGCTCATTTCACTTCCCTTCTTCGTAGGCTGCATGGATGCAATACTACCGAGTCTATCCTGCAACGAAGCGGAATTGGGCTCCGTTGTATGTAACTTTTGGGACAGATCAACTCTGCACAGGGACTCCACACGACTGGCCCGTCCTGTACTATCGGGATCGCCTGCCCCCACAGATCCGTTCCCTCGCGATTCATAATCGGTTCCGCCGAATATTGGGCCAGATAACAGCGCCGGACCCTCGATGTCACATTCGGGCCGCTGCGATGAAACGTGCGGCTGCTGAATACAACGATGCTGCCGGCGGGAACGAGAGCCGGGATTCCAGGGTGCTCGCCTTGGTAACCGATCTTGTCATTGCTTCCGGCTTCGATTTCGTGGTCATAAAGGTCCTCAGGCGTCATTCCGATTGCCGAGTAGGGCAGGACCGATACAGTTCCGTTTTCAATCGACATGTCGTCAAGCGCGCACCAACACGAGAGGTAGGGCCTGTGGTAGTGCCCCACGTAGCCGGAGTCCTGATGCCAGCCGAATTTCGTGCCCACTTCGGCAAACTTCACGACATACTGCTCGTGAAACAAGAAGGCATTTTCGCCCAGCGTCGCCCTGCAGACGTCCGCCATCAGTTCTCCGAAAAGGAATTCTGTAATGGTCGGGCTTTCCAACCCCCGCCGGCTGATAAAATATCGCTTCTTATAGTGGTTGATACCCTGCACCGTCACCCCCTTGGCCTCCATCTCAGCGTCGTACCGGTCAATGTAACGCTGGCACTCCGCGCGCAGTCCCTCAACTTGATCCGCAGGGATGGCGTTCTCCAGAAAAAAGTATCCTTCATTGCGGTATTGCGTTCGCTGTTCTTCAGATATATGCATGAAAAACCTCAATTGCCAGTATTGAATTTTCTAACCCGATGTTGCGGGCCCGCCAGAATTGGAAAGGAGATGGGACGTACAGGCTCCCGTGCTGGCCGTCCAGAACCAGATCCCATGCTGAACTTACCTGCGCAGTTGCCGCTGTTTTCCTCCAGGATTTCCACCTCAGGGAACGCCTGATCGACATCAGTTCTTATACATCAGCCCCGACCTAAAGTCAAACGGATTCCCGTTCACGCCCTCCTTGAGAGCGCCCTCCTCCTGTTGCTCATCCACAAAAGTTGGCGTCCTGCAGATCACTTTTCTGACGCACGTTAACGAGCCCTGGTTCCATTCAACGGCTCAAGGGTGAAAGCGCTGAAGGATTTTGGCAGGATTTGTCATGTTTTCAGGGGGACCCCAACTCCCTTCAATTTGCATCTCCCTGCGACCTCAAGCTATACTTGCGAAACCGCTTTAGTACGCTGGAGTGACTTCTGTCGCCGCCAGCCTTCATATTGGTCCTCAACAGTTCTGCCTATGAGTGGATTAGCCAGGGTAATTCGCTACCTGCGCCCCTATGCCTGGATGACCGTACTGGGCATCGTCACGACGATTCTGCCTGTGCTGATGGAACTCGTGACGCCGCGTATGGTTCAGTTCATCATAGATCAGGGCATTCGCGCCGGCGACATGGCGGCCGTCTGGCAGGGCAGCGGGATCATGTTGCTGGCCGCAATTCTCGGCGCCGCCACGACCATTGGCCAGGGCATCGCCCGCGCACAGATCTCCCAAGGGATCGCGTTTGACCTGCGCAACGACCTCTTCCGCCACATCCAGCGCTTCTCCTTCGCCAACCTGGACCGCATGCAGACGGGCCAACTTATGACCCGTGTCTCCAGCGACGTCGACGTTGCCCGCATGTTCCTCAGCGCCGGCATGGCGTTGCTGTTGCGAACGCTTCTGATGGTCATCGGCAGCCTTACAATGATGCTGATCATCGACTGGCGGCTCGGCCTGATCATGGTCACGATGCTCATCATCTCTGGGTCCGTTATCTTCTGGTTCCTGCGCGTCGTGGGCCCTCTGTTTTCGATCGTACAGCAGAAACTGGGCAAGCTGAACACCCTGGTTCAGGAGAATCTCGCCGGCGTGCACGTTGTCAAGGCCTTTGTCCGGGAGCAGTACGAGATCGAAAACTTTGACCGCGACAACGTCGACTACATGGAGCAGAACATCAAGGTGGGCAGGTACCTCGCCCTGGTAATGCCGGTGCTGCTGGTCCTGACGAATCTGGGCGCTACGATCGCAACTTGGCGCGGTGGCATCGATGTCATCGGTGGACGTCTCACCATCGGAGAACTGGTCGCGTTCAGCAATTACATGCTGATCGGAATGTCGCCATTGCTGCTTCTGAGCAACATTCTGTCGATGATCTCCCGCGCAGAAGCCTCGTCAAAACGCGTCGTTGAAGTCCTGGATACAGAGCCGGCCATCCAGGCGCCGCCTACACCTGCTGCCATCACAAAACCTGCCGGGGATATCAGCTTCGAAAACGTCTCCTTTCACTATTCCGGGTCACGGATCAGAAGGGGCTTGGACTCCGCCGCCGGCAATGGCCAGGCCCAGTCGCAGAGCGGCAGTCCTGACGCAGGACCTGCGAACGGGCAGCGGCTGACTCGCACGCCCAACGGCAATGTCCGGCCCGTAGGCGAAGAAGTGCTGGACGGCATCTCGCTGCATGCCGCTTCAGGACAGAAGATCGCCCTGATGGGCGCGACCGGATCCGGCAAAAGCACCTTGGTCAATCTCATCCCCCGCTTCTACGACGCCGAAGGAGGCGTTGTCAAGGTCGACGGCGTGGACGTACGCAATTGGGAGCCGATCCAGCTGCGCAAGGAAATTGGCGTGGTCCTGCAACAGACGACTCTCTTCGCAGGAACTGTGCGCGAAAACATTGCCTACGGCCAGCCCGATGCGACGATTGAAGAGGTCATCAGCGCCGCGGAAGCCGCCCAGGCCCACGACTTTATCATGCAGATGCCGGACCAGTACGAGAGCCTGGTCGAGGCTCGCGGCGCCAATCTCTCCGGCGGACAAAAGCAGCGTATCGCCATCGCCCGAGCTCTGCTGACGCAACCATCCGTCTTGATTCTCGACGACTCGACCAGATCGGTTGACCTGGATACCGAGTTGAGACTACAAGAGGCGCTCGCGAAGAAGATGGAGGGCACGACAACATTCATCGTCGCCCAGAGGATTAGCAGCGTCGTCGACGCCGATCTTATCCTCGTCCTCGACGACGGCAAGATCGCCGCCCAGGGCACACACGAGGAACTTCTGGCCGGCAGCGAAATCTACCAGGAGATCTACTACTCCCAGTTTGAAGAGGCCTGAAGCCCGGCGATAATTGACCGCCCGGCCAGCTGAATTGCGCGAATCAGATTCTTATGACTGTATCCCGACAACCACAAAGACAGCCGATGCGCCTCGGTTTTGGCGGCGGCGGCATGCTCACCGGAGAGGCCGCCGGCAACACGCGCTACACGCTCATGCGCATGGCCGCCTATCTGCGGCCGTATCGCCTGCAGCTGCTGATCGTTGCCTTCTTTGTCACCATCAGCACAGTGCTGAGGCTTATTGGACCGATGCTGCTTGGCCGCGCTATCGACCTGTACATCGCGCCAGGTGACGCCGTTGGACTCCGCATCCTGGCGTTGCAGATCATCGCCGTCTATCTCGGCGCCGCTGGCACGTCCGCCGTGCAGGGTCTGATCATGGTCGTCCTGGGCCAGCGGTTCGTGTCCGATATTCGCGCCGGTCTCTTCAGCTATCTCCAGAAAATGTCGATGGCATTTCACGACCGCAACCAGGTCGGCGATCTGATGAGTCGCATCACCAACGACTCAGAGGCGATAAACCGCACGCTTTCCAATGGCCTGATCGAGTTTACCTCGAACATTCTGCTTCTGGGAGGAACTTTCGTCGCCATGTTTCTTCTCAACTGGCAGCTTGCCCTGGCCATGCTCGTCCTGATGCCGCTGATGCTGATCATCACCGGCGAGGTGACCCGCCGCAGCCGTGCGGCATTTCGCACCGTCCAACACAACCTCGGCGCGCTGAACGCCGTGATGGAGGAGAACATTACCGGGGCGCGCGTGGTCCAGGCTTTCGCCCGCGAGAAGGAAGTATATGCAACCTTCCACGATGTCAATTCCAAGTACAGAAAAGCCGGGATGACGGCCGACATCATCACCGCCGCCCTGGGTCCGATGTTCACAACGATGATGACCATCACGATCGCAGTGGCCGCCTTTCTGGGTGGGTGGCTGGCAATTAGAGGGATCCTGGAGGTCGGCGTTCTTGCGGCTTTCATCATCTACATAATGAACTTCTTCCGCCCCATGCGCGGCATCGCCATGCTCTATAACCAACTGCAATCAGCCCTGGCCGGCGCGGAGCGCATTTTTCAGACTTTGGACGTGAAACCCACTGTGACCGACCGGCCCGGCGCCCCGCCCCTTGAAGAAATAAAGGGTGAGGTGGAATTCGACAACGTGAGCTTCAGCTATGATGCGGAGCCGCCGCCCGTTCCTGCCCCGCGCGGTCGAGGAAATGGCCGCCTGCCAGGGGCGAATGCGCGCAAGGATCCAATGGAGGAGTCAGAACCGGAACGCGTCCTGGAGAACATCAGTCTCCATGCCAAGCCCGGCGCCACTATCGCTTTGGTGGGCCCCACCGGCGCCGGCAAGACGACGATTATCAGTCTGTTGAGCCGCTTCTACGACGTAGACGAGGGCAACATTCGCATCGACGGCCGCGACATCCGCGACGTTCAGCAGGCTTCGCTGCGGAAACAGTTGGGCATCGTGTTGCAGGATACCTTCCTCTTTTCCGGAACAGTGCGCGAAAACATCCGCTATGGCCGCCTCGACGCAACCGACGAAGAGGTGGTGGCCGCGGCAGAACTGGCAAACGCCGACAGTTTCATTCGACTGCTTCCAGGGGGCTACGACTCACAGGTCTCGGAGCAGGGAAACAACTTCAGCGAGGGACAGCGCCAGCTCATTGCGATCGCCCGCGCCGTCCTCGCCGATCCTCGCATTCTCATCCTGGACGAGGCGACCAGCAGCGTGGACACGCGTACCGAAGTCCAACTCCAGCAGGCGTTGCTGCGGCTGCTGGAGGGCCGCACCGCTTTTGTCATCGCCCACCGGCTCAGCACCATCCGTAATGCCGATGAAGTGTTAGTCGTCAACGATCATCGGATTATCGAGCGGGGCTCACACGAGGAGCTGTTGGCAATGAAGGGCTTCTACCATGACCTGTACACGAGCCAGTACATGCGGGTCAAAGCCGCAGAATCTGTCCCGCAAGGAACTTGAGCGAACGGGGCCGGAAGTCAGGCCAAACGGTCTCCGCTTTCGTCGTCAAAGAAGTGAAGTCCCGAACTGTCAAACTGAGCAACAATCCGCTCGCCGAGCGCAATCCGTTCGCGGACGTCCGCTTGGACCAAGAGGCGGTGTTCGCCTGACCGAAATCCAATAAACTGGATCTGCCTGCCATAGTCCGGTTCAACAGACTCCACTGCCCCCTGCCAGCAGTTGGTTCGCGGCCGCGGTCCAACTTCCTCTGAGGTTGACAGCCCTTCATCAACGACTATCTTCGCTGATTCGGCCGGAATCCCAACTGTCACCCTCTGTCCGGACCTGAGCGATTGCATCTGCGAGGTATGCGGGACGATCCGCAGCCCTTGGCCTGCGACGATCCCGCCCTGATCCACTACCGCATTAGGCAGCAGACTCATCGGCGGGATTCCCAAAAATCCTGCGACGAACGTATTGGCAGGCTGCCGTCGAACCTCTTCAAACGGACCAACCTGCTCAATCCGCCCTGCCCGCATCACTGCCACCAGGTCGCCCAGGGCCATGGCCTCGGTCTGATCGTGGGTCACATAAAGAGCGGTAATCGAGAACCTGCGCAAGAGCCGCTTGATTTCGACCCGAGTCTGCGATCGCAATTTCGCATCCAGGTTGGAGAGAGGCTCGTCGAAGAGAAAGACCCGCGGCCTGCGCACGATAGCTCTTGCGATGGCGACGCGCTGCTGCTGCCCTCCTGACAGGGTGCCGGGCTTGCGCTGCAGCAGCGAGTTGAAGCCGATCCCCATGATTTCCGACGTGACCCGTATCCGCTCCTCCGTCTCCTCGTCCGGAGCCTTGCGCATCCGAAAGAAGAAGGACAAGTTTCCGTGGCCCTCAAAGTGGGGGTAGAGCGCGTAGTTCTGAAAGACCATGCCGATGTAGCGGTCTCTGGGGGGCACGTCCATCATGTTCTGGTCATCGTAGTAGAGTTCCCCGCTGTAGTCGGGCTCCAGTCCCGAGATGACGCGCAGGAGCGTACTCTTTCCACAACCCGACGGCCCCAGGACGGCCATTGCGCGGCCGTCGGGGACTGTCAGGTCGACCCGGTCAAGCGCTTGAACGCGATCAGGCTCTTCGTCTTCCCCCTCCCGCGTCTCCGGACCGGAAGTGCGCATCCAGGGAATGGCCCCGCCGCGAGCAATCCCGCCCTGCACACCGAACTCTATGGAAACTTTGCTCAAACGTATCGTAGCCAAGAGCTTCCTGCCTATGGCGCTCGGAATTCGAGATAGCGATGCGCCGCTTCGTTTGCAGGTTCGACCACGGGCAAGTTCAACCGCGGTGACTGCCTTGTGGCCATTCTACTAGCGAAGGGAGGAATGTGCGAACAAGGAATCAGCGTGTACAGGTGAATATGCAGCCAGTCCCACCAAGGCCGATCACTGAGGCTGTATTATACAGTTCATTTGCGCTGATCCAGATGATCAGTGTAACCTGAAAGGTGTGACTTTTGAGACATTTCCCGTTTGGCTTCTTCAGGGGGCTGAGATAGTGGTCGAAGGTACGAAACGACCCCGGATGAGCAACAAGCAGGTGGCCGGTGTTTTCAAGGCGACCGGCGACCTGTTGCAGATTCTGGGTGAGAGCCGTTTTGTCGTGCTCGCGTATACAAATGCGGCCCGGACCATCGACGGCCTCGAGCAGGATATCAATGAAGTCGCCTCCGCCGGCGCTCTTCGGGATCTTCCCAGAGTCGGCGAGGCGATAGCCGAGAAGATTCAAATACTGCTGGACACCGGCTCGCTGCCGTACTACGTTGAGCTAGCCAAGCAGGTGCCCGAAGGCGTTGTGGCGATGTTGCAGGTGCCCGACGTGGGTCCCAAGACTGTGCAGCGCCTCTGGCGCGAACTGGATATAACCAGTGTTGAGGCGCTGAAAAAGTCTGCAGAGGAAGGTAGATTAAGGGGCCTCAAGGGCTTTGGCGCCAAGACCGAAGAGCGGATCCTGAAGAGCATCGAGCTGCTCAGCCGCCAGTCTGATGATCGGACTCCGATAGGCAGTTCTCTGCCGCTTGCGGAAAGCCTTTTGGCTGGGTTGAAGGCAGAGTGTGGAGAAGGAGTTGTTGAGCGTATCTCTGTCGTCGGAAGTTTGCGTCGCTGGCGCGAGACAACCGGCGAAATCAAGCTTCTGGCCGTCAGTTGCCTTGCCGACCAGACCCTGAAGGCGTTCATGAGTTTGCCGCAAGTAGCGGAGGTTGTTCAAAGCGACGCGGACGCGGTGACCGTGTCGCTCTTTGATGGGCCCTCGACGACTCTGAAGGTGGTTGAGAAGAGTCATTGGGGAACGGCCCTCTGCCGCGCAACCGGCAGCCCTGAGCATTTGGCAGCCCTCGACGAGAAAGCGAAAGAGATGGGCTGGCAGCTTGGCGAAAGCGGGCTCTACGCCCTGGCAGCGAATCCCGTGTCCGGCAATGGGTCCATCAGTGAATCCGAAGCGGGCGGTGAGCAACGCTTCTTTGACAGTGAAGAGTCATTGTACGAATTCATGGGATTGCAGTGGGTGCCGCCCGAGCTGCGTGAAGGCGACGGCGAGATGGAGGCTGCGTCAGATCGCACGCTTCCCAAATTGGTTTCTCAAGGGGAGATAGAGGGCGAAGTTCACGGCCATACAACCTGGAGCGACGGGAAATCTTCCGTCGCCGAGATGGCCGAAGCCGCCCGCAGCAGAGGCTATCTTTACTGGGCCGTTACCGACCATAGTGTCGGCCTGGGGGTTACCCGCGGCGTTGACGCAGAGGCGCTCCTTGAACAGCGCCGGGAGGTCGATGCGGTCAACGACGGCTATGCCGCAAGGGGCATCGACTTCAGGCTGATACAGGGCACTGAGGTTGAGGTGTTGGGCGACGGCGAGTTGGGTCTGCCTGATGAGGTCCTGGCTGCGCTGGACGTGGTCGTGGCCAGCATTCACAGCGGATTGCGGCAGGACCGCCAGCGGATCACGGAACGCTGTTTGAAGGCAATCCACAACCCCTTTGTTGACATTTTGGGGCACCCTACAGGCAGGCTTTTGGGCCGGCGTTCCCCTTCAGAAATCGACTTGGAGAAGATACTAAGGGCTTGTGCCGAAACGGGGACGGCAGTCGAGATCAACGCCAATCCCGAACGGCTGGATCTTTCCGCCGAGCACGCACGCCTGGCGTCCGGCCTTGGTTGTTTTGTTGTCATTAACAGTGACGCGCACAGCGTCGGCCAGCTGGATCTTTTGCGGTACGGAGTACATACTGCTCGGCGGGCCTGGCTGCGCGCGGAAGATATCCTCAATGCCAGGCCTCTGGATGAGCTACTTGCACTGCTGAAGCGAAATAGATCCGGGAGGAGCCTAAAGTGATTGATGACACCCGGCGTCCAGACAGCGAAACTGATTTCGACGAGCCGGTCTTTTCGTCGGATGAAGCGGAGCCCGTAGAAAACCAGACAGAATCCAGCGCGGACGATACGCCAGACTCGACTCCTCTTCCAGCACCGGGTCTTCCTGTAGAACCGGTTCCGGAATCTCCAGTAGATTCGGAAATTGATGTTCCAGGCATCGATGAGCCGGTCTTTGCGTCTGGCGGCGAACAGGATGAATCCTACGGGACCGCTCAGCAGCACGAGTCACCGGAAATCGTATGCGAACCGCCTGAAATTGAATTCTCTTCCAATGCGCCTGCATTCGACGCGTTGAAATCAGACGAGTCGTTCGAAAGCAGCTTCGATGGACAGGATGTCGACCCGCAGGGCAGTTCGGCTGCGGGAAGTGACTGGGTGAATATTGCGCCGGATTCCGAGTCGACGGAAGAGCGCCGTCCGGAAACTGAATACAACTTTTTCGATGAGACTCCGGCCGCCGAGGTTGCAGCCGCGCCTCCGCCCACCCGTAAACTGGGACGAACCGGTCCGGTCTGGGTCCTCGGTGGAATGACCCTGGTCCTGATCGCAGGGGTCGTGTGGCTGGGCATTTCGCGGTTGACAGGGTCGGAGGAAAGTAGCGCGGAGGCGCCGAGTGAGCCTGCTGTGCAACAGGTGGCGGCCGAGGAACCAACGCCGGCGCCGCCAACCAACACGCCCGCTCCCATGCCCACTCCCATACTGCTGCCTATCAATTCAAACGTCATTGTCGGTGAAACTGAAGGCCAGGGCGTAAAACTGCGTGCTCAGCCGGGCCTTTCCGGCGACTTGGTCGAAATCATTGCCGAGGGAACGACGATGGTGGTTTTGGAGGCGGACCCTGACTCCCGGCACTCCGAATACCCTGTACCAAGCGACGGATACCTGTGGTACCGGATGCGAGTGACGGGCATGGTTGACGGCGAGGGGAATCCTCTGATCGGATGGAGCGCCTCTGAATTCTTCGTCGTTGACGTCCCATGACCAAAGCATCACGACTTGACGCCCCCGGTATGGATCCCCCGGCCGGGAAGATTGAGAAACTGCGGAACGCCATTTCGTATCATCAGTACCGCTATTACGTTCTCGACGAACCGGAGATCAGCGACGCCGAATTCGACTCCCTGTTTCGCGTGCTCCAATCTCTTGAAGAGCGACACCCTGATCTGAGAGACCCCAACAGTCCCACAGTTCGTGTCGGCGGCGCGGTCGCCGATCGCTTCAAAAAGGTGCGGCACCAGGTCCCTATTCTCAGCCTGGCGAACGCCTTCGGCGAGGAGGACCTCCACCGCTGGCGTGAACGCCTGCTGCGCCTGCTCCCGGAGGAAGAGCACAGCCGCCTCGGCTACGTGGTTGAACCGAAGTTTGACGGTCTGACCGTCGTCCTGCAGTTCGATGACGGTCGATTCACGCTGGGCGCGACGCGCGGCGACGGGGAAGTTGGGGAGGATATCACCCCCAATCTGCGAACCGTCCATCAGTTGCCGCTTCAGATTCCCGTACCGGAAGCAAACGGTCGCGGGGAAATCCAGCCCCCTCAGCGCCTGATTCTGCGCGGAGAAGTCTATGTCGAGGAGAACGATTTTCTGTCATTCAATCAGGAGCAGGCCGATAAAGGTGAGCGAACCTACGCCAATCCCCGTAATTTCGCTGCCGGTTCGTTGCGATTGCTCGACAGCAGTATCAGCGCCGGGCGCCCGCTAAAGCTGTGGACCTATCAGATCTTTGTCGAAGACGGACTCGAAAATCGCCCTGGATCGCACTGGGACTCGTTGGAACACCTGCGGGCCTATGGCTTCCCGGTCTGTGACGAGTCGAAACGCTTCGGCGACGACGAGTGGGATGACTTGATCGAGTTCGTCGGCAGCTGGCACGAACTCAGAACGAGATTGCCATACGAGCTGGACGGCATGGTCGTCAAGGTAGATCTGCTTTCCCAGCAGGAGCGACTGGGCTTTACAGGCAAGGACCCTCGCTGGGCCGTCGCCTTTAAGACAGGTGGTGAGGAAGCGACAACCAAGTTGCTGGACATCGGCGTCAAAGTAGGCCGAACGGGCGCAGTTACGCCAAACGCTGTCTTGGAGCCTGTACCCATCGGCGGCGTAACCGTCCAGGCCGCCACGCTTCATAATGCCGACTACATCGAGGAGCTGGACATACGGATCGGCGACACCGTCCTCGTCAAGCGGGCCGGAGATGTCATTCCCAAAGTATTGCGGCCCATCAAGGAACTTCGCGATGGCGCCGTACGGACCTGGAAAATGCCTGGAGCGTGCCCATCCTGCTCGGAGCGGCTGGAGCGTCCACCGGAAGAAGCTGCAACCTACTGCGTCAATAACGCCTGCCCGGACCAGCTTGTGCGCAAGGTTGAGTACTTCGTGTCCAGGGGGGCGATGGACATTGTTGGCATGGGTTCCAAACAGGCGGAGCTGTTCGTTGAGGAGGGCCACGTAAGGACGCTTGCCGACATCTACCGACTGCCATGGGAAGAGATCGAAAAGATCGAAGGCTACGGGGAAAAGCGGATTGAAAACCTGCGCCACAGTGTCGAAGAGAGTAAGGCTCGGGGAGCTACCCGCCTATTGACCGCTTTGGGGATTCGCTTTGTCGGTTCTGTGGTAGCTGAGCTGGTGATGGCCAATTTCAGATCGCTCCAGGACCTCATGGCAGCGGACTTGGAAACGCTGAGTGAGATTGAAGGAATTGGTCCCAAAATCGCAGAGGCAATCGTCTCCTACTTCAGCCTGGATCCCAACCGGGCGCTGGTTCAGTCGTTTGCCGATCTGGGTGTCGACCTGACAATGCCTGACCGGGACGATGATGCGGGGGACTTGCCCTATCTGGGAAAGACTTTCGTGATCACAGGCACGCTCCCTACTCTCAGCCGGGCTGAAGCCAAAGAGCGCATCGAGGCCGGCGGCGGGAAGGTGACAGGCAGCGTCAGCTCGAAGACCGACTATCTGCTGGCTGGCGAAAAGGCCGGCAGCAAACTGAAAAAATCCCAGCAGTTAGGTGTACCGATCCTGTCGGAGCAAGAACTATTGCAGGGCGTAAACTGGAAAGAGTGAATGAGGGCTCCAATGGACCCTCCGTCCTTTCGACGCGCGCTCAGAGATAGAATAGGCCAATTGCTTCAGATTCGATAGAATTCATTAAGTTGACAGTCGATACACAGTCAGACAAACGGATACCATCGCAAACCCCCGGCGAACCGCATTCCTTGCTGCCGTCAGACGCAGTGCTATGTATGCTGGAGGACGGCGCCGGTTTTCTCGGAAGGGGCGAGTTGGATTGCGCTGCGCGCCGCTTTGCCCGTGCGGCTGAAAGCGCTGCCGACAGGGACGATCCTGCAGGCTACGCACGTGCACAGGCGCAACTGGCAGCGCTGGAAGAGTCGCGCGGCGAATTGGACCGGGCATTTGACCACAACTGGCTGGCCCAGGAGACATTCCTCGCGATCGGGGACGGCGAGGCCTTGGTTCAATCTTTTCGCGTGGATGGCTTTTTGCACGTCCGCCGGAAAGAGCATACGGCTGCCGCGCTTGGTTTCGCCAAGGCACTGAGCTTGGCGATACAGCTTGACGGCAGATTGGTGCTGACGACGCTCGATCAGGTCATACCTGTAGCAAAGTACCTGGCCGAGTCGGACCAGCTTTCCGCACTTCTCCCACTGGGGGCGGCTCTTGCCCGGGCTGTGGAGAGCCTTGGCCCCGAGCAGAAACAGGAAGCGCGGGAATTCGCCGAATTGGCGGCGACTGTGGCCGGCGTTTTGGCCCCGCTAGGCGTATTGGCGAGCGAGCCGCATCTGTCTGACGCAAAACGGCGCCGGCTGGCGGCGAGTTCGACGCACCAGGCATGGCATGTTGACGCACTGACAAAGCGGCGCTGGGAACTGGCTGCTCTGGTAAAGGAAACACTACAGGCAAAGCTGAGTTTTCACGAGGAACTGGACTGACAATCATGAGTGAAATCTGGACTCCAGGCAGCCCGCCTCCCTCTCAATCGCCGGGCGGAATTGAACTTCCCAAGGGCTTTTCCACTTCCAGGCGGGACCAGCCAAGTCAGCCTGAAGCGGGCGCCGAAGCGTCAACTCCCGACGACCAGGCGGCTGGTCAGGAAGATGAAGCGACAGCAGCCCAGCCGGAAGGCGCGGCAGACGGCGACCCCGCCCAGCAGCCTGAAATCGATCTGCTCTTCCCCCCGACCGGCGCGCAGGTCACCTGCCCGAGTTGCGGGGCGACCTACACCGCGGCCGTCTTTACGATCGTTGACGTGGGGGCAAACCCTGAGCTGAAGGGACTGGTCCTGGGGGGACAGATCAATACCGCTGTCTGCAATGCCTGCGGTGCAGGCGGCCCTCTCAGTGTGCCGCTGATGGTCCACGATCCGGAGCACGAGTTCCTGGGCGTTGTCGTTCCGGGCCAGGCGAGACTGGACGACATGCAAACGCAGAAGATGATCGGCGAGATGAGCCAGGCGCTGATGGCGAAGCTCCCATCCGACCAGCGCAAAGGCTATATGTTCCAGGCCCAGCAGTTCTTTGAGTGGGACTCTCTGATTGAGAAGATGTGGGGTTTTGAAGGCGTCACTCCAGAGATGTTGCGCCGCCGCCGCGAGCAGTCGGAGCTGATCGGCAATCTCGTCCGCCTGGGGAGCGATGAAAGCGCCATGCAGATGGTTGCAGATCGAAACAAGGCGCTGATCGATTCGAGCTTCTTTGTCCTCCTGGGCCAGGTGATCAATGCCGTTGCCTCTGAGGGTCCGCTCGAGCAGCACGAAGCGCTGATAAAGTTGCGAAGCTCTCTACTCGAATCCACGGAAGCCGGCCAGGAGCTGAAGGCGCTGGAAGAACGGGTCCAGGACGCGCTGTCCCGAATCGGTCCCAAAACCACACGCGAAGAGCTGCTTTCTCAACTGTTGGGCTATTGGAATGAAGGCGAGAATGGGGAGGCCGTTGCGACCGCCGTACTGAACGCGGCGGCCGGCCTGACCGACTATCAGTTCCTTCTCGGACTTGCTGACCGCCTGGAGAATTCTACCGACCCGGAAGAACGCTCAGCGCTGATTGCCATTCGAGAGCGAACTGTGGAGATTGGTGAGCAGCGCAGTCAGAGCCAGCAGATGGCGGCACAGCAAGTGCAGGCTGTCCTGCAGGAAGTGTTGCAGGCATCAGATACCGACGCCGCGCTGAAGGAAAACATCGATCAGATCAATGAGATGTTCCTCGCCGTACTGGCTTCCAACATCAGACAAGCTGAGCAGAACAAGGCGACATTCGCAATGCAGAGGTTGCGTACCATTTACGAGAAGGCGGTTGCGATTCTGGAAGAACAGATGCCGCCGGAAATGAAACTCCTCAATCGCCTTCTGTCGGCCCCCGATGAGGGTACGATGCGACGGCTGCTCCAGGACAATCGATCAGACCTCTCGCAGGAGTTCGTGGAGGCATTGAGAGGTCTGGAAGAACGCTTCAACCGGGAAGGAAACAGCGCGCTGGCGAGCCGGGTCAGTAGTATTCGAGGGCAGGCCGCTCTCATGCTGTAGCTTGGATATGCGGCGCGGAATCCCGGAGACGGAATCGAGGGCACACTCAGGGCTGGGCAGAGTCAGGTAAAGACAAAGATCATGACAGACGCAAAGAGCGTTTCGGCCGAACTCGTCACCTCCGGAACAGAGATACTGCTCGGCGACATTGTCGACACTAACGCCGCCTGGATTGCCCAACAGCTCAGGGAGATTGGCGTCAACCTTTACTACAAGACCACCGTGGGCGACAACGAACCGCGCCTGCGCGGCGTGTTGGAACTTGCCTTGGGCCGCAGTGACGTTGTCCTGGTGACCGGCGGACTGGGTCCGACAGCCGACGACATCACGCGCGACGCCATTGCCAATGCCACCGGCTGTCCTCTGGAACGCCATCCCGACATTGAGGACAATCTGAGGGAGCGATTCGCCCGTTGGGGCTACCAGCGCATGAGCGAAAACAATCTGCGCCAGGCACAGATTCCGAAAGCGGCGACCGTTCTGAAGAATCCGGTTGGTACGGCGCCGGGATTCATCACCTTTGATCGACGCCACGGGCGCGGTGGCAGAGTCATCGCCATGCCGGGCGTTCCCCGTGAAATGAAGCGAATGATGACCGATCTCGTTATGCCTTTCCTGCAAGACCTGACAGGAGGCGTAGGTGTCATTCGCCGAAGAATCTTGCGAACTGTCGGGATAGGAGAAAGCAGCCTTGATGCAGAACTTGGCGATCTGATGGACAGTACCAACCCGACCATGGGCCTGGCCGCGCACTTGGGCCAGGCCGACGTTCGAATTGCAGCGAGGGCCTCAAGCGCCGAAGAGGCCGAAGGGCTCCTCGATCAGATGGAAAAGAGGGTGCGCGCCGTTATCGGCAGCTATATTTACAGCACAACGCCTGAAGAGACAGTTGAGTCTGTCCTGGCGCGATTGCTGCAAAAGGCTGACGCCAGCGTCGCGCTGGTGGAAACGGTGTCAGGAGGGGCAATTGCCAACCGTATGAAGAACGGATTCAACCCCGAAGAGTCCGTGCGAATCCTCGAAGCCGATCAGGAGACAGCCTCTCTTCGACAGCTACTTGACAGACCCCCGGCGAGTGAAGTTGCCCGAGACCTGGCTCTGCATCTGCGTGAAGAGTGCAATGTGTCCCACGGTCTGGCCGTTATCACCAGTGGCCGGCCGGATGAGACCTTTCATTCCAATCAGGGCGGCGAAACCTGGATAGGCTGCGCCGGACCTGACCGCACCGAAGTGGCTCGCTTTCCATTCGGTGGAGCGGACCGCCTGACAAATGCCTGGGTAGGGAATCGAGCCATGGACATACTTCGTCGAATCTTACTTGACCTGGAAGTATAAAAAATGGCTTAACCTGAAAAGAAGGAAGAGATAAGGGGAGAAAGAGTCGTTCTTTCGCCCATATCCTCACTTCTCGTCGTTTCTTTGCCCCTTACAATTCTAAAGCAGGATTAGGGCGAGGCGCTTGCAGTCCGTCCCGTTACTCCGACGAATTTTCAGCTATGAGCCTGCGGCGTAACCTTCCAACACCCCTGAGACAGACGCGAAATACAGTCAGAAGGGGGTTGCCCGCGTTCGTACGGCCCTACCTGCTTCTAATCCTCGGCAGTGCAATCCTGCTCAGTTTCTTCATTGTCAACAACGAAGGCGACTCGGCGGGGGCCGAAGTGGCTGAACCCTCCCAATCGCGTGAAGCTCTGTCGGACGGACCTCCTGCCGGCAGCGGCTCATTTGGGCAAAGCGGTTCTGTTTCCCTTCCGCAAGAACAGGGGCAACAGGCATCGGCGCAGGATACTCCGACGCCGACGCCGACCGCGACCCTGGTCCCAACCGTTACTCCTACTGCCACCCCAAGTCCGCAACCCACACCGGTAGTAACCGATCTGGACAAAACCACCAACGTCTTGATCCTGGGCAGCGATCAGCGGCCGGATGAGCCCAACTGGCGGACAGATGTCATAATTCTGCTGCTGATGAACCCCAACCTCGGCGAGGCGGCCATTGTCTCATTTCCTCGCGACATGTACATCGACCCGATTCCCGGGCATCTCTCCAACCGGATCAATGTGATCGACTATCTGGGAGAGATGGACGCGCCGGGCGGCGGAGGCCCCAGGTTGTTGATCAGGATACTGGAAGAGCGTCTAGGAATTACGATTGATAACTACATCAGGTTTCGCTTTGAAGGTTTTGTAGACCTCATCGATGCCCTGGACGGACTCAAGATTCACGTAGACTGCTACCTTTATGAGATCTATCCGGAAGAGGGCATTTTTCTGAACCTGCCGCCGGGTGAGCACATTCTGAGCGGTGAACAGGCACTCAGCTACGTGCGGAGCCGTCGGTCCGGCGGCGGGGACCTGGAGCGTGCGCGGCGGCAGCAGCGGGTCGTGTGGGCGTTAAGGAAGCAACTTGCAGAGCAGAATCTGCTGCCGAAGGCGCTGGAACTGTATGACGCTCTGCGCTACTCGGTTGACACGGATGTGAGCAAATGGGATACGTTGAAATACGCCCGGTTTGGTCTTTCCCTGGGGGAGGCGGATGTAAAGGGATTGGTGCTGAGACCACCTGACGCGATGAGGGCCGGCTGGCGGCAGGATATGTCCGTTTTCATCGTGAACTGGGATTATATCGCCGAGGAGCTCAAGCGCATATTTGACAGACCCCCTTTGATAGATACAAACACCTCCTTCAGTCGGGAAATCCCGCAGCCGAACGACGGGGGAGGGTCCGCCCCGGTTTCGCGGGCAGAGTGTCCGTAATCAGCAGGTGAAGGAGCGGAAGGCGGCGCGCTCCACACTGCTCAGCCTTGCCCGTTCAGCCTTCCCGGACTGGAATTCATGAATCTTTTTGTAGAAGAAACCAGCGCGAAGGTCTTGAGACCGCGTTAGACGAAACGCCCACTTCTTCCGATACGATTTTCAGTCTGCCGTCAAAAAGAGCGGCCACCTCGCCCTGGTACATTCCTCTGGCGCCGGGACCGTCTGAGTCCTTCCTGTCAAACACGTAAAGATGGAAGTAGCCTCCACTTTTCAATCCGCGGTGGACTCCTTCGGCGTACGCGGGGCGAAGGTGGTCGGGAAGGCTGTGAAGACAGCCAATGTCCAGGGCGTACGCCGCTCCCAGCCTGTCTATTGGCAGCCTGCTGACGTCCGCCTGCACGAAAACCGCCTCGCCCCCCGAACCGGGTCGATCCTGGCGACCGCTGGCTTTCAGCCTTTGCTGCGCCAGGCGCAGCGCCTGCCCGGAGAGATCGAACCCGATTGCGCATAGTCCTTGCCTCGCCAGAAAGAGCGTATTCAATCCTGTGCCGCAGCCAATGTCGAGAGCAAGAGCGCTCGCGGCGAGCGGATGCCGCTCTTCCCAGAAGGCTTGAACCTCCGGCGGAGTGATGCCGGTATCCCAAGGCGTCTGTCCACTGCGGTAGCGCTCATCCCAGTGGGCTCGGAGGTCCTGCTGATTCTCAGCGCTCATTGGTCGGCCCTGTCACTGGTCCCATCTGCAGATTGGTCGTCCACGGGAGGCCGGTCTCACTCGATCCCTTTCGATTCGTCGGCGGCTGTTGCGTCCTCTTGTGCGTAGTCCCGCGCCTCCTCGAAGCTCTCAAAGTCCTCGGTGATGAACTCGATTATTCTTTCGGCCAGGACGACGGGTGACTCAATCATGGGACTGTGGCCAATTCCTCTCAGGATCTCGAGGTTGGCCGCTCCGGGAATGGCGAGAAGGGAACGGGTGGTGGCATCTCTTTCGACGACTATGTCCTCCGTTCCGAGAATCAGGAGCGTGGGTAGAGTCAACCTGTGCGCCTCCTCCTGACGATTCCAGCGCCCCAGCGCCTCGGCCACTGCCGTAAAGGCTGCGGGCGCCATTGCGGCGGCGTCGTCTACCAACAGCTCGAAAAAGGTCCCGAATTCCTGTTCAGTCATGGTAGGAGGGGGCGCGGCGGGAAGGAGAGCAGACAGGGCCTGACTCAGGAGAGGGCGGTCGTCGCGCATTTGGGAAAGTAGCTGCAGTCCCTGCAGCGGCGTGAAAGCCCCCTCAATCGGCACGCTGTCAACAAGAATCAGGCTGTGCAACTGCTGGTCGTGGCGTAGGGCGTATTCGATGGCGATGGCTCCCCCGCTGCCGTGTCCTACAAGGTCGAAATCCGACAGAGAGAGGGCCTGGACCAGTTCGGCGATATCTTCAGCCTGTTCCTCGACCTCATATCCGCTCTGTGAGTGGGTGCTCTGGCCGCAGCCTCGGAGGTCAGGCGCTATCGCCCGTATGGAATCCGGGAGGATGGCGAAAAATGGTTCCCACCAGCGGCTGGTTGCATGTGAGCCGTGGAGTAGGAGGAGAGGGACGCCGTCTGTACTTCCGGACGTGCGGATTCTGAAAGTCAGGCGTTTAGTCTGGATGGTGTTCAAGCGTAATTTTTCGTGTAGTCAGTATAAACATCTCTAAATCAATAAATAACCAAAAATTCAACCACGCCTCTCCATCTCTCTACTCACTTCATCTTCATCAGGTACAAATATCAGAAGCAAAGCGGCGGCAGCCGTCAGCGACTGTGGACCGTCAACGCGACCAACTTCCTCTTCCGCAAAAATGAGTCCACCCCTGATAACCGTACCATCCGATTCAATCCAGCCCAGGCTTCCTCCTTCGAAAAGGCCATGACTGTGGATGACGCCATCGGTCGTGATTCGACCCAGCTCTTTTTCATCGAGTCGCGTCGTGCGAAAAATTCGCCAACCGTCGTTATCACGTTCATATCGCCCTATGCTGACGCCCGTTCCCCAGCGCAGGCGGAAGATCTCTTCGCCGCACACATATCCAACGGCGTCCTCGCCGCTGCTGCGGTTACGATAGATCGTCGTGCGTTCCGATTCGGATGTCTGAAGGGAGTCCATGCGCAGATTCTATCACCTCGATCGCACAATCACAATGAACTGGACATCGGCGAATCTGACCGAAGTCCAATAGGAGAGCAATACCAGTCCGCTACCGGCCGAAAATGCGAGGCTTGCGACTCAGATCATGGAGGAGGACTGCGGCTGCATTTCTGCCCGATGCGCCCATTATTCCCCCGCCCGGGTGCATACTGGCGCCTGTCAGATAGAGACCTTTCGCCGGTCCTCGATAGTCACTCATGCGCAGGGAAGGTCGCAACGTAAACATCTGGTTGACAGACATTTCGAGATGCATGACGTTCCCCCGCAGCAGTCCCAACTCCCTTTCCAGCCACAGCGGCGTCTGCACGAGCCTGCCGACGACAGAGGAGGCCACATTGGGAGCGTACTCCGCCAGTTTGGCCAGCATCCGATCCGCCACCCTGTCGCCGATGTCATCCCAGCTCTCGCCCGTAGTCAGTTCATAGGGGAAGTATTGTCCCCACAGGAAGAGAACGTGTTTACCTGGCGGCGCAAGTGACGGGTCGACGGCGGAAAATGTCATGGCGATGAGTGCCGGGTCCGCGGATGGACGACCGGAAAGATAGTCTCGGTAGGCGCGTTCCAGATAGTCCAGGTCCGGACAGATAAACTGGAGGGCCCTGTGTTCCGGACGGGGCGTCTCGTAGTCAAATCCTCCGGCGCCGCCATAATCGGGCAACGTACTCATTGCAAACCGCACCATCATGCCGAACCCGTTTCCGACCCTCGATCTCTTCGCAGATACCACACGCGACGAAGGGACCTGGTCACCCAGAATTTTGAGCGTCGTGTGGATATGGGTGCCTGAAACGACGGCGCGGCTGGCAGTGCAGGTCTCGCCGCTCTCCGTCCGAACTCCAGTGGCTCTTCCATTTTCCACGGTTATCTTGTCGACCGACGCGTTAGTAGCAATCGTACCGCCATGCGACCTAATCATGCGCGCCAGCGCCTGCGTCAGCATGCCCGAACCGCCCCGGGGCCTCTTAACGCCGGAATGGTGATACATAGGATGCCAGAGGGCGAAAGGGGCGCTGACCCGCTCATACGGCGGCGGACCGGACTGCGCCGCCATCCAGCCGATGACGGCTTGAACGTGGGGTGAGACGAAGGATTGGCGGAGTAGTTGACCGTAACTGCCGAGAATTGCCGGCAGACGGCGCCGAAGGTCCGTGTGCGCTTTGCTTTGGAAAACCAGCGTTTTGGCAACATTGAGGGGCGTTGGGGCGAGCAGAAATGACTCCACCATGGCCTCGGCCATAGGCATCCAATCGTTGATGAAGCGATGGTAGTTATCGGCGTCTTGGAAGGAGACGCCGGCAATGCTGTCGCAGGTACGATCGGCGTCCTTCCAGACAAATAGCCGTTTTCCATCAGGAAAGGGGGCGAAAAAGAGGGGATCCAGGTCAATATAGTCGAGGCCGAACCGTTCCAGGGACAGATCCTGAACTATCGGAGTGTGGTTTATCAGGATGTGTGCGCTGCCTCCCAGATCAAAATGATACCCGGGGATGATCTCTTGCGTGGCGACCGCGCCTCCGACAACGGGACGGCGCTCAAACATCCCGACCCGGTAGCCTGCCTGCGCCAAGTATCCAGCGCAGACAAGTGAATTGTGGCCGGTTCCTACGAAGATGACGTCGAAGTCCGGCATCTTCAGAGGAGTATTCCAATCGAAAGCAGCAGGCTGAACTGCAGAGAGAGTTGCGCGGTCGCCGCCAATACGGAATTGAGCTCCTTCCCCTTGGCAGAAAAGACGGAAGAGGTCCTTCGGACGGCAAGCGGCAGGCTGAGAAGAGGCAGCAGAACTGCAGGGCCCAGATCGTATCCCTGCCAGAGGAGGAGCGTGGCAGAGTAGGCCAGGATGAGCAAGGCAAGATACTGGCGCCGCGTATTCTTGGGGCCAATGAGTACCGCGAGCGTACGCTTTCCGGCCTTGGCATCGGTCTCGATGTCGCGCAGGTTGTTTACGACGAGGATGGCGGTGATCAGAAAGCCGACCGGCGCGGCGACAACGAGAACAACCGGGGGAAGTGTTCCGGCCTGCACGTAGTAAGTTCCGCAAACGGCAGTAAGCCCGAAAAAAATGAAGACAAACAGATCTCCCAGCCCGCGAGAGCCGAAGGGAAGTGGGCCTCCCGTGTATAGCAGGGCGGCCAGAATGGACGCCATGCCAACAGCCAGGATTGGCCAGCCGCCAACCATGACCAGGTAGAAACCGTCCAAAACCGCCAGACCGATCACTGCGGTCATGCCTGAGCGCAGTGATCGGGCAGAGAGCAGGCCGGCCGCCATGACGCGCGTGGGGCCCACGCGTTCCCGCGTATCTACACCTTTGACAAAATCAAAGTAGTCGTTGGCGAAATTGGAGAGAATCTGCAGCAGAAGGGCGCCGACCGCAGCGGCCAGCGCCGGCGCAAGGGAGAACTGTCCGTCATCCCAAGCGAGGGAGCTCCCAACCAGCGCCGGGGCGATCGCGGCCGGCAGCGTCTTGGGTCGGGAGGCCAGCAGCCAGATCTGCCATTTGTGAAGTGTAGCCTCAGGTCTGGAAGACCTCTTATGGTAGTCGGTTGTGTCTTCGGCAGGTGACAGATCCGGCTGACGGTTGCTCATGTTCAGGGCAGAAATTGGAAAGTTCCCGGCCCCATTACGCGTGTCGCAAACGTTTGACCATGCGCGCAGTCCTCAGTCCGAGCCACAACAGACCTGCCAGGGCAAACACGGAACCATACTCGATGACAGGAATGCGCACGACTTCGTTGAGCCTGTCCCAGCCCAGGTTTCCATACACGAAAAGGGCAGAGCCAACGTATACACCCAAAATGAGCAGGCGAACCGGCAATGACAGACCTAGCCCATACATCTGCGTCACGACGAGGATACCGGCGAAGCCAAAAAGGAACATCGGCCAGAGGTCGTTTGCCTGCATGACGGCGACGAGAGTTCCATGGACCAGAACGGTCAACTCAAGGGTGAATGTCCACCATCGATTTGTGTGGACCCGCGTATAGAAGAGGCTGCCTTGCAGCAGCAGCAGGAACATGTAAAAGAAACCGATCAGGTGGCCGGAAGTGGAAACCATCGGATGAAACCAGAAGGTGTAGATGATCGCCCAGGCGAAAAAGTATCCGTGGTAGGTGCGGGCAAAGCGGACGACCTCTTTGGAGAAGGGAGCCGGCTTGCCAAAAAACTGGCCCCGCCGGTTGTTTTCCATCAACAGGATCCAGACAAGCATGACGATGACTGCGCCCTGGCTGCTGGAGACCGATGTGTCCTGGGCGAGCCCGTCATACCAGATGTGCGTCTGAATCAGGTGGAGGAAGATGAAGAAGGCGTTGGCAGCCAGTGCCCAGACATTGACCTTATGCAACCCCTTCGTATAGCGAGGTTTGCGGACGAACTGAGCATAGTAGAGTATCGCCCAGATTGCCAGTTGGTGGGCAAGGTAGAATCCCCATGAAGTCGCGCGCGTCCAGAAGGTTGGGGCAGGAAGTTTCCAGTAGTACCAGGAGTAGCCGGTGTCCGGCAATAGCTCAATGCCGGCCAGGCGATAGTCCAGCGCCCAGATAAGGAGAGTGAATAGTGCGCTGAATGCAACGCCGGCCCAGAGCGCGAATGAGGAGGAGGGAGCGGAAGAACTCACAGTTCTTGAACTCTTCGCCCGATCCTCCTGTAGACCTTGTACCTGTCCCGGCACCTCAGCCTTTTGGTTTAGCATGCAAAGTCACCTGAGAGGATGGCCCAAAGAAAAGGCTTTTAACGTTCGAATATTCGCATAGGAAACCTGTCTCAAGTACCAACGAGACCTGCCGCACGCCGCATTTTACAATAAATCGCGCAACGCGGCAACGGGTTCAGGGAAAATGAACTCGTAGCCATCTTCCTGCAAGCGGGATGGGACGGCCCGTTGACCATCCAACAGAACTGTTGACATCTCGCCGAAGAGCATTTGCAGTGCAAATGAAGGTGTCGGCATCAGGGAAGGCCTTCCCATCACCCGCCCCAGGTCGCGCACGAACTCTCTGTTTCTCGGTGGGTTGGGAGCCGCGAGGTTATATGGGCCGGATGCCCGTTCGTTTTCCAGAAGAAATCGGATGGCGGCCACCTCGTCGGCGATGTGGATCCAGGGAAAGTACTGTTTGCCGTTACCCAGGGGGCCACCGGCAAACAGCCGGAAAGGCAGTGTCATCCTGGGCAAGGCGCCGCCTTTTGCGCTCAGCACGACACCTGTTCGGATTACGACACGCCGTACACCCAATGACTCAACCGCCTCGGTCGAAGATTCCCAATCGACACAGACTCGCGCCAGGAAATCCGTCCCGGGCGAAGCCTGCTCGTCCACAGTTCGATCACTGGCTGGTCCGTAGTACCCTACGGCAGACGACTGAATCAACACACTCGGGACCGTGTCAGCATCACGAATTGCGGACACCAGAGCCTGTCCGGCTCTGACACGACTTTCTCTTATCTGTTCTTTACGAAAAGAGGTCCAGCGTCCGTCAGCAATCCCTGCGCCAGCAAGATTGACGATTGCATCGACCTGGGAAACGAGATGGCCCCAGCTATCCGCCGTTTCTCCGTCCCACTCCTGAAGTTGCACGCCTGCGGACGCAAAGGACTGATGGCGTTCCGGAGACCTTGTCAGAACTGTAACGTCACAACCGCTACCGGCCAGGAAATTCGCCAGGGTCGATCCAATCAGACCTGTACCTCCGGCAATCAAGATTCGCATCTGAGCCTCCTTGCTCTGTGTGTCTCCTCCGAACAGTTCGCAGTGCGGTCCACTGCAGGTCTGCGGCTACGGGCTAGGCCCAGGAACTCAGCCCTAATTCAAGTGGATGAATGAGGTCAGGG
Organism: Caldilineaceae bacterium; assembly: GCA_965200615.1. Lineage (GTDB taxonomy): Bacteria > Chloroflexota > Anaerolineae > Caldilineales > Caldilineaceae > Bin5. The sequence goes on along the minus strand of OZ241377.1, from coordinate 3,607,807 downwards.
TGATGGGGTCGCGCTCGTACACCGAAACTGTACTTTCCAGTTTCTGCCGGAACGAAAATTCCTCGATATCGGATACTGTTGTCATGCAGGGCGTGACCGGGCTCCTGGGGGGTGGACAGGACCGCCTGCATTGTGAGGGACTGCAAAGCGATCGGTTTCTGTTGGTCAGCGGTCGGCATCTTGGTCTCATCTCCATCCTCAGCAGCGAATGTAATCAACTCGACGGCGATGTCACTTGCCGACAGCCTTCCCGGCCAGAGCTGAGCCTCAATCTCTATGGGGTCACCTGTCTTTGCCTGCGCGGGGGGATGCTCCGGTACGGACACGAAAACGGTCTGCCACTCGTTCCGGATATGTTGCTTCCAGTGCGACAGCCGGCGCGCCGACTCCCCGAAGTTAGCGCTGTAGGAGCGACTGCTGTCCACCGCAGGAACATAGAGTGTGCGAGTGTACTCTGCCAGCATACGGCGCATGCTGAACTGCGGCCCGCAGGACACTATCGCCCTCCGCATGCGTCCTGTCCAGGCAGCCGGATGATCATAGTACTCAGGAACGATCTCTTCTTCCAAAATGGAGTAGAGGCTCAGGGCATCGGCCTCGTCCTGTGTCTCTTCATCCTTGTACTCGCGTTCTTCGCCGATCGCCCAGCCATTCTCGACGTTGTAACCTTCCCGCCACCAGCCGTCGAGAATGCTGAAGTTAGGCGCCCCATTGATGCTCGCCTTTTGGCCGCTCGTGCCGCTGGCTTCGAGCGGACGGCGCGGCGTATTCAACCAGACGTCGACGCCGCCAACCAGATGGCGGGCGACATTGATGTCATAGTTTTCGACGATAGCGATCTTGCCGAAGAAACCCTTCTCCTGGCTCAACCGATAGATGCGTTCGATCAATGCCTTGCCATAGTCATCGGCCGGGTGAGCTTTGCCTGCGAAGATGATCTGAACCGGGCGATGCGGATCATTCAGAAGCCGCCCGAGCCGCTCTTTGTCATGGAAGATGAGCGTTGCGCGCTTGTAGGTTGCAAAGCGGCGCGCGAAGCCCAACGTCAGCGCCTTCGGGTCGAACACGTTGTCAATCCTGGAAAGCTTCCAGTGACCCTCCCCATGGCGCAACTGCTGACTCTTAAGGCGCGTGCGCAGAAAGCTAACCAGCTTCTCTTTGCATTCCTGGTGGGCCGACCGAATCTCTTCGTCAGGAACCAGTTCAATCTTTCGCCAGGCGTCAGGGCAGTCGACCTCCTCGAGCCAGTCCGGGCTGAAGTAGCGTTCATACAGCGCTCGCTTCTCCGGGGCCAGCCATGATTCCGTGTGTACGCCGTTGGTAATGTGGCTGATTGGGACCTGCTCTTCAGGCGTTCCCGGCCAAAGATGTCCCCACATCCGCCTGGAAACCTGCCCGTGAAGCGCGCTCACTCCGTTGTGATAGGCGCTTAAGCGAAAGGCCAGTACAGTCATACTGAACTCTGCGCCCCACCCATGCTCATGTCGGGCCAGCGCCAGGAAGCGTTCGCGGTCGATGCCCAATTGCCCCCAGTATTGCCAGAAGAACTTGTCGACCAGTTCCAGAGGAAAGGCGTCATGGCCGGCGGCCACGGGCGTATGGGTTGTGAATATGTTGCCGGCGCGCACGACTTCAGCCGCGGCGTCGAACTCCATGCCTCCCTGCACCAGCTCCCGTATGCGTTCTAGGCTGAGGAACGCGCTGTGACCTTCGTTCATATGCCAGACTGTCGGTTCGTAACCGAGAGCTCTCAAAGTACGCACGCCTGCAATGCCCAATACGTATTCCTGGCTTATTCGCATTTCACGGTCGCCGCCGTAAAGCCTTGCGCTGAGTTCTCTGTCCTGATGGGCATTCTGCTCTACGTCGGTATCCATCAGATAGAGAACTACCCGACCCACCTGAATCTTCCATACTTTGGCGTAGACAGTTCGGCCAGGGAGATCGACATGGACGACAACCGGGTTGCCCTCCGGGTCCACAGCCTGGGTAGCCGGCGCCCCAGAGAAATCGATTTTTTCGTAAATTGCTTCCTGACCGCCCTTGGCGTTGATCTGTTGGGTGAAATAGCCCTGAGGGTACAGGAAACCGACGCCGACAAAAGGCAAGCCCATGTCACTCGCCTCCTTGCAATGATCGCCACTGAGGATTCCCAGGCCCCCGCTGTAGATGGGCAGCGCTTCGTGCAGTCCGAACTCTGCGCTGAAGTAGGCGATCAACTCGTTCTGTCGGCCCGGAAAATTGCGCTTGAACCAGGTGTTCGCGTCCTCTGCCATATAGGCGTCAAACCGCTGCAATACAGAATTGTACCGCTGCAGATAATCGGGATCGCGGGAAGCCTCTTTCAGTCGCTGCAACGACACGGTATGGAGAAACTTGACCGGATTCTCGCTGACCCGCTCCCACAATTCCTTGTCTATTGATTCGTAGATATCCTGCGCATCAGGATTCCAGGTCCACCAAAGATTGTACGCCAACTCCTGCAACCGACTGATAGCCTGCGGGAGGGGGGGATGTACGGAGATGTTGCCAACTATATTCACAACGAGATGCTCCCAGGGGAATGGCGCTCGGACTACGACCGAATACACTGTGCGGCATCAGCATCGACGAGCCATCTGAACTGCTCCCTCGTCGGCTGCACACCGATCAGATCATAGACGAACGACTCTTTGTCCCGCCACTTGCCCTCCACCATGTAGCGCAGCCTCATAACGACCTCCATGTGAGAGCTATGGCCAGATGTTCCTCCATGATACCGACGTCAACGGCCTTGAACCTCTCCCGATTGCGCGTCTTGTACGCCTGCCAGCGTTTCCAGTCCGCGAACTGGTCTTCATGGTTCAGATATTTGGTCTGGAACTGCCAGCCTTTATCGTCCACCAGGTCCATGGACCGCCTGCCGTTCATCGTGCGAAGGCTGTTTGCGAATGCGAGTGAAAAAGTAGCTTGCCCCGCCCGTGGCCATATCCTCCTCCGGAGACATGCCGCCTGCCGGAATGCCCACCCGCATTTTTTCGGTAGCGCTGACCATTATAGCCCACGATTCTGAAGGCTGGTAGCTGCCACACGTCCGAACGGCAAGCGGCCGGTCCAATTGCCGCACTTTCAGAATAGGCGTTTCGCATCGAGTTTGGGAATTCATAGAGAGGATAGAGGCAACAGTTACAGATCGATTGTCCCGGGGCGTTCATTGTGGAGGAGAACTGTACTTGCTGCCGTTCACCGTTCAAGCTGAAGATGCTTGCAAGAGCTGCGGAGGAGAACTACTGTGAGGATAATAGAGGCACAGCGGCCTCTCCGGTTCACTCCATCGTTATTCACTCAGTGACCCAGTGTTGTCCTTCCCGTTCCAGTAGTGTGTCGGCATCTCGGGGACCCCAGGTGCCCGCCGGGTAGTGGGGCAGTCGGAAGGGTATGCTTCCGTTCCTGGACTGTTCTTCCTGCATTCGCCATCCATCCAACACCTGCGTGATTCGTTGCCACGCCAACTCCACTTCATCCCGCCTGGTAAAGAGAGTGGAGTCTCCCAGGACGACATCCAACAGGAGGCGTTGATACGCGTCCGGGGGTTCGCCAAAACTGTGGCCGTAAGTGAACTCCAGGTTGACGGGTGTAAGGTTGACCGATGGACCCGGACGTTTGGCCAGGGTCTTGAGCGTGATCCCTTCATCCGGTTGGATGCGCATGGTCAGGACATTGCGGCTCAGGCTGTCACCATTCAGACGCAGGCTCTGGTTCGTTGCTCGGACGCCCGTTTCGTCTTGACCCGACGGGTAGTCGAATCCTTCGGTGGAGTCAAATAGCAGATGAGGAGCCCGGCGGAAGGTAACAGAGATTTCGGAGGCCTTGCGCGGCAGGGCCTTGCCGGTACGCAAATAGAAAGGAACGCCCTGCCAGCGCCAGTTGTCGATTTCGAGGCGCCAGGCCACGTATGTCTCTGTTGTGGAGTCGGGAGCGACGCCGCTTTCTTCAAGATAGGCAGGGACAGGGCGCGTAGCCGCCGTGCCGGCCCCGTACTGGGCGCGGACTACGAATTCTGGCACCTCTTCCGGCTGCAATGGCCGGATTGCCTGAAGCAAATTAACCTTTTGGTCACGTACCGCTTTGGCGTCAAAGGCGATCGGCGGCTCCATCGCTGTCAGGGAGACAAGCTGCAAGAGATGATTTTGCATCATGTCCCGCAACGCACCGGATTTTTCGTAGTAACCTCCCCTGCCCTCAACACCGATACTCTCCGCCACCGTTATCTGCACATTGTCAACGTAGTTGCGGTTCCAGATCGGCTCGAAAATCCCGTTTGCGAAGCGAAATACGAGTACATTCTGTACCGTCTCTTTGCCCAGATAGTGATCGATGCGATATACCTGTTCTTCATTGAAGACTGAAAGTACATGGTCGTTGAGCTTGTGCGCGCTCTGCAGATCGCTGCCGAATGGCTTCTCAATCACGACGCGAGTCCAGCTCTGCTTGCTGGCGGGCTCAACGAGACCGGCGGCGCCCAAGCAGGTGATAATCGGTTCGTAGACCGACGGTGGTGTAGACAGGTAGAAGAGACGGTTGCCACCGATGTTCCACTGCTCTTCCAGCATGATGATGCGATCGCGAAGTCGCTGGAATCCTTCGGCGTCATCATACTCACCAGCCATATAGAAGAGACGCGGGGCAAAGGCATCCCAATCCGCACTCTGAAACTCGACTTCCGGATTCCCCAACATGCTGGTTCGAGCGCGCTGGCGCAGTTCCTCGTCGCTTAAGGGTGAACGCGCGTAACCAAGAATGACAAATTTGGGGGGCAATAGCCTCTGTTGAGAAAGTCTGTAGATCGCCGGTAGAAGCTTGCGGTTTGCCAGATCCCCGGAAGCGCCAAATATCACCATCAGCGCCGGTGACGAAACCTGAAACTGCTCGTGAATGTCGAGGACTTCTTCCAGAATGACTCCTTCACTCATTGTCAGTCGCCTCTCGCCTTAGTTCCTGTCGCGCAATTCATAGGGCCGGTTGGTTGCCATTGTGCAATGCAATGGACCATCAGTTCTTGCGTGGATATGCGATTACAGGTGAACGTACAGCCACCTGCAGCGGCAAATCTGGAACGTAGGCATCAGATGGCCCCAAACGCGCCGTGAGATATGTGCCTGTTGGGAATTGCACCGTTATCAATTGGTCGTGGCCGAAAAAAAGTGAGCGCTTTACTCGGGCCGCGGGGAGACCGGGCTGCGCGGCCAGGAGCTCGATGCTCTCCGGCCGAAGTAATATGTCCACGGGACCGTGAATCTGCCTCCGCGCGGCCAGTATTCCTATTTCACACTCAATGCTGTCCCCATGCCCGACCCCGGATATGAAATTCGCATCTCCGATGAACTCAGCTACTGATCGAGTTGCCGGATTTGTGTACAGTTCGTGTGGAGAGGCTACCTGTTCAACGCTACCGTTCAGCATGACCGCGACTCGATCCACCAGACTCAGCGCTTCCTCCTGATCATGTGTAACGAGAATCGCAGTTGTTTTGGCGGCGTGAAGAATCTCACCCACTTCCGCGCGCATGCGTGCGCGCAGTCCGGCGTCCAGATTACTGAAAGGTTCGTCCAACAGGATTAAGGCTGGTTTCGGAGCCAGCGCCCTTGCCAGGGCGACTCTCTGTTGCTGACCACCGCTCAGCTCATGCGGCATCCGCCTTTCCAGGCCTGCCAACCCTGCCAGTTCCAGGATTTCCCCTGTGCGCGCTTTTTTGTCGGCCGCCACCATGCGGCGCAACCCGAACTCAATGTTGGCCTGAACATTGATATGAGGGAACAGGGCGTATTCCTGAAACACCATGCCGACGCGGCGCCTTTCGGGCTGTACGTGGACCGCGTTACTGGCCACTAACGCGCCGTCAATCTCTATGGCGCCGGCGTCTACGCGTTCAAATCCGGCAATGATCCGAAGTGTCGTCGTTTTTCCACACCCGGAAGGACCCAGGAGAGCAATAAACTCGCCCCGATCAACCGTCAACGAGACGTCATTGAGTGCCAAGACGGTGGGTTCACTCGTGCGGAACTGTTTGGAAATGCCTTGCAGGTGAAGGCCTGGTGGTTTCTGTTCCAGTCGACTCATAGCGCGAATGGGCGGTGTTCAGCGACCGGCGCTAGCCGCTAACCACTTCCCCTTCCTCCTGCATGAGCACAAGAAAGATACTGAACGCTGACATGACCAAAAGAATAAGCGCTGGCGCGGCCGCCCGGACAAAAAATGCTTCGTCCGTAGCCGACCAGATCTGCGTCGCCAATGTCGAAAATCCTGTCGGACTCAAGAGCATCGTCGCCGGCAACTCCTTCACAGTCGTCAAAAAAACGAGAGCCATCCCCGCCAAAACGCCTGGGCGCACGATAGGGACAGTGATCCGCCTGAACACGGCGCGGTTTCCCAAACCCAGGCTGCGACCCGCTTCCTCCAGTCGTGGATTCATTTGGAGTAGACTAATCTGTATAGCCCCTATGGCCTGGGGCAAGAAGCGGACGATATAGGCAAACACCAGCATCCACATGGTCTGGTAAAGCCAAGGGGCGAAATTCGCTCCGAAAAATACCAAGCTCAGCGCGATAACGATTCCCGGCAATCCGTATCCCAGATACACGGCCCTCGCCGCAAAGGACATCAGCCGCCCCCCCATCCTGACAGCGGCATAGGCGATGGGCAGCCCAAAAATTACTGCAGCCGCCGCAGCCAAGGCGCCGGCGCGAAAACTGTTGAGCGTTGCCGCCAGGACAGGCGCAAGAGATTCGCCCGCTGCCAGACCACGCAGCAACCAGTAGAGAATCACGCCAGTAGGCAGGACCAGAGAAGCCATTACAACGGCGCCGCAGAAGGCGAGCGCCAGCCACTTGCGACGGCCAAGTTCAGTACGTTTACGCGGCGGAACCACACCGGCGCTACTGCGGTAGTAGCGTGGACGTCCCCGCCCTCTGCTGTTTCTTTCAAACAGCAGTAGTATAATCGTAATCACGATCAGCGCCAATGACAGGAGTGAGGCAACATTTCGATCAAAGCTGCTCAGATACTGAACATAGATAGCCCGCGTAAAACTGTTGAAGCGCAGTAACGAGACCGCGCCGAAATCGCTGAGCGTGTACAGGGCCACCAGCAGCCCGCCCGCTGTGATAGCCGGCCGCAGATTGGGCAATGTCACTTTCAGAAATGTCTGCAATCCATTGTACCCCAGCGAACGCGCGGCTTCTTCGATCGACGGATCGAGCCTGTGCAGCGCGGCGCGAATGCTCATGAAGATGTAGGGATAGGTAAAGAGCGTCAAGACCCACAGCGCGCCGGGGAATCCGTAGATTGACGGCAGCCGCTCTACGCCGAAAGGGGAGAGGAGTTCTTGCAAGGCGCCTCTCGGCCCGAACAGGGCAATCAAGGTGAAACCGCCGACATAACTTGGGATTACCAGGGGCATCATGGCCAGCACGGTCCAGATTCTCCAACCCGGCAGGTCGGTCCTTTCGGTCAGCCAGGCGAAGGGAAGAGCTAGCGCGAGTGACAATATGGTAACGCCGCAAACGAGCAGGACGCTGTTCCACATAATGGACAGCATGCGAGTGCGGCTCCACAGGGCGAGGACTTCAGTCCAGCCGACTCCGGCGGCTCTGAATACCAGATAGGCCAGCGGCAACAACATGGCCAGGGCGCTCAGGAGAACCAGCGCCCTGAACATCAAACCAAAGTATCGGTGAACGTTCATCCCGGTTGCATAATCGTCATAGCTGAGCGGCCGGATGGAAACAGCTTTCGAAGACCCGGCTATTCTTCTTCTGGTGGACGGAGACCCTCTGGCGCCCCAAATCTATCTCCCAACCTCAGTCTGGGCAGAATTGTCATCCACACGATTCCTATTGGGGTTCAGACCGTACTGCCGCATAATCGACGGCCAGAACAACCAGGCCAGGCCAATCGCCGGTTGAAAGAGCGGAAAATAACCGTAGTCGGCGCCAAAATGCCGCCAGACGGTTCGCCCTATTGTTTCGGGGATGATTAAACTGAGGGAACCTACCAGAAGAGTGAGGACAGTCTCAAATGCAAGAACGCCGACTGAGAGACGCCAGGCCCAGCGCCTGCGGTGGGCGAAACCTATCGTCGCGGTCAGGTAGCAGACTGCTGCCACCAAGCTCAGAGTCGGCGCCAGATAGTTGACAACGCCTTCCTTCAGAAGGAGCTGAAACAGAGCCCTGACGCCTGTAGAAAGCGCCAGCAGGGGATAGGACACGGATAAGATGTAACCAAGCGCTGACACCAATTCGGTTGAACTGGACTTAGGCGCCGCTTGGCTGGAACCACCCTGAGTGCTGGTCATATATGTCCTGTCAGTTGGAACGAGCCGGTCAGTGCAGCGTTTTGCTTCTATCCTCTATCCAACAACCACGCCTCAACAGCTCTCTTAGCCTCACAATAGTTGCGGACCACAGGGAAGTTGGGATGGTCGTCAATTACATTGGCTGGAGGATCGAAAAGGACGCCCACGTCAGCCATCTTCAGCATCGCAATGTCGTTATAGGAATCGCCCATGGCCAGGGTCTGGAACTGGAGATCGCGAAATGCTGAGATCGCCTTACGCTTGGACTGGTCGAGGCGCAGACGATAGCCGGTGATGGATCCGGTCCCGTCAACTTCAAGAGAATGGCAGAAGATCGTCGGATAGCCGAGTTTAGCCATCAGAGGCTTGGCAAACTCGTTGAAAGTATCGGAAAGAACTACGAATTGTACGCGTTCGCGAACCCAGTCAACGAACTCAACCGCGCCCGACAGGGGGGAGATGGTAGCGATTACATCCTGGATGTCCTGCAGGCGAAGATTTCGTTCCTTCAATATCTTCAACCGCATCTGCATCAACTGATCATAGTCGGAAACGTCTCGCGTTGTCAGGCGCAACTGCTCAATCCCGGTCTTCTCGGCGAAGGCAATCCAGATTTCAGGAACAAGAACGCCTTCCAGGTCGCTCGCAAGAAGGCGGGGGCGTGAATCAGGCAATGAGGACTCCTCTCAATAAGTCATATCTTCGTCGGTAAGATGCTCAGCCCGGTTCGTATAGCGGACGGTCACTACTGTTTTGCCATCTGGGCGAGAAGAGGAAAAGTCGACCCGCGTGACGCCGGTATTGTGATGGTTGAAGTAGAGCTCCTTTCCCGGCAGGCACCCAAGGAGGGCCTTCAGGAGACTGTCCATAAAGGTGCCGTGAGAGACGGCGGCGACGCTCTCATCCTCTTCCGACTCCCCTGCCATCCGGTGCAGCTTTTCCGCCACCCGCACGGCACGGGCGTGGCAGGAAGCCATATCTTCTTCATCTCCGTGCCACCAGCCGTTCTCTCCAATGCCGTCGATCCGGTAGCCGGGAAACATTTCGCTCATCTCAGCGCGGTTGAGTCCGGGATAGCCGACAGCTTTCGCGTTCGGACCTGGCTTGAGGAATATGCCCCCGTGTTCGTGCAAATCGATCCAGAGCGCCGGTTCGCGGCCCTGAGATTCGGCAAGGGGCCGCATCGTCTGCATCGTACGCAACATTGGGCTGCAAAAAAGGCGGGATATCTCCATGCCATCGAAATAAGCGCCCAGCCTCTCCGCTTGCTGCTCACCCATTTCGGTCAGCGGCGGTTCTGCCACCCTGCTCTTCATGTAGGTTTCGAACGGGAAGGGCCCTGGCCGTTCTTTGAGCTGTTCAGCCAGAAGGTTGTTGGCTGACTGTCCGTGCCGGATCAAGTACAGGATCATTTCGGGGAAGTTCTCCACACTGCGCTATTGGGGCCGGAAGCCGGTAGATTCCAAACCGCGTTTTCGGAGTGAGGGTACATAGGGTACATTATGAGAGGCAAAATGGCAAGAAATTGGAGCAACAGGGGAGGGGACCCTTTCTGTATTTTTATTCCGTATAATCTGTATTATACCAAGTAACATGCAGGAAGGAGCAGGCACGCGTCGCCAGTTGAGCAGAGCCACGCGTGCCTGCTCCTTCGTTTTGGACGGAAACTTGCTCGGGTGTACATTACCCATTGGCCATCCCGCGTTGTTCGTCGCGCCAGGAATGCAGCCAGGTTTACGTTGGAAGAAGCCGCCGAAAACTGGTCAGGGAAAATCGTTCTACCTAGCAGATGCGCCAAGAGCCTTTCAGATCAGCGAATGGAGATTCCGACGAGTTCTTGTTGAAACTCCGAGCGGAGCGGGGGCCTCGTTTCGAACGACCGGGCTTCACCGGCGATGGTGTCCCTTTCGGGGAGGCCGCAGACCACCGTCTGGCACGGGCACAGGCTCCTCGCCTGCTGATTATCGGCTTTGCCATCATCATCCTCTTCGGTACACTGCTTCTGAAGCTGCCGGCCGCGACAAACTCGGGCGTGTCTATTTCCTGGATGGAGGCGGCTTTCACCTCTACCAGCGCCGTTACGGTCACGGGGCTCGGGGTCCTCACGACCGCCACGGATTTCAGCCGGTTGGGTCAGTTCATTATTCTGGTTCTTCTTCAAGTTGGCGGCGTCGGCTTTATCGCCTTCAGCGTGCTGCTTTTCCGCCTGGTTGGGCGGCGCGTTACGCTGAATGAGCGATTCCTGATCCAGCAGTCACTGGGTGGCGAAAGGCAGTTCACCCTGACACGTAACTGGGGGCGGCTCGGCGGTGTCGCCAATCTTGCGCTCTATGTCCTGGTCGTTACGGTATCCATCGAGGCGGTTGGCACGCTGTTGCTTTGGCTGCGCTGGCGCACAGAATTTCCCGACGGCGAGGCGCTGTGGCTGGCGCTCTTCCACGCTGTCAGCAGCTATTGCAATGCCGGTTTCGACCTGTTCGCAGGCAGCGGCCACCCTCCGGTGTTCGGTTTTGGGGCCGACTATTATACTCTCGCTGTGATGTCCGCTTTAATTATACTCGGTGGCGTTGGCGTTGCAGTGTCTTACGACGTGGTCGGCTATTTCAGAAATCGTATGTTGGCCCTGAACACGCGTATAACATTGGGCTTGGCGGCCTTGCTCCTTGTCGCCGGCCTGGCCATTATGTTTCTGGACCGTCATCTATACGAAGTTACCCTGGCCGCGCACTCTCTGGGCGAGCAAATTGCGATCAGCATCTTCACAGTCATTTCCTCCCGGACGGCAGGCCTGACGATACTACCCTTGGAGGAAATAAGCCAAAGTACGCAGCTGATGCTGCTGTTCTGGATGTTTATGGGCGGCGCGCCGGCGAGTATGGCCGGCGGTGTGACAACCAGCACTGTTGGCGTGTTGCTGATCTCGGCCCTGGCAACCGCCAAAGGGCGAGATAACCAGGCCGTGGCATTCGGCCGGTCCGTGCCGAGAGAAACATTGAACAAAGCCGTTGCCATCATGACGGTCAGCACGCTCCTGGTTGGGGCTGTCACCATCGTCCTGTCTCTGCTGAACCAGGGCGACATCTTTGCGCTGGGATTCGAGGTCGTAAGCGCCTTTTCGAATGCCGGCTACTCTCTGGGCTTCACACACAAGCTGAACGCGTGGGGACAGGCGCTGATTGCGTTTACCATGTTTTGGGGACGACTGGGGCCGCTGACCATTGTCATTGCCCTGGCGCAGCGAGAACGCCCTTCGCTGATTCAATACCCGGAAGAGCCGGTCATCCTCGGATAGACCGTCAGTCACCTCACAGGGCGGTTTTGCCGCCTGCGGGAACTGCGACCTTGTTCACTTCAAAAACCTGGAGGATTGTAAGGCAATGACCGATGCCGGAATTTTCACTCTTGACGATATGCGGGCAGGCGCAGAAGTCGCAGTGCGAATCTGCATGGCTGTGCAGCCCGGTGAGCGGGTGTTTATCCTCGGTGACGAGGGCTCGTCGCTCATCAGCCAGGCGCTGGCCGAAGCCGCAAGTCCCATTGCCGATGCCGTAGAGATTCATACCCTCGAATCGCTCGGCATTCGCCCCATTACCGAGATTCCCAAAATTCTTCAGACTGCGCTGGAACGGTTTCAACCGCACGTCAGTTTCTATACCGCCAGCAGCCGCCCAGGTGAACTTAAGTTTCGAATGACCTATATGCCGGCTGTCATGCAGGCGAATCCAGCCGGAGCCCGCCACGGCCATATGATCAACATCACCCCCCTTCTGATGACGCAGGGGATGAGAGTCGACTACCAGCGCATCTACGACGTAACCATGCGGGTGCACGAGATCGTCAAGTGCGCCTCAGAGATCCGGGTCACCAATCCCAAGGGCGCCGACTTTACCGCCACTTTGAATCCGGATTTCCATTGGATTCCCTGCCACGGGCTTTACCATGAGCCGGGCAAGTGGGGGAACCTGCCGGAGGGAGAGACCTTCACTTCGCCGGGCAACGCAAACGGGATACTGGTGGTGGACGAGCTGGGCGATTACTTCAGCGAACGATACGGAATCCTCGAAACGCCGGTTACATTTGAGGTCGAAGACGGGCGTGTGAAGGCAGTGCGAAGTGAAGACAGATCATTGGAGGAGGATGTCCAATCCTACATCTTCGGAGCGGAGAACGCGGACAGGGTTGGCGAATTTGCCATTGGGACAAACATTGCTTTGACCGGGCTGGTTGGCAATCTGCTTCAGGACGAGAAATATCCCGGCGTGCACGTGGCCTTTGGCGACCCCTACGGTGGGCAGACAGGCGCCGACTGGAAGTCCGATCACCACGTCGATGTCATTCCAACGCAGTGCACAATCGACGTGGACGGAAGACGCATCATGTCAGGTGGAGAGTTTGCGGCTGAGATTCTTGGGGAGTAGCCGCCAAGGGCGAGAGATTCGCCGCCACGGTGGGCCGGAAAAAGCTCGCGCATCCGGCGCTGTCCTTGCAAAACCAGCATGGGCGGCGAAGATTCATATCACCCGGAAGACCCGGAAAGAAAAGAGAGAGACCTTCAGCGCCTCTAATCTGCGACGCCGAAAGTCGAAATACGCGGGCGAAATGCCCTGTCAAACGCCTCCAGTTTTTCTTTGAACCAGTCGTGCTGTCCCGGCCATTGTGACCGGTTGGTCGGGTCGGCGTTGTACTTGCGCAGCATCACCTGGCCCTGCTTGTGTTCGGGCAGCTCGCGCCACTCCAGGGCGTCGCCAATCTCGGCTCCAATCTCCCCGCGCTGATGGTAAAGTGTATTGTAGGAAACTTCGGCATCACCTTCGCGAATCACCAACTGTACGCCGATTCCGCCTTCTCGCATATTGTTGAAGGCGGTCATCCGCAGGCGCCAGTGGCCAACGTCAAAGTTCATCCAGTTCTGTGAACGAGGGGTGCCGGGACGGATGAAACTCCCACTGTTTTCCAGGTGTTTACGCAAAGCTTGCCAGTACTCCATTTGCAGTTCGTTTTCTACGAGCTGATATTCCAGTTGCAGTTCGTTCTCTACCTGTTGTAACTGATCCTCCAGTGATGTCTCGTCTGCCTCAGGCGCAGGGGTGGGGATTGGAGTCGGCGTCCGGTTTGTCGCGCTGTCAGGGATGCTTCTTTCGGACGCAACCGTGCTTTCCTCCCAGCCGGTTGGCTTGCTGACCAGATCAAACTTCGGAGCAAGTGGGGATTCACCGATTCGCCACAACTCTACTTCCAGGCCGAAGAACCGTATGCTATCAGTGGTAATTTCGTTCAACCAGTTGAGCGTGTTTCGATCTTCCTGAGTAAATTTAGCGGCCACCCACACCATCGTGGCTGCCTTCAACTCTGCGGCGTAGGTGAGAAGCTGCCCTAAGTGGCTTTGGTCGGTATGTTCCAGTTGATTCTCGATTACGACGTACCCGCCGCTGCCGCGACTTCGGCAGATCACACCCCTGGGGTAAGGCGAAACCCAGCCCTCCATGTCTTCCAACTCCAGGTCCATGTTGATCGCTTCGCCCAAGAGGGCCAGACTGTCGCCCCGCGCCAGCCAAGTGGCAAAGTCGCTGTCCTCACTCACCCATACTGTGCGCAGTTCCACTTGTTCCAGGCGGCCAAAGTCAAACTGTATCATTCTAACGTCTCCTCCTGTTGCGAAGTTCTTGTGATTTGCGTCAAGTTCAGGCCATACCCGCGGAACGGTTTTCCCGAAAGGTCTATGCTCGACTTGTGAAGCATGGGGCGACTTGCCTGTACTGAAAGCGCAGGATTCCACGTCGTAGTTTTACACGAAACAAATGGATAGCGCAAGCGACGAGTTCGCTGATTTGACAGTGCAAAATCGCGCCTGTATTATAGGCGAGAGAGTTCGCGGGCCCCACTGGCCGATATGCGCAACTCGAAGACGGTTCACTTTGCGGGCGTAGTTCAGTGGTAGAACGTCAGCTTCCCAAGCTGAATGTCGACGGTTCGAGTCCGTTCGCCCGCTCTCTTGCTGTCATTTTCAGAAGCTAGTTGAAGGTCTGACCTCGCTCACTACCTTCGGGACCCAACGTTTACTTCCCCGCTGGCCGAGATTCTGAAGAGCCTCTCACCTATCGCCAGCTTCAACTGTCCAGAAGAGCCTCTTCCCCTACACGCAATCGCAGATCACCTTGGCCGGTCAGGACCCAGAGTTGACCCGGAGCGTGTTCAAAGACGTATGGATATGAAATCCAGGCATCTTTCTCTCGGGCAAATTACACGAGGGGCCGACCAATTCGCTCCTTCATCCTGTGAGAAGGCGACGGACAGCTCCTCTCGATGCCAGCTGGCTTCGTCCTCCGACAACTGGCCGCTGCGACGGGCATAACTTTCGGTCCCCTCGGGATGGAGACGGTTCCAGACAAGGAGAAGCCGGATGCTCTGCAGTCGAGCCAGAACGATAACAGAGTACGCCCTGACAAGGCACACTCAGGCTTGACTCGCGACAGCCAAAACAGTATCCTGATAGCTGTCCCCGCTCAGACCTTTCGATACAGCCTGCCCATTGTAATTGGATTACTATGCGAATTAGAAGCTGCCGTCCATGACTGCCGAAATGATTTTGCTTGTCGTCATTCTTGTGGTGGCGACCTATCTCTATCTGACTGACTGGCTGGCAACAGAGACAACCTCGGCTCTTGCCATAGCGGCCCTTGCCCTGACCGGAATTCTGAGTGCTGGCGAGGCATTGTCCGGATTTGCCAGCACGGCCACAATTACGGTGGGCGCAATGTTTGTGATCAGCGGAGGCCTGCTTCGCACCGGCGCGCTGGAAATCGTGACGATCGGCCTGGCCCGCTTCTCCGGCGGCAGTCCCCGCCGTCTGCTGATCCTGTTGGGCGGAGTCATTCCTCTGGCCAGCGCCATTATGAATAACACGCCTGTCGTCGTCATGATGGCCCCGGTGGTCCTTTCTCTCAGCCAGCGCTTCCGCATCCAGCCGTCCAAGCTGCTCATCCCGCTCAGCTACTTTGCCGTGTTGGGCGGAACCATCACGCTGTTGGGCACCAGCACCAACATCCTGGTTGATGACTTATACAGAGCCGCGGGAGGACCCGGCTTCAGCCTGCTTACCTTCACCCCGCTCGGCCTTATCTTCACAGTCGCCGGCGGCATCTTTGTCGTTCTCACGAGTCAGAAGCTCTTGCCGGACAGGGCGCCGGCCGATAGCCTGGGCGAAGGCCGCCACCTGAGGACGCCATTCGTCGCCGAGATGAAAGTCGAAAAGGCGAGCCCGTTGCTGGGCCAGAATGTTGGCGAACTGTTCAGTGAGGCAGCCGGCGTCCGATTCTCCCGGCGCAGGTCGGAGCGGCACCACCGGCGCCTGACACACCTGCGCGGGGCCCTTCACGACAACGGCGATTCGGCGCAGGAACGGATCGAACTACTCGAGCTCCTGCGCGATGGCAAGCCCCACCGCGCCCGGCGTCCTGAACCGTCGCGCTTCGGTCTGGTCAGACGCTTCGAGCCTGAGGGGGCAGAGCTGCTTCGCATCCAGGAGGGCGACGTACTGGTCATTTGCGGGGCGCCACCGGTGATTGCCCGCTTTATCGAAACCTACTCGGCCTCTGTGTCGGAGCCGGGACAGTTTACCCCGCCCCCTGCCGACAGGTCGGCAGGCGCGTTACCTTCAACCCGTATCGTCGAGGCGGTCATTTTGCCGGACTCGGTGGCTATCGGTCGCCAGCTGGCGCAGTTGGAGTTCGAAGAAAGTCACCAGGTCCATGTGCTGGGCCTGCAGCGCAGAGGCGGGCAACGCCGAGTCGGCCCGCGACATGCGCGCCTCAATAGCGGGGATGTCCTGCTCCTGCAGGGGACCCGGTCCGGCCTGCACGCAGTGAGCGAAGTGTTCAAGCTTCTTCTCGTCGAGGGCGTGGAATCGGCAATCGCCCGGCGCGCGAAAAATCGTCTCGCCCTCATCATCATGGGGGCAGTGATCCTGTTGGCCAGCCTGACCGAGATACCAATCGTCATTCTGGCGCTGGGCGGCGCGGCCCTGATGGTCGCCACACGCTGCCTGCGCACTGACGAGGCGATGTCGTCACTCGACGGGTCAACGCTGTTGCTGCTCGCAGGAACGATTCCATTGGGCACTGCGATGCAGAAGACCGGGCTCGCCCAGTTGCTCGTGGAACAACTGATTTCAGTTTCAGGCCAGGTCAGCCCAGTCGTAATGCTCTCTCTCTTCTATCTCTTCACCAGCCTGCTGACACAGTTGATCAGCAATAATGCAGTCGCCGTGCTTCTCACACCGATTGCGCTCTCCATGGCCGCTACCTTGCAAGTGAATCCCCAGCCGCTGCTGATGACAATCGCCTTTGGCGCCTCGGCCAGCTTCATGACGCCGATGGGCTACCAGACCAACGCCATCGTCAAGGGCGCCGGCGGATACACGTTTGGCGACTATCTGCGGATCGGGATCCCCCTGACCGTCATCATGTGGGCGCTGGCGACTGCGTTGATTCCGCTTCTGTGGCCGCTGTGAGTTTTCCGTCTCCGCAAATCTGTGCAGCCAGGCGTCTGGTCTGCGATAATGTTTCAGCGTAAGAGGAACTTTTATTCACCGTTCATAACCAAGGAGAAACTGTCATGTCCACGCCGTCACTGGCAGAGCGGGACTGGAGCGGGGAAGTCGTTCGTTACCCCGACCCTGCCGTCGAGGCGCTTGACGATCGCTTCAGCAAGTACAGGATCGGCAACGCAGTCGTCGAACGTCTCTTCACCGGGTGCCGCTGGGCCGAAGGCCCTGTCTGGTTCGGGGACGCCCGCTGCCTGATCTGGAGCGACATTCCCAACAACCGGATGCTGCGGTGGAACGAGGAGAGCCAGGAGGTCAGCGTCTATCGCAGCCCTGCCCAGCACAGCAACGGCAATACGCGCGATCGGCAGGGAAGGCTCGTTACCTGCGAGCATACCGGCCGCCGCGTATCCCGGACCGAGCATGACGGCTCAATCACGGTTTTAATGGACAGTTTTGAAGGCAAGCGCCTCAATTCGCCCAACGACGTCGTGGTTCATTCAGACGGCAGCGTCTGGTTCACCGACCCCGGCTACGGCATTATGCTCAACTATGAAGGCAAGGTAGCGGAGGCCAAACTGCCCAACCGAGTCTACCGTCTCGACCCCCCCACCGGTGAGGCCACGGTTGTCGCAGACGACTTTCTGCGCCCAAATGGACTCTGTTTTTCGCCCGACGAGGATCTCCTGTATATTGTAGATACGGGACGCTCTCACGACCCGGACGGTCCTTCCCACATCCGCGTTTTCGACGTAACCGCGGACAACCGTCTTGAAAATGGCCGCGTTTTTGTCGACATGAACCCTGGTATGGCCGACGGCATCCGTTGCGACGAAGACGGCAACCTGTGGGCCGCGGCCGGTTGGGCCGGCCCTGGTTTCGACGGCGCACACTGCTACGCGCCGGACGGAACCCGCATTGGCCAGATCCATCTTCCCGAAATCTGCGCAAATCTCTGTTTTGGCGGGGCGGGAAAAAACAGGCTGTTTATGGCAGGAAGCCAGTCGCTCTACGCGGTCTACGTTGAAACGGCCGGCGCGCAGCATCCCTGAATTCAGAATAATGTGAAGGAGAGATCTCGATGTCTTACAGCATCCACTCGACGTTGCAGGATGTACTGAGTGACGAGCGCGCAAAGGCCGTATTGGAAAGGCACATGCCCGGCGCCTCTTCCCATCCAGACCTGCCTATGGCCATGCACATGACCTTACAGCAGATTTCCTACTACCCGGAGGCGGTCGAGGCAGGCCTTTCGCAAGAGAAATTGCAGGCCATTGACGCGGATCTGAAAGCGCTCGGATGAGCAATATGCAGCAGGAAACTGCACCCGGCGAGGCTACAGATTCCCGCGGCGCCGGGCCATCTCAAAGGCGTCATCCTGAGGTGTGTAGTTGAGGATCGCATTCGTGTCGGTCATGTCCAGCCGCTTATAGCGATTGTCTGAAATGCCGTGGAAATTGCCGAACATGACCTCTTCGCCCGCCTCAACTGCAGCTGCGATCAGACTTGCATTGTCCTCCAGCGTCTGGATGATTTCGACGTACTCGTGATCCCAATGGATCCATTCAGAGTCGCGGGGCTGGACGGCGCCGAAGCGAAGGCAGAGGGATGAAAGGCCGTGTGCGGCCGAGTAGTAGCGGGCGAGCGCCTCGCCCCAGCATTTTGTCGCGCCATACAGGTTGATCGGGTAGACCGGCTGGCTGGTATGCACCTGCTGATCTCGCGGGTAGCCCAGCACGGCGTTGATGCTGCTGGCATAGACGACCCGCCGGCATTCGGCCAGCCGGGCCGCTTCGAACACATTATAAGTGGCGATTACGTTGTTGGGCAGCAGGCTCTCCCAGGGGGCATCCATGTTCGGGTCGGCGCCAAGGTGAACGACAGTATCGACGCCGTCAAAGAGTGGCCGAACTGCGTCGAAGCCGCTCAAGTCCACTTTGGTGAACGGGGAGCCCCTGGTATCCGCAGGCTCTACGATGTCCGTGAGTACAAATTCATAGGTATCGGCGAAAGTGTTGTGGAAGAAACTGCCAATCCTGCCGGCGGCGCCGGTAAGGAGGAGTTTGCGAGTCATTTTGAAGCCTCATATGAGATAGAAACCGCAGGCGGTCACTGCGCTCCGCCGGTTCAACCCTCTTTTTCGATAACACCCACGTATTGCCCGCCGGCGCCACCGATGAGTTCAGCGCCGAAGGTGTTTCGTATCTGCGCGTTTTTTATCGGTTATGCTTTGGATGACTACAAGAAAAACTGCCTGAACGATGGTTGTCCATCTTATCCGCCCGTGCTATAAAGGGCAAGCGGAAGACCACGAAAATGTAAGATAATGAGAGGCGCTTTTCTTTGCAAAGGAAATGACAATGGCCGCCAAGAATTCCAGCCGGAATCCGGTAGACAACGACGACATCAGCCTCTTCGACGTCCAGACCAACGCCGCGGGTCCCGCCGGCTCTTTGCCCCTGGACGAAGAGTTCCTGCGGAACGCGCCCAGCGGCGACATTTTCGGCCTCACGCAGGATGCCGGCATGGGCTGGAACCCGCGCCGCCTGCGCAACCCGGAGTTCCTGATTCTCAGCACACAGGGCGGCATTCGGGCGCCCGACGGCACGCCGATCGCGCTGGGTTATCATACCGGCCACTGGGAGGTCGGACTGCTGATGGAAGCTGCGGCCGCAAGGCTCAAAGCGTTGGGAATGGTGCCCTTCGCTGGCTTCGTCACCGACCCCTGCGACGGACGCTCGCAGGGCACGACAGGAATGATGGACTCGCTTCCCTACCGCAACGACGCGGCCATCGTCCTGCGCCGCCTGATCCGTTCGCTGCCTACGCGCAAAGGGGTGATGGGCGTCGCCACCTGTGACAAGGGCCTTCCCGCCATGATGATCGCGCTCGCGGCGCAACGCGAACTGCCGGTCGTACTCGTTCCCGGCGGCGTGACCCTTCCTCCCAGCGACGGCGAAGACGCCGGCAAAGTGCAGACCATCGGCGCCCGCTTCTCTCACGGCGAAATCACGATGGAAGAGGCCGCCGAACTGGGTTGCCGCGCCTGCGCCTCACCCGGCGGCGGCTGCCAGTTTCTCGGCACGGCCGCGACCGCCCAGGTTGTAGCGGAGGCGCTGGGTCTCACTTTGATGCACGCGGCGTTGGCGCCCTCGGGACAGTTGATTTGGAGGGATATGGCCGATCGGTCAGCGGTTGCTTTAGTTTCACTACACGAAAACGAAATCGCCTGCGCCGACATCCTCACGGAGAAAGCCCTCCACAACGCCATAGTCGTTCACGCCGCATTTGGCGGGTCCACCAATCTCCTGCTTCACATCCCCGCCGTCGCCCACGCTGCCGGACTGCCCCGCCCCAGTGTCGCTGACTGGCAGCGCGTCAACGCGGACGTGCCCCGCCTTGTCGACGTCCTGCCCAACGGCCCCAAGGGCCATCCCACGATTCAGGCATTCCTCGCCGGCGGCGTCCCAGAGGTTATGCTCCACCTGCGCGACCTGGACCTCCTCCACCTGGACGCCCTCACCGTCCATGGCCGCCCGCTCGGCGAGCTGCTCGACGAATGGCAGAGCAGCGAACGCCGCAAGCGCCTGCGTGAGCGCCTCTTCTCGGCCGACGGTGTCGACCCGGACGACGTCATCATGGACCCCAAGACCGCGGCCGCGCGCGGCCTGACCAGCACGGTCACATTCCCCACCGGCAACCTGGCCCCCGAAGGATCGGTGATCAAGAGCACCGCAATCGATCCATCCGTTGTCGACGCGGACGGCGTCTACCGCAAGACAGGCCCGGCGAGGGTCTTCAGCAGCGAGCGCGAGGCGATTGCCGCCATCAAAGGCAACCATGAGAAGTCTGTCCAGGCGGGAGACGTAATCGTTCTGATCGGTTGCGGCCCGATGGGGAGCGGCATGGAGGAGACCTACCAGCTGACGTCGGCTCTGCGCTATCTGCCCTTTGGCAAGCAGGTTGCGCTCGTCACCGATGCCCGTTTCTCCGGCGTAAGCGCCGGCGCCTGCATCGGCCACGTCGGCCCCGAGGCCCTGGCGGGCGGCGCGATCGGACGCGTTCGGGAAGGCGATACGATCCGAATCGAAGTGGACACGGTCAACCTGCAGGGCAGCCTGGATATCCTGGGCCCGGCAAGTAGCAATGGAAGTGGTGTTGCTGGCAACGGGTCGGATGCGACGGCGCAACGCGAAGCCGGTTCAGAGCTTTTGGCCGGCCGCCCTCTTCATCCCGACCTGGCCGCCGACCCGAGACTCCCTGACGATACCCGCCTGTGGGCGGCACTGCAGGCCGTGAGTGGAGGCACGTGGGGTGGCTGCGTTTACGACACAGATCGCATCCTGGAAGTGCTTGCCGCCGGAGAGAAAGCCCTGGCGCAGCAGTAGAGGGATGTCAGATACAGGACGGAACGCCTGCCGCTCGCCGTAACTCTGTGACCGGGGCCTGGAGAAAACAGAGATGCAGCCGCCGCCCCTTAGGGATCGCTGCAGTCCCGGGTAAATCCGCACTGCGTACAGATGATCTTGCAGTGGCGTTTGCTCACCGCGCCGCCGCACAGCCAGCAGAAAGTGTCGTCGACCGGCTCGTAGGCTGGCACGAATTCTGCGTCCGCGGCGCCTGCTCGATGCTCGTAACTCTCATGCTCGATGCGCCCCCCTGGGCTGTAAAAAGTGGCTTCATATCCCTGAAAGTCGCCGTCCTTGTACAGAAATTTCGCCGAGAAGTACCGCTCCTCAAACAGCCAGGGGATGAACAGCCGGTCTCCCGGCCACAGGTTCAGCTCCAGCAGCCGGTCGTTGTCCACCCAGGCAAGCCTTCCTTCCAGGGAGTCGTGTAGTTGCCCGGTCCAGTGCTGGGCGAGGAAAAGCCAAACGTACCAGTCGGCCTCACCGTCGAAGTTGGGGAATGTGATCTGACCGCGCAGGGTCGGGTCGATGCAAACGAGCCCGCTCTCCTCCTGGACCTCGCGTACCACGCACTCTTCGGGCGATTCGCCCGGCTCGAACTTGCCGCCGAGACCGTTCCACTTGCCCTCATGATAATCGTTGGCCCGCTTGACCCTGTGCAGCATGAGGGTCTGACCGGACCGCTGAACGTAACAGAGCGTTGCCAGTTTCAAGCTGCTGTTGGCCATGTTCAGTATGCCGCCAGTTCCTTGCTTAGCGCGAAGATCTTCTCCGCGCTGGGACGGTATGCGTCCTCCAGCGTCGGGCTGAAGGGAACAGGCACGTCCAGGCCCGTCAGCCGCTGGATCGGCGCGTCAAGCCACTCGAACGCCTCCTGGGCGATCAGCGCCGCCACTTCCGCGCCCACGCCGGTGTTGCCCGTGGCGCTGTGAACGATCAGGACCTTGCCGGTCTTGCGCGCGCTACTGAGAACTGCTCCGGCGTCCAGCGGCTTGAGCGTGCGCAAATCCAGGATCTCCGCCTCGATTCCCTCTTTCGCCAGCCGGACGGCCGCCCCTTGCGCTTCCCGTACCTGTGCGCCGTAGGTGATAATCGACAGGTCGGCTCCCTCCCGCGCCGTGTGGGCCTCTCCGATCGGCACGATGTATTCGCCTCCTGGAACGGGCCCGCGTTCCGAGCGGTAGAGGATCTTGCTTTCCATGTAAATGACCGGGTTGTTGTCGCGAATCGCCGCGATCAGAAGGCCCTTGGCATCGGCCGGCGTTCCCGGCGCCACGACTTTGAGACCGGGTGAGTGTGTAAACCACGCCTCCGGGTTCTGGCTGTGGAACGGGCCGGAACGCAGCCCCCCGTCACTCGGCGCCCGGATCACCCAGGGCACCGGCGCGCCCCAGCGGTAGTGGTTCGTGGCGGCGAACTGCACGATGCTGTCGAAGCCGCTGGAGATGAAATCGGCGAACTGCATCTCGATTACCGGCCGCATACCCATCAGCGCCATGCCGGTGCCCATGCTGATGAAGGCGTTCTCGCACATGGGCGTGTTGAAGATGCGCTCCGGCGGGTACTTCTCCGTCAGCGGTTTCGTCACTTTGAAGGCGCCGCCGAATGGGCCGGCCACGTCCTCGCCGAAGATGATCACCTCCGGGTCGCGCGCCATCTCCACGTCGAGCGCATCGGTTATGGCGGCGATGTAGGTCATTTCCTGTGCACTGTTCATCTCTGGCGTCCTCTGTGCTTCCGCAAATGTGCCCCTCCAGTGGCACGCGGACTGATTAACGCGTATTTTACCATACTGTGGCGGAGATTACTCCGTTCACTGAATTCCCTATAGGCTTGGCAATTCAGAACATATGTCGTACTATAGGGGGGTTCTTGTCGACTGAGCATTTGTCCTCGCGCGTGAAAGGGGCAATGAACTTTGCGCCCCACGATTGTTGGCGCCAGAAGTCGGTAATGCACTGTGGCGGAAAGCGCGGTCAGGAGAAATAAGCCAAGAAAGAGCCGTGGACTTTGCCACGACCATTCTGACCTGGAGGGAGTAAGCCGAATGGCAACATTCAAAACCAAAGCAAACGTGGCGGACAATGGGACTCTCACCGTCGTGGGTCTGCCATTCAAACCCGGCGAGCAAGTGGAAGTTACCATAAAGCGGCTTGAAGAAATTCAGGAAGAGAAGGAACGATACCCACTACGAGGCAAGCCCTACAAATACGACCGTCCTTTTGATGGTGTGGCGCTTGACGATTGGGGAATCCAGGAATGATCGTGCTGGATACCCACGTGTGGGTATGGTGGGTCTTGGACACGGGAGAACTGAGCAAAGCTCAGGTGCAAGCTATTGCCGATGACAAAAATGGTGCCATAGGCATTAGTGCCATCTCCTGTTGGGAGATTGCCAAACTCACAGAGTATGGAAGGCTGGAGCTTCCAATTGGAGTGTCCGAGTGGTTCAGAATAGCACTTGCCTACCCCAAGGTCGAGCTTCTCCCGCTGACTCCTGAGATCGCTGTCGAGTCAACCCAGTTGCCAGATGATTTCCACAGAGATCCGGCAGATCAAATTATCGTTGCCACTTCCAGAGTTTACCAAAGCGCATTGGTAAGTTCCGATGACAAGATACTCAAGTATCCCCATGTGTCAACGGTCTATTGATCCACAAAGAGTTCTGTTTGTCTAAATGTAAATCCCAAATGAGAGCAGGATCTTGCGAATGTCGGGAGAGCGGGCGAGACGCCCGCTCTCCTGGGATACAGTCCGTGTGAAAGGTCTTGGTATCAAATTAAACTTACATTACGAGAGGATTCTCGAATGAAAGATCTCCTGCTTTGTCTAAAGCCAAAACAACGAAAAGGAAGCAACCCTCGTTGTCATTGGTTGACGCATGGAACACGTAAGCAAGTTGCCAAGCGACTGACCAAATTGACAAGTCCATGGGGTATTGTGTCTGAAAACGACTATTGGATGCCAGAGGGCTTCTGTGAC
This sequence comes from Caldilineaceae bacterium, assembly GCA_965200615.1. GTDB lineage: Bacteria > Chloroflexota > Anaerolineae > Caldilineales > Caldilineaceae > Bin5. The sequence goes on along the minus strand of OZ241377.1, from coordinate 3,583,542 downwards.
ATCAAAGAAGTACAATTGCACACGGCGACCGGATTACTTCCCTGTAAGATTCGCGATAAGTTGGATGATTGGTGGTTGGTTGATAAGCGTGGCACAAGGCCACAGTGGGACATTGCCAGCACATGTAAGGTCAATGGAAGCGACGGAATTCTCCTCGTAGAAGCAAAGGCGCATACGAAGGAATTGAACGATGAACTCAAAGGCAAGCCTTTGACGCATGATGCTTCTGTCAACTCACGCTGCAATCACATACGAATAGGAGAAGCAATTGAAGAGGCCAATGTTTCCCTGATGGATCAGACCGAGCGTGTTTGTTGGTCGTTGCAGCGGGATCAATGCTATCAAATGTCCAACCGATTTGCTTGGTCTTGGAAATTGACGGAACTTGGGTATTCGGTCATTATCGTTTATCTCGGATTCACGAATGCTGCGGAGATGACAGAAGGCGAGAAGCAAGTATCTTTTGCAGACCACTCCGACTGGGAATCCTGCGTTCTTGCGCACAGCCAACCTTTATTCCCCACGGAAGTTTGGAACAAGAAATGGCCGGTTCACAATTGTCTTCTCGTCCCGCGAATCTGTTCATGCGAAATTCGGTATGACGCACCGATAGAGGACGATTGAACGGATGCGAAGCAATCCTCTGTGTGAAAGCGGACATCGGACATATACGGCAAGGCTTTGACAAGTCAAATGTGGCACAACAAACTCTATTTCGGCGACAACCTCGACATCCTGCGCCAGTACGTCGCCGATGCAAGCGTCGACCTGATCTACCTCGACCCGCCCTTCAACTCCAACGCCACCTACAACGTCCTCTTCCGCGAGAAGAGCGGCGAGCAGTCGGCCGCGCAGATCACCGCCTTCGACGACACCTGGCACTGGGGGCTGGAATCCGAATCCGCCTACCATGACGTGGTGGTGGACGGGCCGAAAGCATTGGCTGACCTTCTGCAAGCCATGCGCTCATTCCTGGGCCAGAATGATATGATGGCCTACCTGACGATGATGGCGCAACGTATGGTCGAGCTTCACCGCGTATTGAAACCGACGGGCAGTATCTATCTCCACTGTGATCCGACTTCGAGCCACTATCTGAAAATTCTGCTTGACGCTGTTTTCGGTCCTGCGAATTTCAGGACTGAGATTGTTTGGAAACGCACCAGTGCCCATAGTGATACAAAGCAAGGCCGTCGTCAGCATGGACGAATACATGACACTTTGCTTTACTACACGAAAGGCATTGATTGGATATGGAACCCTGTCTATACGGAATATGATGAAGAATATGTCGACAAATTCTACAAACACGTAGAGGCTGAGACCGGTCGCCGCTACACACTTGGCGATATAACAGGTCCAGGAGGATCGTCCAAAGGCAATCCACATTACGAAATAATGGGAGTTGCCCGCTATTGGCGATACAGTGAGGAAAGGATGAAAGAGCTTATAGACGAAGGCAGAATTGTTCAAGCAAAGCCCGGAGCAGTGCCTAGATACAAGAGATACCTTGACGAAATGCCCGGTGTTCCCATACAGGACATGTGGACTGACATTCGGCCAGTCGCATCACAAGCAGCTGAACGCCTCGGCTACCCGACCCAGAAGCCCGAAGCCCTTCTCGAACGCATTATCAACGCCAGCAGCAACGAGGGCGACGTCGTCCTCGATCCGTTCTGCGGTTGCGGCACGGCCATCGCTGCGGCTGAACGGCTCAACCGCCACTGGATCGGCATCGACGTCACCCACATCGCGATCACCCTGATCCGCCACCGTCTGCGCGACTCCTTCGGCGAGGCGCTGCGCCCCTACTCCGTCCTCGGCGACCCCAAAGACCTGCCCAGCGCGGCCGCCCTCGCCCAGCAGGATCGCTACCAGTTTGAATGGTGGGCGCTGGGCCTGGTGGACGCCCGCCCGGCCCGCGACAGGCGCAAGGGCGCGGATTCGGGCGTGGACGGCTATATCAACTTCTTCGATGACGGCAGCGGCAAGGCCAAGCGCGTCGTCGTCCAGGTCAAGAGCGGCCACGTGCAGCGCAACCAGATCGCCACGCTCAAGGGCGACATGGCGCGCGAAAAGGCGGAAATCGGCCTCTTCATCACACTGGAGCCGCCCACCGCGCCGATGGTCAGCGAAGCGGCCGCGGCCGGCTTCTACGAACCGAGCCACTTTCTGGCGCACAAGTTCCCGCGCGTGCAGATCCTCACCATCGAGGAGTTGCTTTCCGGCGCGCAGGCGCAATACCCGCGCTTCGCGCCCGAGGCCACCTTCCGCAAAGCGCCGCGTCGTTTACGTCAGCAGAGTGAACAGAAACGGATGATCTGAAGGGGGCGTTGAGTATCTTCGCCACTTTGGGTCAGCCAGAAATGAGCCTCTCTCGGGTGTATAACATACCATTTAACTCGCATAACTCCAGGACAGCGCTACCGGAGGACACAATGAACGTAGAAATCCGCGACGATAAATTCCGCGCCGTTGTCGGCGACGATGTCGAAATCGAAGAGGTCGGCAGCGGCTTTGAATTCACCGAAGGGCCGATCTGGAACCATGTCGAGAAGCACCTGGTCTTCAGCGACATACCCGGCAACATCATGCGCCGCTGGCGGCCCGACGGCAGCGTCGAAACCTGGCGCCGGCCCAGCAACATGGCCAACGGCAATACCTACGACGGCCAAGGACGGGTCGTAACCTGCGAACACGCCACCAGCCGGGTGACCCGAACGGAGAGTGACGGCTCAGTGACGGTGCTGGCAACGCACTACGGTGACAAGGAGCTCAACAGCCCCAACGATATTGTCGTCAAGAGCGACGGCTCTATCTACTTCACGGACCCAAGCTTCGGGCGCATGGAGTACTTCGGCCGGCCGCGGGAGCGGCAACTCTCCTTTCAGGGCGTTTACCGGCTCGACCCGGACAGCCGCGAACTGACACTGCTCGTCGACGATTTCGACCAGCCCAACGGCCTCTGTTTCTCACTGGACGAGTCGAAGCTCTTCATCAACGACACGATGCGGGCGCACATACGCGTCTTTGATGTGAACGGTGAAGGTACGCTCGAAAACGGCCGCGTCTGGGCAGAGGTCACAGGGGGCAACGACGGCGCGCCCGATGGCATGAAGGTCGACAGCCAGGGCAACCTCTATGTGACGGGGCCGGGAGGAATCCACGTTTTCGACCCTGACGCCGCCTGTCTCGGTGTTATCAGAATGCCTCAGGGTTGCGCAAACTTCTGTTGGGGCGATGACGACTTGAAAAGTCTGTTTGTAACCGCCAGCACGTCGCTCTACCGAGTGCATGTTCAGGTTGCCGGAAGACGCACGTTTTAGCGATTGCTGAAGGCAGTTGCCGACGACTGAAGGTGGTTCGCACAGCAGACGCTTTCAATGCGAAAAGCGTCACACGCGGGTCACGGAGTTTGACGAATCGCGGCCGCTGGGCCAGGTTCGTCCGGAAAAGCCAACTCGAGTTTAAGAACAATCAGGAGACGCAAAATAATGATAGCGCTCGACGTCTATTTCAATGCCAAAGGCGGCAACGATGCCGAACTTGAAAGAGTAGTTGTGGATGTATGGATGGAGGCGATGCAACAACAGCCGGGTTTCATCAGCGCGACCATGATGACGCCCTTCCCGCAGGATCAGCTCGAGGCAATGGGGGCGGTCCGCCCCCCCTTTTCCCACGAAGTCATCTCTTTCTGGGAGAGCGAAGCGTTGCGCCAGGAGTGGGTGGCCCGCGACATCCACCAAGAGGTCTGGCCGCAGGTAGAGGCTGCGGCCGAGGTCGTCATGTATACCGTTTCAAACTGTGATCAGAGCTGGACTGCGTAAAAATCCGGGGCGGGAACTATAACGAAAACTTCGTTTCTCAGTTCCCGCTTCGGACCCCCTCCTCCTGGAACTGGGCATCCACAACCGCCAGGATGGCGACGTTGACGATGTCCACGACCTCGGCGCCGGTCTCCAGCACGTGGATCGGCTTGCCCATCCCCACCAGGATTGGTCCGATCGCCTCGGCGCCGCCCAGGCGGTGCAGCAGCTTATAGGCCGTATTGGCCGATGCCAGTTCCGGGAAGACCAGCACGTTGGCATCCTCAATCGCGCTGAATGGATAGTGGCGGCGCATCAGGTCCGGCACGACCGCCACGTCCGCCTGCATTTCGCCATCGATCTGCAGACCCGGCTGCTGGGCCTTGACCAGTTCGGTCGCACGCTGCACTTTATCGACCTGGGGATGGCGCGTGCTGCCGAAGTTGGAAAAGCTCAGCATGGCCACCCGCGGTTCGACGTCGAACTGGCGCGCCACCTCGGCGGCGTTGATGGCAATGGCCGCCAGAGTCTCGGCGTCAGGGTCGATGTTCACCGTCGCATCGCTGAAGAAGTAGATGCGATCGCGCACGATCATCAGGTAGACGCCGCTGAGAACGCCGCGCTCGGGCGCTGTCCCTACGATCTGCAAAGCGGGACGCAGGACGTCGGGATAGTTGTAGGTAAGGCCGGAGATAAAGGCGCCGGCGTCGCCGTTCAGCACCATCGCCGGCCCGAAGAAGTTGGACTGGCGCATCAGTTCGTTTGCCCTGGCAAGTGTCACCCCTTTGCGCTGCCGCTCGTGATAGAACGCCGCCGCATAGTCCCGGTACTTCGGGTCCTGGTTTGGATTGATTACAGTCGGCCGGTAGTCCAGCCCCAGCTCTTCGCAGCGAATGCGGATCACCTCAGGGTTGCCGAGCAGGACCGGCGTCCCAATGCCCTCCGACTCGACTGCATAGGCCGCCCGCACTATCTTGGGATGCTCGCCTTCTCCGAAAACAACCCGTTTCGGATTCTGCCTGGCCTTGCTCTGCTGTGTGCGCATGACCTGCACTCCCTTGCCAATGCGCAACGCCAGTTCGTCCAGATAGGCGTCCAGATCGATATCGCGGCGCGCGACGCCGGTCTCCATCGCCGCCTTCGCCACGGCCGGCGCGACCCACATCAACACGCGGCTGTCCAGCGGCTTGGGGATGATATACTCAGGTCCGAACTGAAGAACATCCAGCCCGTAGGCCTTCATAACGCTGTCTGGCACGTCCTCCTTGGCCAGGTCGGCCAGCGCCCGCGCCGCGGCCAGCTTCATCTCCATATTGATGGCCTTCGCCCGTACGTCCAGCGCGCCCCGAAAGATGAACGGGAAGCCGAGTACGTTGTTGACCTGGTTGGGAAAGTCGCTGCGTCCCGTCCCCATGATGACCGTATCGCCTCGCGCCGCGACGGCATCGGGGTAGGGGATCTCCGGGTCCGGATTGGCCATGGCGAACACGATCGGGTTATCGGCCATCGAACGTACCATCTCCGGCGAGACTGCCCCCGCGACCGATAGACCGATCAACACGTCGGCGCCGAACATTGCTTCGCCCAGGGCGCGTGCGTCCGTGTCGCTGGCGTACTCCTCTTTCCACTCGTTCATGTTCTCCATGCGGCCCTGGTAGATGACGCCGCGGCTGTCGCACATGACGATATTGCTCTTCTCCGCCCCGAGCGCAACGTAGATGTCGGCGCAGGCGATGGCCGAGGCGCCTGCGCCGTTGATGACGATTCGGGCCTTTTCTAAGGGCTTGCCCGCTATCTCCAGGGCGTTCAACAGGCCTGCGCCGGAGATGATGGCCGTTCCATGCTGGTCGTCATGAAAGACTGGAATGTCCAGACGCGCCTGCAATGTCTGCTCGATCAGAAAACACTCCGGCGCCTTGATGTCTTCCAGGTTGATGCCTCCAAATGTCGGCGCGATCAGTTCGCAGAATCGCACCATCTCCGCCGCATCCTCGGTGTCCACCTCGATGTCGAAAACGTCAACGTCGGCAAAACGTTTGAAGAGAACGGCCTTTCCTTCCATGACCGGTTTGGAAGCCAGCGCGCCCCGGTTACCCAGACCGAGGATGGCGGTGCCGTTGCTGATGACCGCGACAAGGTTGCCCCGCGACGTATAGTCGAAGGCGTCTTCCGGCCTCGTTGCAATTTCCAATACCGGGTGCGCCACGCCGGGAGAGTATGCCAGTGAAAGGTCCAGCTGCGTCTCCATCGGCTTGGTCGGCGTGATTTTCAGCTTCCCGGGCCGGCCATTGGCATGGTAGTCCAGTGCGTCCTGTTTTGTCAGCGTCATCGGGCTTCTCCGCGTGATAAGGTCTGTCTGCCTGCGTTCTCTGCCTGCGTTCATTGTACGCGAAGTGGCGTGGATGCGCACACTGGAAGACTACAGGTCCGGGACCGGGCTCTGGAAATCCCTTGTTCGCTCTTGCGCAAGGGCTGAAAATTTGCATAGCGGGTGGGATATGCTATACTCACGCCGGACGATGTCCGCCACAGCCTTCACCCCCAAAGGTTTAGCCCGGAGCTCACCGTGGCAAGTAGCAGGTTGCCTGCTCGATTCTGGCCGGACGCATTTCCGAAATCATCAAATATACTGATCGGAATAATAAATATGGCGACAGCGGCTGACGTAAGCAACGTCAGTACCGGGCGCATCAGCAGCCCGCTTTCCATCCTCGGCGCTATCTGGGGCTCCTACTTTTTCCGCAAGTTTCTCCGTGCGCTGGCCACCATCTTCATTGTAACCACCATCATCTTCTTTTTGGTGCGCCTCCTGCCCGGCAACCCAATTGAGATTTACGTTAACCAGTTGGTTGTCACTTACGGCCTGCCTGTTCACGAAGCAAAGGACCAGGCCGCCGCCCTGTTCGCCATCGACCTGGAACAGCCGGTTATTCTCCAGTACTTCTCCTACCTGCAAAACCTGGCGAGGGGAAACTTCGGTCAGTCGGTCCTGTCACCGGGGACGACCGTTACCGAAGTGATCTTGCGATTTCTCCCCTGGACCCTGTTCAGTGTTGGCCTGGGGCTTCTGATCAGTTTCACGATCGGCGTTCTGTTCGGTGTCATTATGGCCTACCGCCGCGACAGCTATCTTGATCATGGCTTGACAGTTCTGAGTTCCGTGATCAGCTCAGTTCCGGATTTTCTCATCGGTCTTCTCATCGTTGTGTGGTTAGGGGTCCAGTGGAAGATCCTGCCGATCGCGGCGATGCGGGGCGCGTATTCGTCCGGCATGGCGCCTGGGCTGAATCTGGAGTTTTTCCTCGACGCCTTTTTCCACGGAGCGCTGCCAATTTCGACCTACGTGTTGACAAGCGTCGGGTTTTGGATGCTCAGCATGAAGAGCAACACGATCAGCACGTTGGGCGAGGACTACGTGACGATTGCCAAGGCGCGCGGGTTGAAAGAGTGGCGCATCACAACCGCCTATGTAGGGCGCAACGCGATCCTTCCCCTGTTTACCATTCTGACTATCCGCATCGGCTTCGTCGTCGGCGGCTCTTTGCTGGTGGAGCAGATCTTCGAGTACGGCGGTATCGGCCGCATGTTGGGCCAGGCCATCAACCAGCGCGACTATACGCTGATGCAGGGTATCTTCCTGATCATCACCTTCTCGGTGATATTCGCCAACTTCTTTGCCGACGTCCTCTATGGCTGGCTCGACCCACGCATCAAGCTGCAGGACAACTGAGCCTGACCAAAGAGTGAGAGAAAACGCAAAGCGCGGGAGCCGACAGATGACGGCGCAACTGGTGGAAGACCAACAGACCGATAGCATCTTCGTCAGCGCATGGAAAGGATTCCGTACTTTCGTGCGGCTGCTGGCCTACAATCGGGTCGGGTTTGTCGGTTTCCTCGTCGTGATCTTTATGATTCTGCTCTCCTACGCCGGTCCGATATTCATCGAGCTGGATACCAAGACCAAGATCGACAGGATCTATATCACGCCGACTCTTGAACATCCGCTGGGGACCGATCATCAGGGCCGCGACATCTGGTCCCAGATCGTCAACGGCGGCAAAGACGTGATCTACGTTGCCTTTCTGGCTGCCCTTATCTCGACGGTAATCGCGGTGGTGTTTGGCACGCTCAGCGGTTTCATCGGAGGTTGGATGGACAGCGCCATCATGTCCGTGACCGACATCATTCTCACGATTCCGCAGTTCCCGCTGCTGGCGGTCCTGGCAGCCTTCATTTCGCTTAACAGCCTGACCCTGCTGGGGATTCTGATGGGGCTGCTGAACTGGCCGACCCTTTTGCGCGCCCTGCGGGCCCAGGCCCTCTCGCTAAAGCAGCGAGACTTTATCGAGGCGGCCAGGGCGCTTGATCTCGGCGTCTGGCACATCGTGCTGCGGGAGTTGGTTCCGAACATGATGCCTTACATTGTCGTCAGTTTCGCGCTGGGCATGACCTTTGCCGTCTACCAGCAGGCGGGACTCGTCTTCCTCGGCCTGGTGCCGATCAGCGCAGGCAACTGGAGCGTGATGATTCAGTTGGCGTGGGTGCGGGGAGCGATATTCTACAAAGACAGCGTCTGGTACATCATGGCGCCGATCGTCGCCATCGCGATTCTTCAGCTGGCTATCATTTCAATGACCCGTTCGCTTGAACTCGTATTCAATCCTCGTCTGCGAGCGAGCGAGTAAGACTCTGTTTTCTGGATACAAATGAGTCAATCCACTGACCTTTCCTGGCATCAGGACGTCGAAGAAAACGGCAGCCAGCCCCCGCTGAGTCTGCAGGACGTTCATGTCAGCTATCGAACGCGCAAGGGCAGCGTTCAAGCGGTCCGGGGCGTTACGCTCGATCTGCAAGCCGGCGAAAGTCTTGCCCTGATCGGCGAGAGTGGGTCTGGCAAAACTACATTGGGGCTGGGAATCGTTCGGCTTCTGGTCGAGACCGCACAGGTCAGTCCCGGCAAGATCATATACCGCCGCGACGGTCGCGAATTGGATGTGTTGTCCCTCGCTGAGGGTCCCCTGCGAGAGTTCCGCTGGCGCGACTGCGCCATGGTTTTTCAGTCGGCTCTCAACGCTTTCAATCCGGTGTTGAAGGTGTGGGACCAGGTGTGGGATACGGCCAAGGCCCACCGGTGGAACAATCGAGAGGAAGTGCGTGAGAGATTTCTTGATCTGCTCCGGTTTGTCCAACTGGACCCTGACAGGGTAATCGACTCCTACGCGCATGAGCTGAGCGGAGGCATGCGCCAGCGTGCGCTACTGGCCATATCGCTTCTGCTTGACCCGCAGATTCTGATCCTCGACGAGCCGACGACCGCGCTGGACATCCTCACGCAGCGGACGATCATCGATCTGCTGCGCAGGTTGAAGGAAGACCTGCACTTTACCATGCTCTTCATCTCGCACGATCTTGCCATCGCGGCTGAACTGGCAGACAGAGTTGCCACGATGTATGCCGGGCAGGTTGTGGAGCTCGGTCCGGTCGAGGACATCTTCTATCGTCCACGCCATCCATACTCTTTGGGGCTGATCCGGGCCGTGCCCACAGTGACCGGGGGCTTCGAGGAACTATCTTCTATCCCAGGTTCTCCGCCCGACCTGATCAATTTGCCGACGGGCTGCAAGTTCCACCCTCGTTGTCCATTTGCCAGCGAGCGTTGCAGCGGTGAAGAGCCCGGGCTGGAAAGGGTAGGCGACAACCACTACGCGGCCTGCTGGCATACCGACGCAGTTCAGGAGGACATCGAGCGAAACGGGCTGCGCGGCAAGAGGAGAGCATGAAGAGAATGCGCCGCTGTTCAGGAGTGACAGCCTGCGCCAGAGGCGCGGCCACTGGAGGCCGCACCTGATGACGCCTATTATCGAGCTGCGGAATGTAACGAAGCGCTTCGGGAGCGGCCGCGATCGGGTCACTGCGGTCGATTCGATCTCGTTGGACATTGAGCCTGGTGAAATCGTTTGCCTGGTCGGAGAAAGCGGATGCGGCAAGAGCACAACTGGACGCATGGTGGTCGGTCTGTTGCCGCCCTCTGAGGGGCAGATCCTCTACCAGGGCCAGGACATCGCATCAATGGAGAAGGCCGATTATCAGCAGTACCGGCGAGCCGTTCAGATCATTCATCAGGACCCCTACGCTTCGCTCAATCCAACGCAGACAGTGCGCCAGATGATAGTGACGCCGCTCTTGCGTCACCAGACGCTGGGGACGAGCCGGAGTGGCGGTGGGGGCGGGAGAAGAGGGCGGCGAAGGGATGTGGAGAGGAGGGCGGCAGAACTGCTGGAGATCGTCGATTTGACGCCGGTCTCGGACTTTCTCGACAAATATCCGCACCAGTTGAGCGGCGGGCAGCGTCAAAGGGTCTCGGTAGCAAGGGCTCTGACGGTGGAACCTGAGTTCATCGTTGCCGACGAGGCCGTGTCCATGGTGGATGTGTCGATCCGGGTGAGCCTGCTGAACATGCTCTACCGCCTGAAGGACGAGTTTGACGTCACCTTTCTTTTCATCACGCACGACCTGGCGCTTGCGAAATACTTCGCCTGGGAAGGGCGAATCACCGTCATGTACCTGGGGCGCATAGTCGAAGAGGGGCCGACGCCTCGCCTCATTACCGACTCGCGCCACCCCTATACGCAGGCGCTTCTGGGCGCAGTTCCCGAAGCCGATCCGGAGTTGGCAAAGAAGAAAGTCCATATCGAGTTGCGCAGCGCCGAAATTCCCAGCCTTTTGAATCTGCCGACAGGCTGCACCTTTCATCCGCGTTGTCCGTACTTTGTGCCGGGGGAGTGCGACCTGGTCGTTCCTCCGCTGGATCTGATCCCGGATGGAGGCAGCGTTGCCTGTCCCGTCCGCATGTCGGAGCCGGCCCAGATCGTCTGAGTGGCTGAAAACCCGGCCGGCGCCGCATATGGAGCTGGATGTACAACAGGCAAGACATGGATCCCTTTCTTGGTAGAGCGGCATTTCACATCGGGTTCTACATAGCCTTTGTTGCCGGCGCGCTCCTGATCTTCCTAGAAAAAGGGACCGCCGAATACGTGATCACCCAGTTTACGCTGGGGATCGGGCTTGTATATCTCTTGCTGGTCGTAATTCTCGTGCAGTGGGGAAAGCGAAGAGAGAGGTAAGCGAATCAGCGAGCGCGTTTACCGCGTTCCCGCTCGTGGCTTAACTCTTCATCACCCCCGTGTCCCACATTCTTAACTGTCCTGAGGAGGATACAGAATGAACAGAAGATTTTGGCTTGTTATTGCACTGATCGCGGCCCTGGCCGTCAGCGCGTGCGGCGCGCCGGCGGCTGACATGGGCGGCGGAGAGGCCGCTCCGGCTGCGGCAGAGGAGGAGGAGGCTCCGGCGGGAACCGGCGTGGCCGAGTTCCATCCGGCGTGGCCCTATGCGCCGCCGCCCACGGGGCACTTCAACACCTGGGTCACCAACGGCATGACCCTGGGCATCTACCGCGCTCTGATGGAACCGCCCCTGTTCATGTTCCTGTGGGCCGACGGCAGCTGGATGCCGGTAGCCGGTGAGTCCTGGGAATGGGTCGACGACGTAACCTTGCGCGTCAGCCTGGTCCAGGGAGCCCAGTGGAGCGACGGCAGCGACTTCACTTCGCAGGACGTTGTCGATACGTTCTCCATCTCACGTTTGCTCAGCCAGACTGTCTGGCGCTTCCTCGACGACGTACAGGCCGTGGATGACCACACGGTCGACTTCGTTCTCAGCGGTCCGTCCACGACCGTGCCCCGCCGCGTGCTGCGAGAGGTGCATATCACCGCCTCCTCGGTCTATGGCGACTTTGCCCAGCGCACGCGCGATCTGGTCGAGGCTGGCATGACCAATGAGGATGACGAGTGGAAGCAGCTGCTGCAGGAGTTCAATGAGTTGCGACCGGACGCAATGGTCGTTCTGGGGCCGTATGCCATCGACCCTGCCAGCATCACCGAGTCCCAGATGATTCTCAACAAGGTTGAGACCTCCTACTGGGCCGACACCGTGCGTTTCGACCGGATGGTCAACTACAACGGTGAGACGCCGGTCGTAACCCCGCTCGTCCTCTCCGGCGACGTCGACTATGCTACGCACGGATTCCCGCCAGCCACCGAGCGCGAGTTCATGTCTCTGGGCTATCGCATTATTCGCGCCCCCATCTACGGTGGTCCGGCCCTCTATTTCAACCACACCATTCATCCTTTCCAGATGAAGGAGGTCAGGCAGGCTCTGGCCTACGCCATCAACTTTGAGGAAAATGCCTTCATCTCACTGGCCGAATCGGGTGTGGCGCAGGAATGCATGTGTGGGTTCTCGGACAACATTACGCCCCTTTGGCTTAGTGACGATGCGCGCGCCAGTCTGAATCCGTATAAGCAGGATCTCGAAAAGGCTGAGCAGATGTTGCTCGACATTGGTTTCACTCGAGCCGATGATGGTGTCTGGATTGACGATACGGGCGCACGTATGGAGTGGGAGCTGACCGCGCCGGCTGAGTACTCCGACTGGTCCGCCGCGGCTGAGAACGCAGCCGAACAGCTGACCGCTTTCGGCTTCAAGACCAGCTTCCGCGGCGTGAACTTCCAGCAGCATCCGATCGACGTGAATGAGGGCAAGTTCCAGCTGGCGATTCGCGGCTGGGGCGCCGGCAATCCGCACCCCTCCTTCTCCTACGAGAATGACTTCAGCACGCACAACGCGGCCGCGACGGGCGTAGGCGCCTCGGGCGCCGGCAGCATCGAGCTCCCGGGCATGTCCTTCGATCTGAATGTCAGCACCGACAGCGTCGGTGACGTGGATCTGTGGGCGCTGACCAAGGAGGCCGGCTCCGGCGGCGACGCCGCCATGCAGATCGCGGCGCTGGACAAGATCGCAATGGCCTACAACGAGCTGCTGCCGCAGATTCCCCTGTGGGAGCGCTACGGCAACAACCCGGTACCCAGCCGCTTTGCCAGTGGTTGGCTGCCGGAGGGCGACCCGATCTACGTCAACAGCCCCTATGCCGACTCCTTCGTCGTCATCCAGATTCTGACCGGACAGCTTGGCCCCGCGGAATAGGCGCTACGCGACGGAGTTAGCCTTGTTGTAAGACTAAGGCAGTCAGGCAGGGCCGGCGCCTCTGTGTCGGCCCTGCTCTTTTCCCCCGGCGGACAGACAGGCCCATCAACCGGATATCCAGGTACGACGCCTGCGCCACAAATGAGGGCAGCATGAACACAGACTTGACCCAGGAACAGATCGACTCATACCGGCAAAATGGGTTCGTGGTCCTGCGCGACTTTCTCACCCCGGACGAACTGGAGACATGGCGGCAGGCCGTCGACGGAGCCGTGCGCCAGCGTGGGAAGCGGAGGATGTTCAACCAGGAAGTGGACGAGGACCGAGAAGAGTCCTACTACGACTATGTCTTCGTCCAGCGTATCAATCTATGGCAGGACAGTATCGACGTGCGGCGCCTCATTCTGGATCCACGTCTCGGAAAAATGGCTTCAGATCTGGCTGGCGTGGAGGGAGTGCGCATCTGGCATGACCAGGCATTGATCAAGCAGCCGTGGGCCAACCCCACCGGCTGGCATCTCGACAATCCATACTGGTCCTACTCGTCTCGCGAGACGCTCAGTCTCTGGGTCGCCCTCGACGACGCCACGCTGCAGAACGGCTGCCTCTACTTCCTGCCCGGCAGCCACAAGACGGCCACTTTCGACAACGTCGGTATCGGCGAAAACATCGGCGACATCTTCCGCGTCTACCCACAGTGGAAAGACATAATGGCGGCCCCTGCCGAGATGAAAGCCGGTTCCGCCTCCTTTCACAACGGACTCATCGCCCACGGCGCCGGCGCCAATATGACCCCGGGCTGGCGGCGTGCCATGACCTGCGGCTTCATGCCCGACGGCTGCACGTTTAACGGCAAGCAAAACATCCTCAACGATGAACAGTTCGCCAGTTATGAGATCGGGGACCTGCTAGAGGACGACCGGCAGAACCCTCTCATCTACCATCGGTCCAAGCCCTACGAGGAGACTCTGGCCGAACGATTTGCTTAATGATGGCCAACAGAGAAACTCCGGTCGCGGCTCAGGCCCAGCGTTGATCGCCCTGATTGCCGTCCTTGCCTCCCCTGTCCTCGCGCCTCCCCATGCACTCCTCTCTCCTCGCCGTTATGCCTGCCCTTCGTCGATCCCCTGGCTAACTTCGGCAATGTTGGCAAACCAGATTACATGCGATTGCCCCGGTCCCCAACCCAGCGCCGATTGACAGTATCTGCCCGCTATGCTAGCATTCCCGTCATTCTTGTTCACCCTCCCGCAGCCCGTAGACTATACGAATCCACTCCACATTGAGGAGGATGCTTCGTGCTGAACGTAGCAACAATCGGAATGGGGAACATCGGCACAACGCATGCCGGTGTCTACCAGGCCAGCGAACGCGCCCATCTGGTTGCCGTCTGTGATATGGACAAGAGCATTGCAGACGCGGCCGCAGAGCGCTTTGGCGTACCGGCCTATTACAGCGTCGCCGAACTTCTTGACGGGGTCGATCTGGACGCCGTCAGTGTCACCACCGCGGGACCCGAAAACGGCGGTCATCACTACGAGCCGGTCATGCAGTCCTTCGATGCGGGGCTGCACGTATTATGCGAAAAACCGATTTCCAATAACATAGAACATGCCCGCGAAATGGCGGCCAAGGCCGACGAGACCGGCCTCTACTTCGGCATCAACCTCAATCACCGTTTCGTGCCGCCGGCTGCCAAAGCCAAGCAGTGGGTGGAAGAGGGGAAGTTGGGCGATCTTCTGCTGATGAACATGACGATGTGGATCGGCAACCCGAATGACACCTCGCCCTGGTTTCATATTCGCGCGCTCCATCCCCACAGTCTCGACATCATGCGCTACTTCTGCGGCGACGTGAAGCGCGTTCACGCCTTCTTCAACCGGGCGCCGGGACGGGTCTGTTTTTCAAATGCGCAAGTAAACCTGGAGTTTGCCAACGGGGTCGTCGGCCACCTGACAGGCAGTTACGACACCAACCCGCGCCACAATCTGGAACGTTGCGAGGTGATGGGGACGGCCGGCCGTTTTGTCCTCGACAACCTGTACCAGGAGCTGACGCTCTACCCCCGCCAGAGCGAAGAGCTGACCGTCGTGCGCAACAGCATCATGGGCGGCCTCAGCGGCTTCGACGCCACCTTCACCAACCGCATCAACCGCTGGATTGAGCAGGTGGATGAGGGCGCGCCGCGTGAAGAAATCGAGGCCTCCGGCCGCGAAGGGCTGGCCGTGCAGGAGATCATCGAAGCCGCCATCCGCTCTCACCATAGCGGCAAAGCGGAGGAAGTGCCGGCATAGCGGATGTTCTCCGGTTCGCCGGCATGGCAGGTGAGCTGGCTGTTCACTCCACCTGTTCAGCTTGACACTCTTGGTTACGCGGGCACATTTCCATTTGCCGGGCAAGATTGACGGCAACACCGATACAGTTCAGACTGAACGAAAGGAAGAAACTGATGAAACATTACAGAACGGCCCTTGGGCTGATTCTCCTGCTGTCGCTTGTTCTCATGGCGGCCTGCGGCGCACCCGCAGATGGCGGGATGGCGGCAGAAGAAGCCCCGGCGGCAGAAGAAGCTGCAGCAGACGATGAAGTGGTCGAAATCGAGGAGACAGAGGAAGAGGCGATGGAGTTGAGTGGCGAAATCGTCGTCAGCATCGCTTCCAACGACGTGCAGACCTATCAGGCCCTACATGGAGTTGCATCCGGACGTGACCGTCCTGGTTGAATTGAAGGCTCCCGGCGTCGATGCCTATCTGCAGTGGATTCGCACGCAGTTCACTTCGGAAGTGCCGCGCGTGTCGATCATCGAGTCACCCCATTTGCGCGAATTCGCCCAGGAAGGACGGCTGGTCGACTGGGGACCCTACCTGAACAAGGAGAATCCCTACACAGGCGAGAAGTGGGAGAACAGCTTTGAGGAGTGGGGCCTGAATCTGGTGCGCGATCCCAACACGGGCCAGATGTTCACGATGCCCTACATGTCGGTTCAGACCTTCTGGCTATACAATAAGGCGCTCTTCGAGCAGGCCGGCATCACCGATGTGCCACCGCAGCCGACCTGGGACCAGTTTGTCGAGTGGAACGAGAAACTGAGAGACTCGGGCGTCATTCCCATCGCTATGGAAGGCACGACCGAACAGATCTGGGGCGGCGGCCGCATGCCTTGGCTGATGCGTTCGGCGATGGACCAGTATCACCGCGACGAACTGCAGATCATTCAGTGCCAGGAAGGGGACTGGTGTTTCCGCGAGGGCATCGACGACATGTGGATGTACGATCCCAGCGACGTGCGCAACGACGACCCGGACCGCGTCTCCGTCAACATCGCCCGCCACCTGGCTGCTTTGCGCGACGGCGCAATCAATTTCAACAACGAATGTACCGTCGAGATGATGACGAATATCGGACGCGTCTTCCAGACGGCCAACGGCTTCGTCCCCGAAGGCTGGACCGGCATGGCCGATGCCTATCCGCTCTTCCTGACGCAGAAGGCAGCCATGCGCATGGTGCATGGCGGCATCTACACCAGCCTGCCCAAGGACATTCGCGCCCTCGCCCAGGGCGAATACGGTGGTCAGGCTGAAGTAACGGAAGAAGACTCGGCCGCTGCGGTCGAATTTGAGTATGGCCGCTTCGCTTTCCCCAATATCGAAGGCCCCTGTGTTCAGGGAACGGCACGCGCCAATGAGTTGACACAGGGTTACCTGGCGCTGCCGGTGAAGGACCGCGTCCAGAACGACCTAAGAAGTTGACTTCGTCATGTTCTGGACCAGCCCCCAGGGCATGCAGATCTTCCTGGAAAACAAGCTGGATCCCGAAAATCTGCAGGGCGGCATCGCCGGTCCGCCATTGATCAAAAACGTGTCGCTTCCCGGTGAGTGGGAGGAAGTGTTCGCCCAGAGCGTCTTTGTCGGCAACTACGAGAAGCCCGGCGCGCCGGGCGACGCGGTAGCGCGCGGCTTCTTCAAATACGAGGAGACGAAGCGCGAGTGGTCGATCATGGTCCAGGAGTTCTTCGAGGGCAAGATAACAGCCGAAGAGTTCGCGGAAAGCTACCAGGCTCTGCTCGAGGACAACTTTGACGGCCTGCTCGAGTACCTCAACCTGACCCACGAGGACCTGGACAGTCCCGAGAAGCGTCCGCCGGGTTGGGTCGCTGCCGGGCCGTACTAAGAGGTTTGTCTGCGCCTCCGTCATAGGCCCGAGGAGGACGCGTCAGCCTCCACAAACGACCATCTATGCGTTTGTCTACGCAACGCGCGTCAAACAAGAGACGATCTTCTCTCAATAGATCGGGCAAGCCGCTCTCGCAAGGGAGCGGCTTGTCTGGTTTGCGCATGGCCGGTAGAGCGGTTCCGTTCAAGCGGGCCGTTGGAGCGATCGCGCTTGCCGCGACGATTCTACTGGCAGTCGCGCTACCCCTCGCCGCCCAGTCACCGGAAGGGCTGTTGTGGGAACATGACGCGGCCAGTCGCGTCCAGGCCGTCGCCATTTCGGAAGACGGGAACCGGGTTGCCGTTGGCGGCCGGGACAATTCATTGCGCCTGTTCGACGGGTCCGGCGAGTTGCTCTGGCCGTTTGAAGCCGAGAACAGCATCCTCGGCGTGGACATTTCACCGGATGGGAAGTGGCTTACGGTAGCCTCCGAGGACCGCTTTGTCTATCTGCTCGATGGCGAGGGCAACCTGCTGTGGAAGTTCAAAGCGGCCCGGCCAATGAACAACGCCGCCGTGGCCGGAGACGGGTCGCTCATCGCAGCCACTTCCGATGACCGGTCGGTCTACGTCTTTGACCGGGAAGGTAACCTGCTCTGGCGGGAGGAGCTGGGCATTGGTGTGCGGGCCGTTGACGTCTACGGCACTGGCGAAAAAGCCCGCGTCGTCTTGGGTTCCGACGACGGACTGATTACGATCTACAACCGTGAAGGCAGAGATCTGCTCCAGGCCTGGCTCGATTACAGTGTAGTGTCTGTTTCCGTTACGCCGAACGGCGCACGTATCCTGGCGGGCGCGGGAGACGGCTCCGCTATTCTGCTTAACGGGGCAAACGGCAGTCAGATTTGGAGTTTCCGGGCCGAGGATACAGTCAAGAGTGTCTCTCTGGCGAGTAACGGGTCCAGCGCCTTGGTCGGCTCGGAGGACGGGAGCGCCTACCTGCTGGAGGGCGGCGGCATGCTCACGCACCGTTTTCGACAGGAGTCCGAGGTCCTCAGTGTCGGCCTGGCCGGTGATGGCAGTCGCCTTACTATAGGCACGGTCTCCGGCGCTGCCAGAATCTACGACCGAGCGGCGGCTTTGAGCGGCGCAGCCCGTTCGTCGGCGCAGCGCCAGCGCACGCTTATCGCAGTAGTCGGCGTTATCGCCTTGCTCGTCCTTGCGGCGGTCTGGGCCGCCCGCAACACAGCGACCGGGCAGCAGGTCTGGCAGCGCAACGCAGCAGGGCCTCTTGGCGTTATGCAGTCGATGTGGAGCGCCCGTCTCTCCTATCTCCTCATCCTGCCAACTCTGGCCCTGCTTCTGACCTTCAACTACTATCACGCCTTTTCCGGCCTGTATCACGCCTTCACCGAGTGGAGCCCTGGCGTACGCACCGAATGGGTGGGATTGGCGAACTTCCAGTCATTAATGGAGAATCGCTTCTTCCTTTCCGGCTTCCGCAACGCGGCTATCCTGGTCGTTGTCTCAATCGCGAAAACGATGACCATGCCGCTACTGGTGGCGGAATTCATCTTTAACTTGCGAAACAGGTTCTCGCAATACTGGTTTCGCACTCTCTTTGTCGTGCCGATCGTGCTGCCTGCCGTCGTGGAGATCCGCGTCTGGTACGGTGACGCCAGCGTCGCCCTTGGCTCTATCATCTTTATCGGCGTGCCCTGGGTTAACGCCTTCGCGCTGTTGATCTTTTACGGCGGCCTCATCTCCATCTCCAACGAAATCATCGACGCAAGTCTCGTCGACGGGGCCAGCGCCTGGAGACGCTTCTGGAGCATCGATCTGCCCCTTCTGATGGGACAGGTGAAGCTTCTCCTGATCCTCAACTTCATCAACGCCGTCCAGACATTCGAGCTCGTCTTCCTGACGACCGGCGGCGGGCCCGGGGCGTCTACCTACACGCCCGCGCTTGAACTCTACTACAAGGCGATGCGCATGGACCGCATGGGAATTGCCTCGGCGATCGGCATGATACTGTTCTTCATCATTCTGGCGGGCACAATAATAAACATGCGCTTCGTCAGTTCTTCAACCGAGTATGAGGCCTGACATGGCTACGGCGCGAGACGGTCAGAGGCCGGATGGGGCAGCGACGGTCGCCGTTCGCGGAGAGAGCGGCGGAACCGCGGAACAGCCCATTCTTACCGCCGGCTCTGCTCTCGCAGTTCTGCGGTTGACCGGCGGGCAACTCCTGCTCTATACCGTACTGCTCATCCTTCTGATCGTCACCTTCATCCCTATCGTCTATCTGGTGGCTCTCTCGCTCAAAGACAACGGTCAGATCTACGGGCGTTTCTGGTCGATGCCCGATCCCTATCGCTGGGAAAACTTCGCGCTGGGCTCGCTGGCCATCTGGGCGGGCGGTGCTGAACTCGATCCTTACCTCCGGAAGTTCGACGGCGGCGACCGTCGTGCTCGCCAGCCTCAGCGGCTATGTCTTCGCCCGCCACCGCTTTCCCGGCAAGGAGCTGATCTATACGGGAATCCTCGCCCTGCTGATGATCCCGCCGATTCTGACGCTCATTCCGGCATACGTCCTCATCCTTAATATGGGCCTGGAAAATACCTATTGGGCGCTCATACTACCCTGGACGTCGGGGGGCCAGGTCTTTGCGCTGCTGCTGTGCCGCAGCTTCTTCGCCACCCTGCCGGAGGAGTTTTTCGACGCGGCGCGCATAGATGGCGCGAGCGAGCTGCAGAGTTTCGCTCAGATCGCAGTACCGCTCTCCGCGCCCATCCTTGTAACGGTGGCCGTCGTCAGACTCGTCACCACCTACAACCAGTTCATGTGGCCCCTGGTCGTCATTTCCAGCCCCAGGAAACAGGTCGTGGCCGTGGCTCTGACCCAGTTTACTTCCGAAATAGGTGTGACGGATCTCGGTCCGCAGATGGCGGGCTACATTCTGGCGTCAATCCCCCTTATCGTGCTGTTTTCCTTCGGCATGAGACACTATGTGCGCGGTCTGACCGCAGGTGGTTTGAAGGCCTGAGCCCAAGAGTCCTCTCTCAAGACAATTTCGAGGTATTCACATGGATAAAGTACGCATCGGCGTCCTCAGCCACGCCCATGGCCATAGCAACGCCTACTGCCGCAAGATGTTGGAGTTCGACGACGTGGAATTGGTCGCCTGTTGGGACGACAACGAAGACCGGGGCCGCGAGGCCGCGGCCGGCTTCGGTATGGAGTATCGCAGTGACTCCGAAGCCGTCACTGCCGACCCCAACATTGACGCGGTTATCGTTGCGATGGAGACGAACCGCCACGCCGAGTTCGTGGAACAGGCAGCGGAGGCCGGCAAGGCGGTCCTCTGCCAGAAACCCCTCGCGACTACACTTGAAGATTGTGATCGCATCATCGAGGCCGTGCGCCGCACTGGAGTGAAGTTCAGTGTCGCCTTCCAGATGCGGCAGGACCCGGTCAACCGCAAGATAAAGGAGCTGGTGGACGCCAACGCGGTCGGCGAAATCGCGGTTGTGCGGCGCAGGCACTGTATCGGTGTACTCAACAACGAGGGCTTCTTTACCGGCCCAACCCGCTGGCACGTCGATCCTGTCGCCAATGTGGGAATGTTCTTCGACGACGCTATCCACGCGGCCGACTGGTTCTACTGGACGTTTGGCCCGGCCAAGCGGGTCATGGCCGAAATCGACAACGTCGTCACCAGGATCGCGCCCGACGACAACGGAATTGCGATCTTTCGCTTTGAGAGCGGCGCCATTGGCACGCTGTTCAACGGCTCCACGACCGTTGCCGGCGTGAACACGACCGAAATCTACGGCTCGGAAGGCACCATCATTCAGGACTATGGCGATGCCCCCTCTACCTCAGCCCCCCGTCCGCCCGGCGTCGCCCCCCTGCGCATGATCCGCCAGGGCGACGCCGAGTGGCAGGAGTTCCACCTCCCGATCCCGGACAGTCAGGGAGAGCGTATCGCAGGCGTGCCGCGACCCTTTATCGACTATGTGCGTGGATTGAGCGGCGAGCACGTCAGCGCCGAAGAAGGGCGCAAGTCGGTAGAGATGATCCTGGGGGCCTATCGTTCGGCGCGCGAGGGTAGGCGGATAGCTCTCTAGCCGCTGTCCATGTGAGATGCGACAGCTCTAAATGAGCGGCAGCAGCGTCTTGGCCGTCTCCTCCACAAGCCAGCTGTAGAACTCTTCCGACAGTACGCCGCTGCCGTGGTCCTGGATGAACTGGAGTTGCTCGGCGGTCAGTTCTGCTTCGGCGGCGGCAACCGCGTTCTGGTAAGGGTTGGCGGGTGTTCTGTCCAGCGGCGCGACAAACTCAACAGTCAGCGCGCCGTCGTACCCGGCTTCCTTCAGAGTCTTCACAATCAGAGGCCAGTCCAACGCGCCCATGCCGCAGGCCATGCGGTTGTTGTCGGCTACGTGAAAATCGACCAGCCGCTCCTTCGAGCTCTTGATCGCCTCGAGCATGTCGGCCTCTTCAATGTTGAGATGGAATGTGTCGAGGCAGACGCCGCAGTCCGGGCCGACCGCCTCGGCCAGTAGAACGGCCTGGTCGGCACGGTTGAGGAAGTTCGTCTCAAAACGGTTGAGCGGCTCCAGCGCGATGCGAATTCCTTCCTTTTGTGCGTGCGCGTAAACCTCTTTCAAGCTGTCAACGGCCCATGCCCACTCCTGTTCGGGCGTGTCCATCGGGGCGACCTTGCCGACCTGAGACGGCACGATCGTCATTTCATAGCCGTCCAGCTCTTTCGCCATCGTAATGCAGTCATTGAGATAACCGATCGAAGTGGCGCGCACTGCTTCATCGGCGTGGATCAGGTCCCGCCCCTCGAACATCAATGAGACTGCTCCCCAGCAGGCGATTCCGTTTTCGGTCAGAAGATCGCGTAGGTCCTTGGTATCGAAGACGTCCGGCTCTCCGCTGATCTCGATGCTCTTGTAACCGTAGCGGGCCAGTCGCCGCACAGTTACGTCGATCGGCTCTGCGCGCATCCAGTTGTGCATCGAAAGGTGCATGGCTCCACTCCGTATCGTATGGTCCTGTCTGTTTTGGCGCTGCTTTGGGGGGGGGGACGCAGCCTACTCGGTCAGCTACCCTTCTCCCATGCCAATCCAGTTGATCTCTATATTCTCTTGTGTCAACAGGATTGTGCTCAGGTCGCCCACGTGCTGTTGCAGATGGCGAATATTGTAGATCTGCAGTTCCAGCTTGTCGAACGGCAGCCAGTGAAATCCGGACGGTGCGCTCAGGTCGATCTTGGGCACGGCGCCGGCAACGAACGAACGTAAGTAATCTATGTAGGCCAGAATCTCTTCACGACCGTAAGGTTGGTCTGCCTGAGGCTGCTCGTGCGGCGGCCACGGCGTCGGACCGAGGAATTGGTACCCGTCTCTTGCATTTTCCCACAACGTCATTTCGTCTTCTGACGGCTGCAGATAGAGATCCACGTAGAAGAGGGCATGGTATGCCACCCGCCAGAACGGATTGCCCTGTGCTTGAACATTCCACAGCGCATCGGGGCACAAACTGACGGTCTGCTCCATCATCGACAGAGCAGCGTGGAACTGTGAAGAAATCGTTTTCGAAATATCCATTGGGAGGATTCCTTTGCAGGGTAAAAGCGTGGGTCCGCTCGATCTCAGCGCGTCTGCCTTGTCATTCGCTCGGTTTGTTCTTGATCAAGATTGAGCCGACCACGGTGGAACTCGGGATCAGCACTCGCTTGTCCTCTGAGTCCAACACAATGTGCATCAGCGTAATATCGGCCACGACTCCTGTTTCTCTGCCAATGGTAACGTTTTCGCCCAGTCCTACCGGCCGGAATATCGCCAGAAAGACTCCGGCCACGGTGTGCCCCATGACCGTCTGGGAGGCAAAGCCGGCGACCAGACCAGCGAAACTGCCCATCGTCAACGCTGCCACGGCGTTGTCCGTCACTACGGAAATCAGGAAAGAAAAAATCAGCCCATATCCCACCAGGCGCGCTATGACCCGCAGAGTACGGGCGACATCCTCCGACGTTCGCCTCTGGGCAATGGCGTACACCCACTTGGTTCCGGCCTGGACGCCGATATGTCCCAGAAACGCGACAACGACAACTGAAATGGCCTTTTCATATGGCACAAGGAAGCTGAAAAACTCATATTCTTCCAATTTGGACGTGAACGAGAGTATGGCTAGCAGGCCAATTATTGCCAAGACGGTGGTAAACAGCGGCCCGGTCGCAGATGTTGTCGCTGTGGGCTGACCCGTGCTGTCAGACATCGTGAGTTTTCCTCCTGGTGGACTCGCCCTGATCGTCACTGGATACCCCGACCGGTTGCGCCTCCGCCCCTCTCAATAGCTTCGCCGGCTCCCGATTCTGTTCATCGGCAAGCATGCGACCGGCTGCAATTCCTGCGAACTGCCCCTGGGCAAAGTTTGGTTTGGATCTGTCAGGCGCCAACGATGGTAACAACGCTGGTTGCCGTTGTCAAGGGTACTGCGATCGACTTGAGTCAAAAACCTGGAAGACCCAACAGCTCCCTTATCTGGACAAGAACCGGCAAGACTGCTAGGCTAAAGGGCAATTCGCATCCGGCCATTTTGACATGCCAAAGGAGGGAAATGGCAGAAACAGCCCGCGGGGCTCTTATCCCCAAGGCGGTCTACCGCTTTTCCCGCACGCCCAAAATTCGCTACTTTCGGGCCGAGCGTACAAGGTCCGGAATCGAGTTTCTCTACCCGATTAGCGTAAACGGCTCGCGCATCGTCGACACCACCCGCGGAGGACGCGACTACGTCATTATCTATCTTCTCACGAAGTGGGGCAGGCTTGCGGCCGGCGGCTATTGGCTGAATCCGCGCAAGATTTTTGAGAAAGCCTACGTGACCGACGCCACGCCGGAGGACCTGGTATTGGTAGCTGAGAAAATCGAAGACCTGCCCGACGCCCACCTCCTGTTGGACGATGTTCTCAACCGCGCCGATGTGGAAGTTGATATGGAAGTCTGGGGAAACGCGCTGGATTGAGCTCAAGCCATCGAATGATGCTGAAATGAACGAAATGGACTCCCAATGAACGGATATGACACGGGCTCTTCATCCTCGACAGCCGACTTGGAGGAAGGAACCGCCTTGATGCTGGACTTCAACAAGCTGCAAGACATTGTCAAGGGAGAAGCCGGCGTCATCCCTGTGGCGGTGCAGGACTCCGACACGAAAGAGGTTCTGATCGTTGCCTATGTCAACAGGGAAGCGCTGGCTTACACTCTGTCGCATGGAGTTGCGGCCTTTTGGAGCACCTCGCGGAACGCACTGTGGATCAAGGGCGCGACGTCTGGCGACAAGCTGGAACTCGTAGACGTGCGCGTCAACTGCGAACAGAACTCACTGCTGTATCTTGTACGTCCTTTGGGCGCAGGAGCCTGCCACACCAGGGGCGCGGACGGCAACGCAAGAAGCGGTTGCTATTATCGCCGAATCGAGCGGTCCGACAGTGCAGATGATGGTCCAGGTGGTCGGTCTGCACCTTCCTGGCAGTTGACGTTTGTGTGACCTCAGGACAAGGGATTGCCGCAGTCCCATCCACTGGCGGTCGGCCCGACGCGGCAACAGGAATTCAACCCAATAATTTGATTGAGGACCACAATGAGTCGTTTGACACTCGGAATACCGAAAGGCAGCCTTCAGGAGTCTACGATTGCACTGTTCGCCAAGGCCGGCTACCAGGTCTATGTGCGAGGCCGTTCTTATGCCCCATACATCGACGACCCGGAAATCGGCTGTCTGATGTTTCGCGCTCAGGAGATAGCGCGCTACATCGAACGCGGTGTGCTCGACGTCGGACTTACCGGCAAGGATTGGGTGCAGGAAAACGAGGCCGATGTACGGGAGGTGGAGGACCTGGTCTACAGCAAGGCCACGAACCAGGCCTACCGCTGGGTGCTGGCGGTCCCGGACGACTCCGACATCTACAGTCCGAAAGACTTGGAGGGCAAGCGAATCGCCACCGAGCTTGTGCAGGTCACGCGCCGCTATCTGGAAAGGCATGCAGTAAAGGCAGAAGTGGAGTACTCCTGGGGCGCGACCGAGGTCAAGGCGCCGCTTCTGGTGGATGCCGTTGTCGAGGGCACGGAGACCGGCTCCTCGCTGCGGGCGAACCGGCTGCGCATCGTCGATACCGTCGCCGAATCGACGACCAAACTGATCGCCAATCATGACGCCTGGGCCGACCGTTGGAAGCGGCAGAAGATCGAGAACCTGGCGATGCTCCTCAAGGGAGCGCTCCAGGCCGACGCAAAGGTGGGCCTCAAAATGAACCTGCCGCGGACCGCACTGGATGCCATCACTGAGCAGCTTCCGGCGCTGCACACGCCGTCGATCACCAACCAGACCGACCCGGACTGGGTCGCGTTGGAAGTGATCATTGACGAGAAGATCGTTCGCGACCTGATCCCCGATCTGAAGCAAGCCGGCGCCACGGGCATTATCGAGTACCCGCTGAACAAGGTGATCTATTAGTTTCCCAGCGGGAAGAGTTCGCTCCCTCAATACAGGAAAGATTGCATGCCAATCAAACAGTCAGTCTGTGTCCCGATCCTTCCCCGGAACACCATGTCACAGGACGAACTCTTCGCGGCGATTGCCGGGATCGGCTACCCGGCGGTCGAGATCTGGGGACGGGGCGACGATTTCGCAAGCTTCTGCGAGTCCGCCGCCAGTCACGGACTGCGTGTTGTAAGCATCGGCGGGCACGACTCTCTGCCGGATGGTCTCAACAATGCAGCCAATCATGACAGAATCGCGGAAGAGCTGCGCGAGTCGATTGACGTAGCGGCTGCAAACGGAGTGGACGGGTTGATCTGCTTCAGCGGCAATCGCATTCCGGGAATGGGCGAGCAGGAGGCCATCGCAAACACCGCCGCCGGTCTTCGCCGCGCCGCCCCGCACGCTGAGGCCAAGGGCGTTAACCTCAATCTGGAACTGCTCAACTCCAAGGTGAATCATGCAGGCTACCAGTGTGACCATAGCGCCTGGGGGCTCGCTGTCGTGCAGCAGGTAGAAAGTCCTAACGTGAAGATCCTCTATGACATCTACCATATGCAGATCATGGAAGGGGACGTGATCCGCACGATGACGGAGAACCTTGACGCCATCGGCCACATCCATACCGCGGGCAACCCGGGGCGGAACGAACTGGATGACAATCAGGAATTGAACTACCGCGGCATCTGCCGGGCGCTCAGCCGCTCTGGCTACGACGGTTACGTGGGCCACGAATTTCACCCGCGGGGCGATGTCGTAGAAGCGCTACGGCAGGCATTTGAACTATGTAATGTCTGAACGCCGGGGGTCCCGGCGATTCGATGACAAGGACAAGAGACGCGGCCAACCCTCTCCCCTTTTTGCCGCCCGACAAGGAGCCGAAATGCCCCGTCAACCCCACGTAATCTACATCCTGTCTGACGAGCACTTTGGCGGCGCAATGAGCCATATGGACGACGCCAATGTGCGTACGCCTAACATGGACCGTCTGGCCGCCGAAGGGGTCAGCTTCGACCGCGCTTACGCCAACTGCCCGATCTGCACCCCTTCACGGGGCACGATCTTTTCGGGGCGGCACGCGCATTCCGGCCCTGTACAGTACTTTTTCGACGTGTTCAAGGCTGGCGCGCCGAGCACGGCAACGGCTCTGCGGGCGGCCGGCTACCATACGGCATACTTTGGCAAGTGGCATTGCGGCGTCGTTCACAATCAGGAGCCGCCCCTCGTGCGGGCGGAAAGAGAGGAATACACGCGCTGGCCCCACCGCACGCCGGAATACCACCGGGCCGGCTTCCAGGACTGGTACGGATTCGAGATCAATAACGCGCCGTTCAAGGGCTTCTACTATCACGAAGACGAGGCCAACCCGCGCAAGATGGACGGATATCAGACCGACTTCCTCACCGATCTGGCCATCGACTATCTGGAGTCGTACGATCGCGACGAGCCCCTCTTCCTCGTTCTCAGCGTTGAACCACCCCACTTTCCCCTTGAAGCGCCCGAGGCCTTCGAGAGATTCGATCCTGCTGCGTTGGAGACTCCGCCCAGCTTTGCCGACTCGCCGGAGATGCGGTCCCAGCTGGCTACCTACTACGCCATGGTTGAAAACCTTGATTGGAATCTCGGCCGCCTGCGGGAGGCGCTCGACGGCCTGCCGGAGTTCAGAAACAACCGGTTGACGGTCTACTTCTCCGACCACGGAGACTATATGGGCACGCACGGGGCCATCAACCGCAAAGAGAATCCCCACGAAAACTCCGTCCGCATTCCCGCCGTATTTCACTGGCCGGAACAGATACCGGCGCAGGGCAGGAGGGACGGCCTGCTTTTCAGCCTCGTCGACCTCTTCCCGACCACACTCGGTCTACTGGGGCTGGACATTCCTGTCCACTGCCAGGGGCGAGACTTCAGCGAGGCATTGAGGGGGCGGCAGGACTTTGTCGGGCCGGACGCCGTCCTGATCGAAATGTCTGGCAATCCCCGTTGGAACCTGGATTTCCTGGACTGGCGCGGGTTGGTAACTTCCCGCTGGAAGTACGCATTTTACGAGACGGGGCACGAACGGCTCTTCGACCTCATGAACGACCCCTATGAGATGAACAATCTGGCCGAAACGGACGTGCAGACCTGTGCGGAGATGCGCGCTAAACTGCTGCAACTCCTGGATGACAGCCGCGAGCCATATTTCGATGTCCTTATCGAGCACGGTGCGCCCATTGAAGGACCGGCGCTGGACGTAGGCGAACTCTATGTCAAGGGCAGGTTGGCGCCGGTCTGGCCGGACCTGGTGCGCCGCCACCAACCGTGAGCGGCACATCCAAATGGACCTCCCGGCCGAACTCCCCTCCTACCTTGAAGATTGGAAGACTGAATATACAGTGGCCTTCGCGCTTCTGGGTAGCTATGCTCGCGGCGATGCCGGGCCTCACAGCGATTTAGACCTCGTGCGTTTTGTTGATGACGACAAGCGCGAAGCAGATGCCCGGAGCTTTCAGATCGGCACGGGCGAAGGTGGAACAGGGCGGAATGAGGAAGCGCGCGCCCCGCACAAACCCCGCCGCCTGCTTGTCGTGCGAAGCACTGTAACCCCCAGCCAGGTGGAGAGCTGGTTTTCCGATCCCGGTCAGGCTGTAAACATTATTGTCGGTCTTCGCGACGGGCGCGCCCTATGGGATCCGAATGGTATCTTTGCGGCAATTCAGCAGCGTGCAGAGGAGTTCAGGTGGACGCCGACGCTTCAGGAAAAGGCTGACCAATTGGCGGGCAAAGAGTTGACAGGCTGGATCGAAGAGGCTCACAAGGGGTTGGAGGGCCTGCGGCGAAACGACACCGGACGTCTGCTGAACGCACGCTTCGGACTGTCTTGGGGACTGGCTTGGGTGATGCGGCTGCACAGGGGTGTGTTTGCTACCAGCGACAACACTTTCTTCAGCGATGTGATTAGCGCAGTCGGTCCTGAGACGAAGTGGGCCAGGCTCTTGCACCGAGCCTTCGGCATAGCGGTTGGGGCTGAGGATGACTCTCTTTCGCTGCGCGAAGAGGTGACCTCCGGCCTGTTGCTCTACTGCGAGACCTTCTCGCTCTTGAAGGAAGCATTGCCCCGAGACGACTTCGCTCTCATCGAAGCTACGGTTTCACGAATTCGTGGCGAACTGGAATGCGAACTATTGGCCGTCTATGAGGATCCCAGAGGTCCGACGGTATAAGGCTGAATGCCGCGGTTGAGGCTGCGTTGCGGTTGCGCTTTCCGCTCTACTTTCGGTACACTATGCGGCAAGAAATGCAGGTTGGCTGTTCATGCTTCCAGGTTGGCTGTTCATGCTTCCAGGTTGGCTGTTCATGCTTCCAAAGTAAGCTCCCGTGACGTATCAATCTGAGCTGCAGAATGATCTGAGAATCGCCCGGGCTGTGGCCTGATCTGAAATCGCTGCAGACGCCCGAACGACCACATTTCCGGTCGGCGCGGGCTAATGTGCACGGTCCTTTCCCGAACGAAGGGGATACACGCCCCCAAAGGAGATGTCCAAATGCTGACCCAACAACAGGTCGACTTTTACCACGAGCACGGATACCTGCGCATACCCGAGGTGTTCACTCCGGAGGAGACACAGGAGCTGTCGAAAGAAATGGACCGCCTTGTCGAAGACTGGGCGTTCACGAGCCCTGGTTGGAACGGCCCCTGGCGGCTGGCGTACATGGACCCGGCGACGGAAAAGAAGTCCAAATTGACCGCGATGCACGATCTCCATTTCTACTCTGTGGCCTGGATGCGTGCTGCCACCAATCGCAGGCTTGCCAAAGCGCTCAGTCAACTCTTGGGCGGAAACGTCGAGTTGCACCACACCACTATGCACATCAAGCCGCCGCAGACCGGTCATCCTTTCCCGATGCACCAGGACAACCCGTTCTACGGCCATCAGGACGGGCGCTTCATCGACGTCCTGGTCCACCTTGATGACACCTCCCATGAAAATGGTGAGATCCGCTTTCTGGACGGTTCCCACAAGATGGGCCATCTTGACCACGTCACGGAGACCGAAGACGGTCCTTGTTCTCCCCACTTGCCCACGGACCAATACCACTTGGAGGATACGGTAGCGGTCCCAGCCAAGGCCGGAGACGTCGTACTTTTTTGCATCGATACGGTCCACGGGTCGTACATCAACCAGACGAAGAAGCCGCGCCGCCTGGTTCGTATGGGATATCGTGACCCGCAGAACCGGCAGGAGTACGGCCAGAGTATGGGACGGCCTGGTGTGATGGTTAGCGGTTACAGGGAGCGTCAAGAAGGCGACGAGCTGCTCCCAATTGCCTGATTCTCGGCTGAGTAGAACTACGCCTGCCTCTGTTACGTCGCGCTGCACCGCTATCTGGATGCGAAACGAAATGAATGCGGGGCCGCGTTG
This sequence comes from Caldilineaceae bacterium, assembly GCA_965200615.1. Taxonomy (GTDB): domain Bacteria; phylum Chloroflexota; class Anaerolineae; order Caldilineales; family Caldilineaceae; genus Bin5. The sequence continues at coordinate 3,553,580 of OZ241377.1, read as the reverse complement.
TGAAGTACAGACGTAGTGCTTGAACACACTTAAGGGAGATGATTCAATGCTCACACAGAAACAGATTGGCTTCTATCATGAACATGGCTTCTTGCGTATCCCTCAGGTGTTCACGCCGGAGGAGACCCAGGATCTTTCCGAGGAGCTGGACCGGCTTGTCGAGGACTGGGCATTCACTAATCCTGGCTGGTCCGGCCCCTGGCGCCAGGCCTACATGGACCCGGAAACTGAAAAGAAGTCCAAATTGACGGCGATGCAGGACCTGCACTATTACTCGGTTGCCTGGATGCGGGCCGCTACAAACGCCAAGCTTGCTACGGCACTGAGCGATCTGTTGGGTCCCAACGTAGAATTGCATCATACCACCCTTCACATCAAGCCGCCGCAGACAGGTCATCCGTTCCCATTGCACCAGGACAATCCCTTCTATCCCCATCAGGACGGGCGCTTCATCGACGTCCTGGTACACCTGGACGATACCTGTCACGAGAACGGGGAAATCCGCTTCCTGGATGGCTCGCACAAGATGGGCCACCTGGACCATATCACCGAGACCGAAGACGGCCCCTGCTCACCACATCTGCCCACAGATAAGTTCCACATCGAAGATACCGTGGCCGTTCCGGCAAAGGCCGGCGATGTCGTTGTCTTCTGCATCGACACGGTCCACGGCTCCTACATCAACCAGACAAAGAAGCCCCGCCGGCTGGTGCGCATGGGATACCGCGATCCGCAGAATCGCGAGGTTGCCGGCCAGAGAGTTGAACGGGCCGGCATGATCGTCAGCGGCTATCGCGAGCGCAAAGAGGGCGATGAACTGTGGCCGACGAAGGCTGCCAACGCGTAGTCCCGTGGGCCCGAAACTCTGGAGAATAGTTGCCGCGTGATCTATGACACGCTGATCGTGGGCTCCGGGTCGGCGGGAAACATTCTTGCTGCCCGTCTGACGGAAGATTCAACACGTCAGTTGCTTCTACTGGAAGCGGGCCCGGATTACCCGACGAGTGACAGTCTCCCGGCTGACGTTCGACTGGGCTACGGTACGGCTTCCGGTATCATCGCCAAGAGCCAAGACTGGGGATACACGGGGCTGGCGTCGCCGCTGCGCGACGAGATGCCGGTGCCGCGGGGGAGGGTGGTGGGCGGCTCCAGCGCGGTCAATGCCCAGATCTTCCTGCGCGGCATTCCGGAAGATTTCGCTGCCTGGGTCGATATGGGCAACGACCAGTGGAGCTTCGACCGGGTTCTGCCCTACTACTGCAAGCTTGAGAACGACCATGACTTTGGCTCGGCAGACTTCCACGGCAGCGATGGCCCTATCGGCGTTCGCCGCTACCCGGAAGAAGAGTGGGGCCCGGATCAGCAGGCCTGGGGTGAAGCGTGCCGTCAGGCCGGCTTCCCCGAATGCCCCGACGCCAATCTGCCTGGATCAACCGGTTTTGGCCCGTTTCCCCTCAATAACATCGCCGGCGTGCGCCAGAGTACCGCCGTAACCTACCTGGCTCAAGCCCGAAACCGCCCCAATCTGCACATTTTCGCCGATTGCACTACGCGCCGGGTCTTGTTGGAGGGCGAGAAGGCCATTGGCGTGGAGGTGGAGCGCGGCGGCCGGATTGAAGAGTACTACGCCGACGAAATCGTACTCTGCGCGGGCGCCATCGGGACCCCGCAGATCATGATGCTGTCCGGAATCGGCCCTGAAAATCATCTACGCGAAGTCGGTGTGGATGTCAGTCATCACCTGCCCGGTGTGGGACGCAACCTGCGCGACCACCCAGCTGTAAACCTGCATTGGGAGCTGCGATTCAACCCTACAAACCGCTTCCACTGGCTTCAGGCCTGCCTGCGTTATACAGCCGGTGGCTCGCATCTGACCAATGACATGATTGTCTACATCGCTGCCGTGCCCGACCAGGCCAGCGAAAACGGAGACCATCTCTTCGTGCGCCCGACGGTCAACCTCGCCGTTGGGGAAGGCGAGTTGCGACTGGCCAGCGACAGCATCAAGGACCAGCCCTTGCTCGATTATCGCTACTTTGAAGAACTGTTCGACCGCGAGCGCCAACGAGAATCGATCCGTCTCTGTTCTGAACTGATCGAAGAGCATCCCGCTTTTCGCGGCATCTGCGGCCGCGTGTTGCAAGGTCCAGGCAACGACTTGCATGATGACGACGCCTTGGACCGTTGGATTCTTGGCAACGCCGACACGGGGCACCACACGTCCAGTACCTGCAAAATGGGTCTGTCCTCAGACCCGCTGGCCGTCGCGGATCAGTGGGGCCGCGTGCACGGATTAGAACGCCTGCGTATCGTCGACGCCTCACTGATGCCGGACAGTGTGCGCGCCAACATCAACGCAACCGTAATGATGATGGCCGAAAAAATCGCTGCGGAGATGGCCGGCGAGAACTGAAGCCATTTGCAGAGATTTCGAAGACCGGAATGAATTTGGCGGCTGTCAGATTTCGGCCGGTTCGTATAATTCCCAGAGGAACAGAATGGAGTTGCTGAAATGACCAGCCGTATTCTCATTACCGACATTGCGTGGCCGGATTATGAAATCGAAAAGGAGGTATTGTCGGCAGTGGAGGGCGAGATCATGCTGGCTGGCGGGGGAACGCCCGCAGAGATCATCGCGCTGGCGCCGCAAGCGGACGCGATCCTGACCTGCTGGAAGGATGTGCCGGCAGAGGCGCTGGATATCGCGCCCAACTGCAAGGTCGTCAGCCGCTATGGCATCGGGCTGGACAACATTCCGATAGGACGAGCTACGGAACTGGGCATGCTCGTCACCAACGTTCCCGACTTCTGCCTGGAGGAGGTGTCCGATCACGTCATGGCGCTACTGCTGGCGACGGCACGCCAACTGCTCCCTCTGGCGCGTAACCCTGAGCGAAGCGGCTGGACAAGAGAGACGCCCCGTCCAATTCCGCGCGTGCGGGGACAGACGTTGGGGTTGATCGGCTTTGGCAACATTGCCCGCGCCCTGGTTCCCAAGGCACTGGGATTCGGCCTTCGTGTGATCGCCTATACGCCCAGGCTGCGACAAAGTGATGCCCCGGATGGCGTTGAAGTGACGAATGACCTGGCCGCGCTTCTCTCCGCCTCCGACTACGTCTCAATCCACTGCCCGCTCACCGAGGAAACGGCCCACATCATTGACGAAGCCGCTCTTGCCCAGATGAAATCCTCGGCCCTTCTGATCAACACCAGTCGCGGAGGCGTAGTTGACGAGGCGGCTCTCATCCGCGCGCTCCAGGATGGACGCATCGGCGGGGCCGCCCTCGATGTCACGGATCCGGAGCCGCCCTCTGCGGACAACCCCCTGTTGGCGCTGGAAAATGTGATCGTTACTCCGCATGCAGCTTTCTACTCGGTGGCGGCCACGGCCGAGCTGGCTCGCAAAGCCGCTGCAAACGTAGTAACCGTACTGCAAGGGAGTGTGCCCGAGACGCTTGTGAATGGGGAAGTGCTGGACCGGGACAACTGTCGATTGTCCGGCTAGAGGTAAGACCTGAGAGGCAAGGTTCTCAGACGGCGTCAGCTACCGCACTGATATCCAGTCCGATTGCATCCAGCTCCGGGAACTGCAGCACGGCAAGAAACGAATCGTTGAAGTCTCCCCGCCCCGACAGTTCATGGTATTCTACGATTTCGGGCAACGACCGGGCAACCATGCGCTCGCGAAATGAGAGGAGCGCGATCTTTGCGCCTTCACCGGCGGCATTCCCCACTGCTTTGATCCGATCAACAGGTACGGGGGGCACCAGCCCGATTATACGTGCGCTCTGCGGATTGATGTAGCTGCCAAAAGAGCCCGCCAGGAAGATTTCGACCAGGTCTTCGTTCTCGATTCCCAGCTCCTGCATTACCACGTCAATGCCGCCGGCGATGGATCCCTTGGCAAATTGAAGCTCACGTACGTCTCGCTGAGTCAGAACGATCGCTTTGTCACCCCCTGACTCTTCAGGCCACGCCAGTACAAAGGAGCGCCGGCCTTCTTCGTCGGTAATGATGCGCCGCGCCAAGTCGGGAGCGACCATTTCGGAGGCTTCGTTCGCCTTAACGAAGCGGCCCGACGGAAGCATAAGCCCGCTCAGTCGCAGTTGAGCTACCGCGTCCAGCAGGCCGGAACCGCAGAGCCCAATCGGGGGTACGTCTCCAATCACCTGGAGATCTATCCCGGTCCGTGTGATTGTCACGGCTTCAATTGCGCCTTCACTGGCGCGCATTCCATCCTGGATCTGTGCGCCCTCGAAGGCCGGTCCTGCCGGCGCTGCCGTTGCCACTGTTCGGGCCGCAGACCCCAGGATGATTTCGCCATTTGTTCCGACGTCAACCAGGAGCCGCACGCCTTCATTCTGCGCCAGACCCGTTGCCAGAAGCCCGGCGACAAGATCGGCGCCCACATAGGCGCCGAGATAGGGAAGACAGTGCACCTGTGCCTGTGGCAGGATTTCCAGACCCACCTCCTGTGCCGAAGCCTGTACCATATCTTCAACGGCGGGAATGAACGGTTCAAGACCAATCGCTTCCGGGTCAACCCTCAGGAACAGGTGCTGCATCGTGGCGTTGCCGGCGGTCACTACCTCATACACCTCGTGAGGAGCTACCCGCCCTTCCTCCAGCAGCTGCGAGATGAGGTTGTTCAGCGTTCGAAGAATGACTTCATTGAGTTCAGACAGACCGTCCTCATTCAGCATTGTGTAGCTGATCCGGGAGATAACATCGGCCCCCTGAACGGCTTGTCCGTTTAGCGTGGAGCGGACTGCGACCGGCGCGCCGCTGTTGAGATCGATCAGCATTCCTACAACGGTCGTCGTGCCAATATCGAAGGCCAGCCCGTAGGCGCGGTCGCTGGTATCGCCCTCTTCGACACTGACCAGTTCGTTTCCGACCACAACCGCGGTAACCCGCCACTGACTGCGGCGCAGAACACCGGGCAAATTGCGCAGCAGGTTCAGAGAGGCTTCAATCGCAAATCCTTCCGGATCGAGGGCGTCGCGGATGCGGCTGAAGTCGCTGCGTTGATCTTCCAGCGTTGGCGGCGTCAGCGTGAGAGGTATTTTGTAAACGTTGGCATTCAGGATCACGTGGCGGTCGAAGCCCATCAAAGCCGCCTTGGGGTTTCCCATCAGCCGCGGTACGTGACAGACGACGTCTGAGTTGGCCTCGCTGCGGCAGGATAGCCGCCAGCCGTCGGCCAGCTCCTCTTCAGTGAAGATCCTGCGGTCGGCCGCGGTGGCCCCGTTGTTGCCGCGCAGGATTCGGACCTTGCATTTGCCGCAAGTTCCCTTGGCGCCGCAGGTGCTGTCGATCGGCAGGCCGATCCAGTTTGCGGCGTTGAATATCGTCATGCCGGGGGGGACGCGGGTCACCTTGTCGTGGGGACGGAACTCGATGGAGACTTTTTTGGCGCCGATGGGCGCAGAGGTTGTCATTGCAGCGAACGTAGATGTGTATCCGTTTTGAACGAATCGAGAGCTAACCGGACTCTTGCTGGCGCTTTCGTTCCGTTCGGAAGGCCTGAATCAGGTTTCCCGCATAGGCGTCGTGCCCCATCAGCAGGTCGGCGGCGTAGATTGTGTGGCGGATTTCGGCCTCCAGAGGATTGGTGATTGCCGACGTCAACCCTGCCGCGATCGCCATTGACAGGAACGCAGCGTTCACGGTCGGCCGCCAGGGAAGGCCAAAAGAGATATTGCTGGCGCCGCAAGTCATATTTACGCCGAGTTCTTCGCGGATGAGGCGAATCGTCTCCAGGGTGATCAGGGCGGCATTGTCATCGGCGCTGACGGTCAGTGCCAGGGGATCGATCACAACGTCCTCGGCGGGAATGCCGTGGTCTGCAGCACGTTCGACGATTAGAGTGGCGATCCGAAGCCGCTCCTGGGGGTCATTGGAGATTCCGGTATCGTCATTGGCAACGCCAACAACCGCTGCGCCGTATTTCTTGACCAAAGGCAATACTGTCTCCAGCCGCTCTTCCTCATAGGTTACTGAATTGACGAGGGCCTTCCCTTCATAGACAGCGAGTCCTTCCTCAAGGGCTTCTACCACCGATGAGTCAATTGAGATCGGCACGTCCACTGTCTGCTGAACGGCCTGAATCGCCTGACGCAGGATCTCCGGTTCAACGCCGTCAACAGGTACGCCGGCGTTCACGTCAAGCACGTGGGCCTGCGCCTCAACCTGCCGGCGCGCGTCGCGACAGACCATGGTCATGTCACGATCGATCATCTGCTTCGTCAGGATTTTGCGGCCGGTGGGGTTGATACGTTCGCCGATGATTACAAAGGGGTGTTCGGGTCCAATAACGACAGTCTGCTTCGCGGAGGAAATCACCGTGTTCATAGCGGGCTACTCTTCATGTTGTCCGGACTTGACCATAAGTTCCTCAACAGCCTGCACGGCGCTGGCCAGGGCTGTAGCGCCTTCTCCGTCGTCGCCGCCCATGCTGACGTCATAGCCCATGTCGACCATGAGCTGCTTTGCCAGGCGGACTGCGGCGCTGGCGTCGGGCGCGAAGCCGTCGGCGCCGACACTGTCAGCGTACTCCGGTGTAACCGGAGCGCCACCAACCATCACTTTTACAGAGTCTCGCAGACCGGCGTCCGACAACGCGGCCAGATTGGACTTGAAGAAGGGCATCGTTGTCGTCAGGAATGCGGAAAAGCCCAGGAGCTGTGGTTCATGTTCTTGAACCGCGACGACGACGTCTTCCGGCTTGACATTGACGCCCAGGTCAACGATTTCGAAGCCCTCGCCTTCCAGCATGATATTGCACAAGTTCTTGCCAATGTCGTGGACATCGCCTTTGACCGTCAACATGACGACCTTGCCAATCGGCTCAGCCCCCTTGTCTACCAGCAGGGGCCGCAGCAAGGCCATCGCCCCTTGCATGGCACGGGCGGCCACCAGCATTTCCGGCACGAAGTATTCACCGATCTCAAAGAGACGGCCAACTTCCTGCAAAGAAGGAATCAGCGCGCCGAAGAGGATATCCAGCGGGTCCATCCCCAGGTCTATGCCCTCTTGGGTCAACTCGACAACTTCAGCGGCTTCACCCACTAAAGTGTGCTCGTACAGCCCTTCTTTGATTTCTTCTTCGCGGCTCATGATGCAGGGCTCCTATTGGTGGGGGTTGTCAATGCACGTTTCCACAATTGCCTTGAGGTTGGCGACCGGCGCCTGCAAGGGAACGGCGCATTCGGGGGCGATAATGTCCACACCGGCGTCGATTGCGGCTTGCGCTTCGGCGCGTGCTTCCGCTGGTCCGCGAGCGTACAAAGTGATCGGGTTGTTGACGTTGCCCGTCAACTTCATCTTACCGGCGGCCTTTTCGACCATCAGTTCGGGCGCGTTGGCTGACTCAAAGTGATAACAGGAAAAGCCGGCCTCGTTGAAATACTCGACCCGGTCCAAGGTCCTCCCGCAACAGTGCAGAATAACTGGCGCGTCCACTTGGGGCACCAGCTCCTGGTGATGGGGCAGGAGAAAGTCCCGGTACATGGTGTTGCGTACGAGGTCGCCGGTGGCGTGGTCGGCCCAGACGATGGCGTCTGCGCCGGCCTCAAGTTGGGCCGTGGCATAGACCAGTGGTACGGGCGCCAACGTTTCCAGCGATTTACGAACGCGATCCGGGTCCATAATCGTGTCGAAGAGGAACTCCTGCGTGTTGTAGCAGTGGTAGGAAAGTGTCCACGGCCCCATGACTTTGCCCAGAATCATGACCTCATCGCCAAAGTGTTGTTTGAGCAGCCGAATGGCATCGATGGAGCACTTGACGTATTTGTCTTCCAGGAACGAATCGGGAAAGCCGTCAGGCAGCTTGATCTCCACATCGCGATCGGCCCAGGGCGAATCGGTCGGGTTGGGCATCATATCGGTATCGGACCAATCAACCTGGCAGCCGAGTGCCATGGCCTCTTGTGCGATACTGAAGATCGGCATTACGCTATCGAACCCCATCACTTCGTGCGCTCCGGCGGCGAGCGTCGCCATAGGCTCGGGCTCAATATTGGCGTGGGGGAAGTGTGCGCCGGTAATGTCCATTAACTCGTAGGTAATAACGGACACAATGCTGGCCGCCGGCGGCCTGTCCACGGGGTCGCCGTTCAGCCCAGCCAAAAACCGCTGTTTCGAAGTCATCTGTTCCATGGCTTGCTCCCTTCAGCGTTGTTTTCGGATCAGTTCGTGCGGCGACGGTGGGCCGCAGGAGTAGGGGGCTCTTTACCAGCTGTCCGGGTCGATCCCCAGAATTCGCCCTTCCTGGCAGATGTGGGCCCAGGTCGTTTCGTCGATTTCGATGCCGTCCTTCTCTTTACGCTGTGCGCTGCGGAACTCGGGCTCGCCCGGCGCCAGAATCTCCTTGAATCCCGGCGCGAGGCGGCTGGACTTTACGTGACGAAGCAATGCCTCTACTTCTTCATAGTAGGTAGAGAGCTCGGTAAAGTGCTCGATGTTGTAGACGGTGAAGAGAACGCCATTGCTCCTCATAGTCCGCGAACCGTCGGCACAGCCCTCGCCGCTGAGCGCGCCACCCAGCAATTCTACCACAAGACCGAGGGCAAAGCCTTTATGGGCTACTACCCCGCCCAGTGGCAGGATTGCGCCTGGCGGGTCGGCCCTGAAGTCGTTTGGTTCGGTCGTTGGGTTGCCTTCGGAATCGATCAGCCAGCCCTCGGGGACCTGGTTGCCCTGGTTGATAGCGACTCGGACTTTGCCTTCGGCGACGACAGAGGTGGTCATGTCGACCAGGATCGGGTCCGTATCGGGGCGGGGCGCGGAAAACGCGATGGGGTTGGTGCTTAAGCGGCCTTCAAGCCCGCCGAACGGGGCGATCTGGTAGCCAAGCCGCCCGGCGTTTACGAATGCCAGGGCGATCATGTTTCCCTGGCGAGCCGCCATCAGTGGATAGGCGCCTGCGCGACCCACGTGGCTTGTGTTGCGAAGGGTAACGGTTGCCAGACCGTGCTGGCGGGCTTTCTCTGTGGCCAGCTTTATCGCGAAAGTCGCTCCGACCTGACCCAGCGCTCCGCCTGCGTCCACGACGGCCGTGCTCGGATAGTCACGAACGATGGTGGGGGTTGCCCGCGGTTGAAAGCGTCCCTCGCGAATCGCACGCGTGTATTCGTAGTAGCGAATCGCGCCGTGGGAGTCGTGGCCGAAGAGGTTAGACTCCACGAGGTGGTCGACCACAGCCCGAGCATCTTCGTCGGTGCAGCCAGAAGCTTCAAAAAGTTGATAGCCGACGTCTCGCAAAGTAGAGGGTTGAATGTTGGGCATGGTTCTCCTATATTGAAAACCTAGGATTTGTTACAGAAAGAGGTGCGTCATCCCTCAATGCTCTCAGCGATTGGGCGAGCGTTTGCACGTGCCAATTTACCCTCCAACTCACGACGAGCTTCCTCCAGGTTGGCGCTTTCCAGATAGTCACACACTTCGCTGAGCGTATAGCTGCGTAGCTCTGCAGGGATGGGGAGTTGTGGCTGCAAAGGATCTGGAACAACCGGAGAAATTTGCGTCACCCGCTGTGGCTGGTGGTTGTCAGCAGGATTTACGCGGGTCACCATATGCGCGAAGAGAACATGAGGCAAAATCTCCGTGTAGCTAATGAAGGCAGGTGAATGTGTGTTGGAGAGAATCTGGCGCAAAGGGAATTCTGCCTGTTTCGGTTCCGAAAAGTCAGTTGCCAGTTCCCGCAGCAAATGCGTCATGCTTCCAAGCCGGGAGGGATGCACACCATTCTCTGGCTCCTCAAAGCAAAGAACACCTTCGTGGTCAGGATCGTTGGTCATTGTAACGAGCGCAAGCAATCGTAGCGTGCCATCGGACAGAGCGCGAGAGGAAAAACGCCTCCCGTCGACTGTTTTTGCCCAGATTACAAAACGTTCAAGTTTACGATCTTCTTCCACTTCTATCTGCAAGATTCCAGGTACACGGTTAGCCAGATCCCGGGATACATCAGCCAAAATCATTGGATCGATAGCACTCATGCGCGCAAGCGCGTTGGGAAGGAAACTTCCGTCGGCGGCCATTTTTGTTGTTGCCGTCATTGGGCTGGGCTGACGCAGGACTCCTGGATTGAGGTGTAGAAAGCGCCACGCTCGCATCTCTTCGGCCACTGCGAAAGCGTGCGGAAACTCCGTATTCTGTATTCCACTCAGAACCGTCCGTTCTGCCTGCTCAGCCACTATATTGCGCCGCCCTCCTCTTCCATCTTGATGCAGGGTGAGGGTGGGTTTGCTCATTTCCAAGTCTGTGGAAATGAAAGGGGATCGTCCGCCGGTTATTCGCGGAATCCAGGCACTCTCGGTCTTCAAATTGTAAGACTTCGTCCATCTATCCCTATTGCGTGGAATCGTAGTCAACATTTCGTGTTCCACATAGAGACGATCAAGGTCCAGCTCGTCTCTTCTTCTGACAATCACCAATTCATACCGCATTCGGGAGTATCGCAGTTCTTTGCGCGTGCCCCAGTCATCCTGAACTTCTCGATTGACAAGCATCTCGATCGCCAGATTGATATGGTCAGACGTACCGCCATCTGTTCGGATTGTGAATAGTTCACCCACTTCGCCCCGCATATCCTGAAACGCCGTGAGCAGATCCGAATCGGCCAGGCGACTAAGCAGTTGCAAGGCATCAAAGAGGTTGCTTTTGCCCGCCCCATTTGCGCCAACGATAACTTGCAAGGGGGCCAGGTCCAGCGAAAAGTCCTGGAATGTCTTGAAGCCATCGAGTTCGATACGGGTAATCATTCAGCCCTCCTGACATATTTGCCAGCAGTTTCCATTATACCACAAGACATTTCGCGAGACGGGTTGCGGGCCGGGTTGAGAATTTGGGTGGTGGTTACGTTTGACTGATGATTTTGCAGCAACCACCTATCAGTTGAGCCTCATCAGTCAACGCATAACTATGATCAGTAGGCGTCATTGTTCCCTGTCAGCGTTTGGTCAGCCACTTGTCGGCCTGTTGTCAAGCTCCTCAAGGGAAATCCCTTAAGCTTAAGAAACAATTGGCGTTGTAGCCTCGTACCTTATTCTTACAATGCAAAGAAGAGTTAGAGGCAACGGAAGGAAGGAGCTTTCGCAGTGATACAAGTCATATTGGTCGTCCTTGCCATTGCGATTGTCTTGTTCGTACTGGCATTCGTCATGTTCGTACTGGCATTCGTCATCAGTTTCTGGCCTTACATACTTGCCCTAATCGGAATTGCCTGGGGCATCAAGATTTTTGTACGAAGTCGAGCCTCCTGCAAGCGAGAGAAGAAACCTAAACATAAACAAAGAGCGGGGGTTTCTCCGGAGGAAGGAGAGTGGCAGACTGAAGGCCAATACCAGTCCCGGAACCAGCGAACCGACTCTCGATCGACAAAGGGCCAAGGCGAAAAACAGTGCCGGCAGAAACAACACTACTCGCGCAGAGAAGAACGATATAGCGAACATTTCAGGCGCCAAGAGAACCGGTCCTTCCAAGGCAACTACTATGAGAGGCTGGGAATCGAACCTGGCGCCTCAAGAGAGGATATTGAAGCGGCTTGGCGGAGGATGGACTACGGACAAAATCTCTCCATTGAAATTCGCCGGGCATGCTTTGAAGCATTCAGAGTCTTGAGCGACCCGAAACTTCGCCGCCGTTATGATCGGGATTTATTTGACGAACGCCGTGAACGGGAAAGGCAGAACAGTGCGAAGAGAGGAGGTTCTCAGGGAAGTGAAGGGGGAAGGCGACGCTACCAGGAACGGACAGAGAGCAAAGAGTCTAGTGAAAACAGACAGGAAGAGCATCAGCAAGCCAAACTTTTGAGCGAGAACTACTATGAACGCCTTGACGTAATACAGAGTGCGACTCCGGCCGAGATCAAGAGTGCGTGGCTAAGAATCAATAAACAGTGGCATCCTGACCGATGCAGGCACCCTGACGCAACCCGAGTCACGCAGGCGTACAACGAAGCTTACAGTGTACTTAGTGATCCTAGGAGTCGGGGGAAATACGACAGTCTCTTGGGTAGAGAGCAGACCGCAAGCCCATATGCGACGCAGGCAGGCCCTCGAAGCAATTCACCATCTACCCGTCGAGGCCGAAAGGATTGGGGCGCCCAAAAGGCCGAGTACAGAAATGAACGGCAAACGTACCGTCGCAGTCCGCAGTTTTACACTGGCACATGGGCGAAGATCAGGCGAGGCCCCTGGACAGGAACGTGGGGGGTATGGATTGAATCCCTCTATGTAGGAAAAGGCGACATCGCCCTCATCAAAAGGAGAGATGGCCGCCAATGCTTAGTTTTGATTATACAGGTTCTCAGTCGTTCACAGGGCAACCGTGTAACCTTGTGCCGTGTACACAACATTGGTACACCATGAAAAACAGCTGTGACTATAGATCTTGAAGAATTCTGTGACATTCTGTGACATTCTGTAGCGTGGCTCTGAGTCCGGTGATCCAATTGCCGAGTCGTAAAGGATAGGCGCATTACATCTTCATGTCACCCCACTTTCGCCTCTGATTTGCCTAACCTGCGCCAGTGTTCTCCCTCCGGATAAACTCATACACCTTTCTTCAACTCCGACAGTGCCGCACTCGCCCAACTCACCTTAACCGGTAGAAGGGATATGCAGCTTGCGCCCAATGTAAATGAAGTGCGGATTCTGAATTTCGAAATCAATCACCGCCTGCTGGCAATTTCCCGCATGAGGATCTTTGTCCGTTTGGACATGCGCCATCTCGGAAATGCGGTGGCCGTCTTCGTTTTCGATCCAGAACCACCAGTTCCCTTCCCGGGGACCGGACGCTTGAAGGATGTGGGTGAAATGACCACCTCCAGAAGAGCTCTTTCTGGCCACCACCTCCCCGTCGGGCTGCCAACTGAAGGCGACCCGGTAGCCGTCGGCCGGCTGGCCGTTCAACCGCACGGTGCCCACCGCTCGGGTACTTCCGGCGTTGGCGTCGCAGCGTACCAGATTTGCCCGGTTGACGAGGTTGTTGGCAGCTCTCAAATCCTGGACTGACGCGCCGTACGTCTCTGCAATTCCGGCAACTGTTTCGCCGGATCTGAGAACATGACCATAGACAATCTTGGTGCTGGCGGGCTTCTGGCGCAAAGGCTTTGCGGCCACAGGTTGTGGCGACAGAGGAATCTGCAGTCTGCGTCCAACGTAAGTGAGCTCGGGATTCTGGACGTCGAAATCGACAACCGCCCGCTGGCACTTTCCTTCATGCGGATCCCTATCAGTATGAACGTGCGCCATCTCCGAAATGCGGACGCCGGCGCCGTTTTCAATCCAGAACCACCAGTTCCCTTCGCGGGCGCCGCCGCCGAGAATGTGGCTGTACTGGCCTCCTTCCTGGCCGCCGCCGCCGGAAACCGACATGGCTACGGCTGTCTCGTCCGGATGCCAGCTGAAAACCACGCGGAAGCCGTTGGCCGGGTGGCCATTCACCCGCACAGTGCCTCGCACCTGCGTGCTGTCTGCATTGGGCGTGCAGCTCACGAACTGGGCTCGGTTTACGAGGTTGTTAGCAGCCCTCAGATTCTCAACCGAAATGCCGTATAGCGCTGCGATGTTGATAAGGGATTCGCCAGGTCTGACGATGTGGACGTAGGTCTGGGCGGGAGCTGGGCGCTCTGTGGGGGCTGCGACCGCCGGCTGGGGAACCAACCACAGCGACCACAAAAACATCAGCAAGATTGCCATTGAAACTCGTTGAGGCCGCCAAGTCGATCTGGCAGGCGAAATATCTGCAGGGATCATGATATTCCTCCTTCGCGTGGTTCAGTCTGGCTTCTTGAGGATCAGTTTTTCGCTTTGATTCGTACTGACTTCCCTTTCGATTCAGATTGCCGCGTTTACCAGTTCTATCGGGGGTTCTTACCGGGATATATACCATTTCGCCATTGTTGTCAAGAAGCGCTATCGCGCGGGTGCATCCCGGATTTTTTGAGAGGGAGAAGGGAGGTACGAGGAGGTCGAATGTCCGGAGTGCGGGCAGAAGACGAAATCGAATGGACGGCGCACGCGCACGGTAATCCATGCCGAAGGGCAAGTAGAGGTGAAACGAACCCATCGCCGCTGTTCGGAATGTGGACAGGGGATTTTTCCCCCTGGACCGCCGTCTTCAGTTGCTAGAGCAAAGTAGCTGGGCACCGGGGACGATAGCGCAAGCGTTGCGGATGGGCAGTGAGATTCCCTTTGCGCGTGCGGCCAGGCAGTTTGAGGAATTGACGCATGTGTCCTTTTCGAAGAACAGTCTGCAGCGGCTGGCGAAGGCGTATGGTGGGCGGTTGGTTGCGCAGCAAGCCCAAATTCCGTTACCGACAATTGTCACAAGAGAGGCTCGCTGACTAAAGCGGACCGATCGGTCTGTAACTTCCCCGGACACTAAGAGGATGATCCGGACGAGTCTCCCTTTCCAACCAAGGATCGAAGATTCAACCGGACACTTAGGGCGCCTAGCGGGGCTCGAACCCGCAACCTTCTGATCCACAATCAGACGCTCTGCCTTTGAGCTATAGGCGCCATATTTGGTTGACCAGCAGTATTGCTACTTCACGACGGCGTTCAGTCTGGGACGGGGATGGCCCGCCCCGAAGAAGGCTGGGGGACAGGGATTCGAACCCCGATTGACGGTTCCAAAGACCGTAGTCCTGCCATTAGACGATCCCCCATCTACAGCCGAATCGGGACCTGAGAACCTCTTTCCTGACCGGTCGCTGGTCGTCTTCAGACAGATCGCAGCGCTGCGAAAGACGGGCCAGGATATCAGCGTTCTCCAAGGTGCCGAGGCCCAGACTTGAACTGGGGACACATGGATTTTCAGTCCATTGCTCTACCAACTGAGCTACCTCGGCAAAAAGACCGACGCGTAAGGCGACTGAGCCGCAGCAACCTGAACTCCAGCCGACAACGGCTCCACCCCCTTAAGGGCCGGTCCTTTCAGAGCGGGCGATGAGATTCGAACTCACGACCTTCTCCTTGGCAAGGAGACGTTCTACCACTGAACTACGCCCGCAGATGGAATGTTAAGGCAACTGCTGCATCTGTGAATCCGGCAGGACGTCGAGTGGACCCGGTCGGATTCGAACCGACGATCTCCTGCTTGCAAAGCAGGCGCCTTCCCGCTTGGCCACGGGCCCGGAGCTGATTTCCAGTGCCGACGAGAGGACTCGAACCTCCACACCCTTGCGGGCAATAGATCCTAAGTCTATCGCGTCTGCCAATTCCGCCACGTCGGCTTCCATGCCGGCAAGCTGTCCGGCGCCGATTGAGCAGAGCAGCCTCGCAAGCCATCTGAGATTTGTGGACGGCGCTTCGGTTGTGAAGCGATCCTGCGGAAGGCGGTTGTACCCCCGATTCTGTCGTCAGAACGCCCATGAAGGCGAACTCTGACCGTCATCATCTGTCTCGGGCAACTTTTGCCCGGCGGTTTGTGACTTGCCGGGTGTTATCCGGCCTCATCCGCACCGCTGCGACGAGATTTTACACCATCTTTGCAGACTGTGCAAAACCCACTCGCCTTGCTCTCCGTTGCACGCTCGCCCAGCCGGTTTCGTCGCCGAAACCGCTGGTGGGCTCTTACCCCACCGTTTCACCCCTTACCGTCCGGTCGCACGAGGGCGATCGAGCGGCGGGTCTGCTTTCTGTTGCGGTTGTAGTCGCATGTTCGGTAACGGCCATGCGCCCCCACTTACGGTTTCGTGGGGCAACGTCCCAACGACGCTGCGTTGCAGACATCGCGGGTGAGAGTCGGGAAGTTCCTCTGCCGGCAAGCTGCCAACAGCGATGACTGCACCTGCCTCCACACTGTTACGTTGCAAACCTCAGCATAACTGGCCTTTCCTGCACGATCCTGGCCGGATTCACAGCGGTCTATGGTAGCACGGTGCGAGGCAGATGGCAAATTTCACGCGATGAAAATCTGGTGCAGAGTCTTGACGCGAAGAACGGCAAAGGCGTAGCGGTTTTTCTTTGGGTGACTACGGGGCACCGCGCGGAGCAGGCGCACTTTGCCCAAGCCTTCCGCTGTTCAGCCTGGCGTTTACGGGCCCTGGTCAGACGGCCGGTCCGGGGCACTTACGTCCAGTTCGGGCTGACGCGGACCCTCGACCCAGACTTCGCCGTCGCGCCAGTTTTCCTGCTTCCAGATCGGTACGATTTCCTTGAGGCGCTCGATGGCGTAGCGGCAGGCTTCGAAGCAGCCGTCGTCGCGGTGGGGCGTGGCGACGGCGATGAGTACGGTCGGCTCTTCGATTTCGCAGCGGCCGATGCGATGGAGGATACTGACGCCCTTTACGAGGGGCCAGCGTTCCCGGATCTCGTCGCCAATGCGCGCCATCATTTTTTCGGCCATGGGCACGTAGGCCTCGTAGACGAGAAAGTCGGTCTCGCGGGCGCCGTCACCGGTCGCGGTGGAGCCGCGCACCGTGCCTGCAAAGGTGACGACGCCGCCGCAGTCAAAACGGCTGACGCGGCGCAGAATGTCGTCCTGGGAAAGGGGTTTTTCAGTCAGTTCGAAGAGCTTGGCGGACATGATTGTGACTCAGAGTGATGACGCGAGTGGCACTGAGGACGGGCGGCAGGGCGGGCAGGCGTGTCCCCCGGACACGGGTGGCAGGAGGGCGACTTCATCGCCTTCATGCAGTACGGTGTCACGCTGCGCGAACTCCTCGTTTACTGCGACGTAAAAGGTCCGGCCCAGCAGATTGGGGACGCGGCATTCGAGGAGATCGCCTACAGTGGCGTCTTCGGGTAGGGAGACGGTTTCCCGCTTGAAGCCTGCTGCCTGACGCAGGCCGGCGAACAGGACGAGACGAACATTCACGGTGCGTCGTTTCCCCTGCCTGGGGTTGGGCCGGACCGTTGCCAGTCGCCCGATCTGCCTCCACTCTTCTGCAAGAGCTGGACATTGCCGATCGACATCGTTTTTTCCAGGGCCTTGGCCATGTCGTAGATCGTCAGCGCGGCGACGCCGACAGCGGTGAGAGCCTCCATTTCGACCCCGGTACGTCCTCTACAGCGAACAGTGGAAGTGATGATGACGCGGCTCTCAGCTTCATCGATTTGGAAGTCGATCGCTATTTTGGTGAGCGGCAGGGGATGGCAAAGCGGGATCAGGTCCGGCGTGCGCTTGGCGGCCATGATGCCGGCGATGCGGGCTGAGGAGAGTACATCACCTTTGGGCGCCGCGCCATCTCGGATGGCGGCCAGCGTCGCGGGGGCCATGTAGACGCTGCCCTCGGCCACAGCCTCGCGCGATGTGGTGTCCTTGTCGCCGACATCGACCATCGATGCGCGGCCGTCTTTGTCGAGGTGGGTCAGTTCGGACATGGTATCGACCGAATGTTGTTTACAGTTCCCCAATCAGAAGCGCTGCGACCGGTTCACCTGCCGCCATCATGCCCTCCCTTTGAGGCAGGGCCAGCAGTGCATTGGCCGTTCGCATGCTCAGGAGACGGCTGCTGGCCTGGCGGCCGGTGCTTGCAGCTACGAAACTGGCCTGATCTGCGTCCCAGCTTAGGGTAGCGCGGTGGTACTCGGGGCGGTAGGCGTCCAGGGGCAGGGGCTGCGCCAGGCGGGCCTGAACCTGACGGAGCCGCGGATCCGGCCAGCCTGCCATTTTGCGCAGGGCCGGCACCACAAACAGGTAGAAGGTTACCAGGCTGCTGACGGGATTGCCGGGTAGCCCGAAGACCAGACGGCGGCCCTGTTCGACATCAGCCGTGGCAAAGGTGACCGGTTTGCCGGGTTTCATGCGGACGCGGCCGTAGTGCACGGTACCTGCGTGTTCCAGCAGCGGCTTGACCAGGTCCAGATCGCCCATGGAGACACCGCCGGATGTCAGCAATATGTCGGCCTGCTCAAGGCCCTCCCGCACGCGGGCTTCCAACGCCTCCTGCGTATCACCTGAGATTCCCAGATCGACAGGCACTCCTCCGGCGGCGCGGATGGCCGCCAAGAGCATCGCCCGGTTGCTGTCGCGTATCTGGCCGGGACCGAGCAGTTCTCCGGGCTCGACCAGCTCATCGCCGGTTGACAGGACGGCCACCGTGGGGCGAGGGAAGATGGGCACGTCGACGATGCCGGCCGTGGCCAGCAGCCCGATCTCGGCAGGGTCGAGGCGCTCGCCGGCCGCCAATACGGTCTGGCCTGCCTCCACGTCTACGCCTACAGGCCGAACGTCGGCTCCAGACTGCACTTGCTGTTTGATGCGGATCCGGGGCACGTCTGCGTTCGACTCCAACCGTTCCGTCTCTTCGATCATGACGACGGCGTCGGCCCCCTCGGGCAAGGGTGCGCCGGTCGTAATGTAGGCGACGGCGCCGGGTCTGACGGCGAAGTCTGCGAGAGCGCCGGCGCTGACCTCGCCAATCAGGGGATAGTCGCCGGGACCGTCGGCGGCGACGACGGCGTAGCCGTCCTTGGTGGAGGCGGGAAAGGGCGGCAGCGGTTCTTGCGCGGCAATATCGGCGGCGAGGATCGCCCCCCTGACCTTAGAGAGCGGACGGCGTACCGGCGCGGGCGGCCGCGCCTGCGCCAGGGTTACTTTGAGGGCATCCTCGACTGACAGCATCGAGTAGGGTGATCTGGTCGTCATCTGGCTTGGTGTTCCCCTGTGGCGTGCGATCTTCTAGAGCTGGCAGATCAACTCGACCTCGTTTCCGTCGGGGTCGTCTATGTATACGGTGCGGCTGGCGAGAACGGGATGCGTGCCGCCGCGCGGCTCATAGCCGGCAGAACGCAGCGCCTGTTCCTGGGCGTCAAAGAGGTCGGTAGGAAGCTCAAATGCGAGATGGTGAAGCTGGTGGCCGCGGGGCTGGTCCGCAATCTCAGGCGGCATAGGCACAATTACGATCATTTGGGGGATCCCGGCGACGCCTTCGCCTGCTTTGAGGAAGACATTAGGCAGTTCAGGGGGCGAGATCACTTCTAAGCCCAGGAGGTCCTTATAGAATGCGACCGCTTTCTGTTTATCACGGGTCCAGAGGACGATTTCGGCGATACCGGTAATCATTGACATAGTTGGTTATTTCTCCGATTGCCGAGGATGTTCCGGGCGAGGAAACTCCCTTCGCGCTCATTTCAAGTCTGCTTTGCAGATGTCAAGCTGAGTTGTGGGCAGTATACCGAAGTCAGCGTCATTTTACCAGTTTTGGCGAAACTGCTCAGGGGGACAGCCTAAGGGCGAGAGGAGAGTGAAGAGAGGTGAGGAGCGGGCGCCACCGTTTTCTCTGCTGGAGATTGGAACGGGAACTGATCGCGGCCAGTTGCTTCAAGAGGGATACGAATGTTCGCCCCAATATTGGGATGCGCCCTGCCTCCGGTGAACATATGGAGATCGGGGGAGCTACTGTTACAATAGGGCCGAACCGGGGTTGTTGACCGCATTTGGGAATTTCGGGCTGTGCGAGGGATGCACGGGGCGGATTGGAGAGAGAATTGTGCAAGAGTGGATCCGAAGAGAGGCTGACGAACTGCTTCCCAAGCTGGTGGAATGGCGCCGGGACTTTCACCGTCATCCGGAGCTGGGATTTCAGGAGGTGCGTACGGCCGGGATCGTGGCGGCGCATCTTCAGGAGCTGGGTCTTGAGGTGAGCACGGGCGTGGGCAAGACGGGCGTCATCGCGATGGTGGAGCCTGACGATCTGCCCGACGACAGCGAGACTGTCCTGCTGCGCTTCGATATGGACGCTCTACCGATCCACGAGGAGACCGGATTGCCCTTTGCTTCTGAAAACGCGGGGGTTATGCACGCCTGCGGGCACGACGGGCACACCGCGATCGGAATGGGCGTCGCGCAGTTGTTGACGAGGCATCGAAACGAGTTGCCGGGACGAGTCAAGCTGGTCTTTCAGCCGGCCGAGGAGGGACTGGGCGGCGCGATGGCCATGATCAGTGACGGCGCGCTTGAGGAGCCGCAACCGGCCGCGGCCTACGGACTACATCTGTGGAGCCGGCTTCCTTACAATCAGGTCGTCGTCCAACCGGGACCGCTGTGGGCGGCGGCCGACATGTTTACGTTGAAGGTCCACGGCAAGGGCGGCCACGGCGCCACGCCCCATGACACTATTGACGCGACGCTGGTTGCCAGCCAGCTGGTTGTCGCGCTGCAGACGATTGTATCCCGCAACGCCAATCCTTCGGATACTGCGGTTGTCACGGTCGGCGCCTTTCACAGTGGGAACGCAGGCAACGTGATCTCCGAGCGCGCTGTGCTTGAGGGCACGATCCGGAGCTTTGAGCCGGAGGTGCGCAGCTTGCTTCTCGAGCGCATCGACGAAGTCTGCACAGGCATCTGCCGGGCGTTCGGCGCCCGCTACGAGTTCGAGCTGCACAGTTGCGTTCCGGCGACGATCAATTCTGAGGCCGGCGCAGGGGTGATGGAAGGCATCGCCAACGAAGTTGTGGGCGAGGAGAATGTCGCGCAGATCGCTCCGATGATGGTGGGCGAGGATATGGCTGAGTTCCTGAACCGGGCTCCCGGCTGTTTCGTCCTGGTCGGCGCGGCCAACCCCGAGAAGGGGTTTTACAGCCCTCACCACAGTCCTACTTTTGACTTTGAGGAAAGCGTCATGCCGACGGGGGTATCGCTGCTTGCCGAGACCGCTTTTTCCCAGCTGGCGATCCGCAACCGCGCCGGAAACGAAGCGGGGGAGTAGGGTCCCGGTACAATCTGCGTCCACCTCTTACATGCGCAGAATTGCAGCTCCGGCCCGCATATCTCGATTTGCCCAATTCTCTTATTGACAATCCGGCCATGATCAAGTACGATTATTCTGTTTGATAGTATTGATGCTATTGATTCTATTAATCTGATGATTCAGTCGATTCCGGCGGTTTTTGCAGGTTGACCAGGGCGAACAATGATCAAGCAACTTCACAGCGACTCGGAACTCCTGGACTATATCGTGAACAACGGATTCGTTCCCGGCGCCAGGCTGCCTTCTCTGAACGACCTCAGCGCTGAATTGGGCGTCAGTATCGGCAAGTTGCGGGAGCAGCTGGAGGCCGCGCGCGTTCTCGGGCTGGTGGCGGCCCGTCCCCGGCGGGGCATCGAATGCAACAGCTACAGTTTCACGCCCGCGGCGCGCGCCAGCCTCATGTTTGGGCTTGCTACGAACGAGCGGCTCTTCCGCGAGTTCAGTGAGCTGCGCAATGGCATTGAGAGCGCGTTCTGGCGACCGGCGGTTCGTGCCCTCACCGATGAGGACAAGCAGGATCTGAAGCGGTACGTTTCGCTCGCCTGGCACAAGCTGCAGCAGAGCCACATTCAGATTCCTCATCAGGAGCACCGGGCCTTCCACATGACGATCTTCCGGAGGCTTGACAACCTGTTTGCCACCGGACTGTTGGAGGCCTATTGGGACGCATACGAGGCAGTCGAACTGAATCTGTACGCAGATTACGGCTACTTGACCGAGGTCTGGGGCTATCATGAAGGGATTGCGGAGGCCATCGCAGGTGACGAGGTCGACCGAGCCAAGGCATTGCATGAGGAGCACCTCTTGTTACTGCGAACAAGGGGCGTTCCACGCAACAGTACACGACAGGAAACTTTCGCAGATGGGAACAGCAAGGTAAGGAGTCGAGCATGAGTGTTGCAGTTCGGGAGGCGCCAGTTGTAAAACCAGACGCGCCGGCAGCGGTCAATGACTTCGCCATCAACGTGGCGACGGCGAACGGCTCCGGCAGCCAGACGAGCAACGGTGTCCTGCTACGCGCTCTTTTCAAGATGGGGATTCCGATAAACGGCAAGAACCTATTTCCCAGCAACATTCAGGGTCTGCCCACCTGGTACATCATTCGCCTGAGCAAGGACGGCTTTCTGGCGCGCAGGGAGATGACGGACATCCAGGTCTGTATGAATGGCCGGACCGTAGCAGAGGATATGGAAAGGGCGGTACCCGGCAGCATCGTCATCTATGACGATTCGTTGCCAGTAGCCAACAGCCGCAAGGACGTTACGTATTACGGGATGCCGGTGAAGGACCTCGTGAAAGAAGCGGGCTTGCCCCATGCTCTGCGGGACTATGTAGCCAACATGGTCTATGTTGGCGTGCTGGCAGAGTTGCTGGGCATCGAGCCGGAAGAGATTGAGGCAGCGCTGCTGCACCATTTCGAGGGCAAGGAGAAGGCTGCGGGGCTCAACATGGAGATGGTCGAACGTGCAATCGACTGGGCCAGCGGTCATGTCGTGCAGCACGAAGGTTATCGGGTTGAACGCATGACAGGATTCAACGAAGGCAAGATCCTGGTGGACGGCAATACGGCCGGCGCCTTGGGCGCTCTGGCCGGCGGCCTTTCGCTTGCCTCCTGGTACCCCATCACGCCATCCTCCAGCTTGGCCGAGTCGATCGAAAAGTACGCGCCCGCCTTGCGCACGGATCCCGAAACGGGCAAGGCGACCGTTGCCGTAGTTCAGGCTGAGGATGAGCTGGCGGCGATCGGAATGGTTGTGGGCGCAGGCTGGACGGGCGCGAGGGCGATGACCTGTACGAGCGGACCCGGGATCAGCCTGATGTCTGAATTTGCCGGGCTGGCCTACTTCGCCGAGGTGCCGGCGGTAATCTGGGACATTCAGAGGATGGGGCCGAGCACAGGGCTGCCGACTCGCACATCCCAAGGAGACATTCATGCGGCCTATTATCTGGGGCACGGGGACACGAGACATGTAGTTCTCTTCCCCGCGAATCCGGCCGAGTGCTTCGAATTCGGCCGCATCGCCTTTGATCTGGCGGAGGAACTGCAGACTCTCGTGTTCGTTCTGAGCGACCTCGATCTGGGGATGAACATGCATATTTCGGAGCCGTTTGAGTATTCGGACGCCCCCTTCAAGCGGGGCAAGGTCCTGAGCGCAGAGGACCTGGAGGAGCGGCAAGGCTCTTGGGCGCGCTACATGGATGTCGATGGTGACGGTGTTGCCTATCGTACGCTGCCGGGCACAAGACACAACATGGCCGCGTACTTCACGCGCGGCACGGGTCACAACGAGTACGGCTATTACAGCGAGCGGCCCGATGACTGGGAGCAGAATCTGGAGAGGCTGAAGAGGAAGTTCGAGACGGCACGGCAGTTGGCGCCGGGTCCCATCCTGGATGAGGTTGACGGGGCGGACATAGGGATCATCAGTTTGGGCAGCAACCACGACGGCGTCGAAGAGGCGCGTGCGCGTCTTGCGGCTACCGGCTTGCCTACCAACTACCTGCGCCTGCGGGCTCTGCCAATCAACGATAGCGTTCGCTCGTTTATCGAAAGGAATGCGACAGTGTTTGTCGTTGAGGCGAACAGTGACGGCCAGCTCCACTCGATTCTCACTACCGAAGAACCGGCGCAAGCCTTGAAGCTGATATCGATGGCAAAATGTGACGGACTTCCCCTGAGCGCCCGCTATATTGCCGAGCAGGCGCAACAGGCATTGGAGGAGGAACTGATATGAGCACCAGGACCAAAGGAGCCGCGGCGGCGAGACGCGCCGCACGTCCCGCAAAGACCAATCGCATCGGCCTGGAAAAGACCTCCTATCGCGGCCGACCGTCGACCTTGTGCAAGGGCTGCGGGCACGACAGTATCAGCCAGCGGATTGTCAATGCGGCCTGGGAGATGGGTCTGGACCAGACGCAGGTCGTGAAACTCAGTGGGATCGGATGCAGCAGCAAGACGCCGGCCTACTATCTTGGCTGGAGCCACGGCTTCAACAGCCTGCATGGGCGCATGCCTTCGGTGGCGACCGGAGCGATTATCGCTAACTCCTCGTTGGAAGTGATCGGGGTCAGCGGAGACGGCGACACTGCCTCAATAGGCATCGGCCAGTTCAAGCACGCGGTGAGGCGCAACCTGCCGCTCATTTATATCGTCGAGAACAACGGAGTTTACGGCCTTACCAAGGGCCAGTTCAGCGCGACCGCCGATGAGGGCCAGTTTCTCAAGTACCAGGGGGTAAACGACTTGCCTCCGCTGGACATCTGCATGGAAGCGTTGACCGCCAACGCGACGTTCGTCGCCCGCAGTTTTGCCGGTGATCCCAAGCAATTGGAGGCGCTGCTTAAAGCTGCGATAAATCACCGAGGCATCGCGGTACTGGATATCATCAGCCCCTGCGTAACCTTTAACAACCACGATACCTCCACGAAGAGTTACGGATTCGGACGGGCCAATGAGATCCGGCTACACGATCTGAACTTTGTGCCGGAGTTTGAAGAGATTGAAATTGAAGACTACGAGGACGAAGTCGAAGTTGAGTTGCATGATGGGGGCAGCATTGTCCTGAAGAAGATCGATCCGGACCACGATCCGAAGGACCGCGCTGCCGCCTACAATGTCATCCAGCGCTCGTTGGACGAGCAGAAGCTGATCACCGGTCTACTGTATATCAACGAAGAAGAACCGACCCTAACAGAGCTTCTGAACCTTACCGAAACGCCTCTAACGCAGCTGCCGGACGAAAAGCTGCGGCCAAGCCGTGAAGCCCTGGAAGGTGTGATGGCGACTCTGGCTTAGGAAGAGGTGAATTCCTACGCGGCAGATCCAGACAGAGTGAAGAGTGGCTTCAGTCAGCCGGTCGCGATATCGCTGGCGGCTGAACCGGTTGGCTCTGCTACTGGGGTACGGGACGAGGCCAGGGCTTCTCCATAGTGGCCGCGCAATTCAGGCGGCATCATGCGCGCAACTTCCAGCATGATTTCAGTTGTATACTCCTGCACGTTTTCCATCGTACCCGCGGGGAAGAGCATGGGCTGTCCGAATTGAACGGAGAGTTGCGTACGTTTGAAGGGATTGAGCCAGTTTTTGTGCAGGTGGGGAATCTCCAGCACTGCCACGGGCACCACAGGCACACCGGCATCGATGGCGATTCGCACTGCTCCGCTTTTTCCCCGCCGCATGGGTTTGCCGCGGTTACGCGTCCCCTCAGGAAACATACCCAAGACACGCCCCTGTTTCAGGAGCTCCACGCTGTACTCGATCGCCTCGGTGTCGCGTGCGCCCCGGTTGATGGGAAATGCGCCTATGCGGTACAGAAGAAAGGTCATCACGGGATGGACGTTAAAGAGCTCCCTTTTTGCCATATAGTAGACTTGGCGCGGGGAAGCGAAGCCCAGAACAAAACTGTCCATGCCGCCGGGATGATTGCAGGCCAGAACGACGCCGCCTTTCCGGGGCACGTTTTCCACGCCCTCCACTTTCAGAGCGCAGAACAGAGGGCGCAGGAGGGTAAGCGCCACATAACAGAATTTCCAGAGACGGGAGGCATCAGACGGGATCCTCATGTTCGCTTCAGTTCAACCTTCTGATTTCATCTCGAATCCGCTTCAGCACGAATAGCACGCGCTGGTCCTCCTTGGTGGGCTCCTGCTCCGCTTCGGGCATCCAACCTCCGAAGGCAACGCCGCTGAACACCATTTCGGCTTCGCCTGTGAACAGATGCAGGCGGTTACGCAGCAGGAAATAGCGCCGCAGATCGCTCTCAGCCAACAGCATGTTTTCCAGCCCAGAGTGGAGCATTCCCCGATCTCGCCAGAGGTTCGCCTCCTCCGGGTCCACGATCACCATATAGTTAAGCACTTTCAGGGCATCGGCCAGACGGTGCTGGGAGATATACACGGAGCGCAGGTTATTCAGAACGCGTTGTATCCATGCGTTGGTGTCTGTGCGGTACTGCTCCAGGGAGACGGAGATGCGAATCGGCTGCTGGAAGATCTGCGTGAGGTAGTAGGAGAGCTCCTCGCTGCCAACGACCTTGCCATGAAAGGGATCGAGAATCCACACTCCGTTCATGTCGCTGTATTCCAACATGAAGTGCCCGGGCAGACCCAAACCCCGCAGGTTCATACCCAGGCGGCGCCCTACGGCGGTGTAAAGGAGGCTAAGCGTGATGGGGAGTCCGAGGCGGGCGTCGAGCACGCGGTGAAGGAAGCTGTTGGACGGGTCGTAGTAGTTTTCGACATTGCCGAGAAAGTCGTATTCGCCGTGCAGCACGGCGATCAAAGCCTCGGCCCTGGCGCGGCCGAGCGCCCCGACGGGCATACTTTGTTCGACCTGGTCGGCCAGCTCATCCAGGCGTCTGATGTAGCTGTTTACATCCAGCCCGGGATCGATGAGTTTGCCCAGCAACAGAGCCAGTTTCTCCGGACGGTCGCTATCCGTCCGCAAGGCGGTTGAGAAGTCTGTCAGAAGGTCCACCGGAGCTCCTTTCCGGTCCGCAGGCCGCGCCCATTTTTGGGCTGGCGCCACTCCGTCACTTTCGCAGTTTCTCATTGGTTAAGGCACCAGAGCACGTTACCAAAAACCGGCGAATCTGGCAAGTAATCGCAACCTCCTCCGGCGCATGCGGGGCCGAGATGGCAGGCTGGGCTATTCATTTGTAAGACGATCTGGAGGTTGTGAAGCGTGGGGCCCGCAGTCGCACAAGTTTGCCGAATTCCCAATGGCGAAAATCGATCAGGGGAGGACCGCCATGATGAAAGAGTTCAGGGCTGCCAACGCGATCGGACCGATCAGCGCGCTGAAGCAGCCGCGGCGCAGTTCAAAACCGCTTACCAGG
The DNA here is from genome assembly GCA_965200615.1 of Caldilineaceae bacterium. Taxonomy (GTDB): domain Bacteria; phylum Chloroflexota; class Anaerolineae; order Caldilineales; family Caldilineaceae; genus Bin5. Next base: position 3,527,039 of record OZ241377.1, on the reverse strand, counting down.
TTCGCCGTAAGCCAGAAGACGGCGGCGTTGATAAAGACGCTGAAGAGTCCAAAAGTCAATAGAAGCAGGGGGAAGGAAAGGAAACGAAGGATGGGACCGAGGATAGCGTTCAACAGGCCCAGTACGACGGCAACCACAAGCGCCGTTCCGAAGTCTTCGATGTCGACGCCGAACAATCCAATACGGGATATGACCAGGAGACTCAGCGTCGTAACGATCCAAATTGTCAACAGCTCCATTATCCGGCTCCTGCCTGAGTTTGAATCGGGCTCATGTCAGACTATACGGATTGGAAAGCTTGAAGTTGCTTCTTCTGCGCAAGACTTCCGCATGACGGCTGTAAGGTCTTTTGCACATTCCGAGCGATGCCCGGCTTCAGGCTGAGGGGGACCGCTTCGCGATCAGTTCTCCGCCATCGACTCGCACTACTTCACCGGTCGTATAGTTGGACTCGACCAGGAATCTGACGGCGTGGGCGACGTCTTCGGCCTTTCCCCAACGGTTCAGCAGTGTACGGTTGCTGCGGCGGCGCAGCCTTTCTTCGGTGTAGTGCGGTGGTGGCAGAACAGGGCCCGGGGCCACTGCGTTAACCCGCACGGAGGGCGCCAGTTCCAGCGCCATCTGTCGAGTCAGTGCGAGAAGGGCGGACTTTGCCACTGCGTGGCCGGTGAAATTGGGCCAGGCATGCCAGACTGAGAGATCTACGATATTGACGATTGCCGCTTCCGGTTGCTCCAAAAGGAGGGGGGCCAATTCGTTGCTGACATAGAAACTGCCATGAACGGAAACGTCGAGAATCCGGCGCCAGGTCTCATAGTTTTCGGTCGGAAAGGGATTCTGGGCGAACCAGTCGGCTGAATTGACGAGTACGCTGAGTCGGCCGAAACGATCGCGAACGTTCTGTGCCATTCTCTGCACTGCGTGCAGGTCGGAAACATCACATTGCACTGTCGTTGCGCGGGCGCCGAGAGCCTCTGCTTCATGTGCAGTCTCCGCCGCGGCACTACCTGACCTGTTGTAGAGAATGACTACATCGGCGCCGGCGCGGGCAAGATCCAGGACAATTGCTTTGCCCACGCGATGCGCGCCTCCTGTCACCAATGCCACACAGCCACGGATATTCATTGTGCCTCCGGCGCCACCATCTGAGAATGGTGGACGATAAACATGTTGGAGGGCGACCTCGTGTGACTGTCAGCCACCCTGATCGCTTGCCAGATCCAATAGGCGAAGGCGCCAATCAAAAAGCGACGGAAGTCTAATTCTTCCGCCGCCGAATTCAGGTGAAAACCGCGCCAGTGTTCTACTCGCGCATCGTATCCAAAGTGCGCTGAATGATCTTCGCCTGTTCTGAGCGGGCACGGTGTTGACGACGCTTGCGGCGCCGCGAGGACTTGGGCAGGGTAACCTCCTCACCTCCGGCTTCCATGGCGCGTTTGAAGGCCAACTCCATTGGCGAGAGAACCTCGATATTCTCAAACTTGTCAACGACCTGCGAATCTGATTCGTCTTCTGAAGCGGATTCCCCATCGGTTGCTTCAGCTTCATCGCCTTCGGGCTCTTCCCGCAACCCCTTTATGCTGACGTCAATGTGGCGGCGGCGGCGATTGACGGTCATGATGCGAACTTCCAGCTTTTCATCGATTTCAACTACATCTTCCGGCTTTTCGACGTAGTTATTCCCCATCTCACGCACGTGGAGAAGGGCGTCGGTGCCCACTCCAATGTTGATGAAGGCGCCATAGGGGACCATTCTGGTAACAACACCTTCGACGACTTCGCCCTCTTGCAGGTCTCGAATCGTCCTGGTGTCGGGCGAGATCATGGTCAGGCTGATGCGGTTTCGCTCCCGGTTCAGCCGTTTGATCCAAACTGTGACGCTCTGGCCCTCCTCCACAATCTCCTTTACGTTGGTCACACGACCAACCGACAGTTCGGAGATATGGACCAATCCATCACGGCCGGCGCCGATGTCAACAAAGGCGCCAAAATCAGTAACTTGCTTGACTTTGCCGGTTAATTCCTGGCCGACGCTCAGGCGAACGACCTTTTTGGCGGAGTCGGCCTCGCCTGGGGTCTCGTCGGCTTCCTGTATCTCGACATTACGGGGTTCTTCGATCATCTTCCGCTCCTCGTTGACAACGGCGCTGTCCCTGCGCAACACCGTTACGCAGTATACCTTTCTTTGACTCTCAGGACAAAAGTTCGGAGGTACGAAAACTCATACAGGTTTTCGTCAGACATTGAAACGAAAGTTCAGAATGTCGCCATCTTGTACAAGGTATTCCTTGCCTTCGAGCCTCAAGAGACCCTGGTTGCGAGCTGCGGCCATACTTCCGGCGTCCTTAAGGCTGTCGAAATGTACGGTTTCCGCTCGAATGAAACCCCTTTGCATGTCGGTGTGGACGATGCCGGCCGCTTCGGGCGCAGTTGATCCGGCGCCGACAGCCCAAGAGCGCACTTCGTTGTCGCCGATTGTAAAGAAACTGAGCAGACCCAAGAGCTGGTAACAACGCCGAATCGCCCGGTTCAAGCCCTGATCCTCGATACCGAACCCAACCAGAAATTCGGCAGCTTCCTCCGGCGTCATCAGTGCGATTTCGGCTTCCAGTCGTCCCCGCAAGAAGAAAGTCCCTTCATTCAGATGATGCGAGAACATATCTTCTTCATCTTCATCGCCTGCATTGACGACGCGCAGAACCGGTTTCAGACTCAGGAAACCAAAGCCCCCCAGCAGCTTCTTCTCATCGGCGGACAGCGTCGCCTCTCTCAAAGGGGACCCTTCCTCAAGCAGCGGGTAGAGCCGCGTGAGCAGCGCTTCTTCGTGCGCCAGACGCTGACGCTCTTCAACGGGACCCCGAGACCGCTGGGCAGCGATCCGTTCCAGGCGTCCTTCGATCGTAACCATATCGTTGAGCAGGAATTCCGTTTCCATCGCTGCAAAGTCCACGCCTGGATCGACACTGTCATTGGGGAGGGGAACATTGGGGGCGTGGAAGGCCCGCGCGACAAGCAGCAGCGCATCGTTGACGGCGATTGCGTTCAGAAGAGGGCCGCGAATTTGGCCCTCTTTGCCGATGTCGCCGGTCAGCCCGGCGATGTCGTTATAGGTCACTTGTGCGTAGACGGCCTTGCGGGGAGCAAACATCTGCGCGAGGAAGCTGAGTCGTGGATCCGGCACGTCCACTACCGCGGTATGGACCTCCAGCTGGCCGCTGGAATAGGCTGTCGCGGCGGTGGCACTGCGGGTCAACGCGTTGAAGATCGTTGTCTTACCGCTATTCGGCCCGCCTACGATTCCAATTCTCACTGGCTTATGCCCGTCCTCCCGGCCCTACCAATGCAGTTTATGGTAGTAGCCCTGGGTCCTGAATTCGTCTGCAATTGTCTGTCAAAAGATGGCGTCGGATGCGATCCCAGTTTGCGGCCTGCACCCTAATCTGCGGATAGAGTTCAGGCGCAGAATTCCTGGAAGCCCGCCAACTTGGAGGATGGACATCGACCAGTTCTGACTGTCGCGGCAGTGGCGCCATCATACCGCACTTTTGCCTTTGACGCACGGAATCCCCCCGCACAGAACGGTGCTTGTGGGCTATCAGTGTAGGGTGTACAATGAGAATTCGACCGTCTCCAGCAGGCGATGCGGGAACAACCCCAGAGACGCTCAAGGAGTCCAATTGGCCAGTCCAGGCGGCATTTCTCTGCCCCGGGTCTTCGCCGCAACACTGAGCAACTATGGCAAGCACAGCTTCTCCAGTACAATCATGCGTCCATTCCGCCCAGTTGATGGACCACCGCAATCCGCGGGCCGCGCACCTGGAAGCTTTTGAACCGGGATGGGGAGACGAGCGCGCGGCCAGGGGAAATCTGTATATTCTCATCGAACTGATTGAAAGCAGTCCGGTCAGCAGCCACGCCGTTCGTGAGATGCAGGCGACCGCTGAACTCACATACTACTCGGCAGGCGGGCCGGTCAGCCAGGTACTGAAGCAGGCGATTACAGACGCCCACGAAGTACTGCGCAACATGAACCGGAACAGCCCGGACATTGATTTGCAGGCCGGGATTATCTGCGCTGCCGTCGTCCAAGGCCATCTGGTCATCGCCTCGGCGGGGCCGACCGTGGCGTTCATCGCAACGAATCAGCGATTGGACCAATTCCCCCTTGATGAAGAGCGCTTTTCGAGCAATGTCGGTGGTGAGACTGAACCGAACATACACACTTACAGACATGTGCTCAACAGTGGTGACGCGCTCTTCCTTGGGGAAAGCGAGTGGATCCTGCAATCTGACGTCAGGACTATCGGAGGCGCAGTCGTCAGTACCACTGTGAGCAATATGCAGGAGATGGTATTGCATCTCCAGGAGCAGGGCGAAAACGTGCCTCTTCTCGGTCTGCTTCTGATATACGCGGACGAGGATCAGGGTGAGGAAGAGACGGTTGGCACACCACTACCGACGGCAGTTGGGGCCGCGCCTCCCGTTCACAATGTGCCTGGGGGAAAGAGAGCAACGCACATAGGCACATCCCGAAATCGAGGGGGCGATCCAAGTCCGGAGTTGCCCAGCGCCACGACGATGCAGCACCAACTGACCGTTCCGATTCGCCCGCCACAGAATGGGCGAGACCGCTGGCGCAAGCGCGCCTTTCGTCTACTGGACAGACCGTCCAGATGGTTTTCCAGCCTCCTTCAGGGACTCTTGCCCGAACGCAAGGAGCGGCAGAACGAGCAGACGCAACAGGCCGGCACGGAGGGACCCGCACCTCCATCCCAGCCCGCGCCTTCAGACCCGGTTGAGCCGATTCAGCAGGCGCAGCCACCACAGACTTCGGAGGGCCCGGCAGTGGCTCGGACTGAGGAACGCGTCCAGCTGCCGGCACTGCCTGGCTATGCGCCGCCGGCGCCTTCGAAGGGCAACCGGCGCAGACTGATTATTGCGATAGCAATTCTTATCCCACTGCTCACTTCGGCTGTCGTCGGGGCCGCTTTCTTGCGCGAAGGCAGCATCAATCAGGAGGAAGGTCTGCAACTCGTGGATCTGGCCGACGGTAAGTTGCTGGAGGTCCAGCAGGCTTTGGCGGTGGAAGACAAGGCGACGGCACGTGCGTCACTGAGTGAGGCGCAGCGTTATCTGGACGAAGCCATCGTGCTGATCGGCGTAACCGATCAGATACAGGAGTTGTCGGAAGTCATTGCGACCGAACTTCAGGACTTGCTCCAGATCCGGGCGCTGTATTCTCTGGATGTACCTCTTCTGGAGTACGCTGCTGATGCGGAGCCTCAACGAATTGTCGTATCCAACCAGGACATATATGTGTTGGACAGCGGCCACCAAGCCATCTTCCACTATCGCGCCAATTCGGAACGCACGCTGCTGGAAGAAAACAGCGGGGCGATCTTGAAGGAAGGAGACACTGTTCCTGGCGGCGTAACAGTGGGCAGGTTGGTGGACATCGCCTGGCAACCGCGCATATCCGGCTTTGAGGACAAAGCAAGCCTTCTGATATTGGACCGGAACAATAATGTCTTTCGTTACAATCGCCTGGATGGCGCGACGCATCTGGTTTTGAGAGAACAGAGCTCACTTGGAAGCGTGGGCCAGTTGGGCATTTACAACGGCCGCCTGTATCTGGCCGATGAACGGTCGGACCAGATCTTCCGCTACTCGCCGGCCGGTCTGGCGTATGATGACCCGCCGACTGAATGGTTTGATGAGCAGGTCCGGGGCGATCTGGCCGGGCTGATAGCGATGGGAATCGACGGGGATATCTGGCTGCTGAGTGAAGACGGAACCTTGCTCCGCTTCCGCGAGGGCCAGCAACTGCCGTTCAGCCTGGAGAGGATTCCCGGGCTTGGTGGACTGCTCGTCGATTTTGCGATGGCCGAACATGCTGACGGCATGCTCTTTTTAGCCGACGCAACGGATGAGCGCATCCTGGTCTATGACAAGGAAGGACGCTACATTCAGCAGTTTGTTGACGCCGAGGACATGGCGCTGGCAGGACTGAGAGGTCTCTTCCTGGATGAGGTTACAGACATTCTTTACATTTTGACTAAGTCAGGACTGTATGCCCACCCGCTTCCCCGCTGATAGCGTTGACAGGAAAGATTGACTGGTTTTTGAGGACATGATGTCGTTTTCGCCCCTTGAGCAGTTTTCGTTCCGGGGGAGCGTTACACTACCCACGATTCTACTGCGAAAATTCTTCGGCGCGCCCAAAATCATGATATAATTCCTGCATTATGTCGAAGTTCGATTTTGCCCCTGCCAGATTAAAGGGGGCTGACGTAGTGAAGCGGGTCGGCGCCTTTCTTTGGCGCAGATCTACAGCTGTTACGTTGGCGTGGCTCTTCGCAGCCTTCATCCTGCTCGCTTCCTTCCTCCTTGGCAGTGTCCTCGGCGATCGCGCCCGAGACTATGCTCAACGCAAAAGTGTACCCGTAGTGACGTCCGATCTTCCCGACTTGTCAAACGCAAGCGTGGACTCCGGCAGCTCGGACGCGCAGGAAGCTATCGCTGACCAAAACGTCGAGTTGCAGCCCGTACCCGCAGAGGCCGATGCATCGGACAGCCAGATCAACATTCTGTTGTTGGGATCGGACGAGCGAATCGACGGCGAAGAACCGCCTCGCACAGACACGTTGCTGCTGCTCACTCTTGACCTGAGAAGGCACACAGCCGGCATGATCTCTCTTCCAAGAGATCTGTGGGTGCCAATTCCCCGCTATAATGTGACATCGAAGATCAATACTGCGTACGCCATTGGGGAGCAGCGCGGATATCCTTTGGGAGGCGCACAGCTGGCCAAGGATACTGTAAGCAGCTTTATCGGTCAGCCGGTACAGTACTATGTGCAGGCCGACTTCAACGGGTTTGTACGCTTTGTCGACGAAATCGGCGGCATCACTGTCGATGTGCCTCAGACCATTCACGACCCGGAGTATCCGACTGCTGACTACGGTTACCAGACATTCCATCTGGAGGCTGGAAGACGGGTGTTGGACGGCCAGACGGCACTGAAATACGCGCGTACCCGAAACATGGACAGCGATTACGGTCGCGCCGCGCGGCAGCAGCAACTGATTCATGCGATTGCGGACAAGGTAATTGCCGCTGAAATGATACCGACGCTGATTGCGAAGGCGCCACAGCTGCTGAGTACCACGTGGGGAAGCGTTCGAACCGACATGCCTCTGCAAACCGCGGCAGAAATCGCTTACTATGTGAGCTCCAACTCCTTTGATCTGAGGACTTTGGTGCTGGACGACCGCTACGGTGAGGAAAGTTATAGCGCAAATGGCGCCTGGATATTACTCCCTGATCGCGACCTGATCCGTCCTGAACTCAGGAAGTTCTTTGATCCGGCGGCAACTCCCGGTACGGTGGCCGCTTCATCTTCCGTCCCTCTTCCTCAGATTCAACCGCGTACGCGGGCAGACGCTGATGTCGGCTCTACAGAGCTTCTGGCGGCCGGCGTAAATCGCAATGTTCGCGTCATGGCTGCGAGGGAAGTTCGGCTCGAGATCCTGAACGGCACGGGGGAGGCAGGAATCGCTGCCCTTGCGCGCCGGCAACTGGAGGCCAGCGGCTGGCGCGTCGTATCGATTGGCGATGCCGACCGCAGCGACTATCAGCATACCCTTCTCGTCAATTACAATACGGACGAATCGCTGGTGCGGGAGTTGGGCCGCCAGTTTAATCTGACGGGCACTCTGTATTCGCTTCCCGGTCTGCTGATTCCCGAATCAACCGATCTGCGAATTGTCATTGGCGAGGACTTTCTCAGCACCATTGGCGGATACGCCCAGTAGTCTTCGTTTCCCATTTCGCCTGCGTTCCCTCTCCTCTAATCCGGCGCCTCTCCATGGGCCTTGTCCACTTTGGCGAACACCGCTTTGACGCCAAGCTTATCGCGTTTGACAAGGACGGCACACTTTTCGATTTCAATGCCAGCTGGCGCCGGACCTTTCTGCAAGCGGTGGAATGTCTGCTCTCCCCCTTTTCGAATCGGACCGAGATACGGGCTGCGCTCTGCCGCGCTCTCGGTTTCGATGCCGTCGCAGGCGCCTTCAGCGAAGATGGCCCGTTTGCCACGGACACCAGCGAATCCACAGTTCGTGCGGCGGCAACGGTTCTACATCAGCTCTCAGACCCCCCGCTGCCCTGGGATGAATGCGAAGAGTTGGTAAGGCGACGATTTGCGCCGATTCTTGCCGACCCGGTCGACCTCTCACCTGTGACGGAACTGGCTCCGCTCTTTTCGTCATTACATGAGAACTGTGTTCGCGTCGCGGTGATTACCAGCGACGACAGCGGCCCAACTGAAGCTGCTCTGGCCAGGTTTCGCCTGTCGCGCTTTGTAGACTTTATCGCTTGCGGTGACAGTGCATTCCGGCAAAAACCGGCGCCTGACCCACTGCTGGCGGCGGCGAAAGCAGTTGCTGTTTCCTTGGCGGAGACAGTGGTGGTGGGGGACGCGGAGGCCGACCTTCGTATGGCCCGTTCAGCAGGCGCCGGCCTGGCAGTGGGCGTCCTGACGGGGGTCGGCAGCAGGAGGACGCTTGGGCCGCTGGCCGACCTGATCCTGGATTCAGTTGCTGAGATTCGAGTCGATGTCAGTCCGCTTGGTGAACAACCACCTGTGCCCGACCATTCGTCAGATCGGCCAAGCGAACCTTGAAGGTGTCCACGTGCTTTGACGGCATTTGCAGCCGGTAAGAGACCGCGACGGCGAAGCTGGAATCCACGACCTGGGCGGAAAACTCAGGCAACATGCGCTGAAAAAGGGTCACATCGCTGTAGCCGATGACAGCCTCCACTTCCGCCATTGGCATCTTCTCTATTCGAGGCAGGGAGTCCAAGGCAGTTTTGACGCCCCCACTGTAGGCTCTCACCAGTCCCCCTTTGCCAAGCTTTACGCCCCCGAAGAAACGGGTAACCACCGCGACAATGTCGCCAATTCCGCAGTGAAGGAGGACGGTGAACATTGGCCGGCCGGCAGTACCGTGGGGTTCTCCGTCATCGCTCATGCCGGCATGGCCCGTCGACCCCGGTGGGCCGACGACATAGGCCCAACAGTTGTGGTTGGCCGTGTCAAACTCGGCCCGCACTTCTTTGATGAATGCCCGTGCGTCCTCGACGGTTGCCGCCGGCCCTACCGTTGTAATGAAGTGGCTGCGCCGAATCTTTTCGTCGACTCTGTGACGTGCAGCGGGAATCGGATACTCCCGGTTCATTTGTTGGCGCCTGTCCGGCCGGGTCCTAGAGGGATCCGGTACCCGGCCATGAGAATGAGTGCGGAGTTTAGGGAGAGAAGACTCATTGTGAGACGGCCGCCTCTGCCTGCCCGAGTTGAGGGGATCCGTCTTCCACCTGATCCGCCCACTCCCCGACGGCCCGTCTGAAGCGTTTCCAGAGAACAATCGCCATGACAGGAGAGGTGATGAGAAAGACACCCCACACGTGGGCGATGCCGCCATCGAGATAGTTTACCGCCAGCCAGGCGATTATCATGGTAGACCAGAGGCCCCCGGTATTTGCTCGCAGGGGAAAGCTTGTGTTGCCCATTCCACGCAGCGCGCCCGACTGAACAAACAGTACTGCCCAGAAGGGTTGGGCCAAGGCCACCACCCTTATCGCGGCAACGCCATCGCCTACAACAGCAGCTTCCTGGCTGAACAGTCGCATAATCGGCTCTGCCAGCAAGTAGGAGACGACTCCCATAGCGGCCATCCAAACAACTGCCCAGCGCGTGGCGATGGCCGCAGCTTCCGCCCCCTCTTCCGGCTCGCGCGCGCCGACAGATTGCCCAACCAGGGCCGTGGCGGCAATTGCGAAGCCAAAGCCGGGCAGAAAGGACAAGGAAAGAACGTTGAACGCAATGCGGTGGGAGGCCAGGGCCGCAGTTCCCAGTGTGGCGACGATTGCCGTCATCGATGTAAAGGCAGCAGAGGTGAGAAGTTGCTCCAGAGCGGCCGGTACGCCGATACGCAGCACAGAGGAGGCCACACTGATTTCGGGCAACCAGTTGCTGCGCCCGGAAATGGAGACGCCCTGTCGTCCCCGCCACATTACGATCAGGAGAAGGACTGCAGCGAGCAAGCGGGAGAGAAAGGTTCCCCAGGCGCTGCCTACCGCTCCAAGCGCTGGCAGCCCGGCCACACCGAAAATCAGTCCGTAGGTCAAGAAAACATTTACGAAATTGGCCAGAGCCGTCACCCGCATTGGGGTCTGCGAATCACCCAGGCCCCGCAGCGCGCCTCCGCCAATCATGAGTACGATCAGCACGACGACAGTTGCCATCGTGACTTGCAGGTATTCCTTGCCGATGCGGGCCACGTCCGCCTCAACGCCGAACAGGGCGATTACCGGACCGGCCAGGAAAAACCCGGTGAGGGCCAGGGGGAGAGAAAGAATAATACTCCAGACAATTGACTGACGCGCCAGCCGCGCCGCCTCCACAAGCTTGCCGGCGCCGTAGGCCTGCGCCACCAGGACACTGCTGCCGACGCTGAGCGCGCCCAGCGCGGCGATGACAAAGAAGAGAACCTGCACGGATGCGCCGACACCAGCAATCGCCGCCGTGCTCAGTTGGGCGACCATCCAGGTATCGACGACCATCAACATCGTCTCGAGGAAGCTCTCGCCGATGACAGGCCAGGCTAGATTGAAGACTCGTTTTTGCGCGGTCGGGCGCGGGGGCGCCGTCGGGCCTGCGGCCACAGCGCCGGAAGCCGATTCATTCATCCCTGTGCTCCCATTAAAGCCCTCAGGCGTGGGGCGACAAGTACAGTGGGCTTCAGTGTATCAGACTGTTGGCCCGTCCGCATTTTTCGGCGGCCGTGTTCGTTGCTACTTTTCCGGATAGTCTGCCGCCCAGAAAAACTCTTCTTCCTGAAAGCCAGTCTTGAAACCCAGACGTTGGTGGAACTGTTCTGCTTCGCCTGTCTGCAGGCCTGCATGGGAGTATCCGCGCTGTCTGGCCTGTTCCAACAGGTGGTTAACAAGCGCACCGGCGAAGCCTTGCCCTCGGTAATCCGGAAGCGTCGAAAGATCATAGATTCCTGCTATGCCACGAGCCAGGATCAGGGTAGCGGTTGTCACCGCCTTCTGATCAATATATCCGATGTAATTGGTGACATGAACTTTCGGGCCGAATCCGCGGCGTCGGAAGGCATCGTACCAGGGCTGGACGGCGCGCTGGGTCGTGCCGAAGCCAAGGGCAGAAGCAGTCCACCAGGCTCTCAGTCCAGGCTTGTCCCGAACGGGACTGATGCGAAGTTGAGGGTGATGCCTGTTATCCGGAACTTGCTGCAGCTGCCTGAACATCCATAGATCGCCCCGTCCTGATGACAGCCCTCTTTGCGACAGCCTTGCGCGCAGATCCTGTGGCCGGTCTTGAGGGAAGAGCAGCCAGCGGATTCCTCCCGTCAATGTGCCGATCCTGGAAATGAGCGCATCGATCTTTTCTTCTGCTTCCACGGCGGGCAGATTGGAGCGCAGAATGTGGTTTCCCGGCGGCCCGTTGGCTACGATCCAGGCGGTCTCCCGGTCGACATAAGTATGGACCCCATGCTGGCCGTGAAAGAGGCGGAAATACTCGATGTAGTTGAGCCGCAGAGCCTCGATCAGTTCGGCGTTTTTCATCAGTCAGGCTGGCCGTGTTGCAATCTCGAAACCGTAGTTGAAAGTCTTGACGACGGGCTCGATGCGCTTGTTCCGCTCGGCGGGCCACTTTGTACTATGCTGGATGCGTGATATAGTCAGCGCGGCCAGGAGTTTCATATGTGAAACGACGCTTAGCGGATAGTTCTTTGCGCGCATGATCCCAGACTGGCGGGCGCTTTGATTGGATGCACGCATGAAGCGTGCACTTGTCATTCAAAGAGGGGAATCGGGACGATCCTCTTTTTTGAGGATATACCTGGCATTCTCTTGGCGGTTGAAGGAGTATACCATGCCACTACCTCTTCTGCGGCGCGTATTTTCTTTTGCACTCTTGCTGACACTACTGGTCAACGGCTGTGCGCAGCCTGTCATGTGGCCGGTTTCGGCAACGCCTACGGTCTCGGCACAATCGGCCGAGGCAGCCGGGCTGGCTGAGCTGGCGAACCAACTTGCCGCCGAGAGCGGCCTGGTCCAGGATCTGGGGCCGCTCGTTACCGTGCAACCGGTCGCGACCGCCGGCGGTGAAGAAACTCTGTTCGTTTCCCACACGCACGGCTTTCCTCCAGACAATCCGTCGTTCAGACAAAAGGTTTGGATCCACGCCGCAGGGCCCGAAGGCTGGGAGGCTTTGGGCCGCGTGGAACTTGAGTGCGCAGAATACCTGAATGAATTCTCAGTTGAACAGGTAAACATAGACCCTGTCGACGTATGGCTGACCGTTACCGGCGGCGTTGGCGCTCACAGCGGCTGCCTTGAACTGCTGCGTTGGGACGGCGAGAATCTGTCGGTCGTTATCAGCGGATTCAGCAGCAGCCCTGATGCCGGCTCGCTCACCGATCTGAATGGGGACGGCCAGCTGGACTTGCTGCTGAACAATAGCGACCCCTACATCTTCTGCTACGCTTGTGGGGTTCGACAGTACTGGGCGCAGCTCTTCTATTGGGACGGGCAGACGCTAAAGGAGGTAACGCCAACTCCTCTTGCCGACGATCTGCCCGAAGAGTTGCGCGCTTTCAACGATCGGGCGGCGGAGCTGGCCGCCGCCAGCCTGTTCGCCGACGCGTTGGAGCAGATCGAACAGGCGGAGGCCATCGCGCCCGGAAACGCCACAGTCTCCTGGAACGCTATCTGGATCCGCCACCACCTTGAAGCCAGCCGGGAAGAGGCTTCTGCCAGCTCTTTCCCCCTGCTGAACCACGTATTTGCGGGCGACTGGGAAACGGCCTTTGATACCCTGTGGGATGTGGGCTTAACAACCCTTGTCAGCGACGCGCCGATACCAGCCGGCTCTGCGGCTTCGGGGTTCGAGCATGTCGTAGGCGTGCTACTGGCCCAATTTGCCGATACTGCTTTGGCGCTGCAACAGGAACGGGCGGCCATACACGCGCTGGGGGCCTGGGGACGCTTCCTCATCGCGCCAGACGATCCGGCAATTCAGTCGGGCATGCAGCTGGCAGCGGAATTGGCGGCAGAGGACAGCCGATACGAAGAACTGGCGAAAGCCCTGGAGGGCCGGCCCAGTACAGTTGCGGCTGCCCCTGCGCCCTCCACACTTCCCAGTAAACAGACGCTGCAGGACCAGCTGGCCGGCGAATATGGATCGAAGCAGGACCCGGCGCGGGGTGTAGCTGTGCAGCAACTTGAAACGTCAGGTGAGGCGACCCTGTTTGCCGCCAATACTTTCGGGTTCCCGCCGCAGAGTGTGTCCGCCTCGCACATTGTCTCGATCCATGAGGCTCTGGAGAGCGGCTGGTTGGAGTTGGGTCGCGAGGAGCTCGATTGTGTCGACTACCTCGACGAATACTCCCTGAAACAGGTATCCATAGAACCTACCGGACTCTGGCTGGCCGTCCAAGGCGGTGCAGGCGCGCATGGCGGCTGTCTTGAGATATTGCGCTGGGACGGACAGGCCCTATCACTCGTCATCAGCAGCTTCAGCAGTATCCCGGATGCGGGGTCGGTTGTGGATTTGAATGGCGACGGCCAACTGGATCTATTGTTGAACAACAGCGATCCTTACATTTTCTGTTACGCCTGCGGCCTGCAGCTCTACCTGGCGCGGTTCTTCTATTGGGATGGTGAGAAACTGGTCGAAGCCGCCCCCAGGTTGTTGCCGGATGACCGCCCGCTCCATCTACGAGCCATAAACAGCCATGCCCTGGCGCTAGCCGAGGCGGGCTTGTACGCAGACGCGCTCGACGAAATCGAGCGGGCCAGAGTCGCGGCTCCTTCCGACCCGACGGTGCATTGGAACGCACTCTGGATACGCCACCATCTGGAAGTGAGCCGCCAACTGGCCGGCACCAGCCCTTTCCCACTTTTGAGCCATGTATTCGCCGGCGACTGGGACTTTTCTTTCGAAGTTTTATGGTCGATGGACCCTTCAACCTTGTTCAGCAGGACGCCGATTCCTGCCGACTCGGCAGCCTTTGGATTCGATCAGACGATTGGCCTCCTCCTGACCCAGTACGGGAACAACGCGCTGATCGTTCAGCCGGAGAGAGCCGATATCCATGCCTTGGTGGCCTGGGGCCGTTTTCTGCTTAACCGAGACGATCCGGCCGTACTTTCCGGACTGGAGAAGGCGGCAGATCTGGCGCCCGGGAATTTCCGCATTGCCGCGCTGGCCGCTGCATATAAGGAAAGAGCAGGAAGCAGGAACTGAAGGGTCAGGCGCCTGAAAGGGAAGGAACTCTCGTGCTCGCTGCAACTGTTTCTCACGCATTTTCTCGAACTGAAGGGGAGTGAGATCTTGAGAACTATCGATGTCCGCGATGTGAGACAGGCCGTCGGTGAACTCCTGCGGCATTCCGCGCACAGCTTGCCTGATGACTATCTGGAGGCCATGCGCGCAGCGGGTCGTCAGGAGCGTTCGCCGACTGGGCAGGAGGTCATCGAACTTTTGCTGGAGAATGCGGCCTACGCCGAAGCCGAAACGATACCCACTTGCCAGGATACGGGAATGGCGATTCTGTTTGTCGAAGTCGGCCAGGACGTGCACTTCAGCGGGGGAGAGGTTTATGCGGCGCTGCAGGATGCGACCCGCGATGCCTACGCCGACCTGCGCAAATCGGTGGTAAGCGATCCGCTGCTGCGAGTCAATTCCGGCGACAACACGCCGGCCCTGATTCATTGGGAGATAGTTGGGGGAGACGGTCTGCGCATCAGCACGCTGCAAAAGGGGTTCGGAGCCGAACTCATGAGTCGGGTCCAGATGTTTCCTCCGGCAATTGGTGAAGAAGGCGTTCAACAGTTCGTGATTGAAACGGTCGAGAAGGCCGGGCCCAATGCCTGTCCCCCTCTGATCGTGGGTGTCGGCATCGGCGGCTCCCTTGACACCGTGGGCATGGCGGCGAAGAAAGCGCTGCTGCGACCGATCGGCAGCGTCAGTCCGGAGGCGCATGTGGCCAAACTCGAGGGCGAGCTACTCGACGCACTCAACGGATTAGGGATCGGACCGCAAGGGCTGGGGGGCGTTGTAACTGCGCTGGCCGTCCACGTCGAACTCCTGGCGACGCACATTGCCGCGCTGCCCATTGCGGTAAACCTTAACTGCTCCGCGCCGCGGCGGGCGACATTGGAGCTGTGATGCGGAGAACAATCCAGGCGCCTCTTGACGAGGCCACGGTGAAGTCCTTGCGGGCCGGTGAACAGGTGGTCATGACAGGCACGATTTACGCGGCAAGGGACGCGGCCCACAAGAGACTGGTCGCTGCGATGAGACGGGGCGAAGAGTTGCCGCTGCCTTTGTCTGGCCAGGTAATCTACTATGTTGGGCCGGCCCCGGCCAAACAGGGCGCGGTTATTGGGCCTGCGGGGCCCACAACGAGCGGGCGTATGGACCCTTATACATTGCCACTGCTGGCACGTGGGGTCGCCGGCCTGATCGGCAAAGGGAGTCGATCGGAGGAAGTGAAGCAGGCACTCGTACGACACGGAGCGGTCTATTTTGGCGCTGTGGGCGGGGCCTCCGCCCTGCTGGCCCGGCAGATTCGCCGCAGTCGCCTACTTGCATATCCTGATCTATTGAGCGAGGCGATTCGAGAACTAGAGGTGGAAGATTTTCCGCTGTTCGTAGTAAATGACTGTTACGGGGGAGATGCCTATCTTGCCGCCAGAGAGGCTTATCGCAGCGGCGCCGAAGGTTCTCAACGGTCCAGATAGTGGGTTTCGCTCTGGGCCCTCAGGCGTTGCGCGGCCTGCTCGGCGGTGAGGTCGCGCTGCGGGGTTGCCAGCATTTCGTAACCGACCATGAACTTCCTGACGATAGCCGAGCGCAGAAGAGGCGGGTAGAAGTGGGCGTGAAGTTGCCAGTGGGCGTGGTCACCAGCGGTGGCCGGCTTTCCGTGCCAGCCCATCGAATAGGGAAAGCTGGTCTCGAAGAGATTGTCATAGAGGACTAGCAGGCGCTTGAGGATGCCAGCCAGGGAGTCCCGCTCCTCCGGAGCAAGTTCCGTCAGGCACCGGCGAGGGCGCCGGGGCAGAAGAAGCGTTTCGAACGGCCAGACGGCCCAATAGGGCACGACCGCCGCCCAGTCGCTGTTTTCCACCACAATCCTTTCCTCTGCCGCCAGCTCGGCGGAAAGATAGTCCACCAGCAGGGGAGCGCCTGCGCATTCGAAATAGGTCCGTTGTTCTCGATCTTCTTTGGCGGGCTCGGTCGGCATACGGCGGGTCGCCCAAACCTGCCCGTGTGGATGCGGGTTCGAACTGCCCATCATGGCGCCCCGATTCTCGAAGAGTTGAATGTAGCCTAACCGCTCGTCCTGGCTCAGTTCTTCGATCTGCTCCGTCCACAGATTCACTACGCGGCGAATGTCTGGCAGAGCCATGCGCGCCAGCGTCAGATCATGCCGTGGGCTGAAGCAGATTACCCGGCAAACGCCCGTCTCTGACTGCGACTGAAAGAACCGGTTGTTTTGGGATGTCCCGGCTGGTGTATCGGCGCGCAGCGCGGCAAAGTCGTTTTCGAAGACAAAGGTGTGCGTGTAGGCCGGATTGACCAGCCTTCCGGCCCTTTCGTTGCCGGGGCAGAGATAGCAGGAAGGGTCGTACTGAGGTAAGGAAAGGGAAGGCGGCGACTCCGTTTGGCCCTGCCACGGCCGCTGCATTCGGTGAGGAGAGACAAGAACCCACTCTCCAGTAAGCAGATTGCGGCGCCTGTGCGGATGCTCAGTGGGATCGAAAGTGACGGACATTCAGGGCAAGGAAGTGGGCGTGATCGACTAAGAGATTTCGGAATTGGTCAAGTGTCCCAACGAGCGCGCTTGGCCAGGGCTATCGCGCCCAACACGCCGGAGCGCCCTCCCAGCGCGGGCGGCACGATGTAGCTGTCCACGCCATCCAATACCGTCGGGCTCTGAATGTATCCGTTCAGCTGGGACTTCACTTCCTCGTGGACAAGAGGGAATATGTGCTCCTGCTCCATAACTCCGCCACCCATCACGACCAGCTGGGGAGACATGATCATCATGATGCTCGTCACGCCCAGAGCGAGATAGTGGGCCTCCAGCGACCAGGCTTCATGACCGGGAGGAAGCAGTTCGCCCGGCTGCCCCCAGCGTGCTTCGAGCGCGGGGCCGTTGGCCAGTCCTTCCCAGCAGTCACCGTGGAAGGGGCAGGCGCCGGCATAGGGGTCGCGTTCCCAGTTGTGCGGAATTGCGATGTGGCCCATTTCAGGGTGGATGAGGCCATGCATCAGTTTGCCATCCACCATGCCTCCCCCTCCGATGCCTGTACCAATGGTCAGATACACAAAGGTATCCGCGTCTTTTGCCGCGCCCCAAGTGTGCTCGCCCAGGGCGGCGACATTTACATCGGTGTCGAAGCCGATCGGGACGTCGAACGCATCCTTCAGCGCCGGCGCAACAGATGTGTTGGCCCAGCCAGGTTTTGGCGTATTGGTGATGTATCCGAAGGTTGGTGAGCTGGGTTCGGGGTCAACCGGTCCAAAAGAGGCCACGCCAAGGGCGGTAATCTCGTGCCGCTTCTGCTGGTCGCGAAAGAAGTCGATGACTTTTCCCAAAGTAGTTTCAGGCGACTCGGTCGGCAGGCGGATTTCGGCCCGGATGTCATCGGGACCGGTTCCGACTGCGCAGACGAACTTCGTTCCTCCTGCCTCGATTCCTCCGTAAACAGTGTTCATATCGCTAGCCTTACTCTCTTGGGAATGCCATCAACAGGAAACGCAGGTAACCTTGCGAGCCTGGCGCGTGAAGCCCTCTTGCGACCAGCCCGCCCTCTCCCCAATGCGGTGATGCAACCATTCATACAGGGAGGAGGCCGCCTCCTGTGAGTTCCATTCCTCCCATCCTGACCTGGCATAGAGACCTGGTATTTTCGTGCGAGCCGTTCGCTTTCCGCCGCCGCCGTCTCCTGCGACAAAACTGTCGACGATCACCCGATCGCTAACTTTGAGAAGCTGCTCTCCAAATGCCGCCACGCCAGAAAAGGGGAGGCACGGGCTCACTGTCACCTGCGTCGCTATGCCGCGGCGCCGGGCCCGGCGCGCAGTTTCCAGACGCAGTTGAATTGAAGGGCAGTGGGGCGTCAGGATACGACGAACTTCCTCTCGATCTGTCTCGACTGTCAGGTTGAGCAGGCATCGATCTCCCAGCGCTGCCATGATGTCGAAATCTCTTGCCGCGTGCAGGACGCTCGTGCAGCAGGATTTCAGGCTTACTCATGGATGTAATTTCGGCGGCATCGAATTTTGCTCAAGTATACCACTTCTACAGACCCGGTGCTATACTTGTAAGAATGAACCGGAAATTTCGATTCTGCCCATATTGCGCCAGTCCGGTGGTGGAAGAGGTGCGATTCAATGCCTTGCGGCCCGTCTGTTCGGCATGCGGATTCGTCCAGTTCCCCGATCCGAAGGTGGCCGTCATTGCACTCGTTCTGCATCAGAGCAGAGTCCTGTTGATCCAGCGGGCAGTGGATCCGGCGAAGGGAAAATGGTCCTTGCCGGGCGGCTATATGGACGCGGGGGAGATGCCCCGGGAAGCGCTAAAGCGGGAACTGCGGGAAGAGGTCGGCTTGCGTGCCAATATCGGCGAGTTGATCGAGATTTTCCCTATGGTCAGTGACGAAGGCGATCGCATTGGGATTGTGTTAGCTTTTCTAGGGGAACCGTCCGCTTCGCCGGAGATTCCCTTCGTCGCTGACGACGCGCAGGACGCAGGGTGGTTCAAGGCAGATCAGATCCCGGCAGAGCTGGCCTTTGAATCGACTGAATCGCTGCTGAAAGACTGGATAGCATCTTCTGTTACGTCTCCCGGCGAAAAGCATGAAGAGGCTACTACCCGCACCAATCGGCCTTCCCGAGACCGCTGATGAATCGAACCCCGCGCCAGGCAGGAACCAGTCCGACGCCCGCTCCTCCTCTTCGACATGATGGCATTTCTGAAGGGGAAGACTCTGACGGCCAGAGAGAGGTAAGCAGTTGCCTGATAACAGGCGGCGCGGGCTTTCTTGGCATCAATCTCGTCCGCTACCTGCTTGAGAAGGGGATACAGGTCGTTTCGCTCGACATTGCGCCTTTCGATTATCCGGAGAAGGACTCGGTCAAGGTTTTTGACGGGGACATCCGCGACATCGAATCTGTCCGCGCGGCAATGGAAGGCGTGGACCTGGTGGTTCACGCTGCGGCGGCACTTCCACTTTACAGCGCAGAGGAGATCTATTCCACCGATGTTGACGGTATTCGCAACGTCCTGGACGCGGCTTACCGTTCGGGAATAAACCGGATGATCCACATATCGTCCACGGCCGTCTACGGCATCCCGGATCACCATCCACTGAAGGAAGACGACCGGCTGCACGGGGTAGGCCCATACGGCAAGGCCAAGATCGAGGCCGAAGAGATTTGCCAGGAGTTCAGGGACAAGGGAATGTGCGTTCCCATCATTCGTCCCAAATCGTTTGTCGGGCCGGAGCGGCTTGGTGTCTTTGCTCTGTTCTACGACTGGGCGAAAGACGGAAAAAACTTCCCCATGCTGGGCAGTGGGAGAAATCGCTATCAGCTGCTGGATGTGGAGGATCTGTGTTCTGCGATTTTCCTGGCTGCCAGCCTGCCAAGCTCAAAAGTTAACGACACCTTCAACATCGGCGCGACCGAGTTTGCCACGATGAGGGAGGATTATCAGGCTGTCCTCGACTTCGCGGGGCATGGAAAACGCATCATTCCGCTGCCGGCCGCGCCGGCCATCTGGACATTGCGCATACTGGAAAAGCTGGGGATCTCGCCTCTATACAAGTGGGTCTATGAAACGGCGGCGACCGACTCATTCGTGGACGTCGCCAAGGCCCAGCGGCTTCTCGGCTGGAACCCGGCGTTCAGCAACCAGGACGCTCTCGTCCGGAACTACATCTGGTACATTGAGAACCTGGCCAGTTTCGAAGGGAGCAGCGGAGTATCTCACCGGGTACCCTGGAGTCAAGGCATCCTGAAGCTGGCCAAGGTCCTCTTCACATTCCCCTGAAAGCGGTCTCCGGCTCCGGGTTGCGCTGCCTATCGGCTTTTCTCAGGTACTCTCTTCGGAACTCTCTTCGTCGTCCGATTCCACGGGAATGTCCTGAGCGGCGCCGGACTGCTCCTGCTGCTCTTCGAAGCTGTCGGCGAATTTCCGGACTTCGTCGGCGGCGGACCTCAGACCGACGGTCAGCCCCTCCTTCAGTTCAGCGGCGAGTTCGCTCTCGCGGACCCGGTTGGCCACTCTGGTCGCCTGTTCCTGAATTTCCTGGCCCTGTTCGCTCCGGCTGAATCGCTCAAGTGCCTCTTCCAGGCTCCCGACGAGCGATCCGAGACCGCGGCGCAGGTCTTCCTCCAGTTGGAGACGCTGCTCGCTGCTCCAGACGTTGCGTGCGGCGCGGGCCATCGCGTCAACCAGCTTGTGAATCTCCTCAGTCAGGTCATCGCTACTTCTGAAGTTTTCAGATTCTTCTCCACCTTTATGCTCTCTGCTTTCTTCCTTGCGTTCTTCTTCCATCTTTGCCTCCCTGATATGGTTCCCTGTATTTACTTTACGCCTGACAGGCGATGCGGTTTCATGCCACTGTCCAGTTCGTCTTGCCAGCTCTGAAACTCTTCCTCCAGAGTCGCTGCCAGCGCCAATACGATGTCCTCACGCCAGGGATGGGAGATGATCTGCACGGCGACGGGGAGGCCTTCATCATCTACGGCAACAGGAACGACGGCGGCGGGATAGCCGGTCAGACTGAAAGGGACTGTATAATCGAACCGCTGGTTGTCGCGGGCGCCGATTGCGGGAGCGGTGTGGTGAACGGCGGGACAGAGGATGGCATCGTAGTAACGGATGAATTGGAGCAGATTGGTGCGAAACTGGTCCCAGGCATGGAGCAGCTCAACAACGTCCTGACCGCGGGTCCCCGCCATTCGCCGCCAGCCCTGGTCAAGATCCCGGGCGCCTCCAACCAGGTCGAGGGGACGGTTTTCCACGACCTGGACGCCGGCGCGGGCAAGAGCTTGCCCCGACGCTCCAACCGCATTTGCCACCGAGGAAGTAACAAGGGAGGCTGGGTCGTAGGCAAAGGAAGCGATTGTCAGGTCACGCAGAGGCAGCTGACCAGGATCGTACAGTGGTTTGGCAACGACCCCGGCGTCGAGATAGTCAGGACCGGAAATCGTCCTCAGGGCAAGCAGAAGGTCCTCGGCGCTGCGTGCTACCGGACCGATCTGCGTGCGCAGATCGGTAAGTCCTCCCGGTTGGTTGTAGACACCCGAGTTGGGGACGCGGCCCTGTGTTGGCTTTAGAGCGGTGACTCCGCAGAAAGCAGCTGGAACGCGCAGGCCGCCACCGGTATCGCTGCCAAGACCTAAGGGTGAACCGCCGGCGGCGATGAGAGCTGCTTCGCCGCCGCTGCTGCCGCCTGGTGAGCGGCTGGCGTTGTGCGGGTTGCGTGTCTGGCCAATGATCGCGTTTTCCGTGTCGGTGCCGCTTCCTGACGGCGGGCAGTTGGTTTTGGCCAGAAGTATTGCACCGGCCTGCCTCATCCTGTCAACGACAGTGGCGTCTTTGCGCGCAACCAGTCTCTTGCGAATTCGGTTCTCAAGCTGGCTCCGCAGACCAGACGTTTCAAATGTGTCCTTGACGGTGAATGGCAAACCGTGAAGCGGACCCAGCTCCTCACCTTGAGCTTGTTTCGCGTCGGCCAGTCTGGCCTGATCCAAGGCGTCCTCGACCACGACGGTTACGGCGTTTAGCCGGGCGTTAACTGTTTCAAGCTGCGCCTGAAAGGCCGCTACAACCTCACGCGCAGAAAGCTCACGTGCGTGAATAGCCCGAATCAGTTGGGTAGCCGAAGAGAAACAGATAGTCTCCATCTCCACTATCCTACCGCAGTCGTCTCGCAGCTTCAACCGAACAGGGACGCTTAGGCCGTATTTCTTTCCGCGTTGCGCTCAAATGTAGCCTGCGGCGGTTGTGAACGGGAAAAACTTACTTGCGCACATCGGCCCGTAGTCTTATTCTGGGGGAGGCTGCTGCCGCGCGTTTTCGAAAGGGATATCACTCATGTCGCGACCGAACATTCTCTTTCTCTTTTCCGACGAGCACAGCTACCGCTGCCTTAGCCTGCTTGAGGGGCAAACGGGCGAACCGGTTCAAACACCTGTTTTGGACGGTTTGGCGAAACACGGGGCCTTTTTCAGCAGCGCCTACTGCCAGTCGCCACTCTGTACACCCTCCCGCATCTGTCTGTTGACCGGGCGTTCGCCGATGACCAGCGGCGGCTGGGCCAATGGATCCTACCTGAAACCGGAGATTCCAACTGTTGCCTCCGCATTTGCCGATGCCGGATACGCTACCTGCCTGGTAGGCAAAATGCACTTGGGGGGCGCCAACCAGATGGCCGGTTTCGCGAGCAGACCCTATGGCGATTTGACAGGGGGAGCCGGACATCAGAGGGATCCCTTGTCAAAGAGTGAAGGCGGCTTCGAGATGCGCAGCCGTACCGCCGACGCCGGACTCACGGAGATTCCAGAGAGTGCCTTACAGGAGCAAGTCATCGTACGGGAGACGGTGACGTATTTGCGGGAACAGACGGCGGCTGAGCCGGACAGGCCCTGGTTTCTGTGCGCTTCGTTCAGCCGACCTCATTTTCCGCTGACTGCGCCGAGGCGGTTCTTGGACAAGTACTGGCCTGAAGGAGTAACTCCACCCAAGGCAGGACGTACAGGTGACACCGCCTTCCACCCCATGACGGTCGGCATGGCAAAAGGATTTCGCACCGAGGAAGTCTCAAAGCCGGAGATGATGAAGGCGAGGGCAGCCTACTTCGCATGCGTCGACTATCTGGACGAAATCCTTGGCGATCTTCTCCACCTGATGGAACGGAGCGGTCTGTTGGAGAACACGATTATCGTGTACACCACGGATCATGGGGAAATGGCCGGTGAGCACGGGATGTGGTGGAAGAATTCATGGCACGAGGCCGCGGCGCGAGTGCCGCTGATCATTCAAATGCCTTCTCAGCGCAGTGGAGATAGTCCTGGAACGCGGCTGGACACGCCTGTCAGTTTGGCGGACCTGTTTCCTACGCTGTGTGGGCTGGCGAACATAGAGGCGCCTGACGGACTTGAGGGACGCGATCTCTCCGAGGCAATGACGACAGGGACCGAGCCGGCGGCGGAGCCTGTATTTGTGGACAATCCGCTCCCGCGCTGGGGAAAAGGGAGCGAGCACCGGCTTGTGCGCCTTGGGAAGTACAAGTTTGTCCGCTTTCGGGGAATGATGCCGCACCTGCTCTTTGACCTGGAAGCCGATCCCCTAGAGCAGCGCAATCTACTGGTAAACGGTACAGAGGAAGAGATGGCTATTGGCCGGCAGTTGAAGGCTCTGGTGGATAGTTCATGGGACTTCGACGCCGCTGACGGGCAACGCCGCAAAGATGAAGAGGAGTTGGGGGGAAACTCCTTGGTGGAGGGCGCTCGCAGGCACGGCAACTGCTATCGAATGCCGGATGGCCGCATTGTTGTTGCGGACACACCGCTCTATGACCCGAGAGTGGTCGAGCTATAGTCATCGGCCCGCATGTCGAGACAGTGAATGCTTCGCGGCAGGCAGTTCTGACAGCGAGGCGCGACCAGCAGGAACTGATTCCGGGCCCGGGCAAAGTTGCTGTTCATCGTCCATATGATCTGTAAGTTCGGGTAACCAAGAGGAATCGGCAGAGGTGTGTGGTGACAGATTGACCCTGTGTTGAAAGAGTTCTTTGGCGCGTAAGGGCAGGTTTCCTGTACTGAGGAGGCAAGTATGACCGTCGTTACCATTTCGCGCGAACTGGGCTCGCGAGGCACTCGCATCGCTGAGGCTGTCGGCCATGAGTTGGGCGCGACCTGTATCGACAAGGAGGTGCTTGCAGAGATGGCCCGGCAGGCTGGGGTACAGATGGAGGTAATCGTCGAGGCCGAGGAGAAGCTGATGTCGCGCGCCGGTGTTGTCAGTCAGGAGATGCGTTCGCTATTCTCGGCTGATCCAAACCGGCGCAACAGGCCGATGGATCAAGCAACGTATGTAGACGGGATGACAAAAGCCATTCGCGCCCTGGCCGAGCGGGGGAGCGCGGTCTTCATTGGACGGGGCTCGCAACTGATTCTCGAAAACCATCCGACCGCACTTCATGTACACCTCTACGCGGCGCCGGAGATTCGGGCCGGTCGAATTCAGCGCCGCCGCGGTATGGCCGAAATCGGCACGGCTGAGCGTATAATAGGACTGGCCGACGAGCAGCGCCGCAACTGGTACCAGAGATTTTTCACCAGTGCGGACTGGAAGAACTGCCGGCACTATCACTTGATGTTGGACACGGGCCGCATCCCTGAGGCTACGGCAGTGGCGTTAATTGTACATGCGGCGCGAACGGCTCCGCCCGACCGAGAGGAGCATACATGAGCCATCAGCGACCAAGCAGACGGCCGGCCACTGCAACTCATGTAGCTACATGGATGAAGAGGGTGGTCAAGGGACCCTGCATGCAAGGACTGATTTTGTGCGCGCTGTTTCTTGGTGTCGCTATTCTTGGCGCGTGCGGCCAGCGAGAAGGTGAGGCGCCAGCGCCAGAGCCAGGGCCGACAAGCGCCCCTACTTCACTCCCTGCGGTTGTTACGTTCACGCCGCAGCCGCCGACGGCAACCAATACGCCTGCTCCCACACCCACAGAATCTGCACCGGCCACACCAACTCCCACGGTTACGGTTACCGACACGGCGCCAGCCGCCATGGAGCCGCCAGCCACAGATGCATCAGTTACGGTTTTAGGGGAAACGAACGTACGCAGCGGTCCGGGAACCGATTACGACGTTGTCGGCAACGCGCCTGCCGGTGAGGAATTTCCCATCACAGGCAAGAATTCGGAGGGGGATTGGTGGCGGATCGACTTCCAGGACCAACAAGGATGGATTCACGCGCCCTTTGTGGTCGCGGCCGATGCGGAAGACGTGCCCGTCGTTGGATCCGGCATGACGGAGACTGCCGACCCGGATGAGGGAACCACCGAAGCGGCACCTGCTCCGCTGGACGCGGTCGTGACTGTCGGCGGCGATATGAACGTTCGAAGCGGACCGGGCGAGGAATACGACAGGATTGGCGGGGCCACAGCCGGTGAGGCGTTCCCCATCACCGGCAAGAACGAGGACGGCGACTGGTGGCAGATAAATTTTGGTAGTGAGACCGGGTGGATTTATGCACCTTTTGTGACCGCTACGAATGCAGAGAACGTGCCCGTCGTTGGCGGTTCTATTACCGAGACAGCGTCGGAGACGCAGGCGCCTGCTTCCGATGCACCGGAGACGGAGAGCGCTACTGTAACTGTCCTCGGCGACATGAACATTCGCTCAGGACCGGGCACTGATTACGACAGGATCGGCAGGGCCACTGCAGGAGACGAGTTCGAAATTACAGGCAAGAGTCCTGACGGCGAGTGGTGGCAAATTGACTTCGACGGACAGTCCGGATGGATCTATGCCCCCTATGTGACCGCCGTCAATGTGGAGGATGTGCCTGTCGTCGGCGACGCACAGGCTGAAGGTACGGTACCCGAGGACTCAGCCACAGAAACGCCAACGACGCCGGATGAACCGATAGCAACGGCCGCCGGCGACCTGAACGTGCGCGGGGGGCCGGGCACCGAGTACGATCGTATCGGCGAGGCTTACGAAGGGGAAGAGTTTGCCATCACCGGGAAGAGTTCGGACGGAGAGTGGTGGCAGATAGACTATGAAGGCAAGTCCGGATGGCTCTACGCGCCGTTTGTGACTGCGACAAATGCGGAAAATGTGCCTGTCGTTACACCGGAAGCGCAGGGCTCTACTCCAGCAGATTCCGGACGGCGCGCTGTGGTTGCCAGTAGTTCAGACGGTGATGTTCTGGGCGCGCACATTTTGAAGAAGAGTGACCTACTGATTGAAGCGCAGAGCCCGACCCGGCAGTGGCTGCTTCAGCGTCTCCACGGGTGAACCGCCGCGGATTACAGGAACACCGTTGACGAAAACTTCGCTGACGCCGCCAGACAGTCTATGCGGTTCGACGAAGGTGGCGTGGTCCTGGATTGCCTCCTGATCAAAGACCACCAGATCGGCGTAACCGCCCTCCTCAATCCTGCCCCGATCTTTGAGCCCGAAGCGTGCCGCCGGGGCGCCGCTCAGCTTCCACACGGCGTCTTCCAGAGAAAATAGTCCTTTACGTACGCATGGCCCCAAGAGCCGCGCCGCTGAGCCGTACTGGCGAGGGTGGATTACGCCGTCTTCATGGTAGACGCCGTCAGTTCCCATCATGTAGCACCTGTGGGCGAGGAATGGCTCGACGAACCGGTCGTCGCCCTGAAAGAAGATGAGCAACACGGCCAAGTTCTCCTCAATCAGGAGATCACAAAGCGCGTCTACCGGAGACTTGCCCACTTCGTCAACATACTCGGCTAAAGTCTTGCCCAAGTATCTGCTGTTCTCCTTACCTGGCAGCCAGGCTATTCTGATTGCATCGAGATTGGAGGCGTAGATTTCAAGGCCGCGGCCGACTTGCGCGCGCATCGCAGGGTCGCGCAGTTTGGGAAGCGCGGCCAGGGGGCCGTCGTGCCAGATCTGGTAGGGCAAGAGGTAGTTGAGCAGAGTCGACCCGGGCAGATAAGGATAGACGTCGAAGGAAAAGTCGACTTCGTGGACAGCGACCTGGTCGACGTAAGAAAGTATGGCTTCGGTATCGACATCGCTGGCGGCCTTGAGATGGGAGATGTGAACGGGGACACCTGCACGCCGCCCTATCTCGACGGCCTCCTCCAGCGCGGCCAGTGTCCCTGTTTTGTAGCGCATATGGGTGACGTACGGGGCCTGTGCACCGGCCATGGGCTGGCAGGCGGCCGCCAGCTCGGCAGTGGAGGCGAAGCACTGGGCTGCGTAGTCAAGTCCGGTTGAAAGACCGCAGGCGCCCTCCTCCATTCCCTGTTCAACCTGCAGCTGAATCAGTTTCAACTGTAAGTCATCTGCCGGTGCGGGACCCCAGCCGCAGATGAGAGTGCGCACATTGGCGTAGGGGATTTGCGTGATCACGTTCTGGACGTTGCGGCGGTCCAGGAGAGCCATGTAATCGGCCAGTGTCTCCCAGCCGGTGTAGTCTTCCATGCGCAGGGCGTTGAGGCCGCGCATGTAGTATAGCCATTCATGGGCTGTCTGGCGGCTGACGGGCGCGTAGGAAATACCGTCGGCCATGATGAGTTCGGTGGTAAAGCCCTGGCTGGTCTTGCTCACCTGGTGCCGCTTTCTCAGGAGCCAGCCGTCGGAGTGATTGTGAACATCGACGAAGCCGGGCGCGACGATTCTGCCGGCGGCGTCGATTACCTGGGCGGCATCCGCGCCGGCGAGGTCGCCGATGGCAGCGATCCGATCGCCCTTGATGCCCACATCTCCGCGGCGGCGAGGCGCCCTGTTGCCATCTATGACGGTTCCACCAGCAATGACGATGTCGTACAAAATAATGTCCTCCGGTAACCCTGGCAGCCCAAGTTCAAGCCAAGGGAGCTAGGCGCTGGTCAGGCGTTCTACTCTCTCGCGCGTCCTCTGATAGCGTTTCTCCATCTCTGGCGTTTGCGCGGCGAGATAGTCCTGTTCCGCTTGACGAGCAGTTTCCTCGCAGGGGGCAGCGGGGATTTCGACAACGCCGTGCGTGATCTGGTCGTTGCCCCACTGGTAGGCGCAGATTTCCCCTTTGCTGATTATCAGGTTCATGCCGACGTTGGCCTCAACGATGGGGACGCCATTCTCCCTTGCCCTGGCCAGTACAGCTTGATTCTGGTCTTTGGTCTTGCTGCCGTAGGAGGGGATGAGGATAATGCGGGCGCCGTCCAGGACGAGGGCGCGCACGATATCCGGGTTCCAGCGGTCGTTGCAGATGACAAAGCCGGCGCGGCCTATCGGCGTATCGAAGGCGCGAAGGCGGTGACCGACGCGGTTGAAGCGCCAGGAGGGATGGGTGCCTTCGGCCAGTTGGACCTTGTGATAGCGGCCGCGGATTTCGCCTTCATGATCGAGAAAGATCGCGCAGTTATATGCCTCGTCGCCGACACGCTCGGCGAATCCGAACGCGAGGCAGGTCTTGAGGGTGCGGGCCAGTTTCTGGAAACGGCGGATATAGGGACCGTCGATCGGTTCGGCCACGTCGAGCATGGAGTCAGCCGGGGCACGGCCCTCGACGATTTCCATCACAATGTAGCCTTCGAGCGCGCCTTCTGTCGTCAATATCATGCGCGGGTTTTCCTGAGCGGCCTGGACGAATAGCTCCTCCATGCGGTCAGCGTTGGCGGCTTTGTCCCATTTGACCGGTCGATATGAGATGGCGGCTACTGCTACGCTTTCGTACATGTTACTTTCCTTTTGGACGATAACTTGGACTCATCGTATTGCCGATCGGCAGGCAGGCTAAGGATCCGAAGGCCCTCGACACAGTTGGTCACTCAGACCATTTCCGGTTGCAGCGCGCCTTCTCCAAAGATAACAGTGAATTTCTCCCCGTTTTCTGCTTTGGTAACTGCGTCCATATAACAGGCGCTGAAGGCCCGCCTGGGAATGTCGGTGTTGTTGATTTCGGAGCTGTGGGGGAGATGGTTGTGCAGGAGGACGCTTTCGCCCGCCTCCAGCTCCAGAAAGACGATTTCGGCGTCGTGCGTCAGTTCCTCCGCCTGCTCCGGGGTCAGAAAGCCCGATCCGCTGGACGGGTTTATCAGGGTGTGGTGGGCGCCGGGTACGACCTGGACACAACCGTTGGCCACAGTGGCCGGATCCAGGGCCGTCCAGATCGTGATGAGAGGGTCGCGATCCAGATATCTCCAGCGGTCCTGGTGCCAGATCAGGGACGTGCCCTCGCGGGCCGGTTTGTTCATGAACATGGCCCGGTAACAGGCGATGGTGGTCTCCTCCCCGTATACGCGGGCGCAGATGTGGCGGAAGAGAGGTTTCTGCATGTAGGCGAGGAACAGAGGGTCAAACTCAAGGTCCTGGATCTTGCGGTAGCTGAGCGTTGCGCCTTTGTGGCCTTTGGTCTGCGGTCCGGGTTTGCCTGTGCCCGGTTCGCGGTCCAGTTGCATTGCCATGCGGTCATAGTCGAGGGGCGCCGTCCCCAGCATAATGTCGTCCATACGCTTCTGGAGAGCTTGCAGTTCATCGTGGGTCAACACCTTGCCCAACCGCAGGTATCCCTCGGTTTGGTACTGACGCCACTGTTCGTTGGTGAGTGAATCGGACATTCTGTTCTCCTGGTTGGGTCGGTCATCCGCTTACGGAATGCTCAATCTTCTCTCCTTGGGAGGGGTATTTTGAACCGTTCCAGAAAGCCGGCTTTCCACAGTCGGTCGTATCGGCCAGTCCAGAAGGCTGGCTTAGTCAATTCGGGTTCTGAGTCTGACAAGCCACTCTGTCACTTCGGGCGGGTCGATGGTGAGCGAGTACAGTTTGCTCCCCGGCGACACGAAGAAGCGCAGTTTGACGTAGAATTCCGAATGGTTCAGCTGCGGATAGCGTGCAGTTCGGCCATCGCCGACGCCGGGCCAGCCTGGCTTGCCGTTCCAGGAAAGCGCGCCGTCGAGGGTGTCTTCGCGAATCGGATCACAGTCGGCGGCCGTGTATCCCGGAATCGGGTGGCCGGTATCTTCGAGGAGTTCGTAGCGCAGCTCGCCGGCGCCGGCGTCGACATTGACTCTGATCTGGCCGCCCTGCTCCTGGCGGAAGCGGTGGGTGGTGAGGACGCCAGGCGCGTAGGACTCCGCCTCGACGCTGACGTAGCCGTCGGGGCGCAGGACGGCGACGCCTTTGCCGCGGCGATTGGGCGTCGAGTAGGGGCCTTGCCAGGGCTGCGCGCTGTAGCCGTTATGGGTCAGGTTGCCCGCCATGTAGAAGAACCAGAGCTGGTCGTCGTGGAGGATGGGGCCGTCGGCGTAGACCATGCCGTAATCCCACGCTCCGGCTTCGCCGCGGGCGATGAAGGGTTCGCGCCAGCGCGTCCAGGCGACGGTATCGCGACTGACCGCCAACTGACTCTCCACGAAGCCGTCGACGCGGGCGGGCATGGCGTTCCCACCCCTCTCATCGCCCCAATAGCTGGCGGCGTCGGCGATGTCGTAGGGTTCGGCCAGGTCGGTCTGAAAGGTCTGGAGCATAATAATGTGCAGGCCGCCGTGGGTGCAGGCGACTGGGTCGAAGCCGGCGGAATAGAATTCAGTTCCCGGCGGGTCGTGGAGGTCCTGTTCGATCACGGTGCGAAGGCCGGACCAGTTGAGAAAGTCCTGGCTGTCGCGACGGCCGAGGACGCGGGTGCGGCGGTTTGAGCCGCGTTGGGAGTAATAGACGTAGGGGGCGTCTGGGTTGATCACGCCGCCGAAGGTCTCATGGGGGGAGCCGAAGTTGAACCTCATCTTCTGGTCGCTGTGGGCCCCCTCAGGGTATAGATGCCAGTCATAGCCGTCCGCCGAGTAGCGGGCCAGCCAGCGAGGGTCTCCTGACTCGTTCGTGCCGCTCGGCTTGTTGTCGATCTGTTTCCAACGGCGGGTTTCGTCTGGCTCGTGAGGGTCCAGGATGGTTGTGAGGTGATCGGCGCTGCCGGTGGTGATGTTGTTGCGGGTCGAACCTTCGAACTCGACCAGCTCCAGGACGGGCCGATGCCAGGTCAGCCCGTCGTCTGACTCAAGCGCGCAGAAAAAGGTCTGTTCGCCGGTCCAGGCGCGGTAGTACATGCGAAAGCGGCCTGTGCTTTCGTCGTAGATCACGCGGCCGGGTTGGGCGTAGTTTGCGTCCCAGGGCTGGTCGAAGGGGATGGACAGAGGCGCGTCGGGGGTAAGTTTGCGGGGCCGGTTGAGGACGCGGCGCGCGCTGGTCATGGATTCGATGAAATAGTCATCGATGAAGAGCTGTTTTCCGGGTGAGCGTTCCATCAAAGATTTCCTAGCGGTTTGACTTCGCGGACCAAGTAGAAGCGGCTCTCATTGTTGATTGCCATCTCTGAAATGCGCTAAGGGGAATTGCTCGTAATTAGCTGCTTACGCCTTTATTCCTGTCAACGCGATACCTTGGATGAAATGTTTCTGGGCCAGGAAGAAGACGATCAGGATCGGCACGATCATCATCGTCGAGGCGGCCATGAGGGGGCCCCACATGGTGCGGCGCTCGAACATGAAGGCCTGAAGGCCGAGGGAGAGGGTGAACTTTTCGCGAGTGTTTAGAAAGATCAACGGGCCAGTGAAGTCGTTCCAGGCGAACATGAAACTGAAGATTGCGACAGTTGCCAGGGCCGGCTTGGCGAGCGGCAGGATGATGGTCCACCAGATCCGCAGGCGGGTAGCGCCGTCGATGATGGCGGCCTCCTCAAGCTCCATAGGGATGGTGAGGAAGAACTGTCGGAGCATGAAGATGTAGAAGGGCGTGCCGAGCATGGCGGGGATGGTGAGCGGGTAGAAGGTGTCGATCCACTCCAACTCGGCGAAAAGGAGATAGAGCGGCACGAGCATGACGATATAGGGGATCATCATCTGGCTGACCATGACCATGAAAATGAGGTCACGGCCGGGCGCGCGCAGCCGTGAGAAGGCGTAGGCGGCGAGTGAGCAGGTAAAGACGGCGCCGAAGACGTGGGCGAGCGCGATGATCAGCGTGTTGAAAAAATAGAGGTGCATGGGGGCATAGATGAAGACGGCGGGAAAGTTACCCCAAATGAAGGGATCGGGCACCCAGATCGGCGGGAATGCGAAGATCTGGCGATCGGCCTTGAGCGATGTGCTGACCATCCAGACAAAGGGAAGCGCGAAAATAATTGCGCCGAATACGAGAAGCAGTTGTGTGCCGATGAGTTCGAGCAGGCGGCGAAGAGGTCGCCCTCTTGCGCTGGGATGGATTTCGCGGCTGTGTTGGGATCCGATGGCCTGGTCGCGTAACATGACGCTAACTTTGCTCCGCTTCATAGTAGACCCAGCGGCTGGCTAGCTTGAACTGGACCAGGGTGAGGGCAAGAACGGCTACAAAGAGGATCCAGGCCATGCTGGCGGCATAGCCCATGTCCAAGAGGACGAAGGCGCGGCGGTAGAGGTAGAGCATGTAGAAGAGCGTCGATTCGGCGGGCCCGCCGCCGGTCATAACGTAGGCGGTGGTGAAGACCTGGAAAGAGGCGATGACGCTGAGAACGAGGATGAAGAAGAGAGTGGGGCTCAGCATGGGTATGGTGACGTGTTGGAAACGCTGCCAGCGGTTGGCGCCGTCGATCTCGGCAGCCTCGTAGAGGTGTTGAGGGACGCCCTGGAGGCCGGCGAGGACGATAATCATGGCGGCGCCGGAGCCCCAGAGCGCCATCAGGATGAGGGCCGGTTTGGACCAGGTGAGCGACGCCAGCCAAAGTGGTCCTTCTATGTTAATCAACGCCAGGGTCGAGTTGATGAGACCCCACTCGGGCTGCAGAATCCAGACCCAGAGGATGGCGCCGGCGACGATGGGCACGATTGACGGCACATAGAAGAGAGTGCGGTAGACGGCGATTCCGCGCGCTTTCTGGTTGAGCAGGAGGGCCAGGAGTGTGGCGACAATGACGTGGAGCGGCACGAAGACGAGGACGTAGTAGAGCGTATTGCCCATCGACATGAGGAAGCGATCATCGTCGGTAAAGAGCTCGATGTAGTTGGCCAGACCGACCCAGCGGGCCGGTGTTACGATTTCATAGTCCATGAAGCCCAACACGAAGGAGGCGACGACTGGGCCGATCACGAAGGCGAGGAAGCCGAGCCCCCAAGGCAGGAGAAAGAGATAGCAGGTCAGAGCCTCTCTGGCGGCGTTGGTGAGCCGCGGTTTGGGTTGGGCGGTGGTCATGGCGGCTGTCCTGTTCGTAAAGGCGGACAGGGGAGCTGGCAGAACCGGGTGAACGTGATGCCGTCCGGTTCTGCCAGCTCTTGCTTGCGACTATGCGGACTCCAGATTCTCCCAAGCAGCGTCGAGCGCTTTTTGCACGTCGGCGTGGGAGGCGTCGAGTGCCTCTTGCGGCGTCTGCTTTTTGGTGAGGGCTGACTCCCAAGCGTTCTTGAAGCCGATCCAGAGTTCGGCGGCGGCGAGGCCGGCGATCTGGCCGCAGCCAACGGAGAAGGTCTCGGAGTCGAGGTATCTCTGCATCATGATCTTCTGGCGTTCGGGCAGGACGGAGTAGTACTCGTCCAGCATGAACTGCATGGCGGGCTGGTAGACGGGCGGTGTGGGGGCGAAGATCGGTTCGCCAGGCAGCTGCTGACGCGCCCATTCGGCCTTTTCAAGCTCGAGGCCGACGGTCCCAGCGGCGCGCACGTATTTCTCGCTGATCACCCACTTCAGGAATTCCCAACCCTGTTCGACGAGTTCGGTATTGGGGTCGATGACGAATGTCCAGCCGCAGGACCAGTTGACTTGCGCGCCTTCATTTGCGGCTGAGACCGGCATGAGGCCGGTGCCGTCGTAGTCGAGGTCGGGGAACTTGGCGTAGCGGCCGATCATCCAGTTGCCGTAGGAGCACATGGAGACCTGACCCTGGGCGAAGGGATCGACAGGCTGGCCGGCGAAGCCTTCCATGAAGGAGGAGGCCGCAGCGTTGCCGCCGCCAAATTCGTCAATCATGTGCACACACCACTCAAGGGCTTCGACCCATGGAGCTGTGTTGATGAGGTTCGTCCGCCCATCTTCAGACTGGCTGACGCCGCCGTTTTCCATGGCGTAGATGAGCAGCTGGTCGGAGAGGCCGGGCGGGAAGTGAGGAAGGAAGCCGTAGCGGACGATCTTATCTCCTTCCATCTTATTGAGCTGCGGCGCCATCTCCATGATGTCGTCCCAGGTTTCAGGGCCAACGTCAGGATCGAGGCCGGCCTCTTCAAAGTGGGTGCGGTTCCAGAAGAAGTAGCGGGTGCCTGCGGTATGGGGCAGCCCGTAGAGAGTGCCCTGCCAGGTGAGGTCGGCGATGGGGCCGGCCATGAAGTTGCCCTTGTCGAGGTTGTCCCGCTCCAGGAGGTCTTCGATGGGTCGATAGAGGTTGCGGGAGGCGAACTGGCGGAAAGTATGGCGGTTCTGGTATGAGACGTCGGGTCCCTTACCGGCGGCGACGGCGGTGACATATTTGGGTGTTCCGTAGACCGCTTCGCCCAGGTCACCGAGAGAAATGGTGATGTCGGGGTGCTGCTCTTGGAAGACCTGGATTACGCCCTCGGTGGTAGGGTTGATCCGCCACCAGATCTGGATGTTAACGGGCTCCTCTGAGGGCGCTGCCATGTCGCTGGCTGCTTGCGGGCCGGGGGCGACACAGGCGCTGGTGGCGAGGGCGAGTCCGGTGACTGCGGCCGTGCTTTTCAAGAAACTGCGGCGGCTGACGCCGGTCTGGACGACTGTCGATTCATCGGAATTGACTCTTGCCATTTTAGAAATCCTCTCCTTTGCGATGCGGATTGTTTGAAACTGCTGTTCGTTGGGGTATTTTCTCGTTTCCATTCAGGCCATTGATCCTCCTGTGCTGGTGGTGTCGCTCAGTCGAAATTGCGAAATGTCTGTGTCTGACAGGTTGCGCCAGGAATGGTGGCAGGCGGCATGCGCGAACAGGCAGGCATGGTCCTGTCGGAGGAGACAGTAACTGCGGATCGTCTACCGAACAGTCGGAAGAAGATTTGTCATTTGGCCGGGCACGTGTGTGGAAGAGTTCAGGGTCATTTCTTGCTGCACGGGAGCCTTCGGGAGTAGGCCCCCGGCGTCGCATACCCAAAGCGCGTGTAATTTTATCGGATGCGGCAGGGAAAGGCAACCTTTTTGTGGTACGCGTTGTAGGCTGGCGTGGTTGTCTGAACTGTGATTTAAGGGATTCAGAGGATGGGCTGAGTTCGCAGAAGGCGTAGGCCCGGTCGGACGTGAGTTGGAGATGGATCTTGCCGCTGAATCCGCCCCGGCTCTGGCCGAGGCGCTGTTCTGGCTGAGGGCCCCCTTTTTTGAGCCGCCCGCTGCGCTCATATGGGCGCGTACAACTGTACTGTCCGGCATCACTGCTGCCATCTCTGGGTCCTGAGCGAACTGTTTGAACATGTCGGCCCAGACACCGTTCTCTTCCCAACGGGAATAGCGCTTGAAGACGCTGTTCCACTTGCCATAGCGGTCTGGCAGTTCACGCCACTGGGCGCCGGCGCGCAGAATCCAGTGGACTGCTTCAACGAAACGGCGACACTCTTGCTCTCGCCCTGCGTAGGCACGAGAGTGTCCTTGCAGAAACGCGTACAGTTTCTGCCACTGGTGGTCGGCAATTCGCTTTCTGAACATCCTGTTATTGTCGCCAATGTGTCAGAATTTATCAAATGTCAACGAACCCCAGAGTATATAGTAATCTTTTGTTGCGGAGCGCATTTTGCGTCTGCCGCCCCTCATCGGGGGCGATTTCCGGATTGGGTAGACGCTAAGGAGTTCACGGACGCAATACTCGCGCAGACCGCCGTGCCGAATATCAGGACAGGCTTGAGTGGTGCGACAAGCGGGTGCTGCAGTCGTGGTTTCAGCGGCTCGTTCGTGTCTTCAGTTGAAGCTGATGGTTCTCACGATATCATGAACGGGACTTTCTTCAATGCACCCTCTACATTTTCAGTCCAAGGGTGGTATAATTGTCGTCGCCAGCGCTGGGCTTGGGTTGGACAATTTGCCTCCTGAGCTTCCCGGCCAAGAGCCGCAATTCGAGCGACCCGAACCGACCAAAAGGATAGAGTGATGGCGCCGGACAAGACTCTTGAAGAGCAACTCCTGCATCTGAAGCTGGACGGGTGGTGCGTTGTCGAAGACGTTATTCCTGCCGATGAAGTTACGGCGGTGCGGGAGAGTGTGGCGACGGCGACACTGCGACACCAGCGGCCGGACGCGCCGGCGAACATCGGCCATCGTTCGGGGTTGATCAATTACGATCAGTCTTTTGCGCCCTATTTGGTGAGACCCGGTTTCATCGGGCTGGTCAGGGCGGCGTTGGGTACGAACGTGCGCGTTTCCTATACGACGGCGATGATCAACTATCCGGGCAACGTTCGCGGCGGCTTGCACGCGGACTGGCCTTTTAACCAGCGCAATGCGGGCCACATCCCGGCTCCGTATCCCGATATTGTGGCACACTTCACGACACTGTGGATGCTGTCGCCGTTCAGCTTGGAGAATGGCGCGACGATCATCGTGCCGGGCAGCCACCGGATGGAGACGAACCCGAGTGCGGAAAGCTGCAGCCACGACGAGAACACGCCTTATCCGACGGAAATTCAGGCCACCGGCGAGGCGGGCAGCGTGCTGGTGATGGATAGCCGCATGTGGCACGCAGCGGGGGCAAACCGGACAGACAGCGCGCGGGTGGCGATGGCGATCCGCTTCGCGCCATGGTGGCTGAATCTGAACGGGCTGAGGCCGGGATCAAGCGAACGGGCGAGGCAGATGGAGGCAACTGGTCTGAAGGAGAACGAGGTCGAGGCTGTGAAGGCCGATGTATTGGCGGGGCTGCCTGCCGCTGTACAGCCACTGTTCGAACACTGGGTGGAGGTCTGAGTGGACACTGACCGTCTGGCGGCCTCCCTGGCCGAAAAGGTTGATCCGCAGAGGATTATGCAACTCACTTTGGATATGGTGCGCATTCCCAGCCCACCGGGCCAGGAGCGGGCCGTTTCCGAGTTCTACGCTGATGAGTTGCGGGGGGCGGGGCTGAATGTGGAACTGGACAGTGAGTTTCCCGACAGCCCCAGCGTCGTGTCCTGGTTGCGGGGCAGGAGAGGCGGGCCTACGCTGCAACTTGACGGCCATACGGATACGGTTGACCTGCCCGGGCCGGAGCCCCGATTCGAAGGAGGGTACCATCCACGGACGCGGGTCCGAGGACATGAAGGCGTCTCTGGCGGCGATGGCGGAGGCTGCTCGCGTCCTATGCGAATCGGGCATTGAGTTGAAAGGTGACCTGCTGTTGACGGCGCATGGCCGCCACGAGAGCGCCACGAATGAGACGCTGATTTCGCTGATCCAAAAGGGCGTTCACGGTAACGGGGTGATCGTTACTGAGCTGGGCGGCAAGGACCTGCCGATTACAGGCATGGGCCTTGTCTTCTGGGAACTCAGGATTGCGGGGGACGAAGAGGGCATCCACGAGACTGTGGCTGAGGCGGGGACGCCTCACGCGGTGATGGCCGGTTACCGGGCTGTGCAACTGTTGCAGGAGAAAGCGGCAGAACTCGCCGAAATACGACATCCCTATTTGGGCGCCGAATCGATCTTCATAGGGCGGTTTCAAGGTGGGGATTACTTTAACCGCATGCCGGCCGGGTGCGTTATAGGTGGGACGCGGCGGTTTGGCCCGGAGTGCAGTCTGGACGAGATCCGTGAGGAGTTTGCAAGACTGGCGGCCCGGGTACAGGCGGAGAGCGGAGCGGAAGTCGAAGTCTGGCTGGATGGGATCGAAGGCTACAGTGTCGACGCAAGCGAGCGGCTGGCAAAGGCGCTGCTGCGGTCCCATGAGCAGGTGACCGGCGAGCAACTGCCGCTGGCGGGCACCAGGGCCGCGGCAAACGTTCCCCACTTTATTCATCTGGCGCATGTTCCCGCGCTATACTACGGCGCGAGCTATCTGACAGCGCATTCGGAACTCGAACGGGTTGAACTGGCCCAGGTGGTGCGGGCCACCAAGGTCTATATTCATGCTATCCTCGCCTATCTTGGCGTTGCGGAGGGATCTGTATGACCGAAAAGCGAAGGGTCGTGGTTACTGCCAATATCTTTCCAGGACTGGATGTTGAACAGGAGGTATTAAGGCAGCATAACGTCGAACTTGAGAAGATCCCGTGCCGAAGCCAGGATGAGCTGGCCGCCGCCGGCAAGGATGGCACTGCACTTATTGTTGGCAATGTAAGGATTGATGCCGGTGTGCTTGCGCATTTGCCCCACTGCGTGGCAATCGTCAAACCCTCGGTGGGTGTGGACAACATAGACCTTGAGGCCGCGACTGCGGCCGGCGTCTGTGTTGCAAACGTGCCCGACTACGGGACTGACGAGGTGGCTACTCATGCGATGGCGCTATTGTTGAACGCGATTCGCTATGTTGACGCAGAAGCGGCCAAAGTGCGCGCTGGAAGCTGGCAGCCCAAGCCTCCTTACCCGATCCAACGCAGCGCGGGGCGCACGCTGGGGATCATTGGATTCGGCCGAATCGGCCAGTCGGTTGCGAGAAAAGCGGCCGGTTTTGACTGGCGCCTGCTGGCGTGGGACCCCTACGTCAGTGACGAAGAAATACGAAGTAAAAAGGCAGAGCCGGCTGACCTCGAAACGCTGCTGGCGCAGTCGGATATGGTCACCTTGCACCTGCCGTTGACGGCAGAGACGCAGGGGATGATCGATGCGAGCGCGCTGGCGAAGATGAAGCCGACGGCTTTTCTGGTGAACACTGCTCGCGGGGGCATTGTCGACTCCGCGGCCCTGCTGCAGGCGGTCGAGTCGGGCCAGATCGCGGGGGCGGCGCTGGATGTGGTCGACGAGGAGCCACCGGCGCCGGACCATCCGTTATACTGTACGGACCGGATTCTCGTGACGGCGCACGTGGCGTGGTATTCGGAGCAGGCTTTCCGTGACGTGCGCGTGAAGGCGGTGCAGGAGGTGGCGCGCGTGCTTCAAGGCCAGTTGCCGCTTAACCTGCTCAATCCAGATGTGAAACCGCGTTTCACCGTGCGCGACGCCTAGCGACGGGATGTATTGGAGTTGGTTCGATTGGTGACAGTTTGAGGTCGGGAGGGAGTCGCTGGAAGGCAAGGCGAAGGCCTGAAATTGACTACACGAAAATTTCGCGGGTTTTCCTTTGTTTCGGTCCGTGTTCCTGCAGTGGAATCCATTCCTGATTCCGGTCTTTTTCGTTCTGGAAAACTGTGTTAAGTTACCCCAGATGCTGGTCCGGACAAGGACCAGCTTTCAAAGACAGCGGTAAGAAGAAGTGCAGCAGTTCCCCAACCGAGATCGAATCGTTTCGGCCACCCGCTGTCTCCGCGGGAACACGGCCAGGAGCCACAGTCAATGGCACGCCAAATCGAGATCATTTTCACCAAGCGAAACGTCCGAGGGGTTGCGACCTTACTTGACGAAGAGGCGCCCCGCACGTGCGACGCGGTGTGGAACGCGCTGCCGTTGGAGGGGGACGCGTATCACGCCCGCTGGGCTGGCCGCGAGGTCTACACGCTGGTTCCGCCTCTCGAATCGGACCCGGGCAAGGAGAACGCCACAATCATGCCGATTGGGGGCGACCTCCTCTACTTCGAGGTCGACGCCGCCTCGATCGACATTCCGCCGGAAAGGCGCACCGGCCAGCCGTTTATCGACATCGCGTTGTTCTATGGCCGCAACAACTTTCTGCTCGGCCCGGCCGGCTACATGCCGGGCAACCTTTTCGCCACCGTCACAGAAAACCTGGAAGGCCTGGCGGCAGCCTGTGAGAGCATCTGGCGCGAGGGCTTTGCAGGCGAACGCATGGTAATCAGACGTATTGACGATCCCGAAGATTGAGAGCGG
Source organism: Caldilineaceae bacterium (assembly GCA_965200615.1). Classification (GTDB taxonomy): domain Bacteria; phylum Chloroflexota; class Anaerolineae; order Caldilineales; family Caldilineaceae; genus Bin5. The sequence goes on along the minus strand of OZ241377.1, from coordinate 3,487,333 downwards.
TGAGGCCACCACAGGCCTCGTACTCTGGACGATAAGAGCCGCCCTCCCCGGCTGACCAGCCACTGTCGCACAGGAGATCCGGAATGCATACCTACTCTTCGAACTCAGACCTGCAGGCTCTGGAGGATGGAACGGCGCTGCCCGCGATGGTGACGCCGCCGCCGGGACCGCAGTCGCGCAAGTTGACCAAACGGCTCAGCAAAGTCGAGCCCCCGACCAGCTCGGTAATCCCACGAGGGCAGACGCCGGTGTTCTGGGAGCGCACGCGCGGGGCCAACATCGTGGATGCCGACGGCAATGTCTATGTGGATCTGACGGCCGGCTTCTGCGTGGCGACGGCGGGACACAGCAACCCGCGCATCGTGCAGGCGATTGCGAAGCAGTCGGAGACGATGATGCACAGCCAGGGCGGGGTGAATCCGAACCGCAACCGGGTCGAGCTGGCCGAAAAGCTGTCCGACCGGGCGCCGGGCGAGCTGTCGGTCTCTCATATCGCCAACACGGGCGCGGAGGCGGTGGAAACTGCGCTGAAGACGGCGCGCATCTTTACCGGAAAGCACAAGATTATCGCTTTCCAGGGCGGGTTTCACGGCAAGACGACGGGGGCGCTTTCGGTCTCCTCGCAGAACTACTACCGGGCCCCGTTCCAAAATATGCTGGCGGATACGACGCACGTGCCCTACGCCTACCCCTATCGCTGTCCGACGCACTCGGACGGTGACGACTGTTTCTTCTGCGACGGCGGTTATCTGGAGCATGTGCTGACGATGCCGGACTCGGGCGTTGCGGACGTGGCCGCGATCATCATGGAGCCGGTCCAGGGGCACGGGGGCTGGATTGTACCGCCGAAAAAGTTTGTGCAGACGGTGCGACGCCTGTGTGACGAGCACGGGATTATCCTGATCGCCGACGAGATCATCACGGGATTCGGGCGGACGGGCAACTGGTTCGGCATGGATGAATACGACGTGGCGCCGGACATCATGGTGGTGGGCAAGGGCCTGGCGAGCGGTTTCCCGATCTCGGCTACGATTATGACGGAGGAGGTCGCGGACGCGTGGGGCCCGATGATGCATACGAGCACTTTCCTTGGCAATCCGGTGGGCTGTGCCGCGGCGCTGGCGTCACTGGCGGAGATCGAGGAGAAGAACCTGGTGCAGCGCGGCGCGGAGTTGGGCGACTACTTCATTTCGCGGCTGCAGGAGCTGCAGCAGGAGCACCATTTGATCGGCGAAGTGCGCGGCGTGGGCATGATGGTCGGCGTGGAGTTCGTTAAGGATCGGGAGACGCGCGAACCGGCGACCGATGAGGGCGCGCGCGTGGTTGACGGTCTGCTGCAGCGGGGCGTCATCGCCACGAACTACGGCGGCTCCTACCACAACGTGCTCAAGATGTCGCCTCCGCTTGTAATCACACAGGAACAGCTCGATTGCGCGATCGAGGCGCTTAACGAAAGCCTCTCGACGGTGGAGGCTGCGCTGTAGGAGAGCCGCCGGCGGCTGCTCGGAGTCCCTTGCGGTTTGCCATTCGCCACCGGAGTTTGACATGCTTCGCATTGGCGTCCTCTATCCCCTGCACTCGGCTGAAGACGACTATCCCAACATGGCCGCGAGGCTGGAGCCGCCGGTGGAGACTGCCGTCGTACACACGGATGCGGTCGATTTGCATACGGTGGAGGACTGCCGGCGCACGGGGGATTGGGAACATCTGGAGCCCGGCGCGGCGGAGCTGCGGACGCTCGGCGTGGATGTGTGCATGTGGGCGTGTACCAGCGGCAGCTTTGTCTACGGCCTGGCCGGGGCTGAAGAACAGGCGCGTCAGATCCGCAGTTATCTGGGGGTCCCCGCCTCCAGCACTTCACTCTCTTTTATAAAAGCTATACAGACCTTGGGAATGACGCGGGTCGCGGTTGCCGCCACCTATCCGGAGGCGCTGGCGGCCAAATTCGTCGGTTTTCTGGGCGAAGGCGGGATCCAGGTGGTGCATCTGGACAGCCTGGGCATCTGGACTGCGGTCGAAGTCGGCGACGTCGGGCGGGAGCAGGTGATCGAATTCCTACGGGCCAACGACCACGCCGCTGCTGAAGCCATTATAGTTCCCGATACGGCCTTGCATACGACTGCGTTTCTGTCTGCGCTGGACAGAGCGATTGGCAAGCCGGTGCTGACGGCCAACCAGGTTACGATGTGGGAAGCGCTGCGGCTGGGGGGACAGGTCCGGAGGCAAAGAGGTTTCGGCCAACTCTTTGCCGTTGCCGAGGACCCGGTAGGAGAACGAGGGTGAAGGACCGCTTTCAAGAGTACGGAGACCGCGACCTGCCAGCCCTGAGTGGCCTTTTCGCCCGAGCCGACTACCATGACGGCGTGGCTCGCGCGCTGGCCCCCGACGCGGCAGACGAACTGCCGCTGTTTGCATTCGCGCCGCGCTACCCTCTCGGACTTGAGCGCGGCCTGACGCGCGAAGAGGTGTGCAGTCGACTCGGCAGCCGCCTGGCAGAGGTCGAGCGGCTGGTCCTTGTCGCTGGAGAGGGCGCTGCCGTCGATGCCTGCGTGACCGTCTACCCGGTTGGATCCGAAGCGTCGTGGATGCTTGACTGGGTGGTGGACCCTGGGAAGCGGGAGGCGGTAGAACTCGAAGGGATCGCACAGTCAGGTTTGGACCGCATCCAACATCTGGCGACGGAGGGGACGCGTGGTGCGGCCGCAAAGTGCGGTGTCGAGACGCGGGGGTTGCGTGAAGACGGGGAGGTCACGGCTGGACTTGGCAGAGCCGGTTTCCGGGCGGTCCGAACTTTCGTGATCATGGCCTGCGAGCTGGACATTGCGCCTACTGCCTTCGGGTCGAGAGGGCGCGTTCCTGAGGGAATATCGCTGCGGACATACCGGTTGGGGGATGCGCCGGCCTGGATTGCGGCTTTCAACGCTTCGTTTTCCGACCATTGGGGCGGGTTTTCGTATTCGGACGAGAGCTGGGCGCGACACGCCACTTCGCCCCGTTTTCGAGAGGAGATCAGCATTGTGGCCGAGGCGGGGGGGATGTTCGCAGGCATCTGCCATTGCGCGCCAAGTCTCAATCCCGGGGAAAGGGGGCTCGCGCATCTCCACATTCTCGGCGTCCGGCCAGAGTTCAGACGGCGAGGGCTGGGCGCCTGTCTGATGGTGGAGGCAATGGGCCGGCTGCAGGAGAACGGGTTCGATCGTGTCGAACTGGATATGGACAGTCTGAATAACAGGGCGCTGCCGTTATACGAGCGACTGGGCTTCCGCGAGCAGGAGGCGATCACGATTTATCGGAGACAGATAGACGTGTAACGTGCGACTGGCCGCGCGGCCGCGATTGCCTTCTTGGAAAGAGTGTAAGCGCCAGGTCCTGTAGACACTTCGGGAAGGTCTCTCAAGTTTCGACAGAAACGGCAGGCCTGTTCAGGACTTTCCGGGCTTGAATGTCGTGATGAACAGAACTAATCATCCGCGAAGGGGCGCGAAGAACACCTTTCTTTGATCCGCGAAGTCACGCGAAGGGCCGCGAAGAACGCTAGAGGTGTATCGAATCAATTATTCTTGCTGCCCGGCCCTACGCGGATCGGCGCTTTCCAACGGCAATTCGTTGTTATGACAGGCGTCAACTATCCCCAGACGTCGGATTACAGTTAATCGGACAGTACACCGTAGGATTCCGGAGGATTGAATCGATGAGAATCGCCCTGTTTGCACATGATGACCACAACCACATTGGCATTGTAACCGACTTCGGGATGCTGGACTTTTCGCGCGCGTACCAGGCTCAACAGTTGATCCAGCACGGCGACGAATGCCCGCAACTGATCACTGACATGGTTGCCTTGATGAAGGCGGGCCTGTTCAACGCGGAGACATTTCAGTCTACGATTATGTTTGTCTATGAACATCATCTGAATGGCGCCTTCACCGTCACGGACCCCACGCTGCGCACGCCGATTCCACAGCCTGGCAAGCTGATCGCGCTGGGGGGAAACTATTCCCATCCTGGTGAGGAAGACCCGGATGAGCCGCCGCTCTTCTTCAAGCCGACCTCTTCCATCATCGGGCCGGGCGAGCCAATCGTTTTCCGGCGGGGTCTGAACGTGGTGGAACCGGAGATCGAGTTGACCGTCATCATTGGAAAGGAGGGCAGCCACATTTCGCGGGAAGATGCAGACGAGTACGTGGCCGGCTACACGCTGCTCAATGACGTGACGGCGCGAGACCTGCAAAATGTTGCCTTCGAGGCGCAGCGTCCGTGGTCCTACACGAAGGGGGTCGACACCTTTACCCCGATCGGGCCACACGTCGTGCTGCCGGGCGCGGTCAGCGACCCACACAATCTGGCGATGACGATGCGCGTCAATGGAGAGGAGATCGAGCACGCCAATACGAACACGATGCTGTTTCAGGTTCCGGTACTGATCGAATACATCAGCCAGTACATGCGGTTGGAGCCGGGCGACATGATCGCCACGGGGACGCCGGTGCATCCGCCGGGCCTCAAGCCGGGAGACACGGTTGAGCTGGAGATCGAGGAGATCGGGGTCTTGAGCAATCCGGTCGTGGCGGACGGTTAAGGTGGAAGAACGACGAACGCTGAGCTTCGACATAGCGGCTGCAGCCGGCGACGAGCCGGCAGGAGAGGCGCTGCTGAGTGCGGCGCTCGATCTCGGAACGTTGGAAGTCGGGCCGGAACAGATCGAGCAGCGCCAGGTCGGGTTCTGGATGCAGGAGAGGTTGGCGGACGGCCAGACGGTCAGCGTGCCGGCCCAGGCCGAGTTTTCCCCTGGCCCGCAGGGTCGAATCAAGCTGACCTGGCTGGCGCCGCGCTCAGCGAGGGCGCCGAGGCGCGCCAGCCTCGAACTGGCGGATCGCGGCAACGGGAAAGCCCGGCCTTTTCCGGCGGTTCAGGTCTTGCCGGACGCCAATGACCGCGTCTGGATAAGTCACAACAATCGCAACCTCTTGGGGTACTGTTACGGCGGGCAGTATCGCAAACCGTTCTTCTACCCTGTGATCGGTCCGAGCGGGCGGTCGGTGACGCGCCTTGGGCATCCGCGCGACTTCAACGGCGGCCACGATCACCACCGTTCACTGTGGATCGAGCACGAAAACGTCAACAATGTCTGCTTTGAGACAGAGCATTTGCACTTCTATGCCGGAACTGACTCCCCGCTGGTCGGCATTGGCCGCATCGCGCACGACAGATTTCTCAGGCAAGAGGACGGACCGGTTTACGCGCGTTTGGAGATGGCGCTGGCCTGGGTCAGCCACGAAGGGGTTGTGCTGCTCAACGAGATCCGGCGCGTGCGCGTCTGTCCTCTGGCCGGAGGCGAGCAGCTGATCGACTTCGACCTGACTTTCCAGCCTCAGGTTGAACAGGTCACGTTTGGCCAGTCCACGTTCGGCATCCTGGCAGCGCGCGTGGCCCATCCGCTGGAAGCAGGGCGGGGGGGAGGGCGCATCCTCAACGCACGCGGCGCGCTGAACGAGGAGGGGGTCCACCGTCAGCGGGCGGAGTGGTGCGACTATGCCGGGCCGGTCAGCCCAAACGAGACGAACGGGATCGCAATTCTTGGCCATCCGGATAACCTCCATTCCCCACACACATGGCACGTGCGCGACGATGGCTGGATGTGCGCCGCGCCGTTTGCGCGCCATGCCAAGTCCATAAACAGCGGCGAAACGCTGAGTTTTCAGTTTCGGGTCTTTGTTCACGACGGTGACGACGCGGCCCGCATCGCGGGCCGCTATGCCGAGTTCGCGCAGCCGCCGATGGTGTCTTTGTCAGAGGGAGAGGAAGGCTGACCCGGTACTGGCGGGCGTCTGGCGACATAGCAGGACTCAGAGTTACACATTCCGTGCAGCGGGAGGATGGTTCGCCGCCCTGGAAGAGATATGCTGTCAGGGTTGACCGCGGTGAAGGAGGAAAGGCAGATGGAGAAAGAGAATCAGACGCTGGGGGCGATCTATCCGGACGATATGTGGTTGGATCACGACATCAACCGCATGCTCGATGAGATCCGCAAGTATCTGCCGGAGCAGGTACCGATGGTGTCGGCGAGGACGCATGTGCCCATGTATGCGGAGGATTCTGAACCGGCAGACGGCAGCAGCGTGGAGCTGGGGATCTGGCTGGCGGAAAACGGGGACATAGAGGCAGCCGCCAGCAGGTTGATGCGGCTGAAGCCGAGCGTTTTCGCCTACTACTGCACGACGGCCAGCTTTGTACAGGGCATTGCCGGAGACGAGGCGCTGAAGAAAAGGGTTGAGGATGCCACCGGTCTGCCCTGCACGACCGCCAGCACCGCTATCGTCAAGGCGCTCCACCGCCTGGGCGTGCGGCGGGTCGCGACTGCCTCACCATACATGGAAGACGTGAACCAAGCGCTCATCAGTTTTCTGGCCGAGTGCGACATCGAGGTGGTGAACAGCAATCCCCTGCACTATCTGCAGAACCACTCAATTGTGCCGCCGGAAACGATTCGCGAGGCCGCGCGCCGGTCAGACGTGCCGGAGGCGGACGCGGTGCTGATCAGCTGCACGGGACAGAAGACGGCCGACTTCATCAGCGACCTGGAAGAGGAGATCGGGAAACCGGTCGTTACGTCGAATCAGGCGACCGGCTGGCAGGCGTTGCAGATGATGGGAGTGGAGCCGCGCTTGCCCAGGCGCGGCGTACTGTTTGAGAACTGAAGTCGAACCCGGCTGGGGCCGGCTCTCCGCCGTCACTTCAGTCCGTAGCTTGTTCCTCAAGACGATCCTCTACCTTAGGCCAGGGGGTTGGTCTGTAGAGCTCTTCCTCTCTGAGCGGATAGGGCTCCGGCGGAAACTGCGCGCATAGCTCTCCGCTCTTCATCACCCACAAGCAGTTGCGAGCAGACCATTTTGGGTACGAGGCTATGAGGCTCGGGTTCGAGTAAACGCCGGCGATAGCGATGCGCCCCTGTTCGCTGGGATTGGGCGGGCTGTAGTGCCACATGCTGCTGTGCCAGCAGACAATGTCTCCCGGTCCGATCTCGACGTGATGGATACGATCCTGGATGCCGCTGGTCAGGTGGCGAGGGAGTTCGCCGTGAATGCTGTCCGGGTAGAGGACGTGGGGCACGATTTCGCCTTTGTGGCTGCCGGGCATCATCTGCAGACAGCCGTTGGACCGAGTAGCCGGGTCGAGCGCCATCCAGAAGTTGAAGGCTTCGGTATCGTCGTCGCGCCAGAGGCCGTTGTCCTGGTGCCAGGGCGTTGCGCTGCCGGTGCGGGCCGGCTTGAGAAAGCAGCTGTTGAACTTGAGTACGAGGTCGTCTCCGAGGAAGTAGCGCGCGATGCGTGCGATCGCGGGGCCACCGTGAACGTTGATCCAGATGAGCGGGGCGCGATAGCAGTAGTTGCTCAGCTTGCGGAAGCGCGACTCCCGCGCCCTAGCGGAATCTCCCATCGGATCCATGGGGTCGGCGTCTGCCAGCACGTCAGGCTCCGGCATGAGGACCGTGTTTTTGATCACGCCGCGCAGTTCGGCGGCCGTCTCCGGCGGGATCACGTTGCGGACGGTGAAGTAGCCGTCGTTCTCATACTGTTTGGCCTGTTCGGCCGTGAGAGACCATTTCTTCATACGCGTATCCTCTCTTGGAGCGGGTTGCGCCTACCCCTTGACGCCGGTGAAGCTGATGCCCTCGATAAAGGTGCGCTGGGCGAAGAAGAAGACAACGATCATGGGCAGGGTGAAGACGAGGACCCTCTGAATCCCTCCTAACGAGAACGTCTCCTTTGTGGATTATAGTACCGCCGATAGAATGGAGGCAAGCGACCGGGTCGAGACCTAACCTAACATTGTGAGTCAGTATTTCAGAATCTCCGGCGTTAAGAAGGCTCAGTCAAGCGAATTTGCAGTTTTCCGTATCTCTCGACCGAGGCTTTTGAACTGCATCGGAATCGACCATCGTAAACGTCGAACGGAATACAGGAGATGATAGCATGGCACGCAAGATCAGAATTTCATTTGAGAAACACAACGTATCCGCAGTGGCCGAACTGCTTGATGACGCCGCGCCCTTGACGGCCGAGGCGGTCTGGAACGCGCTGCCGCTGGCGGGCGAAGCCTATCATGCGAAGTGGGCAAATAACGAGGTCTATATTCTGACGCCGCCGTTTGCCGAAAACGACCCCGGGAAAGAGAACGCCACGGTCTTCCCGATTCCCGGCGACTTTCTCTATTTGCCGGTGCCGCCGGGCAGCAACGTACCGCCCTTCTTGCGGGAGCAGTGCCGGGAGACGGGGCTGATCGACCTGGCGATTTTCTACGGGCGGGAAAACTATCTGCTGGGGCCGGAAGGGCATATGCCGGGCAATCTGTTTGCCACGATTACGGAGGGGTTGCCTGAACTGGCTGCGGCCTGCCAGGATCTGTGGCGGAATGGCGCCGGCGATGAGCGCATGACCATCAGTCGGATTGAAGAGTGACCTCTTCCCCGCAAATGCGGCGGGGTAGCCTGCCTTGGCGGCTGGTTGACTGCCACTTTTGGCCGGCCGCCGACCAGTTCAATCCTCGTACTTTTCCTTTGACATGCGATGGCGGGAGGTGAATGTCTCGCCGTCGGATAGCGGCATCAGACCCCCAATCATTTCACTGCGGCGGCCCATGTGCGCTGACTGCGGCTCGGTGATCCGTTCCAGCTCGGCATCGGTTATAGGGAGCGTGTAGCGGACCTGCGGCTGAAAGCGCTGGAACTCCTCGGCGTAGGCTACGAGCGCGCTGTTTCCGTAAGCTCCGTCGGAGGTTTCGGCGCGCTTACGGGCGTAGGGTCCTCCATAGTACTGGCTGGCGATCTGGTCCAGCGCCCGCACTTTTTTGTCGATTACGTCGGTGATGTCGATATAGAGGTCGGCGCGGGCGGTGCCGGCGTATTCGAGGCTGTTGTTGCCGATGTATGCGGTCGGGTTCATGAAGTAGATGCAGGGAACGGGATGGCGCTCCTGGCGGCCGCGGCCCGATCCCATCGCGAGCTGCCAGGCGTAGAGCGTGCACTGGCCGGTGGTCCCGTGCATCTTGAAGCCGCCGCTCTCGAAGGGGTGATGGGTGATCAGCATGTCGGGCTTGACGGCGCGGATTACGTCGGCGATGGCCTCGATCTTGTCCTGGGTAACCAGGATGTCGTCGTCCTCAAAGCCGAGGTCGCGCACGTCGTCGAAACCGAGGATGCGGCAGGCGCGGCGCACCTCTTCCAGCTTTTCCTCGACGGCCTGAGCCACATATTCTTCAACATCCAGTTTGGCGCCGGCGCGGCGTCTCTGCTCGCCAAGTTCCCAGTGGTGGGAGCGCACGCCCGTGGTCAGGATTGCTGCGGTTACCCGGTCGCCCTGGTCTACGTGGTGTGCGAGCGTGCCGCCGGCCATGTCGAAGCTGTCGGCGGGATGGGCGGCGACGATCAGGATGTGAATGGGTCTACTTGCCATGACAGGTTTCCTTAGTTCTTGAATCGTGTTGCCGTATCAGAGTAGTCGTCCGGCAGAACAGGCACCGCTGCCATCACGCCTCGAGCGCCGGGAAGAAGGTGAGTTCGGCGCCGAAGTTGGACATGGCGGCAACCGAATCGCCGCGGAGCCGCACTCTGATCTCACGCGTGCGGTGGCTGAGAACGATCTCTCGTTCGGCCAGTTCGAATCGGATGGTGGTCCAGCGGTTTATCGCCGGACGGCTGACGACCAGATAGCCGTTATGGCAGCGAGGGCGTTCTTTCGAACCGTCTACGCTGACTGCGTCCACTCCGACCCAGCTGGGAAGACGCACAAAGAGGGGACCCGGCCGCTTGGCGCGCACACGCATGTGCCGATGCGTATAGGGCGACTCTACGTCAACGGCCTCGGTTTCGTGGTCGAAGTGCAACTGCACATAGTGGCCCGCCGGGGTCGTCTCTACGGCTTGCCGGTAGACTTCGCACAGTGACCCAACCGAGCCGCCGACGATGTCCATGTTGAAACTGATACGCTGTGCGTCCAGAGTTTTGTGCCCGTAGGGCGCGGGGAAGCCGAAGGCGCCGAGATGCCTGTTGGCGACATCGCGCTTTCCGTCCTCGTTGTCGGGGTTGTCCGGCTCGCGAATGAATGAGGTGTCGCGCAGCTGAGAGGGAAGCAGGTGGCAACGGAGGATGCGCTCGGCGTCTTCAAAGTACTGCGAATACCCCCACTTGCCAAGCAGGAGCGCAGTTTCGACGATATCCCCCGTGTTGTTGACCTCGCCGCGGTCCGGGTCCACTTCATCGCCGCTGCTTTCGATGACCCAGCCCAAAGCATCGCGTATGTCGTTCAGCCCGTTGTCATAGAAAGCGCGAACCCGTTCCATCAGGCCCGCGTTGCGGGTCAGGTCGGCCAACTGGGCGAGCGAAGACATCACGCAGGTGGTGGAGTGCGTGTGCCCGCCGAACGTCTCTCGATCGTAGGCGCCGGACGGAAGGAAGAACTCGGAAGTGGCTTTGTCCGCGAGCTCCAGCGCCAGTTCGAGCGCGCCGGGGCAACCGGTATGCCGGTGCAGCTTCACCAGCGGACCGATCGCCCGCGCCAGTCCGATGATGAATGTGGCGGGATGGAATTCGAGCTTGCTCTCGATCAGATCTCTGTCCCAACCCCTTTGGGGATGCCAAAGCTCCTGAATTGCAACTATGCTGCGCTCCGCCAGCTCGACCGCCTGTGCGCTGTTGCGGAATCGCGCCAGCGCGTAGAGGGCGTGAAATCCCTCGCGGACGTTATGGGGATAGAAATGGACCAGGGGACCGCCTATGCGATCCCGGTTGAGGGGAAGGGGAAGCTCACCTGAGTAGGAGAGGAAGGCGGCGCGCGCGTGACGGTCGATACAGCCTTCCTCCAGGCTGAGACCCAAAACGTCTTCGGCGTTGAGCAGGGCGTTGAGATGGCGGCCGGGCACATGCGACTCGGACGCCGAGGTACTGAAGCTGAGAAACGTCTTCGGCCAGACCTGGGAACCAAAAAAGGGTACGTCGTCGTCTTCGGCGTTGAAGACCGAACACATCGTGCGGCATCCCAGTCTGATTGCTGAGGCAATATCGGTCGTGTTGACATCTGCAAGCATGGGCTTAGCGTCCCTCATTCTCGGTGTCGGGTTGGTAATGAAACTGGAAGCCGTAAAGGCTGCTCTCCAGGAGAGAGAAGCAGATGCGCACGGGCTTGTTCCAGAGTCGGCGCATATCAGGACTGTCTTTCCACGCGGCTGAATGCCAGATCTGGTCGGACGGGGCATGGAGAGGTACGGAATCCTCCAGGCCAAAGCCGGGGTAGGGCTTCAACTCTGAATCGAGGAGGGCGACCCGAATCAGCCCGTAGCCGCAGTCGGCGTTGACGCGCAGGGCATTGCCCTCGAATACGAACTGCTTGGTGATGACCTGGCCGGCCTCGTACTTGGGGCGGAGCGCGGCCCAGCCGTCCTCGCGCAGGCCGATGGCGCCGATGCCCCGCTGAATGGGCAGGTCCGGGCGCACATGATCCATCATCGGGCTGCCGATGCCGTGGCTGGTCAGGTCCTCGATGTGGCGGCGGGAGGATGCGGCCGAAGAGAGGGGCGCGTGATTCGATACGCCGGCGGGCCTTGTGTCGCGCTGTTTGTGGGGGAAGGCGGAGCAGGGGATCACCATCTTGCCCTGGTGAAGGAGGTATCCGGCGACGGTGTGACAGAAATAGCCGTAGTACTGACTGCCGGGCGGGCCGTTGTCGGCCCAGGGCTGGTAGCCATCGGCGCGGAAGAAGCGGTAGCCGTCGCGGCTGGCGTAGAGGGCGGCTTTTGTGTGAAACTGATCGCGCTGGTTGCTGCCGTTGGCGTTGACGAGCCACTGGCATTCGCCGTGCGCCTCCTCGACGATGCCGATGTAGAGGCCGCCCTCTTTGCGAACGGACATCGTGTGAAACTCGACATTGGGACCGACGTTGGGATCCCAGTCGCTGGACAGGATGATCTGTTTGGGCGACCAGTTGATGAAATCGGCGCTCTCCTGGCGGCCGATGGTGCGGACATGGAGATGGCTGGCGAAGGCGTGCGAGGCCTGGGAGTATCCGACCCACTTACTGTAGGCATCGTCCCAGATGACGCGCATCTGGTGGTGGTGTCGAAAAGGGGAATCATCGCTGATCACCTGCCAGTTGATGCCGTCCGGCGATGCGGCCACGCGGGACATGACGCGCTGGCCCCGCCTGGTGGCCTCCATTGACGGATTGTAGACGGCCAGGAATTTCCTCTCCGGGTCGCTGCGGTCCGGATTCAGGACGATGGCGCCGTTGTCGAAGTCGCGCACGACGATGTTTGTCTTCTTGCTGTCTTCGAAGGGCTGGCAGTCTTCCCGCAGCGGTTTGCGCCAATACAGGGCATCATCGGATTCGGCGTAGCAGAGCACAACCTCCGTGCCTTGCGCTGAGTTGGTGTTCCCGCTCACCAAGGTCTTGTACCACATCTTGAAGATGCGGTCATCGGGATCGTAGAGCGCGGCCGCGGGAACACAGGTGAAGTGATAGCGCTCCCAGGGCAGATTTTCGAACTCGATCAGCGGCGGTTCGGCCTTCTGCGGGGCCGGGACGGTTCGTTCGACGTCGATCAGTTCGTCGAGAATGTAGTTGTCAAGGAAGAGCTGCTTTTGCAAGCCGATGTGCTTGAACGGCAGGCGGTAGTCGGGGTTGAAATAGGGGTAGGCGCTGTGATCGACTGCTCTATCGCCGGCCCAGGTTTCGTCCATGCGGCGCTGTACGTCGACCATTTCGGAATCGTATCTGGCTTCCGGGATCTCAAACTGCTGTTGTTCAGTCATCTGTTCTTAATCTCAACTGCGTACGTTGTCTCGAAGCAGAACCGGGCGGGCGCCGGCGCCTTCCCAGGGAAAGTCGTTGAAGAGCAGGACCGGGGCCGTATACAGCTGAACCAGGTTTCGATTTCGCTCTTTTCGCCTGGAACCTCACTGACTCATTTGCCGTTAAGCGGGCAGGTCTGTTTGACCAGCCTCTATCCGGCAGGCACTTCCGAGAGACTCTGAAATGAAATCATCGCTGAACTTCAGACGCAGCTATCCCGCCCTCCGATTGAGGAGCTCGCGGATTAAGCAGGTGGGCGTTGTTTCCGTCGTTTTCCTGTTCGCACTGTTGGCGACTGGTGTTTTCCTTCTCTTTCGGGCTTTTTCTGAAGGCAAAGAGATCCGCGAATATGTTGGGGGTCCATTCAGTTCACAGTTGCTCTTCCTTCAAGGATGTGCGACCGGCACGGCGGGAGATGGGGGACAGGCAAACAGTGCGGCAACTCTGGAGGAGCAGTTCAACGAATGCCGTCAAGCGGCAGGTGGACGCCCCGGCTACTACGTTTATGATTTCAACATCAGGAGGTCGGTTGCTCTTTCTATAATGGACATGGAACAGTTGAGAAACTATGAAATCTTTGCTTTTCCTGATTCAATCACAGGAAGGGTTGAGAACAGCCTGACCAACCCGTTCAATCGTATCATTGCCTTTGAGGAGTTCATGGGCTTTGAATACGATTGTACTTTTTCCCAGAGTAAACAGGAAACAAGCTGCAATTTTGCGCCCGCAAAGTGTGACCTGAGCCGCGACGCGATCTCGTGCTCTGTCTTTGACCCGCGTACAGGCAGCTTTGAGTCTCACGTGATCAAGCGGGACAGGGCGCTCGAACTGCTCCTGCCGCAGGGGTTCATCAACGGACCCGACCTCTACAAGCTGATGAAACCCCGGTTCTTCCCAGTACTTGAGCGGTGATGGATGACCCGGGCTTGGAATGCCGACAGGCTTGAATGAGGCGGTACTTTTTCCAGTGACAACAAGATCAGATTTGGAGCGGCTCATTCTTGACTCTTCGGTGGGCATATAGTTCCTGGACGGGCTCAGGCAGCTTGTCGAAAATATGGGCGGGAATGAAGGCGCAGTTGCGTTTGCCGTACTCGACGCTGAGCCACCAGGGTGAGTAGCGAGCTACGACCGAGGTCCTGATTTCGTCGGTCGAGTTGGCGCCGGCGGAGTGCCAGATGCGGCTGTCGATGAGGATTACATCGCCGGCGTCGCCGCATACCTGCTCCTCGTGGGGAATTGAACGCATGCCGTCGATCCCGTCGCCTTCGCCGCGAGGATTGCGCGGGTCGCGGTGTGTGCGGGGCACGACCCAGGTGGCGCCATTTTCGGGCGTGAAGGGGTAGAGCATCCAGATCGATGTGATACTCATGATGACGTCGGGGAAGGGTTGATTGACCAGTCCGCAGAAGGAACGATCTGTCAGGTCATGGGGCCAGTCGGAGTGGAAGTTACGCCATTCGGGCGGGTTCCTGTAGGGAGGCACGCTCTTGAACTCGGTCTGCGAGATGCGCACTTTGGCATGGTTGAACGCGGTGCGCGCGACTTTCAGGAGACGCGGGTCGGCGAAGTAGGCAGCCAGGGACAACATGTGGGTGACGGCAGACCAGTCATGCTTATCGTATGCTTCGAGGCCTGCCTTCATGGAGTTATCGATGTCCTGGCGGACCTGGCCTACTTTATCCGCGGGAATGACGCCTTTCAGCAGGCAGTAACCCTCCAGCCGCAGTTGCGTGATCTCTTCCATATTGCCTGTTCCTTTCGGGCTTGATTCCGGGGAAAGGGATGACCGCCCGGTAATGGGGACATACAAGGTCGTACCGCATTTTGACGGACAGCAGGCCAAGGGGCAGGACAGGTGGAACGAGGTATGATCCACCTGTCCTGCCCGTTTACCTTTTGGTTGAATTCGCACTGCGCCGGTCGATGCTTATCCCTCGTACCGGGAGGGACTGGCATGCAGAGGAAGGCGCGAATGCTCACTCAGCGCCAGTCATCGACCGAAGCTGTGCCCGCGTAGTTGCAGCCCATGATGCGCCAGTAGCCGTTGGTCTCGCCTCCGACAACGACGACATGGATTTCGTCTTCCCTGTAAATCGGAATCAGTTCATCGCTGCCGGCCTTGAGCTTGGTGGCGTATGGCTCGACTCCGTTGAGCGCGTGGGGGTAGACGTAGTTTTCGATCAGCTGGTAGTCCCAGTAGACGCCTGCCGGCATGGTGGCGTTTTCGTACACCCACTGGATCAGTTTCTCCTTGGTGTCGAAGCCGCCGCGATCGATGAACTGCTGCGCGGTGATCGGGTCGAGCACGAAGGTGGGCGGATTGTGCGGGTTGAGGCCGCGCAGCATGTTGCGTACATGGTCCTGCCAGTGCTTGGCGCGCAGGCCGAGGTTGAAGGCTGTGGACCGGCAGCCGCCGAAGACGCTGACCGCGCTCTGGTCGGCTTCAAATCCATGCTGCACGTGGAAGGGCGCCCACGGACTGCGCTCTTCGTTCTCGGCGAAGGTCACGCTGTTGTAGGCGTAGTTGTTGCCTTGGGAGCCGAGATAGGTCTCTTTGGGGACGGAACCGCCCTGGAGGTTCTGCGAGAGCAGACCGAAGGCGCGGCCGATGGTGGCGTTGGCGTGGTTGTAGGGACCCATTGCGCCGATGCCCCAGTTCATCCCGATTTCATGGCGGACGGGACCGTTGACAACGGCCATGGCGGCGGCGGAGCTGGTGGTGCTGGCCCGCGCCGAGGCGCCGGTTGCGGCCAGGGCCAGGATGACGGGGAGGTACTCGGGCTTGGCGCCGGCCATTACGGCGTTGACGGCAACCTTTTCCACCGTGTACTCCCAGGCCTCACGGGTACCCGTTGGGCGCATTTGGCCTACGACGGCGTCGGGGCTGCGGCTGGTGCCCTCCAACATGGCGGCGACACGCTCCTCGGTCGGGAGGATGATGGGCAGCATGTCGGTCCAGAGATTTTCAGCGAAGAGCTGGTTCAGGTTCTCTTCGGTGTCGGGCTCGACGAAGCGGGGGGTGGAGCGGTCGAAGTCGTGGCTGCGGGTCTCGTCGTCGGACCGCGGCCGGGTGAGCGCGGCGATTACCTCGCTCATGAAGGGACGGCCCGTAATGTCGTCAGGGCCATCGACGTAAGCTCTCAGCTGGGCCGGCGACCGGCCCATCACCGGCTGCGGCACAAACGCGTGGCGCAGATAGGGGATTCCCTGCTGAAGAGTGGAGGCCTTCACCAGGTCCAGAAATATCCCGGTCTGGATGGAGGCCGTCGGAACGTTGTACTCGGTTTCCAGAATAATGCATTGGTCGGCGACCGCCGGCGCGCAGGTACTTCAATGGCCGACGGCCATGACGGCCCCCGCTCCTTTCTGCTGGATCTCCTCGTACAGGTTCTCGTCCCTCTCGGTATAGACGCCCGACTTGCGGCGAACCTCGATGTTGATGTCGGGCCGGTTGTCGCGGAACCAGTTGGCCATCTGCTCGACGAGGATGTCGCCGTCGTCGAAGCGGCAGTCGACGAGATAAACTGTCTTGCCGGCCAGGTCGCTGACGCGCGGGGCCAGATGCTTCTGATCGATCTGGGGCGGGTAGCCCATTGGGTTGTGGACCTTCAGATCTGTTCCCATGTTTGGCTCCTTTCAGTCTATTCGGGACATGAGCGCTTGTCTGCCGTCATTCTGACATGGATTCGAAAAACTGGAAAGCGTAGATACTGGCTTCACGTAGGGTGAAGCGGATGCGTACCGGCCTGTTCCACAGGGCGCGCAGGTCGCTACTGCCTTGCCAGCTGACCGTATGCCAGATCTGGTCGGGCGCGCCGATGACTGGATCGCAGACCTCTGCTGAGAATCCTGCGTAAGGCGTGAATGTGGGGTCGAGGAGTTCGACCTGCAGATATCCATAGCTGCAGTCGGCGTTGACGCGCAAGGTATCACCTTGGAAGACGAACTGCTTTGTATATGCCTTGCCGGTCTCGTATTCCGGCATGAGCTTGGCCCAGCCGTCCTCGCGCAGGACCAGACCGCCTACGGCCCGCTTGGTTTCGGGCTCGCCCTGCAACGCCTGCCGCGCTTGCCATGCCTTCCGGCGGCGCTCGAACGCCTCCGGCGGATACATTGGCGTTGGCGAACCTTGATTCATCCAGTTCTGCTTCTGGGGATTGGCGCTGTAGGGGATTACCAACTTCCCATTGTGGACCAGTTCCCCTGCCGGCGTAAAGCAGGCAAAGCCGTAGTCCTGGTCGCCTGGTGGGCCGGTGTCGACCCAGGGGCCGGGTCCGCCGACGCGCTGCCAACGTTTGCCGTCCCGGCTGGTGTAGAGTCCAAGTCGACTGAAGGCCTGGTCGCGCCAGTTGTGGCCGTCGCGCTCCTGCCAGAAGGGTTCAGCCATAAATTCGGCGGTGATGCCAATGTAGAGTTCCCCGACTTTGCGTACTGACATGTCGTGCATCTCCAGGTCGGGGGGCAGATTGGCGTCCCAGTCGGCGGAGAGGACGACCTCTTTGGGCGACCAGTTGATGAAGTCGGCGCTTTCCTGGCGGCCGATCTGGCGTTTGCGGTAGAGGAAGTTCTGGTGGTGGGAGTACTGGCTGTAGCCTATGTAGCGCTGGATGCTTTCGTCCCAGATGATTTTCTGCTCATGGTGGTGGGGGAGGGGGGACTCTTGGCTGATGTTGTGCCAATGGATGCCGTCGGGCGAGGCGTCGACGCTGGAGAGGCGGGGGCTGCCGGGGGGTCGCCTGGCTGCTGTCTTGGGGGGCCAGTTCACGAGCAGGTATTTTCGCTCGGGGTCGCTGCGGTCGTGGTTCAGGGCGAGGCCGGACTGGGAGATGTCGGGGTGGACGATGTTGGTGGCGGTATGCTCCTGGAATGGGAGACAGTCGTCCCGGAGCGGTTTCTCCCAGTGGAGGGCGTCCTTTGATTCGGCGTAGCAGAGGATCTGCCCGGTGTTGAAGGGTTCGTTGGCCAAGCCCTGCCAGTACCACATCTTGAACAGGCCGTCGTCGGGGTCTTGGACGACGCCGGCGGTGCCGGGGTTGAACTGTACCTGCTCCCATGGAAGATCGGTAAAGGAGAGGAGAGGTTCGGGGGCCTTCTGCGGGGGACACAGTTCTCTCTTGACTCCGTTGAGATGATCGAGAATGAAGTTGTCAAGAAACAGCTGTCTGTCGGTCCCGATGTGTGGGAAGTGGACCTTGTAGTCGGGGGGAATGTAGGGGTAGTCCCTGTCGACAGGCCGGCTGCCGTTGAGGATGGCATCGGCCTTCTGTTGGAGGTCGCGCGGCTCTGTGCGGCTCTTAGGTTCGGGAACGGTCATGGCGGGCTGGAATCCTTTTGAAAGGCGTTGTGGTCGCCGATGATGTCGGGTTCATATACCCCATTTTTCGCGCATTTCGGCCATGGTCTTGCGGTTTTCGGCCTTGGGAATCTGGTCGGGCTGGGGGCCCATATGGCGTTCGTCGACGGGTTCGGAGGCGAGCTGGTAGCGGTTGTCGGTGCTGAGGCGGTAGCGATTGGAGACGTTGTCGAGGGAGCCGTGCAGGAAGTACATGCCGAAGATAATGACATCGCCGGCGCGGAAGGGCGTGGACGACCATTTGACGCCGAGTATGTCGATCAGTTCCAGGGGGTTGCGGCTGAGGTGGCCTTCGGTCATATCGTTGTGGGCGTCGGCTGTCCCGTAGGTGCGGCGCAGGAGGTCGAGCTTGTTGGATCCCGGGCAGAAGGCGAGCGGGCCCATGTCGAGCGACAGGTCGTCGAGGGGGGTCCAGACGGTGAAAAGTTTCTTGGTGCCGGCGCCCATGAAGACGACGTCGTAGTGTGCGC
Source organism: Caldilineaceae bacterium (assembly GCA_965200615.1). GTDB lineage: Bacteria > Chloroflexota > Anaerolineae > Caldilineales > Caldilineaceae > Bin5. The sequence continues at coordinate 3,468,665 of OZ241377.1, read as the reverse complement.
CGGTGCTGTGGCCGCGTCGGACAGCGCGCGGCCATTTGTGGTCCAGGGTCAGGGCTGGTCCGCCAAGGAAGCGTTCGAAGAAGGCCATGATGCGCTGGGAGTTGACGACGCGCAGGTAGGCGTGCATGTTCACTACAACATCGTTGCGCAGGACGGCCCCTTCGTTATCGGGACCAATCACGCCTTCTTGCGGTGGGGCGCCGGGATCCAGTAGACCCTGTGCAGACAGGTAGGATAGTATGTCCGAGCGGGCGGCCATAATGGCATCGCGGTCGTAGAAGTCGCGAATCAGGAGATAGCCGTCCTCTTCGATTCTGGCGCGCAGAGCTGACATGTCGTCTGCGATGTCGTTCGCGTCACGCGGCGTAAAGATATTCTGGCCGAAGACAAGCTCGTGACCGGCCATCGTGACTTTCGTCCCGTCAGCTACTGTCATTGGTTGCATGGTTGTTCTGTCCCTTACTATGGCAGAAGAATGGACTTCAGGCGGTGTCAGTCCGTGCAAATTCGCCCCGCAAAGACCGTCCCGTATGTGTTGCCGCGTACACTGTCTCTCGTCTCGTTGCCGACGAGAAAGGCGCAGTTCTTCCAGACTGCCACCCGGTGTGAGGCGATGCCGTAGGGCAGCGGATCGAGGGCGGTCCAGCTTGCTTCGTGTGTGTCGTAGGCCCAGACTTCATGGGAGTGGCAGACGAAGTCCAGCTCCGGCACGTGTCCCATGATGTGAACTGAGTTGCCGCCGGGCGAGACGACCCAGCTTTGGCCGCCGGTCAGCACGATCCAGCGGTCGTCCACTGTGAAGGCGTCGGCGACGAAGGCACGCGGCGGTCGCGGCAGCTCCTGCCAGGTTCCTGATTCCAGGTCACATTCCCAGATTTCGCCGAAGACGACGTGGCTGATTCTGTCAACAGTCAGTTCCCCGGGCGGAAAGATGCGCAGCGCGTTGTGGGGTTTGGGGTCAGAGACGCCGCCGATGGGGATGTCGTGGCCGCCGACTACGTAGAGTTTGTCGCGGTAGATGCCCATGCCGCACATCCAGCGCGGTTCGCCGGGAAACTGGGCGGCCACCTCCCAGCTGCCTCTGTCGCGGACGTTAAGACGGTAGATGTTGAGGTCGCCGGTGGCGTGCTCGTGCGGGCGCCAGTCGGTGCCGAAGGCGGTGTAGAGCTGATCGCCGTGGGCAAAGGTGGTCGCGACCATGGCGGGGGAGGGGCGGTCCGGCAATCTTTCCCAGGCAGTCGCGCCTGCCTGGACGTCCAGAAACCAGACGTCGGCGGTGGCGCGATTTCCAACCGCGCGGCGTCGTCCGCCGACAACGGCCAGGCCGCCGGCGACCGCGGTGCCCGAGGTCCAGCCCGGGCCGATCGGAATCGGGGGCAGAGGATACCACTCGCCGATTGGGGCCGATTCGTTTTGCCCTTCGTCGGCTTCACCCTGAATTGGCGCGCCGAATCCGTACTCCACTTCACGCCAGGGGTAGGACATGCCGCCGGCGACCAGCAGATGGCCGTCGATTGTACCGACGGCGGGGCCTTTGATCAGGGCTGGATAGATTGGGGCTTCTTGCCAACTGATTTGCAGCGTCATTGTACTGGTACACAGTGCTCAACGGAAGTGTATACAATCTGGCAGAGGGGGTCAAGCAGGTCCCACGCGCAACTGCGAGGAGAGAGTGGAGAGGAGAGAGGAGTGAGAGTGAGGAAGAGTGAGAGTGAGGAAGAGTGAGAGTGAGGAGTGAGAAACGGTTTCGCTCGCCGGAGATTGGAACTGGAGCTGACCTTTGCTTGGTTTCTTCCAGAGGAAAACGAAAGTTCGCCCCGATATTGGGATGCACCTCTACGCGCACATGGGAGAGCGCTTCCTCTCGTCCGTCGTTTCTTCAGGATTTGACCGGACTGCAGGAGCGGCAGCGGGAATCCAACCGCGCCGGCACTTGATCTGCTTCTTGGCTCCCTGGTAAATCAGAACTTTATTGCGTGCAGATCGGCCTTGTACAGGTCAAACTTGAGGCGGGCCGTCTGGCCCCGCAGATGGCTCATGCCGGCGCTGCCGTGAAATACGCCGCGCGTGGGGCGGAGTGGCAATCGGTATGCGGCGCCGGGTCTTGCATGGTATCATTTCTCTGCTTTCTCCAGGCGGAGATAAACGGACACGGCCGGCCTTCTCAGCGTTGCGGTGGGCCGGCTCTGTCTTTCCCGGGTTTTGCCAAAAAGCGGAAATAACGGAAATTGCGTCGGCCGCGTTCGATCATCTTCATCACGACGCGTATTATCTCCGGCGACTCCTTACCCACGCCCAGCGCCTTCCGCTGCTCGGCACTCAGTTTTTGAACGTCAATGTCGTTGACGGAGTTGCGCGTCATCCTGCGCCAGTTCCTCAGTGTTCGGTCGGTGCAGCCAATCAGTTCGGCCAGGTCGCGCCAGCTTGCGCCGCAGGCGGCCGCATACTCCAATTCGGCCTGCGTGCAGCGCACCTGAATACGCTGTATCCGGCCGCCCTTCTTTACGATTGCATTGTCCCACTCGCGCGCCGCGTCGGCGTCAATCGGCGGCTGCAGCCGCGGTTGGCGTTTCGTCGTCAGGCTGGCATCAGCCGCCGCCTCAATGTGTCCTGTCTTCTTCTTCATGCTCTGTTTTCCTAATCTCCGGGTCAGCGCAGGGCGGCCTTGCGAGCGTTCTGGCAGACGCCTTGCTTGCCAAAGGCGGCGCCGTTGCGGGCCGCGTATAGTGTGACCTTGCGTTTCCGGGCTTCGAGGGTAAGTCCGCATAGGGTATGGTGAGCCCCGATCTTTGGACCACGAAACGGGAAAAATAAGGTGGATCCAGACGGATGCGTTCTGCCGTAATCAGAGCACGAACCGCTCTTCCGCGGGTGTGCGATAGTTGAGACTTTGATGTGGTCTCTCATGGTTGTAGAAGTCGAAGTATGCGCGTAAGCCGGTCTGCAGCTGAGGCACGGTGTCATATTGGTTGAAATAGATGTTCTCATACTTGCAGGTCTTGCAGGTTTGGCACGGCTACACCACCTTGGCCGCGCCCGAAAACTATCTCGGCGTGCTGAAAATCGTCTTCGATATCGATCTAGACCAGATCCCGCCCGCACTGAATTGAACATCTTAGGACTCCCCTAATAGAATAAGATCGTCCACTTGGATATTCATGTATAATATGGGAGTTTCATGGTAGGAGGATTGGGTTTGACGGAGGATTCTGATGGCTTATTCGGTACGGTCTGAACGGCAAAGTCTCGCTACTGATCTGCGAGACCGACTTGACGAGGCCGAACGCGCAATACTTCAGCTGCGCAGAAACAACATTTCGGCATTCTTGTCTCTGCTTGACAGCATTGAGCGGTCTAGACCTGCGTCCAGAGCAGTCCAGATGGTTGGGTTTGCAGGGGAAGTTACGCAGTGACGCAAAGCGCATTGTGCGGATTGCGGACACCGCCGGTGGCTTGAAACATTTGCGCGAATCCAGGCCATCAGCGCCAGGAGTGTGGTGGTGGTTAGACGAAGTCGTGGCGGCCGACCGCCGAAATTTTGTTCGCAAGTTGGCGTTGACTTTCGGTGTGGTGGCGGCGGCCCTAGTCATGGTTTGGGCTCTGTTTGAGTTTGTGATTCCTGTCGATGACAACACTGTCATAGCGTCTGAGGCACTTTCCTCAGTCCGACAGATGGTCTTTGAGAGCCGATGGGACGAAGCCTTGGCGGTCATTCAAGAGGCCAAACTCAGCCTAACGCAACCAGACGCCGAGCTACTGATCTGGGAGGCGGTAGTGTGGGACAAGTTGGGTAAACGTGAGGTTAGGGACGACACGTTAGAAGAGGCTAAGACACTCATTGCACCCGACCAAGAAGTATCGTACTGGTGGACCCTAGGTTCTGCATACATAGCGGCAACAGATTTTGAGAAGTCACGTCGCATAGCGGAAGACCTGATTGATCGTTATCCGCTTGACCCGCAGGGGTACTTTCTGTTGGGTAACGTGGAGGAGCTGGAAGGGGACAGAGGTGCGGCCATCGAACTTTTTGACAAGACCTTTGAACTTGCGATGGAAGATCACACGCAACTGGCGGTCATTGCGCGTGTGCGAATGGGCACATTGTTGCAGCAGCCCACCAACCTGCTTCCAGGAGACGCGGGCGGTTCCGTTGATGAACGGAGTGAAGATTCCAAGTAACCTGAATTCGGAGTAAATGAGCGCCTTATCAAGCTGGTAGAATAGAAGTTCGACAACAACGATTCACCAGCAATGAAAGGCGCTCAGAGATGAGTATACTTGAACTGTTCTGTCATGTCGATGATTTTTGTCAGTGGCTGAGTGGATGGGAGGATGCGAAGCTGTTTGGACTGACCGGTAAGCGAGGGCCAGCCCCGCGTTTGAGTATGAGTGAAGTCATGACGATTCTGATCCACTTTCATCAGTCGCATTATCGCAATTTCAAAGCCTGCTACAGGCAGCATGTGTGTGCGCATCTGCGCAGTGAATTCCCTGCTCTGGTCAGTTATACGCGCTTTGTGGAGTTGATTCCATCCGCGCTGCCAGCCATGTGTCTCTATCTGCGAGTGCGCTTTGGCCAGGGAACAGGGGTCGCATTCATTGATTCAACCCCGTTGCCTGTCTGCCACAACCAGCGCATCGGTCGTCATCGGGTCTTTGCCGGGATGGCCACGCGCGGCAAGAGCGGCTTGGGTTGGTTCTATGGTTTCAAGCTCCATCTGATTGTCAACGACCAGGGGGAGTTGCTGGCGGTTCAGCCGCCCGCCAACACCGATGACCGCAAACCGGTCCCACAGATGTGCGAATCGTTGTGGGGGCTGGTTGGCGACCGCGGCTATCTCTCCCAGGCTCTCTTTGAGCAACTCTACGCGCAAGGGCTGCAACTGATCACCCCGATTCGCAAAAACATGCAGAATCGACTCGTCCTTCTCCAGGACAAGCTGCCACGCAAACGATTCATTATCGAGACCATCGTTGACCAACTCAAGAATATCTCCCAGATTCAACACACCCGCCACCGCAGCGGCGCCAACTTTCTCGTCAATCTCATCGCCGGCCTGATTGCCTACACCTGGCAACCCAAAAAAACCGTCCCTTCATCTCTCCGAAAATGAGTTGGCCCTCTTGCCAACCACCACTTAACTCCGAACTCAGGTTACTCAACCAAATTTAGAGGCAATCACCATGACCCGTAGGGGACAGTCCATTTATTCTTGGAGTGAAAGGGGCAGGGGAGAGTTTCGTGTCAGCGGTGGTTGAAATTGCTGGCAGTCTGTTGGTTGGGGAGAGTGCTTTGGCAGGCACGAGGCCTGCCACTACCGTGTTTGCGGCGGACTGCTTGTCGGCACGACGCGGGTGCGCGACCGGTCGCACAGACACGACGCCGACGCCGCGGCGCCAACGTGGCATGGTGTAGGAAGGGGGGCGTTGCGGGGGGAGTCCCCCCGCACAAGGGAGGGCCGAAGGCCCGACCGCCCAAATGCGAGGAGAGAGAAGAGAGTGACATGGTTTGGTCTGCCGGCGATTGGAACGGGGACTGACCTTGGGTTGGTTACTCCAGAGGTAAACGAGAATTCGCCCCGACTTTGGGATGCACCTCCACTTACAAATGGAAGAGCGCTTCCTCCCGTACATCGCTTCTTCAGGATCAAACAAGACTGCAAATACGGCAGCGGGAATCTGACCAAGGCAGCGCTCGATCTGTTTTTGAGTTGACAGGTGGTTCAGAACTTTATTGCGTACAGATCGGCCTTGTACAGGTCAAATCTGAGGCGGACCATCTGGCCCCGCAGATGGCTCAAGTCGGCGCTGCCGTTCCAGGTGAGAGGAGCGTCAATGTGATTCCCGACAACCGGCTGGCAGTCTTCCAGGGTGTAGCCTTCTATAGTGCGGATGAAGCGTGTGTCGCTGCCGACGTCACCGGGGCTGGAGGAGAGAATCTGGCAGCGTAGGAAGCCCGAGTAAAGGGTATGCGCATTGACGCGAATCGAGTCCGAGTTCAGCTCGAAGGGGACCGTCCAGAAGCCGCCGCGTCCCCGGCTGGAGAGTGAGACAAACCCGTCCTCGCGTACGGAAGCGCGGACCAGCCCCGACTCGCCCAGCGCGCCCGTTTTCCGTTCGAGCGGTTCGTTGTGCATCATACGGTTGACGCCGACATAGGTGGACCACTCTCCATTGCCCGTGGGAATTACCCCGGCGCAGGCATAGACCGTATTGTATGGTCCACCGGTAGAGGGCACTGTCTCGATCCAGGGGTCTTGGCCCAGCGGCCTGTGCCAGAACAGGCCGTCGCGGCTGGTGGCCAGATGTACGTTCATGGTGTCCGGCGTGCGCTCGTACATGGAGAGTCGCATCAGATGCGCGTCAGTTGCGCCGGGCCAAGGGGAATAGCCGTTGCAGTAGATGTCCAGGTCGGGCGCGTCGAGAGGGTTGTTCTCCAGGACCGGTTCGGATTCGGGAAAGTGCTGAAAACTGTCGGATACGGTCCGGTTGACCCCGCGGCGGTTCGACTGGGCATCCATTTGGCGAGTGTAGAGTATATACTGGCCCTGTTCCTCATCATATAGGGCGATGTTCTGAGTGTCAGCATGCTGGTGCTCCATCAGAGGACGGGGCAGGGGCGTCCAGTGGAGGCCATCGGAGGAAACGGCGCCGAGAACTTTGCGTTCGGTCTCGGTCCAGTGACAGCTGACCATTTTGTAGCGTTCGGACTCGTCGGCGACGGGATCGATGAAGATTCCGTGGCCATGACGGTTGATGTCGATCAGGTTGTTTTCGGTCGAGCCGTTCCACTCCTGGAGACCCAGATCTGGTTTGTGCCAGGTGATGCCGTCGTGCGACTCGGCATAGCCGATCCCGCCGCCGTTTTCGTACCAGCAGCGGAGCGTGCCTCCCTCCTCGAGGAACGTCGAATAGGGTGAAATGTAGCCCTGTTCCCAAGGGCGGTCGGCAGCGATCGCCAGAGAATGGTCTACAGTGGGCTCGTGGACTTTGAGCGTTATTCCATGCGGGACGCTCCAACCCTCAGTGATTGCGCCACCCCATTGCGTACCGTAGCCCGGTTCTACGCCCATCCAGTCGACAAACACCCATTTCCCGCGGCCAATCCCCCAGTTTCTCACGATTTATCTCCTGTTTGGACCGAGAATGGTAACCGAAATGATCAATACCTATTGATAGATGAGATGCGAATCTCTCCGATTTGACCGAAAAAGTGGCCCTCACCTAGGAAGTCGAATGCGCCACCGTAGCGTGCGAATCCATTGAGGCGGGTGGAGACACTGAACTGGGCGTCGTGCCGGCGGTTGTTGGCCAATCTGCGGCCGTCGGGGCTGCGCATCTGCCAGATCTGGACGCCGTCCAGAAACAGCTGGTGGAGATCCTCGCCGGCTTCGTACTGCCAGGCCACATGGTGCCATTCAGTGTCGTTGATGCCGGCTTCGGCTTCGCCCACGACAAGCCCGTCCGGACGCATCCAAGGATGCAGATGCATCAGTTCCTGTTCGGGCTCGGCGCCCAGAAAGTGTGCGCCGGGGGCCATACTGCCATCGGGCGAATTGTGGGCGGAGAGATAGAGTTCCCAGACTCCTTGTTCCGTCTTGTCGTATGTTCCGCAGATGTGCCCGAACGTGAAGGGCTGGTGGTGCTCGTCGGCCCTCTCGCCATATGCTTGCAGTGGACCTCCACGTCTGATCCAGGCCTCTACAGTCCAGGCCTCTTTGCAGGTTCGGAGGTCGAGCTTGTCATTGTGCTGGGGTCCGACGAAGCCGTGCTCGCCGTGGCCGGTATCCTGGGGAAAGCGACCATGGCGGCCGGGCCAGGAGACGCGCCTGTCGCCGCCTATGTTGGTCCAGGTCAAGGTCAGATCCTCGTCGCCCATCACGTCGGGGATGAGGCGACCGTTCGGCCCCTGCCAGTCATAGAGGACAACCGTGTGTTCGTCCGGTCCGATGACGAGGAGCTCCGCGGGCAGCACTTTCAGGTCAATCTCCGCCTGCTGGCTCTGGCCGATGGCGTCGACTGCATTGACGAGGAAGCGACGGATGCCGGGGCTGGAAGGCGTGCCTGCCAGTTCACCCGATTCCGGGTCGAGATGGAGTCCGGCGGGGAGAGCGCCCTTTGCAACGGTCCATTCGATCAGTGCGACCATGTAGCTGGTTCGGACCTTGGCGCGATAAGGGTTCCCTGCGAAGGCCGGTGGAAATGATTCAGAAGCGATCTGGCCGCGGTGAATGCTCAAGTGGAACAGGTGCCGTTCGGAGGCGCCGCTTGTGTCGGCGGCAAGTAAAGTGAGGGGTTGATTTTCCAGGGCCACAGTTGGCTTGCCACGGATGGCACCTGTCTCGCTGTCCAAAATCAGCCCTGCGGGTAAACGACCTTCTGCCAACTCCCAATGGACGGCACCATCGGCTGCGTCGGTCGAGATTTGAACTGAGTAAGGGGCATTGAAGGTAGCCGGGGGCAGTTCTCGCCGAACGATTGACAGCCGTTCCGCTACCGGATAGCGCATCGTGCTGGAGATGCGGATCTCGTCGATTTCGCCTTCGAAATTGCCATAGGCCAGGTGCTTTGGCGGGTCCTGTGAGTGGATGAAACCGCCAACGACAAAAGGGACGCCGACGTTTTCTGCATCGTTGATAACCCGTCCCTGCAGATCGTTGGGAAGTGGCAATTGGACGCGGCGGATGAGCTGGCCATCCAGGAAGAAGAAATGCGTCTGGTCAAGATAGCGAAACTGCCAGGCGACGTGGTGCCACTTGTTGTCTCTGATCCTGGGTGGGTCGGCGCTGATCCAGCCTCCTGCTTTGGCGTTATGGAGGAGGAGCCCGCTGGTGTCGTGATTGGGATCGCGACCGCGGGGGGAACCCATGAAGCGGGCGGCGGGGTAAAGCCCATCCTGCAAGGTGCCGGGGCGTGTAAAGCTGTGAAGGGAGAAGTTCCAACCGCCGCGCATACCGATGGGGAGGCCCAGCCCTTCGTCTTCGGTACCGCAGATGTTGACATAGGTGTGCCCTTCTTCGAGGCCGCCGGCGCCGGTGTAGCGCACCCAGGCTTCGACCGTCCACTCCGAGGTGCAGGGTCGGAGGTGGAGTTTGTCGTTGTTGGCGGGCCCGACAAGCAGGTTGGCGTCGTCGGCGCGGCGATCGAAACGGGCGCAGGCGCCGAAACCCGGATGCGAGCCCCATTGCGCCTGGCGATACGCGCGGAGGGTGAGCTGGGTGTCGCCGCATGCGTCAGTGGTCTGGTTGCCCTCGCCCTCGTCGAAATGGAACAGCGCAACTGTATGGTCATCAGGTTCAAACGGAGCATATGGTGGTGTACTCAAAGGCGATTCTCCTGGCGGAAAGGGAGGTGGCTCCAGGCTCGAAATGGCGAATCGGGAAGAAGTTCAAGGTATCGAGAGGCCGGGTTACGCTTCAGAATTTCAGCCCAGGCTCATGTGGGGATCGAGCGCGTCGCGCAGTGCATCGCCAACGAAGTTCACCGAAAGCGTGGTGATGGCGATAGCAACGGCCGATGGCAGCCACAGCCAGGGCATCGTCTGCAGGATGGGCAGCGACATGGCGTCCTGCAACATGCTTCCCCAACTGGACATAGGCTCCTGGACGCCCAGGCCCAGGAAGCTCAAAGCGGACTCGGTCATGATGGCCCCGGCCAGCCCCATGGTGGCCGCCACAACCACCGGAGCGATCGCATTGGGAAGGATGTGACGGAAGACGATCCGGCCACTGCTCACACCGACACAGCGCGCGGCCAGCACGAATTCCCGCTCGCGCAGCGAAAGAAACTGGGCGCGCACATGGCGCATTATGCCAGTCCAGCCAAAAATCCCGATGATAATCATGACATTGAAGATATTGGGAGGCAGGATCACGGCGACGGTGACAATGAGCATGAAGGAGGGGAAGCACATCATGACATCGGTAAAGCGACTCAGAACCATGTCGACACGGCCGCCGAAATACCCGGCGAGGCCACCCAGGACGACGCCGATGGTGGTATAGATACTGACGGCGACGAGGCCGACCGCGAGCGAGACCCTGGTGCCATAGGCTAGGCGCGTCCAGACATCTCGACCCAGCGGGTCGGTTCCCAGTACATGAGCCGGAGAGGGCGCCTGCCGCATCACGGTCAGGTCGATGCCGTTGGGATCGTAGAACGTTACAAATGGCGCAAGTATGGCGACCAACGCAAAGAGGGACAGTGCTGCCAACCCTAAGACAGCCAGACGATGGCGGCGAAAGCGGCGTAGAAAGCGGTTCTCAGCCTTGGGCAAGGCTTGCCATGTGTTCGGCGAAATCTGCGATGAGACCGGCTGCCGCGCCTCGTGTGCGCCGTCTGCCGGCGTGGCTGTGGAATCGACCATGCTACGCACCTTACTCGTAGCGGATCCTGGGATCGGCCCAGGCATAGGTGATGTCGGCCAGGAGATTGGCGAACAGCACCATCGAAGAACCGATCAGGTTCATCGCCATGATCATGGGCTGGTTGCGCATGAAGACCGACTCCATGCCCAGCTTGCCCATGCCGGGCCAGACGAAGATTGTCTCGATAATGAATGAACCGCCGATAATGCCCGGAAGGGAGAGGCCGACGATGGTGATGACCGGCAGCAGCGAGTTGCGAAAGGCGTGGCCCAGATAGACGGAGCGTTCAGGCAGGCCTTTTGCACGGGCGGTGCGGACGTAGTCGGCGCCGAGAGCCTCCAGCAGGCTGGCGCGCGCATAGCGCATATGGCCGGCCAGCCCCTCGAAGCCGAGAACAAGCGCGGGCAGCGCCAGATAGTGGAGACGGACGAGAAAATTGTCGGGACCGTCGAGCGGCGCCCTTCCCCCGGTCGGGAAAAGGGGCAACTTGAGAGAGAACAGGTAGAGGGCAATGATGGCGAATACAAAACCGGGTGTGGATATCCAGACGAAGGCCTGTAGAGTGAGAAGATGATCGAGAACGGAATACTGCTTGATGGCTGAGACGACACCCAGGGAGGTACCGACGACGAGGGAAAAGAGAATCGTAACGATGGAGAGTTGCAGGGTTGCAGGCAAGACCTGGGCCATCTCCTGCAGCGCAGGTTGCCCGGTGACGAATGAATAGCCGAGATTGCCGTGCAGCAGCAGTTCACGCAGCCAGATCGCATAGCGTACGATGACCGGTTTGTCCAGCCCGTATGACTCGCGCAGCCGCTGGAGCTGCGCCTCATCTACGCCCAGCTCCAGTCTGAGACCGGGAGGGACGAGCGCATCCACGTAGTCGCCGGGCATGATTTCGCTCATTATGAAAGTGAGGGTGATGATGCCCCACAGGACAGGGACGGCAATCAGGAGGCGGCGAATGATGTATCGAGTCATGGTTGGATTTCAGGAGGACCTAAGGCGAGCGCCAAGGTGCATCCCACTCTGCTTGCGGGAAACAAGCAGAGTGGGACGACGGGGCAAGGGATCTACTCTTCCATCTTGTACCAGAGATGGGCATTGAGTTTCGACCACTGGTAGTCGTGCATGCCCCCCAGCGCGTATTCATCCATTCCGCCCACATTCTTGCTGATCGCATAACCCATGTGGTAGCGGTGGAGCGGGATGTATCCGATCACGTTTTCGGCGATGATCTGCTGGATCTCGTTGTAAATGGCCTTGCGGGCCTCAGTACCGCCGATCTCTTTGGCCTGGATGAACAGCGCATCTACTTGATCGCATACGGCATCGAGTGAGCCGTCAGTCGGCCAGACCACGTCTCTGCGGACGGGAGGATTATCACAGCGGTAGGTACGATAGTAGCCGTGCAGGTCGACGGGATTGCCCCAGCCGGCATGGGAGAAGGAGTGCTTGTTCTCGGCTACTCGATCGCTCCAGGCTTCGTTTGGCACGTGAATGACTGTGACGTTGATCCCCACCTCACTGAGGTACTTCTGCATCAGCAGCATGAAGTTCTTGGCCTCGGTCCCGCTGTGATAGTAGATCAGCTCGTGCTCTTGTTCGGGGTCCCAGACGCCGTCTGCGGCAGCTTCGGCCAGAAGGGCCATGGCTTTCTCGGGGTCGTAGGAATAGGTGGGCACTTCATCGTTGGTCCAGCCGTCGACGAAGGAGAAGGTGTGCCACGGTTCGCGCAGGCCGAAGTAAACGGCATCGCCGATCTCCTGGCGGTTGATGGCGTGGCTGATAGCCATGCGCACGCGCTTGTCCCAGAAGGCGGGCTGGGCGAGGTTGCCAACAAAGACGCTGATGTAGTTCAGACGCTGGGTCTGGACGTCGATGTTGGGCAACTCCTGGGCCTGCTGATAGAAGTTGCCTTCGACCTTCATGAGATCCAACTCACCCTTTTGGAGGGCGATGAACTGGGTGTCGGGTGGGCCCATGTTCTGGAACAGGATACCGTCGAGGCAGGGCGCGCCTTCCCAGTAGTCATCGTTGCGAGCCAGCCGGAAGTACTCGTCTTTCTTGCCATCCACAAACTTGAACGGGCCGGTGCCGATCTGGGTCTCGGTGGTGAACCAGAGTGGATTGCCAGCGTCCTTGAGGTCGGGCACGCGCCACTGGCTGTAGATGTGCTCGGGCAGGATGTTGATGCTGCCGATGAAGCGGGCAAAGTAGCTTACGTCCGGCTCTGCGAGGGTGAGGCGAATCGTGTGATCGTCGATGACTTCGATGCCCTCGATTGAATCGGTCTTGCCATCCAGATAGTCAAGGGAACCCTTGAGCGCTATCCAGTTGCCGGGCTGGGCAGTGTTCACCCAAGGGCTGTCAAGGTCATTGTGCCACGTCCAGGTAAAGGCCACGTCATCGGCGGTGAAGTCCTCACCGTCATGCCACTTGACGCCCTGACGCAGGTGGAAGGTAAACTCGGTGGCGTCGTCGCTGATTTCCCAGCTTTCGGCCAGATCGGGATGGGGTACGTTGTCGGTGCCAGTGCGGACCAGCTTGCCGAAGACGAGCTTCTGCTGCTCGTAGCCCCAACCCCAGATTGGTACGACCAGGGCCCTCGAACTGAAGTCAAGAACGAGAGTACCGCCGCGGGCAGGGCAGACGTCGTCGCCGGCGGTGGTCTCTGCCGGCGCTTCGGCCACCGTTTCGGCCGGCTGGTCGGCGGCTGGGGCAGCCGGCGCCGGGGCACAGGCGACAACAATGAGGGCCAGGACGAGAAGAAGTGCGACGTTCCTGAGCGAAGACATTCTCTACCTCCTTTTCATTGTACCTTTGATTGTCGTTGCTGAAACTCGTTTGGCTGCAAAGCGTTCACCGTGGAGCAATTTACACGATATGGTATATCACTTACGATGTTGGCTTGTCAAGCAAGCTGAAAAAGCCTGGTGTGGTCGGGCTCCGGGCGATTGACGGCCCGGAGCTAGAGAAGAGTCTTGGGGTCTATGGACTTGCAAGCGCAGGGACTGGCCCGCCTTTCCCTGACCGGCACAGAACGTGTCGGATGAAAAGAGGATCGAGAGGGAGTACTGTGTTGGCGCCAGTTTCGTAACCGCTGACGTGAGCTGAGTCTTCTGTTTTCCCGGGGCTATGCTTACTCAGTCAAAAGTGCGGCCGGTATGGCGGCGCCCCGCGATTGCGGCAGCTTCGTCGCCGGCGGGAAAGGTGATGCCCTCGTCTATTTTGGCTGCGACATTGCTGGCGTCGACGCCGTCGAGGAAGCCGATGTTGGCCGCTCTGCAGGCGGCGAAGACGCGGTCGCGGGCCGCTTTGAGGTCGCCCTCTTCGGTGTTTTCGGGCGTGCGGACGGTGTCGTAACCGAATGTCATGCGCATATCGGATGGACCCCACTCGGCGAAGGCGATGCCCGGGACTTTGGCGCTGGCCTCGGCGTTGGCGAGGGCGCGGATGTTTTCGATCTTGATGCCGAGGACCAGCTCGCCGTCGGGGTTGAGCGGCCAGACGTCGGCTTTGCGCAGGTATTCCTGTGTCGAGACGCCCCAGACGTGGGCGGCGTTGTCCTGTCCCCCGGAGCCGCGGCGGCCCATGTCGAGGCCTGCGCCGACGCCGTGCGTGTGGAAGGGGAAGCGCACCCACTCGACGAATTCTTTGACGGCGCCGGGCGTCTCGACGTGGCAGAGCAGGATGCCGTGAATGCCGGTGGCCAGGACCTGTTTGATCATCCAGGCGTTGTTGCGGACGACGTATTCGTCGACGCCGTCGAAGGGCAGGGTGACGAGCACCGGGGGCGTGCGGTGGCCGGTGCGGGTTGGCCCGCCGTCGACGAGGCCGCGCATGAAGGCGTTCAGGCCGGCGACGTCGAAGGGCTGGTGCTCGATGCCGATGACGAGCCAGTCGGCGTGGGTCTGCGCCGACTTGACGCCGCCTTCGTAGGTGAGCGTGCGGCCGCCGTCCCAGTAGACGGGCTGGCCGGCTTCGCGAAGTTCGATAATCTGGTTGATTCGTTTCATTTTGCGTTTTCCGTTGAGTTGGGCACTGTCGGATTGCGTCTCATTGAATCTTTGTGGGGCTATGCGAAAGAGGTTCTTTGGGATGTGAAGATTGCCAGAGTCAGACCCAGTCTCGCAGCGGATGTTCACGATCTGCGAGAGGCAGAGGAGTCCGACCATTACGATGCGCGGCGTAGACTCCGAGGATCATCTCCAGTGCCCAGCGGGCGTCGCGGCCGCTGGAGATCGGTTCGCGTCCTTCTTCGAAGGCGGCGATCAGGTCGCGAACCATGTAGGCGTTGAGCGTATCGAAGCCTGGATTTGTTGGTTTGAGGACGACTTTCCAAGCGGGTTCGGCCATGGCCGGGTTCCAGTTGGGATGGGGGCAGTGGAGGAGGTAGCCGTCGCGTTGCATCAGGATTCCCTCAGTCCCATGGATTTCAAGTCCGCCGGGGCGGGGGCCCGGGCGGACCTCGCGACGGTGGGAGTGGAAGGTGGCCATGATGCCGTTGTCGAAGGCGTAGGTTGCTTCGAGGTGATTGCCCAGGATGGGGCCGATCTCTTCATCACCCTGGCGGGCGTCATCGGGTCCGGCGTCCCTGCCGTCCTGCAGGACATAGGCCTGCACCCAACGGGGATGGCCGAAGAGGAAGCAAAGCATGTCGAGCGAGTGTGTGCCAAGAACCATCAGGTCCTGGCCGCCGCCGCGGTGGTCCTGTTTGCCGCCGCTGATGACCTCTTTGACTTCGCCAACAGCGCCTTCGGCCAACAGTTCCCTGGTTTTGTGAGCAACCTGGCCAACGCGACCCTGGTGCGACACCGCTATCTTCACACCGGCGCGGTCGCAGGCTGCGATCATGGCGTCGGCCTCTGCCAAGGTCGGCGCGAAGGGCTTTTCGCAGAAGATGCCGCGCACGCCGGACTCGGCCGCGGCGATGACCAGGTCATGCTTCTGATCCATCCAGCGCGGCGCGACGCTGACGATGTCCAGCTGCTCCTGTGCCAGCATCTGGCGGTAGTCCTGATAGCACTGTTTGGAGTCCACGCCTAGTCGGTCACCCGCGGCGGCCAGTCCTTCGGGGTCGGCATCGGCGACTGCGACCAGGTCGATCTCTTCCATGCCCAGGTAGACTGTGTCGAGGTTGTGGCCGTAGTTGCCGCGGCCTGTGTGGCCGATGACGCCGGCTCGGTATGTTGTCATGTCAACTCCTCTTCGCTGACGATATAGGCTTTGATAATCGGTTGTGCGCTCGATGTCCAGTTGGCGTCTCTGAAGTCATCGTTTGTATAGTCTGCGATGATGACCGTGCCATCTTCGAATTGGTCCCAGTTGCTGTAGCCGGAGTCGGCGGTGGCGTCGAGGCGGACGAGGCGGTCGCGCCGGAACTGGTCGGGATAGCTGCCCGAGTCGGCTCGCCATGCCCAGTCGATGCTGTGGCCGTCCGGGTTCTCGATCGAGGCGCTTACCGCCCGCCAGTGGGAGGTGCCGCGCAGGTTGCTGCCAAAGCGGACGAGCCGGGCTCCGGAAATGCCCGTCTCCTCTTTCAGACGGAGGTGTCCATCGACGAAGAGGGCGATTTCGCCTTCAGAACGAACGATCTTGTACTTGTGCCATTGCGTCGTATCCAGCGGAAAGCGGTGGGTCGGTAAGGAGCGCGGCTTATCGCCCTCTTGCGGCGCGCCAGTGGTGCTGTGGAAAGCGGCTTCTTCCTGGCTGCTCTCGGTCAGGCAGACTTCTTGGGGGGTGATGCGGACGCGGCAGCCGGCAAAGAGGTCGCAGCCTTCGTCGGAAAGATCGGCAAGGCGGAGCTCTGCCTCCATCTGCACAGTTGCGCGGCTGGTAAGCGCTGGATAGAGTGAGAAGAACACTTGGTTTTCCGGCTCGCGATCTGTTGTCATAGTGAGACAGCCCTTGTCAAGCCGGCAGCGGGACTCGCTCCAGATGAAGGATGCCGGCTCGAATCCCACGTCCTCGTCGGGATCCCAGACGAGGGCGTAGCTGGCGAATGTTCCCCAGCGATTGCGGTAGGTGACAAGCAGCTTGCCCGAGCGCAGTCGATGCACTGCCGTGCGTTGACCGTAGAAGGGCGCGAGTTGGGGTTGTTGCCAGGTTCTGCCGTAGTCGTAGCTGGGGATCAGGCGGCTGGGCTGGCCGAAGGCGCCGTTGGCGAAGCCGACACGTGTGACCGCCAGCAGATGGCCCGGTTCCAGTTCGACAATGCCTGTTTCAGAGTCGCCGTGGTAGAGGTCGTCAGAGATTGTGGAGGTACGGTTCCACGTCTTGCCGCGATCATCGGAGAAGACGGCAGTGTTTCGGTGGTAGCGATTGTGACCGGGAGGAGGCGGACTTTCGAAGAGGTCGGTTTCTACGGGCTCGGTGCGGGTGTAGACAAGGATCCCGTCGGAAAGATCGACGATGTAGCCGGGCTCGCCGCCGACGTCGTCACATTGGACCGGCTGGCTCCAGGTGCGGCCGTCGTCCTGGCTCCAGAAGAGGTGGTTGGACATTCCTCTGGGGGGTTGCTGCCAGAAGGCGAGGCTGGGCCAGTCGTCGCCGGAGGCACGATGGCCCAGGTCGCAGATGATGACGAGGCGCCCGTCGCGCAGGCGGCTCAGCTGGGGAGCGACCCAGACGCTGTTGTGCTGCCAAACGTTGCGGTGGGAGATGGAGCGGTGACCTTGCCAACTGCGCCCGCCATCGCTGGAGTAGGCGACCATGATGTGGGTGGAAACGGCAGAGTGCGAGTCGGAGAGACGGTAGACGGCGACCAAGCCTGTGGGCGTGCCGACGACGTTGGCGACGGAGTGGTACCAGCCGCGCGGGTTGGGGCAGACCAGTTCGGCCGGGTAGCTATTCTGGTCGGCGATTACGAACTTTCTGTCGTCCGGGACCGCTCGCATCGACCTCAGTGCCCCGGCGGCAGCGGCAGGTCGACGCGCACGTTGCCGCGTGCGTGGGATTGGAGAAAGCCGACCAGTATCTCGACAGTCTTCTTTGCCTCTCTGGCGGGGCTGAGCAGGTCGCTGTCGTTTTCGATGGCGTCGATAAGATCGGCAACGCAGGCCGGAATCCTGGTGTACAGGTGCGTCTCGAAGGGAAGGAATTCGGAGTTATTGCGGTCGCGACGGATGACGCGACTGTTGTGGACGTCGATCATGGCAGTTTCGCCGTAGACCTGGAAGGTAAAGCTGGCTGCAAACTGCGACTTGTTGGCGTTTACGAAGGCGCGCACGCCGTTGCGGAAATGGACGTAGCCGGAGACGGCGGGATCGGCCGCCGGATCTCTGCCGCCGTCCCCGAGATACCTGTCATAGTGATCGTAGCCGGGTTCCAGTTCGGCGAAGACCCACTCCGGCTCCGAATCGGCAAAGAAGCAGACGCCGTCGACAAGGTGCGTGCCGTTGCGGAACATCATGGCGCGTGGGCCGCCCAGCGTGGCGACAATGCGCTGCACTTCGCCTATCGAGCCGTTGCGGATCGCCTCCCTGGCGACATCGTAGTGAGGTCCCCAGCGGTTTGTGTGGTCGACGGACAGGAGGGTTCCGTTTGCCTCACAGGCTTCGATCATGCGCGTGCATTCGTCCACTGTCGTCGCAAAGGGTTTTTCGCAGATGATTCCCTTGACACCCGCGTTTGCGGCTTCGACTACGATGTCGGTGTGGCGATGGTCTGAGGTAACGACGCTGACGATATCGAGATTCTCGCGTTCGATCATGGCGCGGTAGTCGGTGTAGGTTTCCAGCTCACCGAACTCCTGGCCCCAAGTGTCGGCCACCTTTTCGAACAGATCGGTTTTGAGATCGCAGACGGCGACTACGTCGGTCCGGGGGATGAGGTGGTAGGCGCCCAGATGCGAGTTAGGGCTGGGTGACTGCAAGATGTTGTTCGGATCGGGGGCCGGACGGTTGGCCGCGATGCCTGACAGACCGACCACGCCAACTCGATATCGTTGCGACATCTGCCTGTTCCTCCTATTCTTCTTCGGTTAAGGATACGTTCAGTTTGTCGGCCCATGCTTCGATCTGGCCGAATGTTTCGCCTGGAACTTCGATCCCTTCGGTGAGACGCTGTTGGCGTGAGCGGTGCTCGAAATCGCCCGGTACCAGCACTTCGTCGAATCCCGGGGCTGGGGGCGTCGCTTTCATGGCATCCAGGACCGCGCGGACGTTGCTTTGGTAGCTCTCAAGAGGCGTAAAGGCGTTTACGTCGTAAACCTGCATGAAGAGACCGGCCATCGAGGTCAGTTCTGCGTTGAATGCCCCGGCAAGCCCGCCCATCAGGCTGAAGAACAGTGAAAGCGCATACCCTTTGTGGCCTCCGAATGGCAGGAGGTAGCCGCCCGCTCTGAACTCCGCAGGATTCGTTGAAGGATTGCCCTGGCTGTCGACCATCACGCCTTCAGGAACGTCAAGCCCCTTACTCAGGGCTACCAGGATCTTTCCGCCAGCGACGACACTTGTAGCGAAGTCAATAACGAAGGGGGCATCATCGCCGGTGGGAATGCCCACTGCGATGGGGTTTGTGCCCAAGGCGCCGCGGGCGCCGCCAAAGGGGACGACCTGCGAACCCGCCGCGGAGGCGCCGCCCAGTGTTATCATCGTTATGCAGCCGGCCCTGGCGGCCTGCTCGGCGTATTCGCCTACGCGGCCGATGTGGGTTGTGTTCTGGAAGGTGACGCAGCAGACGGCGGATTTTCTCGCTCTCTCGATGGCCCACTCCATTGCCTGGCGGCTCATCGTGTGGCCGAAACCCTTATTGCCGTCGACGTGCATGGTGTTTGCGCTCTCGCGTACGATTTCAGGGTAGGCCTTGTTGTCAAGTCCGCCGTCTTCGATTCGGTCGAGGTACATGGGTACAAACTGGACACCGTGTGAGTCATGACCGGAGAGGTTGGCGTTGACGAGGATTTCGGCGACGGTGGCGGCGATGTCGTCGGGGGCACCCGACGCGGCGAAGAGATTGCGGCTGATCCGTTGCAGATATTCGGCTGAGTGGCGATTGGACTGTGTCATCAGGCTCCTCTGGATTTGAAACAGTTGCCGTGCGGCGCTTATCTTTTCAGTGTCAGATTTTTGATCAGGATATCTTTCAGGCCGCTGAACCAGGGGCTTCATCACCTTCGCGGGCCAGCGGCAGCTTAACGACGCGCCCTTCGGCGGCGGACTTGTACCCTGCCAGCAGAATCTCGGTCAGCGCGGCAGCCTGGCGCGCATTCATCCAGCTCTCGCGACCTTCTACAATGCAATCAATGAAGTAGCTGGCGTCGGTGCGACTCTCCAGCGCATTTGAGAGGGGGGCCAGGATGCGTTTGGGTTGGCCTCTCACTTCCTCTTGCGTGGTGCGCCAAAAGCCCATCGGATCGCGAGGATGGATCTCCGGAGGCGTCCAGGGCGGGTCGGCGTTATGGATTTCCAAACCGGGTCGGTTGGCGCTCAGGAAGAGCGATCCTTTGACGCCGATAAGGTGGATCTGGTTGGCGCCCCCGGCTGGGTGGCTGGACCAGCCAACTCTGCCCCCTGTGATGGTGGCGGTTACGCCGCCCTCCAGCGTCAGTGAGAGGAAACCGAAATCTTCCATATTTCGGCGCTGGTGCGCCTCGAAGAAGTAGTTGGCGGTACTGCCGAAGACGGTTTCGACGGCGCGCCCGGAGATCATGCAGACGAATCCCAACGCATAGACGCCGATGGCGTAGAGCTCGGCTTTTGCGTCGACAAAGTTAGAGATTACCGGGGGGTAGACCGCCTTTCGCGGCGCGCCCAGGGTCGCTGTTCCATTTGGCCCCTTTGCAAACAGATTGTCGACGTGGATGGCGGTCAACTCGCCCAGTTCGCCTGACTCGACCACCTGGAGCGCCTGGTTCACCCATGGCTGGTGGTTGGAGCTGAACATCTGGCTGCGAACGCCGGCGCGTTCGACGGCGGCGACGGCGGCGTCGGCATGGGACAGGTAGGGCGTCATCGGCTTGTCGACATAGACATGTTTGCCGGCGTCGGCGCAGCGGGCGGCGATGCGGCCGCGACGCTCCGGGTCGGCGCAGATCGAGACGAGGTGTACGTCGTCGCGGGCCAGCGCTTCATCCAGATCGGGCCAGTAGGGAATGTCCAGGTCCTCGGCGAACTGCCTGTTCAGCTGGGCGCGCTCGGGGGGAACGTCCTTTTCGTCAGTGAGGCCAATAAGGGTGCAGCGGGGGTCGGCGCGCAGATTCAGGGCGTAGTTTTCCTGGTGCGTCAGCCTGCCGGAGATCAGCAGGACGCCGAACTGTTGGCTGCTCATAGCTGGTCTCCTTTGGCGGACAGCGACACGGGCTGATTGGAGAAGAGTGACTTATCGATTGCGGCCACCATTCGCGGAGTTGACAAGAGCGCAGAGTGTTGCCGTCTAACGTCCGTGCCACTGGCCTGTTTCCCCGCACGCGCTGTTACCTCGGAGTCTGCCTGATAGATAGCGCCAAGGGCGCCGAGGATGATCAGGTTCATGGAGGGATAATTGTGGGCCAGGGAAATGGCCAGAAGGGCCGACTGACCGTTTTCGTATTCCAGCGCGAGCGAAAGATGCCCTGCATCAGCCGAGCCAGTGGCGTAGACCCGGCGCGGCCGGGCGGACAGCCACGATTCGGCACAGGCGCTCATCTCGGCCAGCAGCGGTTTGAGATCGGGCGTGTTCGGCGCTGCGGCCGCGGTCCAGCGGACGAAGACGGGCTCGCCGACAGCGCCGCCGGCGAGCGTTTCGCTCACGGTCTGGTTCAGCACAGTCCAATCGTACATTTGAACTCTTCCTAACCTGGAGAAATTAAGTTCTACCTCTGCCTTAACAGAGGCCTGACGCTCCCCTTGCCCAGTCTCACGAGAGCCTGGAGCTTGCCGAAGTTGAGCTGGAAAACCCACATCCGCGTCAAACTCTGGTTTTCTCCATGGTTTTGGCAATGGATACTGTCGGCATCAAGATTGCGCACGATGTCTAAGCAATCGCCCTGAAACAACTGCGTGTTCATTAAGGCTACCCTGTATTCTCGTCTGCAAGCATTTCAAGAATCGATTTTAGATCAATTCTGGTTCTATTGAACACATAGTCCCAGGCCGTATCTCCAAAGTAGTATTGTCCTCCGATTCCCTGGTAGAGGGTGGACAATGTTTCTTGTATGCGAATGGCTTGCCTTCGATTTGGGTTGGGGCCTGCCTATGACTCGGCCTGGCGCGGGTTGAGAGCGTCATTCAGGCCGTCGCCCAGGAAGTTTATGCCGACTGAGACGATGGCAATGGTCAGGCCGGGAACAGCGACAAGCCAGGGGCGGTAGCGCCAGCTCAGGGCGTTGTCCTGTATCATGGAGCCCCAGCTGGCCTGGGGCGGCTGAACGCCTACACCGAGAAAACTCAAGCCGGACTCGGCGACGATGGCGGCGCCAAAACCGAAAGTAACGAGCACAATCAAAGGGCCGAGCGCGTTCGGTATCAGATGCTTTAGCAGGATCTTTCTCTGGCTGACACCAATGGCGCGTGCAGCCTCGACAAACTCCTTTTCGCGCAACGAAAGTATCTGTCCTCGGATCATGCGGGCGTAAGCTGGCCACTGGATCAGCGAGAGAGCTCCAAAAACGACGATCAGGTCGACGTAGGTAGGGGTTGAGAAGAATTCCAGGCCGGTCGCCTCGTACATCGAATCTACCCAGTCGGCGACCGGTTTGCGAAAGGTCGCAGCCATAAGCGAAGCGAAGAGGAGTTGGGGAATCGACATGGTTACGTCGATGGCGCGGCCGATCAGCCAGTCCGCCCACATTCCCGAATAGGCGGCCACGGCGCCGAGCAACATACCCAGAGCGAGGCTAAACACCGTAGAAATGATGGCGACAAGGCCAGCGGTG
Organism: Caldilineaceae bacterium; assembly: GCA_965200615.1. Lineage (GTDB taxonomy): Bacteria > Chloroflexota > Anaerolineae > Caldilineales > Caldilineaceae > Bin5. The sequence continues at coordinate 3,446,441 of OZ241377.1, read as the reverse complement.
CGCGCGCCCCACATGATCCGGCTCAGCATGTCGCGCCCCAGGTCGTCAGTCCCCAGGAGATACTCCCTACTTGGGCCTTCGGCGATCCGGTCCAGGTTTTGGAGCATGTAGGGATAGGGAGCCAGATACGGTCCAAAGAACGCTGTTGCAACGAGAAGCAAAAAGACGAAAAATCCCGCCATAGACAGCCTGTTTCGCACCATACGCCGAAAGGCATCGCTCCACAGGCCGCGAGTCTTCATTTCCTGCGCTTCCAGTTCGAGCGACAGGTCGGCAGTATTTGCGGGTTCCGTCTGAGCCATCCCGAATTCCTCTGTTGCTGTTCCCGTCAGCCCTTTAGAGCCGATGCATCGGAGATTCTTTCCTCTTATGGACGATCCCTGCCTAAGAGGTCCTGGACTTAGTCGTAGGCTACGCGGGGATCCAAGAGAGGATAGATCAGATCGACGATGAGATTCAGCGCCATCGTCATGCCGGCAGTGAAAAGCACGACACCGTTGATCATGTTAAAGTCGCGGCCCGCCAACCCTTGTTGGAATAGACGGCCCAGACCGGGCAGGTTGAAGGCCAGCTCAAGAAAGACCGCTCCCCACATGAAGTCGTCAACCAAGAGTCCCAGAGAAGTCACTACAGGAACAAGTGCGTTACGGGCCACATGCCGCGCCATGACCTTGACTTCGGTCAAACCTTTGGCGCGGGCTGTGCGAACATAGTCATTCTGCATTACTTCCAAAATGCCGCCGCGCGTTTGGCGAATCACGCCTGCCAGGGAACGCGTAGAGATGATGGCGGCGGCTACAAAAAAGGATGGATGCCCAACGCCCTTCCATCCACGTGGAACGTTCATGATGTCCATCCAAAGGACAGTGATGATCAGAATAACCGGTACAAGGACATAGGGAGGGATGGACCAGAAGAACAGGCTACCGCTGACGATGGTATAGTCGAGCACGGTATTGTGAAACCGGGCTGCGAGCATACCCAGGGGGATGCCAATAAAAGTCATGATCGCCAATACGCCCAGCGCCAGCTGACCGGAGACGGGCAAAGCGCGTTTGATGCGCGGCCAGATCGGTGCGGCGTCCAAGAACGAATAGCCGAACTTGCCTTGGAGCAGGTTGCCCATGTAAGTTCCGAACTGCACGTGGAAGGGTCTGTCAAGACCATATTGACTGCGCAGATCGGCCACTTCCTCTTCATTCAGATAGACGCCCTGTGCCGCCCACTGTGTACGCAGAATCGTAACAGGATCGATCGGCCCGAGATAGCCAAGAAGGAATACGATCATCAGGGTCGCAAAAAGCGTTGGGATGATGATCAGAACTCGCATCGACAGGTAGCGGGTCACGTCTCAATCCCCTGTGGCAAGTCGTTCGTGGTGAATCGAAATCAGAAGGCGGTCAGGAGCCAGCGCCTCAAGGGCAACCGGCCCCTGACCACAGTTCTTCATTTACAGTCTACCGCTCTTTGAGGTAGGTTTCGGTCATCGTGTGCCAGAAGCTGATGCGGCTCTGGCCGTAGCCACCGACCCAAGGCTGAATCTGGAACCAGCCGCGGATGTAGCCGGTCGGAATAACGAGCGCAGCGTCGGTGAACTTCTTCAGCATGGCCTGCGAACGCTCACAGTATTCGGGGCTGTTGGGATCCATTGAGAGAAGTGCATCGATCTCCTCGTCCCAGCCGTCTTCGGTGTAGTTCGTCCAGGACTGATAGGCGCCGCCGCGCGTGTGGGCGATTCCTTCCAGCAGATAGCCCGGACGCGGGAGGAAGGAGCCACCGCTGGTGACGCGGAGGGCAACCAGTCCTTCACCGTCGACAAACTCGGCCTCGGCGTTCTTAATCTCGACATCTTCGATGCCGAGGTTAACGCGCCACATTTCCTGGATGATCTGGGCGGCGCGGATGCGGGGCGGATCGCTCCCACCGGTCAGGATGCGAATCTTGGGCACTGTTTCGCCGGTGGGCCCGTACTTCGACTCCGCCAGGAACTCCGCGGCCCTTTCCGGGTTGAAGGGATAGGGCTGGAAGTCGGCGTCAAAGCACTGATAGGAGGGAGCCATGGGGCTACCAGCGTTGCTGGGCGCCTGCTCGCCTTCCCAGGCGATTTCGGCTACTTTCTCCCACTCGATGGAAGACATCAGTGCGCGGCGCAGGTTGACGTCGTCTGCCGGCTCCTGGTCGGTGACGAAGTACATAGCCCAGAATGCAGAGATGGGAATTTCACGGAAGGCTTCAGGTTGATTCTGGCGCAACAGCACAGACGACGGGCCTGCGAGCTGCAAGGCCAGGTCAATCTCGTCGTTTTCGAACATCAGGAGAATCGTCTGGAAATCACGGATGGTGGTGGCTTCGATTCCGTCCAGCAGGGTTGGCTTACCCCACCAGTTCGGGTTGCGTTCGAAGCGGTAGATTGCGTCCGGCTCCGGCGACAGGTGCACCGGCTTGAAGGGGCCGCTGACGATCAGGTCGGCTGCGTTCTCACCCTGGAAGAAGCGTTCGGCCATCGCGCCGCGCCATTCAGTGGCGTCGTTGAAGTCGTCGGCTCTTTCCAGGAGATCGGCGTACTGGTCGAAGCGGGCGGGAGCTGCCTCACGGAAGCCCCACAGCTGCGGCAGCGATCCCTCAGGGCGCCATAGCTCAACCTTCAGCGTTTTGTCGTCCAGAGCGGTAAGACCGGCAATCGTCTCGGTCTCGCCGTCGGCGAACTCGTCAATGCCCTTGACTGCGCCCATCACGAAGTTGCGCGGCCATGAGTTGCGGTCGGAGTGGAAGATGTAGTTCCACCAGTCGATCGCATCCTGGGCGGTAATGGATTTGCCGTCGGACCATACCGCCTCTTCCTGGATGTGGAAGATGTACTCGGTGAAGTCGTCGTTCGCTTCCCAGTCGGTGGTGAAGAGGCCGGGCATTACGTTGCCGTCAATGTCCACCAGGAAGGGAGGCATGAACATGTGGCCGAAGTTACAGGGGCTGCCGTAGTCGATGCCGGGGAAGGGACCGGAGCCGCAGCCGCCTTCATGCACGACATTGAGAATCTGGTCTTCGGCCGCATCGTCGGGCAACATGACTTCCGGCATCATGACATCCGAGTCTCCTGAATCTGCCATGCCGTCTCCGGCCGGGGCTGCCGGCGCGACACATGCGGTCAGCGATATGCCAAGGACCAGGACGAGGCCTATCAGAATCTGCCATCGAAATCTCGACATGCTTTTCACTCCTTGCGTAGTGGGTGCGCCTGAAAGGGGCGCGCAGTGAAATCCTGCCTGGATCTGATGAAGTGGCGGCGTCAGTTTGAAGCCGCCTAAACAAAAACGGTTATCTGATCTTTATCCAGTCACCTCCTTTCTAAATGAGGACGCTCGCTCGTAAACTCAAGACCTGGGGATGTGAAACGAACGGGACCTCGCTGATTGGAAGCAAGTTGAGATCGGTTGCCGGGGGACAGAGTGCCCTGCATCCTTTTTGGTCAATCGCAACGCCCCCGCTTTGGAAGTCCGGGCTGGGGAGTTAGCGCTGGTTTGCGTTTGGGAATTCTGTCGTCGGTTTGGCGGCATCATACTGTATATCCTGGGTAATGTCAAAGGCCCTGAAATCGGTCTACGCAGCTCATGTTTCGGGAGGGTCGGTCGGCCAGTTTGCAAAGCCATCAAGATGATTCGTATCGCCTGCGCTCTTTAAGAAAACCTGTCCGGCGGGATTCTTTCAGACAAAAGGAGGAGAGCATGCCATGCGTGAGAGGGAGCGCTGTGCCGAGGCAAGATGAGGTTTCGGCATTCACTTGCCCTAAGATCAGGCGAAGACCGGTCATTTATGGCATAATTGTTCCCGTGAGAGGAAAATCCAATCGTTCAGTTGCGTCCATTTTCCAAGGGAGGCCGGCATGGGTTCAGAAACTTACCGTCATTATTGGGAAAAGGGTTGGGCGGTCGAAGAGGGGGTTTTCAGCCGCGAAGAGGCCGACCGGATTGCCCGGGTTGCACTTGACCTCAGCCAGCAGGAATTGAGAGGCGATGGCGACGGCTATGTCGTAGACAAGTCGGAAGACGGCGAGATTGCGCCACGCAAGATCGATAGGCCATTTTTGAAGCGAAGCGAGTTTCAGACGTTTGTATTGGATGAGCGGTTAGCAGCCCTGTTGGCGGAACTGCTAGGCGCTGCGCCCCTATTGTCGGGCGATCAGATCTTCATGAAACCGCCCCAATTCGGTTCGGCCAAGCCCTACCACCAGGACAACTTCTATTTTCAGTGCCATCCCGGCGACCATGTGATCACGGCCTGGATAGCGTTGGACGATGTCGAAGAGGAGAATGGCTGTCTGCGCTACATTGACGGCTCTCACAAGGGTCCGATTCTGCCGCATGAACCGGTACCCGGCGAACCGTACAACCTGGTGCCGCCACCGGAGTTGATCGATCTGCAGAAAGAGTCGCTGGCCCTGGTGAAGAAGGGAGGCGTCGTCTTCCACCACAGCCAGGCGCTGCATACATCCCATCGCAATGAGTCGGACAGCTGGCGACGCGGATATGCCACGCACTGGGTGACGGCCGACGTTACATCAAGTAACGGCACGCTTGACAAGGCCTATTTCCATCGCGAAGACTATCCAGCCTGACCTGGAAAGTCAGGGGAGTGCCGGCAACTGCTACAACTTGAATTCAATCTGCCGCATGACGCATTAATCACCCGAGTTGACCCATGCAAAGGAGACAGCATCAATGAACCGCACGATTGTTTCTCTACTTATATTTGCCGCCCTGGCGCTCGCGCTGGGCGCTTGTGTAGCGCCGGCCCCCGCCGCCCAAGAGGAACCGATGGAGGCCGAGGTTGCCCCGATGGCGGAAGAGGAAGCCGACGCGATGGCCGAAAACGACAGTGAGGCAGAGTTCGAACGCATTCTGGCCTGCGTAGAGGAAAATTTCCCGGCTGAGAGCTACTTCACCAACGAGCTGCTGCCGGCAGTCGATGCGACGTGGGAGCCGATGGAGTGCGATAGCGTCGACAGCATCAAGGTTGGTATGCCATGGGTCCTGAACGATGAGGAGGCGCCCTGGTACAACGCGATCGAACTGGGCTACTTTGCGGATGTCTGCCTGGAGGTTGAGCTGGTGGCAGGTGGGCCGGGCGTGGACCATCTGCAGACGCTCGCTGGCGGCGCAGTCGATATCGCCGTGGTCGCGGGAGGCAGCCGCGTGCCTTCGATCGTTTCGAGCCCCACGCCGGCGGACGTAGTTGCCGTCGGCACATTCCTCAAACACAGTCCTTATATCTGGCTGGGCCTGGATCCCGACACGCCACAGGATCAGCGCTCCGACAAGGTACTGACGCCGCAGGACTTCATCGGCAAGAAGGTAGGCCTACAGGGCAATGACGACTACCTGTTCTCGTTCATGGCCAACAAGTATGACATTCCCGCTGATGAGGTCGAGTTGATGGAGGCGGGTTTCACGCCGGATCCGGTTCTTATGGGAGCAATGGACTACATCGGCGCCTGGATCGTGAACCAGCCCCGGCTCCTGGAGGAGAAGGGATTCATGAACTGGGTGGCTTTCCGGTTCAGCGATTGGGGCTGGGATGGATACGGCGACGTGACGGTCGTGCGTCGGGAGACCTTTGAGGAGAATCCCGATCTGGTGCGCCGCTTCCTGGCCGCCCAGACGCAGGGTCTGAACTATCTGCTCGAAAACCCCGATGAATCGGCCGAGATCGCTGTAGTGTACGGCGTTGACGCTCAGCTCACCAAAGAACAGGCCCTGCGCCGCTTCGAATTGCAGGAAGCGCTTGTGCTTGGCAGCGACGACCTGCCGGTGTCCCACATGTCGGCTGAACGCTGGAATATGCAGGTGGCTTCGATGATCCAGTACGACCAGCTTCAGCTGGAGGCCTGCGAATAGTCAGTGAGAAGGGCGAAATGGCCGCTCCGACGAGTGTCTTCTTCAGGCATCCGGCGTAGCGCAAGCCACACGAGAGATTGCGATTCATAAGTGCAGAGTTTCGAGAGGGAAGCTGAGGGCAGGGGCAACCCCCTTGTCCTTTGCCTTTCTCGGCCTTTTACGTACTACTACTATGCAGTACATTCTCAAAGGAGAACAGCGAATGCGTAACTCTAATCTCTTGTTCCTATTGTACGTCTTGCCTGTACTGCTTCTGAGCGCTTGCGCATTGCCGATAGTTATCCCCGAAATAGAGGAAGGAATTGACGGAATCGCAAGGGATCCTGTCGAGAGTGACGCCGATTTTCAGCGTCTGCTGGCCTGTGTTGAGGAAAGTTTTCCGGCTGAGAATTACATTACCAACGAACTCCTGCCCGACCTCGACGCCGCCTGGGAACCGATGAATTGCGAAAGCCTGGACCAGGTGAAGGTTGGGATGTCCTGGATATTGAATGACGGCGGCGCGCCGTGGTACAACGCGGTAGAACTGGGATTTTTCAACGATGTTTGTCTGGAGGCCGAACTGGTGCGCGGCGGATCGGGCATCGGCCATTTGCAGACTTTGATAGACGGCGGCGTTGACTTCGCCGCCAGTGCCGGGGGCAGTTTGATACCCGGCCTGCTCACGGGTCACGACGGGGCAGACATCGTTGCCGTCGGCGCCCTGATCAAACACAGCCCATACATCTGGCTGGGTCTTGACCACGACACGCCGCGGGTTCAGCGCTCCCAAAAGGAACTGACGCCGCAGGACTTCATCGGCAAGACGATCGGGCTGCACGAGGGCGAAGGCCACTTCTTTGAACTCATCTCGGCGAAGCACGGAATCTCGCCAGACCGGGTTGAGCTTGTCGTGACGGGCTATTCGCCGGAGCCTGTGATTGAGGGGGAGATGGACTACACCGGGGCCTGGCTGATCAATGAGCCCCGGCTTATGGAAGCGCAAGGATACATGAACTGGGTGGCGTTCCAATTCAGCGAGTGGGGCTGGGATGAGTATTCAGAAGTGCTGGTCGTGAGACGGTCTACGCTGGAGGAAAACCCCGACCTGGTGCGGCGCTATCTGGCGGCTGTCGTTCAGGGGCTCAAGCATGTCCTGGAGAATCCTGAGCGCTCCGCCGAGATTGCGGTCAGGTATGCGGTAGATGTGGAGCTGACCGAGGAACAGGCTCTACGAAGATACCAGCTTCAGGAGGCGCTTGTTGTCGGGGCTGACGAGCTGCCCCTTGGCCACATGTCCGCCGAGCGTTGGAACAGGCAGGTGGCCTCGTTGATCCAGTATGACCAGATGGAACTGCCCATGTGCGAGTAGGCGGACAAGAGGAAGAAAACGGCATTGACTATCGAATTTTCGCAAGTCAACAAGAGCTTTGGCGCCATCGAGGCTTTGCAGGAGGTAAGCCTTACCGTTAAGGACGGTGAATTTGTCTCGCTGATTGGCCCGTCGGGCTGCGGCAAGACGACGATGCTGCGGATCGCGGCCGGACTGGAGGAACCAAGCGGAGGCGAGGTGCGGGTCAATGGCGACACGCCCAGGAATGCCTGCCGCCAGCACCAGATAGGAGTTGCCTTCCAACGCCCGGCCCTGTTGGCGTCCCGGTCCGCGTTGAGCAATGTCAGCATGACGTTAGAGATTACGGGGCGGGACGGCGCATTGTCACCGGATGAACTGCTGACCGATTTTGGCCTGGGCGAATTTCACCATCACTATCCACACCAGCTGTCGGGCGGGATGCGGCAGCGGGTGAATATTGCCGCCGCGCTTGTCCACGATCCGGCTATTCTGCTGCTGGATGAACCGTTCGGCGCGCTGGACGAGTTGACACGCGAAGCCATGGGCGAGTGGCTGAGCGGTGTCCTGAGCAGGTCAGCCAAGACGGTAATCTTTGTTACGCACAGTGTGGAGGAGGCCACCATTCTTTCCGACAGAGTGGTTGTGCTGTCGGCCCGTCCCGGGCGCATTGCGGAGATCATCGATGTCGGTCTGCCGCGGCCCCGTTCGAGGGCTTCGCGCACCGATGAAAACTACCTGCGCGAGGTGGCGCGTGTCCGCACTTCGCTCTACCGAGCCGTGGAGCTGAGCAACTGAGGAAACTGTCAGGAACTCTTGATGGGTACTCTGAGAAAGGACAGTACCAGCAATAGCTATCGTTTCTGTTGGCGTCACTAACGACCGGGTAAAACTCATGAGCGATCGTCTTGCCTATCTCATAATGATTGTCTCTGTACCCATCCTGTGGGTTCTGGCGATACAGATAACAGGCTTTCCGTCCTTCCTGCTTCCGCCGCCGGATATGGTGGCGGACGTGTTGTGGACCGAACGGGAGCTGCTCGCTACTCACACGTGGACTACAATCGTTGAGGCGTTGACCGGCTACGCGGTGGCCAATGCGATCGCGATTGCCCTGTCCATCTCGTTTCTCTATTTGCCATGGATGGAGTCCCTGGCACTTCCGTGGACGGTAATCATCAAGAACGTCCCGTTTGTGACGATTGCCAGCATCTTGATCATCATTCTAGGTGATACGCCGCTGCCCAAGATCATAATCGTGGTTCTGATTACGTTCTTCCCGATTCTGGCGAACGTGACAAAAGGGCTGAAATCGGCCGACCCGGTGCTGCTGGACAGGATGCAAACTTTGGACTCCAGCCAGTGGGAGATATTTACGAAGGTACGCTGGCCGAGTGCGCTCCCTTACTATATTGCCGCTCATGAGATCGCTTTCACCGGCAGCATCATCGGCGCCGTTGTAGCCGAATGGCTGTTTGCCCGCAAGGGACTCGGCTATCTGATCGTTCAGTCGATGTCGCAGTACCGGGCCGATAGAGTGTGGGCCGTTACGATGGTGGCCAGTGCGCTCGCGGTCGGCGCTTATCTGCTGGTCAAGATGATCGAAAAGCGCCTGTTCCGCTGGCAGGTCCAGGACCTGAGTTGACTGCCGGCAGTCCTTTTTTCGCACACTGGAAAGCAACATGTACCCGAAAATAAATCCTACTGTAAAGTACGACGGGCCCGGAGCCGATTTCGCCTCGTTCACCGGAAGCCCCCTCTGGGGATACGGTATCGACGGCGTGCTTGAACGGGCTGTAACACAGGGATGGACCGTTTCGAGCAGGGAACGGCTGAACACGCCTTACGGGCTTTCGCCGCTGGTCGTCCACCTGGTCGCGCCAAACGGGCGCGACGTGATCTGGATTCCCTCGTACGGCGAGGTCTTGGGAGAGGATTCGCTCTACCATCTCAATTTCGAAAAATGTTTCTGGGTGATCTGGCAAGCAGGGGTGAAGGTGATGATGGTGGGCGGCACGTCCGGCATCGCCGACTGGCGCCAGGGCGACATCGCCGTCCGCCCCGGCGATGTCGCCCTACCGTGGAGTTTCTACACGCGGCCGGTGCATCGCGGCCTGCCCGGCACGCAGTTCGAGAGCATGTGGTCCAAATGCCGCTTCCTACTGGGCGATCCCTTTTGCCCGGAGCTGCAGACGCTGATGGCGTCGAAACTGGCGCCCTATGTTCAGAGCGGCCAGATCAGAAAGGTGCGGACCCCTGCCGACACCCGCGTCGCCATGATCGTGCCCGAATCGATAACCTTCGAGTCCGATTTCGACATTCTGCACTGGATGGCCGTCGCCAAGATCGCTTCCGAATGCCAGCCGGATCGGCCACCCATCGTTACCCTGCACGGCGACTGCCTCAACCCGCTTTTGTCCCGTTACCTTGGCATCCATGTTCTCTACTACCACATGGTAAGCAACTACGCTCACGGGTTGGAGCCGGAGCACGACATTCACGATTCCATCAACCATCTGTACACCGAGGTATTCCCTGAAATCGCACTGTCCCTAGAACTGGAACTGCTGGCTTCGATGCCGATTCCGGACGGCAGGGGCTGCCAATGCACAACCAGCCTGGGCGTTGCGCCGCCAGTTTTCAGTCAATCCCTTACCCAACCGGTATGACTGCCCTGGCTCCGTCACATCAATGATGAGCCTGGCAAGTATAGAACCGCATTCGCAAGCAACTGCTAAGAAAAGAACAGGAAAGATACAGTGACGACAATTCCAACAGCAAGCTATGCTTTGATAGGCGGCTCCGGCACCTGGGGGGCTCGATTTCCCGAGGATCTGGAGATGCCCAATGTTGAATTGACCGAAGTCTATGAAGGCTTTGACACTCCCTTTGGCGGCACTGCACCGTTCAAGTTGCTGCGTATTGCCGGTCAGAACGTCTTGCGCACGGCGATGCACGGCATGTGGGATCACGGAGGGGGACAAGGTTCGAGGCCGCGAACGCCGTGGTTGGCGGCGAAACAGGTGGGCTGGGCGCTGGAGCAGGCCGGCGTTCAGTGGGCGATGGTCGAGGCATCGGTGGGGGGCATACAGAGGCCGGACAAGCCTGGGGAGCCGCTGCCGCCCTGGAGCATCACGATCAATACGGACTACATGATGTTTTTCAGGCCGGAGGACGACCAGCCCTTTTTCGGCGGGCGCAAGCGGTCGGCTCGGTTCAAGGACCCGTTCTGCCCCATCATGAGTGAACACCTTTATGAGGCGGCGAAGAAGGAGCCAAAGTTTGCCGGCGTGTACAGAGACGCCATCTATGTTTGCACGGCTTGGGGGCGCTTTGAGACTGCGAAGGAGATCCAGGTCTACGCCGATATGGGAGCGCACGTCGTGGGTCATACGCTGGCGCATGAATTGCCGGTTTTTCGCAAGGCGGGCGTACGTCTTGCTTCGGTGGGCATCATCTCCAATCATGCTGAGGGTAGAGACGAATGGGTTGGCGACAATCCGGATGCGATGGCCGATTTCTACTTCAGCTGTCCCCACTATCTGGGACCGGTTATGGCCAACGCCATGGAGGCGCTGATCGAGAGCGGTGTGACGCCGCCCGAGGACCCGGACATATATCTTTACGGATTGGGACAGTTCCCGGTTGAGGGGGCTTAGGTTACAAATCGTTGTGAGCCAGACAGTAATGAGAATTGACGGATTACTCTGCGGCTGGCGGCTCGCCCGTCACGACACTGGGGGAGCCGAATTATACCTTTAGTCGGCCCCGTCCGTAATTCAAAGCGCGTTCCGGTTCCTGGCGGGCTGGCGTCCCTCCTCAGCGATGGCCAGGCGTTGTTTTCGTTTGACTGCGGGACAACAACCGGGGCCGCCCCTGCGTTGGGGAAGGTGGATTGAGATGGCATGGCAGCAACCTTCAGGCAGCCTGACATTCTGCTGTTCGTTACCGACGACCATGGGCAGTGGGCGAGTGGGGCTTACGGCAATCAGGAAGTGCTCACACCTAATCTGGACCGACTGGCGGGTTCGGGCGTCGTTATGGAGAATGCCTTTACGCCGACACCGGTCTGTTCGCCGGCGCGCGCATCGCTGCTGACAGGACTGATGCCCTCGCAGCACGGTGTCCACGATTATATCGCGATGACATTTGACCGGCAGTCGTGGCTGGCGGGGGAACGGACTTTACCTCAACTTCTACAGGAGGCAGGCTACAGGACGGGCCTCGCCGGCAAGTGGCATGCTGGCAATGAGGACACGCCCGCGCCGGGTTTCGATTCCTGGTTCAGTGTGGGAAGCGCCTACCCACTTCTCCACGAGGGGAGGCGCGAATTCTGCAATCAAGGCCGGATGGAGACATTCAGCGGCTATACCAACGACATCATCGCCAGTGAGGCTGTCAAGTTTGTGACGGCGCATGATGAGCGCCCGTTTTTCCTGTTTGTCGGACTGACCGCCACACATAGCCCTTGGCGCGGCCATCCGGAGAGGCTGGCCGAATTGTATCGCGACGCCGCATTCAGCGACATTCCAGTGAACGAATCCTATCCATTTGGCGATCAGGCGCTGGAGTCTTTGAGCGTGGACCGGGGCCGCGAACGGGAAGCGCAAACCCAGTATTATGCCGCGGTCAGCCATGTAGACGAAATCGTCGGGCGACTTCTGGAGGCTGTCGACAGGGCGGGCAAGCTCAACAACACGCTGGTGGTATACACGTCAGATCACGGGCTGAACTGCGGGCATCACGGCATTTGGGGCAAAGGAAACGGGACGCGGCCACTGAACATGGTGGAGGAGTCGATTCGGGTGCCCTTGATTCTGAGCTGGCCTGGCATTTTGCAGGCAGGAATGCGGCGCGAGGAAATGGTTGATCACCTGGATCTGTTCCAGACGCTGACGGAAACGGGGGAAGCGAAGTTACCCTCCGGCGCCGACTACGCGGGTAGAAGCATGCGGCCTCTTTTGCTTGAGCTGGAAGAGGACGGGTCCTGGCGAGACGTCCAGTTTGGCGAGTATGGAATGGCGCGTATGGCGCGAACGCGCCGATACAAGCTCGTTCGCAGGCATCCGAGCGGACCCCACGAACTCTTCGACCTGGAGACCGACCCACGCGAGAGCCACAGCCTCTTCGACAGCTCCTCGCACCGGGCCGTTTCATCTGAGCTACTGCGTTTGATGGAAAGGCAGTTCAGCCGTTACTCAAGGCCAGACAGGAATGGTGCCCTGGGCGCGGCGTTACCCCAGCACAACATGACTGAAGCCTGGCGGGTTTAGGCCCGTTTTTCAGATCTGGACTTCAACGACCAGAGCAGGGTTGCCCCGATCACAACAGCAACAATGAAGAACTGCAGTCGAAAAGCCTGACTGATGGCCAGAGGGGAGGCGTCGGTCACGTCGACCGGCATGCCGGCGGAGCGCGCAACGTTACTGGCAAAGACGGCGCCCAGAAGAGCGATTCCGGTCGTCTGACCTATCATTCGCGTCAACCCGATCAGGCCTGAAGCGACACCGATCCGGGCCGGAGGCGCCGCGGCCATGATGACTGCGCTATTGGGGCTCATGAAGAGGCCGATGCCGATGCCCATGGGCAATATGCGCAGGAGAAAGTCAAGCTGGCTGTTGTTCAGGTTGGCGGCGCTGGCGACGAGGAAGCCGACCAGAAGAACTGCGAGCCCTATCAGGGTCACGCGATGGGCGCCGAGGCGGTCGGCGAGATAGCCGGCGGCGGGGGCAATCAGCGCGATTTCGATGGATACGATCGCCATCACGAAACCGACCTGCAGGATGGTGAGGCCAAGCGCAAGTTGCATAAAGAATGGGAGCAGAAAGGTGACACCGGAGGTCGCGATGCCGGCGAGCCCGGCAAGCGCGATGTGGAGACTGAATGGGCGGCTGCGAAAAAGCTCGAAGTCCAGCACGGGATGGGCGACACGGCGTTCGGCGAAGAGAAAGGACACAAGCCCGACTGCGCTGACAGCGAAAAGAAGAAGGACATAGACGTGGGCGAATCCAATGAGCTGGCCATAGGACAGGCCGAGCGAAAGCGTGCACATGGCCGCGCCGATCAGCGCCGCGCCGAGAATGTCAAAGCGCTGGGCTGTCCCGGAGGGCGAAAGGGCGGGGATGTAGCGGGCGGCCAGCAGCGCGGCCAACAGCGCGCAGGGAACCAGCATGAAGAAGGCGATCCGCCAGCCGTAGGCGCCGATCAGATAGCCGCCAAGAATCGGGCCCACGAAGTGTCCGAAAGAGTTGGCGCCGGCAGCGATACCCAGAACACGGCCTTTTTCCGCATCAGGAAAGATTTCGGCAACGATCGCCATTGAGAGGACGGTGACGACCGCGGCGCCGGTGGACTGAAGGACGCGGAAGCCGATGAGGAAGTAGACGTTGGGGGAAAACGCGCACAGCAGAGAGGCCAACCCAAAAGAGAGATGCCCGACGATGAATATGCGTCTCTTGCCGAACATGTCGGCCAGCCGGCCAACGCTCAGCATGACCACCGACAATGTGATCTGGAAGCTGAGCAGCACCCACTGAATGGTGGTAAAGTTGGCGCCGAGTTCCTGGGACAGGGTCGGCAGCGCGGCCTGAACAGTGCTTTGGTTGAGGGCCTGGACAAGAATCCCGGCGATAACCGCAAGCAGGGCCACCCACTTCCCGGTACGGGCGCCTTCTACAGTTGAGACATTCCTGTTCATGTAGGGCCCAGACCCGGCAGGAAGAAGGCGCGCCGGCGTTGCCTGCTATCAGGCAAGGCGGAAATGTCCGTCCACATCGAGACACAACAGGCAGGAACTATAGGTTGCCGATTGCCTGGATCAGGTGGCCGGTATAGAGAATTGACCGCATGTAATCTTCGACAAATATGTTTTCATTGGGCGCGTGGAGATTTGAGTTGGGGTTCCCGACGCCGCCGCCCGAGATGCCGGGAATGCCGAATGTCCCGCACAGCTGGTACATGGGTCCGCCGCCGGCTGAAGAGGGGTATACGACCGGCTCGGCGCCGAAGATGTCGCGGGCCACGGAGATGCTTGCCTGGACCCAGGGATGGTCGACCTGTGACCGGTAGGGCCAGAGCTGTGCCAGGAGCTCGACATTGACGTCGGTGAATCCGCGGCGGTCGAGGTGCTCTCTGACGAGGCGCAGCGCCAGTTCGGGGTTCAGGTCAGGGACCAGGCGGAAATCTACCTTTGCCGAGGCCTGATTGGGAAGGACGGTTTTGAGACCGGGGCCCGTGTAGCCGGCCAGAAAGCCGCAGATGGTACAGGTCGGGTCGAACAGGAGTTGCTTGACTATCTCCGGTCCGGTTGCTCCTTTCAGGAAGGAGCCGATGCCGAAGTCCTGCTTGTTCTGCTCTTCATCGAAGGGAATCCCCCGGATGTATTCCAACTCGTCTGCGGTGGGCTTAACAACGTGGTCCATGAGACCGTCGACTGTAATGTTCTCGTTCTCGTCCTTAAGGCTGGCGAGGGCCCAGATGAGCCGCCATGCCGGATTGCCGACTATGGGGGCATTCATGGAGTGGAGATCGCTGCTTGCGCCGCTGACGGAAAGGCCGAGATAAGCGATTCCTTTCATGCCGAGAGAGATGACCGGCCTGCCGGCGCCGTCCCGCCTTCCCCCTTCCCAGAGGCAGGCGTCGGCGCCCTGCAGGAGATCGCGATTTTCCTCGACGAAGCGGCCCAGGTTGGGGCTGCCGATCTCCTCCTCTCCTTCAACGATCCACTTGATTCGGAAGGGCAGCTCGCCGATCTCCTGCTGGTAGGCCTCGATGGCCTGGACGCGCGCCATCCAGGGGCCCTTGTTGTCGGAGACGCCGCGGGCCCAGACGCGGCCGTCGCGGATCTCGGCGTCGAAGGGGCCGGAATCCCACAGGTCCAAGGGTTCCGGGGGCTGGACGTCGTAGTGGTTGTAGATCATGAGCGTTTTGTCGCCCGACCCCATTTCGCCGTAGACGACGGGCGCCCCACCGTCTACAGAGATTACCCTGGACTCGAATCCAACGTTGCGCAGCCGGTCACTGACCCATTCGGCGGTCTCATCTATGCCTATATCCTGCGCGATTATGCTTGGTTTGCGGCAGAACTCCTGGAGTTCAGCGAGAAAGCGCTCCTGATTGTTCTGGACGTTGGCTTCGAAGCGGTCCATGTAATTCTCCTCTGGTTCGATGCAGGTGTCGCCAGAGGCAGATTGTTGCTCTGCCCCTGCAATTGTCTCAGCTGATAGTTCGATATCCTGAGGATGGTCTTCGGTTCTTGCGAAAGCAGCCCGGCTTTGTCGACTACCGTTTACTGATCGGTTGTCAGTTCAACGAGGGGACAGCCTCGGTCGAAACAGGGAAACGGGCGTGTCTGGCAAACGAGAGTTGAAGCTGATACTCATTGTAGTATCTGCGTGTGGCGGCGACCATTTCGATATACTTGAGCGCAGTGATCATCGGGTCGAGCACTGTTACAGATACGGCGCGGGCGACAGGTTCAAGAAGCCCTGACCAGAGCGTGCAGGCGAAAAAGACCGCAGAGGCGCCATCCTCTTCGAGCGCGAGTCTGGCCTGTTCGACACCGTCTTCACGTGCCGCCCGGTCCATTTCGGCCACGACGATGCGGCGCAGCTCCGACTCATCCTCCTCAAACAGCCGCATAGCCATTTCGGGATCGGGATGGGCGAAATGGGCCTCGCGCACGGCCGCCAGCCAGGGAGCCATATTGTATCTGTGGACCAGGTGGTTCCAGGAGCCACTGTTCCTGTTCCCGGCGACGATCGTTACGCGGCCCAGCGCGGGGGCGGTATGCGCCAGAGCTTCGAAGGGGCCGGAAACGGGGATATTGACGAGTCTCTTGGCTTCTTCAACGCCTGGGTCGGCACAACAGCCAATCGAAATGCCATCGAAACCTTCTTTCTCCCCTTCAATGACCGCATGAAGGAGCTGGTTGGTGAAGTAGGCCGCCGGCGGCAGATAAGGGGTCTTGGGAACATCCTGCAAACTGCGGACGACCAGCTCGGTGTCCGGGCAAGCGGCAGGTTGCAGAATGTTATAGGTGTACTCGTCGTACATGTCCGTCCCAAGCGGATTGATGTACAGGATTCGGGTTGTCATGAGACTGCTCCTTGCTGAAATCGGGTCTGTATTTACGGCGGAACCGCCGCGTTGACCGGTCAGGCTGAAGTTTAGTTCATATCCTCGTATTGAATCAAGTAGAAGGGGGCAGAAAGACCTCGCGAAGCCTGCTTCCATAGCGTTGCCTGAACTCCGGAAGCAGGAACGAGCCCAAGCCTGTCAGCGCGGCCAGACCGGCAAGGGCATACATGCTGGCGTTCAGTCCGAAGACATCACCCAGCATGCCGATAGGCGTTACGAACAGCGCGCCGATTCCCCATACCATGCCCATCATTACTCCTGAGGCCATGGCCATGCGGTCCGGGGCGAGTTCCTGGGCCAACACGGTGGCAACAGGCTGGCTTGCGAACAAGGACATACCGGCCACGATCAACATCAGGAGGCTCAGGACGCCGTCTGTTCTTACAAAGGCAAAGATTGTCAAGGCGGAGATCAGAAGAGATATTGCAATGACCCACGAGCCGGAGTAACGGTCAGAGAGATGGCCGCCCAGCAATCCGCCCAAAGCGCCAAACAGCGAGAGCGCGGACAGCCCGAGTCCTCCGATGAGAAAGGTCACGGCGCGGTTGTCAACGAGAAAGATAGGCAAAAAGGTCCTGAAGCCGCCCCAAATCGCGGCCCGGAAAGTCATCAACACCGCCAGCAAGAGCAAAGGTCCGACGAAAGTCTGGGCTGCGGAAGCCAGCCGGCTACCGTTTTCGTCTTTCGGTGCGGACGACGGTGACTCCTTGGGAACATCCACGCCGATGAAGTAGTAGATGGCAGCGGCGGCTATCAGCCCGAACGGTATCATCAGGTAGGTGGAATCCAGACCGAACAGAGTGACGACGCCGACACTGAGGAGAGGGCCGACGGCGATGCCTATGTTGCCGGCAAAGGCGAATATGGACATAGCGGCGCCGTGCCGTCCTCCCGACGTTGCGCGCACCATCATGGCCGCGTGCGGATGGAAGATGGCGTTGCTGAATCGACCGAAAACGACGCAGACCATGAGCAGGGTATAGGTAGGAGCGAGCCCGATGAAACTCATGCCGAGCGCCGCGCCGATCAGTCCCAGGATCATGAACCAGGCGCGAGGGAAACGGTCCACCAGCCAGCCGATGAAGGGCTGTACGGGCATGAGCATGAAACTGGTGAGGGAGGTAAAGAATCCCACGTCGGTCAGGGTGAGCGCCATTCTGTCGATCAGCAGGGGCCAGAGGGGAATCAGCGTGGCGTAGTACATATCCCCGACCAAATGACCGAAGGAGAGCACGCCAAGTTTGAATTTATCAAGTTTCACCGCCTGTGCGGCTGACGGCGGCGGCATCGCACCTACATTGACGTCGGAACTCAATTTTCGCTATCCTATTTGACGCAGGCCCGCCCTAACAAAGAAACCACGAGACCAGCTTGCCGTGCAGTACGAACCAGTCAGCGTCAGCGCTCGCGGAAGGTGAAAGCGATCTGGGTGCCTTCGGGCACGACCTGAGTGTAACCGACTCCACCTGTGAAGGACCAGCAGTAGCCATCGTAGGGCATTTTGACTTCCTCGATGAGATCGCCCCAGACGTCCATCATGTCTACGGCAACGTCGCCCTCGCGCAGGAAGGCGCCGGGGGGGTGTTTGATCCACATCAGGCCGCCTTTGTGCGAGGTGAGGCGGTCGGCCATGTAGAAGTCGCCTTGCATCGGCGGCGTCGCCTGTGGAACGATGTCGCCCTCAAGCATGCCGATGGCTTTCATGACGTTGGTGATCCCGATCTGGCCGGAGTTCGTGTTGTCCTCCCAGAGGAAGAAATCGGCGATCAGCTCGGGTGTCATGGAAGGGATGCCATGTGCCAGGGAGCTGCCGACGACACCGGTTGCGGAGCGGCCGGGCGAATCGATGACTGTGAAACCCCAGGCCTCCGCCATCTTTTCCATCTCCGCCAGTACGGTTTCGTTCTCACAGGCGTCGCGGCGAATGAGGGTGAAGGGGATGGCGTCGGGTGGATTGGAGTGAACGTCGATGGAGTGGGTGGCTACTTTGAGCGCTTCGCCGATCACGCCGGCCAGGCGAAGGGTGACTGTGCCGCCGGAATCGGCCGGCCACATAGGAGCGGAGGACATGTTGATGCCGTCGCCTGTGGGCGCGATGACGGGAGAGAAGTAGGAGCCGACCTGGAAGGCGAAGGGGTTGCCGACGGTTATGGCAACGAGACGTCCTTTCAGCTGTTGGGGGTCGGTCGCCCGCACTGTTTTGAGGAGGGCGCCGGTGCCGTTGATTTCGGTGCCATGAATGGAGGCGGTAACGACCAGTGTGGGGCCGTCTTCAACGCCATTGACGATGACAACCGGCACACCAACTTTGTTGCCGTCGGCGAGTGTGACGTGGCCGAGGTGGCCCTTTACGACTTCACCTGGCGCGGCGCTCAGGCCTGCGAGTTCGAAGTTTGCCATTTGAAACGCTCCTTGTTGGTCAGTTGCGCACCGAAAACTGTCCTGAGCAAGCGGTGCGGTCTGCGGGCAGGTTTCGCCGGGCACGTCTTGGCGCGGCGTTTGGGGCGGTTCGTACTCGAAATGTCAATGAGCGGTAGAAGCCTGAATGTCGGAAAAGGTGTCAGGCGGCCGGCTGGCCGCGTTCAGAACGACAACTTCCACTGTATGGGCAAGAATGACGGAGGCGGCGCCGACGACGATGCCGGAAGCCAGGCCGACAGAGACGCCGATAGTGAGCGCCAGCAACATGCTGACCAGATTGACCGCCATGCCGATCTGAATGAAGCGGGTATCATGGCGCTTCATGAGGCGGCCGCGATAGAGGTTTTGCCATGCCATCAGGAAGGTGATCGGTACTATGAATTGGGCGCCGAGCGCTGCCAGCGGCTTGATATCGGCCGGCACACCCAGGAGAACGATGAAGTAGTAGTGGTCCAAAGGCGTGAAAACGAGCGCCGCCATAGCGAGGCTCAGCAGGGTGCCCGAAGTTACGACGAAGCGCCGCAGCGCCTTGTAGGTACGTTCGTCCCTGAGGAGCGCTATGACCACCTCATGGGAGGCGCGCATGGGGCTGGAGAAGAACATTCCCAGGCCAAAAGCGACCGGAAAGGCGGCAAGAGAAGCGGCGGGCATGGCAGAGCGGGCTATGCCTGCGACGACGAGAGGACGGGAGATGACGCGCATGACGTCTGTTGCGGCCAAGGGGAGGTAAAAGCGCCACATGCCGGCGTACGTCATGTCGGGCTGGCTCTGTTCGGGAGTCTCTACTCTGCCAAAGATATGCGTACGCACAATCGGCCGGGCCCACCAGGCGATTACGACCGCCTCAATGATTACGCTCAGGACCATTGCCAGGCCGCCGAGCGCGGCGCCGGGGAGGCCGCCAAACCAGACGCCGACGGCCATGGTGACGGTAAGCGTGGCGAGCCGGAACAACGTTCCCCAGGTGATATGGCGGGTGTAGCCATGCCTGATGAGGACGCCCTGCAGGAAGCGGCGCAGACCGATGGCGGCGGGCCAGAGCAGGAGAAGCTGCATGGCGGGACGGGCGGCAGCCGCCACATCCTCAGTCAGGCCGAGGAGCGTGCGGGTCATTACATGGTAGGCCGGTGAAAAGAAAAGGAGTGCGCTGGCCACGGTCATCAGGATCGAAAGGTGTAGCATGAAGCGCCAGACCAGCTGGTACATGGCGCGGTTGTGAACAAGGGCCACCCCGGTGCCCAGCATGTAGATGATGGGGCTTTCCATGAGGATGGCGATCGGTTGAGCCACTCCGAATGCGGCCAGTTCCAGCTCCGGCTGCGGCAGGCGGGTGATTCCGGCACTCACAACTGGGTCGGCGATGCTCATCATCAGCCAACTGAGCGCCAGCGGATACCAGAAGTCGAAGATATACCGCTGGCTCAGTTTTGTGGGAACCACGGACCTGGCAGCCTTGTGACGGTCATCACGTTGAACTCTGAACAGGACAGTGTCGGAGACGCCGGCAACTTCGTCGCAGGGCGGCGAGTCCTGTACATAAGGTCCCCGGCACTGTCGATATATTCGTTTCGTCCTGCCAAGATGCAGGCTAGCTCAGGCGGCGGTCGTGTCCCGCGCAGTTGCCCGGAGAACGGGACGGCGGCGCACGACCGCTACCTGGCCCGAAGGCTACTTGGCATCATCGCGATAGAGGTGCCAGTAGCGCGTGCGGGTGTCGGGGAAGGCGACATAGCCGGCGATATCGGAACCGATGGCCAGATTGAAGTAGCGGGCGCCGAGCCAGATCCAGGACGCGTTGTCGATGTGGAGGCGTTGGGCCTGGCTGTACAGCTCAAATCTCTCATCTTCGTCTACGGTCGTGCCGGCCTGCCGGATCAGGTCATCCGCCTCTTCCAAGCAGATTCCGCTGTAACGATTCCCGTAGGAGGCGCAGCCCAGCAGAATGTCCATGAAGTAGCCGGGTTCGGCGACCCAGGGGAAGAGGGTATCGAGGGCCGAAGTATGGGTACCCTGGTTCTTGCCTTCCTGATAGGCCGCGCGCGGCATTGGATTGATGTTGACGGTGATGCCGGCCTTGGACAGAGCGCTCTGAATGATCTTGGCCATGCTTGCCTGCTCAGGCGTGCCGAGGTCGATGTTCAGGTCGAACTCGAGGCCGTCGGCATAGCCGGCTTCGGCCAGGAGCTCCTTGGCCTTGGCAATTGCCTCCTCTTCGGGGAGGTCGTAGGGCCAGTAGCTGTGGTCAAAGCCGGGAACCATTGAGGGCACAGGGCCGTAGCTTCGTTCGGCGCTGTCGTACCATACGTTCTCAATGATGTCGTCGTAGGGAATCAGGTAGGCCACGGCCTGACGCACGAGTTTGTTGTTGAAGGGTTCGGAGTTGTGGTTGATCGGCATGACGATCATGTCGCCGATACGCACCTGCTTTACCTGGACGTTGGCGTCGCTGCGAAGATCGTTGATCTCCTTGGCCGAGAGGTCCTGGGCCATGTCGACTTCGCCAGCTTTGAGCAACAGTACGCGGTCGGCGGACTCGGGCACGACGGTGAAGATGATGCGGTTAAAGAACGGCTCTTTGCCTTGCCAGTTCGGGTTGGTACGGAACTCCATCGACTCGTTGGGGATGCGTTCGTGGATGTAGTAGGGACCGCTGCTCGGCATGTTGGTCTTGGCGTACTCCTGACCCCACTTGTCGCCGTCGGCTTCGCCGGAATCCATGTAGGCCTGGCTGTCGATGAGGTAGCCGAACTGGCAGCAGCTCATGAAGGGCCGCAGAATGGGCGTCCAGTCCGATGCATTGAAGCGGAAAGTGTAGTCATCGATCACCTCAAAGCCTTTGAGCGGCTCCTCTTTAGTGGCCAGGCGCACCAGGCGGTCGAGGGAAGGCGGGACGCGCATGTTGCCGCGCCGGTCCTTATAGTAAAGGTAATCATTGGCGGTGATCTCGTTGCCGGAAGGATAGTGCTTCATGCCCTCTGGCAGTTTGAAGGTCCATTGTGTGCCATCCATGGAGATCACCATCGAATCGGCCAGCATCGGCTCGAAATTGAGGGCGTCGCCGACCATGCTACCGTCCTCAAGCTCGATGATGGCCGGTTGCGCCCAACTGCCGAGGACATTGACCTGCGTCTCGGTCATGCGCGGGAAGGCACCGGAGGCGTCCCAGTCGAGCGTAGAGAGATCCTGGCTGACGGCGACGATGAGCGTTCGATCTTCTTCGGAAGCAGTAGCTATGGCGGCTTCGCGGCCTGTCATCCCGGATGTATCCGCGGCGGCTTCGCCGGTGTCGGCCGAGTCTTCGGGGCCAACAGCGGGGGCACAGGCAGCCAGCAGCGCCACGACAAGAAGGCTGACAACAGTCACCATCAAGACACGGTGCGACATCGTTTTGCTCAGCATGTCTGCAAACTCCTTTCGGCAAGAGTGCTTCAGGAAGCGCCAGCTCGCTATCCACTTTGTCTGTCGGATTTTGGTAAAGTCCTGACAGCTGGATCAGGACGCTGTTATCGGGCGGCGCTCGCGCAGCGGTCGGTCTTCGCCGCCAGGTCAAACAGGACGGGTTCCTCGGCCATACACGATCATGCGCCTAGACAAGCTGTGACAGGGCGGCGGCGTTGCCTCCGCCAAGACGGATATTCTCATCGACGAGGATACAGGCGGCTTTGTGCGACTCGCCGACCTGCAGAAGCGGAGGCCCCGGTTCCAAGCAGGCGTCTCGCCGGTATGGGCAACGCGAATAGAGCCGGCAACCTGGGGGCAGGTCGATTGGGCTGGGTACCTCCCCCGGCAGTTTCAGGCGCTCCTTGCCGCGTTGCGCTGGGTCGGGAATCGGAACTGCCGAAAGCAGGGCCTGAGTGTAGGGATGGGAAGGTGAGCCAAAGATGTCCTCTGTGCTCCCTATTTCGACGATGCGTCCCAGGTACATGACGGCGACATGGTTGCAGGTATGTTTGATGACACTCAGGTCGTGGGAGATGAACAGATAGGTCAGGCCCATCTCTTCCTGCAACTGGGTAAGCAGGCGCAGAATCTGGCCGCGAACAGATACATCGAGCGCGGAGGTCGGTTCGTCGAGAACGATGAAATCGGGATGGGTGGCGATGGCGCGGGCCACGCCGATCCGCTGCTGCTGGCCGCCGCTGAACTGATGTGGGTAACGCGAGAGGTGATCGGGCTGCAGGCCCACCTGGGAAAGCAGCTGACGGACTCGCTGGTCCTTTTCGTGCGCGTTCAGATTGGTGTGCAGATCGAGCGGCTCGCGCAGGATGGCGCCGATTGTCATGCGGGGCGTCAGCGATCCGCCAGGGTCTTGAAAGACCATCTGCATGCGACCCCGCATTTGAGCAACCTGCTCCGATTTGAGGTCGGTGAGGTTATGTTCTCCCATTCGGATTTCGCCGGACGTCGGTTCGATCAAGCGCAGGAGGCAGCGTCCGGCGGTCGTCTTGCCGCATCCGCTTTCGCCCACCAATCCCATGGTGGCGCCTTTGGGGATGTCGAACGAAATATCGTCAACAGCGCGCAGGCGGACATGGGAAAACATGCCGACTCGAATCGGAAAATCTTTGCGTAGGTTTCGGATCTGTACGAAGGCTTCGCCGTTTGCTTTCGTCATTACGGGTCTTTGGGTCAGGGACTTCTATTCAGGCCAGCTATAGCATCAAACCAATGATGCCGGATTAAGCGGTCGCCAACGTCCAGGCTTCTTCGAGCATTTCGCGTTCAATTCGTCCTGAAACGATGTGGCAGCGCGTTGTATGGTCTCGCCCGGCTTCGACCATCTGCGGCTCTTCCTGCTGACAGAGCTCTTCGGCAAAGGGGCAGCGCGGATGAAATGTACATCCACTGGGCAGATGAACGGCATCCGGCACGGTGCCCGGAATCGTGGAAATCGGCTTATCGATGTCAACGCGCAGGGTGGATGCGATCAGTCCTTGGGTATACGGGTGGCGCGGATTCGAGAAAATCTCGGCTACGGGTCCCTGTTCGACGACGCGCCCGGCGTACATGACGATCACACGTTCGCACAGTTCGGCGACGACGCCGAGGTCGTGGGTGATGAACAGGCAGGCGGATCCGGCCGATTTCACGCGCAGGCGAATCAGATCGAGGACCTGGGCCTGCACAGTCACGTCCAGGCCGGTGGTCGGTTCGTCTGCGATCAGCAGGAGCGGGTTGGCGCTGAGCGCCATGGCAACCATGACACGCTGGCACATGCCGCCGGAAAGTTCATGGGGGTAGGCGCCGGCGCGGCGGTCGGGGTCAGCGATTTCGACGGCCCTCATCATTTCAACTGCGTGGTTCTCAGCAACGCTGCGGGAGCAGCCTTCGCGCAGCTGGATGACGCGGCTTATCTGGTCGCCGACTGTGAAGAGGGGGTTGAGGGCGGCGCGTGGTTCCTGGAAGATCATGGAGATTTTGCGGCCGCGTATGGTCTGCATTTCTGCTTCGCTGCAGGACATCAGATCCTGCCCATCCAGCCAGACTTCGCCTTCGACGATTCTGCCGGGCGCCTTTACAAGGCGGATGATGGACTGTGCGGTCACGGATTTTCCGGAGCCACTCTCTCCGACCAGCCCGGTGATTTCACCTCGATTGAGCTTATAGGACACGCTGTTGACCGCCTTGACCACACCTTCATAGGTGTAGAAGTAGGTATGCAGCCCTCTGACTTCGAGAAGAGTGTCCGAGTCCCGAACTTCAATCATCGCTTACATTTCCATGCGCTTGGGATCGAAGATATCCCTCAGTCCTTCAGATAACAGATTGAAACCGAGAACGGCGAGCATGGCGGTCAGACCCGGGAAGAAGGAGATCCACCATTCGCCGCTGACTATACCTCCGACGCCGTCATTGATCATCGAGCCCCACTCAGGGGTTGGGATGGGGACGCCCAGGCCGATGAAGCTGAGGCTGGCGGCGACCAGGATTGCCCAGCCTGCGTTGAGGGGGGCCTGAGCAAGAACGGGGTCGAGACAGTTGGGAATGAGATGCCGAAAGATGAGCCGGTGGGATGGATTGCCGACCGACCGCGCGGCCTCGGCATAGAAGCTTTCCTTCTTACTCTTCATTTCGGCGCGGACGACGCGGAGGTAGGAGGGGAAGTTGATGAACGCGATCACGGCGATGACGAGCCAGATGCTTCTGCCCAGCGCGGCGACGACGGCCATGGCCAGGATGAGCGGCGGGAAGGCCTGGAATGCGTCGAGGATGCGCATCAGGATATCATCGAAACGGCCGCTGAAGTAGCCGGTCAGCCCCCCGAGGGGGACGCCGATCGCAATCGCCATGAGTACCGAAGCAATGGCGATAAAGAAGTCAACGCGCGTCGCGTAGATTACGCGGGAGTAGATGTCCCATCCTACCTCGTCGGTACCGAAAAAGTGCCTGGCGCTGGGGGGCTGGAACTGCTCTTCCAAGTTGGTGACAACCGGGTCGTGTGTCGCCAGCAGCGGCGCGAAGATGGCGATCAGGACGAAGAACAGGATTATGGCGATGCCTACCATCGTCGACCAGTTGCGGCGCAGCTGGTAGAGGAATCGCTGCAGGCCCGGAGGCAGTTCTGTATCCAGTCCCAGTTGCAGGGGTGTTCCCTGTGCACTCATTTCTCAGTCCCCGGTGTTCCTTTTCAATCTCGCTAATGTGAACAACTGCGGACATTCGGATAGCAGCCGGTCATCTGCACGGACGGCAGAGAGGCTAGGCGGTTATTCTTGGATCGATGACAAAGTAGAGGATATCGACGATCAGGAACACAAGGACGTATAGTACCGCGGCGAGCAGGACAAAGCCCTGCACGGCGTTGTAGTCCTTGACGACGATAGATTCGAGCGCGTAGCGTCCTATTCCCGGCCAGGAGAAGATCCTCTCGAGCACAACGCTGCCGCCCAACAGGTTGCCGTAAACGAGTGCGACAAAAGTCAGGGGAGCGAGGAGCGCATTGCGGAGAGCGTCACGAAAATAGATCTGGCGATCGGGCACGCCGTTAGCGCGGGCTGCCTGGATATACTCCGACCCAAGCACTTCCAACATTGACGAGCGCATCAGGCGGGTGATGGGCGCGAGCGTAACCAGGGCCTGGGTTATGACAGGCAAGGCCAGGTGTTGTGCGCTCGAACTGAATGCCTTCCAGTTGCCAGTGACCAGGCTATCGACCAGGTAGAGGCCGGTGATTCGATCCGGCGGCGAGACGAGCAGACCGA
This sequence comes from Caldilineaceae bacterium, assembly GCA_965200615.1. Taxonomy (GTDB): domain Bacteria; phylum Chloroflexota; class Anaerolineae; order Caldilineales; family Caldilineaceae; genus Bin5. The sequence continues at coordinate 3,420,459 of OZ241377.1, read as the reverse complement.
TGCGGCCGCTTGGCGGCGGGAAGATGCGCAACAGGAAGAAGAGGACGTAGATCAGCAGGAGCCCCAACCAGAAGGAAGGCACGGACACGCCCAGAAGGGTAATGCCGCGGCTGATGTTGTCGATCCAGCTGTTTCTGTAGACTGCCGACAGGACGCCGAGTGGAACTCCGAGCGCGATGGCAAGCAGCAGGGCAGCGGTTGTCATTTCGAAGGTGGCGGGGAACCTCCGAATCAGGTCCTGGGCAACGGACTCGGAGGTGAACCAGGAGTCGCCAAGATCCCCGCGCAGCACGTTTCCCAGCCAGATGAAGTACTGCTCATGCAAGGGTTTGTCAAGCCCCAGGCGCTTGGTGATCGCCTCAATCTCTTCCGGCGTTGTGTCGATCCCGACAAACAGGTAGACCGGATTGCCGGGAAGGACATGGGAGATGGTGAAAATAATAACAGAGACCCCTAAGAGTACCGGGATCAGTTGGAGCAGACGCTTGCCGACGTATTGCAGCAGTCGCATTACTTGAGGTTCTCCGGAACGATCGTGCCGTTCTCCACGACTACCTGGCCGTCAATGTAGATTTCGTGGTCGAGGCAGCAGAAGTCCCAGTGCGACTCGACGTCGTTATCGCCGCCGACCGGCCAGAAGATGTTGCGGCCAAAGGCGATGAGGAAGTTGGCGTAATAGGCCTCGGAGTCCATGCCGATAACATTCCAGTCGGCGCGGTGTTCGGTGCCCCAGCCGACGTGGGCGAGCTCGTAGGAGCGGGGGTCGTTCCACTGAGCGAACCACTCTTCGACGAGGCGGGCCTCCGTGCCTCCTTCAAACTTTACGATTCGGCCTTCGCGAACTGTGAGCTTCACGGGTTCTGTGGAGTGCCGGCGAAACTTGAGGAAGACGGTCCCGGGGTCCACCACGATTGTGCCGTCGCCCTGGCCGGGGGCGGCGAAGAAGGTTACCAGACCCTGAGGCCAGTGATCCCACTTGCCCGGTTCGTCTGCCAGGCTGTAGAGGGTGTAGGCTTCGCGGCCCTCCTTATTGACTACAAAATCGGTGCCGTTCCTGGAAGTGATGCGCATCTCCTTTGCGGCCGACAGTACAGGAACGCCGGCGCGGCCGCGATTGCGCACGTCGGCGTTTGGGGAGAGCCGGCGCAGAACGTCGATCGGTTCGACGACCATAAGCGCGCGCGTTCCTGACTGACGCGCTTCGTCGTGGGCCCGCGAATAGAGCCACTGCACTTGTGACATGCCGATCACCAGGTCGGCGGCTTTCCAGGCATCGCGAATGTAAGCTGACGAGATTTCGGGAAGAGTAGACGGGACGGTCATCTGAATGACTTCTGCGCCGATCTCCTGCCCCGCCGCCATGAATGCCGCAGGGTAAGTTGGGTTGAAGCGGGTGTCGGTGAAGAGAAGCAGCGTCTCATCGGAGGTGAGCTTGCACCCTTCCAGCACCTCACGGAACAGTCCGACAATCTCTGTAGCAGCATGGTAGGATACGGCGAAATCCTGCATACGCATGGATTGACTCCTCTCTGGCTATTATCTTGGCAAACGGCCGCACATTGCGGCGCGGTAATTGGAAGCCTCGTTTACTTCAGTTCGTCGGGAACGATCTTACCCGCTTTCACTATCAGTTCGTCATCGAGATAGAGGTCATGCCGCAAGAGACAGCCGCCGGCATGCGAAGGCATCGGCCAGGCGATCGATGGACGGTTCTGGCCATGAAGGCCGTTGTACGGGGCGAGCGTGGAGAAGATATTCATGCCCAGGTGAAGCATGATACAGCCGTAATAGCTCTCCCACTCGGCGGTGTTCCAGCCGGGGCCGCCCCAGGCGGCGCTCTGATGGGTGCCCCAGCCGATATGTGCGATTCGATAGAATTCGGGACGTTTCAGACCGGCCAGGTAGTCCTCAAAGCGGCGGGCGACCCAGCCACCTTCGATGCGGACGATTTTGCCGTTCTCGAAGTGGGTAACGACCTGTTCCGGCAGCAGCGCGCTGTAGGAGCCGAGCAGTTCGCCGAGCGAGTCTTCGGCGTCCCATACCACCTTGCCGTTGGCGGAGTCCTCGACGGGCGCGGTGGCCACCAGGCCGAAGCCGAAGTTGTCCCAGCGGCCGGGTTCGTCGACGATGCCGACCTGGCAGTGGCCGATACGCCCTTCGACGCTGAGCGTCAGATCGGTACCGGCCTCGGAGGTGATCCGCAGGGATTTGGCGTCCTGCATGCGGACGGCCCCCGCCCGCGTGCGGTCGATCATGGGCTGCGTCGGGAACAGCTTGCGGAGGAGCGTTTCAGAACCGCCGACCGAGCAGTCCCACCAGCGCGTGCCGCTCATTATGATCTCTTCGAAGACGGGCGTGTACATGCCGATGTCGGCTACGGCGCCCTTCGCTGTGGTCGGCCGAACGACGACGTCGGCGGCCTTGAGAATGTCGGCGACAAAGGAGCCGTCCTGCACGGGGTTGGCAAAGCTGGTTCCCTGGGTGCGCCCTGGCATGATGACGCGAACCCAATCGGCGCCGAGGATATCGAGGGCATCGCTGTAGGCGCGCATGGCGCGTTCGTCGTAGACGTGCGAGCTCAAAAGGGCGGCGCGCGTGCCCTCTCCGATTTTGCTCAGGGCCAGGGCTTCTGCGAGTAACTGCGCAAAGCTATTGGTCTGTCCTGGGGTCGACATGCTCTTGCTCCTCCAATCGAGCTTTCGCTGCCTTTTGGGTGGTGGAATTACGCTTCAGCTTTACCGCAGATATTCGGGCACAATCTCCTCGTCCTCATTGACGATCAGTTCGCCGTCAAGATAGAGGTTTTTGTGCCGGCAGCAGAGGTCGATGTGGGCCTTGGTGTAGTTTGTGCCGCCAAGGCCGGAATGTTCGTGGGCGGCGTTGAATATGTTGCGGCCGGGGGAGACCATTACGGTACCGTACAGACTTTCGGAATCCATGCCGACGACGTTCCAGAGGGCGCGGTGCTCGGTACCCCAACCGGCATGGGCGAAGCGGAAGGCGTCCGGGTCGTCGAAGGAACTGAGGTAGTCTCGCAAAAGCTGCGCGTCGAGGCCGCCTTCGATGCTGGTGATGAGGCCTTCCTCCAGAGTCATGCGAATCTCTGAGACGGTATGCCTGCGCTGCTGCAGGATCACGTCTCCGGCGCGCACGATGTAGGCGCCCTGGGCGGTGTCTTCGAGGGGACCTGTCGCCACGAGGCCGGCCGGCCAATGGTCCCAGCGGCCGGGCTGGTCGGCGAGCCCCACCTGTGCGTGGCCCTTGCGGCCGTCTTTGCGAAGGGTGAAGTCGGAGCCGGCGGAGTCAGTGACGCGGATTTCACTGGCTTCGGCCATACGCTTGGCGCCGGCGTAAGTCCGCCGGATTACGTCCTCGTTGGGGAACATCCGCTTCAGGTTGGCGACCGGTTCATGCACCATGAGGGTACGGGTGCCGGAGGCGAGCGCTTCGTTGTGGGCGTCGGTATAAAGCCACGGTATGGTGGTCATCGCGACGACCATGTCGGCGGATTTCCAGGCGTCGAGCACGAGCTGCGCGGAGATTTCGGCGTCGGACGGCGCGGTGATCGCGAAGGCCTCGGCTCCAAGCGAGCGGGCCGCGGCCAGCATTGCGCCGGGGTACTCGGGAAAGGCGAACTGCGCGTCCGTGAAGGCAAGAACTACCTCGCCTTTCTTAACGTTGCACAGGCGCAGATGCTCGGTAAACAGGCCAACCAGATCGGTGCCCTTCATTCCAGTCACCTCAGTTCCTTTCGGGGCGTCTTTTTACGCCCTGGTACGACTCGGATGGTATGAATACAGTGGTCGCTCTTGCAACTGTACGACCTGCAAACTGCAACGAGCGGTTCCTGCTGCGGGTGGTTCAGTACGTAGAATCGGCTTACACTGATAGATGATGGCCAGCCAGGATGGTCAGCCTCAAGCTGTTTGCTACCAATTCGTGTACAGGGCGCCGGTTGGGAAGTGTCGACTCTTCAGGCTTTACCAAGTGGTCATAACCGGGCGGTTGCTCAGTCTGCGCGCTGCTATCCTGGAGTGACATTGCCTGAGTCGGGAGGTATGTCCTTGATATTTGGAACAATTTTAGTCAATTCGCCCTGTCTGTCAAATGCAGTTCTGCAGCTCTCCAGACGCCCAACCGGAGGTTCCCTGTAACCTTTGCGCGCAACTCCCTTGGGACTTGGCTTGTGATCGCAGTGTTGAGCCAAGTGCCGCCGTTCCTACCGAGCTCAGTTGCCTCCAACTTTGTGTTATCATTCGGCCAGGGACATGTCTGGAATACGCCGATAGCTTACCGCTTCCTCCTCTTCAGGCACTCGCGCCATCGCCTCTGCTTCCTGCGCATTGGCCTCCCCCACCTCGCTCCCGTATGCCTTCACCAACCGCTTCAGCGTGCTGGCTGATATCGGCGCCTGCCTCAGCTCACTGAAACTCTCTGCTGCACGTTCACAGGATGGAATCTCGACCGCAAGCCGTAACGCCAGCTTCTGCATCTCCGGACTCCAACTCGACCTGTTCAGCCCCAGTCTCCGATCCAGGGGGGAACCCTTATTGTTTTACGAAGTGTTTGTCGATAAAGATGGGATGACCCTGCGCCTGGAAAGGTCCAGAAAGTAAAGCGAGTCAAAATCGTCTGACAAATGTTCGCGCATTCCATCAAACCTTAGTTGCTGCAACGTTTTCCGGTACGCCGCTCGTTGACTAACCCATCAGTGTCTGTCTCAGTGCTTCGATCAGCCCTGGCTGGAGTTCGCTGGTCAGGGTTTCCTCGCGGCGGTTGAGCCCGCTCATGTAGGCCTTCAGCAGAATGTGAAAGTCAAGCAGGGCAGCGTCGAGGTTGAGGGGATGAAGCCGGCTGTTGTCTTCGAGCCAGTCGAAGGCGGCTTCGGTCATTGCGGCCTGGCCGAGGATGTCCTCGTCTGGGTAGTTGTGGCTGCCGCGTTCGCGCTTGCCGCGGATTGAGGTCTCCCAGCCCCACATGCTCCAGTGGACGTAGCCGTCTGTGCCGTAGACGGTCACCTGTTTGTGCACGTTGACGCGTTCGTCGCCGGCCAAGACGTAGGGGCCGTTTGTGCCGCAGCGCAACAGTGTGCTCGCCCCGTCGCTGTAGCGAATCGTTGCCAAGGTTGCGTCGGGCGCATAGTGCTGCTTGCGGCCTTCCTGCAGACCGTTTCCACCGGAGATTTGGGCGAAGATGCTGGCCGGCTCTCCCTGGGGATGGAAGGCGGCGACCGACTGCAGAACGTGGGTACCCTGGTAGGCCATATTCATGCGCGCGCTGGCGTCGATCAGGCGGACTGTGCCGATGGTTCCGTCTGCGACCAGTGACTGGATCTGGCTGCGACGCGGGTGGAAATGGAGCTGGTGGTTGATTGCCACTTTCACTTTGGCAGTGTCCGCAAATCTGCGGATCGCCAGATAATCTTCGGCCTGGATGGCGAGCGGCTTTTCGATGATCAGCGCGCCAACGCCGGCGGCTTCGGCGGCCTGCATGACTTCGAGGCGGACGTCGGGCGGCGTGTTGACGTGGACGAGGTCCGGTTTTTCGCGTTCGAACATCTCGCGGTAATCGGTGTAGCGGGCGTCGACGTTCCAGCGTTGGCCGAAGGCGTCGAGGTTGGCGCGGTTGCGAGTGGCGATACAGGCCAGTGTGCCGCGCGGGATGTGGGCGTAGGCGTCAGCGTGGCCGTTGGCGCGGCCGCCGCTTACGCCGATAATGCCGCATTTGTAGGTCAAGATTACGTACCCCCTGTTTGAAAAAGAATCTTCTTCATTCCTTCAGGACGTTTGCTCCAAGTCTTTATTCTGGCCCAGGTAAAGCCAAACAATTCTGATTTCGTCGTAGGAGTATTCGTCGCCCAGGGCCTCTTTTGCAGGGGAAAAAAATTCACCACCTGTTTTGACCAATGCCTCCCTGATTTTATCAAACCTCTCCTGGGAAGGGAGCAGTGGGCCAAGATCCAATTTTCGCCTGCCCGGACCAGGCGATCCAAGTGGCCGGCGATCGTACTCGTCGCGAGGCCGCGCTCTCGCGCAATCTCCTCGATGGACATGCCCTGCTGCTGCAGCTGTTTTGTCTGGTCGTAGGTAGATCCAGCTTGCACCTTTCGGCTTTTCTTCTTTGTTTGCCGGATAGGAATTTCTCTCTCCTCCAGGTTGTGCGTATGAGCATGAGCGACGATGGCGGACAAAAAGGTATCTCCCAGTTGTTCGAGTTTAATTGAGCCCACCCCGGAAATGTGTGAAATACTTTCGCGGCTTTGAGGCACGTAATGTGCCATCTGCTGCAACGTGATATCGCCAAAAATCATGTAAGGAGGAACACTCCTTTCCTCGGCCAGACGACGTCGAAGATCGCGCAACTCGTCAAAAAGCGCCTGATCATAGTCCAGTGCTTCACGGCTGGCAGAGGACGCCTTCTCCTCTTCCCGCTTGGGCTTGGAGAGGGTTAGCGTATCGCGATTCCTGAGGAAGCTTCTTCCCGCCTCAGTTACTCCGAGAGTGGGGTACTCACTGCTGTTTTTGTAGAGCAGATCTTTCGCGACCAGAAGTCCCGCAATTTCCTTGATTTCGCGGTCGGAAAGCTCTCTTTCAATGCCATACACACTGAGTTTGGCGTGGTCTCGCTGCCGGACTGCTTTGGTGTTCGCTCCCCGCAGAACCTCGCTGACATAGCTAATACCGAATCGCTGACCAGTGCGAATCACCGCCGACATGATCTTTTGGGCGATGATGGTGGCGTCAAACTCCTCCCTGGGCATCAGACAGATATCACAGCCGCCGCAGTTTTCCTCTGCCCACTCCTCTTCAAAATAGCCCAGAATGTACTTACGCCGGCACGTATGAAGCTGGCAAAACTCGACAACCTGCGCCAACTTCTGGCGGGCATGTCGCCGCTCGGCCTCGTCCTCGATCTCGTTGAAAAAGAACTCCTGCTTGGCCGCATCGCCATAGTTGTACAGGAGAACGCAGTCGCTGGGCAGGCCGTCGCGCCCGGCACGGCCGGTCTCCTGGTAGTAACCCTCAAGCGATTTGGGCATTGAGTAGTGGACGAGCAGTCGAATGTTGGGCTTGTCGATTCCCATGCCGAAAGCAATGGTGGCTACGATGATGGAAACGCGGTCACGGATAAAGTTTTCCTGAGTCTGCCGGCGCGCCTCGTTTGATAGACCGGCGTGGTAGGGTTGGGCGTCAAATCCGCTATTGCGCAGGCGTGCCGCAAGGCTCTCGGTCTCCTTGCGGGCGGCACAGTAGATGATCGATGATTCGCCCTTATGCTTCTGAAGGAGTTCGACGAGGACTTCAAAGTTGTCTCTGTTTTTGGGCAGGACGCTGTAGTTGAGGTTGGCGCGGTTGAAGCTGGCGATAAACTGACGCGGTTGGTTCAGGTGAAGCTGGTCAAGGATGTCGCGTCGTACGCGCTCGGTGGCGGTGGCCGTCAGTGCCAGGAAGGGCACGCCCGGCAAAGTATTTCGCAGTTCGCCGAGGCGGCGGTAGTCGGTACGGAAGTCGTGGCCCCACACTGAGATGCAGTGGGCCTCGTCTACGGCTACAAGGCTGACATTGAGCCTGGAAAGAAAGTTCTGGAATGCCGGAAGTGCAAGCCGTTCCGGGGCGACATACAGGATTTTGAGAACGCCTTGTAAAGCTTGCTCCTGGACGCGTAACAGTTCGGCAAATGGGAGCGAGCTATTGATAAACCCAGCGGGGATGCCGTTGGATTTGAGGGCATCAACCTGGTCCTTCATCAGTGCAATCAGAGGGGAAACTACAAGGGTCAGACCGTCGAGGCGCAGGGCGGGCAACTGGTAACAGAGTGATTTGCCGCCTCCTGTGGGCATGAGTACAAGTGAATCTTCGCCGTTCAGTACGCTGGCGATGATCTCTTCCTGCAGCGGCAGGAACTCGTCATAGCCGAAATACTGCTTTAGAAGGTCTCGCATGGTGGAATGATCTGGCGCTAGAGTGTTGCGGACGAATGGTGTCCGCAGCGTTGGAAAGCCGACTACGACTGTACAGGGCGAAGGCCGGGCAACAGCACGACCATCATTTGGACGCAATTCTCATGGAAGACTTGGGAACCGATTCGCCTATTGCCACGGCTTGAGCAGTACTTTGGCGCACTGGGCGCTGGCCTGCAGTTCCCAGGCGTCGGCCACGCGAGCCAAGGGGAAGCGGTGAGTGATGAGCTTATCGAGTTTGTCTGGATTGGCGGCGATTACGCGCAGGATCTGCGGTGTGTCGGCTATGTTGTAATGCCATGAGCCGTGCAGGCTGAGGCCTTTGCGCAGCATGTCGGTGCTGACATGGATGGGCGTGGCGTCGGCGCCGCTTTCGCCGACGAAACTGACAGTGCCTTTGCGGCGGGTGGCGTCGATGCAGAAGCGGTGGGCGGCGACTACGCCGGAGCAGTCTATGCTGTGGTCCACGCCGCGGCCGTCGCGGGTGAGAGCCAGGACTTTTTCCGGTGCATCCGAGTCGGTCGGGTCGACAACCTCGACTGCGCCCAACTCCAGCGCCAATGCAGCCCGGTACTTGTTGGTGTCGACGCCGATCACAGTGGCCCCGCGATGCGTACCGTTGATGACGCCGCCAAGGCCTACAGGACCCAGACCGGTGATCATCAGCGTGTCGTCGGGGCCTATCCGGGAGCGCTGCACTGCGCCGAAGGTCGGCCCCAGGCCGCAGCAGGCCATTGACGCGTGATCGTAGGAGACGTCGTCGGGGATCGGGACCAGCATCCAGTCCTGTTTGAGCATGTACTGGGCCATGGTGGCCCTGCCCTCGCCGCCGCCGGGTTGAGGGGGAGGCGCCTCCGAGTCCTGACAGTGTATGTACTCGCCGTCGAGACAGAGTTCGCATTGACCGCAGGGGGTCTGGGGCATAACGACCACCCTGTCCCCCACTTTGACGCGGCAGGGCTGTGCCACTTCGACGACTTCGCCGGCGGCCTCATGGCCCAGATAGGGGGCCTCTCTGCCGGAGACATAGGTCTTGAACTCGGTACACATGGGGGCGGTATGGATTTTGACGACGACCCAGTTTTTGCCGGCGGTTGGGTTGGGCGCGTCGACGACGCCACCCTGCTTTGGTCCGAATACGACTGCTGTTTTCATTGTTCCTATCTCTTCCTCATTGCCTGCAGTTCCGGCTGCAAGCTGTTTTTCAAATCCCTTACTTTCCCCAAGACAAAAGGCCGCCCGCAAACTACCAGTTGGTGAAGGAACCGTCGAGGCGGCGAACCTGCGGAGTCTCGCGCCACTGGGAGGGCTGGCGGGCGGCCGCCTCTCTGTCGAACTCAATGCCCAGGCCGGGCAGTTCGGTCGGCGTCAGATAGCCATCTTCCCAGTGGTGCTGTACGGGGACAATATCGGGCAGGATTTCCGCCGGTTTGCGAGGCTGTTCCTGCACGCCAAAGTTGGGAGTCGCCATGTTCATCTGCAGGCAGGCAGCGGACGAGACCGGGCCAAGCGGGTTGTGTACGACCAGTTTAATATAGTGGGTCTCGCACCAGCCGGCGATCTTGCGGGTCTCGGTGAAGCCGCCGGCGATGCACATGTCGACGCGGGCGTAGTCGATCCACTCCTCCTCGATCAGCTGGCGGAATTCCCATTTTGAGGAGAACTGTTCGCCGGCGGCGATGGGCACATGGGTACGCGGCCGCAACGTCTTGAATGAGTCGGGATTCTCGCAGCGGAGTGGGTCTTCGATGAAGAAGGGCGCATACTGCTCGACTTCGCGGCATAGCCAGACCACATCGGGAAGATCCAGGCGGGTGTGGACATCGAAACAGATGTCGATCTCATCGCCCACGGCGTTACGCACGGCCTCAAACTGACGCAGGGCGGCGCGCACGGCTTGGCGGGGCTCGAGGATGTTGCCGTCTTGAGGGAGACCCCAGCGGACGAACTTCCAGCCCTGCTCCTTGGTTTCCAGGCAGCTCTCGACCAGCGGTTCCACTTCCAGGGCGTGGACGTGATTGTGGGGGTAGCAGACGACTTTGTCACGCACGCGGCCGCCAAGCAGTTCGTAGACGGGCACGCCGAGCGCCTTGCCTTTGATGTCCCACAAGGCGATGTCGATGGCAGAGATGGCCGAGCTCAGAACGCGCTGGGCGGGGAAGAAGCCGCCGCGGAACAGCCACTGCCAGATATGTTCTATGCGAAAGGGGTCCTGGCCCGCGAGTATCTCTTTGAAGTGCTCAACCGCGCCGATCACTGCCTTTTCGCGGCTGGTCAGACCGGACTCGCCTACGCCGAAGATTCCTTCGTCGGTGTCAACGACGACGAAGAGAAAGTTGCGATGGCCGGCCCAGACAGGGTAGGCGGTAACGTCGGTGATCTTCATCGGAGGCTCCTTGGGGTTGACAGCGAAGTCGCTTTTCCCGCCAATTCAGGGGTTCCAGCGATTCATGTGTGGTCAAACTTTGATTCAAGGGTCTATGTTGCGAGAAATTCGCGAAGATCTATTTTCGAGATTTTAGCCCATATGATCCAATCTGAAAAACTGGAAGGCCCAGGCTGCTGGATGCCCAAAGTGTGCCCCCAATTGCAGATCGAGGCGTGTTTCCGTATGATGGTGTCAGACTCGAACTCAGAATCGTTGAGGAGGCCAAAGATGCAAGCGCTCGTCTGGACTGCGCCGGAAAAGATGGAGATGCAGAAGCGGCCCGATCCAACGCCGGTCGCGGATGAAGTGGTTATTCGCGTGGCCTATGCGGGGATCTGCGGCTCGGAATTGAGCGGATTCCTTGGACACAACGCCCTGCGCACGCCGCCGCTGGTGATGGGGCATGAGTTTGCGGGCGAGATCGTGGAAGTGGGGCGCGACGTAACCGGATTCGAGGTCGGCGACGCGGTCACGGTCAACCCGCTTACATACTGCGGGCAGTGCCGCGCCTGCCACATGGGGCTGACACAGCTCTGCCCGGAACGGGTGCTTGTCGGGGCGCACCGGCCAGGAGCTTTCGCTGAATACGTCAGCATTCCGGCCTTTGTGACGCACAAGCTGCCAGAGGGGATGTCCCTGCGCAGCGGCTCGCTGACCGAGCCGGTGGGGGTCGGGGTGCGCATCGGCAGGCTGGCGGGCGATGTGGGCGGTGAGTCGGCGCTCATCATTGGCGCCGGCCCCATCGGTCTGCTGGCCTTGCAGGCGCTTAAGCTGGCAGGCGCTGACCAGGTCTTCATTACCGACCTCGATCCGGAGCGGCTGGCGATGGGCGGTGAGCTGGGAGGCATCACGATAACGCAGCCAGTTGGTGGCGCTGACGCGGCCAGCCAGGGCGTCGACGTGGTCGAGACAGTCAAGGAGGCCACGGGTGGTGAAGGCGTCGCTGTCAGTGTAGACGCGGTGGGGACAGGTGGAACGCGCAGCCAGTGTGTGGCCGCTACCCGCAACGCCGGAATCCTCATTCTTTCCGGCCTGCACGAAGAGACCAGCCCCATGCCCGCCGCGGCGATTATTCGGCAGGAGCTGACAGTGCGAGGCAGTTTTGCCTACGGGGCCGCCGACTTTGCCGACGGCTTGAGAGAGTTACACGCCGGCCATTACCGGCTTGATCCCTGGATTGTGGAGGCACCTCTCGCCACAGGAGGAGACTGGTTCCACCGTCTGATCAAAAACCCCGGCAATGTCTCGAAGGTGCTGTTGGTTCCGGAGCGACGTTGAATTCGACGAGGAGCTGTCAAGATGGCGGAGCCAAAGACCAAGGTATCCGATGAAAGCGCTGAGATCATCGTAAACGTATTGAATTCTTGCCGTTGCAGGTAGCCAGTTGCCACCCGCAGGAGACTCCTCCTCAGTCCAAGCTGGCTCAATTCCATTCTTCACTCTTACCCAGGAGAATTCCTGTGTCGATACCCCGCCCGGAGTATCCGCGGCCGCAGTTTGTGCGCAAGGACTGGCTCTGCCTGAACGGCAGTTGGCAGTTTGAAATCGACCAAGGTGACAGCGGCCTGGAAAGAGGGATTCTGGCGCGTGATCTTGCGGGCGACATTACCGTTCCCTTCTGCCCGGAATCGAAGCTGTCGGGGGTGGAGAACCACGACTATCTGGAGGCGGTCTGGTACCGGCGCGAGGTGGCGGTCCCCCGTGAGTGGGGCGGGCGGCGTGTACTGCTCCACTTTCAGGCGGTCGACTATGACGCGACGGTGTGGGTTAACGGGGAGGAGGTTGGTCGCCACCGGGGAGGATTCAGCCCATTTACGTGCGATCTGAGCGACGCGGCCCAGCCGGGCGAGCGCGCTGTCGTCGTGGTGCGGGCGCGTGACAACCATCGCGATCCCCAACCTCGGGGTAAGCAGGCACAGACTTATGGGCCCAGGGGAGCGATATATGTGCGCACGACCGGCATCTGGCAGAGTGTGTGGATGGAACCTGTGCCGGAGATTCATCTAGGACGTCCGCGGCTCACACCGGATGTGGCAAACAGCGCAATTCGTCTTGAGCAGCCCCTCGTCTTTCGGCGGGCGGCGGCGGAGCGGTTTCAGGCTTCGAAGCGGGAAGGGCTCCGATTGCAGGCCCAGCTTCTGGACGGTGAGGGCGTGATGGCCGAGGAGGAGTGCTCCGCCGGGTTGGACCTTTGCCCGCAGCTGGAGCTGAGGATTCCGGGAGAACGGCGCCGGTTGTGGTCGATCGAGGACCCGCATCTGTATGATGTAGCCCTGCAGCTGGTGGATGTGGATGGCGAGGTAGTTGACGAGGCGCGCAGTTACGCTGGATTGCGCGGGGTGGCAATCGAAGGGAAGGCGATCAAGCTGAACGGCCGGCCTGTCTTTCAGCGGCTGGTACTGGATCAAGGTTACTATCCCGACGGGATCATGACTGCCCCCAGCGACGAGGCCCTGTGGCGGGACATTGAGTTGAGTAAACAGGCCGGATTCAACGGCGCACGATTGCACCAGAAGGTCTTTGAGGAGCGATTCCTCTATCATGCGGACCGTCTCGGCTATCTGATCTGGGGCGAGTTCGGCGATTGGGGATGCAGGAATTATGGTCCGGTGGAGGACCATCAACAGCCGACGCCTTCGTACATTACCGAGTGGCTGGAGGTATTGGAGCGGGACTACTCCCATCCTTCGATCATCGGTTGGTGCCCGCTTAACGAGACCTGGCAGCCGCTGCACGATCGCATTGCAACGCTGGATGCGGTGACGCGCGGGCTGTATCTGGCAACGAAAGCGATGGACCGGACGCGGCCGGTGCTGGACACGTCGGGCTACTCACATCGAGTGCCGGACGCGGACGTGTATGATAGCCATGACTATACGCAAGACCCTGAACCATTTGCCGAGCATCATGCACACGTGGGCGCAGGGAACCCGTATTACAACTCCCGAGATGGGCAGACCTGGTCGATTCCGTACAGGGGGCAGCCGTTCTTTGTGAGCGAGTTTGGCGGTATCTGGTGGAACCCGGAGGTGGCGGTGGGAGAGGATTCCTGGGGCTACGGGGAGCGGCCGAAGTCGATCGAGGAGTTCTACGAGCGCTTCACGCGTTTGTGCGCGATTCTGTTGGACGATCCCGCTCACTTTGGCTATTGCTACACGCAATTGACCGATATTCTTCAGGAACAGAACGGGATCTACGGTTTTGACCGCTCGCGGAAATTCGATATGGCAAGGATACGGGCGGCGCAGGAGAGACCGGCGGCGATTGAATCGGGTGACGGCAAACCTGCAGGCCCGTAACAGTAGAAGGCTGGCTTTCAGTCAGTATCGACCTCCTCTACCCTCACATCATTTTGCGGATTCGCAATGCGCCTGCCTGTTTGGTGGCTGAAAGCAGGGCGGGCTGCGAGTCCGGATCAACCCCGACCGGAAATCGCGGTGACGATATTGTCTCCTTCGGTGGGACGTTCCGGCTGTTCGGCCTGCCCGGCCTTGGCGGCCAGGACCGGGTAGGCGTCCAGTGGGGGCAGGCCGGCCAGCGGGGGCAGGTCGGCCAGCGGGGGCAGGTCGGGAACGCGTTGCATCGCCCTTTCGATGGCGGGCTCCAGTCTTTCCAGTTTTCGCTTTTGGCGCCCTTCGTGACGGTCTTTGAAGGCTGGCATAACCTGTTCGGAAAAAAGTTCAAGAGACTCGCAGATGTGATCGTGGCGGTTGTTGCCGGCCTGTTGGACGAAGACGACCTGGTCCACGCCGGCTTCCTCCAGCGCCTGGAGGTTCCGGGCCACCTGGGCCGGGCTGCCGATTCCGGCGGACGGTTCGTATTTCTCCGGCATGTTGCGCTGGAAATCCTGCCAAATGTCGAATTCTCCTGGCACATGGCTGCCGGAGATGTAGAAGTGGCTGAGGGCATAGCCGAAAAACTGAAAGTTGCGCGCCCCGCGGCGCTCGGCCTCGGCGCTGTCCTCATGGAGCATGAAGCCGGCCACGATAGCGAGATTGGGGTTGACCGCGCGGCCGATGGGGTTGCACTCCTGTTCGAAGGTTTCGTAGTACTCCTCCACCCAGTGGGCGGCGCTGTCGGGATCGATGAAGGCAAAGGTCAACGCGCCCATGCCGTAGCGAGCGGCGATCTTGATTGTCTCACGGTTCGAGCAGGCCAGCCACAGGGGCGGATGCGGCTTTTGCAGCGGCTTGGGCACGACGTTGCGGGGCGGCATGGAGAAGCTATTGCCATCGAAGCCGGCGTACGGCTCCATCACCATCATCTTGGTGGCCTCGCGGACCGACTCTTCCCACATCTGATGCTTCTGTTCCGGGTCGATGCCGAATCCTTCCAGCTCGCTGCGGCTGCTTGAGGAACCGGTGCCCCACTCAACGCGTCCATCGCTGATCAGGTCGAGCGTGGCGATACGTTCGGCGATGCGGGCGGGGTGGTTGAATCCGCTGGGCATGAGCACGATTCCGTGACCCAGGCGGATCTGGCGCGTGCGCTGGCTGCACGCGGCGAGAAATACCTCGGGCGCGGAGGAGTGGGAGTACTCCTCCAGAAAGTGATGCTCAACTTCCCAGGCATAGTCGATGCCCAGGCGGTCGGCCAGATCGACCTGATCGAGGGCCTCTTGAAGCAGACGGTGTTCGCTGTCCTCAGCCCAGGGGCGGGGCAGCTGGTGTTCGTAGAAGATTCCGAATTGCAAGTGGGGCTCCCTCGACTGTGGCTAGGTACCGAAAAGCAGGCAGACAGGCATCGGCGCCCAGACCATATCGCCGACAGGGCTGAGCTGACCGGTATCGGCATCACGGCTGAATACGCCAATGTCGTCGGAGTCTTGATTGGCGGCCAGCACCCAGGCGCCGGTAGGGTCAATAGTAAAGTTACGGGGCGTTCGTCCCCGGGTCGAGGCGTGGCCGGCGGCGGTCAGGCGTCCACTGTCCTGGTCAACAGAAAAAATGGCAAGCGTGTTGTGGCGCCGGTTCGAGCCGTAAACGAAGCGGCCATCGGCCGAAACGTGAATGTCGGCGGTGCTGAGTCCGCTCTTGTCGTCGACGTCGTCCGGGAGGGTTGAGATCGTCTGGATGGCGTCGAGCGCGCCGGCGCCGGCATCGAAGGCGCATGCCGTCACCGTCAGATCCAGTTCGTTGATGATGTAGGCGTTCCGTCCGTTGGGATGGAAGTCGAAGTGGCGGGGGCCGGCTCCGCCTTGCACGGAAACGTGGTCGGGTTGGTTGGCTTCCAGCTGTCCGTTGACGATGCGGTAGATCATCACTTTGTCGATACCCAGGTCTGCTATATAGACCCGGGCGCCGTCAGGACTGATGGTGGCGGAGTGGGCGTGGGCCGCTTCCTGCCGTTCCTGGTTGGGGCCGCTGCCGTGATGCTGAATGTTCTGCACGGGATCGCCGATTGATCCGTCTGCGTTGAGAGGGTAGACCGCGACATTGCCGCTGTAGTAGTTGGCTACAACGAGAGTGTTGCCATCCGGTTCGACCGCGAGGTGGCAGGGTGCAGTGCCATGGGTCGGCTGCCGATTCAGGAGGGTCAGACCACCGGTTGCAGGGTCGATGGCATAGCTGAATACGTGCCCCTCCTCGTTGTCCTCTTCCACGGCATAGAGAATGTGGCCTCGGGGATGAAGCTTCAAAAAGGACGGATTATCTTGTTCGGCAGCGACAGCTTCATGCTGAAGAGCGCCGGTCTGTGAATCGAAGCGATAGATGTAGATGCCTTCACTGTCTCTGTGAGTGTAGGAGCCTACATAGAGCGTGTGGTCCGTCATTGCGTTTCTCCTGGTGGGTACGAGTCGATGTAGTCGCGTGCCGAGCTATCGCAGGCCCGAATTGGCATTCTTCATGAAGGCCGCGCGCCGCTGATCGCGGGCGACACGGGCCGGTCCGCCTGCCGCCTTCAGATCGGAGCAGGGGTGGGCAGGTCGGGAATGTGCTGATAGGCTGGGTCGGTCTTCTGCTTGCGCATGATGGCGATGATCTCAATCCAGGCCGGCAGCAGGCCGCGTTTGCATTCGGGCATTTCCGCCTTGATGGCCTGGTGGAGCTTGGGCAGATTGTAGCAGGGCACACCGGCGTACATGTGATGTTCGGTGTGATAGTTCATGTGCCAGTAGAGAAAACTGGTGAAGGGGTTGAGATAGACGGTGCGGCAGCAGAGGCGGAAGTCGGGCACGTTATCCTGAAGTCCGGCGTGCTGCAGGTTGTTGCAGAGGTAGCGCAGCCAGCCGCCGTAGAAGGGGGCAAGAGTCGTCAGGACAGGCAGGAGCCACCAGCCGGTTGCGAGGGCCGCGGCCAGAATCAGCCCGTGTCCTAGGAGCAGCACGCGCGCCCAACCAAAGAGCCGGCGCCGCTCCTGGACAGCTTCCGGCGGGAAGAGGGAGCGCTCCCACTCGCCTTCCAGGCGGCCGAGGCTGAGGCGAATGGTCGCCTTGAGGGTGTCATAGAGATTCCAGGGACTGACAATGGCGTTTTTGAGGAAGCCGGCCAGAGTCAGTTCCATAGGAAGTTCTACTTCAAGATCGTCGGGCGGATGCAGCGTGTATTTGTGGTGCTCGACGTGGCTGGTGGAAAACATCAGATGGTTGCGCCAGACGAGGAAGCTCAGAACGTACAGACAAACGATGTTCAGCGATTTGGTCTTGAAGACCGTATAGTGACAGAGTTCATGGGTGCCGTTGTAGAGAAAGACGTAGAAAGTTCCATGGAGCAGGAGGATGAGAAGGAGCAAGGGCAGGGGCAGATTGCCGGCTGCATACCAGGCGGCGAGACCTGTAACAACTATCAGGCCCAGGTGCCCGGCGACCTGGAGCGCTCCTTGCCAGTCGTCGCGTTGATTAAGCGCGTTGAGTTCAGCGCGCGCAACGGGAACTCGATACCAGTTGATTTTGACGGGTTTCCGGTCCTTCCGTTTCGTCTCGGTGGCAGGCATTTTGTACCTCCTTCAACGGCTGAGAACGGCCTTCATTCATCGGCTACAATCGTCTGCCGGTCCGGAGTGGAAAACATGATCGTCATGATGGCAGCGTCATCGCCGTCATTGCTGGCGTTGTGGACGACGTTGGCCGGAATGACGATCGTGTCACCGGGTCCCATTGGGAAGAGTTCGTCCTCGAGGGAATGAACGATGTTCCCGCTGAGGACATGCAGGATCTCTTCACAGTTGGGGTGGGAATGGCGGAAGTTTTCGTGTCCGGGTTTGAGGACTGCGCGCCCAAATGTCATGGTGGCGCTGTTGCCCATTTTGCCGTTGGCATACCAGACCAACTCCCCCCAGTCGAACTCCTGGACGGTTGCGTCAGAGGCGGACAGGACAGTTTTTTCGTTCATGGTTATGTCTCGCTTTACAGATTGTCGTTTCAGTCAGGAGGCGGCAATGATCGGGATGCGATAGCGGTTGTTTGCACTGCTTTGCGCCATCTTACCATAGACAGTGTCAAGTGTCATGGACTGAGCAGCCAGGCGCGAATACGCAATCGGAGTGGAAGGCGGCAGATTTGAATTTGCCTGCCGGTGATCGTTGAGAAGAGGAGCGCGGACGTGCATCGCTGGAGCAACTGCTGGTGTTTGCAAGCGCTGGGCGGATTTTCTGAAGCAGGGCGCAGTCCAATTCTGGGGCGAGAAAGGGCAGGCGCAAGGCCTGCCCCTAAGCTGGATTGAGGCGTTGCACGAGCTCGTCGTGGATAGTTCCTCCTGTGGCGATGACGCCACTGCCGTAGAGGGGATCGCCGCCCTGCCAGTCGGTAATGCGTCCACCGGCGCCTTCGATAATCGGGACCAGCGCGGCGCGGTCCCAGAAGTTCATCACCGGGTCGGTCATGACGTCGGCGCCGCCGACTGCGACGAGGTAGTAGCCGTGACAGTCGCCCCAGGTGCGGTATTGTGCCGCGCGCTGGGCGACCTCTTCAAAGGCGGGGCCATTGTGAAAGTTTGCAACGTTGTAGTGGTCGGTCGTCAGAAAAACTGCATCCTCGATACGGGCACAGTCCCGCACGCGTACGGTCTTTCCGTTCAGCCAGGCTGTCTTACCGTCGCCTATCAAAAGGTCCTTGAGGATGGGCTGGTGGATTGCTCCCAGAAGGGCTTTTTGTTCGTGCACGAGGGCGATCAGAGTGCCGAAAAGGTAGCCGTGGCTGATAAAGTTTTTTGTGCCGTCGATCGGGTCGAGCACCCACTGGAAAGGGGCGTCCGGCTGATGATGGCCGTACTCTTCTCCGAGGATGCCGTGGGAGGGGTACTGCTGACAGATTAACTCGCGCATACGCTCTTCGGCCTGGCGGTCGGCGATGGTTACGGGCGTTTCGTCGGTCTTGCTGTCGACAGTGTAGCCGCTGCGAAAATACTGGCGGATGATGGCCCCGCTTTCGTCGGCCAGGACACGAGTGAACTCTTTCAGTGCGGCGCGTTCTGAGGGGGACAGGATGGATTGGGGCATGGTGGATCACCTGCAGTTAGAGTATAGTGGCTGTTGGAAGGCGGCAGTCCAGGGGGGTGGGCTGCGCGCCGACAGGATTTCAGGGTATGATAGCTTCTTTCCGACGGATGGCGAAAAGCTGCAGACGGAGTCATCCGGCCACCCTATAATCGGAGGGGAAGGATGTCGATTCTCGACAAATTCAATCTCACGGACCGGGTCGCTCTTGTCACCGGGGGCAACCGGGGGCTGGGGTACCAGATGGCCTTGGCGCTGGCGGAGGCGGGCGCGGCGGTCGCACTCACGAGTAGAGAACAGGAGCGGGCGGACGAGGCCGCGAGGGAGATCGAGCAGTCGCCCGCGACCGAAACTGAAGTGCGCGGCTACGCCTGCGAAGTCAGTGATCACGAGCAGACCGCCCAGGTGGTGGAGAAGGTGATTGCAGACTTTGGAGGTCTGCACATTTTGGTAAACAACGCGGGCATCAATATCCGGGGGCCGATCGAAGAGTTGGCGCCGGAAGAGTTCCAGCGGGTGATCGATACCAACCTGAAGGGTGTTTGGAATGTATGCCGGGCAGCGGCCCGCCACCTGAAGGCGCAGAGATACGGCCGGGTAATCAACGTTGGTTCGACCCTGTCGGTCATCGCTCTGCCGGAGCGCACGCCGTACGCCTCCAGCAAAGGCGCGGTCTGGCAGATGACCAAGGTGCTGGCGCTTGAGTGGGCGCCTTATGGCATTACAGTCAACGCGATGTTGCCAGGACCTTTTTCCACGGAGATGAACGTGGCCCTGGAGCAGGACCCGGAGAAGTATCGGGAGTTTATCGCCAGGATCCCGCTGGGACGGTGGGGCGACCTGGACGAAATCGGCGGGCTGGCCGTTTTTCTGGCCAGCGACGCGTCCAGCTACGTCACGGGGGCCGGGATGACGGTTGACGGTGGATGGACGGCGCATTAGACTTTTGCAGGCCAGGCAGAGGCCAGGAATTGCAGTGACGTTGTTGGGAATTTCTACGGGTCAGCGTTCATTCCCGGCCTATATCTCCAGAATAGGAATCGGAGGGAAGTGCGAGCCATGAAGATCGTTGCCATATCTACTCTCATCGTACACGTCAACCACAGAGGCGACTGGCTGCATATCGTCGTGGAGACCGACGCGGGGATCGCCGGCGTAGGCGAGGCGAGCCACAACAGCAACGACGCGCTGTGTGCCGCGGCGGCAGATCAGTTCAGTCAGATTCTTGAGGGTGAAGATCCTCGACAGATCGCGCGCATCCGCCAGATGTTATGGCGCAAAGACGGGGGACGCGCTTACAATACGGCGCTGAGCGGGCTGGAGCAGGCGTTGTGGGATGTCCTGGCGCAGTCGTTGGGGGCGCCGCTGCACGTTCTATTTGGCGGGGCGGTCCGCGACCGTCTGCGGCTGTACGCCAATATCAACCGCCATGTCAGGGACCGTTCGCCGGAGGGATTCGCGCGGGCGGCGCGGCAGGCGGCGGACGAAGGCTTTACGGCCATCAAGATGGCGCCTTTTGACGAGCTGCGCCACCCCTACCGCTACCGCACCGGGCCGCGGGCGGACTGGCGCCCCGGCGTCGAGCGGGTACGGGCGGTGCGCAAGGCGATCGGCGACGAAGTCGAACTGGCAGTTGACTGCCACAGCAGGATGGAGGTTTCCGAGGCGGTTGTCGTGGGGCAGGAGTTGGCGGATCTGAATCTGTTCTGGTATGAGGAGCCGGTGGCGCATACGGATCCGGAGGGATTGGCGGCAGTGGCGGGCCGTGTGCCGCAGCCGATCGCGTCGACGGAGAGCGTTTTCGGCGTAGAAGGCTTTCGACCCTTTACGGCGGAGCGCTGCGTGGATGTGATTATGCCGGACGTGAAGCATTGCGGCGGAATCATGGAGCTGAACGAGATCGCGGCGGCGGCACGAATGCGACAGGTGCTGGTGGCGCCCCATAATCCGGCGGGGCCGCTCTCGACCGCGGCCACTGCGCAGGCAGCCGCCACCTGGCCCAACTTCTACATTCTGGAATTTGCCTGGGGCGAGGTTGACTGGCGTTCGGAACTGCTTGCTCCGCCGGAGCGAATCGAAGAGGGCCACCTGGTGTTGTCACAGGAGCCGGGCACAGGCCACCGTCTCAACGCGAAGACGGTGGAGGCGCATCAGGTGTCGGTCGCCGGAAGCAGGGACTCATCAACAGTGCGATTTGGTTAGCCCGTGGGTCCGGACGTTTCGTGAGGGTTCCGGGCTCTTTGCCGCCTGACTTACGCTGTGCGAGTTGAAGCTTACGCCGTTTCGATCGCCAGCCAGTCGATCTCCAGCCATTGGACCTCCCTCTTCTCCACCAATCCCCAGCGGAAACGGCCCCAGGGCGTAAACTGCAGGAACTGGTTGTCCAGCCAAATTACAAGCCCCAGAGAGCCGGCCGGCGCATGGGATGTTTCTGATAGCAGGGTGCCGTCCAGACAGAAGCGTACCCTTTCAACCTGCCAGTCGATCATGTAGATGTGCCAATCCGTCATGGCCGCGGGGACAGTTCGTTCCGCGATCCCGGCCGCCCTCTGCACAGAGGGCCACAGGCTGCGATAGAAGCGGGGAATGCGCGTCAGGGGCGCGGCCAGAGCAAGCAGGGGCGCCTGCAGCAGGAAGCGACTGGCACGAGTGTCGATTACGGATGCTTTCCATCCCCAAGCTGGTTGATCCAAGGTCAAAGGCATGGCGGCATCGGGGCCTGCATAGAAGAACCAGAGGGCCTGGGGCAAGGCGACACGGCGCAGGCCGGTCGTGCGTAGTGGGTCGTTCCAAAAACCGAATCCGGCCGTTCCGTTCAGGCGTCCGCGCTCGTGGGAAAAACGCGCCCGCAGTGAAAGACGCAGAGGGGGACGCCAGGGAAACTGCGAGCGGGGGAGACTGCGATAGTCGTCGATCTGCGCGTTTGTGTAGGCTTGTTTCGATGTGCCCTCGTTCCCCAGGAGAAGACCGGAGGCGCCCGCTTGCAGAAATGCGGACCCGCTGGTTGTCTGGCGCCAAAATGGGGACACCCCGTTCGCAAAGCGGGCGTAGACATTGGGCCGGGTCATCCGGCGGCCTTTTTTTCGGCGACGATGACAAGAGGTCGAACGCTCCCTTCCCCGATAACATGCTCCTCTCTGCTCAGACCAGCAGTGTGAGCCGCCTCGTCGAGCCTTTGACAGGTGTCCGGCGTAGAGGGGAACACCAGGTCGTACAACAGTTTGAGCAACAGGCCGGACCCGGCCAGAACCACTTCGACGATAACAGTTCGTCCTCCGGGACGCAGACAGCGAGCGAATTCCTGATGCGTACACGGGTCGAGGATATACGGGGCAGGGAAGGCGCTGACGATGGTATCAAATGTAGAGTCGGCAAAGGGCAGATGCTGCGCGGTCCCTTGAACGCGGGGGACTGTCTTCGCCTGCCGACGGAGTCTTGCCGAGGTTATTCGCTGCATCGCGGCGGACGGTTCGATCCCGACCACGCGACACGTTTCGTCTTGTAGTAAAGGCAGCAGCGCCCCCGTACCGAAACCGACTTCCAGGATACGGTTTCCGCGGACAAATGGCAGGGCGGACCTCCGCCAGCTGTCCCAGCGGCCGAGGCTTACGACCCAGCTGACGGCATTATAAGCCCAAGCCAGCTCATTGTAGAGAAGCCGGTAGAGTAACCGGTAGATTGAGCGCATCAGGCCACAGGTATCGTCAGCGGGCGCAAGCCGGAACCTGCAAGGTCAGGCGAACAGGGGGGTCATGGTCTGTTCCTCCACCATGGCCGTCATCTCTTCATCGCTGGGACCTGCGCCGTCGAAGCGGCTGGCGGCATCAAGGACTTTAGGCAGAAGGTCGATATCCCCGGGCGTATTCAGGAAGAGGTCGCCTTGCGCGAGGATCCAGTGGACGGCGCGGTCGATGTCAGGCTGCTCTTCGAGGGGCTGGTACCAGGTGGAGCGGCTCTTGGGCGTGGTCCCCCAGGGGCCGCGCAGAAGCGACTTTATCACCTGCACGGCAAGGCCGCGTTCGCGGGCCATGCCCACAGCGCGGTCAAAGTCGGAGGCGTACTGGTCGTTCTGTTTCATCTGGATGTTCCAGGGGAGCAGGATCGAATCGAAGTCGAAGGTCTGCAGGCTGCGGTAGTGGAAGGCAGCGATTTTGAGGCCGTGGCCGGTCACGCCGATGTAGTTTACCAGGCCCTGGTCGCGCGCTTCTCTGGCCGCTTCGAGCGCGCCATTCTCGCCCATGGCCGTGTCCCAGTCGTCCGGATGGCCCAGATTGTGGAGCTGGATGAGGTCGATCCGGTCGACGCGCATACGCTCAAGGGAGCGATGGATTTGGGCCTTTGCGGATGCATATTCGCGTTCGTTTGTCTTGGTCGCGAGGAAGAAGCGGTCGCGATGCTTCTCGAGCCAAGGACCGAGGAGGAGTTCGGCGTCGCCGTAGCTGGCGGCGGTGTCGATATGATTGACGCCGTATTCGAGCAGTAGTTCGACGGTGCGGTCGGCATCGGCCTGTGAGACGCGGCCAAGCGCGGCTGCGCCGAAGAGGGTAACGGTGCTCTTGTGGTCTGTGCGGCCGAATGTTCGTTGCGGAATCATGGAGGGATCTCCTTTTCAGCGTTTGACGTGAATTTTACAGCGGATCTTCTTCTAGCATCCGGCGACGGACAAAGGTCAGAGCGCGTCGAAAATCAGCATGCCAACCGCAGCCCGGCGGCTGATTGAGTTCGTGCCAGAAGAAGTCGAACAGGCGCCCGCCGCCGTCTTGCGTAAAAAAAGTCCAGCGATCGGGGAGTTGACCCTGTGTTTTGCACAGATAGAAGTGCCAGTGCTGTCTTATACGCCGGAACGGCAGCTGGCCAAGCACTCTTTCTACAGTGGCGTTCTCGATACCGGATTCCTCTGCCAGTTCGCGCAGCGAGGCTCTCTCTGCACTTTCACCTTCTTCCCAGGTCCCCTTGACCAGCTGGATGCCGGCCCGTGGGTGGCGGAAGGCCAGGATTTCCAGATCTTCCCTTCTCCTCCGCAAGACGATAGGAGCGACCTTATGCACGAACTTCTCCATCCTAAGCAATTTCGCTTCCCTTCTCAGGTTTGGGCTGATCGGAGGTCGAGTTGACGAGGGGTGAAGCGGCTGCGAGTGCGGCGGCGTAAACGGCCGGCAGTGGTGTCCCGGTGGCCGCGGCCAAGGCTTGACAGTCGTCAAACTCCGGTTTGGCGCCGACGGCTTTGCCTTCGACCCGTTTCACCTTGACTCGCACGGGGCCGAAGGGCGTCGCGACCGTCGTTGCGTCCCGCTCGGCAACATGGCGGCGTACCGGATGGACACGGACGCCGAGCGTGGTTGTCTCGCGCAGCAGGAGCGCTGCCAGCGTGGATTCTTCGGCTGGAGGGGCGAGTACGCGGAGCAGCGTTCCGGGACGGGACTTCTTCATCCCTATCGCCGTTGTCCAGACGTCGAGGGCGCCGGCGTCGAATAGGCGACGCTGGACAGGCTCGAACAGCTCCGGATTCATGTCGTCGATATTGGTTTCAATTACGACCAGTGATTCGGTGGGTTCGCGGGCTGACTGAACCGCTGCCTCGCCAATCTCCTCTCCGATCCAAAGGCGGGCGACATTGGGCCAGTCGAAAACCTTTTGGCCGGCGCCGTAACCGATCCGGCGCAGGTGAAGCTCAGGTTGGCGAAACTGTGCCAGCTCGGCCAGCAGCGCGGCTCCGGTTGGTGTAACAAGCTCGCCCGGACCCGGGGCGGGAGCTGTCGGCGCGCCAACTGCCGCGAGCAGTTCGAGCGTTGCCGGGGCAGGCAGGGGAATGCGGCCGTGCATGGAACTGCCCCATCCGGGGCCGAGGGGCAACGCGGATGCGTACAGAGTTTCGATCTCGAGGTCATGCAGCCCGGCGCAGACACCGACGATGTCGATGATGGCGTCGAGTGCGCCGACCTCGTGGAAGTGGACTTCTTCCGGCGTCGTGCCGTGAATCTTTGCTTCGGCCGCGGCCAAACGGGAAAAGACGGCGCGGGCGCGGCGGGTGACCTGGTCGGGCAAGGAGGCGGCTTCGAGGATCTCCGACACTTCGGCCAGGCGGCGCTCCGCGGCCTCGTCGGCTACCTCGACATGGATGCGCGTGGCGCGAATGCTCCCTTGCGACACGGGTTGCGCGTCGACGCGCCAGCTGCCGTCTGGCAGGTTCAGGCTTTCAGCTGTCGTGCGGAGTGAAGCCGGGGGCCAGCCGGCGTCCACGAGGCAGCCGAGAAAGATATCACCGGAGATTCCGGACGGCATGTCGAGATAGGCGAGAGACATTGGGGCAGTGGTCGGTGGTCAGTGGCTACTACCGCCAAGGGGGATAGTCTGTTGCTGGGGGAAGGAGAGCAGTTCTTCCATGGGGACGAGGGTGATTTCGGCGTTGCCGTTCGCAGAGGCATTGAGGCCGCCGCTGCGGAAGCCGGCCAGGTCCAGGGTGACGAATCGATAGCCGGCGGCTTTGATGCCGGAGACGATCTCATCGTGGTGGGCAATGATGGTTGGGAACTCTTCGGGCGGCAGTTCGAGGCGGGCGATCTCACCGTGATGGCGCACGCGAAACTGGCGCAGACCCAGGGCGACCAAAATGTCTTCGGCGGCCTCGATCTGACGCAGGAGATGCGGGTCGATGGGTGTACCGTGGGGCACGCGCGAGGAGAGGCAGGCCATGGCAGGCTTGTCCCAGACGGGCAGCCCCAAATGTCTGGCGATGGCGCGCACTTCAGGCTTGGTGATGCCAGCTTCCAGCAGAGGTGAGCGCACGCCGCGTTCCCGCGCTGCCAATACGCCGGGGCGGTCATCCCCGAGGTCGCTGGCATTTGTTCCATCGCAGACGATGCCCCAATCTTCCCGCTCAAGGATTTCGTGGAGTCGGTTGTGAAGTTCGGATTTGCAGAAGTAGCAGCGGTTATTGGGATTGGCTGCGTAGTTCGGGTCGAGATACTCTTCAGTTTCGACGAGGCGATAGGGAACGCCGATCTGATCGGCGAGCGCGACCGCGTCCCGCATTTCGCGCTGCGGGTAGCTCGGTGAGACGCCGATGCAGGCCAGTGCGCCCTGCTCCGTCGCGGCCGTGGTGGTACGGCCCCCCAACTCCCGGTAGGCGACCGCCATAACGACGGCGCTGTCGACACCGCCGGAATAGGCGACGATGACGGAACCGAAGGAGCGCAGCGATAAGCGCATGGCCTCCAGTTTGGCGGCTGTTTCCGCCGTGAGGGTGGATAGGAGTGCTTGACTCTCGGATTCGTTCATTGTCCCACCTCAGCTCTGGCTATGAACCGGCTACTGATCGCGTCTCGTACCTGGTAGACGTGTACCCATTCCTCGACGCGTTCGTACTGTTCTCGATCTTTTCGTTTATCAGCGCCGCCATGTGAGCCGCGCCGTAGCCGTTGTCGATGTTTACCACGGCCATTCCCGAAGCGCAACCGTTCAGCATAGCAAGCAGGGCGGCGATGCCGCCAAGGCTGGCGCCGTAGCCGACGCTGGTCGGAACCGCGAGCACCGGCGCCTGGGTCAGACCTGCCACAACCGATGCCAGCGCGCCTTCCATGCCGGCGATGACGACGACCACGTTGGCCTCCTGCAGAACAGGGACGTGAGGAAGGAGCCGGTGGAGGCCGGCAACGCCGACATCGGTGATCCTTCGGGGCTCGTGCCCCATCAGCCGCAGAGTCAGCGACGCTTCTTCCAGCACCGGCAGATCGCTCGTTCCTGCGCAGACGACCACTGCGCCTTGCTTCAGCTCTTCTGCCGGTTCACGATCCAGCCAGATGCAGCGGGCTTGATCATTCCACTCCAGCCCGGACACCCGCCGCGAGGCCGCCCTGAACTGTGACTCCGTCGCCCGCGTTCCCAGCAGGCGAGGCGAGCGGGCTGCCAGCCTTTCCGCGATCAGGGCTACCTGATCCTCCGTCTTGCCCTCGCAGTAGATCACCTCGGGGAAGCCGGTGCGCAGGGAGCGGTGATGGTCCAACGTCGCCACGTCTTCGAGTGTCTCGAAGGGCAGTGAACGCAGGCGGGTCAGGGCGGCATCTACGGAAAGGGAACCGCCAGCTACATCGGACAGTAGGGCAGCCAACAGTGTTTCGTTCATCTGAGGCGGTCAAAAGAACGGTTCTTCAGTACAAGCCCGTTCGGGAAGAAATGTACGTCGCGTTTTGAGACCTGTAAATTTCGGTCTCCGAAGACTCCCCGAGCCTTTTTTGTGCGGCGCCAAGCCACCCAAACGGATCAGATTAAGGAACGATGGAGGCTGGGACCAAAGTCGGCCTCGTAGAACGGGCTGACCATGCGGCCCGGCGGGACCAACTCATCGATGCGCTGGCGGTCCTCGTCGGTGACGGTAACATCAAGTGCGCCGAGATTGTCCACCAAATGATCCAACGTGCGGGGGCCAAGAATGGGACTGGTGATTCCCGGCTGATGAATACACCAGGCCAAGGCCAGCTGAGAGACCGTGCAGCCTTTGGCTGCCGCCAGGGGCAGCAGGCCTTCATTCACGTCATAGACGGTTTCGTTCAGACGACGGAACCGGGGCGGCACATCTTCCGCTTTGGCGTATCGCGTCCCTTCCGGCGCCACACCCCCGCGCGTGTACTTGCCTGTCAGGAGGCCGCCGGCCAGCGGGCTCCAGGGGATCAGTCCGATGCCGAAGGTGCGGGCCATCGGGACCAGCTCCCGTTCGATGCGGCGGTCCAGGATGTGATAGGGCGGCTGCTCGGAAACGAAGCGGTTCAGGCCCAACTCTTTTGCGACCCAAAGCGATTCCACGACCTGCCAGGCCGCGAAGGTGCTGCTGCCGAGATAGCGGACCTTGCCGGCGCGCACCAGGTCATCAAGGGCGCGCAAGGTCTCGTCGATGGCGGTATCCGGGCGGGGCCGGTGAATCTGATAGATGTCGATGTAATCGGTCTGCAGCCGGCGGAGACTGGCCTCACACTGTTCAATGATGTGGCGACGGCTGCCGCCGGCGGCGTTCGGATCGTCGGCGTTCATCCTGCCATGAAATTTCGTGGCCAAAACGATGCGGCTGCGGCTGCCGTTGCGTTTTAACGCCTCGCCCGTTATTTCCTCGCTGCGGCCGCGGCCGTAGACGTTTGCGGTGTCGAGGAAATTCAGGCCGGCGTCCAAGGCCCGGTCGACAATTGCGTAGGAATCTTCAGGCGTTGTTCGCTCGCCGAAGTTCCAACAGCCCAGGCAGAGGGGGCTGACCTTCATTCCAGTTCGCCCGAAATCTCGGTACTCCATTTCTGAATCCTTTTCAGGTAGGGGACACGAATCCTATGCGGCGGCTCGCGATTATTTGCTGAACCTGGACAGAACTATAGTGTACAAGTGAATTGAAGCGATGTAAAATTTCACCCGGATGCCGTGTTTCGCGGGAAAGCTCAGACTGACCAGCGGGCTCACCGGCCGGCCCGCATTCCTGCAGGAGGTTGGCGCCGACCATTGGAGATTCGTATGGGAACGATTATTCAAGCATATTGGGAACAATGCCCGTAACAGCTACCGCAGAGACGTTGCGCCAGATTCTTGAGCGCATCGACGGCAGGGGCTACAAGGCGTATCGAGATATCGCCGGCGTCTACCGTTTCGCCGAATTCACACTCGCTGTCGATTCAGTGCAGCCTGACCCATTCGCGGCGCCGAGCCGTCTGCGGGCGTTGATCCCGCCCGAGGTTGCTCAGCTTCCTGGCCAGCTCTATGCAAAGGACAGCCGGTCTGTTGGCGTGAGCTGCTTTCTTGCCAGGGCCTTTGCAGCGCGGACCCAAGAGCGGTCGGCTCGCCGGGGCAGCGGCAAGAGCGGGGAAATCCGGATCGAGGCGCCGGGACAACAGGCGCTGGCGAATACTGCCGTACAGATAGGCGGCGACGGAGCCGTCGAGGCGCGTTTTACGGTGGGACTGCCGGCGCAGGGGAGACGGGCGCTGGGCCGGCAGGCTTGTCGAATGCTGCTGGAGGACCTGCCGCGAGTGATCGCCGACAGCCTTTTAGCCCGCAGTCATACGGCGGAAGAGTTGTGGCGCCACGCGGCCGTGAACGAGGACGCCGACGCGTTGCGGGCCATGTTGGCGGAGCGCGGTTTGATCGCATTTGTCGCCGACGGCTCGATCCTGCCCCGATCCAGTGGAATCGACGATTGCCCACTGCGGGGAGAGTCGGTCATTCCTTTCAGCTCACCGGAAAGCCTGAGAGTTTCGTTTTCGCTGCCCAATGCGGGAACCGTGTCCGGAATGGGGGTTCCGAAGGGCGTGACGCTCATTGTGGGGGGCGGCTATCACGGTAAGTCGACGCTGTTGCGGGCAATCGAACGCGGCGTCTACAATCACCGCCCCGGCGACGGCCGTGAGCTCGTGATCAGCGCCGCTGATCTGGTCAAGATACGGGCAGAAGACGGGCGCGCGGTCAGCGGGGTAGATATTTCGGGATTCATCGGGGATCTGCCGCTGGGATTGTCTACGCGCCGTTTTTCCAGCGCCAACGCCAGCGGCTCCACAAGCCAGGCCGCGGCGATCGTTGAGGCGATGGAGTCGGGGGCCGACGGGCTCCTCATTGACGAAGACACGGCGGCCACGAATTTCCTGATCCGGGATGCAAGGATGCAGGTTCTGGCGCCAAAGGAAAAGGAGCCGATTACGCCCTATATTGACCGCGTGCTGGCGATGTATGAGCGGTATGGTGTCAGCACGGTGCTGGTCGTGGGGGGAAGCGGTGATTATCTGGATGTAGCCGGCACGGTTATCGCGATGGAGACGTTTCTCCCGCACGATGTGACGGCGCGTGCAAGCGCGGTGGCGGCGACTCACCCTACCGGCCGCGTTACTGAGGAAGGCGGTTCGTTCGATCTCAATCTCCAGCGCCGGCCCCAGACCGGAAGCGTCGATCCAAGGAAAGGCCGGAGAGAATCAAGTATCAGGACAAGAGACATTCAGACGGTCCAGTTTGGAACGGAAACGCTGGATCTGGCTGCCGTGGAACAGATTGTGCACAGAACGCAGACGCGTGCCATCGGCGCGGCGCTCGACTACGCCCGGCGCCGCTACATCGACGGGCGGCGCTCCCTGTCTGAAATTCTGGACCTGGTGATGGCCGATATTGAAGAGGAAGGGTTGGACGCGCTGGACGGCCGCCGCACAGGGGCGTTCGCCCTGTTTCGACGCCACGAGCTGGCCGCGGCCTTCAACCGTCTGCGCTCATTGAAAACGTAAGGAAAGCCAACCATGACGCATGATCATCCCGCCCCAGCCCGCGCGCTAGGGGCCGAGTACGCTGAGAGACTCCGCAGAAGCTATCTCAATTTCCGATGGCCGCTGTTTTTGCTCGAACCTGACGAGCAGACGCGACCTTGCCTGGAAAACGGGTGGACGCCTATCGCGGCCGCGGCGCACGTGGCATATTGGGACAACTACCAGCTGCGCCGAATGCAGGCAGCGCTCGAACCTCACAGCAATGAGCCGGAGCCAGTGTCTGTGGAGTCGAATGACGAAATGGCCGCAGGGGAAAATCGCAGCTGGGACACTGTTTTGGCTGAGGCGGACGAGGCGCGGCAGGAGTTGATCACTTTCGCGCTTTCACTCAACGATGACCAGATCGAGGCGGAATACGTGGACCGAGGCGAACGCAGCCGGATTGTGAAGCGTCTCCTGGAGCGCATGCCCCAACATGCGGCCGAGCATGCGGTCGACGTGCATCGCTACTGCTTCTCGACCGGCCGCTGGAGCCGCGACCGGTTGTTCAGCTTTTACCGGCGCCACTTCAATAGTCTGTTGGACGCCATCACCGGTCTCACGGAGGAAAGTTGCAATACCGTCCCCGTTAGCGGGAACTGGGCCGTCCGCGACCTCCTCGCCCACATACTTGCCTGGGACGAGTATGTACTTGAGCTCGTCAAGCGCTGGCCCGACCTCTCTTTGCCTGACGCTCAGACTTCAGGCCAGGAAATCAGAAGGGAAGACGATCTTTCCCATTGGGCCAGTGAGGATGTTGACACGGTCAACGCCCGCCTGCATGAGGCCCGCGCCGAACTGTCGATGATCGAGGTGTTGGACGGGCTGGTTACCTGCCACCGGCGAATCGTCAGCCGCTGCCGCAGGCTCAGTGATGAGGAGATGGGAACTGAGGTAGAGTACGACGTGGGGGAGAAGGGAAACGTCGTCAACCTGCTGGTGTCCACGTCAGCGCATACGGCGGACCACGCGGCCGAGATCTATGCGGCACGCGCAGATGGGCGGCTGGTCCCACTGAGGCTGCCGTCTTAGCCGGAGTGGGCGTAGCGCTTGCTGGACTCCTGGTTGCTGAGGTGGGAGGTCTCAGCGAGCTGTACAACGTCCCAGCCGGCGCCGTTGCGCTGCAAGGTGAAAATGCAGCACAACGGTACGGTAATGCGGTCTTTGAGGCCGGTCAGGCCGCGGACGATGCCGACGACCGGGGCGCCGTGGGTAACCATGAGCAGGTTCTTGTCAGGATAGCGGTCGGTCAGCGCGTGCGCTGCGGCCGCGGCGCGCTGGTGGCCCTCTTCCGAACTCTCCGGATAGGGGAGCCCTTGGACCACAGTGTAATCTTCATCGATGCGGGGAAAACGCCGCTTGCGTTCGGCTTCCGGCAGGAGCGCCGGTGTGCTTTTGACGTTGGGCAGAATCTCGCCGATGCCCGGTTCCAGGCAGACCGACAGGTTGAGTGCATCGGCGATATGAGATGCGGTCTGGATTGTACGCAAAAAAGGCGAAGCGAAGAGGCAATGGACTTGCTCGCCCTGGAGGCTGAGGCCGACTTCCCTGGCCTGCGTCTCACCGTCCGCGGAGAGGGCAGGATCGAAGGGGCGCTGCGCGGTCCTGGACCAGCCGGAATTCTGAAAATCTTCCCGGTTGCCGTGCCTGACGATCCATATCCTCTGGCTCACTGGTCGGCTCCTCTTTTGACCCTGATTCCGCTGGCTGCCATGGTCGTTTTCCGGCGCTCCAAAAGAGGCTGATTCGCTACAGATCACGGCTGGAAGCGCCATTGCGACGAGGCCGGGGTAGTGTATCACAGCAACATCTCCAGAGACGAAAACCATGGCGGCAGGTCAGCCGGAGGCAGACGGAGGCGGCGGGGCCCGGAAGGCGCTCTCAGACTGCGATGGCATACACGTTCACTGACCACTACCGTGCAGCGCGGCTGTGTCTGCGGGTTGACGCTGTCCTGATCGGTCTGGGATTGGGACTGTTGCTGCTGGCATATCCTCGCGACCTCTTCGCGGAAGCCGGGATCACGCTCGGGTCCGCGTGGACGGCTCGCGTTGGGGGAGGCGCGCTGATTGGATTGGGGATTGGACTGTTGGCGGCTTCGATGGAACCGGACCTGCATCCGGCCTGGGTGCTGGCCGCCATTGCCGGCAACGGCGCGATTTCTATCAGTCTGCTGATCGCATATTTTGAAGGTGAGATGGCAGCCCTGCATCCGATTGGCGCCGGCGTCCTGGTGATTGTTTTCGTGGTTTGCATTCTCACCGTCGCGTTGTCGGCCCCACACGTTCGAAGAAGGGCAAGCCAGCAGTAGGGCGCGTCCAGGTTGGGGACTTGCTTCATACGCCTGCTACTCCATTTTTCCTTTCGTCTCAGGTCAATCGCATTTTGATCCGGCCGGCATTTTGGCCCGCGCAGGGCGCCCACATGGGGCGCCCCTAATCGATTTGGGCCGGCCTCAGGGGACTCAGACCCAATTATGTGCAATTGACCTGCTTTTTGCCGCCGGGTGCATCCCAGATTTGGGGTGAAGGTGGTCAGATGGGGATTTCATGCCAGCGGTCGCTGAGCAGACGTGCACGGAGAGCGAGCAGGGCCTGCGCGCCATCTCGGGACCAACACAGGCCAGCTTGTTTCATACGCTGCTGAATCGTAGAAAATCGCCAAGCGTCCTCATGGAATCTTGTCATCCCAAAAGCGTCCTGCAGTTTGGAGAGACATGTTTTACACTTTAGCAATCTCTATCGCGTAAGGATTTGACAACAAAGGGAAAGGCAAAGATGTACACGCTAAACTCACAAGAAGCCCAGGTAGTGGCAAGCCACATAAAGCGAATTTTTGAGGTGACTTCGGTGAAAGCGCGGGCCGAGGCAGTCAGGCGGCTCTTCGTGGAAGAACTGGATTTCCATCCGGCTGACAGGCAAATCAGCCTCGCCAGCGCGTCGAACACGGTGGTCCTCCCCAAAGACGCGCATCATGTAGCCTCCCTGGACACAGCCCATGTCGTTTACGTCGCCTTGAACATCCAAGGGATCGAACGAGTGCGAAAGGCGGAAGTAGCCGAAGCAGCCAAGTTGATTTCAAGACAGCTTGGTGGCGACCTGCTCCTGATCTTCACCAACAGTTCAATCAGCCAACTACATCTCATCTATCCCAGCTTCGAAGGCAAACGCCCTACTTTGCGGCGTATGATCGTCGAGCGCTATTTGCCGCAGAGAACCGCGATTCAGCAGATAGCGAACATCTATTTCCAGTGGCGGGAAAAGCAAAGCATCCACTTTGCCCTGGAGGCGGCGTTCGACGTTGAGGCGGTTACAAAGCGCTTCTTTACCGAGTATAAGCGGGTCTTTGACGCCGCAATGGGTAAAATCCGGGGATTTGATCAGAGCCAGAAGGAGAGGGAGGACAAGAGGCTTTTTGTGCAGACCTTGTTCAACCGGCTGATGTTCGTCTACTTTCTCTCGCGCAAGGGCTGGCTAACCTTCAAAGAAGACAAGGACTATCTGAACGCTCTTTGGAAACACTATGCCTCACAGAAAGATGAAACGAATTTTTACAGTGACCGGCTTTATCATCTCTTCTTTTTCGGCCTCAACAACCCGCAGTCACAAGACCTCAACTTTCGAGACAGTTACATGGAGTCGATATACGGCTCAGTTCCGTTTCTTAACGGCGGACTGTTTGAGGAAACTTGCCAAGATAAGCGGGATGGCATCGCAGTACCCGATGAGGCCATAAAGCCCATACTGACTGACCTGTTTGACCGCTTCAATTTCACCGTGATGGAGTCTACCCCCTTCGATATCGAAGTAGCGGTCGACCCGGAGATGCTGGGCAAAGTGTTCGAGGAACTGGTCACGGGGCGCCACGAGTCGGGTTCCTACTACACGCCGCGGCCCGTGGTCGCCTTTATGTGCCGCGAAGGGTTGAAAGGCTATCTTGCCGGCGAGAATACCGATCTCTCGGATGAAGCAATCGCCAACTTTGTGGACAATCACGACGCGCGCGATATCCCCATCACCGGCGCACAGCAGGTGGCCGCCGCCCTGAAAGAGGTTACGGCCGTTGATCCCGCTTGCGGCTCCGGGGCCTATCTGCTCGGCATGATGCAGGAACTGGTCGAATTGCAGACCGCCCTCTTCAGCGATCAACTGAAGGAGGACGCCCAGAGCCTTTATGACCTGAAACTCCGGATTATCCAGCGCAACCTGTACGGTGTCGATATTGACCCATTCGCGACCAACATCGCAATGTTGCGGCTATGGCTTGCGCTTGCCATCGAGTTTGAAGGGGAACGCCCTGAGCCACTGCCAAACCTTGACTTCAAAATCGTCTGTGGCGACAGCCTGCTTGGGCCAGATCCCGACCCGAAGAGTTTTGGCAATCTGTTTCGCGCTGGCGTGCATATGGTCGCGGACGAACTCGCCACTCTCAAAAAGGAGTTTATGGGTTCCACCGGCGCCGAAAAAGACAGACTGAAAGAAGAGGTGGAGCAACTTCAGGATCAGCTCAAGAGCGCGCGGGCAGAAGCTGCTCCGCCACCAGGAGTTGTTGATTGGAGCGTCGAGTTTGCCGAAGTTTTCGACAAGCGCGGCGGTTTCGATATTGTCGTGGCCAATCCGCCCTATGTGCGTCAGGAGAAAATTGGTCCAAACAAGGATGAGTTGAAGAAGGAGTACGCCAGCGCCGTCATGGCACGATCCGACTTGTATTGTTATTTCTACGCCCGCGCTTTACAGATATTGCGCGATGGCGGAATGCACGTTTTCGTCTGTTCAAATAGTTGGCTGGACGTTGGCTATGGAGCGAAGTTGCAGGAGTACCTGCTGATAAACTCACATGTGCGCGCCATTTACGAGAGTGCGGTCGAGAGGCAGTTTTCCACGGCGCAGATCAATACCATGATCAGCGTAATCGAAAAATCTACAAGCGATAGTTCACGGAACACCCGCTTTGTTTCACTCCGTCAAGAATTCGAGAAAGCGCTTGCGAATGCAGCAAGCCGTCGGGAGATTTCGGTCACAGACACTGAGTTGATGGAAGCCGGTAAGGGTTCGCCTGACACTCGTGGGCGCCGGAAGTTCGTTGGAGACAAGTGGGGAGGAAAGTATCTGCGCGCGCCGGACATATATTGGACAATATTTGACAAAGGCCGCGGCAATCTCGTGCGGTTGGGAAACGTTGCTAAGGTCAGACGTGGAGTAACAACCGGTGCCAATGACTTTTTTCTCTTGAACGACGAAACGATCGAGAGGTGGGGAATTGACGACGAGTTTTTGCAACCAGTGATGACCAGCCCACGCGAGTCCAGCAGCATTTCGATTGACGCTGTGCAGTTGCCCAAGAAGCTCTTCATGTGCCATGAAGACAAAGATGATTTGGTGGGCACAGCAGCATTGGACTATATCCTGTGGGGGGAATCGGAAGGATATAACCTGCGACGGTCTGTCTCTGGACGCAGGTTGTGGTATGACTTGGGGAAGAGGAAGACCGCTTCACTGGCAATGAATTACGTTATAGGTTCTACGGCACGCACGTTTTATGTCCCTACCGGTTCACATTTCACCAATGTGTTTCACACGGTTTCCATTCCGCCGGCATCTCTACTGAGATTCTGTGCAGCGTTGAATTCAACATTATCCCAATTCATGCTCAATCTCACAGGGCGTGCGAACCTGGGAGGTGGAGCACTCAAGGTGGAGTTGTACGAATTCGAAAGCCTGAAGATAGCCGAACCAAAGCAATTGCCCGACTTCGATACTGGTATTTTTGGAACTGC
This sequence comes from Caldilineaceae bacterium, assembly GCA_965200615.1. Taxonomy (GTDB): domain Bacteria; phylum Chloroflexota; class Anaerolineae; order Caldilineales; family Caldilineaceae; genus Bin5. Next base: position 3,384,607 of record OZ241377.1, on the reverse strand, counting down.
AAATTGGGACGTGCTGACACCATCATCTGAGCGCAGGCTGATAGATGACGCTGTGTTCGATTGGCTTGGCCTTACCCAAGGTGAGCGGGAAGCCGTGTATGCAGGTGTAACGGAACTGGTCGAAAACCGTCGCCGCCGCGCGCAGAGTGTAAGATGAGGCTGAAAAAGATGAGTCATAGACCATGACCGAATTGACTCTGCCAGGGAGGCCAGAATGACCACCGCTGATGGCTGGCTGTTGGTATTCTCCGGGATTGTCGCTGTATCGACCTTCGTCTATGCTGTCCTGACTTGGCGCTTAGTTGGCGAGACCAAGCGACTGAGAGCGGCGCAAACCGAACCCATGGTTTCTGTGACGTACCATCCTCGAGAAGAGTGGATCAACTTTATTGACTTTCGCATCAAGAATGTTGGGGCTGGGCCAGCATGGGATATCAAGTTTAAATTTGAGCCAGACTTTGAGTACCATAGGGGCAAAAGACTTTCAGAACTCAATCTTTTCCAGAATGGCTTGAAATACCTTGGCCCCGGTGACGAACATCGTTTCTTCTTGACGAGCTTGACTGAAAATGGCGCCGAAAAGGTCGAGAATCCATTTGAAGTAAGAGTAACTTATCGCGGGACAATCGGGGGTCAGAAAACCGATAGGTATGTCATAGACTTCTCTGAGTTGGAGGGAATTACGCAGTCAGGCAGGCCACCTCTGCATGAAATAGCGGACAGCATGAAAGAACTTGCAAGACGACAAAGGTAGTGTCAGCGGAGCAAGTAAACGGCTCCACTTCGAAATGACGCGATGTTTGTTGTGTTCGGTCTGAACCAAGGCGAGCGAGATGCAGTGTACGGAGGCGTAACTGAACTGGTCGAGAATCACCCCTCCGCGCGCGGAGCGTGTGATAGGAGTGGCTGCGGACAATTTGACAAAAAACGCCACTTGTGAGAACGTATGTGTGAATTCTGACTTGCGTGGTCTTCCTGATTTCATTAGTTCCCGGTTCGACAAGCCGGCCATGAGCGTCGAGTCACCAGAATACATTTTCTGTGGATATGTCGTCAACACGACCAGAGGTATTCTCAGATGAGTAAACATTCAAACCGAGAAGGCAAGCCAAATGCCAAAGTCGAAGTCTTTAGGGCATTCTTAACGGATTCTCAAGACAGCCCAAAGCAACCGACGGGCAGATTCAAAGACATTTTCGAAAAGTTCATTGCCAAGAGCGCCAAGCATGAAACCCTCAAAACACTTAATGGCCCAAAGCCTTCACAAGGTAACAGTACAGAGAGAAAAACTTCAGATCAAGTGGAGTAGCATAGACATGGGCGAGAATTTGAGAAGTGAACAGGGCCAGGACAAGCGTCAGCCCGATGCGTTTGGAAAGTCTCGAGGCCAGCTCAATCAGCCGAAAGGCAAAATTGAGGACCTGTTTAGGATGTCGGAGAGCAACAGGGAACCAAGTGAACCTTCCATTACAGAAAGGCCACCTGATAGCAACAGTTCTGGCCAAGTATCAGGTAGTCGAACAGCAACATCCTCTGATAAGTGAACATCCAAGACGGGAATCTGCCCTAACAGATTTCCCAGAGTCTTGGGAATCCTGGGGCAAGATTCAGCAACCAGAGGGAAAGTTTCAGAGCATGTTCAAAAAAATGGGATAGAATCAATACAACAGTGAGGGCAGTAGACCCTCCCTCGGTTTAGATTCATCGCAGGGTAAAGGCGCAGAGATCCTGACGTCAAAAAGAAGGGAGGAACCCCCAGGTGAGCGAACTCTCAGAACCAGGACGCAATCATAGTCCTAGAGATAGCAGAAAGGAATACAGGTCTCGAGGCAAAGTTAGGCAGCCTAAAGGCCAATTCAAAGATCTCTTCAAGGGGAAATCTGGTCAGGGTCAAAGCAGTGGAAACAGCCAACCGTCCAAAACCTCTACAGCTTCCCAGAAGGGGTGATAGCTTAGCCTGAGACCCCTATGCTTGATTCCATCCTCACCCTGGCAGTAATTGTGCTGCCAGGGTGGCTTTCAATAACCGCAAACCGACTCTATCGCCCCGCCGACGCCGATAATCACAAATCAACCGTAATGGAATGGGGCATGGTTTTTTTCCATGCCACGGTTGTTAATGTCATAGGCGTAATTGTCGTTGCAATTGTTTTGACTAGCCGTCCAGACCTACGAAACATTGGCCTCGACCGGATTCTAACTGAAGGCCCGATTGCTTTCGTGAAGTCATCTCCAACAGATGGATTCATTGTCTATGGTCTGTATCTTCTTTGGCTGGTTATCGGTTCTACTATTTCAGGAACTGCCAATTTGCCGTCAGGTATAATCTATACCGTCGGATGGTTAGCCCATGCTGTTCGTCTGGCTCCTGATCGACTGCAAGAGGCCCCGGTCTGGTATAGTGCGTTTACCATCGATAGAAGAGCTTCCGGCAAATCGAATGTGCAGTTGCGCGTTCGTATGAAAAACGGCGATATCTATGTCGGAAACTTGAGTTCCTATCCTATTCTGCCGGACTCTGAAGATGCTAAGGATTTACGCCTCGGCGATTCCATATTCTATCCGGCCGGTGATATCGACTCAGCCGAAGAATTGAGCTTCAGTGAATCCGGCGGAGGCGGCGTGCTGTTGAACACATCCAACGTGCCCAGCATCGAGTACATATATCACGACGACTATAAGACCTTCGACCGAGAGTGACCCAAACCACTGCGCCATCCTCGATGCAGTATGAACATTCTCCACGCCACAACCGACCCGCCGCTAATCGACCGCCTCCAGCAAATGCTCTCCAGTTCGGAACGGGCCGACATCGCAGTCGGCTATTTTTTTATGAGCGGATTCCAGGCCGTGGCCGACCAACTGTCGCCCCTGAAGAAGGTGCGCATCCTCGTCGGGCGCACCGACCGACGCGTGCTGGAGGAGGTCGCGCTGGGATTGCAGCAGACCCATGCGCTGGAGTCTCAACTACGAGCGGACGACACAGTTCGCCGCAGCCAGCGGGAGGGTTTGGCTCAGCAGGCCGTCGAAAACATCGCCAGGGGGGTATCGGTCCTTCCGCAAACAGACGACACAAAGGAAACAGTCGCCACGCTGCGCGAGATGATCGCGGCCGGCCGCGTTGAGGCGCGCGCCTACCTGCGCAGCCGCCTCCACGCTAAGGCCTACCTGTGTTGGTACCACCAGGGACACGCCGAACCGGGCGCTGCCGTTGTAGGCTCTTCCAACTTTACTCTCGCAGGGTTCACCGGCAACACCGAGCTCAACGTCCGCGTCACCGGCGACGCGGAGATGGACGAATTGCGCCGCTGGTTTGATGAACTGTGGCAGGATTCGGAGGACGTCAGCGATAGTCTGGTCAACGAACTGGACCGTTCATGGGCCATCGCCAGCACCCCGCCCTACCATATCTATCTCAAGGCCCTCTACGAACTCTACGGCACGGAGTTGGGAGGCGCCACGCCGATGCCCATATCATCGCACAAAGTCGAACTGGCCAACTTCCAGGTCGACGCAGTCAGCCGCGCGCTGGCCATGATAGAACAGTATGGCGGCTGTTATATCGGCGACGTGGTCGGCCTCGGAAAAACCTTCATCGGCGCGGAACTGCTCCGTCAACTTCGGGTCAGCTACCCCAACGAAGGCATGCCCCTGATCATCGCGCCAGCCGGTCTGAAACCGATGTGGCAGCGGGTCAATGAGGAATTTGGACTAGGGGCGGAGGTGATTTCCCACAGTATCATCACTTCGGCGCCAGATGCCGAGTTTGATGAAGAGTTGGGTCGATACATTGACCGCGAGGCAGACGGGCATGGGATTATTCTGGAGCAGGAGTACCCCAATCGCGGCCCGGTCCTGGTGGACGAGGCGCATAACTTCCGTAACAATAACAAACGCTCAACGGGACTGCGCAGCTACCTGGATGCTGGCGACCACAAGGTCATATTGCTGAGCGCAACGCCCCAGAATCTCGGCCCAAGAGACATCTACCGGCAACTCCGTCTATTTCTGGATGAGACGAATCACGGCCTTAACATAGAACCGCTTGCCCTGGAAGAGTACTTCCGCAACTCCGAACTCTGGCACCGCTACCGCGCTGATTTCGAGAATTTTCGCGCCGAATTCGAGGCGTGGCAGAATAATGGGACGAAGGAGGCGCCGCCCGTCCCGCCGGTTCGGCCTACCGTGCCCCGCGCCGACGTTGAGCAGGTCCTCACGCCGGTGTTCATCCGCCGCCGCCGCCGAGACGTTAAGGAACTCTACGCCGAGACCGCAACCATAGGCGGGCAGCCCGTTCGCTTCCCTAAACCTGAGCTCTCGAACCTGGACTATCGGCTGGACAAGGTGTACGCCAAGGCCGGTCCTTTTGACCAACTGGAATCTTCGCTCAAAGAGCACAGAGGCGCCCGCTATCGCGTCATAGACTACATTCGGCCTGAGGCGGAAGAGAAGGAGGAGTACCGCGACCTGTTCCGTGCCAGAAACAGAATTGCCAGGCTGATGCACGTTCTCCTTTTCAAACGGCTGGAGTCAAGCATCGAGGCCTTCCGTTCCACGCTGAAAACGCTCATCAATAGCAACCATAATTTCAGACAGGCGCTTGACAGCGGCTTCGTACCAATCGGAGACACCGCGACGCGGTTGCTCTCCGGGCAGTCCTTCGACGCCTCCGAACTGCTCGACATTCTCATGCAGGAAGAGGAGCGCAGACGCCGGCGCAACCTTGACAGGGCCAAGCTTGTCCACGGTACCACCGACTTCTTTGTCGACCGCTGGCTTGAAGACCTGGACGCCGACTACGATTTGTTAAGCGGCATTTATGATCGCGTCAAGGATATTGGCGCGGATGATGACGACAAGCTCCATGTGTTGCGGAAATTCCTGGACAGAACCGAGGTCAGGTCGGGCAAGGCGCTTATCTTCTCCGAGGCTGAAACGACCGTCGAGTATCTGTACAGTCAGTTGAACCCTGAAGGCAAGGATCCTGAGATTGCGCGAATGACGGGCAGTACGCGCAACCAGGCTGAAAACATCGTCAAACGGTTTGCGCCGACTTGGAATCGCAGCCCGAACGAGCAGCTTCGCGGTCCTGATATACGCGTACTGCTGGCGACAGACATCGTATCCGAGGGACAGAACCTTCAGGACTGCGCCCGCGTCCTCAACTATGATCTTCACTGGAACCCGGTCAGACTAATCCAGCGATTTGGCCGCGTCGACCGCATCGGCAGTGAATTCGACACGATTTATCTGCACAACATGTGGCCCGACCTAGCCGTGGATACCGAACTGTCGCTCACAGACCGCCTGCACAACCGCATCCAGTCCTTCCACGACCTCATCGGCCTGGACAGCAAACTCCTGTCCGACGCCGAACGGCTGAATGGCAAGGCCATGTACCGCATCTATGAGGACAAGGAACTGCCGGAGATCGATGAGGAGCTGGACGAGGTCTCTGCCAACCAGCGTGCCATCGCCTTGTTGCAGAGAATTCAGGAGCATGATCCCGATCTGTGGCAGACCATAGCTGATCTGCCTGACGGAATTCGTTCGGCTCTTCGCGTTCGATCGGGACAGGCAGAGCTGCCCGCAGGCGCGTCAATACAGGTCCCGCTCGAAATAGAACGAACACAGATGGCACTGATGTCGCCACAGACTTTGGAATCCAATCGTTCTCCATTTGATGATCCGCAACCCGGGGAAACGTTGGTTCTTCTCAGCGCCGACGATGTCAAGAACTGTTACGCCGTGGACAGCGAACTCAGGCCGCGCCCAATCAGCCCGTCTCAGTTTATCGCCGCGGCAGAGTGCCAACCGGACACGCCCGCTCAGCCTTTACCGCCTCAAACGAACGAACGCGTCATGGCCGCCTGCGATCAGTTTCAGGAAGACTTGGGCAGACGGTTGGGGAGGTTCCGCAGGCGCGCTGACAGCCGCAATCGACGTTTCATCTCAAAGCAACTTGGAATCATTCGGAATGAATCGCGGGAGAACGGCGCCGAGGCACAGCGAATCGAGACACTGCGAAGCATCTTTTTGGGAGATCTGTCCCCCCAAGTGGAAAGTGCCCTGACCGATATCAGGAACATGCGGCTCGACGGCCAGGCATTGCTAAGACGACTCGAAGCTCTTCGCTTCCGTTACCGGCTAAACCCTCCTGAAGACTCAGATATGTCACAACTCTCGGAACCGCAGGTGGTCCGCATCGTCTGTTCCGACGGCTTGGTTTGAGTCGTGAGTCTTGCAATAACTGGAAAGAGGTGTCTCAGGGCGGCTGTCGTGGTCGGCGGGGAATGTACGAGACAGGTCGCTGGATAGTCAGAAGAGGCTGGCGCTGCGCAAGGCGGTGCGGGTGTGGTGGAGGCCTTCGAGGGAGTAGAGGATGAGGGCGGTCCAGATGAAGGCGAAGCCGATCAGTTCGACCGTGGTGAAGGGCTCCTTGTAGAGGAAGACGCCGAGGATGAATTGGGTGGAGGGGGCGATGTATTGCATGAGGCCGAGGCTGGAGAGGGGAATGAGGCGGGCGGCGGCGCCGAAGCTGACGAGCGGGATGGCCGATACGACGCCTGTGCCGAGCAGGAGAAGGCCGAGTCGAGACCAACCGCCGGCGGTCCAGGCGGCGGGGGCCTGATGCCCGGTGTACAGGAGGAGGAGCAGGGCGGGGACCAGGAGCAGAGTCATCTCGAGGCTGAAGAACTGCATGCCGCTGAGGTCGATTTTCTTTCTGATGAGGCCGTAGAAGCCGAAGGTGCCGGCGAGGGAGAGCGCGATCCAGGGGAGCTCACCGAGGCTGACCGTCAGGTAGATTACGCCGGCGACGGCGATGGTGACGGCAGTTTTCTGACCGCGGCGCAGGCGCTCGCCGAGGAAAAGGCGGGCCAGGAAGACGCTCAGGAGGGGGTTGATGAAGTAGCCCAAGCTGATTTTGGCGACGAAGTCAGTGTCTACTGCCCAGAGGTAGATGATCCAGTTGGCGGCGGTGAGAAGGGCGGCTGCGAACACCAGCAGAAGGGTGCGCGGCGAGTTGCGAAGTTTGAGAAGCCAGACCCGGTCCTTGAGAACAGCCAGGGCGACGATCATGGTCACGGCGGACCAGATCAAGCGGTGGGCGAGGATTTCCAGCATGGGGAGTGCGTGGAGCTGCTTCCAGTAGACGGGAAGGAAGCCCCAGGTCCCGAAGGCGATGAGGGCGTAGAGGTAGCCGCGATAGGAGGAAAGGTTCACGGAGTCGTGGCCGGTTGCAGGCGTCCAGGAGGCCGGTTGGGTCTCGATCACCGACCGCCGCTCTTGAGGACGAGGCGGCGGCGGGCGGTCTTTTCGACGGCGGCGCGGCTCCAGGGCATTTTGTGATAGGCCCCTTCCAGCCACATGGGGATCTGGTCGGCATAGTTGCGGCTGATTGGATGGCCTGACTGGCCGCTGGCGGTGACGCTTTGGGCGGCGTCCCAGGCGCCGACGTCGAAGATCTGGCGGTAGGCGGCCTGGACCTGGACAAGGCCCGGGGGCAGCTCGGACATGAATCCGGTCTGGTTGGGGGTGGTGCCGTCTCCGCCGATGGGATAGGGGCCGCGGTTGAAGAGCCAGCCGAGAATGGGCGCGCGGCCGAGTGTGTGGCTGTAGCGGATCTGGTGCATTCGACCCCATGCCCACTTGCGGGGCGTGGGGTTCACCTCGCGGCGAAGGCGATGCACGGAGAGCTGGAGGGCGGTCTCGACCAGTTCTTCCCTGGTTCTGCGGCGGCCGGTGGCGGCGTCGGCATACCAGGGAGAATCTTCTTCGTTTTGCAGGAGTTCGAGCAGTTTCGTCTGGGCGCGGAGCATGAAGCCGTTGATGAGAAAGACGGGGCTGCTGCCTTTACCGAGGAAGGCGGGGGCGGTCGCGCCCAGCTTCTGGCCGAAGGTCAGGTCGAGCAGGTGGAGGACGGTATAGTGGAAGACGAGGGCGGCAGGGCTCTCCTGATCCATGTGATAGCCCCAGTCCTGCAGCATGTTGACGGCGACGCGCACGTAAGGATCGTCGCTCAGGTGGCCGGTCAGCAAGGGGGTCAGCTCTTTGGCGTAGAGGCTGGTCTCGTCGAGCTGGATCTGCTCCATGTCGCGCAGAGTGAGCTGCCCTTTTGCGGCCAGCATCTCTTCGATGCGGCGGGCGCGCCAGCCGGGCATGGTCTCGAAGCTGAGGACGTAGGGGTAGTCGTCGCCGGTGACCTTGTTGTTGGCGGTCACGATGAGGTCGCTGGGGGGATTCAGGAGCCGGGGCAGCTCGTCGTCGGGGATCAGGCCGTCCCATTCGTATTCTCCGCTCCAGCCGGGCACGGGGACGAGGCCGTTTCCGTTGCGGCGAACCGGGACGGCGCCGGCGAGGCGGTAGGCGATGTTGTCTTCGCGATCGGCGTAGACGAAGTTCTGAGAGGGCGCGCTCCAGTCGGCGAGGGCGGCGTCGAACTCCTGCCAGTTCTGGGCGCGGTTGAGGCGCAGGACGGAGCGCATCACGGTTCCCGGGTCGTGGCCGATCCAGCGGAGAGCCAGGGGCGCGGCGGTGAGTACGGGTTCGTCGGGGAAGGCGGAGTCGGGGCCGTCCGACTTGAGAATTCCTGTGAGGATGGGGCCGTGGCGGGTGACTACGACCTCTTCCGCGTGGGGGCGGGCGCGGTTGCGCAGGTGGATCTCTTCGCGCAGGACGGTGGCCTCTTCCCATTCGCCCTTGTATTCGAAGCGGGGCGGGCGGCCGCTGGCGTTGTCGGGATGGGGGCGTTCGATGTAGAGGTCCTGGACGTCGGGGAAGGCGTTGGTCAGGCCCCAAGCGATCTGTTCGTTGTGGCCGATGATGATGCCGGGCGCGCCGGCGAACGAGGCGCCGCTGACGTGGATGCCGCGGTCGGGGCTGCCGGCCGGAGGGCAGGAGAGGTGCATCTCGTACCATGTGCCGGGCATTGTCATAACCAGATGGGGATCGTTACAGAGAATCGGGCGCCCGGTGGCGGATTTTTCTGCTGAGACGGCCCAGGCGTTGCTGCCCTGCCCGAACTCCGGCGCGGCGACTCCTAACCAGTTCTTCAGCTGTTCGTATTCGTTGAGTATGAGGCCGGCGGTGTGGAGGAGGCGCAACGATTCGTGGCTGCCGGCGCCCTCGGATACGGCAGGGTTGGCATTTGGGTAGTCCGGCTCGAGGTCGGCGGCGAGAGTGGGGTCCAGTTTAGCGGCGAGTTGCAGCCGGACCAGTTCGCTTTCCCAGTTGACGCTGAGGCTCCAGGCCATCGTTTTGCCAAAGGCCAGAATGTCGATAGGCGACCACTCTTCGGGCTGGCGGCGGAGCAGGTTGAATTCGGCGGCCAGTCTGCCTTTGCGGCTGCGGATATAGGCGTTGACGCCCTGGCAGTAGTGGCGCATGATGGAGATTGTGGCTTCGTCGAGGGCGTCCAGTTCGGCCTGGGCGGCGCGCTGGAAGCCGACGATGCGGCTGAAGCGATCGACGTCGAGGGCGGGCGCGCCGAAGAGCTCGGCGAGGCGGCCTTGCGCGACGCGCCGGTTGAGCTCCATCTGCCAGAGGCGGTCCTGGGCGTGGGTAAAGCCCTGGGCGCGCCAGAGGTCGGCCTCGTTCTGGGCGTAGATATGGGGGATGCCGTGCTGGTCGCGGAGAACCTCGACTTCGGCCTCCAATTCGGGGAGGTCCAGCTCGCCTTCATGTTGGGGGGCAGGCCGTTGAACCAGCCACCAGTAGATGTAGACGATGAGCCCGCCGCCCAGGAGAACAGTGACAAGGAGAAGGGCGACGGCCAGTATCACGGTTGTGAGGTTCATGGGCTTCCGTCTGTTGCGTATCACTTGGCATTGCTTTGGGCTGGATGAACGGAGTGGCTTCGGCAGCCGCTCGTTCCTTTTGGGTCGGAGGCTCGGTTCGCCTTTGCGCGCCGGCAGGTTGCGATCTGCCGGGCGCTTCCCCGATTCTAACACCTGTGTTACAACGGAGTGAAATTGTGGCGGGATCATAGCGGCCGCCCGTTATTCTTGCCGACACAGGCATGGCCACATAGCAGGCGAGAGGCGCTTTTCCGATGCGAACCGATCTATTCGATTACGAACTGCCGAAGAGCTTCATTGCCCAGCGGCCGGCCGAACCGCGAGACAGTAGTCGTTTGCTGGTGCTGGACCGTGTGTCGGGGCGAGTTGAACATCGTCGTTTCAGCGAGGTCGGCGCGTTCCTGCGCAGAGGCGATGTGCTGGTAGCGAATGACAGCCGTGTCGTTCCGGCGCGGCTGCGGGGGCGTAAGCGGACGGGCGGGGCGGTTGAGATTTTCCTGCTGCGCCAGTTGGATGAAGAGGGCCAGGAGTGGAATTGTTTGGTACGGGGAAGGGGTTTGCGGGTTGGCGCGAGAGTGGAACTGGATAGCGGCCCGATCGTGGCGGAAATCGTCGCGGAGGAACGCGGGGGACTGCGGCGGGCGCGATTCTCTGCGCCGATTGGGGCGATTCTGGGAGAGCTGGGGGAGTTACCTCTGCCGCCTTATCTCAATGACTTTGCCGGTGACAGGGGACGGTATCAGACGGTGTACAGTCGGGCGGATGGCAGCGTCGCGGCACCGACGGCGGGCCTGCATTTCACGCCGGAACTGCTGCAGAGATTGAGGGGGAAGGGCGTCGGGTGGGAGACCATCACTTTGCACGTGGGGCTGGATACGTTCGGGCCGGTTACGGCAGAGCGGGTGGCCGACCATCAGATTCACAGGGAGTGGGCGGAGTTGACTGCGGCGTCGGCGAGGGCTGTCAATGCGGCCAGAGAGCAGGGAGGGCGAGTATTTGCGGTGGGCACTACTTCGACGCGCGTGCTGGAGTATTGCGCCACAACTGCCAAGAGTGTTGATGGTTACGAGCCGGCCCGGGGACGGGAGGCGGTTGTCCCCTTCACGGGGGAGGTCGATCTGTTTATCTATCCCGGTTACTGCTTCCGGGCGGTGGACGCGCTGCTGACGAATTTCCATCTGCCGCGGTCATCGCTGCTGATGCTGGTGAGCGCGTTTGTGGGTCAGGCGCACACGGAGGACCTTGACGCCCGGAGGCAAATGCTCTTAAGGACGTATGAAGAGGCAAAGGCGGAGGGGTATCGGTTTTACAGCTTCGGTGATGCGATGCTGATCCTGTGAGGTGTGGGGCTCCAGGTGTGGGCTGGGGGGCGCGCTGCCTGGCTTATGCAGCATGCGGGACAGGTGGTGTGGAGGGTGATGTTGCGTAGAGGGGCTCGCTGTGGGCGCGGTCCTGGAGATCGGCGATGCAGGCTATGTTCTGGGCGGCCATCCACTGCTGGAGCTCGGCGCGGATGAGGCGGATGGCGTCGGGGCCGCGCTGGTAAAGAGCGCTGCCGACGCCGACAACGGTGGCGCCGGCCATGAGCATTTCGACGGCGTCCTGGCCGTTGCTGACGCCGCCGGTGCCGATGATCGGTGTGTGGGGGCAGGCTTTGCGGGTGTCGTAAACGGCTTTGAGGGCGATTGGTTTGAGGGCGGGGCCGCTGATGCCGCCGCTGCGGTTGGCGAGGACGGGCTGGCCGCTGAATGGGTCAAGGACGAGGCCGGGCATCGTATTGATGGCGCAGAGCGCGTCGGCGCCGGCGTGGGCCGCGGCCTGGGCGATGCGACCGACGCTGGGAACGTTGGGGGCGAGTTTGACGATGACGGGGATGGCCTGCCCTGCGACGGCCTGCTTTACGTAGCCGGTGACGGCGGCGGTGGCGTCGGCGCTGGCGGCGAAGGGTTCGCCGAAGCTGTCCTGGACGTTGGGGCAGGAGATGTTGATCTCGAGAAAGTCGGGATTGGCAGAGGCGATGCGACGAGCGACGTCAGCGAATTCGGAGGCCGTGCCGGCAAAGATACTGGCAATGACGGCTATGCCCCGCGGCTGGAGGCGCGCTTTCGCCTCCCGGAGCAGCCCGACTTCCTCATCGACACCCGGGTTCGCCAGACCGATCGCATTGAGGAGGCCGCCGCCCCAGTCGATGCAGGAGGGGTTGACGTGGCCTTCGCGTGGTTCGGGGCCGCAGCTCTTGGCTGTGACGGCACCGCAGCCTTCTGTGGCAGCGCGTTCGAGCAGGCTGACGGTGGTGCCCCAGATGCCGCTTGCCAATACGAGCGGCGAGGGGAGTTCGCGGTCGAGGAAGGTGACTGGCAGGTCGGGAAGGTTTTTGGACAATTCGGATATCTCTCCACAGAATTGGCCGCCCGGCTACCAGTTTTCCCCAGCGGAGACGGACAGACCCAGCGACTGACGAATCTCCTCGGGGATATGGCCGGTCTCGGATAGCAGATCCAGGACATCTCCCAGCGCCAGGACGCTGTGAACGCGTATTCCGGCTTTTTGAAGGTTTTCCACGCCTCCCTGCTGCCTGTCCAGCAACACGATTGCATCCTCGACAACCAGGCCGGCGGCGCGAAACAGCTCGACTGAACTGACGATGCTGCCGCCGGTGGTGATTACGTCTTCGATGATGACGACGCGTTCGCCCGGCTGCCACAGGCCTTCGATATCCTTGCCGAGGCCGTGGCTCTTGCTCTCTTTGCGGTTGTAGATGAGGGGGACGCCGCTGGCCAGGGCGACGGCCATGCCGATTGGCAGAGCGGCGTAGGGGACGCCGGCGATGCGGTCGCATTGCAGTGCTGCCAGTTCTTTTGCGTAAGCGGCGGCCGCGGCCTGCATCAGATTGGGCTGGCTGACGAGGAGGCGCAGGTCCACGTACATGGAGGAGCGTTTTCCGCTGGCGAGGGTGAAGTCGCCGAACTGCAGGGCGCCGAGTTCGGCGAGGCCAATAACGAGGTCCCTGTGGGACGCTGGAACAGGCGAGGGAGCCGAGACAGAGGAGGCGGCCTCTACTTTCGCTTGAGAAAGGGACTGTGCGCGAGCAGCGTTTATGCCTTCTCGAATTCGGGCCGCGGCCTGGCGGGGGTCGCCGGCTTGGGTGACGCTGCGGGTGGCGGCGACGAGGACACCGAGTCCGTCAGCGCGCAGACCGGCTGTGAGTGCCGCTTTGAGGTCGCCTCCCTGGGCTCCGATGCCGGGCGCGAGCAGCCAGGTGTCGGGGGCGACTGCGCGAACTTCGGCAAGGGCTTCGGGATAGGTTGCGCCGACGACCAGGCCTACGGCAGAGTACCAGTTGGCAGCTTCTTTGGCTACGCGCAAGAAGAGGGGGATGTCACCGTCATGGCTCTTGCTGTCGCGAGCTGTCAGTTCTTGAAATGTACCGGCAGAGGGGTTGGAGGTGTGACAGAGCACGAAGAGCCCTTTGCCCTCGTAAGCGACGAAAGGGGAGATGCTGTCTTCGCCCAGGTATGGACTCAGGGTGACGGCGTCGACGCCGAGTTCGTCGAAGCAGGCGCGGGCGTAGGCGGCGGCGGTGGAGCCAATGTCGCCCCGTTTAGCATCAAGAAGCACGGGAATTTCTTCGGGAATGGCGCCGATAGTTTCGCGCAGGAGGGCCATGCCGGGCTGGCCCAGGGCCTCGTAGAAGGCGATGTTGGGCTTGTAGCAGCAGACGAGGTCGGAGGTGGCTACGATGACGGCCTTGTTCCAGGCAAGAAAAGCCTTGCAAGTGGCCTGGTTATCGTTATCGGAACCATCTTGCGGGACTTGGGCCTCCTCCAGAAAGCGGGTGGGGCAGGCCTCCGGGGTTGGGTCAAGGCCGACGCAGAGGAGGGTGTCGTTGCGGTGTGCGGCGGCTTCCAGTTTGGCGTAAAAAGACATGCTGAGTCCTCGTATTGACGAAGTCGGACAGCGCGGTTGCAGGAGGATGTGCTCCGTAAAAGGGGATGGAATTGCGCGGCGGACTACATGGCGGCGAGGGCAGCGAGGCCGGCCCCCTCCAGTTCGGCGAGCAGGATTTCCTCTTTCTGGGGGGAAATCGTCTCCTGGGGGAGGCGGAGGGGCCCGCAGTCGATGCCGAGGGCCTTCATGGAGACGCGCAGGGCGGCGCCGACACCGTGATCGATCATCACGGCGGTGAGGCGGTTGGCCTGTTTCTGGAGGGCCAGGGCCTGGGCGAAGTCGCCGGCGTCGCAGCAGGCGCGCATTTTGCTGTAGGGGCCGGGCATGACGTTTAAGGTGGAGCCGATGTTTCCGGGCGCGTTCATCATGGAGGCAAAGACGCACTGTTCATCCATGCCGGAGAAGATCGTCCAGCCGCGGCCGGCGGGCAGGTCGTCGCCCAGGTCGATGATCTGCGCGATCTCGTACATGTTGGGGCCGGTATATTTGGCGCCGCCGACGTTGGGAATGCGACAGAGGAGCTCCTTCATCAGGGAGGTGGCGTCTATCTGGCCGCCGAAGAGATAGGGGAAGAAGGGCAGGCCGGGCGCGGCGGCGGCGATGGCTCCGAAGTGGCGGTAGGTCGCTTCGAGACCGCCGAGGTAGACGGGCAGGACGGAGCTCACGCCGTCGGCTCCCTGTTCCTGTGCATGACAAGCGAGCGCGGCGGCTTCGACGGTGCTGATGCTGCCGACGTGGACGATGAGGGGGATGCGGCCGCCGACCTGTTGGATAGCGGTTTCTACGACGCGGCGACGATCAGCGGCGGAGATCAGCAGACCTTCGCCTGTGCCGCCGAGGAGGTAGAGGCCGTCGACCTTTTTGGCGAGCATATAGTCGATCAGTTCGCGGAGGGCGGTCAGATTGGCGCCGCCGTCGGCGGTGGCTGGAGTGATGAGCGCGGGCCATGCGCCGTGAAAGGAGTTGTCCATTGTGGTATCAGCCTTTGATGGAGCCGAGCATGATGCCCCTGACGAAGTAGCGCTGGATGAAGGGGTAGATCATGAGGATCGGCAGGGTGGTGATGACGATCATGGCGGCTTTGAGCGACTCTGCCGGCGGAGGATCGGTGAGCTCGGTCATTTCGGCCAGGCCGGAGTAGTCACTGTACTGGCCGGTGCCGTATTCGAGAATGCCGCGCAGGATCAGCTGGAGGGGCAGTTTCTTGGGATCGTTGATGTAAATTGCCGCGTCGAACCATTGGTTCCAATGAAAGACTGCATACCAGAGACCGATCGTTGCGATTACTGGCA
This sequence comes from Caldilineaceae bacterium, assembly GCA_965200615.1. Lineage (GTDB taxonomy): Bacteria > Chloroflexota > Anaerolineae > Caldilineales > Caldilineaceae > Bin5. The sequence continues at coordinate 3,369,570 of OZ241377.1, read as the reverse complement.
TGGAAAGGGGGAGGTAGACACGCAAGAGAACCACCAGAGGGCTAGCGCCATCCATGATAGCCGCCTCCTCCAGTTCTTCGGGAATGGCCAACATGAAGTTACGCATGATCAGGAGCCACCAGGGGTTGATCAGGACCGGCCAAATCATTGACCAGAAACTATCCAATAGACGGATTTTTTCCACCAGGACAAAGTTTGGAATCAGGCCGCCGTGGAAGAGCATGGTGAAAAAGATAAACATCGTGATGGGAACGCGGCCGTACAGTCTGCGCTTGGAGAGTACGTAGGCCAGTGGGAAGGTGAAGGTAAGGCCGAGGCCAGTACCGACGACAACGCGAGCGACGGTGACTATATAAGCGTTGACTACAATTGATCCCTGGCCAAGGAGCATGTCATAGGAGCTGAGTACGGGCCGGTGGGGGTACAGGATAAACAGCCCGCGCATGGCATACTCGCGGCCGCTGACGAGAGACGTGGACACCACTGATAGGAAAGGGATCAGGAAGAACAGCGTAAGGATGGTGAGAACGAGGATATTAATCCAGTCGAACAGCTTTTCGCCTCGGGATAGTTTCATGGTGTTCTCCTACCAGAGGCCTTCCTGCCCAAGATACTGGGCAACTTTGTTTGCCATATACATGAGGCCAAGTGCAAGTACGGACTTGAAGAGGCCTACTGCGGCTCCAAAGGAGTACTGCCGGCCGATCAGACCGGCGCGATAGACGTATGTGTCGATGATGTCGGAGACGGAGTAGACGGAAGGTGAATAGAGAAGCAGGATCTGCTCAAAACCTGCGTCCAGCATACCGCCGATGCGGAAGATGAGGATGATGACGATGGCGAAGGAGATACTGGGAAGAGTGACGTACCACATACGTTGGAAGCGATTGGCGCCATCCATGGCGGCGGCTTCGTACATTTCGGGGTTGATGGTGGCCATGGCCGCCAGGAAAATGATGCTGTTCCAGCCGGCCTGCTGCCAGACGTCCATTGTGACGAGGATGGAACGGAAGAGGTTTGGGTCGGTCAGAAAGGCCTGGGCTTCGCCCCCGAAAGCGACGATTGCCTGATTGAGGAGGCCGCCCTGAGGTGTAAGCATTGCGCGAACAATGCCGGCGGCCACTACCATGGAAAAGAAGTGCGGGAGGTAAGAGATGGTCTGGACGGTGCGCTGAAATACAGTTATGCGCACTTCGTTGATCAAGAGAGCGAGGATAATTGGGAGCGGGAAACCAAAGAGGAGCTTATAGAAGCTGATGAGAACCGTGTTGCGAACGACGTTCCAGAAGAAGATGGAGTCGAAGAAGTTGCGGAAGTGCTTCAATCCCACAAAGTTATCCAAGCTGAACATGGCGCCGATGCCGAGGAAGGGATCGTAGTCCTGGAAGGCGATGATCAGGCCGACCATGGGGAGGTAGCGAAATATTACGAAGTAAAGCAGGGGAAGTGCGGCAAGGGCGTAGAGGAAGCGGTCACGCTTAATCTGGCGCCACGCTTCTCGGAAGCCCCTCTTCTCCGTGAAGACAGGGGCGTCCTGATCCATGCGCACTCTGATCTGGTTGCCAAGGGGTTGTTGCATTCGACCGCCTCCTGTCGCCGAGGGGAGGGCAGGGGGAGGAGGGGCGGGCCCTCCTTCCCCCTATGGTACGCGTCAATTAGGGGTGGTAGAGCCGGTACTGCTGGGTGTAAAGCTCGCTCCACTGCTCGAGGCCAGCGCCGTTCATCTCATCGACGAAGTTGCCCCATTCTACAATTGGGCGAGCGCCGGTGATGAACTTGATGCTTTCCTCTTCGACGAAGCGCTCGAAGTCGGGTTCGCCGGGGAAGGCATCGCGAATGGCTGTGCGGTCATAGGGCACGTCGAAGTCGACGGGCATGCGTCCGCCATCGTACTGGTTCCAGTAGGTATTGATGTGCTCCCAGTGGCGGTTCCACTCGATAGTGCCGTCGTCCTGCTGAAGCTTGACGGCGGTGGCCCATGTTTCCGGCCCGAGTCCGAGGGTAATCTGGAAGTCGCGGGAGTATTTTTCTTCACAGACGGTGCTGCCAGCGGAGTGCAGGCGGGCGACCTTGCCCTCTTTGTCGACCCATTCCCAGTCTTCGCCGGGCACGCCCCAAGAAGCGATGAGGTAGTTGGTTACGTCATCGGGACCGTCCTCGTAGATCCAGTTGGCATACTTGATGACCGCCTCGGGATAGTTGGACTTGCGGGGGATCATGTAGGCGCTGTTGGAGCCGGCGTTGTTGGTCTTGGCAACTCCGGCGGGTCCTGTAATCTTGAGGGCGAAGTCGTAGTCTTCCTCTTCGTAGCCTGCGTCGCGGCGAATCTGGTCCCACCAGATGGTCATGCGGGAGTACCAGCCGAGCCAGACGCCGATTGTCAGGGTCTTGAGCATGGCGCGGTAGTCAGGATTGGCGAAAGACTCTCGCTGGAGCCAGCCATTGTCCCACCATTCGTTCATCTTGGCGAGCCAGTCCTGGTAGCCGGGCTGCAGCTCTGGTGGTTTGAGCATATTGTCGGCCGGATCGATCCAGCGGGAGAAGCCGAACTCGGTGAATGCTCCGAGCGTATTGTACATGAGGTGGCGACGGCCCATGGCGACGATGACTGCTTCGTCGTGGTTTTCCTTCATCGCTTCGTAGGCGTGTTCCATGCCATCCCAGGTGTCGGGTATTTCGAGGTCGGCTTCAGCGAGCCAGTCGGTGCGGAAGTAGGGGAAGTGGGTATGCCCCATGAGTCCGAGTCGGGGGTAGCCCCAGGTGGTGCCTTCGAAGTCCTTCATCATGCGCCAGTCGAGGTCGGAGTGACCGGCGAGGATGTCGGTCCCATGCACTTCAAGCAGGTCGTCCATGGGGAGGGTGATACCCTTGAAGTCGGGCCAGTTGCCGACGAAAAGGTCGAGGGGCTGCGTGCCGGAAGCAAGCAAGAGATTGAGCTTCTCTGTGGCAGCGGCTCCTGGCGGCAGGATGTTGGTGTTGACCAGAACACCGGTCTCTTCCAGGATAAGCTGGCGAACGGCCTCGGTGCGTTCTGGGTTGCCGCCGCCGGGGCAGGGATTGGTAGTACCGAACCAGATTTCGGGCGTTTCCATGGCGCCACCGTCGCCAGCCGGTGCTGCGACTGGCGGCGCGCAGGCAGCGATTACGGCACCTGTAGCTACCATGCCGACACCTTGCAGGAACTGGCGACGCGTAGGTCTAGACTGAGTTGTCATGTGGATTCCTTTCATTAGCTGAGAATTGTGACAAATGGAACTACGTTTATATAGAACGGTCGGGGCGAGTTGAAAGTTCGCCCCGACCGGCTGGCCGACTCAACTAAGGATGGTACTGACGGTACTGTTCTGTGTGCAACTCGCTCCATCTGTCCAGGCCGGCGCTCTGCATTGTATCCAGGAAATTACCCCATTCGGAGAGGGGCCGGACGCCGGTAATGAACTTGACCGACTCTTCGTCAATGAGACGCTCGAAATCTGACAGACCGGGGTACTGGTCCCGAATCGCGGTCAGGTCGTAGGGTACGTCAAAGTCGACCGGCATTTTGCCGAACTGGAACTGGTCGTTGTATTTGACGACGTGAGCGCTCTGGCGATGGACAGTACCATCCTCCAACACCCTGACAACGTGGGGTTCGGTGCCCATGCCCTTGACCTGGTAGTAGTCGCCAGGATATCTCTCCTCGCAAGGCGCGGTAGCGGGGACGAGGGCGCGGTAGAGTCCCGCCTCCTTGTCGTGCCATTCCCAGTCGGTCCCTTCGATGCCGGCCTGGGTGATGATCAGGTTTCTCGGTTCATCGGGAAGGCCTGCGTAGGCCCAGTCGGCGAAGCGAATTACGGCATCGGGATGCTGCGACTTGCGAGGAATCATGTATGCGGAATTGCCGCCGACGTTGTTGGTCTTGGCGAGCCCCATGGGTCCGGTCATGGTTTCAGGGAATGTATAGTCTATGGCGGTGTAGCCTGCGTCCAACCTGATCTGTTCCCACCAGATGGTGATGCGGGAGTACCAGCCAAGCCAGGTGCCGATGGTGAGGGTCTTGAGCATGGCACGGAAGTCGGGGTTGGCGAATGACTCGAGCTGGAACCAACCCTTCTCCCACCATTCATGCATGGTGGTGAGCCAGTCTATGTAGCCTGGATTGGTCTCGACGGGTTTGAGCATGTTATCGGCGGGGTCAACCCAGTTTGAGTAGCCGTTCTCGGTGAATGCGCCCATCGTGTTGTACATCAGATGGCGGCGACCCATTGTCGTCGTGACTGAATCATCGTGCATCCCTCTGAAGGCTTCGATGGTGGCTTCCATGCCATCCCAGGTATCGGGCGTCTCCAAGCCGGCCTCGTCGAGCCAGTCGGAGCGGAAGAAGCAGAAGTGGGTGTGGGCCATGAGCCCGAGCCGGGGGTAGCCCCAGGTAACGCCTTCAGCATCCTTCATACGCGCCCAGGCAAAGTCGTTGTTGAGGGCAAGTACGTTCTGGCCAAAGGCGTCCAAGAGGTCATCCATGGGCGTAATGATGCCTTTGAAGTCGGGCCACGATCCCTCAAAGAGGTCGAGGGGCTGCGTTCCGGAGGCGATAAGCAGGTTCAGTTTTTCAGTCGAAGCGGCACCGTGGGCGGAGAGATAGTTGCTAACCAGGACGCCGGACTCTTCAAGGATGAGATCCTGGACAGCCTTGGTCTTTTCCTCGTTGCCGCCTGCGGTACAACCGGTTACGACAAATACCCAAATTTCGGGCGTTTCAGCGGTCTCCGCCATATCGCCGGCCGCTTGCTGGGCAGGCGGCGCGCAAGCGGCGATTACGGCGCCGGTGGCCGCGACTCCCATTCCCTGCAGGAAGCGTCGTCGACTAAGCGTGCGGTCAGACATGGTTTGTTCTCCTTTCGTGTGCGGGTGGTCAGCGCTCCAACTATGAACGGAGGATCACGATTCAACTTGACCAAGGGTGTCACGGGAAAACAGCCCTGCGGGGTCCATCAGTTCTCGGTAAACCACCTCCTTTGAGCAAGTCAGCCTCGGACTGACTCAGCTGGCACAGGACCTTGCCATTCCTTCAAGCTGCTGGTTGCGCTTGGCGCGGCCGTCAACTTCCTCGGGATCCAGGTTGGCAAGCAGTTCCTGATGCAGGTCTGACTGGGCATCGGCCCAGCCAGTATGGCCTGCCAGATTGACGAATTCATTGGGGTCGGCGGCCAGGTCGAACAGCTGCGGCGGAAAGTCAACATAGTAATTGTACTTCAAATTTCCCTTTTTTGCCATGTAGCCTGCGCTGAACATTCCCTGGGCGTGGTATTCGGCGATTACGGCTTGTTCCGGGATGGCGCCTCCGCGCAGCACAGGGAGCAGGCTGCGACCGCGAAGACCTCCGGGAATGGGGGAATCTGCCAGTTCAAGCAGTGTGGGCATAATGTCGACCAGACTGACGTTTGCGTTAGCGCGGGCGCCCGCCTCCAGGTGGGGTCCTCTGACGATGAACGGGACGCGGACTGACGACTCGTAGAAGCACTGTTTCTGCCAGATTCCGTGCTGACCGGCCATTTCGCCGTGGTCGCTGAGATAGATGATGACAGTGTTTTCGAGGAGCTGAGACTCGTAGACGATGGTTATGAGGCGTCCAATGTGTTCGTCGGTCAGTGTTACGAGGGCGAAGTAGCTGGCGAGAGCGGTGCGGTTGAGCTCTTCCGGCAGGGGCTGGTCGTTGTGGAAGAAGTAGCGCAGCTGGCGGATGGCGGGATGCTGGCTTTCGAGCGACTCTTCGCCCAGGTCGGGCAGTTCGATATGGTCCTGCGGGTAGAGGTCGAGGTATTCCTGCGGCGCGTAGAGGGGGAAGTGCGGGTACATGAAGCTGGCGACAAGGCACCAGGGCCGGTCGGCCGGATTGCCGGCTTTGTGGCGCAGGAAGCGTTCGCTAAGGTCGGTAACGGCGCGGTCGTAGTCAAGCCAGCGGGGCGGGCCGGGGCCGCATTCGGTGACGTGGGAGTTGCTGGCGCGTCGCGCCTCTGGAGTGCGCACGGGGCCCTGGCCGAATTGGACCCATTCGCTCTTGTCGTCGAGGAGGCGGCGGCCAAAGCCGTGCAGGCGGTCGGGGCCGACCATGTGCATGCGGCCGCAGAGGGTTGTCTCGTATCCCGACGCTTCCAGATAGTGGGCGAAGGTGGGGAATTCGGAGGCCAGCGGCGAGCCGTTGTCGAAGACGTTGACGTCGGAGGCGTATTTCCCGGTGAGGAAGGACATGCGGGAGGGGACGCAGATGGGATTGTTACAATAAGCGTTTTCGAAGAGGGTACCCTCCGCGGCCAAACGGTCGAGGTTGGGCGTCTGCACGAGCGGATGGCCGTAGCAACCTGTTACGGCGGGGTCGTGCTCATCGCTCATTATCAGCAGAATGTTCGGTCTCTTCATTTTGACGCATGCCAAATTGGGGGAGGCTGGAGATCGCTTGGCATAAGGAGAGAGCAGCCGGTATCAGGTCTTCAGGTGTTTACTCCCTGATGCGCTATATCAGACACGTTTACCACGCCAGCTGTTCACTTGGCTGCATTTCAATTTCGGGCTTGCCGTCAACATCGACCCAGCGTCCGCACAGGTCTCCGCCCTCGCTGACGCCCAGATCGACCTCCGACCCGTCCATGCGGAAGATAGGATGGTAGTACTTGGCGACCTGGCGGGCTTCCCCGGCGATGTAGTGGCCGATCAAGGCGCGGCGGAAGCGCTCGTCGCTGGTGTTGGGAAAGCTGCCATGCACGACCTGTCCGTTGAAGAAGACGACGTCTCCGGCCTTCATGATGACCGGCTGGGCGTCCACGTCTTCGGGCAGATCGACGGTGACGTCGGTGAAGCTCTGGGTTGTGTCGGCTTCGGCGGTGCAGAGGAGAGGCCAGGCGTGGCTGTCGGGGACCATGCGGAGGCAGCCGTTCTCTTCATCGCAGTCGTCGAGGGCGAGCCAGGCGGCGATACAGGTGCCGGGCTGGACGCGCAGGTAGTGCTGGTCCTGGTGCAGGGCCTGGCCGCGGGCGCCGGGGGGCTTGAAGTAGAGCATGGTCTGCACGGCGAAGGGCTCGCGGCCGAGCATGTCGGTCATGCAGGCGCGCAGGCGGCTGTCCAGCATCCAGTTCCAACTGCGTTGATCCCAGCGGTGCATGTGGATCATGCGGGGAAATTTCTTAAGGGGATCGTTGCTGTCGATATCGACGCCGGCGGAGTCGCCGGGGTAGGAGCCGGCCGCTCTCAAGTCCATGAAATGGCGACGAAAGGTCCGGATCTCTTCGTCTGAGAAGAGACTGGGGACATTGAGGAAACCCTGGTTATCAAATTGGCGTTTCTGTTCGGTGGTCAGCATGTGCAGCGCTCTCATGTATTGAATATGTCTCAGGGAAAAGGGGATCGATTTCTGTACGACAGAATTCGATTCTCAGGATTCCATGTCGCTCGATCGGTCCAGGCGGTCAGGGCGATAAGACAGTGGTCGAACCGAAAGATCGTGCCAATTCTACCTATTTTCCGGGTTTGCGCAAGGTTGGGAGGAGCGAGGAGAGTTCTTAATGCGGGGAATCAAATGCGTTCGCGCTGGGATTCGCTCAGTCGTCCGTGGTGTCGCCGGAATCGCTCAGGGACTGATTTGTGTCGGATTCGTCATTGTCATGCGCGGGCGCGCGCCACGCGGCAGGCAGTAGCTCTTCGAGCTGCGAGCGCAAAGGGTTCGGATCATAGCCCAGTTCGTAGGCGCGGGCGCTGTCGAGGGCCACGTTGGCCGAACGGGCGGCGAGGAAGGGTGTTTGGAGAGAACCGGTGTAGGCGTCCAGGACGCTTACAGGAACAGCCAATTGCTCATTCAGCCCGAGGATGCGAAGCGTGAGAAGCCCAAGCTCATAGAAGCTGATCTGGTCGCGTCCGCCGAGGTGAAGGCGACCGACTGTACGGTCAATTTCAGATATGTTGACATCATCTTCGAATCCGCTTCCGGCGATTTGCAGCAGGCCTTGGGCGGCGACTTCTGTGTTTACCGGCGTGCGGATGGCGTCGCCAAAGAGGGTGACCTCCTGCCCGCTACGAAATGCCGAGACCAGTTTGTGGTAGAAGCTTTCGCGGCCCAGGGTGGCGTAGCCGATGAGGAGCGGGAGTCGGGCGATGACGGCATCAGCGTATGCGGCCATTATTCCTTCCTCGGCCAGGGCTCTGTGTTCACCGAAGACGTTGATTGGGGTGGGCGGGTCATCCTCGGTGTAGGGGGCACTGGCGCCGTCGAAGACAAGGTCGGTGGAGGTAAAGAGGAAGGGGATGTCGCTGTCGCCGCAGAGGGCGGCCAGATCGATGGCGGCGTTGAGGTTGATTCGCTGGGAGTCGTGCGGGTATTTTTCGCAGTAATCGAGATCGGTGATGGCGGCGGTATGGATGACGGCGGCGGGCTCGACGTCGGCGATCATTGCCTTGGTCTCGCTGTAGTCGCCGAGGTCGATGCGGCCGTGGTCGATGCGGCCGAAGAAGTATTGGGCCTGGCGGCGGGTCGTCCTGTGGCAGGTACCGACCACGTGCCAGTTTTCCTGCGCAGCGCGAAGTATGTGAGACCCGAGAAGTCCGGTTGCGCCGGTGATAAGGAGTTTGGGCGGCATGTCACCAGTGCCAGATTTGGTTCCAGGCGGCCATCCAGTCGTCGCCGACGCTGCGGACAGTGTAGGGAGGCTCCAGGGTTACGCCGGGACGGGGGCGGAAGGTGTCAAGGTTTTCGGGGCTGCCGACTTCGAAGGTGATGGTCGTAGGCGCGGCCAGCTGATACGGGGGCACGGCGGACAGATCGGCAAGGGCCCGGCGGGCGCCGTCTTCGATCATCTGACGGGCGCGCGCAGGAGGAATGTGGCGGGCGGCGTAGCGCGAAAGTCCCTTCTTGACTGCGACTGTGGTCAACCCTGGCCCGAGGAGCTCGGTGGATTCGCGGCAGACCGCCTCGTCGCCGGTAACGAGGAGAACGGGGGCGTGGTAGTAGCCGCAGGCGGCAGCGTTGACGCCGACCTCGCCCACGGCCTGGTCGTTGAACCAGAGATGGCGCCAGAGGGCGGTGGATATGGTGTGGCTGAGGACGCCGTCGGCTGTCCCGGCCTTGGCGTGCATGCCGACGAGGAGTACTGCATCGCAGCCGGCTTCAACTGTTTCGGTGTAGCGGCTCCAGGTGTGGCCGGAGACCCATTCGCAGCGGGGATCGAGGAGCTCGGGGACGAGTGAGTTGAAGGTCCAGGAACCGCCGGCGCCGTGGCAGTCGACGACGACGATTTCGGTTGCTCCTGCGGCGGCTGCGCCGCGAACGGCTGCGTTTATCTCTTCAGTATAGAGGCGCCGGCCCTCTTCGTACATGGGCTTGCCGCCTGTGACCTGGTCCCAGGCGATGATGCCGCTTACCCCCTCCATGTCGGTCATGATCTGGACGCGCATGGCCTGTCTCCCTCACCAGGGCTTTGCACTGGCTTCGATGGATTTCAAGGATTCTCGATTTTGGCGCGAAGCAGTCCGGGCGCTTGCGCTCCCGGACTGCGGATAACTTCTATGAATGGCGGACCTGCCGGGGACAGGTCGAGTCGGCGCGCCTGGCCGTCTGGACAAGCGGGCCTTAGTCGGCGGCTCCGCTCACTTCCGCCGGCATGGCGACGGGGAATGGCCAGGCTGTCGAAACCGGCTCCATTTCTTCTTCCAGGGCGCGCGCCTCCGCCTCCTGGCGGTCGCGAATTCCGCGAGCGACGGCGTCGTCGACGCTCAGTTCGGCGAGTTCCCAGGACTGCTTGAGAGCAAGGGCCAGCTCTGTGATGAGCAACGCGCGCGCTTCAATCAGGGCTTCCTTGTCGGCTTCGGTCAGATACTTGGAGGAATCCCGCCAGGCCAGGTCACGAACTGCAGCGGCAACTTGATTGGGGTAGCCCGAGTGGATCTGCTTTTCGATGGAGTTGCGCCGCAGTCTGAACTCATCGGGCAGATCGAGTGGATGTGACTCCAGGGTCATGAAGACGCCGTTAATGCCAGCGTCGGGCATTACGGGGCGCACGCCGATCTGTTCGATGCGGGGCGCCGGCACGTGTACAGTGAGACGGTTGTGAATGAACTCGATTACGTAGTAGCGCTGGAAGCCTTTGACCAGTTCCTTTTCCTTGAATGCGACGATTGTGCCAGCTCCGTGGGACGGGTGAATTACATTCTGCCCAATGTCAAAGCCCATCTTATCCTCTCCGTTCATCTGGAAGTTGACTGTGGCACCTGATGCGAAGATGCTTCGCCAACCTGGCCTCATGTGAGGTGGCGAAGCTACATTGATACTGCCCGTAAACAGCGCCATTGCGGTCTCTGAGGCAAATGCGATTGAGTTAGTTGATCGATTGCCGCTCTCAGTTCAGGAACCTGAATCACGACAATCTGCTTGGCGGCAGAGACTTGACCTGCCGCACCCTGCTTTGACGGGCCGTTTTTCGACCCCGGTCGTGGACCGACAAAGAGTACTTCAGCCGGGCCGTGTCATTCCCGAAACAGGGGAATTGAGGACTTCAAATTTTAACACCAATTGGGCTGGTTTTCAAGGCGATTTCCTGGTCTGTCGAGACAAAAAGATTCAGACCAATTGGCGGCTGAACCAGAAATCAAATACTCTGGTGGGAAGGGTTTTTCCGGCGCAAAACGGGGGAATTTCGAACGTGATAGGGGGTTCTTATACGATCTTGATGATTCCTGTGTGATTTACCTACGATCCGTCTACGATCACATTTGGGCATTTTTTTGCTTGCCGAAGAACAGGCTTGAGGACGCTTGATCAGCTCGCCGAGAGGCCGTGACCGTGCGCCAAAAGAGCAGAAATATGGAAGGCAGACTGAGGGGTGAAACGTTGAGGTGACGGTGAGAGAACCGCTACAGCGGTCAGAAGCGGCCTTTAGCGGGAGAGGAGGAGACAAGGATTCCAATAGCCTCCTCAAAGCGCCTGGTAACCGTGCCACAGGATGAAGGTGGCAAGACCGCGCCAAGGTCGCCAGGGCTCGGCCATTGCGTCCAACTCCTGCCGAGTGGGCCGAGCATCCAGATTCTTCACCTTCTGCGCGCCGACGACTACGCCCAGATCGCTGGCGGGCCAGGCATCGGCGCGGCGCAGGGCAAACAGAAGATAGATTTCGGCGCTCCAGGCGCCGATGCCCGGGAGGGCGGTGAGGGCAGTACGCACTGCGTCATCGTCGCACCCGGCCAGGAGGTCGAGATCAAGCCGTCCCTCGATGAGCGCTGACGCGAGTTCGCGGCCGTAACGGCTCTTCTGGCGGCTGAATCCTATGGCCCGGAGTGAGTCGTCGTCGAGGGCCAGGAAGTTCGCGGGATCAGGCGGGCCGATGGCGTCGCAGAGACGCCGGTAAGTGGAGTCGGCTGAGGAGCGGGAGACCTGCTGGCCAATGATGATTTTCAGTATTGTGGAGAAGCCCTGGGGCTGTTGACGCAGTTTCGGCGGGCCATGTTGGGTAAGGACTCTTGCCAGGTCGGCGTCCTGCGCTGACAGGAATTGCAGTCCTTCGTCTAGCGTGTCCTGGCTAAGAATTATCATCTGGGTTCTGACCTCTTTCTGGATGGGACGGACCGAGTATGTCAGGGAGTAGCTGTTCGGAATGGGCAGATCTCTTTTGCGCCGCTCTGCATCATCTTTCGTTCGGTCTGAGCGGAGTCAGACGTGGGCCATCCGGAGGGCGCGATGAGCTCCCCGTGCCTGATGACCAGGTCATACATAGTCCGGATGCGTCTGGCCCCACTTGGCGCTGAAGACCTGTTCGGAAAGAGGGTGGCGGCTGCGGGGGGCCAGTTCGCGCTCCCGCATCGTATCCGACAGGATGGAAGGGTCAGCCAGGTAGCCGATGGCTGCGGAGACGACCGGATCATACTGATCGGGTATTTCCAGGAGTTCGCGTGCCTTATCCCGGCGAAAGCCGCCCATCTGATGAATATATAGTCCGCAGGACATTGCCTGGATCGAAAGGTGGGCCATGGCCTGGCCGACGTCGTAGTGGGCGTAGGTATTGCCGCCCCTGACATTTTCGGGTTCCGGCTCGGTCACAGCGATAAGCAGGACAGAGGCGTTTTTCCCCCAAGACTTATTCGCCCCCACCAGCGTGCTGAGAATGCGGGCAAAACCGTCAGGATCGCGATGGCGTTCGCCGATGACGAAGTGCCAGGGTTGGAGGTTACGGGAGGAGGGCGCCCAGCGGGCGGCTTCAAAGAGGCTGCCCAGAACATCGACAGGGATGGCGCGATCGGCGAAGGCCCTGGGGCTCCAGCGGCTGGCGAGGAGGTCGTTGATTGGATAGGCGGTTACAGCGCGCTTATCGGTTGGGTGCACGTATCTTCTCCTTGGAATCTTGCATTAGAGGACACTGAGCAGGACACTGTGGGTATCGGCTTGGATTTCGTAGTCGCCCAGGGCAGCGGGAAGGAGGAGCCAGGAGACCTCTTGTAACTCGAAAGTCTCACCGTCCCAGTGGAGTGAGGCACTGCCTGAGAGGCACCCCCAGATCTGGAAGGAGCTGCCGTCGCAGGAGCCATCATAAACCGCGCCGGGCTGGCCTGTCAGCCGATCGACCTGAAAATAGGGGCAGGATGTCTCCTTCTCTCCCGCCGTGCGCAGGTTGTCGGCGGCTGGTCCGCCGATGGTGCGCAGGTCGGCCAACGCTTCGCGCACCCATCCTTCGGGGGCGGCCAGGGTTGCAGGGGCGGCGACGGCGGGTTCGACCATGCGCCAGTCGATGACATCCAGAGCCTGGCGAACGTGCAGCGGTCTGGACTGGCCGTCGGCCTCGGTGCGTCCCCAGTCGTAGAGACGGTAGGTGGTGTCGCTGTTCTGCTGGATTTCGGCGACAATCGCGCCGGGACCGAGGGCGTGGACGGTGCCCGCAGGGATGTAGACGACGTCACCGGTTTGAATGGGGATGCGGTGGAGCATTGAATCTATGGCGCCGGCGGCGGCAGATTGGGCAAAGCGCTCCGGGTCGACGCCGGTTTTCAGCCCGTAAATTATCTCGGCGTCGGGCTCGGCGTGAAGGATGACCCAAAGTTCGGTCTTGCCGAGGTCGCCTGCATGCTCCTGGGCGTAGGAATCGTCCGGATGGACCTGAACAGAGAGCCAGCGATTGGAATCGAGGACCTTTATCAGCAGGGGGAAAGTTTCAGAATCGACTGAAGTGCCGAAGAAATGCTCTCCCCATTGCTGCTGGATTTCCGAAAGTGTAGATCCTGCCATGGGGCCGGCTGCGACCACAGATTGCCCGTTGGCATGCGCGGCGATTTCCCAGCTTTCGGCAATGATGCCAGGGGGCAGCTCTCTTCCCAGGGTTGTTTCCAGGTTGCGTCCGCCCCAGATGTAGTCTTTGAATACGGGCTGGAAAGAGAGGGGGTAGACGCTGGGAGCGGGAGGAGGAGCCGCCTCTTCTTCCGGGACGTCGTCTTGTTGCATCTCTTCTACCTGGGACTCATCTTCATCGGGGAAGGGAGGGAGATCGAGCATCTTTTGCCAGGCGTACTCTCCCAGGATTCGAATGGAGGCGACGATGGGCGCCGCGAGGATCGCGCCGAGCAGGCCGGCGAGGGAGGCGCCCATGATGACGCTTACCATGACCAGAAGGGGGTGCAGGTTCAGGGCTTTGCCGACGATGCGGGGGACCAGCAAAGTGTTTTCGATCTGCTGAACCACAATCATGGCCACGGCGACTGCGAGCGCGAACTGGAGAGGGGTTAAGCCGAAACTCGGCGAACCCTGAAAGAATGCGACCAGAATGGCTGCGCCGGCGCCGGCCAGCGGCCCAATCACCGGCAGAAACTCCATGGCGCCCGAGAGGAGACCCAGGCCGAGGGCGTTGTCGACGCCCAGAGCACCGAGGACGACGCTGACCAGAACGAAGATAATGAGGGCCAGGAGAGCCTGTCCGCGCATGTAGGCGGCCCATACCTGGCTTACCTGCGAGGTCAAGCGTTCGGCGTCGCGGCGAAATCCGGGTTTGTGGGCAATGTTGGCAATCATGCTGCCGATGCGAGGAATGTCGACGGCGATATAGATCGAAATGATGAAGATCAGGAGAATCTGACCGAGGACTGCGACCGTTCCCGTGACGACGCTGGCGGCCAGACTACCGCCGCGACCCAAAATCGGCTGGAGCAGGCCAAATACCTGGCTGAAGAGCTCGTCCCAGCCGGGCAGCTCGGGCAGAAGCCCGGCGACAGGAAGTGTCACACCGCCGACCGTTATCGATTCAGGCAGTTGATCACGCAGTGTTTGAAGCTGTGCGAGAGCGTCTTCAAACCAGTCAGGAAGGCGACGGGAGAGGTCAAGGACCTGCTGGAACGTTGTGACGCCAACGAGCGAGAAGGTCGCCACGACGAGAATTGCAAGCGCCAGGTAGACCGCGAGGACGACGGTGACTCGATTGACGGGCGTGCGCCGATCAATTAACGTTATCAGAGGGTGGAGCAGGTAGGCCAGGAGTGCAGCCAGCACTACCTGTTGCAAGAGGCCGCGAAATACCCAAACCAGGAGGCAAAACAGAGCCAGCGCCGAAACGGCGACGATGGCCTTAGTGGTTGTGTTCCAAGGGGGAGAAGCGGATTGCACGATGTCTTCCTGCGCATCTGCGGGCGTTGCCGCCGCCTAGAGGATCTTCAGATTTGCCCGTGACGCCATGAACTTCTTGACGCCCAAGTTCGGGAAAGCGACCGACACTTCTTCTTCACCGCTTATCACAACGCTGTCTATTACCATGCCCACGCCAAACTTGGGATGTTCCACGCTTTGGCGGCGCTTGAAAAGCGTGGGGGCGTCGGTGGTGGTCGGACGGCGGCGGGCCTGCGGGCGGTCGGGCGTTGAGCGGCTCGTTGTCCTGTAGGGCGTGTTTTCGCCTGCTTTGTAGCCGGTGTCCTTGTACCTGCCAAAACTGGCGGGACCGTCCAGCCAGCTGGTGGCTCTGTCGTAGGCGGCGGCCTGGCGGCTGCGGCGGTCGACGCTGCCGCTCAGCAGCTCGGCGGGGATGTCATCCAGGAAACGGCTGGCCGCTTGAAGCTCGCTGTTGCCCCACATGGCGCGTTGAGAGGCGTGTACCAGGTAGAGGCGATGCTTGGCGCGGGTGATGCCGACGTAGGCGAGGCGGCGCTCCTCGGCCATGTCCTCCTCGTCTTCGCTGCGGATGCCGCGGGCGTGGGGCAACAGGCCCTCTTCCAACCCGACCATAAAGACGACAGGGAACTCCAGCCCTTTGGCCGTGTGCAGTGTCATCAGGGTTAAGGCTTCTTCGTTCTCTTCGTAGTCGTCCTGCTCGCTGACGAGGCTGATCTCCTGCAGGAAGAGGCCGAGAGGATCCTGGCCCGGTTCCAGCTCGTCGAGGCCCGGACGATACTGAGCGGCCACGGCGCGCAGTTCGTTGATGTTTTCGAAGCGTTCTTCGCCCTCGTCGCTGCCATCGCGCAGGCGGTCAAGGTAGCCGGAATCGGTCAGGATCCGGTCGAGCAGGGCGGCGACGTCTTCGTATTGCGCTTCGGAGGCCAGCCGCACCCAGGAAGTCAGCATAGAGGCGAATCTGATCAAGGCGTTACGGGCCCGAGGCGCAAACGGCGCCGGTGGGAGAGGGGGGAGAGCAGCGTCATTTTCGTCCCTATCACGGCCGTCACTGATCAGGGCCTGCATTGCCTGCCATTCGCTCACGGAGCCGGAGGCGGCCCAGTCCTTCAGCAGCTCATAGGTGCGGGCGCCAATGCCGCGCGGGGGCACATTGATGATGCGGTCGAGCGCCATTGTGGCTGAAGGATTCTGAACAAGGCGCAGATAGGCGAGTACATCTTTGATTTCGCGGCGTTCGTAGAAGCGGGTTGCGCCAACCAACCGGTAGCGCAGATTGCGGCGGACGCAGGCGTCTTCGAGGGCGCGACTTTGGGCATTTGTGCGATAGACGACCGCGGCGGCGCCGGAACCCACGCCGCTTTGCGCGGTCAGGCGGGACAGTTCGTCGAGCACGTATTCAGCCTCTTCGGCCTCGTTGTAGGCTTCGTGGACTGTTACTTTCAGGCCAGTGCCCTGATCTGTTCGAAGGCGCTTTGGTGTGCGGTTCGTGTTCCTGGCAATGACTGCGTTGGCGACGTCGAGGATGTTCTGGGTGCTGCGATAGTTCTGCTCGAGGAGTACGACATTTGCGGCAGGGTGGTCGCGGCGGAAACGAAGGACGTTGCGGTAGTCGGCGCCGCGAAAGCGGTAGATCGACTGGTCCTCGTCGCCGACGACGAAGAGGTTGCCTCTGCCGTCCGGAGGGCCGACGAAGAGTGAAGCCAACTCATACTGGGCGGTGTTGGTATCCTGAAACTCGTCCACCAGCACGTAACGCCATTTGTCCTGGTGCTTGCGGCGGATCTCTTTGTTTTTGCGCAGGAGGAGAACCGCGTGCATCAGCAGGTCATCGAAGTCCATGGCGTTGTTGAGGCGGAGGAGTTGCTGGTAGCGGCCATAGACGCGGTCGCATATTTCCTGCATGTATCCGTCAGCGCTCACCAGGTCCGGTGTAAGCAGATCGTTTTTCCAGCCGCCAATCTGTGACAGGACGGCGCGAGGGCTGAAACGCTTTTCATCCAACTGCATTTCTTTCATGACTTCGCGGATAAGAGCCAGCTGGTCGGCGCTGTCATAGATTACCCAGTTGCGCTGAAAGCCGGCTGCTTCTACCTCGACGCGCAGTACGCGGGCGCAGACAGAGTGAAATGTGCCGATAGTCAGCCCACCGAGGCTGCGGCGACGGCCCTCGGCCGGCGGTGGAAAGCGGCGCCCGATCAGCTCTTCTACCCGGTCACCCATTTCCTTTGCGGCTTTGTTGGTGAAGGTTACGGCGAGGACATGCCAGGGATCGATCTTCTTTTCTTCGATCAGGTAGGCGATGCGCCTGGTGAGGACGCGAGTTTTGCCGGAGCCGGGGCCTGCCAGGACGAGAACAGGGCCCTCGGTCGCCTGGACTGCGGCCTGCTGCTGGTCGTTCAGACCTTCAAGGATTTGGGGCATCTACCATTCCTCCAACTGGAAGCTCTCCCCGTTCAAAAGGCGCACATAGCTGTCGTAGCGTTCGGGTGATACTCGGCCGTCGTCGACTGCCTTACGCACGGCGCAGTCCGGCTCGTGGTCGTGGGTGCAGTTGGGAAAGCGACAGTCGTTCACGAAGGGCTTGAGGTCGACATAGAAGAAGCCAAGACTGCCCGGGTCGAGCTCGTACAGGCCCAGCTCGCGTATACCCGGGGTATCGGCAATGAAGGTCGCGTCACCCAGGGGCAGGCGGAAAAGCTGGGCGTTTCGCGTTGTGTGCCGGCCTTTGCCTTCGAAGCTTCGCAGGTTGCCCACACGCAGATTCAGCTGCGGGTGGATGGCGTTGATAAGCGCGCTCTTGCCTACGCCGCTCGGCCCGGTTACGACTGTCAATTTGTCGGTCAGCAACCGGCTCAGTTGTTCGAACTCTTCAGACGTTACGGTACCGGACGCAGCGCGGCCTGGAACGACTTCGAACCGTTCGGTCGCGCTGACGTAGAGAAGGGGATAACCCAACCTTTCGTAGAGGAGAAATATCTTCCGAGCGGCCTCCAGGCCGGTCAGGTCGACTTTGTTGGCGACGATCACAGCGGGAAGCTCATTGGCTTCGGCGATCACGAGAAAGCGGTCCAGCATCCGCAGGTGCGGTTCCGGGTCCTTTACGGCAAATACGATAAGTACCTGATCGGGATTGGCGACGATCACGTCTTCGGCGGGACGAGAGGAGCCGGGGAGTTGGCGGCTCAGCGTTGAATCGCGCTCGTCGACGGAGTCGATGAGGCCTGAACGTTTGCCTTCCATGACAACCTGAACCCGGTCGCCGACAGCAACGAGTGTCAGGTCCTTGGTACGTTCCTGGAGCAGCCGGCCGCGCACGCGGCAGCTAATCAGTTTGTCAGTGGAGGTAGCGACATCGTAGTGATGGCCCCTGGCGCGTACGACAGTTCCATCAACTGTCCGGTCCTTCTTTTTCGGCTTTGGTTTGCTTTTGGCCGGCGCGTCGAAGTAGTCGTCCTCGTAGGCCTCATCCCACTTTTCGTAGGCTTCCGGGTTTCTTGGCAAAGGCATCTCCTGGCGGCAGCTTGCGAGTAAAGGGTTAGCCCTATCCAAGCGAACCGAATTCGGCCCAAGTGTATCAATGTAAGGGCCCAATTGGCAATAAACGGCCAGCGCTGTCAGTTAACGCACCCTTGCCGAAAGCAGTGGGAATCAACGGCCCGTCGCTGGCAACATTGAAGTCCTGTCAAAGCGGGGCAGACATGTAAAGGGGAGCGCGCCGCTGTCACATTGAATTCTGACAGCAGGGAGATCAGGTCGGCGGCGGGGAGGCCCATCACGCCGGCGGGGCAGCCTGAGACGCTCTCAACGGGGTGGAACTGCTGATGTTGGACTGCGTATGCGCCGGCCTTGTCCAGAGGATCCCCCGTTGCCACGTAGGCGGCAATCTCCCCATCGCCGTAGGGGCGCATTTCAACCGTCGTCGCGTTCAACAGGCTGCGCGTGCGCTTCGGCCCCTCTTCTGTATGGAGGACGGCAGCAATCGCGGTATGAACCTGGTGGGGACGGGCACGAAGCCGCGTCAGCATGGCATGGGCTTCCCCGGCGCCGGCGGGCTTGCCCAGAACCTCGCCATCAATAGCCACCACCGTGTCGGCGCCGATTACGAGGACTTCTTCCGGGGGGTCTGAGTTTATTGTGT
Organism: Caldilineaceae bacterium; assembly: GCA_965200615.1. Classification (GTDB taxonomy): domain Bacteria; phylum Chloroflexota; class Anaerolineae; order Caldilineales; family Caldilineaceae; genus Bin5. The sequence continues at coordinate 3,350,836 of OZ241377.1, read as the reverse complement.
CCGCAAAGGAGGCGAGGCGACCGGCCACGGCCAGGGCTTTGGCGAGGGCAAGCCGTTCCACCAACTGAGCAGGTGACTCATTGGGTGCGGGCGACTCATCGATGTCAGCGGATTCGGCCAGGAAGGGGATACCAAGGGCGCAGAAAAACTGCTGGCGGCGGGGGCTGTTGGAAGCAAGAATGACTTTGGGGGAGTTCATCGTCGCGTTAGAGAATCAAGCGGCTGTGAGAGCGGGACGCCACAGTGTATTTTAAGAGCCGGCCCGGAGTTCGCAAAACATGGCGCGTCTTGCGAAGGATGCAAGGGCGGGAAGCGTTGCCGCGGGCCAAGGGTAGCATTTTAGCAGCTATTGGCGGTGAAATCTTGCCGGTGACTGTATCGCAAGGTATGATTGCCTGACCGGTCAGAAACTGTTCCGGGACCCGTAGTGAAAGTCGGTGTACAGGCCCCCACTGTCGTACGGCGCCAGGCCGCTCCAACAGAGGACGGCGCCGTAGATCCGGCTCATTTGGTGATGTTGCATACTTCCACAATAAAGACAGTCAGGAGTCGGTCTATGACAGAACGTCGATCCGGCGGGGCGTTGCCCCGCGTTCGAATGGCATTTATCGGGTGCGGCGGCATGGCGCGTAGCCATACGCGGCGGATTCTTAAGCAGCAGGATACGACCGAGGTAAAGATCGTATGTGAGCCATCGGCCAATTCCTATGAGGCGTTTTGTGAGCTGTTCGAAGAGGCGGGCAGGCCTCCCCCTCCGAACGAGCCGGATCTGGAAAAGCTGCTGCAGAACGACGAACTCGACGCGGCATTTATCATCACGCCGCACGTACTTCATTTTTCGCAGGCGAAAGCGTGTTTGGAAGCCGGGCTGGACGTATTGTTGGAAAAGCCGATGGTCATGAACGCAGAGGAGGCGCTGGCGCTTATTGGCGTTCGAGACCGAAGCAGGCGGCTGCTGTCGGTATCATTCAATGGCAGTATGTCGCCACAGGTGCGCACCGGTGTACAGATTCTGCGCTCTGGCAAGTTGGGCCGGATTCTGAACATCAGCGCGGTGGTATGGCAGAACTGGATGTCCTTCACGACGGGCCTGTGGCGTCAGGATCCCGAGGTCGCAGGAGGCGGCTTCTTGTTTGACACTGGCGCGCATATGCTCAATACTATCTCGGATTTGGCGGGAGAGGACTTTGTCAAGGTCGCGGCGTGGATGGACAACCACGGCACGCCGGTGGACATTCTGGGGGCGGTAATCGCCCGGTTGAAATCGGGCGCGCTGGTGTCGATGAATGCAGCAGGAAATACTAACTGCGGGATCGGTTCGGATGTTCGCGTTCTGTGCGAGAATGGGATGCTGCAGACCGGTGTCTGGGGAGAGCGTCTCCTGATCCAGGAGAACGAGGACGAGGCGTTGATGGAGGTCGAATTGCCCGAATCGCTGGGCACATGGCAGCAGTTTCTGCGCGTGCGGGCCGGTGAGATGGAGAACCCCTGCCCACCGGAAATCGGTCTGCGCATGGCGCGGTTGTGGGACGCGATTAAGGAGTCCGCCGGTCAGGGGGGAAAGCCGGTGGCGGTGGGAAGTTAGCCAAACAACAGGGTTAAGGGAACCGGCAAAGTAAGGGGAGGAACGCATCATGTTTGATGCGTTCCGATTCTCTTTTTCAGTTCTCACTTTATGGAGGAGACAGGATGGGAGACATTCGAGTAACGGTCTGGAACGAGTTTCAACACGAGAACATTAACGAGTTCATCGGCGGTATATATCCCGATGGAATTCACGGGGCCATTGCCGAAGGGCTGCGTCTGCACGGATTCAATTCAATACGCACGGCTACGCTGGATGAGCCGGAACATGGCCTGACAGATGAAGTTCTGGCGGAGACGGACGTGTTGACCTGGTGGGGTCACCGGGCGCATGCGCAGGTTGACGATGAGATTGTTGAGCGCGTCAAGAAACGGGTCCTGGAGGGAATGGGTATGGTGGTCCTGCACTCGGGCCATTTTTCCAAGATTTTCCGCAGCCTGATGGGCACGACGTGCAGTCTACGCTGGCGGGAAGCGGACGAGAAGGAGCGCATCTGGGTCGTCAAGCCGTCCCACCCTATTGCGCAGGGCTTGCCGCCCTACTTTGAGATTGAGGAGTGCGAGATGTATGGGGAGCTGTTCGATATCCCCACGCCGGACGACCTGGTGTTTGTCAGCTGGTTTGAGGGAGGCAATGTTTTTCGCAGCGGGGCCTGTTTCCACCGGGGCAATGGCAAGATCTTCTACTTTCGGCCGGGACATGAAACGTACCCGATTTTTCATATGGACATTGTCCGCCACGTGATCGCGAACGGTGTGCGCTGGACGGCGCCGTCCGGGGGCCCGACGTTCCCCTATTATCGAGAGGGCGCGAAAAACCTGATTGCTTTCAACGAGAAGGAGCCGTTGGAGACGATCGCGGAGAAGGGTTCGGTGCGGGACCGGGTTGGCTAGGGCTCGGGTCACCTGTGCAAATTTCTCAAGGACATTAGTCATGTCCAAGTTGCAAGAAACGGCGCTGCAGCACATTATCTATGGCTAGCGCGAAACTAGTGTCTTGATCAAACCAACAGATCTTCAGGCACCCCCTGTAGGAGTCGAACCTACGACCGACGGATTAGAAGTCCGTTGCTCTATCCTCTGAGCTAAGGGGGCGTATTCAGACTTGACCGACGCAGGCCCATTTTACTCGATTCCCTGCCGGCGCGAAAATTCCGGTCGCGATCCACGCAGTGACGGTCGAATCAGATGAGGAGAACAGTGGGCTATAGTCCGCCGCAGGTTTCGGGCAAGCCGGTATCGGCATTGGCGGCCTGGACGCTGTTATCGTCACCCTCTTCGTTGCCATTGTCGGTCTCATCGTCGCCCAGGAGCGCCAGATTTGCCGGGCGCTGAAGAAGGTTGCCCATACGAACACGCGCTATGACGGCCAGCTGCGGGTTACTGTCGGCAGCAAGTTGGAAGGTCTCCTCGAAGAGGTCAACGGCGCATACTGTATCGCCCTTCATCTCAGCAACACTTGCGAGGAGAAAGTAGCCCTGGGGATCGGAATCGTCCAAACCAATTGCTTCGAAGCCTGAGGTGCGGGCCTCCTCCAGATCTCCAACTGAAAGCTGAACTGAGCCGAGCGACCACCAGTAGGCCACGAGTTTACCGGCCGGCACCAGAGATTTCGCTTCGGCCAGCGCCTCCCGGGCGCGTTCATGCTGGCCCAATTTGCCGCGTATTACTCCTTCCCAGATCAGGATCTCGGCATCAGGCCGGGTGAGTTGAGACATGGCGTCCTCGATGACTGCGAGGGCCTCTTCCCAACGCCCCTCAAAGGCCAGTTGCTGGAGGGTGGAGATCGCTTCTGAGGCAACAACGGTATTGGGGTCCGGGGGAAAGACGAAGGTAAGCAGCGCCCAGACCACCGCCAGCACGACGACGATGGTCCCGAAGGTGATGCTAAGACGGCGGACCAGGCGGCGGCGGGCTTCGGCCACCACGGCGTCAAGGCGCCACCAGAGCCCTTCGGCCGGCGGATTGGCCTGTCGCAGTTGATCCAGACCGCCGGCCACATCAATGACGCGAACGATGCGGCCTGCTTCGCGCCGCAGCTTGCTCTGGAGGCTGCCCCACCGCGTGTACTCAGGACGCAGGTCAAGACCGCTGGACTCCAATTGGGCAAAACGGTCTTCGATACGGTCCAGAAGCTGCAGGAACTGTTCGACGGTGTCGCGCCGCAGCTGAACGATCATCCGCTCCGCTTCGCCAAGATCTTCACGCAAACTATTCGCGAGGCTTTGGCGTTCTTCCCGAACCGAGTAAGCCACTACTGGTTGGCCTCCACCGCAACAGGTGTGGGGACCAGGTTGACTTCGGCCTGCGGCTCGTGAAGGACGGGGTCTCCATTTGGCGGCGGCGGAGCCCCGTTCACAGACTCTGCTCCAGCCAACTCTTCTTCCCTCTGGATCTCACGGTAGACACGATTGATGCCGGACTTTATCTGGCTCTCTATTTTCGCTTTGCGTTCCGGCGGAACAGGGAACCACTCCAGCATTTCGCCTACAAGCCCGCTCTTGGCCTCATTCTTGGTCTTGCCGGCGCGGTAGTAGTCGCGGACGCGCTTTCGTTTGAAAAGAATGTACTCCTCCACCCGGTGGGTGTCGTCGGGACGGCAGATGGGGCCGTGGCCTGGGACCAATTTCTCGGCGCCAAGGGTTCGGATACGTCGCAAGGCGTCGATCCATTCGAGAGAATCGGCCTGGGCCATGTAAGGATGCTGGTCCACCCACAGGATGTCGCCGACAAAAGCGATCTTCTCTTCCGGCAGCCAGGCAATGCTGGTGGCCGGCGTGTGGCCGCCAGCGTAGATCAACTGAATTTCACGACCTCCATATTTGAGGCGAGCGCAGTCGGTGAAGGTAACGTCGGGGAGAATAATCTCGATGTCGGTCAACTGTTCCTGGATCTCGGGCTCTCGCTTAAAGCTGTTATAGACGCGCTCCTTGAAGTTTTCGGTGTAACCTGACATCTCCTTAAAGGCGCGTTCGTGTGCGATCACCGTCGCAGGCAGGAAATACTGGTTTCCCAGGGCGTGGCCGCGATGGTGATCGGTGTTGAACACATAGAGAACAGGCAGGCCCGGCGCTTCCTCTTCTATCTGTTCCCGCCAGTCTTTGGCCTGTTTTGGGATCAATGGCGTATCGATGAGTATCAGGCCCTCGTCGGTGACGACGAAACCCGGCGTACAGCCTCTATAGAAGGTGTTGATAAACAGGCCAGGTGCGATCTCCTGCCGCTCGCCCAGGCCCGTCACCCCTAATTTGAAGGAAGTCCTACGTCTGGCAGCCATGATCGAAACCTCTCGTCCAGGTGACCTTTTGCGCCGGAAAAAACGTTACTTCAACACTGAGCTTCGAATCCGTTTCGCCAACTGCAGTGCTAATTCTGATCAGATAGTCTACATTTTGAGGGCTTGTTCTGTCAAAGCGGGAAGAGTAATGCATTGATTGGAAAAAAATGCGATTCAGAAGTTGTGGGGCGCCAGAGTTCTGCCGTGCTGCAGCAGTTTGCGAGGAAGCCGGCGATCTCAGCCGGATGGCAAGAGCCGGCAGCGGAACCTCCGGCTCTGAATACGAGGTGCGAGAATAACCTGCTACATGCTATAATCTTCTGGAATCAAGAGATGCCGCTGCAGGGCGGCACAGGGAGGTAGTTTAGCCGCAAAAGGAGGGCGGCGCATGGCAAAGACAGCTCGGCTTGGCATCCTCACCAGCGGAGGCGATGCGCAGGGCATGAATGCGGCTGTGCGTTCGGCCGTGCGTGCGGCTTTGGAGCGGAAGGCGGAGGTATTTGGAATTTTCGAGGGGTTTCAGGGGATGATCGAGGGCGGCAATCTGATTCGCCCGTTTTCCTGGGACTCGGTTGGAGGCGTGCTGCAAGAAGGGGGGACCTTGCTGGGAACGGCCCGCAGCCCGGATTTTCTCAGGAGAGAAGGGCGCAAGGAGGCGGTGTACAATCTGCTGCTCCAAGGCATAAACCGGCTGATTGTGATTGGGGGCGACGGCAGTTTGACCGGGGCACAGGTCCTGCGGGAGGAGTGGCGCTCACTGTTGGAGGAGCTGGTGGCCGAAGGCCGCCTGGAGCCATCTTACCTGGAAGAGTATGGATTTCTTACGGTCGCAGGTCTGGTCGGTTCGATCGACAATGACATGTTCGGAACGGACTTGTCAATTGGAACGGACTCCGCCCTGCACCGCATCACCGAGGCGCTGGACGCCATCACCAGTACGGCGGCCAGTCACCAGCGGGCCTTTGTGGTCGAGGTGATGGGGCATCATTGCGGTCATCTGGCGCTGATGGGCGCCTTGGCGTCTGGGGCCGATTTCGCTCTGATTCCGGAGAGCCCGCCCAATCTGGACGAGTGGGAAGAAAGGATGTGCTCAATTTTGCGCACGGGCCGCGAAATGGGCCGGCGGGACAGTATTGTGGTGGTGGCGGAGGGAGCGCAAGACAGACACGGGAATGCAATATCAAGCGCCTATGTAGAAGAGGTACTCACCAAATACCTGGAGGAAGAGGCGCGCGTGACTGTTCTCGGCCACGTGCAGCGTGGTGGTTCTCCCAGCGCTTCGGACCGAGTCATGGCGACTTTGCTGGGCGCGGCGGCGGCTGAAGCTGTCCTCAACGCAAAGTCCAGCGATGAAGCCGTTCTGATCGGATTCGAGAACAACAAGATCGTTCACAGCTCATTGACGGAGTGCGTGGAACAGACGCACAAGGTCGGCAGATGTATCCATGAATGCCGATTCGACGAGGCGATGGAGTATCGGGGCAAAGCCTACAGGGACTCCTTCCGCATTCTGCGGACACTAATTCGCGCCAACCCGCGCCCTCCGCAGCCGAACAAACGACGTCTACGGGTCGCTGTCATGACGGGAGGAGCGCCGGCGCCGGGAATGAATGCTGCGACACGTGCGGTTGTGCGCATGCTCGAAGACGACGGCCATATTCCTCTCGGTGTCAAGTGGGGATTTCGGGGCCTGATTGACGACGATATTGAAGAGATGAATTGGATGGCCGTCAACGGCTGGGCGCCCACTGGGGGATCGGAACTGGGGAGCAGCCGGAAGACGCCGGAGGGCGCGGAGCTGTATGCGGCGGCGCAGGCGCTCGAGAAACATCGAGTGGATGCCATCGTCATGATTGGCGGCTGGGCTGGGTACCACGCCGCACACAAATTATACGAAGAGCGGCATAACTTTCCGGCATTCGACATACCCATCATCTGCATTCCTGCCAGCATAAACAACAACCTGCCAGGCTCGGAGTTGAGTATCGGCGCTGACACGGCCCTGAACAGCATCGTCGAGGTCGTTGACAAGATTAAGCAGTCTGCCGTGGCCTTGAACAGGTGCTTTATTGTGGAAGTAATGGGACGATATTGCGGTTACCTGGCCCTGATGAGCGCTATTGCCACGGGGGCCGAACGCGTATACCTGCACGAGGAGGGGATAACGCTAAAGGACCTCGAACGAGATATTGAGCTCCTGAGGCAGGGATTTCAGCAAGGCAAGCGTTTGGGGCTGATGATACGAAACGAAGCTGCAAACTCCTTCTATACGACCTCCTTCATTTCCGCTCTTTTCGAAGAAGAGGGGGGTGACCTGTTCGAGGTGCGCCAGTCTATTCTGGGACACCTGCAGCAGGGCGGTAACCCGTCACCATTCGACCGCATTCTGGCAGCGCGACTTGCCTGGGAAGCGGTGCGAAGAATTGAAGAGATGGCGAGCCGCCCGGAAGCAAGGCGTTTTTCAGATATGGGGGCTGTCTGTCTAGGGATTCAGGAGGGCGAGGTGAACGCTACCCCGCTTTACCGGATTCCCAGGCTGATGGACGAGGTCCATCAACGGCCTCTTGAGCAGTGGTGGATGGAGCTGCGGCCACTGGCGCGCATGCTGGCCCAGCCCGGGCCCGGGTTTTTCGAACAGTCGGCATTGGGCCAGGCTGACCCTTCCTGAGATACATACAGGGAGCGACGCTCGGTGACAGACTATCGTTTCGTCGCATCTGAACTAAAACGCGCTTACGATGCCAAGGCTGAACAACGGGACAGGAATCCCGTCCGGGATTGGCAGAAAGCGCTTTGGGCGCAGTACTTGCAGAGCTTGCAGGACGAGGATTTGACGTCGCTCCTGGAGATCGGGGCAGGTACAGGCCAAGCAGCCCATTTCTTTCAGAGCGCGGGACTGGAGGTCGTGTGCACAGATCTTTCTCCGGAGATGGTTCGTCTGTGCCGGGAGAAGGGGCTGGAAGCATACGAGATGGATTTCATACGGCTGGATTTTCCCGCCGGCCACTTTGACGGACTGTTCGCCCAGAACTGTCTGCTACATGTGCCGAAGGCGGACTTCGCGGAGGTCTTGCAGGAGATTCGTCGGGTCGTAAGGCCCGGAGGGTTGATTTTCATCGTCATGCACGGAGGTCGAAGCTTTGAAGGCGTACGGGAAGAGGATTTCTATGAGCCCAAACGCTTCTATGCGCTCTATGCGGATGACGAGTTACGGAGGATTCTGGAACGCTTCTTTCAGATGCTTTCCTTCCAGGCGATAGCGAGAGAGAAGGAAGGCGCGGACAGTCATCAGGCGATACTGTTGCGCAATCGACGATAGGAACGGGGGCGGCACAGATGACCGCCACTGCGCTTTTTCTCTGCACTGGAAACTATTATCGCAGTCGCTTTGCCGAGCACTTTTTCAACGAGCATGCCCGGCAACGTAAACTGGACTGGAAGGCGAGCAGCCGCGGGCTTCAGCCAAGTCTGGAGAATCTGGGCTATATGTCCAGGCATGCCCTGGACCGGCTACGCAAGCTCGGAATCGAGCCTCCCAAACCTGTCCGCCTGCCCATGGATTTGCAGGCGTCAGATCTGACCGCGGCGGCACTCACGATCGCTATGAACGAGATCGAACACCGCCCCCTTATGGCGGCGCGTTTTCCCGAATGGGCAGAATGCGTCCGCTATTGGAAGATATACGACCTGGATTTGGCGGACGCAGACTCGGGGCTGGCGGCGATTGAAAATGCGGTACTGGCGCTATTGGATGAACTCAGCGCACTTTGAGGACGATCTTGCCGATGTTTTCATAGGTGCGCATGCGTTCGTGTGCAGCGTGGGCTTCGGCAACCGGCAGTACTTTGTCGATGACGGGACGGATCAAGCCCTCCTCGATCTGGCCCCAGAACTGCTGTCGAAAGCGTCGGATGATTTCGGCTTTTTCTGCGACGGGCCGGGGGCGAAGCACTGACCCGATCAGGCGTGCGCGCTTGCCCATGAGTTGCCTGATGTCAACCATTGCTTCTGAGCCTCCGAGCGTAGCGATGAACACCAGACGGCCTTTCACCTTCAGCAGGCCGATGTTCCTCTCCAGGTATTCTGCCCCCACCATGTCGAGAACGACATCGACACCTTCACCCTCGGTGTACTCCAAGGTACGGGCGGCGAAGTCTTCGGTCCGATAGTTGATGGCCAGGTCAGCGCCCTGGTCGAGGCAGGTCTCCACTTTGTCGGGGCGTCCGGCCGTCGTGATGACGCGTCCTCCTGCGCCTTTCGCCAGTTGAATGGCGGCAGTTCCAACCCCGCTAGCTCCACCGTGGATGAGGACTGTCTCGCCAGGCTGAAAACCGGCTTCCATGAAGATATTGACGTAGGCAGTCAGGTAGACCTCAGCGAGGCAGGCCGCTTCTTCGAAGGACCAACCGCGTGGAATCGGGATCAGAAGCCGCTGGTCGACGGCTACGCGTTCGGCGTATCCACCACCAGCGAGCAGTGCGCAGACTTTGTCCCCGACCTGCCATCCCTCCACGCCCGCGCCAAGTTCGAGGATTTCTCCCGACATGTCCAGGCCCATGATGTGCGGCGCTCCCGGAGGTGGGGGATAGTTGCCTTCGGCCTGCGACAGGTCGGCGCGATTGAGCGTCGTTGCGTGGATGGACACGAGCGCTTCGCCCGGCTGCGGAACTGGATCATTCACTTCCCGCCAGACGAGCCGAGAGCCTGATTGGGTCTGTTCGACTTCGATTGCGTGCATGGATCATTTCCTTCGCAAACGCGAACTTCACTCTGTCTTGTGAATTGGATTATGCGTCAAATGCTTGAGTAGCGGGGCTCAATTGTGGCTGCGGAATGTGGTTGGGAAAGTTGGCAGTAAGAGGAGATCTGCTGGGCAATGCTACTCGACTTCAAGTTGCTCAGGGTCAAGCTGGTGCCAGAAAACCGATCCGGATTCCAGGGCCTCGTCAATCCGGTTGTCACGATACAGGCCGGCTACTGCAGCAATTGAGCGCTTTCCCGTAAATCGCCTCAGGAACTCAGCGTTGCGGATCGCCCTGGTCGTATCTCTTCCATTGGCGGTAAAAGAGATTTCAACCGCAACGCAGCATGTTTCCCCATCTTTGTCCGCGGCCTCCAATATGAGGTCGGCGCGGCGGAAGCTCCTCAGGTCACTTGTGGGAATATCTGAAGTATCAGCAGACTCGGAAATATCCCAGAGCTCTTCTCTGGTTAAGATCTTTGCATGCCGAAGGCCCAGGTCGCCTGCAATCGCGACAGCGTCTTCAATCGCGGCATTTCTGGCGTGTGCGGCTTTTAAGGGGGCTATATCATCTCGCAGTTTCTGAATACTGTTCTCCACTGCATCGAATCTGGAATCAACTGACTCGAATCTGGCGTCAACTGCATCGAATCTGGAATCAACTGACTCGAATCTGGCGTCAACTGCATCGAATCTGGCGTCAATGGCGTCGAACCTGACATCATGCTGATCCAAGCGAGCTTCGACAGTGTCCAGACGCTTGTTTGTGGATGCGGCAAAGCCTTCCACGGTCTCTGTTAGAATGGCAATCTTTTGGGGCAGTTCCAGGACTTCTCTTGACAGAAGCCTTACGCGCATGGCCTCGACCCACTCAGGGTGTTCGTCCATGATCCGCACGAGATCTTCAATTGTGTTAATAGTGGTAGTCGTCATTTCCCGGGCTCAAATTATCGAGTTGCCGTTTCCTGGAATCGTCATAGAAATGGCAAGAACTTAATCATCGCACAAGCGTTCTTTGCGGCAGTATACTTCATGGCGCTGAATCGCGCAAAAGAGTGCAAGAGTCCGGACGCTCTTTCCGCAGTAGAATGGTCTACTGATAAGCCAGAGAGCCGTCCGGACGAATGAGGAACGGTCTGTGCCAGGAGCGGCCGGGACGTGCGGCGAGGGCCTCCAGATTCAGATCGATGCCGAGACCGGGGCGATCGGGCAACTCGAGGTAGCCGTCTATCAATTTGATCGGTTCATCCACGATGTCCGCGCGGCGGCCTTCATCGGCCTTGTACTCCAGAATCAGGAAATTCGAGGTGCTGGCGGAGAAGTGGACGTTTACGGCGGTCGCAATTGGACCGCAAGGATTGTGGGGGGCGACGCTGGCGTAGTGTACTTCGGCCATGGTTGCGATCTTTTTCATTTCCCAGAGGCCGCCGGTAATGTAGATATCGGGCTGGATGATGTCCACAGCGTGATGGCTCAGCAACTCCCGGAATTCATGGCGGCTGTAAAGCATCTCGCCGGTGGCGATGGGAACGTTGACCTTGTGGCTGAGCTTTGCGAGGGCCTCATAGTTTTCCGGCCGCAGGGGCTCTTCGACGAAGAAGGGACGATAGGGGGCCACCATGTCGCAGAGCTGTGCGGCGCGACCTATTTCGAGGATGCGGGCGTGGGGGTCGAGTCCGATGTCGATGTCGGGTCCGACCGCTTCACGCACAGCTGCGACACGCCTCTCGGTCTCACGCAGGACGCGGTTCCAGGGCATTTGATGCCAGCCGGGGGGCAGCGGCCCCATCTTCAGGGCGGTATAGCCGTAGGTCTGGATGAGACGAATGGCATCGTCGGCCGCTTCTTCGGGCGTATCGCCGCCGATACTTTGGTAGACGCGAACGCGGTTGCGGGCCTTACCGCCGACAAGCCTGTATACAGGCAGGCCGGCAGCCTTACCGGCGATGTCCCACAGTGCGTGTTCGATGCCGCTGATGGCGGCGTTGACGACCGAGCCACCGGGGAAACGACCCCCTGCGTACATGAGGTGATAGAGGCCTTCGATGTCGCGCGGATCGCGGCCGGTCAGCCATTCTGCGAAATCGTGAATGGCGGCGACCGTGGCGCCGTCTGGCCCGCAGGAAAATGGCTCGCCAACACCGTGGATCCCTTCGTCGGTATGGACGACGACGTAGGGTATCGAGCGATTGGCCAGTTCGGTCAAGTGCGTGTCTATACGAGTGATTTTCATGGGAATTGCTCCTGTGGCGGATTGCAAGAATTATCGTTGACTGCGCTCTCCGTGTCAAGACTTCGAGAGTACTTTTTCCGTTCTCGATTGACATATCGCCGTCGCTGTGTTTTGATGGCGGGCATATGGAGAACCAGCGCCCGGTTCCTCTACGGGCGGACACGAATGCGTCACCCTTCTCACTCATCGACAAAGAGTTCGCTGCCGGAAATGGAAGGTGGAGAGACACCCCTTTATAGGAAGGCCCCGCCGAGCAATGAACAGAATTGAGATTCAAATCGCGGTTGCCAAGGTGTCAAAGTACGCGTCCAGCGAGAGCGGGGATACGGTTGAGGTCGTGGAACGTCCTCACGGGGGAATCAGCATCATCGTTTCGGACGGTCAGCGGAGTGGACGCAGCGCGAAGGCGATCAGCAATGTTGTGGCAAGGAAGGCGATGAGCCTGATTGCTGAAGGGGTGCGGGACGGCGCAGTGGCGCGTGCCACGCACGATTATTTGCGCACGAATCGAGGCGGAAAGGTCAGCGCGGAGTTGGTCATTGCGAGCGTTGATCTGGTGACGGAGACGCTTGTTCTCAGCCGCAATAGCCGTTGTCCTGTCCTGATGCAAAGGGATGGTGGGACGGAATGGTTAGACGAAAAGTGCGACGCGATTGGCATCTATCGCAATACGAAACCCAGTATCGTTGAACTTCCGCTCGTGCCGGGAATGACCGCGGTCGTATTTACAGATGGGATTTGGAGCGCGGGGCACCGCAGCGGCGGCGCGATGGATGTGGCCGGGGCGGCGAGATTGAACGAAGGAAGCCAAGCGAGCAGCGATGTTTCTGCAGGGGAGAGCAGCGCCAAAGGGATCGCCGATCGCGTTCTGGAAGCGGCACTTGAACTGGACAAAGGACGGCCAAATGACGACTCGACCGTCCTTGTTATCAAGGTTGGATCGCATCAGTGGGAACAGAAAATCCGCCGCATGGAGATTTCTCTGCCCATATAGGTTTCTCCAACCGTACAGGATGTAGCGTGGTTCTTTCTGACCGCCAATGGGGGCGGCCAAATGAATCTGGACCTTGTTAAAATCGTGGGCGTGAGCGCGGCCGGCAAGTCGACTTTGGTGGCCGGTTTGAGGGAGTTGGGCTACAATGCCCGCCCCGTTGCGCAGGAGCACAGCCAAGTGCCTGACATGTGGCGGCGTATCAGGCCGCCCGACTTGCTGATATTTCTGGATGCAGACCTGACAGCCCAAGGTGAAAGGCGTCCTGACGTCAGTTGGAATGAGCCCTGGCGACGGACTGAACTGGAACGTCTTGCGCACGCGCGCTGCCATGCGGACCTGGTCATCGACACCAGCCATCTCTCCCCGGAAAACGTGCTGCAACAGGCAGTTGAATTTCTGCGCGTCAGCAGTGTGGAAGCGGCTCCCGGACCACTCGCGGCGTTGCCGCGAACGGGCAGCGTTTGGCACCAGAGCTGACGACCTGACCTGCAAAAAGGTTGACAATGCCGTCTTCACGTGCTATATCTTCCCAGCGGACGCTGCAGGCGCCGATCATGAGGGGATGATGCGCGCCAAGGCTCGCCGCATGCCCCGCATTCCTCTCTACATTCGCCGGCGCGTCAAAACAGAAGACCTGCGACTACTTGTATTTTCACTCCATGATCACAGAGGATCTCTCCTATGTCAGTTCATTCTGTCGAACGGCTTTTTGCCTACAACAAATGGGCCTGGAACCGGGTCTTCCCCAGTTTGGCAGCGCTCCCGGAAGAGGAGTACTTTGCCGAACGCCCCTTCTTCTGGGGGTCACTGCATGGCTTGGCTGCTCACGGGTACGGGGCTGAACGGGCGTGGTTGCAGAGGATAGGCGGAGAGAGCCTTTCGAAACTGCCGGTCGCGTCGGATTTTGCTTCATTCGCCGAACTTCGGGACGCATGGGAGTCTCTTTGGACCGAATGGCAAGAGTTTGTTGGCTCGTTGACGGCCAGCAGGCTCGAAGACTCTCTTCAGTACCGCAATACTGAAGGGGAAAAATTTGAGATCAAGATGGATGATGTTCTGCGTCACGTGTTCAACCATGCCACTGAGCACCGCAGCCAGATGACTCCCGTACTGGCCCAATTGGGGCATCCGACGGAGCCGCTCGGCTATGGTCGCTTTGCCGCGACAAATTGACAGTGAGAACTGGGCTCCCGCTCGAACTGAGGAAAGAAGGTGACAATGCGTTACACTGCAGATAACGTGCTGATAAAGCCGGAGGCCGACGGCAAGGATCCGGATCTGATCCTTTCGGTGACGCCGGAGAGGGCGGGTTGGGACTACATTTCTTTTCAGGCGAGGCGGCTGGGGGAAGGCGGGGAATGGTCCTTCGATACAGGCGAAAACGAGTTTGCTTTTGTAAATCTGAGTGGACGCTACCGAGTCGAAAGTGACAAAGGTAGTTGGGCCGGGATCGGCGGACGGGCGAATGTATTCAGCGGCGGCGCCCACGCGCTTTATCTGCCGCGGCGGACGAGGTTGACGGTCACAGCGGAGGAGGCCGGCGAGTTTGCGGTCACGTGGGTACCGACAACTGAGGACAACGAACCGTGGTTGATCAGGCCGCAAGATGTGGAGATCAGCATACGGGGCGGCGACAACGTCAGCCGACAGATCAATGACCTGCTGCCTCCCGGCTCGCCGGTCCACAGGATCGTGCTGGTCGAGGTCTATACGCCGAGCGGCAACTGGAGCAGCTATCCCCCGCATAAGCACGACGTCCACGTCGAGGGCGAGACGGGTGAGTTGATCGAAGCCGATCTGGAGGAGGTCTATTTTTATCAGATCGACCGGCCGGAAGGATTTGCCTACCAAAGGGTCTATACCGACGAGAACTCGCCGATGCACGCCGCGGGCAATCCAATCGACGCGCTGGTCCGGGTCGGCCACAATGAGGCGGTGCTGGTTCCGGAGGGTTATCATCCCGTGGTCAGCATGCCTGGATACACGACATACTATCTGAATGTGCTGGCGGGCAGCGTGCAGAGCCTGGCCAATCAGGAGGACCCGGATTACGGTTGGGTGAAGGAGAAGTATCGCGGCGTGGATGAGAGATTGCCGTTGTACTGAATCGGGACAGGTCGCACGAAGGTAGCGACAGGCTAAGCAACTCCCGGACGTAGTCAGAGGAAGCCAAGAAGATGACAACTGATAACGGAGCCAGAACTTACGACTCACTGCACATGGGGCGTTCTTCAATCGACCTTTACAGCAATGACGTCGGCGCGCCCTTTGCGGAAATCGGCAGCTTCGCGGCTTATGTCGGCGGTTCTCCGACGAACATCAGTGTAGGCGGGGCGCGTTTGGGCCTGAAGACGGCGCTCGTTACCGGCCTGGGTGAGGACCCGGTCGGGGATTTCATTGCTGACTTTCTGGAAAAGGAGGGCGTCGATTTCAGTTTCAGCCCGCGCAAGCCAGGGCACCGCACCAGCGCGGTCGTTCTCGGCATCGAGCCGCCTGACAAGTTTCCATTGGTCTATTACCGGGAAAACTGTGCCGACATCGAGCTGACGATTGACGACGTGCTGGCCGCGCCTGTTGCCGATGCGAAGGTTTTTCAGTTTGCCGGTACGAACCTGAGCAAGGAGCCGAGCCGCAGCTCTACGATGTTTGGCGCGGAGTTTTCGCAACAGGTGAGCACGACTGTCATTTTCGACCTTGATTTTCGGCCCGATCAGTGGCATGACCCGCGCGCTTTTGGCGTTGTCGCGCGCTCTGTGCTTCCCAACGTTGACGTCGTAATCGGGACGGAGGATGAGATCAACGCGGCAGTCCTCAGCGATGCCAGTCAGATGTCCCTGACTCATTCGCAGGTCTCCGATGCGAAGGTTGAAGGAGACGTCAAATCGGCCATTGAATGGCTTCTGCAGCTGGGGCCGAAGGCGGTGGTGGAAAAGGTGGGCGCGCTTGGTTCGCGTGTACATCTGGCGGGAGGAGAGGTCCTTGAGGCGCCCGGTTTTCCGGTCGAGATTTACAACATTCTGGGGGCCGGCGATGCGTTCGGGGCCGGCTTCATCTACGGCTTCGTGAACGACTGGGGCTGGCAGCGGTCGGCGCGGCTGGGCAACGCGTGCGGCGCGATGGTGGTGCTGGCGCACGGTTGCGCGAATTTTATGCCGACGTTCGATGAGGTGATGGCGTTTGTTGAGGAGCGGGGCGGGTTCTAGAGAGGCCGCGATACAATTGGAGAGCTATGAGGATTCCGCGACAAAAATTTGTAGCCCTATCTTGGTAAGATTAGATCAGGTCTTATGTCTATGAGTACCATCTGTGTCTCGAAAGTTGCTACAACGAATTTCAAGAATCTCCGGTTGGAAGACGGGATCGACTTTGGAGACTTAACCATCCTTATCGGGTCCAATGGCTCTGGCAAAAGCAACCTGGTCTCGCTTTTGCAATTCCTCCAGCATAGCATTGCCGGCTCTATCTTGGATGATCAGCGGGGCCAGACGATCTTCGAGGACGCCGTATTTGAATTAGGTGGCGCAAGAATTCTGGATGGATTCCGGGAATCTCCAGCAGGCGTAGGAATCGAGTACAGATTCCGTTTCACAGAAAGAGATACAATTCTGAACATTGAATTGCTTGTTCAGAGCGCCCATCACCCAGTCATAATTGCCAGGGAAACTCTCGCTAGGGATCAGGGGCAACCTGAACCATTTGTCTACTACCATGCCCACAATGAGCGAAGTGGGGGAACCGGGTACGGTGTTGTCTCCGTATACAATGACCCCCAGACCTCAAGTCAAGCGCCCAAGAGTCACTTTGAGAAGATACAGGAGGTGCCGATAAATGAACTCGCGCTTGATGTAATGCCTCGTTTGCTCGAAAAAAGCAACTTTTCTCCGGAGGCAACTCCCCTTTACGGACCGCGTGCAGAAATCCGAGCCATTGCCGCTACAAGCATGTTCTATAATGCAAACGAAATTAACCCAGAGCGCATTCGGTCGGCGGAACCTAAATTGGGGCAGGCGGGCGTATTCTTGTCGCCAACTGGAGAAAATTTAGCGCTTGTTTTGTATAACCTATTTCAAAGAGACCTTGACTTTGAAGAGTCGCTTAATCTAGTGATGAAAGGCATCTTGCCTCTCACAAGAAGAGTTCGCGCAGTTACATCTGGAAGGCTCTCGCTTACCATTGAATGGTACGTAGATGGTTGCTCTAAGCCTTTCTTCCTTAGTGAAATGTCGGACGGAACCGTACGCATGTTGAGTTGGGCAGTCATTTTGAACTCGCCTAATCTACCCGGACTAATCGTCATTGACGAACCTGAACTCGGAATCCACCCTGCCTGGATGCCGATTTTAGCGGAATGGATCAAAGTGGCGGCGCAGCGGACACAGGTCATCGTCAGTACGCACAGCCCCGATCTATTGGATCACTTCACTGACCAACTCGATAGCGGCGGATTCATTTATGCTTTTGGGTCGGTCAAAGAGAGCCCAAATCACTATACTCCTCATCGATTGTCTGGAGACGCCGTTTCAGGTTGGCTCGAGGAAGGTTGGCAGTTGGGCGATCTGTATAGAGTAGGCAATCCCGCGATTGGGGGGTGGCCGTGGTAGTATGGGTCTTGTCAGGCGGGGGAGAATCTGAGGTAAGTGGACTAATTCCAATTCTCAAAAAAATCTGTTCAGATCACATGTACGAACGCAAGTCTCCAATCAGGCGAAAGCCTGGACCGCGTCCGCCAAAAGAGCCGGGTTACGGGAGGACAGGAAAGAGCCTCGGGCAACAAATCGAAAAGCTCCTCTTTGAATCGCTAAACTCAGATGAAAGCTGTGATCTGATTCTAATAATTGACGATCTTGACTGCCATGATCCGAACGTCAGGCGAGAACTCTTCGACTCATCGATTGGGAAGGTGGACAAAGCGAAAGATATCGAACACTTCGTTGGATTTGCCTCGCCAGAAATTGAATCGTGGATAATTGCCGATTGGGACCATTCGATTGCCACGGATCCTGATTTTCGGAGTTGTCATAGTCAGATGCGTCATTGGCTTAGCACGCAGAAGGCTGTTCCATTTAGCCAGCCCGAGACATTCAGCAGACTTGATGAGGAGAAGAATTCGTGTCTTGACAAACTCTCAGACGCAGTCGTCCAATCATCAGAAAAGTGCGGCGCTCGTGCCCGATATTCAAAAGGAACACATACCCCCAGATTCTTGAAGCAGATTTCACCAGAAGTCGTAAGCGGGAAGTGCCCTCTCTTTCGTGAACTGCACAATCATCTGTCCCGCTTGGAATAGGAAGGGAAGGTCATGAAAGTTCGAATTGCGACAGCCCCTGTATCATGGGGTGTCTTGATGAAAGACACGCCAAACGTCCCGCCCTATAGTCAGGTCCTGGACGAGATCCGTGAAGCCGGTTATGTGGGAACTGAGTTGGGGCCGTACGGTTACATGCCGTTTGACATCCCTAAGCTGCGCGATGAACTCGAAGAACGCGGACTAACCCTGATATCAGCGTTTACGATTTTCAACTTTCTGGCTGGAAAGGCGGATGAAACCGTCTATCGAGAGGCGCTGGAGACTGCCCAGGTACTCTCCGCGATGGGCTGTACGCACATCGTGCTTTCGGACGTGCTCTTTGTGGAGGAGAGCCGCGCGCAGCGCGCCGGGCGCATACGCCGGGAAGATTCTCTCAGCGGGGCCGAGTGGGATCAGGCTGCCGCGAATGTCGATGCCTTCGCCAAAGTTGTCCTCGATGAGTTCGGCATGAAGTGCGCGGCCCATCCGCATATCGGCGGATACCTGGAGACCGATTTTGAAATCGATGCCCTATTGGAGCGCACCGACCCTGAGCTTGTCGGCCTCTGTTTTGATATGGCGCACATCTCTTACGGCGGGGGCGATCCGGTCGCCGTGCTCGACAAGTGGCGAGAGCGCGCGTGGTACCTGCACATCAAAGAATGTAACGGCCGCGTTCGCGAGGAAGTCGTGGGACGAGAGGGCGATTACTATGACGGAGTTTCATCGGGCGTGTTCCCGGAGCTGGGACAGGGTACGATTGACTGGCAAGGAATCAATCGTATACTGCACGAGATGGATTTCAATGGCTGGGGAACGGTCGAGCAGGACATTCTGCCCGGACTGGGAATCGATGCGCTGGAAAGCGCTAAGCGAAACCGGGCATTTTTGCGGAAGAGTCTTGGTTGGTAGGAGGACAGGCCCGCTAGTGAACTAATGTAGATCCCAATTGAAACCCGGAATTTGCGTATTTCGTAAGCGAAGGCCGTGCTTCTGTGCTTCTGATCTCTTCTGTGCTTCTGATCTGTTGTCGGCACGAATAGTCGTAGTTTCATATTGAACTTACATTACTTCGGAAGGCGCCTTTGGCCCAACTGAGTGTTGCGGACACGATTGTCAGGATTCGTCACCGTCTTGCGGATGCGTCAGAGTTGGTCGTTCTGATCAGCTTTCTGCTCGTTTTTCTCTTCTTCTCTATTCGCGCTGAGAACTTCCTTTCGCTCGTTTCTCTGACGAACATACTCACAATTGCCAGTATCAAGGGCATCTTTGTCGTAGGCGTGGCAATGCTCATGATTTCGGGCGAGTTTGACCTGTCCGTTGGGTCAATTCTGGCCGTGGCGACCTTCGTCTTCGCGCTCAGCCTGGAGGGGGGGATGGCGCCGCTGGCGGCTCTTGTGCTTGCCCTTGCGGTCAGCGCCGCGCTTGGCGGGGTAAACGGCCTGATCGTGATCCGCACCGGCATTCCCTCGTTTATCGCAACACTAGGGACGATGCTGGCTTTTCGAGGCATCGCACGGGCGATAGGGGGCGCGGACTTTGCCCGCTTTACCGGTGAACTGCCTGCCCTGTTTACGGGGCTGAACGGTGAGTTCACGTTCATTAACCGTTTAGCCGAACCGGCAGGAAGCGCGCGAATGGCGATAGTCTGGTTCCTCCTGTTCGCAGTCCTGGCGGCCGTGGTCATGAGGAATACGCGTTTTGGCAGTTGGGTTTACGCGACGGGTGGTAACCGAGCCGCTGCCATCGCACAGGGCGTAAAGACGAAGAACGTCATCGCGGTGAACTACATAGTTACCGGTCTACTTGCCGGATTTGCGGGAATCGTACAGTTTGCTTCGCGGCCGGCCGTGGATCCTTTGCGGGGCGAAGGTTGGGAGCTGACCGCGGTGGCAGCATGTGTCATTGGGGGCATCTGGCTCAGCGGAGGATACGGCACGATTGTGGGCGCAGCTGTGGGCATGCTGTTGCTCCAGATGGTTGAGCAGGGCCTGATTCTTCTGGGCGTCGATGTTCAGCTGTTTCAGGCAACTATCGGACTGATCCTGATCTTGGCGGTGATTAGCAACACATATCTGAGTCGTCAGTAGACTCTGCCGTCAGCCGTTATCAGGTTGAAGGTCATATCTTTTCACCTTATTACCAGCTTGCAGGAGAGAAAACATGCAAAGAAGGATGTATCTTATCACTACACTGATATTGGTCGCTATACTGGCTTTGGCGGCCTGTGCGCCGGGAGGGGACAGCGGCCAGCAGGACATGGCGCAGTCGGAGGAGAGCGAAGGCGCCGCCGCGTCCGAAGCGGGAGACACCGATGGAGGACTGAGCTTCATCGCAGTCCAACACGCTGAGTGTGCCTGGGACTCCTTCTGGTGCACTGTACAGAACGGCATAAACAGTGCCGCGGACGATCTGGGCGTGGATGTGACGATTCTGGCGCCGGACGAGTTCGACCTGGACAAGACGGCTTCGCTGATCGAACAGGCGGTCGCTGCCAATCCTGACGGGATCATGCTGACGGTAACCGACCCGATCCTGTTCAGAGAGCCGATCATGAAGGCCATTGACGCCGGCATTCCTGTGATTGCCTACAACGCAGGTTCGGGGCCGATCGCGGACAATATCCCGTACTACACATACTTGGGCCAGGATGAGTACCAGGGCGGCTATCTGGGCGGTCTTCGCCTGGCAGCAGGCGGCGGTACGCAGGGCGTTTGCATCAACCAGCAAGTGGGACACGCCGGTCTGGACAAGCGCTGCGCAGGTTTCAGCGACGCCCTGGCCGAGAGCGGCATTCCGGCTGAGGTCCTGGCAATCGGCGATGACCCGGCAGAGGCTGCCACCATCATCGGCGATTACTACACGGCCAACCCGGATACGGATGTCTTCCTCACTCTTGGCCCCAACGGAGCCAACCCGTTCTACGTCTTTGCAGAGAATGAGGGGCTGACAGCCGACGACATCACGCACGGCACGTTTGACCTGAGCGAGGAGATAAAGGCGAATATCGTATCCCGCATGACGATGTTCGGTATCGACCAGCAGCCGTTCCTTCAGGGTTATGGCGGCGTGTCGACGTTGAGCATGATCGCCCGCTACGGTATTCTGCCGGCGCTTCCGGTCTCGGCTACCGGGCCCGGATTTGTGGATGCGGCCAGCCTGGCATCGGAGCCCGACCCGGATGCCCCTGTCAGCGTCATCGCGGTCCAGCACGCTGAGTGCGCCTGGGACTCATTCTGGTGTGTCGTTCAGAACGGCATCAACACGGCCTCGGAGATGATGGGCGTGGATGTGACGATTCTGGCGCCGGACGAGTTTGACCTGGACAAGACGGCTTCGTTGATCGAGCAGGCAGTGGCTGCCAACCCAGACGGCATCATGCTGACCGTGACCGATCCGATCCTGTTCAAGGAACCGATCATGAAGGCCATTGATGCCGGCATTCCGGTGATCGCCTACAACGCGGGCTCGGGCCCTATTGCGGACAACATTCCTTACTACACCTACCTGGGCCAGGATGAGTACCAGGGCGGCTATCTGGGCGGACTGCGCCTGGCGGCGGGCGGAGGTACGCAGGGCGTTTGCATCAACCAGCAGGTGGGACATACCGGTCTGGACAAGCGCTGCGCGGGCTTTATTGAAGCGCTGGGTGAAAGCGGCATCCCGGCTGAGGTTCTTGCCATCGGCGATGATCCGGCTGAGGCCGCCACCATCATCGGCGACTATTTCACCGCCAATCCGGACACCGATATCTTCCTGACGCTCGGCCCCAACGGAGCCAATCCGTTCTACGTCTTCGTTGAAAACGAGGGACTGATGGCCGACGACTTCACGCATGGTACCTTCGACTTAAGTCAGGAGATCAATGCCAACATCGAGTCCGGCTTAACGATGTTCGGCATTGACCAGCAGCCGTTCCTCCAGGGTTTTGGCGGGATTCAAGCGCTGAATCTATTGGTTCGCCATGGCATCGTTCCGGCACTTCCGGTGACTCCGACAGGCCCAGGCTTCGTAGATCAGGGAAATCTTTCTGTCGTCCAGGAGCTGGCGGGTGAGTACCGCTAGAGAGTTCGATTGAACTCTTCAAGGTAGGATCTAGACCAGGTACACCCGGTCGAGCTTAAGCGTTTCGCGGGTGTACCTGGTTCCTGATGATAGTGCCTCATCGCTGCGTTCTTGCAGTGAAAAGCAATTGACATGCATTGGGCAAAGGGCTTAATCGACTCACTATCACATCGCTTCGGCCGGTCGCCGGTTGCGGGGCCGCTGGCGACATTTGTGGTTGTTCTGCTGTTGTGTCTGCTCTTTGTGCCCAATTTTGGGTCATGGCGCACGGTCTCCGGCATCGTTACTGCGGTCTCGATCTCCGGTTTCGTGACCATTGGTATCACTTTTCTGATGGTTGCGGGTGAGTTTGATCTTTCGATCGGCGCCATGATTGCGATGAGCGGTTATCTGTTTGGGGCCGTAGCGGTTGGCGCTGATTCCCAGATCACGCGCGGCCTTGGTGCTGCCGGACTGCCTGTTGCGGAAGGATCAGGCAATTTGGCACTGGCCCTGATTCTGGCACTGGCCGTTCCGGCACTGATGGGACTCGTCAATGGCCTGATCCTGATCTGGACACGGATTCCTTCGTTTATTGTTACACTGGGGACGCGTCAGATGTACCGGGGACTCGTTTGGCTGACGTCAGGCGGGGTTCTGCTGCAAACTCTGGAGAAGCCGCCAATCTTCAACATGTTCAATGGCCGATTTGAGCTTCTGAACAATCTGCCCCTTCTTGATGGGGCCAACTTCCGCACCGCAACCGTGTGGCTCTTAGTGGCGGCTTTTTTGGGCCAGTATTTGCTTGTCCATACACGGTTTGGCAATCATGTCTTTGCCGTAGGCGGGAATGTCGGGGCTGCAACGGCTCAAGGTATCCGGACGTCGCGAACCAAGGTGCTCTGCTTTGTATTCAGCGGATTTATGGCCGGCGCCGCCGGGGTAATCTCCTTCAGCCAGTTTCGCTCGGTGCGCGTTGCCGAACAGGCGGGGGTGGAGCTTACTGCGATTGCGGCCTCCGTGGTAGGCGGCGCACTGCTCAGCGGTGGATATGGAAGCGTTTGGGGAGCAGTTGTAGGCATCCTGATGATTAGCCTTCTCCGCTCAGCCGTCATACTATTAGACATTCCATTCATACCGGCGGACAACTTCCCGGCGGTAATCGGAGCGACGATCATTGCTTCGGTCACACTGAACAACTACCTTCGCTCGCGCGCGTCTGCTTAGGCAAGGCGCCTGCGGGCAGTGCGCAAACAATAAGGCAGCGGGCGCACGGAACCCAGACGGTATCTTGCGCCAGATCAACGGCGGCGTCCGTTAGCGATTCAGAGGAGTGTCCGCAGTGGCAGAAGGTAACGGTCAACCTGTTGTGGTAGAGATGAGACAGATCGAGAGGCGCTTTGGTTCGGTCGTGGCGCTGCGCGGGGTCGATTTCACAGTTCGCAAGGGGGAAGTGCGGGCGCTGATGGGCGACAATGGAGCAGGTAAGTCAACCTTGATAAAGGTCCTTACAGGCGTCCATACACCCACCCGAGGCGAAATTGTCTTTGACGGTCAACAGGTCGTGATCAACTCGCCGGCAGACGCCCGTGCCCTTGGAATCGAGACCGTTTATCAGGACCTGGCGCTGGTTCCACTCATGAGCATTTGGCGGAACTTCTTTCTGGGCCGCGAGCTGCACAAGCAGATGGGTCCCGTTCGCTGGTTGCGTAAGAAGGAGATGAGCGAGCAGTGCCGGCAATCTCTTCACGACATTGGGATTGAAATTCGTTCCGCCGAGGACAAAGTGGGGACCCTGTCAGGAGGGGAACGCCAGT
Source organism: Caldilineaceae bacterium (assembly GCA_965200615.1). Taxonomy (GTDB): domain Bacteria; phylum Chloroflexota; class Anaerolineae; order Caldilineales; family Caldilineaceae; genus Bin5. The sequence continues at coordinate 3,326,859 of OZ241377.1, read as the reverse complement.
CCATCGCCATTGGGCGGGCAATCCATTTTGGCGCAAAGCTGCTAATCCTTGACGAGCCTACGTCGGCGCTCTCCGTGGCTGAGACACAGAAGGTGCTGACCTATATTGAGAGTGCTAAAGAAAAGGGACTGCCCGTTATTTTCATCACGCACAACGTCAATCACATCTACCAGGTGTCTGACAGCTATACGATCATTCGCCAGGGGGGAAAGGTCGGGACGTACCAGAAAGGAGACCTGTCGCAGCAGGACATTGCCGACCTCATAACCGGCGCAAGAGAAAAATAGGGTAGGGATAATTGTGGATACAAACGAGCAAGTGCGGCCGAACCCACACAGCTCCTTGGAGGGCAAGTTCGCCGTTGTAACGGGCAGCACTCAAGGGCTTGGTGACGCGGCAGTGCGCCTATTCGCAGAACGGGGGGCGGCGGGGATCATCGTCAGCGGCCGGAATGCCGAGCGCGGCAATGCGGTGGCGGCCGACCTGCGCGGCGGCGGCTGCCAGGCCCATTTCGTTCAGGCCGATCTGGCCGACGTTGACGCATGTCGCGGCATCGTAGCCGAAGCGGACAGACGGTTTGACGCGCTGGACGTGCTGGTCAATTGCGGCGCCCTGACTGTTCGCGCAAATATCTGGGATACGACGCCTGAGCTTTTTGACAGGATGATAGCCGTCAACACGCGCGCGCCGCTGCTGCTCATGCAGGACGCATGCAAGGTGATGCGGCGGGAGGGAAAGGGCGGGTCGATCGTCAATATCTCAAGCGTGGCTTCCTTCGGCAGCGAGCAGTTTTTGCTTCCTTATACGGCCTCCAAGAGCGCGCTCAACGCGATGACCAAGAATGTCGCCTTCGCGGTCATGCGCTACCAGATCCGTGCAAATGCCATCGCGGTGGGCTGGATGGATTCACCGGCCGAGGACTATATACAGCGTACATTTCATTCCGATGGGGAAGACTGGCTGGAGAAGGCAGAAGCTGAACAACCTTTCGGGCGCCTGCTCAAGACGGATGAAGTGGCGCGGGCGATCGCGTTTCTGGCGTCGGATGAGTCGGGGATGATGACAGGCAGTTTGATCGACTTCGACCAGTCCGTTCGCGGCGGGGGGCCTGTGTCCAAGCCGCCTCCTCTGGACGATCCTTATTGGAACGTTGGCGCCATAGACAGCGCGTGGGAGTAGGTTTCCTGGAGGTTCTTTGCCGTTGAGAAGCCGAAAAAGGAGAAACGAGTGAGCCGATCAGTCAACGTCGGCGTTATTGGGACAGGGGGAATGGGAGGCCGGCACGCTTCGAATCTGACCTATATGGTCGCTGCGGCTGAAGTTACCGCGATCATGGATGTGGACTTGAGGAGGGCCGAGGAGATTGCGGCGCGGTGCGGTGGCGCGAAAATCTACAACGAAGCCGAACAGCTCATTTCTTCACCGGAAGTCGATGCAGTCGTAATCGCGGCGCCGAACCGTTTCCACGCCGAGCTGACAAGGGCCTGCATTGCCGCAGGCAAGCCCGTGCTTTGCGAAAAGCCGCTGGCGACCGGGGGTGTCGAAGCCGGGGAAGTCATCACCGATGAGGTAGCGGGTGGGAGGAGGCTCGTACAGGTCGGACTCATGCGCCAGTTCGACCCGGCACATGTGGCAGTAAAGCGGGTGAGCGATAGCGGGGCGCAGGGGAATCCGCTTGTTTTTCGCAGCGTCCACATCAACCCATCCAGCGATGAAGTTCCCTCCCTCGGCGACGTTATAACGGGCTCTCTTATCCACGACATTCATTCGGCACGCTGGATGATGGGAGATGAGATCGTACGCGTTCATACCTCCTTCATTCCGTTCTCGGCCGATAGACCGGACAGCGCGCGCTATGTCATGATTCAACTGGAGTTCGCCGGCGGCGCCTTGGGCGGGCTCGAGTGCAACGCCGATGCCGGATACGGTTATGAGATCGAAGTCAGTATCACCGGGGAAACGGGTGTAGTCCGTTCGAGCCCGCTGCAGAGCCCCGTCGTGCGTCACAGCAATGCCAGCGGCCAGTGGGTGGAGGAGGACTGGCTGCAACGATTCAGCGAGGCCTATATAATTGAGGTCCAGGCTTGGGTGCAGTCGATCCTGGACGGCGAGGTCACCGGGCCAAGCGCCTGGGATGGATATGTTTCGATTCTCGCGGCCGATGCTTGTATTGAGTCGGGCGAGAGGGGACAGCCTGTCTCCCTCGATCTGTCGGGGAAACCCGAACTGTACGAGTAGGTAAGTCCGCTGGCTCGGGACCGGAGCGCAGACACTCTAAAAATCCGGACACTGCAGCAGAATAGAGGACAGAAATGAATACAGAACGCTTGACCATGGCGCAGGCTATCGTACGTTTCCTTAAGAACCAGTTCAGCGAACGCGACGGCGTGGAACAACCCTTTTTTGGCGGCTGTTTTGGGATATTCGGCCACGGCAATGTAGCCGGTATCGGCCAGGCCCTGCAGCAGTATCCGGACTTTCGCTATTATCAGACGCGAAACGAGCAGGCGATGGTGCATACGGCGGCGGCATACGCCAAGCACAGCAACAGGATGCGCACTCTGGCCTGCACAAGCTCGATCGGCCCCGGCGCGAGCAACATGGTAACGGGAGCGGCGACGGCGACGATCAACCGGTTGCCTGTCCTGATCCTGCCTGGCGATATTTTCGCTCGCCGCAATGTCGCGCCGGTGCTGCAGCAGCTGGAATCGGAGCATAGTCAGGACATCTCTGTCAATGACTGCTTCAAACCGGTCAGCAGGTATTGGGACCGGATCAACCGGCCGGATCAGCTGACCACGTCGCTGATCGAGTCGATGCGAGTGCTGACGAGCCCGGCGGATACAGGGGCAGTAACGCTTTCGATTCCGCAGGACGTGCAGACCGAAGCGCATGAGTACCCGGCGGCGCTGTTCGAGAAGCGTGTCTGGTCCGTGCCGCGCAACCGGCCGGACCTGGCTGCACTGCAGCGGGCGGCGGCGGCGATACACGCGGCGAAGAAACCGCTGATTATCGCCGGCGGCGGCGTCCTCTACAGCGAGGCGACGGCAGCCCTGAGAGAGTTCGTCGACCTCTTCGGCATCCCCGTGGCAGAGACGATGGCTGGCAAGGGCAGCCTGCCCTACGACCATCCCTTGCAGTTGGGAGCCGCCGGCGCTACGGGCACATTCGCGGCGGAACAGGTGGCGGACGAAGGCGACGTTGTGATCGGCATCGGCACGCGCTACAGCGACTTCACCACCTCCAGCAAGACTGCGTTCAAGCATCCGGACGTTCAGTTCGTGAACATAAATGTGGCCGAGTTTGATGCATACAAGCATTGTGCGGTGCCGCTGGTGGGCGATGCGCGGGTCACGCTGGAGGAGTTGAGCGAGTTGCTGGCGGGCTTCCGCAACGACGACGAGAACGTTGCGCAGGCGCAAAAGCTGCATGACGATTGGGAAGCCGAGGTGCAGCGCAACTATGACACACACGAGGCAGAGAGCGGACTGCCCTATCAGGGCGCGCTGATCGGGGCGGTGAATGACCATGGCGACCCCGACGCGGTGATGGTTGGCGCGGCCGGCAGTCTGCCGGGCGATATGCACAAACTGTGGCGGGCGCGGCACAGCAAGCAGTACCATCTTGAGTACGGTTACTCGTGCATGGGCTATGAGATCGCGGGCGGGCTGGGCATCAAAATGGCGGAGCCGGATCGCGAGGTCTATGTCATGGTTGGCGATGGCAGTTATCTGATGATGAACACCGACCTGATCACTTCGATACAGGAGGGGTACAAACTTACCGTCATTCTGATGGACAATACCGGCTTTCGCTCGATTGGGTCACTCAGCCGCTCATTGGGGCAGGACGGCTTCGGAACGCGCTACATCTATCCCGATCAGGTCGAAGCGGCCCACCGCAACGGCCAGTCCTTCAACGGGCTTCCGACTGACGAGTCCGGTTACGATGTCAATCCACTGCCGGTCGATCTGGCGACGAACGCCGAAAGCCTGGGCTGTCACGTCATACGCTGCGAGAGTGTGAGCGACGTTGTACAGGCGTTGCAGGATGCCAAATCGATCGACAGAACTACGGTGATTTACGTGCCTGATGATCGCTATCTGGGCGTGCAGGGCTACAGTTGGTGGGACGTGCCGGTGGCGGAGGTGAGTGAGCTGGACTCGGTTAACGCTGCGCGTGAGGAGTGGGAAGAGATGCGCACGCAAGAGCGGTATTACATTTGAGGCTGACTCTTGAACGCTAGGTGTAAGAGTCGTGTCTTGACGTTTGGCCTGTCCCCATGTTTATGAGCGGGCTGGCACCAGGTTTGTCGCTCAAAGGGCTTCGCTGAAGTTAGGGAGATCTTTTTGGTATGCCCATTTCTTGTTCAGAGGAATAGTTCAATGACTGCAACGCTACCGTCGGAGATAAACTTCTCGGAGAAATACGAGCAGGAACGCGGGAAACCCATGCCAAGTTTCAATCACTATTACGTTCAGTCGCAGCTACAATTTGCACTACATGAAGCCTGCGGGGACAGATTTTTCGTTGGAGGCGAACTATCGCTTGCTACGGAGCCGTCTGCGACCCCCGACCTCTCTATCTGCAACTTTCGCCATCCGGACTGGCTGCACGATGAAGTGCGTGCATTGGACCCTCCAATAACAGTCGTCGAGATACTGTCTCCTTCTCAGAGCGTCAATGAAGTCATCCCTAAGATAGAGACCTACTTCCGATTCGGGATCAAGTCTGTTTGGTTGGTACAACCACCCTTGAAGCAGATAGCGGTATTCACACCGGATATGGATCCCCTGGTGTTCGTAGAGGGCGAGGTCATCGACCGAACGCTGGACGTCAGAGTGGCGCTTGACAAGGTGTTTTCTTAAAAGAGGATAGACATATGACACAGCAAAAAGAACTGCTCAATTTCGTCAACGGCCAGTGGCGGCGCAGTGCAGCGGTTGACGCGCTCGACGTGCATAACCCGGCCACGGGCGGCACGATTGCGACGGTGGGGCTGTCGCCGGCGGCGGAGGTGGATGCGGCGGCTCAAGCGGGGCTGGAAGCCTACGCCGAGTGGCGAGAAACGCCGGTTGTCGATCGCGTCCAGCCGCTTTTCCGGCTGAAGATGCTGCTTGAGGAGCATCTGGATGAGATTGGGCGCGTCATCACCGAGGAGTGCGGCAAGACGTTTACAGAGAGCGTGGGTGAGATGCGGCGGGGTATCGAGAATGTGGAGGTCGCCTGCGGCACGCCGTCGCTGGTTCAGGGATGGAATAACGAGGATATTGCAAGCGGCATCGACGAGCATATGCTGCGGCAGCCGTTGGGGGTAGTGGCGGCAATCACGCCGTTCAACTTTCCCGGCATGATTCCCCTCTGGTTTCTCCCCTATGCGGTGGCGACCGGCAACTGCTTCATTCTCAAGCCCAGCGAAAAGGTGCCGATGACGACGCAGAAGCTGTTTGCGTTGATCGAAGAGGCCGGCTTCCCGCCGGGCGTTGTGCAGCTTGTGAATGGCGGCGCGGATACGGTCAATGCTATTCTCGATCATCCTGACATTCGGGCGATCAGTTTTGTCGGCTCGACCGCGGTGGCGAAATATATCTACAGTCGCGCCACCGCCAACGGCAAACGAGCCCAGTGCCAGGGTGGCGCCAAAAATCCGGTCGTCATCATGCCGGACGCGAATCTCGAAATGACAACCCAGATGATGGGCGACTCCGCCTTTGGCTGCGCGGGCCAGCGTTGTCTGGCGGTCTCGGTCGCTGTGACTGTGGGCGAGGCAAAAGATCCTTTCACTGAGGGAATTGCAGATTTGGCCGCCAGCCGCAAAGTTGGATACGGGCTGGACGAGGCGACCGAAATGGGTCCTGTCATTACTCGCGAGAGCCAGCATCGTATAGAGGGCCTGATCGAGGCGGGCGCGCAAGAGGGGGCGCGCGTCCTGGTGGACGGCCGCCAGAAGAGCGTGCCTGGCTATGACGATGGTTACTGGGTCTTCCCAACGGTTCTGGACGCCGTAGATCCGACCAGCCAGATTGCACGCACAGAGGTTTTCGGGCCGGTTCTCAGCCTGATGCACGCAGATACAGTTGAAGACGCCATAGCACTGATACACGATCGCAGCGTAAGCGCTTACGGCAATATGGCCTGCCTGTTCACGAGCAGCGGCGCGGTGGCCCGTCAGTTCCGCCACGATGTTGACGCCGGCAACATTGGCATCAACATCGGGGTAGCCGCGCCGATGGCCTTCTTCCCGTTCAGCGGCTGGAACGAGAGCTTCTTCGGCGATCTGCATGCGCAGAGCCGGCACGGTATCGAGTTCTACACGCAGACAAAGGTGGTAGTTGAAAGGTGGCCGCAGGAGTGGAGCCGGAAGTTCTGAACAGTGGCGGCCAGCTAAGTTCGGAATCACGACGGCCCTACCTACAGCGGTGTCTTGCGGACGCGGTCTGCGGTGGGGCCGTTTTGGCTTGTCGGATCAGTGGAACAGGAGGCAGGCGAGAAAGGCATGGCCCAAGAGCTTGGCATAGGCGTAATTGGCATGGGCTGGATGGGTACGGCTCACAGTCGTTCGTACAGGCTGGTGAACGACCGTTTCCACGACTGCGGCGTCCGGGCGCGCCTAGTGATCTGCGCCGACGACGTGGCGCACAGAGCGGAGGAAGCGCGAAACACTCTGGGGTTCGCCGAGTCTACGACCGACTGGCATGAGGTCGTCGCTCACCCGGATGTGCATGTCGTCAACATCGCCGCGCCTAACTTTCTGCACAAGGAGATGGTGGAGGCCGTCACCGCGGCCGGGAAGCATGTCTTTTGCGAAAAGCCGGTCGGACGCAGCCCGTGGGAGACGGCTGCCATTGAGCAGTTGGCGCGTGAGGCGGGGGTGATGAGCTTTGTCGGCTTCAACTACCGCTGGGCGCCGATGGTGCAGCATTGCAGAGAGCTGATCGAAGCTGGCAAGTTGGGCCGCCTGACCCACTACCGGGGCCGTTTCTTCGCGATGTACGGCAGCAACCCCTTAGGCATGTTGACATGGCGCTTCAAGCGAGAGCAGGCCGGGTTAGGTGTGCTGGGGGACATTATGTCCCACACGGTAGATATGGCACACATGATTGTTGGACCGATCAAACGGCTTGTCAGCAGCCGGCACGTCTTCATTGGCGAGCGTCCTCTGCCTGTGCCCGGACAGGGTACGCACTTTTCGGTAGGGAAGGAAGGCGACCCGACCGGCGAGGTGGAAAACGAAGACTATGTTGGCGCGCTGGTCGAATTCGGGAATGGCGTGCAGGGCAGTTTTGAGGCGTGCCGGGCGATCTTCGGGCCGAAGTGCGAAATGTCTTTCGAAGTCAACGGGACTGCGGGCGCCGCCAATTGGAATTTCGAGCGTATGAATGAGTTGGAGCTATACCTGCCCGGTACGGACGGAATGCACGACGGCTACACAACGTTGCTGGGCGGACCCGCCTACCCCAGCCACGGCCGTTTCAATCCGGGGGATGGCATCGGGATGGGCTATGAAGACCTGAAGGTGCTCGAGGCGCACAATTTCCTGATGTCGATAGCTGAAGGTGTACAGCGGTCTCCCAGCTTTACGGATGCCCTGCGACTGGCGGAAGTACAGGAGGCGATGACTCGCTCCTGGGAGAGCGGCGCATGGGAGGACGTGCAGCCGCTGGCCGGCGAGAGCATCGGGTAGTCAGTCTCTTCGACAGGAACGCGTGGCAAGAAACAGGGAGAGAATTGAGATGTCTGAGACTGTAAGGGTAGGCGTCGTCAGCACCAGCTGGTGGGCAGACGCAATGTATCTGCCGGCACTGGACGCCCACCCGAGGGCCGATGTAGTAGCAGTCTGCGGCCGAAACCGGGAGCGGGCAGACGCCTTTGCGGCGCGCTGGAACATCCCTCAAGTTTACACGAGCTACGAGTCTCTGATACGCAGCGGTGAGATCGAGGCCCTGGTGGTGGCATCGGGCCATGAGACCCACTACCCGATCACGATGCAGGCGCTCGACGCAGGCCTGCACGTATTGTGCGAGAAGCCACTGGCATTGAGATACGATCATGCGGCGGAGATGGCGGCGCTGGCAGCGAAAAAGGGAGTGATCCACTGCACGCCGTTTACCTACCGTTTTATGCCGACGAACCGCTACATTAAGGAGTTGGTGGAGGAAGGATACATCGGCAGGCCGTACCACCTGAATTTGCGTTACTACACCGGCTACGCACGAGAGCCGGGTTATGGCTGGAGGCACGATCGCGCCGTTGCGGCTACGGGCGTGCTTGGCAACATCGCATCGCACTTCTTCTATCTGGCCTATTGGTGGTTTGGCGAGGTTACTGACGTGTTCTGCCTGGCGGGCGAGTTTGTCGATCGACCCGATGTCACGCCGGAGGGGAAGCCGTACGAGCGTACGGAGGACGCGGCATACACGTTGCTGCGATTTGCCAACGGCGCGCAGGGGCTTGTGCAGGCTTCGGCTGTTTGCACGGAGGAGTCCGTCTTCGGCCAGCGGCACGAATTCGATCTGCACGGGGAAGAGGGTACACTTCGCAGCGTGATCGATTGGGGCGAGCGGCAGGATGTTGAGGGAACGCGCCGAGGGGAAGGTCCGACGCGTCCGCTTGAGTTGCCGGAGCACGTTTGGGGCGCGGCGCGGCGAGATACAGTACACAACACGTACCGGGACATCTTTCGCGTCGAGGATCATATGACGCGAGGCTGGATCAACGCGATCGCCGATGGTGCCCCCTTCAGCCCGAGTCTTGAAGACGGCGCTTACGTCCAGCGGATTACCGACGCGGCTGATCTGAGCGCACGCGAGAGCCGATGGGTCCGACTGCAGGAGATCAATTGAGGTGACTGAGGTGGAGCAAAAGGTCAGATTCGCGCTCATTGGCGCCGGGCGGATTGGGCAGGTTCATGCGGAGAATCTGACACGCCATATTCAGGAAGCGGAGGTGGTCGCGATCGCCGACGTCGTCCCGGAGGCGGCGGAGCAGACCGCCAGGCGATTCGGTATTGCGGAGGCCAGCGGAGACGCGTCGGATGTAATCGGTCGAGATGACGTCGACGCGATCGCGATCTGCTCTTCGACAGAGACGCATCCCGATTTCATCATCCAGGCGGCTCGTGCAGGCAAGCACGCGTTCTGTGAAAAGCCGATTGCGCTCCGTCTGCCCGCGGTCGACGCTGCACTGGCAGCTGTGGCGGAAAACGGTACGAAGCTGCAGATCGGCTTTCACCGGCGATTCGACCCGAACTTTCGCGGGATACGGGATGCTGTGCGCAATGGTGAGGTTGGAGAACCTTACCTGGTACAGATAACCAGCCGCGACCCGGAGCCGCCGCCGCTTAGCTATGTCAGGGACTCGGGCGGCCTGTTTCTGGACATGATGATCCACGATTTTGACATGGTCCGTTTCCTGCTTGACGACGAGGTGGAAGAGGTGTCAGCCTGCGGAGCAGTTCGGGTCGATCCGGCTATTGGCGAGGCTGGCGACATCGACACAGCCATCGTGACGTTGCGTTACAAGTGTGGTGCGCTCGGGGTCATCACCAACTCGCGCCAGGCTGTTTACGGAGGTGACCAGAGAGTTGAAATTCTCGGCTCGCTTGGGTCCGTCTTGTGCGAAAACAACACGCCCGACCGGGTCATCAGGCAGACCGAATCCGGGGTGATCCATGCAAAGCCACTCTACTTCTTCCTTGAACGTTACCTCGCGGCCTATGCAGATGAGCTGCGTTCCTTCATACGCGCTATCCTTGATGACACAGAGGTTGAAGTGACGGGCAACGACGGGCGGGCCCCAGTTTTGCTGGCTCTGGCGGCTGGGAAGTCGTACCGGGAGAAGCGCTCAGTCGCAATCAGTGAATTCTCACCTTGACAGATAGAATCCGCCTCAACTTTTCGTTCTTCTACATTCCTACTGACTCCAATTCTCAAGTTCAGGTCCTCGGTGCGGAGCGCGGCCTTCGTCACAGTCAGTCAACCCCTCTCATTTCGCAGTGAACTTGCGTGAACTCCTCCGGCAGACGTTGAAAGCCTTGCCGGACCGACGGACTCATTCTGGTCGAGACTTCCTACCGAAAACCGAAGGGTCCTCTCAGCCGATGTTCGTTGGCAGGACCCCAGGAGCCGTCGAAGTATCTACGAATGCCGTTCGAATGAACGACGCTTCTGCACCTTTTGGCGCGGCAGGCGCGAAGTTTGCTGCAATCCGACTAAGTTTACATTCTTTTTCTGTTACCAAGGCAAATTGCCTATGGTACACTTTAGAGACGAGTCGAATTCACTGGAAGCCTCGGTTTCGTTTCCGTCCGACCGGGGCGCGGCCCCCTCCACAAAGTTGGAATGCTGGCTTCATGCAGCGCCTTTCTTTTCTCATTCGATATTTCCTGCAATCGCTGATGACGAAACGCGCCCTCATCGGGGTGTTCCTTCGCGGGCGCACAAGGGCCTGGGCAGTGAAGGATCGTCGAAGAACGCACCGAGAAGGCAAACTTCCTCCCATTCGACGCACGCTGTTTGCGGCCCGCCGCTTGACAGTGGCCGTTGCGGTGGCGGGCGTCCTACTCTTCTTTTTGCTCTACCAAGGCGGAGCGGATTCTCCTGCCTTTGCAGATGACTTACACCGGTCAACTGAGGCAGAACGCGCCGATCTGCCAGAGGCGGAGGCTCGACATAGCAGGTTTCCGAAGAGCCGCGCTCTTATACGCGTTTCTACGAACCATACTGCAACTGTCCCTTTTACGAAGACGTTAGATATTTCCGAATTCGGCCTGGCATTTGTCAACTCGGCGGAAACCAATAGCGGTGCCGGGCGCATTCAGCGGGGCGTGGACACGGGCGTACGCATGGACCGCTTCCCCGTCTACTGGGAACAGGTCGAAAAGCGTATCGGCGAGTTTACGTGGACCGGCCAGGACGCGGCCATTCGAGCCAACGAAGGCAAGAACCTGAACACGCTGGCGATCCTGCTGGGCACGCCGCGTCAATACCGCGCGGGCGTCCGGTCTGTGTCGGCACCTCTTGGCGGGTCATTTACAGAATTGCAGGCGGGCCTGGCGCTGAGGTCGGCTGACTGCGACACGCAGGAAGCCGGAGGTGAGTGCGACGTTCTGGAAGCTACAGATGCTTCAGGGAGGCAGATACGAATTACCCATGACGGGCTGCAGGAACAGTCCGGAACCTGCCACCGCCACGAGGGTCCTCCCGCACCCTTCGGGCTGTGGAACCCGATATTCACAGACGGCACCGATGTTCCGCCGGACAACGGGCGGCTCAATCCAACGAACCCGTGGGCCCGGTTTGTCGGCGCGGCGGTGAACCGATACAAGCCCGGGGGCAGTGCTGGCACCAACATACGACATTGGGAGATCTGGAATGAACCGGACCTGTGCCACTTCTGGTCAGGGACGCCGCAAGAGTTCGCACGGCTACAGAAGGTTGCGTACATTGTCATAAAGTGGATTGACCCGGAGGCCTTTGTGGTGTTCGGCGGCCTGGCGCACTTTGAGAACGGACACTGGCTCGACAGCATGTTGGACGCGCTGGATAACGATGCACTGAGTGAACAGAACGACGGATTCTTTGACGCGGCGGGCAGCCATCACTATTCGCTGTCTTACGTCGGCTATCAGTACACCCGGAAAGTTCGCAGAGCGCTGGATAAACGGGGTTGGACGGACAAGCCGATCTGGATAACGGAGAGCGGGGTACCCGTTTGTAACGATTACCCGGGGCCGAACTGCCCAAGCCCGTGGCGGGCCACGGCCAAAGAACAGGCGTCGTATGTTTGGCAGAACATCGCCTACACGAGGCTGGCCGGAGGGGGACCCATCTTCCACTTCATGCTCCACGATGACTGCGGGAACGTGGTGGCGGTCGATTCGCCGGACGGTTTCGGGCTGGCGAAGAATGAGAATTCCAGTTTCTGTTCCCCTTCCAATGCTGAAACGCGGCTGGCCTATACCGCATTCAAACTGGCGAATCAGCACCTGACGGGTACGGATGTTGCGTGGGCAGACATCGAGCGTTTTCGGGTACGGAGGATCGCCTTCTATCACCCGGAAACAAAGGAGCGGCGTCTGCTGACGTGGTCGCTCAATACGCAGGCGCAGACGGCCGGGATTCCGGCTACGGGTACGAGTGGTCGATTGATTCGCTTGGACGGGACAACCACTGTCGTCACTCCGGTCGCCGGTATCTATGAGGTCAGCCTCAATGGCGCGACGAATGCCAACTGGCCTGACGGCCAGGGCGGCTACGGCATGGGCATTTACGGTGAACCAGTCCTGCTGATTGAAACGGACACGATTCCGCCCAGCGCGTCGATTCTGGCCCTGCCGGCCTACTCCCCGCAGACCTTTGATGTGACCTGGCACGCGAGAGATTGGGGCTCTGGGGTGATATCGACTTCGGTCTACGTAAAGGTCGAAGATGGAGATTGGGAGCTCTGGCAGGAAGGTGTCGATGCGTATGGCACGGCGTCCTACAGTGGTGAGGCCGGTAAGAGTTACTCATTCAGCGTCGCGGCTGAGGACCGCCTGGGCTACAAACTGGAGGCAGACAGATCGCTGGCCTCGACGACAGTTGCGGAACACAGCTCAGTTACCGGCAGGGTGATCAACCCGGCAAATGAGGCTGCGGTTGGGGTCCAAGTGAGCATTGGCACGACGACGGCCACGACCGATGCAAGCGGCCGGTTTACGATGACGGCGCCGATTGGGAGCTGGAATATCTCGGTAGGCAGCCAGCTGCTCATGCGCAGGCGTGTTTTCGGTACGAGCGAGAGCCTTGCGTTGCTTTACTCGCCGGGGACGAATGCCGTAACAAACGGTGATTTCGAGAATGCCTTCAATAGCTGGACGAAGTCGGGCAGCTCATCTTCCCTGATCGAAGCACAGACCGGCGCATCGGATCATGCGCTGCGGTTGGCCAGTGAATTTGTGCCGAATGATGGCGTACCCGGTACCGAGGGCAGCGACGGGGGAAACAGTACGGTATCCCAGCGCGTGACAGTGCCAACGGGAAGGCCGTTTCTGGCGATCGCGTACAAGGTGGAGACCGCCGAACCGGCCACGGGCACCGACTCGTTCGAGGTCATTGCCGTAGAGGACGGTCAGCCGCCGAACTATATGTTGGTGCAGCGCCAGAGCAGCGGGTGGCAGTACCGCTCGTTCGACATGGCGCGTTACGCTGGCAAGGAGATCAACCTGATTTTCAATGTCTATGAGACATCGCCGAACCGCCGCACGACCGCGCTGGTCGACGTTATAACGCTCAGCAACGTGCCGGCGCAGAGCCTGACGAGCGGCGGACCGTCGGCCAGACCGAGGCCTGCCGAGGCGCCAACGCCTCCTCCCAATTCGACTACTCCTTCAACTCAGGAAGGCAGTACGTCGAGCGGGTACAGGGTCTATCTGCCCACTGTGCTCAATATCGGCGAACGGTAGAGGAAACTTCACCAGACCTTCCGGCGCCAGAGGTCCTCATCCAGGCCAACGAGTTCTTCCTCGGTGGTCAGTTCCCGCCACAGGAACCAGGCCCCGGCGCGACGCTGACCTTTGGGTGCGCGGTCGTAATAGAGGTCAAACAGGCGGCCTTCTTCCGTGCGCACGCGGTAGTAGACCCTGCCCTGTCCCCAGGATCCCTGTGTACGGCCGCTGCGGACGAAGTACGGGGGCCGCCCACCCTGTGTTCGAATCTCCGGTTTTCCGTAGCGATGCCAATTCGCAAGCATCTCGACAACCGAATGAGTTTTTCCTTGCCAGTTGAATGTGTCCGGAACAGACGGCTTTTTCTCCAGTGAGAAGCCGAGGGGCAGATTCACTGAAATCTCGCGGCCGATGAATTGCATTTATTCACCTCTGTACAGCGGCGCAAACTGCGGGCAGGTTACTCACAGACCTCCGGACACTGGTGTTTGCGGCTTGGTGTAACGGGCGTCGAGCATGACAAGATACAATAGAGCCAGCACGACCAGCAGCGCGGCGATCCCATAAACTGTCGCAAATCCTACTGATGCTACCAGCCAGAACGCAAACAGCGGCCCCACCGCGGACCCCAGGTCGGAAGCGGTTGCATAGGTAGCAACGAACATCTGGGGATGGTGAGTGACCAGAGCGGCTTGATTTGCGTATGCGTCCAGAACTACGTTCACACCGGTGCTGACTATCAGGACGGCAAGCAAGGCGACGAAAGACAGGTTGTTCTGAACAGTCAGCATCAGAGTCAGACCAAGACAGAGCAGGAAGACCAGGACGAGGGTCAAGCGAATTCGCCCAACCAGGTCCGCCAGCGCGCCCATCGCGGTGCCGAGAAAGAGGTCGGAAAACCAGCGGGTTCCGAGCACGATTCCGGCCAGCGCGCCTACCTGCAGGCCCAGCAGGAACCCCCCCGAGTAGCTTGCGAAGCGGTCGGCCAGAAACACGGAAGCGGTGGCAACCAGAATGGAGTTGAGCAGTAGCTTAAAGAATCCTACCAGGAGGACAGACCGCTGAAGGGGCTCCGACAGGGCCTCAATCCAGCCTGCGAGAATCTCGTGTTCGCTGCGGCGGACATTCCCGGTCTGCTTCTGGCTGGCCTCAGGGGAATCGGCAGCTGCATTCGACTGGTTCTCCTTATGTTGCGGCGACGCGCTTGCGGGCCAGGAAAGGCCGAATGCGATTGGGATGGAAAGCGCTGACAACCCTGCAATCGTCCAGACCGTGGTCTGAAAGCCGAAATGATCGAAGAGAAAGCCTCCAATTAAGGCGCTGATCGCGCTGCCGCCGCGAACAACACCCCACTTCAGGCCCATCAGCCGGCCCGCATCCGCCCGATCGCCGGTCCAGATAGATTGGTAGGTGCCCTGTCGGAGACCTGACCAGCTGACGCCCCACCCTATCCTCGCCAATAAAAAGACGATGAACCCGAACTTGAAACCATACAGAACGGTCGTCAGGACTCCAAGTATGGCTGATATCACGAACGCCCGGTACGGACCGAAACGAGCGAAGATCGCTCCGAGCCAGGTATTTGAGAAAAGTCGGATGAGGCGGTTGGCGCTCAAGAGAATGCCGACCTGTTGGGGAGATAGCGCCAGCTCTCCCGCCGCCAGGGGGAGAATTGCGTACAGCAGCGAATCGCCCATGATTGCAAAGCCGACGGCCCCGGAAACAACAAGCACCAGGGCAGTGGAGGGCGACAGGCGGGACGGGCGATCGACTGAAGATGTATCGGGCTGAGGTTTCAGTTCAGTTTGGGACATTTTGACAGCCAGACTGCAATGGCAGGCGGCCACTGACAGTAATGGCCACGTTTTTCGACGGTGAGGTGTTCGCCGATTCGAGCCATTGTAACATATCCTCTTACAATTTGGTTTACTCCGGATTGAAAGGGAGTGGTCTTGGGTATTCCGCAACTTACGGCATTGCATTCAGAGCCGTGACCGGGCACCGGCCCGATCGACTGATTTCGGGGGCAAAGGTCCTGGAGAATTTTCTTTTGACAGAGCAAGCTTCTACAGCTACTATCGAAGTGACACGTCTTCCCAGAGATTTCTTGCAGTTACTTCAATTCCTGAATTCGATTCAGGCACTCATTCTGTTTTGCTTCAGACGGACGCGTCGTTGAGCGTCTCTCCAGTTTTTCAGACGAGGGGGATATTGTGAATCCAAACACAGCCAAAGCGAAAATGCAGTCCGGCCAGCCCGCCTTCGGATTCACGCTGGGGATGGGGTCGGCCCTTAATGCAGAACTGATGAGCCGAAGCGGTATCGACTTTGTGATGATTGACAGGCAGCACGGATCCTGGGGGGAAGATAGCGCCATTGCCGCGCTTGTGGCCATCAACGGGAGTTCGGCAGTTCCCATGGCCCGAGTGGCCCGCAATGACTACACGTTTATCGGGAGGCTGCTGGACGAGGGCGTGATGGGTTTGATTGTGCCGATGGTCGACACGCCTGAGCAGGCTCGTTTTGCGGCCGATGCCAGCAGACTACCTCCGCTGGGGCAGCGATCATGGGGCTGGGGCCGGGCCAAGTTGTACGGGGCCGATTATGCGGACTGTATAAACGAGCAGCTATTTGTCGCGGTGCAGCTGGAGAGTGTCGAGGCAGTAGGGAACGCGGAGGCGATTCTCAGTACGCCAGGCATTGACGGGTGCTGGACGGGGCCGAGCGACCTGTCTCTTTCTTTGGGCTTT
The DNA here is from genome assembly GCA_965200615.1 of Caldilineaceae bacterium. Classification (GTDB taxonomy): domain Bacteria; phylum Chloroflexota; class Anaerolineae; order Caldilineales; family Caldilineaceae; genus Bin5. The sequence goes on along the minus strand of OZ241377.1, from coordinate 3,310,683 downwards.
CACCCGTCTGAGATGGACGACCGCGAGGAGCATGCACGGGCGCTTGAAACGATCCTGACAGCCTGCAGGAACACGGGCAAGATTCCGGGGATTGCGGGGCGCAGCGTGGAAGACGCACTGAGTAGGGCCGGCCAGGGCTTTCGGTTTATCACCGCGACCAGCGACGGAGGCCTGTTGGAAGCCGGCGCGACGAGTGCCGTCGCCCGCCTTGCTGACTTCGGAAACTAGCGAATCCTTTTTTGACTGAACAGCCCGAGAGCTGGGAGATCTAATGGATGGGGCGCCGCAAGAGGGCCTTCTGTGCAAGCGCGTCCCAAGGACTGGAAACCAGATAGGAGAAATTTGATGTCCTCATCTTCTGACTTTCTTGTCGTCGGAGCCGGCATATTCGGAGTGACGACTGCTTTGTCTCTGCGCAGCCGAGGTTACAGCGTCACTTTGATCGACCCCGGCCCCCTTCCCTATCCCCTGGCTGCTTCTACTGATGTGAGCAAGGTCGTGCGGATGGAGTACGGCAGCAACCGCCAGTACACGCGCATGGCGATCGGTTCGATTGAGGGTTTCCATCATTGGAACGAGCTCTTCGGAGAGACGTTGTACCATGAGACCGGCGTCTTGGCGGCCTCGAAGGGGCCGATGTCGGAAAACGAGTTCGTCAACAGCAGTTTTCAGATGTTGTTGGATGAGGGACAGAGGCCGGAACGTCTGCCCGATGGAGAGATATCGCGGCGGTTTCCTGCCTGGTCAACAGGGATCTACACAGACGGCTTCTATAATGCGCGCGGGGGCTACGCCGAAAGCGGGCGGGTAGTAGGCAAGTTGGCAGAACGGGCCGCGGCAGTCGGGGTCGAAGTCCGGCCCGGTCAGACTGCGGATCATCTCTTGCTGGATGGTGACCGTGTGAAAGGGATGCGTACGCGTGAGGGTGCAAAATTCACCTCCGATCATACCGTGATCGCAGCCGGTTCGTGGACGCCCTGGCTGCTACCTGAACTGCAGTCGGTGATGACGGCGACCGGCCACCCGATTTTCCACCTGAAACCGAAGGATCCGGGGCCGTTTTTTGCGCCTGACTTTGTCGTCTACTTTGGCGACACTGCGCGCACGGGCTGGTACGGGTTCCCGATGTTGCGTGAAGGCATCGTCAAGGTTTCCCGGCACGGGGTTGGCGTGACGCTTCACCCGGAGCACGACGAGCGTACAGTATACGAGGAAGATTACGCTGAACTGCGCATCTTTCTGGAGGACACCTTCCCGGCGCTCCTGGATGCTGAAATCACTTATACCCGGCGTTGTTTGTACAATGACACGCTGGACGAGCATTTCTGGATCGATCGCCATCCGGAAAAAGAGGGGCTGAGTGTAGCCACAGGCGGGAGCGGCCACGGGTTCAAGTTCGGGCCGGTGCTCGGTGACCTGATCGCGGATGTGGTCGAGGACAAGCCGAATGAATGGGCCGGGTTATTCAGGTGGCGCGACCTCTCTCCGGATACGACGGGGCAGGAGGCCTCTAGGTACCATGGCCACGCTGAAAGCGGCGGCTAGGCAGTGCAAGTGGGCGCCTTCAGCGCACGAGCAGGGACTGGATGGCACAGAGGTAACCCGATGACTGAGAAGCTTGGTCTGGAAGAATATGACCGCGCGGCGGAGTTCGTAAGGGAAAGGGCCAATCGACGGGGACTACAGTTGGTCGAAGGGCGGCCGGTCGGGCTGGCGCTCGGCAGCGGGTTGAACTCTTTGGCACAGGCGATAGAGGGGGCGGAAGCAGTCCCCTACGAGGAGATCCCTTACTTCCCCACCAGCACGGCTCCCGGGCACGAAGGGCGACTCATAGTGGGTCAACTTTCCGGTCAGACGGTAGTGGCGATGCAGGGGCGCATCCACTTTTATGAGGGTTATACGGCCGAGGAGATTACTTTTCCCATCAGGGTGATGAAGCGACTTGGCGTGGGTAAGCTGATTCTGACCAACGCGGCCGGTGGGGTAAATCCCGGCTTTCACGCGGGCGATCTCATGCTGATCGTGGACCACCTGAACTTTGCAGGTATGGCGGGGCAGAATCCGCTGATCGGTCCGAACGCGCCGGCGTTCGGTACGCGTTTTCCGTCGATGACGCACGCGTATCCGAGGTCTCTGCGCAGGATGGCACTGGCATCGGCGCAGGAATTGGGGATCGCGCTGCGCCAGGGCGTTTATGCCTTCCTCGCAGGTCCAAACTTTGAGACGCCGGCGGAGGTTCGTTATCTGCGCCTGGTGGGAGCCGACGCAGTGGGTATGAGCACTGTACCGGAGGCGCTAGTGGCGGTTCACGCCGGAATTGAGGTCCTGGGCATCAGCACGATCACCAATGTGGCGGTCGATCAGCTGGATTCGGACAAGGAGACCAGCGCAGAAGAGGTAATGGAAACGGGCAAAGTCGTTGTGCCGCAGTTGACGGCATTGTTGAAGGCAGTTTTGGGACGGTTGTAGTCCGACGAGGATACATCCGACGAGGATACAATAGAAATGGTGGGGGCCTGATAATGGGGCCCCCGCCGTTGTGGAACGGCACTTTTCTGATGTCCTGTTTTCAGGGCAGTGGGCTAACCGGGCATGAATCGGTTCTCAATCGGAACCGACTTCCGATTTCTCCTCTTCCTGCGCGGCGTCTTGAATCTTCAGATTGGCGTCTCCGGGACGCTCCTCCCGCATCGCTTTCATAAACTCGATGTGAGCGGGCTGCCGCACAAAGCCGAGCCGGTTGTTGATTCCCAGCATTGCCTGGTTGTTGGTCTCATTCCAGGTTCGGATTTCGTTGAAACCCTTTTGCAGCGCGAATTCCACGGAACGGATTTTCAATGCCATCGCAATGCCGCGCTTTCGGTGGGATCTCGTCACACCGGTAAGTCCAACGTAGAGCAGTTTGGAATTGGCCTGGCTCGTCCACAAATTGGTCATTCCCACGTATTCGCCATTGTCGATTGCGACGTACCAGGCATCCGGCAGCAGATTCGTTCGCTCCCACACCTTCTGAAACTCCTCAAAAGGCACTTTTGAGGGGGGTTCCGGGCTGGGGACGTCGCGGTCGATAAGCCACTCCAGCTCGTATAGCTTTCGATCCCGGTTCGGGTCGGACTCCAACTCGGCGACGGTCTTGATCTCTATCCCCTGCTCGGCTACCTGCCGGGGATATCGACCCCATTCGTCAAGGTCGAGGCTCGCCGGGTCCAGACGGGACTCCCAGTCCCGCATACATTCGTTGAAGCCGAGTTTCTGGGCAAATCGAATACCGTCTTCGTAGTCTTCACGGGTGTGGGCCAGAAGGCGCAATGGGTCGAACTGCTGGATATCCTGGCAGAGGCGCTCCCACAGGGCGGTTCCGACGCCGCGCTTGCGAAACTCCGGCAATACTTCTACGCCTACGAACAGCTTGCCAGGATGGTTCAGCCACAGAGACTGGCTGTAATTGGCAAAGCCGACAGGCGTTTCATCGATTTCGGCGAAGAATCTACCCCTCTTGACAAGCTTCGAGCGCTTCTCATCGGACTCTTTCCACTCTTCCACCGTATCGGGATACTCCGGCCAGACAGTGTTCACTATTTCGACCGCCTGCCGGTAGTCGTGGTCGTTTTTCTCAAAAGGGCGAATTGTAATCAAGGCTCTTGCTCCATTTTGAAAGTTCATCGGATTTCCGGGGATTGAAGTCGACGAAACTGTTGATTTTGCGCCTCCTTTCTTATGTAAGATCTTCGACTTCTTTGGCCAATAAAAAAACCGTGGAGCGGTCGAAACCGGCGTCCACGGTTTGGAGAACAGTTCAGGGCTGACTCAACAGCCGGGCGCAGAACTCCTCACAAAGGACGCGTAAACACCGGATTTGACAGACAATTCAATTCGCATGGTGTTCGCTCCTTTCTGTGTGAGTTTGCGTTGCGTACCGATTTCGTGTCAAGACACGAGCCGAAGAGTAGCACGGAACGTAAACAAAGTCAAGATTTCGGAGGTTCCGTTGACGCAGCAGATGCGTACTCTATGGCAACGGCTCGGTGATCACTCTTGCCAGAACTGCGGCCGTTTCGGCGTCCACAACCAATTGAATCCGATTGACAATATCGTCGAGAGGCAGTTCGCGGACTTTATCGCTGTTGCGCAGTTTGAGCTCTGCGACCCCATTCTTCACTCCCCTTGCTCCGATTGTCAGTCGGATAGGGATTCCCAACAGATCGGCGTCGTTGAACTTCACGCCGGCTCTTTCATCGCGGTCGTCATACAGTACTTCAACACCGGCTTCCTGTAGCTGACTGTAAACGTGCTCGGCCGCTTCCGTCACTTCCGGCGTTCGCCGAGTCGCCAGGCTGACCAGATAAAGCTGATGGGGAGCGATCGTTATCGGCCAGACGATGCCGTTTTCGTCACAGTTCGTTTCGATCGCGCTGGCGATAAGGCGACCGGAACCGATACCGTAACAGCCCATGACCATCGGCGCGCTGCCGCCATCTTCGTCGAGGAAAGTAGCGTCCATTGCCTCGCTGTACTTCGTGCCCAGCTTGAAGATATTTCCCACTTCCACGCCGCGCACAGATCGCAAGGGCGCCTGGCAGCTCGGACAAGGATGTCCATCGGCGGCGGCAACCAAGTCCACGATCAGATCGGGGTAAAAGTCCCTGCCGCAGTTGACATTCCTGAGGTGCCATCCTTCGCGGTTTGCGCCTGCCACCAGGTTTGGGCTGCCGGGGATCAGGTCATCAACGACCAAAAGGACGGCGTCTCTGCGGATGCCGACGGGAGAGCCGTAGCCCGGTTCGGCGCCGATCGCCCGGATCTCTTCGGGCTGGGCCGGACGCAGCTGGCGAGCCTTCAGCGCGTTCGTCAGCTTCGTTTCGTTCAGCTCCATATCGCCGCGCACGACGACGAAGACAAACTGCTCCTTCTCTTCGCCCTCCTCGATCGTAGCAACCAGGAACAGAGCCTTGGCCGTGCGGCTCTCGGGGATTTCGAGGAATTCGGCCAGCGCGGCGATGGTATCCACGCCTGGGGTAGAGACCTCTTCCAGTGGAAGCGGCGCTTCTTCGGCCTGGTCGTCATCGTCCGTCTTCACGAAGGTGGCGACCTGACGATTTGCCTTGTAGCCGCATGCGTCACAAAGGAGCAGCGTGTCTTCACCGACTTCGGTCAGGGCCATGAATTCGTGGGCCATGGTACCGCCCATCATGCCGGTATCGCTTTCGACAGCGATTACATCGAGCCCGGCGCGGCCGAAGATGTTGAAATAGGCCTGATATACCAGAGGATAGTATTCATCCAGGCTGGTGATATCGGGATGGAAGGAATAGCCGTCCTTCATGGTGAACTCTCGCACGCGAATCAGGCCGCCTCGCGGGCGGGGCTCATCTCGGAACTTAGTTTGAATCTGGTAGAGCATAACCGGCAGCTGGCGGTAGCTGCTGATCACGCTGCCGGCTAGCTCGGTGATTACCTCTTCGTGCGTCATAGCAAGGACCAGCTCCCGGCCGGCGCGATCGGTAAGGCGCGCCAGGTCGTCGCCAATTTCGTACCAGCGACCCGTCCGTTTCCAGAGCGAGGCCGGTTGCACGACCGGCATGACGATTTCCTGCCCGTCGATGGCGTCCATTTCCTCCCGCATGATCGTTTCAATTTTCTTCTTGACCCGCAGCCCAAGGGGCATATATTCGAAGATTCCGGCGCCCACTTGCCGGACCAGGCCTGCCCGCACCATCAGTTGATGGCTGCGGACGTCGGCGTCCGCGGGGGCTTCGCGCAGTGTCTGGAAAAACAGTTTCGACATCCGCATTTCAGTTTGTCCTTGTTCGTTTTCCTGTATAACCGGTCTCGTACCATGTCGTGCAAGGGGCAGGCGTCTGATCCAGAATGCCCCCTGACGTCCAATGGCTTCACAACTTCTCTAATGCGTATCCTCCACCCGTGTCAACGCGAAATAGTATCAGCGGGTGGAGGTTGTAGGGTCTGGGGAGGGGGTTGGCCGCGATTGCGATGGGGACCGGTTCAGTTCAGTTCCCTCTGGGCGGGGCAATAGGGCAAGCTGGACCAGAATGCAGGCTTCGATGACGTCCAAGCCGTGATCCTGTGCCCACCGGGCGGCGGCGTCGCTTTCGGCGCCCGGTTGGAACCAGATGGCGTGCGCGCCGGCGGATTTTGCCTGCTCCACGACGGCAGGGGCCTCACTGGGGGGTACGACCATGTTGATGACCGTTGGCGGTTCTGGCAGGTCGGTCAGACTGCTGTAGGCGGTGTCGCCCTCAATCAGTCGCTCGCGCCGATTCACGGGATAGACCGTATAGCCTGTCTCTCTGAGCTTCAGATAGATTCGATTGCCGTATTTGGCCTTGCGGTTGCTGGCGCCCACAACGGCCCAAACCGGTTCGTTTACGTATTTCTCGATCAGGGCCTGCGTATCCTGCATCATATTGCCTGCTATGAAGCTGGGTCGATCTCTCTGACGAATAGAGCTCAGGCAAGATGCCGGCTTGCCTGCCGCAAAAAAGTATACTTTCATCCGAACTGCTGTGTCAAGGATCGGTCAAGTCCGTTCAGGCAACTCGGCATCTTGTTTGCGCGGCTGAATTTCTGTCTTTACCTTAGCCCTCGGTCTCTGTTTGGGGCCGTGTCGACAAAAGGAGAGATACGCTCTATAGTTGACTTCATTGCCAATCCTGCTTTTTCTCTGATATACTTTTCTCACATTCGATCGGCAGGGTACCTCCGCTGCGCGGGCGGCGCCAGGCAGTTGCATCGCGTTAGTCGGCGCAACACAGGACCCCGCGGACTAGAACAAAGGAGAAACGGTTGCGATGTCTGTATACGAACAGAAACCATGGGTAGAGAAGTACGAATCGGGTGTTCCGGACTCAATTGAATACAACGGCCAGCTCACACACGAAATGTTGGATGCCTCGGCCCAGACCTATGCCAACCAGGTAGCGACCCGTTTGCTGCTCGCATACCTGCCATTAGGCATCACTGTACAGGCCAAGCAGACGTATGCAGAACTGAAGGATTCCGCTGATCGCTTCGCCTTTGCTCTGCGCCGGATCGGATTGCAGCAGGGCGACCGCATCGCCATCATGCTGCCCAATATCCCTCAGCAGGTGATCTCCTTTTTCGGCGCGCTCAAGGCAGGCTGCGTTATTGTCAACACGAACCCGACCTATACGGCCCGGGAATTGAACCATCTGCTGGAGGACAGCGGCGCGGCTGCCATCGTCATTCTGAGCGGGTTTTACGAGCGGGTAGCGCAGGCGAGAGAAGGCACTGATCTCAAGCACGTCATCGTAACCGACGTGCCCGACCCGCTGGGCTTTCCGTTCAACAAGCTGGTGGCGAAAAAGGTGCGGGCTTCGGGCATGATGACCGACGTACCGGACGGCCCGGGCGTGTGGGCCTTTGATAATCTGCTTGAGACGAGCGCACCCAACCCGCCCAGCATAGACGTTGCGCCTGATGATGTCGTCCTGTTCCAGTACACGGGCGGCACGACCGGCTCTCCCAAGGCGGCCATGTTGACGCACCGAAGCGTGATGTCCAACGTGCAGCAGATCGAGTCCTGGTACAGAGACCTGGAATACGGCGGGGAGAGGACGCTGGGCGCGATCCCGTTCTTCCACGTATATGGGATGACGGTTGCCATGCTTTTTTCCATGTATACGGGCGCCGAACTGATCGTGACACCGGACCCCCGTCAGACTGATCTTGTGCTTGACATTCTGCAGCGCGAAAAGGTGACGATGTACCCCGGCATCCCGACGATGTACACCGCGATCATCAACCATCCCAAGGTAGACGACGCCGATCTCAGTTCGATCAAGGCTTGCCTTTCGGGCGGAATGTCGTTGCCGATTGAGATTCAGCGACGTTTTGAACAGATCACCGGCGGCAAATTGGTGGAAGGTTACGGCCTGACCGAAACTTCACCCGTGGCCTGCGCCAACCCCATCAACGGCATGCGCAAGGAGGGATCGATCGGCTTTCCCGTACCGAGCACTGAGGTTGCCATCGTAGGCCTCGACCCGAATGAGGCGGGTGAGTTCGAAACTGTCGCCGCAGGGGAGGAGGGTGAACTGATCGTCCGGGGCCCGCAGGTTATGAAGGGCTACTGGAAGCGCCCCGAGGAGACGGCGGACGCCATCACCGAAGAGGGCTGGTTCCATACCGGTGACATCGCCCGCATGGACGAAGACGGCTGCTTTTACATTGTGGACCGAAAGAAGGACCTGATCATCGCAAGCGGGTACAATGTCGTGCCGAGAGAGGTTGAGGAAGTCCTGTATATGCACGAGGCGGTGCAGGAAGCCGTGGTGGCAGGCGTGCCGGACGCAATCCGGGGTGAAACGGTTAAGGCCTATATTGTCTTGAAGGCGGGCCAGACGAGCACACAAGACGAGATCGAGGCTTTCTGCAGGGAACATCTGGCTCCTTACAAAGTGCCGAGGCTGGTGGACTTCCGCGACGAACTGCCAAAGAGTCAGGTAGGCAAGATCCTGCGACGTGTGCTGATTGAGGAGGAAAAGCGCAAGATGGCATGAGCGGGGACAGCGCGCGGTTTCAAGTGGAAGGCTCGATCAGAAGCTGAGAGAGGAAAGTTCAGGGAGAGGGCTACATTTGACAGTTTCGGCGCCGACTCTTATGATGAGAAGCGTGTGCGCCCCCGTGGTGGAATTGGTATACACAGCAGGTTGAGGGCCTGTGCCCTTCAGGGCATCTCCGTTCGAGTCGGAGCGGGGGCACCGAAGATGGGATGCGTGAGGAGTTCGCTCACGTATCCCTTTTTTGTTGTCCGGATAAAAGGCATCACCCAATTCATGTCTTTGTGCCCAAGCGACCTCAATCGTTGAAGTGCGCGAAGGCCCCCATTCCCTGGTAAATTGCTGCAGGGCCGAGATCCTCTTCGATTCGCAGCAGCTGATTGTACTTGGCGACGCGGTCGCTGCGGGCAGGCGCGCCGGTCTTGATCTGCCCGGTGTTGAAGGCCACGACCAGGTCGGCGATGGTGTCATCCTCCGTCTCGCCTGACCGGTGGCTGACAACTGCGGCCCAGCCTGCGCGGTGGCTCATCTCGATGGCGGCGATGCTTTCGGTCAGGGTGCCGATCTGGTTGACTTTGCAGAGCAGGGCATTACAGGCACGCTGCTCTATGGCGCGTTCAATGCGCTTGACATTCGTCACCAGGAGATCGTCTCCCACCAGCTGGACTCGTTCCCCTATTCTTGCGTGGAGCTGCCTCCAGCCGTCCCAGTCGTCTTCTGCCATGCCGTCTTCAATTGAGACGATGGGATAGCGGTCGCACCAATCCGCCCAGAGGTCGGCAAGCTCTTCACTGGATAGTTCCAAGCCCTCGATTTCGAGCTTGTAGCGCCCAGTCTCCTCGACGTAAAGTTCGCTCACGGCCGGGTCCAGAGCGATGAAAACGTCTTCGCCCGGTCGATATCCCGCCTTCTCGATTGCTTGCAGTATCACCTCGATTGCGGCGGCGTTCCCTCCCAGGCTGGGCGCGAATCCGCCTTCGTCGCCAACGTTGGCGCCGTAACCGGCATCGTGGAGTACGTCTTTGAGGGCGTGATAGATCTCGGCCCCCCACCGGACGCCTTCGGTGAAGGAGGGGGCGCCGGCCGGCATCACCATAAATTCCTGGAAATCGGTGCTATTTGCCGCGTGTTTGCCCCCATTGAGGATGTTCATCATGGGCACGGGAAGCGCGTGGGCATTGACGCCGCCCAGATAGCGGTACAGAGGCAGGCCGGCGGCGGCGGCGGCGGCTTTGGCGGCGGCGAGGCTGACGCCCAAAATGGCATTTGCGCCCAGCTTGCTCTTGTTGTGTGTGCCGTCCAACTCCAGCATGGCCTGATCGATGGCTACCTGATCGAGCGTGTTCGCACCCTTCAGACTTTGTGCGAGAGCGGTGTTGACATTCTCCACAGCCTGCATGACGCCTTTTCCGCCATACTTTGACTTGTCGCCGTCCCGCAGCTCTACCGCCTCATGGACACCTGTACTGGCTCCGCTGGGCACGGCCGCGCGTCCGGTTGCGCCGCCGCTCAACTGGATTTCGACCTCGACAGTAGGGTTGCCCCGACTGTCAAGAATCTGACGTCCAACAATGGATTCGATATGGGTCATCGGATTTTCCCCTGTTTCTTTCCGCCGGTACGGCCTTCTTTCGTTTCACGTAGAAGAGCGCAAGTCGCATTTACTGCCTGCGGCTGCGAGCCCCGCTCATGTATGCCGGTGGAGAACTTGAACAAAACCGTAAAAATCAGTATGCTTGTCCACTACGATAGTGCCCATGCAGTGATCCTGCAAGTCGCACAGGATGCCAGCGGCAGAAGAAAGATTGGCGTATGACAATGATTTACCTGGACCATTCGGCTACAACGCCGTTACGCCCTGAAGTTCTGGCGGCAATGGAGCCGTATTACGGTTCGACCGACCAGAGAGACAGCTCGAAGTACGGAAACCCATCCAGCATCCACAGGGCGGGTCGGGCAGCCCATGCCGGATTGAGCGAGGCCCGGCGCACGATTGCCGACGTCCTCGGCGCCAAACCAAACGAGATTGTTTTGACCGGTTGCGGGAGCGAAAGCGATAACGCGGCCCTGCGCGGGATTGCCCTGGCCCGGCGCGCCCAATGCGGCGCAGACCGTATCATTACCACGCCGGTTGAGCATCACGCAGTGCTTTATACTGCCGAGGACTTGCGAGACTACTTCGGATTCGAGTTAACGCTGCTGCCGGTGGACGGCGAGGGTTTGGTCAGTGCCGACGACTTGGACCGGGCACTTGGCGACGGCTCTGACGTTGCAGTGGTCAGCGTCATGTATGCCAACAACGAGATTGGCAGCGTGCAGGCGATTGGCGAATTGGGCGCGCTTTGTCGGGAGCGAAAGGCGCCGTTCCACACCGATGCGGTGCAGGCGGCGGGAAAGTTGCCTTTGGACGTCGACGGATTGAACGTGGACGCGCTCAGCGCCAGCGCACACAAGTTTTACGGGCCCAAGGGCGTTGGATTTCTCTACCTGCGGCGAGGTACACCTTTTCATCCTTTTCTCACCGGCGGCAGCCACGAAGGAAGGCGGCGGGCCGGTACACAGAATGTACCCGGCATCGTAGGGATGGCGACCGCTCTGGCTCTGTGCGAAGCGGAACGAGAAACGGAAATGGCCCGTTTGCGCCGGTTGCGGGACCGGATCATTGGCCACACGCTGGAGTCAGTTGCGGGGGCGCGCTTGACCGGCAGCCTGATGAACAGGCTGGCAAATCACGCGAGTTTCACAGTTCGTGACGTGGAGGCGGAGGGCATTCTGATCGCCCTGGATCTGGCCGGGATTGCGGCCAGCAGCGGCAGCGCATGCACAAGCGCGCGGCAGCGGCCCAGTCACGTTTTGGAAGCAGTCGGAGTTCCCGTAGAGGAGCTGGCGGGTGGTTTGCGGTTGAGCCTCGGCCTCAGCAACGACGCGGATCAGATCGATTTCCTCCTGGAGAAGCTGTCGCAGATCGTCGACCAGCACCGGCAGATCTCGCCAGTGCCTCTGTAAGCAAATCCATCGCCGCCCTGGTGTTGACGCCGGCGGCTCCACATTGGTATGCGCAGCCCTCCTCGAAATCGTTCTCAACAGATCTCGTCAAGCGGACACAGCCTGACGCTTGTCGGTTTGCTCAGCCTGGACTTGCCGGCGATTGTCAGCGTGATTTTTGTCGTTGGCGCCATTGTTCCCGCATCACTTGTCCTCACACTCGGTTATCTGCCCTTTGGCTTTTTCAGCGCTGCGTTCGGACGCGGCAACATGGACAGGCTGGTGTTTGAAGGAGCAGAAATTCCTTTGCTGGTGGCAGGGGCGGGAACCGTCCTCCTGTTAGCGGCGCCGACATTCTACTGGCGAGTCCAGCACTTCCGTCGGATCCTGCTTTCCACTACAGTTGCCCCCGGTCAGATCAGGAGTCTGAATTTCACTCCGCTGGAGTTCAGCGTTGACTACGTGTACTGGTTTCAGCAGCGAGCGTACGCAGGCCGCAATGCGATCCGCCGCAATCACCGACGGGAAAAGCGGGCGAGTCTACGTCCTGGCCAAGACATCACAGCCCTGGTCGACAGTTTTCAGCCGGAGGCTTCGATTGTCCTGGAACTGTATTCCCGCAATGAGTCCGGTATGGCCCTGTAAACGCCGGCCGGGCTGCCTCAATCCATCTCCGCTTCATCTCCTTCGAAAAGGCCGGCAGCAGGCCAGTACGGGCTGATACACGATACATGGGAAGCTGCCCATTTGCGTTATACTTAACCTGGTATGGACCTTGACTGGACTTACAGGCCGCGCCGTCGACGCCGCAGAGGGTGTTTCGTTTGGAGCGGTTTGGTTCTGCTTCTGGCCGTCTATCTTTACATTCAGCGACCGGACTGGCTTGTGAGGCAGCAGCAGCCGCCCGCGACGACGCCTACCCCCAGCGCTCTCTACTGGCAGACGAAGGCGGAAGCGCACATTGCCGCCGGGAATTTCAGCGAAGCTGCCGCAACGCTCGAGCGAATGGCCGAACTGGAACCTGGGAATGCTTACCCCCTGGTTGCCCTGGCCGGTCTGCACCTGATGGCGCGCCGGGTCGAACAGGCCTACGCGCTCACGCAGAAGGCGGTTCGGCTCGAGGAAAAGAATGTGGATGCGCTGGCAATGCATGCACGGGCGCTCGACTGGCGCGGGAACTACGATGCGGCCAGCGATTTCGCTTTCCAGGCGCTCGAACTGGAGCCGGACAACCCTGACGTTCTGGCAGTTTTGGGCGAGATCTACAGTGATGTGGGGAACTACGCAGTCGCTCTGGACTATCTGGAGGAGGCTTTGGCCATTGACCCGGCGAATGTGATGGCTCGCCGCAACCTGGGTTATCTATACGAAATACAGAAGGAGCACGAGAACGCAATCGCCGAGTACAGCCGTGCCATTGAGCTGGCGCCGAAACGGCCCGATCTGTACGTAGAACTGGGACGGCAATACGAACGCCTGGATGAGTGGGAACTCGCGATCGAGACCTACAAGGAGGCCGTAGCTGCGGGAGAGACCGCTTTCGCGCTCGATGTTCTCGGTTGGGCGTTGTGGCAGAGCGGCGACCATTTGCAGGCGCAGCGCATTTTGCGGCGGGCAGCCGAAATGGAACCGGAAAATGGCCTTGTGCTGGCCCACTTGGGCATGGCCTACTATCGCCGCCTTAATTACGAGAGCGCGTCCGAGACGCTTGAACAGGCGATGGAGCTTCTCGATGAAGATGAAATCAACGCCCAATTCACATTGACGCTGGGCCTGTCGCACGTCTACAAGAAACCACAAGAATGCGACCGGGCCGTGCCCTGGCTGAACAGGACCCTGGAGTTCGCGCCAGGGCTTTCTTCTGCCCTGCACGGATTGCGCAGGTGCAGCGCCGGTTAGCTTTCTGTCGGTCCTGTATTCCCGGGTTTGTGTCGCCGAACACCAATTCAGGTTGGCAAGCAACAGCGGTACTGCCGCTACGAACTGTCATCATCCATGTCTTACAACCGCGCCCGTCTGAAGTCCTCCTTGCCCCCCCCCACTATCGGGGCTCCATCGCGCGCCAACGGAAGGCCCGATCCAGAAGAGGAGGCGCAGCCGCCGGCGCCGATGCGGCCTCCTGCCCAAGCGGAACGCAGCGCCTTGATCCGAGAGCGGATCGCCACCCGTACAGTTACTTCCAAGCGACGCCTGCAGCGTACCGGCACGCCACTCAGAGTCTTACAGCAACCGATTCAGGCAGGAATGCGGAAGGTCTTTGACCTGCGCCGCCTCCTCCTTGTGTTGGGAGTAACCGCGATCGTTCTGCTCCTGCCCACGCCGGCCGGCTTGAGCGTTGACGGCCACAAGGCATTAGCGCTTTTTGCCTTCTCGGGGCTGATCCTGGCGCTGGAACCGGCGCCGTTGCCAATCGTCGCTTTGCTGGTGCCAATTGTTCAGATTGCGCTCGGGGTGGATGACGCTGGAGGCGCGTTCGAACCGTTTGGCACCCCGGTCGTCTTCCTGATCCTTGGGAGCCTTTTCCTGGCTGAGGCGTTGCGAAAACATGGGTTGACGCGTCGACTGGCGCTCCATGCAATTGTGAGCAGCAGAGGACGGTTCGGGCCGCTGCTGTTGGCGCTCATGGCAATCACCGGCGGGCTCAGCATGTTCGTCCTGAACACAGCCACGGCCGCGGTGCTGATTCCGGTCGCAATTACGATTGCCCAACAGGTGCCGCGACCGGAGGACGGGCGGAAGGCTCTGGCGGTCCTGATTCTCGCCATCGGCTACAGTTCGAGCATCGGCGCGATTGCCACGATAATGGGGAGCGGCGAGAACGCGATCGCCAGTGGTCTGCTGGGCCAGTTGTACGGGTTCGGATTCGTGGACTGGATGAAATATGGTTTGCCGGTTGCACTGTTGTTGATGCCGCTTGTGTGGCTGCTGCTGCCGCGGCTGTTCGCACTGCCGGCGTTGACGATCGATGTCGAACCGGCCAGACGGGAGATCGAGAGGCTGGGCAGGCTATCGGGACCGGAGAGAGAGATCATCGCTGTGCTGCTTGTGTCGATCAGCCTGTGGGTTGCCGGCGGGTACATTGAGCATCTACTCAAGCTGCCGGCAACTCTATTGAGCAGCGCGGTGATCGCCATTGGCGCGGTCGCGGTGCTTTCGGTCGAAAAAATCGTAGACTGGAGCGATTTGAAAGGCGTAAACTGGGGTGTCTTCTTCGTCATTGGCGCGGGCCTGACGCTGGGTGATGCGCTGGAGAAGACCGGGGCCAGCGCCTGGTTCGCCAACCTGGTTGCGCCGTCGCTTGAGGGCTTGCCCTTTTTCGGCGTACTGGCGGCGTTGATCCTGCTGGCATTCTGCATCACGCAGTTCATGAACAATGTGCCGCTTGGAGCCATCCTGGCGCCGGTACTCATCACATTGGGACAGGCATCGGGCATTGACCCGGTGCGGCTTGTTATTCCGACAGTTTTCGCGGTCGCCCTGGCATTCGCGCTGCCCAGCGGTTCGGCGCGGATGATTCTTATCGCGGTCACCGGTGTGGTGAACCGGCAGGAGATGCTGCGCACAGGCGTGATCGTTGGGCTGGCATGTTCGGGCATTATCTTCTTGTTCTTCCTGATGCTCAGCCAGCTGGGCATGATCTGATGGAAGGCGCTACTTTTGCGATCTTTCCAACGGCATTGAAGTCAGAAATGCAGTTCTTTGCGAATGTGACAGGGGGTAGAGTATATGCGCGTCTGGCTAATTGGCGCCGGCAATATCGGTTCGGTGGCGCTACGCCAACTTCAGAAGAACCCGGCTGTCGAAATCTTCGTCAGCGACCCTTCGGACCAACCGGAAGCTGTGCACAGCGGCTTGATCGAGCGGGTCGATCTGGTCGCCAACATTTCGCCCGTAAATGTCAATGAGATTGCGCGACGCGTGCGCCCTGACCTGATTCTCCTTTCTCCCGGAATCGGTGAGCAGGGATTCGGAGCAGTTGAAGGCAGCAAGGCCCTTTCGGAGGCACTGAACTACGAGACGACAATTGCGAGCGAATACCCGTGCCTGATCCTTTCGCTGTCCAACCATAGCTGAATGGCGCCGTTCGATAAGCTGGGAGGCATCTGCCCCGCTACCATTTGCAGAAATTGAAAGATGACCGACGAATTATCTCAAATCCGACACAATCTAGGTGTATACAGGCTGCGGGGCTTCAGCGGGCGCGACGCGGAACTGAATGACTTGTGCCGGTGGCTGCTCGAAAGGCACGAGCAGCCGGCGCTGGCGATCAGTGGGGGGCAAGGCAACGGAAAGAGCACGCTGGCCACCGCGGCCGCGTGGAAGACGATTCACCACTTTCCCGACGGTATCATCTGGGTGGGGGCCGCGGGCCGGGATCGATTCCGCATGTATGACATTGTGCGCACGCTGGACACGGTGCTCGGCACGACGCTAACGCGAGTGAGCGAGGACCGCTGGGGAATCGGTATCCTGGAACAGCTTTACCGCCGCCGCCGTTTGCTCATTCTGGACGAACTCTCGGGAGCAACCGACCGCGAGATTCAGACGCTGGCCGAGATCATCAGCCATCTGCATGATGCGGAGAATCAGTCCCATATTGTGTTGATTGATCGCGACATTCACCCTGAGTTTGCTGAGCTGGTAGGTGACCGGCGCCTTCAATTGGGCGGGTTGCCGCTTTCTGAGGCAGTAGGCTTTGTCCATGCGCGTGCGCCCGAATCGGTGCGGGATACGGCGTTGCGCAACGTCGAGGGCCTGCACCGCCGGACAGGAGGCAGACCCCTGAGCATGCGATTAGTGATGGGGCTGCTGATCGACTTTGGGCTATGGAGCGAACTGGACGAGCTGCTGGCCGAACTGCCCGCTGAGGACGGGGCCATGGACATGTCCAGCGTGGCGGGCTTTGCTGTCGAAAACTTCGCCGCATTCTGGCCGGAGGCGGGGCTCATCCTGGATCGACTGGTCAGCGCGGCCGGGGGCGCAACCTACCAGGCGCTGACCGATCTGTTCACGGTGGGGATGAGCGCCGAGGCCGAGAAGCACCAGACATTCGAAGGCCTGGTCACGCGAGCCCTGGTCGAAGTGGACCTCTTTGATCGCAGGGTCGTCGTGCAGCCGGTTGTGCGCCGCTACCTTGTTGAGGGCGCGGCCATGCTGGGCGAAGACTGGCATCGCCAGCACGCGAGATATTATCTGCAGTTCGCCCAACGCTACCAGGAGCTGCCGATCCAGCGCTGGCAGGAGATCGACCCGTTCTGGGGAAACGTTCACTGGGGCGCGGACTGGGCCACCGACCGGGTGGAGCGCATCTTCGGCCAGTCCGTTGAAAAGATGGTCTTTGAACGGCTGGAGTTGGAGGGGCTGCGCGACATGCCGATCAACTTCCCGGAGGTACAGGACGACCTCAAACTGATGCGGGATTATGCGCTCGCGCTCGCCCACTATGCTTTCTGGCGGCACCCGCCGGGCATCTGGCGCTGGTTGTGCGGCGGCGCGGTGGCTGCAATTGCGCTCGGCGATGCCGGCGACTTCGGCTGGATGCTGGCCAACATTGGCCGCCAGCGGTTCTTCAACGGTGAGGTCGAAGAGGCGATAGAATGGCTGCAGAGGGCGCTGCGCATCTTTGACGAGCGGGATATGTTGATGGCGATGGCCTACGGGCACACCGATCTGGGCACTTCCTTCCGCGTGCTGGAGGAACCGCGCCAGGCGCTCGATCACTTCTGGCTGGCATTTGAGGCGGCCGCTCAACTCGGAGACCCCCGTTCGCTGGCACCCGCTTACATGAATCTTGGCAGCGCCTATCTCAGCCTGAACAGTTTCGAGCGGGCCATCGAACAACATCGGAAAGCGCTGCGTGTGGCTTTGCGCCTTGGAGACGAAGGGCTGGTGGCCAGCGCGCATAACAATCTTGGTCTGGCCATGGAAGGGATGGCGATGTATGCGGAGGCCCAACGGGCCTACGAATCGGCCCTTACCGTCTTCCAGCGAAACCACGACGACACCGGCATCAGCACCTGTTATAACAATCTCGGCTCCGTCTGCTACGCGAGGCAGGATTTCGGGGCGGCGCTCGACTGGTATGAGAAAGATCTGGCACTTTCTGACAAGCGGGGCGCCTGGATGGACAAGGCGGCTACGCTACATAATCTGGGTCACGTCGCGTTGGAACAGCAGGACCACGCGCAGGCAGCGGAGTACTTCCAGCGCAGCCGCGAGCTTTACGCGGCATTCCAACTGGATGAGTACGTGGCGGAAGAGGATGAGATGCTGGCCTACGTGGCCGCGGTAGCCTCCCCGGGAAGATCCCAACGCTAACAAAACGCTTACGTTTTCGGGAGATTGGAATCTTGTCATGCGACAGGAACTATGCTACACTTTCTGTTAGTTTAGCACTCAGGCTATTTGAGTGCTAATGTGAGTCTGAGAGGCTGTGCAGGTCTTGCCGGATCCGTGTCTGACGGGCTGCGCGGCCAGAGAGTTGTGTGATATCGGATCCTTTTCCCGCTACCCTATGGCGGGCAATTCAGAATCACTGGCATTTCATCAGAACAGTTCGAAAGGCAAGGAGGAAGGTCGAATGAATCTTAAGCCGCTCGGTGATCGGCTGGTAGTCCAGCCCCTGGAGGGGGAGGAACAGACTTCCACGGGCATCTATCTGCCGGAAACCGCTAAAGAGAAGCCACAGCAGGGCGAGGTAGTCGCAGCGGGTCCCGGCGCACGGGACGAAGACGGCAAGCGCATCGCCATGGATGTCTCCGTCGGTGATATCGTTCTTTACGCGAAGTATTCCGGCACGAATATCAAGCTAGATGCGACAGAGGTTCTGATTCTCAAGGAATCGGACGTATTGGCGCTCGTTGAAAGTTAATCGGACCTACGCTGAAAAAGCTCAATTAACCCGCCCCTGGAGCGCGGGTCAAACCGGAGGAGAAAGACCGTAATGGCAAAGCAACTTGAGTTTGAAGAAGAAGCCCGCCGCAGCCTGAAGAAGGGTATCGATGCCCTGGCGGATGCGGTAAAGACCACCCTCGGCCCCAAGGGCCGCAACGTGGCGCTGGACAAGAAGTGGGGCAGCCCGACCGTCACGCACGACGGCGTTACCGTCGCCAAAGAGATCGAGTTGGAAGACCCTTTTCAGAACATGGGCGCGCAGCTTCTGAAGGAGGCCGCGACCAAGACGAATGACATCGCCGGTGACGGCACGACCACGGCAACCGTTCTGGCCCAGTCGATTGTGAACGAGGGCCTCAAGAACGTCACGGCCGGCGCCAACCCGATGCTTCTCAAGCGGGGCATCGAGGCCAGCTGCGACGCAGTAGTCTCTGCGCTCAAGGAAATGGCGACCCCTGTTTCGGGTGAGGAAGAGATCGCCCAGGTTGCCAGCAACTCGGCAGCGGACAACCAGATCGGCGATCTGATCGCCGAAGTGATGTCGAAGGTTGGCAAGGACGGCGTCATCACCGTTGAGGAGAGCAAGGGTCTTCAGTTCGAGACCGAGTATGTCGAAGGCATGCAGCTGGACCGCGGCTATCTCAGCCCTTACTTCGTCACCAACAACGAGAGGATGGAGGCGGAGCTCGACGCGCCCTATCTCTTGATCACCGACAAGAAGATCAGCAGCGCGCAGGACATCGTGCCTCTGCTGGAGAAGCTGGTCCAGGTCGGCAAGCGCGAGCTGATCGTGATTGCCGAGGACGTGGACGGCGAGGCGCTGGCGACGCTGGTGCTGAACAAGCTGCGCGGCATGTTCAACGCGATGGCTATTAAGGCGCCCGGTTTCGGCGACCGCCGCAAGGCGATGCTGCGCGACATAGCCATTCTCACCGGTGGGCAGATCCTCTCGGAAGAGGTCGGCCGCACGCTAGAGAGCGCCCAGCTTGAGGACCTCGGCCAGGCCGACAAGGTCATCAGCTCGAAGGACGCCACCACGATCGTGGGCGGCCACGGGACCACTGAGGAGATCCAGGGCAGGATCGAAGAGATCCGCGCTGAGATCGATGCCAGCACCAGCGACTATGACCGCGAGAAGCTGCAGGAGCGGCTGGCCAAGCTGGCCGGCGGCGTTGCCATTTTGCGCGTCGGCGCCGCCACCGAGACCGAGCTCAAGTACCGCAAGACCCGCGTCGAAGACGCGCTGAGCGCTACCCGCGCCGCGGTCGAGGAAGGTGTCGTGCCCGGCGGCGGTGTTGCCCTGATCAATGCCGTCTCCGCTCTGGATAGCGTAGACATGGACGATACCGATGCCGCTACCGGCGCCCGCATCCTGACGCGTGCCCTTGAAGAGCCGATGCGCATGATCGCCACGAACGCCGGTCTTGACGGGGCGGTGGTCATCGAGAAGGTGCGCGGCCTGCATGAAGGCGGCAAGGCCAACACCGGCTACGACGTGATTCAGAACGACTACGTCGACATGATGGACGCCGGCCTTTCCGACCCGGTCAAGGTCACACGCAGCGCGGTCGAGAATGCGAGCTCGATTGCGGCGATGATCCTGACGACGGCGGCGCTGGTCACGGACATTCCTGAGGAAGAGAAGCCGATGCCGGCCGGCGATCCCGGAATGGGCGGGATGATGTAGGGTTGGTTGGTTTGGGAATTGAATAGAGTTTGAAAGGGGCGTCGGGGGTGGAAAGTCTCCGGCGCCTTTTTTTGATTACATACTACGGATTGCGCTATTTACAATTAGTGTTCTGTATTTCACTTGAGGATGTCAAGATTATCCATGTTCAATCCATTCCAGAAATCGGGACTGCGGCCACGAGAAAAGCTGTGATCCCATCTCTCCTGGTTGTTGCAACCCCTCCCTAACTTTCGCTCTAAGGTCATCTACGTCGGCGATTCCGGTGACTGTCGCAAGATTGGCGAAATTTTGGGAACTATAGGGAATGATCAAAGAACAAAAGCAGGGTTAAATAGAAAAGCCGCCAGCCAAAGCTGACGGCCTTTACCTTCTCCTCCACTCAAATCCCAAAAGATACACCCAAAATCAAGGCCAGAACAAAGGCCGCAAGCCAGAAAAGAAAGAGAACGAATCCTATCTGGATCGCAATCACAATCACATTCCACATCCAGACCGGCAATGGAATCGGGTTCCGAACAAAGTCCCGGTAAATGTCCTTCAACGATTCCTTCTTCTCCCGCGGCCTCTCCTCATCGTCAAATGCAAACCCGGGCGGCAGTACGTTCATTTGCATGTCCCTCTCCTCAAATGAGTGACAGTCCAGTGCACCAACCAGTACACTGAACTGTATGATCGAATCCTTATGCGGTTATGCGATGCCGTCGAGTGATTTTCCACCCTGGTGATGTTCCAGGGGCTGGTATCGTTATGTGTCACAAAGACTGTGTGCCGAACCTTCGCCCAAGTGAGAACGGCCAATCAGACTAACCCAACATTTCGCAAAACCTTCATACCTCCCGAAAACTTCTTCAATGTAATCATCTTTGACTGCCTCCTCTTTCGACGAATCCTGCTCGGCTGGCTTAACTTCAGCCACGCCTACAGAATACCCGGCGCCGGGCCAGCCTGTCTCGCTCACATATACCAATTTCGGTATATTTTGAGGAATTATAAAGAAGGATTGACACCTTGTTGAAAATGAAGCGGAAGAGTCATGACTCTTCCGCTTCATATCCATAGCCCGGCAGCCCCGCCACAATCTGCGCCGTCTCCAGGCTGACGGCGATCACGCGGCCGATGAGGTTGACGATGTATCGCGGATCATCGGCGCGGTTGGGGTCGTTGACGATGCCGCTGCGCTTGTCCGTCTTCACCCGGTACTGGTCGATCACCCATTCGAGGGCCGAGCGATTGCCGAGGCGGTAATCGAACGCTTCTTCAGGGACCCCGCCCAGCGTCAGGAAGCTGTTGTAGCGCAGCTGCGTCCTGTCTTTGGAGAGGCGCATCTTCTCCACGCGATAGTTGAGGGTGTGCCCCGGCGTCTCGATCTCCTGCAACGGATAGGGCGGCGTCTCCTCATAGCCGATATGGATAGCGGCCAGGCGCGCGCCGGCCGCGGCGAAGGCGCGAAAGTCGGGCGCGAAGGGGATGTGGGGCAGATCGCGCTTGAGATTGGCCTGGTAGCGCTCGCGATAGCCGGGGTGATGCAGCAGGCCGTAGACGTAGTGGAAGATGTCCCACTTGGTGATGCTGTCGTCGTGGTAGTGAGCGCGGAACCGCGCCAGCGCCCAGTCGGTGATGTTCTCGCGGCGGTTGCTGCCGTCCTCGTCGTAGGTGTAGAAGGGAAAGCATTGGGAACCGCCTTGTGGAAGTTGGTCGGCAAGTTTGTTGACCATCAGCGCAAACATCGACCAGTCACCGCCGACCTTGAGCCAAATCACGCGATTCTCTGTTTCAGTCTTCGGTGTGGGGAAGATGGAAGGGAAGACATAAACAGACTCGTTCATCATGCGGTCAAAGTAAAGATGGGAAGTTGTAAAAGGACGATAGAAAGCAGCCCGTACCCTTGCAAGCGAAAATTCTGTTGTTCTCCCTCTTTTCAAGTCTTGCTTAAGCGTCTGACTCCACTTGATTTTCTCATGATCATCTAAGACGAAGTCATCTAGGTTCACGTCCCGATCATTTCGCTGTTCCCACTTGAATACCTGCTCGTTATAGGTTTCGATCGTCCGGATCATATTTTCGCTGAGCACGTCTCGTTTGAAGTTGTACACCCACGCATCCCGATTGGATTTGACACCGCTACTGAATCTGTGAAAAAGCACATCGGCGGCCTCACCTTTTGCCGCTTTTGCTTCCCTGCTTTCCAGCGGGATAAAGGTTTCAAACTCGGCGTGGAGTCCCTCCGTCAGCCATGTGTGCCGCTTGTCCGGCGTAATCCTGGTCCAATCGATGTTTCCGTACTGTTGCTTTTCGTCGAGATAGCGGTACTTCTCCTCTTTGCGCCAGTTCTCATCTACGCGGGCGTAGAACATCCCCGCCGGGGCGTCCGCCTTACCACCCCTTTTGACAAAAAAGTTGATGCTGACACCGACCTGAATGCCAAAGACGTTGTGCGTCGTGCCTGACAGCTTGGGATTCTTGCGCACGTTCCCACCCAGATCGAGGATGTAAATGGCGTCAAAGTCGTTTGCCAGATGTTTGCGCATCCCATCGGTTGCAACGCCATCGAGAAACCCACTGTTGCTCACAAAAACGACAATTCCCTCCTTCCCGATGCGGTCCGCTGCCCAACGAATCGCTTTGACATAGGGATCAGCCAAGGCGTTCTTGTTGGTCGCCCTGGAGTCCTTCGAATAGGTCTCCCGCACCCGCTTGTCCATTGTCGGATACTTGCGGTTCTTGTTGTTGTCGTTCTCATTGACCTGTCCCACGTTATAGGGCGGGTTGCCGATGATGACGGTGATCTCCTGCCCCTGCTGCGCCTGCACGCGCGCCGTGTTCTCCGGCGCAAACAGGCTCGGCTGGATGTCCTCGGCCAGCTCAAACGTGTCCACCAGGCAGATGCCGGCGAAGGGCGCGTACTGGCCGGTCAACTCGTAGTACTCGTGCTCGATGTTCATCGCCGCAATGTAGTAGGGCAGCAGCATCACCTCGTTGCAGTGCAGCTCGTGCGCGTACTTGTGGGGCAGGCTGCCCAGCCGCCCGATCTCCGCCAGGTGGCGCATAACGCGCAGGATGAAGTTGCCCGTGCCCACGAACGGGTCCAGCAGATGGACGCCGGGATCGGCCAGTGAGCGTCCAAACTCGCGCTGCAGCAGCGCCTCGACCGAGCGCACCATGAAGTCGACGAGCGCCTGGGGCGTGTAGACGATGCCGTGCGTGTCCGCCACCTCGACCGAAAAGCCCTGGAAAAACTGCTCGTAGACCGTGTTGAGAAAGCCCTGCTTCTCGGAAAAATCGTTGATGGTCGCGGCGGTGGTCTCGATGGCGCCGTAGAAGCGGTCCAGCGGGCGGAAGAAATCGCGGCGGCTGAAACGCTGGCTGGTCAGGGCGCGCGCCACCTCCTCGATCTCGCGCGCAATCACGTTGCGGTTCACAAAGTCCGGGTTGTCGAAGACCCGCCGGAAGATGCGCTCGGTGAGCAGGTGCTGGATCAGCATCTCCTCAACCGCCTGGTCGGAGATGTTGGGGTTGATCGCGGCGCGGCAGAGATCCGCGAATCTGCCGAAGGCGTCGATAAAGCCCGGGTTGCCGCGCCGTTCGCCCTCGATCAGTTCCAGCAGCGCCGCGGCCAGCTCCGGCACCACCGCCTTGAACTCTTCGACCGCCTGTTGCCAGCGTTCAAACGCCGGGGGCTGGTACGCGAAGAAGGCGCGCAGACTGGCGACGAGCGCGTCCGGCTCGCTGGCCGGCGCGTCCCACACCCGCTGCCCCTGCTGGACGACGACGATGCGCGCCGGCGACTGAAAGAGAATGTTGTCCTGCGGATAGCCGGCGGCCAGCTTGCGGCTGATCTCCGCGTCGAGGTCGTCAGCGCTGTCCTTCGCCTCCCAGTAGCCGCGCGCCAGTTTGAATTCATCCAGCAGCGCGCCGTCAATGCGGATGGCCCGCCCGCCGCGCGCGGCGCGGGCATACTGCTCGGCCAGCGTCCAGCCGAACGGTTGTGCCGCGGCGCGCAGCAGATTGGCGAACGCAGGCGCGACCGCGCCCTCATGCACCGCGCCGAGTTGGGTCAGTCTGTGGATCTCGGTGAAGTAGTCTTTGACGACCTTGTGCGTGGCTTTAAGCTGGAACATTGGGGGAGCGGTGATGAGATGAAAGCGCGCGGGCGAACGCCATTGGGGACATGCCCATTTTCTCAAGCTCGTCCCTCAGAATCTCCCCCGGATGTACAACACGTTTCAACACAGTTCACCAGCTTCCTGTACAGAACCTACTCCGTGCTTACCGAGTAATACCCTCCGCCTGCGCAGGACCGGCACAACGTAGCGCCAGCGCCCACGACCTCCCGTTCGTTGATAATCTCTTCGCCACAGTTATCACAATTCGCCCGCGCGCCGGCCCGGCTCACGATCGCGGCGACCGGCTTCGCCAGCTCCACCCACTCGAACGAGAGCAACTCGGCCTCCGGCATGCGCTGGTAGCCGTGGAGCATGGCGAAGTAGCGTCGCGTCTGCTCGGGGGCGTAGTCGCGGGCACGGTCGCGGACATCAGTTTGGGGCGCGACTCGCAGTGCGCGTTCGGTCTTCACGTCGACGAAGGTGGCGGCGATTTTTCCGTAGTCTTCGACTCGCAGCGTGCGGCCGCCTACGGATACGCCCGCAGCCGCCTCGACGCCGTCCACGAAGCAGCCGTCGGTCTCCACGATCACCAGCAGGCGCTTGTCTTTGCGGGGCGCCTCCAGCTCCAACATGGCTGTTGCGGCGATGGCGCAGCGGGCCCCAAGCACCTGGCGCGGGCAGAGATGTTTGTGGCGGGCGGAGGCCAGTTCCAGCGCTTTTTCCAGCTCAGGCGAGACAGCCTGCGTTGGCGTATCGGTCGGCATCGCCATTGGCGCACCTCCTTCTGTGCGGAACTCCGGGTTCGGGCCCTGCTGACAATTGTCCGAAGGCTGCACGCGTTTCTTTGCGGCGACCTTGCCCCATTATACCATTGAGATCAAGTCGCTGGTCTTGTGCGCAGCGGAATCGTTGGCGAGTTGGAGAGCGGCCGGACACGCGCGCACTGCTGCAGCCATGACGGAAAGTATACGATTGTGTTAGAATGCGCAGCATGTTGGACGAGAGCAGCAGGCGCGTGCACGATATCCCACCCACCGAGACGACCGTGGTTGTCGCGATGAGCGGCGGCGTCGACAGTTCGGTCGCGGCAGCCTTGCTTGCCGAGCGGGGCTATCGGTGCATCGGCGTGATGATGAGGTTGTGGGCGGAGGCGGCGAGCGGCGAAGGATCCGGCAACAAGTGCTGCGATGAGGAGAGCGTGGAAGACGCCCGCCGCGTCGCCGACAAGTTGGGAATGCCTTTCTATCTGATCAATGTCGAGCGGCCCTTCAAAGAGAAGGTGGTTGACCTCTTTATCGAAGGGTACAGCGACGGGCTCACACCCAACCCCTGCCTGGCCTGCAACCGGCACATCCGCTTCGATTATCTGCTCAACTATGCCCGGCGACTGGGAGCCGATTACCTGGCGACAGGCCACTATGCACGTTTGCGGCGGCAGGCGGACGGCAACGTGCATCTGTTGCGCGGCGTTGATATGCGTAAGGACCAGTCCTACGTGCTGAGTATGCTGGGTCAGGCCGAGTTGTGCGATCTGCTTTTCCCTGTGGGCGATTTCGCAAAGGAAGAGGTGCGTCGGATGGCGGCTGCGCGCGGGCTGCCCATCCACAGCAAGCATGATTCGATGGACCTTTGCTTCGTGGTTGATGACGATTACCGGCGCTTTCTGACCGATTGGGCTGCAGATGCGATGACGGCAGGCGAAATCGTGGACGTCGATGGCAATGTGCTGGGCCGGCACAGCGGGCTGCCGAACTATACCGTTGGGCAGCGACGGGGTCTGGGCCTGAGCGGCGCGACCGCCCCTATGTACGTGGTTGCGTTGGAGCCGGACAGCAACCAGTTAATCGCAGGACCGGCCGCGGCGCTCGGCAGATCTGAACTACTGGCTACAGGCGTGAGCTGGACGATGGGCCGGCCGGTTCCCGCGGGCAGCCGGGTCCAGTGCCAGATCCGTTATTCAGGACGACCGCTGGACTGTACGGTCTATCCACGGCAGGACGGCAGTGTGAGAGTCGCTTTCGCTGAGCCGGCTCGCGGCGTCAGTCCAGGCCAGGGGGCAGTCTTCTACGACGGTCCCCACTGTCTGGGCGGAGGGCTGATCGACAAAGTGGATCCCGGCAAAGTTTCGGCGGCATCTGAGAGCGCGCCGGCCGGTCGTGTCTCCCTCAATTGAGGCCGAGGAGGTGCACGACTGGTTCCCGGATCGCCATTTGCCTCGCTGATTCTCAGTCCGTCAGTTCTGCTGGGTACCTTGCTCGTCACGGGTTACGCCAGCATCTTTCACCTGTGGACGGGCCGTTCGCTGCGGGAACTACCGCAGTACCTGATTGCGGCTGGCGTGGGATTTATACTAGGGCATTGGGTTAGCCAGACACTGCAGTGGGAAACATGGCAAGTTGGACAGCTCAGCCTGTTGGAGGCGACACTGGCCTCTGTGATTGCCCTGTTTCTCGCCAGGGTCGTCATTCACTAGTCGCGAGGCAAGCGCGCAGCGCGGCTCAATCATCCGCCGGCCGACCCGGACTCTGTTAACTCGACCGATTGCAAAAGGAGAGCGTCGTGGTCAGCGCCACAGTTCGGGATATCGCCATCATTCTGGTTGCGCTGGAGATTCTCATAATGAACGGCCTGCTGGTGGTACTGATCTGGCAGGTCTGGCGTCTGGTCAAAATGATCAGGGCCGAAATGAGACCGGTGATCAGAGACAGCCAGGAGACGGTCGGCACGGTCAAAGGTTCAGCAGAGTTTGTGAGCACGAGTTTCATTTCTCCTCTCATTTCCACGAGCGGCAGACTGGCTGGGATCGTGCGTTCCGTACAGGTGATCAGGTCGGAACTCAAGAGTTCGATGGATGAGATGACACCGGCGCGACGCCGGTCCCGGGCCGCTGACACCGACTCGCCGCAAGAGGCGACGGAGTCTCCGCCTCCAGCCGCCTGAACGGGGGATTGAGGCCATGCCAACACGGTTTGTGGAGCAGGCCCGTTCATCCCGCCAGAGCCTGACACCCTCCAAAGCAACGCCAACTCCTACGACCAATTCAATACTGGCCGCGACGGCGCCACAGACGAGAGCAACCATGCACTCGGGACTCTTGCGTGGCGCCAACGAGGCGCCCAGCGCCTTCGGTGGCGTTTTTTCGAGCGGAGTCCCTTCTCCCCTGGAGCTTATCAAACGGACGGGGTCGAACACGGACAGATACGTTGAAGAGAGGACGCACGGGGTGACTGGATGAACTACTGGCAGACCGGGTTGATCCGACTGCGCGGGGTGGAGCCGGAGGACGGGGACACTTTCTGGCGCTGGAACCAGGACAGCGAGATGGCGCGAAATCTTGAATTCGTCTGGCCGCCGGTTTCCCTTTCGCAGGTGCGGGAGTGGGCGGCCGCCGAGGCGAAGAGGAGGATGGAAAACGACTCATTCAGGTGGGTCATCGAAGGTCACGACGGGACGCCGGTCGGTTTCATTCACACGCACAATTGCCATGCCCGTAACGGCGTCTTCAAATACGGAGTGGGTGTAGATGCCGCGTACCGCCGCAAGGGCTATGCCGCGGCTGCCATACTGCTGATTCTTCGCTACTACTTTCAGGAATTGCGCTACCAGAAGGTAACCGTTCAGATGCACAGCGAAAACGACAGCTCGCGCTCGTTGCACGAAAAGCTGGGCTTTGTACGCGAAGGAGCGGTGCGGAGGGCTATCTTCACCGACGGGCGCTACTTGGACGAGCTCTACTACGGCATGACAGTTGAGGAGTGGCGACAGCGCTATGAAAAGGCATGCGGATGAGCCGATTCGTCAGCGCGAAACGAGTTGACCCATCGTCAGCCGACTGGTCAGACAGGCTGCGAGAGCTGAGGAGGCAGTTGGAAGAGCGGCCATCGCTGCTGCCACATCATTTTCTTGAGGCTGTCCTGCCGAAAATCGGCGGGGCCTGCTTTGCTCTCAACTGCG
Source organism: Caldilineaceae bacterium (assembly GCA_965200615.1). Classification (GTDB taxonomy): domain Bacteria; phylum Chloroflexota; class Anaerolineae; order Caldilineales; family Caldilineaceae; genus Bin5. Next base: position 3,282,517 of record OZ241377.1, on the reverse strand, counting down.
GCCAGGGCGACGAAGCGGGATCCCTCGGCGGTTACGCGTTTCTGCTCCCGCGGGACGTCAGTGGCGAGGGGGCCACTTATACGTTGCGCTACGAGCATGTTGCCGGTTCGATCCCGCTTGGCGCCGACGAGATTTCCCGTGCCGTCGAAAGGGTTCTTCCTTCAAACCACAAAACCTGCTTCTACCTTCCCGAGGCGGACCATTCTTTCAAACCCACGCATATTGACCTTGACGGAGTTGACTGCGGGCGCCCCAACGAGGAAGAGGCGGCGCAAATTCGATTGATGCAGCAGTCGATATGGCACAGCCCGCCGGACGGGCTCTATCCCAGCGATCTGCATAGCGCCGAAGGGGGCATGGGTTGCTCGCTGGTGGCCCGCGTTGACGGGGCTGTGGCCGGATTCCTGCTGGGGTTTTTCCGTTTTCCTACATGTCCGGCCATGCCTGCGTTTCACCCCTACCGCCGGGAGCTGCAATTGGAGTCTCAACTGCTTGCCGTGGCTCCCGGCATGCGCCGGCGCCGGATCGGCCAGGCGCTGAAACGGCTGCAAGCGCGTCAGGCCCTCGAGTTGGGCATTGATCTGATTAGCTGGACGACGGACCCGCTGCTTTTTGCCAATGGGTTGCTCAATTTCACCCGCCTGGGCGCCGTCGCCTGCGAATTTCAGCCCAGCCTTTATTCGTTTCGAAACGAACTGAACCGTGTGACTGCCTCGCGACTGAATCTGTTGTGGGCGGTCCGCACGAAGCGCGTGCAGAAGGCGCTGCGGGGCAGCGAGCATTCTGGTCCCATTGAGATCGAATCCGACCCGGACCTGACTGTTGTAAACCAGGGACACGGAGCGCCGCTATTCAGCGCTGCCAGCGCACGCATCGCCATCGAGATCCCTCCCGACTGGGTGGCGCTGCAGCGGCAGGACCAGCCGGCCGCGCAACGCTGGCGCGACGTTACAAATCAGTTGCTGGACCATTACCTCGGTTCAGAGCCGGGCCAATATTTCATTACCACTACAGGCGTATCGGGGTCGCGGCGCTACATCATCGGCGAGCGCGTCGACGACAGCCTGCTCGACGGTCTGTTCGCGCTGGGGTAGCGAGTCGCGAATCTGCCTTCGCTGTGCAGGGGGAGTCGAGCAGGGCGCCTCTTCCGCAGGGAGAGTGAAACCCTAAATCAGTAGACGGTCGATCTCGACGTCGTGACGCTTTTTGCGGGACTGAACCAGGGCGCGCTGTTGGAGGACGCGCGGCAGGCCGAGCAGTCCGGCGAGCTGTCCTCGCAGGCGGGCGCGGGCAGCGCTCCCGCGACAGTTGCGCAGGGCGTCAGCCGCGATCGAGAGTTGGGCTTTTACGATCTGCGAGGAATGACTCAGGAGGAGCGAGGTCGGCATGTTTTTGGCCAGAGTCCAGATCGTGTTGCGGCCCACGTAGAAGCTGCTCAGTTCGTCGCCACCGCTGCCGCCCAGCTTATGGAAAACACGCGCCGCCGGCGCAAATGCCGCGTGCCAGCCCAGGAGTTGGGCGCGGAACGAGAAGTCGACGTCCTCGATATACATCCAGAAATCCTCGTCAAAGCCTTCAAGGGCTTCCCAAAGCTCGCGGCGCACGGCCATTGCCCCGCCACAGCCGCCAAACACGTCCTCCGAGTTGTCGAACTGGCCGCTGTCGGTGGCCCAGACACCGCGATTCCGTGGAATCCCATCCCGCCCCATCATGTCCCCGGCCGTATGAATGCGGTCGCGTTCCTCAAAGAGCAGTAGCTTTGCGGCTACGATTCCCGCGCGGGGTTGAGAGCAGACTGTTTTTGCCAGTTCGGCCAGGAAATCCGGCGCTGGTTGGGTGTCGTTATTGAGAAGAACTATCACGCGTCCTCGCGCGGCGCGGGCAGCCCTGTTGACCGTGCCGACGAACCCTTTGTTCCCGCTGCCGGCCAGTATGCGCGCTTGAGGGGCGCTGGCCTGCACCCAGGCAACAGAGTCGTCACTGCTGGCGTCGTCGGCGAAGATGAGTTCAAAATCGGTGAAAGACTGTGAAGCCAGTCCGGCAAACAGGTCGGGCAGATGCCGGACGCCGTTGTAGTTGGGAATGAGTACAGAGAAAAAGGGCGCGCGTGCGGGAAACTCATTGGATTTGCCCGCACTGCCTTTTGCACCGTTCACGTTCATGGGGTAGCCCTGTTCATCAGTTGAATTCTGTCTGCGCATATTCGCGCAGCGCCTCGCGCCAGCCGCGCAGGGCAATCCCGAGAGCCGAAGCGGCCTGGTTGACCAGGACAGCGTGAAGAGGAGGCGTCGTCGGGCGCGGCCACGCACTGGCCTTTATGGGGTCGACGGGGAGCGCCTCGCGTCCGGTCAGGCGCAACAGCTCGGCTGCCCAGTCGTACCTGCTGGCGCAGCCTTCGTTAACGAGGTGATAGATGCCGTAGCGCTGCGTTTGAACCAGCTTTGCCAGCGCCGCGGCAACGTCAGGCGCGTAGGTCGGGTTGCCGAATTCGTCGTTGACGACGCGGAGAGCGCCGTGCCGGTCGGCGGCGGCGCTGATCTTAGCGGGAAAGTTACTGCTGCCGGCGCCGTAGAGCCAGGCGACGCGCACGATGTAGAGGTGATCCAGGATTGCGGCAGCGGCCTGTTCGCCGGCAGCCTTACTGCGGGCGTAGACGCTGCCGGGAGAGGTCTGTTCATATTCGTGATAGAAGCGGCCCATCTCCCCGGCGAACACTTCGTTCGTGCTAATCTGTACCAGCGCGCCACCGCAACGCGCGCAACCTTCCGCCAGGTACTTGGGGCCAAGCGCATTGACTTCAAAGGCGAACCGGGGCGCATTTTCGGCTCCGTCGACGTCGGTCCAGGCGGCTGCATTGATGACGACGTCGGGGGCCATTTCTGCCACGGCGTCGGCGATCGCCGGGTCGGCGACATCGTATCGCGGGCGCGTCCAGCAGGTCAGTTTTGCGGCGGAATTGAATTGGGCTCTAAGTGCCTGCCCGAGCTGTCCATTTGCGCCTATGATCAGTATGTGCGGCATGGCGCTATCTTTTTGCGCGTCGGTTCGACCTGACGCTTCACTACGAGAACGTTACCGTTATTGCGGTTCAGTATAACCGACATTTTATGCGCGACCGAAGAATTGGCGCCGTCCGGAGTGCGGGTATTCGGCGGCGTCCTGTTTCAGCACGTGCTTTATCAGATCCGGAAGACAGTTTCGCAGCGGAAAGAGATCGTTGTAGCCTACATGGCCCCCGTAGGGCAGGACGTTTACCTGCAGTTGAGGATGGGTTGGAAGAGCTTCGATATCGTCGGATGGAATCAGGGGGTCGTTGGCCGCGGTGAGAATAGTAAGCGGGACGGCCAGGTCGAGCAGATCCCTGGGTTTGACACTGTAGGCGTCAAGGTATTCTTCCACGTCATCGTAGAAGGACATGCTCTTGGTCACCCAGTCGCTCATTTCCCAGATCGTCGGGACGGAGGCCAGAGGCGTAAAGTCGTATAGATCCGGAAAGAGCTTCTGCTTCTTCAAGAGCGATTCGAGCCAGCGGCGGCGGAAATAGCGGCGCAGGAGTCGGTGGTCGTCCAGAAGTAAGCATGCGCGACGTGGATTGAGAACGGGATTGACGGCGATGGCCCGACGAAGATTGGGGATAGGATTTCTCGAGTGTCGAAGGGCTATGCGAACTACGAAATTGCCGCCGAGTGACGCGCCAATGATGAAGAACGGCCTGCCCGCGGCGAGAAGCCCGACCTGGTGGGTGGCGGCGTGCACCTCCTCGATCAATGTGCCGAAGAAGATACCTTTGTTCAAGTGGTGCGTCGGTCCATGGTCCCTCATGTTGAGGCGCACGACGTCATACCCTGCCCGAATCAACTCGCTGCCCAGAATCAGATTGTAGGCGGAGTGGCTGTCTCCTTCCCATCCGTGCAGCAACATTGCCAGCCCCTCAGGTCCGGAAGGCGCGTTGATGGGAGAGCTGCTTGGCGTGTAGACGCCGAGCAGCCGCACGGTCCGATCCGTCTCAAGTTCGGTCCGATCAGAGCCGGCGTCGAACAGGATCATCTGCTCTCGCTCCATAACGGCCCTGGCATCAGAGGGGATGTGCTGCCCAAGGATCGTTTGCAGATCGCCGTTACGCAGCAGCCCATGGGGCAGATAGATGTTGTCGAGGTCCGAGGGCCGGCGCTGCGAACCTGAGTTTGGAGGTTCTTTCATCATTCGTCGCTTTGGGAAAATGCCGCCGCTCCGGCGGCCGACATTTTTCGAAGAGAGCAGGCGAAATTCACGCCCATATCCGAAAATCTGTCCCAACAATTGTCGCCTTTGCAGGGTGGACTACTATACGTTACAATTCTATGATATTATTCTCGCGTCCTTAGTCGCGTCAATTGGGCTGGCTGCTTTTGCGGGCTGACAGTGGCAAAACATTTATTCCGGCGCCATCTCTACCCTGGTATATTGTACTGTAGTTGAAAACGAGGTCTCATACAATGGTTGATCAGTTAGCGCGCCTTGGAGCGGAGCCGATTGGGGTCCATCCCGATGGCATCTCCACGGCAGCCATAGACGCCCCTCCTCTTGAGTCCTTCCTGAATGGAGGTGGTGAACAGGTCGACGCCTTTAGCCAGAAGATCGATGCCTGGTGGGAACGCACCAAAGAGGCGAAGGCCAGCGAACACTACTACTACTTTCAGGCGGTCGATTCTCTGGAGGGACCCTGGGTACATACTGAGGGCAAGCGCAAGCTGATGTTTGCAACCTACAGTTACCTGGGACTGATCAACCATCCTCGCATCGTGGCGGCGGCCAAAGAGGCCGCAGACAAGTACGGAACAGGTACACATGGCGTGCGCATTCTCGGAGGCACGTTGGACCTTCATGCCAGGATGGAGAGGACGATCGCCGATTTCGCCCGCCGGGAAGAGGCCATCGTCTACAGTTCAGGCTATGTTACCAATCTTGCCACCGTGAGTACAGTTGTCGGGCGAGGGGATTGGGTATTCTCCGACAGATGGAACCATGCGAGTATCGTCGATGGCTGTCTACTGGCCCGAGGCAAGTTCGTCCGCTTCCGACACAACGACATGGATGACCTCGAGAGACAGCTGCGCCGCGCCCCGGAAGGCGCAGGCAAACTGGTCATCGCGGACGCTGTCTTCTCGATGGACGGCGATATCTTTGATCTGCCTGCGGCGCATGAGATTTGCAGGCGCCACAATGCGAGGCTGATGCTGGACGAGGCCCATAGCATCGGTGTACTGGGTAAGACCGGACACGGGATCGAGGAGCATTTCGACATGTTCGGCTCCATCGATCTGAAGATGGGTACGCTCAGCAAGGCGATTCCCGGCATTGGCGGCTATGTGGCTGGCAGCGAAAAGCTGGTCACCTACCTGCGGCATACTGCGCGCGGGTTTGTCTTCAGCGCCGCGTTGCCGCCCTCTGTGGCGGCGGCCATCACTGAAGGCTTCCACGTGCTTGAAGATGAAGGCACAGAGCGCAACCGCATCCTCCTTCGCAATGCACAGCATTTCACAAGCGGCCTGCAGGCCGCCGGCTTCGACACCGGTCAGACGGAGTCGCCGATAGTTCCAATCATGGTCGGAACCGAAGAACGCGCATTTGCAATGACCAAATTTTGTCAAGACAACGGCATATTCGTACTGCCCGTACTGCCACCGGCCGTAAAGGAAGGTACCGCCCGCCTGCGGGCGAATGTGACGGCTGCCCATACTGAAGAAGACATCGAGTTCGCGTTGAGTGTCTTCATCGAGGCCGGACGCTACATTGGCGTAATCGACTGAGGCTGGCGGCGCAGATGGCCGGTGCGCAAAGCGCGCAGATTTTTAGCGCGCCACAGGGCCGAAATGTAGCCGAGTTACAATTGTGCCGAGGCAGAATCAAAATGAAACGGGTCGTCTCCATCAGCTTGGGCAACAGCAGGCGAAACAAACGGGTCGAGACTACGCTCAGGAACGAACGGATCGTCCTGGAGCGGATCGGCGCCGATGGAGACCAGAAACGAATGCGGCAACTGTTTCTGGAATATGACGGCCAGGTAGATGCCTTCGGCTTTGGCGGCGCAGCCCTGGGCCTGGAGGTAAACGACCGTTACTTTCCGCTCCATTCCGTTCGCAGCATCGTCGCCGGCGTACAGTCTCCCGTCGTGGACGGGGGCGGCATCCGCACCGTAGTCGAGCGACAGACTGCGCAGCGGCTGCAAACTCTCCTGCCCCCACATCCCAAGCGCGTACTGTTCTGCGTGGCTGTCGGCCGCTACGCGATGGTGCGCGGCTTTCTGGACATGGACTATCAGCCGCTGTTTGGCGATCTGGCTTTCGGTCTGGGAATCCCCGTCTTTTTGCGAAGCCTGAGCACGCTCCATTTGCTGGCCCGGATCCTGCTTCCCGTCATGGCCCGCCTGCCCCTTTCCTGGATCTACCCCACCGGGGAACAACAGGAGCGGATCGTCCCCAAATTCGCGGCACAGTACAGTTGGGCCTCGATCATTGCCGATGATTTTCATTACATCAAGCAGCACTTGCCCCCGAGCCTAGAAGGCAAGTTCATTGTGACAAATACCACAACGGACGAAGACATAGGCTTTCTCAAGGAGCGAGGCGTTTCCCGTCTGGCTACGGTGACACCGCGATTGGATGGGCGCAGTTTTGGAACGAATGTAATGGAGGCGGCCCTAACGGCCCTGGCAGGCAAAGGGCGTCCGTTGTCCACCGTGGAATTGAAGGAGATGTTGGATGAGGAAGGGATGACCCCTAGCCTGCTGGCACTGAGTTGATGGGAAGGGATGAAGGCAGCACAGCCAGACCTGTAAGGGTAGCTTCAGGTACTCCTGGCACAGTCGTTAAACAGCCTGATAAGGGCATTCACTGAAAGGGAGCAGTATTGTCGATGAATTCAAGGACCATTGTGACGAATGCGGAATGCCTTGTAACGATGAATGAAGAGCGCGAAGAGATCGCTGACGGCGCGCTTGTGATGGAGGGTCCGCAAATCGTCTGGGTCGGTGCGACTGCCGACTTGCCGGCCGAGTACAGGAAGGAACCGACCTCCGACTCTTCATCGTCTGCGGCATTTCTGGACGCACGAGGGAAGATAGTCCTCCCCGGCTTCATAAATACACACCACCATTTCTTTCAGACGCTTACGCGGGCTGTGCCTGCGGCCCAGAACGGTGTGCTTTTCGACTGGCTGCGAGCCCTGTATCCAATATGGGCGGGAGTCCGGCCTGAGGATGTGCGAGTCAGCACTCAGGTCGCGTTGACCGAGCTGTTATTGAGCGGATGCACGACCAGCAGCGATCATCACTACCTTTGGCAAAATGGGACGCGACTCGACGACCAGTTTGCTGCTGCGGAGGATATCGGTGTCCGATTTCATGGAACAAGAGGTAGTGTGAGCCTTGGCGAGAGCAAAGGCGGCCTTCCTCCAGACTGGATGACTGAGGGGGAGAGCGACATTCTTGTTGAAAGCCGGCGCCTCGTCGAGACATTCCATGACGCTTCCCGGTTTTCGATGCGCCGAGTGGTGATTGGCCCGGCCAGCCCATTCAGCGTCACGCAGGACCTAATGCGAGAGAGCGCAGCACTGGCGCGCTCTTTCGGACCTGAGATGGATGTCCACCTTCACTCGCATCTGGCGGAGACACTTGACGAAGAAGAGTTCTGCATGGAGCAGTACGGCTACCGGCCCGGGACGTACGCAGAAGAAGTGGACTGGTTAGGCGATGATGTATGGCACGCCCACTGCGTGCATCTGAATGAGGAGGAGGTCGGTCGGTTCGCGAGAACAAGGACAGGTGCAGCACACTGCCCTACGAGCAACATGCGGTTGGCCAGCGGTATATCCCCGGTGCGTGCCATGCGGGATGCGGGTGTGAACGTGGGGCTGGGCGTGGACGGAAGCGCAAGCAATGATGGCAGCAACCTGATGGAAGAGGTGCGACAGTGCCTGTTGCTGCAACGCGTTATGGGCAATCCCAACGGCATGACGGCGCGGGAGGCGCTGGAGATCGCCACGTTGGGCGGGGCCTCAGTGTTGGGGCGCGACGATGTCGGCGCGCTGGCGCCGGGGATGGCCGCAGACGTGATCGGATTCGACCTTTCGGCACTTACTTTCGCGGGCGGCGCGGTGCATGATCCTGTCGCGGCGCTGGTTTTCTGTTCGCCGCAGCCAGTCGATTTCTCCTTTGTCAATGGGCGGCTCCTAGTTGAGGACGGTGTTCCTCCTCACATTGACGTACCTAAATTAGCCGAACGCCACAATAAGGCTGCCCTGGCGCTTTTGCGCCGCGCAGAGGGCGGTTAGCGGCCGTGTCAATGGAGTCGGAATAGGCCTGCCCTGGAGGGCAGGACGCCTTCAGCACTGTGCTTGCCCATCCGCATGGCGATGGGTATAGTGTTTTGCAGTTTCCATGGGCGGCCTTACCGATTTCACCGATGCGCAGCCAGACAGTCATACTCACCCACGAACTCGCAGATTTTGACGCGCTGGCCTCCTTGCTGGGCGGCGCACTGCTCTTCCCAGAGGCGTTTCCTGTCCTGCCCTGGAAACTCAAGCGCAACGTCCAGGCATTTCTGTCCCTATACCGAAACCAGTTCCCTTTCGTCGAGCCACGGCATCTGCCGCGCGGCAGCGTCGAGCTGGCGATTGTCGTCGACACGCGGAGATTTAACGCGGTGAAAGGGATGGGCGACGGTACCCGACACCTGGTCATAGACCACCATTCTGCGGCTGAGCCGCTGCCAACAGGTTGGGAAGTCTGGCAGGAGTCGCTTGGCCCACATACGACGGGCGCCAACGCCACGCTGCTCGTCGAGCGGCTGATGCAGCAGAACAGGGGGCTTTCCTCATTTCGGGCGACTCTGCTGGCGCTGGGCATTTACGAAGACACCGGAAGCCTCCTTTACCCCTCGACAACACATCGGGACATTCGTTGTGCGGCCTGGCTGGTCGAACAGGGGGCCCGCCTCGACGTGATGCGGCGTTTCCTGAATTTTCCTCCCACGGACGCGCAGAATGAACTGTCTATGCAGTTGACCGAGCACGCGGAGCATGTGACCATCGCCGGTCAGAATGTTGTTATCGCCAGCGCTGATGCCCCTGACTACGATGATGAACTCAGTGGGCTTGCGCACAGGCTGAACGACCTTTTCAACGCGGATGCGCTGTTTGTCGTCGTCAATCTCAAGGACCACGTGCAAGTTGTGGCCCGGAGTAACACGGACGCGATCGACGTCGGAATGATTACTGAGCCGCTCGGGGGCGGAGGCCACAGGCGAGCAGCCGCTGCGCTGCTGGAAGGGACCACTCTAGCGGAGGTGCGAGAGCGTATTGGCATCCTGCTTCAAGAGCATGCAGGTTCTCCGACGACCGTAGCAGAGATTATGAGCCGGGGTCGACCACGGACCTTGGAGGGTGGCATGTCGGTTGCCACCGCGATGGAGTTGATGCAGCGCTACGGTCATGAAGGGTTCCCGGTCCTGCAGAGAGATGAAGACGGTCGCGACAGACTGGTTGGAATCCTGACCCGACGAGAGGCGGACCGAACCATTACACACCGACTGGGTGCGCTGCCGGTCCATAAGGTAATGCGCCAAGGTGACCATACAGTCCGCGAGGACGCTCCTGTCAGTGCGCTCCATGGGCTCATGATCGAGAGCGGTTGGGGGCAGATTCCTGTTGTGGACGCCGCCGGCGAGTTGGTCGGAATTGTAACTCGTACAGATTTGCTCAAACTTTGGGGAGAAGAGAGAGAGAGTTCGCCAAATATCCCGGATGTCAGTCGAGAGTTGGTTCAGGTCCTGCCGGCCAGGCAGCAACGTCTCCTCTGGCTTGTCGGTGAGACCGCGACGGCGATGGGACATGCCGTGTATGTCGTTGGCGGCTTTGTCCGAGACCTGCTCATGGGGCGCTTCGACAGCGCCGACGGAGCGGGTTCTCTGGACATGGACCTGGTTGTCGAGGGTGATGCAATCGAACTGGCGGAGCGCATGCAGGCCAGGTGCGGGGGACGGGTCGTTACGCATGCCCGTTTTGGCACTGCCAAGTGGATTTTAGACGAGCCCGGGCATCCAGTTACCTGCCCGGACCTGCTGGCCAGCGACACAGGGGCGGACCAGGGCCCACTGCCGCCTCATTTCGATTTTGTGACTGCACGCACAGAGTTCTATACAGAGCCAACGGTCCTGCCGACCGTGGAGCAGGGCAGCATCAGACTGGACCTGCACCGGCGGGATTTCACGGTCAATACGCTGGCTGTCGCTCTGACTCCGGACAGGTGGGGCGACCTGCTCGACTTCTACGGCGGGTTGTCTGACTTGAGGACAGGGGTCGTGCGGGTCCTGCACAGCCTGAGTTTTGTGGATGACCCGACCAGAATCCTGCGCGCGGTGCGCTATGAACAGCGGTTCCGATTCCGGATCGAGGCGCGTACCCAGGAGCATCTACTGGATGCCGCGCCGCTGCTCAGGCGCGTCACTTCGGCGCGTATTCGCCAGGAACTGGATCGGATTTTCCAGGAAGAGAGACCGGAAGATGCAGTTTTTCGTCTGGACGAGCTGGGCATACTCAGACGGATTCATCCTGCTTTGCGGGCCGGCCCCTCCTTTGCGAAGCGCTGCGCCTCCCTCAGGGAACTAATGGACGCGGGAAGGCCGGTCAAAGCTCGTGAAGGGGACAACGGCCCTGACGAGGCGCCGGTCAAGGTCCGGACAGAGCAGTTCCAGATGGAGGACACGCCGATCGAGAGGCTCTATTGGGGTCTACTCGTTTACGATCTGCTGCCCGTAGAGAACGGAGACGGTGACAAGGCGTCCTCGCTTGAAAAGGAGCTGAGCGAACGGCTGAGACTTCGCGGCAGAACGCAGCGACTGATGCGAGAGCTTCGGATGGTCAAGACCCGGCAGCCACAGCTGAGCGACCCACAGCAACGGCCGAGCGAAGTTGTGGCAGTTCTCGATCGGGCGCAGCCGGCCGTGCTGCTGCTGCTCTCGTTGGTGGAGCAGGATTCCTTGCTGCGCAGGCGGTTGAAATGCTACGAACAGACTTGGCGGCACGTTCACCCGGCATTGGATGGAAGAGACCTGATACGACTGGGGTTGCAGCCCGGTCCGGAGTACGGGCAGATTATGCGCAGATTGCGAACGGCTCTTCTTGATGGAGAGATAGAGGCCGGCGCGCCGGAACAGAGACTTGCAGAGTCCATGGTACGCGATATCCTGGAGGCGGCCTGAGCGGCCCCGGCCGCCGGTTCTCGTACACTGAAGGGGTACGGGCTGGCTTTATAACTCACAAGGAAAGTTACGATGAAAATTACAGCAATCAGACCGATTTTCGCGCAGGGGGAGCGGCGCACTTTCGTCTTTGTCAAGATCGAGACTGATCAGCCTGGTCTGGTCGGCTGGGGAGAAGCGACGGTTGAAGGCAAACCGCGGGCGGTGGCCGGCTGTGTTCAGGATATGGAGCCGATGATCCTGGGCTTCAGTCCACTTGAGGTTGAACATTGCTGGCAGGTCCTCTATCGCAGCGGCTTCTGGCGGCAGGGCGTCATCGGCCTTTCCGCTCTCTCTGGCATTGACCAGGCACTATGGGACATCAAAGGCAAGGAGGCGGGCAAGCCGATCTACGAGCTTCTCGGCGGCAAGGTACGGGACTGCGTGCGGATGTATACGCACTTTGGCGGCGACACGCCCGAGGCGATGGCGGAGAGCGCGCTGTCCAAGGCGGCCAAAGGCTGGGACGCCGTCAAAACGGTTCCTGTGCCGATTACCAATATCCTCGACGGGCCGGGGGTATTGGATGAAGCGGAGGCCGGCCTGAAGGCGGTGCGCGAAGCGGTCGGCAACGGCGTGGACATACTGTTGGATATGCACGGGCGGGTTACGCCGCAGATGGCGATTCGCTACGCGCATCGATTTGAGCCGTACTACCCGTTTTTCATGGAGGAGCCGGTTCAGGCGGAGAACCCGGCGGCGATGGCACAGGTCGCCAGGGCAACGAATATTCCCATTGCGACGGGGGAGCGGCTCTTTACCCGCTGGGGCTTTCGAGAGATTCTCGAAACGGGCGCGGCCAGCCTGCTGCAGCCGGATGCCTGTCACGCCGGGGGCATCAGCGAGATTCGCCGCATCGCTGCGCTGGCAGAGGTCTATTACGCCGGCCTCGCCCCCCACAACCCGTATGGTCCGGTCTCGACGGCAGCCTGCGTCCACGTTGATTTTACGACGCCCAATTTTGTCATTCAGGAGATGGTTGACCCTGACGACATGCCACTCTCGATGACGGAGTTCGTTGTCGAGCCTCTGACAGTTGTCGACGGCCACATATTGCCGCCTGAGAAGCCGGGCCTGGGCGTGGAGGTGGACGAAGCAGCCTGCGCCCGCCATGCGCCGGACTTCAGTTCGGAGGAGGTGCGGAACTCGTCGCAATCCTACCTGGCACGCCATCGAGACGGCGGCATTGCCGATTCCTGATCTGCTTTCGCGCCCTGCAGGGGCGGGCAGTCCAAAGTCAACCTGGCCTGGAGCTATCACATGGCCCCAATTCTTTCCGGCAAACGTATCGCGCTCGGCGTCAGCGGCGGCATCGCGGCCTACAAGGCGGTGACACTGGCCAGCCGCCTTACACAGGCCAATGCGCTGGTGGACGTGATCATGACACATTCGGCCGCCAAGTTTGTTGCGCCTGTAACCTTTCAGGGGATCACACAGCGGAGCGTTGCGACTGACACTTTCGAGTTCTGGCACGATGCGGGCCGGTTGCGCATTGGACATGTGGCGCTGGCCCATGCGGCGGACCTGTTTATTATCGCGCCGGCGACGGCGCACACGATTGCGCGACTCGCGTTGGGTCTGAGCGACGACCTGTTGAGCATTACTGCGCTGAGCTACAAAGGACCGATGCTGCTGGCGCCGGCGATGGAGACCAACATGTGGACTCACCCGGCGACGATGCGCAATGTGCAGACATTGCAGGGTTGGGGCGTCGACTTCATCGGCCCGGAGGAAGGGCGGCTGGCGTCCGGTGAAGTGGGTGAGGGGCGTGTGGCGGAGCCGGAGGATATCTTCGAAGTCGCGTGCAAGGTGATCGGCCGGGGAGGCCCCCTGGACGGACTACGCGTGGTGATCACGGCCGGCGGCACTCGGGAGCCGATCGATCCGGTGCGATTCATGGGCAACCATTCGACTGGGAAAATGGGGGCGGCGCTGGCGCGGGCAGCGCGTGATCTGGGCGCGGAAACGGTTCTGGTGCATGCGCCCCTGGCAGTGCATCCACCCGGCGGCGTTTCGCTCGTGCCGGTGCATACAGCCCAGCAGATGTATGCGGCGGTGATGGAAGAGCTGCCGCAGACGGATGTCCTGATCGGCGCGGCGGCGGTCGCCGACTACCGGCCGACAGACAGCGTTGACTACAAGCTGAAGAAATCGCCGCAGCAACAGGTCATTTCGCTGGAAAGGACGCCGGACATTCTGCATGAGGTCGGCAGACAGCGCGGTGAGCGCAGTCCGGGGCCGCAGCTTGTCATCGGTTTCGCGGCGGAGACGAACGACCTGGAGGCGAACGCCATAGACAAGTTGGAGAGAAAGAACCTCGATCTCGTTGTGCTCAATGACGTAAGCGCGCCTGACAGCGGCTTCGCGGTTGACACGAACAGGGTTACTCTGTTCGAGCGAGATGGTAACCGTGAGGCCTGGCCGTTAATGAGCAAGGACGAGGTCGCGCAGGCGATCATGCAGCGGATTGTGGCGCGATTGGGGAGGCTGGACTGGAAAGGGTCTCAGTCCAGAGCGGAGGACGGCCTGACGGAGCGTTGGTGAATCTGTATCCGGCCAAGTCAGCTTCGCTTTCGACGTTGTGAGACGCGAGAAGGGGATTTCGCAATGGCTCTCACCGACAGACAAGAGCGGGAGATCGCGGGCGCGCTGAGGGATGTCGATCCGGCACAGATCTCGGTTACCCGGAAGTTGACGACGGCGCAACGGACGCAGCAAGGACTCTCGATGATTCGAATCGCCGAGCAAGTCACGTCCTATCGAATACGGGCGCGCCGTCCTGAACTGACAGAGGGAATGTCGCTCGGGCTCGCGCGAAAAGCGGTTGTGAACGGGAAAGAGGCAGTGGCAGAAGACACTCAACAGGAATTCGGTAGCTTCGTTCGCGAGGTTCTTGATGCGCTGGAAGAGACGCGTGTAAAGTACTTGGTAGGAGGAGCGGTTGCCGTATGGGGATGGGGAGAGGCCCGAACCACTCGCGACTTCGATGTCGTCGTCGATCTGCCACTCGAGCAGATGGCCCAGCTTTCCGAGGCGTTGAAGGATAGGGGAATGCTGGCGCCTGTTGAAGTCATACTTGATCTTTACATTTCGCCGGGGGACTTGCCAATCAACGCCGTGCACCTGCCTACAGGGTACAAATTGGAAATCTTCCTGCTGCGGCCCGACGATGCTCTGCGGGCAAGCGCTCTGCAGCGTCGCCTGCTTGTCGACTTCGGCCCTGGTATCGGCGAGGCATATGTGCATTCACCCGAGGACCTAATCCTCTATAAGCTGCAATACTACAGACTGAGCAGCCAGCCCAAACATGTCCGCGACATTGGCAGTATCATCGCCACGGTGGGAGATGACAGCTTGGAACACGACTACCTTACGCACTGGATCGACAGACTGGACCTGACCGAAATCTGGCTGGAGATTCGGAAACAGTTGTTGCGACCAGATGGCTAGTAGGGAGGCTCTGCCGGGCCCTCGTAGGCGCACATGCCGATTCGCGGTGAATTTACGGCAAGCAGGATCATCGCATCTTCGTGCAGATGCTCGTTCACGTGCCGATCGCACAAGAAGCAGTTGTTGCCTTCCCATAGACATCCGGCGCAAATCCAGTCGGCCTGTTTGCGGCAGACCATACATTTCATTGTGGGCGTATTGTTGCGCGCTAACATTCGAATGGGTTTGCCCGTCCAGTTGCCTGAGCGCACGGCAAGTACGGAAATCAACAGCTCGGTTGTGGTACCGAAGTCATACTGGTATTCTGCCTCTGTTTCCTCATCAAATGCATCGGCGATCTGTGTGGACATCGATTCAGTCTCGCCGATTGCCCACTCGATTTCAATCTCTCTATCATAGTAGATTCCGTTGATTAGAAAGTGGCTCAAGTGGCCGCAACACTCCAACCAGATGACCCGCAGATATTGATCCAACTGGTCCAGCGTGGCCTGCCCTGCAATTTCCAGGTGCAGCCAGTAGTCGGAGGTCCAAACATCCTCAATCAGCAGGTGAAATATCTTTTGCTGTTGTCCCGGCCCCGCGGCATCAGATTCGATTGCGCTTGCACGCGCGGCACACGTTTGCAGATGACGAGTCATTCCCCAGCGAGTGTATTCCTTGCCACAGAACTGACAGTTTCCCCTTGTTGCCCTTCTGCGAGCCATTTGTCTCCTTTCCATACAAAGGCTGAGTCAGAAGTAAGAGTTGGTCCAATCACATTCTATTCTTCGCTGACCTCTACGACAATCCAATCGGTTCCCGTCCGGCCGAAGGTTTCGGGGGCGTACATTTCCTCTGCCTTGGCGGGGGGCGCAACGAAGTCTCCGGGGGTGGTTGCGCGGGCGAGGTAGCTGTATTCGTAAACGCCGGCCCACAGATATGACGTGAAGGCCTCGGCCCGTTCATCGCGCAGGTTCTGATGCTGATACCAGCTGCCCCACCACCAGCGCCTGGCACGGGATCTGTTCGGATCCGACGGTGGATCGGCGGTCACGGCCAGATCCGGGTTAAGTATTTCGAGACCGGCTGGCAGAGGATCGACCAAGGCAACGTGGACGCGGCGGGAGGGAGCCGCCATTGTCAGCCTGACCCGCACACGAGCGCCGGCCCTGATGTGCCAGACGCCATCTTCATCGCGGTGTACATCGGCGGGGTCGTCCACGGCCTCGTAGATACGTTCGACGGTGAAGCCATGGTCCACCGGACCCAGGCTGAGGTCGATGGGAGCGTATCGGAGCCCCAACCGGTAGTAGAGCCGCCCCCGGCCCTCCTTCTGGACCAACAGGGGCAGGTCCCCCTCTGCATTTGACGCGCTCTCATGCAGGAATTGCATGGGCAGATCAAGGCCCACGTTATCGGTCGAACGGCCCTGGAAGGCGCGGGTCGCCGCGAACCGCTCCCCCAACCAGATTCTGGCGACAAAGTCGGGCGTTTGGGATTCGAACCGCTGGAAGTAGCGGTCCATCGCCAGCAGGACCCATACGTTTTCCTGGGTGTTGCTCCAGCGACCGGCGGTGCGATGGCCCAGCAGGCCGCGCACGAGCTTGGTTATCAGATCGCTTTCCGGCTGATCCAGGACAAGGGCTTCCAACAGGACCGCGTCGGCGCGGCGGCTGGAATGGAGCAACAGGTAGTCGCCGTCGGTATAGCCGGTCGCTATCGTTGCCGCGCCTGCTGTCTCGGTCACCCTGTTCGCGATGAAACGCCGCATTTCGGAAACCGTCGCGTGCGATGCCGCGTCATCGGTCAAGACGAAGAGGAGCCAGCCGATGCTTTCCACGGAGAGGTTTCCCAGTCCCGCCTCACTTACCAGTGACCGCGCCTTGGCAGGATCGTCGTCGTTGAGCAGTTTGCGAACATAGAGGGCGTAGGAGGAAAGCCCGCGGCGGGCCTCGACAGTGTACCAGGAGGGGAACTGCCGCTCGATATCGCGGAGATAATCGAGCGAACGGCTGATCATGTGGTTGGGCACGGGGTACCCTTTCAGACGGGCGCGCGCGAGTGCGTGCGCCGCGTGCACGCTGTGGTAGGGCCAGATTTCACCACCTCGCCGCCAGATGGGGAAGCCGCCCCCGTGGTCTTGCAGAGCTTCGAGTGTTTGCAGATCCCGTTCCATGGTCATCTCGATCTCATCCGAAGCAGGCAGTCCTTCGGCGTCGAAAGCCGCCAGCACATCCCGCAGCGCGGCCACAGCAAGGATGCGGGAAGCTATCTGCGCGGAGGAGTCGAACGGGTAACTCACCAGGTAGATGAAGGCGTCCGTCAGCGTTTGCAGAGCGGTGGAGGAGAGTGTGACCTCCAGGCCGCCATATTCAGGAATTGTGCCGTCAGGAGGCCGGATGGGTTGCATGACTGCGCCGTCCTCGTCGATCTCGCCGTAAACGGCGAAGGCCTCGGTGGTCGCAGGCGTGAACACCGGCAGATAGAGTTCGGCCGCGTCAGCGACGGCCGGTCGATTGGCGTCGATCGCGCCGAACTGGAAGCGGGAACTGCCTGCGCTGGCCGTGGTTGTGGGAAAGCGCACTTCCACGCGGTCGTTGGCAGGGACGGTCACTGCGTAGCCGGCCACGCCTTCCACTCCGCTCTCTCCGATGATGTTGGCGTTCACGGCGCGAACGATTGCATGTACCTCTGTTGCTTCGTCGGTCTGGTTCTGGAGGACGACCGGCAGCTCGAAGCTGTCGCCGAAATTCAGGAAACGCGGGGCGGAGGGACGAACCATGAGCGGCAGGCGCGCAATCAGGCTGGATTCCCCGGCGCCGAAGAAACGGCCCTCGGCGACTGCTACAACCATCACGCGGTAGCGGGTCAGGTTATCAGGCAGTTTGACCGATACAGTGGCCTGGCCGTCCCGGCCGGTACGCGCTTCGGGCGCGAAAAGGGCTAAGGGCTCAAAGTTCAGCCGGGCCCGAATCGATGGCTCGCCGCCATCTGCGGGACCTTCTTCTTCGGCCGATTCATCGGCCATGGCCATTTCCGCCATAGCGTCGGGGGCTGCAGCCACCAACCCCATGGACCTTGACTGCTGCAACGCCGGCGGGGGTTGGGGGGTCCTGGTCGGCAGCGGCGTTGCGCCTTGCAGCGATTGGTGGCTGGCAAGCAGGAGATCGTCGCGGTTGTAATGATCGCTAACGCCGCGACCGCGGTGGCCATAGAATACGTTGATGGGGTCGATCAGCTGATAGCCGGTCAAGGCGAGTATCGCCTCGTCGACGACAACGACGGCGAATTCGGCGCCGTCCACAGGCGCGCCGTCCGCTTTCGTAACGGTCACGTCGATCGTTGTTTCTGCGCCAGGCTCCAGTCGAGCCGCCCTCGGTTTCGCGTCTACATGCAATGTTCGGCTCAGTGCTGGAATCGACAGGTTCAGCCGTCCGCGTGCGTAGGCGGGGCGGCGAGGCAGACCCGGGAGCGCGTTGCCTGCGTCATCAACGCGCTCGCCTGCGCCGACGAGATCCACCTGTACGTGGATGTTGGGGATATGGTTCTCTTCGATTGGCACTTGCAGCGTGTAGGTGGGTCCTTCCATAGTAAACCGTTCGCTGAACACAAGGCCGTCACGCCGCAGTGTCAGGAGGCCCTCCGCGGGGTGGAAAGGCGCCTGGACCAGAATTTCGGCCATGTCACCCGGAGCATAGTCTTCGCTGTCCGGAATGAGCTGCAGCTCCTCCCGTTCCAGGTTGCCGCGGGGAGGGCGCTGACCGCCGGTCACCCAGCGGGTCATTTCGGTCCGGTTACGGCGGCCGGCTTCGTCGACAACAGTGGCGGTGATCCGGTACGCCCCACCGACTGCCGTCTCAAAGGAGCAGGAGGCGAAGCCCTGGTCGGGGCCGTCCGGCCGCGAGGCGGCCGTTGTCTCGACCGAACATTCCTGCGTCTCCTTCTCGGTCTCCTGCCATTCGCCGTCGCGGTATTCCCAATCCATTAGCGCGGCCTTCACAAATGCGCGATGCCCTTCGATCGCACTGCCGTCGATGTCGGTGACGACCACGTCGACCGACAGGGGCTCGCCCCGTTCGACGAAGTAGCGCGCAGTGCGGAGGCCGATGTAGCGGTCGGCCGGATGGAGCAGGAAACCGGCCCGGCTGCTCCACGCTTGCCGATTCACGTCCATGACCGTGGCGGTAGCGTCAATGTGGGCAGGGAAGGGTCTTACTTTCTCTGCGCCGGCCGGTCCGGATCCGTCGCCGGCGGCGGTGAGAAAGTCAATGCGTAGATTGTGCTGGCCAGCCGCGTCGGTGCGGGAACTGAAGGATGCGCGTCCGAGGTAGCCGGATTCACCATGGTAACCCCACCACGGGGACCATTTTCCAAAGACAAAGCCGGGCCAGTTGGGAGGATCATAGGACCCTTCTGATGCCTCGACGTCCCAACGGGCCTCTGCGCCGGGAAGCGGACCGCCGGCAAAGTAGCTGGCGCTTACGGTCGCCAAGGCATGGCCACCGGCGACGTGGGGTCCTTCACTGACGGTGGCGCTGACCTCAAATTCGGGCCGGCGGAACTCCTGTATCTGGAAGAGATGCTCGTAGCGCGCTTCGTAATCGTCATCAGAGGTCGGGTGGAGCTCAATCCAAGCGTAGCCCAGGTTGACGTTTTCCGGCAGGTCAAACTGAAAGTGGAATCCGCCCAGGGCGTTGATACTTACGCTGTCCGAGTGGAGCAGGTTGTTCGACGAATCGCGCACCGTATACTTGAGCGTGGAGGCCGCGCCTTCCGGCAACAGGCTTACGTCGCCCTCCGGGCCGCGCTCAATTTGACGCATCCAGCCTTTGACGCTGACGGTTTCGCCGGGACGGTACATTTTGCGGTCGTCGTAGACCAAGTAGCGAACGTTGGCGCGCTCGGCGCGCTTCTGCCATCCGTTCCAATCGGTTTCGGTTCGGTAGTATTCGTATCGGTTTTCCGGCAGGAAGGTCACGTCATCGCCGCGGCGGGCGATGAGCAGTTGGGAACTGCGGGGAGGCAGGCGCAACCGAACTGAGCCTGCCTCGCCGGTCATTCCCTGCACGTCCTGCGGCCACAGAGTGACCTCGACTCCGGCCAGGGGCCTACCGTCAACCAGACTGTTGGCCCACACAAGCATCTCGTCGACGTCGACAAAGGCATCCAGACCGATCTCGGTCACCTGAACCCAACTAATGATCCTCATCTCCTGCAGCTGTCGGTTGAGGAGATTTGAGAGCAGACCGCCCTCCGGTTCTATGTACAGGATCAGGTGGCCTGCGCCGCGGTCGAGCGCGGGGGTCAGATCGATTTCAGTTTCAACCACGGTGTCGAATTGACGGCTGATCTCCAGCTTGCGCTCCATGACCAGTTCGCCGGGCGGCTCTGCCTCGTCATCGCGCCAGAGGTCGTTGCGCCACTGCTGGTATTCGGTGTACTGCTCCGGAGAGACGCGATAGACCCGCGCGTTGATTGCATAGACATTTACCGAGTAGACGGGATAGGATGGCTTGCCGTAGGGGTCAAGGATGGTAATCGGGCCCCTGCTCCCGGCGGCAAGAAAAGCCTCCATCGGCCCAATCCTGAACTGGGACTGCGCTTTCTCGCCCAGAGTCTGACCGAAACGGTCGGTCAGGCTCGGGGCGACGGTTACGTCGTAGGTTGTCCTTGCCTTTGTATTGCCAACGATCCAGATTGAATCGCCGAAAACTTCATACGAGACGTAGTCGAGTTTCGGCTCGATAGTGATGAGGGAGGGGTCAAACGACTCGGTGTCGATGGGATTGCTGAATCGCAGGGACAGGGGGCTATTGGGGGGGCACTGGGCGTTTCCTCCCCACGCGCACTCGCGCTGCCGGAGCGCAAACTTGCCGGGCGTTCTGAAACTGTAGCTCTGGGGATGGGCTGTAACGAGAGGTCCTTCCGCGGACGGCGTGCCGGCTGCGAAGGTGACCGTTACGGTCGTGTCGGGGGGCAACAGATCATCGGAGACGAATGCCAACCACCTGTTGTCGGCCGACCTCGCTATCAGGCGCTGGACCCGCGAATCCTCGGCAACTTCGTCATCGCTGGCTCGGCGCACAGAGTACTGGCGGCCTTGGGCCGTCAGGCGCGTATGCTCGAGAACTGCGGCAGGATCGATGCTCTGGTCGAAAGACGCGAAGAAGACCGGCTCCCTCCCAAAGGGACCGCCGACCGGATAGGCGGATTGCAGAGTCGGCGCCGGGGTTCGGAAAGTCCAGCTGACCGGTTCTGCCAGATTCGTTCCGGAAGCAGACTCCGTACCGGCGGCGATCCGGGCCGCGTACTCGGTTGCCATCGGCATTCTGGCGCTCCCGTCTGCGCCAGCTTCAAACAGGAGCGTTTTCGTTCCCACCCAGCGCCAACGGCCGGTTACAGCAGGCTCAAGGTCGACCGGTATGTCCTCCGCGGCCAGCTCCTGGTGACTGGTGAGTGAAACCATGGGTTGACTGAATGTTACACTCAGCTGCGGGGCGAGCGGGACAGCCCCTTCCGGCGAAAAACGAAGGACGGCCAGGGGCGCGTCCTCCTGAACGTCGAGCGGTGGCTCGGGTTGAGGCGGCGGGAAAGGCAGCTCGACTTCCTGACCGGGGCGCGGGGGCGGCAGGCTCTGGTCCGGGAGGCGCACCTGGGCGACGTCCCCTTCTTCCTGGCGAAGAGGAGGCAGACGGGTCAACAGCGCCTGAATCTGCTGCTGAGAAAGAGGCGTCGTTTCGGCAAGAGGGGGGCGGGCCTGGTCTGCGTCCCAATCGGGCTGGCCTTCGCCAAGTGAAAACGGCGGGGCGCCCGATTCGTCGAAGTCCTGTCCGAAGTCGTCAAAAAAGTCGTCCTCGAAGAAGCCGCCTGTCGGGCCCTCATCATGTACGATGGACATACCTGTGCCACCTGGAGCCAGACCGTCTGACCTGTTTGCGTTACATCCAAGAGGCGCAAGAGCGATCAGAATCGGCAGAAACGTCAGGAGAAAACGTTGGAACATGGTTCTGTGCTCCTATAGGAACAGCCCCGCACGAGTGAAGTGAACTGTTTCGCAGAAACCGGGCGCTGCGCTGAGGCGGGCCGCCATCAGACTGGCGGGGGCGCTGGCATCAGAAGCCGTACCTGGTGAGTACCATCTCAAAAAACTCTGCACCGAGGTAGGCGGCCAGTGCGTGCTTAATGATTTTACCGCTGATGACCACGGCGAGGAAGCGCAAAACGGGCATCCGCAGGGCGCCGGCGAGAATGCCTGCAAAATCGAAGATCGGCAAGGGAAGGATAGCAAGAATAAAGAGAGCGGGCGTAGTAAAGCGAGTGGTCATGTGGTGGAGAAAGGAGTTGAACCTCCCCTCACCACTGACGAGATTGCGGCCGGCTTTGCCTGCGAGGTAGCCTGACAGTTCTCCCAGGCCGCTGCCGAAGCCGGCAACGATCCCGAGGAGAACGGGGTTCAAGTGTGCGCCGAGGGCCAGTATCAGGGCAAGCCCGGGCGCGGGCAGGATAACGGTCGCACTTCCGATCAGGCTGATCAGAAAGCTGCTAAAGTACCCCCACTGGCTGAACCGCTGCACCAGTTCTCTCTGCGTGCCCAACCAGAATGCGCCAACAACGACTGCAAGGATTCCGATGATCTGAAGAGCCGTCAACCATGGATTGGGTCTGGCGGAATCCAGGCCTTCTGCCCCGGCTTCTTCAAGAATTGTCAGACGGTCGCTGCCCGCCGCCGGCAGAGTCTCGTTTTGAATTTGTTCAGTATCGCCGACAGTGTTCATGTCTTTCTCAAGTTGGCGTTCTGCATGCTCTGACCAGCGAAATGAGCGCGAGAATCCAGGGCGCCGGGAACGGGATGCAGGTGATAGAGTCTGAAGTTATTCACCTTCCTCAATTTCGACTGTTTTCAGAAGATCACCGGGAGAGTTGGCTGCCCTCGGCTCCCGCAGTGAGAGCGAGAACAACACGTCCATTCCATCGACCACCTCGCCGAAGATCGTGTGGTTGCCGTTAAGCCAGGGCGTTTCAGCGAAGGTAATGAAGAACTGGCTGCCGTTGGTATTTGGCCCTGCGTTTGCCATAGCCAGGAGGCCGGCGCGATCGAACTGGAGGCTGGCAACGATCTCATCCTGGAATTGATAGCCGGGGCCCCCAGCGCCGCTATTGGTTGGGTCTCCGCCCTGGGCCATAAAGTTTTCCAGTACTCTGTGAAAATGCGTGTTGTTATAGAAACCGTCGCGGGCCAGAAAGACGAAGTTATTGACCGTAACCGGCGCTTCTTCGGCAAACAGCTTTACGCGCATATCACCTTTCTCGGTCTTGAAGACGGCGTGATACTCGACATTCGGATCGATGGTCATTTCCGGGCTGTCGTCGTACATTCCATCACGGTCGGCCGGCTCGAGGGCCGCCGCGGCGCCCTCTTCAACTTCCTGAGAATCTTCGGTTGCTCCGGTGGGAGCAGTGCAGGATGAGATGACGAGCACGATAAGGAGCAGGATTAAGACCGCGAGGTATCCTGGACGTTGAGTAAAGCGCGCGGCAAAGTGTGAGAAGCGAATTCTTCCTGCCCAACCCAAGCTCGCGGACGGCAGATTGTCGGGACTGCCCTGGTTGCGGGAGGGATCTTCAGCAGTGGTGGGCTTACGTCTGGGAACTGAGAACAAAGTCGTCTCCTTTGCGGATTAGATAGGCGAACACGGCTTGGAAGCAGGCCGGCGATCCGCACTCAGTTGCTCTGGAACTCGAGCTTCCACAGTGCGAAAACTGCCAGCGCGAGGGCAGTCAACCCGACGATGAGAGCTTCCTGCAAGTTGGCCTGAGTCAGGAAAACGGAGGCCAGACCTGTTCCTCCGGTAATAAGATAACACAGAAGTACCGCTTCGCGCTGACTGCCCGTTCGCCGGGCCAGCCTGTGGCTGACGTGATCTTGGCCTGCCGTGGTGAGAGGGTTTTTGCCGCGGCGCAGGCGGCTGATGAAGACGAGGGCCGTGTCGAAGACGGGCAACGCCAGTACGAGAACAGGAATCATCCAGGTAATGCTTGCACTGCTGGCGGGGAAACGCAGTTTGATGCCGACGGAGGCAAGGAGGAAACCGAGGAAAAGGCTGCCAGTGTCCCCCATAAAGACGCGAGCCGGATTCCAGTTGTAGACGAGAAAGCCGATGCAGGCGCCGCAAAGCGCAGCAGCCAGAGTCCCCACGAGATACTGGTCGCTCATTGCAGCCAGGAGGGTGAAGAAAGCTGCGGCGATGGTGGCGACCCCGCTGGAGAGCCCGTCCATATTGTCCAACAGGTTGAATGCGTTTGTGACTCCGACCACCCAAAGGAGCGTCAGAAGAATGTCCAGAAATCCATCAAAAAGACGGACTTGCACACCTGAGAGAATGAGTATTGAGGCTGCCGCGACCTGAAAAAGCAGCTTGAGATAGCTCCCTAAACCGCGGGTGTCGTCCAGCGCGCCGACAATGCTGACCAGCGTGGCGCCGACGAAGATTCCTACGACTTCGTTGACATAGCTGCGTTCACCCCAGAGGGCGAGGGCGGCGATAAACGCCACATAGATGGCAGCGCCACCCATTAGCGGTACCGGCGCGCTGTGGATCTTGCGCGCTGAGGGCTGGTCCATTATGCCCAACCTCAGGGCGGCATAGCGTACCAGAGGTGTGCCGCCGATGGCGATGACCAGAGCGCTGGCTGCCATCAGAAGAAAGGAACTCATTCACCCACCTCGGATCAGTTGCCAGCGCGGCTATTCAAGAGAATCAACAAAGGATTGGATCCCGGCCTTCTCGTTGTCTGGCGCGAGAGTCAGAGCAGTTTCTGCGAACTGGCGAGCCTGCTGGCTGTTGCCCAATTCAGAATGAAGCCGAGCCAGTTGATACGGATAGCGGTAGTCGCCAGGCGCGAAATCCATAAGGCGGCGCAGGATATCGGCTGACTCCTGTAGCCGTCCATTTTCTTCATACACTTCGGCGACCAAGCGATACGCGGGGATCATTATGTCGCTGTGGCCATAGCCGCTCTCAATCAGAGAAACAGTCCGTTCAGCCCACAAAGTTGCCTCGTCAGGCCGATCGAGAGAGCGTGACAGAACTATCAGATTGCGTGCAGCGTTGAGGTTCGTCGGGTCATTCTCGAAAGCCTTCGACATGGTCTCATAGGCCCCGTCCAGATCGCCAGCCTTCGACAGCGCCGACGCCTTGAGGGTGAGCAAAACCAGGCTATTCGGCAGTACTTCCAGACCACGGTCCAGAATCTGGGGCAGTTTCTCTGACGCGTTCAGCTGGGAATGCAACTCCGCCAGCATGGCATAGGTATTTTCAAACCGGTCGTCCAGGGTGAGACTATGCTGAAATGACGCCTCTGCCTCATCGAACCGGCCCATCGAGGCCAGGATCTGACCCCGTTCATTCCAGAGGTGGGCAGCATTCGGACTTAGTGAAAGGGCGGTGTCATAGTATTGCAAACTCAGTTCCAGTTTCGGAATCCGGTCTTGCGGATCCTCTGCCAGGGAAGACCAACGATGATATAGTCGGGCAAGATTGGCCGTGTGGTCGGTGTTTAGCGGATTAACTTCCTGGGCCTTTAGCAGAACGGACCTGGCGGCTGACAGGACGTCGTCCTGACTTAGTCGAGCAATGCCATCAACATCCAGGCTCAAGATGTCCTGGAGAGACGGATCGGCCGGCAAGACGACGGAACCTTCCTTGGGCGCATACGCCGCTCTTTCGAGCAGGCTGCGTCCAAGGAAGAGCATATAGTAATCCTCTGTCGGGCGGACTGCAAGCGCCCGGCGGTAGAGGTCGGAGCTCTCGACCCAAGCGCCGGCGGAATCGAAGTTCTGGCCCTGTTTGTAGAAGACGTCGGCCCGCACCTGTGCAATGTTTATGTTGGCGATAATGTAGAAGACAGCGACAGACATGAGGATCCCTGCACCTGCCGTAGCCAGGCCGCGCCCCAACCATGCCCGTCGCGTATCCGACATTTTGCGCCACGACAGAAACAGACCGGCAAGCAGACACCAGAGAACGACGATCCAGGTGTACAGGCTATAGTGGCCTGCAATTTGCTCCAGCTGCTCGGCGACGGTACCCGTCCTGGCGCCGGGAAGCAACCGCGCGGCGTGGATGAGGCCATAGAGCAACCAGCCTGCGAAGAGTATCAGGCCATAGAGAACGGTTGAGAGAGCGGACGGGCGGGCCGTTTCCGCAATGCTGCTGTGGGGCGTTTCCTCATTGCGCCGGCTTCCGCCTGCAGCGCCTCTCCCCACTTGCTTCCCCAGACCCAGGCCATGATGGCGCAACAGGGCGGTGGCTGTGCCCAATCCAGTTGCGATCAACCAAGTGAAAAAGACCAGCCACAGTATGTCTGTCACCGCGGCCCCGGATCGGTCCTGAAGGGCGGCGCCCAGTCCTGCGAATACGATGGAGAGAGTGTTCGACATTCCCAAAAAATTGATCGTAAAGAGAAAGACAAGCGTCATCATGACCAGAAGGTCGGGCAGGACTGTAGCCGGCAAATGGATGTCCCAACCTCTGCTGGATGACCGAGCCTGACGACGGCCGCGCGCGGCCCTCCCCCGCGCGGCAGCCCGTCTGTTCCGTGCGCTCCGGTTTTCCTCGCCTCGCGGCGCTGTCTGACTTGCAGAGACCGGGTCGGGCGCGAAGGTTTCCGGGAAGAGCCAGTTCATTCCCAGGCCCAGCAGCAGAGCCACTATGGTCCAGAAATAGATGCGGGTGGCTGCGATGGCGATTCCGAGATGAATCTCGACATAGTGGGCGATGATTGCTGACAGCGAGGCGACCAGGAGGAGCTGGCGCGGGCGATGCGCCGCCTCGGCCGGGGATGCCTGTTGAAGGAAGACTGCAAGGGTGACATACGCAATCAGCCCGAGTATCAGTCCGGTCGGCCAGTTTATGCCGAGGAAACCGATGCTGACGCCGCGCGCCTGGAACAGGGCGCTGAGGAGGATACCCCCGCCTGCAAGCATGGAAAAGAAGAGTATGGCGTCCCGGCGTGAACGGACCAGCCCAAGCCAGCGCATGGCCCAGAAGAAGATAGACAGGAAGAGGAGTGAATTTGCCAGAAAGCCAAGAGCGCCGGTCATGGCCAGACCGTCCCAAGTTTCGTTGTGGGCCCGGTCGGGGCTGGCGTTGCGGGATTCCCATTGGGCCAGTTCCGGCGGATAGAAGCGATTGAACGCCATCCAGAGTGTCTCCGGACCATAGCCAATCAGGGGGCGGAACGGATTGACGGGGTCATCTCTTCCATCGGGATAGGTCAGCGGCTCGTGGGGGAAGAGCAGTTCTGCGGTACCCTCCCAGATCAGGACGCGGACCCGCCCCGTGCCCGTAGCGCTATCCAGCATCGTCGTCAGACGTCCCCAGTTTGGGACCTGGCGAAAAGAGCGGCCGAGCGAGGTCGTATTCAGGACGATGAGGAGAACGAGCCCAACCAGGCCGAGCCCCGCCCAAGCGGCCGTCCAGACGCGGTAGTTGCGGGGACGCATGCCGGTCAGGAGGAGCAACACAAAGATGTACATACCGCTGGCGAGGCCAAGCCAGGGGCCGCGGCTCTGGGACCAGAAAATGGCGAGCAGCTGAATGACGAGTACAAACAGATAGCAGCCGCCAGCCAGAACACCGGCCAAGCTGTAGTCGGGTGTAGGAGCCGCCCGTTCGTCTTCGGGCGCAGTACCGGGCGTAGTATCGCCGCCTGGCCGCGGCCCGCTTTTTAACAGGAACGCAAAACAGGAGACTGTGCGTTCGAGCGTCAGGAAGAAGGCCATGATCAGATGCGCGGCGAGAAAGATTGGATTCCCCGCGTTGGCGGTTACGCGGCCGGTCACGTCCTGGGCCCAGGGGAGGGGATCCTTGCCGAAGTGCTGGAACACGCCGTAGACGGCGATGGGAAGGCTGGTGATGATAACTGTATGTTGAAGTCGGCGCAGCTGGGAGGGCTGTCTCAGGTGGGCTGCTGTGAGTACGGCGATGATCAGATAGCCAGCGAAGGTGTAGGCGCCCTGCAGCCGGTGATAGGACCCCCACCAGCTTACGGAGGGCGAAATACTCAACAGGGTACTGATGGCGTAGGATAGCGCCAGCAGAACGAAAGGGAGCAGGAGCGGCTGTTTCCAGAGGCTGCCCAGCCTCCATTCGAACGTGGACTGTGATCCTTCGCTTGCCGCAACTTGGTTGCCCGCCGGCGGAACTCCTCCACCGGCCGGCAGCCATATTCGACCGCCGTCCAGAATCTTTACAAGATAGGCCAGGAGCATGACCAGCGAGATGGAACGAATGAGGCTGATCTTGTCCGGCTCAAACACGCGGCTGGAGTAGGTATTGAAGAAGAGCGGCGCGACGATCAGGGCGGCAAGCCAGCCGGCCTCGATGATGGATTCGCAATAGTGCTGAATCTTCGTATGTCGCATTAATGGATCCGATCAGTTGGAGATGGCAACGCCGGACTCGCGAGAGGAGGTTCAGTCATACCCATCCGGACAGTCTTACGAACGCTGATGCCCAATACATGCTGACGAGATCAGTCGAGAGAAAACATTCCAATCGACTTTCTTGCATCTCATTCCCATCTCAGACCATTCTCCCATGTCTTTGCCAACTCCGTGAAAGCCAGTGCTGGCTCATTCGGCCGCGTTTCATGATACCTACCTGTATTGTAGGTCAAGACCAGCTCCTGGCGGGCGCGGGTGATACCGACGTAGAGAAGGCGCAGACGCTCGGCGGCAAATTCCTGCCGGGCCTCACGGGTTGCTACGCCCTGGACATATTCGTCGAGCGTCCCCATGTGAAGTTGCCTGGTCTGTTCGAGAGCTTCCTCGGTCAGATTGAGGCTGTCGCGAATGTAATTCGGTTCCCCTCGGTAGTACTCGTCGTCGCCGCCGCCCGGGAAGCTGTAGTTGCTGACGGACGCCAGATGGACGCGATCCCATTCCAGTCCCTTGGCTGAATGCATCGTTGCGATGGTCACTTTGCCTGCGGGTGGTTCGAACCCGCGCGTTTCTTCGGTGAACCCCAGCAGACGCCGCTTGTTGGCGGCGGTCTCTTCCAGCTCTTTTGTCAACTCCTGTAACCGCAGACCGGGCCGCTCTCCGGCCCGATTGGCCAGCAGGATGGCGGCGCTGTGGGCCAAGGCGCGTTCAGGAGCTTCTGTGAACAGATCCTGTCCCAGAGTCAGGACCAGCTCGTCAACAGGCAGAACTGCGGCTGAACACCAGCGTCTGAGGTCTTGCCGGAACCGGTGGACGATGGGTCGAAAGCCGTCATAATCGTCGAGCCAGCGCAGTTCCTGCAGCCAGTCGTCGCCGGCTGCAGGGAAGATGAAACGCTCCGGCAGGCGCAACTGGCCGAGCGCTTTGCCAAAGAGCAACGCTGGCCGGGGCAACTCCCTTTCCTGTGTCTTCTCGACGGAATCGGACTGATGCGAGAGCCAGGATGGAGGCCCCTCCTCAGCGCCAGCCCGGGCTGACTCCACGCCTGTTTCCGAAGGACCGTGCAGGCGGCTCCGCCGCGCCCACCAGACCTCGTTCCAAAGCAGACGCAGATGGGAGGGGTTGGCGGGCTGGCTGATGTAGCGCATTGCTTTCACGAGCGCGTCTATGGCAATTCGAGTTGTGCTGGTGGAACGGAGAAGCGAATCGTCAAATGGGAGCGAGGCGTCTTCGAAAGCTTTGCTGAACTCTGCGCCGCGCCGGTTGTCGGGGACGAGCACGGCGACCGTCTTCGCGGGGTGTTTCGGCAGCCAGCGCTGCAGACTGGTGACCAGAATCCGGATTTCATCGACGGGCACAAGTGGACGGTCATAGAAATAGACGGCCGGGTTTCCCGGCTCCGGATTGCGCTGCGGGTCGTCTTCCTCGGTGGGCTGAATGTGTGGGGGCGAAAGCGCCTTTTCGGGCGAAAGGAGCGGATGCTCTTCAGAGCTCCAGTCGATCAAGCGGTTGGCAAGACAGATGATCGGCAATGCGCTGCGGCCCGAGTTTGGCAGGGGCAGTTTGACGACTGTCTCGCCATCCACGAACTGTTTAAGAAACCGGGGATCGGCACTGGTGAAAGTGGTGTTAATGGCCTGGTTGGGATCCCCCACGCGGACCCAGTTTCCATGCGCGGCCGTCAGGAGCAGGAGCATCTGCTCCTGGAGGGCGCTGCTGTCCTGGGCCTCATCTTCGAGGACAAAGGGCCAGCGCCGCTGGAGGCGCGCCAGGAGGTTGTCATCGGTCTCGAGCGCTTGAAGCGCAAGCAGGATCAGGTCGTCAAAGTCGACGCCACCGCGCACGCTCAGGCCGCGCTGGTAGTCGCGGCAGACATGGAGTCCGAAGGACAACAGAGGCCAGGCGCCGGACTGGCGCTGCAGGAGATTCTCCAAGGCGTCGGCATCGGTGCGCAGCTCCTTTACGCGTCGAATAACCGCTTCGGCGACTTCCTGCGCAGTCAGGTTGAGCTGGCGTACCAGGTTGCGGGAATTGTGAAGGTTTTCAGGCTTGATGTAACCGCCCAGAAAGTCGGGATTCGCCTGAAGGTAGTTGTTGACGGCCTGGCGCTTAATGTCCTGGCTTGTTCGCTCGTCGATAATGTCGAAGTCTTCGCCCAGGCCGACCAGACCGGGGCGCTCGCGCACGATGTCGTGGGCCAGACTGTGAATCGTGCCCACGCGGAAGCCGCTGGGAAGCAGTCGACGGCTCCCGACGATACGGCCGATGCTGCTGCGGAAGTTCTCGGCAGCAGCGTTGGTAAATGTGACGACCAGGACTTCCCGATCATCTACGGGGCCTGAGGCTGCCAGCTTGTGCACCAGTTTGGCGGCGAGGCGGCTCAGCGTGAAGGTCTTGCCGCTGCCGGGCACCGCGCTGATTCCGAGGCGACCTCCCTCATACTTGAGGATCTCCTCCTGTGCAGGGCGCAGTTGCTGTTCAGCGACCATGAAATTGTTGGCAGTTGCCGATTGCTTTGGCCGACAGCAGACGAGTCAGAGAGTTTTTCCAGGGGTTGAATCGAGCCGTGGGTGAGCCGGGGAGGAAGGGAAGCACACTTCGATCTCAGGCCAGTGGTCCGAGCACTCTCAAAACGCCCACGAATTGGCCTCTGGCATCCAGACTGGCGTGCGTGATCAGCGCTGGGGCTGACCGGCCGTCCTCCAGTCTGACCGTCATTTTTCGATCTCGGTGAAGTTCGACCATCGTCCTGGTGGCATTCAGGTTACTGGTATGGTAGTAGATTCGGGTCCGGTCACCTTCCGGGTGATTGTCGCTCCCGAACTCTACAATCTTGACGTCGTCCAGCACAGCCACCGGCTCGACCATTTGGTCCAGGTAGAGCGTCGCTTTCATGCAAAGCCTTTCAGATTATGGGGTCGATTCGTTGCGGTCGGCCTGCCCGGGCAGCACCACAGAAAGCGGTCAGTATTGCCCGAATTCCAATGCGATAGAAACGCCTCTCGCAGCGAGAGGAACTGTCGTAAGCCTGAGACATTTTAGCAGATTGCCGATTGCCAGAGCAAACTGAAAGACCTGTTTGGGCCGCACTACCAGAGCCGAGCAGAGGCAGCCCCGACCTGGTTGGAAGGACCAGGATCCTACATTTTAAGGCTGGCTGGCCGGCATCCAGGCCCGCGGCGCAATGCCTTCAACGTGCGTCTTCACGTCGACAACAGCCGGCCGGCCAGAGGCAAAGGCGCGATCGAGGGCGCCGGCGAGCTCGCCTGGCTTGTCAACAGTAATGCCGAGGGCGCCGAACGACTCCGCAATCCTGGCAAAGTCGGCGTCTTCGAAGAGCCAGAGCTCATCTGAGCCGGCGGTCCTTCCTCCGTAGGTCTGCTCTACGCCGCCCTGTTCCTGATTGAGAGAGTGATTGTTGTTGACGACGGTTACGGTGTTGATACCGCAGCGCACAGCGGTTTCCAGTTCGGCTATGTGGTACCAGATGCCGCCGTCGCCGGTGAAGCAGAGAACAGGGCGGTCGGGCTGCGCGCACTTGGCTCCCATGGCTGCGGGGAGGCCCCAGCCGAGCGATCCGGAGCAGCGAATGAAGCTTTGGTCGGGGCGCTTCAGGTCGAGCATCGTCCCGGTCCAGATTCCGGCGTGGCCGGTGTCGGAAACGAGAATGGCATCGGATGGCAGGTAGTCGCTCAGTTCGCGACAGAGGCGTTCCGGTCGCATGGGCAGGATTTCCGAGTTGACGAGATCTGCTACGCCCGCTTTCCACTCCTGCACCAGCTCCTGAACACGGCCGACCCAGGCGGCGCGGGGTTCGCGGGGGTCGGCGCGGTCGATCATGCGCCTAAGGCTGCGCTTGACGTCGCCCTGGAGGCCGACCTGAACCGGGTAGTTGCGGCCGATCTCTTCGGGGTTGATGTCGAGCTGGATGATGGGAGTGCCCTGGGGAGGAATCTGATAGGAGTTTGTCACCTGACCGCCGGTGTGGCTGCCGATGAAGAAGACGAGATCGGCTTCAAACAGGGTCTGATTTGAACAGGCGCGGGAGTATGAGCCGGGAACACCTACGGCCAGCTCGTGATCGGGTGGGAACATCGTTTTGGCATTCAGCGACGTGGCCACCGGGACTGAGAGCTTTTCCGCCAGTTCGACGAGTTCGGCGCGGGCGTCTGAGGCCAGGACACCGCCGCCAGCGACGATGACCGGTCGTTCGGCGGCGACCAGAAGCTGGAGGGCCGCGTCGATACTGGACGGTTCGGCCTCGGGCCGGAAAGGAGGCAAGCGGGTAAACGCTTCTTCAACGATGACTTCCAGATCGGCTTCCGGTTCCACGACGCCCTGACCGGCGATTCCCTCCAAGTCCAGGTGGGTCGGGCCGGGGGTGCCGGTCGTGGCGGCGCGAAATGCCTGGCGCAGATAGACGGGCAGATGTTCGGGCGTGGAGACATAGGCACTATATTTAGAAACGGCCGAAAACGGATTGACGTGATCGACCTCCTGGTAGGCGTGGCGCTGCTGATTAATGAGAAGCTCCCTCCCCGTCAGGGCGACCACAGGAGAGCAGGCAAGGTAGGCGTCTTGCAGACCGGCCGCCAGATTGACGGCGCCGACGGCCTGAGCCATGCAGAGGCTGGGGGCGCGTTTGATGCGGGCGTAGGCATCTGCCATGTAGGCGGCGGCTTTTTCTCCATGGGTCTGCACGCGCTTGATCCCCAGTTTTTCCATTTCCATCAAGGCCCTGGGGCCGATGTAGGGCATGAAGAAGACGTGGGTGATTCCATATCCGTGTACCGTCTCGGCGATAAACCGGCCACCGGTCATGCTGGGCATAGGATGTTCTCCTGGTGGACGCGAAGTTGGCGGGGCATATGTGTTGGTTGGAATTGATCTATTGATAGCATCAGTTGGATATCTTTGCAATCCGCCACTGTCAGGTTTACCAACATTGCCGAAGTAAGCCAGAGGGTCCACGAAGGGCATTCTCAAGTAACAAACATAGAGCCTGCACGGGGACAAGGCCCTGCGCTCTACACTTCGTACAGCCTTCCTGGCAATTGAAGCATAAAGATGCAGTTGCCCTGTTTACGACGGCTGAAAGCGATTGAGTCCGCTGGCTATACGTGCTATGATCTGAGGAGCTTTTCGGTTCCCTACAGATCATTGGGGCGCGGTCCAGGTTTTGGGTGCGGCAGATACGAATGCTGGCGGTGTGGCTGCCTGGCGCGGACTGCATTTGCCGGGACAGTCTTTCCGTTGTCGAAGCGCTCAGATTCGGGACCCGACGTCTCCATATCTGATGATTCAACAGTTGTCGGCAGCTGCGCGGCCAGAGCCAAGGATTGAAAGGATGCAGGTGTGTCGAAAATTCTGAAAGTAGGTGTGGTGGGAGTCGGCGGGATTGCCAGGGCGCATATGCCTGGGTGGACCGCTTCGGAGGAGGCAGAGGTCGTCGCGGGAAGCGATATTTCTGCGGAGGCCCTGGAAAGGTGGGGCGCGCTCTACGGCGTCAAGAAGCTGGCGAGCGACCCGGCAGAGCTGTTCAACGACCCGGAGATCGATATTATCGATGTTTGCACGCCAAACCGGTACCATGCCCCGATCGCGATCGCGGCGCTGAACGCCGGCAAGCATGTGCTATGCGAAAAGCCGCTGGCGCCGACACCTGGGGAGATACGGCAGATGATCGAGGCGCGGGATGGCGCCGGCAAGCTGCTGATGACGGCCCAGCATTTTCGCTTCAGAGGGGATTCTCAGGCGCTGAAGGCGGAGGTGAGTACGGGGACGCTGGGTGAAATATACCATGCCCGCAGCTGGATGCTGCGCCGGGGCTGGCTGCCAGTCCGGCCTGGCTTCATCTACAAGAAGCACAGCGGCGGGGGTCCAACGATCGATGTCGGCGTCCACATTCTGGACTTGACCCTCTGGCTGATGGACAACCCCCAGCCGGTAGCGGTTTCCGGCGTAGCCAAGGCGCCGCTGGCCCTCAGAGAGGGGGCATTCAGCGCGTGGAAGCTGGCCCCTGTGCCCCGGGACATGGACGTGGAGGACTTCGCGGCGGCCTTTGTGCGCTTCGAAAACGGCGCGACGCTTGTTCTGGAAACCAGCTGGCTGCTTCATCATGACACGCCGGGCGAGGACACCCAGATCTGGCTCTATGGCACAGAAGGCGGTTGTCACTGGCCCACTACAAAGATCCTCGAAACGAACTACGAGACCAAACAGTTCTCTAACCGTTTTCTGCAGCTGACTCAGGACAAAATGGAGCCGCACGCATTGGAGTGTGTTGAGTTTGCCAAGGCGGTCAAGGACGGCGCGCCGTCGCCGGTACCGGCTGAGCAGTCGCTGCAGGTGCAGGAGATTCTGGATGGCATCTACCGCAGCCAGGAAGAGGACAGGGAGGTGCGCGTCGGGAAATGAAGGCCGACCGACAGGTCTACTGAAGAAGTGGCGCTGCGGATTTGGGGGCACGGCAGACTGAGGAGCGGATCTGATGGGAATTGCACACCTTGCGCTTTCCTGTTCCGAAGGCTCTGCGAAACTTTTCTTTGGGGGCTGCGTAGAGTCATTTAGTGAGTGCATCGAGCCGCGGAGACGGCGAATCGGCCGCCACCCAAGTTCCCAAGGAGTCAGCCATGAATGAGAATATGCCGAGCCAGCCTGAACAGGCAGTTGGGTCGGAAGAGCAGGAAATTACGGCGCCGGAGGCCGAGCAGCCGACAGAGGAGATAGCCGTGCCGGTAGAAACGGTCAAGAGTGAGCAGTCTACCGGAGAAGAGGAGAATCGGGACACATTTCTATTCCGTCACCCTGAAGACAAGATGGTTGGCGGGATTTGCGGCGGCTTGGGTGACTATTTCGGAATCGACCCGGTGCTTGTACGCATCATGTGGGTGGTACTGACGCTGGGGACGGCCGGCACAGGCCTGCTGGCCTACGCCGCGCTGTGGCTCCTGCTTCCCGTTGGTACTGCGAAAACGGGTCAGCGTGCGCCGGCGGCACTGGAGTTGAACGAACGCAATGTAGGGCGGGCCGGGCTTCTGCTGGTTTTATTCGGCGTGGTCTGGCTACTGGCGAATCTTGGCATTCTGCCGGCCTTATGGCACGTATTCTGGGGCGTGATGGGGCTGGTCTTCTGGCCGGTGTTGCTGATCGGCGCCGGTTTCCTTTTGCTGAAGAACCAGAAAGCGTGGCGCGGTCGTTTCTCCAGCGCACGCGCGAAGGTACAGGAGAGCAAAACGCGGGCGGCGTCCAGCTTGAACCGCGAATCGGCTAAAGAAGGTCTGCGCCGCGCCAAGTCCAGCATCCCGCTGAAGCGCAGCCGGGAGGACCGCATGTTTTTCGGCGTGTGCGGCGGCATCGGCAAGGCGATCGGGTTGGACGCCAATCTGGTGCGGCTGATCTGGGTGGCTTTCGCGATCGGAAGCGTCGGGACAGGCGTTCTGGTATACGTGCTGACCGGTCTGCTGCTGCCGGAGGAAAAGGAGAGCATGAAGCCGGTCCGGACACAGGAGCCCCAGGACGTAACGGTCATAGACGGGACGGTTGGCTAAGACCAGACCTGGAATATCACGT
The DNA here is from genome assembly GCA_965200615.1 of Caldilineaceae bacterium. GTDB lineage: Bacteria > Chloroflexota > Anaerolineae > Caldilineales > Caldilineaceae > Bin5. Next base: position 3,246,796 of record OZ241377.1, on the reverse strand, counting down.
TCTGAGCGGCGCAGCGCCTACGTGCGGTCAGACGAGTTCCAGAGCGGGCAGGAAGCGTGAGAGTTGGGCAAGTCTGAGAATTTCGTTATCGGTCTGATTCTGGGCGCCGCAGTTGGCGCCGCGGTGGCCTATGTTTTCGGGCCATCGCGAGCTACTACCTTCGACGCCAAATACCAGTCACGCTGGGACCGGGCTCTTGCCGAGGGGAGAGAGGCTGAGCTGAAGCGGAGGGCAGAATTGGAAGAGGAGCTGGCCGAGACAAAGCGGCGCCACACGCCAGGACAAGGGGGTTAAGGCGCCGCAGCAGCCCCCGCCGCTGCGGGTCGGCGGCCGGTCACGCTCGCTGCGGCCATACTGGCGGCCATATCATGGGCGGAACAGTGGTTGCCGCCTACTTCTGGCAGTCCGGGCAGAAATGGGTACTGCGCTGGCCCAAAACAGTGCGGCTGACAGGCGCTCCGCAACGGAAGCACGGCTCACCGCCGCGGCGGAAGACCTGGAACTGTTCCTGAAATCCGCCCTTCGCTCCTGTAGGCGGAGCATAGTTTTGCAGTGAACTTCCCTGGGCCTCGATCCCCGCAAGCAGCACTTCCCGCAGAGCCAGGTGAAGACGCTCAATCTCCTTGAGGTTGAGCGAGCCTCCGGCACGCCGCGGGTCAATCCTGGCGCGGAACAGCGATTCGTCGGCGTAGATGTTGCCCACTCCGGCAAGTACGGTCTGATTGAGCAGGAGCGCCTTGATATTTGCTTTGCGTCCTGCCAGGTTTTCAGCCAGGGTCTGGGGGACAAAGGCTTCCTCCAGCGGCTCGGGACCCAACTTTCCGACTACGCTCGCCGTATCCCCGACTAACCAGATTCGCCCGAACTTGCGCATGTCGCGGAATCTCAATTCTTCTCCCGTATCCAGTTCGAGCAGAACGTGGGTGTGCTTGTCTGCAGGGCTCGCCGCCGACCCTGGGTCCGATGCCGCGGGAGGGTGGAGCCGCAGTTCGCCGGTCATGCGCAGGTGGACAACAAGTGTCTCTCCGCTATCCAAACCGAGCAGAATGTATTTGCCGCGCCGTCCAAAGGAAGCAAAACGCCGCCCGCGGACCAGGTCCGTAAAACGGGCGGCATCAGGGACCGCTATTGTGCGGGGCCAGCGCACCTCGGCCTCCAGAATAGTCTTTCCCGTCAGCAGAGGTTCGAGCGCCCGTACATAGGTCTCAACTTCGGGGAGTTCAGGCACGGCCGCGTCCGGACCTGGTACGGCTAAGCAGCCAGAGCACGATTACGGCCAAGACAAGAAGGATTCGGGCATACCTGAAGATAGTAACCCAGGGTTGCCCGGAAGGGCCTGCGTTCTCGCTTCCGGTGAGTTGCCGCTGGCTCGATTCGACAGCCGGGGAACTCGTCTCTGGCTGCACGGGCGCGGCGGCAACGGGATCCTGCGCCGAGCCAGCGGCACTCTGTTCTTCTTCTCCGGCACTCATCACGCCAAAGACGGGTTCGTCGTCCTCTTGCCCGGACCCTTCATCTGCGGTCTCTTGCGAACTCCCGGCGCCGGAATCAGCTTGTCCTGACAAGGAGCCGCCCACCGCGGTCACCTGGGCCTGGGGCACTGAGCGGGCGCTCGAGAGCCGCTCGCTATCGCCAGAGGGCGGCCCAAACTGTGTCTGTTGCAACTGAAACTCAGCGACAAAGACCAGCAGCAGAAGGACCGCGGCCAGCGCGGCTGCGTTGCGCAGCGCCAGATCGCCGCCATTCAGGAATCTCAGAAACCGCTGCCAGGCGGTATCTTCAGAAACATCGACTTGACTGGGAGGCGGCGGCTCCACTTTTGCCAGGCTGCGCCGCTCTTGCAGCACGTCCGCGACCTGATCTTCGGTCAGGGTAAACGATCGGGGGAGGGGCACACTCGGCATATCCTGCAACAGCTGGACGGTCTGGCGCAGCGTATTCACTTCCCAGGCGACCTGCTCGCTGGCCGCCATGGCAGCTTCAACGCGCTGACGTTCTTCGGTAGTGACATCACCGTCTACGTAGGCTGCGACCAGATCTTCATCGACCGAATTCAGGTTTTGATGATCCATAATTCGTTTGCTCTTATTGCCGCCGTCTTGGCTTGAATGACCTATTCGTTCTTCACCGCCTGACCGCCATTTTCTCTGAAGGAAGCTGGGTTCCTGCAACTAAACCGGCAATCGGAAGAGGGTACAGTTCACCCCCTACTCCAATGAACGACGATAGACCGCAGGCAAAAGTTCCGCGTTCTTGCTCAAATAGTCGCGCACCCTTCCGCGCGCACGATTAATTCTGGATTTGACTGTACCCACGGCGGCGCTGGTGATCTCCGCGATCTCCTCATATGCGTACCCTTCGACGTCACGCAGAACGATGGCGGTGCGCAGGACTTCGGGCAGGGAGGTGATGGCCGATCCGATAAGCGCCTGAAGCTCCCTCCGTTCGGCGTATTCCTGGGGAGATTCGCCGCGATCGGTCAGGACAGTGACATACTCGTCTTCCGCGGGCATGTCGTCGAGGCTTTCAGTGCGCTTTCGTTGCCGGCTTCGCAGATGATCGTAGCAGGTATTGACGACGATACGCATCAGCCAACTCTTGAAGTTGCCGCCGCGATAGTTTTCAAGCGCTCGAAAGGCTTTGATAAAGCTGTCCTGCAAGGCATCAGCGGCTGAATCGGGGTCGTCGAGCAGGCGATAGGCGACACCGTAGGCAAGACCCTGGTATTCGATAACCAGTTGATTGAACGCTTCCAGATTTCCCTGCAGCGAGCGTTCTATTAGATTGTCCTGGTCCATGAACAGTCTGCTTTGTCACCTTTGCGGCGGACCACACTGGATTGAGGCGAACGATGGACTATATCCCGCTCGCGGCGCAACCGCGCGGCTCGCTTAAAATAAAGGAAATGCGAACGAAATTCCAGGGACGCAAGTAAGCGCATTTGCCGGCTATTTGACTGAAATCGGCCCTAACCGCTATAATTTTTCCAGGCCGAAGTGGCGGAACAGGCAGACGCGCACGACTCAAACTCGTGTGGGGAAACCCGTGTGGGTTCGACTCCCACCTTCGGCACCAGTTTGTAGCAGGAATTCCCCGCTCGGACAGAGCAGGATTCGGGCAGAATATCCCCCCTGCAGGCCAAGAAAGAGGCGGGCCCATGGTGAGGAGAACACCGTTTCTCTGACGGTCTGCAATGGTGGCAGACCGTTTTGTATCCCACCGCTTCTGACACTTCATCCCTTCGCTTTTTATTATATCAGGCGCGTGGCCGTTTCTCCATTATGCTTAGAGCATCCTATCATTGCCATCCAGCGAACTTCAAGACTGAATTGTAGTTCCTGATTGAATTCGGCTTCACTGCGTTTGGGCAGAACGTTCGGTCGGTCTCCTGTCTGGGGAAAGAGGGCCAGATGGAGATTTGAGGGCAATGCGATGCTCTCGGAGACCCCAGTGACGCCGCCGCCAATAACCCATTGGAGATAGTTTGGTCATTCTGGCACAATAGAGGCTGTCTTTGCCTGCAGCGCCGTGCCTGAAAGGAGTCAGCATGTCTGTCGAATTCTTGCGCGCAACGCCCCTTTTTCACGATTTGTCCGAAACAGAGCTGGAAGAAATCGTGTCGATCCTGCGCGAAGAGAGTCAGCCGAGCGAGGCTACCATCTTTCGCAGTGATGAGAACTGCAGCGAACTCTACCTGATTCGGAGCGGATTTGTCCGATTATTTGATTCATACGGCTCAGTTCTGGCGACGCTTGGCCCGGGCAGTCTGTTGGGCGAGGCCGAGTTTTTGCGAGGTCTGGCCCACAACACGAGCGCGGTGGCGGCCTCAGATGTTCATCTGTGGTCCTTGCCCGACTCGGAACTGCGCCAACTGCTGCAGAGGCAGAACGATATTGGAATCAAACTCAGCCAGAATTTTGGGGAACAGATTTCGCATCTGGAAGACTACCTGGTAGAATAGCTCGTCAAGACGCGGGCGCTGGGGGGGCTTCCTCACCAGGTGATCGGGCCCATGGCGCGAAGTATGCAGCCCCGCCAGCTGCAGCGAGGCAATTTCCTTTATCAGACCGGCCAACAGGCAGAGGCGCTCTACCTGTTGGAGAGAGGCGCGCTGGAGTTGCAGCCTTCGCCTACGCCGGAGGAGCCAACCCCGACGGCAAGTCTGATCGAACCGGGAAATCTGTTCGGCGTCCTGCCTCTGCTGACAAATAAGGCGTACGATGCAAGCGCGTTTTCGGTAGACGAGTGCCTGATCTGGTCATTGCCCGCGGCTACCTTTCATAATTTGAGCAGCCAGTATCCGCACCTGCGCCGGGCGCTGGGCCGACACAGCCGCAGCCGGTTGAGCCTGATCGACCAGACCCAGGCGGTGGTCCGGCTGGCTCAGACGCCGCTTTTTGGCAAGCTGGAACCCTCCAATTTGCACGCCGTTGCACAGAGGCTGGTACTGCAGCATGTTCCGTCAGGTGAGGCGATCTACCGGCTCGGAGACAGCGGTAACGCTCTGTTTCTGGTCGATGACGGCGAGGTGGAACTGACGGCAGAAAATGAGAGTAGTGTACTACAGGAGTTGGCCCGCGTTGAAGTAGGCAGCTATTTTGGCGCCATGAGCCTGCTGACAGGCGAGGACCGAATGGAAAATGCCACCGCCATTCGCAACACGAATCTATGGGTCCTTTACAGATCGGATCTTGAAGAACTGGTGGGACGGCTTCCTGCCATAAGGGAGGCGCTCGACCAGGCAGCCGGCGCGCGTCCTGCCTCACGGCCTGAGGCAGTGGCTGCGGAGAGGCTGCGCCGCTTCCCCCTGCTGGCCAACCTCGACATCGATGAGCTAAGGGAAGTGGCGCGCCACTTGAGACAGGCCCATTTGAGGCCCGGTGAGCAGGTATTCCGGGCCGGCGCGCCCAGCGATGCGCTCTATTTCATCGAGAGGGGGGTTGTCCGACTTCAACTGTTGAACGGGGCCGGCAGTTGGACTCGCGGTGAGGGCGAGGTCTTTGGGGAGAAGGCCATATTGTCGGAAGAGCCATATGGCCAGAGTGCGTTCACCGAGACCGACGCAGACCTGCTCTACATTGAATATCCTGGGCTGGAGTTTCTCAAATCGCGCTTGCCCTCGGTTGCCACTGACCTGCATCGCATACTGAGCCAGCCTGCCGGGAGTGAGAACGTCTATGCGGAGCCGCCGCCAAGGCCAAGCGTCGAACCGTCCATAGAGGCGTCGCCAGGTTTTGCTCCGGGACGACGTGAGCCGACGCCAGCCGATAACTTTCCGCCCCCTGCAGGTTTACCCAGTCCGGGCGACGGGGGTTGGTTCAGCAATCTCAGCGCGTGGGGGAAAATCCGCCTTGTACTTGTCGTCTTGCTGCTGACCTACCTTGGCATGGTTGTCGCGCCCGAACTGCTGGGCATCACTTTTTGAGGAGTTTCGGCGGCCGCTGGCGGCGCGCTTGCTCCGCTGGAAACCGGACTTTGCGTCAGCGCTTCTCAGACCCCTATTCACCATCCCTTTGCCAGGACCGGCCACTCCAGCTCCACTTCGCCATTTCTGTGTCCGACAATGCGCGGGAAGAGATTGTTGGATACGCAACAGTGGTTGACGAGGACGCTGACCCGTTCCCCAATCTCCGGCTTGCGGGCACAGCGCGACACATCCACGTGGCCATGTTCCTCTGAAAGCTTGAATATCTCCGCTTGTGGGTACTCTACGATCAGGCCGTGCCCGGAAGACTGGCGGGCGCCATCCGCGGCGAGCGACTTGCTCCCCGAATCGAGGACAACCCTGTCGTCGGTCGGGCGGCTGACAACGGTGGCCAAAACAGTGTAGGAGCAGTCTTCGAGCTTCATGGCGCCGGCATCGACCAGGTTGCGGTCGCCGTAGACGTACATGCCGGCCCGGTGTTCTGTCATTTCGGTGAACTCGTGGGCCTGCCACATGACGAATGAACTGCCACCGCTGACCCGCTCGACGGCCAGCCCGTCCTGCGCAAGCAGCATCTTGGCCTCGCCCATGAAGGCGTTCGACTCGGGGTTTGAGGGGTAGACCATCAGCCCGCCAAAGTGTAGATGCGACGCGCTGTCGATCTGCCGAGCCAGTTCGCGGACGCCTTCCGGCGTCGTCACACCACAACGCTCATAGCCGCCATCCATTTCGATCAGGACAGGGAGGACGGCGCCTTCCTGGGCGGCGACCTCTGCGTATCCGGCTACTGTTCGGGCGGAGTCTGCCGTCACGCTCATCTCTGCCCGCCGCGACAGGAGCATGAGGCGTCTGAGTTTCGTCTTGCTGAGCAGATTATAGGGCAGAAAGATATCTCTGATCCCCGAACTGCACATAACCTCCGCCTCGCTGAGGGTTTGGCAGGTGATGCCGACCGCGCCTGCCTCCATCTGCATATGGGCGATGGCAGGGATGCGGTGGGTCTTGATGTGGGGACGGTTGTCGATGTCGTGGCTGGTGAGATAGCTCTGAAGGCGCTTGATGTTGGCGGAGAGGCGGTCCAGATCGACGACGCCGATGGGAGTTTCCAGTTCCTCGATATGCATGACGTTACCTCGATGGCAGGAATAGGAGCGCTATCAGGATGACTTCGATCGTTTTGGTCACGAGGCCGAGTCCGTAGTTAAGCGGCTGTGGAAAGATTGCAAAGCAATCAACGGATCATCCATTATCATTGCATAAACTTGCGTTTCTCACAACGCCGATTTTTGGATTTGCGTCTGAAGATTTCGGATGAAGATTCGCTACTTCTATCGAGATGTTAACGACGCCAAAGGGCCCGGACTGCGGTTGATTGTGCGTCCATATATCAGCTACGAGTCGGCCGCTCCGACGCGCAGCCAGCGCTCCTCGGGGACCCAGAGCGTGAAGTAGCCGCTGCCAAGAATGAGCAGGAGAGAGGAGAGGACGAGCAGCGTCAGCCCCAGCCAGGACTGGCCGCCAGAGATGAAGTACAGGTAGGCGGCGGCATTGACAAAACCGGCCGACGTCCTGGCGCCAATGCCGAACAGGGCTGTCAAGCCTGCGGCGACGGCGACAGCGGAGACGGGCCAGTTCAGCGAGGCCGGCAGGGCGGTCCCTGATGCAAGAAGGCTCGAAACCAGAAGAGAGACCAGCAGGGCGATAGCGATCCTGAGGACGACGGGCGTCCAGGCAAAAGCCCAAAGCTTCAGGCGGGCGCGCCAGAGGATGCAGGCGGGTTGATCCGGCCGCAGCCAGCCGATCGTGACGAGCCAGTCGCGCAGGAAGCTGAGCGCCACTGCGCCTCCGAAAACGGCGCCCACCGCGTAGGTAACGGGCGGCTCGAATATGGGCCACAACACGGTGGACAGAAAGATCATCAGCAGGCCGGCCATGATGCGCCGCTGGTCGCTGTCGGTCATCGGGTGGTTGGGGAGCCCCATGCGGGTGCGCCACAGCATACCCCAGACGAAGAGCGGACGCGCAAACGCCACCAGCAGGAAAATCAGCGGTAGCTGTCCGTATTGCACGGCCAGGGCGCTGCCTGCGAGGACGCCGAAGCCGTCGAATTCCATGTCCAGCGTCTCTCCAAGCCGGGTCACTCTCCCGGATTTACGGGCCAGATAGCCATCGAAAACGTCGGCGATACTTGCCCCGATATAGAGCAGAGCTGGCAGCCAGTCCATAGGGCCGCCGGGTCTTGGCAGGAGCAGGAAGCCGGCCATCCACGCGTAGGCAAGGCCGCGGTAAATTGTGAGTGTGTTGGCCGAGCCCAGATCGGCATAGATCTCTTGCTGGCCGGGGGGATGGTTGTGGTGGAGGACGCGTCGCAAAAACCAGAATACGGCGGCCACGGTCAGGGCTGAGATCATGAGCCAGCGGCGGGCGCTGAAATCGGGGTTCAGGGCGCCAAAATGCAACAGAAGCGCGCCGAACACGAGGGTAAGACTGCATATCAGGGTCAGCCGGCGGCTCTGCCGCTGCAGTTGCGCAACCTTTTCTTCGGCCATCGACTATCCTCTTGTGACTTGCAGATGGGGACTCGGTCGCCACCTTAGCATAGAATGGCTGGATGCTCAACGTGGGAGGGAGAACTGCAGTGAGTAGTGGATAGTTGGACGTTACGGGCGGGGAGGGGGGGAGGACACCTTTTTGTCCACGGAGGGACGCGGAGAACATCAAAGGCGTGCTGATTGATTTTGATTTCACACAATACGGATTGGGGGGAGCGTTTTGATATAATCCTGAAGTCAGGGAAACAGAAATGCGGGCGCTATAACGGTCGTTGTTGGGGGAGGGAGCACAGGGCAGCGCCAGACTGCAGGAATATGTTCAAGAGGAGAACATAAAGAATGGAGAAAGTACCTTCCGGAAATTCTTTGGAATTGGAAGTGTCCGACTTCGGCCCGATCGCCGAGGCCAAGATAGAACTGCGCTCTCTAACAGTGTCAATCCAGCAGCTTTGGTTGGAAATCTCCGGATCATCAACAACTCTTTCAGAATACACTATCCTTGAGTATGTAAGCTCCAAAGATAACAAGCCCGGCAATTAGCCCGCCGACCCCACTTGTCAGAACGGCGGCTGCGGCTATATCTTTGGCGACTTTCGCGACGGGATGATATTCCGGAGACACCAGGTCAACTACTGCTTCTATAGCGGTGTTGACCAGTTCCAGCCCGAGGACAAAGGAAATCGAAATAATCACGATAACCCACTCCAGCCTGCTGATCTCCAAAGCAAATCCAATCACGACAATAAATCCTGCAATAATGCTTTCGATTCGAAGGCTGCGTTGATTTCTAAAGGCATAGCGCAACCCATCGAAAGCAAAGCCCATACTTCGCCAAATGCTGTGAGTCGGCATCTTAATAATCCTTATGGTGAGCCCCGATCTTTGGACCGCGAAATGGGAAGAATAAGGTGCATCCAGGCGAACAGGGCCGGCCCGTGGACCGCTTTTCGGCGCGTATTCTTCCCCAATTGATGATGACCGCTTTTCGGCCGCGTTCCACCTGCCTTGCACTTCCTACCACTATTTGACAAATCTCCCAATCCTCGATCTGCCGCCGGCCAGGAAGATTCGCATCGACGGCCGAGCGGTAAATGGTTGGCAGGGTCTGACAGTGGTCAAGGCCAGGGACGGCGAGGCCAGCAGCGAGCCGAATCAGGTTCCGTTGACGAAGGTGTGGGCGCGGATGGGATGAGCGTCTAAGTTATAAGGTTGGCGGCGGCTGTTTGCCGGGATTTTGACCGACCCGCCTTTTGGCGGGCGCGCATCTTCTCTGTGCGTTTGCGCCAGAATTCGAGTTCTTCTTCCCGTGACATACCCTCCACGAGGCGCCGGACGCGTTCTGCGCCGCGACGTTTGATGGTGACACAGTCGGGTTCGTGAATTGCGTTGTCTGAATCGTTGCGGCCGAGGCCCTTGTCAGTGGCAAGGGAGGACACCGGGGGCTCCCCGCGCGTATCCGACTGCGGCATCCCTGCCGGCTTCGCCTTTTGGCGGGCGCGCATCTTCTCTGTGCGTTTGCGCCAGAATTCGAGTTCCTCTTCCCGTGACATACCCTTCACGAGGCGCCGGACGCGTTCTGCGCCGCGACGTTTCCATGTCATAAATTCAGGTTCACGGTTCGTCATGTTGAACCACCTCCAGAGGAGAATGAATTCCTATTTGGCCATGGCCTCTGAGGATATTGACTGCGTTATATTTGCGGATCTTGTCAAAATGCACAATGTCCCTGAAATTCCAGCTCACGATGAGTTCACACCCGGCAACCGTTGCAATTGCGACATGCAGCGCATCTGCCAGCGAACTCCTTGAAACGACACCAAGTTCGACATACGATGCCTGAAGCTCCAGGGTCTCATCGGTGATTTGCTCAACGCGGGCTGTCTGGTCGTACTCGGTGAAAAGTTCCTGGACGACGTCGGGGGCAGATCTGATCTCTTCCTCAACGACAGGGGAGATCACCAAGGCAAACTTCCCGGCATCCACTTCTTCAAAGAACCTTCTACTGGGCGCGGAAAACCCTGCATCAAAAACGCCGCCGAAAACGGACGTATCAGCGTAAACTCTTAGTTGCCGATGCTCCACTATTGCGAAGACCTCTGATACCGAGCAGACAGTTCATCAAGAATTGTACCCACTATAAACGCTGAGAAAGTTCCTGGTCAAACGATGAACTGACAGGTTATGGCGTACAGGAATGTCATTTGGTTTAGACAGCCGCGCTCGTAGTGGTGTCGCCGGCGGCGAGGGCGGTCGGTTGAATTGACCTGCCCCTGGGTCGCTTCGCGGCTGGCCTTTCTCTGCGTAAGCGCCGTCTAAAGGCTGGCAAATGCGACAATTTGTCGTTTTTGTGGGTGGTTGTAGCAAAGTAGGCAAGCACGAGCTGATAGATGGCCAGGATGAGGGAGGCAATACAGTTGAGGAGCGGCGTGCAAATCGGTAATTTGTACTATCTTGGGTCAATATGTATTATATGAGCAAGCCAGTGGACAAAATTCGGCTCTATGCCGTGTGATTATCGGGCTGTGGTTCGCATAATCCTATATCCTTGGCTTTTTTTCATTATATCTCCACGCAAGTTCAGCGACACCAAATAACGCTGAACAACAATCCGCCAATTTTGATCCAGGCCAAAACGATAAGCGACCCGGTCGGGTCGCAATTACAACTGGAACATCGCTCGGAATCTAACGGGCCTGAATATGTGTCAGGTGTATCCAAATGCGTGCCGCCGATCGATAGCGCGTGTCGCCTTTACTTTGTGTCACTGAGCGAGTGGTCCCGTTGTTTGGTGAGCTTTTCCCTCCGACATCCTGGCCCGTAATCCAGTTCTTGAAGCCAAGTTCATCCGGGCGATTAAGTTGTGATGTGTTGTTCAGCTTTTCGACAATTGATGCTATCCGTGACGTTACTTTCAAAAATTCCTGAACTGTGTGCTTGTGAATTCTGATATCCTCGCCATAGGGCATCGCTCTCGTGAGATCAGCCCCTACTTACGCTGGCGGCAGCAGGCGGATTCGTCGAGCGAATTTGACTTCAGACCGCCACCTCAACATCCGTATCGCCGGCGTTGAGGGCGTTGTAGTAGGCGAGGACCATGTCTTTGGCGCGGTAGTGGCCGAAGGCGGTTTCGTCGTGGCGGCGGACGATGGGGAACGCGTCGAGGATGTAGGCGGCGTCTGCGCGGGAGAGGCCGTAGAGGTGGAAGTAGAGGGCGTCGAGGCGGGCGCGCAGGTGGCGGCGCTCCTCTTCGTTCCAGATGAAGGGCGGGCCGTCGTAGCCAAGGTCGCGGGCGAAGGGGGCCATGTCGTGGGCGGTGTAGGTGAGGCGCAGGACGTGGTCGCGGACGAGGGCGCGGGCGGTGGCGGCGCCGAAGGCGCGGTCGTAGTCGGCGGGCGCGATGACGGGGAGCTGTTCTACGATGTAAAGGTTTAGCGTCTGGCCGTGAACTTTCTGTCTGGCGACGAAATCGAACGCCATGCAGTTGAAATTGGCCACAAGCAGCGCGGCACAATTCTTATACCTCGCCGTCTCTTCATCAACATCACCTTCAACTGGAAGAAAGATCGGTGTCTTGTTTCCGAAAGCTGCCCTGGGAAACAGAGCGGCTATCATCGTTCGATGGTTGGTCGAGGCGGTGATCTCTTTGAATCCTAACGCCCATGGCAGCGGCCAATGCCAGTCGAATGATTCAGTGTCTACCCAAAACTGCGGATCAGGTACCCATTTGGGGTTGGAATGCTCATCAATCGTGGCGATGCGCTGCTGGGCAGGCCGATTGAGATTCTCCGGATTCACTTCGACGCTGGCAGCACGGTGATCGAACGCCTGCACCATCTTTCCCTCGTACAACGGAAGATACAACTCCTCCCCCTTCTTCCAGCGGTTGCCCTGAACAGGGTAGAAGCCGTTGGCTTCGAGTTGGGCTGCGGTGCGGAAGAGATGAGAGTCATTGGTCATATGAAACATCGTGTGATACCGCACAGGCCAGGCGCGGACTTCCTCTTCGCCGGAGCGGTCGACAAGCACCGGATGACATTCGTAGATGCGGCGGGTGATTTCGGCGTCGCGGCGCGTGCGGAAGATAGGCGCGGTGCCAGTGTTGGGGTTGACGCGGGCGAAGTCGGCGGCAGCCAAGGGGAAACAGCGCTCCGGGTCGTCAATGACGGCAGTATCGTGCAGGAAGAAGGCGCATTCGCTCTCGGCAAACGTCCGCGCCTCGCCGCCGAAGATGAGAGCGCAGAATTTGAAGCGTGAATCGACGTCAGGGAAGAAGGGCGGCAGGTCTGTTCCGAGACGACGGTTCTCAAAATCAAACAGCCCGCCGACGCGCCCGCCGGTCGAGACCGTCTTGAAAAAGCGGGCGGCCGTCTTGTCGGCGTAGATGCCGGAAGGCGTCAGCAACCCCACGATGCCGTCCGGCTTGACGAGGCGCATGGCGCGCTCCACGAAGAGCGAGTAGAGGTTGATGTCGCCGCCGCCCAGCAGCGGGTAGTGGCCTGACGCGCGTATCAACTGGCCGAGACGGTCGGCGCGCAGCTTGGCCGCGTCGAATTCGGCGGCGAGCGGGTCGCCCTGTTCGCGCAGCCGCTTGATGCCGCGGCGGCGCGCGGCCGCGGTGGGGGCCAGGGCCAGTTCAGGTGAACGCGTGGCGAACCATTCGACCTCGGGCTGCTCTATCTGGTCCCAAGGCGGGTTGCCGATGATGGCGTCGAAGCCGCCCACCGGCTCATCATCCTGCCAGCCATGCCACACCCCCGGGAAGGCGGCCTCCCAGTGCAGGAAGCCCTCGCGGTCGGCGACCTCGTTGGCGGCGCCCCACATTTCAGTAAATTCGGGCCAGAAGCTGCGCTGCCGCACCGCGTCTGCCGCGTCGACGCCGTCGGGGCCGTCGGAGAGGAGGGAGAAGGCTTTTTCTGCCTGCGAGACGATCGCCCCCACCAGCGGCGCTTCGAATTCGGCGCGCTGCCTCACCTTCATGCCCGCGGCCAGCCAGTTCACACCGCAGAGCGTATGCAGCAGCCCGCGCAGCTCGGCCGTCGTCTTCTCCACCTCCTGAAACAGCGCGGCCGACGCCTCCACCTCGGCCACGTCCGCGTCCGACATCGCTTCAATCCGCCGCATGCCCCCGGCCGCGTTCTCCGCCGCCTGGATCGCGCTGGCCGACGTGAACCCGCCCAGCCGCGAGAGCGCCTGCACGGCGTCGTGGACGCGCAGGCCAAGGAGCGAGTCGCCGCAGCGCAGGTGGTGGTCGAGGAAGGAGAGCGGCGCGCCCACCGTGAAGCTGTGCAGCCAGAGCGAGACCTTGGCCAGTTCGACGGTGAGCGGGTTCTTGTCGACGCCGTAGATGCAGCGTTTGAGGACCATGCGGCGGATGATGGCCTGGTCGGTCAGCTGGGCCTCGTCGATCACCCAATCGGAAGCCTGCGCCCGCGCCAGGATGTCGGCGCGGATGGCGGCGATGCGTTCAGGCAGCGGCGACGCGTAGGCGTCCTCCAGCCAGGGCGCGGCCGTGGGCGCGTATTCGACCAGCTCGGCGATGGCGTCGGAGAGGTAGTCGACCGCGGTCACGAGAAAGTGGCCGCTGCCCATGGCCGGGTCCAGCGCCTTCAGGTCGAGCGCGGCTATGGCGGGATCCAGAGGGCGGAGGTCGGCGATGCGGGCGGATTTGGCGCGCGTGTCGCTCTGGAGGGCGGCGGCTTTGGCGTGGAACGCGGCTCTGCGCTCCTCGAGGAGGGGCGCGAGGGTGCGCTCGACGATGAGATCGACGAGCGGTTGGGGCGTGTAGAAGCTGCCGCTGTCCTTGCGCGCGTAGCTGTTGGGGCGCACGACGATCTGGCCGTCGGCCGCGCGGACCGGTTCCCGCTCGAGCAGGCGCTCGTAGATCGAGCCGAGCTGCTGCACGGTCATGTCGCGGTAGTTGACGTAGCGGCGACCGGCTTCGCCTTCGGTATGGCTGAGGTTGTGGATGATGGGGGCGAGCGCGGCGTCGGAGAGGCGCGCCTGGTCGAGCATGGGCGCGGCCTGCGGCGCGAAGAGGCCGCCGTTGTAAGGAGGCAGACCGATTGAGTTATCGCCTTTGTCGATGAGACCGCAGAGCGTGGCGATATGGTTATGGTAACTAGCTGCGCTCTCAGAGAAAGCCCTACCGTCGGTCATGTCTTTGTGAATATGATCGCGTATTGGTTTGCGCATCCCGTAGCGAGCGTAGTTGTCGTCATTGACCGGCAGCAGGTCGCGGTCCTCGGCGTAGAGGAGGAAGAGCAGGCGGTAGAGAAAGATGAGGGCCGCCTGGCGCACCTCCGCCAGGTCTGCGCCGCTCTTGTCGGCGAGGGCGCGGACCAGGGCAGGGTAGACTTCATCGAAGACGGCGCCGGAAAGATCGTTGGCGACCTGCTCTTCGTAGCGGCGTCCTTCGGCGAGAGCGTCCTCAAGAAAGCTGGTCTGGGCGCCGTGCTGTGGGCTGAAGGCGGGGCGACCGAAGAGCAGGCGGAAGGCGCGCAGGCCGTGGAAGCCGTCGCCGGCCTGGCGCGCGGATTCAAGGTCGACCTCATAGTAGCCGCTGGCGCGGGGGAGGGCGCGGCGGTCGTAGAGACGCCAGACGCGGCCGTTGGTGAGGATGCCCCAGCGGATGCGGCCGTCCGAGTTGATGTCCGCGGTGGCCAGGTAGCGCAGGATCTGGGCGTGGGGCGAGCCGGTCTGTTTTCCTTCGCGGGCGTCGAGGGGCAGGCCGAAGCGCTTGCTCTCGGCGACGGCGAGGGCGTCGGGATAACGTTGCGGGGCCGGCTTGGCCGCGGCGCGGCTCTTGGACTCGGCGTCACCGAAGAGCAGATGATCGGGGATGTCTTCGTTGCGGTCGCTGCCCTGCTGCGGCAGGTAGTCGCCCCAGCCGAGCAGCTCGAAGAGAGGGCGGATGATCTCCTGCTCGGTGGAGGCCTCGTTTATGGCGTGAAAGCTGGCGGCCTTTTCGAGAAGGGCGAGGGCCTCGGCGCGGAAGGAATCGAGGTCTGAGTTCTGAGATTCCTGCCAGGCGGCGGTGTGGCGGATGCCTTCTTCGAGAAAGTAGCTGGTGAACAGTTGGCCGGGCATTGTCTATGGTTTGTGGGGGTGGGCGGCGTTTGTGGGGTAGTGTACCCGCGCGGCGGTGGTTGTGCCAGTTCGGGGGAACACCTTTTTATCCGCGGCGGGGCGCGGAGATGAAAGAGGGCCGGTCCGGGCGCAGAAATCTTATTCGCTGGCACGCGATCGCCTGTGCTATGATGGGGGCGAAAACCGGTCTCGATTGGAGAATCCTGTGTCGCATTCCATCCCGCTCGCTATCCACGCCACCCATGAAGCCGGCGCAAAAGTCGGCGGCATCGGTTCGGTCCTGGACGGGATTCTGAGCGCAAAGTCATACAACAAGCAGGTCGGGCGGACGATTCTGGTCGGCCCGATGTTTGGCTGGGACCCGGCGCAGATGGAACGGCTGACCGACCCGCTCAACGGTGTGCAGATCCGCTACAGCAGCCTGCACGGGATACTTTACGATGTCAGCGAGCCGGTGCAGCAGGCTTTGCGGACGGTGGAGCGGACTTTCCACGTGGCGCTACTGTATGGACAGCGCCGTTTCGGAGATGTGGAGCATGAGATTTTGCTGGTCGATGCCAGCAATCCGCATATGGGGCATGTGGAGAGATTCAGCTATTTCCTGTGGGAAACCTACGGTATCGAAAGTTTTCGCTACAACTTTGATTTTGAGTACAACCTCTATATGTCTATCGCCCAGCCACTCTTTTCCGGCCTCAAGGCGCTGGGCGTTGACGCCGGGTTGGGGCCGCACGAGCGGGTGATCATTGCCCACGAGTGGCTGGGACTGCCGGTCGCATTTGCGGCGCAGCTGAATGAGCCGGAGCAGTGGCGCACGGTCTTTTATGCCCATGAGGTGGCGACGGCCCGGTTGCTGGTGGAGAACCACGATGGTCACGATACGCGGTTTTACAACGCGCTCCTGCGCGCCCGTGAATCCCATCTGCCGCTGGATACAGTTTTTGGCGAGCAGACCTCATATTTCAAACACGCAATTATTCGCCAGGCGATCCACTGCGACGCCATTTTTGCCGTCAGTGACTCCGTGCGAGAGGAGCTGCGATTTTTGGGCGGGCCCTTCGCCAATTGCCGGATCGATCTTGTCTACAACGGCATCAGCGCAGAGGAGATAAAGGCGGCGGACCACCTGGACTCCAGGCGCCGGTTGCAGGAATACTGCCGCACTTTGCTCGGGTTCAAGCCGGATTACATCTTCACCCATGTGGCGCGGATGGTCCTGTCCAAAGCGCTGTGGCGAGACGTGCGGGTGATGAACCATCTGGACAGGCTTCTGAAATCCTCAGGCAAGACGGCGGCGCTTTTTGTGCTTGCCACCAGTGAACCGGCCGGCCGCCAGCCAGAGCAGATTGAGAGCTGGGAAACATTGTATGGGTGGCCTGTGGGCCATCGGGGAGACAACGGCGATCTGATTGGAGAGGAGGCGCCATTCTTCTTCGACGACGTCGAGCCCTTTAACCATGCCGCCAGCAGCAGCAGGATTGTTTTTGTCAACCAGTTCGGTTGGAGCCAGGAGCGATGCGGCACGCGCATGCCGGCGGCCATGGCGTTCAGCGACATTCGCCGCGGCAGCGACCTTGAGTTCGGGCAGAGCATCTATGAGCCTTTCGGATTTCGCAGA
Organism: Caldilineaceae bacterium; assembly: GCA_965200615.1. Taxonomy (GTDB): domain Bacteria; phylum Chloroflexota; class Anaerolineae; order Caldilineales; family Caldilineaceae; genus Bin5. The sequence continues at coordinate 3,230,115 of OZ241377.1, read as the reverse complement.
TCGAGCCTGTACAGTTCGGCGCCATCTCCTGCGTGAGCAGCGTGTGCGGTTGTATTGGCTTTGTGCAGCAGGCAGTGCATGAGCTCGTCGGGCAAGGGGTATTGGCGGCAGGCAAACAGGACGGGCGCGGCGATGGTCGAACTACTCTGCCTGACGGCGGGGCGCTCGGCAGCGCTTTTGCCGCCAAGACATTCCCGCTGGTGGTCGCGGACTACATCGGGTTGCCGGAAGAGTTGATGAACGGATCCCCGCGGGACGCTCTGGATATCGATGGGGGGATTCGGGGCAATATTGAAGCCCGCAATTCAAGTGACACTGCAGGGCAGGTTTTCGAGCGCCTGCCCAGAAGCGGGAAGCAGACGGCCGAACTGTTGCGGCTGGGCAGCGCCCTGGCAGGCAGGATGCGCTGGGAGACGGTGGTGGAAACCCGCTTTCTGCCAGGATTGACAAGAGTCTGCAAGGCGTAGAGCCCGCCTCTCCGGCAAGAGGAACGGATGTGAACGCGGCGCAAAGCGAAGCCGCCTGCAGTTCGTAAGGCCATCCACGCGGGACTGGCGCCGCCCGCTTGCCGGAACCCCCAAGTCTGGGAGAGAAGGACGCAATCTATTGATCGGATCGTGGTTTACGGATGACGAAGCTTTCCTGTTCGGAGAGGGAAACTTTCTCTATTGCTACCGCAAGTTTGGCGCCCACTTTCGCGCAGTGGAGGGCGTCAACGGTGTACAGTTTGCAGTCTGGGCGCCAAATGCTCAGGGCGTAAGCGTAATTGGACCTTTCAACGGATGGGACGCGCAGGTCCACCCCATGCACGCCCACCGGGAAGGGATCTGGGAGCTTTTCATTCCCGCTTCGCCGCTGCCATCCCATAACGGCGCGCCCGGCGCCAGTCTGGAGGCAGGCAGCGAATACAAGTACTCCATTCAACTCCCGCTGGTGGATTTTCGGATTGACAAATCGGACCCGTATGGATTTTTTGCGGAGTATCCGCCGGGAACCGCCTCGAGAATCTGGCCCATGGACAGCTATCTGTGGGGCGATGGCGAGTGGCGCGCAAATCGCGCCAGCAGACAGGCGCTGGACCAGCCCCTGAATATCTACGAAGTTCATCTCAGCAGTTGGCGGCGAAACCCCGAAGACAATCGAGTTCTTGGATACCGGCAGCTGGCGAACCAGCTGGTCGACTATGTGAAGGAGATGGGCTACACGCACGTCGAGCTCCTGCCGGTAACCGAACACCCTTTTGAAGGCTCATGGGGGTACCAGAGCACTGGGTATTTCGCGCCGACCTGCCGCTTCGGGACACCGGACGATTTCAAGTATTTCGTCGATCACTGCCATCAGAATCAGATCGGCGTGATTCTGGACTGGGTGCCGGCCCACTTTCCCAAGGATGCTCACGGGCTGGCCTACTTTGATGGCGCGGCGCTGTATGAGTATGAGGACCCACGCCGCGGCGACCACCCGGACTGGGGCACGAAGATCTTTGATTACGGGCGCAATGAGGTGCGTAACTTCCTCGTGGCCAGCGCCCTCTTCTGGGCAGAGGAGTACCACATCGACGGGCTGCGCGTGGATGCAGTGGCCTCGATGCTCTACCTGGACTACAGCAGAGAGGAGGCGGAGTGGATTCCCAACCGGCATGGCGGCCACGAAAACCTGGACGCAATCTCTTTGCTGCGGAAGACAAACGAAGTGTTGCACGAGCGGGCACCGGGCGTTCTGACGATCGCAGAGGAGAGCAGCATCTGGCCGATGGTCTCCCGTCCCGCCAACGCCGGCGGCCTGGGTTTCGACTACAAGTGGAATATGGGCTGGATGCACGACACGTTGAATTTCTTTGAGATGGACCCTCTGTTCCGGCGCTATAATCATCACCTGATTACATACAGCCTCAGCTACGCATTCAGCGAGAACTTCATCCTTCCATTGAGCCACGACGAGGTCGTTCATCTGAAGGGGTCTATGCTAGACAAGATGCCGGGCGATCTGTGGCAGAAGTTCGCCCACTTGCGGCTCCTGTACGGCTTTATGAATGCTCATCCGGGCAAGAAACTGCTATTCATGGGTGGGGAGTTCGGCCAGTGGCGGGAATGGACTGAGATCTTCAGTCTTGACTGGCACCTGCTGGAGCTCGAGGAACATCGCACATTGCAGCGTTTTGTGCGTGACAGCAATCGCCTTTATTGCTGGGAGACGGCATTGCACCAGTCGGACGCAAGCTTTGGCGGATTTCAGTGGATCGATTACCAGGACGTGGACCATTCGATCACCAGCTTTGTGCGCAGCGACGCAGAGGGTGAGAACTTCATCGTCATCGTCTGCAATTTCACACCGGTCCCGCGGCACGGCTACCGCGTCGGCCTGCCGGGTCCCGGAGACTATCACCAGATCTTAAACAGTGACTGGCAGATTTACGGCGGCAGCGGCGTAGACAATCCATTCCCCCTGCAGGCCGAGGAGATTCCGTGGCAGGGCGCCTCCTGGTCTACGTTGATGGAGTTGCCGCCGCTGGGGGTTCTCTATTGGAAGTTGGGCCCGGGCTCGAACGGCAGGGAGTAAGACGTTGTGAACATCAGGGACACAAGGGCGAACCGGGAGGACGCCAAGTCACCGTCGATAGGCGGCTTTGCCGGCCTGACCGCCCGGACCGTTTTCGGAGCGGTAACGGCTCCACCCGGTCAGAGTTTCGCTCTCACCTGCCGGGATGGACTGATTGGCGGCTGGCAGAGCGAGAGCGAACGTTTGGAAGCGCCTTTTCTGGACGGAAGCGGTTGCACGCTGCTGCCCGGATTCATTGACGTTCACATTCACGGCAGCGCCGGCGGCGACGTGATGGACGCTTCGCCCGAGAGCCTTGAAAAGATGAGCCGGTTCCTGGTCCGGCACGGCATTACTGGATTCTACGCGACGACGGTTACGGCGTCGCGATCGGCTACGCTGGCGGCTGTCGAAAACGCGGCCCGATATGTGGAAGCGTCGCGGCCGGGGAACTGTGAGAACAGCGCTGCCGGCGCGCGCGTGCTCGGTGTTCACCTGGAGGGGCCGTTTCTCAGCCCGGAATTTCCCGGCGCGCAGAACCCGGCCTTCATCAGGCCCGCTTCCCTTGAGGAGTTTGAAGAACTGCTGGCCGCCGGCCCGGTGCGAATGATCACACTGGCGCCGGAGGAGCCGGGAGCCGATGCCTTGATCAGGATGGCGCTCGAGGCCGGTGTGCGGGTAGTACTGGGGCACACGGCGGCGACATTCGAGGAGGCTTCAGAGGCCATTGACGCAGGCGTCTCGCAGGCCACGCACACGTACAATGCGATGGCCGGCCTCCACCACCGCCGGCCGGGCGCGCTGGGCGCGACGCTCAGCGACGACAGAATTTACGCTCAGCTGATCGCGGACGGGGTCCACGTCCATCCGGCGGCTATGCGAATTCTTGGGCGCTGCAAAGGGCCGACCCGCACACTGCTGATCAGCGACGCGATTGGGGCCGCAGGCATGCCGGAAGGTCGGTATGAGATGGGCCGGCTGCCAGTAATCGTCAAGGATGGCGCTTGCAGACTGGAAGACGGGACCCTCGCCGGATCGGTATTGACACTGGATGCGGCGCTGAAAAAGTTCATGTCAGCCACGGGCTGGCCGCTTGTGCAGGCGTGGCCGACGACAAGCCTTTCCCAGGCCCAGGCGATGGGTATCGACAGAGAGGTGGGGCGGATCCGAGCCGACGCCCGCGCCGATCTGACATTGCTGGACGGAGAGGCGCAGGTTGTTGCCACGGTGGTTGGCGGGCGGCTCGCCTACCTGCGGGACGGCTGGCGGCTGCGAGACGGTGACAGCTAGGGTTACGCGCCTATTTGCGTGACCACGATTCCCACAGCGCCGCCTGCCAGAAGCGCCTTTTGGACGGTCTCCATCTTTTTCGGCTCCACGGCAGCAATCAGGTTGCCGCCGCGGCCGGCGCCGCTGAGCTTGGCGCCGGCCGCGCCAGCCTCTTCCGCGATGGCGATCAGCCGTTCGAGTTCCCCAGAGCTTACGTCCAGCTTACGAAGGAGACGTTGATTCTCCTGCAGCAGCGGTCCCAGCGCGTCGACATTGCCGGATTCGATGGCCCGCCGCGCGGTCTCGGCTATTTCGCCAATGCCGTCAAAGATCGTTTCGTAACGCTCCGTGTCCTGTTCCCAGGCGCGGCGTACGTCGGATACAACTGCGGCGGTCGAACTGGCGATACCGGTGTCGGCAATGACCAGGTGAAATGGGCGGGCGATGTCGAATCGCCGCGGCGGCTGGCCACGGACGAACCGGACGGGCTGCTGGTAGACGACGACGGTATTGTCGATGCCGCTTGGGTTGGCGTGGTGCAGTTTTTCAACGGCGTAGACGATCCGGTTGACGGTCTCGGCTCGCGGCTGGCGGTGGGCGGAAAGATTGCAGTGGGAGGAAAGATTGCAGTGGGCGAAGACGGCTTGCACGAGGGCGGCGCTTACAGCCGCGCCGCTGCCCATCCCGCCGGCGATGGGAATGTCGCTGCGCACTGTGATTTGCCAATCCGGTTCTTCTTCGATACCGGCCTCTGCGATTGCCAGGCGGACGGCGAGAGCCAGAGGGTCTTCTTGTGGAGTAGAAAGGTGAACGCGGGCGCCGACGTCGGGCGCTGCGATTGTGCAGCCGCTCCCCGCGGGCGCGTCCGTGATGGTGGCTGTCGCTTTCACTTTCGCCACGGGAACGGCGATAGCCGCCCTGCCGTAGACGACGGCGTGTTCGCCGAACAGGATGGCTTTGCCCGGGGCGCTTGCCGTGGAGGTTGTCATGTGGTCAGGCGGCGGGAGGGAGCTGCGGCGTTCCGGCCGGCGACAGCCCTTGGCGGATCACGTCGGGCAGATCTGTGATGATGGCGTCCACGCCCAGGCTGGCCAGCCTCCGAGCCTCTGCCGCGCTATTGACGGTCCAGGCGTTTACGAGCTGGCCGCGGCTGCGGGCAGTTTCGACCAACTGTGCGTCGATTGAGGCGAAGTGAGGATGGAGGGCTTCCGGCGCGATGCCCCGGCTAAGCAGTGGTCGGGACAGATGGAGAAAAAGATGCTTGAGCGGGAGGTTGCGGACTTTCTGCAGGAAGTTTCCCGTTTCCCCGCTTTGGCGCGGCGGCTTGCTGAAATAGAGCAGTCCGAGGGCTATCGAGGGATCCAGCTGCCGCATCTTGCGGAGGGAGATGGGATTGAAGCTGGAGACGATGACCTGGTCGAAGAGCTCACGCCGTTTGATCAAGCGAGCCAAGGGTTCGGCTTCGCGGCCACCGTTCCGGTCCATGTTCTTGATCTCTACATTGACAATGCAGCGATCTTCCACCAGGTCGAAGACCTGCTCCAAGGTAGGAATCGGTGTGCCTGAAAACGCGTCGTCGAAGCGGACGCCGGCATCAAGTGCTGCGAGCTGGGCCAGCGTGTGGGTGCGAAGGGGGCCGGCGCCGGTGGTTGCGCGTTCAAGGCTGAAGTCGTGCAGGACGACCAATGCGCCGTCGGCGGTGGCCTGTACATCGAGTTCGATGCCGTCGACGCCCATTTCGAGCGCTTTTTCAAACGCGGGGAGTGTATTCTCCGGCGCGACGGCATTGGCGCCGCGGTGGGCGAAGATCTGCGGCTGTTTCGTCACGACTCTCCAATAGCGGGACTGATTTTCCAGGCGGATGGCACGTCGAGTTTCCGGCGTCAACGCGTTCAGGGCTGCGAGCGGCGCTGCGATGCCTGCTGGCACGCTCGCTGAACGACGGGAGCTTTTCCTCTGCCGCGAAGGGGTTCACGGCAGGGTTCAACCCTGCAAAATGAACATCCATTCCTCCAGCCCGTCGTCATTGGGTTTGTGCTCGACGTGGCAGATGCGAAAGTTATGACGTTCGATAATCGTCAGGATGTCGATCAGGGAACGACGTTCGGCTTTGGCAGGGTGGTATTCGAGTTCGCCTATCGAGACTTTGACATCCTCCTTTATGAGGCTGTCACCCAGAACTTCGATTCGCCAGGTTTTGCCTGTGGATGACTGACGGGCCTTGGTCTGCAGGATAATAGTGTGCATTTTTCCTCTTGCTGTACGAATGACCTGTTGAGGGCAACCGGCTCTCCAGATCGTTTTGTGTGGCGGCTGTTCGCAATTTGATTTTGGCCAAGCGGAAACCGGCCTTGGTCTCCATTGAGGCAGTCCTCAACAGATCCACAGGTTGCCAGTCTACCGAATTCAGCGCGTTTCAGCGAATTCCCAGACGGCGTTTAACCGCTGAAATCACTTTTTCCGCGGCTTGCGGGTTGCCTTCGACAGCGCCGAAGGGATCGCTGCGGCCAGCTGGGCTGCGACTGAGTACGCGCAGCGTCGAGAGTATGCAATGGGGCAAGGCATCCAGATCGTAGCCGCCCTCCAGCGTGCAGATCAGCCTCCCTCCGCAGAGCGTTTCCGCAAGGGCCATCAACTCCGCCACCATCGACGCGTAGCCGTCTACGCTCACTCGGTGGCCGCTGAGGGGGTCCATCCAGTGGCCGTCGAAGCCGGCGGAAAGGAAGATGACGTCCGGCCTGAATTCCTGTGCGAGCGGGTCTATCAGCTGCTGGAAAGCTGAAAGATAGCCGGCATCGCCGACACCAGCTGGAAAGGGAACGTTAACGTTAAAGCCTTCGCCGGGGCCGTACCCGACCTCGTCGATGCTACCGCTGAAGGGGTAGTGCGGGTACTGGTGGATGCTGACAAAGAGAACGGTTGGATCGTCGAAGAAGATCTCCTCGGTGCCGTTGCCGTGATGAACGTCGAAGTCGACGATGAGAACACGTTCGGCGCCGTGTTTTTTCTGGGCATGACGTGCGGCGACGGCGACATTGCCGAACAGGCAGAATCCTTTGGCGCCGCGAGGCCGGGCATGGTGGCCCGGCGGCCGCACCATGGCGAAGCCGTTGGCGGCGGCGCCTGTCATCACGGCGTCGGCAAGTTGCAGCAGGCCGCCCGCGGCGCGCAGGCCCGCTTCCCAGCTGGCGCGGAGAACGTAGGTGTCCGGGTCGAGCCACAATGCTGATTGATCCCAACTCTGAACGCTCTGCCTTCCGTCGGAGGCAGACCCGCCAATGCCCTGACATATTTCCTGGAGCTGTTCGATGTAGGCAGCGCTGTGTACGGCAAGAATCTGGTCGAGAGGGGCAGTTGAATTGGGCAGGCGGGTCAATGTATCGAGGATGCCGTCGGCTTGCAGCAGCGCCAGCGTGCTCTGCATGCGTTCCAGGCATTCTGGATGGCCTGGGAAGCTATGATTTCGTTCAAAGGGATCGTAGACGAAAGCGGTAGTCATGCGGTTTTTCTTTGATGACTGACGAAGACCGGCTATTGCCGACGCACAGTTCCTTTCCCGGCATTTTCTCTTTGCAGAGATCAGATTGAATTGCCTGTCTGACTAAGGTTCGGAAAGGAAGGTGGGAATGAACAGTTCGCTGCCCAGGCGGAAGCGCAGGTCAAAGCTGTGTTCATCCGAGCCGAAAGCGTGGACCTGATTCTGAACCGTGATCGGGCCGTCGAAGGTGACCGGGCGGGTTGAGTGCAGCATTTCGCCGTCCCAGAGGAGGCTGACTGCGTCGTCCTCCTCCTTTGCTCTGAAGGGAAGTTGGAGAAGCGCCCACCAGTCCCAGTGGGAAGGCCACTCCCCCTGTATGGTCAGCTCGCCCTCGTCTGTGGCGATGCCGATCAGATTCCAGATAGATAAATCGGCGGTCGAGGGCTGGATGGATGTTGACCGCTTCTCGCTGTCGCCTGCCTGTTCAGCCGCGCCGGCCCATCTGGCGGCGTCTTCAGTCTGATTCAGTTGGCGGGCCAGGGCAGAGGCAGCTGTCAATGCGCGGCGGGCTGCATCTGTCGCGCATGTGATCGAATTCTCGGAGGCGCCTGAGCCAGTAAGCGCTTGGCAGAAGGCGCTCAGTTCATTAGCGGTGGTCGTCAGCGCTTGCTGGTGCGTAGCCAGCCATTCCCGGTCGGGGAGGCGCTGCAGGTGCTTGTGAAGGGTCTCCAGGTAGGCAGCCGCGGCGAAGGGGATGCCGTCTTCGGGCACGTCGATCGGCCCGCGAGGGAGAACAGGCAGCTGACGGGGGAGTGCGCCGCCGGCGCGTTCGGCGACCCGGCGCAGGGTGTCCAGCATGGCGCGGCTGTGTACGGGCGCGAAGGTGTCGAACAGATCGACCAGGCCGGGAACGGACTCGATCGAGCGGTCGGCGGGCGCGTAGCCGGAGCGGAAACGGGCCAGACGCTGCACGGCGCCGATTTTGGCCTGCTGGACAGCCTGGTTGGCGGCAGCGTCCGGGGACCACAGCCTTCCCCGGTGCGTGATGTCGTGCCAGCTGTTGCGGCTGCGCTTGAAGGCGCGTGAGATGTCCCGCTGGACGAGAAAGCCGTTCCAGGCTACCTGCTCGCCGACATCACTCAGCGTCAGGATCAGGGGGAGGTCTACCTGGCCTGCCACGAGCACATGATAGACCAGGCGCGCCTGCGAGTCGGTGGGAAAGTCGACAAGGTCGGGGCGGCCTTCTGCGGCGCCGAAGACGCGCGTACTCTCGGCGTTGCGCTGGCCGTGGGCCCCCTTGGCTTCGCCGGGATCTTTCTGCGCGACCAGGAGCCCGTCGACCATGCGTTGTTCGAGGGGTTCGCCCCAGTCGATCTCGACGCGAATCTGGATCAGACGATCCCCTTCGGCCTGGGCCTCCATCATCCACAGAAGCGACCGATCGTAGTAGCTGTCGAGCGGCGCGAAGATGCGTTTGCTGACAATCACGCCTTCGACGCCGTAGATCGTCTCCTGGTAGCCGGGGTAGAGTTGGACGGCGAGGGGGAGGACATCATCCAGCTGCTCGCTGCTGATACCGCTGGAGGTGTAGATCGGCGCGTCGATGCGGATGCGGATGGAACGGGCATAGGCGCGCCTGTGCCAGTGCCAGCGCAGATCGTAGAGATCGCTGTCCCTGTCGGCGACAAAGTAGAGTTCGCCGTTGGTGTGAGGATATCTGACCTCGCCGTCTATGTCGTCGTACTCTTCGAGTTGGGGCTGGTCCAGGGCGGGATCTGTCATCCGGTCCTTCTATTCTTTCCCTTGTCTCTTCTGAATATAAACAGATACTTACGCTTCGCCGACATAGCGCAGCTGGCGGCGCTTAGCCGGTCATCCGGTTCTCGATTCATCTTCCCCGCTTACACCCGCCATCAGGAGGCCGATTTTTTCGCGGGTTGCGTCGCCACGCGGAAGAACTGCGCTGATCTGGCCGTGAAACATGACGACGATGCGGTCGGAAAGGGCCATGATCTCATCCAATTCATAGCTCACCAGTAGTACGGCGACGCCTTCATCCCGTTTGGCGACGATCTGGCTGTGGATGAATTCGATTGAGCCGACGTCGATCCCACGCGTCGGCTGGGCGGCCACCAGCAAGCGGATCGGGCGGCCGAACTCGCGGGCGACGACCATCTTCTGCTGGTTGCCGCCGGAAAGGCTCGCGCTGGAGGTCCTGACGGAAGGGGCGCGAACATCAAAACGAGCTACGAGCTCTTCGGCATGCTGCGCGATCGCCTGCTCATTCATCGTGAGGCCGGAGGAAAAGGGCTTTTTGTAGTAGGAGCTGAGAACGAGATTGTCCGCGACCGAGTAGGCGTCCACCATGCCGTACATGTGGCGGTCTTCCGGCACATGGCAGATGGCGCCCTCTTCGGTGATGCGCCGGGGGGAAGCGTTTGTCATGTCTACCCTGTTGATCAGGACCGACCCGCCGGTGGCCGGACGCAGGCCCGTGACAACCTCCACGAGTTCGGTCTGGCCGTTGCCCTGTACGCCCGCGACGCCCACGATCTCGCCGGCGCGCACGTCCAGCGAGACGCCGCGCAGAGCGGGCTCCCCAAGGTCGGTGTTGGCCTCGATGTCTCGCAGTTGCAGGAGCGCGTCACCGGCGCTTGCTGGCTCTTTTTCCACCTCCAGCGTAACTTTGCGCCCTACCATGAGCGCGGCGAGATTCTCCTGCGAAGTGGAGGCCGGATCGGCTTCGCCCACCATTTCGCCGCGGCGCAGGACTGCTATGCGATCGGCGATGCGCAGCACTTCCTTGAGTTTGTGGGTGATGAAGATGATCGACTTACCCTGGCTGCGCAGAAGCTCCATTACTTCAAAGAGGCCCTCAATCTCCTGTGGTGTAAGAACCGATGTTGGCTCATCCAGAATCAGGATTTCAGCATTTCTGTAAAGCGCTTTGAGGATTTCGACTCGCTGCTGAACACCGACAGGCAGATCTTCGATGATGGAGTTGGGGTCCACGGCCATGTTGTAGCGTTCGGACAGCTCCTGAATCTGAGCGGAGACGCTTTGGCGGTCAAGCAGGCCGCGGTCAACGCTTTCGCTGCCCAGCATGATGTTGTCGACAACGCTCATGACAGGCACGAGCTGGAAATGCTGATGGACCATGCCGATGCCGAGGTCGATCGCGTCGCGGGGGGAGTGCATTTCCACCGGACTGCCGTCGACTCGAATCTGGCCCTCGGTGGGCTGGTAGAGCCCGTAGATGATATTCATGAGGGTCGATTTGCCGGCGCCGTTCTCGCCCAACAGGGCAAGGATTTCGCCTTCGTGCAGCGCCAGGTCGATATCCTTGTTGGCGACGACACCGGGGAAGAGCTTGGTAATGCCCAGGGCCTCAAGCCTGGGAGGGCCGGCGTTTGGTTGCCGGGCCTGCGCAGGTTGGGTCACTGTCATGCGCTGCCCTCCGTTTCGTAGACTTTGCCTTCGGCGGCAGGAGGCCGCACGCGACCGACGAGGCCGGAAACGGCGACGATGGTGACAACGTAGGGCAGCATCGAAATGAACTGGCGGGGCACTTGGGTGACGCCGGCGAGCAGCAGTTCGTTCTGAAGGGCCTGTGTGTAGCCAAACAAGGTCGCCGCCCCGAGCGCGCCGATAGGGTTCCAGTTACCAAAGATCATTGCGGCCAGCGAAATGAAGCCGCGTCCTGCGGTCATGCCCTCCTGGAACTGGCCGACTGCTTCCAGAACCAGGAACGCTCCGGCCAGCCCGGCCAGCATGCCTCCCAGCGAGGTGTTTACGTAGCGGTAGCGGTTGACATTGATGCCGACGGTGTCGGCGGCGCGGGGATGTTCGCCGACGGCGCGCGTCCGCAGCCCCCAGCGTGTATAGAAGAGACCGAGGTGCACGACCACGACCATGATCAGGGCAAGGTAGGTGATGGGAGGATTATCGAAAAGTACCGGTCCGATCACGGGAATCCGGGCCAGTCCAGGTATAGGGATCGAGGAGAACTTGCCTTCAGCGATTGCGTCTCGGTTGTAGAGATAGGAGGAGGTCCCCAACGCCAGAATGATGATGACGGTGCCGGAGATGATCTGGTCCATGCGAAATCGGATTGAGAAAAGCGCGTGGACGGCTCCCATGAGGCCGCCGATTGCCACAGCGGCGGCGACGCTGAAGATGAGACTGGCGGCCAGCGGCCAGTGATTGGTGCTTGTCTTGGCGACGAAACCGGCGAAGGCGCCGGCCAGCATCATGCCTTCAATGCCAATGTTGATGATGCCGGACCTTTCGCACAGGATTCCGCTCAGGGCGCCGAGAACAAGGGGCACAGCCGCCCGCAGTGTGAAGTTGAGCGCGCTGATTCCAAACAGGACACGCAGCCAGGTCTGCTCTTTCAGCGGCGTCATATTCACAAGGATCGCCATGACGACCAGCGCCAGCGCCACGATCATGGTGTTGCCGTAGCGCCTGCGCAGGTGATGGAACGCCGAAACGGGCGCGTTCTTGCTCACGCGCCACCCCAGCTTGTACTGACTGCCGAGCCCGCGTCCTGATCCGTCTGCTGGCGCAGTCGGAAGATCAGGCGGATGATCAGAGGCGCGGCGACAAAGGCAAGCACGAGCGCCTGAATGATCTGAATTATGTCGGCGGGGACGCCGGACTCGAACTGCATAGTAGCTGCGCCGCCGTCGAGGGCGCCGAACATGAATGCGGCCAGGAGCACGCCGATGGGGTGGGTCTGCCCGAGGAGGGCCACGGTGATGCCGTCAAATCCGACGGCTCCGCCGAATTCCGGCGCGAATTTGTGGTTCAGACCCAGGGTTTCGATTGCGCCCGCAAGACCGGCCAGTCCGCCGGCCAGCGCCATCGTCAGGATGATGGTGAAGTTGACGCGAATGCCGGCGTAGCGTGCCGCCCGCATATTGTGGCCGACGGTCCGCATTTCGAAGCCGAGGGGCGTCTTGAAGATCAGCCACCAGACGAGGATTGCGGCGGCCAAGGCGAGAAAAACGCCGTAATGTACGCGATATGGGGGCCCGAACAGCCAGGGAATCTGTGCGGAGTGGAGCACGTCCGGCGTCTCGGAGATGGCGCCGGCGGTGCGGTCCCAAAGGGGGCCGGGGGTCTGGCCCTGGGTGCCGCCGGCGTAGACTGTCCAGCCGCCGAAGAGGGAGGCGACGTAGTTGAGCATGATGGTGACGATAACTTCGTGGGCCCCGGTATAGACTTTGAGGATACCGGGAATCGCGCCCCAGAGCAGGCCCCCGGCGATGCCGGCGATGAGCGCCAGGGGCAAGTGCATGTAGACAGGCAGCCCTTCGAAGTTGATGCCAACGGCGACGGCGAAGACGGAACCCATTACGAACTGACCTGAGGCGCCGATGTTGAACAGGCCCACCTTGAAGGCGAGAGCAACGGAGAGTCCCGTCAGTACGAAGGGGATCGTTTTGCGAATCGTCCTGGCCCAACCCTTGCCGTCGCCGAATGCTCCCTTGAACAGTCCGCTATAGGCAGCCATGGGGTCGTCGCCGGACAGGAGCATGACAACGGCGCCGGCGAGCAGCGCGGCCAGCAGGGCGAGCGACGGGATGAGGAGCGCGCGCAGAATTCGAGAAATGCCAGTTGTCGAAGAGGCGGTCGCCAAGACGGGCCTCCGTATGAAGGCGTACTATCCGGTCGGGGGATTCCAGGTTTTCGAGACTGACTGCGGCGGCGGGATTGCAGGTAAGGGGAAGGGAGAGGTCCCGCCGCCAACTCCTCTACATGGGAAGCGGGAGGCCCAGCTGCAGATGCCTCCCGCTTCAGTTGGATTCACGCCGAATCCACCGCGGGCACCTTCTTCGACGAAAACCCAGGTTTCTTATTCGCGTGCCAGCGCTATCAGTTTCCGTATCCAGTGTCGATTGAGCCATCGATCAGGCCGGCCTTTGTCTCTTCGAGCAGGTCCTTCAGCTCTTGCGAGATCATGTCGTCAAAGTCGTGGAAAGGCGCAAGGTCAGCGTCGCCGAAGTAGTTCCCGCCAGGAAATTCACCTTCGCTTGCCATTGTTACCAGTTCGACAACACCCGGGGCGATCAGCTTCATGGCGCTGGAGACGAGGCATGGCTGGGCGGCAGGCACGGTATTCCACTGGTCGGTGTCGACGCCGATGCAGAAGACTGTCTCGCCGGCGCCTTCAGCGGTGGCGATCTCCTGCAGTGCGCCGTTGCCGGTGATGCCGCCGGCGCCGAAGATAACATCCGCGCCCTGGTCCAAAGCCTGTTTGGCCGTTGCAGCGCCCCATTCGGGATCGACGAAAGCCTGGGAGATTTCGCCGGGATGGTAGGTGGAGATGACGTTGATGTCCGCGTTCACGGACTGGGCGCCGGCGACATATCCTTCATTGAAGGCCACGACGGGCGGAACGAGGTCTGTCCCGAGAACTGCGGCGATAGTGCCGGTCTTTGACAGGCTGCCGGCGAGGACGCCGGCCAGGTAGCCGGAGTGGTCCTCATTGAAGATCAGGCCGGCCAGATTGGGAATGGCCTCACCCTGGAACTGGTCAACGCCGATGAAAAACACATCGGGATTGTCGTTGGCGGCGATTATTGTGGCATCACCCAGCGCGAATCCAACGCTGACGATGACATTGTAATCAGCGTCGATAAACTGTTGGATATTGTCGGCGTAGTCCTTTGCATCCTGTGTTTCGATGTACTTGATGTCATCTTCGGCCAAGCCAAGGGCTTCGGCTGCGGCGACAACGCCTTCCCAGGCGGACTGGTTGAAGCTGCGGTCGTTCACGCGGCCGACGTCGGTTACCAGGCCGACCTTGAACTCACCCGCCATGCCATCGGAGGTATCGGCAGCGCCAGAACCCGAATCGGTTGCGGGCATTGACGCCGGACAGGCAGCGAGCAGCAGAGCAAGCGCTGTCAAAAGAACGAGTAGTTTCATCGGTCGGGATGCTTTCATTCGAATTCTCCTTTGCTTACGTGAAAAATATCTCACCAAGATGCCTGGGCCGACAGGAACGGGTTTGCCAAGTACGGCAGGTCGACCCGATTCTCAATTCAGATAAACGAGCGCTTGCTTCCTGGAGACGCAAGCATAACAAGCCGGTCACTTGAGCGCGCCCTCAGACAACTCAGCCACATTATATGCGGATCGCGGTGCGTGAGCAAGGAACAGGAAATGGGGAGGGGCGCAGCTCTGCACGGGGGAGAGTAACTCTATGAGTCCGTGGCAACAGGCCACGTTTCCGGCACTGGCGGAGCCGATAGCCTCCCACAGAGATACCTTCTACTATGATATACTGATAGACCGACTCGGTGGGAAGTTCTGACAGGGAGGTTCAACTGAACAGCAACGAACTGGCGCGGAAAATCGTCGAAATCATTGAAGAGAAGCAGGCGGCAGACATCGTCTTACTGGACGTAAGCGATCAGACCAGCATCACTACCTATTTTGTGCTGGGCAGTGTGGACAATGAACGGCAGGCAAATGCGATTCGCGATGATTTGTGGGAGAAACTCCAGATCGAGCAGAAGATGCGGCCCTTGAATGTCCACGATCTACGGCAGGAAGGGGGAGGGTGGCTTCTGGCCGATTATGGCGATGTCATTCTGCATCTGTTTACGGAGGAGACGCGACGCCGATACGACCTGGAAGGGTTGTGGAACGACGCCCACGTCGTGTTGAAAATTCTGTAGCGGGCGTAGAGCGGGAAACGGGGCCGGTCGACGGCGCTAAAGTGTCAGGCAGGCGGCGCGATCAATTTGCGACGTTGGACCGGTATAGCGCGACCGCGGCCTCAGTGTCCATGTGTTCGGTGGCGTCGAACAGATCGGTCTTTGCGCCTTTGCCGTCGGCGACTTCAGGATTCGCCATAGCCTTGCAGGCATCATCCGGCGAAATCCCTGCGGTCTGCATTGTCTTGACGATGCGGGGCTGTGTGGAGGAGATATCCGACCCGACCAGGCTGCCGAAGAAGTTGCCTATCTCAAACATGGCCTCAAAGGGACCGGCCGAGAGATGGACGCCGTTGTTTGCGATTGTCACTTCGTCGAAGCCGTAGTGGGCTGGCCTGGCGTGCAGCTCGCCGCGAATGGAGCCGGATACGGCCCGTTCCGGGAAGGTATCTCCGATCATCTGGTCGCGCAACTCTGCCCATCCGGTATCGGAATGGAGGAGCATAAGGGCGATGCGGTGGGAAGGCTCGGTGAAATGGGCCAACTGGGCGGGATGGAAGCCGTTGACGAGAATGAACTTCTCCCCTGCTTCCTCATATGCCTGGACGTAGAACCCGGAGCGGATTTTGTGCGCTTTTTTTGTAAACCAGAGGCTGTCCAAACTGGCGGGCGTGAATGAGGGATGGGCGTTCAGGAATTCGTGGCCGCCGAACAGAGGGTAGTCGGCAGACGAGACGGCGAGCGCGTCATAGACACTACTCCGATCGGAGGCGTCCAGGCCGGTTGACGCGGTCTTGGACAGGACGTTGATCGCGCCGTAGTGCCGGTCCATGCTTTCCTGCTGTTCAAGGGCCGGGCCGCCGACCAGAACAGTACCCGCTACGGAGGCGTCAAACTCTGAGAGCTTGGCCCAGATCAGGTCAATGGCGTTGCCGAGGCAGGTCCGGTCCCCAATTGCCAGGATCTCCGGTTTAATGAACATAAGCAGTTCGTTCTGCCGCGCGGTTTGCCCGATAGCGGGCGGTTGAATGACTGCAATGTCCTCATCGCTCTGCAATGAATCGAGCAGAGCATGTTTCAACTGTTGCTGACTAAGCACAAATCACTCCTTTGCTGCGCCAGGAAATCCAGAGGAAAGGTCAGGCTACGATCTTTCCGCGCTCGCTCCCGGCCTGATCGAAAATGACGGTCCCGGCCGTGCCGTCTCTGCAGCAGCCTACCGCAGACCAGACGAATTGACAAAAAAATAATGATGCGGCGACCGGAGGAGGGCGACCGCATCCGGGCCTGTCCCGCAGGTGGTCAGAAGGAGGTTCGGGCGGCCTTCAGCAGGGCCGCATCTTCGGGCGAGACGGAGATGTCGGTTGGGATGGCGAAAGCATTTGTGTCGGCAAAGCGCGTGAGGGCGTATTCGCCGTCGGGGTCCATGGCTTCGAGGGGCGCCCTGGCCAAGGCCCTGTCGTCTTCGTCGCCGATACGGGCGGAGACGATCCAGCCGAGAAGGAGGTTGGGATTGAGCGAGACCAGGAGACGGGCCAGGTGAAGGGCCTCCTCGGTCCGACCACCGTGCCAGGCGGCTTCAAGGAGACTGCTCCGGTAGTCGAGGCGGCCCGGCTCCTCCTCGGTCAGCTTTGTATAGACGCGAATGGCTCTGTCCCAGCGTCCGCCCATCCGGTATAGGGTCGCCAGGGCAGGTCGCGTGAGCATGAGAGGGCGCTTCTGGCGCAGAAGCGTGCGAGACAACCCCTGGCGGATTGGGCGGTTGTAGGGCGCGTTTTCGAGCGCGAGGGTCCAGTAGCGCTGGGCCCTCGTCAGGTTGCCGTCGGCTTCGGCGCCCCTGGCCAGCACTGCCCAGGCCAGTTCGCTGCCGGGGTCGGCCCCAAGCAGACGCAGCGCCCAGTCCCTGCCTTCGTGCCAGCGCCGCAAGAGCCAGACAGCATGGAGAAAGCGGAAATAGGTAGGCAGGTGGCGTGGAAGGCTTTTGAGGATTACGCGAATCAACGGGACGGCCTCCTCGGGGCGGCTGGCCGCCAGGTAGCCGTCGATGACGTCGTTCCAGTGTGAGAGTTGCGTGCCAACCGTGTGGGGTTGGCCGAAACGGAGTGGATTCATTCGAGCCGATGCGCTGGGTCCTTTTGCAACAGTTCGATCATGACGCCGTGCGCGGCCTGGGGGTGGACAAAAGCGACGAGGCCGTGGACACCCTGACGGGGGTTCTCGTCGATCAGGCGGACGCCTTGCGCACGAAGCTCTTCCAGAGTGCGCGTTATGTCGGGCACGGCGAAGCAGACGTGGTGGCTGCCTTCGCCCCGGCGGGCCAGAAAGCGGGCGGCACCGCTCTCTCCATCGGTGGGAGACAGGAGCTCAATCGTGCTGTTGCCGGATGCAAGAAATGCGATCTCGACACCGTGGTCGGGTGCGTCGAGCCGCTCGATGAGGCGGAAGCCAAGGATGCCGCAGTAGGTGGAAAGGGCATCGTCGAGGTCCTGGACGACGATGCCGATGTGGTCGATCCGGGCGTTGGAAAGGAGCATACGGATGCTTCAATCTTTCTTCATTCGTCACCCAATTGTGTGTGCCCACGCTACGCCGCACGGGCTATGGTTCGACTCTTCTACCGAAGCGGCTATTTCGGCACGACAATATGGACAACAGTTTTTTCCGCTGGAAGAATCGACTCGGGATATGTTCCAGCTCGTGGATGAGGGAGACTTTCGGCATATTTCCGATTTGCAGTGTGGTAGAAATTTCGTAGAAGGAAGTCGATAAAGCGAAAAGGTGTCAGTGGAGCCGACACGGGAATCCGACAGTTCCTGAATTGTCCAAGTGTCAAATGAGACTTAGGATGGGCGTCATGCTGAGACGGGCCACGATTTGCATTATAGTCGAATCGTACAGGAAAGGATACTATATTCCTAGCAACCACGTTTGCGTATACTTCGTCATTCAGATAGATTTCCGGATTGTTCTGGAATTCCTCAAGATACGGGGAAGGAAAATATGCCAGCCTCTGGTTCTGCAATGAACCATTAACGAATTCATACATTAGTTGAATGAGCGCGCCATCAAGCATTTTCAAATTGAACGAACGCTCATTCATCAAATCATCATAGATATCGGTATATGGTATGTTTCTCATGGCAATCGATGCATACGAATCGTTTTCAAACGTGACCTCTACCAAATGGCCTCTATTCCTGAGAAACGCGAAATTCTGATCGTTTGCCAGACCTACTCTCACCAAGTATCGGATAATCCCATTGATCTGGTGCATAGTCTGGGGAGGATTGGGCACGATCGTCAAGCTTTCTCCAGCAATTCCTTCAGTCGAGTGACAATACTCTCATCCAAGTCTTCCGCACGAACATTCCCTGACTCCAAATCCTTAACAAGATCTGATAAGCCTTTTCGGCGATTGTTGAGCCGATTCGCTTCTTCTCTTGTCATGTCTCTATGAACACTCTTCAGGAGCTTACGCTGCTCATCGGTAGGATAAACGAAGTGTAGCACGAAATTTTGTCTCTTAAGTTCTTCATATTCGGTTACGAGAGCTTGCATATGGCGACCGTACCCAAGCACACGCACCCATGCCTTACTTCTCGTTATTGCAGTGAAAAGCTGATTGCGTATACTCGCCAAGTTCTGAGCTGCCGAATGACAATCCTGCGCATTGATAATGTATATCATCCCAGCCTCATTGCCTTTAGCTCTATGAACGCCGCTGAAAGTGACTGAGTTTTGTGACTTAAAGAATACATCCTGATCGGTGTCTACCCCGGCGAGATGACAGGGGATTCCCATGGCCAACAGACGTTCTCGTACTGGGCCCACTTTTCTCTGAGTCGTTCGAGGATCAGGATTCACGACGATGATGTCGCTGTGCCGAAGGTCGTCACGCTGAAGATTTCGGTTAATTTCATTTGCAAGCCATTCAGTCTGGGCAGCTTCACTGTCAAATGAAATGAACTGAATCAGATCTTCTATGCTTGAATGGTCTTCTAGGAAGGGAGGGCTTGTTTCCGGCGGTCTGTAGAGAGTCACTGGTAAGCCTTCTTCGATTGTCCCATCCTTAGCCGTATAGCCAATATCCTCCCACAGGTGGGCATGTTCAAACATTTGGATTAGGCCCAGGTTGTTTAGCTTCGCTGCCTGCCGATACACTCCAAACCCAAGAGCGTGCGCGGTAACCAAAACGGGACGAGAGTTCCGATAGCATCTATTCAAAATTATATCGCGCCTGGGACCGCGGCCCTCTGAGACATTGAATTGAATCCTCGTAGATCTATCAGAGTTTCTCCCAAAAATCTCTTCTGGTGGAGGCATAGACTCTCCAGACAGATTCTGAAGTTCGTCATAAGCGTAGACCAGTCTCTTCGGTTTCTTCAGCAACTCGTAGCAGAGGCGCAGAAACGCTGGCGAAAAGTCCTGAGCCTCATCTACAAGAATGGCGTCATATGTCTGTCTACTCTGACCTGCTTGTCTGAGCGCGTTTTCGCAGACAATTGAAAACTCTTTCCCACGCGAGAAACGTCTCCGAGCGGTTCCAAAATCGAAGTACTCTATGCCATTCGTAACGCAGAACTCGTGATAAACGCCGTCGCGCTCTTCACCCCCCGGCGCACCCCAGGCGTTTAGGATACGCAAGTTATCCCAATTTGGTTCGCTGCCAGTCTCGAGCGAAAACGTTGCTATAAGACGCTTGAATTGTCCCTTTAGCGAACGTGTGTTGAAAGTAACGGCGATACGCCAGTCAGGATGTTGCGAGTGCAGGTAGGCTGCCTTTAGCGCGAGTACAATGGTCTTCCCTGAACCCGCAAGACCGCGTATTCTCTGGATTCCATCCACTGTCTCGATTACGGCTCTGTTTTGCTTTGGATCCAGCGTAGCGATCGAGTCTTCAAGCTTCTTCAGCTTGGCGCCTCGAGAATTCTCCCTTGCAGGAATTGTCCTAGTTCGACCCTTACGAATTGTGGAAACGCTCTCAATCGCCGACATTGCAAGGGCAAAAACGTCTGCGTCATAGTTCTCCCAATTGATCCGGTTCAACGTTGCCATTAGAGTCTCGCTGTTTGTCACCAGAGGGTAATCGTTTTCCCAATCGAGGGGCGAGCCACTTACCCCTGGCGCAAACGAAATTGAATGGATCTCTACCAGCAATGTCCTGCGGCGCACGAGGCCACGATGCACTCTAAGTCGGGCCTCTAACTCATTGGCAAGATCATCTTGCCGTTGCTCATAGTCACCTACTTCGGTTCCTTCGATGAGATCAAAAGCGACTATTCCCTTTTCGGCGGACACCAAGAGGGCATCAACCGGATGGGGGCCTTCAGGAGTACTTATGATAGGAAAGCCAATGAATAGCATGCCGGACAGGTTGGCAAATTGTGAAAGTTTATCGGCCAACTCTTCGCTAGACGCCGGCTTTTGGCTTGTACCGCGAACAATCTCAATGCTCATGGCAATTTCCTTTCTTCAATGAAACAGCCTCTTCGCGAGTCCGAATTTGCCTTGAATGATACTCGAACTCAGAGAAATTCGCTGAAAACTGGCGAAGTGTGAGTGGACATTCTGACGTATTGCCCTAAAACACACTGTTTATCCCCGGACCGCTTTCACTTTTCAACCCAGAAGATCCGCGTCTGACCCAGTGATGTCGCTAAAAGGCAGGTAGAGAAACTTGCCTTCGGCGCGCACCGCGACGGCGCCGTCGGGCAGATAGACTTCGCCGCTGCCGGCGAACATGCGTCGATTCCGGATGAGAACGCGGCTGCGGGCGCTGACCTCCTTTTCGTGCGGAACGGGATGCAAGAACCGTGTATTCAGGACGGCGGTAATGCTCCACCTCTCCACGTGCACTCCTGTTCGGTTGCTTCTGCATCAGACCCAACTCGACGGCTGGTATTCGCCGAATACGGCCCTGAGAGCGTCGCAGATTTCGCCGATGGTGACATCGCTTTCGACCGCTTCGACGAAGAGCGGCATGAGCGGTTCGCCCTCATTGCGCGCGGACTGCTCAATGCGCTGAAGAATGGCGGAGACTTTGTTCTGATCACGGCCGGCGCGCAGAGCCGTCAGCGCGGCGATCTGTTCATTTTGCACGACCTCGTCGACGCGCAAGGTCTCTTCGGGGAGCGTTGCTCCGCCCTGATAGCGGTTGACGCCGACCACGGTCTGGGCACCGCTCTCGACGGCGCGCAGGGAGGCGTATGCCGACTCCTGAATTTCGCGTTGCATGAAGCCGTCGGCAACCGCCTGCATGGCTCCGCCCACTTCGTCGATGCGTTCGATGTAGTCGCGGGCCTGGCGTTCGATTTCGTCGGTCAGCCATTCAATGTAGTAGCTGCCTCCAAGCGGGTCCACGACATCGCCGACACCGCTCTCTCCGGCAAGTATCTGTTGTGTACGCAGCGCGATTTCGACGGCTTTTTCGGTGGGCAGCGCGAGCGCCTCGTCCTTTGAATTGGTGTGCAGGCTCTGGGTACCTCCCAGAATTGAGGCCAGGGCTTGAACCGTAACGCGAACTATGTTGTTGTCCGGCTGTTGGGTAGTCAGGGTGCTGCCGCCTGTCTGCGTGTGAAAGCGAAGCCGCCAGCTCTTGGGGTTGGTTGCGCCGAAACGCCGTCGCATCAGCTTCGCCCAGAGGCGGCGGGCGGCGCGGAATTTTGCCACTTCTTCCAGGAAATCATTGTGGGCATTAAAGAAAAAGCTGATCTGGGAGGCAAAGAGGTCCACGTCAAGCCCGACGTTGATCGCCTGTTGCACGTATTCGACGGCGTTTGCGAGCGTGAAAGCCACCTCCTGGACGGCGCTGCTGCCGGCTTCGCGAATGTGATATCCGCTGACCGATATGGTGTTCCATCTGGGCAGGCGCTGGGCGCAATAGAGAAACAGGTCGGTCATCAGACGCATTGAGGACGCAGGCGGGAAGATGTAGGTGCCGCGGGCGATATACTCCTTCAGAATGTCATTCTGTACGGTGCCCCGGAGTTGCGCCAGCGGCACGCCCTGCTCCTTGGCGACGGCGATGACCATGGCCAATAGGATCGCGGCCGGCGCATTGATGGTCATGCTGACGCTGACTTTGTCCAGGGGAATGTCACGGAGGAGCGTGCGCATATTCTGCAGGCTGCTGATGGAGACGCCGACTTTTCCCACTTCGCCCTGGGCAAGATCGTGGTCGGCGTCATAGCCGATTTGGGTGGGGAGGTCGAAGGCGACTGACAGGCCCGTCTGCCCCTGATCGATCAGGTAGTGGTAACGCCGGTTGCTCTCCGCCGCCGAGCCGAAGCCCGCGTACTGGCGCATGGTCCAGAGGCGACCGCGATACATATTGGGCTGCACGCCGCGTGTGAAAGGGTATTCGCCGGGGAAGCCGAGTTTTCGCAGGTATTCGTCGGCGGCGCCGTCGTTCAAAGTCTCGCCGGAGGGCGTGTAGAGAGGTTGGATGACGATGGAGGGGCTGCTCGTCGTGAACTTTTCTTTGCGCTCGGGGAACCGCCTCACCACCGGCCCGAGAGAGTTCTTTTGCCAGGTCTGTTTCAGGGTCTTCAGTTTGTTGGAGTTGGCGTGTGTCTGCGAGCCACCGGCCTGCGGCTTGCCGCTCAGTTCATCCATCTCGATACACATATTTGGGGTGCGGCGCATCCTGACCGGTTTACATTTCCAGCCGACCCGCCAGGGCGTTGCTCAGGGTCATTTCATCGGCATATTCGAGATCGCCGCCGGTTGGCAGACCTCGGGCCAGGCGGGTGACACGAACGCCCAGAGGCTTGATAAGCCTGGCAATATACATTGCGGTAGCTTCCCCTTCAAGGTTCGGATTGGTCGCCACCAGCAGTTCCCTCGTTTCACCGTTATTCGCTTGTTCGCCGGGATGGCCTGGCTGCAGCCGGTTAAGCAGTTCCCGAAGTTTCAGGTCGTCAGGCCCGATTCCTTCCACGGGCGAAATCGCGCCGTGCAGTACGTGGTAGAGACCCTGATAAGAGCCAGTGCGCTCAATGGCCTGGACATCAAGGGGCTCTTCGACCACGCAGATGATCGTCCGGTCGCGCTGTTCGTTGTCGCAGATTGCGCAGGGGTCTTTGTCGGCGATGTTGAAGCAGAGGCCGCAGAACAGTGTCTCGGCCTTGAGTTCCTGCAGTGCGGCGGCCAGCGAGAGGGCGATTTTTTCGTCGCTGCGCAATAGGAAATAGGCAAGCCGGGAGGCGGACTTCGGCCCGATGCCCGGCAGGCGGCTGAAGGCGTCGATCAGGTTGGAAACAGGCTGTGCCAGCGGCGCCATTGCGTGATCCTGGTGTGCGTCCCGGATTAGAAGCCAAGGCCGGGGATGTTCAGGCCGTCGGCAAATCCGCCCATGCGCTCTTCAGTGAGGGACTTCACCTTTTCAGAGGCGTCGCCTATTGCCGCCAGGAGCAGGTCCTCCAGCATCTCGACGTCATCCGGATCGACCACTTCCGGCTTGATTCTCAACGCCTGAACCGCTTGATGGCCGTCCATATCCACTTCGACCATTCCGCCGCCGGCGCTGCCGGTCACTATCTCTTCGGCCAGATCTTCCTGCGCCTTTTCCATGTCACCCTGCATCTTGCGCACACGCGCGGCGAGGTCGCCGCCCATGCCGCCACCGAGTGAACCGCCGGAAGGCATGCCAGGGGCGCCGCCTCCGAAAGGATTATTGCCGCTTCTGGTTCTGCGATTCCTCTTCTTTTTCGCCATCAGTCTTACTCCCAGTGCAAAAGGATAGTTACTGCTTTAGTGTCGGTCCGATTCGGGGCGGCTGCCGCTGACCTTGGCTCCCAATTCGGATACAGCGTACTCCAGCAGGGGATCCGGCCCGCTGGGCTGCGGTTCTTCGACGGCCTGCCCAGCCGTAGAGGGGATAGTGGCCTTTTCGCCGCTCTGGCAGATGAGTGTTATCGGCTGGCCCAGTATCTCTGCCAGAATGCCGGAGATGGCATCTTTCGTTTTGGCCTCAGAGATCATCTTCTGTGAAAACGTATTATTTCCAAAGGCAATTGCCACAGCATTCCCGCCGATTGCCAGATCCCGTATGGAGCGGAGCGAGGCTTGTTGTTTGTGCCCGCAACGGTCGCGTACGGCGTTTATGAATTCGCCCCACCGGTCTCTCAGCCGCTGCATAGCCTCGGCGTCGAGGGATGCGGCAGGCGTATGTTCGGGGACCGGACTCTTGCCGGGGCGAGCTGCAGGCTGTACGGCAGTCCTGGCTTGCGGGGGCGACGCAGGGGATGCCGTTCGGGTTACAGTTTGGGCCGGCGCGGGTGCGGGCGCCTGTTGCTGAACTCCTTCTATGAGCTCGACAAGCGCCAGTTCGAGGGGAAGCTGGGGCTGGAAGCCGCCTTTCAACTCAGTCATGGCTTGACTGAATCGTTTGATAGCCAAAAGGGTATCTGAATTCCCTATCTCGTTGGCCTGCTTTTTCATTGTCTGGACGGTATCCGGAGCGGAGTCTTCAAGCAACGCACTGTCGCCTACCATCTGCACGAGCATCACGCCCCGCAGATGTTCGATCACCTGGGCTGCGAATTCATTGAGGCTTCCTCCTTGAAGGAGCAGGCCGTGAATCAGCTCCAGGCCAGTGGAAACGTTTTTGGCCGCCAGTGCGTCGACAAAAGCGGCTACCGTCTCGCCGGCGACGCTGCCCAACACCTGTTGCACCTGCTCCAGGGAGATTGCCTGGCTGTCACCGGCCGACGCGGCCGCGCCGTAACTGGTCATCTGATCGAGCAGGCTGACGGCGTCCCTCATACAGCCTTGCGCGCTGCGGGCAATTGCGAAGATTGCCGACTCTTGCACTTCGAAGCCCTCTTCGCCAGCGATGTGTGTCAGGTGGGCTGCGATCTCGGCAACGGGGATGCGGCGAAAATCAAAGCGCTGGCAGCGGCTGAGAACGGTTGCGGGAATGCGGTGGGGTTCGGTCGTGGCCAGCACGAAACGGGCGTAGGGAGGAGGCTCTTCCAGCGTCTTCAGCAGTGCGTTGAACGCGCTGGCGCTGAGCATATGCACTTCGTCGATGATGTAGACTTTGTAACGGGACTCGCTAGGCTGAAAGCCGACTTTTTCTCTTAATTCTCGAACGTCGTCGACACTGTTGTTGCTGGCCGCGTCGATTTCGATCAGGTCCAACATGCGGCCTTCGTTGATTGCGGTACAGTGGCTGCAGCGGTTGCAAGGCTGATTTTTTTCGTCTGTACAGTTCAGGGCTTTGGCGAGGATTCTAGCGGTAGACGTCTTGCCTGTACCGCGGGGGCCTGTGAACAGATATGCGTGGGCCACCCGCCCTTCGCGCAGCGCGTTGAGCAGGGTGGTCGTCACGTGTTCCTGGCCTACCACCTCGTTGAAAGTCTGGCTACGCCACTTGCGGTACAGCGCCTGCGCCATCTGCTTCACCCCTATTGGGCGAAGAAACCGGCAACGTTTCCCGCCCATGAACGACCCGTCAGAACATCCCAAATCAGTCTACCACCGGGCAGGACCTGAAGCAAACGGATGTGAGTTTTTCCTCGTGGTATACTTGTTGTATGAGCAACAGGATCATTCATTCGCTTAGGGAAAGGCGGCTGGTGGAAGAGGCGGTCGCCGGACTGGCCGGTACTACTTCTGAGGCGGAACTGACGCGGGAAGCGCAAAGAATTGCAAGCGAGCACGCGCCTGAGTTGGTTCTTCCGGCGATTCGCAAACATTTGGGCACGGGCAGCAGCCAGATGCGGGGGGGATTGGGCCGGCTGTCAGCATTGCTGGCGGGACCGGAGACCGCTGCGATGCTGCGCACGGAGGCCGGTCGGCGCGACAATCCGACCCAGACTCGATTGAACGCCGCCATGATCCTGGAGAAGTTCCTTCAGGTTGAGGTTTCGGCGGGCCTGATGGGCGATTTGAAAGACCCGAACTTCGTTGTTTTGCAGAGCCTGCAAGAGGCGGTGGAGGAGGCGCGGTCCAACCGGCACGTCCTGATGGAGTATGTACGACAGATGCGCCAGGAGAATCTGGACGTCGCTTACCTCGTGATCGATCTGATCGGCCAACTAGCTGAGGCGGACCAACCGGAGTTGCTGCGACTGATTGCATACGATTCCAGGCCAGGCGTCGGGGAGGCCGCCGTGGACCGTTTGAGCTCGCTGCGCGGGGCGGCAGTCGGGGCGCAGAGCGCAGCAAAGCTACATACGCTTCAATCCACCTTACGGCCGGAACTTGCACAGGCGGCAGCCAGAAACCTGCGCAAATTGCGGCTTGCCGGCGTTCATTGGAGTGTGCAGAGTGCAGACGACTGGTGGGCGCTAATGTCTCCCAGCGATCTGCAGGGCACGCAGCATCTATGGTTTCTGGGGCATGGGAACGAAGTTGAGGGTAAACTGGTCGGACTGCGCCTCAATCGAGTGGCGGGAGTTCTGGGGGCATTTGGACACGAAAGTGTAGACCGCCGGCATCTTCCATCCAGGCGGCAGGCAGGCGAGTTGCTTTCAATCTCCACTTCGCCAGGTGAAAGCGCTGTTTTCGTCACCATTCCGTACAACTATGCACGACATTTCCTGCAAGTGGCGCTGGAGAGCCACTGGCGGGCCCGGTCGGAGCGCGCCTTGCCGGATGACTTCACGCTTTTCTGTCCGCTCCTGTTTCAGTGCAAGGCGGACCCGATATCCGACGAACTTTCGTCCTTACTTGCGTCCGGGCCGGAGCTATGGGACGCGGAGCGGGAGGAGCTGTCGAAGGTTGCTGCTGCATTGCTGGAACATGCGGCTATGGCCGGTTGGATTCTGCCGGTAGGTGAAAACGGCCTGGACACGGAAGCGAACCGGCGACAGGCGCCGCGGCGCGAAGTGGATAGGACAGGGCAGAGTAGCCTGGCCAGTATACCGTTAGAAGAGCTGGGCAAGCTGGCTGCTTCGGTTGTTTCGGAGGACATTCCACAAGAACTGATCGAGCAGCTGCGGCAGGCGCTACTGGCTCAGGCCGCGTGGCTGCACTATGCGGGCGACCGGAGTTTCGCACGCCATGCAGTCTACGTTGCTGAGAGCTTACGCCGCGTGCCGCTTCACAAACATCCATTTCTTTTGCAGATGATTGCGCGCGGCTTCCTTTCTCTTCCGGGAGAGGGGAGCGCGCCGGAACGACTGAAGTGAGGGTGGCTGGAAGTCTTGCCGGTTTCGAGTTTCATGGCATGAAAGGCAATAGCGGCAATGCTGGCGGTCAGCATCTACCGGGGGGCAAGGGCTACCGAGGCAGACCTGGATTTGTCGTCGTGGTGAAGGGG
The DNA here is from genome assembly GCA_965200615.1 of Caldilineaceae bacterium. Lineage (GTDB taxonomy): Bacteria > Chloroflexota > Anaerolineae > Caldilineales > Caldilineaceae > Bin5. The sequence goes on along the minus strand of OZ241377.1, from coordinate 3,202,892 downwards.
GAGGAGTGGTAATTGAGTTTCCGAAGGAAAGTTATAGGGCCTTCTGTAAAGCAAACGGTGTTTCCTCCATTGCTCAGGGGGGTAGGAGGCCCAAGGCGACTTGAAATGCGAGTCATTCCGATATTGAAATGGAAAGTCATTGTTGTAGTGGCGCTGGTGATAGCGGCAGCGTCCGCTGTGACGGCCCCAGTGTTGCTGGCGCAAGCCCCCGCGGGGCAGGAAAGCGGCGCTTCTGAAGACAGTTCAGTCATTGATGCCGCCACAGAGGTAGAGATACAGAGGCGTTTCAACGAACTCAGGCGCGAGATTCTGGACGATCGGGCAGATTCCATTGGATGGTGGTTGTCCGGCATCGCTCTGTTACTCGCCGTGTTGGTGTTGATCTTTGGGTTTGCCGGGTATCTTGTCTTCATGAGGTTGCGGAATGTCGAGGAGGAGGTACGCCGCAATGTCGAGCGGGCGCGCGTGCATGCAGAAGAAGCGGGCCAGCTTGCAGAAGAGATTCGGGGCTATGGAGGGGAAGCGGACGAGCCGTTGCGAGGCATGGACGGCGCAGAATTGGAGTTTGCGCGAACGCAGATCGGCGAGGAACTCAGTCGTGTACCAGGTAGAGCCGGCGCTTCAGCCATCGCGGAGGCCCGCCAATTGGAAGAAGAAGGACGACTTGACGAATCGATAGAGAGATGGAAGCACATCGCCAGTGTTGCTGAAGGGAGCAACGATGAACTGGCCGCTCTGGCCTTTCGGTCGATAGGTGACCTGTCGGAACGGCAGAGCAGGAGCGTCAGATGATGACCAGCCGTCAGGCGCGGACGTATTTCCTGCCGAGGGAAGGGTTGGGAGAGGCGGGAATGTCCGAATCAAGGGAGGCGTTGGCCGCGTACTCGCAGGCAGTTCGACTGAGACCCGACTATGCCGAGGCCTATAATAATCGGGGTAATGTCAAAAGCAACCTGGGCCAATTCGAAGAGGCGGTTGCAGATTACGACCGGGCGATTCACCTGAAACCTGACTTAGCTGACGCCTATGTCAATCGCGCGAACGCCAAGGCTGCCCTCCGTCAGTTCCGGGATGCCTTAGCCGACCTTGGATCGGCGATCAGATTCAACTCAGGCAATGTACTCGCGTTCTTGAATCGGGGTCTGCTTCTGGCCGAGTTTGGCCAATATGAGGATGCTGTCGCTGATCTTGACAGGGCAGTACATCTCGAGCCCGAATATGAAAGAGTTTACCTTGTTCGAGGTAGTGTCATGGCCGCGCACAGTCGGAATCAGGAGGCGATCGCCGACTTCGATAAGGCAATCAGTTTGAATCCCGGCAGTTCCGAGGCCTACAACAGCCGGGGTCTGTTGCACGTTGAACTGGGGCGGTACGAGGCGGCCGTCGCCGACTATGCCAACGCGATCCGGTTGCGGCCAGAGTATGCAGCCGCGTACAACAATCGGGGGGTGGCGCTGGCGAAGCTGGGGCGCCTGGGCGCGGCTGTGAGCGACTACGATGAAGCAGTTCGGCTGCAGCCGGAAAGTGCCGAGCCCTATTACAATCGAGGGAATGCGAAGGAGCGTCGCGGCGAGTATGAAGAGGCCGTTGCCGATTACGATCAGGTGATTCTCAGACGGCCCAACGATATCGAAGCGTATAGAAATCGGGCAGTGGCAAAGGCGGTATTGGGACGGACTGAGGAGGCGAGGTCGGATTTCGACAGGGCACTGGAGTTTGCCGCGGAGGGTAGATGAGTTTTCTCTACTTTGCTCAGGACCACAGGTGAGCCTGAGCTCGTATCTGCAGGCGGGCCGACTCCGATCCAGGAAACAGGTGAAAACTGACGCGAAATACGGGTCTAAGCATTCAGGTAACGGTCACTGAGGGAAGCCCGCAGGAGCACGTCAGTTTCATGGCTCGGCCCCCCTAAATCTGACTGAGGGCCTATGGGTTGGGTCCGCTTTTTTGTTTGCTGCAGGGAGAGAGCGGTTTTCTTGAATCAGAAGATTCCCAGCTCGTCTTTGGCATCTTCCGACATCATGTCGGGATTCCAGAAAGGCGTCCAGACCAGATGGACGTTGACTTCGTTGACGTTGGGGAAAGCGGTGTGGGCGGTGCGCTGAACGTCGCTGATGATCTGAGGGCCGACGGGGCAGCCCGGGCTGGTCAGCGTCATCGTCACGGCGATGTTATTTTCATCCGTCACCTCAATATCGTAGACCAGTCCCAGGTCGACGATATTCATCATCAACTCCGGATCCTTTACATGGGTCCTGATTTCGGCTCGTACCTCGTCAGGGGTCGGCAATGTATTTTCACTCATCGAGTCTTCCTCCTCAGTAGGGCTTTTCCAAGTAGATGTCGCCACCGTCAACCTGAACCTCGTAGGACGGGGTCGGCTCAAATGCGGGCATACTGAGAGCCTCGCCGGTACGGATGTCGAAGCGGGCGCCGTGGCGGGGGCACTCGACCTGACCACCCTCCAGGACTTCCCCTTCTACGAGCGGGCCGCCGTCGTGCGTGCAGACATCCTCGATCGCGTAGTAGTCGCCGTCCAGATTGAAGACGGCGATGCGGATGCCTTCCAATTCGATAAGGAGCCTTTCCCCCGGCGGGATATCTTCGGCGGCGGCAACTCTGACAAAGTCTTCCATTTACACCCAATTCCTCGGTTCTTGATTTAGTCGGGCCACTCGGTCAGTCCGTATAGTCCTGCCTTGAGCGCTTTCAGAGGCAGGAGCGCACATTTCAGGCGCACCGGGCCGATCTCAATGCCAAGCAGGTCGAGCACGTCCTCTTTACCCCATTCTTTTAGCTCGGTCACCGGCATACCGATGATCTCTTCCATGATCATCGACGCGCTGGCCTGACTGATGGCGCATCCCCGCCCTTCGAAGGAGGCATCCGCCACGACGTCGTCTGCGATCTTCAGGTAGATGGTTACCTCATCGCCGCAGAAGGGATTTGTTTCGTGACGGTGGACGTCGGCGTCCGCCAGATTGCCCTTGTGCCGCGGGTGTTTGTAATGGTCAATGATCGCTTCGCGGAACAGATCCATGGCCCAGAGACCTGACCTGTACGAAAGGCAAAGGGCGGTAACGCCCCTTGCCTTTCCCCCAAAAGTAGTTTCGGCTTTCAGTACCGACTGATGTGCAAAGACCTAGCTTCTACTTCTCAATAGGTAGTCCGACGGCGTTACCCCATTCGGTCCAGGAGCCGTCGTAGTTGCGGACGTTGTCGTAGCCAAGCAGATAGGTCAATACAAACCAGGTGTGGCTGCTGCGCTCGCCGATGCGGCAGTAGGCTACGATATTGTCGCTGCCGCTGAGCCCCTGCTCCTCTTCATAGATTGCGCGCAGGTCATCGGCGGTCTTGAAGGTGCCGTCGTCATTCGCGGCTCGCGCCCAGGGAACGTTGCGAGCGCCGGCGATGTGTCCGCCGCGCAGCGAACCTTCCTGGGGATAGTCGGCCATGTGCAGCAACTCACCGCTATACTCAGCTGGGCTGCGTACGTCAACGAGCGGCAGACCGGCCTGCTGGTGGTCCAGTACCTGTTCGCGCATGGCGCGGATAGCGCTATCGTCGCGCGCAGGTGCGCTGTAGGAGGCGGCCGGATAGGAGGGCGTGTCGGTGGAGAGCTCTCGGCCCTCATCGACCCACTTCTGGCGGCCGCCGTCCATCACTTTGGCGTTGGTATGTCCGAACAGCTGGAATACCCAGAAGGCGTAGGTTGCCCACCAGTTACTCTTGTCACCGTAGAAAACGATGGTTGTGTCGTTGGAGATGCCCAACTTCTCCATCAGGGTCTGAAACTGCTGCTGACCCACATAGTCGCGCACGACGGCATCGTTCAGGTCTTCTTGCCAGTCGATCTTCTGTGCGCCGGGGATGTGGCCCGTATCGTAGAGCAGGACGTCTTCGTTTGATTCGAGCAGGCGGATGTTGCCGTCGTTCAGATTGGCGGCGACCCACTCAGTGCTTACCAACACGTCAGGATTGACATAGCCTTTGTCTGCCATTGCACTCCTCCGTTGCCAGGTGTGTGATTACCTGCTTATCTTCCGACTGATTACTTTTTCCAATTTGCGCATAACGCTTTCCACGGGAACACGATCGAGCACGCCCTGCAGAAAGCCCTGTACAATCATCCGTTCGGCCTGCGGTCTGGTGAGTCCGCGGGCCATCAGATAGAAGACGTATTCGTCCTCGACCTGTGCGGCTGTGGCCGCGTGGGTACAGCGGACGTCGTCGGCCTCGATTTCCAGTCCGGGTATGCTGTCGGACCGGGCTGTGCCGTCCAGGATCAGATTTCCGTTGCGCTGGAAGGCGTCCGTCTTCTGAGCGCCCGGCAGCACTTTGATGATGCCCATATAGACGCTGCGGGCACGATGTTTGAGCGCGCCGTTGAAGAGCAGGTCGCTGTAGCTGTTGGCTACGCGGTGCAACTGCAAGGTCTGGTGGTCGATGTGCTGTCGGCGCGTTGGAAAGTAGAGTCCGAGCAGTTCGCCATGCCCGCCTTCTCCCTGCATGTCCAGATCCAGGAAGGCCTTGGTCAAGCGGCTGCCCCAACTCACCTGGATCCAGCGCAAGTCAGTGTCCTTGCCCATTACCGCCTTCCCCGTGAGGAAGTTCCAGGCGGTATGCTTGTAGTCCTGCAGGTTGATATAGCGGACCTGGGCATTGTCCTTCAGGATAAGCTCTACAACACTGGCCTGGAACGCGTTTTCCGCGCCCATGAGATCATCGACCAGGGTCACTTCGGCTCCTTCTTCGGCCACCAGGAGGGTATGGTGATAGCCACCGACGCGATCGCCCTGGTAGAGGATCGCCTGCAGTGGAAGCTCGACCTTCGTGTTGCGGGGAACGAAGACAAAGGACCCGGTGTCCCACAGTGCCGCGTGCAGGGCGGTGAATTTGTTGGCGTCCGGGGTCACGGCCTCGGTCATGAAGTAGCGTTGCAAGAGCTCGGGGCGCTCATGTACCGCCGATTGCAGGTCGGTAAAGATGACGCCCTGTTCGTCCAGATCTTCGTTTTCCTCGTCATACAGGAGACCGCCGTCGCGATAGACCAAGCTGGCGGAGGACTCCATTTCGTCAAGAGCGTCAGTGAGATCCGGTTCCAGTTCGTAGCGTCTTACGGTCCCGTCGGGAACGGCGAATGGGGTGAAGTTCTCCAATTTGAAGCCGGTCAGGCGAGTCCGTCGCCAGGCTTCGTCGGTAGGCTTGGGCCAGGGCAGGCTTTCAAACGTCTGCCAGGCCCGCAAGCGAAAGTCCAACATCCAAGAGGGTTCGTCTTTTGCGGCCGATGCCTGCCGCACGGTCTCCTGCGAAAAACCGGCGGTTGCCTCGACAGTTTCTTTCGGTTCCTTTATGAGTACAGTCACATTCAGTTGCCTCGTTACGGAAAAACGGGAGAGGGTCTTACTGAAAGATCTCCCGGTGCGCAATGCGCGTTTCGAGCCGTCTGCCGTCCATCATCAAGGCTGACACGGATGGCAGGCGAGCTATCCAATGCTGCCCTCCATCTGCAATTGGATTAGGCGGTTCATTTCGACCGCGTACTCCATGGGGAGCTCTTTGACAAGCGGCTCAATGAATCCGCCCACAATCATGGCGGCGGCCTCGTCCTCGTCAATGCCGCGGCTCATCAGATAGAAGAGCTGCTCTTCACCGATCTTGCTGACCGATGCCTCGTGGCCGATACTGACATCGTCCTCGTCGATTTCGATGTAAGGGTAGGTGTCCGAGCGGCTGTCGGCATCCAGCAGCAGGGCATCGCAGACGACGTTGCTGCGACTATGATGCGCCCCTTTGGCTACCTTCAGCAGGCCGCGATAGCTGGCGCGGCCGCCGTTCTTGCTAATGGACTTCGATACGATTTTGGAGCTGGTATTCGGGGCGGCATGGACCACCTTGCCGCCGGCGTCCTGATGCTGCCCGTTGCCGGCGAAAGCGATCGACAGGATTTCGCCGTGGGCCTCCGGGCCCATCATGTAGACGGCAGGGTACTTCATCGTCACCTTGCTGCCGAGGTTGCCGTCGATCCACTCCATGGTGGCGTCGTCGTAGGCCAGGGCCCGCTTGGTGACCAGGTTATAGACGTCTGTGCTCCAGTTCTGGATCGTGGTATAGCGACAGCGTCCGCCCTTCTTGACGATGATCTCCACGACCGCGCTGTGAAGGCTGTCGCTTGAGTAGATGGGTGCGGTGCAGCCTTCGACGTAGTGGACGCTGGCCCCCTCTTCGACGACGATGAGAGTGCGTTCAAACTGACCCATATTCTCGGCGTTGATGCGGAAGTAGGCCTGCAAAGGGATGTCGACGTGGACGCCGGCCGGTACATAGACGAAGCTGCCGCCACTCCACACCGCGCTGTTCAGCGCAGCAAACTTGTTGTCGGCGGCAGGGATGACCGTGGCAAAGTACTCCTTGACGATTTCCTCGTGCTCGCGCAGTCCGCTGTCCATGTCGAGAAAGACGACGCCGAGCTTTTCCCACTCGTCCTTCAGGCTGTGGTAGACGACTTCTGACTCATACTGCGCGCCGACTCCTGCAAGGAATCTGCGTTCCGCTTCCGGGATGCCGAGCCGGTCGAAGGTACGTTTGATGTCCTCCGGCACGTCTTCCCAACTCTTGCCCTGTTTTTCGGCGGGACGCAGATAGTAATAGATGTCGTCGAAATCGATGCTGCTCAGGTCGGCGCCCCAAGTCGGCATCATCTTGGAAAAGAAAATGTCCAGCGCTTCGTGCCGGAACTGGCGCATCCAGTCCGGTTCCTTCTTGATGTCGGCGATCTGGTCGACTACCTGATGGTTCAGGCCTTTCTCGGACTTGAAAACGGCGTTCTCTTCGTCACGAAAGCCGTACTGGTACTCTTCTTTTACGCCTTCAAGATGCTCTAAATCGGACTGTCCAGCCACAATAGCCCTCCTTTATAACGAATGGTACGACCAGTTGTGCGTAACCGATTGCCTCCATGCCTGTGTCGACAATTCTCAACCAGGGGGCCGGGGTGAAGCCGGCCTTGTGTTACATGGCCACCTGCGATCTCAACTGTCAGGCGGGCACGGCCCCGACTGACAACTCCTCTTCGACCCACTTGTAGCCTCTCTCTTCCAATGTCAGCGCCACCTCGGGGCCGCCTGTCTTGACGATGCGACCGCCAAAGAAAATACTGACGTAATCGGGTTTCACGAAGTTAAGAATACGCTGATAGTGGGTGATGAGCAGAAAGCCCCGGTCTTCTGTTGCCAGCTTATTGATGCCATCCGAGACGACCCTCAGGGCGTCGATGTCCAGGCCGGAATCTGATTCGTCGAGAATCGCGAATTTCGGTTCCAGCATTGCCATCTGCAGGACCTCGGTGCGCTTTTTCTCGCCGCCGGAAAATCCTTCATTGAGATAGCGGCGGGCAAAGCTGGAGGCGACGTTGAATTCCTTCATTTTCGTATTCAGTTCGCGGCGAAACTCACGCATGGGCATGAGGTTGCTGCCGATGACTCCGTTTGCGCTGCTGTCCGCCTCTTTGCTCGTATAGCCGCGCACGTTGGAAACTGCGGTGCGCAGGAAATTGGCGACACTGACGCCGGGAATCGATACAGGATATTGGAAGGCGAGGAAAATGCCTGACCTGGCCCTTTCGTCGGCTTCCATATCGAGAATGCTCTCGCCGTCCAGCAGAATATCGCCCTGCGTCACTTCGTAGTGGGGATGGCCCGCGACCACGTAGGAAAGTGTCGATTTTCCGGAACCGTTTGGTCCCATCATGGCATGAATCTCGCCGCTGTGCAGCGTGAGGTCCACACCTTTCAATATTTCTGTATCTCCTACAGCGACGTGCAGATTCTGAATTGCAAGTGTACTCATGACTTTCGTGACTCCTCAATGTGACGGCTGTTGCCAGCCGTAATCAACACGAAATGATCGCCTTACGGCGGTGACTGGTTCAGGACTCAAACTCGAGCTCCGCGCGGCTGCTCTGCGTTATTACAAATGAGCATCTGCCGTGCCCGTCCATTATGCAGTCATCCAGAGAGACATCTGCGCCCAAAGCCTGCTGCATCATCAGTTGATCCATCTCACAGATCTCGCGATGTGCTATGGCAAGGTCGTGGTAAGGGCAGTTGTACATTTTCAAGGCGATGGTATTGCTATCGGCTACGGACACGTCGGTGAGTACTCCCTGCCGACCCAGCGCTCCAGCCATTTCCTCGACTCGGTGCCGCAGTTCGGTCGCATTGACGCTCTCTGCGTACCGTTCTGCAAGCCTGACGCCAACTCGTTTCAGAAGCGTTCCCATCTGTTCAGAGCCGACCATTCCATACATTTCCTGGAGCATCGTCAGAGCGAGCACATCGCAGCGACAGGCGAACAGCTCGCGGGCCGCGTCGGTAGCCACATAGATGTAATGCGGGCGCCCGACTCCGGAGCGCTCCTCGCGCCGGTCCAGATACCCGCTGGCCTGAAGGGCGCTCAGATGCTGACGGACGGCTGTTGTCGTTACGCCCAGGAGAATCTCAAAGTCTTTAATCGTGGCAGAGGGATTGCGTTGCAGATACTCAAGGATCTGCCATGCGGGTGAGTTCTGGTCTGGGCTGACTGACATTAGACTTTCCCCTGCTATTCCAGGCCGAATGCGGCATTGAACACGCATTTGGGTCGGACCTGCTTCCACGGATTAACCCCATCATACCACGAGAATCCTATTTTGTCAATTTACACAGTTTATATTGTGAAAATTGACAAAAAGATCAGGTTGACCTCGTATTTATACCATTCACCTTCTGCTCAGTCCAAAACTGAAGCCTTCTGATCGGCGCTGTTCTCCAATATGAACTGGGTGAGAAAGGAGTACAGTCCTGTCAGTTCAATGTGCCGGCTGACTTTTGGAGGATCGTCCGACATCCTTTTATAATCGCTGTTTGTGCGGTCGCCACGCAGTGCGGAGATTGCCGTCCGGATGACTGCAGAGAGACCTTACGCGCTGGCTGTGCATAGCCAGAAGGCCGGCAGTAGATGAATCGGTCAGGCGGTCTTGCGGGAACCGGGCAGGAGGATCGGGAGATGGAGTTTAACGTTGCACAGCTGATGAAGGAGGCGACCGGGGCACGCAGGGAGTTTGTTCTTGAGGACGATATTGCCGACCTCGATGACGGCCTGACACCCCTGAGCAATCTGACTGGGAACCTGGAGCTGCTGCGCATTCACAGCGGCGTCCTGGCGACCGGCGACCTTCGAGTTGAGTTGTCGTTGCAGTGCGGACGTTGCCTTGAATCCGTATCCATAACTGCATGCGTAAAGTTTTCTGAGAGTTTTCGTCCTCTGACCGACATTCAGACAGGACGTTTTCTGTTGCCAGAGGAGTTTGAAGGTCAGGCAGAGGATTTGACGGATGAGGCTCTGCTGATCGATGCCCAACACATTCTCGACATTACCGAAGTTGTACGGCAGAACATCTGGCTCTCCATTCCGATCGTAGCCGTTTGCGATTACACTGACCCCGTCAACGGCGCCCACGATCCGGATGCATGTCCGAAGTATCTGAATTTGCTGTCCGAGTCTGCTCTTGCCGGTTCGCCCGATGAACAGACACCTTCTGAAGCCAAGGGGATCGACCCGCGTTGGGAAGCTCTGTTGTCGCTGCAAGACGAAACACCCAGCGATTAGATAAGGAGAACTAAAGATGGGACCGCTACCGAAACGAAAAATCAGTAAGGGCAGGCGCAACCGCCGTCGCGCGCATCACGCGCTCGGCACGCCGAGACTGGTGACCTGCGCGCAGTGCCAGGAGAAGACGCTACCGCACCGGGTCTGCCCACACTGCGGCACATACATGGGCCGAATGCAGATCCTGGACATGGACGAAGAAGAAGCCTGAGTCAGATGAGTTTGCCGCTTTCGTACGTTCGAGAATCGAGTCCGCTGATTTACTTGTTTCCCGGACAAGGCAGCCAGCACGTGGGTATGGCAAAGGAGTTGGCCGAGGCATATCCGGCTGCACGGGCCGTGTTCACAGAAGCAGACGAAGTCCTGGGCGCCGCGATTAGCAGGATTTGCTTCGAAGGGCCGGAGAGCCTGCTGACCGATACGATCAACGCGCAGCCTGCCCTGTTCGTGGCGAGTATGGCGGCACTCTGTGCCATGCAGGCGGAGATGGGTAGCTTGCCGCGACCAGCATATTTCGCCGGCCACTCGATGGGCGAGTATTCGGCCCTGGCCGCGGCCGGTTGCATCGGCTTCGCCGACGGCCTGCTCCTTGTGCGTGAGCGGGGCCGCCTGATGAAGGAGGCGGGCGCCAAACACCCGGGGCGCATGGTCGCGGTGATCGGTCTGGAGGAAAATGTTGTTGCCCAGATCTGCGCGGAGGCGGCTGCGGCAAACAGCGGCGTCTCCCAGATCGCAAACGATAACTGTCCCGGGCAGATCGTAATTTCGGGAGACGAGAGCAGCATCTCCGCCGCGATGTCGGAGTTGGAAAAGGCCGGGGCACGAAGAGTTGTTCCGCTGGCGGTCAGTATAGCCGCCCATAGCCCGCTGATGGAGCCGGCGACCTCGCAGTTGAGGGCTCGGATCGATGCAATTGACGTGAAAGAGCCCCTGGCTCCTGTCATCGGCAATACCAGCGGGCTTCCTCTTGACAGCGCCGCAGCCATCTGCCAGGAACTGAATGCGCAGCTGACCGGCAGCGTCAGGTGGACCGAATCAATGAAGCAGGCTGTAGACGGCGGCGTTGAGACGGCTGTAGAGATTGGACCCGGTTCGGTGCTGACCGGACTGATGAAGCGCATTCAGCGCAAGGGAAAGAGAGTGAATGTGTCGAATGCGGCCGAAGTCCGGAGTTTTGCCGGGGCGTTCGGTTGAGCGCGGAAAACCGGCGCGTCTTGACACAGCGGAAGTTGCCGGGTCCCTTTTGTTGGCAATGCTGTAGCAACAGTTTTGCCCGGTAGCCTATCCTCTTCCAGAGAGAGATTTCCTGTTCTTCATTTTCGGCGTCCTGTAGTAGAATAGCGGCAAGTTCGCCACCGAACCAAGGATTTCCATGGACTTTACAGGTAAGATTGCGCTCGTTACAGGCAGTAGCAGCGGAATCGGAGCGGCCATTGCGAAGGAACTGGCTGCCGGAGGCGCGCGCGTCGCTCTGAACTATCGCGGCAATCAGGAGGGAGCCGACGCGACGGCCGACGCCATCCGTGAAGCCGGCGGCGATTGCGCTGTTTTTCAGGCCGACGTAGGATGTTTTGACGGGGCCGCTGAGCTGGTGAAGGAAGTCGAAAAGGAGTTGGGCAGAGTCCACATCCTGGTCAATAATGCCGGTACGACCCGTGATGCGCTGATGATGAGTATGAAGGAGGATAGGTGGCGTGCGGTGATCGGCACCAATCTGGACAGCATTTTTAATGTAACCAGGGCCGCGCTGCGAGGGATGATTCGGCAGCGTTGGGGGCGCATTATCAATATATCCAGTATCGTCGGACTGGCGGGCCAGGCAGGTCAGACGAATTACGCGGCCAGTAAGGCTGGTATGATAGGGCTCTCCAAGAGCCTTGCCCGAGAAGTAGGCAGCCGCGGCATCACTGTGAATGTGGTGGCGCCGGGCTTTGTGCCGACGGCACTTACGGATGTTATGAGCGACGACCAAAAGGAAGAGACTTTAGCCCGCACTCCGCTGGGGCGGTTCGGTGCCCCGGAAGAGATTGCCTGGGCCGTTGCATTTCTTGCGAGCGAACGGGCCGGTTTTATTACAGGGCAGATTCTGTCCGTAGACGGCGGCCTTGTGATGATGTGATTGATGTCGAGTCGGGACTGACGGGACAATGATAGACCAAACGCAGCAACTCATGGAGCTACCTGTAGCAGCCGATTCAGCGCATGTGGGTGAGGCCGATTCCACAAGAGTAGGCGACATTGCGACCACACGGCCCTGTTCAGGAGCGCACAAGGCAGAACGTGGTTGCGCAGCGGTCGAAACGGAAGGGCCCGACCGGTCGAGCACAGACGGCGACAGCGTCATTGCCCATCCGGCCGAACGTAGACGGGCTCGCCGAACGGCATTGCAGGTACTATATGAAGTCGACTGCACGGACCATCTTCCGGGCATCGCCCTTGACCATCGCCAGGCTGAGGAACAGTATGCCAACGAAACACTTGCATTCCTGTACTGGCTGGTGAGCGGAGCCATCCGTTACAAGGCTGACCTGGATTCGTTGATCGGCCGCTACGCGCCGGAGTGGCCGGTAGGCAAATTGGCGATCGTCGATCGCAACGTACTTCGTCTTTCCCTTTTTGAGCTTTCGAGTCCTGATGCAGATGCGCCGCCCAAGGTTGTCATCAATGAAGCGGTGGAATTGGCCAAGACATTCGGCAGCGACAGCAGTTCGCGTTTTGTCAACGGTGTCCTCGGTACCGCGTTTCGAGAGATTTCCCTGCCATCCGAATACAGACAAGTGAGCCGGTAACTTCTGGCATGAACAGCATCTTCGGCATTGGCGTCCTCGAATTTATCTTCATACTGATCTTCGCCCTGATCTTTCTTGGCCCGGAAAGGTTGCCAAAGGTAACCAAAGACGTTCTATTTTTCATACGCCGGTTGCAAAGGCTTTCGGGTGATTTGACCCGCCAGGTCAACGAAGAGATTGGGGATCTGCGCGAACTTGACCCCAGTTACCATATGAAGCAACTGATGGACGACGAGGAGGAGGAAGAGGAAAAGTCGATTGGTCAGGGAAGCGGCCAGAAATCGACGACTGGGACGAAACAGACCTCGGCGCCTTCTCAACCTGCCCAGGCCCCCGATGCATCGGGGGCTTCCTCCGGCGAAGAGACAGTCGAACAGAAGTCTGCCGCGCAGCCGGCGCTTTCCAACCTGAATGCGGCTGCATCGGCGAACGGGCGGCAGCAGAGCGGCGGAAGCGGCGACAGTAACGTCAAGACGACGGGAACGGCAATTCCGTCGGCGCCCAAAGCCAGTTCGGCCAAGGTGACGAACCGAACTCCGGCAGTTGGCGCAACACCTAAACGGACAAGCAGTACGCAGAAGCGAGGGGTAAAGACCCTTTCGGAACTGCGAAAGCAACAGCGGGCGAAACGACAATCCAGTTCCAGTGGCGCGGACTCGTCTTACCTGGATGAGCGCAACAAACGCGCTCAGCGGCGAGCCGAGAGCCGGCGCCAGGCGGTGGCTGCGCAGAAGAACGAACGGGAAGAGGTGCCTGAGCTTGAGGACGCCGCGGTGGTGGAGGATGCGGACGGCGACGGTAACGAGGAGACGCAGTTGTGACACAACAGGCTCCGCCTCTGGAAACTGATCCGTTTGACAGCAGTCGAATGGGGCTGCTGGAACATCTGGCGGAGTTGCGCAACCGGATGATCTGGATCGTTGGCGCTCTGTTGTTCGGCATCGTCGCCAGCATCGCCTTCGTGGAGCCGGTCATTGCATTCATAACCAGTCCGGTCGAGGAGAAACTGATCGCAATTGGTCCCACAGATACGATCTTTGTGTTCTTCAAGGTCATGTTTGTGATGGGCGTGATCGTTGCCATGCCGGTGTTGGTCTACCAGATCGTCGCTTTCATTGCGCCAGGACTTTACCCCCACGAAAAACGAGGTCTATTCTTGCTCTTGCCGGGGGTCATGGTCCTTTTCTTCGGCGGCGCCGCCTTCGCCAATTTTGTTATGATGCCAGTGGCCGTCGGCTTCTTGCAGAATTTCCTCGGCGATGTAATCGATCAGGAGTGGACGGTCGACCGGTACGTCGGGTTTTTCACGCGCATTGTCTTCTGGATTGGTGTTGCCTTCGAGACGCCTCTCGTGATCGCCTTTCTGGCACGTATCGGTCTGGTGAGTGGGCCGCGCCTGCTGGGGATGTGGCGGCAGGCAATTGTGATCATCTCAGTTGTGGCGGCGATGATCACGCCCACCATCGATCCGATCAACATGACCATCGTCATGTTACCGCTGATCAGCCTCTATTTCCTGGGAGTCGGACTGGCATTCCTGCTGTACAAGCCGCGGGCGCCGCGCAGTTTCGATGAGATGGACTGGGGCGACAATGAGGAATGATAGGGAACTGCTTATCGCCCGGAAGCAGGAGGTACTGCGCGAATTGACGAGAGCGCGGCGGCAACTGGACGGTATTCGCTATAGTGACAGTCCTCATCAACGGAGTCGACGACAGCAGTTGGAGGGTGAAGTCGAAAAGCTGATGGCGGAAGAGTACCGGCTGCGCATCGCGATCGACCGGGCGAGGTAGCGACAAGCAGGCCCAAACTGGGAATGATCGACGCCTTCAAATATCCTTTCGGGGCAGGCAGAAGCATGTGGCCTGCCCCGATTTATGCGCAGGTAGATTTGTGGGTTGACGGCGAGTAATCTATCGAAGTATTGGAGGCATCTTGCAGGAACGGTTCGACGCCTTTATCACGGCTGGGTACGACCCCGACAAACAGGATCGAGTCAGCGCCGCGGCTGGCGTCGCTCACAAGTCCCTTGTGCCACTGGTAGAAAAGCCGATGGCTTGGCACGTCGTACAGGCTTTGGCTGAGAGCGATAGTATAGGCGAAGTCGTTGTTGTCGGTTTGGAGCCTGGCGAGATTGATTTCGGCGTTCCGGTGCATCATGTGCCGAATCAGCCCAACCTCTGGGCCAGCCAGAACGCCGGGCTGCGTAAGCTTCGAGACTTGAATCCGGACGACCGCTACGTCATCGCTCTGTCCGCAGATATCGCGCTTTTGACCGGACGGATAGTCGACAGCTTTATCGAGGCATGCGAACCGTTCGAGCATGACGTCTATTGGGGCATCGTTCGAAAAGAGGTGATGCTGGCCGCTTTCCCAGACAGCAGACGCACCTATCTGCCGCTGCGGGAGGGTTCATTTTGCAGCAGCGATCTATACCTGGGGCGACTGTCTGCCGGTTTCCATATCCAGGAGCGTATTCGGTATTTCATCGACAATCGCAAGAATGTTCTCGCGCTGGTGTGGAAGCTGGGACTGCCTACGATGGTCAAGTTTTTGCTGCGCCGCCTTTCGATTGCCGACATTCTCGACGTCGCCTATCGGATCGCGGGTGTTCGCGGAGGTCCCGTCGTATTGCCGCTTGCGGAGGCAGGAATGGATGTCGACAAGCCAGAGCAACTTACTCAGGTTCGTGAGTACTTGGAGAGGCATCCTGACCACCCTGCCAATACCCGCTCTCAAGGGCGGACAGCGGCGCCAGGTGAGGTCTGAGAATGCGAAGGCTGCTGGAACTCTTATGCGGGCTGGATGAACACTTCAGTGCCCGCACAGCCTTGAACGAAGAACAGCTGACGAGGCGTCACCCTCTTTTCTGGCTGGCGCACGTCGGCGCGCATCTGGGCGACTCGATTGTTTGGCTGCTGGTGACGCTGTTTCTGTGGCGGCAGTCCGGGGGCGACCGACAGACACAGAGCAGTGTGGTCGGTTGGACTCTGTCGCTCGCAGGCAGTGTACTGGGGACTTTTCTGGTAAAGCAGGCGGTGCGGCGTCCGAGACCGGGCAGCGGACGGTTTCTCTATGGTGGGGGGCCCGACGCGCACAGCTTTCCAAGCGGTCACGGTGTGCGTTGCGGGGTCATTCTGACATGGGCCACAGCCTTCTGGCCAAGCGCGGGGAAACTTGCTCCGTTGCTGGCCCTTTGGATCGGATGGGCTCGGGTCGCGTTGAACATTCACTACATCGGCGACGTCGTTGCCGGGCTTGTTTTGGGCGCAGGGCTGTCCCGTATTATACGCAAGCGCGCTATGGACTGTCGCAGAGACTGATACCGACCGGGCGGGCGGGGCTCCGGACCTGGTACGCTTGTCATGGCTGTCGGCGCTGCTCGACTGCATATTCGTAGAAAGCTTCCTCGGTTGTCACCGGCGTCAGGCCGCTGATAGCCAGAACAACCTCGCTGCGCCTGTCCAATCCTTCCAAGTCTATGCGGACGGTCCCGTTTTTGTTCACCGGGGCCCGTTCGAAGCTGGCCAGCGTGCCGTCGTGAAACACCATGATTTGCACGAGCCACTCCTGAGGGAGCCGGTTGTCGGTCAGTAGCCAGCCCTCGCTCTCCCAACCGGCGGTTCCGTCCTGCCAGTCGGTCGCGTACCCTATCGCCGGGATTTCGATTTCGTCGATAAACCAGCCGGGCGCGTTCACTGCATCGTCGGTGACATACTCAAAGCGCAACCAGATTTTTTCGCCGGCGTAGGCCCGCAGGTCAAAAGATTCCTGGACCCAGTCAGGCGTTGCGTCGCGGCGCGACGCCGCGCTCCGAGCGGTGTATGCGTGGCCGAAACTGTTGCCGCTCGGGTTGTCGGTTGTCGTGCGCTGGCCGGGCAGGATGTCCCACTTGCGTCCATCGCGGCTGGCCAGGACATAGCCGTAGTCGTAATCTTCTTCGATGTCATACCACATGCGCACGGTCATTTTCAGCTCGGTACCGGGTGCGACATCCGTAAGGTCGAACGCCCGCGACAGACGCGTATCGGAGTCGTCGGCCCGGTTGCTCCACCAGGCGCGGTTGCCGCTGAACTGTTCGACGGCGGCGAAACGCGTAATTGTATCACCCTGAAAATAAACGGTTGCGTCACCGCGGCCGCGAAGGGAGATGTAATCTGCGCCAAAGTTATGCACGGAACCATTCTGTGTCTTCCGGGGCAAGCGACTGACCGATTCGGCCAAGGCGGGCTCTGGCGCGTTTGATTGCCTGTAGCCGTAAACTCCGTGCTGGGCGAGGGTATCGAAATCGCCGACATAGTTGGCGATGACCCAGTCGGCGAAAACGTCTTCAAATGTCAGATCCAGACCTGCCCCCCGCAGTGTATTGTCGAATCCGCGGCTGCCGTTCGCGGCATCGGCTACAACAGCCCGTGTCATTTCCTCGCCGAAGCGCTGCAGGAAGTAGGCCATAAACAGGTAGGCGCTGCCGTAGTGCCGGCCGTTGTCATTGGGGTCAATGCTCCAAGTGTTAAGTTGCGTGTCCGGGTTTTCGGCGAAGACGCGAACAAAAGCCAGATCGGGTGGGTAACCGGCAATTTCCTGCGCCAGTTCGCTCAATCCCTCATTGACCCAGGTCTCTTCATTGCGATCGTTGTGCCAGTGGACCATGTGCTGAAATTCATGGGCCAGCACCGTTTCGTAGATTTCATAGTCTTGGATATGCCGCAGCCAGTCGAGGCTGATCGAGAACATCTCCTTCTGATTGGAGAAGGGATTGGCCAGTGAACTGAAGGCGTCGGCCCCACTGAAGTATCCGGCGACTCCCCGCCCCAGATTCTTCGCATGGAGGATGTGAATACGTGGGTCGCCGTCGATTCCCGGGTTCGGCTCCGTGCCGAAAAAGGCACGTACTTGCGGATAGATCCTTTGGGCGAACCGGTCTGCGGATGCAGCCATTGTATCCGGATCGAGGTCGTGGCCGCGTTCGGCCCAGACGTAGACGACGTCATTCTTGTAGAGCAGCTCAGCTTCCACTTGAAAGTGGTCATTCGAGTCGACATTTGCTGCCCAAAATAGAGTCCGATCACCCACGGCATATTCGGGCGCCTGTTCTGATTTCGGGATGGAACTGACGTCTGGGCGCAGGCGCAATGCCAGGTCCCGCAGATCACGCGTGGGAACGAATGCAGGTCTTCGCGCCTGAGAATCATGGGCGAGAGAAATGGGCTGTGGTACCGCAGCTGCCCTGATCCCTTCTACAGGATTCTCTGCAGCCGGAGATGCCGGGGACGAATCTGAGGCATCCTGTCCCTGCACGCTGACTTGCGCAGGGCGGTCGGCGCCGCTGCCTTCCCGTGAAAGGAAACTGGTGAGGGGCGCGCAACCACTCAGGCCCATTACGCCAGCGACGAGGACCGCGACGATGCCGGGGAGCGGGAACTGCTTTCTGGCTTTGTTCATCAGGTTGGGTGCAGCGTGTTGTTGCCGGTGAGAGGCTGCTGGCGGCCGGATCTTTTTGCGATCTTCACTATCCATAATCGGCCAGAACTTCCGAGGCAACAGGAGCGGCAAGACGCGCGAAAGGCAAGACTCGTATTTTTCACTGAACTCGCAAAATCACATTCGTCATGGTTCAAGGACCCGATGTTCCAGGCCCGGAGCGATGGTCCGTTCGGTAGCCTCCCAGGTGATGGGCTGTGGTCGCGGCGCTTCAAAGTTGCGGAAGACACGGCCTAAGAGCCCTACGGCAACTCCGACGTATATGATGCTGCCGAGAAACCAGATAATGCCTCCACTGACCATCTGATCCTGGATCGTCGTCAACTCGGGAACGGGCAAGCGGCCGGCATAGTAACTGTAGGCGGGCGTGTTGCGGAATGCCAAGGTCACGCCGGTTACCATATTTGGAACCTCTCCGCCGATGATGACGTACAGAAACGCGATGCCCGGGCGCATCGCTCGCCGCAAACGCAGGCCTGTTCCCAGTGGATGCCACCAGAAAAGCATATAAGTGATCCAGACGCCCCACAGGCCAAGGCGGTAGACGGCGGGATGGACCAGGAGCCAGTTGGCGATTCCCGGCTCATGCCAGAGCAGGAAAACGCTGAAGGCCAACAGCCAGACAACAAGCGGGTGAGTCAGCCTGCGAACTATGAGTCCGGACCAAGTGGACTTTTTCAGCCTGCCCGCGATCCAGCGTCGTGCAGGAGCCGGCAGCCCGCGCAGGATAACGTGGGCCGGGCAGGCCAGCCACAGGAGAGGAGGAGCCAGTAGCCCGATGAGGATCTGTTGACCGGCCCTGCCAATAAGCAACTCCTGTTGAAGCGCGACCAGGGGCGAATGAAAGGCTAAGGCCAGCGCGGCTGTCCCCGCGCAGAAACTGATCAGACGAGCAGTCGTTGCCAGAGGAAAGCGGTTGCGCTTCAACCGCAGCCAGCCAACTGTGTAGGGAAGAAGGATGGTCAGCAGAACGGCGGCTGAGCCGGGATAGAACTCCCAGACGGTCAGAAGCTCCTTTATCGAGACATTCATGGATGCAAGCATAGCCGCAGGAGGACATATTGCCAAACGGAAGTCTGTGAGCCGACAAAATGGGCCGAAAAATTGAATTCAGGCGCCGGCCTGTTTTGCGAAGACGGGCAGGCAAGTGGCAGGATGGCGGCTGTACAGCGAACGCGCCAGTCAGCCGACCAATTGAATGCGCTGAGGGACGAACAGAGATGCTCTGCGCTGAATGAAATAGGCGCATGGTGAGCGCAAAGCGGTCAGGGGAGATGTGCGAGGCCTCTGTCTGAGAATCAGAGGACGGATCGGTATCCATATAGGCGCGGAGAGGCGCAGGTCGATGGCTGGCGAGGCGGAAAGTGTTTACCAGAAGATCCTTCTCGTTGTCCGGGAGATCCCGCTGGGTCGGGTCGCGACCTACGGCCAGATTGCCTGGATTGCAGGGGCGGCGTCGCCGCGCATGGCCGGCTACGCGCTGGGCGGTTTGCCCGCGGACACTGACGTACCGTGGCAGCGGGTCGTCAACAGTAAGGGAGGCATCAGCCCCCGCGGGGATCCTATGGCGACGGACCGCCAGCGCAAAATTCTTGCGGAAGAGGGTATCCATTTCCAGGCAGACGGTCGCATTGACCTGGGCCGGTTTGGCTGGAATGGGCCCGATCCGGAGTGGCTGGAAGCGCACGACTTTACACTTCTGCCCTGGCGCGCTCGCAGTTGAGCCGCCGCTTTGTTATGAAAGCATGAAACTGATCTCAGACCGACTGTTGCCACAGGCGTTGCCGGGCCGCGTCTATGCGCCCTCCGCTTCCTCCTGCGTCTGCCAGCCGAGACGATTGTGCAACAGCCCCTTTGCGGCAACCTTCAAGTCTGCATCGGCGAAGCCGCCGGTCAGCGCAAAGACGGCGGCGTACCCCGCCAGACCGGGGAGGATCGCCAGCCAGCCATTCACGCCGGCTGCGGAAAAGCCGTAGAGAATGACTCCCATGGCAGCGGCAGAGACCAGCGGCCGCCAGATCAGATCCGGCCATGCGACGGCACCCACGTCGCGGCGGACACGCTGAGCAAAGAGAAGCAGCAGACAGACTTCGCTCAAGATCGTAACGACCGCCGCGCCGATGAAACTGAACAATGGGATGAGCAACAGATTGCCGACCAGGTTAAATGCGACCCCAAAGGCAAAGGCCTTCGTCAGGTAGCGCTGCTGGTCGGCGGCGATGAGTACGTATTGGGTTACGCTGTTGACAAAGCCGACAGGGATGCTCCAGATGATCACCTGCAACGCCAAGACGGAGCCGCTTCTGGCACTCAGCGCGGCGCAGTCGATTCTCCCAATGGTCTCACCGAACAGCTGGCAGACGCGGGCCGAAACTACGGCGACTTCACTGGACCCCGCGGCGAATTGGACGCCTCCAAGGAGATAGATGAGAGGCTGTGCCAGGAGCGTAACAGTCACGGCCAGTGGGAGGCTGACTATCAACAGGAGCCGAACACTGAGTGTGTAGGATCGGAGCAGCGCTGCACCCTCCTGCCTCGCCAGCCGGCTCATGAGAGGAAAGACAGCCAGTGTAAAGGTGCTGGGAATTATGTTCAGCCCGTCGAGGTATTTGAGGGCGACGCTGTAGAGACCTACGCTGGCCGCCCCGACAAGGGGGCGCAGGATCCAGATGTCGATGCGCCAGAAGACTGTGGCCAGGAGATGGTTGATCATGAGCGGGCCGCTGGTTGCAAGCATCGATTTTTGCAGAGCCCAGTCCCACTTCCATTGCGGCCTGAAGAGCGTTGAGCGAACGAGCCAGTTCAGCCAGATAAGCTGGACAAGGTTTACGACCAGCGCCACGCACGCCAACCCGACGATTCCCCAGCCGAGCAGCAGGACAAGCGCTCCCAGAGTCACTTGCAGCAGTGCCATCGCGATGCCGAGGGCGGCGGGGTACTCCATCTTTTCGAACGCGTTGAACAGGCTGCTGAAGGCGTCCGACCAGTTGGCAACCAACATTACCAACGCGAATACGGCGACGGCTTGCAGTTCCACGTTGCCAATGGGAGCTGCCGCTCCCCACGTCAGTTCAGTTCCAGCCCAGCTTGTCGTCTTCGCCAGGAATGAAGCCCACAGCCCGGCCAGAAACCCGCCGCCGCTGGCTGCCGCTCCCAAAGAGGATGTGAAACGGGAGCCGCCGACCGCCAGACCCATTAGAACGATGCTGACTGCCCATAAGAGAGTACGAAGTGACAACACGTTTGTCAGATAGAGGCTGGACGTGCTCTTGTCCGCTGCAACTTCGCGGGTGACCAGAGTGCCGAGGCCGTACCGGCTCAGGATTTCAAATATGCCGTATACGGCAATGACCCAGGCGTACTGTCCGGTTCCCTCCGGCCCCAGTATGCGGACGTACAACATTGCAAAGGCGAAGTAGATTATTCTGTTGACCAGATTGAGGCCCATGGGTACGACCGAATTCTTGGCAACCGTGCGGGCATCGCCTGCGGTTGCTTCGGGCCGATAGAATCGCCCCCACGCCCACCACAACAGAAGCAGCAGACTCAGCATCGTTGCCAGAAAACTGATGTAGAGACCCAGCTTGAAGCTCATGGGGCTGTAGGTGAAACGGACGGTCCACTGGCCGCTTTCCGGCAGATAGACGGTGCGAAAGGCCGAGTTGGCGCGCTGGATGGTCAACTCTTGTTCGTCGTTCTCATTGCCGCCGAAGGGCCGCAGGTAGGCTTTCCAACCGGAAAAGTAAGCGTCGGTCAGGACGAGCCAGCCTCTATCGCTCAGATTGACGTCGACGAAGACGGTGTTGGCCGTGTAGCGGCTGATCGACGTGTCTGCCGCTTCCGGGCTGGACGGGATGAGAGCATCGTCCGCAGAGGGCGCTTCCTCGATGAAAACGGTCCGGCGCAGGTCAGCGTCCAGCAGCGGCTGATCAGCAGATGGCAGGACAACGGCCTCGGTTGCAATGTAGGCGCGGGGGAAGGCCTCCAGATTTTCGTACACTCGAAGGGCGTCGTCTTCATGTACCTTTCGCCACGTGTCCGAATTGGGGACCACCAGCTCCGAAAGGAGATATTTGACGCCCAACAGGTCCAGCAACGGATTTTCCAACGCGGCGAAAGGGTTGTGCCCGTTGGCAGAGTTACCTGAGGCGTAGATCGGCGCGATGCGGTTGTAGAGGAGTTCGCCGCTCTGATCGGCGACGCGGTTCATCAGATCAACGTACTGTTTGGGAATGATCGAGTCGTAGCCGCGAATATCCTGCCATCCGTAATACATGCCGACATTGGCGTTGAATGTTTTGCTGCCGGGGAGGTCAAAAGTTGTAAAACGGAAGGGAGCGTATTGGATTTCACTGCTCGAACCTGCGTTCTCTCTCTGATTGATATACTGCACGACCGGCGGCACATTTCTCAAGGGTGAGAGAGACGGTTCTGCCGCCGGGTTGAATGAGCCATGGACGGCGAAGAGATCGAGGGCGAGAAGAGCGACGAACGTATAGGGCAATGCCGAGACAAAGGATTCCCTGATCGTTGAATTGCGGCGCATTCCGGCGGATGTCCCGACGCCTGCGACGGCGTTTCGAGCCGTTAGTGTGAGTCGCGAAAGGAGCAGCCCGCTCACCAGGGCAAATGCGCCGAAGCGGGCCAGCCCGAAGCTCTGATATCCCCAGAACATGCGCCCATCGGCAAATGCTGCTTGCGCCAGGTCGGACGACTCCACGACCCGCTGCGCGAGGTTCACAAAGGGTGCAGGAACGAGAAAGCTGACGGCGACTGTCAGAAGCGCGGCCAGACCCGCGGCGAATGAAGAAAACGCGAGAAAGCCGATGAACCACTTGAACCTGATCTGAATTCGTCCAACTGCAGCGAAACGGTCATAACCGACATTCGCGCGGAAAGAAAGCGCCTGTTCCAATCCGATTCCACCCAGAACCGACATGGCAAGCGTGAAAGGAAAGACCCATCTGAAAGGGCTGTGGAGCTGGTCCCAGCCGGGCAGGCCGTAGAACAGAAGGGCATAGAGGGGTGTGCCGAATGCGAAGAGCAGCGAGACAACCGCCAATGAGGCGAAGAGCAAAGTCGGCGCGCGCAGATGCCGGTGCGCGGGCCAGGCCGTGTTCGGCTCCTCGCCGCGTGTTCGGCGTAGCGCAGGCGCCATTGAGACGCCAACCGCGAGCGCGGCCAGGAGCCATGTGCTGACTCCGACATAGTTGCCGCCCTCGACATAGTTCTTGATGCCCCAGAATATGGTATCGCTGGCCTCTCCCAGCCGGTTTACCGTCGCCGGCTGCCAGCGGAGAGCCCAGAGATCGAACCAGTGGTGATGGCTGGGATTGCCGAAGATATCGGGAAGTAGGAATGTAAGGATGTGGCGGTCCGGCCAGGCCCATTCCACGACCTGCTGATAGGAAGCGGAGCCTTCCCTGAAGTTTTGCTGCACAAGCTCGAATAAGGGCAGGAGCTGGACTCCTCCTGCGGCCAGGCCCAGTACCGGAACCAGGAGGATCCAAGCGGCGATTTTTGCGAGCGCCTGCAGAGTGTGCCGGCCTGTGCTATCGCGAGACGCCGCGTCGTCTGCCGGCCTGTTCGAACTGAGTTCACCGCCACGGCCATGGAGCCTTCGCCAGGCTACGAGCAGCCGCACCGCCGTAAAGATTCCCGCCACAAGCAGCGTATAGTATAGGAACTCGGGGTGGCCGGCCAGCACGACCAGACCGACCGCACCCACGCCTGCCACTACATAGGGGATTGGGCGAAAACCGGTTGCCCCTTTCTCTTCCTGCTTCTGAATGACCTTTTCAATAATCGCCAACAGAAGTGGCAGCCAGGAAGCAGCGGCGATGACCATTGTGAAGACGACGCTGACTATCAGGAAACCACTGAACTGAAAGGCGATGCCGCTGAAAAGAGCGGCCACCGGGCGAAGTTTCAAGACCCGGCCCAGCAGATAGGCATTGGCGCCGGCGATGGCCAGTTGGATCGCGGTGAACCAACCGAAGACAGCTTCGATCGGCAGAATGTAGAAGAGTGCGCTCAGGGGGTAGGCGGCGCTTGACTGGCCGGCGGCAAAGAAGGGTGCGCCTGTAAACAGCTGCGGGTTCCAGAGCGGGAGCTCACGTTGCTGCAGTGTTCGACGCACATGCAGTTTCCAGATCGCGTTTTCCAGGACCAGGTCGCTCAACAGATCGTTGTGGGGTGCAATCGCCGGCTGCAGAGATTGCCAGGGCTCGAACTGATAGAGGTTGTCGTAGGGTAGCAGCGTTTTGCCGGTGAAGAGAACGGGGCCGAACCAGATAAGCGGCAGGAAACTGAGGAGGGCAAGGGCGAGCAGATCGGGGCGGAATCTTCGGAGCCGGTGCATTATGTTGGTAAGTCGGAGAGGCGACATCTAACGGTGGGGAGCGGGTCTGCCGCTGCTCATGACCGGTCTAGGCTGAGTGAGCGGTACTCTGCCTTCCGAAACACGCTTGCGATGCCGCCACAGTAGTTCCCACACGCGCCAGATTGACTCCAACTTGACCGACACATTCATTTTGCTCTGACCAACGCGGCGATCTTCGAAGTGAATGGGCAGTTCAATGATGCGGAAGCCAAGTTTTTCGCTCAGGTAGGCCATTTCGACCTGGAAAATATACCCGTTGCTCCTGATCGTTTCCAACTTGATCTCCTGCAGCGCGCTTCGCTGCCAAAGCTTGAAACCGGCAGTCATGTCGCGTACTTGGATCTTCAGGACAGTGCGGCAGTAGATGTTGGCCCATTTGCTGAGAAGACTTCGCCACCAGTTCCACTTTTCGTCCAGAGTACCCCCTGGCACGTAGCGGCTGCCGATGACGACGTCCATGCCGGTGGCGAAAACAACGCCGAGCATCTGCAGTATGTAGGTCGGATAGTGGCTGAAGTCAGCATCCATCTGCACGACGAAATCTGCGCCGTCCGCAAGCGCGCGTTGAAAGCCAGCTATGTAGGCCGTGCCCAGCCCGCCCTTTTTAGATCGATGAATTACCGACATTCGCTTATGGACCTGGTTGTAGTGTTGCGCCAACTTATCGGCGAGTACGCCCGTGCCGTCAGGCGAGTCGTCGTCAACGATCACCAGCTGCAGGTTTTTCAGCGGCAAGGAAAACAGGGTATCGACCAGCTCTTCGAGATTGTCGGCTTCGTTATAGGTAGGCACTACGACGGCAAGTGCTGCCCCCCGCCAGTTTGAGGACGCCAAGTCGGGAGTTCTGGCGCCGGGAAACTCCTTCTCGTCCTCTGACCGCGAACTGTTCGAAAGGGCGGAAGTCGCCGGCTCGGTTAGCAGAGGATGGTCTTGTGGCTCACACCGGTCTTCTGAACAGTTCATTTTGCTTTTAGAGTAAAATGACTGGTTATGACACGATTGACCTACGTATGCTGAACAGCTTACATTCGTGCTCAATTGGAAGGTAAGAAGGACATCGCCCATTAGAACACAACTATTGTCAATCCGCCACAACATCGCTATACTGAAGGTCGAAAAGAAAGTATGAAAACTGTCAGCAACTGTTTCGGCGGCCAGAGCTTGGCTGCCGAAACCTTCCTCACCGACTCTTTTCAATCAAAACATGGTGAGATTCATGAACAGGGGCGCATCCGGAGATGAATAACGCCGAAGGGTTTGCGAGCAGATCAGACCATTTTCTGCTGACGAGAATGTGGTCTGGCGTTGCCGGGCGGGTTAGAACCTACTTGACGTGCGTGTTCGTGTGCCTGTGTCTGTCCGGGCTCGCTGCGTGCGTGCCGATTCCTGCCGAAGACCCCAACCTGGCGGTCGCGCAGGCAACAGTTGAAACTGAAGAGGAAAACGCTTTGCCGCCCGGGATCGTGTCTTTGGAACAGGGTGGAGGCGAAGGGAGGTCGCCAGAAACCGAGGGGGTTGAAACAGCTCCGGATGAGAGCGTTGAACCAGCGATCCTGACCGTAAAGAGGCCCAGAGCCAATATTCGGAGCGGACCCAGTATCGACTTCCAGATCGTGTCCGGAGCCGTCGAAGGAGATACCTTTACGACCACGGGCCGGACGGATGGGGGGTGGTGGCGAATCTGCTGTATCGATGGAGAGGATGATACCGATGTCGAGGCTCCGCAAACCGCCTGGATATCTCAGATAGTGGTGACGCCTGACGAGAACGCAGAGACACTGCCTCCATTGATTCCGCTATTCCCTGAGGACCTTGCGGCCTCCTGGAACGTTCAGTATGAGTGCGGTTCGCGGCGCTGCGCCGTCAATGAGTGCGCCGCCGTTTCCCGAACGGTGATCCACAGCAATCGCGATCTGCGCTGGTTGGAGATTAATCGAATCGTTACCTGGGAAGAGGCGTGCGGGGAAGATTCCACGTGGCCGCACCAGATTGACCGTATTGAGGGTACGGAGCGCTATCCTAACTCGACCGGGCTGTTTTTCTTCAACTACTGGCTGGGGCCCCGCCCTGGAATCGCCAATGCCCTGTTTCACCTGGATTCGGGAGAGGAGATAGAGGTCTGGTGCAGCGATGAACAGGAGGCGGAAGTTGCAGAGGAAAGCGGTTGGACGACGGTCTACAATGGTCTGACTTGCCACGACGTCCGCACAGGAATGCTCGTCTCCATGCAATATACCAAGCGCTGGTTCTTTACTGGCGAATTCGAAGGCGACCGGTACGATCGCGCCTATTTTGGCGATTTCGAAATCTACAAGGTAAAGCTGGACCAGACGAACGCGCTGCTCGCGATTGTAAATGCCAGGGCGGCCGAGTAACCGGATTGGAAAAACCGACGTTAGTTGGACAACTCAACAGAAGGCCCGGCTGACGCCGGGCCATACTATTTCCTATTTCCTGCCTGTGAACAGTTCGCCTTTTCAGGAAACCGGACTGAAACCCTTCTGTACAAGGTAGTCTTCCAGCTTTTGCTTCGCCCTGTCGGCGTATGCGGCGTAACGCATACGCTTGTTTCGGACGCGTTCCGGGAGAGGGGGCAGCAAGCCCATGTTTGCTTTCATGGGTTGAAAGTCGTCGGCCGCGGCGTTGGTGATGTAGTGGAACAGGGCCCCGGACATGGCGGCGCGGGGCAATTGCAATGGCGGTTCATCTCGCAGCAGGCGCGCCATATTTATTCCGGACAGAAGCCCCCCCAGCGCGCTGCCAACATACCCTTCCGTACCGGTTATCTGCCCTGCGAAGAATAGATCGTCTCTCCCCTTGAATTGCAGCGTCGGTTCCAGAAGAGTCGGGCTGTTAATGAACGTATTGCGGTGCATCTGTCCCAGGCGCACGAACTCCGCATCCTGCAGACCGGGAATCATTCGGAGGACGTCGGCCTGTGCGCCCCACTTCACGTTTGTCTGGAAACCGACAAGATTATATAGCGTGCCGGCGACATTGTCCTGCCTGAGTTGGACCACGGCGAAGGGGCGCTGCCCCGTGCTGGGATCCCGCAGACCGACCGGTCGCATAGGCCCGAATGCCAGGGCGTCCTTGCCTCGTTGCGCCAGCGCCTCGATCGGCATACAGCCTTCGAAGTAGCGCTCGAGCTCCTTGTCGGCGCCCGACAGCTCGAGCCGGGGGGCGGCCAGCAGCGCGTCGACAAAGGCCTCGTATTCAGTTTGATTGAGCGGGCAGTTAAGGTAGTCGCCTTCGTCGGTACCTTCGCTGCCGGCCTTGTCCCAGCGGTTGCGGCGGAACGCGATCGAAGTGTCGATGCTCTCCGAGGTGACGATCGGGGCCATGGCATCGTAAAAGTAAAGGTAAGGGCCGGTCAGGGATTGGACGGCGCGAGTCAGGGCGTCACTTGTCAGGGGACCGGTCGCCAGAATTGTCGGTCCTTCGGGTATGGCCGTCACTTCCTGACGGAGCAGCTCGATTCGCGGGTGCGAGGCGATGCTACCGGTAATCTCCTCCGCGAACTCATCTCTGCCGACGGCCAGGGCCTGTCCGGCGGGCAAGGCATGCTTGAAGGCAGTACGGATCACGAAGCTGCCCATATGCAGCATTTCGTTCTTGAGGATTCCCAGGGCCCGGTCGGGTAACGTGCTACCCATGGAGTTTGAGCAGACCAGCTCGGCCAGACGGTCGGTTACATGGGCGGGCGTTTGCCGCACCGGACGCATTTCAAAAAGACGGACGGATAGCCCCCGTTGCGCCAGCTGCCAGGCCGCTTCCGTGCCTGCCAAGCCGCCTCCTACCACTGTAACTGTCTTGCCCATTTTTCGCCCTGGATGGATAATGTAACACAGTTCTGCAAGGAATGGCTGAGAGCAATCGTGGAGCGGCCAGACTACCCCGGGCACGCCACAACACAAGCGAACGATAAGTTTCCGAGACCCTTACTGCAGCACTGTGCAAGTTTACCACCAACGCGTTAGGCGCCAAAGAATATCAAGATGAACGTAGTCGACCTGATAACAAAGAAGCGAGACGGCGGCGAACACAGCGCCGGCGAGTTAAGATTCCTGATGGAGGGAATCGTTGAAGGTACAGTCCCCGACTACCAGATCGCTGCCTGGGCGATGGCGGTCTATTTTCGAGGAATGACACCGGCGGAGTCGACTGCGCTTACGCTGGCTATGGCTGACAGCGGAGAGGCACTCGATCTGCGCGCGCTGGCCCGGTCGGAAAAGCTGATCGTGGACAAGCATTCCAGCGGAGGCGTAGGAGACAAGACAACGTTGACAGTGGGACCGATAGTGGCGGCCTGCGGGTTGCCGGTCGGCAAGATGAGCGGTCGCGGGCTCAGCTTTTCCGGAGGAACAATCGACAAACTGGAAGGCATTCCCGGTTGGAGCGCCAACCTGAGTACGGCGCAGTTCCGCCGTCAGCTGAGGGAGGTGGGACTGGTCGTGGCTGCACAGACAGCCGCGCTCGCGCCGGCGGACCAGCTGCTCTATGCGTTGCGAGATGTCACCGGAACCGTGCCCAGCTTGCCCCTTATTGCCGGCAGCATTATGAGCAAGAAGCTGGCTGCCGGCGCCGACGCCATTGTCCTGGACGTAAAGTGCGGACGGGGCGCGTTCATGGAACTGCTGCCGGAGGCCAGAGAGTTGGCCGAACTGATGGTCTCAATCGGCAAGGGCGCGGGCCGCCGGGTTACTGCGCTGGTTACGGCGATGGATCAGCCCCTGGGACGGGCGATCGGCAACATTCTTGAAGTTCGGGAGGCGATAGATACGCTGCAGGGGGGCGGACCGGCTGATTTCCAGGAGCTGACGCAGGAAGTTGCGACCGAAATGCTCCTGCTAGGTGACCCAGAACTTCATCAGGAACATGAGGCTGCGGGGGAAGAGTCCGGGCGCAGGTCTGCCAGGAGCAGAGTTCAAGAGGCAATTGGCTCTGGGGCAGCCTTTGACAAGTTCGTTCAGTTTGTGGCGGCACAGGGAGGTGATGCAGCTGCGGTCGTAAGCCCGGACCTGTTGGACACTGCGCCCGCAGTTTTTGAACTGAAGTCGAAGCGCGGCGGCATTGTCAGTCGCTTGGATGCGCGGGCAGTCGGGCTTGCCGTAGCGGCGCTTGGGGGCGGCCGGCAACGTAAGGGTGACGCCATCGACCACCGGGTCGGCGTCGTGTTGGCGTCGAAGGTGGGTGAGCAGGTCCTGGCTGGCGCCCCGCTATGTACGGTCCACGCGGCCGACGCGGAGGCAGCTCGGCTTGCGGCGGACCGGATATTGGACGCTTACAGTTTTCGCGATTTGCCACAGTTGGCCATAGCTGAACCGGAAGAGGGGGTCGGCGCCGAGAGGGCGACAGGACCGGAGAGTCAAGAGCGGCCGATCATTTTGGACCGGATCACCAGTTGACGCCTTTCCTTTGCGCCTCCACCGCCCTGTACATGTCCACGGTGGAAGCGGCGATGGCGCCCCAGTTGTAAGAGCGAGTTACCTCCTGAAGCGCGCGAGCGCGCATGGCCTGTGCCTGAACCTGATTCGTGAAGATCTGGTCCACCGCCCAGGCTATACTTTGTGAATCATTGGCCCGCACCGTCAGACCTGTGCGCCGGTGGTCGACAACCTCGGCCAGCCCGCCGACTTCACTGGCAATTACATTACAGCC
This sequence comes from Caldilineaceae bacterium, assembly GCA_965200615.1. GTDB lineage: Bacteria > Chloroflexota > Anaerolineae > Caldilineales > Caldilineaceae > Bin5. Next base: position 3,172,931 of record OZ241377.1, on the reverse strand, counting down.
GGCGGCCATCGCCTCAAGCGCGACGATCCCAAAAGGTTCATAGAGACTGGGAAAGACGGCTGCATCGACGCTGCGATAGAGGCAGTCCCTCGTTTCACCGTCGACAAACCCCAACAGATCCACAGCTTCCCCAATGCCCAGCTCATCGACCAGCGGCTGCATCTGCTCGCTGTTTCTACCTGCCACCAGCAGTCGCACGTTGGGATGTCTCTCGAGTATTGAAGGGAGCGCCTGCAGCAACACCTGGACGCCTTTCTCCGGCGTGATGCGTCCGACATAGAACAGCAGTCTTTCGCCGTTTGGCGCGAATCTGCCCTTTAGTTCCCGAATGCGTTCGTCCGAACAGGACTCAAATGGAGTGACGTCAACACCGTTCGGAATCAAGGTGACTTTATCGAGAGGCACGTCGAAGAATCTGCGCAGTTCCCCAGCCATGTAAGAGCTGCAGACGATGAGCCGCCAGGATTCGAAGCATACCTGCCACTCCAGCTGATTGATATTGTGGCTGGTCTCACTGGGCAAGTGTGAGTGGTGTCTTCCTCTTTCGGTAGCATGGATGGTCGTAACAAGAGGAATCTTCCAAGCATGCTTCAGTTCGATGCCGGCTGACGCTGTCAACCAATCGTGGACGTGGATCAGCGAATAGGGGACGTTTTCGTGCAACTCCCTGGCCTTTGACACAAGGTAGCGGTTATTGTCCACAACGCTGTTAAAGAGGTCCAGGGGATTGACCAAGGGGGTTTCCACGCGGTGGACCGTCACTGACTTCGACAGTTCTTCAACGAAAGGCGCGTTCCCACTGTGGGGCGTCAGCAGGTCCAGCTGGAAGGGAGTCGTGATCTCGTCGGGAAGGGCAAGGAATGCCTGCACAAGCTCCGACACATGTTTTCCTATCCCGCCTACGACATTCGGGGGGTACTCCCAGGAAATAAAGAGAAGACGCATTTGTAATTCTGCGGTGGATACATTTTGGCTGACGCGTGTCGGGCTGCCATCCCAGCGGCCCCCGCGTCAGGGGAACGGTACGATCTCCGCCAGTTCGCTTGTGCCCTCACGGTCGACAGTAAAGACTGCCATTGCTTGTGCATTCGAGTGGACGTCATCACCGGAAATCTGCTGCAAGGACCGCCGCGTGGCATGGTAGACGGCAAAGGCTGTCGGCGCGGCGTCAGGGTGCGTCGCCGCCCATTCGTTGAACTGATTTCCAATTTCTCCTGGCGCGACTCCCCAGTAGATGGGGCCGGGCGGTGTCCCGTCCAGCCGTTCCGACAGAAGGGAATGGAAGACCGGGTCGCCTGCTATGGCGGTAGTCCAGAAGGGAACTGTACGACTCTGCAACCGCAGACGGCCCAGAAACGCCGCGCCGTCTGGGGCACTGCCAAGCCACAGCACGCCATCCGCTGCCGCGGCGACAGTCTCGCCTTCGGTTATCGTTACCGTTTTGCCAGTATCGGAGGACAACTCCTCTTCAGAAAACAGCGGCCAACCGGAGTCCAGGCCTGAAACCACAATGTTCTGCCCTGACATATTGAGGATGAATGCCTTTACCAACGTCCGCGCCGTCTCTGCCGTGGCCGGCACTGTCGGCGGACGCCAGTCTACGTCCGAAGCGGTCATGATGTCTGCAACCGCAAAGACCTGTCGCGCTTGCAGAGGCCCAATTACGGCCGCGACACGATCGTCGCGGAGCAGTTTGGCAGCTGCGCGGCGGGCTTGGGCCGGGTCGGCTGACGTATCTAACGCGAGGGGCAGTGCCTCGAATTTGTCCAGCGGATAGTCCGCCAGTGCAGCGCGCATGGCGGAAAGGGCTTCGTATCCACTCTCTCGATGCAGCCCTTCGAAGGGAGCCAGAAGCCCGATCTTCACAACGGGCCGCATGGAGGAGCAGGATAGAAGAAACAGGGAAATTGAGAGACAGACGACGACGCGAGCCGCCGATAGAGCGCGGCCAATCTTATCACGGGCCGTGTACTGCGCGAAATTTTCAACTTCCAAGGATTCTTCGCCTGAACGTAGCCCTCGGTAACGGCAGTTGCGCGGTCGTGCTACTGTTTTCGCCATACCCAACTGCCCGCTCAGGGCTTATATCCGTAGATTGACAGATTCTGCAGATGCTCTGCATGTGTTACGGCGAAGACATGGCGCCCTTCTTCACCAGTGGCAAGGAAGAAACAGTAGGTCGTCTGACTTGGATTCCTGGTTGCCTCAATTGCTCGCAGGCCCGGACTGGAGATGGGGCCGGGCGGCAGCCCCGGATGCAGGTAGGTATTGTAGAGGCTCTCCACTTGAGCGTATTCTTCAATGGCCTGCGGCTTCCACCACCAGTTGCCTGTCGTGCCTTTGGCGTACTGCACAGTCGGGTCGGCCTGCAGATATCTTCCTCCGACATCAGGACAACTATTGTTTAGCCGATTGAGGTAGACGCTGGCAATCAGGGGCCGTTCGTCATCCTGGACGGCCTCCCTCTCTACGACCGAAGCCAGCGTAATCAGTTCATGTCCGCTCATCCCGCTGGTTCCCCCGCTCAGACCGTCTGCGCCAAGCCGGTTCCCGAAGTTTTCCAGCATCGAAGCCAGGATGATCTCCGGCCCACTGGCATTGACGGGAAATCGGTAGGTGTCGGGGAAGAGATAGCCTTCCAATGAAGCGCCGGCAGGGAGATTGTTCAGGAACTCGTAGTCGGCGACCAGGGCCAGGCTGTGGGGCTGGCGTACGGCGGTCAGGAATCGCTCGCTGTCGATCACGAAGTTTTCGGCCAGCCGCTCTGCGATTTCTTCCGCACGAAAGCCTTCGGGAATCGTCACGGGCACCTCTTCAAAACGGGCCTGCTGCAGTTCATTGGCGATCTCGTGAATTGTCATCGACTCGGCCAGCATGAAGTGGCCGGCCTCTATATTTCTTTCCAGCCCTTCCACACGAAGATACAGGTTGAAGAGGTCCGCATCGCGAATGAAGCCGGCCGCGGCGAGTCGTGCGGCAATATAGCGGGCCGGTTCACCGGGGTGGATGGCAAATGGCCGCGGACGCGGATCGTCGCTGGCAGGAATGACTAACTGTTCTTCCCGATACCGCAGGATCAGCGCCAGAATATAGGCCTCGATATTTTCCGGGGTCAGGGCATCCTCGCCTTCGTCCGGATCTATCAGCGCCTCTGACTGCCGCTCTACCGCCAGGAACTGTTCCGTCAAGTGAGCGCGCAACACGGCGCCCGCCCCCCACAATACCAGGAGAACCAGTATCAGGAAGGAAGCCCGGATCAGATTCAGGAGCAGCGGCTCCTTTTGCGCCTCTTTGTTGAATCGGTGAGAAATGATTTCCCTCTGCACAGTAGGGCTGCCGGATCGTGGGGCTTGCGAGGCCCTGCTTCGCATTCATGCGGCAACCCGCCAATTGTAACACCGGGCTGACCCAAGACCAACGCGTGGGACAGTGCGGCTCAGACGTGTGCTTTGTTCCGTTCACGAATGTTTGATATTCTAGGATTAACGTTGCTCGGTGGCGCATTGGTTCCGTACGGACGGAGCTGAAACAGCCCGCAGTGTGGGGCAATGTGTCGGGCAATGTCTCGTGCGCAAACGGTAGCGCGCTACCCCTTTCATCGGGCCGCCGCAGGACCTGCACATCTATGGACAGTTCATATCTCTGGCATCTGACAGCCGCCGGCCTGGCCTTCCTCCTGCCAGCCGGATTAATGCTTGTTGCCGCTTCCGGCATGAGTGCACAGCGGGCATGGGATGCCGCATTGGGAGGCCTAGCAGCCTTTTGTCTGGCGGGGTTGGGGTATTGGGCGGCCGGCTTTGCGTTTCAGTTCGGAAGCGTCGGTTTTCTCTACACCGACCACCCTGAGCTATCGGCCCTGCTACGGGGCTGGAGCCCGCTTCCCGAAGGTTGGGGGGTCGGCTGGATTGCGGCGGGCCTGGATGGGTGGTTCTTAACCGGCCCGGCGGCGACGCCTGCTGCGATGGGTCTCTTTCTGGCGCACGTGCCCTGGTCCATGACCGCCGCCTTGCTGCCGGTACTGGCTCTGCGAGGGCGGGCGCCGGCGCTGGCTACTCTGATAATCGCGCTGGTGGTCGGCGCGGTCGTCTATCCGCTGGCCGGCAATTGGGTGCAGGGAGGGGGCTGGCTGGCCGCGTTAGGGAGCAACGTCGGTCTGGGACATGGGGTGGTCGATTTCGGGGGCGGGGGCACAGTCTTTCTCGTATCGGCATTCGCTTCGCTGGCCGCATTGCTGGTATGGCCGCCGCGCAGGAACTCTCAGGTGACCGCGGCCGGCTCTGAGCTGCCTTCTGTCCACCTGCCTCTGCTCGCGGTCGTGGGCTCCCTTTTCGTGATGGGAGGTGTACTGGCCTGGGTATGGGCAAGCCCCGTTCAACAGCCGGGGACGACCCCTTACACGGCCATGCGAACCGCCGTCAACGGCCTGCTTTACGCTACCGGCGGTGTGACAGTCCCTCTGCTGTACACATGGTTCGTGACCGGTACGAGCGATCCAGGGATGAGCGCACGAGGACTGGTGGCCGGTGTCGTCGCCGGACTGGCCGCGGGGCCTTTTCCAGGGCATGCCGGCGCGCTGCTGACCGGGCTGCTCGCAGGAGGCAGTGTGCCATTTGTGACCTTCGCCCTCCAAAGAGTTTTCCGCCTTGACGACGGCGCCGGCATTTTTGCCGCGGCGGGCATTCCCGCCGCGATCGGACTGTTGTGTGTTGGCATATTTGCCGACGGCGCGGCTGGCGCCGGTTGGCAGCAGGTCGGCTCTGGCAGCTACCTGGGCGTTTCCGGACAGGGAGTCACTGGTCTGCTGGCTGCCCCAGGCTTTCGGGCTGACTTTCTCAGTCAGATCCAGGCCCAGATCATTGGTATCGCTGGGTTGGGACTCTGGGGATTCGTCAGCGGCAGCATCATTTGTGTGCCCCTGGGCCTGTTCTTTTACGGCTTCGGAAGGGCGGTCCAGCGTGATGAGAATGTAACGCAACGAGACGCAACCCGGAGCAGAGAGCAGTACCGGGCCGAGGGTATGAGAGCGGCGCCAGAGGATGTACAGTATTCACAGGAGATGGCCGCGCCGGCGGCGGCAGAGATGCCGGCGGAAGAACCCCGCTTTCGGTAAGGCTGTTACGCTTTGTTAGTCAACGCACAGGTTGCCAGATTGGAATACTGTGCACTGCCCCGGCCCAAGACGCTGCGAATGAAATGCAGTTCCCCCACGCTCCAGTCAGTCCCGGTTTGAAATAGATCCTCTTCCGCTAAGCGGCGCAGTTGTTCGGAGGTCGCGCGCAGCGCGGGCCGCGGCGCATTGCGAACGGTGCGCGCCAGGGTTACGTGGGGTGAAAAACTGTTGCGCTCCGGCGCAAAACCCGCTCTCCGGGCCAAGGATTCTACGTCAGCTTGCAACGCCTGAAGCGCCTCCGATTCACTTCAGTATTCCCACCCACAGAACGCGCAGGTTGGACCAGGAACGGAAACAGCCGAGGTGGGACAGCGCCAGTGTAAACGGTGCGTGTCTGGCCGCAATGTTCGCCAGCCCATTCTGCAGATGATGGCGCCGCCTTGTTTCGGTCTCGCCCAGGAAGCGCAGGGTAAGGTGCAGGTTATCCGGGTTCGTCCATCGCAATATGGACGGCTGTTCGCGCAGTGCCGGAAGCTCTCGCAAGCGGTCCTGCTCCGCCCGCAACCGTTTCTTCACGTCGTGGGGAATCTCTATCGCGACAAAGGTGCGCATAATTGGTACTGACCCCCTGCGGTCCGGACAGGCGAGTGGCCGACTAGCGCAGCAGCTCCTGCAAATCTGCGACAAGGGTCTCGGCGGTCACATCTGCGCTGAACAAGGCGCGCCAGTTCCCCTCTGTGTCAATGAAAAATATGCGCGAGGTATGGTCGAGCAGATAGTATTCATCGTCAAGGCTATAGCCTTCGGCGGCGCCGGTGTACAGTCCGTAGGCCCGTTTGAGGGCCTCCAGTTCAGAATCAGGAATGCGAACTCCGAAGAACCGGGGATCAAAGGCGTGGATGTATGGCTCGAGGCGAGCGAGGGAGTCCCGTTGCGGATCCACGGAGACAAATACGACCTTGAGATTCGCGGCCAGTTCAGGCGCTTCCCTTTCCAAGGCTTCTTGGGCTGCGGCCAATTCCATCATGGTCAGCGGACAGATATCGGGGCAGAAAGTATAGCCGAAAAAGAGAAGGACCGGGTCGCCGGTCAGTTCGGCGAGGTCAAAGGGCGCGCCGTCATAGTTCTGCCCGCGAATCGGCGCAGCCGGCCTGGCCTCTTCGAATACGGTGCCCGTGAACTCATGTCGACCACATGCAGCGCAGAGGAGCGCAAATATACACAGAAGTACCGGTCGGGCGAGGCGGCGCGGCGCCCAGTTACTTCCTGTCCTGAAAGTGCGCCGCACGCTCTTCAGCTGACAGATGGAAAAGGTAGCCGGTCCTTTTTCGTTCCGGAAACTCCGTGCCGTACTTCTCATACGCGAATGAGATTCTAAAGGGGGTCTGGTGCCTTCCGGCTACAGACCATATTTCGCGGGCCAGAACGAAGGTGCTCCTCTGGCCGGAGCAAACTCCTGTATTTCAGCTTGCCAATTCTATCACACCATTTTTCTTCACGGACAAACGGCTTCGCGGCCTCACGAAGGAGGAGTGAAACTCAGTATACGTCTTCCTCTTGCCGGCTCCTGCGAAAAGATCGACATGCGGCCATCCAAACCACGGCTGCACAGGCCATGCAAGGGGTCTTGAATTCAGTGGAGGATCCTTTTGTTTAACCGGATTCCGGCAGTCCGATTATCTCGTGAAAATTGACGAAACACCTGCCCCGTGCTAATGTTCTGTGCTACTGCGACTGGTATTTACGCGCGTGCTATGCGAATGTTCTGACACGGGAGCGGACACAGATGACCCAGCCAGTTTCGACTTCGAAGGCAACAGGCTCAACGATTTCTGCCTGGACCGAGCAGCCTGATCCACGGCAGTTGCTCAGAGAGCAGGATCCTGAAATATACGCGGCGATAGAGTCTGAACGACAGCGGCAGACGAACGGAATCGAGCTGATCGCCAGCGAAAACTACGTCTTTCCCGAGGTGCTGGCGGCGGCCGGCAGCGTGTTGACGAACAAGTATGCCGAAGGTTATCCGGGACGCCGATACTACGGCGGCTGCCAGTATGTTGACATCGCCGAGAAGATTGGCATCGAACGTGCGCTGGAGCTATTTGGCGCGGAACATGCCAATGTGCAACCGCATTCGGGCGCGCAGGCCAACGCAGCCGTCTACATGGCGTTGTTGGAGCCGGGCGACACAGTGCTGGCGATGAAGCTGGACCACGGCGGGCATCTGAGCCATGGATTCCACCTGAATAGCTCCGGACACTATTACAACTTCGTCCACTACGGCCTCGATCCCGAAACCGAGCAGCTTGACTACGATATAATCCGGCAGACGGCGCTGGAACAGCGGCCCAAGCTTCTTCTGGTCGGCGCGAGTGCGTACCCGCGCCATTTCGACTTTCATATGTTGCGCGAAATCGCGGACGAAGCCGGTTGCCTGCTGATGATGGACATGGCACATGTCGCCGGCTTGGTGGCCGCAAGGCTGCATCCGGATCCGGTGCCTTATTGCGATGTTGTAACTACCACCACGCACAAAACTCTGCGCGGTCCTCGCGGCGGCCTGATACTTTGTCGGAAGAAACATGCGAGGGCTATCGACCGGGCTGTCTTTCCTGGAATCCAGGGAGGTCCGCTCATGCACATCATTGCTGCGAAGGCGGTCGGATTCAAGTTGGCGCGGGGTGACGAGTTCAAGAGGTATCAGCAACAGATTCTGGACAATGCGCAGGCACTAAGCGACACTCTTCAGGGACAAGGACTGCGGAGCGTCTCCGGAGGCACTGACAACCACCTGCTACTGGTCGATCTGAATCCCTTGAACGACGAGGAGATCACGGGCAAGCTGGTTGAGACGGCCCTCGACAACGCGTCGATCCATTGCAATAAGAACATGATACCGTTCGACAAGCGCAAGGCGATGGTGACCAGCGGCATCCGTCTGGGGACCCCCGCTGCGACAACACGGGGGATGAAGCAGGTCGAATTTGAACAGATTGGCCGCTGGATTGCGTCGATCGCGCACGATCCTAAAGATACGGCGCTGCAGGAATCGGTGCGCGAAGAGGTACTGGAGATGGTTCAGGCGTTCCCGGCGCCAGCTTAGTCAGGCAGAAGGTTGGTGTTTGTGGCGACCAAGATCAGGACCCGGTTCATCTGTAGTGCATGCGGCAGCTCGCAGATGAAGTGGATGGGACGGTGCCCGGATTGCGGCGAGTGGAATACCCTTGAGGAGAGCCGGGTCCGGGATAACGCGATCGCCCTTGGCGGCGACCGAACCGATTCACTTCACGCGCCTTCGCCTCTCGCACTGCCGGACATCCCCAGTGAGCCGTCGCGACGCATCACGCTCGAAAACTCTGAATTGAATCGCGTTCTGGGGGGCGGCATCGTACCCGGCGCCGGTATTCTGGTGGGCGGCGATCCCGGCATCGGCAAGAGTACGCTGCTCATTCAGACGGCTGCAGATGTGGCGCGCAAGGTCGGTCAGGTGTTGTATGTCAGCGCCGAGGAGAGCGCCTACCAGATCGGGGAGCGCGCCTCGCGACTGGGACTGGAAGAGGGACGTCTGCTGATTCTGGCGGACACGATCCTGGAACAGATCCTGGAGCAGATCGGGAAGGTGAAACCATCGCTGGTAATCGTCGATTCGGTGCAGGCGCTTCGCAGCAGCACGAGCGACAGTGCAGCCGGGTCGGTTTCCCAGGTACGAGATTGCGCGGCCCATTTGCTGCGACAGGCGAGACAGCTCAACATCCCGCTGTTTCTGGTCGGACATGTAACCAAGGAGGGAGCGATTGCCGGCCCACGCGTGTTGGAGCATATGGTGGACGCCGTACTCCAGTTGGAAGGGGAGCGTTTTCACGCTTACCGCCTGTTGCATTCAGTGAAGAACCGATTCGGCAGCACGAATGAAGTGGGCGTCTTCGAGATGACGGAACGGGGCATGGCCCCGGTCGCCAACCCCTCGGCGATGTTTCTGGCGGAACGGCTGCCTAACGCCGCGGGCAGCGCCATCGCGGTGCCGCTGGAAGGAAGCCGGCCACTCCTGGTCGAAGTCCAGGCCCTGGCCAGCCCGACCGCCTTCAGCCAGCCGCGACGCACAGGGAACGGCGTCGACTTCAACCGGCTGCTGTTGGTGACAGCTGTGCTGAGCAAACGGCTGGGGCTCTCACTGAGCGCCCAGGACATCTTTGTGAATGTTATCGGCGGGCTGCATATTGGTGAGCCGGCCGCAGACCTGGCGATCGCGGCGGCCATCACCAGCAGCTACCGCAATGTTCCGGTCGCGGCCGAGGCCGCTCTCATCGGGGAAATCGGCCTGAGCGGAGAGCTGCGCAGCGTCAGTCAGCTGGCTCTCCGCCTGCACGAAGCGGCCAAACTCGGCTTCGGGCGGGCGATCGTGCCTCGTCATGCCCTGCGGAGGAAACGCTCACAGTCGGGCCAGACTGGGGCGGACGACAACGGCAGCGGAGGCGCGTCAGACCTTCCCTCTGAAATCGAAGTCATCGGCGCGCGCACGGTAGCAGACGCTCTGGACGCGGCGCTGTTGAAGTGACTGCCACAGACGGAGAATTCTGATGTCCAAATTGAACGAAATCGATCCCTATCAGCAGTTCTTGCGCGACTTGTTTCACAGTGACGACGATGGCCTGTCCCGGTTGCAAGAAGAGGCAGAGTCAGAGGGCATTCCGAATATGAGTATCGGGCCGGAGCAGGGCAAATTCCTGCAGTTGATGGTGCAGCTGACAGGGGCGAGAAAGGTGCTGGAGATCGGGGTGCTGGGGGGGTACAGCGGGACATGGATCGCACGGGCCCTTCCGGAAGACGGGAAGTTGATAGGCCTGGAGCTGGAGCAGAAGCACGCCGACTTCGCCCGCAAGCAGTGGCAGCGGATGGGGCTGGCCAGCAAGATCGAGGTGCGTGTCGGACCAGCGCTGGAACTGCTCCCTCATTTGGCGGAGGAGGCGCCCTTCGACCTGGTCTTCATCGATGCCGACAAAGGGAATTATCCCGAATACCTGGATTATGCGCTCAGATACAGCCGGCCGGGAACAGTGATCCTCGGAGACAATGTTGAAATGTGGGGGAGCCTGGTGGATCCGGAGAAGCAGGACTGGGACTGGGTGCAGGGGATGCGAAGCTTTGCACGCGTGCTCAGCAGTCACAAACGGCTTACCAGCACAGTCGTGCCCTATCCGGACGGACTGGCGATGGCTGTGGTTAAGTGAAGAGCTTGAGAGGGACTTTATTGCCCGCAGAAGACCCGGACAGATTGCGGGCAGTCGCAAATGGTAAGAACTGAAGCGCTGAGTCAGTGCGGTTGACGCACTGACTCAGCGCACTTTTGTAGCAGAATTCCTTTCGCTTCAGCGCGCCAGGAGCGGACCCAGAGGGCGTCCACCCAGAAGATGGAAGTGGGTATGGAAGACCTCCTGGCCGCCATGCTTGCCGACATTTGTAACAAGCCGCCAGCCGTCAGAAGCCATCCCCTCCTGCTTGGCAAGTTGACCGGCAACCTGGACAATCCGCCCAAGAATCTCCGCCTGGGCGTCACCCATTTCTCCCAGATCTCTGAAGTGCTGATTCGGTACAATCAGCACGTGTACTGGCGCCTGTGCCGAAATGTCCTGAAAAGCGGTAACCAGGTCATCCTGGTGAAACTGTTTCGAGGGTAGTTCCCCCGCCACGATTTTGCAGAAGATACAGTCTTGGCTCATGGGACTCCTCTTCCCAGCTTGCGATTTACGCTGTCGGTTTTGTCCTGCATGCTCTGTTCGCGGTCGCAGCGCGTTCCTATCTTCAGGCTGGTCGTGATGCGCGGCGCGCCCATCTCGTGCACAACTTCATGGCAACGCTTCACGGCGGCGAAAACCTGGTCCCATTCCCCCTCCACGTTTGTGCCGTAGGCGTGCATCTGATGGCTCAGGCCAGCTTCGTCAAGAATGCGCTTGCAGGCGGCGATATACGCGGAGACCGAAACGCCGACGCCTATAGGGACGACGCAGAGATCTATCATGACTTTCATGGCGCTATCCAATGACTATGTTTACCAGTTTGTCCACCACGACAACCACTTTGCGCACCTGCTTGCCGTCCATCCAACGCTGCACGTTGTTTGAAGCCAGGGCCATGGCCTCCAGCTCTTCTTCGGCGGTGTTGGGCGGGACGCTCAGCTTATCGCGCACGCGGCCGTTTACCTGTACGACTACAGTGATCTCTTCCTCTTTGGCCTTCTCCGGGTCGGCCTGCGGCCATGCTTGCAGGTGAACGCTGGCCGCGTCACCGCCGTCCGCCAGCCGCTGCCACAGCTCTTCGCTGACATGAGGAAATACCGGCGCCATCATCAGCAGCAGGTTGCGAACCGACTCCAGCCAGATTCCATTTTCTGTCTCGCCGCTCTCCGGCCCGGCAAAGGTATCCTTGACCCGGATCAGATAGTTGTTGAACTCCATCAGCGCGGCAATGGCCGTATTAAAGCGGAAGCTTCCGAAGGCTTCCGACACTTTTGCGATCGTCTGGTGGAGCTTGCGCTCCAGGCCGCGGACGTCTGCATCGGTGGCGGAACTCCCGGTGCCGTTCGAATGCGGCTCACCCAGGACGACGCCCCAGACCCGGTACAGAAAACGGCTGACGCCTTCGATGGCGCTCGGGTCCCAGGGCCCGCCGTGCTCCCAGGGGCCGATGAACATCAGGTAGCCGCGGACGGTGTCGGCGCCGTACTTTTCGACGTATTCGTCCGGGTTGACGACGTTGCCGCGGCTCTTGGACATGCGCTCACCGTCGGGGCCCAGGATGATCCCCTGGTTGAACAGGCGTAGCATCGGCTCGTCGAAGTCTACGACGTCCATGTCCCGCAGCGCTTTAGTAAAGAAGCGTGTATAGAGCAGGTGCATGGTGGCGTGTTCGATGCCGCCCGTGTACTGATCGACGGGCAGCCAGTAGCTGCCGCGGCCGCTATCCCAGGGCATGTCGTCTACGGCCAGCGGCTCACCCGCCTTGTGGTAGGGATCGACGTAGGCATATTGATACCAGCTGGAGCACATGAAAGTGTCCATGGTATCGGTCTCCCGCTCGGCATCTCCCTGGCATTGCGGACAGTTTACGTAGCGGAAGCCTTCGTGATAGTTGAGCGGACTTTCACCGGTCGGCTTGAACTGCGCGTCGTCGGGCAGTCGAACGGGCAGGTTGGCGTAGGGTACCGGGACTGTGCCACAGGTTTCGCAATGGATCATGGGGATGGGCGTGCCCCACATGCGCTGGCGGCTGATCAGCCAGTCGCGCAAACGGTAGTTGACCGCGCCGGTCCCCTTCCCATTTTCCTCCAGCCAGGCGATGGCGGCTTTGACGCTTTCGCCGTCCTCTTTGCCCACGGGCGTGCCGTCAATCGGTCCTGAATTAATCATCACGCCCTCGCCAGGCCAGGCAGTCTCCAGGTCGTCGGCGCTGCGGACGTGGCCGGCTTCGCTGTCGGGCGGAGGCTGCACGACCAGTAGAATCTGCAGACCGTGCTTTTTGGCGAACTCGAAGTCACGTTCGTCATGTCCGGGAACTGCCATGATGGCGCCGGTGCCATAGCCCATCAGCACGTAGTCCGCGACCCAGATCGGGATCCGTTCGCCGTTGACCGGGTTGATGGCGTAGCCGCCGGTGAAGACGCCGGTTTTCTCCTTGTCCTCGGCCGTGCGGGCGATTTCGTCGAGGCGGCTTACCTGTTCGACACATTCGGCGACCGCGCTGCGCTGCTCGTCGGTGGTGATTCTGTCCACCAGTGGATGCTCAGGGGCCAGCACCATGAATGTCGCGCCCCAGAGCGTGTCGGGCCGGGTCGTGAAGATTTCGATCGGGTCCCCGTCTTCGGTGAGAAAGGTTACCTGCGCGCCGTCGCTGCGCCCGATCCAGTTGGTCTGCATCACCTTCACAGATTCCGGCCAGTCGATCTTTTCCAGGTCGGCCAGCAGCTCCTCGCTGTAGTTTGTGATGCGGAACTTCCATTGGTTCAGGTCTTTCTTGATTACCGGCGTGTCGCAGCGTTCACAGTGGCGGTCTTCGCCCCAGACCTGCTCGCGCGCCAGAGTTGTATTGCACTTTGGGCACCAGTCAACCGGCGCGTACTCCCTGTAGGCCAGTCCCATTTCGTACAGCTTGAGGAAAAACCACTGGGACCATTTGTAGTATTCGGGGTCACAGCTGATCGCTTCGCGGTCCCAGGCCCACATCGCGCCCATACGACGCAGCTGGCCCTGCATGCGCTCGACATTGTTGTAGGTCCATTCCTGGGGATGCACGTTGTTCTGGATGGCGGCATTCTCCGCCGGCAGGCCGAAGGCGTCAAAGCCGATGGGGAAGAAGACGTTGAAGCCGTTCATGCGGCGATAGCGGGCGGCGGCGTCGCTGGGCGTCATCGCATACCAGTGACCTGTATGCAGATCGCCGGACGTGTAAGGCAGCATCGTCAATGCGTACCACTTCGGGCGGGCGGGGTCTTCGACGGTGTCATACAGACTCTGTTTTTCCCAGGCAGCCTGCCACTTGGACTCGATTTCTGTATGTTTATATCTGTCAGACATGATATCTGTCTCCTGTCACGGAGGTTTTCTATTTCTGTAAACTGCTGGCCGGCATACTGGGAACAGTAAGGACGCGACAAGGCAAACATGCGCGCATCGCTGCAAATCATGTTCCGTAGCACAAGCTTCTTGGTTGGGCCCGCTCAGGGACAGGAAAAACGGCGCTCAAAGCCCCGACGCGGGCTATCTAAGAGCGAGGAGGCCGCCGACGGAGATGCCGCCGGTGGCGAAAGGGTCAGGAATACGGGGTTCAGGTGCGTCGTTTCTCATACTGGAAGCAAATATACCACGCGATTTCCTGAAAGGGCAAATCAGGTAGGTGGATGAATCCAGGAGACTGGACGGCCTGTCTACTGGTCCACCACCGAGCCGTCCGCATGCAGGCGCGTCTTCACTTCGCGCGGGGCATAGGGATGGCGCTCGGCAGCGTCTTCCGCCAGTTCGATGCCGATGCCGGGAGTTTCGGGGATGATCAGGAAGCCGTCTTCCTGGGTGAGGGCGGTTTTGACGATTTCGCTTTTCGGGGGTTCTTCTTCGCCTGTGGGGTACTCCTGCAGCGCGAAGTTGGGGATGCAGGCGGCCAGCTGTATGCAGGCGGCGGTGCTGACGGGGCTGAGGGGATTGTGGGGCACAACTTGCACGTGGAACGCCTCGGCCAGGGCCGCAATCTTTTTGGCGTGGCTCAGCCCGCCCACCATGCAGACGTCGGGGCGCACAAACTGGACGGCTCCGCGTTGCAGCAGCGCCTGGAATTCCCAGATGCTGTGAAGCCGTTCGCCGGTGGCGATCGGTATGCCAATCCTGGAGGCCACGAGCGCCATTTCGTCCAGGTTGTCCGGCGTGACGGGGTCCTCGTAGAAAAATGGATGGTACGGTTCGATGCCCCGCCCCAGCACGATGGCCTCGCTGGGGGTCAGGCGCCTGTGAATCTCGATGCACAGGTCCACGTCGCGGCCCACCGCCTGCCGGTAGGCGGCCACGGTTTCGATTGCGTCCTCGATCATGTCCACGTGGGTCTTGAAGTAGGGGAGGTCGCGGCTGTCGTCGAGGAAGGGCGTCAGGTGACCGACAGCGGTGAAGCCCCTATCCCTGGCATCTGCGCAGCCGGCGATCAACTCCTCCTTGGTTTCGCCGAAGACATGATAGTAGACGCGGGCCTTGTCGCGCACTTTGCCGCCGAGCAGCTGGTAGGCGGGCACGCCGAAATGCTTGCCGGCGATGTCCCAGAGGGCGATGTCGACGGCGCTGAGGGCGCCCATCACGGCGGCACCGCGAAAGTGGCTCCAGCGGTACAGATACTGCCAGTGGTGTTCGATTCTCAGGGGGTCCTGGCCGATCAGGTAGCGCTTGAAGGTCTCGACCGCCCCTGCTGAGGCTTCGAGGAAACCCCAGGAGCCGGACTCCCCCAGACCGGTGATGCCGGCGTCCGTATCCACTTCTACGAACAGATATCGGTCTACGAAAATAGTACGGACATCGGTGATCTTCATCACAACCTCTCCTTAACGGCTGTTCAGGGCCCAGTCCTTCGTGGCCAGGCCGCTGCGGATACGCCATGTCAGCAACGCCTGGAGAAGCGCTGCCGGTCGGTGATGATCAGTATTATGTTGGAACGACTGTCGGCCATCCGGCTCGGCTCCTCAGTGGCTGGCATTAAGCCGCGGCGGCGCGCAAGATCTGCTTTTTTGCGTCGACGCGGAAACATTCGTATTGATTGTCGCGCATATAGCGACGCGAAAGGTCGATCGCCTGAGCCTCTGTGAGGAGACCTTCGGAGACTTCAGCTTGCATGACCCTGGTGAACCAGTTGCGCGCCTGCTTGGCGTAGGCCAGGGCCGCGCCCGGGTAGCCGGTATCGCCGCCGAAAAGGAAGAGCTTGTTGGCAGGGGCAGCGTGGATAAAGCGGCGGACGAACTCCATGGCGCTATAGGGGTTTATGCTCCAGGCCCAACAGAGGTCTGCGTAGACGTTGGGATAGTGTTTCGCCAGCGCGACTAACTCTTCAGTATACGGGTAGGCGATGTGCATGAGGACGAAACGGGCGTCGGGGTACTTGGCAAGAAGGGGGCAGAGATTGCCGCTGCGAATGTAATCAACCGGCATGCGGCTATGGCCGGCGTAATAGCCGGTATGGATTTTCATTGGCAGATCATGTTCGATGCACAGTTCCACGCCCCGAGCCCAGCACCAGTCGCCCAGGCAGATCCTGGCGGCTTCGTCGAGATCCTCGCCGTCACGCAGATAGATGTCGAGCGCTTTTGCAGCCTCGCCGTCGCTGCGTTCTTGCCAGCGCAGAGTGCGGTTGTAGGCGTGCTGTGACTTGACGGCGATGGCGGGGGAGAAGGAAGAGGCGAAAATGGTCTCCATTACACGCTTGAGGGAATAGAGATCAGACAGTTCCAGGCCGGTATGGTGTGCGATTTCTTCGTGATTAGGCCTTCCTGAGCAGAAGTCGACCCAGGAGATGTCATAGAAGAAGAAGTCGGGCCCGGACATGTCGGGCAGAACGGTCATTGACTTGGCGTCGGTCTGAATATGGTCCAGATTCGCGTCATCCCGGAGCATGCGCAGGCGTTCACCCGGCTGGATGAGGGCGGCGTTCTTTTCCTGGGCGGCAGCGATTGAATCGGGCGTCAGTTCATCGATGCCGTAGAGATCTTTTGCGATGATACGCACCGCCTCGCCGTAGCCGGTGTGCTGTACCCTCGCCCAAGCCTCTTGTATCGGAGCGAAGCGAGCGGCCACATCAGGGTCTGACGTGTCGAACAGACTGTCGATCGCTTCCTGGGAGGCGCCGGCGACGAACAGGTCGGCGTGGACATAGTTCTGGAAGAGCTGACAGAGAATGTCGGGGCGCTCATCCAGGTAATCCTCTTCAAGACGCATATGTTCGTGTGTGTCGACGAGCGGCGTCTGCTGGATGAAGGCGGCGACATCGGTTTGTGAAGACATGGGCGCTAACTCGCTTTCAGTCTGGCCTGCCATTGCTTTCGGAATTTGTTCACTTTGGGACGGATTACGAAGAGGCAGTAGGGTTGGAAACCATTGTCGCGGTAGTAGTTCTGATGATAAGACTCGGCGACGTAAAATGTGTCGAGCGGGACCAGTTCGGTAACGATGGGCGCGTCCCAGATTTGCGGGGCGTAGTCGCGGACCGTCTCCTCTGCGACTTTCTTCTGCTCCTCGTCATGGTAGAGAATGACTGAGCGGTATTGGGGCCCAACGTCATTGCCCTGGCGATTGGGTGTGGTCGGGTCGTGAGAGGTGAAGAAGACTTCGAGGATCTCACGAAACGAAACGACGGACGGATCGAACCTGACCTGTATCACCTCGGCGTGGCCGGTGGTTTTCGCGCAAACCTGCTCGTAAGTGGGGTTACGTACGTGGCCGCCGGCGTAACCGGATACGACCTGACTTACGCCGATGAGCTCTTCATAGAGGGGTTCCAAGCACCAGAAGCAGCCTCCTCCCAGTGTGGCAGTTTCCTGAGAACTTGCTTCATTCGTCATTTCGTCTTCTCCCAAGAGTCTACTGTCCCGCAGTGCGCTCATTCGTCAGGACACGACTGTTGCCTGCTCGCACTAAAAACTCAGTCCCATCTCTTTCAAAGGAAGTCACAGGTGGGGCAATTTGGTCGCTTGCAGATGGCTGGCCCGAATTCACGTTCCTGGCAACCGGAGTGGCACGTAAAGGTATCTTACCGCAGAAGGAGACCGGGTCCAACCGGGCCAGGCTGATTTTGCCAGCCGGGCGCCTGACCTTGCCGACTTGCGAAGTGGGCAAATTGTGTTATGTTTCTGTCGAAATTGACCTGATGTGATTGGGAACGCGAGTCGCCCTTCTTCAACTGGCGCCAACGAATACCCGAACTAAGGAACGAGACAATGATTCGAATCGCTGAGATGCTGCCGGCACAGCCGTCCCCCTTGTGGACGCTTGTCAAACAGTGCGGGGTTAACTACGCCGTGGGCGCGATGGATATGTCCACGATCGATCATCCGGACCCAGACATGAAGCCTTGGGGATTCATGAGTCTGGCGCGGGTGAAGAGCGCCTACGAGAATGCCGGCTTTCGGCTGAAGGTGCTGGAGAGCCGCCCGCCCCTGGACAAGGCGAAGCTGGGGCTGCCCGGGCGCGACGAACAGATCGAGACGGTCTGTAAACTGCTGCGCAACATGGGACGGTTGGGCATTCCTGTCTGGTGCAGCGAGTGGATGCCGGTGTTCAACTGGATGCGCACGGCGACCACGATCCCGGAGCGGGGCGGGGCGCTGGTAACAGGATTTGACTACGACGTGATGCGCAACGCGCCTCTGACTCCCTACGGCGAGGTCAGCGAGGAGCAGCTGTGGGACAATTTGAAGTACTTCCTGGAGGCGGTGGTGCCAGTGGCGGAGGAGGCCGGGGTGAAGATGGCGATGCACCCCGACGACCCCCCGCTGTCACCGATCCGAGGACTGGGCCGGATCATGCGCAGCGTCGAGAACTTCCAACGCCTGATCGACCTGGTACCCAGTCCGGCCAATGGCATCTGCTTGTGCCAGGGAAACTTTACGCTGATGACCGACGATCTGCCGGACGTGATCCGCCATTTCGGCGCCCAGGACAGGATCTATTTTGTCCACTTCCGCGACGTACAGGGCGTGCCGGAGAAGTTCAACGAAACCTTTCACGACAATGGAAAGACGGACATGCTCGCCTGTATGAAGGCCTATCGTGAGATAGGCTTTGAGGGCGTGCTGCGGCCCGACCATGTGCCGACGATGGAGGGCGACAGCAACGAAGATGCCGGCTACTCTTCGATCGGCAGATTGTACGCCATCGGCTACATACGCGGCCTGCGGCAGGCGGTATACGCGGCGTAGCCTTCACCTCCCCTGCATTTCCAGCATCCACTGGAAGATCATATCGTCGAGGTCGGGCAGTTTTTCGTGGCCGTAGTCCGGGTAGATAACTGTCCGTTTTGGCGATCTGATCTTATTGAAAGCGGCGTACTGTGTGGAAGGCGGGCAGACCTGGTCCATGAGGCCTACGCCCATAAGCACTTCGGCACGGATCCGCGACGCGAGGTGCTGGACGTCGATATAGCCCAGGCGGGTGAAGACCTCCTCCTCTCGTTCATGGCGAGGATCGAAGTTGCGGAACCACTCCCTGAGTTCGGCGTAGGCATTTTGGTCCATGTCGAGATCCCAGACCCGCTTGTAGTCACACAGGAAGGGAAAGATGGGGGCGGCCCGTTTGACGCGCGGCTCCAGCGAGACGCAGGCCAGGGTAAGGCCCCCTCCCTGGCTGCCGCCGGTTGCGCCGACGCGGTCGGCGTCGACGTCTTCCATCTCCATCACAAGCTGGGCCAGCCGCGCTGTGTCCAGGAAGGTGTGGCGGTAGAGGAGATCTTCGGGTTCGCCTGCGAGGCCGCGCACGATGTGGCCGCGCAGCGTCCAGCCCGGTACGCCGCCGACGTCTGTTGATCGTCCACCGCCCTGGCCGCGGCAGTCCATCGCGGCGACGGTGAACCCGGCCGCGACAAAGCCCAGCTTGCTTTGCCAGTCGCCGGCGTTGCCGCTGTAGCCGTGGAACATGAGCACGGCCGGGTGGGGCTCCTGCGCGTCGCGGGGCCGAAGCAGCTTGGCGTGAACGCGGGCGCCGCGCGTGCCAGTGAAATACAGGTGAGAGCATTCTGCATAGGGAGCCTGGAAATCGGCCGGAACGAGCTCCACCTCGGGGTCAATTGCTGCCAGCTCGGCAAGGGCTGAATCCCAGTACTCGTCGAAGTCGGGCGGTCGCGGGTTGGCGCCCTGGTAGGCAGGCAGCTTGTCCAGAGGCATATCAAAGAGTAGAGGCATGTTGTTTTCCTTCGTGTGAAAAGTGGGGTTGATTTGTCATCGCAGTCGTAGTCTCATCACAGCGCGCCACACACATTGTCGCGTCAAATCGATATGGACCGCAAACAGTTCAATCGGGCAGAATCTCTCCCTGAAAGAAACTGCGAACCACGAAGGATACGATACAACAGTCGCTCCCTTGGCCGAGTGCAGAGCTGGTTGAAAGTAACCATTACTGGTTTCTATTGACTGGGGAGCAGTCCAAAAAGTTTGCCAGGTCAGGCAAGGCCAAGGGTCGCAAGCGGGTTAAAATTGTGCTGGCTAAGTAGAGTTGAGCGCAGAGCGAGCATAGCTTGAGCGCCTGGACGTGACCAGCGCATACCAGATTGCTACTGTTCTTCGCAAAGGACACATGCGTCAATGCCTCAAACAGCTTGGCCGCTCTGACAAAGGGAATCTCACTGCACAACCGCAACGCCTCCAGCCTCTCTCCCATCAACGCCCGCCGCTCTTGCAACAACTTGCCCGCTATCTCATCAAAACTCGCTTGCGGATGCTCTTCCTCCTAATCCCACATCGCCTCAAACATCGCCTCCGCTCCACGCAGAAACTTCGCCTTCGCCTCTTCTCGTTTCATCTTGCCCCCTCTTCCAATTCTCTCCTCTTTCTCCTGCTACAACTCTAACTCCCTTCTCCCTCTCAAAAAATCCGGGATGCACCCCTTGGCTGATCCGTCTTGACCAGTGCGTCAAGATCGGGTAGGATATGCCCGCTTTGCATTTTGGCCCGAATCCCGCTTACGTATTCGTACAAAGAAGACTAAAACGCGGAAACCCCAGACTTCCTTCCAGAGCACAGAATTGGAGTTCTGATCCTCGTCGAACGGATTCGATTTTGCCCGACTGAATGAGTGGCGGGGCATGAATCTCTGTGTGCGGGGATTTCCGCATTTCCCGACCTCGTCAAAATGGGCTGCTCAGCGCCGGGCCGGCCTCGAGCGGTGTGATTCCGATTGAGCCGATTCATTCACGGAGAGAAAACACAAAGATGAATACTGAATCTTCGGCATGGGATGCCCTCAAGTTTCGTTGCATAGGTCCACCGCGCGGCGGACGTGTGGTCGCAGTTGCGGGACATCCGACTGACAAAAATGTCTTCTACTTTGGCGCGGTGGCGGGTGGTGTATGGAAGACGGGCGACGGCGGCCTCTACTGGGAAAATATTACCGACGGGCAGTTCGACGTCTCCTCGGTGGGCGCAATTGCAGTTTCCGAGGCCGACCCGAACATAATCTACGCGGGTACGGGAGAGTCGACGATCCGCTTGGACGTTAGCTGGGGGGACGGCGTCTACAAGTCAACTGACGGCGGCGAAACCTGGAGGAACGCAGGTCTGCGAGACAGCCATCATATCGGGGAGATACGCATTCACCCCCAGGATCCTGACATCGTATACGTGGCCGCGCTGGGCCATGCGTTCGGGCCGAACGACGAGCGCGGCGTTTACCGCTCCACCGACGGCGGCGAGACCTGGGAACGAGTCCTCCATGTCAGCGACCGGGCCGGCGCGGTGGACCTTACGCTGGATGTCACCAATCCCAGGATTATCTATGCCTCGATCTGGCAGGTGCATCGCCACTTCTGGGAGCTGGTCAGCGGCGGCCCTGACAGCGGGCTGTGGAAATCGACCGACGGCGGCGACACCTGGACCGACATCAGCCGCAGTCCCGGCCTGCCGCAGGAAGGAATTCTGGGAAAGATAGGGATTACCGTTTCGCCTGCCCGGCCCAGCCGCGTCTGGGCTATTGTAGAGGCGAAGGGCGAGAAGTCCGGCGTTTACCGCTCCGATGACCGCGGCGCCACCTGGGAGCACCTGACGAACAACCAGGACCTGCTGAACCGGCCCTGGTACTATTTGCACATCTTCGCCGACTCGCAGGACCCCGACACCGTTTACGTAAACAACCTGAAGATGTGGAAGAGCATTGACGGCGGAACGAATTGGAGCGAGATCACGACACCGCACGGAGATAACCACGACCTGTGGATCGACCCCGCTGACCCGCACAGGATGATAAACGGCAATGACGGCGGGGCCTGCGTCAGCTTTAACGGCGGCGAAACCTGGAGCACGATCTACAACCAGCTCACGGGCCAGTACTACCATCTGGACGTGGACAACCAGCAGCCCTATCACGTCTACGGCACGCAGCAGGACAACTCCAGCATTGCCGTACCCAGCGCAACGGAGAAAGGGGCGATCCCGTGGGGCGACTGCTACCCGGCGGGCACGGGCGAAAGCGGGTACATCGCCGTCAAGCCGGACGATTCCGACATCGTTTACGTCGGCGCGGTCGGTTCATCGCCCGGAGGCGGGGGGGCGTTGCAACGTTACGACCACCGCACGAAGCAGATCCGGCTGGTAACGGTGTGGCCGGAACCGTTCAGCGGATTTGGCCCCAAAGAGATGAAGTACCGATTCCCCTGGACTTTCCCCATCCTTTTCAGCCCTCACGACACGAATGTGCTCTATACGTGCGGAAATCACGTCTTTCGCACGACGGACGAGGGCAGCTCCTGGGAGATACTCAGCCCGGACCTGACCCGCAACGATGAGAGCAAGCTGGAGGCGTCCGGAGGTCCGCTTACTCTGGATACGAGCGGGGCAGAGCACTACTGCACGATTTCAACGTTTATCGAATCAGCTCACCAGAAGGGCCTTTTCTGGGCTGGCAGCGATGACGGCCTGATTCATATCAGCGAGGACGGTGGCGATAGCTGGCGCAACGTTACGCCGCCGGACCTGCCGGAGTGGAGCTTCGTGATCGTCATCGAACCGAGCGCGCACGATCCTTCGACAGTGTACGTCGCGGCCACGCGCTATAAGCTGGATGATTACAGCCCCTATCTTTTCAAGACGACCGATCTGGGACAGAGCTGGCAGCGGCTCGACGCCGGCTTCCCCCAGAATGAAATCACGCGCATGTTGCGGGCAGACCCCGAACGCGAGGGCCTGCTCTACGTGGGCACCGAGTCGGGTATCTTCGTCTCGTTCGACGACGGCGGGTCGTGGCAGAGGATGCCGGGCAATCTGCCGGTTGCGCCGGTCTACGATATGATTGTCAAGGAAGGAGATCTGGTGGTGGCCACGCATGGCCGCTCCTTCTGGATCCTGGATGATCTTACACCTCTGAGGCAGGTCAGTTCCTTGAAGGACTCCGACGAAGGCGAGGCCCGGCTCTTCCCCCCGCGCGAAACGCTGCGGCGCTGGCTTCCCTGGACGGTTAGCGGAGCGCGAGGCGATTCCCGCAACTATGCGCTCGCCTTCGGGCAACTCATCACCTTCCGGGACGAAGAGGACGACACCGGCGGGAGCACGCGCCGCGTCCTCGACGGGGGCGAGAATCCACCCCACGGCGCCATCGTCTATTACACGCTCCCGAACGACACCGAGGATGTCAGCCTGGCATTTCTCGATGCGGCAGACAATGAGATCCGATCTTACGGCCCCAAACCGGCGAAGGAGGAGATGGAAAAGGAGAAGGAGGAAGTTCCCTCTGTTCAGTACATTCCCACCAACGCAGGTCTCAACCGATTTGTGTGGAACATGCGCTATGCCGACGCCGAACAGTTGCCGGGCGACCCGTTCACAGAAAAGAGTGTCACGGGCGCTATGGCGCCCCCGGGAACATACCAGGTGCGCCTCACCGTCGATGGGGAGAGCCAGACTGAACAGTTCGAACTGTATATCGACCCGAAGTTGGACCGAAGCCAGGAGTCGATGCAGGCCCAGTTTGACCTGTGGCAGGAGGTGAACGCAAAGCTTTCCGAGACACATCAGGCGATAAAACGGCTGCGACGGACGCGTGAACGTGTGACGGCCATGGCCGAGATGGTCGCGGAGAGCGAGGCGGACGAGCAGGCAAAGTCTGCGGTCAGGGAAAGGGCAGACCAGATTGGAGAGCAGTTGGGGGAGGTGGAATCTCAGCTGGTCCAGCCAGAAGCCAAGGTAGCGTTTGACCGGCTGCGACTGCAAACAATGCTCAACGCCAAGCTGCACAATCTCATCAGTGTAATCTCCGCGGCTGACGATGCCCCGACAAAGCAGACGTATGATGTCTTTGGAGAGCTGTGCACACAGGTCGACGCACAGTTGGACATACTTGAATCGATTTTGGGCGAGAGCGTAGCGGACTTCAACGCCGCTGTTCAGGCGGCAGATGTTCCTCCCGTTGTAGTTTAGAGTCGTCGACATGCGAGTACCGCTGGCAGCAACCAAGAGCGCAGGGTCTCCTGCGCTCTTGAAGATCACTTTTGCGGATTTCATCGTACGCAGTGCCTATCAGATGGGCAAGACGCCGCTTCTGCCGATCTTCGCCGCGTCGCTGGGCGCGTCAGACGCGCTGCTGGGGTTGATCGTCTCGGTCTCCACGCTTACCGGCATGGTGACGAAGCCGCTTTTCGGTCTGCTTTCGGATCGAATGGGGAGGAGGTTGTGGCTTCTGATCGGTACGCTGATCTTCGCAGGCGTGCCCTTTCTGTACGCATTGATCGAGACGCCCGGCCAGCTGGTTGCGATTCGCCTGCTGCATGGCACGGCCACGGCGATCTACGGACCGGTGACGGTGGCGTATGTGGCTGAACGCAGCGGCAAGCGCAAGGCCGAGCGGCTTGGCTGGTTCGGTATGGCGCGCAGCGGCGGCTACCTGATCGGGCCGGCGGTTGCGGGCTGGCTGCTGCTGTCGCTGGATCCGGTCACGGTGTTCACGCTCATCGGCGCGCTGAGCATGGCCGCGTTCGTGCCGGTCCTGTGGCTGGGCGGCGATGGGCCAGAGTTCCGCGTTACGCCACCGTTCAACAGCAGTGCCGACCGCGAGAGGACAGTAAGCAAGGATCTCTTCCTCAAGGCGATTCGAGGATTCGCAAAAGGGGAAGCAGCGCTGTTGCGTACACCCGCCGTCTGGCTTTCCGGTGCGTTGGAGGCGGCAGTCTTTGTCGTAACCTATGTAATCAAAGCTTTTTTACCGATTTACGCGCTGACTGCCGGGTATTCGACGGTTGAGATAGGCCTGTTTTTCAGCGCACAAGAGGGCGCGCTCATACTGCTGAAGCCCTGGGGCGGCAGGCTGGGGGACCGGATCGGCCATCTTCGAGCGGTGTCGCTGGGTATGTTCTGCCTGGCGCTTTCGCTCCCGTTCCTGCTGACGGCGGCGGGTACTTTCGGCTTGCTGGCGGTTGCAGTGGCGATGGGCGCGGCCCAGGCACTGATCTTCCCGGCAACGGTCGCCCTGATCGCGGAGCAGGTGCC
The DNA here is from genome assembly GCA_965200615.1 of Caldilineaceae bacterium. GTDB lineage: Bacteria > Chloroflexota > Anaerolineae > Caldilineales > Caldilineaceae > Bin5. The sequence continues at coordinate 3,148,125 of OZ241377.1, read as the reverse complement.
GGCGGGAGAGATAGGGGCCGGCATGGGGCTGGCGGGTTCTCTCAAGAATGGCGGCAAGGTGACGGGACCGCTGTTGGGCGGGCTGCTTATCGTTGGCCTGGGCTATGGCGGGATGTTCTGGCTACTGGCGGGAGTCCTGCTGGCCGGCGCGCTGGCCCTGTTTTTTCGATTCTGCATCGTCGACTTTGCGCCGCTATCGGGAACGCAGCGGGCCAAGTCCTGACGTTCTGACTACTCGATTTTCGCCCTCCTGACCCTTGAGAAGTAGAGCAGGGCCAATTCCAGTGTAAGGGCTGCGGCCCCGACCAGGAGCGTCGCTCGCAGGCCGATTGCCTCTCCGAGAGCGCCGCCGATCAGGGCGCCGCCCGTTGCCACGCCGAAGAGCACAAACCGTCGAGCCGCGGTCACCCGTCCCAGGAGTCGTACGGACGTAATTGCCTGGCGCAAACTGATCTGATTGACGAAGTAGAGGGTGCTGCCCAGTCCGACCAGCGCCTGCGAAGCGCCGGCGGCAACAAGCTCGTAACCGATCAGATCGGCGCCGGCCAGCAGCAAGGCGCCGGCAATCCACAGCAGTTTACCCACAACGAGCGTCTTTCCAGCCTGCAGAATTCGCGCCGCTCTTCCGGCAAGCATCGCGCCCAAAAGAGAACCTGCGCCGCTGCAGGCTGCGACAATGCCGATGACGGAAGGCGTGAAACTCAGTTGCTCGACCAGGAAGAGCATCTGTACGGCTCCTGCCAGCGAACCGGCCAGCATTCCCAGACTGGATGTGATGGTAAGCGCTCTCAGAAGTGGTGTTCGAAGGAGCTCGTACACGCCCTCCCGAACTTCGCGGCCGAACGAAATCGCGGCCAATCGGAAACCGGAAGCAGGCCCTTCAGGGCCTTTGCTGTCAGGCTGTGCTGCCCGTTGCGGCTCCTCTTCGGCAACGCCGCTGAGCGCCAGGGCGGAAAGAAGATAGGAAACGGCGTCGATGAGGATAGCTCTGGGAGCGCTGAAGAGTTGCACCAGACCGCCGCCGGCGGCCGGTCCCGCGATGGAGATAACGGCATCGCTGGTTGAAAGTTTACTGTTTGCCTCGACGAGATCCCGCTTGTCGACCAGGGCGGGCAGCACTGAAATGGCGCCGATCTGGAAGAATACTGTGAATGTGCCGACCGCGAACGCTACAATCCAGAGGTGCAGGAAAGAGAGCCGGCCCAGGAATGCGGCGGCGGGAATGGAGAGGAGCAGCAAAGCACGGCCGATATCAGCCCAGACCAGTATTGGCTTGCGCCTGACCCGGTCCACCCAAACGCCGGCGACGAAGCCGAAGAGCAGGTTGGGCAGAGAAGCGGCGGCGGCCAGAAGACCCATTTCTGAGGGTGTCGCCCCCAGAACGAGGACGGCTGCCAAGGGTAGGGCGACATTGGTGATAGCAGTCCCGGCGCCGGAGGTGATGTGCGCGACCCACAGCCGTGTGAACGTCCGGTTTCGCCAGAGGCTGTCGGAGGAGTTCATCGATCATTCCTCGTGGGGCGGTCCCGCCGCGAGGGCGCGTTCCATCCATTCTCTGACCGCGTGAGCCGAGTCCGCGACATTGGCGCCGGTCGTATCGACTATTGTCACTTGCGGTGTTTGATTCGGTCCTTCTGTTTGAAGCCAGCGGTTGAAATCCATTTGAGCTTTCAGCTGCTCCGGTTCGTTGCTCTTGCGCCAAGCCGGTCGGGCCAGGAGCCGGCGGCGGAGCGCCTCTTCTTCACACACCAGGGCCAGGTAGTGCGTCTGGCTGAAGTAGCGGCGCTCCACGCACGGTTCGATGTTCTCGGGAACGGCCAATCCGGCGCCAAAGAGAACCGCTGGCCGCCCGCCTTGATTGATGTTCTTTGCCATCCGCAGCCATGTTTCGAAGAAGCGGCGATAGCCGTCGGTCGAATCTTCGAACTCTTCCAACCAGAGCAGGTCCGATTCGAGGAGCACGGCGGCAGTGAACCGGCCTGTCAGCTCCTGAAGAATGGCGCTCTTTCCGGTTGCGCTGGCACCGCCGACCAAGAGCAGCGGCAGCCTCAGAAATGGATGTAAATGGCCGCACTGCGGGCAGGCGGCAAGGGCAGTCGGCAGCCTTCTATGAAGGTCTGCCGGGCTGTCGGGATTGGGTGCTTCGACACATATATTCGGTTCGAAGACTGTCTTGTCGGCCCGGTAGAGTCCGCAGTTGGGACAGACGTTAAACATAGTCGGAATGCCGCCCCCTCTTTGACGGCGAAGTCATCAGTTCCGTGAACGGAAAGGCGGGAGTCCGGTGTGACCCTGCGCAAGTTGCCAGTTCCTCAGTTGCATATTATCATGGCCAAGTACGAGGGATGAAGACTGTTGATCTTCTATCCCTCTTTGTTTTGGGAGCCGCTCGACGGGACGGGATGCAATCCACGAGCGCTCTGACGCGGCGGCCGTGCGAGACGATTCTGCAGGCAAGTGTAATTTTCCAGGCGGGCCTGTCCGCTTCAGGCGACAAAAAAGGGCAAGATGGTCAGCGACACGGGGGCGCAAGCCCTTCCACGAGCTACTCTCAAGCGCAAATTACTAACGAATACTGTGCTCCTGGTGGCGGGCGGGCACTTTCTGCTGGAGCTTTTTCACCAGTATCTGCCTGTCTTCTTTCCGCTTTACCGCGCCGAGTTCGGGCTGACTTACGGGCAGATCGGAATGATAACTCTGGTTGGGACCACGACTATGTCGCTGGCGCAGCCGCTGTTTGGATACTTCATCGACCGTTTTGATGCACGGCGCATTGCTGCTCTGAGCGTACTGTGGCTGGGGCTGATCATGTCTGTGCTCGGCTTCAGCAGCAACTATTGGGTCTTGCTCGTGGGTGTGGCGCTGGCCGGGTTTGGGTCGGCGGCGTTTCATCCGGCGGGCGCTTCGGTTGTCACAAAGGCCACCGAGGAGGGGAAGCGGGGGCGTGCGGTCTCGTTCTTTGCGGTGGGCGGGAACATTGGCTCGGCGGGCAGCCCGCTTCTCCTGGCGATTGGATTTGCGTTGCTGGGGTTGAAGGGGACAGTTGTCCTGCTGCCGGTCGTGGCATTGGCCGCCATCTGGCTGGTCAATGGGCTTGGGCAGGAGAGCAAAGTCGATCGCGAAGCGCATCGTCAGCGGCAGTCTCGCGCCAGTCAGGGCTTCCTGTTGGGACTGGTCCTGATCACGGTGGTATCGATGACCCGCGCCTGGTTCCAACTCAGTCTGACGACCTATCTGCCGACTTTGCTGGAGGACAGGGGCTATTCCGTTGTTTACGGCGGGCAGATGCTCTTCCTACTCTCGCTCCTGATCGGCGTGGGAAGCCTCATTGGGGGAATCTGGTCAGACCGATTCGGACGCTGGCAGGTGTTGCTGAGCAGCTTCGCCTTGCTCGGACCGGCTTACTGGTTCTTCATCAACTCGGACGGCGGCCTGCAGTTCATCTATGCGGGGGCGATCGGCTTCCTGTTAGGGTGCACCTACCCGACGACCGTCGTCGTCGCCCAGGAGGTGTGGCCGCGGGGCATGGCGATGGCGTCAGGCCTGGTGATGGGGTTGGGCTGGTGGCCGGGGGGCTGGGTGCGACGTTCACCGGCTGGGTAGCGGATCAGCTGACACTGGACACCGCACTCGAGGGCCTTGTCGTGGCTCCAGTCTCAGGCGCGCTGCTCATGGCGGCATTTGCCATTGCGCTGCACAGACGCAGCGGTTCTTCGCTGGCGACAATGGACCCGTCGTCAGCAGGATAGGAGTTTGGATATGACGAACGCGCTCCCCGTATTGCTCGATGTTGACACCGGAGGCGACGATGCGCTGGCTTTGCTGCTGGCGACGGCATCTCCGGCGCTGGATGTGCGCGGTATTACCTGTGTGGCCGGAAACTGCGCGCTGGAACAGGTGGTCAGCAATACGCTCACGTTGCTGGACGCGATCGGTGCGCCACCAGTCCCGGTGGCGGCAGGGATGGACAGGCCGATTATCGAGCCCGGGCTGCCGGCCCCGCCATTGCACGGTAGTGACGGAATGGGGGATCTCGGACTGCCGGCGCCGCGGCGCAGCGAGGTTGACGTCCACGCAGTCGAGTTTCTGCGGCGCACTCTGGCTGATTCGGCTGAGCCGATGACGCTGATTTGCCTGGCTCCGCTGACCAATATTGCCATACTGCTGCGTATGTATCCGCGCATCGGGGACAAGATCGAGCGGATGTACGTGATGGGAGGGACGTACGCTGCGCCCGGCAATACGACACCGGCGGCGGAGTTCAACGTTCGTTACGATCCGGAGGCGGCGGCTATCGTGCTTCAGAGCGGGTTGCCTGTCACGCTGTACCCGTTGGACCCCTTCAGGAAAGTGTGGTTTACGCAGGAGGAAGCGAAGAGATTATTGAATTCGGAGAGCGCGAGCGCGAGAATTGCAGGCGGTATCGCGCTTCACTACTGCCGCTTCTTTGGAACCAACTTCTCATTAATCGGCGACGCCGGGACTGTAGCCGCGGTTATCGACCCGGATGGCGCCACATTGGAGCGCCGATCCATGCTGGTGGAACTTTCGGGCGGCGCGACAAGAGGCGCCACTGTTTTCGACCGACGCATTGTGACGGACGGATTTAAGAGAGAGGGCAAATGGACCGATGTGGACGTTGTATCTAAAGTAGACGCGTCCCGCTACAGGAAATTGATGGCGGCTGCCCTGGGCGCCGTAGAGGCGCTCGACGACCAGGGATAACCTGCTCTTTCGGCCCCCCCGTTCCAATTCCTCGCACTATCCCGGGAAAGTTTTTCAGAGAAGCGAACAATAGAAAAGTAACGGACCCCAGCAAGCAGTATTCTACGCCAGAAGCGCCTCGGCATTGGCGCTGAAGATCTTGCGGCGGACATCTGTGGGCAGTTCCAGGTTGTTGAGAAGGTTCTGCATGCGGTCGTCGAAATGGTCGCGACCGAAGAGCAGCCGGTCCTGGAATTCGAGGAAGAAAGGCGCGGCAGTCGCCCCGCTCCCGGAAGAGAAAGGGTGGTCTTCGAGCTGGCTGAAATCCCGTGTCAGCGCAGTATGGGCGGAGCCGGCGGAGAGGTCTGCGTAGAGGTTGGGATAGGTGCGGAAGAGGTGGAAAAGTCGGCCTCCGGGGAGAACCGGACCTTTGGGATATCCGACCTTGTCGTACTGATCATCGCCGGAGATGTGAGCCCAGAAGCCCGGCGCGTGGCCGATGAAGACGGTATCAGGGCAGGCCTGTAAGGCTCGCTCGAAGGCTTCGATACTGCCTCCATACCACCAGTCGGTGCGGGGATAGCGGTGGCCGGTTGGAATGGGATAGTCGAGGTGGAAGGTGACCGGCAACCCCTTTTCGCCGCAGAAACGGAACAGTTGCAGGGCGTCGGGATTGTCATAGAGCATGCGCAGCTTGATTTCCCCGCAGACCTGTACACCGTGAATTTCGATTGCCGCCTGGAGCTGGTCGATGGCTTCGGGCCGGCGGGGGTCCGGCGCGTAGCCAAGTATGAAGCGGTCCGGGGCGGCCTGTTTGTAGCGGAGGCAAGCTGCAAACGGGACGGGGTAGGCGTTGCCGTCGCCAAAGTGCATTGAAGGGAAGTAGCTGGCCGGATTGTACTCATCCGCTGGGCACTCCCAGGTCAGCAGCCAGGTCTTGTCGATGCCGAAGCGGTCCATGTTGGCCAGGAATTTCGGCAGATCATGGCCGAGCCAGTCAGGGTGGTTGTGCGCGTCGATGACGGTCATTGACTACCGCCGAAAACGGCGACCAGGGCGCCGACGACCACTGTCGCCAGGCAAATCGCCAGGACAAGACCGGCCAAAAGAGGGACGGCAACCACAACGATTGCCCGCCCTTGCGAGAGCCCGTACTCCACTTTGACGGCGTAGTAGGTGAGCACAAACTGGTAGATGCCCAGAATCAGGTTCAGACAGCCCCCTAGCGCCGGAATAAATCCGAGAACGGACCCAACAATCATGAGTGGCGCGGAGTAGGTGGCGGTGAGGTAGGCATAGCGGCCATACTGCCCACGCCCACCCAGTACAGTTGCAATAAGGTGGTAGACGCCAACGCCAATAAGGAAGAAGAGGGGCACGAAGATAATGGACAGGAGGCTGAAACCTGTCCATTCAGTCGCGCCGCTTTCCGCTATTGTCCCGAACTCACCTTGAAGTTCAGGCGGGAGCAAATCCACAATCTGTCCCATTCCACCCATGGCGGAGCCCAGTATCTGTGCCTGCAGCAGGCCCAGGAGCGCCGTGACTACGGCGGCCAGGATCATCCACACAAGCGCGGTAGACAGTGTCGCCGAGGTTTTTTCGCGTTCGGCTGCAAAGACCTCCTCGCCGGGCTTTGTCAGTACGCCTATCCATGTTTGGAGGATCGACTGAAGGTCCATTGGAATCTCCTGAGGTTACGAGATGAGCATTGTTTAAGAAAGGCTCGGTTCAGGGGGCCTGGACGCGTACGACAGCCCCGATGAGTCCTGTGCACATTATGTGGGGTTTCAGGTTCGAGCGCAAGAGGTGAAGTTGGACAGACATCTATTTCGAGGATGCGGCTCAGGTGAACTCTGCTGTTTGATCGGTAGTTTCTCTCCAGTCGGATTCCGAAATGCCGGGAATCGAATGCCCGACCCCCGCTTGCACTTGAGCCGAAACTGGGGGATGATTCAGATAGTGCTGCGCACAACGTCTAGTGTGAATTGGAGCAATCATGAGCGTAAGAGTTGATCCCTCAGGACGCAGGTGGGTACGGGGAGAGGTTGAGGTACCGGGCTCGGTCGACGAAGTCTGGCAGGCAATCGGGACCGATGCCGGACTTTCGTCATGGTTTACGCGGTCCGAATTTTCGGTGGGCGCGGATGGTCGGCCTGCTCAATTGATCTGCATTTTTGGACCTGGTTTATCCTCGGCGGCGACGATTACGCAATGGGATCCGCCGCGGGGCTTCTCGGTCAAAAGCGATGAGTTCATCCCGGGCGGCCCGGAGGTAGCGACTGACTGGAAGATTGAAGAAAGAGACGGCGATTCGTGCCTCTTGAGCGTAGAGCATGGTCTTTTCGTCGACAGCGATGAGTATGACAACCATATCGAAGCTACGGAGGAGGGCTGGCCGGCCTTCTTCCGCATCTTGCAGATCTTTATGGCCCATCATCGAGGAGAGCCCTCCGCACTACTGGAGTTGATGGGCACGGCCGCGGACGGGGACCAGGCGTGGGACGACCTGTCCTCTGCACTTGGCTTCTCAAGCGCCAAAAAGGGCGAGCGCTTTGCCGCGCCGGCCGGCGGACTGAACATCTCTGGCGCGGTCGATACAGTTCCTGGCGAAACGGAGGTCATTCTGCATATTGACGAACCGACTTCTGGGGTCGCGCACCTGTTCGTTTGGCCCATAAACGATCAGATCCTGTTGTCGATCAGGTTCTATCTGTACGGCGAGGATGCTGCTGAGGTAGTCTCCCGCGAAGAGCCGCGGTGGCGTTCATGGATGGAGGGGCAGGTTCCACTTTCCCAGGGCTGAGAGTCCGGGGCGGCCGCGTTTCTCACGCCTCCTTTTCTTCTTCGTAGACAAGAGCAGACAGGCAGTTGGGCTTGATCAACTCTCGCCGGGCGCCTGTCTGCAACTCCAATTCAAGCGCGGGAGGAAACTGTCTCTTCGGGGATTCCCCAGATGCGGGGCGAGGCGATTTCCAGGCAGTTCTGCGACGGGTCGCGGAAATAGATCGAGCGGCCTCCCTGCGTGTGAATCTCCTTCTCGACTTCTACTCCGTTTTCGACAAGATGTTGCTTCCACTGATCGATTTCGCGGTCCATCGCGGCGAAAGCCAGGTGGCCTTCGCCCTTGGTGCCGTGTGTGGGCGCGCCTTTGGGGCCGCCCGCGGAGGCGGCGGTCGCCTCGGCGTTGAACAGCAGCACCATGCGGTCGCCGCAACGGAGAAAAACATGTCGGCCTTCCAGCTTCGAGTAGAGCGTGAGTCCTAATACATCCGTGTAGAACTCTTCGGCAGCTTGCAGATCCAGAACATATAGTGATGACTCAAGTACTTCCGCAACGCTCATTTGACCACTCATGGGTGTTCTTCTCCTGTTCAGAATAAGGCGGCGAGTTGGCAAACGCGGTGTGAGCGCGAAATTGGGAGGGAGTTCATTGATGGTTCAGACGAACAACGGCGGTCAGACTCAGGCATAGTCGTGTAGTTTCTCTTGCAGGAAGCGGACACAGCCGGGAACCTGCTCCGGGGTCAAACTGTGGAGAACGACAGCTCCGCGGTAGCCGCTCTGGTGAAGCAGTTGCAGGTAATAGTCGTAATCCAGCAGGCCGGTCCCGGCGGCTTCATGGCCGGCTTCGCCGTCGCGGCTGAGATCTTTGGCATGGGCCAGAGCGATCTGATCGCCCAGAAGATCAAAGGCTTCGTCCAGGATCCCGTGCTGGCGGTGAATCGTTCCCCTGGGAAAGACATTGGCGCCGTCCATGACGATAGTGACTTTGTCAGAGCGCATCGTGTCCAACAGCTCGCGCGCCTTTTCGGGTGAACTCACCACATTCGAAACCTCCGGCTCAATGCCGAGACGAACGTTGTGCTCTTCGGCCAGGACGATAGCCTGCTCCATAGCTGCCAGGAGGTCTGACCAAGCCTCAGACGAGCCGTTCTGCGGATGATCCGCCCACATGTTGTCCGGGTTGCGAGTGCCGGTGCAGAGGGTGAGCAGGTCGGTGCCCAGTTCAGCGGCGCGGGACGCCAACAGTTCCAGGCGGCGCATACCCTGGTTACGCGCGGTGGGGTCCGGGTGGATCATGTTGTAGGTGGCGGAAAGGGAGACCACCTCGATGTTGCGGGCGTCGATCTCGATGCGCGCCCGTTCACAGGCTGCGGAGTCCAGCCCGTCCGGCATATCTGAAAGACCCATGCAACTTGTGTTGAGTTGGATGCGGCGGATTCCGTGAGCGGCGACCGCGTCCAGAACGTCTGCCAGAGTGGGCGCTTCAAAGGTGCGGGCAAAGATTCCGACTTCCATTCAGACGCCTCCTGCTGCTGATTCGAGTTCGACCCAGCCACCGCCGGTAGCTGCCGAGCGGGCGATGGCCGCCATTGCCCGCATGGACGCAAGGCCGTCGTGGACACTGGCGCCCCATTGCGGCTTGCCGTGCAGGATAGTGTCGGCCCAGCCTTCGAGTTGCTGCCGGTAGCCGTGACCGTCCTGCCCCAATGGGCGCGTGTAAAGGTCATCGCGGGTAGAGAAACACTCGACGCTGCCGGATTTATGGTACCAGGAGAGGGGCAGGCGGCCGCGGACGCTGCCGTGTTCGCCCTGAATGCGAAAACCCTCTTCGAAATCCCCGGCCACGGTGACGGTCAACTCAAGATTTCCGAGGCTGCCGTCGGCGAAGGCGACATCTACAAACCAACAGTGCCGGCCGAAGCGCTCCAGATAGCGAGAACGTACCTGCACGATTTCGCTCTGAGAAAGGAAGCGAGCGGTGTCTGACAGATGGCTGCCATGGGCCAACATGAGGTAGCGGCGGCGGTCGGCTTTGGGGTTGCCTGGGGGCCGAAGCACGCTCGAATTGGTCTCGATCAGCGGCTGCAAGGCGTCGGTCATGGTGTAGCGATGGACGGAATCATAGTACCAGAACTGGGCTGACATCAGGCCGCCGATTTGTTCCTGAATGAAACGGCGGGCGTGGATGACGCCAGGGTCAAAGCGGCGGTTGTGCCCCACTTGGAGGATGAGGCCGGAGGCGGCGACTTCGTCGCGGAGAGTTTCACACTCTTCTACGTTGACGCCCATGGGCTTTTCTACCAGCACGTGCTTGCCGGCTCTCAGCGCCTGCAGGGCCAACTCCACGTGGTACTGATCGGCGACCGCAACAATGACCGCCTCAACCTGCGTATCAGCCAGCATTTCGTCGAGGCGGGTGAAACTTCGCAGAGGGCGATGGATTGTTGCCACGCGCGCGAGCAGATCGGGCGCGGCTTCGCACAGGCCGTAGAGCTGCGTATTGCGTCCTTTGCGGCAGGCCTCCAGGTGCGCGATTTGTGAGATAGGTCCTGCCCCGACTACACCGATACGAAGCAGGCGTGATTCCTTCTGGATTGGCATGATCCGATCCGGCAAGTGGTCCAGTTCAGTCTACGATGGCCTGGTAAGCCGCCACACGAAATTCGCGTGCAACCGGGTAGTAGCCGGCAGGCATATACTGGGTCATGAAAATGCCCAGCATCTCCTCCTGAGGGTCGATCCAGAATTGGGTTGAAGCCGCTCCTCCCCAACCGTAGATGCCCACGCTGCCCGGTGTGCTGGTTGCAGGCAGGTCCACCAACACACTCACGCCCAGACCGAATCCATAGCCGGCGCGAACGTCGGTACCAATAGTGATTGGGACCAGTTTGGCCGGCAGATGGTTGGCCCGCATCATCTCGACAGTCTTGGGGCCAAGCAGCCGCTGACCGTCGAGGACGCCACCATTGAGCAGCATCTGGGAGAAGCGCAGGTAGTCGTCAATAGTTGAGACGAGACCCCCGCCGCCGGAGAGAAATGCCGGCGTCTTTGTGAAGCGGCTGTCGCGGGGGGCTTCGAAGAGTTCAATCGTTGGTTCTTTGGCGTGGTCTCCTTCATCTGAACTCCCGATGCCAGTTTCGGTGTCCGGCTCAGGATCGCTGCCGAAGCTGAAGCCGCCGGGCGGGCAGTAGCAGGCGGAAAAGCGGTCCAATGATGCGGCATCCACCTGGAAGGCCGTTTCCTTCATGGCCAGCGGTTTGAAGATCTCTTGCTGGAAGAATTCATCAAGGGACTTTCCGGAGAGCGCTTCAACCAGACGGCCCAGGACATCGGTCGCATAACTGTATCGCCAGCGGGTTCCGGGATGAAATAGCAAGGGCAGTGCCGCCAGTTTTTGTACGAACTTATCCAGCGGCAGCTGTTCGCGGTTGCCGAAGGACTGACGATACAGTTGTTCAACCGGTGAGTCCTGGTCCCAGCCGTAGCTCAGCCCCGCTGTGTGCAAGAAGAGATCTTTGACTGTGGGGGGTCGGTCCGGCGGAACGAGGTTGTCGAGGTCGCCCGTGCAGACCTGTGCGCCTTCAAACTCCGGCAGGTAGTTTGACACTGGGTCGTCCAGGAGAAAGTGACCCTCTTCGAACAGCATCAGGGCAGCCACAGACGTGATTGGTTTCGTCATCGAGTAGATGCGAAAGATGGTGTCCTCGGTCATGGGCAGACCGGACCCGAGTTCTCGGTGGCCGAAGGCGTTGCAGTAAACGGTTTCGCCGCGGCGGTAGATGAGACCCAGGGTCCCGGCCAGAAGACCTCTATCGACGTACCGGTCCAACAGCCTGTCCACGCGGGAGAGGCGCTGTAGTGAGAACCCGGCTCGGTGCGTATCAACGGTTGTCATTGGGAATCCTTCTTTGAGAATGAAGATTGGATGGGAGGGTTATTCGAATACCGGAGCCATACCGGCCATTTTGATTTACTCTGGGTCAGTCGGCGGCTGCGGCGCCGGCGAGTTCGGTACGTTCCGGGATTGGCAGATGGACGAGTGCGGCGAACACGCCCAGGGCGATGCCTGCGATCCAGATAGGTGTGTAAGTGCCTGCAGTGTCGTAAAAGCGTCCTCCCAGCCACACGCCGATAAAGGCGCCGATCTGATGACTGAAGAAGACGATGCCATATAGTGTGGAAAGGTAGCGCGCCCCAAAGAAATGGGCAACGGTTCCGCTGGTGAGGGGGACGGTTGCGAGCCAGAGGAAGCCGATTGCCCCGCCGAAAACGAGGGCTGAAATCCGTGAGACGGGCGCCAGCAGGAAGAGAAGTATAACGATGGCACGTCCCAGGTAGATGAGGCTCAGCATGTTTTTGCGGGAATAGCGGTCTCCCAGCCAGCCGAAGGTCATCGATCCAAGGATGTTAAAGGCTCCGATCAAGGCGAGCGCGCCGGCGGCAACGAATTCAGGCTGTCCTTTGTCGCCCAGATAGGCGGGCAGATGCGCGCCGATGAAGGCCACATGAAAGCCGCACACGAAGAAACCGGTCGTCAGGAGCAGGTAACCGCGGTGGCGCGCGGCCTTTTCCAGTACTCTACGGAAGGGCTCATCTACGTGCGGCTCTTGCACGCCGTGCAGTTGTGTGCCGGGCCGCCGGGGCAGTCCGAACGCCATCAACGCTACGACCGCGGGGACAGCTGCCAGGGCGTAGAGAGCGCCCTGCCAGCCGAGATTCGAAAGGAGAAGCTGGGCCAGGGGCGGGACCACAAACATGCCTGCGGAACCCATGGCAGTGATGAGTCCGAAGATCCGGCTGCGCTGGTCCTCTCCGATCAGCTGGGCCACGGCGCCCAACACGACGACATAGGAGGTAGCGCCGAGGCCAATGCCGACCAGCAGGCCGAAGGAGACAACCAGCCCCATCGTTGTAGTGAGAATGGTAACCAGCACGAGGCCGCCGGCATACAGGACCGACCCTGCGATGACGACCTGACGCGGCCCGAAGCGGTCTGAGAGGAGGCCTACCAAGGGCAAGCCAAACACCAGATTGTTGACGGCGAAAGCGATGCTCAGGTTTTCACGCCCGGTCCCGAGCGTTTCCGTGATTGGCGTGAGAAAGAGGCCAAAACTGGACCGGATTCCAGAACCGATCATTACAGCCAGCGAGGCGGAAATTATGGCGGCGACAATAAGTTTACGATTGCTGCTCACACGAAACACTCCATGCGGTAGAAGACGCCAAGAGGGGGATCAGTTCAGGCTTGCAGGCGGTCAGCCACAGCTTGCCTGGTGTCGAATAGGCTGTCCGCCCTGTTCCAGCACTGGAAAGATAGACGTAAGAGAGCTCAGGCGCCGCGGAATTCTGCCCGCCTTGCAACGGCAATGTAGACGACGGCGGCGGTGACGGCAAAGCCGAACCACTGAAGCGCGTAGCTGAAGTGGTTGCCCTCTGAGAGCGAAACGTCCGGCTCGATACGATGCGGCAGGGCTTCTGAACTGCCCCGGGCGCGCGGGCGTCCCGAGTCCAGATCGATACCGTTGCCCGGCGTCAATTGCAGTACCACGGGAAGCAGCTTGTAAGGCAGCGTCTGGCCAATCGCCTCTACGTCGAGGCGGTACCAGCCGGTAACAGTGTCCTGCGGTATGTCGGATACCGTTCCGTCAGGACGGCGGCGGGTAGGTTGCAGGATCCCAAGTAGAGGACCGTCGTGCTGCTCATCGAGAGTGCGCCAGGCGGCAGGATTGGCCTCGCCGACAGGAATCCAGCCCCGATTGACCAGGACGGCCTTATCTGAGCCGGAAATAAGGAGAGGTGTGACCAGGTGGAATCCGGGCTGGCCCGTGAAGCTCTGATTGCGGATTGCAATTTGGCGGGCATAGTCAAATTCGCCCAGGGCGACAGCCTGACGGTCGCGCAACTCTCCCTGCGGCAAAGGTAGTTCCGACAGGTCAATGGGAGGGGCAGCCAGCGCGGCGCGGCGCTGCTGGTTGAACGCCCGCCTCTGGTCGAGACGATCCAGCTGCCAGAAACCGAGGGCGGCCATGATGCCCATTGCCAGCAGTACGATTAGCGTCTTCCACCACCAGCGGCGGCTGAACAGAAGCGCAAGTGTGACGCCGATCTCCCGGGCCGGCGGGGCAACTCTTTTCCCGGCAGACAGTCGTTGTCGCAATTCCCGGAACAGGCCCCGGCGTTCCGTCCGTGATTCGGGCAGACCGACCATTATGAGTGCCCTCCGGCAGGAGCAGGCTCTTCAATTGCAGCAGGCGGCTTTGTTGCCCAATAGAGGACAACCGCGCCCAAAATCAGCAGTACAGAGAGAAGGCCGCCAAGTAGAGCTCGCCAAGGAAAAGCCTTGGGGAGTATCTCATCCTGAAAGCTTACTACCTGCTCAGACTCACAGGGCAGACCGGTGTCACCGCCCTGCCGTTCGCTGCTGCCTTGCGCCGGTTCACAGCCGGGAGGGAGAATACCGACTCTCACGGACCAGTTTCCCTTGCGGGCCGGCTCAAAGGAAGCCTCATAGAACAGCTTGTTGAGCGCGTCATCGTGGGTCGCCCTTGCGCTGAGGGTCTCACCGCTCTCCACGTGCGCAAGCTCGACGGTCACGACAGCATCGAGGACGGGACCGCCAGCCAGACCGGTGGAGTCCCCCTCTATGTTCTCAGTCAAGGCGACGGTTACGTGGTATTCACCCACTTGCGGCGGCTCAGGATCGGACCAGACGTAAACCTTGAAGGGGCCTGCTGGAACATTATTCAGATGCTGGACACCCACGCCGCCGTGGGCCAGAAGAGGCGCCGGCAAGAGTATGCCGGTCAGCAGGAGCAGGAGATTCGCTTTTGCAAAGAGAACGAATTTAGACAAACACATAGTATGATCCGGTAATTCCAGGCCTCCTGCGCGCGAAACCTTACGGCAGCGGAATCAAGGCACGAGATCGTGGACGCACTGCGGTCCCTAGCTACAGGCCACCGCGGTGGGTCCGCCGCCGTTGTGCCGCTGCGCCAAACCCATTACCGGCGGATGCGGCCTTCTGGTCCGCCCCTCATGTTCGGCGCTCACCAGCAGACGGGCCAGCAGTACAAGCGCCGCGCCCACGTACATCATGCTGCCGGGGATCCACATGATCAGGCCTCCCCATACCTGATCGTCCATAACGCTAAGGCCGTACAGCCGGGGCACCGACTCGTAGTACGGATAGATGGGGGTCTGGGCGAAGGAAAGGGCTACGCCCAGCAGCATATTGGGCGGGATCATTGCCAGCACGTAAGCGACACGCATCCACTGGGCCGGCTTGGGGTGAACTCGAGGCGCGGCAGCGGTGACGTGCCACCAGAATAGAAGCGCCGCGCCGACAAAGGTGAAGTGCTCCAGCCCATGCAGGGAGCCAAACTGCAAGGCAAGACTGTAGGCATTGCCATCATGCCAGGCAAAGAAGATCAGGACGTATAGCGCCCAGGCGCTGGCGGGCGAGGTGGCTTTGAGCACGGTGCGACTAAAGATGGAATCAGCGGCCAGCCAACGTGCCAGGCGGCGGAAGGCGGCCGCGGCCGCGACGCGCAAGCGGAGGGGCAAAGCCCACAGAAAGGTCGGGAACGGGTTCGCCAGGAGCAGGAGCGGCGGCGCAACCATTATCAACAGGAGATGCTGCACCATGTGGATCGAAAACAGTTGACCGCTCAGAACAGCGATCGGGGAGAGCAGCGCCAGCGCCAGGACCAGGATCCCTCCCGTGTAGGAAGCCAGGCGCCAGCGGTTTGCGAAACGTCCATCGCTGCGCCGCCGAAGCCTCAGCCAACCGGCACAGTGAAGCGCTCCCAGCAAGGCAAGAGGCACAAGGATCTCCGGACGGAGGTCCCATGAAAGCAGGAGCGCTTTGGTTAGCGGATTCATCTGTGACTGCGTCGGGGCATTCTATGCAAACGTCGCGGCGGCGATGCTCCTGTCAGTGAGGCACTTCGATCGTTGAACCGATCAGATAGATAGCGGGATAGAAGAATATCCACACCAGGTCCACATAGTGCCAGTAGATGGCGCAGGCTTCGACGCCCCAGTGACGCTCGCCCGAGAAGTGACCCTTGCGCCCCAGCCACCAGACGTTGAGAATCAGCACGACGCCGGAGAGGACGTGCAGTGCGTGCATGCCGGTCATGCCGAAAACGACTGCGCCGAATACGCCGTCAGTTGGTTTGAGATGTCCCTTTACAATACTGGGGAACATTCCCCACTCCCAGACGACGACGCCGACGAGAAACGCTGTGCCAAGCGCGGCAGTGATGAGGAGGCTGACGAGGAAATCAGTGCGCTTGTCATTGGCGATCGAGACTTCGGCGCGGTTCATGAAGTAGCTGCTGAGGAGCAGCACGGCAGTGACGACCAGGCCGGCGAACTGATCCAGCTCGGGCCGGACGACCTCTCCGTGGGGGCCGCGCCAGAGGTAGAAGCGAGTGACAAGCAGGGCGAGGAAGAGGAACGCTTCCGAGGCGAAGAACAGCCACATGCCGAGACGGTTGCGGCGCGTGTATTCCTGGTAGGTTGGCAGGTCTATGTCGCCGGTATGGTGATGATCATCTGCGGCATGGTCGTGCTCGTGACCATGTTCGATAGCGGTAGCGGTCATCAGTGTTCATCCTCCGACCAGACGCTGCGAATGTGCATAAAGTAGTTTACGACAAGGATGGCCTTCAACAGCGCCAGAATCATCAAGATGGCGAAGGAGTCGAAGGGTGGAGTGATTGCGGCGTAGTACTCCACGATCGTCAGGACGGCCAGGGTGACGGCGACGATAATGCCTTCGCGATATATTGCGGTCTTTCGCTTGGTAGGGCTGTGTTCGCTCATTTTAGCTCTTTTCTCGCTGCTGTTACGCCGCCGTTTCCGCTCTACTGAAGATGGTGCTGGGCCGCTAATCGTCGCCGGGTGAAGCCGTCGTTACGTAGCCGGAGTCGGCAAGGCCGTAGTCGTAGGGTTCCCCGACGACGCGCACAGGCGCAGGGAAGCTGTGTTCCGGAATCGGCGAAGGGATTTGCCACTCGGGGGAGCGAGAGCGCCAGGGGTTGTCGCCGGCGGCCACGCCTACTTCGGCGTGCTGGAAAAAGTTCCACAGCATCAACATAACGCCGAAAGCGATCGCGAATCCAGCAATCGTTACCGCCATCTGCCAGTTTTCGATCTGGCCGCCGCCGAGTGTTGGGTCGTAGTCGGCGATGCGGCGGCGCATGCCCATCACACCGACGCCCATCTGACCCAGCGTCTGCAACCAGAAGGCCGGCGTCATGATAAAGAAGTGGATCTTGCCGAGCGTTTCGTTGTACATGCGCCCGGTGACCTTGGGGAACCAGTAGTAGAGGGCGGCAAAGAACGGGAAGACAAAGCCGCCGAACATGGTCGCGTGAAAATGGCCGACGACAAAGTAGGAGTCGTGCAATGGGAAATCGGTGGGTACGGTTGCCAGAATGGGCCCACTAAGGCCGCCGATCAGGAAGACGCTGATGGCGCCGAGGACGAAGAGCATTGGGGTGTCGAAATGGATCTTTCCGCCCCACATCGTGCCGAGCCAGCTGAAGAATTTGACGCCCGTAGGAATAGCCACAAGCAGCGTCGCGTACATGAAGGGTATGCGAAGAATGTCATTGTAGCCGGACACGAACATATGGTGGCCCCAGACAATGAAGCCCAGGATAGCGATCGCCATGCTGGAAAGGGCGATCCACTTGTATCCAAACAGGGGTTTGCGGGAGAAGACGGGCAGCAGTTCGCTGACGATGCCCAGGCCGGGCAGCACAAAGATGTAGACGGCCGGGTGACTGTAGAACCAGAACAGGTGCTGGAAGAGGACCGGGTCGCCGCCGCCGACCATTGGGCTGACTTCACCCAGAATGCCGCGCGGGTCGAAGAAACCCATCCCGATCGCCCGTTGCACGGAAACCATCAGGAAGCTTGTACCAATCAGCTGGGTGGCGGTGAGCTGTAACAGGCTGGTGGCGAAGACCGCCCAACAGAAAATCGGCATGCGGAAAAGGCTCATCCCCGGCGGCCTCATGCGCAGAATCGTAACCAGCAGGTTGAGAGAGCCCACGATGGAGGAGAGGCCGATTGCGAATACGCCCAGGAAGAAAAGTTGGTAGCCTATCGGGCCGCGCGCGCTGAGCGGCGGGTAGGCGGTCCAGCCGGCATCCCAACCTCCTATAAAGAGGCTCAAAAGCAGCAATATGCTTCCCGGTACGTTGAACCAGAAACCGAGCGCGTTGAGGCGGGGGAAGGCCATATCTTCGGCGCCGATCATGAGCGGCACAAGGTAGTTGGCCATACCGCCAACGCCCAGGAGGATGGCGAAAATCATGATCATCCCGTGCATACCGATGAAGCTGTTGTACAGGTCAAGTCCCAGGAACTGCAGGCCGCTGCGCGCCAACTCGGTGCGGAAGATCATGGCGACAGTGCCGCCGACCATAAGCAGGAGAATGCCCCAGACGGTATATTGGACGCCAATGACTTTGTGGTTGTAGTCAACGCTGAAGTAGCGTGTCCAGGCCGGCTTGTCTACAGGCGGCCCGTGGTGCATGGGGGTTGGGATGCCCTTCGTCCATTTCAGCCAGTCATCCAGAGAGCCGACGCCGAGGAGGAAGCCGATGATACTGCAGACGGAACCAACGGTCCAGGCGGGTTCGGCGGCCCAGGCCTCCCAACCCAGCAGTATGCGCACGGCGCAGGTCAACAACATGCCTATGACCATGCCCAGGACCTGACCCAAAAGGCCGCGTGCGATTCCTAGTGTAAAGAGCGACATAGCGAATCTCCTGGCAAGAAATTCAGAGCCGAGTTGCGCAAGCGGCGGGGAACGGATTCAAGAAGATTCCCACCGTGTGAAGTGATGTCATTCCTGGAGTTGGGCGAGCTGCTCGGACTGCCAGAGCTTGAACTCTTCGGCAGAGACTACACGAACGGTAGCCAGCATCCCGCCGTGATTTGTGCCGCAAAGTTCGGCGCAGCGCAGCACATATTCCCCAATCACATTTGGGTTAAAGCGAACGTGCGTAACCATGCCGGGAACGGTGTCCTGCTTGACGCGAAACTCCGGCACCCAGAAGCTGTGCAATACATCATCTGATGTCAGATCCATGCGGATTGGAGTATCTACCGGCAGGACCAGTTCAGGTGTGACCGCGCCGGTCTCCGGGTAGGTGAAGAGCCAACTCCACTGCCGCCCTTCTGCGCTGACGACATATTCGTCAGGATTCGGCCTGGTCAGGTCGATCAACATCGTGGTGGATATCCAGGCGAAATAGACTACCACGAAGCAGGGCACGACTGTCCAAAGAATTTCGAGAAGGCCGTTGCCGTGAACATGCTCGCCGTCGCCCTCGTCTCCGCGGGCACGGAAGGCAATGAGCGCGTAACACATGAAGACGACAACGAGGGCAAAGAGAAATGCGATCAGCCAGATGTGTTGGTCGAACAGATTGTCGATAGGACCGGCTTCGACGACTGCTGCTGCCGGTTTGAGGAGTACGGTGTCCAACACCCAGTACACGAGCACCGTACAGATCACGATCAACACGGTTGCGATGATAAAGTGTCGACGGTTGTTCGCCATACATCTGCCCTCAAGCGTCCCAGACTGAATCGGCTTGCCGATAAACCTGCGGATTTGCGGCACGCATGCGCGGCGTAGGTGTTGCCCACGCGGATGCGTCACTCGAACGACATTGTACAAAAAGGCACAAAACATGTCAAAGAAATCGCGGACGGGATTGCGTAGCAGTTTTGCCTCCGAAGGGGGTTCGACAGGCGCGCAAGGCCGGTGAACTGTGATTTGAGCAGATTGCCATTTCGGTCGGAGGAGGATATATTTGAATATGGCTATACGCAAAGTGAGATAAGGCGCGCCTTATCTCAGACATATGACCCAGGGGGTTACTCTATGAGCGAGTTTTCAACACGAGACGCAGCGGGTGTAGAGGTCGATCCGGACGGCAGTCTTGCGCCCACATTGAGAGCGACCAGCCCGCTCGGCGACGCAATCGGCGAATACGAGGAACAGATGGTTCGCAAAGGCTTCAGTGAGAACACGATCAAGGCCTTTGCCAACGATCTCAAAATACTTCGAACTTTCATGGACAGTTCGGCGGTCCTGCGTGAGATTCAGACGCAGCATCTTGAGGATTTCCTGGAATGGATGCAGAGCGAGAGGGG
Source organism: Caldilineaceae bacterium (assembly GCA_965200615.1). GTDB lineage: Bacteria > Chloroflexota > Anaerolineae > Caldilineales > Caldilineaceae > Bin5. The sequence continues at coordinate 3,128,451 of OZ241377.1, read as the reverse complement.
GCGGCCATGCAGCGCCAAGACACTTTCGCGACGCATCACGACTCTCAAGGTCTTTTTCTCGTGGCTGCATAGTGTCGGCGCCATCGGTACCGATCCTGCCGAACCAATCGTCCAGCAGTCGGTCAGGACGCCTCTGCCTGTGATACTGAACAGAAATGAAGCCGGCAAACTGATGCGCGCCTGTCAGGACTGGCTGTGGGATCGCACCAAGTCAGATGCCCGTCCCTATGTACTTGTGAGTCTGCTGCTTCAAACCGGCATCAAGAAGAGCGAGGCGGTCAAGATACTGCTGGATGACATTGAACGCCCTGCAACGCAAGAACCGTCGGTTGACATTCGCTATGAGGAAGAGCGCTACGCACACAAGAATCGCCAGATTTCCCTGAACACCTACTTTCTGGGTCCGCTTGACCAGTACCTGGAGCAGTACAGGCCCGAAAACTTTCTCTTTGAGTGTACACCCCGCAATCTGGAGTACGTATTGGAGGAGGCGGGTACCCGGGCGGGCATACGCCGCGTCCAGGTGGGCTTTGAGACGCTGCGATGGACCAGTGCGGTGCGGGACTTCAGGCAGGGGATGAAGGATGAGTCGCTGAGGCTGAAGATGGGGCTGAGCAAGGTCTCATGGCGGGAAACGAGCTTCAAAATCCAGCGGCTGGCCGGCCAGCAATAGACCTGTGCGCCGCCCAGTATCGGGGACGGGAGGCCTGTCTACAGAACAATACTCCGGCCGGCAAGCGCGTCGGCAGCCAGTTGCCGGTAATGCTGTTGCAGTTCCAGCCGCTCTTCATACCACGATTGCGATAGCGCCGCGAGCCGCCTGTCAACGCCTGAGCGCGCTTCCGGCAGCAGGCGCCCCAAACGCAACGTCCACCAGACCAGCATGAGCGTTTCATAGACTGGGCTCCGTTCCAGGATCGCAGTGTCGCCACTGTGGGCGCAGTAAAGGTCTACGAGGCGGCGCGTCTGCCGGCGCCCCCTTGGTAATTCTCATTCTGCAGCGACCGCGCCAGATGGTCGACCAGACCGCGCAGTTCTTCGCTTTCCTGCTTCATGATGTCCCGTATACGGTCCTTGTCAGCATACCCCACTCCTGCAAGGAGAGTGTTTCCGCGCGGCGACGGGGTTCGATGCCGGAAGAGGTCAGCCAGTGGTCTGCTTGCTCCTTCGTGCAAGACAGTCCGGCGCTGAGGCTGTTGCGGAGCTGTTTGCGCCGCTGGCTGAAGCCAGCGCGCACGACTTGGAAGAACCGGGCCGGTTCCACGTCTGGGACAGCGGGCTTAGCGCGCACGTCGAGGCGCACTACACGGCTATCGACTTTGGGACGGGGCAGGAACGCGCCTGCCGGAATCTTGTGTAGTGCGCGCGGGCGGGCATAGAACTGCACGCTTACCGCCAGCAGCGACATTGCGCCGGATTGGGCAACCATGCGCTGGGCCACCTCTTGCTGCACCAGCAGGACAGCCAGCGTGGGGGGAGGTAGACTCTCCAACACGTGTCTGAGGACGGCGCTTGTAATGTAGTAAGGAAGATTTCCGACTACCTTGTATGGTTCGGCAGCGAATGCTGTGCCAGGGTCATCGGGCCGCGGCATTTGAATGAGTTCTGCGGGACTGAGTTCAAGAATATCGCCGTGGACGAAGGAAACGTGAGGGCGGTCGGCGAACTCTGCTCGCAAAACCGGCACCAGCCTTTGATCAAGTTCGACGGCGATAACGCGGCCGGCTCGTTCGGCAAGACGATGAGTCAGCGCGCCGAGGCCGGGGCCTATCTCCAGGACGGTGTCAGTTGTCTCGAGGTCGGCGGCGTCGGCGATGCGGGCCAGGTGAGTAGAGTCGACGAGGAGGTTCTGGCCCAGGGATTTCTTCAGGTTGAGATTGTGGCGGCGGACCAGATCGAGTGGGGAAGGGGCCTTGTTACTCATCCTCCAGGCTCAAGACAGTCATGAAGGCCTCCTGCGGGATCTCTACAGAGCCGACCATCTTCATGCGCTTCTTGCCCGCCTTCTGGTTTTCGAGCAGTTTGCGCTTCCTGGTCACGTCGCCGCCGTAGCACTTGGAGAGAACATCCTTGCGCACGGCCTTCACGTTGGCGCGGCTGATTACTTTGTTGCCGATAGCAGCCTGAATAGGGACAACGAACTGCTGGCGAGGGATGATCTCCTTCATCTTGCTCACCATGCGCTGCCCCTTGTAAAAGGCGTTTTCACGATGAATAATAATGCTTAAGGCGTCAACCGGATGGCCGTTGACCAGGACGTCGAGTTTGACCATATCGGAGGCATGATAGTCTTGCAGGACGTAGTCCATCGAGGCATAGCCGCGCGTGCGGGCCTTGAGTTCGTTGTAGAAGTCTACGATGATTTCGGCCAGCGGAATCTGGAAACTGAGCTCTACCCGTTTCGTGTCCAGCCACAGCTGGTTCACGACACGGCCGCGGCGCTTCGTCACCATTTCAAGGACAGGGCCTATGTATTCGGACGGCGCGTAGATTTGCAGGCTGCACCATGGCTCCTCGATCCGCTCGATCTCGCTGGCGTCGGGCAGATCGGCGGGGCTTTCGAGCAGGAACTCGCTGCCGCCAGTTGTCACCACACGGTAGGCCACGGAGGGCGCGGTAAAGATAATGTCCAGATCGTACTCTCTCTCGAGCCGTTCCTGAACGATCTCCATGTGGAAGAGGCCGAGAAATCCGAGGCGAAATCCAAACCCCAGGGCCTGGCTTGTCTCCGGTTCAAATGTGAGCGCGCCGTCGTTGAGGTGAAGTTTTTCGAGGGCGTCCCGGAGATCGTGGTAACTGTCTGAGTCGGTCGGATAGAGTCCGGCGAAGACCATCGGTTTCATCGGCTCGTAGCCGGGCAGCGGTTCTGCGGCAGGATCGGAGGCGAGGGTAATTGTGTCGCCGACGTCGAGGTCCTGCACGCTCTTGAGGCCGGTGGCAATGTAGCCGACTTCGCCGGCAGTCAGTCGCGAAGCCTTGAGGGGCGCGGGGGTCAGGATTCCGATTTCGATTGGATCGATGCGTTTGTCGCTTGAGATCGCCAGGAGGGCAGCCGGCGCCGAGAGCGTGCCGTTCACCACCCGGACGTAGGCCACGACGCCTTTGTAAGGATCGTAGTGGCAATCGAAGATCAGAGCCTGCAGCTTATCGCCGGCGTTCCCTTGCGGCGGAGGCACCTGCTTGACGATCTCCTGCAGCACTTCCTCGATGTTGACACTGTCTTTGGCGCTGATCCGGAGAATGTCGGCGGCGGGAACGGCCAGGAGATCCTCGATATCCTGGGCAACTTCATCGGGCACGGCCGCCGGCAGGTCGATCTTGTTCAGGACGGGGACGATGGTCAGGTCCAGCTCCATCGCGGCCAGAAGGTGGGCGACCGTCTGGGCTTGTATGCCCTGGGAGGCGTCTACGACGAGGATGGCGCCCTCGCAGGCCTGCAGAGCGCGCTTGACCTCGTAGGTGAAGTCGACGTGTCCGGGCGTGTCGATCAGGTTCATTTCATAGTCTGACGGGGGCTCGCCATTGGACTGGCGCCGGTAGATCATGCGTACGGCGCTGGCTTTGATCGTGACTCCTTTTTCGCGCTCCAGGTCCATTGAGTCGAGAAGCTGCTCCTTCATCTCCCGGTCGGTAACGGTCCCGGTATGCTGGATCAGGCGATCGGCCAGCGTGCTCTTGCCGTGATCGATATGTGCGATGATGCAGAAGTTGCGAATGTGGTCCAGATTCATGGGATTGTTGGCAACGGTTGCCTGATTAAGTTTGCCGTCGAAGCGAAAACAGTATACTACAGGTGGGTCTGACGCCGGCTCATCTGATCTGGTGACACTGCGCCAGGCCCCAGCGGAGGAGTATACTGTGTATCCGTCACTGCCTTTAGGACCGCTATCACTGCCTACGGCCCAGATCCTGGCAATTGTTGCTGCCTGGTTCGGACTGTCGGTCATGGCGCGGGTTGGCAGACGTCTGGAGCTGCACCCGGACATGATTTGGAATATGGGCACAATCGCCCTTGCTGCGGGGGTCATTGTAGCCCGGCTGTCGCATGCAGTCCAGTTCTGGGACGTCTATCGCGCGGAGCCGCTGCTCCTGGTGAGCATCCGGCCCGGAGGACTGATATTGTGGCCGGGGGTGGTGGGCGCGCTGGCTGCAGCCTTCTGGTACTTAATTCGAATGGAGGTCGATCCAAGGCCAGTCGGAGTTGCAGCTGTGTTCGGGCTGCTCGGAGGCGGCGTGGTGTTGGAGATTTCGAACTTTCTGACGGGCGCCGTACTCGGGACGACCGGTGTTCCGCCGGGCGCGTTGTCCTGGGTTCCGGGCTGGATGGTCAGTTCGTATGACGCTGTCCTGTCTCAGCCGGCGGCGGTCCGTCATCCCGTCGCACTCTACCGGGCAACGGGGATGATGTTGATTGTCGGAGGCTTTTTTCTTTGGGGCCAGTGGGCCAGACCGGGGCGGCTTGCCGGCCAGGCGGTCCTGGCGCTGGCGCTGCTGCGGCTCTTCACCGACGGGTTTGCGGCGGATACGCGTCTGCTGGGATCGCTGCGACTTTCCCAGGTGTTGACGCTGATTGCAGCTCTGGGGCTGGCGTTCGTACTGGCGCAGACTGCGGACAGAGACCGCCCATTCCAACCGGCAGGCGGGCAGGAAGAGAACGGCGTTGGTGCGATGGGAGAGTAGATGCTGCCGGCAACTGTCTGGCGGCCTGGCAGACGTGCCGAAAGGTCGCCTGAAGTGGGAAGCCGGAAGGCGGGTTCACAGAGTAACCGGCCGTTACGGATATTGCTGAATCACGAGCAGGATGCCGGTCTCAACTGATATCTGCGCCGGTGAGGAGGCCAGCGTGTTGCTCACGCCGCGCGTGCTGCCAAGACGCAAGGTTGCGTTCTCAAGCGGGTACTCGAGGCCCCGGTAGGTAATGCCGGTTGCCTCTTCGCTGAGGGCGACCGCGCTGACGTAGCCGCCGACCGGCCCCGTCAAAGTCAGCAGTTGGGGCCCGCGCAACACGCGCGCCAGCTGGTCTCCCTCGGCGACGGCAAGCGGAACAGATTCGTCCTGCCGGGCCAGTATCAGGAGATTGGCAAGGGTCTGGTCCAGCCGGCCCCCGAGGGCACCGATCAGCAGGACTTCTTTAGCGCCATCTTTGACCGCGCGCGCGATCGCCAGCTCCAGATCGGTGGCGTCTTTGGCGGCCGGGTGTCTTTCCACCGCGGCGCCTTCTTCTTGCAGCCTTGCGAGGAGAACATTGTCGATACTGTCCAGATCACCTACGATTACGTCGGGCGACAGTCCCAGAGCTTCCATGTGGCGCGCGCCGCCGTCAGCGGCGATGCGATAGTCATCGTCGTGCAGCCAACGGGTCACAGCGCCATAGTCGGCTATATCCCCATTTACGAAAACTACAGCCCGCACTTCTCCTCCGCCCTTCTACAGGAAGGCCTGCCAGGCAAATATAGTCAGCATCATCAGACTGATGATGAACTCCACGGCCATGGCCATCATGAATCCGCCTACATAGCCCTTAACCGCTCGCGTCGCGGCGGCCTTGTTTTCCTCGACATGCGACGCGCCCGAAGCCTCCGTCTCACTGTTCAGCCCGCTGACGTTCCCGGAAGCAACTTGAGCGCGGCGGTACTCCATCAGCCACAGTGCCGAAATCGAGCCGATCGCGGCTCCAATGAATGTACCGACGACAGGAACGCTGGAGAGCAGGATCGCGCCGATCAGTCCCCCCAGAATCGAGACGCCAATCGAACGCCAGCCCGCGCCGGACCTTTTGCTGCCGAGAAAGCTAAGCCCAAGATCTGCGCCCCAGGCGATAATGGTGAGAACAGCCAGGACCAACAGGGTTGGCCAGCCGATGCGGACAAAGCCGTCGGCCCAGGCCCAGACGAACGCGCCCAGCCAGATGAGCAGCGGCCCTGGCAGTACGGGCACCAGTGCGCCGACGATGCCAAGGGAAATGAGCAGGTAGCCGACTACGAAGAAAATGGGGGTAAAATCAAACACGACTTTCTACTCCTCCAGGAGAACAACGCCATTCCGTACGTGGAGCGGCAAGACCGTAGCTTTCGCAAAGAGGGGCGGCACTTCCAAGTCCAGGTTTTCGTACAGACCCGGCGGCACTCCGATGTCGGCGAGGAAGAGTTGGCCGCATGCCGCCAGGGCGTTGGGCTGCAGAAGCCCGCGCTTTGGGAGGGCCAGCGTCATGGTCGCGGTGGCCGAGACATGGGGGAGGTACAGATGTCCGCTGGCGACATCGAGGCCGCTCGGGGCGTCCAGGCTCAGTATCGGGGCCACACTGCTGTTTGCCAGCTGAATCAGGTCCGCGGTCCGACCGTGCGGATTGCCCTCTAACCCATAGCCGATCAGGGCGTCGATCACCATGTCGGCAGGCGGGAGCTCCCATCCCTCCTCGGCCCAGGCCAGGGGTGCGTCCATTTTCTGAAGAGATAAGAGCTGATCTCTCATTGCGCCAGGCGGCAGGTCGCCCGGTGGATGGGTCAGCACGATTTGCACCCACGCGCCCCAGTTGAGAAGGTGACGGGCGGCGGCCAGCCCGCCGCCGCCGCTGCTGCCGCGGCCGGCCAGCACGACCACAGGTCTATCAAGCAGTGCGTCTTCTTCGTCTTCAGTGGAGAGAAGCTGTCTGGCCAGGAGGGCGAGGTTGAGGCCGGCGATTTCCATCATTTGGAGCAGTCGGATGCCGTATTTCTCGACCATCAGCCAGTTTACTTCCCGCATCTGGTCGGAGGTGAGCGCTGGGAGCATCAAGACTGTCGCTCCGGCAACTGCGGCGGCGCCAGCAGGAAGCTGAGAAGCCAACAGGCGACCGCCGGTATGACGATCGTACTGGTCCACATGTGAACCGACCAGGTTGACCCCACCGTTGGCAAGAGGACGGCGTAATACCCGCCGTAAAGCAGTAAGGGAAACGCAGGGGCCAGCCAGCGCACGCAGTCAGGGTTGTCGGACGGTCGCGCTCGCCAGGCCAGGTAGTCCAAAGCCACAGCGGGGACGGCCATGCCCAGAGCGAGCCAGATCATGAGCGGCCGCTCGTAGTCCACTATTGTGGCGCCAAGGAGGGAGAGCCAGAGAACGGACGAAACGGCTCCAAATGGCAGTCGCCAGCGGCGCAGGGTCAAGAGAAGCGATCCTGCCAGTACTGCAGCGGTGATCGTTGCCCCGACCATGCCGGCCACTTTGCCTACATCGTTGCGGAAGTAGCCGCTGCCTGTCCCAGAGGTTCCGAGAAGGACCGTGACGGGGAAGAAAAACATCATAAAGAATGTGAGGGCTGCCAGGAATGCACCCAGTGAAGCAACGGCAGGCCCCAACTCGCGCCAGCTGCCGCCAGTGTCTCGCCGGTTCCAGGCGGCTCGCAGAGGGCCGGTTATGGTCAGGCCGATGCCGAGACCCAGTAGGATGTGAGTCGGGCTGAAGAGAGCTTCGGCGCCTTCCTCGATGCCAAAGAGAATATGCCACACCATGTCGCCGACGCCGCCGGCGGCAAAGACGAGCAGGCCGACTCCCGTAAGTCGATAACCGTCCGGGATGGAAAGAGACAGCGAATATCCTCGTGTCCGGTTGACCACCACTGCAGCGACAAACGCGATTGCCACGAGCAGATATCCGCTGTAAAAGAAGGCATGCCAAGGTGTAAAAAACGATTCGTCGACGCGCCCATGGTTGTGCGCCCAGCCGTCCAGGTACAGACCGCCGATAAAGACTGCGCACAACAGGTTGATCAGCCAGTCATAGCGCAACCCGGCAACCCGCTTCGTCCGGTGTTTACTCTCATGCGGCCCGGTCGCGGCGGAAACGACGGAATCTGACAGAACGGTTTCACTCATCAGCAACATTCCACTGATCTATACGCCTTCCTGGCGATCCGGTTTCAGTGTAACCGAACTACGCAGCCGGTCAAAGCGGACCCAGATTCCCGCAGTCTCAAAGAGGTTGACGTTTGACCGCAACCCGTTCTGAGTTGGCCCGGGGGTACATGCGGGCGCCGGATCTGCTACCGTCTGCTGCGCGAGCAGCCAAGCGCAGGCAGGGAAGTTTCAGATGCCGTCTGTCCGGTTTTTGACGGCTTGTTTGGTGGATCCTTCGCGCGGGTGGTATTCTACGCGGTAAAGCTTTTCAATCTGCAGACGCGGTAGGGTCCGCCTCCTTTAGAGGAACCGCACGTGAACGATTTCGTGGAGCAGGCCAGAACGGCGGTTCTCCTGGCGCTGAAGGAAGATATCGGCAGTGGAGACGTGACCACGCTGGCAACGATCCCGGCGGAGACACAGGCCAGAGGACGATTCCTGGCAAAGTCTTCAGGGGTCATTGCCGGTCTGGAAGTCGTCACTCTGACCTATGATCTGCTTACTGAAGGGCATTCGTCGATAGTCATGGCGGGGCCGCTGCGGGCGAATGGTGAGGACAAAAAGCGTACGACAGCGTCGAAAGAGGGCGCTTGTCAGCCAGTTCAGTACTGCCCTTTTGTGAAAGACGGGGCAAGAGTTGAGGCAGGTACTGTAATCGCCAGTGCCTCCGGCCCCGCGCAGATTCTGCTGACAGCCGAAAGGGTGGCACTGAACTTTGTGCAGCGCATGTCGGGCATTGCGACATTGACCCGGAGCTATGTTGAGGCGGCCCGGGGCACGAATGCAGTCATCCTGGACACGCGCAAGACCGTGCCTGGACTGCGCCTGTTCGACAAGAGGGCGGTGACGCTGGGAGGGGGAATGAACCACCGCTTCGGTCTTTTCGATATGGCGCTCGTCAAGGACAATCACATTGCCGCGGCCGGGGGCATTTCGCCGGCTGTGCAGGGAATTCGGGGACGGTACGAGGGAATGGAGATCGAGGTCGAAGTGGCGGATCTGACACAGTTGGAAGAGGCGCTCGCGCTTGACGTAGATCGAATTCTGCTCGACAACATGAACCCTGATCAGATCAGACAGGCTGTTTCCATCACCGCCGGTCGAACGCCTCTTGAAGCCTCTGGCGGCGTAAGCCTGGAGAATGTCGCGGCGATTGCCGCGACAGGTGTAGACTATATTTCCGTCGGTGCGCTCACCCATTCGGTTCCGGCGCTCGACATCAGTTTCGATTTGGAGATGGCGGTTTAACGTTCTCCATATGAGGACGGCGGCTCGTCGCCGACCGCGAATCTGAAAAGCGAGGTAGCACTCATGACGACTGCAACACTGGCAACTCCTATGGCAGAAATCACCGATGCCAGGTTGATGTACGAAGCGCTTGCACGCAAGCTCCATGACGTGACCCTTGACGTAGAGTTGCGCATCAAGGCGGAAATCGCGGCGCAGATAAACCGCCTCAAGAAGGAACGCAACGCGGTCATCCTCGGCCACAACTATATGGAGGCGGCTCTGTTCCACTCGATCCCGGACTTTGTCGGCGACTCCCTCTATCTCAGCCGGATGGCAGCGCAGACCGATAAGGACGTGATCGTCTTTTGCGGCGTGGAATTCATGGCTGAGACTGCCAAGATCCTCAGCCCGGACAAGACCGTACTGCTGCCGGCGGAAAAGGCAGGGTGCTCACTGGCCGCCAGCATAACTGCGGAGGACGTGCGCCGTCTCAAGGAGCAGTTTCCCGGCGTACCGGTGGTGACCTATGTAAACACGTATGCCGACGTCAAGGCGGAGACGGACATCTGCTGCACGAGCGGCAACGCGGTCGCGGTGGTAAACTCTCTGGACTCGGAACAGGTCATTTTCCTGCCCGATGAGTACTTGGCCAAGAACGTGGCTGAGGAGACAGGCAAGAAGATAATCTTTCCTGCGGCCGCCGCGGTTGAAACGAGAAGCGTCGACCGAATGGATCCCGTGCCGGTGTCGCTCGAAGCGCCGGCGCCGTTCCGCCGCGATCAAGAGACCGGCCACCCGATCATTCCCCTGGAAACGGAGGAATTCGACCTGATCGGATGGCATGGACGTTGCGAGGTTCACGACAAGTTCACCGTGGACGACATCCGGCGCGTGCGAGCCGAGTTTCCGGACGCAGTGATACTTTCCCACCCCGAATGCAGCCCGGAAGTTGTTGCTGAATCAGACTTCACCGGCAGCACGTCGGCGATGATTCGCCATGTCGAAGAGACCGACGCGCCGCGTTACCTTCTGCTGACTGAGTGTTCCATGGGGGACAATATCATCGGCGCCAACCCGGACAAGGAGATGTTGCGCCTCTGCTCTGTCCGTTGCCCCCATATGGGCCAGATCACGATGGAAGATACCCTGGCCGCGCTGGAAAAGATGCAGTACGAGATCACTGTTCCCGAAGAGACTCTGGCCAGAGCCGCGCGTTCGGTCCAGCGGATGGTAGAGATCGGCTAGCGGCCGGCGTTTTCCCTTCTGAGTGTCCTCTAGTCGGCGTGCCGCGTTCGGACAGTGAAGACGGGAACGAGTCGCCTGAAATCGATCCGCCCTCATTCAGACAGCTCACATGCCGGATGACCTGCTGCAGTGCGACATCCTGATCATCGGCTCCGGCATCGCCGGGGCCACTGCCGCGCTGGAGCTGGCTGACGCCGGCGTGCCGGTGACGCTGGTTACCCGCGGGGAAAAGCCACAGAACTCAAACACATACATGGCCCAGGGCGGGATCATCTACGTGGGCAAAGGTGATTCGGCTGCCCTGTTGGCGGAGGACCTGCTGCGGGCCGGCGCAGGCCACTGCAGCCCGGCCGCGGTCCGCATTCTGGCTGAGGAAGGGCCGGGTGCTGTGCGGGATATATTGATGAAGCGCGCGCCGGTCTCCTTTGATCGCGGACCGGATGGTGAGTTGTCGCTGGCCCTGGAAGGAGGGCACCGCCTGCCCCGCATCACCCATGCGGCGGACGCCACCGGCAGAAGCATCGAGATGGCATTGATCCAGGCGCTGGAGAGACACCCAAAGGTTACGCTGCTGACCGGACATACCGCTGTGGACCTGCTGACGCCCGACCATCATGGCCGCAACCGTCTGGCGGTCTATGAACGCCGGTCCTGTGTAGGCGCGTATCTCCTGGAACAGGGCAGCGGGCAAGTGAAGCGAGCACTGGCCAAGTTTACGGTGCTGGCAACCGGCGGGCTGGGCCAGATTTACCTGCGCACGACCAATCATCGGGGCGCGCGGGGAGACGGCCTGGCGATGGCCTATCGGGCAGGCGCACGGGTGATCAACGCCGAGTTCGTTCAGTTCCATCCGACTGCGTTTTATCACCAGGGCCAAGTCCATTTTCTGGTTTCCGAAGCCGTGCGAGGCGCGGGCGCGCGGCTGGTCCACCGTGATGGCCGGCCATTCATGCAGGACCATGCGCCTGAATGGAAAGATCTGGCGCCGCGCGACGTAGTCGCCCGCTCCATACACCGCGAGATGCTGTCCCGAGGGGTGACAAACGTCTATCTGGACCTCAGATCGTATATCGACAGGGACGAAATTCTCTCCCACTTCCCAACGATCCGGGAACGGTCGCTGGCGTATGGTGTGGACATCAGCTCCGACCTGGCGCCGGTTGTGCCTGCTGCGCACTATTTCTGCGGCGGTATCTGGGTAGACGAGTGGGGGCGCTCGACCGTGGACAAGCTCTATGGCGTCGGAGAGGTCTCGTGTACGGGCGTGCATGGGGCCAACCGTCTGGCCAGTGCATCGTTGCTGGAAGGGCTGGTGTGGGGACGGCGTGCCGCTCGCCACATCTGTTCCCGGCTCAAGAACGGTAGCGATGAACAGCTTGGCGGCCCTGGGAACACACGGCTGTCGCTGGAAGATGAGATTGGGACGGAGCGCGTTGACTTCCACGACGACGCCGACATTCCTTCCTGGAGTTACGCTGAGGACGGCGCGGCCGACCCGGCGTTGATCAGCCAGGATATGAGCGCGCTGCAACAGATCATGTGGAACTTTGTGGGGCTGGTCCGCACCACGCGCCGACTGGCCCGTGCGGTACGCCAATTGCGGGCTCTGGAGAGTGAGATCGAGAGGTTTTACCGCAGCCAGGCGCTGACCGACGATCTGGTCGGGCTGCGCAACGCAGTGCGGGCGGCGATCATTGTGGCCAACGCGGCCTGGGCGAACCGTCAGAGCGTCGGGTGTCACTATCGCGAGTAATTTGTAGTCTGATGGCGGATCGCAAATTGGACACGAGACGATCGCGTAGCTCAAGAACCATTCGAGCGGTTCACTGTTCAGACCTGTCGACCTTGATGAAGCCTCTCCCGCCTTCTCCGGGGGTAAACCAGTCGAGCATGTCGTGGAGATCGACGACGTCACCAAAGACAAGCACAGCCGGGGCGCGAATCTCAGCGGCTGCCATAGCCTGGGCCAGACCGGCCACCGTTGACCGGGCCACCTTCTGGTGGACGGTCGATGCACTTGCGATCGCGGCAGCCGGGGATTCCGGATCGCGACCGTGGGTGACCAGCGCTTCACAGATCTTTCCGGCAGAACGAACACCCATCAAGACTACAAGTGTCGACGTTTTCGCCATCATTGACCAGTCGATCTGCGACCCTTCTCTGGTAGGATCCTCATAGCCGGCAACAACCGCAAAGGCGCTCGCCTGGCCCCGTTGGGTTACCGGGATACCGGCGAAGGCAGGCGCGGCGATGGCCGCGCTGATGCCGGGCACTACTTCAAAGGCAAGTCCAGCTGCGGCGAGCGCAAGACACTCCTCGCCGCCTCGGCCAAAGACGAAGCCATCGCCCCCTTTCAGGCGCACAACCTGAAGTCCGGACTGTACGCGTTGCACCAGCAGGGCGTTGATGCTTTCTTGCGGCATCGTCCGGGGACCATGACCCTGCTTGCCGACGAAGATTTTCTCGGCCTGGGGACGGACTTCCTCCAAGAGCTCCTGCGCAATAAGCCGGTCGTAGATTACAACATCGGCGGCCCGCAGTAGCGCAAGGCCGCGCACGCTGATCAGGTCGGCCCGACCGGGCCCCGCGCCAACCAGATAAGCCTTGCCTGTCATGAACTTCGTCCCTTTCTGACGTGCGTGTTTGAAACGACGAATTCCCGGATTAAAGGCGGCGCGTAGTTCACAGTTCTGGTTCCAACAATGCGGCGATGCGGTCACGCGCGGAAGTGGCTACGCCGGGCTGCCCCGTGTAAGTGCTGACAGAGACGATCAGATCATCGTGTCGCGTTACTGCGGGCGAGTGGAAGTTCCCTTCAGCCGGCGCGTCGGCCACGTTGACCAACAGCTCCTTCCTTTGCGCCGCCTCGCCAATTTCATGATTAACCGTGCGCACGTTGGTTGAGGCAAATACGAGCGCAGCGTCGTCCAGGTCCCCGTCCTGGTAGCGCCGACGCGTCCACTCGATCTCGCCGGATTCTGCCCAGGCGGTTAACTGTTCGGTGGCGGATGGGCTGATCAGACGTACGGGGACATCTCCGGCCAGCAGGCTACGCACCTTGCGCTCGCCGACGATGCCGCCGCCGACGACCACGGCGATACGACCGCCAAGGCTGGTCATGGTCAGAGGATATCGCATGGTGTTGCCGCTCCTTTTTTCAGGAAAATGAAGTGAAAGGCCGGTCGGGGGAACCTGCCATAATTGCGTCGACGACCCGCATCGCCTGGAGATTCTCCCGAACATCGTGGACGCGCACGATCTGCGCGCCGCGCTCCACGGCCATAGTGTTGGCTGCGATCGTCCCCGGCAGCCGATCATCCACCGGGGCGCCCCCGGCCATTTTGCCCAGAAAGCCCTTGCGGGAGCAGCCGAAAAGAAGCGGATAGCCTGATTCTTGCAGCTCGTCCAAGCGGGAGATAAGAGCGGCGTGCTCCGCGGGCGTCTTGCCGAACCCGATGCCTGGATCGATGATGCGATGCCAGCGGGGAACACCGTTGAGCCGGGCCGCTTCCAGAGCCGTAGAAAGTCCTTGACGCACAACCGCCACTATATCCTGCGACGGTTCGTTGGAAGCCGCCGGAGGTTCGCTTTGCGGGTCGCCGGAGGGCGGGCCGGTATGGAGTGACGCGCGATTGTGCATGAGAACAAGCGGAACGCGGCGGCGAGCCGACAGGGCGGCCATCCCGTTCGGGATGGTAGGGCTCTGGAGAGTAGAGCGGGAGGATTCCTCTCCTGCAATGAAATCTGTATCGGTCTCCTGGTACGCCAGATGCAGACCTGACACGTCGTTCAGCCAGACGGCGCCGGCATCGAGAGCCTTTTCCGCGACTTCGACGCGAAAGGTATCTACCGACAGAGGGACGTCCAATTCATCGCGCAACGCGCCGATTACCGGAACTACCCGGCCGATTTCCTCCTCGACGTCCAGGTAAGCATGCCCGGGCCGGGTCGAATAGCCGCCGATGTCCAGGACGTCGGCGCCGGCGGCAACAAACTGCCGGGCTTGCGCCAGTGCTGCCGCAACCGTGTCGTGTGCGCCGGCGAGGCCGTCGCCGGAAAAGGAGTCCGGGGTGATATTGAGAATGCCCATGACTTTGGTGCCTTGGCCCCAGTGCCACAATCTGTCTCTGATCGGCATCACCCGGGGTGGGACGGGCTTTTGCAGTCTCTGCCAGAGCGCCTGCACGGTCACGTCCAGGCGGGGGTGGCGCAAGTCCTTGTCCAGGTCCAGAAGGGGGGCCAGCACGAAGTCTCGCTCAGGAATGCCCACGTGGGGAATCGTCAAGTCCGATGTTTCGACAACGGAGTCGTCATAGAAGAGGATGTCAAGGTCGATTTCGCGCGGACCAAAACGGACTGTTTTCGTTCTTCCGAGAGAGTCTTCGGTCTGCTTGACCGCAGATAGCAGTTCCGAAGGTGTAAGGTGCGTGGAAACTTTGCAGACTGCGTTCAGGAAGAGCGGCTGATCCGTCACAAGAATCGGAACTGTCTCGTAGAGGTGGGATGTCTCCACGATAGCCGCGTATGATGACATGGCGTCCAACGCAGTGTGGAGATAGTCGGCCCGGTTGCCGATGTTGCTGCCCAGGGCAATAAACACTGTGTGGGACATCTTTCCTCCAGTGACCCAAGTTCCTGAAGACTCGAGGAGGCTGGCCGTGGTCCTCGGCTCGGACAGCCTGCCCTCCCGGGCCCTGAACTGGCGGGCCCTCAGGCCGATTATATACGGTTTGGCATTCGACAGCAGCATTGAATTCGGGTGGATGCTCTTTCTGTACGTTTCAGTTATAATCGGGAAGTGTGCATTCAGTTGATTGCCGGGCGTTTTCTTCCCTGTAATCTTTCAATTGGCGGCGCCAGACGCAGTATCCTCCGCCCATTGCAGCACAACCAAACCAAGACACTGAAGTCTGCGGATGCGAAACGATATGGACGAATTGAGCACCGACTATCCGCTTACCGATGAACAGATCGCCGGCTACCGCCGCGACGGCTTCGTTAAGCTGCCAAATGTGCTGTCGCCGGCTGTGCTGAAAGAGTACGGCGCGGAGTTTACGCGCCTGGTGCATGCGCTGAACCGGCAGACTCTGGCCTTGGAGGAACGGAACACGTACGGGAAGGCCTTTCTACAGATTCCGAATCTTTGGGAGCGCAGTGAGAAGGTGAAGAGATTTGTACTTTGCCGCCGTTTGGGCAAGATCGCGGCCGAGCTCATGGGCGTTGACGGCGTCCGCATGTATCACGATCAGGCCCTTTACAAAGAGCCGGGGGGCGGATTTACCCCCTGGCACGTCGACCAGTTTTACTGGCCTCTCTCAAATGACAATACGGTCACGGCCTGGATTCCCCTGCAGGAGGTCCCACTGGAGATGGGGCCGCTTTCGTTTTGTATCGGCAGCCACAAGCTGCTGAAGAACCGGGACCTGTCCATCAGTGACGAGAGTGAACGGAAGATCGGAGGCACTTTGCATGACTATCCGAAGAGTGTTGCTGCCTTTGCAATGGGAGAGATCAGTTTTCACTCCGGCTGGACATTTCATCGAGCCGGGCCGAACCAAAGCGATCAGATGCGGGCAGTGATGACCATCATCTACATGGAAGACGGGATGCGGGTTGCCCCGCCTGAGAATGAGAATCAGCAAAGAGACTGGGACCGCTGGCTGCCGGGGGCGCAGGTAGGGGAGCCAATCGACACACCGCTGAACCCCGTGATCTATTCTGCACGTGCATGACGAATCCGCCGCACATTCTGGTGTGCAAAGAGTCAGACATCACTCATGTGGCAGGAATGGAAGAAAGAATAGCCTCATTGAAGAACAGGGCGGCGCGATCGATTACTCAGGAGCAGGTCTGAATGAAAGGTGTAGCCAAATTGCGGCCGGGCGCAGGTCAGGTGGGACTGATTGATGCGCCGGAGCCAAGCGCTATCCCAGGCCATCTTGTCATAGAAGTGACCGCCGCCGGGCTCTGCGGTACGGACGCCCACATTTACCACGACGAATATCCCTGCCGGCCACCGGTTATTCTTGGACACGAGGTTGCCGGCAAGATCGTGGATGTGGGAAGCGGAGTTTCCCGATACGCTGCCGGCAGTTCTGTCACCAGTGAACCCTACTATACATTGTGCGGTTTGTGTCCCTATTGCAAGGCGGGGATGCCGAATCACTGTCCGCAGCGAGCGTCGATAGGAAGCGGTGTCAACGGGGCATTTGCGCGCTACGTGCTCGTGCCGGAACGGTCGATACATCTGTTGCCGGAAGGTGTGGACGAATGGGAGGGCGCGCTGACCGAGCCGCTGGCCTGTTGCGTCCACGCGCTGGAAAACTCGAAGGTGGAGCCGGGGGATTTGGCGGTGATCACCGGCCCGGGCGCCATTGGGCTGATGATGCTTCAGGTCGTAAAGGCGGCGGGCGCCAGGGCGCTTGTGATTGGAACGGCTACGGACGAGGCGCGCCTGGCTCTGGCGGAGCGGCTTGGGGCGGACGCGACCCTGATCGCGGGCAAAGATGACCTTCAGAACGCTGTAGCAGAATGCACTGAAGGGCTCGGCGCAGATATCGCGTTCGAGTGTTCGGGCGCGGGGCCGGGAGCGCAGACGGCTCTGGACCTTGTGCGGCACAGAGGACGATATGTGCAGGTGGGTCTTTTCGGGAAGCCGGTGCTTTGGGATCTTGAGCAGGTCTGCATCAAGGAGGTGCAGGCGCAGGGCACCTTCGCCACGGTGGCCAGCTCCTGGCGCAAGGCCCTTGCTCTTCTGCAGTCCGGTCAGCTCCGGACCGCTCCACTGATCAGCCACCGTCTTCCGCTGGATGCATGGCAGCAAGCCTTTGACCTGTTCGAGGGCCGCGACGGCGTGAAAATCGTGTTTTCACCAGAGTAGGAATCTACTGAACCGGCACGGTCCGCTTGCCGGTCGTGGGGGGCGCCGGAGTTCGACAGCTCGCGCGGACATTGGGTCCGTGCTTTACTGCGCTTATCCATCGAAACAGTATCTCTAAGCAAACAGTATCTCTAAGAGGCTGTTTGAAAAGTAAAGGCTGTCGGCCAAATTGTGGTATACGTAGTCTCTGTGAAAACAAAACGATACCCAACAGATTTGACTGACAGCCAGTGGCTTATTATCCAGCATCTGATTCCCGCAGCCAAACCGGGCGGGCGACCACGCAGCCTGGATATGCGTCTGGTGGTTGATGCCATTCTCTACCTGACTGTGGGTGGCATCCAGTGGCGGATGCTGCCGAGTGATTTTCCGCCGTGGCAGAGGGCAGAGTGTTTACACCTACTTCAGGCAGTGGCGGGACGATGGCGCCTGGCGCAGGTTGCATGACACGCTCAGAGTGCGGGTTCGTCATCGAAGCGGACGACACAAGCATCCAACGGCTGGCAGTATCGATAGTCAGACAGTCAAGACTGGCCATACACCGGCAGGTGTGCGAGGCTACGATGGCGGTAAACGCATCACGGGACGGAAACGGCATCTTCTTGTCGATACGCTGGGACTCACATTGGCCGTCCTGGTCACTGCTGCCGACCTGCCTGACCGCGATGGGGCACGGCAACTGCTCAGACGAGGCTGCGGTTTCGGCCAGAAACTGCGTCTTATCTGGGTTGACGGCGCCTATCGCGGCTCTTTGCAGAGATGGGTTGCGCAGCGTTTTCGCTTCCGCCTTCAACCTGTCCTCCGCCCGCAAGAACAAAAAGGTTTCTCCGTATTGCCCCGTCGTTGGGTGGTGGAGCGCACCTTCGCTTGGCTTGGCCTCAATCGTCGCCTCTGTAAAGACTATGAACGACTGCCCGAAAGCAGTGTCGCCTTTATCCATATCGCTATGATTCGTCTCATGGTACGCCGCCTGGCACCCAATTGACCCTTTTCAAACAGCTTCTAAGCAAAACGTCTTGCATGTCAGAGGTCGCACGTTCCACGATTCCGGCGGGCCGCCGTTGTCCGAATTGCGGTTCACGGGTCGCCCAAAAGGCTGATACCTGCTACTTCTGCGGTCATGAACTGACCGGAGCGCCCAGGACAAGGTCGGCGCGCCTGAATATACGAGATGCAGTATTGGCGCTCACGCTGCTTGCAATCGTAATCGGCTGGTGGCGGTTCGGCAGTCTGGGCGTCAACTTCCAGCGGACGAACGGAGCCCAGTCTGAAACCAGCCCTTCCTCGTCGCAAACCGCTGAAACGGCGCCAACGGCCGAACCGGAGGGTCAGCAGCCGGGTTCCTTAGTCGGACGCCATACCGTGCAGTCAGGAGAGACCTTACTCGGGATCGCCGGCCGGTACGGGGTGACGGTCGAAGAGGTCCAGGCTGCCAATAATCTAAGCGGAACGCTGATTCGTGCCGGAGACGTCTTGCTTATCCCCGTACCTGCTTCGATCTCGGAAAACGGAAACAACGGTAGCGCGCCGACAATATCTACCGTCTTCCGCTATGTCGTCAGACCGGAAGATACGGTCATCTCCATTGCCATACGATTCGGCACAACTGTTGCGGCAATCCAGGAAGCAAACGGAATCGGGCCGGACGATATTATCCGACCTGAGCAGGCGCTGCGGTTACCCGTCTCCGGCGTGCCCTCCACCATTCTTGCGGTGAAGGCACGGGCCCCCTCACAGCAGGACCCGAGCTCAAGCCAGACGTACCTGCCTCTGCAGTTGCTCGGGCCGAATGAGGGCGAACGGATTCCTCATTCCGAAGATGTGCTGTTTCGCTGGTTGAGCGGAGGCCTCCTGGAAGAGAATGAATGGTACGTCCTCTACGTCTGGCCCTTGGAAGGGATCTATGAAGTGCCGCCCCCTGTTTGGACGAAGGCCACCAGCTACCGCTTGCCGAGCCAGTGGGCGCCGCCGCCGGACCGGGACGTCATCTACAGGTGGCAAACTTCCGTTGTCAGGGTCTTTTCGGGACAGGAGGAGGAGTTGAGCCTCGAGGCTGCCAGCGGCACAGGAGAGGTACGTAGTTTCGAATGGATTGGTGGCGGAAACTGAGCTCTGACTCGGATCTTCCGCAATAGTTAACGACCCACCAGGGGGACAAAATGACCCACCTCATCAACCTTACCGAACACCTCGCCCAGGACGGCTTCGAATACACTTACGGCATCTCCGCCTTCGACCTCACCGGCAACGGCGTACCCGACCTCATAACCCCCGACACCGACGTCGGCCTCTACTGGCTCGAAAACGACGGTCACGGCAACTTCACCAAGCACGTCATCCACAAACGAACCCCCGAATGGCTCGAACGCCACCAGGTCGCCGACATCAACGGCGATGGCCGCCCCGAACTCGTCTTCATCGACAACATCAACGGCTGCCTGCTCTACTTCGAATATGAGGGAGACCCGCGCTTAGCCAGCTCTTGGCGCACCCGCTACGTCGACGAGGGCACCCTCACCGGCGCCTACGCCGTCGCCGTGGCCGACTTCACCGGAGACGGCAATCTCGATATCGCCGCGTCGACCTGGCGTAAAGGCAACCAGTTCGTCTGGTACGAAAACCGCGACGGCCACTGGATCAAACGCATCATCGAAGACGACATCGCCGAAACCCGCGCCATCCACGCCGCCGACATCAACGGCAACGGCAAATCTGACCTCCTCGGCACCGCCCGCGTCGCCAATCAGGTCATCTGGTACCAAAACTCCGGCGACCTCCCCAACCGGCCCTGGATCAAGCACATCATCGACGACGCCCCCCAACCCATCCACGGCCATCCTGTCGACATGGACGGCGACGGCGACCTCGACGTCGTCATGGCCCTCGGTATGCTCCCCCCCGACGACCCCACCGGCGTCCCCTTCGAGCATCACCAGATCGTCTGGTACGAAAACGACGGCAACCCGGCCGACTGCCCCTGGCGCAAGCACATTATCTGTGAACGATTCCCCAACGCCTTCGAAGCCATTGCCGCCGACTTCGACAACGACGGCCACATCGAGGTCGTCGCCACCGCCTGGCACGAGACCGGCCGCGTCGCCTACTTCAAACACCGCGGCGACCCCCGCGGCCCCTGGGACATGCAGCTCCTCAAAGACGGCTGGACCAACGCCAACATGGTCATCGCCGCCGACATCAACGGCAACGGCCGCCTCGACATCGTCGCCGCCGCCGAACGCGGCAGCAACGAAGTCCGCTGGTGGCGCAACGAAGGCCCATAACCGCCCCCTCGGTAGGGGCGGGGCTTGCGCCTGCCCTGGATCTCTCCAAAAGCCGGTAAACAATCTCAACCACCGTCGGCATTAATTCCCCGCCAGCTCCCCCCCAAATCCGGGATGCACCCACATTTTTTCCCTCCTTGACAGACTCCCCGCATTTCCCTAAAATGCCCACCAGATTCCTAACTTCGAACCCCTTGCAACGGCGCAACCCGGAATAGACCTGAGCAATTCCATTATCCAAAGGAGAAAGAGACATGCGTATCAAACGTAAATGGTTGAACTGTACCCTTCTGTCCCTCCTGTTGGTCTTCGCCCTGCTCGTCGGCGCATGCGCCGCGCCGGCAACCACCGGTGGCGGCGCCGACACCGCCATGGAGGAAGCATCTGATGAGGCTGCCGACCTGCCCGGCATCCAATACGCCGTCAACCCGGACACCGTCGACTCCGACCGCCTCCTCATCCTCCCAGGGCGCACCCGCTTCGGCGTCGGCATGTGGGGCGGCATGACCGCCGGCAACTGGAACTTCGGCAGCGAGTCCTTCTACATGGTCCAGATGCCGCTCATCTTCATGGGTCCCCTGGGCAATACCACCCCCACGCCCTGGATGGCGCGCCGCATCGAGCGCGTCGATGACAACATGGCCATGGAGATCGAGCTCTACGAAGAGGCCGTCTGGAGCGATGGCGAGAGAATTACCACTGCCGACGTCTCCTTCACCTTCCATCTTCTCTATCACGCCGACGCCGACTACTGGCTCGGCGACGCCAAAGTTCTCTTCCCCAACATCACTGGCGGGCAGGACTACTTTGAAGGCAAGGCCGACTCCATCTCCGGCATCAAGATCATCGACGACTTCAATATGCGCATCGAGACTGACGAACCCATCGGCCTCGTCTGGCGCCCCCTCGCTTTTCTCTCTGTCTTGCCCGAACACCACCTGGGACAGTACACGGCCGTACAACTGTGGGCCGGCGACTTCCCCGACGCCTGGGTACCGGAAGTCCATAGCGGGCCTTACCGGGTCGTCAAGTGGGACGAAGATGCCAAGTTCCTCGAACTACAACGCAATGAGGACTGGTGGGGCAACGAGATCTACGGCAAACCTGGCATCAAGCGCTACGCCGAACACTCCGGCCTCAGGTTGGAAAACTTCATCGAAGGCCAGTCCGACATGGTCAAGGTCGGTGCCTCCGACTATGAGACCGTCAAGGACCTGCCCGATGTCGCCATTCATCCCCGCACCTTCATGATGACCGGCTACGGCCTCAATCGCTTGGAAGACCGCAAGCTGTCTCGCAAGGTCATGGACGCCATCGCCTATGCCATTGACCGTGAGGTTTGGGCTGAGGTTCTCTACTTTGGCTTCGGCGAGCCGGAAGATTCCATCTTCGGGCTGCGCGGCCAAGAGACCGCCCAGGACTCGTTCTGCGCCGACTGCGACGAAAGCCTTGTCGTGCCTCGCCAGTTCGACCCGGAAAAGTCCAAACAGTTGCTGGCCGAAGCTGAGGCCGAAGGCGATTGGGATCCCGATCGTGTCCTGATCCTGCTTGGCCGCTCCGGCGGCGAAGCGCCGGTCTTGCTCCAGCAGCAACTGGCCGCAGTCGGAATTCAGACCGAGATTCTGGCCGGTAGAGAGCTTGGCGACGAGCGCAGTAAGAGCGGCGACTACGATATCAGGGTAGAAGGCGGCTATGTCTCCAACACCGTGCGCAACTGCGAATACTGGGTCGGCAACTGCGAGCAGGACCACGGGCCCACCACCTATCACTGGTGCAACGAAGACTTCAGGAACATGTGCAACGTCGCCATGAGCACCACCGACCCCGACGAGTTCACCCGCGCCAGCACGGAACTGATGTCGATCTACTTCGACGACGGCCCGGTCTGGGGTGTCACCCAGATCGCCGAGTTCTACGTGATGACCGACGACCTCGGTGGATTTGTGCCCGAGGAAGCCTTCAACTGGCTTGGCACATCCGGTGAAAAAGGAGTGGCCAGTTGGTATTGGATTGAGTAGGAATCCCTATAGATTCCAAATCTTCACTCCGGGTAAAATTAAAATTGGGGCGTTGGCCTGCATGGCCCCCGGAGAGAAGCCTGAGAATTCGGAACTCCGAATAGTACGGGTGGCGACCGGCGACGACTGATCGGGTCGCTGGTCGCCACATCGTTCATCGGCTGCATCAATGCTCAAGAAAATATCATTCCTCATAAGAACAACAACAATGGAAGAGATTTGCATCCAACTCTATACCGATCCCGAGACAAAGAGGCGTATCGAACTACGAACCACGAAGTACGATGTGGCTATTGCCGAGTACTGTTTGACGGCCATCCAGCGCCAGTTAGAGGAAGATGAGTTATTGGAGACGTATCGGGTAGACATCCCTGGCACATCCAGGTTGGATGAACGGTTTTTCAGCAGCTTGCAGGCGCTACAGGAGAAAATCAAGGTGCGTCGGGGTGGTCAACCCATCGACATTGACCGCATCATGAGCGAAATGCGCGACGAACGAGAAAATGAAATCCTTGGTTTGCGTTGATACCGAAAGTGTCTGCTGGTTCCGTCTGCGTGAACCGAAAGGGAACCTATCTTGACCCAATACATAATCCGGCGCCTGCTGATAACTTTCCCCATGCTCATTGTCATTACCTACCTGAACTTCTCCCTCATGCGGTTGGCCCCGGGTGACCCGACGCTGTTCATGTTTGTGGCCAGCGACACGCAAGGAATGACGCCGCAACAGGTGCGAGATCAACTGGGTATACAGGAGTCCTATAAGGGGCGCGGGTCGGATGAAGGCGTCAGCACCAGTGAATACCTGCACGAAAGACTTGGACTCAACGACCCGATCCCCGTGCAATATGTCCGCTGGCTGGGCAAGGTGTTGCAGGGGGACTTCGGCCGCGCCATGCGCACCGCCGAATTGATTACCCCCGAGCTGGCCGTCCGTATTGGCGTGACAGTGCGCCTCACCGTCCTGTCAACGCTGCTCAGCGTCTTCATCGGCGTCGTCGTCGGTTCGCTTTCTGCCATATACCAGTACTCGACTTTCGACAATGTTGTCTCTTTCCTTACCTATATTCTCATTAGCGTGCCCGGATTCCTGCTCGCCACCTGGGTAATCATTATCTTCGCTATCAGATTGGGCTGGTTTCCCTCCGGCAGCCTGTACAACCCCCGCACCGGAGGGGACTTCTGGGACCGTGCCTACCACCTGATCCTGCCGGTGTTGGCCATGGGCATCAGCGGCTCCGCGCACCTGATCCGTTGGACGCGATCGAGCGTGCTCGAGACGATGCGGGCCGATTATGTGACCGTGGCCCGCGCTAAGGGCATGAAAGAGACGGTGGTGCGCAGTCGGCACATCTTCCGCAATGCGCTTCTGCCGGTGGTGACAATCATCGGCCGTAGTGTTCCTTTCATCATCGGCGGCTCGGTCTTCTTTGAGAGAGCCTTCAACTTTCCCGGCCTCGGCATGTATACCGCCCTCGCAGCCGAAGCCAAGGACTTCTCCATCATGATCGCCACAGTTACTGTCATCGCCGTCATGGTCGTTCTCAGCAATCTGGTGGTGGACATCTGCTACTGTTGGGTCGATCCGCGCGTTACCTATTCGTAGAGCCAATCTTTCGGAGTGAATCGCGAGCATGAGCGCGCAAAACGAGAACGCCTCGGAATCGGCCCAGGTCCTCACCATCGAAAGGCCGTCGCTGGCCGCCCAGAACATCCGCATGTTCATGCAGAACCCCGGCGCCCTTGGCGGTCTCGTGTTCATGGTGCTGATCACCCTTCTGGTTATCGCCGCTCCCCTGATAGTGCCTTTCACGCCCGAAGAGATCGACGGTCAGGCGATCCGCAAGCCTCCCAGCGCCATGCACCTGTTGGGAACCGACCTGACCGGACGCGACATGCTCACGCGCATCCTCTACGGCGGCCGTGTGTCCCTCCTTATTGGCCTGCTGGCAGTCATCATCCGCACCGTCATCGGACTGGTTCTGGGGTCGGTTTCCGGCTACTTCGGCGGCGCGGCTGATTTTTTCATCCAGCGCATCGTCGATATTATGATGGTCTTCCCCGAAATCTTCCTCCTTTTGATATTTGTGGCTGTATATGGCCCGACTATGTGGAACCTTCTCATCGCTCTGGGCCTCTTGAGTTGGCCCTTTGACGCCCGTATCTTTCGCGGGCAGGTACTCTCGATCCGCGAGTTGGATTACATCCTGGCCGCCCGCTCCATCGGCAGAACCAATTGGGGGATCATCCGGCTGCACGTCATGCCCAATGTCATGCATCTGGTCCTGGTCAATATGACGCTCAACATCGGCACTATCATCATCGCCGAGGCCGGTATCAGCTACCTCGGCCTGGGCGTCCCGCCGCCAACCGCCAGTTGGGGCAATATGGTCATCTCCGCCAACAATCTTACCTTGATCCAGCGCTACTGGTGGCTATGGGTTCCCCCGGGCGCAGTGCTTGTGGGCACCGTCGTTTCGCTCAACCTCATCGGTGATGCTCTGCGCGATATCCTGGATCCCCGCAGGCGCCGCTGACATCCGCAGTAAGGAGAGTAACTATGCAGCACGGCATCCTCTACAAACGCCCCGACCGCTACGCTCTCGGCCCCGTCCCCCAGCTCCTCCCCGACGGCCGCCTCACCGTCGGCGTCGTCTCCTCCCCCTTCGCCGACCACTACGGCCTCGCCGATTGGATCGTGCTCGTCTCCGACGACCAGGGCGAAACCTTCACCGAGACCAACGACCAGACCATCCCCCTCGCCTGGCCCGCCGCCCTGCCGCGCGAATACTACGACCGCTACGCCGACATCCAGCCCGACGGCAGCTACCTCGCCGCTGGCACCGTCGGCTTCGAGTCCTGGCCCAAAGAGCGCGCCGCCGAAGCCGAAGAGCTCGGCCTCACCGCTCGCCCCCACCCCAACAACACCGGCGAAGACCTCCTCATCGGCATGCCAAAACTCTTCGTCATGCGCTCCCAAGACCAGGGCAAAACCTGGGACCGCCGCGACTGGCTCGTCCCCGGCTTCAGCTGGATGACCGCCTTTCCCCGCTGGACCCGGCTCCAGGCCGGCAATATCCTCCTGCCCGTCTATGCCAGAGATCAGGAGGGCGACCGAGGCCAGGTCTTCGTCTGGCGCTCCGACCCCGACGGCGACAACTGGCGCCTGATCCCCCTCTCCTCCAGCGTCTCCAGCGTCACCGGAGACGAGACCTGCTTCATCGAAGCCGAGCCCGGCAAGGTCCTCGCCCACATCCGTCACTCAACCCCCGGCCACCTCACCAGCGGCTACCTGCTCGAAAGCTGGTCCGAAGACGGCGGCCTCACCTGGTCCCAACCGCTGCGCACCGAGGTCAGAGGCTACCCGCCCCACCTCCTCCGCCTCCAGGACGGCCGCATCCTCTGCGGCGTCACCTACCGCTGGGAACCCATGGGCATCCGCCTCGTCCTCAGCGAAGACAACGGCAAGACCTGGGATACCGACAACACCATCATCATGCGCGACGATGCCGGCGCCGCCTCCCCCATGTGGCCCGACTACCCCAACCACGGCGGCGGCTCCGACGTCGGCTACCCCATCACAGTGCAGTTCGACGACGGCAGCCTCTTTACCTGCTACTGGATAACCCTCGAAGACGGTATCTGCCACGCCGCCTACACAAAGTGGCGCCTTGAGGACATTTGAACGCCGCAATATTGAACACCGCTCTGGACCATTAGCAGAAAAGGAACAACCCCATGACCAGCGCAAAACTGGCGATTGACGGCGGCCCGCCTCTGCGCAGCCAGCCCTTCGGCCCCAAATGGATCTTCGGCGACGAGGAACGCCGCCACCTCATGGAGGTTATGGACAACGCCACCGACGGTTGGCGCTCCGGCTTCAAAGTGAGGGCCTTCGCCGACGCCTTTGCCACCCTCCACGGCGCCCAGTACGCCGTCGCCACCACCACCGGCACCGGCGCCATCCACGCCGCCGTCGCCGCCGTCAACCCCGAACCCGGCGACGAGGTAATCACCACGCCCACCACCGACATCGGCTCCGTGCTCGGCATAATCCTCCACAACGCCATCCCCGTCTTCGCCGATTGGGACCCCGAGACCTTAAACACTGACCCGGCCGACATCGAGCGCCGCATCACCCCCCGCACCCGCGCCATCCTCGCCGTCCATCTCTACGGCAACCCCTGCGACATGGGGCCGATCCTCGAGATCGCCCGCGCTCACAATCTGCCCGTCATCGAGGACTGCTCACAGGCCCACCTCGCCGAATACCGCGGCCAGCTCGTCGGCACTATCGGCGACATCGGCTGCTTTTCGCTCGGAGGCAAGACCCTCACCACCGACCAGGGCGGCATGATCATCACCAACGACGAGCCCCTGGCGCGCCGGGCTATGGGCTTTTCCCGCAAGGGCTCCGAAATGGACAGCGCCCTCCGCAGCTCCCTCGCGCCCACCTCCTTCCGCCGCGGCGGCAACAAGGGCTACGCCTTCCTCGGCGACTTCCATCCCATGACCGACCTCCACGCCGCCGTCGGCCTCGCCCAGTTCGACCGCTGGCAGGAGGCCACCCGCGTGCGTCGCATGACCGCCGCCATCCTCGACGAGGTCGTGCCACAGCTGCCCGGCTTCAAGATCCAGAAGGTCCATCCCGAAGATCGCAGCGCCTACTACACATACGCCTACACCGTCGACGAATCCGAGGCTGGCGTCTCCTCCGATGACTTCTCCGAAGCCGTCCGCGCCGAAGGCATCCCAGACTGCTACGGCCCGTACATCCAGGGTCGCCCCCTCTACCGCTACCCAATCTTCACTGACGAAGATACCTACGGTCAGTCCCGCTATCCCTTCGTCGACGAGCAGGGCAATCGACGCATCGACTACAGCACGCTTCACCTCCCCCACACCGAGCGCGAACTGCCCAAGACCGGCTTTATCCTCTTCCGCAACTCCTACACCGAACAGGACGCTAAAGACATCGCCGCCGCCATGCGCAAAGTGGCCCTGCATTACGCCGAGCAGGCAGCGCAATAGAACCGAAGGAAAAAGGCCGTGGAGAAATTCGAAAACCAGGACGGCTCGACGCTCATTCCCATCCCGGGCGGCGCATTTCAGATGGGGACCGACCCGGCCGACGCGCAGAAAATTGCCGACCAATACGGCTGGCGGCTTACAAGATTTCGAGACGAAAGCCCGCAGCACACCGTCCGCCTGGATCCCTTCTACATCTGCCGTTATCCGGTCACCGTCGCCCAGTACGACCGCTACCTGCAGGAGACCGGCGCAACACCTCCCCAATGCTGGGACGACCCCCGTTTCACCGGACCCGATCAGCCGGTCATCGGCGTTGCCCACTGGGATGCGCAAGCCTACGCCGGCTGGGCCGGACTCCGCCTGCCAACCGAAGCCGAATGGGAATTCGCCGCCCGCGGCACCGACGGACGCCACTGGCCCTGGGGAAACGAATGGGACCCCGACCGCGCCAATACCCGCGAATCCGGCGTCGGCCATCCCACTCCCGTGGACCGCTTCATCGATGCCGGCAACGTCAGCCCATACGGCGTCTGCGACATGGTCGGCAACGTCTGGGAATGGTGCCAGGATCGCTATTCCGACGACTTTTACTCATTCAGCCCGCAGTCCAATCCCATCTGCACAAAGCCGGTCGTCCACTACGACGCCCACAATGTCCTGCGCGGCGGCTCCTGGTACAGCATCGCCGAGCGCGCCCGCTGCGCCGCCCGCTATGATCGCTTCCCCCAAATGCAACGCCGCCATGTCGGCTTCCGCTGCGCACGCGACGCATGAATTCCGGCCAGACGTCTATCGCACCGTAGCCCCAACGTCCGCTGATGTAAGGAGAAAGCCCAAATGATCGGAGTGATACTCAATCCGGAACAACCTCGCAAGGGAACAGGTGAGCTTCCCCCTTATGCCGCCGCCTATATCAGCGAGATACTGCACCATGCCGGCATTCCCTTTTCGCTGCTGCCGCAGGAAGCCCTGGCCGGCGACTCTCCCTTGCCCCGCCTCCTGATCCTGGCGCAGGACTTCGAGCTGGATTCCGAACAGAAGGCAGGCCTGGCCGAATTCGTTCACGCCGGCGGCCTTCTCATCGGCAACGCCGGCGCCTCTGGCATGGACGATCTCTTCGGCGTGCAGACAATCCGTCTCCTCGAAGAGGGCTACCTGCAGCCACCCGCCGCGGCCCACCCTGTGACCGGCGGCCTGAGCAGGGAAACCCACATCTTCGGCGGCGCCTTGGTCAAGGCTGTGGCCGGCACTGCGCTCGCCCAGGTCGAATCTATCCTCCCTCCCCCGCAGGCAGGCGGACCCGCAGCCGACGCCGTGGTAGCACACGCCCCTGGTCGCGGCCGTACTATCCTCTTCGCACTCGACCTGATAACATCCGTCCTTCACATCCATCAGGGCAAGCCGGTCGTGCCCATCCCCCCGCGCGAGTCCTCTGGAACGCCTGCCGGCTCCATCCTCGACCCCGAACGGGATGGCGACCTGATCGAAATCGACGACATTGACGATCTCTACTACTCCGGCGGCGTCCCCCTCCAGGATGGTCGGACCTATTACAACCAGCGCATCATCCTGTCGCCCATGGCCGACGTCCTGAAGGAGCTCCTGCTGCGCGCCATCTTCCACCTTCTCAGCGCCGCCGGCGAACCCCTGCCTCTCCTCTGGTACTGGCCGCGCGGGCAGACCTCGATGGCCCACATGTCCCACGATTCCGATGGCAACCGCCCCCTGGTGGGCTGGCGCCTCTTTGACCTTCTGCAGGAGCTAAACGTGCCCTCCACCTGGTGCACCATGCCCGTAACCGGCTACGATCGCTCCTTCTACCAGGCGCTAATCGAATCCACCTCCGAAATCGCCCTTCACTACGCCACCGGCAACGCCCCCGTGCGCGAAGCCCCCCGCTGGAGCCAGATGGACTTCGACTGGCAGTTCGATACCCTCTCCTACGAGACTGGTCTCACCAACATCGTCTCCAACAAGAACCACGGCATCGCCTGGCAAGGCCGCCTCGAATTCTACTACTGGTGCCAGAACAAGGGCATCCAGCTCGAACATTCACGCGGCGACCGCGGTTTCACCTTCGGCACCTCCCACCCCTGGTTTCCCATGGAGGATGACCGTCCCAACGGCGATTTCCTCGATGTGATCGCCCTCCCCTTCCTCACCCAGGACTTCACCGTCGTCTGTCCCCACGGCTTCATGCGCCCCCTCTTCGACCAGTGCCATGCCGGCTACGGCGTCGCCCATGTCCTTTACCACCCCTCTCACGTCGAAGACCCGGAATGCGAGCGCTCCATCCGCGAGACGGTCGCCTACGCCCGCAGCCTCGGCATGGAGTGGTGGACCAGCGAGGAGATCAACTCCTGGGAGCGCTCCCGCCGCCGCGTATCCATCACTCCCGCAGGGAACGCCGCCGCCGCCCCCGAAAGCGCCTACTGCATTCAATCGGCCGACAGTCTTAACGAAGCGACTCTGCTCTACCTGCTTCCCGCCAACGGAGCCGCAGGGTCATCCTTCATGATCGACGGCAAAGCCACTGACGCCCCCTCAGTGGAACGCTACGGCCATCGCTTCGTCCAGATCACCGCCGATCTCAACGGCGAGCACGAACTCAATGTATCTCTCGCCGGTGGGCCAAACTGATGATGTTCTATATGTCAAACGAAGGATGGAACAATGGCTGAAAACGCGGCGGGCTGGATCGATAGCGAAACCGTGGACTTGGATGGCATGCGGGTCACGCTCTCCCAACCCAGACTGATAGGGCGGCGCAGGAGCTACTTCTGGTTCCCCAACCTCTGGACTATGCCCAACGGCGATCTCCTTTCTACAATCGCGCCGGCGCCGGACATCCATCTTTCCGGCGTTCCATACCTGGTACTGTGGTCCCAGGACGGCGGCCTGACCTGGAGCGAACCGTTTGTCTCCTGCGACGGAGGACAAACGCTTCTCCATCTCCACTCCGGCGACAGCATCCTCCTCCCCTACGATCTCCGTCCCCGACCACAAGGGATCGGCGCGCCGCACAACCACTTCCCGGCCGGACAGCGCGTCTTCGACTACGTGCCCACCGGCGTCGTCATCACCGGCATGCCCGCGCCCGTTCCTCTGATCGTACCCGGCCTCGATGTCGCGGCCTTTTCCTTCAACGGCCAGACCCTCTGGCTGGAGGACGGTACCTACCTCGCCACCGCCTACGGCCACTTCGAAGGGGACGAACGCGACTCCATCGTGGCCGTGGAGTCCACCGACGGCGTCAACTGGGCAGTGCGCTCAGTCGTCGCCGACGCCTCCTGCCCGGTGCCCGGAAACGGAGGACCCAGCGAGTCGGCCATCTGCCGCCTGCACGACGGACGCATCATGTGCGTCTTTCGCGTCGAAAGCAAACTGCCCTTCGGCCAGAGCTGGAGCAGCGACGAAGGCCGAACCTGGACACCCGCCGTCACCATGCCGGGCCCCTTCTCCGTGCAGCCGAGCTTGGCGGTAATGAATAGTGGCGCGGTTGCTCTCTCAGGGGGCCGTCCCGGCCTCTATCTCTGGCTCAACGCCGCCGGGAATGGGCAGGACTGGCAGCAAATCGACATCCTCGCCCACCACAACAGCTGCCATCCCCAAGAGCAGATCATCTACTCGGAAGATCTTTCTCGCCAGCAGACCACGGCCTACACCGAAGTGGTTGCAGTCGACGACCGCACGCTTCTCTACATGTACGACCGCGTGCCCAACGGCTGGCGCCGTATTCCCGAAGAGATGGACGATACCAACAGCGTCTGGCTGGTGAGGGCAACAGTAGAGCGGTAGGGATCAGAAGATCGCCTGAAAGCCTCAGACTCTCGAAATAACATTCGATTGACAGGAGACACTGAAGTGTCAGACTTGGCCCCGGATCGCATACTCGACATACGCACGCTCCCCGGAACACGCGAGAACATTGTCTATAAGGATGGCGGACTCTTTCCCGTCCTCGCCCTGTCCAATGACGGTGTCGTAATCGCCGCCTTGCGGGGAGGCGCAGGTCACATTGGCCGCGCCGGCAGAATGGAGACCGTCCGCTCACTCGACGGTGGCCAGACCTGGACGCCTCCAAACCTGATCGCCGACAGCGAAGACGACGACCGCAACCCTGCCTTCGGCGTCTCAGGCCAGGGAACATTCGTCCTGCTCTACCACCGCCAGCACAACTACGATGCTGACGGCAACTACCTTGGCGGCGTCCGTATCTCCGACCGCAAGCCGGTAGCGCTGATGGCTACTCGCTCCTTTGACAGCGGCCTTACTTGGGAGGAGCCGTATCGTCTGTCGATAGAATCCTTGCCTACGGGGTCTCCCTACGGCAAGATCGTTTCGCTCTCTGACGGGACCCTCATCGTCCCCATCTACAACAGCCAAGCCTGGGCAGACCAGAACAGCGGCCAGCAATTCGACTCCTCCTACACCGCCCGTTCCCAGGACGACGGCCGCACTTGGGGCGAGGTCACGCTCATCGCCCACCACATGAACGAGACCGGGCTGGTAGCCCTTCCTGATGGTGATCTCCTGGCAGTGATGCGAGATGACGAAGGCCAGGGCCTGCACACTGCCAGGTCACAAGACGGCGGTCTCACCTGGACACCGCCGGCCCAGATCACCCAGTCTCGACAGCACCCTGCCGACCTTGCACTCCTTTCCAATGGCGCTCTATTGCTCACATACGGAAACCGCAATCCACCCTACCGCGTCGAAGGACGCGTCAGCCGTGACGGCGGAGAATCCTGGCTGGACATTCGCCTTACATTCTCCGGGCACCTCTACGGCTACACCACCGAACAAACCCGCCACACCGACCTCGGTTATCCTTCCAGCGTCGTCAACAGCGACGGCCAGGGCGTAACCATGTACTACTACAATCCCTCGATGCAGCACGCCGCAAATGCCCGCCAGCGCGCGAACAATCCCCTCTACCAGCACGAGGACTACCAGGCCGTCGCCGTAACGTGGCGGGAGGATGAGTTGATCACGGCGGTCACAGACGCGATCAGCGAGCGCTAAGGCAGCTCCCGCTGACTGGCGCCCGCTGACGTGAACTCAACTGCTGAATTATGGCCAAACCGGATGCAGTTCTCCCTTTGTGCCGGTTCTGCAAGAAGGACTGCCCGTCACCCCCGGCTTCCCAGGTCAGTGCGCGGCGCCTCGTAAGTTGCTACGATAAAGTGACGCTGAAAAGTATCACCACCGGCCCGCTGTGGGATGTTGACCTGAAGCATTGTAAAACCGCCGGCCGCATGCCAGCTTTCGTAGCCATCGCTTGACGAAGAGGTTATCAGTCGCCCGTCGAGCCAAACCCTCCCAATAGTCGACCGACTCGGTAACCGCAAACGTAACGCAAGTCCCTGGCTTGCTGTCCGCAACAAAGTGCCCTCCTCCGTACTTGCAGTTGGCCTGATCTGATCGCAGCGTAAACTTTGGAAACGGGAATATTGCCGGCACAGAGCGTGGACGTCGGACAAATCAATCTTCAGTTCGTCCCCTCTTTGCTGGAGAAATGTGTCGATTTCCATTGAACGCCAGCGGTCATAATCTTCAGGGTCCAGAGAAAAGGCACTGAGGGCCATGCCCACTGGCTCGTTGACACCGCGGGCAACAACAAACTGGTTCGTATGCGCCCAAAGCTGCACGCGGCTGGCACGACGTTCAGCCGCCGTCTGTCCATACGCCGCAACAAAGGTCTCATCCTGTTGGAACATCGTGCGCACAGGATAGCCGGCGACTGATTCAGTCCGCCACGGCTGATTACCGAGTTCGAGCATTTTCATACAGCGGATTAACCCGCTGAGGGGATGATGAACCTCCATCGTATTAGCAAGCGTATGATAACGGTGATAGGCATGGACGCAGGACGTTATGCGTTGACCTGAGTAATACGAATGGTGGATATTGCCTGGCAACCAGGGCAAAATCCGCTCCGCCTCCTCTTCGCCCCTGTCCTGGGGAAATCCTGCGGACTCTGCCGCCCGGTTGATCTCCTCTATGAATAAACGCGAGTGGGCGCGGTCAAACTGACTGGTCGTCCACGAAAATCCGTTACTCTCCCCCATGCGATACTTCCAGCCAAACTCGGTCCCGTGAAGTGAACAGTACAACTCCGGCTGCATTCGGGCGAGCGCCTCTGCTACGGCCTGAGACTCCGGTTGCGTAGGTTCGCCGTCAAGAGAGTAATCTGCATAGAGGTTCACGTCATTCACATTGTTGAATCGCAGATCCTCCCACGAATCAGGGTTAACCACCGGCATCAGGCCAATGCACTGCCTGCGGCGGATTTCGGCGGCAGCAGGCGTAACCAGCCAGCGAGCCAATTCCAGAAGCGCAATGCTGGCACTGCGTTCCTGCCCATGCTCTTGCCCAACCATCAGCACGCGCTGTTTGTCTTCGTCGCTGGTGTCCTGGTCCGTGATTGTCAAGAGCCAGATCGGTTGCCCCCGAACCGACTGTCCGGCCTTCTTCAGGGCAACATAACCAGGGAATTCGTCCTGTAATTCCCTGTAAAACGAGTCCAGCTCCGGCAGCGACGGGTAAGAGAGCAGATCGCCGCTGTCGGCGGATCCCTGAGACCACACTCGAGGACGCCAACGAATATCCACAGTTCGCCCTCGTCAACTGCCTGACTGCCGTGGATTCAGCGCGTCGTTCAGACCGTCACCCAGGAAGTTTATCGCCAGCGTCACGATTCCCAACACGATGGCCGGTATGGCGATCAGATGTGGCCACGTTCGCCAGGATGGCATCGATCTGTTGATCATGGACCCCAAACTGGCGCCGGGCGGCTGTATGCCGATGCCGAGATAACTGAGTGAAGCCTCCAGAATCATGGCGCTGGACATGCTGAATGTAAAACTCACAATGACGGGACCCAGCGAATTGGGAACCAGGTGCCTGAGCATGATCTGCCTGTTGGTTGCCCCGACGGAACGCGCCGCAAGCACGTAGTCCTGCTCCCTCAGCGAAAGAATCTGGCCTCGAATCAACCGCGCCTCGCCGGGCCACGAGATTAGCGAAAGAGCGCTGAAGACGATCAGATAATCTACATAGACGGTGTTGGTCAGGAATCTCCACCCCGTCTGGTCCTGCAACGCCGCCATGCCAGCTTCCAAAGGTTCAGCTATCGAAGCATTAATCAAGGCGGCAAAGAGTATGGTAGGGATTGTCATCACGACATCAGCGAGGCGCATAATCATGTTGTCTACCGCCCTACCCGAATAGGCGCTGACAGTGCCAAGCGTCACACCAATTATGAGAGTCAAGAGAGGCACAAGAATCGATATGAGTACTGCCGTGCGCATGGCATGCAGCAGACGGCTGAAGTAGTCTCGGCCGACGTCGTCAGTACCCAGCCAGTGCTCTGCACTGGGGGGCATGCCAATCTGTTCAAGATTCTGGTCCAGGTGGTCGTAGGGCGCCAGGTACGGCCCGGCAAGCGCTGTAGCATAGGTGAGGAGAACGATGATCAGGCCGATCAGGGACAAACGGTTGCGGAGCAATCGCCTGAACGCGTCGCTCCACAGTCCTCTCTGGCCGGATTCCGGCCTGTCGAGTTCACTTGAAAGAAGCCCTTGTCTGGCCCCCGACGACTTCTCAGCCCCTTGTTTCGAGGGTTGGTTCGTCACAGCGTCACCCTGGGATCCAGGAACGGGTATACAAAGTCCACGATGAGGTTGCTCAACATAATGAGGAAGGCCCCAAAGAGTGTGCAGCCCATCATAAGAGGATAATCACGCTGAATGAGCGAGGTAACAAACAGGTTTCCATAGCCAGGGATGCCGAAAATCTGCTCGACAAATACCGAACCCGTTATCAGGCCTGTGACGATCAACCCCAACGATGTCACCACCGGCGTTATGGCGTTGCGCATGACATGTCCCAGAATTACCTGGCGT
This sequence comes from Caldilineaceae bacterium, assembly GCA_965200615.1. GTDB lineage: Bacteria > Chloroflexota > Anaerolineae > Caldilineales > Caldilineaceae > Bin5. The sequence continues at coordinate 3,092,985 of OZ241377.1, read as the reverse complement.
TCCCCCAGCCCCTTTGCCCGTGCGGTGCGAACGTAATCGTTTTCAGCGACTTCCAGGATGCCAACTCTCATCTGGCGAATCACGACAGCCAGAGGAAACAGGATCAACATCAGAGTCGGCATGATCACATTCGGGTGCGTGATGCCCTTCCAACCATAGGGAACATTCATAACGTCAAGCCTGAGCACCAGGATGATGAACAGCAGTGGGGCGAGAACATAAACGGGAACAGTGCGCAGGAAAAGACTCCCTCCGACAATGAAATAGTCCACCGCGGTGTTCTGCTTCACTGCCGCCAAAACGCCCAACGGTATGCCGGTAACAACCAGAACGACGAATGCCAGCAGCCCCACCTGGGCAGAAATTGGGAAAACTTTCAGGATCATTCCCAACACGGGGCGGCTGCGAACAATCGAATCGCCCAGGTCGCCCCGAAGAACGTTTCCCACATATCGGATGAACTGCACGTGAAGCGGCTGATCAAGACCAAGTCGCGCTCGCTCCCGCGCCACCATCTCTTCCGTAGCGACCACCGTTTCCATACTCTCATACATCATCTCGATGGGATCGCCAGGCGCCATGTGGCCCAAAGTGAAGATGATCACAAGAACCACCAGCAGCAGGGGAATGATGCCGAGCACTCGCATGATCAAATACTTGAGCAATCTGAATTCTCCTCGTCACCCACGCAGAACGAAACAAGCTGAAGCCATCATCCTATGCGATCCCTGAAGCCTCTCCTCACACTGCCTGACCAATTACGAGAGCCGCGCCAAAGAAAAATCTCGCGGTGTCCAACGCGAGATTCCCGGGCGAAACCTGAGGCTTAGTTCATTTGAGGTCTCTGGCAGGAACCGGGTTTTGCCAAACACGAATGTCAGGTAACCGGGAAGCTGGCTCGTCTTCCAAGCCAGCCTCCCTTCTTGCCATACCAGCCACACGATAGGCTACCGTTCCGTCACAGTTACCTCTTCAATGTTGTACCAGTTGTTGTACCAGGTACCCTGCAGGCCCTGGACCCAAGGCTTCGCATGCCAGGAATAGGAAACCACAAAGAAGGGCTTCCAGACGTAGTCTTCCAGATAAATCAGTTCTGCCTCGTGTACCAATTCAAGGAAGCGGGGATCATCGCGACTGAGAGACATGGCCTCGTCAAGCAGCGCGTCCACCTCAGGATTGCTGTACCTGATTCTGCTCATGGCGTTCCCGGTGTAAGCGGCCCGCCACACGGCGTGTCCTGGATCCGGCAACGTACCCCAGCCAAAACCGCCCATGTGAACAACGTCCGCCCTGGCATCACCCCGTGCCCAATCATTCCACCATGGCTTTGTTTCCACGTTCGTTATCCCCAGAGTGTCTCGCCACATCTCCAGGATCATTTCCATGCCCCGCACCCACTCGGCATCCGGCGTACCCAGCGCAAGATTGAGCTTGGGCAGGTTTTCAGCCGAACCGTAAGTGGACTGCGCCAGCTCCTGCTTTGCCAGTTCAGGATCATACTGAAGCGCGCCGGCCATTTCGAATATCTCGGGGCGATGACCGGACAGGCCCGGATAGATTGGACCGGCCGCAGGATCCTTGGTGTCACCGTAGATGACCTGCACGATGCGCTCGTGATCGATGGCGTGTATCAGCGCCCGCCGCACCATCGGATCGTCCATCGGGGGCAGATTGGGATTGAATCCCCAGATGTTGCTGTACCGATAATTCATCGGCACGACGTCTTCGGGATACTTCAGCGACAACGCGTCTCCAGCCGCGCCCGTGAATATGACGATGTCGAACTGGTCGTTCTCATACATCAGGCTGAGCGTTTCTTCAGCAAGCACCGAGGTTACTTCGATCCGTATGGATGCCTTGTTCTCTCCCCAATAGTTCGGGTTGGGCACGTAGACGTAGCTCATCACGTCATCATCCCATGACTCGATCATATACGGCCCGGTGACCAATGGATCGTTGGTCCACCACGCCCCGTTCAGATCCGCCCAGGCCTGTTCGGCCTTGGCCGTGGCTGAGTTGTAGTTGGCAAGCACCTTGTAAACAAACAGAGGATCTGCCTCTTTCAGATTGATCTCCAGGGTGAATTCGTCAACGACGACCAGACCTTCCATCTCGGTGGCACTGCCATCGCGCACCGCATCATAGCCCACGATGCCGGCATAGTTCGGTGGCACCCAACCGGACGGATTCTCAGGATTCACCACATACTCGAACCAGGCTTTGATATCGCCCGCAGTAAACTGACTCCCATCCGACCATTTGACGTCCGGATTTATATGCAATGTGTATGTAGTTCCATCGTCACTGACATCGAACGACGTGCATGTTCCCGGCGTCAGATTCGCATTCGGATCGGCAACGAATGGCGGCAACCACACATGCTGCATGATAAAGCGGCCAAAGCCTCCTTCCCGGGCCGGGTCAAACGTCTTCATACTCTGAATCATGCCGTAGCGAATAACCTGCTCAACGGCAGGCTCCGCCGCTTCCTCAGCGTCCGCTGCTCCTGAACCCCCAGCAGCCGGCATCGGCGCGACACATGCCGTAACCAACAGCCCCAAAAGCACAATCAGTATAGGCAAAGGATAGCGTTTCATCTTGGATATCTCCCCCATAACTATGTATGTCTATCGAAGGATCTCCCGATGTCATCACACGCTTACTGCCGATACACTGAATCGCAGAAACCGAAGGCTGCCCAGACCCGGTTCACGATTCACAAAGTACAAATCTTTCCGGCATGACACCTCCCGGTTTCCTATCTCAAGAGGAAGCGGTCGCCTCAGCAATACCCTGTGCCAATGCTTCAACCATTCAGGTCCCAATCCTGAGGACGGAACCCCGAAATCCGCTCCGCTGCCGAATCGAATACCGCGGTCACCACGTGAAAGTCCTCCACCTTTCCGGGTGGAATGTTGACCTGCACGATGGTGCCAGGATTGTGATAAACAAAGTAACCGTCGATGTCCGACGGCTCCATGATGTGTCCATCCAGTCTGAGATGTTTGAAAGTTACATCAGGGTGGGGAAGGCGTAGGCGGATGGCAAGACCGTTTCGGATCGGTTCTGCCGGTCCTTCATACGCCACCTGGGGCCACGTTACCTGACGCGATACCGACAGTCTGAGAAACTCGTCCAGGGCCTCGCCGTCAAAACGAGGATTCTGCTTGAGCTTGGCAAACATCGGCTCCAGATTCGGTTCGTTCAGATTGGGCGCGGTCGATGCGTCCCCCGGCGCATAGAGGTTCCGGCTTTCCGGTGTCGTTGAGACAAATGCGACGATGCCGTTACGGTCCTCGGGCCAGCCGCAGGTATGCGAGATCTGAGGCAACTTTCGCCACAATTCAACCCGGCTTGCCCGTCGTTGCGAAGCCGTCTTGCCCCACGCTGCAATGGCCACCGACGACCGGCAACTCACCTGGTTGGCGGGGTATCCGGGGTAGGGTTCTTCGCGCCACACTTCGTTACCGACCTGTAGCAGCCGGCGCAACCGCAGCACCGCGCTTTCCTCCCAACCGACCTCCATAGTCTGTACAATGCTATGGTATTGGATATAGGAGTAAAGCCCGCAGACCACTTTCGGCGTCGAAGTGCTGCCGTAGAACCAGCGCTCGACACCCTCGACCGGAACTGTGGACAGCATCTGACCGGCGCTCTCCTCGCCTCGGGTTGTCAGATAACCGGCATCTTCCGCCGCCTGGTTCATCAGATCGGGAATCGCCCGCCAGTATCCACGGTACAGATTCGAAGCCCATGAAATCCCGGTGCTCTCGGTCATCGTGGACTGCTCAAACCAGATGCCGTGCACGTCCTGATGGACCTCCGGCTGGTACCGGTCCACGACACTCTTGACGGCCATAGCCTCAGGCTGATTCTCAGGATCCAGGGGGCCGTCCCACCCCCATCCTTCATAGACCCAGCGGCTGCGGCCGGCGAAAAACTCGGCAACGTCGATCAGCTTTCGATCATAACTCTCCGGTTCGCAGGCCGGCATGATGAGGACAATCTGACGCAGCCGAATCTCTTTCGCCAATGAGTCGTCGCTGATGAGCCACTTGATCAGTTGGAGCAGGCCGGCCGTTGTTACCCTCTCAACGCCGCTATGCGTCGAAGTAAACAGGGCCACCTGCTTGTCTTCGTCGGATACATCAGTCTCGCTGATGCGACAAAGCAGTACAGGCAGCCCCTTCGGCGTCCGACCTACGGTCTCGACCTGCATAGTTCCAGGCCGGGCAGCCGCCCATCGTCTCAGCCCCTCCTCCATCTCCGCTATACTTGGGCCAGGTGTTGGACCCAACTCCGGACGCTGACGCACGTAACTCATAGGTTTTTCCTGTTTGGGCAATAAGTTCAGGCAGTCGCTACTCTCTGTTCGTTCCTCCCGAATGCTTGGTTCCGGCTTCGCATCCACACTGCGCTAAATGAATGTCACTTCACCCAATGGAGACAGTTCAACCCTTATGCAGCCGCAGCTTCGTCCTGAGGATCGATCTGAAATGCCTCGATGGCATTGCGCCAGAAGATCCCTTCTATGTCGTCCCTGGACAGTCCAGCGATCTCAGCGGCCTGTTTCATGGCCATTATCTGTTCGTAAATGCAGAGAACCGGACGTGCGTCCGTGTGGGCAAAACTGAAGTGAGCTTCATCGGGCTCAACCTGATACCAGTATCGCCCGAATGGAACATATTTGCCATGAAAGAAAGCTGAGTCGACACCATCCGAACCGTAGAAGATCCGTTTCAGATCTTCCTCTCGGAACAACGTCAAGAAGGGAGGCATGGTCGTAACCGCCGACAGATCGTACCAGATATTTGGCATGTCGCGCAAGCTGTCGATCGCTTCTCGAATTGGCCAATAAGTAAAGCTGCGTGCGCAATGGGCAAGGATCCATCTGATCCGGGGATATCGACGCGTCGTGTACTCTTCAAGGTCCGCCAGGTTCTCCTCATCGGCGCAACCTCCCGGCCGCGACAGATGCATCGTGACCCAGAGACCGCGGTCATTGGCAAGCTCCATCTGTTCGTGCGTCAGAAACTCGTGAATCCTGCAGTGGTCTGTATCTCCGGTCGAAGAAAAGACCCGATAGGGCTTGAGTCCGATAAAGCCCGCACGCTTGATGTCTTCCTCAATGCGTGAGATGTTACAGGAAGGTGTGACCAGGCGATTGGCCCGTGAAGAGGGGTCCAGGGCGACTTGCGCGGCAAGCATGTCGGTATGCTTTTCCACATCGATGCCGATCTTGGGCATCCCCAGGAGGAGGAAATTCATGCGCCGGCCGGGGAACATGAGACGGCCCCATGCCCGCAGTGTTTCCAGGTCGGCATACGATCGTGTCGTCGCCGGCGCGTCCGGCCGCATATCGGCCGCATCGAACAGATGACAGTGAGCGTCGAACACTCTCTGTGGGACGAAGTCGGCCAGCTCCTCTTCCCAGAATTCGCGATCGGATTCACTGTAGTCCATGAACTGACCTCCCGCGGGCTGCATCATGGAAACACAAGCGACTCGCTTGCCCCTGCCAGGTTTTTTCCGTTCTTCAATCAGGTCAAACGCTCCGCCTCAACGCGATTCAGATTCCCAACAGACGCGCGGCATTCCCGCCGCACACCAGCCGCTTAGCCTCATCGGAGATGTCGGCCGTTATGATCTTGCCCAACTGCGGGCGAGAGTCCATCAGGGCGATATCCGATCCAAACAGGACCCGGTCAGCCCCGGCCTCGTTCACTAGTTGCTCGATAACGCCCGGCGTGCGAAAGGTCGAGCAGGTCTCCAGATAGATATTGGGGTAGTCCTGCGCCGCCTTGATAGCAGCCGCCCGCGGCTCTGCGACATTGCCCGCGTGGCCGGACACGAAGTTCGCGTTGGGGAACTTGGCCGCGCAGTCGGCCAGCAAGCCCGGGTGGGAATGCGGGTCGGCGCCCGTGTGGAAAATGATCGCCAGTCCGCGCTCATTGGCAAACTCATAGATCGGATGCCAGATCGATTCGTTCAGGTCCCACTGGGTATAGGGCGGGTAGAGCTTGATTGCGACCAGCCCCAGCTCATCTATCGCACGCGTCAGCTCGGCAACCATCCCGTCCGCCATCATCGGCGACACGTACGCGAACCCGACGAAGCGGTCTGGATGCTTGGCCACAAATCGGGCCGTTATGTCGTTGCCGGTCGTGCCGTCAGGGTGAAAGATATTGAAAACGCACGATACGTCGATGCCCACACTGTCCATCGCCCGCAGGATCAGATCCGGATCATCGACGCCGTTGTAGAGGTCCAGGCGGCCGGTATGGCCGTGAAAATCGATCACTCTCTGCTCTTCAATCATGCCGGCCCTCCCCCTGCAAAATGCGAAGCAGATTTCCCGCGCAGATCAGCTCCAGGTCCGACCTGCTGATGTCGGTATGGTGAAGGTAAAAGAGCATCGTCCCCATCGCGAAGCGGTCATACCAGGATCCGTAGACAAACCGCTCCGCCCCATACTCGTCGCAGAGCGCCTCCACCTCCCCCAGCGGCTCGATCCGGCTCAACTCCAGGTAAGAATTGGGCAGCGTTGTCATCAACGGCCGCACCCACAGAGCGTGGCTGTAGTGAGCGCCCACCAGGACCGTGACCAGCTCCGGAAAGGCGCTCAACGTCATCGCCAGCTCGTCAGCGTCGGCATCGGGCAGCGGAATCCAGAGCGGGATCCGGTTTTCGCTCAGCCACGAGAGCATGGTCCCGCATGCCCATGGCCGGAAAGGCAGCCCGACGCGTCGCGCATTGTGCAGTCGAACACTGCGCACCCGTCCCTGCCCATGCAAAGACTGTACCTGTGCCAGGGAATCAGGAGTAGGCGTGATCGACCACTGGGGAAAGAGCCTGCTGCTGTCCAGCCACTCTTCCAGGAAGCCATTACCGTCTATCGGACTCACTTCCTCCGTCTGCGCGTGGTAGATGAGCGCCTTTTCAACACCGTGGCGGTCCATTTCGGACAGCAACTGGTCCCGGTTGCGGCAAGGCGAGGGCTGATAATGAAGGTCACCAACTCGGACATTTGCATCGAAAACGGGGACACGCGGCTTGAACGTAAACTGAATAGACATATGTCTTAGCCCTGGCTTGACTGTTGAGATCGGTAGTAATCGCCGACCTTTTTGATCGCCGTGCTGAAATCGGCCGCGTCCTGGTCCGTATAGGAGGGGCTCATCGGCATCACCACCGCCGTCTCCAGGAAACTCTCCCCGCCCGGCAGCGACATCGAGCCGTAGTCCATGGCTGCGGCCTTCTCGCCGGCGTAGGAGAAATCAGCCGTTCCATAGGCGCGCTGCTGGGCCATAACCGGGTACTTGTAGACCGGATAGACCATGTAGGGCGAGTTGGCCGGCACACCCTCCGCCTGCAATGCCGCCGCAAACTGCTCTGCCGTCGCACCCATAACCGCCGCGTCCACATGGAAACCGTAGACCCAGTACGAATGTGTCGCCTCCGGCAGGACCGGCTGCAATGAGAGACCCGCCTCGCCGTCGACTACCTCGTTCAAGTGATTGGCGACCCACTGCTTGCGGCGCACCGCGTCCGTCACCTTTTTGAGCTGGGCAACCCCGACCGCGCCTTGCAGGTCCGTCATGCGATAGTTGGGGGCCAGATAGTAGTGCTCGTAAATCGGATGGCGCGGATTGCCCTTGTCCGCAAACCACTTCAGCCTTTCAGCCAGATCGTCCCGGTTGCTGATGACCATGCCGCCGTCGCCCGTCGTCATGTGCTTGCCGCCAAAACTGTAGCAGCCGAAGTCCCCCCATGTACCGACCGGCCTGCCATCGTATTCGGCCAGCTGAGCCTGCGCGCAGTCCTCGATCAAAAAGAGGTTATACTTGCGCGCCAGTTCAACATAGGCCTCCATCGGAGCAGGATTGCCAAAGAGATGCACGACAATGATCGCCTTAGTGCGTTCTGTGATCTTGGCTTCGACATCCGCAATGTCGAGGTTTCCAGTCCGGGGATCGATGTCCGCGAACACGGGCACGGCGTTCTGGTAGAGGATGCCGATGATCGTGCCCATATCGGTGATACTCGTTGTAATGATTTCGTCACCCGGGTTGGGATCAATTGTGCCGACCGCCGTATGCACCGCGGCCGTGCCCGACGTAACCGCCTGGGCATACTTGACGCCGTTCATCTCGGCGAAATCCCGCTCAAACTGGTCAACCTTGGCGCCGCTCAGCCGGTTCAGCTTCCCGGAACGGATCACCTCGATCAGTTCGTTTATCTCCTCTTCGCCCATGTCCCACTGGGGGCCAAACGATCCGCTCCGCACAGGCGGCGAGTTGCGTTCGATTGCAATGGCCATTTCAGAAATCTCCTTGTAAAGTTTCGGCCGCGATTTCCTGACATTCTCTGAACTGCGCGAACCGTTACGGCGAGTGGTGATTACAGAGTGCGCGGCAAGCGCGCCGTGTCAGTCCAGCCGGAAGATACGTCTGGGATTCTCACGGAAAATCAGGTCAGCCTCGCGCTGAGTCTGTATCGCGTCTGCGTAGGCCCCGTACTCAAACCATGGCGTGAAGAGCGGTTGGTCGGTGCCGAACAGGATCCGTTCCGGCCCCAGAATGTCCATCGACCGGCGGATGACGCCCGCGTTGATACCGCTGCTGCAGAACTCAAAGTACACGTTCGGCAGGTCCACGACCTGACGCGCGCCCTCCACATCATCGCCATGCGCCTTGATAATCACCAGATCCGGATTGCGCTCAGCCGCCGAACGCACACCTGGATAAGGTGACCCGCCTTCATCCATGTGAATTTTGGTAGGCCGGCCAAACCGCGCGATTTCGTCCAACAGGTCCTGCATCCGCTTGGTCGCCATATTGCCGCCAAAGGGGCAGTAAAGCTTTACGCCCACGAATCTGGGATCCTGAAAATAGCGCTCCATCTGCTCAACCGAACCCGCCAAATCGCGCGGGTCCAATGCGATGTAGCCCCGCAGGTTGGGATACTGGTCGAGAAAGACCTGCGTGTCGGCGTTGCCCTCGCGCATGTCATAGTTTATGGCGTTGTAGGAGGACACAAATGTGTACTGGATATTGCAGCGCTCCGTCATCTCAGGTACGTTCGTCTCAAAGCGCGTGTTGAACGGCTCCGCGCAGTGGAAACCGGACACATGGGCGTGGATGTCGATGATCGGCTCGTCCGGCAGATCCGCCTCCGCCCTGATCATGAGCGGCTCCGCGGGCAGCTCTTCGATGTCCATGTCGAGTAAGCGCAAGGCGTTGCCCCCGAGGATCGCCTGCTTCTGTTCATCCGAAATCTTCGCCATGAAGATCTGATTGCGCAGAGACCGGATCGAATACTTGGGGGAGTTGCTGCCATAGAGCAGCCTGTCGCCGATGCCCGACTCCACCATCACCTCAATGCCGTCCGCCAGGCACAGCCAGCGAATCGCGGCATACACGTTCGGGTAAACCTGCATGACCGTGATCAACTCGCCCATGTGAGCATAGCTGACCTCGTTCATGACCACCTGCACATCATACCTGTGGCAGACCTCCGCCACCTTTCGGATCCAGCTCAGGGCTTCGTCCGATCCTTTGAAATCAACGATGATCGGCAGTCCGGCCGCCCCGACCGCCTCCACCATATGCTCGAAAACGAGAGTCTCAGGGCTCCATTTCTGCGGCCCCGGGGCGAAACGGATGGCTACACAACCGCCATCCACACAGGCCTGCAGGTCGTCCCGCCAGTTGAGGAAATACCGGGGATCGAGGGTACCGACCGCCAGGAGCCGGGGATGCTGAGCGGTGATTTCGAGAGTCTCAGCCACGGCCTCCGGGTTGATCTGATTGACCAGACCCCGCCGCGATGTCGTCAGCGTCAGCGTCGTGTCGTGCTCCTCCGTCTGACGAAGCAGCGCCTCCAGCGTTGTATCCGGCTCGGGGATCGGATTGACGCTGAATTCAGAAATAAAGTCGATAGCGTACATGGTTGTTCCTTTCAACCGATCTGGTTTGAGGCGTGACTCCCGCGACCTCTGTCCGCGCTCGCCGCTTGCCCCAGGAAATACCGCAAGAAGTACTGCTACAGTCTGCTCTCTTCAATTGCCTTTTCGAACGCTGCCACGAGTCCATCGATATGCTCGTTCTCCATCGGCAGCGAGAGCGCATTCATCGACAACCCCTGACTCAGGAAGTAACCCTGGTTGAGGAGAGAAAGAAATACACGGTGGCCCATTTCACCGTCGTTGTCCGCCAGGCTTCGGTAATCGACCAGCGGCTCATCGGTGAAGTAGACGCTGAATAGAGAACCGAGCGCCACCGCCTGCAGAGGAGTACTGATGCGCGCGCTGAGGTCCTCCAACCCCGCGCGCAGCCGATCCCCCAATCCGTTCAGATGCTCGAAGGCGTCCGGCGTTAACTGCTGTAGAGTGGCAAGACCCGCCGCCATCACCACGGCATGGGCGCTGAAAGTGCCGCTCTGAAAGAAGCCCGTAGGTTCGCCGCTGCTGTCGAACAGATTCATGATGTCGGCACGGCCGCCAAACGCGCCGACCGGGAACCCGCCCCCCACCAGCTTGCCGAACGTCGTCAGATCCGGGCTGATGCCGTAGTATTCCTGGGCGCCGCCGCGGGCAACGCGAAATGCGACCACTTCGTCGAGAACCAGCAACACGTCGTTTTCCTCGGTCACTCGGCGCACAGCCTGTACGTACTCCTTGCGGACCGGCAGGATACCTGTCTTGGGGTCGAGAATCACACAGGCCAGTTCGTCGCGGTGGCGGCGAATCAGCCTCTCCAACGCTTCCTCATTGTTGAAAGGCAATACAACTACCTCAGAGGGGGCATTCGGAGACATCCCGCCCGCAGTCGGCACGGAGTATGGTTCATCGGCGGGGCCTGCTTTGTCCACCCGCGGAGCAACGCTCACCTCAACCAGGTCATGGCTGCCGTGGTATCCGCCTTCCATCTTGGCAATCTTGGGCCGCCCACTGAAACCGCGCGCCAGCCGGATCGCGTGCAAGGATGCCTCCGTTCCGGAGTTGCAAAAGCGGACTTTTTCCAGGGAGGCAACGCGGCTGCACATCTCCTCCGCCAGCGCCCCTTCGGCGCCGGTCGGCGCGCCAAGCGCGATGCCTCTGGTGAGCTGCGCCTCGACCGCCGCATGTACCGCGGGATTGTTGTGTCCCAGGATCTGACCGGTGTGGTGGTTGGCAAAATCGACCCGCCGCCGCTCGTCTATGTCAAAGAGATAGCAGCCCTCACCCCGCTGCATTGTGATGGGATAGGGCGCGTAAAAGTAGGCTCCCTTCGCCCCGCCAGGCATCGACTTGCGGTCCCTTTCGAACTGCTCGCGTGAGCTGGGCGTTTCCGAGGCGTAGGTTGTCTCTACGGCAGTCGCTGTCTGACCCATTGTCCGTTCCTCACAGTGGTACCAAAGTTTCTATAGCAATTCTACGACTGAGCTGCGTTAAAGGACAGCTTCCTGTATCCAGCCCAAGATTTCAACAGGGTTTACTCGAACCAGTAGCTGTATAGCTCTGCATTCGTCAGACTGATGCGCAGTCGGACCGGCCCGCTGGCGGGATCAGGCATCCGGCTATTCTCGCCCCAGACAACCGGCTGCCGGACACTATCATCACGCAAGCCGGTCGCGTCCTCCGCACCGTAACCGGGCACAGGCCGGCTGTCGACGTCCAGCAGTTCAACAGTGACCGCGCCATCGTCCGCCACCGCGTTGACATAGAGCCGCTCCCCCTCCCAGCTGAAGGGCTCGGTCACCAGCGAACCACCCTCCTCGCCAGCGCCCAGCGACACAAACCCGTCCCGCCGCAACACGGCAAGACAGATAGCCGCGTAGTCCGGGTCCCATTTCGGCGGCAGGCGCCGGAACTTGACGCCCGTGTAGTAGAACCAGAGTTCGTCATCGCGGCGGACCGACGAGGAGGGCCCCAGCATCTGCAACGTGTCGTAGGCGCCTCCCCCCAACGGCGAAGAATCGATAAATGGCTGACGATTTCCCTGCCGCTCCCACGTGTACATGTCACGGCTGCTGGCCAGCTGCACATGATGGAAACCGTCGTGATTGCGGCCGTCGACAGAACGCCCTACGTGGTGGAACATGGACGCAAACCCGATATACCGGCTCTCGTAGCGGGAAATGCTGAAATTATAGACATCCACGCCGTGCTCTTCCGGGTGGTTGACGACCGTCTGTTGCAGCGCGGGATTGGCGAGCCGCCGCGCGATCACCTCACGCGCCAGCTCCTGATCTTCGTCATCCGCCTGAAATACCAGCTCCGGTTCGCTCCACTCGTCGAAGTCCTGGCTGGTGGTTACGGCATGAGAGCGTCCCCACCTTCCCCGTACTTTGACCGTAGCGATATAACGGTGATCGGCGGCGTCAAAACTGAAGTTCGGTTCATCGCCAGACAGGATGGCCGGCGCACCGTGCTTCTTCCAATTGATCCCGTCCGGGGATACACCAAAGATAATTGAAAGATCGGGCTCCATAATGAAGCTGATCGCCTTGAAGCGGCGGTTAGGGTCGGGGTCGTCGGCGTCATAGATCGCGCCCAACACTTCTGAGGTGCGTGTCTCGTCGAGTGGGATGGCGACATGATTGTTGTCACGGGATCCCTGGTACTCCAGTTGGCCTATGGATGGCTGGTACCAGTGCAGCCCGTCGCGGCTCTCGTGGTAGGAGGAGCGCCCGTGGTTCCAGTCCAACTTGGCCCCGATCGTCCAGAACTTCCACAGTTTCGCCTCGGCATCCCATACCGGCGCCGTCCGGGTCTGAGGCCGGTAGGCGGGAGCGCCGTCAGAACCGGTTGTCAGCGCCATGTGCGGGTCCGCACGGATGACCGCGCCCTTTTTGTCAGGCGGGTGGAGGCTCCTTTCCAGTCCGTCGATGCGGGCAATGTCGTCGTCGTCGAAAAATAGCTGCCTCTCCATACGTGCAAAATTGCGGCTGGAATTTGATGTCATTTCGCCCCCTATTCGAACCAGTAGCTGTAAAGACGTGCGTCCCGTAACCAGATTCGCAGCTGCACCGGGCCTTCAGTCTCAACTGGCATGACTTCCTTTTCGCCCCAGCGGACGGGCTGGCGTACGCCGTCCGCGGCCAGTGGTATGGAATCGACCCGCTCGTACCCTTCTAACGGCTGACCTTCTGAACTGATAAGCCCGCACCGAATCTCGCCCTTCTCGGCCTCGGCGTTCAGATAAAGCCGCTCTCCTTCCCAGCGAAAAAGCACCGTCGTGACAGAGCCTTCCCTTTCTTCGGCGTCCAGCGAGACAAAGCCATCCCGCCGCAGTGTCGCCAGACAGATAGCCGCCCGCTCGGGACTGGCCTTGGGCGGCTGCCAGCGATGCCGGATGCCCGAGTAGTAGAACCAGAGCTGGTCTCCGCGGACCACCGGATAAGATGGTCCCAGAATCTGCATCGTATCATAGGCGCCGCTGCCCAGAGGCGACGGTCCGATGAAGGGCGCGCGTTCCCCGAGCCGCCGCCAGTTGCGCATATCCCGGCTGCTCGCCATCTGGACGTGATGGAAGCCGTCATGGTTGCGGTCATTCCAGGCGCGCCCCGTGTGGTAGAACATGGAGGCAAAGCCGATGTATCGACTCTCGTAGCTGGAGATGGCGAAGTTGTAGACGTCTACCGCGTGCTCCTCCGGGTGGTTGAAGACAGGCTGTTGCAGCGCCGGGTCGGCCAGCCGCTCGGCGATAATCCGCCGCGCCTGCTCCTGGTCCTCTTCGTCCGCATGGAAGACCATCTCCGGTTCGCTCCAGGACGCAAAGTCTTCGCTAACGGTCAAAGCATGGGAGCGACCGAACGGACCTGGGACCTTAACCGTAGCGATGAAGAGATGTCTGCGTTCATCGAAACTGAAATTCGGCTCGTCGCCCGAGGCAATCGGCGGAATGTCGACCCGCGTCCAGTGGATTCCGTCCGGAGAAGCGGCGAACAGGATCGCCAGCTCCGGCGCCATCGTGAAGCTCAATGCCTTGTACCGCCGGCTCGGGTCCGGGTCACCGTGGTCGTAGACGGCCCCCAGGATCTCGGCCGTGCATCCGTCACCCATCGGAATGTAGACGAGATTGTTCTCACGCGTCCCCAGGTATTCCGCCTCCCTCAAAATGGGCTGATACCAGTGGAGGCCGTCCCGGCTCTCATGGTAGCCCGAGAGGCCGGCGATGCCGTGCAGCTCCTCCAGCGTAATGCAGATAGTCCACAGTTTCCACACCCGCGCTTCCGGGTCCCAAACCGGCGCGCTTCGGATCTCCGGGTTTCCGCCAAGGGCAGGCTCGCGCCGGATGACCGCGCCCCGCTTCTGGGGCTGATGGAACACGCGACGCAGTCCGTCCATGCGCGCGACATCGTCTCCATCCAGGAATAGCTGCCGTTCTCCCGCTGGAAACTGCCTTTCTCCATCAACGGTCATCGCTCAATTCCATTCGAGACTATGACATTTTCTTAAAAAGGGAAATGGTCTGATGCGCGAGTCCATCGAATAGGCAGACCAAGTTCATGATGGGGTTAGTCCAGATGCTGGCGCGGGTCGAAGGCGTCGCGTAAGGCGTCGCCGAAAAAGTTCATCGACAAGACCGCGAAGGCGATCGCAGTCGCCGAAGGAAGCCAGCGCCAGGGCATGTTCTCCAGTATTGGGAGTTGCAGGGCGGTCGTCAAGGTCTGCCCCCAACTTGGCGTCGGCTGCTGTACACCCAGGCCGAGAAAACTCAGACTTGACTCTGTCAGGATAGCGCCCGCCAGCCCCAGGGTGGCGGCCACGACCACCGGCCCGACGACGTTGGGCAGAATATGACGAAAGATGATCCGCCGCGTCGGGACACCGACCGCAACTGCAGCGATAACGAAGTCCTGGCCGCGCAGGCTGAGAAACTGGCCGCGTATGAGGCGCGTCATACCAGGCCAGCCAAAGATGCCGATGATAACCATGATGTTGAAGATGTTGGGGGGCAGCACCGCGGCCACTGTAATGATCAGCAGAAATGTGGGGAAACACATGATGATATCGGTGAAGCGCATGATGACGTTGTCGACCTGGCCGCCGGCATAACCGGAGACGCTGCCAAGAATGAGAGCAATAGAGGTATAGATTCCCACCGCGACAAGCCCAACCGAGAGCGAAACGCGCGCGCCGAATACCAGGCGGGCCCAGACGTCCCTCCCTATGGCGTCCGTGCCGAGGATGTGCTCGGCGCTGGGCGGCTTGTTCTTCATCTTCAGATCCATGGTCGCCGGGTCGATGCCGGCCAGCAGGGGCGCGAAAATCGCGGCGATCACCAAGAGCGTCAGCATGACAAGGCCCACCATACCCAGCTTGTGCCGGAACAGCCGGCGCCAGAATCGCTGCTGTACCGATTCTCTGCGGGGCGCGTCCAGCGTATCAGAAAGTTCAGAAGCGGTCATCGCCTAATCTCTCCGATCTTGAACGCACCTGCCCGGCACTATGACGATTGAGTTGAGGGGACATCAAAGGAGCCTCAGCAAGTCCGCGCATCGCGGCTGGACCTCATCTTACTCGTAGCGAATTCGCGGATCGGCAAACGCATAGGTGATGTCGGCCAGCAGGTTGCTCAGCAGGACGACGAGCGCAACCATGAAGTTCACGCCCATGATGACCGGGTAGTCGCGTGAGTAGATGGCCGTCAGGCTGTAAGTTCCCATTCCTGGCCAGGCAAAAATGTGCTCAATAATAACTGTGCCTCCGATCAGAAATGGGATGTCAAGGCTGACAATCGTTATCAGGGGGATTAGCGCGTTTCGCAGAGCGTGCCCAAGCAGGACAGCTTTTTCAGCCAGCCCTTTTGCGCGCGCGACCGTGATGTAGTCCTGGCGGATCACATCAAGCAGGCTGCTGCGCGAATAACGCATAAAGCCGGCCATACTTCCCAATCCCAGGACCAGTGCCGGCAGGAACATGTGGTGGACGCGCGTAAAAATCGACGCCTCTTCGCCGTAGTTGGTAATTCCGGAGGTAGGGAAAAGACTTATCTTCAATGAGAACAGGAAGATCGCCCCGATCGCAAAAACGAAACCGGGTGTCGATATCCAGATGAAGCCAAGCAAAGTGAGCATCTGGTCAATCCAGGTGTACTGCTTGACAGCGGAAACTATACCCAGAACGGCGCCAAATATGATGCCAAACAGTAGCGATGTCGCTGTGAGCTGAAGCGTAGCCGGCATCCTCTGCAGGATTTCGTCGCGCACGGGCGCTCCCGATATCAGCGACTTACCCATATTGCCCTTTCCCAGTTCGCGCAACCAGATCAGGTAGCGCACCGGCGCGGGCTTATTCAGGCCGTAGTTCTCACGCATCGATTCCAACTGTTCCGGCGTGTAGTTGACGACTGCCAGAGGAGGAATCAAAGCGTCGACAAAGTCGCCCGGCATCAATTCGGTGAATATGAAAGTCACCAGTGTCAGTCCCAGGAGGATGGGCGCTGAGATCGCCAAGCGGCGCAAAATGTAAGTTCGCAATGTTATGTTCTCACGACCGGGGCACAGAGAGGGAGGAGCGGAGAGGCGGGGAACTGCCTCCCGACTCTCCGCTTATTCTCCACAAACTCGTTAACCCGAAACAGCCCAGTTGACCGCGTTGGCGAAGCCGTTACTCCACGGATAGTAGCGGTTCCATAGGGCGTCCTCGTTGAAGCCCTGAACACGCTTGTTGACTGCCACCGGGCCGATGAACTGCAGGAAGGGCATCATCGGCAGTTCATCGTTCAGGCGTTTCTGAATCTCTTCATGGATGGCCATGCGCTCTTCAATGTCGACCGTGGTTGCAGTCTGGTTGAACAGCGCCTGTGCATCCGGGTCGCCCCAAGGAGTCGTGCAGCGTTCCGAATCGGTGAAGAAGGAGTCGTACTGCTCGGGGAATGAGAAGCCCCAACCCTGGTAATACATCTCAAAGTCACAGGCTCTCTGCGTCTCTGTGGCCGAAGTGCCTTCCAGGTACTGAAGCTGCGTCTCTACACCGACGGCGGCCAGGTTCTGCTGGATGGCGGCCATTATGTCCTGATGGAGAGCGTCGCTGTAGTACCAGTTGACGCGCAGCACGTTGCTCGGGTCCCAGTTGCCATCGGCTTCGGCCGCGGCAAGCAACTCCATGGCTTTTTCGGGATTGTACTCGTACTGGTTGAGGCCGTCAGCCAGCCACGGACGCATCTCCATGTAGGAGTTGTAGGGCGTGCACAGGCCGGAGTAGAGACCCTCGCAGATTCCCTCGCGGTCAATGGCGTAGGCCAGGGCCTGGCGAACTCGCTTGTCTGAAAGAATCGGCGATTCGTAGTTCAACAGGAAGACGCGAATGTAGTTGCGGTTTACCAGGTGTACGTCGACATTGTCCAGTTCCAGCGACTGTTCGTAGAAGTCCTGCGGAACGTTCCATACATCCAGTTCGCCCTTCTGTAGAGCGATGAACTGAGTGTCGGCCGCACCGAAGTTCTTGAAGATGATGCGCTCAAGTTTGGGCGTGCCGCCGTAGTAATCATCATTGCGCACCAGCTCGACGAACTGGTCACGCTCTGCGCGTACGAACTTGAACGGACCGGAGCCGATGTTCAGTTCGGGTGTGTACCAGGCGGGCGCGTGGTGCTCTACGATATCTGCTGGCGCCACGTTATTAAAGATGTGCGCCGGCAGAATCTGCAGATCAGTGGTTGCTGACAGGTGCCAGCCGACGTTTGTTTCCTCCAGCTCGAAGACGACGTTGAAGTCGTCCGGCGCGTAGACGCCCGGCAACTCATCGGTTACGCCGTCATAGTAGTCCTGCCCACCCTTGAGGGCGCTGATCCAGCGGCGGGGGTTGATGTTGGTGTCCTGGTTCAGGATGAACCGGACCGTCTCGACAACATCGTTTGCCGTGACCGGCTCGCCGTCATGCCACCTGGCGTCCTCGCGCAGCCTGAACGAGTACACGGTGGCATCGTCGGATATCTCCCATTCCAATGCCAGGTTCGGGTGCGTGTCGTTGTTGCGGTCGAGGTCAAACAGGCGGCTGTGGGTCAGCATGGCCGGCGTGTTGCTGCTGTAGCCGTACTGGTAGGTAGGTCGGAAGGGGCTGAAAGTCCCCCAGGGGGAACCTGTGGAAAACGTCATCGTTCCGCCGTCCATAGCGACAGCTTCTTCGGCCGGCGCCTCAGCTTCAGCCATCGCCTCGGGCTCGTCGCTGGGCACGGCGGCCGGCACACAGGCAGTCAGCATGACGCCGGCAGCTGTCGTCGCTGAGACGCTCAGGAAATCACGGCGCGAAAGTCTCGACTTTTTCATGGTTTTGGCTCCATCTGGTTCTTGAAGATTGAATGAGAGGTAGATCCGTCAGTAAGAATTCGGCGAAGTAGAAAGCCTTGGGAGTGTGTCAGCCCCCGATTTCGTGACCCGCGTTTTTGACCTCCTTTCCCTGTTCCTATGCGGTCTTCGAATTCGTTACCATATTTTCTCTACACAAAGAGGTTGGATGTCCTGCCTCGGCCGCAACCTCTTTCGAGTTGACTGGCGTAGCTTTCGCCTGATTGAAAGTCTGGTTCCGGGGCCCAAGGAAAGCACAGACCGCATACGTCTTTTGTGTTTCGTTCTCGACGCATTTCGCAGGTCTGTAGTCGGTTGGACAGCCCGCGTACGTCAATTTTCTCCCGGTGAGGCTTGAACTGGGGGACCCTCAACCCTGCCGAATGTGGCCGCAGTTTAGCACGGAGAACAGGTCGTGTCAATGATCCCCCAGACCGCTCGTAAGTTGATTGTCAAGCCATCCCAGGACCTCTGAGTGCGGGCTGTCGCGCATAAGCTCCGAGATGACGTTGGTATCAAGAACGAACATCGTCCAGGGTTTCATCAAAAGGCAGGAATTCACGCATCGCTTCCCTTGGAGGGATATCCAACTCTGTATGTCCGAAGGGCTTAAAACAACTTATGGATCGTCGATCCGAGATTCCTGGCTGGAGCAGCCTCCTTATCCAGCGCCGCGCGCAGAATTTCACGGGCCTCTTGCTCCATGGAGCGGCCGTTCTCAGCTGCTCTGATTCGTAGCCGCCTCTTCAGATCTTCGTCTAGGCTACGCACCGTTATGCTGACCATGATTTCACCCCCGTATGCAATATCAAAGGATCATAGCATGATTGCAATGCAATCACAATTGGTAATCCCCCTGAGGCGTCCTGCCCTACTTACAATTGAAAATCTGACAGCGCAACTCTCCAGGACTGTCATCACACTATGCAGGAATGTGCTCAAACTGCCTTACCGGTGAATCGACTGCGCTGATGAGTCGCTGAATACGACCTGAACTTCGCCCAACCTGATCTCTCCGGATGGAAGATACCTTCTGTCCACCCCGTAATCCACTTCCGCGCGTCGCGAATGAGGACCGCCTTGCTGCGGACTCAGCGGCACGATTTTCAGCGGATGCAACAGGAGGATGATGTCGATATTGACATCTCGCAGGACGCTGTCAATACCGCCCCAGCCGTACACGTCAGTCAGATCATGGCGGGCGCCCAGACAGAGCCACTGCTCCGGGTCCGGCGCCAGCGTTATCGTCTGCTCCGACCAGTCCGGCGTCACCGCAAAGGATTGCGAAGTCAGTACAAAGTTTATCGCTTTGTCCTCCACCCGCGACTGGCAGTGCAGCCTCAGTTCAGCGCCTTGCAGATCGACACTGCCTTTCAGCCGCAGGGTCAGGCGGGCGTTGCGGAAATCGCGCGGGTAGCCGCCGTCGATAAAGCGGTTCCCGCCCAGAAGCGGCGCATAGCTCTCGCCGGGATTGTCCTGGTGGGCCGTGTGCAGAATGAACAGGAGATGAAGGTAGCCGCCTCCGGGCGGCGCGTGATTGGAATCGATGCCCCAGGGGCTGCGCGAAACCAGCGCTCCGCCTTCAATGACGGCCGGCGCCGGCCGGCCCGGCCCCAACCAGGCTATCCAGCCGCCCGCTCCATCCTCAAATTTCTCGTGGTAGGTGGATTTGCTCAACTTGCTTTGCCCTTGAACAGTTACGCCGCAATGCTCACGGCTCGGCCCGTGGCCGAGGACTCCTTGGCCGCCTCGATGATCTCCAGCATATGCACCGAATCCTCAATAGGCGCCGGCGCCGGCGCGCCGCTCTGCGCAGCGTCAAAGAAGTCACGGAAAAGCTCTTCCGCCATGACGCCACCGTAGACCGGCGAGTGGGGAATCGCAAATCGCTCCTTGCGCACGCCGCCCGTATTCCAGCCGCGCGCTTCGCTGAAAAGTGAGTAGGTGGCAGTTTGCTCGACTACGCTGCCGCCCGACGTTTCCTCCTGGGGTTCAAGATACGGCAGGATTGCGAATCCTTCTGTCCCGCGCATGCCAATGTAGAAGTCGTAGGTGGCCTTCCCGCCCCGCAGGTGGTACCCTGCCTGGAAGGTACCCATGCGGCCGCTCTCGAACTTCAGGATCAGGAACCCTGTATCCTCGACAGCGACTTTCTCCGGGTTGAGGTTGCCTACCATGGCCATTACCTCGACCACTCTCTCCTCCATCAGATAGAGGACAAGATCGAGACAGTGGCAGCCGAGCCAGGAAAGAATGCCATGTCCCGCCTTTTCCGGATCGAATGAATAGGTAGAGGTGTCCCGGTACTGCAGCAACCCGTTCAGCATCTTGCCTTCGATGGTCATTACGTCGCCGAGAGCGCCTTTGGCCAGGGCGCGCTTGAGGCTGAGCGTCATCGGGTGATAGCGCCACTGGAGCATGGCCCCGGCGGTGAGGCCCTTTCGCCGAGCGAGCTCGGCGACCCTTCTCAAGTCGTCAGACCTGGTAGAGGCGGGCTTGTCGTAAAGAACCGGCAGACCGGCGCTTACCACCTTTTCCATGATCGGAGGGGCGTGATCGGGCCGTGCGCACATGATCACGGCATCCAGGTCGGTTCGTTCCAGCAGCGCATCGACGCTGGTATACTTGCCGGCCACCCGCGCCGACTCGCCCGCCAGGTCCTCCACGTCAACCAGGTCCGAGGCGGCGCAGACGTAGATCGACCCAACCTCCTCCAACTGTTCGAGGACGCTGACGTGACCGAGTTCATGTCCGTGGGACGAAATGGCGCCTACGACCAGCTGTCTGTCTCTTGACATCGTCAGCTACCTCATTCGCGGGGCAGCGGCAGTTCGATCTTCGCGCTGCCCTTGGTCTGTGAGATTAAGGCCGCCAGCATGATTTCCAGCGTGTCCCTGCCTCGGTAGGCGGGGGAACTGCTGGGGCCGTCATGCAAGACCATCTGGGCCATTTCCTGAACTGCCGGGATCAGGATAGCGCCGAGCGAACTGGTGTAGCTCCCCCCTTCAGGAGGCGTTACCTGAACGGGACTCCCCTCGCGCTCCTCAGTTTTCCAGGCCGTACAATGCTTGTCGGTGAGCCAATAGCGGCCGTTCGGGCCCTGCAAATCATACTCAAACAGCTGGGGCGTCAACTTGGCGCTGTTTACAATCCCGCGTACGCCATTTGCGAATTCAATAATGATTGTCGAACCGGGATCATATTGCGGATCCTTGCCCCCTTTGCCATCGTAGACCGGGCCGTATTCCTCAAAGCCCTGCTCATGCGCAGCGATCACCCAGACCGGCGAAGCGTTGGCGAAGAAGCAGACGCCGTCGATCAGGTGCGTGCCGTTGCGGAAGAGCATCGAACGGCGACCGCCCATGTGGGCCACGATGCGAGTCAGGCCGCCAATCTCACCGTCGAGGACAGCCTTCTTTACGGCCTGAAAGGAGGGTACCCAGCTGCGCGAGTGGTCCACCGACAGCTTGGTTCCGTTGGCTTCGATCGTTTCGATAATACGGTCGGCGTCCTTGATCGTTGTCGTCAATGGCTTTTCACAGATCACGCCGCGGATGCCGGCGTTCGAGGCATCACAGACCGGGTCCGTGTGCAAGTGGTCCGGTGTCGCAACGCTGACAACGTCCAGCCGCTCCGCCGCGAACATTTCATGGTAGTCGGTATACTGCTTGATGCTGTCGGGGGGAAGTTCGGCTCTCTCAAAGAAGCGCGGAAAAACGTCGGGATTGAGGTCGCAGATGGCCACCAGCTCGTACTCTGGCGCACGCGCATAAGCATAACCGTGGGAACCGCCCAGTCCGCCTCCAATGACGGCCGCGCGCAGCTTTTCCTCTGACATGGTAACTCCTTGTCGTACTGTGTCTTTGCTTGTCTTTGGGGTTCTCTTGGCCTTGAAGTTTGGGAGATTTGCAACTATCGGAGTTCAGGCAGGTTTCCCATCACGGCCCCGCCTCCTGCGCGCAGTTTTGATCAGAATCAGTACCGGTCAGATCGAGCGCTTCGATCTTGGATTGAGGGCGTCGTTGAGGCCGTCGCCCAGAAAATTGATGCCCAGCGTGACGATCGCCAACGTCAACGCCGGCACAGCCACCAGCCAGGGACGGTAGGACCAGCTGCCGATGTTGGAGGCGATCATGTTGCCCCAACTGGCCTGGGGCGGCTGAACGCCGATACCCAGGTAGCTGAGCGAAGATTCAAGAACCATTGCGCTGGAGAAGCTGAAAGTCAAGGTAACGATGACCGGTCCGATCGCATTGGGCAAAAGGTGCCGCAGCGCGATCTTCAGTTCCGAGACGCCTACCGACTTGGCCGCCTCAATGTACTGCTCCTCGCGCAGGGAGAAGATCTGGCCGCGGATCAAGCGGGCATAGCCGGGCCAGGAGACAAAGGCCAACCCTCCAAAGACGACCAGAAGATCGAGCCAGGTCGTATCCGCAAAAAGAGGGAAGCCGGTTGTATCGTAGATGTTCTCTGCCCACGATACAACCGGCTCCTTGATCGAAACAGCGATCAGAGCCGCCAGGAGCAGGCCGGGAACGGACATCACGATGTCGATGATGCGCCCGGTGATGTTGTCGGCCAGCGCACCGCCGTAGCCGGCGATGGCGCCGACAATGACGCCGATGATCACGCTGATAAAGGTGGTGAAGATGGCGACGAGTGTAGCGGTGCGGGCGCCCCAGAGCACACGGCTGAACAGGTCCCTACCGATCTCGTCGGTTCCGAGCCAGTGGTCGGGGCTGGGCATCTTGGCTACGTTCAGCAGGTCCTGCTCGGTATAGGAATAAGGGGCGATGTAGGGTCCAAATAGGGCGCCGATCAGCAGAAACACAGTGATAATGAGGCCGATCACGGAGAGACGATTGCGCAGGAGCCGTCCCACGGCATCCTTCCAGAGCGACCGCGTCTGGACGGCGCCTTCGCCGGCCAGCTCCTCACCCAAACTCTCGTTCGAAACCGTCTCGCTGCTTTCGCTCATCTAATCGTGTTCCTGAGATACCCAATAAGGCGGCATCGGCGGTGTATGGGACCCGGCTGCCCGCGTGCAAAACGCGCAGACGTGTCTATTCAATCTTGATGCGGGGGTCGAGGAAGGGATAGACCAGGTCGACGATAAGGTTTGTGAGAATGATCATAATGGCGCTGACCATAGTAACGCCCATAATGACCGGGTAGTCAAATCCGCGAAAACCGGCCTCTGCCACGCCCCCAAAACCAGGTATGGCAAAGATGCTGTCGAGGAAAATACTGCCAACGATCAACCCTTCGGCGATGAAGCCCAGCGTGGTTACAACCGGAATCAGCGCGTTGCGCAGGATGTGGCGAAGAATAATGCGCCACATATGCAGTCCCTTCATCTTGGCGGTTCGCACATAGTCCATCGAGAAGACTTCCAGGACGGCGGCCCGCGTCTGCCGAACAACAACCGGCAGGGGCCCCAATGCAAGAATGAAGACCGGGAGAATCACCTTCGACTGAAACAGTCCGTCCCAGCCGCGCGGCACCCTCATTATATCGAGCACGAGGACAAATAGGACCAGAAGCAACGGCGCAAGCACAAAGACCGGCACGGTCCGAAAGCCGAGTGTGCCGCCTACGATCGTATAGTCCAACCAGGTATTCTGTTTGAGAGCCGCAATACAGCCCAGCGGAATTCCCAAAATGGTGGTTACCACAGCCCCCGCGAGCCCCAATTGGAACGAGATGGGAAAGGTCTTCACGATCATGCGCAGCACATTACGCTGGCCGTTGATAGAGATGCCCAGGTCTCCCTGCGACAGACGCCCAATCCAGCGTGTAAACTGGACCCAGTAGGAATCGTTCAAACCGTACTGGTCCCGAATTCTCTCTATGACCTCCTCCTTGGCGAGCGTGTCGAGCGTTCCCTCGAACTGGGTCATCATCATCGCCACCGGATCGAATGGACTGATCACAGTAAGCGTGAAGGTGATGAGGAGGACCGCGATGAATGTGGGGATGGCGATTGCCAGGCGCTTCAGGGTATAGAAGAACATGCTGCATCTCCTCAGGGATGCAAAACAGTTTGAGCTATCGCTGCCGGGACTCCACTGCAGGGCAGCGATAGCTCAACTCAAGTCCTGTCAACGGCTAACGCTTCGCAACATACATGTCAAGCAGCGAGGTCCAGTTGTTGTCCACGTTCGTATCAAAGCCGATGATCCAGGGCTTCGTGTTGTATTCGTACAGATCCCAGATCATGGGGAGCAGATAGTAGTGCCCCAGAATACGCGACTCGACCTCCTGCACGAAGTCACAGTATTCAGGATCAGCTGAGGAGTAGAGCGCCATCTCGTCCACGAGCGCGCCCAACTCTTCATCCACGATATTGATCTGTCTGGCCGGATCGCCCAGGCGCTGATAGAAGCCGTTCATCCATTCCGAGGAGTCCGGAATAACAGCGCCGGAGCTGCGTCGCAACACCTGTACCTGCTCACCCTCCTGGCCCCAAGCGTCGATGCGGCCTGGGCGCATCTCGACATTCGTGATGCCCAGGTTGTTCTTCCACATCTCCATCATGATTTCGGCCGTTCGGATATAATTGGGCGACTGGCCGTTCGTCGTAATGCGGATCTTTGGCAGGTCTTCCGGCCCTCCATACTTGGAGGCGGCCAGCTCCTCTTTAGCCAGTTCGGGATTGTAGCCGAAATCCGGCCAGTTGTCCGCCCTGTAGCACTGGATCTCCGGCGTGAGATGGGTCTTCATGACCCGGTCACTGCGCGCCCCTTCCCAAGCCGCGTCGATCGCCAGATCCCAGTCTACCGCGTGCACCAGTGCCCGCCGCACATTGATGTCATCGAACGGAGGCAGAGACGTGTTCAACGTGTAGAAGAAGTTGGTGGCGTACGGGATCAGAGTGAAGCTCTCCGGGTTTTCGGCCCGCAGCGGCTCGCGGATGTTGGTGAGCCAGTGCGCGATGTCTACCTCATCGTTCTGCCACATGATGAAGGAGACATTCTCGTCTGCCGACGCCTGGCCAATGATCCGCTCGATGTAGGGCTTTCTGTCGCCCCACCACATCGGGTTCTGCTCTACTTCATACTCCTGCGTGTCCGGATCCCAGACTTTGACCTTGAAGGGACCGTTCACACGCGCGGCGCCGTCGGCGGCCCACATCTCGCCCCCCTCAAGTATGTCCTCCAACTTGACGATCGCGGTATTGTAGTTCGCCAGCGTGTCGATCAGAATCGGCTTCGAGGCGACCAGCGTGATCTCCAGCGTCTTGTCATCGACCGCCACCAGGCCTGAAATCTCGTCCGCTTCGCCGTCAACGACCGGCTGGATGCCTTCGATCAGTTTGATGGCGCTGTAGTTAAACATGCGGCAGCCAATACATTCAGGACTGACCGCATACTCCCAATAGACCTTCACATCCTGGGCCGTGACCGCCGAACCGTCTGACCAGATGGCGTCGGGGTGAATGTGGATCGTGTATGTCAGGCCGTCGTCGCTGACGTCATAGCCGGTGGCCAGCCAGGGTTGCGGATGGTGCTCATAGTCTCGCAGGAAGAGAGTCATCCAAATGTGCGAGACGAAAGGCCTGCCAAAGCCGCCTTCCGAGGCCGGATTCATGCGACTGAAGTTGCGAGTCACGTACCGGATCACTTGCTCCTCCGCGGCATCGTCCGGCAGAGGCCGTGCGGCCATCTCTCCCCCGTCTTCGGCCATGGCCCCGCCAGAGTCTGACGCGGCCGGCCCGGCCGGCGCACAGGCCGCAACGATCAACGCCAGAACGAGCAGCAGTGAAGCGTATAGGCATGGCCGCAATCTGCCTTTCATGATTATTGTCCTCCAATCCTCTACAAGTCAAAGCGCAATACTGCTGGCAATCGAAGAGGGGTGGAAATGCCAACTGCTTCCCACCCCTCTTATTTCAGCTTCGAATTAGTGCTCCGCGACGTAGATATCGAGCAACGTAGACCAGTTGTTGTCGACGTTGGCATCGAAGTTCTTGACGTAAGGCTGCACGACATATTCGTACAGATCCCAGATCATGGGCAGGAAGTAGTAGTGGCTGAGTAGCCGCTTTTCAGCTGCCGAGACCTTGTCGCAGTAATCAGCGCTGGCGGGATCGAGCGTAAGAAGCTCGGCCATCATGGCGTCCAACTCATCATCCACCAGGCCAACATCGTGCGGCGCCTTGTAGTACTTCCACAGGCCGGTGATCATGGCGGCAGGGTCGGGAATCGTGGCGCCCCAGCTGTTGCGCTGGACATTGATGAGGTCAGCTTCCTGACCCCAGGCATCGCTCCAGCCTGGCCGGATCTCGACGTCGGTGATACCCAATACGTTCTTCCACTGTTCCGCCATGATCTCAGCGGTGCGCAGGTAGTTGGGCGACTGGCCGCCGCTGGAGATGCGGATCTTGGGCAGGTCTTCCGGGCCGCCATACTTGGACGCAGCCAGTTCCTGCTTGGCCAATTCCGGATCATATCCAAAGTCCGGCCAGTTGTCGGCTACGAAGCACGGTAACTCGGGCGTGAAGTGAGTCTTCATCACGCGATCATCGCGGGAGCCTTCGTAGGCGGCGCTGATGGCCAGATCCCAATCGACTGCATGGAGCAATGCTCGCCGCACATTGATATCATCCATGGGCGGCTTGCTGCCATGGAGAGCGAAGTAGAAGTTGGTGGCGTACGGGATGAGTACGAAGAGGTCGGGATTCTCGGCGCGCAGCGGTTCGCGGATGTTGGTGAACCAGTGGGCGATGTCGGCCTCCCCATCCTGCCACATAATGTAGGTGATGTTCTCGTCGTTGGACCACTGGGCAACGATGCGCTCGATATAGGGCTTCTTATCCCCCCACCAGTTGGGGTTCTGCACGATCTCATACTCGCGTTCATCCAGGTCCCAGACCTTGATCTTGAATGGGCCGTTGACGCGCGTATCGGCATCGGCCGCGAACTCGTCGGCGTTCACGTCCTCCATCTTGACGAAGCCGGTGTTGTAGTGGGCCATGCTGGCCATAAAGGTCGGGCTCGGATCGGAGAGCGTAATCTGAAGTGTCTTGTCATCGATGGCGGTCAAGCCGGAAATCGTGTCGGCCTCTCCGTCAATGACGGCCTGTGCCCCCTCAACCACGCCGAGCCGCAGGTAGGTCCAGCAGCTGATGCAATTGGGGCTGAGCGCCCATGACCAGAAATCTATCGCCTCCTGCGCCACAACGGGGGAGCCGTCCGACCAGGTGGCGTCGGGATTGATGTGGATCGTGTAGACCGTGTTGTCGTCGTTCACTTCCCAGTCGGTCGCAAGCCAGGGGTGCAGATCGTGGTTGCGGTCTCGCAGGAAGAAGGGCATCCACATATGGGAGATCCAGGGGCGGCCAAATCCGGATTCTGATGCCGGGTTGAGCCGGCTGAGATCACGGGTCACATAGCGAATAACCTGCTCTTCAGCGGCGTCGTCAGGCAGCGGCCTGCCTTCCATCGCCTCTCCCTCATCCGCCATGGCCGCGCTTCCGGAGTCAGCCGGGGCAGCCGGCGCCGCGCAGGCCGATATTGCCAGAGCAGCGACCAGGAAGAGCGTAACTACATAGAAAAGATGGACTCTGTCTTTCATCGGGTTCAACCTCCGTTTCGGTGAATTGGTTTGAGAACCAACAGAAAAAAGGGGGGAGAGCTGTTTCAGGCTCTCACCCCCTGCAATCTACTTCTCGGCAACGTAGATGTCCAACAGGGTGGCCCAGTTGTTGTCCACGTTGGTGCCGAAGTTCTTGATGTGAGGCTTGACGCTGTAACCATAGGGGTCCCAGATCATCGGAATGATCGGATAGTGGCCCAGCATACGCGCCTCGGTCTCCTGCACCAGGTCACAGAATCCGGGATCGTCGCGTGACATCGCCTTGAGCGACTCGATCATCTCGGCAAGCTCCGCGTCATCCGCCATGCTTCCCGCTGCATCGGGGTTGCCGTAGTTGGCCCAGTGACCGGCCAGGAAGTTGGGCGGGTCGGGCAGAATCGCGCCCAAACTCTGGCGGCGGACGTTGACCAGGTCGGCGTCCTGACCCCAGACGTCCAGCCAGCCGGGGCGAATCTCCACATTCGTGATGCCCAGGTTATTCTTCCACTGCTCCACCATAATCTCAGCAGTGCGGATGTAGTTCGGAGACTGGCCGCCGGTGCTGATGCGGATCGTGGGAAGATTTTCCGGCCCGCCGTACTTGGAGGCCGCCAGTTCTTCCTTGGCCAGTTCAGGATCAAAGCCGAAATCGGGCCAGTTGCCCTCCTTGTAGCACTGCAGCTCAGGCGTCAGCAGCGTCGACATGAAGCGGTCGTCGCGAGTGCCCTCCCAGGCCGCCGAAATTGCCGGCCGCCAGTCTACCGCGTGCACCAGCGCACGCCGCACGTTGAGGTCATCGATCGGCTCGACGCCGGCCCAGAAGGTGTAGAACAGGTTGGTGGCGTAGGGAATCACTGTAAACGTCCCTTCCTCCAACTGTTCTCGCACATTGGTCAGGAAGAAAGCGATATCGACCTCATCGTTCTGCCACATGATGAAGGAGATATTCTCGTCAGCCGACGGCGTGGCGATGATGCGCTCGATGAACGGCTTCTTGTCTCCCCACCAGTTGGGATTCTGAACGATTTCAAACTTCTGCTCGTCCACGTCCCACTCCTGCAGCATGAAGGGACCGTTAACGCGCGTTTCAGACGTCGCCGAGAAGTCTTCCCCGGTGATGTCCTCAACCTTGACAAATCCTGTGTCAAACAGGGCGACCCGCTGCGGGAACAGAGGGTCGGGGCCGACCAGCCGGACTTCCAACGTCTTGTCATCCACCGCTACGACGCCGGATACCTCATCGGCCTCGCCATCGATCACGGCCTGCGCGCCCTCGATCAGGTCAAAGCCCGTGAAGCGGGAAAGATAGCACCCAACACACTTGTCGGGATGCAGACCGTACTCCCAGTAGGCCTTGGCCTCTTGCGCAGTCACCGGCGAGCCGTCATTCCAGACGGCGTCCGGGTGGATATGAATAGTGTATACGCTCTGATCTTCGTTGGCGTCGATGCCCGTAGCCAGCCAGGGTGACAGGTTGTGCTCCGCATCTCGAATGAAGAAGGGCATAAACATGTGGGAAATGATGAAGCGACCGAATCCGCCTTCTGCCGCAGGGTTCAACCTGCCGAAACCTCTGGCCACATAACGGATTACCTGCTCATCGGCTGCGTCATCCGGCAACGGGCGTCCGGCCATTTCTCCGTCGGCGGCCGTAGCCGCGCCTGAGTCGGAGGGAGCCGGAGCCACCGGGGCCGCGCACGCGCCCAGAACAACCGAGAGCAAGAGAAGCGTAGAAATCGCGAATCGGAGATGCCAATGTCTCATGTGAAATTCCCCTTATGAAGTTGATGGATCTTAGGATGATTGTGCCCTTCTCGAGGGCGATGGTGGACAGGACAGAATGACTTTTGGAAGTCGACTGTCGCTCTGATGTTCGCTTTCCCAAGAGTTTGGATGATTAGGCAATAATCAGATCCGGCAACGGGAGATCGCCAGTGATGATTCGCACAGTTGTGCGCGTGCCAGTGTGGGCGGGCCGGGCGAACGCCGCAACTATGCCAAATTATCGCCGTTTTGTCAAAGCTGGGCAGCTACCGCGCGTTGCCCAATCAGTGGCGGCGCCGGAACGCTTCGGCTTGAACCACAGTCTCTGTCAGGTAGGCGTCCGTATCCTCTTCGGTGAATCGACCCGGCGAGAAGGAGGAAACATCGACGCTCGGCGATTCGCCGGCCGCAAGCTCCGCCAGCAGCAGACCTGCCACCGGACTGTAGGCAAACCCACCGGAATGGAACGCCGCCCCCACCACCAGTCCAGGCAAATGAGGCAGCGTCCCCAGGACCGGTTCGCTGTCCAGAGAGAAAGAGATCAGCCCGACCTGCTCGGTCTCCCAGCGGGTCGCGGCCAGTTTGGGAACGAGAGGTGCCAGATTCTCCGCGAGATGACTCCGAAGACTCCGCGGAGCAGATAGCGCCGACATGTGAAAGGCAAGATCGTCGACGCGCTCCTCCTCCCTGTCTTCGGTCTCCCCTCCGGCCAGTATGCGGAAGTCGGTTGTACCCAAACGCGCCGGGCGAATATAGCCGCCGTAGGGGTTGGCATTGATGGCCGGAATCGAAACGCGTTCCTCCAGTACTGAGGAGACGTACCGCTGGTGGACGAAGGACTTGATCGGCAGCCGCACGCCACAGCGCTCCATAAAGGCCGTGGTCCAGGCGTGGACGGTGCAGATCACAACATCCGCCTCCAGAACACCCATTGCCGTCTGCACGCCGACAACGCGGCCGTTTTCCAGCTGAAGACCGCTCACGCGCGCGTTCTCGCGTATCTCGACACCCAGATCGCGGCAGCGCCTGGCCAGCGCAGGCACAAATTCGTGCGGCTCGCTGTAGCCTCCCAGAGCGTCGTGGAGTCCGACCAGGTCGGCCTCAGGCGTCAGATCGGGCCAGCGGCGCCGCATCTGCGCAGCGTCGAGAATTTCGTAGGCAAAGCCGAGGCGATCATACAAGGGGAGCAGCGCTTCCCGCTCCGTCCAGGATGCCGGGTCGAACAGATTCAAGCAGCCGACGTTCTGGAAACGGTAGCCGTACCGTTCCAGGTCTGCGCTCAACTCCTGGTAGAGGCGCAGGCTGATCATTCGCGCCAGCACGCCCGTCTCCGACCACAGCAAACCAGTGATGATACCGCCGGCGCGGCTGCTGGAGCCGTCGCCAACCTGCCCCTTCTCCAACAGCGTGACCATACCGGACTGCAGGCGCGCCAGCCGGTAAGCGGTATTCAGGCCGATCGCGCCTCCGCCGATTACGATAAATCTAGGCATGTTTTTGGGCTAAGCTCCTGGACGCTGAATTGCTGCTGCGGGAGGCAGTCTGTTGAAAAACTAAAGTGAGGGTAACATGATATTTTCCCCTTGCCAATGAGTATGAGTTCATCAGGCAGACCGCAGTGGTAACGGAATTGGCGTTTCCCTGGCTATACATTCCTGGCTTGCGTGGAATTGTAAGAGAAAACTATTTTTCGTAAAATGTTTCACAGGCACTCAGCTTTCCAATCGGTAACTTTTATCTCTAAGGTTGGGCAGGAAATTGAGCGAGTTCGTTCTAAGCGCCTCCAGGATCAGGGTCTGGAGGCGGCCGGAAGATCATCCTTTACTGAGACAGACCGATACTGCGCACCCGGCATTCCAGGGTAAACTGACGGATAGGTTTCCGCCGTCGATCGCGGAAGGTTTGCCTAAAGTTCTCAGCGAGAACTCCGAAGATGCCCGCACCTGGCATTACTTCAGTCCACTGCTCAGCGACGGGCCACAGAGAACCCGTGTCCTGACCCAGCTCATACGACAGTCATTCTTCGGCGCTGTGCCGCCCCGGGTCTTTAAGGACATTCCTGCTGCCAAGCTGGAGTTCTGGCCAAAGCTCCCTCCGCCTCCGAGCCGCCAGAAGGCGGAGGCCAGTTCGGAACCGGACCTGATGATCACGCTGGGGAAGAGCGCGGTTGTACTGGTTGAGGCCAAGTGTCATTCCGGCGTAAGCGAATTCACGACCTTCGACCGCAAACGCGATCAGGTGATTCGCCTGATCGACGTCGGTTCCTGGTACGCCCGTCAGCATGGGTATCCATGCGTCTGCCTTCTCGTCCTGCAGTACGGCGATGCCCAAATCAATGCCGAAAAGATCGTCAGCCGCTATGCCGGCAAGCCGGAGGCGATCCAGAAAGCGTTGCCTTATCGGGATGACCTGACCGAGGAGGACTTCAGCCGGCTCGCGGGCGCGCTAGCCTATGTCCGCTGGCCGGACCCGTTGTATTGACGAAAAACCTGGAAAGCATCAGCCGCACAGAGCCCGGATTCGATCTTGCTCAGGAGAAAGTGATGTGACTCGAAAGCAGAGGAGAGAGGAGAAGGGAAGTAAGAAATGGATTCGGCAGGCTGTCAACTGTTATCCTGGTGTCCTGTATAGCCACTTGGCCCCCCAATTGAATTTGAAACAGTCCAAAGTCAAGTGGCTCTCACCACTGAGGCACTGTGACTACAGAGAATACAAAGATCAGAAGTTCATTGACCTCTTGGGATTGAAACTCGACCGCCACCCTCTTGGCAAGTTTTGGCCAAGAGGGGGACCTCACTGGGATGCATTGGCGAAGATTGACGATCTCCAACCACTGTTGGTCGAAGCAAAGTCATATATCAAGGAAAAGAGGAGTTCAAGGAGCAGGGCGTCCTGTAAGGACTCAATTGATAGAATAAACTCGAGTTTGAAAGAGACGCAGAAATTCCTTGGCGCCGACCTATGTGTTGACTGGGCAGATAATCCCCACTATCAGTATGCTAACCGCTTGGCGCATCTCTACCTCTTGGCAGAGCGCAATGGCATCGACGCATACTTGCTGATGATTTGCTTCCTCAACGATGTGCAGATGAATGGGCCATTCAGTATTCAAGATTGGGAAGAAGCAGCTGTAAGACAGCACGCAGACTTAGGTTTGGCCCAAGATCACCGGCTGGCAGACCGTATAATCAGTATCTATGTTAGCGTTGATGACTTGAGAGACTGAAGATGCCTAGTTTTTTCGATAATACTTGCGGAATTGAAGACCCCAAAAAGATTTTTGATGTGCTGGAATCCAATTGCTCTGGCTCTCCTTCTTCAGAATCTCAGGAGCTCTGGAGGCTCAGGCAAGCAAGCTACATTGGTCCCACCAACCCATACAAGGAAACGATGCTCGAGAAAGCCGTAGCCATGTTGGCGGAAAAAAGACACATGCCTAGTTGGTTCAATCAGTGTCCAGTTGCATCTGGAATAGTCACTTCTGATAGAAACAGGCACAATGCCGTTGATCTTGTGTATTGGCCCGAGTCGAGCAAATGCGCGCGACTGATCGAGTTGAAATGGAGTAAGGGGACGACACGGAGCAATCCGCGCTCTGCACTGAGGCAGGTTCTCAGATACGGAGTTGCTTATCTCTTTTGCCGTGTCCACAGGAGGGAACTGCCTCTACACGGAGAGTATTTTCGACCTCTGATGGACGTCAGCAATATCGCGTTGGAAGTTGTCGCGCCTTCCTTCTTTTACAATGGCTACAACGAGAAGGATCGCTTTGCAAGTGTGAGCAATTCCCTTGACCAGTGTGCACGGTCGAAGACCGAAGGCGAATTGTCGATGTCATTGAATGCGCTCGCATTTCCTGAGGAATTTGACCAAGTTCCTTTCAAGAACGGGCAAGATGTAATGGAGAAGTGCTTCACGGATGAGTTGACCGCTGAGGGTCGGAGAGTCCGTGATGCGTTTGCAGGTCGCACTCTGGTTTGGCCTGATTTGTAAATCTTTGGGGAGAGATTTGAATGGCACTACGCATCGGACTCATCGGCTACGGCAACTGGACCCGCATGGCCTACCTGCCCGCGCTGCATCGGGACGGCCGCGCCCAGATTGTCTCCGCGGCCGCGCCGAGCGCAGCCACGCAGCAGCGCATCGCCTCCGAACTCGGCCCGAAAATCTCCGTTTTCTCAAATTCCGCAGCTCTTTTGGAGGGTCCGCCGGTCGACGCTGTCTTCGTCGCCGTCTCCGACGCCGCGCACGAAGAGGCGCTGACCGCGGCGCTCGACGCCGGCGTGCCGATCTTCTATGAACCGCCCCTTTCCAACCGGCGCCAGCGTATTCGGCCAATGGTCGCCCGGCTGTTGGATGCCCCCCAGGTGACCCACGCCGATCTCGAAATCGGCTTCATTCCCGTCTTCATTGAGGCAGTCAGGCGTGTGCGCGACGGGGTCATCGGCCAGGTCCATACCGCATCGGTTCGACTGCAATCGAGCTGGGGCGCGGACCCGGAGGCAGACCTGAGCACACTCAACCATATTGCTCCCTGGTACGTGGACACCCTCAACCGCATCCTCGGCGCAACGCCATCTCGGGTTCTGATCTTTGAAGGGGAGGGCCTGCCGGGACGCGCCCAGCGGCAGTGCCAGGGACTCTACGACTATGGCGGCACGTGGGGTACGGTGCAGGTCAATCTCGACTGCGTGGTTGATCTGGAAACGACCGTCGAAGTGAACGGGGAAGACGGCGACCTGGTCGTTGATCTCTTCTCCGGCGAACTGCGCCAGCGCACACGCAGCCAGAGCGACTGGTCCGTTGAAATGGTGGCTGAGTCCGAGCCGCGCGCCGGCTGGCCCGGCATGAACGAATGCGTCACCGTTTTTCTCGACGCTGTCGCCGGTGAGCCGCTGGCTGAAGGTGCCTCCGAAGCCGGCGGCGTCAATGCTCTCAGAGAAGCGCTCGGGACCGGGCCGCTTCCCGCGGACGCAAGATCCGTCGCTCAACTTCACCTGACAGGGCTGGCAGCCGAGGCGTCAAAGGACAGCGGCGGCTGGGCGGAGATAGAGGATATCGACTCCCTGTAAGCAGCTGGCGCCCTGCAGGTCCCTATCGCTCACGCGGTCTGATGGACCGGGAACACGTCAGACGCGATCCTCTCCATCTGATCCTGAATCGCACCGGCCGTAGGCGCGGTGTTGAAGTCGAACAGCATGTGCTCGACGCCCGCTTCAGCGTAGCGCCCGATGCGGTCGTTGATCTCGGACATCGACCCTCTGAGTATCGACACTTCCGGGTCCGCCTGATCACCCAGTTCGGTGCGGGCGTGGAACACGACCGTTCGCGGCTCGCCGTTCGCCCAGGCGCGCATCTTGGCGACGCCGGCGGCGACCTCCTCCGGTTCGATGTGGATCGGATGCCAGCCGCTCGCCTTCGTCGCCGCCCGCCGGATAGCAGCGTCGCTCAACCCGCCGATCGTGTACGGCGGGCCCCCCTCCTGCGCCGGTTTCGGCTCGAACGCGCTCTCTTCGAAGCTGATCCACTCACCCTGGAATGAAGGCTCGTCCTCGCTCCACAGGACGCGCATCACGTCCATCCACTCATCCATCATGCGGCCGCGCTTACTGAAGTCGGTGCGCAAGTAGCGGTACTCGTCATCCATCCATCCCACGCCGATGCCCAGGATCAGGCGCCCGCCTGAGTACTGGTCAACCGCGGCCGCCTGCTTGGCAGCCAGGATCGGATCGCGCTGCGGCAGCACCAGTACGGTCGTGCCCAGCGTAATCTTCTCGGTGATAGCCGCCACGTATCCCAGCGTGACAAAGGTCTCGATCATGCAGAAATCGCTGAATCTCTGATGCACAAGCACGTGATCGGCGGCCCACAGCGAATCGTAACCGGCCTGCTCCGCCGCCTGCGCCACCTGATGGACCGACTGCGGCGACTTCGCCGGTCCGTGGCTGGGAAGAAAGGCGCCAAATTTCATCGCAGTTCTCCTTCAATTTTTTGCGGGATTAGACTCTTGAGCTTCGCTGATTCATGTCAGTACCGTTGCAGGAGTTGCAGGGCGCCGGGGGTTCAGGAACTTCCGCGAACAGGTATCCCTGTAATAGCCAGTTCGTGCTCCGGCTTCAGCAGAAAGACGTGGGCGTCGCCGGTACGCCTCGCCTCGGCCAGGAGATAATCGAAGCAGGCAGCGCGTACCTCACTGCAAGCTGGATCGTAAAAGCGGTTATGCAACTCGTGAGGGTCGTTCTCCAGGTCGTACAGCTCGCAAAGATCGGTCAGGTTCCAGACCAGCTTCCAGCGTCCGTCGGTCACCATCCGGGAGGAGTAGTGACCCCACGGGTCCCCGTGATACTGCGCGTAATGCATACCCCGCGGCCAGTCATCCTCCCCCGCGGCCAGCGACAGCAGAGACTGTCCGTGAAGGCTCCGCCCCGACAAACTGTCCTGTTCCGTACCCGTCATCAGGTGAAGACAGGTTGCCGTCACATCCATCAGATGAACAAAAGAACTGTTGCGTGATGCGCTGGTCGCCCCGGGCATCTTGAGAAGCATGGGGATGCGGTACGTTTCATCATACATATAGGCGCCCTTGTTCATCAACCCGTGCGACCCGGCCATATCGCCGTGGTCCGCCGTGAAGATGATAGCGGTATCTTCATAGAGGCCGAGTTCCTTGAGAGTCGACACGACCTCGCCCACCATCTCGTCGATCAGCTCTATGTAGGAGAAGCAGCAGGCCAGCAGCTCCTTCAGCTCCTGGTCCTGTTCCTCAGAGGAAAGACCCCCGGCATTTGTCTCGTTCAACAGGCGTATCTTTCTCTGGTTTATCGGTTTTCCCTCAAAGGTGTCATAGCGATTGGGCCACATATCGATGTCAGCCGGGTCGTATCGAATGCCCCACTCTTCCGGTACCATCCAGGGGAAATGCGGACCGGGGAGGGAACAGGTAGCGAAAAAAGGTCTGGCCGTGTCCCGCGTGCGCAGAAACGCCTGCGTGTAACGGGCCGCGACCACATCGGGAAACCCCTCCATCCCCACGTCCAGCGTACCTGCGGCGCCGCGCCCCACGCTCTGAACAAGGGGGGCGATGCGCGTGTTGGGATGCCAGTGCGAGCTGTCCAGGAAGACGGGGCCGCCTTCGTGTGGCTCGTCGTGCGTGTGGTGGAATCGGGAGTCGAACAGGTCCTGCGCCGGACCGATGTGCCACTTGCCAAACCAGGCCGACTCATAGCCGCTTTCCTCGTCGATCCAGTCCTGCAGCATCGTCACGTCCGGCCTCAGGCGCTCGCAGTAGGAATAATGTGGGGTCGAGTTGTTGAACATGTGGTGGCCGTGGGGGTAGAGGCCGGTGAGCAGGCTGGCGCGGGCGGGCGAGCAGAGAGCTATGGGCGTATAGGCCCGTTCGAACAGACAGGAATCCCCGGCCAGCGCAGTGATGTGCGGTGTTCGGACCAGCGTCTCCTGATAGCAGGACAACAGGTCGATCCGCAATTGGTCACATAGGAAGATCAGGACGTTGGGTCTGGTGTCTGTATCCATCGGGATCTTCAACTCCTGTGTCTGAGGCGCGCCGGCAAGGTTACCGCGAAGCCAGTAAGGGGCGATTGGCCGGGTCCGCCTGTCCTGCTGCTCGGTATGTTCAGCGATCCCACGGGAAGGCGCAAGTGGGTCGGTTGGCATACCGCGCCATCCGGATCTGCAATCTGCTGCCGCAGCCCGGCCCGAGGCGCACGGTGAAATTGTCACAATCGAGAGGGATCGTCTCGTCGTTTTGGGTTACGCTCATGAACTGATGCTCCGCGTAGGCGCCTCCCTGCACAATGACGGTGCGCGCGCCTACCTGGTCGGTGTTGACCAGAATCAGGGACATCTCGTCGGCGCTCATGCTCTCGACCAGCGCGCCAACATCCTCCGAAATGCCCGCTCTCTGCCGCGCCGGATCGAAGTAGCGCACGCGACAGTGGAGAGGAAAGCCCAACCGCTCTGTGGGCAGGCCGCCCAGCATGAGCTCGGTCAGACGGCTCACCATAGCGGGATTGAAGCCGTTCATGTCGTCAGACATGCGCGTATCCGGCGAACTGCTGTC
This sequence comes from Caldilineaceae bacterium, assembly GCA_965200615.1. Taxonomy (GTDB): domain Bacteria; phylum Chloroflexota; class Anaerolineae; order Caldilineales; family Caldilineaceae; genus Bin5. The sequence continues at coordinate 3,055,289 of OZ241377.1, read as the reverse complement.
GGCGCGCGCCTTGCCAATTCTCTCTCGCACCTCTGCCAGATCCTCCTGCAGAGCTGTGACCGGGTAGTCCGGATTGTCCCCTTCCAGAAAACGTACCCACTCGTTCTCCTGCACGCGCCGCAGGTCCGCCCTGTCCATCGACCAGTAGTAAACCTCGAGCGCGCCGGTGCCGAACGGCTCCGGCGTGAAATCGTACCAGCCAGCGTCGCCGTGCATGTGGGGGTAAAGCGTCTGCCCTCCCTCCGTCTTGCTATTGGCGTTTACCTTGTCAATGACGCCGCGCCACGTGTCCACGTAACTCTGGTCGCCGGTCATCAGCAGCCCGTTGCCAAAGCCGTAGTGCACACGGTTCAGGAAAAACGGCCGGTGCGCCAGTTCCCCCGTCTGCGGCACCGTTACCGTAAATCCCCAGCCATAGACTCCGCCGTACCACTTCCCGTCACTGGCGCCTCCGATGCTGCCGTCCAGCCCGATATTGGTGGGAGTAATGCCGCCGTTAGCCGCGGTCCGTTCGCACCAGGCATCGATGTAATCGACCAGCCAGTCCCTGTACTTGGCGTCCCCGGTCTGCATGTAGGCGTTGAAGGCCAGCGTCGTCGTCGACAGATTGAGCGGGTGGTCGCCGACCACGTCGTTGTAGTCCTCAAAGTGGGCTACCATTTCCGCGTAGTTGCGTTCGCCATGACCAGGCTTGAAGCGCCCTTCGATTTCAAGCGAATCGCCGGCCCAGTCGAGGCCGGTCGACTTGCGCATCAGCGGGCCCCGGCTGCCGTTGAACATGCTGCGAATGACCTTGTGCTCCGGGTCATAGTTGTGGGCCTGCGGATCGGTTCCCATGTAGAAGCCGGCAAAGCGTTCCATACGCTGGCGCGCGAGGTGGTTGTACGGGTCCGACAGGGGCTGCAGGAAGAAAACCGAGAAGCCCTCGCCGTTGTGCATCCAGTCAAACATGACGGGAAACTCTTTGTAGTACATGCCGTCGCGAGCGAAAGGCACTTCGACAGTCTTGGCTTCGGTGTACTGGCGCAGATGGCCCTCCCAGCCCTTCTTATAGAGCTCCAGAACATTATCGGGCGCGCCCAGCGCGTGCAGCATGGTCCATCCCGCCAGGTTTTCGGCCGCGTCATCCGGCCCGTCATCGCCGCCCCAGCGGGGAACACAAAGAAGATAGCCGCGCTCGTCAAAATAGCGGGCGTAGAACTCCTCGACGGCAGCAGTCTGGTTGCGAATCAGTTCCCACTCCAGCAGCGCCCAGTAGGGAGGGGGCGTCGGCGTGTCGATTGAGATTATCGGCGTGCAGTTTCTTGGTTCTGGCATGATCTGTTCAAACGTCCTCTCTGCTGTTCAGACCTGAGGTACAAGGCGGCCCAAAGCGGTAAGTAGCTGCTCGATCTCTTCTGCCGTATTGAACGCGGCAACGCCAATGCGCACGCCGCATATCTCCGGACGGTATTTTACGACGATTCGATACTCTTCCAACAGGCGCTCAACAAGCTGCAAGCAGCGGTCAGGCGTACCTGCGTGCAGTTGAACTGTTGTGATGCTCGATGAATGTTCCCAACTGTCCGGGCTGGCGACGCGAATTCCGGGGAGATTTCGGAGGCCGGCTCGCAACCGCTCAGTCAACGTGCGACATTGCTCTTCGATTTTCCCGATTCCGGTACGATGCGCCGTCTCCACACACGCGCCGGCGCCCATGCGCAGGGCATAGTTGGGCGTACCCAACTCGTTGAGGGCCGCGGCAGTAATCCGGCTGCCGTCGATGCCGCCCCCGGCAACTGCGGGGAGAGGAAGATGAAAAGGGTTGTAACTTCTCCGGCCCAATTCGGAAATAACCAGGAAGCCGATTCCGGGCGGCCCCATCAGCCACTTATGGACCGAGCCGCTGAAAAACTCGGCGCCGATTTCCTGCGCATTGACCCCAAACAGGCCAACGGACTGCGCCCCGTCCACCAGCGTCCTGACCCCGCGTGAACGGGCGAGGCGCGTCGCTTCGGCAACCGGCAGACGGCGTCCGTCAATGTTGGAGACGTGGCTTATCACCAAGAGGCGATGCGTCGGCGTCAGCATTCGGTCCAGCTGCTCCAGGAAGTAGGCGGGCCCGCTGTACGTTGGGTCTTGCGGCTCTGATGTGGGAACAACGGTGACTTCCACGCCCCGTCCCTGCGCCAATCCCCTCGCCGCCCTGTGCGTGCTGAGATGTTCGACGTCGGTCACCGCCAGTCTGTCTCCCGCCTGCCAGTCCACGCTCATGATGGCCAGGCGAGAGGCGGTCGTCGTATTGTAGACCCACGCAACGTCCGCCGCCGGGACGCCCAACAGTTCCGCCACACCTTGACGCGCCTTTTCGGCGCGTTCATAAAAGCGAACGCCCGCCTCCTTTCCGCGAACTGCGATGATCTCCTCGTTCTCCTCCCGCAGCGCGTCCGCCATGCAACGCTGGACCGACCGCAGGACCGGACCGAATGTGCAGCTGTTCAGATAGATGTATTCACTCGCCAGGGGGACGTCAGCCCGCAGCTGACTAAGGGGAGAATTCTGCGGCTCGCCTGGTTCGGTGTCCATGGAGTCACCCGTTGAATCAGGAAGCGTGTTGGCTCAACTGCCAGGGGACAATCCTTGCAGCCACCTGGTATCCTGCTACTGCCTACTTGGTCGGGTCCAGAGCATCCTGAAGCCCATCTCCCATGAGCGTGAAAGCGTACATCGCCAGCGCGATCATCAGGCCCGGGAAGAAGGCCAGATACCAGTGCGACTGGATCGCGCTGAGATAGTCATTGAGCATACGCCCCCAGCTGGGAAGCGGTGGGTTTATGCCAATCCCCAGAAAACTCAGGCCGGACTCGCCCAGAATCGCGCCGGGGATGCCCAACGTCACGCTGACAATAATGGGAGACATCGTGTTCGGCAACAGATGGCGGATGATGATGCGATAGTTGGGTACGCCAATACAGGTCGCCGCCAGTACATAGTCCTGTTCGCGCAAGGAGAGGAACTGGCCCCGCACCAGGCGCGCAATACCCATCCAGCCGGTGACTGCGAAGACAAAGAGAACGTTGCGAAAGCCCGACCCCAGAACGCTGATGATCAGAATGCCCAGCAACAGATTGGGAACGGAGTTGATGATTTCAATGATACGAATGAGAACAAAGTCAACGGCGCCTCCGTACCAGGCCGCGGCCGCCCCATAAGGGAGGCCGATGGCAAGGGCGATGATATTGCTGATAAAGCCAATCGCCAGCGAAATACGCGCGCCGTAGATGACGCGCGTCAGAATGTCGCGACCGAAGGGGTCTGTGCCCATCGGATGTTCGAGCGAGGGGAAGAGCCACGTCTTGTCGTACTGCTGGTAATCGTAGCCCTCCGGCGCCAGAACGTTGGCGAACAGGGCCAGGAAAACCAGGAGAAGGACGAAAGACAGGGAAATCATGGCCAGCAGGTTGCGTGAAAACCGCCTGGCCGCGTCCCCCCACAGGTTTCGAGGCCGCGAGTTCAGGTCGAGGGCCATGGCAGCAGCCTGCGCGGCGGCGCTGTGGCGGTCACCATTCTGCTTCGGGGAGGAGGTGGAAATTGTAAGTCTCCTTCGCGCCTGTTGCGACCTCAGGCGCGTCTTACATGGCGCCGCCGACGCGTATGCGCGGGTCGACCACGCCGTAGAGCAGGTCGGTGACGAGGTAGGCGATGGCAATGGCAAAGGTCCACAGCAGGATCAGCGCCATGATCACCGGGTAATCCCGATTATAGAGGGCCAGGGTGATTTGACCGCCAATGCCCGGTATGCGGAATATCGCTTCAATGAAGAACGAACCCAGCAGCAGGTTGACCACCATCGGCCCCAACAATGTGATGAGCGGCAGTGACGCCGAACGGAAGGCGTGCCGCATCACGACCGCCCGCTCTCGCAGCCCTTTGGCCCGGGCCGTACGCACAAACTCCGCCAGCATTGCGTCCACCATGCTGGAACGCGTGAAGCGGGCCATGCCGCCGATCTGGCCGAGCGCATAGACGAAGGTGGGCAGGATCCACTGCTTGGGTTCTCCCCAACCGCCGGAAGGCAGCCAGCGCAAGGCCACCGCGAAGATGATGATGCTCATTATGGCGACAACAAAGGGCGGGGTGACAAAGGTTGTGATTACGACAACGTTGGTGAGATAGTCCAACCAGGTATTTGGACGCAGCGCGGCCAGGATTCCCAAACCGATGCCGATCGGTATGCCAATCGCCATGGCCGACAGCCCCAGTTGCGCAGTTGCGGGCCAGGAGCGGCTGATGAAATCCGTGACCGGCTCCCCATAGCGGAAGGAGATGCCGAAGTCGCCGCGCAGCGCTGCCCACATGTAGCGGAAATACTGTACATAGAGCGGTTTGTCGAGACCGTACTTGGCCATCAGCTTCTCGCGGATGTGTTCAGGGATCTCTCTGAACTCGGATGTCGTCGGCATGGCGTCGAACGGGCCGCCCGGAATGGAGTGGATCATGAGAAAGATCATGATCGATACAATAAACAGGACGCCAATGATGCCAGCGAAGCGTCCCAGAACATAGCGCGCCATCCGGGCCTCCGTCTATCGAGAGGAGAGATTCAAGCAGCGGGTCATGCAAAGCTCATGGATACGTGTCGACGGCGGACGAAGTGATCGGACCTGGAGGAGTGAGAGCGGTTTCATCTCTCTCACTCCTCCAGAATTGAGCTACTACTCTTTAACGTAGGCGCTGTCCAGGAGCATCATGTTATAGACGCCAAGTGTGCCGTCGTCTGTGAGGGTCAGCCCTGAAACGTAGTCCTTGTACAGGACAGCCTGTACGGGGTTCATTACGAAAACGCCGATCGCGTCTCGCGCCAGGATCTTGAGGGCCTCGTGGTAGAGGTCGCAGCGTTCGGTCGACATCGCCATTGGGCGGGCCGTGTCGATCAGGTTGCGGTACTCTTCGTCGGTCCAGCCGGTGAAGTAGGAGGCGGCGGGATCGTCCCACCAGTCCACGAAGTTGCTCGGATCGATGAAGTCAGCGCCCCAGCGATTGAGGGCGACTTTCAGCTCGCCGTTGCGCATCTGGTCGACATAGTAGGCGCGCTCGACGTTCTGCGGGGTGAGTTTAACCCCCAGGTTGTCGGCCAGCATGCGCTGGATCGCCTCGGCTTCGCGGATGAACTCACCCTCCTTGGTGTAGATCGTCAGCTCGGGGAAGCCCTCGCCGCCGGGATAGCCGGCCTGCGCCATCAGGTCCGCAGCCAGTTCCGGATCGTAGTTCTGGAACGCGATCAACTCCGGGTCGTCGTTGCGCTCGCACGGGAAGTCCTTGGGCAGGAAGCCGTGCGCGGGAATGCAGGTTCCCCGCATGACGTTGTCGCAAAGGGCCGTGCGGTCAACCGCGTGCGCGAATGCCTGGCGCACCAGGATGTTGTCGAAGGGCGGCGTGCGCTGGTTCATGTAGATGTAGACGCCGCGGTTCATCACGCTGATGTAGGCCTCTTTGCTCAGTTGCGGATCGGCAAGCACCTGTACAAGGTCATCGCCGGTCACGCCGACCCCGCCGTCGATATCGCCGGCCTGATACATCTGCAGCAGCGGCGCGCCGACCTCAGGAATGATCACTTGAATCCGTTGTTCAAATGTCGCCGGGTAGCGTCCCGTGTAGTACGGGTTGGGCGTGAAGATCACGTTCTTGCCCCGGTTCCACTCGGAGATGCGGTAGGGGCCGTTGCTCGGCGCTGTCGCGGGATCGTTGGCCCAGTCGTCGCCGTGCTCCTCCACCATGTGGCGGGGAACCGGCGCCGCGTGCCAGTTGATCTTGAACATGTAGTAGGGAATCGGCACCGTGGTGGTGAGGGAGAAGGTGTGGTCGTCGATCAGCTTGACGCCCAACTCCTCTACGTCAACCTCTCCCTTGTTGTACGCCTCACCGTTCTCGAGGTCAAACAGGAACCAGGCGTAGACGTTGGCCATCTCCGGGTTCAGGTAGCGGCGGAAGCTGTATACCCAGTCCTCAGCCGTAACCGGCGTGCCGTCGCTCCACATGGCGTCCTGCCGCAGGTGGAAGGTCCACGTTCGGCCGTCCTCGGAAAGCTCCCAGCTGTCGGCCGCGGCCGGGTGCCAGTCGCCTTCCGGGCCCATCTTGGCCAGCTGCTCAATCGTCGACTCGTAAGCGAAGCCTTCGTACTCATTGCGCATGGTGTCGAAATGCTTGCCTTCAATACCGGCAGAGCGGAACACCTGCTGGTCAAGAGGCGCAGCGTCGTCCGGCAGGGTAACGCCGCCTGTGCTGACAACCTCCATCATTTCCTCTTCGGCCATCTCTGACGCCGGCGCCACGGGCGCACAACCGACCGCGGTTACCATGACCAGGACTGCCAGAAACGCGATCAACGGGGCAAATCTGTTCATAACTGAAGGTCTCCTTGAAGGGTAAAGGGATGGAAAGATATTTGGTTGTTGTCTTTGGGATAATGTGAGAATCCGCCACAAGTATAACGCCAACGGTTGGTCCGGTCAAAAATCAGAGGCCCTCGCGCAGAAGTCTTGTTCCTCCTGGCGAGCGCAGACCAGTTGAAACGCCCGCAGGTTCCGACGTTTGGGGGCGAAGTCCGCCATTTGGAATGGAGCCGCCGGCTATATCATGGCCCGCAGACCACTGACCAGCCGTTCAAGATCGTCATCGTTGTTGAAGACGTGCGTAGACACGCGGATCATGGCGCCGTCCTGTTCCAGCGGCGCAACCAGCACTTTTCTCTCCCTCAAGCGCTCCAGGATCTCCTCCGACGTATACTCGCCAAGACTGAAAGTGACGATACCTGACGACCTCCCGTATGGGAGGGGTGTATGCAGCGTCAGGCCCGGTACCCCTTGTAGTGCCGCCTTGAGACGGTCGGTATAGGCGGAAATATAAGAGAACACGTTCTCCCAACCGATCTCCTCCCAGCAGTCAAGCGCCTTGCCAAAACCGATCTGGTCCGCCAGGTTCCGCGTCCCGAACTCGAAACGCTTTGCCTCATCCAGCAGAGTAAGGCCGCCCACCATATCGAAATCCTTCTGCGAATGGGAGCCGATCCAGCTCGGCTGGATCCAGGGAATCATGTCCCGCCGCACGTAGAATCCACCCGTGCCCTGCGGCGCCATGATGTACTTGTGCCCGCTGAAGGCGTAGAAGTCGCAGTCCAACTCGCGCATATCAACCGGAACTGCGCCATAGGCCTGGGCCCCGTCCAGCAGAACCGGTATGTCTCTGTCATGGGCGAGATCGACCAGCGCTCGCGCCGGCAGCCGCTGGCCGGTACGGCGGCAAACATGGCTGATCGAAACGACCCGGGTACGCTCATCGAGCAGCCGCTCAAACTGCTCCAGCATCTGCTCCTCGTCGTGCACGACCTGCAGGAAACGCAACTCGATTCCATACCGATGGACATGGCTGTACCAGGTGATGCGGTTGCCCGGATGCTCCTTATCGCTCAGGATGACGTTGTCCCCCGCCTGCCAGTTGATCCCATTGGCCACGATGTTGATGCCGATAGTCGTGTTCTCACCCAGCACAATCTCGTCGGCGTCGGCGTTCATCGACCGCGCGACCTTTTCCCGTGTCGCCTCGAACCCCTCCAGCATCTCTTCGTGAATCCCGGGCGCGGCCCCGCCGGCGTTCTGGAACTGCGCCCGGCGGTTCGTCTCTTCGATCACCGGCTCCATCTTCGGCGAGAACCCGCTGCTCTGGAAGTAGGCGTACTCTTGGGTTATGGGGGTGAGGGGACGGATGTCGGACAGTTGCATTGTCATTTCCTCTATAGTTTCCGCAACACGATTGTGCGCTCAGCGAAATAGTTTTCCGGGCCCTGCAAGTATAGTAACAGACGGCCATCCTCCGACTCCAGCGGCTGCCGCTCCACCCCATCCACTTCGACATGAACACGGTCGCCCGGCGCATACCCTTGCACCACCAGACCATGATAGCGGATTACGTACGCGCGGACGGTAAGCTGGCCAGACCCGGGTACGAAGCTCACGTCGACAAAGCGCATACTCTTGCTATTGGCCTGGGCTACGAAAGGATGCCGGGGGCCACCGCCTTCTAAATGGATCGTGCAGGATGCCCCCGGCTCCAACCGCGGCAATGTAAAGTAGCGGTTCCTGACAATGTGCGCCAGGTAGCGGGTCCCCCCGTCCGATCCCTTGCCCGCCTCAACCCGCAGCGAAGCGTATTCCACTTCTGGCGCGGTTTCAACCTCGTCTGAAACCGCGCCTGCGCCCAGCGCGTCCGGCCCCGCCTGCTCAGGGGCGCCAATCGGCGCTTCCGTTTCTACCATCAGCTCCTCGACCGTCCGTTCCGTCGGGTTGTGCACGTGAACTGTTCTACCGCCTTCAGCCACCCGGAACTGAACATCCTCGTAGTCCTGCATGCGCTGGTAGATTTCCCGCTGGGTCGCCTGCCAGAAGTTGAGACGCTCTGCGCGGCGGATGCCGTAACACATCCAGTCGAAAGTGCCGCGGCCGTTGTTGTAGCTGGGATCAACGGTGAACAGGGGGTGATATTGCAGCTGGTAGACGCCGTCCAGCAGTGCGGTAGCGGGGTCCTGGTCTTTGCTGTTGGGCCGGTCGTAGACCGCGTCGATCACTTCAGGTGGTGGGTCGTACTCATGGGTCATGTCCCAGCCGCGCAGCTGCCGACACTCTTCAGTTGTGCTGACCACGCCGTGGAAGGGAAACCAGAATCCAGGGCTGGCAATCGTCGGTGAGGTAAGAGTCTGGTACGTGACTACCATGTCATCCAACTGTGGGTTTGGCGCCCGATCGCCGTATTCAGCCATCAAATGAAAGTGGAAAGTGCCCAGACCGAGAAAGTGCGGCGCCGTCTGATAGAGATAGTCCATCGCGTCGATCATCTCAGGATAAACGCTGTAGCCTCCATGGCGACCGCCGGTGTAAAGTCGAACTCCCAGATTCTTTTCGGACTCGGTTACGTGCCGGGCGAGGTTAGCCCCCATCATCCACTTGGGCGGAGTCTCCTGAATGGCGTCGTTGTGCAGACCGATTTCGATGAACTCGCTCTTTGAAATCTCTCGTACCCACTGCTGGTCCATCTCTATTGTTGTCGCTTCCGGAGAGATATTCGCATCGAGAAGCGTGTGGGTTGCAGGAATGAGGTGCTCCTCCTGGTAGCGTAACATCGTCATGTCCACCGACTTGTCCGGGTCGTGGCGGATGTTCATAACGCCGTCGTAGCCGCCAAATGTACGCAGACGCGTATCCCAGTGGGTTTTCTGGCGGCAAGCCCAGAGTACGCCGCGCAGTTGATAAAACAGTGTCTCGGCCCAGTTGAACGGGTTGAACCAGCGCCGCACCTCCTCGGCATTCAGGTGCGCCTGCCAAACGCCCCCCATGTATTCAAAGAGAGCGTTAGCAATAAAGAGACTCTTCTCCGTCTGAACAAGTCCGGCGCCAATACGTTGGCGTGTGGCCGTCTCCGGTCCCGAAAAGTCCCCACTGATCTCCAGAAGATCAGCATGAACCACGGAGCCGACAACCGGCTCAGCAATGCAAGTAGAGAAACCCTTGAAGCCTGAAATGTACCACTCTTCCCACCTGGCGGGGTCGCCGAAAGGGCTGTCGCTTCGCCACTGCCAGGCTGTATAGCCCTCTGTCTGCCCCAACTCCAGGCATTGAAGGCCGAGCAGTTCAGGCGGCAGATTGGTGGGCCCTGATACGCACAGGAATGTGTCGTCCCTCTCCAGCCAGGAACTGATTGCACCGATCGCCGCCGGCGTCAGGCTGTGTGCGCTGGGCAAGAAGAGGAGCGAAACCTCCGCCAGGCGGTCGGCCAGCCCTTCATCCCCGATGAAACTGTGTTTGAGGTTGAAGCGGTTGAGGCAGGCTGAAACCGTGCTCGGCGCCAGATAGGCGTACTGCCCTTTGAGCCAGCTCTTCTCTTTCCCCCAAGCGTCCTCAAAGCTGTAAACTGCTCCGGCGCGTTGCGCTTCCTCGGCGTTGGCGCGCCGCGTGCGTTCGCTCCATAGGATTCCGATGTTGGCAGAGAGTTCGGATCGTTCGGAAGACACTGATGGGAGCTCCTGTCATGGACTCGACGCCCTCGAGCGTCTGATCGGCGGACTAGATTACTGTGTGGTAGTGAGTAAATGGAGATTCAGTTTTGCAGCGTCATCTTGGGGTCGAGAGCGTCGCGCAGCCCGTCGCCCAGAAAGTTTATGCACAGCAAGGTCACGAAGAGAAACATGCCGGGAATCAGAGCCAGCCACGGCGCCGATTCCATGAACTGCTGGGCGCCGATCAGCATCTGCCCCCAAGTCGGTGTTGGCGGCTGAACGCCCAGTCCAAGATAACTTAGACTCGATTCGGCGATTATGGCAAAGCCCAACGTCAGAGTCGCGTTGACGATGACTGGAGCCAGCGTACTGGGCAGGATATGGCGGAATACGATGCGTCCGTTGCGGGCCCCGGTCATGCGCGCCGCCTCCACAAAGTCGCGCTGCTTGATTGAAAGGATCGTGCCGCGCACGATGCGCGCCAGCCCCATCCAGCTGAACACCGAAAGGATCAGGATAATGCTGAACACCGACCCTCCACCATAGCGCGAAAGTATGAGCAATAACGGCAAGCTGGGAATCGACAGCATAATATCGGTAAAGCGCATAAGGACGCTGTCCAGATGGCCGCCGAAATACCCCGAAGTCGAGCCGATCACGACACCGATCACCAGGCTGACCAGCGAAACACTGAACCCGACAAAGAGCGAAACGCGCCCCCCTACCATGATGCGCAATGCGATATCTCTTCCCAGTTCATCGGTTCCGAAGTAGTGCTCTGAGGAAGGCGCAATAAGGCGCGACCGCAGATCCGTCTTGGAAATCGAGTAGGAGGAGAACAACGGGCCTGCCGCCGAGTAGAAAATGATCGCCCCAAACACGATAAGCGCAACCAGCGCAACGCGATGACGACGCAATCGCTGCCAGACATCCTGCCAGTATGTACGTGTCTGCTGCCCTTGGATCAACTCGCTTGCCATTTCAGTCCCCAGTCTCAAAAAAACCTCAAAAGGCCTTCCATTTCTGGGGGCTTGAGCAGTTTCGCTGAAACAAAACCGTGGTGATCGCTCATGTATATACCACTCTGGGGTCGATGAAGGCGTAGAGAATGTCGGCCGCGAGGTTGAACAGAGCCACGAGAAAGGCGAAGATCAGGAAGACCGCCATAGCGATATTGAAATCATTGTTGATGAGCGAATCGTAGATAAGTCTACCCATGCCCGGCCATGAAAATATCGTCTCGGTCAGCACTGCGCCGCTGATGAGGCCGGGAATACTCAACGCAATCAGCGTCACCATGGGAATCAGTGCATTCTTTAGTGCATGTCGGACGACCACTCTGCCCTCCGCCAGACCCTTGGCGCGTGCCGTCCGCACATAGTCCTCATGGATCACCTCCAGCATCCCGGACCGCATATACCGCATCCAGATCGCCATGCTGAACAGGCTGAGCACAATTACGGGCATGATGGAGTAGCGCAGGACGGTAAAGATTCCTACATCCTGTTCCAACGAGTAATGGCCCCCTGGCGGCAATAGTTTCAATTGAACGGATAACAGCAGGATCAGGATCAAGCCAAACCAGAAGACGGGCATGGCGATTCCGAAGAAGGACAGAAATGAGAACAGGTAGTCCAGTAGCGAATACTGGCGCAGGGCAGTGTAGACGCCGATGGGGATGGCAACCAGCAGGCTCAGCAAAAGGCTCGAACCGGTCAGCACCAGCGTGTTCAGTAGCCGGTCCGGTATGATCGAGAGAACGGGTCGGTGATAGATGCGCGAGTAGCCCAGATTGCCCTGCACCACCTGCCACAGCCACCTTCCGTACTGCTCATAGATCGGCCGGTCGTACCCATAAAGCTTCTTGATGTGTTCGACGTGCTCGGGTGATATGTCCGGGTTGCCTGCCAGAAGGAGGTCGAGAGGATCACCCGGTGCCAGTTTCAGCATCCAGAATACAGCCACTGTGATGATCAACACTGTGGGGATCATCTGAAGAAAGCGGCGCAGGATGTACTGGCTCATGGGCGGTAAACTGTTGCGGCATCGTTACCTGACGGACGCATGAGGACACGGCCGCCGGCATCGTGCCAGGAGCAGCGCAGGCGGCGCCAAACCACCTGCCCCGCTCCCGAGATACGAGTTCTACTCCAGTTCCCAGGTCTCTACGTTCCAGCCGACCATGGCCTGGTCCGCAGGCTGGTAGCCTTCCAATGCGGTGTTCACGGTTGCCACGCGCACATGCCAGTAGATTGGCAAGACCGGCAGCTCTTCAGCCCAGATCGCCTGCTGCTCTTGCAGGAGCGCATAGCGCTTCTCCTGGTCGAGTTCGGCGTCGATCATGTCGATCAACTCCTTATTGCGCTCATTCTCTGCCCAGGTGTTGCCCTCGGCGAATAGCTGGTCCAACTGCGCAGCCGATTCGCCGGGGTACCAGAAGCCGCGCGGTTCGACCCTGGCATTGAAGACCCAACGCCAGATCGCGATGCCCTCGAAGTTGGGCGGATCAAAGAGTGTCTCGGAGAAGAGCAGGCGCGCCGAAACCGGTTTCACCTCGGTCGTGATACCAATTTCCTGCCACTGTGCCTGAATCAGCGCTGAAACCTGCTCGCGCGTTCGGTCTCCGGAGATCGTAATGATGGGGATCTCCAACAGGTTGCCGTCGCTGTCGGCCAGTTGACCGTCGGCGTTAGGCGTGTAACCGGCCTCGGCCAGTAGCCTTAGCGCCTCGTCAGGATCGTAGTTATACTGGCGCACGTCCGGGTTGTAGGCGGGATGCGCCGAGTTGATCCACGAGTGGGCCGGCGGTTGCTGCCCTTTGAATAGAGCTTCGTTGATGCCCTCGCGGTCGATGGCGGTCAGGATGGCCTGACGCACCAGCTTGTCACTCAAGGGCGGGCGGTTGACCTGAATCGTGGCGTGTTCCAGCCACAGCGCCGGCACAAAAATAGGGTCGACCTCTGGGGCCGATTCCATGGCGTTGGCCTGCTCCAGCGAAAGCCACCCGTCGGTCAAGTGGACCTGGCCGCTGGCGACGCTCACCGCCAGACTGTTCAGGTCGGGGATGATGCGGTAAAGGACCTCATCGATTGAAGGCTCTTCACCAACGTTGAAGTGCGGGTTGCGGACCAGGCGGATATGGCTGCCCGGCACCCACTCTTCCAGCATATAAGGGCCATTTACGACCGGCTTGATGGCAACCTGCTCGATGTTGCCGAAGTTTTCCCAGACGTTGCCGCCCTTGGCCTTGGCCTCTTCCCACAGCGGCCGGTAGACATGCTCAGGAATCACGTGCGTGCGTACTTCCTGGTCGGGGAACAGATTGATCCCCTTGTAGTGGAGAATTGCCGTGTAGTCGTCAACGATCTCGATACTTTCGACCGGGAAGCTCTCCGAAAAGTAGATGTAGTTGGGGTCCGAGGTGATCTCGAAAGCCATGGCAAGGTCGTGAACGGTGATCTCCTCGCCGTCGGACCATTTCAGCCCCTGCCTGAACTTGTAGGTCACCTGCATCGTGCCCGCTTCTTCGTCGACGACCCAGGTGCCGTCCGCCTGGCTGGGCAATGACTCCAGGATCTCGGCGAAGGGCTGGTTGTCGCCGCCGAAAGCGATCGGCTTGCGCCACATGAAGGACATCACGTCCGAGCCCGTGCGCGTCGAGCCCCACATGACAAATACGTTTTCCGGCTCCTGAGAGGTGCCTACGACCAGTACTTTGGGGCCCTCATCTTCCATCATTTCGCCGGCAGGCGCTGCCGCGACACAGCCGACGATGAGCAGGCTGAAGATAAGGATAGCCATCCAAACTGAGTAACGCTTCATGGGATGTTCTCCTGTTGAGAGTGAGGTGATGGTTGGTAAGCCGTTGAATATCGACCGACGCCCCCGTGGGAGGATCGCATGGGGCGTTCGGCATGAGAAAGAGGGTCGCGAATGAAGGCAGGGCCAACGAAAGGAATTCTACCCCAGGTACGGGCTTCTGGAGAAATGAGCCACCTGTTTACCGTGATAGAATGTAGGCCATGTTGTGGATGAATCTGCTGAAACGGAGGATTCTCGGTGAAGAGAAAGTTTAGAGGTAACGAGTTTGCTGAGGAGATGCTGAAATTGATTGAGGAGGTCCGCGCAACCCATCCTTTCGCGAAGATAAGCGAGGAGGAAATCTTAGTAAGATTGCGAGAGACGCGCGAAATCGTGGCTGCGGAACGACATGAGAAAGGGGAAAGGGTCGTAGACTGACAAGTAACCATCGCAAAATTGTAGCCAGGGTTCTCTCAGCCATGCCCTATGGTGCGACACTATTTCAAGGGAGATGCTTCCAGCGTAGCCACGATGGCCTGGACTTGGCACAACATAACGTTCTTGTCACAACCCCGGCACCACCTGCAACACCGTCACACCCATCTCTATAAACCTGTCCCGCTCCTCCGCAGTGGCCGCCCCCAAACTCACCTGCACCGTACTGTCCTTCATCTGCTCCAGCACATGCCGGATGCACTCGTCCACCGTCTTGAACGGACTGTGCGGCAGACTCTCCATGCTGAAGCGCAGATCGTTCGGCCCAAAGGCCAGCAGGTCGACACCCGGCTTGGCCAGCTTTCCCGCATTGATTACAGCCTCTACCGACTCCAGCTGGATCGCCAGGAAGCCGTTGCTGTTCCACCAGTCGGCATAGGCCAGCCGGTCGATAGAACCCGGGTTGGTCGGCTCACCAAACGCCGCCAGATTGCGCCGCGCCACCCCACCTGAGCTCCGCCGCCCTACCTGTGCATAGTAGAAATACCTGATCGCCTCATCCACCTCCGCCGTGTCTTCCACCTCCGGCACCATGATGCCTGTCGGTCCCAGGTCGAGGTAGCGCCCGACCAGGTAGGTGTGGCGCGTGTGCGGAATGCGAAACTGCACCGGAATCCCCAACTGTTCCGCGTGACCGCAGAAATTCTCCAGGTCGATTTCGCAGAACGCCGTGTGCTGGCTGTCTACGTAGACAAAGCTGTAGTCGCCCTGGGCCAGCAGATCTTCCAGCTGGCTGCGGTTGAAATATACCTGCGCTCCCACGCCAAAGATCAATTCACCCCGGTGTATGCGCTCTTTCAGATTGGTCGCGTCCGCCATGCGTGGCCTCCCTCAAATTTTCCGATCCGGCACTCCTGCCGGCGCCGTGTTCAACGCCGATTGGCTTTTGTCGGTTGCGTCCTTGTCTCGCGCGCCGGAAAAATGCGCCAGTCCTGCGCAGCTTAAGAACGCCCCCAACAAGAGGAGTGCAATGATGGTGAGACATCCACTTGTTCCGTTTCGTTGTTGACTTGCTGGTTTCACTGCTTTTGTATTGCCTGCAGGGGGGGGGGGAGTTCTTCAAGATCTTGGCTCCCGTTCGGTCGTTCGCTTCCAATACTGCGCTCTTGCGGTTGCCGGCATGTTTCGTCCCCGGCGTGCTGGCAGGTCGGGCGGGAACCGTCACCTTTACTCTATCCAGGCTCTCCTCTGGCTTAGGTTGGCTTTCCTCACCCGGTTTAACAGTCTGTGCGGGGCTTTCTTCTGCGGGCAAGTCCGCCCTCGCGGGGCCTTCGTCGACGACCAAATCTGTGTCCGCAGCAGCCCTTCTCGATGGTTCAGCGGGCTTTACATTGCGCGATTTCCTGGTGGCTTGGCCGCGGGACCCTTGCGCTGACGGTGTGTGGGCATAATCGGAAATGCCGCTGAAGATTGGAGGCCGCCAACACTCTATGCACACTACCAAGCTGTCTATCTCCAGTGTGTCCTCAGGTTCCACCGGACGGCCACAATCATCGCAGCACGTCAACATCGAATTATCGAGCGTGGATTCCCCAATTAGAGCGCAAAACGCGCAGACGCTCAAATGATCTGAGCTCAGCGGTACTTCCCACTGCTCTAGCGGGCGACCACAATCAACGCAGTACCCGGCCATCGCCAAGACATCCTGTGAAAAGCCTTAGGGAGGGGGCCCTTACCGGTAAGAGAGGAATGCCGATTTTCGACATAGCGGGTACCACGTGATTGATGATGGAATAGACAAGGATACTACCTGACTCTTGGCCTCCCTCAAAACTCCCGGTCCAACATCCCCACTGGGACCTCTATCAATACCGGCTTACCACTCTCTCCGGCGACCGCTGCCTCCAGCGCCCCTTGCAGCGCGTCCGCGTCCTCTGCCAGCACGCCGTGCGCCCCGAAACTCTGCGCCAGCGCGACAAAATCGGGGTTGTGCAGTCTGGTGCCGAGCACATGCCCGTCGAACTCCTCCATCTGCGCGCGCAGAACGTTACCGTAGGCGTTGTCGTTGAATACGACCGCTACGGCATTGATTCCGTACTGAACAGCCGTAGACAGTTCCTGCGCGTTGTATAGAAAACCGCCGTCCCCTGACAGCGAAACAACGACCCGGTCCGGGCAGCCCACCTTCGCGCCCAAGGCGATCGGGTACGCGCATCCCAACGTCCCGTGCGAAGAGCTGGTCAGATAGGTGTGCGGCCCTCTTGCCCTGAAATAGTTGCGGCTGTAGTAGCCCATCTGGTTCATGCCCTGGATCACGATGGCGTCGTCCGGCAGCGCCGCGTGGACCGCCTCCATGAAACCCCATTGCGGCTGCAGCTGCCTGGACGGGTCGAAGCGGGCGCCGTTGATCTCCGCGACCTCGGCCTGCACCGCCTCGGCCTTGTCGGAGCGAGATGGCCCGGCAGCCGCCACCGCCCGGTTGAGCGCCATCACTGCCGGATAGGCATCACCCTGTATCGCCACTGCATAATCGCCATCCCCGATCTCCTCCTCGTCGACGTCGATGCGGATGACCTGCTGACCGTCTCCGCTAGAGAAGTGGCTCGTCCCCACCGCCAGGATCAGGTCCCGCCTCGCCAGCCAGTTGCGCAACGGCTGAAAGCGCATCTCCGCCATGCCAAGGGAGAGCGGGTGGAGTTCTGAAATGGTCCCCTTGCCCTGTCTCGTGGTTACAACCGGAATCTGAAGATAGTCGGCCAGTTCGGCCACCAAAGTCAAAGTAGCAGCTTTGGCGCGCATCACGCCTCCGCCCGCCCAGATGACAGGCCGTCGCGCCGAAACAAGCAGCTCCGCCGCCCGCTGGACCGCCTGCGGGTCGGGGCCAGCAGAGACTGGCGAACCGTCTGCCGGCTGAACAAGGCTGACCTCCTCCGTCGCCGCAAACACGAAAGGCGGCACCTCGAGCCCCACAGGGCGCGGCCGTCCTGAGCGCAGCTGCTGGAACGCCTCCTGCACCAAACCGGGAATCTCCGCCGGACTTTCGGCCCGGCCCACCCACTTCGTCAGCGGCCCCAGCCATGCCTCCTCGTCCAGTTTCAGCCCCTTCTTGCGGTGGTGGTGTCCTCCGCTGACGACCAATATAGGTGAAGACGTGGCATAGGCAGTGGCGACTCCCGATAAGGCATTGAAGAGCCCAGGCCCTTCCACCACCAGCGCCGCGGCAACCTCCCCGCTGGCGCGGGCATAGCCGTCCGCCATGTAGCTGGCAGCCTGTTCGTGCCGAACCGCGATGTAGCGGACGCTTGGTGTCGTGTAGAGCGCGTCGATCGCCTCGTACTGTCCTGCGCCGGGCACGCCGAAGACGACGCGCAGCCCTTCAGCGGCCAGCGACCGCACGAGGGCTTCCCCTCCATTCAATTTGGCCACGCGGCTTTATTCCTCCTCCAAAGAGATGGCAAAGTCCAAAAAAGAAATCTGTACGAGAAAATCAGCGAGTTAACTTTGCCCAGTATTGTGTGTTTAAGTTAGTCTTACATACTCGACTACCATCAAGGGCCTAGTAACGGTATCCCCGTTTCCTAGTTCTATTTCCACCATCGATATCATTGTCGCTACGAATTCAATTTCCGTTCCTTCAGGAAGCGAATCCCAAGGCACGTCATAGATATCCAAGTAAGCTAAGTGGACGAGATTGAACCTCTTGCTAGACGCATCGATATCGGGAGTACCGTATACCTGAACAATCAGTTCGTAATTGTAGCCCATTCTACTATCGTCATGGAAAACTCGAAGAAGCTTCCCTTTGAAATAGACAGACTGGCCCTCATACCTGAGGTGGTGAAACACCAACTCGGCATACGATGCTTTGTGTGCTGACTCAGAAAGCTGTTCAAAAGAAGACAGTTCCTTCAAAGCACTTGCGTGAGTTGTACCAGTTGTCCACATTGGACCAATCATCAGCGCGAAAGCAAACAGCGCTATACCCAAAAGAGCTCTCGAAACTCTCATCCTAATCCTCCCTGTTTGGTGGAATGCCTACAGTACCGGACAAGAGGCGTTTATTGGCCTTCATCCACATGTGCTTCTGGCAACGCAGGCACAATTTCGTTAGCCAGCGTCTCCATGCAGGCCAGCCATCTATCTTTGTCGTCCCAGTCATGCGCGATCATGAGCAGCGTGCCCCAGCCGCCCGTCTCTTCATACAGTTCGTGCAGCCGGCGCAGGCACTCCTCCTTGTCCCCGATGATGCACAGCTTCTTCAGCATGTAATCAACCGTCACGTCTTCGTCGGGCATCTCTGGGTCGCCCTTCAGAACGCTGAGCATGTTGGCTGAATCGATCAGCCAGCGCAAGTAGGCCATTGAACCTGCCAGCGCGCCGCTGCTCGCCCGTTCCCAGGCAGCTTCGGTCGTCTCATCGATGAAGATGCTGCGCGACACGCGCCAGATTTCCCGGTTCGGCTCAGCCCGCCCTGCATCAGCGGCGCCTTTGCAATAGGTCTGCCAGTGCTCGGCGAGCGTGGAGCCGGCCACCACGTTCGTGCTGATCGGCATGTAGCCCCGTTCGCCAGCCATGTAGGCCGCCCGCGATTGGCCGCGAATGATGCTCATACCAACGGGAGGGTGCGGCTTCTGGTAGGGCTGCAACAGTTCCCCGATTCCAAGCTCAGGGTTTCCCCCTTCAAGCTTGATATGGTAGAAGTCCCCCTCGAAATCAAAGGGAGGGTCGGTCTGCCATAGCTTGAGGATCATGTCGATGCTCTCGACTGTCATCAGACCTTGCGTCGCCGGATCGGGCAGATCGAAAAGCCCCCAGTCGGTTGGCACACCACCCTGGCCGAAACCACAGTTGATGCGGCCGCGAGACAAATGGTCCAGATATGCCAGGCGCACTGCAACATTGACAGGATGATGCTGAGGCAATATCGAGACACCGCTGCCGAGCCGGATATTCTTGGTACGCGGCAGCACATTGGCGATAAAGACATCATTCGAAGGAATCGGTTCCCACGCCAGCGTGTGATGCTGGCCGATCCATGCTTCTGTGAATCCCAACTCGTCCGCCCGCACCACAAACTCGATATCCTCTTCAAATCCGAGCGTGCGGTCCTTCTCCGGCGGATGCAGCGGCATCATGAATGTGCCCAGTTTCATTTTCCTGCCCCCTTTTACCCTTTATGATCTGTCAGCTCTTGGGCGAACCCCTGCTGTAGGACGGCTTCAGATCGAGAGCCAATTCTCTGAAATTCTCGATGTGATGCAACGTGACAAGATTTGTGTCATGCTGGTTGAACCCTCCCTGAGACGTGCGCGATATTACCAGCAGATCGTTGCCCCGGATCAGTTGCGAAGCATAGCTGAAGGCTTCGAAAATGCTGCGGCTCATCGCCACGCAACCGGCCTGGAACCAGTTCAGGGCGTCGAGGCTGTACATCAACATCAGGATACGCCTCTCGTTGCCGGGCGGGCTGGCGAAACCGGCCCTGCGCAACGGCTCTCGCTCCTGCCAGGTATCGGTCGGCAGACACACCGTCGTCCAAAAGAGGTCGCTCACTTCGTCAAATACAATGTGAAACTTACACTGCGCGCCCGGCATTGGGTAAAACTGGACAAAGCGATATTCCAGCTTCTCGCCGTCGTCCTCAAGGCTGCATACTGAGGCAATCCCTCCGGTGGTATGCCCATCAATGATCGTGCGCAACAGCACCCGCATCTCCCCCCGCACGTCGATGATGTTGCCCTCGATGAAGCAGTCCTCCACCACCTTGTCCGCCGCGCTTGCCTGGTACCTCCGCTGGCTGAGCACGTCCGGCACGCCCGGAAAAGGGACCTTGTTGGACATCCGCCACGCCGACGGATCCAGCAGGTCACGCGACAGATCGCCCGCCACCACCAGCGACTCCCACTGGCTTCTGCCGACCGCGTCATCGCCTACCGGGCAGGTCTCGAAAGCGCGGTAGACGTATCCTTGCCTGAATAGAATGCTGGTGGGAGCGTTGTGATGACGTCCGCCAAACAGTTGCGACGGTTCGCTCCAGCTTTCGCCTCCGTTCTCGGACCGGGCAATGACGATCTCCCGGCTCAGCCGGCGGTTCCCAATACAGTACAGTGTCTCTCCGACCGCAAACAGCGAAGGCCAGATGATGTCCAGAACTGCGGTCCCGCGCCACTGGCGCCCATCATCGTCACTCACCAGAATCTCAAGCTGATCAGGGATCTTCTCAACCAGCGGCTGCGGGCGGAACCACTCAAAACTGGCAATCAGACGGCCCGACGGCAGCTGCGCGAGGCAAGGCGACCCGGTATACACCGTATCCGGATCGGGCGACTCCGCCAGAATCTGATAGTCGCCCGCAAGGACCTTATCCATCTGCCAGCCTACTCAGTTTGGTGAAGGAAGGGTGGAAACAAACAATCGTAGATTTCCAGTCTGTGTGCCGCTGCCAGCAGGCATGTCATGCGAGGTCTGGTTGCCAGTGGCGATGCGCGTACCGCCAGCCTCCGGTTTGTCACACGGCGTGGCATGCGACCCAGTGGCCGGATTCTACTTCCCGCCACTCGGGCACCTCGTGATCGCACGGCTCAAAGGCAAGTGGACAGCGGGGATGAAAGCGGCAACCGCTGGGTGGACTGATCGCGCTCGGCACGTTGCCCTGAATTACAGTGTGTTCGCGCTGCCGTTCCTGGCGAGGATTGGGCACAGGCACCGACAGCAACAGCGCATTTGTATAGGGATGCAGGGGGTTGTCAAACAGTTTCTCTTTGGGCGCCATCTCCACGACGCGGCCCAGGTACATCACCGCCACCCTGTCGCTGATATGGCGCACCACGGCCAGATCGTGCGCGATAAAGAGGTAAGTGAGATGGTACTCTTCCTGCAGGTCCTGCAGTAGATTGATGATCTGGGCCTGAATCGACACGTCCAGCGCCGATATCGGCTCGTCGCAAACGATGAACTCCGGCTCACACGCAAGCGATCGGGCAATACACACGCGTTGGCGCTGACCGCCGGAAAACTCGTGCGGGTAGCGAAAGGCGAAGGCCGGGTTCAGGCCAACGTCGTCGAGCAACTTTGCGATCCGTTCCTGCGCCTCCTGTCCGCTTGCCAGCTCGTGCAGCCAGAGCGGCTCGCCGATCGCATTACCAATCGTCATACGCGGGCTGAGCGTCGAATACGGATCCTGGAAGATAATCTGCATCCGCCTGCGCAGCGGGCGCATCTCCTTGTCCGACAGCCCGGTAACCTCGCTCTCGTCGAAAAAGACCTTCCCGGAGGTTGGTCGATGCAACTGAAGCAGCGTCAGCCCGGCGGTCGACTTGCCGCAGCCCGACTCGCCCACCAGCCCCAGCGTTTCACCCCGCTGTACGTCAAAGGATACATCGTCCAACGCATGGACCGTGGCCTTGGTCTCACCGTAAGCGCCTATGCGCACGGAGAAATGTTTGGTCAGATTTTCCACCCGCACAAGGGGGGCGCCGTTGCTACTCTCTGTTTGGCTCATATCCTGGAATCTGGGACAGGTAATGCGTCCACTGGGAGTTCTTCCCCGCTAGCCGCCGGCAGGTGCAGTGTCAGTCTGGACTTTCACATCGCGAATATCGACCCAACAGGCCGCACGATGCCCTCTGTCACTGGCATCGGCGACCGGTTCCAGCATCGGGTTTTCCGTCCGGCAGCGGTCGATGGCATACGGGCAGCGCGTGTGAAAGGGGCAAAAATCAGGCAGGTCCTCCAGGTCGGGCGGCGACCCACCGATCGTCGTCAGGCGAGTGCCCGTCTCTCCCTCCAGACTGGGCAACGCCCCCATCAGTCCGACTGTATATGGATGGCGCGGATCCTCGAACAGCGCGTCGACCGGCGCCTCCTCAACGATGTAGCCGGCATACATAACGATGACCCGGTCGGCGATGCCCGCCACCACGCTCAGATCGTGCGTAATCCAGATCACCGCCACACCAGACCGGTCGCGCAACTCTTTGACCAGCTCGACGATCTGCGCCTGGATTGTAACGTCCAGGGCAGTCGTCGGCTCGTCGGCGATGAGAACCGAGGGCTCGCACGACATCGACATCGCGATCATGACCCGCTGGCGCATACCGCCCGAGAACTGGTGCGGGTATTCACGCAACCGCGCCTCGCCGTCGGGAATTCCCACCATCTCCAGGAGTTCCGCGCTGCGCGCCAACGCCTCCTTCTTGCTCATTCCCCGGTGATAGATAAGCGGCTCGGCCATCTGCGTGCCGATGTTGATAAACGGGTTGAGCGAGGTCATCGGATCCTGGAAGATCATGCCGATCTGGCCGCCGCGCACGTCACGCAACTGGCGCTGGTTGATCTGCAACAGATCTTCGCCCCGCAGCAGCACCTGCCCGTTCTCGATGCTTGCCGCCGGCGGCAATAGCCGTACCAGGCTCAGCATCGTCACGCTCTTGCCGCAGCCGCTTTCGCCGACCACGGCCAACGTCTCCCCTTCTTCCAGTTTGAAGGAGACACCGTTGACGGCGTAGATGGAACCCTTACGCACACTGAAACGGGTCTGCAAGTCCTGCACATCAAGAAGAACGGACATGGTTTCCGTCGTAGCTTCCGCCATAAGTGGCCGGCGTCCGGCCGGAGAAAATCGTTAATCGCCCTGGCAAAATGAAAGTTACTGCCGCCGTTACCCTCCCCACTGGCGGGGATTGAGCGCATCGTTAAGGCCGTCGCCCAGCCAGGCAAAGGAGACCGTGATCACCGCCATCATCACTGCCGGGCCGACCAGCAGGTGAGGATGCGTCTGCCACATACGCAGACCGTCACTGATCATCTTCCCCCAACTGGGGATGGGCAGCTGCACACCGACGCCCAGAAAACTGAACGCCGATTCGAGCACCATTGCGCCCCCCATCCCGGCGCTGACCGCAACAATCAGCGGTCCCATGGCATTGGGAATTACGTAGCGAATAAGGATTCGCCCCGTCGGCATGCCCAGGGCGCGCGCGGCCAGCACGTAGTTTCGGCTGCGGATCGACAATATCTGGCCCCGGATCAGGCGGGCATAGCCGGGCCACTGGATCAACGCCAGCGCACCGAAGACCAGCACCAGGTCCACCCACATCGTCTGGCGGAAGAAGGTGTTCTTGGACGCAAGATACATCTGCTCCATCCAGGCTTCAAGCGGTACCTTGAGCGTCAGGTTGATCACGATCGCCAGCAGCAGCGCCGGCATCGAGCGCGTCACGTCGGTCAGCCAAACGACCAGCATGTCGACCCGTCCCCCCAGGTAACCTGCCAGCGAACCCATCACCAGCCCGACGATCAAGCTGATCGCAGTCGAAACAAGGCCCACTGAAACGGCTGTACGTGCGCCGTAGAGGATGCGGCTGAAAACGTCGCGTCCCAACTCGTCGGTACCAAGCCAGTGTTCACTGGATGGTGAAGCCAGCCGCGCCGTAAAGTCCTGTGCCAGAAAATCATAGGGGGTCAGGTAGGGGCCGAAAGCTGCGATGAAAAACAGAAGTACAATCGGCAAAATGGCCACGACGGCCAGACGATTCGCAGCCAATCGCGCCACCGCATCCCGCCAGAGATTAGTGCGGCTGGCCTCAGCTATTTCGATATCGCTCGTTGCCGTAATTTCCTGGGTCGTCATTCCTCACCGCTTGACCGTTTTCTATTCGTGCTCTGCACCCAATGCATCCCTGCGAACTCGTTCAAATTTTAGAAACTTGATTTCTATCTGTTGCCCTGAGGAACATTAGTCTTCTACGCCAGTCATGGCCTGGGCCGCCCGCGGATCCAGCAACGGATAGGTGATATCCACCAGCAAGTTCAACGCCATCACCAGGAAAGCGCCGATCAACGTGATCGCCACAATGACGGGATAGTCTACACCGTAAGTAAAGTCGATGGTCAATCGGCCCAGCCCGGGGATTCCAAAAATCTTCTCTACGATGATTGCGCCGTTTACGATTCCGATCAACATCTGCCCCAGTACCGTAACCACCGGAGTAAGCACCGGCCTCAACATGTGACGGACAATCACCATGAACTCTGGCACGCCCTTGGCCCGCGCCGTCCGCACATAGTCCTCTGACAAAACCTCCAGCACACCTGACCGCGTCTGGCGAATGATGATCGCGATCGAGCCAAACACCATGACGAACATGGGCAGGATCGCCTTCTTGCTAAACAGGCCTTCCCACCCATAAGGCGTCGTCTTCATAATGCCCAAACCCAATACCAGAAAGACCATCAGCATCGGTCCCACTACATAGCTGGGTACACCGCTGATGAAGAGCGCGGAGCCGAGTATCGAGTTGTCTATCCAATTGTTGTGGTTGAGGCCGGCTAATATGCCTAATGGGATACCAAGGATCGCGACCAGGATCACCGTTGCGATCCCGATCTGGAACGAGACGGGCGCGGTCGCGCCGACCATGTCATTGACGGAGCGCCCCGAAATTACCGACATGCCCAGGTCGCCCTGCACCAGATGCCAGGTGTACTCCCCGAACTGCACGAGGAAGGGGCGGTCCAAGCCCTTCTCCCGGCGGATGGCATCCAACCGCTGGGCGTCATAGGTCACATCACCCTCTTCACGCAGGAACATCAGCTTGATCGGATCCCCCGCGCCGTAAAAGGCCAAAGCATACACAGACAGCGCAAGCAGCAGCAGCGCCGGGATCCAATAGAGAATGCGGCGCAGGATGTATTGACCCATTGATATTCCTTCAAGGCCGGAACCAGGATTCTGTATCGGGAATGCGAGTACCGGTGTGAGGCGAAATCGCCCTCATGGGATGTTGTACGGGCTTGACTGGTATACGCGGGCAAAGGCGCCAGAGGTTTTTTGACGCCCTTGCCCTTACATTACACGATATCAGCGTTCGCTGACAGTTACTCCATATGCTCGATGTAGATCTTCCAGGGCTCGACGAACTGAGCATCGGCGTTGCGCCTGGTTCCATGTACCCAAGGCATTGCGCCGCCCTTGACCGAACCACCGCAGCCAGTGCCGATCGGAATGACCATATATTGGTCGTGGAAGATCTGCTGCGCCTGCTGCGATAGCGCGATGCGGTTCGGATCATCGGCTCCCAAGGTGACTGCCTCTTCGATCAGCGCGTCCACCTCAGGATCGGCGTAGCCGCCCATGATGTTGCGGGCCAGGTTGGAAGAGGAGTGCAGCGAACCGAGCAGCATCAACGCCGCATCGGGAACACGCACGCCTGCGCCGTCGCGGAACAGCGACGGCGCGCCGGGGCCTTCCCAACTGTCAAACTGCGGGCTCATCTCAATCGCCGTGATGCCGAACAGCTGGCGCCACTGCTCCGCCATGTACTGCGCCAGGACCTCGGTCCCGGGGCTGCTCACGCCGGCCAGGATCATCTTGGGTACGTCGGCAACGTCGGCATATGCGGACGCGGCCATAGCTTCCTTGGCGGCCTCAGGATCGAAAGGATGCGGTACAAAGTTGGGATCCGCACCGGGCAATGCTCGCAACGGCTCACCCGTCGGTACCCAGCCGCTGCCGTCAGGGCTGGACAGGTTGAAGATCTGCTCCCTGTCTACCGCCAGGATCAACGCCTTGCGGAAGTTGATGTCACTGGTCGGCTCTATCGTGGGATTCATGAAGAAGCCGCCGATGCCGGGGGCCTGTCCGCATTCAAAGTAGTCCGCTCCCAGCAGCGCCTGTGATGCGGCGTCGTTGGGCGGCCAACCCTGGTCCAGTTCTCCATTGGCCAGCATCGTTGTAACGATTGTCCTGTCTTCTATCGACGTAACCGTAAATCTGTCCAACATCGGCTCTGCCACCCAGAAGTTCGGATTCTTCACAAAGGTGACCACACCCTTGTTCAGATCCATCTCATCGGGCATAAAGGGGCCGCTGGTCACAGGGTTGTTCTTCGGATGCCACCACTCGGCAATCTCGAAGCCGTCCTCGCCGATTGCAACCGAAGCCTTGACCGGACCAATCAGGTTCGTGGCCAGCTTCTTATGGAACAGCGGGTCCGGCCCTTCCAGCGTCACCTGCACAGTGCTGTCGTCAAGAGCGACCACACCCGGCATCTCCATCGCCTCGCCGTTGAACACATCCTCAAAGCCAACTACGCCCGTAAGGAACAGTGTAACGCGCTGATGCGTGGTAGCGGGATGCGCGATCAGATTCCAGGTCGCCACCACGTCCTGCGCAGTGATGGCGCTGCCATCCGAATAGACCGCGTCCGGGTCGATCTTGAAGGTCCACTGCGACATGTCCTCGTTCGGGGTCCATTCGTTGAAGACATACGCATGCAGTTCGCCATGCTCGTCAATGTACATCGGCCCGGCGTTCCAGAACGCCAGGTAGTGCATGTTCCAGCCGCCGCCGCGCAGCGGCGACCAGTCCTGCGCGAAGAACGGTATCGTCGCGCGGAAGTGCATCTCCTCCATCATCTCGTCATCGCTGTCAGCGGCCATCTCTCCCGAATCGGCCGCAGGCGCCGCTGCCGGCGCTGCACAGGCCGAGACGGCAAGGACCATCGCCATCAGCGCCATCACGATGATCCATAGCTTGGGAATCTTGCGTGTCGACAACATCAACGTCTCCTCCTTGAAAGTGCTGGTTTTGAAAAAAAGATAGGATTGAAACCTGACTCGAACGAGCTGTACAAGTGGCATTCAGGCAAAAATTGGCCCAGCGCAAAATAGAGGCGCGGATCTCTGTCTGGGAATGGCGTATCAGTCTGGGACGGACTGTTCTGCGATGTGATTGGGCGGCACTATAGCATCACAATCGTCCCATGTCAAAACATCGAAATTCGCGAAGCAGAAAAGAGTCCAGAGCCCGAATTGTCTTTTCCCGCTATTGCAGTCTTTCGACACTTCTCCCGCGTGCCGCACGGACATCGGACGCTGCCCCGATTCATTTCAAAACGTGCTTTCGGCGTTGTGCAATGCGTGTCAAACTGGTGTAGGATACCCGTAGGCGGTCCACGAGAGTCAAAGTGGACGCGGGGACGCCGCTGTTCCATCCACAGACGAACCAAGAGTGAAATACACAATGCAGATCACCGACAGCGGTATTCTCAGCCGCGGCCAGCCCGGAACATCCCGCGCTATCCTCACCTTTCCCACCGTCATCTCTCTCGACAGTGGTACCCTTTTGGCGACCTACCGCACCGGCACAACCAAGGATTCGGACGACGAAACCGTCGAATTCGTCCGCTCGACCGACGGCGGTCGCAGCTGGAGCGAACCCTGGAGACCGGTCGAAAACCCGACCCTGGACGGCCTCTACGGCTCGCTGCGCGTCATCTATATGACCGAACTGTCTCCCGGCCATCTGCTGGGCGCGACCATGTGGATCGACCGCACCACCTGGCCCGGCGGCGGCCTCTTCAATGAGGAGACCGAAGGCTGCCTGCCTATGCAGGTCCTCCTGGCCGACTCGAAAGACAACGGCAAAAGCTGGTCTCCTTGGCGGCTCGTTCCCATGCCGGCCGAGATCGGACCGCCCAGCCTCACCGCGCCCGTCCTCAAGCTTGCCGACGGCTCGCTGGCGTTGAGCATCGAGACAAACAAACACTACGAAAATGCCTCACCCTGGATGCAGAAGGTCGTCTTCATGCACCGCTATGATTATCAGGCGACCTCCACCAGCCCGGGCCAGGAAGGCAAGCTGGCTGTAGACCCGAACTGGGCAGAACCGGTCGTAGCCGGCGAGGACCCCAGCGGCCGTATCTTCAACTGGGACCTGCGCTGCGGTGTCGCCCCCGACGGACGCGTCGCTACCTTCTCCTGGACCTACGACACAGTAACGGCCCGTTACCTGAACATCCACCGCCGCATCAGCGCTGACAGCGGTCGTACCTGGACGAACGCCGAAGACCTCGGTTTCGCCGACCAGGCCGCGCGCCCAGCCATGCTTGCCGACGGCCGCGTCCTCCTGCCCTATGTGGACAGGTTCGGCAGCCGCTCGATCCGCGCCCGGCTTGCCCCCGCGATCGACGCCCCCTTTGATCCGGCAACCGAAGTCGTCATCTACAGCCAGGAACAAGACCCCGGCGACCAGACCGACAGCACGAGCGAGCTGCTCAGCGAAATGAGCCTGTGGACCTTCGGCCTGCCCTATGCAGAGACCCTGGCCGACGGGACCGTTTTGATCGTCTACTACGCAGGGACGGACGAAGCCATGGACATACACTGGGCCAGAATCGACCCCGGTCGCGCCTGACCCAGTCAGCTTTCCAATCTGCGTCGAATCCGGCGGCGCAGAACATGCTGTCACACAAAAGGAATCGACATGCGCAAGAGCAAGATGCTTCAGAAGTTCCGCAATGACGGCTTTGCCCGCGTCTGCGGACTCGGCCACTACCTGCCCTTCTACATCCGTTACGCTGCCCACTACCGGTTTGACGGCATCTGGTTTGACCTTGAGCACCGCCCCATGGACGCCCGCGAGGTACAGGCCATCATCATGATGTGCTATCATAACGACATCGACTGCATGGTCCGTCCCCCTACCCTGGAGCGAACCAAACTGTACCGGTACCTGGAAGACGGCGCCAGCGGCTTCCTCATGCCCCTGATCTCCGATCCGCAGACCGCTTCCGACGTGGTCCAGGCCGTCAGATTTCCACCGCTCGGCAACCGGGGCATGGACGGCGCCGGTCTGGATGGAGACTTTGGCATCGGGGTTTGGAACCCTCAGAGCAACTACAACGCCGACTCCAACCGGGAGACCTTCCTCATCACTCAGGTCGAAACGCTCCAGGCAGTGGCCAACGCCGAAGAGATCGCCTCTATCGATGGCATCGACGGCCTGTTCATCGGCCCCGCCGATCTTTCGCTGCGTATCGCTACGCAGGGGAACGGTGACATGACGATGGAGAAGGCGATAGATACCGTTGCCGCCGCGGCTGCGAAGCATGGCAAGATTTGGGGCATCACCGCCGCCTCTGTTGACGAAATCAAGCGCTTCCGCGATCAGGGAGCGCAGATGGTCCCTTGGGGCGGAGACTTCAGTCTGATGAACGTGCTGAAAGATTGTAGTGAAGATTTGGACGGCGTGCCCGGCGCATGATTCCTCCGTGCAAGCGCTCCCGGTGAAATTCGTGAAAGGCAGACGAGCATGAAAATAGCAATCCTGCATGGCCCGCGTGATCTGCGAATCGAAGAGCGGGAATTGGACGCAAGCCAGCTGGCGGACGACGAGATCTGGGTGAAGACCCGCATCTCCGCGCTGAAAATTGGCACCGACCGCGGCAATTACGAAGGGGCAGACCAGGTCCCCGGCGCGCCCGGATACCCGCGCTGGGTCGGCGACAGCAACCTTGGCATCGTACAGGCCGCCGGCAACAAGGTCACCCGCGTGAAAGTCGGCGACCGCGTCGTCACCCGCGCCCCCCACCAATCCGAATACATTATGTCCGAGTCGCAAAGTCTCGTCGCCATACCCGAAGGCGTCGCCGACGAGGACGCCGTCTACGCCCACCTCTATGCACTCAGCGCGCACTGCTACCACAAAGCCCAGTTCCGGCCCGGCGAAAATGTGGCCGTTGTCGGGGTTGGTGTCCTGGGCCTGGGCGCAATCGCTCTCGGCCCGCTCTTCGGCGGCCGCGTCGTTGGCATCGCCAACAGCCCGGTTCGCATCGAAATGTCGGAAAGGATGGGCGCGCACGCCAACTTCCTCTACAACGATCCACAGCTTGACGAGAAACTTGACGAATTCACCCGCGGCCAGGGCATCGATCTCGTCATCCTAACAGCCAACCCGTGGCCCGCCTTCCGCACCTCTATGGAGATCGTCCGTCCTGGCGGCCGCGTCTCCGTCGTCAGCCTGCTCGGCCGCGGCGAGCCGCCCCTGGACTTCAACCCGCTCGCCATGGAGCTCTTCTACAACAAGGGCACCTCTGTGATCGCTGTCTCAGAACGCGCTGGCTATCTTTATCCCAATGGGGGGTCCGATCCCTACAATACGGCAGACCGCTACGCCTGGGACAACATCGCCGACCACGTCGTTTCCCTAATGGCCGACGGGCTGCTCGAACCGAGCCGCCTTGTCACCCATCGCTACCACTACAGCGAGATGGTCGAAGCCTATGAAATGGCCTACCATCGCGAGAAGAACATGCTGGGCGTGATCTTCAACTGGCAGGAGTAAAATCTGAACTCGTGTCGCGGGCACAGCGCCCGACCATACGAATACGGAGGCCACCATGACCTCGTTTCCAAATTCTGCCCAACATAGCGTCTCCCGCTCACTCGACCTCTACGAGCAGGCCGGCGAACTGATCCCCGGCTGGACACAATTGATCAGCCGCCGCGCCGACCAGTTCGCGCACGGCGCCAGCCCCATTTACGCCCAGCGCGCCAAGGGCTCCCGCTTCATAGATGTCGACGAAAACGAATATATCGACTGGATGAGCGCGGTCGGAGCCATCATCCTGGGGCATGCCGACGAAGTAGTTGACGCGGCCGTAAAGGAGCAGATCGACCGCAGCAGCCTCTTCTCCGCCAACAACCCCCTGGAAATCGAGCTGGCTGAAGAGCTCAATGCCACCATTCCCAGTTCGCAAATGGTCCGCTACTGCAAGGGCGGCGGCGATGCCTGCGCCATGGCCGTGCGCATTGCCCGCGGCACGACCGGCAAAGACAAGATCCTTTTCTGCGGCTACCATGGCTGGCATGACTGGTACCAGGCCGCCAACTACGGCGTCGACCCCGAGAGCGGCGAATTTCCCTTCGCCGGCATCGAGCCGATCGGCGTGCCCAAAGTCCTGGCAGGCACCGTCATCCCCTTCATCTACGGCGACCTGGAGATGCTTTCCTCCCTTATCGAGGAACACGCCGGCGAGGTCGCGGCCATCATGATGGAGCCGGCCCGCTCAGAGCTGCCGCCCCCTGGCTACCTGGAAGCGGTTAAGCAGCTGGCCGCCGACCACGGCGTTGTCCTCATCTTTGACGAGGTCTCCTGCGGCTGGCGTATAGCCGTCGGCGGCGTGCAAGAGGCCGTCGGCGTAACACCCGACATGACAGTAGTGGCCAAGTCGATGTCCAATGGCTACCCTATGGGGGCAGTGGTCGGCTCACGGGAGGTGATGGAACCGGCCAAGCACATGTTCATCTCCAGTTCCTATTGGAGTGACAACATCGGGCTGGCCGCCTCCCTCGCGACCATTCGCGAGCTCAAACGCCGCGAATCTCCTCTGCGCTTTAAAGAGATCGGCGAAAAGCTGCGTAGCGCCCTGAATCAGGCCATTGAGGACTCCGGCCTGGACGGCGCCTGCACTGGCCTGCATACCGGTCCAACCGTCACCATCAATACGCCCGACGACGTCGACCCCCGCAAGGTCTCTACCCTTTTCATCCAGGAGATGGCCAAACGCGGTGTGCATTCCTACATGAGCTTCAAGGCCACGCTCGCCCACACCGATGAGGATATCCGCCTGACTGGTGAAGCGGCAGCCGAGGCCCTCCAGGTCGTTCGCGCCGGTTTGGAGCACGGCAATATCGACGATCTGCTCACCGTCAATCTCAAGAAGGAACCGTTCCGCCGCCAGGTCCGATAACTCCAGGCCTCTAGTGGTTGACCCGTACAGGAAATAGGCACCGGGAGACCTGCCATGTTTTCGCACGAGTTTAAGGAAGCCGATCAGCAGTTTCTCGAAAGGGAGATCCTCCCCTTCCTGCCCGACCGCATCATCGACGCCCACGCGCACCTCTTTTGCCACGAACACTATTCGGACGGAGGTCCCCCTGCCGGGCTGGCAACGACGCCGCCTCGCCTGGGCCTGGCCGAGTTTGAGCGGTACTCAGAGTGGCTGCATCCGGGAGGGCGCGTCGTGGGCGGCCTCTTTTTCGGACTCGCCTTTCTCGGCGACCGCCAAGCCAACAATGAATTCATCGGGGCAGAAATTAGTGGCGCTTCGCCGCTGGCGGCCAACTCGCGCGGCCAGCTGATCATCTCGCCCGACATGGACGCCGAAACCATCCTTGACGACGTACGGCGCCTGGGCATGACCGGCCTGAAGTGCTACCACACCATGGCGCCGCTGAATCCGCGCCTGGGCACACCCGAATCCGGCGCCGGCTCCTACACCGCCGATGATCCAACCTGGACTGCGCCCATTGAGGCCTATCTTCCCGAGGAACACGCCGCCGCAGCCAACACGCTCGGGCTGACCATCACTCTGCACATGGTGCGCGATCGCGCCCTCGCCGACCCGTTCAACCAGGCCACCATCCGGCGTTACTGCGAGTCCTATCCCAGAATGCAGATGATCCTGGCCCACGCCGCCCGCGGCTTCAACCCCTGGCATACCATTGAGGGAATCGAGAGCCTGCGCGGTCTGGACAACGTCTGGTTTGACACATCCGCCGTGACTGAGGCCGGCGCGTTCGAAGCCATCGTTGAGACCATGGGCCACGAAAAACTGATGTATGGGACCGACTTTCACGTCAGCCACACGCGCGGCCGCTGCGTCGCCATCGGCGACTCATTTCACTGGCTTTACGCCGATGAGATGGACCTGGATGAGAAGCACATCTCCTTGCAGCCTGTCCTGATCGGCCTCGAATCGCTGCGCAGCCTCCGCCTCGCCTGCGACCGGCTGAAGCTGAGCGAGCGCCAGGTCGAGGACATCTTTTACGGCAACGCCGCCGCGCTTCTGGATATCGAGTAAGGAGGAGGAGGATGCAGGTACTGTCCCCACCGGCGCAGATCGACTTCGCTCACAACAAGCAACTGCTCAACCGTTACCGCTTCATCGAATATGAGACGCTGCGCATTCTTGCCGCCTGGCTGCCCGCCACCGCCAACATGGACTGGAAACTGGCGATGGGGCGCCTGCTCTGGGAAGATGCCCAGCACGTGCAGCACCTCTACCAGCGCCTGCGTGAGATCCAGACTCCGGCCTTCCGCCCGCCCGGTGACGACGCGCTCGAACACCTGATGGCCGAAGCCCTTCATGCGCCCAACGAAGCCGACCTGCTGGCCGGCCTCTTCCGCGTGATCAAACCGGCCCTGGTCGACACCTACCGCTGGCACAGTGCGCAGACCTTCGCCAACCCCGACGCGCCGACCCTGTACGCATTCAAACACATCCTGATCGATGAAGAGGCGCAACTGACCTGGG
Organism: Caldilineaceae bacterium; assembly: GCA_965200615.1. GTDB lineage: Bacteria > Chloroflexota > Anaerolineae > Caldilineales > Caldilineaceae > Bin5. The sequence continues at coordinate 3,021,929 of OZ241377.1, read as the reverse complement.
CAGAAGATGTGTTAGCTGACCATGAATCCGGCGAATGGGAAACCTATATCGCTGACCTGCTCGCCGCAGCCGGAGGCGTCTCCGGCCGCGACGACCGGCGGGAAAGGCCGGCGCCTGCCCCATGCCACACGCCATTCGAATGCCCTCGCGACGCCGCCCGCGACAGCCGCTTCAGTCTGGTCAATCGCGACGCTGGCAAACGGATAACGGACGTCGATCATGCAACCCAGCGTCTGCGGGATTTCGAAAGCTACAGCCAGGAGATGCTCGCCGCTGAGACAGTCGCGCTCATCATCCACCTGTCACCGGATATGCCCTGGGCCTTCATCTACGACAGCGCCCGGCACTGCTACGACGAGACCCGGCACTGCAAGCTGGGAATCGAGTGGCTGGCCCAGCATGGACGCGACTATACCAAGGTCCCCCAGAATACGCGTATCTACACCTGGCGCAGTCAGTATGATGCCGCCACCCAATACTGTCTCCTGACGATGGGCAACGAGACGCACGCCTTCCCCCACCGCCACGAGCAGATGGCCGCCTACGCCGAAACCGGCGACCGTCTCTCGGCCCAGTTCGTCAGCTACGACATGGCCGACGAACGTCAGCATGTCGCCTTTGGTCACAAATGGTTGCCACAGCTGATGACCCAACACGGGATCGACAGGCCGGTGGACGAATTCGTCAAGGAGACGGTAGCCCTGTGGGAACGGGAGTACATGTCGGGCGCGCTACCCATCCACGAACAGCCCTTGACCGAAGGATAGATACCAGCGCCTGTTCCAGCCACCGGCCCCGAGCCGTTCGTATCAGCCCATGAACCGCAGTCACTACCGCACCCTTGGACGAACTGGCCTATCGGTTTCTCCAATCGCCCTGGGCACAGTTGAACTGGGGATGGATTATGGTATCCCCGTTCCTGGCCATTACGGCCGCCCCTCCTCGTCCGCCGCCGAACGCCTGGTTGGCGCGGCGCTGGACGCCGGCATTAATTTCATCGACACAGCCCAGGCATATGGGAACAGCGAAGCAGTCCTGGGCCGTGCCCTTCGCGGCCGCCGCAAAAGGGTCGTGCTGGCTACAAAAGCGACAGTGCAGGCCGGGGGAAAGACGTTGCGCGGCGAAGCCCTGCGCCGCGTCATGCTCTCCGGCCTCAAGAGCAGTCTCCGCTCGCTGCAGACCGACTACGTTGACATCTGGCAGATTCACAACGTCGACGCCGACCTGCTGGACCAGGCCGACCTCGTAGCTCAGGTCTTCTCTGAAGCACGTGCCAGCGGAATGATTCTCTGGCGCGGCGGCTCATTTTACGGCCCCGATCTACCTCTCGCCGCGCTCGAACTGGAGCTGTTTGACGCGATTCAGGTCACCTATTCGCTCTTCGACCAGCGCCTGGCAAGCAGGGTCTTTCCTACGGCCACAAGGAGAGGTGTTGGCGTAATGGTGCGGTCGGTCCTGCTGCAAGGGGTCTTGACCGAACGCGCCGACTACCTGCCCGACTGGCTTGAACCCTTGAAAGCGCGCTCGAGGCGATTCCGCCAGCTGGTTGCCGACGCCATTAGGGTTCCCCGGCACGCAACCGGCCGCGGCCTCACGCCGGCGAAGGCGGCCATCGCCTTCGCACTGGCCGAACCGCGCATCGGCTCGGTGCTCGTCGGCATGCGCACCGAGGCAGAACTGGAAGAAAACCTGGAGGCGGCAAGCGCGACGCTCTCGCCCGACCTGCTCCACGAACTGCGCCAGCTGCGAATCGACGATCCCGAGTTGCTCAACCCGAGTTACTGGCAGGCCGACCTGGAGGCCGCAGCCAAAAGGATGCGACAGAATTGATCTTGGGAAGCTGGAATATCCAGGGGAACCAGATCGGGCGGCGAGCGTGCCAGGTCCACGGCCGGGCGCAAGAGAGTCCGAGACGGATCGTAACCATTCAGGAACGTCAGGAGGTATAGAAGATGGAATTTCGCCAATTGGGCAACTCTGAACTGAGCGTCAGTTCAATCGGCCTGGGCAGCGTGACCTTTGGCCGCGAAATCGACGCCGAAACGTCCTTTTCGATTCTCGACTACGCCATGGACCGGGACATCAACCTGATCGACACCGCCGAAGTCTATTCCGCGGGCGGCTCCGAAAAGGTACTGGGACAATGGCTTGCCCGCAACGGCAACCGGCAGAAAGTGGTTTTGGCGACCAAAATCGCGCCGCCGTTGGGCCGGGAACGTGTCCTGCAATTTGCCGACGACAGCCTGCGCCGCCTGCAGACCGACGTCATCGACCTCTACCAGCTCCATGCCTATGACCCTGGCACGCCCTTCGAAGAGACACTGGACGCTCTCAATACTCTGGTGGAGCAGGGCAAGGTGCGCTACATAGCCTGCAGCAACTTTGCCGCCTGGCAGCTCTGCAAAGCGCTCTGGATCGCCGACGTGAACGGCTGGGCGCCCATGGTTTCTGTGCAGCCCAACTACAACGTCGCCATCCGTGACATAGAGGCCGAGCTGCTCCCATTCTGTGCAGACCAGAACATCGGCGTGATCTCCTACAGCCCGCTGGGCGCCGGCTTCCTCACCGGCAAGTACACAAAGACCTGGACCGCGCCCAAGGGTACTCGCTTCGATGTCATGCCCGACCACTGGGATATCTACGAAAACGACACTTCGATGCGCCGCATGGAGGGTCTGCGCGCAGTGGCCGCGGAAACGGGTATCTCGATGGTACAGCTTGCGTTGGCCTGGGCAATCGGTCAACCCGGAATCACCTCAGTCTTGATCGGTTGCCGCAGCATCTCCCACGTTGACCAGGCCTTCCAGGCCGAAGAAATGGGGCTGACGCAGGAGCTGCGCGACAGGATCAATGCGTTGGGCTAACCGCACGGCTTTTCCGAACTGCGTAGCAAGACCCTACCTGAAAGGCATCCCACAGGGGGAATCAAGAAATGAAAACCTATCGCGCCGCTGTAATCGGTTGCAGCCGCATGGGCGGCTTCATTGACAACGAAGTGGTCGGCTATTCCAGGATCGCCCTGCCTTACTCACACGCCGCCGGATACACGACCTGCGACCGCACAAACCTTGTCGCCTGCGCCGACCTGCGTACCGACGTCATGGCCGAGTTCGGCAAACTGCACGGCGTGCCCGCGGCTGGCCAGTACACCGACTACCGCGAGATGCTCGCCAAAGAGAACCTGGACATCGTCAGCGTGGCCACGCAGCCGGAGCCGCGCGCCGCGATCGTCGTCGACTGCGCCAATCAAGGTGTCAAGGCAATCTACGCCGAAAAAGCGATGGCCGCCTCTATGGCTGATGCCGACGCAATGGTCGAGGCGGTCGAGAGGAACGGCGCCATTCTCAATCTCGGGACCAACCGGCGCTATGATACCAAGTACGACCGCATGAAAGAGATAATCGACAGCGGAGAACTGGGCGACCTGCAGCACATAATCATCTATAACGTCGGCACGTTATTCAATACAGGCAGCCACTTTCTCGACCTGGTCCTGAGGCTCAACAACGACGAGCCTGCTGAATGGGTTCAGGGCCACCTTCCCGAAGGCGACAGCATGATCGACGGCGACGTTCTGATCGGCGACCCCCAGGGTGAGGGGACCATTCAATTTGCAAATGGGGTCAAGGCCCACGTCCTTCTCACCGCCCGCGCGTCGGAAACTGAGGCGATCTGTTCCAAAGGGACCATTACCGCCTTCAGTGACGGGAGTGAATGGCAGGTGCGAAAAGCCGCGCCAATCGGTCTGCGCGGGCGCAACGAGCTCCAGATCGCGCCGGCGCCGCAGACACCCCCAACCAGTTCAACCTTGCGCGCCGTCCAGGACCTTGTCCATGCGCTCGACACCGGGCAACCTCCCAGGGGCGGCGTGCGCGCGGCCCGCGCCGGCAACGAGCTCATCTTCGGCATAATCGAATCCCAGCTGCAAGGTGGGGCGCGGGTCGAGCTGCCGCTGCAAAAGCGAACGACCCGTATGGCCCGCGACCATACTCCGCGACAGCCGAAGTATACGCCTGATTGAGTAAAGGCGTGCGCTTTCCGCCTCACTGGCTCATAAGCCAGCAGACGGTAAAAACACTGGTCAGCGCAAGTAGGGCCGGGGATTCCTTTCCACCTCGTCCAGCAGCGTGTCGACGTAGCCTCGGATCCCGAACAGCCGGCAGGTTGCGTCGCCAACGCGTCCGTATTGCGGTTCCCCAAGACGTTCCCAGAACGCACCCAATTTAACGCGATCCAGGGCTGGAAACGCCGGCTCACGCTCTGTGTCCCGGCTCCGGGCGCGCAGCGTGTGCCAGTACATCGCCTCGACCAGATGAACGTAGGTCGAAGTGTAGTAGTCCACGCCCAACATGAGCAGCTTTCCACCGGCCTGATAGGCCCTGTACATGGGGGAATGCAGACCGTACGTCTTGCCCCACGGCTTGCGGTCCCAATGGGAACCGTACCCCTCCTGACGAAGATGCCCGGCGATAAAGGCTTTCGCCCCTTTGCCGCGTGCCGCCACCGAGTGAGAGTAGTGGTCTGATCGATAGACGCCCGGCAACAGACGAAACTGCTCCGTTATCCAGCCGACCGTAGATGGCGTGTTGTCGATATCCCACGTTGCCGGCCGCAACTCCCACTTGACCAGGTTGAAGGAGGGCATCAGCAAGAGCCCTTCTGACCCAATTGCGGCTTCCAACGCCTGGATCACGCTTTCAGCCCCGCCCTCGACAGGTCCCAGCGATTTGAAAGAGGAATGAACAAAGAGGATATCGCCTGCTTCGACGCCCAGGCGTCGCAGGTCCTGTGTCAGATCGCGGCTGCTATAAGGGCTCATGTCAAGACAGTGTCCGCTTCGGCACAGTTGCCTGTTGCGCAGCGGCCATCGCGCGTCGGTCCACTGAAGAAAGAACTGTCTGCTTTCTCGCTCCGTTTTCAAGTCCAATGGGGGGAGCGCGAGACTGCGTCGATCACGCGGATTCAGTCAGATAGGTGAGGCTCTTTTTACGCCTGATTTCGTCCTCGGACATGGCGGCGATCAGCGGGCCCCAGTGTCTGGGCGGCGTCCTCGGTTCGCCCGTGAACTCGAACCCTTCCTCCATCAGCCGCACACTGCTCCCTTCCAGGCCGCCGTAGCCCAGCTCTACGCGTGCATCGATCATCTTCTGGGCTGCCGCCAATGCGCGGGCGTCGAACAGACCGCGTTCCTTCTCCAGCTGCTGGACGTAGCCAAGGTGCCCGTAGCACTCCTTCTGGACCTCGGCGTTCATGTAATGCACGTAGAAGGTGCGGCGCAGGTCGCCGGTGCGGTTGCCGGCAGAGCCGTGCGGAGCCGACAGGCAGTGAAAGCTGACATCGCCCGGGCCCAACTCGATCGGCACCGCCCCCAGTTCATCGAAAAGCATCTCCTCCGAATAGTTCTCCACCTCCACGTGGCCCACCAGGTGATGCCCCGGAATCGCCCAGACGCAGCCATTTTCAACTGTTGAATGGTCCAGGTAGATGTCAGCGTCGATATTGGGGATAGGATGAGTATCCGGCCACTCCGGGTCGCCGAACGGCGGGTCCTGGTGCCAGTGGACCGGTACGTCGCCTTCCGGAATCTTGCAGACAAAGGAATCTACGATCGGCATAAAAGGGTGTCCGACCAGCTGACCATAGTGCGCCAGCAGCGACGGATTGGCCGTCACCGCCTGAAAGACCGGATCCCGGTCCCACATGAACTCGCTGCGGAAATATGTGCGCGAGCCGTCCGGATTAGGCCGGTAGCGGTGCCCCTCTTCATCTACGCCCGCCATCCCCTCCTCCATCACCCGGTCCGCCGCCTCGCGCAGCGCGGCCAGCTCCTCACCCTGTATCACACCCTTCGCCACAATGAATCCGTCGCGATGAAACTGGTCAATCTCAGCTTGCGTGAACATTAGTCTGCACTCCTTCAGTAAATTTCTCTGCGCCTCTTGGATTATACCGGCCAGGCATAGGCAGCGGCTGTGACCGCATTGCCTCTGCGCCCCCTGCGCCTGTCCCGGCCTCAGCCCTTCAGCCCGGTCATTACGACTCCCTTGACAAAGTAGCGTTGCAGGGCGAAAAAGACAAGAATGACCGGAATCACCATAGCCGTCGAAGCGGCCATAAGCCAGTCCCAGCGAGAGCGCCCACCTGCAGATCCAAACCCGCCAACGGCCGCCCGGAAAAGCGCAAGCCCCAGGGCGACCGTGTAGTTTTCTGGCGAGTTGAGATAGAGCAGCGGCCCCATGAAATCGTTCCAGCCATCGATGAATGTAAAGATCGCCACCGCGATCAGGCCCGGTTTGGCCAAAGGCATCAGAATGCGCGCATAGATTGCATACTCGTTGCACCCGTCGATTCGCGCCGCATCCGCCAGCTCCTCTGGGATGGTGCGGAAGAACTGGCGCAACAGAAAAATGTTAAACGCACCGCCACCGAAGAACCATGGTACCGTGAGGGGAAGAAACGTGTCGATCCACTGGAGACGGGCAAAGAGTACATAGGTCGGCACCATCAGAACAATATAGGGCACCATCATCGTCGCAAGAACTACGCCAAACCAGATGTCGCGTCCCACAAAGCGCAGCCGCGCGAAGCCATAGGCACAGAAAGAGGCGGAGAGTAAGACCGCGGCCTCACGCACTATGACAATAATCACTGTGTTCTTGACGTAAATGTGGAACGGCATCGCATTCGGGTTTGCCAGCGCTTCGGGATAGTTCAGCCAGCGTATCGGGTTGGGGATTATCTGGGGCGGAAACTGAAAAATGTGAAGTTCGTGCTTCAGCGAACTGCTTACCATCCAAAGGAATGGCAGAGCCATCAGGATCGCTCCAACCAGAAGTATCAGTTGAATTAGAGTCCGCTGTCCAACGTTCTTTATCACTTCGCTCTAAAGCCCTTTTGTTCCCTGCCAGCGCCCCGAACGGAGGCCCGCCTACCGCTTACTCCTGCCTGGAACTCTTTGTCAACGGGTGTCTTCGTAGTAAATCATGCTTCCCACGTACTTGAAGATGAGTACCGTCAGTCCCATGATGATGATGAAAAGCACCCACGCGAGAGCAGCCGCATACCCCATCTTGAGGTGCAAAAACCCCGCCCGATACAGGTACAGAACGTAGAAGAGGGTGGCGTTCTGCGGGCCGCCGCTGGTGATCAGGTATCCTGCAGTGAAGATCTGGAAACTGGCGATGATGCCCATGACCAGGTTGAAGAATATGACGGGGGACAGGAGCGGAATGGTTACATGGATCAGCTTGTTCCCGGCGCCGGCCCCGTCGATCTCAGCCGCTTCGTAGTACACATCGGGGATGCCCTGCAGTCCCGCCAGGTAAATCACCATGGTGGCTCCCAGTCCCACAGACTCATCAGAATCAGGGCGGGCAAGGCCCATTCCGGTTCCTGCAGCCAGAGGATTTTGGGCAGGCCCACCGCGCGCAGCCCGGCATTGAGCAGTCCGAACTCTGAGTTCAGAATGAAGGCCCAGAGAACCGCGCTGGCCACCGCCGGAACAATGCTGGGGAGATAATAGACCGTGCGATAGATGCTGATGCCGCGAATCTTCGTATTGAGCAGTAACGCAATGAAGAAACTCAGCGCCAGACCGAGAGGGACCGCCACCAGGGTGTACATGGTGGTAACTTTCAGAGACTGCAGAAAGAGTTCGTCCTCAAACAGGTTCTCGATATTGTCCAGGCCGACAAAACGCGGCGCCGTGATCAGATTCCACTTCTGAAATGTCAGCCAGCCGGCGGTGGCGGCCGGAACAAGAAACCAGATAAGGACACCAAGAATGAAGGGGGATATAAAGATGTAACCGGTGATGTTTCGTCTGGCCGCGGGTGAATTCAGACCCCAACTGCTGAGCCTCTGGTTAATCGCAGACATTCTCTTATCCGGGTACATCGCTAGGGGGGAGGGTCGGCAAAGCGCGGCAGGTGAACTAAGATCCTGACCGGACCCCATTCACCCGCCGCAGAAAGTCGGATTATGCATTCTCCAGGACTTCGTTCGCCTTTGGCGTGGCCTCCAGCAGCGCCTCCTCGGCAGTCTTGTCGCCGATCCAGACCGCGTCCAGCGCCGGCCAGATGAAACCGCTCGCCTCGCCTTCGCCGGGAGGCCCGTACATCGGGTGCCCGTAATCCGGCACCCATTTGGTAACGATATCTCTGTATCCTTCCCGGTGCACCTCAGGAGACAACCAGCGGTCCATCGCCTCTTCAGTCATCAATGCCGTCTGGCTAGGCAACCAGAGGCCGGAGACCAGGAACAGTTCCTGGTAATAGGGGCTGCTGAGGAAGCGGACCAGCTTCCAGGATTCTTCTACGTGCTTCGTACCCTGCATGATCGTGTGCAGATGCGCCGACAGCCACGTGGCTGGCACCTTCATCTTGGGCAGTACTGCCGTACCCAATGGCTCCTGCATATCATGTGTATAGGCCATTGACCATGAGCCTTCTATGACCATCGCCATCGTGCGCGTCTCCAGTAGCTGCACGAAGCCCATGCCGATCGCCTCAAATGTCGCAGAATTAGGCATCACCTGGTCCACCAGCACCAAGTCAGCTACCTTCTGCACTGCCTCAATCGCTTCTGGCTGGTCGTAGCCGTAAAGCCTCGTTTCCGGATGCCAGACATAGCCGCCGTTTGAAAGAACGAATGACCAGTGCATCCAGTAGGGAATGTTCATGCCCCAGCGTTCGACGTTCTCGATATCAAATCCACTGTCTCCGGGGTGGTTCCCGTTCGCGTCCACCGTCATCTGGCGTGCAACGTCCACGAAATGGTCCCACGTCCAGATTTCGTCAGGATCGTTGCTCGGCGGGTCGATGCCCTCCTCTTCGAAGATGGCGCGATTGAAATAAATGTGGTGGCAGACCCAACATGAGCCAATGCCGTACCAGCGTCCTTCCCAAGTGCAGCGCTCCTCTTCCTGCGGCTGGATGAAGTAGTCTTCGGCGCCCAACAACGGAACGGCCATCAGCATGTCTGTGATATCAATCAGGAGTCCATCGCGAGCGAAAGTGTAGTAGTCGGCGCTGAAGGCAGTATCGGGCGGCGTGCCGGCCGCGATCATGGAAAGCAGTTTCGCCCGGTAATCTCCCGGTGTCTCTAACCAAGTGGCCTTGATTCCTGGATTCTCTTCCTCGAATGTCTCCAGCCCTTCGAGTAACTCCGGCCCCTGACCCGGCCACCCTGCCAGCTGAAGCTCCACGTCTTCCATTGCCGGTGCGGCGGCCTGCCCCTCGTCTGTTGCCGCAGGCGCGGGCGCACAGGCTGCCAGGACTGCCGCGCCACCCGCCGCGCCTGCCACCGACAAGAATTCCCGTCTGCTAACTCGCATTCGTCGCATGGTTTTTGTCCCCTTTCGGTTCAATGACTGATCGGTCCATCCAGTGCAATTGCGGAAGCCTTCCTCTGTACTTGGCCCATTCAAATGACACATTAGCCCTAACGAATCGGAGAGAGGGAATCTTCAACTGTTCATTTGCAGTTGTTCGAGGTGCCTACATCTTGATGCCGGATTCGACTAGCCCTTCAACGTAGAACTTGCCCAGCACAATGAAGAGTATAACCAGGGGTATCGATGCCAGCACATAACCGGCGAAGAGAGGACCGCCCGATCCGAAATCGACCAAGTCGTTGGTCGTCCGCGACAGGCGAAACAGACCGACCGAAATCACCTGCTTGCTCATATCGCTGATCGTCACCAGCGGCCACAGGAACGAGTTCCACTCAGCCACGAAATTAAGCACGGAGAGCGTGGCCAGCCCCGGCAGGCTCAGAGGGAATGTGATCCGCCAGATGAGCGACCACGCGCCGGCGCCGTCGCACCGGGCCGATTCATAGAGCTCCTCCGGAATGCCGGTGATGAAGGCCCGCATCAGGAAGATGCCGAAAATCGGGCCGCCCGCGACGTTGGGGATAATCAAGGCCCAGCGCGTATCGAGCAGGCCCAGATTGTTGTAGAGCATGTAGGCGGGAATAAACGAGAGCACCCACGGCACCATCAGCAGAGCGATAATGGCGTAGTAGAGCGGCTCTCGCAGGGGGAAACGCATACGGGCGAACACATATCCGCCAATTAGGGAAAGAATCAGCACGCCGGCCAGCCCGACTGCGGCCACGAACACCGTATTGAGCATGTAGGCGTCGATCACATCCCAGGCCGACAGATAGTTCGAGCCCCGCAACGGCAGACTCAGAGTCCAGCGCTCCCAGCGGTACTGCAGCCCGTTCTTGAACGACAGGTTGATCATGATCACCGTCGGAACCAGCGACAGGAGCAGCAGGAAGGCGATCAGAAGATGGAGGCCCAATTGGGAAATTTGCAGCGGCCGGCGGTTCGGGCTCCTCCGTAGTTCGGTCGTCATGTCTGTTTCCCGCAAAAATGCTGCCAATCGTCGCTACGCTGCCTCGCCCGGCATTCAGCGTCAAACTGAAACGCTCTACTGCCTTAGCTCCTCGTTCGCAGGCCGGATGCCCCGGTTAATGATCAGTGTTCCCGACATGGCAATGATGAACAACAGCAGGCCGATTGCCGAGGAGTAGCCGAACTTCTGGGCGCGGAAGGCCGAATGGAACATCGTCAGCCCGGGCACCATCGTCGAGAACCCCGGTCCCCCGTCGGTGAGAACAAGAATGTTCTGGAACGCGGTGATAGCGTTGATGATGGCCAGGATCGCCAGCAGCCGTACCTGGCCCAGCACCAGCGGAATGTCAATGCGCAATACCCGCCCCACGCCGGTGCAGCCGTCCAACGCCGCGGCTTCATACACCGAGTCGGAAATCTGGCCCAGCCCGCCCAGGTAGATCAGCGTGCCCACCCCCCACACCCACGGGAACCCGACAAACATGATCGCATAGATGGCGATCCTGTGCTCGCCCAGCCAGTTCAACGCCAGATGCTCAAGGCCCATTGCCCGCAGCATGTCGTTGATCGGCCCGAGGTACGGATCGTAAAGCTTCTGCCACAGAAGCACGGTTACGATGCCGGGAACAAGCATGGGGATGATGACCAGAAGACGGTAAAGCTCCTTCAAGGCCGCTGAGCGCACAAAGAAGATCAGCTCGGCCATGATGAACGGCATGACAATGCCGGCAAAGAGGCCAAATACTAACAGCTTGACGATGTTAACCAGTTCATGCGGCGTTTCAGCATAGGTGAAATAGGTGATGAAGTTGTCCAGGCCGACGAACGTAGCCGGTACGCCGGGGCGCCAGCGGAAAAAGGCGCGAACGAGGCCCAGGATAGGGGGATAGTAGACGAATATGATTAACAGAATGAAGATTGGGCTGAGGAGCGCGTAGGCTTGCCAGGAGCGGCGAAACGCTCTCCAACTGAGAGGCGTAGCTTCAGTCCTTCTCCTCCAAAGCCGGCGGCCGCCCGGCGCCGATTCTGTCTGCGTTGACTGCGCACTGCTCATGCAGCTGTTCCTTGTCCTCAGTCCGTGGTCAACGGCGCTTCAACGGGAATCTGAATGCGGTAATGCTTATCAACCTCGAACAGGCGCCCGACGTTGATATCGATCACATGCGCGATCGTATCCTCCTGCAGATCGTAGGGGCCGGCAGCGTTCGGAGTGTATGTATACTCGGCATAGCCCTCTTCGTCGGTATAGTTCCACTCCGGGATGAGAAGGCCACCGCCGGATTCAAGCCAGGCCTGTAGCAGCGCGTTGCCGCGCGGCTGATCGTTCTCAGTCACGCGCACGGTCAGAATGATCGAACTCTTGCCATCGGCGATGACCTTGGGCTGGTCGAACTCTCCGGAGATGGAGATGTTGCGCAGACGTACCTGTGCCTGCCCATAATCTACCGCGATAGCCGCAAGCAGCAGCCCGATTGCGGCAAATGCAAACAGGCGTACTTTTCCTGTCATTGGCAAATATCAGTGACCAGATGCCAGTTGTCCGCGGCCGGTGGTCAGCGCTCTGGAGCGGCGCTGACCACCGGCTCATACTGATTCCTAGCTGTCGTCGGTCTGCTCCTGCAGAATCTCTTCGTAGCGCTGCGCGCCGGCGGCAAACTCCTCTTCCTGCCGCTCGTAGAAGGTTGCTTCATCGATCTGGCCGGTAATCCATTCGATGAAGACCGGCCGCCATCGCATGAAGTTGTCATTGTCCCAATACCAGCCCTGGCCCCACCAGGCGATGGCGTACTCATAGAGGGGCAACTTGAAGGTGGCAATCTCCTGCCAAATCGATCCGAGCGGCGCGTCCACGGCCGAAGAAATGCGCGCCTGGTTCTCATTGACGAGGAATGCGTTGTTCTGCGGTTCGGTAAGGAACATCCAGAAATCGATCGTCTGTTCCAGATTGCCGTCCTTTTCTGTCGAGGACGCCATCGTGACAAACTCTGATCCCTGGATGGCGGTCAGCAGATCGCCGGGCACTGTTCCGTCACCGGCAGTCGTGCGCGGCGGGTCGGTCGCGCCGGGCGTGCTGTCCGTAGCTGGAATCTCACTGCTGTTGGGGAGCGGGGGTGGCAGAAAGCCTCTCTCGAAAGTTACATTGGGGTCATTGGCCATGCGCGAAAACTCCCACGACCCGGAATAGCGCAGCCCCACTTTGCCCTCTCGCCAAAGCAGGTCGATGTCGACCGTGTTAAAGGCGTCAATCCAGTAGGTTGCCAGCTCGTACATCTCTTCAAAAGCGCGCTTGTAGATCGGTGTATTGGGACCGATAATGCCGGCGCGGTAGGCGGGGAGCGCCTCATCTACGCCAACGAACTTGTCCCCGTTGAGGTCCATATCCGGGCAGATCGGCTGCATCATCGAGGGCAGGATCTGCAGCGCCAGAGGCCACAGGTTGCCGGTCGCCTGCTCAACCTGCCAGGGCGCCAGTCCGTCACCAGCCTCTTTCAGCGCCCTGGACACCTCCATCTGTGCGCTCCACGTCGATGGCGGTTCCAGCCCCATGCTGTCGAACGTCTCCTTGTTGTAGGCCAGCCCGACCTCGATGTTAGGCCAGATGTTGTCGATCGGTGCGCAGTAAATCTTGCCGTCCGGCTGAATCAGCGAGTTCATGAAGGTCGGATAGAAGATGTCTATCCACTTATCATAATCCGGCGCGTAGCGGTTGGGCTGGGCAAGGTAGTCGTCTATCGGAACTGCCCAACCATTCTGCACCGCAAAATTGTGCGTGCTGCGAACCAGGTTGGGCGCCGTGCCCGCCGTCGCCCCGGCCGTCAGCCAGGCGAAATAGTCCTCACCGCCAGGGCCCTCTTCGTACACGATCTCTGTGCCGGGGTTCTCCTCGTGGTAGCGCTCGGCGAGGATGCGCGGCGCGTTGACGACGATGGGATTCTCGGCCGAACGGCTGGTCCATTCGGTTGGCGTATAACTGCCTCCAATCCAAACGCGCACCGGCACGCGGTCAACATCGGGCATGGCCTCTCCCGAATCGTCGGCTGCGGCTGACTGGTCGACTTCAACCTCCGCGGGAGCACAGGCAGCGAGTAACGCGGCGCCACCAGTTGCACCTGCCAGAGTCAGGAAACTGCGTCTGCTCAACTGTCGTTTCTGCATGGTCATGACTCTCCTTGGGTAAAGGCCTTAACTGCAAGTGTATACGGTTGCGGAATACGATAATAGACTTTGGTGAGTGCGGGAGTAGTCCAGCCATTCGTTGGGTCCGGCGAGAGGTGTCAGAGAATGCTTTCCTCTCAGCCGTGCCCGCCGCATAATAAACCAACGATCACTCCCATGTCAAACCATTCCCCCTGACTGCCTCGGGTGAATCAGGATCATCCATGACGCTCTACCGAACTGGATGGATACTACGTTTTCTTGACCAATCTAGCGGCCTGAGGCCAAGTGGATGGGGGACCAGGAACTGAAGGGAATCAAACGCTTTAGTAAACAAGAGGTCTTGAGAGAGGGGCGCAGATCGAAGCGAAGATCGCATCTGCTAAAGTCAAAACCAAATCAATCCTGGTTCCTGGGAGACCGAAAATGACAAAGTGCGCACCAGAGGACGATTGCACAGATATTATATTGGCGGTGGCAGGAAGCCGCGCTCAAAGGTGATATTGGGATCGTTGGCCAGTTGCGAGAACTCCCACGTACCGGTATAGCGCAACCCGGCCCCCCTTGTCGCCAAAGCAGATCGATGTCAACGGTGTTGAAGCCGTCAACCCAGTAGCTGGCCAGTTCGTACATTTCGGCAAAGGCGCGTCTATAGACTGGCGTATTGGGCCCGATGATACCGGCTCGATAAGCCGGCAACGCCTCTTCGATACCGACGAACTTGTCGCCGTTGAGGTCCATTTCCTGGCAGATTGCCTGCATCATTGGTGGCAGGATCTGCAGCGCTAAAGGCCACAGGTTTCCTGAAGCTGCCTCTCCCGGCCAGGGAGCCAATCCGCCGCCGGCCTCCTTCAAAGCCCTGGCCACCTCCTTTTCGGCAGTCCAGGTGTCAGGCGGATCCAGGCCCAGTTCATCGAGTAAATCTTTGTTGTAGGCCAGGCCGACCTGGATGTTGGGCCAGATGTTGTCGATTGGTGCACAGTAGATTTTCCCATCCGGCTGAACAAGCGAGGTCATGAAGTTGGGCCAGAAAATGTCTTTCCACGTATCATATTCCGGCGCGTAGCGGTTGGGCTGGGCGAGGTAGTCGTCCATCGGTACCGCCCAACCGTTCTGCACGGCGAAATTGTGCGGGTTGCGCACCAGGTTCGGCGCCGTCCCCGCAGCGGCGCCGGCAGTGAGCCAGGCGAATTCGTCCTCGCCCGCGGCGCCTTCTTCGTAAACGATCTCAGTTCCAGGGTTTTCCTCCCGGTAGCGCTCGGCGAGAATACGCGGCGCGTTGATGACGATAGGGTTCTCGGCCGATCGGCTGGTCCATGGTGTTGGCGTGTAGCGCTCGCCCATATACGCCCGCACCGTAACCGGCTCCACATCTGGCATCGCCTCTCCCGAATCCGAAACGGCCGCCTGGTCAACCGGCGCTGCCACCGGTGCGCAGGCCGCCAGAACTGCCGCGCCGCCCGTCGCGCCTGCCAAAGTCAGGAATCCACACCTGCTTAACCGCTGTTTCAGCTTCATCGTAAGTCTTCTTGTGTAAATTCCTTCACGACAAATGGGTACGAATGCGGAATACGAAAACGGATTCGGTGAGAGGTGTCAGAAAATTTCTCCCTCCCAGCCCTGCCAGCGGTATAGTATGCCAGCGCTCCTTTTAATGTCAAACGAAATCATCAAGCCCCATTTGCCTCTGTGAGACCGCTGCGCACGCGGGAACGCTACCCTATGTCTACGCGGCAACGCCAAACTCCGCCTCAAACTTCCTCCAAATGCTATCGTCTACCGGCGTTGCCGCAGCTCGTATATTCGCCTCCAGCTGCTCCACGTTCAAGCTGCCGATCGGGTTGCCGTGGATGCGATCTTCGCGCAGACAGAACTGGATCGCCAGCTGTAAGAGATCAATCTGCTCTTCGCGGCACCACTGCCAGATGCCCCGCGCCGCGTCGACGTCCTCGTCGTTCCTGTAACGCCCCTGCTCCCTGGCCTTGTCGATATCGGCGCCGGTCAGCAGCCCGCGCAGGATCGACCAGCCGTTCATCACGCCAACGTCTGCCGCCGCCGCCGCCGGCAGAACGGACCCGGCGGCAGTCTGCCGGATGAGGTTGTAGTCATTGAAGCACAGGATGAGATCGACGTCGCCGGTCGCGATCGCCTCCTGGTGGAAATGATGCTCACGCATCCCGTATCCCGCGTTGCGCACCAACCCCTTCGCCTTCAGCTGCAGCAGGCCGGCCAGTGTGCCGTCTTTGGCCAGGGTGGGTTCGATGCGCGTCGGGTCGTGAATCAGCATGCCGTCGAAGTAATCGGTGCTCAGAATCTCCAGCTGGTCCTCCACGTCCCGGATTACCCGTTCGGCCGAAAAGTCGGCCTCGCCGTCTCCCCGGTAGCCGCCCCACGGCGCGTTCGAGTGGCAGCAGAGACGGCCTGTGATTATGACATCCTCGCGCCGGATCTCGCGCAGCGCCAGACCGAGTTTCCGCAAAGAATCCCCGTAACAGCGGGCGCAGTCAAAATGATTGACGCCCAGCGACACCGCATGTTTGATCAGGGCAACCGCGTCCTCGTCGCTGACAAAACCGAAGTGGTTGCCGAACCCCTGCGTCCCGAAGGGAATGACGGGTACTGAGAGTTCAGTCCGGCCGAGCCGGCGGCGCGGCGCCGGCGGTGGAGTTTGGGTCATTGCTTGCCTCCTGAATTGGCTCCACGCGTATACTATTTCGAGCCGTCTTGCAACACGGCTCGCCCTGCCAAATGACTGAATTGCGCTGATCTGCTCACTGTGGCGCCTCGACTCCGAACCGTTCCTGGAATCTGGTCCAAACGCTATCGTCCAGAGGCGTCGAAGCGGCGCGAATGTTGGCCTCCAGCTGTTCTAAATTCAGACTGCCTATCGGGTTACCATGGATACGCCTTTCTCGCAGGCAGAACTGGATCGCCAACTGCAGTAGATCGATCTGTTCCTCCCGGCACCAGTTCCAGTAAGCGCGGGCAGCCTCCGGGTCGTCGTCGCCCCGGTAGCGACGTTGCGTCCTGACCTCGTCAATGTCGACCCCGGTCAGCAGGCCGCGCAGGATCGCCCAGGCGTTCAGGACGCCTACATCGGCGGCGGCGGCAGCGGGAAGTATCTTGTCGGCGGCCGTCTGGCGGACGAGGTTATAGTCGTTGAAGCAGAGGAGCAGGTCGACATCCCCCGTTGCAATTGCTTGCAAGTGGAAGTCGTGCGGTTCCATTCCGTACCCAACGTTTCGCACAAGGCCACGTGCCTTGAGTTGCAGCAGACCTGCAAGGGAACCGTCTCTGGCCAGCGTGGGTTCAATCCGCTTGGGGTCGTGGATCATCATGCCGTCGAAGTAGTCGGTCCCAAGCAGCTCCAGCTGGTCCTCCACGTCGCGGACGGCGCGTTCGGCTGAGTAGTCCGCTTCTCCTGCCCCGTGATAGCCACCCCAGGGCGCATCGGAGTGACAGCACAGACGCCCCGTGATGATTACATCCTGGCGCGGGATATCGAGCAAGGCCAGGCCCAGCTTGCGCATCGAGTCCCCGTAGCATCGGGAACAGTCAAAGTGATTGGCTCCCAACGATATCGCATGTCTTATGAGGCCGACGGCATCCTCATCGCTGACGAAACCGAAATTGTTGCTGAATCCCAGCGTGCCAAACGGAATTACGGGAATATCAAGTTCAGTGCGGCCGAGCCGCCTGCGGGGCAACATCGGAGCGGCCATAGTCACTGCTCCTCTCCTCGCTTGCCTTCCGGTATGCACCACGACAAACAGTTGCGCAACAGGGCCTGGAAAGAGGGATGGCGCCAGACCTCCGGGTTGTGCCCGGGCGTCACGACGCAGACTCGGCCCTTGCCTTGCGTGCGGGTCCAGCCGGCCGGCTGTCTGCCATGCTCGGATTCGGAATGGAGAAAGAGATCCACATCGGGATCGTTCATCTCCATCATGTAATGCTCGTCCATCAGCGTAAAGGTTGCGCTGCCTGAGGTCAGCGGATGGTCGGCGCGCGGCGCGACGGTCACCGGACACTGCGCCGGGTGGCCAGTGAAAATCCCGCCCATCAGGCGGCAAAGAGACGGAGAGTTGTCGTACAGGGCCGTTCCCGAATGGAGAAAAAGGATGGCGTTGCCGGCGGCGACATAGTCGACAAACGCCTTTCCGGTCTCCTCGGTGGCCCATGGTTCATGATCATCCTGTGAGCGGTTGTTGGCTTTGGAGAAGATGACGAGCGGGTACTGATCCAAACGCTCGGTCCGCCAGTCAGTGGGATCCTCCACCCAGTCAAACTCGAGGCCGCAGCCCTCCAGCGCAGCCAGCCCGTCCCGGGTCAGAGAGGCCGGATGTGCGCTGTCGTCGCAAAAGACCAAGGTTCGCATTCTTGTTTCCTTTCGGCATCCCTTTCTATTCAAGACCTGCGTATTTCGTAAACCATTAAGTTTCCGACAGTGACTTCTAAGGACGTTCCCTTTCAGGATACTGCCGCCGACAAGGCTTCACTCCACAAGGCCATGAGGCGGACCAGTTCGGCGCGACTGGATTCGTTCTCTTCTGCCTCGGCAAGCGCCAGCACTCTTGCGCTGGGAGGATCACTCATCGGCACGTGCTCGCCGGCCTCCAGCAGGTTGACGATAGTTTCAAGCGCCGTTACACCCTGCCCGTAGTCACCGTTGGGCGTGCCGAGCCACTCCTTAGCCTGGCCAAGTACCCGTGTGGCGGCTCCTTCCTTGTCAACGGAAGGCGGGATCATGTCCGGGCCTCTACGGCGGAAAAAGCCCTGGATTGCGGCCACAATACTGGGGTCCCGCACAGTACCGTCCGGGTATACGACGCCGTGAATGTCCCGCCAGCGGCTCTTGCCTATCATCAACTCCCACAGATACCAGCCTATACCGGCCTCCTGGCAGATTTCCAGCGCAACGTCGTACGGGTTGGCTCGCGCCAGACAGGCCAGTTCCGAGATAAAGATCGGTTTCTGGTTGGCTTTCGCCACGCGGATGCCGTCTCCGATCTGGGCGCGGATCGCGGCGCGCGTAGGTAGATAATCGTGATAAGAGAGCACATCCACATGCCTCTCCACATGCGCCAGCGTTGCGACATTGGCCACGCCAACCGTGATCGGATGCGCGCTGTCGAGTTCCTTCATCACGCCACAGAAATGATGCACAAAGTTCCAGATCGTGCCCATGCGTTCGTCCCGCTCGGGAACATCTTCACGAACCCAACTGGTTATCAGCGGTTCGTTCATGATGTCCCACATGGCCAGACCTGGCTCGGCACCCAGGGTCTGCACCAGGTCAGCGCAGTATGCTTCGCCGGCCGGCCAGAACTCAGGCCCCAACCGCTGCACGCCGGGATTGGGAATCCACTTGTTCTCTGTCGAACTGATCGTAGGGCGCGTGTCGTCAAAGCAGGAGTCCCACACCACCGGCATGACGCTGATTCCGCGGTCGTGGGCCGCACGCACGAAATGTCTGAGCCGGGCCAGGAAGCTTTTGGGATCGTGTTCGTAGACGACATAGGCGAGGAAAGGGCGGGCGCTGTTCAGCCCCAAGCGCTGGGCATAGGTCAGTTCACGCTCGACCAGTGCCTCGTCGTAGTCGCGCCAAAACGCGATGTCGTTGACGGCAGTACTGGGCACATAATTGAAACCGCGCAGATGTCCATAAGGGCTGAGGTATTCCACCTGATTCGTCCTCCCGGTTTTAGCGGATGGGGCAACTGTCCAACTGCGAGATGGGCTGTCCCTGCGCGTCGCACAGAAGCAACTGCGCCACCTGGGCTCCGGGCGGCGGCCTGCGTACGCAGTCGACTCGCAGCACGTTGAGCGGATTGACGAGGGCCAGAGTTTCGGCTGCCACGCAACGTTCATCTTCATCCAGCCAAACCAGCTGCACGTTGCCCAGGTGGAAGAGACCGAAGACCCCCGTAAGACGGATTCCCGCATCGATGGACTCGGCCCTTAATCGCTGATTGGCACAGCCGGCGTTCGTCACATTGACGATAGGGCCGGGACAGCGGGCGACGTACCAGTCGATGTCCAGACTCTGAGTTTCACCGGGAGCCATCCTGCGCAAGGGTCCCAGAATCTCGGCCTCCATATGGAAAAGATTGAGTTTGCCGAAATCGAGACCGCCGACAGGCTCGCCGTGCCCGGTCGTCCAGCATTCAACCGACGCGCCGTCATCGGGATACTCTTCGCCTGGGAAATAGGTAAAACACTGGCAGAAGGCGAAATCGGTGGCCTGGTTGACGAAAGCGACCCAACCGGCCATTGAATCTATGCCAATCTTGCCGAGCTGGTACAGATACTGCGCGCCGAGGAGGTCGGGCCGCACTCCGGGCTGCCATTCAGGGTTGTCTTCCTCTCCGAACATGACGTTGAATCCGCGTGGGAAGCGGCTGTCCGGATTGGTGGGGATGTAGAGCCATGCCTGTTCGTTGTGGGTTTCCTGGCCGCTGTCATCATGGCTGGTGGCATTTACCTGGACGATGTCCCATATGCCCCAGGATCGCACCTGGTCGGAGACATTCGTCATCTCCAAGTGGAGGCTGACACGGCCGCCGCCGGCGTGAAGCGTGATCTGGCGGGAGATCTGTACACCGGTACGGGGGTCGGGCAGGCTTCTCATGCGGATCGCGGCCGCCGTGGCCGACGAGGCCAGGATCTCCAACGCGTAGCGCCCCGTGTCGAGAACCGGGTCCGGCGGACCGTGCCACTGGTCAGGGCTGTCCCATCCCTGGGGCGCCGGCCAGGTCTTGTCGCCGCCATAGTTTTTCCAGGCAACAATGCTGCCGTCGCCCATATTTTCTTCGGCGGAGAACAGCTTGCCGGCGAGGTTGCGGTCGAACCATAGATAGGGGTAGTCCCCCAAGTTGTAGGCCATAATGCGGCCGCCGACGTCAGGTACCGCAACCAGGCTCACCAGGCCGTTGCTCAGCCTGACAGCATCCCAACCGTGAAAATCGACGTGCTGTATGCGGCAATCTGACGCCGCGACGCCCTGATCAGCCATGCAGACATTGCCTCCGAACCTTTTGAGCGAATAAAGTGGAGAACTGAAGAGGAGAATCCTTCAACTTTCTAGGTTGCTTTATTCCTCGTCGAATGTCGCTTTCCGAATATATAGCCTGGTTTCCTCCGCAGGACTCTTTTCGTACCCCTTCCAGGCGTAAGGATCGACGCCCGCCACCGGGATGACGCGACGCACATCGACGCGCGCCACCGGCTGCTCATCGGCGGTCCTGACCCACGGCAACAGCGATTCGCTGCTCAAATAGTGGTTGACCAGCACGCGGCGGTAGCTGTCCTGCGTCCGGTTTCGCAGCGACTGGTGCAGCAGATAGCCGTTGAAAAAGACGACACTGCCGGCCTTGACCTCGACCGGAATCTGGGGCGATTCATCGAACCCGGTCGCCATCTCGTCGTGCGTGTCAAACTCGTCCGGGTTGCCGTGTCTGCGCGTGGGATAGAGATACCCGGGCCGCTGCGATCCTGGAATCACCCACATGCAGCCATTCTCAACGTAGGCATCATCGATCGCGATCCAGGCCCCGATCAGCGAGCGGTCGCGGGTCGGGATGTAGTTCTCGTCCTGGTGCCAGGACTGTCCCTGGTAGCCCGGCGGCTTGATGAACAGCATCGACTGCATGCACTTTACATTACCCGACCAGTGCGCCAAGTGCGCGCCCGTGATCTGGCTGAGTACGCCGCTGACTCGCGGATGGCGCGTATACTTCTCCATGATGGAACTGACATAGTGCGGCTGGTGGATGGCCAGAATCCTGGAAAGAACCTCTTCATCGCTAAGCTCCGGCGGCGCCGGTTCGATGGTTAAATTGGGATATCCCCCGCGGGCGACTTTGACGATGTCCTGCTTCAACTCATCCAATTCAGCCGCGTGCAACAGGTTGGGCACGGCAAGATAGCCGTTGTCCACATAGAATTCGACCTGCTCCTGATTCACCACAATGGGCACTTCGATTCGTTCGCTCATCTGCTCTTTCGTCACTGATCAATCTGCTCTATGAAGTAAATGCAGGTACTCTCAACGCAAACTGAGCATTGCTGCCTCTGTACCACTCCACCTTCTGAATCCTCAATTCAGGTCTGCAATCGACTCCTGCACCGCCGTGATCGTGTCCTCGATATCCTGCTCGCTGTGGGAAAGAGTCAGAAACATCGGGTGCATGGGATGAAGGTAGAATCCGCGGGCCAGGCACCCCTGGAGCATGGCGATGCAACGCTCCTTGTCCTCCTCTTCCATGACCGGCGTCGGCATGGGCGCTGTGCCGGTCAGCCGGTAACCGAGCCCGCCCTCTTCACAAGCTGCATTAATGCCTTCGATCAAACGGTTGCCGATCTTCCACTGATAGGCGATGCCATCGCGCCGTTTGACCTCTTTGACGACGGTCTCGATGGCGACCAGGCTGGGCAGGTCACAGTGAAAAGTTGCCGCCATCCAGCTGGACTGACACTGTGGTGAACCGAGAATCTCCTTGCTGCCGCCGACGAAGCTACCGGGATATCCATTCGCGCAGGCCTTCGCGAAGGTCGTCAGATCGGGCGTGACGCCATAGTATTCACCGCCGCCGCCGAAGGCCACCCGAAAGCCGACTTTGACCTCGTCAAAGATACAGAGCGCGCCGTACTCATGGGCCATATCCACGCAGCCTTGCAGGAATCCTTCCGGCGGCCCGCTGTCTCGGATCGTCTCCATGATCACGCAGGCGACCTCGTTGTCGTTCTGCTTGAAGATGTCCTCCAGTGCGTCAAGATCGCCGTAGGGAGCCTCAATCGTAAGTGGAGCAATAATTGAAGGCGCGCCTTCGTCCTCGGTGCGCGACCAGTCGTGCCACCCGTGGTAACCGCTGCGGATGACCTTGTCGCGTCCCGTGTAGGCCCTGGCAAGCCGCACCGCCGCCGACGTGGCCGCACTGCCGCCGATCAGGAAGCCGAGCATCTCCACAGCGGGAATCAGATCGATCAGCATCTCCGCGACCTCAAGCTCTTTGGGGTGCGCGGTGCTGTAGATGGTGCCCTCATCCATCTGCGCCTGCACGGCCGCGTTGATGACGGGATCGTTGTATCCGAGCAAAATGGGACCGAAGCCCATCAGATAGTCCAGATACTCGTTGCCGTCCACGTCCCAGAAGCGGGCGCCGGACGCGCGCTGGGTGAAGACCGGATAACCGAGTGCAAGCATATCGTGACTGCGTTTGTGCCCCTGGCATCCGCGCACGAGCAACTGATCGGAGCGGTCGAGAAGGGCCTTGGACTGTTCGATGTTGTATGGTTTGACGGGCATGAGGTTGCTCCGGTAGCGAAAGGAGTCGCGCGCCTTACGATTGATCAAGAATTGGGTAGGGCGGACCTTGGAATACTGGTTAAGGAGTGAGAGTGAAGAACGGGCAGAACGGCTACTTACTATCGGTTAGCTAAACGCGGCGGGGTCGCCGAAGACGATTGGGCAGAAAGTTGGATCGTCGATGAATGCGGTCAGCCCTTGTCGCAGGTCTTCCTTCGGGCGGGAGTTTTCGGTCCGCATGTGGACGGCGAAACTACGTCGCGGCAATGAGGACAAATTTGGCCCGCTGCCGTGAAATGTCAGCTTCTGGTGAAAACTGGCTCCGCCTGGGGGCAGAATCGCGGGCACTTCGCGCCATTCCTTGCCGTGCGCGTTCCGGATTGTCTCCCGCAGTGCGTCGTATTCCTGGGACCGAAAATCACTCTCGGTCGAAAGCCCCCAACAGTGCGAGCCTGCAACAAAGTTCATCGGCCCGGTGTCAGGCGTCACATCGCTTAGCGCCACCCAAGCGGTGAAGAGCTCACTGTCCTCTTCCCAAGCGCCCCAGTAGTTGTAGTCCTGGTGCCAGCCGATGTTGGTGCGCGGCTGCTGACCAGGAAGTGAGGGCGGTTTGTAGAGCAACTGCACCCACCAGACCTGAACAGCGGTCGCGCCAGTAATCTCAGCAGCCTTTTCACCCAACGCCGGATGCGAAACAAGCTCCATTATTGCGCGGCTGGCAATTTGAGGCTTTTCGATTTTGCAGAGGGCATTGGGATCGTCGCCCGGATTCCAGCGCGAGGGGCACGGCGGTATCCCGGTATCGTATTGTCCTGCGCGTACTGCGTCCATCCCGGCAATTGCTCGATCCACTACATCCTGCGGGATCAACGGCCCGGGACAGATGCAAAAGCCATCCTCCTGGTAGAGCTTTTGTGCCAGTACTGCCTCTTCTGTCTGCATCCTTCATCCTCTTAACTGGGACATCGGCGTTGAACTGTCGACGATAGCTATAGACCGGAAGCTCATATCATCCCGCCAGCCGCAACGCCTCCAGCGTCTCGTAACAGGCGCCCAAGGGGTGGTAGTCGGTCTTGGAGGGCGGGCTCTTGAGGTCGTCGTATTTCTGATTGTTCGCATCCAGAATGCGATACCATCCGCCGTACTCGTGATCGACGAAGTGCTTGTCGGAATACCCCCAGGCCTTGTCATACCAGGCCCAGTAGCTGTCGTCGCCGGTACGTAGAGCCAGCGCGGCCGCCGCAGCGAACGTTTCCGACAAGACCCAGTAGTAACGGTCGCGGTCGAGGATAGCGCCGTCGGGCGTGAAGGTGTAGTGCATTCCGCCGTTCTCGTCATCCCAGCTCTTCTCAAGCGCGACATCGAAGAGATGTCGGGCCCGCGGCAGCATCCAGTCCTCCGGTTGGTAGCGCTCCAGGATCAACAGCAGCTTGGACCACTCGGTGAAGTGCCCCGGCAGGTATCCGTAGGGCTTGAACAGATTCTGCGGATCGTCCTTGTTGTAGTCCCAGTCGTGCGCCCAGTCAGTGCGGTAGTGTTCCCAGACCAGCCCGTTCGCCTTGTCAGCCAGGTCAACACAGATGCGCCGTGCCAGCAGGTGGGCGCGAGCGAGGTAGCGCGACTCGCCAGTGGCCTCATATGCGGACAGCATCGCTTCACACATATGCATATTGGCGTTCTGGCCGCGATAGGGATCAATTGCATTCCAGTCGCCTGCCGCGATCAGATCGGAGTAGAGTTCCGCGTCCGGCTCCCAAAAGCGCGTCTCCAGAAGTTCATATGTTTCGGAGGCAAGTTCTACTGCTCCGTCGACGCCCGCCTTTGCCGCGCAGGCCGCGGCCAGCAGAACGAAGGCGTGCCCGTAACAGTGACGGTCGCCGTCTTCGACTTCCCGGCCATTCAGCACCCAGGCGAATCCGCCATCCGGTTGCCGGTGCATATCCTGGAGACAGCGCAGCCCGTGTGCGGCCGCCTCGCGG
Organism: Caldilineaceae bacterium; assembly: GCA_965200615.1. Taxonomy (GTDB): domain Bacteria; phylum Chloroflexota; class Anaerolineae; order Caldilineales; family Caldilineaceae; genus Bin5. The sequence goes on along the minus strand of OZ241377.1, from coordinate 2,997,127 downwards.
TACGCGGGCTCCTCCAGCGTCAGCGAAGCAACCGAATAGCAGTAGACGAAGCGGCAGGTCCCCACCAGGTGCTTGGTCATGCGGTCGAAGACCGAGCCGTCATCGCGCATCTGGTTGATGTATCCGCCGTACTCATCGTCGATGCAGGTCGGGTGGTAAAAGGAGATGATGCTGCGAATGTGGTCGCGCAGGAAATCAGGGTCGCGATATGACATTATCGGTCCTCCCCTTGACTGCTATGTGGTCACGTGACCCCGTAGAGGGCAGCGCGGTCAGATCCAAGAGCCCCAGGGATCACATTTCTTCAACCTGTCGCCAAGCGCAGAGTAGACGTCGGGCAGGTCGAACACTTCAAGACAGTTCTCAATGAAACACGAAAACGGCCAATTGTGCAAGGGATTGTCGATCAGAAGCTGGTAGCTGGGGAGGTAGTGGACCAGTTCGCAGGTGGATTGCGAAGGGTGCAAAAGCGCGGCCAGCGCCGTCGGCACAGAGCCGACGCCCCGGCCGATCAGATGAACGCTCGCGCCGCCGTCTTCGAGGCAATCAATCGTGCGCAAAAGATCAAAGACCCGTCGCCCCAGATAGCTCTCGCCCATCATGCTGCCAAAGCTGGCGTAAAGATAATCTGCTCCGTAGGGTTCGAGCAGGTCGCTGGAACCGCAGGAAGCAGGGAAGCTCTGGCCAGTGCCGCGTAGGTCGACGGCGAGTATCCGCCGCCCTTCGGTCAGGCGCCGCTGCAGCCAGGGAAGCGCGGCGCAGTCCTCCTCGCTGGACAGATGGCCGACGAAAAGAGAGACCTCGCCCTCAGGCCGGCGGCACTGGTTTTCCAGGTCCCCGAACATGGTCAGAATGACCTGAATGCCCGGTTCACTTTCGACCGCGAATTGGTAGCCCTTGCCGGTCTTGGGGTCTTGACCCCCGCTGCGGCGCAAATAGCGGTAGTGGGGCGGCGTGTCGGGTATGTCGATATTCAGGTGGTTTCTGACCGTTTCCTTCAAGGATCTTTCATCGAGTCGGGAGCGCTTTGCCAGCAGCGCGCCAGCCCGCGCCTGCGTGAAGCCGAAGATCTTCTTGCTGCCGAAGGGGACCACCTCGCCCCCGGCGGCATTTAGCTGTCTCTCCGGGATATCCTCCATCTCCGGTTCCTGGCAATCGACATCCAATCCGGCATGCTTGATGAAGAAGCGGTACATCGACTCGCGCGCATGTTTATGGAAGCCGTGATCCAAATGGCCCACGCTGATTTCTGTGCAGTCAGGGGAGCCGAGCAATGTATGAATCTTATTCATTTCGGCATGAGCCTTTCTTGCGCCGCGCAGATCAAAATAGCAGTTCTCCTCTGCCAGGATCATGGTGGGGCGAGGCGCATAGGCCAGCAGCAAGTCGGCCTCGTCCAGGCCGAACGCCAACGCGCGCGGCGGGTTCTGTTCGGCATCTGCGGGCAGTTCGTTCTCCAGATTGCAGAGCCAGCTGGTGATGTAGCAGTCAGGCGCGGCCATCGTAATACGCGGGTCGAGTGCTGTCACCTGCGTAGTTTGTGTCCCGCCGCCAGAGCAGCCGGTAACGCCGACTCGGCTCGTGTCCGTTTCCGGCCGCGCCAGCAGATAGTCAAGGCCGCGGATCGCGTCCCAGGCGAACCAGCTGCCCACAAAGTCGCCGGTTAGCAACATACGGTTGCCTATCATGTTGTGGGCGACAGTCGACCTGGGCCCGGCTTCTCCTTCAGGCACACCCTCCTCGACGTAAAACTGGCGCCGCTCGCCCTGAGAGACCGGGTCCATGATGAGGACGGCAAAGCCCTTGGCCGCCAGCCCGCGGGCAAAGAACTGGTACGGCCCGTAGGCTTTGCCCGCATCGGAGTGTCCGCACAGTCCGAGGACGCAAGGCACCTCGGCGTCGAACCGCTTTGGCAGGTAGAGGTTGGCGCTGACCAGGAAACCGGGGCGGCTTTCGTAAACGACCTTTTCCAAGCAGATATCGCCAAGATCCAACGTTCCGGTAATCCGCGCGCTCAGGTCAGTCCTTGCTGGAAGCGCAGGAAAACAGAGCGCAGCCTTTGCGCGCACGTCGTCCACGTATGCCTCGGCCTGCGCCCGCGTCTGAACTGCGTCCAGCCTTTCAGCCCGTTCCTGCAGGATGCGGCGCACGCGGCCGACCGTATATTCGTGGACCATGTGTCCGTAGCGGTTATTGTACATGACGGGATTTCCATGAATGGATGGGTGAGGGACAGTCTAACCCTTGATGCCGCTCATGACAACCCCCTGCAAAAATCTTCTTGAAGAAGTATGAGTTGATCAGGCCAGGCAGGAACATGGGAAGGACGTTGGGCCGCGCATGTCAAATATCCCGAAAAGATTATCGAACGAACGCGTTTTGCTTGTTTCATTGACCATATCCGACTTACGCGGTATAAAAGGGTTCACTCCCGGCGTTTGTGACAAGGAGATCGGTATGCCCAGCCCATTCCCTGGCATGGATCCATATCTTGAACATGGCGCACGCTGGCCTGACCTACACCAGCGCCTGATCGCCTACTCATCTGAGAGGCTGTTTGAAAAGTAAAGGCTGTCGGCCAAATTGTGGTATACGTAGTCTCTGTGAAAACAAAACGATACCCAACAGATTTGACTGACAGCCAGTGGCTTATTATCCAGCATCTGATTCCCGCAGCCAAACCGGGCGGGCGACCACGCAGCCTGGATATGCGTCTGGTGGTTGATGCCATTCTCTACCTGACTGTGGGTGGCATCCAGTGGCGGATGCTGCCGAGTGATTTTCCGCCGTGGCAGAGGGCAGAGTGTTTACACCTACTTCAGGCAGTGGCGGGACGATGGCGCCTGGCGCAGGTTGCATGACACGCTCAGAGTGCGGGTTCGTCATCGAAGCGGACGACACAAGCATCCAACGGCTGGCAGTATCGATAGTCAGACAGTCAAGACTGGCCATACACCGGCAGGTGTGCGAGGCTACGATGGCGGTAAACGCATCACGGGACGGAAACGGCATCTTCTTGTCGATACGCTGGGACTCACATTGGCCGTCCTGGTCACTGCTGCCGACCTGCCTGACCGCGATGGGGCACGGCAACTGCTCAGACGAGGCTGCGGTTTCGGCCAGAAACTGCGTCTTATCTGGGTTGACGGCGCCTATCGCGGCTCTTTGCAGAGATGGGTTGCGCAGCGTTTTCGCTTCCGCCTTCAACCTGTCCTCCGCCCGCAAGAACAAAAAGGTTTCTCCGTATTGCCCCGTCGTTGGGTGGTGGAGCGCACCTTCGCTTGGCTTGGCCTCAATCGTCGCCTCTGTAAAGACTATGAACGACTGCCCGAAAGCAGTGTCGCCTTTATCCATATCGCTATGATTCGTCTCATGGTACGCCGCCTGGCACCCAATTGACCCTTTTCAAACAGCTTCTGAGTTTCTTCAACCGCTGTTGCGCCCCAAATACATTGCTCGCATCGACGAAAGGATCGAATTGAAGCCCTTTGGCAAAGAGCTTATACCCGATGTCATGGTTGTAAAACCTCCGCGCCAACTGTCGGAGACGCAGGTTGCTTACGACTCGCATGCAGCAGATGAGCCGCTAACGATCAGATTCTTGGATGACGAACGGCGTGTTCCTTACATTCAGGTTGTCAATGTCGCCTCAGGAGAGGTTGTAACACTGATCGAAGTGTTGAGCCCTGCCAATAAGATTGGACGTGGGCGAGACCAATATTTTGAAAAGCAGGATGGGATTCTCGATACGCCCGTTAACTTGGTTGAAATCGATCTCCTGTCGAGGCCCACGGCAACATATGCCCGCTGCTTCGAACTGAACTCCCCCCACGATTGGCGCTACAACATATGCATAAGTCGTCCCCAAAGGCGTACAAGCGTGGAAGTTTACGCGATACCTTTGAGGGACCGACTTCCGCGCTGCAAAATTCCATTGTTGCCCGAAGATGATGACGCTGTAGTGGACCTCAATGCGGTTCTGGCTCGTTGTTACGAAGTAGGTGGCTATGACCTGCTGCTTGACTATAGCAAGCCTCCGCCTGTTTCGTTGAGTAAGGCCGAAGAAGAGTGGCTGGAAGCGCTACTCTTGGAAACAGGCTTGCGGATGGCGCCGGCGCAACAGTAGCTCCTCAACCACTTTCTTTAACGAAGATAATCCAGCCTGCGACAGGAAATGCCTGCCTGAAAGGGATGAAGGGGCTGACTTGCTATCCGATCCGATCTTTCCCCTGATCCGGCTCCCTGCCGAATATAGAACCCATCGCGCCATCAGGCGAGTCGACCTGGCCCCGGGGCAGTCCTGCGACCTGGTAGACGTCCAAGGCCCCGGCTGCGTCCGGCATTTCTGGAAAAACCCCAAATCGCCGGAACACCTCCATTCCGATCAAGCTGATGCCCCTGAACGGCTACAACGCCTACTTGCCGGTCCCCTTCCAGCGTTCGTGCCGCATCCGTCTGCGCAACATGGGACCTGCAACGATCTCAGTCTGGTCGATGGTCAACTGGCAGAAGTACGATAGCGGCAACACGGGCACGCAGCCTGCCGGCGTCGCCGCTTACGCCGAAACTGTCCTCACAGAGGATTTCGATAGGCAGGGCCAACTGACGTTTGGCTTCGACGACTGGATGAAAGTGTGGGTTAACGGCGAGCCGGTCGCGACAATAAGGCATGAAAGAGGCTTCGCGACCAGCGAACTACCGGTCAGGCTCAGACGCGGCGACAACCGGCTGCGGCTGAAGCTGAGCAACTTTGACAACGTCGAGTGGCGCTGCTGGGCGTTCAGTTGCGTAGTTCTGAAGACAGATGACTCAGAGTCTGACGCTTATCCCATCTCAGAGGGACAGCTCCCAAGCCTGCACGTTGCTGACCGTCGCGCTGCCCGCCTCGACCGCAAAGCCAAGACGCCCACCTGGTTGGTGGTCCATGGTGTAGCACTGGATGTGCTCGTCGTCAATGTAGAGTTCCACGTGCGCATCGCGCAGCAGGAGCCGCCAGCGCACCGGTTCGTCGGGTGTGAATACGTGCGGCTTGGCATCCTCCATCTTGAATGAATAGCCGTCGTAGCGGCCGACCGCCACGCGTCCGTCGCTCTGCGCGAACACCAATGTGCCTTCGCTGACCGTCTCCCCTTCTACAAACAAGCCCGCCCCGGAAATCGCGGCATCGGAAGCGTGCACCGTCACCTCCGCCTCCAGTACGACACCGCGCGCAGTGTCATACTTCGCCGGCAGGATGGCCAGGCCCCCTGTTACCGTGCTAAGCCGCGCCTGCACGGCCTCCAGGGAACATGCGTCCTCCTGCAGAGCGTACAGTTGGCTTCCTTCCAGGACGACAGGCAGTTCTCTTCCCTTCAGCGCCTCGTTGCCCGTCCACCAGTGCAGACTCAGGATGCCGGCCTCGTCGCGCTGCACCGATTTCAATGGCGAGAAGTAGATGGCCTCTGGGCCGGCGTGCCCACTGCGCGGAACCGTGTGGTGATTGAGCAACAGTTCGTCCCCGCAGCGGTAAAAGCGAGCAAAGTATGTGTAGAGTACGGGGCTGCTGCCAAGAAACGGGGCCTGCCCGGGATCCAGTACGTAAGGTCCCTCCTGGCTTTCCGAATTCAGCACGAACATGCCCCCCTCGCCCGCGGACAGCCGCGAACGCTGGCGTGCCCCCAGCGGCGCGGCGCCTACGCCCAGGAGCATGTAATGCCGGTCGCCGAACTTCTCGACCGCGCCGACCTCGACGCGGTCCCCCCACACCCCGGTCTCGATCACCGGCGGCGCGGCGCGAAAGTGCCGGCCATCATCGGAGACGACGCAGCCGGCCGTCCCGCATAACCCGGCGGGACCGTGCCGCGCCACCGCCGTCAGGAAGCCGATATAACCCTCTCCCTCCTCGCGCGGCAGCGCCCAGATGCAGTCCCAGCGCGGTCTGGTGAAGGTTGGGGCGTCGTGGTACCAGCGTGAATCGGCCCGGCAGATGTACTCCTCGTCCGGCAGGCGCGTCCAGTGCAACAGGTCATCGGATTCGGCGAAAAAGATCTCCTGGATGCCGGCTCGCTCTTCGGAAAAGTTGAGCATGAACTTATCGCCCGCGCGCCAGACCATGCCGGTGCCCAACCAGACCGCGTCATCCGCCTTGTGGATAATTGGGCCGTGGTCGTCAAAATGGACGCCGTCATCTGATACGGCCACGCTCATACCGTCCCAGCGTACGTCAGCACGTGAATTGTGTAGATAGTAGAGGTAATGTTTGCCCCCGTGGTAGTAGAGCCAGGTGTCCCACATGCGCGCGACAATGCTGGGTTTGAAGATCATTTTCGGTTCCTTTCCGGTCGGAGTTGTATGAGTTGAAGGACTGCAGGGCTATCCTTTTACGCCCGTTATCACAATGCCCTGTATGTAGTGCTTCTGTGCAACGAAGAAGAGAACTACCGGCGGCAGCATCGCGATGAAGGAAACGACCATCAGTTCAGACCACAACACGCCGTGCGTTGCTCGCAGAAACGAGAGCGCGATTGCCAGTGGGAAGGTTTCCATCCGACTCAGATAGATCAGTGGCCCCAGGAACTCGTTCCACGACCAGGTAAACGCAAATATGGCGGTGATGCCCAGGGCAGGCTTACTCAACGGCAGCAGGATACGCAAGAACAGTCCAATGACGCTGCAGCCGTCAATCCTTGCCGCATCATCCAGTTCACGCGGGATCGTTGTATAGAACTGACGCAGCAGAAAGACGAAGTAGGCGTTTGCAAAAAAATGAGGAACGATCAACGGGTTGTACGTGTTGATCCAACCAAACTTGGAAAACAGAATGAACATCGGGATCATCGTTACCTGCTGGGGCAACATCATCGTACTCAACACGATGATGAAGAGGACACGGCTTCCTCGAAAACTCAATCGGGCGAAGGCAAAGGCGACAACGGCGTTGGAAAGAACCGTCCCCAGCGTGATCATGAGACTCATGTACATCGAGTTGCGGACAAACACCAGGAACGATACGGGGAAGATGGTTACCGCCCGAATATAGTTCGACCACACAAACGGGTCCGGAATCCATATCGGCGGGAACTTTGTAATCTGGTGTGGCGGCTTGAGCGATGTGGAGAGCATCCAGGCCAGCGGAATCATAACAATGATCCCTCCGGCGATGAGTATCGCGTGGATGAGGACTGACTGAGTTCTCCGGCTTCGACTTACGCTCGCACGCGAAGGGCCGATTCCGACTACCGCGCCGCTCATGACCTCTGCCCTCCGATCTCCGTCTCGTAGTAGACCCACGCCTTGGACGATCGGAAGAGCAAGAGCGTGAAGACAAGTAGGATCAGGAAGAAGATCCAGGCATAAGCGCTGGCGTACCCCATACGATATTGCCGAAAAGCGACCTGGTACAGGTACAGGACCATCATCAAAGTGGCATTGACCGGTCCCCCTTTGCCCTCGGTCATAACGTAGACGTTAGTAAATACCTGCGAAGACCAGATGATCTGCGTAACCACGACGAAGAACAGTGTCGGGCTGATCATAGGGATAGTTATGCTGCGAAAACGTCGCCAGATGCCGGCCCCGTCAATGGTAGCGGCTTCGTACAGTTCGGTGGGGATGCCCTGCAGCCCAGCCAGGAAGATGAGCATATTGGAGCCCGAGCCCCAGACGCTCATAATCACCAGGGCCAGCTTGGCCGTACTCCTGTCGAACAGCCAGCGCGGCCCCTCGACTCCGACCAGTGACAGCGCCCAGTTGATCAGCCCGAACTCCGGCTGAAACAGCCACAGCCACAGCAGCGAAGTGGCGATGCCGGGAATAACTGCAGGCAGATAGTAAACGACCCGGTATGTGGGCTGCCCGGAGATGTTCTGGTTGAGCAGAATGGCGATGAAAAACCCAACGCTGATCGTAAGAGGAATGCTGAGGAAGACGTAATAGGCCGTGTTGTAGAGCGTTGTCCAGAAAAGCGTTCGCGTCGTGTCAAAGGAGAGGAGCTTGGTGTAGTTCTCGAACCCCACAAACTCGAGCGTGAACAGGTCCGTCTCAGTAAAGCTCAGGCCCAGGGAAGTCAGCATAGGGCCGAGAATGAACGCCAGGAATCCAATCACCCACGGAGAGACCAGGAGATAGGCAATTAGCTCTTCCCTCTGACGTAACGTACGTCGCGACCACACACTTGATGTAAGCCGGCCAATCAAGGCGGTTCGGTCGCCCTGCGCTTGGGCGCTCATGTTAAAGATATCGTCCAGTTCTGAATTCCGCCGTGCCCCCGAATCCTTAGCCGTCGGCGAAACTCAAAGTGCAGTCCATCAGGTTCAGGCCGCTGATGTCCGGATGTTGTGCTGGGCAAGGCCAACGCGTCTTCCATCGCGGTTCTCTGCAATAAGTACGCGAGTTGAAACAGGTCGGCCTGCCCCAATCCTGGTACAAGACCCAGGCGTCTTAACTCTATCGACACCAAACAGCTTTATCTTGCTTGTCCCCGTTCAATCAGGCGAAAATTTCGTCGATACGCTCCACGATCAGATTGACACCTTCTTCGAGACCGATTTCACCGGTGACCCAGATCTGGTCCCAGATCGGACCGAAAGCCTCAGAATTGACCTTTTCATTCTCCTGGAACGCTGGATTCAGCCGCGCATGGTCCATGATGCGGAAGAAGGAGGCCACATCATAGCCTTCGACCGCGCCCATGGACTCATTGTCCCAGGCTGTGCCGGCCACGCTGCGCCGCGACGGCTGCAAGCCCACAATGCTCAACGCCATCACCCTTTGAGCCTCGGGTGAAGTGAGGAACGTCGCCAGCTGCACTGACGCGTCCACCTCTTTTGTCTTCTTGGCAATAGCATAGCCGTTCGCAAAAGTGAGGCCCGCCCTGGTGCCGTCTCGAGCTGTGGGCAGATCAATGAAGTCCCACTCAAAGTCGTTCTCACGAATATAATTGGTGACAGTCCAACTGTGAGACTCCATGAACGCCACCTTACCCGTCGAAAAGACGTTCCACCAGCCGACTTCAGGAATCGAGCCGGCTACCGGCGCCACCGGACTGTCCCCGTAAATCTGGCTGTGGTTGAACCTGAGCCCCTCCAAGGCCTTTTCGCCGTTCAGGAGGCATTCGTGCCGAAGACTTCACTGTTCATCCACTCGCCGCCGTTCATCCAGACGTAGTGTTGCAGAAACTGCTGGGCTACGTAGTTTCCCCACTGGACAATGTTGTCATCGTCGTCACGCCTGGTCGTTGCCTCAAACGCCGCCAGGTAATCGTCCCAGTTCCAACTACCGTCGGGATGATCGACTCCGGCCTCATCCAGAATGCTTTTGTTATAGGCCATCACCACTGTCGACACATACTTGGGCAGGCCGAACAGCTGCCCGTCCATGAGGTGGGCATTGACGATGGCGGGATAAAAGTCCTCAAGGTAACTGCTGCCGAAGTAATCATCCAGATGCAACAGTTGGCCCTTCTGCATCGGGACTTAATATACCTGTTGACAAGGTTTCAAGACAAATGCTTCTGTGTCAAAAATACTTGATTTGTCGTGCTTGCGTTAAACAGATAGAGGGGTTAAGCTAAAGGTGGGTGGGAATCCATATGCCATTTAGTTAATTCCAAAGGGAGTCAGGCATGGCAACACAAACGGGGAAAGCGGTTTCAGTCTTACATATCAACTTTACAGAAGAGGGCGAAATATCGAATGTAGTATTTTGCTTCCATAGACTAGATATGTCTGGCAAAACCTCTCTTGCAACTCGACACGTTTCCTCTCCAGTTCCAAGCGTTGACGATGCCATTCAAGGATGTCGCGCAGACCTTCTGGATGCAATTGAAGAAGGGGTATGCTGTCAATATCTGTTTAGCTTTACCCCTCCCCCTATCGTACAGGATCTGACGGCTTGCGTTGCATACCAGTGCTGGCAACCGTTGCCTACAATCTAACGGGTAGACTTGCGAGACTCAAAAATGCTGGATCAGTTACTAAGAATTCGCTCTCAATTCGTTGAAGAAAACGCGAACCATCCTGATGTTTTTGATAGACTAGCCTTATTCATCTACGGTATTTCACCTGACGATTATTGGCTAAATCTTCCCCTCGAAAAGATGGCGTCATAAAGGGTGTTGACTGCTTTCTGACAAGCAGCGAAACACCAGCACATTTTGATGACGACGCTAGACGAATTGCCCTTTTCTATTCTACAACTTCTCCTTACAGGGTAGATGTGAATGGTCATGTTTGGGTTGCAAATTATCGGACAGGCATCTCTCTATCGCCCTTCATTTACAAACAATACATCGGACCCGCATACAGTCATTACCTGCGTTCTGATCGAACAAATCGTTACACACGTCTTGTTGTCAACCCATTCCGCAACTGCTACGCTAGATGCAAATGGTGCGCACGAACATACCAGAATCATATTGCCTCCACATCAAGTCAGAAGGCTGAGGCAACTAAGTTTCAGCCAGACAATACTCCGACCCAAGGAGGTGTTTCTATTGACATGAACGCTATTCGGCTTCTACCGCAGGAAGTAATTTCGCCAAAGGAGTTGGTTTCATATCTCTTGGACGATCCCAGTGTGGTTGACAAGAATCATGATTTAAGACACCTGACGGAGGTGGCTATTCTTTCCGGTGATTTTCCCATAAATATGAGCGCAGTCTCATATTTGGTTGAACTTGGTGAACTGCTGAAGAGTTCCAAATTCGAGGGAAGTATCTATTATGCCGGGCACCAAATTGAAAACGAGAGCGACATGATCTTGCTGAGTCGCTCCGCTTCCCACATTGATTTCGTTTACACAGTCGAGCATTTTTCACGACGCCAAGAACTGATGCCTGTGAAGGGAAAAAGAAGCATGGGCGAAGTGGAAGAAGTTCTTCGAATCGCAAATCGCATCTTTGGCATCCAAAACGTGTATTATTACTATATTGCTGGGATCGACCCCATTCAAACCGTCAAGGAGCAATTCAAACGTCTCAGGGGCGTTGCTGTCCCGCAGGTCTTTGCCTTTACCCCTTACAACTTTGAACACACCAGTCTGTACTATCACTCCGAGTTACATGAAAGGCTTCAACAACTTATCGACATACGTGCGTTTATGCTTGATCTCTACGGTAGGGCAATCCCAGGGGGGAGCAACCGTTCGTTGTTTCCATTAGGGTGTTGATCACATGACCCATCGGCAGTTCGTGTATATTGCGTACAGGTTTTTCTCTAATGCTGCTTTTTTCGTACCGATACTGGTTTTGCATATAGAAAGAAAGATCAATAGCCCTGCTTTAGTTCTTGTCCTGGTTGGCATATATGGCATAACTGTATTTGCAACAGAGGTGCCTACCGGCCTCATTGCCGACAGTCTTGGACTGAAATACACACTGATCGTGGGATCGCTTTTGTCGGCCATTGCGGCCATTCTCCTTGGTATTTCCACCTCTTTTGGCATTTTCGCCGTTGGTCAGATCGCTTTAGCCACAGCCATAAGCCTGCAATCTGGAACAGATTCAGCCTACCTGTTAGCGTTGTTTCCCGAAAACAAACTTTATGAAAACCTGGAAGGAGTATCGACAAGCGTCAAGTACGCAGGTTTGTTCCTCAGCAGTGTTGCGGGAAGCATTCTGTATGTATGGGATTCTCGCCTCCCATTTGTGCTGACGGCTCTTGCCGCTCTTTTTGGGGCTGCCTGTTTGGCCAAGTCGTCGCCGGATTATCCGGTAAAGGAAAGACGTAAAGAACGTTTCAAACTCACTTTCCAAAAGACAGTCATTCAACTCCAAGCCAACCGTTCGTTACTTCTGTTGCTTGTGTTTGCTGCCTTTTCCCTTGCTTCCCTTTCATCGATCTACTGGAGTTATCAATTCTATCTTGAATCAATTGGAATCAATGTGGAGTTTTTCGGAACGATATTTGCCATCGCTTTTCTCGCCTCGTCTATCGGTGCTGGCATCGCAAAGAAGGTGAATGAAGTCTTTGGTTACAAGAAGGCAATCACGACCCTGGGGATTCTGATCGGCATAGTCGCCATTCTGATGAGTGTCGTGAAATCAAGCCCCGGAATCGTCTTTCCGATCATCACTCAGGCATTGACTGGCTACCTGAGCCCAACCTTGCGAATCCTGATTCTACAAGAGAGTCGGTCACCCACTCCTGCAACATTACTGTCCATCGAATCCATGTTGCATCGAGTTTTCATGTCTGTGAATGTATTCGGCATGGGGCTTCTGATTCGTGCTCACGACCTGTCCGCAATGATGTTGGGGATAGGGTTGGGATTGCTATTAGTTTTGCCAGTGTTTGCGCTGGTCACGTTAAAGGAGTAACTCATGAATCTAAAGATTTTGCTCTGGGACGTTATGTTCGACTTCAATCTGGGCTTTGCCATCCGTGACATATATATGCTTGGAAATGGCCTTCTTGATTTAGTTGTGTTTGACTCGCGTCATTTGCTCACCGACAAGATTGAAAGCGTAACGAGGTATTCGGGCTTTGCCATTGAACACTACTCGGCCCTTTCGTCTATCAGCAGAGAGGACTCAGCCTTAGAATATGTTCAATCGCACCCCAGCCGTATTGTTTGTGCCGTTCCAGATGAAAACGAAGCCAATGATGTGAATGGTTTTGAATTTTGCCATGACGACTTGATTGTGTTCGGGAATGAGCATAGTGGCATTCCAGCCAGAGTTTCAGAATTAGCCCACAAGAAAATCGTTATCCCGATGTATGGCAGCGTTTATCCACGGCCTGACTTTGGTGGCAAAGTCAGCAAGGTCGGTACTCAAAGATGCCTCAGTTTGCATACCAGCATCTCGATCATTGTGTACATCGCCGTCAGAAATCTGACACAATATGAAGACTGGCGCACCACTATCCATACCCAAATGGAATTCGATGGTATATAAGCCCCTTGAACAACCACATGATCAGGGAGAAGCCGGTGCCGGTCCAGCCGATGGTTCTGTTCCCTGACGAGAATGCGGCTCTTGCTTTTGTGGAGCAGGCTCGATGGCCAAACGGAATCGTTTGCCCATTTTGTGGTTGCGCCAACGTTTCCGAAAACGATTCGCGTGCCATTTTGCGGTGCGGGTGGTATCGGTGTCACCGACGATTTTCGCATCGCACCGGCACGCTTTTCAAAGATTCTCACCACCCCATTCACAAGTGGCTAACCGGCATGTTCTTGTTCGTGTCGCATGATCGGACACTGACCAGTGTGGACCTGTCTCGCTATTTGGGCGTCTCCCAGACAACCGGATATCGACAGTTGAAATTTTTTCGACAGGCTTGCCAAATCAACCCTCACGATCTGCCCGGCACCATTGATGTGAACGAGATCGACCTGAATGGTAGGGAAAAGAATTTGCATTTGGGGCGATGGTTTAACCGCAAGAGGGTGCGGTATTTTGAGCAAGCCGTGATGGGGGTTTTCGACCAAGACGGTCGAATTGTTCATTTTGGCGTTTCGGGCAAAGAGGCGCGGGGGTCGGTCCTGGAGGTCTTGGTTTCGACACTGCCGCCAGGGGTTGTGGCTGACAGCCGGACCGCTCACGTGTTGGGTCACATCAACACACAAAATATCCCGGATTTGGCACGATTGTGGAGACGTGTTTTTTATAGCGTGCAGATGGAATGGGGGCACCAGTTTGTGCAAGACCATTTGGACGAAGTGGCGTTTCGGATGCACATGGGGTTGGCAGGCAGATCACACCTACAGTCCATGCGCGCCATGATTTTGAATTCAGTCAGAGTCCATAAGCCCAGGCAAACTGCTTGGATGGAATTCGAAAAATCTCTGGATGGCTTTTTCGGGTTTACATCAGGGTAGTCGGGAGAGAATGTAAATCCACATGGCAGCCTGGGCAGCAAGGAGTGTTGCGCCGGTTCCCACAACCCATTTGACGGTGCTGAGAGATGCTTTGGCGACTTCCTCTCGGACATCCCCTATCTCTTTGCTTAGGCTAGCTCTTGCAGACTCAACGTCTGTACGCACCGACTCAACGGCAGCTTTGGTGGCAAGATGTTCGTAAGAGCCTTCTAGTCTCGAAATCCGTTCCTCATTTGTCATGCTCTGAGCTTAGCATGTTTGGGGCCAGCCTGTCAAGTTATGCCTGGAGTGCCCCCTTGCTCATCCGGTGCCTGCCTCTGAGTCTCCGACAGGGCCTTGAGGATGCGACTCAGAATGACGATTTGTCCGTCGTGCATCATTTCAATGGCTCTAGCCATGCAGTAGGGGATAGCCACACCATTTCCTCCACCCCCATTACCTCACCTCCCGCTCCGTGACTGTTCTCAAACCCAACCCCACCCAACCACCACCCCACACAACATACCCCATCACGTCCTGTGACGCCACCTTACACCACAATACGTGCCGTGGCGTCATTCCTTTCCTAGATGCCGGGATGGCCCTCCTCAAAGCTGGGGATGATCTCGTCCGTCCAGAATGCAATGCCCTCCGGCCCAACCCAACTGCCTTCCGCAAGTCTGATCTCGATGGGCTCCTCAGCCATCGATGCCCCCGATGAGTCAGGCGCGCCAGCCGGGGCCACACAGGCGACAAGCACTCCCGTGCCGGCCGAGACTGCGGAAAGGCGTAAGAAACTGCGTCGGTTCAATCGCTTAGCCATTTTCTTCTCCTCTTTCTTCCAGGGGAAAGTCTCGCAATGACTGAGGTCCCGCTCAGCTTCAGAAACGTCCACGACACTCAGTCGCGGCAGTTCGCCTTGTGACTCTCCCCGGTTCAGGCCAGACCGGCGTGTCATTCCTCGCGTTTCCCGTGACTGGGCTGCGCAATGCGACGCGCCGGCCTGGCTCCGATCGGGTCTGGATCGAGGCATACTTATGCTGCGGGCACACTACTTGGACCCGCTTCGCCTACACTTCAGCCATCAGGCGAAAATCTCGTCAATACGCTCCACGATCAGATTGACACCTTCCTCCAGGCCGATTTCACCCGTCACCCAGATCTGGTCCCAGATCGGACCGAAAACCTCCGAGTTGACCTTCTCATTCTCCTGGAAAGCAGGGTCGAGGCGTGCGTGGTCCATGATTCGTGAGAATGCCGCCACATCGTACCCGGCTTGCGCTCCCATCGAATCCACGTCCCACACTTCCCCTGCCACGCTGCGCCGCGTCGGCTGAAGCCCCACAATACTGAGTGCCATGGCCTTCTGCGCATCCGGACCAGTCAGGAACTTCACCATAGACACCGCCGCATCCGGCTCCTTCGTCAACTTGGCGACACCGTAGCCGTCGGCGAAGGTCAGGCCAGCCTTCCCACCATCATTGGATACCGGCAGATCGGTAAAGTCCCAATTGAAGTCGTTCTCGCGAACATAGTTGGTAACAGTCCAACTGTGGGATTCTGCGAAGGCGATCTTGCCGGTGGAGAAGACGTTGTACCAGCCGACCTCCGGGATCGAGCCGGCAATCGGCGCGACCTGGTTACTGCCGTAAATGAGGTCGTGGTTATACTTAAGGGCCGCGATGGCTTCCTCGCCGTCGAGCAGGCACTTTGTACCAAATAGTGGCGCGTTCATCCATTCGCCGCCGTTCATCCAGACGTAATGTTCCATGTATTGCTGGGCTACGTATCTGCCCCACTGGACAATGTCACCCTCGTCATTGTGTTTGGTCGTGGCCTCGTAGGCAACCAGGTAGTCGTCCCACGTCCACGTACCGTCCGGATACTCGACCCCGGCCTCATCAAGGATATCCTTGTTGTAGGCCATCGCAATTGTCGAAACATACTTGGGCATGCCGTACAGCTTGCCTTCCAACAGGTGGGCGTCCAGTTTAGCGGGGTAAAAGTCCTCCAGATCTTCGGGGTCGAAGTAGTCGTCCAGTTGGAGGAACTGCCCCTTTAGCATCAGGTTATAGTTCACATTGCCCCAGACGAACATGACATCCGGCGCGTCGCCTGCGACCGACTGCGTGTAGAGTTTGTCGGCGTAATCGGGCGATTCTGCGTTCTCGAATGTCACGTTGATTCCCGGATGCCCCTCTTCGAAAGCGGGGATGATCTCGTCGGTCCAGAATGCAATCCCTTCAGGACCGACCCAACTTCCCTCAGCCAGTCTGATCTCGATCGGCTCTTCGGCCATCGAGGCCCCCGAGTCGTCCGGTGCGGCCGCCGGTGCGACGCAAGCCGCGATCAGCCCGGCGCCGGCAGTGGTTGCCGACAATCGCAGGAAATCTCGTCGATTCATTCGTTTTGCCATCATTTTCTCCTTTGTTCTCGGGCCCATCAAGATTCGATTAGAGAAGAATCACAAGAATTACGCTCTACAGCTATTTTCATAGTCACGTCCCGAAGCCGCCGATGATTCCAGCAGCTCAACTCTCACCCA
Organism: Caldilineaceae bacterium; assembly: GCA_965200615.1. Taxonomy (GTDB): domain Bacteria; phylum Chloroflexota; class Anaerolineae; order Caldilineales; family Caldilineaceae; genus Bin5. The sequence continues at coordinate 2,980,806 of OZ241377.1, read as the reverse complement.
CAGTGGCAGGCAGATTGCGAAAGACTGTTGCAGCCGCGCCGATCATCCCCGAATCTGTGCCCGTGGCAGCCCATACAATAGGCAACGTCCTGCTGTTCTCCGCCCAGACGTGTGCCCGCGTCGAGGCAACAAAGCTATCCCAATACAGCCCACCCGCCGATCCAAGTCCTCCCCCCACGACAACTGCCTCGGGGTCCATTACGTTGACCAGAAACCCTACACTGTTGCCAAGCGCTTCACCGGCACTCTTGACAACCGTGACGGCCGCGCCGTCGCCTGCCTCGGCGGCTGCCGTTACGTCCTCACCCCGTTCCACAGCCCGCGAGCCGCGCCGGTTGTATCTCGCTACCAGGGCGGGCCCGCTGGCGAACTCCTCCAATACGGGATTCAAGGTTTCGCCGCAATTGCCGCATTCCACCGAAAAGGGACTGCTTGCCATGATCAAAGCGTTGCCGCGCGCCCCTGCATACGGTCGACCATCCTGGACCAGCGCGCTCGAAATGCCTGTTCCCACCGTAACGTATACGAAGAGCCTGTACGCCCGTCCGGCGCCAAACATCGCCTCAGCGAGAGCCCCCGCACGCACATCCGACTCGACTTTAGTAGGCGCAAGGCGGGAAAATTCCGTCTGCACCGACGTCTCCTGCCAGGCAAGCGAATGGGAACTGGTGATATTCCCCTCTGGATCGACCAGCTCGGGCACGCCGACACCGATGCCCAGAAGATCCAGGTTCCTTTTCCCTGCTTCCTCCATCATCCCCTCGGCGAGGGCCAGCGTATCCCTCAGGACCGCCTCTCCTCCTCGGCTCGGCAGCGTGGGGACTGTCCGGCGGACGAGGACGGAGCCGGAAGGGTGGGCGACGAGCCCGGCCGCGATCTTGGTTCCCCCCACATCCAGGCCGATGGCACAGGCCGAAGGATCAGGGTTCTCTACCATTGGAGAACAGTTCCGGAACGTCAGGCGAGTATCTGGGAGCAATCCCGCAGAGAAAGGAAACTGGCGCGTTCGACATATTGTAGTACTGGTGCGGCGTCCCCTCCGGGACAAAGAAGCCGTCGCCCGGCTTGAGTTCGAACCAGCGCGGCCCATCGTTTTCAGGCACCCGCACATTCAGCGCGCCCTCAAGAAGGTAGAGGCTCTCATCGCCGCCATGTACCTCCATGTCGCTGCGCTGCCCGGCCAGCAGTTGCAACTTCCCAACCGTCAGATGCTCTGTCGCGGCCATGATTCCCACCAGCAACTGCTGCTCCGCCCCCTCCAGCCGCCACAGCAGATCCCCGTCGCGTACCGGCCGGATCGTGAAATTCTCCGCAGCTTGCGCTTGTGCTCTCGGCCACTGTCCAATCCACTGGTCCTGAGAATACTTTGGCGACGTCAGATTCGGTTTCGTCTGGGCGTATGACCCCGACGTGCCCTGAGACGGCGGCGGCGCGAAAAACTCGATGACGCGCAACGGTTCAGAACTGAAATTGAAGGCGTGATGCCAGGTATCGCGGCGAAAGAAGGCCGCTTCTCCCGGCTGCACGCGATGCACTTCACCTGTCTCCGGGTTGCTCAGCGCCATCACTCCGCTGAGCACGTACAACACCTCGTCGGCGGCGAAAATAGTACGATAGTTGTCCGAGTGTCGAAATGCCCCGCCGGGGGGCAGGCCAAAGACCAGCTGATGGATCTTGCTACTGGAGACGTATATCCAGTCAGCCACCTCCCCCGACTCCTCGTCGCCCCAGAGGTGACGCGTCACCGATTCATAGGGGATATGAGCCGGGCCGTCGAAGGTGGGTCTCGGCGACGCCGAATAACTCATCAGCGCTGCGTCCTGTCGTGGACAAGATGCTCCGCAATTCCCTCCTGGTCGTCTTCGAATGTTGGCGGCGTGAACGTGCTCTCGATCATTTTCGATTGCCCGTCGCGACCCGATTCCTGCGCCTTGAGCATGATTTCAAGGACATGAAATGCGTGTTCCGGTTGCACGATCGGGGTCTCATTGTTGCGTATGCATTCAACCAGGTGGCGCAGACCATCAGTCCAGGTCCAGAGCCGGTCCGTGCCTTCGTATATCTGCCAGGCGCCGACGTCGTTGCGCCACAGCTCGTACCCGGACGGGTCCCAGTCATCGCCCATCATCTGTATCGTGCCCTGGCTGCCATAGACCTCAAGCGCCGGGCCGCGATACTTCTGCATCGTGAATCCCGTCGACACAACCCCGAAGACATTCTCACCCCAATCGATCAGCACGTGCGCGTTGTCCTCGGCCTCCACCTGCATCATCTCGCCGCCGACAACCCGTTCCGGAATCGCCACGCCGGTCATTGCCATGACCCGCTTGGCCGGTCCCAGCCAGCCCGTCAGGCAGGTGATGTTGTAAACGCCAAGGTCGAACAGAGCGCCGCCGCCTTCGAGGTAGAACCACGGCCTCCAATCTGGACCGGAATGGCCGTAGCGGGCGCGCGTCATCAACACCTTCCCGATATCGCCGCGGTGAATGTGGCGCCACATCGTCTGATAGGTGTTACTCAAAACGACATGGGGAGCGCAGACAAGAAGGCCCGGACTGCGACGGGCCATCTCAACAATCTCTGCCGCTTCATCCAAGGTCACGGCCATCGGCTTTTCGACAAGCACATGTTTGCCGGCCGTCAACGCCGCACGCGTGATCGGTCCGTGCTCCAGCATAGAGGTCAACACCATGACCACGTCGACCTCTTCGGAATCGATGACCTCCTCATAGTCGGTCGTGAACTGACCGATGCCGAGCTGGTCCTGGACGATCGGCCGCACATCTTCATTGATATCGCAGGCAACTGTAACGTCGACAGTGCCTGCGGCCCGCATCGGCTGGATTAGCCGCATGTATGGGCGCTGCATCACGCTGCCGCAGCCTACGATCCCGATCCGCGTGGGTTGGGTCATCGATGGTATCTCCTGTTAGGCGCCCCGAACCGTTTGCCAGTTTGTTTTCTGGCGGCAGGCGGTTCGAGAACTGTCGCTGACCGCTGAATGACTATGCGGCCGACGTCCGAATCTTATGGCGGGCGAATCGCTTCTCGCGCATCGCCACATGCGCCTCTTCCGAGCCGTCGTGGCTGGTGCCGAACCAGTAGTCGAAGGGCATGTCCGGCTCACCGTAGTTGCACTCGAAGTAGCGGTGGTGCAGCTGATGGAAATAGGATGCCCCGGCCAGGTTGTACTTGCCGTTGACGATGACCGCCTCAAAACCGGCATGTCCCTGCGCCGGCGTCAGGCCTGCGTGCTGCAGGTTGAACACCACGTGAATCGGATGCGACGGGATTATCCAGTGGATGGCAGCGCAGCTGAAGTAGAGGATGTGCTCGATCGGGTGCATCGAAAGCCCTGACCACGGGCCCACATTTATGTTGCGGTGATGCAGGTAGTGCCCCGCTTTGTAGAGCGGCGGCCAGTGCAGGAATCGATGTACCCAGTAGAAGTGAAAGAGCCTCCACATCGGTATCGCCAACATTATGAGGACAAACCATACCGGATGCACACGCGGATCAAGATAGAGAATGTACTCGTTGGCGTATAGCCAAAGCGTTACCACTTCGTACGCAGTCCATATCGTGCCGCCGCTGACACAACTCCAGAAGATGTTGTCGAACAGCTGGTTGCCGCCCAGGAACTGCTTTTTGCCTTTCGCCATCCAGTCCGGTGTGTACTTGTACTGGAATCCCTGCTTTTTTCGTGCCCACAGCCAAACGTGCCACCCGCTCACAAACAAAATCAACATGATCTGGTTGCGCACGAAAATATACAGAATCCAGTCCGCGCTGAACCTGGTCATGCGGGACATCTCCGGCTGCAAATAGATGACGGTCAACGCCGCAAGGACCATGTAAATCAGATGCCAGGGAAACAGGTAATTCCAGAGCCACTTTGCCACGCTAGCCGGTTTGGGCGGCCATGCAAAAATGGGATTGGGCAACTTCTGTCCTTCCGGTTGCCAGTACCCGCGCTCGTCGCGCGGCATGCCATCGATCAAGCCCTCTCGTTCAGCGCTAATGTCTGCCACGATTTTCCTCCTTTATCCTTGTCATCGGGGTCCAACCTGTTCGAGAGCTTCCTTCTGCAATTCTTGGCGTCACGCACAATTGTACTGAAATACAGTATTTTCGCAATGGTGAAAACCTTTTCAATTTCAGGCTCAGCTTTGGTGGTCTTCAACGGGAACGCCGGCCAGCAGTCCGCTACTGTGCATGTCAACCCACTCGTCCAGAAAAACCTTGTTCCAGTGGTCGGTGAGCGGATGGTCCAGCATATCGCGGTAGACCGTCCACATGGTGACCAGCTCGTCGGCGCCGTCGCGAAAGGCTGCGTACGCCGTCTCCACCGAGCGCACAAGCGCAGCCATGATGTAGGGCCGGTCGTCCCATCCGCTGAACATGCCCGCACATTCGCGGATCAGCCTGGTCGGGTCGCCGCCCATTTCGCGCACCGGATCGCAAAAGGGCAGGATGTGGTCGACGCCGGCCTGGGCGACGGCCGCAGCCTGCGTCAGCGAGAAGACCGTTGTACAGAAGGTCTCAATCCCCTCCTGTCTGAGAATGCTGAACGCCTTGAGCCCGTTGAGCGTGCACGGGATCTTGAGAATGATCTGCGGCGACATGTCGGTGAAGACCTTTCCCACCGCAAGCAGCTCCTCAACCGTGTGGCCGTCGATCTCCATGACGACCGGTTTGTCGGTCATCTCCAGGTAAGCCTCGATCAGCGCGATGACGCTGCCATACGGCTTGGCGTATTGATTGAGCACGACCGTGTTGGTGACGATGCCCTCGATACCCAAGGGCATGAACTCCTCGAGATCCGCCGGCGGCCCGGCCAGCCAGATGGTAGGCCCGCGCCCGGTGGAACGTGTCTTGTTTACGAGACCCTTCTCTTGCATAGTTTATTCCTCGTTGGTCCTGAATCTCTGTTGAGTGCGGATTGACAGTCGGAATGACGTGTTCCATTGGAGCAGCAATAGTCAGTGCGCGAGCGCTCTTCTTCAGTTGGCAACCCTCATTCCTATACTGTGAGCAAAATCGGATGGATCGCCCTGTCTTAGGTCACGTCTGCATGAATGCCACCAGGAAATCTTCTCTGGAAATTCCAGTCTGCGTACATATTCGGCGTAAAGTGGATCCTTTGAGGCGACGGTGATTCGGCAACGTCAATGTATCACGGCTCCCATCACGATTCTCGCGTATCATAGCAATGTGATTCCCAGTGCGAACAGTACGAAAACCGAGGGCTTCCAGAGTTCTGAGTACTTTTTGCTTTGGCGCATCGGCAGGAAAACGCGCCATCAAACAGTAACGTCCGCTTCAACAATGAAAACATCCAGAACCGGTTCATCTGTCTCGAGTTCTTCACTGCCGAAGGTCTCAATGTGAAATTCAATTGCAGAAGTGATGTCGGCCATTGCCTCTTCAAAGGAATCTCCTTCTCCCACAACAGTACCCTTTAGTCCGACCGGATAGGCGACATAGCCGTCTTCATGCTTTTCGACTATGACTTTAATTGGATGCATCTGAGATTTGTCTCCTCTGAATTAAGAGTTGCATCGGTCTGCAAGAATCGTAGATTCCGAAGCCTTCCCTTCCAGGAATGTCCCGGTCTACGTATTCTGAGCACAGAAGCTCAATCCCTTCTGTTCGTCAACCCCCAGCTAGAATCGGATGAATCTCATGCTCCCAAGGCCCTCCCACCTCCATCTCTTCCGAGGCCCCCGCCGCGTCTTTGCCTCCGGTAAACCGGGTATAGTCCGGGATATAGATGATGGCAAAGGCCCGCCGAGGCTTGTCCGTGCGGTTGGGCCCGGCGTAGTGAAAGGTGCAGCCATGGTGAAAGGTGACACCGCCGGCGCGCATCGGCATCGCCACCGGCTCCGTCACTGCATAGCCCTTCTCCCTGAACCGGTCCACTACGCTATCGTCCTCGTCGGTCAGGCTGATAGCGTCCAATCTCCCGTGCTTGTGCGTGCCGGGAACGAACTGCAGGCAGCCGTTCTCAACGCTGACGTCGTCCACCGCGATCCAGGCCGACAGCGCGCCGACCGGATCCATCGGCCAGTAGGGGGCGTCCTGGTGCCAGTTGGTCTGCTTGCTTATCTGACCCGGCGGCTTGATCATCGCGTGGTCGTGGTAGATGCGCACGTGTTGGCAGCGGCTTAGCTGGCGCGCGTACTCGCTCAAACGCAAGTCAAAAGCGATCTCTTTCGCCTGTGGATAGTCGGTCCACAGGTTGACCATTTGATTGAAAACACGCTCATAGTCCTCGGAGCCGCGTCCTCCCTTTTCGGCCCCGACGATGCGTTCGCGTTCGCTGGCGACCGCATCGTCCAGCGCCTGGCGCAGTGAAGCAATCTCCGCTGGCGAAAAGAAACTGTGATACTGAATATAGCCGTTGTTCTGGAAGAACTCAATCTCGGCGGGGTCAACGACAATCTCCGTCATATTTCTGTGTCCTGTATGATTGGTCAATCTCCTGTTCGGTACTTCGCTCTCCTGAGCCAATTCCCCTGATGTGCCGCTTACCGGGCATAGGGATCCGCTGCATCGCGCAGGCCGTCGCCCACAAAATTGAAGGCCAGCACCGCGATCACCACCAGCAGCCCCGGGGTGAGCAGCCACGGCGCCAATACCACCGCCTGCAGGTTCTGCGCCTCCCGCAGCAGCACGCCCCAACTGAGAGCAGGCGGGCGCATGCCCAGTCCTAAAAAGCTGAGACTGGTCTCGCTGAGAATCATCGCAGGAACAGCCAGTGTCAGCGAGGCGATAATGTGGCTGAGGAACGAAGGCGTCATGTGGCGTATGATGATGCGCCCCTCCGACGCGCCGGCAAAGCGGGCCGCCTGCACAAAGTCCTCTTCCCGCAACGACAGAAAGCGCCCGCGCACGACCCGCGCCAGCCCGGTCCAGCCAATCAAAGAGAGAATAATCGTAATGGCGAAATAGACTCTCGTCACCGGCCAGTCCTTTGGAATCGCCGCGCTCAGCGCCAGCCAGAGCGGGATGCTGGGCATCGCGCGGATGAACTCGATGATACGCTGGATCAATATGTCGGCCGTGCCCCCGTAATAGCCGGAGATTCCGCCGATCAGAACACCCAGTACGAAGCTGAGGATCACGCCCACCAGCCCGATCGAGACGGAGATCCGCGTCGCCGCCAGTAAGCGGGACAGCACGTCTCGCCCCAACCGGTCCGCGCCCAAAAGGAAGACGGCGCCCTCGTTGCTTTCGAGCCCGAACAGATGCAGGTCGGTCTCCATCAAGCCCCAAAACTTGTAAGGGTCGCCATGCACCATGAACTTGATCGGATGCTTGACCGACTCGTCCACTTCGAAGATCTTGCGAAAAGTTTCAGGATCGCGTCCACCTTTCAAGCCGTACACGAAGGGCGGGAAATGGAATCCTTCCTCATCGAAAAACTGCAGCCTCTGCGGCGGAGCGTAGGCCGACTGCACGTCGTGGCGCAGCGGATCATAGGGCGCCAGAAACTCCCAGGTGAGAGCCGCCAGATAGAGCAGAATCAGCACGACACTACTTAATAGCGCCATTTTGTGCCGGCGGAAGCGCCACCACATCAACTGCCGCGGCGAAGCGACAAATATCTTCTCCCGTTCGCTCGGGACCTCTTCGAGCTCCGGATCGTTCGGAAGAATGGTGTCGGTCCCTTCGGCGAGTTCCTGCGTCATGGAATCTCCCTGCGCGGCTTGGAGTTCCAGCGGTCAATCCCTGAACCCAATCGCCGGCTCACTGCGCTTCCATACGAATTCGCGGGTCGAGAACCGCCAGCAGCAGATCCGAGATCAACGTGCCGACCACGGTCAGCACACTTAACATCAACAGAAAGCTGGCAGCCAGATACATGTCCTGCGTCATCAGCGCCCCCAGCAGCATCGGCCCGGTGGTCGGCAGGCTCAGGACGACCGAGACTATCGTCGCGCCCGAAATCAGATTAGGCAGCGTCCAGCCAACCGTGCTGACGAAAGGGTTGAGCGCGACCCGTACAGGATATTTGCGCACCAGCACCCGCTCCCTTAGCCCCTTCGCGCGTGCGGTTTCGACATATGGCTTGTTCAATTCGTCCAGCAGGTTGGCGCGCATCGTGCGGATCATTTCGGCTGTGCCCGCCGTACCCAGGATGATCAGAGGCAGCCAAAGGTGCGTGATCATGTCGAGGAACTTGGCCAGGCTCCACGGCGCCGCCCGGTACTCCTGCGAAAAGAGCCCGCTCAGTCTCAGGCCGAACTGATCGAAGGCGTACCACATGATCACCAGCGCAATCAGGAAATTGGGCAGCCCCAGACCGACAAAGCCCAGGGTGGTGAAGATGTAGTCGCCTATCGAATACTGGTTGACCGCCGAATAGACGCCTATCAGAAAGCCGACGATCCACGTGAAGAGGATCGTCGAAAGGCTGATGAAGAAGGTCAGGGCCAGCCGCTCCCAGATCAACTGCTCCACCGGCACATTCCATTCGAAGGAGAAACCAAAGTTGCCGCGCAGGATATTGGTCAGCCATTGCAGGTAACGCAGAGGGGCGGGCTTGTCGAGGCCGAACTGCTTGCGTAACGCCTCCAGCCGTTCCTGGTCGACCGGATCTCCCCCTGCCGCCAGGTTGGCCGCGTACGCGTCCAGGTAGTCGCCCGGCGGCAACTCGATCACCAGAAACGTGACGATGGTGATAAAAAAGAGCGTCGGTATCAGAAGCAGGATTCTGCGTACGATGAACGCGATCATTTCGCTGCTGACTCTGTGTGTCGGTCCGACGAGCTTGCAGTGCGCGGGGCGGTTGGCATTATATACGTTGTGGTCGCGGAACGGCAAACGGTCCTTGGAGGGGTCACGCTAATCACGTGCCTCAGATTTCCGCCTGGATTTGCCCAAGTGTCCGGAAAAACCGTCGCAGCTCAGACAGCGGACGGCCTGTGGCGGGGGGAGGGGCGCTGTGCTCTTTCTGCAATTCCAATCCTGTCGACTACAATCAAGCCGTATCCGAAAGGCTTGGGTCCTCTCGGATCGCCGCTGATCAACTGTTCTGGCAAAACGAAAACGAGGCCATCTTAAGGACGAGCGCGATATGTCATTCAGTCACCCCTTTCCAGCGACCAGACCGTCCATATCAATTACAGAGAGCGACAAGAAGATATCGCAGCTCGACCTCACCGAACTGCAATGGTGGCCGATCGTTCCGTCCCTTGGTTATCATTCGATGCAGGCCACCTACGAGGCCGATACGCAGGAGCTGAGCGCGGTGACAGAGATGGCCGCAACCAGCCTTGCCAGTATCCATGACCTGGACGGCGTCGAGATCACAGTGCGTGAGCGGGCGATACGAGAAGACTGGGACGTGCCCGGCAGGCCCCATCTCTTCTATGCAAAGCTCGATGAGAAGGAGACGAGATGGCTCGGCGTCGTCCAGCAGATGGGCGAAGAAAGAGTGCTGCGAACCTTCAAGGACGAAGGGTTCGAAGCTGACTGGGGCCGCGCGGCGGAACGCAAGATCTGTGACGACGGTCGCTTCCAGCGCCAGTCGGATGGCACATACCACACCACCGACGGGCGGGGCATGGGCGCGGGCGCCTGCGATGTTTCGATCGGCGGCCGGACGTTTCACTGCCTGCGCGCCTGGGACACATTCGGCGCACCACCCAGCGAGCGGGCCGAGTTGGCCGAGGCTTTCATTGAAGAGGGCGGGCGCGTTGTGCTCTATCGTGAATACTGGGGCCGGCAGATGGGCCGGGGGGATACCGATTGGGCTCTGAAACACCCCGACAATCTTAAGATCGTCATCGACGGCTGCGTCTACGTTCATTGCAACTGCACGGGCAGAGCGCACGATCTGATTACGAACACCGCCATCGGTGTCGATCTGCCGCGATAGAGGTTTTGACGAGAACAGAAAACTCTCCATCTGTCGGACCGCTCATGGGCAATCTGCCACCCCCAATTTTCGGATATGAGTCTAAACCGGTCAAGTCCAAGAGCGCCCCGCAGGAGTAGGAAGTACCGATCCTCTCCCAATCCTGCCACTGCGGCAGATCCGTCACCCTCCTGCATCGCGCGTTTGACAACTGTCCAAACTTCCCTATAATGCTGACACTGTCAGGCCAATGCGTCGGTCGCAGTCCTCAGACCAGAACTTGTATATTCCCACAAGAGCCGCTTTCGTGCCCTCCATCCGAGTCAGTTCCGTACGTCAACTGTTCAATGACGGCAATCATAATGCCTTCACGGAAATGTGCCGGTTCGGTGATCGCCTGTATCTGACGTTCCGCAACTGCCCCGACGGCCACATGCTCTTCACCACGTCGCGCATTATTGTGCTGTCAAGCGCCGATGGAACCGACTGAAAGCAGGTCCATACCTTCGGCGTACCCAATCGGGATGTCAGAGACCCGCACTTTCTGGTCTTCGACAACAAGTTGTTCGTCTATACCGGCGCCTGGTGGGTGACGCCCGGTAACGCCGAGGACAGAGACGTAAACGATCACCTCGGTTTCTGCGCCTGAAGCGAAGACGGCGAAAACTGGCGCGGCCCGCGCATTTTGGACGGCACGCACGGCCATTACATCTGGCTACACTTGAAAAACACTGACACCTGATCAATTCCGAAAATGTGGTCATTTATCCTTCGCCGCATCCTCCTGATGGTGCCCACCCTGTTTGTCGTCTCTGTCATCTCTTTCGCCATCATTGAGGCGCCGCCGGGTGATTTCATGGACTCCTATGTGAATGCACTCTTGCAGGAGCAGGAGGCGGTCGACCCCGCGGAAATCGCATCGCTGCGCAAACGCTACGGACTGGATGCGCCCACCTACGTGCGTTATTTCCGCTGGCTCGGCAACATAATGCAGGGAAACCTGGGCCGCTCACTGGAATGGAACCAACCCGTCAGCAAACTCATCGCCGACCGTCTGCCCTGGAGTCTTGCCATCTCGGTCGCCTCCTTTTTCCTTGCCTACGCAATCGCGATCCCGATTGGCCTTTATTCCGCCACCCGTCAATACTCGCTCGGGGACTATTTCTTCACACTGATCGGTTTCATCGGACTGGCGACGCCCAACTTTCTGCTCGCCCTCCTGATTCTGTGGTACTACTTTGTCGCCACCGGCAATGTGGCGGTCGGCCTTTTTTCCGACGAATATCTGATTGAGCCATGGAGTTTCGCCAAGTTCATCGACCTCTTGAAGCACCTCTGGCTGCCGGCGCTGGTTGTCGGCACCGCCGGCACGGCCGGCCTGATCCGCGTCATGCGCGCCAATCTGCTGGATGAACTGGAACGGCCCTATGTAATGGTGGCCCGTTCAAAGGGACTGTCTGAGGGCAAGCTGCTCGTCAAATACCCGTTCCGTATCGCTATGAACCCGGTCGCCAGCACCATCGGCTGGACGCTGCCTACCCTGGTCAACGGCGAACTGCTGGCCTCCTTGGTACTGGGCCTGCCCACAATCGCGCCCCTGTTTGTGGGCGCGCTGCTCAGCCAGGACATGTTTCTGGCAGGAAGTGTCGTTATGATTCTGAGCACGCTCACGCTGGTGGGCACGCTGCTTTCCGATATCGTGCTCGCATGGCTCGATCCACGCATTCGCGGCGCCATCTGAGTCTTAAGTTCGGGTGAGGAACGCCTTCGAACTCAAATGTGTAGGCCCTAATAGACTGGTAGAACTGCTATGGCCGTAATTGAAGAAAAGATCCAGACGAGCAACACCGCGGTGGACACCAGCGAAGAGGAGCTGTCGGTCGCTACCCAGTGGCAACTGATCCGCTGGAAGTTCCTGAGGCACAAGGTAGCGGTCGTTTCGTTGGTATTGATAGCGATCTTCTATCTCTTCGCGATCTTCGCCGAGTTCCTCTCTCCCTACGACCCCGCCCACCACGACACAGACTATATGTTCATGCCGCCGCAGCGGCTCCGCTTCTTCGATGAAGGCAGATTTCAGTTGCGCCCCTTCGTCTACGGCATGACTTCCAAGATGGACGAAAACACCTTCAGGACCACTTGGGAGTTGGATACAACCCAGAAATTCCCTGTCAAGCTGTTCGTACGCGGCGATCCATACAAACTGTGGGGCCTGTTCGAGAGTAACATTCATCTCGTCGGTGTTGAGGAGGGAACGTTTTTCCTGATCGGCACCGACAAAATGGGGCGCGACCTGCTCTCTCGCATCATCTTCGGCGGCCGCATCTCGCTGTCCGTCGGCCTGTTGGGCATCGCCATCAGCTTCGTGATCGGCGTCATAATGGGCGGCTTCTCCGGTTATTTCGGCGGTGTCACCGACCTGGTCATCCAGCGCATTATTGAGTTTCTACGCTCGATTCCCACTCTGCCGCTGTGGATGGCGCTGAGTGTGGCGCTCCCACCAACTTGGACGGTCGTACAGATCTACTTCGGCATCGTCGTCATCCTATCGCTGGTCGGCTGGACAGGGCTGGCGCGCGTCGTGCGCGGCAAGTTCATGTCCTTGCGCGAGGAGGAATATGTGATGGCCGCCCAGCTCAACGGTTCGAACGAGGCGCGGGTCATCTTCAAGCACATGCTGCCCTCCTTCACCAGTCACATAATCGCATCGCTGACTCTGAGCGTCCCCAGCATGATTCTGGGAGAGACCGCGCTGAGCTTTATCGGGCTGGGCCTGCAAAATCCGGCCATCAGCTGGGGCGTGCTGCTCAAAGACGCCCAGCGGATCATCGTGCTGGCCGACTCTCCCTGGCTGCTTTCCCCGGGTCTGTTCGTCATCATCGCCATACTCTGCTTCAACTTTGTCGGCGACGGCCTGCGCGACGCCGCCGACCCCTATTCATCCATCTAGACGGACCGCGAACCTGTAACATGACCCAAGCGCCGCTCCTCCTCAGTGTAGATAATCTGGCCACCCATTTCTTCTCCCAGGAGGGGATCCTGGAAGCCGTCGATGGCGTCTCCTTCGACATTCACGCTGGCGAGGCCCTGGGCATCGCCGGTGAGAGTGGCTGCGGCAAGAGTGTCACCGCCCAATCGATCCTGAGAATTGTGCCCAAGAACGGCAAAATCGTAATGGGAGAGATTTCTCTATTCCAGAACGGCGAGTCGGTCGATCTGGTGCAGCTGGACGATCGCGGGCAGGAGATCCGCCAGATCAGAGGCGGGGAGATCGCCATGGTCTTCCAGGAGCCGATGGCGGCCTTCAGCATGGTCTACACGATCGGAAATCAGATTACCGAGGTCATTCGCCTGCATCAGGATTGCAGTCAGAACGAAGCGCGGGAGCGGGCAATCGAAATGCTGCAAAGGGTAGGAATGCCCAAGCCGGAGCAGACGATTGACGCATACCCCTTCGCCCTTAGCGGCGGCATGCGCCAGCGGGCAATGATTGCCATGGCCCTCTCCTGCCATCCGGCTCTCCTGATCGCGGACGAACCGACTACGGCGGTGGATGTGACGATTCAGGCCCAGGTTCTGGAGTTGATGAAGGACCTGCAGCGGGACATGGGAATGGCGCTGATCGTCATCACGCACGACCTGGCCGTCATCTCCGAACTATGTGATCGTGTAATGATCATGTACCTGGGCAAGGATGTGGAAAGCGCGCCGGCTGACGTCGTTTTTCGCGAGCCCAAGCATCCATACACGGTGGGCCTGCTGCGCTCGGTGCCGGAGCTGGGCGAAGGCCACAGCCAGGAGCTCGACCCCATCACCGGTTCCGTACCTAGCCCCTATCGCCGGCCGGCGGGGTGTCCCTTCCATCCCCGCTGTCCGGAGTTCATGCCCGATGTCTGCGACGTCCACCTGCCACCCCAGATCGAGCTGGCGGGCGGACATCGCGTGCGCTGTCATCTGTATGTCCAGGACTGAAATCATGGCACAAGCAGATGCTGTTCATAACGATGTGAATGCTGCCCCCGAAGCCTCGCCGGACCCTCACCGCGGGGCAGACGGCAGCAATCCTGCCCAAACTGACAATGTTCTCGTAGTGAACGAACTGCGCAAGTACTTCCCCGTCCTTCGCGGTTTTTTCCGCCGCCAGGTCGGCGAGGTGAAAGCGGTGGATGACGTCAGCTTTCATGTCGCTCGGGGCGAGACGCTTGCGCTGGTCGGTGAAAGCGGCTGCGGCAAGACCACTACCGGCCGTTGCGTGATGAGGGCCATTGAGCCTTCCGGCGGTTCTGTCCTGTTCCGCAAACGCGATGGCGAAGAGATCGAAATTACCGCACTGACCAAGTCGGATTTGCGCTCAGTGCAGCAACATATGGGAATGATATTCCAGGATCCCTTCTCCTCTCTTAACCCGCGTCTCACCGTCCTTGAGATCATCGGCGAGCCATTTGTCACTCGTAAGTTGATCAGCGGCCGCCGGGAACTGGAAGAAAGGGTGGCCCAGCTTCTGCACAGCGTTCGCCTGGATCCAACCTACATGCGGCGCTATCCCCACGCCTTCAGCGGCGGGCAGCGCCAACGCATTGCGATTGCCCGCGCCCTCGCCCTTGACCCGGACTTCGTCGTCGCAGACGAACCGGTTTCGGCGCTGGATGTTTCCGTGCAGGCCCAGATTCTCAGCCTGCTCAAAGAACTGCAATCTGAACTCCATCTTACCTATCTGTTCATTACCCATAACCTGTCAGTGGTCGAATACCTGAGCGACCGGGTCTCGGTGATGTATGTAGGCCAAATCGTAGAACTCGGACGTACCGATTCGATCTTCCGGCGGCCCCGGCATCCCTATACCGAAGCCCTGCTTTCGGCTGTGCCCGTGGTAGAGACCGGAAAGGCCGGCCGACGCCGGGAGCGTATCATTCTGGAGGGCGATGTGGCCGACCCGTCCAATGTGCCGACCGGCTGCACGTTTCATCCCCGCTGTCCTTATGTCCAGGACATCTGCAGCATCGAAGAGCCCCCGCTAATCGATCTGGCAGGCGCGAACGGCATCCAGCCCCACTTCGTGCGCTGTCACTTCGCCGAGGAACTGGACCTGCAAGGCGTTCGCAGCTCGGCGCAGTGATCGACTGCATTTTCTGTTTACGAGGTAACTGCTGCCTGACGACATAATTTCCCTTGCCTTCGCCACTGGCAAGACATCAATGAGAAAACAGGAGGCGCACATTTCACAAAATGACTGAGTTTCGCAAACGTTATCTTTCACGCAAAAGGAGCAAAACTGTGTCCCGTCGCAAACTTCCCTCTCAGAACGATGGCGCCTCCGTCGGCGCCAGGCTGGCAAAGGGTGTCTCCAGACTCGTTCCTTTCCTGATCATCCTTTCCTTGCTGTTGGCCGCATGCGGCGCCGCCGACGAGTCGGCCGCCAGCGAAGAGGCCGCGCCTGCAGCCGAAGAATCTGCGCCCGCCGCCGATGAGTCATCCTCGTCAGAGGCGACCACAATAACAGGCCCTGTGCTCACCGACCCGCCCGCCGGAGCAGGTGAGCGCGAAGTACAGAGCGAAGTCTACAACACGCCGGCCGACGCCGGAGGCATCGACTCTTACCAGGAGGCGCCTGCTCTTGCCGAAATGGTCGCCAGCGGCAGCCTTCCCCCTGTCGAGGAACGGCTGCCGATTAACCCCATCGTCATCAAGCCTGAAGAGGCAGTTGGCAAGTATGGCGGCGCGCTGCGCAAGACCGTCGGCGGTCAGCGAGCCATGGGAGAAATGGGATGGTGGGTAATTGAACCTCTGACCCTCCATTCACCCAAGGGCGTGATCGTTCCCAACGTGGCCGAAGGCTGGTCCTGGAACGACGACCATACCCAGCTGACCATCAACCTGCGTAAAGGCATTAAGTGGAGCGACGGTGAGCCCTTCACCGCCAACGACGTCATGTTCTGGTGGGAGGATATCATCCTCAACGAGGAGTTGACACCGTCACCGCCTACTCTGCTGAGCCGCGGCGGCGAAATGGCCGAACTGGCGATGATTGACGACTTCACGGTCCAGTTCTCGTTCGCCAAGTCCTACGCACTCTTCCCCACCTACCTGGGAAGCTGGGGCGGACCGCGCTCCGGACCGACCACCAGCCCGAAGCACTACCTGTCCAGGTTCCATCCCGACTACGCCGAAATGGCTGAAATTGAAGGGATGATGGAAGAGGGCGGCTTCGACAACTGGATGGACCTGTTCGGACAGAAGAACGGAAGCGTCAACGTCGACAAGCCGAGCCTGGCAGCCTGGCTTCCGACCACCGTACCGCCCAATCCGGTCGAAGTATATGTTCGCAACCCCTACTTCTGGAAGGTGGACACCGCCGGAAACCAGCTGCCTTACATTGATGAGATACACGAAATTCGCGTTGCTGACGCCGAAGCCGCTCTGTTGAAGACCATCGCCGGTGAACTGGACTTCGTACGCGGCCTGGGCACTGCCAACATTCCGGTCCTGTCTGAAAACAGGGAAAGTGGCAACTTCCGCTTCGCCTATGCCAACTGGATGCCCAACGCCTACGGCAACATCATGTTCAACTACACCATCGACGACGAAGCCAAGCGGCAGTTGTATAACGACAAGAGATTCCGCCATGCCCTTTCCGTGGCCATTAATCGCGATGAGATCATCAAATTGATCTATAAGGGTGGCGTCTTCGCTTCCCAGATCGCGCCGCTGCGTGGCCCGCCATATCACGGCGAGGATGAACTTTTCCAGTCCTGGACCCAGCATGACCCGGACCTCGCCAACCAGATACTCGACGAAATCGGCATTACCGAGCGCGACGCCGAGGGCTTCCGGCTGGGGCCCGACGGAAATGAGCTGCTGATTATCATCTCCGCTACCACTGCCTGGCCTTCAGAATCGCCCGAACTGATGGAACTGGTTAAGGGCTACTGGGCAGAGGTCGGCATCAACGCGACCGTGACCCCGGAAGCCGGTCAACTCTGGTACACGCGCCACAACAGTGGCGAGCACGACGTCTCGGCTCGCGGCGGTCACTTCGGCGGCGGCCCGGTCCACCCGACGTTGAACGCCAATACCTTCGCCATGCGCGGCTGGCAGTGGGCCCGTGACTGGGCCGCCTGGCTGGACACGGACGGCGCCGAAGGTGTGGAACCGCCGGATGACGTAAAGCAGTTGCGCGTGCTGCGCGACCAGATCCTGGGTGAACCGGACGAGGACACCCGCAATGCACTGATGCGGGAAGTCTTTGAGATCCACATGGACAACATCTGGTCCATCGGTCTCGTCGTCGACGATCCCAAGTTTGGTCAGCTGACCCACGTGAACAACCGGCTGCGCAATGTGGTAACCTGGTCGATCTCAGGTGAGTGGACGCCCACCATTCCCGCGCAGTGGTTCATCAACGAGTAGAGATTGCCTATCTCGGACGCGGGCGCGTACGTCGGTTCTCTTAACCGAACAGTAGCCTTGCGACCCGTCCGCTCCGGATGAGTGAATCCGCAAAGGGACAGCGGAGCCAGTTGCTGGCTCCGCTGTCTTGAATCCGGGGCCTACCAGAAAGGAGAGCAGCAGGAATGGAACACGACGCCAGCAAACATCTCGTCTACCTCAGCGGTGAGATGCTGCCGCCGGATCAGGCCAGAATCTCGGTCTTTGACACGGCCGTCACCCTGGGCGACACCGTGACCGAATCGACCCGCACATTCGGCCACAAGCCCTTCAAACTGGACAGGCACATCGAACGCCTTTACAAATCACTCAAAGTGAGCCGCATTAACGCAGGAATGTCGCCGGACGAGATGACCGCCGTCACGCTGAACGTGCTGGAGACCAATCTGCCGCACGTGCCGCCGCATGAGGATGTCTGGATCGTGCACAATATCTCGCGCGGCATGGGCGCGGCCGCAGCCGACCCCACGCTGCAACGCTCCCCGGCCACCATTATCATCAACACGGCGCCGATGATTCTGCGTGACTGGGCCGGCTTCTACACGGAGGGCTGCCACGCCGTGACACCCTTCAGCCGGGCCATCCCCACGCAATCGCTCGACGCCCGCATCAAAAACCGCAGCCGCCTCGCATATACCCTGGCCGAAGCAGAGGTCAAGCTGGTCGACCCGCAGGCGCAGAGTGTAATCCTGGATACGGACGGCAACGTTACCGAGAACAAAGGGGGCAACTTCTTCATCTGGGCCGACGGCATCCTCAAGACGCCCCATGCCCGCGGCGCTCTCGCCGGCATCTCTCGCGAGACCGTCCTCGAACTGGCCGGCGTCCTCGGCATCCCCACGCAGGTCACCGACTTCCAGCCCTACGACGTCTACACGGCCGACGAGGCCTTCTTCACCAGTACGCCCTACTGCATTATGCCCGCCACAAAGTTCAACGGCCTGCCGGTTGGAGACGGCGCAGTCGGCCCCGTGGCCCTGCGGCTGCTGCAGGCATGGAGCGACCTCGTGGGCCTCGACATCGTTGCCCAGGCCCAAGGTCATCTGTAGAGTGTTAGAGGGGAAACGAACGGGGAAAAGCTAGGCGACTGAACGCGAGCCGGCCCTTTCAAACACCGTTATCTGCCAGAAGCCTTCAGTTTCGGCGTGGACCTGCTCCAACCCATCACGCGCCGCGATCGAATGCACCTCTTTGTGGGGATGAACGAACGTCCGGAAATCTTTGCGCTTTATCTTCAGGTACAAATTGAACAGCCCAAACGCAAGGCGGACCCACCATCTTTCGCGGGGATAACTTAGCGCGAGATAGCGCCCGGCCTTGCTCGCGGAGGCACCCAGCAGCTGTCCCAGATGGGGATAGCAGCAGATCACCCGGTCCAGGATCACGGCATCCGCTGAACCGACCACCGCGGCCGCAGCGGTGAAGTCGCCGTGAACATAATGCACCTTGCTCTCCTGCCCCAGCCGCTCACCGATCTCGCGGGCCGCGGCGATGTATGCGGACGAGGCCTCGACCGCGACCGCGCTGCCGGCGAGGCCGCGGCGCAGAAGCTCGTGATGTACGCCGCCGGCCCCACTGCCTACATCCAATACATGAAGCGGCCCGCTGCAGTTCTCCAACAGATATGCAATCAGGCGTTCGGCGCGCGCCTCCAGACCATTCTGCACATAGGCGTCGGCCTCTCTGGACGCCCACTCCGTATCGAACATCCCTTCATAATCGCCGAACTCCGGCGGTTCGCAGCAGGTGCAGGGCATCGCTCCCCTCCTCTCCCCAAAACAGACAGGTTTGGCGCAACCCTTTCGAGACTCAATTCAATCCGGCTTTCCGGCGTCAGAGCGCTTCGACCGTATTCTCCAGGACGCCCAGGCCCTCGATCTCGCCCTTGATGCGGTCGCCGGGTTCCAGGCGCACTTTCTTGGCGTGGCCGACACCGGAAGGCGTGCCCGTACTGAGCAGGTCCCCCGGCTCCAGCGTGACGAACTGCGAGACGAACGAAAGCGCCTCCGCCGGCGAGAAGATCATCTGGCCGGAGCTGGCGTCCTGGCGCAAAACATCGTTCTGCCACAGACGCATGCGCAGGCGGTCGGGATGAGGGATCTCGTCGCGAGTCGTAATCCACGGCCCCATCGGTCCGAACGTGTCCAGCCACTTGCCCACCAGCCAGTCGAAGAACCAGTCCCCCTCCTGCTCCGGCAGATCATTGCGGAAGGTGAGTTCCCGGGCCGATATATCGTTGAAGATCGTGTAGCCCATGATATGCTCTTCCGCCTGTTCCGGTGTCAGGTCGCGGCCGCTCTTGCCAACCACGACGGCCAGCTCCAGCTCCCAGTCGGCGAAGCCGGTCGAAGGCGGAATACGGATCGGCTGCTTCGTTGCCGTCACCGACGAAGTAGGCTTGATAAAGAAACGCGGGATCATCTTCTCCTTGCCGATGTATGATCCGCCGCCTTCTTCAATGTGGCTGGCGTAGTTTCCGGCCAGGCACATCAGCTTTCCGGGACTGGGCAGCGGCGCGCGCAGCGTGACACTGTGAAGAGGAATCTTCAACTCCGGCCCGTTCTTATTTTTGGCCCACTCAAACGAAGCCCGGACACCCTCCATAGCGGCCTCACCGTTCGCCAAAAGAGTGACCATGTCCGCGACCGTAGCCGGATCACCCAGACGGCACGCCTCCATGGCGCCCCGCATATCGTAGATATGGTCTCCGGCTACGACGCCAACCCGCTCTCCGGCATGTCCCACATACGTCGCCAGTTTCATACTCTCTTTCCTTTTCTGCGAATTCTGTGATGATGAATGCTTCGATCTCCAACTGTCCCCAACCGGGCGCTTCGCCTATCACATTCCGCCGGACTGTTGCAACAGCTTTGCCACCAGACCTGTCCAACCCGTCTGGTGGCTGGCCCCCAAGCCGGCGCCATTGTCACCGTGAAAGTATTCGTGGAACAGAATCTGGTCCCGCCAGTGAGGGTCCTCCTGCAAAATGCGCGTATCCCCATTGAACGGTCGTCCGCCCGTCTCGTTGCGCAGGAACAGCCGTATCAGCCGCCTGGAAAGCTCTGTGGCAACCTCGTCCAGCGTCATAAAGACACCGGAACCTGTCGGGCACTCCACTTTCAGGGAGTCCCCGTAGTAGTGATAAAAGCGCTGCAAGCTCTCGATGATCAGGAAGTTGATCGGAAACCAGACCGGGCCCCGCCAATTTGAGTTGCCGCCGTACATTCCGGAGAGGGATTCCGCCGGCTCATACTGAATCTCGAAGGTCCGATGGCCGACGTGAACGTGATAGGGATGCTTCTTATGGACCTTGGACAGTGAGCGAATGCCGTAAGGGGACAGAAACTCCTCCTCGTCCAAAAGGTAGCGCAATATGCTCTCCAGCTTGTCTCGTGACAGGAGAGAGGTCAGGAATCGCTCACCCTCGCCCGGGGCGTCGGTTCTGCTTATGGTCGTTGCCAGCCGCGGTCTGTTCTCTATAAACCAGTCTTTGCGTCGCTTGAATTCGCGAAGTGAGGACAACAGGCGCGGCTCCAGCGTTTCAACCGCAAACAGTGGTATCAACCCGACCATCGACCGGACCTTTAGCGGAATCAGAGTGCCGTCGTGCATATGCAGCAAGTCGTAGTAAAAGCGGTCCTTCTCGTCCCAGAGTGAGGCGCCCCCGCCGCGCTCTTCGTTCATGGCTGTGGCGATACGCAGAAAATGCTCGAAAAACTTCGTTGCCATGTCCTGATAGACAGAGAAGTTTGTTGAAATCCCATGGTAAACTGAGTCCTGCTCGGCCAGTTCCAGCGCGATCTTCATCATCATCAGGCAATAGAAGCCCATCCACGCGGTCCCGTCCGACTGGTCTATGCGGCCGCCCTCGGGCAGGCCCGCGCTGCGGTCGAAGACACTGATGTTGTCCAGCCCCAGGAACCCGCCCTGGAAGACATTGTTGCCATCCTCGTCTTTGCGATTGACCCACCAGGTAAAGTTGAGCAATAGTTTGTGAAACAGGCTCTCCAGAAATGGCCGGTCCGGTATGCCGCTCTGGCGGGCATCGATCTTGTAGACTCGCCAGACCGCCCAGGCGTGTACCGGCGGATTGACGTCGCCGAAGTGCCATTCATAGGCCGGTAAAGCGCCGTTGGGATGCATATACCACTCGCGGGTCGAAAGCGTCAGCTGGCGTTTGGCGTAGTCTGCATCCACCAGCGCAAGTGGAATGCAGTGAAAGGCTGTATCCCAGGTGGCGTACCAAGGGTATTCCCACTTGTCCGGCATCGAGATTACGTCGAAATTGTGGAGATGGTCCCAGTCGCTGTTGCGGCCGTTCCTGCGCCATTCGGGCGCCGGCAAGATCGGGTCGCCCCTCAACCATTGCGGTATGTCGTAGTAGTAGAGCTGTTTCGTCCACAACATACCTGCCAGCGCCCGACGCTGGACTCGTAACTCGTCTTCGCTCAAACCCTTCTTCTGCACAGCCTTGTAGAACTCGTCCGTTTCGGCGATGCGCTGGCGAAAAGCTCTGTCGAACCCCCGGCCAAACGGCTGTCGATGGCCCTGACTGGACAGGCGCCAGCGGTAGACCCGCGATCCGCCTGCCGGAATGATATCGAAATAGTGGGCCGCCGCCTTCGTGCCCTCATTCGCGGGGTTGACTGACTCGTAGTCACCGTTGATGACAAAGCGGTTAAACGCATCCTTTACGTAGGGCGTCCGATTAGGCATGCCGAAGAGCAGAGCCGAATTGGTATCGTTCTCAGTGAAGAGGGATTCGCGGGCATCTTCAGCCCAAAAGTGGTAGGGTCCCAGGACAGGGTGCTCGGCTTTCAGGGCCAGAGCGCCGTTGGGGCCTGGCTGCAGCGACAGGCGCGGCCGCTCGTTCACGTCGCTCAAGGGGCCGTTCTCATACCCCCAGCTCCAGGTGTTGCGATACCACAGCGTAGGCAGCAGATGAAAGCGGGCGCCTTCCGGCCCTCGATTTGTCACGGTAACGCGCGCGAGAATGTCGTTCTCATCAGCTTTGGCATATTCGACCACGACGTCAAAGTAGCGGTTTTCGTCGAAAACGCCGGTATCCAGGAGCTCAAACTCGCCGTCCTCGTACCCGCGCCACCGGTTCTCCTCCACAAGCTGACCGTACGGGAAAGCAGCCTGAGGATACTTGTACAGCATCTTCAGGTAGCTGTGCGTCGGCGTGCTTTCCAGATAGTAATAATACTCCTTCACGTCCTCGCCGTGATTGCCCTCCGGACCGGTCAGGCCGAACAACCGCTCCTTCAGAATCGGGTCATTGCCATTCCACATGGCAATGGCAAGGCACAAGTATTGATTGCGATCGCAGATTCCTGCCAGCCCGTCTTCATTCCACCGGTAGGCCCGGCTGCGGGCCTGATCGTGCGAGAAATAGTTCCAACAATCGCCGTTAGCGCTATAGTCTTCGCGTACAGTGGCCCAGGCCCGTTCGCTCAGATACGGCCCCCAATGCTTCCAGTTGTTGGTGCGCATTCGGTACCATTCCAGGCGTTTATGTTCCGCGGTCTGCGGTATGTTCGACCGCGAAAGTGTTCCGGTTCTGCTCATCACGAACCCGCTCCGTTCTCAGATTTCAATTCGTCGTCCGCTGCGGCTGGACTCGTAAGCCGCGTCCACAACTTTGGCGACTCGTATCGCGTCCTCGCCGGTTGCCAGGGGTTCCCCTTTGCCCTGGCAGGCATCGATAAAGGCACGCAGAAAAGTTTCGCCTGAGGCGCCGCCGTAGGCCGGTGAATCGCCGAAGGTGTAGTCAAAGGTTCGCCGCGGCGCCGATGACCAGCTGGGATGGGCACTCTCGACGTAAATGCTGCCAGGCGCGCCATTAGAGCTGTAGGTGATGCGTCCCAGGCGGCCGTTGACGCTTACGTAGGTGTCATACCCGACCGCGTTGTGATAACCGCCCCCGCTCATCGACAGCATGTAACCCGCGTGAAACGTGCCGACCGCGCCTGATGCGAATCCCAGAGACAGCGCGGCTACGTCCTCCACGTCGATGTCCTCGCCGCTGCGCGTTGCGATCTGCGCGGCCACCGACACGATCTCATCCTGCGTGATGTTCAGGATCTGGTCGATGTAGTGGCAGCCTAACCAGGAAAGAATGCCGCCGCCGGCCTTATCCTGGTTGAAGAGCCAGTGCCGGGGATTGCGCGCCTGCACCTGGGTCGTCACCATGCGCATTTCGACCGATACAAGCTCGCCGATAAGCCCTTGCTCGACAATGCGCCGGGCATCCTGGATCGGAGGCAGTGACCGGTTCTGGTAAAAGACGCCGAGCTTGCGCTGCTCGCGTCTGGCCGCCGCCGCGACTTGCGCGCTTTCGACCGCCGTCTTACCGATTGGCTTATCGGTGATTACGTGTTTTCCCGCTTCCAAAGCGCGGATGAAGATCGGCGGTCCCAGGTCGTTGCGCAACGCGGCGACGACAAACAGGATCTGCTGCTGGCCCAAAACGGACGCCAGATCGGTCGTTGTGCCGCTGATCTTCTCGCCCTGGCTCTCAAGGGTCGTCTGCAACAGATCCTCGTCCGGGTCCCAGAGGGTGATGCTGGCAACCTCCGACACCGCCTGGAGCGTGCGCAGGTGGGCCAGTGAGTGGGGATGGGATAGCCCTAATAGAGCTGCGTGTACTTCCTGCATCTGTTCTGGCCTCCACGAAAATGTGCTTGACTGGCTCGTTTACCGCTCCGCCGCTAAGACTTCCTTCTGAATCCCGGGCGCGGTCTGCCTCGCCCAAAGAAAGAGGCGACTTCAGTTCTGTTCTGATATGGGCGGCGGTATCATACGCGGTAGCGTAAATTGGAAGAATACGTTAGCATATCGTAAAGGTGATTCAACAGTGTGTCAACCCGCCCGAACTGCAGGGTCCGCATCCATCGTTCGAAATCCGAAACGCCCCGGGAGGTATCTCATGTACAGAGCAGCGGTTATCGGTCTGGGCCGTATGGGCAGTACGTTCGACGATGAAATATCGAGCGGCGGCGCCATCTTTCTTCCCTATTGCCACGCGCCCAGCTACGCGGCTTCTCCCTACACCGAGCTTGTTGCCGGCGCCGACCTCCATGCCGAACAAGGCGCCATTTTCGCCGAACGCTGGGGCCTGGCCAGTGAGCATATCTACAGCGACTACCGGGAGATGCTGGCGGCTGAACGGCCGGACATCGTCAGCATCTGCACGACCGCACGCCACCGCGCCGCCATCATCCAGGATGCCATCCAGGCCGGCGTCAAGGCGATCTGGGCCGAAAAGCCGATCACGCTCAGCCTTGCCGAGGCCGACGCCGTCATCGAGCTCAGCTCGCGGAAGGGTGTAGCCATCGCCGTCAACTGCTCCCGGCGATACAGTCCATTCTTGTCGGAAGCGCGCCGTATGGCCCATGAAGGGGAACTGGGCGAGATCCTGCAGATAACCGCCTACACGGAGTGCTATATCTCCCACAACGGCAGCCACGCCATCGACACGATGCGTTATCTCGTCGACGGCGACGTGGAATGGGTTTTCGGCGAAATGGAGTCGGACGAGGAGGCGGCGGGCGAAGAGGACCTGATGGGCAATGGTTACCTGGCCTTCGACAACGGAGTACGGGGGTTCATTCGCGCCATGCCGACCGGAATCGCGTCCTGGGAGTTCGATCTCATTGGCACGGAGGGTCGCGTTCGCTCTCTCGCAAACGGCTCGGAGACGCAGTACTATCGCTGGGTTCCCGGCGGCCTGCGTGATGAGGGCCTGCCTGCACGGGCGCCCTTTCCCTTGCCCCTGAGCATTCAGGGCACCGGACTCTCGGTAATTGCCGACCTCGTCAACGCCATCGAAATCGGATCGGACCCGCGCTGCTCGGCGGAAGACGGTCGCAAAGCCCTTGAGATCGCGATCGCCCTGCGCGAGTCGCATCGACAGGGCGGTCGCCGCGTCGACCTGCCCGTCGCCGACCGTTCTCTGCGTATTCTGTCCGTCGAAATCGGCGGGGATGCCGTGCCCGCACGTGTACGCCGGCTGCAACAAGAACCCGTGGTCGCCTAGGAAGCAACGAGACGCGAGCCGAACCTCCCAGGAGAAACTTTGATGTCCGAGAGCATATTTCGCGCCGCCGTGATCGGCTTGGGGCGTATGGGCAGCACCTTTGACGATGAGATCACGCAGGGGGGGCAGTTCTTCATGCCCTACTGTCATGCTCCCACCTACGCGGCCTCCCCCCATACCGATCTGATCGCCGGGGCCGACCCGCACGCGGAGCAGGGCGAGATTTTCGCTGATCGCTGGGGTCTTGAAAGAGAAAGGATATATGCCGACTACCGCGAGATGCTCGAGGCCGAAAGACCCGATTTCGTGAGTATCTGCACGACAGCACGGCGCCGCGCCGAAATCATGATCGATGCGATCAACGCCGGGGTCAAGGCGATCTGGGCGGAGAAGCCGTTTACCATCAGTCTGGCCGAAGCGGACGAAGTCATCGACCTCAGCAACCGCAAGGATGTCGCCATCGCTGTCAACTGCTCTCGTCGTTACAATGTCTTCTTCACCCAAGCGCGCCGCATGGTCGACGAGGGTGTATTGGGCGAAATCCTGCAGATTACCGCATACGCACAGTGCAACCTTTCCCACAACGGCAGTCACGCCATCGATGCAATGCGCTATCTGGCCGCAGGAGACGTTGAATGGGTTTTCGGCGAGATGGAGTCGGATGAAAAGGCGGCGGGCGAAGAGGACCTGATGGGCAACGGTTACATGGCCTTTGACAATGGCGCGCGCGGTTTTCTGCGCGGCACTTCGACAGGCGCCGCTCCGTGGGAATTCGACCTTATCGGCGCCGAAGGACGGGTCCGTTCCCTGGCGCAGGGAATGGAAGCACAGTACTACTGCTGGGCGCCCGGCGGCCTTCGGGACCAGGGTCTGCCGGCCAGGGCGCCCTTCCCGTTGCCTACACAGATTCCGAGCACGGGGCTGTCAGTAGTCGAGGATCTCGTGGACTGCATCGAAACCGGCAGGCAGGCTCGCTGCTCGGGCGAGGATGGCCGCAAGGCGCTGGAGATCGCGATCGCGTTGCGCGAATCGCACCGCCAGGGCGGGCGCCGCATTGACCTGCCGCTGGCCGATCGCTCTCTGCGCATTCTGTCGGGCGAAATTCGCGACGACGCCGTGCCCGCCCGCGTCCGCAGAATGCAACGCAGTTAAGGCGCCGGACAGGAAATGTTGAGAGGTGAACAGCGAAGACCGCAGCCTTCAGGAGCAATAGCCATGTCAGAAAGCACCTATCGCGCAGCCGTAATCGGTCTTGGGCGCATGGGCAGCACTTTCGACGATGAAATCAGGCAGGGCGGACAGTTCTTTATGCCGTACTGCCACGCCCCCACCTACGCGGCCTCGCCCCATACGGAGCTGGTCGCCGGCGCCGACCCGCACGCAGAGCAGGGCGCAATCTTCGCCGAACGCTGGGGCCTGGAAGACAGGCAGATCTACTCCGACTACCGTGAAATGTTGGAAGCGGAGCGGCCCGACTTCGTAAGCATGTGCACAACTGCGCGTCACCGCGCCGCCATCATGATCGATGCGATCAACGCCGGCGTCAAGGCGATCTGGGCAGAGAAGCCGTTCACGCTCAGTCTTGCCGAGGCCGATGATGTGATCGACCTCTGCGACCGCAAGGGCGTGGCCGTCGCTGTCAACTGCTCCCGCCGCTACAACGTCTTTTTTACCGAGGCGCGCCGCATGGTCGAGGAGGGGGAGCTGGGCGAGCTGTTGCAGATAACCGCCTACACACAGTGCAACCTCTCCTCCAACGGCAGCCACGCAATCGACACCATACGCTACCTGGTTGGCGCTGATGTCGAATGGGTCTTCGGCGAGATGGAGTCGGACGAGAGGGCGGCCGGCGACGAAGATCTGATGGGCAACGGCTATATGGCGTTCGACAACGGCGTGCGCGGCTTTCTGCGCGGAACGCCGACAGGCGCCGCCCCGTGGGAGTTCGACCTGATCGGCACGGAAGGACGCGTTCGTTCTCTCGCTCAAGGCATGGAAACGCAGTACTACCGCTGGGTCCCTGGCGGGCCGCGCGGCCGCAGCCTGCCGGCGCGTGCGCCCTTCCCCCTGCCGACGAGCATCCCCAGCATGGGTTTTGCCGTCATCGAAGATCTTGTTCAATGTATGGAAAGCGGCGCCCCGCCCCGCTGCTCCGGCGAGGATGGACGCAAAGCCCTGGAGATCGCGATCGCGCTGCGCGAGTCGCATCGTCAAGGCGGCTGTCGCATAGACCTGCCGCTGCCCGACCGCTCCCTCCGCCTTCTGTCGTCAGAGATCGCCCAGGATTCCGTGCCTGCCCGCATTAGAAGACTCAAGGGGCGCTGGCCCTGAGTCCTTTATCCTTTTTCGCTCACGCCGCTGCCCACAGTTTGATGGAGAAACAACCATGACCGACAGAATCTATCGCGTTGCAATCATTGGCCTCGGACGCATGGGCAGCACAATCGACGACGAGTTTCCCGACAGGAGCCCACCCTACTCTGTCGCGGCATCCTGCAAAGCCAGCGAGCGTTTGCAGGTAGTCACCGGGGCAGACACCGATGCCGCTAAGAGGGCGGCATTCTCAGAGCGTTGGGGCGTCGACGCACTCTACGAAGACTATGTCGAGATGATCCGCCAGGAGGAACCCGACATGGTTGCCGTCTGCACGCGCGGCCATCTGCACGCCGAGATGGCGACCCGGTCCGCGGAGGAAGGGGTCAGGCTAATCTTCTGCGAAAAGGCGATCGCCTGTTCGATGGAGGAGGCCGATGGGATCCTCAAAGCGGTCCGGGAAAACGGGTCCCTGTTCAATTCAGGCGTCCTGCGCCGCTTCAACCTGCGTTATCACCAGGCCCGCGACATGATCCGGCAAGGCAAAATCGGCGAACCGAAAGCCGCGATCCACTACGCCAGCACGAACCTGCTCCACGGCCATATCCACTCCATTGACACCTTGAGCTTCCTGCTCGACGATCCGAAAGTGGAGAGCGTCTGGGGCGAGCTCAACTCGATCGATCATCGTATTCCTGACAACCGTCTGGATGATGACCCATACGGTATCTTCCAGCTTACCTTTGCCGGTGGCATCGCTGCCACCAGCGTCCCCGCCGGCAACTGGGAGTTTGAGGTCATGGGCGATAGCGGCAGCGTGCGCATATTTGACAATGGCACGGGCCTGCAGCTTCGCAAGAACGACGCCGGCAAGACGCGCGTTGCCGCCAACGTACCCGTCAAGCTGGTACCCGAACACAGCGCGACCCAGTACTGTCTGGAAGACCTGGTCCTGGCGCACGAAGAGGGCCGGCAGACACTGGGCCCTGTCGAAACTGCTCACCACCTGACCGAGGTCTGTCTGGCTCTGGCAGAGAGCCACCGGCAGCAAAGACGCATCAGCTTGCCGCTCGAGAACCGTTCGCTCTACATCTTCCATCGCTGACACCTTCAGAATCTGAAGCCGGGACTGCACGTAACTTTATTGCAGGATTCACCAAGGTTGGGAGAACGACCATGATCAAAGTGAAAGTCGACGACCGTGACTGGTCAGAACTGAACTTCGGACAGCACACGTATCAGCTTGAAGTCGAGGGCTACACCGTCCTTCCTGATCTTCTCTCCCCCGAACATCTGGAAAGACTGCGGGCCGAAACGACGAAACTCGACACTTTCGCAGTGGATTACAGCGATAAGCAGCAGGTCCGCCCCAAGGCACAGTTCACAGGCGGCCCCATAACGGAACTGATCGCGCATCCTCCCACGATCCAGTTTCTGGAGCGCCTGTTTGGCGACGACATTGTATTCATGTCTTACGCCTACGCGCGTTCGGAGCCGGGTCATCCGGGCATCAGCCTCCACACCGACGGCCAGCCCTATGGATCAAAGATCTTCGGCTACGAGGGCAGCTGCCCCTGCATGGTTCGCGTGCTCTACTACCTGCAGGATCTGACGGAAGAGGTCTCGCCATTTCGCGTGATACCCCGCTCTCACCTGGGCATGCACGCGCATGCCAACCCTTACGTGCGATACGAGTCCCATCCCGAAGAGGTAATGGTAACGGCCGCGGCCGGCTCTGCCGTGCTGATAAATCATCGCGTCTTCCATGGCAATTTCCCCAACGTGGGCGACTATTCCCGCGAGCTGCTGGCGATCGCATACCGACCCGCTTGGGCCGGCCCGGTCGAACCGGAAGTGGATCAGTGGCCGGCCGAGGATTTGGCGGGACTGCCGCCAGAGGTCAAAGCACTTTTCATCGACCGCAATACACGCAAATGGGACTTCGGCGGCGGCAACAAGCCAGCCAACATGGCCAGTGAAGCGCCCGGAATCAATCCCAGCCGCTGGGATCTGGAATAACGCCGCAGCCGGTGACGCGAGGTCGCTTGCTGACTTGGATCTGTTTCGTTCTTCACCGGTCAGGGAAAGGAGGGCCGGATGCCAGTTCCGGGTGAAACCGTGGAAGTTCCCGAAATCCCGTGGCAGCCCAGCGTCGAACTGCCCGCGCAGAACAGCGCCGTCATTGTCGTCGATATGCAGAACGACTTCGTAAAGGATGGCGGCGCCCTTGTCGTGCCGGACGCCGCCGCCACGCTCGCTACTCTGCAAGACCTGCTGGCGCGCGCCCGCCGCGCCGGTGTGCGCATCGCCTACACCCAGGACAGCCACTTCGCCGGCGACCCCGAATGGGAGATCTGGCCGCGCCACTGTGAAACGAACAGCTGGGGTTGGCAGATCGTGGAGGAGCTGGCGCCCCAACCGGAAGATCTGGTCTGCCGGAAGAGCCGCTACGACGGCTTCTACGGCACCTGGCTGGAGCATTTCCTCGCCAATGTCTGGAACGTGCGCAACCTCGTAATCGTCGGCACTGTCTCCAGCATCTGCGTGCTCCACACGGCCGCTTCCGCCGGTCTGCGCTGGTTTTCCGTCGTCGTGCCGGCAGACTGCATTTCGGCGCTTACGGAGTTCGACCAGGCGCTTACGCTGCGGCAGATCTCCTGGCTCTATACCGGCAGCGTGACCAGAACCGCCGAGGCCATCTCCTTCAGCAGTGTTGTCACCGATGGGTAACCGATGACTGCGCGCACGTCCGCCCGCCGGCCCGGAGCCGCTTAGTCATGCCTCCGCGAACTTTCGTCGCTTTCGATCTGGAGACAACCGGCCTGAACCCCAAGCGGGACACCATCATCGAGTTTGGGGCCGTGCGCTTTCAGAATGGCCGCCCGCGCGAATACTACTCTACCTGCATCAACCCCGGCCGTCCGCTCCCCGTACGTATTCAACAGCTCACCGGTATCCGCCCCGCCGATGTGGCGGACGCGCCCTCCATTGACGACCTGATACCTGAAATCATGGACTTTTTCGGGAACGGCGCGCAAGCCGTCGTCGCCCACAGCGCCGGGTTCGACCTCTCGTTCCTGCGGGCGGCCGGCCTGAAGCTGAACGCGCCCGTCCTCGACACCTACGAACTGGCGACGATTCTGCTGCCGGGCCAGGACAGCTACAGTCTCGGAGAACTGTGCCGTGCGCTGGAGATTCCACTGACGTCGGCCCACCGGGCGAGCCACGATGCCGAGGCGACGGCCGATCTTCTTCTTCACCTCGTGGAACGAATCAAGGCGCTGCCGGATTCGATACTGGAGACACTGAGCGAAGCCGGTCGCGGAAGCGATTGGGGACCTCTACTCCTGTTTGAAGACGAGTCGCGCAGCCGAAAGCGTACCGGTCTCGAAGAAAAATCTGGTGGATTGACCAGGCAGGTCCGTAGTAGCGGCCCCCCTCTCTCTCCTCTCACGCCTGACCCTTCACCGCGGGAGATTGCAGACCGGTTCCTGGTCGAGGCCTTTTCAGACAGCGGGCCGCTCGCGGCGGAGTTCGACGCCGGGTCAGGCGCTGCGTTCGAACTGCGCGACGGCCAGCTGCAAATGTCGCTTCAAACCCTGGACGCGCTCAATCGGGGCGATCACAGAATCATTGAAGCCGGAACCGGCGCCGGGAAGAGCCTGGCCTATCTCTTGCCGGCCGCAGCCTGGGCAGCAAGCAACGAGAGCCGCGTCGTAATCGCCACGCATACACTGCCGCTGCAGGACCAGCTGCTGGAAAAGGAGCTGCCCCGCGTGGCCCAGGTCCTGGCGGATTCCGACCTGGGCTTGAACAGCAGCCGCCCGCAAGTTCGGGCAATGGCCTTGAAAGGTCGTTCCCGTTATCTGTGTACGCGCAGGCTGGCCAGCTGGTTGAATCTCCCTCGCGGCGGTGGAGGCCTCTTTGCCGGGTCCCTGCCTCCCCTGGAGCTGCGGTTTCTGGCCAAGCTGCTGGTCTGGCTGCCGCATACACAAAGCGGCGACCTGAGCGAGCTTCCCATCCACGACCGGCAAGAGCAGGCGCTGATGGCGCACGTCGCCTCCCATGCAGACGAATGCAGCCTGGAACTATGCGCCTTCGGACGTCCTTCAGGCCGCCATGACTTTCTCGGCGGCCGTTACCGTGACTTCTACCTGGAAGCCCACCGGCAAGCCGTTTCGGCCCACCTGCTGGTCGTCAATCACGCGCTCCTGCTGGCCGATATTGGCGCCGGCGGCCAGGTCCTGCCCGAATATGACAACCTGATCGTTGACGAGGCCCATCACCTGGAAGGCGCGGCAACCGAGCAGTTTACACGGCAGATGGATCTGCGTGGGCTGGCCTGCCTTCTGGAAAGTCTGGACGCTGCAGTCCAACAACTGGCCGCTCGCCTGAAGCAAGACCATCTGCAAAAGGTTGCCAGGCAATTGGCATCCGAAAACCGGAACCTGCGAACCGGCATACCTCCATTTGCCGATGCCCTCCACGAGTTCGTCCTGCGTCACGCCGAGGTCAGGACCGGCTCCCGCGCTGCGTCCGGCTTTCCTCAGCAGGTGGCCCTGGACAGCCGCATGCGGGCACAGCCGGCATGGAGCGAAATCGAAATCGAGTGGGACGGGATCAGCCGGAAAATCGGCCAGACGCTGGGTCGGCTGACAGAACTGGCAGACCGGCTGGACGCCTCCCAGTGGTGGCAAGGGGAAGATGAGTCCGGGAACTCGTCCGCTGGGAGCAGTGAAACGGCGCACGCTCTCCAGGCGCTGCACTACGGCCAGACCGGCCTCGCCGACCTCCTGCAAGTTGCGGACGATGTCATCCTGCGTCCCCTCAACCACCAGGAAGAGTCCGTAGCCTGGTTGGAGCTGCCCGCAAGTGGAAAGTCCTCCGCGGCCGGAACGCCTCGAGCGCGTCGCGGCGCAGATGCGGTCATTCTGCGAAGCGCGCCGCTTCAGGTGAGTGGGAAGCTGGCTACTGAGCTATTCAGCAAGAAGCGCGCCGTCGTGCTGACCGGCGCGACCCTTCAGGCCGGCGATCACTTCGACTATCTGCGCGACAGGTTGGGATGCTGGGACGCAAACGGCGCCGTGATCGACAGCCCCTTCGACTACAAACGTAACGCCCTCCTCTACCTGCCCGGCGACATGCCGCCGCCGGACCATCACAACTACCAGCAGGCCCTGGAGCAGGCCATTCAACAGGCTGCGCTCGCCGCGGGGGGCAGAACTCTCGTCCTCTTTACCAGCCATAGTCACCTGCGCGCCAGCGCCGACGCCATTCGCACGCCGCTTGCCGCCGCCGGGCTGACCGTGATTCAGCAGGGCGAGGGCAGTCGCCGCCGCAACCTGCGCGACTTTCGGGCCAATCCGGGTTCGGTCCTGCTCGGCGCCAGCAGCTATTGGGAGGGAATCGACCTGCCCGGCGATCAGCTGGTCTGCCTGATCATCGCCCGCCTTCCCTTCGCCGTGCCGACCGACCCGCTCTACGCCGCGCGCAGCAGGCTGTACGAAGACGCCTTCCACGACTATGCCGTGCCGGAGGCAGTCCTGCGCCTGCGTCAGGGATTCGGGCGCCTGATCCGCAGCGCCGCCGATCGCGGGGTCGTCGTGCTGCTCGACAGCCGTTTGTGGCAGCGCAGCTACGGCGAGATTTTTCTTGACGCGCTGCCTGACTGCGCCAGGCGCCAGAGCCCGCTTTCCCACCTGGGCGAAGCAGTTCACGACTGGCTCAACAGACCGGAACAGATGCACTCGACCTTCGAGCCTCAGTTCGAGTCTGATACCTGGGGAACTGTTGATGAGTGGTGAGTCCGGCCCCGCCCGCAACGCGCCCGTCGAAAACCCGCCCGGCCGCTCGCGGCAGAGGGTCGGACGTCTGAAGGTCGTCCTCGACGCCGGGCCTGCTGTTCACCAGAGCGCCGGTCTGGCTCGCTATACCGAATGCCTCGCGTCGGCGCTGTGGCGGCACTGTCGCGACGCAATCGACCTGACCCTGTTTTACAACAGTCACAGCGGCCATCGCCCTCCCGACTCGCTTTCGCCCATTCCCGCCCGCACTCTGACGCTGGGCCAGTATCCCTGGCGGCTGGGCGTGCTCGCATGTCAGCTTTTGAGAGCCCCCATCGTAGAACGCAGGCTCGGGCCCGGATGCATCTTCCATGCCACCGAGCATCTGCTGCCATGGATGGCGCGGCCGTCGATCATGACCGTTCACGATCTGATTTTCGAGCGCTATCCCCAGCACCACACGCTGGCAAATCGCACCTTCCTGCGCGTGGCTATGCCCTTGTTTGTGCGCCGCGCCGGCACTATCATCTCCGTGAGCAGGCACACGAAGCGGGATATACTGGAACTGTATGGTACGCCTCCGGATAAGATACATGTCGTGGAAGAAGGCATCGAAGAGCGGTTCCGCCCGGCCGGCGAAGAAGAGGTCCGCCAGGTGATGGAGTCACATTCGATCCGGAGACCATATCTGTTGATGGTGGGCACGCTGGAGCCGCGCAAGAATCACGCGCTCGCCTTTGAGGCGCTCGCCCGGTTGAAGGCCGCGGGTTGGCCCCACAGCCTTGTCGTCGTCGGCAGTCGCGGCTGGCTGTTTGACAGCGTTCAAAACAATGTCGATCGGCTGCGCCTTGCTGACGATGTCCTTTTCGCCGGCCGGGTACCTGACGCAGATCTGCCGGCAATATACAGCGGCGCCGACTGCTTCCTGATGCCCAGCCAGTATGAGGGATTCGGAATCCCCGTTTTGGAAGCGTTGGCCTGTGGAACCCCGGTTGTCTGCAGCAGGGCCAGCAGCCTGCCAGAGGTAGCCGGGCCTGCAGCTCGCTACATCGAACAGATGACCGGTGAGGGCTTGGCAGAAGAGGTCCGCCGCGTATTGTCTGATCCACAGACGGCTGAGCAGATGCGCTACGAAGGACTGCGCAGAGCAGCCCGCTTCTGCTGGCGAAAAGCGGCAATGCAAACGGCAGATGTCTACCGTTCAGTCGCAGAGGGAGCTTGGGAAGCCGGTGCAGGCCTGCCTGATGCGTAAAGAATATCCCCCTGATGGCCCTGCTCATGCCGTCGAATTAGAATGTTCCGGCTCCCCGCGTCAGCCATGCAGGGCTGCTGACAAACAGGCAAGGACCGCGCAGAGCTGAGTCTCCGGGCCTCCTCGCCCTGGATCATCCAGATGAGTGTCTATCAGACCATTGCCAGGAACACATACTGGAGCGCCCTGAGTACAGTCGGCGGTCTCGTGATGGGACTGATCACCAGTATCGTCCTCGCCCGCGCTCTTGGCGCCCCTGTTCTCGGCCAGTACAACTACTGGCTGTGGCTGATAGGTCTCCTTGCACTCATAGCCTCCCCCGGCCTTCCACAGGCAATGACGAAATTCGGGGCCGAGTATCTGGGCCGGGCCGAGAGAGAAACCGCTTCGGCCATTTTCGCCAGGCTGTTGCGTATTGAGCTGGTACTAGGTGCGCTGATTGGGGGCATCGTACTTTTCTATTCCTTGCTCATCCCCTCAAGCGATACGGCTGCCCTTGCCCTCGTCGCCTTTTCCGTTCTCCTCGTCGCGGCGGAGCTCTTCTTCCTGGCGGCGGCAAAAGGCGCATTGGACTTTCGAGCCTTCAGCCAGGCCGGCCTGATAGGAGGATTTCTCTACGGAGCTGCCGCGATCGTGATCGTCTCATTCGGCTACGGGATATACCCGCTCCTCCTTGCCTACATTGGGCGGCGCATTCTCACAATTCTCCTGATCGGCTGGAAGCTGCCGGACCACTATACGTTGCGGGGCGCCGAGGCGCTCACCATCCCGCCGGAGTTGCGCCACCGCATAATCCGCTACAGCCGCGACGTCGTACTCATCTTCGCCACCAGCGCCATCCCCTATGAGCGATTTGGCGTATTCTTTCTGAAGCTCTTTGCTACAGACGTCGACATCGCCTATTACAGCCAGTCATTTGACCTGGCGGTGAAGTCAATGGCCATTCCGGCAATCTTCACCGCGACCTTGCTCCCTACATTCGCATCACTGCAAGGGCAAAATGATCGTGAGCGCATCGATAGAATCTTCCTGTCTTCGAATCGAATCGCAGCCGCAATCGCCATGCCGATCGGGCTGGGAGGCGCAGGGGTCGCGTCGTCGGTCGCGCTGCTGTACGGTCCGGAATTCCTGGACATGGCCCCGATTCTCGCAATCTTCTTTGTCGGAAGCATCGGCGGCGCCATTGCTGCGGTCAGCATGTCCATGCTATACAGTATGGAGGAACAGGGTTACATTGTCCGTCTGAACGCGGTGATGGCGCTCGCCAACATCATACTGTCCCTGCTCCTGGTCCCCAGCTTTGGAGCCGCGGGGGCGGCCCTGGCCACCTGCGTCAGCCACACGGTTTCCAGCGTTTTGTGCATAGCTCACGCGGCGCGGCGCCTGCAAGTTGCCTTGCCCTTCCGAATTCTGAGCCGCGTCCTTCTTGCAGCATTGTCAGCCGCTGTAGCGGCCTGGCTCATCAGCACGTGGGTGGGTGGGCTTGTGGTCGCGGTCGCCGCGGCGCTGCTCATTTACCCTGTGATGCTGAGAGCCTTCGCGGCGCTGGACGTCTCGGACCAGCAGCTGTTGGGCCGGCTGACCCATCATCTTCCGCAGAGTCTGGCGCCGGCCTACCAGGGCCTCATTCAGTTCCTTGTTCGCAGCTAACCTATGTCTGAACTCCCATTTACAACATCCATTGTCCTGCAGGAGCCGACATTGAATCCGCAACAATTTATCGCTAAGTGGCGGGCCTCTGAGCTGAACGAGCGCTCAGCCGCGCAGGAGCACTTCATCGACCTCTGCCGGCTCCTGGACGAACCGACACCCGCCGAAGACGACCCCAGCGGACAGCGCTACCGCTTCGAGCGCGGCGCGCGCAAAGACACCGGCGGACGCGGCTGGGCCGACGTCTGGAGACGCCACCGCTTCGCCTGGGAATACAAGGGCAAGCACAAGAACCTCGACGACGCCTTCAACCAGCTGCGCCAGTACGCTCTCGCCCTGGAGAACCCGCCCCTCCTCATCGTCTCCGACATGGCCCGCTTCCGCATCCACACCAACTGGACCAACAGCGTCAGTGTCGTCCATGAGTTCGCGCTGGACGAGTTGGCCGACGCCGCCGTACGTCACAAGCTGAAGTGGGCCATGTCCGATCCCGAACGGCTACGCCCTGGCGAGAGCCGCCAGGCCCTCACCGAACGCGCCGCCACCGCCTTCGCCGCCCTGGCCCAGGCCCTCCGCACGCGCGGTCACGACCCGCAACAGGTCGCACACTTCGTCAACCGCCTCGTCTTCTGCATGTTCGCCGAAGATGTCGGCCTCCTGCCCAACGATATGTTCACCCGCATGTTGGAACAGGCCCGCCGCACGCCCGAAGACTTCGCCCCTATGGCCCAAGAGCTGTTCGGGGCAATGGCCGCGGGCGGCCGCGTCGGCTTCGAGACAGTCGCCTGGTTCAACGGCGGCCTCTTCGACAGCGACGACGCCCTCCCGCTCACACGGGACGAGATCAGGACCACCTTGAAAGCGGCCGCTCTCGATTGGAGCGAGATCGACCCCTCCATCCTTGGCGCCCTCTTCGAACGCGGCCTGGACCCGGCCAAGCGCTCGCAACTCGGCGCACACTACACCGACCGCGATAAAATCATGCAGATCGTCGATCCGGTCGTGACTCGCCCCTGGCTCACGGAATGGGAAAGAGCTCGCGCCGAAATCGCTCTGCGTCTGGAGCGCGCCGACGTGGCCAAGACCAGCGCGGCCCGCACACGCCAGCGCGGCCTTGCCGACGGCGCTCTGCGCGGCTTTCTCGACCGGCTGCGCGCCTTTACCGTCCTCGATCCCGCTTGCGGTTCCGGCAACTTCCTCTACCTCGCCCTGCATGCCCTCAAAGACCTGGAACACCGCGTCCAACTCGAAGCAGAATCAATGGGCCTGCAACGCTCCTTCCCCGCCGTCGGCCCCGCCAATGTCAAGGGCATCGAGATCAACCCCTACGCCGCCGAACTGGCCCGCGTCTCGGTCTGGATCGGCGAAATCCAGTGGATGCGCCGCAACGGCTTCAGCGGCGCCCGCGACCCCATCCTCGACCCCCTCGACACCATCGAATGCCGCGACGCCATCATTGCGCCGGACGGCGGGGAACCGGATTGGCCGGCGGCGGATGTGGTGATCGGGAATCCGCCGTTTCTTGGTTACTCGCCAATGCGTAATGCCCTGGGCAACGAATACACCGAAAAATTGCGCAATCTGTACGAAGGATCGATTCCCGCATTCGCTGATCTGGTCTGCTACTGGTTTCACAAGGCAGGAAAGTTGGTGATCGATGGCAAGGTCTCCCGCGCTGGTCTGGTCGCAACCAACTCGATCCGGGGAGGGCGCAACAGGGCAGTTCTGGACCAGGTCGTCAAGGACGCGGCCATTTATGATGCCTGGTCGGATGAGCCGTGGGTAGTGGATGGTGCGGCAGTTCGGGTTTCGCTTGTGTGTTTCGCGACCAAAGAAGCCCGGTTTGTCAATCGTTTGGACGGTAAGGAAGTTTCAGGCATCAACGCTGATCTCACGGCGACGACAGCCGACCTTACCGCGGCGGCAAAGCTGGCTTCCAACCACAACGCGGCATTCATCGGTGGGATGAAGAAGGGAAAATTTGATATTCCTGGCAGTCTTGCGCGTGAGTGGCTGCAGTATCCCGCGAATCCAAACGGACAACCCAACTCAGACGTTCTTAAGTCGTGGTTCAACGGTATGGACATAACCCGTCGTCCTGCGGACAAATGGATTATAGATTTTGGGCACGAAATGAGCGAGGTTGACGCGGCTCTCTATGAAGCGCCGTTCGCCCACGCCCGCGAGCACGTGAAACCTGTCCGAGATGGCAACCGCCGTGACGAACTGCGGCGGAATTGGTGGCGGCATGACCGATCAGGGCAGACGTTGTTCAAACGACTTAGCGCGTTGACGCGCTACATTGCAACACCGCGAGTTGCGAAGTACCGATTATTCGTTTGGTGTGACGCCAAGGCGCTTCCCGATGGCCAGTTGGTCGTCATCACACGCGACGACGACACGACCTTCGGCATCCTCCACAGCCGCTTTCACGAAGCCTGGTCGCTGCGCCTCTGTACATGGCTTGGGCAGGGCAATGATCCGCGCTACACGCCGACCACCACTTTCCAAACGTTTCCCTTCCCGCAAGAGCTGTCCCCCGATATTCCTGCAGAAGACTATGCGAAAGATACACGCGCCTTGGCGATTTCAGAGGCGGCGCAACGGCTCGTGGAACTGCGCAATCGCTGGCTGAACCCGCCTGAATGGGTAAAGTGGGTTGACGAGCCGGTCCCGGGCTATCCCAAGCGCCCCGTCCCCCGCAACGAGTCCGCCGCCAAGGAGCTCAAGGCGCGCACCCTCACCAACCTCTACAACGCCCGTCCACAGTGGCTCGCAGACGCCCACGCAGTGCTCGATGCGGCGGTCGCGGCCGCCTACGGCTGGGACGCGGACATTTCGGAAGATGACGCGCTGGGGGCGTTGTTGGCGCTGAATTTATCAGAACAAAAATTCTGATTTATAAACGTAACTCCATTTTCGAGAAATTACTCCGACGGCTGGTCTCTTCAATCCCACCCGTATCCCTCTCCCGGTACCAACAGGAGGAGCGCCGAGTCTTTCGATTGCCCTGCTCTCTCCCCACTAACCCCTTCGATTCCTCCCAAAATCACGGTCGGCCTCCGAAATCCCGGGACTCTTTGAGAGTCGTCATGAAGTTGAAACACGCAGTTGGGTTGCTGAACTGAAAGAGCGCTGTTACACTACATCCCCTGTCATCGCCCGTCGCACCATCGAGGCAAAAGAGAAGTCAGGTCAGTTCCTCTTGTTGACCGCCGGGAGGCAAGAAACGAAGGTAGACCTCACTTGAAACCACGAACTTCCGCAGTGAAATGGAACATAGTCGAACAGGCCATCTTTCCGAAGCAACCACAGCGGACTATCTTCTTGCTTAGAGGCCTGTGGCAGAACGATAAGGCCGGTTTGAGCAGACAACCCCGGTTGAAGCGCCATGAAGATCGCCGTTCTTTCCTCCCAACTACCCTCGCCGGACCGTGCAAAAACTGGCGGTGTTGCATACGTTGCGCACAGGCTCGCCAATGCTCTGGCGCATCGCGGCCACGAATTGACCGTCTTCACAACCGACGAACAGCCGCCTGACGCCTGCTATCAAGTGCGCAAAGTGCTCTCCTCTCGCCCTCTGAATCCCTTGCGCGCCTGGTTATGGCTCTGGCAGCTGGCATGGCGCTACGCCGCCCAGGATTTCAGCGATTTCGACATCATTCACGCCCACGGCAATAACGCGATGATCCGTCGCCCCAGCCCTCCACTGGTGAGGACGCTGCACGGGGCGGCTTGGGCCGAAGCGATTCATGCGACCAGCTGGAAAAGGCGGCTATGGTACCTGTCCGTCGTGCCGGTCGAACTCTGTGAAATAGCAAGAGCCACCAGAGTCGGCGCCGTCAGCGCAAGCACTCGCAATTATGTCTCGGGCATCGACCTTGTTGTTCCCAATCCTGTAGATGATCGGGTCTTCTCCCCCGGGCCTGACCTGAACGAACGTCTCCGGCATCGACACCCTTCAATCCTGTTCGTCGGAACACTGGCCGGGCGCAAGCGGGGGAAGATGTTGCTCGAAATCTTCCGGAGCCAGATTCGACCTGCCCTGCCCGGCGCCGAACTCTGGTTGGTGGCAGAGAAAAACGTGCAGGCTCCAGGCGTTGTCTGTTTTTCGACGCCTGACGAGCATGCCCTGGCTGATCTGTACCGCCGTGCCTGGGTATTCTGCCTTCCCAGCGCATACGAAGGC
Source organism: Caldilineaceae bacterium (assembly GCA_965200615.1). Lineage (GTDB taxonomy): Bacteria > Chloroflexota > Anaerolineae > Caldilineales > Caldilineaceae > Bin5. The sequence goes on along the minus strand of OZ241377.1, from coordinate 2,940,267 downwards.
TTTGGCGTCCCTTACGTCGAAGCGCTGGCCTGCGGCACGCCCGTTGTAGCGACACCGAACGACGGCGCACGTGACGTGCTTGAGGAAGGCAGATGGGGCATTCTCGCCCCTCCAACCGAGCTGGGAGCGGCTCTGTTGTCTCTCCTGCAGGACACCGCCCGACGGCAGCTGTTGGCGCAGCAAGGATTGGAGCGCGTCGCCGTATTCAAACAGACGCAGGTTGCAAATGCCTATGAATCGCTCTTCGAAGAGACGATCCGGATCGCCTCAGGCTGACCCTGCTGGCACATTCGACAATTCCCAACAGCATCAGGGAAAGCGCGCCAGTGTCGCCCTGCTCACCATGGACTTTCCACCGAGTACCGGAGGCGTGCAAAGATATCTCCTTGAACTGAGCCGGCGCGTCGGCCGCCACTACCACTTAACCGTGGCGGTCCCACAAGGTGACGCCTCTCTATTTCAAGAAGAGTCCTTTTCGCTTGTCTCCTTGCCTTCATCGATGCCGTGGCACTATGCTAGGGTACTGGCAACGTTGCGCCCCTGCATCACCATTGTGGGCCATGCGCATCCCAGGATGCTTTTGCCCGCGGCACTTCTTTCCAGGAGGCGCTTCATCGGCCTCGCTCACGGTAGTGACTATGAAGTCGCGCAGCATCGCTGGCATGCTCCGATTTTCAACCGTCTACTGACCTGTGCCCAACCACTGGTTGTCGGCTCCAGGAACATCTCACTGAGACTAAATGCGCTAGGCCTTGCGAACCTTGAGGTCGTCCATCCTGCGACAGATCCCCATGTCTTCTCCCCTTCTGAAATACCCGGCACTGGGCCGCCCGTCATTTTGTCGGTGTGTCGACTGGTGCCGCGTAAGGGACTCGACATCGTTCTGAAAGCGCTTCCATCCCTTCTTGAATCTTTCCCCCGGCTACAATACTGGATTGCCGGCGATGGCCCACAGCGCACTGCATTGGGCCGACTAGCCCAGACTTTGAAAGTTGATCACGCGGTCAGTTTTTTGGGAGATCTGTCTCACATTAAGTCTTCCGGGAACATTCCTCATTTACCAGAACTCTATCGGCAGGCGTCAATATTTGTCTTGCCAACCAGGGTTGATAGCGAAACAGGGCCCGAAGGCTTTGGCATCGTCTATCTCGAAGCCAGCGCCAGCGGCCTGCCCGTGGTCGCTGCCCGCAGCGGCGGCGCCGCCGAAGCCGTGCTCGAAAACGAAACCGGCCTCCTCGTTCCTCCCGATGACCCTCCTGCTCTGACCGAGGCCCTTTCACGCCTCCTGAACGACTCAGAAATGAGACAAAGGCTGGGCCGCGCCGGCCGCCGCTGGGTCGAGCGCGAGATGAACTGGGATCGAGTCGGTCGCCAGTTCCTGTCCATAATTGATCGCGCGTTATGACACCACGCCCCGTTCTCTTCGTGGACCACGCAGATGCCCTTGGCGGAGCAGAACGAAGCCTGCTCCTTCTCATGACTTTTCTGGACCATGATCGATGGCAACCTCATCTGATTGCGCCGCCCGGGCTGCTGGCGGAAGAAGCGACCGGGGCAGGGATTCCAGTTCATGTCCAAGCCCTGCCGCGGCTGCGCGGCTCCTCTCGCAGCCTGCTCGATCTGTGGCAAAGGGCCATCCGCATTTCGAGGATTGCCCGCGAAATCGGCGCCGCGATGATCCACAGCAATACGGTTCGCGCCACCGCCTACGCCTCCCTCGCTTCCCGGCTGGCGTCAGTTCCCCTGGTCTGGCACATGCGCGACTTCTGGCTTTCGGAGACCGAGCCAGCCGCCAAATGGGCCGACCGGCTGGGCAAATCCATCTTCTGCGGCATGGCCAGCCGGGTTGTCGCTAATTCCCGCGCCGTCGCCGAGCGCCTGCCCTGCTCCGCCAAGGCATCAGTTCTCCATAACGGCATCGATCTCTCTCACTTCGACTTGGCGCACAGCACTGAAGACTACAGAGCCGCCATTTGCAGGGAGGCGGGGTTTCCGCACGATGCGCCCATCGTCGGCATGATCGGCAGAACGCGTCCCTGGAAAGGGCAGGACACCTTCCTGCAGATGGCAGGCAAGCTCAGCACGGCTGTGCCGGACTGCCGCTTCCTCATCGTCGGTGGCGACCCATTCGGCGTGCAGGACGATTACGAGGCGCGGCTGCTGGAACTGCGTTCCCAGTCCGGCCTGGCAGACCGCGTGCGCTGGACAGGCCAGCTCGCGGACGTGCGTCCGCCCCTGGCGGCCATGGACCTGTTCGTCCACCCAGGCGCCCCCGAGCCTTTCGGCCTCGTCAACATCGAGGCCATGGCCATGGGCAAACCGGTTGTCGCATTTGCCCACGGCGCTCTTCCCGAAATCGTGTTACACGAAGAAACCGGTCTTCTCGTCGCTCCCGGCGACACGACCGCTCTGGCCGCATCCGTCTCCTGCCTGCTTAGAGACCCCATCAGGTCTCGGAAGATGGGGCAGGCAGGACGGCAAAGAGTAAACGGCCGCTTTCGAATTGAACGCACAGTGGCCGGGTTGGATACAATTTATCAGAGGCTTGTAAAGAAAGGTTAGTTCGGGCCCCATCGAAACTTCACCTTCCTCTGGCGTGACGCCGCATGAGAGTATTGTTACTCTATAAAGACTACCATCCAGTCGTCGGCGGAATCGAGAACTGCATCCGCCTGCTGGCCCGTGGGCTGCGAGAAAAGGGCGTTGACGCACGAGTACTCGTCACCAATACAGGGCCGGCCACCACTCGCCAAGCCATTGACGGCGTTCCCGTGACCAAGACGGGAAGGCAGGCCCATCTCCTGTCCACGCCCATCAGCCTGCCCTTTTTTGCGGAGCTGCGTCGCCAGATGGCGACCGTCGACCTCGTTCACCTCCACACGCCCTACCCGCCTGCCGAATTTGCTCAACTACTGCTGGGACGGAGCACACCCGCGGTGATCACCTACCACAGCGACATCGTTCGCCAGAGGAGAACGGGAAAGCTCTACGCGCCTCTACTGAGAAAAGTCCTGCTGCGCGCCGCGCTGGTCGCCGCATTCAGCCCAGTGTACATCGAGTCTTCTCCTTTCCTGCGGAACGTGCGGACAAAGTGCCGCGTGATCCACTATGGCATTGAAACAGAACGCTTTGCGGAAACCGAGCAGGTTCGCGACGATGCACAGCGCCTGCGCACGCAATACGGCGACCTCCCCCTCCTGCTCTTCATCGGCCGCCTGCGCCACTACAAGGGAGTCGATGTGCTCATCCGGGCCATGCACCGCATCCGGGCCAAGCTCCTGATTCTCGGGACCGGTCCGATGCAGGAGACGTGGCAGAACCTGGCGCAGGCGGAAAGCCTGGTCGACAAAGTCTTCTTCCTGGGCGATGCTTCGGAGAGGGAGTGCCTGGCCGCGCGTTACGCCGCCGATCTGTTCGTGCTTCCGTCTACAAATCGCGCCGAAGCGCTGGGAATCGTGCAGCTCGAAGCGATGGCCTGCGGCATGCCTGTAGTCTGCACGGAGCTGGGAACGGGCACGTCCTACGTCAACCGCGACGGAGTGACCGGTCTGGTTGTGCCTCCCAACGACCCGCGGGCGCTGGCCGCCGCAACTGACAAGCTGCTCATGAGTCCGGCCTTGCGCGCAAAAATGGGGGCCGAAGGCCGCAGACGAGTGCGGGAGGAGTTCTCATTCCAATCCATGATAAACTCAACTATCTCCTTCTATCAGGAAGCCTTGAGCGAGGGATGAGGGCCGCCCGTGAATCTCTTTCTCTCTTTCCTCACTTCTAACGCCTTTCTCCTCGCCTTCCAATGAGCCGCTACATTCTTGATGCCCGCGCCGCAGAGCCCCACTTCCCCGGCATCGGGCGCTACGTCACCAGTCTCTCATCGGCTTTGGCGCCCCTGCTTACCGCCGGAGAAGAACTCACCTTTCTCGAAAGCCCGGCAGCAGCCCAACCCGAGAACACTTCAGCGCCCGCGACGCCTTTCGACATGCGCCAGCAGTGGCGCATCCCGCTCCTCCTCAAACGACTCCGGACAGAAGGCGCGGCCCTCTACCACAGCCCCTACTACCTCATGCCATACCGCCCCGGTCTGCCCACCCTCCTTACCTTCTACGACGTCATTCCCCTGAAATTCCCGCGGACCGTTCCGGCCCGGGCCAGGCTCTTCTTTCGACTGGCTGCGACCCTCGCCCTGCGCGCCTCAGACCACGTCGTCGCCATCTCTGAAGCAGCTCGCAAAGATCTTGCCGGCTACTTTCGCGTTCCTGCCTCCAGGATCACCGTTACACCTCTTGCCGCCGGCGCCCGCTACAAGCCTCAGCCCGCCGCTGAGGTCGGCCGCGTGCGCGACAAGTACGGCCTGCCCGATCGCTTTCTGCTCTATCTCGGCATCAACAAGCCCCACAAGAATCTCCCCGCCCTTATCGATGCCTTCGCCCAGATGGCCTCGCCGTCCGCGCCCCCTCTCGTCATCGCCGGCGCCTGGGACGAACGCTACCCGCAGCCAAAACAGCGCGCCGCCCGCCACCAACTCGGTGACACCGTCCGCTTTCTCGGCCCTGTAAACGAACGCGATCTGCCCGCGCTCTACAGCGCGGCCGCGCTGTTCGTCTTCCCCAGCCTGTACGAAGGGTTCGGGCTTCCTGTTCTTGAGGCGATGGCCTGCGGAACGCCGGTCGCCTGCTCAAACACGCCCAGCCTGACCGAGGTCGCAGCCGGGGCCGCCCTCACTTTCGACCCCCATTCCGTCGCTGAAATCAGGGATGCAATCGCCGAACTTATCGAAGACGGTTCTCAGCGCGCCCGCCGAACTGAGCAGGGACTGGCGCGGGCCGGTCTCTACAGCTGGCAAACGACCGCTGCCGCAACGCTCCGCTGCTATCGTCACCTGCTTGGCCATCGGCGCGAAGGCTGACTGCCGGAAAGCTATAGTAGTCTTCAGGCCCTGCTGGCGTTGCGCCGGTACACGGCGCGAATTCCGGCCAGCGTCAGCCAGGGATCGTAGTGGTCGATGGTATCTGTCAGCGCGGTGACGATGCGGCCAAGTCCTCCAGTGGAGATGACCGTAATCGGCGAGTCCAGCTCGTCACCGATGCGTGCGAGGAGACCTTCAACCAGCCCCGTATAGCCAAGAACAACCCCTGACCGCACTGCCTCGTCCGTATCGCGGCCGATCGCCGAGGAAGGAGGAACCAACGCGACGCCGGTGGAGGCCGGGGATTGATCACCGATCTCTCTGGCCAGATCAAGCAAAACGGGCGCCCTCTTCATCAGCGACTCCGCCGCTGTCGCAAGGCCCGGAGCAATCGCCCCGCCTCGAAAACGCCCGCCCGCGTCGACAACATTAAACGTCGTCGCCGTGCCGAAATCAACGGCAACCGCTGCGCCTGTCGTACGCTCCCGAACGGCCGCGGCGTCGACAAGCCGGTCCATCCCCACCTGGTCCGGGTTCCTCACCTCCAGAGTCAACCCCACGTCCATGCCTTGGTGAAGAACGAGCGGCTCGCGCTCGAGAACATCCGCCAGTATGTCCTTCCACAGCTCAGTTAACGGCGCGACCACGCTGCACAGGGCAGTGTCTTCAAAGTCCTGCGCGCCGAACCCTCCCTCCTGCCAAAACGCAAAAAGAGCCTGCCTGAGCGCCTCCGGCCGGCCCTGACGGTCCGTCGGCAGCCGCCGCGTGGCCAGAGGTTCATCGCTGTCGCCATAAACGCCCATGACGACGCTGCTGTTACCGATATCGATGGCCAGAAGCATTTGCGGTGGAAGAAAACCGGAGAAACGGGGAGATCATTGGCGAGGAAAAACTGGTCCAGGCCGGAGTCGGTCCCGTCAGCTGTCGCCGCCGGCGCTTGCCTCGGTTGTCGGAGCAGGGGCAGGCTCCTCAACATCGGTTACGCCGGGAATGACCGTTCCCGGACCGTACAGGAACATGGCGTTCCAGGGCCGGTAGACCGATCTGATCGGGTCCTCCCGCGTCACCCCATTCTGTGTAACCTTGCGGATGACCGTAGCGGTCAGGCCCTCTTTGGCCCACTCAACCTGCTTGATCTGCCCGGCTTTCAGGCTGGCGTCCTCCTGGTAGATCGGTTCACCGGGCTGTTTAATATCCTCGTATACCGCCTCGCTGATTTCCACCACCCGGTCCGGCTTCGTGCCGTAAAAGCGGAAAGTGAGAATTCCGTCCGCAGTGTCCACAACCGGCTGGATCAGTAGATGCGCGTCGGTATCGTTGAGGAATCTGAGATCAACATACGGCGTGTATATCGTCGCGTCGAATCCCGGGTCGCCGTACCAGCTCACGACATAGCCGTGATTGTGGCGCTCGAGAAAAGGAAACCCGCCTTCCAGCGCCGCCCGAAAAACCGTTGTGCTCACCTGGCAGACCCCGCCCCCAACGCCAACCGCCGTCCGGTCTCCCCATATAATTGCCGAGTCTTCGAAACCGTTCGCCCCGCTAACTGCCTCGATCGCCGAATTGAAGCTGAAGACGCCACCAGGTGGAACGACCACCCCGACCAGTTTCTCTGCCGCCACTTCGATGTTATAAACGCGTGTGGCGCTGCTGCCGCTGAAGTAAGTGGCTCCGCTGGCGACCAGCTCCTTGATTCCCAGTTCGCTCAGCCGGTCGGAGCTGACGGCGGGCGGAATGGAAATGATCGGCAGCGTGCCTGTCCGCTGGTCGGAGGTCAGTGCCCCGCGAATCGTCTCGATCGCCAGGTCAACGTTCAGTCGCTGGCCTGCCCTGCTCTGCTGCAGCACCGTCAGCGCCGACGTCGCGTCGTCAAAGCGCAGACGGGCGTCCTGGGCAGGAAAAGAGACCTGGTTCGCCCAGCCCTCGACGACGAAGCGCAGGGCCTCTTCATTGAGAAAGCTGGGATCTCCGCCGGGCATGATCTTCTGCAGTTGCGCCGAGTCAAGCGCAAATGCAGTCCCGGACGGTTCATGCCGCAGGACGACCGGCCCAGGAGGCGTGAGGCCGCCGGAAAAGCCTGGTCCGCTATTCGAAGCTGATGATCTGGCGCCTGCACTGCCCTGTGACGAGTCCACTGCTGCGCTCTCTGGCGGCGCAGTACTGTACGTCTGCAGGGGGACGGTTCCCGATTGCCCGCTCGCCACTTGGGCCAGTATCTGATGCGCCGTTGCCGCGATATCAACGTCGAGGCCCGGCTGCGGCGGGAGTGAGAGCTCGCCAATCCGGATGGCTGGACGACTTGGCCGCCGCACTTCCGCCGCCGCACTCCCGACGGCCTGGCGAACAACCCCTTCACTGACAATGACATCCGGCCACACCGTCTTCTGGCCGTTGAAGGCTTGCCACTGGCTGAAGACACGTTCGAAGAGACCCCCCTGCCGGCCGATATGATAGGCCAGTTTGACGGCGCCCTCCAGATCCGCCTCGGGCGCAAGAAGCTCGGCGCCCAAAGCCCACCGCCTGACCGCGGCGCCTGTGGCTCCGCCCCCCTCCGCGGATCCGGGGCCGAGTTCAAGATAGACCGGCGCCACCGGATAGGGGGTCAACTCTCTGTGCAACCTCAGCAGGGCCACCGCACGCGTCTCGCCTCCAACCGGGACGCCCGCCACGCGCACACCGCTGAAAATGCGGTCGGTGTGCCAGAACTGCCAGCCGGCGAACACGCCGGCAACCGCCACAAATGCCACGCAAATCCAGATAAGTATGTATTCGACGCCGCTGGGAGGCCTCCCGTAAACTGCAGTCGGGTCTGGAAGATGCCTCATCGGTACAATCTGTCGGGCTGGGGGTAGAGGGGCAGTTGAACTCATCTGTTTCTCTGTATCAGGTACAAGCCGCCGGCAATGCAAACACCGGCTGCAAACTTTCCCGCCGCGTTCGCTCCAAAGCACTGTCTGCTCTGGGTAACTGAAACTGCCGCGGACTGGAAGCGCAAAGCTACGAACTTAACTGAGGGACAATATACAGGAACGGTATGGCGATGTCCAGAGCAATCATGGCCAGAAACGGGCAGACGTACAGGATCGGACGCAAACTGCCGTCATTGCGTAGCCGTACTGAGAAATCCTGGGGATCGCTATTCGTCTCTCCAAAGCCGCTGGCCCTTATAAGCTTGGGAACGCGGCCGGCGAGTAGCCCGTAAAGCAGCATGCCGATGCCGGCAAGACCTGACAGCAGCAGCGTCCACTTGTCCGCGGTTCCGCCCACAAGTGGAGCAACTGCAGCGTGCGCGGCCGCTCCCGCCAGCAGGATACCACCCGCCGTAAGGCTGGCCCTTCTCTCGAGCGCCGCCCACCAACCCAGGGCGAAGAGCAGACTCCACGCCGGTAGAGCCGGAAAGAGATAGCGGCCCTGGTGTTGGATGAACCCCAGGTTATACCACCCGTACGCCGCGAATGTCGCCAGCCACAGCAGCAGCAGAGTCATCCAGGGCGAAGTCAGGAGACCAGCCCACTGCCAGTCCCTGCCGTGCGCCCTCGCCCGGAAACGGTACAGGAGACCAACTGCCGCCAGCGCCGACAGAATGTAGAGAACTGTATAGACGCGGGCATCCATGAACACGCCCAGCCAGCCGAACACCCCCCAGAAGCTCTTGCTGGTAAACGTCCACGCCCGCTCCCAATAGGCCCCCCAACCGTTTTCGGCAATCCAGGCAACTGCGGTCGGCTGCCCGGTAACCACCGCATCGTGCCAGGCAAGGCCGAGGATATCCAGATTCCCGTACAGCGTACTGTTTCGGATCCACCAGGGTAGGCCGAGGAGCAGCGCTGGCGCGATCAGCAGAGTGAGCCGCAAAAACAGCTTTCCAGCCCCGTTTTCGCTGTCACGACCCGGCCAAACTGTACCGGTGATGACGACGATGAGCGCCACTGGAAGGAGAGCATAAGTGGTCGCTTTGGTAAGAAAACCAAGGCCCATGACGGTCCCGGCTGCCAGCAGACAGGCCGGCCTTCCGCCCCCGTCGCCTTCTGCTTCCATACGCTGCCAGCGCAGGAGGGCCAGCACTGTTCCCGCGATCAGCAGTTCTGCCAGAGAATCGTTATTGACCGACGCCATCAGCGCCGTGTGCATGGGAAGAAAGGCCGCAAAGGCGGCCGCGCCGAGGGCGATCTGAGGTGACCCGGGCGCCGCGGCGCGCGCGCAAAGAAAGACCAGCAACACAACGCACGCGCCCAGCAGAACGTTGAAAAGCCGCAGCGCCAGCAGTTGCCCCTGGCTCAACCAGAAGACCGGAGCTGCGAGCAGGTAGTAGAGAGGGGGCTGATGGAATTCATAGCGGACCGGATCAATCGAGAGGTCAGGCGGAAACTTCTCCGCTTTCAGGCGTTCGAGGTAGGCTTCATCATAGTCGCCCATCTGCAGCGCCGGCAGCTGTCTTGCGCGCGCAACATGGGCGATGTAGTTGTAGTGGGCCGGCTCGTCCGGGTTCTGCCATGGCGGCGTCTTGATGGCGAAGAGTGTGCCCAGGGCAGCATGAACGACCAGGATCAAAAGTAGGGCATAGGCGGTTGCATTCGTGCCTCTGAGCATGAGCCCTGCCGCGCCTTACCCGTCCGCCTCGCCCAGTACGACCGCAGGATCCAGCTTGGCGAAGAGTGGCGCCGGTTTCCGCAGCAGTTGTCCTGCCGCCAGAGTTTGCGCCTGCCAGACGCCGCTGGCTCTCCCATGTTCGTAGCGCAACACCAGATGTGAGCCGCGGTCGTCCTCAACGGCCGTCGTGTCCAGCTGGCCGAAGAGCGACTCGGTATAGCCCAGGTATTGGTGCAGCCGTTCGCTGCTGTGGGGCAGGATCGGAGCCCACAGCAACTTCAGCCAGTCGATGGCTTGCAACGTCACGTATACGGTGGTGGCCGCCGTCTGCGGATCGGTCTGAACGGTCCTCCAGGGCTCCTTCTCGTTCAGATACTGGTTTACGCGCTGGCTCAACCGTCGCGCCTCCTGCAGGGCGGCCTTCAACCTTACGGCCTCGTACAGCGCTCCAACGCTATCGAAACCCCCGCGTATCTCTTCCAACAAGGCCCCGTCCGTCGCGTCCATTTCTCCGGGGTGAGGGACTGCCCCATCGAACCGTCTGAAGGCGAAACCTGCCGCCCGGTTGACCAGGTTGCCCCAATTTGCCACCAACTCGTTGTTGACCAGTTCGATGAAGTCCGGCCACGTGAACTCGGTATCGGCGCTCTCCGGCGCCATGGCCGTCAAAGTATAGCGCCATGCGTCGGCCTGGAACTCTTCCAGGACCGTATTGAAACCGATGACGTTGCCCCGGCTTGTGCTGAACTGCGCGCCCCCAAAGTTGAGATACTCGTTTGCCGGCACGTCGTACGGCAGGTGCAGGCGCGCCTTCTTCATCGGATCCGCCGTTTCGGACAGGCCGGAGATATTTGCCGACTCGTTGTCTGCCCCGGCCCCGTCGTTATAGGCCATGATCATGCCCGGCCAGATCTGCGTGTGGAAGGGAATGTTGTCCTTGCCGATGAAGTAGTAGTGGCGGGCATCCGGCGACAAATCCCGGTCCCACCAGTCCCGCCACTGGCCGCCGCTCAGTGCGGCCCATTCGATCGCCGCGCTCAGGTAACCCTGCACCGCGTCGTACCAGACGTAAATGCACTTACTCTCGTAACCCTCGACCGGAATGGCGACCCCCCAATCGATGTCGCGCGTGATGGCCCGCCCCCGCAACTCCTTCAGGTTCAACTGACCTTGCGTGAAATTCAGGACGTTGTTGCGCCAGTGCTCCTTACCGCTGCCAATCCATTCAAGCAGCGGTTCATTGAGGGCGCCCAAATCGAGAAAGAAATGTTCCGTTTCCCGTACCTCCAGCGCCGTGCTCCCGCTCAGCTTGGATCTCGTGTTGGTCAACTCCAAGGCATCGTAGAGCCGGCCGCAGTTGTCGCACTGGTCGCCGCGTGCCTCGGCAAAGCCGCAGTACGGGCAGCTCCCCTCCACATAGCGGTCTGCCAGAAAACGCCCCGCCTCCGGATCGTACCACTGCTTCTGCACCTCTTTGTAGATATACTCGTTCGCCATATGCCGCCGAAACACCTGTTGCGTCACGTCCCAGTGGTTCTGCGTATCCGTGTGCGTGTACAGGTCGAAGGTCAGGCCCATCGCCATACAGCCTTCAACGAAGAGCTCGTGATACTTGTCCACCACTTCGGCGGCATCCAGACCCTCTCTCTCCGCCTGCAGGGTGATGGGGGTGCCATGCGTATCGGAGCCGCTGACCATCAGTACGTCGTTGCCTGCCATGCGCTGGTAACGGGCAAAGATATCGGGCGGCAGATACGCGCCGGCGATCTGTCCAATGTGCTTCTCGCCGTTGGCATAGGGCCAGGCAACGCAAACAAGGATCTTCCTGCCTTGATCGGTCATCGGTCATCCTCCGAGCGGTTCGGGGCGGATTCGCCCCCTCGGGATTTCTACTCATTATATCTGTCCCAATTCATAAGTGGCAAAAGTTTGCCACTCACTCTCGAATCTCCTTGTTCCCCAAGAGGCTGTAAACCGGTCGCCCAGACGGCGCTCAGTCCGACATATCAGGCCGGGAGCCGTCAATGACGGATTCAGAGAAACGTGGCGGCTGCTGCTATAATATGGAGAATGAGATTCTCGGCCCTGCTGTAGCGATGGGAATGAGCCTTGCTTTGGGCCGGGCGCCAGCTATGCGGTAGAAGGACTAAAATGAAAGCATTCACAGTAATGTGGCGCACGATCAAGGCGCTCTATGAGGACCTGCTCCTATGGGTCTGGCTCAGCGTCCTCTGGTGGGTCGGGGTCTTCCTGATACTGCCCGCGGGCCCGGTGACGTCAGGAATCCATAACGCGGCCAACCGCGTCGCCAACTACCGCCGGGTGGAGAGCGCGTTCTTCTGGGACGGGGCTAAGTCCACCATCGGCAAGAGCTGGCTGCTGCTCGGCATAAATCTGTTGATGATCGCTGGCGTCGTCGTGAACATTCGCTTCTACGGGGCCAGCACCGCCAGCTGGGCCCAGATCATCAGTATCGTATGGGTTTGGATCCTTATCATCGTTCTCATGGCAGGGCAATACTTTTTCCCCTTGCTGTGGCAGCAGGACGAAATGAGTATAAAGATGGTCCTCCGCAACGCTTTCATTCTCGCGTTGCGCCATCCACTCTATACCTTTCTCATGTTCCTCTTCCAGGCACTCCTGCTCGTCGTCAGTTTTGTGACCGTACTGCCCATCTTTTTGCTAACGCCGGCGGCGGTTGTGCTGGCGATGAATTTCAGCCTGGTCGGCCTGCTGCAGGAACTGGACCTCGCGCCGGAACCGCCGCCAGGCGCATAGTCCCTGCAGCAGCAACCCCCAGCTGGTTCCCCACTGCCCAAAGATCACAGACCAGACCTGGCGATTTCGCCCATTCCCTTCCCGGTCATGCCGAGGCGCCAACTCTCATAACCGAGATTCGATTGCCCCTGGACCCGGCTGCAGGCGGCCACGCGCGCATAGTCCGCACACCTATGGATAAGGCGCATCGTCGCCGCAGTTGTTGTCGCGGCGGTGAACGGCCAGTCCTCTCAGGGCGGGCCTGCCACTGTGGAGGGAGATTACTCTACACGAACAGCTCTTTACGGAAAACGGATTCTACCAGACTACCTGAAACGTTATTCTTTGCTCCGTCTCAGTCACCGTCTACCGCCCTGATCCAGGCCGCTGGACCGACTGGCGGGAAAGGAGGACAGAGAATTGATTCAACTCAAGGAGTGCCCGAACTGTGAGGGTGAAATGGTCGAAAAGGAAGTTGAAAAACTGCTGCGCGGGGGAGTGAATACCGCTGCCGTGACCGCCCGCGCGGAGGTCTGCCTGCGCTGCGGGAAGCGCTTGTATTCTATTGAGACAGTTAACCGTTTTCAACAGATTCGTGACAATCTTGCTTGCGACGAGGTGGCCGATCTTCGGCCCTTGGGACAATCATTTCAAACCGCCGTTCAGCTTGCTCTTGGACTAGCTGAGTACAATCTTGACGGCCAGAGAATAAGCTGCTATAGTGTCGTCAGAAACTGACGACACAAGGAGGAGATTTGTTATGCCTGCCAAAACGATGAGCAGCGATGAAGCACGGTCCAACTGGCGTAGACTATTGGAGAGCGCGTTGACTGGTGACAGCGATACAATTATCGAGCGCTATGGTCAGCCGATTGGGGCACTGATACCATTCTCCGACTACATCGCGGTCTTGGAGACATTGGAAGATCTGAGATTGGCCCGGCAAGCAATGCCGGCTCTTGAGGAATGGCAGAATGACCCGTCGACTGCTCGACCCTGGCGGGAAGTATTTGCCGAACTAGGCGTGGACGTAAGTGAAGAATAGGCCCTGGACCGTAGTACTTCAGCGGCGGGCTCAGAGAGCGGCGCGACGCCTACCGCGGGATGTGCTGAATCGGTTGGCAAAGGCCTTTCAGGCGCTTGAAAGAGACCCGTACTTGGGGAAAAGGCTGGTTGATGTCCCTGTATACAGTTATCGTATCGGCGACCTGAGAATCGTCTACAGTCTGAAAGAGGACCGTCTGATCGTTTTGGTAATGGATATTGGTAGTCGAGGCGACATCTACCGGCGACTCAGACGAATGTAACAGGATAACTCTCAGTTAGCCAGCTGTGGCATAAGCCCATGTTCCATAGGAGCGTCATTTCTCCTACTGCGCCGTGTACCCCCCATCCACGGGCCACACGCTCGCCGTTACGAACGAAGCGTCGTCTGACGCCAGAAACGCCACCACCGCCGCAACCTCCTCCGGCTGTCCCATCCGCCCCATCGGGTGCAGCCGTTTCATCTCCGCGTGGATTTCCGGGTCGCCGACCACGTTCTCCGTGAGCGGCGAATAGACGAACCCGGGCGCAACCGCATTTATGCGCACACCCTCCACCGCAAAGCGCACACCCATCTCCTTGGTCATCTGCGCCACGGCCCCTTTACTGTGCGGGTAGGCCGTAAAGCCGTCCGAAAACGGCAGCGAAGTCGGGTAGCCAACCATGCTCATAACTGAGACCAGGTTGACGATCGTGCCTCGGCCTGCCGGTCGCATCACCTCCAGCGCCGCGTACGACATCAGGAAAACGCCCTTGGCGTTAACCTCCATCACCGCGTCCCAACGCTCTTCGAAGTCGGCTTCAGGCGGCAGCGTGCGCGGGGTGATCCCTGCCGAATTGACGAGACAGTCGAGCCTGCCGTTGAGCGAGAGCGCCTTCGCCACGCTTGACTCTGCGTCCGCCCGTTTCGTTACATCACAGAGAACCGTATGCAGACAGCCCTGGGAGTTTTCCGCGTCCAGTTGCTCCAGCCCGGCGCCGTCGATATCGCACGCCACTACGACTGCGCCCTCCTCCAGAAAACGCCGTGTGCAGGCCCGCCCGATCCCGGACGCCGCCCCTGTGATGATCGCAACTTTGTCGATTAGGGCCATCAGCTTGTAAGTAACTGAGAATCTCGTACGCTTCCAATGCGCTGCGGATTGGGCAGTGTCCGGTCTGCCGCCGTAGTCGTTCAGCCCAACGCGGCCTCAATGCTCTGGATCACCGTCTCCAGAACTTTGATGCGGGCAAATCGTTTCTGTTCGGCGGCCACGATCGTCCACGGCGCCATCACCGTATCCGTCCTTTCCACCATCTCCACAATCGCCTCATTGTACGCCTTACGCTTCTTCCGGTTGCGCCAGTCCTCATCGGTGAGCTTCCACTGGCGCAGCGGGTCCTCTGCCCGGCTCTCGAAGCGCCGCTTCTGTTCCTTCGAAGAGATGTGAAGAAAAAACTTGATCAGGATCATCCCGTCGGAAACCAGGAGCGATTCCCAGTGTCGGATCTCCTCATAGGCACGCCGCCAGTCCGGTACGCTGGCAAAACCCTCCACGCGTTCCACCAGCACGCGCCCATACCAGGTACGGTCGAAAATGCACATGCCCCCCTTGCCGGGAACGGCCGGCCAGAAGCGCCAGAGAAAATGGTGCCTCTTCTCGCGGTCGTTTGGCGCCTGGTACTGGAAAACCGAGAAATGGCGCGGGTCCAGAGGCGCCGTCAGCCGCCGGATACAGCCCCCTTTCCCCGCCGCGTCCCAACCTTCGAAAAGAATCAGGAGGGGAGGGCCCAGCTTGCCCCCGATATGCCCTCCCAGCTTCAAGCGTAGCGACAGGAACTCCTGCTGGCGCTCGGCCAGAAGTTGCTCGTACTCCTTTCGCTTCAGGCGCTGACTCAGATCGACATGATTCAGAATTGAATGTTCCATTCCTCGATGCCCTGCCTTTCAATTCCGAAAAAATGAAGAGTGGAGTAAGTTTCGCCGCCTTGGCGATTCCGGTGATGCACCTATCGGTGGCGCTACCCGAGCAGCGGAAAAGCCGCTACAGTTCAGACAGCTTTGCCATCAACACTGTCGTCGAGGGCTCGGTCAATACATCGCCATCCGGAAATACGATTGTCGGCACCGACATGTTGCCCTTGTTGAGCTTAACCACCAGCTCTCTCGCCTCTTCATCCTCTTCAATGTCGATCTCTTCGAATTCGACGCCGTTTCCCCGCATCACCGACTTTGCCCGCCAGCAATCCGGACACCAGCCGGTGGTATACATTTTGATCTGGGCGCCGTTTCCGTTTACGCTATGGGCCATTCTATTCTCCTGTTGTGCGAATCGGACTGGAGCGCGGCATTGCAGAGCACTCTTGAACTGGGTCTTGCCGGATTGTCTGCTGAGCCGTCTTCCGTCAGTGATACGCGAGTATACCGCAGATATGGATTCTGTTAAAGTGCAGCGGAATCCAATCCTTTGCGCCAGGCGTCCCGAATCGGCACAGGCACTGTTCCGTGAAAGGCCCGAATCGCACCGCAAATCGTCTACATACAGGACTATGTAATCATGACGCAGTTCACCCCGCCTCAAAATACGGCCACTTTGACGCCAGCTTCTTTTTCTGAACCTGTTCAGGAGACACAGGAGCTGGTCTATGAGTTGGAGCAGGTTGTCGAGGGCGAGGTGCGTTTCGATGGTTACAGTCGCATGCTTTACAGCACGGACGCCAGCCAGTATCAGATTCAGCCTCTGGGCGTCGTAATTCCCCGGTCGGAAGATGACGTGCAGGCTGCCGTGGAGCTTGCCGCACGCCGTGGTGTCCCGCTTCTGCCAAGGGGTGGCGGCAGTTCGCTGGCAGGCCAGTGTGTAGGCCCCGGGCTGGTCATCGACATGACCAAATACATGGACCGCATCCTGGCAGTGGACGAGGAAGCCGGCGCCGTCACCGTTCAGTCGGGCGTTTCCATAGGAATTCTCAACCGGACGCTCGCCCCTCTCGGCCTGATGCTTGGGCCGGACCCTGCCAGCGCCGACCGCGCTTCGATTGGCGGCTCAATCGGCAACAATGCTACCGGCAGCCACAGCATCCTCTACGGCATGATGGCCGACAATCTGCTTGAGACCAACGTCGTCCTCAGCGACGGCTCCATGGCCCGCTTCGGACCTGTCGCCTCTACAGAACTCGAACGTCGCGGCCGCGGCGGCTCCCTCGAATCTCAGATATATCGCGAAGTTCCCACTATCGCGCGCGCTCAGTTTGAGCAGATACTGGAGCGCTGGCCGCGCCACTGGCGCCGTGTCTCGGGATACGGACTCGATCGCCTCCTGCACGCACTGCTCCGGGACGAAGCGGCGTCCGCTGGAGATGGCCATGGTAGTGAGCGCGCCTCTCTCCTGCGCGCCCGTCTGGGGTTTGACAAACTCTACCGCTCCGAATACTGCGATACCTCCCAGATCGACCGAATTAACTTCAGCCAGCTTCTCGCTGGCAGCGAAGGCACGCTCGCAACTGTTACCAGCGCAACGTTGAAACTGGTTCGCAAACCTGAAATGACCGCGCTCGCCGTCGTCCACTTCGACCGCCTCGTCGACGCCTGCGCCGCCATTCCCGATATCCTGGAAACGAGTCCCAGCGCATCCGAGCTGCTGGACAAGCACCTGATCGACCTGGCCCGCGCCCAGCCGGAGTGGGCCAAGCGGCTCCACTTTGTCGTCGGAGACCCGGAGGCCGTACTGCTGACCGAATTCTACGGCGCCGAAGAGCGCGAACTCGCCGCCAAACTGGACGGGCTGGAACGCCACCTGCAATCGAGGGGATGGCGAGCTGCCGTCGTCAAACTGCTCGACCCGGCCCGGCAGAAAGATGTGTGGGATGTACGCAAGGCCGGCCTGAACATCCTGATGGGGCGCCGCGGCGACTACAAACCGGTGCCGGGGATCGAAGACGTATCCGTGCCCCAGGAGAAGCTTGCCGACTACCTGCAGAAGGTACTGGACTTCTGCGGAGAGCAGGAGGACGTGCCCGGAATCGCGGTCTACGCGCACGCCTCCGCCGGCTGCCTGCATGTACGGCCGCTGCTCAATCTCAAGAACCGGACAGGCATCGACGCGCTGCGTAACGTCGGCGAGCACGCCTGTGATCTCGCCGTCAGTTACGGCGGCGCCATGAGCGGTGAGCATGGAGACGGTCTGGCCCGCAGCTATCTCCATCCCCGCCTGTTCGGCCCGGATCTGTACGGCGCGATGCGTCAGGTCAAAACGGTCTTCGACCCGGACAACCGCATGAATCCGGGCAAGATCATCGACGCGCCGCCTTCTACAGAGAATCTGCGCTTCGGCAGGGAGTACGAAACCCTTCAACTGCAGACCGTCTTCGACTGGAGCAGCGATTTCGGCTACGCTGGCGCGGTCGAAATGTGCAACGGCGCCGGCGTCTGCCGGAAACTCGGCGCCGGCACAATGTGTCCCAGCTACATCGCCACCAAAG
Organism: Caldilineaceae bacterium; assembly: GCA_965200615.1. GTDB lineage: Bacteria > Chloroflexota > Anaerolineae > Caldilineales > Caldilineaceae > Bin5. Next base: position 2,922,515 of record OZ241377.1, on the reverse strand, counting down.
ATGAGCAGGACACGACCCGCGGCCGCGCAAATGCCCTGCGAAACGCCATGGCCGGGCGCATTCCGCCGGAAGAGCTGTTTTCACCTCAGATGTACGAGATAATGGATCTCTGCATTGGCTGCAAGGCCTGCAAAAGTGAGTGCCCCTCGGCAGTGGACATGGCGCGTATCAAAGCTGAATATCTGGTCCACTACTACGACCGCAACGGTCTGCCCCTTTTCAACCGGCTGATGGGACTGTTGCCCACACTGAACAGCTTGCTATTTCGATTCGGCCGGCCTTTGATTCCTGTTGTCAACTGGGGGTTGAAGGCAGCGCCGGTGAAAGCGGCTCTGGCAGGCATCGGCATCGATCCGCGCCGGAACCTGCCCGCCTACGCCCGGCAGCCGCTGTCGGACTGGTTTGCCCGCCGTACCCCGCCCGCGGGGTCAAACGCCTCGAACGGGAAGAGTCCAGCCGCGGTCATTCTCTTTCACGACACCTGGGCCGAATACAACCATCCGGAGATCGGGCAGGCCGCAGTACAGGTCCTGGAGGCGGCCGGCTATGAGGTACGCCTGGCAACAGGACGCGCCTGCTGCGGACGGCCGCTCATCACCGGCGGCCAGGCCGACAAGGTGCTTGGATGGGTCGACAAAAACGTGGGATTGCTCGCTCCCCTCGCGCGCCGGGGTCTGCCCATCATCGGCCTGGAGCCCAGCTGCATCCTCACCCTGCGCGACGAATACCTGGAGCTTGCCACCGACCGCGAGAGCGCGCAGATCGTTGCCAAACAGGCGCTGACATTCGACGAATTCATCGCCCGTGAGACAACTGCCCTGGAGGAAAACAAGGACGGAAGCGCAGAGGGAAACAACAGTCCTGATTCCGGCTTCTCTGGCATCTGGCGCGCCGAGCCGGGTACCGCCTGGCTCCACGGTCACTGTCACCAGAAAGCGCTGATCGGTAACGAGGCCAGCGTGGCGGCACTGCGCGCGGCCGGTTACGCGGTACAGGTTATCGACAGCGGCTGCTGCGGAATGGCGGGAGATTTCGGCTATGGGCAGGGGCATTACGAGGTAAGCCGTGACATCGGCGAGGAACGACTCTTCCCGGCGGTACGCGCGTTGTCCGCCGACTCTTTGCTCGTCGCCAGCGGCACCAGCTGCCGCGACCAGATAGAACAGTTCGCCGGTCGGGCACCCCTCCACATGGCTCAGGTCCTGGCCAAAGCGCTCAAGTAAGAGTCGCCTCCGCAGCGGACGCCTCGTCGCATCTCGCCCCGAAGTGTGCGGCCCCTGGGGCGCCTTTCTCGAAGCTGCGCCGGAAACCTCCAATCTACCAGTACTTCATCGCATCCCGGAACAGAGCCTCCAGATCGTGCGCCTCCGCCGGTCGCGGCGAGAGCTTCGTCACCCGGTGCTGCGGCAATGTTCCCCCGACCAGCGCCGGAATATCCTCCTCCGTAAAACCGATTGCCCCAAGACCGTTCGGCACGCCGGTCTTCTGCATCAGGCTGATGATCGCCCCCGCCAGCAGCCCTCCCGCATCCTCGGCTGCCGCGCCGGTTGTGTCAACACCCATGAGCCGCGCCGCGTACAGGTGTTTTTCAGGATTTGTCGATGCCGTAAAGCGAAAAACGGCCGGCGCGTTGAGAATGACCGCCATCCCGTGCGGAATAATGGGGTGGTCCGGCGGGTACCCCGGAGGCCTGTAATCTCGTACCATCCCGCTGACAGGGTAGCTCATGCCGTGTGGCAGATGGACGCCCGCGTTGCCGAATCCAATGCCTGCGTAGGCCGCGGCAAGCAGCATCGCGCTGCGGGCCTCGTCATCCTCAGTGTCCTGGATGGCGCGCACTATGTTCGCCGAAACCATTTCGATCGCTTTGGTCGCCCAGATGTCGCTGATTGGATTGGCCCCCTGGTAGGCCGGTCTCAACTCGGGCGATTCGGGCGCGACGCGGCTGTCGTAGGGCAGAGCGGTCAGGGATTCCAACGCATGGCTCAACACGTCCAGCCCCGTACTGGCGGCAGCCATCTGCGGCAGCGTCCGCGTATTGTGGGGATCAAGGATGCCGATGAGAGGCCGCAATGCCCTGTGGGCGATTCCCGTCTTTACATGCATATCCGTAAGATCGCAGATGGCGACGCCTGTTGTCTCACTGCCGGTTCCTGCCGTCGTAGGCACGGCAATATGCGGCCGCAACGCGCCGGGAACCGGGACCCCTTTGCCTATGGGTGGATTGACGTAGTCCAGAAAATCGGCCGGGTAAGTGGCGTAGAGGTTTGCCGCTTTCGCCGTATCGATAGTCGAGCCGCCCCCTACCGAGAGATAGCCATCAAAGTTGCCTTGGCGGGCAAACTCGATGGCGTGCAGGAAGGAAACGTCGGTCGGCTCGACACGAACCTGATCGTATAGGACTGCATCGATGCCCTCCGCCCGTAGTGCCGCCATCGCGATCGCCACCGGCTCGCTGTCAGCCAACCTGGGATCGGTGACCACCATCACCCGTTTGGCGTCCAGCTTTTTCATATCAAAACCGACTTCGCGGGTTACGCCCGGCCCGTATTTGATGCTGGACGTGTCCATTGTAAACGCGCTTTCTTTCACCCTGTCGGCTCCTTCTTGCTGGACGTCGGAACGAGCCGGACCGCTGCTCGGAGCACGAAGTTCTGCCATCTCTGAACTCTCCTTGTATAGGATCAGATTGTAGGCGACCGTTTAAGGGGACCCGGACGTCGGTCTGCTCCAAAGAATAACATCGCGGACCCTGCCAACGAAAAAGGGCGACACCCTGGCCGACGCTGTTTGAATGTTTTTTCTGCGCGGGGTATACTTTTCGATACGAGACGGATGGGTCCCGCCGTCTTCTCCAACAACACATTTCCATTTGCCGCGGGCTCCTGGAACCGCCGTGAAGCGCGACTGCCCCTTTTGCTACAACTACATCACCAGACAGAGGAACCTGCGCTAATGCCAACGATTTCCCACGACAGTCTCAGAGAGTACGGCGCGGCCATCTTTGCCGCAGCCGGCTTTCCGGCAGACCAGGGCCGGGACGTTACCGACCACCTGGTCGACTCCAATCTCGCAGGCCATGATTCCCACGGAGTGATTCGCTTGCCCGGCTACATTACAGCCGTGCGAGAGGGAAATATGAAGCCGGTCGGCACGCTCAAATTCGTGCGGGAGACGCCGGCATCGGTTGTCATTGACGCCCGGCAGATGCAGGGCATCGTCTTGGCAAAGAAAGCGATGGAAATGGCGGTGGAGCGCGCCAAGGAGCACACATTCGGCGCAGTTGCCGTCCACCGCTCGACGCACATCGGCCGCCTGGGAGCGTTTCCGCCCATTGCAGCGGAACAGGACTGTATCGGCCTGCTTCTGCTCAACGGCGGCGGACCGTTCACCGCACCCTTCGGCGGCACGGGCCGGCGGTTGCCCCCCAATCCCCTCGCCTTCAGCGCGCCCCGAGCCGGCGGCGCCCCTCTGATGCTGGATATGACGACGAGCATGGTCGCCGGAGGCAAGGTCGATGTGCAGCGGGCGCGCGGGTTGCCCGTGCCGGACGACTGGCTCATTGACGAAAAGGGCAACGCCGTTTTGGACCCGAACGCCTTTATGGAACGTAGAGCCGCGATGTTGCCGGTTGGCGGCTCGGTTGGTCACAAAGGTTACGGTTTGGGCATGATGGTCGATGCCATTGCCGGTGGACTGTCCTGGGCCGGTTGCAGCGCTGACCCGCCGACCCGCGGCGCATCCGGCTGGCTCGCTCTCGCTATAAAGATCGAAAGTTTCATTGACCCGGACGAATATAAGCGGGAAGTGGAAAAGCTCGTAGAATGGGTATGGTCCTCCCCAAAGATGCCGGGGGTCAAGAGGATCTACTACCCCGGCGAAATCGAGGAGGAACGGCGTCAGCGCCGTCTCCAGAACGGGATTCCAATCGAAGAGAGCACCTGGTCGCGCATTGTCGAGAGTGGTGAGGGGGTCGGCGTCCCAGCGCCCGAGGCCCTGCAATAGACTGCCAGTGCGCCCCATCGGCGCGCCTTGAAAAGAACTGATTCCAAAGAGGGTGAGCCATGACAACCTATAAGAAACTGTTTCGTGCGCCGTACTCAGTGCCAAACGGCTTGCAGTTGACCGAGGATGGCCTGTGGATCGTTGATCAGATCACCGACCGGGTGATGCTGGTCGAGCGTAACGGTGAGCTGGACTACTACGGCGTGCCCAAAATGATTCGTGAAATCCCCAGCGACTCCTCCAACACAAGCGGCATGGCCTGGGGCGAAGATAGCCTTTGGCTGGCTGCGAACGGCTCTGCAGACAAGTGGCGGCCGCAGCGGGCGCATGACGCCCGCAAGGCGGCGGGCGAGGTGCTGCGCGTCGATCCCGAAACCGGCGAGACAATATCGCGCCATCCCCTGCCGAACGGCGGCGGCACCCATGGCATCGAGTACGACAACCATGAACCGGGCCACCTCTGGCTTACGACCTTGAAGGATCAGACGCTCACCAAGATGCGCATCAGCGACTGGTCGGTCCGGCATGTCATTCCTCTGCCATACACGCGCGCCCATGGCGTCGTGCGCGAGGAGGACGGCGTCTGGGTTGTCCATACAGGCCACCGGGTGATCGTGAAATTGAGCTTGACAGACGGATCCGAGCTGGACCGGATCACCGTGCCTGAGTCAGAACCGGAGCCGCACGGCCTGAGCGCCGACCCCGACAGCCGCTTCCTCTATTGCGATGCATCTTCGGGATCGGTCGTTGCAATCTCGGAGTCCTAGGGCGATGCCGTTTTCCTGCCTCCCCGCGTCCCTCTACCCGGAAATCAGCAACGGTGAGCGCACACTGGCCGACTGGTTCCGCCTGGCGGCCGAGATTGGTCTGGACGGGGCCGACATCAGTGTGGCCCATCTCGATTCTCTCGACGTCCCCTACCTGAACGGGCTGCGGAATCAGGCGCAGGACGCGGGCGTTGTGATTGCCGGCATGGTGACCTATACTGACTTTACCCACCCGGATCCGGCAGTGCGGTTGCAACACCGGCAGGAACTCCGCAACTACATCGACGCCGCAGCACAGTTGGGCGTGAGCTTTCTGCGCGTCACCGCTGGACAGAATCACCCGGGCGTCAAACGGCAGGACGGCGTTTCCTGGGCCGCGGAGGGCCTGACGGCTTGGGTTGAGGAAGCAAAGGCCGCCGGCGTAACGCTCGTCTATGAGAATCATGCCATCGGCTATGTCTGGACCTATTTCGATTTCTCACAGACAGCCTCTGTTTTTCTCGAAATCTGCGACAGGACCGCTGACAGCGGGTTGCAACTCCTTTTTGACACGGCCAATCTACTGGCGGTCGACGACGACCCGCTAACAGTGCTGGACGCCGTGATGCCGCGTGTGGCCGCAGTCCACGTCAGCGACATCAGGCAGACCGGTTCGTTCGAGCCGGTTCTCATAGGCAGCGGCGTTACGCCCCTGAATGCGATCTTCGAACGCTTTCGCAAAGCAGGTTTCGACGGCTGGATTTCCGTCGAAGAGGCCAGCAAGACAGGTGAAGAAGGATTCCGCCTGGCGATACCGAGAGCCAGGGAACTTTGGCAGAACTGACAACTTCAGACTGAGCTTAACTTCCATGCCCCAGAATCGACCCAGAGTGCTTTTGGCCTTAAACGAAGAAGTGCGCTACACCCACTTGGCCAGGCATGACCTGAGCCGCCTTGACGCGTTCGCCGATTGGGACTGGTTCCCCTGTGAAGGCGGCGGCATTTACGATACCAATACTGATCCCCAGGCCGCAATCGATCTGTCGAGAACGCTGCCCGGCCATGACGCGCTGGTCGTCTGCCTGGGCGCGCCGACCGTGACGGCGGACATGCTGGAGGCGGCGCCAACCCTCAAAATCATAGGCGAGATGGAGGGTGATCGCTTCGCCAGCCGTATCGACTTGGACGCGGCCTGGGCGCGCGGCATCCGCACCGTCGACACCACAAACGCCTCCTCCTATCCAGTCTCCGAATGGGCGCTGGCGATGATTCTCGTCTGCCTCAAAAACGGGGGAGGACACTTTCGCCGGATGATCTCCGGCCGGACCGGGTTCGACCGCACACTGATGGATGGAATGCAGGGCGTGTTATGGGGCCGAAGGGTCGGGTTGATAGGATGCGGGCATATGGGCCGGCGCCTGATGAAGTTCCTGCGCGCCTTCGAGACGGAGATCTGGGTCCACGATCCCTACTTGCCACAGGAGCTCCCCGAAGCGCTGGGCTTTCTGCAAACAAGCCTGGAGAACGTACTCTCCTGCGACGTGGTCGTCTGCCTGGTTCCCCATACGCCCAGGACGGAGGGAATGCTGGGAAAAGAGGAGTTGTCCCGCCTGCGCCCCGGCGCCGTCTTCGTCAGCGTCTCCCGCGGCAAAGTGACCGACTCGGCCGCGCTCATCGACAGGCTGAAACAGGGCGATATCGTCGCCGGACTGGACGTCTTCGACCCGGAACCGGTGCCGCCCGACAGCGAAATCCTGCAGCTGCCAAACGTTTTCCTCAGTCCCCACATCGGCGCATTCGGGGGCCCCACAGGCCACCAGGGCTTCTTTACCCTGATGGTGGATGAACTGGACCGCTTCTTCAACGGCCATGCGACGCAGTTCGACCTGACCCCGCGTGCGCAGGCAAACCGCACTGGGGCGGAACCTTGAGAGCGAATCTAGGCGAATGATCCTTAGTCTTCCACATTCAGGTAGCGAATTTGGAATGAGAAAACTGATATGAGAGATGCACAGAAACCTGACCACGTTGGCTTGTCTACGTTAGTGGACTATCTAAGACAAGGGCGCTACGTAATTCCTGACTTCCAACGAGAATTCGAGTGGGAGCCTTGGGACATTAGTGCTCTGATGCGTTCAATTTTTCTGGACTACTACAGTAGGTAGTCTCTTGCTTTGGAAAGGCAAGGCGGAAAACTTCGATGCCTTAGCATGCGAGGCCATTTACGGCTATAAGGGGAATAACGGCACACCAGATTACATTGTGCTAGACGGTCAACAACGGCTTACTGCTTCGATCAATTGACTCAACTGCGGAATTCTATCAGGCATAGTCGCCAAGTGGACGAGATTACTTTGAAGGACGGGGAGGCAGCCCTTCTTTGGTTTCGTCAAGTCTTGAGTTAATACAGGATTTAGCGGGCTGGAGGCTTGAAAAGAGCGTAGGAATCCAGCCGGATTCGCGAGCAAGTCTGGTTCTGGTATAGGCCTTCCATCATTGTAGTTTTTGCGGTATTGGAATAAGGGAAAACAATGAACCTGGAACTCGCAGGACAGGTCGCCGTCGTGGTCGGCGGCGCTAACGGAATGGGCCGGATGATCGCAAAGACCTTCGCGGCCGAAGGGGCCGGCGTGGCGCTGCTCGATCGCGATCCGGTCGTGACTGATGTGGCCCAGGAAGCCGCCTCTCACGACGTCGAAACATTTTCCGCGCAGGTCGACGTAACCGACTTTGCCGCGTTGCAGGCGGCCGCGACGCGCGTTGAACAGGAACTCGGACCCGTACGCCACGTTGTGTTCACAGTTGGCATCGATTCAGGCAAAGGCGGCTTCCCGTTCTGGAACCTGGAGCCCTCCGACTGGCCCCGCGTCCACGAAGTCAATGTGCTCGGCGCGGTCAACACAGCCCACGCCTTCTACGCGCCCATGATCGCTCGGCGACAAGGCACTTTCCTCTTTTTCTCTTCCGTATCCGGCCAGATCGGGTCGCAGACCGATCCCCCTTACAGCGTATCCAAGGCGGCCGTGCTCAGTTTCATGCAGATTGCCGCCAAGGATTTTGCCGCCTACAATATCCGCGCCAACGCCATCTGCCCAGGCATGGTCGACACACCGCTCCAAAGGCGCATCCATAAGTTCTCGACCGCCGACCTGCCGGAGGACGAGAGGCCCACCTACGAGGAATGGTGCACCGAGAAGATCGGCCGGCTGGCGGTTTTGGGCCGTCTGGTCTCCCAGGAGGAGATCGCTTCCACCGTCGTTTTTCTGGCCTCGGAACACGCCCGCAATATCACCGGCCAGGCCATAAACGTTGACAGTGGCTGGGTCATGCACTGGTAAGAATCCGGTTTAATCATGGGGTGACGCTATGAGTGAAACGAACGATACCAATCCGAGCCTAACTGACCTGGACGCCGAACATTGGCTCCAAGCCTATGAGCAGATGGTCAAGATTCGCACTTTCGAGGAGACGGCCAACGAGCTTTACACCAGCGCGCGCATGCCGGGCATCACCCATCTCTACATTGGCGAGGAAGCAATCGCCGTCGGCATCTGCGAAGCACTGCGGCAGGACGACTACATCACCAGTACCCACCGCGGCCACGGCCACTGTCTGGCTAAGGGCGCGGCGCTGGACAAGATGTTTGCCGAACTGTTGGGCAAGGAGGCCGGCTACTGCCGCGGCAAAGGCGGCTCGATGCACATCGCCGATCAGGAGACCGGCAACCTGGGCGCCAATGGCATCGTCGGCGGCAGCGCAGGCATCGCCACCGGCGCAGGCATGTCCATAAAACTGCGCGGGACCGACCAGGTGGCCGTCTGCTTCTTCGGAGACGGGGCCCTTGGCCAGGGTCTCCTGTACGAATCGATGAATATGGCTCAACTCTGGAAGCTGCCCGTCATATACGTCTGCGAGAACAACCAGTACGGCGAGTACACGCACAACTCCAAAGCCGCAGCCGGCTCCATGGTCGGTCGAGCAACCGGTTTCGGTGTGCACGCTCAGGCGATCGATGGTCAGGACATTCGAACTGTTCACGCCACCGCCCGTCTCTTGATTGACCGGGCGCGTAAGGGCGGCGGGCCCGCCTTTCTCGTCTGCAACACCTACAGGTTTCACGGGCATCATGTCGGCGATATCGACCGCCCTTACCGTACGCGCGAAGAGGAAGCGGAGTGGAGAAAGAGGGACCCGCTTAAACTGCTGGAGGACTGGCTGGCAAAAAGCCAGCAGGTGGAAGCGGAGGTCTTTCAACGCATTCAGCGGGATGTCAAAACCGCAGTTGACGAAGCAGTGGCCTTCGCCCTTGAGGCATCATTTCCCAGTGAAAGCGAGGTGGACCGGCATGTCTACGCTTGAGAACGGAACCCGTCGCAGCCCTGCCATCCACGCGCCGGGTGAGCGAGAAATCACATTCGGGCAAGCCATTCGCGAAGCCATCGCCGAAGAAATGGCCCGCGACGAGGGCATCTTTCTCATCGGTGAAGACGTGGCCGCGGCCGGCTCCGTCTTCAAGGTCCTCGTCGGCCTGCTGGACGAGTTTGGCCCCGAACGGGTGATCGATTCACCTATCTCGGAAGCGGGAATCGCCGGCATCGGCGTGGGCGCAGCCATCACCGGCATGCGGCCCATCGTCGACATCATGTTCGGCGACTTTACCACCCTTGTCATGGACCAGTTGATCAATCAGGCCGCCAAGACCCACTACATGTCCGGCGGCAAGCTCAAAGTACCCATGGTCCTGCGAACCACCTTGGGCGCCAGCCGCCGCTCCGCCGCCCAGCACAGCCAGTCCCTGCACGCGCTCTTCAGCCACATTCCCGGCCTGAAGGTTGCCATGCCTGCCACCCCATACGACGCCAAGGGGCTGATGAAGAGCGCCATTCGCGACGACAATCCCGTCGTCGTTTTCGAAGATAAGATGCTTTACCAGGAGAAGGGCCCTGTACCTGAGGAAGAATACACGCTCCCTCTCGGCCAGGCAGATGTAAAGCGTACGGGCGAGGACATCACCATCGTTGCAACCAGCTCAATGGTCTACGTCGCCCTGGAGGCAGCAGAGAAGCTGGATTCCATCGGTATCAGCGCCGAGCTCATAGATCCCCGCACAACCAACCCCCTTGACACCGAGACGCTGGTCCAGTCCGCGCAAAAGACTAGCCGGGCGCTCGTGTTGGATGAGGGCTACCGTCAATACGGCGTCACGGGTGAAATTGCATCAGTCATCGCCGATGGCGCGTTTTACTACCTCGACGCTCCGGTAAAGCGCATTGGCGCGATGAACGTGCCGGTTCCGTTCTCGCCCGTGATGGAAGACCTGACCATACCGAGTTCTGACTACGTTGTCGAAACTGCCAAGGCCCTGTGCGGTTGATACAGTCCATCATCCCGGTCCAATGATCTGAGGTCGCCCAAAAGGGGGATTGCATGCCCAAAGAAGTGATTATGCCGGCACTGGGGATGGCCCAGGACGAGGGTGTCCTGTTGCGCTGGCTCAAAAAGGAAGGCGAGATGGTTACGGCCGGCGAGCCGCTGATGGAGGTGGCCACCGATAAAGTGGACGTACAGGTCGAAGCGCCTGCCTCAGGCCTCCTGACCGCAGTGACCGCACAGGAAGGCGATGAGATTCCCGTGGGCCAGGTGATCGGGCTGATCGCGGCTGAAGGAGAGGAACTGCCCACGGCGCCCGTAGCGGCTGAACCCAAAGAAACGCCGGAGGCGGAAAAAGAAGGAGCAGCCTCTCTTCCTTCCAGCCCCGTCGCCGCCCGTATTGCCGCGGAACACGGCGTCGATCTTGCAGACGTTCAGGGCACAGGCGGCCGTATCTCCAAGGAGGACGTGGAGGCCCACATCCGCTCCACCATTTCCGGCTCTCGCGTCCTGGCCTCGCCCAAGGCGCGGCGGCTTGCGCGCGAACGAGGCGTAGACCTTGCGTCGCTTGCCGGTAGCGGTCCGGAGGGGGCCGTGCTCGCTGCCGACGTCCCCCTGTCAGCGCAGCCGGCGCCGGAAGCGCCGCCAACCGTCGTGCATACGCCAGCAGCAATCGAACCCGAAACGCAGCCCGTTTCCCGCATGTGGCAGATAATGGCCGAACGCCTGACGGGCAGCTGGACCAGCGTGCCCCATTTCTACCTGGTGCGCGAAGTAAGCGCGGACCAGCTGATCCACTGGCGAACAATTCTCGCCTCCGGCGCCGGTGACGGGGCCAAGATCACATACACGGACCTGCTCACCAAGCTGGCCGCGCTCTCACTGGCCCGCTTTCCCCGTCTCAACTCCTATTGGGATGACGGCAAGATCGTCACCAATCCTGAGATTAACGTCGGCTTGGCCATCGCCGTCGAAGAAGGGCTGCTCGTACCCGTGGTTCACAGTGCAGACCGCCTGCGCGTTGAAGAGATCGCCGCCCGCCGGGCCGACCTGGTGGCACGCGCAGATAGTGGCGGACTGACGCCCAACGACTTCACCGGCGGCACATTTACGATCAGCAATTTGGGCATGTTCGGAGTGGATGCATTCAATGCGATTGTCAACCCGCCCCAGGCCGCGATCCTGGCGGTGGGCCGCATCGCCGATCGGGTCGTGGCCGTGGAGGGACAGCCCGCCGTGCGCCCGATGATGACCCTGACCCTGTCCTGCGACCACCGCGCCGTCGACGGCGTCCGCGCCGCACAGTTTCTGGACGCCCTGGTCGGAATGATCGAAGAGCCACTCCGGGCGCTTTAGATTCGCGTCGCAGATGACACCAGTTTTCCATTCATATTGAGAGGGAGATGAATGCCGCGCATTAACAGAGCGATCGAGCTGCTGGAGGCCGGACAGCCTATCTACTACACCGGCGTCCGCGGTGGACTGACCTACGAGAACGGCATGGCCCACAGAGACACCTGGGCCGACTATCTGATGGTGGAGTTCGAACATGGCGCCTTCAACCCTGTCGGACTGGGTGAATTCATGCGGGGACTGGCCAATGCGGGCACAACGCGCAGCGGGCACAGGACCCCCGCGGTCATCTGCACGTTGCCAACAGATGGCACCGACGAAAACGTGATGCGAGCCAACGCCTGGATGGTCAAACAGGTCCTGGCGCGCGGTGTTCACGGAATACTGCTCTGCCATGCAGAGACGCCCGGCGCAGTCCGCGTGTTCGTCGAGTCCTCCCGCTATCCCGTCCACTCCATCGGTGTCGCCGACGGCCCGAACGGGCTGACCCAGGGGCGAAGGGGCGCGGGAGGGCAGTCCATGGCGGCCGAGATCTGGGGCGTGACGCCCCAGGAATACGTCCGCAGGGCGGACGTCTGGCCGCTGAATCCGGAAGGCGAGATCATGCTCGGTCTCAAGATCGAAAACCGCCGCGCCCTGGCGAACGCCGAGGCCAGCGCTGCCGTGCCCGGTATTGCCTTCGCAGAGTGGGGACCGGGGGATATGGGCATGAGCCTGGGTCATCCGGACGCCCACGACCCGCCCTACCCGGCAGAAATGAGCGCTGCCCGTGCCCGTGTGAAGTCGGCGTGCGATGCGGCCAACGTATTCTTCCTCAACGGAGTGCGTCCCCATGATGTCGTGGAACGAATCGATGAAGGCGTGATGGTCGGTTCGGCAACGGAGGAGGCGGCCAACATCGGACGGAAGTATTCCGGGCGCGAGATGGCGTGGTAGAATGAATTGAAGACGCCAGGCCCTGACTTCTGCGCACTGTTTCGCCTTCGCCAGCCTGGAAACTGAGGACAAGGACTTACCACCACAATGCACAGAGAACAAAGACAGCGTACGACGCAGTTGCTCGACGAAGCAGGTGTCGAACTCGCGCTCTTCTCCGATACCGACAGTGTTCGCTGGCTGACCGGCCTGAATCTTTCCCCACCCGCTCTGGTCCTTTTCGAGCGCGGCGAATTCACGCTCCTGGCAGACGAAGGGTCCGACGGCGCCGCCACCTTCGGCGCCGAACTCGGTTGCGCGTTCGTCCCCTTTGTCAACTACACGATCCAGCAACCAATTGACGCCCCTGGCCGGCTGGCAGATGCGCTGAGGGAGCAGGTTTCAACAGTTGCCGGAACATCCGGCCCGATTGGCGTCGAAGAAAAAAGCCTGCCGCTGGCACTGTGGCAGACGCTCCAAGAGGCGCTGCCAGGTTGCGAGCCGTTCTCGCTGGAGGGCAGGCTCTTGCCGCTGCGTGCGGTTAAAACCCAAGAGGAACTGGCGCGCATCCGCGAGGGCTTTCGTCTGGTTACGGTGGGCCACGACGCCGGTCGCAAGGCCGTCCGCCTGGGCCAGCGTGAAATCGACGTCTGGACCGAAGTGCAGACAGCCGTAGAGCGGGAGGCGGGCAGATGGTGTCAGATGGGGAATGACTGCATCGTCGGCCATCGACCGGCGAACATGAGCGCCGCCCCTCTGGACTATGAAATCATAGCCGACGATTCCTTCATTCTCGACCTCAGCGTCGTTGTTGACGGCTACTGGACCGATAGCTGCGCTACCTACTATGCCGATCAGCCGACGGCCCAGCAAGTCGAAATGCACAAGTTCGTTGAAGAAGCCCTCGCCTATGCCGTCTCCCTCATTCGGCCCGGCGTCGTTGCCCAGGACGTGGACCGCAAAGTGCGCAGCCGCATGGCCGCTGGCGGCTATGAGGTCTACTCCCACCACACCGGCCACGGAATCGGGCTGACCGGCCATGAGGCGCCCCGAATCGTCCCCTACAACCAGGAGCAATTCCAGGAAGGGAACGTGATCATGCTGGAGCCCGGCATCTATATCCCGGGCGTAACCGGCATCCGCCTGGAAGACGCCTTCCTGGTCACTGCAGACGGGGCCGAACCCCTTAGCAATCACGACAAGAGTCTGCCGTAGCGGCTGGCAGGTCCCCGGAACGCCCCGGTCCACCGCTTGGCGACTTGCGAGACCCTTTCGTGAGGCACCGTTGAGCCAAACGGTTGCCTGGCGTCACAGGCCCTTCATTTCTGGTCTCGTCTCGTCGATGAATTCATACCCCCCTGGATAAACTTTGAACGATGCCGACTCTTCGGAAGGATGTCCCAACACTCAGGTCAGTCCGGCCGGAAACTGCGTTCCCTCAATGGACGGGAGATAGTGAGCGGTACCATCAAGAGGAGAAAATGCACGATAAGGTTCCTGTGAATCAATCTTCACCAAACCTGACTCGGTCTCAAGAAAAAGATCGGGTCTTGGTTACCTTGGTCGCCGTGGGGATTGTAATCGCCTTGACCGCTGTTGTCGTGATGATGCGCCTCTATCGCCTCTCCGATTTCCCACCTGGCATCATCAATGATGAAGGGGCAAACGGCGTGGACGCCCTGCAAGTGTTGCAGGGAGATCACAATGTCTTCTTTGCCGAAAAGGCAAGTGGCCGCGAGGCACTGGCAATCTACGCGATCGCGCTCGCTACGCTCCTTCTGGGTCCATCGCTACTGGCCTTTCATCTGCCGCCGGCTTTGGCCAGCGCCGGGGCCGTTCTGGCCGTTTTCTGGTTGGGTCTGCTCCTGTTTGGGGAAGACGAACAGAGCGGGAATCCCAGGCCCTGGCGGGGCCTTGCGGTGGCTGGGATTGGGGCAGGTTTGATGGCGGCTTCCATCGGCCAGACGTTTCTTGCACGCGGAGGGTTCAGAGCAAATTTTCTGCCGCTGATTCTTACGCTTAGCTTGGCCTTGCTCTGGAGATCGTGGGGCCGCACTGACAGGCGCAAAGCATCGTGGTGGGGGTTGGCGCTGGCAGGAGCAAGCGCGGGCCTGCTGCTGCACACCTATATTCCGGCCCGTATGGCGCCTTTCCTGTTTCTCTTCTTTGGGCTCAGTTTCCTGATTCCCTTCGGACCTGCCGCCAGGGCAAAAGTAATGACCGAGTGGCCAAAGGCTGGCGTTTTCGCCGCCGCAGCCGGCCTGGTAGCAGCGCCGATTCTAGCCTATTTCATTCTCAATCCCGAAGATTTCTTTTTTCGCGGCAGGGAAGTCTCGCTCTCACTTGATAGTCACCGTACGCAGTTGGGGGCGTTCCTGAACAACGTGGTGGATTATCTCCTGATTTTCGGCGCGGTGGGAGACCGGAATGAGGAATACAATTTCGCGGGAAGGCCTCTGCTTAGTCCATGGGAGGCTCTTTTCTTTTGGGCCGGTGTGGGTATGTCCTTGTGGGGCTGGCGAAGACGACCCGCCTTTCGACTGCTTCTGATCTGGCTGGTTGTAATGCTGCTGCCGGCAATGTTGGCCTATAACAGAGGCAATGGGCCAAACTCTTTGCGTATAATCGGAGCCGCTCCGGCCGCCTACCTCCTGGTGGGCGTTGGCATATGGGAAACAGCTCGCCTCTTGAAGGGGCGTATCTCCTTCAACAACGAGACCGCCGCCGCTGCCGTGGGGCTTCTTGTCACCGGTTTCATTCTGTTTCAAGGCATGTTTGCCTATCGCACCTATTTTTACGAGTGGGTGGGCACACCTCAATACTACGCTGCAGCCGACGCGGAAATGGCAGAAGCAGCCCGGATTCTGAACCAGCAAGCGTCTGACGCAGAGTCGGTCTACCTGATTCCCTATCACCTTTCGAATGGCCATTACGGCTTCGACTACCTCTACCAGGGCGAGGCGCCTGCACACGTCATTCATTCGACCATGACGCATCTCCCTCAAAGAATCGAGTCCATTCTCGAATCCAACGAAGAGGTCTCCAGTGTGAAGGTTGTAGACTGGAACGACGAGCTGGGATGGATAGGTGGTGGCGAAGAATACACTGTTGCTCTCCTGGAGAAATACGGTACATATCTTGGAAGCAAACAACACACCTACTTTCAGGTTCACACCTTCTCCGACATCGCTCTCGATCGGTCGTGGACTTTCTATGAAAGTCTGGGGCCGCCATCTGTCAACTATGACGAGGGTATATCTCTTCTGGGAATCGCCCTGGGCCAGGGGGACACGCAACTTTCCACGCAGCAACAGATCAATCTGGGACCGGAACGCACATTCTGGATCGCCAAGCAGTGGCAGACCGCTCCCGGTCTGGATACCGAGTTTGCAGTATCTCTCCGTCTGCACGATTCCGAAGGTGGTGGAGTCTACCAAAGGGACATCGTCCTTCTCAACCCGAACCATTCCCGCACAAGCAATTGGGCCCCTGACCAGCCGGTCGAAACGCTCTACCACATGGAGATTCCCCCAGACCTCAAGCCCGGCGAATACGAGCTTCGCCTGATCGTCTACGACTATGAATCACAGAAACCAACGGTTGAACTCGGTGTCTGGAAGCCTGAGACTATCCTGGCGCTCCTGCAGGTAGAATGAAGGGACATTATTTTGGACATTCGCTGCTGCTCATGCATTCCAGATGTTCACCCAGATTGGCGCAAGTGTAGTCGTATCGAAGAACCGTCTGCGGTATTGGCGTGCTCACAAGGTATTCGACGCCCTTCTGTTTTGTAAGCATATCTAAAGCTTAGAGGCTGTTTGAAAAGTAAAGGCTGTCGGCCAAATTGTGGTATACGTAGTCTCTGTGAAAACAAAACGATACCCAACAGATTTGACTGACAGCCAGTGGCTTATTATCCAGCATCTGATTCCCGCAGCCAAACCGGGCGGGCGACCACGCAGCCTGGATATGCGTCTGGTGGTTGATGCCATTCTCTACCTGACTGTGGGTGGCATCCAGTGGCGGATGCTGCCGAGTGATTTTCCGCCGTGGCAGAGGGCAGAGTGTTTACACCTACTTCAGGCAGTGGCGGGACGATGGCGCCTGGCGCAGGTTGCATGACACGCTCAGAGTGCGGGTTCGTCATCGAAGCGGACGACACAAGCATCCAACGGCTGGCAGTATCGATAGTCAGACAGTCAAGACTGGCCATACACCGGCAGGTGTGCGAGGCTACGATGGCGGTAAACGCATCACGGGACGGAAACGGCATCTTCTTGTCGATACGCTGGGACTCACATTGGCCGTCCTGGTCACTGCTGCCGACCTGCCTGACCGCGATGGGGCACGGCAACTGCTCAGACGAGGCTGCGGTTTCGGCCAGAAACTGCGTCTTATCTGGGTTGACGGCGCCTATCGCGGCTCTTTGCAGAGATGGGTTGCGCAGCGTTTTCGCTTCCGCCTTCAACCTGTCCTCCGCCCGCAAGAACAAAAAGGTTTCTCCGTATTGCCCCGTCGTTGGGTGGTGGAGCGCACCTTCGCTTGGCTTGGCCTCAATCGTCGCCTCTGTAAAGACTATGAACGACTGCCCGAAAGCAGTGTCGCCTTTATCCATATCGCTATGATTCGTCTCATGGTACGCCGCCTGGCACCCAATTGACCCTTTTCAAACAGCTTCTTACAGAATCCCGACCTCCCAGTGAAAGGCCTGTACAGGAAGATGCAACTTGACGCCTCACGCGAAAAACCCGCCAAACGAGAAATGAAGGCAACTGTCCAACAGGACCGCATAGTAGTCCTGTGCCTGGTGATTTCCTCTTTCGTACTGGTCCTCTGGTTGACAGATGCTTGGCCCTCTACAACCCACGACGGACTGATTCACATGCACCGGATTCGTGCTATAGCTGATGCGTTGCGGGCAGGCGTTCTCTATCCACGCTGGTTTCCAGATTACAGTTTCGGGTATGGCTACCCCGTACTAAACTATTACCCGCCTCTCTTCTATTATCCGTCCGCGCTCCTGAATCTGGCTGGGCTGGATATGGTGGCAAGCTTGCGTCTCCCCATAGCGGTTGGCTTTGCGCTTTCAGCGCTGTGGACGTATCGCTTGGCGCGACTATTTTTCGCGGTTTGGCCTGCCTTTGCCTGTACTATCTGCTATCAGTTTCATCCGTATCGCATGATAGATCTCTTTGAAAGGGGCGCCTTGCCTGAACTTACTGCCTTTATGTGGCTTCCACTGGTCTCATTCTACGGAATTCAGGCCGTGGCGGCACTCTCACGGCAGGGGAATGAAGCGACTGTTGACGCAGAAAGTTCATTACAGCGGGCGCGCACCTACGGCACTCTTTTGGCCAAAGCAGGGCTTGCTTTTGGCGGCCTGATTCTGACACATCACCTGACAGCGTTTATGACAGTGATGGTCTTTGTAATCGTTCTTGCCATTCTTGCCCTACAACGACATCGTGTGAGCGCAGTTTCCCCGATCCCGGCTGGACTTACTATGGCCGGCTTTGGCACCGTCGGCATACTCCTGACCTCATGGTCTACACTGCCGGTCCTGTTAGAGATGAACTGGGTCTATATTGGCAAAGAAGTCGCTTTTGGCGGGTGGATGGACCACATGGCCGGCTGGAATGATCTGTTCGAGCCTGCCCTCATCTATTCCTACAACTATCCCCACTATCCAACGTTTTTCCTTCCCATATATACAATCCCGATTGGCATTTTCGCAATTTATGTTGTCGCGGCCTCGAAGGCACGCAACCTGCGCTTCTTCACCTTTGTTGTGCTGTCGTCCACCATTCTAACTGTCTGGTTGACAACCACGGCCAGTTACTGGCTGTGGGCAGGCTTCGAGTTTCTGTTTGAAAAACTGCAGTTCCCCTGGCGCTGGCAGATGTTCGTCGTTCTTGGCACATCGTTGCTGCTGGCAGCATGCCTGGAACAACTGCAGGCGCTGCGCCGCTTGCCAGCGTACACAGCGCTTTTTGTATCCATAGCATTCTCAACGTACATCGTCTTCTATTCGGCTGCCGGTCTGAACTACCCGACGGAGGACGATTTCCGCAAAAAGGAGTTCTCGGCTCCAGCCCTATGGCAATGGAATTCTCAGTCATGGGAACGCGATTCGGAGGGTAATAAGATGGGCAGTTGGCCCCGCGAGTTTATGCCTGTCTGGGTTGATGTGAATCCTCGTACGATTGGAGGTCCTCCCTGGGAAGAACTGCAGATGCCAGACTCGAATGAGACTCTGGCAGTGACGCCGGTACGCTGGGGCCTTCTTCAACACCAATTCCAGGTCACAACGCAACAAGCATTCCGTCTTCTCTTCCACCAGTTCTATTTCCCTTCCTGGCAAGTTACGCTTGACGGAATAAAGGCGAAAGTTGAGCCGGCGAGCCAACTCGCCCTCGCCAGCGTACAAATTCCACCTGGCACACACGATGTTGTACTTGCATGGGGCCCTACACGCTCAGTCTGGCTCGGCAGACTCTTGACGGCAGTCGGTTGGAGTGCAGTGTTTGCGTTGCTGTATCTGGGATCAAGAGGGGCGGGGACGGGTGGGTCGGATACGAAATCATCTCTCAGGGCTTACCGGCGTTACTTGCCACTGGGCGGCTGGCTTGCAATCGGTGCACTGATGGTGGCGGCGGCCTCAGGAATCACGGACCGCACCTGGGGAGTATCAGTAATAGGCGCCGACTACGATAACGTCCGACTGGAGGGCGTGCGGCCACCCCCTCCAACCCGATCCGGAGAAGTGGCAGCCGTCCAGCTGTGGTGGTCTGTAAAAACTGCGGGCGTTCCTGTGAGCGCATTTGTGCACCTGGTTGACGAGACAGGGATGGGCGTTTCGCAACATGATGGCCCGCCTGGTGGACAATTTACACCTTATCAACGTTGGGAACCAGGGCTGGTTCTGAACTCGACACATTACATTACGGTCCCGGAAACGCTGTCCCCGGGAACGTATCGGCTCATTGCCGGCCTCTACTTTCCTGATATATCACACGAACCGCTCGTGCCCTTGAATGGCGACAATGCCCGCCTGGAAATCGGAATGCTAGAAGTGCTGCCTAAGTGAAAGACCCCAATGAGTAACGTATGCACGCGTATGCAGCCCAGCGATGGCAGATAGTGACGGGAAGTCCGAGAAAAGAGAATGTCTGAAAATTCATCATTTGGACCCAACGCGAACAAAGTTGCTCGAATGTTAGGAGATGAACGCTTTCGCCTGAGACTAGCAACTGCAGCGATCCTGTTCTTTCTTACGCTGGCCGTTGTCATTCTTCGCTTTCATCGCCTAAGCGAACTTCCGCCCGGACTTTACTTTGATGCAGGGGCAAACGGGTTGGATGCACTCCAAGTCTTGCAAGGTGAGCACAGGATTTTTTTTCCTGACAAAAGCAATGGGCGGGAGTGGCTGGGAATCTATCTGGTTGCATTGTCCGTCTCCATCTTTGGACGAACGGAACTGGCTGTTCGACTGCCGACGGCAGTGTGCAGCGCAGGCACGGTCTTTGCCGTTTTTTGGCTGGGACGACTGCTCTTTGGCCACGACGATGAGGCTAGTCGGGCCACCCCATGGCGCGGGCTGTTGGTTGGCGGGGCTGCGGCTGGCTTCCTGACCGTCTCCCTCTCCCAGACCGTGCTGGGCCGCACTGCGTTCAGAATTCAACTCTTGCCACTCCTGTTGACTCTTGGCTTGGCGCTGCTCTGGTGGGCGTGGAATCATCGGGTCCGTCACACTGGAGCCTGGTGGCAATTCGCGCTGGCAGGCGCATGTACTGGTCTGGTCGCCTACAGCTATACTCCGGCCAGGTTCACGCCCTTACTGTTCATTTTCTTTGGCTTGACCCTTGCAATGTCGATTCGGAGCCGTTACCTTGCAGCTTTGCCAAGCAAGAAGGGCCTGGGCCATTCTCTGTCCTTTATCCACGCATCTCACCTGCGAAAAGAGTTGAAGTGGGTAGCAGCCTTTGTGTGCCCGGCCGTCCTGGTTGCAGCACCTCTTTTTATCTATTTCGTTCTGCATCCTGAGCAGTTTCTCATGCGCGCCAGCCAACTCTGGTTATTCGATCCAAGTCGGAGCCAGGGAACTCCTTTGGAAACATTCTGGGGAAACGTGTGGGGATATCTGCTGAACTTCGGATTCCGCGGTGACCAGAACTGGCGACACAATTACGCCGGCCGCCCAATGCTGCATCCATGGGAGATGTGCCTCTTTTGGCTTGGCGTAGCGATGTCGGTATGGCGCTGGCAGCAGCGTCCTTCGCATCGACTGCTACTGATCTGGCTTGGAGTACTTACTCTGCCGGCGACCTTGGCTGTAGACAACATCCCCCCACCCAATACTGTACGCATCATAGGGGCATTGCCGGCTGTTTATCTACTCATAGGCGTCGGACTTTGGGAATCGTTTCGATTCTTGAGGGATCGATTTTTCCCGGACAGTGAGGTAAAAGGGGCGATTTCCGCCACGGCCCTGGTCAGTTGCCTTGTCCTGGTTCAGGGTCTGTTTACGTTTCGCGCTTATTTCCAAGAGTGGGCGGCCGCACCCGAACTAAACGAGGCCTACGAGTCAATCTGGACAGATCTGGCCCATGGCTTGAACGAACAACAGTCCATAACCGATGCCGTCTATCTGATCCGGGTGATTCCTGACTATGCATGGCATCACGAAGCCAGCATGCACCACAGTTTTGAATTCCTATATACAGGTGACGCGCCAGTCCGCACTATTCAGGCGACTACAACGCACAATCTGGCGCCGAAGATCGAATCTGCGCTTGCCACACTGGAGCAGGTCTCCACGGTTCACTATGTGGACTGGGACAACAGTCTCGTTGGAGGAAATGCCCATTCCGACCGGCTGGTCACCATCATTCTCGAAAAGTATGGGCGCTACCTGAAGAGCGAAAGCCATGACGGCTTTCAGATCCATAGCTACGCGGATATTGACCTGGATCACCCCTGGACACTTTATGAACATCTGGAGCCCTTGACAGTTCACTACGATGGCGGCATATCTATCCATGGGTTTGCAGTTGGGCAAGGCACAGGGCAGCTGTCTTTGAATCAACAGCTTGACTTGGACCAGGATCGCCCCTGGTGGATTGCAATGCATTGGCAGACAGCCCCTGGTCTGGAAGCCATCTATTCGATTTCAGTGCGCCTGTACGATGCTGGGGGCGGTATGGTGTATCAACATGATGCTGTCCTTGAAAACTCCAAATCGCTTGCCACGAACAGATGGCAAGCAGTCGAACCGGTCGATACGCTTCACTTTCTTGAATTCCCTTCAGAAATTTCCCCCGGCGACTATGAGTTGCGCCTGATCGTCTACGACTTTGAAACGTCCAAACCGACGGTCGAACTCGGTGTCTGGGAGCCCGAGACAGTCCTGACCAGCCTGCAGCTATCGGACGGCCGGTGAATAGGAGAATTACCCCTGCGATGCGACCACGGCGCGGACCGCTGCCTGACGACGGCACAAAACGGCAGGAGTCCTGAAAGATCGGTTTGAATATATTGTCATCAACGGCGCTGGGGACATAAGGAGTTACCCGGATGGCAGGGGAAAAACACCGTCACCTGACACTTCTAACCATAGGGACCCTGATCTTGCTTGCATTTGTGGTCCTGACAATGCGCCTGCATCGCCTGACGGAACTTCCCCCCGGCTTGCATCATGATGAAGGAACGCATGGTGTAAATGCATTGCAGGTGCTGCGGGGAGAGCACGCCCCGTTCTTTTCCGAGAATAACGGCCGCGAGGGCATGATTGTATATGCGATTGCCTTGACGACCTCCTTTCTGGGAAGGACTGTACTGGCAGTGCGCCTACCCACGGCGCTCATCAGCGCGGGCACCGTATTTGTTCTCTTTTGGCTGGGCTGGATACTTTTCGGGCGGGACGAACATAGCGGCAGGCCTACGCCGTGGCGCGGTCTGCTAATCGGGGGGGCGGGCGCCGGTTTGCTGGCGGTATCCCTCGGGCAGACGGTTATCGGGCGTACTGCGCTCAGAGGCAGCTTCCTCCCATTCTTCCTCAGCCTGAGCCTGGCCCTGCTCTGGTGGGCCTGGTCGCACAACGGGCAGCCGTTCTCCTCAAATGACAAGCTAACTGGAGAATCTCCAGGTCGGAATAGGGTGCAGGCTGCAAAGCCAGGAAGCTGGTGGCGAATCGCGCTGGCAGGAATGTGTGCCGGGCTGCTGCCATATACTTACATTACAGCACGATTCACGCCCTTTCTGTTCCTCCTGTTCGGCCTGAGTTTTCTGCTTCCCCCGGTCAGAAAAGGCGACGGAAACCATAAGGTGGAAGAAGCATTCCCCTCTTCTCGTTTTCGATTCATCGCTTCACCCACCAAGATTGATTGGCAGAAGGCAGGTATCTTCGTCGCTTTCGCGGCCTTGGTGGCTGCGCCAATACTCTTTCACTTTGTCCGCAATCCCGATCATTTCTTTCTTCGCAGCGCTCAGACTTGGGTCTTCGATTCCGAGCGCAATTTGGGAAACCCACTGGGAACGTTTCTGAACAATCTGTGGGGATATGTGCTGGCTTTTGGCTTCCGGGGCGATCTTCTCTGGCGACACAACCTCGTGGGCAAGCCGGTGTTGAACCTCTGGCAGGGACTCCTCTTCTGGATTGGCGTGGGGGCGGCAGTTTGGCAATGGCGAAAGCGGCCCGCCTACCGCTTACTGTTGCTCTGGCTTGCCTTGCTGATTCTCCCGGCTGTGCTTGCGAGAGAGATAACATCCGTTCCTCCAAATACCATTCGCATGATAGGCGCGATACCGGCCATCTATCTGCTCGTAGCTGTTGGTGTCTGGGAAGCCTTTCTGTTCACCAGACCTCGGTTATCTCACGTGACGGATATCAGGGCTGGCGCCGTTTTCGCGAGTCTGGTCGGCTTTGCCATCCTGATCCAGGGCGTCTTCACCTATCGCGACTATTTCCACAAATGGGCATCCTCGCCTGAAATTCACAGGGCCTACGGGTCAGGGTGGACCGACCTCATTACGATCGTGAATAACCAGCCATCAGATGGAAGCGTTGCGTTTCTGGTTCCGGGTTACCTGTGGCAATACAGTTTCGAATACTTGTACCAAGGTGAGGCGCCGGTTCATCTCGTTCACACGGCCATGCCCGATTTCGCTCACCAGATTGCGTCCGCCGTGAAGACGTCCGAATCCCTTTCCGAAGTAAAGGTGGTGGACTGGAGCAACGACGTGATCTGGGCCGGGGACGAAGATCAGCGTCTCGCAGTTCTCTTCGACAAATACGGCCGGCATGTGGGCGCAGAGCAGTACATCGACTTTCAGATCAAGAACTACGCTGAAATCTCCCTGGACCGCTCCTGGACATTGTACGAATTTCTGGATCCGTTGACTGTCAACTACGATGGCGGCATAGCCCTTATGGGGCTGGCCGCCGGCCAAGGCGCAGAGCAACAGTCGACTCAGTCTCCGCTCAACTTGAAAGAGGGCAATCCCTTCTGGCTGGCTTTGCAATGGCAGACCGCTCCTGGACTTGCAATCGATTTCGCCATTTCCCTGCGATTCCACGACGCTGAAGGCAACAGCGTCTTCCAGAGAGACTATGTATTATGGAGGCCGGACCATTCTTCCACCGGGGGAGGAGGGCAGTCCGAAACCTTTGATTCGCTTCACCTTATTGAGTTTCCGGCCGATCTCCCTCCCGGAGAGTACGAGTTGCGGCTGGTCGTATACGATACCGAGACCCTGAAACCAACCGTTGAACTCGGCGTATGGGAGCCTGAAAAGACACTTGGGCGCCTGCAGTTCGAAAAGCTCGACTGAACTGAGACACCCGGCCCGCAACGCTTAGCGTCTCAGTCCTTGCCAAGTCCTTGTATCCTGATCCGGGTCTGTAAGGTATATTGAATGGAACGACAGAGAAATCCCACTCAACAGTGAAGCCTCCCAGGCACTTGCCGCTCTCCTGTGGAGCTGGAAAGGAACCTTCATGGACAAGATCCCTCTCGCTATCGTTGGATGCGGCGGAATGGGCCACCGCCACCTGTACGGCTTGGCCGAACTATATGATTCAGGGCTTTCGCCATTCGAGCTGGTCGGCGCCTGCGACCCCGTTCGGGCCAACGCAGAGTCGCTGGCAAACGACGCCGAAGAACGTCTGGGCTCGCGCCCACAGGTCGTTGAATCCCTGGAAGAGCTGGAAGCTCTGGGCGTTGCGGCAGTCGACATCACGACCACGCCTCGATATCACCATACAGTGGCCGAAGAAGCATTGGAACGCGGCTGGCATGCCATGATCGAGAAGCCGGTCGGTCTGACCGTGCGCGCCAGCAATCGCATTCGGCAGGCGGCAGAAAGGAGCGGTCGCATCGTCAGCGTAGCGGAGAACTACAGACGCGATCCCATGAATCGGCTTGGAAAGGCGCTACTGGATGCCGGCGTCATCGGATCGCCGCGACTGATGATACATAACACCATGGGCGGCGGCAGCCACATGACAATCTCAGTCTGGCGGCATCAGAAAAACGAGAGCGGCGTCCTGCTGGACGTAGGCGTCCATTTTGCCGACATTCTCGAATTCTACTTGGGGCCCGTCAGCACAGTCTACGCTCAGTCCCGGCTGCACGAACCGATCCGATACAACCCTGCGGCCGGACCGGCCGGCCGGTCGTCCAGCAATCCGGCCGGCGTCTATGGCAAGTGGCAAAGGCAGATGCCCGCCCAGTTCGAGGCCACCGCCGAAGACGCCTCATACGCGACACTGCTCTTCGAAAACGGCGCGGTCTGTCAGTTCATCGAAGATCACGCTGCCCACGGCCAGGGCGTGTGGACGCGACAGATTCACGGGTCGGGCGGCTCCCTTGAGCTTCCCCCTGACAGATCAGGCCAGCTCATCACCTTGCACAAGGACGGCGAAACGGTTTCCGATGCAAGCCTGCTGGATCTGGCGCCCGACTTCCACCTGGAGCCCATTGCCGCTGCCCTCTTTGGCGGCGAGCGCCTCTGGGGCTATGACTTTCCCTTCCACGAGACCGATCGCAAACTGATCGCCGCCGAATACGGCGAACTGGGGCTCGCGATCGAGGACGGCGGCGCCATCGAGGTCGATGCTGCCCAAGGCACGCGTTCAGTTGCGCTATCTTACGCCATGCTGGAATCTGGTGAGGCAGGCAGAGCGCTGACCATGGAGGAGGTGCTGGCCGAGAAAGTCGACGCCTACCAGTTGGAGATCGACGAAGAGCTTGGATTGGTATAAGAAACTGTCCTCGTCCAAGGTCCAGCGACTAAAATTTGATAGCCCCTTCGGTCAACCCTCGCATAAACCATTTCTGCATCAGCGCGTAGATGATCATGACAGGCAATGCGCTGAAAAGGAGCATCGTCGCGTCGGCAGCCTCACCTGCGAACTGATTGCGGAAGCGGGGAGAGAGCGCCGACTCGTAGCTGGTTGCGAGCACCTTCTTGATGCCCACCGAAATAGTCATCTGCGCATCGCGGTCGATCATCGTATACGTGATGATGTAGTCGCTCCAGACGCCGACAAAGGCCAGCGTGCCGATGATGACCATTGCGCTGGCCGCCAGAGGCAGAGCGATTCGCCAAAATGTCTGCCACCAGCTCGCGCCGTCAATGAAAGCGGACTCTTCTACCTCCTGTGGAATCGCAAGAAAGGCTTGCCGCATAATGAAGATGGCGGCGGGTAGACCGGCCGCGAAAAGCAGGATCAGGCCGAGAATGCTGTTTCGCAGCTTAAGGAAAGTCATCAATTCGTATAGGGCCATCAGCCCTCCGGCCCTGGGCACGAACATCGAAACGATGATTGCGATGAAGATTAAATCCCGACCCCAGAAGCGCATACGGGCGAATGCGTAACCGGCCAGAGCCGAGCAAAACACCTGGATGAGCGTAACGCCAGCAGCAAGGATAAAGCTGTTTCTCATGTAAATGGGCAACTGTTGGATCGCTTCAAACATGTACATATAGTTCACGAGACTGAAACTGCTGGGAATCAGAGCCGCTGAATTCGTCGAAAACTCAAGCCGGTCCTTGAATGACGTCGAGATGATCCACAGCAGCGGCAACAAAACGATGAAAGTAACGACGGCCAGGAGCACGTGCGAGAAAAAGTCCTTTTGACGAAGCCACACGCGCAACCGGAAAAACTGGCTGTCAGTCTCGCTCTGCGGTTGTTCACCAATGCTGCTTGCATCCGCTTCCGTCGCCATAAGTCAGTCCTTTTGTTAGAGATCAACCTCTGTGCTGAGGGTGGACTTCACGCATAACACCTGCGCGTCCAAAGCCCTCTAGTCCTGTCTCGACCAGCGAAAGATTAGTCCCGCTATCAGTGCGCTGATCAGGCCTATGACCAGGCTGATAGCCGCGGCATACCCCAGCCGCAAATCGCCAACCTCGAAGGCCTGCTGATAGAGATACAGGCCAAGCGTGCGTGTGGAGTTGGCCGGCCCGCCATTGTTGAGAATCAACATGGGTTCGACGACGCCGAAAAGCGGAAGATTGAGCACGACGATCAGCGCGAAGGTCGGTTTCAACAGCGGGGCTGTCAGATAGAGGAACTGATGCCAACCGTTTGCGCCGTCCAACGACGCTGCCTCATACATTTCGGCGCCGATATTGTAGATGCCGATCAGGAACAGGAGCGTTGGAAAACCAAAGATCATCCAAATGTGGGCCGCGCCGATCGAAGGTAACGCCAAAGTTCGATCACCCAGCCAGTTGGGGGGATTCTCAATTCCCCAGCCTCGCAAAACTGTGTTGATAAAGCCGAACTGAAAGCCATACATCTCGCCGAACATCAGGAAGATGACGGCCACGGGCAGCACCGCCGGCAGATAGACAACCCAGCGGTAAAAGGCAGCCCCCCTCTTGACCTTGGAAATCAGCACGGCCAGGATCAGAGCGATCAGGATCATGGCAGGGGCGACGAATGCCAGATACTTCAGTGAGACTCCGGCCGCGTCCATCGCGCGCCGGTCGCCCACCATCTTGACAAAATTGCTGAAGCCGTTGAAGTCCCAGCGCGTATCCGGATAGACAAATCGATAATCGGTAAACGCCATGGCAAGGCCGCGGAAGATCGGCCAGACGTTAAAGGTCAGGTACAGTGCCATCGCCGGCGCGATAAACACGTAGCCCAGCAGGTTGTTTTTCCGAAAGGAGACCTGCTGACCGCTTGTCTGTCGATATCTGCGGACGGCGGCGAAAAGACCGCCGCCCCCAGTGTCTGATTGTGATGTCATCGAAGACTCCTGGAAATGCGGGCGGGGAGCTGATCAGCGGCAGCCGCCTCTCCCGACTGCCGCTGACTGTTCTGCGGCCACTGCTAGGCCATCATCATCTGATCGTAGCGACCGGACTCCTTCAACTCTTCGAGGTCGATCTGAATGCCTTCCATGGCAACTTCAACGACCTCTTCTGGCGTCACACTCTGGGTCGCGTCGCGCAACCGCTGCATCTCTGGTGCAAGATTGCTGTTTTGCAGGCCGAAGAACAGGTTGCCCGGGAACCAGACTGAGTTGCGCACCAACTCGATGCCTTCAAGTTGCCACTGCTGCACCGGGTCGTCCTTGACAAACTCGTCGTAGGTGTACTGGTAGCAAGGCTTGGCAGCAACTTGCGTGATCTGCTTACCCGAGGCCTTGTTCTCCGGCCCAAACCACCAAAGGGTAAAATCGACCGCGCCTTGCGGGTTGGCTGCCTTGTTCAGTAGAGCGGTGGAGTTGATCCAGAATGGCGTGCCTGCCTTTGTGTACCGGCGACTTCGGGATCCTCTCGGAAGAAGTTGATTCCGGTCGTTGCCGTTTCCTGTCCAAAGGTCTGCTGGGCCATTGTGCCATGAACGTCGAACGAGGTCAGCAACGCCGTACCGCCCTTCAACCAGTTGCCGAAATTCTCACCCGTAGCCGGAGCCATCAGGCCGTCTTCAACCATTTCGCGAATCCACCCCAGAGAGGCAAGGCTCGCCTCACCGGAGATATCAATCAATCCTTCGTCGGTAATCGGCGTCTCGGTTGCCCCCCAAATCATGGCGTACAGATCGCAGAGCGGCGAGCAGGCGGCATCGAAAGGAGTCAGATCCGGGCTGGTCTCGGCGATCTTCTCGGCCGCTTCTCGTACCGCGTCCCATGTCATAGGCTGGCTGTCGAAACCGGCCTTCTCCATCGGTTCCCAGAACCAGCCCAATGCGACACTACCGACATTTCTAGGGATGCCGTATTGGCTCCCTTCGATCTTGTGAACCTCGAAAATCGACGGGATGATCCCCGGCACGACCTCGTCTGCGCCTGGAATCGAAGATGCTTCGATAAACTCGTCCATGGGCTGAATCAAGCCCCTACTGTGCCACCTGGGGGCGTCCCACGGAAAGACGACGACCGAGTAAGCGTCCCAGATGAGGTCGCCGGCCGCCTGGGCAGCCTGAATCTTCGTATCCGGAGCGCCGGCTGGTTCTTCTATGGCAACCTGCGACTCAAATTCATTGTTCCAGCGCTCTACGGCATCGTCCGCCGCATACGCGCTGCGAATATCGGTACGGATAAGCATTGTGATTCCCTGGGCTTCGGCCATGGCCTCCTCGGCGTCTCCCATGTCCTCGCCGCTGTCAGGGGCCGGGCCGGCGCAGGCCGCTACCAGAGAGGCCAGGGTGAGCCCGCTGGTCGCGCGCAGGAACTTCCTTCGACTCAGTTTCTGTTCCGACATTTCTTGCTCCTTTAGGAAAGTGAATGGTATGGAAAATGTCCACACAAATGTGTGACGGGAGGTACCCTATTCGTTGCACTGTTACCTGGATTTAGCCTACCGGGGGGACAGAGTAGGGAATGCGACGATCAGTCATCCACCGAAATGATTTAGCGCAGAAAACCGTTCCTGTCAAATCCTCTTGACTTTGTTTTCCTCATTTCCATCCGGCGCCTGGCCCACTTCTGTCCTACAGTGCCGGTACAACCTCATTCTTCAACAGCTCCATCGAGCGCAGCCAGCGCGGCTTGTCATCCCAGTCATGCCCGATGGCCAGCAGCGTTCCAAAGCCCCCTGTCACCTTCTGAATCTCCTGCAGACGGCGAATGCACTCGTCCACGTCACCGACAATCGCCAGCCGCCGCACCGCGTACTCCGCGGTAACCTCCTCGTCCGGCATGTCCGGGTCCTCTTTCCAGCCGTCGAGGCGTCCGGGCCCTATCAGATCGATCAGATAGGCGAAAGAGCGTCCGAAGGCGCTGTTGAGGGCAAAATTGAACGCTTCCTCTTTCGATTCGCCAACGAAGATGTTGCGCGCTATCCGCCAGATACTCCTGTCGGGCGTCTCGCGACCGGCTTCACGTGCGCCGGCGCAGAAGGTCTCCCAGTGCTCGGCCAGTGTCGCCATAGGAACAAGGTTTGTACTCACGGGAAAGAACCCGCGCTGCCCCGCCATACGCGCGGCCATTGACGTGCCCTTCAGTACCGCCATCGCCACGGGAGGATGCGGCTTCTGGTAGGGCCGCAGGATCTCACCCAAACCGATGTCCGGGCGGGTCTCATCGATATGTATATGCCAGTAATCGCCCTTGAAGTCGAAGGGCGCGTCAGTCGTCCACAACTTCAGCACCATGTTGATGCTTTCAACCGTCATCAGCCCCAGTGTTCGGGGATCCGCAGGCAGGTCGAACAGGCTGAGGTCGGTCGGAATACCGGTCTGGCCAAAGCCGCACATCAGTCGGCCGCGCGAGAGATGGTCGAGCATCGACAGGCGGACCGCCACATTGACCGGGTGATGGAAGGGGGCGATCGTCACGCCCGTCCCGAACTTGATGGTGCTGGTGCGGGCCATGGCATTGGCAATAAAGACGTCGTTCGAGGGCATTGGCTCCCATTTCACCGAGTGATGCTGGCCAATCCAGGCCTCGGAGTACCCAAGCCCCTCGGCCCGCTCGATCAACTCCAGGTCCTCTTCAAGGCTCTGCGTAAAGTCCTTTTCAGGCGGGTGAACGGGCATCAGAAAATAGCCGAGTTCCATGGGCTTTTCTCCATTTCAGCGGGACGAAAAAAGGTGAAGTCGTTCGTCAATAGGGGTCTATGTGCGCTCGCTCATACTCTTGCATACTTCAGTTCAGACAGTGACCTGTTCCAGCCAGGCTTCGTCGATTTCCAGACCAAATCCGGGTGCATCGCTGGGCCTCAAGTAGCCGTCCTCAATAACCGCAGTGCCCGGCAACTTGACCATTTCCGCCAATGGTACGCCGGGAGCAGAAACGCCCTCCGAACGTTCTCCCCATGTGACCGCCGGCATGGCCATCGACAGGTGCTGACCGAAGGGATAGTTCATGCCTCCATGGGCGATGACGGAAATCTGATTTGCCTGCGCCAGGTGGCAGATCTTGGCGGCTGCTGTAATGCCGCCGCACCAGAGCACGTCCGGCTGGAAAATATCCACGAGCCGCTTGCCCGCGGCGTGGGCAAAGGGGGCCAGATTGTACCAGTGCTCGCCTGTAGCCAGGGTATGCCAGGGCAATCGCTGCCGGATCGACTCGTAGCCCAGGAGATCTTCCGGCTGGATATAGTCCTCCAGCCATTTAAGGTTGTAGGGCCGCATCCGCTCGGCCACGCGCACAGTGTATTCGGGATCATATGCCGTCCAGCCATCCAACATCAACTCCACTTCGTCGCCGATGGTTTCGCGCGTGCCTGCAACCAGCTCCTCCAGCCTGTTGAGACCCTCCAGCCCCTGTTCAGGTCCCCAGGGGCTGAACAGCTTGGTGGCCTTGAACCCCAGCTCCATGTACCACTCCTGGTCGAAACCGGATGCGTAACAGAAGATCTTTTCCTTCTGCGGCCCTCCCAGTAACTCGTACACAGGCAACCCCAGCAGTTTCCCCTTGAGATCCCACAGGGCCACATCGAGCGCGCTGATCGCGTAGCTTGTCATGCCTGTAGGGCTGAAAGCGGTCGAGAGCCGCACCATCATATCCCACAGTTTCTCAGTGGCCATGGCGTTCTCGCCGACCAGATTGGGACCGAAATGCTCGTTGATCATGGGCGCCACTACAGACCCGTAGAGGGAGATGCCGAAGCCTTGCGTGCCGTCCTCAGCCGTTACCAGCACGGCCGGCCGTTTCCAAGGGGCCATCGAGACGTGCCCTTCACCGTTGGGAAAACGGGGATAGCGGGCCATGGGCCGGTTCATGTGAACGGTCTCGGCCCGGCTTGGCGTGCGCGGCTTCGTCTGCGGCCGCGCCTCGGCTGCAATCTCAAATGCACGGATTTCTTTGATTTTCATATGTGCCTCTGTTTCAGTGAAGGAAAATCCTGCAGAAAGGCTCGTGAAAGAAGCGGCTGCCCTCAGCCCTTCAGGTCGGTAACCGTGATACCCTTCAGAAAGGCGTTCTGAGAAAAGAAGAACAGGACAAGGCAGGGAAGAATGATGATAAGAGCGGCAGCCATGTACAGATGCCACGGCGTTCCCCGATAGGCAACATTGAAGTTCGCCAGGAACAGTGTAAGCGTAAAGTTCTCCGGCGTCGACAGAATAATCAGGGGACCAAGAAAGTCATTCCAGAAGAATACAAAAGCGAAGACCGCGACAGCCGCCAGGGCCGGCTTGGACAGAGGCAGAATGATCCTGACGAAGATATGCCAGCGCGACGCGCCGTCAAGATAGGCCGCTTCGTCATACTCTCTCGGTATCGTCATGAAAAACTGGCGCAGCAGAAAAATGTTCCACGCCGACCCGAACCAGTGCGGAATCATCAGCGGCAACAACGTGTCCAGCCAGTTCAAACGCTGCCAAATAATAAACTGGGGTACCATGACGACTGCAAATGGAATCATGAGCGTACTCAGGATTCCCAGAAAGATGACATTTTTGCCAGGGAATTCCAGGCGGGCAAAGGCATAGGCTACCAGCGCGCTGGAGAATATCGTCGAAACGACTCCATTTACGGTTACGATTAACGTGTTGATCGCATAGTTGTAAACAGGGGGGTCCGTCTCGTATTGGATCGTAAAGGCGGTCAGGAAATTTGACCACATTACCGGCTCAGGTATCCACGTGGGCGGCAGTGTAAAGACCTGGTTGGGAGGCTTTAGCGCTGTGTTTACCATCCAGTAGAACGGCAAGAGGAAGAGAAAGGCCGAGAAAATCAGAACGGCGTAGATCACAAGCAGCCGAAGAAGGCCCGTCTGAAAACGGTTGCCGATCAGAATGGTACGCAGTCTGCTGGGCCGCGTGTAAGCCTCGCTATGCAGCCGCTCAGCTGTCGGAACCGTTTCGTTTCCAACGACCACTATCGAATCTCCCGGCGGGCTAGCGCGCGCCGCCCTCGTAATATACCCAGCGGCCGGCAAGGCTAAACTGGAAGACCGTCAGCCCGAAGATGAGCAGGAACATAATCCATGCCATGGCGGAGGCGTAGCCCATTTTGAGGTAACTGAAGGCGTTGTGGTAGAGATGGAGGCCCAGAAACAGCGTTGCATTGTCAGGGCCTCCTTTGGTCATCACATAGGGTTCTGCAAAGGTCTGCACCGATGCGATGATGCCCATCACAACGTTGAAGAAGATGGCTGGAGACAGCATGGGCAAAGTGATCGCAAAAAACTTTGATACCTCTCCAGAGCCATCGATGTCTGCGGCTTCGTATAACTGCTGCGGCAGTCCTTGCAAAGCTGCCAGATAGATGACCATTGGAATGCCGATGTTCCAGAGGCTCTTGACGATTAGCGAACCCAGCACCAGCTCCCTGTCATAAAGCCAGTTTCGTCCTTCCAGTCCCATCAGCGCCAGGCCATTGTTCACGATCCCCAGTTCAACGTGATACATCCACATCCAAATGACGGACCCGGCCACGCCGCTGACAACCGCAGGCAGATAGAAGGCCGAGCGCCAGAATCCGAGACCCCTAATCCGCTGATTCAGCAGCAACGCCAGCCCCAGGGCCAGCACCTGGCTAATAGGAACGGAGATTATCACAAACTTGAACGTCACCCAGATCGAAATGCGAAACAGTTCATCTGTGGTGACCATGCTGATGTAATGCGTCAGGCCGTAGAATTTAGGCGGCGCAATCATCTTCCAGCGGAAAAAACTGAGGACGAACGATGCCATGATTGGGCCGCCGACGAAGAGGATAAAGCCGATGACCCATGGCAGGATGAAGGCGTAAGCGATCATAGCGTCGCGAAAACGCCTGCTTTGCCAGAAGCTATTGGGACGTGAAAGACCCGCAGTGGTCACGGATTACCACCCTCGTGCGGCACTCAGGCGCCGGCCGGCCACGCGGCAGTCGCGTAGCGGCCGGTCCGCATGCGATCGAACTGATGACCTGAAGAAGATCGCGAAGGCAAAGAGAATCGATTTTGCCTTCGCGCACTTTCTGTTTTCAGTGTGTCGGTCTAGACATCCGAAATTACGGCCGTTACCTTGGGCGCAACTTCGGGGAAAATATCAGCGGCCTGGGCATTGCCGGAATATACCTTATCCAGCGCATCGCCGATCAGCTTGAGAGCTTCGCCCTCATTGGCCGGTCCCGGCAGAATGTGCCCATATGTCAACGCGTCGGGTACGACGTCCCAGTCGACTTCGAAGTCCACGTCGGCGACCCAGGGGAAGGGTTCGATTTCATTCGATGAGCGACGCGTGCCAGGGAAGTTCGCGTTGGAGGCGTAGTTGTAAATGCCCTGGGTGCTGGTGTTGTAGTTGAGCCAGATCCAGGCCGTATCCTTGTGCTCGGAGGTCGTGGAAATGTTGTTGAAGGCGCCGTGGGTGATGGTATCGCGACGGACCTGGCTGGGCTCGGCGACAACATTAAAGCGGAAGCCGGCGTCGACGAGACTTCCGGTGACCCAGGATCCCATGCGCTGCATACCGATCTTGCCGGCGGCCAGAAGCTCCGCGGCCGCGCCAGCGCCGCCAATGCCGACAATCTGGGACGGCGAGGGCATTACATTGCCGTCGAGGAGCATATCGGCCCAGAACTGAATCGCCTGGATCGTCTCCTCTTTGTCAAGCCAGCACTCGCGAAAATCGGGGCTGTAGTAGCTGCCGCCGTTCTGCCAGGCCTGTTTGACACTGTACATGTGCCAGCCAACCGGTATCGTCTCCGACCCCCAGATCTTGTTGTCAGGATCGCTGATGCCGCGGGCCTTCTCCTCGAAGTCGGTCCAGGTGAAGCTGTCCTTGTTGGGATACTCGACACCCGCGGCGTCGAAGAGGTCGGCGTTGTAGAAGGTTATATGGGGCGCGGCCGCGTCGGGAATGCCGAAGCGCTTCCCTTCCACAACCGGGTAATTCCACCAGTTCTCGTAGAAGTCGTCGGCGTCGTAACCGGGTTCGCCATCAACATAAGGCTGGATGTCGATGAACTGGTTGTTGCGCCCCAGGTCGAGCGCCATCGCCTCCCAACTGCGTACGACGTCGGGCAGTGTGCCGGCCGCTGCCAGGGCCGGAATCTTGGCGTGAAACTCGCCGATCTGCTCTACACTGACCACAATGTCCGGATACTCTTCATGGAACGATTCGAGCGTTGTCGCAACGCCCGCGGCTGGATCATGGCGACCGTAGCGAATCGTAACGGGCTCCGCCATTGCTCCTTCGCCCATGGCGCCGTCGTCCGCAGGGGCTGCAACGGGCGCGCAAGCTGCCAGTACAGCCGCGCTGGCGAATGTTCCACTTACTTTGAGAAATGTTCTTCTGGACAAGGACTCTCTTTGCGTCATTGTTGGAATTCTCCTCTGTGAATTTGAATGTGACTGATGTTGTATCCAGACTAATGGGGCTTTCGCTAATCCTATGGAATTCAGACATATTGTCAATTTTTTCACATGCTCAATCTTCGTTCTCCTTATGAGTTCACGCCGGCATCAAAGGCACAACAGGTTTTTCGAGAGTGATGCCCATGCAGCGGGGCCGCACCTAAGCCTGGTCTTATCCACGCTTTCTGAGATTGCGCGTTTTTGTCGGACCTGGGCGCAGAGCGGCAGACCCGTCAGGCTGGGCGCCCTCCGACTAAGGAGCGATAAGAGACGTTTGCAGTCCCTGTTGAGGAAGTAAACTTGCAGCGAAGAGCGGCTGAATTGTAAGAACCGCCGGACCGGAAGCTGTCACGAAGTGAGCCACAAAATGGGCTCAGAGACGTACTCGCGGACTGTGTTGAGGAAACGCGCGGCCGGGGCCCCGTCCACAACGCGATGATCAAAGGTCAGGCTGAGCGCAACCATCTGGCGGGGAACAACCTCCCCTTCGTGTACAGCCGGCTTGCAGACGGTCCGCCCGATTCCTAAAATGGCGGCTTGGGGCAGATTGATAATGGGGGTGAAGGCGTCAATGCCGTACATGCCCAAGTTGGTGATCGTGAATGTTCCTCCCTGCGTCGCCTCATGACCCAGGCGTTCCTGGCGCGCGCCCTCGATCAGGCTGGCCGTCTCTGCCGCTATCACGCGCAACGACTTCGCAGGAACGTCTCTCAGCACCGGAGCCAGCAGCCCCCGCTCGGTTTCGACCGCGAAACCGATGTGGATTGCGCGGTGAAGGATCAGTCCATCATCGCTCCAACTGGCATTGAGCGCGGGATATTCCTGCAACGCGGCGGCTGTCAGTTTCAGATAGATATCGTTATAGCCTGGTACCGCCAGCCTTCTTCGAGCATAGCTGGCCTTCAGCTGCTCGCGTAACGCCACCAGTTCGGTAGCGTCGGCCTCGGTGGTCAGCGTGACAGGGGCGGTTGTGCGCGCGCTCTCTGCCATACGTTGGGCGGTAATCTGCCGGATACGGCTGTGCGACACGATCTGGCTCGGCGCCTCGCCGGCCTGCACAGCTTGTCGTCTTGCCGCGATGGCAGCTTCAACGTCCCCGCGTTGTATCCGGCCGCCCGGCCGGATGGCCGTTAGCTCTTCCAGAGAGATGTCCGCTTCCGCCGCCATACGACGCGCCACCGGCGACAAGTCCACGCCAACCGGTTCAACTACCGTCTCCGCGGCGGCGCGTACATCCCGCTCGACGATCCGTCCCGTGCGGCCGCTGCCTGTAAGCCGAGTCCAATCCACGCCCAGCTCGCCGGCTACTCGCCGCGCCCGGGGACTGATTGTTGGATTGCCGCGACCGTCCGCGGCAGCTGATTGCGTAGCCGACGTCTTCGGGAAAGCAGGCTCTGCCGCAGCAGCGGTCGGGCTTGCCGTGCCGCCCCGCTCTGCGCGCCCTTCCGACTGAGGGGACCGGCTGCCCGCTGCAGGCATCAGTTCCCCGGCCTGGACGATATACGCAAGCAGGGCACCGACAGGAATGACATCACCAGGAGACGGGGCGCCTTGGGGAAGTCGCAGGATTCCGCTCTCGAACACCTCGACCTCCTGCGTAGCCTTGTCCCCCTCGACCGTAAAGAGCAGGTCGCCGGCCTTAACCTCGTCTCCATCCTGTTTCAGCCATTCGCCAAAGACGCCCTCTTCCATCGTCCATCCCAGGCGCGGCATCGTCACTTCGTAGGCCATCGGATTCCCTCAATTGAACGGCGGTGGTTTCGGAGGCGTTGGCGGACGCGTTCTCGCCGGTCTTCGGCCATTTCATTTATTCAGCAAGCAGATCGCGTACGCTCTGTTCGATGTCGTCCGACTCCGGAACAATGGCAAGCTCCAACGGCGGACTGTATGGAGTGGGCACATGCGCGCCGTTCAGACGGCGAATCGGGGCGTCCAAGTCGTCAAATCCCTGGTCAATGACCTGCGCCGCGATTTCAGCGCCCACGCCGCACGGCTGAAATGTCTCGTCAACAATCAGGAGCCGCCCCGTCTTGCTGACGGAGTCCAGTATCGTCGCCATATCGAGCGGAGCGATCGTGCGCGGATCGATTACCTCTGCCGAAACGCCGTCCCCGGCCAGCTTGTCGCATACGGCAACAGACTTGTCAACCATCGATCCGATTGCAACGAGCGTGCAGTCCGACCCCTCGCGCGCGATGCGCGCCTGCCCGAAGGGGATTGCGTAGTCACCCTCAGGCACTTCGCCGCGATTGAAAAGCAGCGACTTGTGTTCCAGGAAAAGCACAGGATCGTCGCTCTGCAGTGCCGTGGTGAAAAGCCCTTTGGCGTCGCTGGGAATCGCGGGCACGACGACTCTGAACCCAGGAAGATGAGCAAAGATCGGGTAGTAGCTGCCCGAGTGGTGGGTAGCGGCCGAGTGGCCGATCCCAATCGCGCCGCGTAGCAGGATTGGCATCTTGAGCCGGCCGCTGCTCATGTACTGCATCTTAGCGATCTGATTGACCAGTTCGCCAAAGGCGTCGAGGATAAAGTCCAGAAACATGAAATCGACAACGGGGCGCGTACCGGTCATGGCGGCGCCGGCGCACATGCCGACAAAGCCGCGTTCGCTGATGGGCGTGTCGCAGAGGCGCTCGGGTCCATACTTGTCGTACAGACCGACAGTGGTATTGAAGTTGCCTCCCCGTTCGCCGATCCCTTCACCGACAACGAAGATCGAAGGATCGCGCGCCATCGCGCTGTCAAGGGCCTCCAGAGTGGCTTCAACGTAAGTCAACTCTCGCATGGCCTTCACCTCTGGTTGAATACATGTTCGCTGACCGTATCAGGCTCCGGCCATGGGCTGTTGCGGGCAAATTCCTCCGCGTCCGCTACCATCTCCTTCACCTCCGCTTCAATCCCCGCCAGCGTTTCCGGACCAGCCTCCTCATTTTCCAGGAGCCACTCGTTGTAGCGCGTAATCGGGTCCCGCTCCTTCCACTCCTCGACCTCTTCCTGTGTGCGGTACCCGGCGTCTCTCATTCCTTCCGCATGGGCGCGCGTGCGATAGGTCCGGCACTCGATCAAGGTGGGCCCATCTCCCCCGCGGGCCCGCTGCACCGCCTCTTCCGCCGCTTCATAGACGGCCAGCACGTTGTTCCCGTCTACCGTCAGACTCTCCATTCCATAGGCAGGTCCCCGATTGCTCACGTGGGGATTACCGGCGGAATAGGCAAAGGGCACCTCTGTGGCATACAGGTTGTTTTCGCAGACAAACAGCGTCGGCAGCTTCCAGATGCTGGCCAGGTTCAGTCCCTCATGGAAGGCGCCGTTGTTCACTGCCCCGTCGCCGAAAAAGGCGACGCCGACCTGGTCGCTTTTGAGCAGTTTGAACGAGTACCCTGCGCCTGTCGCCTGCAGGATGCAGGGGCCGACGATCCCGCTCGTTCCCATCATCCCGACCTCCGGCTTGAAGAGGTGCATACTGCCTCCCCTTCCCTGCGAGCAGCCGGTCGCGCGTCCGAACAGCTCGGCAACGACCTCCCGCGGACTGACTCCCTTTGCCAGTGCGTGACCATGCCCGCGGTGCGTGCTGAAAACGGCATCGTCAGGCCGCAGATGCGCGCACACGCCGGTCGCGATCGCCTCTTCGCCGACGTAGGTATGGCAGGCGCCGTGAATCAGACCCATCTGATGCGAACGGGCCAGCTGTTCCTCTGTATAGCGGATGATGAGCATCTGCCTGTAGAGTGAAAGGAGTTGCTCGGACTGGGCCATGCCACCTACCTCCCATGTGTTGAGTTTGTCGGTCATCGACCGGCCGGCGCAGACTCAGGCCGGTACCACTGCAGGCATCCCCGGATGGGAACCGCTGACATTCTTGGCCAGATTGCCGCCATCCAGCGGGATCAGAGCCCCTGTCATCCAGGCGGAGGCATCGGAGGCAAGAAATATCGCCGGCCCCTTAATGTCGTTGGGATGACCCATCCGGCCAATCGGCAAACCGCGCAAGTAGGAGGCGCCGAGCGCGGGGTCCGCCGCGATCCTTACGCGCAAGTCCTCGTTCATAATCTGGGCGCATACAATAGCGTTGACGCGCACGCCCAGACTGCTCCACTCCGTACTCAGCTCCCGTGTCATCGCGGCCACCGCGCCCATCGCCATGCTGTAGGCAATGTGGCCGCGACCGAGCGCGCTGATCCCGGCGATCGAGACGATGCTGAATATGCTGCCGCGGCCCCTCGACATCATCCGTTTGGCCGCCTCCTGCGTGCAGATGTAGCGGCCCACAACCAGATTCTGCATCACCTGCTGTATCTGGTCCTCGGTCAAGTTGAGCGGGTCCGTGCGAATGCCTTCACCGGCGATGTTGCTGAGCACGTCGACACGCCCGAATTCGTTGTCGACCTGTTCGAACATAGCCCGGATCCGATCCGGGTCGGAGATATCACAGTTGACCGGAAGGGCCCGGCGGCCCAGCTTCTCGATTTCATGCGCGGTCTCCTGGGCGCCGACATCGTTGATGTCGAGCAGAACCACATCCGCGCCGACCTCGGCGAAGCCCATTGAAGTGATCCGTCCCATGCCGCTGGCCGCGCCCGAAACGATGGCCACACGGCCTGTCAGGTCAAAGAGTGGGTGGGTCATCGCGCTCGATCTCCTTTGCAGCATCTATCCATTTGGAATCTCATTGACCGGCGCACGCGGTCGTTCGCCCTGCAGAACGCGAACCACCTCTTCCGCTCCCTGCACGCGCACGTCAATTTTGGATTCCTCAGAATACCACCCGGCATGGGGCGTGAGCAAGATTCGCTCTTCCTTCAGGAAGGGATGGTCCGCCGCCACCGGTTCGACATTCAACACGTCCAGCGCGGCGCCGGCGATCTGGCCGCCCTGAACCGCTGCCAGCAACGCGTCCTCATCGACCAAGGCGCCGCGCGCCGCGTTCACCAGATAGGCGGTCGGCTTCATCATCGCCAGCGTCTCCGCATTGATCAGGTGGCGGGTCTCGTCCGTCAGCGGCGAGTGCAGCGATATATAATCCGAATTGCGCAGCAGCGTCTCCAGGTCCACGACCTGAACACCCAGTTCCTCCATCACCGCCGCATCCACGTAGGGGTCGTATACCAGGACCTCAAGCCCCAGCCCGCGTCCCTTGGCCGCGGTCGCCTGGCCGATCCGGCCGCAGCCAATGACGCCCAGGGTCTGGTCGCCGAAACGGTGGAGAATGCCGCCCGATTCACTGTTCCAGATTCCCCGGCGTGTCGCGCCGAAAAGACCGGGCAGACCGCGCGCCTGCGCCAGCACCAGCGCTATGGCGTGCGTAGAGACCTCATCAATCGAATAGTCCGGCGCATAGGTCACCCAGATGCCCCGCTCCGTGGCCGCCCCGATGTCGATGGCGTCCAAACCGGTGCCAACGCGGCAGATCAGCCGGCAACGTTCCAGGCTCCGGATGAGGTCCGCCCGCACTGGCTGGATCGTGACCATCAGAGCATCGCACTGCCGTGCAGCCTCCTTGGCCTCCTCCGTGTCAAAGTTGCCGGCATGCTCGACCTCCAAACCCGCGGCCCTCAGGATCTCTTTCTCTATCTCGATATCCCCGAATCCGGGGTAAGCAATTACGACTCTTGCGTTCATGGACTCTACTCTTTGGATGAATATGCAATTCGACCGATTGAGCCACTGCGGACCGCGCCCTATCCTGTCGAAACATCCTTCAGGCTGGACGCATCGCTGACCTCAACGTGAACATCGCTGCGCGCCAGCACCTCCGGCCGCAGCGCCGTGCCGAGGCCGGGCCGGTCGGGAAACTCCAGGTGTCCGTCCCGGATCACCAACGCCTCGGTCATTACATCGTTGTACCAGCCCTGCGTATATGCCCGCACGGTCTCCATAATCATGGCATTAGGCGCGTACGCCGCCAAGTGGGCGGCCGACCAAAGCGCCACGGGGCCGATCGTGTCATGGGTGGTAAAAGGCAGGTAATAGGTATCCGCCATAGCAACAATCTTGCGCGTTTCGGTCAGTCCTCCGGTCCACGCCATATCTGGCATCACGATGTGGGCCGCGTTCTTCTCCACGACCTGTCGGAAACCGAACCGGGTGAAAAGGCGCTCGCTAACGCAAATGGGTACCTTCGTCGCCGCGGCCAGGCGGGCATAAGAATCGACATTGTCGGGGGGGATGATCTCTTCCAGCCACATGATGTCGTAGGGTTCCAACGCTCTCCCGATATCTATCGCGATAGGCAGGTTCCAGCGCGCGTGCCCTTCGATCGCAATCTGCATCCTGTCACCAACCGCCTCCCTAATCTGCTTGATCGGTTCAAGGCCGCGCCTAAGATCATCCGGAGCCAGGTAGTGGCCGACAGGCCCCACCGCGCCGACCCCGGCGCGCTGTCCAACAGGACCGCCCAGCGAAACGCCAAACTGGTCCCACGGCCAGATCTTCATTGCCCGGATTCCCGAAGCCAGCAGCTCCTGCGCCAGCTCGCCGGCCCGCCCTTCCATCCACGCGTGGTAGTCCATGTGGGGCCCGTGGCTTACACACGTGTTGTAGATAGGTATGCGATCACGGTTGCGCCCGCCCAGCATGTTGTAGATGGGCTGGCTGGTGTACTGCCCCAACAGGTCCCAGAGAGCCACGTCGACCGTTGATATGGCGCGCGTCTCGGCACCGGCGAAGCCGAAGAAATTCACCGTGGCGAACATGTTGTTCCAATGGTTCTCGATGTCGAAAACGGAGCGCCCTATCAGCAGGTTGGCAAATACATCATGGATCACCGCGGCAACCGCACGCGGCACGTAGTAGGTCTCGC
This sequence comes from Caldilineaceae bacterium, assembly GCA_965200615.1. GTDB lineage: Bacteria > Chloroflexota > Anaerolineae > Caldilineales > Caldilineaceae > Bin5. Next base: position 2,880,578 of record OZ241377.1, on the reverse strand, counting down.
CCAGCCCGATCAGCCCTTCGTCGGTGTGGATGCGCAGCCAGAGCGTATTGAACTGTTCCTCAAACCAGATCGTCTCGAGTTTCTGTATTTTCACCTACATTGCTCCTTTAGCCTTCACCTGCCGCTGCAATTCTCAGAAAAGGGTCCTCTGGTCTGGTGTCCTGCCCTGCTCTACCCGGAACTTACTCAACTACAGAACTTGCCCCCCAGGACGAAGGCCTTCTGGCATGAGTTTCAAAGTTGCCTCAACTTGATCGAAATGACGGAGACAGGCAAAGAAGGCGCTTCCTATTCATTTGGGAAGGGATGGAAGTGTCTCCGGTCAGTGGGACATCAAAGCCCAACTTGAAAAAAGGGCCGAGATTTGGCGATGTCAGGACGAGATATTGGGTAAGAAACAAGCCTGGGGAACACAACCCGTTCCATCGCGGCCTGGGTGCAGTGGCGCAATGCGATTGACAGTTGAAAACCGGAGAAAGTATACTCCTAATCGTCGAAATCATACTATAGCCCCGAACTGAGGGCAAACGGTTTCCGAATTGTAGATGTTGCCTGGAGAAGTAGCCACATTGGGCAACTTGGCCGAAGGCGTTGGCGCGCTCCGGGCAAAAACAATTAAGAGAAGGCTTTACCATGTCCGACTGGAGTCATCTGGAAGAATTTCGCGTCGTGCGTTTGAACGCCGTACTCTCACAAATGTCGCAGTACGAGAGGGATCGCTTTCGCGAGCACCACCTCCAGCCCTTCGAGGTGGAGGCTAATACGCCCTCTACGATCATTCCCCGGGTTAGCGACTGTGACGCCATCTTCGTCGTCTCAACCGCGCTGCCCGAAGGGGTAATCGAAAGCCTGAGCCGCTGCCGCGTGATCTCACGCCTCGGCACGGGAACCGACAAGATAGACGTCGACGCCGCGACCCGCAAAGGCATTCTCGTAACCAATGTCCCTACCTTCTGCGTGGAAGAGCAGGCCGACCACACCATGGCTCTTCTGCTTGCACTGCATCGCAAGCTGCCGCAGATGTCCGCAGCGATGTCTTCCGGGGCCTGGAATAAAGCGCGGCGCCAGGCCTCCACCAATCAGCGTCTTGACGGCCGCGTTCTCGGCCTGGTCGGCTTCGGCAACTCTGCCCGCGCGGTGGCCAAGAGGGCGCAGGGCTTCGGCATCCGCGTCGTTGCGACGCGCCGCAATATGGACGCGCCCCCGGAAGCCGCGGAGGAACTTGGCGTCGAAATGATGGGACTGGAGGACCTGCTCGAAAAGTCGGACGACGTGTCACTTCACTTGCCCCTGACTGATGAGACCTACCACCTGCTCGACGAAACCATGTTGCGCAAAATGAAACCGGGCGCTTATCTCGTCAACACGTCGCGGGGGGCGATCGTCGACGAGAGGGCGCTGGTGGAACTCTTGCGCGAAGGAACGCTGGCTGGCGCAGGAATCGACACCTTCGAAGGCATCGATGTCTTCGTCGAAGAAGAGAGGCCGCCGGATCACCCTTTACTCTCGCTCGATAGTGTGATTCTCTCGCCCCACGTCGGCGCCATTTCCGTGCAGGCGATGCAGGATGTCACCGACGGAGGCATTGGCAACGCGGCGGCCGTGCTGAGCGGGTACTGGCCGCCGGCCGAACACCTCGTGAATCCAGGCGTCGTGCCCAGGTTTTCCCTGGCTGAACGGGAGGCGTGATCCAACCTTCCCGCGCACCTTGGCCACAGGAACAGGGGAGCCGTCATGAGGCCTTTCCGTACTTCACGGCTTCAAAAGAGTGTTGAACTGAAGGATTCAACTGGCGGTGTTTCGTACTGAATCGGTTACTTGCAGGCTATTGTTCACCAATCTACAAATAGATTTGCACTGGCTATCAATCCTGTTGTATGGTGCTCTTGAATCGTAAGCAATTAGGCATTGAGAGCTTACCGATTCACATCCTGCTTTACTTAGCTTGACAGAGGAGTCAATCCAATGACCCATGTGATCTTTGATTTGTGCATTCGGGACGGCGCCTGCGTAGAAGTCTGCCCCGTGGAATGCATAATCCCAGGCATGCCGGAAGAGGAGTGGCCCTGGTACTATATCGATCCGGAAACCTGCATCGACTGCGGCGCGTGCGTACCCGAGTGTCCGACGGATGCTATTCTGCCCGAAGAGGACTTGCCGGAAGAGTACGCCTATACAACTGAATTGAACGCCATGTACTTCGAGGAAGGACCGGGTTACGCGGCACTCGACATGGTCTGACCTGAATCAGCTTGTTCGCGCGTGCCTGCTCTCCCAATGCCGGAAGCGCTGAGGTGGGTGACGTGTTCTCCCAGAGAGCGCAAATGGCTGGACGATTCAATTCAGAGTCGGCACGTTCGATTTGAAACTTCGCCCCTGCGACTGCGGGGGCTTTTCTGTCCGTTGACTCTTCCGTAGTCCAGGAGCAATGCAAATGACCGAATCACGCGAATTGAAACCACCGGACTGGTCAGAGGTGGAGCGTGTACTGATAATTATGGCGCACCCGGATGACCCGGACTTCTCGTGCGCCGGTTCCGCTATCCAGATGGCGCGCCAGGGTATCGAAGTCACCTATATGATTCTGACCAATGGCGACAAAGGCAACCACAATCCGCTCATCACCCGCCGCCAGCTGATCCTGATGCGGAAAGAGGAGCAGCGCAAGGCGGCCGCTCTGTGCGGCGTCAAGAATGTCCTGTTCATGGACGAAGAGGACGGCTTCTTGCGCCCAACCCCTGAAATCCGCAAGCGGGTCTGCCGCGAAATCCGCCGGATTCGTCCGCAGTTAATAATTTGCAACAGTCCCGACCGCTATATCTCCGGGCGCGGTTATATCAACCATCCCGATCATCGCAACGCCGGACTCATCGCCCTCGAGGCTATCTTCCCGGCGGCCGACAACCCGATGTTTTATCCCGACCTGACGAACGAGGGTTACCCTCCCCACAATATCAGCCAGCTTTACATCAGCCATGCCGAAGAGGCCGACGTCGAAGTGGACATTACAGATGACCTTGAACTGAAGATCAAGGCGATCCTTTGCCACGAGAGTCAGTTCGACGACCTGGAAGCCACCGAGAAGCGCATGCGTGAGTGGGGAGGCGAAGAGCAGGAGGATGGCAGCAAGCGCCACTTCGAGCGATTCCAGCAGTTGGATTTCCGCAGTCGGCCGCGCCGCGGGCCTAAGGCAGCCGACAAGAACGCCCAGAATTCAGAATCCTGAAAAAAGAAGAGTGGAGGGGGCTGCCCCTCCACTCCAAGCACTCCAGCAGTTCGGTGACTTAGATGCTGCTATAGCATCTGACACCAACCTCTACTCCACTTCACCCATCAGCTCTTCCTGCAGATCATTCGCCGTCTCCGTCAACGCATCTAGCGTCGCCTGGATATCCGCGCCCTGCATAATCTCATTGAAGGCCGTTTCCGCGGCGTCGCGCACAGCCTGGTAGGAGATGAGCTGCGGCTCATACGCACCGTAACCCAACAGGGCCAGGGCCTCGCCATACTGCGGGTTCTCCTCCACGTAGCCGCTCAGATGCGCTTCCGTGCCTGCGCGAGTGGGGAAGTAGTTGCTCGCCTCTACCCAACGGGCCTGAACTTCCGGAGAAGTGAACCACTTAATGAACAGCCATGCGGCCAGCTCCTGCTCCGGCGGGCCGGCCGTAATCATCACGTCGGCGCCGTAGATGTTCTGTACTGGATTCTCGGTCGTGTACGGAATCGCGGTCACGCCCCACACGTCCATGTCGCGCCCCTGCTCTTCCGCGATTGTGACCATGTCGTTGGCGTAGAAGGGCAGGCCGGAACTGGAGCCCTGCGTAAAGCTCGCCCGCCGCGCCGCGAATTCAGGATTCGGGTAACCTTCTGTGAAGAAGTAGGCGCAGCCGTTGTCGAACATGCGCTTCAGCATGGTCATGGCGTCGATCGTGGCCTGTCCGTTGTAGACGTAGCCGGTGTTGTCTTCATTCAGGATATTGCCGCCCAGGGCGAAGGTCCAGGACGCCATCGCCGAGGCGTCATCCCGCAGGATGTAGCCGCCCGTGCCGTCACCGTTCGCTTCGGCCCCGGCGCAAGCCATCGCTTCAAACTCCTCCGGCGTAGTCGGCGGCCCGGCGAATCCCAACTCCTCCAGCCAGGTCTGATTGTAGTAGAGGACTTCCATCGAGCGGTTGGGCGGGAACCCCAGGCGCTGGTTATCGAAAACCGGGTGGACGCCCTGCTCCATGAAACTGGCGAAGAAGTCAGCGCGTTCCTCTGCCGTGAAACCCCACGTAGGATCGTCAATGAAGGTGTCGAAGTCGGCCAGGACGCCGTTCAACTGGTAGAAGGCCTGGTCGTTCTGATAACCAACGATCAGGCTCGCCGGCTGTTCACCCGAAGCCGTACTGGCGTTCACCTTGTCTCGGATGTCGTTGTAGCCGCCCTGATTCTGCGCGTCGAGGACGATCCCGCACTCATTGTTCGCGTTGAAGTCCTCGACGATTACCGCCAGCTTCTCCTCGCGAGAGCCTCGGTGCTGATGCCACCAGACGATCGTCTGACCGCGCGGATCGATGCCGGCCAGCGGGCCGTCGGCCGCCGGAGCGCATGGCCCTTCGTCCATAGCCTCGGCCGCGGGCGCTTCCTCCTCCATCGCCGCTGGCGCTTGAGCCGCCGGCGCCGGGCAAGCGGCCAAGAGCAGCGCGGCAACCAGAAGCGTTGCCAACATCCACATTCGTTTTGTATTCATAAGGTTTGGTCTCCTGTTGTGGTTGAATACCGAAACGGATAACACGATATTGAAAACCGAAATCTGACTGTTTTGGACGTAAGACTGGCCTTACTCTTCATCGAACTGCGCCCGCTAACCCTTCAGTCCGGTCGTGGCAATCCCCTCGATGAAATGGCGCTGCGTAAAGAAGTAGAGGACGACGATCGGCAGCATTGTAATTATAGCCCCGGCCATCTGCAGGTGCAGAAGCGCGCCCGCCTCATCCAGGAAAACGAGCAGACCGTAGGAAATGGGCCGCCAGTCCGAAGACGTCGTCACCAGAATCGGCCAGGCCAATGCATTCCAGGCCCCGACAAACCCGAACAGGACCAGCGTCATGACCGCGGCGCTGGAGAGCGGCAGAACAACCGTAATCAAGTAGCGAAAGTGCCCGGAGCCGTCTATCTGCGCCGAATCCCACAGCTCGCGGGGAATCTGCTGGAAGAACTGGCGCAACAGGAATATCCCGAACGCGCTCGCCATGAAAGGAATCGTCAACGACGGCCAGTTGTTGATCCACGGTATAGGACTGATTCGCCCCAACCAGGAAACCGTGATGAAGTTTGGAACCCAGGTAATCGCCTCGGGAAGCATCAGAGTCGAGAGCAGCAGCGTGAACAGGAAACTCTTACCTGGAAACTCCATCTGCGCGAAGGCGTAGGCCGCTAGCGCACAGAATACGACCGCCCCGCCGACCGATATCAACGTAATCTTCACGCTGTTCATGAAGTACAGGGAGAACTGCGCGTCGCGCCATGCCTCCGTATAGTTGCTCCACTGCGGCGTCGAAGGCAGCGCTCGCCCCCCGGTCGCTTCGGTCAGGTTCATCAAGGAGACGCTGACCGTGTAGAGAAAAGGCAAAATCGCGGCCGCCGCCCCCACAGTCAGCACGGTGTATATGACCACCTGGTTCAACGCGGCGCGCCGCGCGGCCGGATCGGCCGGCTGTGGTCGAAGGGCTCTTCCGGCCAACGCTTCATTAGCCATAGAAGACCCTCCTGCTGGCAATTCGGTTGTTGACGAGCGTTATCACCATAATGATAAGCAGGAGCAGAATGGCCAGCGCCGACGCGTACCCGTACCTCGTGTCCCGCTTGAACGCCTGAAAAATAACGATGCTGGCCGTGTCGGTCGTGCCCAATGCCGCCGCTTGCCGCAATACGAAAATGTGATTGAAGGCCTTGAACGTGCCGATTACCGCGTAGAGCGAAAGAAAATAAATTGTCGGCGAGAGCAGCGGCAGCGTCACATGCCGGAACTGGGCCCATCCCCCGGCGCCGTCTATATCGGCCACTTCATACAGCTCATTGGGTATCGCGCCCAGCCCGGCCAGAAAGATCACGGTGTCAAAGCCGACATACGTCCAGATGCCGTAGATCATGATCGCGACCAGCGCCAGGCTGGGCCCCGACAGAATTGGCCCCAGGTCGATCTTCCCTCCGGTGATCATCTGGATGATCCCGGCCGGCTCGCTCAACCAGAGCAGCGGTTCCGCGCCGAACAGGTCCAGCAGACTGTTCAGCGGCGCGGTCGGCCTGTTGGAAAAGATGATGCGGAATACTGCGGCCGTGCCGACAAAAGGCGCCACGTAGGGTAGAAAGTAGAGAACGCGAAACAGCGTCTGTCCGCGAATCTTCTGGAAGAGAAGCGCCGCAAGGATTAGCGCCAGCCCCAGTTGAATCGGCACCGTACCCAATACGTAGAATACGGTTGCCATCAACCCGTTCCACCAGTCCTCGTCGCCCGCCGCCACGACCCGCGGCAGTTCGGCAATCAGCACCCAGGCCCCAGCCATCAGCGCGACCGCGCCCACCAACCGCAGAGCCACGCCCGTATTGGAAGACCGGTCGCTCGCGCTCTCCCACAGACGCCACGCCAGAAGAAGAAGAAGAAACCCTGCACTGATGGTCACGATCTGCGACCAGAGTTCCAGCCCCACGCCTTCTTCCAGCGCTTGGGCGTAGGCGGCGCTGATCTCTGTCCAGGTAAACCATGTCAAAGCTGCGCTGCCGATCAGGCAGATGCCTGCGTTGAAGAACGGCATAAAATAGATGCGTTCACGCCTGTCTGTCGGCATCCGCCGGTTGATGAGGAGCGCCCATACCGAACCGGCAGCCAGAACAACTATCGCGATCCACAACGCGATCTGCACCTTCGGCAGCCACCAGGTCTCTATCACGAGGGAACGAAATGCCGCTTGTGTGTTTGCCTGCCCTCGCAGTTTCGATGGAATTAACAGCATTTCCGGCAGGAGAATAAAGACAAATCGGGCAACCAGTGCTGTGCCGGCCGCTGTCAGCAGCCCGGGCAACAACCACGGTATCGGGTCTGTTTTCTCCTGCCGCTGCTCCTGAACGGCGCGTACAATCGTCTGCACCGCGAAATAGACCAGTGCGGCAGCCAACCAGAACGTGATGATGTAGATCAGGTTGTCAACAGCCTTGACGTAGTTGCCCAGGCCGTCATACGAGCCGACAATTTTGTTCAGCCCGCGCAGCGTGCTCTCATAAGCAGCGAAAGCAAGGGGAAAGAGGCCAAACAGGCCAATGATGATGAAGGCAGGCGCCAGAAAGGAATAAGCAAGCAGCATCTCGCGCAGCCGCCTTCCCTGCCGCCCACGGAACCAACTTGGGGCCGCCCGCACCTGCTGCCGTAGATCACTGCGGAATGCCGCGGGTTGCGATGCTGTACTGTCCACGTGGAAACCGCTTTCCCAGTTCTGCAGAGCCAATGCGCCTGCGCCGGATTTTGCGCCCATAGTATAGTGCAAGCCGGGCTTCTCGTCAACGAAAGAGCCCCGCGCTCAGGAACGAGTCTACCCTTCTCCAATAGAACAATGGCAAGCGCCCACATGCCGCCGGCGGCTTGCCGCGGGTTGCTCTCATTATTGCACTCTTGCTTTAACGTCCGGTTAAGGAGAGGTCCACATTGGCGAGGTGGAAAAGCCGTCATTCGTCCATACCGCGCCGGACTGGCAGCGGCAACAGTTCACATTCAGTTTGCAACGACAACCCGTTCTTTCGTCAGTCCGGCGGCGATGCTACCTGCAGAACGCTGTTGCCCTTCAAGACGAGGCAAATCACGCGACCAGCAGCCTGCCGATCTCGCAATTTTCCGCATTGCAGAACCACAGCACACCTTCGTGGATGGTCATGCCATGGACTTCGTCAGGCGCCTCGACTCTTATTACATCAAAGATTCGTCCGCTCTCAGGATCCAGCAGGCAGACCGTACCCGCAGACGTATCTGCAGCCCACAGTTTCCCATCCTTCGACCATGCAATGCCGTGTACCCGCAGCCCCGGCACACGGATGCTGTACACCTCCCGCCAGCCGTCCGGATCCATGACATGCACCATCTGCGACGGCGGAGAAGCGACATACAGCCTGCCGTCGCGCCACTCAAGGCCGTGGGCGCCCGTCTCCTGGACGTCCGCCGCGCCCTCCCGCCATGCCACCACACCGGCTCCGGGTGAGCTGTACTTGGCTATGGTCCGGCCCGTTTCTACATCCAGCTGCGCAATCTTCCTCTCGTAGGTGGAGGCGATCCAGACATAGCCGCCTCCCACCGTAATTCCGCTCGATTTGACCGTGTCGGTCTGGACATCGAACAGCACCTCTCCGGTTTCGTAGTCCTGGCGATAGAGCCGGTCGTTGCCCTGGTCTATGCACCACAGCCCGTCTTTGCTGGCCTGGAGTCCGTTGGGATGCGGCCCCGGACTGGCAAACCGCTTTTCTACCTGCGCGATCTTTACCGGCATGACATTCTCCTCATCGTCTTATGGGGAAAATCTATTTCGGCCCTCTGAACACCGGCCTCCCAAATCCAGAACGATACAGTCCATCCGACTCCACGTCAAGTCCCGGCCGGACATCACAACAGACAGCCGTACCGGGTCAAAAAATTGCATTGCCCCCGCGTCCCATCTATAATTGAGCTTTATATGCGCGTAAGAATGTGTACGCCGCAGCAGTCCGCGAGCTTAGACGCCTCGTTGACACTGTTCGTTCACACACCGCGCCACCGGACCGTTCCAACTTTACGGAGCACTGCTATGCTGAAGACCCATACTTGCGGCGAACTGCGAGCCAGCGATGCCGGGAAAACGGTCACTCTTTCCGGGTGGGTCAACCGCCGCCGCGATCACGGCGGACTGATTTTCCTGGACTTGCGCGACCGTTTTGGCATCACACAGGTCACCGTTTCGGATGACCCTGCAGTCGATCTGCCGAATGCGGCCAATCCGTCCAATGGCTCCGGCAATAGCAGTCGTTGTTCGAAAGCGCTTGAAGTCGCTTCCCAGGTGCGCAGCGAGTTTGTCGTCAGAGTGAACGGCTCGGTACAGAAGCGGCCGCAAGGCTTCGAAAACCCGGAACTGGAAACAGGGGAGATCGAGGTCATCGCCAGCGATCTGGAAATCCTGAGCGAGGCCCGCACGCCCCCCTTCGTTATCAGCGGCAGCCAGGGTGACGAGGTCGATGAGGCGGTGCGGCTGAAGTATCGCTACCTCGACCTGCGCCGACCCAAGCTGGCCGAGAATCTGCGGCTGCGGCACGAGATCGTCCGCTTCATTCGCAACTATTTCTACGACAGGGACTTTCTCGAAGTCGAGACGCCGATCCTGCTCAAGAGCACACCGGAAGGCGCACGCGATTTCGTCGTGCCCAGCCGCATTCATCCGGGCCGGTTCTACGCGCTGCCGCAATCTCCGCAGCAGATGAAGCAGCTGCTGATGATTGCCGGCTTCGAGCGCTACTTTCAGATCGCCCGCTGTTTTCGCGATGAGGACCTGCGCGCCGACCGCCAGCCGGAGTTCACACAGCTGGACCTGGAAATGAGCTTCGTCGAGGCCGCCGACATAATGGCTCTCATCGAAGAGATGCTCATCAACCTGTCGGCAAAGATCAGCGACAAGCCGGTCCAGCAGATCCCGTTCCCGGTTATGAGCTACGACGAGGCAATGGCCAAATACGGCATCGACCGCCCTGATATTCGTTTTGGGCTCCAGCTTTTCGAAGTCACCGACCTGGTTCGCAACAGCCGTTTCGGCGTGTTCAAGAACGCAGTAGCCGGCGGCGGCATCGTCAAGGGCGTTCTGTTCCCGCAGGGGGTAGAGCTGAGCCGCAAAGAGATTGACGGGTTGATCGAATACGTGAAACCCTACGGAGCAAAGGGATTGGCCTGGATTGGGCTTATCGGGGAAGCCGACGACGACGGAACTTATGCGGCTGAGAGCCTGCGCAGTCCGATCATCAAGTTCCTCAGCAAAGAGGAGATTGCAGGCATCGTCACAGCCTCTGACGCCGAAAAGGGAGACCTGATTCTCCTCGTGGCGGACGAAGAAGGCGTGACCAATCCTGCACTTGCCAACCTGCGCCTGGAGATCGGCGCATGTACCAACATGATCAGTTCGGATCTCCTGGCATTTTGCTGGGTGGTTGACTTCCCTCTGCTCGAATACGACAGAGACGAAGACCGCTGGGGCGCCATCCACCATCCCTTCACCAGCGCCCGTGACGAGGACTGGAGCATCCTCGAACAGCGCCCCGCCGACGTCAAGGCCAAGGCCTACGACATCGTTCTCAACGGCTGGGAGATTGGCGGAGGCAGTATCCGCATCCACCGCAGCGATCAGCAGATGCGGATGTTCCAACGACTGGGCCTGAGCGAAAGTGAAGTAGACGAACAGTTCGGCCATATGCTTGAAGCCTTCCAATACGGCGCGCCGCCGCACGGAGGTATCGCAATGGGAATCGAGCGAGTGGTCGCCCTCTTCGCCGATGCGCAGAGCATTCGTGAGGTAATGGCCTTTCCCAAGACCGCAACCGGGACAGACCTTCTCCTGGAAGCCCCGAGCCTTGTTGAAGACGAACAGCTCGCCGAACTGCACATCGCTGTCAGAGAGCAGAAGGAAAGCGCAAAGTGAGAGGGGCCCCCACCTGCTCGCGCCGCACTGCGCATCTGCCGGGGCCGATGAAAGCGTCCGGGCGCCGGCCGTGCATTGCCGCCGGCGCTGAGAGGGATTGCACGCGCGACTCCGTCGATCGTCGCCAGCCGGCAGGCCCACATTGTGCCGAAATCCTGTTTGGCGGGACGTTTCAAACTGTGCTATAGTTTCACGGCAGCCCTGCAATGCCCGTGATTGACTAGTTTGAGGGCGAACCAACACCAGACAGACGGGAGCAAGGCGAAGGTACGTGGATGTGATAGCCCGCCCTTCGCGGGAGAGGGCAAGACGGAAGCGACCAGCCGGCACCCACCTACGAACCTCGGTTCGTACCCACTGGATCACACGACATTGCGGGGTTGGAAATGCGTCCGGGGCCACCCGGACGTTTTTCTTTATGCGCTACCCACGCCGCGGCGCAATTGGGTAGCCCAACTCCGCCATACAAGAGTGATCGGACAGTAACGCAATGGATGTCCAGCCCGACAGTTCCTCTCGAGTCTACCCGGTGGACTTGCAAGTTCACAGCAACTGTTCAGACGGCACCGACACACCCGAAGAGCTGGTCCGCAAAGCCTCGGCGCTGGGGATCCGCGTTCTGGCGGTGACCGACCATGACAGCGTTCTCGGCGTTGCCGACGCCCAGGCTCACGGGGCCGAAGCCGGTGTGCACGTGCTGCCCGCCGTCGAATTCAGTACCGCTCGCGACCGCGAAAACGATTTTCGGGACTTCGATATCCTTGGCTATGGCATTGATCCGACCAATTCAACCCTTCTCGATACAATGAACCGGCTGAAGGAGAGCCGTATCGACCAGAAGTCGCGCCAGGTCGAGCGGCTGCAGAGCTACGGACTGCATGTGCCGGTGGATGAAGTGCTGGCGCTGGCCGGAGGCGTGCCGGGCCGCCCCCACATCGCCCAGATCGCTCTCAAATACAACCCGCACAAATTCAGTTCCCTGAGCGACGTCTTCCAGCAGTACCTTGCCTCCGACGCCGAAAACCCCACACACGTGCCCCGTTCCTTCATCCTGGGCGTCATCGACACCATCGAACTGACTCACGTTGCCGGCGGAAAGGCCGTTCTTGCCCATCCAGGCATATACCGGCGCATTCGCAGCCTCGAAGAGTCCCTGGCCCGCCTGGTTGATGTCGGGCTTGACGGACTGGAGATCCAGTACCCTTATGCTCCCGAAGGAAGAGACTCGACAGACAGGCCGATCGCCTGCTTTGCCGAGCTCGCGGCCCGGTTCGGCCTGTTCGAGACCGGCGGGAGCGATTACCACGGCGAACGCAAGCCGAACCGTCTCGGCGAGGCGGGCCTTGAACTGGAACAGTGGCAGAGGCTTCAGGACTTGAACGGATGGTAGCCACCACATCTCCTTCTGAGCAGCGACGCTCGCAACAGATCTCGCGTCCAACCTGGCTGGAGATCGATCTTGGCGCACTGGCAAACAATATAGCGGAACTTCGGCGGCGTATCGGCTCCCGCCGCCTTCTCTATGCGGTTGTCAAGGCCAATGCCTACGGCCACGGCGCCGAACTGATCGCGCCGGCCGCGTTGGAGGCCGGCGCAGACCGGCTTGCAGTCGCCGCGGTGAACGAGGCGATCTCCCTGCGCCAGGCGGGCGTACGCGCCCCCATTCTCCTGCTCGGATACACGCCGCCGGAACTGGCCGAAACGCTGCTGGAATACGATCTCGCCGTATCCGTCTACGAAACTCGCGCTGCCCTTGGCTTCGCTGAGGCCGCCGCCCGTTTCGGTCAGCCACTGACCGTGCATCTCAAAGTGGACACGGGAATGCACCGTCTGGGTATCGACCCCGCGGACGCGCCCGAGCTCTGTAAACTGCTCTCCGAGAATGCAAGTCTACGGCTGGAAGGCATCTATACCCACTTCAGTACGGCTGATGAAGCCAATAAAGAGTACAGCCGTATGCAGCTCCGCCGTTTTACTTCACTGCTGGGACAGCTCACGCGCGCCGGCTGCCGTCCCCCCGTTGCCCATAGCGCAAACTCAGCCGCTACCGTCGACCTGCCAGAGGCGCACCTGGACGCGGTCCGCTGCGGCATCCTCCTGTATGGTCTTTCACCGAGCGATGAGGCGCCAGCGCCGCAGGAATTTCGGCCGGTGCTGCGTTGGAAAGCACGCATAGCCCAGGTTCGCCGCCTGAATCCGGGCGAACCGGTTTCCTACGGCAACACCTGGCGGGCCCCCGGTCCCCGAACGGTGGCTGTTGTACCGGTAGGATACGCCGACGGCTTTCCCCGCAGCCCCCGTACCTGGAAGAGCGTGCTCATCGGCGGCCGCCCGGCGCCTGTCGTGGGCCGCATCTGCATGGATCATGCTTTTGCTGACGTGACCGAATTGACGGAAACGGAAATCCCTGTTGCCCGCGACGACGAGGTCGTCTTGATCGGCGAGCAGCAGGGCGCAGCCATCTCGGCGGAGGATGCCGCCGCTCGGCTGGAAACGAACAACTACGAAGTGGCCAGCCGGCTGATGGCGCGGCTGCCCCGCGTCGCCATTTGAAGCCAGGTTTCGACCGGCCGGTTCCCCAGTGGGAAAACAATGGCAGAGGAAGAACGCGAGCTGGAACTGAAGGCCCGCAAGATCTACGAACTGCTGGTGGAAGAGTATGGCGAGCCGGAGTGGAATCCAACCCGTTCCGGCTTCGAGCAGCTGATCCAGACAATCCTCAGCGCCAACACCAACGATCGCAACTCAGGTAGAGCGTTCGAAACGCTCAAGATGCGCTTCGCCAGCGACTGGGACGCAGTGCGCACCGCGCCGCTCGAGGAGATCAAAGACGCCATCCGCACCGCCGGGATGTACAATCAGAAGGCCCCCCACATTGTCGAGACTTTGGAGATTTTACACAGGGAAAAAGGCCGCTACAACCTGGACCACGTGCGCGAGATGGCGCCAGCAGCCGCCCAGAGCTACTTGCAGCGTTTTCCAGGCGTAGGCCACAAGACCGCCAGCATCGTCCTTCTTTTTGCCTACGGCATGGCAGCCTTTCCGGTCGACACGCACGTTCAGCGCGTGACCCAGCGCTTGGGCATGAGCGGCCGGCGGGCGTCGACGGAGAAGATCAAAGGCGTCTGGGAGGAGATGCTGCCGGAAGAAACCTACTTTTGCCTGCACGTGAACCTGATTCGCCACGGCCGGTCCGTCTGCAGCGCCCGCACGCCCCGCTGCGCAGTCTGCTGTCTGAACGACGAGTGCGACTACAACGCGCATGCCGGCGATTGGGCGGAAGTCCCTCCCTGACCAGGCGTCGAGAACGCAAAAAAGCCGCCTGATGCGATCATAGGCGGCATGTAGTCGGAAACTCTTCCTGTCCCGGTCCCAGGTCAATCCGGGACAAATCCCTGGCTGGAACTGTCCTGCGTTTATTCTGCCAAAGCTTTCTTTTGCTGGCGCTTCAGTCTGCTCTTGCGGCGTGCGGCATTGTTGGCATGAATTGCGCCGCGTTGGGCAGCTTTGTCCAAAGCTACGAAGGCCTGGCGTATTGCTTCGGGCGCCTCCGGATCGGCGTCTTCAATTGATTCACGCGCCCTCTTCACAGCTGTTCGGGCGGCACTGCGATATCCTCGATTGCGGTCGCGGCGCCGCAAATCCTGGCGCGCCCGCTTAGCGGCTGATCTGATGTTCGGCATCTGTATCTCCGTGGCGGCCCTCTGGCCGCTCCGTCTGTGACTTCCCTTTTGAACGACAGTTGCGATCATTTTAGCAAGGGCAGGGGTCAAAGTCAATCCGGACCGGCGACGGCGCACGATTTCTGCATCCAGTTGGCGGCCGAACCAGTAACTAAGAACCTTCAATTTGCTTCCGAAATGTGGCATATTAGCCGCATGTGCGCTACAGTATGCGCGCAACAAGGTCTGAAACCGATTCCCATTCAAAGAGGACTCCAATGAAGATCTCCAAAGTGACGCCCATGGTGCTGGGCACCGAATGGCGCAACCTGACCATAGTCAAGGTAGAGACCGATGACGGTCTGGTCGGTGTGGGGGAATGCCGCGCGCTAAACCGCACTGACGGCGTTCTTGGCTACCTCAGCGAAGCCGCGCCCCGCTACATTCTCGGCGAAGACCCCTTCAACGTCGAAGCCCTCGTCGCCCGCATGTTCCGCGAGGACTTCGGACGCGCCGGAGAGATTACCCAGACCGTTACCGCCCTCCTTGAAGTTGCTTGCTGGGATATCATCGGCAAGGCCCTCAACCAGCCGGTATACAGGCTGCTGGGCGGCGCAGTCAGGAATCAGATCAAAGGCTACGCCAACGGCTGGTACACAGGCGAACGAACGCCGGATGAATTCCACGCGGCCGCCAAGAGGGTGCTCGACAAGGGTTACAAAGCGCTCAAGTTCGATCCATTCGGCGCCGGCTTCTACGAAATGGAGCGGGACGAAAAAAACTATGTAATTGGTCTTGTCGAAGCGGTGCGCGACGCCGTCGGCCCGGACGTGGAGATTCTCATAGAGATGCACGGCCGCTTCAATCCCGCGACGGCGGTGGAATTTGCCCGTGAACTGGCCGCCTTCAAACCGTCCTGGCTCGAGGAGCCCGTGCCTCCCGAGAATATCGCGGCCCAGAAAAAGGCCGCAGACGCCATTGCGCCTCTGGGCGTCCCCGTCGCGACCGGCGAGCGTCTGCATACGATGTACGAGTACCGCGAGCTGTTCGAACTCCAGGCCTGCGACATCATCCAGCCGGACATCACCCATTTCGGCGGCATCCTCAACACCAAGAAGCTGGCCGCCTGGGCCGAAGCCTATTACATGCTCATCGCGCCCCACAACGTGGGCGGACCCATTTCGACCGCGGCCGCGCTGCACCTGGCAGCCTGCACGCCCAACTTCAAGATCCAGGAGCACTTTAACGACTTCGCCGAAGCCTACGTGAAGCAGGCCGCGCCAGGCAACCCCGAAATTGAAGACGGCTACTTTGCCCTTCCATCCGGACCCGGCCTCGGCGTCACGCTCGACGAGGACGTTGTTGCCGCCAATCCCCGCCGCAGGGTCCACTTCAATCTCTTCGCCGAAGACTGGCATAGACGTTCCGCAGAGGTGGACTGAATCCGAGACCAAATCGGGATGGGAGGGCGACATCCTCTCATCTCAGATTCGAATACCTAACGAAACCGACAGGAGTTTCCACTTCAAATGTCACTGCAACCGCTGCTGATCAACGGAGAGTTCCGCGCTGCCGCCAATCCGACAGGCAGCTACCATTCCACCAATCCCATGACCGGCGAAAAACTGCCATGGTCTTTTCCCTACTCCGAATGGGATGACATCGAGGCTGTCCTGCAGGCGGCCGCCGATGCTGTCGCAGAGCTCCGACAGGCTCCCCGGCAACTTCTGGCAGAGTTTCTCGATGCCTACGCCGCCAGCATCGAAGAGCAGACCGACGCTCTCGTCGAAACGGCCCATCAGGAGACCGGCCTGCCGGCGCCCACCCGTCTGAAAGCCATCGAGCTTCCCAGGACCACCGATCAACTGCGCCAGGCCGCAACGGCCGTTCGGGCGCGCTCGTGGACCCAGGCCACGATCGACACCGCCGCCAACATCCGCTCCTACTACGGCCCTCTTCCCGGAGCCATCGTGGTCTTCGGGCCGAACAACTTTCCCTTCGCCTTCAATGGCGCGGCCGGCGGAGACTTCGCCGCAGCCATCGCCGCCGGCAGCCCGGTAGTTGCCAAGGCGCACTCCAGCCATTCCCGCACCAGCCAGCTGCTGGCTGAATCGGCCCTCGAAGCTATCCGCAAAACGGGCGCGCCCAAGGGCCTGGTACAGCTGATCTATCGCTTCAAACCGGAATACGGCTATAATCTGGTTGCCGACGCCCGCATTGCAGCCGTCGGATTTACCGGAAGCCGCGACGGTGGCATGCGGCTGAAGGAGGTCGCCGACCGCCACGGCAAACCGATATACCTGGAAATGTCCAGCATCAACCCGATTCTCCTGCTGCCCGGCGCGCTCGCCGAACGCTCGCAAGAGATCGCTGAAGAGTTCTTCACTTCCTGTACCATGGGAACCGGCCAATTCTGCACAAACCCAGGCCTCGTGATGACGCTAGCCGGAGAGGAGTCGAAGGCCTTTGTGGAGCAGTCGGCAGCGCTCTTCGATGAAGGGGCAGCCGGTGTCCTGCTCAACCGCGGCGTCTCCGAAGGCATGGACGAATCGATTCAGATCCTTACCCGCAACGGGGCCAAAGTGGTCGCAGGTGGAGCAGCGGCAGACAAGGCTGGCTTCCACTACCAGAATACATTGCTGACTGTGTCGGGTGACAAGTTTCTTTCCAATCCGGAAGCGATGCAAACAGAGGCGTTTGGACCTTCCTCACTGGTCATATTGGCGAAGGACGCCGACCAGATGGAGCAGATCATCGGCTGCTTCGAAGGCAATCTGACCGGCTGCCTGTACACCGACAACGCCGGCTCCGATGATGAGCTGTACGATCGTCTCGCGCCTCTGCTGCGCGCCAAGGTGGGCCGACTCTTGAACGACAAGATGCCTACAGGCGTCGCTGTCACCGCCGCCATGAACCACGGCGGCCCCTTCCCCGCCACCGGACATCCAGGTTTTACATCGGTCGGCATCCCGGCCAGCATCCGCCGTTTCGCCGCGCTATACAGTTACGACAACGTGCGCCAACACCGCCTGCCGCCCGACCTGCAAGACAGGAATCCGACCGGAGAGATGTGGCGGCTGATCGATCTGGCGTGGACGCAGGCGGACATCAGCGCGTGACGCATCAGGACTGGCGTTCGAGGCGGTCCTGTGGTACCCGAGGCGCAACAGGAAGCGAGCGGCTCACAACCTGTAGGCCTCTTTCGCAAGGCCATACGACAGCGCGTGCGCCATGGCAAAGGCATCCTCGTCGTCGATCTGGCCCTCCACGAGCAGTGAGGCGAGCCAATCGCAGGCGATGCGCCGCCAGAGCTCATGACGGGACGGGATCGAGGCGAACGCCCGTGTATCGTCATTAAAGCCGACAGTGTTGTATATGCCTGCCGTCTCCATCACCTGTGCGAAGAAATTTCGCATTCCGTTGATGCTGTCGTAAAACCACCAGGGCGGACCGATACGCAGAATCGGGTAGTGGCCGGCCAGAGGAGAAAGCTCCCTGGCGCTGGTCGATTCGTCCAGCGTGAACAGGATGAGGCGCAGTGACGGATGGGAGCCGAAGCGGTCCAGGAGCGGTTTCAGGTTGCGTGTGAAGTCAAGTCCATGGGGAATGTCAGCGCCCTTGTCGGTGCCGAAACGTTGAAACACCGCGCTGTTGTGATTGCGGATCGAGCCGGGGTGAAGCTGCATGACCAGCCCGTCCTCGCTGCTCATGCGGGCCATCTCGACCAGCATGTGAGCCGTGAAGAGCCGGGAGTCGTCGGCAGACGCCCGGCCCGCAAGGCCCCGCTGGAAGATCGCATCTGCCTCGTTGGGCGAGAGGACCACGGTTAACGGCGTTTCCGCCGCATGATCGGTAGCAGTCGCGCCCATCTCTCTGAAGAAGTCGCGACGCTCCTCCAATGCGCTTATGTAGGAGGGGTAATCGACGATGTCGGCGCCGGACACATTGCGCAACAGGTCTATCTGTTCCTGCCATTCCGGCTGATCGATTCCGTTCACGACCTTGTCGGGACGGAATGTTGGATAGATGCGCCCGTCCCATTCTGATTCCCGGATCGCCCGGTGGCGCTCGAGGGTATCTGTGGCCGCGTCGGTCGTCGTCAGCACTTCCACGCGAAACTGTTCATACAGTTTCCGGGGCGTGAAGTCAGGGGCGGCCAACTGCTCTGATATCGCGTCGTAGATCGCTTGGGCGTTCGCAGGCGTCAGTTTCTCGGTGATGCCGAACAGATCGTGGATCTCATCCCGCAGCCACAGTCCGGTGGGCGTACCTTGAAACAGATGGTAGTTTTCGGCAAAGGTCTGCCAGATCTTGCGATGATCCGATTCGACTGCGCTGTTATCTTCCCCCTCATTCATGGGCACACCCTGGGCTTCAAGAGGAACGCCCTGCGAGTACAGCATCCGAAAGACGTAGTGATCCGGGATCAGGAAGAACTCGGCCGGCGAATCGAAATGGTACGCAGCATCGGCGAACAGCAGCGGGTCAACGTGGCCGTGCGGACAGATCAGAGGAAGGCCGGCCACACTTTCAAACAGGGCGCCAGCTACGGTTCTTTGGGCACTGCTGCCGCTGAAATACCGATCGGCCCGTTCGGGCATATAGTTGCGTAGAGACGAATTCACAAAGGTTTCCTTTCGTTCGCACGGAGTTGGCGATAGATTGAATACGGTGGACAGGCTGTAAAAGATCCTTTGTCCGACTTTCACTTTTCACTGATTATAGCTGAACAGATCCTCTGAGGGCGAGGAGGGACCCGCGTGAAGAGATATCCTTTCCTCTCCCGTCTTTCACTGCAAGGAGATGGCCATGAGTTCAAGAGAACAGTTTTCATTGGACGGGAAGGTTGCCGTCATCACCGGCGGCACAGGTGTGTTGGGGAGAGCGATGGCCCGCGGTCTGGCCGGGGCCGGCGCGCGCGTCGCCATCCTTGGGCGGCGGGAGGCCAAAGCCAGCGAGGTGGCCGGCGAAATCGCGGCGGCCGGCCACGATGCCATCCCCCTGCCGGCAGACGTACTGGATGAGGACAGCCTGCGAGCGGCGCGCCAGATACTGATCGATGAATGGGGAAGCGTGGACGTTCTGATCAACGCCGCCGGCGGCAACCGGCCCGACGCCACCGTCTTCGGCGACCTTACCTTTTTCAATGTGCCGCGCAGCGCGCTCGAAGGCGTCGTCGGTCTGAATTTCACCGGCACGGTTCTGCCGATTCAGATCTTCGGCGAACCCATGGCGGAGCAGGGCAAAGGCTCGATCATCAACATCTCATCGATGGCCTCCCAAAAGGTCCTTACGCGGGTGATGGGCTACTCCGCGGCCAAGGCGGCCGTCGACAACCTGACTCGCTGGCTGGCCGTCGACCTGGCCGAAAAGCACGGGCCGGGTATGCGCGTAAATGCGATTGCGCCCGGCTTCTTCATCGGCGAACAGAACCGGGCCCTGTTGATAAAAGAAGACGCCCAATCCGGCACAGGGGATTCCCCAGTCCTGACCGAACGCGGTCAGCAGATCGTAGATCATACGCCGATGGGGCGTTTCGGCGAGCCGGATGAACTGGTAGGCGCCGCGATCTGGCTGGCCAGCGACGCCTCCCGCTTCGTTACAGGCATTGTCGTTCCCGTAGACGGAGGATTCTCTGCCGCCAGCGGCATCTGATGGGCCGGAGAGCGACCCGCAGCGAGCGCAAAGCTGCTGCTTCAATCCGTCTCTGCCTCAATGGTTCCCGACCTGTGGTTTCTTGCCCGGCATAGTGAGGATAATGTATATTGTTTTGCTGTGATGGTGGAGAAATGGGCTTTGTCAACAACAGATCTGAGGGCAGTTGAGAGCGGGCGGTTCGTCCGTTAGCCCGGGAGGCAGTGATGAGCAGTTCTACGGTGGCGGCAAAGGACTTCATTCGAGAAGCGATTGCGGATGACATTGCCAGCGGGCGCTTCAATGGGCGCTTCCAAACCCGCTTCCCGCCCGAACCTAACGGCTATCTGCACATTGGGCATGCCAAGGCAATCGGGTTGAATTTCGAGGTGGCGGCGGAGTTTGACGGTCCTTGCAATCTGCGTTTCGACGACACCAACCCCCTCAAAGAGGAGCAGGAGTTCGTCGAGGCCCAACTGAAGGACATCCGCTGGCTCGGCTACGAGCCGGCCAACGTCCTCTACGCCTCCGACTATTTCGACCAACTCTACGAGTGGGCGCTCCAACTCATCCAGGATGGACATGCCTACGTCGACGATCTCAGTCAGGAAGAGATTCGCGCTCATCGCGGCACTTTGACTGAACCGGGCACAAACAGCCCCTATCGGGACCGGTCCGTTGAAGAAAACCTGGATCTGTTCCAGCGGATGAAGGCGGGCGAGTTTCCCGACGGCGCCCGCGTTTTGCGCGCCAAGATCGATATGAGTTCGCCCAACATCAACCTGCGCGACCCCGTAATGTACCGCATCCGCCATGCCGAGCATCAGCGCACCGGCGACAAATGGCGCATCTACCCGATGTACGACTGGGCCCACGGCCAGTCCGACTCGATCGAAAGCGTTACCCATTCACTCTGTTCGCTCGAGTACCTGAACCACCGCCCCCTGTACGACTGGTACCTGGACTCCCTGGGCGTCTACCATCCTCGCCAGATCGAGTTCGCCAAGCTGGAATTCACCTATACGGTGACCAGCAAGAGGCGCCTCATGCGTCTTGTCGAAGAAGGCCATGTGAACGGCTGGGACGACCCGCGCATGCCAACGCTGGCAGGTCAGCGGCGGCGCGGCGTGCCGCCCAAGGCCCTGCGCGACCTCTGTCAACACGTCGGAATCGCCCGTACCAACAGCACAGTAGAGATCGAGCTGCTGGAGCACTTCATCCGCCAGGAGCTGAACCGCACCGCCATGCGCGTGATGGGAGTACTCGATCCTCTGCCGGTCGTGATCACAAACTACCCCGAAGGCGAGACCGAATGGCTCGACGCGGTGAACAATCCCGAGGATGAGAGCACCGGCAGCCGGCCGGTCCCGTTCAGCCGCAACCTGTACATCGACCGGGACGATTTCATGGAGGACCCGCCGCGGCGGTTTTACCGCATGGCGCCCGGCCGGGAGGTCCGTCTCCGCTGGGGCTTCTTCGTTCGCTGCGAAGAGGTCATCAAGAACGAGCAGGGTGAGATCGTTGCCCTGCACTGCACCTACGACCCCGAAACAAGGGGCGGCTACGCTCCCGACGGCCGCAAAGTGCGCGGCACGATCCACTGGGTAAGCGCCGATCACGCAGTGCCCGCCGAAGTGCGCCTCTATGATCGTCTTTTCAACGTTGAGGATCCTTACGACGTGCCGGAGGGCCAGGACTACATAGCCAGCCTTTCGCCCAACTCGTTGACCGTGTTGGACAGCGTTCAACTTGAGCCGGGCGCGCTCGACCTCGATATCGGCCAGACGGTACAGTTTGAGCGCAAAGGTTACTTCTGCCTGGACCCCGACAGCGCCGGCGACCGGCTTGTCTTCAACCGCACCATTACGCTGCGGGATTCATGGGCGAAGATGCAGGCCCCAAGTCGAAAGGGGAAGGGCTCGGGGCGTAAATCGTAGAGGTCCGGCTAAAAGTCTGAATAACGTGAGGATTGTGCGCTACGTGAGTCGAGTCGTCACTCGCGACGAAAAGCTTTTCCTGCGCAGACGCTCAAAAAACTGAGGGTTTGCCGCAATACACACGGATGGCGGCTATCTGAATTTTGCCGCTTGCGGCACCAGAATGTGACCCTCCTCCAGTGAGCCATACCGCGAAACCACCCGCGGCCCGTGCCTCCAAAGGTACGAGGCAATATAGGCGCAGGTTATCGCATCAAGCGCGTCCTCATAGGCCTGCAGAGCGGCCCCGCGCAGGCCGTAAACTTCGGTACTCTTCAGTAACCGCCTGGTCCTGCGCAGCCGCGGGTCGGCCTTGCGCAGCTTGCGCAGCAGCTTTCGATAGCGGTCAAGCTCCGACCAGCGCTCTTCGAAAGACCGTCCCCGACCGCGCTTGTACTTGAGGATACGGTCAAGCCCAAACAGACTGACCAGAGCCGGATGGGGGTATACTTCGCATACCAGCCGCGCCTTCGTGCGCCGGGGAATCACATCCGATTCATAGAACTTGAATCGTTCAGACAGCGCCGCCGTCAGGGCTTCCCCGCGCACGACGCCATCGCGTTCCAGCAGCTTTCTGTTTGCCGGATACGCTCCAGCCTGATAGGGACGCCAGTCCGCCGACAGCGCGCGGTCGCACGCCCTGATGCCCGTCTCATTAGGCACCTTCAGCGGGGCGTCAACTGCCACGATTGACCCATTCCGCCGGGAGAGATGAGCGCCAACGAAGTCGAGGATCTCAGACATCTTGCCCAGTCCGCCTGAACTGGCAACCAAGCGCCCGTCTCGGATCACCGCAACGCCCGACGGATTCCTGTCGCTCCAGGCCAGGTCGATGCCGATAAAGGACGGCTTCCCCCGTTTCTTCGCCATAGAGATCCTCCCTGGGGGGATGCTGACTTACCTACGATCCAGCTGAAGGGGTTGAGCTCCCTCGCACCGGAGAAGAGACCGAACCATGAGCCGCAGAATCGATCGCGGGGTCGCTATAGAGACCGGTACCTGTTCCGGCGCAGGCACACTTTCTCCACCGTCACTTCCTCCAGATACGCTTCGTCAACCTGCGCGCCGTGCCCCGGCCCGCCTGGCACAGTGAGCGTACTATTGCTGTTGAGCGTAAACGGATTGGTGACGATATCCCGCTCAAAGTAGCGGTCGTTGGCGCTGATGTCGCCCGGCAGCGTAAAGTTAGGCAGGCTCGCCAGCGCCACGCTGATGGCCCGCCCGATCCCGGTTTCCAGCATCCCCCCATGCCAGACGGGAATGCCCGCAGCCTGGCACATGTCGTGGACGGCCACTGAATCGGCCAATCCTCCAATTCGGGACGGCTTAATGTTTATCACTCCGCAGGCGTCCAGCTCCAGCGCCCAGCGGGCGTGGTCCGGGGAGACGATACTCTCGTCCAGGCAGACCGGCGTTTCAATCAGCTTTGCCAACTTGGCGTGATCGAAAATATCGTCGTGGTCGAGCGGCTGCTCGTTCAATAACAGGTCGAAGCGGTCCAACTGCCGCAGATGCTCCGCATCCTCCAAGTGGTAGATGCTGTTGCCGTCCACCTGCAGCAGCAGGTCCGGCCAGCGTTCGCGAACCGCTCCCGCCGGCTCGACGTCCCAACCTGGTTTGATCTTCAGCTTAACCCGCTGGTAGCCGTCCTCCAGGTAGCCCTCCACAGTCTCGAGTAGGGCGCCAATGTTTGCGTGAATCGGCACACTCACGCCCACGGCCACCTCCTCTCGGGTTCCGCCCAGGAGGCTTGCCAGGGATGTGTTCTGCGCGCGTGCAAAAAGGTCCCAGACGGCAAACTCCAGCCCGGCTTTGGCCATCCGATTGGCGCGCAGCTTCTTGAAGATCCCGCGCACCTCTTCCGGCGCGGAAATATCCGCCTCCAGCAGCATCGGCCCCAAGAACTCCCGCTGCATGATCAGCGCGGTGTGAAAGGTCTCTTCGTTGTACCAGGGGCCGTCACTGACGGGCGACTCCCCCCAACCGGTCACCCCGTCCGCGTCCACCCGCACAATGACTGCGTCGCTTCCTTCATGCCGCCATCCGCTGGTCTCAAATGGCCGCACATAGGGCATGTGGATGCGACGGAGTTCAATTCGATCTATTTTCATGGCTGGCTTCCTGTATGCCCAGTCTGCGGCAGATCCTGGGGTAGGTTCGAAGGCGCCCGGGTGATAGGAGGAAAAGACCTGGCGCCGGGAAGGACTCGCTATACAGTTCCCTGCAGAAAGTGCACGAGTCAAATAGCGGACCATTCCGAAACTGCGCCGGAGCCGCCATTGCCAAGCGTGCCCACTGAGCGGCGCGTACTGGGGAGGGGATTGACGTTGGCGGCTATGCCTACCTTTCCCACCGGGGGTGAAGGCTGACGAGGGTCGAAGGTACGGGGGGGAAGCCGGCGGGCGTCCCGCCCCGAATAGTCCGAATCGAGGTGTTGCCAGTTAAACAGCGTACACGCAGTCTACGTGGCGACCGCTTGCCGCCGATTCCAGGATCGCGTCACAGATTACGGCGTTGCGATAGCCGTCGACAAAGTCCGCGCCAATTGGCGCAACGTCTCCGTCGTTGACGATGCAGTCCAACAAGTGCGTAATCTCATGCACGAAGGTATGCTCCCAGCCGATCATATGACCCTGGGGCCACCAGTTCTCCCACCAGGGGTGGAACGGCTCCGAAACGAGCACGTTGCGGAAGCCTTGGGCTTCAGCCGGTTCGTCGCCGACCCAGAAGATCTCCAGTTCGTTCAGACGCTCCAGATTGAAGACGATGCTTGCCTTTTCGGCATTGATTTCGAGGCGCTGTCCGTTCTTGCGCCCGGCGGCAAAGCGACTGGCCTCAACCGTGCCGATCGCGCCGTTATCAAACTCCAGCAGCGCGGTAAAGGCGTCGTCGACATCAACCTTGCCCATCGTACCGTCGTCCCAGGGGCGTTCGTCGATGAAGGTACGGGTCATGCCCGAGACGCTCTTTATCTCGCCGACCAGATAGCGGCCCAAATCGATAATGTGCGCTCCCAGGTCTCCCAGCGCGCCGCTGCCAGCCACCGACTTCTGCAGCCGCCAAATCATCGGCAGGTCATAGTGGGCCATCACCCACTCTTGCAGATAGACAGCGCGGAAGTGGTAGATCTGGCCCAGCAGACCGGAATCCACCAGCTTGCGAATTTGCCGGATCGCGGGCACGAAGCGGTAGTTGAAGGCGACCATGTTCTTCACACCTGCCTTCTGCACAGCTTCCACCATGCTCTGCGCCTCATCGGCCGTGCGCGCCAGCGGCTTCTCACACAGGATGTGCTTGCCGTGTTCGGCGGCCAGAATGCAGGGATCCGCGTGGGTATCGTTCGGTCCGCCGTTATCGAACAGCTGGATGTCGTCGTTGTCAAGCATCGCCCGCCAGTCCGTGTAGTAGCCGTCGTATCCGTAGCGTCTGGCCGCCTCCGCTACAGCCTGTTCGTCGCGTCCCGCGATGCCCACCAACTTAGGCACGGCCGGCGGCGGGTACATCATATGGGCGATGTTCAACATCGCATGGCTGTGGGCCTTGCCCATAAAGGCATAACCCAGCATACCGACACCGATCTCCGGGGCGTCACCTTCAGCCCGCGCCCCAGCCATCGAAGTGAATCCGGATCCTTCACTCATTGGTCAGTCCCTCTTTTGTTCTTGGTTTCTGGCATGAAATAGGCGGCCGCCCGCTGGCAGGCCGCCCCCACTGACAAAGCCGCCAACTACTCGGCAAAGGCCGCGTCAAAGGCGATTTCGGACGGCGCAAAGTCTATCTGTCGCGTGTAGGCACAGGATTCGGTCGCGCCGTGCTCTCGGTCCATGCCCGCGTCCTCCCATTCTATCGAGAGGGGTCCGTTGTAGCCGATGTCGTTCAAGGCCCGCATGATCTCCTCAAAGTCGATCTTGCCGCGCCCAACCGAGCGGAAGTCCCAGAAGCGGCGATGGTCGCCAAACTCGGCATGGCCGCCAAAGACACCCGCCTCCCTACCGCTGTCCGACCAGCCCACGTCCTTCATATGCACGTGGAAGATGCGATCAGCGAATCTGCGGATGAAGCCGACGTAGTCGACTCCTTGATAACCGAAGTGACTCGGGTCGTAGTTGAAGCCGAAGGCCTCGTGGCCGTCCAGGGCGTCAATGGCGTTCTGGGCGCTGTGGATATCGAAAGCGATCTCGGTCGGATGAACTTCAAGTCCGAACTTCACCCCGTTCTCGCTGAAGACATCCAGTATCGGAGTCCACAGCTCGGAAAAGAGAGCCAACCCTTTCTCCAGGAAATCGGGCGGGTTCGGCGGGAAAGAGTAGACCATGTGCCAGATCGGCGAACCGGTAAATCCCGGCACGACTTTCACACCGAATTTGGCCGCGGCACGTGCGGTGTCCTTCATCTCCTCTGCTGCACGGGCGCGAACGCCGTCTTCCGTGCCATCGCCCCAGATGCGCGGCGGCAGAATGCTTTCGTGGCGTTCATCAATGCGGTCAGCGACCGCTTGACCGACCAGGTGGTTGCTGATAGCGAAACATTGCAGACCGTGCTTGTTCAGCGTGTCCCAGCGTCCCTGTACATAGCCGTCGTCTTCAAGGGCTTTGTCCACCTCGAAATGATCGCCCCAACAGGCAAGCTCCAGACCGTCATAGCCGAAAGATTTGGCCTTTTCGCAAATGGTTTCGAAAGGCAAGTCCGCCCACTGACCTGTGAAGAGCGTTACTGGTCGCGGCATGAGTTCCTCCTCAATGTCGTTGAAACAGTCGATTCTTTAAAATGGAAAGTTCGGGTAGACCGCCTGCAACTCGATCGCGGCACCTTCGCAACAGGTCGTGGCCGAACGGGATGAGTTGACTTCGGTCCTTCTTCTCAATTCGGGTCGGGGGTTGATGCCTTCAATCTCACGATATGCGAACTTCCGGCACGAAGCAGATTTCTTTCCGAGGACAGGACCGACCAACAGTGGCTTGGTTTGCGGTCAGATCTCAAAGACTCGCCTACTATACAATCATAGCACCGATATAGCAATCCAGGACCCAGGCCGGTTGCATTCCGAAAGGTCGGAAGCAACTCGCTGCCTGCCCGGTAAGTGCTGAACGTTCGCGTGACCTGCCCCCGATGTTTGTACCACCGGTTATGTCAGGCCGACAAGGGCTGGAACAGGGTCGGCAGGCAAGAGGGCCTCAGGCGCCGGCGGCCGGCTGAAGGGATCCACTAGATGCGCTCAAAGTAGCGGGTGCGTTCCCAGTCGGTGACGGCTTGGCGGTAGGCTTCGGCTTCGGTGGAGAAGAAGTGTGAGTAATGGGCGACGACGTCTTGGCCGAATGCGGAACGGGCGAGGTCGCTGGTCTTGAAGTTGCCGACGGCCTCCTCAAGGGTACGGGGCAACAGTTGCTCGTCGGAGGCTGCGTAGACGTCGCCGATGAAGGCGGGCGGGGGCTCGATCTGCTGTTCGATACCGGTCAGGCCGGAGGCGATGACGGCTGCGTAGGCGAGGTATGGGTTGACATCGGCGCCGGGAATGCGGCATTCGATGCGCAGACTGGGCCCTGCGCCGACGACACGGAAGCCGGCGGTGCGGTTGTCAGGGGACCATGCTATCGCGGTTGGGGCCCAGCTGCCGGCCTGGAAGCGCTTGTATGAGTTCACGGTTGGGGCGTAGCAGACCATCAACTCGGGCACGTAGCGCATCCAGCCGCCGAGGAACCAGCGGAAGAGGTCGGAGCAGGCGATGCCGGCGAGGTCTCCATTTCCGGGGAAGGCGCCGGTCAACTCTCCGTTCGCGGAGGTCCAGAGGCTGACGTGGAGGTGGCAACTTGAACCGGCCTCGATTGCGTCGGGCTTGGCCATGAAGGTGGCGCTGCAACCGAGCTGATCTGATATCTCCTTTACGGCCTGCTTGACCAGGAGATGACGGTCGGCCATGTCCAGGACCGGCGCGTAGCGGATGTTGAGCTCGTGCTGGCCCTTTCCGAACTCGCCCTTCGTCGATTCGACGGGGACACCGGAGGCGGCGAGATGACGGCGAAATGCGCCGTTCAGGTCTTCGGTCCTCGACCCCTGCAGCAGGTGGTAGTCCTCCCGATACCATCCAACCTGGGTCAGATCCCGATAATCGTTGCGGGCCGCGTCCAGGTATGAAGTCCGATAGAGGAAGTATTCCAGTTCCGACCCCGCCATGGCTTCAAATCCCTGGGCGTGCAGCCGTTCAAGCTGCCTGCGGAGTATGGAACGGGGCGCTACTGATACCGGCTCATGGCCGGGTTCCAGTTGGGCGTCGCAGATCACCAGGGCGGTCCGATCGAGCCAGGACAGCTTGCGAAGTGTTGCGAGATCGGGCGCCAGATGAACGTCGCCGTATCCGAGCTCCCAGTTGGAGAAATCGTAGCCGGGGACCGGTTCCATCTCCATATCGACGGAATAGAGGTAGTCGCAGGCGTGGGCGCCGCGCACGACGTCGGTGAGGAAGAAGGAGGCGTCGAGGCGCTTGCCCATGAGCTTGCCGTAGGGATCCGGCGAGGCCAGGATAACGGTGTCTATGGAGCCGTCGTCGACGGCGGCGCGCAGGTCATCGACGAGGAGTATTCCTGAGACTTTTTTTTGAGCCGGTTGCATGTTTTTGGCCTCCTGTGTGGTTGGCTTCCGCGGAGCGACGCAGGGATCTTCTCCGAAGTATTTACTGCCGTTGCGATGGGGGAATTATATACGGAGGGGTGCGGGGAACACCTTTTGTCGCTTGTTTGGGCCGGCGCCGGGACCAGCAGCCCGGCGCCGGTGTTCAGGCAGTTCAGAATGAGGCTGGGCGGCTCACGAGTAGAGCACCTGGAGCGTTTGTCCGGCTTGGATCCGGGTCTTTGTCTGCAAGTTGATGGCGCCGTCCTGTTTTTGGAAGGCGAGCGGTTCATTGTCAATGGTGACGGCGGCTACGGGGGCGCCGGCAAGGAAGGGCAGATGGAGACTGCGGAGAGTCAGGGAGCCGTAAAGGATTTCAAGGGAACAGAGCTCCGGCGTCATGCGGAACTCACCCCAGCCGGAGTCGAGGGACCAGAAGCTGCGGAATTCTCCGTTCGGGGGCTGGACGGGCTGGAAGCCGAGCCCGCCGTTGACCATGTCGAACTGGAAGCCGGAGAAGGCGTTGAGGAGGGCGTAGGACGCCATGCTGCGGGCGTAGTTGTTGCCGCACTCGAATTCGTTCCAGGGGTTGCGGCGCTCGCCGTCGTAGCGGTGGCGGATGGCCTCGACGCAGCGCATGCCTTCGTCGACGAGGCCGACCATGATCATGTGGCAGGCGGCGGCGTATTCGAAGCCGTTCATGGTTTCCTGCGAGTAGGGCGCGGGGATGAGCGGCTTTTCGACGTCGTCGGGCCAGGCGCAGATGACGAGGCCGCCTTCGTCGTTGAGGGCGTAGATGCGGCAGGGGTTGTAGACCTGGCTCATCTCGGGAACGAAGTTGTATTTGTAGATGGCGGCGCAGGCCTGTTTGACCTGATCCGGGTCGTGGAGGTCGCCGAGGCCGTAGAGGGAGGCGTGCCACTGGGCGAGCACCTGGTCGATGCTGCTGCCTTTGCCGATCTGGTATTTGATTTCGTTGTGTTCGGCGTTCCAGTAGGCGTCGAGGGCGGAGCCGCCCTTGAGGGAGTCGTCCTGAGGCCCGTAGGATTCGACGAGGGCGCGATCGGCGAGGTCGACGTCCTGTATGTAGTATTCGCCGTTGAAGAGGTTTTCATCGACCCAGGCCTTGCCGCGTTCGAAGATGGCATGGCATTCGGAGGCGGTTGCCACATCGCCTATGGATTCGGCCATTTCGGAGGCGGCTTTGAGTGCGCCGAGGTAGAAGCCTGTCAGCCATGAGTTGGGGCCGAAGAGCTCCATATCGAGGGTATGATGCTGGCGGCCGGTGAGCACGCCGGACTTGTCGGGGTCCCAGCGGTCGATGTTATCGGGGCTCCAGGCGTATTCGAGGGACTTCTTTACTCCGGGCCAGATGGAGCGCAGCCAGGCGTGATCGCCGCTGATCTTCCAGTCGCGATAGGTCTTCATGACGCCGCCGAACTGGCCGTCGCAGCAGGGGCGGAAGGGCCAAGGCTTGGAGCCGAGAGGAAGCTGGATGCGGAAAGGCATGGCGCCGTTTTCGAGGAGGTTGTAGCGGTAGTCGGCGGTGCGCATGGTGCGCTCGAGGGCGGGGAAGAGGAAGGGGAGCGCCTGCTGGTAGTTCCAGACGTGGGTGCAGCTGCCTTCGCAGCAGCCCTCGTCGGGGTGGAGACCCTCCCAGCCGTAGAAGGTGCCGTCTTCGAGGCGGAGGACTGTGGGCGATTTGAGGATTGAGATATTGGCCGAGACGGCGTCGAGGGCAGCGGCTGGAATGGTCGAGGCGAAGAGCGCTGCCTGGAAGCGATCGGTCTCGTCGTAGAGGCGGGGCCAGTGCTCGATGGCGTACTGTGCGCTCGCGCCGGAATCCTGCCAGCAGGTGGCATAGTAGTTTTTCCAATTTGGCGCGCCGGCCTGTTCTTCTTTCCAGTAGTTCTCGCAGTTGGGGAAGCTCCAGCTGATAACGAAGCGGACGCGGCGGGTTTCGCCGGCGGCGACGGGCAGGTGGACGGCGAGGAGGCCTGTGTCCTGTTCGGTGAAGCGGGCGCCGCCGGCTTTCTGTTCGCCGGCGTCGTACACGCGGTTCTGGAAGGGCCCGGGTGTATTGAGGTCCTTCCAGTAGACTTCGAGATTGTCGAACCAGGCCCCGCGGAACCAGTTCTGCTGCCAGCTCAGGTCGACATCGTCGGCCAAGGCGGCGTCGGTGGCGAGCGTCAGGTTGCCGTAGGCGGTGTCATCGGGCTGGAGGCCGTCGGTGGAGAGGTGCAGGGTATGGCCCCACGGGTTTGCTTCAACCGTGTTCAGGTTTGTGGCGGGAAGGGGATTGGTGAGCACGCCGACGATGGTATAGATCTGCGCGGCGGCGGTGGTATTGGTAACGCTGAATTCGAAGAAGGCGGCGGGGATACCGGAGTCGTCCTCGTTGGTGGGGATGAAGGGGTTGAAGGCGGTCAGCTGGACCTGGCCGGGGAATGTGTCGTCGCGGTATGAGAGCTCGGCGATGGGGAACTGGCCGCGGAAGTCGACGCTTTCGAAGTGGGGGAGGCCGGTCAGATATTCGCGGCGGGGGCCCCAGCCGAAGGTGCTGAATATGGGCGCGACGAGTTCTCCCTGGTAGGGGGAGTGCAGGTTGCCGTGGAGGATGCGGGCGTCGGTGACTTCGCCGTCTTTTTCGGCGCGGATGGCGAAGTGGGAGAAGCCGTTGACGCTGCCCTTATTGGGGCGGTTGAAGATTTCCCAGTCGATGAGGCGTCCGTTGCCGGCGAGGCCGATGCAGCCGGCGCCGATGCCGCCGAGGGGGAAGCTGATCTGGTTGGTTTTTTCGTTGCGGTAGACGAAGTGCTCCATTTGGGACTCCAGAACTGCAGTGGTCGGTGGTCGTTGAACTGCGGATTGAGAGACTGATTTATGGTGGGGCCTCTTTTTGGAGGACGAGGAGGTGGTTGGCGGCGATGAAGAGGGCGTAGACGGTTGGCAGGAGCAAGAGCAAAGCCGGGCTGATGTAAGCAATACAGAAGCAGAACAGAATGCCTATGGCCAGCAGGCCCAAGCTGTTGGCGGGATGGCGGCTGGCCAGGATCAGTGCGTCGCGGATGCAGGTGCGGACGCCTTGATCCGGGTGCAGGACCAGACTGGGAAAGGCGTAGAAGGAGAGTGTTGCCATGACTGCGCATCCCAGGAGATCGGCTCCCAGGCCGATCCAGACTATTGGGGCAACCGGGGGCGACTGAAGGGCTGGCAGTGTTGTCATCAGAGCAAGCAGTGGAAAGATCGTCAAGAGGCTCAACAGCGTGCTGCGACGCCAGGACTGGCGAAAGTCGTCAAAGAGTGAAAATTGCCGCGGCACCCTTCCCTGAAGAAGGCGCTTCTCGAAGGCAAGTAGCGCGGTCCAGGCCGGGCCGATGGTGATGGAGGCTACGAGTAGCGTTGGGATGAATAGTCCCAGTGTGAAGAGGAAGGAGGCAGGTATGCAGACGAGAGTGAAGAGCAAGGCTCCCCAAAGCAGCTGGGGCAGATTTTCCCACAGTGTCTGCCCGACATGGACGACGTATGTACTGCCGGAAATGCCCTGCTGACTTGTCATCCTTTCAAACCGGTGATGGCCGCGCCCTGCACGATCCATCGCTGTGCCAGCAGGAAAAAGACAAGGAGTGGAAAGATCGATATCATGATGCCGGCGAGGACCTCGGACTGGTTGCCGGAGCCCATGTAGCCGCGTATGGTGGCGATGGCGATGGGGAAGGTGAATTTGTCCCAGTCGCGCAGAAATAGCAGGGGGCCGACAAAGTTATTCCAGGAGGCGAGAAAGGTGAAGATGCCGAGGGCGGAGAGCGCCGGTCCTGTCAGCGGGAGCAGGATCTGCCAATAGATGCGGAAGTAGCCGGCGCCGTCGATTTTGGCGGCGTCGAGGAGTTCCTCGGGCAAGGATTTGAAGTGCTGGCGGAGCAGGAAGACGCCGAAGGCGCTGGTTACACTGGGGAGAATGAGGGCCCAGTGCGTGTTCATGAGATCGAGTGAGCGGATGATGATGAATGAAGGGATCAGGGTCACGGTCGCGGGGACCATCAGGGAGGCGAGGAACAGTCCGAATAGGATGTCGCGACCGAAGAATCGCAGGCGGCCGAAGGCGTAGCCCGCCATCGAGCAGGTGAGGAGCTGGGCGGCGGTGACAATGAGAGCGATCTTGAGGCTGTTCCAGAAGAACAACATGAACTCGATGTCAGGGGAGTTGATGACGGCGAGATAGTTCTGCCAGTGCAGCGCTGTGGGCCAGAAGTCGGGGGGCAGGTCGAAGGAGTTCTTGGGATCGCGCAGAGAGGTCGAGAACATCCAGCTGATAGGTGCGATCTCGATGATGGCAATGGTGATCAGGAGCAGCCACAGGAGGGCTTCGCCCAGCTGGAGCCAGACGGACTTTCTATATGTTCTGCGAATTGTAACGGGCTCGGTGGCGGGACCTGTTGTCGTTGCCATCAGACCGGTCTTTTGTCGGTAGTCGTTTGGTGGGGCCGTGTCGCGAGAATGGCAGCCCGCTATTCATAGTGAACCCAGCGCCGTGCGCCGAGGAATTGAAGCAATGTGAGCGTAATCAGGATGACAAACAGGGTAAAGGAAACGGCAGAGGCGTAGCCCATTTCGAAGCCGCGGAACGCCTTTTCGTAGATATACATGGCGATAACGCGGGAGGCGTCGCCGGGGCCGCCTTCGGTGAGTACCCAGACGTTGTCAAAAATCTGGAATGCGCCGATGAGAGAGATGACGATGGCAAAGAAGGCTGTTGGCGAGATGAGTGGAAGCGTTACATTGCGGAACTGTTGCCAGAATCCGGCGCCGTCGATGCGGGCGGCTTCGTAGTAGACGGCGGGAATGCCCTGGAGGCCGGCCAGATAGATGACCATGAGATAGCCGCAGGCCTTCCAGACGTCGTAGATCATGGCCGAGACGAGCGCCCAGGTTGAGCTGCTGAGCCAAGGCACGGGATCCAGACCGATCTGGCCGATAAGGAAGTTGACGACGCCCCGGTCCTGGGTCAGGAGGAAGCGCCAGACAACGGCCAGGGAAGCGGTCGTGGTCATGACGGGGAAGAAGATGGAGGTGCGGAGGACGTAGCGAATGCCCCAGGGCATGGCACGGTTGAGGCCCACGGCCAAGAGGAGGCCGAGGACGTTGTTGAGGAAGGTGGCGCCGACCGTGAGCCGCAGGGAGTTCCAGTAGATCTTGAACATCCTGGAGTCGGTCGTGAGGCGGGTGACATTCTCAGCGCCGGCCCATTTTGGCGGCGTCAACAGATCATAGTGGAGGAAGATGAGGACAAGAGAGGCGATGATAGGCAGGGCGGTGAAGACGAGAAGGCCGAGCAGGGCGGGTGTGGCAAAGAGATAGCCGGCCCATGCTTCGCGCCGCGCCAGTGTGGTCAATTTTTGGGGTTTGGCCGGTCTGCTGACTTTGTCTCCAGACAGTGCTGTTGACGTCATGGCATGTCCTGTGCGGAGAGAGCAGAAGGGTGGCAGGCTGCCGAGAGGCCGAGGCGTAAGGGGCGCCTTGCCTCCGGCAACCTGCCATTCCTGAATTGATCTGACTATGCCTGCTTGAGTTTGTCCATTTCGGGCTGCAGTTCATCATGGGCAGCCTGCAGCGCCTCTTCGACGGTGCGTTCACCATTCCAGATGGTGGCGTAGTTCCGGTTGAGGATGGGTTCGACGATATTGAAGTTGGTGGGCGACGGCACGGTCGCTGCGAAGTCGAGCGATTCGTAGAATAGCGCGGTATTGGGCGGGCCGAACTCGGCGAAGACGGGCATTTCGGCGACCGAGCGCAGCGCGGGGATGTTACCGCCGAGCTGGACCATGTCGATGGAGGTGTCGGTGTCGGAAAGGAGCTTGACGACCTCCCAAGCCTCTTGCGGACTCTCGCTGGAGGTGGAGACGCCCCAGCCGTCGGTCCCGGCCACGGTCTTGAGCGGGCCGGCCTGGTGCGGCTGATACTGGATGTCGTAGGTGTCGAATTCGGCTTCGAGGGAACCGCCGATGCACCAGCGGCCGCAGGTGCGCATGACGAGATTGCCGGCGTGGAACTGTGCCCATTCATCCCAGCCTTCGGGGTTGGGGGCGACTTTGTGCTCCAGAATCAGATCGGCCAGGAACTGAACTGTCTCGGCTACCTTGGGGTCGAGCAGGTTCGAGTCCACCCAGTCATCCGACATTGGTGAAACGTCATTGTTGAAGTACCAGGCGGCCATGCCGAACATGCCGGCGCCCCAGAAGGAGTAGGCGAAGCGGTCGTCGGCGCCGCCGGTGACGTTGGCGACACTGATACAGGTCTGCAGGAAATCGTCCCACGTCCAGTCGGTCGAGGGCGGCTCCAGGCCTTCCTCCTCGAATACGGCGGTGTTGTAGTACATGACCATGTTGTTCCAGGAGAAGGGGTACTCGTATTGCTTGCCGTCGACCTGGAGCATTTCGCGCAGGGTGACGTGGACGTCGTTCTGGAGGATTTCATTGGCAGGTTCATCTGCGGCGAGGAAGTCGTCCAGGGCCACGAGGACGTTCTTGGCGGTGAGCAGCCTGAGCCCTTCGATGGCGATCATGATGACGTCGATCTGTTCGCCGCCGGCGATGCGGGTCAGCAGTGTGTCGGAGTAGCCGTCCCAGCCGCCTTCGCCCCAGCCGTTGGCGTTCACTTCCATGGCGATGTTGGGGATCCTTTCAAGGGACCGTTCCAAGGCATTGTCGAAGGTGTTGACGGGCATCGAGGTGGTGGCGATGACAGTGATCGGCTCCATGGCGGGGGCTGCATCGCTGCCTGAATCCGGCGCGGCCGCAGGTGCGGCACAGGCAGCCAGCGCGGCGCCAGCTGCGCCAACTCCGGCAAGCCGCAGCATGTCGCGACGGCTCATATTTTGATGGGAAGGCATCTGAAGTTTGGACATATCTTGTCTCCTCTGAATGAATGGATTCGCGGGATGGCGCCGCAGTTAATGATATCTCGTCTGAAGATCCGGCTTCGAACGACAGACAGTACGCACACTCGTGGATGGACGCGTTGCGGCCGCGACACTTGGCCAGCTAACAATCTGAATCACATTGGTGATCGCCCGCAAGGAGTGCGCAAGAGTGCAATTTGGGGAATCAAGGTAAAATTCGGATAGGTGGGGCACGGTGGAATAATAAAACACGCTTGTCTCAGTTCCAAATTTCAGGACGGAAGCGGTCATATTATGGTTGGCCCCAATGACTAGACCACGAAACGGGGAAAATAAGGTACATCCAGCCGGATGCGTTGTGACCAGTGAAATAAACGCCCTTAGCGTAGAAGAGTGAGTTTCGACGCGGCGGCGGTTCAAGCGGAAAGAGCGTCACTGCAAGTTGACTGCTTCACTGCACAGAGACTCGATATCGTAACGGGTTTTCCTCCCCTCTTTGCGATAGTAAGCGAGAGGCCCGTCCCCGACTTGGACCCTGCTCGTCATTTTGCTCCACTTTGACATACGACAATCGCTCTGCTAGGATGGAGGCACGTTGGGCTGCAAGGCAAGCGCCAACACAAGTTTGTCTGGGAAGCGAAACAACGGCTCTGCCGGGCCCATGCTGCGTGGGCAGGCTGCAAGGACCACAGGCAGATGGTAGACGGCCGAGCCGCAAATGGCGTGCCAGCGCTAAAATTTCATGGTACCCCCAGAAGGAACTTCCTATACGTTTTCCCAGATCCTCAAGCAGAACTTAGAGACCAGAGAGATACTTGCTGATTTAGGCTACCGCTATCGCAGCGCCCCCTTGTCGTTACAATCTGTTGAGGAGACGCCCTTTGCGCCGCAGGTTGAGATGATGCGTGCGCAGATGCGGGAGCGGTTACCCTTTGTGCCGATGACCAATGAAACGACTGCGCGCGCGTTCTATGTGACGCCGCTGCTGCTCGCTGCGCTCGATCAGGTCAGGTTCAAGATGAACATTGAGTATGCAGTTGCGGGCGGACGGCTAAGCGGCACGGTGGACTTTCTGCTGCAGGGCAGGCATGACCTTGTTGTGGCCGGGGTGATGAACGAGGAGTTGGAGCGTGGATTCAGGAAGCTGGCCGTCCAGATGGTCGCTCTGAGTGAACAGCTGGCAATGCCAACGGTCGAACCGGTTCATCCGCGGCGGGCGCGAAAGGCCCATCGCACCGGTCCCGCCCGGGGCGGCGCAGGAGGTTCTGGAATGGTCCAGGGAGTCCGGACGCAGATATTCGGCCTGGTCACAGCCGGGCCGATCTGGCAGTTTGGTCTTCTGGAGAGAGGGCAGAAGAGAATCACGCAGGACACCGAGGCGTTCCTGTTGCCGCGCGATGCGGCGAAGTTGGTGGGAATTATAGCGGGACTGCTGGGCGAAAGCGGACAGGACAAAGTCAAGCGCGAAGGAGGGAGGTTGTCATGGGCGAACAGTTAGCGATGAATGGGGGGGCGCCGGTCCGAACAGTTCCCTTTGGACCCAGTCATTACTTTGGCGACGAGGATATCGAGGCGCTCTCGGAGGTGATCCGGTCGGGTGCGCTGGGCAAGGGGCCAAAGGTCAGGCAGTTTGAGAAGGCGTTCGCGGCTCGTCACGGTGTCGCCCACGTGGTCACTGTGACATCGGGCACGGCGGCGATGCACACTTGCGTCGGCGCGATC
The DNA here is from genome assembly GCA_965200615.1 of Caldilineaceae bacterium. Classification (GTDB taxonomy): domain Bacteria; phylum Chloroflexota; class Anaerolineae; order Caldilineales; family Caldilineaceae; genus Bin5. The sequence continues at coordinate 2,843,404 of OZ241377.1, read as the reverse complement.
AATCCGGATCCAGGGGATGAGATCATCGTCACGCCCTGGACTTCGGGGGGCAGCATCATTGGTACGCTGCTGCACAACTGCGTGCCGGTGTTTGCCGACATTGACGATACGTTCACGCTGGACCCGGCGGACGTGGAGGCGAAGATTACGCCGAGGACGCGGGCCATTATCGCTGTGCACCTTTACGGGAACCCATGTGATATGGCGGCACTGCGCGAGATCGCAGACCGGCATCAGATCTTTCTGTTGGAGGACTGCTGCCAGGCCCATTTTGCGGAGTACCAGGGCAAGGTGGTCGGTTCGATGGGGGATATCAATGGCTTCAGCTTTGGGGGAAAGCATCTCTCGGCGGGGGGCGGCGGCGCAATCATGTCGGACAATGAGACGTTGTGGGAACGGGCGTTAATCTTCTCTGACGCGGCGCTGCCGCGCAATGGCGGTCCGTTCGAAGGGCGGCCCTACGCGAACTATTTTCTGGCGCCGAACTACAAGCTGAACGATTTGATGGCGGCGGTCCTGCTCTCGCAGTTGAAGAAGGTGGACGGGTATATCGAGAAGAAGATCGAGGCGGCGCAAGGGATCATGGACCAGGTGTTGGATATCGAGGAGATTACCCCGCAGCGTGTGCGGGAGGGGGACAGGCACTCACATTGGGTGCTGGGCATGACGTTGGACACGGACAAGATGGAGTGTGACGCGTGGGAGTTTGCAGAGGCGCTCAACCAGGAGGGAATCCCGGCGGGGGGGCCGTACATCGGTTCGGGCAAGGAGGGGCCGCTGTACCGCAACCCGTTCCTGTCGGAGCCGAACTGCTACGGGAGCAGCCGCTTTCCTTTCGACTACGGGCGGGAGAAGCCGGTGGACTACAGGTTTGCCGACTGCCCGAATGGGGAGAAGCTGATGCGGCGGGGATTCAGTTTTGGGATGCAGCCGAGTATGGACGATGAAGACGTGGCCGATATTTCGGCGGCGGTACGTAAGGTGTTCAGGCATTTTCGCAAGCGAAACCACAGCGGAATCTGAGCTGAAGTGGTCAGTGGCTGGCCCGACTTGTGTGAGAAGGTTGGACCAGGGAATGGAGTGGGAGAGTGACTCGGCAACAGAGTGATCAGAGGCCGATATGGTGCGGCATTCACTATTTGCTGTATCTGCGGGAGGCGGGTGCGGAGGAGGACTCTGCTCGGTTCAGCCTGTTTCAGACAGAGTACAGCCCGGCGGGGGGTGGGCATGCAGGCTTTCTGCACATTGATCCCTCGTGCATGCCGTCGGCGCCAGCCAGCGCGGTGTATACGGACAACCCGGAGATGGCAGAGTGGCTTTACGACAGGATGTATCGCGACAGCGACAATTCACTGGCGGCGTGCGGGACTCGGGTCATCACGGCACGATTTGGCCGCGGCGGCGATTTGAGGCAACGGCTGGGCTACTCGATTGACAGTGCGGACGGGACTGTGGGGGCGGCGTGGACCGATCTGGAGACACCGTTTGTTCATCACGGCGTCGCGGGAAGATCAGGTTTATACACGTACTGTCTCTTTGTTGTGGCCAACAGCGCCGGCCTCGAAGTGAACGGGGAGATGGTACCCGGCGAGTTGTATGCCCGCCAGGATTGGATTCCGCTCGTGGGCCGGCCGCTCAGTTCCTGTCTGATCGCCGACGAGATCTGGGCTACGCCGTGAAAAGGCGGCGGCCTGGGATGGACAGTGGTTCAATAGACAGACAAGCTACAATTTTCAGGTGGAGAGACCGTCGAAAATGAAAAAGCTGAGATTTGCGCAGGCCGGTGTTTCGCTGATGCACGCGAACATGTACCGGGACACGCTTATGCTGTTGTCGGACGAGATCGAGTTGATCGGCTTTTACGATCCCGACCCGGAAGGAGTGAAGCCGAACCTGAAGGCCGATGTCCAGGATGTCCCCTTTTACGACAGCCTGGGGGACCTCCTGTCGCAGGGGAAGCCGGATGCGGTGATGGTCTCGACGTACTTGAAGGATATGCCTTCGTGGATGTTGCAGGTGGCCGAGGCCGGCGTGCATGTGTGGGGGGAGAAGCCGTACGCAGTACACTCAAGCGCGCTGGCGCCGGTGGCCGAGGCTGTACGGCGCAACAGTCTCCACTTTTCGTGCGGCTACACGTGGCGTTTTCACCCGATTGCGAACCTAATCAGGAAGACGTGGGCGGCGGGACTGCTGGGGAAGCCGTATTCGATTGAGTTCCGTTTTCTGACGTCGAGTGTGGCGAGACGGGACCCGCAGAACTGGTATTTCAGCCGGGAAAATGCGGGCGGGGGGATACTCAACTTTCTGGGCTGTCACTGGTTCGACCTGATGCGGTATATGACGGGCGCCGAGGTGGCGCGGGTTGCGGCGATCGAGGCCAATGTTGGTGGGCATGATATCGACGTCGAGGATGCGGCGGCGGTCTCGTTGGGCTTTGACAACGGGATGATCGGCAGCCTGCATGCGGGTTATTTCACGTCGGGGGACGGGGAGATCTCGATTGGGTTGCGCGGGTCGCTCGGGTGGATCAAGTGGGATGTGGACGAGGGAGTGTGCACAATCAAGAGTGAGCATCCGGAGTGGTCGGGCGCGCCGACACGCAGCTTTGAATTTCCTTCGCCGCCGACGCCAGGGTACGGGCCTGAAGGGAGGGCGTCGATCCAGGCGTTTGCGGCGGCGATTCGCGGGGAGGGGAGCTCCGGCTACGAGGTGGAGGAGATTATCAGGTCGCTGCAGATCATTGAGGCTGCCCATGCGTCGGCGGCGGAGGGGAAGACGGTCTTGTTATGAATAGTTCAGAGCCTCTGCGCGTTGCGGTGGTGGGCTTGCGGATTCATGCGGGCGGGCTGGAGCCTGAGGGCAATCACGGGCTGATCAAGTCGCTCCATGGGCAGGAAGACGCCCGGATCACGGCATACTGCGAATGGGATGCGAATGAGGCGGCGGCGCTGGAAAGCCTGGCGCGGCACGATCCGGAGGCCCGGATTTTCGACAACCTCTGTGAGTTTTTCGAGTGGGACGGGTTTGACGCCGCGGTGGTGATGCTGCCGCCGGATGAGGCGACGCGGGCTGCGGAACGGCTGGCGGAGGCCGGCAAGCATATGTTTATCGAGAAGCAGGCGGCGCGTACGGCGCCGGAGCTGCTGCCGGTCTGTCAACTGGCCAAGGAGCGTAATCTGGTCGTCCAGATCGGCTATCCCTGGCCGCGGCATCCGGTGGCGCAGGAGATCCGGCGCTGTCTGGACGAGGGGGTCCTGGGGCAGCTGCTGGCGATGGAGGCCCGGTTGGTGACGATTCAGGTTGCGGAGGGCTTGCGCGAGCCGGAGCACTGGATGTACCGACGCGAGACTGAAGGGGGCGGCATTCTGCACATGGAGGGCGGGCACTGGCTGACGCTCTTCCAGATGTTTGCGCAGGCGCGGGTACGCTCGGTGACGGCGCTGTGCAGCCGGCGTACGGATGAAATTCAAGAGGGCGTGGAGGATGCGGCGACTGTGGCGCTGGCGTATGAGAACGGCGTACATGCCTGCCTGCACATGGGCTACTTGTTGAGCGGGGTCGGTCCGCGCAACGATACATTTATAGCGGTGCGGGGTCAGCTGGGGGCGGCGACGTGGGGGCCTGTCGGGGACGGGCTGCTGACTGTGAGCAGCGCGGCGCCGGCGTGGAAAGGCGCGCCTGAGCGCAGGTTCAACATGCCGCCGGCGCCGCGGCCGGTTTACGCGGAGCAGTGGGGCTTCGAGTATGTGACCGACTTTGTGCGGGCGGTGCGTGAAGGGGGAAAGGCTGTGGTGAGCATCGAGGACGCTCACCACATTTTGCAGATATTCGATGCCGCGTATGAGTCTTCGCGGACGGGCCGGAGGGTAGAAATATAGCCGGCGACCGCCATGAATTTTGACGGCGCGGGCATTGCCGGTTGACTAGACTCTGCCGGGGTACTCCTTGCCGCGGATCAGCATGAAGCGAAACTCACCGCGCGGCTTTTCGCATTCGGTGAGGAGACGGGTCTCTTCGTCTTCGATGCCGAAGTACATTGTCTCCGAACGGATATAGTGGAGCGCAAGTCCGCGGCGGCGGTGCGGGGTGGAGTTGGCGCCCGTGCGGTGGAAGTTGAGGCCGTGGTGGAACATGCAGCTGCCGGCGGGCAGCTCCACGGGTACCGGTTCGTTGACGAGCGGATTGTCCAGGAAGCGTTTTTTGTATTCAGGCCCGATGGGGCCCCATTTGTGGCTGCCGGGGATGACGGTCATGCAACCGTTGTCGACGGTGGCGTCGTCGAGGGCAACCCAGCAGCTGACGTGTTCCTGGGGCGCGAACATTTGCCAGGCCATTGAGTCCTGATGCCAGTCGGTGACGGTGCCATGGAAACGGGGCTTCATCATCAGCTGGTCGGTGTAGAGCTTGATGTTGGGACCTATAAGGTCGGCGATTACATCCACAATCTCCGGTTTGCGGGCGGTGCGCTCGAAGACGTCGTCGAAGTAGCAGAGCTGGGTCATTTTGCGCACGGCGTCAAGCGGCTCGACGTCGGCGGGCAGGTCGTCGCGGAACTTGGCCTCGAACTGGATGTAGCGGGGCGGCACGTGGTTGACTTCGCCGCTGATGATGGCTTCGCTGCGTGTGCGCAATGCGGTGAGATCTTCGTCTGAGAGGATGCGGTGGTAAGGGAGATAGCCATTTTCCCAGAAGAATTCTTTCTGTTCGTCGGTCAGGGCCATGGGGAGAACTCCTTTTCGAGTTTTCGGACATTCGCGGTCGCAGGCGGACGACCGGCTGGCATTGTTGAAGTGTGCAGCTGAAGTATAGCGAACAGAGGAAATCGCTGTCAATCGGTTTTGGGGCGTTTGCGACGAAAACCGGCTGCGAAACGACGTAAAGCAGGAATAACTGTCCAGAGGAAGAAAAAATGATACGAATCGGCATGATCGGAGCGGATAGCACGCATACTGAGGCGTGGACCCAGCTGGTCAACCCGCCGGACAGCCCGTTACATGGACGGGCGCAGGTAGTCAAGCTTTGGGGGGAGGATGCGGACCAGGCGCGGGAGAAGGCACAGGCGTGGCAGATTCCGGAGGTGGTCGGGACGCCGGCAGATGCATTGACCGACGTGGATCTGGCCATGGTGGTCAACCGCTACGGTGACGACCATCCGCCGCATGCGCGGCTTGCGATCGAGGCGGGTCTCCCGACTTTTGTGGACAAGCCGTTTGCGAACGAGATGGATGACGTTCACAGCCTGGTCAGTTTGGCCGCGGAACGGGATGTGCCGCTGATGTCGTGCTCGGCGTTGCGCTATGCGGGGGAGGTCATGGAGTTACAGGAGAGGATGGCGGGCTTTGGGGCGCTGAACTGCGCTGTCGTCAGCGGCGCGGCGGCAGGCGATTTCCCGGACCCGCGGGCATTGCATCCCTTTTTCTATGGCATCCATGCGGTCGAGCTGCTGCATACCCTGTTGGGGAGCGGCGCCGAGGCGGTCACGACGCGACGCACCGACCGTTGCGACATCGGGCTCGTCCACTATGCGGATGGACGGCAGGGGGTGGTCAACCTGCTCCACGAGACGCCGGGCCTTTATCATGGCGCGGTGTTCGGCGCGGAGGGTTGGGGCGAGGCGGATATCGTAGACGGGAGCCGGTTCTATACTGAGACTCTGGCGCGAGTTATCCAGATGGCGGAAAGCGGCGAACCGCCGTTTCCAGTAGCCTGGTCGGTCGAAGTGATGGCAATGATGGCGGCGCTGGTCCGCTCGGCTGAGGAGGGTGGACGCACAGTTCAGATAAGTAAGTTTGGGCAGTAACCAGTGATCGGTAACCAGTGAACTTTACAAGCCAAGAATGAGAGCAAGCATTACATGACAAACTCACCTTTGCGGATTGGAGTCGTCGGACCGGGGAGGATGGGGCGCGTATACGCGCGGCTGGCGAGCGAACTGAGCGAGACCAACCTGGTCGCGGTGTCCGGGCGGAGTGAAGGGTCTACGAACGAGGTTGCAGGACTGTACGGTGTCCCCGGATATCCAAATGTTGGGCACGAGGAGATGCTGGCCAAGCACCCGGAGATTGAGGCGGTGGTGGTGGCGGCGTCGGAGTGGATGCACACGGCGCCGGTGCTGGCTGCGCTGGAGGCGGGTAAGCACGTGTTGGTGGAGAAGCCTATGGCGGTCTCGGCGGCGGACGCGCAGAAGTTTGTCGAGACGGCCGAACGGGTTGGCGTGCAGCTGATGGTGTGCCACAGCCTGCGGTTCGATCATCCGTACGCGGCGATGCGCGCGGCGGTGGCCATGGGCGAGATCGGTGAGGTGATGCACCTGTATTCGCGGCGTAACACAGTTCAGTTTGCGGCAGAACGTGTGCTGGGCAAGTTTTCGCTGGCGTACTGGCTGACGCCGCATGACATCGACATGATGTTGTGGACTGTGGGACGGCCGATCACGAGCGTGAAGGCGTACTCCCGGGAGAAGGCGAAGGGCAGGCAGGACTTTATTATTGCAGTTTTCACGTTCGATAACGGCGTTGTGGGGGTGCTGGAGACGTCGTGGAGCACGCCTGCTTTCAGCGGGCGGTCGCAGGCGGAGCATTTCAGCATTCACGGCAGAGAGGGCGCGGCTGAGGTGTTGGGCCATGAGAACTCGGTTGCGATCTACCACGTTGGCGGCGAGCCGGACTACCCGGATATCGGCTATACACCGGTGCTGCACGGGCGGCAGGAGGGGATGTTCCGTTCGCTGTTCAGCCATTTTGTAGGGGTTGTGCAGGGGAAGTGGGAGCCGATCGTGACCGGCCGGGACGGGCTGGCGGCGATTCGGGCGGCATCGGCGCTGGAGCGGGCGTTGGAGAGCGGCCGCGAGGAGGCGGTGGAGCAGTAATCGATCGGTTCCAGTGCAATGTGTGGAAGAGGACTGGTGACGAGGATGAGCGAGGTATGACGGTCCATTGGGGTATCGTGGGGGCGGGCAACATCGCGGAGAGCCAGTTCGCGCCGGCTGTTGCGGCGGCGTCCGGTCACGAGCTGGCGGCTGTTTCGCGGCGGGAACTGGCTGCGGCGCAGCGGTTTGCGGAAAGGCATGGGGCGCGGCGTGGGTACGACAGTGTGGACGCGCTGCTGGAGGATGATGAAGTAAGCGCCGTATACGTTGCCACGCCGCCGCATCTGCACGCGCGGCAGACGGTCTTGGCGGCGGAGGCGGGCAAGCATGTGTTGTGCGAGAAGCCGATGGCGCTGACTACCGGCGAGGCACGGGAGATGATCGATGCTTGCCGGGCTGGTGGGGTCATGCTGACGATCTGCCATTACCAGCGTTTCAATGCCCGTCATCAGCGGATCAAGAGCCTTCTTGAGGAGGGAGCGATCGGGCAGGTGACGGCGGCGCGTATCAACTTTTCGGACCGGTTTCCGCCGCAGCCGGGGGTCTGGCATCACGACCTGAAAATCAGCGGCGGCGGGCCTGTGATGGACCTGGGCATCCACTGTATCGATCTGCTGCGTTTTTTGTGCGGGCCTGCGGAATCGGTTTGTGCGTTGGTGGAGACGCTGGTCGACAGTTCTCCGGTGGCGGACACGGCGACGCTGTTGTTGCGACTGGCGAGCGGAGCCCAGGCGGTGATCACCAGCCACTGGACGACGGCCAGCCACGAGCCGGAGCGATCAAACGGTCTGGAGATCCGAGGGACGGAGGGCTCGATAGAGGCCGCCCCGATATCGGCGAAGGACTCGTCGGGAGGTTTGCGGGTTCTCACGGCAGACGGGACGCAGGACGATTCGATTGAACCGGGAGGGCCGCGACCTCATGTTGCGCTTTTGGGCGCGTTTGGGGATGCCGTTGCCGGGGAGAGTCCGAATCCCATTCCCGGAGAGGATGGGCTTGCCGGGCTGGCGGTTGTGGAAGCCGCTCACGAATCGGCGCGCCGCGGGCAGCGTGTGGAACTGCAGTAATCGGTGATCAGTGGATAGGCGCAAAAGACGGAGCCGGGGTGGGACAGGACTATGCGGGGTGTATTTTTCTGGGAAGCGGCGGGACTATCGCTGGATCGAGCCAATCCGTACGGTGGGCTGCTGGCGCGGGCAATGCAGGGCGTTGGCGTAGAGCTGGAAGCGGGGCATCCAGAGACGCTGACGAAGGCGTGGCTGCACGAGAATCAGGGTAAGATTGACGTCTTGCATCTCAACTGGCCCAACTACATGTATGTCGGGGAGGACTTGGAAGAGCAGCTGGGGCTTCTTTCCGATCTTATCGACAACCTGGCCCTGGCGCGTTTGCTGGGATACCGGATCGTGTGGACGGTACACAATCTCTACCCGCACGAGAGCAACAGCCACGATCTGGACCATCTGGCGCAGACGGCCATCACTCATCTGGCGAACTCGGTGATCGTGCATTGCGAGCACGCGCGCGAGCTTGTGAGGAAGCATTTTCATCGCACCGAGGGTGTTTACGTCATCAATCACGGCAATTTCATATACCCGTACCCCAACGAGGTCGGCCGCGACGAGGCAAGGCGGCGGATGGGGCTGAACGAGGAGCATTTTGTTTTCTTTTATTTCGGGAACGTGCGCCGGTACAAGGGGATTGAGCGATTGATTGAGGTATTTCAGTCGTTGCCTGGCGAGCATTTGCGGCTGCTGTTGGGAGCCAAGTTCTACACGGAGTACGGACAGGAACTGGTGGCGTCGGTACCGCCTGACGACCCGCGGGTGATATTGCGTTCGTCACGCCATTTTGCCAATGATGAGTTTCAGTATCTGTTCAATGCGGGCGATGTCGGCGTCTTTCCCTTCTTGGAGGTATTGACTTCGGGTTCGGTTATCACGGCGTTCTCCTTTGGCATGCCGGTGATCGCGCCGGGCGTCGGATGCCTGACCGAGCTGGTGCCTTCGGAGGCCGGCATTGTGTACAGTGCGGAGGATGAGGAGGGATTGCGCCGGTCGATGATGGAGATTCAGGAGCGGGAGATGGGTCCGATGCGAGAGGCTGCGTGGGAGCGCGCGCATTCGCTGGCCTGGGGACAGATTGCCGAGCAGACACGGCGGGTGTACGAGTCAGGATAGTGCGACGGACATGCGACTCTACTACTTTGAGATCCCGACTACTTTTATAGGAATTAACAGATGATTGTTGAGGCTGATTACGGTCCCGAATTCATGCGATATTCGAGTTCGAAGACGAGTGAGCCGATGTTCATTTGCGCGGATTCATTGGACATACTGCGTGCAATTCCTGCCATGTCCATCGATTTCTGTATGACAAGCCCGCCGTATTGGGGCCAGCGTCATTATCACGCCGGAGGAATTGGTCTTGAGGATTCGCCCCTTGAGTACGTCGAAAACCTGTCAAAAATCTGTCAGGAGGTTCAGCGAGTACTCAAGCCGACAGGATCATTTTGGCTTAACATTGGGGACAGCTATGAGAACAAGGGGCTGGTCGGCATACCTTGGCGTTTAGCTCTCGCCCTTATCGAAGAACAGGGGTGGATATTGCGAAATAGTGTAATCTGGCACAAGGTGAAAGGTGGGTTGGATAATACGAACGATCGTTTGAGAAATGTTCACGAAAATGTATTTCACTTTGTAAAGCGGCGACGAGGATACTTTTATGATGTAGATGCAATTCGCTCTACACCCCAAAAGGCCCGAATCACTAACGGTGCAGTCGTGTCTGCTTCCGGGGTAACAGGTGTACGTTACAAACGTCAGATCGAACTTTCCACAGAGTTGACGGCAGATGAAAAGAGGGCGGCGAGAAAGAAACTTGACGAAATGATTTGCTCTATCAAAATGGGCGAAATCTCCGATTTCAGGATGATAATACGTGGTCAGCAGAGAACGACTCACTCAGACGCCGGACGGGTGTCAGGTCGAGCGCGGGAGTTGGCTTCAAAGGGTTTCTATTTTCTTAAATACCATCCTAAAGGCAGCAAACCGGGCGATGTCTGGGACATTTTGCCGGAAGACACGCAGAAGCGAACAAAGCACTTCGCACCCTTTCCAGAGGATTTGTGCAGAATCCCAATCCTAGCTACTTGTCCTCTTGGAGGCATAGTTCTTGATCCATTTTGCGGGACGGGTACAACCTCCTTGGTTGCTCGCACGTTAGGAAGAAAATCAATAGGGATTGACATCTCCGAAGAGTACATTGAGATGGCTGAAATTCGCTGCATGAGGTTATTGTGAAGCAGGTCTTGGAGCTATACGGTTCTTCGACTCTCAGTGAAGATACGAACTGGGAGTGTATTGTCAATTTACAACACTGCCCTTTCATTGGCAGTCGTTGTTCGAAAATCAGAAAGAGCCAGCCGGATGTGACGATTGGGACTTGCAGTGTATCCCATGGCCGTGACAGCCTTGGAGTCATGATTTGTCCAAACAGACTCTTGGAACGCAAACAGATTTTTCTGGATTGCCTACATCTTCTCACATTGCATGAGCCAGGGAATGAGCTACACGTAGTGCGGGAGGTCGCGATTCCGGGAGGCTCGATCGATTTCTTTCTGGTGTCAACGCGAAATGACAAGATCGTAGACTTTGTTGCAATCGAATTACAGACTCTTGATACAACCGGGACTGTTTGGCCTATACGGCAGCAATTCCTGTCGAATAAGGCCTTGGTTGAAGAATATGATGCAGAAGATAGGCGCCCCTATGGCATGAATTGGAAAATGACGGCCAAGACGGCTTTGGTTCAGATGAATCACAAAATAATGACGTTGGAAAGCCTTAGCAAACACTTGGTCTTGGTGATTCAAGACCATTTTCTCTCCTATATGAGACGCGAATTTCGATTTGATCACATTGAGAACGCACGACTTGGCGACTCAGCTCACTTTCACATCTATTCTCTCGAAAAACGGACAGGCAACAATTTTCACCTGAACATGCAGTCACGATTGAGTACAGATGCAGATGGTATTGCTGAATGCCTGGGCTTAAAGGCAGACCCAAATATCGAACTACCTCTACTCATTGCAAGTCTGGAATCAAAAATTGGTGGCGACACCCTGCTCCAAATAAGCTACTAATCGGTTGCAGCCAGAAAATATAGGGGAAGCCGCTTGTAGGCAAGAGCACAACCGAAGCATTGCAGCAGAAAGTGTTGAATCCTATGGGCGAGGTCTGCCAAGTCGGCCTCTAAGTCTCCCAGAGAAACATAGTGGGTCTTACCAGGAAAAAAGAAATCAGGTGAAGATTACAGAAGTCAAGGCCGTTGAAAAAGATCTGGATGCTTTGAATCCCGGCCGGAGACGAAGGGATGAGGATAGCGCGCCCAGGCCGTCCTATGTGTGGGATGGGTTGGAGCCGTCGAGCCCGATGGGGCGTTATCCGAAATTCAAGACGCGGAGATCGTCGTGGTCCGCCAAGTGGAAGACCACGGTGTGCGTGGTTACGGCCGAGGACGGGACCTTTGGGCTGGGCGTCTCGTCGTTCGCGGGGCCTGTGTGCAGAATCATCAACGATCATTTCGCCCCGCACATCGTTGGCGAGAACTGTATGGCGACAGAGAAGATCTTCGACCTGATGTCGCGGCTGGCCTCGCCGTACGGAAGCCAGGGGCTGGCCAGCTATGCCATCAGCGCGGTTGATTTGGCGTTGTGGGACTTGAAGGGGAAGGTGCTGGAGCGTCCGGTCTATGAGCTGCTGGGCGGCCCGCAGAAGGAGAGGATCTTCTGTTACGCCACCGGTTTTGAAGCCGCGTGGTACATGGAACTCGGGTTTCAGGCGATGAAACTGCCGTTTCCCTATGGACCGGCAGACGGTGAGGCGGGTCTCGGTAAGGCAGAGGCGTTGGTAGCGGGCGCCCGTGAGCTGATTGGGCCCGACGCGGCGTTGATGCTGGACTGCTGGATGGCGCTGGACGTGGACTATACGGTGCGGCTGGCGGAGAGGTTGCGGCCCTATCGCCTCAGATGGATTGAGGACTTTCTGTTGCCGGATGACACGGAGGGATTTGCACAGGTGCGGCAGCGGCTGCCGTGGCAGACACTGGCCACGGGTGAGCACTGGTATCTGCCGCAGAGTTTTGCGCGGGCGGCCAACGATCGTCCGGTGGACATATGGCAGCCGGACCCGCTGTGGGTGGGTGGGATATCTGCGTGTTTGCGCATCTGTCATATTGCGGAGGGGGCAGGGCTTGAGGTGATTCCGCATGGGGGCATGAATTATCCTTATGGGCAGCACTTGGCGTTCGCCATGCCTGCGATTACGTGGGGTGAGCGGTCCGGTGGTGTTTCGCCGCCTGGCGTGCCGCTGGCGGAGATGGTTTCGCTGCCTGGGACGGCGGTTATTGAAGACGGTTATCTTGTTCCCAGTGAGGCGCCTGGATTTGGCATCGAGGTGGACAGGGCGTTGCTTGAAAGTCTTTAAGGAGGTCCGCGCCCACCGGGACTGATTTGAACGCTTGTTAGCAGCATGATATTATTGAAGGTTAGACAGAGAAGTTCATCGCGTTTTCCTGAGATCAGGTTTTGTCAGGTAAGAGTCAATGAGTCTTTAAACGAAATCATTTCAGGCGAAAAAATGAGTCAAGCAACCTATCACATTGAGGTCAGCGGCTTGTGGAAGGTATTTGGCAGCAGGCCGGAGCGCGCGCTGCAGCAGGAGCACGCATCCAAGAGCCGCGACGAGATTCAGGATGAACTCGGCCTTGTGGTGGGGCTGCGGGACCTGTCCTTCAGCGTAACCAGAGGGCAGACTTTCGTGGTAATGGGGCTGTCCGGCAGCGGGAAGTCGACGCTGGCGCGCTGTCTGATCAGACTGATCGAGGCGACGGAGGGGCAGATCCGGTTTGACGGTCAAGACATTTGCAGGTACTCGGCGGAGGACTTGCGGCAGTTCCGGCGCGACAAGATTGCGATGGTGTTTCAGAATTACGCGCTTCTTCCTCACCGTCGGGTGTTAGACAATGTGGCGTACGGTCTTGAAGTACAGGGCATGGACAGGGACAGCCGCTACAGGGTGGCGGCAGAAGCGATTGAGACCGTGGGGCTGAGGGGTTGGGAATACTACTCTCCGAGTGAGATGAGCGGGGGGATGCAGCAGCGGGTGGGGCTGGCTAGGGCGCTGGCGGTCGACCCGGAAGTGCTGATCATGGACGAGCCGTTCAGTGGACTTGACCCTCTCATTCGCAGGGAGATGCAGGACGAGCTAGTCACCCTTCAAGCAGAGCTCCAGAAGACGATCATTTTCATCACGCACGATCTGGATGAGGCGCTCAAGCTGGGCGACCGCATCGCAATCATGCGCGACGGCGTCATCGTGCAGGAAGGCACTCCGGAGGAGATCGTCACGCGACCGGCCAACGACTATGTATCCGAGTTCGTGCAGGATGTGTCGCGCGCCAAGGTGATCCGGGCGGGGTCGATTATGCGGGAGCCGGACGTCGTCATTCACGAAGGTCAGGACGCCCGCGCTGCGCTGTCTGCCATGCGGAACAACAACGCGGAAGCGGCCTATGTGGTCGGGGATGGCAATATCCTCAAGGGAATTCTTACCCAGGACCGGATTACAGATCTGGAGAACCAGCGCATCGGGGTCCTGGAAGCGGCGCAGACGGAGGGTTTGGCGACCACCAGCCCGGCGACTTTTATTGAGAAAATCATTCCTCTGGCGGCGGAAACGGAACACTTCATCGCGGTGGTGGACGACGAGGGGCGGCTGCTGGGGGAGATACACCGGCGCGCCCTATTGGCTGGAATGGTCGATGAGCTTCCCGACGGTGGGTTGGCGGTCTAGAGAGGAGCTTTTGACATGAGCCAGATTAACATTAACAGCCAGCAGACGGGCATTGAGCCGTCTGTGAAGCCAGTTGGCATGGATGCCATACTGAGGATCGATGGTGCGGAACTCGATCTCCCGCCACGCGAGGCGGGCAGGAGAGAGATGCCGCCCGAGGAGTCGCATGTGCCGCGCAGCAAGGCGGCCGGGCTTCCTCGTCATTTTTGGCTGGCCGCCTGGGGGCTGGTCTTGGTTGTGCTAATTGCCTCCTTCTTCATCGGGGGCCCGGAAATGGAGTTCCCGACCACAGTTTCCCGGACTGAGGTCGAGACTGACAACGGCGGTACACTTGTCCTGGAGAACTCGTTGAGGGAGGTTATCAGCGGCGCCATAGACGAGGCTGTCGACTGGTTGACGGTAGAGATAAGCTGGCTGTTTGACGGTCTGAGCAGCGTGGTTGCTTATGCGCTGGTAACAATTGAGGACGTGTTGAAGTGGATTCCCTGGCCGACCGTCGTGGTGGCGTTTGCAGTCCTCTCTTTTGCGGTAGGACGCTGGAGGATGGTGGGATTCACTTTGTTCGCGCTGTTGTTCGTTGGATTCATGGATCTGTGGGAAAACACGATTGATACGATTGCGCTGATGGTGGTGGCTGTCGTCATTTCAGTAGGCGTGGGCTTGCCCCTGGGCGTACTGGCGGCGCGCAACCGCGTGGCGGACAATCTGATGCGCCCGATTCTGGACGGGATGCAGACGATGCCCAGTTTCGTTTATCTGCTACCGGGCCTTCTCTTTTTCGGCCTGGGAAAGCCTGCTGGAATCTTCGCCACCTTGATCTACGCGGTACCGCCGGTGATCCGGCTGACGAACCTGGGGATCCGGCAGGTTTCGGCGGAGGCGGTGGAGGCGGCGCATGCGTTCGGGACGACGCCATTTCAACTGCTCATGAAGGTGCAGATTCCGATGGCGCTGCCGACGATCATGGCTGGGATTAACCAGACGACGATGATGGCGCTGGCGATGGTGACGATTGCGAGTATGGTTGCGGCGGGCGGGCTGGGTGACAATGTGCTGCGCGCGCTGCAGAAGAACCAGCCGGGTAACGGCGCTATCGCGGGGTTGGCGATTGTGTTCCTGGCGATCATCATAGACCGGTTGACGCAGTCGGTGGCGCAGGAGCAGCAGGACCGGCGGAGTGCGGGGTAGGTATACCTCCATAGGGGTTGACCGTCTCCCTTACATAGTTGAAAAGGGGTATGGCATTCCCACCGATGTCGTTTTCGGTGCGACTTTGCCGTTGTTCCAGGGCTTACGCAGGGGAGATATTCAGGTAAGTCTGGAAATCTGGCTGCCCAACCAGATCGAGGCGTGGTATGAAGCAGAGGCCAACGGAAAGATGGTTGAGATCGGCAAGAGCTTGGGAAATGACTGGGCAGTCGGCTTTCGTCATTCCTCCTGCGTATCTCCAAGAGCAGTATCCAGACCTGGACAGCGTCGAAGACCTGAAGGATGAGCGGTTCAAGGCGCTGTTTGCGACCCCGGAGGCGGGGCGGCAAGGCCGCCTGTCTCGTGTGTGATGGATGGGCGTGTGAGGCGGTAAACGCCGCTCAGAGCGAGGGTTACGGCCTGGAAGACCATGCGCATATCATCAACCCGGGAGACGGCGCGGCGCTTAACGTTGATCTGTTCGGCGCTTACGCAAAAGGTGAACCCTGGCTTAGCTACCAGTGGGGGGCCAATGACGCGGCATTGTTTTGGACCTTATCCGGCTCGAGGAGCCGGCACACAACGACGAATGCTGGTCAACGACCAAGACCTGCGCCTACGAAGACGCTACGATTGTGATCGCGGTCCATCCCGACCTGCTCGGGGCTGCGCCGGATGTTATCGATATGCTTCGTGCGTGCGGCTTCCGTATCGGCTTGTATCGCGAAGTCGCGGCCTGGCTGGAAGAGAACAGCGATGCAAGTTCAAATGATGCGATGGCATGTAGCTGGCTGTCGATCGGGCACGAAAGTTGACTGGCCAGGTTGACCTTCTCCACTTGATCAGGATTTGGGCCAGCATGGCCAAGTGAGGCCTACAGATCATTTGGACTGGGAAAAAACCCGCACAGGTTCTTGGAGGTTTTGATTTGACCATCAATCCATAACCTGATAACATAGGGCCGCGGAAAAAAAGATTCCGCCCCATTCGGGACATTCGAGCCGGTAAGGTACCTGCAAGGTGTTCTTCGACAAGACTGACTGGTCTGAATTTGCAGTTACTTTTTCGCTTGGAGTCGCCTGGGTGGGTGCAAACTTAAGGAAAGGCTAAGAAGCTGTTTGAAAAGGGTCAATTGGGTGCCAGGCGGCGTACCATGAGACGAATCATAGCGATATGGATAAAGGCGACACTGCTTTCGGGCAGTCGTTCATAGTCTTTACAGAGGCGACGATTGAGGCCAAGCCAAGCGAAGGTGCGCTCCACCACCCAACGACGGGGCAATACGGAGAAACCTTTTTGTTCTTGCGGGCGGAGGACAGGTTGAAGGCGGAAGCGAAAACGCTGCGCAACCCATCTCTGCAAAGAGCCGCGATAGGCGCCGTCAACCCAGATAAGACGCAGTTTCTGGCCGAAACCGCAGCCTCGTCTGAGCAGTTGCCGTGCCCCATCGCGGTCAGGCAGGTCGGCAGCAGTGACCAGGACGGCCAATGTGAGTCCCAGCGTATCGACAAGAAGATGCCGTTTCCGTCCCGTGATGCGTTTACCGCCATCGTAGCCTCGCACACCTGCCGGTGTATGGCCAGTCTTGACTGTCTGACTATCGATACTGCCAGCCGTTGGATGCTTGTGTCGTCCGCTTCGATGACGAACCCGCACTCTGAGCGTGTCATGCAACCTGCGCCAGGCGCCATCGTCCCGCCACTGCCTGAAGTAGGTGTAAACACTCTGCCCTCTGCCACGGCGGAAAATCACTCGGCAGCATCCGCCACTGGATGCCACCCACAGTCAGGTAGAGAATGGCATCAACCACCAGACGCATATCCAGGCTGCGTGGTCGCCCGCCCGGTTTGGCTGCGGGAATCAGATGCTGGATAATAAGCCACTGGCTGTCAGTCAAATCTGTTGGGTATCGTTTTGTTTTCACAGAGACTACGTATACCACAATTTGGCCGACAGCCTTTACTTTTCAAACAGCCTCTAAGAGGCAAAAATTCAGCCAGATTGAAGGCCGAAGGGCACGGGCGGGAGAGTCAGTCCGTCTCCAGTTAGGGGAAGATCCATGATACGAGGACCAATTGTGGTCTTTCTCAGGCTGAAGGACAGAGGACGCCAGGTCAGACCCCGTACTTGACTGCACGCCTTTTGAGAATGCTTGCCCCAGATGCTGGCCTTTCTTCAACCATACCCCCTTAGGAGGGAACCATGCGTGTCCAATATCGATTGCTTTTACTGTCTCTGATTATCATCTTCGTCGCCGGAGCGTGTGTGCCAGCTGATCAGAGCGCGCCAAGCGGGGAAACAGCTGCTCCGGCAGCCTCGATTGATACAATTATATTCAGCGACTTGAACTGGAGCAGCGCACAGATCCAGAACCGCATCGCTCAGTATATTGTAGAAAAGGGCTACGGCTATTCCACTGACGTTGTATTTGGCTCAACGTTGCCTTTGTTCCAGGGCTTGCGCAATGGAGATACTCATGTGACCCTGGAAATCTGGCTGCCCAACCAGGATGAGGCCTGGTATGAAGCTCTGGGCAACGAGGAGGTCGTTGAGCTTGGCGCGAGCCTGGGCAAGGACTGGCAGTCGGCATTTGTCATTCCCAAGTATCTGCAGGAGCAGTATCCTGAGTTGGACAGTGTGGATGACCTGAAGGACGAGCGGTTTAAGGAGTTGTTTGCGACTGCCGAGACCGGGGGCAAGGTGCGGCTTGTCTCCTGCGTTATCGGCTGGTCGTGTGAGGAAGTAAATGCCGCTCAAGTCATTGGTTACGAACTGGAAGATCATGTTCATATTGTGAATCCTGGTGACGGCGCGGCGCTGAATGCCGACCTCTATGGGGCCTATGAGAAACAGGAGCCATGGATCGGCTATCAGTGGGGCACCAATGATCCGGCCCTCATCCTGGACCTGGTAAGGTTGGAAGAGCCGGCTTACAGTGACGAATGCTGGGCAGCGAACAAAGCTTGTGCCTACGAAGACGCGGATATTCTGATTGCGGCCCATCCGGACATGGTTGACGGCGCTCCGGACGTTGTCGAGATGCTGAGGGCGTGGGACTTCAATATTGAAGTCTATAAAGAGGTTGCGCGCTGGCAGAATGCGAACAGTGACGCCACGAGTAATGATGCTGCACTGTGGTGGCTGAACAGCAAGTCGGACATTTGGAGCGGATGGGTGACCGACGAAGCTGCGGCGGCGATTGAGGAAGCACTTGCGGCCAATGAGATCCCGGATGGGTGGCCCACCGAGTAGTCGGCGCCACACTTCACCGACCTGTCGAGATTAACGTAGTTTATGGGCGGTCCCTTTTGGGGGGCCGCCTTTATTTTGAGAGGCAGTTTTACGCTATAATGGCCGGCATAGCAGCGCGATATTCCCTATTCAGAGCACACCCATTTTCAGGCGGAAGGAGAGAAGGTCAGAGATGCGAGAAAACAGAGCCAAGCATAAGCTGGAAAGGGGTGAGACCGTTGTCTGCCTCTCCGGAAACAACTCTACCGACATGATCGATCAGTTGGGCCCACTGGGGTTCGATGCGATCTGGCTTGAAGGGGAGCACGGCCCGGTGGATTACGGCGACATTCCTGACCTTACGCGAGCCTGCGACCTGTGGGGCATGACATCGGTTGTGCGGGTCAACAGGAACAATGAAGGGATCATCTACCGAACGTTTGATTTGGGTGCGCAGGGGATTGTCGTTCCACACGTCAATACGGCGGAGGAGGCGCAGGCGGTTGTCAATGCGGCGAAGTTCCATCCTGCAGGCAACCGGGGCATGTACACGAGCCGGCAGGGTTACGGCGTGCCGGACTATGTGCACCGTGCGAACGACGAGACGCTGGTCGTTGTTCTGATTGAAGACATTGCCGCCATCAACAACCTGGCTGAAATCCTGACCGTCGATCATATTGACGTATTCTTTGTTGCGCCAAGCGATCTGGCGCAGTCGATGGGCCATTTAGGCAACACGGACCACCCGGAGGTCGTAGCGACAATAGAAGGGGCGTTTGCGCAGATCCGAGCGGCGGGCAGGGCAGCAGGCGGGCTTGTTAATGACGACAACGTTGCGCATTACATCAGCTTGGGCGTCCAGTTCTTGTTGACCGGTTGGGCGGCCTGGGTTGCATCAGGCGGGCAGGCTTTCCTGGGGAAGGTAGAGGAGGCTGCGGGTTCGTGAGAATGCTAGCGATTTAAGATATCGATCAAGGTGTCGGAACTGCTAGACTGGGAAGCAAGGAGAGAGGGGTCATCTTTTCTCTCCTTTTTTCTGGTCGGCTGCCGACTAGCATACCTATGTGGATTCTCTGGTTCGCCCCTTCGCAACAACTGGTGAGAGGAAAGCAGACATCAGCTCTCGATTAATCTCCACACCCTCGTAGCTTCTTCTGATCAGGTTCATTCTTTCGAGTGCATTGACGTCTCGTCGAATCGTTCGATCCGTTTTGCCCGCATAGGCTTCCGCGATTCTAGGGGAAATGTAACGTAACTGTACTATTGGTACAGGCTCGGTTTCCTCAGTCAGATCGACTACGAGTTGCCGTCGACGAATGTCCGTTGCGCTAACCTTATTTCGGAAAACGCCATGAATATGGTTGATCCAGTGTGCTTCCAGTTGATGACTTTCAATGGTAATAATCTGGTCCTTTAGTTCATCAATCAGACCTTGCAAGGCATACTTGATGAACGGGAATATATTTCCTCCAGATTTGCTTGACTGGTCAAGTTGCCGATAGTACTCTTCGCGCGTCATGTTGTAGTGGTTCGAAAGCAGGTGCGCAGCAGCAGAAAGAACACCGCACGACAGAAGTAGCTGGAATTCTACCAGGCGCGCGGTGCGACCATTGCCATCGCCAAAGGGATGGATCCAGGCCACGTAACGATGGGCGATGATCGCCTTCAGGATCCCGTAAGCAATCCTGCGTCCTTCATCCTGCAGGAAGCTCTCATTATTGAGCCAGTTGCAGAGCCGGTCGAGGAAAAACTTGCAATCCTGAGGCGGTGCGCCTCGGTATCTCTCAACACCAACTTCGTGCTCTCTAATTCTTCCCGGAACAACATCTTCCTTAAGCGGCAAGTCATGTAAGACGAGGGCGTTTAACTCCTTTATGCCGTCAACGGTCAATTCGGAAAGATCGCCGGACAGGACGCCGTCTGCGATATTGTTGCAGGCGCTAACGACATTCCTTATCTCTTTCCCCAAGTACTCTTTGGAAGGCGGTAACTCGAGTTCACCCCTTATCAATTCAAGTGCATCTTCTTCCGACAGGGTGTTTCCTTCTATGGCAGTCGTTGCCGACGCCCCTTTGGCCAGAAATACCTGATGCAAGCGCTCTTCAACGTCTGGCAGGAGCGGTACGCCGGCAACCTGTTCGCATTTTGCCTGCACTTCTCCCAGTTGAAACCATAGCGTATAATCTACCCTGCGCAGGTCCAGTTGAAAGTCAATCCAGGGATGTGTCTTGTGGTATGTCCTTGCCTCAGCCATGGGGATCCGTCCGTTCCCAGGCCGTTCACAGCTCAATCAGACATAGACACTTTCGTGATCGGCGCCAGGGTGCAGAGAAGCTCTGAAGAGATTCTAATGGGTTCAGACAGTAATACAAAGTGGGATGCTTTTCAATACCAGAAGCCAATCGCTGATGGATTTTCAACGCGTAGAAGCGGCCATTCACTTTTTTTCGTGCGTCCATAGGATAGCTGGTCCGAGCCGGCAAGCCCTCTTTTTCCTGCCCACAGACTTCACAGACAGAACACATCATGACTACCACCGCACTCATCTCAGACGAACAGTGGTCGCAGATTCGGCGCAATGCGGGGTTGCCGCAGTTCGCGGCGGCGATGGAGTTGCTGCGCCATGAAGTAGAGGATTTCTTTGCTCGTCCGGTTGGCGTGCAGGCGTTGCCGGGTGGGTATTATCACGACTACTTCTGCCCGCAGCACGCGGTGCAGCTGATCTTTGAGCCGGACTCGCCTACCCTCCATCGCTGCCCGGTAGACGGCGCGACGTTCAGCGGGGAGCCGTTTGACTCGGCGTGGCGCTGGTCGGTCAACAACAGGCTGGCGGAGTCAGCGCTGCGGCTGGCGGTGCTGTGGAAGCTGGAGGGCGAGGAGCGAAACCGGCAGAGCGTGCAGGAGATCCTGTTGGGCTATGCCGAGGCGTACGATGGGTACAAGGCATATTCGGGCTGGCGGCCGGAGAACCATGGCGTTGCCCAGTTCAGCACCTTGGACGAAGCGGTGTGGTCGATTCCGCTGACGTGGTCTTTCGACTTGATCCGGTCCACTCTCAGCGATGCGCAGGCAAGGGAGATTGTTGACAGGCTGCTGCTGCCTGCGGCCGACTTTCTGATGGAGCGTCATTTTGGCGGAATCCATAACTTTGCCTGCTGGCACAACGCGGCTATCGGGACGATCGGCGCGGTGACCGGGCGTGAGGAGTTGCTGGGCTTTGCAGTTGGCGGAGAGTACGGCTTTCATACGCAGGCGAGGGAGGGAATTCTGGCTGACGGCCTGTGGTTTGAAGGCTCGTTCAGTTACCACTTCTATACCGTGGCTGCTCTGCTGCTGCTGGCGAAGGCGACGGCCAATTTGCCGGCGTGGGACCTGCGAGAGCATCCGGCGCTGGCGGCTGTGCTGAAGGCGCCGGTGTTGTGCGCTTACCCGGATGGCAGTTTGCCGGCGACGAATGACTGCTGGTACTTCACGGGTCTGAACGACGTCTGCTGCCACGGCGTTCCCAAGGCGCCGGCCTTTTATGAGATTGGAAACGCCTGGTTCGAAGAACCGCTCTTCGGCCGGGTGCTGGCGCGGGCCTATCGTCACGGGCCGCGGGAAAGCCTGGACGCACTTCTGTACGGGGTTGACGACCTGGAATCGGGATCGGAAGAGGGGCTTGCGCTGCCAAGCGTCCAGATGCCTGCTTCCGGCTATTCGATTCTGCGTACGCGGCCAGAAGGCGAGGCATCGGGTTCGGAAGCGACGGAGCAGTATGTTTTGCTCAAGTACGGGGTTCACGGGGGCGGTCACGGACACCCAGACAAGCTGGGACTTACTGTGTATGCAAGGGGCGAGAGGCAGGCGCCGGACCTGGGGACCCCTGGGTACGGGATCGACCTGTTTCAGGGCTGGTACCGCCAGACTGTCAGTCATAACACCGTTGTGCTTGATGGCAAGTCGCAGCCGGCGGGGGCGGGCCGGAGCATTGTCTTTCGGGCTGACGGGCCGTTTCAGGTCGCTGACGCAGCGATAAGGTGGGGACCAGACACAGTTGCCGGTATTGACGCGCCCACATACGGTGTAGATGAAGAAGCGCCCAAAGTCTATGATGGGGCCGGTATGCGCAGGGCAGTCTTGGCGCGGGGCGACTATTTTGTAGACGTATTCCTGGTCGACGCGGGGAGAGAGCGCCGCATCGACTGGATCTTTCGCAATCGCGGCGTGCTGGCGCCGCTTGGCGATAGTGTTCCTATTGTGCCTGCCGAACTCAAGGGGGACGGATACGAGTACATTGAGGACCTCAGCACGCGATCGGCGTTCGACTATATCGCTTTGGACTGGCAGTTTGGGGCAACGGGTATGAAACTCTTTATGGCCGAAATAGACGGGACGACTCTCTACGCGGGGCCGGCGCCTGGGAACCCGGCAGAGGACGTGCAGGACCTGATGATCCGCCAACGAATTGCGTCGCGCACGGCATTTGTCAGCGTATTTCATCCCTACGAGGACAGTCCCCGCATCGTCTCGGTCAGGTGGCACGGCAGTGATCTGATTAGGGCGGGCTGGGCGGCGTGCACGGTGGAAGGGTCGGACAAGAAAGAGTTATGGATTGTGCGCTCGGGGTCAGAGGTGGAAGTCCCCGGCTGGCTGGACGACCTGCCGGCCAGCAGCCGTTTCGAATACACTCTGGAGGACTGAGGCATGGGAAACAGTGCAAATAAGCTGGCCATAGACGGCGGTACTCCGGTGCGGGAGGCGCCGCTGCCGGCGCGCGGGCATATTGGGAGCGAGGAGAGGGAGGCGGTCGGCGCGTATATGGACAAGGTGCTTGCCACCGGGACGCTCGGCGCTTACCAGGGTGAGGAGGAGGAAGCGTATTGCGCCGCGTTTGCAGAGTACCTGGGCGGTGGGTACGCGGACGCGGTCAGTTCAGGGTCGGCTGCGATCTACGTAGCGCTGCTGGCCCTGGAGCTGGAGGCGTTCAGCGAGGTCATCATCGGGCCATTTACCGACCCGGGCGGGATAATGCCGATCCCGCTGCAGAGCATGATCCCGATGATCGCCGACTCTGCGCCGGGCAGCTTCAACACGGGTCCGGAGCAGATCGAGGCGCTGATTTCGCCGCGCACCAGTGCGATTATCGTACCCCATATTGCGGGCGAACCGGCCGACATGGGCGGGATCATGGAGCTGGCGGGGCGGCATGGAATTCCGGTGATCGAAGACTGTGCGCAGGCTCACGGTGCGCGGTTCAAGGGTCAGCTGGCGGGGAGCTTTGGCGACTTATCGGCCTTTTCGACGAATTCGGGGAAGAATCACAGCTCGGGGGGGCAGGGCGGCATGGTCTTCACTCGGGATGAGGCGCTCTACCAGTCGGTGAGAAGGATGGCCGACCGGGGCAAGCCCCATTTTTTGCCGGAAGGCGCAACGAACATGCAGGCGACGCTGAATTTCAACCAGACTGATCTGGCAGCCGTGTTTGGCCTGATTCAGCTGCGCAAACTGCCGGAGATGATCGAACGACGAGGGGCGATCGTTGGCCAGTTAATCGAAGGAACGGTGGACCTGGAGATGATAGCGTTGAGGCAGACGGCACGGGAGGTCGAATCCAGCTACTGGTTTATACCTGTGGCGTTTTACCCGGGGCGGGCCGCGTGTGACAAGGCGACTTTTTGCGAGAGTCTGCGCGCGGAGGGCCTGCCGGTTACGGACGATTACCGGTATGGAATGCCGCACCGGCAGTCGTGGTATACGGAGCGCCGGGTGTTTGGAAACAGCGGTTACCCCTGGGCCAGCCCGCTATACAAGGGCGATCCGAATCGCGAGTTCCCCTGTCCCAACGCGCAGGCGATGCTGAAGAGCCACTTCACGTTTTCGCTGCATGAGAACTGGAGCACGCGGGAGATTGATGACGTAGTCGCCATTTTTCAGAAGGTGGCAGCGGCCTATCGGGCCGGCTGACGAAGCTGAAGGCGGAGCACGCCTACTCATTTCCCCATGGAAACGAAGGAATAGACAACTCGCGGTCGGCGGCGGGCAGGTCGATGCGCGCGCCTTCGCGCGCATGCGAAAGGTGAACTGCGAAGCCGATCTCGGTCGCGCGACGGGCCTCTTCGACATCGCAGGCGGTCCTGCCGCTGCTGGCGACGGCGTCGACCAGGTCGTTTACGATTGCAATGCCGGAGGGGAAATCGCCGACGGGTTGGGGTATGGCCAGGGGTTGCGGCGGCGCGTCGGTGTCCTGCCACTGCCACGCCTGACGGCCATCGTCCATGATCGTGAGCCGGCCCTGATCGCCGATGACATCGAAGGCGGGGCGCTGGCTGCCGCCGGGCGTGAAATAGAGGTGGACGCCACCGTCCAGGCCGACGATGCAGCGGCCGGTGGGATCGAGGTGACGGCGGGAATCGGGTGGCTCGGGGGAGAGATCTTCGACAGAGCCGCTCACCCATTGGGGCTCGAGATCGCCGGCCAGGTGGAGGGCGACGTCATACCAGTGGCAGCCGTGGTTAATGAGGTTGGGGATGCCGTAGATGATCATCGACTGGAGCTGGCCGACGATGCCGTCGCGAAGGAGCTCGGCGAGGCGGCGGTAGGAGACGAGCCAGCGGCGGTCAAGCCCGAAGGCCAGGGGGACAGCGGCGCTGCGGCAGGCGTCGAGGAGACGGTCGGCTTCGGTGAGGCTGGTGGCGAGGGGTTTGTCGCTGAGAATTCCGTAAACACCGGCGGCGACGGCCTGCTGGACCTGGTCTGCGTGCATCTTCTGGCTGGTTGCCAAGCAGAGGATGTCGGGCTTTTCCTTCTGCAGCATGCTCTCGAAGTGGTCGTAGGCAACCACGTGGTCCCCCCAGCAGTCGGTAAATGCCTGACGGGTATCGGCGTCGAGGTCGAAGACGGCAACGATTTCGGTCTCGGGCACGGCGTCGAATGCGGTGGCAAAGTTGTGATTGGCCGGTTTTCTATCGAGCATGCGGTGGCAGCCGGCGATGGCAACGCGACGGGTCTGGCCCATGTTCAGCTCTCCTGTGTGGGCGGTTGCTCCAATTGGAAGGGACAGAGGCAGTAGTTTAGTTCGACTGACCGTTTGTAATATGGTTGGCTATTTCGCCATCCTGAAGCTCGTATATCTCGGTGGCAAAGTCGTCGCTGGCCGGATCATGGCTGGCCATCAGGACGGTGATTCCTTCCTCCCGCACGAGCCGGGCGAACAGTTGCAGAATCTGGCGGCCGGTTTCGCTGTCCAGGTCGCTGGTCGGCTCGTCGGCGATCAGCATGGCGGGGCCGTGCGCCAGGGCACGGGCGATCGAGAGCCGCTGCTGCTGGCCGCCTGACATTTCGAACGGACGGTGGTCAGCCCAGCGACCGAGCCCTACCAGGGAGAGGCAGTAGGCGGCGCGGCGGCGGCGCTCCACGGCGGAGATTCCGAGGATGCGCAAGGTCATTTCGACATTTTCCTGGGCCGACAGGGTTGGGATTAGAGAAAAGGCCTGAAAGACAAAACCGATATAGAGTTGGCGGAGTTGAGCACATTCATCGGCGGTCAGTTTGTCGATATCCTGGCCGAAGAGTGAAACGCGGCCGGCGGTCGGCGTGTCCAGGCTGCCGATGAGGTTGAGTAGGGTCGTCTTGCCGGAGCCTGAGCGGCCGCGGAAGAGCGCGAAGCAGCGGCGGGAAACGATCAGATCGATGCCGCGCAAAGCATAAACGGCCTGATCACCCACGGTATAGATGCGCTGGAGATCGCTGACCTCGACGAGCGGCCCTCTGTAGAATTCGGATATCGAAAAGGAGCCGGATTTGTCGGTGGCAAGACTTTCGTCCGGCGAAGATCCGGAGGCGCCCAAGGAGGGATGGGTGGATGCGGTGCCCTGACTCCACTGCAGCGTGTCGCTCGGGCTGCTTGCGGCGCCGTCTGTGCCGTCTCCGGCGGGGGAGGCAGAGCCGCTGGCCCATGGATTGGCAGACTGCTCCTGGACAGGAATTCTGTCCACTTCGCGGCGGGCAGGCCGCCAGAGCCGGCGCCACCAAGAAGTGCTGCGGCGGGGCGTGGGGTCCTGACCCCAGGCGGCATCGTCCCCTGCGCCCAAGACCGGGCCAGTCGTCACGGCGGAACCAGCGGCCGCGAGGAACTGTTCCTGCGCTTGCCGCACGAGGATACCGTCTTCGACCAGTTGAACGATTGCCCTGCGGCCGATGCCGCGCTGTTCCAGGTACTCGTTGGGCATCTGCAGCCGGCCGACGGCATCGAGGACGACCCGTTCTTCGAGTTGCAGGCTGGCGCTGCCGGCGCCGGTAACGGACTTGCCGGCGGCGAACGGTTCGCTCCCATCGATGTCGTCTACGTCATCCGGTGGGTATTCCACCGATGGGTCATCGTGCGGCTGGCGCACCATCTCGGTGCTGATCTTGCCGTCCCGGATCCCGATGACGCGGTCGACAACGCGGGCGATATCGCGATCGTGGCTGACGATGATGCTGGTCAGATTGTAGCGCCGGTTCAGTTCGCGAAGGAGCTGCCAGATCTGGTTGGCGGTGACCGAATCCACCTCTCCGGTGGGTTCGTCGGCGAGGAGAATCTGGGGCTGATTGGCCAGGGCGACGGCAATTGCGACGCGTTGCTGCTGGCCGCCTGAGAGCTGACCGAGGCGGTGGTGGCTGTGGCTGAGCAGTCCGACGGCGTCAAGCAGCTCACGGGCGCGCTCCGAAGGGGGCGCGACACGGTCACGGGCTGCGATCATGGGCAGCTCGACGTTTTCCTGGGCGGTCAGATAGGGGATGAGGTTGCGGGACGACTGCTGCCAGACAAAGCCAACGTCGTGCAGCCGGTAGTCCTCCAACTCCTTGTCGAGCGCCTTGAGCAGGTTGCGGCCGTTGACGGTGATCTGGCCGGCAGAGGGGCGGTCGAGGCCGCCGATGATGTTGAGCAGGGAGGATTTGCCGCTGCCGCTGGCGCCGATGATCGCCATCATCTCGCCGCGGCGGATTTCGAGATCGAGGCCCTGGAGGGCGACGACTTCGATTTCATCGATCTGATAGATTTTGACCAGATTGTCGCAGACGACCAGTGATGTGCCGTCTGCAGCCGCAGCTCGGATCATGGCGCTACTCCCTCTGCCCCATGCGCAGTACCTGGAAAAGATCGCGACGCGTGCTCCAATAGAGAATAATCGACTGGGACCCCAGGAGCGCGGTACCGAATATGAGCGCGAGGATGCCGATCTGGACCCAGGCGATGTGGCGCACAAAGGGGGGCAGGGCGAAGATCGGATCGCCGCTGACGCGGAAGAAGGGCACAAAGAGCCAGGCGGTGGCGATGCCGATGACGACGCCCCAGAGGACGCCAAAAAGGATTACGCCCAAGTATTCGACGCCGACCATAGCGAGGACGAGCTTCGTTTTAAGGCCGACGGCGCGCATGACGCTGATCTGCTGCAGACGCCCCTGGAGAGAAGCATAGGTGTAGACCAGAAGACCGAGGCTGGCGAGGAGTGTGGAGGCGAGAAAGCCGACCGAGAGGATGCCGTAGAGGCCGATACGCTCAACTCTTTCCTCGTCGAGAGTGAGAAGGGCGCGGGCGTCGCGAATGCGAATAGGGTAGACCCCGAGCCCCTTGATGCTCTCTTCAATTGTCTCGGGGACGGCGTCGGCGCTGGTCTTCATCCATATCTGGTGCAGGCTTTCATCGCCGACCTGTTCGAAGACGTAGTCCAGGTTGCCGACAAAGGCCTCTGTATCCTCGGGATAGGCGGTGGGAAAGTAGTCGTAAGAACCGACGATCAGGAATTCGTGCTCGAAGGAGCCGAAGTTAATGGAGATGGTCAGCTTGGTCGTCTGGCCTTCGAGGAGGCGGCTGCGGCGCAGGAAGTTACGCGAGACGAGAATCCCGTTAGGATACATGCCGAGTCGATTCATCAGTTCGCCGAGGGAGGCCCGATTGAAGTCGCTACGATGAAAGGCGATGCGGGAAAAGTCGAAACGGTCGATCCCGAGAAAAACGGCGTCGATCTGCCGGGAAACGCTAGTGTCGGCTTTGAAGACGGCGACGCGGGTGGCGTCTTCGACTCCAGGGATGCCCAGGTAATCGCCGATTGGCAGCAGCCAGGCGCTGACAACCTCCGGATCCGGCTCTTCGCCGGGCATGCTGGGCCCGCCCATCTCCGGAGGGGGAATTCCCTGCTGGAAGCGGTAGTCGGCGCCGACCTGGTATTGGATGCGGTCGACGAGCCACTGGTCGAGGCTGAGGGCCATCGAGGCGTAAAAGGCGCCGAGGCTGAGACAGACCATAGTCAGAAAGAGGCTGCCCGAGTAGTGGCGGCCCTGGCGATGCAGCTGGGTGAGACCCATGTAGGCGACGAAAGAGCGCAGGCGGTTTCCGAGGCGATCCACTGGCCCCATCAGCAGCGGGAAGAGATGGGTCAGCACGAGGGCTGAGGTAAAGACGAAGAGAGAAGGTGTCAGGAGGAGGAGCGGATCTCGGAAGGGGTCGCCGCTCGGCTCCCAGCCGATGATGCCGAGCGTGCCGCGCTGGCTCAACTGGCGGTAGGCATACCAGGAAAGCATGATGAGAGCGCCGTCACCGGCTAGCAGGAGGGTCGTAATGGCGGCGTGCGGACGGGAGCGGGCGCGCAGGTGTTGGACGATGCCGCCGCGTGCGGCGCGTAGGGCAGGGATGCCTCGCGCCAGGACAAGGAGCAGGACCGCCATGCCGATAAGTCGCCAGTCGACTTCGAAGAGCGTAGCCGGGATGCCGGCGCGGAGGGTAAAGGCGAGAAAGCCGGAGGCCAACCCCATGGCGCGGGCCATGACATAGCCGGCCCCAAGACCCAGGGGGATGCCAACAGCGAGCAGGAGCAGCGTTTCGAGCAAAATAAGAAGGGCGACAAAACGCCGGCCGGCACCGCGCGAGGCGAGAATGGCGACCTCTTCCTGTTGAAACTGGGCGGTCACGTGGGAGAGGATCCACAGGAAGAAGAGGAGCAGACCGAGCGCGGGCAGGCTGAAGCCGACCAGGAGTGCGGACAGGCTGGCTCGTCGCTGCAGGTAGCGGTTCAGAGGCAGCTCAGGCGAGACATCCATTTTGGTGCCGGAAAAGCGCAGATCGGCGCGGGCAGGCACGGTGCGCAGGCCGTAGGCGACGGAATCGGCCTGATGGAGTTTCAGCGTCTCTTCGTCGGGGCTGAGGTACCAGACGGCGATGCCGGTGCGGCGGCTGACGGCAGGTTCGACGGAACGGCGATAGGCGTTGTCGGTGACGAGCAGGAGCTTGCGCCAGGAGATGGTGGTGGCGGACCAGTAGAAGTCGGAGAGGTCGGCCGGCCTCCAGATGCCGGCGACGGTGATGGGGATTGCGTTGCCGGAGGCGCCTTCGATCATATTGTAGGTTTCACCGACCTGAAAGCCCAGCTCGGTGGCCTTTTCTTCAAACAGCCAGACGTTTACAGTGCCGTCGGCGGTCTCAGTCCCGTAAGGAAGGCCCTCGACGATTTCGATACGCTCGCGGATATTGGTGACGACGGCAAACTGTACATTTTCGACGATGATGTTTTCTTTGAGTTCGGTGTAAGTGGTTTCATCGTCGGCGGGCTGGATGGTCATACCGGGGCTGGCGACGTAGGTGAGGGTATCGGCGACAGACAGACCGGTCTCTCTTTCGACGATGCGGCGAAAGTCGTGTTCAAGGCTCAGGGCACTATCAAGCCGCAGGGCAGCGGTCTTGGGGACGATAAAGTAGAAACGCATGGTGAGGGGAGGACGGTGAAACGTGGTGCCGATATGGGCGAGCTCGTCCTGAAGCAGCAGATAACTGACCCCTTGCGAGAAGACGGGGATACTGGCGACCATACCGACGGCCAGGACGATACTGAGGAGGGACAGCAGGGTCAGGCTGGGCCGGCTGTAGAGCCGGCGGAGGGCTAGCCCGAGGAAGGGGAGACGGTTGGGCATCTATCGACCTAGAATGACGTCGCCCTCTTCCAGACCTTCCAGCACTTCGACCATACCCTGGCTCTCAAGACCGGTACGGATGTCGATGCGGCGCTGGCGGTCACCATCCTGGACGACGACAAAGGTGCGGCCGCCGAAGCGGCGCACGGCCGCGTCGGGCAGCAGGAGCGTATTGTCACGCACGGCGGCGACGACTTCGATGTTGATGAATTCGCCGGCGACGAGCGGGGGCGTTTCACCTTCTACGGTGAGGTGGATGGAGCCTGGGAAGCCGGGTATGAAACGATCGCCGGAGGAGATGGTGGGCAATTGGGCGACGTGCACGGGAAACGGCTCATCCTGCGCCCAGCGGTGGATTGCGGTGACCTCCTGGCCGATGACGAGATCGGAGACGCGGGCGGCCTGGCTGGAGACGATCAGTTCGACGGGGTCGGGTTCGACGATGACGATGAAGGGCGAAAAGGCGGGCACGTCGGCGCGGCGTTGCGGGGGTTCCAGGGGGCCGCGCATGCTATTGAGACCTATGCCGACGGCGACAACCTGACCGGTAAAGGGCGCACGAATGCGGCGTTCCTCGACCTGGCGTTCGAGGGCGGCCACAGCCAGTTTGGCGCGGGCAACGGCCTGTTCGAGGGATGGGTCGACCCGGCTTTCGATTTCCCGCAGGTTCACCTGCGCCAGGTCGAGCGCCACTTCCTGGAGGGCGATCCCGTTTGTGTCGCCGGCCTCGCGGGCATGCTGCAGGAGCAGTTCGGCGCGGCGGGCTTCGAGCTGGGCTCTTTCCAGATCGAAGGTCAGTTCATTTTCGTAGACCCAAAGGACGCTCTCGGCCCTGGAAAGGTCAAGGCGGGCCTGCTCCAACTGTTCGAGCAGGTCGGGCATAATGAGTTCGGCGAGGATCTGGCCCTCTTCGGCCTGCTCCCCTTCGTTGACCAGGACGGAGCCCAGTTTCCCGTCGACGGCGAATGCGAGGGGTTCCCAGCGTAGAGGAGCGACTTCGGCGATGACCTGGAAGCGGTCTTCAATCGTGCCGCGGGTTACAGTATATCTCTTCTGCTCTGAGGGCACCGGCGTAGGCCAGGGCGTCGGCGTGGGCACGGCGCGCACGGGGGTGAGGCAGCCGGCGATGGCAGACGCAAGCAAGGGCAGGAGCAGTAGTATGGTGTACGAAGGGCGGAAGCGAGCGCTGAGGCTCTTTGAATGTGAGGCAGACATCGCTGATTTCTGGAAAGAGTTGCTTGACGAGTTGAAAGTGGTGCGTGCCGGGCGGGTGGGAACAGTTGACCACGATCCACGTTCTGCGCACGGTTGGCGCATAGCCTTGTGTGCAGTCTGCGACTAGGCTAATCGCAAACTCTCTGATTGTCAACTCAATAGTCAGCGGTTAGTGGTCAGTGGATGGTTTTCAGAGACGGTGCTGGCTGACTGAAGGCTTTCGCCGGGCAGGTGGGAGAATCAATGCCTGTCGGCGGCTCGATTCGGTTGGCGTCTTCCCGGGTCTGTGATACGGTACTGGTTATGTCCGGTGCCGCCATGGAAGCGGGCCGGGTTGTTGAATTCTGGGACGAGTTCGCCCGTTGTCGCTTGTAGAACGCTCCGGTCCGAAAGTAGATTTTTGCGAACAGGTCGCACGCAAGACGCCAGGCGTTGGTGGTTCCTGAGGCTGGAGCAAAGATGAAGACAAAAGAATTACTGAGCCGAACCGTCATTTGGGTTGAGACGGCCCTTGCCGGATCACTATCGCCCTCCGTGCGCCGGGTCATGCACATCGAGCTTTCGATGTCGCTGGCCTACGGCGTTTTTTATGCCTGTATCATCCCATTCACGCAGGTTGTGCTGCGCCGCTTGGGCGCCAGCGTCGATATGCTGGCGCTCTATACGGCGCTCCTCTTTGTGGGGTCGGTCTTCACGTCGTTCAGCATCGTGTTGATGCGGCGGCGCCGTACCATCAACATCATCGTTTTCTGCTGGCTGCTGGGGCGTTCGCTCTTTTTGCTGACGGCGTTCGTGACGGGCGCGGTGCAGCTGATGGCGATCGGCATCGTGTTCTGGCTGCTGGAAGCGTTTGTGATCCCGGCCTATACGCGGGTTATTCAGAAGATCTATCCCGAGAGCGGGCGGGGTAAGGTGATGTCGACGGTGCGGATGGGGCGCGTTTCCGTCATTCTCCTGATCACGCCTTTGGCCGGATGGGCTTTGGACAGGGTAGGGTACCAGGTCCTTTTCCCTATCGGGGCCCTCTTCGGCATTCTGGCCACATATCTTTTCACGCGCATTGACCTTGACGAGGGGGAACTGCCGCCGCGCCAGACGAAGGCGTTCTCCGATCTGTGGCAGATCGTGCGCGGCGACAGGAATTTCGCCATCTACCTGCTCAGTTACTCGCTGTTTGGGCTGGGTGGGCTGCTGAGCTGGCCGCTAATTCCGGTTGTGCAGGTGGACCGCTTGCAACTGTCCTATTCGGATATTGGGTTATTGGGGTTGGTGGAGTCAATTACCTGGTTTTTCAGTTATCTTCTGTGGGGACGGACGATCGACAAGCGGGGGGGTCTATTTGTCGTACGGGCGATTTCGGCGATTTCGATCGTGACGCCGCTCACCTACATGTCAGCACAGAGCCTGTGGATGTTGATGCCGTCGGCAATTGCAAGGGGGCTGGGGATGGCGGGCTTCGAGCTGGGGCGGATCAGCGCGGGAATCCAGTTGGCGGATCCGGAGAGGGTGACTGAGTATGCAGCGATCCAGTCGACGGTTGTCGGGTTGCGGGGTCGGGTTGCGGGGTCTGGTGGCGCCGTTGGTGACGGTTGGACTGCTGCGTCTGGGCGCGCCGCACAGCGCGGTCTTTTTGTTGAGTGTTGCTTTCCTGGTAATGGGGTGGGTTATGTTTGGGCGCGTTGAAGCGCCGACACCGGGGGACGAAGGGTACAGCGAGCGGCAGAGGTTGCGCTACCGGTGGCCGTTCCGGCGGCGGATTGCGCGGGTGTAGGGGGCAGGTGATAGATGTGCCTGGCGCCGAATCATTCAGAGCAGCCATTTCGCGGTGCGTAAAGTGAATGTTCGGGGACTGAGACCCGTAGCAGAGAGAGAAGCTGTTGGGGTCTATAGCTTCTTTCAAGTTTCAGTTGTTAGCCGGGAAATGAGCTTGGCCTTATTCTAAATGTATTGGTAGGATTGCAGCCATGAAAACTACAATCGATATTCATAATGAACCGTTAAGGCAGGCACGACAACACGCTAAGGCCACAGGCCGTTCACTGCGCGCTGTTGTCGAAGAAGGCATTCGTTTGGTACTTGCCGCGCCTAAGCCACAGGGCACGTACAAGTTACCTGACTTGAGTGTAGGAGATCCGGACGCGGCCGACCCGCTTGCCCAAATCTCTTGGCAAGAGTTGCGGGGAACGATTTGCGGAGAGTCAGAGTCGCATTGATAGCGGTCGATACACCCCTGCTCGTCTACGCTTATCGCCGGGAATCTGAGCTGCATGAAGCTGCGCAAGAGATAATAGGCGGTCTAGCCGAAGGAGAAAGGGCTTGGGCGATTCCCTGGCCCTGCTGTTTTGAATTTCTTAGCGTTGTAACGAATCGCCGTATACGGATTTCAGTTGGCGCCGGTTGCGGAAAGAAACTGAATTCTCAAGACTTTGCAGTACGCGCCCTGAAATAGCATTAGAGGCATATTCCATGCCAATCGCCCATCCTCAGTCCGTTCGCTAATCAGAGTTGATCACTACGATCTGGGTACCCGCGACCTTCTTGCGATTTTGCTGACCTTGGTTCGTTAGCCTTGAGTGTCCCAGAAAGTATAATCTGACCCCCATCTTTAGAATCCGACATCTGTGAAGCCTCGCACGTAATCTTCAGAAAGGAAAAATATGAATACCTATCGCGCCGGGCTGGTTGGTTGCGGCCGCATTGGGACTCTTTGGGAAACGAACCCGCCGACGCCGCTTACACATGCGGGCGGGCTGGCGGTTTGCGCGCAGACGGAGTTGGTGGCGGGCGCGAGCCGGGGCAATGAGCATCTGCAAGTGTTCGGGCGGATGTGGGATGTGGACGCGCTTTACCTGGACTACAGAGAGATGCTGGAACAGGAGAAGCTGGATATTGTGTGCGTGGCGACGCATCCGGGGCTGCACCGGGACATCGTCGAGGCCGCGGTCGAAAACGGCGCGAAGGGCATTCTGTGTGAGAAGCCCCTGGCGCTGAGTTTGGAGGATGGGGACGCGATTGTAGCGGCCTGCCGGAGCACGGGCTGTGTGCTGTCGGTGAACCATTCGCGGCGCTGGAACCCAGCCTTTATCAAAGCGAAGGAGATGCTCGATGACGGCGCGATCGGCGAGTTGATCTCGATGCTGGGCATTTGCCAGGGCGTCAAGCCGTTTCCGGCGTGGACGGCGGACGAAGAGGGGCCGCTGATCCACGACGCAGTGCATACGATGGACCTGTTCCGAATCTATGCGGGCGATGTCAAATCAGCCGTCGGCACGGCGCACCGGCGCCACCGCCATGAGTTTCGCGTGGAGGATATCAGCGATGCAATCTTCAGCTTCCATTCGGGGGTCAGCGCGGTGTGCATGGCCAACGAGTTGACACGGTATGCGAGGTTCGGACTTGAGCTGCAAGGTACAGATGGCGTAATCAGCCTGGAATATGCGGGCAACCAGTGGCTGCTGGGCGTCGATACGACAGACCGCCTGAATGAGCCGGACTCCCGCATTGAGTGGTTTACGCTGGAGCCGCAGCCATTTCCTGCGATCGAGGAGGCAAGCTCGATCCAGCTGGCGGTCGAGGAGCTGGTGCGCTGCATCGAGGATGGGGGCGAACCGAGCTCGAACGGAGAGGACGGAGTGGCCTCGCTGGAGATGGTGATGGCAATTTACGAGTCACAACGGCGGGGGAACAGTCCGGTTGAACTGCCGCTGGCCGACCGCTCTTCGCAGTTGTACATGTTAAGAGACGAAGGGCATTTCTAAGACTGGCGTTGCCAGGAAAGAGGGTCCGAAATGAAACATCTCTTCATCGACGATCACGAGGTCGAGACGATCGACAATCTGGCGCGCAAGCTGCACAAGCCGCAGAAGGCGCGTGACAATGTCGTGATCCGGCCAGAGTACCGCTGGGAGAACAACTCGATTCAGGTACGGACTTCGCCGGTGTGGCTGCCGGACGAGGGGATTTTCAAGATGATCTACCTGACCGGCGCGGAGGGTCTGGATCCCGAAGTCAAGCTGGATGCTACGGGCGCGCCGGCCGGCATTGAGAGGTATGCCTGTTACGCCACTTCGGAGGACGGCGTGAACTGGGAGAAGCCTTTCCTGGGTCTATACGAGTATCCAGGTCTGACTTGGCGGAACACGCCCGTTGGAGGCGAAAACAATATTCTGCCGAGCGCGCAGGGAATGCTGCAGGGACCGGTATACGACCCCCATGATCCGGACCCGAGCCGCCGCTTCAAAGGGTTGCGATACGGGGAGAGTGAACTGCGTTCAATGGTGTCGGCAGACTTTTTGCACTGGGAAGAGCTGGATATTCCCTCTCTTCACAGCCACGATGAGTCGCACCTTACCTATGACGAGACAGAGAGGCTGTTTATAGCGGCGGCCAAACGGAACGGACCTTATGGTCGTTCGTGGCAGCTATACACGAGCGAGGATTTCGCCAATTGGGACGAGCACGGGCTGATCTTCCATGCCGATCAGACCGACCAGGAAAATGGATTTGCCCGGTTACAGAGGTTCTTCGATGACCCGGCCTACCGAAGTCCAATCTATAACCGGCCGGAAGAGTGGCGGACGGATGTGTACAACTTCCCCATATTTCCCTACGAGGGAATCTACCTGGCGATGCCGGTGATGCACCACTGGGCGGGCAAACATCCGCCGCTGTATGAGAATGTTGACAGCCGCAAGTCGGTGGAGCTGGCCTCCAGCCGCAATCTGCTGGATTGGGAGCGGGTGGCAGGACGGGCGCCGTTCATGGAACTGTCTCCCGTCAGCGACGGCGAGACGTACGATACGGGCCAGATCGTGATATTGAACCGGCCGGTACAGCGCAACAACGAGCTGTGGTTCTATTATATGGGCTTCCGTTATCGCAATCTTTCGTTTGAGGACGTCCTGAACAGGCAATACCTGGATGCGAGCGCGATGTGTATGGCGCGTTTGCGTATGGACGGATTCGTTTCGCTGAAGGGCGGCGTTGAGTGGGGATCGGTCCTGACGAGGCCGGTCGAGGTCAGCGGGGACACGTTGCACGTGAACGCGGATTCGTGGCGGGGTCGGGTGTTGGCAGAGGTGATTGACGCCGGGAGCGGGCAAGTTATTGATGGCTACGCGAAGAATGATTGCGTTCCGGTCATTATGGACAGCACCGATGAGCGCGTCCAATGGCACGGGGGGCGCGAGTTGAAGCAACTGGCAGGACAGACCGTTCGCCTGCGTTTCCATCTGTGGCAGTCGGAACTGTATTCCTACTGGTTTGCATAAGATAATTCCACGAATGACACGAAGGAATGACAGGCGGAAAGGCATTTCTTCTTCAACAGCTTGATCCAACGGGGACGCTCTATTGGGAATATGACAGCCATACGAAGCAGGGTGCCCTGCTTTCCAAACACGGCAACATGAACGGAGTTAGAAGATGAAACGATTTGAAGGAAAGACGGCTCTGGTTACCGGCGCGTCGCTGGGCATCGGTCGCGGCATCGCGCTGTGCCTGGCGGAGGAGGGCGCGAACGTTGTTGTGAACTACCGTACATCCGAGGCTGAAGCCAAAAGCGCGGCCGAGGAGATCAGGCGGATGGGGTGTGAGGCGCTGGTGTGGCAGGCTGACGTTTCCGACCGCGACGCGATTGCGTCGATGATCGAGGGGGCGGTCGAGCGCTTTGGGCGCATTGACGTGGCGGTGGCCAATGCGGCGGTCTCTATTCGCGAGCCGGTGGTGGAGGCGAAGTGGGAGAACGTGATGCGCACGTTTGAGGTCACGCAGTTCGGCGTTTTTCACACGTGCCAGCTGGCGGCGCAGCAGATGCTGAAGCAGCCGCTCACGGGGCGCAGCCGGGGCAAGATTGTGATCATCAGCTCGGTGCACGAAGAAATTGCCTTCCCCAGCAGCGGCGCTTACAACATGTCGAAGGCGGCGATCAATCATCTGGGGCGCACGATGGCAGCCGAACTGGCCGGGGATCGGATCAATGTCAACGTGATCAATCCCGGCTGGATCGACACGCCAGGGGAACGCAGCTTTTACAGCGAGGAGGAGATAGCGGAAGGCGGAAAGCGGATTCCCTGGGGGCGGATTGGCGTGCCGGAGGATATTGGCAAGGCGGCGGCCTACCTGGCCAGCGATGATGCCGACTACGCGACTGGCTCGATATTGCGGGTTGACGGGGGATTTGTGCACGGTCTCGTGTTGCCGGATCCGGATAACGGCAGTAGTCAGTAAGAAGTACGGTGTGAGAAGCTGGGATCAGGATGGGAGCGCAGAATGAGGGTTGCGACGGGGGGGCTCAGTCATGAGAGCAGTACGTTTACGCCGGTGCCGACGACGATTGAGAGCTATCGGGAGCGGTTTCTGCTCGAGGGCGATGAGATCCTCAGTACGTTTGCGGGGACGAATACGCCGATCGGCGGCTTTATCGAGGGCGCAAGAACGCACGACTTTGAGTTGATTCCGACGTTGTTCGGGGAACCTCACCCGAGCGCGCCGACGCCGCGGCCGCTGTATGACGAACTGCTGGGCCGCATATTGGACGGAATCGCGAAAGCGATGCCGTTGGACGGCGTGCTGCTGGAGCTGCACGGCTCGATGTCGGTCGGAAACCTGGACGCGCCCGATGGTCTGGGGGATGCGGAGGGGCACCTGCTGGCCGCCGTGCGGGAGACGGTCGGTCCGGAGGTGCCGGTGCTGGCGCAACTCGACATTCACTCGAATGTATCGCGGCAGATGGTGGCGATGGCGGATGTCCTGATCGGTCGGGAGAGCTATCCGGAGGTCGACATGTCGGCGCGCGGCCGCGAGTGCGCGGATGTGTTGGCGCGCATCGTGCGCGAGGGTCTGCGGCCGACGATGGCTCTGCACCAGATTCCGATGGTTTGGGGGCTCAACCAGGTGACCGCGCACCCGCCGATGCGGGATGCGATCTCTGAGTTGCACCGGATCGAGTCATTACCGGGTGTCGTGTGCGGCTCGATCGCTACCTGCTTTTTCCTGGCTGACGTACCGGATATGGGCGCTTCGGTCTACATCGTGACCGACAATGACCAGACGCTGGCCCAGGAACAGGCCGACCAGTTGGGAGAGTGGGTTTTTGCGCGGCGGGAGGAGTGGCAACTGGAGCTGCTGCCGGCGCGTGCGGCATTGGAAAAGGCCCATACGGCCGGGCGTTACCCTATCATTCTGGCCGATATGCAAGACAACACGGGCGGCGGTTCGCCAGGCGACAGTACGGGCGTGTTGCAAACATTTATCGACATGCAGTTAGAGGACGCTTGCGTGCTCTACATTGTCGACCCTGAGGCCGTTGCGCTCTGTCACGAGGCTGGCGTTGGCGCCCGGCTGGCCTTGGAGGTGGGCGCCAAGTCATCGCCGTTGCAGGGAGATCCGGTGTCGATGGAGGTGGAGGTTGCGGCGCTGTCTGACGGGGCATTTCGGTACGACGGGCCGATGTATGCGGGGCTGAGCGGGAACATGGGCCCGTCGGCGCACGTTGTTCAGGATGGGATCCACGTGTTGCTGGTGAGCGGGCGGGAACAGCCCTTCGATACGGCCTTGGCGCGGACGCTGGACCTGGATCCGCGGCAGATGCGGTACATTTGCGTAAAATCGAGCACGCATTTTCGCGCCGGATTCGAGTCCTGGGCGGGCGCGATCCACGTTGTGGCCGAGCCGAGCGTCCACAGTCTGCGCGACCTGCCTTTCCGGCGTCTCGGCCGCGATTTGTATCCACTCACGACACAAGCTTAGCAGTTCCCCTCAAGAGGCAGGCGGCGCGAGGCGGGATTCGCAGACGCAACTCCCGTCGCGCTGAAGTTGCCGGTATCCTCGGATTGTTGTAAAGGAGAGCGCCCCCGGTAGGAGTCGAACCTACGGCCAAAGGTTTAGGAAACCTCTGCTCTATCCTCTGAGCTACGGGGGCAGAAAACGCTGCGCACGCTAGAAGACGATAGCATAAAGCTCCTGTCAGGTCAAAGAAATCAGCCGATTCTGCGGTTGCCGCACACTTTGCTTTGTCAACTCGGCGCGGCGCGGGCGGAATTGTCGGCCGGGCCTATTTGACGGGCAGCAAGTTCGCCGTATTCAGGGGAGTGATGTACAATCGGCGGATATTGTGCGCCCATCAGAATCCAAACTGCGCGCCGGTTGTCCGCGTCTTTGCGCGTGTTCTCCGGTTGTGAGGCAGCGCATGACGCGCCGGACCGGCGCGATGATGAGGCCCACCCCGTACCACCGATAGAGGCGTTGCATGGAGAGTGCACAGGATTTCTCGCGCGGAGTCATGAATAATGTCGGCGATGTGATCGTAGGCAAGGAGGTGGTGATCGAGCATCTGCTGATTGCGTTGCTGTGTGAAGGTCACGTTCTGCTTGAGGATGTGCCTGGCGTTGGCAAGACGATGATGGCGCGGGCGCTTTCCCTGAGCCTGGGCGTGGAATTCCGTCGTCTGCAGTGCACGCCTGACCTTCTTCCCAGCGATATCACGGGCACGAGCATTTTCAACCAGGAGACGCGGCAGTTCCAGTTTATCGCCGGCCCCGCGTTTACCCATATTTTGCTGGCGGACGAGATAAACCGGGCGACGCCGCGTACGCAGGCCGCACTGTTGGAGTGTATGGGTGAACGGCAGATCACGGCCGATGGACTGACCCGTCCGCTGCCGCGGCCGTTTATGGTGATTGCCACCCAGAACCCGGTGGAATATGAAGGTACTTTCCCCCTGCCGGAGGCCCAGTTGGACCGGTTTCTATTTAAGCTGAACCTGGGCTACCTGTCGGGTGAGGAGGAGGGTGAGATGCTGGTCAGTTTGGGACACCGGCATCCGATCGAGACGCTGGAGGCGGTTGTCGACGGGCACAGGCTGCCTGAGCTGGCGGAACAGATATGGGACGTGACGGTGGCGGACAGCATCCGCGACTACATTGTGGGGCTGGTCCAGGCAACGCGCACCCACGGGGACTTGGCGTTGGGCGCGAGCCCGCGCGGTTCGCTGGCGCTTTATCGCGGCGCGCAGGCGAGGGCGGCGTTACGGGGCCGGGATTACGCGCTGCCGGACGACGTGCAAGCGCTGGCGCCGCTGGCCTTACCGCATCGTTGCATCGTACGCTCGGACGCGGCGCTGCGAGGACGCACGGCCGAACAGATCATCACCGAACTGCTGGAAGAGACCGCACTCAATTTGGGCGACGCAACGGAGGACTGGGCCGGGGGCCCCGTTACTGAGGGACAGGAATAGACAGTTGTTCGATCTCTTCTTTCTGCTTCTCTTTCTGTTCGCATTCGCAGTCTTTCTGCGAATGGACTGGATTTACTACGTCTTCTACGTGGTGGGGGGCGTCTGGCTGATCAGTCATTGGTGGACCCGGCGCAGTCTACGCAACTTGAACGTATCGCGACGGGTTCCGGCCAAAGCATTTGCCGGCGAAAGAATCCACAGCGATATCAATTTTCAAAACCGCAGCCGCCTGCCGATCCCCTGGCTGCGGCTCCAGGAGAACGTCCCGATCGACCTGAGAGCGGTCGAGCAGTACAGCACTGTGATCAGCGTGGGCGGCCGTTCGCTGACCAGGCGCCAGTTTGCATTGCACTGCCACCGCCGCGGCTACTATGAGATCGGGCCGCTCAATCTTCAGACCGGCGACTTGTTTGGATTCGCCGAATCCTCCTGGCAGGAGACAAGCGCTCACCTGCTGACGGTCTACCCCAAGGTCTACTCTCTGGCGGATCTGGGTCTGCCCAGCCTGTTGCCGTTCGGAGATATGCGTAGCCCGCACCGCCTCTACCAGGACCCGACTCGTATGGCGGGCGTCCGCCCCTACGAGAGCGGCGACAGCATGCGCAACATCCACTGGCGGGCCAGCGCGCACGAGGACACGCTGCTGGTGAAGAAGTTCCAGCCTTCGATGGCGTTGAGCACGACGGTAGTACTCGACCTGGACCGCAGCGCCTTCCCCTATAGGGAGGAGTACAGCGGAAGTGAATGGGCGGTGGTGCTGGCGGCGTCTGTGGCCAGTCATGTGGCGGAGCAGAGACAGGAGGTCGGGTTTCTCAGCAACGGGGAGGATCCCCGTTCAGGCGCAGAGGTGCTGGCCGTTCCCTCCCGAAACGGACGCGGCCATTTGATGGGGATTCTTGAGATCCTGGCGCGCATCCAGTTGCGGGACATGCGCCAGGCGGAGGAAGAGTCGGCGAACCGGAATGGCAGGGCGCCTGTGGGGGCGCTGGCCGAAAGCGCTGGTGAGGAGGAATGGAGCTCGCCGATTGCGCTGCCGACGTGGCTGCCGGGGCGGGTGGCGCATCTGAGCTGGGGGTCTACGCTGGTCGTGGTGACGCCGCGCCTGACGGAGAACCTGGTCTGGGTGTTGCATGGCATGTACCGGCGCGGTCTCAACGTCTATGCTTTGGTATGCACGTTGCAGCCGCAGTTCAAGCGCGTGCAGGAACAGGCTGAGGCGCTGGGCATTACGTCCCATCAGACGATCTGGGAATCGGATTTGCTGAAACTGCAGGGGTAAATAGCAGTGGTCAGTGATCGGTTAGAAGTGGCTATGCGACTTGGTCTCTCGATGAATGATTTGGGCTGAGCCAGGAGACTATCGGAGTGAAGCCGGCGTGAAGGCTCCATGGTAGCAAATTAAATTTGCTTTTGACACAGGGAAGATGGCAGAGATAGAGAGCTCCCAACATCATCCGGGTTTCGACCATGCTTGGCAGGACTCTTTGCTGCGTCCGGCGGTCATCGCGGCGTTGGTCGGCTGCCTGCTGGTGGCGCTGACTTCATTCGTCCGCCATATTGGGCCGGGGCTCCCGGCAGCCTACATCAATATCCTGCGAATTACGTCGATTGGGGCGGCGCTGGTGGGCGGGTATACGACGACGATGCTGGTGCGTCCGGAGCAACGACAGCGACGTTCGGCGACCTTTCGTCTTTCGGAGCTGGGGTTGATCCTGTTTGTGGCCCGGATCGCGCTGTGGGCGACGGTCGAGGGATGGCCGGCGCCGGCAGCGATGGTGCTACAGCCGTTCGGCGTTTTTCTTACGCTCAAGTTCATCATCAACGGGCTGTTCATCCTGATCGCCTGGGGCATGGCCGTACTGGTGACAAACGACTTTCTGGCAATGGGCCTGCAGGCGGATGAGCTTGCCGATCTGGAGGCGGCTTCGAGGCCGGTCAGCGGCGACGATCATCGCATACAGAGTGACCGAGGGGCGCTGGTGCGCCGATTCAGTGAACGCTGGGCAATAGGGGGCATGCTGCTGATCGTGCTGACGGCGGCCAGCCAGGTGGGGATGGGCTCGAACGGATTCTTTGCTCTGGTGCGCCAGGACATTGCGGGCGGCGTCATCGGGGCCGCGATCGTCTATTTTGTGCTGGGCCTTCTGCTGCTGACGTTCGGGCATCTGGCGGCGCTGCGGGCGAGATGGCAGCTGGCAAAGCTGCCGAGCGAATCCACAATCGTGCGAAACTGGCCCTTCTATGCATGTGGCTTGCTGCTGGTTGTGGCGGCGGCGGCCTTTCTGATGCCTCTTGGTGGGACGTTCCGGCTGGCCCAGCTAATGGGTCTGGCTATCCGGGCTATATCGGGAGCGGTCTACCTGCTCCTGGGCCTGATAATGGGGCTGATCGCCCTTCTGTTTGGCAGCGACGACGAGATTCTCGAGGAGCCGGCGCGCGAGCGGCCGGAGATTGCTTCGCCGCAGATCGAGCAGGTACAGCCGGCGGAGGCGCCGCCGTGGCTGGGGGGTACGGTCTTTTGGATCATCATTGCGCTTCTGCTTGGATACGCGACCTATGTCTATCTCCAGGGGCGGGGCGTGAACTTCCAGCTGATACTGGCCTGGCTGCGTGAGTTCTTGCGCGGTTGGAAGCAGATTGGCGATGCGTTCAACGAATGGCGCACGAGGAGATTGTCGCCGGAAGAGGAGGAGA
This sequence comes from Caldilineaceae bacterium, assembly GCA_965200615.1. Lineage (GTDB taxonomy): Bacteria > Chloroflexota > Anaerolineae > Caldilineales > Caldilineaceae > Bin5. The sequence goes on along the minus strand of OZ241377.1, from coordinate 2,800,188 downwards.
GTGGCAAGGCGGGCCGCTCGCGAGTGCGCCGCTGGCTGGATGAGTTGATGCTGGGCCGTTTGCCGCCGGATGAGCAGGTACGGTATTTCTATGTTTCGACGCTGGAGAGCGCGGCGGAGCACGGCATGCGGCGGCGGCCAGGGGAAACGCCGTACAGTTTTCAGGCGCGTTTGAGGACTCAGATTGAGAGCGAGGACGCGGCGGCGGTGGCGCGTCTGACAGACGGCTTTGTGAAAATTGAATTTGCCCGTCAGGGCACGGAGGCAACTGCCGTTCCCCTGTTGAAGCGGGCGTGGACCCAGATACGGAGCGCGCTTGCGGGTTTACAGGAAGAGCAGCCGGGTTCTGGCGAGGAAGGGCAGAACGCCCCTAAGGCCAAATAGCGATTACGGATGAACTGCACGGCCGCCCGATCCGGGTCGAATCCATAGATGGAAAGCCAGCGGGCGCCTGTCAGACGCACTTTGGGCGCCCCGTCGATTTACTGCAACATTCGACTCGCAGACCGATCTACAGAATTGGATATCATTGCATTGCTCGAATCGGTGTCAGATGGTGTTCGGGCAGGTTCTCCGCGCCTGGATCTTCCCGTAAAGATTTCAGCATCTGAGAAGCACCTGGCAAAATTTTTCGTGCTTGACTGCACCTGAACAGGTTGTTATAATGGAGGGATATAGGTAGACAGGGCAGTCTAAGGTGGCCTGGGGTTTTGGCCTGCCATGTCGGCAGCCAAAACTTCTTGCGAACAACTACGCAAACCACAGGTGGGCAGATCTATGATGTCAGAGTCAGAGAAGCTAGGCGACGAGGCCGAAAACACCGAAGTTGAGCAAACCGATCCAGAGCCAGAGGCCAGTCAGGAGCAGCAGGCCGACGAGATGCTTTTTGAGCAGTACCTCGCAGAAGAGGAGGACCTCAGTTTGCCGGAACGAGGCGATCTTCGAGAAGGCATCGTTGTAGAGGTACGGTCGAATGAATTGCTGGTCAACATTGGCGCCAAGCGAGACGGTATTGTACCCCAGTCGGACCTGAATCGACTCGAAGAAGAATATGTGGACACGGTGCGGGAAGGTGAGACGGTCCCCGTCGTGGTGAGCAAGCTTACAACCAGCGAAGGAATGTTGGTTTTGAGCATTGCAGACGCATTGCAGAAAAAAGACTGGCTGGTAGCGGAAAAGATGCTTGAGAGCGGTGAGATCACGGTCCGGAAGGTAGTGGGCTTCAATAAGGGTGGTCTGCTGGCAGATTTCGACCATTTGCGGGGATTCATTCCGGCTTCACATGTCGTGGGACTGCCCCGCAATATGAACGAAGAGCAGCGCAACGAGCGGTTGCAACAGATTGTGGGCCAGGATCTGCCCGTCAAGGTCATAGAAGTGGAACGGCAGCGGCGCCGCCTTGTGCTCTCCTACCGCCTGGCGGAACGCGAGTACCGCGCCGGGCGCAAAGCACAGCTGTTTGAAGAGTTGGAGGTCGGCGCAGTCATTGATGGTGAAGTGCGCAGCCTGCGCCCATTTGGCGCATTCGTTGATATCGGCGGCGCGGACGGGCTGCTGCACGTCAGCGAGATCGGCTGGACTCCGGTCAGCCACCCGCGCGACGTTTTGAAAGTGGGCGAGCGCATTCAGGTCGAGGTTCTCCGCCTGGACCCGGAACGGAGCCGTATCGCGCTGAGCCGCAAACGATTGCTGTCGAATCCCTGGGAGAGCATTGAAGAGCGCTATAGGGTGAATGACACGATACTGGTCACGGTTACGCGGGTGATCGATTTTGGCGCATTCGCTCAACTTGAGCCTGGGATCGAAGGGTTGATCCATATCAGTGAACTGGCAGATATCACAGTTGCTGAGCCACTCAAGATGGTCAGCAGCGGTGACAGGATTCCGGTGAAGATTTTGCGCATCCACCCGGACCGACAGCGCATTGGCTTGAGCCGAAGGCAGGCCGACGAAATTGTGGGGCAGGCGCTGCTGGAGGCGGAGGCGGAGAGCTTTGAGAACGACGCGGCTGAGGAGCCGGAAGAGGCGACAGCTGAAGCAGAAACGGCGGTTGACGAGCCGGAGGCGGCAGTAGCTGAAGAAGCCGTTGACGCGCCGGAGTCAGAGGCGCCGGCGGACGAGATGGCTGACTCGGAGGCAACGGAAGAGACCGATGCGGATTCGACCCCGGAAGTCGGGGAAGGGGAGGAAAGGACCTAATGTAGATCCCAATTGAAACCTAGAATTTGCGTATTTCGTAAGCAAAGGCAATGCTTCTGATCTGTTGTTGACACGAATAGTCGTGGTTTCATATTGAACTTACATTACTTACCCCCTTTAGTTTTTAGCCGTCGGTTTTCAGTGAACTGCGAACGGGCGCGTTGGAAGAAGGGCGCCAGGGGAGAATGGAAAATGCAAGGGGGGGATGAAGTGGCAACTATCGATTCCCGTAACATTAAGCGAGGGGCAGCGCTGGATGCGCTTCGCTTTCATCACCCGGAATTTATTGCTCAGAGGTTGGAATTCGGTTCACAGTGGTCGGTGGAGAGAAGGGAAGTTGCCGAAGCCTACACGGACTGGTTGGGAGTCGAGGATTTTGCCCCTGCCGACGTGGGGAATCTTTACGCGCTGCTTGTCTATCTGGGTGCAGTTCACAATGAGGACACGAAGAGATTTTATGGGGTGGGATTGCGGTGAACGGCTTTCTTTGATCCACGGAGGCGCAAGGAGGGTTTCAGGCAATGGACGGTATTGTGCGACCTGTCGTTTTCAACGTGATCACAGTTGCGGCCTTGCTGTTTTCGCTGGTCCAGCTGGTGTATTGGATGCCGGAGCGCGCGACGGCAACGACGGATGAGGCTATTGGGATTCTTGCAGAGCTGGCGGAGGAGGGGGACGGCGTATACGAAAATCTGCGCGTGCGTCTGCAGACCGACACGCAGCGGGGCCGGTTGTTATTCACTGGCTTGATCGTCACGATGGCGATTGCGATTCTGGCGAATGTGGTCGCGAACCGTCTTGGGCGGGAACGACAGCGCACGAACGTTGCCAGGATTCGCCGGCTGGAAATGGAACTGCAGAGGGCGCAATCGAGGAGGTCACAAGGTGAAAGGTAAGCTTTGGCAGCCGGTGGTGTTCAATCTGATTACGATTGCGGCTGGCTGCGGAGCAGGGCCAGCGTCTGCGGCTGGCGAACTATGTGCTGGCGACGCTGATGATCGCGATTCTGGCGAACTTTGCGGCGAACTATCTCGGCAGGGGAAGGCATTTTGAGAATACGGCCAGGATTCGGGAGTTAGAGGCGGAGCTGCGCGGGTTGGAGGGGCGTTGGTGACAGGATTGGGGTAGATGAATCAGTTCCTCTTTCCGGCCAGCCCGCTGTGCGCGACTGCGTGTACCCGTGGACGGACGCCATTCACGTGAGATCTGGTGGCATGGCCCGCGTGGAACGGCGGGCGGCCACGATCGGCGAACTGCTAATGTAAGTTCAATTTGATACCAAGAGTTTTTCGTACTCTGGGTCGAGTTCAAATTCAGGCCATAGACGAGACACGACCCTTTCGGGGTGGGCATTGATGCGGTTGATGAAGGCTCTGCAAGCATCGAAGAGGTGGCGCATGGACAGATGGCAGTGGTTGTGTGTGACCTCTTCTCGCATCCAGCGCCAGAGATTCTCAATCGGATTGAGGTCGGGACTGTAGGCAGGCAGCGGGAAGAGAGTGAGACCGAGTTTAGCGGCGGCAGTCTGAACGGCTTTGGCTCGATGCCAGGTGGCGCCATCCCAGATGACCACGACTGTGTCCGGCCCATCCGCCAGCCATTCAGTCATGCGCTGCAAGAACTGAATCGTGTGTTCCTGGTTACAACTGCCCTCGTTCCAGATGAAACACTGTCCCGCGCCCAAATCGCAGGCGCCATACCAGTTAATGCGATCTGAGAGCGGAGCAGAGTCACTCATACGCCAGGCAATCCGGCTCTTTGCGGTCCAGGTGTAGCCCAACTCCATATCGCGGTGGAAGTGGGCTTCATCGACATCGACCAAACGGATCTTCTGGCGACAGAGTTGCTCATACAACTTGTGAAAGCGTGCCATCAAGTCTGCACGTTGCTGTGGGTCGGCTTTCCTGAACACTTTCTGGCGCTTCTTCCAGCGCAACTGCGCAGCTTGCAGGATCCGGTGCAGCGTGCTGCGTGCCAGGTCGCAATCCATGACCTGCTTGAGCCAGCGCCGCAGCTTTTTCAACGTCCAACCATGACCGGGCAGACCATGCTCTACAGGCTCGGTTTCGCAGACAACGCTCACGAGTCGCCTGACCTGCTCTGGGCTAAAAAAGGACGACGTCCACCCGTATGACGATAGAACACTGCCTCTGGCCCCGACCGGTTATAGTCATGCACCCATTTGAGTACTGTCTCCTTGGCGCGATTGGTTTCCCGCGCCCAGGCACAGGCACTCGTTTGCCTGTCTGCAATCATATACAGAGCCAGAAAACGTTCACGGCTGCGTGCATCTTGGGCTCCTATCGACAAGTCACGCAGATCGGCCAGCGTCTGGCCCCATTTCTCCATATCCGGTCGAACCATCTTTGCTTCCCTTCCTTTCAAATGACGAGTCTGTCAGATGGTTCTATCACAACTCAACATCCTTTGACCAATACTCTTAGTCTCAATTGGGATCTACATTAGAGTGGCATTTGCAGTCGCAGCCCACGGTCGTTTATAATTGCGCAGCCTGCCAGTCTACAGAAAAAAATGGGCTGGCAGGCTTGTTTTGTCCAATTTGCATTGACGTATTGAAGGGGGTGAGTTCGATTAGCGTTGAGTTAAGGCCAGGGGAGTCCCAGGAAAGTCTGATGCGGCGGTTTCGGAAATCGGTCGCCGAGGCGCGCATCCTGCCAATTGTGCGCCAGAAGCGCTGGTTTACGTCCAAGAGTGAAGTGCGACGCATCAACAAGCAGAAGGCAATCCGGAAGGCGCGGCGGAATGCGGCCCGGTCTTTCCGTTAGAGCGGTTTTCAAAGACCAGGCTGCAAGACTGCCGGCCACGCGTAAACTGATGGAGAGCTATGGCTGAGGAAATACTCACATTGGAGGGCAAAGTCATCGAAGCCCTGCCGAACGCCCAGTTTCGGGTGGAATTGGAGAACGGGCACGTCGTTCTGGCGTATCTTTCGGGCAAGATGCGCAGGAATTACATTCGGGTCTTTCTCGGTGACAAGGTGAGGGTCGATATGAGTCCATATGACTTGACGCGCGGACGCATCACATATCGGCGCAAGTAGCGGGATAACTGCAACGGGGAGGACCGGCTGGGCCGCGCGGCTGGCCCCCCTGAGTGCAGGGGCGTAGCCACCGCCAGACCAGAATCGAAAACTATTTGAGATGAACCGAACCGGGGATGGGTACGTTCCCGGTTTTTGTTTGGAAAAGTTCAGGAGCCGGGCAGTTCCTGGAGTGCAGTCACGGCGTCTTTCACGAAGAGGCGCTCCGCCTCGAAGGTCAGCCTGTCGCCGACGCGAGCAAGCGGCTCCCAAAGGACATGGAACTGTTTGGCGTCCTTGGGGGGTCGGGCTATCTGCCGCGGCGAAAGCAGTTCCATCAGGAAGTAGCGTTCTTCCCGGATGTAGTGCGCGCCCTTGTAGTCGAATTCAACGGTACGACGGCCCAGGTCTGCGATGATGCGTAGATCGCCAAAGCCTGTTTCTTCGCTGGTTTCGCGCAAAGCCGCTTCCTCGGCGCTTTCGCCCGGGTCGATATGTCCTTTGGGCAGGCGCACTTCGGCGCGACTGGGGCGGTCCAGCAAAAGCAGAAAGGTCTCAGCCGCGGGGAGGTGGGGGAGGAGGTCTCTTTGCGCCACGATGCCGCCGGCGGACCTGTATCGGATCGTCTTCACAGTTCAACTCCTGTGCTAGAATACACGCATGCAGACTCTGATTTCGGGTGCAACCACCTTGGAAATCCCGCTCTCCCGCGAACAGGTCGAACAGTTCCACGTTTTTGCCGCGCTGCTGGGAGAGTGGAATCAGAAGATGAATCTGACCGCCATTACGGACAGTGTAGAGGTCCAGAAAAAGCATTTTCTGGACTGCCTGGTCGGTATGCCGCTGGTGGCAGAGGAACTTGGAGCTGCTTTGCCGCCGAAGCGGGCGCTGGCCTGCGTTGACATCGGCACGGGCGCAGGATTTCCGGGGGTACCGCTCAAGATCGCGTGGCCCAACCTGAAGCTGACGCTGGTGGACGGCACAGCCAAAAAGATACGATTTCTCGACGAACTGGTGAAGGCGCTGGCGCTCGAAAATGTAACTCTCGTTCAGGGCAGGGCTGAAGAGTTGGGCCACAATCGTCGTTTTCGCGGGCAGTTCGATCTGGCGACTGCCAGAGCGGTGGCCCGGCTGAATACGCTGACCGAGTATGTTCTGCCGTTTGTACGCCAAGGCGGATTGGCGGTGATCTATAAGGGTCCGAACGCGGCCGAGGAGTTCATGGAGGCGCGCAATGCGATTGAACTTCTGGGCGGCGAAACGGTCCGGTTTTCGCCTGTGAGTGTGCCGATGCTGGATGAGGAGCGGCGCGTTCTGCTGATCAAGAAGCTGCGAAAGACCCCCAGACAGTACCCCAGGCAGCAAGGATTGCCTCGCAAAGAGCCCCTTTGACGGCCGCCAGATGTCCAACTGCGATTTGGTCCGTTCAGCGCCAGCTCGGAGCGGCCAGGCTCGCTCATTCTCAACGCAGATAGTAGGTCATATGCTGGAAGTGGACGACAGGGTCGATGTACTCGACCCGTACGTGCGCGGGAACGGCCAGTGTGATAGGGGCGTAGCAGAGAATGCTGTTCAGCCCTGCCTCGATGAGCTGCGTGGCGACGCGCTGGGCGGCGTAGGCGGGGACGGCCATCACGGCGATCTGCACTCTTGACTCTTTGACCTGCTGTTTGAGATCTGCGAAATCCTCGATGCGCAGGCCATTACCGATCGGCTGTCCGATTTTCCGGGTGTCCTCATCCAGGACGGATACGATGCGAAAGCCGCTCGACTCAAACTCCTGATAGTTGGCGATAGCGGTGCCGAGGGAGCCGGCGCCGATCAGTATCACTGGCCAGATCCTGTCGACATTGAGGATCTTCTGAAGTTGCCGGCACAGGAATTCGATGTTATAGCCGGTGCCCTGCTTGCCGAATTCACCGAAGTGGCTGAGATCCTTGCGAATCTGGGCAGAGCTGATGCCCAGGTGCTCCCCGAGCTCCTGGCTGGAGGTCACCTCTCGCCCGTCATCGGCGAGGAGGCGCAGGGTGCGCAAATAGACCGGCAGTCGTCCGATAACGATGTCAGGGATGGGGGCTTTCCCTTGCGCTCTTTCATCCTTCACCGTAAAGCTGTCGCTTTCTCGAATTGAGGGAGGTCGGATTGGCAGTGCCTGCAGGATTCTGTCGGAGCCAACGGGTACAGTCACTCAGGTGGCAATTGGGCCGTCTACGCCGGGAGACCAGGTCAGACTGCGAAATAATTCACTAACGATAGCACAGTCCAGGCTGTAGAGCAATTAAACTGCGGTTTTGAGTTTTCAGTATATAGTTTTCAGTGTTTGTTGGGGAACGGTGATTGAGAGGATGTTTGAACTGGACTGACTGAGAATAGGCGATGGGCAGGTCTGGTAGCGAGGGCGATGGGGCTGGAGTGAGACTTGATCACATGCGCATGGTTTCGGTGTGGCCGTCGACGGCGAGGATCTGGCCGGCGATGCGGGCGCCGCCGTCTGAGCAGAGGAAGAGGACGGTTTCGGCGATATCGTCTGCGTCAATCAGCGTGCGCAACGAGCTCTTCTGGTGAAATGCTTCACGGATTTCCTCAACACTGACGCCGCGCGCTGCGGCCTTGGCGGCATAGACACCTTCGATGCGCGGTCCCCGGACGGAACCGGGGCAGACGGCGTTGACGCGGATTCCGAAGGGGCCCAGCTCCATTGCCATTGTCTTGGTGAAGCCGATCAGGGCCCATTTGGAGGCGGCGTACGGGGCGCGCAGTGGGTAGCCGTGGAGGCCCGCAGTGGAGCCGATGTTGATGATGGAGCCGCCGCCGCTTGCTTTGAGCAGGGGGATGGCGAGGCGTGAACAGTAAAATGCTCCATTCAGGTTCACGTCGATCGTGCGTTGCCAGTCTGCGGGCGCGATGCACTCGGTGTCAGCGGTTGGGCCGGAGATGCCGGCGTTGTTCACCAGCACATCCAGCCCGCCGAGATCCTGGGCCACAGTTTTGAAAACAGACGCCAACTGATCGGGGTCAGCCACGTCAGCGCGAACGCCTGAGAGCCGATCCTGCCTGCCCTCCAACCGGGCCAGGGCGGCTTCGTCGATATCACAGATGCGCACGTGTGCGCCTGCCTGGAGGAAGTGATCGGCAATGGCGCGTCCGATTCCTGCGGCTGCAGCGGATACAAAGACCCGCTTGCCGGCGATTCCCTTCATCTTCAGATCCTCGCGAGTTCGGATGCCATGGCCAGGGACGGGTCATGGTTGCGCCATGCGCCGGCTGCTATCCATAGGAGCCGTGCGGAAGGAATCCAAGGAGCCGCCGCAGCCGGTCATCGGCGCCTGCATAGACGTGCTCGGGCATGGTGTAGTTCATGAACGGGTAGTACTTGTGGCCGACGATGCGCCTAGCGTAGGTGACCTGGGTGATGTAGCGGGTGCGCTGACTGCGGTTGGGGCCGCCGCGGTGCCAGACCTGGTTGTTGAAGAGGACCACGCTGCCGGCGGGCCCCAGGTTGTACTGGATGCGCTCTTCCCACTCGGTGCCGTCGAGCTGGCGGGGCGGGCTGGCGCCGAAGAGATGTGATCCTGGAATGGTTTCCGTGCCGCCGTGCTCGATTTCGATGACGTCGGTCAGGTAGTAGTTGGCGGTGAAGAAGAGGACGGGCAGATGCACGTTGGCCGGGGCGTCGCCGCCCTTGACGATATAGTGGGGCCGGTCGTCCTGATGCCAGCCATCGAGCCCTCCGCCGGGAGGGGAGATGAAGGAGTTGTTGTGGATGACGTGGCAGTCCGTCCCGATAATCGCTTCGGCCAGTGAGACCATCGGCTCCATGTCGAACAGGCGCAGGTTGGCGGCACTGGTCTCGAACATGCGGTGGGCGAGGTGGGCGCGATGGCTCTTGTTGTTGAGGCCGTTTGGATTGTCACGCAGAGCCGCTTCCAGGTCGGCGCGCATCTGGCCGGTCCAGTCCGGCGGCAGCATGTTGCGCAGGAAGAGGCAGCCTTCGCGATGAAACTGGTCCACCCAGGCGTCAATCTGCTCGTCGCTCGCTTTTTCCCCTGCAAGATAGTCGGTATCCATTTTTTTCTTCTCCTCTGGATTTTCAGTTTCCGATTTGTGTCCAGCAATCAGCCGAATCTTCCCGGCTGGAATGGACAGTTCAGTCGATCAGAATCCTTGCAGACGGCTGAGGTCGGCGACCGGTGCCGGGAGCCGGGCAATTCGCTGGATCAGGGCCTGGCGGGCCAGGCGCACTTCCTCCTGCTCGGCGTTCACCAGCACGGCGTCAAAGTAGCTGTTGATCGGCGCGGCCAGTTCAGCCAGGACGGGGCCCAGCAATTCGGCGCCGTCCACGCCTCCGTTCAGTTTCGCGGCCGCGCTGTCGCAGGCGCTGTGTAGCTCGTGTTCCACTTGCTCCTGGTAAGCCGCGGGTTGCAGCGGCAGTTCGCGGTCAAGGCCGCGGACAATGCGGGCACAGCGGGCGTAGGCGGTAAGGGTCTCTTCCCAGTCTGGGGAGGCGACGGCCGCGGCCAGATGGAGGACGGCGCCGGCAGCTGCAAAGGGGTCATCGCCGCGGGCGTCCAGTACGGCTTCGACGACATCGGGCGGATGGCCGCCGTCGCGCAGTTTCCTTTCCAGGCGGCGAATGACGAAGTCGCGGGCGTGCGGGACGGCATCATCAGACAGAAGAGCTCCGTATTGTGACGCAGCCTGCTCGAGAGCGGCAGTCAGATCGAACGAGTGCTTGCCGAGGGTAAGGGCGTTCACGATGCTCAATGCAGCGCGGCGCAGGCCAAAAGGATCGGCGCTGCCGCTGGGGGTGACGCCGACGCCGAAGAGGCCGACCAGACTGTCCAGTTTGTCGGCGAGGCTGAGGGCAAGGCCTGCCTTGCTCCTGGGGATGGTATCGCCGTCGTAGCGGGGCTGGTAATGCTCACGGATGGCCCGGGCGACGGCGGGCTGTTCGCCGCTGTTGAGGGCGTAGATTTCGCCCATTATCCCCTGAAGGCTGGTCATTTCGACGACCATGGAGGTCACCAGATCGGTCTTGCAGAGGGCAGCTGCCTGGCGAGATGTCTCAACATCGTCGTTGCCGGCGCCGAGCATTTGGGCGATGCGGGGGGCCAGGGACTGCAGGCGGCCTGCTTTCTCGAGCATTGACCCGAGTCTGGCGTGGAAAGTGAGTGTCTCCAGGCGTTGCGTATAGGAGTCGAGTGGCCGGGCCGTATCCTGTTTATAGAAGAATTCGGCATCGGCGTAGCGGGCCCGAATGACGCCCTCGTTGCCCTGGCGCACTACATCGGCGTGCTCCAGAGCGTCGGCGTTGGCTACTGTCACGAAGCGGGGCGCAAGTGAAGGCGCGCCGTCCGAGCCGGAGGGCCTGGACAGTACAGGGAAGTAGCGCTGGTGCTTCTTCATCACGGCGATCAGGATCGGTTGCGGCAGGTCCAGGTAGCGGGTTTCAAAGGAACCCAAGACGGCCTGAGGCGCTTCGACAAGGTCGGTGACCTCGTCCAGAAGCTCGTCGTCCGGCTCCCACTCGTAGTCGCCGGGGGGCAGCGAGGCGGCGTCTGACGTTTCGAGGTCGCGGGCGCGAGCGGCGGCCTTTTGCACGGCGGCGGCGATGAGGCGGCGGCGGTCCTGGCGGTCAAGCAGGATGCCCTGGGCGGCGGCGGCGGCGAAGTAGCTGTCGGCATCGGCGATGGTGAAGGTGGTAAATTTGCCGGCAGGCAGGCGGGCCTGGGCGTCGCGGAAGCGGGGACCGCGGCTTTCACGCCCGCTGCTGACATTGGCCCAGGACATGGGGATGACCTCCGACCCGTGGAGCGCGACGATCCAGCGAAGGGGGCGGGGATAGCTCTTGTTGCTGCGGTTCCAGCGCATTGCCCTGCCCCACTGCATGCCGTCGAGCAGTTCTTCGATGAGCTGCGGCAGGACGGCGGCGGCCGGTTCTCCTTTCAGCTTGGTCACGGCGTAGACGTAGTTGTCGCGCACAACGAGGTCTGAGGGCTGGATGCCCTGGCCGCGGGCGAAACCTGCGGCGGCCTTTGTAGGCTGGCCGTCGGCGTCGAAGGCGCGGTCCGCGGGCGGCCCTCTGCGTTCGACAATCTCGTCCTGCTGGCGTGGGCTGAGCTCCCGGACGTGCGCCGCGAGGCGACGGGTGGTGCCGGAGACGGACAGGTCTTCGTAGGTCAGGCGGGCCTGGTCCATCAGTTCGCGCAGCCGCAACTCTAACTGGTGGATGCCCACACGGACATCGCCGGCGGGCAGTTCTTCGCTGCCCAGTTCGATGAGCAGCGACTGGGGCTCGGATACCTGGGCGGGTGCGGCGTCCGCTTTCTCGTTGATCGGCCCTTCAACCTCATGGCTCCCCTCGCCGTTCTCCAGCCAGGGGTACTCCTCGCGCTGGCGTTGCTCGACGTAGAGCTCGGAGATTCGTCGGGCTTGGCTGCGCATGGCGGCGAAGAATTTGGCGCGTTCGGTGACGCCGATGGCGCCGCGTGTGTCGAGAATGTTGAAGGCCTGGCTCTGGCGGAGTACGTAGTCGTGGGCAGGGGCGACGAGGCCGCGCTCGATGCAGGCTTCGGCTTCGGCGTTGTAGAGATCGCACATGGTGCGCTGGCGCCCGACGTCGGCCAACTCGAAGTTATAGATACAGTGTTCGACCTCCTGCTGGCGGTAAATTTCGCCATAGGTGTGGAGACCGTCGAAGTCGATCGACCAGACCTCGGTCCGCTGCTGGAGATACATGACGATGCGCTCCAGCCCGTAGGTTATTTCAACACTTACGGGGTCCAGGCTGACGCCGCCGGCCTGCTGGAAGTAGGTGAACTGGGTTATCTCCTGGCCGTCGAGCCAGACCTCCCAACCGAGGCCCCAGGCGCCGAGGGCGGGGGACTCCCAGTTGTCTTCGACGAAGCGGATGTCGTGGCGGTCACGCTGCAGGCCGATGGCTTCGAGGCTGCTCAAATAGAGCTCCTGGGGGTTTCCAGGATCCGGTTTGAGGATCACCTGGTACTGGGTGTGCATCTGCATGCGGTTGGGGTTTTCGGCGTAGCGGCCGTCGTCGGCGCGAAAGGAGGGTTCGACGTAGGCGACGTTCCAGGGTTCGGGACCAAGCACGCGCAGGACGGTGGCCGGATTCATGGTGCCGGCGCCCAGTTTTTCGCTGTGGGGCTGCCAGATCTGGCAGCCGTGCGCGGCCCAGTATTCGTGCAGACGGCGGATCGTTTCCTGCATTGAAGGGGTATCAGGCATTGCTCAACTCGATGGTCGCGGCTTGTATGTCGTGGTTCCGGGTTGCTGCATGACGGTTCATGTTAACTGCTTTTCGCGACAAAGCCGTTTTCATTCACGGCTTGCTGGAAGAGGCTTTCGTCCAGACTCAGGCCGAAACCGGACACTCGCGGCAGGGTTACAAATCCGTCATTCACTGCATAGGCGGATGTGTCCAGGCCGGGGGTGGTGAGCTCGTCCCATTCGACGAAGGCAAAGTTTTCGATGGCGGGAGCGAGGTGGCCGGAGACGAAGTTGCCCAAATGGCGTCCATAGTGATGGGGCGCGGCGCGAACGTTCCAGGCGTCCAGTTTGGGCGCGGTTTCCAGCCATTTTGTCATGCCGTAGCTGAAGATGTCGTATTGGACAACGTCGACGATCCCTCTGCGGGCGTACTTCAGCAGGTGAGGCGAGGCGGATCCTTCGCCGTCGGCGATGAGGACGGACAGGCCCTTCCGCGCGATCCAGGCATGCAGGTCCTCGTAGAGCTCATCATCCTCGTGGAATGCTTCCTCCAGCCAGAAGATGTCGCAGTCTGCGGTTTCGCTCAGGATCTGTTTGGTGATGTTGAGCGTATAGCCGTTGTTGGCGTCGATGAGGATGGCGGCATCGGGTCCGACCGCGGCGCGTACTGCCCGGACGACGGCTATGTCGCGGCGGTTCCCTTCCTCAAGAGGCATGTGTCGCGCGCCGCGGCCCACTTTAATCTTGAAGGCGCGGCGCCCATGCTCGTAGCCGAAGCGGGCCTCCGAGGCGATCAGAGCGGTACCCTCTTCGTCGGTGGAAAGGTGCAGGTCGTCGATCAACAGGGTGGTGTCGTAGCAGGGCACGCGCAGGGGCTCGGCCACTTTCTTGCCGGCGCGGTCTGCCAGGATCCGGTAGACGGGGCGGCTGGTGCGTTGGCCGAGCAGGTCCCAGAGGGGACCCTCGATGGCGAAAGCCTTTTGGTCGACACCGTTTTCGGCAGTGATCAGGTCGTTCAGGGGCGAACCGAGAAACAGTTCGGCCTGCCGGCGGGTAAGATTGCTGAGGCCGAAGCCGGCGGCTCCATCGGCGGTTGTGATGCGCGCAAGGGAAACGGGCGCCTCCCACCCGTGGTCGTCTTTTTTGCGGGCATTGTAACCGGCCAGGCGGGGTCGGCAGCCCATCAGGGTTCCCCATTCGATTGAAGCAATACGCGCGCCGCGCATTTGCGAATCTCCTGCGACTTTCGGCCAGCTATCGGGAATTGTAGAAAAGATTGTGCGCCAGCGCCAATATGATGCTCCGCCTGTGATGATGAGACAACTGAATCGGCGTGAAGTCGTCGAGGCCGGTTCCGTTACTGGCGTACGGCAAAGCCGTTCGACGCCACAGCTTGCTGGAAGAGTTCCTCATCCAGGCTCAGCGCGAAACCGGGCGCGTCCGGCATGCGCACATACCCTTCGTCCACCTGATAGGCCGAGCCGTCAAGTCCGGGCGTTGAGACCTCGTCCCATTCGATAAAGAGAAAGCCGTCGACGGCGGCGGCGAGATGACCGGAGACATAGTTACCGATGTGGCGTCCGTAGTGATGGGGCGCGGCGCCAACGTCCCAACCGTCCAGGCGGGCCCCGGTTTCCAGCCAGTTGGTCATGCCGTGGCTGAAGATATCGTACTGAATGATGTCGACGAATCCGTCGCGGGCGTAGTCCAGCAGCATGGGGGAGGCCAGACCCTCGCCGTCGGCGATGTTTGTTGACAGACCCTCGCGCTCGATCCAGTCATGCAGATCCTCGTAGAGTGCGCCGTCTTCGTGAAAGGCTTCTTCAAGCCAGAAGAGGTTACAGTCGGCGGTTTCGGCGAGGATCTGCTTGGAAATGTTGAGATTGTAGCCGTTGTTGGCGTCGATAAGGATAGCGGCGTCTGGGCCGACTTCGGCGCGCACGGCGCGGATCACGGCTATGTCGCGCAGATTGCCTTCGAGGAGTGGCATGTGGCGGGCGCCGCGGCCGACCTTGATCTTGAAGGAGCGGTGGCCGTGCTCATAGCCGAAGCGAGCTTCGGAGGCGATGAGGGCTGCACCCTCTTCGTCGGTCGCGAGGTGCAGGTCGTCGATATAGAGGGAGGTATCGTAGCAGCGGACCAGCGGGGGCTCGGAAACGGTCTTGCCGGCCGATTCCGCCAGAAGTTGGTAGACCGGGCGGCCCGTGCGCTGGCCGTGCAGGTCCCACAGCGGAAACTCCAGGGCTGCAGCTCGCGGCGCAACGCCGTTTGCGACGTCGATGAGGTCGTCGACGCGTTCGCCGAGATAGGCGTGTGCTTCCTGCTGGGTCAAGGGCCGGCAGGCGCCGAATCCCGACGTACCATCAGTCGTGGTTATACGAGCCAGAGGCACCTGGACGTCGTTGCCGTGAACGGCCAGGCGGGAGTTGCAGCCTGCTTGCCGGGGACGCTGGCCCACAAGTGTGCCCCACTCGATGGCGGAGATCGTAGCACTGTTCATCGGAACTCTTCCTCCTTCTTACAGGTTTGGGGCGCCCTCGTATGGGGCCGAGGGCAAGGGAAGCGCTTCAGCGTTCTCCGTAGCGAATGCCGGTGGGGACGACGTCGGTCTCCTCACCGCGGCGGATGGCTTCGGCGGTCTCGACGATACTGACAAAGTCATGCTCAGATTTGAATCCGAGGCGAGTCCGGATCTTGGTCAGATCAAGGGTAAAGTGGTTCGCCTCGGGCAGGCGCGCGTCGGCGTAACTGAGGTCGTAGCGTTCGGCCAGCCAGGGGACAGCCTCTCCCCAGTCGATGATGGCGTCGCCCCCCAGCGTGAACTCTTCGCCAACGGCTTCCTCCCTCTCGATGCCCAATACCAGGCCGCGGGCGATATCGCGCACATCGCAGAAATGCTGCAGGTGGGGGACTCCATTGGGGTTTCGGCTCAGAAGGAGCTGATCTTCGCCGGTCCACTGGGATCTGAAATCGTCGAGCATCGACTGCGTGTCCGGGTCATCGCTGTTGACCGATTCATAACGCTCGTATGCGCTACTGAAGGCCAGGCGCATCGGTATGCCGGCCTCGTTGAAGAATTCGCTGGGTTCGATCACTGTGGAAAAACGAAAGGAGGTGGAAGGCACCTGATACTGATAGTAGTAGGCCATGGCAAGCTCTTCGCCGATCCACTTGGTGAGGAAGTAGGGCATCTGGTGGTATTGGGCCACCATGTCCTCGGTGATTGGTTCTTCGAAGTAGCGGCCGTAGTCCTCAAGTTTCCAGTAGACGGCCTCGGTGCAGGCGTACACGAAGCGGTGGAGATTGGGGCATTCCGTGCGAACGCTTTCGAGCAGATTGAGCGTTCCCATGGCGTTGATGTCCAGGTACTGGCGGTTGTCGAACGGGCCGCCGAAGGCTGCGGCAATGTGGTAGATGGCGTCAACCCCTTTGACGGCATTGCGGACGTCTTCGAAGTTGCGGAGGTCGCCGGTCACCGTTTCCACGTTGGCGAAGTCATCCAGCTTATTTGCACGGCTGGCATCGCCTGGGTAAACGAGGGAACGGACGTCGTGTCCTTTGTCCAGAAGACGGGTGACAAGATTGGCGCCGATGCGGCCCGTGCCGCCGGTTACCAGGATTTTCATTGCGGGACCTTTCGGATTCTCAGGTTCTAAGGTTATGGATCTCTCGGAAACTCTTGAAAGTAAGGACTACCGGCTGGGTTTTGGGTAAGCTTTTGTAAACGATAGTTGATATGTAGCCAGTTGCCAATTATCCGGCGCCCGTTTCTCCCTGCCAAACAGCGCGGTCGACTTCGCTGTGTGGATTCACGCCTTCTCGTAGAGGGGGTTGGCCGGGCTTCAGGCCTGTCCGTAGCGGATGCCGGTGGGTACAATGTCGGTTTCTTCGCCGCGGCGGATGGCTTCTGCGGTCTCGATTACACTGTTCAGATCGTGCCGTGGTTCGAAGCCGAGCCGTGTCTTGATTTTGGTCAGGTCAAGCGTGTAATGGACGGGCGTCGGCAGGCGCGCGTCGGTGTAGCTGACGCCGAAGCGTTCGGCCAGCCAGGGGACAGCCTCTCCCCAGTCGATGATCACGCTGCCAGCCAGGTTGAACGCCTCGCCGACGGCTTCCTCTCTTTCGATTGCTAACTGCAGTCCGCGGGCGATGTCGCGGACGTCGCTGAAGTGCTCTTTGTAGGGGACTCCGTTGGGATTGCGGCTGAGAAGGAGCTGATCGCGGCCTGTCCACTGGGCGTTGAGGTGGTCGAGCATGACCTGCGTGTCGGGGTCATTGCTTTGTATGGGCCTGTGCTGCTCGTATGCAGAGCTGAAGGCCAGTAGTCTGGGCAGGCCGGCCTCGTTGAAGAACTCGCTAGGCTCGATGATCGTGGAGAAGCGAAAGGAGGCGGCAGGCAGGCCATACTGGTAGTGGTAGGCCATGGTCAGTTCTTCGCCGATCCATTTGGTGAGAAAGTAGGGCATCTGGTGATAGCGGGCGGCCATCTCCTCTCGGATCGGCTCGTCAAAGTAGCGGCCATTCTCTTCGAGGCGCAGATAGACGGCGACAGTACTTGCATAGACGAAGCGGTGGAGATTGGAGCAGTGGACGCGCACGCTCTCGAGCAGGTTGAGCGTGCCCATGGCGTTGATTTCCAGGTACTGGCGATTGTCGAAGGGGGCCATAAAGGCCGCGGCCAAGTGGTAGACAGCGTCAGCGTCCTGGACTGCCCTGTTTACATCGTCCAGGTTGCGCAGATCGCCGGTGACCGTTTCGACGCCGGGGAAGGCGTCCAGCTTGTGGGCGCGACTGGTGTCGCCGGGGTATATGAAGGCTCTGATTTCGTGGCCTGCGGCCAGCAGACGAGTGACCAGATTGGCGCCAACCCGGCCTGTGCCGCCGGTTACCAGGATCTTCACTGTGGGACCTTTCTGTGAGCGGTTACTAACGACGCGGGAATGGTTTTCAGTGTATCAGAGCGGTTACAGCGTGTCTAGGAACGGCAGTGGTCAGTGGCGGCGCGGGCAATACGTGATCGGTACACTTTGGGGCATCCTGTGCCGCTTCAGTTTGTTGTCGGCTGGAAATGGACGTATAACGGGAAAGGAGATATTGATTCATGTCCAGACAGGACAGCCTAGGCACGAAAGGGAACAAGCAATGAAGATCACGGATATGACGGTTGAAAGGTACGCCTGGCCGCGGCCGAAGCCGATCAGCAATGGCAAGTACACGTACGTGGATGTCAGTCTGAACCTGGTCCACATATACAGCGATGAGGGGATTACGGGCGTGGGCTGGGGAGGCGGCACCGCGTCTGGTCAGGGCAGCGATCTGACGACGACGCTGATCGACTATTTCAAGCCGGTCGTGATTGGAGAGGACCCCTTCAACTACCGGCGCATATGGGAAGATATGTGGCTGCCAAAGCTGGTGGGGCGTCGCGGGCTGTCGACACGCGTGATTAGCGCCATCGATATCGCGTTGTGGGATCTGATCGGCAAGGCGGTGAACAGACCGGTATACCAGCTCCTGGGCGGCTACCGGGACAGCATTCCCGCTTATATCGCGGGCGGCTACTATGAGGAGGGCAAGGGCCTGCGGGAGCTGGCGGAGGAGATGGAAGAGAATCTGACGCTGGGCGCGAAGGCGATTAAGATGAAGGTCGGCGGAGTGCCGATCAACGAGGACGTGGAACGGATACGCGTCGTGCGGGAGACGATCGGGCCGGAAGTCAAGCTGCTGGTCGACGCCAACAACGCGTACAAGGCGCACGAGGCGATCGAGCTGGCGCGGAAGATGGAAAAGTACGAGCCGTTCTGGTTCGAGGAGCCGGTGGCGCCGGACGACTACCGGGGGCACGCACGGGTTGCGCGGGCGACGTCGATTCCGATAGCCACCGGCGAGAACGAATACACTCGCTACGGTTTTCGAGACCTGATCGAACGCGAGGGGGCGGCGATCATCAATGCGGACGCCCAGATTTTGGGAGGAATCACGGAGTTCATGCAGGTGGCCGCGCTGACGGCGGCAGAGGACCTGGTCATCGCTCCCCACGGTGCGCAGGAGGTACATGTCCACCTTGTATGCGCTATCAATAACGGTCTGATCCTGGAGTTTTACCGTGAGACGGTGGACCCGCTCCGCATGCAGATTTTCGAGGAGACGATGAAGCTGGACGCGGACGGCAACGTGGACGCCCCAGACCGCCCGGGGTTGGGGATAACGCCGAATTACGAGCTGCTGAAGCAGTACCGGGTCGGGTGATCGGGTGAGGTTGCTGAGGGGCCAGTGTAAGTCAGGCGCTGCGACCTGGCGCAGGACCAGGTCTTATCAGACCGGCATGGTCCATTTCAAGACCGGAGAGTTCCGTCCGGTGGGCGAGGAGCTTTACGGGATGATACAGGTACAGCCAGTGCGGGTTCGCGTTAAGCCAAGACAGACAACGGCTGTAGGCTTCCCTCCTCTCGCTGTTGCCAACAGACAGATGGGCGGCACCTATCAGTTGGTCGGCCTGGCTATCCGTAACGCCTTGCCACCAGAGTCCCTGCGTCTGGCTGGAGATTTTCTCTTGCAGCACGCGGTAGGTGCTTAACGGGCTCGAATCGAACAACGCCATATGGCCGATGCGTTTCTGGCTCGTGTCTTGGGCATATTTGGGGCGATCAGTTTCTTCTTCAATGTGGACAGGGATGCCGATACAGGCGAGTTGCTCCTTAATCAGCGCCGCCACTTGCGGGGCGCGATCGGGGATGACGAGTGGCGTGCGCAGGACCAGCTCTTCCGGCATGTCACAGGCGTCAAACAGCTCTTTGGCGCGTTCGGGATCATAGCCGTGCGGACGCAGCGCGTCAGAGAAGCCGAAGTGAAACGGGCTGACGACGGTCGCCGCAGGCTCGGCAAGTCCAGGCCAGACGCTGCCGATGATATCGTCTACGTCAACCGCCAGATTGATCGCCAGACGGGCCTCCGGCTGCGAGAAAGGGATTTCATAGCCGTTTAGAAATCCGGTCACAGACAGGGTGTTTGTGGACTTGCGCCACGTAAGTCCGTCGTTTTCGGGAATGGACGGCAGCAGTTCAAGTCCGGTCGCCAGATCTACCTGGTCATTCAGGAGAGCGTCGTACCGATCTGACACGGACGCTATCTGCGAAATGATCAGTTCAGAGAACTGCGAATCATGGTCGGGCCTGTCTACGCTTGACAGCCGGAGCAGTTCGCCCTCTACGTACTCTTCGAGCCTGAATGGTCCGGTGCCCAGGGGAGGGTCGGCGGTGCCGGTCTGCTTCCCCACATAGACTGCGGCGAAAATGTCGGCCAGATCGCCCGTTGGAGAGGAACTTTCGACCTGCAGCTGCGTCTTTCCTATTGGCTCAAAGGTCAATGGTTCAAAGTAGGGAGAATAGACGCCGCCCATTCCAAATGAGCCGCCTGCTCCCCGCATCCGTTCCAGACTTTGCACGACGTGCTGACTCGTGCAGGGCGAGCCATCATGGAAGCGGGCATCATCACGGATCGTAAGCAACCATGATCGCCCGT
Source organism: Caldilineaceae bacterium (assembly GCA_965200615.1). Taxonomy (GTDB): domain Bacteria; phylum Chloroflexota; class Anaerolineae; order Caldilineales; family Caldilineaceae; genus Bin5. The sequence continues at coordinate 2,780,202 of OZ241377.1, read as the reverse complement.
CGTTTCGGACCTCGCAAGAGGTGACCAGCCCCGGTGTGACGCGTCCACTGCGCCATTGCATGAGCGGTTCATACACCAGTGCAAGGATGGTCTGCAGATCGGGCTGATCTGTCGTGAATTCCGGCTGAAGCAGGTTCACTTGAGATTGGGCGATTCGCAATTGATTCACCTCGGCGCCTCCTCTGCTTCTCCAGTTGCATGCAAGGCTAGAGTCCTCCTATCCGAATGGCGAATCGCGTGTTGTAAAGCGGGACGCCGACATTGGGGTTCAGGTCTGCAATTTAGGATCGAGTCTGTCACGCAGCCAGTCACCGACGATGTTGATGGAGAGAACGGCCGTCATTATGGCAAGACCCGGAATCGTTGCCACCCACCAGGCGACGGCCAGGTAGTTCTTGCCTTCGGCCAGCATCAGGCCCCAGGATGAGTAGTCGAGGCCGCCCGGTCCCAGGCCGAGAAAACTCAGTGCGGCTTCGGCGATGACCATTTTGGCAAACTCAAAAGAGGTGAGGACGATGAGCGGCGCGGCAACGTTGGGGAAGATGTGCCTGAGCATGATGCGCGCATCGCCGGCCCCGATCGCCTTAACTGCCTCAACATATTCGACCTCTTTGAGGACGAAAACTTTCGAGCGGACAACCCTGACATAGGCCGGCCAACCTCCAATTGCGAGGACGATGATCATGTTGACAAGGCTGGGGCCCAGTACAGCGATCACAGAGATAGCCAGCAGTATGAAGGGGAAAGCAAGGTGCACATTGACGAACCAGTTGACGATATCGTCAAACATACCGCCGTAGTAGCCACTCAAGACACCCAGCACAGTGCCGATCAGCACTGAGATGAGTACGGCAATCGAGCCGACGCTCAGAGAGATCCTTGTGCCGAAAACTAGCCGGGTCAAGATATCGCGCCCCAGGTGGTCGGTCCCAAGTGAGTGACCGGGCGTCAAGGGAGGCATAAACCTTTTGGCGAGTTCCTGATGGTCAGGACTGTAGGGCGCTACGTTCGGTGCAAATGCAGCCAGACCGATCATGATGATGATCACCACAGCAAACGGGAGCATGCCTCTGTCACCGGCTCTAACTTTCATCGCCTAGCTACTCAGTTCAGGTTGACTCTGGGGTTAAGGAATGCGTATGACAGATCCACCAGAAAATTGATTATCACATAGATTGAAGCCACGACCAGGACCGCAGCCTGAACGACCGGATAGTCGCGACCGTAGATCGCGTTTACGGAGAGGCGGCCAATTCCGGGCCAGGCGAAGATCGTCTCGGTGATGACCGAACCGGCCAGAAGTGCGCCCAAGTCGAGGCCAATCAGCGTCACAAGGGGAATGACTGCATTGCGAAAGGCATGACGCCAGAGAACGACGTGGGCGGACATGCCTTTGGCCCTGGCGGTCATGATGTATTCGGCCTGCAGGATTTCCAACAACTCCGATCGGAGCAGCCGGGCGGTGCGGGCCATGTTAAACATGCCTAATGTGATGCCGGGCAGAATGAGGCTGCGCCACCCAGCTCGTGTGCCGGTGGCGGGCAACACGCCAAGGTTCACGGCAAACACGAGAATCAAGAGGATGCCGAGCCAGAACACAGGCATGCTCTGACCAAGAAGGGCCGCGCCCATGACGGTGCGATCGATCCAGGTGTTGCGCTTGACTGCTGCCAGAACACCGAATGGAAGTGCGACGACGAGAGAAAAGGCGAGGGCGGTAAGGGCAAGTTTTGCGGTTGCCGGCACCCGTTCCAGTGCAAGATGCAAGGCATTCTCGCCACTGCGCAGTGACTTTCCAAAGTCCCCGCGGAGAACGCCGGAAAGAAAGCTCCAATACTGCACGGGAAGGGGGCGGTCGAGGCCGTGCAACTTGCGTAACGCCTCAAGCTCTTCCGCGGTCGTGTCGATGGGTGCGAGCAGGCGAATCGGATCGCCGCTCAGGTGCATGAGGCCGAAAACGACGATGGAGACGCCCAAAAGAATGGTCAGCGACTGCCATGCCCGTCGAATGACATAGGACCAGAAGTTGCTCAAAGGCTACGTTCCTCAGTCCATCGTTGGACATCGATGAAATTGAACCGACCAAGTTTGATCGTGGGGGCGACGACACAGGTCGGAAACCACAACTCGTCGGTGAACTGAACTTTTCGTTCTTTCGATATACCCTCGACCGTTTCGAAGGCCGAGAACATCCGATCCATCCAGCGGAAATTGCGAATGGGGCCGGAAAGGCGGCCGTTCTCGACCAGGAACAGTCCGTCGCGAGTCGTGCCGGCCATGTGCCCCTCCTTGCCCGACAGAGGCGAGACGAAACCGTGGAACCGGCTCACCAGCACACCGTATTCGGTGGACTCGATCAGTTCGGAGACGGAACTTTCGCCGCCCTCTACCACGAGGTGCTGCGGTGAAGGACCGAACTCGTTTGCGGGCATCTGCGCGTGGCCCGTGGGCGCGTGGCCAAAGCTGGCTGCGCTGGTGAGGTCGTGGGCGATGCCTTTTGCGACACCATTGACGATCAGGTCGAGGCGCTGCTTGTCAACGCCTTCGTAGTCGAATGGCATAGGCGGCAGGCCGTCGGTCATCATTTCATCGTAGACGGTAATTGTGTCTGCGGTGATCTGCCGGCCCAGATTGTCAAAGACGATGTTGTCACGATTGCCGGCAGATTGCGCGCCCCAGACACCCAGGCTCCTGAAATTCAGGTGGAAGAACAGCTGCGCGACAGCAGGCGGTTCAAGTATGACGGTCATGGGTCGGGCTTCAATCAGCTTGGGGCGGCGGCCCATCAGACACTTGACCGCAGCCTGCCTGGCCTGATCATCAGCATCCAGCGCTTCAATGTCGCGGCCTATCCAGGAATTGTAGCCCGAGGCGTTGTTTGCGGCGTCCAGCGCAACGGCCACCAGTGCGATGATCGAGAAGGGAGCGTAACGGCGCAGCCCAGCCGAGTTTCCCACCGCCATTTCCAGCCGCCGTATTCTGACGTTGCCGGCACCGTTCACGCCACAGCTGCGGAAGAGGTTGCAGACACGATCCACGATATGGGCCCGGCCTTCTGCTCCGCAGCTCGCTGTAGCCGGGTTGAAGGTAACCACGCCCCGGCGTCCATCTGCGGCGGCGGAATTTACCGGGTAGGCGAAGTCCGGCAATGCGGCGCTGGGGGAAACAGTAGCGGCTAACTCCTCACTGCGAAGCAACGCCCGCTTCACTGCATCTTCCGAGAGATCGTTGCCCTTGACGATGACCAGCCTGCCACCCCAGACGGTGCGGAAGTAGATTTGGTACTGGGTTTCCGTCACGTTCTGGTGAATGGCTAAGTTGGCAAAACGCGTCAGATCGGTGTTTTCCGCCAGAATCAGGACTTCGGTCGCGTCGGCGGGACTTGCTTTCAGGCCGAACTCGATTGCCTCAAGAGCCTGATCTTCGCCGAGGGGCATGTCAGGTCTAGTGTCGGTGCTCATCCGATGCCTCCTCCAACCTTGACTTGCTCGAACCGGGCCGGCGGTCCTCCCTGTCCGGTGGGGATGAACTGCCACGGAAGCCCCTTACCACAACTGGAGATGCCCACCACCCGGTCCTCGTCGGGACCGGCAATTCCGCTGCAATTACGCCAGAAAATGGGCGCCTCCCCGTAGATGACCGGGTTCTTTACCAGACCGACGATTTTACCGCCGCGAATTTGCCACCCGCGTTCGCCCATACAACTGAAGGTGAGACGCTTGTCATCGATATCCCCGCCTTTGAAGGTCTCGATGTAGAGTCCATCATCGGTCTCGGAGATGAGCTGCTCGCGTGTCGAGTCCCCGGGAACGAGAGAGAGATTGGTAATGCGAACCATGGGGATGCGATTCCAACTGCTGGCTCGGGCCGTTCCATTGCTGAGTTGCTCCAGTTCCGTGGCGCATTCGCGCGACATCAGATAGTTTGAGAAAACGCCGCCCTCAATGATGGGAATGCTCTGGGCTTTGACACCCTCGTGATCATAGCCATAGGTAGCGACCGCCTTGGGCCGGATTGCGTCGGCGACCATATTCACCATTTCGGATGCGTACTGGAATTCGCCAAGGTGGTGGAGTTGCAGGAAACTCGGCCCGAAGTTGTCCGACTCGTCACCCAGGGCGCGATCCATTTCGATGGGATGGCCCATGGTCTCGTGAAGCACCATGCCAACAAGTGTCGGGTCCAAGATAACCGTTGAGACAACATCGCTGCAAGGGGGGGCATCCAGCAGTTCGATCGCTTCATGAACCATTGTAGCGGCCGCCTCAACCGGTTTGAGAGCCCGGACCAGCTCGAATCCTCCCGTTCCAAAATCGGTATGGCTATAGGGATAGGTCCGGCGAAAGACCTGGCCTCGGTCCGAGACGGTGACGGCCAATCCTGCGCCGGTCAGGGTGATTGTCTGCCCGATTTCAGTACCTTCCGAGGTAACCAGCTGCGATGTCTCGCGCCGGAAGTCGAGTTTGGCCTGGGTCTTGGTCACTTTGTCGCTGGCACCCGCCATGGCCTGCATGATGGCGTGAACCATCTCGACCTTCTCGGCGACAGGCATTTTGAACGGGTCCTGTTCACAGGGCGTTTCGTAGGTGGCCTGGACAGGGGGGTTTTCAGCCAGCCTGACGGTTCGCGTGCGACGGGGCATAGCCCGGGCGAGCGAGATTGCTTTGCTGACCGTTTGCGACGGCTGCTGTTGGGTAAGGTTGTCGCTGGCAAATCCCCATTGCCCGTCTACCAGGACCCGGATTCCGAATCCGCAGGTTGTGAATTCGGAGACGCCGGCAGCGCCGTCCGTACCGTTTATCGCCTGTTGAGACTGATCTACGACGCGGCCTTCGGCAAACTGTGCGCCCATGGACACGGCCATCGATACCAAGTCGCGTGCGAGGTTTATCATCCGGTTCGCTCCGTTTCAGACCTGCTGAATTGTTGTGCAGTTGGGAAAAAGGGCCCCTCCCCGGAACTCGATGGGGAGGAGGCCTTTGCATCAGGCGCCTTTCATCGACAGCGGCCCCAGAAGATCAACGGTCTCCGGTCACGTCTATGGTAGCGTCAATTTTGAGGCGGCCATCTGGGAAGGGTGCGAAATCCTGGACGCGGTCGTGGACGCCCCACAGAATGTATTGCTGGTGCAGAAATACGACCGGCGCATCTTCACGGAAGTATTCGACAGCCTCCTTTACGATTTCGCGACGCGCTTCGACGTCCGTTTCATTGATAGCGGCGTCGGACAGTTCATCGAACTTGGCGTCAGGATGCTGATCGTTCGGGTGGGTCGAATGCCAGATTGACAGCATGCGAGCGGCGTCGGGCACGGTCATGTAGCCCAGCAAGAAAACCGGGCCGCCTTCATGGCTATACTGTTCCTCGCTAAACACGCCCCATTCCAGAGTGTCTACAGTGGCATTGATGCCAATTTCCTTCAACTGTCCGGCCACAGCCTGGGAGATTTCGGCATCCATCATATAACGACCGCGCGGGCTAACGATACGCAAGTCAAAGCCATCAGGATAACCGGCCTCAGCCAGTAACTCTTTCGCCTTGTCAGGGTCGTAGGGATAGGCCTCAAGGGCGGCCTGATACCCCCAGTATTCCTCAGACAGCACCTGCCCTTCGAGCTTCTTTCCGAAGCCGTCAAGGATGTTCTCGATAATTGCATCCTTATCCACGGCATAGTTGATTGCCTGGCGAACTCGCCGGTCGGTGATGGGCGTGTCGATCTTGGTATTGAACAGCAGGAACACTGAACGCATACCAGGGCGGCTAACGACGCTGAGGTCCTCTCGGTTCTCGACTTCCTGCACGGTGGCCGGTTGCAGGTCGGTGGCAATGTCTGCCTCGCCGGCAAGCAGCGTGGCCACTCTGGAGGCGATGTCGGGAACGGTGCGGAAGGTCAGCACATCAATCTCCGGCTCATCACCCCAGTAGTTCGGGTTCTTGCGAAGCGTGATATGATCGTCCTTCACCCACTCTTCCAGTACATACGGCCCAGTGCCAACGGGATTTGAAGCAAAGTGTTCCGAGCCGTGTTCGGTGATGTAGCCCTGCGGCACAATCGGGAATTTCGCGGTGACATAGAGGTCGAACAGGGGGATGACGCCATTGGTGTGGAAGTTAACGGTAAGATCATCCACGATTTCTACACTAGAAACGTAGCGTGTCTCTCCCTTGCGCATGGAATCGCTGTCAGGCGCCATGACTCGATCGAAACTAAACTTGACCTGCTCCGCGTTGAACGGTTCGCCATTGGAGAACTCAACCCCTTCTCGCAGCTTGTATTGCCACACAGTAGGCTCGATCTGCTCCCATGAGACCGCAAGATTGGGCTGGAGCGTCATGCTATGGTCGTAGTCAAGTAACGTCTGCTGAATGTGGTTGCCGACATTCACGATTACTTGGGCTGTAACCCATTGCATGTCCATAGTCCATGGTTCTGTTCCTTGAACGATCACAAGCTCCTTCTCCGCTTCCATCGCTTGCTGACCTTCTGCCTGTTGGCCCGTCGCAGAAGGCGCAGGCTGGGCGACACACCCAACCAGGACCATCGCTGCTACCAAGACATAGACCAGTGGAAACATCGTCTGTTTCTTTAGCATCACTCTCTTGCCTCCTTTTGGCTGAATGTGACGAGGTACTCTTTGTCGAAAACTTTCGAAAATACGCGCCGAGTTACAGTTGTCCTCAAACAGATCCATCCAGTTCCCACCCACGCAAGTTGCATGCCGGTCGGCTTGGCCAACCCGCAGCGACACAATTCTGACCAGATCGATTTAGGCCAGAGTTGACAATAATTCCGAATGCGCTAGCCCACCTGAGGTTGAACGTCAGTTCGGATTCTCCTAGGCGACGGTGGTACGCGTCTACCAGGGCGGAATGGTCATGCGGTAGGCGCAGGTCAGGCGATGTTGACTCTTGGTTCAAGCCAGATTCGAGCGGCGGCAGAGTACGAGAATGGAAAGCAACGTCTTGCCAGATCTACGTCTCGATTAAAGATACTTCGATTCCACTAAATTCTGTTGCAAAAACGTTCGACGAAGTTACGAGTTTGCAAACTGTCATAACTCCAGAATCGATTGAATTGCAACGGCGTTTAGTATTCCACCTGCGTCTACATGACCCTGTGTCTAAGACGTACTCCCCTACATTTGGATGAATTGGTTACGGATGGAGAACCGTACTTCGGGGGTGTATAAATGTAATATAAAAGCTGGGCAGGCTGCTGTCAAGGAGGTTTTCTCATCAGCCATGGCACTGGCGGATTCACTTCCGGCAACTGAATTGCGCAGTTTTCGGCGCCCGATTGATGGCATCAGTCTTTCGAAGGCGCATGGGCCGCGGTGTTTGAGGAAAATCCCCGTATGCCCATGCTAGCACTAGGTCTGAGCTCAACATTGCTTCACCTGCCCTTTCGCCACTCCGTTTGCTAAAGATATGTTGTACACTATAATGACAAGCGAGATTCGTATACAGAATAGGCGCTTCTGAATTCTGGCATGGACACTCCCAATAGAACACTACAATTGATCGAGAAGGGCGGCATCGTGCCGGTCGTCCGTCTGCCGGATCTGGCGGGGGCGGTCGATCTGGCCCGGGCCCTGCTGGACGGCGGAGTAACGGCGCTCGAGCTGACGATGACAAGCCCGGGCGCGCTGGAGGCGCTCTCGCTGCTGCGGGCGCGCGTACCTGCTTTCGCTCAAGGCGCGGCGACTCTGGGGATGGGCTCGGTGCTGAACCGCAAGATGGCGGCGGAGGCCATCGCCAGCGGCGCGCAGTTTGTGGTCGCGCCGGCGCTGGATCTGCCCACGGTGACCTATTGCGCCGGGCTCGGCGTACCGGTCATGCCGGGCGCGTTCACGCCGACGGAGGTCCAGACCGCATGGCTGGCAGGCGCGGCGGTGGTGAAGGTCTTTCCGGCGACCAAGCTCGGCCCGGGCTACTTCACAGACATACTGGCCCCGCTGCCCCATCTGAAGCTGATGCCCACAGGCGGAGTCGGGCTGGAGAATGCCGGCGAATTTATCCGTGCCGGCGCGGTGGCGGTGGGGGTCGGCAGTGCGCTGGTACGCAAGGATTGGGTGGCGGACGGCAACTGGCAGGCCATAACGGAGCAGGCTTGCAGGTTTGTGGCAGCCGTAGCGGAGGCACGCGGAGGGACATGAATGGGTTCGACGTAGTAACACTAGGCGAGACGCTGCTGCGGATGACGCCCCCAGGCCAACTGCGTATTGAACAGGCGGCCTACTTTGAACTGGAGGCGGGCGGAACAGAATCGAATACGGCGGTGGCCCTGGCCCGGCTGGGCGTGAGGACGACGTGGATTTCGCGCATGCCGGAGAATGCCCTAGGGAGGCGGATCGCGCGCACCCTGATGGGGCACGGCGTGGACACGTCCCATATCGTCTGGGCTGAGGGCGAACGGTTGGGCACATTTTTTGTTGAGTTCGGCGACGGCGCCCGGCCTACTTCGATCATCTACGACCGGGCCGATTCGGCGGCGAGCCGCATGACACCGGATGAACTGCCGGTGGAACTTTTCAGCGAGGCGGGCGGGCGGCATCTCCACCTGACCGGCATCACGCTTGCGATCAGCGACAGCTCCGCCGCGACGGCCAAGCGCGCATTGGAGCTGGCGCAGGCGGCCGGCTGGAGCGTGAGTTTCGATTTCAACTACCGCTCCAAGCTTTGGAGTCCTGAAGAGTCACGCAGGGGATGCCATCCCTTTGCCGCGGCGGCAGACATTGTATTTGCGCCGATTCGGGATGCCCAGACCCACTATGGTCTGCCTGAAGAGATCACGCCCGAAGAGGCGCTGGACGCGCTGCGGCAGGCCTTCCCGCAGGCGACGGTCATTCTCACCTTGGGCGCCGGCGGTTCAATTGCGGTAGTACCGGGGCAGGACCCGATTCGCCAGCCGATCTTTCCGGGGGGCGGAACGATCGGGCGCATCGGCGCGGGGGATGCTTTCACTGCCGGCGTTCTCTACCGTTACCTGTACCATGACAGAAAGGACTGGCTGGTCGACGCACTGAGGTGGGGGGCGGCGGCGGCAGGGATGAAGTTTACGATTCCCGGCGACATGGGCGTGTTTGAAAAGGAGGAGGTGGCCGCGCTGGTGGAAAGCGGCGGCTATTCGGATGAAGTCAGCCGTTAGAGAGTCCAAGCGCGAGAAGCCGGGAGAGCGGCGGAGGGAAGGGCCTATGGTCCTTTCGCTCTCGTCCTCCAAGGCCGTACTCGGTTTTCGGAAGATGGAGTCTGTGGTTAAGGGACCCTCCTCAAGGCTGATACGAGACGCGGATGGTGGACAACAGATCTCTGGAAAGCTACTATCACATATTGGGGGTTCAGCCCAACGCTTCGCAGGATGTACTTGACGCGGCATACCGGCGCCAGGTCCGTCTGCATACGGGCGAATATCTGGACGATTCTGTCCTGATCGCGGGGTCGGAACAGTCGGACCCGTTTCTGGCAAAGATAGATGAGGCTTACCGGCTGCTTTCAAATCCTCTGAAACGATGGACGCACGACGAGGAGTTGAAGGAAGCGCAGCATGTTCCGCTGACCGAAGAGGCGTTGGAAGTTGCCCGCAAACGAATCGAGCCTCCGGATGCGTGGTTGTCATATCAGCGCCAGGAACACGGCTGGATCTATGTGCGCGTGGGCTGGGCGGAGGATTTCACGGCGATACATGACGCGGTCAACTCGGCCATTCCGGAATCAGGGCGCGCCTATAATGCGAGGCTGAATGAGTGGCGCATAGATCCCAGATACGAAGCCGAGCTGGCGGCGATATTCGCGAATTTTGAACGGGCCGATGTGCAGAGACCGCCGCGCCTGGTCGGGCCAACCTACCAGGGTCCGGCAACCATACCGTCGCCGCAGCATATCCCTCAGGCGTGGAGAGGCTGGCCATTTCTGATCATCGGAGGCCTGGTTCTCGCGATCATCGGCGCCGTCCTGTTTCCGGCCAATCGAGGGGTGCCCGTCTCTGCGGAGGCGACGGCGACTGCTCTGGCTCTGATCAGTTCCTATGAGCCTCTTGAGAGCAACTTTGACACGGCTGCGTCAGGAACGCTGTCCGGCCTTACAGGCACTCTTCTGCATCCGTCGGTCAATCTGCGTGAGCGGCCGGAAGCTGCCGGATCTGTACTGAAGCTACTCAGCAGCGACCAGACCTATCGAGTCATCGGCCGGCTGGAGGATAGCAGCTGGTATGTTGCGACAATCGGCGATCTGACGGGCTGGATTGCAGCCTGGACCATTGCGGTGGATGGGGATCCGGAAAGTCTGCCTGTTCTTGGTGAGAACGAAGTTCTGCCGGGGGCGACAGAGGCGGGCAGGACGGACGGCGGCTCCGAATGATCCGCAGCAAACACGCGCTGGTGCGGCAACCTCCTGTTCAACCCCGGTTGCGGATACCTGAGAAAACTGCTTCTTCCGTTTTCGCGGTGATGTGGATAGAATAGCTATAGAGTGGCAGGATTGATAGAGAGAGGAGTTGATAGAGAGAACGAATCTCCAATTCCTCTCTTATCTTTGTCTCTCCGAAACGTGCGCAGAAGCGGAAAAGATGAGTAGCTCAGACAGGAAACCTAGATGGTACGGCCGCATTCGCGGAGCAAGCGGACGCCCCGATCTGTTGTCGCGCGGTCTGCTTCTCGGCGCGTTGATCATAGCGGCCTTCACTGTTTACCACTTGTCCCGCGATAGTTCGACCGCAGAGCCAGCGGTGGCTCTGGCACAGCAGAAGGCGGAGGAGAGCGCCGCAACTGCAACACCCGAGCCGACACCTGACAGCGCCCGACAGGCGGTGAAAGGGACAAACCAGGCGAGCGCACAGGGGCGGAGCGACTCCGCTGCACCGGTTGCGGACGCCGGCTTTGTGCGGCCGTACACGGTTGACAGTTCTCTGGCCTACGTTTACACCGCGAGAGAGGGTGAATTCTGGTCCTTGATCGCTGGCAGATTCGATTTGACGGCAGCTCTGTTGAAAGCGGCCAATGCGGAGTTGTGGCAACTGCGGGGGGAGAAGATCCGGGCGGGCGACCAGTTAGCCATTCCCGGTCTCAGCGCGGATGCCGCAGTGCGGCCGGTTGTGTATGAAGTGCAGGCGGGAGATTCCTGGGAAAGAATTGCCGGAAGGTACGCCGTCACGTATCTGGACCTGTTGCTGGACAACTTCAATTTGTGGGTACTGCGCGGGGTTGATATTCGGGCTGGCGATGAGATCACGCTCCGGCATTTGCCCGGCAAAGTGCGCACCGTAGGGGCTGCGCGCGGATGGGCAGGCGGCCCTCCTGCTTTAGCGTCTTCATACGTTGCGGCGGGAGAAGAGAAGACGGGGACGGAATCCGGCCGCGACCTGGCGGGCACGTATGCAGTGCAGCCGGGAGATACATGGGAAAGCATCGCCGAAGAAACGGGTATCAACGTAGCGGCGCTAAAGGAAGTGAATCGTGAGTACAGCGAGCGGGCGCTGCAAACCGGAGATGTTTTGCGAATCTCCTGGATTTTGCATGTCGCGCTGATGCTCCGGCAGGTCGTGGGCAATGGCGTCCGCAGCGCGTCGGAATTAGGCAAACTTTCGGAAGAGGAGCTGGCCGCCCTGGCCGCCCGGGGACTGGCGGTGTATAAGGAGCAGTATTGCGGCGTCTGTCACCAGCTGGAAAGCGCGGGTACGAGAGGCATTTTCGGGCCGACACACGACGAAATGGTCGAAATGGCTGCCGCACGGATCGAAGACCCTGCCTACAGCGGCGATGCGACCGATGTTTACACCTACCTCTACGAAAGTATCATTGAACCGGACAGGTACTATGTCGAGGGGTTTGCAATGAGTCCCCACAAGATGCCTTCCTATCGCCATATACCCGAGGAAGACCTTGAAGCGCTGATCGTCTTCCTGGCGGGCGAGTAGGAGATTGGCGGGGTCACTGTCGAATTTACGCTGTCCGGCGGATTTCCTGTTCGAAATGCGTTTTCGCGCCCGAACTCTGTCTATCTATCGGCGCGCGGGAGGAGAAGTCAATTGAAAGCTATCCGCATTTTCATCAACGGCATTTTGGCGCTTACAGTTCTGTCGGCGCTGGGAACTGCCACCTACAGCGCGCGGGCACAGGAACGGGAAAGCGGCGGCACGGTGATCGTGGACGGCCTGAATGGGCCCCAGGGTGTGCTGACCATCGATGACGGCAGTGTCTGGGTCATTGACGTTGGACTGGGCGGAGATCAGGAAGTTGAAGTGGGAGGGCTTGACCCGAATACGAATGAAGTCATCAAGGCAACCTATGGGAATACGGCGCGGGTGATGCGGGTAACGCCGGGTGGCCAGCCTCAGCTTGTGGCGACCATGCCTTCGATTTTTCTGGGCAGTGATATTGTCGGAGGAGCCCGGCTGGCGCTCCTGAACAATGAGATGTATGCAACAGCCGGCGTCTGGCAGGGTGTAGCCAGCGAAGAGGCGCTGCCGGACACGGCAGCGGTATTGCGCGTGTTGCAGGGCTCCGTGCTGGAGGTCGTGCCTCTGTGGAAGTTGGAAAAGGAACTTAACCCGGACGGTCACGTTCTGGAGTCTCATCCATACGGGTTGACCGCCGGCCCGGACGGTCTTCTTTACGTGGCGGAGGCGGGAGCCAACACGCTTGTACAGGTGGACGTAGTCAGCCAGACCGCCAAGGTAATTGCCGTGTTTGAAGGCCTTCCCGGTCCGCTGCCGAATCCGTATCGGGGGGGAGCGCTGGAGTCGGACCCGGTGCCGACGGGCGTCACCTTTGGGGCGGACGGCCGGATCTACGTTTCACTGCTTCCTGGATTTCCCTTCCTGCCCGGTTCGGCGAAAGTCGTCTTGGTCGATCCTGTTACGGGCGGCGTTGAGGACTATGCCACCGATCTTACGATGTTGACGGACTTGCGCACCGGCCCGGACGGAGAGTTGTATGCCGTACGCTTCGGCATTTTCACGGACGAAGGCCCGATTCCCAACAGCGGGGCGGTGATCCGCGTGGGCGAGGGGGAAACATCGCAGGATGTCATCACCGGGCTGCCCTTTCCGACGTCGGTCGACTTTGACATCAACGGGAACGCGTATGTGACGGTCAATGGCGCCAGCGTAGGGGAACCGGGACGCGGCAAGGTGATCCGATTTGAAGGAGTGGCTGTGCCAGGTGCGCCATCGACCCGCTTTGTGGAGAGCGCGACCGTAAGCCAGCAGGAGCCGGAGTTCGTCACCGGTTGCGACAGCCTGCCCAGCCACGACGAGATGAAAGGCGCGCTGGAAAGAATTGTGGCAGGCGGCAACAATGGCGGGCTGGGAAACCATATGTGGGCGACTGTAGTTGACCGCGATGGAGTGGTTTGCGCGATTGCCTTCTCGGGCCCCAACAGAGGTTCGCAGTGGCCGGGGGGCCGTTTACTCTCCGTGCAGAACGCCAATGCGGCCAATGCCTTCAGTCTGACGCGGCTTGCCTTTTCCACCAGCAATCTCTATTCGGCGACGCAGCCGGGGGGGAACCTGTACGGATTGCACGGGAGCAATCCCCTAGACACTGTGACAGCTTACGCGGGACCTGCGAGCGACTACGGTCAAGAAGATGACCCGTTGGTGGGAAAGAGGCCGGGCGGGTGGAGCCGCTCCGGGGGCGGGCTTCCCCTTTACAACGCGGGCGGCAGCCTGGTGGGGGCAATCGGTATCAGCGGCGACACGCCTTGCGCCGACCACATTGTCGCATGGAAGGCGCGCGATGTTCTTCAGCTGGATTTCATCCCGGCAGGTGTGAGCGCCAGCGCCGACGACAACATCATTTTCGATCTGCAGCCGGATGGGACAAGCCTGAGCGGCTTTGGCCATCCCTCCTGCGGATTTGACGAAGAGCGGTTTACCGAGAAGCTGCCGGCCGATTTCCCGATTGGGACGGCCGGGGAGGCTGGACAGTAGCGCGCAGAGCGGGTTATGGGGAACAATAGAAGGCGCGACGGCACCGATGAAGTCGGCTCGCGTCGTACCGATTCTGTACGCTCTTTTGTCTTTAACTCTATGACAGGTTGGCGATAAGGTCTTTCAGACTGGCAAATGTTTGGCGCGTGTTGGCGGCCTTGTCCTGCGCGTTGGCCTGCCAGTGAGTTTCAACTGTATAGGTATCGACCGGCTCGTTTTGCAGCAGAGTGAGATGGGCATGCCAGTCGGTTCCGCCAGCGCCGATGCACGCCCAAGCGGTCAGGCCGGTGCCCTCGTCGAGCACAACCGCATCCTTGCAGTGAATATCGACAATGTGGCCTTTCACCTGCTGATAGCCGACTGCCGGGTCTTCGCCGGCGACGAAGGCGTTGGCCGGATCCCAGATAATTTTGAGATTCGGCATCTGCACGGCGTCCAGCACAAGCCGCATGTTGCCACCAGTATTGGCGTAAAGAGAGCGGGCATTTTCCAAGGCCAACACCAGCCCTTCGTCCTGTAACCGCCGGCAGGCGCTCCGGATGCCTTTGGCGATCTTAGCCAGAGTTTCCTCATCCATACCGCCGCCGTCCGGGGAGCGGGGCGAAGGGTTGCCGCCGCCTACATCCCGTGTAAAGCCGAACGTGCGAATGTAGGGCGCCTTGAATTTATGAGCAATGGTGATGAAGCGCTCCAGCCGATCCATATGCTCTTGAAAGCGAGGATGGCTCTCCATCGCGTCCAGGGAGAGATCGGCCAGAGGGAATGGCCGGAAAAACATCCCACAGACCAGATGGGTCCGCAGACCGTTCTCCGCGGTGAGCCGCTGTGCCCGATCCAACTCTGCGTCGGTCAGCTCGTGGACCGGCTTTCCCCATAGGTTGTGCAACTCCACGTAGGACATACCCTCCGCGCGGGCGATCGAACAGGCGCGCGCGAAGTCCTGATCGATCTCATCGGTAACGACTCCGAATTCGTACCGTTTCATAGCGGACATTTCACTCTCTCAATCGGGGATCTTCTATAGATGGTTCGTCAACCCAAAGAGCGTTGCCGCGGTCTTGCCGCAGATCTGCTCTTTCTCCTCATCGTTGTAGCCCATTTCGCTGATGAGCGGGAAAAGGGCCATCTCGTCGGCGTTGATCCTGCCACTCCACACCATCAGATGAACACCGAGTGGCGGCTGTTCATAAATCGTCCTTATCCTTTCAGCCCGGTAAGGACGATCCCTTCGACGAAGGCCCGTTGCGCGAGAAAATAAACAATAATGACCGGCAGCACCATCAGAGTGGCCAGCACCATCACGTAGTGGGTCCAATCGAGGCCGCTTTCGAAATGTTGGAGTGCGTTTAGTCCTAAGGCCAGTGTAAACATATCTCGTTTATGCAGATAAATGAGCGGCGCCAGAAAGTCGTTCCAATTGTAGAGCAGGGACAACACGAGAACGACCGTCAGCGCAGGCCGGGCCAAAGGAAGAATGATCTGGGCAAAAATACGAGGACGATTGGCCCCGTCAATGCGGGCCGCGTCTTCCAACTCCAGGGGGATTGTGCGGAAGAACTGGCGCAACAGAAAGATCGTAATCGGCCCACCAAACCAGTCCGGCACAATCAGGGGTAGAAAAGTCCCGATCCAGCCCAGGCGCGTGAACAGAATGTAGACGGGAATCATGGTCACGACGTACGGCAGCATCACAGTCGAGAGGATCAAGCCAAACATTATATCTCGCCCTTTGAAACGCAGCCGAGCAAAGCTATAGGCAGCCATAGAGGAGCTGAGTATAACGCCCACCGTAGAAAAGATCGTGACAATCATTGTATTGGCCGTATAGCGCGCGACCGCCACAACCTCGAACACTTCCCGATAGTTTGACCAGCGGACCGGATCGGGTATCCACTTAGGCGGAAAGACATAGATCTCATGGGGCGCTTTCAATGAAGAAGAAAGCAGCCAGAAGAAGGGAATCAGCATAAATGCGCTACCACCGGCCAGCGTCAGATGAATCAGAAAACGACTGGCAGTGTGCCTGATACGGTAAGCGGTCACGAGCCGCCCCCTTCTGTTTCGTAATAGACCCAACGCCGCTGACTGTAGAAAAGGAAAATCGTCAGCAGCATTACCACGAGGAAGAGAATCCAGGCCATTGCTGATGCGTAGCCGTTGCGAAAGTATCCGAAGGCGTTGCGAAACATGTACAGCACATAAAAGAGGGCGGCGTTGTCCGGTCCGGCAGAGGAGGCAGACGGATTCGAAATAAACAGGACATAGGCCACACCGAAGACCTGAAAGCTGTTGATGACCGTCACAATCAACTGGTAGAAGATAATCGAAGAGGTGAGGGGCAAGGTCACATGGCGGAACCTGGCCCAGAGGTTGGCCCCATCCACTTCCGCGGCTTCGTAGAATGTGCGGGGCACACTGGTAATCGAAGCCAGAAAAATGAGCACAGAGTTGCCCAGCCCCCACAGACCGATAAAGACAATGGACGGCACGATCCAGTCCGGATCGGTCAGCCAACGGGGGGCGGGCAGGCCCAGCACCTTGAGTGGATAGTTGATCGGCCCAAACTCCGGATTCAGGCCCCAACGCCAGATGGTGGCGCTGGCGACCACCGGCACCACTGACGGCAGATACCAGAGAGTGCGATAGGATGTGATTCCCCGCACATTGCGGCTCATCAGCAGAGCAATGGCGTAGGCAAATGTGAGGGACAGAGGCACAAAAAGAGACACATACCACAAGGTCACCTCAATGGATCGCAGCCATAGGGCATCATTGAGCAGTTTGGTGTAGTTGGCCAATCCGATCCACCGGGGCGCGGTGATGATTTCGTATTTCGTGAAGCTCAGATAGAAGCTGGCGAACACCGGGCCGAGGCGGAAAAACAGCAGCCCCAACACAGCTGGAACGATAAACAGCCAGCCAAAAAAAGTCTCTTCAAAGCTGAGACGATGGAAAAAGCGCAGACCTCGTTCGGTCTGCGCGGCGGGTGTAGATTGAGCAGGTGAAGATTGCATTTAGGAGATTTCACCAGTTTGCAGGATATGTTCAGAGCCCTGGCGCACCTCTGTGGCGACATCTTCCCAGCGAATATCACCGATCCAGAGTTGGTCCAGATACGGTCCCCAGTAATCCAGCATCGTCTGATACCAGCCACCGTAGTAAGATCCGATCGTGTCCCCGGGCCAGCGGAACGTAGCCTGATCCTCGAACGCGTCATAGAACGCCTGGCGGTACTTCTTTTCCGGCGGTGACTCATTGTTCAGGAACTGTTCGCGCAGATCTTTACGGGTCGGCTGCTGCATACCCAAATCGACTAGAATCTGCTGCCCTGCATTGCTGAGGCAGGCCCAGGAGATGAAATCGTAGGATTCCTGGGGATATTCTGTCTTGGAGAAAACGCATAGTGGCGAGTAGTGGCCGTAGGATGTCTTCGTTTTATTGTACGGTACCGGGAATGTGCCCCAGTTGACACCGGCCTGGTTGATGCGGCCCAATGACCAGACGCCGATGTGCTGCATGGCTACGTTGCCGGCTTGCAGGCTGGTCTCGCCAGCGGCTTCGTATGCCGGCGATGGATTCACAAAGTGTTTCAAACCCAAATCCGCCAACCAGTTCATCGCCTCAATGAATTCATCCGAATCCATAGGCATCGTGCCGTCGTCAGCGATAACCTCCGCGTCGTTGCCCCAGATATAGGTCGGCCGACCGTGACCAAAGCCAGCCCTAAGACCGTACTGACGCACCCGGGCCGGATCGAAGTCAGAATCGTTGGCTGAATTGTCGTCCAAGTCGAAGGTGAGAACCTTGGCGAGTTCGACAATTTCGTCCCATGTCATCCATGCATCCGGCTCCGGATGGGGAACGCCAACCTCATCGAACAGGTCGATATTGAACGCCATGAGCATCGCGCCGCTGTCCCAGGGGATACCCCAGCGAGCGCCGTCGTAGGTTTGGGCGATCCAGACGTTTTCGACATAATCGTCTTCATTAAAATCAGGATCCGCCTCAAAGTACGGCTCAAGATTGGTCGTCACGCCCTTGCGTGTGAGGGGGCCGGTGGTGCGGTTGGCGTCAAACCACATGTCCGGTCCGGTGCCGGCGGAAATCATGATCAGCAGGGCTTCCTGATGGGAGGCGCCGGCCACCGCGTTAATCTCGAACTCGATATTGGGGTTGGCCTCCCTGTATAGGGACATCTGCTGGTCCATAACGTTCTCAATGAACTGACCGCCTCGGTTAAAGAAGTTCAGGGTAATTGGCTCGGCGGATGCGCCTGTACCGCTGCCGGCCGGCACCGGCGGCGCGCACGCGGCTAACGCAGCGACTGCCGTGCTGCCCGCGGCCAATTGTAAGAAGCTTCTTCGACTCATTTTCGTTCGCTGCACTGTTTTCCTCCTGGGAATGTGATGGATTGAACGTAATAGGGATGAACCGCGTTCACTTCGTCAGACAAATGAACACGGAAGAGCTGCTCTTGGAAAATATTGCTGCCATGATATGCTGAACGACAGGGATAAGCGGCGAATCAATAACTCAAGTTACGCAGATGCGGCGTTAATACGCACTGGGTCCAACTGACACAAGGCAACGACTGCGTAACATCAGTTGATAGATGGAATTACTGACAGAACGAAACAGGGGAATCAACCAGATTGCTGGGAACGATTTCAGGACGGAATCGGATTATAACAGACCGACCAATCCATGCCAAAATCAGTTGGTCGGTACGGGGGCATCCCACCCAGATTGTTGGGCGCGTGTTGTCTGAACAGTAATTCATGTGATGAGGGGATGGACTGTGGTTCGGGCACAGGGGCGATGGCCTGACATGTTGGAATGCACTCTGGCGCACAATAGGTTGGGATACACCCGCCGCTACAGGATGCGCCCGTTGGGATAGGAGGCCAAGGGGAGCCGCTTTCTCAAATCAGATGTATAATGCGCAGGATAGATGAGAGCGCAAAGGCGCCAAGACACCCTGCGCGCCTTGTAATCTTGGCGCGTTTTCATTAAACATATAGGTGATGAGAGGGTGAAACATGAAGAATGGAATAAGCTCCGAAGAGCATCGGCGGCAGGCGGAAGAAGAAAAGGGCAGCATCGCCTTTGCGATCGTGACCGTCTCCGATACACGCACGCCGGAGACGGACCGCAGCGGCCAGACTATCCGCCAGATGGCCGATGCGGGCGGCCATCAAGTGATTGCCACCCGCATCGTGCCGGATGAGCCGGAAGACGTCGCGGCGGCGCTGGAAGATTTCAGTGGGAGCGGCGCGCAGGTGATCATCTTCAACGGAGGCACAGGCGTCAGTAAGCGAGATCGCACCTATGACGTGCTGTCGCGGGCGTTGGAAAAGGAGCTGCCGGGATTCGGTGAGATTTTCCGCATGCTCAGTTACGACGAGGTGGGGGCGGCGGCGATGCTCAGCCGGGCCACGGCGGGCACGTACCGGGGCTGCGCGATCATCAGTGTGCCGGGATCGACCAATGCGGTGAGGTTGGCGATGGAGAAGCTGATCCTGCCGGAGATTCAGCATTTGGCGTGGGAGATCACGCGGTGACAAGATGCGCTGGCGAACACTTTGGATGGTTCCTGGGCAGGAATCCTTTAGGAGCAATTCCAGTCGGCTTGAATGGCATCAGCATATCGGTCTGCGCGGGCTGAAGTCATTGCCGGTGCGGTTCTGACGAATCGCGTATTTCGCATTGCGTAACGCGGGCGGAAGGTTTCGGTTTCAGACGAGGTACGGTTGAGCCGGAGCAGTTCGGGGCGTATACGACCAACGACGGTTGCCGGATGCCCCTGCCATCTCAAAGTTGTGAACTCAAGTTAGTAATTCCCCGAAACTGCAGTGATCAGTGAAAGCAGCGATTGAAGAAGGACAGGTGCGAAGAGGAGTGAGGAAAGAGACAACTTCGCTCGGCTCGTCTAGCGTGGCGAACTAACTACGGCTGAGTAGTCACCTTTTTTCATAATTGTCATTCTCACTTACAATAGGATAGCTTCCCCTGGCACGGAACGTAGTGACCGCAGCCGACTCATGGGCTTGGTTCTGTTCGCTTTGCGGTGCTCGCGTTGTTGGAGGTGCGTTCCTCTTTACGCCGAGGCCATTCCTTGAGGAAAGGCCCCAATCGCTGTGGAACTGCGGCGGACCATGTAATTTAATCACTCCCACCTTTTCTAAGGGTTTGACAATGACCTTGCGACCCCGATTGCTTATCGGAATACTCTTGCTCGCTCTGATTTCTGTGGCCGCCTGCAATCGGTCTGACGAGGAGCCGACCACGACACCTACCAAGACGTCGACGCCGGTCGGCGAGACGAGCCGGGCGCCGGCGGATACACCGGCGCCCCCTACTGCCACTGCGACCAGCGAGCCGCCGACGTCGACGCCTGAGCCGGAGGACACGGCGACACCGACAGCGACGGAGGAGCAGTCAGACACACAGCCGCCGCAAGCGGAACAGGTTGGGGAAGACGGGTTCCTGACGGCGACGATGGAGAGCCCTGATTTCGGCACGCAGGCCTTCCTGTGGTGGCGGCCCGAGGTGGCGGAGAGGGACTTGAACCTGGTACGTGAGGGCGGCTTTCACTGGGTCAAGCAGACTTTCGCCTGGGAGAATATAGAAGGAGCAGGCAAAGGGCACTTGGACTGGTCTTTCTCGGATCGAGTTGTACACCAGGTGAACAGCGCCAATCTGAAACTTCTGGCCCGGATCTCCATCGATCCGCAGAAGAAAGATTTCTGGGCGGGACTTCCCCCGGAGAGCGCGGATCACTTCGCCGACTATGTATTTGCC
Organism: Caldilineaceae bacterium; assembly: GCA_965200615.1. Taxonomy (GTDB): domain Bacteria; phylum Chloroflexota; class Anaerolineae; order Caldilineales; family Caldilineaceae; genus Bin5. The sequence continues at coordinate 2,759,474 of OZ241377.1, read as the reverse complement.
TTAGCCAGCCGCTATAGTTGCAAACTGGGCGCCGTTGGCTGTATTCAGGCCTATCAGATTTGGAATGAACCGAATCTGAGCCGGGAGTGGGGGCACAAGCGCCCGAACCCTGCCGAATATGTTTATTTTCTGGGCCGGGCGTATGCGGCGATAAAGCAGGCGAACCCGAATGCCATCGTTGTCAGCGCAGGGATGGCGCCGACGGGCGATGACAACGAGAACGCGATGCCGGACCACGTGTTTTACGAGCGGATGTATGAGGCGATGGGTGGAAGCAGCGAGGGGTACTTCGATGCGCTCGGCGTCCACGGCGTTGGGTTTGCGGCGCCTCCGGAACTGGAGCCTGAGGTCGCAGCTTCGGATCAGAAATACGGTGGGCACCGGTTCTTCAGTTTCCGCCATGTTGAGGATATTCGGGCGATCATGGAGCAGTATGGGGACACTGACAAGAAGATTGTCCTGCTGGAGTTCGGTTGGACCTCAGATCCTGTGAATCCCAACTATCGTTGGCATGGCAGGGACGCAGGTATCGATTTCGACGTGCAGGCCGAGTATCTGAGGCGGGCGTACGAATGGGCGGAAGCCAACTGGCATCCCTGGATCGGTCTGATGAGCATAATAACGATGCCCAACCTGGAGTGGCTGAGTGATGGCAACGCCGAGGATGAGGAGCAGTATTGGTGGGGAATCATGGAGCCCAGCCCGTGTTGCGGCGCGCCTACGTTCCGGCCGGCCTACATTGAATTGTGCCGGTTTTTGAACGCGCGGGACGGACAGCTCTGTATGCACACGCCGGAGGGACGGGCCCAACAGGAGTAAGGCGCCCGGCGGCTAGCCGGCGATTTCCTGGAAGATCTGAATGGCGTCCTCGATCAGGCCGGCGATGATATCGATCAAGTCTGCGTCTCCGGTCAGGGAATCGATTTCAAACGCTGAGGGGTCGGGCTGCCAGTTGCCGGATACGTAGAACCAGCCGAAGAGGCCGGCGGCGATGACCGATGCGAAGAAGATGCGATTGAGCAGCCGGCTGTGGCGCTGGAAGCGGGGCATAAGGATTGCGTGAAAGGATTGGATGACGCTCGGCCTGGGACGCGGTTATGTCTTCAGAAAACAGTAACGTTATTTTGCCTGTTGATTTTGCTATGCTGGCCTGAATTTGCCAAATGCGGGGTCGGTGCTATACTCTGCTTTGCTCTGGCGAAGACCAGTTCCATGCCAGTAGACGCCAATCGGGCGGGTAGCTCAGCTGGTTAGAGCGCACGGTTCACATCCGTGAGGTCGGGGGTTCGAGTCCCTCCTCGCCCACCACAGCAGTGATGGAGTTTGTTCTCACTGCACTTCCAAGCCGTTAGCTCCTCTGGACGGTGAAGCAGACGCCCGCCTTTGTAATTCTTTCAGGGCGTTCCCCTATCCCCGCAGCATCTACTGCCTTCTCGCTCCCGGCAAGTGAAAGAGCCGTTGTGAATTCCCGGGCCTTTCCTTTTCTCAGATGACATCACTGAAGAAAACGGTTTACGAAATAATCGAAGAGGCTGCGCCGGGGAACCGGGCGAGCGAAATCTTTGACGTTGTCCTCATTACGTTGATCGCTCTGAATGTCGTCGCGCTGATCGTGGGGACAGTGGAGGAGGTTCACCGGATATCTCCCGGCGCCTTTCAACTCTTTGAGATCGCATCGGTCGGCATTTTTACGGTGGAATATCTCTTGCGGGTCTGGACCTGCACTGAGAATCCGAGTTATGCGCATCCGCTAAAGGGTCGGCTTCAGTATCTTGTCTCTCCGCTGGCGCTGATTGACCTGCTGGCGGTTCTGCCGGTCTACCTGGTCTTTTTCGTCAATCTGCGCGGGCTTGACCTGCGTTTCCTGCGGGTCATGCGTCTGCTGGCCCGCATTGTCCGGCTGAGCCGGTACTTCAACAGCCTGCGCACTCTGGGCAAGGTGGTGCATACAAGGCGGGGTGAACTGGCGGCGGTGGTGTCGGTACTCTTCCTGCTGCTGGTGATGACCTCCTCACTCATGTTCTTTGCCGAACACCAAGCCCAGCCGGAGGAGTTCGCCAGCATTCCCAGGGCAATGTGGTGGAGTATTATCACGTTAACAACGGTGGGCTACGGCGATGTGTTCCCGGTAACGGCGGCGGGGCGTTTGCTGGCGGGGGTTATTGCGATCGTCGGCATCGGGTTGTTCGCGCTGCCGGCGGGCATTCTGGGGTCCGGCTTTATGGAGGAGTTGGAAAGGGAGGCGCGTGCGCCGGTCAGATGCCCCCATTGTGGGGAGGAGATTCACCAGGATTGACATGCAGGATTGACATGGTTGGGGCGCCGCTTCTGTTTCCCCGGGCGCCAGGCTTACCTTCCCGATTAACGCCCCTTGAACTGCGGCTGGCGGCGCTGGCGGAAGGCGGAGACGCCTTCCTGGGCGTCGGCGGTGTAGGCGGCGAGGCTGCCGGCAAGGGTTTCAAGGACGACACCGTTGTCGCTGCTGGCGGGGATGGCGGCGTCGATTAGCTGTTTGGTCATCTGGACGGCGACGGGGCCGTTGGCGGCTATAGAACTTGCCAGGTCGAGCGCTCGCCCGGCCAGCTGGTCTGCAGGCACTACTTCGTTTACAAGTCCCCACTTTTCGGCCTGCTCGGCTGATATGCGATCTCCACTGAAAATCATATATTTGGCGCGGCTCGGACCAACGAGTTGCGGCAGGCGCTGCGTGCCGGCCCAGCCGGGAATGATCCCCAGCTTTACTTCTGGGAAAGAGAGTTCGACGCCCTCGGCTGCGAGGCGCAGGTCGGCGGCGAGGGCCAGTTCGAGGCCGCCGCCGAAGGTGTAGCCGTTGAGAACGGCGATGACAGGCTGAGGGAGGCGGGCGTAGCGGGCGAAGATGCGGTGCCCGTCGCGGATCCAGCGGCGTCCCATTTCGAGGGGTGAGAGGTCGCTCCATTCGTAGATGTCGGCGCCGACGCAGAAGGCTCGACCGGTACCGGCGAGGAGGACGACGCGGACGTCCTGGTTGCGGTCCAGTTCGTCGGCGTAGGTTTCGAGGGCGGTCAGCATTTCGGCGTTGAGGGCGTTGAGTTTGTCGGCGCGGTTGAGGACGATTGTGGCGATGGGGCCCTTGTATGAGAGTTGGACGAGCTCGGTGGTCATGGGGTTACCTTTGGGTAGGGCGCGGGCGAGAATTCGGGAACTTTTGGACACCTTCACGGCGCCGAACAAGACTGGTTAGCCCCAATTGCTGGGGATAAGAAGCTGGCGTGCTGGCGCCGGTGGCATGAAGGCGTCAGGATTTCAGTTGAAAAGGCAACAGGCTAACCCTAGAAGACAACATCAGGTTCAGACTGGCTGCTGGCAGTCAGAACGCCGATGGGGATGGCATCGGGCAGTGCCGTCATGACGCGACTCGCCTGATCGGCGGCGATGACAGCCACCATGCCGATCCCCATGTTGAATACCCGGTAGGACTCTTCCAGTTCCATCCCACTCCAGTCGAGCAGTCGACGAAAAATTAGAGGGACTTCCCAGCTGAGGCGATTGATGTGTGCACGCAGCCCGGACGGCAGGATGCGGGGCACGTTTTCTTCAAGGCCGCCGCCGGTAATGTGGGCCAACCCTTTGACGGCGATACCGGCTTCTTCCAGTCTCAAGAGAGGGGGTAGATAGGAGCGATGAGGATCAAGGATGGAGTCAATCAGAGATACGCCTTCTTCCAAATGCTGGTGCAGGTCGCGGCCCTCAAGGACACGGCGAATGAGGGAGTAGCCGTTTGTGTGGGGGCCGCTGCTGGGCAGGCCAAAGAGCAGGTCGCCCGGTTGCATGTCGTGCAGTCGGGGCAGGAGGCCGGCTTGGTCGACAAGGCCGACGATGGTTCCGGCGACGTCGCAGGAGCCGGACGTGTAGACGCCGGGCATTTCGGCGGTTTCGCCGCCGAGGAGGGCGCAGCCAGCGGCGCGGCAGGCCTCGGCCATACCGAGGACGACGGCGGCGACGTTTTCGGGCACGAGTTTGTCGGCGGCGATGTAGTCGAGGAAGAAGAGGGGACGGGCGCCCTGTACGAGGATGTCGTTGAGGCAGTGGTTGACGATGTCGTGGCCGATGCTCTGCCAGCGGCCGTGCTGGGCGGCGAGCTTGACTTTGGTGCCGACGCCGTCAGTGGAGGCGACGAGCAGGGGCTGGGAGGGCAGGTCGGTGAGGGCGAAGAGTCCGCCGAAGTTGCCGACGTCGGCGCGTACGTCGGGCGTGAATGTCGAGCGTACGGCTGACTTCATCAGATCGACGGCTCGGTTGCCGGCATCGATATCGACGCCGGCGGCGGCGTAGAGGCTGGACGGTTGGCCGGTGGGATCCAGCGTGTCTTGAGGTCGGTCAGCACTTTTGCCGGGATGAGGCATGGTGGAGTAAAGCGCCCAAATGCGAAAATTGAGGTAGTTGGGTCAGCAATATGTAGGAGAAAGTGTCACTGATAGAGCGCTTTTACAGCGTTGACAAGGGCGTGTCGGCAGTTGACAACTTCACCATCCGTTAGACAACCCGAAGAAACACCAAAAGGGACATACAACCTGACTTACGGTGCACCCCGAATTACTCGAATCAGCTCACCTTCCAATGTTTCGTACTTTTCAATCGTCTCATGGACTCGTCTGGCCTGCCTTTCAAAATTCAGATCGTAGGTACAAGTGACAATTTCAGAGTGAATTGACGATTCCATATGTAGACGTACGAAGTCCCTATGATTCATGGTCAGTACTGCTCACATATAGGTAATCGCAACTGACAATACGTCTTCATCTGGAATGCCGCGATTTGCCTTGCCATCTTCTTGGATTGTCAAGACGTCATGCCCCAATGATCGCAGTCCTACAACGACGGGAAATGGAAAGTCTTCGTCGGCGTACAGGCGGGCCACTCCTATGCCGCCTCGTTTTCTTTGATCTGCTGTTCGATTTCATCTCTATGGGCTCGATAGTATGCCCAGGCATTGGTCAAGTCCTCGGCACGAAGCGTTGGATAAGCCCTGAGAATATCCGCTTCACTACTGCCAAGGATTCTGGCTTGCGCCAAGAGCCAAACGGGGATACGCGTGCGCACAATACATGGATCACCCCCCAATACACCAGGCCTGCTTTCGGTGCCAGGAAAGGCACCACTTATGTCCCGAACAATCCACTGGAGCAATTCAGCTTTCTCTGCTGCTGTTATATCTGGAATTAATTCTCTGATTCTCTCTAATATTGCGATGATTCTCGGATTGTCACTCGTACTTGAAGCTGCGAATGCCGAAGATGAACAGTACGGCCGCGGCGGCCAGAAGGACAGCAATCTCGGGGAGCACGTCGGGGAAGCTGCCGTTGTACAAGATGAGGTCGTGGAAAGCGTCCATGGCCCAGGCGACGGGGGAGAGGTGGCCGAGGGTCTGCATGAATTCGGGCACGATTTCGAGCGGCCACCAGGCCCCGCCCAGGGGGGCGAGCGACAGCGACAGTAGGATGACAAGACCACTGGCCTGGCCTTCGCTCTTGATCCAGGGGGCAAGGGCAAAGGTGAGGGCGGTGATGCAGAGGACGAAGGCGGCCATCACTGCGAAAAACGCAATAGGACTGCTGCCGAATTCCATGCCGACAGCGGCGCCGACAGCGAAAACGATGGTGTACTGAATCATGCCGAGGGTGAAATAGACGCCTATCTTGGCGCCGAGAATCTGTGCACGGGAGAGAGGCAGGGCTATCAGTCGCTGAAGCGTCCACTGGCTGCGCTCGCGCAGAAGGACGGCCATGCCTCCCAGCACGGTCAACATGACGCACAAGGACCCCATGCCCGGTGCAGACTGGTTGAAGCCGTTATCGATGACGCTGCTGCTGCCGCCGTCTGAATCGGCTACGCGGAAGCTGACCGGGGACGGTCGGTCTGTCAACAGCTGTTGCGAGCGCAAATAGAGGGCGCGCAGGAAGTCGTCGCGCGTCGATCCTTCAATGGGAGGGAGTTGTGCGGCTGAGATCAGGTTATCCAGCAGGGCGCCGGCCACACCGGGTATCATGGAGGCAGTACTGGCGCGCTGGAGGACCGCGTTGAGGCTTTGCAGAACGGGACCCGGCTGCAGTGGATCGGACAAGGAATAGTAGTCGACGGCGACTCTTTCGAAGCTCTCCAAGGCGGCGGCGTAGCCGTCAGGTATGACGATCAGAGCGCTGGTCCGGCCCGCACGTGCGCGTTCGATGGCGCGCTCCAGCTGTAAAGGTTCGTCGCCCAGCCTGCAGAAGTCTTCGGCGTCGTTGTCGAGCGGGCACAGTACGAGGACGTCGTTCGCGGCGCGGAGGTCCTCGATCATCTGGGCGGACATGCCGCTCTGGTCAAGATCGATCAGGTCTACCCGCAGCCGGGTCGGACCGCCGCTGCCGATCTGGCCGATGCTCCAACCGACTACAAGCGTGAGGAGCACGGGGATGACGAGCAGGCCGGGGAGGTTGCCGCGTTGCGAGAAAAAGATTCTCAGATCGTTGAGGATAATGGTCAGGATTGATCGCATTGCCAGTGGTTGCTTGAAGCGTTGATTTGCCTGGTTCGCGTCAGTCGTGTGTCGTGCAGGAGGTCACAGGTCTATGCGGCGCTTGAAGAGCCACGTTCCCAGCAGGAAGAGCAGTATGCCCTGACCAAAGAGCACAATCAGGTTGAGTGCGACGTCGGTCTGGGCATTGGCCAGTTGCGTGAATGCGTCCACGCCCCAGTAGATGAGCGAGAATCTGGCGGCCTGGTCGGGCAGAGCGAAGCCGAAGGCGCCTCCCAATACGGCCAGAGCAATGTTTATCATAGGTCCGAAGAGGTTCACCTGTTCAGGCGTCTTGGCCAGACCGACGAGAAAGACGCCGAGGCCCGTCACGCAGAGTGCCAGCGCCAGGGTCACAACGAGGACCGCTGCAATGTTGGCGCCCCAGATAAGAGTTGGCTGGCCGATGACGAGGGAGGCGACCAGGGTAAGCGCGGCCAGGAGAATCAAGATCTGCAGGAAGACGATGACAAGGTTTCCCAGCAGTTTGCCTGCCAGCAGGAAAATGCGGGGAGTGGGCGAGACGATCATGCGTTGGAGGGTCCAGTTTCTCCGCTCCTGGTAGATGGACTGGATGCCGAAGACGCCGGTGAAGAGGGCGAAAAAGACGGCCTGCGATGCGCCTGCAGGGACGATGATGCGGGCAAAGGGAGGCGCTTCCTGGATGGCCTCCAGCGGCTGTTGGGCGGCGCTGATGTTGTTGGCGCCGGGCGTGATCAGGCATCCGAGGGGTTCGATTGCGGCCGCATCCAGGTTTTGCAGGTCGGTTGAGACGGCGGACAGGTCAATTGCGCTAAGGTCGATTTCTCCCTGGCCGACAGCTTCTACCAGGGTTTCCACGGATGTTTCCAGAGTCGCTCCAAGCGCGACGCCAACGCGCACAAACTGATTGACGATCCCCACAACGATGCCGTGGACGATACTGGCAGAGATCGGCCGGCCACTGCTGGCGTACACCTCGACAGCTCCGTCTTCACCAGGAACCTGGGCCCGGGGTATGAAATCTGCGTCGAAAGCAAATTGGGGCATCACTTGGCTGCTGAAGCCTGGCGGGATGATGACCGCGGCGGCGAATTCTCCGCTGTCGACGGCGGCGCGCGCCTGGTCCGCACTGTCCATCGCAGTTGCGTCCAGCAGATCGTCCAAGGACCCAAGCGGGGCGGCTGCGGCACTCTCAGATTCGTCAAGCAGGCTGCATCCCATCTCAGTCAGATCGAATCCTGCAGCCGCAGTTGTGCCGGCGCCTTCGACCGGTTGCGAAAGCAGGATGGCGGTCAGTTGATCGCCGAAGTTGAGCGCGGCGCCATCCGGCAAGGAAGGGAAAAGAGCGGCAGGATCTGTGGGAAGCGCATCCAGGTTGGGAAACTGATCCGGTAGATTGATCGTCTCCTGCAGGTCGACACCTTCATCCAGATTGACAACGGCTACTGCGATGTCGGCGAAGTCGGGCAGTTCGGAGGCGCCGCTGCCGCCAAAAGCCATGCCGATGATGGTGGACAGCACGAGCGGCGTAGCGAACATGAGAAGGATCAGGTTGCGATCGCGAAAGGTTACGTACAACTCTTTGAAGGCAACAGCGAGAATCTTTCGCATCTTTCAAGGCTGTCTTCGGTGGGGAAGGTGGGCGATGGTCTCGGGCGTCGCGGCGGCGGGCAGCCTCTGGCGGGCGAATTTAGTCTCGCAGGGCACGGCCAGTCAGCGCCAGGAAAACCGCCTCAAGGTCAGGCTCGCGCACAGCGACGGATTGGATTTCGACGCCTGCTGAGTCGAGGTCCTGCAATATCTGCGGCAGCGCTGTGCGACCCCGTTTGGCGAAAACTGTCAGAAGGGCGGGCACGGCCTCACTGCTGTCATCGCTGAGCTGCTCCGACGGGTTGAAGAGAATACGGGTAACGCCTGGGGTCTCCAGCTGGATGTGTTCGAACAGCGCTTCATCAATTTCCTCCGCCCCTATTGTGAATTCCAGCCGGTCCTCTTCGCCCACTTGCTGGGTCAGTTCGTCTTGCGTTCCCATGGCGATGATTTCACCATGATCCATGATGGCGACCCGGTCGCTCAACTCCTGGGCCTCTTCCATCAGATGGGTGGTGTAGAGGACGGTCATGCTGTGTTCATCGCGCAGCAGTTTTACGGTGTCGAGAATGCGGCGCCGGTTCTGGGGATCGATGCCGACGGTGGGTTCGTCCATATAAACGAGCGGGGGGCTGTTCAGGAGGCCGGCAGCGATGTTAACGCGGCGCTTCATGCCGCCGGAAAATGTCTGGATGCGATCGTTCTGGCGGTCGGCGAGATCCACGAATTCGAGCAGTTCATCGACGCGCCGGTTGAGCGCCTTTCCGCCCAAGCCGTACATTCTGCCAAAAAAAGCGAGGTTTTGGCGTGCGCTGAGCTCTGGATAGAGGGCGATCTCCTGGGGCACGAATCCCATCAGGCGCTTGGCCTCCATCGGCTGTTTGGTGATTGAAAAGCCGCCGATTGTTGCGTCCCCTTCGGTTGGCTCCACCAATCCGCTGATCATCGAGATAGTGGTGGTCTTGCCGGCGCCGTTGGGGCCGAGCAGGCTGAAGATTTCGCCGTGCTGGATTTCGAGGTCCACGCCTTTGACGGCTTCTATGGTGGAGCCGTCGGGGCGGTCATAGGTTTTTCGCAGGTTGCGGGTCTCTACCATCGTTTGCATCGCATTGCCTCTCTTGTAGATACGTCGGTCCGCGGAGAAAGTTGCGGCAAGGAAAGGGTCAGGGAAGCGGGAGCAGTTAAGGGAGAATACTACTGGCTGTGAACCAGATGTCAAGTCTGATCGTCTCTTTGGCAGTGGTCGGTGGTCAGAGGTTTGAAACAAGGAGGGGGGAGACACTGTCTGGTGACCAGAACAATTCCAGTTGTCCGCACTGTGCGGGCGGTTGCAGTGGGAGTAGGAACAAGGCGAAATATGCGCGGCAATTTTTTGCTTCCTTGTTGGAAGAGAAGTACAATTGTGCAGGCAGTTGGCTCCCCAGTGCCGCTGCCTCTTTCCATATGTCGATAAATGACAGCGCGCGGTATTCTTCTTGCTAGTGTCGAACGGCATCCACCTACCGGAAATAAAGAATGACAGCCACCTGTTCTACACTCACACATCTTTCGTGCAGCCGGTGTGGTGAGGCATACGACGCAGAACAGTTGATGAATCTGTGCCCGGCCTGCGAAAAACCTTTGCTGGCGCGTTACGATCTTGCACAGGCGGCGAAGACGCTGACGCGCGAATCTTTGCAGGGGCGTGAACCATCGCTTTGGCGGTATGAGGAGGTGCTTCCGGTGCGCACGCGGGCGGCCCAGCTCAAGCTGGGGGAGGGATGGACGCCCCTGGTCTGCGCGCGTGCGCTTGGCGATGATATTGGCTGCCCCGAAACGCTGATCAAAGATGAGTCGCTCAACCCGACCGGCAGCTTCAAGGCGCGAGGGCTGGTGATGGCGGTGGGTCGGGCCTTCGAGCTGGGCGCGATGGAGCTGGCGATTCCGAGCGCGGGCAACGCGGCGGGCGCGATGAGCGCATATGCCGCGAAGGCGGGGATGCCCGCCCATGTTTATATGCCGGAGGATGTGCCGGCGGCCTTTCGCGTCGAGTGTAGCAATCTGGGGGCGGAGGTAACGCTGGTTGACGGCCTGATCACCGACTGCGGGGCGCGAGTGCGGGAGAAGGTCGAAGAGTGCGGCTGGTTTGACGTCAGTACGCTCAAGGAGCCCTACCGGATTGAGGGAAAAAAGACGATGGGCTATGAGGTCGTCGAGCAGTTGGACTGGCGTATGCCCGATGTCATGATTTACCCGACCGGCGGCGGAACGGGGTTGGTGGGCATGTGGAAGGCGTTCGACGAGATGGAGGAGTTGGGCCTGGTCGGAAGCGAACGGCCGCGCATGGTCAGCGTCCAGAGCACTGGCTGCGCGCCGATGGTGCGGGCATTTGAGCAGGGGGATGAGTTTGCCGACGCCTGGGAAGGCGCGAAGACGGTTGCAGACGGCCTGCGCGTCCCTGCGGCGGTGGGAGACTTCTTGATTCTCGAGGCGGTGCGGGAAAGCGGCGGCGCCGCCCTTGCGGTCAACGACGAAGAGATGCTGTGCAGCGCCAGGCAGATGGGGCGGCATACGGGCGTTTTCCCGGCCCCGGAGGGCGCGGCTACGCTGGCCGGTCAGAAACGGCTGCTGGAGTCGGGCTGGCTGCAGAGAGACGAGACTGTGGTCCTGTTCAACACCGGCAGCGGGCTGAAATATGCCCATTTGTGGTCATAATCCTGAATGCGACGGACTTGAAAAAGGGACAGTCCGGACGAAAAGCCAGAGCACACGGAAGATAATCGAGGTGTAAAGTTGGAACGCATCAAAAACTACAGGGCCGCGGTCGCCGGCCCGGAAGAGACCCACGAGAGTCTGAGCAACGGCATCAACAGCATCGCCGATCTGCTGGCGCCGACCCTCGGCCCGATCGGCGGGCATGTGGTGCATGAGCGGGACGGCACGCGCGGGCCGGAGCTGCTGGACGACGCGGCGACTGCAGTCCGCCGTATCCTCAGCCTGGGAGACCCGAAAGTGGATGTCGGCGCGATGTTGATGCGTCACATCGTTTGGCGGATCGCGGGAAAAGTTGGGGACGGCGGAACGGCCACGGCCCTCCTGACGCGGGAGATCTACCACCAGGCTTTGAAGATGATGACGGCCGGTATCGGATACCGGGAGCTGGAGATCGGTCTGCAAGCGGCCACAGCGGCCGTATGCCAGAAATTGACTGAAATGGCCGCGCCGGTCGAAACCGAAGACGACCTCGCGGTGGTGGCCCTGACCGTTGTCAAGGACCGGGACCTGGCTGCGACGATCGGCGAACTGAGCTACCTGCTGGGACCGGACGCGCGCGTCTCGGTGGAGAAGTTTGTGGCTCCTTTTCTGGCGCGTGAGTATCATGCCGGCGCCAATTATAAGGCCGAGATCGCCAGTTTCCACCTTTACACTGACCCGATTCGCAAATGGGCCATTTACGGTGATTCCACAATTGCCCTGGTCGATGACACGCTTTCGGAGGCGGGCGAGACGGTTGCGCTTATCGAGGCGGCGATGAAGATGGGGAAGAAATCTCTTGTCATTATTGCCTCCCATATCAAGGAGGAGGCGCTCCATGTGATGGTGCGCAACCAGACCGAGGAGAAGAAGAAGATTTCGATTCTCGGCATCCAGATGAAGGAGATCGGCGACCCGCGACGGATGGCTTTCCAGGACCTGACGACGCTGACGGGAGCCAATATCCTCGGCCGCAACTACTACGCCTATGCGGCCAATGCCAAAGAGGCCGATCTGGGCGAAGCGATGCGGGTGCAGGTTGACCGCAAGATGATGCAGCTGCAGCCGTACCAGAGCCGCATTGCCGAGATGCAGGAGACGGTCGATCAGCTTCGGGCCAGGCTTGAGGGCATGCGGGTTGATGATGATGAACGCGACGACATCATCAACCGCATCGCTGCGCTCACGGGCGGCATGGGCGTTCTGAAGGTTGGAACCAACCTCAAGCATGAGCGGGATATTGTATCGGCGCTTTCGGAGCGGGCGCTCACTGCCGCTTCACAGGCTCACAGGACCGGGGTTGTACCGGGAGGCGGCGCGGCGTTCGTCCACGCGCGCAAAGCGCTGGACAAGCTCGAGATGGATGGGGAGGAAAACGTTGGCGTCAAGGTGCTGTACGACTCTCTGAACGCGCCATTCCTGCAGATCGTCCGGAACGCGGGTATTGAATCTCCTTCGGTTGCGGCCATCCGGCTGGAAGAGGCCGGGCCGGCCCACGCTTATGATGTTGTCAGGAAGCAGCTTGTCAATGCTAAGGAAACAGGCCTGGTGGATGTCACGGGGGTGCAGACTGCAGTGCTGGAAACGGCCGTCAGCGGGGCGTTGATGGCATTGGGCACCAACACGATCGTATTCCACCGCGAACCAACAGAAAGCATGGAACCATAAACGATGTCGATCATTCTCTCCCTATCAGAATATGATGGAAGTATATGGGCAGCCGGCCCGTACGGCCTGTTTGCCGTTGGCGAGGAGGAGCTGACACCCACACCCCAGCCGCAGGAAAGGTTGACCGCGGCCTGCAGTCTGGGGGATCGCATCTTCACCGGCGGCGCGCCCTTTGGCGTGGCCTATCTTCTGGATACTGCGGAACAGTGGCAGGCGGCCTGGCAAGAGGGCGCGGAATCGGCGGTGCTCACCTTTGCTTCATCGCCGGACTACGACGACTCGGGCGTTATCCTGGCCGGCAGCGAGGGTGACGGCGTGCTTCGCACCCGCGATCGGGGCATCCGCTGGATGCCCAGCAATTTTGGATTGCGAAACCTGACCGTTCTGACGCTTGCGTGGGCGCCGCCGATGGAGGAGGACGCATGGCCCCGCTGGCAGGTGGTGTTTGCGGGGACGGAGGAGGGCATCTACCGTTCCCCCAATGCAGGGCTGGGGTGGAAGCGCAGCAGTTCCGCTGACGCAGCCTACCAGACTGTTGCGGTTGCCCCTGACGTGCATTGCAGCGGACTGGTGCTGGCGGGAACAGAGGAAGGCGGACTTTGGCGGTCGACGGACGGGGGCCGCTCCTTTGCCGCCGTGGACGGCGCGCCGGAGCAGGTGAACTCGCTTGTTGCTCTGGCCAACGGGGACGGCAGTTTGGTCAAGTGGCTGCTGAGCGATGACACGCAGTTGTGGAGTTCGCAGGACGGCGCGGCCTGGACTCCGGTTGCAGGCAGCACACCTGCCCTCTGCATGCTGGAAGTGGATGGCAGCGTCTACGTTGGCGGCGAAAACGGTGTCACCGTGGTAGACAGCGCCAGTTTGCAGGTCGAGAGGCAGTTGCAGATTCCGGCTATGTAGCAGGTAGTAGGCGCCGTTTGTAGTGTCCTGCCGCCCTACAGGGCCGGGTCCCGCAGGGCGCTTCTGGCATGCAGGGCGGCGGGTCTTTCACGCTTGGGAGCACTCTTTCGCGCCTCTGCCTTGCGAAGGCGATAGCACGCGAAAGCGGGGCGCGGCCGCAGTTGGTGAGGCGCGCCGCCGCGTGAAAGATGCCGCTCCCCCTTTGAAACATCTGCATCCGTTCAGACATTCGCACCCTCTGGAGTCCTCCATGCTTCTCATTGACGCCCACCTCGACCTGGCGATGAACGCGCTGCAGGGCAACCGGGACCTGACGCGTTCGGTCTATACGATTCGGACGACTGAGCAGAAGAACAGCGGCAAAGGACAGGGTTACGGCACGGTCGCCTTTCCGGAGATGCGCCAAGGCCGGGTCGCGCTCAGTTTCGCGACCGCGATCGCTCGTTCGACGGGACGCCCCGCCCCGAACATCGACTACGATCATCCTACCCAGGCCAGCGCGATGGCGCAGGGTCATCTGGCATACTACCGGGGGCTGGAAGAGCTGGGGATCGTGCGCGTCATCACGACCGGGAGCGATCTGGAAGAGCACTGGAGTGCGTGGACGGCATGGGAGGATACGGGAGGCGAGGCGCCGCCGCTCGGTTTTTTGCTGTCAATGGAGGGGGCCGATCCGATCCTGTCGCCGGAGCACGTTGAATTCTGGTACAAGGCGGGGCTGCGGGCGATCGGTCCGTCCCATTACGGGCCCAACCGCTACGCTGGCGGCACGGGGACTGAACTGGGACTGGGTGAGATGGGACCGGAGCTGCTGCGGGAAATGGAGCGGCTGGGGATCATGTTGGACCTGACGCACCTGTCCGATCAGTCATTCTGGCAGGCGCTGGAGATCTACAATGGCCCGGTTCTGGCCAGCCACAACAACTGCCGGGCGATCGTCCCGCACCAGCGACAGTTCAGCGACGATCAGTTGCGCGCTATTATCGAACGCGGCGGGGTCGTCGGCATGGCGATGGATGTTTGGATGATGTCGACGAAGTGGCGAGGCGGGCAGGAGTGGAACTACGATATTATGCTGGAAGATCTCGTGCCCCACGTCGATCACATATGCGATCTGGCGGGCAATGCCAGCAATATCGCCATCGGGACCGATCTTGACGGCGGTTTCGGCCGCGAGCAGTCGCCGGCCGACCTGGACACGATCGCCGATCTGCAGCGGATCCCGGAGCTGTTGCGCGGCAACGGCTACGCAGAGGATGACATTGCGGCGATCTGTCATGGGAACTGGTTGCGACTCTTACGGGGGGCGTTAAAGGACTAGAGGATGAAGCGCGGGACGATTACGCTCTGGGCCCTTGCGTTTGCGCTGATTCTGTCGGGTTGCGGTCCGCCCGGCGGAGGAGAAAGCGGGCAGGCGTTGTCGAGCGAAACCCTGTCCGTGGAAGTTACGGCAACTCCGACCGAGGTCACTCTTCCGCAGATCGAGGGGTCTGTAGAGGGGGCGGATGCTTCCAATGCTCAGTTGGTGGCGCTGGGGGAGATTCTCTATCAGCAGTATTGCGCCTCCTGCCACGGCGTAGAGCTTGAAGGGCAACCAAACTGGAAGATTCGGGATGAGAACGGATATCTACCTGCCCCTCCGCATGACGAGACCGGCCACACCTGGCATCACCCCGACGAGCAGCTGTTTGAGATCACAAAGATTGGGACAGAGGCATTTGTAGGAATGGGATACCGGAGCGCCATGATCGGATTCGGCGATCAGCTTGACGATACTGAGATCTGGGCGGTGCTGGCTTATATCAAGAGCCAGTGGCCGCCGAGAATTCAGAGGGCCCAGCCCAAATAGGTTTGTCCGAGCCTGTAACGAGAGAGTGTTGGCGGGCGAGAGTGACCTGCGAAAGACATAAGAACTGCAGTGAAGTGCCTCAGGTCAGGGGCGTGAACATGACTACCAGAACAGTTCAAGAACTTCAGGCAGCCGTTTCACAACTGTCGGCGCATGAATTGGCTCGATTCAGGGAATGATTTGAAGAATTTGAAGCGAAGATGTGGGATGAGAAGTTCGAAAGAGATGTCAAGAATGGGAAGCTGGACCACCTTGCCGACCAAGCCATTGCTGATCTGCGAGCCGGGAATAGCAACGATAAAACAACCATTTACCCTTCCATTTGGTGAGAGTCAACGGGAGACAGCAGAGATGCGCAAAGAAGTATATACTGAGAAAGGCGCGCCGCCGGCGGGCATCTATTCGCAGGGCATCGTGGCCGACGGCCCGGTCGCCTATATCGCCGGCCAGGGGCCACTGGATCCGGCCACCGGTCAGATGGTCGAAGGCGGATTTCGTGAGCAGGCGACGCGCGTATTCGACAATCTGACGATCCTGCTGGAGGCGGCCGGCACTTCGTGGGAGCATGTGACGAAGGTCGGTGTCTTTCTGGCCGACCTGAACGACTTCGCCGAGATGAACGAGGTCTACGAGCAGTATGTCACCAAGCCATATCCGGCGCGTACGACGGTCGGCTGCCAGCTGCCGAACATTATGCTTGAAGTCGATTGCATAGCGGTCGTGCCGGAGTAGAAGAGGCAAGCGCTATTCTGGTAAGCGGCAAACTGCCTGAGGAGAGAACCATGACATTTGACGAATTCAAAGCAAGTCTTTCGGACGACGCGCCGCCGGCCGGAATAGGCGCGCCTCTGCGCGCACTGTGGCTGGATGCCGCCAGCGACTGGGACGGCGCCCACGACGCTCTGCAAGAGCAACCGGACGGGAACGGTTCCGCCTGGGTGCATGCCTATCTGCACCGTGTTGAGGGCGATCTGCCAAACGCCAACCACTGGTACGGCCGCGCCCGGAAGCCGGCCAGCAGCGCCCCGCTGCCGCAGGAGTGGGAGGAGATCGCCCGGGCCCTGTTGCAGGACTGATCTTTTGGAACGAGGCTGCAGCAGTTCCATCGGGAAACGCAAGTCCGTAAGGAGCTGAAAGGATCTCTCCGTTCAATATGTCATCCCCTTCGTTGGCGCCCTCGGCAGAGCGCGTCCCGGTTTCCCGTATACGGGCGCTGGCGGACGTGGCATTCGGCATGGAGGACGTGCTTTCCCTGCAGTTCGGCGAGTCAACCTTTCCGACGCCGCCCTACGTGATCGACGCGGTGAACCGGGCAGCGCAGGAGGGTTGGACCTATTACTCCCCAAATCAGGGGCTGCCATCGCTGCGCGTTGCAATCGCCAACCTGATAGCGAGGCTGCACGCAGTAGAGATCGATCCTTCAGAGATACAGGTCACCTCCGGGGGCGTGCAGGCGCTGAACCTGGCGATCAAGTGCGTCATCGATCCGGGTGATGAGGCAGTTGTGCTGAGCCCGAACTGGCCCAACGGTTCGGCGATGATCGAGATGTTCGGCGCACGCGCTGTGGAAGTGCCGATGGCGCGGACGGGGCAGCGCTTTACACCGGACATCGACGCTATGGAGAGCGCACTGACGCCGCGAACGCGTCTGTTGCTGTACGCTTCACCCTCCAATCCGCTGGGCTGGACGGCGACGGTCGCTGAACAGCAGACGTTGCTGGATTTTGCGCGTCAACACGGGCTGTGGCTGCTGACTGACGAGGTCTACGAGCGCATCTATTACGGCGGTCAGGGCGAAGCCGGGGGCGAGGTGGGTGGAGCGAGTGACTATTTGGGGCAGCTTGCGCCTTCGATCCTGAAGCTTTGTTCGCGCGAAGACGCCGTCATTGTCGTCAACTCCTTTTCCAAGACCTACTGCATGACGGGCTGGCGGCTCGGTTGGATGGTGAGCCGGGAGGATTTCGTGAAGAAGGCTGCGCAGTTGAACGAGTTCATCGTTTCGCACGCGCCAACGATGATTCAGCGGGGCGGTGAAGCGGCGATTGCCCACGGTGAGGACGATATCGCTGCGATGGTGGAGGAGTTTCAGGAGCAGCGGGACTTTTGTGCCGGGATGCTGCAAATGATTCCCGGGGTCAACCTGCCGGAGCCGGAGGGGGCCTTCTATCTCTTTCCGCAACTTGAAGGCGTGAACGACTCATACCAGTTCGCCCTCGATCTGCTGCGCGCGAGGCGCGTGGCGGTGGCGCCGGGGAGCGCGTTCGGCAACGGCGGCGAAGGATCGATCCGGATCTGTTACGCGCCGGACATGGACATCCTGAAACCGGCAATGGAGCGGATCTGCGAGTTTATACAGACTTATGATTCCTGACAGCAGCAAATCAGAATAGAGTCCAGACCTACCACACAAGGAATATTGAATGAATTCCCAAGCGATCCTGGAAGAGCTGAAGACGGTCGATACC
The DNA here is from genome assembly GCA_965200615.1 of Caldilineaceae bacterium. Classification (GTDB taxonomy): domain Bacteria; phylum Chloroflexota; class Anaerolineae; order Caldilineales; family Caldilineaceae; genus Bin5. Next base: position 2,741,752 of record OZ241377.1, on the reverse strand, counting down.
CCGTCAATCACCAACGTGGTTGCCACCTACCCTGAAGATCCGCTCTGCCTGGGCCTTTACAACCCGTGGACGGAAAACTGGTATACGGATGAAACGATTCGCTGCATGTATCCTGAGCTGGGAGCGCTGGCCGGTTACGCGGTTACATGCGTCTACGGCCTGCCGGATCCGAATTTTTCGCGGGTGGGTTTCACGGACGTGCTGGAGGCGCTGGACGCGTCGCCGAAGCCGACGATCCTGGTCCTGGAGCAGAAGTTTCCGCCCGAAATTGCGGGCAAGGTAGGGCTGGCCGGCGGCAACATGACGGCCGCGATGCAGGCGGTCGGCTGTGTGGGCTGCATTTCAAACGGCCCGTCAAGAGACATCGACGAGATCCGGCCGATGGGTTTCCAGTATCTGCTGAGCGGCGTTACCCCAGGGCATGGCGCGATGGCGGTGCAGGCGGTGAATGTGCCGGTGCACATCCGGGGGATGGACGTTGCCCCGGGCGAGATCGTGCATATGGATGAGAACGGCGCGTGCAAGTTCCCGGCTGACAAGATGGAGGATGTTCTGCGCAATGTCAAGCAGCTGCTGGCGCATGAAGAGGAACGCATTGGCCAGATGCAGAAGGCTTCGAGCGCGGCGGAGGTGCGGGCGATTCTCGCCGGTCATAGCTACGGGGATGACGAAGAGTGAGGGGAGAGGAGTAAAGAGTAAGGAGTGAGAGAATCTCTCACTCCTTTTTTGTTTCTGCTCTGGGCGTGCCCAATATCAGGGTAGGGAGTCTTCGGTTTCGGTGACGTCGATGCGGACGGCGACCCAGCCGTCGTTGTCGCTCAGGATGTCGTCATTGATGCGCAGGTAGAGGATGCCGTGTTGAGTTGCCTGCATGTCTACGCGTTCGCCAACGATGAAACGGTATCCTTGTTCACCGATGCGCCCGATGAGCGCCCCGCCTGACCCGCTTGAAATTGGGTAGAAGCTGGGCGCGGGAAAGATTGGATGACCTCCAGGCCCGTGGAACTCATCGGGCGTGTAGAGCCATTCGCCTTCCGCTTTGATCTGGACTCGATCTCCTTGATCGATGCGCACACCGGTGCTCTGCCAGTCACGATAGGCGTAGATCCGTTTGGCGATGAGGTCGCTATGGTTGCGGGAGACAGTCAGGTTCCGCGGCGCCGTTTGCGTCAATGTCACCAGGACAGCGACGGCGCCTGCCAGGAGCAATGTTTTGCGCATGCGTTACTCCTCCGCTGAGGGCCGCAGTTCGAGGATCGGCTCGGCGCCGGTTCCGAGAATCCACTTGCTGTTCTCCTTCAGTTCGACGGCAATGAGATAGTCGATGTACTTTTCCGCGAGCGTGCCCTTGCCTTCCAGCTCGCTGAGGATGGCGCGGACGGCGAGTTGCTGTGCCTCGGTTGTGAGCTGGATCTGTTCGGCTTCGGCGGCGGCGGAGGTGGTGATGCGATAGGCCTGCGCTTCGGCCTCCTTCTGCGCGGCGTAGAACTGGGCGTCGGCGACGGTGCGCTGCTGGGCGGCTTCAGCCTCGGCCTGTTCCTGGCGCTGCGCGGCCACCATGCGGTCCTTGATTGCGGACAAGACCTCGGCGGGCGGCGACGCGCTTTGGATCTGGACGGTCATGAATTCGACACCGTACTGATCTTCCTTCTCCTTCAACTCCTGCATGATCTCAAGGTTCATCTCGGTCCGCTGGTTCATGACCCCGGTCATCGTCTTGGTGTTGATGACATCGCGCAGCCTGCCCTGCACGAATTCGAAGACGATGCGCTCCGGGTCGTCGACGGCGAGGGCGAAGCGTTCTGGGTTGGTGACGCGGTAAGTGAATTGGAGGGAGACGTCCATAGTGACATTGTCGGAAGTCATGGCGGGAATGCGCTCGACGTAGCCGAGTCGCTCGATGACTTTGACAATGATGACCGTGTCAACCAGAGGGACTTGAACGTGCCATCCGGGCGTTTGCACGCCGAGGAAGCGGCCGCCGCGCAGGTGCAGGCCGCGTTCGAACTCGTGGATTTTGTAGACTGCGGCGCGGCCGACGTAGAGAGCGACCAGGAAAACAGCCAGCGCCGCGAGAACTACGATTGAAAGTTTGTAAAGCCGTTCCAGGTCCGAACCGACAGGTCTCCGTGTTTCGGGCACGGCAGTCACTACTGTTTCTTCGCTCATGCTTGCTTCTCCTTTGGGGGAATCGTGTTCTGCCATTTCAGATTGCGGCAGGACAGTTGAGTCGCTGATCCTCTTTGTTGCCCCGGTCGGTGCGGGGAAAGCCCGTCCAACCTTATTCCAAGACGAGGCTAAACTGTTTTCGATTCCAAGTTTACCGATCAACCAATGGACGAATGGTGGAATCAGCAAGGGCCCGCTAAGTATCAGCCAAGCCAGTCCGACGAGCGGGATCAGAGTCATGAACATGCTCAGAACTCCTCTCAGGTTCTCTACGTAGCCGTAACCGAGGAGAAAGAACATGTTGGTGAATATCACTCCGCCAAAAAGCAGCGCCGCCCGCGGCCAGCTCTTTTCGCTGTAGAGGCGTGTTGAAGAGGGATGCCAGAACAGTGAAGCGACAGCAGCAGCAGCCACAGCTGACAGGAGCACAAATCGCCAATCGCCGCCAACTGAATCTGCTTGAACAAGCAGCGCGAGCGGGAGGATGAGTGCTGCGTGGGGAAATACCGTGTAAGCGGCAAGCAGTCGCTCAGGCCTGTGCCAGCCAGCCCAGAGCGCGGTCACGAAGTAGGGCGAGAATGCGAAGAGAATGAGGAGGAATCCCAGGAATACCGGGAAAACTCCTTCACCCCACGCCGGCACTGAAAGGGCGAACTGGAGCAGAATTGCGACCGCCGCGTACACTGCGAATCCCAGCCAGGTGTGGAACCAGTGTGGACGTCCTGCCAGCCAACCGAAGAACGCCCCGCCGACGTATATGATGCGCAGAGACCAGATCACACTTGGCCGCCACAGCCCAGGGGAAAGAGAGTCTGGTACGTTGATTCCCAGCCAAAAGGCGGCGGGCAGCAACAAGAAAGGTAGGGCGATTAGTGTAGCGGTGAGAAAGGTGAAAGTGCGACACATGGTCCTAGCACAGGAACTGTTCGTTTCTGGTCTTCAGTTTACCTTCGGGAGGGGAGTTCTTTCAGCTTCGTGTCGGTCCATTTCTAGACGAGTGTAGTACGAGACGGACGAAAAGACACGTTTAGCAATTGAGCCTACCGTAAGCCCTTACAGTTTTCGAAATGGGCAGATGCGGAATTTTAAAACAGAGTTTCATCTTAATATTATAGCATTTTTCTTGTTTGCAAGCTCTCACTCTTGGGAATAAAATGGCATTTATCTTCTACTGAGTGAGGAAAGACGTTTTCCGATTTGTTCCGGCAGGAGAGATTCCAAACCTAGCAAGGAGGATCAAAATGGGAACGCAGCACAGTCTTAGTCGGCGAAGATTTCTGCAGGGGGCAGGCATGGGCGTCGCGGGGTTGGCGCTTGCGGCCTGTGCGGCGCCGGCAGCGGAGCCTGCGGCAGGGGACGCTGAGGCGCCCGCTGCCGAAATTCCTGAGGTCGTATTCTGGTTTCCATGGGAAGACCCGGCCCTGAATATACAGGACAAGTTCAACGAAGCGGGGCTGGGCGTTACTGCGGTCTGGCAACTTGGCGAATATGATTCGAACACGAAGACAATGGCCGCGCTGGCAGCGGGCACACCGCCGCCGGTCTCATTCCTGGGACGCTGGCAGAGCGGGGACCTGGCTGTGCGCGATGCCCTGGTGGTACTGGACGACTACATTGAGGGCGCCGAAAACTTCACCTGGGACAACATTTGGGAGCGACTGCAGAAGGATTCGATACTGTGGGGCAAGAAATGGATCGTTCCCTATACGACGGATACGCGCGCCCTGTTGTACAACAGGGCTGTCATGGGAGAAGCGGGGCTTGATCCGGATGCGCCGCCCCTGACGTGGGATGAACTGCACCAGATGGCAATCGATATAACGGAGCTGGACGACGCGGGTCGCCTGGATGTGATCGGATTCACTCCCACATTTGGCAATCCGCCGGTGCATCTCATGTTTCTGACATTGATCTGGTGCCTAGACAGCGACATGGTCAATGAAGATTTGACCGAGGTTACGATCACCGACAAGGGTGAAGAGGCCATGGTCTTCCTGAAACAGTTGATGGACGATCAGGGAGGATATGAGGCGGCTGGCGCGTTTACGAGAGGACTCAGCCTGGCTGAAGGCATCGATGCTTTTTCGGCAGGCAAAGTGGGTCTGGCGATGCACGGGCAGTGGGTGCTTCGCAACTACGACAAATACTCACCGGATCTCGACTTTGGCATGATTCCGGGCCCTGTCTTTCCGGAGTATGAGATTCATGCCAACTATGACGGTGGCGGGGGCTGGTTCCTTTTCAAGGAGGGTGGACAGCCTGACGATGCCTGGGCGCTAGTTGATTTCTGCATGGGTGAAGAGTTTTATCTCGACCACGCCAACAGATTCCACTGGCTGCCGGCGCGCTCCGACGTGGGTGAGCAGTGGGCAGCTTTCGACGAACGGCGCGAGGTCTTCGCCGCGACGGCAAACACGGTGCGGTGGATTCCAATATTCGTCGGCATCCTAGAGACGTTGGGCGACATTGCCACCATGTTCGACAACATTCTGATTGGCGGCAAGGACATTGCCAGCGAACTGGAGATTGCGGAGGAAAAGATTCAGGCAGTGCTGGACCGACACAACGAATTCCCGGTGCCTTCCTAGGCCAAACCGGAAGGCGAGTTGAAGTGCGAGGTTCGGGACTCGGTGCAGACCGGGTCTCGTATCCTCGCTCTCGCGCAATTGCGCGCATGTCCGAGAAAAGAGTTTACTCAAGTCGGATAGTATTTGCCGGTATCGGGAGCCATGCTTAACGTCGCTCTGGCAAAGTTGGAAGGGAAAGGCCGGAAAGCCACTCAGGTCTTGATCGTCTACCTTTTGCTTGTAGGCTTGGGATTTCTGTTTGCGATGCCGCTCGTGTGGCTCCTCTCAACATCTTTGAAGAGCAATGAGCAAGTAGGAACGTGGCCCCCGGTATGGATTCCATATCCCTTTGTATGGGAGAACTATTTCGTGGCCTGGACGAGTGGTCGATTCGGGCTTTATTTCTTTAATACCGCATTCATCACGGTGCTGGCTACGTTTGGACAACTGCTGACAGCTTCCATGGCTGCATTTGGCTTTGCCCGCCTTCGCTTTCCGGGCCGCGAGGTCTTGTTCGCCGTCCTCCTGGCAACGATGATGCTGCCCTTTGTAGTCACGATGATTCCAACTTTCATTCTTTTCAAGAATCTGGGGTGGCTGGACTCCTTCAGGCCACTGATCGTTCCCTACTATTTCGGGGGCGGCGCATTCTTCATTTTTTTGCTGCGCCAGTTTTTCAAGACGTTGCCGACGGAGTTATTTGAGCAGGCCACGATCGATGGGGCTTCGAATTACCGCATCTACTACCAGATCTTGCTGCCTCTTTCCAAGCCCGCCCTCTCGACGGTGGCCATATTTGGTTTTTTGCATCACTGGAATGACTTTCTTGCGCCGCTTATTTACCTTAACAGCCCGGAGAAGTTCACCTTGGCACTGGGATTGCAACAGTTTATCCAGCGAACCGAAGTCCGCTACCAGGAGATGATGGCAATGGCGTTGCTGATGACTATTCCGGTCCTAATGGTCTTTTTCTTCTTCCAACAGTACTTCATCCGTGGAGTCGTCATGTCCGGGATAAAAGGGTAGTTTTCCTGGAGAGGGCCGGAACGCCGCGGCCGATCTGAATCAGGGTTGACATTCCAGTACAGGTCATTTGCCAATGAGTCAGGAAGCCTTTCCTGCAACGGATAGTGGAGCAACAGCAGAACTTCCTGCTAGACCTCGCAGCGTGTGGGCAAGTCCGATTCGCCGACGCGAAGCCCGCGACGGTATTGTCTTCATATTGCCCTGGTTTCTCGGCCTGCTCATTTTTATTCTGGGACCATTTGTTGCCGGGTTTTACTACAGTTTGACGGAGTATGACAGTCTATTGCCGGCGAACTGGCTGGGCGTGGAAAACTACCGACGCATTCTGTTCGACGATGACCGATTTTGGCTTACCGTTTACAACACGGTCTGGTATGTGTGCGCAGCGGTCGTCCCGCAGGTAGTTCTCGGGCTGTTGCTTGCAGTCCTGCTGAACCAGAAGGCCAGGGGAATCACGGTTTTCCGCACCGTCTTTTTCATGCCCTCCATCGTTCCAATCGTTGCCTCCGTTTCGTTATTCATCTTCATTCTGCACGATCGATTTGGCCTTCTGAATGAGACGCTCTACCAGGTTTTCGGGATTGTCGGCCCGAACTGGCTCACCAGCCCTGACTGGTCGAAGCCTTCGCTCGTCCTCTGGAGCCTATGGGGAATCGGAGGTGGGATGATCATTTATCTGGCCGGCCTGCAGGGGATCCCGCAGACGCTGTATGAAGCAGCGGCAATTGATGGGGCGGGCGCGCTGCGCTGCTTCTGGAAGATCACGATTCCCTTGATTTCGCCGACGATCCTTTTTGTTGTCATTATGGGCATCATCGGCAGTTTTCAGATCTTCACTCCCGTCTTTCTTTTGGGAAGCGCAAACTACGGACTGGCGGCTGCAGGGCCAATGGACTCTCTCCTCTTCTGGGTCGTTTATATTTACAACCAGGGGTTCTTCTATTTTCGCATGGGCTATGCCAGCGCAATCGCCTGGCTGCTGTTCATGCTCCTGGTCGTACTCACTCTAATCCAGTTTCGTCTGGCCGGTCGTTGGGTTTACTATGAAGACGAGGCTGCCATTCGGTAGCCCTGCAATTGGACGCAGCCCCACTTTCCCACATTCAGACTCCCAGGAGACTTGATTGTGTCAGACAGCCAACTTCACGTCGGCTTCGGTGAGACCGACATTACGCCGCCGCACAGGCTCTACATGTGCGGCAGCCTGGACCCGCGCCGGAATGAGGGCACGACGGACCCACTGCAGTCCCATGCGTTGGTGGCCGAGAGCGGAGAGAACCGGATCGCGATCGCGGGCATCGACCTGATAGGCTTGCCCAAGGAGCTGGCGGACACGATCATCGCTGAAGCCACCCGCCGTACAGGCATCCCGTCGGATGCCATCATGATCGCGTGCAGCCACACCCATAGCGGACCCTATACGGCTGAGGGCGTCTATTCTTCAGACGTGATCGACGTGGACTACCTCTCGACGCTGCCGGACCGCATCGCGGCGAGCGTTGAGGAGGCCGCCGGACGGATGGAGCCGGCTTCGATGCACATTGGCCGGTCGCTGGTCCACCACGGAATCCACAATCGCCGCGTCATCTGCCCCGACGGTAAGGTGCTGAATACGTGGATGCCCCAGGCGCTCAACGACCTGAAGTATATCCCTCAAGTGTATGGGACGGCAGGTCCGGTCGATCCCGAGATGTGGGTCGTCCGTTTTGACAGGTTGGACGGTTCGACGATCGGTGTCTTCTATAATTTCTCGCTGCATACCAACTCCAAGGGCGGTACGACCTGGTCGGCGGACTACCCGTGCGTAGTGGCAGAACAGATGAGAGAGGAGTACGGTTCTGATGTCATTTCTGTTTATACCCCGGGCGCGTGCGCGGACATCAACGTGACGCTGGGGGGCGTGCGCTGGCGTGAAGGGGCAACTTACTTTGCGGAACAGGCGGTGGACGCGGCGCGGCGGGCCATTCCGGTTGAAGGGCCGACCGCGGTCAGCGCGATCCGCCGGGACATCACCGTCCCGCGGCGGGACCCGGCCGATCATTCGCCTGAGGCGATCGAGAGGCTCAACTGGGGCGGGGCGGGTGGACGCGCCGACATCTTTGACAGGCAGGCCGAGTTGGTCGCGGCACTGCCAGAAAATTGGGACGTACCCGTCAACGCGGCCCGTATCGGGCCTCTCGCGATCGCATCCAATCCGGGGGAGTTGTTTGTTGAGCACGGGCTCTCGATCAAGCGGCGCTCTCCTTTTCCGTACACTGTAGTGGCTGAGCTGACGAACGACCTGGCCATGTATCAGCCTACCGAGGCGGCCTTTGAACAAGAGGGATATGAATGCCTGGTAGGGCCTAATCGGATCGCTCTGGAGGGCGTCGAACGAATCGTGGATACGGCGGTGGAGCTGGTGGAAGAGTTGTGGAACAAATAGACTGTCACATGGCGACAGAAGAGCCCGCTTGACAATACGGGACGAACAGGTGAAGAAGGAGCTGGGGACAGGATGAGTAAACTACAGACCGGATTTGTGGGATTGCGCCGCGGGGGCGGGTTGATGCGGAGCTTGGCCGGCCATCCTCAGGTGGAGGTTGCCGCCCTATGCGATATTGACGAGGACACTTTGGCCGATACGGGGGCCGCGTTCTCGCTGCCCGACGAGAAGATGTTTACCCGGTTCGAAGATTTCGTGAACGCGCCGCTGGATATCGTCGTAGTGGCGACGCCGATCGAGTATCACGCCGATCATTCGATCGCGGCGATGGAGAGCGGCAAGCATGTGTTGTGCGAGCAGACGGCGGCGTACACGGTGGCGGACTGCGCGCGCCTTGTGGAGGCGGTGCACAAGACTGGTCGCGTCTACATGATGGGTGAGAACTACTGCTACTTTCATTACATTCGTGAGTGGCAGGCGTGGATCAGGCAGGGAAAACTGGGCAAGATCTTCCACGCGGAAGGTGAGTACATTCACGAGATTGTGCCGCTGCTGCGAAACCCGGAAACGGGCGAGCGCAGATGGCGGTATACGCGCGCGCCGATCTGGTATTGCGCGCACTGTCTTGGTCCGATTCTGACGTTGATGGAGGACCGCATCGTCAAGGCGACCGGTGTTCATTCGGGTAAGAACATCTACCCTGACGAAGGACTGGGGTACCTGGATATGGAGGTGGGGCTGTTCCAGACGGAGAAGGGGGCCACGGTCAAGATTTTGCGCAGCCAGGTGGCGCCGCGGCATCCGGACATGATCTTTTACTCGCTGTACGGCGAGAAGGGCTTTGTGGAGAACGGCCGGCAGGGCGGGTGGGGCGGTACGACGGGACTGTTCTACAGCGAGGAGGAGGCCACGGCCGAGGATGGCGCGCGGCAGATCGAGTGCCCGACGGTGGACCCGAATGCGCCAGAGGAGGCGCGGCGCGGCGGGCACGGCACTTCGGAATACTACATGGTGCGAGACTTCATCAACGCGATTGAGCAGAACGCCAAGCCGCCGATCGACGTGGTGCGGGCGCTGGACTTTACGATCCCCGGGATCATCGCGCACGAGTCGGCGATGCAGGGCGGGAAGTGGTTGGACGTGCCGCTGTTCTGAGTCTGCTTGCCGGGCTGTGACGCTACCGAAGGAGGCGGATGCGGGCGTTCAGTCGAACTCGTCTGCGGCTTTTTCGGCGAAGGGCTGGCTGGTCTGCTTGTCCACTCTGGGCTGCGCGCCGGACCGGCGGCGACGCTTGCGCCCTTTGCGGCGGGGCTTGGGTCTCTCGGGGGAGATTTCGTCTTGGGAGATGACCGGGTAGGGAGCGAAGAGGGCCTGATCGGCCTCGTTGTCGGCGAAGTAGATGCGTTCGCGACGGAGGGTGCGGGCGTAGTCGCCGAAGCCGAGTGCGTCGACCAGCTCGTCAGGGCGGCCGGTTGCGCCGGGGCGCATTTGTACGCGCATGAAAATGCGGTGTTCGGCTGCGTCGAAGCCGGTGTAGCGCAGCTCAAGAACAAGCGGGCGCAGGTTGTAGCGATAGCGCTGCCCGTGGCGTTCGCGCTCGCGCCAGACCTCCTCTTGCTCCAGAAACGAGTCCAGTTTTGCCTGCAGCTCCAGTTCGGACACTTCGCCGGCGTCGGCGTAGATCAGAACTGTGTAGTCGGCGCCAATTGTGAGGGACTGGGGCGACACCGATTTGAAGGGCACCTCGGACGCGTCGAGCAGACGTACTCCGGGGGGCAGCTTTTCGCGGATTCTCATTGACAGTTCATCCAGCGGGACAGGCGGGCTGAAGGCCACGTCGAGCAGTTCGCGTACGCCGGTCATGCCGAGGCCGAGGGGCGCGGCGAACTGAATGTGGGGCTGCGGGTTGAAGCCGCGCTTGTAGAGGAGGGGCAGGTCGGCGCGGCGAAGGGTCCGCTCCCAGAGGCGGGACTCGTCCTGGTGGCTGATGAACTTTATTGCTTCGCCCTTTTCGTAGGTGAAGCGGACGCGCTGGCGCGGGTGCTCTTCGGGCAAGGCCGGCGGCTGCGGGAGGGCGTTTGAAGCCATCAGACGGTCTCCGCTTCTGCGAGCCGCTGGGTGACGGTGCCGTGACGGCGCTGGGGCACGCGTCCTGCGAACTGACCGGAGGCGTCCTCCAGCTGGATGAGCTGGGCGGGGTCAGCGCCTGTGCCGGCAGGTAGAGTGATTCCCGCTTCCTTCATTTCGTCGTTGAAGTAGAGCGGCACCGGCACGACGTCGACAGGCTGGCGGGTCTTGTCCTTTCCCAGGGGCGGACAGCACCATGCTTCATCGGGCGCCTCGCGGCGCTGCTCTTTGAAGAAACCCAGTATACCGCAGGAGAAGCAGTGTTCGCGGCAGTCGTCGACGACGCCGCCGGCGTAGGCGTGCAGGTATTCCTGCGCCAGGAACTCTTTATCAAGACCGGCTGAGATGTGCTCCCAGGGCAGGATCTCGTCCAGGGGGCGCTGACGGCGGGCAAACCAGTCCATCTCCAGCTTGCAGTCGGCAAAGGCTTGCTGCCAGAGATCGAAGCGGAAATGCTCGCCCCAGGCATCCAGCTTGGCGCCGAGCTCCCAAGCGCGCTGGATGACATCGCACAGTTTGCGGTCGCCGCGGGTGAGAAAGGCTTCGACCAGCGTTTCGGTTGGATCGTTCCAGGTAAAGTGGATGGCAGGATCTTTCAGCTCCTGCTGCAGAAGGCGTACCTGCTGACGGATGGTCGATTCCTCCTCCATCGGCACCCACTGGAAGGGCGTGTGCGGCTTTGGGACGAGCGTGCTGACGCCGATGCGAACGTTGGCTTTGTTGCCGAGGACGCGGCGGCCGGCGGCCAGCACCTTTTTGGACAGATCGGCGATGGCCTGGACATCAGCGAGGGTCTGCGTAGGATGGCCGATCATGAAGTACATCTTGATCGTCTTCCAGCCGCGCCGGTAGACCTCTGCGGCGGTGCGCAGCAGGTCGTCGTCGGGGATGGGCTTGTTGATGATGTCGCGCAGGCGGTCGGTGGCGGCTTCGGGCGCGAAGGTGAAGCCGGAACGGCGGCGGCCCTTTTCGAGCAGGTCCATCAGGTCGACGCTGAAACTTTCGATGCGAAGGCTGGGCAGGCCGACGGAGAGTTTGCGAGCGCCGTGGCGTTCCATGGTGCGCCGTACCAGCTCCTCGACGTATGTGTAGTCGCTGCTGCTGAGGCTGAGAAAGCTGACCTCTTCGAAGCCGCAGTTGGCGATCATCTCGTCGACTGCCTGCAGGACCTCCTCCACGGGCCGCTCGCGCACGGGGCGGAAGATCATGCCGGCCTGGCAGAAGCGGCAGCCGCGAGTGCAGCCGCGCATGATCTCGATTGCGGCGCGGTTGTGGACGACGTTTATGAAGGGAACGATGAAATTTGTCACCGGGGGCGGCATGACGGTGACGACGCGCTTCATCACGGTTTCGGGGGCGTCGGGATGGGTAGGGCAGATTGCGGCGATGGCGCCGTCGGCGGCGTAGCTGGCCTCGTAAAGGGCAGGGACATAGACGCCCGGGACCTGGGCGAGCATGGCCCAAAGCTTGCTGCGGGACTGCGTTGGCAGGTCTGCGCTGCCGACTCGTTCCTTTTTCCACTGTTCATGCACGTCGATGATCTCGAAGATCACCTCTTCACCTTCGCCGATGACCATGGCGTCGAAGAAGGCGCTCATGGGCTCCGGGTTGTAGCAGCCTGAGCCGCCGGCGATGACGAGAGGATGGGAGGCGTCGCGGTCGACGGCGCGCAGGGGGAGCCCGGCCAGGTCGAGCATGGTGAGTACGTTGGTGTAGAGCTGCTCGTAGGGGAGCGAGAAGGCGAGTATGTCGAACTGGCCGACCGGGTGGCGGGTCTCCAGGCCGAAGAGGGGGATGCCGTCACGGCGCATCACCGCTTCGAAGTCGCTCCAGGGGCAGTAGACGCGCTCGGCAAGCAGGTCGCCGCGCTTGTTGATCAGGTCGTAGAGAACCATCAGGCCCAGGTTGGAGCCGCCGAGCTCGTAGATATCGGGGAAGGCGAGGGCAACCTTACCGCGGATGGCAGGGCTGTCCCAGTCCTTGGGGATGCTGTTGAGCTCGCCGCCGGTGTAGCGGGCGGGCTGTGTTACTTTATGCAGGACGCGGTCAAGGGCGCGTGAAATCTGCCTGGGGGTGGTAAACATATCCTGTTCCTTCTCATCTGCCGACCAACTGCGCCGTCCTCGTAAGGCGGTTGCGGCCGGGCGGGATTCGAACCCGCTCATTGCCAGGCGGCACCGGGTGGCGGTACGCCCTGGCGATCAGGATTCCGGACTGTCCGGGTGGACGGCCGGAGATGCCGTCATTATAGAGGGAGCAGGCGAGAGGATCAAATCCTTTGCTGGGTGCATCCCAAAATGGTGGTGAGCAATACTGAAAAGGAGGTGGTGAGCCAGAGGGGATAGAGAAAGGGAAGAAAGGCAATGGGTCGGAAGCGGAGCCAGGCACGAAGTCAAGAGGTGTTCAGGGATTCAGCCGGCGAGATGCACGAGCCGCTGTGGTCATGGCGACGGGAGGAACCTGAGGCCAGTTTCGATGAGAGCATGGAACGGGCACGCCCAGAGCGGGAAGCCATGATGAGACCTTTGATGGAAGAACTGGCAGGCGAGGCAGGCGAGGTGGATGTGGATGTGTGTTGTCCTGAGTGCGCGGCGCGAGCGCAGAACAAGGGGAAGAAGAAGAAAGAGATACAACACCGAGAGGGAGCGGGCGAGGCAAATCGAGCGCACTGCTATTGCCCCTCGTGTAAGCAAGCGTTTTTTCCCCTGGACCGGAGACTGGGGCCGGGGAGACGGGGGGGGGGAGTCCGAAGATGCTGGAGATGGCGTTGCGCCAAGCGGTTGAACCAGGTTCCTGTGCGCGTGCGGCAGTCAACTTCAGCGCGTTGACGAATGCGCCGATTTCAGCGAGCGGTATAGGGCGGCTGGCGCTGGAGTACGGAATGGAGGCAGTGAAAGCGCAAGCGCCGCTCCGGCGATGGCGCGCGGGCCATGCTCGCTCTCCGCGCTCGCCTCCTCAGCCAACGATGGCATGAAATCCCTGCCTGACCATCTTCGCCCCAATATTGGGATGCACCCCAAAACTTAGGGTGCATCCCAGGTTTTTTGCGAGACTCGTCTGACCAGTGTTGGCTTCAGCCTGGTCAATGAAACAGCTCCACTTGGCGGACAATAATTTGGGATACACCCAAACTGAGTGCTGCGTGCAATTGACAGAAGAGAACCGGTGGGATACAACAGACAAAATTCGGGGGGCTGCGACCGTCAAGGGGAGGACGCCTAATGGGGAATCCACAGACGCAGGAGCAGATTTGCGAGGCGCTGTGTACGCTCGGACTGCCGAGCGGCGCAATTGTCTTCGTGCATAGCTCAATGAGCAGCATTGGATATGTTGAAGGCGGCGCCGAGACTCTGGTCGATGCGTTCCTACAAACACTGGGCCCTTCCGGTACTCTTGCGGTGCCAACTTTCACCTTTTCTCACTCGGGAAGTGCAGATCCTTTATTCGACCCGGCGCGTGATCCTTCGGAGATGGGCCGCCTGACAGAGGAGACAAGAACACGGCCGGGGGCGCAGAGAAGCTGCCACCTGCTCCACTCGGTCGCCGCCCTGGGAGCGCAGGCAAAGGAGATAGCTGCCAGTCACGGGCCGTCAGCTTGGGCGGAAGACGGTCCATTCTGGAAGCTCCATGAATTGGATGCCTATATTCTTCTGTTGGGCGTGCCGTACCTCAGGTGCACTTTCTTTCATCTATTGGAACAGTTGGTACAGGTCCCCTACCGACAGTGGCGGGAAGTAGAGGCCCAGATCCGGGCTCCGGACGGGTCGCAGCGATCTCTTCCGACGTTGACCTATGGCCCCAAGCCAGGCTTCGTGGGGAATGACTTCAACAGGCTCGGGACGCTGTTGGAACAGCGAGGACATGTTCTGGCAGGAAGCGTGGGCAATGCAGCGGCCCGACTCTTCCGCGCCAGAGATGCATTTGAGGTTGGCTTGGCACAATATCGAGTCGACCCAAACCTCTTCCTCATGGAAGGGCAGGAATATACGCAGCTACGCAGCGGCGTTCTGACTGAAGAGTTGCACAATGAGAAATGGGTTTTGGATCCTGCGAAGATCTACCGAAGCCAGTAACATTGATTTGAACTAACGGGAGTGTACGACCAGGCCGCCTACCTCAAAAGGAATCCTCTCCCGCCGATACGGATTTTCGGACTTGCCGCTGCTTTAACCACGCCAGTCCGTGACAAATGGTGATCCAGATAACCTTGCGGAGCCATGGTCGTACGACTTACTTTTCAACTCTGTGATCTTCTTTTCCGGCGCAGGGCAATCGCATCTAATTTCGCACGACAAATCAGTCGAAATTTCGCCACAAAGAAAGCAAATAAAAGTGGAAATCTCTGTCCATCTGCCGACTGTCAGTGGTTTGGGGCCAAGAAACCGGCCTCCAGTCGCCGAAAACCATTCGATTTGGCAACCGCGCCCCACGATTTGTCCGGTTCTTGACGTTTTACCTTGCTCTGGCCTCGATTCAGGTAGCGTGACAAGGTTTTGACCCAATTTAGATGCGATTGCCCTGCCGCGTCCCCGGCCCAGCCTTGACACCATAATTGTAACAGGTTATAACTGCAACAGGTTTTCTGGCAAAATCAGTGACCAATTTGGGAAGGCAATGACTTTCCGTTTGACAACGCGTTTCATTAACGCGCTGCAACGCGCATCCGGCTACAGTCCTCTGGCGGTCGGTACGCGCCTCAGGAGCGGCTGGGCCTCCCCCCGCTGCCCCTCCGGATACACCCGCCCCAACACCAACAGCAAGGCCAACACCGACGCCGTCTGCGGGGAACGAGCAGGTCGATCTGACGCGCTTGCCCAATCATGCGGGTCGGCCTCTGGCCATCTGTCCGAGTGGCGACATCTATCTGTTCGGCGCCCCCTCCTGTGAGTTGATCCCGATCGCAGACGGGCTACTGGTCGTGACCTCCTATGCCGACGGCTGCAGAAAGGGAAACCCATGAGACAACGAAAACCGATTGAGGCAACGATGAGTGCGCGCAGCTTGCCAGCGGTCGTCATTGTTGGGATGCTGGTTGCTTTCTCTCTCCTTGCGGAGAGCGCCGCCTACGCGCAAACAGGCCCTGCGTCGTCACCGCCGGCTGCGGCGCCGGTGGTGAGCGCGGAGGCGGTCGGGACCGACTCGGTCGCGCTCTCGTGGACGGCGGTGGAGGGGGCAACCGGCTATGTACTGTACCGCTACGACGATGCGTGGAGCCAGGTCGGCGACGCGCTGACGGAGACGACCTACACCGACAGCGGTCTTGCGGCCGGACAGACCTACTACTACGCTGTGGCTGCGACGAACGCGGCCGGCCGAGGTCCCTGGTCGGACAGCGTGCCGGTCACTCTGTCCGGGACGGCGGCAACTGCGACGCCAACATCTACCCCAGCCCTGACGCCAACGCCAAGCGCGGCAACGCCGACTCCGGCGAACACAGACAGAGACGTGTTGGTTGCGCTCTACAATGCCACCGCTGGCGCCAACTGGAGATACAACACCAACTGGCTGAGCGACAGGCCCCTTGGAGAGTGGCACGGTGTCACCACTGACCAGGACAGGCGCGTGACGGAGATCTCCCTTAATGAGAATCAGTTGAGCGGGTCGATCCCATCGGAACTGGGCAACCTCGCAAACCTGACATACCTGTCTCTCGGCACCAACCAGTTGAGCGGTGAGATCCCCTCCGAACTGGGCAACCTCTCCAATCTGACAAAACTGTATCTCAATGGCAACCAGTTGAGCGGGTCGATCCCATCCGAACTGGGCAACCTCGCAAACCTGACAGAACTGGATCTCCACTTCAACCATTTGAGCGGGTCGATTCCATCGGAACTGGGCAACCTCACCAATCTGACATACTTGTATCTCTCCGGCAACGAGTTGAGCGGTGAGATCCCGTCCCAACTGGGCAACCTCGCAAACCTGACATTCCTGGTTCTCTTCTCCAATGAGTTGAGCGGTGAGATCCCGTCCGAACTGGGCAACCTCACCAATCTGATATACCTGCTTCTCTCCGGCAACCAGTTGAGCGGATGTATCCCCGCGGCATGGCGAAATGTCCAGTATAATGACCTGGATCAAACAGGTCTGCCGTTCTGCGCGACGTAAACGGCGGCGGGATCGGGACCAAAGAAAGGCCGGATCAGGTCAGCCCTGATCCGGCTTTTGCGCGCCCGGGGGCGGTCCCAATGTCGCAGGCGATGGGACATTTTACCACGGTTCTTGTAACGTATCCCCTGGGACTATTGCGAAGCCGCAGGGCAATTGCATCTAAATTGGGTCAAAGCATCGAAATGCTTCAGAATTCCCATCCAGGTCGCGATCAGACATAGAGAAGTGTTCAAATGGTGGCACGTAGACGGGAAATCTGAATGATTTCAGCGACTTCTGCTCGCGATCCAGCAACCTGAAGACGACTTCCACTTATTCGCGCTTTGTTCTGACCACGATTTCAACGGAATCGGCCTACACAATTAGATGCGATTGCCCTGTTTTCCGGCGCCGAGTGGATTGATTGCGGCCCTGCCCGGTGCTATACTGAAATCACCTGTCCCCTCCAGCGCAGCGGAAATCTGGATTCCAAGCACCGACAGGAGAAAGCTGGTGGCGAATCTCCCTGATTTTGATCTTGCGGGCAAAGTTGCGGTTATCACAGGCGCATCCAGAGGCATCGGAGAGGCGATCAGCCGCTGCTATGCGGCACAAGGAGCCGCGGTCGTGTTGAGCAGCCGTAAGCAGGCGGCGTTGGAGGAGGTGGCCGAATCGATCCGGGAGGACGGCGGCCGCGCACTGGCCGCGGCCGCGCATACAGGTGACATGGAGGCGACGGCGGCTCTGGCCGAACAAGCGGTGCGTGAGTTCGGCGGCATCGACATCCTGGTAAATAATGCAGCCACCAACCCTCACTTCGGGCCAGTTCTGAGCGCCGAGGAGAGCCACTGGAACAAGATCCTCGACGTAAACGTGGTCGGCTACTTTCGCATGGCCAAGGCATGCAGCGCAGAGATGATGAACCGGGGAGGAGGCAAGATCATCAATGTCGCATCGATCGCCGGAAAACGTCCGCAGCCTGGAATGGGAGTCTACTGTGTCAGCAAGGCCGGCGTGTTAATGCTCACAGAGGTGCTGGCCGCGGAACTGGCCGCAGAAGGCATTCAGGTCAATGCAATTGCCCCCGGCTACACCAGGACCGCCTTTAGTCGGGCCATCTGGGAGAACCCCGCACTTAACCAGACGGTGCTGAAGGCGATTCCGCAGAAAAGGATTGCCGAAACCGACGAGTTGACCGGCATTGCCCTTTACCTGGCGTCGGATGCGAGCAGCTTTACCACTGGCGGCACGTTCGTTGTTGACGGCGGCCAGTGGGTTGATGCTGGTCTGGGCGGGTGAAGAGCCGGTCAGGAAACAGACTCAGTGGCGGCGAAGAACCGCTATACATTATTCCAAGTGGGATACAGACTTCTCCATGACAACCGACATCCTTCCTGACCTTCTTCTCCGTGTTCGCCAGTTCATCGACGAAGAGGTCGTTCCGCTTGAAAAGCTGCTGATCAGCCATCCCTGGACTGAGGTTGAGCCGCTGCTCGATCAGAAACGGAAATCAGTGAAAGAGGCCGGACTCTGGGGGCTGGCTCTTCCGGTATCTTACGGCGGCCAGGGATTGTCGCTGGCCGAGTTTGGACGGGTGAGCGAAGTGCTGGGGCGCACGCCCGGCGGCCATTATTCTTTTGGCTGCCAAGCGCCCGATATGGGCAATATGGAGTTGCTCATCCATGCCGGCACCCAGGCGCAGCGAGATCGCTACCTGCTGCCGCTCACCCGCGGGGAAATCCGTTCCTGCTTTGCCATGACCGAACCGGAGCATGCAGGCTCCAACCCGACGTGGATGAGTACGAGCGCTGTGCGCGAAGGCGACGAATACGTCATTAACGGCCACAAGTGGTTTACGACGGCGGCTGAAGGGGCGTCCTTTGCAATCCTGATGGCGGTGACCAACCCGGATGCTGAGAGCCGTCACCGGCGAGCCAGCCAGATCATCGTGCCGCTGGATACACCGGGCTTTCATATTGAGCGAAACATCCCGGTGATGGGAGAGGCCCACGGCGGTTGGAACAGCCATGCAGAGGTCTGGTTCGAGAATGTGCGTGTGCCGGCAGACAATCTCATTGGTGAAGAAGGCAGGGGCTTTGCCCTGGCCCAGTACAGGCTGGGGCCGGGACGCATTCACCATTGCATGCGCTGGATCGGAATCTGCGAGCGCGCCTTCGATATCATGTGCGGCCGGGCCGCGCAGCGGGAGGTTGCGCCGGGGCGGCTGCTGGGCTCCCAAGGGATGGTCCAGGCATGGGTGGCCGAGAGCAGAGCGGAGATAAACGCCTCCCGGTTGATGGTGTTGGATACGGCCCGCAAGATCGACACGGAAGGCGTCTACGCGGCCAGAGAAGAGATTTCCTTGATCAAGTTTTATGTAGCAGACGTGCTGATGCGCGTGTTGGACCGGGCGCTTCAGACGCTTGGCGGTCTGGGCATGAGCGATGACACACCAGTTGCATACTGGTACCGCCACGAAAGGGCCTCCCGCATCTACGACGGGCCTGACGAAGTTCACAAGATGAGCGTCGCCCGACACATTATTCAGCAATACCTGTCGTAACAACTCCCACCGTCCCTTCCCAGCCAAAATCTCTTCGCTCCCCATCCCGTTTGACGGGGCGGCAGACTACCCGAAAGCCGCGCCGCTGAACTGCACCGCCTAATGTTGGCGCTCGGCAGTTGCTGGAGAATGCCGCTGCGCTGGCCGGAACCCGCAGCAGATCCCGCGCTTGGCGGATCACCCCGCATCAGACCTGCCGCAGCAGCATGGCACAACAGTCCAGCCGGTTTCTCCTTTGCCGTCCGTGGCTCAGAGGCGCGGAGGTTGCCCGCCCCTCCCCATAGCCCGGGAAGCATACATTCGCCCCACCTGCTTCGAACGAAATACCGGGATCCCGTCATACGGAGACCTTCTCAGATCGCGCGCCAAGAGTACACTTATACGAATTGCACAAAGAATTGGTTCGTCACGTTGGATATCTGGATTCATTTGCGTAAGTAGCTTCGCAAATGACTTGTAAATTGTGCGAATCGCATAACTATCAGGCCTTGATTTCGGCCATTTTGGCAGTTCAAACCCGTAGGGCCCTGAAATATGCTTTGTCGGAGTAGCAATTCGCTTCAGGGAAACAGGAGACATACGTGATGAAGTCACTCGTTGCAGAAAGCACACTGCATACCCCGGCGCAGAGGCCTCGGACGTACGGCAATGGAATGGCGAACGGCAACGGTAAAGCAAAGTTGAACAAAGTTGAGCTGCTGAAGCTCAAGAAAAGTCCACTCAGCCTGATTCACGACATTTATCGTTGGGCTGACGAAGGTTTCGACTCGATTCCACCGGAATACTATGACCTTTTCAAATGGCACGGTTTCTTCTATCGAAAGCAGACGCCGGGCTTCTTCATGCTGCGAATGCGCATCTCGAATGGAGTCCTCAACTCGAGTCAGCTGCGCGCTATCGCCGATCTCTCGCGCGACTATGGGCGAGGCGTCGGCGACTTTACGACGCGACAGAACATCCAGTTGCGCTGGATCATCATCGAAGAGATGCCCGCTATCATCGAGAAGCTGCAGGCGGTTGGCCTCGGCTCCGAGCAGACGGGAATGGACAATTTTCGCAATGTGACCGGCTGCCCGCTCACCGGGCTGACGCGCCATGAACTGCTTGACACGCGCCAGCTGACCGCGGCGACCGCTCTTTCTCTTTTGGGGCCGGAATTCGAGAACATTCCCCGCAAGTTCAATATCTCAATCAACGGCTGCTGTCTGGACTGTACCCACGCGCAGAGCAACGACATTGGCCTGACGCCAGCCACAGGCCGCATGGGAACCCGCCCTGTGCCGGGATTCAACGTCATGGTTGGCGGGCATATGGGAAGCAGGAACCCTCACCTGGCCGTCCCCCTTGACATGTTCGTCCGGACTTCCCAGGTGACAGCCCTCTGCCGCGCCATATTGACCGTGTTTCGCGACAACGGCAACCGCTCAGTGCGGGGAAAGGCCCGTTTGTGGTACCTGATCGACGAATGGGGCATTGAACGCTTCCGCGATGAAGTAATAAAGGTACTGGGTGAGAAGCTGCCATCAGCCGGCGCGTGCCAGCTCTACCGCGATCCGGATCCGCTTGAACAGGACCATGTGGGCGTCCATCCGCAGATCCAGGACGGATTGAGCTATGTAGGGATGGCCGTGCCGACGGGACGTATCACCGCGGAGCAGCTCTTTGCGCTGGCTGAACTGGCGGACGAATACGGCAGCAGGGAAATACGGCTGACCAACGACCAGAATGTGATCATCCCCAACGTCCCCAATTGGAGAATTGATGAACTTTTGGGTGAGCCGCTGCTGGAGGCCTGGAGCCCCTCGCCCTCAGGTGTCATTCGAGGGCTGGTCACCTGCACGGGCATCGATCATTGCCATTTCGCGCTCAACGACACAAAGGGCATTTCCCTGGCCATTGCCCGCAAGCTGGAGGAGCGTCTGCCCGACCGCGACAAGGTCGTGCGGTTGAACGTGTCCGGGTGCGTTCACGCCTGTGGTCGTCACCGGCTGTCCGAAATCGGTCTTGAGGCTACCCGGCTGCGCCAGGACGGCAAGGTGATCGACGGATTCAACATCTTTGAAGGCGGTTGCCTGGGTGAAGACGCGAGACTCGGCGTCGAGGTCCACCGAAAAGCCACCATAGAAGAGACAACAGAGT
Source organism: Caldilineaceae bacterium (assembly GCA_965200615.1). Lineage (GTDB taxonomy): Bacteria > Chloroflexota > Anaerolineae > Caldilineales > Caldilineaceae > Bin5. Next base: position 2,720,646 of record OZ241377.1, on the reverse strand, counting down.
TGCTGGCGGACGCCATCGCTGCTCGCTACCAGTCTGATGCCGCGCCCGCCGCAGTTCCAGCCTGAGTCTCGAATCCATTCCCACCGAAGAGGAGAACGCCCCAGTGGACTTCAAGAACAAGGCCACCAAGATCGATCTGTTCAGCTTCCGCACACCGCAGATGCGTGCGTTCCATGTTACGTGGTTTGCTTTCTTCCTCTGTTTCTTTGGCTGGTTCGGCATTGTGCCATTGATGAAGGGGGACAGCGGCGTCATCGCGACGCTTGGCCTCAGCCCGGCTCAGGTCGGAAACTCGGTCATTGCGGCTGTTTCGCTGACAATCGTCGCACGTCTGATTATCGGCCCGATGTGTACCCGTTTCGGCTCGCGTAAGGTCTACACGTGCCTGTTGTTGCTGGGATCGCTGCCGGTCATGGGGATTGGCCTGGCGCAGACACCGACCCAGTTCATCGTCGCACGGGTCCTGATCGGAACAATAGGCGCTTCCTTCGTCATCACTCAGTACCACACGAGCGTAATGTTCGCTCTCAATGTGGTGGGAGCGGCCAACGCAACAACGGCGGGCTGGGGTAATCTGGGCGGCGGCGTCACCCAGGCGGTGATGCCTCTTCTCCTCGCCGCGGTCCTGACCTTCGCGCCCGCGGCCTTGGGCTGGCGGTTGGCGATGGTCGCGCCCGGGTTGGCGATGCTGTTGACTGCCGCGGCCTACTGGCTGCTGACACAGGATGCGCCGAACGGCAACTATTCGGAGTTACGAGCGCGCGGTGAGATGCCTTCTGCAGCCGATACAAAAGGCACGTTTCGGGAGGCCGTCAAGGACTCACGAGTGATCGCGCTCTTCTTCATTTATGCAGCCTGTTTCGGCATCGAGCTAACCATAAACGGTACCGCGGCCCTCTACTTCTTCAATCGTTTCGAGTTGAATCTCGCGACAGCCGGGCTCGTCGCCGGTCTCTTTGGTCTGATGAACATCTTTGCCCGATCCATGGGCGGGCTATTCAGCGATTTCATCAACCGCAATGGCGGTCTGAAGGGGAGGACGCAGTTCCTGTTTGTATGCCTCTTCTTGGAGGGGATTGCTTTAGTTCTGTTTGCAAACATGGGTTCGCTGGCACTGGCAATCCCTGCTCTGATTGTCTTTAGCCTCTTTGTACAGATGTCGGAGGGCGCCACCTATGCGATCGTTCCCTACATCAATAAACGCGCAATGGGCGCGATAGCCGGCATCGTCGGCGCCGGAGGGAACTTCGGTGCGATGTTGGCAGGGTTTCTTTTCCGTCGAGAAGCGGAAATGTATGGTCAGTCCTACCTGATCCTGGGGATTCTCTTCGCGGTATGCGCCTTTATGGCATTGACGGTTCGCTTCTCGGAGAAGGAGGAGAAGGATGCCGCCGAAGAGACCGCGGCCCGGCTGGCCGCTGAGGGCGAGTCGGTCTTAACCGGCGCCAACTAATCGCCAACAAAAGCATTGATTCGCCGACTGCGAGCAGCCGGCACAGAGTGGCAGGCTCGTAAGTCGGGACGAAAGCGAAACGATACTGAACATGATGAAATCCGGAGACGGTTCACGCGGCAATGGAATAGATAGCGGAAAAATCGACCGCTGGCACGACACGTACTGTCCTTACTGCGGGGTCGGGTGCGGTCTGAGAGTCGGCATTCGCAAGGGGAAGGTTGCCAAAGTGCGCGGCAATCCCGATCATCCGTCCTCTTTGGGCGATCTGTGCCTTAAGCCGATCCACTTGCCCGGCGCGCTCGATACACCGGACCGCATTCGCGAGCCGCTTATGCGGGTGAACGGTTCCGGGAGCGCTGCGCAGTCCGTGAAGCGTACCTTGCACAGCGTGACCTGGGAGAAGGCGACAACGTACATCGCAACGAGCCTCAAGCGCATAGTCCAGGATCACGGCCCCGACGCCGTTGCCTTCTACGGATCCGGCCAGTTTACGACCGAGGACTACTACGTTGCCAACAAGCTGCTGAAAGGTTTCATTGGCACCAACAACTTCGATGCCAATTCTCGTCTCTGTATGGCTTCGGCAGTGGCCGGATACGTCTCGTCGCTGGGCTCGGACGGGCCGCCGCCCGCATATGAAGATATCGACCACGCAGACTGTTTCTTCCTGATTGGCAGCAACATGGCCGACTGCCATCCGGTCCTTTTCAATCGCATCAAGCGGCGAAAAAAGCAGGATCCGGAAAAGGTGAAGGTAATCGTGGTCGATCCCAGAGAAACGCGTACAGCCGCCATCGCCGATCTCTTTCTGCCGATTCGACCTGGATCGGACGTGGTTCTCCTCAACGGGATGTTGAAGCTCCTCTTTTCCGCAGGAATGATTGATCGCGTTTTCATAGACGAACACACCAACGGTTTTGGAGAGTTGATGGAAGCAAGCGGTCATGTTTCGACGGCCGCAGCCGCCAGAGTCTGCGGCATTTCTGAGAGCGACTTGATCCAGGCGGCGCGCCTCTTTGGTGAAGCGACCGGCGTCCTCTCATTCTGGAGCATGGGGCTGAATCAGAGCGTGAACGGCGTTGCCAAAAACCAGGCGGTCATCAATCTGCATCTGGCAACCGGTCAGATTGGGAAGTCCGGCAGCGGTCCCTTTTCGCTGACAGGGCAGCCCAATGCGATGGGCGGCCGCGAAGCCGGGGGGTTGTCTCACTTGCTGCCGGGCTATCGCACAGTTGCGGACGCCGTCCATCGCCAGGAGGTTGCGAAATTCTGGGGGGCTCCCGAAGGTCACATTGCCGAGAGGCCGGGGCTGGCCGCCGTCGACATGTTCGAGGCCGCGGCCCGAGGCGAAATTAAAGCGATGTGGATCATGTGTACCAATCCGGTCGTCTCCATGCCCAACATTGACGTCGTTGAAAGGGCTATGAAGAAGCTGGAGTTGCTCGTCGTTACCGACGCCTATCATCCGACCGATACAACCCAGTACGCCCACGTTCTGCTGCCGGCGGCCCAATGGTCGGAACGGGAAGGGGTGATGACCAATTCGGAGCGGCGCATCACCTATCTCCCCCGCATGGTTGACCCGGTCGGTCAGGCCAGACCGGATTGGCGTATCATCGCCGACGTCGGCGCGGCGATGGGATTTTCGCAGGCCTTCTCATACGAATCGTCGAGCGAAGTCTTTGACGAGTTTTCCCAGTTGACCAAGGGTCGAGTTTGCGATTACAGCGGCGTCAGCGTAGGCAGACTCAAGGCGGAGGGTCCCCTCCAGTGGCCTGTACCCGACACCGACCATCCCGGCACAGTGAGACTCTACTCCGGTCTGCACGCTGACCCACACAAGAAGCCCGTAGCCAAGCAGTGCAGCGACAGTGAACCGCCCGCGGAGGCAACGGCGAGCACTGGTAAGGAGGCCGCGGCGCCGGTTTTCGCCAGTGCCGACGGCAGAGCAACATTTCATACGCCGGTCTTTGTGCCCCCCGCCGAGCTGCCGAACAGAAAGTTTCCTTTGCTTCTGACGACAGGCCGCCTGCGAAACCAGTGGCATACGATGACGCGGACAGGCAAGTCGGAAAGCCTGTTGAAGGGCGCACGCCAGCCTTTTCTGGAAATTCATCCTGTCGACGCTGCGCGGCGGCAGATAGAGAATGGGGATGTGGTCGAGATTCGCTCACGGAGGGGCAGGGTTTGGGCCGAAGCGCGGGTGACGGACAAAATTCGAGAGGGGGCCTGCTTTATGCCCTTTCACTGGGGACGCCTGGCGGGCCCGTACAGCGCCGCCAACAATGTGACTCTGGCTGCGGTGGATCCGATTTCACAGGAGCCTGAACTCAAGGCATGTGCGGTCGAAGTGCGGCTGCGGCCAGGGTATGAGGCCATTCGAGCGTCGAAGCTCTTTCAGCGCCTGGCCAAAGCGGTGAAACGATAGAATCGCTTGTCTGCCTGGGTACATGCCAGGAAATGCAGCCCGCGTGCCGGGCTTATCCAGATGGGCCGCTGCATGACGCCCTCTTCACGGTTTCGCCGCTTCCATCAGATAATTTCGGGCTTCGTACACAAGCTCGCTCCCTGACTGAACCTGTTTCTGCAATGCCATCAAATAGGCAGTATGCGACGCCACAGAGAAACCGGGAACAAGCCACGGAACCGCCTTCAGGTAGTAGACGATTGCCCCCACATCGGTAAACACCAGCCTGCCCGACCATTCCTGAACGTCAACAACGCTGAGTCCTGCGGCCCGCATCAACGGCCCGTATCTCTGCGGCGTTGCATCCGGCCACTGCGGCGTTGCGTCGAAAGCGGCGAGGAGGTCTTGCGCCCACAGCCCGTGAACTTGCCGGGTAAGGAGGCGGCCCCCCGGGACAAGGATGCGTGCGATCTCGTCGACGTGAAGCGCGCCGTGCCGGTTCAGTACAAGCGAAAACTCGTCGTCGTCGAATGGCATCGGGCTGTACTCGTCATTGTTCAGTTCTGCAACGCGCACACCAAGCGGTTCAAGCCGCTGACGGGCCAGCTCGAGGTTCGGGGGATAGCCTTCGGTCGCTACGACTGTGTCCGGCCAGCTGTCTCTCATCGACAGAAGACGCTCGCCGCCGCCCGTCGCGATATCCAGAACTGAGGCTGATGAGCGCATCCGTTCGCGTGCACGGGTAGAGTAGGACCACGGCGGCTGTTCCAGGAGCATTCGTCCATCAAGGTACGAAAAGTCCCATCCTGTGAAGGGCTTCTCTTCTTCTGCCTTCCAGCCTTCGATCAGTTTTTCATTCTGTCGTGAGCGTGCACGCATAGTTGTCATCGATTCAGGAGATTCAGCAGCAACGTTAAGGCGAGGCTAACGAGAATCATGGATGTGATTGGAATGAAGACGCTGACCGACTCTCTCTTGATATTGATATCACCGGGAAGTTTTCCAAACCAGCTGAACAGCCAGGGCGCAAACTGGAGCGCCGCCCCGATGAGGAGAAGAATTACGCCAAGAATTATGAACCACTTTGCCATTGTTTTGACTTCAATTCAGTCAGGAGCGGGACCAGCCCAAGGTCAGCATTCGACATTATATCAGAAGGCCCGGCGACGCATCACCCTGAAAATCAGGCAGACCGGTACCGTCAAAGGTAGCGGCCGCGGATTGACAGTTTTGCCCTGGCAGATGGCGGAGTTACGTCAGTTGAAGGTTGCCAAGTGCGAGAAAACGAATTCGTAGTTGGATCGTAGGCATATTACCCAGTTCGCCTATTGAGCCAAATGAAGGCCTGCTTACAGCGTTGGACCATCGATCTCCAGTGTAAATTGCCTGGATTGCGGCGGGAAGTTCCCCCAGTTCGTATACACCCCTGTGGACCGAATTCTCTTGACTTCAGCCCTGAAACGGTGCAGAATTTCATTGTCAGGTCAGACAGGCTCTCGATCATCTGCAAAAGCCCATATTCATATAGGATTGACACAATGAGTTCAGACTCGCTTCCCACTTTTTGGATTCGACGCTGGCAGAGCGGGATTGTCGCGGCGGCCCTGCTCTTGTCCTTGCTTTCTCAAGTCGTCGTTGCAGGTACTTCTGGCCCTTTTGAACATGAAACGACCTGCGCAAGCATTCATACTGTCACGGCCGGAGAAACGCTTACCGGCATAGCCTTGAGGACAGGCGTTTCCCTATTGGCCCTGGCAGAGGCCAATCACCTTTCGACGACCGCCCAGGTATTGATCGGTCAGCAGTTGTGTATCCCCCGCACGACCAGCGCGGCCTCTCCGGTCGCGCCAGCTGCGCCAGCCGCCCCGGTCGTGCCGGCCCCAACTGTGCGAACGGGAACAGCCGCCAATTGGATCGGCAAATACTACAACAGTCAAGACCTCAGCGGCGATCCCGCACTGACGCGCCAGGATGCCTCCATCGACTTTAACTGGCAGTCCGGCAGTCCGGACACAAGCATAGCCAGTGACAGTTTCAGCGTATCCTGGACAGCAAACGTTAACTTTGAGACCGGCGCCTACCGGTTCACCGCAGTCGCCGACGATGGCGTGCGCGTTTACGTGGATGACGCGCTCGTGCTGGAAGACTGGAACGTTCACCCGGCAACCACGACGGTTCGTGACACCGAGATCACGGCAGGAAGCTATACGGTAAAGGTCGAGTACTTCGAGGCAAGCGGAGAGGCATCGATTTCGGTTTCGTGGGAGAAGCAGGTAGAGGAAACGCCCACTTGTAACGTTCAGCCCCACGATAGTCTGAGCTCCTTTTGGGCTCACTCCTCTTTGGGATGCGCAAGCGCTGCGGCGGCAACCGTTTGGGCTGCCTGGCAGCCGTTCGAGAGCGGCCACATGATCTGGCGTCAGAATGATGACGCAGTGTATGTCTATGCGGACGGCGGGAACTGGGCCCGCCACAACGACGATTGGAACGACCAGGCACTCAGCAACAACAGGGGCGCGGCGCCAGCCGGATTGCAGTCTCCTGTGCGGGGATTCGGTTATCTGTGGGAAACGAATGACGACGTGTACGGCGACTTGGGCTGGGCTACTGCCGATGAGAAGGGCTTTTGCGCCCGAATCCAGCAGTTCGAAAAAGGCATACTCCTGATTGCCGATACTGTTGAGACGTGCTACGAAAACTCGCATAATTTTGCATCGGAGACCTTTGTCGCCAAGAACGTCCTGCAGGCATTGACTGGGGGGGAGTGGACCATGGTCTGCGAAAAGCAGACGCATGAGAGACTGGAGCCATACTGGAATCAAGACGATGTTGGGTGCCCGCTGTCTGTTGGAACTACGTTGTGGACTGCCTGGCAGCCGTTCGAGAAAGGCTATATGCTGTGGCGGCAGGATGACGATGCGGTGTTCGTGTTCACTGACGAGAAGGAATGGGCGCGTTACTCGGATGACTGGGACAGCCAGGCATATGAGCCAACCCGGGGCACCGAGCCCGAAGACATGCACAGGCCCGTGCGCGGTTTCGGCTATCTGTGGGCGACAAACGACGATGTCTTTACGGACCTGGGATGGGCAACTGACGTTGAAAAGGGCGCCTGTACGCTGATTCAGGCGTTTGAGGATGGCGCACTGCTCAGCGGCGACCCGGTGGCTTCCTGTTTCGATGGGGCTGACAACCTGGTGTCAGATACTCTGCTGGGTTCGAGTACGATTGAGGCGTTAGATTCGGGCAGCTGGGAGATTGCCTGCGTAAACCCGGTTCACGCGGACCTGGGCCACCTCTGGGATCATGCTGAGTTTGGCTGTCCACAGGCGGCCGGTGGAATACTGTGGTCGTCATGGCAGCCGTTCCAGACAGGCCATATGATCTGGCGGGAGGATGACGACGCGGTCTTTGTGTTTGCAAATGGTGAGCACGCGGAACGATTTGCGGATGCCTGGGACAATCAGACCTATTCGACGAACCGGAGCACACCGCCTGAAGGTCTCCAAGCGCCTGAACGAGGTTTTGGCTATTTGTGGGAAAACGATGACGACGTCTATGGCGATTTGGGCTGGGCGACGGCTGACGAGAGAGGTTTCTGCGCACTGTTCCAGCAGTACGAGAAGGGCTACCTGATCGTGAGCAGCTCCGTGCCCTCATGCAAAGACGGTCAAAACAACGAGGCGACGGAGATAGACTTCGCACTCCATTCACTGAGCGTGCTCAACGACGGAACCTGGACGCTCAGGTAGGTGAAACTGACCGGAGGGGAGGGGCCGCTGAGCGCGGTCCTCTCCCGTCCTTCGGTTGACTGCTGCAGTTCTGCGGCGGTACGGCAAGACTCCCGATGTCCCGCGCGCCCCACTTAATCCGCTCCTCCTTCCTCGTAGTTTTCATATTCGGCCTGGACAAAGTAACCGGCTTTGTGAAGCTGTTGTTGACGACGCGGTTGTTCGGGACCGGGCCGGAAGTTGACGCGTTTGCGACGGCCAATCAGTTACCCGAGCTCTTGCTGGCGCTGCTTGCCGCCGGCGCCCTCTCAGCCGCTTTCATTCCCGTCTATTCCGGCTACCTGACACAGTCCCGGCAGGGCGAAGCCGAGTCGCTTGCCGGGACTGTATTGACACTGACAGTGATCGTGGTGGGCACGGTCTGTCTTCTGGCCATTCTTGCCGCGCCTTGGCTCGTTCGCGTGGTGCTCGCACCCCATTTCCCTGAAGAGACACAACAGCTGACGACACAGATGATGCGGATCTTTCTTCTGGCCGCGGTGTTGATCAGTGTTTCCGGCGTGTTCGGCAGCGTGCTGCATTCGCACCAGCACTTTCTGACCCCGGCCCTGGGCAGTGTGCTGATAGACCTGGGTCAAATCGCGGGCATGATCGCGCTCGTGCCGATTTGGGGCGTCTACGGCATGGCCTGGGGCAGCGTCCTGGGCGCGGCGTTGACCGTCCTTGTACAGCTTCCGGCTCTGGCGCGCCAGAGAGTGCGCCTGCGGTTGCAGATCGATCTGCGGCTCGAAGGTGTGCGCGAGGTCCTGCGCCTGATGGGCCCGCGCCTCGTGACCCTCGGCTCCTTTCAGGCGGTGGACCTTGTCTTCATTCGCCTTGCTTCTGCTTTGCCTTCCGGCAATATCGCCGCCTTCCACTACGCGATGCTGGTGATGCTGTCGATGCCCAAATCTCTCTTTGGGGCCGCCATTTCTCAAGTGATCTTTCCCACGATGGCCGAACAGTACAATACCGGAAACGGTCGGCATCTGCGCGAGACCGTTTCGCAAGGTCTCCGGGCCACCTGGCTGCTGTTGCTCCCGGCTGCGGTCGGTCTGCTTGTGTTGGGGAGGCCGGCGGTGGCGTTTCTGTTTGAGCGGGGGGCTTTCGGACCGGAAGCCAGCGCGCTGGTTTACCTGCTGATGGCGATCTTTTCGGTACGTCTGCTGGGCGAAGCGTCCTACGACGTACTCACGCTGACCTTCTTCGCCCAGCACAACACGCATGTACCGATGTGGGCGACGCTGGGTTGGATGGTTGTGAATGCCGGCTTGAGCGTGCTTCTGGTCGGGCCCTTCGGGATCGCCGGCCTGGCATGGGCCACGTCGATTGCGGGTGCGGTCCTGGCAGCGGCGCTCTTTGTACTCAATCTGCGTGCCGGCAGCGTGGACGTTCCGATGCTGCGCGTTACATTGGGGCGGGCAACCGTGGGCAGCCTGGGGATGTGCGGGGTCGTGCTGTTGCTTCACCAGCTGCGAATGCCGCCGGCGCTCTTTATTCTGGCCTGCGCCGGCGGAGGAGGCTTTGCGTTTTTCGGAGTTTACCTTTTGCTGGGTGGGAGGGAGATATTGACGGTTCTGAGCTATCTGCGCCGGGGATTAACCCAGACGGTCCTGGCATGCCGACCAGACGACTCATGCTAACCCGTACATTACAGAAGTCAATGAGGAAAAAGTTTCGTCAAGTTGGATATTTTTCGGTGGGCAGATGCTTGCCCACATATCCAATCAATATCTTGTACACCTTTGGATCTGCAAAAATGTGGACTCGCCACGCATTTGGGAGGCCTTTCAAATGCCATTCGAATGTTCGTTTCTGGCCGTCAGGACAGACGAATTCACGCTTGTCGCCGAATCTATCCATTGTTGATTTGCTTTCGGGGCTAGCATTACGTATCTGACGAAAGGGGGCCGCAGGGCGATTGCATCTAATGTAAGTTCAATTTGAAACCACGACTATTCGTGTCAACAACAGATCAGAAGCACAGCCTTTGCTTACGAAATATGCAAATTCCAGGTTTCAATTGGGATCCACATTAGAAAGCTTCAGCTCTCTCAGGCACATGAATTTGTAGATAGCGGTCAGCCGTTGATGTCCATCGATAACAAGCCACTCATTCTCATTTGAAGCGTCTAGATAGAATGCAGGCAGCGGAATGCGCAATAGCATTGATTCAATTAGCCGGCTTTGAGCACCTTCGTCCCAAATGCCACCCATGCGCTGGAAATCCGGCTGGAGATTGATGGCTCCCTCTTCAATCCGTCTGAGAACTATGTCAACAGAAGGTTCTCTTGGATCTATGACTATAAGGGTAGGATTAAAAGGCACAATATCCATGCGATTCGCCAACATGCTCAGATTCGTGTTCAACACCGGCCCTTTCGGCCAGTGCATCGTCGATATCCCGAAGGGTAAGTTGGGATTGAGAAGGCGAACCTAGCTGTTGCTCCCCGTCCGTTGCCGCCAGTGTTATTGTCATAGGTTCTACCCCTTTTCGATCTATTCCCCAGTCCTAATCTTCTCGTCAAATGCATAATTGCAAATTCAGCACAGCCCACTACACCCCCAGCACGACGCGCTGCGCTTCATTGATGCGCGCGGCCGTCTCGGGCCGGAACAGGCCGCGCTGGTCTGTCTGTGGGGTGAGGCCGCGGCGGCAGTAGTAGCAGTGGAGCGCGCGGCGCGGGCTGTCCGAGCGGTTGACGGTTCCCCCGTGCCAGGTGAAGGCGTTGAAGACGAAGACCGTACCCGCTTTGCCCTGCACGAGGATTTCGTCAGGGTGAGGCGCCTTCGGATCCTCCATTCCGTCGCGGGGATCCAGACCAAACAGATGTGAGCCGGGGACAAGGCGGGTGGCGCCGTTATCCGGCGTAAAGTCGCTGAGCAGCCAGATCGAGTTGCAGACGTTATAGCTCCGGCGGCCGTCTTGCACGGAAGGCGAAAAGTCTGTACTGCTGTGGGAGCCGTCGCAGTGCAGCGCCTGCAAACCATGGCCTGGAAGCGCCGCGCGTGCATTGAGCGAAGACAGCTTCAGATCACCTTCGAGCACGTGGGCCATGGCTGCCAACACTTTAGGGTTGGCCCAGACGAGGTCGAAGAGCGGATCTTTGTTCGGCAGGTTGGCGAGCCGGTCGGCGCCATCCTCTTGGTGCACCTCCTTGCCGGCGTCCTCGCCTTCTTCGTCTTCCAGCTCTTGCAGGCGGTTACGAAGCGCTTGCACCTGTGCCTGCGTCAGTATTCCGGGAAGCGGCAGGTAGCCGTCCACGTCGAGAGATCTCTTCTCTTCTGCCGACAGCGTGTCTTCGCGCACGCCGAGCGCAAACAGGGCAGCTTGAATGTCCATTCCCCTCGTACCTCCCTTTACCGTCCTCAGCCCAACCGCCACGCGTCGTTATCGACCAGCTCGATTCGCCCGCTGTCGGCGGAGCGCACGCCTGCGTCAAGTATCGCCATCACTTCGAGATTGAAGTCCAGGTCGAGGGTCTGGTGAAGCGGGTCGCCGGTCTGCAGTCTGTGAATGAACTCCTGCGCAATGTCCGACCGGTCGGAGGGCAACGGCTGGCACTCGTGGTATTCGGTACGGCCGGCGCCTCTCTCTACGCGTACTTCAGGGGCTTGTCCGGGAGACTCCTTGTCGACGATCAGGGTCCCTTCAGTGCCGTAAACGATGGGTCCCGGGGAGACGCCATGGTCGAGGGTGGTCCAGGAAGCCTCGCACAGCGCCATTGCGTTGGGGAAGCGGACGATCATGGCGGCGTTGTCTTCGGCGTCGCCCCATCTGCTGTTGAGGTTGGCCCGCATTCCCATCGCAGCGGTGGCAGGCTCGCCTACCAGCCAGCGGGCGACCAGAGAGCCGTAGCAGCAGTAATCGAGCATCACCCCACCGCCGGCGGAACTCTGGTGCCACCAGGTAGCGCCCCGTTCAACACTGGTCAATTTGCGCGGGAGCGCCTGCCCACCCTCACCGCCCCCGGGATGAGAGACGCCCGCGCCCAGCGGACCCAGGTGGCCTCCCCGGAACTTGACTGTCAGCACCTGCCCAATTGCGCCGCTGTCAACCAACGCCTTGGCCTTGTGGGAGGCGGGTTGCCACGTGGTCGGCCAGTTGACGATCAGTTCGATACCGGCCGCGCGGGCAAAGCGGGCCATGCTGAGGCCGTCCCGCAGCGAGGAGGCCATCGGCTTTTCGACCAGGACATGCACGCCTTCCTGCGCGCAGGCTTCCACCACGGCTGGATGCTGGGCATTCTCGGAGCAGCAGATGACGATATCCAGTTCCTCCTGGTCCAGCATCTCCTTGTAGTCGTCATAAGCTCGCGGCACTCCCAGATCTTCCAACGCATGGCGCAAGTTCCAACCTCGGGTGTAGTGGGCCGTTCGCAGTTCCGGGACCAGCGGCGGTGTGTCGGCGCAGGCCGCCAGTTCTGCCTGGGGATGAGCGGCGAAGCGCTCTACCAGATGGTTGATGTGCATGTGGGCGAACCCAATGACGCCGATACGAAAACTATTCGCCATGAACAATTCTCCAATCTGTGGAACGCTGATACTTTCTCAATTAACCTCGCGTAGCACACCTGACTGACGCATCGCCTCCAAATCGCCTTCCCATTGCAACTGACCGCGCAAGCTGCGAACTTCCTCCTGCGACTTCAATCGTACAAGCAATCGCAAGGAGGTTTCGATCGCTTTCTCGCTCTGTGGTCGCTCCCGAACAGTTCATCGCGTCCTTGATCAACTTATCGTCAAGTACAATGCTGATGCGCACTTGCACTCTCCGTCATTTGTCAACAGCGCAAAACATTAAGGCGGTACTCGCCCGGACCGGATTGCTGCGGCTCCCGCTGCTGAGGCAAAGTCGTAGACTGCGCCGGCGTAACCGCTAAAAAGTCGTCCGCAATGCCTGGGCACTGCCGGACTGCGCCGATCGATACGCACCGTCGAAGATCTCGATGACGTGGCGGGCATGCTCAGCGGTCGAGGTGGTCGGGATCTCCTCGCGGATCCAGTCCACGAGCTGCATCACATCCTCGTAGACGTGTGCCTCTTCCAGCCCGCGATGGTCGCCAAAAACGTGCGGCAACGCGGCGTTCAGGTCGATCTCTTCCTCCAGTTCGCGGCCCGGATAGTCGAACGGTTCGCCATTCAGCATGCCCCCGTTGATGACCCCTTCAGTGCCGAAAATCAGCGGCCGGCCCATATTCGGGAGACCGCCCGCGGCCACGCCGTAGACGAAAGCGAACAGACTGTCGCCAAAGTCGAGGACCATCAGCGTATTGTCGTCCATGTCGGTCGGCAACATCTGGCCGTAAAACTCCCGCTCCTTCACCCGTACGCCCGAGAACGCGGTTACGCCCTTGGCTGGTCCAAGGATACCTGTCATGGCGTGCAGGCCATACACGGTCATATCGTAGAGCGGACCGCCGCCGGGCTTGCGGAAGTACCACGCGGGGTTGACGTTGGTCAAAGGATCGTCGCCCCCGCGAACTCGCTCATTTTCGTGGTATCGGCCGAAGGCCGCGCCCGTAACCGCCCAGGTAAGTCTACCCAGCGCACCCTCCCCAATCAACTCCTTGACACGTTTATGGGCCGGCCGCAGCATCTCACCGGGACTGGAGACCAGCTTGATCCCTTTGGCCGCGGCCGCAGCTATCAGTTGATCGGCTTCGTCGACGGTTGTCGTCATCGACTTGTTGAAATGGATGTGGAGGCCGGCGTCGACGCACTGCATTCCCTGCTCGAAGTGCAGGCCGATGGGGGAGGCAATCGATACCGCGTCCACGGTTCCGGAGGCCAGCAGCTCCTCCGCGCTGGCGTAGAAGTTCGGAACGCCGAACTTGGCCGCGGCGGCCGCGGCGCGGTCTACGACCGGGTCGCAGACCGCGGTGACGTTGACCCGGTCCTGGACGTCGTCCATGGTCAGGTGGGGCAACAGGCCGCGGATCGAAATGCTGCCGGTACCGATAATTCCCAAGCGCACTATGTCAGTCATGGTGTTCTACTCGTTTCTGTGTGAAAGGACAGGTTGGTGTGAAACCGGAATGCAGAGATTGAGTATCCTGCTAGAGCTTTCGCCACGAAGTGTGATGCCGCCAGCCGACCGCCTGCTTGAGTTTGTCGCAGCTCAGCAGAGATTGATGGCCTTCGACCCCGGCAGCCAGTGGCGCAAGCGCTGGATTGAAGCGCTCCACCAGTTCCCTTGTGGGCTCGAGCGCAGTCGTATCATCGGCATTGAGAAAGTATACATCATGGGCGGGCAGATCATGCGCGGCTTCCATCAGCAGACGGTGGGCGTCGGCGACATCCTCGCTCCCGACCCAACAGTAGAGCCAGGGGTTCCACACAGTGACCGGCCTGGCTTTGGATGCCATCTGCTGGCGGCGCTCCGGGGGGCAGACACCCGCGATGCGAGTGACGTAGGCGCGAATGCCGTAAGACCGGCTGAACGAAGCAAGCAGGTCCTCACCGGACCGTTTGGTGTAACTATAGGAGTCTTCGGGTAGGGTTGGATGCGTCTCGTCGATCGGCAGAAAACTGATGGGAAAGGGCGTATCGCTGATGCGGAACCCATGTCCCAGAGCGCAGTTGCTGCCGGCCATCACGACAGTTTTCACGCCGGCTTCCACTGCCGCTTGCATCAGGTAGTAGGCGCCCAGCATGTTGCTCCGGAACGTAGCGTCAAATGGCAGGCCTTCCTCCTCCACTCGCCCTTGCATATGAGGATGGTCGGTCGGCCAGGGCTGGGCACCGATATGCTGGATGGCATCCACCCCGGCAACCGCCCGCCGGCAGTCCTCCCAATTGGCCAGGTCACCCATGACCCAGGGGAACTGCGAGAACTCGGGCGCTGGGCGGCTGCGGGACATCAACACCAGTTCATATTCTTCGGAAAGTGCGCGGATGACGTATGCGCCCAACTTACCGCTGGCGCCGGTGATCAGTACTTTCATGTTGCATTTTCTTTGCCAATTTATGACTCGAAAATTGTATCACGCCCCAAAAGGGGCAACCAAGCCATATCTTTCACAGTGGCGCATACCCGATCGTAGCGAATTCAGTCGGGCAAGCCCTCTCTCAGACAGATAAATTCGGGGCTGCAGTCGTCAGCTTGGCGGCAGGGCTATAGAACAGGACAGCCCCCTGCGAAAAATGGTGTCAGGAAAAGAGATTGCAGATTTCGACCGGCGGCGGCCAAAGCCGGAACGCAGTTGCGGCCACTGGCGCGCCGGCCCGGTCCTGTCAGGACAACCCCATCCGGACAAGGTTGCGATAGCTGACGGCCAAACTCTCGAAGGGATCGCCGGGGCAGATGTCCTGTTCCACAGCATACCACTCAACATTCGCTTCGCGGCAGGCCTCGAGGATGCCCGGCCAGTTCAGATTGCCTTCTCCAACTTCCTTCATCTCGTGATCCCGCCAGCCGGCCATCGCCATATCCTTGAGGTGAATAACCGGCATGCGGTCCTTCATCCGCAGAATCCAGTCGCGCACATCGCCGCCCCCAAACTGAATCCAGTAGGTGTCCAGCTCCGCCAGAACATAGCGGGGGTCGGTCTCGTCAAACAGTATCTCGAGCCCGGACCTGCCGCCGTAGCGCATGAATTCAAAGCTGTGGTTGTGATAGCTGAAAGTCAGTCCGGCCTCGTGAAGAGTGCGACCGACCTCTGATGCTTCCACCACGAACTGACGCAGTCCCTCTTCGCCGGCTTCGATAAAGTGACGGGGCATACTGCCTACAGCCACATGCTTGCAGTCCCAGAGACGATGTTCATCGATCACCGCGCCGATCTCCTCTTGCAGGCGCGGCCAGGCAATGTGCGTATTCACGATCGTAATGTCGTGATCGTCGCAGATCCTCTTAACGTTTTCCGGGGAAACAGGGCCAATCGCGGACACTTGCACTGCCGTGTATCCGATAGCGCTGATCCTGGCAATTGAGTCTGCAAATCCTTCCTCTGTCTTTGTAAAATCCCGCACTGTAAAAAGCTGTGCCGCAAGCACGTTCTGGCTCATTGATGTTCTCCTGATGTGAGTAGACGACTCGGTCTTTGCCCTGTCTCAAGCTTCAAGTAAACAATGGATAGCCTTACACACGCAAGTTGGGAGCCCTCTGTTGTTCTGCGACCTGGGCTGGCACGCGGACAGCCCTGTGGTACAATTCTTCGCACATTTCTGCAAACTGGCCTTCACCATTGAAAGCAAGCATGAGTACGGGCAGTCCGATCTATGAAGAGAAGATCGACGAGACGATTGACGAAACGCTCTCTGCAATTCGTCAGCGGCGGATGGTCCTGCCTGCAGTCCTTTTTCTCGCTGGACACCGTCCCCTGGCATTCACATTCGGGCAGCTACTCTTGACTCTACAACCTCTGGCCGTGCTCCTGGGCGCCAGAGGGCTGGACGCCTGGGTCCGCGTACTAACTCATCCAAGCGGTCCTCCCGCACTGACAGATCGATTGGCGGAACTGCTGGAAAATGACCGCCATTCAGATCGTGAAATGAAAACCTGAACGTGAGCTACTATTCAGTGCCGGGACAGCTGGCCGCTGCCTGGAGGCAGCTTGCCGACACGGCCATCGAGTACGGCGAAACGCCGCTCTTTGCCCTGGGCCTTGACTCGCACTACCGAACCGGCCTGCTGAACCTGCTCGCATTGAGCCGCCTTTCCCGCCAGAATCTGGGGCCGCAGCACCCGACAGTCGTCACTGGTGGAGATGGCTGGCTCTGGCTGCTGGCTATGCTTGTCTGGCGTCCCGCCGCAGAGGGCTATCGACACCATCCGGCAGCGAGCCCCAGCGCAACGACTGAAGGCAGAGCAGAGGGCCTGTCGGACAGTTTCGATGATGCGGGTCGAACCGTACTCTACGCCGGCGCGGACAGCGCTCTCTACGCCGCGGCGCTGAATCTCGCGGGGCAGCAAGGCGGTCCCGGCGTGACGCCATCGGGTTTGGGCTTGTCCGGGCCGTCGACGGCATCCCCTGGAGTCGAAGGCGCGGACTTCGAGCTGTTGCCAGCCCTCCTTGAACGGGAGTCTGTGCCCGAGGCCGCGGAGTCCTCAGAGGACGCCTGGCTGCAGAGGGGAGAGCGTTGGGCGAGCGGCCTGCTGGCGTTCGCGCTTCTTGTGTTTGCATTCTTCGGATAAAGGACCTTGTACTCTTCCCGACCGGGCTGGCTTAATCGAATCGTCCTCTTGATCGTCCTGGCCGGCGCTGGTCTGATCATCGCCTCGCGCTTCGGACTGACTCTCATCCCTCCTGTTGTTTCGACTACTCTTTACGGCTGGGCGTTACTGCTGGGCGCGTTCGCACTCATGCTTGGCATAGCCAACACTGTCAGATTTCACCTGGTCAGAGTTCAGCGCGGGCAGAGGGAGTGGCTTCTCAGTCTCCTTCTCTTGATCGTCTTTGCCCTCGTTCTTGGGGCGGGAATCTCGTCGCCTGAGGGTACGACGGGCCTTCTCACGGAATGGATCTTCGACGCGGTCGTGGCGCCCGGGCAGGCAACGCTCTACGCCCTGACCGGCATATTCCTTTTGAGCGCCGCCTACCACTTTCTTCGCATTAACCGGCCTGGGGGTCTGTGGATTCTGGCCGGCGCAATTCTGATGCTGTTGGTGCAGACGCCCTTCCTCTACCGGATTCTGCCCGACGCGCTGGTCGATCTGGTCGACTGGCTCCTTTCCTGGCCTGTAATGGCCGCGATGCGCGGTGTTCTGCTCGGAGGCGCGCTGGCGGTCCTGTTCATCAGCCTTCGATTGATCGTGAACGGAGCGAAATAGATTCAACCTCCTGAAGACGACAGCGTAGACCTGCGGCCGCCTTCAGTTCTTGCTCGAAGGATACCGCCTTGGAGACCGGTTCGCCGATGGCGACGTTCGACTGTCCACACTGCGGGTACAGCAACCCGGTTGCTTCCCAATTCTGTGTAAATTGCGGCACAAATCTTGCGCGCCGGCAACCACCGCCCGCCCCCGCCGGTGAGCCCGCTGAAGAGCCAGACGATCTCGCCGGCGCTCAGGAGGCGGTTCCTCCTCAACCTGACGAGGCTTCCCAAGGGCGGCAACCCGCGGCGGAGACCTCCGACCCAGGCTATTCTCGAACCCGGCCCCATAGACCTTCCGAAGAGGAAGATGCAGCACAGGCAACGGGAAAGGAGGAACCGGAGCCTGACGCTGGCCGGCCCGGCCCGCTATTGGGCCACATTGGAGGACTACTTGAACCTGCGGATCCGCTGTCATTTGTCACCTCAGGCGCCGGCGCGCTCGATCCGGCTCGTGACCGCTCCACAGCTCTGTCCGGTGAACTGACTACGGACGAAGAGGAACGCAGACAGTTGCGGCAGCTCTTTTCCGAAGATCTGCCGCTGCCGGTCGGGGCTCGACCGGCGATGGCCTCAGATTCCGCGGAAACAGCCGGTAGCGGGAACGGCCTGCAGAGACAGCTCTGGCTCGAAATGATATTGCTTCTCGGCATGGTTGGCGCTTTGCTTTGGGGTGGACAGTCGCCCCCGGGTGGCCCCGGGCCGCATGCGCTGCCCGGCCTGGAACAGGCTCACCGTCAGATCGATACCCTGCCCCCGAACAGCCTCGTACTGGTGAACTGGGCCTACGACCCCGCAACCGCCGGTGAAATGGACCTTGTTGCATACCCGTTGATCGAGCATCTCCTGCAAAGGCAGGGGAAGCTGGTCGTCTTCAGCCAGTTGCCGGGCGGGCCGGCCACCGCGCGGCGTGTCATTGCCAGGGCAGAGGAGTCTTTACAACGGCCATCGCGCACGCAGATTACAGCGAATCTTGTCATAGAGGGAGGCTATCTCCCCGGCGGCGTCGCGTCACTCCCTCTCTTGGGCGTCGCGCCGGCCCGGGCGCTGCCGGTCGACCCCCGCTGGGTTGACCTCAGAGAACGGTTCAGCATCGCGGCCCTTGGCGAAACCGGACCGGCGCTTTCTCTTGTAATCGCCGCCCGCGCCGAAGATGTGCGGCGATGGCTGGAGCAGGTGCAGCCTCTCAACGGCGGCGCCGTCGTGGCGGCTACCAGTGCGGTTGCCGACCCGTCTGTTCGACCCTATCTGCACAGCGGACAGCTGGCCGGGCTCGTCAGCGGCTGGGACGGCGGCGGCGTCTATGTTCGCCGCCTGGAGCGCGCCCGCAGCATTGCGGAGCAGGGTCGGTCGCTGAGGCAGGTCAGCGGCCAGAACTGGGGGGTTGGCATTCTGATTGTCGCTGTACTGCTTGGAAATCTGGCAGGGCTCAACCAGCGGAGGTCCCGGTGAGCCCGTTCAGCAGCGGTCTTCCCGGCGTCCTGCAGGATGCAGGCCTGGTCCTGGGTCTCGTAATGTCCCTGACGATCGGGAGCTATCTTATCCGAGACAATTTTCTGGCGCGCCTGGGACAATACGTGCTGATCGGCGCCGGCCTGGGCTACCTGGCAGTTCTTGTTTGGCGCAACGTACTGTGGCCCCGGCTCTTTGCGCCTCTGATCGCAGATCCCATGTCATGGCAGTCGGCAACAGGATCGGACCTTTTCAGTCTGTGGCTGCCGCTGCTTCTGGGCGTGCTGATGTGGGGAGGAGGGCTTGAGCTCCTGCGTCTTCCGCCTGACAGGCTCAAAGGAAGAATTCTTCTACGCCTGCTGGCGGCGGCGCCGGCGGCCATCCTCGGCGGTGTCGTCCTGGGGGTCGCTGTCAGCGGGGCGGTTCAGGGGACGTTGTGGCCCTTGCTCGCCGCGGCGCTCCAGTCGCCGCAGACGGAGGCCGGCCAGGCGGCGTGGCCGGTCAGGCTGCTCACGCTGTTGATCACCGGCGGCGTCCTGATTCACCTGCAGTATGGCCCCATCGCCGGCGAAAAGGAAAATGGGGCCTCGCGGCCGCGAGCTTCTTCGCCGGTGGAGGCGGACGCCGACGCCGGCGGGCGGCCCAACCCGTACAAAATGCTCATACGGACCTTGCTGCGTGTGTGGGAGGGTATTGGCCGCAGGGCTCTGTGGCTGGCTGCCGGCATCATCTTCGCTCGGCTTGTCGCCTCCCGTTTCTCACTGGCGCTGGCCCGCCTGGACTACTTTCTATTTGAAGTTCCCCGCAGTGACCTCTGGCAACTGCTGTGGGCGACTCTGCGCGGAGGCAGTTCATGACCCTGTCGCGCCTTCAACCGCCGGCCTCCTCGGGTCAGGGACGGACAGCGAATTCGCTGGCTGACTTTGCCCCGCAGAGCATACTGGCTCTGGCCGCGGAGCCGCGGCGCGCTGCAGCTGTCTTGATTGAACCGATCGAAGAGATCTCCAGGATGGTGGGATGGCAGACCGTCGATCTTCCGGACCAGGCCGGGCCGAACGAATGTAAGGCCGCTCTTGTAAAGGCGGTCAGCCGGCTTGAAAGTCAGTTCGGCATCTCTCTCTGGGACAGGGAGAAAAAACGACCCCGTCTGCACACCCCCGGCGCGGCCGTCGTGGATGGCGTTGGTCAGGCCTTCGCGGTAGCGGACCTGCAACCGCCCTTGCGAGTCTGGATGGCCGGCCTCTCCGGCGGCGGCAGCCTTACTGCTGGCGAAGCGGCGCTTGCCGGCGCGCTGTGCAACCCGGTCGCGACCTATCTGCCGGGCCCCTACCATAGTACAAGGGCTTTGACGGAAGAGCTGCAGGCGCTGAGACCGGACGTCATTCTGATTGTCGGCGGCCGCGAACAGATTGCGCCGCAAAGCCAGGAGCAGGTGCTGGCTCTGAGCCGTCTCGTGATCGAGGCGGCCGCGGCATTACCGGATGGCAACAGGCCGACATTTTGTTTTGCCGGAAACAGCCGGTTGGCCGGTGCAGCGCTGGCAGGTTGGCGGCAGGCGACCGGCGGGGGAGAGGCCGCGGCGGCCGATAACGTGTTCACCGCCTCCGCTGGCAGCAGCGTCACTGCTCTGCACAACGTCCTGGAGCGTCTTCACTGGCAACGTTCCCTGGACATACCTGCAATGCAGGATATTACCGGGTGGCTTGATCATACGGTGGAACTTTCCAGCACGCATTGGGCCTTCGCGCAGGCGGTCCGGCTCTGGAGGCGGCGTCAGCAGCTGCCGACCTTGCACGGGCTATACGCCGCAGAGGACAGGTGGCTGCATGTCTGGGCATGGGAGATGCCCGATCAGGAAAGCGAAGGCCTGCGAGTAAACTGCGTGCGTCCGGGAGAACGCCCGGATATCCTGGCTGACTGGCCCCCTGTCCGCCTGGTCAGCGGCGACTGGCCCGCGCACTGGCCTCGGCCGTCGCGGCCGCCCCCGGTGCTGGGTCCACAGAGGCCGAAGGCTTTGCCCGCCTACTGGTGGGATCCGCTGGGCCTTGTCCCTGCCGTGGCCGGCGTCGGCCGGAATGCGCCGGAAGCGGTTCTACAGGTGCTGACGGCAGACCTTCTCATGGAGAATGGAACAGAATTCGCGGCCGCTTGACGCGCATGACCAAGATGTTGAAAATGTAGGGAACAAACCTCAATGGGAGAACTGAAACGTAGAAGGCTGTCGATTGGGGAGGGCTTATGACGACGACGCTGCGCCAATCAGATGGAAGCTACATGCGGCAGACCGACATCGGGCCTATTATACAGCTGCTCAACAGATCCCATTGCGTTGAGCTGACCGGTTTCAGCAATGTAGGCAAGTCTTCTCTGATGCGGGTTCTGGCCCACGTCGATGTCTGGCTCCAGCAGTTGGGGGAAGAAGGAAGCGCGGTCCTGCCGGTCTATATCGATTGCAACCGCATGCTGGAGATGACGGAGCAGGGATTCTATGAGCTGGTGCTGAGATGTTTGCAGGAAAGCAGCCCGGCTCTGGCGGAAAACCAGGAGCTGCAGAACGCCTACGAGGCCCTGGTAGCGCCCGCAAACGTCTTTCAGGTGCCCCTGAGTTTCAGCAACGGACTGACCGCCGCCCTTCGCAGGACCGAATATAAACTGATCCTGCTGTTCGACGAGTTCGACGAGCCATTCCAGCAGATCGACACGCGCGTGTTTCTCAACCTGCGGGCCAAAAAGGACCGCTACGGCAACCGGCTTGTCTTTGTGACCGCAACGGTCAGGCCGCTGGCCACTTTGCGGCCCGGGGACCACAGCGGTGAGTTCGGTGAACTTTTCTCCCATCATCCCTGGCATCTTGGCCCGCTTCCTCGACATGAAGTGGAACGATACATGCGCAATTTCAGCGCTCAGAATGGAGCCGTTCCTCTTGAAGAGGATATCGACTTTGTCTACCATTGGACCGGCGGGCATCCCGGCTATCTGGCCGGAGTCAGCAGAATACTTGGCCGTGCGGAGGCGGCCATGGAACGGGAAAGCGAGCAGAATCGCTTCGTCTTTCTCCGGGGACTGATCGACAGGCTTCACCAGGATCAGACCTTGCATACCGAGAGTGAAAAGATATGGAAGAGCTGCACGGTTGACCAGCAGGAGAATTTGCGGCTCCTCTTCTCCGGGTTGGAGCCAGACCCTGCCTCTCTGTCGCAGTTGATGAAACACCACATCCTGGTCCAGGAGCGGGAAGAGCTGCGCGCATTCTGCCGACTTTTTGCAGAGTACGTTTTGACGCACCAGGCCTCTGCCCCGTCTGACGAAGGGCTCCATGTGGATGACGAGAGCGGGGAGGTGACTGTCGGTGGCCGTCAAATCGACCTCACCGCGCTCGAGTATCAGATGGTGAAGTTGCTTTACCAGAACAGCAACAGAATTGTTGACAAGTTCGAGATAGTCAGTGGCGTCTGGGGCGACGAACAGCTGCCGGATGTGGACGACGCCCGCATCGAGAAGCTGATCAGCCGGCTGCGCCAGAAGGTCGAGCCGGACCCGGCGGCGCCTATATACATCACCACGGTTCGAGGAAGAGGATACCGCCTGGTGATCAAATGAACGAACGAAAACGGAAGGCCTGCAGAAATACACGGAAGTGGCAGGCAGCAACTTGCCGTTCGTAGTTGTCCCCCGGATTTTGTTGGCTTTGCCCTTCAGTCTATACTACTCGCAGTCTGACGATTGCGGTTCTATGTACAGTAGCGTCCGAATCGCCTGAAGTTGCTTGGCAGCAATCCCAATTCAACCCTAAAAGGCAGAACTGCTCTATGGCTGAATCCATACAGGCAGAAAGTAGCCCGGAATCGGTGACCTTCAGAGGGAAACCGAAGTCGATGGTGTCCGCAGTTGCACTGCTCATTGCGGGAACGCTCACCTTCACGATGGGGATTGACCGGCTCTATTTCGTAGAAGCCATTGCCTGGACTTTTCTGATTTGGGGCGCACTGCTCCTGTACGGTCACGTCATCGATCTTGGAACCGTATACGAACTTTCGGAAGAAGGACTCGTGATAAAGAGCCCGTTGCGCTTCTGGGCGCTTTCCCGCAAATGGGACTGGGGGCACTTTACGCGCATGGACGTAATCGTGAAGAAGAGGCAAGCAAGTGAGGCCGACGTAGAACTGCAGGTTCATTACACGCCGGAAGATTCGACCGTTCTGTTCCGCGAGGACCTTCCTTTCATTCCTGAACTAGCCGGGGAAATTGCCGGCCGCGCCGGCATGAAACCGGAACGACGGCAGGCCATGCAGGATTTCGAGTCGATTCCCCAGGACGACAAGGCCACCTACACCTGGAAGTAGCGCTCTCCGGCCTTTTCCTTTTCTCATGCGCTGGCAAAACGGCACCCCTCTCCGAACTCTCCTAAGCGCCCTGGTGCGCCGAAATATCCATCAGGTAGATCTGCCGGCCGTTGCCGCCATGCACTGAATCCACTGTGATCAGCCTCCCGTCCGGGCTGGAGCGCGGATGCAGGTCGCAGCGCCACTCGCCCTCGTATTCCGGGTACGAGGCGTATTCTCCCAGCTCCGTTCTTTCGCCGCTTTCCACATTGTAGAGATAAAGTTCCTGGACCCTGCCGTCGCCTCTGGGCACGGGATAGGTGTCGTTCAATATCCAGTTTGTGTCGGCAAGATAGGTGCAGTGTCCGTTCAGCTTCATCACCCCCTTGCCGATTACATCCACGTTCTGCGTGCCGTCGCGATAGAGGTAGAAGGCGTCGCCGTGTGAAGGATGCCTGGCCCACGCCAGGATCTGTTCCGGGTCGCGCCAGATAAAGTGGGAGGTGTGCCCGTATTGGTCGACTGCGTAGATGTCGGAGCCGTCAGCCGCGGCCGTCATCATGCGCGTACTGAAGCCGGCATCGCCGAAACGCCAGCGGTGCAGAAAGATGAAGCGGGAGCCGTCGGTATTGAAGAGCAGATGGTTGAAGTAGTGTCTGGCCCCGCTGATGTCCATGTGGGGATAGGGGATCGCGGCCACCTGCGCAATGGAGATGATAAGCGAGGCTTCGCCGGTTGCGAGGTCAATGCGATGAATTCCGGCGTCTTCGGGCGCCAGCTGATCGAAGTTGGGGTCTGGGATGCCGGCGTAACCGTAGCCCGGCCGCATGTGGTTGATGCGGCGGAAGTCGGCGCCGACGGCAGTGCGCCCGTCGGGAGAGACGGTATAGATCGGATACCCAACCGTGCGCTTCTTGCCTGATTGTACGTCCATAATGTGGCAGACGAAGCGGTCGTCCACTCGATCGTTCCAGACGATCTCCCTGTCGGAACCGGGGATCCACTGGAGCATACAGCCCTGCTGCCAGCACCAGGCCCTTGTCTCGCCCAACTCGATCCAGCGGTTGCCGTCCGCCAGGTCGATCATCCCGATTCCGATCACATCATCTGCGTTCGGCGAACGGTGCTCGAAATCGACCTCCATCCCCAGCACGAAGCGGCTGGAGGGGTCGAACTGCAGCTTGTCGTAGTAGCCGAACCAGTGATGCTTCGGCCCGGAAGTGATGGGGCGCATACTCATCAGCGCTTTCTCCTCATCGGATTTCAGTTGGGTTTATGCGGCGCTGGCGCCTGCCAGGTCCAGCTCTTCGGCAAAGTGGCAGGCAACGTATCTCTCGCCGGTCAGGTCTCGCAGATCTGGCGTCTCCTGGTGGCAGCGCTCCTGGGCGTAGCGGCAGCGAGGGTGGAAGTAGCAGCCGGACGGAGGGTTGGAGGGGTCCGCCACTTCCCCTTCCAGGACGATGCGCTCCGCTCTGGTATGCGCCGGGCCGGCCGCGTGCACGGCGGAGAGAAGCGCCTCCGTGTAGGGGTGGAGTGGCTTGCGATAAAGTTCGTCTGCGTCGGCCAGCTCTACCAGTTTGCCGACGTACATCACCGCCACCCGGTCGCTGATATGCTTGACGACGCCAAGATCGTGCGCGATGAACAGGTAGGTCAGGTCCAGCTCCCGCTGCAGAAACTTGAGCAGGTTGAGGATCTGCGCCTGCACAGAGACGTCTAGCGCGGAGACCGGCTCGTCGGCGATGACGAGCGTGGGGTTAAGGATCAGGGCGCGGGCGATGCCGATGCGCTGGCGCTGTCCACCGCTGAACGCGTGGGGATAGCGCGTGATGTACTCGGGCCGCAGCCCGACCAGCCGCAGCATCTCCACCACGCGGTCCTGCAGTTCGGACCCCTTGCCCATGCCGTTCAGCCGCAGCGGCTCGCCAATGATGTCCAGGATCGTTTTGCGGGGATTCAGCGAAGTGTACGGGTCCTGAAAGATCATCTGCAAGTGGGAGCGCACCGGTCGCAGTGCCGCGTTGTCCAGAGTGGCCAGGTTGTAGTCCTCACCCTCTTCGCCTTGAGGACGAAACCGAATGTTGCCGGCCGTCGGCTCGTACAAGCGCATGATCAGGCGGCCCACGGTCGTCTTGCCGCAGCCGCTCTCGCCGACCAGGCCCAGCGTCTCTCCCTTTTGCAGCGCAAAGTCGACGCCGTCCACGGCCTTGATGTGGCTGACGACCTTGGAGAACAGCCCGGCTGTGATCGGAAAATGCTTTTTCAGGTCGTTGACTTCCAGCAAAGGATAGCTGTCTGCGTTGCTATTGATGGCTGGCTTCCTCTACGGGTGGGGGGCTATCCTGAGTGGCGTGTTCAGTATACAGGAGGCAGCGTACCTCCCGGTTGTCTTCTAACGTGATCGGCTGGGGCACGATTTCGTCGCAAACGCCGGCGATGAAATCGGCGCAACGCGGATGGAAGGGACAGCCTTTGAGCGTGCTGTAGGGGTCGGGTACAACGCCGCGGATGGTCTGGAGCCACTCTCGCTTCTGGTCCATGCGGGGCAGCGACTCCAGCAGCGCGATGGTATAGGGGTGCTTGGGGTCGCGAAAGATGTCGGCGGCCGCGCCCCGTTCGACGATCTTGCCGAGGTACATCACCGCCACTTCGTCGGCCATATCGGCGACGACGCCCAGATCGTGGGTGATGAACATGATCGCCATGTCCAGCTCGGCCTGCAGCCCCTGCATCAGCTCCAGGATCTGGGCTTCGGTGGTCACGTCCAAGGCCGTGGTGGGTTCGTCTGCGATCAGGAGACTGGGGTGGCAGGAGAGGGCCATCGCGATCATTACACGCTGGCACATGCCTCCGCTCAGTTGGTGAGCGAATGCGTTCATCCGCTGCTCGGCCAGCGGAATATGCACTTGCCTCAGCATGTCGATGGCGATATCTTCCGCTTCGACCTGAGATACGGGCTGGTGCAGCAGAATATTTTCGGTTATCTGGTCTCCGACCTTATGGACAGGGCTGAGCGAGGCGCGCGGTTCCTGGAAGATCATCGCGATCTCCCCGCCGCGAATCGCGCGCATCTCCGTGCCGGTGGCAGGAAGCTGAAGCAGGTCCAGGACCATCTCCTGCCCGTCTCCGTCGTCCCGCGAGTAAAGGATTTCCCCATCCACGGTATGGCCGGGCGGACGCACCATGCGCATGATCGAGCGCGCGGTGACGCTCTTGCCGCAGCCGCTTTCGCCAACCACACCGAGGACCTGACCGCGGCGGATGGAAAAGGTCGTGCTGTCCACCGCCTTGGCGACCCCTTCGGCCATGAAAAAGTGTGTCTGCAAGTTCTTGACTTCGAGCAGGTTGTCCATTTGGAGTTCAGTGACAGGTGAGCGGAGGCCGCTCGCCAGACAGGACAAAGTACGCCGGTGTCTCAGGAGTTGCCGTTTACAAGTCAGCGTACGGGTCAGCTGCGTCGCGCAGGCCGTCGCCGATGAAGTTGAGGGCCAGCACCGTGACGACAACGAACATGGCGGGCCAAAGAATCCAGGGATGGATGGCGATCTCAACGATCTGCTGCGCATCCTTCAGCATTACGCCCCAACTGACTGTAGGCGACACCAGCCCCAACCCCAGAAAACTCAGTGCCGTTTCAAAGATAATCATTCCGGGAATGGCAAGCGTTGCGTCCACCAGCACGTAGCTCATAAAGGAGGGAACCAGGTGTTGCCAGATCAGGTACCACTGGCTGGCGCCTGCCGACTGGGCGGCCAATACGAAGTCTTCATTTCGCAAAGAGAGAAACTTCCCCCGAACCACCCGCGCCAGGGTCGTCCAACTGATAAGTGCGTAGATAATTGTGATACCGAAGTAGATGCGAAGCTGCGGCCAGTCCGCTGGCAGGGCCGCGGCCAGTCCCATCCATAGCGGGATGGATGGGATGGAACGAATAAACTCGACCAACCTTTGAATAAGGTTATCGACAACGCCTCCGTACAGACCGGAAAGGCCTCCCAGAAGCAGACCGATGAAAAGACTAATTGTGACTCCAACGAGGCCAATCGTCAGCGAGATTCGGCCGCCAAATAGTACGCGCCCAAAGATATCACGGCCAAATTTGTCGCCGCCGAGCAGGAAAACCGGCCCAACCTCCTCCGCGTTTTCCACCCCGTACAGATGCCAGTCCATCTCAAAGAAGCCCCAGAGTTTGTAAGAATCCCCTTTGACAAAGAATCGGACTGGAGACTGCCTGCTGCGATCTTCGACAAAGTCGCGGGTGAATGTCTCCTTGTTTGTCTCGATTTTGACGGCGTATACAAATGGACGTTGCCACCTGCCATCTTCACCGCGGAAGTGAATATCGCGCGGCGGCAGGTAGAGATGCTTAGTGAAACGATGCGTCTTGTCATAGGGCGCGATCATCGGCGCAAACAGAACGACGAGGTAGAGAAAGGAGAGGAACCATAACGCGATGACCGCCATCTTGTTGCGGCGGAAGCGGATTACCATCAACTGACGCGGAGTCAGAAATTGGGTTCTGGCTTCGCCGCCGGCAGATTCACCGACGTCGAGAAAGTCTGACAGGTTTCCGCTCTCGTAGGGCGAGGACGCCGGCTCGCGCGCGGCTTCAGCACCTGTGTTGACTGCCCTCGTCATGTCGTTCCCTGTTCCCCATAGCGAATACGCGGGTCGACCCACGCCAGTAGAATATCCGAGATAAGTGTGCCGATGAGTGTGAGCGAACTCAGAATCATGATCATGCTGGCTGCAAGATACAGGTCCTGGGACATCAAGGCCCGCCATAGCAGTGGCCCGGTCGTCGGCAGATTCAACACGAGCGCTACCAGGACCGTGCCGGATACAATCTCGGGAAGTCTCCAGCCGATTGTGCTCAGGATCGGATTCAGAGCCACGCGCACCGGGTACTTCATGGTGAGCTGACCCTCTCGCAACCCTTTGGACCGGGCCGTCTCCACATAGGGGCGGCTCTGTTCATCCAGCGTGGTCGCCCGCATCACGCGGATGGTCCCTGCCGTGCCGGCGGTGCCAACAATCACGACCGGCAACCACATGTGCTTCAGCATATCCCAGACCTTGGCAACGCTCCAGGGCGCGTCCAGGTACTCAGTGGAGAACAGCCCGCCGGCGCTGGCGCCGAAAGCCTTGATGCCTATGTACATGAAGATGAGCGCCAGCAGGAAGTTCGGGGTCGCCAAGCCGATAAACCCGATAAAGGTAAATATGTAATCAAACAGGCTGTACTGACGCACGGCGGAATAGATGCCGATGGGAATTGCCATGGCATAGACGAAGAGAAGTGTGAAGAAGGACATGATCATCGTCAGCATCAGCCTTTCGCCGATCAGCCGGTTGACGGGACGGTCCCAGTAGAAGGACAGCCCCATGTCCCCTTGCACAAAGTTCGTTATCCACTTGATGTACTGAATGTATCCGGGCTGATTAAGGCCGTAGTGCGCCTCCAGCCCCGCGATCTCCTCCTCGCTCAGCTCCTCGCCGGCCGCTGCCAGGTTGGCCACGTAGGTGGTCACGTAATCGCCCGGCGGAAGCTGGATGATCATAAAACTGACAATCGATATAAGGATGAGAGTCGGGAAAAGCTGCAGGACGCGCCGCAGAATGTACTCTCGCATAACACCTGTTTTCTATCGTGGCAACGACCAGTGGTTGGCGGAGTCTACTGCCCGCTAGCCGCCATCCACTGGCCGGCAATTCAATCTAACTCTGCTTATAGAAGAACTGCTCCGGATGCACCGGGACAGCGCGGATCACCGAGAAGCCCCATACGCCGTCGTCGGGGAAGTTGGTCAGGTTCTTCTTCATTACCACCGGCTTGGGGATGCCGACGGTGCCGAAGCCGGGCAGGTAGTCGTAGAACCATTCCCACAGCTCGCGGGCGATGGCGACGTGCTCCTCTTCGGAGACGGCGTCGATCATTTCCTGCCAGCGGTGATAGACCCAGGCGACCTCGTCCGGGGGTTCGACGGCGATTTCGCTTTCCGGGTCGCCGTCCAGCCAGATGTCATAGCCTTTGCCCCAGGGCACGTTGCACTGTCCGGGGTGGTTGAGGCGCGAACACCAGACCCAGGTGATATCGGAGATGTCGCCTTCCCAACCGGACATGCCCATATCGTTGGCAGCCACCAGTTCGTTGAGATGGGAGCGATTGATCGGCCTGATCGACGGGTCGAGGCCGACTGCGCGCCACTGCTCGACGACAAGCTCAAACACGTCGATGATGTCGGCCTGCTCCGTATCGAGCTGGATGACCCAACTCACGCGCGAGCCGTCGGGGAAGAGACGGAAGCCGTCCGAGTCCTTTTCGGTATAGCCGGCCTGGTCGAGCAGATCCATCGCCATATCGGGATCGAACTGGGCCCAGTGGTCTTCGTCACCTTCCTGGTAGTATCTCGAATTGGGCCAGGCCGCCCACTGCCGCGGCTCGCCAAGACCGAAGTAGACGACGTCGTTGATCTCTTCGCGATTGATCGCTATCGACATCGCGTGCCGTACGTCCTTGTTGCCGAAGAATTCCCGCACATGCGGGTCCTTGTGCGTATGGTTGGGCACAATGATGGTACGGCCGGGGAAGGTCGACTTCCACATCTTGATCTTCAGGTCTGCCGACTCCAGATTGGCCTGGTAGAGCTCCATGTTGGCCAGGTCTGCCTGGCGGCCTGAGAACTCCAGTTCACCGGCGATCAGTTTGGCGTTGGCGACTTCGCGGTTGTCGATGACAAAGACGATCGTCTTGTCGATGTAGGGCAGCTGGTTGCCTGCGGTGTCCACCTTCCAGTAGTAAGGGTTGCGTTCGTAGGTATGATGGTCGGGCGCGTCGTCGACGCGAATGAAGGCGGTCATGCCGGGCAGACCGACCTGTGCCGGAATGGTCGAACCGACGCGACCCTTATCGCGAAGGAGCTGGTGCCAATCTTCGAAACCGGCATCTTCCGTCATTGCGGCGATCTCGTCAGCGTCGCCGTAGTCGGGGTGGAACTGCTTCAGGTAGTGGGCCGGCTGCCAAAGGCCTCCCTGTGAACCGGCGTAGAAGGTCTCGTGCAGAACGATCAGGGGGTACGGTTTGGAGAAGGAGAGCTTGATCGTGTAATCGTCGATTTTCTCCATCTCCAGTGGGTCGCCGGCGGCTGACGCTCCCGCCTTCCAGGAGGATGGCGGACCACCGGGGGCGTATTCCTCGTTGAGCCAGAGGTCATGCCAGGAGAAGATGAAATCGTCGGCGCTGAAGGGCGCGCCGTCGGACCACATGAGACCCTCGCGCAGATGCAGGATCTGCTCGGTGGCGTCGTCGTTGAACTCCCAGCTCTCGGCCAGGCCGCTCGTGATGGAGGAGAAGTCCGGCGCGATGCGCAGGATCAGCTCGGTGCCCATGACGGCCTGCGGGTCGCCGAAGAGATGGTTGGGATTGCCGATGGCAACGCGGGTGGTGCCGCCGTACTGGCCAATCTCCTCAAGGGGTTCGATCACCACCGGATTGGCGGGGAGGCGCTCATCCACCGGCGGCAGGCTGCCGGCGGCAACGCGCTCGGCGAGCAGGGGCGACTCGTTGTACTTGGACATCGAGCCTGAATCCGCCGCGGGAGCCTCGGCTGCCGGATCTTCGTCGGCAGCCTGCGGTTCGGCGTCTCCGCCCGGCGCGCCGCAAGCGGCCGCAACTGCGGCCGCGGCCGAAAGACCGCTCATCCGCAGAAAGGTTCTACGATCCATTCCGTCCTTCATCGTCTTCATTTCCTTTCGCTTGAGTTGATTCAAAGAGAAGCGTTTCAAATTTCAGCGTTTATGACAGATTTGTGAACAAACAGCGGCTGTCTAGGCGCCCATATCGACCGTCGTATTCAGGACCGTCAACATGACCCACTCCATCATGCCCCGCCAGTATTCATAGCGTTCGGTGGTGGACCCCTGAACCACGACGGAATACAGGAACTGCCCGGCGCAAAACAGCCGCGCTCTGCGCCGCCGCGTTGTCCCATCCTGCACGAAGGTGCACACCCACTCCTGGCACCAGTCGCCCACGTCGTCCAAGACCTCCAGCCTTTCGACCACGCACCCGTCAAGTTGGTTCAGCCCCTCCTCGATTCCTTCAGCCAGCAGCGAACTTTCTTCCTCCGCCAGCGGCTGACCCATATCCTGGACCGTGATCGATATGAAGGTGGCCTCGTCGGACGGATCCGGATAGAGGCTTACCGCCGGATGCGGCGTATCCGTCTCCTGCAGCTGCCACTCGGGAGGATACCAGAAAGAGGGATGGCCCGCCGCGTGCTTGTACGTTTTGACGGAGGTGAATCGCGGGCGGGCGGGCTGACTTGTCGATGACATAGGGATATGCGATTTCAACTGGTGGGGCGCTGTACACCTTTCAAGCTGGTGGAAAGTAGCGCAATTCGCAGGACGGCGCAACGGTGCCTGGGGGATCCGATCCGTCGCGCCGTCCTTGATTCGAGCACACTAACGAGCATACCTCCGCGGCACAGCATCTTCCTTTCCGACCGCCGGTAGCCAGCGTCAAGGCTTGATCTACATGTGATTCTCAGGATCTTCCCAGGAGAGCAGCTGCGGATTCAGGAAGTGCTCGTCCTCCAGCCCGTCGTTGACCGGCTGGCCCGAGATGTAGTTGTGCATCTTGTTCTTCATGATGATCAGCGCCGGCGACTGGCCCAGGTAGCCGACGATCGGGATCTCTTCGGCCCAGATGTCCAGGATCTGGTAGAACAGCTCGTCCCGCTTGGCCGGATCCGGCTCCGAACTGACCTGGTCCCAGATCTCCCAGATCTTCCACAGGAAGTGGCCGTCCGGCGGCGGTTCGCCGTTGGCGTCGTTCTCGTCCACCTTCCAGCGGCCGTACGCGCCCGCCCAGGGGCGGTCCAGCTCCGTGCCGATCCAGGGCGACGGCGTCAGAATCGGCAGCAGATCGCGATAGCCGCCCCAGTACACGGCGTCCTGGGTGTTGGCGGACCAGTGCTCGGTGTAGAGCGAGCGCTCCATCCCCTTGTAGGTCGCCTTGAGACCGATGTCGGCATAGTACTTGATGATCGTGAGGACCGAGTCTTCCTCGGGCGTGCCCGGCTGGGAGGTTCCCTCGATAATGAAGCTCAGTGTCTCGCCGCTGCCGTCCTTCCACAGCCTGAAGCCGTCGGCATCGCGCTCGGCGTAGCCTGCGTCGTCGAGGAGCTGGTTGGCCCGGTCCGGGTCGTACCCTGCGTACGCCTCGGTCAGCTTGGCGTAGTACTGAGGCGACTGATCGAGCGGGCTGTACTGGCGCGGTGTCAGCAGGCCGTCCCACACAAGTTCGTTCAACCCGTCGCGGTCCACCGCCAGGGACATTGCAATACGAACGTCTCTGTTCTCGAACAGCTCACGCACGCGCGGGTCCTGCGCGCCCTGGTTGGGCGTCACCACTTCGTGCCGCGTCGACGTGCCGATTATGACCCGGTAATCGCCGGCCTCTTCATTCTCCTTGTAGAGCGTGAAGTTGCCTGTCTGGATGTGCCGCGCCTGGAAGTCGACCTCACCGTTGATGACACGCAGGTTGAACACGTCGTTCGTGTCGAAGAGACGGTGTGTCACCTTGTCGATGTAGGGCAGCTGCTGACCCTCTTCATCTACCTGCCAGAAGTAGGGGTTGCGCTCCATCAGGAACAGCTCGGAGGAGAGCTCGTTCTTCGAGAGCCACGGGCCGATGTTGGGCCGGTCCGGGTTCAGGTACCACCAGTTGCGGTCCACGTAGTACTGGTCCCAGGAGTCGACCCCCGCTTCATCGATCTGCGCCTCCAGGCCCGCCTTGTCATCGGTCAATTCGATGTGGAACTGCTGCATGTAGTGTCCCGGCGAGAAACAGTGCGAGCGCGTCACGTCGAAGGCGAAGAGCGGCTTGGGATGTTCGAAGGTCATCATCACCGTGTTGTTGTCGGGAGCCGACACCACCATCGGCACGCGCGGCGTACCCGTTCCCCAGCGGATCGAAACGGCGGGGGTCAGGTCCTCGTTGGAGAAATGGTTCTCGTACCACCACATGAAGCTGTCGCTGTCGAACGGCGTGCCGTCCGACCACTTCAGCCCCTCGCGCAGGTGGAAGGTCCACTCGGTGGCGTCTGCGTTGGTCTCCCAGGATTCGACCATGTTGGGGCGCAGCGTCAGGTCCATGTTGTACCAGGTGAGCGACTCGTTCTGCATCTTGGTCGGGCCCCAGCGGTCGGAGACGCCTTTGAAGCCGCGGCGGATGGCGCCGCCGTACTTGCCGACCTGCTCGACCGCTTCCAGTACGGCTGGACTGGCAGGCAGACGTTCGTCAACAGGGGGCAGGTCTCCTGCAGCCACCATTTCCGCCAGCATGGGGGCTTCGCTGTACATACTGCCCGACGCCGCGGGGGCGGCCTCTTCGGCCGGCGCCTCGTCGGCTGCCGGTTCGGCTGCCATTTCTTCCTGCGGCTCGCCGCCGGCGCCGCAGGCTACAGCCACCAATCCGGCGGTGGCTACACCGGAGACGCGCATGAATTCCCGGCGATTGATCCAGTTTTCCTTTGTCCTCAGACCCCTCATAGGTTGTCTCCTTTGTTGTGAGTCCCTGCAATGATTACCATCGCTGACAGTCGGATAAGTTGGATACGAAACACGCGATTTTCTACAGGCTTCCGCTAATCCTGCACCCAGTGCCACAGGCGCGTCCGGTTGTAGCCCAGTAGCTCCAGTTTGCCGTCCCCGTTCGTATCGGCAACTGTGAAGACCACACGCACGCCGGTATCGCCGTCGTCAAAGCGGTCTTCGGCATAGGTGTGCAGCGGCATATCCAGTTCCTGGATGATCTTCCCGTGCCCGTCGATGAGCATGGGTTTTTTGCCCTGGCACTCGGCAAATATCACGTCGGCCTCGGCGCCGGCTAACCGAATGGTCCGGCCATAGCCGGCTTTTTCCATGCGCCAGATCTCGTTGCCACTGCAATCAACGAGATAGCCGCGGAAGCCGATGTGGGCCTGGTCGCCGTGCAGGCGACGTTCTGTAACAAAGAGTTGCTGCCCCTCCACGTCGGGCAGAAATTTGCCTACAGCGCAGGTCTGGATGTGTGTGCCTTCGAAAATCCATCGATCGTCGCCGGTGGCGGCGTCGAGGACGACCAGGTCTTTGCCGGCGACCATGAGCAGTTCGGGCCTGCCGTCTTCGTCGATGTCGTGGACGTGCAGGTGATCGACATGGGGCGCGCGCGTCATCTCCTCGAGGTGGGGCTCAAGGTCGGGCCGCCACCAGATCTTGAGGCCATCGGCGCGCACGCAGCAGTAGCCGATGAAGGCCTCCTCTTTGCCGTCGCCGTCTATGTCGTAGAAGTCATGTTCATGCCCGGCGCCGCCGTAGAAGTGGCAGTTCCACAGGCAGTTCAGGTCGTCGTCGTAGATGTAGATGGGGTTCACGAATGTGGAGACGAGAATGTCGCGCCGGGCGCCGAGTCCCCGGATGTCGCACAGCTGGAGGACGCAGTTGGGGCCCGTTTCCACCTCTTTGCGGTAGTAGCCGCGATCGCCTTCGAGGATTCTGAGGTAACTGCGGCCGTCGCGTTCGGTCACGTAGACGATCTCTGTTTGCCGTCCCCATCAATGTCGCTGACCGCGGCCGCCACCTCGTGCATGGCCCAGTGGCCCGTGCCCAGGGGAGCGCCCTCCTGCCACATAACGTCGCCGTCCAGCTTCATGGCGGTGACGCAGTGGACCTGCTTCTCGTGGCGGTAGCCGCCGGCCGACATGCGGGGAATGTGACAGTCGCGGGCCTGGAAGAAGACCGCTTCCAGCTCGCCGTCGCCGTCCAGGTCTCCCAAGCGCATACCCGTATCACCGAAACCGGTCGTGTCGACCTCATTGGCAAGGCGAAATGGACCTGTCATAGGGACCTCGTTCTCAGGCTGCAATGGGCTTCTTTGTCATTGCCTGCTCGAATCTGGACCTGCGAGTGCAACCGGAGAACTGCCTGTCTCGCAATTTCAACTGAAATCGCGGGGATGGTTGCCGGGTAGTTTGGGAATTCTAAAGGATAATGGCGGACTCGTCAAAGTTGTGGAATTGACGGGGCGCGACACTGAACTGAGGGAGCGCAACGAGAGCTCAGGTTCGGAGCGGAGGAAGCGAAACGGCCCTATGATGAAGAGTGGGTCAGATGGATGTCAGAGGCCTCTGCGTCCGCGGTGGCGCGCCATCGAAGTCCGGGAGGCCTGGACTCACACCGGAATAACACTTACAGCATCGCGGTCGCGATTTTCCACAAGGCTGGCAAGACCGGCATCAAATGTGGCGACTTTCCCGCCCCGCTGCAGAGCCGCGGCTACGAGCAGAGCATCGGTCACCTGGCGGAAACCCTGGATTCGCTCCGTGATTTGCACAGGCAGGTCATGCACTGACCGGTCGAGAGGCCAAAATGAGTGCGTACCCACCCGCTTCAATTCCGCGAGGAATGCAATCGCCTGTTCAGGGGACACCTTGCGATCAAAGAGACTGGGATTGCAGGAGATTCTTACAAATCCTGCTTCGGTCAATAGACACGTTGCCCAGCCATCTTGACTGTGTCTGGAAAACCAGGCTCTCGCCGCTGTATAGTGGACGTGGCTCGGCCAGGCCAGTGCAACCAGGACGTTTACATCCAACAGCGCCGTCACGGCCAGTCGCTCAGCGCCTCTCTAACGTCCTCGCTTGTTACGGGCCGCGAGTTTGCGTCGACGCGAAAAGCGGGGATGCCGTCGACTACTTCAAAATCCCCCATCCCCTTGAACCCTCGCCGCGCAAGTTCAGATAAAGCGCTGCCGAGGCTGCTTCCGTTGCGTTCCGCCAAAGCTCGAGCGACCGCGAGCACATCGTCGTCAATCGTTAGTGTTGTTCGCATATCGACATCATAGCATCATCGCATCAGAATGTCAAGTGTGTGAAGCTGGCTATCGCAGAGCAATTGCATCTTATTGCGTCAATTTCCTGGGAGCCTGCCCTGGCACCCCCATGCGCTCTTCCCCCTCCTGGCTACTGCCCACATGTCTACACGCCCACCAGCTCCCCCACCTCAAACAGATACATCTGCCGCCCGTTCCCGCCGTGGGCCGAGTCGATCACGATTTTGCTGCCGTCAGGGCTGGAACGGGGGTGGAGATCGCAGCGCAGCGTATCGGTATACGCCGGAGGAGAATGGAACTGTCCCAGGTCGACGCGGCGGTCGGTTGGGACATGGTACAGATAGAGGTCCTGCAGTCGTTCTTCCCCTTGCGGGTAGGTGTCATTCAGAACCCAGTCGTTGTCGGACAGATACGTGCAGTGCCCGTTGAGCGGCATCTTTGTCTTTCCCACAATCTGATCGGAGCGGCACGAACCGTCCTCGACGTTTGGGAAGATGTAGTAGGCTTCCCCGTGTGAAGGGCGCCGGGACCAGGCCAGGATATGGCTGGGATCCCGCCAGATCAGGTGCGAAGTGTGGCCGGAGTGGTCCACCACCGTCAGGTCGGAGCCGTCCGCCCTGGCGGTAAGCAGGCGCGTGTGGAAAGGTCCGTCGCCAAAGCGCCAGCGGTGGAGGAAGAGGAAGTGGGCGCCGCCGGGATTGAAGATAAGGACATTGAAGTAATGTTTGGCGTCTCGGATCTCTCCGTGGGGATAGGGGATGGCCGCCACCTCAGCCAGGCTGACGATCAGACTGCTTTCGCCGCTGTGCAAGTCGACCTTGTGGATGCCAGTTTCCTCAGGCGCATTCACGCCGTACCAGGGATCGGGAATGCCCATGTAGCCGTAGCCGGGCCGCATGTCTTCGAGCCGATGGAAGTCGATCGACAGCGCGGTTTGGCCGTCGGGGCTGAGAGTGAAGATGGCGTGGGGAAGAGTCCTCTTCTGACCCGTCCTGATGTTCAGAATGTGGCAGACAAAGCGGCCGTCTATCCGGTCGTTCCAGACAGTTTCGTGTTGGGATCGCGGCAGCCATTGGAGCATGCAGCCGGCCTGCCAGCCCCAGGCGCGGCTCTCTCCCAGTTCGACCCAGCGATCGCCGTCCTCCAGGTCGACCATTCCGATTCGGACCACGTCCTCCGGCGTCGGCGCGCGATGTTCGAACTCCACCTCCATGCCCAGCGCGTAGCGGGCCGACGGATCGAACTGCAGCTTGTCGTAATAGCCGAACCAGTGATGCTTGGGGCCGGCTGTGATTGGGCGCGGCTGGATCATACTGCCCTCCGGGCGGTCATGCGCTGAGAGTAGATTGAAAATCCGACATCCTTCAGCCTGGCTCTACGTACTGCTCTATACTCCACCAGATGGCGCCTCATCGACCCACAACTTCCGAGACGTCCATAACGTAGACCTGCCGGCTCCCTTCATGGATCGAGTCGAAGCTGACCATGCGCTCATCCCGGCTCCAGCGGGGATGCAGGTCGCAGCGGATCTCGCCGCGGAACGGTTGCGGTGCAAGGTAGCTCCCCAAATGCACCAGGCGTTCCTCCGCCATATGCCAGAGCAGCAGCGCCTGCCGGCTATTCGCGTCGGGGTACTCATCGGTCAACAGCCACGTCCCATCCTGCGTAAAGCTGCAGTGGCCGTTCCTGGTCAGGACATCGGGCCGCACTGCCTCGTATTCGCAGGTGGTGTCGTTCATCAGATAATAGTGCGCCCCTTCCTTCATCGTCATCCAGCCGAAAATCAGCTCCTCGGTCAGCCAGTCGCAGTGCGACGCGCCCAGGTCGGTCATGGCGCGCAGCTCTCCCCCGTCCATGCTGGCGGACAGCATTGTCGTCTGGCCGATCTCCTTATTCCTGTCGTAGACCCGCACAACAAAGGAGACGCGGGTATCGTTGCGGTTGATAAACGGATGGTTGAACCAGATTTTGCCGGCCTGTAACTCTTCATTATGACTGAGGAATTCGCGAACATCTTCGTAGGAGACCAGCACACGGGATTCCCCCGTCTCCGTGTCCATGATGTAGAGGCCGTCCTCGGTGGGATGATTCTGGTCCGCGTAGGGATCCGGCAGTCCGGCATAGCCGACAACCGGGCGCATCGCCTTCAGGCGGGCATAGTTCAGACCCAGCGCTTTGCGCCCGTCGCGGGTGATGGCGGCGATTGGGTGGGGAAGGATCCGCTTCTGTCCGTTGTGGATGTCCTGCACCACAGCGACGAAGCGGTCGTTGTCGCGCGCGTTGTACGTAATCAGTCGGTCGGGCGCGGTCGCCAGCCAGTGCAGCATGGAGCCTTGCTGCAGATTCCAGGCCTGGGTTTCCGCCACACCTTCAAACCTTCCTGTCTCCATGTCCACCAGACCCACCACCGCGGTGTCCCCGGCCGCGGGCGGGCGATCGTGGAACTCCGACTGCAGACAGAGGTGGTAGCGGCCGGTGGCGTCCCAGGGATAGATGGCATAGTAGCCGAAGAAATGGTGCTTTGGTCCTTGCGTAATCGGTCTTGCGACCAAGCTGTCTCTTGCATTGCTCATGTTCGTTCCCACATGATTGGGCAGTATTGATCGTGACGGGCTTCAAGTCCCCTCATCTTGCAATCGACGCAACGAGTGCCTGAATTATCGTCCAACGACATCGGCCACATCGACAACGTAGATCTGCCGGCTGCCTTCGTGGATCGAGTCGAAGCTGACGTGGCGCTCGTCGCGGCTCCAGCGGGGGTGCAGGTCGCAGCGGATCTCATCGCGGAAGAACGGGGGCGAGAGGAAGCGGCCCAGGACGACCAGGCGTTCTTCGGCCATGTTCCAGAGGAAGAGGGCACGGAGGTCGTTCTCGTCGGGGTATTCATCGTCAAGCAGCCAGGCGCCGTCACGGGTAAAGCTGCAGTGGCCGTCGCGGGAGAGGATGTCGGGGCGCACCGACTCGTATTCACCTGTGGCGTCGTTGACCAGGAAGAAGTTTATGCCCTCTTGCGTCGTGAACCAGCCGAAGATGACCTCTGCCGTCCGCCAGTCGCAGTGTGAGGTTCCGAGGTCGTTCAGAATGCGAATGTCTCCGCCCTCCAGGGTCATCGTCAGGCATACCGTTTTTCTGGCCCCGGCGTCATCCCAGTAGACCACGACGAAGGCGACGCGGGAGTCGTCGCGGTTTATGAACGGGTGGTTAAACCAGAGCTTGTGGTTCTGGATCCCGGGATAGTCGCTGAGGTAGGCGCGGGCGTCTTCGTAGGAGAAGAGCAGCTTGCCCTCGCCTGTATCGGTATCCATGATGTAGAGCCCGTCGTCGGCAGGATGTTTCTGGTCTGCATTGGGGTCGGTGAGCCCGGCGTAGCCGACCACGGGACGCATGTCCCAAAGCCGTGCGTAATTCAGCCCCAGCGCCTTGCGTCCGTCGCGCGTGATGGCGGCAATTGGGTAGGGCAGGAGGCGCTTGTGCCCGGTGTGGATGTCCTGGATAACGCTGATGAAGCGGTCGTCGTCGCGGGCGTTGTAGGTGATCAGGCGGTCGGGCGCGGTGGGGAGCCAGTGCATCATGCTGCCCTGCTGAAGGTTCCACGCCTGGGTCTCGGCCACGCCTTCGAAGTTGCCTGTCTCCATGTCCACGAGGCCAACGACGGCAGTGTCGCCGTCGGCGGGCGGGCGGTCGTGGAAGTCCGACTGCAGGCAGAGGTGGTAGCGGCCGGTTAAATCCCACGGGTAGATGCCGTAGTAGCCGAAAAAATGGTGCTTCGGCCCTTGCGTAATCGCCTTTGCAACAAAGCTCTCTTCTGTATTGCTCATCTTTCCTCCCACATGGTTTGACAGAGTTGAACGGCCCTGCTTCCCCCCCTGATTTTGGCGCCGCCTTTGTCGTTACGGCCCTCGATGACGATGTCGAATGGGGCTGCTTCGCTCTGTACGCAGAAGACCCTGAAATCTTCAGTCCTCCCCTCTCAGTAAAGTGACCACGCAAATCACGACCGTAATGTACATGGCAGTATACAGCAAAACTGACCACCAACTCTCGAAAAACCCGGCGGGCAATCTGATAAATTCGATTAGTAAGGCGGGTGAAAAGTAGTCTACCGCAAGTATCGTGACAACTATAATGATTAAAGATAAAGTCTTAAGTCGCTTTCCGATGCGTGTTCGGAAAGGCCACACCGATTTCCATTTGTTGGAAACACTTGGATCCAGGGTTTTTGTGTAGTCCACTCTCCATCCAAGCCAGTTTCGCAATTGTGGATCGGGTTCTCTACAGTGAGGACAACTCCGCAGCCTGATCGGAACCTTTTTGCCGCACGCTTTGCAGTTGGAAAATCTACCAGTACCGATAAACATGATGTCCTGCTCTCGGTCAATTTCATATGCTTGCGCAGTAAAAAAATCAGTCCGAAAGTCAGCAGGGCCAAGGGCAGTTGCCACAGCTCGTCTTGGGCAAACTATGGTTGGCCCCAATCGTTAGACCACGAAATGGGAAAAATAAGGTGCATTTGGGCGAATGCGGCTGGCTCTCCCTATTGCCCTGAGGAGATCGTATAGTGTAAGTCATGGCCTGACGCTGTCCTGCCCTGTATGGACCTTCTTTCTTTGTCGCACACGCCTGCAAGTGGTAGAGCGCTCCATGTACGGAAGCACGACTTGAAGGGGGACATATGAGGGACACAGAGACTACGGCGCCCGCCCAGGGTAGCAGCGAAACCACCATGCCCCCGCGCCGACCTCGCGAAGAGACTGCACGCTTGGGCGACGAGATATATGAGCGGGACATCCGTCCGCAGGTCGAGGCGGACCACCACGGGGAATATGTTGCCATCGACGTTGACAGCGGGAGTTGGGCCGTCTCCGACGACCTTCGGACGGCAGCGAAGCGCCTGCGGACGCAGCGCCCTGGCGCGATTGACGTCTGGCTGCTCCGGGTTGGATACCGGGCACTGCATCACTTTGGGGGACGTCCCATTCGGAGCGCCGAGTGATAGAGGGCGTGGTGAACGCCGCCTATGAGCCGGTAGTGGTCCTGGCCGTACAAGGTCCATCGGGGCAGACAAGTGAAATCGAGGCGATAATAGACGCCGGCTTCACTGGTTTCCTGACCGTGCCTCCTGCGTTGGCGACGGAGTTGGGATTGGCCCTTGAGGGCACTAGCCGGGCAACCCTTGCCGACGGCAGCGAGGTCACCTTCGATGTTTACGACGTTGCGGCGCTCTGGGACGGCCAGCCGAGATATGCGCTGGCCGACGCTGCCGATACGACTCCTCTCGTGGGTATGCGGATGCTGGACCGCCGCAACCTGAACATCGACGTAGAGGACGGAGGCCGCGTCATCATCCAAGCCAAAGAGTAGCCGGACTCCTCTTACCTGGACCAGTTTTGGGGGGCAGGTCACCCCTGGTCTTAGCTTCCTCCAATACGCGTGCCCCTCATCGCGCCACGACCTCCGACGCGTCGACAACGTAGACCTGCCGGCTGCCGTCGTGCACTGAGTCGAAGCTGACCTGCCGCTCGTCCCGGCTCCAGCGGGGGTGCAGGTCGCACCGGATCTCGCCGCGGAAGGGCTCGGGCGAGTGAAACCGCCCCAGAACGACCAGCCGCTCTTCCTTCATGTGCCAGAGCAGCAGGGCCTGGAGGCTGTTCTCGTCAGGGTACTCATCGGTCAACAGCCACTCGCCATCGTGAGTGAAGCTGCAGT
Organism: Caldilineaceae bacterium; assembly: GCA_965200615.1. Classification (GTDB taxonomy): domain Bacteria; phylum Chloroflexota; class Anaerolineae; order Caldilineales; family Caldilineaceae; genus Bin5. Next base: position 2,678,840 of record OZ241377.1, on the reverse strand, counting down.
GGCCGTTTTTGGTCAGTATATCGGGCCGCACTTCCTCATATTCCAGGGTCCTGTCGTTGATCAGGTAGTATTTTTGCCCTTCTTTCATTGTCACCCAGCCGAAGATCAGCTCATCGGTCAGCCAGTCAAAGTGGGACGCGCCCAGGTCTGTCACTATGCGAAGATCGTCTCCGTCCATGCTGGCAGAAAGCAGAATCGTGTGCTTGATTTCTCTGGTCGCGTCCCGGTAGCGCACAACGAAGGCTACGCGCGTGTCGTCGCGATTGATGATCGAGTGGTTGAACCAGATCTTGCGCGCCTGCACCTCTTCGTAATCGCTGAGAAAGTCGCGAGCTTCTTCGTAGGAGACCAGCACGCGGGCCACGCCGGTCTGCGTGTCCATCGAATAGAGGCCGTCCTCAGTTGGATGGTTTTGATCTGCGAAGGGATCGGGAAGGCCAGCGTAGCCGACCACGGGGCGCAGCGACTTGAGCCGAGCATAGTTGAGGCCCAGGGCCTGGCGTCCGTGGCGGGTCATGGCGCTGATTGGGTAGGGGAGGATCCGCTTATGACCGCTATGTATATCCTGCACGACGCCGACGAAGCGGTCGTCCTCGCGGGCGTTGTAGGTGATCAGGCGGTCGGGCGCGGTGGGGAGCCAGTGCATCATGCTGCCCTGCTGAAGGTTCCACGCCTGGGTCTCGGCCACGCCTTCGAAGTTGCCTGTCTCCATGTCGACGAGACCGACCACGGCGCTGTCACCGGCGGCTGGAGGGCGGTCGTGAAAATCCGACTGCAGACAGAGGTGGTACTGACCGGTAGAGTTCCAGGGACAGATGCCGTAGTAGCCGAAGAAATGGTGCTTCGGCCCCTTGGTGATCGGTCGGGCAACGAAGTTTTCTTGTGATCTGCTCATGATCTCTCCAGGCGGTACTCTGTTTGGCCGTCTGCGAACCGGACGCTGAGACATGGCAATCCCGCCGAACTCCTCTCCCCTGCCTCTGGCGCGCCGTGCACAGAAGAGGAGTTCGGGCTCGAAGACAGGGTACGCCGAGCAGTGCAAACGCGTGGCCGCGGGCGCAGCCGTTTCCGGCAGGCCCGCGGCCCGTACTCGCGCGAATTTACTTTGTTGTTTTCCACGCCGCTTACCCACCTTTTCCCGTCAAATCGGAGAAAATCGAAACAGTTGGCGGCGAGTCGCCCTGCAGCAATGTCGTTCTATGTGTCCTCACCTGCGCGGATGAAGTACTGCTCCATCCCCGTATTCGAGGGCGAACGCGGCTGGTCGTCGAACATGCCGTCCTCGGGCACGTTGCGGAAGTAGTTCTTGACGATCACCGGCTGCGGCGGAGCCGTGGTGACGCCGATCTGCCACAGGTTCTCCATGTTGAGCTCGAGAATCTCGCGGAACAGTGCGTGCTGCGTCTCGACGTCCACAGTCGTCTTGATCTCTTCCCAGATCTCGATCGCCTTCAGAATGTCGCCGGTGGGCTCAAACCCCTCTTTGCCGCCGCTATTGTAATAGAAGGCGTACTGCCGCAGCGCATAGTTGTTCACAATCGGCACGAAGGAGCGCGGTTCGATGAAGGGGTTCCACTCGCCGCTGCTGTGCCATACGCCGAGGTCCAACTCGTTGGCGCTGAGACGCTGACCGAAGAGACTGCGGTCGATTTCGGTGCTTATCAGCTCCAGCCCGATCTCCTTCCATTGGGAGGTCAGCAGTTCGGCGATGTCGCCCCAGGCCGCGAAGATCGCCACGTACTCAAACACCAGGCTGAGCCGCTCTCCGTCCGGGCGCAATCTGTAGCCCTCTTCGTCCCGCTCGGTAAGACCCATCTCATCCAAGTAGGCATTGGCCTGGTCGGGATCGTGCTCGGTCATGCTCTTAGCCTGGGGCTCCCAGTAGACAGGCGAGTTCTTTGTCGGAGATACCTGGGTCGGTTCTGTCTGACCCAGGTAGACGGCCTCGTTGATGTCTTCACGATTCATGCCCAGCGAGAGCGCGTAGCGGAAGCGCTTGTCCTGGACGATCTCTCGCAGCACCGGATCTTTGTTGGTGTGATTGAGATGCAGGACGGTATCGGTTACCTGCCCCCTGTCCCACAGCATTACGCGGTAGTTGCCTCTCTCCCGGTTCTCCATGAACAGCGGCACGTTGTCGAAAGTGATATGCCGCAGCTGCATGTCCACTTCGCCCTGGATCGCGCGCAGGTTGAGCTGGTCCTTGCCGTCGACCAGACTCCAGTGGATGGCGTCGATATAAGGAAGCTGGTTGCCCTCGGGATCGACCTTCCAATAAAAAGCGTTACGGTCGGCGACCAAGGGGTCGCTGTGCGACGGCGTGCTGAGGTTCCAGGGTAGATAGCTGGGCGTATCGGGATTGCGGCGGGTATCCGGTTTCGTGCCGAACAACTGGTACCAGTGCTCCACACCGGCATCCTTCATCATCGCTTCCAGATCGTCCTTGTCGGCATAGTCGATGTGGAACTGTTTAAGGTAATGGGCGCAGTATCTGGCGAATCTGTCCCCCCACAGTGAGCCAAGCACGTTGATAAACAGTGCATAGGGAGCCGCAAACTTGAATTCGACCTTGTAATCATCCAGCTTTGAGATCACCACCGGCTCGCCGGCGACAATGAGCCAGTTGGGGAAGGAGGGGGTCAGGTCCTCATTGAGGAGCACGTCCTCATAGTAGAAAAGGAGGTCATTGGCCGTGTACGGCTCGCCGTCAGACCATTTCATCCCCGGGCGCAGGTTGAAGGTGAAGGTCGAGCCGTCGTCGGATACTTCCCAGCTTTCGAAGACGTTCGGGTTGATCTGGGTACCGTCCTTGTTGTAGCGAACAAGGTGCTCACCGCCGACTTTGCCGCCCAACTGGTTGTCACTGGCTGAGGTCGCGAGCCGGTTCCAGATGCCACCGTAGTCACCGATTTCTTCTTCGGGAGTAATGACCAGAGGTTCCAGCGGCAGCCGCTCATCCACCGGCGGCAATTCGCCGTTCGCCACCATCTCCGCGAGCATCGGGGCCTCGTTGTACTTCGAAGGCGCTGCCGCAGGTTCAGCCGCTGTCTCCTCGGCGGGCGCTTCGTCGGCCGGCGCCGCTTCTTCCGCGGGCGGTCCGCCGTCGGCGCCGCAGGCCACGATGACTACGCCGGCAGCAGTAAACGCTGAAACGCGCATGAACTCCCGCCGTGAAATCCTCTTGCGTGCTCTCTTCCGCATGATTTGCCTCCTTGAGCAGTGTGAAGGACTCTGTATTCTACTTATCTGGGAGTAGGCCAAGTTCACAGGCCAAAAGCCTGCACCCTCGGGACTAAGTGTGCGGTAGGACGGAGAGCGGCTGTTCTGGCCGCCGCAATCTCCCGTGAATGGAAGATCGGCGACAGCCAATTTGCCATCCACCTGGCTGCGAGGTCCGCGCCTGCGGCGCGGACCACCACCGGATGGGTCCCAATCCCTCAATTGGGATCCTAACATATACCGGCAGGCGGAACAACCGCTGAAAAAACGCCCTCTGGCGTGGCCTAGCTCTCCCAGCTGCGGCCCGACGGGTCGGAGCAGTGCACGACGAGAGCCGGCCCCAACTGATCGATCTGAAGCCGGACTATGTCACCGTCCTGCACCGGTTCGAGGCCGAAATGATGCGTGCCGGTGGCCACCACGTCGCCCGGCTGCAGGGGAAGCACGTTGGTCACTTCGGCCAGCAGCTCGGGAATGTGACGGTCCATGTCAGCCGTGGTGATGTCGTGCTTCTTTTCGTCATTGACCCACAGCCGCACGTTCAGATCGTTCGCGTTGGCGATCTCGTCGCGGGTCACCAATACCGGTCCCAAGGGCGCAAAGGTATGCCAGGATTTCCCCAGGAAGAAGCCGCCCGGCAAGCCTCTGGCGGACACGTCGATAAACTGCGTGTAACCGAATACGTGGTCCATGGCGTCCTCGGCGGCCAGATAGCTGGCCGCTTTGCCGATAATGATCGCCAACTCCGGCTCGAAGTGAAAGACGCTGGCCTCGGCGCTGGGCAGGACCACCGTGCCGCCGTGGCCGAGGGCCGCGTTGGGCGACTTCAGGAAGGCGTTGAAGAGGCCCCGTTCCGGCTTGGCCGGCTCCAGATAGTTGCCGGCGAGGCAGACCAGCTGGCCCGGCCTCGGAATCGGCGGGCGGCAGGTTACTTCATCCAGGGAGACGCCGGTGGCGGAAGCGGCCGCGTCGCGAATACGCGGCTCGACGTTGTCCCAGCCGCAGATCAACATCTGCATCATCTCCTGCGGGGCGTGATGGCCGCAATCGGCGACGGCGGCCGAGACGTCGAGTACCTGGTCACCGTTCCATACGCCCAGTTTGTAGTCATCGAATAGCATGAGTTGCATCGTTTTTTCCTTTTGTTGTATCTGTTGGAGATTTTTCGGCGCAACTGCTCGGGCCTGCGAACAGAGTTGCGCCGTGAGATCATTGGAGGTAAGCCAGTGATTTATCAAAGTCTGCTGTGGCAATCGTGGGTAGAACGCCATGCAAAACAGGGCCTATTGTACCAGAATGGCCACCTGGGGAGAACTGCAACGGACTCTGGGCAGAGACATGCGCTGGCGGATGAGTACAGGCCGAAGCCGCGCAGCGACAGAACCGGAGCGGAGATGGAGCTGCCCATGCTTGTCATCTACCGGCAACCGTGGCCGAAGGCGGCGAGTCCTGGCAGGGCATATAAACAAAACTGTGCGCTATTCGAGGGAAAACGGCGCACACGTCTGAAACACTGCCCGGACCCGTCCAACAGGAGAATCAGTTGCCTTCAGACGACGGCGGATATGGGAAGCTGAAAGAGGGAATAATGTCTGCAGAGCATAAGTCTCTACAGGCTCGGTACACTTCCCCTATCTGTCAGTAGAGATTGTATCAGATCATATGTTCTATTGTCAAATAACATTTCGCCCACACGTGCGATTCTATTCCAGTAAAGCGTCGCGTCAATTGAAGAAAGTGCAGTGTGCAGCCTGAAAGCTGGCTTTCATCGGCAAAACGAAGTACAATCCTGCAGTGTCTGCGCATCCTCGTTCTGCCGGTTCCGGTGACGGGTGTTGCGGTCAGATTGCCTTTTCGAGTCGACCTGAATTGGGGTCGCGGCAACTTCACAATTCAGCTGGGCGTTTTGGGCTCAGTCTCACGCAACTCAACTGTCTGCGGAGCAATTCTATGCGGATCACCGACCTCAAGTGCGCGATTCTCGGCGGCAGTCCCGTCGTTCGCATCACGACCGATGCCGGCATCGAGGGCTATGGCCAGGCCGAGCACTTCAAACCATATCTCAAGCCCCACGTGCTCTTCTACCGCGACTACATACTGGGGCAGGACCCGACCGACGTGGAGCGGGTGATGCTGCGCATCCGCCGCCTGGGCAGCTTCAAGCCGTGGGGGAGCGCGGTCAGCGCAATCGAGATGGCGCTGTGGGATATCGCGGGAAAGGCCGCTAATCTGCCGGTCTACAAGCTACTTGGCGGAAAGGTGCGCGACAAGGCGCTCGTTTACAACGGCGCACTGCGCTTCCCGCTGGCCGGCCAGGAACCTGAGCATTACGCGGAAAACATGGCCCGGATGGCGGAGGCCCGGGAAGGCTTCGCCATCATCAAGCAGGGCATCGGCTACCATAGCGGCATGCCGGACGAACTGGACGACTTTTCCTACGGAGAGCGCCTCGGTGTGAGTCACCAGACCGAGCGCGGGCTGCTGACGGAGAGGGGCCTGAACCATGTCGTGGCCTGTATCGAGGCGATGAAGGATGTTCTCGGCGACAGGGTCGGCCTGGCCCTCGACTGCGGCCCCGGCTGGACCGTTCCGGACGCCATCCGGTTGGCCAAGGCTGTGGAGGGCATGCACATCATGTGGCTGGAAGACACGATCACGGGCGACTACACGCCTTATGTGCTGGCCGAGCTGTACCGCGAACTGACGCGCAGCACCTCCACGCCAATCCATACGGGCGAGCAGATCTACCTGCGCCAGCACTTCAAACCGCTCTTTGAAATGCAGGCGGTCAACATCGTTGGGCCGGACCCGGCCGACATCGGCGGCATCGCCGAGCTGAAATGGGTGGCTGAATACGCCGACCTGCACGGGATTCTGATGGCCCCCCACGGGACAGGGGACGGATTGATCGGACTGGCCGCGCTGGTGCAGGTGGCCGCGACGTTGCCTCGAAACTACATCGCCTTCGAGTATCCGGTGGGCCGGCCGGAGTGGTGGTATGATATTGTGGACGGCCTGCCTGACCCAATCGTGGAGAACAGCTACATCACCGTCTGGGATCGGCCCGGTCTCGGTGTCACGTTTAACAAGACGGCTGCCAGCAAGCGTCTGGCGCCTGAAGACAAAGATTTCTTCAATTGAACCAAGGAGCGCTGAACCATGTCCAGTTCTGACATCTATGAGACCCTGGGTATCCGGCCCATAATCAACGCCGGCGGCCACATGACGATCCTCGGTGGCTCGGTCCTTTCGCCGGAGGTGCGCGAGGCGATGGAGTCTGCCAATACGGCCTACACCTTGATGGACGACGTCTTTGACGGTGCGAGCAAGGCGATCGCAGACATGCTGGGGACGGGAGGCGGGCTGGTCACATCCGGGTGCTATGCTGCGCTGGTGCAGGGCGCGGCGGCTATCCTGGCCGGCAGTGACGCGGAGCGCATCCGGCAGCTGCCCGATACGACCGGCATGAAAGACGAGTTCCTGATCCAGAAGGCGACTCGTTACCGCTATGACCGCAGCGTCACGGTGCCGGGAGGCAAGCTGGTGGAGGTGGGCGGCGACGACGGCTGCACGCCGCAGCAGCTGCGCGACGCTATCGGGCCTCAGACCGCAGGCATCCTCTATTTCGCGGCCGGCGAGCGCTTCCCCAATACGGTTTCGCTGCCCGATGCGATCGATATTGCGCATGCGGCCGGCCTTCCCATCCTGGTTGACGCGGCGGCGGAGATCTACCCATTGGAGCGTATGAGACGCGTCGCCACCAGCGGGGCGGACCTGGTCTGCTTCGGCGGCAAGTACCTCGGTTCCGGCAACTCGACCGGCATCCTTTGCGGCAGCGGCGAGTATGTCGGCATGGCCCGGCTCAACGGCTTTACCGGCTTTGAGACCGGCAACAACAGCATCGGCCGCGGCTATAAGGTGGACCGCCAAGAGGTGATTGGAACGACGATTGCGCTCCGCCACTGGTTGGACGCCGATCACGAGCAGCGGCTGCAGCTTCAGTCCGACCGCATAGCGCAGATCGCCGCCGGACTGGCCGACGTCCCCGGTGTAAACGCCGACAATATGTGGGAGGAGGACGGAGAGGGCCCGTGGATGCGCCTGAGTGTCAACTGGGATGAAGAGGAGAAGGGCCGGACTGCCGCCGAGGTTTCCGAGGCGCTGCAAAACGGTTCACCCGCTATCTTCTGCCGTTCCGATCCTGGCAGCCTGCACATTGCCGTCCATACGTTGCGAGAAGGTGAGACCGAAACTGTTCTGCGGCGGCTTCAGGAAGAACTGGCCTGACGCCATCGCTCACAAGGATAACTGACATGGCCCAATCCCGCGCCGGCCGCCATTTTCTGCAGATACCCGGCCCAACAAACTTGCCTGGGCGCGTCCAGCGCGCGCTCTCCCGCCCCACGATCGACCACCGGGGGCCCGAATGGGCGCGCTTGACGTTCAGCATTCTTGAACGGCTGCAGCAGGTCTTCCGGACAAGCGGACCGGTGGTCGTATATCCTTCATCCGGCAACGGAGGGTGGGAGGCGGCGCTGGTGAATACGCTTTCTCCCGGTGACCGCGTTCTGTTTGGCTCGAACGGCCAGTTCGCGTCCGGATGGCAGAGGGTGGCCAGAGGGGTGGGTCTGACGGTAGAGGAGTTGCAGGGCGACTGGAGCTGCCCGATCGATCTTGCGGCGCTTGAGAACCGCCTCGCCGAGGACCGGGGGCGAGAGATTCGTGCGCTTGCCCTCGTCCACAATGAGACGTCCACAGGCGTCGTTAACGACATAGCCGGCGCTCGGGAAGCGCTCGATCGCACGGGCCACGACGCGCTGTTGCTTGTGGACGTGGTCTCCTCGCTGGGCGCGATGGACTACAGGCACGAAGAGTGGGGCGTGGACGTGACCGTCGCCGGTTCGCAGAAGGGGCTGATGGTACCGCCTGGTCTGGGCTTCAACGCGCCCAGCCCCAAAGCTCTGGCGGCAGCGAAATCGGCGCAGCTGCCCAGGTACTACTGGAACTGGGAGAACATCCTGGAGTTCAACCGCGACGGCTTCTATCCCTACACGCCCGCCACGAATCTGTTTTACGCGCTGGACGAAGCGCTGTCGATGCTGCTTGAGGAAGGCCTGCCGCACGTTTTCGCCCGTCACGCCCGCTTGGCGGAAGCCACCCGGCGAGCTGTGCGCGGTTGGGGACTGGATGTCTACTGCCGCGACCCCAAAGCCTGTTCGCAGGCCCTCACCGCGGTGTCGATGCCGGCAGGCTACAATGCCGATGTACTGCGCCAGGTCATCCTGGAACGGTTCGACATGTCTCTGGGCACCGGTCTTGGCCAGCTGAAAGGTAAGGTCTTTCGCATCGGCCATCTCGGCGATCTGAACGAGCTCACGCTGGCCGGTACACTTTGCGGTGTCGAAATGGGACTGGCGGCCTGCGACGTGCCCCACGTGAGCGGGGGGGTCAGCTACGCGCTGGCTTTCCTGGCGAAGGACCCGTAAGGCGCCCTCCCTCCTACGATGCCGCTACAGAATGACCCTACCGCGAGCCGAGTGGATGTTCAAGGACTTGCTCGCGAACTGCGCGCTGCGATTGCCGGCGAAGTCCACTTTGATGGCGCCAGCCGGGCGATGCACGCGACCGACGCCAGCGTCTACCAGATCATCCCCTTGGGCGTTGTGACGCCCCGCAGCCGCGACGACGTCGTGCAGGCGGTTCGGATCTGCCGGCGGCACGGCGTCTCCATCACCGCGCGGGGGGGCGGGACCTCCCAGGCCGGGCAGGCCATCGGCGCCGGCCTGTCGCTGGACTTCTCACGCTACATGAACCGTGTGCTCGACCTGGACACCGAAGCCGCGACCGTCACGGTGGAACCCGGGATCGTCCTCGATGAGCTGAATGCTTTGCTGAAACCCCACGGGCTGCAGCTGCCTCTCGATCTGTCCACCTCCAACCGGGCCACCATAGGCGGAATGATCGCCAACAACTCCGCCGGCACGCGCTCAATCATCTATGGCAAGACGATCGATTACGTGGAACGGCTTGACGTAATCTTTTCCGACGGCAGCAGCGCCAGCCTTGGGCCTCTGTCGGAGGAGGCGCTCGGTGCCAGGCTGGAGCGGCAGGATCTGGAGGGCGCGGCCTGTCGCACCGTGCAGCGGCTCGGCAGCGAGTTGGAAGGCGAGATTCGGCGGCGGTATCCTCGAATTCAGCGCAGAGTTGGCGGCTACAATCTGGATGAGTTTGTTCCCGGAGTCGAGACGGCCCGCTCGACGAGACCGTTCAATCTGGCTCGCATCCTGGTGGGCTCCGAAGGTACGCTTGGACTGACGGTGGCGGCTAAAATGCGGCTGGCGCCGTTGCCGCCCCCGCGTGCCCTCTGCAGCGTACAGTTCGACGACCTGCTGGAGGCGATGAGCGCCGCGCCGGCGATCCTGGAGCACGATCCCTCCGCCGTCGAGTTGCTCGACCGCTTTATGCTGGACAAGACTGCCGGCCGTATCGAATACGCGCCTCTGCGCGGCTTCATTCAGGGCGACCCGGGCGCAGTGCTTCTGGTGGAGTTCTTTGGTCAGTCTGACGAGGATCTGGGCGAGAAGATCGGGAAGCTGCAAACAGACCTGGAGGCGCGAGGGCTGGGCAGCTATCTTTACCGTGCGATCGAGGCGGAGGAGCAGGCGCGTATCTGGGAGCTGCGCCGCGCCGCGCTGGGGCTGACAATGTCACAGACCGGCGACGCCAAGGCGATTTCGTTCGTCGAAGATACCGCGGTGCCGCCCGAACGTCTTCACGACTACATCGAGAACTTTCAAAGACTTCTGGCGAAATATGACACGCAGGCCGGTTTCTATGCGCACGCCTCTGTCGGACTCTTGCATATACGGCCCGTCATCAATCTCAAGAGCGCGCAGGGCGTGCAGCGTTTTGAGGCCATCGCTACAGAAGTGGCTGACCTGGTGCTGGAGTACGGAGGCGCGCTTTCCGGCGAACACGGCGACGGGCTGGTTCGGGCACCCTTCCAGGAGAAAATGTTCGGACCGGCGCTTTACAGCGCTTTCTGCGAGGTGAAAGCTGCCTTTGACCCGACCAATATGCTCAACCCGGGCAAAATCGTCCACGCGCCGGCCCTTACCTCCAACCTACGCTACGGGTCGCCGGTTGGGCACGTCGATGAAGCGGGCCAACACTCGCTGGGGACGGGCCCGCCCGACGCAGACCGCGAAGGTGTGGAAGAAACCGGCGCAGCGCCGGACTACGCAACCACGTTCGATTTCTCCGATTTCGGCGGACTGTTGCGGGCAACCGAACAGTGCACCGGTGTGGGAGCCTGCCGCAAAACTCTCACCGGCACCATGTGCCCGTCCTACATGGCTACGCGCAACGAAATCGACAGCACCCGCGGCCGTGCAAACGCTCTGCGTCTGGCCCTTTCAGGCGGTTTGGAGGCGACCGGCTTCGGGGACGAGGAGCTGCTGCCTGTCCTGGACCTGTGCCTGGAATGCAAGGCCTGCAAACGGGAGTGCCCCACAGGCGTAGATATGGCCCGCCTCAAGAGTGAATTCCTGCATCAGTACCATTCGCGCCGCGGGGCGCCGTTGAAGGATCGCGTGCTGTCGCAGGCCGATCGGATTGCGCGTTGGGGGAGTCGGCTGGCGCCGTTTTCGAACTGGCTGGCTGCGGCCAGACCCGTTCGACGGCTGAACGAGTTGCTGTTCGGCCTGGACCGAAGGCGCCCTTTGCCCGCCTTCAGCAGGCGGCCATTTACCCGGAGTTGGCGTAACACCGAGCCTGCCGGCGGCCCGGCGCAGACGAGAGTAGCCCTGTTTGCAGACACGTTCAACAACTACTACGAGCCCGACCAGCTTGCCGATGCCGTAACCGTCCTGGAGAGCTGCGGCGCCCAGGTGACGGTCGCGCCTCAGGTCTGCTGCGGCCGGCCGCTGATTTCGAAGGGCTTTCTGGACGGCGCCGCACGACAGGCCTCCGCTGCCGCGTCCGCGCTCCTGCCGCTGGCCGATGCCGGGCTGCCGATACTTTTCTGCGAACCAAGCTGCTACTCGGCTGTACAGGACGATCACCCCCGGCTGCTGCGAGGGGCGGCACAGAGGGACGCGCGCAAGGTGGCCGCAGCCTGCCAGCTCGTTGAAGAGTGGGCCGGGCCCCGCATGAAACCGACGAAGCCCGGCCCTTCCAGGGTGTTGATTCACGGGCACTGCCACCAGAAGGCCCTCGTGGGGATGCAGCCCCTGCAACAGTTTCTTGCCGCGATACCGGACTGCGAACAGTCGGTGCTGGACAGCGGCTGCTGCGGGCTGGCGGGGCTGTTCGGTTATGAGCGCTACGACGTCTCCAAACTGATAGGCGAACGCCGCCTGCTGCCGGCCGCCCGTAACCTGGAAGAGAACGAGATACTCGTCAGCCCGGGATTCTCCTGCCGTCAGCAGGTCAAGCATTTCACAGGCGTGGACTCCCATTCGCCCGCATCTCTGCTCGTGTCGCTACTCTGACGGGCGCTGGGCCATGCCGCCTTTCCTGAGAGAACGCGGGCTGACTGATAATCGCAGATCGATGCGCGTGTAGTATACTATCCGCAACTGGTTCAACCGCCTTTCGGAATTCCATTATCCTTACCCATACCCACTATCCTGAACAGAAGGAAGCCCTTGAAACTCAGGTCATTTTTCCCTCTGGAGACTCGCCGCGGCGCACGCCCTTCCAGGACTGCGGCAGTTGGCGCGTGCGCTCCCTTTCGCTGTCAAGCCCTTTCTCCGGCAAGAGTTCGACCCTACGTTGGCGCGCTCATCCTGCTGCTCGTGGCGGCGCTTTCCGGTTGCGCGGGGGCAGGCGGGGCGTCGACCCCGACCCCCACCAAGACACCGGAACCCGCCGGAGTTCAGACGGCGGCTGAAACGGCAACTCCTCCCGCATCCAATGCCGCAGAAACGACCAGTAGCGCCGCCGAAGTTGAACCGGCAACCGCAACACCCGTGCCGGGGCCTGTCGCACGCTATACCGGGCTGCCACTGGCCGACCCCTCGTTGCTACAGGAAACACCGGTGTTGGTCTGTATTAACAATGACATTACCAGCCGTTCGAGCCATTACGGCCTGAACGAGGCAGATGTCACTTACGAATTCATCGTCGATGGATTCCACCTCACCCGCCTCACAAGCATGTTCCAGAGCATCCCCGCCAGGGAGATCGGCCCGGTGCGAAGCGCCCGCTGGCCCAATATCCATACCACCTACATGTTCGACGGCATTCTGGCTTGCTCCGGCGGCAGCGACGGCATCCGTTATCTGCTCAAAAACGAGGTCGGATTTCCCTATCTGGACGCCGATTCGGAAGACCCGGAAAGCGTGACCTACTTCTTCAGTGTAGGCGGCAACTATCGCACGCGTCTGCGGACGAGCGTCGACAGAGTGCGCCGCTGGATGATCGACATGGCGAAGACCTGCGACGTGTCGCCTCTGCTGCCCTACTGCCTGGAGATCTTCAGTCCCTGGCTGGAGAGTCAGAAGAACAGCCCCCGGCCGTTGGAGCGGGCCAGCTTCCCGTTCAGCGAGACGCCCAGGGAGTTTTGGGCCTCTGAGGCGAACACGATTCGTATTCCTTACCCGGAGAATAACGGGGTCGAATGGCGCTACGACCCGTCAAGCGGTCAGTACCTGCGATTCCAGAGCGGCGCCGTGCACATGGACCAGGCGACGGGCCGGCAGATCAGCAGCGACAACGTAATCGTGGTCTTTGCCGAACACGAGTTGACGAACATCGTTGAAGACAGCCTGGGAACGCGCAGCGTGAAGATTCATCTGTACGGCTTCGGAGATCTGCGCGTCTTTCGAAATGGGAAGGTATATGAGGGCACCTGGCGGGCAAATGATCAGAGCCCGCCCCGCTGGATCGGGCCCGGCGAGCAACCTATTACACTGAAGCCGGGCCGTACCTGGATTCAGGTCGTGCGCACGAGCGACAGGATCAGCTATCAGTAACCGGAGTTCGCGAATGTTGCGGGTCAAAATTGTCTGTACAATTGGGCCGTCCAGTACCGATCCCGATGTTCTTGCACAGATGATCGACGCCGGCATGAACGTGGCGCGCATCAACATGAGTCACGGGGACCACGATTTCCACGCCCGCAATATCCACGCGATTCGTGAAATCGCCCAGGAACGCAACCGGCCCGTTGCGATTCTCGTCGACCTGCAAGGGCCGAAACTCAGAGTGGGGGAAATGCAGCCGGGGGGCGTCCCGCTTACGGCCGGTGAAGAGCTGATTCTTACAACCGATGACATCATTGGCGAGCCTGGACACGTGCCGATCCAGAATAAGGAAGTCCCGTCCAGCATCGAGCGGGGCCGGCGCGACGCCCGGGCGCAGGCGGACGGAGAAGCGCACGAGCGAATTCTACTCGATGACGGCCTGCTCGAGCTGGAGGTCCTCGACGCGACCGAGACGACCGTGCGAACGCGGGTGATCGTTGGCGGCATCCTGGAAGATCGCAAGGGAATGAACCTCCCCCAAACCAGGCTGACCGTTCCCTCCATGACTGAAAAAGATCGCGTCGACGTCGACTTTGCGCTGGAACATCAGGCGGATTGGATAGCCTTGAGTTTTGTTCGCACCGCAGGGGATATTCATGCGCTGAGAAAGGTGGTGCAGAGCCGCGCGCCCTTGGGCCGGGCAACACCGATCATCTCAAAAGTAGAAAAACCCGAAGCGGTCGACAACGTCGAGGAGATCATTCAGGCATCCGACGGCCTGATGGTGGCGCGCGGGGATCTGGGCATCGAGACCAGCCCGGAAGCTGTGCCGATGATCCAGAAAATGATCATCGCCCGCTGTATCGGCACCGACAAACCTGTGATCACGGCGACGCAGATGCTCGAATCGATGATTCGCAACCCCCGACCGACCCGCGCCGAGGCCAGTGACGTGGCGAACGCGGTGCTGGATGGCAGCGACGCCATTATGCTTTCGGGCGAGACCGCGGCCGGCATCTATCCGGTTGAGTCGGTCCGGACGATGGCGAATATCGCCCAGGAGGCGGAACGTGTAGGAACCGTTACTCAACCCCACTACCGTCCCTCTCAACAGGCGGTAGATGGCTTCTTCGGCACGTCGGCGACCGGCTCCGGGCAGGGGACGGATGCACACTCTGACGACGCGCCTTCAGTAGCCGAAGCGGTCAGCCAGGCCGCAGTGGATACGGCGCAGAACGTAGGGGCCGCGGCTATCATTGCGCCCACGGCCAGAGGGGCGACGGCCAAGAAACTGGCCCGGTTCCGACCGTCCGTTCCCATCATCGCGGTGACGCCCAGCCATCTCGTTTACCGGCAGCTGGCCCTCTATTGGGGTGTATTTCCTTTGATGGGCCAGCGCATGAACACGATTGACGAAATGCTGGAAGACGCAGTACGTATCGCCCTGCGCGCCGGCTTTGTCCAGCAAGGAGACGTCACGGTCGTGACCGGCGGCGTCGTTGGCGGTGTGCCGGGAGAAACCAATCTGATGACCGTTCGCCGCATCGCCAGAGTGCTGATGCATGGGCAGGGCGTGGGCAATCGACGCATGAGCGGCCGCGTGGTGCGCTTGAGACCGGGCCAGGATCCCCAGGCACAGGAAATACAGCACCGGATGATGACGACGCAGGACATTCTGGTGGCTGAAGAGCTGGACCAGGTCAGTATGGAGCTGGTCTATCATGCCGGGGGGTTGATCACCGCGGAATCGGCGCCCGACAGCATCGCGGCGTTGGCGGCGGTGGAGTTGGGGATCCCCGCAATTCTACAGGCGACCGGAGAATGGGATGAACTGGTCGACGGCCAGACCATTGTCATCGATGCCAGGACCGGCAATGTCTATGAGTGGGACCTGTAGAGCGGGCAGCTGACGGCCCCACTCAGACCACGGCCGGCGGCTTGTTGCCGGATTCGGTAATAGCCCGGCGCACGTCCACTCTCAGCAGCAGAACAAGCCCAACGACAAAAAAGAGAATGATCGAAACCATGGCCGGACGCAGGCTGCCGGTCAACTGCTTGACCAGTCCGAATGCCAGCGGACCGAGCCAGGATGTTCCGCGTTCGCTGACCTCGTAGATCGAGAAGAATTCAGCCTCCTTGCCCTGGGGGATCATGTTGGCGAAAAGGCCGCGGCTGACAGCTTGCGTGCCGCCCATGACGAGGGCAATAAACGCGCCCAGAATCCAGAACTCCAGGATGCGGTTCTCCCCCTTCAGGCCCAGATAGGCGTAGATCACGACCACTGTCCAGACGATTAGTCCGATGATCAGGGCCTTTTTGGCGCCGATGCGAATCGCCACCCTGCCGAAGAGCAGCGCGCCCCCAAAGGCAACGAACTGGATCATCAGAATCACCATCGTGATCATGCTCTGCTCGATCTCGAATCCTCCCTGAACGAGAGGAGCGGCGGCGAAGACCGAAGCCATGGCAAACACGGTTTGGATGCCGTCGTTATAGAGCAGGTAGGCGATCAGGAAACGGATCGTATGGGGATACTTTGCGGCCTCCTGGAAGGTCTCCCACAACTGTCTGAGACCGGTCGACAGATGGGTCTCGCCGGGAAGAAGCTCTTTAGCGGTGTCTCGAGAACGCAGCAGCCTCCAGGTGACGAACGACCAGCTGAACCACCACAGACCGCCGGAGAACAGATTGATGCGCACTGCCAGTCCGGTATCGATGCCGAGAGTATCGCGCATCAGGTAGAAGGCAAGATTGAGCGTCAGAAGAATGCCGCCCCCCAGATAACCCAGCGCCCAGCCCACCGACGAGACGCGGTCGCGGTCCTCCGGCTCGGCAATGTCCGGCAGAAAGGCATTGTAGAAGACAATGGCCGCGCCAAAGCAAAGATTGGCGCCGATAAAGAGAAGACCGCCTAGCCACCAAGTCTCGTCGGTAATGAAGAACATGAACATCGCGGCGACCGAGCCGGCAACGGCGAAAACCTGCATCAGCCTTTTGCGCAGGCTGGAGTAGTCTGCGATCGCGCCAAGAATTGGCAGAAACAACACCTGCAGGACGACCGAAATCGTAATGCAGTAGGAGAAGAATGAATACGGGTCCATGGGAATGCCGGACAGGCGGACCATCCCATCGGGGCCTGCTGCCTGTTCGGCCAGGTTTGAAACATAGGGGCCAAGAAAGACGGCGCCAACCGTGGTCGCGAATGCGGAATTCGCCCAGTCGTAGAAATACCAGCCGATCTGCTCGCGGCGGTCTCCCGGCCCTGGTGTGCGCGCCGATTCCTGACTGGATTCTGCTGCCGGTTCAGTTCGCATCGTTTGCTCCTGTGAGACTGTCGCGGCAAGGAGGACTGCCGCCGCCGGCTACTGTCTGCGCCTGGTATGCAAGCCTATTGCAGCAGAGGTTCGCCGTATAGGGTTTCGCCGTGGAGTTCCTCCAGGCGGACGGGGGTGATACGGTTGCTGAGGTCAGTGCCCGCGGGCGCTTGGGCCGTCACGCGCAGGTAGTTGTCCGTCAGGCCGCTCCAGAGCAGGGTGTCGGCCTGATCGGTCAGCTGTTGACCGGCGCCCTCCCACAGAACAGGTCGAGTTGCGCCGACGTATCGCGTTCGTTCCAGCTGGCCGGTGCCTGCCACCACCTGGCGCATACGCCGAGAACGCTCTCGCTTGACCTCTTTATTTACCTGCCCGTCGAATTCGGCTGCGGCTGTGCCGGCGCGGGCGCTGAAGGGGAAGACGTGCGCGTGGGCGAAGCGCATCTCTTCGACGAAGCGCAGACCCTCTTCATGGTCAGCGTCCGACTCACCGGGAAAACCGGCGATCAGATCTGTCGTGATGATCAGATTCGGGATGGCGGCACGGGCGTCAGCCGCCAGCTTGCGGAAGCTGGCAACGGTGCAGCGACGGGCCATGCGGCGGAGCTGGGCGTCGGTACCGGCCTGCAGAGGCAGGTGCAGATGGGGGCACAGCCTCCCCGGCCACCGCTGCCACAGATCAAAGAAGCCGTCGGCCAGTTCCCAGGGCTCCAGGCTGCTGAGCCGCAGGCGGGCGATGTCGGTATCGGTGAGGATGGCTGCCGTCAGCTCCTTGAGATCGGTCCGATGACGGCCCGGCAGGTCCCTGCCAAAGGCCCCCAGGTGGACGCCTGTGAGCACAGCTTCGCGGTAGCCGCTGGCTGCCAGGGTCTGCACTTCCCTCACGACGTCGGCCGTCGTTCGGCTGCGGCTGTCGCCGCGCAGGGCGGTGACGATGCAAAACGTGCAGCGGTTCTGGCAGCCGTCCTGGACCTTCACGAAGGCGCGCGTGCGTCCTCCCTCCTCTTCGGGGGATGCCGGCGCGAAGGGTGTGCCGTGCGGCTGTATGCGCGACAGGTCGTCAGGATCGGAGAGCTCTGCGCTCCAGGGCTCGAGCAGCGTGTGCAGCATCTCCTTCGAATGGTTGTCTGCCACCAGTTCGACGCCGGGAAGACTGGCGCTTTCCTGGGGAGCCAGCGTGGCGTAGCAGCCCGTCATCGCGATACGGGCGGCGGGGTTGCGCTTGTTCAGGTGACGGGCCGCCTGGCGGCTCTTGCGCGCGGCCTGACTCGTGACCGCACAGGTGTTGAGCACGATCACGTGGGCGTCTTCCGGGCGACCGACGATGCGATGCCCGGCTGCGTTGAGGCGTCCCGCCAGGGTACTGTTTTCGCTGAAGTTGAGCCTGCAGCCCAGCTGGTCGAGGAATACGCGCATTGTTTACAACTTGTGGATGGTAGCCGGAGGCCGGTCTCCAAAGCCGAAATCGGCCCTGACCATAAACAGGATAACACGGAACCTTTTTTACCAAAATAATCCCGATTCAGGTATACTCGACAGTATGATACTTTCTCTTTCAGTGCGGGTTGCCGAAAGCTTCAGCAACAAGCGGGAAAGCGCCATTCCTCTGGAGGAACTGGCGCACATCGCGGCCGGCGCAGGCTACGACGCCCTCTGTATGCGTGCATCGGTTGTCGGCGTCCACAGCCCCCCGGGGACGGCTGCACGCGTAAAGGACACGGTAAGCGAACACGGCCTGACCATCTCGATGGTAACCGCCGATTTTCCTGTACCGGAAAACAGCGCCGAAGGTCCCAACAGTCTGCGGCGCATTACCCCCTCCCTCGATCTGGCCGAGGCGTTGGGAGCGGACTTGATCCGAATCTGCATGAAGAAGGAGGAGGACATCGTACATGCCCGGCGCGCGGCCGACGAGGCCCGCGAGCGGGGAATCCGCCTGGCCCATCAGAGCCACACGCGCAGCCTCTTCGAGACGGTGGAGGGTTCGGTGGCGGTGCTGAAAGAGGTCGGCAGGCCCAACTTCGGTATCATCTATGAGCCGGCCAATCTGGCCCTGTGCGGCCAGGCCTATGGCGAGGCCACTCTGCGCGCCTTTCAGCCCTGGCTGTTCAATGTCTATCTGCAGAACCACACGCCCGAGCCGGACGGACGCCATCCGATGGAGACGTGGACGCGAGGAAAAGTCATGTCCACGCTGCGCCCCCTGGACGCGCCGGGGGGAATCGACTTCGCAGCCATATTCGACGGCTTGCGAACAATAGGATACAACGGCTGTGTGACAATGCATCAGGCCTTTGGCGGCGACATGACCCCGGCAGAGGCGACAAGGCGCACGGCAGCCTTTCTGGGAGGGCTGATGGAATAGACCCGGCTCGCGCCTACCGGTGAATGAGCTCTGCTCAGGAAAGCAGGAATTCTTGGGCGCTTCAGCGAATTCAGACGGTTGTGTCTGAACCTGAAACAAAAGAGGTGTTTTTCAATGACGAAAAAACAGCACAACTCGAACTCTACTGCGCGGGAAGAGAGCAGTTCAAATGAACAGTCCGGTTCCCGCTCCCGCGCAGACGGGCCAGACGCATTGTCCCCTTCACTTGCAACTGTCGACTCCCCCCCACCGGCCGAAACCGGCGCTTCCAGGCAGCATCCTCCTTCCAGCACCCAACCAACAGACATGGAATCTGCACATGCCAACCCGCATGCGTTTCAACGCGCCAGCGCATTCTCCGTGGCACAGGAGCAGTTGACTCGCGTCGCCAATGCCATGGATCTTGACGACAATATGCGGGAATATCTGAAGATGCCGCGCCGGGAACTGGTCGTCCACTTTCCGGTGGTGATGGATGATGACTCGATTCGAATCTTCACCGGGTTTCGGGTGCATCACAACACCGCGCTGGGGCCCACAAAGGGGGGCATTCGTTACCACCCAGACGTGACGCTGGACGAATCGCGAGCGCTGGCCATGTGGATGACCTGGAAATGCGCGCTGATGAATCTGCCCTATGGCGGCGCCAAGGGTGGCGTCATCGTAAACCCGAAGGAGCTCTCGGAAAAGGAGCTGCAGGCGTTGACCCGGCGCTATACCACGGAAATCAGTCTCTTCATCGGGCCGGAAATGGACATTCTCGCGCCGGACGTGGGTACAAATGCGCAGGTTATGGCCTGGATCATGGACACCTATTCCATGCACAGAGGCTATTCCGTACCGGCTGTCACAACCGGCAAGCCTCTCGCTGTGAACGGCTCTGCCGGCAGGGAGTACGCCACAGGTCTGGGCATCACATACATAACCAGGGCCATGCTGCGCCGCCGCATGGGACTCGACATAGAAGATACAACGGTTGCGATACAGGGGTTCGGCAATGTCGGCAGTTGGACGGCGCGCTCGATGCACGAACGGGGCGCGAAGATCGTGGCCGTCAGCGACGTGGGCGGCGCGGTCTATGATGAGAGGGGGCTGGATCCACGCCATCTGAAGCATTACGCCGAAGAGACTGGGACGGTCGCCGGATACCCACGCGCGGACACGTTGACGAATGAGGAGTTGCTGGCGTTGAAGGTGGATGTACTGGTTCCGGCCGCATTGGAAGGGCAGATCATCAGCGAGAACGCGGACAAGATCAACGCCCGGGTCATCGCCGAGGGAGCCAACGGGCCGACGACGCCGGAAGCTGACCGCATACTGGAAGACAAGGGGGTCCTGATCATCCCCGATATTCTATGTAACGCCGGTGGTGTGGTGGTCAGTTACTTCGAATGGGTGCAGGACCTGCAGGCCTTCTCCTGGGACGAGAGCGAGATCCGGCATCAGATGAAGCGAAAGCTACTGGACAATCTGGACGAAGTGCTGGCAATAACAGTCCAGACCAACCAGGACCTGAGGACGGCAGCCTACACGATCGCCATCCAGCGCATCGTGGATGCGGTAAAGTACCGGGGTATCTATCCGTAACCTGCGATACATCCCGCGGCCGGTGAGTCATCCTGGCCCTCCTCGATTGCGTCGACCAACTCTTCTGCGTCGGCAATAAACTGAGACAGCGCCTCCACCGTTCTTTCAGCGAACCGTTCACCGTATTCGTGGGCCTCTTCATTGCGTATTACACGATATTCGAGACAGCGCTCACATGCGTCGCCGCTGATCGGGCAATGTTTGGCGGCGTAGCGAAAAACATCATCGAAGGTGAGTTGGTCCGCTTGCCGGTGGCTGGCAAAGTAGGGCCGAAGCCTTCTCTTCAGGAGTCGCCCGCTCAGCTCCAGTACGAGTTCAAACTCTTTGACGCACGCCGCGCGGCAGATTTCATACAACACATCCCTCCCCCGGCTTCATACTGCTGAAGTCCGTCCCATGCGGCCTTGAGTGTTCGTATGCAGCGCCTGATCTGTTCCTTGCTTATGGTCATGCGTTCCTCCGGAGCTTGAACGAACTTTCGTGAAGAGGTCGAGGCCCACACAATACTGCTTCAGATTACCACTTGCGAAAGGCCTCACCAGTTCAAGGAATTCCAGGTGACGCCTGAGATCGATCTATCGGCAGTTCCTCTGATCATCCAGATAGCTGCGCAAGATCACCGCCGCGGCGACCGCGTCCTGCCCGGCCGTCAGTGAACCACTCTCGGCGATCCACTCGTCGGCGGCAAAGCTGCTGAGGCGTTCATCCCAGAAGACAAGGGGCGCTTCTTTGCCGCGGATGTTGCGCAGCGCCCGCGTGAAGCGCGCTGCCCAGTTACGGATCTTGCGGGCTTGCGGGCCTTCGCTGCCATCCATGTTGCAGGGCAGCCCGCACACGATCAGCACGGCCTCCTCTTCCGCAAAAATTCGGGCGAGGGCATCGAAGTCGGCGCGGCGGTTGCGCCGGCGCAGAGTAAGGAGTGGACGCACGGTCAGACGCAGCGGATCGCAGGTGGCAACGCCGATGCGGGCATCGCCCACGTCCAGGGCAATGATCTTGCCAGGCGGCTCTGAACTTCTGGGGTGAAAGTGGAGGGTCATCGGCTCCAACAGGCTACTGCCCGCTGCGCGCGGCTTCGCTCAACTCGACCCGGACCTGGATGCGTCTGGCGATCTGGGGGAGCGTGCCGAACCAGGCGGGGTCCTGGTAGAACTCCGGCTCTCTGGCCAGCAGCCACTCTTCCTGCAGCCTGCGGGCCGCTTCTTCAGTGTTCAGACCGGTTACGGCGCGGCTGACGGCTCTCAGGTCGATAGGGATGACGTAGTTCCCGCTCGCGGTCATGGAGTAGCGCAGCGTGCGCCCGGTTACGACCGTATTTGGCTCGACCGTAAATCTGATCGATTCGGCCACCAGCTGGCCGCGTTCAGGCACTTCGCTGCGCAGCGCCACCATGGCCGCCTCTTCGGATTCTGTCCGGTTGATCACGCTTCCCTGGATCAGCACTCGAAGAGTGAGGTTGAGTTCGTCGGCAGGTTCATCGTTGAACTGGTCGAAAAACTGGGCGGTAATCCAGGTCAGGATGGTATCTTCGGGCATCCACTCGTCCGGGCCCAGTTCCGCCGACAGCCTTTCATGGGCCACCTCCCGAATGCCGGTGTAGACCTGGTCAATCAACCTGTCTCTGTCCTCCTGCGTGACCAGGCGTACGCGGGCATTGGCGCCCCCCGCAGTGGCCTCCGGGTTCGTCACGCGCACGCGGGTGCGCAGACCCCCGGCGACTGTCGTGATCCTGTTGCTGGGTACATTGCCCAGGATTCCCGGCTCAGTCGCTTCTATTTCAACCTCGGCCTGTGTACCCAGGGGGCCGGCGATTTCAAGGTCTTCGAGGATTCGGAAATCTACATCGTCACCGGTACTCGTGGAGACAATAGTGCCGGCAGGGATACGTACCGTGCCGTTGGTCTGGTTCGTAAAGACTACCTTTCCTTTGGCGAGATCTGTTTCAGACCACCCGCTGCCGGTCGTAGATACAGTACCTGTTGCTTCCACGGTCGTCTCAATCAGGCGCGCCGACAGCAGCCCTTGCTCCAGATCCGTAGCTTCAACCTGTGGGTCGGCAGTCAGAACCAAGGTCGTTTCAAGGGCACGCTGACCTGGCACAAGCGTGACTGTGGCCGCGGGCAGCACGAAGTAGACGAAACCACCCAGAAATGCGACCAGGAAGAGGCCTACAAAAAGGTAGCCAGCAAACTGCAGCCATAGTGGGGTCGTACTCTGATAGCGCCGGGTGGCGCGGACGCGGCGACTGCGGACGCTATCAAGGCGGGGACGCGCAGCAAGTCTCGGATCGAGCGCCCCGTTGTGTTTGCGCCAGTGAGGCGGTTCAGGCAGCCATGCGCCGGGCCGGTCGGATTCGATGGCAGGAGCGGAGCCGCCCTTGCCCCAACGGCGTAATCGCACGGCCGCTTCGCTGCCGAATAGAGGGATGCCCAACCGTCTGGCGTTCTTGCGAATGGTCGGATCCCTTGTTACCAGCGCCAAATCCTGGCCCAGGAACTGAGACTGGCGTTGGAGCAACCGCAGCCGCGGCAGGCTTTCCAGCTGCGCGCAGCCGCTGGGCAAGACCAGAGCCACGGCCCCGCGCTCCATGCGCGCCAACTGTTGGCGCAGGGCTTCGGTTCGAATGTCGGGGTTAACGTTCAGGAACTCTGCCACTGGATTGAACCGGTCCAAGCATCAGGTTGCCCGCAGTCGGGGTGCGGGGCCTGAGCGTCCACTAGCCAAGTTTCGCTTCAACCCATCCTGCCACCTGACCAAGAGCCTCAGGCAGTTTGTCGGCATGACGGCCGCCGGCCTGGGCCATGTTCGGGCGGCCGCCGCCGCCGCCGCCAACGATTCTGGCCGCGTCGCGTACCAGATTGCCGGCGTGGATGCCCTTTTGAATCGCGTCGTCGGTGGCCGCGGCCACCAACATCGGCTTTTCGTTGATTACGGAGCCGAGGACAACGACGCTGCTGCCGAGCCTGTCGCGGAACCAGTCGGTCATCTGGCGCAGCGCATCCACGTCATTTGCCTCGACCTGCTCCGCCAGGACTGAGAGGCCGTTCAGCCGCACCGCATGGCTGAGCAGCGTCTCGCTCTGCTGGCGGCTGAGTTTTGCGCGCGTCTGCTCCAGTTGACGTTCCAGTTGCCGGTTCTGCTCCTGCAGCCGTTGCACTGCCTCCACCGTCTGCTCCGGTTGTACGCGCAGTCCGGCCGCGACCGTGTCGAGGGCGGCGAGGCGCTCGGCCAATTTCGCCTGGGCGGCGCGTCCGGTCAACGCCTCAATGCGGCGCACGCCGGCCGCGCTGCTGCCTTCACTTGTTATAAGAAACGGGCCAATTTCGCCTGTGGTTCCCACGTGCGTGCCGCCGCACAGTTCCTGTGAGATGGCATCGCCGCCGTCGCCGATCGATACTACTCGCACCGTGTCTTCGTACTTCTCCTCAAAGAAGGCCAGCGCGCCTTCGGCCACGGCACGGTCGAAGCCGGTCCAGCGATCCTTGACGGGATGGTTGGCAAGCACGGCTTTATTGGCCGCCTGCTCAATGGCGCGCAACTGGTCCGTGCTGACCGGTTGCGGGTGGGAAAAGTCGAAGCGCAGCCGGTCCGGCGCCACCAGAGAGCCTCTCTGCCTCACATGCTCTCCCAACTGGCCGCGAAGCTCAGCATGCAGCAGATGGGTGGCCGTGTGATTGCGCATAATGTCCCACCGCCGCACGGTGTCGATAAAGGCGCAGGCCGGATCTTCCACTTTGATTGTGCCGCTGGTTACTTTGCCGGCGTGGACGAGCAACCCGGGAATCGGCCGTCGCATCGACTCCACCTGCACCGACCAGACCGGCCTTTGCATATCTTCCGGAAAGTATTCGATCTCACCGGCGTCGCTGACCTGGCCGCCGCTCTCGACGTAGAAGGGTGTTTCAGGCAGGATAACCTCAACCTCCTCGTCGGCGTGGGCCTGTTCGACCGCCCGGCCATCCTTCACCAATCCGATGACGGTCGTCTCGGCATCCTCCGCATCTTCGTAGATCAGACTGCGCACGCCGTCGGCGCCAAGAAGACCGCGATCTCGCAACCCCTCCAACATTGAGACGTAGACCGATACATCGGCGGCGGCGTGCTGGTCGCTGCCGGACTGCCGGCGTTGTCGCTCCAACGCGGCCTGGTAGCCGGCCTCGTCAACTTCGAAGCCGTTTTCCCGGGCTACGTCCCTTGTAATGTCCAGCGGGAAGCCGTAGGTGTCCCAAAGGCGGAAGGCGTCCTCACCGGGGATCACGCTCGTTTCACCGGCACGCAGACGGTCCATCAGCCCATCCAGGAGAGAAAGCCCGGTCGTCAATGCGCGCTGGAAGCGCTCCTCCTCGGCGGTCACGGTCTGCCCGATGAACTCCTCGTTCGCCTGCAACACGTTATAGTGGGCGCCGAACTCGGCAATGACAACGCGGCAGATCTCCGCCAGGAAAGGCTTTTCGAATCCGATCAGCTTGCCGAAGCGGGCGGCGCGGCGCAGGATCATGCGGACGACGTAGTCGCGGCCTTCGTTGCCCGGCATCACGCCGTCGCTGATCAGGAAGGTAATGGCCCGTCCATGGTCGGCGATGACCCGGTAGCCGACAAGATGTTCCTCGCGCTGCGCCTCGCTGTGACCCAGCATTTCCTGGATGCGGTCCATGATCGGCGTAAAGGCATCGGTGTCGTAGTTGTTGTCCTTGCCCTGCAGTATCGAGGCCAGCCGCTCCAGGCCGGCGCCGGTGTCCACGCTGGGCTTGGGCAAGGGGATCAGTTCACCGCCGGGCTCGCGCTGCTCGTACTGCATGAAGACCAGGTTCCAGATTTCCAGGTACTCGTCATCAACGTTGACGCCCTCCGCGACCTGGTCTTCAAGGTCGCCCCAGTAGTAGTGGATCTCCGAACAGGGTCCGCAGGGGCCGACGTCGCCCATCTCCCACCAGTTATCCTTCTTGCCGAAACGGAGGATGCGGTCCGCCGGCGCGCCTACACTTCTCCAGAGCTCTTCGGCCTCGTCGTCATCGGTATAGATCGAGAACCAGAGTCGGTCCAGGGAGAGACCCAACTCATTTACGAGCAGATGCCAGGCAAACTGAATTGCGTCGCGCTTGAAGTAGTCGCCGAAGGAGAAGTTGCCCAGCATCTCAAAGAAGGTGTGGTGGCGCGGGCTGGGGCCGACGTTTTCCAGATCGTTGTGCTTCCCGCTTACGCGCAGGCATTTCTGGGAGGTCGTGGCGCGGTTGTAGTCCCGCCTATCCAGGCCCAGAAAAACGTCCTTGAACTGCACCATGCCGGCGTTGACGAAAAGGAGCGTGGGATCGTCTGCGGGCACGAGGCTGCTGCTGTCGACGATCTGGTGATTTAATTCCTCGAAATACTCGAGAAACAGTTCTCGGATCTCGAATGTTGAAAGCCTTTTCATCGGACGCCTCGCTTGGTTTCTGACTGCCGACTGCGTGATCCCGTGGGCGCCGGTCAACTCCTGCGCCGCAGACCGGACAAACTGCTGTCGATTGTAGCAAATCAGAGGCCGTTTCGCGAAACCAAAGCGTTCGCTGTTCCTATCTCCAATTTCTTGGCGTTGTGTCCGGTCCGCGTTGATAATGGCCTGACAACGGGCGGACGTTCTGGGCACGGCGCCTTACAATACGGCTCGATGAGTTCTCGGTTTGCGAACTGTTATTGCGATGGATGCCTGGCAATGAATGCGATATCGGTGCGCAACTTGCGCAAGACCTTTCAGACGAAACGCAAGGCCGCCGGCCTGCGCGGGAGTTTGCGCGCGCTCTGGAGGCCGGCATTTCAAGACATTGAGGCGGTGCGAGGCATATCATTTGAAATGGAGGAAGGGGAGCTGTTGGGCTTCATCGGCCCCAATGGCGCCGGCAAGTCGACCACAATCAAGATTCTGACCGGCATATTGCACCCCAGCGGCGGCGAGGCCGCAGTACTTGGCTATGTGCCGTGGCAGCAACGCCAGGCCCTTGCCTTTCAGATCGGCTCGGTCTTCGGTCAACGCCCTCAGCTCTGGTATCACCTGCCGGCTATGGATACCTTCTACCTCTTCGGCAAGATCTACGAACTTGATGACAGTTCGCTGAAGCGCCGTATCTCCTTCCTGGCAGAGGCCTTTGAGATCGAAGAGCTTTTGGAAACACCGGTGCGAAAGCTCTCCCTCGGCCAGCGCATGCGTTGCGAGGTTGCCGCCTCACTTCTGCATAGGCCGCGCGTTCTCCTGCTGGACGAGCCGTCCATCGGGCTTGACGTGGTCGCCAAGCAGCGCCTGCGCACGACGATTCAACGCATGAACGAACTGGAAGGGGTAGGGGTTCTGTTGACGAGCCACGATGCCGGCGACATTGAAACGCTGTGCCGGCGCGTGATCATCGTCAACCATGGCGAGATTGTCTATCGCGACAAGGTATCGGCGCTCAAGCGGCGCTATCTGACCGTCAAGACTGTCGACGTGCGCTACAACGAGCAGCTGGCCCCGGACTTCAGCCTGCCGGGCGTGGAGACGCTCAAAGTGGGGCGATACGGGGCCAAGATGCGCTTTGACACCCGGACCACGCCGGTAGAGCCGGTGATCAGCGGCTTGGCGGCAGCAGGCAGCCTGGCCGACGTAACCGTTTCGGAGCCCTCACTCGAGGATGTGATCAGCGCGATCTATGCGCGCACGGAGGGATAGGAATGCGTAGTAGAGAGGCAAGCGTCCTCTCTCCCGAGGGGCGCGTGCGCGATCCTTCGGCAGCGGCGGTCGCGGGCAAGTACTGGGCCATTTTTCGCACGCAACTGGTGAACAGCCTGGCCTACCCGATTGACCTGCTGGGACGCAGCCTGGTCATCGTTCTCTTCATGTGGATCTTCATGAACCTGTGGCGGGTCACGTACGGCGCGACGGGCGCACGCGCGATCGCCGGACTAACGCTGGCAGACACAATGTGGTACCTGATGATGGCCGAGGCGGTGATGCTGAGCAAGCGGGACCTTTCAGAGACGATCACGGAGCAGGTGAAGGACGGCAGCGTCGCCTACCTGCTCAACAAGCCATTTAACTTCATTCTCTATCACTTCGCCGCAGGCCTTGGTGTCAGCGTCCTTGCATTTGGCGGGAACCTCATTATCGGCAGCGCGGTCGTCTGGATGATGGTGGGCCCGCCTCCGGAATTAACGGGTTGGCTATTCGCCGGCGCCGCGGTGGCTCTTTCCTGGCTGCTGGACTTCTGCTTTTCCGCGCTGATCGGCCTGAGCGCGTTTGTTGTCGAAGAGACCAATGCCTTTCGCTGGATCTACCAGAAGTTCCTGTTGCTGCTGGGAGGCGTGCTGATCCCACTCGATTTCTTCCCGGCCTGGCTGCAGACTATCTCGCTCAACCTGCCGTTCGCCTGGATCATATACGGTCCCGCCCGTCTGTTCGTGGACCCCAGCCTGGAGCGCCTGGGCCACGTCTTTCTGCAACAGGGAATCTGGCTGGCGGTTGTCGGTGGTGTAGTATGGGTGATTTACCGCCGGACCGTGGCGCGACTGGTGATAAACGGGGGCTGAGCCGTGGGCCGTCATCTCTCTTTTGCACTGGCGTTGTGGAGGACGAATCTTCTCAGCGCAATGGAGTACCGGGTCTCCTTCCTGACGCAGGTGGTGGGAATGATGCTCAACAACGCCATCTATTTCGTCTTCTGGATCATATTCTTCGCCCGCTTCGAAGAGATAAACGGCTGGGACCTGGTGGACATGCTCTTTCTGTTCGGCGTCGTTGCGACCGGCTTCGGAGCGGGCACGTATCTTTTCGGCAATGCCGTCCGGCTGTCGTCGCTGATCGCCAACGGACAGATGGACTACTATCTGTCGCTGCCCCGTCCTGTTCTTCTGCACGCGCTGGCCAGCCGCAGCAACGCGTCTTCTGCCGGAGACTTCACGTACGGTCTGTTCAGCTTTAGCGCCGCGATCATCTTCTCCGGTTCGTTTAATGGCTTGATGCTGCTGCGCTTTGCGCTGGGATGCCTGGCTTCGATAGCCGTACTCATCTCATTTCTCGTCCTGGTGCAGAGCCTTACCTTCTGGATTGGCAATACGAGCCTGTTGACTGCCAACGCGTTCAACGCCATTGTCACGTTTTCTCTTTATCCAATTACTCTCTTTGACGGAACGGCCAAGCTGCTCCTGTTCACGCTGATTCCGGCAGCTTTCATCGGGGCGCTGCCCGCCGAATTTGTGCGCAGATTTGATCTGTTGCAGCTGGCCCAGATCTGCGCCGGCGGCGGGGTCTTTCTCTTTCTGTCCGTCTACGTCTTCTACCGCGGCCTGCGCCGCTACGAGAGCGGCAGCGCGATCCAGGTACGCATGTAGGCTGGCCTCGACACATTCCTGTGTTGGCAAGATTTCGACTTCACGCCTGAATGGCCAGGCCAACAGTTATCCCAATCGGCCTACCTCAGACGACAAATGAGAGAGACATCGGATCAACTGATTTTTTGGGCGACTGTTTGCTCACGCCCCCCAACTGTGTTAGCATGAACCAGGCCATTCTCGACCATATTGACACGGGGAAGCCGTATGTCCGACTGCACCGAATGCGGAACCTGGAATCCCGACGATAAGGAAGTCTGCTGGCGCTGCCAGACCGTTTTGCCGCGACCGGTAGAAAAGAAGCCCAAGCGCCGGCTGATGATTCTCGGCATGCCGGTCTGGGTCTGGATTGTGGTCGGGTTGATCTTCGTCCTTCCTCTCTTTGGCCAGTGCGCGCAGCTTGGAGTCCCCGCCGGATAGTGAACAGCGACAAAAAGCCCCAGGGTTCAGACTGCTTCTTTCTGTTAAAGGCGTTAAGCGAGACCCCCGGCGTCAGCGGCCAGGAAGACCGGATTCGCGCCTGTGTCAGCGAACATCTGACTCCCCTCGTCGATGAACTGCATACCGACACTCTCGGCAATCTCACAGGCATCAGGCGCGGCAGCGACTCGCCCGCTAAGCGGGTGATGCTCGCCGCGCACATGGACGAAATCGGGCTGATTGTCACCAGGTTGGAGAAGGGCTTTCTGCGCTTTGCGCCGGTCGGGGGCGTCGACATGGGCGCATTGCCGGCGCAGGAGGTAACGGTTCACGGCCGCGCTGATTTGCCGGGGCTGATCGCCAGCCGGCCGCCCCACGTTCTTTCACAGGAGGAGCGGGAAAAGCCCTTTGCCCAGGCCGATCTGTTCATCGACGTCGGGCTGCCCGCCGGCGAGCTGGCAGAATACGTATCGGTGGGGGATTTCATATCGATTCGCCAGTGCGCCGGCCGGTTGGGTAACGGTTATGCGTCGGGCAAAGCCTTTGACAATCGCGTGTCGGTCGTGGTCCTTTTGCAGGCGTTGCACATTCTGCAGCAACGCAGCCACGCCTGGGATATTTTCGCCGTGGTCACGGTTCAGGAGGAGATTGGGTTGCGCGGGGCCAAGACCGCCGCGTTTCAGGTGGAGCCGGATGTGGGTATCGCTCTCGATGTAACCTATGCCGAGCAGCCAGGCGCCACCGCCGAGGAGGCCCTGCCCATGGGCAGCGGACCGGCCATCGGCCTGGGGCCGAACCTGCATCCCGTTTTGAGAAAACTGCTGGTCGACGCGGCCGAGCGCAACGAGATCCCCTTTACGAACGAAGTCCTGCCGGGGAACTCCGGGACGGACGCCTGGACGATGCAGGTGTCCCGGTCAGGCATCCCGACCGCGTTGATTTCAGTTCCGATCCGCAACATGCACACGCCTGCCGAAACGGTCGCCCTGAGGGACATCGAACGAAGCGCGCGGCTGCTGGCTGAAACGATTTGCGAACTGCCGGACGACCTGTCCGCTCTTGCCCTCGACGACCAGGCTTAACTGTCGCCGCTCTCCGAGGCCCGTGCATTTCACCTCGGTCAATGTTTGTTGCCATGAATGAACTGCTCGAGAAACTATCCATAGCCCGTGGGGTCGCGGGGAATGAGGGCGCAGTAAGGGCCATACTGAGAGAGGAACTCGCTCCCTTCGTGGAGGAGCTCTCGGTCGACTCCATAGGCAATCTGATCGCCCGCAAGAGGGGATCGGCCGCTACGGGGCAACATCGTGTGATGCTCGCCGCGCATATGGACGAAGTTGGCGGGATGGTCATGCGCGCGAACTCGGACGGCACGGTGAAGTTTCGCAGCGTCGGTGGCCTGGACCCACGCATTCTGCCAGGCAAACGGGTAACGATCGGCCCGCAGTCAGTGCCCGGTGTAATCCTGCGTGCGCCGCATGTCGCCCGGTCGGGACGACGCGTGATGCCGATCTCCGATCTTCTCATTGACACCGGCGGCGCTGGCGGCATCGAGCCGGGCGACATGATTACTTTTGAGAGCGGATATGAGCAGTACGGGAAACTTCTGAAGGGAAAGGCCTTTGACGACCGTATAGGGTGCTACATTCTGGCCGAACTGTTGAAGAGTGAGTTCCCATGCGAACTGGTCGGCGTTTTCACCGTACAGGAAGAGATCGGCTTGCGCGGCGCGGGTGTGGCCGCCTACACGGTGCAGCCGGATGTCGCGGTGGCGCTCGAAGGTACAGTCGCTGACGACCTGCCTAAACAGAATGACGTAAGTCCGACGACGGAGCTGGGAAAGGGACCGGCCATTTCGATGATGGACCGCAGCGCCCATGCCGACCGGCGGCTTGTACGCATCCTGACGGAGACCGCGTCGGAGCACGACATCCCCTGGCAAATCAAGCAGCCCGGAGTCGGCGGTACCGACGTGGGCACGATTCACCTGGCCCGCGCCGGCGTGCCGGCCGTGGCTGTGGCTGTGCCCTGCCGCTATATCCATACGCCTGCGGCGCTGATGGACCCGGAAGACGTGAAGAACACCATTCAGTTGATGAGCAGGGCCTTGTCAGGACCCTTGGGGCGGCCATTGGCGGCCGGGTGGAGTGAAGCATGAGAGCATTGATTGAGGAGCTGTGCGGGGTATTCGGCCCCAGCGGCCAAGAGGAGCGGATCCGCGCGGCGATCATCAACCAATTGGATGGACTGGTCGATGAGATCCGGACCGACAGGCTGGGCAACCTGATCGCGGTGAAACGTCCTTCCAGCGGCGATGAGAAGGGCAAGCGGATCATGCTGGCCGCTCACATGGACGAGATCGGCATAATGGTAACGCACGTGGACACACAGGGCTTCTGCCGCTTTACCACCATCGGAGGCGTGGTGACCAATTCGCTTATCGGCAGCCGCGTCCATTTCGCCAACGGCGTCGAAGGCGCGTTTGGGCTGGAAGGCTCGCCGATCGCACGCGAACGGCCAACGCCGCAGAAGTTGTTTCTGGACGTGGGGGCCGACTCCAAGGAAAATGCGCGCGTTCAGGTTGGCGATTCGGCCGTCTTTCGCAGCAGCTTCGGCGCGGTAGGGGACAGGCTGTTTGCGCCCAATCTCGATGATCGGATCGGCTGCGCCGTGCTGATCCAGACGCTGCGCGAGCTGGAGAGTTCTCCGCACGAACTCCTGGCCGTTTTCACCGCCCAGGAGGAAGTTGGCGCGCGCGGGGCCGCCACCGCCGGCTACGGACTGGAGCCCGAGATCATCCTGGCTATCGATGTGACGGCCACCGGCGACTTTCCACAGGCGACTCCGGTGGAGGTCGCGCTGGGGAAAGGACCGGCGATCAAGGTCATGGACCGGCGCATGATTTCCCATCCCAAGGTACGCGGCTGGCTGGAAAACACGGCACGAGAACAGGACATTCCCTACCAATTGGAAGTTCTGGAGTTTGGCTCGACAGATGCTTCCGCCGTGCAGGTCAGCCGCGCAGGTGTCCCCGCCGGCACGGTCTCCATTCCCTGCCGCTACGTCCACACGCCCTCGCAAGTGGCCGACTACAGCGACGCCTGCGGCGCAGTACGCCTGCTGGTGAACGCGCTTGGCGGAGAGTACCCCCAGTAGCCGGCTCGGTTGAACGTTTCAGGTTGGCAAACGCAAAACAAAGCTCGAATCCTGGCAGGTATGCACCAACAGATCGCTGATCGTCTGACTGCATGGCATGCTGAAAACCTGCGAGATCTGCCTTGGCGCAGGAGTCCGGCCGGCGCGCGTGACGCCTACGCTGTCTGGATAAGCGAAGTCATGGCGCAGCAGACACGGCTATCGGTTGTCGTGGACTATTTCAACCGCTGGATAGCGCGATTTCCGACCGTAGAACGACTGGCCCAAGCGGACCAGCAGGAGGTCCTGAAACTGTGGGAGGGGCTGGGCTATTACAGTCGCGCCCGGAATTTGCACAGGGCCGCGCAGATAATCGTGGCCGAGTTTGGAGGCCAGTTGCCTCGCACGCGTCGCGAGCTGCTCATGCTGCCTGGCATCGGCGAATATACGGCCGGCGCGATACTCAGTTTGTCATTTGGGCTGCCCGAGCCGGTTCTCGACGGCAACGCAAAACGGGTCATCAGCCGCCTGTGGGATATTGACGAGAAGATCGAACTTCCTGCCACCGAAAGACGGCTCTGGTCTCTGTCCCGCCACTTGGTAGAGGCCGCGGCCCAGCCCGGCGCAATGAACGAAGGGCTGATGGAGTTGGGCGCGCTCTTGTGCCGGCACCGCAACCCTCTCTGTGGAGAGTGTCCACTGCGTCCCTGTTGTCTGGCTCGCGAGCGAGGCGTTCAGAACGAGCGGCCCGTTCGGTCCCCCGGCAAGAAGACCCCTCATGTTGAGGTGGCTGCAGCAGTTATCTGGGAAGGCGTTCGGGGGGGCTCCCGTTTGCTGATCAGCAAACGTCCTGAAAAGGGTCTCCTCGGAGGAATGTGGTCCTTCCCCAACGGCGCAAGAGATGCGGCCGACAAGGATTTGCCGACCTGTTTGAAGCGAACAGTTCTCCAGGAATTGGGCGTGGCCATCACAGTGGGGGAACAGGTGACGACGGTAGAGCACGCGTTTACCCACTTTCGTATGACGCTTGCCGCCTTCCATGCGCGCATTTGCACGGGAATACCCCAGGCCCTGGGCGCAGCCGATTGGCGCTGGACCACGCTGGATGAGATCGACCAGTTCCCCTGTCCGGTTCCCGATCGCAAGATTATCGGCGCCCTACGCGACCAGGAAGAGAATGTCCAGGCGCGCGGAAGTATATGCAATTGTGGGGGTGGGTCAGTTTTGCTGAAGATGCCGGGCAGTGATCAGGCGGCCGCATCCAGCTCCTGATCGTCGGCAAGGCGGACCTGTTGACCCTGGTCGCCATAAAGCCGGGGCAACGCGCCGTCTTCAAACACTTCCCGGTCCACTACACAGCGGGCGACCTCCTCGCGGCCGGGAATCTCGTACATCACGTCCAGCAGCGCTTCCTCGACAATCGAACGCAATCCCCTGGCCCCGGTTCGTCGCATGTAGGCTTGCGTTGCGGCCGCCAACAGCGATTCCGGCGCAAACTCCAGCAGCACATCATCCATAGCGAAGAGTTGCCGGAACTGTCGCACGATGCTGTTCTTCGGGCGCGTGAGAATCTCGACCAGGACTTCACGATCAAGCGCATCCAGACTGACTACAACCGGAACACGACCGACAAACTCCGGAATCAGGCCGTATTGGAGCAGGTCGTCGGGCATCGCCTGCTGGAGCAGGCGGCTCTCATCCCGCCCTTCCTTTTCGAGGCGGCGGATCTTCAACTCGCGCTGGCGC
Source organism: Caldilineaceae bacterium (assembly GCA_965200615.1). Taxonomy (GTDB): domain Bacteria; phylum Chloroflexota; class Anaerolineae; order Caldilineales; family Caldilineaceae; genus Bin5. The sequence continues at coordinate 2,644,750 of OZ241377.1, read as the reverse complement.
TCGGTCAGACCTTCGGGGAGAGGCGGCTCGTCGATACCGCTCTCTTCCGGCGCCAGACCAATTGGGTCAAGCTCCGATTCGTCGTCCACGAACCCAAGGCCGGCGCGACGCCGCAACCTTCTGCGCACCATTTCCGACAGCCCGACGAACGCGCCACCCAAAATAAACAGGACATTGCGCGTGTCGAGGGGGATGAACTCCTGCTGTGGGTGTTTGCGTCCTGTGCTGGGCGGCACATTGACTGTCGTGCCTTCGACAATCTTCAACAGGGCCTGCTGAACGCCTTCGCCGCTCACATCGCGAGTGATACTGGGATTGTCTCCTGCCTTACGCGCGATCTTGTCGATTTCGTCTATGTAGACGATGCCGCATGCAGCTCGGTCCGCATCCCAGTCGGCCGCCTGCAACAGCCCGACGAGCAGGCTTTCGACGTCCTCGCCTACGTATCCGGCCTCTGTCAGACTGGTGGCATCTGCGATGGTGAATGGAACATCGAGGAGTCTGGCCAGTATCTGCGCCATAAGCGTCTTGCCGCTTCCGGTAGGACCGATCAGCAGTACATTGCTTTTGGCAAGCTCTACCTGCTCCTCTGCGCTGTCCTGAAGGTCGGGTTCAGGGCGGGATTCAGTTTTCTCGCCGGGGACGGAGTCACTTTCTCTCTGTTTCCGGGAAAGCTGGTTCTCTCGCCAGCGCTCCCCGACCGCGCCGCTGCCGCCAAAGATTCGTTTGTAGTGATTGTAAACGGCGACTGACAGAACCTTCTTCGCCCGATTCTGACCGATGACAAATTGATTCAGGCTCTGGACGATCTCGCGCGGGCTGGGAACACGTTCAGCGGCGAGTGGAGCGGACCCGCGCAGGGTGCCGCTCTTCCCTACGCCTTCCTCGTCGAGGATTTCGGCACTGAGGCGGATACATTCGTCACAGATATGGACATCGTCATCCCCGGCGATCAGGCGCTGGGCTTCCGATTCTTCTTGGCCGCAAAAGGAGCATGTGTTCATCGCGCTACCGGGTACCAATCCTGTTCACCTTCAGAGCATAGCGGCGGGCGCGTGTGTCGAAACCGGCAACCATCCGCTCCGCTGTCCGGCAGCCAGTCTCGCTCAGATCCGTCCACGCCAACTTACAGTTCCTGCTATTCGCTGCCTTCGTCGGGCGCCTCATCGGCAACAGGCTCTGAACCGTTCTGGGCAGGCACGCTGACAAGACCGTCCACGACGGAGACAATGTCGCTGCTGTCGCCGAGGACCTCGTCCACAATGCCGAAATCGCGAGCTTCGATCGCGTTCATCCAACGGTCGCGCTGGAAGATCTCTTCGATCTCCTGCCAGGCATGGCCGGTCTGTTGACCTACGATATGGAAAAGCTGGGTCTGAAGGCGTTCCTGCTCTCTCAAGGCGATGCGTACATCCTCGGTATAACCCTGCGCGCCGCCACCGGCCGGATGCATGTGGATCGTCGCGTGCGGCAGAGCATAGCGTTTGCCCTTGGTGCCGGAGCAGAGCAGGACGGTTCCCATGCTGGCCGTAACGCCGACAGCAAAGGTATGTATCGGCGTCTGGATCATTTTCATCGTGTCATAGATGGCCAGGCCGGCGTATATGAGGCCGCCGGGGCAGTTGATGAACATCTGGATCGGCTGATTCGGGTCCTCGGAATTCAAGTAGAGGAGTTGGGCAACCATCAGGTTGGCAACCTGGTCCGAAAGCGGCATACCAAGAAAGATGATGCGCTCCTTCAGCAGGAGGCTGTAGATGTCGTAGGCCCGCTCGCCGCGGCCCGTGCTCTCGATAACCATCGGAACGATGTTCGACGGCGTCAGGCTGCCCGCCTGAAACTGACTGCCGGAAAGCCCCGTCGCGTCAGTCAAACCAGTCTCTTCAAGTTTCTGCGGCCGCTGGGCCGGGCAGTTTTCGTCAAAAGGATAGAACATCTGGAACTCCCCTTTATGGCTGATGAATTCGAGGTGGATCGGCACCGCAACCGGTCGGAATGGAGATCGACCGACAGTTCGGAACGATCACAATGTATGCGATGCGCTCACCGAGAAATGTAGGGCGCGCTCTATTCTCCATCAGACGTTCGTCAGCGTCGTCCTCAAGAGTCTGCGGGCTCCTCAGCCGCGGCTTCTTCTTCAACATGTTCGGACCCGGCTGAGATTTCCCCCTGATCGGAGTCTTCCTCAGCGGATTGCTCATCCTCCTCAGACTCTTCGTCGTCCGTATCCGGCTCCGGCACATCTTCCCCGCGGGCAATCGCCAGCAGCAGCCTGACCGATTTGTCTTTGAGAATTTCACTGTCGATATGTGGACGGCTGTGGTCGGCGCGCATCATTTCGAGCGTGTCGGCATGCACCTTCTCCGCTTCCTCATCAGCGTCCTCCGACAGAGGGCCGACCATATTGGCGACGTGTTCTTCGAACTCTTCATCGCTGACTTTCAGGTTCTCGCGCTGCGCGAACTCCACCAGCGCAAGCTCAATCTGGAGTGACTTTTCGGCATCCTCGCGCAACGACTCGCGATAATCCTCGATCGTCTGGTTGGACATTTCCAGGAATTGCTGCAATCCCTGCATCCCCATCTGACGGATTCGCATATCGGAATTGCGCACCAGACGGTCGATCTCAAGATCCACCGCCACTGGTGGATAGGCGAGGTCGCTCATATCGATCAGTTCCTGCAGGACTTTCTGGACATGTTCAGCTTCCGCCCGTTGTTGCGCTTCTTGGAGCGCGTTTTCACGGAGGTCTTCGAGCAGGTCGGCGGCGGTTTCAAAATCCGGGCCGAAGTTTTGCGCGATCTCATCTGTCATTTCAGGCGGCGTTTGGAAAGCCTGTGTTTTGTGAACTTTGATGGAAAAGCGGACAGTGGCGCCGGCGTACATGCTGGGGCTGTCTTCGGGCCATGCGATCTCAAAACTCTTTTCCTCGCCGGGTGAAAGCCCCACCAGTTCTTCATCCAGACCGGCTGGTTCCATGGGGTTTTCCTGGTCCGGCGTTACGTCCCAATCCTCCTCATCGAAGGCAACGGTTTCGGTCTCGTTGCCTTCGTCGTCCAAGGCCGCCCCTCTCAAATCGATCGTCATCAGGTCTCCATACTGGCTGGGGCGGTCGGTCTCGACGTAGTCGGCATTTTGTTCAAGAATGGCCTGGACGCGCTCCCTGACCTGTTCTTCGTCCGCCTCGACTTCCTCTTCTTCAACGCGCAGATCGCGGTATTCGCCAAGACTTACTGCTGGCGGCAGAGGAATGGTCAGGTGGAAGCGGACCGCTTGCTCCGTGTCAACGTTGTCAAGACTTCCCATGTAGAAGGGCTCAAGGCCTTCCTGCTCAAGCGCCTCCTTGTAGACATCTTGTCCCAGTTCGTCGACAAACTCGCCGATAATCGCCTCTCGACCTACGAATTGAAGCAGGATATGAAAGGGCACGCGCCCCTTGCGGAAACCGGGAATGCGTACCTGTTGGGCGATTTTACGTGCAGCCTTGCGCATCTCCTGATCGATGCGCTCCTCAGCAACTTCGATTGTCATTGCGAGCTGGCGACTTTCCAGTGGCTCAGTCGTCACGGTCAAAGTCATCGTACATTGCCTCTCATTGGTTCATGGCAGCAGAAGCCTAAAGGGCGTCGCCCCCAAGCGTCAGGATGGTCAACAGGGGGCCAGCGGCGAAATGTTCATTCTTCGCCAATAGGCCGTAAAGGTACAGGGCTGTGAGTGTGGCGGCGTATGCGAGTATGCCGACAGGACCGTGTTCAGGGAAGGTGGAGACGGATATGATCACGCACAAGAAGAGATTGGAAAACAGCAGGACAGTGGAAACGGTTCTGGTACTGCGTCCCAACTTCGGTACGTCTACCAGCGCGAAGCCGCGCCACTTCCGGGGAAAGAGATCAAAGGCCAGATGGAGCGCCACTCCAGCCGCAAAGCCGGGAATGAACCATTCTGCCCATTCAGCCCTCGTAAAGCTCAGTCCAGTCCAAAGCAGGACGGGCATCAGGAAGCTGTGCGTGACAATCGACCTGTGGCGAAGGCGAAAGAGCCTGAACCTGTCGATGTCCGGGAACAGGGTTCCCAGCCACGCTCCGACAGCGAAGCAGGCAGTGCCAATGGCGACTCTCAGCAGGTCCGGGCTGGCAAAATCGAGCACGTAGCGCTTCCCGTGTAATCAGTTGGCGTCCGACTTTCACCTGCGCGGGCGAAGCAGAAAACCGGCACAGGAATCTTCTGAGTTTTGGAGCGCCACCTTTCAGTATAGCACACGAAAGAATCCAATTCCCAAAACGAGTAAGTTTTTTGTGTGTTTATATCAACACGGGTCGCGTCAACTTTGAGGAAGGTCACCGGTTTGCGCTGCGCTATGTCCGCTTGAAGGCTCGCTCCAATTCGCCGGAGCTCAGTTGCAGCATTGTGGGGCGTCCGTGAGGGCAAGTGCGCGGGGACTGGCACGTTTCCAATTGCCGCACCAACTCCTTCATCTCGATGTCGCTCAGGATCTGGCCTGCCTTGATTGACGCCCGCTTACACACCATTTTCACCAGCCGCGCCTCCAACTCCTCCCCTATCAAGTCCCGGTTTTCGGCCAGACCCTGCAGTATCTCGTTGAGCGCTCGCTCTGCATCCTGATGCGACAGCACACCGGGAACGGCGCGCACGAGAAAGGTATCTCCGCCGAAATGTTCGACGTCAAATCCAATGGCGTTCAACGTGTCCAGGTGTTGGGCTACCGGACCGGCGAGGGCATTGCCTACATGTAAGGAGACCGGCGTCAGCAGCCCCTGGCGGGCCGTCCCACCATCTGTGCCGCCGCTTGCGCGCCGGGCCATGTACTTCTCGTACAGAATCCGCTCATGGGCGGCGTGCTGATCGATCAGATACAGCCCTTCCGGTCCTTCGGCGACAACATACATTGCGCCGGCCTGCCCGACTACCCGAAGAGGCGGCAATGTCTGCTCATCATGACGGGGGGACTCTTCCGATTCACCAGCAGCCTGCGGCGGCAAATCGTCAGATTGAGCGTTCGACCCGTCCAAAAGTGGATCGGCTCCAGGCTGTTCAGGGCGCGGCATGTCAAACGGCATCGCGGGCCGCCTTCCGACGCCGGCGTTGAGAATCGCATGGCGCCGTGCAGACCAGCCGGACTGACGCATATGATCCGGCTCTTGCGGATCAGAGCCTTCGGCAGGCAAAAACGGCTGTGACGCTGCCACTCTTTCCCCTTCTTCGCCCAGGTCTACGGTCGGCACGCCGGCGTTCTCAATGACTGCCCGGCGTACGCTACCCTGGACGGCTCTGAAAACTTTGTTGGAATCGACGAAACGAACCTCTGTCTTGCGCGGATGCACGTTTACATCGACCTCCGAAGGATCCAGATCGACAAAGAGAACTGCAAGCGGAAAGCGCCCAACCGGCAGCAAGGTGTGATATGCCTGCACAACAGCGTGCGTGAGGCTCCGATCTTCGACGTAGCGCCTGTTGATGAAAATGTTGATCTGGGCGCGGGTGGGGCGGGTGAGAGAGATGGAACTGACGTACCCACTTACTTGCACGCCTCCCGGACCGGCAGAAGACGCAAGACCCGCAGGACGATGCGCCGAGTTTCCGGCGGCCAGTGGAGAGGTTGGAACCCGGCTACCGGCCGAGCCGGACATGAAGTCGACTTCGTCCTTCTCCGGCTGCCTTTCCCGCTGCGAGAACCTGTCAGACTGCTCAGAGGCTATAGTTCCCGCCTGGCGAGCTGCGGCCTTTTCCCGTAATCGGCCCACGCCGATCATCTGCCGGGCGTTCTCGCGCCCATATATCTTCGCCAAAACTTCGTCAACGCGTCCTGTGCCCTCGGTGAAGAAGGAGAGTTTGCCATCGGTGACGAATTTGAAGCGGCAGGACGGGTAGGCTAGGGCGTAGCGCTGGACGGTTGCCGCGATGTTGCCGGCTTCTGTGGTTGGACGCCGCAGGAACTTACGCCGCGCAGGCGTGTTGAAAAAGATGTTCTCAACAGTGACGATTGTGCCAACGGGCAGTCCTGCGGGCTGATTGCGCGTGACTCTTCCGCCGTCGATGCGCAGCTCTGCGCCGGTCTCGGCGTCTGCGTGGCGGCTCCTGAGAGTCAGCTGGCTGACGGCCGCGATACTATAGAGGGCTTCGCCGCGAAAGCCGAAAGAGGCAATGCGGTCCAGGTCGGCGGCGCTGCCCAGCTTGCTGGTTGCATGCCGCTGCGCTGCCAGCGGCAGTTCGGCCGCGGGAATGCCGTGCCCGTCGTCAGTCACCTGCAGCAGACGCTGCCCCCCTTCCCTGATCTCGACCTGCACTTCGTTCGCGCCGGCATCCAAGCTGTTCTCGATCAGCTCTTTGGCGACATTGGCAGGCCGTTCCACCACTTCACCGGCAGCGATCTTGGCGGCTACGTCCCGGGACAGCACCTGAATGGTCATAGTTCGGTAAGTATACCATTCCCGGGCGTGAACGTTCTCGCTCAGGGGTTCGCGATTGTGTCGACCTCAAACAGGGCCAGACTCCGGACCTTTATGGCGTTTCATGGAAAGGGGCTGAGTCCACAAAGAGATGCTCCTCACCCGCTACGTCGACAATGACAGTTGCGACGGTCCTGCTCTTCGCGCGTTCACTCTCTTGTCTTACGGACTGTACGGGCTGAGGACAAGAGTATAGGCCAGCAACAAGAGCGCTCTTGCCTGCGGGCGCGTCCACCAGCGCAGGCCGAAAGGTGGCGCCGTCAAAATTCGGATCGACCAGTACCGCCCGCACTTGCACCCGCCAGTCGCCCGGCAGCGCCACTTTCTTTTTGGCGGCCAGGCTTGCCACCCGGGGGCTGTGAAATCCTCCTATCCGAACAGTCAGCCGGCCTTCGTCCTGGTCCAGTCGAATGTCGGCAGTGGGGTTGACGTGCGGTTCGTGCCGAAGGCGGCGCCCATTGACAAAATCTTCGTCGCCAATGCGAAGTATCCGGTAGCCGCTTTCGACCCGGGCGCCGTCCCCCGCGGCGTCACGATCCGGCATGGGGCCACCATCTCCGCCAGCCTGGGCCGATGCTGCGCAGGTCGGGTGGCGGCTGATGCGGCAAGCGGCCGTTCGCACTGCGGGCCAGGAACTGTCGCAGCCGATCCATTCACGGTCCAGCTTATGCGCCACATTCAGCGTAGTGCCGGAGCCGGCGAAGGGATCGAGCACGAGATCTGCGGGACGGCTGGCGGTTTCAAGAATCCTGTGCAGCAGCCTCTCGGTCTTCTGGGTGGGGTAGTTCTCGTCCTCTCCGGGAACCGTTCCCAGACCGGCAATATCGTCCCAGAGATTGTCCACCGGCTTCGTTAAGACATAGCGATTGCGGCCGCGTTTTTCAAGGTAGTACTTCACGCCAATATTTCCGCCGTTGGAGGCGTACACGCGCTGCGCGCCTTCATCTACGATAACGTCGCCGCCGTATGGGGCGTACAGCCGCCCTGCCGCAAGGAGGGACTTCAGGCGCTCGAAGCTGTACGTGCCCGGGTCCGAAGTGCGGAAGAAGCCGCGCTCGTCGCGCATGTACTGCGCGGCGGCGGCCTCCTCGGTGAGAACGGTCTCGCGTCTGGGCGCATGCCAAAAGGGCCGGCCTCGGGACGTTCTGCGAAAAATATGGATCGCGTGGGCACTGTTGGGAAAGTAGCGGGCATGGACTTTGGCGCCGCGCATCGTCTGGCTGCGCCAAAATACTGTATTGAGGTGCGATTCGGCTCCGAAAATCTCTTTCAGCAACAGGAGAAGATGCGCCTGCATGCGGTAATCGCAGTGCAGCCATAGGGTACCGTCTTCGTGTAACAGTTCGCGAAGGAGGAGCAGGCGGTCGGCCAAAAACTGGAGGTAGTCGCCCGGTTGCCAGACATCGTTATAGGCGGCAGTTTCGCCGAGCGTGGGCTGCCCCTTGCCGCGCAGACGAATGCGGCTGGAATAGGTCCGGTTCGAGTTATACGGTGGATCCAGGTAGATCAGCCGGACGCTGCCGCCGTAGCCATTTGCCAGCAGCCAGGAGAGGGCATCGAAGTTATCGCCATGCAGCAGCAGACCCCTTTTTCCGTTGCAGAGGTATTGCGGAGGGTAGGATTCCAAGAGTTGTTGGAGGGGGCAAGAGGGCTCTACTTTCAACCGTTTACAAGGCCACTGGAGAGCTACCCGACTGTCTGACTTGTGATGGTCAGGACTCAGGGAAGATTTGTCCTTCTGGAGAGCGCACATTTTGGCGATAAACGCGACAATGTTATGCGCGTTAAGATGCGAAGTGAGGGCCGAACATATGACGCCTGTAACTCGTACTGTACGGCGCTTCCTTCATCTGAATGATCGAATCGATCCTATTTGAAGCCATCTAGCATATCTTCAACGCGGTCTTGCATTTCTTGAGCTCGGTCTTCATAAAGCTCTCCGATCTCATCCTCAAAGTAGTCAGATTCGTAATCATCCGGGCTATATTCTTCCAAATCAAGATCATAGGATCTGAATTCATCAGAATCACTGTCGCCGGGACCGCCGGCCGTGCGATTTTCGCTCACTGAGTACTCTCTACGAAAGTAAAATGACATTCTCATACCTCACAATGTGTGAATCCATTTGGCTTCGACAGCCAAAGCCAATGTATACAGATTTCACTTCAAGAAGCAAATTGCCCTTGACCGAACGCGTTTATCCGGTCAAGGGCAAGACAGAACGTGCCAAATTTACTGCAGCAGCCCGACCCGCCCGCCTGTCATGGCCGGAACGAAATGGACTTCGCTGTCCGGCCCCACGGCCGCGCGCAGGCCGCGATTCTGCACGGCACCGTCCACGGCGACGGTCCAACCGGGCCGGATGCGCCCTTCATCGATGATGCGTTCGGCAACCCCGGGGAAGCGTTCCTCCAGGGCGGCGACCAGTTCACGCACCGATTCGCCCTCGGCTTCGACAATCTGCTGGCCGCCGGTGAGCGGGCGCATCAGCGGTGGAATCCAGACTTTGGCCACGCTCAATCGTCTCCTGGCACGAGTTCAGCAGGTTCAGTCTCCCGGGCCCACATCGCCTCGAGGAGATTGGCCGGGGAGATCGGGAGCTTGTCCATGCGCACGCCGGTGGCGTTGTAGACGGCATTGGCGATTGCGCCGGCGGGAGGCACGATGTTGACCTCACCGACGCCGCGTACGCCATAGGGGTGGGCGGGATGGGGGACCTCGACCATGATCGTCTCGATCATCGGCAGGTCCAGAGCCGTTGGCATACGGTAATCGAGCAGGCTGGCGTTGAGGAGGTGGCCCTCGTCGTCGTAGATATACTCTTCGTTGATTGCCCAGCCGATACCTTGCGCGACCCCGCCCTGCATCTGTCCTTCAACATAGGAGGGATGAATGGCCTTGCCAACGTCCTGGGCGATCGTGTAACGAAGAATCGTGATTTTGCCCGTCTCCGGATCGACTTCGACGTCGACGCACTGCGTGGAGAATCCTGGGCCGAAGTCCTGCGGATGGACCGTTGAACTGGCCATCAAGGGCTCTTCCCGCTGGACGAGGCCGGCGGCCTCGACGAACGGGAGGCTTTCGCCGCCGGCGCTGAAGGCGCCGTCTTCGTAGCGCACGTCACCGGCGCCAACGTCCCACTGGTCGGCGAGGCGGCTCTTCATTTCTTTGATGAGCTGCTGGCCCAGGTTGTAGGCGGCCAAACCGGTGGCGAAGGTCGTGCGGCTGCCTCCGGTCACGTCGTTGTAGGACACAGTGTCGGTATCCACGACGCGGGCCTTCACCATTTCGTATTCGATATCCATCGCCTCGGCCAACTGCATGGCGATCGAGGCACGGGTGCCGCCGATATCGGTTGAGGCCTCATTGAGATTGACCGTGCCGTCGGGGTTGAGAACGGCGGTAGCGCTGGACTGGCCGCCCCAGTTGTTCCAGTATCCTGACGCAATGCCGCGGCCGCGATATTTGCCTTCGAGCGATGACTGGTAGTGTTCCGAGTCCCGAATGGCCTCGACCGTCTCTATCTGACCGATACGGGCGTACTGCAGGCCGTCGGGACGGCGATCGTTCTCTTTTGCCCCGTTGAGGATGCGGAATTCAGCCGGATCCAGGCCCAGCTTTTCGGCCAGTTCGTCGACGACGCTCTCGACCGCAAAGGCAACGTTGGTTCCCCCGGGCGCGCGATAGGCTGCGCTGCGAGGGCGGTTCACTACGATGTCGTAGCCGTCCACCTGAAGATTGTCGATTGCGTAAGGGGCCAGGCTCACGTTTGCAGCCGCTCCGACCGGTGAACCGGGATAGGCGCCGGCCTCGTAGTAGAGTTCGGCGAGGGCAGCGGAGATCTTGCCGTTTGCATCGACGCCGATCTTTACGCGGACATTCGAGCCTGAGGTGGGCCCTGTCGCGGCCAGGACGTCGGCCCGGCTCATGACGACCTTGACAGGCTCATGTCCGGCCTTCCGGGAAAGGAGAACGGCGACCGGCTCAACATAGACGTTGATCTTGCCGCCGAAACCGCCGCCGATCTCGGTGGGAACCACCTTGAGCCGGGAGACCGGAATCTGCAGGATCTCGCAGACCTGGCCGCGCACGGCGAACGAGCCCTGTGTGCTGGTCCAGATAATGATCTGGCCGTCGGCGCTGTACAGGGCGGTGGCGGCGTGCGGTTCGATGTACCCCTGGTGGACTGTTTCGGTGCGGTAGGTGCGGTCGACCACAAGGTGGGCCCCCGCGAAGCCCGCATCCAGATCGCCGCGCTGGTGGCGGAAGAAGGAGGCCAGGTTGGTCTGCTCTGTGCCGATTTCGCCCATTGAATCGGTGCGCAGCGTATCAAGGAGAATGGGCGCATCGTCTGCCAGAGCGTCGTCAACCGTCATCACGGGTGGCAGCACCTCATAGTCGACTTCGATTAGCTCAGCGGCCTCCTGCGCGATATGCGGGTTGACCGCAGCCACGGCCGCCACGGCATGGCCGTGGTAGAGGGCCTTTTCATGGGCCAGGATGTTGTCGCTCAGGTATTTGAGGTTGATGGCGCCTTCGCCGAGGTCTTCGATTTTGTCCTCGGCTACAGGCAGGTCGGCCGCCGTGACGACGGCGCGCACACCGGGCAGGGCTTCGGCCTTGCTCGTGTCGATGGAGCGAATGTTGGCGTGGGCGTGGGGACTACGCAGGACAAAGCCGTGCAGCAGCCCGGTCATCTGCACATCGGCGGCATAGACGGCACGGCCCGTTACTTTGTCTACACCGTCTGGCCGCACAGGGCGCGTGCCGATGACCTTATAACCGTTCTGGCCGTTTGCGGCCAGTTTACCCGTTCCATTCTGTTTTGTACCGGCCATTTGATTCCTCCTCCGAGCTAGGCGTCGCTTTCAGCCACGTCCAACACAGCCCGCACGATCTTGTCATAGCCTGTGCAACGACAGAGATTGCCTGCGAGCCACAGGCGCACATCATGCTCGCTGGGATCGGGGTTGTCATCCAACAGCGACTTGGCGGAGACGATGAAGCCTGGCGTGCAGATACCGCACTGCAAAGAGGCGTGTTCAAGGAATTTCTGCTGGAGCGGATGCAACTCACCGTCTTCTGCGATGCCTTCGATTGTCACGACCGAGCGGCCTTCGATTTCCGGCGCCAGCACGAGACAGGAGTTGACGAGAACGCCGTCCAGGATCACGTTACAGGCGCCGCAGTTGCCATTGCCGCAGCCTTCTTTGCTGCCAATAAGGCCCAGATTGTCCCTGAGCGCCTCCAGCAGAGTCTGACGAGGCTCGCAAAGGAAAACAGTCTCTTCGCCATTCAGTGTTGTTTCTACTGCGATCTTTTTAGCCATGTCCGTTCAGTCTCCCCAATTCGTCAACAGTTCTGGTGCCTCGTGCCCGGTCAATTGCGATCCGCAGAGCGCGCTGTGTCAGTACAGCAGAGAGATGGTTGCGCTGGGGGATCGTTCCACGCATGTCGCTGATCGGCTTTGCCGCGGCCTTGGCCAGCTCGGCGGCCTCGGCCAGGGACTCTTCGGAGACCGGTTGACCGGCTAAGGCGTCGCCTGCCTCCTCCACGTACAGCGGGGTCGGCGCGACAGCGCCCAGCGCCACACGTGCAGACTGGATGGTACTCTTGTCATCGCTCAAAACAACAGAGGCGCCGGCGCCGACAACCGCAATATCCATTTCATTGCGTGGGATGAATCGCAGGTAGGCTGCACCGAAGTTTGCGGGCGGCGTGGGGAAATCCAGCGAGACCAGAAACTCGCCATCTTCCAGCACATTGCGGCCAGGTGCTGTACAAAAATCCTCCACTGCGACTGAGCGACGGCCGTTGGGCCCTGCGATATTACAGGTGACGCTGTGGGCAATGAGATTGGGAATCGAATCGGCGGCCGGAGAAGAGTTACACAGGTTGCCGCCAAGGCTGGCGCGCCCCTGGATCTGGGTGCCGCCGATCAGGTGCGTCGAATCGATCAGGGCCGGATAGGCATCGCGTATCGCCTGATTGGCGTTGATCGAATGGCAGGACACGGAAGCGCCCAGGGTCAGGCCGTCGCCGCTGATGGAAATCGCCATCAATTCGGGGATTCGCTTCAGGTCGACGACTGTGTCCAGCGCGAGGCGACCTTCCTGGAGCTGGGCAATGAGGTCGGTGCCCCCGCTAAGCGGGCGGGCCCTTCCGCCCCCGGCAGCCAAGGCCGAGATTGCCTCGTCCACAGTTGTTGGCGCTACAAATTCAAATGCTTGCAAAGAACTGCCTCCTCGATGGGTTCGGGTGTTGGAAACTCTATGCGTAGTTACCTATTGAAGTCCGCTTTGGGCTACGAGGGAATCGGGAAAGTCACAAGGAGCCTTCTCCGGTTCAGTTATACCACAAGATCAGGGCGAGAGGAAAACCTGTCGTTTATATGTTCTTTCCACAGCGCAACCGGCTGTCTTGCCTCAGCGACAGCCAGCGTCTCGACGTAGTTTAATATTCCGACATTCGGCAACCATAATTTGGATAGCAGCGCTGGAGATACTGGAGATACTAGACGGGCGACTAGTTCTGAGAAACGATCTGGAGGGGCGCGTCCATATACGGAGCGACGGGAAGCTGATGTGGATTGAGACGGAAAGGGGCATCGGCGCCGACCCGTTTGAGCGAAGCGGCACTGCGGCGACTGTCGGAACGGATTGGAATTGAAGTAGAACGGGGAATGGAAGACAAGCCTGCCGGCGTCGGGCGCGATACAGACTGTCTCAGTGCGGGGTCAGGCATCAAGAGCGTCTTCCGACCGGGTGAGGTAAAGAAGCGCGATTCCGAAGACGACGACCAGGCGAAAAGCTGATTGGATTCCGTTCCAGACATCCGATTGCCACATCAGGAACCACTCTCCGCCGATGGTGATAAACCCTGTAAACCACAGGACAGTCCCCAGAGTCAGGCCTGCGACGGCGATGCCTTTGGCCTGACTGAAACTCTGGGCGTCATTTTTCGCCCGAAGGAGGCGTGCTCCCCCCCACCAGCAGAGTACCGCGATCGCCAGCTCAACGAGAATTATGACCCAGTAGAGCAGATGGTGCACTGACGAAGCGTTTAGCGCTCGCCACATACCCAAATTGTCGGGGAAGGTCGTGTCCATTTTGAGGACGTGAACTACGAACCAGTAGTTCGAGTTATAGTCTGTAAGGTTGTTGAATACTACAAGTGACGCATGGAGTGCAATGGCCCAAACTATGGTGATTTTCGAGTATCTAATGAACATGTCTCCTCCAAACTGTTGCGCGTTGAAGTTTGTTGTAGTGAGGGCTGGGAAAGAGATTGGTAACTCGGGTTCCCGAAGGTGGAATTCCAAGAGCGGGCGCTTGCATGGGTTGTTTCCAACACGGTACCGAGCGGATGGGGCCTTTCCCTGGAGGGGAACACGTCAGGGCTCGAATTGCCCGGAAAACGTCGGAGAGTTCTCGTTCGATTTTTGACTGGATTTTGCTGGGCAGAAAGGTGCGGACGCGAATCACCTGCCAGAGCCGGTAATTCTGACCTTCCCGGACTGCACATGGAAACAAGAGAATTTCTTGCCTAATGTAGATCCCAATTGAAACCCAGAATTTGCGTATTTCGTAAGCGAAGGCCGTGCTTCTGTGCTTCTGATCTGTTGTTGGCACGAATAGTCGTAGTTTCATATTGAACTTACATTAAATTATCAGATTCCGGCCCGGTTCGGGCGCGTTGAGCCGATGGCCCTGCGCTTGTCTCACGACCACAACTTCGCCATCACCTGTGGGCGATTCAGGTAGCCAATCAGGTCTGTCGGCGTTTCCAGGATCAGGTCTGCGTTGCTGAAGTTCTGGGTCGCGCCCATGCCGCACAGAAGACCGACCTGTACCGCGCCGACCGCCTCGCCGACGCGCAGCTGGAGTTCGGTATCACCAACGACCAGACACGCGTCTGCGGGAAGATTGAGAATCTCCAACACCTTCAACAGTCCTTCGCTGTTGGGGGAGGGCTTGCGCAGGTCGTCTCTGGTGACGATGGCGTCAAACAGGTCGTCGGGCAGTTCGGCGTGCTGGAAGAAAGAGTCCAACTCGTTTCGCGAACGGTTCGTAATCAGCGCCACCTTGTATTGCTGCCGCAACTCCATGAGCAACTCGGGCACGCCATCGCGAAGGGTCTGAGCTTCACTGGGGGGAAAGCCCCGCACACGTTGCAGGCGGCGGGTAAGCCGGCGCGCGTCTTCGTGCAGCCTGAGCCATGTGAGCAGGCTTATGATTGCCAGGGAAGGCCCCTCCATCCAGGCCATAAAGCGACGGAAAAACTGCTCACGCCTTTCACCGGGCCAGATCTGCTCGAACCGGTCAAAGCGCTGGGACAGTTCGGTTGCCAAGGACCAGTCAAGATGGGTCAGGGTGCCATCGAGATCAAATACAATGCCTTCGATCCAATGGCCGCCGATCAGCCCGGGAATCTGGATCTCGTTTTGCCGTTGTTGAGACTCGAACGGCTCCAGATCGCGCAGTTTACGGAAGACATATCCCAAGAGGACGCGAACGCTGGCAATTGTCGGCGTGATCAGAAGCACGCCCAGGACTCCGAAGACGAGCGCGGCGCTGATGATACCGGTAAAGGTGACGGCGGGATGGAGGCGCACGCGGCGCCCGACGAGGCGGGGAATGAGATAGACGCTTTCGACCTGCGTGATAATGACGTACAGGATCAGGACGATTATGGCGAAAGGGATATTGCCAATCGGGAGCCAGGTCGGACCTTGCAGGAGCGCCACAAGAGTGCCGATAGCGCCGCTGATTCCAGGACCCACGGTGGGCAGAAATTCAAGAATGCCGGCGAGCAGAGCCAGGGCCGCTGCATTGGGCAGACCGACAATCGACATGATGATCCAGGTCATGAAGCCAACCACAAGGCCCAAAACCAGCTGCCCGCGCAGAAACGCCATCCAGATTTCGCCGAGTTCCTGTGTCATGCGCTGGACATCATCCCGGTACTCCGGCGGCAGCGCGTTCATCACCATGCGCTGCAACTTGATTATGTCTTTGAGCAACCAGAAGCCAAGCACAAGCACATAGATGGTGGTCAGCACTCCGGTTGTAAAGGTGGCTGCCAAACCGAGGACACCGGCGCCGGCCTGTGAGAGTACATTCTGAATGACGGCGCCCAACTGTTGAAGAATATCGTCGATGTTGAGGCTGAATCCGAAGATAGGCAGGAGGGGGCCTGAAGAGGCCGACTGCATATCGGTGACCATGGTCTCGAGCAGAATGAGCAGAGATTCAACCGACGAGACCACTCGGGGCACGAAGATAATCGGCCCAATGATCAGTATGAGAATCACCAGCAGATAGACGGCAACGATCGAGGTGGCCCGACTCCAGCCGGTGCGCTGCTGCACCCAACTTACCGGCTGGTAGAGGACAAAGGTGAGCAGGAGGGCGATGATCGTCGGTTGGATCATCACCCGGAAGGCGTAGAGCAGTAGCGCGGCCAGAAGGCCGAGAAGCGATGACACCACTATTTTTGTCGTCGTACTCCACTTTTTTGTATTCATGCTTTTGAGAGATGCAGAAAGGCGCACGCCTCATGCCACCGCAGATTTCGGCGCTGGCGGCGCCTCAAGCAGATTACAGTTCAGACTATCTGAAGATGGTAAATCTCGTCAACGGCCAGTAACGTACCCAAATGCGGCCTCTGATGTAGTCGCGGTGAACCGGACCAAATACGCGGCTGTCGTTGCTATTGTCACGGTTGTCGCCCAGAACGAAGAACAGATCCTCTGTCAGCGTGACGGGGCCGTAGTCGGGGCGGAGGTCCCCGAAGCCTGGGGCCGGCCGGCCGTCTTCCGCGACCGTGTGGGCCTGCAAGCTTTGCCCGACGACCTCCATGGGGACCATTTCACGACCGTCGACAAGGAGGCGTCCCTGATGAATCTCAACCGTTTCGCCCGGGAGTCCTACGACGCGCTTGATTATCAGCGCCCGCGACTCGGGCATATCCAGTACGACTATTTCGTTGTGCCGGGGGGCCTGAAAGTAATAACTCAGCTTTTCCATGATCAGCCTCTCTTCAGGTCGAAGGTTCGGCTGCATACTCTGCCCGCGCACAATCGTTGCTTGCGCCAGGAAGAGATGAATAAGCGCTGCCAGGAAGATGGCAGGGAGAACGATCTGTAAGATTTCCTTCAGCGTAGAAACGATGGCAGCGGCGGTGGTCATGACCTGCGAATCGGGGACGGACCGGCTAACCGCCGGATTGCCGGAGCCGGTGGACGCCAAAGCTCTCCCAGGGCCGAGCCGACTCGGCTGTTCTGCAGGGGAAACTGCTGCCTGCGGATCGTCCGCAGGCAGCAGTTCACGAGGACTGACTTTCTCTTCCTGGTTTCGAGTCGATATCTTCATCGATCGAACGGGCCGACAAACTGCCTCTTTGGCGGGCTACCGTCTCTTATCTTCGAGGGCGGCCACCGTTTCTCATGCTGCGGTCCCGCTCGCGGTTACCTCCGCGTCCGCCGCGTTCCCGTTCACGGCCGCCGCCGCGGCGCCCTCCACGGTCGCGGTCGCGAGCTTCTTCTGCACTCCAACCTTCCAGTACAGCCTGCCGGCTCAAGCGAATCTTGCCTGCCGGATCGATGTCGATCACCATGGTCGTGAGTTCATCGCCTACGTTGGCGATTTCCTCCACATTGTTGACCCGGTAGTCTGCCAACTGGCTGATATGCACTAACCCATCCACGCCAGGAAGCAAGTTGACAAAGGCGCCATAGGCTTCAACTCTCACGACTTGCCCGGTATAGATCTTGCCAATTTCGACCTCTTCGGTCAGAGATTCGATTTCGCGGCGGGCTTCTTCGGCCGCCAGACCGTTAAGGCCTGAGATAAATACCGAACCGTCGTCGTCGATATCGATCTTGACTTCGTATCGTTCCTGCAGAGCACGAACGGTCTTGCCGCCCGGGCCGATAATTTTGCCGATCTTCTCCGGGTCGACGCTTACGGTGAGGATTCGAGGCGCGTAGGGACTGAGCTCCTCTCGCGCTTCGGGGAGTACGGCCAACATCTTTTCCAAAATGTGCAGGCGTCCCTGCCGGGCCTGCTCCAGAGCGATCCGCAGGATCTCAAAGTCCAGCCCCTTGATTTTGAGATCCATCTGCAGGGCGGTGATACCGTGTCCGCTGCCGGCGACTTTGAAGTCCATATCGCCAAGATGATCTTCCACGCCCTGGATGTCGGACAGAACAACATAGTCCCCGGAATCCTGATCCTGAACCAGGCCCATTGCAATCCCGGAAACTGGCGCATCGATCGGGACACCGGCGTCCATGAGCGCCAGGGTGCTGCCGCAAACGGAGCCCATACTGGTAGAGCCGTTGCTGCTGACGGCTTCGCTCACCAGTCGCAAGGTATAGGGAAATTCGTCGGGAATTACCGGCTGCAATGCCCTTTCGGCCAGGGCGCCGTGACCGATTTCGCGGCGTTTTGGCCCGCGCATGGGGTAGGCCTCGCCCGTCGAATAAGGTGGGAAGTTGTAGTGGTGGATATAACGTTTTTCTTCTTCCGGCTGCAACGTGTAGAGGCGTTGGGCGTCGCCAGGGGTACCCAGTGTCGCGATCGTCAGGACATGGGTTTCCCCGCGCATGAACAGACCGCTGCCATGGACACGTGGAATGTTTCCGACCTGTACCTGTATCGGGCGTACAGTCTGGGGGTCGCGGCCGTCGGGTCGGACGCTCTCATCCAAGATGCGCCTACGGACCGCCTCCTTATGCAGGCTGTCCAGCGCGTCGTCCACATCCCCGGCGTCGACTTCACCTGCACCGATCGCCTCGGCCAGGGCCTCCATCGTTTCGTCGCGGACCCCGGCGAGACGGGCCTTGCGTTCGTCGCGGTCAGTCGTTCCACTTACGGCCGTCCTGACCTTGTCACGCGCCAGCTGGTTGACCTTTTCGACTGTGTCCGCGGCCGCCTCAAAGACAGGATGGTCGGTATACTTTACTTTCCCAATCTCAGCCTGCATCCGTTGTATCGTCTGGATTACGGGCTGCATTGATTCGTAGGCCAAACGCAGTCCATCCAGCATGATATCTTCCGGCAACTCGTCGGCGCCCGCTTCCACCATAAGGATATTGTCGGAGGTGCCGGCAACCTGCAAGCCGAGTGTACTCAACTCCATATCGGAAGCGGTCGGATTGACGATAAGCTCGCCGTCCACATAGGCGAGAGAGGCCGCGCCAACCGGCCCGGCCCAGGGGATATCGCTGATTGAGAGGGCTGCTGAAGCGGCGATAATGGCAAGCGGGTCGATCAGATGCTCGTTGTCCGAGCTGAGCGCGGTGAGGATTATCTGCACCTCGTTACGCATACCTTTGGGAAAGAGAGGGCGCAGCGGCCGGTCCACCAGGCGGCAGAGGAGAATCGCCTGTTCACTTGGACGGCCTTCGCGGCGGAAGAGGTTGCCGGGGATACGTCCGGCGGCGTAGAGTTTTTCTTCAAAATCGACGGTCAGGGGAAAGAAGCCGATTCCCGGCCGGACGCCTCTGTCCATCGTGGCAGTCGCGAGAATGACCGTGTCGCCGCAACGGACGGTTACCGCGCCGCCTGCCTGCTGGGCAAGGATGCCCGTCTCAATGCTGATCTCTTTGTCGCCCAAAGTCGTGGCGTAGACGCGGGCGCCTTCAAACAGTCTGGTTTGTTCCATCTCGGTTCACCTCGAATCGGGTATTGCGCCGCTCCTCCTCCCGGAAGAGCGGGCAGGTGGGGCCACCGGCTCGTGTGAATAGCGGAACCGGCAACGCATCTGGCGTTGCCACCACCCGCAAACGAAATCGCCGGTCTGAGTGGAAAGCGATGCTACCCGGCATTCATCATTCCAGCGAATTCTCTGCGCACTGATTCGAGGTGCGGAACTGGAGAACGGATCGAAGCGCCCGTTTGCGAGCGAGAACGGCTCTTTCAGCGAAGGCTTCGGTCCATTCTCCAATGCCGGACCCCGGTGGCAGAATCTGCCAATTACAGTGCACTGAGCACGAAATGCATCTGCGAGCGGCTGGTGGCAGTATTTGTCTTTCTCACGGTCGCGCTGTCAAGCACGAACTACTTTCTGAACTGCCGGGAGCGGTCCACAGCCTTTCTCAAATGGGAGATAAAGGCTGCGGCTTCAGCGGCTACCCGGCACGAGCAGCTACAGTTGAAGGGCGAAAACTTTCTCATTCCGCCCCATCAATGCCATTTATCGACGCAGACCCAGCCTCCCAATCAGCTGGCGATAGCGGTTCACATCCTTTCTTGCCAGGTATGCCAAATGGCGGCGGCGTTGACCGACCAATTTCAACAGGCCTCGTCGCGAGCCTTCGTCGTGTTTGTGCGTTTGCAGGTGTTCGGTCAGGGCATTAATGCGCGTGGTCAGGAGCGCAACCTGTACTTCAGGGGAACCAGTGTCCTGTTCGAAAGTCCGGTACTCTTCAATGATCCTGGTCTTTTCTTCCGTCGAAATGCTCATGTGGTACTCCTGAACTCCTTTCCTCGTGTACCAGAGAATCTCAAAAAGCGACGTCTGAATTGAACCTTTACTCTGGTGGGCCGCCAACAGCGAATAAAGAGCTGAACCATCGCTGGAATACCGCGGCGCACAGTTCAGCCGGTACTGAATCAGTTTAGCACAGATTCAGCCGACTCCCAAACTTTCTCCGTCACTTCACTATACGCATGACAACAGGATGGGGTCGCGAATGTGCCGGAAAGATGCCACTGTGCAACGGGTGAGCGGCTGAAGTCAGGATACGAAGCAGCTCGGGACAACAGGGGGCAATAGCCCATTCTGACCCAATTTTGAGAGGTCATTCCGGGGCGTATCCGGCGTGGGCTACGGCAAGAAACCTCGAACCTTTCCGGCGCGCCCCGAGGGCATCGATCTCTTGAGACTATGATCGGCTGCTATTATAATGTGCCTGGCTTGCTGAACAGTTGCTCTGCCTGAATCACGCGTGCAGGTAAATGCGCTTTCTCCACAGGCAGCTCAGGCAATGGGGTAGTTGACAGGCCGGCCCTTTTCCTGGTCCTGGGCAGCGTTGCATTGGAGCAAAGAGCGCAAGCGTTGGAGGACTGGCCCCCTTGAGGTATCCCGCGTGTCAGACCGTACTTTGTCCAAATTGTTGAAAGTGGAAGCGCGCCGCCTTGGATTCGACTTCTGTCGCATTGTCAAGGTGGGCGAGCCGGCCCACGCCGAATTTTTTTCCCGCTGGCTGGGTTTGGGCCGGGCCGGCGAAATGGAATACCTGACGCGCAACCTGGAGAAGAGGCGCAATCCGGCGCTGCTGGCAGAGACAGGCCCGCCCTTCCGTTCACTCATCGTATTGGGTGTTAACCATCACCGTTTCGACCTGGCGCCGGAGGTCCTGTATGACCCGGCGCGCGGCGTCATTGCCCGCTATGCCTGGGGGGACGACTACCACGAAATTGTTCGTCCGCTGCTCTATGCGCTAGATGGCTGGCTACGCGCCCGGAGCGGCCGCTCGACTCCGGGGAAGGGGCTGGTGGATACAGGCCCTGTTCTGGAGCGGGACTGGGCTCATCAGTCGGGCATCGGATTTACCGGAAAGAATTGCTGTACGATCCACCCGCAGAGAGGCAGCTGGCTCTTTCTGGCAACGCTCCTGGTACCGGAGGCGCTGGCCTGCGATCGGCATGCCGTCGCGGTCCGTTCCACCGCTTACGGCGTGGAAGAAACGCTTGCAGGTCTGCCGGCGGCCGGCGATTACGGGTCCTGGCAATTGGAAGGGGACATAAGGCTGTCGTCAGGGAAAGGTCAGAGCAGCGGACTCGAATACGAAGAAGAGACGCACGAGACCCCGCTGGCCACATGCGGCCACTGCACGCGCTGCATTGATGCCTGCCCGACCGATGCCTTTGTCGGTCCGTTTCATCTGGACCCCCAGCGTTGCATTTCCTATTGGACGATCGAGTCACGCCGGCCGATTCCCCGCCCATTGCGGCGCCTGTTCGGCAACCGGATCTTCGGTTGCGACATCTGCCAGGAGGTCTGCCCCTGGAATCAGCGGCTTGAAGAACGCACACCGCTGTTGAGAGGGCTGGAGGCCCAACAGGAGCGCGTGGCGCCGCCGCTGCTGGAAGGGTTTGATCAACGCATGCCGTACTGGCTAGAGCCGCACGCTTTCGCCGAACGCTGGCGGCGGTCGCCGCTGAAGAGGGCAAGACGATCGGGGATGCTGCGCAATGTTTGCGTTGCCCTCGGAAACTGGGGCGACCCGACGGCATTTGCAGGGTTGGAAGCTGCGACTGCTGACGAATCGGCGCTGCCCCGAGGGCATGCGGCGTGGGCACTGGGTGAACTTCTGCGCCGCCATAACGATGCAAGGGCCGCGGCCTGTCTGGAATCTCTCCTGGTTCATGAGGAAGACTCATGGGTCAGAGAGGAGATTGGGGCGGCGCTCGGGCAGGGACTTGAAACTTAACTCGCGAGCAGTCGTAGAGATGTATATAGCAGCACTGCCTGTCACTGAATTGCCTGGCATCGCCGTGTCTTCGACAAAGGAGAGCACCTATGGATATCGGACGAGCACTGACATATTTTTCAGAGGACGAACGCTGGGTCGAGAAGACGGCCATTGGCACGGGGCTGCTTCTGATCAGTACATTGCTCCTCGTGGCGCTGGTCGGCGTTTTGGGCTACTTTATTCTGTTCGGTTACCTGGTGCGTCTTCTCCAGAACGTACGCGACGAAGCTCATCCTGTCCTGCCGGAGTGGGACCGGTGGGGTGATGATCTCGTTCGCGGGGTAAAGTTGATTTGCGTTTACATCGTGTGGGCGCTGCCGATTATATTAGTTTCAGTCCCGATGTTCATCATCGGCGCAGTTCTTTCTGAAAACTTGCCACACGGGGGCGATGATATTGGGGCAATCGTCATGCTGTGCGCCATGTGTCTGCAGTTTCTGGTTGGAATCGCTTTCCTCGTCTTTCAACCTGGATTCACGATCGCCTTTGCCAGGAACGAAACAATCAGCGACGGCCTTCAAGTTTCCGAAATCTGGGACTGGACTCGCGACAACATAGGCAATGTTGCCATAGTCGCTATTCTCACAGTGATCGCCAGTATGATCATTACGACGGTCGGTAGCATCGTAGGACTGATTCTGTGTGTTATCGGCGCGGTGGTGACTGTGCCGTTGTCGCAGTTGATCGTCTACTACTTCCAGAGTCACCTGTACGGCCAACTTGCGCGAGTTGCAAGGGAAGGCGCCGTACAGGTCAGGGAACCAGATACCGGTTGGACAGCTGAACCTGTCGAAGAAGCTGAGGCCTCAGGAGAGATCGTTCCGCCGACAGTATTTGATCCCCAAGAGGAGCCGGAGCCGCCCGCGGCACCCGACTCCACGGGCGAGCCGGAAGCTCCAGAAGAATCGGAGCAGCCAGAGGAGGATGAACCGCCTTCAGAGCCGAAGAGCCCGTAGGAGAAAGTTGCCTACAGGTTGAGGGGCGCCGAAGCGCATTTTCTCGCTTCGTGACGAATGCCGTTGGGTCACAGGGGAATCTCACCCCCACTTTGGCCAGAGCGCGACATGAAATCGCTTACGATCTGCACGAAGAAGCGGTGCCAGCGCAGGTCACCAGTGAGTTCGGGGTGGAATGCGGTCGCCAGAATCGTTCCTTTGCGGACAGCGGCGATTACGGAATCGGTTTCATCAGGCGGGGAGGCAACGGTCGCCAGTGTCTCCACATCTTCGGCTACTGCGGTAATGGCGGGGGCGCGAATGAAGACTGCGTGGAAGGGAGTATCTCCCAGGACGGGTACGTCGAGGTCGGCCTCGAAGCTGTCGATCTGGCGGCCAAAATAGTTGCGATTGACCGTTACGTCCAGACCACCGATCAGCGCCTGACCGCCCAGTTTCTGGCCGGTCGCGTGCTCGGCCAGCAGAATCATGCCGGCGCAAGTGCCCCAAGTGGGCCGGCCACCGTGGACCCATTGACGCAGTGGCTCAACGAGGCCCCAGCGTTCGGCGACAAGCCCCATACTGGTGCTCTCGCCGCCCGGAATAATCAGTCCGTCCAGGTCGTCGAGTTCTCTCGCCAGACGCACCTCCGCGGCTTCAACGTTGAGGCGCTGCAGCATGGCTATATGTTCGCGGAAGGCACCTTGAAGCGCGAGCACTCCCAAGCGAACTTCGCTCATTGACTATCCTCTCGCTGAGCGAGGAATTCGACCGGCGTCAGGACAGGCAAGGAAGACTACCGGCAGAACTGAAGAATCAAGCGTCGCGCCTGCTACCATCCCCGCTCTGCCAGTTTCTCGGCTTCTGAAAGTTCGGTTACGTTGATGCCGACCATCGGCGCGCCCAGGTTTTCGCTCACTTCGGCCAGAATGTGAGGGTCGTTGAAGTGCGTGACCGCCTGTACGATGGCATGGGCGCGCTTGGCGGGGTCGTCGCTCTTGAAGATGCCGGAACCGACGAAGACGCCATCCACACCCAGCTGCATCATAAGCGCGGCATCCGCCGGCGTCGCCACACCGCCTGCCGCGAAGTTCACGACCGGCAATCGATTCTGTTCCGCCGTCTCCTTCACCAGTTCGTACGGCGCCTGAATGTCCTTTGCGTAGGTGAACAGCTCGTCTGCATCCATCCTGCTGATGCGACGGATAGCGCCGTTTACGTTGCGGGCGTGCCGGACAGCCTCAACGACATCGCCTGTCCCCGCCTCACCTTTGGTGCGAATCATCGCGGCGCCTTCGGCGATGCGGCGCAGGGCCTCGCCCAGGTTGCGGCAGCCGCACACAAAGGGAATGGTGAAACTGCGCTTGTTGATGTGATGACTCTCGTCGGCAGGCGTCAGGACTTCGCTTTCGTCAATATAGTCGACGCCAAGCGCCTCCAGGATCTGGGCTTCCACAAAGTGGCCGATCCGTACTTTTGCCATCACAGGAATAGTGACGGCCGTCATGATCTCCTTAATCAGACGCGGGTCGCTCATGCGCGCAACCCCACCATCCTTGCGAATGTCTGCGGGAACGCGTTCAAGGGCCATGACGGCACAGGCGCCGGCTTCCTCGGCAATGCGGGCCTGGTCCGCCGTGACCACGTCCATAATAACGCCGCCCTTAAGCATCTGCGCCAGACCGGCCTTTACGTCAAATGTTCCCCGTTCCACCTGACCATCTCTCTGCTGACCGTTCTTCGTACTCATGGGTCTGTGCCTCCTTTGATGCCACAACGGGACAGATTCGTCTCCTGCTGCGCAGAAAGGCTGTACACCGACAGCCGATTCTGTTCAACCCCTTGCGCTCGAGTGTGACTTCTGCTATTGTAGTCAAAAGCCCCCTTATCTTCCAACTTCACAATAGCGGGATTTCCGAATCCAAGAGCCTGTCCAGGAGATCTGTGAAATGGCCCGGAGGTAGAAGGAGGCGGTTGGGCAACGTTTACAACTGAGGTTGGCGTTCTATTGTGCATAATGACCATAGGATTTGAGGCTCGGTTTCGGCGATCATTAGTTGGCAGCCAAAGGGGTTACTGCCTGGGGGCTCTTAGTCGTTAACCCCACAAAAGCTTTCGGACAGCAGAGCTTGTCTGCAACAGGAGGAATTGGGTATATGGATGGCATCAACTCTGGAGACACTGCCTGGATCATCGTCGCCACCGCTCTGGTGCTGATGATGACACCGGCGCTGGGTTTTTTCTACGGCGGGATGGTACGCCGTAAGAACATTCTCTCCACTCTCAACCTCAGTTTCATCACGATTGGTCTCATCAGCATTCAGTGGGTCGTCATAGGGTACACTTTGGCATTCGGCACGAGCGTCGGCGGACTGGTGGGCGGACTCGATTACATTGGTCTGTCCAATGTCGGCGTGGAGGCGCTGGAAGGTCTATCCATTCCCCATCTGTTGTTTGCCGCATTTCAGATGACCTTCGCCATAATCACGCCGGCGCTGATATCAGGGACGTTTGTGGAACGCATTCGCTTCAAAGTATACCTGGTCTTTGCGGTCGTGTGGGCGACGCTGGTCTATGATCCGGTCTGCCACTGGGCCTGGGGCGGGGGCATCTTTGCCCGCTGGGGCGCGCTGGACTTTGCCGGCGGGACGGTCGTGCATATTACTGCCGGTTTCTCTGCACTGGCATTTGCGATGGCGATCCGCAAGCGGAAGGGGTTCGGGCAAGTTGCGATCGAACCGCACAACATCGCGTTCACCGTTTTGGGGGCGGGTCTGCTGTGGGTCGGCTGGTTTGGCTTCAACGGCGGCAGCGCGCTTGCGGCCGACGGCCTGGCCGTACAGGCCCTGGTGAACACGAATACGGCTGCTGCGGCCGCGGCCGTGGTGTGGATGTTTCTGTCCTGGCGTGACAATAAGCCGAGCGTCCTGGGCATCGTAACAGGCGCCGTTGTGGGCCTGGTGGCGATCACACCCGCGGCTGGATTCGTCGAACCATTGTATGCGCTGTTGATCGGCGCGATTGCAGCGCCGGTCAGCTACTACAGCATCGACCTCCGAGAGAAGAAAGGGCTTGACGAAAGCCTGGACGTGTGGGCCTGTCACGGGATGGCCGGTACTTGGGGAGCGCTGGCAACCGGGCTGTTCGCCGTTGAAGCTGTCGGCGGCACCAACGGTCTCTTTTTCGGCAATCCCACGCAGTTCGGCATCCAGTTGATGTCCGTAATCGTGACTATCGCTTACTCGTACATTATTACGTTCATTCTGACCAAGATCCTGGATGCGGTTTGGGGCCTGGCCGTTACAGAGCAGGAAGAGGAGATTGGTCTGGACATCAGCGAGCATGGCGAGCGCGCCTATGCCTGACTAGCGAGGCAAGGTAGTGAAGGTGGAGGCTCCGAAGAACTCGAAGAGTATGAAGTAGGCGAAGACAGCGAGAGTAGCGAAGGCAGCGAAAGCAGTGAAAGTAAAGAGTCCTGAACTCCTTCTGGCTTCAGGGTCGTGCGGACAGTCGCACGACCCTGCTCGGGAGTGCGGAAAACTCCTCTTTCGATGGAGGGGAGAGGAGAGATGCTCAAGAAGGTTGAAGCCTACATTCGGCTCGAGAAGTTGACTGAAGTCAGGTCGGCGTTGGTAGAGATCGGCGTTCCCGCCATAGATACAGTCGAGGTGCAGGGACACGGCAGGCAGACCGGCATCAAGCTGGCCGGACGGCACAGCAGCTACACAGTCGATACGTTACCCCGTCTTCGTCTGACGGTAGTCGTGAGTGAGGACGACGTCGCCCAGATCGTAGAGACGATCAGAGAGACGGCCGCAACGGGAAATCAGGGTGACGGCGCCATCTATATCTGTCCGGTAGACAATATCGTGCGAGTAAGCACCGGAGAGGTAGGGGCCGACGTGCTGGTCTATGAAGGAGACATCGACATTCAAGGATTTCTCTCGCCTCCCCCTGATCTCAGCGATTTCTTTGCGTTCTTCCTGGAAAGGAAGTACAGAATTGATGAATGAATCGACTCTTTGCCGCTACGTGACGCAAGGGTTCCTTTCAACACACAGGAGAAAGGGCGGTGTTCAAAAAGATCGAAGCGTACATTCGACATGAGAAGCTGGACAGTGTCAGGCTGGCTCTGATTGAGATTGGTGTTCCCGCTATCGATACTGTCGAAGTCCAGGGGCACGGCCGTCAGAGCGGAATCAAACTTGCCGGACGGCACAGCACTTACGTCGTCGACACTTTGCCCCGTATTCAGATGAATCTCGTTGTAAGCGAAGAAGAGGTTGGACAGGTGGTGGAGACCATTCAGAGGACTGCGGCTACCGGCACGCAAGGTGACGGGGCCATTTTCATCTGTCCGGTGGAAAACATCATCCGTATCAGCACAGGGGAGGAAGGGGACGACGCGCTCGTATACGAGGGCGAGATAGATATCTCCGAACATCAGATGGATCGAAATCAGTAGATTCGTTTCCCGATAACGGGCCGGCCGGTCTCTGCCGGCACTGAGCTCCAGCTCAACCTGCAACAGGTCCCTTCTTCTTTCGGAGTGACTACGTCAGCGGCTGGCTTTCGCCGCTATCGCTCGTTGAGTGGGTTGCGTTTTTCCCAGAATCGTACAACCAGCGACAGTCCAATCGTCATTACCAGATAGAGAAAGGCGACGACATTGTACGTTTCGAAAAAGCGGAAGGTGCTTGTTGCGTAGAGTCTGCCCAGCTGGGTGATGTCCTGTACACCCAGAACTGAGACCAGCGCCGAGTCCTTCAGCATGGCGATGAAGTCGTTACCCAGCGGCGGCAGGACTCGCCGAATCGCTTGCGGCAAGATTACGTAGCGCATGGCCTGGCCCCGGCTCATGCCGAGGCTGAGCGCCGCCTCCATCTGGCCCCGTTCCACACTCTCAATTCCTGCCCTGAAGATCTCAGCGATAAACGCGCTGTAGCCGATAACCAGCGCCAATATGGCGCGGCTGGTAAAGGAGAGCTGGCGGATGCCGAACTCAGCCAGCGGCTTCCCCACCGGTCCGAGTCCCAGCTCCTGAAGTTCACCGCCCACCCAGTTAAACAGATCCACGAGCCCCGGGGCGCCTGCGAAGGCAATGTAAAAGAGAATCACCAACATCGGGACGCCGCGGATGATCTCTACATAGAAGGACGCGGCCTCGCAGATCAAGCGATTGCGGGACACGCGGGCCAGGCCGAAGGCCAGACCGACCAACAGAGCCATTCCAAAAGAGATCAGGCAGACGTACAGAGTCACGCCGACACCTTTGGATACGGCGTTGAAGATCAGATTGTAGTCTTTGTCCGCCAGGAGGCTCCAGAGGAGCAGCGCGCCAAGGAGCAGCGCCAGGAGGAGCCAGTAGGGCAGGCGGGCGAGGTAGCCGGCTGGCGAACGCCGAAGTCGGCTTTGGGTGGGGTCAACTGCTGCCACGGTTGCGGAGAGATGTCAGATATCGAGCAAAGGGAGAAAGGTCTTTTGTCGACTATTTTCCCTTCGCTCGAAATCGACTTAGTTCGGATCGTACAGGAAGAACCACTTTACGTTCAGGTACTCATTGTGGCGGTCTGCCTGCATGGTCTGAATGGCGGCGTTGAAGGGCGCAGTCCACTCGCTGCCGGGCGTGAAGATGAAGCCAAACTCCTCGGTCGCAAGCGCTTCGCCCACGATCTTCAGTTTCTCCGGGTTGGCCCCAATGTAGCCGCGGCCCGAGGCGGCGTCCACCAGCACCATGTCGACATCTCCGGCGACCAGCGCCTGCACCGATGCCCCGAAGCTGTCGAGCAGCTGGATGCGCGGGTTGGCCTCATCACCGTCAAGAATATCGTACACTGCGGTGTAGAAGCCGGTCGTGCCCGCCTGCGCACCGATCAGCAGCGACCCGTCGGCGGCGAATGCTTCAGGCGAATCGAAACGCTCCTCGCCGGCGCGAACCAGCATGAACTGCTGGCTGGTCATGTAGGCGTCCGAAAAATCCACGACTTCGGCCCGTTCAGCCGTGATCGTGATGCCGTCCATGCCGACGTCGAACTGTCCTGCGGCGACGGCCTGGATCATCGCTTCCCACGCCGTGACCTGCCAGTTGACGACACAGTTGAGGCGGCGGCAGATCTCGTTGACTGCATCATATTCCCAGCCGACGGCCTCGCCGCTCGCCGGATCGATGAAGTTGAGCGGTATATAGTCGTTGCCCGTCACCGCCACCACTTCCGCGCCGCCCATGTCCGGCAGGCTGTCATAGATGTCCGCGGCGTTGGGATCCGTGAGGAAAAACCAGCGGGTATTCAGGTAGTCCAGATACCCGTCGGCCTTCATGGTGGCCAGGGCGGCGTTGAAGGGCGCAGTCCACTCGCTGCCGGGCGTGAAGATGAAGCCGAACTCCTCGGTCGCAAGCGCTTCGCCCACGATCTTCAGTTTCTCCGGGTTGGCCCCAATGTAGCCGCGGCCCGAGGCGGCGTCCACCAGCACCATGTCGACATCTCCGGCGATCAACGCCTGCACCGATGCCCCGAAGCTGTCGAGCAGCTGGATGCGCGGGTTGGCCTCATCACCGTCAAGAATATCGTACACTGCGGTGTAGAAGCCGGTCGTGCCCGCCTGCGCACCGATCAGCAGCGACCCGTCGGCGGCGAATGCTTCAGGCGAATCGAAACGCTCCTCGCCGGCGC
Source organism: Caldilineaceae bacterium (assembly GCA_965200615.1). Classification (GTDB taxonomy): domain Bacteria; phylum Chloroflexota; class Anaerolineae; order Caldilineales; family Caldilineaceae; genus Bin5. The sequence continues at coordinate 2,615,193 of OZ241377.1, read as the reverse complement.
GAACCAGCATGAACTGCTGGCTGGTCATGTAGGCGTCCGAAAAATCCACGACTTCGGCCCGTTCAGCCGTGATCGTGATGCCGTCCATGCCGACGTCGAACTGTCCTGCGGCGACGGCCTGGATCATCGCTTCCCACGCCGTGACCTGCCAGTTGACGACACAGTTGAGGCGGCGGCAGATCTCGTTGACTGCATCATATTCCCAGCCGACGGCCTCGCCGCTCGCCGGATCGATGAAGTTGAGCGGTATGTAGTCGTTGCCCGTTACCGCCACCACTTCCGCGCCGCCCATGTCCGGCAGGCCATCGTAGACGACGTTGTGCATGCCGACAGAGGAAACCGGATCGACATCTGAAGACCGCGCGCCGGAATCACCTGATGCCGGAGAGGGCGCCGCGGGGACACAGGCGCTTAACGCCAGCGCCAGCAGCAGCACGATGACTACGGGGCGAAAGATCCCACCAATCAGCGTATTCATAGGTTCTCCGTTCTGGTCTTGCCAATAGCTGAACTGAATTGCATTGCGAGGCCTCGACATTCCGGTGACAGGTCTCAGACAGGCATCTGACGCTCAGTGTGAGCTCGGCCGACACGGGCAGTTTCGGGATCGTGGCCGCCGATGACACGCACGCCGGCGTCGATTCTTTGCGCGATATTCTCTGCGGTTGCCGGCTGCAGGAAGGCAACGCCGTTGGCCTTGCATGCAGCTTGCACGCGGTCGCTCGCTTCCTGCATTTCCGGTGGAAATGTCGGCGGACGCTTGCGATAGCCCAGAGAGACGCTCAGGTCGCCAGGTCCCATCTCGGCAAATCCGATTCCAGGAACAGCCAGAATCTCTTCGATGCGAGGCAACGCGGCGGCCGACTCGATCTTAAGGCCCAACAGCAGTTCGCCTGCAGGGTTAAGGGGCCACGGGTCGGCCTTGTCGAGATAGGCCGCATAGTCGATGCCCCAGACGGCGGAAGCGGTCGGCTCCGAGCCGACGCCGCGGCGACCGGCTTGCAGTCCCTGGCCTACGCCAATTCGATTGATCGGATAGCGGCAAGATTCGACAAAAGCGGCGACCGCTTCGGGCGTCTCCGCCTGACAGAGCAGAATGCCATGGACGCCCCGCGCCAGAATCTGGCGGAACTGCCAGGCGTTGTAGCGGACGATCTCGGCCGAAGTTCCTTCGACGGGGGCCTCGACGATAACGGTGGGCGTACGGTGCCCGCTGGCCGTTGGGCCGCCTTCCACAAGCCCTTGCATGTACCTCTCCAGGCCGCCCATGTCGAAGGAGCCGTGTTCCATCCCTACGTTGATGTAGTCTGCCCAGATCGCTGCATCTTTGAGGCCCTGTTCGTGTGTGAGAACGTGGCCGGTATGCCCACCTGTATAGTATATCGGCTGGCCCTGGTCCAGCAGTTGGATCGCGCGGTTTACACGGTTGGCCATGGGATATCTCCTGTGAGGGATGGGGCTTTGCGGTCCTCGCAATCCACATTGAGCCACCCGGAGCGGAAAGGCTGTGCGGAGTCGGTTTCCGGGTCGAAACGGTGGCGCCAAATGCAGCCATTGTCGTTGCCCAACAGGTGGAGAGAAACTGAAGTGTCGGCGCTTGTCGTGCGCACACGGTGGATATCGTTTTCCGGCAGCAGTTCGTAGAGGTCGCCCGGCCGCAGCATTTGGCGCACCGAAAGGGTCAATTTGGCGTGGGATTCATCGCGGCCGTCGTCCTGACGGGTAAAGACCTCTTCTTCCTGCTCACCCTTGTAAAGACCGACGAGCCCCCAGGCCAGATGATCGTGCACGGGGGTCTGGGCTCCCGGGGGTACAACCAAGGCCGAAAAGGCCAGGCCGCCATCGCCGGCGCGGTAGAGCAACCACATGCCGATGCCGCCCCCCATGCCGCTCTCAGTGGATGGCTGCTGGAACTTTCGCGGCAGCCAGGCGGGATCAGCCAAGAGATTTATGAATTCCGGACGTACAGCAGCAACGATCTTGTGGGGGTCCGATTCGCGCGCCCGTGCGGCGTTTACAGTACTGATGAATCGCCGCATCTGCGAATTGTCGAGCAGCCATTCGTCGGTGTGGGGAGCAGGTGGTGGTGTCATAATCTGCACACAGATTTCTTCTCAAACGGCATCTGAAGGAAATGGAGCTTACACCTTGGCCGAAACAAATGCCCTTGACCAGGTTTTTGCGACTCTGTTGCCGGTTTCAGCAAGAGAGCCTACCTTGCTACGCCCCATTATGGGGGTTGCGCCAGGCATTAAGACGGCAACTGAGCCAACCCCACGGATAAAAAAGTGAATCTGTGTTTTTCTTGAGTTCTCGAGTTTAAGGAAGTGGTGGGCACACAGTGAACCAGCCTTGTTTCTTAACTGTTGCATTTCTTCTCTCCGTGCGGATGCAACTTGCACACAGCAACTTTGTCGCTCTCAATTCTATTTCACCATAGCAGTACTATAGCATCCGGTCGGTAAGGATCCAATCAGTTGCACTGCTGCCGGGGCACTCTTCCGGCCGCTGCCCCAATTGCCGCCTTTCTTAATCTGAGGCCTCGTCAGGCCGACTCCACTTCAGTGGGCGATTTCGTGGCGAATTGAGCGAAGTGGTAGAACTCCGTTGGCACAATGTCGGCGCGCTCGCCCAGGTAGCGTCTGCCTTGTTCTTCGGGGGGCATCATTTCGACCTCAGTGTAGCCATGCCTGGCCATCAAGTCGCTCAACGACTGCAACGAAAAGTCGGTAAGCATCGGCTCTCCCCGGCGGGCCACGAAACCCTCCATCTTTTCGCAAAGCGTTCTCCATTCCGCAGACATCATATGCTTGGCGATTTTGAAGTCAAAGACGATTCGGCTCCCCGGCGCAGATATTTCCGCAATACGTTCCAGCGAATCCCGAATTGCCTCCTGCGTAAGGTAGTAGGTTACTCCAAGCCACGAGAAAAAGGCCGGCGCTTGTGAGTCGAAGCCCGCTTTTGCTAATTCCTTATCCAGCTTGTCGATCTCGAAGTCCACAGGTACGAAGGTGAGGTTAGGGGGGATGCTCCCTATTGCCTTCAGAACGCGCTGCCGCTTTACCTCCTGCGTAGCTGGGTGATCGACTTCAAAGACGCGAACTTTTTCGGCGAGATCCTTGCGACGGAGCGCGAAAGTATCATGCCCAGCGCCGAGAATCACATACTGGCTGGCGCCTGACTCGATCGCTTGTTCCAGTTGGTCCTCAGTATAGCGCGACCGCAGAACAACTGCCGGGTAAACGGGGCGGTAGACGCCCAGAATCACGTCGCCGACAAGCCACTTGAGCAGCCTGTACTTTGCGACCGCATGCCAAAATGGCGTCAGCATCTGCAATGCATAGGTGTCTTCAAATATGTGCGGAGGATCATGCCAGCGCAGGTGCACAGCGCGGATAGTCGCTACCAAAACAGCGGTTTTGCTTGTGTCTTTCGTGTGTTTGCGTGGTGAATTCTGAGAAGTTGCCATAGTTTAGCATCTCCGGAGCTGAGCGGACTCCGCGGCGGAACCAGCATTTCTATGTTGGAGGGAGCAGTTCAGTTTTCCATCCCGCTGCCTGGAATGGTATCAGGAGATGGTTTCATAGTAACATACAGGTTACGCAGATTTCAAACCATTGCTGGAATCAAAGCGCGGCATCCTGGACGGTCGGGAGGCATCCACGGGGCGGTGGAAATGGTCTGGCTGTGTGGGTTTTCTCATTGGAAATCGTGCTTCACATTGAAAGCATTTTCGCCGGGAGAGCGATCAATGAACAACATACCGCAGAGGGAGATTGGCGGCACAGGGACCTATGTTTCCGAGTTCGGTTTGGGCACTGCGCCGCTGGGCGATCTGTTCGAAGCGCTTAATGAGGAAAGGGCACAGGGCGTGTTGCAGGCGGCCTGGGACGTCGGCGTGCGATTCTACGATACGTCCCCCTTCTATGGCAATGGAAAGAGCGAGCATCGCGTCGGCCACTTTTTGCGCCAGAGGCCGCGTGAGGAATATGTGCTATCGACCAAGGTCGGCCGGGTCTTCCGCCCGGCTCGAGACCCGGCCACGTTTGATCCTGGTCCGTTCATGGGCGCATTGCCGTTCGAGTTCACCGTCGACTACAGCTATGACGGCATCATGCGCTCCTACGAAGACAGCCTGCAGCGGCTCAGCCTGCCCAGTATTGACCTGCTGGTTATTCACGACCTGGATTTCTACTTTTATGAAACCGAGGCCCGCGTGAACGCCTACCTCAACCAACTGTTTACCAGCGGCTGGCGCGCGCTCGAGGAGCTGCGTAGTTACGGGCTGGTAAGCGGTGTGGGCGCGGGCATCAATGAGTTGGGGATGATACCCCGTTTCCTCGATCTGGTGGACCTGGACTTCTTTCTGGTCGCCTACGGATATAACCTGCTAACGCAGGAGATGCTGGAGGAGGAGTTCCCCCTTTGCGAACAGCGGGGAATCAGCATCATTGTCGGCGCAGTCTTTGCATCCGGGATTCTGGCCACCGGCGCTATACCGGGGGCACGGTATTTCTACGCTCCTGCCTCGCCGGAAATGATGGAAAGGACCGACCGTATCGAGCAGATTTGCAGACGATTTCAGACGCCGCTACCTTGCGCCGCGCTGCAGTTCCTGACGGCCAACCCGATTGTGTCGGCCATCATCCCCGGCGCGCTCGAGGCTGCCCACGTACAGGCGAACTTCGACCTGCTCCAGAAGCCGGTCCCGGGGGAACTGTGGCGTGCGTTAAAAGCCGAGGGGTTACTCAGGGAGGATGCGCCTACTCCCTGAGAGTCTATGGGACAACGGAGAGAAGCTGGACCGAGGCGTTGCTTACCCAGTCAAGGACCGCGCTGGGATAGACACCGATCCAGATCGTAACGATTGTACAGATAAGGAGGCTGGTCTGCAGCGCCATTGGCACATCCAGGGTCTCGCCTTCACCTTCGCTGGTAAAGAACATCGTTCGTACCACGCGCAGATAGTAGAAGGCAGCGATACCGGCATTGATCATGCCAATGCCGGCCAACCAGAAGTACTGGCGTTGGATGGCGGCGCCGAAAACGTAGAACTTGCCGAAAAATCCACCTGTGAGGGGAATGCCCGTCAGACTGAGCAGGAAGACGGTGAACATGACCGCCAGCCAGGGCGCCCGCATGATCAGACCCCGGTAGGCGCTGATATGCGTGCTGTCGACCGTCTCTTCCAGTGCCATGACCACCAGGAAAGCGCCAACGTTCGTGAACAGATAGGCGAACAGATAGAGAAGCACTCCGTTAAGACCGTCCATCGCGCTCGGCGAGGATGACGTTACGGCAACCAATCCCATCAAAATGTAGCCGGCCTGGGCCACGGAGCTGTAGGCGATCATGCGTTTGACGCTGCTCTGCCGCAGCGCGGCCAGATTGCCCATCGTCATAGTAATTATGCTGAAGGCGGCCAGGACCGGCACCCAGTTGACTTCGAATGAGGCCATGGCCACGATAAAGAAACGGGCGAGCACGGCAAAGGCCGCGGCCTTCGAGGCGGTGGAAAGATAGGTGGCGACCGGTGTGGGTGAGCCGTCGTAGGTATCCGGCGCCCACTGGTAGAAGGGCGCCAAGCTTGCCTTGAATCCCAATCCTGCCAGGATCAGAAGCATTGCCGGCAGGGCGGCAAAGGCCAGCCCGCTAACTTCCGTGGATTCACCAACAATTTCGGAGAACGAGGCGGCGATGTCGTGCAGGTAGAGGGATCCTGTCGCGCCGTAAAGCAGGCTGATGCCGTACAGCATTACCGCTGATGCGATCGACCCGTAGAGGAAGTATTTCAGTCCGGCCTCGTTGCTGCGCCGGTTCTCGCGCAGGAAGCCGGCGAGCATATAGCTGGTAATCGAGAGGAATTCGATGGCGAGATAGACGAGCACCAGGTTGTTGGCGCTGGCGGCAATGCTCATCGCCAGGCTGACCATCAGGAAGAAGGTCCAGAATTCGCCCTGATTGCCGGAGCGGCGGTTCATGTAACGCCCGCCGGCGATGGTCGTCAGGATCATGCCGGAAAAGATGGTGACCTTGATGAAGCTGCCGAAGTTATCGATCGTCATCATCGAGTAGGCCACCTTCGGCCCGGCTTCCGGATCGGAGATGTTCAACTGCAGGACGGCGGCAACGAGGGCAGCGGTCAGGAAGAGGGCCGACAACGCCATGTAGCTCAGCCCCGATTTCCTGCCCACACCGGGATCGTATGCCAGGTCGAGGCAGAAGATAAACAGGCCGCCGATGAGAAGTATGATTTCGGGTGCGATATATCCTAAGTCGCCCACGGACTATTCTCCATTTGACAGTGCCGGAGGTCGGTTACCTGCTGCCGGCATTCAGAACTGCCGCCGGCAGCGAACGACCGGTCACTGCAGGGTTCAGACGAGATTCTGCACAAAGGCCAGGAGCTCCCGCGCAGACTGGTTAAAGTAGCTCACCAGGGGCGTCGGGTAGATGCCGATCAGGAACATCGCCGCGATCAGGGGCCACATCGTCACTTTTTCAAATCCGACCATGTCGGTTGGGCCGTCGGCGTGTTCACCTTGCACTGTCGTCCAGTGAGGGAGCTTGCTCGGGTCATACTCGCCCAGGAAGACGTTCTGGATGATGCGATAGAGAATGTAGACGGCGGTGATGACGATGCCGATCGTGCCAAAAGCGGCCCAGTAGGGCATGATGGCGAAAGCCCCACGGAAGGTGAACAGCTCCGCCCAGAAGCCGGCCAGGCCAGGTAGCCCAAGGCTGGCGAAGGCGGCTGTCAACATCAGGCCGTAGAAGTGGGGCGTCCTGGTCGCCAGTCCGCCAAATCTCGCCAGGTCGCGCGTATGCGCCCGCTCGTAGATGATGCCAACGAGGAAGAAGAGCGCGCCGGTTATGATGCCGTGATTGAACATCTGCAGGGCAGCGCCGTTGAGGGCCATCGCCGCGCTGTCCTGAATGGCCGCCGGGGTGAGGCCAAATCTGTTGACCGCGCCCTCCAGGGCATCGGGCGTCATCACTGCTGCCGCCGCACCGATCCCCAGCATCACGTAACCCATGTGGCTGACGGAACTATATGCAATCAGCCGTTTCAGGTCGGTCTGGGCCACGCATACGAATGCGCCGTAGACGATGGCGATTGCTCCGAGCCCCACAATCCAGGTAGCCCAGTAGACGGACGCCTCGGGAAAGCTGGGCAACATGATGCGTAACATTCCGTAGGCGCCCAACTTCAGCAGAACCCCTGCCAGAATTACCGAGCCGGCCGTGGGCGCCTCAGTATGGGCGTCGGGAAGCCAGGTGTGGAAGGGGAAGCTCGGCACTTTGAAGGCGAACCCCAGGAAAAAGCCCCAGAACGCGAGGCTGGCCAGCGTCAGGTTGCCGGCGAAGGGATGGGCCGCAGCGGCTTCAACGATGTCGAAGGTCCCCGTTGCGAAGTAGACCCCCAAGATCGCCAGCAGCATCGCCACTGAGCCGACCAGGGTATAGATGAAGAACTTGGTGGCCGCATATCCGCGATTCTCGCCGCCCCAGATTCCAATGAGAAAGTACATCGGCACCAGGCTGATCTCCCAAAAGACGTAGAAGAGAACGTAGTCCAGGGCCAGAAAGACGCCTATCATGCTGAATTCCAGCAGGTGCATCAGGAAGAAGTATTCCTTGACACGCTCATTGATGACGCCCGCGCTGTAGTACAGACTCAGTGTGCTGAGCAGAGTCGTCAGGAAGATCAGGGGTATGCTCAGCCCGTCGACGCCGAGATGGTAGCCGGCATTGAGCTGTGGAATCCATTTGGCGAGCTGCTCAAACTGCATTCCCCCCATGTCGGAGTCATAGGCAAAGAGCAGATAGATGCTGAGGCCAAGAGGGAGCAAGCTGGCCCAGATCGAGCCCTTCTTTATCAGGCTGTCGCTGCTGCCAAGCAGGATGACCAGGAGTGCCGACACCAGCGGCCAGAAGAGCAGTATTGTCAGGACAATTGAATCGGGTGATTCCATGAAGCCGTCTCCACGCAGAGTTTTAGTTTAGGCAGTAATGGCGCATAGAGTCCGCCGCCGTTCGAAGCGGCGCCGTTCCTTACACCAAGGTAAGTATCATGGGCAGCACGTTCAGGAACAGCCACACGGCCAGGATCAACATCCCGAAGAGCAGGTATGTCTGGACGCGCCCGTCCTGCAGCAGACGGGCGATGTGCCCGGCTTGATCGGAAATCCAGCCGACTCCATCAACGAAGCCGTCAACGACGAATCTGTCAAAGGCAGAGGTGAGATCGCCGATCCGGATGGCGATCCGTCCAACCCCGTTGACCACCCAGTCGATAATCCATTCGCGGTCGAACAGAGCCAGGAAGCGGCTCAACCAGATCGTGAACAGCACGATCGTGCCATTGTAAAGTTCATCTATCCAGTACTTGCGATGCCACATCCACCAGATGGGACCGAGGAGACGTGCGACGGGATCCGTCTGACCCTCCTTCAACCCCTGTCCGTAGACCAGGTAGCCGGCTCCAAGGCCGCCAAGCGCGACCACTATTGAGACTGCCAGCGGCACGAAATTGAAGTTCGGATGATGCGGGTACAGGTGCATGTACTTCATATATGGTTCGAGGAAGTGCCCGATCCAGTTGGGAACGATGCCGCCCAGAACCGGGAATGCCTCGGGAATGCCGATCCATCCGCCGGCAATGGCGAAGATGCTGATCAGAATCAGCGGCACCGTCATGCTGGCGACGCTCTCCGGCGCGTGCGAGGCTCCCTCCGTGCGCGCCCGGCCCAGGAAGGTCAGCCCGATCTGGCGCATCGTATAGAAGGCGGTCAGGAAGGCGGCCAGGGCCAGCGTCCAGAACACCCCCTGGTGGCTGCCATCCCAGGCAAAAGCCAGGATCTCATCCTTGGACCAGAAGCCGGCGGTAATCAGGGGGAAGCCGGAGAGGGCCAGCCCGCCAATGATGAAAGTCCATCCCGTGCGGGGCATCCTCGCCAGGAGGCCGCCCATGTTGCGCATATCCTGAGCGTCTTCGGTATCGAGCACTCCGTCGGCGCGGCGGACGATATGTTCAGCGCGGCTGTCGCCATGGTCGTCGTGTGCGTGCTCATGCGCGTGATGGTAGCCATGTTCCACGCCGTGAATCACGCTGCCTGAACCGAGGAACAGGAGCGCCTTGAAGAAGGCGTGTGTCAGCAGGTGGAAGAGCGCGGCGACATATGCCTCCATACCGATGGCGGCAACCATATATCCGAGCTGGGAGATGGTGGAGTAGGCCAGCACCCGCTTTATATCCCACTGGGCCACGGCGATTGTCGCGGCAAACAGGGCCGTAAACGCGCCGATGAAAGCGACGAACTGCAGCGTTCCGCTGGAGACTTCGCCGGAAAACTCGTAGATCGGGAACATCCGAACCAGCAGGAAGACACCGGCTGACACCATCGTGGCCGCGTGGATCATGGCGCTGACAGGTGTCGGCCCTTCCATGGCATCGGGCAACCAGATGTGCAGCGGGAACTGGGCACTCTTGCCGATGGCGCCGCAGAAGATCAGCACACCGATGAGCGAAATCCAGTGGACTTCGCCGAAGAGGGGCAGATTCACCAGAGAATGGGCCAGCTGATCCAGATTTGTCTCCGTAAACAGCTCGCTGAAGCGCAGGCTGCTCGGCTCGCTGCGCACGTACAGCAGGATCAAGCCGATCATGAGCAGGGCATCGCCGATGCGGGTGGTGATGAACGCCTTGACCGCGGCCGCTCTCGCAGACGCCTTCTCATACCAGAAACCGATCAACAGATAGCTGCAAAGCCCCATCACTTCCCAGAAGACAAAGAACTGGAGCAGATTGTTGGCGACGACCAGACCCAGCATGCCTGTGGCGAACAGACAGATGTAGGCCATGAAGCGGCTGTAGCGGGGGTCTTTGCCCTGCGCATAGGCGGTCGGGTACTGCTCTGCCTTAAGATGGTGGGGGAAACTCATGTAGCCACTGGAGTAGATGAATATCATCAAGACCAGGAAAGGCACCATGAAGAGCATCAAGGCATTGGCCGGGTCAACCGCGTAACCGATGACAAACTCAGTAGCGCCGGTGGGGATCGCGTATATCGCCTCGTCAACCGGATGGTCGCCGAAATGATCGCGGAAGAATGAAGCAAAGGCGATTCCCCAGCCCAGTGCACAACTGATAAGAGCCGATCCGATTGCGGTCAGGGCGCTGCCGCGTTTGTTTTTGTTGAGAAAGAGCAAGATCGCCAGGAATGCCAGGAAGGGAGGAATCGGCACAACCCAGGTGACGCTGAAAAGTCCTTCCATAGAAAAGCCTCAGGTTAAAATGAAAACCGGACGGTCTTCCGTAGTCGGTTCAGAATTCGGATTCTAAAGCCAGGGCGTCGCTTGATCTCGAACCAGATTGGCAACCACATAACCGACAAGCAGACCGGCAAATGCCAGAGCGAACAGCCACAGATCGTTGTGTAGCCCTGCGCTTGAGCCGATGCCTACAAAGATAATTGCCCCAACAAGAGAGACGACCAGGCGAAATGTTTGCGCTTTCTTGTGCTGACGAGCCTTCTCCAAGAGCTGTGCCGCATCGCCATAGTCGGGCTTATACTTTACGATCTCTTTCAGTGCATACACGGCGCCTGTATAGTTGCCGCTCTCCATCTTCTCCTGTGCGAGTTGGTAGAGAAAACTGCACTGTTCTTCGAGCGTCCCTGTCAGTTGCTTCCTGGCCATTTTTTCGCGATTTTTCCGCAGACGACGCCGACAGCGACGCCATCATACCTGTTCGGGCCGTCTTAACCTGAAAGAATGTCCAACTCGTCGACATCTATGGTGCGCCGCTCGCGGTAGACGGCGATGATCAGCGCCAGGCCCACGGCGGCCTCGGCTGCAGCCAGGCCGATGATTAACACGGCAAAGGCCTGGCCGGTCAGGTCCTCCATCGGTCCGACTCCGTGACGCCAAAATGCCACCAGGTTGATATTGGCGGCGTTGAGCATCAACTCGATACCCATGAGCATGGCAATGGCATTTCGCCGGGCAAGCGCGCCGTACAGGCCGCACGAAAACAGGAATGCGGCGAGCATCAGATACCAACTGAGCGGAACCATAGATCAACCCCAAACAGATGCGGTGGCAAGTAATCGGTAATCTGTCTATGCAGCAACCGATTTTGTCCAGCGGGAGCCCTAGCGGTCGCGTGCCAACATGACTGCACCGACCAATGCCAGTAGCAGAAGCAGTCCCAGAACTTCAAATGCAATAACGTATGTGGTTACAAACTCTCTGCCAAGAGCGCCAATCAGCGCTTCGTCGGCGACAACCTCTTCGCCCGCGGCCGGCCAAGGCGTTGCCCGCGCAAAGGCAAGCAGCCCGATGAAAAAGAGAAAGGCGAACAGGGACGACTTGCCCCACTGATTGTTAAGCGGAGAGGTGCGCCCGTACATCATGCTGCGCGTGAGCATGATGGCAAACGCGATCAGCATAGCGATCGCGCCGACGTAAACCAGTACCTGGCTGACCGCCAGAAACTCCGCTTCCAGAAAGACATATACTCCGGCGACGCCGAAAAAGGTCAGCGTCAGGGCCAGAGCGCTGTGAAAGAGGTTGCGGCTCATCACCACGGCCAGACCGGCTACGGCTGTCAGCAAGGCCACCTGGATGAACACGAACTGTTCAAATGTCGGTATCGGTACCTCTATGCCCAGCGGTAACTGCATGGGAATTCCTGCCTTTTCTGGTGGGGAATGACTCTACAGTTGCCAATGCCCCGACTCAACGCAGCCACAAGTTCGTTTCCGCCCGTCAGGAAAAACTAATACATGGTGCCTTTTTCGGAGACCTGCATGGAGCCTATCAGGGAAGCCGGTTCGAAAGAGCGCTTCGTGCGCATCTGTTCTTCACGGAAGTATTTCTGCAAGACGTAGGCAACGACGGCCATCACGCCGACATTTGCGATGAAGATGAGCACATATTGAACGGCAACCGGGGTCGGCAGCTTCTGGATTATGGCCTGGGCGACAATCAGACCGATCATCAGCGGCACCAGGACCTTCCAGGCAAAATACATCATCTGGTCAATTCGGATGCGGGGGAAGGTCCCTCTGATCCATTGCTGAAGGACGTAGATGCCGTACACCTTGATCATGAAATACCCGAGCCCCAGCAACGGACCGATGACCGGCAAGCCGACTCCCGGACCCTGCCAGCCGCCCAGGAAGAGCGTTACGGCAACGGCAGCCAGTATCCAGGCGTTGAGGAACTGGGCCAGGAAGAACATGGCGAACTTCATGCCTGAATACTCGATATGGAATCCGGCGATCAATTCAGACTCCGCTTCCAACAGGTCGAAGGGCGTAAGTTCAGCCTCGGCAAGCGAGCTGACAAAGAAGACGATCAGCGCTCCCGGCATAACGATACCGAGCCAACCCAACCCGAGGTTAAAGCCGCCGAGATGCAGCGACTGCATTTCGACAATATTTCCGAATCGCATCGAACCGGTGAGCAATACTACAGTCAGGATGGCCAACACCAGAGGGATTTCGTAGCTCAGAAGCTGCGCCACCACACGAAAACCGGCCAGCAAGGCATACTTGTTGTTGCTGCCCCAGCCGGCCATCAGCGCCGCCATGATGCCTATTGAGCCGAGGGCCACAATATAGAGGGCGGCAACGTTCAGGTCCACGCCGGTCAGGCCCGGCGCAAATGGTATGACCGCCAGCAGCATCAGCACACCGAAAACTGAAAGTACCGGGGACAGATTGTAGGCAATCTTGTCCGCTTCGTAGGGCGTGATATCCTCTTTGGAGAGCAGCTTGGCCGCATCAGCGACGGTCTGGAGGAGACCGTACTTGCCGACTCGATTGGGACCGATCCGGTCCTGCATGCGGCTGATAGCTTTGCGCGTAATCCAGATCAACAGCAGAACCGACAGCATGCCGTAGTTGATGAGGATGAAGGAGCCAACGGCATAGACCAGAAAGATGGCCGCCCAGCCGGGAAGTCCCAGCCCCATGAGCCAGCTGGAGAGCGCTTCGCTCCATTGGGTTACCTGCATACCTTAGCCTCCAAACAGGTAGCTGAGTAGATGAGGGCCGCGCCCTGGGAAAACACGCGCAACATTGCTACGCGCAGCGTATCTGCGAGACCTACTGCCACTCCAGAGCGCCCTTGCGCCAGTCGTACATGAGCCCGATCACGAGGAGCAGGACAAAGAAGATTGTCGCGAGCACTGCGAACATTTCCAGCTGCTGATAGGCCACTGCGATCGGGAAAAGGAACAACGCTTCAACGTCGAACACGACAAATACAAGGCCAATCAGATAGTACTGCGCGCGGAATTGCACCCACGTTTCACCTATGGTTTCGACGCCACTCTCGTAGATGTCGTTCTTAATCTCATCAGGCCGACGGGGGCCCAGGAAATGGCCCATCACGATGGCGGCCAGAGGCAACACGACCGCCAAACCGGACATAACCAGAATGAAGAAATACTGACTGAGCATTGTCGAGAATCCGTTTGTGTGGAATTTAACAAACTCCCGAGAAAGTATAGCATAGCGATTTCTGAAAGCGAAAGTCTGTACCCCGCGCAAACGCGTTCAACGTGCAGTGGGAATAAAGGCGAGGAGAGAGTGGAGAGGAGCGAGGAGAGAGAGCTGCCGTTTCCTCTGCCGGAGGTCGGATCGCGGGCCGGCCGTGGTTCTGTCGTTACCTAAGGCATACGAAAGTTCGCCCCATTAATTGGTATGCATCCACGGCGCTAACCGGCTTTGACAGTCGATTTCGGTTCGTGCTAGAATAATTGCGTTCGTGGAAAATTGCACGAACAGTCCCCAAGCCTGTCAGGAGCGCTGAAAAGGAAAACCGAGATGGCAAGCGATTATCTGCCACTTCTCATACTGATCCTGTTGGCGGCCGGATTCAGCGTTATTGCGATAGGTCTGCCCTCCCTGCTCGGTCCACGAGAGCGCAACAACCAGAAATTAGAGCCTTACGAATCGGGGATCATCCCCTTTTCCGACGCCCGTCGAAGATTCCCTGTGAAATACTATCTGGTTGCAATGCTCTTTCTGATATTCGACATCGAAGTAATCTTCCTCTATCCGTGGGCGGCCGTCTTGAGAGACCTTCGCCTGTTTGCCCTTTTGGCGATGATTCCTTTCTTCATTGTACTCGTGGTGGGTTTCCTCTATGAATGGAAGAAGGGCGCTCTCGACTGGGACTAGAGACTGGGGGATCTGGCCGCCGCGCGCAGCTTGTCTCAGGGCATTGACAACTCACAGTCGGGGACGAAGACAGGATGGCCCGTAGAGCCAAAAGCCAGGCGCTGCGGTCAGAAACCGCCGCCTCTGGCTGGGCCGCTGAGATGTAGATACTAAAGGAACGGACATGGGTTTAGAAGAAAAGGTTCCTGAAGGCATTTTGACGACGTCGCTGGACAGCGTGATCAATTGGGGAAGGGCCAACAGCACGTGGCCGCTGCTCTTCGGGTTGGCCTGTTGCGCGATGGAGATGATCGCCACAGGCACGGCCCGCCACGACATTGCCCGATACGGGTCGGAACTTTTCCGGGCCAGCCCGCGGCAGGCCGATCTCATGATCGTCTCAGGCCGCGTCAGCAACAAGATGGCGCCGGTGATAAAGCGCATATATGATCAGATGCTGGCCCCCAAGTGGGTAATCGCCATGGGAATCTGCGCGAGCGCCGGCGGGCCTTTCAACAACTACGCCATCATCCAGGGTGTGGACAAGATAATTCCCGTAGACGTGTATGTTCCGGGCTGCCCGCCTCGACCCGAGTCCCTGCTCTACGCAATGGACTTGTTGCGTGCGAAACAGCGGCGCGAATCAGTTGGGGCTTGGCGCAAGGTCGAGGAACCGCTGACCGTTGAAGAGATCATGCCACTAGGCGTATGACTTTAATACAGGTTCGCTATGAACGGCGCGAACATCTGGCCAGGTAGTTCGGTAGAGTAAGATATAGTCCTGAGCTCATCCGGCCCAGCCAATGATGTAAGAGAGCGAGTTGAGAAATGCCACTTGACGTAGCGCCGGTTATTCGCTCATACGAGACCCAACGAACCCTGAATCC
Organism: Caldilineaceae bacterium; assembly: GCA_965200615.1. Taxonomy (GTDB): domain Bacteria; phylum Chloroflexota; class Anaerolineae; order Caldilineales; family Caldilineaceae; genus Bin5. Next base: position 2,600,132 of record OZ241377.1, on the reverse strand, counting down.
ACCGGGTATCCCTGCATTGGCGCCCATGCCGACCGGAGAGACGGACGATACACGGCGCATTGTTGAACGGTTCGGGGAGGATATCGTCGCGGCCGGCCGGCATAACGGCAACCAGGTGGTATTCGTTGATCCGGCGCAACTGAAGGCGCTCGCCACATTTTTGCGCGACGATGCCGAACTCAACTATGAGACTTTGATAGACGTGACCAGTGTGGACCGGTCCCAACTTCCTCTGGATGGCGGCACCCGCTTTCAGACGGTCTACCAGTTTCGTTCCTACTCGCGAAACCAGCATCTGACCGTCATTGCCGACTGCGGAACAGAGCCGGGCGGCAACGGCGAGCTACCGCACATTGACAGCCTGACAGGCGTGTACCGGGGAGCAGAGTGGCCGGAGCGGGAAGTGTACGACCTGATGGGAATCCGCCTCGACGGCCATCCGGATCTGCGACGGATCCTGATGCCCAAGAACTGGCCCAACCACCCGCTGCAGAAGCAGGCCCCCCTCGGCGGCGAAGAGGTGCCCTTTACCTTCACATGGGATGATCCGGAGTTTGAAACGCTGGGCTCCCAGATATTGCCGGCGGAAAGCGCCGCCCCCGACCTGCCGCCCGGGATGAGCCGCCAGAACATGGTCATCAATATGGGGCCGCACCACCCCAGCACACACGGCGTGCTGCGGCTGGTCGTGGAAATGGACGGCGAGCGCATTGTAAGCATCGACCCAGACCTGGGTTTTCTCCATTCCGGCTTCGAAAAGACAGGGGAGAACAAGCGCTATAAGGATTTCGTCTACTACACCGACCGCATGGACTACCTGTCCGCGATGTCGAACAACCTGGGCTATTGCCTGACCATCGAGCATATGCTGGGGCTGGAGATACCTGAACGGGCCCAGGTGATCCGAGTGATCATGGCCGAGATGCAGCGAATCGCCTCTCATTTGTTCTGGCTGGCGACGCACGTGCTGGATGTCTCGGGCACCGGCATGAGCCTCCTCATGTACGCGACGCGCGAACGGGAACGGATTCTGGACCTGTTCGAGATGGCCTGCGGCGCGCGGCTTACCGTCAGCTATATTCGTATCGGCGGCGTTTGGCAGGATCTGCCGGATGCCTTCATCGCCGAGTTGAAGGATTTCCTGCGGGTGATGCCGGAAAAGATCAACGAGTATGAGGCGTTGATTACGGAGGCGCCGTTGTGGCAGGAACGCTTGACCGGTATCGGCTTCATCAGCGCCGAAGACGCCCTGGCCATGGGGCTGACCGGGCCGATGCTGCGGGGAAGCGGCATCGACTGGGACCTGCGCCGCGATCGACCTTACAGCGGCTATGAGTCGTATAAGTTCGAGGTGCCGACCAGCAACAGCGGTGACTGCTACGGACGCTTCAATATCCGAATGGAAGAGATGCGCCAGAGCGTGCGCATCCTGGAGCAGGCGGTGGGCAACCTGCCCAGCGGTCTGTACAAGTCGAACAATCGCAAGGTGGCCCTGCCGCCGCGCGCCGAATTGGACGTGAGCATGGAGGCGTTGATTCACCACTTCAAGCTGATGACGGAAGGCTTCCACGTGGCGCCCGGCTTCTTCTATCACGGCATCGAAAACAGCAAGGGCGAGCTGGGATTTTTCGTCTACAGCGACGGTTCGGCCAAGCCGTACCGGCTGCACGTTCACGGGCCCAGCTTCAACAACCTTTACGCCATCGACCATATCAGTCGCGGTGAGATGCTGTCCGACGTTGTAACCAACATCGGGTCGATCGATATTGTACTTGGTGAGGTAGACCGCTAGCTCGACGGCTGTGCGGCCGGCCCAGCATTGGGCCGCCGATTTCCGCTAACCGGCGCCGGGGTATTCAATGATTACGGAACAGATGCGGCAGGAGATCGACGAAATACTGGCACGCTATCCTGCGGGCCGGCAGCGTTCGGGGATATTGCCGGCGCTCTACGTTATCCAGCGGGAGTACGGTTACTGCCCGGTGGATGCGCAGGACGAACTGGCAGAGATCCTGGGGATCGCGCCGGCTGAGGTGGGCGCGGTCGTCGGTTTCTACAACATGCTGCATGAGGAGCCCAAGGGCGAATACCATATTGAGGTCTGTACAAACGTGCCCTGCATGCTGCGGGGCGGGAACCGGTGCCTGCACAATTTTGAAAACGCGCTTGGCATTCACCACGGCGAAAAGACCGAGGACGGCAAGTTTGCGCTCGATCACATGGAGTGCCTCGGCTCCTGCGGCACGGCGCCGATGGCGATCGTCACAGATCAGAAGACGGGCCAGATCCGCTATTTCGAGAATCTCGACTCGTCTGAGGATGTGGAGAAGGCAGTTGAGCTGCTCAGGGCGGGCAACGGCTTCCGCAGCCTGGAACGCTGGACACCGGAGGCCGACCCCAATGGTGAGGGCGCGTCCGACGGCCCCTACCGCACCGGCGGCATGGAGCCCCGATACCTGATGGACCGCCTCAACGCACCGGACAGCCACAGGATCGAGACATACGAGGCGGACGGCGGTTATGCCACGGCCCGGCGTGTGTTGAGCGAGATTGAACCGGCCGACATGGTGGAGCAGATCAAGGCAAGCGGAATACGCGGTCGCGGCGGCGCCGGTTTTCCCACAGGGGTAAAGTGGGGCTTTTTGCCGCAGGGCGTACAACCCCGCTACATGGTCGTGAATGCCGATGAATCGGAGCCGGGCACCTTCAAGGACCGTATCGTGATGGAGTACGATCCCCATCAGCTCATCGAGGGGATCATTCTGAGCTGCCACGCGATCGAGTCGGAAAAGGCATTTATCTATATTCGGGGCGAGTACTATTTTGCCTATGTTCGCATGCAGAGTGCACTGGCGGAGGCCAGAGCCAAGGGCTACCTGGGCGACAATATCTTCGGCAGCGGCAACAGTTTGGATATTGTGATGCACCGCGGCGCCGGCGCCTACGAGTGCGGCGAAGAGACCGCCCAGCTCACGAGCCTTGAGGGTTATCGGGGCCAGCCGCGGCTTAAGCCGCCCTTCCCCGCCGTGGAAGGCCTGTATGCCAAACCGACGATTGTGAACAACGTTGAGTCGATCTGCAACGTGACGCACGTTATGCGCCACGGCGTCGACTGGTACAAGGAGTACGGCACTGAACGCAGCCCGGGGATGCGCATCTTCTGCCTGAGCGGAAACGTGAAACGGCCCGGGCTCTATGAACTTCCCCACGCCACGCCGTTGAGCGTACTGATCAACGAATACGGAGGCGGGCCGGAGGATGAGAACCATCCGATCAAGGCGATCGTTCCCGGCGGGTTGTCCATGAAGCTGCTGACGCCGGATCAGTTCGACACGCCGCTGGACTTCGAGAGCATCACCGAGGCCGGTTCGCTGCTGGGCTCGGCAGGCGTGATCGCGATCGATGACCGCACCTCCATGGTCGAGGTTGCACGGCGCACGCTCAGCTTCTATCGCGAAGAGAGCTGCGGAAAGTGTACGCCTTGCCGCGAAGGCACCGCCTGGCTGGAAAAGATCCTGCTGCGCATCGAGGAAGGGCAGGGCTTGGGCAAAGACCTGGAGCTGATGGAGTTCATCGCCGACAATATCGCGGGCAAGAGCTTCTGCCCCTTTGGCGAGGCGTCGGTATGGGGTCTGCAGAGCAACCTGCTCAAGTTCCGACCCGAGTTTTCGTCGCAGATTGAGAATACCAATCCGGACGAGGTCGGCCCGGTGCTGCCGATTCGCCCGGATTATCGCCCGAATACGCACGAGGAAAGCGGGCTACGTGACAGCACGTTTGCGCCGGCCGGAGGCAATATCGTGCTGCACGACGAGCTGGTTCCGGGGGACGACTGAGGGAGAATGGGATGAATGCCGTTGCTTCGCCTGTCGCAAGCGTGCCGACCAGAAGCGAAAGCAACACGATGCGGAAAGCTGTTCTGCCGGCCGCGTCGGCGGAGGGGCTGCGCCTGCGCCGCTTCACATTGGATGAGTATCACCGGTTGATCGAGAGCGGTTTCTTCGACGAGGACGAGCGGGTCGAACTGATCGAAGGGATCTTGGTGTACATGAGTCCAAACAATCCCCCGCACATCCGCGCCATTATTCGACTACAACGTGTCTTTGTAACCTTCTTTGCCCGCGAAGATGTAGAAGTTCGAATGCAAGGGCCGGTTTCGATGCCTGAGTTGATGACTGAGCCCGAACCGGATCTTGTGATTTCCAGGGAATCAGGCGGTGATCTCGATGCCCGCCATCCTTACCCGCCTGACATACTGTTGCTGATGGAGGTCTCGGATTCGAGTCTTGCCTACGACCGTGCCCGCAAAGGCGCGATTTACGCGCGAGCGGGTATCCCTGAGTACTGGATCTGGAATCTGGTGGATGGCTTGCTGGAGGTCTATCGTGATCCGCAAGCGCCTGCCAGCGGGGATGCTGTGTATCAGACGAAATCGACTTTTGGCCGCGGGGAATCGGTCGCGCCACTGGCGTTTCCTGATTTTGAAGTTGCGGTTGACGATATTATGCCGTCCGCTGGCAACGCTGAATGAATTCAGGACTGCCCGTAGGAAGAAGAGATATGTAGAACTACCAGTGGCGTCAGGAAGATGTTGATGAGGAGAAGAAAACGATGGAAGTCTTGTTAGTCTTTTTGCTGTTTGCAGTAGTCGCGCTGGGTATCGCATTGTCATCCGCGCGGTCAAACTTTGAGAACGAAAAGGCTGCTCGGCAACAAGCGGAAAACCGAGCGCGGAAGGCAGAGGATCAGGCGCAGAGTGCAGAGGCACGAGCAAAAGAGACGCTAACGAGAGAAAGAAAGAGACTAGAGAAACGAGAGAAAGGAGTAGAAGAACGAGAGGAAAAAGCAGAGAAACGAGAACTGAAATTATCCCAATTGAGTCGATCGATAATAGAACAGAGACTAACCGGAATAGAACAGAGACTAACCGGTACTACAGGACAGGGGCAGGAAAAAGAAGGTGAACCGATCAGAAAAAGAAAGCAACAACCTGGTGGTCTACGCGGAGCGCTGGCCCTTTCATCTACTGACAACGGATATACCCGGCTTTATGGTCCAGATTCGGCATACTGAGTAAAGGCTGACATGGACGTACCAAGTTGAAGATGGCGCCTTTAGTTTGAACTGCATTCGGCTCACGACAAGAGTTCACTGACATGTCCGAAAACGTAACGTTCACTATCAACGAGAAGGAAGTCTCAGTTCCCGCCAGGACGCTGCTGGTCGACGCAGCGCGCATGGCGGGCATCGAGATTCCGGTCTTCTGCTCGCATCCCAAGCTGGACCCGGTCGGCTGCTGCCGCATGTGTTTGGTCGAGGTGGATGGCCCCCGAGGCACGGCGATGATGGCCTCCTGTACGATGCCGGTCGGCGACGGGATGGTTGTGCGCACCAATACCGAACAGGTGCGGACCGTGCAGGAGGCCAACCTGGCCTTCATCCTGCTCAATCATCCGCTGGACTGTCCAATCTGCGACAAAGGCGGCGAGTGTCCGCTGCAGGACCAGACGATGCGTTTCGGACCGGGAATCAGCCAGCTGATCGAACCAAAGCGGCTCGCCAAGAAACACTACGACATCTCCGACACGATCGTGCTGGACCAGGAGCGCTGCGTGCTCTGCTGGCGCTGCATTCGCTATCTGGAGGAGTGGGAGGACAAGCCGCAACTTGGGCTGTTCGAGCGGGGCAACGATACGATCGTCGATATCCAGGACGGGCGTCCTGTCGACGCCAAGACCAGCGGCAACATCATCGACCTCTGCCCGGTCGGGGCGCTGACAAACCGCGTGTCGCGCTTTGCTTACCGACCCTGGGAGATAGAGCGCACGCCCAGCGTCTGCATGCACTGTTCGGTGGGCTGCAATGTACGGCTGGACAGCCGCACGCACCAGTTGCGGCGAATCGTCGGCCGCGAAAACATGCAGGTCAACGACCAGTGGATTTGCGATAAGGGCCGCTTTGCCCACGCCTGGGTCAACGACGAGAACCGGCTGGCGGCGCCGCTACTGCGAAAGAAGGGCAAGCTGACGCCGGTGCAGTGGAGCGAGGCGCTGGCCTACATCGCGGACCGGCTAACCCGCATCAAGGAGAAATTCGGGGCGGATAGCATCGGCGCCATAGGCAGCGGGAAAATCAGCAACGAAAGCAACTACGCGCTGCAACGATTCATGCGCGCGGTAGTTGGGACGAACAACATCGACCACCGCGACGGCGGTGAGGTTGCGGCGCTGCCTACCGGTCTGCCCGCTCTGGCGGAACTGATGAAACCGCAGTACGGACCCGACCCTCAGGTCGATACTGTACTGCTGTTCGGCGTGGACCCCAGCGAAGAGTTGCCGATACTGGACCTGCACCTTAAAAGAGCCATCCTTCGAGGCGGGGTCAAACTGATCATCGCCCACGCCCGCAGGATCGAACTGACCCGGTATGACGGCCCTTATCTGGCTTACGTGCCGGGCGGCGAGTCTCTGCTCCTGGATCGCCTGCTTCAGGCTGTGCAAGGCCCCACCGAGTCCGAAGACGGATCTTCGATACAGGCAGCGGCCAAAATCCTGAATGAGAGCGGGAACGCGCTGATTGTCTACGGGCCCATGGCAGCGCGCGGAGAGGACGGCCCCAGTGTCCGCGACGGCTTAATGCAGCTTGCCCAAGCGGCCGGCGAGGGTACGCGGCTGGCCTATGCCGGCTTGGATGGCAATGCTCAGGGCTGCCGCGATATGGGTGTCCTTCCCGACAGATTGCCCGGACAGTTCCCTCTGAACAGTACAGGCGCCAGAACCCGGTTGGAAGCCTTGCGGTTAACCCGACTCTCCGGCGTAGTAGACCCAGCTCTGAACAGTGCAGGCGCCAGAACCCGGTTGGAAGCGCTTTGGGGCTGCAGCCTTTCCACGTCCCCTGGCTATACCTACAAGCAGATGCTGGACAGCCAGGAAATGAGAGCCCTCTTCGTGAATGGCGCCAATCCGGCAGCCGAGTCGCCGGACTGGTCTGCCCGATTGGAAGAACTTGAACTGCTCGTCGTCACCGATCTGCTGCCCACCGAGACGGCGCAGAAGGCGGATGTTGTGCTGCCGGCGCTGGGTTGGGCCGAGAGCGACGGCACCTACACCAATCTGGAGCGGCGCGTGCAGAGGGCGCCAAAGGCCGTCTCCGATCCCAAGTCGCGGGCCGCGCCGGACTGGATGATGTTGACACACCTGGCCAAGCAGATGGGCGCGAATTGGCCGTTTTCGGACGCTCACAGCGTCACTGCAGAGATTGCCAGAGCTATTCCAGCCTATGCGGGCCTGACGTGGGAGGCCCTGGGAGATCAAGGACTACAATGGGATGCCAGTTCCGCGCCGGCGACAGAATCTTCCGGCGGGCGGACGTCAGAGGGGATGCCCGATTCCGCCGCGGACAACGCCGAATTTCCTCTCAACCTTGTAACCGGCACCGTCCTGTATGACGGCGGCACGCTCTTCAGCCTGACCGATCAGATGCACGGCATGGCACATGGGGCCACCGTTACTTTGAATCCTGTCGACGCCGCCGAATTCGGTCTGGACCCGGGCATTGCGGTCACAGTGCAGAGTGAGCAGGGCCACCTGGATCTGACCGTAGGGATCGACGTGCAGGTGCAGACGGGCACGGCCTGGATTCCGGAGAGTCTTCCCGGCGCGCCGGTGGGCGCCCTGCTCAACGGCAGCCATTCCCAGCGGGTCAAAGTGGAAAAACGTTAAATGGACTGGTTACAGTTATTGGTCTTCCCGGCCATCCGCGCGCTGATACTGATCTTCGTACTGCTGACCGGTTTCGCATACCTTACCTGGTATGAGCGCAAGCTGCTGGCCCGCTTCCAGGTACGTTACGGCCCTAACCGGGCGGGCAAGTTCGGCCTTCTGCAGCCGGCCGCCGACGCCGTAAAGGCGTTCTTCAAAGAGGAGATCATCCCCAATCACGTCGACAAGCCGGTCTATCTGCTGGCGCCGGCGCTGGCGCTTGTGCCGGCGTTGATTATCTGGGCGGTCATCCCTATCGCCAAGGGGACTCCTGCCATCGCCGACGTGAATATCGGCTTTCTATGGATTCTGGCGGTCGCGGGAATCGAGAGTTATGGCATCATTCTGGCCGGGTGGAGCAGCAACAACAACTATTCACTGCTCGGCGCGCTGCGCTCTTCTGCACAGATGGTCTCATACGAGCTGCCGTTGGGCCTCTTTCTGGTCAGCATTCTGATGCTGGCCGGCAGCTTCAGTCTCGTCGACCTGGTGGAGGGCTCCCGTCAGTGGTGGGAATGGATTTGGCTGTGGCTGGCCTTCCCCTTCTTTTTCATCTGCATTCTGGCGGAAACCAACCGCAGCCCCTTTGATCTGCCGGAGACGGAGAACGAACTGGTGGCGGGATTTCAGACCGAGTACGGCGGAATGAAGTTTGCGCTGTTCTTCATCGCCGAATACGTCAACATGATATCCACCAGCGCGATTATGGCGACGCTCTTCTTCGGCGGGTGGAAAGGCCCATTCGCTGAGCAGCAGATCTGGCTTGGGCCCATCTATCTCTTGATAAAGGTTTTGATTCTGCTGTTCCTGTTCATCTGGGTAAGGGCCAGCATCGGCCGGCCCCGCTACGACCAGTTGATGAAGTTCTGCTGGCAGTTCATGCTGCCGCTGGGTCTGGTCTACGTGAGCATTTCGGCAGTCCTGGCCGTTTTCCTGAAGTAGGCGTTGCAGAGGAAAGAGGAATTCAATGGAGTTGGGAGATTTTCTGAAGGGCGCGACCGAAATCGGCAAGGCGATGGGCGTGACGCTCAAGCACCTGGGAAAGAGGCCCGTGACGGTGGAGTTTCCTCATGAGGATATTCCGATCTACCCCCGCTTCCGCGGTCGTCATGAGCTGCGGCGCTATGCCAACGGACTGGAGCGTTGCATTGGCTGCTGTCTTTGCGAAGCCGCCTGCCCTACGGAGGCAATTTACGTTGAAGCGGCAGAGAACGACCCGGATGCGCCGCTCTCGCCGGGTGAGCGTCATGCCAAGGTCTACGAGTTGAATCTGCTGCGATGCGTCTTCTGCGGTGACTGCGAAGAGGCCTGCCCTACAGAAGCCATCGTCCTCGGTCACGATTTTGCCATGGCCAACTACGAGCGTAAGGATTTTGTCCTGACCAAAGAGGAGCTTCTCAATCCAGGCATGCCCAAGGTCATCATTCGACCGGAGTAACTTTCCATGAGTTGGTCGCTTCTGTTTTTCCTTCTTGTTGGCGCTGTCAGCCTGGCTGCCGCATTGGGCGTTGTGACAAGCCGACAACCGGTACACAGCGCGCTTTTTCTGCTAACCAACTTTGCCACCCTGGCAGTGCTCTACATCACGCTTGACGCGCAGTTCCTGGCGGCGGCGCAGGTGATCGTCTACGCCGGGGGAATCGTCATCCTGATTCTGTTTGTGATTATGCTCATCGGTGGAGATACGAACGACTTCAGCGCTGCACAGCGGGCGTGGAGCCGCACTGTGGGCATCGCGCTGGGGATCATTTTACTCCTGATTATTTCCTATAGCGCGCTGTCACGCATGATGGGCCCTTCCGAAGCTACCGCGGCCCTCCTGCAGGGCGGCACGCCGGAGGCCGTCGGAAACGAACTGTTTACAAAGTACATACTTCCCTTTGAACTGGTCGCTCTTCTGTTGCTCGTCGCGCTGATCGGCGCTCTTGTGCTGGGACGCCAGCAGGAAGGCGCAGGCGAAGGCATCCCGTCCGTCAAGGCGAACGAATAATGGTAGAGACAAGCTACTACCTGGTCCTGGCAGCTATTATCTTTACCGTCGGCGCAACAGGCGTCTTGCTGCGCCGCAACGCCCTCATCATTTTCATGTGCATTGAGATGATGCTCAACAGCGTGAACCTGACTCTGATCGCCCTCGCCCGCCAGTGGGGCAATCTCGAAGGGCAGATCTTCGTCTTCATGATCATGGCAGTTGCCGCAGCCGAAGTGGCCGTCGGCCTGGCAATCCTGATCGCCAATGTCCGCCACCGGCAGAGCATCAATATCGACGAAATCAATTTGCTGAAGTGGTGACTGCCGGATCAAGGTCCCAAGTCTCACTAGTCTGAAGATCCGGTACGCAACCGGCGCCACGCAAGGGCCGAAATCGACCGACAGAAAGTTGTTATGAGGAATCTATGTTGGAATTAGCCTGGCTTATTCTGGTGTTTCCCGCTCTGGGCGCGTTGGTAAACCTGTTTGTCGGCGACAAACTGGGGGAGCGGGGGATCCACGTTGTCGCCTCCGGCATGGTGGTCCTCTCTTTTGTCGTCAGTCTTGGGCTCTTCTTTGGTCTGTCGGGGTTGGATGAGCACCACCGCACCACAACCGTCCACCTGTGGGACTGGATCACGGTGGGAAATTTTCACGCGCCGGCGGCACTTCTGGTCGACCCTCTCAGCGTGACCATGGCTCTGGTGGTAACCGGGGTTGGCGCCCTGATCCACATCTACGCCGGCGGCTACATGCACGGCGAACAGAACTTCCAGCGCTTTTTTGTCTATCTGAATTTCTTCATCCTGGCAATGCTTGTGCTGATACTCAGCAACAACTTTGTGGGCATGTTTGTTGGCTGGGAAGGCGTGGGTCTGGCATCGTATCTGCTGATAGGCTTTTATTTCGACCGTCATGACGAATCCTACGGCCACTACGCGGATGCCGGCAAGAAGGCATTTCTGGTCAACCGGGTCGGGGACTTTGGCATGATGCTGGCCGTTTTCCTGATCTGGACCAGTGTCGGCACTGTCGTATTCGAAGAGATTCGCGACGGGGCCGGCGCGCTGTCGACCGGCGCGGCGACGGCAATCTGCCTGTTACTATTGCTGGCAGCGACCGGCAAGAGCGCGCAGTTGCCTCTGTTCGTCTGGCTGCCGGACGCAATGGCCGGGCCGACGCCGGTTTCCGCGCTCATCCATGCGGCCACGATGGTGACGGCAGGCATCTATATGGTGGCAAGAACGCACTTCCTGTGGGAACTTGCTCCAGTGGCTGGCGGCCTCGCAGCCTGGGTCGGGGGTTTGACCGCGCTGATGGCAGCGACAATCGCATTGACACAGGTAGATCTGAAGAAGATCCTCGCTTACTCGACAATTTCCCAGCTGGGTTTCATGATGTTGGGCGTGGGCGTCGGCGCGTACGCGTTTGCCATATTTCACCTCGTGACGCACGCATTTTTCAAAGCGCTGCTGTTTCTCGCGGCCGGAAACGTGATGCACGGCCTTCCCGGCGGCGAGCTGGACATTCGAAAAATGGGAAATCTGCGGGCGAAGATGCCAACGACATTCTGGCTGTTCCTGATCGGCGCATCGGCGCTCGCCGGCCTGCCACCCTTGTCCGGGTTTTTCTCCAAAGATGGAATACTGCTGCACGTCGCCAATTTCAACATCCTTCTCTATGTGATCGGTCTCTTTACTGCCCTGCTTACAGCGATATACAGCTTTCGGGCCGTCTTCATGGCCTTTTTGGGCGAGGCGCGCGATCAGCATATCCATGAGCACGCGCACGAAAGCCCAGAAGTCATGACGACGCCTCTCTGGGCGCTGGCAGCCCTTGCCGTGGTCGGCGGCGGTCTGAACTTGCCGCTCCTGCTGACCATGGAACACTATCTGGAAGCAGCGGTTGGCGCGCCTGCCTTCCATCCGAACGTGACCATGGAATTGGTGCTGCTGGAGATCAGCGCAGTTGTGGCAGCGGCCGGGGTCGGACTGGCCTACGGGCGCTATCTCAAGGGCCCTTCAACCGGAGTCGGGAGGTTTTCCGGAGGCGTGGCGAGGCTGGTCAGCCCGCTCGAGCTGGTTGCCCGCAACAAATGGTATGTGGATGAGATTTACGCCGCCTGGATCGTCGGTCCCCTGCTTGGCCTCTCCGACTGGTTCAACCAAGTAGTTGACCAGGGTGTTGTCGACAGGGCCGTCAATCTTGTCGGTCAGGTAAATCTGTCCCTAGGCGACAACCTGCGCAAGGTCCACAACGGATTAGTGCCGACGTATGCACTGAGTCTTTTCTGCGGCGTAGTGGCCCTACTCTTGTGGTTCGTGATTGGAGGCTAGAAATGCACGACGCCTCAGCTTCGCACTTGCCACCTTTTAGTTAACAACCATTCATCGGTGTTTCTATGCTCTCGATCCTAACTTTTTTGCCGGTAGTCGGCGCCATCGTCGTTCTGCTGGCGCCCGGCGACAGCCTCAAAAGAGGTCTGGCTCTCGGCGCCGCCATCGCCACCTTTGTGGTGAGCCTCCTGCTGCTGCCCGGCTGGCAGGAAATCCCGGGCATGCAGTTTGTTGAACGACATGCGTGGATGCCGGACCTGGACATCTACTATCATATGGGTGTGGATGGGATCAGCCTGTGGCTGGTCCTGTTGACGACACTGCTGATGCCGATCGCGGTCGCCTTCAGCAATCAGCATATCAAGCAGAATCTCGGCGGGTATCTGGCCCTGATGTTGCTGATGGAGACGGCTGTTCTGGGCGTCTTTCTCGCCCTGGACCTTGTGTTGTTTTATGTATTCTGGGAGTTCAGCCTTATTCCAATGGCCTTTCTGATTGGCAAGTGGGGCAGTCAGAATCGCATATATGCCGCGGTCAAGTTCTTCCTTTATACACTGGCAGGGTCAGCGCTGATGTTGGTGGCAATACTTGCGCTCTATTTCAATGCCGGCACTTTTGACTTGCTCGAGTTGCAGGAAGCGGGTCTGCCTCCGGGCATACAGCAGCTGGCCTTTCTTGCGTTTGCGCTTGCCTTCGCCATTAAGGTCCCGCTGTTTCCCTTTCACACATGGCTGCCCGACGCGCACGTTGAAGCCCCTACCGCCGGTTCGGTCTTACTGGCCGGCGTGCTCCTGAAGCTGGGAACGTACGGATTTCTGCGTTTCGCCTTGCCGCTGTTCCCTGTGGCCGTCGCCGACTACGCATCGCTCATATCCTTTCTGGCAATCATCGGCATCCTTTACGGCGCGCTCGTGGCGCTGGCGCAGCGGGATCTGAAGTCTCTGGTTGCCTACTCTTCAGTCGCCCACATGGGATTCGTCGTATTGGGCATATTCGCTTTGAATGAGCAGGGGATCAGCGGAGCAGTTCTGCAGATGGTCAACCACGGTCTCAGCACAGGCGCACTGTTCCTGATGGTGGGGATGCTCTACGAGCGGCGCCACACGCGACTGCTGAAGGACTACGGCGGCCTCTGGGCCAGTGTGCCGATCTTTTCGTTCTTCTTCCTGGTTGTAGCGATGAGCAGCGCGGGCCTTCCCGGTCTGAACGGCTTTATCGGCGAGTTTACGATCTTGCTCGGCACATATAAGAGCTCACCGTTTTTTGCCGTTCTCGGCACTGCCGGAGTCATCCTGGCCGCCTGGTATCTGCTGCATGCGTTCAGACAGGTGGCACAGGGCGAGTTGACGAATCCCGCCAATTTCAAGGGGAAGCTGCCCGACTTGAATTGGGCCGAGATCGGTCAGTTGCTGCCAATTGTGCTGCTCTTCTTCGCGATCGGCCTGGCGCCCAATTTCTTCCTGGACAAAATCAATCCCTCTGTGGCGGCGCTGGAGGTTGTCCAAGCTCCCATCGTTGGTGACGAGTGGCTCGTGGAAAGCAGCTACCAGCCGTCACTGACTTCCGGCAACAGTTCTTTGACCACGATCCGCTAACGATAATGGATATCGCTCTTCTCTTCGACAATGCAGTAGTTCTTCTGCCGGAAATCGTTCTGGCAGTTGGCGTGATGGTCCTGATGATGACCGATATTGGTCGCCGTGGGCAGAACGGCTCACAGTTGCTGGCCGGTCTTTCGGTTGTAATTCTCTTGCTGGGCATCGGCGCGTCCGTGATGATTTGGGGCAGGGCGCCGGTTGAATATCTGGACGGGGCGGTTTCTGACGGTTTCGCGCTGAGCGTGCGGTTGGTCATCCTGATTGCCGGCGTACTGGGCGTATTGCTGAGCCGCAACCAGTTCCCGGCAATCGAGCGCCAAGGGGGCGCCTTTTACTCACTGCACCTGCTGGCGGTAATCGGCATGATGCTGATGGGCACGGCTACGAACCTGATTGTCCTGTTCATTGCCCTCGAAATCTTTTCCCTGGCCCTCTACATTATGAGCGGCTTCTACCGGGAAAACGCCCGCAGCATCGAAGCTGCCATGAAGTACTTTCTATTGGGAGCATTCGCCAGCACATTTTTCGTCTACGGCTGTGCTCTTCTTTACGGCGCCGGCGGCAGCTCCAAATTTACTCAGATCCACGAGACGCTCGCAACCGGCGACGGCAACCCCTCTCTGGTTTTACCAGGGATCGCACTTTTGCTGGTTGGCTTTGGCTTCAAAGTGAGCCTTGTCCCGTTCCATATGTGGACGCCGGACGTATACCAGGGCGCTCCGACCCCGGTGACGGCGTTCATGAGCGTGGGCACAAAGGCCGCGGCCTTCGCCGGATTCTTCCGGCTGATGATGACTGCCCTGCCTTCATACCATGACCAGTGGGCAATGCCCCTTGCAATTCTTGCGGTCCTGACCATGACCGTAGGCAACCTGACGGCCTTACGCCAGAGCAGCGTGAAACGGATGCTGGCCTACTCGGGAATCGCCCACGCGGGCAACATCCTCATCGCGCTGGTGGCGGGGACAGCTGCGGCTTCGTCTGCCGCCGCCTTTTATCTCTTTGCGTATGCATTCATGAACATCGGCGCGTTTACGGTGACGATTGCTCTCGACAGACAATATGGGAATGAAAATGACGTGGAGCAGAACAGACTCGCCGGCGCCGCCGAAAGATTCCCGGTCCTGGCCGCGGCAATGGCTATATTCATGCTCAGTTTGAGTGGGATTCCACCGCTGGCTGGATTCTTCGGCAAATTCCTTGTCTTCAAGGCGGCCGTGGAGGCTGGCTGGGCCTGGCTGGTGGTGATCGGCGTTCTAAACAGCGCCATAAGCGCCTACTACTATCTGCGCATCGTTGTGGCGATGTATTTCCAGCAACCTGAAGAGATCGGAGATGAGAAAGATCCGCTCTTCGTTCCCGCTTCACGCCCCTCGGTATTTGTCGTTGTCGTCTCCGTCCTCGCCGTTGTCGTTATCGGCCTGCAGCCGGGGCTATGGACTGAGTTGCTGAGGGGGCTGGGACAGTGACCAGCGGCCGGCCTCCCTGCGTCGACCTGCTGGCTTAGCGTTCTACAGTTACGAAAAATCCACCTTTCGATGGCGCATGACGACGCTTTGCGCCAACCCCACTGCTACCATCATCGAGACGAGACTGCTGCCTCCGTAGCTCAGAAATGGCAATGTCATGCCTGTAACCGGCAGAATTGCCAGATTCATACCGACGTTGACGAAGGTCTGGAAAAAGATCAGCGCGGCAACACCCACGGTGATGAGTCTGCCGAACTGGTCCTGGGCCAGGTCGGCAATACGCACCAGCCGCCAGATAACAAAAAACAGCAACAACAGAATCAGGACGGCGCCAACAAAGCCCAGTTCTTCGGCGATGACGCTGAAAATGAAATCTGTATGCCGGACGCGCAGAAAGCGCAGTTGAGTCTGTGTTCCCTCGCTCCAACCCATCCCGAGCCATCCGCCGTTGCCGATGCTGATCAACGCCTGTTGTACGCTAAACGCTGCGCCGAGGTTAGAGTCCGGATCGAGGAAGACCTCAATCCGTCTCAGCATGTAGTCCTGCAGGGTTCCCCTCAAGAGCGGCCAAGCAGCCGCCGTGGCCGCAACGCCCAGGAAGATGTGCGTCAACCGGACGCCGTTGATAAGTATCAACGTGCCGCTGATGAACGCCAATGTAACTGTCATTCCCAGATCCGGTTGGACGTATACCAACACGAGTGGAAAGAGCAAAAGAATAACGGCGCCTAACAAAAAAGGGAGCCTGCGAATACGGTCCTGGAAACGACTGAGGTACCACGCGAAAAAAATGATGAGCAGGAATTTACCGGCCTCGGTAGGCTGTACATCGATACCCAGGTTCAGCCAGCGCTGGGCCCCGTTCTTGACTTCGCCGACGAAGTAGACTGCCACCAGCGAGGCCAGCAGCACGAAATAGCTCGGTTGGGCCAGCAGTTCCAGATGCCGGTAGTCGAAGAGCGCGGCGACCACCAGCGCAATCGCGCCCAAAATGGTGAAGACAAGCTGTCTCTGCCAATAGTCGGCCAAGACAATGTCCGTGACTGTGGCGCTATAAGTCATGGCAATGCCGATGCCACAAAGGAGTAGCACGGCAAAGAAGAGAGGTCTGTCGAAGTGTCTGATCATCGGTTGTTCGGTTCGCGGCCTGCTACAAGCCAAATAGACGCCTGAGGCGCTCCGGCCAGCTGATTTCCTGGAAGTGGATCAGCGGGACACTGTATCCCAGCAGTCGCTGGGCAATATTGTGGTAGGCGCGGCTGACATACCTTTTCCGTTCCAGGGCAACAGGCCAGCCCTTGTTTGCGGAAACGGTGATCTGTTCGTTCTCGGGTACGATTCCCAGAAGGTCTATGCTAAGGATACTCAAGATGTCATTACGTGAGATCATCTCTTTCCTGCGCACCAGACGGGGATTGTACCGATTGATGATGAGTCGGGCTTGTGTGTCCAAGTCTCTCTCGAGCAGGTAGATGACCTTATCCGCGTCCCGCAACGCACTGACTTCCGGTGTCGTTACGATGATCACCTCTGAAGCCGCGGCGATCGCGTTTTGGAAACCCAATTCAATGCCAGCGGGAGAGTCCACCAGGACAAAATCTGCTATAGTTCGCAGCTCCTGGCAGAGGGTCATCATCTGATCGGGCGCGACGGCGGTCTTATCACGAGTCTGGGAACTTGGCAAGAGGTACAGTTCGTCCACGCGCTTGTCGCGCACAAGGGCTTCATGTAGTGAGCAGCGCCCTTCAATTACGTCAACCAGATTGTAGACGACCCTGCTTTCCAGCCCCATGACAATGTCCAGGTTTCTCAGTCCAATGTCAGCATCAACAACAATTACTCGTTGACCTGCCATCGCCAGAGCTGTACCCAGATTGGCGGTGGTTGTCGTCTTTCCCACGCCTCCTTTGCCGGAAGTCAATGTGAGAACGAGGCCGCCGTCCGCTTCGGACCCGAGATGTTCCGTGGTTGCATGGGCGGCGGGCGAAAAGTCGCCGCTCACTGTTTCACCTGTTTGCATCCCAGGGATCCACGATTATCTGATTGTCGATAACTCTGGCCACTTCGGGCTTGCCGCTGCTCTCTCGCTTCCAGAACCAGTAGCCGGGATTGTTGGATGCACCCTTTGGCGTCATGGCAATGTGCCGGGCGATCCTCATCTGCACCGGTTCAAAATCCAACGCGGCTACGATTGCACGCGCGTCCCCCATGGCGCCCGCGTGCGCCGTTCCTCGCAGGCGCCCCCACACCAGCACATCGCCGCCGCTGATAACTTGCGCACCAGGGTTGACATCTCCTAATATGACGACGGTTCCGGCGTGACGCACCGCCTGGCCGGAACGCAAATTGCCTCGGTAAATGTAAGGGGGAGGAGCCGAATGTGCGCCAAGCGCGTCTTCCCAAGGCGTAACCGCAGCCTGTTCACCTTCCGTCTCCGTCACGACCGGATCTTCAGGCAGAGAGGCGAACGGCCGCGCGTGAAAATCGTTTGCAGGCGGTAGGCCACCGTCTTTCCGGGGTGAGCCCGGGTTGACCGTGCGAGCCGCGTCGGACAGAAAGCGATCTCCGAGTCTTTCCTGCCCGCGTTCCAATCTGACTACCGGCTGCGGCGTGTCTCCTTCCCAGACGACATCCAGACCCAGCTGCTTTGCAACCCGAAAAGAGTCGCTATTGCCTGTGTGCAGAGACACCAATACGATGTTCTGTTCTTCCAACACTTCGTTGACTTCCTGAAGATCATCTGCGCTAACATCCCTGTCGCCAATTGACAGTGACATTCGCTCGTCTCGGAAAAAACCGTCAGCCTGCGAAATATGACTGGCAAGAAAGTCAACGACCTCCAGCCACCCGCCCTTGTCGTCTGCTACGTCGACGACGGTATAGCCTCCACGGCCTTTGATACGTACGTCCGGCCTGCCCTGCGCCGGGGGAAAGCTGTGAGTACTCATTCGTTCCTTGCAGGCATTACTTGATAATCGGTCGCGGGGAACAATATAAACCAAATGGCGGAAACTGAAGCAGAAAGTCGTAGTGCGCAGCGACAGTGTCAAAATCGACGGTTGAGCTAAGGGCGCAAATCGTGAAACCAGGCGTGAAGAGTCTCTTGAGCGACAGGGATGGCTACGGCCGACCCTTCTCCTCCTGAGTAGACAAAAACTGTGACAACGATTTCAGGGTCTTCATAGGGAGCGTAGGCGGTGTACCAGGCATGGAAGGGAAGATTCCCTTCATGGTCTCGATCGGTACAGTCCTGGATCTCCGGGTCATAGGCGCAAAACTCTGCCGTGCCCGTCTTGCCGGCGACAGTTATCCCTTCGACGCGACTATTGGGTGAGGTCCCATAGTTTCCATTGACCGCATGCCACATCCCTTTCTGAACGAAGTCAAGCAGGCCCGGGTCTACTGGCAGCCGCTTCCCCAATACCGGTTCGTATTGCCACTGCACGTTATTCTGCGTATCCACTTTTTCCTGCACAAACTGCGGCTTGACCAGGTAGCCGCCGTTGGCAACGGCGGCAGTGCTGACCAGAACCTGCATCGGCGTACCCAATACATCGCCCTGACCGATGGCCATATTGTAGCTGTCACCGGTTGTCCACGATTCAGCTTGCGTCAGCCTCTTCCACTGTTCGTCCGGAACGAACGCCCGGACTTCTCCGGGCAGGTCGACTCCAGTGATTTCACCGTAGCCAAAAAGCCGCATCCATTTGGCAAGGCGTTCGCTCCCGAGCCCCACCATGCGGTCCGGGTATCCGCCTCCCAGATAGTAGAAGAATATGTCATTGGAAAGGCCGAGCCCTTCGACAATGGTCATAGTGCCGTGCAAAATGTTGAGCTTATGATTCCAGCTCACGAATTCCTGGGCTTGGGTAGGATCGTCGGGGTAAAAGTAGTTTGGAAGGTAGATCGGCCCCCAATCTACAAGTGTCGTATACGGTGTAATTACGTTCTCTGCGAGAGCAGCTGTGGCTGAGACAAGCTTGAAAGTTGAGCCGGGAGGGTAAAGTCCACCGATGGCATAGTTGTAAAGTGGACGCCGCGTGTCATCTTCCACTTCCAAGGCCTGATATTCCTCACCCAGCCCCTCGGAGAAGATATTATTGTCATAGCTGGGCAGACTGACCAGGCCCAACATCGCCCCATTGCGCGGGTCCATAGCCAGCGCAACTCCGTGCGGCGCGCCAGTTTCTTCAAGTTGACGCGCGAGGGCATTGTGCATTACTTCCTGCAAACGGATATCCAGGCTCAGATTCAGATTCAGCCCGGGTTCGGGCTCCCGGACGATGTTGACAGTACGGCTTTCCCGACCCAGAATGTCCACTTCGACAAGCCTTCTGCCCGGCAGACCGCGAAGGGAGTCCTGGTAGGTATACTCCAGTCCGTTCAGGCCGACCGGTTCGTTCGGGTCTTCATATCCCCTGTCCCTGTACTTGTCGGCAGCCAGTTTAGGGATCGGCCCCAGAAAACCCAGCACGTGGCCTGCCAGTTCGCGGTAGGGATACTCCCGCACAGGTTGCTGCAACACATGGACGCCGCGCAGCTGGTATGTTTCCTCCGCCACCTGAAAAGCCTGCTCGCGATCTACAAGCTCCAGAACGGAAATCGGTTTGTAGGAGCTGCCCTGCCTTCCGTGAGCTACGGCACGCTCCAAGAGCGCCAATAACCCGCCGATGGGGAGCGGCTCGGAGAGATCCGGAATCAGAGTCGGCACTTCCGCGATGACTTCGTCTCCCTCATCGTTCAGTCTTATGACTTCCAGGTCAATGAGATGGAATGAAAGGCTGAAGCCCGCGGACTCGACCGTATTTTTAAAGTCTTCACGGCCCAAGTGCAGAAACATCACTTCGGCAATGCGTATCGCCATTTCGGGATCCGTATGTGCCTCCAGAACCGCCAGCAGCCTTTCGAGCGCGATACGCCGTTCATCGATTTCCGTACTGAGGTCATCCGGAGGCAGGTCGGCCGGTATAACGGCAATGACAAAGCTGGGGCGATTGCGTGCAAGGATCTCGCCGTTTCGATCGTAGATGACGCCGCGCGGCGCGTAGGTATCGATCTCTCTCAATCTGTTGACGTCCGCCTGTTCCTGATATGATGCGCCGCTAACGATCTGCAGCGAATACAGACGAAAACAGAAGACGAGAAAGGTCGCCGCCAGCGTCAGGCGAACTAGTATGGAAGTTGCTGTCGCGGTACGAGTTGCGCGTTCGTCCATGGGAGTCTTTTTCAGCCAGACCTTTCACTTTATCAGCCTGGCGGTAACCGAATTCCGGGAACTACGGATAGTTCGCCTTTTCGGGCATACGATTCAAGACAGGTGTCGCCAGGAACATCACGGCGCCGTTGTATAGGGTAGCCGGGACAATCAGATTGGCCACCAGTGGACCGAGAGGGAACCGGTAGCCGACGCCGGCCAGGATGGCCAGATAAATCAGCGAAAAGACAAGACTGCCCGACAGCGCCGCGACAAATGGTACGAAGGAGTTGCGGCGGAAAATCGCGTTGTGGCCGATTCCGGTCATCAAGGCGGTTGCCATCAAGGCCAAACTTGAAGCGCCGATTGCTCCTCCGCTTAGTACATCCATCCACAGCCCACCAGTGAATCCCCACATTACTGCGCTCCGTCCTCCCGCAATGAGTGATCTGGCAATCACCAGTAACAGGATCAGATCCGGGTAGACGCCTCTGACTTCCAATTTGGGGACAACGACGACCTGAAGGACGACCGCTGCGCCCAATATCGGGACGATGAGCCAGGAGCCGCCCAGGGTGGATGGAGAGAACGAAGAAGAGAATCCCCTGGGCCCGAGACGATGCCCTTCACTCGTCACTCGTCTCTCCTTGCGGCTCCGGCCATCTGTCCAGCAGAGGAACAAACTCAGAGGGGTCGAAGTTCGTAACGACCATCACCTCCTCGAGCTGGCCGAAGTTCACCGTCGGCCTTACTACGGCCTCTTGAAAGACGTTTACGTCCCGCTGCCACACCTCGACAACCTGTCCGATATGAATCCCTTTGGGGAATTTGCCACCCATTCCAGAGGTAAGAACCACCTCCCCTACTCCGATTTCCGTGCCCTGGGGAAGGAATCCGATAACCGGATGGGAGCCGGGCTCACCACTGATGACCCCGGTCAACCGGCTCGCCTGCAAAATGGCGTTGACGGTGCTGGTCGGATCGGTGATGAGCAACACCTTAGAGGTTGTTGCCGTTACGTCGCTGATGCGGCCCACCAGGCCCTGCTCATTCACCACCGGCATCCCAACTCTGATGCCGTGCCGGGACCCGAGATCGATCATTGCCACGTTCAGGAAATTGGTAGCGTTCTTCCCAATTACTCTGGCGATAATCTGCCCACCTTGCAATTCGAAGCTGGGCCTGGTTTCGGCGAATTCCAGGAGTTCCCGCAAGCGTTGATTTTCCCGCTCCACTTCCTGCAAACGAAGGTTTTCAACGCTCAGGCTTTCAACGATTCGTTCTAATTCAGTTAAGCGCCGTTGGAGAGAGCGATAGTTACGCAGATCTGTCAGGGACCTGGAGAGGCGGTTGGTCAAAGTCGACAACCCGGACTGGCCTGGCGCGGTTACCATCGTGACCAGTCCTTCCACCGTCCCCAGGCGGCCGGTCTGCTGCAAAGCCAACAGCAGTACGGCCGTCAGAGTGAGGATAACAAGCTTGAGCCCAAAGTTGACACTGATCCAGCCGCGTTGATCACTGTTACGCATAGGCGTTTCGATGCAAATCTAAAGGGGGCGCACTGGACTTGCCTACACGAGCCGGGAATTATCGAATCGTGCTCTTACGCTGCATTGTTGTCAGGGTTTCGGCGTAGTGCTCCGGTTTCTCCAGGATCATACCCGTCCCCAGCACAACGGAGGAGAGCGGATTGTCGGCCACATAGACGTGCATGCGGTTTTCATCCTGAATGCGCTGTGCCAGCCCCTGCAAAAGAGCGCCCCCGCCTGCGAGTACGATCCCGTGCTCCATCAAGTCTGCCACGAGCTCGGGAGGCGTTTCATCCAAGGTATCTTTGACCGCATCAACAATGACCTCGACAGAGCCGGTAAGAGCCTCCCTGATTTCCACTGAACTGATCTCAATCGCCTCGGGCAGACCCGTGATCAGATTACGTCCTCGGATGATCATGGTCCGTTCATGTTCAAGTGGGTAGGCTGATCCCACTTCAATCTTGACTCGCTCGGCCATACGTTCGCCGATCAAGAGGTTGTACTTTTGACGGCTGTAATTGATGATATCTTCGTTCATCTCGTCTCCGGCAACCCGGATCGAGCGTGAAACGACGATTCCGCCCATGGAGATAACCGCAACTTCGGTGGTACCACCGCCGATGTCTACGATCATGGAGCCAATGGACTCCGTAACCGGCAGCCCCGCGCCAATTGCGGCCGCCATCGGCTCTTCGACCAGGCCCGCTTCCCTCGCGCCGGCGCTGACGGTTGCATCTCGTACAGCGCGCTTTTCAACTTCGGTCACGCCGGAAGGGATGCCGATCACAACGCGCGGGCGGGCCGTACCAAAGGCCCGGTTGCCGTGAACCTTGCCAATGAAGGCATGGATCATCTCTTCCGTTATCTTGAAATCGGAGATGACGCCGTCCTGCAGAGGGCGCACGGCCACGATATGGGATGGCGTGCGGCCAACCATCTCTTTTGCCTCTTGTCCGATTGCTTTAACCGAACTGCGCCGCTTCGACGACTTGTCGATCGCTACCACCGACGGTTCGTCAATGATGACCCCCCGGCCTTTCACATGTACCAGGGTATTTGCTGTGCCCAGGTCTATGCCAATATCGAGTGAAAAAAGACCCAACAGCCAGTCTAACGGGTTCGCCACTCCGGGGACATCTCCATTTCTTGCAGGGACAGATCAACAATGGGCGACGGGAGCGCCCACTGTCTTTTTGAAGTACTTTTAACGATTCAAGTATACCATAGGCACAATTGACACAAAATACAAATGCTATGACTATAGTCCCAATTGCGTCGCTCCGTCTTGCGAATGAGCGGCGCCTTCCGCTATCCTAATGTGGTGGATCCAGAAGGAGTCGAAGGCATGAAACTTCCTGATGTCCAGGTTTCCATTGCACGGCAAAGTACTCCGGGTCATGTCGAAGAGGAGAGCTGATCTTTTGTTTCAACCGCGGCCTATTTCCGGGGCTCAGGAATGTGGAGAGCAGTCCGGCATTAGTCAGACCCGGCCTGTTCGGGCCACTCTGTCGGATAACGACCAACGATTGCTGGGGCTGGTCCGGCAGACGCGGGAAAGAGGGGGTCTCTTCGCTACGTCAACGCAGTGCGGCGGCCGTCCTACAACGGTAGTCGTCGCAGTCAGCGGCGGCGGAGATAGTATGGCCCTTCTGCACTTGCTCACGCGCATGCGCGATGTCTGGACTCTCAATCTGGTCGTCGCCCATCTCGATCACAGTATTCGACCCGACTCCCGCGAAGACGCTTCCTTTGTGGTCGAGATGGCCAAACGCTGGAACGTACCCTTCGAGACGAACAGATTGCCTCCCGAAACGCTGACCGTAAGTGGCAATCTGGAGGCGTCCGCCCGCCGCTGGCGCTATCAGTTTCTGGCCCAGGTGGCTGCCGATTATCAGGCAGATGGCTGCGTGGTGGACGTCGCGGTGGCCCATACGGCAAATGACCAGGCTGAAACGGTGCTGATGAACCTGATTCGAGGCAGCGGAATGCGCGGGCTGGCCGGGATGCGGGCTGTGACGCCGCTGCTCCTTCAGAACCGTCCCGTTCCCGGCGTGCGTGTTGTCCGGCCATTGTTGGGCGTTTCGCGTTCAGAGATCATGCGATATCTCAGGGAGCACAGTATCCCTTGGCGTGAAGACC
Organism: Caldilineaceae bacterium; assembly: GCA_965200615.1. GTDB lineage: Bacteria > Chloroflexota > Anaerolineae > Caldilineales > Caldilineaceae > Bin5. Next base: position 2,576,133 of record OZ241377.1, on the reverse strand, counting down.
CATCCAATCAGGACCGTACGTTCGTACGCAATCGAATTCGACATGAGGTTTTGCCCCTTTTGAAGAAGATAAATCCACAGATCGTCGCTTCTCTTTGCCGAACGGCTTCGATAATGGACGCGGAGGCGCAGCGATCAGAGCGTTACACACAGCAGGCTCTGGCCGCGACACGATGGGGAAACGAGGGTGAAGGCAGGAGCTTCTCAAGTCACACTTCGCCGGCAACACCTGGGGGGGCGTCGCCTGAAGCGCACTGCCGGCAGGTTTTCGACCTGCTTGCCTTTCGCGATCTGAGCGCGGCCGACCAGCGAGGAGCGGTGCGTGCGGCCCTGCGGGAGCTGGGGCGCCCTCTGACTGGCCTTGGCTTCGACGCCGTAGAGCGCCTTCGCCTGGCACTCTGTGAGGAAGACCGCTCTGGCGGCCCTTACAGCTGGTTTGCCGACCTAATGCTGACCCGCACCCAGAACGCATTCAGCCTGCACCATCGGGACGCTACGCCCTTTGCGCCCGAGCATCCTTATCTGGACCACACTTGGCGGGCGAACTTGCCGGCTGTTGAACTGAAAGTTGCCGAGGAGATCACCGTTGACCGCTGGACGCTGCGCTGCGCGGAAGTGGACAGACAGGAACTGCCGTTCGCATGGGCAGCGAAGTCGACTGACAGCTCAGGACCGCGACCGAGGCCGGGCGAGCGCAGGCTCTCAAGTTGGGAGGGGTACATCGACGCCGACACGGTTCAACAGCTCAGACTCGGTACGCCGCGTGCGGGCCTGCGATTTGAGCCCCTTGGGATGGATGGACATGGCAAGCCACTGGCCGATTACCTCACCGATCGCAAAGTCCCACGCTTCCTACGCGCCGGGTGGCCCATTCTGTTCGATGGAGAGCGAGTCGTATGGGTGGGAGGACACCAGATCGCTCACAGCGTACGCATAACGCCTCGCAGCCGCAGAGTTTTTCATCTCTACTGGGAGCCGACTTGACGATGAGCGTGCGTCCACTTGTACTCTGGGTGACCCGCCAAGAGGAAACCGTGATGCGCTTCACGCGGCGCGATTCGGACTTTGCCGCCGGCGTTTTGACAGACCCTAACGGCACGGTCCCTTTTTCTTTCGATCGCCTGACCCGCCGCCTGAGCCTGCCGGATGGCGACATCTATCTGGACGAATATGGTTGGGAAGTAGATGAGCAGGGGAAGATCGTCTTTCAGTCCCGCCGTACCGACTAAGCGTTTCGCTGGCTCCAAGCCGCGAGGAACCGGGGCGTTGTGACCGCTTCATTGAACGGTTTCTTCGACTGTCTGCAGAAAAATCTGGCCGCTTCCCTACCGGGCCGCGCGGCCCAGGCACTGATGGCGCCACTGCCGCGCCCAGGGTGGCATCCCGACGACAGACCGGAAACGCCGGCTCGCCAGAGCGGCGTTCTCGTCCTGCTGTACAGTCTCCAGGGCAAGCTGCACGTGCCCTTGATCCTGCGACCTAAGTACGACGGCACACACAGCGGACAGGTCGCGTTTCCTGGAGGCGGTTGCGAAGAAGGAGATAAGAACCTGTCCGAGACAGCGCTGCGAGAGGCCAACGAGGAACTGGGGATCGAGCCAAACGACGTTCAGATCCTCGGCACGCTCACCGATCTCTACATTCGACCCAGCAACTTCGAAGTCTATCCGACCGTGGGACGCCTGAACGCCGAGCCGGTCTTTCGACCCAATCCCAGCGAAGTTGCCCAGCTGCTTGAAGTGCCATTGGCAGCTCTGCTCGACCCCGCCCACCAGCGGCGGGAGCAGTGGCAGCTTGCCGATCGATCGGCGCTGGTCCCTCATTTCGCCATTCTTAATCAGACCATTTGGGGGGCGACAGCGATGATACTCAGTGAGCTACTCGCCGTAGTGCGCAAATGCCAGCCGGAAGAGGGCAGATTTGGGTAGCCTCTACGGCGAATGATACGATCCTGACCCATCCGGGGCCGGCTGGGTGGCATCCGGTGCTTGCGCTGGATGCCACCCAACTGTCTTTCGTCCCATGTTTGGACAGCACAACAGGAGATTCGGCACATGGTTGAAAGCCCATCAGGAGTTGCTGTGGTGAATGAGAAAGCTGCCGAACCGTGCGTGCAGAATCAACTGTGCCGGGACGTAGAGCGCGTACTGATCTCCGCGGATGAGATCCAGGACCGCATTCGCGGGTTGGGCCGGAAGATCGACGAGCGCTATGCGGACAAGGATCTCCTGTTAATTGCTGTCCTGAAGGGCAGTGTCGTCTTTATTGCCGACCTCATGCGAGCGATTACGATCCCGCACGAGGTGGATTTTCTCGCTACAAGCAGTTACGGCGCCTCGACAACGAGCACCGGCATCGTTCGAATCCTCAAGGACCTGAACGGGCCGATCGAAGGCCGTCATGCGCTATTGGTCGAGGACATCATTGACAGCGGAAATACTCTCGCTTACCTTACACGGCTCTTCAGGGCCCGAAATCCCGCCAGCCTTGAAGTGGTTACGCTTCTGGACAAACCATCACGGAGGGAGGTAGAGATCGATCTCTTCTGGACCGGTTTCTCGATCACAGATGAGTTTGTAATCGGCTACGGGCTGGATTTCAACCAGAAGTACCGCAACCTCCCCTACATCGGCGTTCTCAAGTCTGAAGTGTACCAGCCCGGTTCGGAATAGGTGACTGGTGGAAATCCTGGCTTTCCGCCGGGCGCTCCGGCCTTGTGACCCGCTACAGTTCAGAAGTGTGCTCGGAAGAAAACGCAAGCAGTTCGGTACCCCATTTGCAATTTCGTCCAAGGGCATCCACGGGAAGAGTGTTTGAACGACCGCTCTTGAGGATCTGATTGGCCGCCAGGGGCAGGACAGTTGCATTTCCAAAAGAAGAATCACTTGGATACCTGCATTTCGCTACAGAGGAAGAGAGTCTCATCCGGCCTCCTGCTGGCATGTCTCCTGATCCTGGCCGTTCTGGCCGTTTTGCGGCCGGACCTAGCCGCCGCGCAGTCGCCAAACGACACTTATGTGGTCGAACAGGGCGACACCTTGGCTTCGATAGCCGCCGACCTGGGGATCCCGCTGGAGGTGTTGGCGGCCACAAACCAGATTACCGATTTAAATGCGCTTGACGTCGGGCAGACCCTCCTGCTTCCTCGCGGCGCCGCCCGTCGGAGCGTAATCGCAAGGCCTGGGGATACGATAGAGGCTATTGCCGAACGGGAGGGACTTTCGGTTCTCCGGTTGGCCATTTTCAATGGCACGACGCCAACCGCGCGCCTTTTTCCGGGTCAGCCCATCCGGCTCCTGCCGAACAACGCCCCTGCGTCGACGCCCTTTGGCTCGGTGAAGATGGTCAGTGTCCCTTCAACCATCGTTCAGGGCCAAGCCGGCTGGTTCGAGGCTGAAGTGGACCGACCTCTCTCTCTTGAAGCAACGTGGAATGGGGCGCACTTGGGCATCCGACCACTAGCGGTCAAAGGAAAGGACAAGGGGGGCAAAGATGTCACGATATGGGGTGGATACATTCCGATTGAGGCATCAATTGAGCCGGGCGTGTACCCCCTGAATCTGAGTTATCTGGCCGCGAACGGCGTCACCGTCACGCGCTCCTTCCCAGTATTCATCCAAGGACGCGTTTTTCCTGTTCAGGAGATCAGGTTGGCGCCGGACAAAAGCGCTCTGGTCGAACAGGAAACTTCGCAGGCGGAACTGGACTATCTTGCTCCCATCTGGTCGCACACGGCGACGCCGATTCAATGGCGCAACCCGTTCTCCTTGCCGCTGCAAACAGACGCTCCCACCACGAGCCCGTACGGAGTCCACCGAAACTACAATTCCGGGCAGTTCTATTCCTTTCACACCGGACAGGATTTCGCTGCACCTGGAGGCAGCCCCGTTCTTGCCCCGGCGGACGGCATAGTCGCCCTTGCCGAGTCGTTGATCGTGCGCGGCATAAGCGTGATTCTTGACCACGGTGCAGGTCTGTTTACAGGGTACTGGCATTTGCAGGAGGCGCTTGTCGTCCCGGGGGAAAAAGTGCGGGCCGGGGACCCGATCGGGCTGGTTGGAACAACGGGACGCAGCACCGGCGAACATCTTCACTGGGAGCTACGGGTTTACGGTGTTGCCGTAGATCCAATGCCCTTCCTGACGCGCCCCCTACTGGTGAATCCGTCCACTGCCGAATCGGAGGCCGTTCACGACGCTGAGAAGGGTCAGTGAAGGGATTAGAAACGCGAAAGAGCGCCGACTCCGGAGCCGGCGCTCTCGACAATTCGGTGGGAAGAGACTTACTCTTCCTCTTCTTCTTCTTCTTCTCGTCCTCTGCCGATTACCTCCGGCTCGACATCGGTATCCAAGAGTTCCTCTTCCTCCATCTCCTCCTCTTCGCTGATGGCGGCGCGGGAGAGAATCAGGCTGCAGATGGGATCGTCCGCATCAGAGATGTAGGATACGCCGGCGATCGTTGGCAGGTCGGCGACAGTTATCGGGGGGCTTTCAGGCGTTTCCAGACGGGACACGTCGACTTCAATTAAGGCCGGAATGTCGGCGGGCAACGCTTCGATTTCGACACTATCCATCGACTGTACCATCACCAGATCGACACTGACGGTGACGGCCCCCACCGTAACCAGGGGTACGCTCACCTGCTGGGTCTCCGACATGTTGACGGTATAGAAGTCGGCGTGGAGCAGGTTGTGACGCACAGGGTGGCGCTGAATTTCCCTGACGAGGACATTGATGTCTTCGCCTTCCAGGTCGACCTTTACGAGCTGAGAGTTGCCTCCATCGCGCAACACTCGTTCAAATTCGGCGTCTTCTACCTGGGCGTTCCGCGGCGCATCGCCGCCGCCGTAGATGACTACAGGGATAATTCCTTCGGGGCGGAGCCGGCGTACTTTGCGGCCGGTGACGCTGCGGGCGTTGGCACTCAATGTAAGTACTGACATCTTTCTTCGACTCACTTTTCCTTTATATTACGCAGGTTTTCCTGGCTGAGAATCTGCTTTGACACCGGCCCCGGGACAGGTCCGCGGCGCCTCCACTCATCTGTCAGTAATCGTCTATTGAAATAGTGTGTGCAGCCTGCGCATTTGGGGTCCTTCTACTGTGCGCTCTCTTTTTCTGAAACTCGATTACGCGAAAACAGGCCGCGCAGAAGCATCACGACCAAGCCGAATCCGGCTCCCATGGCCAGCGCGGAAAGCGGCGCAAAGGTCGCTTTCACGTTGCCCTCCACTTTGCCCGCTACCACAAGCCAGGTGCACAACTTCTCTGCCTTCAACCGGCCAGTCGCCAAAAAACCAATGTTACCACTCTGGACAGTGACTTGCTCGCTGGCAGAAAAGCCAATCGCGGCTTCGCGCATGTCAAGCGATTTCGTCTGCACGAATCCAGCCGCAGCGTTGGACATGTTCAGTGCCTGCGCTTGCACAGAGCGGGCCGCGGAATCCGCCATGGAGACGTGTCCGCCCTGAACAGTTCCAACATTGGAGCCCTTCACTTCGACCCGCTCCCCCTCCAGATTTTCACTCAAATTGGCCGCGGCCTCTTCCAAAGGGTTAGCATCCGACTTCTCTTCAGCCATGTCCGCCTCCTTTGTTGGTACCCGTCATCCGGTATACGCACAGATTCTTCATTATAGCCAGCGCTGAATTTCCTGTCAAAAAAGGGCCTTGCCAGGTTTGTCCGAGCGTAGCGTGTTCGCCGCTTCCGTCCTGAACATTCTCACGACATTTCCACGGCACTGGCCCTGCATGCATTACAGTCAGGATGTGCTTGGAATTCGGTATTGCGGAGAAAGGAGAAACGGGCCCGTAGGCACTGTGTCCCTGAATCCGGTGGGAACAGTGCTGCATCGGACCCGCAGAGGTTTTCGTCGATAGCAAGAATCTTGACTTTCGCCGTATGTCCTATCGGAGCTCGTACGTGATCTGCAACTGCATCGTCAGGCTCAACTCGCCGGGACTGACAGGACCAGAGCCCCCTCCCATCTCGGCCGCCGCCATTCTTGAAAAGTTCCCGCCGAAGAAGCCACCACCCTGGCCGATGATCTCGCTGATTCCCATCACTTCCCCAACGCCTACGCCGATAAGGTCGGCCAGCTCTTCCGCCTTGTCAAAGGCATCCGTGACCGCTTTTGCACGCGCCTCAGATTCGACCGAGGCTGGATCCGCCAAGCTGAAATCGACACCATAGATGTTGTTTGCGCCGGAGTCGATCGCCGCATCCAGGACATCTCCGATACTCTCCAGATCCCGAATTGTAATCGTAACCGTATTGCTCACTCGATAGCGCACTTCGTCCTCATCCAGCAGACCACCCGGTCCAAAGCGCTCGGCAAAGATGCTGAAGTGTCTGGTCTGAATGTCCGTTTCATCTATATTCTGCGCCAGCAGAGCGGCCTGGACATCTTCCATAATCGACTGGGCAGCAGCGCTGGCTTCTCTCACTGTTGGCCGTACTACCTCTACGCCGATCGAGGCTGTGGCAATGTCAGGTTCGATGCTGACTGTGCCTTCTCCTACCACCGTTACCGAATGGGAACTTTGCGCGGTAAGCGTTTCCGCGCGGGCCATAGCTGCTGGCGCCGGTGACGCGGTACTTATTGTGAATGCCGCGAACAGGACCAAGGTCAGGGTCGCGACCAAGCCAGTTGTAGCATTTGCAGAAAATTTCCCTTTCATTTTGCCGTTCCCCCCTTGAAACGAAAGTCATCCATGCCGCTACAGGCGAACTCTGTACAGCATTTATGACGACGCTGCAGCAGAAAGAGTTTCATTGGACACGGATCTGACCTTTCTCGCCCTGGGTTCTTCTGATTCTTTTGCGTGTGATAGGATCGTCTCTATCATGCCTGCACGACTCTCAACGTCTCCAAGCCACCTCTTCGTAATGGCGCTCCTTTTTGTGTTCGGGGCCGCAGGTTGGCTGGTCTCCGCTGGCGGCGAGCCCGAAAGTCCGGCCGCCGCTACCGCATTGGACCGACTCCACAGCGGCGCGGTCGCTTCGATGGACAGCCCTGTCTTCGAGTTCCAACCCGGCTGGCAGATCTCTGTCGAGGGGGCCGATACGACTGAGCCGGACCAACCGTGGTCGCAGCCGTCGGGGCGAATGGCCTTCCAGTACAGCGGCCGTGATCTCGCGCTGCAGCTAGCCCTGGGCGACTATTGGGGCTACATCTTCGTGTCAGTAGACGGTCGTCCCGCCAACCGCCTGCCCGTTATTCGGGGAAACCTTGACAGCCTCGGCCAACCCAGCGGCTATAAGCCTCTTTTTGCTCCGGAGAAGCAGACCGCGGCCGGTCCGGCTGCGGAGTGGCTTGTCGTTCACCGCGCCTCGACCGATGGCCCTCACGATGTCGCAGTCGAAGTGTGGCGGGGTTGGGGCCAGACCGTCCTGCGGGGCGCGGCTGTGGACTCGATGCCCTTAGGTCCTCGGCCGCAGTGGCCAGCTGTGCTGCTGGCGTTGACAGGAGGCTGGCTCGCTATCACCGCTCTGGTCAAATTCCTCGACAACTCGCCGGCGGCGAAATTCCGGTCCGGGGAACCCTCTTCTTCAGCCGGACACACACTGCTGGGAAACAGGGATTCCGGTATTGTGCAGATGTGGGCACGCCGCATTTCCACACTGGAGCATCTGTTACCCTGGAACATCGCCGTTGGCCTGGCCGTCGCAAGCGTCGCAATGACAGGAGCCGGTACATTAGCCCAGAACTGGCTGCTCGCTGACATAGGGTTGATATTGCTCGGCTTTGTCGGGTTGCGACGGCCGATCCTCTGGACCGGTGCACTCCTCTTCGGGTTGCCGTTCTATCTCCACCCGCTCCCTATCCTTCCGGGGCGGGCGTTGAATCTGATCGAAATCGGCGTCTACGGGGGTATGGCGCTGATTCTGGTGAGGCTTTTCATTCTGCGCTGCCTCCTGCGGACTTCAGAACAGAAGCCCGCCGCGCTTGACACTCGTCACCGGCTCTTCTTCATCCTTGTCTCCTTCGCCCTTGTCGTCACATTCGCGGCCGATCAGCAAAGTGTCGCGCTACGTGAGTGGCGGACACTTTTCCTCAGTGCCGGTCTCTTTGCCTTGTTGTTGCACGGAACGCTGCGCAGCGCCGCAGACGGCAAAGCCGCCCGTACTTTTCTCGCGCTCTGCTGGCTGGCTGGCGGCGCGTTTGTCGCCTGCGCCGGTCTCTGGCAGTACGTCACGGAGCAGAACATCATCCAGGCCGAAGGCGTCAACCGAGTGCGGGCATTTTACGGCTCCCCCAATAACCTCGGTCTTTACCTGGAACGGAGCGTGGCGATGGGTCTGGCGCTGGCTATTTTCGGTGGGTGGTCAGCCAGCGCCGAGGGAAGTGGAGACGGACTGTCGCGGCAGGAGAGATTTCCCCTCTTCGAGTCCTGGAAGATCGCCCCTTTCCCGGCACGCAGCGCACTGCTCCTTACGCTTCCTCAGCTGCTGGCGCTGCTGCTGACATTCAGCAAAGGGGCAATCTTTCTTGGCCTGCCGGCATTGCTGCTCGCTCTGGCAATCGCGGGGAGGCGCCTGCTTGCCGCACCGGGCATTGCGCTACCGAGGCGATATGGTTGGGGCCTGGCCGCAGTGGCGGCGGCGATGGTACTGGGGTTGATCCCATTTCTGGGCACTGAACGCTTCCGCAGCCTGCTGGACTTCAGCCCGGAAGGCACAGCCGGCATACGTCTCAGCCTCTGGCGCAGCAGCGTGCAGATGGCCCTGGACCATTTGTGGCTGGGCGTCGGGCCGGACAACTTTCTTTACAGTTACCGCAGCGGCTACATTCTGCCCGCCGCCTGGCGCGATCCCAGTCTTAACCACCCCCATAACGTCGTTCTCGACTGGTGGACACGACTTGGTCTGCCGGGCCTTGCTCTGGCTGCGGCCTGGTTGGCCTTGGGGGTCCGCTCCCTTTGGAAGGCGGCGGCCGCCGATGCCATCGCCGTCGGCGCGCTGGGCGCGGCAGCGGCCGCGTTGGGGCACGGTCTGATCGACGCATCCTACGCTCTGCCCGACCTTCTTATTGTATGGGTATTTCTGCTGCACCTGTTCCCGCCGTCAACCGCGGAGAAATCTGCGGCCAGTCCAGGAAACAGACCGGCAGATTCGCGTTAGCTGCACCTGCCGTCTGACCGAGCACTGACGGCTTGGAGGTGTAGATTCACAACTCCCGCAGACGGCGCAGGCTCCAGTGGTAAGTGTGGTTGTCGGGGACTTTACAGTCGCTGAAACGCAAACTGTAGAAGGTATAGTAGAGGTCGATGCGCTTCCAGCAACGGGGACCATAACGAGCGTCGATCTGGCCGCGCAGGTATTCGTAATCCGCCCCGGTCACAAAATCGTAGATCCGCCAGAAATAGTAGGCGCCCGCCAAATCCATGAGCGGGTCGCCGATCAGTGTCAGCGAACTGAAATCAACGACTGCCGTCAGAATTCCGCGCTCGTCACACAGGACATTGCCGGGGAAGTAGTCGCCATGCACCAGGCATTTCTGCGGCCGGAGGGGCAGATCGCTGAGCTCCCGGTAGAACCCTTCCACTATCCGGTCCACGTCGGCCAGGTCCTCCTGCAAATCGGCGTAGGATTGCGTCAGGGTTGCTTCGATGCGCGCCCGCAGGTAGTTGGGCCAGGTGTCCGAGGTTATCTCCTCCAGTTCGTTCAGCGGTTCGCCGAATGGCAGGTGCGGCAGATGGACGGCATGCAAGGGGGGAAGGCCATCCAAAAAGGACTCGATTGCACTGCGACGTTCAGGAGCGGTCAGACGGGGGAAGACTTCAGCAAAGTCGAGTCCGGGAAGACGCCGTTCGACATGAAAGTGTACGTCTCTGGCGGAGCCGTATTCGTAGATGAGGGGTACTGCAAATGGGAAGGAATATCTTTGAAGCAGCTCCGTAAAGCGCTGCAATTGCGGGAGATAACCCTGCTCTTGCCGGCCGTTATGGATTTTCAGGACGCGCCCGCCGCCAATGTCGTATAAGGAGGAAGTCATCCCTCTCCCCAAAAGCGAAGCGTCATCAATTTTCAGATGGCGCAAGACCTCAGCCAGCTTCTCACGCTCGGTCTTCATGGTAGTATTTCAGCGACTCGCTCTGCCAGGATTACGCTATTCATTTCGCCCGACCATACGCCGCGGATGATGCCCTCGGCATCGATAAAGTAGGTGAGTGGGAGCCCCTGAACGTTGTAGCGCCGCCCCACCTCGAGAGAGCTGTCCAGGACGATCTCAAACTCTGGACTGATGCCGGCCTGCCCGGTCGTCGAACTCTTTCCCCCCCCTGCCGGGCCCCCAATTTCATTCAGGAAACGGGCTACGGTGTCGGAGCTCTCACCTTGATTGACCCCCAGGAACAGGACGCAGTCCAAACCTGAGTCCCGGTCTACTCGATTCTGCCGGTTCTCTCCATCCAGTTGGGCCTGCGCCATGCAACCGCCATGTCGCGCGGCTGCTGCCTGCAAGGCAGGAAACTCGCGGCGGCAGGGACCGCACCAGGTTGCCCAGAAGTTCAGGACAACCGGTCGACCCTTCTCCATTGAAAGGATGAACCGATCTTCCGTTTCGCCAGCCGCACTAAAGCGCGGCAGCGTGAAATCGGGGGCCGGGTGGTGCAACGCCGGCCGCGGCGTATCAAAGGTCGATGCGTCGATGGAAGGGCGGCTGATCCAGATCCAGCCGGCGCCCAACAGGAAGATGAAAGGGATTGTTGCATGCCAGCGGTTAATCAACTAACGTCCTATTCCCACTCACTGTGAAAGATGCCTTCCCGGTCGGTGCGTTCGTAGGTGTGCGCGCCGAAGAAGTCCCGCTGCGCCTGGATCAGATTGGCCGGCAGGCGCGCGCTGCGATAGCTGTCATAGTAGGCCAGGCTGACGCTGAACGCCGGAGTGGGGATACCTCTCGCAACCGCCAGCTGGATCACTTTCCGCCACGCCGGCAGCCTCTGAGTCACCGCCGCCCGAAACTCATCGTCCAGCAGCAGGTTCGTCAACGCCGGGTTGCGGTTGTAGGCGTCGGTTATGCGGTTGAGAAAACGGGCCCTTATTATGCAGCCGGACCGCCAGATCGCCGCGATTTCACCCAGATTCAGCCCGTAGTCGTACTCCTCGCTTGCTTGCCTCAGCAGCGCCATCCCCTGCGCGTAAGCACTGATCTTGCTTGCGTACAAAGCGTCACGCGTAGCGTCTATCAACTCCCGGCGGTCACCTTCATAGGTTGGCGTTTCCGGACCTGGCAGTTGCGCGGATGCCGCGATTCGTTCCTCCTTCAACGACGAGATGATGCGGCCGGTTACCGCGCTGTTGATGGTTGGAATCGGAGCGCCTACGTCCATGGCGTTCTGGCTTGTCCATTTGCCTGTGCCCTTCTGCTGCGCTTTGTCGAGCACCATGTCCACCAGCGCGCGGCCGCTCTCCTCATCCAACCTCCTGAATATCCTGCTCGTGATTTCGATCAGGAAGCTATCCAACTCGCCTTCATTCCACTCGGCGAATACTTCCGCCAACTCAGTTGCGCTCAACCCCAAAACTTGCTGCAGAATGTCATACGCCTCTGCAATGAGCTGCATGTCCCCGTATTCGATGCCATTGTGAACCATCTTCACATAGTGGCCTGCGCCGCCGCGCCCTATGTAGCTGACGCAAGGTTCGCCGTCTTCATCGGCTTTGGCGGAGATCGCCCGCAGCATCGGTCCAACCGCTTCCCAACCCTCCGCGGCGCCGCCGGGCATGATCGATGGTCCCCAGAGTGCGCCTTCCTCTCCTCCGCTGACGCCGACCCCCATGTAGACCAGGCCTTTGGCCGTCAGTTCCTGGCTGCGCCGCTCAGTGTCCGGAAAGTAGCTGTTCCCGCCGTCCATGACGATATCGCCCTCGGCCAGCAGCGGCACAAGGGCGTCCAGCACCGCGTCTACGGGCCGGCCGGCCTGAACCATCAACAGTACACGGCGCGGCCGCACGAGATTCGCCACCACTTCCTCCAACGTCACCGCGGGGATCAGGTTTTTGCCAACATGCTCGGCCGCGAAGTCGGTCATTTTGGACGTGGTGCGATTGTGAACAACGACATTGTAGCCATTGCGCTCCAGGTTGAGCACCAGATTCTGTCCCATCACGGCCAGGCCGGAAACGGCAATATCCCCACGAGGGGCTGTGGCATCACTCATTGGTTCTCTCCTTGTGACGGTGCGCCTTCTTTCTTCAGAAATTCCTGCACAGTATAGCAGACAGCTGCGGATCTGAGCATTTTTTGTCACATAGGGCTGATAGAGGACTATCGTCAGCAGCCCGAAAACTTCAGAATTCTGATGTCTTGGCTTGAGCTTTCACGCTTGGTCGCCTTTGCCTCGGCACTTCCCATGTGATAACATGCAAACCAATTAAGGACGGGCTCCTCGACTGGCGGACTGACGGGTTCAATTGCCGGAGAGTCGGCAAAGCAGTTGGCCCTTCAATTTGGTGGAGAGATACCACGGGGGAGAGGAGCGGGGAACTGTTTCCCTTTATGCACAGTCGATCGCCTGGGCTGGGGCAGTTGGGTTTTTTCCGACTGCCTTTTTTGTTTGCCAGAACCTTTGCGTCTATACAGGAGCGTCTCCATGCCAAACCAGCGCGCGCTGATCTCGGTGTCCGACAAGACCGGACTGACTTCCTTTGCCCAGAAGCTGCACGACGCCGGAATTGAGCTGGTCGCCAGCGGCGGCACCGCCACCCAACTTGCCGATTCCGGCCTGCCCGTTACACTCACCGAGGCCCTTACCGGCTTCCCGGAGATTCTCGATGGCCGCGTCAAAACCCTGCATCCGGCGATACACGGCGGCATTCTCGCCCGCCGCACCCAGGAGCATCTTTCCGAGCTGGAACAGAAAGGTCTCCTCCCGATCGATCTGGTTATCGTCAACCTCTATCCCTTTCAGCAGACCGTTGCCGGGGAGAGCGTATGCCTGGCCGAAGCTGTTGAGCAGATCGACATTGGCGGCGTGGCCCTCTTGCGGGCAGCGGCCAAGAATTTTGAGTCTGTGACGGTCATTTGCGATCCGGCCGATTATGAACGCGTGGCGCCGGACATTTCCGACGGCGGGCTGGACGCAGAAACCAGACAGGCGCTGGCGCTGAAGGCTTTTCGCCACACGGCCGCTTACGATACGGCCATCTCCAACTTCCTTGCAAGGCAGCAAACGCAGGAGCAGACGCAGGAAGAGGAGGTGTCCAAGATGCCCGCGCAAATTCAACTGAATCTCGAACGCGTGCAGGTGATGCGCTATGGGGAAAACCCCCATCAGCAAGGCGCATTTTATCGACATAGCAACGGCTCACCCGCCTTTGAGCAACTCCACGGCCAGGAGATGAGCTACAACAACTGGCTGGACATGGACGGCAGCTGGCAGGCCGCCCAGGATTTCGACGCTCCGACGGTCGCCATCATCAAGCACAGCAATCCCTGCGGGCTCGCCTCTGCCGACACATTATCGTGCGCCTATGACAACGCCCTCGCCTCCGACCCGGTAAGCGCATTCGGCAGCATCATCTCCGTTAACCGGACGCTTGACAGGGCGACCGCCGAAAGGATGGCTAAGCTGTTCGTGGAGATTGTCGTCGCGCCCGCCTTTGACGAGGAGGCTCTGACCTTGCTCCGGCGCAAAAAAAACCTGCGCATTCTGCGCGCCTGCGGCACCGCCCCTCACCCTCTCAATGTCCGCACCGTCTACGGCGGGGCCCTCGTACAGGAGCCGGACGACAGCCGGCAAGACGTCGAGCCTGACAACTGGCGCATAGTCACCCAAAACAGGCCCGATGCGTCACAGCTGGCTGACCTCGCCTTTGCCTGGCGCGTCTGCCGCCACGTCAAAAGCAACGCCATCGTTTACGTCAGGAATCGCGCAACTGTTGGCGTGGGCGCTGGCCAGATGAGCCGCGTAGATTCGGTCATGCTCGCCGGACACAAGGCCGGAGAGAGGGCACACGGCGCGGTGATGGCGTCGGACGCTTTCTTTCCCTTTTCTGACGGCATCGAAGCTGCGGCCGCACACGGCGTGGCCGCGGTTGTACAGCCCGGGGGCTCCATACGCGACGGGGAGGTTATAGAATGTTGCGACCGGTTGGGCCTGGTAATGGCCTTCACCGGTACGCGGCATTTTCGGCATTAGTGCAGCAGTTACGGTTCGCAGAATGGAAACGGCAGCCATCGGGTGGTCTTTGCCGGCCACTGGCGCCAATCTACAGGACTTACGCAGCTTGGAGATGCCTATGCATGTCCTCATCACAGGAGGCGCCGGATTCATCGGGAGCCACCTCGCCGACGCGCTGCTGAATCGCGGCGACTCAGTCTCCGTTCTGGACAACCTCAGCACCGGTTCGGCGGAAAACATCCGCGGTTTTCTGGGGCATCCCCGCTTCTCTTTTACGCAAGCCGCTCTTGACGACGGCGCCGCGCTGGACGGGCTCGCCCGTCGCGCCGACGCAATCGTGCATCTGGCGGCCGCAGTCGGCGTGCACCTGATCCTGGAACACCCCATGCAGACGATCGAGACCAACGTTCTCGGTACCCACGCCCTGCTGGCCGCCGCCCGCCGCCATGGCTGCCAAACTCTTATAGCCAGCACAAGTGAAGTCTATGGCAAGAGCGAAGCTCTGCCTTTTTCGGAAAACGACGACCTGATCCTCGGTCCGCCCGGCCGCACACGATGGGTGTACGCCGCCACCAAACTGCTCGATGAGTTCCTCGCTCTGGCCGCTCACCAGGAGTTTGGACTGCCGCTCACAATAATGCGCCTGTTCAATGTCGTTGGGCCGCGACAGACAGGCCGTTTCGGTATGGTCCTGCCAAGGTTTGTCAGGCAGGCCCTGCGAGGGCAGCCTCTGACCGTCTACGGCGACGGTTTGCAGACTCGCTGCTTCTGTCATGTAGGTGATGTCGTGCAAGCAATAGTTGGATTACTGGGCCGGACGACAGCCAGCGGACAGATCTACAACATCGGCAGCAACCACGAGGTGACAATCCGCGAACTGGCAGAACTGACAGTAGACCGCGCCGATTCTACATCGGCAATCCACTATCTGCCCTACGACCAAGCCTACGCGGATGGATTCGAGGAGTTGCGACGCCGGGTACCGGAAATCTCAAAGATCGCCGACGAAATCGGATGGACGCCTACTCACTTGTTGCCGGAAATCCTGGATGATATGATTGATTTTGAGAGGGCCAGGTTGACCTGAAGTGGTCATTTATTCGGAAAGTCAGCCGTCGAAACCCTTTGTCCGGACAGGAAATAACAGTCTCAAGGAGATATAGAATGAAAGCACGTTTGGTTGGAGGGATCTGTGTTCTTCTTGCTACAGCACTGATTTTGGGATCGTTTTTCGCTTCCGATACCCTCGCTCAGGAAGAGAGCGAAGCGCCCCCAGCCGCCCAAATTGTAAATGACGAAGGCGGTGCAGTCAGGATTTCCGGGAGTGTCAACTATACCGCGCCCTACTTCACCATTGGCGTAGCGCAACCGCTCGTGATCCTCGAAGATCAGGCCGGATTCGTCGATCGCAATGAACACTTCCTTATGCCTGTCGAATCCCAAACGATCGGCCAGATAACTTCAGATTTCTTTACGTCGCCCTTCGAGTACTCGCTCGCCCTCCCCATCGAGCCACAAGGAAGCTACCGCGACGTCGACAACGACAGTTCGGAAGACCAGGGCGTACAGGTTTTCGCCATCGCCTACTGGGACAATACCTTTGGCGATCCCTTCCTTGAGGAAAGGGATCTTTACGGCGGCGGCTGGTCGACGGCTTACGCTTCGACCCGCATCAGCGACGAGATCGAAACGGAACGGGAAATCGTCGGCGGGATCTTCCTTGTCTACGCGCCCGACGCTGAGCAGGGCTTTCCCTCCGGCTTCGGCGAAGACGGGCTCCTCTTTACCGAAGATGACCCGATCGTGATCCTGCCTCAAGGGTATACGATCGTAAACATGGACGTCGAGCCATTCAGCTTCGACCGTTCAAGCAACCCTGTCGTCGACCTGATCGAACCGGAGGGCATCGCGCTCGTCGACTACTCCGATCAGTCCTATCCCGACGCCTTCAACTCACTGATCGATCTGCTGAAGAAGGAGTACGCATTTACCGAGTATAAGGGAATTGACTGGGAGGCGAAGCGGACGGAGTTCCTGCCCCGTTTTGAGACTGCCGCAGCGGATGAGGATTCTCGAGACTACCAGCGGGCGCTACGCGACTTCAGCTGGTCGATTCCTGACGGTCATGTGAGCGGCCCCTTCATTCGCGAAGACTTTCAGCAGGACATCGCCGGCGGCCTGGGCATTGCGATACGAGAGACCGAGGAAGGTCCGGTGATCGTCAATTACGTCACCGAAGGCAGCCCGGCCGAGGAAGCTGGCATCACACTTGGAACTGAGATCGTCTCCATCGACGGGGCGCCAATCGCCGACGTCATCAGCAACGCGGTGGCCCACTCCGCGCCCTTCAGCACAGGTCACTTCCAGCGCTTGCAGCAGATGCGCTATGCGGTCCGCTTCCCGATCGAGACGGAGGTCGAGCTGACCTGGATAGACGCGGAAGACGAAGAGGTGACGGAAACGATGAAGGTTATCGGCGAGTACGACAGCTTCAGCTTTTCCTCCTTTGCAAGGGGGACAACCGGGTTCGAAATCCCCGTAGACTATAAGCTGCTGGAAGCGGACGAGTACGGCGAAAACGACTACGGCTACGTCAAGATCGACAGCTTCTCCGACAACAGCGTGTTGACAGTGCAACTGTGGGAGCGCATGATCCGCACTTTGAAGCGTTACGCCGTCAACGGCCTCATCATCGACATGCGCCAGAATGGGGGCGGCAGCGGCTTTCTCGCCGATCAGATGGCAGCCTACTTCTTCCACGAGCCGCATGTCCTGGGAAATGCCGGTTACTATGATGAGGATCGCGGCGAATTCTACTTCAACCCGGACGGGGAGGACCGCTACTACCTGCCGGCGGAAGACCTGCGTTACGATGGCGAAGTCGTCGTCATCGTCGGCCCGTTCTGCCTCAGCGCCTGTGAGTTTTTCTCTTACGATATGACCATCGATGACCGCGCCTCCATCGTCGGCCACTACCCCACCGGCGGGCTGGGCGGCAGCATCAAGAGCATTAAGATGCCCGACGATGAGTACTTCACGTTTACCGTCGGCCGATCGGTTGACGCCGACGGCGAAATCCACATCGAGGGCATTGGCGTCGTGCCCACTGTGCTCGTGCCGGTTACGAGAGAGACTCTGCTGGCGGATGAAGATGACGACGTTCTGCTCGACGCTGCCGTAGCTCACCTCGACACTTTGCTGGCGGTGGAGACAGTTGATGGAGGCGAGATCGCCATCGGAGACGTCATTACGGCAACGCTTGCAGCCCAAACAGTCGTGCAGTACACCCTACCGCTCTCCGGGGGGGACGTTATCAGCATATTTGCCCGCAGCGAGGATTTCGATACCTACCTGGCCCTCTATCTTGACGGCGATTCGCCGATCATGACAGATGACGATTCATATGATACTGACGCCGCGCTGGAGGAGCTGGAAATTCCCAGCGATCTGCAGCTGATCGTCGAGGTCAGCTCTGCACTGGGCGATGAAGAGGGGACCTACACTCTGGAGGTAGTAGACGTTTCGGAGGAGGAGGCTGACTCCGACGACGGATAGCGCTGCGAGGCGTGAGGAAAGAGTAGTGAGGAGAGAGGGGGGGCTCCCCTCTCTCTTTTTTTGCCCTCGCTACTCTAGCCCTTCATCGGTATGACCAGGTCGTAGGGATAGTCGGTGAGCCAGATCAGCTCACCCTCCTCACTGTAGGCGACCGCGTCCTCGACGCGCACGCCGTATCCGCGACTGGGATAGTACAATCCCGGCTCGATCGTCACCACGTGGCCGGGCAGCAGAACCGCTTTCTCGCCCGCGGCATGGCTGAAGTTCGGCCCTTCGTGAATCTCCAGGCCGATGCCGTGGCCAAGGCTATGGACGTAACCTTCTTCCGTCCCCGGATGGCTGCGCACCGTCTTGTGCCCCTTGCTCTCGTAGTAGTCACAGGTCATGAGCTGATATTCACGCATCGGCCGGCCCAACTCCAGCTCAGCCATGACACGGTCGAAGATCTCCTTGGTCTGGTCGTAAGCCTCCTGGACTTCGTCGGTTGCATAGCCGAGACTCCAGGTGCGGGTCATGTCGTGGAAGTAGCCTTCTTCGGTTGTCGGAAATATGTCGAAAATGATGGAGCGGCCCAGCTGCAACGGCATCATGGGATCGCCGGAGTTGTGAGGCACACCGGCATCCCGGCCCTGCGAAAAGATCGTGCCGTGGTCCTCCTGCAACCCGTTAGCGTGCAGCCGGCCGCGCATGAACCCCTTTACGTCGCCGATTGTAAGCGGTTCCCCATCCGACTTCAGCAGAGTCTCGTCCCGGCCCACTTTGTGCCCCTGGATGAACGCTTGCACGTCGCCCACCACCGAACAGGTATGCCGCCCGGCGCGCTTCAGGATTTCCAGCTCCGAGTTGTCCTTGGTGACGAATGCCTGGCTGAAAAGAGTCTGGCCGTATTCGCCGACGATCTCTATGCCCTCAATCTGCTCCTTCACTGCAGCCATCAGCGCCAGCGACGCGCCGGCATCCTGCATGCCGTAAACGCCGACCCGCCCGCGCAGTCCTACCATCTCCATCGCGCGGGATATGTAAGCTGCCCCCGCCGCCAGCCGGTCGCCGTCAAACTCCTTCAGCAACTCGTACCCGTTGAAATGGTCTTCCCGGTTGACCGTGCGCAGACCGGTGGCTGCCGCGGTATCCCGTTCCATCATGCCGTGAACCAGTGTCACCTCTTCACCGCGCGGCTTCAGCAGCAGGGCGCCCTCAAAGAACCCGCCGCTTGTCAGGTATCTCATAACCGGGCCATGCCCCTCTCCAAGCACCAGAAAACCGTCCAGGTTGCGTTCTTCCATAAGTCTATCCAGGTCTCTCTTCATCCCTCTCCTCTCCATCTCGCATGAGGCCGACTTTCTTTGCGGCAGGCCAGGTTTTCCAACACCACCAGTGAAGGCTAACATCCGGTGGGAGAGAATACAAACATCAGATGCAGGAGGGCAGCGCTCGCAGATGCGCGCTCCGAGAGACGCCAACCCCGGAATTGCCGCCTCTATCGTTTTCCGCGCCCCTGCTCGTCACTGATAGAATACGATTGACGAAGACGGCGAAAACGTTGGTCCATAGCGTGATTTGGCGATGATCAGAACTGCGAGCGATGAGAGACAGACGCCGGAAAAGCTGCCGCCGCTCGTGCGGATAGACAGGCTGGGCAAGTCTTTCCATGAGGCGGGGCAGGAGAAGTGCGTGCTGGAAGCGGTAGACTGCTCTATTGCGGCCGGCCAGTTCATCTGCCTCCTGGGGAAATCCGGCAGCGGCAAGAGCACGCTCCTGAATCTCATCTCCGGTATTGACCGTCCTACCGAGGGCCGGGTATACATTCGAGAGCAGGGCAGCGAAGTCGAGCTGACCGCCCTGAGCGAACACCAGCGCACCGTTTTCCGCCGTCGCAACATCGGAATCGTCTTCCAATTCTTCAATCTGATTCCAACGCTTACCGTACTTGAAAACGTCGCTCTGTCGGTCGAGCTGGCAGGCCGGGACCGAAAGGGTCACCGCCGCGCCGAAGCCCTGCTGCATCGCGTCGGCCTTGGGGACCGCCTCGACTCCTTCCCCGACCGGCTCAGCGGTGGCGAGCAACAGCGCGTCGCCATCGCGCGCGCCCTCATCCACGACCCGGTCCTGCTCCTGGCTGACGAGCCAACCGGCAACCTCGATGAAGGAACCGGCGACATAGTTCTGAAACTGCTGCTGGAGTTGAGCCGCGACGCCGGGAAGACTCTCATCATGGCAACCCACGACGAGGACATTGCCAGCCTCGCCGACGCGGTCTATTTCCTCGAACGGGGCCAGCTGGTCTCACACCATACACCGGCCGCAAATGCAGCAAGAGAATCGGACGTGGAGCAGACGCTGCGGCGGGCCGCGCATACCGCAACCGCGCAGCGATGAGAGTTGCTCTACCGCGACGCGCGCTGCTGCGTTTGGCCTGGCGTCATTGCCGGCGCCGTCCGCTGCAGTCGATATTTCTTGTGGTCGGCGTTGCCATCGGCGTCGCCATGATCGTCGCGATCGACCTGGCCAACGGCTCGGCCAACCGGGCCTTTGCGCTCGGCACCGAACAGATCACCGGACGCGCAACGCACCAGGTGGTCGGCGGGCCAGCGGGCGTCGATGCTTCGTTTTACGCCCGCCTGCGCCGTGAACTGGGTTTTCGCCTCAGCGCCCCGGTCGTCGAGAGCTATGTGAGCGTTCCACAGCTGGACGCCCAGCCGATGAGACTTCTCGGCATCGATCCCTTCGCAGAGCCGCCTTTTCGCAGCTATTTGGGAGGAAACGACCAGTCCGTCAACGCGGCCTCGGTTGACGGCTTCGGCAGTTATCTCACTCCCTTTCTCATTGAGCCCAATACAGTTCTGATCGGGCAGTCGGTGGCCGACCGTTACAACCTGCAGCCGGGTCAGTCGCTCCCCATCCGCATCGGTACGCGCATAGAAAAGTTGACCATTGTCGGACTGTTAGTCCCGTCGAACGAGTTGAGCAGGCGGGCATTGGATGGTCTGCTAATCGTCGACATAAGCAGTGCACAGGAGCTGCTGGGGAGAGTCGGCCGCCTGGATCGCATCGATCTGATCCTGCCGTCCGGCGCTGGAGGCGAAGCCCGGCTGGAAGAGATCAGAGAACTGTTGCCCGCGGGAGCCCGTATCGTCCGACCCGCAGCCCGCACCGATACGGTAGAAGAGATGACCGCCGCCTTCCGGCTCAACCTGACTGCTCTGAGCCTTCTCGCCCTCGTCGTGGGCATGTTTCTCATCTATAACACAGTTTCCTTCAGTGTCGTCCAGCGAAGGCCTGTACTCGGGATCTTGCGGGCGCTGGGCATGACCCGGCGGGAACTGTTCACGATGATTCTGATCGAGGCGGCCTCTCTCAGTCTCATCGGCACAGTCCTGGGCTTAGGGCTGGGCGTTCTCCTGGGCCGGGGCGCAGTACAGGCGGTCACCCAGACCATCAACGATCTGTTCTTCGTCGTAGCCGTGCGCAACGCCGACGTCCCGGTCTGGACACTGGCCAAAGGCGCTCTCAGCGGGACCGGCGCGGCACTGCTTGCCGCGCTCCTGCCGGCAGTTGAGGCGACGAGCGTCCCCCCGGCGGGCGCCGTGCTGCGCTCCAGCATCGAAGACAAGGCCCGCCGCGCCCTGCCGCGGCTTACCGCAGCCGGCCTCCTCCTCGGCCTGCTCGGCGCCGCGCTGCTCATTCCCGAGTGGAATCTCGTGGTTGCTTTCGCCGGCCTGTTCGCGGTTATCCTGGGCGCGGCCCTGGTCACGCCTGTGCTCACTCTGCTGCTGATGGAAGGTGTGCGCCGCCTGCTCAGCCGCCGCCTCGGCATTCTTACCCGAATGGCCCCCCGCAACATCGTGCGCTCGCTCTCCCGCACGTCGGCGGCCATCGCCGCTCTCATGGTCGCGGTCAGTGTGATCATCGGTGTGGGCGTAATGATCGTTTCTTTCCGGCTGACAGTTGAGCAGTGGCTGGACGAAATCTTGCAGGCTGACATATTTGTCTCCGCGCCTGCACTGGGACCAAATCGCAACAGCGTCACCCTGGAGCCGGCCCTTCTGGAGGAGTTGAGCGGCTTTGCGGCAGTTGCCGGCTTCTCGACAAGTCGCGAGGTGGAGGCGGCCGCCACCCTGCCGGACGGGAAACAGGTCAATGTGCAGCTGGCAGCCTTGTTGCGCGATCTCGCGGGAGAAGATCGCCGCTACCGTGAGTCGGTGGGAGACACCGCCGCTACGTGGCGCGCTGTCGAGGCCGGCGGTGTCGTCATCAACGAAACGATGGCCAACCGTTTCAAACTGCGGGTCGGTCAGACTCTGCAACTGTTGTCCGATGCCGGAGAGAGGAGTTTTCCCGTCGTAGGCATTACTTACGACTTCGACGTGAGCCCCACTCTCCTGATGTCGGACAGCGTATACCGGAGCTACTGGAGCGATGAGGCGCTCTCGACAGTTGCTCTCTTTGTCGAGCCCGGCGCCGACGTGGACGAGACGGTCAACGCGCTGCGCCGGGAGTTCGCGGGCAGGGCTGAACTGCTGATCAGCTCGAATCGAGGCGTCCGCCGCAATGCACTGGACGTGTTCGATCGCACCTTTGCCATTACCTTTGCTCTGCGGCTTCTGGCAACCTTTGTGGCATTCGTCGGCATACTCAGCACGCTGATGAGTCTGCAACTGGAACGCGCAAGGGAGATCGGTGTGCTGAGGGCAAGCGGCATGACGCGCCGCCAACTGTGGGCTCTTACGCTCCTCGAGACCGGCCTGCTGGGAACAAGCGCCGGATTGGTCGCGATGCCAACCGGGTTCATTCTGGCGCTGATCCTCATTTACATAATCAACCTGCGTTCTTTCGGCTGGACCTTGTCAATGCGACTTCAAGCCGGGGAGTTTGGACAAGCGTTTCTGGTTGCCCTGGCAGCCGCATTACTGGCCGGACTCTATCCGGCCTGGCGCATGAGCAGGACAGACCCGGCAGAGGCTCTGCGCATGGAGTGAGGGGGCTACTTTGATGAGGACTATCTACCTGCGGGCTGAAGGAGGGTCTCTTCAATCGAAGAGACCCAGACTCACATATTTGCTGCCGTCGTCGGGAAGGAGGGTGACGACGACGCCTTCAGAGTTAAGGGGAAGTTCCCCGGCCAACTGCACCGCTGCCGCAACGGCCGCTCCACTGCTGAATCCGACAAACAGCCCTGCCGCACGTGCGAGGGCCTGTGTTACATCCCAGGCGGTCTCCGCGGCAACCGTCATGTGACGGTCTACCAGCGACGGAACGTAGATTCCCGGGGTGATGGCCGTCGGCAGGTATTTGAGTCCTTCGATGACCGAGAGCTCGTCTTCGGGCTGCACGGCCACCAGGCACGCTGCCGGGCTCTGTTCGCGCAGGAAACGACCGGCACCCACGAAGGTGCCGGTCGTTCCCAACCCGGCAACGAAGTGCGTTACCCTGCCCTGCGTCTGCTGCCAGATCTCCGGGCCCGTTCCCTCGTAGTGGGCGCGCCAGTTGGCGTCGTTGTTGTACTGGTCGGCGTAGAAATATTGATCCGGGTCCGCCGCGACGATCTCACGCACCAGGCGGATCGCCCCGTCCGAACCTTCCAATGGATCCGATTCAATGAGGGTTGCGCCGTACGCCTTTACCAGGGCCTTGCGCTCACGGCTCACATTCTTTGGCATCACCAGATGCACAGGGAATCCCCGGACAGCGCCCACCAACGCGTAGGCGATGGCCGTATTGCCGCTGCTGCTGTCGATAAGCGTCTGTCCTGCACCCAACCTGCCGTCCGCTTCGGCTTCTTCAACGATCTTGAAGGCTGCCCGCGCCTTCACAGAGCCCCCGGGATTTGCCCATTCCGCCTTGGCATACAGCTCCACATGTTCCGGAGCGCCGCAGCTGTGGGCGAACCGGGTCAGGTCCAGAAGCGGCGTATTGCCGATATCGTCCAGCACAGAGATCGCGCCATCTGCAGCGCGGCTCTTTGTCGCAATCGGTGTCAGGGTCTGTGCAATCATTGGCGGCTCGAACTACAGTGGATAGTGTTCTGCACTATCCACTGTTTCGTTATGACTCTATTTCGTTATCGCTCTATGCCTTGACCAGGGCAGGCTGGCCGGCGCCATTGGCCGCGACCGTCTCTGCAAAGGCCTCGGCCACGTTTTCCGTTGCATGTTCGTCAAAACTGGGCATGCCGCAGAACTGTTCGTAGTCAATCAACTCGGTCACGGACGGATCATCGCCGCAGACGGGGCAGTCGTCGGCGCGGTTCACAGTGAGTGTACGGAAGGTCATGTCAAGCGTATCGATCATGAGCAGCCGACCAGACAGCGGCTCCCCGATTCCGACGATCAGTTTGATCGCCTCTATCGCCTGGACGGAACCTACGATGCCGGGCAAAACGCCCAGAACACCTGCTTCGGCGCAGCTTGGCACCTCGCCGGGGGGGGGCGGGTCGGGGTAGAGGCAGCGATAGCACGGGCTGTCGGCCTCTGACTGTTTCGGCTGATAGATGGTCACCTGGCCCTCGAACATGAAGATACTGGCGTCCACGAGAGGGATACCAAGCATCTGACAGGCATCGTTTACCAGGTAGCGGGTTGGGAAGTTATCCGACCCGTTGATGACGACGTCGTAACCCTGCATGATCTCGAAGGCGTTGTGGCTCGTGATTGGTTCACGATAGCCTACGACCGCAACGTCAGGATTGATCTCGGCGATGCGGTCGCGGGCCGATTCAACTTTGGGGCGGCCCACGTCGCTGACCCCGTGCAGCACCTGGCGCTGCAAGTTGGAAACGTCGACCTCGTCAAAGTCGATGATGCCAAGCTGGCCAACACCCGCCGCGGCCAGATAGATGGCGGCCGGGCTGCCGAGCCCGCCGGCGCCAATCAGCAGCACCTTGCTGTCCAGGAGCTTGATCTGCCCCTCTTCGCCCAGCTCGCTCAGAATCGTGTGCCGGCTGTAGCGGATGCCCTGCTCATCGGTCAGAACCGTGGGCACCTTGAATGGCAGACCCGCGTCTTTCCAGCCGCCGAAGCCGCCGCTAAGCGAGTAGACATCGGTATACCCCATTTCCTGCACATTGCGTGCGGCCAGCAACGAGCGCACGCCGCCGGCACAGTAGATCACCAGCGGCTGCGAGCGGTCCGGTTGATGCTGCTCGATCTGCAGCTCCAGGTGACCGCGCGGCAAGAATGAGGCGTCGGGGATGTGCCCCTGAACCCATTCATCGCGCTCACGAATGTCGATGAGCGTCATTTCATCGCCGCCGTCGACCCGGTTCTTCACCTCGTTGACAGTGATCTCCTGGACTTCGCTCCTTGCCAACTGCAGCAGTTGATCGCGGTTGAGTCGCGCCATAGTTCACCTACTCCCGCCGGCCATCGCCGGCACAATTGAGATCTTGTCGCCCTCGCCGACGGACGTCGCCAGCCCGTCCAGGGTGCGAATTTCGTCGTCGTTGCGGAACACGTTGATGAAGCGTTTTACGTTTCCGTTTTCGTCCAAGAGCCTCTCACCGATACCCGGGTAGCTGCCTTCCAACTGACCCAGCACCTCGCCAACCGTTGATCCTGTCGCTTCCACCTTCGACTGTCCGGCGGTGAAGCGGCGCAAGGCTGTCGGCACAAACACAGTTGCCATTCTACGGCTCTCCTTTTGTGGTCGTTTCGGCGTAGGGGGGCCGCGGCCCGCGGCGTCCCAAAAAAACAGCCGGAAACATCGTTGCGATGAATCCGGCGTTCGAGTTTGACCTTGGCACGGTAACCCGATTCCAAGCGCTTGCCGAAATGTATATGCGCCAACTGATAGGGGTTGGCGTCACTCCGGCTGTAGAAAGTTCCGTCGTGTACGAGCCAAAAGCCTGGCGAACGCCCTCATCGCTCCTGTTCCAGACAGCGGGAGACCACCAGCTTCGTGCTGGCGGGGCCCGCTAAGGACACGAGCAAGTTTTCAGGTAAGTCGCTTGTCTTTGAGCAAGCATCGGGACAAAATGCCTGGATATTGTTTTCCTGGCCGTCACTATAGTTCTTGCAGCAGTTAAAGTCAAACTGACGGCAGGCAGTAGTACATTCCAGATTGCAGTCCGTTTCCGGCAACCCCGGACGATTTGCGCAGAATTACGCCTTCCGCTTCCTTCCAACAGGCTTCCAGGTTGGTTCTGTTGGCCCTTCTTCTCGCCCTTTCGCAGATCTATCCGCCTCCGTCTCCAGAGAAGGCTACGATCCTTCCAACAGTTGCACAGGGAACTCGCTCACGCCGACGACCCGAAAATCGTCAACTGCGCCCGATCCGTCGACGGCGAAAACAATGTAGAGAGGAGGAGCCGAGCCAACGAGCAGGTCCACCAGCTCCTCAGGCACGCTTGCGCCGGCAGCCTGATAGTAACCGAACAGGCCGGGCCGGACCTCCTCGAAAGGGATGGCATTTCGCGCAGCGTCAACGTCCCCATCGGGCCACTGCGGCTCCATGCGAAAAGCCCGCAAGACCGGCGCATCGTCGAACTCCAGCGAACAGATGAGGTAATAGGTCTCCGGGTAGTGGGCGTTCCAGGCGTCGGTGGCCGATGGGTAGGCGACCGAGACCGGGTGGGAGTGGTAGATCGCCACCATTTCGTCCCCTGCCTCTTCAAACTCGAACTGCTTCAGCAGCGTCTGTGGGTCAACGTCGTAGTTGTCTATCCGGTCCTCGGCCAGGTTGCGGGCACGGTAAAGCCTGGTCGCCCGTCCGTCCCGTCCCCGCAGAATTCCGCAAATCTCCTCAGGCTTCCCTTCACGGGCGTGTGCGATGATGCCGTCATAAACCGTACGGGTCAGGTGGACAGTGCTCATTTGATGCTCCTGAGAGAGATAGCCGCGGTCGCCGGTCATTGCATTTCGGGAGGCTTGGAAATTGTACAATCAGTTTGGGTAAAATCGCTAAACCAGGCGAGCTTGGCCAGGACTTGGCCGCGGGCGGCTAAGGCGGTTACGATCCCTGTGCTGCATCGGAAAACAGAGAAAAAATTGAAAAACCTCGGCCGCTATGTTAGGATCCTGCCCACCACCTCACGCAGTTCTTGGCCGCAATCCATTGGAGGCTCAATTGATTGCCGGTTGGGAAGGGGACAGATGGCAGATGTAGAAGACAGACGACAGGCGTTTTCGTCCCGCAACTGGGATGACCGCCAACTCCTCCATATTGTGGACTCGGTCCTGCGCCGGTTTTTTCGCAGTTATTGGGATCTCGACCCGCTGACGCGCAGCCAAGTGGACCGCCTGCGGATGGCGGCGACGGAGGCGGCAGGCAGCACCGATATCAGCGCGCTGGAAAGACGCGCTGTCCTTACCGGCTTCCTCGACGACTTCGCATCCATCGAAGCCGTGCTCCCCATCATTAGAGAGTCGATGCGCGGCGGCATCGCTGGCGATAATCCAGGCTACGCGACGGCGATGGGCATCAGCTACTTGCAGGCGGTCAACCTTCTGCGAGTCATGCGGGATGATCCTTCACACTATATGCCGCGTTCATATCAGACACCACCCGCTCCCGCTCTTCGGGGCGCCCAACCTCCGTCGCGGGAATCAAGCGGACAGCCGGATGCAGGCGGACCGGCACGGCGCGGCGCGACGTCGGGACTGAAAGACTTGACCGCTCCCTTCCAAGGTGTAGCCAGAGGCGGTGAAGTCGTCCAGTTTCATACCTACGTCGACTTTCCGCCGACTATCTCCAACCGCAATGATGTAAAGTATCCATTGGTCGTACAACTGGTACGCGACCGTCCCCGTGAGAGCCGAAGCCAAGCCGAAGTCGGTATCGCTTTTCAGGATGAGATCGAGTACGTGGACGTTGTCGTGCGCGCGCCCGGCTTTGAGGAGGTCAGCGGCTATGGAGCCGGCGCGCACGACGGACCCGCACTGCGGCGGACGATCGCGGTGCCCCAGGACGGCGACTCGCAGCCGGCTGTGTTTCTCATGCAGCTCGTTGACGACCACACCGGCCCCCACCGGGTCACGGTTGACTTTTACCATCGGGGGAGGAACGCCGGTTCGCTGACATTGGAAGTCGCGGTAAGGAGCTTCCCGTTCCTGGGCCGCAGCACTCGGCGGGCAGAGGCCACCAGCAGCGAGGAGGGCGACGATCCTCCCGTATTCGGCACGGCCTCAGTTGTACGCGCCGTTGACGGTGTAACCATATCGCAGGGCACACCGCTTCCGGCTGCAGACATCGAGCTGCGCATCACCCAAGACGCCGATGGCCGTACACTTCATTTCCATCTCCATTCGCAGAAGCTGCCTGCCCTGGATGGCCACAGCGCCGGCTCGATCGTCTTTAACGACCTGTCCAGGCCCGACCTCTTTTTCGACCGGCTGGCCGAGAGGCTGAGCGCACTGGCGGCCCGCGCGGGCACGGAACTGACAGGCGACGAAGCTGCACGCATGGAGGACGAAGTTGCCGATCTCGGCGTCGAACTCTATGAGCAGCTGTTCCCTGCCCTCTTGCGCCAGCTCTACTGGGAGATGAAGGCGAGACGAGACGCTGGAGAGGTGAGGAATCTGCTGATCGTCAGCGACGAGCCCTGGATCCCCTGGGAGCTGGTAAAGCCCTACGACGTCGTGGACGGCAATGATGTGGAAGACGACCACCTGGCCGGCGCATGGCGCATGAGCCGCTGGCTGGCAGGCGCGGCAGTGCCGGCCGACCTGAACATTCGTGCAGCCCGCTTAATCGCGCCGATGCTTTCGCTGGACTTTGTGACAAGTGAGATGCAGTATTTCGGCAGTCTTGCGGCGCGACGGATCGAGACCGCGCCGCCGATTTCAACCCGCGCCCAGTTTCTCGAGCTGGCGGAGCAGGGCGGCGCCCAGCTGTTCCACTTCGCCACGCACGGCAACTACAACCAGGCTTTTGTCGACGAGTCTCCGATCGTTTTGGAAGGCGATCCGCTCTTCCCCAGTGACCTGACAAGGCGCAGAGCCAGGGGCTTGCGTCGCGAAAAACCGCTCATCTTCCTCAATACCTGCCACGGCGCCCGCGTCGGCTACAACCTCACCGGCCTGGGGGGGTGGGCACAGCGTCTGGTGGACCATCTGGGCGTCACCGCATTCGTGGGGGCGCTGTGGGAGGTGCACGATGAGCTGGCTTCGAAATTCGCGCAGATCTTTTACGAGGAGCTCTGGGCCGGGAAGACGCTGGGGGAGGCTTTTTTCTCGTCACGGCAGCAGATCCGCGCCATGCAGAGCGCCAACCCTACTTGGCTCGCCTATACCCTTTACGGTGACCCAAACAGCCGCGTCTTCTGTCCATCAGAAGGCAGCTCAGCCAGTTCGGGGCGCTGATCTCAGCCAATACTAACGTAGCCATGACAACTCCGATGCGCCGTCAGTACCTGCAATTGAAGAGCCAGCATCCGGACTGCATTCTCCTCTTCCGCCTGGGCGACTTCTACGAAGCCTTCGACGGCGACGCCGAAATTGTATCCAGGGTTTGCGACGTGGCGCTGACCAGCCGGCCCGTCGGCAACAATCAGCGCGTGCCGCTGGCCGGCGTTCCTTACCATAGCGTCGAAGGCTACCTTGCACAGTTGGTGGAGGCTGGTCACAAGGTGGCGGTCGCCGAACAGGTCAGCGAACCGGGTTCAGGTCTGGTGGATCGGGAGATCCAGCAGGTGATCACCAAGGGCACAGTCGCTGAACCTTCGATGCTGATCGATGACCGAAACAACTATCTCGCGGCGGTGCTGTTCAACGCCCGCGGCAACGAAGCCGGCATCGCCTATTGCGATATCAGCACCGGCGAGTTTGCTGCAACACAGATCAACGGTAGCGACTTAGCCGAAACTGAGCAGCGTTTGGGGGAGGAGCTGGCCCACCTGCGGCCCAGCGAACTGATCACATCCGACTGGAATGCCGAAGAGAGCGGGCTCGCCCCGTTGATCGGCAGTTTGCAGGCGATTGTTTCCCCAATCGAAGCCTGGCAGGTGGAGTTTGACACTGCCCGCAGCGCGCTGCAGCGGCATTTTGAGGTCCGCAGCCTGGACGGATTCGGCTTGCAGGAGAGTCCGCAGGCTGTGCGCGCCGCGGCCGCAGTTCTGGCCTACTTGCAGGAGATGCAGCCCAGCGCTCTCTCGCAGTTGGCAAGACTGCAAAGTTACACGGTTGACGAGTTCATGGTGTTGGACGACTCCACACGCCGCAATCTTGAGCTCACGGAGACGATTCGCGGCGCCGAAGAACGGGGCAGCCTTGTCGGCGTGCTGGACGAAACCCTCACTCCCATGGGCGGCCGCCTGCTACGGAGCTGGCTGGGCCGCCCACTGCTCGACACCGCCCTTATCAACGAAAGGTTGAACGCAGTCCAGGGCTTGGTGGACGAGTCCAACTTGCGCGGGCAGGTCCGCGACGCGTTGCGGGGAATAGGGGACCTGGAGCGCTGGATCGCCCGCATATCTCAGGCCAAAGCGCTGCCGCGCGATCTGACCGGTGTCCGGGAGGTACTCGGCAGGACGCCGGGCCTTCGCCAGCTGATCATCTCCTCCAGACTGGACCCGGCATCGGGGCCGGAGGACCAACCCGAAGCACAGGGCTCCGGGGACGCTTTTTTGAATCAGATGTTGGACAGACTTCCGGACTGTTCGCTTTCTCTCGAACTTCTGGAGCGAGGAATCGATGACGAGCCGTCAGCGACCCTGTCAAATCCGGGCATCATCAGGCCCGGCTTCAGTGAAGAGTTGGACGCCATCGTTGACAACAGCCGATACGCCAAGGAGTGGGTCGCCGCGCTCGAACAGGTGGAACGCGCTCGCCTCAACATCCCGAGTCTGAAGGTCGGCTATAACAAGGTTTTCGGATACTACATTGAAGTCAGGAATACCCATGCCGGCAAGGCGCCCCAGGAGTATATCCGAAAACAGACCCTGACCAGTGCGGAACGCTACATCACACCCGAGCTCAAGGAGTACGAGTCACAGATCCTCAACGCCGATGAGCGCCGCCTCGCGCTGGAGCAGCAACTTTTCCGCCGCGTTTGTTCCGAACTGAGCGCGCGTGCCGATGAGATTCGCTGTCTGGCTGAGGGGCTGGCCCTGCTGGATGTGTACGCTTCGATGGCAGAGGTCGCGCTCAAGCGCCGTTACTGCCGCCCTGATATTGACGACGGCGCCGCGATCACGATAACCGGTGGGCGCCATCCGGTTGTGGAAATGACAAGTGAGGAGCCTTTTGTGCCCAACGACGCGCATCTCTCGCCGGGCGAACTCATTCACATCCTGACCGGTCCCAACATGTCCGGCAAGTCCACATTTTTGCGTCAGACGGCCCTCATCACTCTGCTCGCGCAGATCGGCTCTTTTGTGCCAGCGACCTCAGCCCGTATCGGGGTTGTCGATCGCATCTTCACCCGCATCGGCGCCAGCGATGAACTGCACCGAGGTCAGTCCACCTTTATGGTCGAAATGATCGAGACGGCCAATATCCTCAACCATGCCACCGGGCGCAGCCTGCTGATACTGGACGAAATCGGCCGGGGTACCAGCACATACGACGGGCTGGCGATCGCCTGGGCGGTGGTCGAGCATATACACAACAGCCCGTCACTGCGCGCCAAAACCCAATTTGCGACACACTACCACGAGCTAACCGATCTGGCGGACCGGCTGCCCCAGATTGTCAACTACAATGTGGCCGTTGACGACAGTGGCGACGACGTAGTCTTCCTGCGCCGGATCCTGCCCGGTCGGGCCGATCGGTCCTATGGCGTGCACGTAGCGCAGATGGCGGGATTGCCGCGGGGGGTCGTGCGGCGCGCCGGGGAGATCCTGCTCGACCTGGAGGCTTCCGGCGCGGCCGGTCCGGCGACCCTGTTGGATCAGACACCCGGCCGCAAGCAAAAGGACGCAATGCAGGTAGGTCTGTTCGCTGACGACCACCCGGCGGTGGAGTCGCTGCGCGCCCTCGACGTGGACGCGTTGTCGCCGCTGGATGCGCTCAACCGGCTCTACGAGTTGCGTCAGCTGGCAGACAGCAGTTAGAAAGAGTCGCTCCCCAAATCAGTTTCTTGAATCCAAAGAAAACAGTAGATCCTGTGAGAGCTCGCCAAGAAGATTCGAGCTGGCTGTCCGGAGGCACTAACTTTCCGGCTGAGGCGTCTGGTTGGGATGAATCGTCGTGCCCGGCCACATCGTGGTGACCTCGCTGACGTCGATGGTGATCCCGTCCGGATCTTCGACCTTAAATGCCGGCTGCTCCAGGTTATCGGGATCAAGGGGCGTCTTGCCACCCAGCCCGTCGGAGAAGATCGTGTACCCCATATCGCGCAGGCGGCGGGCCGCGGCCGCAACGTCCGGGACGCCCACACCGATATGCAGGTAGTCGAGCATGCCGCCAATGTGTTCCGGCCGGTCGTCGCCCTGGTGCTGGAATACAGCGAAATTGTGGTAGCCGTCGGTCAGGTCGTAGCGGATTCCCCGCTCGCCAGCGACACGCAGCCCGAGACCGTCACGCCAGAAGCGGATCGATTTGGAGAGATCTGACGCTCGAACTCCTACGTGAATCAAGACGCTCATTCGTTTGTCTCCTTACATTTGCAAAGCAAAGATGAGATTCGTCGTCGCGCGCGCAGGCGTATGTCAGCGGTCCCAGCGCGAGCGGCGAGATTCAAGATTGGAATGCACATCGATAAGAACGGTCTGTCCTTCGGCATTTAGCCGTTGGGCCCTCTGCAAAGCCGGGACCATCTCGGCTGTCTTTGTCACAGTAATTCCTACCGCACCCAACCCTTCCGCGATCTTGGCATAATCTCCGACCATATGGCTGACACCGAACTGCTCGCGTGCGGTTGCAAAATTGCCCGGCGCGTACGTCGCCATGCCTCCATTGTTGAGCAGCACGGTCGTAATCGGCGCTTTTGCTCGCACCGCCGTCTCGAGGTCGAGCCCGGACATGCCGAACGCTCCGTCGCCCATCAGGTTGAGGCAGAACTTGTCAGGATGCGCCAGTTTGGCACCGATCATGAGCGGCAGGCCAAAGCCGAGATGCGTCGTCTTGCCCCAGCCAATGTAGCTGTTGGGTACGGTGGCCGTATAGAAGGGAACAATTGAATCGCGGGGCGCGCCGGCGTCGTGCGTGACGATACTGTTCTCCCAGTCGAGTGTACGGTCGATGTCGTGGATCACGCGGTAGGTGTTGAGAGGCTCTTCATCCGACGTCAGCAGAGGCATCCATTCGTCCAGCCACGGCTTCCTGCAGGCGGCGATATCGGCCGCGGTTTGGCGGCTTCGTTCGCTTCGGTTCTTCCCGACCTGATGTTTTACCAGTTCGACCATTGCCTCCAAGGTCAGCCTGGCATCACCGACCAGGCCGACGTCGACCGATTCATCCTTGTTGATGTCATCCGGGTCGATCGTATTCTGGATGATCACCTTGCCCGGCAGGATTATCTGACAGTAGGGCCCGCGCGTGAGGCTGGTTCCGATGGCAAGCAGGAGGTCGCACTCCTGCAGCCAGCGGTGGGCCGGCAGTGTCGTGGCGCGGCTGCCCGCGCCCAGACAAAGCGGATGGCGCTCGTCAAAGGCCGACTTACCCGGCATCGTGCAAAAGACAGGTATGCCGGTAAGCTCGGCCAGCTCTCGCAGCGCCGCGCCGGCGCCGGCAAGCAGGACCCCGCCTCCCGCCCAGATGACCGGCTTCTCAGCCTGTAGCAGCCTCTTGACCGCTTCGTCAATCTCGGCCGCGGCAGGAACCTGTCGCATCATCGGTGGCGGGCGGTAGTCTAACGCGCTTTCGGGGACCTCCTGATCGCAGACATCCGTCAGCATTTCGACCACGACCGGCCCCGGCGGCCCATTGCGCAGCGCATGGAACGCCCGCCGCATCACCGCCGCGACCTGATCCGGCCGGTAGATCGCCTCGACACGTTTGACCAGGCCCTGATAGTTCTGGGACGCGGAAAAGTTGGGGCGTACTGCCAACTGATCCAGCTGGACACCGCCCGGCAGAACCAGGATCGGGACGTTGTCGGCATAGGCCTGGGCAATGCCGCCCATCGCGTTTTCGGCGCCGGCCTGCGATTGGACCGCGACCACGCCGAAGCGCTGCCTTCCGCTGGCGCGGCTGTAGCCGTCCGCTGCCATGACCGCGCCGCGTTCATGGCGGAAATTAATCGGCCGGATGCCGACCTGGGCGGCGGCTTCGATCAGCGGGTTGGAGGGATAGCAGGCCAGCCACTCGACCCCTTCCGCTTTCAAAATCGCTGCGATTGCTTCGATGCCGTTCATCGGCGGTTCTCCGGTTGCCGCAGTTCTCGGCGGCGGTTGTAGTTGGAAGTCTGTCCCACCCTGTCCCGTCTATGGCGTGAGAGGCTCGGGCAAGGCGGACATGTCTACCTGCTGCGGCTTGCCGGAGTGGATCGATGCGATGATCGTCTCAACCAGCAGGGTGGACAGAATGCCCGCCTGCGGCGGCACGTAGGGTTCCGTGTCGTTGCGGATCGCCTCAACCAGCAGCGGCAGTCGTTCAATAGGCGGCGGGGTCAGGGTCTCGTCCTTTTGCTCCCCGTTCGGGTCGGGGGCCGCAAAACTGACCTTGCGGAAATGTTCGTAGAGAATTGCCGTGTTTCCGCCGTCAAAGAACTCAAAGAACCACTTGGAGATTACGGAGTTGAAGCCGGCGTCGCTCATCAGGAAGGTGGCGACCGAGTCGTTGGCGAAGCGGATGGTTGCCGCGGCTGTATCCACCATGTCGTCGCTGCCCAGTTCACCTGGGTGTGTAATCTGGCCGCCGGTTGCGTAGATTTCCACGGGAGCGCTGTCGTGGATCCAACAGAGATAGTCGACCATGTGAACTCCTACATCCCAGAGAGGGCCTCCGCCTTCGACAGGGTGCCAGCGCCAGCGGTTCAGGTCGGCGCGGCTCATCATGCACTGGCTGTGGCTGACTTTGGGCGCGGTCAGACGCTGGCGAATTGCGCGCGCGGCGCCCGAAAAGCGGATGGAGAAGTTGAGCATCAGTTTGGTACCTGCGGACTGCATGGCTTCATGGATGCGCAGGCAGTCGGCCGTAGTCATGGCCATCGGCTTTTCGAGGAAGAGATGTTTGCCGGCCTGCAACGCGGCGACAGCCAGATCTGCATGGGAACTATGGGAGGTAGCAATTGAAACGATGTCCACTGCAGGGTCGGCGAAGACGCGCTCGGGGTCGGTGGTAGCGTACTCTGCGCCGTACTGTTGCTGCAGCTGTTCCGCCATGCCGGCCTGGATATCGCAGAAGCCGCGCACGGCTACGCCTTCGGTGGCAGCCGCCCAGCCGGCATGAGCGCGACCCGCTCCTCCGCAGCCAACCAGCGCCCAGCCCAGGATCTTTTTCGCGCCATTCATAGTCATGGATTCACCTTAATGTCTCCTGGCTCGATCAGAGCCGCTGGCTTTCTGTCGCTGAAACATATACTAGAGAGGCGAGAATCGTACCTATTCGCTTTACCCAATAACGGTCCATGCAGCCCGTTTGCTCGCCGTCACTGTATTGTACACGAAAGCCCCATCAGCCTGAACTGCAACCTGTGCAACCGCGAGAGCGACCCGCACTGTGGGAAGTAGAGAAGCAGACCCGATTCGGTCATACACTTCTGGCTGCATCGGACACACCCAACGAACTTCCCAGACAAGACCCAAGTGCGCTCGACAGAGTAGCGCCGCTCATCGATTTGGAATATACTTTCTCCAGACAGACTCATTTCACCGATCCCAAGCGCATATCCCAGGCCATTTGCGCGCGAGAAGCACAGGAGGACTACATGGCAGGAAATTCGGCAGCGCAGGAACAAAAGGCTGGCGACGCTGCACCGAAGGCGATCGGGCTGGCACAGGAACAGATCCGCCAGTTCAAAGAGGAAGGCTTCTTGATCGTACGCCAGATGCTGCCTCTCGATGCACTTCAACCGCTGATCGACGAGCTTACCCAGAAGGTGAACAGTGCAATCAGAGAAGCGGTCCGACAAGGCCAGCTTGACGCCAAAGACACCTTTGAAGACGCACCGTTCGCCAACCGACTGGCACTGGCCTCCGAAGCCTGTACGGACCGGAACTGGCTATGGCAGAGCTATTTTTCGCGCGGCAAGCCAATCTCGGCCGGCATGTTTGAACTTCGCACTTCTCCCGCGCTATTGGACGCGACCGAATCTCTGATCGGACCGGAAATTCTCGCCCACCCCCAGTTCGCGCTGCGCCCGAAGATGCCCGATCTCGACCTGATGGACATTCCCTGGCACCAGGACCTGGCCTACCTGATACCTGACGAAGCAGGTGAGACCCTGGTCGTCAATTTCTGGATTCCGCTCGTCAGCGCCACCGAGGAAAACGGCTGCATGTAGGTGATTCCGGGCTCACACCTTCAGGGGCTGCTTGCGCATGATCTGTGGCTCGAGACACCAGGGCATAAGGGGGCCCGAGGAATCGCTGACGCGGACCTGCCAGCCAGCAGTATCGTCACCTGTGAAGTAGATCCAGGGGATGTATTGATAACGATGGAGCGACTGGTGCATCGCTCAATTCCCAACCGATCGCAGACGGTGCGCTGGAGCGTCGACACACGCTACAGCCGCATCGGGTTGCCGACGGGCCGTTCAAAAGTACCGGGCTTTGTCGCCCGCAGCCGGCAACATCCCGACCGGGTCGCCCGCTCGCACTATGACTGGATTCAGAACCTCGCGGACGCGGGCCTGGACCGCTGGTTGCAGCCGCTGCAAAACTGAAAGATACGAGGCCGAGAGATGACCGAGCACAAATTCAAACTGGGCATGTACCTGCCAGAGTTGGATCTACCCTTCGACGAGTCGCTGGCAAAGGCCAGGGAGATCGGGGCCGACTGTGTCTGGTTCAACCGACTGGGCAGCGACGGACCGCCCATGGAGGCGCTGGATGACGCGGGCGTGGACCGCATTGGCAAGCAGGTGGAAAGCCATGGGCTTGAGATCTTCCTGCTCAACGTCGGCAATCCCTTCAAGCAGATTCATCTCACCGATCTCGACCTGGACTGTATGGAAGAGCATCCGGAGTTCCGCCGCGACATGTCCGACCTGGTGCGCTCAATGCAGATGGCGTCGCAACTGGATGTCGGGGTTGTGGGCCTATTTACATTTGCTTGGCCGGGAGAGTATTCTGCGGCCAAACCGACGTGGCCGATGCGATGGCTGACGCGCGGCGGCCATATTGCCGACGTCGACATGGAGAAACTGGTGCGGGCCTTTTCGCTCATGCTTGAACAGGCCGAAAAGTACGACGTCGACCTCGCGCTTTCGATGATGCCCTGGAACTATACCAACACGACCGGCAACTTCCGGCGGCTGGCCGAGGCGCTCAACTCGCCGCGCATCAAGGTGATGTGGGGACCATCCGACAATCTGAACAGCGGCGAAGCGGACGTGGCGACGGCGGGGTTTCTCAATATTCATCCCTACCTCTACGGACTGCACCTGAAGGACCTGACCGTTCAGAACGGGTTGCAGCTGGACTTTTCGTACTGCCCGCTGGGTGAAGGCGACGTGGACTATCCCGCGATTTTACGAAGTCTGCGAGACCGGGGCAGCGACGCGGTGCTGTCGGTCGCGACGCACTTTCTGCCGCAGAGCGGTTCACGCGAAGAGGCGATGCGCATCAACTACGCGAACCTGAGGCGGTTGATCGCTGAGAGTTAAAGACTCTATATCTCAGGTTTTTCCTCTACTGTAGTACAGATGCTATAAGGCGGGCTTGAAACCAAGGTATATGTACGGGCTGCGCTCGAAGGGTTTTGAGGCGCCCAAGGTTTCCTCTTACGCGAACGCAGTATCCAATCGGGTCTGAAACGGTTTTCCCGAAAAGTGCCAAATGGGTTGTGGTCGGGGCCGAAAGTCGCATGCACGCCAGCGGTTTGCGCGCACAGCGCCCAAATTTTTTTACAAATCCCGCGCAGTTATGTAAGATTGCCCACTAGCTTCCTGACCTCCCCTGAAGCCGGGACGCCTGACCCAGTCCCTTCCAATTAATCAAAAAGAACTGTTACGTGACCAGGAATCTTGCTCGCACGCATCAGCCTTTAAACCTTTTCAACGTTTGGCGCGGCATGAGCCGGCAGGCCCGTCGTGAAGCGGTCGAGGGCTACATCTGCATCTCCCCCTGGCTCATCGGATTCGTCATGTTCGTCGCCGGCCCGATACTGGCGTCGCTCGTTCTCAGCCTGACGTACTGGGATATAGGAAGCGCTCCTCGCTGGGTGGGACTGCAGAACTACGTCGAGATTTTCACTAACGATGGGGACTTTCTGCAGGCTCTCAAGGTTACTCTGACCTATGCCGTGGTGACGCTGCCGCTGCATCTGGTGCTGGGGCTGGCGCTCTCGCTGCTGCTGAATCTGCGCCTGCGGGGCATGAACTTCTATCGTACACTCTTCTACATCCCAGCGGTGCTGCCTATCGTGGCGGTGACCATGCTCTGGATCTGGATATTCAATCCCGAGTTCGGCGTTATCAACCATCTACTCTCGCTGGTCGGGATTGAGGGGCCGACCTGGTTTCACAGTCCACGCTGGGCCTTACCAGGTCTGATGCTGCTTGGTCTGTGGGGTGTAGGCGGGGGCGCGGTCATCTACCTGGCCGGTCTGCAGAACATACCGCCCCACCTCTATGAGGCGGCGGAGATTGACGGCGCGAATATCTGGCGCCGCTTCTGGCGAATCACGCTGCCACTTTTGACACCGACGCTTTTCTTCCAGTTGGTTCTCAATCTGATCGCTACCTTTCAGGTATTTACCCAGTCTTACATTGCGACGCAGGGAGGGCCACTCCAAGCAACGTTTTTCTATATGCTGTACATTTACAACAAAGCGTTTGGCGCCCTGCGGATGGGCTATGGTTCGGCATTGGCGTGGATACTCACGCTGATTATCCTGGCCGTTACGCTGCTGGTATTCCGCAGTTCACCGCACTGGGTTTATTACGAAGCTGAACGGCGCAAGGAAGACGCATGAAGCCAGGGGTGAGAAACGTCCTATGAATGTAGATTCGCCAGCGACGCACGGAGGCGGCTGGTTCAGTCAGTTGCGCTGGAATCGCCGCGTGCGCGGCCGGGTTGTCAGCTTCTCAGCCCATTTCTTCATGATACTGTTGTCACTTGTCTTCCTGATCCCGATGTTGTGGATGCTCTCGACTTCGCTCAAAAGCCGCGCCCAGACCTGGCTGTTTCCCCCTGAATGGATCCCGAACCCTGTTGTCTGGGAACACTTTCCCCGCATTTTTGAAGTAGCTCCCGTGCTGCTCTTTTTCCAAAACACAATGATTATTGTCTTCTGGAATGTATTAGGGCAGGTGTTCTCGACCAGTCTGGTTGCCTTCGGCTTCGCGCGCCTCCGCTTCCCGGGACGTGACGTGCTATTCATCCTGTTGATTGCGACTCTCATGATCCCCTACCAGGTGACCCTGATTCCCACCTTTATTCTGTTCAAGCTCTTCGGTTGGATCAACACCTTCCTGCCGCTCACGGTGCCGGCTTTCACCGGCAGCGCATTCTTCATCTTCCTTATGCGCCAGTACCTTATGTCGCTTCCGTTTGATCTGGACGACGCGGCGCGCATGGATGGCTGCAATACGTTCCAGGTTCTGTTCTTCATTCTTCTGCCTCTGTGTATTCCACCCTTGGTAATCGTTGTCGTATTTACCTTCATTGGGGTATGGAACGACTTCCTCGGGCCGTTGATCTATCTGAACGAAAACACAAAGTATACAATCGCTCTGGGTTTGAACCTGCTGCGAGGGCGAAATCGCACAGATTATAACGTGCTGATGGCGGCTTCTCTGCTGGCGGTCCTACCCACTCTCATCGTCTATTTCCTTGCCCAGAACAAGCTGATTGGCGGCATCGCCTCGGTTGGCTTGAAGGGCTGACTCTTTCAAAAGTGTTGAGTCATTTCTCACAATCCTAAAAAGGGAGGAAAGTATGAAAGTTCACGCACAACAGAGTCGTCGGGATTTCCTGCGATTGGGAGCGCTGGCCGGGGCAGGCAGCCTGCTGGCAGCCTGTGCGGCGGTTGCACCGGGCGCGACGGGAGACGAAGAGTCTCCGGATGCTGCCGCTACGACCATCTCCTGGTGGAATCCGGACGTTCTCGACTGGCAGCCTGCTTATATCGACATGGCGGCCGCGTTCATGGATCAGAATCCTGACATCCAGGTCGAAGTGCAGGATGTTCCGGAGGGGGGCTTCGCCGAAAAGATCTTGGCCATGATCGCCGGCGACACGGGGCCGG
The DNA here is from genome assembly GCA_965200615.1 of Caldilineaceae bacterium. Taxonomy (GTDB): domain Bacteria; phylum Chloroflexota; class Anaerolineae; order Caldilineales; family Caldilineaceae; genus Bin5. The sequence goes on along the minus strand of OZ241377.1, from coordinate 2,536,225 downwards.
ACGTTTGGGTCTTTTATTACGCCACCGACTTTGCCCGCCGCGGCTTTACGGAAGACATTACACCGATGCTCGAAGCCGATGCAATCCAGGCGGAGGAGATGTGGTTCCCGATCTGCCTTGAGCGGGCCACCTATGAGGGACGGATGTACAGTACGCCGCGGGACGGCGTCTGGGGCATGGTTGGCTACAATGCCAGCCTCTTCGGGGAGATGGGCGTGCCGCTGCCGGAGGAGGGCTGGACAATTGACGACTATCTGGCCGCTTGTATCGCCCTCACCGATGAAGAGCTGGGAACATGGGGCACGCTCATTTCCGGTCCGGGCACTCTCCTTTGGGACCAGGCGTTCTGCTGGAATATGGGATTTGAAATTGTGAGCGAGAATGGGCGACAGGTGCAGGGCCTGCTGGACACGCCCACATCGATCGAGGCCATCCAGTGGGTTCTCGATTTGGAGGTCGTGCACAAAGTTGCGCCGTCGGGCGCCCAGTCGGAGGCACTTGGCCCATTTGCCTTCGGATCGGGCAAGGTAGGCATGTTCCAAGCCTCAGGTTGGAATCTTGTGGACCTGAAAGAGGTCCCGTTCGAGTGGGATATGGTCTCCGTTCCCATACGGGAGGGCGGCGAGTCGTTCGCGTGGGGGGACTCGGTACAGTACTACATGTGGACCGGTTCCCAGGAAAAAGATGCCAGCTGGAAGTTGATGAAATACATCAGCGGCGTGGAAGGCAGCCAGATTGCCGCTGAAGTGGGGGCCTGGACGCCGCCGACTCCGCAGACCTGGCTGAACCTGGGCTGGGACCAGGATCCTGTTCTGAGTAAGTTCTGGGAACAGGCTCAGCTGCCCACCAAGGTGCCTAACTACCTGCGCACAGAATTCCACTGGGACTGCGTCCACCCGCAGTTTGCAGGCATCTGGACCCGTTACATCGAAAACGAAGAACGACCCCTGGAGGCACTGGTTCAGGAAGCGGCGGCCGAGGCCCAGTCCTGCCTGGACAAATCCTACGCAGCCAGCTAGGCTCCCGGCGCACAGCAGTCACTTTGATAGTAGTCTGAAGGTGCGGCAATGTGCCGCACCTTCACTTATCCTGTTTTGCCCCATCCCCTGCGCGAAAGGAGAACCTTCGTGGCCAGCCGCATCAGTTTTGAAGGCTATACTTTTCTGTTCCAGGTCCTGACGACGAGCAACGCCTACACCGCCGAGTTCTCCGCCCCCGTGCAGGAGGGAGAGCGCCTTATCTACCGAGCGCAAGAGGTAAGTTACGGAGATGACAGCGGGCGCGTCCCCGCGCTGTTTGAGGTCTCATTCTCGAGCAGTTCGCAGACCGTCAGCTGGCAGGCTCGCGCAGAACACTCGGAACCTATCAAAGGAATAAAGGTGTTTGTCGAGTCACTCCCGTACGGCAGAGTCGTCACGCCCCCGGGCTTGCGATGGGAGATTAGCGAATCGGCGGGGCAGTGCTTCGTATTTCCACATGGCGCCTACCCGGTGCGGGGGCGCGGTGGAGAAACCGGCATCGTCCTTCCGGTCGGGCCACTTCCTGGCATGGCCGCGCAGTTCATTTTGATCGAGGGCGAGGAAGAGACCGTCTGTATACGCTCAAATGAACATCCTCCCCGCTTCAAGCGCTTCTGGGCATACCGCGTCGAAGACGGTCTCGAAGTCCATCTTATGTCGGAAGAAAACGCCTTCGAAATCAGCAACGAGCACAGCTCCCCAACCTGGCACATCGATCACGTCTCGTCATGGGAGGAGGCCGTCGATCCCTACATCGAGTGGATGGAGAAAGCCTACAACTTGATGCCTATGGATAGTAGGCCCGATGTGCCCGAGTGGCTGCACCGGGTTGCTTTCATGGCCATCCTGCACGGCGTAACTTCAGACGGCAAAATGTGCCATACCTTCGCAGAAATGGAGGCGCGGCTGCATGAACTTGCGCAGATCTTCCCGCCGGGGCGCACGCTGATCAAAGTGCTGGGCCATGAAGGCCGCGTTGACTACCACGTGCCAGACAATTTGCCAGGCGAGGAATTAGGGGGGCCGGAGGGATTTGCCCGCTTCATGAAGTCGGCCCACGCCCTCGGATTCAAGGTCCTGGCGCATATGAACGTTTGGGGGATGGCCTTGGACCACCCTCTTTACTCTCAGTTTGAGCAGCACCAGATCCATGATCTTTTCGGACGGCCGGTCTTCTGGGAGGTCGACTACGACAAGGATGAAAACATCGAGCCGACCTTTGCCTATATCTCGCCCGATGCGCCGGAGTTCAGAAAGCTGATGGTCGACTGCATTGGCCGCCTTGTAAATGACTATGCGATAGACGCCTTCCACCTGGACCAGTCGGCTTTCCCAATCAACGACCTCCACCACGATCACATGCGGGGCGTCGGCCTCCTGTTTGAAGAGCTGCAGGCTGCATTCCCCGGCGTACTCTTCACCGGCGAAGGAACATCGGAATGGGTTGCCGGAATGTACGCGCTCTCATCAGGACAGGGCGAAATCCTGTGGATCGACCTGGCATTGGGACATGACGGCAGCAAACTGGACGAATTGGTCAACGCCGAAATGTACCGCCATCTCCTCGGCAAATACATGCTCAGTTACGGCGCATCCGGCTCGATCGGGCCCGAACCCAGACGCGGCGTCTGGACATTCCCCCATCCCCGGATCTGGTGGTCCGAAAGGAAGTTTCGCGCCTGGCAGGACTTTTTCGAGAGACTCGATGTCATCCCTACACTTGTGCTCACGGACAAGCACGTAAAGACCGACAGCGCCCTGGCGCAACTGGTTCTTGACAGAGCCGAACGGTGGCTAGAAAGAAGCTCCTGACTCTGGACATCTTCCAGTTTTCTTACCAGGGCACATTCCTAGATCCACTGAATGTTCTCTTCGCGGCCTACGCCTGCACAAGAGAAAGCCGAGGGCCAGGACATCCAAAATTGAGGAGTGAGGGAAGACCTTGGATTGACTGAACTGGGAACGTGGCCTGGCGTTGGATTTGACGTCAGGCTTTGTGGTGACATCACCCATGGATACTGGGGGAATAGTCACTAATTTCGGTTTTTCTTGCAGATTCAGTTGTGATAGGATTGGCTCGTCCTGGTCGGTATGCTTGGATCCGCTGACCATACCCCTGAACACACTGAAGCAATCCATCAAATGTGGCCCTTGACCTTACAGGGCCGGCCTTTCAAGCGTATCATTCACTTCACACTATCGGTTACGTATTCCCCTTCAGATGGAAGGAAAACCTTCTCAACGATGTTGAAGGACGCAACCAAGCCGACGCGCCTTTCAGAAAGGTATGAGGGGGGAGAAGTTCAAAGCCGTTAAGTCCGAATTGTGAGAGCTACCATTGGAGACGTTGTTTGTTCACCCAGGGCGGCAGGATGCCTCCCCTTTCTCTGAACATTGATATATATGCTTCTGAAGCGATGCAGGCGGCGCAGTCTCGGAAGGCGCATTATTCTCGGAGGTGCCCAGGAATGAGCCGAATTACGATTGATCACGTAGCCATTATGGTCAGTGATCTGGAAAAGTCGCTGGAGTTTTACCGAGATATTCTGGGCATGGAGGTCGTCTCCCCCGAGGAGCACGACGGGGGTCCTATTGATGAGATGACTGCGATGTCAAACGTACACATGCGCGAGTACCGACTGCGACCACCCGGAGGCGTAAACGGCCATACGCGCACCTCGGAACAGGGTTTCACCTTCGACCTAATTCAGTGGATCAATCCAGAAAGTCCAACGGGGCGGCAGCCGCTTCACCACGTGCCCAGCGCCCATTTCTGCTTTGGCGTCGAGGATGTGCCGGCCACCTACGAACGCTTGAAGGCGGCGGGTGTAGAGATCGTTTCGCCTCCGGTACGTTTCGAAGGCGAGGGCGATTGGCATGTACTCTTTTTCTACGACCCGGACGGAAATCTGCTCGAACTGAACGAAATTGGCACCGGTGAACAAGTGCCGCACGACTTCAACTGGAGTACGGCCTGATCGAACCTTGTGAGATCGGGATGGCGCGGAACCAGTGATGAATCCTCATAGTCGGGCGATGGCATTTGCCGCGATGAAAACTCAGCAGGGGGGAAAATCATGCGAGATGTTGCCTACTGGCCCAAGACATTTCTGGATGAAGTGGAAGGGCGAACGGTCGACGATGGCATCCTGTTCTGGGCGCTGGGCGGGCCGAGTTTCGTTTATCGTACGCCGGAGACGATGATCTGGATCGATCCCTACTCCTATGGAACGCCCGATGATGCCGTGCCGGGCGCCTACCGCTCGACGGCTATCCCCGTCAAGCCCGACGAAGTAAGCGTGGCCGACATCATCATCTCCACCCATGACCACGTAGATCACTGCCACGACGGCACCCTAGTGCCAATTGTGGACAACACCGATGCTGTCTGTGTTGCGCCGCGCTCCTCGGCAAAACTCATGCGGGAGTTTGGAATAGCCGACGACCGCATACGCGAGGTGGCGCCAGGCGACTCGTTTCAGGTCAAAGACGTAGAAATACAGGTCTATCCTTCCTATGACCCGAACGAGCCGCACGCGGTGACATTCGTCTTGACGTCTGGAGGCACAAAACTGTTCGTCTCCGGCGACACCTGGGATGGTCAGGCCATGGCGGAGATCGGTGCGGAGCATGACCTGGATTTGGCTCTGCTGGCCTTTGGCAGAACGTGGTACATGGAGATTGAGGAGTTTCTTTCGGTGGCGCAGAAACTCGGCCCCAAGACGCTGCTGCCTTTCCACTGGGAATTCTGGCGCAACCACACCGGCGACATCGGCAAGCTCTTTGAACTTTACTACCAGCAGAAACCGGAATTCGACCTGCGCATCCTGCTTGTCGGCGACTCGCTCCAATTGCCGGCCAGAAACGGGGGCTGACAGTTTCTGGGCGAGCGATTCCAAGCCTGGAGGCACACCAAATGGGTCGACTGCAAGGAAAAGTCGCAATTGTCACGGGGGCCGGTCAGGGCCTTGGGCGGTCGACGGCGTTGCGGTTTGCGAGCGAAGGCGCCAAGGTCGTCGTCGCCGATATGAACCGGGAGACCGCCCACGACACGGTCAAGACTATCAACTCGTCTGGCGGAGAGGCGATCGAAGTCATCGTCGACGTGAGCCTCGCCAACGATGCCGAAAAGATGGCGACGGTAACTCTGGCTGAGTTTGGACGCATCGACATTCTGGTGAATAACGCCGCTACATTCGGGAGCGGCAAACATATCGCCGAGATCGACGAGGCAGATTGGGACCGCGTGATGCGGGTGAACCTTAAGGGACCGTTTCTGTGCTCCAAGTTCGTGATTCCCCCTATGTTGCGTCAGGGCGGCGGCAGCGTCGTATTTGTGTCCTCGATGTCCGGCGTTGTGGCGAACGAAATGCAGGCTGACTACAACACATCAAAGCACGGTCTCATCGGCCTGGCCCGTTGCCTTGCACAGGACTGTGGAGAAGGCGGCATTCGCGCCAACGTAGTCTGCCCTACCGGCATGAACACGCCGATGATGGCGCGCACGCCCGCGGAAAACGTCGCGTCCTACGCAGCCATGACCATGTTCTCCCGATTTGCTGAACCCGAGGAAGTGGCCAATGCGATCCTGTTCCTGGCCAGCGACGAGGCTTCATATATAACCGCGGCCGTACTCATGGTGGACGGCGGCGCTACCGCAATCCAGCCTTCAGACCGGCAACTCAGGGAGGGCGCGGCCAGGTATCTGCGCCGCGCCGGCGGAAACTGGGCCTGAGGCTGCCCCGATTCGTCCCGGATTCGCGTTTCCCGCCATGTTCCTGGCAGATCAATTCTCGGTTCCTAAGATCAGCAGGGAGAATACAGCGATGAAAGTCAAGGCACTCGATCATATTGCTATTACGGTCAGCGACACCCAGCGGGCCCTGGAGTTCTATGTCGGCAAGTTGGGCCTCAAGCAGGTCGAGCAGCACCAACTGGAAGGAGAAAAGTCCGACATGGCCGGAGGACTGCAGGGGTCGCGGGCACAGTCAACCCGCCTGGCCGCAGATGGAACGCCCGGGATTCTTATTGACCTGCTCGAATTCTATACGACCCACGGCAACAAACACGTTACCCCTCTTGGCTCTGTCGGGTCCTGCCACTTCGCTCTGACCGTGGAGGACCTGCCGGCGACGGTGGACGCGCTGAGAAAGTCCGGCGTAGAGTTCATTTCGGGGCCCGTGAATTTCGAACTCACTGAAGGTTCGGTCAGTGTATGCTTTTGCTACGACCCTGACGGCAATCTGGTCGAATTGATGGAGGAGTATGAACATTGAGATTAGCCTCGCGAGCCTTGGGGAGGGAGAAATGTTCGGCGAACGGGCGGGCAGAACTGGAACCAGTAATGCAATAAGGTTCGATTGCCGTAGCGTCGCAATTGCCGGCTCAGGAAGGAAACTGGTTGACGCGGCGCGAATCTGAATGCTATACTCCAGCGTGCTGAGACAATCAGTCCCCGTTTTCATCAGGGGGCAATTCTTGATCTTTCGAAGTGCACTAAACGCTTTTGGCCGGCGCGACACCGTCTCGTTCTCTATGCACAGTTCTGCAGGGCGGACACGACCATCTTCCGCCGAAAGAGCAAAAATGAAACTGTCGAAACAGCAGCTGAACCTGTTCCACGATTTCGGATTTCTGATCTTTCGCCAGCTACTGTCTGCGGAGGAGATGGCGCGGTACAGCCGTGAGTTCAATGCAGGGCTGGACTCCTGGATTGAGGGGGGTCAGCATGACGGCAAGAGCCGCCACTACGCCTCGCTGATGGAGGAGCGCTCCCCATTTATCGCCGGGTTGGCCCACGATTCTCGTTTTGCCGACGTGGCCGAACAGTTGATGGGCAAGGATGTGCTGGCTATCGCGGTAGACGGGAACTACCATGTCAGTGACACGCTCTGGCACCCCGATACAAGGTCGCTGGACTACATGGCCGTCAAGTTCTGCATCTATCCGGATCCACTTGACGGGGACACGGGCGCCTTGCGGGTCATACCCGGCTCCCACCGCGATCCATTTCACAGCCAAATCAGCCGCGAACCTGAGACTGCTTACAACATTGCCCAGGCCGATGTGCCTGCCTACACGTTCGTATCGCAGCCGGGCGACGTCCTGGTATTTAATGTTGCTCTCTGGCACGCTGCATTTGGTGGGGACAATCACCGGAGGCAGGGGGTGGTTGTCTACTATGAGGATCCGGACACGCCTGAGGCGACGGTAGCTATCCAGGAACAGATGCGAGGTAACCACAGGGCTTTCGCGCAGGCAGGCCGCCCTATGTACGGCCCGTACTGGCGTTCCATCGACGACGCCCGTCACCAACGCTGGATTCGACGGTTGGGCGAGCTGGATGCTCTGGAAACACACTGAACAGGGAGGAAGCGCACCGTGATCAGCTCAGTAAATGTGATGGATCATATTTCGGTTACGGTGAGCGACATGGAACGCTCGCTGGCGTTTTACCGCGACCTGCTGGGGATGGAACAGATCGAAACTCACCGGCTGGAAGGCGAGACGATCTCGAAGATGGCAGGTAAAGATGATGTAATCATGGAGGTTGTACGTCTGCAGGCGCCGGAATCGCCGGGGATGCTGCTCGACTTGCAAGAATACGTGCAGCCGAAGGGAAAGGTCTCGGACGGAAAGCTGGGAGACGTGGGCCACTCCCATATCTGTTTTGGCGTTCCGGACATGGCACAGGCCTACCAGGAACTGAAAGCGGAAGGGGTCAAATTCGTATCCGAGCCTGTCAGTTTCGATCTCGGTTGGGCCGTTGTCCACGTGGTCTTCTTCGAGGACCCGGATGGCTACATTTTGGAACTGATGCAGGTTCCCTTCGAGACAAGAGATGGCGACCATTGAGGCGAACGGTGTCAGGGAAACTCTGCGGGAGGTAGCCTATGCCGCGCTACAACCTTGACGGTCAGGTTGCGATTGTCACCGGGGCCGGGCGAGGCATCGGGCGGGCCATAGCTCTGCGTTTGGCAAGGGAGGGCTGTCTGGTGACGGTTGCAGACCTGGATGGTGAAACGGCCGCGCAGGTGGCTGCCGAAGTTCAGAAGATGGGCGGCCAGTCCCTTGCGCATCAGGCGGACGTGACCAGCAAAGAAGAGGTGGAGCGGATGGTGGACGAGACTTGCGAGCAGTTGGGGAGCTTGCAGATTCTCGTGAACAACGCCGGCATCGGTGCGGTTGCCCCTTTGCTGGAGACGGATGAGAAAACGTGGGATGCCCTGATGAACGTAAACGCCAAGAGCGTGTTGTTGTGCTCACAAGCAGGGGCGCGCCGGATGATCGAGCAGGGGGGCGGCGGGCGCATTATCAATAACGCATCTGGGGCGGGCAAAATCGCGCCTGGCAAAGGCATTCCTTTGGGGGCCTACGCCGCCAGCAAACATGCCGTCGTTGCGCTGACCAAGCAGATGGGATTGGAGCTTTCCGAGCACGGGATCCTGGTAAACTGCGTATGCGCCGGCATCGTCGATACGCCAATGTGGGATCTGATAGACCGCGAGACTGCGGCGCGCCGCGGGGTGGAGATCGGTGCAGTTAAGGCGGAAGCGGTCGCCGGCATACCTGTGGGCCGCATCCAGCAGCCGGAAGATGTTGCAAACGTGGTTGCTTTTCTGGCTTCTGACGACGCCAGCTATATGACAGGCCAGACTTACAACGTGAGCGGCGGTCTCCTGCCGTATTGACCAAAGTGTAAATCAAATGGCAAATCGCTTGCAAGGAAAAGTAGCGGCGATTACGGGCGCGGGCATGGGCCTGGGACAGGCAGTTGCCACATTGTTCGCTTCCGAGGGCGCCCGCGTCGTGGTCGGTGAAATCAACGCGGAGAAGGGCCTGGAGACTGTCAAGCGTATCAAAGAACAAGACGGCGAGGCTCTTCTAGTTCAGATGGATGTACGTCTGGCGGAAGACGCAGAACGCCTGACGCGTGCGGCAGTAGAGGCCTTCGGCCGGCTGGATGTACTCGTCAACAACGTGGGCGTACAGATAAACAAGGATGTCGTCGATACCAGCGAAGAAGAATGGGACTTCGTCGTCGATACCAACCTGAAGAGTATGTTTCTGTGTTCCAAGTACGCGGTCGCGCAGATGCGGCAGCAGGGGGGCGGTAACATTATCTGCGTATCATCGCTCTCGGGTCTGGTGGGCAACGGGCTGCAGGCCTCTTATAACGCCAGCAAGCACGGCGTCATCGGCCTCGTCCGCTCCATGGCGGTCGACCACGCAGCAGACAACATTCGCATAAACGCCGTCTGCCCCGGCTCAATGAACACGCCATTGACGGAGACCATTCCGGAAGAGAAGCTGGCCCCTTACCGGGACGCGAATCTGATGAAACGGTTCGCCGCGCCTATCGAGGTCGCTCAGGCTCTTCTCTTTCTGGCCAGCGATGAAGCCTCATTTGTGACAGGCTCAGTACTCGTAGCAGACGGCGGCTACACGACGCTGTAGGTATCCAACCAAGACGAAGCCGGGCAGATCCTGCTGCCAGGCATCATACACAGGTACTCCAATGACCAAGCGTTTGAACGTCCTCTTTCTGCCCCACCCTGTCAAAGTTTCCATGTTCGACCCGTGGGGTATGGACGTGGTAAAGGCTGTAAGCCGCAACCACAACATGCACGTCCTGGACTACGATCAGCCGTTCGCGCCGCAGTTCAAAGGTATGGACGCAGTGATCGACCACGGCGGCTCGGCCGGTACCCGCGAGATGGTGGACGCCGCCACCGATGCACGGTTGTGGCAGATCCTGGGCACCGGGTTTGATCACTTCGACCTGGACTACTGGAAATCCAAGGGAATGCCGGTAGCGAACTGTCCCGGCGCCTTCAGCGCCGTGGCCCTGGCTGAGGCGGCGATGATGTTCATTCTGATGCTGACCCGGCGCTATCCAGAGTCCCGCGCGCTGCTGGACGAGGGTCAACTTTACGAGCCGGTCGGTCTCGAACTGGAAGGGCTGCAGCTTGGCATCGTCGGCTTTGGCGCCAGCGGCATCGAGCTGGCGCGCCGTGCCCGGCCATTTGGCATGGAAATCGCGGCCATCGACATTCGAGATGTCAGCGAGGCGGAAAGACAGGAGTTCGGTCTGTCTTTTGTTGGCGCGCCCGACGACCTCGAAAAGGTCGTTGCCGAATCGGACATCCTTTCGCTTCACCTGCACTTGAACAGCGAGACCCATCATATTATTGACGCCCGTATGCTGGGCCTGATGAAGCCGACCGCCTACATCATCAACGTCGCCCGCGGCGCGCTGATCGATGAGCAGGCGCTGACGCAAGCTCTCCTCGACGGCAAGCTGGGCGGCGCCGGCATCGATGCCTATAGCCAAGAGCCTCCAGACGTCAGCTCGCCCTTCTTCAAGCTGCCAAACGTCATTGCGACGCCCCACACGGCGGGAGTCACCGACGGCACTTCCCGCAAACGGGCACAGTGCGCCGCCGACAACGTGAACCGAATTGCCGCCGGCCTCGATCCGTTGTACCGTATCGATCTTGAGTAATGCGGCGATGACGCCGAATCCGGTCATCAAGTCCCACACTACCACTGAAGGAAGCCGCGCCTGCCCGGCAAGGGTCGAGCTTTCCTAATCTGTTGGCATCCAGATTCCCGGCCAAATGGCATGTCGGCATTCTCGATAACCCGGCGCAGGTTCCTTCAGCTGGCGGGCGCCGCGGTCGTAACCGGCGCTGCCGGTTTGGGATACGGTGGAAAGCTTGAGCCTGCCTGGGTGGAATTGAAAGAGATCACAATCACACTCCCGGGCCTGTCCGAAAGACTGACCGGCCTTCGCATTGCCCAGATTTCCGATATCCACCTCAGCCGCTTCACTTCCGCCAGCGAACTGCTGGCCGCCGTCACTCGCGTCAACCAGTTGCAACCCGACATCGTCGCGCTTACCGGCGACTTTGTCGGACACGAGGCCCGCTATGCCACCGGCCTTGTCGAGCCATTGCGGATGCTGGAGTCTCCCGCCTTTGCGGTGTACGGCAACCACGATCTGTGGACCGGTCGTGATGCCGTGCGAGCCGCCTTGGCTGAAACGCCGGTCACACTTCTGGTCAATCAGAACGTCGAAGCTGCACCTGGGCTCACGATGGCAGGGCTGGATGACGCCTGGTCCGGCCATCCCCGCCCGCAGCTTGCTCTGGCAGGTTCGCCGTCCGGCTACACGAATATTCTCCTTTGTCATGAGCCTGACTACATCGACACTATCCGTAGCCAATATTTGCCGGTAGCGCTGCAGATGAGCGGGCACAGCCACGGCGGGCAGGTACGGCTGCCATCATCGCGGCCCGACGGCAAAGGCCTGGCGACACATGCGCCGATTCTGCCGCACATGGCAACCAGATACCCTATCGGGCACTATCGTGTGGGAAGTTACCAACTCTATACCAACCGGGGTCTGGGCGTGTGGCCTCTCCCCTTCCGCTTTAACTGCCGACCGGAGATTACGCATCTGACCCTCCAACCAGCCTGAAAGATGGATGCGGCCTTACTGCATGTAAGGCGTTTCTGCAACAGAATATGAAGTGCATAAGGGTTGCAGGTCTGTCTGCATCAGGGAGACACAGCCCGATTCCGAACTATTTGACGCTGCAATGCGCCTATGCTAGACTTCCCGCGGGGCAGTGGGGGGTCCGACACGCAGGTCGAGACCCTTTAGGCCGTTCTGGCTGTCAGCGCTAACCCCGTAGACTCTACGAGGGGCTATGGATTCCAAACGAATTCGCAACGGCATGATCTACTTCCTTTTGGTCGTAGCTCTCGGCGCGTTTCTCTATATTGTCCTGAGCAACCAGGGCAGCAACATTTCGGCGACTGTTTCCATCGCTGAAGTCGCGTCCCTCGTGCGAGGCGGCAACGTTCAGGAAATCCGCGTAGACGGTGACGAAGTATTCGTCTATTCGGGCGGTAAGGTGATTGGTTCGCGCAAAGAGACGGGTATCGGTCTGATCGAGACCTTGGAGAATCTAGGCGTAACCGAGGACCAGCTTTCGGCCGTCAATGTGCAGATCGAGGCCCCAAGCGGGTGGGAGGTGTACGGCAGCATTCTGCTGGCCCTACTGCCCATACTGCTGATCGCAGTCTTTTTCATCTTCATATTGCGGCAGGCCCAAGGCGCCGGCAACCAGGCCTTCAGCTTCAGCAAGAGCAAGGCGCGCATGTTCACGGGCGACAAGCCGACCGTCAACTTCGGTGACGTGGCGGGCAATGAAGAGGCCAGACAGGACTTGACGGAGGTGGTTGAATTCCTGAAAGAGCCGCAGAAATTTGCGTCTCTTGGCGCTCGCATTCCAAAGGGCGTACTGCTCGTCGGACCGCCTGGGACCGGCAAGACGCTGATGGCGAAGGCGGTTTCCGGTGAAGCGGGTGTGCCATTCTTCAACATTAGCGGCTCCGAGTTCGTAGAGATGTTTGTTGGCGTCGGAGCCAGCCGCGTGCGAGACCTGTTCGAACAGGCCAAGAAAAACTCTCCCTGCATCATTTTCATCGACGAGATCGACGCAGTCGGCCGCCACCGGGGCGCAGGACTGGGGGGATCCCACGATGAACGCGAGCAAACTCTCAACCAGATTCTGGTCGAGATGGACGGCTTTGATACCGATGTCAACATCATTATCATCGCCGCGACCAACAGACCAGATATTCTGGATCCGGCGCTGTTGCGGCCCGGGCGCTTTGACCGCCGGGTGATGATGGATTCGCCCGATGTCAAGGGCCGACGGCAGATTCTGGATGTCCACGTGAAGGGAAAGCCCCTGGCCACCGACATCGATCTGGAAGTCGTTGCCAAGCAGACGCCCGGGTTCGTCGGCGCCGACATCGAGAACCTGGTGAATGAGGCAGCGATTCTGGCGGCCCGCCGCAATCGACGTTCGATCGGCCTCGCCGAGTTTCAGGAAGCGATTGAGCGGGTCATTGCCGGCCCTGAACGGCGCAGCCGCGTCATGTCGCTAAAGGAAAAGAAGATCATCTCCTACCATGAGGCCGGTCACGCCGTGGCAATGCACGTGCTTCCCAAGCATGACCCTGTCCATAAAGTGACCATCGTTCCCAGGGGGATGGCAGGCGGCTATACGATGCCCTTGCCGGAGGAAGAGTCCAACCTGAGTACAAGAGATAAGTTCCGTGATGAGCTTGCAGCGCTATTGGGCGGACGGGTCGCGGAGGAGATTCGCTTTGAGGACATTACGACCGGGGCCAGCAACGACCTGGAACGCGTAACGAACATGGCCCGCATGATGATCACGCAGTGCGGCATGAGCGACAAACTTGGGCCGGTCCAATACGGTGAACGCGAGGAGATGGTCTTTCTGGGTCGGGGTATCGCGGAGACGCGCAATTACAGCGACAAAGTTGCGCAGGAAATCGATGAAGAGGTTCGTAAACTGGTAGACGAGGCCCACGGCCGCTGCCATGAAATCCTGACCTCCTATGAGGACCGCCTTGATGCCGTGGCCGCGGCTCTGCTAGAGCATGAAACTCTTCATGCCGCGGAATTTCAGGCGATCATGCGCGGCGAAGACCCGTTCCAATCGCTTGACGGCGTTGAAACAAGGCAGACCAGCGGTACGCCTACTTCCGAAAGGGACGGCAGCGAACAGCCTCAAGGGGAGGATAGCCGTGATCAGGGGTTGGACTTGAGTGGAGGGACATTGCCCGCCCCCGCCTGACACGCGCGTCCTGCCCGCAACCGAACGAGCATGTCCCTGATGCTGCTTGGCCTCGTCCCGTTGGGCGGGGTCTTCTCACATAGATCGCTCGTGCAGCCCAGTCAATCGCAGGCACAGATTAAATCGTGTCCCATCTGATCTACCACCTTGAACGCATGATGCTGGCCGGTGCGCCGGTCGTCCGCTGGATAGACGGTCTGCTTCTGCTCGTTGGCACGCTGGGCGCATTCGGGCTGGTTCCCGGCCACTTTTTCACCACAGGGCTCTGCCTTGTTCTCCTCATATCCTTCATCTGGCTTCGGCGCCACTGGCGCAGCCGCGACTACGTCCAGTTTTTCGAATCGGCGCCGCCTGCCGTCACGCCACAACCCTTGGCGCCCAGGGACAGCGTGCCCATCCACGCCAGCGGTTACTTCACGGTCGAGGAAAAGAGCGAACGATTTACCTGGTTGCAAGGGTATTTCCGCACATTCGCGACACGTGAACACGCTGTGATCTGTCTCGTGCAGCCGAAACGCTTTCTCTTGGCGGAGTGGCCCGAAAAGGATGTGGGGATGTGGTACGTCTTCTTCTTTCCCAAGTCGGTCCGCAGTATCCGCTACGGCACAGTCAACTATGGGAGAAATACACAGACTTGCCTTGCGGTCGAACACGAGATACTCATTCCCAAGCGCGGTCGTTTCAGTAGAGAGCGCACGATTCAGGAAACTGTCTTCCTGGCATCACCGACAGAAGAAGATACTCGCCGAATCCTGGCGGACCTTCTCCATGACACGAATGCCAAAAAAGAAGCGGCGAAGCCGAGAAAGCCGCTCCAGCCGGCCCCCGACCCGGCGCGCAATGGACAAGTGAAAATTCCGATAGAATCAACTCGTCGACTGGACTGAGCCGGCTCGGACACAGTCGAGTCGCACTGCGCATGACTTCACCTCAGTCTCATCGCCCGTCGTGGGATGAGTACTTCCTCCAGATTGCATTCACTGTGGCCGCGCGTAGCACCTGCGATCGCGCCCATGTTGGCGCCGTAATCGTCCGCGACAGGCGCATTCTGGCTACCGGCTACAATGGCACCCCCACAGGACTGCCCCACTGCGATGACATCGGCCATCTGATTATCGACGGCCACTGCGTGCGGCCACTGCACGCCGAACAGAACGCCATCATACAGGCCGCGCTCCACGGGGTGGGCACTGCAGGCAGCATGATCTATGTGACCCACCAACCGTGCATTACCTGCGCCAAGATGATCATCAATGCCGGTGTAACAAGGGTAGTCTACGTCGGCCACTACCCGGACGAAAACAGCCGTAGTTTCCTGCAGGAGGCGGGCATCTCCCTCGTCCAGATGCCTGCTCCATAGATGACTACGATACCGCCCTCAGCGGAAATTGACAGGCTGCAACTGTTGGGGTATAGTCGTTCGCAACAACTGAATTGAAACGACCGTGAACCGGAATAGTAGCGCTCAAGGCGGGTTCCAGAGAGTCCCGAACCTGGTGGAAACGGGATAGCAGCGCAGAGTGTGAATGGGCCGGGGAGTCGGACGGCGAACAGTGGAATTATGTAGATCTGGGGCAGCTGCGCTTGCCAGAAGAGCAAAGGTTCCACCCACTAGCCTCTCCCGGAGACGCCACCGTTATCAGGGCGCTGCGGCACAGGCAGGTCCGAGTTCAAGCAAGACCTTCTGGCCGCGATAAGTGAGACTGGTGCAGGCATCCCTTGCGTTTCATGCGAGGAATTTTTGTTGCCCATCTTTCACCAGTCTAAACAGGGTGGCACCGCGGGCGCCAAAACAGGCCTCGTCCCCGTTAGCAGTGGTTTCGCTGCTATTGGAGACGAGGTCTTTTGTTGGGAAGGAAACTGGGGCCAGGCTTCGAAGTAAGAGGAGAGTGCACATGGCAACCTATCGACCATCGCTGGAGGAAGTACTGGAGTTTGCGGCCAGCGGCAATACGATCCCGGTGTTCCGGGAACTGCCGGCCGACCTGGAGACGCCGGTTTCGGTCTATCTGAAACTGCGAAACGGTGGCCCCTCCTTTCTGCTCGAATCGGTGGAAAAAGGGGAGCAGGTAGGCCGGTACAGCTTTCTAGGCGTTCGCCCGCCGCTGACCCTGTGTGCACAGGGCGATCAGTTGGTGATCGGCGGGGCCGATGGCGCCGAGTTGGAACGGCGGGAAGGGGACCCATTCGAGGCAGTGCGGAACTTGCTGGCGGAGCGTTGCCCTGTAGAAGTCCCGGGCCTGCCTCGCTTTTCGGGAGGCGCGGTCGGCTATTTCGGTTACGATACGGTGCGCTTTGTTGAGCGCCTTCCCGATACCGCGCAGAGGAAGCTGGACATCCCCGACATGCTGCTGCTCTTCAGCGACAACCTCGTCGTCTTCGACCACGTGCAGCATAAACTGCTGGTCATTGTCAATATGCAGACACCGGGGAAAGGCCTGAATTCCGACGATCAGGTTGCGGAGGCCTACGCAGATGCGGTTGCTCGCATCGATGCGATCGTCAGCGACCTGCGCCGGCCTCTCTCCACGCCGGTGAATTCCCCTGTTGATGGCGAGGCCGAGTGGCGCAGCAACTTCACCAAAGAGGAGTACGAAGAGGTTGTGCGTCGGGCAAAGGAGTATATTGCGGCCGGCGATATATTTCAGGTGGTACCGAGCCAGCGCCTCAGCCGACCGACGGACGCGGAACCGTTCGCGATCTACCGCGCCCTGCGCATGCTGAACCCATCCCCCTATATGTACTTCCTGGAATTCAACGGAGTAGCCGGCTTGGCAGAGACTTCCGGAACCGACGAGCCGTTGAGGATCATCGGGTCCAGCCCGGAGATGCACGTCAGACTCGAAGACGGTCGCGCCTACCTGCACCCGATCGCCGGGACGCGCTGGCGCGGCGAAAGCGCGGCCGAAGACGACGCCCTAGCAGAAGGTCTGCTGAACGATCCCAAGGAGCGGGCTGAGCACGTGATGCTGGTCGATCTGGGTCGAAACGATCTGGGGCGGGTGTGCGAGTATGGCACAGTCAGAGTGCCGGAAATGATGGTGATCGAACGCTACAGCCATGTCATGCACATTGTCAGCGATGTCCAAGGGGAACTGGCGCCCGGCCACGACGCCATCAGCCTGCTAAAGGCGACCTTTCCTGCGGGTACAGTCAGTGGGGCCCCAAAAGTGAGGGCTATGGAAATCATAGAGGAATTGGAGGGACTGCGGCGCGGGCTGTACGCCGGCGCGGTCGGTTACATCGACTACGACGGCACGATGGACACCTGCATCGCCATCCGCACGATCGTGATGCAGGGCAAGACTTGCCACCTGCAGGCGGGCGGCGGCGTTGTTGCCGACAGCGACCCCACCTATGAGTGGAAGGAGACGCTGAACAAGGCCAAGGCGCTCTCTGCCGCGGTTCAGCGGGCCGAAGAGGGCTTCGGCAACTAAGAATACGCCAGAGCCAATTATCAAAAGAATTTCTCACAAATCCGGGAGGGAGAAATGACACAGAAGAGGCGGATTCTCACCGGCGACCGTCCAACAGGCAAACTGCACGTCGGCCACTATGTAGGCAGCTTACAGCACCGGCTGGCCTTCCAGGAGGAGTACGACTGCTTCTTCATTATCGCCGATCTCCACATGCTGACAACGAAGCCATCCAAAGAGGACATTGCACAGATCGGGGAAAATGCTCGGGAGATCGTTCTCGATCACCTTGCAATCGGAATCGACCCGTCCAGGACATCGTTCTATCTGCAGTCGGCCGTACACGAGATCTATGAGATGCACCTGATTCTCAGCGGCATGGTGACGGTTGAGCGCTTGCAACAGCTGCCTACGATCAAGGATATGGCCGCGGCGGCCGAAATGGAGCAGATGCCATACAGCCTGCTTGGATACCCCGTGTTGCAGGCGGCCGACATTCTGATGCCGCGCGCGCATCTGGTGCCGGTAGGCAAAGACAACGAGTCCCACATTGAGATCAGCCGGCAGATTGCGCGGCGTTTCAACAACGCTTACTCCGAAGTCTTTCCTTTGCCGGACTCGTACATCGTCGGCAGCACGCTCGTAGGCACCGACGGACAGGCCAAGATGAGCAAGAGCCTGGGCAATGCAATCCTGCTCAGCGACGATTCGGCCACGGTCAGGAAAGGTGTAATGAGCATGTATACGGACCCCAATCGCATTCGCGCCGACATTCCCGGTACGGTCGAAGGCAACCCGGTTTTCAGTTATCATGACACCTTCAATCCCAATAAGGAGGAGGTAGAAGATCTGAAAAGCCGATATCGAAAGGGCGCTGTCGGCGATGTAGAGGTGAAGACGAAACTCTACAACGCCCTGGAAAACTTCCTTGAACCGATCCGTGAACGGCGAGCTTACTACGCAGAACAGACCGGCTTCACCGACCAGTTGATCTACGAAGGCACGCAGCGGGCACAGCAAGAGGCCCGACAGACGCTTATGGAAATGAAGAAGGCGATGGGGCTGGCAGGCGTCTGGAATCGCATTCGCCGCTCGAACGAGCGCCGCCAGAAGAGGCTCGCAAAGGCATAGGCCGCAGGGCAGAAAAAGGAGCGGGCAATGATTGCCGTCATCGACAATTACGATAGCTTCACTTACAATCTGGTACAGTTCCTGGGTGAAATCGTCAATGAGACCCCTTTACCCGGCGGCGAGGAGGCCAACCGCATTCAGGTATGGCGCAACGATGCCATCGACATCGAGGAACTGATCGAAAAAAGGCCGAACCACGTAATTATCAGCCCGGGCCCTGGCGCCCCGCAACAGGACAGCGGCGTCAGCAACGATGTAATCCGTCATATGGGCAGCGAAACGCCTATACTTGGCGTCTGTCTCGGTCAACAGTGTATCGGGCACGTTCATGGCGGCAGTGTTGAGCGGGCGCCGCGGTTGATGCACGGCAAGGTCAGCCCGATTCATCACAAGGGAACGACTCTCTTTCAGGGGATTCCAAGCCCATTTACGGCCACCCGATACCATAGTTTGATTGTGGAGGAACCGCTGCCGGCAGAGTTGGAAGCCACAGCCCACACGGTCGAGGGCGAGTTGATGGGCGTGCAGCACCGGTCCAAGCCGATCTTCGGCGTGCAGTTTCACCCGGAGAGCATTTTGACGCAGTATGGGCACGACCTGTTGCGAAACTTCCTGAATGTATGAAGTGTGCAGATAGTATGAGTGCTTGGACGCAGGCCGTTCACGGCTATCTAACCGGCGCCGCCTCCAGCCGCTTTCGCAATCAGGAAGTGGTCATCACGGACCACTGGCAGGGGCGCGACAATCTGCTGTGGCGGTGTCAATGCGGCGACGGCAGCGATGCTGTGGTCAAGATGTTTACCGACGCCGGCCAAGCGCGTAGCCGGCGGCAATTCAGCGGCCAGGAGCAGTTTGCAGGCGCCGGTCTGGCGCCGGAGCCGCTGTGGTACGATCGCTATCCCGACGGACTGCCGCGCCAGGTATTGGTCTACCGCTGGGCAGAGGGTGATTCCCTGACGCTGGCAGATCCGCACCATCGCATCGCTCACGCAGAGGCTGTAGCCCGGGTCCACTGTGCCGAAAGTGAAGACGTGCAGCGATTCAGCCCGCATCCGTTCAATCTGCTCACTTTCTGGCAGATATGGCAGGCGGGGAAGTCCTCGTTGCAGGAGTGGGTTTCCGCTGCTCCAACTCCTTTATTATCGGAGCATCTTTCGACGCTTTGGGAGGCTGCGCACCGACTGATGGAGGTCGCGCTGCCTCTGCATGGAGAGACGGCCCCTTCGCCTATCCATGGCGACTTGACGGCCGATAATGCTCTGTTTCACAGAGGCCGGGCCTTGCTGGTGGACTGGGAGTTTTTCGGGTTGGGCGACCCGGCCCAAGAGATCGCCCGCTTTCTCTTTTATGGAAGAGACGAATGGTCTGCAGAAGGCAACGATGAGTGGCGAGAAACTTATTCTTACGGCAATAGCGATCCCAGCTTGCCGGACAGAGTCGACATTTACTTGCGGCTGTTCAATTCTCAGGCAGTGACCTTTTTGCTCGAGGGCATCCGGCAGAGGGCTTTTCCACCTGTCTCCGACACGGATCCAGATGCAGAAGGTACAGAGTACCGTTCTTTTCTAATCAGCGCCTTGACGGTTGCCTTGTGCCGCTCTCTGAAATCGTGGGGACTGTCCCCTCTGGGAAGCGGAGACAGCGAACTGCTGGCGGATGAGATCGGGCAGTTGACGAGCGGTTGGTTGCAGGCAAAGTAACTATCGACAACGCCCGCCGACTGGTCGGGAACGATTGACTGAAGAACTATTGCAGCCGTTCGACATGACAGGAGAAATACTCATGGCGTCACCTATACATGAAGCGTTGGAATCGATTTTCGCCGGACAAGACCTCAACAGCGACGCGGCCGACGCCGCGATGACACAGATCATGGGCGGTCAGGCAACCGATGCACAGATCGGCGGGTTCCTGGCGGCGCTGCGCAAGAAAGGAGAGAGCGTCGCAGAAATAACAGGCTGCGCCCGGGCGATGAAGCGCGTCGCAGTGCAGGTGAGGCCGAATCTCAACGGCCAGCGCCTTCTGGACACTTGCGGGACGGGCGGCGATCAGACTGGCACTTTTAACATCAGCACTACCATCGCTTTTGTCGTTGCCGGGGCCGGCGAAAAGGTGGCAAAGCACGGTAACCGGTCCGCGAGTAGTCAATGCGGCAGCGCCGACGTGCTTGAGGAAATGGGCGTCCAGTTGGACCTTGGCCCAAAACAGGTAGCGGAATGCATCGAGGCCGTTGGCATCGGCTTTTTGTTCGCGCCACTTTACCACCCTGCAATGAAGTACGCCATCGGCCCGCGCCGGGAGTTGGCGACCCGCACCGTCTTCAATTTCCTCGGTCCGCTGACAAACCCTGCCAACGCCACGCACCAAGTGATCGGCGTACCCAGCCCCAATCTCACTTCCCAGATGGCGGAAGTCCTGGGGCAGATGGGTAGCACAGCCGCTTTTGTCGTCCACGGAACCACCGATGATGGGCGCGGCGTGGACGAGCTGACCACCGCCGGCGTCAATCGAATCAGCCATTTGCGCAATGGTGAAGTCCGGGAAAGTGAGTTGTCTGCGACCGATCTCGGACTTTCGCCTGCATCACTCGACGACCTGGTTGGGGGAGACGCAGCCACAAACGCCGCCATCACCCGGGGAATCCTCAGTGGTGAACTGCGCGGCCCCAAGCGGGATGTGGTACTATTGAATGCGGCAGCCGCTCTGGCGACCGAGAACAGTGACTGGGAGGCCGGACTGTCCGCAGCCGCGCAATCTATCGATAGCGGCGCGGCACAGAACTCGCTCAATTCGTTTATCGAGAAGACGCAAAGCTTCAGCGGTAGCCAGAAAGACAATGGCCAGATATTCTCAGTTGGAAATCAGTAAACATAAAGGGCAGGTCCTGGACAGGATCATGGCTTGGAAGCGCGAGGAAGTGGCACGTCAGATGAGGGATGTGCCACTGGCTCAGCTCAAGGCCCTTGCCCTGGTGGCCGAGCCGCCATTGGATTTCGCGGCCGCACTCACCGCCGAAGCCGGCGCCAGCCTCATCGCCGAAGTCAAGCGTGCAAGCCCTTCCAAGGGGTTGATCGCCCAGGATTGGTCGCCGACAGCCATTGCCGAAACTTACGCCGGCGGCGGCGCTGCCGCAATATCCTGTCTGACCGACGCTCGCTTTTTCCAGGGAAAACTTGCCTACCTGGCTGAAATCGTCGAGCGCCTGCGCGCCAGCAACCTGTCCACGCCGCTGCTGCGCAAGGAGTTCATCTATCATCCCTATCAGGTGTACGAGGCCCGCGCGGCCGGCGCGGACGCACTGCTGCTGATCGTTGGCGTGTTGGGGGACGCCGACCTGCGCGAGCTGCTTTGCCTGACGAATCAACTGGGAATGAGCGCGCTGGTGGAAGTCCACGACGAGGAGGAATTGGAGCGGGCGTTGGCGGCGGAGGCCCGGATCATCGGCGTCAATAACCGGAACCTGAAGACGTTCGACGTGGATATCGAAACGACGGCCAGGTTGCGAAAACTGATTCCCGATGACATTATCCTGGTCGGCGAGAGCGGTATCCGCAATGGGACCGATGTGAGGCGCATGGCTGAGATGGGCTGCGATGCCATTCTCGTGGGCGAGAGCTTTTGCAAATTGCCCCAGGCGGAGCGGGGCGCGCTTGTGCGCGAATTCGTCCTCGCGGGAAAATCGTGACTTAGTGGATCTTGCGAATCAGCTCCCAATGCCCGGATCGCAACCCTTATGACCGGCACAGTTCTCAATGTGATTGCCGTCTTGATTGGCGGCTCGATTGGAACGTTTTTTGGAAATCGGTTGCCGGCAAAGGTTCAGGAGACGGTCCTGCATGGCTTGGGACTGATGGTTCTGGCCATCGGCGTGATCATGGCCAGCGGAACGAGCAATGTTTTGATACCTCTTGTCAGTGTTGTGGCAGGAGGTATCCTCGGGGAGTTTCTGCGCATTGACGACGGTCTGAACTGGCTGGGCGAGAAGGCCGAAGCGCGCTGGGGCGGGCCGCTGGGCCAGGGCAAAGTGGCGGGTTGGAGCGTCACGCGGGCTTTTGTCACTTCCAGCCTGATTTTCTGCGTCGGACCGATGACGATCCTGGGCAGCATACAGGATGGACTGCTTGGCGACTATGAGTTGCTGGCGATAAAGAGCGCTTTGGACGGTTTTGCCGCCATTCCCTTTGCCGCCAGCCTGGGGCCGGGCGTTCTGCTCAGTGTCGGGACGGTTGCACTGGTGCAGGGAGGGCTGTCCGCACTGGCAATGGGAGTCGGCGGCGGTCTTGGTCTTGGAGAGGTCAGCCGGGAGACGCCGTGGGTTGTCGAGCTGACGGCCACAGGCGGAGTCCTTATTCTTGGAATCGGTCTGACTTTGCTGGAATTGAAAAAGGTCAGGGTCGCCAATCTCTTGCCCAGTATCGCTATTGCACCCCTGCTGGTTTGGCTCCTTGGCGCTGCGGGGATTGGCTTCTGGCAAGGAAACGGTTAGGGCCATTCGCCGGCTCTTCAGCCTTTTCGGGAATTACGAACGATGACACGCGTTAAAATCTGCGGTATCACCAGCTTCGAAGACGGCCTTTGCGCGGCCAAGGCTGGCGCGGATTTTCTGGGCTTCATCTTTTTCAGAAAATCTCCCCGCTACGTTGCTCCTGAGGCTGCAGGTGAGATCACTTCCAAATTGGCTGAGCACATCTCTACGTCGATGCCGCGCCCGGCTACAGGTACCGAATACGGGCAGAGGCCCCGCTTTATCGGCGTCTTTGTAAATGAACCGCTGGCTGGGGTTGAAGAAACGATGAGAGTCGCCAACCTGGACTTTGCCCAGTTGCACGGGGATGAGCCGCCTGCGATGCTTGAGGCCCTCCAAAGGTTCGGATTCAAGGCGTTGCGTCCAACCAGCGCCGCCGAAGCCGAAATCGAAGCCGAATGGTACGCGGAGCTGGGTCCAAACAACGGCCCGCAACTTCTGATAGACGCCTACGATCCCAATGAGTACGGGGGAACAGGCAAAAAGGCTGACTGGAACGCGGCCGCCGGCATTGCGAGAACCTGCCCTCGACTGGTCTTGGCGGGCGGCCTCACCCCGGAGAATGTCGGTGCGGCCGTGGAGGCCGTACGGCCGTGGGCAGTTGATGTAAGTAGCGGCGTCGAAATCGAACCAGGACGAAAAGAGCCGGACAAGGTGCGCGCATTTGTTTCTACTGCCAAGGGCCTTGGCTGGCGGGCAACAGCTTCGAACGCCGAATGAGGGATTGAAGCATGGAGATTCTGGGGGGACCTCTTTTTGCCGTTGCCGGCGCCGGTGAATCGCACGGGCCCGGCGTAACGACAATTATATTCGGTTGCCCTGCCGGGCTTCGCATTCGTCGAGACGAGGTGCAGAGGTACCTGGACAGGCGCCGTCCTGGCAGCAACCGTCACGGCACACCGCGTCAAGAGGCCGACAGAGTTGTGCTGCTCTCCGGTCTATACGCTGAAGGCAAGATTGACCAGTTGCTGTCCGGGCCCGCAGTATCGATAGGCGGCGAGGCCGATTCAGTCACCGAGAGCTACGGAGAAGGATACGCAACGGGCGAGCCGATCGCCGCGCTGGTCCTCTCCACATCACAACGCTCGCGCCACTACGAACAGTTTGCCGGCCCCCGCGGCGAGGTGCGTCCGGGCCACACCGACCTGGTAAAGTATCACAAGTCTCAGGGCTTCATAGACATTCGCGGCGGCGGGCGTTCCAGTTACCGCTCGACGATTTCGGATGTTATCGGCGGGGCCATCGCCCGCATCTTTCTGAAAGAACAGTTCGGCACTGTGGTCCTGTCATCCATCTCACAGGTCGGGGCGCTTCGCACGAATCTGAGCCTGGCTCAGCATTTCGAGAGCGTCAGGCGGAAGCAGGACTCACAGCCGATCACACAGGGACAGATTGCGGCGGTGGAGGACAGGCTCGACGAGGCCGAGATTCGTTCGCTCGATGCCGAGTTCGCACAGGAGGCGGGCGAACTGATCAAACGCACTCGCGTCGAAGGTGATTCGTTGGGCGCGGCGGTTGAGGTTGTGGCTGTCAACCCGCCTTCGCTGGTGGGCGAGCCCCTCTACCAGAGTCTCAAAGTGCGGTTGATGGGGGCGCTGGGAGGGTTGAACGCAGTGCAGTCGTGTGAGGTAGGCGACGGAGTGCAGGTCATCTCTCGCAAGGGCAGCGAGAATAACGATCCCATTCGCAGCAGCGGCTATCAGGCCAACAGCCATGGCGGGCTGATTGGCGGCGTGACGACCGGTTCACCGCTGGTATGCCGGGTCGGTTTCAAGCCCACTTCAACTATTCTCAAAACGCAGCATTCGGTGCGCAAGAATATGGAAGAGATCGACTTTGCGTTGGAAAAGGGGCGACACGACCCCTGCGTAGGCGTACGCGCTGGAGTGACGCTGGAATCCCGCCTGGCGATAGAGCTGATGAACGCCGTCTTGATGCACCAGTCCGGACGAGTGGATACGAAAAACTTCAGGCTGTTCTGAATTGGAGTCAACAGAGTGGAAAACGCCCACGCTTCAGCGGCCATGCAGTCAATCGAAAGTCCCGTGGCCGACAGCTGCAACCTTACGATTACCGGCTTTATGGGTACGGGCAAGACAACCGTAGGCCGTATCCTGGCCGATCGCATGGGCCGCCGGCTCGTCGATATGGATGAGCTTATTGAGGCCGAATTTGGGAAGCCGATAGCCCAGATATTCGCCGACGATGGCGAGGAGATGTTTCGTCAAGCGGAGGCGCGGCTGTGTCAAACGCTCGCCAGGGAGACCGACTTGGTCATTGCAACCGGCGGGGGCACGCTGGTCAGCGAAGACAACCGGCAGACGTTGGAAGAAAGCGGTCCCGTGGTCTGCCTGACGGCCGGAGCTGACACTGTCCTCAAGCGTGTGGAGACGTTTGAAGACCGCCCACTTCTGCCTGGGGATCGGGAAGAAAAAAGACACAACATAGAGCGGCTGCTCCTGAACCGCCGCGATGCCTATGGGCGGATTCCCCTGCGAGTGCCGACCGACGGCGTCGAACCGGAGACCGTTGCAGAGCGCGTTCTCGACACTCTGGCAGGCAACAATGAGATCGCTGAGATGACCCGTATTACGGTACCCACGCCGGAAGGGCGCTACCACATCTGTATTGGCGAAGGCATCCTGGTGCATGCGGGCCGTCTCCTTTCCAATCGGGCGGTAGCTAAAGGGAAGGCCGCGATCGTTACGAACGCAGATATCGCCGAACATTACGCCGATATCGCGAGTGAGAGTCTGAAAAAGGAGGGCTACACTCCGGTTCTGTGCCTCGTTCCCGAAGGGGAAGAGCACAAGACGCTGGCTACAGTTCATAGCCTGTACGACCAGTTTGTGGCTGCGGAGCTCGACAGGAAAAGCCCCATCGTAGGGCTGGGGGGTGGCGTTATCGGCGATATGGCCGGATTCGCGGCAGCCACTTACCTGCGCGGCGCTCCTTTTGTACAGATCCCGACATCTCTGCTGTCGATGGTCGATGCCTCGGTCGGCGGCAAGACAGCCGTAGATTTGCCGCAGGGCAAGAATCTTGTGGGGGCTTTCAAGCAGCCCGTTGTCGTGATTATCGATCCGGAAGTTCTCGCTGAACTTCCCGCGGCCGAGTTTCGGTCGGGGCTGGCCGAGATCGTAAAGCACGGAATTCTGGGTGACCCTGATCTGTTCCGCCAGCTGGAAGGTCAGGGCCCGGCAAATCTGACGCAAATGATCGCCGATGCTGTGCGGGTGAAAGTGGACGTGGTAATAGAGGACCCGTTTGAGAAAGGGAGGCGGGCGACGCTCAACCTGGGACACACATTTGGCCATGCAATCGAACAGGTAAGCGGCTATTCTTTGCGGCACGGGGAGGCGGTCGCCGTCGGGACTGTGGCCGCCGCCCGTATGGCAGTGGCGTTAGATCGCTGCGACGCCCAGACCGCAAGCCGCATCGAGAGCTGCCTGGCGCGGCTGGAACTGCCCACCAAGGCCAGCGGGCTCGACCTGAACGATGTATACGCCATGATGTTCAAAGACAAGAAGAGAAGTGGCAGGATGCTGAGATTCATTATTCCCCAGGCAATCGGCGACGTGGTCATCATCGACGATCCGGGGGAGCAGGTTGTGCTCGAAGCTCTGGACTCTGTGTTGAACTAGCAGAATTGTCCTGATGGGGCCGCGGCACGGTTTTCAGCGTAATAAGGCAACTGAGTCGTTTCACTGCAAAAATCTAACTGCCCATGACAAAAATCCTGGTTCTCCATGGCCCCAATCTGAATCTGTTGGGCGCGCGCGAACGTTCGATCTACGGTAACGTAACCCTGGAAACAATCGACAGGGAGCTTGTTGCCGCCGCCGGCACGGACAATGAGATCCGGACTTTTCAAAGCAATCATGAAGGCGGGCTGATCGACGAAATTCACTGTGCGCGTTCCTGGGCCGACGGACTGCTGATGAATCCTGGCGCGTTCACTCACTATTCCTACGCTATCCGCGACGCGGTGGCTGGAGTAGCCCTGCCGACGGTCGAAGTCCACTTGAGCAACGTCCACAGCCGCGAGGAGTTCCGCCACCATTCCGTAATTGCTCCGGTCTGCGTTGGACAGATCAGCGGTTTTGGCTGGCGCAGTTATTTGCTTGGATTGCAAGGGCTCCTGTCATACATATCCGAAAATCAGACCGACTGAATTGCGCGGGGTATTTCACCTGTGCAGAACTGATGCCGCTTCGGCAAAGCTCGGAACCGGGCTGACCCTTAGCCCGCAAATTTCGCGCAATCTTTCTCTTTCGTTGCAGATGTTCCAATTTCGTTGGCGCCTATTCTGGACGCTCACCATTCTATTGGTGTTGATGCTGATGGCTGTCCTGGTCATGGCTTCCGGTCAACCTGGCTCCAAGACAGCGCTACTCTCCTCGACCGTCCGCACAGACCTTGATCCAGTGGTTGAGACGCTGCCAGCAGCTGCTCCGACTGCTGCATCGCTCGCTGACTCACCCGTGAATCGCCTGTCTACTTCACAAGCTTTCGCCGGCACGGTCGAATTGTGGCATAGCTGGGCAGGCAAGGACGGGGACGCCCTGGCGGCCATCGTGGACCGTTTCCACCAAGCAAATCCGAATATACAAGTGGAAACTGTGTTTGTGGATTACGGCGACCTGGCCCAGGCCTATACGGAGGCAGTCCAAGGCGGTGACGGGCCGGACCTGATTCTGGCGTCCAATTGGTGGCTTCGAGAGCTGGCGGCTGCGAAGGTTCTTTTGCCAATTGACAATCAAGTAACGGCACAGGAACGTATGCAGTTCATTCCGGCATCCATAGAAAACCTGGTTTGGGAAGGCATGTTGTATGGGCTGCCGACAAATTACGAAGTTGTGGCGCTCTACTTCAACCGGCGGTTGCTGGATGAAAGTAACCTGCCGGGCACAGTGGACGATCTGATCGAGCTGGCCCTGGAGTCCCCTTTTCAGGGCGCCGGCATATACTCGAACTTTTATCACCTCGTGTGGGGCGTCGCCGCCTACGGAGGTAATCTCTTCGACGCAGACGGTCGCGTTATTCTCGAACAGTCACCGGGGACGGCAGAGTTTCTGGCTTGGTTGAAAAAGGCCGAGAGCACACCGGGTATCTTTGTTTCTCTCGACTACGGGATGCTGACGGAGCGCTTCAAAAAGGAAGAGTTCGCTCTTTTCCTAGACGGCCCGTGGAGCCTTGGCGAGCTGCGGCAAAGGTTTGGGCCGGACCTGGGCGTGTCCACGTTGCCAGCCGGACGTTCAGGGCCCGCCCGCCCCTGGTTGAGCGCAGACGGCGTATTTCTAAATCCGTCCAGGACCACCGACCAGCAGGAACTTGCCCTGACACTCGCCCGGCATTTAACGAACGCCGAGAGCGGTTCACTCGTCGCCCAAATCGCAGGCCGCCTGCCCGCGCACAGGGACGCGGACTTAAGCGGAACGCCTTTGCTGGCCGGATTTGCACTTCAGGCGGGCAATGCGATCCCTCAGCCCCATTACCCTGAGTTAGACGAAGTCTGGGGCTATGCCACCGACATGATCACGCAGGTTCTGCGCGGCTCAGCGACGCCTGAGGAGGCTGTACTCGAGGCTTCGACACTCATCAATGAAGCGAATGGCAAGTAGGCTGATAGATACTTTTCATTTTCCCATGTCCCCGGTACGGCTTGACCTTTCGAAAGCGTGCTGCTGCAAGCGCCCGGTGGTTACAATTTGGCCAGCCGAAAGACACTGATATTGCAGACCCGACTTTCTTTGGAGACCCGCCCCCAAGGTATTGTTGCAGGCCTTTACGACAGACTGCCTTTCCCCAACATTGGTCCGGTGCAGGAGGTCGCGCTTGACCTGGGAATCACTGCGCACGATGGTGACGTTCAACTGCAAGGGCTGGTCTTTCAGTGCTACAGCGGGCACCAGCTGCTGTTCGAGCAGCGATGGTCGGCAGGCGTCATCCGTCAACGTACAGGCGAGGACGACCTGACGATCGCGGCCAACACCGGTTTGGCCGTCCGCAGTGTACAGTTTCTCCTGCATGCGTATGAACGGCTCTCTTATATCGAAATAACTGCCGTCGGTAGATCGCAGGCGACAGCAGCATCTGCCGATGCCGGACAGCGAATTCAGGCCCACTGCCAGTCACCTGTAACCTATCATGAACAACAGACCGATTTCTACTTTCCGTTGACGGGGGCCTGGTGGGCAGTGCAGGCGGGCGATTGGAGCGACTTCCACAAAATGGAGGTCTACAGCCAGCCTTTCGCAGTCGATTTCATGAAGTTGGGACCAGAGGGGCGTACACATCAGGGCAACGGCCGCGCACTTTCCGACCATTACAGCTGGCATCAGCCGGTCTATGCCGCGGCAGGAGGGAAAGTTGCCTACATCTGTTTCGATATGCCGGATATGGCGCCCGGCGCAATCCCCGACCAGGCAATCATGCGCGGCGATATGCGGCGTCTGCTGGGTAACGCCGTCGCGATCAGCCACGCTAATGGGGAGTTTAGCTACTACGCACATCTGCAGCAGGCCAGTTTGCAGGTTAACGAGGGGGAAATGATCAGGAGAGGCGCCCTTCTGGGAAGAGTCGGCAACAGCGGCAATTCGCCGGGACCACACTTGCATTTTCATGTGATGAACGGCCCTAACCTTTTCATCGACCAGGGATTGCCATTCCAGTTCAGCCACTTTGAAGCAGGCGGCCAATTCTTTCCCGAACCAAGGACGATTCCCACTCGAATGATTGTTGTGGGACCGGAAAGGATGTAGGGGAACAGATGACGAATGTGAGGACCTTCCTCAATTTGACATACAGCAACTACAGGAACGCACGTGTGAAATGAATGACATTTCAACGAATGGCAAAGGGCCCGGCGAGGCCCCGCTTCAATACCGTCTGGACGACGAACAGTATGAGGAACTGGTCGACAATGTCGCCGGCGAAAGGGTGATGGGATTGGCTTTGTGGGAGGAATCGGTCAGCGATGAAGGTGGCAGGAGACCGTCGCCGGAATTGCGCGAACTGTTTGACCTCGACCTCTATCTGGAAAACAAACTGCTGCTGGCATTGTACGGAACGGCGATGTATACTGATCCTGAAAGCGATCCTTTGCGCGGCTGGCAACAGGCTGGTAAAATAATGCAAACCTTAATCAACCAGGGAATCTGGCTGGACGAAGTCGCGGCAACCGAAGAGGATGAGCTGGTACTGATCCTGAGTCGCAATCATTTGCCGCAACTGTATCTGAACGTGAGTGGCTGGACTGTCGAGGCGTGGGAGAATCTGCCCGGCGAGCGGTGACCTTCCCCCAGGAGCAGGCGTACAGTCGGGCTGCCAATAAGACTCCGCTCTTGGCGGAATGGGACGTTGTAAAGAATCAGTTGTTACGACCCGGGAGGATTCACGATGACAATTCTAACTGCCACAAGCGTCGCCCAGACCAATACGGAACGCTGGAAGGCGTCGCTTTACGCTGCGCTAGCTGCGGCGGTCGTGTCGCTTCTGATGGCTCTGCTTAAAGGCGTACCTGTCGTGGGGGCCCTTCTGGGCATCGTGATTGGAGCCGCGCCAATCGTCGGTTATGACTTTGCCCGGGGCGCGCTTGGCGAAAGCTGGCGACCCGTCATCGGCGGTCTGATCGGCAACATTTTCTTTATCATAGGTGTTGCTCTTCCCGGATTCTTCACGGAAGACTTTGGCTTTGTCGTCGGAGGGCTGGCAATAAGTATCCTCACCGCGATTTTGTGGCCGATTGTCGTAGGCGCGTTGAGCCCAAATCAGTCGATCTGGAAGCTCCTTCTCGCCAGCATCATCGGCTTGGTTCTTGGCTACATCGTGTCATTCTTCGTCGCCGGTCAGGATCCGACCAGTTGGCCCAGACTTGCGGCGATCCTGTTCTGGGCCGTTTGGGGCGGCACGGTAGGCGCGGCATTGAGCGCGTGGAGTAAGTAGAAAGCGAATCGAAGCACGAGAGTGCTGTACGTCATATGAAATGAAAGAACTGGCTCAGCGGGCGGGTTACAGCGCCCGCTGATTCAATTCTGGACGGTTTGCCGTAGAGAACAAATACCCTCTACGGCTCTGAACCCGGCAGCAGACGTTCAGACTGGCTTGGCTTATGTATCGCGACGCGACGACGCTTGAAGAAATCTACCGTCTGGCTCTGCCGCAAGGCTCGCGGATACTGTTTGGGGAAGAGTTGCTGAACAGGCCTGTTAGTTGGGCTTGCAGCCTGCGTCCCAGCCCACCGGCCTTCCCCAACCTCGAAGGGGAAGAGTTAGCATTGATCGACGTCGAAGATCTGCGCCAGTTTAACCCTCAGATGCGTCTGGACCGGGTCGTGAACAGCCTGCACCAGGCGCGTATCTCCGCGATTGGCGTGCTGGGTGAAGTACCGCGGGACGCGGTCGCTGTCGCCGAGCAGAATCAGATTCCACTCATCGCCCTTCCGGACTCCGATCCCCTCCTGTCAGTCGAACGTACCGTGATCCGTCTGATCGTGGACCGCGGCGGTTACCTTGCCACCAAGGCCGCCGACTTGCAGCGGGAACTGACACAGATCGAACTGGACGGCGGCGGCATGGGGATGATGGCCGAGCTTCTGGCGAGTTTCTCTGAACAGCCTGTACTCTTTCTGAAAGATGAAGGAACGCCAATCGCATTCGCCGGTCTCGAAGAGCTTACAGAGCAGCACAAACGGCGCGTTCTGGCGTCTATGCCAAGCCGCACGACTTTACGAAGTTGGCTGGCCGCCAAGTTTGGTACAGAGCCGGCCGAAAGCACAGAGCTGACCGGCATTCTCCCCATCGATAGCAAGCACCGGTACCGAGAAATGGTCGTCAGCCCTGTCATTGTTGCAGAGCGAGTCGCAGGATACTGCCTCCTGCTACGGTCGAATTCCAGCGCATCTGAAGAAATCTCCACTGTCGAAAGACTTGCTGTACTTCAGGGAGCAGGCGCGGCTGCCCTGGCCTGGAGCCGGGAGCAGGCGGTTGGGGCAGTCGAAGAAAAGATGAGGGCCGTCTTTTTGGACGAGTTGCTGGCAACAGAAATTGCCGACGAGGATGCGTGGATTCAGCGGGGACATTCGCTTGGCTTCGATCTGACCAGGCCCCACACCGCCTGGCTGATCCAGGCAGAAGGCATCCAGGATTGGCCGAATGCGCTGCGCCAGTATTTGGCAACGAAACAGGATCCAATCCTGCTATCCGTCCGAGCTGAAGCTGCGCTGCTCTTCTGGCCGTGCGACAGTCCCAAGAGCGGACGGGAATTCAAATCGGTTGCTAACGGCTTGGTAGAGCACTTCACGTCGACTTTCCAGAGGGCCTCATTGGTGGTCGGGATCGGTCGCCCGGCCGCCTCCGTGCGGGAATGGCTGCGCAGTCTGGATCAAGCGCGTGAGAGCTGGCGAATGGGTTGTTCCTGGCAGGCCTCACCGGTGACCTATTTCGGAGACCTGGGCTTATATCAACTGCTAACCGGGCTGGGTGGAAGCGGGGAAGCGAACCGTTTCTTCCGTAAGACGGTAGAACCGCTGATCTCGCACGACGCAGAACACAATGCCGAATTGGTAGAGACGCTGGAAGCCTTTTTTGCCTGCCACGGCAATCTCAGCCAGACCGCAGCCTTGCTGCATATCCACCGCAATACACTGACCTACCGCTTGCAGCGCATCTCCAGCATCACCCGAATGGATTTGAACGATGCCGACGCGCGTTTTTCACTCCAGCTTGGACTCAAGCTACGCCCTGTGATGCAGAGCCGTTTGCACTAGGCAACAGCCGCACAGCCTATTCCTCGTCCTGCCTGTCTACCCTCCGTGGCTGCCGGCCGCCAGTTCCTCTGCCAGACTACGCACGGCGTCGACCCCCGCGTCCGAACCCGCGGCTTTCACCAACGCCGAACCTACGATGACCCCCTCCACCATCTCGGACACCCTTGCAGCCTGGGGGCCGGTACTGATACCAAAGCCGACCGCCAAGGGCAGATCGGTGTGGCGGCGAACCCGCTCAACAAAAGCAGGCAGCCCTGGCGGCAGCTCATCGCGGGCGCCGGTGATTCCGGTTACGCTCACGAGATAGATAAACCCGGTGGCATGCCGTGCTACCGATTTGATGCGGTCTTCGGTGCTGGTCGGAGCCAGCATGTAGATGGTAGCCAGACCGGCCGCGCGGCAGGCGGGCTCCAAGAGTTCCGACTCTCCCGGCGGCAGATCGGGGACGATCAAGCCGTCGATACCCGCCCTGGCGGCAGCATTCGCGAAGCGTTCTTCGCCGAAAGCAAGAATTGGATTGTAGTAGCTCATGGCGCAGAAAGGCGTGTCAACGCCCTGATCACGCAGCTCGCGCGCCATCCGGAGGCAGTCGACCACGGTTGTGCCGCCGACAAGCGCCGAATAAGTTGCTGTCTGAACTGTCGGCCCATCGGCCAGTGGATCGCTGTGGGGTATGCCGAATTCGATGAGGTCCGCCCCGGCTTCCGCCAGGGCAGTAATAACATCCAGAGATTGCTGCCGGGTAGGATAGCCCATGGCATGGTAGGGCATGAAGGCGGCGACGCCTCTCTTGTTCAGATTGCGGAAAACCTGCTCGATGCGTTCGACTCCCCTCATCTTTCACCTCTCGCCCAAAGCTTGCCCATTTAGCTGTCTCCTCCGATTGTCTGCATGACCGTGCCCAGATCCTTGTCGCCTCGTCCGCTGAGATTGACCAGTATCACTTGATCTTTCGCCATCTGCGGCGCCAGCTCCAAGACATAACCGATCGCATGAGCACTTTCCAATGCAGGGATGATCCCTTCCAGCTCGCACAGCGCTTTGAACCCTTCAAGAGTCTGCGTATCTGTACAGTAGGTGTATTCGGAGCGTCCTACATCTCGAAGCCAGGCGTGTTCCGGGCCCACACTGGCGTAATCCAGGCCGGCGGAAATCGAATGGGTTAGGGCAATTTGCCCGTCACTGTCCTGAAGGACGTAGCTCTTGGTACCCTGCAGTACGCCGAGCCGGCCCCGCTCCGGGTCAGCGAAACGAGCGGCATGGGCGCCATCTTCGATCCCATGTCCGCCTGCCTCGACACCAATGAGCCGCACACTTTCCTCCTTGAGGAAAGGATGGAAAATGCCGATGGCGTTGCTGCCTCCTCCAACGCAGGCCACGATTGCGTCGGGCAGCCGGCCGGGGCCGCCTTCAGCTGAATCCTGCATCTGACTGTGGGCTTCCAGACCAATGATCGATTGGAAGTCCCGCACCATGGCAGGATAGGGATGGGGACCAAGCGCGCTTCCCAGCAGGTAGTGTGTGGTTTCTACGTTTGTAACCCAATCGCGGATGGCCTCGTTGATGGCGTCTTTGAGCGTTTGCGAACCGCTGTCGACCGCCCGTACCTCAGTGCCGAGGAGCTGCATGCGAAAGACGTTCGGCTTCTGGCGCTCCATGTCGACCGTACCCATGTAGACGATACAGCCAATCCCCAGAAGCGCAGCAGCGGTGGCGGTGGCGACACCGTGCTGGCCGGCGCCGGTTTCCGCCACGATGCGCGTCTTGCCCATCTTGCGTTTCATCAACAGCGCCTGGCCCAAGGCATTGTTGATCTTGTGGGCGCCGGAGTGAGCAAGATCTTCCCGTTTAAGATAGATCTGGGCGCCGCCCAACTCCTCGCTCAGACGGCGGGCATAGGTGAGCGGAGTCGGACGGCCTACATAGGTATGCTGCAAATGGGCCAGTTCCGCCATGAACTCTTTATCAATGCGGGCGTTCAGGTATGCTTCTTCCAGTTCATCCAACGCCGGCATGAGTGTCTCGGGCACATATTTGCCTCCGTACGGTCCGAAACGCCCCGTCTCGTCCGGAACAGCGCTGAAGTTAACAGTTGTAGAAGTGGTGGAAAGAGTCATCAGTTCCTCGCATTCGGTCTGGCGACGGGCGCCCATCCGTCCGTCATCGGCGCTCGAAAATGATATTTGTTGCCTGTTGCATTACAGCCACAGGCGCGGTTTCGCCGGTCCACTTTTCCCAGGCAATAGCACCCTGGTAGATGAGCATCCCCAGGCCGCCTATGGCAGTAGCCCCATCGGTAGAGGCCAGTTGCAGCAGTCGCGTCATGGCCGGATTGTAGACCAGGTCGTAGACGATCTGATCTTCGCGGAATTCGACATTTTCCTCCCAGGGCAATCCTTCGATGCGCGGCTCCATGCCCAGCGACGTGCAGTTGACGATCAGGTCCGCGTCCCGAGCGCTGCCTGTCACATCATCAGGGAAGGCGGCGCTGCCGATATTGATCTCCAGAAAGTAGGATTGCATCGTTTCGGCCAGATCGACAGCCTTTGAGACAGTGCGGTTGAGGATCTTCACACTCGTCACCCCTGCCTCGGCCAGACCGTACACCACCGCCCTCGAGGAGCCACCTGCACCTATCACCAGCGCCCGCTTGCCGGCAGGCTCAACGTTGTGAGCTTGCAGATCGGCAATAAATCCGGCACCGTCAGTATTGTCTCCGGTAAGCTGACCATCTTCTTCGACGACGATTGTATTCACCGCGCCGATTGCTTCGGCCGCAGGTGTCCAATGATGCAGATGGGGCATGACGGACTGCTTGTGGGGCACAGTCACGTTTACGCCCCTCAATCCGAGAGCGGGCAACGCGGCGACGGCCTCTGGCACTCGTTCCGGCGGCACAGCGAACGCCAGGTAGCGCCAGTTCATCTGGCGTGCTACAAAGGCGGCGTTGTGCATCTGGGGACTTATAGAATGAGTAACCGGCCAACCGAACAGGCCGACGAGTGTCGTTGCAGAATTGATGTCGGTTGGAAATCCTTCTGAATCAGCCTCCCTTGAACGAGGGGAGGCCGATTCATTCTGCAGAGGTTCACTCATTTTCGCTTACCCGGTCCATTTCCTGCACATCGACGTTGAGCGCGCGCAAAGTTGATTCGAAGCCGGGAAAACTGTCTGCGGTAACATGCGCGTTATGAATGGTGGTCTCACCTTCGGCAATCACTGCGGCCACGGCCAGAGCCATCGCCAGCCGGTGATCGCCATGGCTGTCCACGCTCGCGCCCTTAAGCTGAGTCGGCCCGTCCACAATGAAGCCGTCAGCGGTCTCCTGAATCCTGGCGCCCATCTTTTTGAGTTCCGAGACGGTCGTGGCGATTCGATCAGTCTCTTTTACCCGTAGTTCCTGGGCATCCCGCACAACGGTCCGGCCCTCGGCTTGCGTGGCTGCAACAGCCAGAACCGGCAACTCGTCGATCATCGTGACGAGTTGCGCGCCGCCGAATTCCATGCCTTGCAGCCCACCGCCGCTGACGATCAGATCTGCCACGGGCTCTCCGCCCTGGAATGGCCGCTCTCTGCGCCGAATACTGGCCCCCATCTCGGAGAGGGCATCGACGATTCCGGTCCGGGTCGCATTGACACCCACGTCGACGATCGTCAGGTTACTGTCCGGTAACGAGGATGCCCCGACAAGCAGGAATGCAGCCGAGGAGATATCTCCGGGAACCAGAATGTTCAAAGGGTTTAGCGGAGCCTGGGGACGCTCGCTATGCGTTGTATTGCCCAGGGCAGTGACCGGGGCGCCCATCGAACTCAGCATGCGTTCGGTATGATCACGTGCAGGTCCAGGCTGGTGAACCACAGTCAATCCGTGGGCATAGAGACCTGCCAAGAGGAGACAGCTCTTGACCTGGGCGCTGGCGACCGGCATCTGGTACTCAATCGCGGAAAGGCGGGAGGGAATGATGGTGAGGGGCGCAAATCGGCCATTTTGACGTCCGAAAATCTGCGCGCCCATCGTTCGCAGCGGGTCGGCGACCCGGGCCATAGGACGACCTCGAATCTGGGCCGTTCCGCTAAGTACGCTCACGAACTCCTGTCCAGCGAGCAGCCCCGCCAGCAGGCGCATTGTCGTACCGCTGTTGTCGCAGTCGAGCACGTCATTTGGCTCCTTCAAGCCATCAAGCCCGACGCCGTAAACCTCGAGGCGCGTGCGGCTGATTTCATCGATACGCACGCCCATGGCACGCATTATGTTCATGGTGGCCCTACAGTCGTGGCCATCGAGAAAGTTGCGAATGTGTGTGGAACCTTCGGCAATTGAACCGAAGATCACCGCCCGATGGCTGATGGACTTATCACCCGGTACGCCGCACCGGCCAACGAGAGGACCGTCATTGCTGATCTTGAGGATGTCTGCCATGGGAAATCTCAGTTGTGCTGGTTCGTTCGGTCAGAAGAGTCTTCAATGTCGACATCGGTGTTGCGACTTGTTGAGAACTTCACACTGGCAAATCTTTATGCAATGACTGGCGGCAGCCCATTTCAGCCCGCTGCCGACATCGCGAACGCGCCTTTCTTCTGTTGCCATTCTGCGCGCGTATTCTGCGAGCAGGAGAGCTTACTCCGCAGAGAATCTTCATCATTATCAGCGAGCAGTGTTCGCAGTTCCTGAAGATGCCCACCCAGGGTGTCCAACTGTTCCAGGACCGCCTCGCGATTGGTCACCAGAATGTCCAGGAACATCTGCGTATCGCTAGCTGCCACCCGGCTGGTGTCGCGAAAACCGCCGGCAGCCAGTTCCCAAACGGCGGCATCTTCGTCTCCGCTGTCCCTGACCGTGTGAACCAGGGCACTCGCCAGGAGAAAGGGCAGATGACTGATGGCGGCAACAAGCCGGTCATGGCGAACCGGCTCCATGGTGATGGGGAAGGCCCCGATAGCCTCCGCCAGTTCGGAGGCGAATTCGACTGTTTCCGTCGTCGTGCGTGGAAGGGGCGTGAGTACCCACGGCGCACCTTCGTAGAGTCCACTTTCTGCGGAGGTGTAGCCGGCAGTTTCCTTGCCAGTCATAGGATGGCCGCCTATCGGCTGAATTCGAGGCGGCAGCCGGTCCATGGCCGCGCAGATTTCGGCTTTGGTGCTTCCCATATCCATAACAATGGCGCCCGGCCACAGAATTGGACTGAGCGTCTCCAGCATCTTAACGACTGCCCGTACAGGGGTGGACAAGATGACAACATCAGCCCCGGCAACGCCGGAGTTCAGATCGGTTGTCGCCAAATCGACTGCGTCTTCGTGGAAGGCGCGCAGAATCGTGCTGAAGTTGCGAGTCACGCCCCTCACCTCACGGCACAGATTGCGTTGTTTCAGGTCGATGCACAGGCTTGCGCCCATCAGGCCCAGCCCGATGACCGCAACACTGCACTCAGAAAGAGATTTCATGAATAGTCTGTCGCTGCCGCGTTTTTGCCCCTTCTTTGCCGGTCAAGACGGCCTCGTTGATCTGATGCCTCCGGACCGAAAACCGGAAATCAGAGTTTGCGTCCGACAGCGTTGGCAATGGATGCCAGTTCCTGCATCAAAGTGCCGAAATGCTTGAAGGTCAGGCTCTGAGCGCCGTCGCTCCAGGCCTTTGACGGGTCAGGGTGTACTTCGATCATCAGAGCATCCGCCCCCGCGGCGACTGCGGCCTTCGCAATCGGCGCCACGTATTCCCATTGGCCTGTACCGTGTGCCGGGTCGGCCACGACAGGCAAGTGAGTCAACTGCTTCAGGACGGGAATGGCATTGATATCGAAGGTGTTGCGGGTGGCTGTCTCGTAAGTTCGAATCCCGCGCTCACAGACCATCACCTGCATGTTACCGTTGCTCAAAATGTACTCGGCCCCCATCAGAAGCTCTTGGATAGTGCCGCTGATGCCGCGCTTGAGGAAGACCGGTTTGGTCGTTTTGCCCACTGCCTTGAGAAGCGGGTAGTTCTGGTTGTTGCGAGCGCCGATCTGAAAGATGTCGGTGTAGTCGCCGACCAGCTCAATATCCTCCGAGCTCATTACTTCGGTAATGATCGGGAGACCTGTCTGCTCTCTGGCCTCTGCCAGGAACTTGAGGCCATCTTCGCCCAAACCCTGGAAACTGTACGGGCTGCTGCGCGGTTTGAAGGCGCCGCCCCGCAGTACGGACCCGCCGGCTTCTTTGACCGCGTGAGCCGTCTCCAGGATCTGCTCGCGGCTTTCCACACTGCAAGGTCCCGCCATGACCACGACCTTCTCACCGCCGACGTTAATGCCATTGACGGGAATCGTGGTCGACGCCTGAACGAAGTCACGGCTGGCGTACTTGTAGGGCTGCATTATGCGGACTGTTTTTTCCACGCCGTCCAGGACCTCGAACGTGTCCTGCTGGATCAGATAGTCGTCAGCGCCGATGATACCAACAATCGTACGGGCTTCGCCGCGGCTCAGATGCACCTTGTATCCGAGCTCCTCAACGCGCTTGACGACTTCCTCTACCTGGTCTTGAGCGGCGCCTTGTTTCATTACAACAATCATTGAAAATTCCTTTCCTGGTCTGGTTGCATAGCTCTACTATCGATGCGGGCTGCGTTCTTCGTCAGGCTGGGAAAGTTCCTCTTTCTACACTGTACCGGGGCGTTCATGCCAACACGGCACTTTTCCTCATCTCGACTGTACTCCGATCTTCCTTACCCGCCATCCTGGCTGGGTCATCCGCTTCTGCTGGCGTTGCAATCGAGCGGCCGACGGCCTCAGCGACTCTTTGCAAGCTACGCATCAGGTCTGCGAATCTTTCAGGTTTGAGACTCTGGTCCCCATCGCTTAAGGCCGACTCCGGATCCGGGTGGACCTCCAAGATCAGCGCATCGGCCCCGGCCGCGACCGCAGCAAGTGACATCGGCGGCACCAGTTCCCAATCGCCCGTACCATGCGCGGGGTCGGCAACAACCGGTAGATGGGAGGCTCGCTTGAGAACGGGCACTGCGTTGAGATCGAAAGTATTACGGGTTGCCGTTTCATAGGTGCGAATGCCGCGCTCGCACAGCATAACCTCCATGTTGCCGTTGCTCAGGATGTACTCGGCGCACATCAGCAGTTCCTGGATTTCGCCGCTGAGGCCGCGCTTGAGCATTACCGGTCGCCGAGCTTTGCCGACTGCCTGGAGAAGCGCGTAATTCTGCATATTGCGGGCGCCTATCTGGAGGATATCCACGTACTCGGCGACCAGGTCGATTGCCTCAACAGTCATGACTTCGGAGATCACCGGCAAGCCCGTGACCTCGCGGGCCTCGGCCAAGTATTTCAGCCCCTCTTCACCAAGCCCCTGGAAGCTGTACGGGCTGGTACGCGGCTTGAACGCGCCGCCGCGCAGTACGCTGGCCCCGGCCTCTTTGATTGCGACGGCGGTCTGAATAATCTGCTCTCTACTCTCAACGCTGCACGGCCCGGCCATAACAACAACCTGCTCGCCCCCGAAACGGACGCCATTCACGTCTATGACGGTTCCTTCGGGGTTTGTGGTTCTACTTGCAAGCTTGTATGGATCCTGGATTCGAACTGTTTTCTGCACTCCTGCCATCGCATCGAAGGTAGCCCTTTGCACATGGGTCAAGTCGCCGACAAGGGCGATAACGGTATGACTCTCGCCACTGATTGGCTGCGTTTGGGCGCTCATTGAGGCTGCCCGCTTGATGACGTTATCTATTTCGGCTTGGGAAGCCTCGGGTTTCATTACGACTACCATTCAACTCTCCTATTTCACAGTTCCTCATTTGAAGGATATGACATTCCAGGTTTGAAGGTGTGCCGGGACGCTCCCTTCGTTGATTCGAGTTGACGCCTTCGACTTTCTATATCTGCAACATCGCCTCTTGCGCGTACTCCTCAGGAGTGGGTTGCACGGCCGCGGGGTAGCTACCCAGCATTTTGACAAATGCTGCCCTATTGAGCAGTCCCAAAACGGCAGCGCTACAGTCCGGCTCTTGCCAATGACCTTCAAAATCCAGATAAAACACGTATTGCCAGGGCCGGTTGCGGCGCGGGCGGCTCTCCAGCTTTACGAGATTGATGCTGCGCTCGGCAAACTCGCCAAGACAGGCATACAGGGCGCCTGGGCTATGGGGCGTGGCAAAGACGAGGGAAGTCTTGGCGTTCGCCGACTGCTGGGCATCGCCCTTTCCAATGACGAAGAAGCGGGTAAAGTTGAAGAGCAGGTCCTCGATACCTTCCTGGACAATCTCCAGGTCATAGATTTCGGCCGCCAGTGCGCTCGCGATCACGCCCACCTGCGGCTCCGGATGCTCGGCCAGCTCCTTGGCGCTGCCGGCAGTATCATACCAGGGTATGGCAGTGTAGCCGTGGCGATTGAGAAAACCCTCACACTGGGCGAGGGCCTGTGGATGGCTGCGCACCTGGTCAATCTTGTCGCCATTGCCTGGCATAGTCAGCAGATTGTGCCGTACGCGCAAGAGGATTTCTCCCCGCACGCGAAAATCATGGTCCAGCAACAGGTCATAGGCTTTATTGATACTGCCGGCGAGGGAGTTTTCCACGGGGACTACGCCCAAAGCAGCGCGGTCATCGTCCAGCGAAGCGAAGATATCTTCAAAGGTCCTGCTGGGCAGCGTATCGACCTCGGCGCCAAACTGTTGACGGATAGCTTCTTCGGAGTATGCGCCATGCTCTCCCTGAAAAGCGACAACTGTCATTGGATTACTCCATGGCTGCTTGACGCCGATAAGGGGTTTTTGTGCCGCTAAGAGTCTCCATACCGGCGCCGGCACGGTCAATTCTGTAACTGTTCATCGATCCACCGGTTCAACTCGTCAATATCGATTTCGGACGCCAGGCTCTTGTCGGGACGCAGAGCCTGGGCGTCTTTCAGATAGACATGCTGGATTTCCTTCTGCGGTGTGTCGGTATTCCAGTAAATCAGCACGCGAATACAGAGTGGAAGACTGTCAGGGACGCGCATCTCATGTCCGCAGAGCAGGGGCACGTCCATCCAACCCAGCTGACGGGCGGCCAGAGCCGGGTATTCACTGACCACATCGAATGTTGTCGTAAAGATTGCAGTGGCTACGTCTTCGGATTTGATATTGTTAAGACGAATCATAAAAGCCAACAGTTCTCTGGTTGCCCGCAAGATTGATTCGGGCGTGTCCTCTTCAATAGTTGTTGCGCCCCGCACTCCTCGACAGATCACGGCTCTCTCCAGTTCTTTCGCTGCGTCCTGCATACATTGGAAGATACAACAGCTGGCGAATCAGGTTCATGTCAGCCGTCGTTGTGCGTTACAAGTATATGCACGCACTACAGGCAGAATGCCTCAAGGCCAACAAAAAAAGCGTGGAGTTCGTCTCCACGCTCTGAGTGTCTTTACGCCGACTGCCTCTACACAGCCCAACGCTCCTCAACAAGTGGAGACGGTTGGTTCACGCCAAAATAATAACCAAACCAAAAGTTGCCAAAAGAAAACCCGCGCCACTCATGGCGCAGGTTGCTGGACAACAGAATCTCCGCGGCTGACGGACCATCCAACAGATTGATCGGAAGGAGCGAATCGTCCTCGTTTCGAATCAGATCGGCAATTGTCACTTGCGCTTCGCTTCGTTCTTTAGTCACTCTGTCGAGTCATCCTCTTTGTTGGGCGTTTGAGAGTTTCTTCAGGACATTGAGGGAGAGATTACCACAGCCCGGCACCGTTGTCAATTCT
This sequence comes from Caldilineaceae bacterium, assembly GCA_965200615.1. GTDB lineage: Bacteria > Chloroflexota > Anaerolineae > Caldilineales > Caldilineaceae > Bin5. The sequence goes on along the minus strand of OZ241377.1, from coordinate 2,493,959 downwards.
CTCGCGACAGAATTCAACGCAAAGGGATCACGTACAGCCAAGTACCTTCCTGTGGAGTCAGTCGACAGAGATCCAGGCAGGTCGCGCCAATCGCAGTCGAAGGGCAGTTGCTGGCGCTAGAGGGGCTATCCTGCGATACGCCAACGTCAGTTATCCGGGTATCGGGGCAATCAGCGCCTGCCCTGTCCGTTCTCTTTCCGGATTATCCATTACTGCGTGCGATACTACAAATGCCGCTCTCCGCAAGAGGCGACAGATGCTGAACCCGGCTCCATCTTGCATATCTATTCCCCTTCCCCGACAATGGCGGAAAGACCGACTCAATGAGAATCAGATCTGAAACCGGCTTACTGTATAGCCGCTCTTTGTCTCTCCGTTCAGAGAACACAACTGCGGCTTGATTGTCAGCATCATCTTCAGGAGGATTTACGTGCAGAATTCATTTTCCTTACACAACAAGGTCGCTTTGATTACCGGCGCCAACGGCGGCATCGGCCGCTCGATTGCATTGGGATACAAGGCGATGGGCGCCACCGTTATTGCCAGCGGAAGGAATCCGCAGAAAAACGCGGGTATAGAACAGGAGCTGGGTGACGGCCACGCAGTCATTTCTCTGGACGTGCGGGACGAAGAGGCGGTCAATGAGGCGGTGGCGGCGATCGTCGAAAGACACGGCAGATTGGACATCCTGGTCAACAATGCTGGCATCGCCCGCCGCATTAACATATTGGACATGGATACGGAGGACTGGCATTCAGTTATAGACACGCATCTCAACGGAGGCTTTTACTGTGCAAAGGCCGCGGCCAAGGCGATGGTAAACGCCGGAAACGGGGGCAAAATCATCAACATCGGGTCGATGTACTCGTTGCTAGGCCCCCCTAATGTCACCAACTATGCTGCGGCCAAAACCGGCATCCTGGGTCTGACGCGCGGGCTGGCGGTTGAGCTGGCTGTTCACAATATCCAGGTTAATGCTCTGCTGCCCGGCTGGCACAAAACGGACCTCAACCGGGAACTACTCGATGGACCGCTAGGCGAGGAGATCCGGCACAAGACGCCAGCGAGGCGCCTGGGGACATCCGATGACCTGGCTGGGGCTGCCATTTTCCTGGCTTCCGACGCGGCCGAGTTTGTCACCGGCACCACACTGGTCGTGGACGGCGGCTACTCGATCATGGACCGCCAGTGGGCGGATTGAATCCGGTCAATTGGATCGGGTATAATGCGGTCAACGCAACGCACTGTTGATTGGGCAAGGAGGACTGCAATGGCTGTATCGACAGTCGAACGCTCGCCGACGTCTCCGATGACCGAAAGAGAGACCCGAGTTCCGCCTCTGAACAACGGCGACCGGCTGACGCGCGCCGAGTTTGAGCGCATCTACGCGGCCCACCCTGAAATAAAGAAAGCGGAACTCATTGAAGGAGTCGTGTATGTGCCATCCCCGGCGCGGCACCGCGAACACGGAAAACCGCATTTTCATTCAATTGGCTGGCTCAGTCTGTACAGCGCTTCCACTCCTGGCGTAGAAGGAAGTGATAACGCTACGCTCCGCCTTGACTTCGAGAACGAACCTCAACCGGACGCCCTCCTGTTTCTGTCCCCTGAATACGGTGGGACAGCGAGGGTGGGTGAAGACGGCTATCTGGAAGGCGCGCCGGAACTTATTCTGGAGGTGTCCGCCAGCAGCGCCAGCTATGATCTGAACCAGAAAAAACGGGTCTACGCCCGCAATGGCGTACCGGAGTACATCGTGTATCTGGCTTATGAGCAACGCATTACCTGGTTTGTTCTGCGTGACGGCGTCTATGTGGAGCAGCAGCCGGACGGGGACGGCGTTTTGAAAGGCGAACGCTTCCCGGGACTGTGGTTGCTGCCGGGCGCACTCCTGGCCGGCAATCTTTCCGGCGTATTGGAGACGTTGCAGCAGGGGCTGGATTCTCAGGAACACAAGACATTTTGTGCCGCGCTGGCGCGGCGCCGCAAGGAGGCCAAATGATTCTGTCAACGCCTGAAAACCTGGCAGTTGCCGACCATCTGTTGACTACCACGCGTTCGGTGCGAAAACGGCTGGACCTGAATCGCCCGGTAGAGAGCGAAATCATCGAGCAGTGCCTGGAGATTGCGGGGCAGGCCCCAACAGGCAGCAACCGTCAGAACTGGCACTTCGTCGTGGTAACCGATGGCAAGAAGAAGCGCTTCATCGCGGAGCGATACCGTAAGGTGTGGTACGGCTATAACGCCACTCGAAGTGTGCCTACAGGACCCGACGCGACCGCCGAAGACAGACAGATGCAGCGTGTGATCAGCTCCGCCCAATTTCTGGCCGACAATTTACAGGATGTTCCAGTCCTGGTGATTCCTTGCATCGAAGGCCGCCCTGAGGATGCCGCTCCGGCTTCACAGGCCGGGCACTACGGCTCCATCCTGCCGGCCGCATGGTCCTTCATGATGGCGCTGCGAGCCAGAGGACTAGGCTCTGCCTGGACAACACTGCATTTGCAGCATGAGAGGGAGATCGCCGAGATGCTGGGCATTCCCGACGATATCTCCCAAGCCGCGTTGCTGCCGGTCGCCTATTTTAAGGGCGACGACTTCCGCCCGGCCAAACGAAAGCCGATGCGCGACAGGACCTACTGGAACAGATGGCAGACAGAATGAAGCTAGTCGCCGATATACATCTGCACTCCCACTTTTCGCGAGCCACGAGCAAGAACCTGACCCTTGAGCACCTGTGGAAGTGGGCACAGCTCAAGGGCGTACAGGTTGTCGCCACGGGCGATATCGCCCATCCTGGCTGGTTGGCGGAAATGCAGGCGAAACTGGCGCCAGCGGAAGACGGGTTGTTTCAACTGAAACCAGAGTGCGCCGCAACTGTCGCCGAAGAGGTGCCCCCTTCCTGTGAAGGGCCTGTCCGATTCCTGATTGGCGGCGAGATCAGCAACATTTACAAAAGATATGACCGAACGCGCAAAGTTCACAACATTGTTTTTGCGCCTACGGTCGAGGCGACCACGATTCTGCAGGCCGAGCTGGAAAAGATCGGCAACATTCGCGCGGACGGCCGTCCTATCCTGGGTCTGGACAGCCGCGACCTGTTGGAAATTGTGCTGGAGGTGGATGACAGGTGCCACTTGATTCCTGCCCACATCTGGACACCCTGGTTCTCGATCCTCGGTTCAAAGTCCGGTTTCGATTCGCTGGAGGAGTGCTTCGCCGATCTGACCCCGCACATCTTCGCGGTCGAAACAGGTCTCTCTTCCGATCCGCCGATGAACTGGCGCGTTTCGTGGCTGGATGACTACACCCTCGTCTCCAATTCGGACGCCCACTCACCGCCAAAGCTGGCGCGAGAAGCCACCCTCTTTGATACCGAGTGGAGCTACGACGCGCTGTTCAATGCGCTGAAGAGCGGTGACCCCTCGGAGTTCCTGGGTACCATCGAGTTCTTCCCGGAGGAAGGCAAATATCATCTGGACGGCCATCGAAAATGTGGGGTCTGCTGGGAGCCGGTTACAACGGTCGCCAACAAGGGACTTTGTTCGCAATGCGGCAAGCCTGTGACCGTCGGTGTCTACCACAGGGTAGAGGAGTTGGCCGACCGCGTCCCCGGCACACGTCCGTCCTCGGCCGCTCCTTTCACCAGTCTTATTCCGCTGCCCGAGGCGCTGGGCGAAGTCCTGGACGTTGGTCCTAACTCCAAACGCGTGCAGACCGAGTATCTGCGACTGTTGGGACGGTTGGGGCCGGAGCTGGCGATCCTGCAATCAGTTCCGCTTGAGGATATCTCCGCGGCGGGCGGCCCGGTTCTGGCTGAGGGAATCCGGCGAATGCGGGAAGGTGAGGTGGTTGCGAAGAGCGGATTCGACGGCGAATACGGCGTTATCCGCATGTTTGACGGGGAGGCAGACAGGCTTTCTTCTTTCCAGCTTGGGATGTTCGCGAGCGAGTCTGTGGCGGCGAAAGAGGAAAGTGGCGCGACAACAGCAGGGCGGGAGCTTCTCAGGGAAAGAGATGAGAGTCTGCCGTCAAACGTGGCGGCGCCGCCTGAAGAGAACGCCTTGGCGGAAGAGGAGATTCAGTATAGTTTGCCCTTCGATTTGGCGTCCAACGAGCACGCCTCTTCCGATCCACAGAGCCGCCAGGGAGCAGGCGGCCAAACTGAGTCCGATTGGTTCAATCAGCTCAATTCAGAGCAGCAGGCCGCTGTCGCACACACCAGTACGCCACTGGCAATCGTTGCCGGACCGGGCACCGGCAAGACTCGCACACTGACCGTGCGCATTGCACGTCTGATCGAGGGGAAGGGGGCGGCGCCGTCTTCGATCCTGGCGGTCACGTTCACAAACAGGGCGGCCGAAGAAATGCGAGAGCGGCTGACCGAACTGCTGGGCACGGAAAGGTCATCGCTAATCACTGTCGGGACGTTTCATCAGTTGGGCGCCAGCCTTCTCAGGGAGTTCGGTAATGCAATCGGGATTTCTCAGGATTTCACTATTCTCGCAGATCCGGATCGGCAGACGATACTGAGGCGGGCCTGCCCGGAATTGGGAGCGAGGGAGTTGCGGGCAGCGCTGGAAGAGATATCGGCTCGCAAGAATAGCTTAACGGCAGCGACCACAGAGGGACAAACTGAGGAAAGCGACAGCGAAACTTGGACTCGCTATCAAGCCGCTCTCGAAGAGGCCAACGCGCTCGATTTTGACGATCTGATTTTGCGGGCCGCCCAGATGCTGGAAACGGACGCGGCGGTCTTAAGCGCGGTGCAGGCGCGCTTTGGTTGGATCTCTGTGGATGAATATCAGGATGTGAACGCGGCGCAGCATAGACTGTTGACATTACTGGTGGCGGGTGGCGCCAATCTCTGCGTAATCGGAGATCCGGACCAGGCGATTTATGGATTCAGGGGCGCCGATCGCCGCTACTTTCTCTCCTTTGAGGATGACTTTCCCGGTGGTAAGCGCCTCCACCTGGAGAGAAATTACAGGTCGGCCCAGACGATTCTGGACGCCGCAATGCAGGTCATCTCCCGCAATCCCGATCATCAGGCGACTGCACTGATCGCCGACTTTGCCGAGCAGGTAAAATTGGACGTCTACCGCGCTCCCACCGATAAGGCCGAAGCAGAGTATGTCGTCCACCAGGTGGAACAGATGGTGGGTGGGGTCAGCTATTTCTCATTGGATTCAGGACGAGTTGACGACAACGGTCTGCCTGAGGACTTTACATTCAGCGATTTCGCCGTCCTCTACCGTCTCAATGCCCAGGCCAGGCTGATGGAGGAAGCCTTCGACCGCTCAGGCATCCCCTATTCAACGATCGGGGGGTCGGCCCTGGCAGAACAGAGACCGGTGCAGGAGATTGTGGCGCTCTTGTGGCTGACATTGACTCCGGACAGCCCAGTCCATTGGCAGCGCATCCTTACGGAAGGAAAGAGGGCGCTAACGGATGACGAAGCGGCAGATCTGGCGGCGAAGCAGATCAAAGAGTTTGAGGGGCGCAGCACGCCGGAAGCCTGGCCCAAAGCAATCGCAGCGGCGGCGAGAACAGGTAGCTTGCGGCAACCTCAGCGAGAACGATTGGCACAAACGGTTGAACTCGTGGAGAAGCTGGCCAGCGATGCCTCTGCGCCCTTATCTTCGCAGCTTCAATTCGCGGCCGCGGGCTGGGCTGGATTGCGCGGTACCGACTTCAGCGACGAAGAAGAAGAGCGAATCAACCGTCTGCAGCGACGCGCAGCGCCGTTTCGAAACCGGCTGCAGGACTTTCTGACGACGATATCATTGCAGAGTGAAGCGGACCAGTACGACAGTCGGGCCGACCGAGTGACGCTGATGAGTCTCCATGCCGCAAAGGGATTGGAGTTCCCTGTCGTGTTCATGGCAGGCTGTGAGGAGGGGCTTCTACCCTATACGCCAGCCAACCGGGACGTTGACCTGGATGAGGAGCGACGGCTTTTCTACGTGGGCATGACACGTGCGGAACGGCGGTTGATCCTGACACACGCCGGTCGGCGCTTTCTGTTCGGGCAATCAATGGAGAACCGGCTCTCAGGTTTTGTCACTGATATTGAGACGGCCCTGCAGGAGGTGCGGCAGGCCGAACCGCGTCGGTCCCGCAAGAGAGCGGAAGACCAGCAAATGCGACTGTTCTAGGGCCCTGTCAGAAAACAGGCGCAACACCTCCTTGTGAGGAGATCACTTCTTCATTCGATACCGCTCATCATTCAACTCCTCGTAACAATCTCTCGTCCCCCACACGGCGTGTGACGCGGCGGGCGTCCAGTTCTTCCAGGAGCGCCTGCGCGTATTTGCGACTGGTGCCAAGCAGATCGCGCACGTCAGCCAGCGTTATCGACCCTTTGGCCTGGGCCAGTTCAACAATTTTCTGTGTAGCGGCGTCGAAATCCTCCTGACGAAAGTAGACGGAGCCGGGAAGCCGGACGATAATCTCCCGTTCGACCAACGATTCCAAAAGATCTTCATCGCCGTTCAATAGAATGTGGGTTTCGATTGCATTGGGCGGACTGAATGGCGCGTCGGCATAGGACTGAAGCGCTCGGTCAACGGCCCACTGCTGTTCGTCTGAATAACGGACGCTATGGGCAAGAAGGCGGACAGTGTTTTCTTCGCTTGCAACCAGCCCGTCCTCATTCGCCAGCGAGGCCAGGTCATTGAAAGCTCGTTGGGGCAACTCTTTGCGCACGCCTCCAGCACCGACCACCCGCAGACGGCTGCGCACTTCACTGCGGGGCATGCCCCGTCGCAAAGGATTGCGGTGGTGGAACTCGGCAAGGAGCGACTGCATGTCGGCGACGACCTGCTGGTATGCCGATTCGCTAATCAGGAGTCGCTGGTCGTCCAATCCACGCATCAGCCCGTCGTCGAGAAGCTGTCGAACTGCCGTACCAGCAATCTCTCTATCGAGTCCGGAAGCGGCGATCAACTCCTGCTCAGCAAGCAACGGTTCCCGTTCCAGGCTCTGAAGCACGATCTCATCAGGGCTCCCTTGCGCCAGCGTTTCCAGCCTGGTGATCACTGTGGCGTCGTTACGTCGATAGCGCCGGCGCGGGTGTGGGTCGAGCACTTCGCCGCCCCCCAAGGTGAGGCTGGGAGATGGCTGGCGCAGAATGAACCGGTCCCCGGCAGCGACAAGAATCGGGCGGTCGAGGCGCAGCTGCAGCCATCCCTCGCCGCCGGGAGGCAGCTCCTCAGCAGCAAGGAGGCGTAGATGGGCGGGCGTCTCTGACGCTCCGCTGAACAGGTCTACGGCCGTGTTGTGACGCAGCGGCTTGGGCGCGTCGGGCAGTAGACGAAAGGAGACATCGAGCAGTCGCGTCGCCCACAGCGTTCCCGGGGTGACGGCTACCTGTCCGCGGCGGATTTCATCGGTAGCGATGCCGCTGAGATTTACGGCGACCCGGCTGCCGGGAAGCGCGCGTTCGATTTCCTGCTTGTGCGTCTGCAGAGCCCGCACGCGGCCCGAAGGCCCGTCGGGAAGAATATCGACCGGTTCCCCCACAGCAAGATGTCCGTCGCTCAGCGTGCCTGTAACGATTGTGCCGAAGCCGGGCAGGCTGAAAATTCGATCGATGGGCAAACGCGGTCGGCCTCGATCGCGGCGGGGGGGTAACGCCGTCAGAGCACTCGCCAGGGACGATCGCAGGTGATCCAGGCCTTCGCCTGTCTGTGCGCTCACGCGCACGATGGGCGCGGCCTCCAATCGAGTGCCGGCAAGAATCTCCTGAATGTCAAGCTCGATCAGATCCAGCCACTCGGGGTCGTCGATCAAATCTGTCTTTGTGAGGGCAACCAGACCATCGGGGAGAGCGAGCAGATCCAGTATGGCGAGGTGTTCACGGGTCTGGGGCATGACCCCCTCGTCTGCAGCGATGACGAGGATTGCGGCGTCGACGCTACCGACGCCGGCAAGCATGTTCTTGATGAAGTCGATATGGCCGGGCACGTCTACAATGCTGACAGGCTCTACAGAACCGTCGGGCATTGCCAGGTCCATCCAGGCGAAGCCGAGCACGATGGTGAGCCCGCGACGTTTTTCTTCTTCAAGTCGGTCGGGGTTGCTTCCCGTCAGCGCCTGGACCAGTGTCGACTTGCCGTGGTCCACATGCCCTGCAGTGGCGACAACCCGCATCAGGTGCGGTTTTGTGACTGCTCACCGGAGACCACTCCGGCCGTACGGGGCGTGTTGTTGTTCTGGCGGGCATACAGTTCGGCGGTACGGCGCTGCTTCTGCCACTCCTCTTCCAGGTCTTTCATGGTTTCATCCCTTTCTTCAAGGGCTGTCTGCAGACCGTCGAGCCAGAGCTGAGCCGCACTGATGTAGCGGCCGCCGTATTGCTCCTGCAGTTTCCAGAGGAGTCGCAGCATCTCTTCATGCACGCGCAGGTCGTGCAGAATTGGAGGGAGATGATCGAGCAGTTCCTTGTTGCTTTTCTCCTGCTCCCTCCACAGATGCTCCTGACGAAGACCGTCGCGACGGCTTCTTTTCTCGTACTCCTCCTGAAAATCATCCATCTCCCGCCGCATGCGTTCTTCGGCCAGCCGTTGAAGTTCCTGCACCTGGGTCTGATCGCGACGAATGTTTTCCTGAAACTCGGGGATGGTATTGGCGACTCGGCGGGCAGTTTCGACGGTCTGGGAGAAGGACTGCAAACGTTCCTCATTCTTGTTAACGACCGACTGCTGGTCGTCAATGATTTCCTGCCAGCGGGTGAGAACCTGCAGGCGCTCGACGACCTCGACGCGCAGCCGCTCCATGAACTGCTGCTGCTCCTCCCGGATTTCGCCAAAGACCGGCCGCCAGCGCTCAATCTCGGCGCTCATACGACGATCGGCGTCCTCAAGAATTGAAAAGCGTCCCGTGAAAGCCTCGGTTCGCTTGAACAACTCGACAGTCTCCTGCTGCAACTGGGCGATACGCTTTGCGTCACCTGTGCGCTGGTCGGCGAGAAATGGAATCTGGCGCGTACGCTCTGCAAGGTCCTTGACAAGCAGATTCACCTGATTCCGGCTCTCCATGATCATATCGACCATGCGCTCTTCCTCGCCCTTGCGCAACTCGACCGCCTCTTCGATGCGGCCGATGCGAGGCAGTTCACGGCGCACCTCACTGATCTCTCGCGTCAGCGCTTCCCTGTCTGCCAGCCTGGCGCGCTCGTATTCGCGGGTCGTCTGGGCCTGCCCCTCATCGCTGCGGTCGATCACCAGGCCAAGTTCCTGCTTGAAGTTCTCAATCTGCTGTTCAAGTTGATTGAATCGGCCCAATTGCGCGATCGTAGATGCCAGTCGTCCTTCAAGCTCCTGGATACGACGCGCTTGTTCGACGATATCTCCGCTCTGGCTTTCCAGCTGTTGGTGCAATCGGGAGATCTCAGCGCGGTCGCGCCGATGCTCCTCGTCGAGCCAGGTCACCATCTGGGCTAGTTGGGCAGTGTCCATTTTTCTTTCTTTCAGTGCACTTTTCTGGGAGGCGCGCGCTCAATTCAGTTTGCTTGACAGGCGAACCGTTCTGATTTTTGTATGTCGCCCTTTCAAGTCACATTGGAGAAACGGATAAGACACCTCAGCCTGATTGAGAGAAGGGGCAAATTGGGAGATGAATTATACCACTTGACATAAAGTGCGATCAACCGTGAATCATTCAGTTCTGACTTTGCGCGCTCGACGGGTAACGGGGGATTCTCACTCTACAGCATAGTGTTTGACCGCATCCGGGTCAAGTTCCAAACCCAGCCCATGTTTGTCAGAATCGGGGGACCAAGTGCCGTCTTGCGGCTCATCGAAGGAACTGTAGTAGATGCGGTCTGCCGCTTCCACCGTACCCAGATATTCGACGACTTTCAAATTCGGCGTGGCGCAGGCCATATGCAGGTGAATGAGCTGGTAGGCATGGGGGGCCACCGGCAGGTTGAAGGCGTGGGCAAGGTGGGCGACCTTCATCCACTCGGTGATTCCGCCGACCCGGCCCACGTCGGGCTGTACGATGTCGGCGCCGCCCCGGGCCATGAGATCACGGAACCCATACTTGGTGTATTCGTGCTCGCCGGTTGCAACGGGAATGTCGATAGCTTTGGCAACTGAAGCCAGTCCTTCGATATCGTCGGCCAATACCGGCTCCTCAAACCAGCCTACGTCGTACTGCTCAAAGGTTCGCGCCATGCGGATGGCCTGTTTGGCGTAATAACCGTTATTGGCGTCGATGTAGATTTGCACATCAGGGCCGACGGCCTCTCGCACCGCCGCGAGGCGAGCCACATCCTCCTGCTCGCTCTGGCCAAAATCCTTGCCGACCTTCATTTTCACGGCCTTCATCCCGCGCTCCACATAACCGCACTGCTCCGCCACCAGCTCATCTTGATTGAAGTGGGTCCAGCCGCCGCTGCCGTAAACCGGTACTGACTCCGTGAATGGCCCCAGCAGTTGATAAAGAGGCGTCTCGTAGTACTTCGCCTTCAGATCCCAGAGTGCGATATCCACAGCTGACAGTGCGCTGAAGGCAAGCCCCTTGCGACCGACGCCCCGAATCGCCCAGAACATATCGTCCCACAGCTTTTCTATATGGAGGGCATTCTGACCGATGAGAATGGGCTTGAGGGTACGTTCGATCACCTCGCGCGCCGCGGTGACTCCTCCGCCCAGTCCTAATCCCACCAGCCCCTGGTCGGAGTGAACATGGACGAAACACTGGCTGCGCCCTCGAGAAATATGGCGGATTGTCGCATCCTGAAATCCCGGCAGATGGGGCAGGGACAGTACGGTTGTCTTGACATCCTGAATTATCATCTGGTCTCTCCTGCAGGAATGTTTGGCTTTCAGGTTGGCAGTTGGTATTATCCCACAGATTCATCAAAAGTGGCTGCGTCAATATCCTGCGCCAGAACTTCATCTCGGAAGGGGACAAGGGAACGCAAAGGCTGCCGCGAACCGGGCCGCATATCGGCGGCCGATTAACGGACTTGACCCCGCTGCGGTGGTATAGGCCGCGGACAGACGCGCAATTGGGAATAGGACCCGGTAGCCGGACCCGCTCATGAAAAAAATCGAATTGGGATCAATTGTACAAGTGGGAATCGTAGTGCGAGATGCACGCGCCGCCGCCGATGCGTGGACAGAGCGCTTTGCGATGGAGCCGGCGCAGGTCGTGGACTGGCCGCCCGAGGGAAGCACTCTGGATGCCCAATCGACATTTCGAGGGAGGCCAGGAAACTTTCGCATGCGATTGGCCTTCATCGAGACAGGCACCGTGCAGATCGAGTTTATCGAGCCTCTTGAAGGCGACAACATCTACTCGGAGTTTCTGGAAGAAAGGGGCGAGGGATTGCACCACTTGCTCTTTCGCGTTCCCAATCCGGAAGGGGTTGCGCAGGATTTGAGAGTGGATATCCTCCAAAGCGGCGGTTCAACATTGGACCCTGGCGCCGTGTGGGCCTATCTGGATACGGAGGAGCTCTTGGGCACGATCATCGAGCTGAAGACCAGCCGGTGAGGGTGAAATTTCGAGGCAATTTGACCGACTTTCCGGATACTGATACACTGCTACGCGTTTGTCTGCCCGCGTGTTGAGTTGCCAGCCCCACAAGGCACACAGTCGCTGTATACAGTATGCTGTTGTTCCTGGAACCAAGAGGCGCGCAGACCAGATTTCTCCACATGAGTAATCGCCGGGACTATGCGAGTTGGCATTGACGCCAGGCTGAGTTATCATCAGCGGGCAGGAATCAGTCGCTATACGAAGCATCTCATCGAAGAGCTTGCCCAGCTGGATCGGGAAACATCGTACACGGTTTTCCAACACCGCAAACAACGGGAACCGCTGACAAACGCGCCAAATTTTCACAGGCGCACTTTGTTTACGCCCGTGCATACACGCATAGAACAGCCAATGCTGGCGGCAGAACTGTCTTTCCATTCTCTGGACCTGCTTCACAGTACTGATTTTATTCCTCCTTTTCACAGCAACGTTCCTTCGGTCATCACCGTCCACGATCTCGCCTTCCTGCGCTGGCCCCACTTTCTGACTGAGTCCCACGCAGCCTATTACAGTCAGATTGACAGGGCGGTAAGGCATGCCCGGCACATAGTTGTGCCCAGCGAGAGTACAAAGAATGATGTAGTCCGGCAACTCGGCGCTTCACCCAAAAAAATCAGCGTCATCCACGAGGCCGCGGCGCCCCATTACGCCCCGCTGTCGCAAGAGAAATGCCTTGCGGCCATGCAGAGAAAGTATGGAGTCCCGGAGAAATACATATTCTTTGTCAGCACGATCGAACCTCGCAAGAATACAGGAGGTCTGCTGGAAGCCTTTCACCACCTCCGGAAGCACTACAGCGTCGAGGACACAGGCCTTGTACTGGCCGGGAAGCCCGGCTGGTTATACGAGGAGGTCTATCGGAAAGTCGAACAGTTGGATCTTGGACAGAGCACCTTCTTTTTGGGCCGTGTTCCAGACGAGGATCTTCATCAGCTGTTCGTCGGCGCACGTTGCCATGCTCATCCGGCATACTACGAAGGGTTCGGACTGTCTCCGCTTGAGGCAATGGCCTGCGGCACACCGACGATCGTGAGCAACACCAGCAGCATGCCGGAGGTTGTCGGCGATGCAGCGCTGATCGTCGACCCTTCCGACTGGGAAGAGATTGCAGTCGCAATGCACCGGCTCCTGACAGAGGATGAGCTGCACAAGGAGCTGAGCCAGAAGGGACTGCAGCGAGCGTCCGTATTTAGCTGGGGCCGGGCCGCCTCCGAAACACTTGACGTCTATAGGATGGTTTGCGACAGGACAACGCTTCCAGCCGCACCTGCGCATCACTCCTCTGTCTGACGTCCGTCGATGAAAATCCTCTTCCTTACCCCTCAGTCCCCTTACCCCCCGCGGCAGGGAGCAGCTCTTCGAAACTACCATCTGCTGCGCCACTGCGCCTCAAACCACGAGGTCCATCTCCTGACTTGCCTCTCGCCCCAGGACGAGGAAAGGCCTGATCCGGGTTTAACGACGATCTGTTCGCGGGTAGAAGGTATCCGCCAGCCTGAGCGTCCTCTTCATAGCCGCCTTCTCGATTCCCTCCTGGCAACCAAACCGGATATGGCGTTGCGCTTGGAACAAGAGGGCTTTCACTCTGCCTTGCAGCGAATGCTGGCCGAGGAGAACTATGATCTCGTCCAGGTAGAGGGTCTGGAGATGGCGCCATACGGCTTCCAGGTCCTGAACGCTGTCGGAGGAGGTCCTCCGGTCGTTTTCGACGCACACAACGCCGAGTTCCTGCTGCAAAAGCGCGCCGCTCTGATGGACGCCCGCAGCCCGAACCGCTGGCATGCTGCCTGCTACAGCTTGCTGCAGTGGCAGAAACTGTATCACTATGAAAAGGAGTTCTGCCAGGCCGTTGACGGAATCGTTGCCGTCAGCGAACCGGACCGGAGGGCGCTGTCTTCGTTAGCCGGGCAGACCCCAACTGTCAGCGTTCCCAATGGCATTGAAATCTCTCGCTATATTCCTGAACCGCTTCCGGAGACGATCCATCCTTTGCTGGTCTTCACGGGGAAGATGGATTATCGCCCCAATGTGGACGCCATGCTCTGGTTCGGGCTGAAGGTCCTGCCTCTCATTCGCAGCCATCAGAGTGTCCGACTGCAGATCGCCGGCATGTCGCCGCATCACCGGCTGGACAGATTGCGCAGTTTGCCGGACGTCGAGCTAACCGGCGCCGTTGAAGACACTGTGCCCTACATTCACGGTTCGGCGATCTATTTGGCGCCGATGCGAGTGGGGGGAGGCACACGACTCAAGATTCTGGAGGCGATGGCCTGCGCCCGACCCATCGTAAGCACATCTCTTGGTGTTGAAGGGATCCCGGTGCGCGACGGCGAGCATCTTCTGATCGCCGACGATCCCCGGTCATTCGCGGACGCGGTCTTGTCCCTCCTGCGCGATCAGGCGGCCGGCGGAAATCGTAGCCGCACTCTCGGCGAGGCGGCCCGCTCCTTTGTCGGGCATCATTTTGCCTGGGAAAAGATCCTTCCCCAGATGGATGCCTTTCACGCGCAGTTGGCATAGCGGCAGGCTGCGAAGGTCGCGCTCCAGGCTACGGAATGTCCGCCTGCCGTTGACTTCATGCTGAACTGCAGTGGTCGGTGGTTAGTGGTCAGTGACTGCGGCGATTGATTGAGGATAGGAGTGAAGAGGAGAGAGAAATGTCTTCTGTGGCTTACTTTGGATCGCGAACGAACCGAGGCTCAGTAGATACCTTTTGCCGTAATTGCTCTACCAAAAGCGCTGAAGGCTTTCTTTGCCTCGCTCGCATTATTCACGGTAGCAGCCGTACGAAATCATATGGCGTAACAACCACGGATGTTGTACAATTCCTGCGGCACACTTGAAATCCTCGGAAGTTCCGGGAATACGGATAGCGCGAAAGACTCGGACTGCCTTCCTGAAAGAGATTGCCGTGCTCCGTTCCCAGTGCAGGCGCACCCAGAACAGGCCGGCAGCAGGCTGGAAAGCTTGCCTGCTGCCGTGTAAAGGCTTCATAATCCAGCACGCGATCCTCAGCGGGCAATCGGCGGCACATGGAGAAACGAGATGACAGCAAATGCGCTCCCCAGTGCACAGATAGGCAATACCAATCTGCAAGTTACTCGATTAGGCATGGGCACGGCCCCGATCGGTAATCTTTACGATCCCATCGACGATGCAGAGGCTCTTGAGACGGTGCAACGCTCCTACGAAAACGGTATTCGTTTCTTCGATACCGCTCCTCTGTACGGTAATGGGGAGGCGGAGCGGCGGCTCGGGGCGGCGTTGCGGGGCGTTCCTCGCGACGAGGTAGTAATTCAGACCAAAGTTGGCCGCATCGTGCGCGCGGACAGGTCGATCTACTTCGACTATAGTCGGGATGGTGTGATGAAAAGCGTCGAAGACAGCCTCGAGAGATTGGGGATGGATCGAGTTGACATATTGCTTGTGCATGACCCCGATTTTGAGAACGAGGAGGTCCACTTTCGACAGGCGATGGACGAGGCGTTCCCTGCACTTGTTGACCTGCGAGAGCAAGGCGTTATCGGCGCGGTGGGAGCAGGCATGAACCAGTGGGAGATGGAGTGGGAGTTCGCCAAAAACATCGACGTCAACTGCTTTCTGCTGGCAGGCCGCTATACGCTCCTGGAGCAAACTTCGCTGGATTTCCTGGACTGGTGTACTGAAAACGATGTAAGCATCGTTCTGGGCGGAGTTTACAACAGCGGCATTCTGGCGACGGGCCCGATTTCGGGCGCCAAATACAACTACGAAGACGCGCCTGAAGAGATTCTGGCAAAGGCGGGGAGTCTGCAGGAGATAACGACCAGACATGGTGTGCCCTTGCACGTAGCGGCCCTGCATTTCGCGGGGGCCCACCCTGCAATCGCGTCACTCGTAATCGGTTCGGCGACAACGGCCGAGGCGGATGACAACCGGGCCATCTGGGATGTGGAAGCGCCGGCGACGATGTGGCAGGAACTCCACACCAGCGGGTTGATAGAGGCCGAGGCGCCGTTGCCAGGCTAATCGTAAGGGACTGCTCCATGTACGCCGCGCTACAGTCCATTCTCCAATCGATTCTGATTTTCATGGGCCGCGTTATTATCAACCTGTTTCTTTCGGTTTCTGTTAGTGGTCTGGAGCACATTCCCCGCGGCGAAGCTTTGATCCTCGTTTCAAACCATTTCAGCTGGTTCGACGGCCCGCTCCTGATGATATTCTTGCCGTTCCGCATCGCATTCCTGCTCGCCATAGAGACCGAACGCGTCTGTTTCTTCCGTTTCCTCAGCCGCACTTTCAATCTGATTCCAATCTGGCGGGGACAGGTGGACCGCAAAGCGCTGCGGGCGGCCCTGGCGGCCCTGAAGGACGGTCGTACTGTGGGCGTTTTTCCGGAGGGAGGCATCGATCCGGCTATGGCGGGGGCCCGGGAGCGGGGTGAACGAATCGAGCAGATCGCCGGGCACACGGCTCGTCACAGCGCCAAGCTGATACGAGCGCAATCGGGCATCGGTCTGCTGGCGACGCAGGCGCAGGCCCGCCTTCTGCCGGTTGCGGTGCTGGGAAGCGAAAAGATTCTCGTCAACCTTCGCCGGTTACGCCGGACTCAGGTGCGAATTCGTGTCGGCCACCCCTTTGGACCGATGACGATCCCCGATGACTTACCCCGACGCCAGAGACGAAAACAGCTGGACGCACTGGCCCACGAAGCCATGAGTCAGGTCGCCGCGCTGCTGCCGCCAGGAAATCGGGGTCCTTATCAGGATGTAGCCTGAAATTGGGCGGTCAAGACGCAGCCCTTTTGGTGAGGGAAATGCATCGAAATGGGCACAAAATGATGTCGCGTTCCGCCTCCTCTTACGCTCCCCACCCCACGAAGAGCATCAGAGGTTCAGTTCAGGGCCATTTCGACCTTATGCATCGTCTGGTCTGGCGTGACGTACGAATTCGTAGGCGAACGCGCCCTGGGCCGCCCCGATAATCGGGCCCACCCAGTAGATCCAGTGAGCCGTCCAGACACCGGAAACAAGGACCGGGCCGAAAGAACGAGCCGGGTTCATTGACGCGCCGCTGATCGGACCTGCCCAGAGTACGTTCAACGCGACTGCCCCCCGATCGCAAGCCCCGCCGGCAGGCCCTTCGCCTGTTTGTCTGTCGCTACCGCCACAATGACGAACATCAGGATGGCGGTTACCAGTACTTATCTGCATCTGCTTAGATATGACGAATTCAACCAAGTAATGTATCCTATGCCGAACGGCCCAACCGGGCTGGCATCACGATCCTCATCGAGTTGCCGCCACGCCTCGGGCCTTCCATCGGTTCACAATCAGCATATCGGTCCGAAGCTCACCCCTGTAAGGAGGGAACTATGACAGACGCTCAACGGAGCAGGAGCCGCCAGGTATCCCGGCGAAAGTTTCTGCAAGGAATCGGTATCGGTTCCACGACATTGCTGCTCGCAGCGTGTCCGGCGCCGACGCCGGCCGACGGCGGAGCAAGCGGCAGCGCGGCCCCGGCCGCCGAGGAGATCGAATTGGACTTTTTCGCCTGGGGCGACGCTTCCGATATCCCTGCTTGGGAAGAGCTGGCGACTACCTATGGCGAGCAGAACCCGAACGTCACAGTCAAGCCGTCGATCAGCGGCACGGGCGTGGACTATTACACCAAGTTGCAGACCTCTTTCGCGGGCGGTGTCGTGCCTGAGATCGCCTCGTTCCAGGGGTGGGAGTGGCAGCCCTTCAGCGATGCCGGACTTCTGGCCCCAATCGACGCTTACATAGAACGGGACAATTTCAATGGTCCGTATCCGGATGGCGTAGACAGCATCGAGTTCAGCACGCGTCGCGATGGGAGCCGCTATCTGATTCCGCTCCAGTCCGGTGTGATGGTGATGTTCTATGCGAAGAACGCCTTTGACGAAGCCGGGGTCGCATATCCGACCGACGACTGGACGTTTGACGATTTCGTCAGCATTGCCGAGCAACTTACCAGCACTGACGGCAGTTCCAAGATGTATGGCTATCAGGCCAACGGCAGTTATGCCCGTGACATCCACTGGATCCGGGCCACCGGCGTGCAAGAGTTCGATCAGTTGGTGGATCCGCGCACGGCCATGTTCGACCAGCCGGAGATCGTCGACATTCTGCAGCTCGTGGCGCAGGACTTCATGTACAGTCTGGGCATTTCGCCGACGCCGGCCGACCTGGAAGGCGGGACCAATACGATCGACACCGGCAACGCTGCCATGAAGTATGAAGGCCCATGGTTCTTCCCGCGCCTGAACAGCCCCGAATTACGGGAAGAGGGGAAGCAGATCGAATTTGACGTGGTGATGATGCCGCAGATGGCAGACGAGAGCCGGCCACACCGCGGCTGGGCCGAAGGTGTGTGCGTACCGAAGAGCGATCTGGTAGATGCTGCCTGGGACTTTGTCCACTATATGGGCGGGGAAGACGGCCAGAAGATCTATTCGACCATTACGGGTCGTATTCCCAATACTTCGGATCTGGTTGAGAATTTCTGGGGTCCGACGATTGAGGAGCGCTTCGGCGTCTCCAACGCAGCCGCATTCAGCAACGCTTTCCTGCGTTCAGAGGTGGACGTTATCGGCGGCGTTTCTCGCGGTCAGATCTGGAGCGAGGTCGCCAAGCCGGTTGGCTGGGATCCGATGCTGGCCAACAGCGCCACGGCTGCCGACGTCATCCCGGCGGTTAACGAAGGTGTGCAGGGCCTGCTGGATGCCCACTGGGCGAAGCAGGGATAAGAAGGTTATGCCGAACAGGGGGTGGCGAGTAGCGAAGCTACCCCCTTTGAGGAGCATCCATGGCCGTAACGACCGCACCGGCAGGCAGGCGCCGCATTTCGAAACGCCAACTGCGGGACTGGATTGCAGGCTATCTGTTTGCCTCACCGTTTATCATCGGGTTCTCGGTCTTTATCGCTTTCCCGATGCTCTATTCGGTTTATCTGATCTTTGTCGAATGGGACCTTCTGAGCCCACCGTCGTTCGTCGGTTTCGCCAATCTGGCGCGGATGTTCAAAGACCCGAAGGTCAATCTCAGCCTCTACAACAGCGCCTTTTACACCATCTTCGCGGTACCGATCCAACTGACAATTTCATTCTCTCTGGCGCTGGCGCTGACGCAAAGGATCCGCTTCCGGGACTTTTACCGGGCCGGATTCTATATGCCGATCATCGTGCCCCTGGTTGCCAGCGCGGTGGTCTGGCAACGCGTGCTGCACCCGGAATTCGGCATCCTCAACGAGGCGCTGGGCTGGTTCGGCATTGAGCCGCGCATGTGGCTCTTTGAACCGAAACTGACCAAGCCTGCATTCATATTCATGTCATTCTGGATGATTGGCCGCCAGATGGTGATCTTCATCGCCGGGCTGGGCAACATCCCGGACTCGCTGAAGGAGGCCGCCAGTCTGGATGGCGCCGGCGCGTGGGGACGGCTTCGCTACGTGATACTGCCGCTGATGACGCCCCTGATCTTCTACAACTCGGTGATTGCGATCATCAACTCCTTCCAGACTTTCGTGCCGGCGATGATCATGACCGAAGGCGGTCCGCAGGATGCCACCCTGTTCGTGGTCCTGAATATCTATCGCAACGCCTTCCAGTACTTCAACATGGGCTACGCATCGGCCCTTGCCTGGGAGCTTTTCGTAATTGTAGTTGGGTTCACCCTGGTCCAGTTCTACTTGTCTAATCGCTGGGTCTACTACGAGGAAGGGGATTGACGATGCGGTCGGACAGACAGGCGCAGGGGGCCTTGGCGACCGGTTGGCAGTCATCATCTGCCGAACTGCAGGCCGGTGGCGCACTGAGGCGGAGACGGGGTGAGACATCTCGCTCAGGGTGGGAGATAGTCCGGCTGGCGGCTCTGCAACTCTTTATGACATTCCTGGTGGTCACGTTCCTGGTGCCCACCTTCTGGATGATATCGTCCTCGCTGAAAGTTTCGACGGAAGTCTTCGCGCACCCGATCGTATGGCTTCCGCAGGACCCCCACTGGAACAACTACGTCAAAGCATTTCAGCTGTTGCCGCTGACGAGATTCATCGTTAATACTCTGATCATCGTTCTGTTTGCGGTCGTGGGGACGGTCGTTTCGTCGGCTCTGGTCGCTTACTCATTCGCCCGCATCAGTTGGCCGGGGCGCAATTTCTGGTTTGGCCTGCTGCTGGCGACGATGATGCTGCCCGACGTGGTGACCCTGGTTCCCCGTTTCCTGATTTTCAAGAACCTGAAATGGATTGACACCTGGCTGCCGCTGATTGTGCCCTACTGGGGAGGCATCGGCGCTATATATGTTTTTCTGATGCGCCAGTTCTTTCGCGGTATTCCGATGGAGCTGGAAGACGCGGCTGAAATCGACGGCGCCAACCGTATTCGCGTCCTTATTCAGATCCTCCTTCCTCTATCCAAGCCGGTCATCGCAACCGTTGCGGTGTTTGCGCTCCTGCAGCACTACAATGACTTCATGAACCCGCTGATCTACATCAACTCGATGGACAAGTGGCCGCTTGCACTGGGCATCCGTGCCTACAATGACTCCTACGCAAAGAACTGGGAGGTCGTTTTCGCGGCCAGCACGGTGATGTTGACGCCGATGGTGGCGATATTCATCGTGGCCCAGCGTTACTTCGTTCAGGGGATTGCCATGACCGGCTTTGGCGGGCGGTAGCAGTTCCTTTCACCGCGTTGCAAGATCAGTCGCGCGTCGCAAAGTTCTGCGACCGGCTGGCAGGCGTACCGCCGCCGCTCGATCTCCCACTCCCTGTTCGCTCTTCAAGACCTAACTGAATCAGGGCTTCCCATCACCTGCCCCTGACCAGGCAGCGTAGAAGTCACCAACGGAGGCATAGCGCTTTCTGCGCTCGCCGCTGCACGCCTTGCGAACAACTTCATAGCGCTCGTCGCTGCCGCGGAAGTCGGAACGGTCCAGTGTGCCGTCGGACAACAGGTTGGCTGCGGTTCGACCCATGGTGAAGACGTTCGTTCGCTCATCGATCGCCGCCCCTCGTTCAAACTCCTCGGGCGCCATGTATCGGGACGAGCCAAACATACGGCCCATCTCATTGACAAAGGGCGAATCACGATACATGTCCAGGTCGACGACATGCATTTCCTGGCTGGCGAAGTCATAGATCAGACAGCCGTCATAGAAGTCGACCGCGACCCATCCTGCCAGGGCAAGCTCATAGTGCAGTTCAAAGATGTCGTCCAGCGCTTTCGTGATTTCAGGGAGGGGCAGCCTGCGGAAGCGCTGTATGGCTGAATGAGGGTGTTGTCGCGTTGCACTGCCAGCGTGGAGAAGCTCGCCTTCGACCCAGGAGTAGACGAGCAGCGGCCCGTGCGCCGACTCGATCACGTTGTGCAGCCGGGGTAAGGCGCTGTGAAAGCAACTGCGTCGAACGCGAACTGCGTTGTGAAGCAGAGCTACTCTTTCCTCGTGGGGCAGAAAGGGGCGGGGATCGTTGGGATCTCCGGCGGTCTTGACGAAGAAGCGCTGTTGTCCGACCTGAACGCCATACGAGATGTTACCGGAATCCTGCACTTGCGCATCAAAAACTGAGTAGACCTTGCCAATCTCGCTAAGATATTCTCCGGGCGCTTGTTCTATCACCCTTCTGTCCAGAAGTGGATGGCTCAAGAGTCTCTGCTCCTCGGTGCACCGGATTTTCACAGAAGGATTATCTCAACGCGAGGCAGGCAAATTGGACGACTGGCGGGTGAATCAGCCCTTGATGCCGGTGAGAGTGATGCCTTCGATGAAGGCCCGCTGAGCGAGCGCGAAGACGAGGATCACGGGCAGAATGGCCATGGTATTGCCCGCCATGGCCAGATTCCATAAGGGGCGGTCTCGATCGAGGAAGTAGGTAAGACCCAGGGCGATGGTGAAATGTTCCTGGCGGGTCAGAAAGATCAGGGGGGCCAGATAGTCGCTCCAGACGCGATTGAATTCGAACAGAGTCACGGTCGCCAGAACCGGTTTTGAGAGGGGTAGAATAATGCGGGCGAAGATGCCCAGCTCCGAGCAGCCGTCGACCCGCGCAGCGTCGGACAGTTCCATAGGGATCGTCAGGAAAAACTGTCTGAGAAGAAAAATGTAGAAGGCGCTGCCGAGGAAGCTGGGCACAATGAGCGGCAGGTACGTGCCTGTCCAGCCCAGGTTCTTGAAGATTACGAAGAGAGGGACCATTGTAACGGCCCACGGGATCATCATCGTGGAAAGGCAGATGAAGAAAAGCACGTCCCGTCCCCAGGCGCGAATGCGGGCGAAACCGTAGGCGGTCAGAGTACATGAGAACAGGATTCCAACGATAGATGGAATCGCGATCTGCAGTGTGTTGACCGTGTAGCTGAAAAAGGGAATAAAGGTCCACGCCTCGGGATAGGACTGCCACTGCAGGGGCCAGGGAACCCAGGTGGGCGGCGATACAAAGATGTCGCCAGGGACCTTAAGAGACGTGGACACCATCCAAAAGAAGGGCAGAGCAAAAGCGGCGGCCGCCACCAGACCAGCAAGGTAGAAGATTGTCTTTCCTAACGTTTGCCCGGTTAAGTGCATCGTTCTGAATTGTGCAGAAGGGCTTGCGCTTGGCCCATGGGAACGGGCGTCGTGGCGCCCCTCCAGATACGACCCGATTCGACTACCCTTCGCCGCCGTAGTAAACCCAGCGCGCGGAGGTCCGGAACAGGATCACAGTTACGATGACGACGCCGCCGAAAAGAATCCAAGCCATGGCCGAAGCGTATCCCATGCGAAAGAAGCGAAAGCCGTTATCGTACAGATAGAGTACGTAGAACTCGGTAGATCGAATCGGACCGCCTCTGGTCATAATCCAAGCATTGGCAAAGGTCTGAAAGGCGGCGATCAGGCCGGTCAACAGGCTGAAGAGGATAGCAGGCGTCACCATGGGGATGGTGACATGCCAGACGCGGCGGATGGCGTTGGCGCCGTCCACCATGGCGGCGTCATAGAGCGCCCGCGGCACGTCCTGCAGGGCGGCCAGAAAGATGAGTACCGACCCTCCGACCAGCCAGAGTTGCATGATGATCAGGGATGGTTTTGACCAGGATGGGCTGCCCAACCAGGAAGGGCCCTGAATGCCGACCAGGGCGAGAAGGTTGTTGAGCAGGCCCCAATTCGAGTTGAAAATCCACATCCACAGTATCGCGGTGGCGCTGATCGGTACGACGATGGGAATGTAGAAGATCATTCGCAGCAGGACGCGTAGCCGCAACTGCTGATTGAGCAGAAAGGCGATTATGAAAGCGGTCAGCACGCCCAGAGGTACCGAGAACACCACGAAGTAGACGGTGTTCCCTACAGCGTTCAGGTAGTGTGTGTCTTCTGTGAGGCTGGAATAGTTCTGCAGGCCGACCCACTTCGGTGGCTGCAGGAGATTGTATTCGGTGAAGCTGTAATAGAGAGAGAGGAGGAGGGGATAGACGAAGAAGGCCAGGAACCCGATGATCCATGGCGATATGAAGGCCAACATCGTCAGGAATCGTTTGGTCGCGGGCGTCAATCGTCTATTCCTCCCGTCAAGCTGACAAAGCTCTCAGCTGTCAGGCTTCCAACACCTTTGCCAGTTCGGTGGTGAGTTTTTCCTGGAGGATCTGCAGACCTTCGGCTGGGTCGGTCTTGCCGAAGCCTACCTCTTCCTCAAGGGACAGGAAGTCGGCCCAGGCCAGATACCAGTTCGGATCCGAGGCGATGCCCCACACGCGTGTGCCTTCCGACAGCCCGCTCGTGTAGAAGTCGAGACCTGGATACAGCGAACTCATGTCCAGTGAGTCGATGAAGCTCTTCGTCCCCATAATGAAGCCGGAAACGTCGTAAACGCGCCGGTTGTACTCGTCGGTGGAGGTGAATTCCAGGAACTGCCAGGCGGCGTCGGGATTGTCTGAGCCATTCAGAATCATGGCCGTGTGGGTGCCGGCGAAGAAGGGCATTTTGCCCTCGCCTGCGCCGTCTGGAATGAAAGAAAATCCAAACTCGAGACCCTCGGCGGCGTTGAGCGCCAGCGATCCAGGCGTCCATGAACCGCCTGTAAACAGGCCGACTCTGCCTGCTGCCGCCGGGCTGGGAATCGGTTGACCTTCTTGCGCCGCTTTAAACTCAGCAATCTTTTCGGCTCCTACCCTGTCGTAGAAGGATTTCGCGATCTGCAGAGCTTCTGCGAATTCTTCGCTGTCGAAGTTGTATTCGAAGGTATCGCCGTCGAAGTAGCGCTTGCCCATGACGACGCTCCAGCAGTCGGGGTAGGTGAGGATGCCTCTGATGTCCATGCCGAGGGTTTGGACATTGCCGTTTTCATCGATATCTTCGAGGGCTTCGGCCCAAGAGTGAAGCTCTTCAAAGTCACCGGGGAGGGCGTCCTCGTCGAGGCCGGCCTCTTGTACGAGGTTGCGGTTGCGGGCGAGGCCAAGCCAGCCAAGCCCCTCATTTGCGGGCAGTCCCCATCGTTCACCTGCCCAGTTTACCGCCTCCAGGTGAGCGGCCTGGTAGTTGTCGAGATCGACAATTGCGCTGCTTTCGATGTAGTCGTCTACGGCAATCAGGGCCCCGCGTCCGGCAAGGGGAGCGCAAAGGATCAGGTCGACCAGGTCGGGCGGGTCGCCGGCGGCAAAGGCGGCCAGTGTTTTGTCAACAATGACACCGCCCGCGGTGAGCGGGTGCATGGTGATGTTGGGGTTGTGTTCGGTGAACAGATCGCAACCGGCCACCTGCCCTTCTCCACCCCGACCGCCCCAGATGTACCAGTAGTCGAGGTCGATCTGCTCAGCGGCCGGGGCCGCCTCGTCGCCGGCCGCAGGAGCGGGGGCAACGCAGGCGGAAACTGCCGCTGCCGCTGCACCAAAACCGGTCGCTTTTAGGAAGGTGCGTCGGGTCAGTTTCCCTTTTGTAACAGTCATCATTCTCTCCTCTCAGATTGGTCCTCGCCCAGTTGGAAATGCCATTTATGTCACTGTTCGGGGAATGACAGATAGTTTTCGGTCGCTCCAGTGCGACTTTCCGTCGGTCTTTGGCTGCCCCTACTCGCGACCGGTTCCCCGAACAACGGCGTTGGCGACGGCAAACGAATAGGGCGGGTCTTCGGCCTGCGCATCGCGATAGGTGGGGACCCAAGTCCAGCGTTCGCGACGCTCTGTGTTCGGGTGGCTGGCGTGCATGGTCAGGTCATGGAAGAAAACCGCTCCGCCAGCCTCTACCGGTGCGGTAATGGCCGTGCTCTCATCGATCGTTTCGGGCCGAATGCGGTGGCCAAAGCCGGAGCCGTCGCTCATGTCGCCGTCATGAATCACACTGCCGCGATGCGAGCCGGGCAAGAGCTTGAGACAGCCGTTTTCGGGCGTGGCATCGTCGAGCGCGACCCAAACTGAGATCTTGTGAGTTCCCTCCCAGTACGGCCAGTCCTGATGCCAGGGGCTGGCGATATGCGTGTCTTCGTCTTTGTATACGACTTTGTCGCTCAAGAACTCGACATTGGGGCCAATGATGGCCTCGAGGATGTCGACCAGGCGTTCATCGCGCACGGATTGGCGAAAGAGGCTGCTGCGTCCTGCCAGCCCGACGTAGACGCCGGTTTCATCCACGAATTTCTTCTGGCTGCCCTCTCCTTCAGACTCCTGCCTTACCTCGTGCAGAATATTCTGAATTTCCTCTTTAAAGACCTTTACCTCCGCGCGATTGAACAGATTGGGGACGACGACAAACCCATCGCGTGCGAAAGATTGGGCGATTTCAGCTATGGATGCGTTCATTGACTTTCCCTTCTTATTCACTCTTGAAGACAAATGATCTGTTGTCGTTTAGACCAGCGCCTCTAATATACTTCAAGAAGATAGAAAAAAAATCGCGAAAATTCTCGCATGAGGCTCACATCCCGGTGTATTAGCAGTCAGATGAGATAGCTGGACGCGACTCGGCGAAAGGCAGCGGCCCGCTCCGCCACCACGTCCAGATCGTCGTTGATTGTCACACCAAAGGCGGAACCCAGGCCAGCATCGGAAACGCCGATACTGATATTGATCGAGCGTGCCAGCAGGTCGTCGGTGCGCGGCAACATCCCTTTTCCGTATTGCATCGAACCGCCGGCTTCGGCGTAGTGGGGACAACCGAACGAGCAGGACAACGGTGTGGGCATGCGCTGTTCCAACAGGTGTTCCATGTTGTTATAGACGTGCCAGCCGGCTTCGGCAACGACCTTGCTGTTCAGTGCAGCGGCGATCTTCGCGGCCACGTCCGCGTCCGGTAAGATCACGGTCAGTATCGTGGCGACCTCCTCCTCGGGATCGAGGACTTCGCGGAATTCCAGACCAGGCAGATCGGATATCGCATCCTTGAAGTGCCGCTTACTGGTCTGCAGACGGTCGATCAATGTGGGCAGTTTGCGCAGTTGGGCCAGCAGCACGGCGGCCTGGAGCTCGGTACAGCGAAAGTCCAGGCCAAGGAAGGGACGTCTGCCGATCTCGACGCCGGTCCTCAAGGGAGAATGTCCCTGGTCATGAAAGGCGAACGCCCTCCTGTACAACTCCTCGTCATCGGTGATGACCATGCCGCCGTCGCCCGATGTGATGGTCTTGTAAATGTTGAAACTGAAGGCGCCGACATGGCCGATTGAGCCGATGGGGCGGCCGCGGTAGGCGGCGCCGAAGGCCTGGCAACAGTCCTCGATCAGAAACAGGTTGTTTATGTCGGCGACTCGCCTAAGCTCCTCCAAACGGGCCGGATTGCCCATCATGTGGACGGCCATTATGGCTTTGGTGCGGGGGCTGATCTTCGCTTTCACGTCCTCCGGATCAAGGTTGAAAGTGCGATCGATCTCCGCGAGGACGGGTACGGCGCCAGTGTAGACGATGGCCGAGATGCTGGCCACGAAGGTGAAACCGGGGACGATCACCTCGTCTCCGGGCCCGATGCCGAGGGCTGCCATGGCGGCCAACAGCGCTGATGTGCCGGAGTTAACCGCCACCGCATACTGTACCTGCGACATGGCAGCGATCTCCTGCTCCAGCTGGTAGACCTTACCCTGGAAGCGCGGGTCAACTCCGTCGGGGGTCGTTACGCCGTAGCGATAGAGATAGCCTGCCCGCAAAACCTGGAGGACTTCCTCTATCTCCTCTTCACCGACCAGTTCCATGCCGGGTCCGGCCATTCTTGTTCTCCTTGATTTCAGCAAACCGGCCGCACACTGGCCGGTTCCAACATTGCTCGTTTGCAGGCTGCAACGTCAACTGGTCATTTCATTGCGCGGTCAGCCGCCGTATCCCGCGACATTCGTAATCACGGGGGACCAGGCAAAGTCTTCGTCCAAGGGGAAGATCGGACGGGTTACGTATCTGTAGGGCAAACGCGTGAAGTCCAGATCAGAGTATCCCCGGGTAAGGGCCAGGATTTCCCGCGGCGCAGCGTCGCGCAGTTCTGGCATGAGATAGCCCAGCTTCACGACTACGATCTTATGGTCCAGGGGCTCGACTCCGGCCTTACGGAAGTCGTTCAGAGATGAGAAGTAGGTGCGCCTGTCGGTGATCAGGACACGAACGCCGCCCACTTGTAGCATAGCGATGGCGGGTTCCTTCGAAGCCTGTTCGGATTGGCAGAGATGCACCACGGTACCCGTGACCTCCAGGGGAGCGCCGTACTCGGTGTCCAGTTTTCCGCCGAGGCTGAGCGAAACGGTGGCGCCGACACCCGCTTCGAAGCAGGTACGGGCGGCCTCGCCGTCGGGAATTCCAGCCAGTATGGCGTCGGGGACATTTTTGGCAAGGAGACGCGACAGAAAGTGGGGCACATCGCCGGGTGTACCCGCGGTGGGGTTGTCGCCGGAATCTGCGATGAAAACGCAGCTTTCACTGGCGGTCAGTGCGAGATCGATGGCCTCGTCGGCGGAGGAGGCGACCTCCTGGTCGAAGGTGAAGTTGTGGCGCTGGTCCCACATGGCTTGCGCAAGGCGTTTGGCTTGCCGCCTTGCATGGGGCAGGTGCGGCTCGCTCTCGGCGATAACCACAACGCTGCCAGAGGAATAGGGAGCGTCCGCCCAGCCGAAGCCGACCAGGATTTCGGCGGTCAGGATGCCCGGTTGCTGTCCGATTTCGATTGCCAGTTCCAACAGGGACTTCATCGGGTCAACTTGGGTCGTGGCCCGCTCTCCGGGCAGAATCATCGGTACGCGGACAAAGACCGGGCGCGGGCGCTGACCGCCGCGAATGCAGTGCGCGAGCAAGGTTATCGCCCTTTCCAGCGTCTGCGGCGCGTCGCGATGGGGGGCGGTGCGATAGACGGTCCAGATATCGGTCTTGTTGGCGAACTCTTCGGTGAGGTTACCATGCAGGTCGAACCTGGCTGAGATGAGGAGGTCGTTTCCGACCTCGGCCCTGATCGACCGAACCAGGTCGGTCTCGCCGCTCCAAATATGCTCGACCAGAAGCGCGCCGTGCAGGATCAGGCAGATGCCGTCCAGTTGCCCGGCCTGCCGGATTCCGTCGATGATCTCGTCTCTCAGCCGGAGGTAGGTGTCTTGTTCTACCGTTCCTGACGGGGACAGGCCATTTGCGTGCAAAATGGGGACCGGTTCTGCCCCCAAGTCGTTCATCATGTCAGCAAGCGAGGCGTATTTGGGGCCGACCGCAGCCCCGGCCGCCGCCCCCGCCGGGTAGGGCGAGAACAGTGTTTCCCCATGCAGGAGCTCCTGGCCGCGCCAGACCTGAAAGTGGTCAAGTGTGGTCGGAACAGGGGATGTATTCAGGGCTTCATGGCTGATACCGGCGATTGCTATGCGCACTTCGTTATTCTCCCTTTACGTTAGAGAAGTTGCACCGGCCACTGTCCAGAAGAAACTGTACAGATCGTGACCTGTTTGAGCATAATTTGAGCAGAAAATGCCTTCGCAGACTTGCCCGGAAGTCATTCGACCAACTGCGACAGTATCACCTTTGATTTACAGAGAGCGACGCGCCAAATGTGAGTGGCGACTGTTGCTCCGCGACGGACAACAGGAAAAGAGGGCTATTTGACTGCGCCGCTCGTCATGCCTTGCACAACCCAACGCTGAAAGAGGACAAAGATGATCATGAGCGGGATGCTGGTGATAGTCGAAAGAGCCATGATAGAGTTCCAGTCCCTGACGAACTGGCCAAAGAAGGCGGCCAACCCGATCGTAAGGGGCTGAGATCCGGGCGAGTCCGTTAGTGTAACGGCAAGAAGGAATTCGTTCCAGGCAAATACGAAAACGAAGGTGCCTGTGCCCACGATTCCCGGTACGGCCAAGGGCACCAGAATCTTCTGCATGGCCTGGAGCCGGGTGCAGCCGTCTATCATTGCCGCTTCTTCAAGATCTACGGGGATGGCGTCCATGTAGCCCTTCAGGAGCCAGATACAGATGGGCAGAATAAAGGCAGAGTTTACGACGATAAGTCCAAAGAGGGTGTCGTAGAGTCCGACAAGGTGGGCCAACCGGAAATAGGGAACGATCAGGGTTACGGTAGGCAGCATGAGCAGTGCCATGATACCAAGCAGCATGTAGCGCCCGCCCACCATTTTGAACCGCGAAAAGCCATAGGCTGCGAGCAGGCCAAGAACGAGAACGATTGCCAGCGTGGACAGAGAGATAATCGTACTGTTCACGAAATACCCACGATACAGTTCGTTTTCGATTAAAGAAGCCATGTATTCAAAGGTGAGCTGGCTGGGGTCGAGCCGGGGAGGGTATGTGAGAACCTCCTTTATTGGCCGCATAGCGGCATTGATCATCCAGACCACAGGCGTAAGAATTACAATTGCCAAAAGAGTCGTGAGTAAGACGACGGCAGTTTGATGTATCAGATAACCGTATCTGAATCTGAGATCAGAAGCTCGTTTCACCTGAATCGCTCCCTCGAGACACCAGCCTCAAATAGACGATGATAAGGATAGCTACCATGATCAGCATCAGCGTGCTGACCGCCGCGCCGTAGCCAAGGTTGCCGTCAAGTAAGGCGGTCTTGTAGATATAGTATGCCACGGTTTCGGTGCTGCGGAGGGGACCTCCCCGGGTCAGCATCCTGATAAGATCGACGTGTCCCACGGTCGTAATGATGTCGATGGTCGAAATGGCGATCAGGATGGGACGCAGCTGGGGCAGAGTGACATGCCAAAAACGTCGCCCTGCGTTGGCCCCGTCAACCTTGGCAGCCTCGTAGAGTTCGGGCGGAATCGCCTGCAGACCGCCAAGAATGATGATCATATAGAAGGGATAGGCTTTCCAGGTATTGACCGCCACAACCGAAGCCATTGCCAGACCCGGCTTTGCAAGGAATTCAATCGGCATTTCCTGACCCAATAGACCGACCCAAAGATAGTTGAGGAGGCCGAAAGGATGATACAGGAGAGTCCACATAAGTCCCGCAGATGCCGTGGAGAATACCCACGGCAGGATTAGCAGGCCGCGCATAATGTTTCTCAATGTCGTGCTAAACCAGTCCTCATTCAACAGAATCGCCAGCACCATGCCGATGAAGATGTGCAGAATTACCGAGGCAACCGTAAAGACAACAGCGTTGGTCAGACTACTCCAGAACCACGGGTCTTGCACCAGATCGGCATAGTGTCGAATGCCGACAAACAGGGGAACGCCGGCCTCCACATCGATCAGGCTCATCTGGAATGTGCGCGCCAGTGGAAAGATGCTGACAAGGAGGAGAAAGATAATTGCGGGTCCCACGAACAGGAAGCCATTCATCCCGCGGGGCAGGACTCTTCGCATCGAGGGAGGCCCACGTCGGGCCGATTGGGCTTCGGTGACCCTTACAGGCATCTCGGGGGAAGGCAGTTGATGCGCGCCCTTTTCACCCATACTTGAGCTCTCAAGAATTGTGCTGCAATCAGGGGGTCCGGTGAGTTGCAGATCAGGGCCTTACGGGCAGTTTGTACCCGTAAGGCCCTGATCTTTTGCCATGATAAGCAGGGACCGCAGTAGTCAGACCGAGGTCGGAGAGAATTGCTGCAAAGTCCTCTCCGGTTCGATACAGTTACTTGGCGGCGTCCAACTCGGCCTGCCAGATGGCGGCCGCCTCATCCAGCGCGGTCTGGGAATCCTTTTCACCGGCAAGTACCTGCTGGAAAGCCTGTTGGAATGCATCTATGAGTTTCGAGGCTTCGGGAAGGGGAGCAAACAGGATGTTGTTCTCGGGATCCTGATTTGCAAATGCGGGCACCTGGCTCAACATTGGATCATCCGAGTCGGCCAGCGAATCGACAGCCGCATTCGTCGCCCAGAGAAGGCTGACCGTTTCAGTCATCTTAAGGGAGACTTCATCCGAATAGATGTACTTGAAGAATTCCCAAGCCTCTTCTTTGTGGGGAGAGTTGGCCGCGATCCCCATGCCACTGCAAGCCCAGGAGTAGCCACCCGTATTGTGCGTCCACGCGGGGGCGTAGGCCATACGGATATCGGGATCGATCTGCTTTGCCTTCGTCCAGATAAACGGGCCGTCAATGATGGCGGAGGTCTGGCCACTGGCCACGAATTCCAGCATCAATGCCTGATCCTCGCCGAAGGAACCGGGTACAACCAAGCCCATATCGTAGAACTCTTTCCACCAATCCATAGCCGCCACGCCTTCAGCCGAGTTGAAGGCAACGTTGCCGTTCTCGTCAAGCATCTGGCCACCCTCTTGGGCGAGCCGGAAGTTGAAATAGCGCAGCAGGAGGAAACCGCCGTCCTGCAAGGGCATACTCATGCCGTATGAGTTGGTATCCTCGTCTCGCAAGGCTTGCAGCACCTCTACAAATTCATCCCAGTTTGTTGGCGGCTCAAGCCCCTTTTCCTCAAAGACGTCAACGTTGTAGGCAAACTGGTAAGGAATGAGATAGAGGCAAAGACCTCTTGTCTCGCCCAACAGGTTCATTGGCGTTGTCGGGGTCAGTTTAGCGGCGAACTCAGGGTCATTTTCAAGCCATGGACCGAGATCTTCAATGAACCCCTGTTTGGTAAGACCGGCTATCCATGTCGACTCCGTACCGAACAGGTCATAGGTTTCGCTGCCACCTGCGGCCGCGGCCTGGAGCTTGCCGGCCATTTCGGGCCAGGGCACGTCGACAACCGTAACCTTGATGTTGGGATGTTGGGCTTCAAAGTCGGCGATCAACTGGGCATGGTTGTCCGGGCCCCATTCATTGACCCACCACTGCAGCCAGGTAATCTCGACTATTTCCTCTTCCATGGCCTCACCGCCGCCGGCAGCTGTTCCTCCGGCCGGAGCCGCTGGCGCTGCGCATGCTGAGAGGACAACAGCCAGAACCAATACAGCAGCCAGCACAGAGGTGCGAATAATTTTTTGCATGAGTTTCCTCCTGAGGAATTCAGAAAACGAAAAAGTAATCCGCCCAGCGGTCAGCCATCACGCGTCATACTGATCCAGGGAAGAACTGTGCGGCACTAACACACGCGAAGACTTTCGGGGCGGTTGCAACCAGTTTCAAGAGCTACGAGAGTAAGAGAAATTGCTCTGGTCGCGCCCATTCGATACTGTTGGCAAGAATGCGGTTCCAGGAAAAAGGGCTGCCATCGCGTTCGGGCTTCACCAAAGTATCGGGGTGCTGGCGGGACGCGTAGGCAAGAGCAATTCTCTGCGCCTGGTTGGATTCTTTGCGGTCGGCCCTTGTATACTACATTTAGTATGGGCTGTCAAACAGGTTTGCAATACGCCATCGCAGACATCAGGGCAGGCAGACGCAGTGATGTTATGGTATTCAGTGGAGATGGCACAGAGGTCTGCCAACAAGCCTTCCGGAGATCAGGCTGGGCGGATACAACAGGATGGGCGGCGCACGAGATTTGCAGGTCCAGTCATGTAGGCTATATCTGTCCCAATGCTATAGAATCAATTGGCGAACAGCGAGCATCAAGTTCCTTAGATTCCCTTTGTGGTGATCGTTTTGAGACCTGGCCCGGGGTGGGTTAATCGAACCGAAAACAGATGAATTATCAAGCAAACTCACGCCTCCTGTTCCGGCCCGTGACAGCCGAGCGGCTTCCGGACCTGGAAGAGTTCTCGCAGTGTCACGGCAAGTTTCGATACTGCTCCTGCATGCGGTGGCGGATGACAAGCTCTGCATTTCGCCGGTCAACTAAAGAAGGCCGTGTGGCCGCTCTTGAAGAGCTGGTGAGGACGGGCACGCCCGTCGGTATCCTCGCTTACAGCGGGACGACACCGGTTGGCTGGTGTTCGATTGCGCCGCGCGAGAGTTACGCGGCGCTGGAGCGCTCCCGGGTGCTGCCGCGAATTGACGACACGCCGGTCTGGTCGGTGGTGTGTCTGTTCGTCGACCGCCATTTCCGCCGGCAAGGGCTGACGTGCAGGCTGTTGAAGGCCGCTGTCGACTATGCCCGCGATCAGGGCGCGCCTGCTGTCGAAGGCTACCCGGTGGCGCCGGATGCCCCTTCGTACACGTACATGGGGACGCCGGAGACGTACCGCCGCGCTGGTTTCGTGGAAGTGACTCCGGCGGGACAGAAGCGACGGGTTATGCGTTACTACTTACTTTCCGAGAAAGGGCCTGCATTTTGACATAGTTGAGTCCCCATACTATTCTTTGGCGCATGAATACGGTGCCCAAAGTAGATGAAGAGTTGCCAGCAAGCAAAAAGGTGAAAGTGGATTCCATGAATCTTTCTGAACTAACGCATGTCTGGAGCGAAGCGCCCCAGCTTTCTGACGCTCTGTCCAAGTTTCCCGATACGGTTACGCGCCTGATCGCAGACCCTGATGACCCGGTGGGCAGCGCGGAGCCGGCACAGGCAATTCTGGCCGCCTCCGCGATCCGCTACAACGATGAGGTATTCGACCGGTTGCCCAATTTGCGCGTCCTGGTGCGCACGGGTATCGGCATCGACAACGTGGACCTGGACGCGGCTACGCGACATCGCGTGGTTTTCTGCAACACGCCGGACGGACCCACGGAATCGACCGCCGAACACACGGTAGCTTTGATGCTGGCCGCGGCCAAGCAGGTCAAACCGGGATTAGAGCAGCTGGCCGCCGGCAGCTTTGCGCCACGAGCGGTGCCGATGGGCACGGAACTGATGGGCAAGACGCTCGGGCTGGTCGGGCTGGGCCGGGTCGGTGGACGCGTGGCACACATCTGCGGGCGGGGATTCGACATGCGTGTGCTGGCCTTCGACCCCTACATCACAGAGGAACGGGCCAGGGAGATAGGTGTAGAACTCGCTGATTTGGACACTGTTATCGGCAGCGCCGACTTTCTCAGTCTGCACGCGCCCTCCACGCCGGAAACGCGTCATCTGATGAACGCCGACCGCTTCGCCCAGATGAAGACAGAGGCAATTCTGCTCAATCTGGCGCGAGGCCCGTTGGTAGACCAGGAGGCGCTCCTGGAGGCGCTGGACAGCGGGCAGATTCGCGGGGCGGGTCTGGACGTGTTCGACCCGGAGCCGCCTCCGGTTTCGTCGCGGCTGCGCACGCATCCCAAGATCGTGGCGACTCCGCACTCGGCGACAACGACGATCGAAGGTCGCGGGCGCATCGAGCACATGGCCGTGGCCGCGGTGCTCGACTTCTTCAACGGCCGGCAGCCGAAAGACATCTGCAACCCCGCGGTGTTGGAGTATGTGCAGTTCGGCAACAGGCAATTAGCAGACGGCTATTCCCAATCAGGCCAAGCCTGAGTCAACGGCGGGCGCTCCTCACGATGGTTCTGGTTCATCATAGTGTACATCCACCCTGGTGACGCGGGGCGTGCCGCATGCGTTTTGGGCGCCCAGGGCGAGTCTGTACTGTACCCACTGGCCGGTTTGGCTCAGGGCGCCGACGGCCTGGGGTCTTTCGAACCACGTTGCCTCTCCGCCCGGTCCCTGCCAGGCCGCTTCTTCCAAGTCCTCTTCCGTGACGCCGAATCGCAATTGGGCCTTTACCCAGGTGCGAGGCGGCGTTTCCGCTTCCCAAGATATTTCGGTTGCTCGTGCGCCGTTGGGAAGTTTGCAGGGGGCGGACTGATAGTACTCCTCCGGGCCGCGGTCGGCGATGTTGTGGGGGCTGACGGAGGTCATTCCGTGCGGGCCGGATGTCGGCAGCCGCGTTACGCGTTCGGCGCTGAACCCTTCGGGTCCATTCCACCAGACAGCTGAATATCCGACGTGATCGCCTTCCACTTTGTGGTTGGCGACTGCCAGGTCGATCCAGCCGTTGCCGTTGAAGTCGGCGGCGACGCAGCCGGATGCGGAGTGCGTGAAGAGGCGCGTGCGGTCGTTCGCGGAGAAGCCGCGCCCGGCGCGGTTCCAATAGAGGAAGGAGTCTATGTCCCGCTCACGGCCGTTGTGATAGGAGCAGATGAAGAGGTCGAGCAGGCCGTCGTTGTTGAAGTCGGCCACGGCCATGGAGTTGATCGCGCTGGCGGGGAGCAGTGTGCGGCGGTCCTCGCGCAGGCCGCCGGGCCCGTTCCAGTAGATGTAGGCAAAGGAGTCGTGCGGGCCGTCCTGGGAGGTTATGTGGCCGCCGATGATGAGTTCGAGGTAGCCGTTGCCGTTCAGGTCGGCGGCGCGCGCGCAGGCGCCGCGCACGACGGAGAGAGGCTGGCAGCGGTCCATGCTGAAGCCTTGCGGACCGCCCCACAGAATGAAGCTGCGGTCGTAGGCGATCTGGGGGACGACCAGGTCGAGCCAGCCGTTGTTGTTGAGGTCGGCGAGGTAGATCCAGCGCGGTTCGTTGTAGAGCTTGCCGTCGTGCTCCAAGCAGATGCGCCGCGGGTTGGCGGTGTCGAAGCAGAGACCGGTCGCGGTCTCTGCTTCGGCTCCGTGGAAGATCAGGAGTTCGGGATTGTCGAAGCCGCAGAAGATCAGGTCGAGATGGCCGTCGCGGTTGATGTCGGCGGCACAGACGCCGTGCGCCCGCGCGGTGGGAAGGATCGAGGTTGGTTCGCCGGCAAAGCCGTCCGGCCCGTTGAGCAGCAGGTAAGAACCAGGATCGCGGTCGACCGAGTTTTCCGACGCGTTGGCGAGGACGACGTCGACGTAGCCGTCGTCGTTGAAATCGCAGCAGAGGGCCTCGACTGCGCCCCACCCGGGCAGCTCCTGCCTCCTCTGCGAAGAAAAGCCGTCCGCTTCGCCAAAATATATGTAGGGACTGATGTTGCCCAGGCGGTTGCGGCCGAAATGGTTTACAAAGATTGCGTGCGGCCTGGCGTCGGGGCCGGCCCGCGCCAGGAGGACGCGGCGGGCATCCTGACAGGGCAGGCGGACCGGCTCGGGGTCGATTCCGTCAGGAGTGGATCGATAGATAAGAGAGTCGGCGCTGTAGGAATCGGGGGTATGGGCCTGGCACAGGATGATGTCGGCGCAGCCGTCGCCGGACAGGTCGGCGACGGCGACATCGCAGGCACGGTAGCTGTTGAGAGGCGTACGGCGGGTCTCGTCGAAACCTTCCGGGCCACCCCAGTATATCCAGGAGCGTTCACCCTCGTCACAAGTCTCGCGGCAGGCAAACACAAGGTCATCGTAACCGTCGCCGTTGACATCGCCTATCGCAGCGGCCATGGCCTGAGAGCAGTACAGTTCCAAGGGAGGTCCTAAGCGCCGATCCTTGCCGACCGGCGCGAGCGAAACGCTTTGACGCTTTGCGACCTGGGCAGAAAGAGATGGGGACGGTCGTTCAGATGGACGATTCCGGCCAGCGGCTTTGCCTCCTCGACGTACTCGGCGTACTGTACCGCCGACTCTGACGGGCGGGCGCGCTCCGTGTCAGGTTCGAAGAAGAAGGTTGCGCGATCCGGGTTGATGCCATCGGCGCCGCCCCAATATACGGTTACGCTGCCCTCAACTGAACGTACGACCAGGTCGTCAAAACCGTCGCCGTCAAGGTCGCTGGCGGTCAGTTGTTCGGGGGCGATGTCCAGGTCGACGAATCTCTGCGGCTCGAACCCCAGATTGGATTGAAAGAAGATGCGGAGCGCGCCCTGGCTGGCGAAGGCAAGGTCGGGACGGCCGTCGCCGTCAAAGTCTCCGGCTGCCACCGACTCGCATTGGGGAACGGGCAGGTGCTGCTGCCGTCGTTCGCTCAGGCCGTCGGGCGCGCCATAGTAGATGATGGCGTTGAGGTCGGGCCGGATGCCGTTGTGGCGCATCCCCAGGATCAGGTCGTCGAAGCCGTCGTTGTTGAGGTCGGCGACGGCGCCGGTCCATGCGCCTTCAGCCGGCAACTCGGTGCGGTGGGCGGCGCCGAGAGGGTCACTGTAGACGAAGGCCGGGGGGCGCTCCTGGTGGTTCTGGCTGTTGCAGAAGACCAGATCCAGGTAGCCATTGCCGTTGAGGTCGTACTGGTGGATTCGTTGCAGCACGCCGGCGCGGGAAACGTACAGGTTCTGGCCTGCGTTGCCGAACCGGCCTTGGCGAAAGCTTTCGAAACCGCGGGTGGTCCAGGTGGTGGTCATTTATGTGCAGAATACGCTAAATCTTGTGAAATGGCAAGCGAAGCGGTAAAATTCCACTCTACATAGTCTTGTGATGGAGGATCAGAGAAGATGAAAGTTACCCATTTTGAATGTGGGCCGGCCGCCAATGAGAGCGAACTAAAAGCTTTCGCGCACTTGAAGAGTTGCCTCATATCCATGCCTGGTGAGGGCAGATGGATACTGCTGACGAATCTGGCTTTCTCTGCCACAGATCAGCGCCAATCCGATGAAATCGACATTGTTGCTATCGGGCCTTCGGGAGTTCGAGTAATTGAGGTCAAGCATTGGAGCGAGCAGTGGGTAGACTCACACAAAGATGTGGTGGAGAAGGCGGCTGACTTGGTAACGAACAAGGCGAAAAAAATCGCGACGACTCTCCGAAAGGTTGTCCCGGATCTGGGGCACGTGGATGGTGTGTTCCTGCTGACCCGAGAACCCTCCAAGGTCAAACGATTTGCCGGAAAAACGGTGCGCGGGATCGAATACCATTTAATTTCGGGGTGGAAAAGCGCTATCGGTTTTGATTCTCCACGTGTGCTGACTCCTTCGCAAGTGCAAATGCTGGCCAGTGCTTTAGAGCCGAGAAGTGTTGTCGCGATGGACGGTTCGCTGCGACGACTCGCAGGTTACCTTAACCTGGAACTCCAGACATCCAAAGATGAACGCTTCCATCGCATCTACAAGGGCATTCATTCCTCCAGCCAGGAGCGGGTAATCCTGCACCTCTATGACCTGTCTGCGAACGATGCAGAAAACGCCGAGACAAGAGCAAGGCGCGAATTTGAGGCGCTTTATCGGCTCCAACTGTACCGTTGGGCCCCGCGAATTCGGGATTCGTTTCAAGACGCACCGGGATATGCAGGTGAAATGTGCTTTTTCACAATGGTCGATCCCTCCGCGCCTACTATTGCCGAACGCGCGTCCGATAGTTCGTGGGAGCCAATGGCGCGGCTGGCCTTCGCTCGAAGCGTCGTCCGCTCTCTCGGTGAGTTGCACGAAGCGGAAACGGGCGATAATTACCTGGTTCACCGCAATCTCACTCCTGAGACGATTCTTGTCAGGCACGACAATTCACCAATACTGACTGGCTTTGAGCGAACCAAAATTCCTGCCGATATTAGTGTTGTTTCTGCCGGAAGTGAGTTAGGAACGTGGGAGCCCATCTTTTCTCCCGAGGTTCGCGCACAAGGCCTGGGGGTTGCCGACCAGCGCTCCGACGTGTACTCCCTATGCGCATGTTTAATCAGGTTGTTTGAGAAGAGCCAGGACGAGACTAGCCAGGTAGCGGCCCATGTCTTGGCTGAAGGGTTAGCGAAAGAGCCTGAAAGGCGCGCGCGATTGGAAGAGATGGAAACATCGCTCGCACAGTTGCTGGGTGAATCTGTGCCCGCGCCCACAATTCCACCCGCCCGATTTTGGGCAGAGGAACAGGAAGTTGCTTTTGGCAACTATACCTATCGAATTGTCTCTCGGCTTGGCTCAGGCGGCGTAGGCACTGCCTTCAAAGTGAAAAAGATCGATTCGTCAACGAAGGAGGAGTTGGGCACTTACGTAGCCAAGGTCGGGCAAAGTGAGGATTTTGGGAGGCTTGTCTCAAGGTCCTATAATTTGGCCCACTCACACCTTGGACGTCATTCGGCTCTTTCGGTCATATATGAGGTAGCCAAGGAATGGAAAGAGAATAACTTTATTTCAATCATGTCCTGGATCGACGGCGCGCCTCTTCGGGATTACAAGGGCGTCTTTTCCCTATTAGCTGAAGACCTCAAGGAGACTAGCGAAAAATTGGCCTTACGCTGGCTCCGTACAATGTGTGAAGCCTTGGAGGTCCTGCATGGCAACGGGCTTGTACACGGCGATGTCAGTCCAGGCAACATGATCGTATCAGAGCACGAGTTGGTGTTAACGGACTACGACTTTGTGACCAGAATAGGGCAACAACATTCTGCGCCTGGTACGATTTTGTATTGCCCTCCACCAAGTCAAGACTCGAGGAAAGCGTCGCCTTCAGACGACATCTATGCCCTTGCAGCTAGCTTCTTTCACGTGATTTATGACAGGGAACCGTTTCAATACAGCGGTGTGCGATCTAAAGAACGGGGGTTGAACTGGGACGGCCTGGACCGAAAAGAGTACCCTAGTCTCACAAGATTCTTTGACCAGGCGACACATCCACAGCCGGATCAGAGGTTCAATGCTGTCTCGGACGCGCTTGCCGCCATGAACGCGGAGCTTGGCAGTTTGACCGAAGCAGGGACTGATGATGAGAAGCCTATAAGCCGGAATGGCGTACAACCTTCAAATTCCTCACAGGCAACAGCTGGAACATTGGTGCGACAAGAGAATGAAGTTAGCTGGTTACTTTCACTTTTGCAGTCATATCCCGGATCGCGTTGGGGCAACCGCGAGACCAGGGGCCTCGACACTGATTTCGCCTCCCAGACCTACGTCGAAACAAAGATCGAAAAGGCGTTGCTCCGTGACATGCGAACCAAAAGCGCGCGGCTTGTAATCCTGTGCGGAAATGCGGGCGACGGCAAAACTGCATTGCTTCAACATCTTGCCGCCGAGCTGGGACTCGGTCAGCAACTCTCTTCGCAGCGAATTCTCGAAGGACGAATAGAAGATGGACTCGTTGTCAGGATGAATCTTGACGGGTCGGCAGCGTGGAAGGGACGCTCTGCAGACGAGCTCTTGGACGAATTTCTGAAACCTTTCCAGGACGGCCCA
Source organism: Caldilineaceae bacterium (assembly GCA_965200615.1). Classification (GTDB taxonomy): domain Bacteria; phylum Chloroflexota; class Anaerolineae; order Caldilineales; family Caldilineaceae; genus Bin5. The sequence continues at coordinate 2,454,231 of OZ241377.1, read as the reverse complement.
CCTGACGAAGACATCGTACATCTACTGGCTATTAATGATGGCCGTCTCCTGGAATGGATTGAGAAGGGAGAAGAAACGCGCTTAACCAGGGAACTGTATGCGTTCCTCAGTGGCGAACCTAGCGATCGAGAATCTCATATCCGCTTCATTAACCTCAACCAGCGATCACTTGTCGGCGGAATATCGCCTGAACGAAACGGAATTGAGACCGATTTCCTGGAGCGCCTGCTGAATCAATTATATGGAGGCGACAAAGCGCCGGAAATTTGGGCGCCCTGCCTGACCTGCTCAGCCCATGAACACTGTGAGGTTTTTCGTGCGACGAAGGTTTTCGCCCCGGAAGGACTTGGTGTCGGGGTGCCGCCAACAGTTCGCGCCCGCGCCCGGCAACGTCTTTTCGACGCATTGCAGGCTGTTCATTTGCGGGGTGAAACTCACATTACGGTCCGTGAACTGCGCGCTGCCCTTGTCTACATTTTGTTTGGAATCCACTCTTGTAGCGACTATCATGCGGGCCAGAAATCCTCACCATATTGGGAGAGGGCCTTCTCTCAGGAATCTGCAGGACGGCAAGGGGACGTCCTGCGTGAGCTAGTTCGCCTCGACCCGGCCCTTGAAGCCCATCCGCAGATAGACCGCCAGCTTCTTCGAGCCAACGTGGAAAGTGATCTGGATTCAGCCCGACGTCGAGCCTACTTCGAGTGGACAGAATACGCCCTTGGGAAATTCACCGATGCTCTTGACTTGGCTCAGGGCAGACACTTACGTCTGTTTCAAGGTCTCCCTATCGGTGCAAACAGAGAGGAGCAGACCAAGCTTTGCGCTCGCCTATGCCGCGGCATCTCATGTCTGGAAGACCTTCCTCATCAGGCGTACGAGAGACCGGACGTTATACCGCTGCGAATTACACCGCGAACACCAACGGAAACTGTGTTTTGGGTGGAAAAGCCCGTGAGCTCTTTTCAACTCGAGGCTGGCCTATCGACACCAGCGGAAGCCTTGGAACAGTTGCATCGCGATGCTTTCCTGATATACCGCCGTCATGACGGAAGTACAGAACGGCTCCGTATGGGTGCCGATCTTTTTCATCTCCTTCTAGAGCTTAGTGATGGCTACCAGTTGGGCGATGTGTCTACAGATGACACCTTCGCACACCTGTCGATTTTTGTGCAGCGTCTTGTTCAGGAAGACGACCGTGAAGTCTTCGCCTGGAATCCCATGGAGGATGAGACAGTCTATAAGATTTCGGCCGACAAACAGATGACTGAAGGCGGCTTGCAGCAGAAATTGGTTGCACGTCAGATCTCAACAGGAGGACCGGAATGACAACTACTAACGCCCGCGGCATCGTCGAAAATGTGCTATCTCGCGACATGGCCCGTGAGATATGGACGGGCAATTACGACAAAGCTTTGCCGATTTCAATACAGGACTTCGACCTATCCGCGATTTTGCCTGCCATCTTCTTTATGTTCCGCTATGGGCACAGGAGGGGAAAAGGCACATTTCTCGAGACTTTTGGGCCTCGGGAAGGGACCCTGAGAATGCGTAAGCGAGAAACCACAATCGAACGGATTGCAGACCAGCTTGTCGAGGAAGACTCTTTCGTTGGGTTTGAAACACCTATCGAGAGGTCCATTTTAGGCGACCTGCTCCTGTGTTATTGTCTAGACAATGTGAAAAATTCACCTGGCAGGCAAGAACAGGTGCAGCGCGTCGCTCCCGCCCACTATCTGTCAAACTGGATAGATCTTCCTGACTGGGTAGCGCATTTGCGTTTCGTCCCTGAAATGATCGTAGCGATGTTGGCCGATCAAAATGGCGAATATGTTCAACAGAATCAGCCTGGTGACAAGACCTGGTTTGCTGTCGGCGAAGGATTCGAGAAGAACGTACTGTTGGACGCCTTCAATCAGGGCGTCGTTCGACGCGGAGAGTTAGGCAGCCGCACGGCAGACCGATTTGACGAAGAATCCGATGTCGGCCTCGATCAGTTGTTGATGATACGATTGGCACAGCAGTTGAGTGCGGCACCGGACAAGCTGCGAGGCGGCGGGGAGCGAATCTCCAATCAGCGGCCCATTGCCGAGGAGGCTGCCCAACATTTCTCGGAGGACATACGACGGTTTGTGCGGTCCTATGCAGGCATCATCCCCCGTCAAGCTTTCGTGAAACTCTTGGAGTCCTGTGTTTCAGTTGGCATGACCGCTATCCTCACCAGCTCGATAGAAATCCTTCTGGAATGGGAGGGGACAGGGAGGATACGCAAACGCAGTAAGCAAGAGCCGACATATCTGTTTGTAGACTGTTCAAATGGTGTTGACCGCCGACTCAGATGGCTTGCGGAGCAATCCATGGATGACTTCATGCGTCGCGTACAACGCTTTCCTGTCGTTATGATGGCGCTGAGGATTTTGGATCACAAGGCCAGGTACAACAGAAGGCTCAAGGGTCTTGATATTCCCACTAAGCCCTATGCAACGGAATGGCTGAACTTGCTTGGCGATCTTCTTTTGAGCCGGCATAGAGAAGCTGAGCATATTCTTCTTATCTTTGATGATCAAGCGGAGGAACTTGCCGAAAAACTGGAGGACGATTACTCCGAGGCTACAGAGATATTGAGGAGTGCCTACGGCAATTCGAGCCCGGTGTGGCCTCTAGCTGAGGCGCTCACAATGTTGATAGGGCGAAACAACGCGCATACGAACACTTTACAAATGATTGACTCAACGCTCTTGATCGACCGGCCGAATGGATTGGCGTCAAAAAGAAGGACAACGCGCAATGTAGCTGGAGCAAGGAGAACGCGAGATTCTCGTTCGCTAGTCTTGACCGATTCGGTTCTGGAGTACCTTGTACATCTCCACGTCTTACGAAATGGAAATAAGCCGGGGACAAGACCGCTCTCGTTTAAGGAATTCGTTGGCACACTTTACAAGCGATACGGCTTTTGCATAGATATATCTCCGCCCGGGATGACAATATCGAATGACCTTCTCCGATCGAATCGTTCACTGCTGGAGAAGCGACTGCGCGATCTCGGACTCTTCGTTGGCGTCAACGATGCAGAATCGATGAAGCGCCTGCGGCCGCGCTTCGAGCTGACAACGGAGGACGAACATGGCATCGACTGAGCTACACGCACGCATCCTGGGGCAAGCCTTCGAGAACGTTCTCGGCCAGCCTGAATCCGGTTCTATGGCCTTTGTGCGCTGCCTGTCCCCCAATGTAGTGCATGACCTTGCCAGAGACAGTTCCTTTGCCGTGCAACAATGGCAGGTCTTATGCGTTGCGGGCGAAGACGATATAGACGCACGCAACATTACCGCTGATCGCGCTGTCGAGATGCGCGAGACGAAGAAGAATGCAATCCTGCTTCTAGTAGATACCGAGGAAGCCGGTGCGGGGATGGACGGCATTTACAGCGCGGCGCGCGAGGTGGATGAAGCTGAACTGTTTGAGGAAGCTCTGAAATTGGCGAATAATGAAGTGGCAAGTCTTTTGTCCAGAGCAGACCGGAACTATGCGGAACGCGCCATCAGGAAAGCACGTGGACGCGGACGCTACAGCGTCTCAAAATGGACAGAGTTCGATTTTCTGTGTCGCACAGCGGCGGACAAAAGGCACCCCGGAGCGTTTCTGTATCTGCTCGGACTGTGGCCTGTGCTGACATCTGAGGAGGCAGAGGTGACAGAGGAATTGGATGCCTCACGCTTTTTCATGGATCGTCTCTTGGGAACTGATGTTTCGGGAGTTTCTCCCCACAGACGAATCGAAGGGCTCCGTCTATTGCAACCTTCCGAGGAGCAATTCAGAGATTTGGAACAGTTCTTACGCTCGGCGGACTCTAGCCCGCTTCTTTCCGCCTTGGCGAAGCTCGCCACCAAAAAGCATCTGTGGGTCAATGCCCTGCGCCGTGAGGGCGCGACTCAGGCTATCCAGAGCATTGAGCTTTTGTCCTGGCGAACCAAGGCTGGCAAAATCTCAAAATGGTCCGGATTGCGAGAAGGAGACGGCCCCAATGAGCCGCCCGTCTTGACTCTGAATCCAGAAGCAAAGCAGGCTCGCGATTACTCCCAGCTTGAAGTCAGGTGGAAGGCGCGACCGGCGAATTTGGAGAAAGGCGCTGCAGAGTATCGTATTGCCATCACTACGGATATGGATGAGGAACTTGCTACGCGGGAAGTTGCTCATTCGGCCAGAAGCGGAGAGAAATGCAAGTTCAACAATGACGACTTTTCCGATCTGGGTGAAGACGCGCTTATCTCGGCTAGGGTGATCGTTTCCGTAATCGGAGACAATCAGATCGAAACGCGGGAAAGCGAGGAGTTCATTATTCGCTTCGGCGAGCCACCCGAACAGGAGCAAGGCGGAGTCGGGAAAAAGGTCCGGGCATTCAGCGAAGGACTCATCGAACTTAATAGTCGGGAGACGGTTTCGGATCTTGTTTCAAATATAATTTCTTCCCAGTACACTCTCCGCGAGAATTTAAAAGGTTCCGTCCTGTTACGCACACCACAACGAGGCAAAAGCTTCCAGGTATTCCAGCCATCTCTGATTAAGGAGGTAGAGAGGCAATGGGCCGAGCAAGATGGGGCAATTGGGCGCTGGGTCGCCCGGGTGCATGCTTCCGGCAAACAGGCTGACACAGCAAAATTCGAGAATTTCCCCCCACCGGAATCCAGCTCAGAGTGGGACCGTGTGATAGTGGCCAATCGCAAAATGGCCGCACGATTCGCCGCGAGTGGTGGAGGTGTGGGACAAGTCTACGACGAGAAATCGCAGACCTTTAATACGGTACAGGAGTATCTGCGTGCCTGGGCTGCTCTACTCAAGAAGGGTGATCCAGATTTGGCTCTTGCAAATACTGTTGAGGTGCGGTCGCTTTCAGATCGGACGATTGGGCTGATCGTCCTACCAAGCCACCCGCTGCGTGTCGCTTGGCATGCGGCCTACGATAATCTCGTGATTCACGCAAGATTCGACCAGCAGATGAGTCCCCAAAACATTCGCGAAGAGTTTTCCGCTCTGGATGGCGCGATGTTCCCGGCATTCCTGCCGGGCCTGCAACCTGGGAAAGCTTTTGTCTTCGCCGACACACTCGGTTTCCACGCTGTGGGCATGGTACCCGACGATGACAAGGAACCGAAGGCGGCCGTGGCGATTCTCGCGCGCGCCATAGGGGAAAGCGCAGTTGCAGACGCTGCACCAACGATAGGAAAGCAGAGCGCCAAAGTCCTGGGAAATGAAATCACTCGTTATCTGGAATGCCACAAGAGATCGAGATTGCTTCACGTCCACGCCCTCAGGGCAGGCGACGGACTGACCGTGGCCCGCTCGCTTGGCCGCGTCCATGCGCACTATCGCAGAGATGAAAATGAAGCAGACCACAATGAAGACCCACAGGAAATGTCGCCGGTGTTCGTGCTGGAGTTTTATCCTTCACCAGAACAGCGAGAGCGTGGGATTGCGGGACGGTTTATCAGCGAGGCGCGAGAAAAGCGACGCAGTGGGGCTGGCATCGTATCTTCAGAGGATTCCTGGATGCTTGAATCTTTGAGTTTGCCGGGAGAAGTCCGCCTTCCCAGGTTGCGTTGGGCACGCAAAGACAAGGAGGACCCGAACACGGCAGCACATCTGGCAATCGCCTTTGACACTCTTGACTCTCGCGTTGTTGCAGAAGAAGGGGTTCCGGCTTCCAAGCCATTCTATGCCTATGGTCTGCTCTCTTTTTTTGAGAGAGCATATGCAAACCTCCCGGCTCCAAACTGGCGCAGCAAGATACCGCGCTCAAAAGTAGGAGAAAAACATCCATCAGACAGAACGCATACCGACCGCCTGATGCGCATACAGAATGCCATTCACGATGCGGTTGCACGAAATATCGGTGCCGACGGGAAACTTCCAACGTTGAAAGCGGAAATTTCACCCGCAAAGGCACAAAGTCTGCAGAAGCTTCATCAATTGTGCGATTGGGTCATAACTTTAGACCAGAATGTGGGCATAGAATACTTCGATTCACCTCGGGAGAACGAGGAAATCTACAACGCCTACATAATTGATTGCATACCAGAACGCGAAGATCTCGGTTGCCTGCAATTGATTACTTCAACCAGTAATCAGGATGAAGTCCTCGACTTGCTCGCTGACGCGCTCAGGCATATGGGACTCAGGAACGAAAGTTGGAATGCAGAAGAGCTTCTGAGCAACTTGAAGGCACTCAGCAGCCGGATGGCTATCCACTTGACCGGCCAGACGGAGCCCGGTTTGGATCTTATCTCCCTGGCCCTCTGTTACAAGAACTGTCGTCAAGTTTCAACACCTAGCGATTGCTGGGTATCGCTTGGAGAAGGCTTCTTGATTCCAGCTCGCGATGTTCGCGAATTGCTTCCTCCCCTAGACTCAAAAACAAAAGATGAGGAAGAAACGGAGACGAGGCCTAATCTCATCTATGTAACAGCTACTCCCCGCAAGGGCCTATGCCTCCAGTTCATTGAGGTGAACTGTCGGAGGCATTTGCGAGCCGCCCGCTCACCAGATTTACTAAACGGAATTCGTCACCGAGTAGAATCACTGCGTACACGTTGGAACGAATGGTATGACTACGAGAGTGTCAGCCCTTCCTTCAATGCAATTCGACGCGCAAAGCTGGCTCGTATGCTGCGTTTCTACGCCGACAGAGCCCGCAGGCACCACCTGCCAGAGGAACAGCACGAGACCATCATCCGTGAGATAGATCGAATGATCAGCAAGGGGAGTAACTACGCCTTTTCTGAAATCCCAAGGGGGGACAGAGGCTGGATCTTCTGCCCTGAATTCGCTTCCAATAGCCCATTGAAGATCTCACCTGCAGAATCGAAAACGCCAATGTACTTGTTTGGTCCCAACTCCATGCCCGACTCGGCCCATCCCCTAGAGTCGATAGCTCCTACGGAAGGAGTAAAACAGGAGCCACCCTCCCATGCTCAGAAGTTAAGAAATGAAAACAGAGGGCAGGTGGTAAAGCGGGAAGCGGTTATAGAGAAAGCAAGTAGCTCGGGCCACGTGAGTGCAGCAAGCACTGAAACGTTCGACGCAGACTCAGAGAGAAGCGTGTTTGACGTGCCCTCGGTATGTTTCGGTAACGAAGTATATGGGGGTAGTGAAGTCCGTTGGACGCTGACAACTAAAGGGAACCCTCATCTCATGGTGGCGGGTCTCCCTGGAATGGGCAAGACTACCTGCCTTCTTAATCTGTGTCGGCAGATGATTGAAGCTGGGGTGCGACCGCTCATTTTTTCCTACCATCAAGATATTGACGAAAGGCTCGAAAGGTTAGTTGACTCAGTTCGTTACATCGACTGCTACGGCTTGGGATTCAACCCACTCCAGGTAATGGACCGAGATTCACGATTGGCGTATCTGGACGTTGCTGGAGCAGTTCGCGATATATTCACTTCCATATTCCCCGAACTCGGAGATATTCAGGGAGAGCGTATTCGCCGGGCAATCAAAGACAGTTTTGTTGAAAAAGGCTGGGATAGCACAAATGCTGTTCTGAATAACCTCCAAGAACCAGAGTTCAAACGGTTCGTGGAAATTCTGAAAGCTGATCCTAAACCAGACCGAGGGCTACGGACATTACTCGCACGCTTAGAAGAATTGGAGGACTACGGCTTTTTCGAACTCGCGGAAAGACGCGAAAGCCTATGGGAAAGCGACCAGCCTATAGTCATTCGAATTCACACAACACAGAATGAAAATCTGCAAAAGACTTTTGCATCTCTCATTTTCTACGGCCTCTACAAAGACATGTTTCGTAGAGGCATTCAAGACCATATCACGCACGCCGTAGTTTTCGACGAAGCGCATCGTGCGGCGGGACTCAAACTAATCCCTACCATGGCAAAAGAGTGTAGAAAGTACGGAATTTCACTGGTGCTTGCCTCTCAGGAAGCCAAAGACTTTGATCGTTCCTTGTTCTCTGCCATTGCAAATTACCTCGTACTCCGCCTCACTGAGACTGATGCCAGGTCATTGGTGAAAATGGTCAGCAGTTCACAACAGGAACGTGCTCTTATTGACAAGATCAAACAGATGGAAAGATTCAGGGCGCTCTATTTCTCCGAGGGAACCAAGCGGCCTTCCTCTGTTGCACTCTTGCCAGTCGATGACTAGTCGTTGACATTTCAATGAAGCAGGCAAGATCCCGCGCAATCGAAAGCGGGGAAGTGGGGGATCAGACGATATCTGGCCGTGCGCTAGGGGCCCTGCGCCGCTATCGTTTCTGATGTAGATCCCAAATGAGTCCACGGGCTTGCGAGTATCAATAGAGCAGTGATAGCAATAGAGCGAGTGAGACGCCTGCGATGCCGGGCAGCAGCCCGTGCAAAAAGTCTTGGTTTCAAATTGAACGCACATGAGTTCCTGTTTATGAAATAATTATTATATTATTGTGTATAGGCGATCTTCTGTCGCTTGTAAATTTTTTCTCGCAAACACTTGTAAACGCTCGTACAAGCGTTTCACGAGCGTTGGCCTGCGATCATACGTGCGCACTACCTGTGTAAAGGGAGAGCCAAGCCCAGATTTTCGTGCCGTTACATTGAAACTGTGTCTCTTCAACCCGCTTTGAAACCCTGCCTTTTCACCACACGCAGCCGTGAGAGCTTGCCTGCTCGACCCACCTTGAAAATGTCAACAGGCCCTAGCTATCGAAGAAGCCAGACTATTTGGCTGCCTCGTTCGTCAAGTGCCCAGGCTGCGATTATCCTTCTGTCACAACTCATTTCTTCGAGATAGTGCCACTTGTGAACATCCAGCAATGTTTAAATCTCCAAGAGTGGCCAGAATCTCTCTTCTATCTTCTGTTATGTCCCACAAATTCGTGTTCAGGCCAGAATTCTGATGGGACTGGCGTAATTTTGGCGGGGAACTCGGCGCATACTAATGGGCCTCTTTATCAGCAAGAATACCAATTGTTTCGATAGCTCTTGAATTGAAAGTAGGGCCATCCAGATGGCAGTTCGAAAGGTTCTCTTGCTAGGACATCCGAAACTGTACGAAGTATGCGAGCCGGTGCGACGGCAGGAAGTTGAAAGCCTTGGGCCGGTCATACAGGACCTGCATGACACGCTGTTCGATTTTCGGCGCAAGTACGGCGTCGGCCGGGCGATCGCGGCGCCCCAGATAGGTGTTATGAAGCGCCTGGTCTACATGTATATTTCCTCCCCGACGGTCTTTTTCAATCCGGTCCTTGACCAGCAAAGCCAAGAGATGATCACGATGTGGGACGACTGCATGTGTTTTCCGGATCTGGTGGTCAAGGTGAGGCGGCACAAGAGGTGCAGGATCAGATTTCTTGACCGGGAATGGCAGGAGCAGACGATGCTGCTGGAAGATGATCTGTCGGAACTGCTGCAACATGAGTGCGACCATTTGGACGGCGTGCTGGCGGTGTCGCGAGCAATAGACGCGGAATCCTTTGCGCTGCGCAGCCAGATGGAGCTCCTGGACTGAATTAAGAGCACTATACTTCAGCGGATTGGTTCCCTTGAACGGTCGGCCGCTCTGCAGGCCCGACTTCTACTTGCCCACCTGATTGAGCGGTACAGCCGAATATTACTCGGGAAGCTCCTGCACCAACGGCCCACGGACCGAAAGCGTCCCTTCGATGTTGAGAGGGGGGCGGGCCTCACGCGCAGGGAAAGACGGCGCGCGCCGGTCTGCACTGAAGGCACGATGATGTTAAACTGTCAATAGTAACCAAGCCAGCGACTTTGGTGGAGATTCAAAACGGGAATCGAATCCACCCCAGAGTTTGCGCGTGGGATGAAGTACCGGTTTCAAATTGTCAAGAGTCACAGGAGGCGGTCATGTCGGACGGCGCGTCATTGAAGCAGCGCATACGCAGAGGGGAGATCGTGATTGGCGTGTCGGCCCCCTTTGACGCCAACAAGAGTCAGTTGGAAGAGATTCTGAGCAAGGACAGCTACGACTTCCTGTCGGTGGACAGCCAGCATTCGCCCTATAATGAAGAGCGGGTGGTGGAGATCTGCGGGCTGGCGGCGGAGCTGGGCGTCCCCGTCCAATTTCGCATCAAGCACACGCGGCACGCCTACCTGATCGGCAACATCCTCGACCTGGGCCCGCTCGGCATTGAGATTCCGATCGTGGAGGAGGCGGCGACGGTGGATGAAGCGCTCGAAGCCTTCTACTACCCCCAAGTCGGCAGGAGGAGTTGGGGCGGCGCGGCGCGCTATGGCATCGAGGGGCGCGACGATCGTTTGGCGTATGCGGACTGGTGGAACAGCACTGGAATCCTGTGCCTTCAGATGGAGTCGGTACGGGCCGTGACCAATGTGCGCAAACTGGCGAAACCGGGCGTCGACTGTTTGACCTGGGGGCCGAACGATCTGCTCTATGACCTGGAAGCGCATCCGGAGCATCCGTTCAAGACCGTTGACGATTGTGTGCGCCACGCGCTCAAGCAGTTGGAGGGCGCGGACGCCAAGATCAGCTTCAGGAGCTACTCGCCGGACCTACGCAACAAATACATTGATATGGGCGTCACAGTTCTGATGGAAAGCCCGAGGTCGTAGCGCCGGCTTGCGGTCGTACTGCTGGTATGCGGCCGGCGAACCGTTACAGCAGAGGAGGACGGGAGATGGCAGGGAGCCAAGGCGGATTCGAATACAAGGTAGTTGAAGGGTGGGGCCAGGGAGCGGGCGGCCGCGTTTTCGGCGGCGTGACGCCGGCGGTGGCGACCGACTCGAGTGACCGCGTTTACATCGCCCGGCGCGATCCTCCGGCGATCCTGGTCTATGACAGTGAGGGCAACTTCCTTGCTGCGTGGGGCGAGGACCTGTTCAAGAATCCGCATAGTGTCTGGTTCAACGAACAGGACCAGATGTACGTGGCAGACGTTGATGACCACACAGTGCGTAAGCTGGATACCGAGGGGCGCGTTTTGCAGACGCTGGGCACGCCCGACGCGGCCGGCGCGTCGGGCCAGCCGTTCAACCGGCCGACCTGGGCGGTGGAGGCGCCATGGGGCGATATCTACGTAGCCGACGGGTACGGCCAGTTTCGCGTGCACCGCTTCTCTGCGGACGGGACGCTGCTGCAGTCGTGGGGGGAGGAGGGTACGGGGCCGGGGCAGTTCGCGTTGCCCCACGGCCTGCGGGTGGACAGCCGCGGTCGCGTGCTGGTCCTGGACCGCGAGAACAGGCGGATGCAGATTTTCGATGCGGAGGGCACGTACATTGGCGAGTGGCCGGACCTGGACGGGCCCAACGACTTATACATCGACAGCGACGACAAAGTCTATATGGCTGAAGGCAATTACCGTATCAGTGTCTTCGATCTGGATGGCGAGCTGCTGGCGCGCTGGGGCGAGCAGGGCGAGGCGCCGGGCCAGTTTGCCAACGGCCCGCATGGGCTGTGGCTGGATTCTCAAGGGGACCTTTACGTGGCGGAAGTGCCCTTCCTCGACAACCGGCTCCAGAAGTTCACGCAGGTATGAGGCAGGGGGAGACAAAAGGGGCAATTCATGCTCAGCGACCAACAGATCGACCACTTCAGAACGTTTGGTTTTCTCCTGTTGCCGCAGCTTTTCTGCGCCGACGAAATCGGCGAAATTCGTTGCGCGGCAGATGAATTGTGGCGCGCAGAGCGGGGAGGCGGTCCAAGCCAAGGCGAGTACCAGCATGTTGCGCCCTTTATCGAATCGAGCCGCGATCTCTCCGGGCTCGTGGAAGACGACCGCATCTACCTGACGATTGAACAACTGCTGGGCGCCGGTTTCGTGTGGGGTGGCTCGGAGGGCAACAAGGGCAGCTTCAATGAGACGCAGAGCCACGAGTGGCATTGCGACCGCCCCGGGGAAGAAGAGCCGGACTATGTGCGCATCAAAGTGATGTTGTACCTCACATCCACGAAGAAGGAAGCGGGGGCGCTGCGCGTTATGCCGGGCTCGCATCAAAAGCCCTTCTATGATCAGCTCGAAAGGCTCAACCACATTCAGTCCGAGCCAGAGGTGATGCCCTTTGGCGTGCCCGGACCCGATCTGCCCGGTTGCGCGCTGGAGGTCGAGCCCGGTGACGCGGTCTTCTTCAATCAGTACTTGTATCATGCTGTTTTTGGCAAGCAAACCGACCGGCGTTACATTGCCCTGAAGTTTGCGGCGAAGCCAACGCTGGCGCGTCATTACGAAGGGCTGAAAAAGCACGGCGCCTTCTCATTTCACAGGTCATTTGTGGACCTGACGCGGCCGCGCATCCGGCAGATGACTGAACTGCTGCCGGCGGAGGCCTGGCCGTGATGGGTCCACGGGTCATGGCGCGGAGGAGGGAGAGTGGACCATGCCAAATGTTGTAAACTGGCGAGAGGCGCAGCCTGTCGTCAGCCATGACAGCGCGTTCGTCTGGAGTTGCCTGCAGCCCAAGCCGGCGGGCGGGGACGGCGTCAGGCAGCCGTCGCAAATCGAGACGCTGGAAAAGCTGGGCGGCTTTACCGTGCATGCGGTCCAGGGGCGCAAGCAGTCGGACTACCACAGACACGAGAATCGCGAGCAGCTCTACTACATCATCGAAGGCGCGGGCCAGATATTGTGCGGCGATGTTCTGTCGCCGGTGGAGGAGGGCGACATCATCTATCTGCCGTCGGGGCAGTACCACCAGCTGTTCAACCCGGCGGAGGGCTGGCTGCTGCACCATGTGATCAATATGCCGGTTGATGGGGACGGCGGCGAGTTCGAGAGACACAACTGGCGCGATGCCGCCCCGGTCAGCGACGGATCGGGCGCGGTGCGCTGGCATCTGCTCGGCCCCGACTCGGAACGAGAGAGAGGCTGCCTGCGCGGCCTGGCTTTCATCGACCGGGAGATGGTGCAGCCGCGACGGAGGTCAAAGGAATGGAACTCTCAGAATCTTGAGCAGATTTACTATATTCTGGCCGGGAAAGGCACGCTGGTCGCTGAAGGCCAGGAGGCGGCGATCCGAGAAGGCGACGCCATTCACCTGGTGCCAGAGACAACCTACCACATATCCAACAAAGACGAATCGTGGCTGACTTACTTGATCGTCGCCGCGCGCTAGGGAGTTGTTGATGAAAATTCTGATTACGGGCGCTGCCGGCGCTGTCGGCGCCGTCTTGGTGAACGGTCTGCGCGACCGCTACCCGTTGCGGGCTTTCGACCGCGTGCCGATTCCAGATCTTGAAGACGTTATCGTAGGCGAATTGACCGATTTCGAGGCAGTGGCCAGGGCGACGCAGGGCATGGAGGCGGTCGTCCACCTGGCCGGCAACCCATTGGGATCGGCGCCGTGGGAGGAGATCCTGAACAGCAACATCATCGGGACCTACAACCTTTTCGAGGCGGCGCGGCAAAGCAATGTGCGTCGGGTGGTCTTCGCGAGCCGTGCGGGCCTGCTGGCTCCTTATCCCGAGGATATCACGCGCACGATCGACATGCCGCCCCGGCCGGAGAGCTATTACTCGATCAGCAAGGTTTTCGGCGAGAATCTGTGCTACATGTATGCCAGCCGGTTCGGTCTGGAGTGCGTATCGGTTCGCATCGGCAACGTGCGTGCGGACCGACCGCAGGCGGAGCATCCGCATCACCTCAGCCACGCCGACCTGGTGCGGGTCTTCGAGCGCGCCGTCATCCATCCGGACGTAGAGTACGAGGTGGTTTTCGGCGTTTCCGGCGGCGACTGGCCGCTATATGACATGGAACACGGCCGCCGGGTGATCGGATATGAGCCGCTGGACGGCAGGGATTAGAGGTTAGTGAACTGCCTCGATATGCTATAATCTTCGATGGATAGACCGAAACGAGAGGCGGCGCTTCGAAGTAAGTGATCGTAGTCGCTTTCGCAGAGTCGTTGCAGGTTGATAGCAGTTGCAAGGCGCCTATCAAGCCAATGAAGCTGACATCAGAGTATCTGGACACGCTGAACCGGATTCAGGAACGCATCATGTGGCTGTCGATGCGGATCGTGCACGAGGCCAACAGTGTTCGTCCGCAGCGGGACGGCGTCAAAGTTGGCGGGCACCAGGCTTCGTCGGCCAGCATGGTGACGATCATGACCGCGCTCTACTTTCACCTGCTCAAGCACGGGGACAAAGTGTCGGTCAAGCCGCACGCTTCCCCGGTCTTTCACGCCATTCAATATCTCCTCGGGCAGCTGCCCCGCGACTATCTGACCACACTACGCGCCTTCGGCGGGCTGCAGGCCTATCCAAGCCGGACCAAGGACCCGGACCCGGTCGATTTCTCCACCGGTTCGGTGGGACTGGGGGCGGTGGCGCCGGCCTTTGCCGCGCTGACTCACCACTATGCCAAAATGCATTTTGGCGATGTGACTTCCAACCGCTTCATTGCCATCATTGGCGACGCGGAGCTGGACGAGGGCAATGTCTGGGAAGCCGTTTTCGATGAATGGATGGCCGAACTGGCCAACACGATCTGGATCGTGGACCTGAACCGACAGAGCCTGGACCGGGTGGTGCCCGGAATCCGCGCGGGGACGCTGAAGTCGATGTTCGACAACTGGGGCTGGCAGGTGTTGGAGGCAAAGTACGGTCGCAAACTGCAGAATCTCTTCGCAAAGGAGCATGGCGAGTTGGTTCGCAAACGCATCGACGACATGAGCAACGAGGAGTACCAGCTGCTGGTACGCCTGCCCGGAGATGAGCTGCGCCAGCGTTTTGTGACGGTTAACGGGCACAAGGACCCGCATCTGGAGGATCTGCTGGCCCCGATCAGCAATGAGGAGCTGCCCGGCGTCGTCGGTAATCTGGGCGGACATGACCTTTCCGAGATGATCGGCGTGCTCGAAGAGGCCGACGCCACAGCAGATCGCCCGTCTGTTATTTTCGCCTATACGATCAAGGGGTGGCGGCTGCCGATCGCGGGCGACCCCCACAACCACTCGAAGTTGCTGAGCGTTGATGAGATGTCGGCCCTGGCCGAGGATCTGTCGGTTCCCGGCGACGATGAATGGGCCGCCTTCGACCCGGATTCGGAGGAGGGGGCCCTCTGCAAAGAGATCGCCCAGCAGCTCTACCCTGCCCTGAATGGAGAGGCCGCCGCAGCCCCGCGTAAGGCGAACGGGGCGACACTGCCGCCCGCGGGCGTTTCGGCACAGGACGTTCCGGAAAGTGTGCCGGCCCGTATGCATGGCATGCTCAGCACGCAGCAGTCGTTTGGCCAGATCCTGGTGAGCATGAGCCGCGATCCGAATCTGGCGCCGCGGCTAGTCACCACTTCGCCCGATGTATCAACGTCTACGAACCTGTCCGGCTGGATCGCCAAACAGGGCGTCTTTTCCTTAACCGATAGAGAGATTTACGAACTGGAGGAGAATCGGGGGCTGAGCTGGCACTACGGGCCCGACGGTCAGCACATCGAGCTGGGCATTTCGGAGATGAATCTCTTCATGATGCTGGCCATGCTTGGCCTCTCGGCGGAACTGAACGGCCAGCAGTTGATCCCGATCGGCACGGTCTACGATCCCTTTGTGCTGCGGGGACTGGACTCGTTCATCTACGGCCTCTACGCCGATTCCCGTTTTATCATCGTGGGCACGCCCTCGGGCGTCAGCCTTGCACCGGAGGGCGGCGCGCACCAGTCAACGGTGACCCCGTCGCTCGGCGCGGAGCTGCCCAACTTGAACAGCTATGAGCCCTGCTTCGCGCAGGAGCTGGTCTGGATCATGCTGGAGGCGGTGCGACAGTGCTGCCGCGACGTGGATGGCAGAGCGACTTATCTGCGTCTCTCTACCAAGCCGACCGATCAGTCGTTGCTTGAGCCCGCCATGGAGCGGCTCGGCGCGACCGAACTGCGACGCCAGGTACTCGAAGGGGGGTACCGGCTGCTGGACTGGAAGACGGCCACGCCGGAAGCGGATTCCCGCTCGCTTGTCCATATTGCCTCAACCGGCATCATGCTGGCGGAGGCGATGGAGGCGGCGGAGATGCTGCGGGGGGAAGGCATTGCGGTCAACGTGCTCAACATAACCAGTCCCCGCCGACTCTACGAGAACTGGCGGGCGGCGCAGTGGGGACGCAGGCCGGGCAGAGAGCCGAGCCGACTGCTTTCGTGGCTGATTCCCCCAAATGAGCGCCAGGCCCCGATCGTCACGGTGCAGGACGGGGCGTCCCACAATCTGGCCTGGTTGGGGAGCCTCTTTGGTAGCTACCTGATACCGCTGGGCGTGGACGATTTCGGTCAGTCGGGAACGCCGGCTGATCTCTACCGCCATTTCGGGATCGACAGCCAGGCGATCTTCGAGGCGGCGCTGGTGGGACTGAATCGAACCGAGTTTGGGTAGGACAGACGTGCCGGCAGGCTCACATTTGTGAATGAGAGGCGGTCAGCGGCCGGCAACCGTTGCCGCTCATGGGAGGGATTTGTGGCCGAGATAATCCCCATGCCCGACCTGGGTTTTGAGGCCGGTGAAGGTGAACTTTCGGTCTGGTTGAAGGGTGTGGGCGACGCGGTGAAGGCTGGCGAACCGATCGCCGAATTCGAATCGGACAAGGTTACGCTGGAGGTGGAGGCGCCTGTTGCGGGCGTCCTGCTGGAGCATCTCATTGAGCCCGGTGAAAGCGCAGCGACGGGCACGCCGATTGCCCGGGTTGGGGAGCCGCATGAACTGTCAAGCCCTGCTGCGCCTGCTCCTGTGTTGGAGCAGGCGCCCCCGCCGATCAAGCCGCCTGAAGTAGAGCCGCCGCCCGACCCGTTGTCGGCCGCGCCTCAGGAGAGCCAGTCGATAGGCCGCGTGGCAGCGGAACCTGTTGGGAATGGCGTCCTGGCGACACCGATTGCACTGCGCATGGCCCGCGAGCACAATCTGGACTTGCGGCGGGTGGCCGGCAGCGGCCCCGGCGGCCGGATTCTGCGCGGGGACGTCGAAAACCACCTGGCCGAGGCCCGTCCCGGCGCGATCGAGGAGGTCGCAAAGCGCCCGCCAGACGACGGCGTCCGGTCTCGGACTGTTGGACCTGAAGCCTCGCCGCTGCGGCGGGCGATTGCGCGGCGCATGGTCCTGAGCAAGCAGACGATCCCACACTTTTACATTACCAGTTCGGTCACGATGGACGACGCGCTGGCGCTGAGAAAGCAGTTCAACAGTGAATTTCCGCCGGATATGCAGGTTACTGTCAATGACATGGTGATGAAGGCGGCCGCCCTGGCACTGCGCGATTTCCCCAACCTGAACGCCTCCTATGTCGACGACCGTATCGATGTTCATGCCGACATCAATGTCGGCGCGGCCGTTGCGGTGGACGGTGGTGTAATGAAGGTCGTCAACCGCCAGACCGACCGTAGCCCCATTGCCGACATCGCCCGAGAAAACAGAGCCATGATTGAGAGGGCGCGGGCCGGCAGGGCCACGCCCGAGGATGTATCGGGCAGCACCTTTATGGTAAGCAACCTGGGCGCCTACGACACCGATCACTTCGCCGCGATTATCGACCCGCCGCAGGCGGCGATTCTCGGTGTGGCTACGGCGCGGGAGACAGCGGTCGTCGAGGAAGGTCAGGTGGTCGTGCGGACGGTGATGCAGGTGACAATCTCCGCTGATCACAGAGTGACGGACGGCGCTGAGTGCGCACTCTACTTGAAGAGAGTGAAGGAACTGCTGGAGGCGCCGATCAGGCTATTCCTGGGTGGCTGACAGCCCTAAGATCGTTCGGTCACCGAATCTCCCGCCGCGAGCGCGCGGATCTGCTGCACTGGCGGATGGCCGGAGAGTTTACTCAAAGGCCGTACTTCAGAAAACAATGCCCACATTTTCTCCTCATCAACTGACCGCCATCGCAGAGGGCGTTTTCTTAGCCGCCGGATTGAAACAAGGCGAGGCCCGGACTGTGGCGGACCACCTGGTGCGGGCCAACCTGGCCGGACACGATTCCCATGGTGTTCTGCGCATTCCCGAATACGTTATGTGGATGGAGGCGGGTGACGTCGTCCCCGGTCAGCACATCTCGATCATACATGAGACGCCGATACTGGCGGTGATGGAAGGAGGCTGGGGGTTCGGCCAGGTCATCGGCCTGGAAGCGATGGAAGTTGCGATGGCAAAGGCGCGGGGGAACGGCGTCGGCGTCATCGCGGTAAGCCAGTGCGGGCACATCGGGCGCGTCGGACATTACCCCTACCTGGCGGCAGAGCAGGGGCTGGTGACGCTGATGTTCGTCAATACGCACGGGGGAGGCAAGCTGGCTGCTCCGTGGGGCGGCCGGGGGCGGCGGCTTTCGGCCAATCCGATATCGGTGGGGATTCCACGAAAAAACGGGGAACCGCTGGTGCTGGATATGGCGACGTCGGCGATTGCTGACGGTAAGCTGAAGGATATGCTGAACCGCGGCGTACCAGCGCCGGCCGGCTGCATCGTAGACGCCGACGGCAACCCGACCACTGACCCCGCTGATTACGTTGGGCCGCCTGAGGGCGCACTACTGCCATTTGGCGGGCACAAGGGATTTGGCCTGTCCTTTGTCATCGACATTCTGGCCGGTGCGCTGTCGGGTGCTGGTTGCAGCCGCGACGGCGTGAACCGCATCGGCAATGGATTCCTGGCAATTGTGATCCAGCCTGAGCAGATGAGGGATGGTGAAGGCTTCTATGCCGATGTCGAGGGGCTGGTGCAGCACGTCAAGGGTTCGGAGCTGGCGGCCGGTTTCGACGAGATCCTGGCGCCGGGGGAGCCGGAGATCCGCACTCGTCAGCAGCGGTCGCGGGACGGCATTCCCGTTGACGAAACGGCGTGGGGCAAGATTTGCGCCGCGGCCGAGCGCTACGGCGTCAGGCTGGACCCATCAGAATAGGGCCCCGTAGGCATCGAAGTAGGCTTCGCTGGTCATCATGCCCCGACCGGGCATTGCGAACTCCCGCAGAGGAAAAGGCAGCGAGAAAAAGGAAAAGGTGAACCGTTCCGCGGCCCTATTGTCGCTCAGGCGGACGCGGTGATTCATCGCTTTGATCGCGCCGTGGGTCCACATCTCCATCAAGTAGCCCGGGTAGACCAGGATCCTGTCTGCAGCGTCCACTGAGTGCCACACGGATTCCCCGCTCTCGCCAGCCAGCTGCAACTCCAGCTCTTCGTCGACACCGAAAGGGAATACTGTGAACAGAGAGGCATCGGGATGCGCGGAAAGCCGCGTGTTGCCGGCTGCGGGAGAAGTGAACTGCTGCAGCGGCGGATAGTAGTTGTTTGAGACCATGTGGCCCGTGTTCCGGTGGTAGAAGTCCAGCAAGCCAGGAATGTTAAGCTGCGTAAGCAGGGTAGTTTCCAACGAACGCACCGTCTTCACGACCTCTTTCCAACTTTCCCTCAGAAAGCCCTGAAACTCTTCGGGGTAGCGGTCCACCGGGTAGAACTCGGAGAGGACAAAGGTGCTGATGAGGTCGTCCTCGGCCTGATGACTGCTGTCGGTCTGGCCGTAGAAGGAAAAGCCGTCGTACGCATACCCGTATCGCTTTTGAAGAAAGCGGAGTTGATAGTCTCGAGCCCTGTGGATGAAAGTTCGAAACGCTTCCAGGAGTTCGGATCCGTCCAGGGCGGCGAAAGAAGCTACAAGGTATCCTCTCGACTTCAGGTGTTCTGCGCTCTGTCGGTCAGTCACGGGCTGGCTGCTCCACGTTCAGAGTTTCAGGTGCGCAAGCGCATTGCGTTTCAGCGTGAGAAAATCCGGTTCCAGGATTGTATTCTCATCTCGCGGGTGGGGCAAGTCGATTTTCAGATCGGCGGTGATGCGGCCGGGACGGGGGCTGAAGACGAGCATGCGATCTCCCAGCAGCAGCGCTTCGTCGACATCGTGGGTGATGAAGAGAATCGTCTTGGAAAAACGCCTTCGAACGCCCAGCAGCCACTGCTGCAGCATGCGACGGGTGAGGGCATCGAGCGCGCCGAACGGTTCATCGAGGAGAAGGATGTCGTAGCCGGCCAGGAACGTGCGAAGCAGCGCGGCCCGCTGCCTCATTCCGCCCGAGAGTGTGCTGGGCCAGTTGTTTTCGAAGCCGTCCAGCCCGAACAGGGGGAGCAGTTGACGCGCCTCTTCACGGGCTGCGTCGCGGCTGCCTCCCGCCAGCTCCACTCCCAGGATGACGTTGTCGAGCACGGTGCGCCATGGCAGCAGGGTATCCCGCTGGGGCATGTAGCCAAAGCGCCCCTGCCGATCGGACGCGTTCGGCAGGGGCTGCCCTTGCAGTTTGATCTGGCCGCTGTCCGGCTGTACGAGGCCGGCCAGCAGGCGCAGAAGAGTGGACTTGCCGCAACCGCTGGGGCCGATAATGGTCAGGAACTCGCCCGCTTCGATCTTGAAGGTCAGGTCGACGACCGCTTCGACTTGGCTGCGTGTCCCTCTGCGGGCGCCGCCGCCAAAGGTCTTAGAGAGCGAGTCAACCGCCAGTAGAGTCATTCTTTTTCCGGAAGGAACTCGTTCGTATATGCGCCCTCGGCGTCAAACGACTCTATGATGCCGTTTTCCATCAGGAAGTCGGCATATCCTTGCCAGATATCGCCAGTCTGGATGCCCCATTGCGCCGCTTCCGCCTGGTATTCATTGGCAAGCCATTCCTGACTGGCGTGGACGAGATCGGCGTTCAGGTCCGGATTTGCCGCCAGCAGCATGTCGGCCGCTTCGACAGGGTTTTCTATGGCGAATTCAAAGCCTCTGGCCGTCGCCCCGACAAATGCCCTTACGGTATCGGGATCGCTGGCGATCATGGACTCACTGGTGATCAGGATCGGCGTGTAGTAGTCGGGGATGCATTCCAGGTAGTCCTTGAGCATGATAATGTCAAGGCCGATGCCCTGTAGCTCCGCGTTGATGCCGGTCCAGGCGTAGTAGATCCAGGCGAAGTCGACCTGATCGGCTTCGGTAATGGAGAGGAAGTCGGCCCAGCCGACGTCGATGAATTCGACATCCTCGGCCGATCCGCCGGCGCATTTCATCAGCAGATCGATGGTGGGGTACTCGATCGGGGAGCCGAAGCTGCCATATCGCTTGCCGGCGAGGTCGGTGGGCCCTCCGATGCCTGCGCTGCTCCGGGAAGCAAAGCCCGAGGTGTTGTGCTGGATGACCGCGGCGACGGAGACGATGGGAACGCCCTCGACACGGGCGAAGGTGGCGCCCTCCTGGTAACTCACGCCGAAGTCGGCCGAGCCGGCGCCCACAACCTGGTGCACATCGGACTCACCCGGTATGACGATATCCACATTGAGGCCCGCCTCCTCATACCAGCCCTTGCCCTGGGCGACATAGATGCCGGTGTGATTGGTATTCGGCGTCCAGTCCAGTAGCAGGGTGACGTCCTTCAAGTCGGCGGGGCTGTCCCCGCTCTGTGCGGCCGGCGCAACCGGGACACAGGCAGTTGCCAGCGCTACCGCCATCAGTATTGCAATCAAGAGAGTGGTTCGTGACAGTTGAGTTCGCATCATCTCCTCCTTGGAGTAAGAACCTGCTTCGGGCAGCCGCCGGGCGGCGGCCGCCTCTAACGTTCGCCAAAGTGCCAGGGCATCATCCCGCGCTCAAGTGCAAATACGGCCAGAAACAAGATGATGCTCAGGAGGGAAGTGATGACAATGGCTGAGAAGACCTGCGCGGTCTTGAACGCCGCCGATGAGCGCAGCATGTAGATTCCCAGCCCCTGTTTGGCGCCAACCCACTCCCCAACGATTGCTCCGGTAACGCTATAGGTGGCTGCAATTTTCAAGCCTGAAAAGAAGTAAGGAAGGGCAGCTGGCAGCCGCACCTTGCGCCAGATCTGCAGCCACGTCGCTCCCATCGAGCGGAAAAGATCGATCAGTTCGGGCTCGGTTGAGGTCAGCCCATCGCTCGTGTTAACAGCGATGGGGAAGAAACAGAACAGTGTCACGACGATTACCTTGGGCGCGATGCCAAAGCCGAACCAGATGATCAACAACGGCGCCAGCGCCAGAATGGGCACGGTCTGGGAAATTACCAGGAGTGGATAGATGGCACGTTGCAGCAGCGGCGAAAAGTTGATGGCGGCTGCCACCGACACGCCCGCGGCTACGGCAATGCCTATGCCGATTGCGACCTCCAGCATGGTCTGGGCAACATGGAGGCCCAAGAGAGCGCGCATTTCCCAGAATGCCAGCCAGATGGCTGACGGCGAGGGTACGATCCACTTGGGCACTTCGAGGCCCCATACTACAAGCTCCCAGAGGATCGCCAGCGTCAGGAGAACGGCCGCGGGCAGGAACAGGCGCGCCGCCTGCATCAGCCGGCTCCTCGGAACTTAGCCACCTTCTCCTCGATGGAGGAGCCGCCGACCGCCTCGCCAATCTTGATGATCGTGACCACCCCCGCCACGCCGTCGACAAAGCAGGCGCGATGGGCAGCTTTGGCCGCGTCCAGACAGCTGTCGAGATCGCCCTCGACGGTGGTTCCCAAGGCGCCAACCTCATATTTGAGGCCCGATTCCTGAATGACGCCGATAGCGCGGTCGACAATGGAATAGACATCGCCGCCGGTCGAGGGGAGAACTTGAATATCAACATTCACCGGGTTGGCCATAGGGTCTCCTTTCCCAACAAAAAAACCGCCCTGGCAGGCGGTTGGCGTTTGGTGAAAATACAGTTTTTCTACGTATCGCTAAGATTCCTACGCCAGCATTACCTGGATCAGGTGTGTCGGTCATCTCCACAGAGCGCCATTCGGACGCAGAAGGAGATTTCTCAGCCCAGTTCTTCCAAGCTCCCGATTGCGAATCAGTTGTTCAGGTGCCAGCGCGCTCTATTCAAGAGCAACTGGGAACAGTATATTTGAGACGGTTCTGTACGTCAAATCAGGAAAATACGGAGTTCTCGCAGACTTGCTTCAGACGCGGGAACGGATAGCGCCAGGTCCCTTGCGAGACCTGGCGCTGTTATTGGAGTTGGGGGAAGGAGCTCAGGCCGCGACCAGCTTCCCTGCTTGCAGGAGCGGCTGTGCGGACCCGATGCGCTCGTCGCGGAACTGCTTTGTATAGAGGTCGTAGTAGTGGCCCTGCCGACGGATCAGTTGGGCATGTGTGCCCTGTTCGGCGATGCGGCCATCCTCGATCACAAGAATCCGGTCCGCCTTGCGGATAGTCGAGAGGCGGTGGGCGATGATAAAACTGGTGCGGTCGGCGAGGATCACATCCATCGCTTCCTGGACCAGCGCTTCGGTGAGGGTGTCGACCGAGCTGGTGGCCTCGTCCATAACGAAGATATCGGGATCGGCAAGGATCGCCCGCGCCAGGCTCAAGAGCTGTGTCTGGCCGACCGACAGGAGAACTCCCCCTTCGCCGACCTGGCTGTCGTACCCTTCTTCCAACTCCTCGATGAAGGAATGCGCACCGGCCACCTTGGCCGCATTCACGACCTCAGCGTCGGTCGCATCGAGCCGACCGTAGCGGAGATTCTCCCAGACCGAGCCGGAAAAGAGGTAGGGGGTCTGCAACACAACGCCGACACGGCTGTGGATGCCGTGCAGTGTCCACTCGGTATAGTCCCTGCCGTTAATCAGAATACGTCCTTTTGAAGGTTCGTAAAAGCGGCAGGCCAGGTTGACGATTGTCGACTTTCCGGCGCCGGTCGGCCCGACCAAAGCGATGGTCTCTCCCTGCTTCACGTGCAGGCTGAAGTCGCGCAGAACCGGCTTCTCTTCCTCGTATTGAAAGTCCACATTCTCAAAGACGATCTCGCCTCGCAGGCTATCCGGAGCCTGCGCGCCGCTGCGGTCCTGGACCTCGGGCACAGCGTCGACGAGACTGAAGATGCGTTCTCCTGACGCGATGGCCTGTTGCATCTCGGCGTAGATGCGCGCCATTTCCTGAATCGGAAACAGCATGTGAGTGATGTAGAAGATGAAGGCCTGAATGCCGCCGATGGTCATGCCTCCCAGCTGGAACTGCTGGCCGCTGTACAAGACAATGCCGGACACCGCAATCGCGCTGATCAGCTGCACCACGGGCAGGAAGAGAGCTGACAGCCATGCGGCTCGAAATCCGGCGCGGTACATGGTCCGGGTGAGATCGGTGAACTCTTCGAGGTTGCCCTCTTCGCGACGTAGAGATTTGACTACGCGCGCACCGGTTATATTTTCATTGTATGCCCCGGTGATCTGGGAATTCGTCTTGCGCACGTCGCGGTATTCCACCAATATCTTCTTCTTGAAGCGGAAGGCCACCACAATCAGCACTGGAATGACTGCGGCAACGATCAGCATCATCTGCACGTTGATCATCGCCATGAAGCCCAGAGAGACGACGATGGCGATTCCGCCCCAGAGCAAGTCCATGAAGCCCCAGGAAACCAGATCTCCTACTCGACTGGCATCGGCCGTTAGCCGGCTCATCAGCCAACCGACTGGTGTACGGTCGTAGTATGAGAGCGACAGATCCTGCAACCGGGCGAACATCGTTTTGCGCAAATCGTACTGAACGCGCTCACCCAGCCAACCCGCCGAAAAGATAAAGCCCATCACGCCCAGGGCCACGAACACGAGTCCCAGTCCGTATTGGAGGATGAGCCGCCACAGCTGCTCTGCATTGCCAGCCACAATACCATCATCGACTATCCGCTTTATGAGAAAGGTCAAGTACCCGTCGAGCACAGAGGTAACAACCACTGACAGCAGATAGCCGAGCATCAGCGGCCAGTGCAAAAGGCCCAGACGAAAGATGCGCAATACGGTCTGGCCGTTAAACTCCGTTTCGAATTCTTCTTCTTCAAAGTGTTCGTGTTGTGACATCGGTCAACCTTTTGTAACAGCATGGGGGATTCCGGGTTCAGAGGGGAAGCCGTACCCCTGCGGGAAAGGCTGCCCCTTCTCAAACTCGCCCAGCTTTTCCTCCGTCGCTGCGACAACAGCGGCGATTTCTCTTTCAAGGTCCGCTTCGATCTGAACCTGCAATTCGAATATCTGGCGGTAGACACCCGGTTGGGCGACCAATTCGTCATGACTGCCCCGCTGAATAATCCGCCCGGCATCCATCACCAGGATCTGGTCAGCCGTCATAACGCTCTGCACGCGATGCGCGATGATGAAAGTGGTTCGCCCTTGCATCAGCCGCTGCAGCGCGGCGCGGATGGCGGCATCAGTTTCCGTATCGACACTGGATGTGGCGTCGTCCATAAGCAGAATTGCCGGGTCCTTCAGCAAGGTACGGGCAATCGTCACCCGCTGCTTTTGACCGCCGGAAAGGGTCACGCCCCGTTCGCCTACCAGCGTTTCGTACCCTTTGGGGAAGGTCTGAACTACGTCATGGATCGCGGCCGCCCTGGCCGCGGCCTCCAATTCTTCATCAGAGACTTTTCGTCCCAGTCCGTAGGAAATATTGTTGCGGATCGTGGTCGAGAACAGGAACGGCTCCTGCTGCACGATGCCGATCTGCCCGCGCAGGAAGCCGCGCGAATAGGCCTGCAGTTCTTTGCCATCCAAAGTGATGCTGCCGCCGCTGTATTCGTAGAATCGCGGCAACAGGTTTACCAGGGATGACTTGCCCGATCCGGTCGCGCCGAGCAGACCGACAACCTGGCCGGGCTCGACGTCGAGGTTGATATCCCGCAGGACGTAGCCTCGTTCCGCAAAGGCCCTTCGCCGCGCTTCCTGCGGGTCCAGTTTCGCCTCTTCGCCTTTCTTTGCTTCGCCGTCTTCTTCGGTAGCCGGCGACTCATAGGCGAACTGCACATTTCGAAACTGCAAGGCGCCGCGAAGACGCTTGTTCGTCGGCGTGTTGCCCTCTTCCAAGTTTTCCCTTTCCTGGCGGATGATTTCCTGCACTCGGTTCAGCGAGACCAGACCGGTCGAAACATGGGCGACCAGCCGGCCGATACCCTGCACGGGCCAGATCGTAGCCACGAGCAGACCGGTGAAAGCGACAAATGTGCCCACAGTGATGTCGCCGCTCAGGGCCATCCTGCCGGCCATAAACATACCGAACAGTAGTTGGCCCCCTGTCAAGGTCTCTACGACCGGCCAGAACAGAGTGTGGAGTTTTGCAATCCGCACGCCGCGCCGGTACTTCTCCCAGTTTTCCTCTTCAAAGCGGTCGATCTCGTACGACTGGCGCGCGAAAGCTTTCACAACGCGCACACCTGTCAACCTTTCCTGCAGCCGATTGGAGACGGCGGCGTCCTGACTCTGGTAGGACTCGAAAACGGTCGTCATCCGCCTGAAGAAGAAGAATGAGGCCACGGAGACGACCGGCAGCAGTGGAATCGACAGCAGTGCCAGCCAGCCGTGCAGCAGCGCCAGCGCTATGAGGTTCACCAGGAACAACAGGCCCGTCCGACCGATTCCTATCAGTTGATCCTGGAAAAGACGGCGCAACGTGTCCACATCAGAGGTGGCGCGTTGAATCAGTTCACCAGTCTGCATTGTGTCATGGTAGGTGAAAGTCATCCTTTGGATGTGGTCGTAGAGATAATTACGCAGCCTGCGAGTCACTCCTTCAGCGGTTTCCGCCGCCAGCCGGCCCATGCCAAATGAGAAAAACCCTTGCAGCAGCGCCAGAGCGATGATTCCGGCCGCCACCCACGGTATCTGCCACTGACTGTCGACTCCCATCAATACATCGTCGACAAAGTAGCGCAGCAGGTAGAAGACTGCGGACCGGCTGAGCGCGGCAAAACCTGCGGCCACGACGGCCATGATATAGATGGTACGAAAGCCGGTTGCCATGCGCCAAAGGCCGACGAAGCGGTTGGATGTCAGCGTATCTTTCAGATCGTAATCGAGCCGAATTCCTTTGGCGTCGGTCTCCTCTTCATGGTTTTCTTCAGATCGGAGGCCCACGGCCGACCAGATTCTGCGCAGAAGCCGCATCACGGCTGGCGCCTTCTGGCGCGGCAGGAATCGACTGGTCCTCCCAGTTTCTGATACGTTGTCTGCCATACTGATAAACTCCTAGCCACCTTCACAGCGTGCGCGCCAGTTCGGCGCGCCGGGGGTTGTTGGTGCGGTAACGGCAGCCCCAGTTCGTCGGGGGAGCGCAAACTGACACTGCACGTTACCACTTTTGGGCAGTTGCCCGCCCAAAACAAAAGAGCCACAGGCCGGGCCCATGACTCTGAATTGGATTACGCCAATTAAAAAAGTCACGGGCATCTGCACCGTGACCATTTTGCCGATTTGGGAGGGGACGGCCTTTATGCCGGTCCGCCATCCAACTTCAGGATCACCGGTGCTCTGCTCCTCCTTCGAAGCTCGCAGTGCAAAAGACTACGGACTTATTTCTGATACGTGCCATTTTCACCGGTCCTCCTGAAGTACAGTCGGTGGGAGCAGTAAGACCCACCCGCTATTTGCTGCCAACTGTCAGGCACTATAGCAGGCCCGCACAAAGCAGTCAAATCTCAGAAGGCGCGAAACGAAGTGGGAACTTGAGGCGCAGCCCAGGATTTGTTTGAGGTCATGAACAGGATTATGATAGCTGTTCAAGAAGCGGACCAGGAGATGCGGCGCGGCATCATCGGCAATGCTGCCCGCAAACGGGGACCACATCTCAGTGTGGGTCTCGACTGGCTGGCGAGAGCTGAAATCTTTACTGCCGGGTTCAAGCATCCGGTCCTCCTGGCGGCAGCTGCTTCAACCAGGCCACAGCATGTCCCACCGGCCTGCATCCCGAAAGGACGACCGGCTGGACAGCCGTAAGTATTGAGCCTGGACACACCTCCAGCCATCCAGCGGTCCATTTGCAAAGCAGAGCGAAATTGTGCGTCTCACAGGAGGCAGTACCTCATTGAAGTTCAGGATCTGCGGGGACCGGTTTGGTGCGTTTCCGGTCATCTTCACCGGGCTCGTGTTGACGCTTTTTTTGCTGCGGCCCGAGTGGATCCAGGCGGCAATCTCTCCATTAGAGTCTCGACTTATTGCAACCCACTTATATGAGATTCAGATTGACGTCGTTGAACTGGAAGCATTTCCTACCCGAGGAGGCGCTATCGAACCTCTGGGAGACAAACTGCTGTTGGCGACGCCAAGAGGTCGACTGGCGCTGATTGACAACGCTGGAAGGGTCGCGTACTTGCCGCAAAGAGTTCCGATGAATGAGTCTGCCTCGGAAGGGCCAATCCTCTGGACCGGGTTTCGAGTTGCCGACATCCTGCTTCACGAGCGCGAGCAAGGCAGTTTCACCCTGTTCGTTTCCCATCATTATTTCGCAGACAGTTGTGTAGAGTTCAGGATCTCCTCTACAACTTTGCATATCGCTGACTCAGACATAGATGTATCGAGTGAATGGAAGACGGAATTCACTGCGAATCCGTGCATCGGCAGCGACATCTTTGACTTCGGCCACAGAGGGGGAATCCAGGCCGGCGGACGCATGTTGATGGACGGACCGGATCATCTTCTTCTGGTCACAGGCGACCAGGCCTACTACGAATGGTACCAGGAGGAGTACCCACTGGAGCCACCCCCAGCGATCGAGGCGGACTCCCACCTTGGCAAATTGCTGCGTATCGAATTGGCGAACGGGAAGGTTGAAACCGTTGGCGGCGGTTTCCGGAATCCGCAGGGACTTGCTCGCGATGGAGACGGTAACGTGTGGCAGACGGAACATGGGCCCCAAGGCGGCGACGAACTCAATCAGTTGAACCGGCCTGGATTTTGGATGGCCTTACGTTACGCACGGTATTCAGTATGGGAACAAGATCTGGCCATACAACGAGGTTCAGGGCCGGCATGACGGGTACGAAAAGCCCGTCTATGTCTGGATTCCGGCGATTGGGATATCCAATCTGGTTGTCAGCGCCAGCCGGCAATTCCCCCTGTGGCAGGACGACCTTCTGATTGCTTCGCTGATCACACAGGCCCTGTACCGCGCCCGGCTCCACCAGGGGCACGTGATGTATGTTGAGAAGATTGAAGTTGGCGCTCGCATTCGCGACATCACACAATTGCCGGACGGCCGCTTTGCTCTTCTGACGGACAGCGCCAAGGTGCTGTTTTTGCAGCGCGCACCGATATACTGCCAGAGTGAAAATGACCTCGATTCGATCTATTCCCATGATGCCGAAGAGGTCTGCATCGATCTTTCCAGAATTATCGCGGCAGCGGACGACCCGCTGATCCGCACTCTCAGTGACGCCCATTTCGACAGGCCTGTCATCCGTTCGCTCTACAGCATTTACATTCATGCAGACGGTCTCACCTACGTCAAGAGCCCTTGCTTCGCCAGTGACCTGGAACATCGCTTCTTTTTACACATAACTCCGGCCGATGCCAGGAACCTCGTTGAGGAGACTGTACAGTTCGGCTTCAACGTTCTCGACTTTAACACTGACGAAGATAACATCGGCTCGGCCATGCACGAGGACGGGTGCATTGTGACCCGCGCTCTACCCGAGTATGCCCTCTTTCACATCTACACCGGACAGGTAGTTCGTGTGGAAGAACCCGGTGGGGCGATCTCTTGGAGAGGCCCGGTCTGGACCGGCAGCTATACTTTCAGTGACGCCCCCGACCCGGCGGCAGAGACCGGGGATTCACCTTACCAACAGGCGGATGCCGAAGTCTCCGGCCCGGGCAGCGCGCTGTTCGCGGCGCGCTGCGCAGCTTGTCACAACCTTGTTACCGAGCACAGTATCGGCCCGCACCTGGGCGGTGTGATAGGCAGGCACGCGGGAGACGTTGCCGGTTTTAGCTTCACGGCCGCTATGTCAGCTCTGGACATCGTATGGACGCAAGAAAACCTGGCCGAGTACATTGTCGATCCTGCCCGGTTTGCACCGGGAACGACCATGGCTGAAGTTGGAATCACTGTAGAGGAGGCACGAGCGATCGCCGAGTTTCTGGCATCGAAAGAATAATCGGGAAAACGAGCTCTCCACAAGATTCAACTCAAAGAAATGGAGAAAGTACAATGAGCGAATTCAGTGGCAAGACGGTAATTGTGACAGGCGGGGCGAAGGGCATTGGTGAAGGCGTTACAAGGGCATTCGCCCAAGCCGGAGCCCACGTATTCTGCGCCGACGTTGACACGGAGGCCGGCGCCAAGATCGGGGCCGAGAGCAGTTCGGTGGCCGGGTCGATTACCTATGTCAACGCCGATGTTTCCCAGGCGGCAACTTGTGAGGCGTTGGTGAGCCAGGCAGCCGCGACCGGCAGCGTTGACGTCCTCGTCAACAACGTCGGCATTCAACCCGTGGACAGCTACCTGCCTGCCCATGAGTTTCCGGAGGAGACCTGGGACCGCATTCTGGACGTCAACCTGAAGAGCGGATTCCTGATGTCGAAGTACGCGGCGCCGGTAATGTTGCAGCAGGGTGGAGGCGTCATCATCAACATCGCCAGCGTGCAAGGCCGACAGTCGATGAAAGGCGTGCCGGCCTACGCCGCCAGCAAGGGCGGCATGATTTCGCTCACCCAGCAGCTGGCCCTGGAATATGCGGAGCAGAACATTCGCGTTCTGGCTGTCAATCCCGGCACAATCGAGACCAGCCTGGCGATGGAAAGTGTCAACCACGACCTGGAGGCCCTGCGATCTGCCGCGGAAGCCACTCATCCCATGGGCCGCATCGGTAAACCGGAAGATATCGCTTCGGTCGTCATTTTTCTCAGCAGCGACGCCGCCTCCTTTATGACCGGCGAATACGTAAATGTAGACGGCGGCATGATGGCGAAGGGATCTTGGGCTGTGTAGTGGCTTAAGGCTTCATGGGTGTTAACAGCCGGCGCCCTTTTGAAGACCTGGAGCCAGGAACGGGGCGGCCGTTGAATCAATGTAGTGCACCGCGACCGGGTCACTGTCCGGCCAGATTTCAGGCCACCGGAAGAGTGGCCCGGTTTTGCGGGCGACTCAGGACTTAATACGCGCGCCGCCAAAAAAATTTGTGATCACGGGCGCACTGGCTTAAACTATCGGGCGATATCGTTTCGGTGGTCCCTCGAACCTTTTCTTCTCTTGTGAGATAGCAACGTCGCGCAGTTTCAAGGGTGTAGTCTGTTTGCTATGTCCGAACGTCTTTTCACGTATTCACCATTAAAGGAGAATCCAATGACAACACAAGCTGTTCGCAGATCGAAGTGGTTCACCTATGGACTGCCGCTCCTTCTTCTCATGGGGTTGCTCCTCCAGGCGTGTGTACCGGCGGCCTCGCCGGCAGCCCAGGAGCCGACTTCTGAAGGAGCTATGGCGGAATCCGCGGCCAACGTTACCGTTTACGGTACGGAATTACCTGCGGACGCCCGCCCCTATGACGAGCAGGTCTACCGAGTGGCGGCCGACATAAATCAAAGTGCTTCCACCTTCGACTTCCCGGTGGCGGTCTATAACCGGTACTGCCTGTCGGATCTGTTCCAGGACACGCTGGTCTCGCTGGACAAGGACTTCAACGTGATTCCCGGGGCGGCAGAGAGCTGGGACGTTTCGGAAGATGGTAAGGTCTGGTCTTTCCACTTGCGGCCGGGCCAGGTCTGGAGCGACGGCACGCCTCTGACCGCCTATGATTACGAGGCCACTTTCCGACTTACCGCCACCCCCGAACACGGGTGGGACTTCTCCTGGTTCTACAGCTTCCTGGCTGATGGCGGCATCAAGAACTGGAGCAAGATCATCGCCGGCGAGTTGCCGCCCGAGGAGCTGGGCGTACGCGCAGTGGATGACCTGACACTCGAAGTCGAGACAGAGGATGTGTTCCCGCCGCTGCCTGGTGTGATGAAGTTTGCGTTCACGCTGCAAAAGAAGGCCCTGGAAGAACATGGCCCTTACTACAACAGCAGCCTGGAAACCTCGGTTTCGTCCGGACCTTTCGTTCTGGCCGAGTTCGATCCCGGCAACAAGATCGCCGTCGAAGCCAATCCAACGTACAAAGGGTTCCGCCCTCCGTTGATCAAGCGGATCGAATGCATCTTCATGGATCCCAGCACCTTCTTCGCCGCCTACCAGAACGGTGACATCGACAAGGTGCCGTACGGGGCGCTGACACCGGCAGACTTCGAACTGATCTTGCGCGATGAGGAAATGGCTGGCAACTACCTGCGCCACTTCGGCGATTTCCGCACAGACTACCTGCTGTTCGATACCTTCACCGAACCGTTCAGCAACCTGGACGTTCGCAAAGCCTTCGCCCACGCAGTTGACCGCGAGAGCATTGTGGCCAGCGTGTATGGCGAGATCAAGGCGATGCCCGCCTATTCGATGCTGATGCCAGGTTACCCATCTTCTGACACCGAGGGCAATCTGCGAGAGTATCAGAACTATGATTGTGATCTTGCCAACGAGCACCTGGCCGCAGCGGGTTATCCCGGCGGCGAGGGATTCCCCGACCAGGTGATGATGCTGCGCGGCGAGGCGCCGGCGATGGCTGCGGTCTATCAGGCAGTTGCCGCCTCCATTACCCAGTGTCTCAACATCAACATCGAAATCTCGAACGTGGACCGCAAGGTCTACATGGATGCGTTGAATGCCAAGCCCACTCAGCTTACCTTCGGCGCCGTTGACTACGGCATGGACTTCCTTGACCCGGCCAACCTGTTAGGCAACGTCTGGAAGTCGGGAGGCCGGCACTCCTGGAAGAACGATGAGTTTGACACCCTCGTCACCGAGGCGGCCGGCATGGTCGGCAATCCGGAACTCCGCGACCAGATGTTCCGCGACGCCGAACGCGTCCTGGTGGACGACGTCGGCGGGATCTTCATCGCCCATCGATGGGCGGGAGACCTGATGCAGTCTTGGGTACAGGGCACAGTCCGCGACCCCGACTCACAGGGCATTACCGGCTGGCACTGGGGCAATGACCAGGACATCTCGCTTATCTATATAGCCGAGTAGTCCTCGGCAGGTATGCCCTCGATAATCAAGTTGCGATTGAGCGAAGCGGGAGGCCGCCCTGGTGGCCTCCCGCCACCGTATCCCGTACTCAGGCAACTCCATGGCACGTTACATCTTAGGACGGATTCTTTCACTGATTCTTGTCCTTTTTGTCGTCTCCGTTGTCACCTTCTTCCTCATGCACCAAGTGCCGGGCGGCCCCTTTGACGAAACCAAAGCCCCTCTTCCACCGGCGGCCAAAGAAAACATTCTCCGCAAGTACGGCCTCGACAAACCGATCCACATTCAGTACCTGAACTATATGAAGAATGCAGTCCTTCACTTCGATTTTGGCATTCCTTACCAACAGCCGACCACGACCGTGACCGCTCTGATAGCCAAGAGCTGGAAGGTGACGGCGCAGGTGGGGGTGATGACCGTGTTGCTCGCGTTCGGCGCGGGGGTCACTTTGGGAATCTACGCCGCCTATCACCAGAATTCCTGGATCGACAACATCACAACCTTTATCGCCATGTTGGGGATCACGGTGCCGAGCTTTGTGGTGGCGATGTGGCTGATCCTCTTTTTTGCCGTGCGTCTCGACTGGCTGCCGATGGGCGGCTGGAATGCCTCCGATTCCTGTCTGGTAGGGAACGCTTTCGTCTGTACCGACTGGATCATGCCGGTCGTCGCCTATGCGCTCGGCCCGCTGGCGATCATCGCCCGCTACACGCGCTCCAGCGTGGTGGATGTGACGCGCCAAGACTTTACCCGTACAGCCAGGGCAAAGGGGTTGGGCAACAGGGCGATCATGCTTCGCCATATCCTGCGAAACGCGCTAATTCCGATGGTGACCGCCCTTGGCGTCATAATTCCCAATTTACTGACAGGCAGCATCTTCATCGAGGCGGTGTTCCGCATCAACGGCCTGGGCAAGTTTTTCGTCACCAGTATTTTTAATCGCGATTATCCCATGATCATGGCTCTCTTCCTGCTGATCGCATTTTTGTGGAGTCTTACCTATCTGTTCACTGATATCATCTATACTTGGATCGATCCGCGCGTTCGACTCGGGGCGGAGGGAGGAGCCTAGTGACGGCCAGGGCTGCGACCGGCTTAGACGTAGCGCCAGCGGGTGGGGAAGGTCACCGAACCCTCTGGCACGACGCTGCCCGAAGATTTCTGCGTAACCGGCTGGCCGTCTTTGGTCTCGTAATCGTCCTGCTCTTTCTTTTTCTGGCGTTATTCGCCGACCTGGTTGCCCCATTTCCCTACGACAAGGTATATTTTGATCGCGTTCTGCGCTTCCCCTTTGAGTTGCCCGGCCACCCACTTGGCACGGACGAGGTAGGCCGGGACTACCTGAGCCGTCTCATTTACGGCGCCCGCACGTCGATGACCGTGGGGATCGCCGTGCAGTTGGTTGCTTTTCTGATCGGCGTACCGCTCGGTAGCCTGGCAGGATATGTGGGAGGCCGCACCGATTTTGTCATTTCCCGCTTCATCGACACCATGACGGCCTTCCCCGGTCTGATGTTTTCGATTCTGATCATATCGGTCTGGGGCGGCGGTATCACAAAGGTAATTTTCGCACTCAGCATCACCAGCTGGATCGGTATCGCCCGCTTGACGAGAGGGCAGATTCTTTCGCTGAGGGAGAAGGAGTATATCGAGGCGGCGCGTTGCACGGGGGTGAGTCAGAATCGAATCATACTGCGACATCTACTCCCAAACGCTTTGACACCGATCCTGGTTTCGATCAGTTTCGGGATCCCGGCGGCGATTTTTGGGGAGGCCGGGCTGAGCTTCCTCGGTATTGGCATTAACGATCCGATTCCGAGTTGGGGGAAGATGGTCGGCGTCAGCAACGCGTACGTGCGCGTCTACTGGCATCTGGCACTCTTCCCCACCATTGCGGTTGCGCTGGCGATGCTCGGATTCTCGTTTGTCGGCGACGGCTTGCGGGACGCGCTGGACCCAAAGATGATCGAATGAGGCGTCCTTAAGGCGAATTTTCCCATTTGCCCCTCATCGCAGCAAGCGACAGAGCACAATGTTCAGGCCAGGAAGACGGAAGGAGAGGGCCGGCAATATGGTACAGAGGAAAATGAACTTAAGACGATTTACGAGCCGCTTTGTGCCGGCCTTAACCCTCCTCCTGCTGCTCCTTACTCTGGCGGCAGGATGCGGACCGGGTGATGAGTTGACCGAATCCGGCGGAGAATCAACCGGAGAAGAGGCACCTGCGGACAGCGACGGCAGCGCGGTACCAACGATGCCGGCGGCCCGATTTGACCAGCCGACGCCGGTCACGGATCTGAAAGGCGCCAGCGAAGCGGACAGACAGGAGGACGAAGAGGAGGCTGCGGAGGCGCCGGACCTTGCCACGGGAGAGTTTGTCTACGGAAATCGTTGCGCTGAGTGCCACGGCGAAGGCGCTACCGGCACTGATCAGGCTTCATCGCTCGTGGGTCTCACCCTGAGCGAAGACGAATTCGAGGATCTGATTCGCACCGGGGGCGAACTTGGACCCGATCATTTATTTGGCTCGACCAAGATCAGCCCGGACGGACTGAGTGCGGTTTACGCCTATCTGACATCACTTGAGTGAACATTGTCACTGAGACGATGATAGATCGCTTCCTCGACGGGTTTGCCGTTGCGGAGATGCTCCTCGACGATTCTGTCCAGCAGGGCTTCATCGACCTGACAGTACCAGATGCCTTCAGGGTAAACGACCAGTACGGGGCCGCCGTGACATACCCCCAGACATGGTGAGGTCCCCCGCTTTACGCGCAGTGGGTTGTCGTACTCTCTCAGATCGCCCAACTTGCGGGCCAGTTGTGCATAGATCCAGTTCGCCTTGCCGTCGGGATCGCAGAAAGGTCCTGAACATATGAAAACGTGACGCGTGTAGGGCGCCATCTCCGGCAGGTCCACTGAAATCTCCTCCATCTGTATCCCCACGTAAGCCAGGCAGTGCAAAGGGAAGGTTCGCAAGTCGTCGTGGAAGCGTTAGCAGGCCGCAGCGCTCTTGGAGACGCCGCGTTCGCTCATGCCGCCGGGTCCCACAGCGGCTCCGCGACCTTCTGTCGCAGATTCTCGAGGCGGGACATCACGAAGAGCGCGTCGGACAGACGATTCAGATAGCGCATTGCCTGCGGGTTGATTCTCTCTTCTTTGGCCAGCGAAGTTGCTTCCCGTTCCGCCCGCCGGCACACGGTACGCGCGACGTGCAAGTAGGATGCGCCCTGCGATCCACCCGGCAGGATAAAGTTTTCCAGCGGGCCCACGACCGGCGTCAACTCGTCGATCAACGCCTCTAACCGAGCCACGTGGCGCTCCTCGATCTGCGGGGGCGTATAGCGTACTTTATCCTCTTCCAGAAAGCACAGATCCGATCCCAGGTGGAACAGTTCATTCTGAATCTCAGGCAGCGTCCTTTGCAAGCGCTCGCACAGGCCGCTGGCCAACGCGACACCAATATGCGCGTTCAGCTCGTCAACGGTCCCGTACAGCTGGACGCGCAAAGAATCCTTGGGGACGCGCTGACCGCCGCCCAGGGCGGTTGTCCCGTCGTCACCGCCGCGCGTATAGATCTTCGTCAACCTTGGCATCAGTTTCTCCTCCGGCGCCGCCGCGGCGCAGGTATGTGGTCAGAGCATTTAACGTCGTAAACAGTTCTTCTCGCCCTTCAATGTCAAGCATATAGATAATGCCGCCTTCCTGGTTGCGTACGGTAACGGCGCCGTTGACCGATTGCGGAGGATTGAGATTCGACGGGTAGGAAGAGGACTCCCCGTTCTCTCCTTCTCGCTCCACCGCGTACCCGATTCGCTCCAGTGCGCGCCGCGTCCAGAAGGCCTCCACGCCGTCTCCTTCCAGTCGCAGCCGCCCGCAGGCTTCCTGGCGCGTATAGAAGGAGCCGCGCTCGCGGTCGAATGTCACCCCTTCGGCAGAGAAAACGCGTTCAAACGCGCCGTTGAGGATCAGGTCCTCGGGCGCGCCGTCGAAGAGTTCGCCATCCGCCGACAGCAACCATAGACGGTCGGCATTACGCAAAGCCAGGTCGAGATCGTGCGTGGAAAGCAGGATTGCCTGGCTGTTCTCGCTGGCGAGCTGGCGCAACAGATCCATCACTTCCACCCGCCGGGGGAGGTCGAGGAAGGCGGTGGGCTCGTCCAACAGCATGACCCGCGGTTGCTGCGCCAGCGCACGGGCAATGAGGACTTTTTGACGCTCGCCGTCGCTCATCTCGACAGTCAGCCGGTCGGACAGATCTTTGGCGCGCACGGCGTGCAGCGCCCACTGAACGATCTGTTGGTCCTGCTCGCTCATCGTTCCTGTCCAGCCGGTATAGGGATGGCGGCCCAGGCTGACCAGTCCGTAACCGGACATCGCGCCCACATCGACCCGGTCTGTCAACACGATGCTCAGGCGGCGGGCCAGCTGGCCGGGCCTCAGGTCGTCGAGGGATCGTTCATCCAGCCAGATCTGCCCTGCAAGAGAAGGTTGCAAACGGGCCAGCGTACGCATGAGCGTCGACTTCCCGGCGCCGTTTGGCCCCAGCAAACAGACCAGCTCCCCCGGCCGTAGTGAGAAATTCAGATCGCTGGCGATGACAACGGGCGCTTTGCGGGCGCGGCGATAGCCTATGGAGAGGTCTCTCGTGCGCAGCACAGTCCCGTTCATCATCATGCCAGCACCCGGTCAACCTGCGAATGCCTGTCGCAGATTGCGTTGGCGGAGGATCACCCAGATGACAACCGGTGCGCCAAGCAGAGCGGTCACAGCGTTCAAGGGCAGAGTCAGTTGACTGCCGGGCAGCCCGGCGACGATATCTGCGCCCAGGGCCAGCGTGGCACCCATGAAAGAGACGGCGGGCAGCAGCAGCCGGTGGTCCGACGTATGCAGCAGACTGCGGCAGAGATGCGGCACCGCGATCCCCAGAAAGCCGATCGGCCCGCAGAAGGCGGTAACAACGCCGGCCAGCACTGCCGACGTGCCGATGATTCCCAGGCGCACACGGCGTACATTCAGTCCAAGAGAAAGGGCGTAGGTCTCCCCCAGAAGAAGCGCATTCAGCGGTTTCATCAATAGATGACCGCCCGCCAACCCCACAAGAATCGCCGGCGCCATGACCTGAAGCTGGCGCCAGGTGACGCCGCCGAAAGAGCCGAACGTCCAGGAGATGTAGGCTTGAATGCGCTCAACGACACTGAAATAGATCAACACGCTCACCAGGGCGCTCGTCGTATACCCGAACATCAGGCCCAGGATGAGCAGCGTCATGCCGCTCTGCACTCTTCGGGCCACCGACATCACAAGCAGCAGCACCAGACCGGAGCCGGCAATCGCGGACAGGGCCAGGCTGGTATCACCCGCAAGACTGATCCCCGCCAGAAGGGTCGTGCTGCCGCCGAGGCCGACAGCCACACCGGCCAGCAGCACGGTCAAAGCGACCCCCAGGCTGGCGCCGGAGCTGATACCCAGCACGAACGGTCCTGCGAGAGGATTGCGGAACAGGGTCTGCATCTGCAGTCCGCTGACCGAAAGTGCGGCACCTGCCAGCATGGCGGTCAAGGCCTTGGGCAGGCGGAATTTGAGAACAATCGTCGCCCAGGCCTGCTTGGAGGCATCCCCACCCAACAGCACTGACACGATCTCGTCAAGAGGGATGCGAACGGAACCCACCGCCAAGCTCAACATGAATGCTGCAAGTGCTACGAACGCCAGCCCGGCCAGCAGCAGACCGGGGGCAACGGAAAAGCCCCGCGTCAGCGAAGGGTGGACCCGAATACTGGATGTTGCGAAGGGAACATTCTCTCTATTCATCTCTCGTTGCGGCTGCGTTCGCCGCTGACCCCAGGCGGACAGAGACGGGATGCCGAGGTTCCCCGCCCTTCAGCATCAACGGAAGTCCGGCCACCATCAGGACCGCTCGGTCAGCGGTCGCGGCCAATGTCTGATTCGCCTGACCAACCAGATCGCGGAAGGCTCTCCCTAATGGCGTGAGGGGCGCCATGCCGGTGCCGACCTCATTTGAAACGACAATCAACTGGCTCGTGTCCGGCATATCGTTTGCCGCTTTCAGGATCTCCGCGATCTCCCTGTCCACGTCGAGCCGTACTGCTTCAGCATAAGGGTCTGGTCTGTCGACCAGCAGGTTCGATACCAGTAACGTGATGCAGTCCACGATAATGGTCGCAAAGGTCTGGGACTGTCCACCGATCACCTGCCCGACATTGCGCGGCGCTTCCAGCGTGTGCCAGTGTATGGGGCGCTCGGTCCTGTGCTTCTCTATGCGAAGCCGCATTTCATCGTCGCCGGGTTCAGCGGTCGCCACAAAGAGCACCTGTCCCTCTGCGCACTCACTCGCTGTACGGACGGCTTCTGCACTCTTGCCGCTGCGGGCGCCGCCAAGAATCAGTATCAGTTTCCCCACTGAATTCTGTCCCTTTTCCAGCCAGCGAGTCAACGGGGCAGCAATTAGGTTCCCGATTCCTCCGCCTTTCAGGCTTTAGGGAAGTCAAGACCTAGGCAGCCCAGTTTGCCGCCAGCGTCACAATGCAGACGGTCTCACCGACTTCACACAACGCGCCATAGATATCGCCGGTCAGCCCCGGGATACGCGACAAAGTGAATCTGACAAGAAGCCAGGCGCTGATGCAGACCAGGGTCATAGCCGCGCCGGTAGCCGCGATGCCTACGGATGGAGCGAGGAGTCCCAGCGTTGCGGCAGCAATGGCCGTCGCTCCGACGGCCTGGGGCCAGCCAGCGTTGTCCTTCATATCCCGTCCGAGACCATCGGGACGGGCATACGAGAACAGAATGACGCCCATACTGGTCAGCCACCGCCCCACGACCGGCGCGGCGATGAGTGCACCCCCCGCCCCATTGCTCCCCATTGCGGCGTACTTCAACAGGAGCGCCGTGCCTCCGGCGACGACTGCAAACGCGCCAACGCGCTCGTCGCGGAGGATGCGCATTCGGTCTTCCGGCGTGCGCCCTCCCAGCAGGCCGTCCACCGCGTCCAGAAGGCCGTCAAAGTGGAGAGCTCCGCTGCAGGCAATCCAGACGGCCAGCAGGATTGCAGCGGCCACCGTTGCCGGGAAGATGGCAGACAGAAGCCTATGCAGCCCGAACAGAAGCAGCCCCATCAGCAGGCCAACAAGCGGGAAAAAGGTCACCGACTTTCCCAACTCTTCAGGCGTTACCGTCCGGCGCAGGGGCGGCGGTACGATTGTCAGAAACTGAAACGCCACCACAACACTGATCAGAACTGCTCTCACGGGGCGCCCGGGCCTCCCAAATCGCGTCAACGCCGGCTGTCACGCTTTCGCCGGGACGAAATCCTGGTCATTGGACCTGCTGGTAAAACCGGAGCTCGTGATCCGGAAGCAGATGCGGGTGCAGGATCTTAACCAGATCCTTCAGAACCCTTTCGGGATGGGCTGCGCCCTCTTCGTAGTAGGCGTTGCCCCCGTTCTCGTTCACTCGGGCATTGTTGTTGTACATCCGTCCACGTTTCAGCGGTGCAAAATCGCCGTAGCGGGGGTCGCTGTCGAGCACGTTATCGACGCTGAACCAGAAGGAATTGTCGGGATTGAGCCAGAATTCGGCCTCTGCCGCCACCGCGTAGACCGACTCAAAGTCCAGCGGAAGCGCGCCCACATCCCCTTCATCCGACCAGAGGTAGGCAGCGCCGGCGTCGGCCAGCAATCTGGCCATATAGCTCCCGCCGCCCGCAACATACCAAGTGCCGTTGTAGACGCTCCCGAGCAGTACCGAGGGCCGCTCAGTAAGGGTTGCCGTCAGTTCCGCGACGGCATGATATTCCAGCGCGACGGTGTCGAACTGCGCGACGGCGTCAGCCTCCCGGTTGAAAAACAGCGCGATGAATTTCATCCATTCCGCCCTGCCGAGCGGACTCTGCTCAACAAAGTCGCCGTTTAGCGCGACGGGAATGCCGGCTTCCAGCAGCACAGGATGTGTGTCATAGTCGGCAAAACCGGTCCCGTAGGTCATCACCAGCGCCGGGTCCAGGTCGAGCGTCAGCTCCACATTGACGGCCGCGCCGCCGCCGATTTCAGCGATGTCTCCGGACTCGATGCGGGTGCGCACGGACGGGTTCGTTGTCCACATGTAGCTGTCCAATCCAATCAGCCTGTCAATCAACCCCAGATCCTCAAGAGTGGGCAGATAGGTGGTCGACATAGCAATGATATTTTTGACCGGCACTTCGACGACGACGCCTTCAACGCCTTGAGGGGCCGGTGTGCCGCACTGGAGGAGCAGATAACGGAAACTCTCCTGCGCCCCCTGCCACGGATTGGTGACGGTAACGATCTTGTAGTTATTGCGATACTCGACGTCGAAGCCGGAGGCATAGGCAACCGACAGCTTCTGTGGAAAATAGTCGACTGCCGGGTCGTACGATTCGACGCAGCCGTCATGCAGGTTCTGGCCCGGAGACGCAGCCGCCGCGGCAGAGTTGCCTGAGGCGCCGTCCGGCGGCGAGGAGACTGTAGTTGGCTGTGCAACACAACCGCACAGAACCAGAAATACGATGACAAGAAGGTAGTTTGGCAGACGTTGCATCATTCTCTCCTCAGAGTTTGAAATAGGTTGATGCCCCTGCCGCGTCACCCGAAACATCCGCACAAACTGAAACGTCCGATCTCTGTCGAGATCGGACGCTACCGGTCATGCAAGCCCCCACATGCGGAGGCTTCACTCCGTCACCCAATCCACGAGATGTTTCAAGAGCACGACAGAGGCGGTCGACCTGGCTTGGGAAAATCCCCACCGAATCTCGTGCGAGATTCCCTTCAATCTTGAAGGGGCGCAGGATGTTCTCCCTTACAGTTGCGGGACAGCGCCGGACTCTAACCGGCTTCGCCTTTTCAGCCCTGGCATCCGGACCATGGGCACCCCTGACGTTCGATATTCAGTTTCCGACAGTATACAGCCAGGGGTAGGGCCTGTCCAAATGGCGCGACCGGGGAGAGCATCCCAGGGCCGTCTGGCGAGAGTGTTTGAACTCTCTGGGGCGTGCCAACCTTTGAGCATTGGTTCCTCCTTTGGCATACTGTGGGCAGTCGAAGCATAGAGTGACTGCCGGGGCGAAGGCAGCTGAGTCGGAACGGAGATCGATATGCCGATTTACGAGTATAACTGCCTGGAATGCGACAACCGGTTCGACCGACTCTGGCCAACTATGGCCTCTGCGCATGACCAACAGCCGGCCTGCCCTGCCTGCGCCAGCACCTCCACAAAGCAGACGGTCTCACGGGTTGCCGTTCTGGGGGAACTGGGCGGACTCACGCCGCAGGAAGAGAGCGCGTCCAGCGCCGAGTCGGCTAAGACGGCCTCATACACGCCGAAGGAACAGATCGAGACACTTCAGGCCAACAGTCAACGAAAGCGCGAGCGGGGCAGATGAACGGGCACGTCCCCTTCGGTGTCGCCGACTACTTCTGGGATGAAGCCAGCAGCCGGCAGAGCCTCCTCGATCAACTGATGGAGACGTTTCGCGGCTGGGGTTACGGCGACGTGATTCCGCCGATGTTTGAGTTCGACTCGACCTTGAGCGCGCAGTATGACGACCGGTTGCGCAGCGGCATGTACCGCTTTCTCGACCGTGACGGCAGCACGCTTTCCCTGCGGCCCGAATTCACCACATCGGTGGCCCGCCTGGTGGGAGCCCGGCTCCACGACTGGCCGATGCCGCAGCGATTCTGTTACGGCGGCAGCGTCTTCCGCTACCTGGAACCACAAGCCGGCCGTCAGCGCGAATTCTGGCAGGCAGGCGGCGAGTTGATTGGCGCGCCAAGCCCTGCAGCCGACGCCGAAATCCTGGCGCTTAACGCCACTGCCTTGAAGGCTGCCGGCCTGAAAGGATTTCAACAGATTGTCGGGCATATCCGTTACTATCGCAGTCTCCTCGAAGCGCTGGCGCTCAATCCGCAGCAGACGCAGCAGCTGCAATGGGCGTTGGAACGAAAGAGCGAACCGCTTCTAGACGACTTTCTGCGGGACACGCCCCTTCGCACCGGGCAGCGCCAGGCGGTTGAGACGCTGCCGCAGTTGGTCGGCGGAAATGTAGATGGCATCCTGTCACTGGCCGAACGCCACATTCAGAACAGAGGGATGCACGAAGCTCTGCAAAACCTTCGTCGTATCGTTGACGCTCTGCTCGGTTACGACATTCTGGATAGCCTCATCATCGATCTGACTGAGATTCGCAATCTGGGTTACTACACGGGCGTCTCATTCGAGGCGATAACGCCCGGCCTCGGCACAGCTGTCGCCAGCGGCGGGAGATACGATGACCTTGTGGGCCGCTTCGGACCTTCTCAACCGGCGGTGGGAGTGGCCTTGGGGGTGGATCGGCTGTTGGTGGCTCGGCAGCGGCAGGACGAGGCGGATGCAGCGAACGGCCGTCAACGACCTCAGGCCGCGCTGGCGCTGCCTCATGGAAGCCCTGACGCCCTTGCCCAGGTGCAGAAGTTACGCCAGGCTGGGCTGCATATTCAGGTTGACGTCAACAACTGGACCGTTGATTCCGCCATTGCCTATGCGTCAGAGACTGACGTACGCGACGTCCTCGTTTGGGAAGATGGATTCCAGCATCACCGGCGCGACGACCAGGGGGACTATGCGCTGCTCGGCCAGCTCGAAGAAAGCCGGCTATCAAGCTGGACGGCAACATGTCGAGAAGAACTGCCAACATGACATCAGGAGTTGCGGCGCCGAATCGCGGCACGGTCGAAACCATCGAACAGTCACAGCCCAACATGGTAAGCGGTCGAACCGAACAGTCCCTGCTCTTTGCCTTACCAAAGGGGCGGCTGGCACAGGATAGTCTATCCTTCCTGGCAAAGGCCGGGCTATCTATCCCCACCGACACGGAAAGCCGCAAGCTGATTCTGCCGGCGGCAGACGGCTCGACCGGCTTTGTAATGGCCAAACCGCGCGATGTGCCCACATACGTCGAACACGGTGCAGCCGACCTTGGCATTTGCGGACTCGACGTCGTGCGGGAGACGGACCGGGCGGTCTATGAACCGTTGCTGCTTCCTTTCGGGCACTGCCGCCTCAGCGTCGCCGGCCCGGCGGACGAGGCAGCAGGACCACCTGGAAAGAGTAGCCATTCTGATGACCTTGCCGTCAAGCCGGCTTCATCTTCCAACTTGCCGGGTACGCCCTTGCGTTACATGAGCCAGCCCCGCATCGCGACCGAGTATCCGCGCCTCACCCGCCAGTTCTTCGCCGATAGAGGCGTAAACGCTGAGATCATCACGCTGGGTGGCTCGGTCGAGCTTGGGCCGATCCTGGGTCTTGCCGACCTGATAGTCGACGTGGTCCAGACCGGGACAACCCTGCGCATGAACGGGCTGGTGGAGATCCGCACCATCCTGAAGAGCCAGGCGGGGCTCGTGGTCAACCGGGCCTCGTACCAGCTCAAAGCTGCTGAGATCAACAGAATTATTGAGCGAATGCGTTTGCTGACGACATAGAAAGCCAGCCCTGATGGGGGGCGGCTG
This sequence comes from Caldilineaceae bacterium, assembly GCA_965200615.1. GTDB lineage: Bacteria > Chloroflexota > Anaerolineae > Caldilineales > Caldilineaceae > Bin5. The sequence continues at coordinate 2,409,939 of OZ241377.1, read as the reverse complement.
ACCGGAATGAAGAAGACATTCATTGCGTCCGAATCGCTGCCTCAATATCAGAGATGCCAAAGGATTTCCTGTGCCAGAGATTACTGATTCACAGCTGATTAAAGGCGTTAAATTCGCCGCACTACGCGCTTTCGGCGATGACCGCGGCCGCTTTCTGGAGACGTTCCGCAAAGAGTGGTTTCCGCAGCGCAGCTGGGCGCGCGTACAGTCGAACGCAAGTTATTCAAGTGCTGGCGTGCTGCGCGGGCTGCACTTCCACTATCATCAGGTCGACTACTGGTTCTGTGTGAACGGAACAGTTCAGGTGGCGCTTGCCGATCTGCGGCCGGACAGCCCGACTTTTCGGCAGACAGAGACGCTGGAGATCGGCGAGCACAACCACATGGGCGTCTTCATCCCGGTAGGCGTTGCACATGGATTTCTAGCGCTGACGGATGCCATACTCACCTACAATGTTGACAACTATTATGACAACTCGGACGAACACGGCGTAGCCTGGAATGATCCAGAGCTGGCGGTGGATTGGAAGCAGAACGCCCCGCAGCTGTCCGATCGTGACCGCGGAAATCCCTTCTTGGCAGACCTGCCGGTCGATCGTTTGCCGCGCTGCGGTTCAGGCTAGTTCCTGGGTTGTTTGACAGCGAGACAGTACAGTTGCGATCCTGCTTTATGCGAGACTTTGCGGTGTGAAGACAGAGCCATGAAAAAAATTGGTTTCAACCGACTTCCCAATACCTCTGACAGCAAGAAGCGGCAGAGCGAAGTTTCGGAGTATCGTAAGCTGCCGGCAGTCGACAAGCTCTTATCAGTGCCGGAGATCGCCGCACTCGCTGCGGCCTACGGCAGCGGCCCTGTCACCGAGGCAACCCGGGCTGAACTCGACGCGGCGCGCACTGCCATCGACAGCGGAGAGCCGGCGCCCACGGCAGGACAGTGGCGGACGCGCATCACGGACAGCGTGCTTGCAGCCTCCTCCCCCTCCCTGCGCCCTGTTATCAATGCCACCGGCGTAATCATTCACACGAATCTAGGACGCACGCCCCTCGGCAATGAGGCTCAGGATGCTGTCATCCGCCTGGCGAAGGGGTACAGTACGCTCGAATACGATTTGGCGGCCGGTCAGCGGGGCAGCCGTCACGTCCACCCGGCAAGACTCTTGTGCGAGTTGACAGGCGCCGAAGACGCGCTCGTCGTCAACAACAACGCCGCGGCCGTCTTCCTTGCACTGACGGCGCTGTGCCAGGGTCGGGAGGTGATCGTCAGCCGCGGTGAGCTAGTCGAGATCGGAGGCGGCTTTCGTATCCCCGATGTGTTGCGCCAAAGCGGGGCAACATTGGTGGAAGTCGGCACAACCAACCGCACGCATCCGCACGATTTCGCGGGCGCAATCGGCTCCCGGACAGCCGCCCTCATGAGGATTCATGCCAGCAACTTCAAACAGGTCGGCTTCGTCAAAAAGCCGGAACTTTCAGAACTGGTCGAGATTGCCCGCGAGCAGGGATCCGCCAGATCGCAGGGGGCCGCTGAGGTTGTGGACGCCGGTGTCGAGAGCGATTCAGCCGGCGAAGTTCAGAGCCGGGTATATGGCGCCCGTCCGCTGGTCATCGACGACCTCGGCTCCGGCACACTGCTGGATACGGCCCAGTTCGGGCTGGCCCCGGAACCGATGGTACAGAGCAGCGTCCAGGCCGGCGCGGACATAATCACATTCAGTGGCGACAAGCTCCTGGGCGGTCCCCAGGCCGGTCTGATCGTGGGCAAAGCCGAACTGATCGGAAGGTTGCGCGCACATCCGCTGGCCCGCGCCCTGCGCGTTGACAAGATGACCCTGGCTGCCCTGGATGCCACGCTGCAGTCCTATCGACGAGGGCGTGCCACTGACGAGATTCCCGTTTGGCGCATGATCGCGGAGAAGGGCGACTCCGTTCAAAAGCGCGCACGTGAGTTCCAACGCCAGCTGACCGCGACGGAAATCGAGTCCGCAGTGATCCAAGGCAGGAGCACAATTGGCGGCGGCAGCTTGCCGGGCGAAACATTGCCCACATCGTTGCTGGCGCTTGACATGCCGCGGCCGGACAGCGCGGCCGCCTCGTTGCGCAGGGCCAAACCGCCCATAATCTGCCGGATCCAGAAAGACCAGTTGCTGTTCGACCTGCGAACCGTTCTGCAGGAGCAGGAGCAGGCACTGTTGGAAATTCTCAGCAGCCACCTGCCTGATCTTGACAGCAGACGGCGCCGGCCTGTAGCCGGATAGCGGTAACCACTGTGCCCCTCATCTACCTGAAACTCGGCGGCTCGCTGATCACCGAGAAGGACAATCCCGAGACGACCAGACTGGATGTATTGGAGCGGCTGACCCGAGAAATTGCCCGGGCGAGAAAGGCGCGTCCGCGACTCCAACTCGTTCTGGGACACGGCAGCGGCAGTTTTGGCCATGTCAGCGCGCAGCGACATGGAACCCGCAACGGCGTCAGCGGCGAGGACGATTGGTATGGCTTCGCCGTCACGGCAGATGCGGCCGCGCGCCTGAACCGTATCGTCGCCGCACAACTGCTGCAGGTGGACCTACCCGCCTGGACTGTGCAGCCCAGCGCGGCTCTCCGCTGCCAGGACGGCCGAGTCGTCAGCGGGCCGGCCGAAACTGTGCGCCTGGCGTTGGAGCGGGGACTCCTGCCGTTGATTCACGGAGACGTGGCGCTCGACAGCGTGCGCGGCGGCACAATTGCCAGCACCGAGGAGATCTTCGAAGAGATGGCCGCGCAGCTGCCGCCGGTCCGGATTGTGCTGGCAGGCGAGGTAGACGGTGTGTATACCAGCGATCCCCGAAAGGACCCGACAGCCGCCCTGTTGAGGGAGATTACGCCCTCCTCTTTCGATTCTCTGCAGGCGGCGCTCGGCGCCAGCCATGCCACCGATGTGACGGGCGGCATGGCCGCAAAGGTCGAACAGTCCCTGCGTATGGTTCGCGCCCTGCCTGGCCTGGAGGTAATCGTCTGCGGAGGGCTCTTGCAGGGCGCCGTGTTTTCCGCGCTGACCGATCTCTCCGACCCTCCCGGCACTCTGATTCATGCCGGGGCGCCGCGTGGCCTCTCCTGAAAATCCCTCTGCATATATCAGCAGCTTATTCATGTCCACTGTGCGGACTCCGGAGAGTACGGACCGGCCGTCGATCAGCGCCGAATCGTGGTCAGTTTGCGGGGATAGGGTAGGCCTGAAGTATTTGCCCGCTATTTTGGCGTCCTAGTATAATAATTCCATGGGACGTTCCAGGAGTTCAGTTGCTGCTCCTCCCTGTTGCCGGGGCGCTTGGCAGAGGCACGTGCGCAGGGCGCATCGTTTCACCGCCCATGATATGCAGATTCGAGCGAGGGCCTGGATTGCGCCTCCTCTGCGGATTTCGGAGTAAGGACTCGGATGTTCTTAACTATTGTTTCGTTTTTTCTCCTGTTGGGCCTGTTGATCTTCTTCCATGAACTGGGCCACTACCTGGTTGCACGGCGCAATGGAATTGAGGTTGAAGAGTTCGGCGTCTTTGGTTTCCCGCCGCGACTGGTCAAGCTGTTCACCTACGACGGCACTGTCTTTTCGCTCAACGCCATCCCCTTCGGCGCGTTTGTGCGCATGAAGGGAGAGGATATGGCCGACACCAGTCCCGGCTCCTTCAACGCGGCCCGCAAACGCGGCCGCGTTCTTACTCTCCTGGCCGGACCGGCGATGAACTTTATTCTGGCGATCTTCTTTTCAATTGCCAGTGTCTTCTCCGGCTTTCCCGCCGGCGCCGCCCATCCCCTGTTGAGCGATGTCCCTCCCGGTACCGAATTGATGGGAGTCGCTCTGGAGCAGAATGACACGCTCATCCGACTCAACGGTCAACCCGTCTATGTTGACGTAAACACCGGTGAGCTGCTGACGCCGAAGCGGCGAACGTCCGCAACGGCCGACGAAGCCGGGACTGTCGTCATACTGCGCGGTGATGCTCTGCACACCTTGCAGGTTCCCTTTGCTACTCGTACCGAACTGAAGCTTCTTTTGGAGGACGTCTCCTCGCAACCTGCTCTGCATACTCAGATCACCCTTATCGCGCCAGGCAGCCCGGCGGAGGGGGCTGGCCTGATGCCAGGGGACATCTTCTATGCCGTAAACGGGGAGGTGGTAACGGCTGAACGCAACCTCGGCGATGTAGTACGGTCCCATTTGGGGGAGACGATTTCAGTGACGATGCTGAGGGGCGACGAACTATATTCCCGCGATGTGCTGGCCCGTCAGGATCCCCCGCCCGGGCAGGGCGCCATGGGCGTTGGCATTGGTGGGAATCTCATGTTGGTTACGTTGCCCTTTTTCCACAGTATCTGGCAAGGAATCGTTGGCATCGTCGACTACGTGCAGGCGGTGATCGCGTTGCCAGTCCTGCTTATCTCCGGGCAACTGGCACCCCAGGACGCCGCGCTCTCCGGCCCGGTTGGGATCGCGCAGCTTGTCGGCGGAGCCGTCAATGCCACTGCCGATACCGGACTCTGGTTCCCGGTGTGGCAGCTGGCCGCCATCATCAGCGCCGGTCTGGCCATTGCCAATCTGTTGCCGATTCCTGCTCTTGATGGAGGCCGATTGCTGTTCATTTTCATCGAAAAGCTGCGCGGGCGTCGCATGCCACCGGAAAAAGAAGGCGTAATCCACCTGGTCGGCTTTGTCTTACTGCTGGGATTGATGGTTGTCATTACAATAAATGACATCCGCTCCGGACCACAAGGCATCGACTGGTCCCAACTGTTGGGGCCTTAACGGCACAGGCGTAACCTGGCAGTTCGCGGATAGGCGAGATTCAAGCCCCGACAATGTCTCGAGATGACAAAAGCTTTTCGGATGCCAATTCCGATCAGTTTATCCCACCCCAATCAGAAAACCGCTCGGAAGCGCAAGTCCCATCCTGGGGCGCAAAGCGCTGCCCTACCTGCTATACCGTTGTCCTACACAATCAGACCGTCTGCGCAGAGTGTGGAACTCGCCTGGTCCCGCGTGTCACCAGGGTACGGTGCCTCCGCTGCGGAAAGCACGCCACAACAGACCACGTAATCTGCCCCCGTTGCGGACGCAATCTGCAGGCTGCGCCATCGCGACTGTTCACAATTGGCGTACCGGCGCTGCTTGTCGGAACGCTGGCCATCGTTCTCATTGCCCGCGGAATGCCTTCTTTCCTGCAGGAAAATGAGAACTTGCCCCTGCTCCCGAACTTTGTGATTACACCGATCTCTCCAGACAGTGAACCGACCGTACGGTTCGCGCGCGAGAGCCTGGCGCCCGCGGTCGTTCAAAGCGACCCCGGCCAGCCGGATGAGTCGTCCGGCTCCGATGCAACGCCGGCAGTTGTCGCGGACTCAACTCCGACGCCGGAGGAATCCGGTACAGCGACTGACGGGTCTCAGACCGGGTCCATGCCAGCAGACACGGCAGTCCCGCCAGCTGAGTCGCCGGCTGAAACGCCAACGCCCGTTGAAGAGGAGCCTGCCGCGACCGTCGCCGTGGTCGAAAACACAGCAACGCCGTCTCCCCGATTTCCACCGCTGCCGGCCGCGACTGAAACGGCGACGGTGATACCGACTCCGACTCCCATCCCCACTCCTGCGTGGATGACCTACACGATCAGAAAGGGCGATACTATCGGTGCAATCGCAAATCAATTTAAGATCCCACAAGATGAACTGCTCAGGGCAAACAATCTCACCCCCCAGAATGTTAGGAGACTCCAAATAGGAGACGTAATCGTGTTGCCTGGATTGCTACAGGCCACGCCGACGCCGACGGAGGTCGCCACAGAGGCGCCGACCGCGACACCTGCCGGGTAGCTTTGCGCGGGTGCATCCCAGATTTTTTGCGAGACTCGTCTGACCAGTGTTGGCTTCAGCCTGGTCAATGAAACAGCTCCACTTGGCGGACAATAATTTGGGATACACCCCTTTGCGCGGCTGCGTGCCAAGACGCGCTGTTCATCTGGCGACAGTGGGAATGTCGTTTATAATTCAACCAACTTGTGCAGATAATGAAGCTCCGCGTTCAGGCAATTTGCACTATTCGTATGTGAGGCGGCAAGTGACAGATACTGTCGCAGCCAATGGCGACACGCAGACGCACCCAATGCCGGCCCGGCCCGTCGAGGCACTATTAGCCCAGCTGCGGGAAGACGATGTGCTGCCGAGTGCGCATGAACTGGTCGTTCTCTCCGACTTGAGTCTGGCCGACTTGAGGCGAGTGCAAGAGACGTGGGGGACGCTCAGTGACGCCTGCAGGCTGCATATAGTCCATTCGCTCGTGGAAGAAAGCGCCGCCAATTTGCACGTGCAACTGGGCCGGCTGCTGCGGCTGGCACTGAAGGACCCTCTGCCCGACGTGCGAATTCTCGCCATTCGCGGCTTGTGGGAAGATAGAGAAGCAGATCTTGTCGGTCCTTTGGTCCACATTCTGAACAACGATCCCTACGATTCCGTCCGCGCGGCCGCGGCCGAAGCCCTGGGCGCGTTCGTGCTGGCCGGTGAGTTGGACGAGCTCTCACCCGCTCTGGCCATGCGCGCCGAGGACGCGCTGTTGGCGGTTTTGCATGCCGATATGGAACCGCTCACAGTCCAGGCCCACGCGCTGGAGAGCATCGCCTTTTCCGGGGAGACCGGCATTCGAGAGTTGATCGAAGACTGCTACTATTCCCACGATGAAGAGATGCGAGTCGCCGCGCTGCGGGCAATGGGGCGCAGCGCAGACGTACGCTGGCGTTCAACCGTACAGGCCGAGCTCGGCAGCCCCGACACGGAAATGCGAGCGGCCGCAGCGCGAGCCTGCGGCGAGCTGGAGGCCCGAGACGCGCTCGAAGATCTGATGGAGCTGCTGTCCGACGAGAGCAAAGCGGTGCGGCTGGCCGCGATCTTCGCTTTAGGCAGGCTGGGCGGAAGGCGGGCAAAAGAGATGCTGAATGCCATGAGCGCCAGCGAAGACTCCGACGAAGCGAAGACAGCTGAGCACGCTCTGGAAGAGGCCCTGTTTTATGGAGATGCCCAGGGGATTCCGCTGTTTGATGAATCTCTCGAAGACTGGGAAGATGACGCGGATGACTGGGAGGCGTAGTGAATCTGAAGCTCAAGCGTCTGGTGCGCACGCACAGTTCCGAACAGTATGCACTCTTTGACTTGGCCCAGACCGACGAACAGAATCAGCCCCTTACGATCGGCAAACTCGATCTTCATTACACAGGTGAGGGCACCTATGGGACGCTTCTGTTGTGGGAAATGGAATCTCAGCAGATAGAGGTTGATCGCAGGCGTATGTTCGTGCAGGCCCTGCTCAGTGAGCTGGTGCTGCCAATGGGCCTTCCCAACGAATTCGTAGTCGAATTCTTTGCTCCCACTTTAGACGAATACGAAGTGTTCCACAATTTAGACGAGGGAACGGATAACCCTGCCGAAGCGTTAGAGCGGGCAGACTGACTTCGATTGAACAGTGTTGTGCAAACACTGTGCCGGGCCTATCCTTCCGAGTGAAAGTACGCAAACAGCGATGACCGAGAGCGATTGGAACAGTTCCACTTCTGAGAATGACGGCACTTCCGCCGACTATCGCCGGATACTTAATGAGAGCGCCCGCCTGTTGCGTGCGAACCGGCCCGGTGAGGCAATCGCCGTGCTTGAGCCGCTGCAGGCAGACATGCCTGACGACCCCGATATCGCAATCAATATGGGCGGCGCATTGATCCTACAGCGTAAGTGGGCGAAGGCGGTCGAGATACTGCAAAAGGCCGTAGATGCTTCACCTGAAAATGTGCTGCTGTGGACCAACCTGGCTGCCGCCTATCTGGGTCGGCTCGAAACCTCCGGCCCGAAGCATCAGGCGAGGGCCATAGCCGCGTACGAAAAGGCGCTCTGGATCGATCCCTCCACACCGAACGTCCACTATCACTTGGGGCTGATTTACAAACAGCAAGGGAACCTGAGCCGTTCCTCCGCAATGTTCCAGCGGGCCCTGGAAATCAATCCAAATGACCGTGACGCCCGCTACTGGATGGAAAAACTCAGTGACCAGATGGTGGAAAGAGAGCGCGAGAAGAAGCAAAACCGCTCCCGTGCCGGGAGCGGGAACGGAAGACGAGGCGCAAGCGGGCGCCCGCCGAACCGGGGTGGAGAGGAATCCTGACCATGACGGCGGAACCATCGGTATCGCCGAGCGCCACCGTTGACGAGAGGACGACCGTTCATTCACAGCCAATGCCCCGCTGGCGTGAACGCCCGGAACGCGCAGCCTGGATCGTCATTCTGCTCTCTTTCGCCCTTTTTCTTGTCCTGGTGACGGGCATCCCCTTGGCGGTACGCAACTTCTACCATTCAGCCGCCGCGAAACAATCTCTCCAATTCGAGACCACGATAGGGACAGTTCTTCTCTACCCGCCAAATTCCGATCAACCGATTGCCCTCACGGACAGGCGCGAAGGCATTAGCGAAGGCAGCCGGTTGGAGACGGACGCGGCGGCCCAGGGTGTGTTGGGCCTCCCCGCAGGTGGACAGAGCGATGAACTGATGGGAACAATCTTTCTCTACCCGAACACAACTCTTGAAATCGTGAGAAGCCGGCGCCCCTACTTTGCCGGCAGCAGTGAACCCTATCGGCTGCGCATTCGAGTACATGAGGGACAGGTGCGGCTATTTACGAAGAGCGGATTTGACAGGCCGGTCGAAGTCCAAATCGAGACCCCTCAAGGCGAGGCCCAGCTTGAGGAAGGCAACTACGCTTTCTTTGTCAACGCCGAGAGCAGCGAGATCGTGGTGAAGCAAGGTGTTGCCAGGATCATTCAACCGGGACAAGAGCCGGTCGAGATTGAACCCGGTCTGCGCTCATGGATTCGGGCTGACGGGTCAATAGAGCCAGCTGAAGCGGCCTTGCATAACCTGCTTCAGGACAGCGCTTTTGCCAGACCTTTGGGCGAGGTGTGGGAAAGCTACACGCCCCCTTATGTTACTGCGGGCACGGTTGAATTCATCGAGAAGGACGGTCGCAAAGCGGCCCGCTTTTACTATAAGGGCCCGAACCAGGTCCATACCGAGATTGGAATTCGCCAGGTTGTAAAACAGGACGTGCATAACTACGACTCCATGGTCGTCAAGCTGGACGTCAATCTGGACTGGCAGACACTGGCAGGCGCGGGCGAGCAGAGCTCTGAATTCCCCATACGCGTCGAAATCACCTACACGGACGATTTTGGCGAGGAAAGAAAGTGGGGCTATGGCTTCTATAACATGGACCCAAGACCGGAATATCCTCTGTTTGGCGGCGAACAGGTCCCCCAATTCATCTGGCATAGCTATGAGTCGGAAAACCTGATGGAATTGTTGGACGCGACGCCGCCGGCTCGCATCGAGAGCATCAGGCTCTATGCCAGCGGCTGGAACTATCTGTCATTCGCCAGCGACCTGGAACTGATCGTCGAATGAGCCGCGGGCAGAGCAAGGTACGGATTGGCTGGCTGGTTGCTTCAGTCAGCCTCTTTCTTTTTCTGGCCGCATATCAGTTGGGCTTGCCCGGTCTCCATTACGACGAAGCCAAGGAAGCTGGCGTCAACGCGATTGAGCTGCTCCAACATGCGCCGGTGACCGCGTTTCGCGACGCGACTGTAACCGTATTCGGTCTGAATCTTCCCTTGATGGTGCAGGACTACATCGGCGCGTTGAACGTCTATTTGGCCGTGCCGTTTCTAGCGGTAACCGGCATCGGCGTGCCCAATCTGCGCCTCCTGCCGTTGACTTTGGCGGTTCTCGGGCTGCTCGCGCTGGAACGATCCGTATCGGAATGGTTGGCCCTCAGCGACCGCAGTGCCGTTCCCGTTGCCCCCGTCGCCCCGGCCGCTCTCGCATGCCTGACTCTGCTGGCCGCCGCACCCAGTTTTGTTTTCTGGCAGCGGCAGGGAATCTTCGTAACGAATGCCACGATTCCCTTTACCTTTGCCTGTATCTGGCAGGCGCTCCGCTGGTTGCGCCTCGGGCAGGACCGCGCTCTGATTCTTTCGGCTTTGTGCGGCGGGCTGGCAGTCTATGCAAAACTGCTGGCGGCGTGGATAATCCTGCCTTTCGGACTGTTATGCGCGGGATGGTGGCTTTGGCAGTGGAGCAGGTTCGCTCTTCGCGCAAACGAAGAGGAAAGCAGGCGGACTTCGCTGGCAAAGTCGTCGCCATACAGCCACACGAGACTGCGTCATGTTCGTCCTCTTGCTTTGCCCCTCACAGCTGCGCTCGCTTTCGCGTTGCCCCTGATCCCCCTCCTTCTGTTCAACATCAAGACCAGCGGAACACTGACGACGATAACAGAGAATCTCGTCAGCAGCTACTATGGCGTGAACAATGCAGCCATCTGGACGAACGCGACGGGCCGCTGGCAGCAGTTGCTGCAGACGTTGCGCGGCGACCATCTCTGGTACTTGGGCGCAATCGAGCAGAACGCGCTTGCGCCGTGGCTGGCGCTGGCGCTGCCGGCGGCCGCTCTGTCCCGGCCATCTGGCCGCCGTGTTGTCGGGCCGCCGTTTCTGTTGCTGGCGGCCGCAGTCGTGGCCAGTCTGTTCACTGTCAGCGATCTGTTTATCACCCACTATGCGTTGCTTCATCCCCTGGCAGTTGCCGTTACGGGCGCAGGTCTGCACGTACTTTGGCGATCGTGTGGGTCGAGAGGCGGGCCGGCGATCAGGAAGACATTACATGCCGACGCCGAAAGCCGCAGACCGCGCCGGGCGCCCGTCAGTTGGGCGCGGAAACGGTTACACGCCCTGGCTTCGCGCGCCTCCTTGGAGCTGCCTTTCGGACGTGTGTCTGTACTCCAGGTCACTCTTGTGCTTCTCGTGTGCGCCGGTGTGCTGCTCGACCTGCGGGCCACAGCCGCCTACCACAGCGCGCTGACGCGCAGCGGGGGGTTGGTGGACCATTCAGACGCGTCCTACCATCTCGCCTATGACCTGCGCTACGGAAGCATGGGCGCCCCGGTGGTTCTGGACTGGGGGATGGAGGCGCCAGTCCGTTATCTAAGCGAGGGAAGCGTCAGGCCGATTGAGGTATTTGGCTACAGTTCGCTGTCGGAGCCGGACGATGCGTTCATCCAGCGTATCGAGCCGTTTCTGGGGAATGTTGATAACGTCTACCTCCTGCGGGCTCCGGGAAATGAGCTCTTCCGGGGGAGGCGTGAAGTCTTCGAGCGAATGGTCAATGAGAGGGACGGCCGGCTGGAGCGTGAACAGGTCTATACTCAACAGGACGGTACACCTTTATACGAGCTCTGGCGAGTCAGATACTGACGCCTATCGCGGCGTTTCGACTTCACTTCCGAACCTGCCGTTATGTTTCCCCTGCTGTTTGTCACACTTTGGCGGTGGGCGTAGACAGTCACTCTGGTCGAGTCGCATAACTCTTCCGGCTCGGTTGAGCATATCGGATATAGCTGATAGAATGTGGGCACGTCAAGGAGTAGTCGTTAACAAACGAAAAATGTACAGCCGAGTTCCGTCCGAAGTAAGTCAGAGTCACGCCGAAGCCGCCCCGACCCAGCAGGCCCGAATCCGACCAAAAGGTGTCGGTTACTTACGAGTGATCGCCCAGATGGGGCGGATGCGGGCGATACCCGCACTGCTAACGCCGGTCCTATGGGGAGCGTCCACGGCTCACTGGCAATCTGAGACGATCAGCATCTGGTGGGCAGCCGTGCTGGTGTTGACCTACGGCGCACTGGCATTGGCCTGCAACTATTTCGGCGCTTATGTGGACTACTTGCGCCATATACGCGCCGAAGGTCAGTACTCGACAGCGACGAACGTGCGGAGTTCGATGAGGCCATCGCCGGTTGGGGCCTTCGATGGCTTTGATTGGATGCAACAGGGCCTACTGCGTCCCGATACATTCCTCAGTCTTGGTCTGATATCAGTGACAATCTACGTACTGGCGGCGTTGTGGCTCGGAATCTTCGTCGGGTGGCCGCTCTGGTTCTTTGCGCTGATCAGCGGGCTGATGTGCAGTGTTCCGCAATGGCCGGTCGTCCGCTTCGCCGGCAGATTCTGGTGGCTCGGCGACCTTGCCTATTGGTTGGGATTGGGCGTCTTCCCTTTGCTGGGAACTTACTTTGTTCTGACCGGCACGATCACGCGCCTCGTCCTGTTGATCGCCTTCGCTCCGGCGACATTCGCCTGGCTGGCCTATCAGTCCTACAGTTTCTATAGCTGGCGCCGAGACTGGCGTCTTCGCAGACGCACTCTGGCCGTGGTATTCGGGCCCGAACGGGGCTTGGATGTTGCCGCGATCATTGCCATTGCCGGGTTTATCGCCCTGATCCTGTTGATGGCAACGGGCGCCGTGCCGGTCTGGACAATTCTCGTACTTGGAGCATTCCCTCTATTCCTGCGGGCATTCACCAGGGCACGCGTATGGCCCTTCTCCCGGCAGGCCGGCATTGGGACTGTCGAAAACGCTATCAACGCGGTAATACTGGCTGGGATGTTGTGGCTTGTGCCTATGTGGCTCATCTGACTGTGGTTCGGCTGTGCCAGGCGGAAGATCGTGGTCCAGCCAGCGCAGAACTGGTCGAAAGGGAGGTACCCGCGCGGCACCAGTGCCAAGGGGCCCCGATGGGCAACCGGCTGCGAAGAGCGGGCGCTGTAAGTCAGGCGTGATTTTGCGCCCCTGCCGGCAGCACGACAGACCCCGTCCGAGTATCTTGCGGATTCGATCCATGGCAGAATTAACCCGCAAAGAGTTCTATGAGTTGGCCGACCAATGCCGGGAACGGGCGCTGGAGCTGGCCCACTTTGATCAGAACAGGGTCAACCGCCACCAGTGCCGGCGTTTCAACATGTGGCTGGCACGATTGAAGACCTACGATCAGTTGGCCGCGGGCGTGCAGGACATCAGCGCGGCTCGCCCGATCACCCGTTATGACCTGATGGCGGCGGCGGTTGTGCTCTGGCTTGTGTCGATGTTCCTGCTGCGGGAACAGCTGAGTATGGGGGGGAACAGAATTCTGGCATTCAGTATTTGGGGACTTGTGGTCCTTCTCTACTTTTTGCCGGAATCACTCTATGCCACGACCGTAGAACTGCTGGAGGCCAAGGTGCTGCGTGTGGTGGAAGCGCTGGAGGAACTATTGATCTCGCAGGAGATGGAGGTCACGGAGGCAGTTTTCTTCAAGATAAAAGAGAATCTAAACACCGCCCGTCGTGAACTGCGCCAGCAGATTCACCTTGCCCACCGCCGCTAGGGCTGCAAAGCTCGCAGAGAGCGGTTTCAGTAGCAGAAACAGTTCCTTCCTTCAGGCGCCCTCGGACTGTGCCTTCTGCCCCACCTCAACGATTTGATCCAGCACGTCACTTACTTCCTTGTCCAGCTCTTCAGGCTGCGCCAGCGCGGCCAAGCGATGATAGGCGGTTTTTCGCATGAGGTTGGCAAGTTTCAAATGGTTGAAATATTCCTCAAATACTCTGTCCAGCAGGTCGCTCGCCTTTCTGCAATGCTGATTCCGAGACGGGCATTCTTTTGCCAACCATTCCAACACTATCAGCCCGTAGTGGTCGGCAGTAGAAGGACTCTTCGTTTGCGTAGTCAAATTCCAGGCCACAAGTCCAAGGCTCACCGTTTGTAATTCCTTCTACGATAATGTCTATACGCACATTCTGCGTTCCCGGCTTGCCGTCAATTTGTGTCCTTTGGCGAGTTCGCAAATCCCGCCACAGCAGATTAGCTCTTGGAACAGGAATCGCTATCAGATCGCGGCGATTAATGGTGACTCCAAGACGTTGCTCCGGGGCCTCTTTGCCCTGATGCCGTTCCTGCCACCGTCGCAATCCCCCATCCCACAGAGCGAGTGCCTGCAGTGCAGCGGTCTTGCCGGAATTATTGGGCCCGATGAAGACAACAGACGTCCCCAGAGGAATATCAACCTTCTCAAAGCGTTTGAAGTTGCGAATTGTCAGATTTGTCAGCACAGGTGACCTCCTCTACTTCGATGTTGCCACACTGCTGACCGACCCCTGTCTTCCAGGCATGGCGCTACGCTTCATCCCGCCTGAAAAAAATAGTAAGTCCACACCGGCATGCCGTTTTCCCGGCACCAGTGCTCGCGGTGCGTGGGGCGATAGGGCCCGACCCGGTCAGCCAGTTCCGGTTGGTGGTCACGGAATGCCGGGTGATGGGACAGCAGATGGCGCACCAATTCCCCGTACTGTTCTACATCGGTCTTCAGGTGCAGGTAGCCGCCCGGACGAATTTTGGCCGCCAGCAGGTCGACGAACGGGGGAGAGAAGAGGCGCTTGACTTTGTGTTGCGCCTTCCACCAGGGGTCGGGGAAGAGAACGTGAACCGCGTCAACGCGTCGATCGGGGATCGCCAGCTGCAGGCCCACTCTGGCGTCGTCGTCGCTCAGCCACAGATTCTCCAGGCGCTGACTCTCCAGGCGGCGGAGCGCCAGGCGGACGGCCTTGGTTCTCACTTCAAAGCCGACGAACCATCGCTCGGGCCTGCGGGCGGCCCGGTCCAGCAGGAAGTCGCCGCGGCCGAAACCGATCTCGATTTCAAGCGGACTCGGGCCGGCAATTTGCTGGCGAAAGCGCTCGCCATTGGCCGCGCGGCAGTCGTCAAGGGCCAGGGCGCGCGCAAAGTACCGCTCCATTGCCCAGGAAGGAAGAATGTCGGAATTGGGACGCTGCCGCGGATCGCCGCCGATAAGGCCTTTTCCGACATGCCAGTCGGCGTAGTGGCGGGCCCGTTGCGCGGGCGTCAACTCCTCCCAAGCGAAGTCCATTCGCCCCTGCGAAAAAGAGGTTGGACTATAGTCGAGCGGAGATCTGTTTTTTTCGGGCACCTGGTTCAAGAGATGTGGGAGGTAAGTTCAGGGCAGTTCAGTCCGCCAACAGTCGCGTACGGGTAGAGACGTCTTCACGGTCCGTGCAAGTCATCCAAGCTTTCGCTGGATTGTTTCCCGGACGATATCGGCGTTGGCAGGCAGGTAGACGGGCGGGTTGGCCAGATCGCTCTCCACCTCCGCCAGCGTGCCCTCGTGGTAGCCGACCTTAAAGGGTGTGAATTTCAGCCCATGGGCGGTGCTGACAACGATCACCCGCTGATGACTCTGTACAACCTCTCTTTGCAAAAGTTTAAATAAAGCAGCCAGGGCGGTACCGGTGTGTGGACAGGTATACATGCCGGTGGCGTCCGCCATAGCAGCGGCCGCGGCCATTTCGTGTTCTTCGACCTGCTCGACGATGCCGTCGGTCTCTTGAATCGCCTGTATGGCCTTCTCGTAGCTGACCGGATTCCCGATCTGAATGGCGGACGCCAGGGTCGATTGGGCCTCCACGCTTACTTGCTGGCTGAATCCGTTCTGGTAGCTGAGATAAAAGGGGTTCGCCTTGGCGGCTTGGGCCGCGACCAGACGGGGCAGGTGGTCGACTAGGCTCAGATCCAGCATCAGCTTCAGCCCCTTGTAGATGGCGCTGATGTTGCCCAGATTGCCGACGGGGATGATGATCCAGTCCGGAACTTCCCAGTCGAACTGCTGCACGATTTCGATTCCAACCGTTTTCTGGCCCTCGATGCGCAGTGAGTTCATCGAATTCGCCAGATAGATGGAGGAGTCGGGTCTGTCGCCGTCGTGGGTGATTTCACGGATAACGCGCATGCAGCCGTCGAAATCGGTGTCGAGGGCCAGCACATTGGCGCCATTGGCGATGGGCTGAATCAGCTGCGCGGGGCTGACGTTCCCTTCGGGCAGGAAGATGACAGCGGGGATGCCGGCCGCCGCGGCGTAGGCGGCCAGGGCGGCGCTGGTATCACCGGTGCTGGCACAGGCCACGGCCCGGACCGGGATGCCCTGGTCCCGCATCTGCTTGACGACACTGATCAGCACCGTCATGCCCAGATCCTTAAAGCTGCCGGTGTGGCTGTTCCCGCACAGCTTCACCCAGAGATCGGAGAGACCAATCTGCCGGCCCAGCCGCTCGGCCCAAAAGAGATTGGAGTTGCCTTCGTACATGCTGACAACGTTGTCATCAGCGATGGTCGGCATGATCCACTCTTTCTTGCCCCAAACGCCGCTGCCATAGGGCCACTCGGTGGTACCGACGCGGTTATCGAAGAGCCGCTTCCACTCATCAGCGGACCGCATTCGCAGGGCGCCGATGTCGTGCTCCACCTCCAGCAGGCCGCCGCATTTCGGACAGGTATAGATTACTTCATATATCGAGTATGTACCGGCGCAGCCCCGAAAGCAGCGAAAACGGGAATTGTACTCGGTCATTTCTTTTCACCAAGGCGCCAGCGCGCTTTTGCGCACGACCGGCATCGCTCACACGCCCGTCCCGCGTTTACGGGGCTAATGGGACGATGACTTTCTGACAGGTATTGCAAAGAGAAACTTGCACTACCTGTTTGTTCACCCCCTCATGGCAGGGGGAGCAAAGACTCCTGGAAACTATCGTTCGCCGCCGCTCCACAGCAGGCACAGCCATCGTAATTGTATAGCACAGATGATCAGTGTGAACAAGAGGCGCGGGCCGCGCGGGGAGCCTCAAGCGCAGTCTGTCGGGACGAGACGACTTCACTTCAGCCTTTTACTGAACTCTGCCGTCAGCGCGGGCACGGTCTTGAACAGATCATCGACGATGCCGTATTTGGCACGCTGAAAGATAGGGGCGTCCGGGTCCTTGTTGATAGCGACGATGATTTTGCTGTTCCCCATGCCGGCCAGGTGTTGGATGGCGCCGGAGATGCCGCAGGCGATGTAGAGGTCCGGTCTGACCGTCTTGCCGGTCTGTCCCACCTGGTGCTTATAGGGGATGTATCCGGCGTCAACCGCGGCCCGGCTGGCGCCAAGGGCTGCGCCCAGGGTACTGGCCAGTTCGCCAACGAGCTCGAAGCCCTTCGGCGGGTCCTCGGCCACGCCGCGCCCGCCTGAAACGATGATGTGGGCATCGGTCAGGCTGACTTCGCCCGCGTCGGCCGCCCGGAATTCGCTGATCTTCTGGCGAATTTCATCTTCATTCGGCCCGACATTCAGGTTTTCCACCGTCCCCGTCGCGTCGCTCGGCGCCGGCATGGGAAAGGAGCGCGGCCGCACGCTGGCGACGGCCAGTGAACTCTCGAACTGAATCTCGGCGTGGATATTGCCCGAATAGATAGTGCGGGCAGCGATCAGCCTGCCCGCTTCCACCTTCAGGTCCGTTGCATTGGCGGCGATGCCTGCACTCCGGCGGCAGGCGACCGTCGCGGCCAGTACGCCGCCGCGAATTGAGGCATTGGTCAGGAATGCGATCGCGGCGGTACGCTCCACCGCCTGTTCGGCGACAGCGGCAAAGGGCTGCAACCGAAAATGTTCCAGAGCGGGAGCGTTCGCAGCAAGGACACGATCGGCTCCGTAGGCAAAGGCCTGCTGTGCCGCTTCACCAATGTCGCTCCCTATCAGAAGGGCCGCCACGTCGGCGCCAAGTTCTCCGCCCAGTTCCTTCGCCTTGGCCAGGAGTTCCCAACAGTTGGACACCGACTGTCCGTCATTCTGTTCAAGCCAGACGAGAATCGCCATCGTTTTCCCTCTCTCCGAGAGAGCTTTCGAGAAGCGGGCGGGTAGTTGTTCGCCTTGCCTCCCATTTACATCGCTCTATATGACCTTTTCCGCCATCAGCGCATCGGCCAACTGGGCAACCTTTTCCTCGATACTGGCGCCGTCGAAGATACGCACCTGTACGTCTTCCGGCTCCGGCTTATTGAGATCGGTCCAGCGGGTCGTGCTTGAGGGCCGAATCTCCAGGTCGTCGCGCCCAAGGGTCGGAATCGTGACGCGGCTGGCCTTGCGAATACCCATAAAGCTGGGATAGCGCGGCTCGTTGATCTCTTTGGCCACACTGATCACGACCGGCAGGGGAACCTCAACCGTCTCCTGCCCTCCTTCAAAAGCCTGTTCCGCGATCAGTTTGCCATCGACGATATCGACGATTCGGGTTACATTGACCAGCAGGTCCCAACCCAACTTGCAGGCAACACCGGCATAGATGACGCTGCTGTTGCCGTCCACGCTCATCTTACCAGCCAGGACGAGCTCCACTTCCTCACCGGTATCGACCTTCTTGACGGCCGCAGCCAGGGCCTCGGCAGTTGCCCACTCGTCGCCGCCGTCGATTACGCTCTCGTCTACGTGAATGGCGCTGTCCACGCCCATCGCCAGCGCGTGCTTAAGCGCATCGGTTTCGCCTTCACGGCCCATAGAGATTGCGACCGTCTCGCAGTCGAACCTGTCGGAAAGGTCGATTGCCTCCTCAACGGCAAATTCATCCCAGGGGTTGATGACCATTGTCGCCTGCAGCTGGCCGGACTGCGCCTCGGCCACCGTTACCTTGGGCAGCTCGGCGGTATCTGGTGTTTGCTTGATTAACACCGCTACGTTCACGCAGCGCTCCTTTCGTGAGAGACTGTACGCCTCCAGACCAGTTCCGGAAGATGCAGCCTCTGGTCGTGCGTGGCAGTTCGCCCTCTATTGCCAGGAATCCGGGTCGTAAGCCGGCATGGGGCAGCGCAAAGGGCGGTCCTCGCGCATGCCCAAGGTGTACGCGGCCTGCATCAGCGTGTGAATCTGGCTGGTGCCTTCGTAGATCACCGCGCTCTTTGTATTGCGTAGATGGCGTTCCACATTGTACTCATCTGAATATCCGTAGGCTCCATGAACCTGGACGGCGTTGTCGGCGGCCCGGCGTGCGGCTTCGGTGCAGAACCACTTGGCCATACTGGTCTCCCGGGTATTGCGTACCCCCTGATTCTTGAGGGTCCCGGCCTTCCACACCAGCAGTTCGCCGATATCCAGGTCCTGCTGCATTTGGGCGATCATCTGCTGGACAAGCTGGTGTTCAGCGATTGGTTTGCCGAACGTCTTGCGTTGCAAGGCATATTTGACCGACTCGTCGATGCAGGCGCGAATGATGCCCACCGAACCAGCCGCGACACCGAAGCGGGCGTTATCGAGGCAGCTCATCGCGATCTTGAAGCCCTCACCTTCCTCCCCCAGGCGGTGCCCGGCCGGCACCCGCACGTCCTGCATATTGATCCAACCGGTATTGCTGGCCCTGACGCCCATCTTGCCTTCAAGCGTGCCGGTGGTAAGGCCCTGCCAGCCGCGTTCCAGGATGAAGGCGGAGATACCGCGCGCACCCTGGTCCGGCTGCGTCTTGGCGAAAACGAGGAACCGGTCGGCCACGTCGGCCAGGGTTATCCACATTTTTTCGCCGGTGAGGATGTAGTCACCGCCCTCACGTACGGCGCGAGTCTGGATGGCCGCAACGTCCGACCCGGCGCCCGGCTCGGTCAGTCCAAAGCAGGCGATATGGTCTCCGCAGGCAAGGCCCGGCAGAAAGGTCTCCTTCTGTTCTTCAGTTCCCCACTGAAATATTGGCAGCGCGTGCAGCGCGAGATGAACGGCAACCGTCTCGCGCACGGACGAATCGCCGTATTCCAGCGCTTCGGAAACAATGCCCAATGACAGAAAGTCCATCCCGGCGCCGCCGTAGCAGGCAGGCAGACAGATTCCAAGGAAGCCAAGCTGCGCCATCTTGGGCAGCAGCTCGAAAGGGAAGGTGTGTTTTCGGTCGTGTTCGGCAATGATTGGCATGACCTCATTTCGGGTAAAGTCATATGCCATCTTGCGTACCAGATTGTGCTCTTCCGAGTACAGCAACTCGGTTGAAGAAGCCATCGGATTGGTCCTTTCCCGACTGCCGGCGGGCGTATGTGCGAGGCCGCGGTGACAGTCTACGATGACGCGTCGAAGAAAAAGGCGGAGACGCCTTTGTCTCCGCCGAAGAAGAGGAACGCTCCTCTTCGGCGCGCCCAACAGCGGCGCGCCAGATTAAAAGTAATGAGGGGCTCAGTATAGCAATAGATTGAAGATTTTCAAAAAGAGCAGGCGCACAGTGAGCCTGTGGCGGAACGATTGCATGGGCGCCGGCGTTTCAGGGGCAGTTCTGCAGTCTGACCCAAAGTCTTTGTCGGTCTGACAAAGGTTTTGGGGAGACGAGCCCGGTGCAGTGGGTAATCTTGACTCACAGAAGAGGATATACAAACATTTGAATGCATCGCCAACTGTAATCTACACTTAAGTCATGGACTGGCGCTATGCGCTGTTTGCTATATTGACTCTGCTCATCACCGCGATTGTCGGATACGGCGCGTATAAGACCGCCCGCCTGTTGCGGTTCTGGCAACCACAAGAGAATCTACTGCTGCTTCCAGCTGAAAATGCTCTCAGGGCAGCAGTCTTGGTCATATGCCTGCTCCTGGGCAGAGGCAGCGGCCTGCCGCCGGAGACGCTGGGATGGCAGATTCCAAATGCCGGGTCCCAGATTGTGACCGGGGCCCTGGCCGGCCTGGGATTAGCGTTGATTTTCGTGGGCATGGGGCGGTTCGTCACGCGCTACACTGATACCAGGTTTTACCGGTCGATTCTGGAACTGGTCGTGCCTCGCAATCGAAGGGAGGCGGGGCAGCTGCCATTTGCCTTGCTGCTGAGCGTAATGTTCGAGGAGGTCCTGTTTCGCAGCCTGCTCATCGGCGGGCTTTCGCCCTTGCTTCCGACCGCCTGGTTGATCATTGGCTTCAGCGTAATATTTGGCCTGCTGCACAGCCCGCAAGGAACGTGGGGCATCGTCGGCGCGGGTACGGCCGGCGCCATATTTGGACTTATGTTCGTGTGGCACCAGAGCCTGCTCACCCCGCTGATCGCACATTTCGTGGCGAACGGTGTGCAGATTTGGCTGGCGAGCCTGGAGTTTGACCCGTCTTCAACAGCCTGACAGGTGGTCCAGAAGGTCAAGGTCGTCGTTGGCGATTTTTGCGGTGGCGGCCGGGCACGACCTGCAATTGCGGAAGTAGCGGGTAGATGCTACTCCGTCGTCCTGGGGACCTGCTCGTAGATCCCACGCAGCCCGTTAACACGAATGCGTAAGACTTCTCGCACCATATTGATCGTGTCGAGGATGGGATTGACCCGACTCTCTGCCATGTAATACCAGTTGATTGGCACTTCGATCAGGCGCAATCCGCGAATGCGGCTGATGTAAAGAATTTCAGGGTCGAACCCCCAGCCGTCGATCGTCTGATGGGGAAAGACCTGGGCGGCCGCTTCCCGTGTAAACATCTTGAATCCGCACTGGGTGTCCTCGATCCCCGGCATGATCAGCTTCTGCACTATGTGGTTGAAGACCCGCCCCATCAGATGGCGATAGAAGGGCTCGTTGTAACGCACCGCACCGGCTATCTCGCGGCTGGCGATAGCAACGTCAAATCCATTTTGCTCCTGCTGCGGCGGCAGAAATTTCTCGACCTCTTCGATAGGCATCGAAAGATCGGCATCGCAGATAAACAGGTAATCACCCTTGCCGACCAGCATCCCTGTCTTCACGGCTGCCCCTTTGCCCGGGGCACTGTGAAGCAGTTCCAGCGTAAATGGATCTGAGGCTGCAACCGTTCTCGCAAAATCGCGTACAACTGCGCTGGTTTCATCGGTCGACCGATTTTCCACCACCAGTATCTCGGTTGTAAAGGTTTGACTCCGCAAATACGTAGCAATTCTTGTCAGTGAATCGGGAAGACGCTGTGCTTCGTTATAGGCGGGAATAATAATGGTCAGGAAAGGGCGCGACACAAAGAACTCCTCGGCCGACTGGGTCGCAGCGAAAACCGCTGGGCTGTGGTCAGCGAAGTTTCCGATTGACGCGTCGAGCGATTCAGGAAATCCTGTTTGCAATTGAACTACCGTATCTTCTCCGAGCACAGGATACCAACTCGGTTCAAATGGTCAGGCTCAGGAGCGCCAGGAGCGATAGGACTTGCACAAGAAGCGAACCGGTCCAGAACAGGTAGGCGCCGGAAAGCTGACCTTGCAGTCTCATCCACAGGCCGGCCATCGTATTAATCAAGTATGTCAGGAGGCCGATGACAGGAAGCAGAAAGAGCGAGTTCTTGGGCCTGACGCTGTCCGGCACACCTTGTCGATTGTAATGAACAACGAGCGCTTCCGGCAAATCCGGGAAGAGGATCATGAGATAGCCGAAGAGGGCGAGGCAGCCGATCAGCCCAGCCAGAAGCAACCAGCGGCCCGCTGCGGATTCGGTCGCCAGGGCATAGTAGCTGGTAGGCTGCTCGCGCACCAGAGGCAGTGCGCGCGCTTGACCAAGGCGATTGAGAGCTTGCAACTCTTCAAGAAAGCCGATCGGGTCCTCTGGGGATATGGCAAAAATGCCGCTGTCGGTTTCGATGAGCAAACATTGGTCGAGAGGAACGCTGGCCAGGCGCACCAGACGCCGCCCCTGCCCTCCTTCTACGATGCGAACAAAGGGTGAAGGCCAGTCCAGCAATGAGGGTCGCGAGGACATCTCGTCAACGCCTTCGACGATGCGGCGTATGCTGTGAAGCGGAATCACCTGGCGTATACCGGCCCAGCGGACTCGCAAGGCATTGCGGTCGAGCCAGTACTCAAGATTGAACGCCCCCCATGTGCGCACCGTCAGATGGACAAGGACGGGCAGCGTGGCAGAAAAGACCAGAAGGAGCAGGAAGCTGCTCCAGCTAACCGGCTTCAGCGCCAACCAGGTCATGATGATTGCATCGGTCAGGACCAACCAGCAGAGCGCAGCCAGGCCCTGCCACCGAGACCCATCTGAAGGAGGTGTGTAGACCATCCGTGACAAATCGATAACCCCTGCGTCGCGCCCAGAACTGACAGCAGTCTCTGCGTCACTGGCTCTCCGTACCCGGCGGCAGTGTCAGTCCAAATAACGTTGCCGCAGACCAAGGGAGTATCCTACCCCGCCCCCGCGGACCTTTCCCGCTGCTTACGCGTGCACCTGAAGCTGTGAAAAGGCCTCATCTGCGGGGTCCTGGCCGCGTTCAGTTGGGTAGAGCCCAGGCGTCTGCAGCCAGATCGGCCAGGACTTCATGTCTGGTCAGGTCGATGCCCAGTGGTGAAACGCTGACATATCCGCTTTCGATTGCGCCAAAGTCACTGCCGGCGTCGGCGATTCCGGTTGGGACTTCGCCGCCAATCCAGTAGTACGGCTTGCCCCACGGATCGTCGCGGGTGACCAGCACATCCCCGTAGATGCGCCGGCCCAGGAATGTGTAGCGCAGGCCGTGGATCCGGTCTGACGGACGGCGCGGCACGTTGACGTTAAGCATGGTCTGCGGAGGTAGCGGTCGGTTGAGCGCGGCGGCCGCCAGCGTGCGGGCATACCTGGCGGCGTTATGCCAGGCATCGGAATCGGCAATGTCGAAACCTTCTACGGATCCGGTGCTGAGCGCCAGGGACGGTACACCCATCACCAGCGACTCCATCGCCGCCGCCACGGTGCCGCTATAGAGAACATCGCAACCGAGATTGAAGTTATCGTTTACACCGCTGACCACCAGGTCGTAAGCGTCTCTCGGTTCACCTGCGGCCAGATGCGGCGACGAATTGTTCGGAGTGTACGGCGCGCCGAGAATGGCCAGGGCTACGCAGTCGGAAGGTGCGCCGCTGCAGGCGTAAACGAGGCGCCCATCGGGCCAGCTGATCGGCGCCAATCGCAATGGCTTGTGCAGCGTCTTAGGGTGCCCGGAGGCGCTCCAGTTCCTCTCCGGAGCAACGACAGTGACACTGCCCAAGTCATCGAGGGCCGCGGCCAGCACGCGTATGCTGTCTGCGTGAACGCCATCGTCATTCGTAACAAGAATGTTGGGCATAACTAACCTGGCTTGCAATCTTCGACTGCGTGCAACCGGCTGACGCACCGGTCACCGGTCGGGCAGCGGCTGCCGGACGTATACCTGCACTTCATCGCTTTCAGTCTCATTGCCGGCGCGGTCAAAGGCGCGTACTTTGATGAGATGACGCTCCAGATAGATGCCGCTGCCTGAGTAGATCGCCGCGAATCCATCCTCAAATTCACGGATTCGGCCGGGGCGAATGTCTTCATCATCCGACTGAAACGCGGGCCAGTTCCGGGTTTCGGGCGATTCGACGGTCTCATAGCGAAGCTCAAGAGGCCAGCGTTCGTTGTAGGGGGCAACAGTACGGGTAATGAACCAAGTTCCGTCGATCGCAAATTCGACGCGGCCCATTGCCCATTCGTCGTTAACGAGCGCGTTGATGTTGATCTGGTCGTCCTCGTTCAACACATAGAGCGCGTCCGGCTCCGGATCGCTGATCTCTACGGTCGGCGGCGTATTGTCGATTGTGATTGGAGCATCCCAGATGCGCACGTTGCCGTCATGATACCGGACCGTGAGCCGCAGCGTATACTGCCCTTCTTCAAGTCCCCCGGTATCGAACAGTTCCAGCAGGCCGTTGGCGTGCTGCTGGCCATGTTCCGGGCCGATCTGCGTCCACTGCGTTGGTTCATGGCCGCTTCCGAATTCGAGGCGATAGTTGGCGAAATTCCCCCCGCGGGCATTGCCGAGAATCTCGACCTGGCCGCCGATGTAGCCGCCGGGCGGAGGGAAAGTGATGGCGACATCCGGATCGAAGTCGATGAAGTCCTCAGGACTCTGGCCCTGGGGCGGCTGCTCGATTCCGCTGCCGCTCACCCAATCTTCGGCTTCAGGCGGCAGGATGAGATAGACCTTGGTCTCCCGCTCCGCTTCAGGCGTGGAGGCCCTGGCGAGAAGTCCATTGCGCTTGTCGATATCGAAGGGTTGCCACAGGTTATCGACGACCTTCGGCTCGGTGCCCGCAATGAACAGCTCTACCCTCTGGCGCTGGCAGTCCGGCGAAGGCTGCAGGCCGCTCGGTTGACAGACCGTCTCGGCGACGACATTGCGGGGACGTTCATACCAGCGGTAGGGCAGCCCTTCATGGTAACGCTCCATCACACTCTTCCAGATGGGCGCTGCGCCCGATGCGCCGGTAACGTTGTTCATCGACTCGTTGTCAGTGTTGCCAATCCAGACGCCGACGGTCAACTGGGGTGTAAACCCGACCGTCCAGGCGTCCTTCCAGCCGTTGGTCGTGCCGGTCTTGGCACTGACCCTGCGATCCGCCAGCACGAGATTATTATTGATGCCGAACATGGGTGAGCGGGCCACATTGTCACTCATAATGTCGGCGAGGATAAACTGAGCATCGGCGCTTATGATGCGCTCCTGGTCGGGACTGTCATATCTGCTCAGTATATCCCCTTGGGAGGTGTGGACCTGCAAGATCGCAACGGGGTCCAGGTTTCGAAATCCGCTGCGTCTGGAGTCCGGGGGGACCGGCTTGCCTGCCATGACGCCGCCATTGGCCAGCACGCTGTAAGCGTATGTGTGGTCCAGAAGTGTGACCTCGCCGCCTCCCAGCACCAGATTGAGTCCGTAGTAGTTGAGACCGCGGTCAAGGCCGTTGATGCCCATTTGATGGGCCGTGCGCAGTGCGTTGGCGACGCCGACCTGGTCCATGACGCGAATGGCGGGGATGTTGAGCGACTGGGCGAGGGCGTCGCGCAGGCCGACGGGTCCGTGGTAGAGACGGTCATAGTTTTCGGGGACGTACACGGAGCCGTCGTTCTGCTGAAATGCGGTACGAACGTCCAGGATCATCGAGGCGGCATTCATGCCCTGCAGCAAGCCGGTCAGATAGACATAGGGCTTGAAACTGGATCCGGGCTGCCGTTCCGAAATTGCGACGTTGACCTGCCCGTCGATTTCCTCGTTGTTGTAGTCCAGCGAACCGACCATCGCCAGGATCTCACCGGATTCCGGTTTGATTACGACGACGGAGGCGTTGTTGACGTTCCTGCCCTGTTCGTTCAGCCTGGTGATATGGTCGCGGGCTACCTGTTCGGCGTATTTCTGCAGGTCGACGTCCAGAGTCGTGTAGACGGTTAGGCCCTCTTTCCAGATGCGATAGGGGTCGTCGGCCGTGTTGAATTCGTCTTTGATACGTTCGAGCGCATAAAGAGCGAAATGGGGGGCTGTAATGATATCGAAACGCTCTGCGACCGAGTCCCGCAGATCCAGTTCCTGGGCAAAAGCAGCGTCGGCGTCGGCCTGGGTGAGATACCCAGCGTCGACCATGACCTGGAGCGTCACGCCCTGCCGGGTCTTGGCGTCCTCTGGATTGTCGATGGGATTGAGCGCCGGAAACTGAGGAATCGGCGCCAGCATGGCTGCTTCGGCCACGCTGAGATCGGAGACGCTCTTGCCAAAGTAGACCTGACTGGCAGCCTCGATTCCATAGGCCAGGTTGCCGTAGAAATTGTAGTTGAGATACCACTCCAGGATCCTGCCCTTGTCATAACGGCGCGTCACCTCCATCGCCAGAATGACTTCCTTGAGCTTGCGGGCGTAGGACTGCTGCGCCCGTTCCTCCACCGGAATCACCACATTCTTGATCAACTGCTGGGTGATCGACGAACCGCCCTGCACGCTGCCGCCTTGCAGGTTGGAGACAAAGGCACGCATCAGACCGCGCACGTTTATGCCCGGATTGTCCCAGTAATTGTGGTCTTCAAGCGCGACCGCGGCCTGGATGACCGCGGGCGACATCTCCTGCAGAGCCATGTAGGTGCGGTCCCCGCGGAAGGGGCGGGGGTCTACGCTTTCATAGAGGAGGTGCTTGCCAGTGCGGTCGTAGAAGCGAATGGTCTCGAACTTTTCCTGCTGGCGTTCGATGATGCCGGCGTCGGGCAGTTGCGCGGCATAGAAGGTATAGATACCGAAGACGCTGGCAACTGCCACACCGACCGCGCCCCCTATGGTCAGGAGGACCGCGAGAAGCAGAGCTGCCGTCCCCTGGAACAGCCATAGCCACGGGCGGGCGCGGTTGGCCTTGGCCCGGTAACGCCGCCGTCGGTGCGCCAGGATACGGGCGGATCTGCTGGGTCCTGCTGCGCCAGCTCGTGGTCTAGGGCCGCGATTTATCTCCGCCACACCAGTCGACCTTTCCCATCTGCGGAGACACTGCGCTTAACTTCTTTGCAATCAATCCTGTCCTGCATTCTCTTCGTCCGGCTCCTTTCCAACCATGTTGAAGACCACTTTTCACCGGTCTGCCTTTGCCAGCATTCTAGCATCTGCCCAATACCGACCCAAATCCGCCTGAGATGCATCGGTCTGGCAGGAAGAGGCTGACGAACTCTTCCGTATACTGCGGGAGTCGCGGAGTCGCGGCATCGTTGGAGTGAATCAGCAGGTTCCCCTGCTCGTACCGTGGCGTCATAGCGGGACGGGACTGGCTATTCGACCTTTTCGAGCACAAGAAAGTGACTGATGCCAAAACTAGTGAGAGGAGTCTTCTCCAGAGCGTAGGTGAACGCTCGCAGGAGTCGCCCGATGGCCGGGCGCCGGGCGTTGATGCCGTCGTAGCCGGGAAAGATCTGCGTATGCCTCCGGACGAGAACGGGCTCTCCTACGAACAGGTCCAGGAGGCCGCAGTGGGTATAAGCTCGCACGTGAGGGGCAAGTTGGCTGCGCAAAGCGTCCGGAAGATAGTTGATCAGCGGCGTATTGCCGAAATGGTAGACGCCCTGCCAGTAGTGGCCGTGCGTCTCAAAAGGAAAGAGGCGGTTGGGGACGAAAATGGCTGCGCGGCCCCCGACCCGCAGGACGCGTACGATTTCGGCCGCGGCCAGACGGTCATCCTGTACATGCTCCAGGACCTCGTGAGACAGGACCAGATCGAAAGTCCCTTCGGGATAGGGGAGCTGCTCACACTGGCTGAGGTTCAGGGGTGCGTCGGGCGCGTTTCCAGCGGCCGTCTGCAGGTGCTCGCCCTCGATGTCCATCCCGTGAACTTCTGGAACAGACTGCTGCAGCGCCCGCAAGTAGACGCCCACGCCGCATCCGTCAACCAGCGCGCGTTGCAGCGGCTGCGGCGCCGCGTCAAGGATCATCTGCAGGCGCCGTGCCTGGCCGGCGCGCCAGACGAATGAAGGATTGCCGCGCAGAGCTGCGCGGTCTGGCTGGTCGGTCACGGCCTTGTCCTTCCGGAGGCGGCAACGACTGGAGGGCACAGGGGATTCATGCCGTGCCCACGTGAATGGCGACCGTTCCCATCATCTTTCGCACGTAGGAGACGTGCCGAAATCCTGCCCGTTCGAACTGCCGCGCCATCTCTTCCGGCTGCAGGAAGGCCACCGTACTTTGCGGCAGATACCGATAGGCCGAGTCTCGCGGGCGGAAAACTTTTCCATCCGTCCCGATCCCGGTCGAGAGCAGCTGGCCAAATACAGGGATGACCCAGAGCATATAGAAACGCAGCAGCGGTTCAAGCATGGTGGGCGGGGGCGGCGATGTCTCCAGGCAGACGATGCGCCCCCCCGGTCTGGTCACTCGCCGCTGTTCGGCCAGACAGGTGTCAACGTCGGTCACATTGCGCAGTAGGAAGCCGCTCGTAACCGCGTCAAAGTAGCCGTCGGCAAAGGGCAGATGCAGGCCGTCACCCTGAACGAATTCGACGCGACCCGTCCTCCCCCCGCTTTCCCGGCGGGGGGAGCGAATGGCTCTCTTCCGGCGTCCCACTTCCATCATTTCGAATGTGAAATCACAGCCGATCACTTCGGCGTCGCGATGCGTGCGTTTGGCTTCGTAAGCGATATCGCCGGTGCCGGTACCCACATCGAGAAGACGGCCGGAGGCCGGCAGCCGGCACAGCGCGACGACTTCGCGACGCCAGTTCACATCCTGCCCACCGGTCATGAGCCGGTTCAGCAGATCATAGCGATGCGCGATCCCAGCGAACATCTGGTTGACGTACGCGGCCTTTTCGGCTGTGGGGGGAGGCGTGGACGAGTTCATTCTTCCCGGCTATTCGGCCAGATTACGTAGCTGAGCGCTGGCTTTCTCCAACTCCCTGCGCAGTTCCTGAATCTCCTGCAGGGCTTCCGGGGGCGTTTGATCGGCATGTCCGCTGTATGCTGCCAGTAACGACTCCAGCCGCCCCTGCAGTTCCGGGATCTCGTGTTGCAGGTAGTCCAATTCCACCTTGCGCCCCATCTCAAGCAGGGATTCAACCCCGTAATCGCTCACGTCGGAGTACAGAGTCTGGGCCAGCTCCTGGTAGTTTTCCAGCATCCAGCGGCGCAGAAACTCGTTGCCGATTGTCCAGCGCGGGAACTCATCGTGGGAATGGGTCGCTGCCGTACCATCCGCCCGGCTATAGACCCTCTGCAGGTAACCGAGATTGTTCATGCCATGCACATACATCGAGATCTGATCGATTGATTCGTTGTCGGTCTTGGCCACCAGCTCCTCTTCGCTGATGACGCCCTGGCGGGCAACGGTCAACAGTATCTGCCTTTCGGTTGGGGCGAGACACTTGAAGTCTACTTCGAAAAACCCGGCAAGCAGGTGGTCGGCCCGCAAGTCCTCCTCGCGAATCTCCCGCAAAGAACCTTTTCCTTGCTTTTCCTCGAACAGGCGGTAACAGAGCGTCTGCACCAGGTAGGGATGGCGGTGCGAGTGCCGCAGAATTTCGTCGATGCGCTCCCGCTCGACGTGGACGGGCGTGTTGCTCTGTTCCTGCAACACCAGGCTAACGCTTGCCTCGGGTTCGAGGTTCCACAGGTTTACGAGTGTAAAGCCAAAGAGAAACGGGCTTGTGAGCCAGTTTCGGGTCAGGTCGTTCAGTTGCATCAGCAACTTGGTCGACGTCATTATGGTGCGCATTCCACCGTTCTGGAAGGCCTTGCGAAGCCGCGCCAGGGCCTGGTAGTCATTCCTGGCCAGACTGATCCAGGCTTCGGCTTCGTCGATGAGAAGGAGCAGATGCTTGCCATGGGCTCTCAGAGCACGTTGCAGGGTGCGCAGGATCTGAATCGCATCCTGATTGTAGAGAGCGTTCACATCGACCCCGTAGGCCTGGAACCTGGGCATCTCGTCTTCGACGGCAAGGAACAGTTCGTAGTCGAAATCGTCCTTGGTTTCACTTCCTTGCAGGTCCCAAAACAGAGGAACTGCGCTTGCGCCTTCCTGCCTGGTCAGCAGCCATTCCAGCTGCCGCAGCATCGAGGTCTTGCCCATGCGACGCGTGCCAACGACCCAGATGGCGGGATCCTCGGCGTTTATCAGGTATTCGAGCAGCTGCTCCCGGCCGTAGTGGTCGGGCCCGCGCAGCCAGCGGCCAACGGTGTAAGGATTACGCATAACGCTGCGGGCATTCCTCTTTTTGACTTCAACGGCCAGTTTCGTGTCGGGAGGAAGCTCTAGTCTGGCTCAGTGGACAAAAAGACTAAGTGTCGACGTTTTCACTCAGTCCGATATTGATGGTATCACCCATCTGCTGAATATGCCCATGGGCGAATACGGCGTCCGCCATCGTAATCGTGCGCCGCCCGTCTGCGAGCATGCGCCCGACCGCCTCGAGACCGTACTGTTGAATGCGAAAGGGGCGCCCCGCACAGTTCTGGATAATGAAGTCCACGACCCCCGGTTCATAGCGGTAAAAGCCTCGTACCGGCTCGGTGAGCAGTTCTATCGCCTGCTCGCGGGTAAAGGGCTCCAGTTCGATCTCATTAAACAGATTGTACCAGGGGCTCTCGATTCGACCCCATTCTTTGCTGATTCGGATGCCGGCAATAACCGCTCCGAGCGTTGCCGCGAAGTCACGCATGAAGATACGCCGCAGCCGCTGCTGCATCAGGTGATCGTAGGCGTTGAAGACGTCCATTTCGTCCATCAGAAGGATCAGACGCAGGCGCTTGCCGGGATGACTCTCTTCACCAAAATGCTGCAATGCCTTGATCACATCACGCAGATCTCTGATGAACTCTCTGTCGGTGTACTGTTCGTGGCCGGGGCGATAGTAGAGAAGGTCCTGGAGGGCATCTTTCGTCTCAATCGTAAGCCCAGACAGCGTCGAAGCCGTGTGCAGGATCTCCTCCATCAGGAAATGGAAGAACGTATCCTCCTCAGTGCCCTCGAGGTCCACATACAGCGGCACAAACCAGTATTCCTCATCCTCCAGGCCCCAGAGATGGTTGTTCAACTGATAGAGCAGCGTCGTCTTGCCGATCCGGCGTTCGCCGTGAATCATAATGCTGTTGTTGTGCAATGTATCCACGATCTTCTGCAGCATATCCCTTCTGCCGAAGAACATGTCCTCCCGACGCACCGGCTCACCGCTGATGAAGGGATTGAAGGAGCGAACGACGGCGTCCAGTGCCCGGCGGCGGGTCTGGATGACCTCGATACCCATATAGCCGAAGCCGATGAGCGCCAGCAAGCCGGTGACGATTAGCGTTATGAGATAGTCTGTGCGGATCGACCCCAGGAGGGGCAGCCGAACCTGCGCGGGCAACGGCTCTGCTTCAAAGGAAACGCTGCTTATGTCGGAGTAGGTGAAGGCGAAATCCCGCACCTGAAATTCGAGCGTGTACTGGCCCTTTTCGGTGAAGTCGGACAGCTCCAGGAAAGGCCGGTCCAGGAGCTGCCACTGGCCGAGTTCCCCGGGCGGACTCAGCCGGTAGAGGACGACGAGCTCAGATTGAGGCGTATAGAGATCGCCCGCCTCATAGCCAATGATAATATTGCCTTCGGATTCCACCTTCCAGTCATTTGCAGAAATCAGCTCGGCCTGGCCCGAGATCTCCCCGATCCTGATCCAAGGGGGCATCGAATCCGGACGATGGAATGTCAGCCCTTCTCTGCTGCCGAACCAATAGACCCCGCTCGGCGAGCGAACGATTGAAGAGATGGACGTGGCCGGCAGGACCGATTCGACAATGAGCGTTTCCCATGTGCGGCCGTCATAGCGAGTGACGCCGCCCTCACTGCCGATCCACAGGGAGCCGTCGACCGGGTCGACGTACAGGTCGTAGAAAAGCTTGCTCGGAAGACGGGCGGTGGACGTGCGATCGTGCCAGACCTGGCCGTCAAAATAGATCAGGCCGTGACGGTTGACGGCGGCCCACATGGCGCCGGGGACCTTCGGGTCCGAGACCAGAGCGGCGACATTGTCCCCAAAGATCGACTGACCCGCCTCCGAGCTGGCCTGATACCGGGTCCATCCGCCATCGGGCTCGCCGACGAATATGCCGCCGCTCTCAGTAGCCACCCACAGACGGTCTGAGGCATCCAGCGCCAGATCCTGCACAACCTGTTGGGTCAAGGCCTCCTCAATTGACAGCACTCCGGTGTCAGAGTCGTAACGCGTCAAGCCGTTGTCGGTGCCTATCCAAAGTTGACGCTCCTGGGCCAAAATGGTAGTCACCAGTGCCGAAGGGAGGGTCTCCGGAGGAACCGGCTGTGTCCACAGTTCCGCTCCAGGTTCCAATGACGCGAGGCCCCACCATGTGCCGACCCAGATACGGCCCGACGCGTCGATCGCGAGATCGGTGACAAAGAGGCTGGGGAGACCGCTCTCCACATCGAAAAAGGCATCATCGGCCAGGCCGTTGCCGGCGGCTTTGCGGCGGATCCCCTCACCTCGCGTGCCGATCCAGAGGCGGCCCTTTTCGTCGGCAAGCATCGTCTGAATTTCGTTGGCAGGGCTTGAGGCCGGGGGGTGAATCTCCCGCCCCCAGATCTCCCTGTCCGAACGGAAAACGCCGGAAACGGTACCCAGCCAGAGAGAGCCGGCCCGGTCGACCGCGACCGCATGGATGAAGGAAGTTTCCCCGCTGTTAATCGACTGTGGAATCAGAGTGTATTGCGGCGTTGCCGAGGATTCGACCTCACTTTCGACGAGGCGGAAGAATCCGCCACCTTCTGTGCCGACCCAGACAGTGCCGGTCCCATCGCCGGCCAGCGAAGTGATACGCACGCGTTTACGGGCATGCAAAGGGTCGGTCTCAACCTGTTCCCAAACCCCGGTGGAGGGATCCCGCCAGGCGATGTTGCCGTCTGCGGCCACCCACACCGGTCCGGCGGCATCGGCCCACAGGGCAGTAATCTCCCGTGCGGGCAGCCCTTCCGCTTCGCCGATCGCGCTCCAGCGGCCGTCCTGCCTGAGCCAGAGCCCGTCGGACGTTCCGACCCAGGTACTGTCTCCGCCGTTCGAGCTGCCGACTACGTTGATGTATGCTTCGTCCAGCCCGGGCACGTGGGACAGTGCGTCAATATTCCAAAGATAGAGGCCGGCCGCCGTGCCGATCCAGAGTTGGCCTCCCGTGTAGTGCAGGGCCCGCACCGGCGAATCCAGCCGCGTGAGCAGGTCCCAAGCGCTTCCATTCCAAGCGAGGACAGCGCCGGTTGCCGTCCCCGCCCAGAGTTCTGAGCTGATTTCACCGAGAGTCAAGCTAGACACACCGCCCTGCAGATCGGCGCCTTCCGTCCACGAACGCCAGGCGCCGTTAAAGCGGCTGATGCCGTGATCGGTCCCGAACCAGACTTCTCCTTCGCCGACCGTAACGGCAAGAACGTTATTGGAAGCCAGGCCGTCTTCCTGGGTGTAGTCGGACCAGGGAGGAATCAGCGTTCCGTGGGCGAGGATCCGAGCGGGCCGGAAAAGCAGGACGACGGCCGCGGCGACCAGCAGAAGCGCGGCGCGCCTGTGAAATCTGTCTGTTGCTGATGAACGTTTGAACATTACTCGTCGCGCGCAAGGCCAGCGGGTCGTGACCAGTAGCCGGCCATACCGGTCGCTGCGAGGGTTTTCTGACGACTCATCACTGGTCACTGAATTTTCAGAATATAACGAATGGACATTTCCTGTCAACGCGCACGCTTATCGGCCTCTTGGAAGTTGGAAAAGACGACATTCTGTCCCGGATTTCGTCCCCGTTCCTGAGCGACAGCGAATCCTTCAAATATTTGCCAATTCCCTGCCGTTCTGTTGTATGATCAGTGCTGTTTGTTCTGAGTGATTCCGGGGAGACCCGGCGCGGTTTTGGAGACAAGGAATTAATGAAACAGACCCGACTATACGACCGACATGTAGGACTGGGCGGACGCATGGTTCCTTTTGCCGACTACGAACTGCCTGTGCAGTACACGGCCGGGCCCAACGCGGAACACCGAAGCGTGCGTACCGCCGCCGGCGTGTTCGATATCGACCACATGGGCCAGTTTGCGCTCAGGGGCGAGGACGCGCTGTCGTTTCTGCAATATGTGCAGGTAGCGGATGTCTCTTCGGTGAAGGAATGGGAAGCCCGTTACAGCCTGCTCTGCTATGATGACGGCACGATCGTTGATGACATATTCATCTACCGCCTGCCGGAAAAGTGGCTCATCGTCGTCAACGCCGCCAACCGGGAGAAGGATTTTACCTGGTTGCAGAGCTTCACTCATGGGTACCGCGTGGAGCTGACCGACATTTCGGACGAGACATATATGCTGGCCGTGCAAGGCCCGAAGGCGGCCGCGATCCTGGACAGGATGAGCGCCTCCGACATCACAGCCGCCCCGCCCCGCACGGCTCTGCAGGCCGAGGTCGGGGGGGTCGAGATTCTCCTTGGCCGCACCGGTTACACGGGTGAGGACGGCTTCGAACTCTACTTGCCTCCGGACAAGGCGGTCCCATTCTGGGATGCTCTTCTGGCGGAGGGGGCAGGCGATGGTCTCCTGCCTTGCGGCCTTGCGGCCCGCGACAGTTTGCGATTCGAAGCCTGCATGTCGCTATACGGCCATGAAATCGACGCCAAGACCAACCCCTACGAAGCGCGGCTCGGCTGGGTCGTCGCCCTGCAGAAACCAGCCTTCCTGGGGCGCAACGCGCTGCTGAAGGTGAAATTGGAGGGAACCGAGCGCTATCTGGCGGGCTTCGAAATGATAGAAAAGGCCGTTCCCAGGGAGGAGCACGGGATCATCGGTCTCGAGGGGCAGGTGGTCGGGCATGTTACGACCGGTATGAAGAGCCCGACTCTGGACAAATTTATCGGGTTGGGATATCTGCCGCGCGGTATGACCCGCATCGGTTCGGAGATTCACGTACTGATCCGCGGCAGGCCGCGCCGGGCACGTATTTGCAAGCGGCCGTTTTACAGGGCGAAGCGATGACACTGAGGAGAAAAGGCGAAATGGCTGTAGAGCATGCAGAACATAGGAAGGTAGTTGACCTCAACACCTTTGGCGGGACGGCTTCGACCGCTGTCGTCAAAGAGAAAGAGTTCGAAGCGATTCGAGTCTACCTCAGTCCCGGCAAAAAGATCCCGCCGCATAAGGTTGACGGACCAATAACGGTCCATTGCCTCAGCGGCAGTTGCACTTTCTTCGTCGAGGATGAGCCGCGAACGCTGATTCCAGGTTCCTGGCTCTTCTTGGAAGGTGGGACGATGCACGCACTGGAGGCGGAGGAAGAGTGCGCCTTATTGGTGACAATTCTGTTCAGTTAGAGCGGGTAACGAGAGAAGTGAAAGTAAGCGACGGTTCAAACAGAAATGTGGCAGGATTCACCCGTTTGTAAGGTTCTTGTCATGGCACTTCAAACACCATGGTCCCAACAAAGGACATCATCAAATCTGACGAAATCATTGTCGAAAGTTGCAACGTGGTCGCCAGAGGCGGCGGCCAAGGCGGCCAAATAGCAGTCCAAAAAGTCGAATCTTGTCGAGGCAAAGCGATCCAGAGCATCTAGCAGTTCATCTCGATTCACACACCGAATGCCTGCGCTCTTGACAATGTTCTGTAACTCTTCTGCAATTTGCCTGCGGTTTATCTTGTAGACAGACTGAAGTACCCACACGGCCTCGGCCACAGTGACTTCGGTCAGGAGCAGTAAACAGTCTCCCTCAAGCGCGTCTAAGAATAACTGCCGGGCGACTGGTGAGTGCCGTTCATGGTCATCTCGCAAAAACCTGATGAGGACATTTGTATCAAGGAGATAGTTTGTCATCTGTATCTGACAGACCTTGCTTCGCGCGCAATTTCTCTTTCCTCCGCTTTGGAACGAGCGGGCTTGCCATCAGCGAAAACACCGTACAGTTCAGCAAGTGATTTTGATGGAGGGCGAGTCAGAAGGTCATCGGCTAATTGATTTCCTTGGCCCTTCGACTCAAGTCGATCAACAGGCTCGGATCGCCTCTTAAATGATTCCATTTCCGCCAACAGAAGTCGCCCGAGTCTGTCCTGATCCTCCTGCGGCAGTGCAGCGGCTCTTTCAAACGCCTGTTGAAGAAGCTGGGTCATCTGTCAAACGCCTCCTTACGGTACGAGATCTCCGTATGTCCGTCGCCGAAGTGCAAATACTGCGGACACATTATACACTATGGCACGTAACAGTGCGGGCGCGATCTCGGATAGGTATGCGCGTCTGACGCGCCCACGCTGGAGACACTGAATCCGGCGATCACGTAGACAAAGTTAGGCCTCACAACCCCAACTCCTGCGTCTTTCCGCTGCGTATCGCCTCAAACGCCTTAAGAACCATCGCCGTCGCGCGCGTACCGTCACGAGGACCGATTGGCGGCTCTGTATCGTGCAGCAGACATCCGGCCCAGGCCTCCAGTTCGCCTCGCGTACCCTCTGGATCGGAGGGGGCTGGAGGCGGCAGCTCTTCCACCGACAGCGAATCCATCTCGCAGCCGCCAAAGGTGACCCTGTGGCAGCGGTCGTGAAGCGTGGCCGTTCGCTGCCCATCCAGCACCTCGAAGAAAAACTTGGACGTGTAGCGGGCATCCCCGCTGTCGCCGGCGATGATGGACGCAATGCTGCCGTTCTCGAACTGCACCGAGACCGCGGCGTTGTCAATCAGCCCAATCTCCGGATGGGTCAGCGCCCCGCCGGCGGCGCTGATGCGCACCGGCTCCGATTCATTGAGCCAGTAGACTAGGTCAAAGGCGTGACAGCCGTTTGAAAGTACCGGTCCGCCGCCGCGCTCCGGCGTAATCGCCCAGCCCTTCATGTTGGGGTGCAGGCTCTGGCCCACCGTAACCAGGGGCTTCCGGATTATCTCCTTCACCTTGGCAACCAGCGGGGCAAAACGAAACTTGAAGCCCATCATCAGTTTGACACCGGCAACGGCAACGGCCTCTTCGATCTCCAGGCACTCCTCAATCGTGAGCGCCATCGGTTTCTCGAGAAAGATATGCTTGCCGGCTGCGGCCGCCTGGACCGCGAAGGGCGTGTGTGAATCATGATGGGTGGCGATCAGTACGGCATCAATGTCGTCGTCGTCCCACACGGTTTCGACGTCAGTCGTGTGGTAGCGGCCGCCGAACTCCCTGCAGGCGCTGGCGGCAACCTCTTCCAGGGCATCGACATAAGCCGCGAAGTTCAACTCCGGCACGTCGCGGGCTCTGCGCATATGGCTGCGTCCCATTCCTCCACAGCCGATGAGCGCCATATTGATCGAATCAGTCATTAGAGTTTTCCTCCAAACTCGGTGGCCTTTAAGAACGCCTCCATCTGGCGGGCTAATCCAGGCGATGCTCCAATTGCGCGACTGTCTTACTTGAGAAGGAAAGTTGAACCTGCAACGTAGCGGGTGCCGCCCATTCCATTGCCGTCGTCCATCGTAAAGTAGTAGGCGGTGAATATGCGGCCCGGCTCCACTTCCGTCGCAACCGGGTACCCCAAATCTGTAGTAGGGCAATCGTCGCGGAGAATCTGCTCGTCGCTCCAGGTTTCGCCTTCATCTTCGCTAAGAATCATGCCGATTCCGCGGGGGATTTTACGGCGGGCGAATAGCACGAGAATACGCCCGTCAGCCAGCCGCATCGGCCACGGCGAGCGATAGTGTTTGCCGATGCCTGACAGTGTGCTCCTCCGCTCCCGCGACCGCATCGCCCAGGGAGAACATCCCCAACGAACAATCGGCTTCGGCTGGGACCAGGAGTAGCCGCCATCGTCAGAATAGTTCATCTGAATGGCGTCACGCAGCCCGTCGATGTTGAGTGTGTAACATTGCAGGCGTCCCGACGGCAGGCGCAGCAGACCGGCGTACGTGGGCCGGCCGTCACCGGTCGTATCATCGCAGATACGGGCAAGCGGTTCCCAGCTGAGGCCATTGTCATCTGTCCCGTACAGGACCACCCCGCCGGTGGGCAGGCCGGCCGTCATCGCGGCAAGCTGGGTCCCGTCTGGCATTTGCACGAGCGGGTGCCCGTCCTTGTGCACCATATCGTGACCGGCTGGCGGTTGAACAGGCGTCGGCACAGACTCCCATGTGTGGCCGCGATCCGACGAGCGCACGGCGAAACAGAGCAGGTCGGGCAGTTGGCTCTCGCCTGCATGGGTGCGCCCAAAGAAAATGGCCGTCTCAGGAGCGGTCAGGTCGATCCATTGACGGGCGACGGTCGGGTCTGCTTCCACCTGTTGGAGAAAGGCGCGCCGCTCCTCAACCGGAGCGCTCTCGTCGAAGATGACAACGTCATTGGCGCGGTCCCAGGTTGCGCCGTTATCAAAGCTGCGCGCCAGGATGATCTGCGCGCGTCCATGGTATCCTGCCGGACCATGTTGGACGTCGCTCCTGTAGCGGTAGGCGCAGGGGGCGCGGTTGTAAATGATGGCGATTTCACCGCCGCCGAAGTTGAAGATGCCGCCCTGTCGAGGGTGGCCGGCATAGCGGTCGCGCGCATAGTCGACCAGCGTGTGATGGACTTCTGCCAGTTCAGGAGCGTGTATGACTTGTGCCGTCATGGGTTCGGCCGCGTGTCAGCGCAGTGTGAAGATATGCCTGCCTACTTCAGACCAGTGAGAGCAATTCCCTGAACGAACTGGCGTTGAAATGCGATAAAGAGGACGAGAATGGGAAGCACGGCCATCACCGATCCGGCCAATAGGACAGACTGGAACAGTTCAGCCATCGAAGTCAGCGAACCGGAGCCGTAGGCGAGGGAATACATTCCGACCGAAATCGTATAAAGCCGTTCGGAGCTGGACATCACCAGCGGCCAGACGAAAGCGTTCCAGCTGCCCTGGAATTGGAAGAGGGCCACGACGGTGACGACGGGGCCCGATAGGGGCATAATCACCCGCAGCCAGATCATCGGCTCGCTGCAGCCGTCGATGCGCGCAGCGTCCTCAAGATCCTTCGGCAGCGTACGGAAGAACTGGCGAAAGAGAAAGATGGAGCTGGCGCTGACCACGTTGGGCAGGATCAGGCCGGCATAGCTGTTGTAGAGTCCGTGCCCGCCTGCGCCAAAGATGTCGTTGCCACCCAACAGCGGCAGCCGCAGCATGAGGATAAAGAGCGGCAGAAAAGTGACTGAACCGGGAATCATCATCGTGGCCAGAACAAGCCCGAACAGGAAATCGCGCGCCGGAAAGCGGAGGCGGCCAAAAACGTATCCTGCCAGTGAGGAGGTGGTTGTCGCCAGCACCGTAACCGCGACCGCGTAAATGGTCGTGGTGCGGATGTATTTGCTGATGCTGGCCATCTTCCAGGCAATGACATAGGGTTCGAGGCTCCAGTTCAAGGGATTGAACATATCCCAGCTGAAGCCTATTCGTATGACCATACCAGCCGTGCCCAAGGAGCTGACGGCCATCCAAAGAAAAGGCAACGCCGCGATGATAAGGCCAATCAGGATGCCGATGACAAGAAGAGTTCGATAGAGCAACTCATCCCGCGGCGGAAGACGCATTCTGCGTGTCTGTGCCATGTGAAATGCAACTCTCGCGGCCACTGATCAGGCGAGTGGCCGGCTACTGTCGATCAGTATTCGAGCGATGAAGAAAAGAACTTCCAGTTGAAAAAGGTAAGAACGGCAATGGCGATAAACAGCACGACCGCCATGGCTGAAGCGTAGCCCATCTGATTGAACTTGAACGCGTTCAGATAGATCTGGTGAACGATGGTGGTGGTACGGAAGGCCGGACCACCCTCGGTCATAATCATCACCAGGTCGAACACCTGAAGTGAGTCGATCATGCCGATGATAAAGAGATAGAAGGTGACGGGCCGCAACAGCGGCCAGGTGATAAAGCGCAGAAGTTGCCAGCGCCCGGCACCGTCCACCTTTGCCGCATCGTAGAACGTCTCCGGTATCCCCTGCAAACCGGCCAGGTAGATGAGCATCGTCCCGCCAAACGCCTTCCAGACGGCCACTCCGATCACGGCCGGCATCGCGGTAAACGGGCTGTTGAGCCAGTCTTTGGGTGTAACGCCAAAGAGCTTGAGGGCCAAGCTGACCAGCCCCACCTGCGGCTGAAAAAGCCACATCCAGGCGATGCCCATGGCGATGGTCGACGTCAGGACCGGCAGATAGTAGGCGCCGCGCAGGAAGGAGATGCCGCGAATTCTGCGGTTCAGCAGCATGGCGGCGGTAAAGCCGACTGCCATCGAGAGTGGAACGAAACCGACCGTAAACTGCAGAGTATTCCTGATCGTGGTCCGGAACAGGTCGTTGCGGAACGCCTCCCCGTAATTTTCCGTTCCGATCCACCGCATCGTGGCACTGAACGCGTCAAATTGGGTGAAACTGAGGCCGATCGCCCCCAGAACCGGCAGAACGGTGAAGATCAGCAATGGAAGGACGGCGGGCAGGATCAGAGTATAGGCCCACCTGACCTCGCTGCGGCGCAACTCGGCGCGAAATTCCTGAAATCGACTAGCCGTGCCAACAGCCACAGGCGACCTCCTGACCCCGGTGGATAGTGGCAAGTGAATAG
Organism: Caldilineaceae bacterium; assembly: GCA_965200615.1. GTDB lineage: Bacteria > Chloroflexota > Anaerolineae > Caldilineales > Caldilineaceae > Bin5. The sequence goes on along the minus strand of OZ241377.1, from coordinate 2,369,470 downwards.
TGGACAGTACCTGCGCTACCCACTATTCACTCGCTGAGTTTCTCTTAAATCCACGTCCTCAACTTACGCGCCTGTACTCAGGATCCTGTTCGTGATCCCGTCCGCTTTGCTCGCCATGCTGTCCAGAGCGTCCTGGTCCTCACGCAGCCCGAAGAGCGCCATCTCTGTGAAGGGGCTCCAGATGTTGATGGCCATTTCGCGATAGCCGACGTGGTCGTAGCCGACGTCGCGACCCGAGCCGGCATATTCGAGGAAAGCCGTATCGCGGATCAACGGCTCATCCTGGAGCCAGGCCAGGTTTTCGTTCATCGACCTGAAGGCGGTGAGGAAAAACTGCGGGAACTTGCCTTCGGCATCGATGGCGTTGTGCAGCGCTTCCTGGCTGGAGGGGCGGGAATAGACTTCCAGCAGCGCCAGCGCGGCTTCCTGCACTTCGCTCTCGGAGTAGACGCTGATGATGTGGTTGGCATTGGCCAGCCCGATGCGCTCGCCACCGGCATTGCGGGCAATCGGCGCGCCGATTCCCATCAGGTCGGCATTTTCGGGCTTGCGCAGCCGCATGTTGGGAACCCACCACGGCCCCTGTATCTCCATCGCGGTGTAGCCTTCCACCGTCGCCCATGTGCCGGGCGGCAGGGTCAGACCTTCCAGCGGGTTGATCCCGTGGACGCGCTTCAGGTCGAGGTTCCAGGAAAAGGCCTCGGCAAACTCGGGCGCGTTAACCGTGCACTTGCCGGTCAGAGGATCGCTCTGGTCGAACTCGCCGCCGCCGTTCTGATAGGCGTTGACCGTCATCTGCTCCCAGTCCCACGTCTTGCCCATCCGCATGCCGGCGCGCGTGATGTTTCCGTCGCCGTCGCGCTGCGTCAGCTTGATCTGGGCGTCCAGCAGGTCATCCCAGTTGTCCGGGAAGTTGTCCGCGTCGAGACCGGCTTCATCGAAGAAATCTTTGCGGTAGATGTACATCTTGGTGCCGCAGAGGGCCGGGTAGCCGATCAGGTCGCCGCCGACTGTGCTGAGATTGCGGAAGCCGTCGATCATGTCGTCCCACTGGCCCCACTCCTTGACATAATCCTGGAGTGGAAGCGTGTAGCCGGCATGGGCCAGGCTGCCGCGGCCGGCAAAGTTGGCAAACAGGTCGGCAGGCTCGCCGGCCATCCGGGAAGTGATCATCTTGGGCACCAGCTCAGTGTTGGTGACGAAGGTGAACTCGACGTCCCAGCCAGGATTCTCCTGTTCAAAGACGGGGAAGACCTGCTCGATCAGGGTGGAGCCAAGAGGATGCTCGGCGTTGTAGTTATCCCACCAGCGGATCGTCTTGCGCATGGCGCCCATGGCCGGTTCGGCGTCGCCGCCAGCAGGCGCAGCAGCCGGAGGCGCCACACAGGCCGCCATAAGCGTTGCGCCGGCGGCCGCGCCGGTCAACTTGAGCATGTCGCGTCGCGAATACTTTTTCGACATCATAGTGAATTGACTCTCCTTTAAGATTGGGAAAAAATGGGAAGGGTTATGGTTTCATCGGGCTGCCCCGCCGCCAGCTGCAGCAACGTGGTTGCGATGGCGAAGCAGACCGACATGCACCTTGTCTACCAGGCGCCACGGTTCAGTTCATCGCGCGGGCCACCACCCCCTTCTTCAGGACATCGGTGTCTTCGGTGGAGCGCTTGATGCGCTTGAAATTGATATGGAGAAAATGGAACTTCCCGCTGGTTGCAATGCCGAGAGCATGTCATTGGAGGATGCGGGCCGTTTCCTGTCCACGGCACGCAGTATGCTCTATTTTATTGCCTGTGTCAAAAATGCAACGCCCGTTACATTCATTGCTCATTTGGGCCCTGGGCCGCTAAGCAGGTGGACCCAGCGATCTCTTGGGAGCGCCACGCGCGCCTTCTCCCAGGAAACTGCGGATCGCCAATCGCGGTCTGCTACCAGCCTTATTCCAGCCCCCCTAACTTGATGGCTTCGTAAATGCGTAACTGGCGCAGCTGGCCGATCACGATCGCCAGCGTGACCGCCACCATCACCGCGAAAGCGAGGTAGATCTTTGCAGCCTGACCCCAGGCTGGAGCAACGACAAACGGCGGCGTCGAACCGTGGACGGCTGTTCCGATCTGTAGCAGAGGGACGAAGAGCGCGGCGGTCAGCGCGCCGATCAGCGTACCGCCCACAGCGGCAAGCAGGACCAGAAACAGCTTTTCGAAGACGACGACAGCGGTGATTTGTGCCGTCGATAGTCCGATAGCCCGCAGCAGGCCAAACTGCAGAATACGCAGCCTAAGTGCGAACAACGCGTGCAGCAGGAACGCCAATCCTGAAATGACCGTCGCGACGACGAAACCGAGAGACAGGATACCGAAGAGCGCTGCGCGCTGCGGATCGGTGCGCCAGACGGCGGTCTCCCAACGGCTGTCGGTCGCCGCGGTGATGATGAATCCGCGGGCGCGCAGAGTTTCGAGGATGGCCGCCGGGTCGGCACTGCTGTCCAGTCTCATCCAGATATCGTATGGCCGGTTACCAATGGTGCGATAGATGTGTTCCAGATTGCCAACAAAGAAGTGCCCGTCTTCCGGGTACAGCGTTGGGAAGTAGTTGAGGACACCGGTGATGCTGAAACGAATGGGCCGGCTGATTCCCTCCACGAAGACGAACAGGTCATCACCCACCTGCAATCCGGTCTCCTCAATGAAACTGCGGCTGACGAGAACGCCCGTCGAGTTGAGCGCCAGCCTGTTGGTCAGCGCGCCCAGAGATTCCTGGGAAAAGTCATCTCGCCACCAGCCGGCCTGGCTGAACTCGGCGCGGTCGATCCCCAGCACGGTAGCCTTTACATTCCCCTCAAGTCCATCGACGAAAACCGGCTGTCGCAGCACACGCGTCGCGGCCTCCACGCCTGGAATCGACTGGACCACGGCGAAGGGAGGATAGCGCCAGCGCTGCTCGGACGTTCCGCCCACCTGCTCCCACTGCACCTGGATGACCAGGTCGGAGCCGACGGCGTAACGGACCACGTCGGCATAGTGCGTATCAAGCGTGCCGGCGAATGTCGCGCTGAAGAGGCCGAGTGCAATCGTAAAGATCAGTAGAAACAGAAGAGCGCGATTGCTGCCTGAGCGCCGCGAGATCTGCGCAATGGCCAGCCACAATGGCACACTGATGAAGCGGCTCGCCGCCCGGCCCAACAAGCCGGTGATGGCCGGAAGCCCTCGCAAGGAGAGCAGCGCCACCGCGGCGACAAATACCGTCGGCGCCAGCAGGAGTAGAGGATCTACAAACGTGCCTTCCGTGACCTGAAGTGCCTGGTCCTGTTGCCGTAGGCGCCAGTAAGCATAGATGACGCCGGCCAGGAACAGGAGTTCAAAGGGAAGCCAGGCGCTTCGCCGGGCGCGATTGAGGAACTCCTCACGCGCTGTTTTGCGCTGGTGCGTAACCACTGTGCGTCTGGCCGCGCCGGCGGCGGAAAACAGGGTCGCGCCGATACCCAGAACAACCGCAGCCCCGGCGTACATGGCGACCTGTGTGGAAAAAGAGAGGTCCAGGAGCGGTCTGGCCGCGAAGGTCAGAAAACGGTAGACCTGCCCCATCCCCTGGGTAACGCCGCCGGCCGCCAGTAACCCTGCGATCAGACACAATGCGCCAATCGCGAGCATTTCCAGCAGATAGAGAGCTGCGATCTGCAGACTGGACGCGCCCCGGCTCTTGAGCGTGACGATCTCGCTCTCGTCCGAATCCACCATGATATCAGATGAGATAAAGGTGTAGAGCAAAAGGGCAAGCAGCACAGGCAGACTCAGTAGCAGCAAGAAGGTCCGCAGCGCGGCGGCCCGGTCGGCGTACTTTCGCAGCAGCTCGTAAGCGGGCGCAGTGAGGTCGACGTGGGACAGGATACCGGATGTTCTGGCCTGAATGCGTGTAATGGCCGCCAGCATGGGCGCCACTTTGTCGACTCTGAATTCATTAGCGTCAAAGAGCAGGAACCAGGCGTACTTTCGAACCTGGTCGCCCAGAATCGGCGCCACCTGGTCCATGAAGTCCGCTTCGGAAACGATGAAGTAGAAGGCGAAAGCGTCCGGCTCTTCGAACCAGAAGCCGCGATCCGCGTCGGCCGGGCGCCACACACCCGTGACCAGCACTTCGACGGGAGCAACATCAGCAGGATCGTCGAGGCCGAAAAGAACGCGGTCGCCGACCTGAACATCGTGGTCGTAGTAGAAGCGTTCGCTGACCCAGGCCGGGATGACGCCTCCGGCTGCAGCCGGGTCCACGTGTCCCAAGGTTTCGCCCAACACGATCTCCACGTGTTCTTCCAGACCGGTCAGAAAGGCCAGCCCAGCCGACTGATACTGACGCAGGTCTTCGGGCAGTTCCTTGTCGGCAGCGGCCAGGAACTTGAGGACGCGCGTCGAGCCGGAACGGGTCATGCGGATGAGCGGCAGGCCCGGAAGCTCCGTGGCGCGTTGACGAATGAAGTCATCAGCCCGCCTGTACTGTTCGAGCGGAGTTGAGCTCAGAAGGGGAACACGATGCACAAGGAGAAGGCTGGAAAGAGGGAGTTCGGAGTCCTGCGCATGCAGTTCGCTGCGGAGAAACCGGTCCAGCGAGGCAGTTGTAAAGAGAGGAATTGCCGCGATCAGCGCAACGGTGATAACCAAGCCGACAACCACAAATGACATTGGCTGCCATTTGCTCAAATTGCGCCGCAGCGCCAGTTCCATCATAGCGAGTCACCGGTTAAGAGCAGTCGCGGCTGGCGTGGTTGGCGGTCTCGGTTCACTGACCAATGACCACAGGCCGCCGCCTCTGCTGTTCAACGAGGGGCCGGCTCCCCTGCGGCGTCACGACGTACGACTGCTCGATGTGCAGAGAACCGACGCCTGGCATAAAGAGCGGGGCCTCCAGATTGAGGACCATGTCCGCCTCCAGCGTCAGATCAGATGGAAGGTCCATGCAGTCATCCTTGATGCGAAGCCCGTTGTCAGGGACGAGAACCGGGTAGTCGCGCACCTCCAGGCCCACGCCGTGCCCGTGCGGGAAGGAGGCCGTGATGCCGCGATCGTGCAGTGCTGCGACCATTGCGTCTGCCACATTTGACGCCTTCGCGCCAGGCCGCAGCGCCTCTTCGCCGGCATCCATGCAGGCGCGCAACGCTGCATGGCGCTTGCTCAACTCTCCAGGCAGTTCTCTCAGCGCCAGGGTCGTGCCGCTGTCGGAGAAGCAATACCGGTAGATACAGCCGTAATCGACGTAGAGAACGTCGTCTGCCGCCAGCCGGTAGTTGGTCTCGGTCGTCATGCCCAGGCCGCGCACGCCGAAGGCAAAGTGATCGAAATCGGCGCCCATCTGTGCCGCCTGCGCCCGGTAGTGGTCCGCCATCTCGGAGACCGGCCGCCCCGGGCGGGCGATGGCCAAGGTTTCCATTGCAGCCTGTTCGTTGATTTCGGCGGAACGGGTCAGGCGCTGGATCTCCTCTTCACTTTTCACCATACGAATCATACGAATCAGGTCGGCGCAGTTCCTGAGCGACGCCCTCGGGAGCGCCCGCCTGATCAACTCATTCGTTTCCGGCGGCAGGCCCTCCATCTCCAGGCCGATGCGAGCGTCCGTCAACCCGCGCAGGTTCAGGATGCTGAGCAACGCGTCGGTCGGCGTGGCATTATCGTGCGGGGTCTGAAGCAGCTCCTGGAAACGGAGCAAGGACTGGGGAAGTTCGCCGGCAGGCAGCGAGTCGTCGAGACCGGCGCTGCCGAAAATGTGCAGGTCCTTCACCCACAGCTCCTCGGCGTTGGCGGCGAACAGCGGATTGACGACCAGCGCCGGCTCGCCCTCCAGCGGGAAGACGGCATAGGCCTGGGCAAGGTTGGAGGACGCCCCCGGGGCCATCATGTACTCTTTGAAGAGTGGGTCGATCCAGCAGTAGTAGTCGGTGAAATAGGTTATGTTGACCGGAGATGTCGCAACCAGGACATCCAGCCCGTATTCCCGCATATAGTCGATAGCGCGGGCGCGATTGAAAAGCATAATCCGCTCTCCTTCGGTGTTGCGCGGGTAATAAATGTCAGAGACCGGAAACGTAACCCTGCCCCCACTGTTCCTGGCGCGGGTCGCGGAAATCGCCGGAAAGAGGCATGATCGCCAGCATGCCGCCGTCGATCACCAGCGTCTGGCCGACGATGTAGCGGCTCTCGTCGGATGCAAGAAAGAGGGCGAGCTTGCCAATATCGTGCGGCGCGCCGATCACACCGGCCGGAATGGTGGAGCCGGCCGCCTGCTGGTCGAATTCGCCCAGCACTTTGAGATGATTCTCGACCAAAATCCAACCCGGGGCAATGGCATTGACGCGCACGTCTCTCGTTGCCAGCTCCAGGGCGAGGACGCGCGTAAACCCCACGATCGCGGCCTTGGTGCCGGCGTAGATCGTGTGCTCAGTCATTCCGGCAAAGGCATGGACCGAGGTCAGGTTGATCACGGCGCCGCCGCCTTGGTTGATCATGGTGGGTACCGCGGCCTGGGTCAGAAAGTACATGCCGCGGATATTCACGTTGTAGAGCGTGTCGAACTGTTCGGGCGTCACGTCGAGAAAGGGCCTGTTCATGGTGATGCCCGCATTGTTTACGAGTACGTCGAGGCCGCCCAGGAAGTTGATCGCTTTCCCGGCCAGCCCTTTCACCTCGTCGATATCGGCCAGGTCTGCCTGAAAGACTTCGGCCTTGCCGCCGGCGCCTCGGATCTCGTCGACGGCGGTTGCCGCGCCGGCCTCGCTGTGGGCGTAGTGCAGGACGACGGCCGCGCCCTCGCGGGCAAACTCCAGGGCAACGCCGCGGCCGATGCCGGTGCCGGAGCCGGTTACAAGAACGCGCTTGCCCTCCATCTTCCGCGTTTGGGTCATCTTTTGTACTCCTGGTGCGTGGCAGGCGGTTAATCACAGTGGACTGTAGCGAGTGGATTGGGCATAGTATACACGACCTGCAGTTTTGCGCTAACCGCTGCCGGCCAATGAATTCAGGTGATTGACGAACTGCGCGGACCTTACTATGATAGCCGTGCTACGGCGAGTATCTCACCGCAACGGCGCCAGCGAACTGGCGAGTCGTACCGACCGTTCCCGGGTCGCAACCGGTCTCCACGCGAAAGGCAGTTAATATGAAACTCGGCATGAACACCTTCTTTATCAATATGTTTGATTTCGAAGAGGGGCTGCAGTTTTGCCAGGAGCAGGGCGTACAGGCAGTCGAGGTGGCAGCGGGCGGTCCTGGGGCCGTTAAATACTGTGATGTCGACAGACTGCTCGCAGATCAGGGCGAACTGGAGCGCTGGCTGGACATCTACGCCTCCTACGGGCTCGAGATCTACTCATTCGCCGGACACGGGACGCCCCTGGTGCCCGACCGCCGCATTGCACAGGATTATTCACAACAGTTTCGCAAGACGTGCGCCCTAATGGAAAAAATAGGTTGCACGCGGCTGGCCCTTGTGGCCGGCCTGCCCGAAGGAGCCGAGGGCGATAGCTTGCCGGCCTGGATTATCAACACCGACCTGCCCTTTCTGCGCGACGCCCTCGAATGGCAGTGGGAGCGGCGGCTGCTCCCCTTCTGGAAGGAGCATAGCCAGATCGCGGCCGGCCACGGAGTAACTCTGTGCTTCGAAATGCAGATCAACGACATGATTCACAGCCCGGTCAAGCTGCGCCGCCTGCGCGACGAACTGGGCCCGGTGGTCGCCTGCAATTACGACATCTCCCACATGTGGGTGCAGGGGATTGACCCGCTGGCCGCCATCCACGAATTGAGCGACCTCATCCAGGCAGTTCATCTCAAAGATACGCTGATCCACGAACCGAATCTGCGCCTGCGCGGCTATTTCGACTCGACCGACCTTAAGCAGTACCAAAATCGTTCGTGGACGTTCACGATACCGGGCTGGGGACACGACGAACGAACTTGGCGCGAGGTCATTTCGACTCTGCGGTTTATCGGCTACACCGGCATCCTGACCCTGGAAATGGAGAGCGAATATATTGAGATCCAGGAGGGCCTCGAAAAGGCGGCCGCCTTCATCAGACCGATGCTACTGGAAAAGCCGGTGGGGCCGGCCTGGTGGCAGGTCGCCGCAGTGCATGAGCTTTGGGAGGAGACGAAGGAAGAGGGAGAGTGAATGGTGAACCAGCTTGACGGCCTCGCGCTTTGTTCAATGCTGAACTCAGGCTGCCGATACTTTAAGATTCTTGGATTGCTTGGGAGACATTAGATGTTGAAAGTCCTCGTAACAGGAGGCAGCGGCACCATCGGCGGATATGTCCTGAGAGAGTTGCTCCAGGCCGGCCATTCGGTGTCCAGCTTCAGCCGCACCGCGCCGCGTGTGGAAGGGGCAGGTTTCGTCCAGGGCGACATCATGGAGCCCGCCCAGCTTGCCGAGGCCTGCCAGGACCAGGACGCCGTAATCCATCTCGCGGCCATACCGGGCCCGGGGCGGGCGACACCGGCGCAGCTGCTCAACGTCAACGTGGTCGGCACCGTCAATGTCCTTGAAGCGGCCGTCCACGCCGGCGTCGGCAAGGTCGTGTTTGCCTCCTCCGGCGCGGCCACCGGATTCTCCTTTCAGAAAAAGGAGATCATTCCGCGATACCTCCCGATCGGCGAAGAACATCCCTGTGAGCCGCAGGATGAGTACGGACTGAGTAAGCTGCTGGGCGAACTGACCTGCAAGCGCTACACCGACGCCTTCGACATCCAGAGCATCTGCCTGCGCATCAATAACAACTGGTATCTCGAACGCGCCAGCGCCGAGGTGGCCGTGCGCTCCGGCTGGGCGCAGCAGTTCACGGTCGAAGATCTGTGGTCCAAACGCTATCTTAAGACAATAGAGGACGCCGAAGGCGATTGGCCGACTCCGGGTCCACCAGCGCCGCGCAAATTACTTTGGGCCTTTACCGATGCCCGCGACGCCGCGCATGCCTTCCGCCTGGCCGTGGAGAATGACACGATCAAGCACGAAGTGTTTCTCATAAACGGTGACGACACCTGCTCCAGAGAGCCGACGCCCGTGCTAATCGACCGTTTACGGAGTGCGGTTGGCAAAGGGGGAGCAGACTCAGCCGGCCCGGATATACCCCTCAAGGAGCCGTTGGAGGGCCATGCCTCCCTCTGGTCGCACGCAAAGGCGACCCGCTTGCTGGGTTTTCGCCCCAGATACACCTGGCGGCAAAGCGACTTTCAATCCTGGATGGAAAAAAGATGACCCCAGAAAGAAAAATGGAGTTCTTCGGCGGAGGCTGGCGGCAAGTCGATTCCGCGGACGAGGAGAAATCCCCCGTCATTGACGCCCACTCCCACATCTTCCGCCGCTTTGCCACCGGCTCGGGCGCGGCCAGCGCGACGCTCACGCTCAAGCTGTGGCAGTACCATCTGCGCGACTTCACCGACTTCTGGCGCAAGGACAACGGCGCACGCGTCAAAGAACCACTGCTCGACTTCCCCTCCGACGACATCAACGCCATGCCCAACCTCAATTTCCGTTTCGGCAGACACGGCCAGGCCGAGCTCACCGTGGACGGCGTCGACTACGTCATGCAGTTCTATCCCCCCGGCCTGGAGAATCTGGAGGCGACCCCGGAGAGGATGATCGCCGAGATGGAGGTCGCCGGCGTTGACCGGGGAATTCTCCAGAGCGACCATGTCTACGGCGCCAACATCAACGAGTACTACGCCGAGGCGATGCGCCGCTACCCGGACCGCTTCATCGCGTTGGCGCAGATTCGGGAAACGGAGGCGCATACAGGGGAGGAGCTGGCGCGCCTTGAACACGCGGTTTCAGAGCTGGGATGCACGGGACTTTACTTCAGTGTGGAACTTTTCGCGCTCCGGGGCTACGTGGACCGGATCGACGATGCCAAGTATGAACCACTGTGGAAGCTGGTGCGCCGCCTGGGGATACCCATTTTCTGGTATATCGACGCCCGCAAGCAGGACCGGGTTGCCGGTTTCATGGAGCGCGTCGGCGAACTGAGTCGCTGGGCGGACGCCCACGAAGACATCCCGTCGGTGATCACGCACGGGCTTGTGCCTGCCGCCATCATCCACGAGATCGGCATCCCCGACGAGGTGGTCAATCTGTTGAAGCGGCCCAACATGAACGCCGAGATTCTGATGCAGGCAAAGTGGCCCGAGTATCCCTACGGCGACGGGCAGGAAATGCTCAAATGGCTGATCGACCAGGTCGGCGTTGAAAAGCTGATGTGGGGCTCGGACATGCCCTACAGCGGCGGCTTCTGGTGCACGTATAAACAGTCAGTGGACTACATCCGCATGCACTGCGACTTCCTTTCGACGACGGAAAAGACCCTGATACTGGGCGGCAACGCGGCGCGGATGTTTGATCCAGGCGTGTAGCAACCAAGTTAGTGACCTCCCATAGTCACCTTTCCCTGACCTGCTGCAACGCGGCCTCGGCGCCGGCGGAAACGAAGCCCAGATCCCCGCCAACTGTCAGCAGCCGCAGTGTCGGCGCGTACTCCTTTACCCAGGCGATACCGGCCTCGGCTCCCCCCAGCACGTCGACAGGAAAACCGGCTGGAATGCCATTGGCGTCACCGGCCTGGACAATCCGCTGAATCGTGCTGATGAAGGCCTCGCTCTCCCAGGCGCCGAAGATGTCCATCGAAAGCGTCAGGTCGTTCGGCCCGATGATGAAGCCGTCAACGCCCTCGAGCGCCGCGATCTCTTCGATCACGTCGACAGCGCGATAATGTTCGATCTGGATGAACACCAGGGTTTCATCATTGGCGGCGCTCTGGTAGGCGCGGTCATCGCCCCCGAACGACGGCATAAAGGGCCCGTAACCGCGCACGCCTTCCGGCGGATATTTGCAACCGGCCACGGCCCGGCGGGCGTCCTCTACCGACTCGACCAGCGGTGCGACGACGCCGTCTGCGCCATTGTCGAGCGCCTGTTTTATCTCATCGGGCCGGTTGTCCTTCACCCTGACCATCGCCACCGTCGGCGTCTCCCGGACCATCCACAGGATGTAGCGCAGCGACTCAACATTGCGCGGGGAATGCTCCATGTCGATGCTCATCCAGTCGAAGCCGGCGCGCGCCACCGTCGCCGCCACCAGCGGATCGGTCGACGCGGACCATGTGCCGTAGACGTGCTCGCCTCCATGCAGTCGCTTCTTCAGATCCAAACCCTTCATACCCTCAACTCCTTTGCAGATGCCAGCGCGGCTTCACATTGGGGTTGACGTAAGAACGGGGCCAGCGCCCTTGCGCCAGGTCCAGAACGGTCTCGACCGACAGCCGCCAGCTGTTTTCCAACGACTCGTCGGAATAGCCGGCGATGTGCGGCGTGATGACGACATTGTCCAGGCAAAACAGCGGATTGTCCGCCGCAGGCGGCTCCTGCACCAGCACATCGAGGCCGGCGGCCGCGATCCAGCCCTCTGTCAGCGCCCTGAACAGCGCCGCTTCGTCCACCACCGGGCCGCGGGAGGTGTTGATCAGGATCGCACGTGGCTTCATCAGACGCAGCTCACGCGCCCCGATCAGATTGTGGGTCTCGTCCAGCAGCGGGCAGTGAAGCGAGACAAAGTCGGAACTGGACAGTACCTGCTCCATTGACGCCGCTTGCACCCCGTGGTCGGCCATCAGCTCGGCGCTCACGAATGGGTCATGCGCCAGCACCGTCATCTCGTATCCACTCAGTTTGCGCGTCACCAGTCGGGCGATATGCCCGAAACCGATCAGTCCCAGCGTCTGCCCCTGCAGATGCCAGCCTGGGAAGCCGGCGTAGCGGTCCCAGATGCCGGTACGCACCTTTCTGTCCTGAAGGGAAATTTGGCGCACGACGGCCAGCAGCAGCCCGATCGTATGGTCCGAGACGCCGTCGTTGAAGGCCTCCGGTGTGTTGGCGACGATAATACCGTGCGCGGTCGCGGCGTCTATCGGTATGTTGTCGGTGCCGCTGCCGGTACGGATCAGCGCGCCGCAGCGCGGCAGATCGGACAAGCTCTCTGCGGTCACGATGTGACTGCCCCCGAAGATCCACACGACATCGGCGTCCCCGGCGCATGCCGCCAGCTGCGCATGCGTCTCGCACTCCTGGAATACGAACTCTATGTCATGGCTCGCCATCGTCTCTGGAACCCATTCGGGCAATTCCTCCGGGTCCATATGCACCATGGCCACTTTGAATTTCGCCATCTTCCCCCCTTTGAAATGTGAACCCTGGTTATGCCTTGCCATTCAAGGCTGCAGACGAAACAGGGCACTTCTCTAGCTCTTACCGTTCTCCAGAGTCACCGCACCAACGCCGTAACCAAATCGCCCGGCGGCAGCCCGTTGGCGATGCGTTCCACATTTTCAACCGCGGCCTCCATACGCCTACGGGGCGTATCCGGCGTGTAACCCGATGAATGCGGCGTGAGGATGACATTGTCCAACTGCAGCAGCGGGTGGTCGGCCGGCAGCGGCTCCTCCTCAAACACATCCAGCCCGGCGCCCCTGATCCCGCCCTGCTGAAGCGCCTCGACCAGGGCCGCCTCATCGACCAGTCCGCCGCGGGCAATGTTGAGCAGAACCGCGGACGGCTTCATCAGCCCCAGGGCGCGCCGGTCGATCATGTGACGGGTCGTCGCGTTGAGATGGACGTGCAGCGACAGATAATCGGCCTGGACCAAAACATGGTCCAACTGCTCCGGCCCGCCCAGAAACTCGACGTGGAATTCCTCCAACTCAGCCTGCGGGAACGCAACCACGTCGATCGCCATGATGCGCATGCCCAGCGGCCACGCCCGCCGCGCCACCTCGCGTGCGCTGGCGCCAAATCCGATCAGCCCCAGCTTCTTGCCGGCCAGTTCTTCCCCGATCGCCCGCTGCCAGCCGTCGGCCCGGTTGTGATAGAGGTTTTTGGCAAAGCAGAGGAGCAGCATGATTACGTGTTCGGCCAGCGGCGCCGCGCTCAACCGACCGGGCGAATTTGCCAGCGGCAACCCTTTGTCCAGAAAGTAAGCCACGTCGACATGGTCGGTCCCGTTGGTGGTGACATGCCACAGCTTTACGTCCGCGGCCAGTCCAGCGTCGATCAAGGCACGCGTGCCCACGGCGCCCCCCGGGTCAATGACAACTTCTACATTCTCAAATTGTTCAGCCATTGGCTTGTCGGGGTCGTAGACTTCGAAGGGATAGCGTCCTTCGATCGCCTTGACAAATTCGGGGTAAGCGCCGTCGAGTCCAGTTGGCGCGCGCAGGTAGAGCACTTTCATAGCTCACATTTCCTGGGTGGTAAAAAGAGTGAAAAAGCCTTGCTTCCTATCGCTGCCTGGTCCAGACCCATCATCACCCGCTCGACGCACATCCATGGATTGAGCAGGTGGACCCCAAGTATAGGAGGCCAGCCGACCCTCGTCAACCGCGACGCACTGGGCACGCTTCCCATAGCAGGGGCTGGATTTTCGCCCTTTGACCTCGAATCAGAGATATGCTATAAAGCCCCTGCAGAAGCAGGCAGTGTTGGTGACAGGGTGCCATGCATGATCGGGGTGAGTTGCACGACGAACCGCCGAGCAGCATTCTTGGAAACGACCACTTGCTGACTCCTAAGCTCGCCCCATATTCTTACTGCGCCGCAGGAATAAACCAGAGCCCTGCCACTCCGGTCGCCGCCAGCACGAGAGCATCGGCAATCCGACATACCGATTCTGCGCGCCGTATCTGAAGGCAGTGGGGGCGATGGAGTGCAGAAGGCGGGCTGGCGTTCGCAGGCTGAGCAGGTAGGCGTCAGAGGCGATCAAAGTATCCACGAGCAATGAAGGGCGGCAGACATGAGCAACGTACCGATGACAAGGCCCGAAGAGCTGCTGGCCTTTCACGACGGCAAGTTCCCAGGCAACGCTTTTGTGGGCCTTGAGGGCGGCCGCGTTCTTTTCAGCAACGGAACACACTTCTCCGTCAGCGCCGACGGCGGCGTAACCTGGAGCGAGCCCTACCACGGGATGGACGAGAATGGCGATCCCCTGACGCTCACGAACTGTTCAATGGTAAATCTCTCCGGCGGCGCCATCGGCATGGCGACAAAGCGCACCCGACCAGGCACAACCCGCCTGTACGAGTCGCAAATGGTCTTCAGGCGCTCGGAGGATGAAGGCAGGACATGGTCCGCCCTCACCCTGATGAACCACTGGATGCTGGCCGCGCACGCTCTCAACGACACCATGATCCGCACCCAGTCCGGCCGCATCCTCCTGCCGGTCTATTTCGGCATCGGCCAGGGCGGATTCCACCAGGAGGGGGCGCCGTTCCCGGGCGGATACGTCGACGGCGTCTTCGTCTCGACAAGCGCGCACTTCTACGATCCCCACTTCACCGCCAGCTATGTCATCTACAGCGACGACGAAGGCGAGACCTGGCAGAAGAACAGCGACGGCGAGCTGCTCATCATCATGGAGTATGGCGGGCGCTGGGAGCTGACAAACGAGCCCACCCTCGTGGAGTACGCGCCCGGCAAGCTGCTCATGATCCTGCGCACGCGACTGGGACGCATGTACCAGGCCTGGTCGGAAGACGATGGCGACACCTGGACTCGCCCCGAACCGACGCAGCTGGCCGGCACGCAGGCCCCGGCCCAGATCCGCCAGTTCCCCGACACCGGGCACCTGCTCGTCGTCTGGACGCAGCAGAGCGAGCAGGAAATCAAGCAGGGCCTGATCCGCACACGGCTGTCGACCGCAATCAGCCGCAATCAGGGCAAAATCTGGGAACACTTTCAAAACCTGGAATCGCTGCACGAGGAGACCCATGTCGAACCCGGCCCTCTCTACACGGTCCGTCCCGAGGGGGCCTACGGCGCGCCGGGGGGTGGCGTAGAATGCGACGTTGACTCCGTGAAACCGTTGCCGGAGGGATATGGCATGTGGTCCTACCCGGCAGTGCACATCGCAGAAGACCGGGTCCTGGTCCAGTACAACCATTTCCCGTTCGACATGGCGGGCCACCGGCGCCGCGGTCACCATCTTAAGGTTCTTCCCTTGTCCTGGTTCTACGGTGGCGAGGACGCCACGAGCGAGAATCCGACCCTATCTCGCATTGAAGGGCACGTAAGGGGGGAGTTGTAACAAGCAAGAGGTAAACTGCCCGCCGCTTAGCTGGCGATTGGCTTACCAACAGATCCAAAGGAGGATTCCGACATGGCACAGGAAGTAGAGCTGGGAGGACTGCGATTCACCGCAGGGACGCCGCGCATTGTAGCCGAAGGCCTCGGATTCTGCTGGTATCCCAGCATACGCCGGTTCCCCACCGGCGAGTTGATCGTCTCCTACAGCAAGAACCCCGATTCGGCCGAAAACCTGACGAACGTAAACGGAATTTCGCTCTCCAAAGACGAAGGCGCAACGTGGTCGCAACATGCCGATGTTTCCGGCCTCAGCGGCCGCTTGAACATCAGCCTGCCCGACGGTTCTCTGGCCGGTCCCAACCAGCCCTATAAGCCGGATCCTCTCGGCCAGTGGCGCACCTTCGTGGGCAACTACGGGCGCATCGGAAAGGGAGGCCAGCAGTATTCGGTCGATTTGTGGGGCTCACGCATCGAAGGACTGCCGCGTGACGTGAAGGCCCGCACCGTGCAAAGCCCCACGCGCTGGGCTGAGCTATCCCCCTTTCTCGACATCATCGAACTGGAGCCGGGGCGTCATCTATCCACCGCCTACATGACCTTTGCCGGGGACGACCGTTACTCCACCGTGGTCATGACCTCCGAGGATGAGGGCCGCACCTGGCACTACCTCTCCACCGTGGCCAACGCCGAAGACGGCGCCGACTCCTGGGAGGGCTTCTGTGAGGCCTCACTGGTGCGCTTGGAGGACGGCGACCTGATGTGCGTTGGCCGCATGGGCGGCGGCCGGGATCAGCTTCTGGCGCGCGCCTACTCCAGCGATGAAGGCAAGACCTGGTCCCCGATCGACCGCCTGCCGGCATGGGGTGTGCTGCCCGATGTCAAGCGGCTGAGCAACGGCGCGCTGGTGATTTCATGCGGCCGTCCAGGCCTCTTCATCTGGTTCTCGACCGACCCGCGCGGCGAGCACTGGGAGCCGTTCGACCTCATGGCCCACCACAATGCCGAGATGGGCGAGGCTCATCAGATCAGCCCCGGCAAGTACGGGCTGGAGCCGGTCACCCGCGAGCAGTACTACACCGTCCACCACAATTTCGACCTGCCGGACCAGACTACGTCCTACACTTCGATGCTGGAGGTTGAGCCTGGCCGGCTACTGATAGTTTACGACCGCATGCCCTATGGATGGATGCCGGTTCCGACCGACGCGGAGGTGCGCAGCCGCATTCTTGCGCGCTATGCCGTCTCCAATCTGGCGCCGGACAGCATGACGCCGGATGAACGGGAACGCATCTACTTGCTGGAGCTGGACTTTTAACGGCCATGACAACCATGGGTCCCATGGCCAGTGCAGTTGATTGCCGTCGGCCGCCCTCCGATAGCAACGATGCTGAGGAGGCTGACCCGCTTCAGGAGGAGCCAATGCACACGATGGAAGCTGATTCACCTGACTCTTGTGATTGGAAGGACTTACTGGGACTACCACGGCTTTCGCTCAAGTTAAAGTAGAACTCAGGAGGAAAAACATGCAACACTCTGAATCCCGCGATTTCTCTCGCCGCAACTTCCTCAAGGGGTCGGTCATCGCCGCAGCCGGCGGCCTGCTGGCGGCCTGCGCGCCGGCGGCTGCGCCTGCAGGAGAAGCGCCCGCCGCAGACGACGATGCCGCCATGGCATCGGACCGCCTGGGCGGCACCCTTGTCTTCGGCTATCCGCAGAAGACCAGCTACCAGGACCTGCTGGCGATGGAACACAACGCCGGCAACAGAAGATACTACCTGGTCGGTTTGACGCACAACTGCCTGGTCAACATCAGCGCCGACTATACCACATGGCTGCCCGAACTGGCCGAAAGCTGGGAGTTCGACGGCAGTGACGCGACCTTCAATCTGCGCCAAGGGGTCAAGTGGCACGACGGCGAGCCGTTCACGTCAGCCGACGTAGAGTTTACGATCGGGCGCCTTGTCGGCCATCCGAACGTGAACCAGTGGAACGGCGTGCGTCACTTTAAGGGCATCATCCAGGGCATGACCGAGTTCTCCGAAGGTGAGGCTGACGAGGTGACAGGGATTTCGGCGCCTGACGACCATACTATCGTCTTCCACATGACCAACCCCTATCGCGCCGCGTTCCTGGAAAAGCTTCTCAATTTCCCCATCATGCCCAAACACCTCCTGAGCCAGTATCCGGAGGACCAGTGGGGCATCGACGAGCAGGGGCAGCAGGGCTTGAAAAACACGCCCTACGCCAAGGAGCAGGGCATCGGCACCGGACCCTTCAAGGTCAGCAACTACATCCCCGATCAGATCGTCGAGTATGAACCGTTCGACGACTATTGGGGCGGAAAACCGCAGCTGGACAAGCTGGCCTTTGTCCCCTACACCGACCAGCTGGCGATGGCCGCCGCGGTGGAGAAGGGCGAGTGCCACATCGCCATCCGCACGCCCCAGTCGGAGTACGAACGTTTCCAAGCGATGGATCACGTCGACATCGTGCTCAACCATGGCCCCAGCGCGTTTGCCTGGTACCACAACCTGCGTTATGTCCTCAACGACAAACGCGTCCGCCAGGGTCTGAGTCTTGCGCTGAACCGCGACCAGATCGCCCAGGACTTCTTCTACGGCACGGTCGAAGGCGCCAAGGCGCCGCTGTGGTACGGCGACTACGGCATCAGCCCCGATTCGGCCAAATGGTACGAGTATAATCCGGAAAAGGCCCGCCAGCTCCTGGAGGAAGGGGGTTGGGATTTCGACTACACGTTCCGCCTGGGGATGTCGTCGCTCTCGCCGACCTACGAGCCTCTCTATGCCATGTTGCGGGAGATGTGGGATGCAGTCGGCGTCAAGACCGAGTTCCACGTCATGGCCGCAGAGTACACCAACATTCTCAACAATCCTCCGCACGACTTCGATACGCTCTTCAGCGGTTACGGTTGGGGCCTGACACCCGGCGGCTTCATCCACAACTTCACCGACCCGCGCTGGGGAGACGTCGATGAACAGGGCGTGGCGATGGTCGATGAACTGATCCTGATTGACGATCCGGATGAGCTGCGCGCAGGCGCGCTGCGGCTGCAAGAGTATGCCGCCGACCTCCAGCGCCACTGCGTAATCGCCCAGGTTCCGGGCATTCACGTGGTAAGCAAACGCGTACAGAGCGGCGGCGTCGTACCGGTCTACGGTCCGCGCACCGACTGGATCGACTGGGTCAACGTCCATATGTCTGCCTAGAGGCAGTGGATCGTGGTCGATGGTCAGTTACGCGGTCCCGAATGTGGATGGCCGCTGATCTCTGACCAATAGGGTTCCAACAATCGCTGGACCTCCGGGGTCGTAACGGCCCCGGAGGTCCGAACTTGACACCATCGACATGTCAACTTACGTTCTGCGCCGTATTCTCCTTGTCTTCCCGCTCCTGCTCGGCGCGACTATTATCAACTACACGATATTCGCATTGTCCCCGGGGGACCCGGTTTCCGCCATGATCGACCCCTTTGAACTGAGCAATATGACGGCAGAAGACCTGCAGGAAGCGCGCGAGGCGCTGGGCCTGAATAAGCCGATTCCGGTCCGCTATCTGCTCTGGCTCGGTCAGGCGATTCGGGGCAATCTGGGTTACTCGATCTGGTACAACACGCCTGTGTTCGAGGTGATGTTGCGCGCTCTGGGCAACAGTATGCCGGTGATGATCTTCGCTCTCCTGGTGTCTACCATTGCGGGGATCATTTTGGGCATCATCTCCGCACTGAAGCCATATTCATTGCTCGACAGCGTACTGACCACTTTCGCCTTTGCGGGTGTGGCCGTGCCCGGTTTTTTCTTCGCCTTGCTTCTGATCTATGCGGTGGCAATCGAAATGGACATCCTGCCGACCGGCGGCGTCACCACACCGGGCGCGGACCCCTCTCTTGGGGACCGCTTAGCGCATATCATCCTACCCGGCTTTGCCCTGGCCTTTGAGACGACCGGCAGCCTGTTACGCTATACAAGGTCGAGCCTGCTGGAGGTTCTCAGCCTGGATTACATGACAACGGCGCGGGCAAAGGGCCTGGTCGAGCGCGTCGTAATCCTGCGGCATGGACTGCGCAACGCTCTGCTGCCTATCATAACCATTCTCGGACTGCGCCTTCCGAGCATATTTGGCGGGGCAGTGCTTATCGAAACTGTGTTCAACTATCCTGGTGTCGGCTGGACATTGGTCCAGGCCGTCAACAATCGAGATTATCCCCTGATGATGGGCGGCGTCCTGATAGCTGCGATCCTGGTCCTGTTGACCAACCTGCTGGCGGACCTGCTCTACACTGTGGCCGACCCGCGCATTCGCTATGAAGAAGGTTGAGATCGATGACGGAGAAACAAGCGGCGATTGCGTCCGAGGAAATCTTTGATGTGCCGCGGAGTTCCTCCAAGGCCAGGCTCCGCGCCCGCTTCTGGCTCCGCTTTCGCCGTCACAGAATGGCGATGGCAAGCCTGGTCTTTCTGGTCATAGTCGTCTTGCTCGCGCTGGCCGCTCCCTGGGTGACGCAACACCCTCCGACCGACATTCACTCAGGCCTGTCCCGCGCCGCGCCTAGCGCCGAACACATTCTCGGGGGCGACATAGCCGGGCGCGATGTCTGGTCTCGTGTCGTCTACGGCGGACGCGTCTCCCTCTCCGTAGGTCTCGTAGCTGTCTCCATCTCGATCCTGATCGCTGTGGTCCTGGGGACGCTGGCGGGCTTCTATGGCGGGTCGGTCGATATGATCATCATGCGTATAACCGACATCGTGATGCTCTTCCCCGTTCTGATTATGATCATGACCGTGATTTCCATTTTGGGACCTAACATCTTTAACGTCATGGCGGTAATCGGCCTTTTTGGATGGCCAAGCTCTGCGCGCCTGGTGCGCGGCCAGATCCTGTCGGTGCGTGAGTGGGACTTCGTGATGGCGGCGCGCTGCCTGGGCGTGCTGGACCGCAGCATCATGTTCAAGCACATCCTGCCACACGTGCTAGCGCCTTTGCTGGTGGCAGCAACTTTTGGCGTCGCCTCCGCCATCCTGAGCGAAGCCGGTCTATCCTTCTTGGGACTGGGCGTGCTGCCGCCGACGCCCTCCTGGGGAAATATGCTCAACGGCGCCCAATCCATTTTCATCCTCGAACGCCACTGGTGGATCTGGCTGCCGCCCGGTATGGCGATCCTGCTCACCGTGCTGGCGATCAACTTCGTGGGCGACGGCCTGCGCGACGCCTTCGATCCCCGCATGAGTCTCGACTGACCGTCATTCCCCTACCCAACGCCCGGAATGCAACAAACCTGCCTCTGGCCGCATACCACCTGGAGCGAATGACAATGAAAGACCGCCCCTTTCTCCTCTCAACCCTGGTGGACTTCCCCGACGACTGCCTGCGCATCGAATTCACTGAAGATCTGGTCGCGCAGCTGATCGACCGTCTGCACTGGATGGGTGTGCGTCGCGTCTACTGGAACTACTATCACGCCGGTCACTGGGAGTGGTTCTTGGCATACCGGCCGCTCGGCGGCGTCGCCAAAACGCTCGAAAACCTGGGCGATCCGATGCGGGTGGGACGGCGTCTGGCCCACGAGCGGGGCATGGAGTTCTACGCCGTCATCAAGCCTTATGAGAACGGCGTCAGCCACGCACATCCCAGGGCGGTTCTGGCGAAAGACGGAATCATCGGGTTGCCCGGCATCGGCGGCCACTACCACGTCGACCCCTGGGTGCTGGCACGGCCGGAGCTGCGCGTCAAAGCCCGTCAGGCCGACCTGCCGTGCGGGCTGGAGAGTACACCGGTCACGCGCATCCAACTGCGGCAGAAGGACACAACGCCGCTTCGCATCCAACCGCAAAACCTGGAGATCTGGACGAGCGAAGACAACAACGGCTACCACAGGCGCGACCTTGAGTTCGACCTGTCCGAGGGCGTAGAGACCTGCCCGCGCGATGTCGTCGACATCGACGGCAATCCGGTCAGCAGCCAGGGCGACGAAGTGCGCGTCCTCAATATCACCGGTCTCAATCTTCTGGATCCCTTCATCGCCGTCACAACCAACTTCGAAGACCGCGAAGGAGCATTTTCAAACACCGCTGTTGAGATGGTGCGCGCATTTGGGCCTGACGATCAACCCCTGCCCATCGTCGTCGCCAGCCACAAGGCAATCTGGCGCCCGGACCGCGACCTGCGCACAGGAGATCTCGAATACGACACCGGCCTGGGCGGGGCCATAGTCCGCCTGGACGTTTCCAACTCCGCATCAGCTTTCGACAATGTCCTCACCCACACCGCCAACGCCCCTGACGGCGTGATTGCATTTTCCAAGGGTCGCAACAGATACGTATCCGGCTCGCTGTGCGAAGGCTATCCCGAGGTGCAGGCGCACTGGATGGAGTGGGTCAGCGACTGTATCGCGGCCGGCGTCGATGGCCTGGACATACGCATCTCCTGCCACAGCTCATGGACCGACTCACCCGAGATCTACGGCTTCAACCCGCCGGTCGCGGCCGAGTACGAACGCCGCTACGGCGTCAATCCTGATGTCGAACCCTATGATCCGGTACTTTTGGGCGACGTGCGCGGCGATCTGTACGACAGGTTCCTACGCGCAGCCAAGGCGCGCCTCGCCGCGGCGGAGCTGCCGATGCATCACCACATTGAAATCGAGTCGTTCCGCCCCGATGCCTCGCCGTCGCGCACGCGTTCCCGCCCCGGCAACATCACGTTGCACTGGCGCCGCTGGCTGCGCACCGGCCTGGCCGACGAGACAACGCTCTTTGGCCGCGCCTGGACCCCCGAACGCCTGCTCAGCGACGCATTCGTGCAAGACGTGCTGGATGAAGTGGCAACGACAAGCGTGCCCGCGCACCTGAGCCTGCCTGTGAGGGTTTCGGGTACCGACGGCGGCCGGCTGGCCGATCAGATCGAGTATACCTATCGTTCCGGACGGCTCGACGGTTATTCCATCTATGAGACCGCAGCCCTATACGACAGTCACAAGACGGGGTCCGACGGCCGCCTGCATTTCCTTCCAGGCCTTACCGAAGCAGTGCGCGAACGCGCTGAGGAACTTGGCTTGCTGTGAGGCTGGCCGCGACAGGCACTGTATCCGGGCCACTGGAAAGAGAAGAGGGGGAGATTTTGCCTCAGATCACGCTTGGCGAACCGGTCCTGATTGACCAGGCCCCGGTCGAGTTAAGAGAGTGGGGACCCTGGCAGTTCCCCCACCTTGAACGCCTGGCCGACGGCCGCATCCACATCGAATTCCACGTCGAAGCCGATTCCGTCACCGCCTACGGGTTGCCCACCCGGCACGCGCTCTCTGCCGACGACGGCCAAACGTGGGAGGCGATCGAGGCCCGCGACGCACGCGGCGGCCTCCTGCTGCCGAACGGAGACCGGCTTCTGCCGGTGCAACTGCGGTCCCGCCCCCGTGACGAGGTGGTGTTGCCGGAGCCGATATTGGTCCAGGAAGATGCGCCAACCCGCATAACCCACATATACCGTGCCGTCGACCTGGCCGAAGAACTATCTGGCTGGCGCTTCTTACGCCAGCGCAGCGGAGAGAAGGACTGGATCGAGGAGACGGCCTCCGTGCGCATGCCCGGCGAAATCCGTATCGTCCGCGAAGGTATGTACGCCTTCTGGCCCTCGTTTCACCATGGCCGCTCGCAGCTGGCGCCCGATGGCTCCATTTGGGAAGCGATCCATACGAAGCGGATCGTCGATGGCAAGGTACAGCCGGCGAACAATATTCTCTATCTGCGGTCGGTTGATGCGGGATATACCTGGGATGTTCTGAGCGAGATCCTCTACCAGCCGGACAGGGAAGCCGATCCACACGCGGACCAGCGGGACGGCTTCACCGAGCCGGAGTTCAACTTCATGCCGGACGGTTCTGTCCTGTGTCTCTTGCGGACTCATGACCTGCTGGGGGTCGGCCCATCGTACTGGTCCCGCTCGCTGGACAGCGGGCAGTCCTGGAGCCTTCCGCGTGTATTTGACGACCGCGGCGTGTGGCCGCGTATGTTGACCCTGAGAAACGGGGTAACGCTGGCGTCATACGGCCGGCCCGGGCTGTTCGTTCGCGCCACCGCGGACCCGGCCGGTCTCGAATGGGAGCCGAGAGTGGTGGTGGTCGAGCCAGCCGAAAGGCGCCAGGACACCTGCTCCTACTCCGCCCTGCTGGCACTGGACGGAGACACGGCGCTGCTGGCCTACTCCGACTTCAACTATCCCGACGCGCTGGGACAGAAGCGCAAGAGCATCCTGGTGCGCACGGTTACAGTAAGCCGCTAGGCAGTCAGGTGATTTCTCCTCTAGCCATTGCCAAAATGATCGACTGTAGCTCGCGCTGCCAGGCCTGGAATCACACCCAGTGCCTGGCACGCGAGCGCGCCGCAGCGGTTGGCAAACACAACCGCCTTCGCGAGACTCTTCCCCTCAGCCAGCGCCACCGCCAGGCCCGCGTTGAAGGCATCTCCCGCGCCGGTCGTATCGACAACCTCAACCGCAACGCCCGCCACCTCCTCCTGCCCGTCTTCGGTCAGAATCAGAGCGCCCTTCTCTCCCATCGTGACAATCAAGTTGCCAACGCCGCGGGCGCGCAGCTGCCCGGCCAGGTCGACGGTGTCTGCAGGGTCGTCAGGCGCAAGCCCCAAGAGGATGCGCAGCTCGGTCTCGTTGGGTGACAGGTAGTCGACATTCTGCAGAACGCTCTCGTCAAGCGCCGTGGCCGGCGCCGGATTGAGGATCGTGCGCACGCCATGTTTCTTGCCCAGCGCCATCGCCCGCGCTGCAGCCTCCACTGGTATCTCCAGCACAGACATCACCACATCGCTGCGGGCAATCTGCGCTTCGACCTGGTCGACAAACGCGCTGTCCATCAACTCATTCGCGCCCATGTCGAGAATAATGCCGTTTTCGCCCTCGGGATTCAGAATGATAAAGCCGACCCCCGTGGCCATCTCCTCCGTCCGCTGCAGGTAGGTCGTGTCGACCCCTTCCTGGGCGTAGAGGTCGACAGCGATCTCTCCCAGCCTGTCGTCGCCGATAATGCCGGCGAAGTGGGCCTGCGCGCCCAGCCGGGCCACGCCGACAGCCTGGTTGGAGCCTTTGCCGCCCGGCCCCATGTCAAAGTCTGAACCGACCAGCGTCTCGCCAAAGACCGGCATGCGCTGCGTCCGCAGGGTCATGCCCACGGCGAAGCTGCCGACAACGGTTATCACGGGCTTGGTCATCGGAGGGTCTCTCTTTCGCTGTCAGGAGTCGTCTGTAGAGGAGTCTGTGCGGCTCGGCTGGGCTGCCTGCGCCGGTTCTCTCAGTCCGAATTCCCCGGCTTTGGCGATCATGGCGTCGGCAACCTGACGAATATCGGCCCGTTCGGCGTCCGTGGCCGCGGCGATCTCCTCCGCGACCAGATCGTCGCAGCGCCGGTGCAGGCCGTCCATGTCGGGGATGCGGTCGGGGAACTTCTCGTGGAGTGCCGTGTGCCAGCGCTTGCCGTAGGCCGCGTGAATCGTCTCGTCAGCCCAGTCGAACTCCATGTCGTGCTGGCTCATCCTGTCCTGGTACTGCGCGAAGGCTTCCGCCCGCTTGACCTTATTGCCGATATTCTTGGTCTCGAAGTAGTGAAGCATACCCAGTCGAACGATCGGCTCCTGCCCGGCCGCGCTGTCATAGATGTAGCTACCCAGCGGCATCTCGTGCAGTGCGAAGCCCCAGGCACGCAGCCGCTCGTAGCCCATCAGCACGTGGCGGCTTTCGTCGTAAGTCCAGCGCGCGGCGTCGTAGATGTATTCCCATTCGAGGTCGTCGGCGAAGGCGTGCAAGATGGCGCCGCCCGTTTCCACCGCCCACACTTCGTTCAGATGGCTGACGCCGCTGCGCAACTGCAGGTTGATCCCCTCACCGTAAGCAAAGTCGGGATCGACGATATCGGGCCAGTAGTAGTGACAGAGATGGAAACGGGGGTCCCGCGCCGGGATTTCGGTCAGCTTGAATGGGCGGCGTCCAGGCAGGTCGTTTGGTGTCGCCGCCGCGTGAGGCGCTTCCAGCGTCAATCCTCCCACCTGTTCCAACCGTTCCGCCAAGGCCGCGGCCCAGCCCTCCGCTTCCTGTCGCTGTTCAGGCTCAGACCCGGCCATCGCTTCAGCCTGGCCCTCCAGCCACGTGATCTGCTCTTCCTTCTCCTCGATCGCCAGGTTGAGGGCGCGCAGAATCGGCCCGTCGCTAAGGTCGTCGGCGCAACTGACGTAACTCCGGTAGGCCGACAGGAGAGCGGGCTTAAAGACCCGCCGCAGAGCCAGGAGAAACGCCTGCGCGCTGGGCGCGTTTATCGACTCATTGAAAACTTCAACAAGAGGAGCATCTTCGCCGATCTCCAACATCCGCCTCGGGTATCGCAACTCAAAGACCCGCTCGCGCAGCGCGTGCGCCGTCAGCGTATCCTGCCACGTGAAACGCGGCAGTGTCATCTTCGCCTCCAGCGCGGCGATACCCGCCAGCCAGGCCGACTGGTTGATGATCAGTGACCGCTCGCACAGGTAGAAGCGCTTGAGAATGGTCGCCGCGTCCAGTCGCAGAAAACGTGCGCGGGAATGCTCACCTGGCAGATAGCGATTATTGTTGACGGTCATGGTTCCACTCTCAATTGTCAATCTTTTTCGAGTCAATTACAACCGGACTCTGCACCTACCCCTTGACCGCGCCCGCCGTAAGACCGCTGATCATGTAGCGCTGCAGAAACAGGAAGAAGATGAGGCCCGGCACGATGATCAGCACCGCCATCGCCATGATGTTGCCCCATACTACTGAGCCGGCGATGCCCACAAAGAAGTTGATGCCGACCGAAAGCGGGTACTTCTCCTGGTCCTTCATCATCGTCAGCGCAAACATGAACTCCTGCCACGCGATCGTAAACGCGAAGAGCGCCACCGCCGCGATGCCGGGCGCCGCCACCGGCAGAAAGACGCGGCGAATCGCCCCCACGCGACTACACCCGTCGATCATCGCCGAGTCTTCCAGCTCGCGCGGAACCGTGTCGAAATAGCCCTTGAGCATCCAGGTCGAAAATGGCAGCGCGCCCATTGTATAGACGATGATCAGACCCGCATAGGTGTTGACCAGATTGAGCCGGGTCAACGTGACGAAGAGCGGGATCAGCATCAGCACGCCCGGAAACATCTGACCGGCGATCAGCCAGACGCCCAGCGAACGGCGCATGCGGAACTGAAACCGGGAAAGCGCGTACGCGCCCAGCGTGGTCAGCACCAGCGCCAACAGAGTCGTGACGGTGGCAATATAGAGGCTGTTGAGAAAATAGCGCCCGGCCGGCGTCTCGGTGAGTACGTAGTTGTAGTTGGCCAGGGTCGGTTCCTTGGGAAAAAGTACAGGAATCCGCGTAAAGATTTCGGGACGCGCCTTGAATGAGCTTGTCAGCATCCAGAGAAATGGAAACGCGGTAAAAGTGCTGATGATGAGCAACCAGGCATACGCTAACACGTAGCGGACAAGCTGGCGGCGGACGAACTGTTCCATGAGAACTTCTCCTATTCGACGTCTTCCAGCACTTGCCGCGTATAGAGCGTGATCGGCAGCAGCAGCAATATCAGCATGATCACCCCAACGGCCGAAGCATAGCCTATCTTAAAAAAGCGGAAGGCGTTCAGGTAGGACATGATTGAAAGTAACATCGTCGTATCGCCCGGGCCGCCCCCTGTGAGGACGTAGACGCTATCGAAATGGTTGAAAGCCCAAATCGTGGTCAACAGGATAGCGATCTTGCCAACGCGATTGAGAAGTGGAACGGTTATGTAACGAAAGCGCCCCAAGACGCCGGCGCCGTCGATCGCGCCCGCTTCGTAGAGCTCCTCCGGCACCGTTTGCAGACCGGCAAGCAGCATCACTACCGAGAAGGGAAGCAGTTTCCAGATAGCCACGACCATCGTCGCGGCCAGGGCCGTGCTCTTGTCGCCCAGCCAGCCGATCTGGCGGTCGATAAGGCCGACTTCCATCAGGGCGTAGTTCAACATCCCGAAATGCGGGTCGAAAATCCAGCGCCAAGTCAATGCGGCAACGACCGCCGGGCACACCCAGGGAATCAGGGCAAGACCCCTGAACAGACCTCGCAATGGGATATTCTCGTTTAGAGCGATCGACGTAAACAGTCCCAAAATATAAGTAATGACTACGATGCCAACGGTCCAGATGATATTGTTGGCCAGCGCCCCCCAGAATAGCGTGTCGTTCGTCGTCAATTCGATGAAATTAAATGCGCCAACGAGGGTTGTATCTTTGTTGTATAGATTGTACTGGGTGAAGGCGAGATAGATCCCCCGCAAGAGCGGATACACCGTCAACAGCAATAGTGGAATAACGGTTGGCAGCAGGTAATAGTAGGGCGTAATGTGGCGGTTGCTCAGGCGGCGCGAAAGGCGTTCAAGCCCTTCGGGCAAGGGAACGGACAGCGTTTTCGTAGACACGTTTGCCTCCAACCAGACTTCAGTGACCTCCGGTCAAGCGGCGAGAGCAGTCACTGTCAAAGGGGGGCGACCTGGGAAATGCGGCAAGGCAGAGCCGATGCGGGCCCAAATGTGTGCTTGCACCATGAAACTGCAAAAGCCTTCGACTTCAGTTCAAAACAGTAGACAGGGGCAACCCCTGTCTACTGTACATCCTACGCCCTGCCCTCTCACAAGGGCAGGGTCTCGCACGATTCGAAGCGTATCCTGACTGATCAGCGCAGGAAAAGGGAGAAACCCGCCCCGGCGACCGGATAAAGAGAACACCGGCCCGCTCACGCGCCGGCTGAGATCCTTCTCCGCCCCTCGCCGACCGCGCGCTAGGCCTGATACTCCTGCAGTATCTTGGTTCCTTCGACCTCCAGAAGATCGATCAGTTCGTCGAGCGTCATTTCATTCTGCAAATACTTCTGAATGTTCGGTCCCAACAGACGGTCATCGAACTCGGCCCAGGCCGGATGCTTGGGGTAACCGACGCCGTGCTCCACCTCGCGCAGAGCCACGTCCCAGGCGTGCTCCGTCGTCGTAAACCGGGGATCCTCCATCGCCTTGATGCTCGTCGGGAAGAGCCAGTCCCCATATGCGATGGCCGAGGAATTCTCGTCGTTGGATAGCCACAATGTGACTTCCCATGCGGCATCGACTGTACCTCTGGCAGTCGCGTCCGTGGCAAGAGACCAGGTCTGCGGCTCGCTGCTGTTGGCGTGGCGCTTGTAATGGGGAAGCGGGACCATGTGCCACTCGAACTCCGGTTCAGCCTCCATCACGATCCGTCTGGCCCAACAGCCGGTTTGGCGCATCGTATAGATGCCCAGTCCGAACGCTTCCAAAGTGTTGGAGCCGCCGAAACTTTCCTGAGAAAGGATCTCATCAACCCAGAGCATGTCATGCCACAACTGCAGGGCTTCGCGCGCCGGCTGCACGTCAATCTCCCAATTCTGTCCCGATCCACCCATCACCTCGGCGCCGGTCTGCCACATCCAGGCGATGATGTCCTCGGTCGTCTGTGTCGCCGTGAGGTTGGCGGCCAGTCCGTAATAGTCCGGCGGGCTGGTGAGCTCCTTGGCAGCCGGAATGAAATCGTCCCAGGTCCAGCCATCGAGGGGAAGTTCAATGCCTGCCTCGTGGAATCGGTCCGCGTTCACATACATCGTCCCGACTTCCCAGCACCAGGGCACACTGAAAATCTTGCCGTCCAGGGGGGAGACGGCCGCGTCAAGCGCCTTGGGATGGGTCGTTTCCACCAACCCTGAGTTATTCATCAACTCGGTCAGATCCAGGTAACCGCCCTGCGTGCCGTACTCGTTCGCCCATGCCGTGATACCGTGGACAATTTCGGGCGTCACGCCACCGGCAATCGACGTGGTCAGGTAGTCACGCGCCTGGCCCCATCCGCCCTGGATGTATTCGGCGGTAATGCGGCTGCCATGCTCGGCATTCCAATTGTCGATCGCCGCTTGTGTGGCCTCGACTGCGCCCGGCTGCCACACCAGCGTGTAGAACTGCACAGTCTGTGGCTCAGCCCCGCCCTCCGCTTCACCGGCAGCCTCTTGGGGCGCGACCGGCGCCGCGCACGCGGCGAGAGCAACCCCTGCTGCCGACAGGCCGGCCATCTGCAGGAAATTCCGACGACTCAATCTTGTTTCCTTCACGTTCGACCTCCTCCGGTCTTTGTGGGGCACCGATTCAGCAGCACCCTGTCGCGAAAAAGTAAAAAAGTCGGCCCAGTGGTTTTCCGGGGGCGCGGCCTGGAAATAGTATAGTTTGCCGTATTCTGACTGTCAACCCGTTATCTGCCAAAGGGTGCATCCCGGATTTTTTGCGGTGATCACGCAAACAGTGGTGGTTTCAGCCCAGGCAACAGTTCGGCCCCACTTGATAAACAATAATATAAAATATAATTTATATCACCAAAAACATGACAAATCCTGCCGAAATCCTTCAGCGCTCCCCCCGCCACACGCCGCCCCACGCCGCTCACTCCTCTCCACTCACTCCTCGCCCTTAATCCTGATTCAGACAACGACCTCACAAAAATCTGGGATGCACCCTCTGCCGAAGTCTGTCTTATGGATCTGAAACGACCAAGCCTTGGCCGCGACCAAGCGAGTTCAGGGGAGATTGGACAGCGAACGCATTAGCATTTATCATGCCAACGAAGAAAGACATCCAACCCCGCGGCTGGTGGGCACACCCGAAATGACATACATATGAGATCGGTAATTTGCGTCCATGAACGTTTTGACGCCGTCTGGCCGTTTGCTGCAGACCACTGGCAGAATCGCTGGCAGAGCGACTGCTGCGAACTCTATCGTACGGCGGAGCCGGAGGCGCGTGCGCCGCAGTTGGTGCCTGACCCCGCCGCAGTGCAGCGGCTCGTCCTCCTCGGTCTCCCCGCCGCCAGCGAGGATCTGGCCCCCTTTACCTCCCTCAAAGAGTGCTTCCACAGTGCCCAGGGCGATCAGCCGGTAGACGGCCTTGACAAAGCGGCGTCTCGCGGCATTCACATCATTCCCCACCGCGTCGACATATACTGGGGGCAGTCGGTGGCCGAGTACGGGCTCTGCCTGACCCTCTGCGGGCTGCGCCGCATTCCTCAGTCTCACACGGCGATGATCGGGAGCCATGAACCCTGGAAACACAGGCCGGAGGTGGGCAAGCCGGGCGCGAAAGGCGTGCAGTATTGCGATGATTCGCGGTTTGCCAATGGCACGCTCGCAGGCAAACGGGTACGTATTGTCGGAGCCGGAAATATCGGCGCCCGCTACGCCTCCTGGTGCACGGCCATGGGCGCCGACGTCGCCGTTTGGGACCCATTCGCCCCCGATGCAACCTTTGCCGCCGCCGGCGCAAAACGCTGCTTTCATCTGCCCGAGCTTGTGAAAGATGCCGAGATCTTCGCGCCGATGCTTCCATTGAAAGAGGATACGCGCGGGTTGGTCGGCAAGGACCTCATCGACGCCTTGCCGCACGGATGCCTGGTCGTACAGGTGACGCGGGCCCTCATCTGCGATACCAAGGCGCTCTATCGTCGCGTCCTGAACGATGAACTGGCGCTGGCAGCCGATGTCTTTGACGTCGAGCCCGTGGCCTTGAATTCCCCCTTACTTGGGCGTCACAACGTCGTCCACACACCGCACAATGCCGGCCGCACCAAAGACGCCAACCTGGCCTGGGTCGACGATCAGATTGCTCGCTTCAAGCCGCGCCCGTAACGGCTTGCGGCCTGATCGGGCCGTGAACAGGAGGAGAGATGAAACCACTGGAAAATGAACGCCTCGCCTCATTTGCCGCCAACACGCAGAACGACTTTTCGGCCCACGTCGGGCGCGGCGAAGAAGAGGCCGCCGAGCTGGACCGGATGCGGGCTGCGCTGCGGGACTCCCTCGACTTGGGCATCTTTTCGCGGCAGGGTATCGAATGGTACCGGAGCGCCTACATTGAGGCCTTCCTCTTCATGTACGACACCGCCTTCTACGATCGCGAGGCCGGGCGTTACCGTATCGACGAAATTCTGGACGACGGCGAGCGCGAGTTCGGCGGCTACGACATCATCCTGCTCTGGCAGTCCTACCCCCGACTTGGCATCGATGACCGCAACCAGATCGACTACTATCGCGACATGCCGGGCGGCCTGCAGGGGCTGCGCGAGGTGGTTGACCGCGCCCATGCGCGCGGCGTGCGCGTCTTCGTCAACTATAACCCCTGGGACATCGGCACGCGCCGCGAGCAGGGAGCGCCTCCATATACCGACAAAAGGGGCTATCGCGGCAGATTCCCGGACACGAACGCGCCCGCGGTGGCCGACGCCGAAGCCCTAGGCGCCGTGATCAAGGAGATCGGCGCCGACGGCGTCTTCCTGGATACGATGGCCTCGGACGACCCGGGATTCCTGGCGCCAATGGAGCGGGCCAACGCCAACATTGTATTTAACCCGGAAGCGGTGCCCCCCACAGAGGCCCTCTCCACGATCGCGGGCAGCTGGCTGCAGCGCCAAACGGTTGTGCCGCCGGATCTGATGACGATCCGCTGGGTGGAGCCGCGCTTTTCCTTCCGCGCCATCGACCGCAACGCGCACGAACACAGCGACATTATTCACAAGGCGTTCTTTCACGGCTGCGGCCAGGTCATTTGGGAGAATATATTTGGCTGGTGGAACCCCTGGCCCGAAGCAGATCGCGTGCTGGTGCGACGCTGTGTGCGACTCCTGCGCCGTTTCAGCGATGCGTTCCAGGACCGGGACTGGCAGCCATACGTTGCCACAGAAGTAGAGGGCGTTTACGCGCACCGCTGGCGCAGCGGCGAAACAACCATGCATACGCTGATTAACGAAACGGACGCTGCCGTCGACGGCCCCGTGCTGAAGGCGCCGGCAGTTTCGCCCGACGGCCGCCCGATGCGCCACTACGACCTCTGGAACGGCGCCGAAATCGAGCCGGCCAAACAAGGGGACGCGCACCTGCTTGCGCTTTCCATGTCCAGTAGCGAGGCAGGATGTATCGTCTCGGCGCCCGAGGGCGTTGAGGTCGACCTGGGCACAGGCCGGGGAGAGCCCGCACGCGAAGGCGTTGCCGGCATCGACCGCAAACGTTTGACCCTTGCCGACCTGTCACTGCGACCGGTCGAACCGTCACCGCCCGTAGCCCCAGGGGAGGAACCGGAGGAAATGTGTCGCGTGACCGCGGGCCCCGTCAACTTCGGTGTACGCCACAACAACCGGACGGTGATGGAGGGGGCATGCTACGACAAGATCGACCAGCTCTGGGACAAGTATCACCCCAGGCGTTTCATCGACCTTCCCGAATACTGGATCGATCGCACCGAGGTCACCAACGCTTCCTATCGCACTTTCCTCGAACAGTCCCGCTACCTGCCGCGTGATCTCACCAACTTCCTGCGCCACTGGCACAAGCCGGCCGGCAGCGAGCAGGAGCCCTGGCGGTGGTCGCTGCCGGCAGGCAAGGAGCGGCACCCGGTCATCTGGGTGGACCTGGACGATGCCCGCGCTTACGCCGACTGGGCCGGCAAACGGCTGCCCCTTGAGGAAGAATGGCAAAAGGCCGCAGGGTTTGCCGTCTGGCCCTGGGGCGACGGCTTCGACCCGACGTTATGCAACAGCGGCAGCGACGACACGACGCCGGTCGACCAGTTCCCCGGCGGCGCCAGCCAGTCCGGTTGCATCGACATGGCCGGCAACGTCTGGGAGTGGACAGAAAGCGAACGCGACGACGGCCACACACGCTACGCCATCATTCGCGGCGGCAGCTACCTGAAGGTAGAGGGCAGCATCTGGTACAACGCCAGCGGCGCGCAGCCAAACGACTGCCACGAGAAGATTCTGCTGATGTATCCCGGATTGGACCGCTGCAGTACCGTCGGCTTCCGCTGCGTCAAGGACGCCGCCCCTTCTGCATAGAGAGCGCTACGGCGCGAAGTAGGCCGGCTCTCGCAGTTACCATTTCTCGCAAGGAGCACAGATGACTGCCAACCTGACACCCGAAGCGCGCATGGCGGAGCTCATACGGAATGGCTTCTGCATCATCGAGAATGTAGCCGACGAGTGGCTACTGAACCGGACGCGGGACTGTGTAGACAAGGCGCTGGCCGAGGTTGACCCCGAACGGCTGGAAAAAACAAAGTCGCCCGGCAGTCTGATCGACTCCAACAACTACCCTGAGCTGGCCGATCTGATCGGCAACCCCCGCGCCCTCGCCGAACTTGACCGCATGGGCCTCAAGGACATCAAGTTCTGGAAGGCGGTCATCATCAGCAAGCCGCCGGGCGGGCCCCGCCTCTACTGGCACCAGGACTGCCTGATGTGGCAGGACCCGCGCGCATACAGCGACAGGCCGCCGATGATCTTCCTCATGTACTACTTGGAGGACACGACGCGTCACAACGGCTGTCTGCGCCTGCTCCCCGGCACCCACCGCCGCCGCCACCTCCTCCACGATATGGGGGAAGCGCACACCCGGGAGATCAACCGCATCGACGACCCGGACGACCCCCGTTTCCGCGACTACCCCGGCGAAGTCGACGTACCGGTCAAAGCCGGCGACGTCGTGGTCGGCGACGCGCGCATGTTCCACTCGGCCCACACCAACCTGTCGGACGAAAAACGCACCGTGATCACCATCTGGTTTCACCCCTTCTACTCCGACCTTCTGGAGCCGACGCAGAGCTGGATCCACGACTTCATGCACAGACAGCACGCCAACTGGCCGCAGGACGCCCTCGCCAAGATCGAGCCGCTCATCCCCGACTACCGCGGCACCGTCGAGCCCATGCAACAGAACCGGACACCGGACGAGCGCCTGCGCTGGCCTGACGCGGTGGCCGCCAATTAGCCGTAGTTCGGCGGCGCCGGGCGAACTCGCTAAAATGTCTCGCGATTGAAATCCAACTGTACTGGAATAAACAGATTACCAGACTCCCGCCCAGGAGACAGAGATGAAGATTCTCATCACCGGCATCACCGGCAAGATCGGCCGCTATCTGGCGCCGGTCCTCGCACGCGACCACGAGGTCCATGGCATTGACATTCTCCCCTCGGACTGGCCCAACGCCACCCAGGCCGACCTTTGCGACCCCGACGCGTTGCCGCCCGTCTTCGAGGGCATGGACGTGGTCATCCATCTGGCAGCCGACCCCCGTCATGAGGTCGAAATCGGCTGGGATGAACTGACCAACCCCAACCTGATCGCCACCGCTCGCATGTACGACGCCGCCCACGACGCCGGCGTGCGCCGCGTCATCTTCGCCAGTTCGATGCACGTCATGGGCGCCTACGAGTGGGATGAGCCGTACCTCTCTATCCTTTCCGGCCGCCACGACGGCCTGGACCCGGACTCGATCCCGCTCGTCAAAGGCGATGATCCTGGCAGGCCTGACAGTCGCTACGGCGCCACCAAGATCTTCGGCGAATCCTTGGGCCGCTACTACACCGAGGGCGGCAACATCGACCGCCCCGATCAGCGTCCGATGGAGGTCATCTGCATCCGTCTCGGCACGCTGCCCGCCTACGATCGTCCCGGTCGCGACTATCGCTCGCTGGTAAGCTGGTTCAGCTATCGCGACGCCGGCGGCTTCTTCCAGGCCTGCGTTGAACGCCCCAACATCAGCTATGAGATCATCTACGGCGCGTCCAACAACAAGTGGAAGATCTACGACACGCCCTACGCCTAGAAGCTGCTCGATTTCATGCCCGTCGACAGGGCCGAAGACCACTGGCGCAAAGAGTAACCTGCAGTTCTCCGCCTTGACCGGGGCGCAAAATGGGAGGACAAACGATCATGACAGTTGGATATGGCGACTTTCGCTACGAGTTGGACGATTCCTGGCCGACCCTGCCCGAAGGCTGGTCGCTCGGTTCGGTGCCCGATCTTGCCATCGATTCGCGTGATCGGGTCTTTGTCTTCTGCCGCCACAAACATCCTGTGGTGGCGTTCGAGGCGGAGACCGGCAAATTCATCACATCCTGGGGAGAGAATGAGTTTACCGAACCGCACGGCATCTTCATCGACGCCGACGACTATGTCTGGGTCACCGACCGCCAGGAGCATGTCGTCACCAAGCACACCCAGCACGGCGAAAAGCTGCTTGAGCTGGGCCGCCGCGGCTGGGCCATGATGACGGTGACGCCCTACGGCGCCTCCCTGGATCCGCCCTTCAACATGCCAGCCGGCGTAGCCACCGCCCAGGACGGCAGCATCTTCGCCGCCGACGGCTACGGCAACCGCCAGGTCCACCGCTTCTCCCCGGAAGGGGAGCTGGAAATCTCCTGGGGAACCTCCGGCTTGGAGCCAGGCCAGTTCGCGCTGGTGCACAACATCGGCATCGACACGCAGGGCCGCGTCCTGATCTGCGACCGCGAGGCCAACCGCATCCAGCTCTTCGACCGCGACGGGAACTACATCACCATGTTTGAAGACGTACACAGGCCGGGCGACGTCTACTGCAGCCCCGACCAGTTCGTCTATGTCGCCGAGCAGGGCAGCGCCATGGGTAAGGGGCCTCTCCCCTGCGGCGTCTCCATCTTCCACGAATCGGGCGAGTTGGTATGCCGTTTCCGCGGACCCGAAACCGGCCTGCGCATGCCGCACGGCATCTGGTGCGACTCGAAGGGAAACATCTTCGTGGCCGAGCTGGGCGAGGAAGGCAACCGCGCCCGCAAGTTTGTAAAAGTTTGAACACGAACGGAGCCAGAGATCGGCCTGTCCGAATTCTTCGAGCACTGCATACCGGTTGTCACGTCATCTGAATCCAAACTTCATATTCATTCCAAGAAACGCCCTCCAGGAGACAATTGATGAAAATCCTTATCACCGGTATCAGCGGCACGGTCGGCAGCCTGCTGGCGCCTGAACTGGCCCGCGACCACGATGTCCACGGCATAGACCTGCGCCCTTCCGACTGGCCGAACTTTACCCAGGCTGACCTCTGCGACCCGGACGCGCTGCCTCCCGTCTTTGAAGGCGTGGACGTGGTCCTTCACCTCGCCGCCGACCCCCGCCATGAGGTCGAAATCGGCTGGGAGGAGCTCACCAACCCCAATCTGATAGCCACCGCCCGCATGTACGACGCCGCCCATGACGCCGGCGTGCGCCGCGTCATCTTCGCCAGTTCGATGCATACAATGGGCGGCTACGAGTTCGATGAACCCTACTCGTCCATCGTCTCCGGCCGCCTGGACGGCCTCGACCCCGCCTCCATTCCCTTGGTCACAGGCGACGCCCCGGCCCGGCCGGACAGCCGCTACGGCGCGACCAAGATCTTTGGCGAGTCCCTCGGCCGTTACTATACCGAGGGCGGCAACATCGACCGCCCCGACGAACGCCCGATGGAGGTCATCTGTATCCGTCTCGGCACGCTGCCGCGCTCCAACCGGCCCGAAAAGGACTACCGCTCCCTCGTAAGCTGGTTCAGCAAGCGCGACGCGGTCGGATTCTTCCGCGCCTGCGTTGAACAGCCAGACATCAGCTATGAGATCATCTACGGCGCGTCCAACAATACGTGGAAGATCTATGACACTCCCTATGCCTACAATCTACTGAACTTCACTCCCGCAGACGACGCTTTGGAACACTGGGGCAAAGACTAACAGGAGGACAACCGATGCTGACAGTTGGACACGGCGAATTTCGCTATCAGCAGGACGACTCGTGGCCCACGTTGCCTGAAGGTTGGGTGATGGACCATCCCTCCGATCTGGCGGTGGATTCGCACGACCGGGTCTATGTTTTTAATCGCAACAAGCACCCGATGATCGCATTTGAGGCGGACACTGGGGAGTTTGTCACCTCCTGGGGTGAAGGGGAATTCAAGGAGCCGCACGGCATCTTCATCGACGTGGACGACCATGTGTGGACCGCCGACCGCAACGACCACACCGTCGTCAAGTACACTCGTTACGGCGAAAAGCTGCTCGAGCTGGGCACGCGCGGCTGGGCCAACATGACGGTAACGCCCCAGGGCACGACCCTCGACCCGCCCTTCAACATGCCCGCCGGCGTGGCCATCGCCGAGGACGGCTGCATCTTCGTCGCCGACGGTTACGGCAACCGCCAAGTCCATCGCTTCTCACCGGAAGGCGAGCTGGAGCTCTCGTGGGGAACGTCGGGGACCGAACCGGGCCAGTTCGCGCTCGTACACCAGGTCGGTGTCGACACCCAGGGCAGAGTACTGATCTGTGACCGGGCGAACCACCGCATTCAGTTCTTCGACCGCGAAGGGCAGTTCCTCCACATCTGGGACGACGTCAATTCACCCGGCGATGTCTACTGCAGTCCCGAGGGGCTGATATACGTCGCCGAACAGGGTGGCGGTGGTTCCGTCTCGATCTTCAGTGAAGACGGCGAACTGATTTGCCGCTTTACCGGCGAGGAGTCCGGTCTGCGCGGCGTGCATGGCATATGGATCGATTCGAAGAAGAATCTCTTCATTTCGGAGCTGAGCCACCACGGCCACTGCGTACAGAAATATGCCAAGATCTGATGTGAATCCCGGTTGACTCCTGGGCTTTCCGTGCCGAAACTGGAACAGTCCAGGGTTTTTCGCGCGCTTGACATCGCTATTTGCCTATGGATAATGCACGAAAAGCCCTGACAGGAGTCAGTCATGAAGATCCTCATCACCGGCATCACGGGAACGATCGGCAGCTTCTTGGCGCCTGCCCTTGCAAGCGACCACGACGTCTACGGCATCGACCTGCGCCCTTCAGACTGGCCTAACTCCACTCAGGCCGACCTCTGCGACCCCGACGCGCTGGCGCCCGTCTTCGAGGGCATGTACGACGCCGCCCACGACGCCGGCGTGCGCCGCGTCATCTTCGCCAGCTCCATGCACGCTATGGGCGGCTATGAGTTCGACGAGCCCTACCTTTCCATCGTCTCCGGCCGCCTCGACGGCCTCGACCCCGCCTCCATTCCCCTCGTCAAGGGCGAGGATCCGGGCCGGCCGGACAGTCGCTACGGCGCCACCAAGATCTTCGGCGAATCCTTGGGCCGCTACTACACCGAGGGCGGCAACATCGACCGCCCCGACGAGCGCCCGATGGAGGTCATCTGCGTCCGTCTCGGCACGCTGCCTCCGTGGAACGCGCCCGGCCGCGGCTACCGCTCCCTCGTGAGCTGGTTCAGCCATCGCGATGCAACCGGTTTTTTCCGGGCCTGCGTTGAACGCCCCAACATCAGCTACGAGATCATCTACGGCGCGTCCAACAACACCTGGAAGATCTACGACACGCCCTACGCCTGGGAACTGCTGGACTTCATGCCCGTCGACAGCGCCGACGACCACTGGCGCAAGGAGTAACCTTACCACCCTGGCTCCGCCCTTCAACATGCCGGCCGGCGCGGCCATCGCCCAGGACGGCAGCATCTTCACCGCCGACGGCTACGGCAACCGCCAGGCCCACCGCCGATCGGCGTTTCGATCTTCCATGAATCCGGGGAACCGGTCGGCCGCTTCCGCGGGACAGAGACCGGCCTGTCCATCCCGCACGGCATCTGGTAAGACCAGACTATTAGCCAGAGGCGAATTCATCCATTTGATCCACATGTATTTTCTCATTTCCACAAAGGAGGGAAAGAGATGAACCGGACCAAGTATTCGTGGCTGTTGGGAATCGTGATGGTAGTATCCCTTGTGCTTTCGGCCTGTGGCGCCCCGGCCGCGTCAGAAGCCCCGGCCGAGGAGGCCGCCCCGGCAGCCGCCGAGGAAGAGGCCGCAGGGCCGGCCGAACTGCCCCAGATCGTCCCGATCGAAGGGCCTGATGTAATCCTCGACCCGGCCATGTTCCCCACCGAGTTCAGTGAAGCGCCGATGCTGGCCGAGATGGTGGCCGCCGGCGAGCTGCCGCCGGTGGAAGAACGGCTGCCCGATCCCGAGGACATCTACGTCATCAAGCCGCTCAATGAGATCGGCAAGTACGGCGGCACATGGCGACGCGGCTTCACCGGGCCCGCCGACGGCGAAAACCTGATGCGCATCAACTCCTCGTCCCGTCTGCTCACCTGGGACTACTCGGCCTCCAAGATCATCCCCAGCCTGATCAAAGACTGGGAGATCAGCGAGGACCACACCCAGTACACACTCCATCTGCGCCGCGGCGCCAAGTGGTCTGACGGCCACCCCTTCACCGCCGATGACATCCTCTTCTGGTACGAGGACGTCGCGCTGAACGAGGAGATCTGGCCCACCCCGCCCACGGAGATGGTGATCGGCGGCGAAGTCGGCCTGTTGGAAAAGATCGACGACTTCACGGTGCGCTGGACATTCGCCTCGCCCTATCCGCTGTTCCTGGACATCCTCGCCGGTGACAACGTTGTCGGCGTCGGCCCGGACACGCAGGGCGGATCAAACGGCGGCGGTTACATGGCCAAGCATTACATGAGCCAGTTCCTGCCCAAGTACTCCTCCGAGGCCGAAGTGACGGCCATGGCCGAGGCCGAAGGCTTCGACAGCTGGCTGGAGATGTTCAGCTACAAAGCCTATCTGCCGCAGAACCCCGACCTGCCGACGATGGGGCCCTGGAGGACGGTAACGCCAGTCAATGAGGCGATCTGGTCCGAGGTGCGCAACCCTTACTACTGGGCGGTCGACACAGAGGGCAACCAGCTGCCCTACATTGACGAGATCGTGGTAACGCTGGCGCAGGACCGCGAGGTGCTCGTACTGCGAGCCATCGCCGGCGAGTACGACCACCAGGCCCGCCACATCTCAATTTCAGCTCTGCCAGTCTTCCTGGAGAACATGGCGGAGGGCAACTACCGGATCGACATGGGCCGGGCCTTTTACCACAACAACGTCGTGAGCTTCAATCACAGCTTCGACGGCGACGCTGAGATCCAGAAGTGGATACAGAACCGCGATTTCCGCCGCGCGCTATCGATGGGCATCCGCCGCGACCAGATCAACGAGACGATCTTTCTCGGTCTCGGCGTACCCGGCTCGGCTATGATCGCCGCCAGCCTGCCTTCCACGCCGGGTGAGGAGTACGTGACCAAGTGGGCCACCTACGATCCCGACCAGGCCAACGCGCTGTTGGACTCGATCGGGCTCGACGCCAAGGACGACGAAGGCTGGCGTCTGCGCACCGACGGCTCCGGTGAGCGGCTGCGCATCGAACTGGCCGCCGCCGCCGCCATCGGTTGGGACTGGGACGGCATGTTCGAAATGATCAAGGACCACTGGAAGGCGATCGGCATCTGGGCCGACCTCAAGATCCAGGAGCGCAGCCTGTTCGAGACCGAATCGCGCGCCAACAATCATCAGCTCGCCGTCTGGTCGAACGGCGGCTCTTCGGCCCTGTGGCTCTATCCGCGTCACGTGCTGCCGGTCAACCTTGTCGAAGCCTACATGGGGCCCGACATCGCCCGCTGGTACAACAGTAACGGCGAGGAAGGCATGGCGCCGCCCTATCCCGAAATGGAGCGGGCGCTCGATCTGTTCCGCCAGGGCTACAGCGTTGGCAGCGAAGAACGCAACAAGCTCGCCCAGGAGATCTGGTCGCTCGTCGTCGATGAGGTCTGGCAGATCGGCACCGTAGGCCAGGGCGCCGGCATCGCCATCACCAGCAACAACATGGGCAATGTCCCGCGGCGGCAGTGCCCGGCGCAGCACTGTCGCACGCCCGCAACCAGCCATCCCCCGACCTATTACTTCAAGGAGTAGTTGAATCTGAACGACGGAGTCAGTGGTCAGAGACGTCCTCTGGCCACTGACCACTGACCACCGGAGTCTTGCATGTTTGCCTACGTCGCCCGGCGACTCGTTCTGGCTGTCTTCACGCTGTGGACGGTCACAGTGCTCTCGTTCATCATCATCCAGTTGCCGCCCGGCGACTTTGTCGACGCCTACATGGCCCAGTTGTCGGCTACGCAATCCAACGTCTCCGAGCAGCATTTCGAGACCCTGCGCCGCCAGTACGCGCTCGACAGACCGATGCACGAGCAGTACCTCAAATGGATGAGCGGCATTTTCCGCGGCGATTTCGGCACCTCGATGATGTGGCGCAAGTCGGTGCTCGAGGTGATCGGCGACCGCCTCGCCATGACCATGGTTCTCTCCCTCGGCGCCATAATTCTGACCTGGGGCATCGCTCTGCCGATCGGCATCTACTCGGCCGTGCGCCAGTACTCGATCGGCGACTACGTCTTCACCTTTATCGGTTTCGTCGGCTTAGGGGTTCCCAGTTTCCTCCTCGCCCTCGTACTGATGTATCTCGGTTTCACGCTCTTCAACTCCAACATCGGCGGGCTCTTCTCCCCCGAATACCAGTTGGAGCCCTGGAGTTGGGGCAAAGTGAAGGACCTGATCTACCATCTTCCGCTCCCTGTCATCATCATCGGCCTGAGCGGCACCGCCGAACTGATCCGCGTTATGCGCGCCAACCTGCTGGATGAACTGCGCAAACCCTACGTTATCACGGCCCGCGCCGCCGGCATGTCGGAGCGCAGGCTCGTCCTCAAATACCCGGTGCGCGTGGCCCTCAACCCGTTCGCCAGCACCATCGGCTATCTTCTGCCCTATATCTTGTCGGGCAGCGTCATCGTCTCCGTCGTGCTGAGCCTGCCCACGCTCGGCCCTCTACTCCTGGGCTCCCTCGTCGCCCAGGATATGTTCCTGGCGGGGACAATCGTCCTGATGCTCGGTTCCCTGACCGTCATCGGCACATTTTTGTCTGATCTGCTGCTGATGTGGATCGACCCGCGCATCCGTTTTGGAATCACTCAGTAGCGAGAAATCAGTGGCGGCTA
Organism: Caldilineaceae bacterium; assembly: GCA_965200615.1. GTDB lineage: Bacteria > Chloroflexota > Anaerolineae > Caldilineales > Caldilineaceae > Bin5. The sequence goes on along the minus strand of OZ241377.1, from coordinate 2,327,599 downwards.
CCTTGGACGCGCCCGTTCCACAGGCAACACACCCTCAGCCGGTGAGATGGAGAGAAGCAGGATCGCCAGACATCAACCCGCCGGACGCCAACAAATGGATATCCCGTTTGGCGCCAAGACTTTTCGCCCGCGTTACGCAATGGAACCGTAGCTCTCTTGCCTGCCTTTACGCAATACGTAACGCGCAAATTGGATGCATACCTGTGATTTTCTGGCGCTTGACATCGCAGTCTTCCTGTGGATACTTCACTCAAGCCCCATCATGGCGAAATGTATGAAAATACTCATTAACCGTCGACGGCGCGGACGACCACTGGCGCAAGGAGTAACCATCTGTGCCCCTGCGCGCCGCTCGCGCGCTACATCGGAGGACAGCTGATTATGACAGTTGGATATGGCGACTTTCGCTACGAACTGGACGATTCCTGGCCGTCAGTGCCCGAAGGCTGGTCGCTCGGTTCGGTGCCCGACGTGGCGGTCGATTCACGCGACCGCGTCTTTGTCTTCTGCCGCCACAAGCACCCCGTCGTCGCCTTTGAGGCCGACACCGGGAAGTTCATCACCTCCTGGGGTGAGGGAGAGTTCACCGAGCCGCACGGCATCTTCATCGACGCCGAAGACCACGTATGGGTCACCGACCGCCAGGAGCACGTCGTCACCAAGCACACCCAGCACGGCGAAAAGCTACTCGAGCTGGGCCGCCGCGGCTGGGCCATGATGACGGTAACGCCCTACGGCACCACTCTGGATCCCCCCTTCAACATGCCGGCCGGCGTGGCCATCGCCAGCGACGGCAGCATCTTCACCGCCGACGGCTACGGCAACCGCCAGGTACACCGCTTCACAGCAGAGGGCGAGCTGGAAATCTCCTGGGGGACCTCCGGCATTGAGCCGGGCCAGTTCGCGCTCGTGCACAACATCGGCATCGACACGCAGGACCGGGTCCTGATCTGCGATCGGGAGTCCAGCCGCATCCAGTTCTTCGACCGCGAAGGCGAGTTCATCACGATGTGGGAGGACGTAAACGGCCCCGGCGATGTCTACTGCAGCCCCGACCAGCTGGTCTACGTCGCCGAGCAGGGCGGCTCCCTGGGCAAAGGCCCGGCGCCGATCGGCGTCTCGATCTTCCACGAATCCGGCGAGCTGGTCGGCCGCTTCCGCGGCGAGGAAACCGGCCTGTCAATGCCGCACGGCATCTGGTGCGATTCGAAAGGAAACATCTTTGTAGCGGAGCTGGGTACCGAAGGCAACAAGGCCCGCAAGTTCGTCAAGATTTAATCGAATCAGACCATTAGTCAGAGGTGAATCCATCCAGTTGACCCTAAGGTGTTTTCTCATTTCCACAAAGGAGGAAAAGAGATGAAGCAGACCAGGTTTTCATGGCTGTTGGGGCTCGTGATGGTAGTGTCTCTTGTATTTTCGGGGTGTGTCGGCGCACCCGAGCCTGCCGAACCGGCCGAGGAGATGGCCGCCTCCGCCGAGGAGGCTGAAGAGTCCGCCGAGCTACCCCAGATCGTCCCCATTGAAGGGCCGGACATCATCCTCGATGAGGCGATGTGGCCCACGGAATACAGCGAAGCGCCGATGCTGGCGGATATGGTCGCAGCCGGCGATCTGCCGCCCGTAGAGGAACGCCTGCCTGAGGACCCGATGGTCATTAAGCCATTGGGTGAGATCGGCAAGTACGGCGGAACCTGGCGGCGCGGTTTCACGGGCCCGGCCGACGGCGAGAATATGATGCGCATCAACAACTCGTCGCGGCTCCTCGCCTGGGACTACTCCGGTTCTTAGAGGCTGTTTGAAAAGTAAAGGCTGTCGGCCAAATTGTGGTATACGTAGTCTCTGTGAAAACAAAACGATACCCAACAGATTTGACTGACAGCCAGTGGCTTATTATCCAGCATCTGATTCCCGCAGCCAAACCGGGCGGGCGACCACGCAGCCTGGATATGCGTCTGGTGGTTGATGCCATTCTCTACCTGACTGTGGGTGGCATCCAGTGGCGGATGCTGCCGAGTGATTTTCCGCCGTGGCAGAGGGCAGAGTGTTTACACCTACTTCAGGCAGTGGCGGGACGATGGCGCCTGGCGCAGGTTGCATGACACGCTCAGAGTGCGGGTTCGTCATCGAAGCGGACGACACAAGCATCCAACGGCTGGCAGTATCGATAGTCAGACAGTCAAGACTGGCCATACACCGGCAGGTGTGCGAGGCTACGATGGCGGTAAACGCATCACGGGACGGAAACGGCATCTTCTTGTCGATACGCTGGGACTCACATTGGCCGTCCTGGTCACTGCTGCCGACCTGCCTGACCGCGATGGGGCACGGCAACTGCTCAGACGAGGCTGCGGTTTCGGCCAGAAACTGCGTCTTATCTGGGTTGACGGCGCCTATCGCGGCTCTTTGCAGAGATGGGTTGCGCAGCGTTTTCGCTTCCGCCTTCAACCTGTCCTCCGCCCGCAAGAACAAAAAGGTTTCTCCGTATTGCCCCGTCGTTGGGTGGTGGAGCGCACCTTCGCTTGGCTTGGCCTCAATCGTCGCCTCTGTAAAGACTATGAACGACTGCCCGAAAGCAGTGTCGCCTTTATCCATATCGCTATGATTCGTCTCATGGTACGCCGCCTGGCACCCAATTGACCCTTTTCAAACAGCTTCTTACATCGTACCCAGCCTGCTCGCCGGTTGGGACATTCAGGATGAAGGCCGCAAGTACATCCTCTATCTCCGCAAGGGCGCCAAGTGGTCCGATGGCATGCCGTTCACCGCCGACGACTTCCTTTTCTGGTATGAGGACGTCGCCCTGAACGAGGATATCTTCCCCAGCCCGCCGCCGGAAATGGTCATCGCCGGCGAACCGGGACTGATGGAAAAGATCGACGACTATACGATCTCTTACACGTTCAAGGAGCCGTATCCCCTCTTCCTCGACATCCTTGCCGGCCATAACATGGTGGCGGCTGCCCCCGAAGGCAGCCTGGGAACCGGCGGCGGCGGCTACGCGGCCAAGCACTATATGAGCCAGTTCCTGCCCAAGTACTCCTCTGAGGAGGAGGTCACCGCGAAGGCCAAGGAGCTGGGATTCGAGAGCTGGCTGGATATGTACCTCTTCCACTCCTATCCCGCCCGCAACCCGGATCTGCCGGTGATGAGCCCCTGGGTGACAGAGCGCCCCGTTATCGACCCAATCTGGTCGATGAAGCGCAACCCCTACTACTGGGCGGTCGACACGGAGGGCAACCAGCTCCCCTACATCGACGAGATCGTGATCAATCTGGCCGAGGATAGAGAAGTCCTCCTCCTGCGCGCCCTCGCAGGAGAAATCGACTTCCAGGGCCGCCACATCAGCATCTCGAGGCTGCCCGTCCTCATCGAGAACATGGAAACAGGCGACTACCGGGTCGATATTGGCCGCGGCTTCTGCCATTCGGCCGGTTTCCACTTCAATCACAGCTACGACGGAGACGACGAGATCCAGAAATGGATTCGAAACGTAGACTTCCGTCGAGCCCTGTCACTAGGGATCGATCGCGACCAGATCAACGAGGCCTACTTCCTCGGTCTGGGCGTGGGCGGCTCTGTGATGTGTTCACCCGACCTGCCTTCAACTGCGGGGGAGGAGTACGTGACCAGGTGGGCAACCCACGAGCCTGACCAGGCCAACGAAATGTTGGACGCCATCGGACTGACTGAGAAGGACGACGAAGGCTTCCGCCTGCGGACGGACGGCTCCGGCGAACGACTGCGCATCGAGATCGGCATGGTCGCCGGCGGCAATGAGCCCATCGCCGAAATGGTGAAAGACCACTGGAAGGATATCGGAATCTGGGCAGACCTCAAGGCCCAGGAGCGCAGCCTGTTCGAGACCGAAGCTCGCGCCAATAAGCACCAGATCGGCATCTGGGGCAACGGCGGGGCTTCGCAGCTCTGGCTCTACCCCCGCCACGTATTGCCCGTAAATACGAACGAAGCGTACATGGGTCCGGAAATCGCCAGATGGTTCGTAAGCGGCGGCGAAGACGGCATGGCGCCGCCTTACCCGGAGATGGAAAGAGCGCTTGAACTCTTCAGGAAGGGCGCTACCGTATCCGCCGAGGAGCGCAACAAGATCGGCCAGGAGATCTGGAGTCTCGTGGTTGACCAGGTGTGGAGCATGGGTACTGTCGGCCAGTCCGCCGGTGTCTCCGTCACCAAGAACAACATGGGCAATGTTCCGCGGCGCGGCTGCCCGGCTCAGCACTGCCGGACGCCTGCCAGCGGCCATCCGCCGACCTGGTACTTCACCGACCAGTAGGGGCAACCCTCGTGGTTGCCCACTGCTGTGGGAATTGTCGGCGTCAAACTCGTGTGAACTCTCCCGGGCGCCCCATTTGGGCGTGCCCGGGAGTTCTATGTGTTCCAACTATAGGAATCGCCGGGTTTTGCTGCCTGTCGCAAAGGCTGTCAGATGCTCGCATACTTTGCCCGTCGCGCCGTCTTGGCCATCTTCACATTGTGGGCCGTTTCGGTGCTCTCCTTCATCATCATCCAGCTCCCTCCCGGGGACTTTGTCGACGCCTACATGGCCCAGCTGGCTGTCATGGAGACCGATGTCTCGGAGCTGCAGATGGAGGCCATGCGCCGCCAGTATGCTCTGGACAGACCGATCCACGAACAGTATCTTAGGTGGGTTGGCAACATGGTCCAGGGCCACTTCGGCGTCTCCATGTTGTGGAAGCAGTCGGTCCGCGAGGTGATCGGAGACAGGCTTGCGATGACCATCGCCGTATCACTGGGGGCGGTCGCGCTTACTTGGGCGATTGCGGTTCCAATCGGTATCTATTCCGCGGTGCGTCAGTATTCAGTCGGAGATTATGCTTTCACCTTTGTCGGTTTCATCGGTCTGGGTGTACCCAACTTCCTCCTGGCCCTGGTCCTGATGTACCTGGGCTTCTACCTTTTCGGGGCAAATGTCGGCGGGCTGTTCTCCCCGGAATTCCAACTGGAACCTTGGAGTTGGGGCAAAGTGAAGGACCTCCTCGCCCATCTCCCCCTGCCCGCCTTCGTTGTCGCACTCAGCGGTACTGCGGAACTTATCCGGGTATTGCGTGCAAATCTGCTTGACGAGCTGCGCAAGCCTTACGTCATAACGGCGCGCGCGATGGGGTTGGCCGAGCACCGACTGGTTCTCAAGTATCCTGTGCGCGTCGCTCTCAATCCCTTTGTCAGCACGATCGGCTACCTGTTGCCCTATATCCTGTCAGGCAGCGTCATCGTCTCCGTCGTTTTGAGCCTGCCGACGCTTGGTCCAATTCTCCTGGGGTCGCTCATCGCCCAGGACATGTTCCTGGCCGGTACGATTGTCCTGATGCTCGGCTCCATGACCGTCATCGGCACGTTCCTGTCCGACTTGCTGCTGATGTGGGTCGATCCGCGTATTCGTTTGGGAATGATTTAGTGGTAAGACAATCGCAACTGGCATCCAACTGAGGTATCTCTTTTCACTCTCCCGGCAATGACCATTGAGCATAGCGTTGAAGTAGGTCAAGAACAGGTGTCTGTCGACAGCGAAGAGCGAATCTTCGTTGCCGGCCAGATGCAACTGATGTGGTGGAGGTTTCGCAAACACCGCGTTGCAGTGGTGGCGACCGTAATTGTCGCCGCCTTCTACGTCGTCGTACTCGGCGCCGATTTTTTTGCCTACACCGACCCCGAATCTACAGAAGCCTACCGCTCCTTGATGCCGCCTCAACCTGTACGCTTCTTTGACGACGGCAGGTTCAGCCCCCATGTCTACCAGGTCACGGGAAAACGCGACTTGAAGACATTCAAACGGGTCTACGAGGCAGACCCTGACCAAAAGATACGGGTACGCCTCTTTGCGCGCGGCTACAAGTACGATTTTCTGGGTTTCATTCCATCCGACCTCCATCTGTTTGGCGTTGAAGGCGCCAGGGTCGACGAATCCCTGTTCTTCCTGGGAACGGACCCGCTGGGCCGCGATGTCTGGTCCCGTCTCATCCATGCTACGCGCACCTCTCTGACGATTGGGCTGGTCGCCGTTGCTCTCAGCCTCGTGCTCGGGGTAATACTTGGAGGGATTTCGGGCTTTTACGGCGGCGTAGCAGACAACATTATCCAGCGCCTCATCGAGATACTCCGCTCTATTCCTACGATTCCACTGTGGATGGGTCTGGCTGCTGCCGTCCCCAGAGAGTGGAGCGTTGAGCAGGTCTACTTTGCCATTACGATCGTTATCGCGCTGCGGGGCTGGACCGGCCTGGCGCGCGAGGTACGCGGCCGCTTCCTTTCCCTGCGTGAAGAGGACTTCGTGACAGCCGCCGAACTGGCCGGATGCAGCCGCAAACGGATCATCTTCCGCCATATGGTGCCCTCCTTCCAGAGCCATATCATCGCCACCGTTACGCTTTCGCTCCCGGCCATGATATTGGCAGAGACAGCACTGAGTTTCCTCGGCCTTGGTCTGCGCCCGCCCGCCATCAGCTGGGGCGTGATGCTCCAGCAGGCACAGAATGTAGAGACGGTCGCCCTGTCGCCCTGGCTGTTGCTGCCGGCGATTCCCGTCGTAGTCGTGATCCTGGCCTTCAACTTCATGGGCGACGGACTGCGCGATGCAGCCGATCCGTATGGCATTTGAATTCTCGGCTCGTGCCGCGAAGCCTTGGCCGGCCACTCACTACCGCCACTGAACTGATGCAAAACGATCTACAACCGGTCTTGTCGGTACGCAACCTGAAAACGAACTTTTTCACCGATGAAGGAGTCGTTCGCGCCGTCGACGGCGCCACTTTCGACGTGCACCTCGGTCAGACACTCGGCATCGTGGGCGAAAGCGGCTGCGGCAAGAGCGTTACCGCCCTGTCCATCCTCCGCATTGTGCCGCGACCCGGTCGCATCGTGGAAGGGGAAATCACGCTTCGCCGCGAGGTCGAAAACGGCCAGTCACAGGAGGTGGCGCTGACCTCCCTGGGCGAAAACAGCAGGGAGATGCGTTCGATTCGCGGCGCCGAGATCGCGCTCGTCTTCCAGGAGCCGATGACCTCCCTCAGTCCGGTCCACACGATCGGCAACCAGATCATCGGCGCCGCCCGCCTGCACCGCCAGCTCTCGAAGCAGGAGGCCCGGGAGTTGGTGATCGAACTGCTTGGACTTGTAGGGATTCCCCGCGCCGAGACGGCCGTGGACTCCTATCCCATGCAGCTCAGCGGAGGCATGCGCCAGCGCGCCCTGATTGCTCTCGCCCTTTCCTGCGATCCCAGAGTCCTGATTGCCGACGAACCGACAACCGCCCTGGACGTGACCACCCAGGCCCAGATTCTCGATCTCCTCCGCTCCTTGCAGGATCAGAAGGGTATGGCCATCATGCTGATCACCCACAACATGGGCGTGATCGCGGAGATGGCCGACCAGGTCGTGGTAATGTATTTGGGTCGCGTGGTGGAAGAAGGCCCTGTGGAAGCAGTATTTGGCGAGTCGAAGCATCCCTATACGCAGTCGCTGCTGCGCTCGATTCCCAGCATCCATTCGACGCCCAAGGTGCAGCTGCCCACGATTACCGGGACCATTCCCCACCCTTACAACCGCCCGGCTGGATGTCCGTTCCACCCCCGCTGCCCAGACGTAATTCCGGGCGTCTGCGACCGGCACGAGCCTGAGCTGCATACAGTTGGAGATGAGCACCTGGTGAGCTGTTTCCTCTATCATCCGGTACCGGAAACCGGCTCGTAGAGGTCTGATCCGACCACTGGACGACAGATTCTGTCCGTAGACGATTGGCATTATGGAAAACGAGCAGGTACTGCTGGAGGTAAAGGGGCTACAGAAATTCTTCCCGATCCGGAAGGGCTTCTGGCAGCGCGCGGTGGGCCAGGTCCGCGCGGTGGACGGCCTTAATTTTCACGTCTACAAGGGAGAGACCTTCGGCATCGTCGGAGAGAGCGGCTGCGGCAAGACGACCGCCTCCCGCTGTATCGTACGCGCGCTACAACCTTCGGCCGGAGAGATCCACTTCCGCGTCGACGACGGAGAAATGACCGACATCGCCAATCTGTCGAGAGACGAACTGAGGCCCTTGCGCCGGCACATGCAGATGATCTTCCAGGACCCCTTCTCCTCGCTGAACCCGCGCATGACCTTGTTCGACATAATTGGCGAACCCTTGCTCGTGAACGGGGTGGCGGACCGGCAGCAGCGCGTCGAACGCGTAGAGGAGCTGCTCGCCCTGGTAGGCCTGCGGCCCGAATTCCTGCAGCGCTTTCCCCACGCCTTCAGCGGCGGCCAGCGCCAGCGAATCGGCATCGCCCGCGCTCTCGCCCTCAACCCGAGCCTGATAGTTGCCGACGAGCCTGTTTCCGCGCTCGACGTCTCGGTGCAGGCGCAGATACTAAACCTGCTGCTGGAGCTGCAGGAGCGCCTCGGCCTCACCTATCTGTTCGTTGCCCACGACCTCAGCGTCGTCAAACATATTTGCGACCGTGTCGCCGTAATGTATGTCGGTCGCGTGGTCGAGACCGCGGAAACGCAGCAGCTCTTTGAATCACCCAAACACCCCTACACTGAAGCCCTGCTCTCTGCCGTGCCCCAACCGGACCCGAGCCTGCGCTCGCAAAGAATTATCCTCGAGGGCGAAGTAGCCGACCCCGCCGACCCGCCGTCCGGCTGCTATTTCCACCCCCGCTGCCGCTACGCCGTCGACCTCTGCCGCGAACAGACCCCTGCACTGGAAGAGGTAGAGCCCGGCCACGCCGTAAGCTGCCATCGCGCACTAGAGCTGGACCTAGCCGGCACCCTGGACGCGCCCGTTCCACAGACAGCGCATTCTTAGCCGGTTTGGAAACTGACCTGCCCCCAAAACTAGTCCAGGTAATATGTTAGCGTTTGCGCGTCCATTCCGTTTTGGCGGTCTTCTGCCTCACGGCAACGGGGAGCGTATCCGCGAAGATACAGGCTTCCAACTGCGTGCGGAGCGCCTCAACATCCAGCCCACCATGCGAGGCGATCATCACAATCTGCGTGCGGGGCGGCTCATCGCCCCATTCATCGGCCAGCGTCAGGCTGGCGCTTTTACCTACCATTTGCAGAATCATCCTGTTGTCCGGCATATCATGGAGCTGAATCACACCTTTAGCGCGGTAGATGGTATTGGGCAGTTCCTCAAACATCCCACGTAGCGCTTTCAGCGACAGCGGTTTATCCGTCGTCCAACTCCAGGTGCTGAATACCAGCGTATGGTCGGTATGTTCATGGTGATGCCCGTCATCATGATCGTGATCGTGTTCCTCATCCACGCCATGCACATGCACATCGCGCTCGGCACGCCGATGCAGTCGTTCCGGCGCATACTTGCCCACACCGAGCACCAGTTCCAGCGGCGCCTGCCCGTAAGTCACTTCCAGAATGCGCGCCTCCGGCACATTGCGTCGAACCAGATCGGTTTGGATGTCCACTACGTTGAGAAACACCTTTCTCATCTTCATTCTCGGCACAATGCGTCGAATCAGATCGGCTTTGATGTCTTCCAGTTCCACTGCCGTGACCAGATCGACTTTGTTCAGTACCACGATGTCGGCGACGGCGATCTGATCCAGCGCCAGCCCGAAGATTTCTTCGTCCAGTGTCAGGATATTATCGGCATCCACGACGACCAGAATGCTGTCGAGCCGCACCAACGGTTTGACTTCAGGCACAAGGAAGGTATTGGCGACAGCGACAGGATCGGATACACCGCTGGTCTCGATGATGACGTATTCCGGGGGATCCTCCCGTCGCAGCAGTTTGAGCGTTTCCTTCAGCAAGTCACCACGAATCGTGCAGCAAATGCAGCCGTTCGACAGTTTGACCGTTTCGCCTTCGACACCGACGACTAACTGAGCGTCAATGTTAATCGCGCCAAAGTCGTTCACCAGCACCGCGATCTTCAAACCGTGATTGCCGTGCAGGATGTGGTTTACCAGGGTGGTTTTGCCTGCGCCGAGAAAGCCGCTGAGAATGGTCATTGGCACCGGGAAATGATGGTTCTCCAATTCAGGTGTTCCTCCTTAATCGTGATTTATGAATTGCCGGGCCACCGTTTACCGCACGATGGAAAAACTGGAAGGCATCAGGATTTGTACCCAAGCATGGCCCGCGCTTTGGCGATGCTCACTTCCCTGTGGAAAACTTTGATAGGCTTCTCCTCGACGCTTGGGCTCACCGTCACCGAGACCCCTACGCCCGGTATGCCTTGATCATATCGATCAACAGGGCGATCTGCGCACGCCCTCCAGATGCCGGCGTGCGCGGCGTCTTCCCATTCACAATACAGTCGTGAAAGTGAATCAGCTCCAGCTTGAACGCCTCCTCGTATGAAGCGGTGGTCGTCGACTCGCGGAACCGTTTCCCATCCATCCTCCACTCCTCAACCAACGTAGCGGCGTTCTTCAGAAACGGACTGGGAAAGACGATCGACACGATGCTGTCTGGAGCATAGACGGTCATCCTCTCGTCGAAGAGGCGCAGGTCCATGACCGAGGCTGTGTCCAGTATGCAACGCAGCTCGTTCGGATAGGCCAGGATCGAGGCGAAGGCCCCGCCACCGTCCCAGATTTCGGTCGACACAACCCGCTCCGGCAGGCCGAAGGCACCGTCCAGAATGTAGATGTCGTGAATCGACAGGCCCAGCATCTTGCCGTAGGCGCGCATGACCGCTTGGGGTTGGGCGCCGATGGCGCGTTGCAGGCTCTCCTGGCGGAGCCGCTCCATCCTCTCCGTCTCGGCCGCATCGACGTCATCGACGCGCACGATGTCATAGTGTTCCAGAAAAAAGTCGTTGGGGCCGATGATGTCATACAGCCGGATCAGACTCGGGTTTTTCATCTGCTGGATGAGTTCACGCCCGGCCACATAGCCGGGGTCGTAGCGTTTGTGGTGGCCGAGCATGGCGACGCAGCCGCTCTGCGCCTGTGCATCCAGTAGTTCATCGGCTTCATCCAGGTTGTTGCACATCGGTTTCTCGATGAAGACGTGCTTACTGGCCCGCAGCGCATCCGTTGCCGGCCGGGCATGGTCGCGCGTCAGCACCATAATCGCATCCAGATCGGCCCGTTCCAGCATTTCACGATAGTCGGAAAATGTGTGCCGGATTCCGTATCTGGCCCCGACGGCCTGCACCGTGCCGGGGGACAGGTCACACAGGGCCGCTACCTTGAAGAGTTCGGGCAGTTCAGATAGATGAGGCAAGTGCATCACCTGTGCGACCATACCGGTACCGATCAACCCGATTCTGACTGGCTTGTTTCCCACGATTTGACTCCTTCGCACGGCAAGCCTGCGCCACTACCAAAAACTGCGGCGCATACTGCCAGGATTTCTTAGACTGGAGCCCCAGGCGATCTCAGAAAGTAGCGAGAAACGCTTCGACGCTGAGATCAGCCGGAACCTTGTCGAAATAGTAACGTGTCTCCTCACCCTGAAAACCGGGCGTCCACTGATCTTCCTCCGCCTGCAGCAGATCGTCGACAAATTTGAAGCGCGTCCACAGAATTTCCGCTTCCTGATCGCTGAAGCGGTCCGCCAGCGGTCTGCCCCACTGGAGGGTCATGGGATGTATTTGCGTCGACCAAATCCGTTCCTGATCGGGAAGGCTGTTGAAGGCTGGGCTCTTGAGGTTATGAATGCGCTTGGCGCTCTTGCTCAAAAAGATCGTCGAGAGCAACCTGCCCTTTTCGCCGCGGCCCGGATGGAGGCGGTCCAGAGCGGCTTGGTAGGCGGCGCTGTCGCCATCGATCACCGCCCGCAGCGCCGCCTCGATCAACTCGAACTTCTGTGTGCTTCTATCGTTCCAGCGATGGAATGACGCCTGCGACGCAGGAGAAAGATGTTCAAGGTAGGGCAGGTCCTTGTGGGTAGTGTACTCCGAAAAGCCGCCATGAATCGTGCGCCGCATCTTGGCATTGTAACGGCTGCCCCAGTGCAGCAGGGGCAGGATATAGGCCACGCCATCACCGGCCGCCAGATGGGTCTGGACGGCGCCGGGCACAGGCGTACGTGCATCCTCGTTCATTGCCGCGTTCTCCTCGGGAGTGTTGAGACGGGCATGGCTGCCGGGTACGACCCAGAGGACGTTGTCGTCGTACAGCGGCAGATTCCATTGCACGTAGCGCGGCCCGTTCTCCAGAATATCATCGGCATAGCCTTGCAGCGGCGACGTATGGGGGGGATAGAAGTCGCGGTGCCAGCCGCGATGGCCACCGGTCTCGTGGTCGCGTACCGGGTTGCACATCAGCATCATTTCGGTGACGGCCGCGTCGTCCACGCCCAGCAAACGGCTGCTGACCCCTTGCGTGTTTTCGTGCAGCCAGAGCTCGACCGCGCCAACGGTCTGCGCATCGATCTGGCCGGCCAGCATCCCCAGATTAAGGCGGGGCTGGGCGTTCGTCTCCCAGACGCCGCCGGGCGGGTCATCCGGCCCCCGCTCGCGCGCCCAGATCACCCTCTGCCGCTCGACAAGCTTTTCATAGGCCTGCCGCAGGTCGTCCAGCTCTTGCGGCGGGATGACCTGCGGCAGGATCACATATCCCTCTTCCAGAAACTGATCGCGGCTGAATTCCATGGCTGTTTCCTCTTCGTTCTCTACGCAGGAGGCTGTTTCCCGATCCGGACCTTGTGCCCGCTGAAAATCGCATATCGAAGCCCCAGACTAACCGATAACCCGACAGGTAGTGTTGGGCGGGTAACAGTTGCCTCAGGTGCAGTAATCTTCAATCAACGGGCACACGATAGGAAGTTTCTTCGATGCGTTCGTGGTCGGAAGCACGTGCATTGATCATCGCCCGCTCCGTCACCGGCAGATAGTAGTGGGTTTCGGCATTCAGCGAGATAAACCCCTCCGCATAGGCGACACCGCCTGACATACCGAACGCGCCGTCGCTGGTCTCGATCCGCTTGCGGGCATAGGCGCCGCCGTATCCCTGGCTGACCAGACAGTCCAAGCAAGCAAGCTTCTTGTCCACCACGTCGGTGATATCGATAAAGACGTCGTTGTAGTACCCCCCTTCGGATTGCCACACATTGCGGGGGATCGCGGCTGCGCCGGTCCCGAAGAAGAAGACCTGGGCAGGCTTGTGGGGAGGATTGCGGTCGCCGGGATCCACGCCGGAGGCTAAGGCCATGGCATGCAGAACGATCTGCCCGGCGATAGCATGCGCGTTGGTCAGTCCGTCCCCCTCCTTGGGGAAATGCGTCAGTATGATGTTCGGTTTCAACTGGCGAAAAAGCCGCGCCAACCGCCTGACGGCCTCATCCGTGACCAGAAGAACGGCATCGTCGGCGCCGAAAAAGTACACGTCCTCAACCCCCAAGAGATTGCAAGCCTTGCGGGCCTCTTCAGCTTTGACATCGGAACGCTCGGCCATGAGGGAGGTCAGTTCATCGGCGGGGGGCACTTCGCTGGCATGGTGCATCTCGTCGCTGATGACTTTGTCATGGACGCGCGCGCCGTGCGTGAGGACGACACAGCCGACATAGTCGCCGCGCGCCGCGTGATGGGCCATCGTCCCGCCGGACTGGTCGAAGATGTCGGCGGGATGGGCGCCGACGGATAGAATGCGTAGCGACTCGGACATAGGTCATGACTCCTGATTGTTGTGGGAGATCTGATCATCCTAAAGTATAGCTTACTAACCCCACGAGGAGTGAGTGGACAAAATCAGGGGGCAAGTGGGATCTTCCAGGCCGGCGAAAACGATTAAGCGGGCACTATTCGAGGACCGCGTTTACGACTCAACAGGGTCCTCGAAGTGGAATGAAAACAGTTCAGCGTCTCGCAGAAAGAAGCGCAGCTTGCGCCAGTAGGTTCTCTCGCCCGGCCCTCCCCAACGGGAGCCGACCCCCGCTGGAATGTCGGCGTCTCCCGCCCACGTTACCTTATGGGCCACACTATCGCCCGTGAATGGATCACAGCGCTCTTTCAAGCAGGGTTCGAGTGGTTCATCATACCTGTCTGCAACCTCGACCCGCACGGAGCCGCCCGGCGCGCAGCGAGCGTTGATTACCAGTTTCGTCCCCAAACTGATGAGCTGACGCGTCACAACAGTTCCCTCACGATACTTATTGGCGTATAGCCCCGCGTACCCGTCCTTGCGCAATGTCGCCAGCCCCAAACCGAACCTCGCATTCAACGGTTCGCGTGCCTCCGGATGGTCAAGCCTTTCGCGCGCGCCGGAGAGGAAGTAGTCATGGTGGTAATTTGTACCGCCGTGATAGAACCAGAGCTCATCATCCATCTCTATTGGCGGGCTCACCAACGAGACCATGTAGGCGTCCCAGTAGCCCTCGCCGCGCGGGGCAAGAAACGGCTGACGCTTACCGGTCCGCTGCCAACGCAGCCCGTCTCTCGGCTCATCATCAGCTGAACCTCCATTTCGTTGTCAACCGCCTGGAACACGCCGACCGTAGCCAGATGCAGATTACCGACCTTGAACTGCGACATCCCGTAGAACGAATCGTCCAGGTTGTCTTCCTCGTCGTCGGCCGCCGCTACCAGGACCGGCTCGCTCCAGTGCAGAAAGTCGTGGCTGCGACACTGGAAAACACGCCGCTGACTGTAGGAGGCGAAGTTGTGAGGCTCGTTGGTGATGGTGAAAGAGCGGCGATTCTGCGGATTGCGCATGTTGATCGTACCAGCCGCAACCATTATCACATGGCGCGTATTCTGCACGAATTCGCGCGCATATTCATCATAAAAGAGCCCCGACACGTCGTCGAGTTTGGATCCCAGCATACCGATGGAGGGCAACTCGTCGTAGACGGTCCAATGGATGCCGTCCGGCGAGCGCGCGCACCTGATGTTGTGAAAGCTGGCGACTTCGTCGTTCCGCATGTGCGAAAAGAGCGCGCGAAAGCGCTCGTCCGGGGTGGAAGGATGGGGATCGAGGACCACGTTCATCGAGTGAACCTGCCCAAACTCGTCGTCGCCCAGAACGATGTTGGTCTTGTGGCCGTACAATTCGTAGACATCCAGTTCGGGCTTTTGCCAGTGGATCCCATCCTCACTTTCGGCATAGAGTTGACGGGAAAAGGTGCCAAAGGGATTATTGGGGATCGGCTCAGGCGCGGGCGTGCCCGCCATGTCCTCATACCAGCACTTGAAGAGCCCGTCCTGCGGATCGCGCAGCACGCAGTAGTTCGAATAGGTAAAGTAGGGCACGTGCTCCCAGGCGCGATCCTTGCTGATAAGAGGTGTTTCCAGACGGCGTTTGGGCCGGTACCAGCGGCGCGTTATGTCCTGCACCGATTCGATTAGGACATTGTCCAGAAACGTCTGTGTAAACTCCTTAACATACAGATGTGTACTGTCCCTGCTTAGATCGCGCATGAAATTCCCCCCTGGCCTTCACGGACTTAGCAGTTGAACTTAGTTTAGATGAATGGCGGCACGCTGTCTGTCAGATCGCGTGGCCGATTCGCGCGCCATCAGTGGTGGCCTCAAAGATAAAGCGGGACGCATTGGCGGCGCCGACTACGTGCAGTTCATGCATTTTGCCTTCCAGCGCAGCGGCCAGCGGGCTGTAGGGCCGGCTGCCGGCTGCAACTACGATTTCATCGAACTGGCCAACCGACTGCTCCTCGCCGGTGAAGATGCTTCTCAGCGTCGCGTGTGAACCGTTTACGTGCGCCAGGTCGTAACCGACAAAAAAGGTCACGCCCTGTTCGGCCAGGCGCTGGCAGAGCATGGCCGCGTCCCTTTCGCCCAGGTCCGCGCCGGCGCGGGCCGTTGCCGCAACAAAAGTGACCGCCGTCCCCTCGCTGCGCAAGTGGTCCGCCGCCACAAAGGCCGGGGCATGGCCATCGCGGTCAACGATCAGAACACGGCGGCAACCATCCGCCCTGCCTTCAAGGACCTCGTGAACTGTCAAAGTCTCCTTGTTGCAGCCGTCGACGCGCGCCCGGACCGGCTCCGAACCCGTCGCCAGAACGACCGCGTCGGGGTTCAACGCCATAATGTTATCTTGCGTTGCCTCGACACCTAACCGAACTTCGAAGCGCCCGCTGGCGGCCTGTCGTTGATAAAACTCTGCGATTGTCAAAAAGCCGCGGCGCAGCTGGGCCACGCCGGCTAAGTGGACCTGACCACCGACGCGATCCGCCTTTTCTAGGACGATCACTTCGTGGCCCCGCTCGGAAGCCGTAATGGCTGCCTCCATACCGGCCGGCCCCGCGCCCACGATCACGACGCGTCGGCGCCGCAGGGCAGGCACCGGTGTCGCCCAGTCTATCTCGCGACCGGTAACAGGGTTGTAGATGCAGCCGACCGGGCCCTCGCCGCCGTCGCAGCAGAATTGACACCGAATGCAGAGCCGGATCTCTTCGCGCTGGCCGTCGCGCAGCTTGTTCACAAAATGGGCGTCGGCAAAATGACCCTTGGTGATGCCGACAACGTCAAGACAGCCATCCGCCAGCGCAGCCTCCGCAACCTCCGGGGTGACGATGCCCCCGGCGTGGAAAACGGGCAGATCTATCGCCCGGCGCACGCGGGCTACGCGCTCAAGCTGCGCCGCCTCCTGCATATACATCGAACCTGTATGATGGACGGCACCGCCAATGGTGAGACTCACATAGTCGATTAGTCCCTTGGATTTCAGATGTTCGATCAGGCGTACACAGTCCTGTTCGTCATAGCCGTCCGGGTGCATATCGTGCGCCTTCAAGCGCACGCCAACGACAAAGTCGTCGCCGACAGCTTTCCGCATCGCGGTCAGCGCATCGACAAGCAGGCGGGCGCGACCGGCGAAGCTGCCGCCGTAGGCGTCATCGCGGCGATTGCAGGCCGGGCTTAGGAACTGCGAGAGGAGATGGTGCTGATGCGCGTGGAGCTCCACCCCATCGGCGCCGCCGGCACGCGCTCGCCAGGCCGCCCGTCCGCAACAGGCGACAAGGTCCTCAAGACCCTCCTCCGGCCAGGAGGCCACATGCTCCGAGGCGAGAATCGGCTGGTTGATGACGCCGGGCACCAGGCGCGCGACCGGCGCGCTCGGCATCGGCTCGCAGAATTCGGACAGATGCACCTGGGCGCCGCGGGGACAGAACTGGGCGATAAACTTAGCGCCGTGACGGTGCACCGCTTGCGTCAGAGTGCGGTAGGAAGTGATGAAACGATCGTCAAGGTTCTGGAAGTAGGCGGGGTGATCGCCTTCCCGAACTGAGGTTGCGCCCAGCGTAACCAGCGCGATGCCGCCCCTGGCGCGCTCCTCAAAGTAGGCCCTGCACCTGTCGTTGGGCACGCCGTTATGGTGCATCCAGGACGCCATATGGCCGGTACTGCATATGCGGTTCCGCAGCGTCATTCCCTTGATCGTCAGCGGAGAAAAGATATGCGGAAGAGCTGTCATTGGCGGGAGGGTTTCGTTTTTCTCAAGGTAGAGCAGTGGCGGATGATTTCATATCGGCCAGATTGCGTCCATCTCCCATGCCTCCAGGGAGTGGAGGGTTGCATTGCCGCCCAGCGAGAAGATTTGCACGCCCAAGCTGTCGGGCCGCGCGGGATAGATGCGTTTGCCCAGATAATGGCCGCCCTCCGCAAAGACCTCGACCACGCTGCGGTCAACGAAGACGCGCAACTCGATCGGTTTACCGTAGGGGTGCGTAACGGTACAACGCTGCGACTCTCGATTCTTGACCGCCTGACTGACACTCGAGCGAGTAACGTCCAGGACAAGCAACCTGTCAGTGATCAACCGGCCCTGCGGCTGCGTCGAGTCATTGGGATTGACGTTGAAACGGATCATCGTCTGTTCAGCGCCGTCGGGCGAACAGCACACGCCCAGGCCAAACTCCTCAGCGCTCTCCCAACTGAAAACGGCCCGGAGCTCCAGCCGGTTGCCGCGCACTCCTTCAAGCGTGATCGTCGAATCCCCTGCCAATTGAATGTCGGAGAACTGCACAGGGTTGCGGCGCAGCGCCTCCAGCTCCTCTACCGGGTTCAAATGCAGTTCACCCTGCTCACCCATGGTAAGCGCCATCGGCAGGCCCATAATCCCAGACCAGCCCGACGCCCGCTGGACGTATCCATAACGCCCCTCGGAAAGCCGGCCGAACATCACGCGCCTGCCGTTGCCATCCAGAAGCGTTTGACACTCGTTCATAATGCCGGTCCTGTTGGAAAAGTTCGTTTCGCCGAAAGCCATTCGCCCATGTCGCTCGGGCGTGAACTTCTGGTTCGCGTAAGTACCCGTGTAATAGTGCGGCCCGCGATGATGGCTGGCGAAGAGCAGGACATGCCTGTCGCCCATCGGAAAGAAGTCGGGCACCGCGCAGTCCTCACCGACTTCCGTGTACTTGCCTCCTTCATAAAGGGGGTGCAGGTACTCCCAGTGCGCCAGATTGACTGACCTGAACAGGAAGGCCCTGTCCGGCTTAAGACCCTCGAACTCCTCCCGGCTGGTGTTACCCGTGAGCGCGTAGTAGGTGTCGCCCTCGATCCAGGCGCAGGGAGCGCCGTCCACCGTGTAGCCGCTGCCGGGTTCGGGTGTCGGGATGACGGGGTTCGCTGGATGTTTTTCCCATTCGACCAGCATCTCATCCTGGCTTGTTGCCAGACAGATCCCGCCCGGCACGCCGTGATAGATGATGGTCGGCACGCCGTCCATGTTGACGAAGGCCGTGCCGCTGTAACAGCCGTCGCGGTCATAACTGTCCACCGGCGCCAGCGCGATCGGCAGGTCCTGCCAGTGAACGAGGTCTTCACTGACCGCGTGGCCCCAGTGGATCGTTCCCGTCGCTCCGCCGTGGAAGGCGGCGTCGGGGTTGTTCTGGTAGAAGAGGTGATATCTGCCCTTCCAGAAGATCGTTCCGTTCGGGTCGTTCAGCCAGTTGCACGGGGCCAGGAAGTGGTAGGCCGGGCGATACGGATCGGAGGCAAGTCTCAGACGGCTCTGGTCCGCCGTTTCCGCGCCTGCTTTGGTCATCTGTCCACCTCCCTTGCCGGCTGAGCTTGCCACCGGGCCCATAGATTGGATCGGCTGGCTGCAGTCCAACGTTTTTGACAAAAATTGCGAGCGCCCCCGTTGGAGTGCTCGCAGCGCAATGTCCCTGTAGACCTGGGTCCGAAAGGGATGGAATCGACTACTGCGAATCCGCCTCCGGGTCCCAGATCCACCAGTTGGCCATATCGACCAGCATCGGCACGATGTACACGCTCACATTGAGGTCGAGGTCTATACCCTGAAGACGCTTGCTCTTGAGCGCGATCCAGGACTCACCGATGAGGTGCGGTATGAAGACCTCTTCGTTGAGAATGCAGTCCAGCTCCTGGAAGTAGGGTGTCTGCGCTTCGATGTCGGTCTCAGCGAATATCTTGGCCCAGAGCTCCGCGGCTTCTTCTGCATTCGCGCTGTACTCATTCCAGTGATAGTCCCGTTCCACGTCGAGCGGCCAGTAACCCAAGTCGACCGTGCCGACCATATAGGGCTCGAGGACATAGGGGTTGGTGCCGGGCCCCCAGTTGGCGATGGCGAAGTCGAACTCGGTGCCGCGCGGCCCTCTGCCGTTGCGGTAGTCGGCCCAGGAGGCCGCATCGATGAGGTCGACGTTGGTCTTGAAGCCAAGCTGCGTGTAGGCCTCGTGCAGCATGACGGCGTAGTCGACGCGCATCTTGTTGCCCGGGTAGACGGTGAGCTCAAGCTGGTACTCGGCGCGTTTGTCCGCGGTCATGCCGATCTCGTCGAGCAGCGCCTTCGCCTTTTCCAGGTCGTAGTCGTATTCCATCAGAGTGGGGCACTCGAACGGCGTGCCGTGGAACCAACTGTGGCGCACCACGCCAAAGCCGTGCATCACATTGTCCACGTAGCCCTGGCGGTCGGCCGCGTGCAGCATCGCCTGCTTGGCCTTGGGGTTCTGCCAGAGGCCGTCGCCGGCGTGCCAGTTCGGGGTCTGGATCCAGAAGCCCATTACGTTGTCCGCCACCAGCACGTCGATGTTGGGATCGTCCATCAGGCGCACAGCCTCCTCGGCCGGCGCCTCCCAAACGATATCGAGCTCGCCCTTCTGCAGCATGATGATGGCGGTCTCGACCGGCGCGAACTTCACAAAGACGCGCTCGGGGCCGGGCTTTCCGCCCCAGTAGTCATCAAAGCGCGCGTACTCCACGTACTGACCGGGCACGTGCTCGACGAACTTGTAGGGCCCGGTGCCAACCGGCCCAGTGACCCAGTAGTCGCTCGTGCCGGCGACCAGTTCATCCCTGTCCAGCGTTTCAAGCACATGCTTGGGCATCATCGGATGTTCGACGTAGCCCAGGAATCCGGGGAAGAAGCTGGGGTCCCGCTCTGTCAGCACGAACTCGACCGTGTAATCGTCAACGATGCGAATACCTGTAATCTCATCCGCGCCCTCTTCGCCCTGCTTGTAGGCGAAGAGTCCTTCAACCCGCTCCGCCTCGGCCTTCAGCGCCTCCGGCGGCAGGATGCCGGGATCGTACTTCAACTCAAAGGAGTACTTGACGTCCTCCGCGGTGAACTCCTCGCCGTCGTGGAATTTCACGCCCTGGCGCAGATGCACCGTGTAGACAAGGCCGTCATCGGACACGTCATACCCGGTGGCGAGTACGGGGATGAAGCCGCCTGTGGTCGTCCAGAACAGCTCCTCCCACATCCAGGTCGTCACCTCGTCCCTCTTGATATGGTGGAACCAGTCCTTGCTGCCATCCCAGGACGGCTGCCAGAAGTTGAGCGTACCACCGTACTGCCTTTCGGTTGGCGGTTCCTCCATGACGGCGGCGGCAGGGGCCGTGTCCACAGGAGCGCAGGCGGTCAGCAGCAGGGCTGCCACGATAAGAAAATTCACTGCAAGCAATAGCCGTTTCATCGTTTTCTCCTCCAGTCATGACATGAGCGTGTTCGGCTCGTATGTGTAGTCCGTCACTCTACGAGAAAGTTGCGGCGACGACCAGAGATAGTGTTCGAACCTCCTTTCGGCTCTTCGTCCAAAATCAGCCTGTTTCCATGCCGCGCGGATCAAGTGCATCACGAAGTCCATCACCGATGAAGTTGATCGAAAGGACCGAGAGCATGATGGCGATACCGGGCGGCACCCACAGCCACGGCACGCGTTCGAGAATATTCAGCGTCTGCGCGGAGCTCATCATGTTTCCCCAACTGGGCGTAGGCGGCGGCACACCGAGGCCGAGAAAGGAAAGCCCTGCCTCCAGGAGAATGGCGCCGGCCACGCCGAAGGTGGCGTGGACAACCAAGGGCGCCACTACACCGGGCAGCACGTGCCGCAGAATGATCCGGTACGTTGGCAGACCCAGCGAACGCGCCGCGGTCACGTAGTCCATCTCACGCAAGGAGAGGATCTGCCCGCGCACCAGGCGCGTTGGCTCCGGCCACCCCATGATCCCAATGGCAAGCATCGAATTATACATGCTGGGACCCAGAATCGAGACCAGGAAGATGATGACGATCATGGTCGGGATCGTCATCACGACATCCACGGCGCGCATGATAATCCAGTCCATTTTGCTGCCATAGTAGCCGGCGATCGCGCCGAGCAGTATGGCAATCGTTTCATAGATGCCGACGGCGACAAGCCCGACGCTGAGGGAGACCCGCCCGGCGTAGATCAGGCGGGTAAATACGTCGCGACCAAAGGTATCGGTGCCCAGCCAGTGCGTCTCGGTAGGAGGCTTGCGGTAAAGGCTCAACTCCTGCTTGGTCGGGGAGTGGGGGGCGATCGCGGGCGCGAAGACGGAAACCGTGACCATGATCAGCAGCACACCGAGGCCGAACATCGCCAGGCGGTGCCGGGTGAAACGGCGCATGGCCCGCCTGGCAGGTGTGTCGACGAACAGCTTTTGCCCGGCCTGAAGCTCGTTGGACATCAGCCCTCACTTACAACGCCGCACCAGTCTGCGCGGAAAGTCAGTCGTAACGGATTCTAGGATCGACGACAGCGTACAAAATATCGGCCAGCAGGTTGCTGGCAAGGACGGTCGTGGAGGCGATCAGGATGATCCCCATAAGGATGGGGTATTCCCGGTTCAAAGTAGCCTGCCAGCCCAACATGCCAAGACCCGGCCACTGGAAGATCGTCTCGATGATGATGGAGCCGCCCAGCAGGTGCCCCAGGCTAAGCGACGCGACCGTAATCATCGGCAGCAGCGCATTGCGGAGAGCGTGCCTTACGACTACGACCCGTTCCCGCAGCCCCTTTGCGCGCGCAGTCGTCACGAATTCAAGATGCATCGTCTCCAACATGCTGGAACGCGTGTAGCGCGCCCAGACGCCGGCAAAGTAAGCGGCGAGGATGAAGGAAGGCATGATGAGATGGTGAATCCGGTCCCAAAGAGAGAAGGGCGCGCCAATCGTTTGCAGGCCGGAAGTCGGGAATATATCCAGCTTCAGAGAAAAGACGTACATCGCGCCGAGAGCGAGAAAGAATGAAGGGATTGAGAGCTGTGCGAAAGCCAGTACGGTTACGAGATAGTCGATCCAGGAGTACTGTTTCAGAGCCATAACGATCCCCATGGGAACGCCGACCAGCAGCGAAACGATGAAGGCAGTCGCCATGAGCAGCAGCGTCGGCCCGATCCGCTGTTGCAGGAGCTCCATGACTGTGTATCCGCCGGTAAGGGGATAACCAAGATCGCCGCGAATCGCCCGGCTAAACCAGGCGAAATAGCGCGCGTGCCACGGATCGTTCAGACCAAGACTCTCGCGCGCCGCTTCTATCTCCTCAGCGGTCATTTCCAGCATGGCTCGCTCGCCCAAAAGCATCGCCAATGGGTCGCCCGGCGCCAGCGCGTAGAGCGCGTAGACGATCACTGTAATACCGAAAAAGATAGGGATGGAGACCAAGACGCGCTGGATAATGTACTTGGTCATCTCCCGCTCATTCCCCGGATACTCATGGGAGGGTTGCTTTCCGCAATTCTCTTCAAAGCCGGGTCAGGGGAAAGCCTGCACGCCTCAAACATCCCAGACCTCCCGGAAGAGACGCAGCCAGTTTCCGCCCAGAATCTTTTCAACGTCGCCCGCACTGTAGCCGCGTCCAAGCAAGGCCCCAGCCAGATTCGGCATTTCATCGGGCGACTGCAATCCCAGTGGATAGCGAAGGCCCGCGCGCTGGCTTCTTGAGGGGTCAACGAATTTGGCCGGGAACTTCGTGCCCTGCTGCGAGCCAATGTACCTCCCAAACGACTCCGGCTGGTCCTGCGTGAAGTCGGTGCCAATGCCCACATGGTCGATGCCCACCCTGGACACCATGTCATCGATAGCGTCGATATAATCCGCCAGTGTGGAATCAGAGCCTGTGCGCAGAAAGGCTGCGATCGCCGTGGCCCCGATCACGCCGCCGCCCTCAGCCACGCGCTTCAACGCTTCATCGGTCTTGTTGCGCGGAACGTCGTAGTAGGACTTCGCGTTGGCATGGGTGATCGCGACCGGCCTGTCCGACGCCTCAATCGCCTCGATGGTCGAGCGGATGCCCACATGGGAGAGATCGATGAGAATGCCAAGGCGGTTCATATCCTCGATCGCGTCAACGCCAAAATGACTCAGCCCGTCATCGCGGCGTTCATAGCAGCCGCTGCCCAGCAGATTGCGCTCGTGAAAGGTCACCTGAATTATGAGCACGCCCAGGGCACGGAACAGGGCCAGACGCTCGAGATCGTTCTCAATTGGCGTGGCGTTCTGAAAGCCGAGAATGACCCCGACCTTGTTCTCGCGCTTGGCCCGGAGGATATCCTCTACGCCTTTTACCTGGAGGACTGTCTCATGGTAGGTCCTGAAACGGCCCAGCCAGGCGGCAATGTTGTCCAGTGTCTGCGTGTAGTTTTCGAGGGTGGCGACTGTCGCATTGAAGGCGGTAACGCCGCCCGCGTGCAGACTGTCAAAGACGGCCGGGCTGTCCCAGTTGCTCACGTTCAGGCCGTCGATGACCACGGCCTCCTGATAGAGCTTGCGGACGGTTTCTGCGGAAGATGCGCTCATCACGTGCTCCGTATCAGATTGGGTCTGGCAAGTCTTGGAGTCAGTTTCTCTGCATTCGGTTACGGCGCTGCCGCAGGCCGAGAAGCACTATGAACTCGCCTTCTCGAAACGGTCAAGCCGAAACCGCTCGACAGGATAATCGGTGGCCCCGTCCGCTGCCAGGTCAGCCAGGATTTTGCCAACCAGCGTCGAAAACTTGAAACCATGCCCGGAGAATCCCGCGCCGACTATCACGTTCGGATTCCCGGGATGGGGGCCGATAAGGAAGTCCCGGTCCGGCGTGACGGTATACATGCAGGTCGAGCCTTCGACGTAGGAGAAGCCGCTGCCGGGCATGATCGTTTCGAGCCAATCCTGCAGTTCATCCCTCTTACTCATGTCCAAGGTGCGGTCGACTTCGGAAGGAGCGTATTCCGCGCCCAGCCCATCGTCTGCGACCTTCAGGCCCGGGCCATAGTCGGGGAAACCGTAAAATTTGGTGTCGCCATCTCCGTAGACGGGCAACTCGCCGGGCCGGTAAGGGGCACGGTGTTTGGGTCGGAAGTAGAACTTTTGCTGGCGGGTAACGCGCAACGGGAGCGCGAGCTCCTCCAGGATCTCGGAGGCCCAGGGACCCGGCGAAATGATAAGCCGTTCGCAGCGATACTGTCCCGCGGACGTCTCAAGGACGGGGGTGTCCTGGCTTAGGTCAACGCTGTCGACACGAACCTGATCATGGATGGTCGCGCCAAGACGGTCGGCCTGCTTCAGCTGCGCCAGCACAGATCGCCCGGCATCCAGAAAACCGGCCTGGGGCGTTAAGCAGGAGACGGACCCCTCTGGCAACCGCAAAGCGGGAAAGCGTGCGGTCACTTCCTGCGCCGTCAGCCGCTCATAGGGCCTTTTCAGCGCCTCCATAACACCCATTCTCTCTTCGACATTGTCGTTGCCGGGGCGGGCGAAGTAGAGCAGGCCGGTTATGTGGAGAAGCTTCTGGCCGGAGAGGGACTCCAGTTCCTGCCAAAGGGGAAGGGCCGCCTCAGCCAGCTCTACGTAGAGGGGATCAGCGTAGAAGTTGCGATAGATTCTTGAAAAGCCATGTGAGCTGCCCAGCGCATGGCCGATCTGAAACTGCTCGATTCCGACCGCAGTCACCCCGCTGCGAGCAAGGTGATATAGGGCTGCGCTTCCCATGGCGCCCAATCCAACGACCAGGATTTCTGCGTTGCACATGATTTCTTGAGCCGATAACTGTTGAGAAAAGGATGCCTGCTAAGCGGGCTGGAAAGAGATCTGTCATCTGAAGACTGACCCGATTATATGCCGAAGAATGCTGATGTTCAAGTTGCCAAAAAATCTTGATTTTTTGCGATCAGATGACACCGCCTGACTATGCCTCCTCACCAGCGTCCCGATTAGCAGGCTCCGTCGCCGCCATTTTCCGGACGTCTAGCCGCGGCAGACTGGCGCGAGCGCCGGGCGCGAACGCGGCCAAGCCAAGGCTATCGTGGTGTGTCGGAGAAGTGCGGTCGGTGAGGGAGCGAGAGTCTATCTTTTCTCTTCCTTGAATTCTCTTTACTTAACTGTCGATGCCCAACATTCGGCGCGTCTCTTCTATCGTAGCGACGCCCCGTCCCAGGTCGTTGGCAATGCGCGCAATCCGCTCCACCATCTGAGCATTGCTCTGCGCAAGTTCACTGCGCTGGTAGTGGATACAGTCCTCCAGCCCAGTGCGCACATGGCCCCCCAGCAGCATCGCCATCACATTCACCTGAATTTCTTCCAAACCCAGCGCGCAGGTCTGGAAGAGGGAATCCTCTGGAAGGTTGCGCACCATGTAGAGAAAACTGTCCATGCTGGTGTTGATACCGCTCTGCTGCCCAAAGACCAGCTGCAGGAAGTAGGGCTTGTCTAGGGCGTCGCGCTGGATCAGATAGTCCAGGATGTCGAGATGACCGGGGTGGTAGAGAAACACCTGCGGTTTGATGCCGCGTTCTCGCAAACGGTGTGCGGTGCGTTCCGAGTCGTCAAAAGTGGCGAGAGTAACCTTGCTGGGCCCGCTACCGCCGCCCGTGTAGGCTGCGGCGCCGCGAAAGGTCATTGGGCCGGGGTTGAAGGCCATGATATCCGGACCGGCCTCGATCGGCGCAGATTTGTAGTGGTGTGCCGTGCCGACGAAATCGCTGCCCTCGGTCGTCAGATCTGCGATCCCTTGCGAATTGTCCACGAGGATCTGCGGCGCCTTGGCGCGCATCAGATCGTTGATCTCGCGATAGCGGTCCGCCTCGTGCGACGCCTGGGTCGGGTCTTCGGCTTGGCGGGCGTGGATATGGATGATGGTTGCGCCGGCCGCGAAAACCTCAGCCGCAGCATCGGCCTGTTCCTCGGCTGTAACCGGCATCGCCGGATTCTCGCTCTTCTGATGCCCACCCGTCACAACTGCGCTGATGATCACGGGCGGCATGCCCTCGCTGATCCGCCTGATGTACTCGCGTTGGTTTGTGTAATCCCAGGTGATGTCCATGTAGGCGCTCCTCAGTTCGGAACTACCACTCCCTTGATAAATCCGTCCAGCTCGATCTCGCCTCCGGCCGCGCGCACCGCTTTCTCGGCATCCGCGAGCGAAAAACGGTGCGTGACCATCTTCTCGATGGGATAGCGTCGCGATTCAACAATCTTTATCGCAGCCTGCACGGCAGGCGTATCGTGCGTATTCACCCCTTGCACCCGCAGCTCCTTGATCGGGATTTTGCTGGGAACGACGGAGACCTCTTGCAGACCTGTGTTCGACCCGACGACGACAACGCCCATCGGCCGCGCCAAGTCCAGCGCCAGGGGAAAGGAGGCCGTGGCTCCGGTCAGGTCCACGACCAGATCGGCCAGCACGCCGTCGGTGAGCTCCAGCACCGCCTCGACCGGATCCTCGCGGTCGAGGTTGATGATATGCGTCGCGCCGAACTGCCTGGACAGCTCGAAACGGTGTTCGTCCTGACTCAGGCCGAGCACAATGATCTTCGACGCACCGGCTTCGCTGGCCGCCAGGATCGCGGCCAAGCCCTGCCCGCCCGGCCCGATGACCACGACGTTATCGCCAATCGCGGCCCCGCCCTTTGTGCGCACCCAACGCAGGCCGTTCCCGATGTTAGCGCATGTCATCGCCGCGGCCTCGGCCGGAACGTTCTCGGCAATGCGGTGTACGCGCGAGTTGGGCGCCAGATACATGTACTGGCTGTATGCCCCCCACAGGTGCGGCGGCACGCTGGACGGCGTTGTTCCGCCGTAGCCCTGATGCTCTTTGCAGAAACGGTACTCGCCCAGCAGGCACCAGCGGCAGTGCCCACAGCCGAAAAGGTGTTCGACGATAACTCTGTCGCCGACCTGGACCCCCCAGCGCGCCGCGGCCCGGCTCCCGAGTTGCTCAATATGCCCGACGAGTTCATGCCCCATGATGAACGGAAATCGCTTTGGCTCGGTCCAACTGTAGATGCGGGGATCGCTGCCGCAAACGCCGCACATCTCGACTTTCAGGAGGCCGTCGTCCTCGCTGATGGCCGGGAGATCGAAGGCCTGGATCTCCATCGTCCGCGTGCTTACCACAACGGCCGCGTGTACTTTGCTCGACACGTCAGACCCTCCATCCCCGGGAAAGAGCATCCCATGTGAATATACGTTGCGCTACGACTTGAAAAAATTAATCGGAGGTCAGGTCAAAGATGACCTTCAACATCCCTGCCGCCCCTTCGTCGATCAGTTGGTATGCCTGTGGGGCGTCCTCAAGGGGAAAACGATGCGTGATCAGACCGCTGACGTCGAGCCTGCCGGTGTGCAAGAGTTTGATGATTACATTGTGCACGCGGATGATGTCCCAGCGGCGATGGTAAAGTCCGCTATCGGGATTCTCGGGCGGTAGACGATAACCGCCGCTGCGAGAGTGGAGGAGCTGCCCGGCGCTGCGACAGAACTCTTCGCCGAGATAGAGATCGTCGGCAGGGCCGTCGTACATTCCCACGGCAACGACCTTGGGGAAAGGCGTGCCGCAGTGCATGGCCAGACCGATGCTGCCGGCCCGGCCGGAGCACTCGAAACAGATGTCGGCGCCCGGACCGCCGAGGATGCTTTTCACCTCACGTCCTACATCGCCGTGGCTGGGGTTGAGGGCGTAATCGGCGCCAAGCCGTTTTGCCGTTGCGAGCCGTTCATCGAGCAGGTCGATCGCGATGACGGGATCGGCGCCTGAGAGTTTGCAGAGCTGCATGGTCAGCAGACCGACTACGCCCTGACCGACAACCACGGCGCTCTCGCCCAGCCGCACCGGCCCGACGAGGAGGGCGTCCAACGCGACAGTGCCCAGACTAATGAAGACGTACTTTTCGAGGTCATCGTCGGGCGGCAGCGCGTAGGGAAAAACGCTAACGCCTACACCGCGAGTGGTCGCCCCGACCTTCGCCTGGTCCAGGTTGAAGTTTCTGGTTTCGCGATGGTGCGCCGAGCCCATCACGACGTCGCCGACCGCCAGCTCATTCACCTCCGACCCGACCTCCACCACGCGGGCGACATCCTCGTAACCGTAGGTGAAGGGGTGATTCATGGAACGCCCCTCTGTTACGAAGCCGTCCGTTTCCACGCTGCGACCATGCCAGACGGCTTCGCCGCGAAAATGGGAACGCTCGGTGCCGTGGCTGATGCCGGAGTAGAGATTGGCGACCTTCACGTCCCTAGGACCAACGGGCGGGTCGACATATTCGCCAATTTCTACCTGTCTGGGACCGACGAACAGAACTTCCTTCGGCATAGGCGGTTAGGGCGCAAATCCACAGGTCAGGCCACCGTCAACGAGCAGATTGACGCCGGTGATATATTTGGCCTCGTCGGATGCCAGGAACAGGGCAGCATAGGCGACATCCCAGGCATTCCCCATCTTTTTCATTGGGCACAGGTTGTCCCTCTGCCTGATCATCTCTTCGACGCCCTCGTCCGAATAGGCGTCCTGGAGCCCTTGGGTGATGAAGGGCGTGTTCATCAGACCCGGCAGAACACAGTTCGCCCGTATGCCCTTTTGCGCATACTGCATGGCGATGTTCTGCGTCAACTGATTGATGGCCCCCTTGGATGCATTATAGGAGACGCTCGGATAGCCGGTGTAGCGAATGCCGGCGATGGACGAAATGTTGACAATAGCCCCGCCCCCCTGCTTCTCCATATGCGGAATACAAAATTTGCAGGTCAGGAACATCCCTTTCACATTGACAGCCAGCAGCCGGTCCCAGTTTTCCTCGCGGATCTCGACCGGGCCGCCCACCTCGATAATCCCGACGTTGTTGTGCAGGATGTCGATCCTGCCGTAGGTCTCGACGCAGGCCTCGGCCATCTGCTCCACAGCCTGAGAATCCGTTACATCTGCCTGAAAGACGGAGCACTCTCCTCCTTCCTGCTCGATGACGGCCTTGGTCTCGTTGGCGGCCTCCAGGTTGTAATCGACGAGAAAGACGCTCGCCCCTTCGCGGGCATAAAGAACCGCCGCGGCTTTCCCGTTTCCCCAGCCGGGCCCCACAGAACCGGCCCCAGTAACGAGCGCAACCTTTCCTTTGACACGATCTGTCATCAGTACCTCACATGTGATTATGTCGTTCGACGTAAATCCTGTTTCAAAAAGCTCATAAAGACAGAACTGCGTCTTGCCGCTTCACTGCACAGGCTCTGCAGGGCCAATGCTCGGGCTGTTGCTGCGATTGCGCTCCGGCAACTGACAGGTAACTGCAGGAGATAAGGCTGTTGCGACCGCCCACTTTAGTTCCTATCAAGTTTTGCCAGAATCTACCACACGTAGCCTGTCCGGTCAATCACATTTTCTTGACAGTATCGGTCGAAACGACGCATCCATTGGTAAAAGGCGCGCCGCCGCGGAGTGCTCTCTTCGCCACACTATGCGAAGGCAAGTTGGCAAGCACTTTTTGAAGAAGGGAGCTTTACTATACATGTTACACGCCGCGGGAAGATAACTCGGGCGTTGTGGGGAAGCGGCTGCAATTCGCAGCCTTATGCTATCTCTTGGGGCTGCTTCCGTTTTGGATGAGAGGCTTTGAAGCGTCTGAATTCCTTTCTTCTATCGATCTCAGCGCATCACGGGCTACGTCCGCCCAAGGACGCGGAAGGTTCTCGCTTATCCATCGAATGTGCCTCTCTGCTCTTTTCTCTTTGAATTCGCCCAGCTGTTGCACGACCACAACTCCCAGGTCGGGACCTATTGGATAGCGGCTTTCCGAAATACGCTCAAAGAGATTCTGCAGCAGTTCCAATAGATGCTGACGAATCTCCTCGGTGTCAGGAGACGGAATCCATACTTCGCGATCGTTGCTCCAACCATCGCCAGCATACCTGGTTATCGGTCCGATCGGAATCGGATCGCGCTGGGGCCTTCGATGCGGATGGTTGGCGCAGTAAGTCCAAAAGGGGTTCTCAATCAAGACATCTCTGATCTCGCAGTAGGGTTCCACATCCGTGTCGCGAGCCCTGTTGTAACCCTTTTCTCCCCGGTTCCTGCGGTTGAACCAGCAGGTCCCACAGCAGTCTGAGCCTCCATTAGGCATTGTGAGGATCTCCGAAATGGTAGGTGCAAAAAAAGGCGAAAGCGTAAGATTCTCCGCTTTCGCCCGTATTCAAAAGCAATTCAACTGCTGGCAGGAAAACTACTCCTGATTCAGTTCTGCAGTTACGTCCAGTTGGGCGCCCACGATCAGAGGCAGAAACTCCTCTGCGAACAGTGCCGAAATGGTCGGATCCGCCAGGATATTGGCAATGTTTTCGGGAAGGAAAGGCGCCGCCAGGTCCAGCGTACGAAGAATCGAAGGCGAATCATAGTGAACGGTGAGAAGGACTTCCTCGTCGGCCACGACATTCAACTGATTGGCCGATGAGGTCAGCTCCAACTCGGAGACCTGCAGGCCGTCGTAGAGAATAGAGGCGATGTTCGCAGGCAGCGAAGGCAGATTCAGGCCGTTCTCCTGGAACTTGCTTGCGGGCATGCCGCCGACAGAGGTAATCTCCGAACCGTCCAGCCTGAGCCCGAGCGCAAGCACCGGCCGGTACTCGGCATCGATATCGGGCGGTTCCATGCGCACTGCGGTTACGTCGAACGCGGGCGGCACGTCAACTGCCGCAGCCCCATCTGCCGCGGGAATCGAGAGGGCGACGCCGATATCCGTCTTCTGAAGGAATCCAATTCCTACGTCGAGCATGCCAGGCGGGACGGGGAGCAGTTCAGACACGACCCGCTGAAGTGTCGCCATCGACTGATCCGTCCACGAAATGACAGGCAGATGGCTACCGTTCGAGGCCAGATAGAGGCTGGCGTCGATGATGTTGAGGTCCAGCCTCTGGATGCCCAGAGCCTGCATGTCGGTAATGAAACGCGGCTGCAGAATCGACTGGCTTCCCAAGGGAATACCCATCAAGGCGAGCGAGCCATCCACCTTGACTTCGACGGGAAGTGAGTCCAGTTTCGTCTCGGGCGCCTCCTGCCCGGCCAG
Organism: Caldilineaceae bacterium; assembly: GCA_965200615.1. Classification (GTDB taxonomy): domain Bacteria; phylum Chloroflexota; class Anaerolineae; order Caldilineales; family Caldilineaceae; genus Bin5. Next base: position 2,296,131 of record OZ241377.1, on the reverse strand, counting down.
GGCAAGCTGCACATCCAGGCCGGATGAGAGGACGGGAGGGAGGTGGGACAGATACTCGTTTATCGTGCCAATGAATGGGATGGTGTCCGACAGCGAGGATACCACGACGAGGAGACGGTTGAGAGCCGCTTCGTCGTACTGCAGAGTCAGCAGGCTGCCGGCATCCCCCACCAGGTCAATACCGCCGGCGGAAGTCGTCAACTGAAGTGAGTCCGATCCAACGCCGCCGACGATATTCATTACCAACGGCGGCAGACTGACCGGAGGCAGCAGGCCGGCGAGATCGGCGAGTGAGAGCCCCAGTGCCGACTGAACAAATCCATCCCTATCGATGGCCGCGCCGATCTGCAACGCCGGTTCCATCCCTTCCGGCGCCGCCGCGAAGTTGGGGGCCGAAACGTCGAAATCAGCGCTGAATGCCGCAGCATCCGCACCAGGCAGGTCCAGAGAGAGGCCGATGTTCGTCTTGGCGAGCAGACTGCGCAGGACCGTGAGGCCGGCATCCACCATGCCGGGCGAAACGCCCAGGAGGTCAACGGCAATACCACCGATCGTGTCCAACGACGTATCCGTCCACAGAATGGAAGGCAGAGGCTCCTGATTGAGCGCCAGGTACAGGCCGTCGGCCCGAATGCTCAGATCCAGCCTTTGCGCGTTCGTAGCGGCAAGAATGTCAAGCAGATTCGACGGCAGGAGGAAGCCCGTTCCCAGTGGAATGCCCCACGCGCCCAACGAGCCGTCGCCGCCGACACTGACCGGAATCGTTGGCAACTGCGTTTCCGCAGTGGGTTCGCCGGTAAAGGAGACGATCACGTCCAGGTCTGTGCCGGGCAGCTTGGGAATGACCTCGCCGATCATGCCGCCCATCGACTCGTCGACGAAGGCCCTGACGATCGGCATGAGGTTGTTCAGGCGCTCGGTATCGTAAGCGAGACCGGGCAGCGCCGTGCCGTCAAGCGCAAGATCGATGCCGTTCGGCTGCGTGGCGAGAGAGAACTGCTGCACGCCCAGCGCCGTCAAGATCTGCAAAGCCATCGGCGGAAGTTCCACGCCGAGCGATGCCCCCAGAGCCTGCTCGATTTCCGCCAAAGGGATACCTTCGAACGACGCCTGGCCGTTGGCGTCGAAGGCCAGACTGGCAAACTGAAGCGGCCCTATCGTCGTCTCCGCTGCGGTCTCTGCAGTAACCAGCTCTTCGCCCTGCCAGCGGGGAATGTCCTGACCGGCCGTGGGCAGTATGATAATTGCGCCCAAGCCAACCCGCCGCAACCAGGTCAGAGCGTCAGCCCCCTGTGCGGCGCCGGGAACATTGGCCAGAACGCGCCCCACAAGGTCGGCCGATTCATCACTCCATTTAAGGTAGGGGAGAGGCTCTCCGTCTGCGTGGAGAAAGACACCGTGGTAGCCGATCCGGACTTCCAGAACATCGACACCGGCAGCGGCGAACTGGTCCAACATCGGTTGCTGAAGAATCGGGCCTGTCGGGAAGCCAAGCGCAGTGCCATAGCCGTTGCCGTCAACTCTGATTGGAACGGACGGGAGATTCAGCCAGGTGGAGCCGCCGTCACCGCCGCCATTGCAGGCGCCCAGTGCCAGAATAAAGACCAGGACAATAATAAATTTGCGGAGTAAGGCCGGCACGAGCCGCCTCCTTTTGGGTGCGTAGCAACAAAATGCAGATAGAAGCCTACGGCGCGCCGCGGGCGCGTCAGCCGATCACTGTTGGCACTGTTATATCACGATCAGTTCGGAAAGACAATGCCGAAAGTTGCACTCTGGTCGTACATGAACAGAGGTTATACATAATGCCCTGACGGCCCGCCGTTTGACCCGTCGAGGCGGTCGGCACTCAAACGTGTCGGGCACTGTCAAAGATTACCATACATCTTACAATAGGTCATAAGGAGACACAAAACCGGCATTTGAGACAGATAGACACCCCGACTCCAGAGTGAGGGCGAAAGAGCCACATTTTCCGTACTCAATTTGTACTCACTCTCTCTATTCGGCGTGAAGTGAGAAAAGTAAGTACACAGCATGTTGGCGCGAAGGCCGGGGTATGGCTCGGCAGCCTATAACCCTCGCTTCCCCTTTCTCTAAGGCTATTCTGTACGGCCGCGCAGGGCGGACAGCATCGCCTCCTGCTCGTTCCAGGGGTACTCAGTCTCGCCATAGCACATACTGCGTTCGTGGCCCTTGCCAAACGAGGCCACGACGTCGCCGGCACGCGCCATCTCCACACCGAAGCGGATCGCCTCGGCGCGATCGGGAACAATCGCGTAGCAGGGAGAGGAGGCCTCCGATTGCGTCCCGGTCTGCCCGGCACTTTCGATATGGTTGCGCGCCTGCTCGCCTTCCCCTCCGGCAGCATCTTTGACAACCTCCCGCACGCCGGCCGCGATCTCCCGGTTTATCTCCTCCAGATCTTCAGTCCGGGGGTCTTCCGCGGTGATGACAGTAAAGTCGGCCAGCCGCCCGCTCACCTGACCCATCAGCCGCCGTTTGCCCCGGTCTCGCAGGCCCGCGCAGCCAAAGATGGCGATCAATCTGCCGCCGCCATTACCGGAATCCCCGGCTACCAGCGGGCGCAGCGTCTCCAACGCCCGTTCCAGGCTGGCAGGCGAATGGGCGAAGTCCACCACAGCCAGAAAGTCCTGCCCGCAGTCCATACGCTGCATGCGCCCCAGGACAGCGGAGAGCGAGGCAATACCCTTTCGAATCTGTTCAGGCGGGATACCCAGCCCAAGCGCCGCAGCGGCCGCGCACAATATATTCGACACATTGAACTCGCCTATCAACCGAGTCTCCACCGACAGGGTTCCGCCCGGCCAGACCAGTTCAAAGCGGGTGGCTTCAGGCAGATACTCGATGTTCCGGGCGTAAACGTCGGCGGTCGGATCGGCTACACTATATATATAGGAGCTGACGCCGGCCGCGTCGTTGCGCGCGCTCTCTTCAGCCAGCGCCTCCCGCAGAGGCTGGCAACTGCCATCATCCAGGTTGAAAACAGCGACGCGGGGCACACCCGGCTTGCGCTCGGAATGAAACAGGCTCCGGAAGAGCAGGAACTTCGCTTCCCGGTACGCTTCGAACGAGCCGTGAATGTCCAGATGCTCATGGGTTATGTTCGTCAACGCGGCCACGTCATAGGCGACGGCCGCCACCCGTTTCTGATCAAGACCGAAACTGGTGCTCTCGACGACCGCGTAGCCGCAGCCCGCTGAACGCATCTGCGCCAGAAATGCCTGCACGGTCGGAGCATCGGGCGTCGTCACATGCAGGCCGGTCTCCTGCTCAATGCCGGCGATGCGCGCGCCGACCGTTGTAATGACACCCACACCGGCGCCGCGGCTGAGAATCGCCTCCAGCAGCGAGCAGGTCGTCGTCTTGCCGTCAGTGCCAGTGACCCCAATGACAGTTTGATCGCGGCTGGGGAAGCCGTAAAGGGCTGCGCTGAGCCAGGCAAGGGCTTCGCGGCTGTCGGTCACCTGTAGATAAGGTGTGCCGGCGTGGTGCGGCCACCAGCTGAGTTCTTCCAGGCGGGCCAAAGAGCGGCTGCCCACGACAGCCGCGGCGCCGGCAGCAACCGCTTGGGGAATAAAGCGGTGCCCGTCCTGCTGCAGGCCCTCGACCGCGACAAACAGCGTATCCGCGTCCACCTCCCGGCTGTCCTCGGTAATGCGGCGCACGTTAACCACCGGCACAGCCGCGTCTCCGTGGACGCGCAGATTCTCCGGGAGCGTTGCCAGCAGGCTTGCCAGCTCCCGGGCTTTGTCGTTCGCCGCTATGGGAAGCCCGGTGGCGGTTGATTCCGTCTCCGATTCAGCAGATTTTGGGGCACTCGCCGTCATAACTCTTCGTTGCCGGAGCCTCCGTCCCGTGCAACCGAAACGCCGGCAACCAGAATCAGCAGGAAGAAGACCGCCGCGCCGCCTATCCAGATCGGCGGTATCTGCGCCAGCCTGTCGTTGACGTTGCCTGAGCTCACAGAGGTCGCTGTCGCCGTCGCCGTGGGCTGCTTTCCGGCCTCCGAAGCGGTCGGGGCGCTGGTTGCCGTGGCCTCAGCCGGGGGGGCGGGCGGCGGCGTTTCGGGGTCACCGGAGGTGGGACCAGGTGTCGCGGACGGCAGATCGTCCGGCGGCGTCTCTGCGGTCGCAGCGGGGTCCGGTGTCGGGACCGGAGTACATTCGACCGGCACTGCACCGGTTGACGACTCGGGACCAGGCGTCCCGGCGGCCGTTGGCGTCTCCGCGGGAGCATTGGGATCCGGCGTCGCGGTCACTGTACCAGTGGCTGCCGGCGTCACGGTCGGCGCATTCGGATCCGGATCAGCGGTCGCCGTGCCGGTGGCTGCTGGCGTTTCCACAGGCAGGTGTATCGCGACAGGCGTACACTCCACTGTCGGCGTTGCGGTCGGCGCAGCGGGATCCGGTGTTGCGGTCAGCGTGCTCGCGGCTGTTGGCGTTTCCGTGGGGACGCCTGGGTCAGGCGCAGCTGTGACCGCCGGCGAGGCGGTCGGGGTAGGGGTATCCGACGGAGGCGGCGTTTCCGTGGCCGTTGGCGACAATGCCGGCGTTGGTGTCGGCGTTGGCGTTGGCGTCGGCGCCCTGGCCAGCTCGGCAGGGTTGATGGGCGTTATCTGGGCCGAAGAGAGAAAACTGAGACCGCCGTCAATCGTTCGCAGCACGCCGTCCTGCTCCGTTCCCGCATAGGTGACGCCGACGAATGTCGATGAAGAGGCCAGCCGGAAAACCGGGTTGGTGTAAGCAGCGCCATTGACGGTCACCCGCGTCCAGTCCGGCAGGCTCTGGGACCAGAGTCCCACATGCGTGCCGACGACTACCTCCTGTCTGCTGACCGTCAGATCGTAGATGAGAACCCCTGCCGGGAAGGAGGGATCCTGGATCCAGTTGTAGCCATCGTCGCTCAGGTAAAGGCCTGAAGCGAAAGTACCCACATACAGGCGGCCATCCAGCATGGTCATCCCGCGCGCGATGATACCTGCCGGCAGGTCGACACGCTGCCAGGAGGCGGCGCCCGGGGTCAGACGCCAGACGCCGTCGTGCGTGCCGGCATAGAGCGCGCCGTCCTTATCGGCAAATGCGCGCACGCGCAGGGCGCTCCCGCTCAGGCCTTCGCCATACCACTCCCAGTTCAGGCCGCCGTCAAAGCTGCGTATGACACCGTCGTAGCGGGTACCGGCATAGAAAACGGTCAGTCCGTCTTCGATGCGCGTGAAAAGGCGGCCGATGCCGCTGTTGGGCGTGAGCACCTGAGTGATCGATTCTTCCTGCCGCCAGTTCAGGCCGCCGTCTTCGCTAATGAACAGATTCCCGAACCCGCCATCCGCAGCCAGTACACGGTTTCCATCCTGCGGATCGAAACGAATCGAGGCGACAGATGTATCAGGCGGCAGGTCTACGTTGGCCCGGCTCCACGTGTAGCCGCCGTCCGTGCTGCGATAGATTCCCGCGGGCACCGGCACGTTGAGCGTGCCGGCCACCACGATGCCCGCATCATTCGGCGACACATCGAGACCGATGATGCTATTCGAAAAGGGCACAAATCCTGACTGGGCAAAGATCTGCTCGCCGGCCAGCGGTACCAGGACCGTCAGAACGATGAATATCAGCCAAGGTCGCGGCAGAGCCGGGGGAGTCGAAATCTCCTTTCCATTGCGGTGTCTGCCGCCCAGTTTTTGCTGGTGACCAGCGTGCATAGAGCCTCCCAATGGGGCATCGGAAAGGAAGTGAAAGAATTATACGCCAGACAAATTGTAGCACAAAAGCGCCCGTTTCTGCGGAACCGGTCTGTTAAACCGGTTGGCCCCGGAGGAGAGGACAGCCGATTTCTCATCCTCCTCCGCCCGCTTTGTGAATTCCAGCCGGTTGCAAGTTATGATGTATGTCCTTATCCTTCTGCATGAATAACCTGCGTCCGCCCAACGGTTCGGGCGGTCGATCAAACCAAACGCAACCCGTTAAAGGAGAGAGAGATGCAAAGCCCGGCACGGCGCGCAATCCTGATCGGTATGGACGGCGCCGCCATGGAACTGGTGACAAATATGGTAAACGGGGGCCACATGCCCAATCTTGGCAAGCTGATAGATCGGGGTGTGTACCGCCCCATGATCGGCGTTTTCCCCACGCTGACGCCGCTAGGCTGGACCGCCACCTCCACCGGCGCCTGGCCGGGGAACCACGGCGTGATGGACTTCAACATCCGCAAGCTGGGCGCTCAACTCGATGAGACCGTGTGGGGCGTCAACACGGAGCTGTCGCGAGCGGAATACCTTTGGAACACGGTCGAGAGGGCTGGGGGCAGGCCCTTGCTGGTCAAATGGGAGATGTCCTGGCCCCCGACAGTAACCAGCGGCGTTCAGGTGGAGGGTACCGGCCCCGGCGTCTCCAACCATCACCAGATCGCCGGCTATCACCTCTTCGTCGCCGGCAGATGGGAGCGCAGGACGATCGGCGGCCAGCGCGACCCGGAGACGCTGGACCCCAGCGCCCTGCAAACCGGCTCCGATGTCGATCCCGTGACAATCAACGAAGCCCGAAATTGGACGAATCTGCCGCCTTCAAGCCGTCCGCCCAAAGAGGTGGAGTTGACGATCCAGCCCCTGGCGCGCGGCCGCGATTTCATGCTGCGGGGCGAGAATGGCACGCCCAAGACCTTTCACGGCCTGATCTACGCCTCCGGAGACAACGGCTACGACCGGGTGAGCGTCTGCCGGGCGCGCGACGGGGAAAGCGCGGTTACTGAACTGGGGATGGGCGATTGGAGCGACTGGTGGCTGGACCAGTTCGAGATCGATGCCGAGGAGATCAGCGGCTACGTGCGCATGAAGCTGGTCAACCTCACCGCCGAGGCCGACGCTTTCGAGCTTTTCGTACCCCAGATCTGGCCGAACGGCGGCTACACGATGCCACTGGAAGCGGCCGATGAGATCGACCAACACGTCGGCAATTTCCTGCAGAACCCTGCTCGAGACGCCTTGGGCATCATGGACGACGACACCTACTTCGAGCTGCTCGACTTCCACCACGAACGCCTGGCCGACGTGGCCGACTATCTCACCACCAGCCGCGACGACTGGACGATGCTCTTCATCGAAACCCACGCGTCCGATTACACCAGCCACTTCTTCCTCGGCCAGGCCGAAGAGTTCAGCGGGGCCGACGCAGCGACCCAGCAGCGCTGCCTGGACGGCGTGGTCCGCACCTACAGCTCCATCGACAAGATGATCGGCCGCGTCGCGGCCATCGCCAACGAGGAGACGCTCATCTGTCTCGTCTCCGATCACGGGGGCACGCCCAACCAGTACCGGGCGATAGAGATCGATGAGGTCCTGGAAGAGGCAGGCTTACTGGTGTATAAGGAAGAAGACGGGAAGAGGGCAGTGGACTGGTCGCGCACGCGGGCCGCGTCGGTGGGCCTGGTGCACGTGTTCATCAATCTGGAGGGACGCGAGCCGGACGGGATCGTGTCACCAGAGGACTATAAGGACACCCAGCTCGAAATCATCGCCGCGCTGCACGCCTACACAGACCCTGCCACTGGCCGCCATCCGTTCGCGCTGGCGCTGACGCGTCAGGACGCTGAGATGGTCAACCTGTGGGGCGATACGACAGGGGACGTGGTCTACGCCCTGCGGCCGGAATTCGACGGCGCACACGGCAAACAGCTACCCTCGGTCAGCTTTGGCATCGCGGGACAGCATTGCACCTTCATCCTGTCCGGTCCGGGGGTCAAGGAAGGGCTGGAGCTGAAGGGACAGGTACGGGCGGTCGACGTAGCCCCGACCTTATGTTACCTGCTGGGGTTGCCGATGCCCCGCAACGTCGAAGGCGGGGTCGTCTACGAGGCGCTCACCGATCCCGACTGGCATCTCAAAAAGTGAAACTATTCGGGGGAGGAGGGTGGCCAGGATTCCAACCCTTCTCCCCGTCCCCTGTTCAATAGTCGTCCTCTTCAATCTCCCCCGCAGGCATTTCAATATCCATGACCTCGCCCTGGTCGTCGATGATCACCCGAAAACCCATCATCCCCAGCCACTGCCGCGACTGCTCCGGAATCGCCTGACCAACCGCCTGGTCGATGTTGTCAATGGAAGATTCCACCGCGGCCTTGGTAAAGATGTCGTCCTTGCCCATCAGATCCATCACGCCGGTCACGGCCAGGTCTCGATGCTCGTCCACTTGACCCTTGAGGAATTCGAGCACCTGCTGGTCCACCTTCGCGGCGTCGATGTGGCGCAGAAAGCCATCTTCGTCGACGACATAGCAGGCACGCTCGCCCACATGTTTCACCTGCGCCGCATTTCGGCGTTCATCGAACACAAGCCCTTCAAACATCGCCGAATTTGCCAAGGTACTCTCCGATTACAGTTCTCAAAAACCCAATGTTGTTCCGGATGCGGTCCTGGGACACCGCATTCACCCCGACCGCCAGGCCGCAATCTGAAGGCCCTGCCAGGTCCTACGCCGCGGCAGGCAACAGAGTTTCTCCGCGGGCCTCTACATCAGCGCCGCCCGGCTCTCGAGAAACTCGCGGCTGCGGCGGACACTTGCAACCGGCTCTTTAGGCAGATCGTGTTCAACCACGTAACATTTGGCGCCGGCCGCACGGCAGGCAGGGATGAGCGAGTCCCAGTCCAAGGTGCCGTAGCCGACGTCGGCCAGGCCCATCTGGTCCTCGTTCTCGCCCGCCGGCGCCAGGTCTTTCGCATGAATGTGGGGACAGCGGCCGGCGTATTTTTGCACCAGCTCCAGGGGACGGGCGCCGCCGTCGGTGATCCAGGCCAGGTCCGGCTCCCAGAACAGATTCTCCTCGTCGGCGTTCGCCAGCACCCAGTCGATCGCCCGCGCGCCCTCAAACTCCTCCATTTCGAAAGCGTGGTTATGGTAGCCGAGCCGCATTCCCTCATCCCGGCAGCGCCGCCCCAGCTCATCGAGCGTCTTCCCGAAGGCGCGCCACGCATCCGCGCTGGCCGCCTCCCGCACTTGGGGATCAGGCATCGGGAGAATGAGACAGTCGTTCCCGACCGCTCGGTGAAAGTCCACCATGCCGGCGAAGTCTTCGGCCAGAGCTTGATAAGGTACATGGGCCGACACGGCCTGCAGGCCATGCTTGTCCAAGACGGCCTTCGCCTGCTCGCCGGTATGGTCCGGCAAAAAGATCAGTTCCACACCTTCGTACCCGGCAGCGGCGGCCGCGCCCGCGATCTCCGCAAAACTGTCCGACACGTGACGCAGGCTGTACAGCTGCACTGCGATGGCTGGCTTTCCTGTGCTCATGCAAATGTCTCCCATTCTGTCGCACGCCGCAGGCGCTCGGTCAGCCCGCTGTAACGCTGGGCCACCTTGTCGTTGCCCACGGCTATGCCGATCGCTCTCGGTTGTCCTACCAACACGACCAGCCGTTTTGCGCGCGTGACAGCCGTGTATAAGAGATTCCGCTGAAGCAGCATGGAGTGGCTTGTGAGCAGTGGGATAACGACGGCCGGGAATTCACTGCCCTGGCTCTTGTGTACGCTGATGGCGTAGGCATGCACCAGTTCGTCCAGCTCCATGAATTCGTAACCAACAGGGCGTCCGTCGATTTCGACCGTGACACGCTGTTCGATCAGGTCGACATCTTTAATATAACCCATATCGCCATTGAATACATCTTTGTCATAGTTATTTCGCACCTGCATCACCCGGTCCCCTGTCCGGTAGATGCGGTCCCCGACGCCGCTCCCGGCTTTGTCCGGCCCGGGCGGATTGAGCGCCTGCTGGATCATCCCGTTGAGTGACGCGACCCCGGCCGCGCCCCGATGCATGGGGCTGAGAACCTGAATGTCCCGGGAGGGAACCGCAAAACGACGCGGGATGCGTTCTGTGACAAGCTCCACACACAGCTGAGCAGCACGCTCAGCCTCCTCAGTGCGGAACAGGAAAAAGTCGTCGGCCTCAGCGCTCCCTTCCCTGGCCGAGCGCGTCAGAACCGGCATCTGGCCGCGGTTAATGCGATGGGCATTCTCAACAATGTAGCTGCCGGCCGATTGCCGAAAGATCCTGTCCAGCCGCACCACCGCCGCGCCGGAGCGGGAGCCTGACTTCGAAGCGCGCCGCGTCTCCTCATCTTCCCTCTCAATCGCCGCGATCACGTCACGCAGCACATTGCCAGCCCCCACGCTCGGCAGCTGGTCGACGTCACCGACCAACAGCAGGGACATCCCCGGAGGAACGGCCTTGAGCAGGCAGTTCGTCAGTATGAGGTCCAGCATGGAGGACTCGTCCACGATAAGCAGGTCGCCGCGGAGCGGACGCTCCTCGTTGCGCTTAAAGGACATGCCGGCAGCCGGCTGCGCCTGCAGCAGTCTGTGGACCGTCTTCGCCTCCCGGCCGGTGGCCTCGGCGAGACGCTTTGCCGCCCGTCCGGTCGGCGCAGCCAGGACCGCCGCCGCGCCGGCCTCCTCGCACAGGTCGATGATAGTGCGGACAACTGTCGTTTTGCCTGTGCCGGGTCCCCCGGTCAGCACGGTCAGCCGGTGGGTGAGCGCCGTGTGTACCGCCTCTCGCTGGCGCGTGGCAAGACGAAGCGGGGCGGGTTCATAGTTTGCTCTCTCTTCGAGTTGAGCGAATTTCCATTCCCAGTCCACTGCCCGGAAGAGATCGGGCGCGCTCGCACTGTGTCCGACTGCGAGCGGCGCGCCGGCGTAATCCTGCATCAACCGGCCCATCCGGTTGCTGACGCCCACTTCACCGTAATACATCGGCGTCAGATAGACCGCCTGTCCGCCCTGCAGCAGCTCTTCCATCTGCCGCCCCGCCGGCGCTTCGCCGGCCCTGCGGTCTGCCGGCATCAGCGGCATGGGCTGAGGACTCGAAGGTTCGAAAATCCCGGCCACCGCCCAGTGCAGCGCTTCAGCCTCCTCGCCCGGCCCGGACGCCAACTTGACGCGGTCCGCCCCTTTCAGATGCAGCAGCCCAGACGCCACCTTCTCCTTCCCCACCTCCAGCAGATCACCGGCCCTCGCGATCAGATCCCCGCTTGGCAAGTAGACATGGCCCTCTTCCCTGGCCCGGTTGAGCGCGAATTCGACACCGGCCGCGATGCGCTGGGGCGCGTCATCGGCGATTCCCAGGGCCCGCCCAATCCTGTCCGCGGTCAGAAAACCGATACCAAAGATGTCCTCAGAAAGGCGGTAAGGATTCCGCTGCACAGTTTCGACCGCACTGTCGCCGTAACGCTTGTAAATCTTCGCCGCCAGGCTGCCGCTTACGCCGTGGCCGCGCAAAAAGATCATCACCTCCTGGATCGCCTTCTTTTCGACCCAGCCGGCAACAATCATTGAAACCCTCTTACTGCCGACACCGCCTACCTCGGACAGACGCTGCGGATCGTTGTCGATGACCTCCAGCGTCTCCGCGCCAAAATGAGCGACGATACGCTTGGCCGTCACCGGCCCAACCCCCTTGATCAGGCCGCTGCCAAGATACTTCTCAATGCCCGCCACCGTCGCCGGCAGCGCCGACCGCATTTCGTCGACCAAGAACTGTTTGCCGTAGCGCGCATGCGTTTCCCAGCGCCCGCGCAGCTCCACCGCCTCCCCTACACCGACACCAGCCATCGTACCCACGACCGGCGCTTCCTTTTGCCTGTGGGACAGTCGGGACGTATAGTTCTCCGGCGCCAGCCTGGCGACCGTAAAGCCGTTTTCTTCGTTGTGAAAGGTGATGCGTTCGATAACGCCGCGCAAAATTTCTTGCGTTTCGCCGCTCATGGATGTTAGGGTAACAGAATGGTATAGCCCGATCAAACCGCGCCAACTAAAGCTGCGGGCCCCGCGGGGCAGTTCCACCTTGTAGTGGAAGCGCATTCCACCGGCCCCCTTTACAGATCAAGACCGGAAGCAGGACCACCGCGAATTCCCAATGGAAGAGATCGCAGGATCGTTTACGCCCCTCCTAATCGTCATCTCCCTGGCATTCATCGTGCCGCTGCTGCTGACGCGCTTTGAACGGCTGCAGCTGCCAATCGTCGTGGGCGAAATCCTGGCGGGGATCGTCGTAGGCAGCAGCGGTTTCGGCTGGGTGACCCACGAAGACCAGCTGCTCACGCTTTTGGCGGAGTTCGGCTTCGTCTTCCTGATGTTCCTCGCCGGCATGGAGATCGACTTCGCCAATTTGAACGTTGAGTTGCCCGGCGTCGCTCGCGGCGGCAGCGCGCGCACAGACCTCACGTCGAGGGAAGGCCGCGACCGCCGCGCTTTCGGCCCGCTTTCCATCAGCCTGATGGGCTTCATTCTGACCTTGGCTCTTTCTGCCATCGTCGGCTTTGGGCTCTTGCAGGTGGGTCTGGTCAGCAGTCCCTGGATGATGGCGCTGATCATGTCGACAACGTCGCTGGGCGTGGTCATGCCGGTGCTCAAGGAGCAGGAGCTCATCCGCGGCCGCTTCGGGCAGACGATCCTGATCGCCGCCCTCGTCGCTGACTTCGCCACAATGCTCCTGATCACCGTGGTCATTGCCACAGTTTCCCACGGACTGACCCTCGACATCCTTCTGATCAGCCTGCTCTTCGTCTTCTTCTTCCTTCTCTACCGCTTGGGAATCGTTTCTCTGAACCGGTTCGAATCCTTGCGCCGCACGTTGGAGGACCTCAGCCACACCACCGCCCGCATCAAGATTCGCGGGGCCTTTACAATCATGTTGCTTTTTGTGGTGCTGGCAGAGGTGCTGGGCGCGGAGATTATTTTGGGTGCCTTCATCGCCGGGGCCATGCTGTCTCTGCTCTCCACCCGTGAAGATCTGGAGGCGATGCACCAGTTGGAAGCGGTCGGCTTCGGCTTCTTCATCCCTATCTTTTTCATCATGGTGGGTGTGGATTTCAATCTGGGGGCCTTGATCGGGTCAACCGATGCTTTGATTCTGCTGCCGTTCCTGGTGCTGGCCGCCTTTTTGGTCAAACTCCTGCCGGCCCTGCTGTTCCGTCTGCAGTTCAGCTGGCGCGAAACGTTTTCAGCCGGCTTTCTTCTCTCGTCGCGCCTCTCACTGATCGTCGCGGCCTCGGCCATCGGCCTGAACCTGGGAATCATCAGCGAATCGGTCAACACGATGATCATCCTGGTTGCCATCGTCACCGTCACCGCCGCTCCCTTGATCTTCAACCGAATCGTCCCGCGCACCACCGCCACTACGCAGCGGCCGATCGTTGTGTTCGGCGCGGAACGGCTCGGACTCCAGGTCGCTGAACAGCTGCTGGGGCACCACGAGTTGGTCGTTCTCGTCGACGCAGATGAGAGTCTGATTGCCAGAGCGCGGCAACGAATATCCGAAGGCATTGAGGTCCTGCACGCCAGTATCGACGATAAAAAGGAGGAACTTGCCGGGCGCCTCGATCTCGCAGAAACGGTGGTCGTCACCCTCAGCGACACAGACCGCAACCGGCACGTCTGCCACGTGGCCCGCACCCGCTACGGCATTGACCACATCGTGACCCTTGTAAGGGAAACCAACCGGCTTGTGGAGTTCGAAACACTCAACGTGACCGTCTTCAACCCATCGCTGGACCAGGCCGCGCTTCTCAGCCTGCTGGCCCGCAATCCGGACATCTACGAACTGCTGACTCGTACGGACGACAACAAAGAGGTGTCCGAAGTCTGGGTACACAATCACGACTACGGCGACAAGGCTCTGCGCGAGCTCCAGCTGCCGGGTGACGTACTCATTCTCTCGATTCGCCGCGCCGGGGAATTCATCGTGCCGCGCGGAAACACGCAGCTGGAATACGGCGACCACCTCACGCTGGTCGGCACATTCGACCATCTGCATGAGGCGCGGGCGCTATTTGGCTGATTGAGGTCTGCGCCCACAGGACAGCGGCAGCGTGGAACTCGGGAAGGGCGGCCCGCTGCGCCCGGAGCCCTGTTTTCTGCGGGAGGAACGACTGGGAACCGCAGGAAAAAGGGGAGACTAGCCCGACCGCCAGGAGGGAGCGGTGTCTTTTCGCCCGTTGGCCTGCCGCCAGCGAGCGTGCGCCTTGCGAACAACCCGCCGCGTCTCCTCTTCCATCGGCAGGTCGTCCAGCTCCGTGACCGACACCCAGGCGACGTCATCGACGTCGTCGGCCGCCGCGACGTCGCCCCCGCGGTAGTGGGCCCAGAAGTCGATCACGACATAGTGATAGCGAATGCGTCCGGCCGCATCGCGATGAATCGGCTCGAAGAGGTCCACCAGATCAACGATTTCGATCTCGGCGCCGGTCTCCTCCCGCACCTCACGAGCAACCCCGGCCCGCACCGGCTCGCCCAGATCCAGCAGGCCGCCGGGCAACGCCCACATTCCCTGCGAGGGCGGCCGGCCCCGTTCGACCATGAGGATACGTCCATCGCCGTCGACAACGACGGCAGCCACCGCCACCAGCGGCGCCGGCGGATACTCGCGGCTGACGGTAACAGGAAAGGTTTCGCGCGGCGGGCCTTCGTCGCTACACATGCTCAACACCACTTTTCGATGAGGGCGGGCAGTTCGGACAGCTTCTCAATCACCGCGTCCGGCTTGATGCTGTCCACCAGCCGTTGGTCCTCGGCCAGCGGGATCATGCGGCAATGAACAGTGAGTGCGCCGATCTCCTGCCCGCCGGCGACGTCATGCTTGAGGCTATCGCCGACACAGACCAACTCATACGGCTCCGCGTCCCAACGCTTGAGGACGGCATCGTAGATCTCTTTCTCCGGTTTGCGCCACTCCACCGCCGCGCTGCTCAGACAGACGTCCAGGTAGGCGCGAAGGCCGGTATAGTCGATAATGCGCTGGAAGATGCGATCGCTGGCGTAGTTGGCGATCACGGCCAGGGGGAAACCCTCGCCGCGCAACTGCTGGAGCAGGTCGATCGCGCCCGGCATCGGCTCCCACGCCGTCATCTCCGGCGCGTAGAAGAGATCGACCGCACGGCGCAGGACCTCCTCATTCATGCGTGAAGCAGGATAACCGACGAACTGCAACAGAAAACTCAAGGTGTCGTCGGCAGTGTGTTCCTCCTGCTCATCGTCCGATTTTGTCTCGGCGAAGATGCGCGCCTCGACAAGATGCTCCGAAATCTCGTCGGGCAGGTCGGTCATGCCCGTCGAGCGCATGTAGTCGACGGCTGTCTGCGCGCCTGTGTTCATCAGCTCATCCAGAGGTTTGTTGAGCCGGGCGAGCGTATTGTCAAAGTCGAAGACCAACCCTTGCACCAGTTTGCGAGGGCGAACTTGCGCGGGTTCGCCGGTAAAGAACTGTTTGTGTGCCATTCTGCTATGCGTTAGGCAAGAACGTGATGACGCTTGGCTGACCGCGGGGCTGTACCTGGAATCGCAAAGACCTCACAGCCTTTCACGCGCTTAAGTATGCGGAGGGGCGCCCATGTATGTCAAGTCAGGAAGTTTCCAGCGGGCGTCCGAGCTGACCACACTTACCCGGCGATGGTAGGGGACAGTGCCGGGCCGTGCTATACTCCGCATTGGCTCACAATGTACTGCATTCCATCGAAACTATTGATACACACCTATCACATCCTTACAACGGACCATGCCATACTCATTTCAGATCGGTTCCATACCCTGCCACATCGTAAGCGACGGCCGCCAGCTGGTCGACGGCGGCGGCTTCTTCGGTCTCGTGCCTCGCGCCCTTTGGGAGCGGGTCATCCGGCCCGACGACAAAAACCGCATCCCCGTGCAGATGCGCTCACTGCTCATCGAATCATCCGCCGGCGTGATCCTGGTCGACACCGGCCAGGGCGACAAAATCACCGCCAAGGAGAGGCGCATCTTCGGCATGGACGACGGCAACCGGCGCCTCGCCGCAGACCTGCGCCGCGTCGGCTTCAGCCCGGAAGATGTCGATATCGTACTGATGACGCACCTGCACGCCGACCACGCCGGCGGCTGCACCCACAGGAGCGATCCCGCTGATCCCGAGAGCGAGGCCGTCCCCTCCTTCCCCAACGCCCGCTATCTCATCCAGCGCCTCGAAATGGCTGAAGCCGCCTTCCCCAATGAACGCACGCGCGGCACCTACTTCCCCAACAACTGGGAGCCGCTGCGCCGCTCAGGACAGCTGAAGCTCGTTGACGGCGATCTGACCCTGGCGAGGGGGGTCCGCACGGTAACCGTGCCGGGCCATACCGAGAGCATCCAGGTCGTATGGGTAGAGGATTCCGGGGAATCGCTGCTCTTCCTGGGAGACGCCTGCAGCTGGGCCGCGCATCTGGACCGGCTGGCCTGGGTGCCGTCCTTCGATCTCGACCCGATGCGCAGCATCGAGGGCAAACGCAATCTGCGCAGAGAGGCGGAGGAGAAGGATGCGCTGCTTGTGTTCCAGCACGACGGGCAGGTCGTGACCGGACGGTTGCGGCCAGGCGCGCGCGGGCCCGTGGTGGAAACGGAGATTACGGAGGAGGCGTGGCCGGAGTGATATTGGGCCGTATTGCAAGGTGAAGGACCAGCTTTCAGATTAATTCACAGGTTTTCAGGCGGACAGATTCTGAGGACTAACCAATGCCATACTCATTTCAGGTCGGTTCCATCCCGTGTCATATCGTCAGTGACGGCCAGCAGCTGATCGATGGCGGAAGTTTCTTTGGTCTTGTGCCGCGCGTTCTGTGGGAGCGGATCATCCGCCCGGACGAGAAGAATCGCATTCCGGCGCAGATGCGCTGCTTGCTGGTGCAGTCGCCGGCGGGGTTGATCCTGGTGGACACGGGCCAGGGGGACAAGATTACCGCCGAGTATCGAACTGAATTTGGCATGGATAACAGCAGCCGGCGTATGGAGGCCGACCTGCGCCGTGTCGGTTTCGGTCCGGAGGATGTCGATATCGTGCTGTTGACGCATTTGCACGCCGACCATTGCGGCGGAAACACGCGCTTGCTTGATCCCTCCGATGCGGAGAGCGAGGTTGTCCCCACGTTTCCCAACGCCCGCTACCTGATCCAGCGCCTGGAGTTGGCCGAGGCATCCTTCCCCAATGAGCGCACGCGCGGCCATTACTTTCCCGAAAACTGGGACCCCCTGCGCCGCACCGGCCAGTTGGAGATTGTAGACGGCGATCTGAAACTGGCGGCGGGTGTACGTTCGGTTACAGTACCGGGCCATACTGAAAGCATGCAGGTTGTATGGGTTGAGGACGCCGGCGAATCGCTTCTCTTCTTGGGCGACGCATGCAGCTGGGCCGCGCACATGGAGCGGCTGGCGTGGGTACCGGCATTTGACCTGGAACCGATGCGCAGCATCGAGGGCAAACGCAATCTGCGCCGGCAGGCCGAGGAAAAGAACACGCTACTCGTCTTCCAGCACGACAGCCAGGTCGTCACCGGCCGCCTGCGCCCCGGCGCGCGCGGGGCGACGGTGGAGCCGGAGATTATGGAGGAGGCGTGGCCGGAGTAAACTGACTTGCGCAATGTCTGAAACCCGCTTCAATCTGAGACGACCCAACACTGACCCGGCTGCAGACGTCGAATCCTACATCGACCATGGCACGGCTGCCTTGCCGTCAGAAAAGGAGACGGGCATAGAGGAAACGCCTGAGAAGATACGTCGCCTTGTCGTTCTTTTGCCCAACAGTACGCATCGCCAGTTCAAGCAGCTGGCCGCAGCCCACGAAACAACCATGTCCGACCTTTGTCGCACTTGGATCGAAGACGCGCTCGAAAAGCACTTCAATTAGACGTGTCGGGAAAGGGCAGCCGGGTCGGGGAGCTCATCCCTCCTGGTCATCCGCCGCGCCGCTCCATTCCAACAACTCGGTTCCGTCGCCCTTCTCCGTCCCAATCCACATCAGCCGTCCGTCACTCCAGATGTGGACGCGCCCCTCCCTGTCATTGCGCAATACGAGACGCCCGCCAAGTACCTCCAGCACCTCCGGGTCCGGATGACCGTACCGGTTCTCGGCGCCGACCTGGATGACCGCCACACTTGGGCCGACCGCCTCGACAAACGCCGGGCTGCTGCTGTGCTCGCTGCCGTGATGCCCGACCTTGAGCACATGCGCGGCGACAGGCTGACCCTCGCGCAACAGACGCTCCTCGCTGGGCAGGCCGGCATCGCCCGTCAACAGCACCGAAAAACTGCCGTAAACCAGCTTCAGCACCAGCGACCGTTCGTTCTTGTCATCCTCTTCCAGCCCCCGCAACGTCTCTTCCCGCGGTGGCCAAAGCGCCCACAGCGCCACCCCGTCACCAAGATCCAGCCAGGCGCCCTGCTGCAATCCCACAACCGGCACATTCTCCGCATCCAGGGCCGCCAGCCAGAGCTGTGAATCCTCGTGAGAGCGCACATTCTCGCTGATTATCGCCTGGCCGAGCTCGAAGCGGCCGGGCAAATCGATCTGTCCGCCAATATGGTCCCAGTCAGGGTGCGTTACGATCGCCTGATCGATCTGCCGGTCCCAGAACGGCATAACCGCGCCCAGTTCAGCGAACAGCTGCTGGCCGTCATCCCCGCCGTCAATCAACACCTGGCGCCCGCTGGGCGTCTGGATAAAGACCCCGTCCCCCTGACCAACATCCAGGAAATAAACGTGGAGTTGCCCGTCCGGCTGCGTCAAGGCCAGCCACCACAGCAGGCCGGCCGCCATCGCCAGGATGCCTACCGCCCAGGTGGGCATCGCTCCCGCAAGGAGTGTCAACTGCCGGCCGGCCGCGATTTCGCCGTGTTCCACAGTGGAAAATCTAACAGCCCTGTGCCCAATCCGCCCCAGAAATCCCGCTATCGACTTCCGCCAGTACAACCCCAGAATTGCGGCGTAAGTTAAAGCCATGGCGCCTCCCCCGTACGCGGCGACCTCCACGCTGCCGCCTTGGAAGGTCGCGTTCCATTTCACGATCATCGTCGTCCACCACAGGCTGGCGTACGGTACAAATAGCAGGTAGTAAGCGATCTGCTCCAGGCCCGACAACCCCACGATCAATCCCATGCCACCAAATATCATTATCCACGGTTGCACCGGCGCGATCAGCACATTGGTGAACAGACTGATCAGGCTGAGCCGTCCAAAGTACTGGACGATAAGAGGGTAAGTCGTTACGCTGGCCGCGATCGTCATCAAGAGGCTGTCCCGCAGCAGGTCACCAAACGACCTGGGTATGAGAAAGTCCGCCTGGGAACCGTCCGCCGCATGCCCCTTCCGCAGCAAGCCCTTCTCCAACATGTGCCATAGTGACGTTGCGCTGTCCGTGAGTGCAGGTCCGATCAGGATCAGTCCGACGGTGGCCGCGCTGCTGAGCTGAAAGCCCACATCCCACAGCATGAGCGGATTCCACAGCGTCATCGCCCAGCAGGCCGCGGCCAGGCTTACCAGCGCGGTGCTCTGGCGCCCCAGCACCGTTGCCACCACAAACAGGCCGCCCATCAACGCCGCCCGCATGACCGCGGCGTCTCCACCCACCAGGACCGTGTACAGGGCAAGCCCGCCCAGGGTCGGCCACAACGCGCCACGCTTGCCAAACAACCTGATGCCCAGCGCCATCAGCACACCGGTCACCAGCGCCACGTTGCTGCCGCTGATCACGATCACGTGGCTGGTGCCCGTGAGGTTGAACTTCTCGTACAGATCGTCGGGAATGCCGGCTTCGATGCCCAGCAACATCCCGTTTGCCAGCGCCGCATACGGCTCCGGTAGCAGGCGGTTCAGCAGCCTCTCGCCGCGATCACGCAAGCCATAGACGAACCGCAGCAGAAGCGTCCCGCGCAGCATGCCCGGCTGCGGTTCGACGCCTGCCCGCTGCATCAGGCTGTGAATCTCTTTGCGCGCCAGGTAGGCCCGGTAATCAAAGCCCTCGAAGACCGGCGGCTCCGTCAGCTCGCCTCGCGCCCGCACACCTTCGCCGTAGCGAAAACGGTGTACGCTATTCGTCTGTAGTCGCAGGCGCCCGTCGACCCTTATCCTCTCGCCGTCGAGCTCCAGGTATTCCGCCTCAATGTCCAGCCGCCGCCGGCCCTCTTTCAGGACCGGGTAGCTCGCCACATACCCGTCTACAGTCACCAGCCGGCTCCCACCGTCCCCTTCGTTGCCGTTGTAGTAAGCCAGGTCGGTGGGCCCGAGACAGGGCTGGGGAGGATGCGAACCAAGACGCAGGACGCCGCAAATGCCTGCCAGCAAAATCCCACCCACAAGCCAGGCTGAGGGGGTCCTGCGCGGCGGAACAAAACCCGCCGGCTCCGGCCAGACCATAGGCTCTGCCGCCCGGGGAGCGTCAATGGCATCCCTCCACAGACAGATCGGAATGAGAGCCAGCGCCGCGATCCAGAGATGGCCGCCGGCGCCGCAGCCAAACCATCCCTGCTGCCAGAGAAGCTGCCCGGCGGCTACGCCCACAAGATAGGCTATCGCAAGATAGAGAAGTTTCATCCAATCGGGCCGGTTCGAGAGGCGTATTGAGACCCGGTCGCGAGGAATCCTGACGACCAAAGCAGATCAAGACGTGCGGGATACTTGCCAAGTCTGGAGGATGCGCTCCGGCGCAGGCTGAACTCCAATAGAAAAGACCTCTTTCGTGAATCGATCGTATACGGCCTGAACGCGTCCCTGATCCAGCGCGGCACAATTAATCGCGAACTTTAACCAGCGGCGCGATGGTCGCCAGGGTTTTGGGACCAATACCGGGCACCCGCTCCAACTCCTCGACCGTACCGAAGGGCCGCTCCGCGATAATCACCGCGGCCTTGGCCGGGCCGATGCCGGGAAGCGTCTCGAGCAGTTCAAGGGAGGCCGTGTTGACGTTGATCAGCCCGCCGCTTGACGCGTTAGAGGACGCCCCCGCGGCCGCCGAGGACGATTGTCCCGACAGGCCGGAAGAGGGCGCCCCGGTTGTTGACGCAGCCTCTGCCTCTGGGGACTGCGGCAGAGGCACATGCACCTGCGCGCCGTCGTAAAGCGGTTCCGCCTGGTTGACGAGCGGCCGGGTCCGCATCCGCCAGCAAACCGCCCGCTCTGGCCAGCGCATCACCCACGCGGGCGCCCGCCGGCGCCTCATACATGCCCGGGCTGTGCACGCCTCCGCTTACGAAGACGACAAGCGGACCGGGCGTGGCAGTCGGCGCCGGAGTTGGCAGCGCATGCAGCACGATCGGGGGCGGCGTCGGCCGCTGCATCTGCCTCATCAAAGCCCCCGCCAGGATCGCGCACAGCAGGAACCCCAACAGGAATCCCAGGCCTGCATACCGTATCGCCGCAGCCGCCGAGACGTCTGGGGGCCATCCTCCGTGTCCATGTTTTGTCCTGATCGAGGTCCCATATCCTCTGTTACCCGCCTCCGCTAAGTGGTTCGTGGCGAACCTCGGCGTCAAATACCATCCCCTTATCTGAACCTCCGTCTAGGAACTGTTCATATAAGGCCTGACCGTGTTGAGCTCCCTGTGAGTAACGAGACCAGTCCCTGCGCAAGGAGGTTCCGTCTCTGTCGGATTTCCTTCGCTGTCCATATACTCAATCCGTAGTTCAGCTTGCTTGCTCCTGGAAATATATACATATCTGCGCTTTTTGCACTTGCGGCAACGCTCCATGTTGGTGTGGCTTTTGCCGTTGTCCCACTCACGTGGAGGCGTGTTGCACTGTCAGTCGTGTCCTAGTTGGGACGGAGCCGGTGTGAAGGACTGCGCCTCCGTACGTGAGGTAAAAAAACTGCACGTTCCATGCCTGCACCTCCGGTGAAGCGCGCGTTCCCCTCTTGGTCGGTCTACGTGCTCGGTTCTTCCATCTCACCGACAACCAGCACCCGTTGCCCCTTCGTCAGATACTGGTCGCAAGTTTCTGCCAGCCGTCGCCATGCCGAGACACTGAACCAAACCGTCTTCTCCTGCATCGTCCCATCCTGGGAACTCCAGTGGCGATTCGTCGCTATTCTGAAGGAAGTCACCGGCGTCCCATCCTGCGTATAGCGCATCTCCGGATCTGCGCCCAGATTGGTAGAGTAGATTGCCGGCGAGTTACCCAAAGGTGGGCACTTTTCCAACAACCCCTCCCCGAACCGTGCTTGCGACTTGCATCGCACACGGCTCTCCAGTTGTAGGTGTCTTCTCTTAGAGGGTGTTTGAAAATTCCTGCTTGGTCGAAGAATCCAAGTTGTGCCCTTCAGATTTTTCGTAATAGAAGCCCTCACTCCAATGAAATCCGCTGACTTCCGTGACAAGAACGCAGATTTCGTCGGAAATTCAGATAAGTACAGTCGCATAATCAATCAGGACGGCAAGTCGGGTGAATTTTCAAACAGGGTCTAAGAGGAAGAACAAGCAAGAAACGGCTTGGAAAGGCAGAGGATGAGACTCAGAGCATCCCTATGTTCAGGCGCGGGACACGCTCAGGCGATACGCAGGGTGTGGTGAAAGATCTCCATAATAAAGTCGTCCCAAGCCTTGCCATCATTTAAGATCTGATAGAGTTCGAAGTCCTTCGCTACATTCATCTCGTCCAAGCGTCTTCGCATTTCAGAAGTGACAACACCGAGAACGGCAAAGTTTCGGGATCTGGGAGGCGTTTGTTCGAAACTTTTCTGGATGGCGCCCAGACGTTCAAGGGCGCCGGCCGGATCGGTACCACTCTTAATCTCCACCGTTGCGATGATTTGCCAGTCTGCCCCGGTGAGGCTTTCAAATTTAATGTCGGGTTCGGAACCGTAGACCATTCTCAACTCTTCCGCGGCTCCAATTATCGTGGTTGACCCGAGAACGGTCGTCGGAATCGTGTCGTCCGCGGTCAGCCACTGGGAAATCCGCTCCTTGACTGCTGTCTCGCCTTCCTGCCCGACCAGATTCCGTAACGAACCGTCCTGTGTTATTCCAATCGTTGCCAAGATATTCCTATAACCGTTTTCCAACGTCCACCCGTCCGTCCCTGTAATGATTACAGAGATCACAGCATTATAGACGCGGGCTACATGTAGGCATCTTTCCGGGCTGGGTGGCCGCCGGAATGTGCCGTCCTCCCACTTGTTGACCGCGCCCGCCATCGTCTGAACTCGCTTAAGGGACAGGGTGGAAATACCCCGATAGTGAAGGGAAGTTTGCGGATGGATACGCAACAGCTCAGGATGGGCAAAAACCAGTTTAGGGTCGAACTGTGCTTGGACGATGTGCGCCCATGCTTCAGGTGCAATCGCCAAGTCCTCCAGCCGTCCTTCAAAATCCAAAAAGGCTTCGAAATCCTTGATAATCTGTCTGACTCCTTCATCGGCTCGCTCTCGAATATGCCTGGTTATGATCAACGCCCGTTGTCTGGCATCCTCCAGACGAGCCTGTCGATCAGCCATCGCATTTCCTCCAGTAATAAACACATTTCCTGAGTTCTTGTCTTCCGAATCGTCCCATTTGCTGGCTGGAGTTCCCCTTTCCCCGGTTGAGAGTCCAAATCGCTTCACATTGCAACCCCGACTGCTCCGCAAAGTCTGAGAGAATAAGGTCGACCGGAATTTCTTGGCCGTGATAGCGAACATTGTCATTTATCATGAACACGCTGCCGCCCGGAGTTACCAGTCGGGCCAGTTCGCTCACCACGAGAGCCATCTCTGTGAAGTAATTCTCCACCAGTGAAATGACATTACGGTTACTCAGGTTATGGGCTTCCTGTTTGAGAATGTTCAGAGCCTCTTGCAAAGCAGTCTGGTCGTCAGTCATTCGGAAGGCGTGTTCGAGTATGGACGCTTTCCCGTATTCTCGAAGCAGGCGATCACGTTTGGGCTTGTTTTCCACCGTCGCGGAGAGCAGGTCTTGGCGCAGCACCTTAAGGCGGTTGGCGTCATAGCCGAGATAGACCAACTCCAAAGCATAGGTTCGGGTATAGTCGTACCGATTGGCATAGGGGGGAGAAGTAACAACAGCATCAAAACTCTTGTCAGGCAACTTTCTGAGTTCGGTGAGGCTGGATCCATCCACAAAAACTGGAGCCGCGTTCCAGTACTTCCGCTGCAGCGCCGGAATATCGTTCATGATTTCCCTAAAGCGCCGCTGAAGGGCCTGAGTGAGCGTAGGTAGCTCCGCCTTTTGCCACCTTTTACTGACGTTGCGGCCCGATCGGGGATCCCATCGTAAGAACTGACCATCCTTTCGAGTATAGCTAACTTCCTCGAGGACGCTTACACAAGCCAGAGTCAAGAGGGTCTTTAGCGACGGGTCACGAATTCCATCTACAAATTTCCTGGCTTTTGCCAGATCTTGCTCAGTCTGCTCGGGGAAGGCACGTTGTGTGATAGGGATGTGTTGAAACAAATCATCAACTTCATATTCTTTGGACGAGAGTGAATCAATCAACTCCTGCCATACATAATAAAAGTCATCGTAGCGGAGTCCATTAGCGGCAGCGACGATAGCCCGAGCTGACAGGTTCCCGACAGGCATAATCTCGATGCCGGCGCTTTCCATTCCCATGCAACTCGCGGTGAGGGGCGCAGTGCCTGAACCGGAAAAGGGATCAAGAAAAGTCTTCGCTTCATTCTGTTCCAGCAGGCTATTGACCAAACTGGCGGAAAACCCTTCTTTGTATTTCATCCAGCGCAGTCCCGGAGCTTCTTTGTTTCCCTGGTAAGAAACCAGCTTCCTGGTCAGACTCTCCTTAACAGATATACGGGACGCAAAACGGTCGAACAGGGACCTCCGCGCCTCTGTGGGCGCGTCAACTGGATTCGTTGGGGAATTCATGTTTGCAGCCTTGACCTACCCCGATACTTTCCAATGCCGATAGTTCCGGACCAAGACGCTCTTTACAGTTGCGAGTCCGCAGCGCATTGTAACAGAAGATTTATCTTCCTAACGAGTTTCGGCTTTTTCCCGATAATCTTCAGTCGCCTTTGGACCGTGCTTCTGCCCCTCCACAGGCTTGGTGAATTGCTCCATTATACACCTTAGCTTGTGGTCCAGTTTTTGGGGGCCCACTTCACCTTGACCAAATAGGACAGCTACAGTTACAACAATAAGTCTTTCCATTCCTGAGTCGCTTCACTCTACTGTTTCTGGATATAGTCGAACGCGAAGGCATGTCCCTTGAACAGTTTATAACTCTGGCTATGACTGAGAAAGCATCCGCAATTGCAACCGAGGCCTATCTTGAAGCGCGTGGGGAGCGGGGGAACAGGGAGAAGTTCCGTGCGGCTATGGCCAAAGTGGATGACGCAGACCCGCCGGATGAGAGGGATCGAATGTAGTGCCCCTGTCCGCTCGGTCTTTTCGGAGCACGGTATTTCCGCTCGCTCAATCCGCCGACCCCGCCGCGGGCGCCATAGGCAGCGCCGTCGCAGTCAGCGTGCGCAAAAACAGAGCGCACAACGCCGCGAACAGAGGCATGACCGCAACAACGTGCATGACGCCCGACAGCGTGTAGAAGTCGGCGATCGGACCGGCCAGTCCCATCCCCAACGCCCCCGATGCAAACGTGAAGCCCAGGATGGCACCGCTCGCCAACCCCTGCCTGTTCGGCAGGAACCTCTGGGCCATAACAACAAGAATACTGTGAGGGATGCCTACGAGGAAGCCGGCCGCGAAGGCCAGCGGGAAGAATACCCATCCATGCACAATGTCCAGCATCAGCCAGGAAAAAGGCGTGGCCGCCAGCAGCGACCACAGCAGGATCTTGGGCTGATCATAGCGATCTCCGAGAACGCCTCCCGTCATCGAGCCGAGGGCTATGGCTACGCTGGGGACGCCGACCATAAAGCCGAACTGTGTCGGCGAAAACCCCAGGTCGGCGAAGTACTTGGGCAGCATCCCGTAAAAGATCTGGTGGACCGAGGCCCGCAACGCCACCAGCACCGCAAAGGCCGCCAGCGCCACCCAGCGCTTATCAGGCTGAGTAACACGGTTTGACACTGCCCGCGCGCGCGAGATTCGTTGTTGCAGGCGCCGCCGCTGCTCTAATGTAGCCGGCTGCGGCGGTTCCTCCTCGACTCGCACCAGCGGCTTGCGCAGGCCAATGGCCATCCACACCACGAACGGAAGCGTCGCGATCGCCATGATGCGAGGGCCAAGCATCCAGATCTCTTCCAGCAGGACGCCCGCAATCATCGGCCCCAAGGCCAGCCCCATCTGCCCCAGCAGGAAGAAGACTGATGTCCCCGTCGTTGCCTTGTGACCTCCCGCCGCGCCGGCGTTCATCGCGCCCTGGGGGTGGAACGCGCCGCTGCCCAGCGAGGCGACCGTCATCAGCGTGATCAGCGTGAGATAGTTTTGCGAGAAGGTGGCCGCGTAGTAGAAGACGGCTGTCCACAGCAGCCCGACCGCACCCAGCCAGCGCCCGCCGAAACGGTCGGCCAGCACGCCGAAAAAGGGCTGCGTGAGCGAGCCCATCAGCGCGTAGGCCATCCCACCCAGCCCAATCTGGGCGTTAGAAATGTTGAAGGGCGCCGCGAGAACCGCGAGGATCATGGCGATCGAGGCGTTGAGAATATCGATTGCCATGTGGCCGAACGACACCGCGCTGAGCCGTCTGAGATTCATCCGCTCTTTCCCGGCAGAGGGGGTAAACCGGTTTAACCGGCTACAGGTTTTGCCTGGCGCATGGTGCAATTCTATCAGCACCTGCACCCGTTTTCAAAGCGGAACCGGACATCTATTGACAAGAGCGGTTTGACAGATCCCTGCTTAATGCTATACTGCCCATCGTGCCCCGACCTCAACTTGGAGAAGCAGTCCCTGGACAGATTTCCACGAAAGCAGTTCCACTTCCCATTGGCATCCAAATAAGATTCTCAGGAGGAAATGATGCACAAGACAAGTCGTCGCCAGTTTCTCAAGGTGAGCGCCGGTCTGGGCGCCGCTGCAATGTTGGCTGCCTGCGCACCGGTGGCCACCGAGTCGGACGCGGGCATGGCCGACGCAATGGAAGAACCCATCGATCTCGTCGTCTGGTACCAGGACTGGGACGGCGCCAACCGCATCATGGGATGGGTCCAGCCCGAGTTTGAGAAGGACCACGAGAATGTCAACGTCGACCTCCAGGCCATCGGCTACGGAGACCTGCTCAACAAGATGCTGCCTTCAATCGCCTCCGGCACCGAAGGCGACGTCATGATGATGTACACCGACTGGGTGGTCGCCACCGACATCACCCGCGTCTTCCTCGACATTACCGACGCCGCCGGCGGCGCTGCCGAGCTCGAGGAAAAGATGTGGCCGGCCGCCTTCCAGGCCGTCGAAGTGCCGGGCAATAAGGTCTACTACCTGCCCTGGCTCGCCGGCATCCGCGGCGCCGCCATGACCGTCAACATGGACCACTGCGCCGAAGCGGGCGTCGATTACCTCAACTTCGGGACCTACGAAGAGGTGGTTGAGGCCGGCATCGCCATGACGCAGACGAACGAGGAGGGCAAAGTCACCCGCTCAGGTTACTCGATTTCCAGCTCCCAATATCAGCTGCTGTGGACCCTGATCTGGCAGCTGGGCGGGGACTTCTTCGACAAGGAGACCGGTGTCTGGTCCCACGACAGCGAAGTGGGCGCAGCCGCCGCCCAGATCCTGCACGACATCTACTGGGTCCACAAGACCGTCGACTTCGAGCTGTTTACCAGCGAATACGAGGCCTGTACCCAGCAGCTCGTCTCGATCTGGGGCAACGGCGCCTGGACTATGAGCGTCATGACCGACGTGGCCGACGTGCCGGCCGACAACATCGTCACGCCGCCGCTCGCAAACGCGGTCGACTATATACTCTACCCGCAGCACGTCGCCGGTTATGGGCTTTCGAAGCGGCTGGCCGAGGACTCCGCCAAGCTGGATGCCGCCGTCGACTTTGCCCTGCTGATCGTCAGCAACGGCGCGCTCCTCCAAGCCCTTGACTTCTACTCCGGCGTTGTTCCCTCCAAGGGCGTATACAACGATCCCGGCATCGGCGATGTCAAGTACGGCCTCGTCTCCAAGCGTGTCGCCGAGGGCATGTGGCCCTACGCCCGCTATCCCCAGGACCACGTCGCCCAGCAAGGCCCGGCCGCAGCCGAGTTCGACCGCGCTATGCGCCAGGAAATCACCATCCAGGAAGCGCTGGCCGCCATGGACGCCTATCTGCAGGAACAGGAAGACCAGGCCAGAGAACGTCTGGCAGCCTGACCTCACAAAATGAAGTCTGAGAGGGCGCCGCGTACAAGGGTGCGCGGCGCCCGCGAACCAGCGGAACTGCAAACATGACTACGTTGCAAGACCACCCCGCCGCCGGTGGTCAAACGTTGCCGCAACTACCCACCGCCCGCCGTGACAGCGTTTGGCGGCGCTTCCGCCGCGCCAGCCCCTTCGCGCTCATCTACTCCGCCGCCATCCTCATCTTCTATACCATCATCTTCATCATCCCCTTCGGCACCGGCATCTGGCTCGCCTTCCAGAACTGGGACTTCATCACCAATCCCAAGTTCGTCGGCCTGCGCAACTTCACCAAGGCCTTCACCGACCAGTACTTCTGGCAAGCCCTGGAAAAGACGATCCTGTTCTCGGTGGTCGAAATCAGCCTCGGTCTCACCATCGCGCTGCTCTTCGCCCTGGCTCTGAGCCAGATCCTGGGCAAATGGCAGAACATCTACCTCTCGCTCTACTACCTGCCCGTGATCACGCCCTTAGTGGTCTCTCTCTACCTCTGGCGCTGGCTCTATCGCCCCACCGGCGGCGCGTTCAACACGCTGCTCAGCAGCATCGGCCTGCCCGAGCAACCTTTCCTGGCCAGCCCGCAGCAGGCTCTCTGGGCGATCACCGTCGTCATCATCTGGGCGCACCTCGGCACCGGTATCGTCCTCTTTCTGGCCGGTATCAACGACGTGCCCGAAAGCCTTTTCGAAGCGGCCCGCCTCGACGGGGCCAGCTTCTGGCAGTCCTTTTTCCGCATCACCCTGCCGCTTATCCGGCCGGTACTCGTGTATCAGATGGTCGTGAGCGTGATCGGCACAGTGCAGATGTTTGAGGCCTTCTTCCTCATTCCGGGCCCGGGATTCAGCACGAGGACGCTGGCGCTTTACACCTACGAACTGGGCTTCCGCGCCCTCAATCTGGGATACGGCGCGGCCGTCTCGCTGATCATTTTCGTCATGCTGCTCGGCGCCACCGTCTTCCAACTCCGCCGCTGGCGGATCGAATGGGAACATTGATGCCACATGGCCGGAACTGCTGACTCCAGAACTCTACACTCCCCCATTTCCCCCTTCCGCCGCTGGCTCATCTCAGGCAGGTGGACAAAAGCCGTCGTATTCCTCATCCTGGCGTTCTTCAGCTTCGCCATGTTCTACCCCTTTATCTGGCTCCTTTTCTCCTCCTTCAAGACCGGCGCCGACATCGTGCGCCTGCCCGTCACCCTACTGCCCCAGAAGTGGACCCTGAGCGCCTATTTAATGGTGATGGATCCCACGAGAGCCAATCTGCCGATCGCCTACGTCAACAGCATCATCGTCACCTCGGGCACGGTCATCAGCGTCCTCATCACATCATCCATGGGCGGCTTCATCTTCGCGCGCCTCGAGTTCCCCGGCCGCGACTACCTCTTTTACTTTGTGCTCTCCACCACCATGGTACCCTTTCTCACCCTCCTGATCCCTCTCTACATCGTCATGCGCGAGCTGAATCTGCTCAACTCGCTCTGGGGCGTCTGGGTGCCCAGCATCTTCTCCTCATTCGGCGTCTTCCTCTGCCGCCAGTTCGTCTATGGCATCCCCCGCGAGCTCTACGACGCCGCCAAAATCGACGGCAGCGGCGATTTCGGCATCTACCGCAACATCATCCTACCCCTGACCAAACCGATCCTTTCCGCGCTCGCCATCTTCGTCTTCCTCGGCGCCTTCAACGCCTACCTCTGGCCCCTCGTCATCCTCAACGAGGAAAAGAAGCTGACCCTCCCCCTCATCATCGCCCGCATGGCCAACCGCTTCGGCGGCACCGACTACCAGGCCGTCATGGCCGGCTCCGTCCTCGTCTCGATCCCGCCCCTCATCGTCTTCCTCATCTTCCAGAAAAACTTCGTCCGCGGCATCGCCCTCACCGGCCTCAAAGGCTAAACGCCTCCCCGCTGCACACGTCCCAATCCTCGCCACTGACCACTGCGGTTCTGGGCGGTCGGCCGCAAGCGGCCTCCCTTGTGCGGGGGATTCCCAGGATCGGGTTCAAAACAGGAAAAAGCGCCGGAATCGGTCCTTTCGACCAGATCCGGCACCTTGTCGTGTTGAAGGAGCGCCTATGGGCCTAGTGAGGAAGCGAATATGGTATGGATGAAATGAAGTCTGCCCCAAAAACTGGACCACAAGCTAAGGTGTATAATGGAGCAATTCACCAAGCCTGTGGAGGGGCAGCACGATGGTCAAGTAACGGAGCCGACTCATGACAGCCTTCAAGTCTCGTGACGCGCTCGAAGGCACCAAAACAGTCCGCCGCTTACCCAATTTGCGATCTTCTTGCCAACCCCATTCCAACCCGAAAACTACATTTCCCGAAAAACAAGCCCAGCGCCAAGCTCACAGCATGACCCGACCCAGCATCTTCAACTCCCACCTCGCTCCCTAGCTCAACTCAAATCCCCTCAAACAAGCGCCCAACTTCACCCCTACCCACAAACTGCGACAACAGCCGATAGTTATTGTGCTCATAACGCACCCGGCCCGCGGCGACCGCCATATGCACTTCCGCCCGCTGCGAAAGCTCATAGACCGCCATCGGTGTCGGGTTCACCCTTGCCGGACTGGACTTCCACAATTCCGGCGGGATGAGCGCGTTTTCCGCCATTTCATCGGCCTCTTTCTCCATTCGGCTGGACTCCTTCAGTTCCGGGGCATCAACATCCATCCGGCTAGACTCCTTCAGATCCAGGTCATCGAAGAACGCGGCGACTCCACTGTTCTCCAGATGAAGACTCACATGCGCCAGCTCGTGCATCAACGTAAACCAGAAGTTGTCGATGCGGTCGTAGCGCAACGTCAGTCCGACCACAGGCCGCCCATCGCCGAGCCGCAATACCGCCCCATCCAGATAGGTATTCTTAAGGTGTTTTTCGACGACGAGAGCTATGCCATGGTTTGCCAGATGTTCGCGCGCCTTCAAGGGGCCGTCCGCCATGCTGCTGCACTGGGCGACTTCGCGCAGGAACGTACTGTCCACGACCCCAGGCACATAATCGCATTGCGGCAGGTTCTCATTTGCGCTGCCCAGCACCTGTAAACACCAGGCCCAGAGCGCGAAGCAGTTCGTTTTGGCGTTCATGCGGCGATGGCCGTTCTCCCGCAACAGTGCCTGTGTCATTACGCCTTGACCGCCTGCCCGGTCCTCCAGATACCGATACAGTTCCTCTGCATAATCCTGGAGATTGGGCCTGGGATCAATCCATTCGCGTTTGACCATCTCTCTCCAGGGAAAACGCCGCAACTCATCTGGCGTGGGAGCGGGGCCAAAAGTCGCACCCGGCTTCTTCAGCAGGGCATCAGCTGGAACGCCGAGATGCTCATGCAGCGCCCGCGCCATCGACATCGTCAACTCCCTCTTCCCCGACAGAACCTCGGATACCTTCGCCCGACTGCCAATAAGTGGAACCAGGTCACGCTGCGTCAAGCCGGCCTCCTCCATGCGGAACTTGATCGCCGAGATCGGGTCGGGGAAATCGCTCTCTACCGTCTCGGCTTCATACGCCTTTACCGCCTCTACAAGAGCATCGAGCTCGCGGTCTTCGGGCGAACCCTCTACAGCACCGAGAATCTCGATGATTCGTGCAACTGCCTTCTTGTGCTCCCCCTCTGTTCGAATTGGACTGATGTACTCTCCTGCATCCCTTTTTGTCATCTGTTTACCTCCTTTTCCTTCTGATCCGTGTCCCGATTCACGCCTCCTTCGCATTGAACTCGTCGTACTCAGCGTGCGTGCCAAAGAAGACTGCGACAACGATGCCCTTGCGATAATCGATATGAACGATCAGCCTATAACGATTCCCTTTGACTCGGAAGACCACCCGGTTGTCCGGCAGAATGCTTGCCCTGGGAAACAGATTCCTCACAGCGTCTGGGTTTTCCCAGCTACTGCTTCTTACTTCATGGCACCAGTTCGTGAGCCAATCGCGGGCATCGGCGTGTTTCCTCTTTACCCTATCGATAATCGGCTCATTGATAAGATCCATAACAATCCCCAATGGCGGCTCGGTAAATCAATACAGATGGCAGCATAGACCCCCAACTAGTCATCCAAATTCATATTAGAGTAAAGAGATTTCTTAAATAATACATTGCTCCCATTCTATCATCACTTTACCAGAAGTTCCAGCCGGAAAGGGATGCACCCCCCTTTTGATCCTGCTTGACAGTTGCCCCGCTTTCCACTATTCTTCTCCGAAACCAGATCCATTAGCGTCCGAATGGCTCGCTGAAAGGCCCGCCGATCCCACTCAGGCGGTGACCGCACATCCGCTTTGAGCACATTTCGGCAATGGAAACAGTCGCGCGCCGTTTTCAATAGACTTCTCCTCTGTCCACTTCAGATCAAATCGATTGCAGCCCGCACCACAAAATGCCGCTCGTTGCAGTCAGAACCCTCGCTATGTCAGCCAGCGGCCAGGAGAAGATTGCGAACCTTTTTCAGTACATAAGCCGCACCCAAAACTGCCGTGCGGCCTCTCCCTGTAAGGAGGCGTAACAGATGAACAGTTCTCCCATCCGCCTCGGCATTATCGGCATGGGCCCCGCCAACATGGCCTCAACCATGACCATGCTCCAGGACGAGCCGGACCTGCGCTACACCATCACCGCGGCCTGCGCCCGCCGCCCCGACGTGCTCGAGCAGGCTGCCCGCGAGTTCAACATCCCTTACTGGAGCACCGATTACCGCGACATCATCGGCCGCGACGACGTCGACGTCGTCTGCGTCTACTCGCCCGACGCCCTCCACGCCGAGTCCTGCATCGGCGCCCTCGAAAACGGCAAGCACGTCATGTGCACAAAGCCGATGGTCACCACGCTGGAAGACGCCAGAAAACTGGTGGACCTCGTGCGCGAGACCGGCGCCAAGTTTCTCGTCGGCCAGACTATGCGCTTCGACCGCCAGTTCCTCGCCGCCAAAAAGATCTACGACGACGGGCAGCTAGGCGACCTGATCGCCCTCGAAAGCTTCTACCTGCACGACATGCGGCCCATCTACGACTTCACGCCCTGGCGTCTGACCATGCCCCAGGACTTCATGTTCGGCGGCTGCGTGCACAGCATCGACATCATCCGCGCCTTCGGCGGCGACATAAAGAGGGTCCACGCGGTCGCCAACAAGGGCGGCCTGACCCCTGACTACCCCATCCAGGACAACTTCTTCATCAACGCCGAATTCACCTCCGGGGTAATCGGTCGCGTCTCCGGCCTCTACGGCATCGTCCATCCGCCTCTGCCGATGATGCAGTACGGCGTTTACGGCGCCAAGGGCAGCCTCCAGGGCGAGTACACCGACAACGAACCCGGCGAAATCCGCGTCGTCCTCGACGAAAACGTCGAGGAGGTTGAGACGACGCCTTACGATGCCGAGACCGATCTCAGCGCCTACGGACACGGCGCCACCGTCATCCGCTACATGCGCCACTTCCAAGACTGCCTCGACAACGACAAGGACCCCTCCCCCGGCGTCCTCGACGGCGCCAAATCGGTGGCCGCCGGCGTCGCCGCCTGGGAATCGATCCGCACGGGCAACGCCGTCGACGTCTTCAACGACTTCTGACCCAACCAATGACTACCCAACCCTCCATGCATCAAAGAGGTGTTCTCCGTGGACAATCGCATGACCAGCAACATCGCTCAACATAATCCGGAGGAATAGAACAGAATGCCGCCAGTGAAATTCCTTATCTGCGGCTCAGGCGGAGCCGGCCTGCACTGCGCCCACGTCGCCACCGCCGACGGCCGCGGCGAGATCGTCGGCCTCTTCGATCCCGTGGGCGCGCAGCTCGAAGAAGCCCTCGACAAGTACCCGGATGCAGCCGCCGGCACCAACTACGAGAAGCTGCTCGACGAAACAGACCCGGACGTAGTAGTTGTGGCCGGGCCCGACCATCTGCACGCCGAGCAGACCATCACGGCCCTCGAACACGGCTGCCACGCGCTCGTCGAGAAACCGTTCGCCACCAGCGTCGCCGACGCCCGCCGCATGATCGAAGTCGAAGAGCGCACCGGACTGCACGTCATGACCGACCAGACCATGCGCTACGTCTACCCCTGGCGCGAGATGGTACTGGCGACCAAGGCGGGCGAAATCGGCGAACCCTTCTTCATCCAGGGCGACTATATACACGACATGACCGCCTGGTACTGGCCCCACGGCCGCCATCACACGCCGTGGCGCATCGACGCCGATAACCCGCAGAACATCCTCCTCGGGGGCGGCATCCACCCGATCGACCTGATGCTGTGGGCGGTCGACTCGCCGGTCGAAGAGGTTTCAATGTACAGCAGCGCAAAGTGCGTCCCCGAGTTTCCCAGCGAGGACTGTTACATATTGATCATGCGCTTCGCCAACGGCGTATTGGGCAAATGTCACGTGACCAGCGGCTGTTCGGGGCCCACCTGGCATGGCTTTTTCGAAAGCTACGGGCTCACCGGCACCCTCAAGGAAGGCAGCCTTTACCGCCGCGACGAGGAGCCCATTGCGTTGGAGGATACCTCTACCGGTAACGTGGTGGGAGGTCACGGGTGGGCCGGATCGGTGGTGGCCTTTCTCGACCTGCTGGAGGGGAAGGCCGAAAACCCGATCACGTCAAAAGCCGGGGCGAACAACATCGCCGTATGTGAAGCGGGACTTATCTCGGCGCAGACGGGCCGGTCAGAAAAGGTGGAGTGGTTCTACTGACGCACGGCTCGGTCCGCCTGGTTGCGTAGCAGTCCGAACCGGTGCACACATATATCGAGAAGAGGGCAATTGCCCAAAATCTGTTGAAATCCGGTAAGTGATAACAGTTCACTCATCAAGGCCCAAAAGGGCGGAAGGAAAACAGACAATGCAGCGCAACAGTATGAGTCGCCGCAGCTTTTTGCAGATCTCGTCAGCCGCAACCGCGGGGGCCGTGCTGGCGGCCTGCGCACCGGTCGGCGGAGACATGACCGGCGGTGACATGGCCGCCGACATGCCCGATGAGCTTGAAGCCGAAATCACCGTCTGGCACCAGGACTGGGACGGCATGAATCGCATCCTCGCCTGGGCCACCGAGGCCTTCGCCGAGGTCGAACCCGGTGTAACCGTCAACACACAGCCGATCGGCTACGGCGACCTGCTCGCCAAACTCCTCCCTTCCATCGCAGCCGGCAATGAGGGCGACATCAACTATCACTACACCGACTGGGTCGTCGCCACCGACGTATCCCAGGTCTTCCTCGAAATCACCGACTTGGCTGGCGGCCGCAATGCCCTTGAGGAACGCTTCTTCCCCGCCGCCTTTACCGCCGTCAACGCGCCCGAAGGCAAGGCATACTACTATCCCTACATCTCCGGCCTCTCCGACTGCGTTCTCGTCCTCAACACCGACCACTTCTCCGAAGCCGGCGGCGACTGGACCCAGTGGAGCGACCTCGGCGTCGTCATCGACGACTGCCTCAAGGTCCGGCAGATCGACGACGACGGCAACATGACCCATGCCGCCTGGACCCTCACCGGCATGTTGGGCCTCTTCCCCCAGACCCTCATGTATCAACTCGGCGGCGCGCCCTACGACGTCGAGTCCGCCACATTCACCTACAACAGCGAAGCAGGCATCGCCGCCCTCCAGTTCATGCACGACATCATCTACGAACACCGCCTCTTCGACTGGGACTTCATCGACAACGTCTGGCAGGACATGGCCAACGGCATTCTCTCCATGGAAGGCATGGGCTCCTGGACCTACAGCGTCCTCGCCAACCAGTTCCCGCTCAACCTCGAAGCCGTGCCGATGCCCAGCCATCCCGACGCCGTCGAACGCATACTCTGCCCCAGCCATATCGGCTCCTGGGCCCTCTCGCGGCGCCTCCGCGACGACTCCGACAAGCTGAACGCCTCGCTCGCGTTCATCGACATGATCATGAGCACAGAAGGGCAGCTGCAGGCGATGGAGTTCTACTCCGGCAGCCTCATGACACCCGCCGTCTACGCCGACCCGCGCATCGAAGACACCAAGTACGGCGCCGTCTCCAAAAAATGCGCCCTCGGCGTCTGGCCCCACGCCCGCTACGCCGGCCACCACGTCGCCAACCCGGCCCCCGCCTGGCGCGAAGCCGAAAGAGCGCTCACCGGCGAGATCTCCATCCAGGAGGCCGTCGAAAACATCGACGCCGAAATGCAGGGCCTCGAAGACACGGCCCTCGAGCGTCTCAATGCCTGATTCAACGCGGCAGGCAGGGACGGTCCTTCGGGGCCGTCCCGCCCAGCCGTCTGACCCGTTGCCGCAACGCTGAAGGGGAAGGCAGCCATGGCAGTCACAGCAGGGTCCAGTCCAGTTGACGCCGTGCCAGCCAGGTCATGGCGCGCCCGGCTCTCCCAATACAGCTGGCTCGGTATGGGCTTTGCCTTTTCGCTGAGCCTGTTCTACCTGGTTATGTTCGTGATCCCGTTTGGGACCGCGATCTGGCTCTCCTTTAACAATTGGGACTACATCCAGAAACCGGTCTTCGTCAACACCCGCAACTTCGAAAAGCTCCTTGGCGACCCCGGCTTCTGGAACGCGCTCTGGACCACCGTCAGATTCTCGGCCGTCGAAATCTTCGTCGCCCTCAGCCTCGCCCTTCTGCTCGCGCTTGCCCTCAGCCACCTGCGCCCCGTCTACCAGTACACGCTGCTCGCCATCTACAACCTGCCGGTCATCATGCCCGGCGTCGTCAGCGTCCTGCTCTGGAAATGGCTTTACCGCACCAACGGCGGCGCCTTTAACGCCATCCTCGAGTCGGTGGGCCTGCCGGCCCAGCCCTTTTCCAGAAGCCCCGACCAGGCTCTCTGGTGCATAACACTCATGGTCGTCTGGATCTTCCTCGGCAACTCATCGATCGTCCTGCTCGCCGCCATCAACGAGGTGCCAGACAGCCTGCTCGAGGCCGCCCAACTTGACGGCGCCAGCGCCTGGAAACGCTTCACCGCCGTCACCCTGCCCCTGATCCAGCCCGCGATGGCCTACCAGGTCGTAACCAGCATCATCGGCACCATGCAGATGTTCGAGCCCTTCCAGCTCATGCCCGGGCCGGGCCACAGCACCCGCACGCTCTCGCTCTACACCTACCAGCTCGGCTTCGAGGTGCTAAACCTCGGCTACGGCGCCGCCGTCTCGATCGCCATGTTCGTCATCCTGCTCAGCGCCACCCTTTTCGAGCTCCAGCGCCGCCGCAAGTCCTGGGACTATTGACGGAGAAGCGCCATGACCGCGACCACGACCGACCTTGCCCGCCTCTCAACGCCCTACTGGCAGCGCACCCGCTGGCAGACCTGGCTGCTCATCGCCGTCCTCATTGGCGGCGGCGTCCTGATGCTCTACCCCTTCGCCTGGCTCGTGCTCTCCGCCTTCAAGCTGCCCGCCGACATCATCCGCATCCCCCCCACGCTCTGGCCGGAAGAATGGTCGCTCGACGCCTTCCAGGTCGTCCTCTCCCACAAGATCGGCGGGGGCAGTCTCACCCGCTCCTACCTCAACAGCATCTTCGTCACCATCACGACCGTTATCGCCGTTCTCGTCACATCCACCCTCGGCGGCTACTGCTTCGCTCGCCTGCGCTTCCCCCTGCGGGAGCCCCTCTTCTACTTTGTGCTCTCGACCACCATGGTGCCCTTCCTCACCCTACTAATCCCCCTCTAC
The DNA here is from genome assembly GCA_965200615.1 of Caldilineaceae bacterium. Lineage (GTDB taxonomy): Bacteria > Chloroflexota > Anaerolineae > Caldilineales > Caldilineaceae > Bin5. The sequence continues at coordinate 2,258,392 of OZ241377.1, read as the reverse complement.
GTCGTCATGGACAGGCTCGAACTCCTCAACACGCTGTGGGTCCTGATCGTACCCTCCGTCTTCTCATCCTTCGGCATCTTCCTCTGCCGCCAGTTCGTCTACGGCATCCCCCTCGAGCTCTACGACGCCGCCAAGATCGACGGCGCCGGCGATTTCACCATCTACACCCGCATCATCGTCGGCATGATGAAGCCGGTCATATCCGTACTGGCAATCTTCAGCTTCAGGGCCACGTTCAACGATTATCTCTGGCCCCTCGTCACCATCACCGACGCCGGCAACTACACGCTCCCCCTCGCCCTGCGCGGCATCGGCAACTCCTTCGGCTGGTTCGACTACTCCAAGGTCATGGCCAGCTCCCTGCTTACCCTGATTCCGCCGCTTATCGTCTTTTTCATTTTTCAGCGAAACCTGGTGAAGGGGATCGCTCTGACGGGCATAAAGGGCTGACGTAGGGAAGACCGGAAAGCCGGGCGCTAGACGCGCCGCTCACACTTCAGACGGGAAACCTCATGTTAGGTAGAAGAATGGGTAAAGAGATAGGGGTCGGCGTGATCGGCCTGGGGATGGGGGCGAACATGCTCTCCATCAACCAGGATGCGACGTCAAGCATGCAGGTGCGCGCCTTGTGCGACAGCGACACCGAGCGACTGGAGCGGCTGGGCAAAGAGCACGGGATTTCGCACCTTACCACTGACTACCAGGAGCTGGCGCTGCAGCCCGACGTCGACGTGGTCGGGATCTATTCACCCGACCACCTGCACATGGCGCATATCGAGGCCGCCGTCGCCGCCGGCAAGCATGTCATCTGCACGAAGCCAATGGTCGTCTCTCTGGAGGAGGCCAGACGCGTCGTACAGCTGGTCCAGAGGGCAGGCGTCAAATTTCTGGTTGGGCAGACGTCCCGCTTCAAGCCGCCGTTTATGGCTGCGCACAAGCTGTTTGAAGACGGCGACCTGGGGCGACCGCTCTTTGCGGAAGCGCACTACGTCCACGACATGCGGCCTGTCATGGACCGGACCGCCTGGCGGCACGAGGCGCCGCAGGACTGGCTCTACGGCGGCGCCTGCCATCCAATCGATCTGCTTCGCTGGTTCTTCGGCGACGTCGACGAGGTGTTCACCTACGCTTCCTGCAGCCATATGGATGACCGCTATCCGGCCGATAAGCATGACAATTTCCTGATCAACCTGCGCTTCCGTTCCGGCGTGATTGCCCGGATTCTGGCCGTATACGGTCTGGTGGAGCCGCCGCTGCCCATGCAGGGGCTGAGCATCTTCGGCGACAAGGGATCGTTCGTCAACAACCAGCTCGTTCTCGACAAGATCCAGGGCCAGCCCGAGTTCAGCCTGGAGTTCAGGCGCGAAGCCGGGCACGGCCAGGAAGTTATACGCTACATGCGCCATTTTGAAGAGTGTTTGCGCGAGGACAAGCGTCCGCTCATCGATGAAGTCGCGGGAGCTAAAGTGATAGCCACGGCCTCGGCCTGCTGGGAGTCGATTCGCACCGGACTGCCGGCAAAGGTCGCCGAGGTGACTTAGCGGAAGGGGGTAAACCCGCACCGCCCGGGCGTCTTCTCATTTCAACTTTGTCAGGGCTTAGCCAAGCATTATTCCACAGGAGGAACTTGCCATGTCCAACCGTTTGACTCGACGCGATATGTTGCGCCTGAGCGCCGGAATCGCGGGTACCGCCGCCCTGGCCGCCTGCGCCCCGGCTCCCGCCGGCGGAGACGCGGCAGCCGGGGAGAGCATGGCCGGCTCGGAGGCCTCAGGCGAAAGGACCCAGATCCGCTTCGCCAGCTTCGACTGGTTCGCCAACGTGCCCGGCATCCAATGGGCCGAGTACCATCTGAACGAGGCCTTCCCCCGTTACTACGAGGAGCGCCCCGAAGTTGAGATCCTCTGGGAACCGCACGGCGACGGCTGGTCCACAAAGGTGCTGACCAATATGGCCGCCGGCACCGCGCCCGACGTGATGTCCACCTGGCCGCCCATCATCAACACCTGGGCCGAAAAGGGACAGCTGCTCGACCTGCAGCCGCTTGTCGACCAGGACGTCCCCGACGCCGATGACATCTTCCTCGCCGCCGGCTGGGACCAGTGCTGGGACCAGATCACGCAGATCCGCATGGCGATGGTAACAAACATCGACGTGACCAGCGTCTACTACAGCAAGCCGGCCTTCGACGAGCTCGGCGTCGCCTACCCCGAACAGGACTGGAGCGTCGACGACTGCGCCGCGACCGCGTGCGCGCTGACAAAGAAGAATGACGACGGCGAGATCACACGCTGGGGCGGGCAGCTGCGTCCCAGCTACGTACTGGGCTACTTCTACTATGTCGAGGCCTGGGGCGGCATGGTCCGCGACAACGAGACGTTTATGGAATGCATGCTCGGCGAAGAGGAGGCGCTGGCCGCCTTCGAGTGGATCCGCCACAACATGTGGGACCTCAACTGCCTGGCGCAGAGAAACCAGGTCAACGCCTCCGGTATCCCCAACACATGGACCGGCGTCCTGCCCGCCGACATCGTCGCCTTCGCCGAACGCAGCGCCGACCAGTTCTTCGACCTGGCCGACCAGATGGAGGAAGGCTCCTGGGACATCAACCACATCCCTGCCGGCCCCGTCGACCGCGTCTGCATGGGCGCCCCCGACCAGTGGTGCGTCTACAAGGGCGTCGCCGACCGCGGCAACCACGACGACGTCTGGAACTGGGTCAAGTGGATCGGCGCCGGCGAATGGTACCAGGACAACGTAGCCCGCAGGTCAGGCCGTCTGCCCGGCCTCGCCAGCTCCGCCGACAAGTGGCCTGGCTTCTTGCGTGAGATCGACAGCCGTCTCGAGCCGGTAAACCTGGAGGTCATCGTGGATCAGCTGAAGACCGGCGAGGCCCGCGGCCCGCAGCTCTTCCGCTTCCAGTCCGTGGCCGAAGAGCTCCTCGTCCCTGCTATGGAGGCCATCTACGTTGAAGGCTCCGAGCCCGTCAGCATTCTGGTCGACATCTCGCAGCAGGTGACCGAGGCCCAGCACGCTACGCTCGAACGCATGGGATAACTGAAGGAAAGAGTAAAGAGGAGTGAGAAGTGAGAGAACGCTTCTGGCTCCTCTTCTCTCTTTTCTGAGTCTGCTGAGGAAACAGTATGGCGATGCGCTTGGCTAGACAGTGGCGGGTGGGGTCCTCCCAGAAACGGCAGGACCTGATCACCGCCTATCTCTGCCTCCTGCCCTGGATGGTAGGTTTCCTTTCCTTTGTGTTCGGGCCGATGCTCTTTTCGCTGGGCCTGAGCTTCTTCCGCTCCGACCTGCTCACGAGCACCTTCTTCGTCGGCGTCGAGAACTACCGAGACCTGTTCAGCGAAGACCTCTTCTGGAAGAGCCTGCGCGTAACCTTCATCTATGCCTTCTCAACCGTTCCGCTCGGCTCCTGCCTGGCCCTGATGATCGCCCTGGTGTTGAACCAGAAGTTGCTGGGCCTCGGAATCTGGCGCACCATCTACTACCTGCCCACCGTCATCTCCGGCGTCGCCGTCTCTCTGCTCTGGCTGCAGATCTTCAACCCCCGCGCCGGCCTGCTCAACAACTTCCTCGCCATCTTCGGCGTCGAGGGCCCGTCATGGCTCTACTCGTCAACCTGGGCGCTCCCATCACTGATCATCATGAGCGTCTGGGGCGTCGGCGCCAACATGCTCCTCTACCTGGCCGGCCTCCAGGGCATCCCCACCCACCTCTACGAGGCCGCCACGATCGACGGCGCCAACAGCATTCGAAAATTCTGGCACGTCACCATCCCGATGCTGACGCCCACCATCTTCTTCAACGTCACCATCGGCCTGATTTACGCTTTCCAATTCTTCACCCAGGCCTTCATCATGACCGAAGGCGGTCCCAACAACGCCACCCTGAGCATGGTTCTCTTCCTCTATCGCAAGGCCTTCCTGCAGATCCGCTTCGGCTACGCCTCGGCCGCCGCCTGGGTCCTTTTCGCAATCATCATCACCTTTACCCTGATATTCCAGTACTCATCCCGGCGCTGGGTCTACTACGAAGGAGAAGCGGCCAGATAACGGCCAAAGGGCTCGCAGAGCAGGCGGCAGAAGAGGGTTTTCTCTCTCCTCTCTTCTCCAAAAAGTAACGATGCGTACCGAAAACGTCTTGGTAGAGCAGAAAAGGTTTGGCTACACCCGCCCGCCCGGGCCGCTTTGGCGCTCCGTGGTTCACCAGGTCTGGCTGTGGATACTGGTGCTGCCCGGCGCGGCCCTCTTTCTCACGCCCTGGGTCTGGATGCTGCTGACCGCAGGCAAAGAAAAGAGCCTGATCTGGAAGATCCCGCCGGTCTGGATCCCGCCAACCTACCGCTGGGCCAACTACGTCGAGGCCTGGCTCAAGGGCGACTTCATCACCTTCTTCTCCAATACCGCCTTCGTCGCCTCGCTCAACGTCGTCGCCGTTCTCTTCTCCTGCTCAATAGCGGCCTTCGCCTTTTCACGCATCCAGTTTCCCGGCCGCACCACTCTGTTCGTCATCGTCTTGAGCACGATGATGCTGCCGATGCAGGTAACGCTGATTCCGCTGTTCATGATCTTCAGCTGGCTGGAGTGGGTCAATACCTTCAAACCGCTCGTCGTGCCCCTTTTCTTCGGCGACGCCTTCAGCATCTTCCTGCTGCGCCAGTTCTTCCTCACAATCCCCCGTGAGCTCGATGACGCCGCCCTTATCGACGGCTGCAGCCGCTTTGCCGTCTTCTGGCGCATCCTCCTTTTCCAGGTTCGGCCCGCCCTCATTGTTGTCGCCATCTACCAGTTCACCTATAGTTGGAATGACTTCTTTGCGCCGCTGATCTACATCAACTCGCCCCAGCTGTTCACCATCACGCTGGGGCTGAGCCGTTTCAAAGGGCGCACGGAGGTCGACATCCAGTACCTGATGGCGATGACGGTCGTCTCGACCCTGGCGCCAATCGCCATCTTCTTCGTCACCCAGCGCACCTTCCTGCAGGGGATTGTGATTACAGGAATCAAAGGATAATCCGCATGAGCGAGGAAAGAAAGAAGGAACAGCTCAAAATGATCTGGCCCGAGCAGCTGCTCGGTTCGCCGCCCGCCGTTCACGTCCCGATCGGCTACACCTTGCGCACCTACAAACCCGGCGACGAAGAGGGCTGGTACGACGTAATGGACCTTGCCGGCTTCACACGCTGGAACTACGAAATGCTGGAGCCCTGGCTGGCGCACATCCTGCCTGACGGCTGGTTCCTGATCGAGCATCGCGCCAGCGGCAAGATCGTCGCCAGCGCCATGGCCAACCACAGGCCCCAGGACATACACCCCTTCGGCGGCGAGCTGGGCTGGGTGGCAGGCGATCCGGAACACAAGGGCAAGGGGCTGGGAATGGCTGTGTGCGCGGCCGTCATGCGCCGCCTGCTCGAGGGAGGCTACAGGAACATCTTCCTCAACACCGACGACTGGCGCCTGCCCGCCCTCATCATCTACCTGCGCCTGGGCTGGATCCCCCTCCTCTACCTGCCCGACATGGAGGAACGCTGGAAGGACGTCTGCGCCAATCTCAACTGGCCCTTCACCCCCGAAGAGTGGCCCGAAGGCCATACCGAGTCCAGTTAGGCGCGAGGCATGAGATTTCAAGGAGAAAATGCAATGTTAGCTTCAGTTGAAGGAGTCTATCGGGACGGCAGGATTGAACTTTCTGAGATTCCAACCTCGATATCTGAGGATACACCTGTGATAGTAACATTTCTGACTTCAGGCTTCGTCGATCTTCGCGAGCAGGGGATCGACGAGAGTCTGGCTGCCGAATTGCGTGCAGGCTTCGCAACTTTCGCCGAAGACTGGGACGCGCCTGAAATGAACATCTATGATAGATATGAGACGTACGTAGATGAAGTATAGACGCGGAGACGTATTCCTGGCGCTCTTCCCTAACTCTGATCTGCATAGCGCCAAGAGAAGACCAGTAGTCGTCGTTCAAAGCAATGAACTCGAAACAGGTCTGGCACAGTTAATCGTAGCCATGATTACCAGCAACTTGCGTCGAGCGGATCATCCTAGTCGAGTTACTGTGACGCGCACTTCAGCTCAAGGCAAACGATCAGGGCTACTGACCGATTCCGTTGTAATGACAGATAATCTGTACACTGTACACGAAAGCGCTTTCAATCGACGCATAGGTTTTCTGGAAATGGATGCGATAGATTCTGCATTAAGACATACGCTTGGGCTGAAATAGGCGGCAACCGGAAGTAGCAAACTGTTGGCGATCGGGATCTACCCCAGCCTGAGGGGTTCTCCACTCGACTGTGCCAAAGAAAGAGGAATCCTAGACAGCCCTTTCGCTACAAGATTGGCCCGCTTGCTAATGGTAGAATTGTCACAGAAACGGAGCAGCCGAGATCGGAACGACGACAGTTGTGCCAGCTGAGGTCCAAGAGATCAAGCAAGTCCTCAGCGAGACCTGGATCGACACCTATGGGCCGTTCCTGCCATTAGAGGTGATCCAGAAAATAACATCGCTCTGGCACAGTCCGGAAACGCTGGGCGCCGAAATCAAGAACGAGCGGGTCTTTTTCAACGTCGCGAGAAACGAGCAAGGCGAAATCGTTGGGCTACTGACGGCGGGCCGACCAAGCGAGGATACTGTAGTCATCGGACGCCTGTATGTATTGCCCGGTCACCAGCGCCAGGGCATTGGCGGCAAACTGCTGGATGCATGTACTGCGGCTTTTCCCGGAGTGCGAACACTTCGCCTTGAGGTCGAGGCGCAGAATGAGAAGGGGATGGCGTTCTATCGCAAACTGGGGTTCAGGGAGAACTCCCGCAAAGTGGAAGAGCTGGAGGAAATGTCGCTAACTGTGGTCGAGATGGAAAAGAAACTCTAAATGTGTTCTCAGCACAGACTCTCACCAATTTCAGTCGGCTCATCACTGACACCGTTAGAATAGAAGGAATAAATCATGCTCACACAAGAACAGATCCGGGCCTACCACGACGACGGCTACCTGATCGTCAAATCATTCTTCGATGCTGAAGAGATAGAACTGCTCCGCCGCACAGCCGTCGCCGACCGCCAGATGGACCAGAAATCCTTCGGCCGCGAGGACGGCGAAGGGGGAACCGTCCGCCTCACGCTCTGGAACCACCCCGGCAACGGCATCTACGGCATGTACGCCCGCTGCAACCGCGTCGTCAACGCCATGGAGCAGCTGCTCGGCGGAGAAGTCTACCACTACCATTCCAAAATGATCCTCAAAGACCCCGAGGTCGGCGGCGCCTGGGCATGGCACCAGGACTACGGCTACTGGTACGACAACTACGTGCTCTATCCACTCATGTCGAGCGTCTCGATCGCGGTCGACCCGGCCACGCGCGAGAACGGCTGCATGCAGGTGCTCAAAGGCTCCCATCACATGGGCCGCATCACCCACGTAGAGACGGGCCAGCAGGCCGGCGCAGAGCTGGAGCGCGTCCTTGAAGCTGAAAAGCGCCTTGAGCTGGTCCACTGCGAGGCGGAGCCGGGCGATGCCCTCTTCTTCCACTGCAACATTCTCCACCGCTCCGACCAGAACCGCTCCAACAACCCGCGCTGGTCGCTGATCTGCTGCTACAACGCCGCCCGCAACAACCCCTACCGCGAGGCGCACCATCCCAGCTACACACCGCTCGAAAAGGTTCCCGACAGCGCCATCAAAGAGATCGGGATGACCCGATTCGAGGACGACGAAAGTGACGTCGCCTTTCTCGATCCTGAGAACATTCCCACCTCCGACGACTAAACGCAAAGGACAGCTGCAATATGAGCAAGTATCGGTTTCTCATCAGCGGCGGCGGCAGCGCAGGACGAAGTGTAGCGCAGGTGGCCGCGACAGACGGACGCGGCGAAATCGCCGGCGTCGTCGATCCCCAGCAGCACATGCTCGACAGAATGAAAGACCTCTACCCGCAAGCCGCCATCGGCGACGACTACGCCCAGCTCCTGCGCGAGACGCAGCCCGACGTCGTCGTCGTAGCCGGCCCCGACCACCTGCACGCCGACCAGACCGTCATGGCGCTGGAACAGGGCTGCCACGCCCTCGTCGAAAAGCCGCTGGCAACCACGGTGGAAGACTGCCAGCGCATCCTCGACGCTGAAAGGCAGAGCGGCGCCCACGTCATGACCGACCAGACGATGCGCTACATGCACCCCTGGCACGAGATGGCGATGATGGCCAAGAAGGGCGAAGTCGGCGACGTCTTCTTCGTCCAGGGCGACTACATCCACGACATGTGGAGCCACTACGCCCCCGAAGGCGCGCATCACACGCCCTGGCGTATCGACAAGCGTAACCCGCAGAACATCCTGCTGGGCGGAGGCTGCCACCCGCTCGACCTCATCCTCTGGTCCGTCGATTCCCCCGTAGCCGAGGTCTACGCCTACAGCAACAAGCTGAGCGCCCCCATGTTCCCCGACGACGACTGCTACATCGTCATCCTCCAGTTCGAGAACGGCGCCGCCGGCAAGGTCTACGTCACCAGCGGCTGCTCCGGTCACGGTATGGGCGAAGGCATGGGCGGCGGCTTCCTCGCCGTCTACGGGACCGAAGGCACGCTGTGGAAGGGCAAACATTACCGCCGCGACCACGATCCGGCCGACATCGAAGAGGCATCTGCCGACGAAATAGTCGGAGGTCACGGCTGGGGCCGCTCGGTGATCGACTACCTGGATCTCCTCGACGGCAAGATCAGCAATCCGATCCCGGCCAGCTGGGGCGCGAATATCGTGTCCGTCTGCGCGGCCGCGATCGAGTCGATCCGCACAAAAAAGCCGCAGTCGCCGCACTGGTTCTGAGAAGAGCAGCGGGAGAGGAAGACAATGTTATCCCACGATCAGTTGCGCCACTTCGCCGAACATGGCTGGGTCCTGGAGGAAAACGTACTCAGCCCCGAACAGATCGAAGCCTACAAGGCCGCGCTCGAACGGCAGTCCCACTATGTACGCCCACTCGCCCATGAAGACGACGACGAAATCCTCCACATCGACTGCATGGTCAACGGCGACCCGATCTTCCGCGAGTGGCTCATGATCCCCCAGGTGCTCGAGGCCAATCGCCAGCTCATGGGCGCCGAGATCAAGTACGAGACCTGCCACGCCATGATCAAACGCCCCCACCCCGATCGCAGCACTCAGCACGACCCCCTGCGCGATCCCGATAAGATGGGCTGGCACCGCGGCCTGCGCCCCAAGTGGGGCACCTTCCCTCACGACACCGACCCGGACCTGATCAACTGCGTCTTCCTCAACAACATCACCTACCTGACCGACGTCGCGCCCGGCGACGGCGGAACCATGATCCTCGACGGCTCGCACAGACTCGAAGGGACCTACGAGACCCTGAAAGACAAGTGCACCGTCGTCGAGGCCACGGCCTCAGCCGGCAGCATCCTCCACTTCACCGAAACCCTCCTCCACGCCGGCGTGCCGATCCTGAGCGAAAACGTGCGCTATACCATGTTCTACGGTTTCACGCCCAACTGGTTTGTCAACTGGCCCGGCACCGAAGTCCCCGATTACGTCCTCAAAACCGTGCGCGACGACGAGCTTCGAGGCATTCTCGGCGCAAATTCGGGCTATTCCGGCCAATTTCCCATGCTATAATGTCAGGAGAGAAAGCGCGTCCAAACCGGCGTGCAAGGAGAGAACGATGGCCAGACGCAACTTCTCAATGCAGGCATACTGGGAAGATCAGGTAGAAAACTTCACACCGAAGTTGCACTTTGACGGCCAGACGAAGGACTGGGAGAACTGGCGTCAGGCCGCGCACGCCAAGTATATGGAGCTTCTGGGCAGTTTCCCCGACCCGGTCCCGTTGGAGGCCGAAGTCGAGAGCAGCGTCGAGGACGAAGGACTGATCCGCGAGCGGGTCGTCTTCAACTCCGAACCGTTCATGAGCGTGCCCTGCCAGGTGCTGCGCCCCAAGACGATGGCCGCCGACGGCACAAACGCCGCCATCCTCTGCTCGCACGGACACGGGCCCTTCGGCAAAGATCCGGTGGCCGGGATCCGCTCCAGCGACGAAATGAGCGCCAACATCGAGTTGCACAACTACGACTACGGCTTTCAGATGGCAAAGGCCGGCTATTTGACGATTTCACCCGACCTGCGCGGCTTCGGCGAACGCCGCGACGGCCGCAACCCGTTCCCCGGCCGCGATCCGTGCAACGTCAACTACATTCGCGGGACGATGCTCGACCGCTGGCCTTTGACCCTCAACATCTGGGACATGAAGTGCTGTATCGACTACCTGGAGACCCGCCCTGAGGTCGATCCCAAGCGCATCGGCATGATGGGCCTTTCCCAAGGCGGCACCATGACCACATTCGCCGCCGCCGCAGAGCCGCGCATCGCCGCCGCCGACATCATGGGCTACGTCAACCCGTGGAAAGGGTTTGCGTTCGAACGCGTCAACTTCTGCGGATCGCAAATCGTACCCGGCATCCACGCCTGGTTCGACACCGACGACATCGCCGGCCTGATCGCCCCCCGCCCCCTTATGCTCGACATGGGCATGTACGACGACTGCTTCTTCATTCACGACATGCTCAAAGGTTACGAGGGTGTGAAACGCATCTATGAAGCCGCCGGCGCAGCCGATCGCCTGTGGAAGCTCGTCCACCCCAGCGGGCACGGTTGGGGCGGCGTCGAGGGAACGGCAGAGTTCTTCGGAACCTTCCTGTAGTTCCGCCACGAAAAAGAGATTCAAGAGAAGCCAGGGAAGCAAGCAACTCCTTCACACAAAAGGCCCCAGGTGAGAGCAATGGCAAATGAGATCAAGGTCGCCTTCTCAGGGGCGCGCCGCGCAGGTTCATTCTTCAAAGCATTCCAGACTCACCCGGAAACTGAGATCGTTGCTCTTTGCGACCCCTACGCGCCGACCCTGGAAGCGTCGGGAGAGGCCACCGGCGTTACCCAACTCTACAGCGCCTTCGAAACGATGCTGGACGAGGCGCGGCCGGACGCGGTGGTCGTGTCGTCACCCATGCAGTACCACGCGCCGCAGGCAATCGCTGCGCTGCAACGGGGCATCCATGTCCTCAGCGAAGTGACAGCCGCCGTGTCAGTGGACGAATGCCGCTGGCTGGTTGACGCCTGCAACCGCAGCAATGCTATCTACATGATGGCCGAGAACTACATGTACATGAAGCCCAATGTGCTGGTGCAGGCGCTTGTCGAGGCCGGCCTCTTCGGCGAGACCTACTATGCCGAGGGCGAATACCTGCACGAGCTCTCCGTTCTCCACCACATGCCGGACGGCAGCCCGACCTGGCGCTACTACTGGCAGGTTGGCGTCAACGGCTGCACCTACCCCACCCACAGCCTGGGCCCCTGCCTCATGTGGATCAAGGAGAGGCCCGAACGCATCAGCTGCATCGGTACCGGCATCTGGACCGACCCCGAACACGCAATGGAGGACACGGTACTGCTTCTATGCAAAACCGCCAGCGAAAAACTGATGCGGGTACGCATAGATATGCTCTCCAAGCGCCCCCACGCGATGACCAACTACACGCTGCAGGGCACGAAAGGCGCCTACGAAAGCAGACGCCGCCCGGGCGAGGGCGACTGGATCTGGCTGGAAGATTTCTGCGACGACCCCGATGTCTGGGTTCCGCTGGAGACGTTCGAAGCCGAGTACATGCCGGCGATCTGGCGCGACCCGCCGGAAGAAGCGGTGCGCGCCGGCCACGGCGGAGGCGACTACTTCGAGGTGATGGATTTCGTGGACGCGGTGCAGGGCCGCAAGCCGCCGCCAATCGACATTCACGCGGCGATGGACATGACCCTGCCGGGGCTGGTCAGCCAGGAATCGATCCGCCAAAGCGGCGAATGGCTGGAAGTGCCCAACTCGAGAGATTGGACATAAAACAGTGGGCGGTGATACTTCGCCACTAACCACTGACCACTGCTTTTGCCGTTTCGAGGCTGACGGTGATGACCTGGCCGATGAGGCGGAGGATGTACCGGGGATCGTCGGCGCGGTTGGGGTCGTTGACGATGCCGCTGCGTTTGTCGGTTTTGACGCGGTACTGGTCGATGACCCATTCGAGGGCGGAGCGGTTGCCCAGGCGGTAATCGAACGCTTCGCCGGGAATGCCGTCGAGGGTGAGGAAGTCGTTGTAGCGGAGCTGGGTTTTGTCCTTGGAGAGGCGCATTTTTTCAACGCGCCAGTCGAGCGGCTGGCCGGGGGTTTCGACGAGCGCGAGGGGGTATTCAGGCTGCTCTTCGTAGTGGATGTGGAGCTGGGCCAGGCGGGCGCCGGCCGCGGCAAAGGCGCGGAAGTCGGGAGCGAAGGGGATGCGCGGCAGCTCGCGCTTGAGGTTGGCCTGGTAGCGTTCGCGGTAGCCAGGATGGTGCAGGAGGCCGTAGACGTAGTGGAAGATGTCCCACTTGCTGATGGTGTCGTCTCCATAGTGGGCGCGGAACTCCGCCAGCGCCCAATCGGTGACGTTCTCGCTGCGGTTGCCGCCGTCCTCGTCGTAGGTGTAGAAGGGGAAGCATTGGGAGCCACCCTGTGGGAGTTGATCGAGAATAACATTGGCCATCAACGCAAACATAGGCCAGTCACTACCGACCTTAAGCCATATCACCCGATTTTCCGTTTCGGTCTCCGGTGTGGGGAAGATGGAGGGGAAGAGGTACGCCCTTTCCGTCATCATGCGATCAAAATAGAGGTTGGATTGCGCAAAGGGTCGATACAGTGAGTTCCTCACCCTTTCCCGCGAAAATTCGGCGGTTACACCGCTCCGTAGCTTCTGCTTCAGTCCTGCACTCCAACCAATTTTTCTATCATCAGACATCACAAAATCATCGACATTTGTCCCTGGATTCCTGCGCCGCTCCCACTTACTTGCCTGTTCATTGTAGGTATCGATCATCCGCTCCATGTTTGCAGTCAGCGCGTTGTAGTCGAAGTTATACGCCCAAGCATCGCGATTGGTTTTGACACCGTTACTGAAAATGTGAAAGATCACATCCACCGCCTTACCTTTTGCCGCTTTCGCTTCTTTCGTCCCCAGCGGCGTAAAGGTGTCAAATTCAGCGTGGAGGCCCTCTGTCAGCCATGTGAAACGCTCGTCCGGCGTGATCTCTTGCCATTCTACATTGCCCGCGTGTTGGCGTTCATCCAGGAAGTCGAATTTCCGTTTCCTGTTCCACAGGTCGTCGGTTCGATAGTAAAAGATGCGGGATCGCCGGGCTTGGTCTTGCGCTTCATCCTGTGGATTTCCACAGGTTTTTTTCACAAACAGGCCAATGCTGACGCCAACCCGAATGCCGAACACATTGGCGTCCGCGACCTTCAAGCCCTTGCGCGCGTTGCCCCCCAAGTCGAGGATGTACAGCGCGTCGAAGTCGTCTGCAAGGCATTTTCGCATCCCATCAAAGGCCACGCCGCCGAGGAAACCATTGTTGGTCACAAAGGCGACCACGCCCTCCTCGCCGATACGGTCCGCCGCCCAGCGGATCGCCTTGACATAAGGATCTGAGAGCGCGTTCCTGTTGGTCGCTTTGGAATCGCGCGCGTAGGTCTCGCGCACGCGTTTGTCCATCGTTTCATACTTGCGGTTCTTGTTGTTGTCGTTCTCGTTGACCTGCCCCACGTTGTAGGGCGGGTTGCCGATCACCACGAACATGGGCGTCTCCTTCTGGCTCTCCACCCGCTGCGCGTTCTCCGGCGCGAAGAGCGGCAGCTGGCGGTCTTCAGCCAACTCGAAGGTGTCGACCAGGCAGATGCCCCCGAACGGCGCGTAGAGGCCGGTGGCGTCGTAGTACTCGTGCTCGATGTTCATGCTGGCGATGTAGTAGGGCAGCAGCATCACCTCGTTGCAGTGCAGTTCGGACTTGTACTTGCGCTCCAGCGCGGTGCGCGGCAGCTCGCGCATGAGACGCACGATGAAGTTGCCCGTGCCCACGAACGGATCGATGATATGCACGCCCTCGTCCGCCAGCGAACGGCCAAACTCCCGCTCCAGGATCGCGGCCACACTCTTCACCATGAAGTCGACGATCGGCTGCGGCGTATACACAATCCCGTGCGTATCCGCCACCTTGACCGAAAAGCCCTGGAAGAACTGCTCGTAGACGGTGTTGAGGAACTGCTGCTTGCGCGAGAAGTCGCTGATCGTCTCCGCGGTGCGCTCGATGGCGGCGTAGAAACGGTCCAGGCTGCTGAGGAAGCTCTCACGGCTGAACGACTGCGAAGTGAGCGCGTTGATGACGCGTTCGATCTCGGCGGCGATGACGTTGCGCCGCGTGAAATCGGAATTGTTGAAGACGGTGCGGAAGAGGCGTTCGGTCAGCAGGTGCTGGATCAGCATCTCCTCGACCGCGGCCTCGGCCAGATTGGGGTTGATCGACTGCCGGCACTTGGCCAGAAACTCGGCGAAGGCCGCGGTGAAGCGGGGGTTGCTCTGCCGTGCCTGCTGGATCAGCCGGGCCAGACCCTGGCCGATGTCGGCCACCCTGTCTTTGAACTGCGCGACCGCCTCCTCCCAGGCCGCGTACTCCTGCGGACGATAGGCGCAGAAGGTCTGGAGCGTGTCGATCAGTTGGGCCGGGTCGGTCAGGTCGGCGTCGAGCGCCAGGCGGCCGTGCTGCCAGAGCAGGGCGCGCTGGGGCGTCTGGAAGAGGATGTTGTCGCGCGGGTAGCCGGCTGCGAACTTCCTGGCGGCCTCGGCTGGCAGGTCGTCGTGGATGTCCTTGGCCTCCCAGAAGCCGTGGGTGAGCTGGAAGTCATCGACCAGCGCGCCGTCGATGACGATGCGCCTGGCGCGTCGCAGGTTGATGGCGTACTCCGGCAGGAGGGTCCAGGCGCACTGTCGTGCGCACTGTTCGAGCAGGGTCTGGAAGGCGGCGCGCACCGCGGTCTCATGGGTGACGCCCAGGCGGTCGAAGCGGTCGAGCGCGGCGTAGTATTCTCTGACGGGCTTGTGCGTGGGTTTGAGGTTCATGTGTCTGAACTGTGATTTATGTGATTATGTTACGCATAAGGGACCCTACAACTCCACCGGCCACTCAATTAAGCCGCTCGACAACGCCGGCCGCGCCCATGCCGCCGCCAATGCACATCGTGACCAAGCCAAGCTCCTTGTCCTGCCGCGCCAACTCGTGCAGCATCTGCACTGTCAGTTTGGCGCCGGTGCAGCCCAGCGGGTGGCCGAGCGCGATAGCGCCGCCGTTGACGTTGACCTTCTCCTCGTCCAGCCCCAATTCGCGGATCACGGCCAGGGCCTGGACGGCGAAAGCCTCATTCAGCTCTACCAGATCGATCTCGTCAAGACTGACGCCGGCCAGCTTGAGCGCCTTGGGCGCAGCCGCCACCGGGCCGATTCCCATGATCTCAGGCGCGACACCGCCGACAGCGAAGCTGCGGAAACGGGCCATCGGCTCAAGCCCTAACTGCTGCGCTTTCTCCTCACTCATCACCAGGACAGCCGCGGCGCCGTCGCTGGTCTGGCTGCTGTTGCCAGCGGTGACGGTCCCCTGTGCGTGAAAGACCGGCCGCAGCTTGGCCAGCGCCTCGGCCGAAGAATCGCGGCGAATGCCCTCATCCTTGTCGAAGGTCGTCCTGTAAGTCTGTGCGCCGCTACCCTCGCCCAGCGTGAGCTCCACCTCCAGCGGCACGATCTCTTCGTCGAACTTGCCGGCGTCCTGCGCCGCGGTAGCTCGCTGGTGGCTGCGCAGAGCGAAGGCATCCTGCTCCTCACGCGTCACCTCGTACTGGCGCGCCAGGTTCTCCGCGGTCAGCCCCATGCCGATGTAGACGCCGGGACGCTCTTTAGCCAGCGTGGGATTAGCCATGAATTTGTTGCTGCTCATCGGCACCTGCGACATCGTCTCCACGCCGCCGGCGATGACTGCTTCGCCCATTCCGCTCATGATCTGCTGCGCGGCCAGAGCGATCGTCTGCAGCCCGCTGGAGCAGAAGCGGTTGACGGTCTGCGCAGGCACTTCGACCGGAAGGCCTGCGCGCAGGCTGGCGATGCGGCCCACGTTCATGCCCTGCTCGGCCTCAGGCATGGCGCAACCCATGATTACATCGTCGATCTCCTTGGCGTCCACCGCCGGCGCACGTTCCAACACGGCGCCAATGGCCGCGGCGGCCATTTCCTCAGGCCGGGTCGTGCGCAATGTGCCGCGTGGGGCCTTGCCAATAGCAGTACGAGCGGCGGAAACGATAACTGCGCTGGTCATGGTGAAGTGCTCCTTTGGAAATACGGGTTGCAGGCAGTGCCAGCCGGATTGGCTTACTGGCGCGATAAGGCTGTCTTCAGTTTCGCAGCGGCTTCCCGTTCTTCAGCATGTGCCAGATGCGCTCCTGGCTCTTGGGGTAGCCGCACAGGGTCTTGAACGCTTCCCGCTCCAGGTCAAGGAAATACTGTTCGTCCATCCAGGCCGGCTGGCTGAGTTCTCCTCCGCAGAGGACGTAGGCCAGGTGGTCGGCGATTATCGCTTCGTGCGCGGTGATGTGGCGAGCTTCCCGCATCATGTAGATACCCACCCTAAGATTGGCGAGATGGTCGCGTCCGGCGGCGTAGATATTGCCGGTGACCGCGGGCGGTCTGTAGCCCTCATCAGCCATGCGCAAAACCTCGGCCTTGGCTTCGGCAAGCAGATGATCGTAGTTCATCACGATACGGTCACGTTGAGCAAGAAAGCCCATCTGGCGAGCTTCCGCGGCCGAGGCCGACACCTTGGCAAGGGCGATGAGCTCGAATGTCTCCTGCAGGTGGACGGCCGGGTTGGCGTTCTGCGCCTGCATGTGGGGATTTACGCGACGGCGTACCAACTCCTTGCAACCGCCGGCAGCCGGGATCAGGCCGACACCCACCTCAACCTGGCCAATGTACAGTTCGGCGTGGGCCACGATACGGTCGGCGCCCATTGTCACTTCGGCGCCGCCGCCGAGGGTTATCTGATATGGGGCTGCGACGACGGGCTTGGGCGCGAGGCGCAGTTGCTGGATCATCTGTTGCAGGCCGTTTATGGCGGCGTCCAGCTGGTCCGTCTTACCGCCTTGTGCCAAGGCGCCGATAAACAGGAGGTTGGCGCCGGCGCTGAAGTTACCTCCCTGGTTGCCTATTACCAGCCCGGCGGCATCTCCATGGAGTCGGTCGATGGCGGCGTCGGCGATGGCGCCGATCTCCATGTCCAGGGCGTTCATCTTGGTGTGGAATTCCAGCAAGAGGACGCCGTCGCCCATGTCCAGGAGACTAGCGGAGTCGTTTTCGGCAAGAAGGCCGGAACCGTCTTTGAGCGCGGAGATGCAAACCGGTAGATCGGTCTCGTCGGCGGCCTCGTAATTCCTGCGCTGCGGGATGAACACCGGCCTTCGGGCCACTGTTGCGCCTTCGTCGGGACTCTTTTCGACCCTGTAAAAGGAGAAATGACCACTGGCGAGCATCTCCTGCACCCAGGGGGCAACGGTCAGGCCTTCCTCTTGCATTCGTTCGGTGGTTTCGGCGACACCAAGCGCGTCCCAGGTCTCGAATGGCCCCATTTCCCAGCCGAAGCCCCACTTCATGGCGTTGTCGATGTCCCTGGGGCTGTCCGCGATTTCGGGCAGACGCTTTGAGGCGTATACCAGGGTGCGGCTGAGCGTGTCCCAGAGCAGGTCGGCGGGTTCGCCGGCTGCCTCTTCGACCGACTCGCCGCCGGACTCGTCGCCTAGTTCTTCTGCGCCCTGGAGGGGGGACCGGGACGCGACCAAGCGGCGCAAGCGTTCGGGCAGCGGCATATTCTTAACAGCGTCAATGCTGGCCCAGCTTGCGCGAGCCGGTTGCATGTAGTCCACTTCGCCTTCGGAGGCGGCTTGCAGGTCCAGTCCCCAAAAGCTTTTCCTGCCCTGATCGTCGACAACGGTTTTGTAGAAGCCCTGGCCGCTTTTGGCGCCGAGGAGACCGCTGTGAAGCAAAGTCATGAGCACTTCCGAGCCGAGCGGACCGCGTAGAGTGTCCCGATCTTCATCGTCGGGGATCAGATCGTACAGATTCTCGCCTACAAGCGCGGCCACATCGATGCCGACCACGTCGAGCAGACGGAACGTAGCGGTCTTTGGCCGCCCAATCAGCGGACCGGTCAGCCGGTCTACTTCCTCGACAGTGTAGTCGTTGGCAATGGCATACTCCAGGAGGCTGCTCTGGATGTAGCTGAACATGCGATTGCCGATAAAGTTGGGCACGTCCTTGGCGATGACAACGCCTTTTCCCAACCTTTTCTCGGCAAATTCTTTCATGTCGGCTACAACGGCAGGATCGACGCCCGGGCCGGGAATCAGTTCCAGCAGGCGCAGGTAGCGGGGCGGGTTGAAGAAGTGGGTACCCAGGAAGCGTCGCTGAAAGGCCTGGCTGCGGCCCGCGCTGATGATATGGACAGGGATTCCGGAGGTGTTGGTGCTGATGATGGCGTCATCAGGCGCAACGGCCTCAAGTCTGGCCATCAGTTCCTGCTTGGGGCGAGGCCGCTCGACGATGGCCTCGATGATCCAGTCACTCTGGGCGGCTGCGGCCTCCAGATTGTCCTCGACATTGCCCAGGGTGATCAGTTCGACCAGTTCAGGGCTGAAGAGGCTGGCCGGCCTGGCCTGGGTCATGCGCTCGAGTCCTGATTGCGCGATCCGGTTGCGGACGGCCCGGTCTTCCAGCGACAAGCCCTTGGCCTGCTCTTCGGGCGTCAGTTCGGTCGGCGCGACGTCGAGCAAGTGCGAGGAGACGCCGGCGTTGGCCAGGTGTCCGGCGATGGCGGCGCCCATCGTACCGGCGCCGATGACGGTAACATGGCTGATTGTTCTGCTCATTGGGGCGCTCCTGTCACTCGCCGCTTCTTTTCGTCATTGGGTTCTTGCAGATCGCCCGGTGGCGGCGAAATCGAAAAACTCAGTCTTGAAACTGGAAATCTATTCACTCGAAACTGCCATCTTGTCCAGACTGGCCTTCGTACATCAGCGGAATCCAATCTGTGACGTTCAGAACAGGCCGAGAATAAGATCAAGGAGACCGAAGAAACGCAAAATCGAATAGATGACAACCACAATCAACAGATAGCGCACCCATCTATTGGCGTCCTTCACAGACACGGCGAAGCGGACTGCGGCCCAGGCGCCGATGCTCTGACCCACGGCCATCAGCGCGCCAATGCCCCAGTTAATCTGCAAGGGAGACAAGATAAAGACGACAAAGGCGACGATGTTAAGTGCCAGCACGAAGATCAGTTTGACCGCGTTGGCGTGTACAATTGTATAGCCTACGCCGAGAACAAGCGCTGTAACCAGGAATACACCTACCCCGGCCTGAATAAAGCCGCCGTAGATGCCGATGGCAAAGAACAGAACCAGCACGAAGAGTTCTGGCCGGTCTTTGCGGACCTCTGATCGCTCTCGCAACCATTTCGTTGGATTGAAGAAAATCGTAACGAGGACGACAATCAACATGCCGCCGATGGCCAGATTCATGGCGTCCCTGTCAAGGAGCGTGGCCACATAGGCGCCGACGAGGGCCCCCGGCATCCCTGAGGCGCTGAGCCAGAGGCTGAATCGCAGAGAGTCGGCGTCCAGGATGTTTTCGGCCTTCTGACTTTCCGTTGCCCCTCCCCGTAACTGCATCCGTCCACTGCGGGCGAAGGTCGTGATGCCAACAACATTCTGTATGATGACTCCGATCCGGTTGGTGGCGTTGGCGGCGCCGGAGTCCAACCCCAGGAAAACAAGCATCGGCAGCGTCACGGCCGAGCCACTGCCGGCCAGCG
Organism: Caldilineaceae bacterium; assembly: GCA_965200615.1. Lineage (GTDB taxonomy): Bacteria > Chloroflexota > Anaerolineae > Caldilineales > Caldilineaceae > Bin5. The sequence continues at coordinate 2,238,604 of OZ241377.1, read as the reverse complement.
TGTTGATTATGCCGGCGACGATGCCGGCGAGAATGGCCAGAAGATACTGCAGAGGAGATATATCCATAGCAACCCTCAGAGACCCGGCACGATTCGGGCTAATCGTTCGACTGTTTTCTCCAGATCGGTCATCGTGGTGGCGAAGCTGAAACGAACGTAGCCTTCGCCTGCCTCTCCAAAGGCGATGCCGGGCGTAGTGGCGAGCAGGCCGTCCTCCAGTAGTGTCTGTGAGATTTCGAGACTCTTCTTGTCGGTCTGAGAAAACTGGGCGAAGAGATAGAAGGCGCCCTCGATCGGGCTGCTGCGCAGTCCCGGAATCTCGTCCAAAGCGTCCAGAAGGAAGTTACGGCGTTGGACGTAGGAGGCGACCATTTCGTGCACGCAGTCCTGGGGACCGTTCAGAGCGGCTGCCCCCGCGACCATGGAGAAGCTGGCTGCAGACGTAACCGTCTGGGTCTGGTAGGTGCGGGCCAGTTTGGCAACAGGCAGAGGCGCAGCGAGCCATGCCAGCCGCCAGCCGGTCATGGCGTAACTCTTGCTGAACCCGTTGATGATGATGGTTCGTTCAGCCATGCCGGGCATACTGGCGATCGAGCGGTGACGGACGCCGTCGTAGAGGATGTGTTCGTAGATCTCGTCGCTGAGGACGTACAGATCGTGCCGTTGGGCCACGGCGGCGATGTCGTCGAGTTCCTTCTGAGTCAGCACTCGTCCGGTCGGGTTGCTGGGTGAGCAGATCATGATCAGCTTGGTCTTCCCGCTGACGTGCTCCTCCAGTTGTGCGGCGCGGACGCGAAAGTTGTCGGCGGCCGGCAGGGGAACGTGCACGGGCACACCCCGGTTCAGTCGCACCATCGGCGCGTAGCTCACCCAGGCAGGATCGAGGATCATGACTTCGTCACCCTCGTTGAGCGTTGATGCCAGTGTGGTAAAGATCGCCCACTTGCCGCCAGGCGTTGCCACCAGTTGATCGGGGACGGCCCGCACGTTGTTTTCCCGCTCCAGTTTGGCGCAGATTGCATCCAGCAACTCAGGCTTGCCGAATGAGGGCGGATAGTGGGTGTCTCCGGCTGCGATGGCGTCGAAGGCAGCTTGCTGGATATGCTTTGGGGTGTCGGCATCCGGCTCGCCTCCGGCCAGATTGATCACGTCCAGACCTTGCGCGGCCAGTTCGCGGCCTTTCTGCATCATAAGGGTAGTTGGGCTGCCCGGCACGGACTCGACGAGTCGAGATAGGGGTTTCATCAGGGATCACCTGCCTGGTGTGGTATGCACACGGTTGACTTGCAAAAAAAATTCAATATAGAAAATTAACGGATTACTGCAAGGCTTGACGATTCGTGACCAAAACCCAAATCGTGCCCTTCAGTTCGCAGTTTCAGATCTGCCCGTCATTCCTTCAAGACATCGGCAACGGCCGCACAGAGGTAGTCCATATTGGCCTCTGTCATCCCTGCAACGTTGATGCGGCCGGAGCCGACGATGTAGACGGAATGGCGATCGCGTAGCGCTTGCACCTGCGCCGGCGTCAGACCGCTGTAGCTGAACATGCCCCGCTGACGGGCGATAAACGTAAAATCGCGTCCTGCGCCTTGCTCGTCCAACGTCTCGACGAACAGGTGGCGCATGTCGTTGATGCGGTTGCGCATCTCCGCCAGCTCTACCTCCCAGCGTTGACGCAGATCAGGATCTCCAAGAATCTCTGCCACGATCTGGCCGCCGTGGGCTGGGGGATTTGAATAGTTAGTGCGCACACAGATCTTCATGTGGCTGTTGGCGGCGTCCGCCGCCTCCGCGCTGTCGGCCACCAGGGTCAATGCTCCAACACGCTCATTGTACAGTCCGAAATTCTTGGAATAGGAGGTGGCGACCAGAAGTTCGCGGCAGTGTTCGGCGACGATTCGGACGCCGGCCGCGTCTTCATCCAGCCCGTCTCCAAAGCCCTGATAAGCGAAGTCCAGCAGCGGCAGAATGCCGCGTTCGGCGCAGACGGCAGCGACCGCTTGCCACTGTTGCGGCGAGAGATCGGCGCCGGTAGGGTTGTGACAACAGCCATGGAGCAGCAGGACATCCCCTTTGGGGATCATCTCTAGCGCGGCCATCATCCGGTCAAAGGCTACTCCATTGGTTTCGGCCTCAAAGTAGGGATAAGTCTGTACTTGCAGTGCCGCCGAACCGAACACATTGGGATGATTCGGCCAGGTCGGGTCGCTCAGCCAGATCGTCGCACTTGGTATTATTCGCCGCACAAAGTCGGCGGCAACGCGCAGTGCTCCCGTGCCTCCGGGCGTTTGCGCCGTGGCCGCGCGGCCGGCGCTGAGAATGTCGTGCTCGCTGCCCAAGACGATCTGCTGGCTCAGCGCCACGTATGCCGCCAGGCCATCGATGGGCAGATAGCTCTTGGTCGCATCGGACCGTAGCAGGCGCTCCTCGGCCTCCTTCACCGTAGAAAGCACAGGCGTTTGACCACTGCCATCTTTGTATACGCCTACGCCCAGATTGATCTTGTTCGGATTCGAGTCTTTCTGAAAAGCTACCGTCAGCCCAAGTATGGCGTCTTCCGGGGCAGGATTGATCGTTTCGAACATTTACTTTGCCTCTTTGGTATCGTTTGCCGTGATACGCAGCGGCTCCTGACAGTGGTGTTGACACTGTAGTCTGATTTCCTTACTCCTCTACAAACAGGTCGACGAAGTCGAAGGCCTCGACATCCACAAGGCCCTGGTCTGTCAGCTTCAGCTCAGGGATCACTTCCAGCGCCATGAAACTCATCGCCATGAACGGATCCCTAATCGAAGAGCCGAATTCGTGGGCCGCGTCGAGCAGGGAATCATAGCGATTGCGAACTTCGCCAAGCGGTCGGTCGCTCATCAGACCTGCGACCGGGAGCGGCAGTGTCGCCAGCGCTTGCGGACCTTCGGCGACCGCCAATCCCCCTCCCATCTCTGCCACGGTTCTGGCTGCGGTCGTCATCGATTCGTCATCCGCGCCGATGACAATCAGATTGTGATGGTCGTGGGCGACTGTGCCGGCGATGGCTCCACGATTAAGACCGAAACCCTGAATGAATCCCAGGCCTGTCGCCCCGCTGGCTGTGTGCCTGTCGACAACAGCCATCTTCAGAATGTCTCGCGCCGGATCAGCCACCGCCTGCCCGTCTCTGACGAGGGGGGCAAGGATGCGTTCTGCCGTAAGCACCTGATCCTGCAGCGACCCGATCACTCGCGCTCGCGCGCCGTCAGCCGGGATGCGCAGATCGAAGGCATCCCAGGCAACCCTGACAGAGGAAGAGACAACCGCGGGAACGGGAGCCGGGTCCCGACATGGGTCGCCCAAGAGCCGGCCGTCTTCTGCCCACAGGCGGCCACCGGCATAGACCTGCGCAGCGCTTGGCGCACGCAGATCGTCAAACACCATCAGGTCGGCTCGCCGGCCAGGGGCAACGGCGCCGCGATCATGCAGGCCGAACCATTCGGCGCTGTTGAGCGTAGCCATGCGGAAGGCAGTTACAGGTTCAATTCCAAAAGCAATGGTTTCCCTCAGAATGTGGTCGATGCTTCCCTGCATGATGAGATCGCTGGGGATGCGGTCGTCCGTGCAGAAACAGATGCGCCGGTTGTTATGCTCGTTTACCAGCGGCAGCAACGCATGCAGATTTTTGGCATTTGTCGCCTCTCGAATCAAGATGTAGAAGCCGCGCGCCAGCTTCTCAGCCGCTTCAGCCACTGTCGCGCATTCATGGTCGCTGCCAGCGCCTGCCGCTGCGTAAGCATTGAGGGCCTGACCGCTGAGCGCAGGCGCGTGGCCGTCCAGGGGCCGTCCGCCAAAGGCGGCGATTTTGGCAAGCACATCAGGATCGCCGTAGACGACGCCGGGGAAGTTCATCAACTCGGCCAACCCGTGGACCGTTCCTTCCTCCAGCAGCGCGGCCAGGTCTTCGGCCGACAGTGAAGCGCCGCTCGTCTCCATATGCGTGGCGGGTACGGCTGAGGGGGCCATCAGCGCCACTTGCAAGGGGAGAGCTTTGCTGCACGCGGCCATATACCGGACGCCGTCCACGCCGGCCACATTGGCGATCTCGTGGGGATCGGCCGCAACCGTCGTCACGCCGCGCGGAACGACGGCGGCGGCGAATTGGGCGGGCAGGCAGAGGCTGCTTTCGATGTGAACATGGGCGTCTATCAGGCCCGGCGCAATGAAGGCCCCTTGCAGATCGACCGTTTCCACGGCTGAGTAGCCCGCGCCGACACCGGCAATGCGTCCATCAAACAGTGCGACGTCGGTGTCTTCAATATCCCCGGACAAAACATTAACCACGCGTCCGTTGCACAGCAACAGGTCGGCGGGTTGGTCGCCGCGGGCGACCGCGAGCAGCTCAGATGTGTTCATAGAGCGTTCCTTCAAGTAACGAAACGGGCAGACGCAGAGGGAAAATAGACCTCATTGTCCTCGGGCCACCTGCGAACCTCTCGCGGGCATTATAGCACAGGAGATGGGGATGGTGGCCTCTTTTGGCTGCCGAATTCTAAATGTTACAATCGGCTGGATAATCCGACAGTTCCAGCCAGGTGAACCATGTCCATTCTTGTATTCGGATCATTAAACATCGACCACGTTTACCAGGTCGAACATCTTGTCCGCCCAGGGGAGACGCTGCCCAGCACGGAGTATCGCCGCTTTCAGGGCGGAAAGGGGGCGAACCAGTCGGTCGCTCTGGCGCGCGCGGGCGCGGACGTCTTTCACGCGGGACGTATTGGCCCGGAGGGACTTTGGTTGAGAGACGCCATCGCCGCCGAAGGCGTCGACGTAACGCACGTCGGTCTCGACAACCAGCCCACCGGTCATGCCGTCATTCAGGTAGACCCCGCCGGCGAGAACTCGATCCTTCTTTACGGGGGGGCCAACCTCACCGTGACCTCCGATGACGCTCACTACGCGCTCTCGCACTTCGGTGAAGGCGACTGGCTCCTGCTCCAGAACGAGATCAGCTCCCTGCCCGCAATCCTGCGCGAAGCATCCGAACGAGGGATGACCGTCGCTTTCAATCCCGCGCCGATGACGCCGGAGGTACTGAAATATCCTCTCGAAAGCGTTTCCCTTTTCGTGGTCAATCAGACGGAGGGCGCGGCGCTGGCGGAAATCGAGGACGCTTCACCTGCGTCGATAGTGGATACGCTGAGAGCCCGCTATCCCCATGCCGCGATTCTGCTCACTCTGGGGGGAGAAGGTTCCCTCTATGCCGACGGCGGGGAACATATCAGGACGCCGGCGCAACCGGTCGAAGCGGTGGATACGACGGCCGCCGGCGATACCTTCATTGGCTATTTTCTTGCCAAGCTTCTGGCAGGCGCATCTGTCCAGGCGTCGCTGGCCCTGGCATCGCGGGCCGCGGCGCTTTGCGTCACAAGGCAGGGCGCGGCAGACTCGATCCCGCGGCGCGGCGAGCTTTAAGTTTCTTCGTCTGCGAAAGGGAAACTACCTCTGAGTCCTGCGATCTGAACCCTGTCTATGCTTCGCCACAAAACGCAACGGCGGTGAGCGCGTAGACCTTGGCGACCCGCACCAGCTCCTCCACGGGGGTGGACTCGTGCAGAGTGTGCGCGCCTGTCGCGGCCGGCCCGTGGGTCAGCGCGGGGATGCCGGCCTCAGAGGCATAGATATTGCCGTCGTCCACGAATGGCTTGGCGCCAAGCGGCAGTGGCGCGCCTACCAACGAAGTATGGGCCTGCTGGAACGCGTGGACCAGGCGGCTGTCGGAATCGATCTGGTAGGCCCCACCTTGCACGGCGAATTCGACGTCTATTGCCGTGCCGGTTTCGGCTGCGACCTCGGCAAGAAGCTGGGAAAATTCGTCTTGAACGGCTGCGCTGCCGGAGGGCGGCGCCCAGCGTCGCGTTCCCTGCACCAGACACTCAGTCGGCGACTGGTTATAGATTTCCCCTGCCTGCATATTGCCCACGAATGTGGAGTCATGGCCCACCAGAGGATGGCTGTTCTGCTCCAGTTTTTCGTTCCAGGCATGCAGTCGGTTCACCAACTGAGCGCCGGCAGCCACCACGTCAGGCGTACCTGGCGTGCGCAGCATTTCATGCACGGGCTCGCCATCACGGCGAATTGTCGCCTGAAATATCGCCAGACCCCGGCCCGCGACCGGGAGAGGAGTGGCCAGATATTCCGGCAGCATGACGGCATCGCCAAAAAGGCCTTCTCGAATCATGGCGCGCACCTGACGGCCGTCGCCCCACGGTCCTTCGTGGTGATCATGGGCCGTAAACAGCACTCTGCCCGCCGGCAGAGCGTCGAGCGTACGCAACACCCGCAACGCTTCCAAGGTCGCCGCGATGCCGCCTTTCATATCAGCGGAACCGGAGCCGTAGAGCGTGTCATTCTCGACGCGCGGCGGCACATAGGGCAGATGCACGGTATCCAGATGGCCGTCGAACTGAAGAGTGGGGCCGGGCCTGCCGCTGTCGAACGCGGCCATGACGATTGGCGCTTGCGGCCAGTCGGCGTCATGCCGCTGGACGGAAAAGCCGTCAGTGGTCAAGATATCGGCAAGTCGATCAGCGGCTGAGCCCGCGCTGCGGGTGGGGCTGGGAACCTCGACCAGCGCTACAGCAGTGTCGATCAGACGCTGGCGGTCGACGGTCCGGGCAACTTGATCAAGCAGCGCGTCATTCATCTCGCGTCATTCATCTGTTGTGGAAGGCGCGTCGTTTCCTACTTGTCGTCAACGACTCGCCAGTCTCCGGGGATCGTCTTGTCGTCTTCGTCCCAGATATCCCAGACCTCCCGGTCCGGTTCATCCGGCGAAATGTGTCCAAGCCGCACACGGGCGCGCCGTACGGCGTCCTGCGGGGCCATCTGCACGAACAGGCGACCTGCCAGTACGACGGCGGCGATGTCATCTAAAGGCATTCCCGGCCACAGATCGATCGGCGATATCCAGTAGAGAATCGCCAACACCGGGAAACCGACTCGCAGCAGGATCGATACCTGCGGATCGCCCATCAGTTGCCATACTACGGCAAAATCGCGTAGAATATCAGAAAAGCGCCAACCGCCGCTTTGGGGTACAAAGGATGAATCGCGGGTCATTTCGACAGGCCTCCAGTCACTGTGAGATTGCCGCTTCACCTTCTTTTCTGGGCACATTGTCTCACAGGTTGGCCCAGATTGGCAAGGCCCTGCAAAGCGTCAGGCTGGGCAAAGGCTGAGTGCTGGCCAGCTAGTGGAAGCGATGGAACACCCAGACAAGCGGGAATGGCCGTAACCGGTTCTCGCCGTCAGACCGAGAGAACTGAGCGCTACATTAACCAGGTGTTTGAGTGCTGAGCCACAGCGCTTCAGGAAAACGCAGATGCCGCAAACCAGTCAGATGCTTGTCGAATACCCGGAGATCCACCTGCATGTAATTGCGGAGCTTCGGGGAGCCTCTCTGGATGGGGAAAAAAATGTCCGGGCTATGATCGATAGCCTGGCTGGCCAGATCACAGACCCAACCTCGGTGTTGATGGCCTTTCAGGAGATTACCGATTCCTATCCAAGGGTCAGGTCTGCTTTGGACCTCCTCATTGCGGAGGGGGGCGAAATGCGAGAAGCTCAATTCAGCCGCGAATACGGCAGCATCCGGCAGATGGGTCCATCCAAATTGGAGCGGGAACAACCATGGAACGCGCCGGAGAGCGTTGCTGAGTTTCTTTACTATTACGGACTGATTGGCCGCACGTACAAAGGGGAAGGCCAGAACGCCCACACGATCATCTTCATTCCCAGTGATATCCTTCCCTGGCTGCCGCAGCCGACGACCGCCGACGGCGAGCAGGGACTGGCCGCCGCTCCGGCGCCGCCGCCGCTGTCATCCCGGATGCTCCTGCTGGAAGACGCCTTTCTTGAAGATGCAGGCACGCTACTAGGGTTTTTGCATACCGAAGGGCTGCGCCTGCAGGCCGACGGCACTCCGGATCCTGACGACATCGACCAACTGATGATGCGCCTCAAGTCCAAAGACGGCTTCGTGTCTCCATTCGAGGCTCCGGCCGCCTCCGCCGATATTGAAGAGACCCGAGTCGCTCTTCTTTTGCACCTGGCAAGGCGGCTGGGCTGGCTGCGCCGCGCGGACGACGAACGGGTTCGCCTCACAGGGAACCGGGTCTACGCTTTTCTGGAACAACCGCGTTCCGAACAGCGCTTCTCACTCTGGGAGGCTTGGCGTACCTCCTCGGAGTGGAACGACCTGGTGCGCATTCCAGGCCTCGACTGTTCGGTTGGTAATTGGCAGAATAATCCTCTGCAAACGCGGGAGGTCGTTCTGCAGCTCCTTGCCCGTTTACAACCTGGCGCCTGGTACAGTCAGACCGACGTCGTTAGCGCCATCAAGGAGACGATTCCTGATTTTCAGCGCCCCACCGGCGACTACGATAGCTGGTATATCCGTGTCGAAAATACGGATAAATTCCTGCGAGGATTCGAGCATTGGGACCAGGTAGAAGGCGTGCTGCTGCGTTTCCTTCTGAACTGTCCTATCTACTGGCTGTCAGCCGTCGATCTGGCGGAGCCCTCGGCGGGCGACGATCTGCTGTTTTCGCTGAGCGTCGGGGGGGCCCGCTGGTTGGGCCACGACAGCGAGACGCCGAATGAGGCGCGGCGGCACGCCATCGTTGTCGAAGAAGACTTCACTGTTGAACTGCCTGCAGACACTCCCTTAATGGACCGATTTCGCGTGGAACGGTTCAGCAACTGGCAGGCCAGTTACCCCAATTATCTCTACCAGATCAACCAGCGCAGTTTGAACAGGGCCTCCGCCGAGGGCGTCCAGCCGGATCGCATTCTGGCCTTTCTCAATTCCCGGGCGCGTCACGTGCCGCAACGGGTGGCAGCGGGGCTGCAGAAATTCGGCGAAAGGCTTGCCCCCGATTCTTAATTCGGATCCTTTGCTCTCCTGAAACCATTTGGATTGCGCCGGAAAAGAATGGTAGTATAGCTTCTGCACAATTCCCAGAGACAAGCCCGCGATAGTGCAGGCGGATTTCTCAAGGCAGTTGTGCTCAACCGACTCCCCCACTGGCAACTCTTGCCCAGAATGCGAAGGCCGCGCCAAATAGCTCTACTATGTGTAGTCTAGGGTGACACTACTGCGGCCGGCAACGTAAACTGAGTTCACACACCCTAATAGTGAAAAGGAGAAGTCGATGATTGGAAGGCACAGTTCAACCCTGCGAGTCATTGCCATTTTGCTGGCGATGGCCTTTTTGCTGGCTGCCTGTCCGGCAGCGGCGCCGACCGGCGGCGAGAGCATGGCTGCTGATGAAGAGATGGCAGAAGAAGAGGCAATGGAGGCAGAGGGCAAGGTTTTGACCATTCTCTACTGGCAGGCCGCCTCTCTGCCCGGACCGTACCTGTCAGGCGGCACAAAGGACCAGGACGCCGGCGCGATTACGCTGGAGCCCCTGGCCAACTACGACCCGAACGGCACCATCGTGCCCAGGCTGGCCGTGGAGATCCCCACCATCGAGAACGGCGGCGTCTCGGAAGACCTCATGACGATTACCTGGACGCTCAAGGAAGGGCTGCTCTGGTCGGACGGCAGCGACGTGACCTCCGAAGACGTAGTCTTCACTTGGGAGTACTGCAGCCACGAGGAGACCGGCTGCACGGCCAGCGAGGCTTTCCTGGGCATAGAGAGTGTCGAAGCGCTTGACGACCGAACGATCAAGATCACGTTCGATTCGCCGACACCGTATCCGTACAACGCTTTTGTCGGCGCGAATACGCCGATCATCAGCAGTGCGCAGTTTGCCGACTGTGTGGGAGCGGCTGCGCAAACCTGCAATGAGCAGAACACTATGCCCCTGGGCACAGGCCCCTATCGCATCATCGACTTCAAGGTGAACGATGTCGCTGTATACGAAAGAAACCCGCACTACCACGGCGAACCGGCCTATTTCGACACCGTGATTTTCAAGGGCGGCGGCGATGCCGCGTCGGCGGCCCGTGCCGTCCTTGAGACCGGTGAAGCCGACTATGCCTGGAATCTGCAAGTAGAGCCGGACATTCTGCGCGACATGGAAGCTGCCGGACTGGGCACAGTGATCTCCGCCTTTGCCGGTTATGTCGAGCGCGTCCTGGTCAACCAGACCAACCCGCACTCCGATTTGGGCGATGATCGTTCCGAATACATGGACGGCGGCAACCCCCATCCCTTCCTGACATTCCCGCCGATTCCACAGGCGATGTCGATGGCTATCGATCGCACGCTCATATCCGAACAGCTCTACGGATTTGCCGGCCAGCCAACCTGCAACGTGATCCCGGCCCCGCTCCACTATGTGTCAGATGCAAACGACGGCTGTCTGACCCAGGATATTGACGGCGCCAATGCGTTGCTGGACGAAAACGGCGTCCTCGACTCAGACGGTGACGGCATCCGCGAGTACAACGGCATTCCGCTCAAGATCTCCTACCAGACCTCTACGAACTCGGTACGTCAGAAAACGCAGGCCCTTCTGCGCCAGTGGTGGCTCCAGATCGGGATCGAAACCGAACTGATCAACCACGACGCCAGCGTGTTCTTCGGCGGCGATCCCAACAGCCCCGACACCTATCAGAAGTTCTACACGGACCTGCAGATGTACACGACCGGTCCGACGATTGACCCGCAGCAGCATCTTTCGAATTGGATTTGCGAACAGATTCCGATGCGGGACAACTCCTGGGGCGGCGGTAATATCTTCCGCGGCTGTAACTCGGAATACGACGCGCTGTTCGAACAACTGACGCAGACGCCGGTCGGCCCGGAGCGTGAAGCGCTGGTGAAGCAGTTGAACGATATCAATGTTCAAAGCTTCTACCAGATTCCACTGGTCTACCGCGGCGAAGTCTCGGCCCAGCTGAACACCCTCAAGGGTGTCTGGATCAACGGTTGGGACAGCCAGATGTGGAACGTCGGCGATTGGCGCCGCTAGTCTGAAGTAAAGAGGGAGGAGAGCTCTCCTCCCTCTTTACCCTGTCTCCCCAATTCACGCCGTGGGCCAATATCTCGTCCGCCGCATTCTGACAATCATTCCGACCCTCATCGCGATCAGCTTTGTCATCTTTGCGGTGCTCGATCTCGCGCCCGGGGACCCGACCAGCGCGCTTCCGGAGACGATTCGGCCCGAGGTCCGCCAACAGATTCGCAAGGCGATGGGACTGGATGAGCCCTTCCCGGTCAAGTATGGGCTGTGGATGCGCCAGTTCTTCGTGAATGAGCCGCTGTCACTGCTCGAGAAGGCGTTCGACATTCAGATCGGGGATGGGGAGAAGCGGTTACGGGTGACCTCCTGGGGCAGTCGGGGTGTTCCCGTGATGGATATGATCCTGGAGCGTGTACCGCAGACGCTCTGGGTTGTGGGGCTGGCCTATGTGGTCGCGATTGTGATCGCGGTGCCGATCGGTGTCATCTCTGCAATTCGACAGTACTCGATCTTCGATCAGGTTGGGACCTTTATTTCGCTTATTGGCTATTCGATCCCGACCTTCTTCACCGGCCTCTTGATGATTCTGTTATTCAGTGTGAAGCTCAAATGGTTTCCCATGATCTATGACACGAATCTTCAGGTAGTAGATTGGCACAGTTTTGTCGAACAGTTGAGGCAGAGCGCGATGCCGGTGGCGGTTCTCGGCTTTTTCCAGGCGGCGATTCTGGCCCGCTTTACGCGCTCGTCGATGCTCGACAACATTCCGATGGACTACGTACGAACGGCGACGGCCAAAGGTTTTCGCGAGAGATATGTCGTAATTCGCCACATTCTGCGCAACAGCCTGATCCCTGTTGTCACCCTCATCGCCTTGGGCATTCCGGCTATCTTCAGCGGCGCGATCATCACTGAACAGATTTTCCGCGTAAACGGCCTGGGAGCGCTCCTCATCGGCGCGATCCAGTTGAACGACATTCCCTTGGTACAGACGGTAACCTTTATCTTTGCCTGCTTGATTGTCGTTTTCAATCTTATTGCCGACGTTATCTACGGCATTCTCGACCCGCGCATCCGGTACGGCTAGAGCGCAGTGGCCCATTGTCACTGGGTTAACAGGCCAGACGTCGCGGACAGCTGGCCGCAGGAGTGAATATGGCCGTAGGCACGGAAACGGCATCCGCTGAGAGCCTCTCCTCAGAACTCCCACAACGCCAGCATCGTACTTTGTGGGGGGATGTATGGCTGCGCTTTCGCCGCCACAATCTGGCAAATATCGGCGTGGTCGTGCTGGTTTTGCTGGTGATTGGCGTCCTCGCAGGTCCTCTTATTTACACGGTAGACCCGGAATACAGCTTCATCGTCGATGACATCGATTCGATCAATCAACCTCCTTCGGTGAAATACCCGCTGGGCACGGACGACCTGGGGCGGGATACACTGGCGCGCAACCTGTTCGGCGGGCGCATCTCGCTGGCTGTCGGCGTTGTCGCCATGTTCGTCTCCATCACCTTTGGCACGCTGGTCGGCGTGCTGTCCGGTTTCTTCCGCCGGCTGGACAATCCGCTCATGCGCTTTACGGATCTGATGCTGGCTTTACCGAGCCTGCCTCTGCTGCTGGTCATTATTATGCTGTTCCGTGATTCGCTCAAGGCATTGCTGGGCCCGGAACTGGGCATTTTCCTGCTCGTGGTGCTCGTTATAGGCATTCTGGGTTGGATGCCGACAGCCCGGGTCGTGCGGGGATCGGTGTTGTCGATCAAGGAGAAGGAGTTCGTCGAGGCTGCGGTCAGCGTTGGGACGCGCGAGCCTGCGATCCTGTGGCAGCACATCCTGCCAAACGTTCTGAGCCCGATTATTGTGTCGGCAACGCTGGGGGTGGCTGCGGCGATACTGACCGAGTCGGCGCTTTCTTTTCTGGGTCTGGGTTTTCCTTCCAACGTGCCTACGTGGGGGCGGCTGCTCTTTGAGAACAAAGATTTCATCACTCAGAATCCGTGGCTCGTCATCTGGCCCGGCATGTTCATCTCCCTCACGATTCTCAGCATCAACTTCATCGGCGACGGCCTGCGCGACGCGCTCGATCCCCGCCAGCGCCGTTAGAACTCAAGCTGAAAAAAAGAGGGCGGTATCCCCTCAGGTCTCTCTATGCCCTGCTCCTATTGGCGCAGGCAGCTGACTACCTTTCCCAGCACGAGGTCCAGCGCGACCGGCCCGAATGCGCGACTGTCAGCGCCGGCCGCGGCGTTGTCGCTGGCAAGTATGAGCCCTGTTCCTGGGGCACTGCTTTCAGTACAGATCTCGATAACCGCCGCGACGCGCTTGACGATTTGCAGCTCGGCGCGGCGGGGATGGCGCGTGACGACAATCTCATCCTCTTGCGGGATTCGCGAGCGGTAGGCGCGGGGATCCAACATCACCACGGCGCCGGACATAAGAGTCGGCGTCATCGAATCCCCTGACACGCGAAAGAGCCGACGCCTGCGGATCAGCCACAGCGCCATCTCCCGCCAGCCGCTGCGGGGCAGTTCCCCTTCCATTTCCCTCTCCAAAAAAGAGAGACCGGATCCTGTTATGGATCCGGCCGCTGTCTGCTGATATACGTTGTGATCGGTCTGCGGGGTCCGACCGGTTCTGGCTTACCCGGAATCAGGTAGCCACGTAGTAGGCTACATCCCGACCCTTTGTGGCCCAGTAGACGTTGTGGATGTCCTCGATGGCGGCCATCAGGTCGTTGGCTGCATCGACATCGACGCCCTGCTTGACCGCCGAGCAGAGCTTGGCGGCGTTCCAGAACTTTTCATGCAGGTCCGGGTATTCGTCCAGGTGCTCCGGCTTGAAGTAGTCTGTCCAGAGGATGAGCAACTCCTCCTTGGCCAGGTGCGCTTGCTGTTCCTTGATGGCAACGAAGCGACCATAGGTGTTGTGGTCGGCGGAATCTGCCGGACCGAGGTCGATTATCTTCTTGGTCATCGACAGCGCCGCTTCGGCGGCAATGCGTGCAGAGGCCGGGTCATAGACGCCGCAGGGGCCGTCACAGTGGGCGCTGACGGTTTCAACCGCGGTCTTGGCGATGAGATTGGCAATGGCTTCCTGAAACATGTGGAATCCTTTCGGTGTTCGTGGAGGTCAGAAATTGTGATTCACTCTGTGTTTCTACTGCAACTCTTAACCCGCTTGACAGTCATGTTTGACCGCCGTGCGCCTGGCACGGCGCTGGCCGGAGATCATGTCGATAACGAGAACTACTCAAATCACGGCACCGGACAGTTCTCTATCCTTACAAGCAAGGAAGTATACCGAAATCAGAGGAATGAGTCAATAAACTGCTGAAAGCTGGCCGCCCACCGCGTTATGAAGTTGCGAGGGTTGCCGGCTTCAGATTGGGCATACAGTTCGCGGCGCGCGTGGAACAAGCTCAGTCCTGCAACTCGAAGATGTAATGCCACTCATTTTCGATCAGTGTGCAACCCGCCAGAGCGTAGCCTGCAGCCAGGCAGCTCTCGGCGCCTTGGCGCACGAAGAAGCGCCAATCAAAAAGCAGTGTGCCTCCGGCGCGGCGCAGATCGTCGACGTTGTCGGGCAGGGGAAGTGCGTAGGGACGGCCATCCGGCGAGGGCGGATGGCCGTAGGGGGCCCGCGGCCGGCTGTCGCCAGGGGAACGGGTACGTGCGCGCTGCAGAGAATCTGTGGGCCATTCCGGCGTCAGGTGGTCGGCGCTGACAGCATTTCGTACGCGGGGGCTGTCCAGATACCAATCCACTTGAAACCGGTCGGTCGGCATGCCGGCGTTGAGGCTGTCCGTCATTTCGCCATAGACGTTGCGCAGATAGGTGGCGCTGATGCCGCCGAGCCGGCTGATATTGAGGCGCGCGTTCACCCTTTGCAGCGGATCAAAGGTCCACGTCACCCAGTCGGTCCAACCTTGGCGCAGCAACTCCTCCCTTTGGGACAGCTTCAGGCGCAGCCCGATGCCGCGGCCGTGCCATGCGGGCAGGACGCCCATGATATGGCTGCAGAACTTGAGCTTTCTTTCGCCGAAGGTGTCATAGCCGAATGCAGGCCAGCCGAAGGAAAAGCCGACCATCCCTTCGGTGTCCTCGGCGCCCCGTTCGACAAATGCGGCTTGCAGCAGACCGCCGCTCTTGGTCTGCGTGACCAGCACATGGATCGACATGGTGTCACCATGCCCACCGCCCCATACAAGATCCTGGACCACCTGCACGCGACGACAGTCTTCAACTGATGTGAGGGTACGGATCTCAATTGAATCGCTCATCTGTCATCAGACTCACTTTCTGTTGAGGCGGATTGCGGCATGCTTCCACCGTTTCTTTGCCGCTTCCACTTACTTTCTGTCAAAGCGAGCGACAAGCGTCGAACCTGGCTGATGGGGTTGAAGGTCGACCGGCTGGACGGCTGCCAGACGATAACCCTCTTCGTCCAGGGCGGCCAGCGCCCGCGCCAGGCGCGCCGGTTCTTCGGTAATGAGAGCGCAGCGACGGATGCGCATGCGGGTGAGCAGGGAAAACAGTTCCGGCTCAATATGGCCGCCGGGCGGCGCGAGCAGGGCGGCGTCAAAATGGTATTGGCCGCGACGCAGTTTCCGGATCGTGGGCAGCATCTTCCCGTGCCAGGCGTCGACATTGTCGATCTCTTCCAGATTGACGCGCAACGCGGCTGCAGGCAACTCTGCCTCTTCCACGGCGACGATCGTGGCGACCTGCCCGGACAGGACGGCGGCGCGGGCGCCGATGCCGGCCCACAGTTCGAGAAGGTGTTCAAAGGTCTTCAGTTCGAGCAGTTCCGACGCCACGGCAGCCAGAACTTCATCGGCAAGCAGGTGGCCGTCGCGGGCGCCGTTGCCAAGCGGCGGATAGGCGGTAAGCTGATGTCCTTCCACCTGCAAGCTATAACGCCAGTCGCCGACGAGCAACTCCAGTGTAGGTTCATCGGCTTCGTGGAGGAAGAAAACGTTCACCGGCAGGCCCAGTTCCAGGCTGGGCGGATCGTCGCTATCGCTGTGCAGGATGAGTACGCCCTTTGCCGACTCGCTCAGGTGGCCGGCCGTGCCGCCTACGGCGAGTGTCACGCGTTGGACGGGAAGAGGTTTGGATTGCGAGGCGAGCCCATCCTCTTCTGCGCCCTCCACGTCGTCCCGATCGTTTCGGAATCCTGCGAACAGTTCGGCCAGTTGCGGGTGGTGGAGAAGACAGGCGTCAACGGTTATCGGTTCCCGGTAGCGACCTGCGAGTGTGAGTTGTTGGGACTGTGCCAGGTTGAATCGCATTTGTGTGAGGTAACCGAAGTCGAGCACGGCCGGCGCGGCAGGTGACAGTTCGTCTGCGCTTGCGCCAAGAACGATGACGTCCGCAACCAGTTTTTCGGCAATTTGCCGGCTCTGCTGGCGGGTTTTGCCGGGGCGCGCTTCGCGGGCCAGAATGTTTACGATTATCTCTCGCTTCAGGGATAGTTGGCGTTCGTAGTCGATATGCTGCCACAGGCAACCGGAGCAACCGGCGCGGCGCCAGGACGAATTCAAGAGTGGTCCTTCGGCGGTTGTCACAGGATGTCGGAGCCCGAAATGCGGACAGGGCGCCTGCACGCGATCCGGGCTGGTTTTCACTATCTTGCGAAGCGTACCCCGCTGCAGGCGATCTGACTCAGCCGTGATGTCAATTTCAACCGTTTCGCCCGGGATAGCGTCGGCGACGAAAACGGCCCGGCCATCCCCGTCGCGGCCAACGGCTTCACCCGTCTCGGCTACGTGCGTAAGTTCGATCGTCAGAATCGAGTTCATCGCTGAATTCTACCCGCTGACTGAGAGTCCCGCCAAGCCGGGGATGAAAACCTGACCCTGACCTTGCGCCGGCTACTGTGATGGGGTACAGTGAACGGTGCTTTCCCGTGAGAAGCTCGGGCTGGAATCTCCTTAACAGTCACGAATTCTCAATTGGCGGGTATAGTCAGGAATTCGCGGCCTATTGCTTGTCCTCGATTTTGACATGAAAGTATACTGATTAACATGTCCACGAGTGTTGACGTGGACTTTTCTGTCGCCGGGACACTTGATGCGGTTTTCGAGGCAGAAGTGGAGCGGGCCGCATGCAAAAAGGGTTCGCGAAATTTGAAGTTACTCGTACTCGATTTACGGGTAGTTCTGGGTGTTGATTGAGATAGAGGTAGGATCTGGGAGCCTTCCTGTCCTGGATCAGCGGGCGACGAGCAGCGATTTCAGGATACGGTCGGTGTGGGAAGTCTCGGTACAGTGTTGAAACGGTGTTTGCAACCAAAAACAATGGGCTGCCAGAGGTTGCAGGAGAGTTCGATGAGGTTGGGGTTACGGCTGACATTTTTGGTGATTGCGCTCCTCTGCTTGTTGCAGATCGTTTCGGTGTCGGCACAGGAGAGCGGCTACACATACATCGTGCAGCCGGGAGACAGCTGGCCGCTGGTGGCGCACCGAGTCGGCTTGACGGTGAGCCAGCTGCAGGAGGCAAACCCCGATTCCGTACGTCCAAACGGATGGCTGATTGTCGGCGAAAGTCTCTTTGTCCCAAGGACTCCGGATGGCGAAGAGGAGTATTACATCGTCCAACGGGGAGAAGGCTGGATTTCCGTGGCCGAGAAGTTTGGCGTACCCATTGATCTTTTGCAGGGCGCAAATCCTAAATCAGTACGTCCCAATGAAACGCTGCTTGTAGGGGAGAGACTACTGATACCGGTTTTTCTGACGGCCCCGACCCGCGTGCCGACCCTGGCGCCGACAGTTGCGCCGGTGGAAACGCAGGAAGAGGCGCAGGTCGACGCGCCGGCAGAGAGCCCATCTCCTCTTGTTACGCCGACGCCTGTCCTGGATCTCTTGTCCATTCTCTCGACGGACGGTGAGCCGGAACCCTTTTTCATGCCTCGCATCAGCCTGCCGTTGCCCAGGCGCGTGACCCTGCCCTCGTGTCCGGAAGCGCATGATGGCCTGGGCCAGACGCTGACTGCCCTTTTCGGCATTCCGACATCCAACCGCCATGCACAACTTACCTCATTTCTGGCGGATTGCGGAGTCGAGTTTCGCCTTCTGGTCAACGCGGACCTCACCTCCGATAGCGTAGATGACGCCGTCCTCGTGTTTACGAACGCCGAAGGAAGACGATCAGGCGCGGTTACCGGACGAGGGAGTGGGACTGAGGCGGACAAACAGGAACTGGTGATACTCGACGGTGGAGAAGGACACGCTCTCAGCTATGAGATCGCTGCAACCGGAACGATCGACTTGCTGGCAACCCAGGACATTAACGCCGACGGTCTGACCGACGTCGTTTGGACGGATACCGTATGCGGGCCAGGTTCCTGCTTCGTCACGGTGCACATCCGCAGCTGGGATGGCGTTGCGTGGCGGGATTGGACCAAAGGCACGATTACGATGGCTGGGGCAACCGTATCGTTGGCCCCCAGCGACAAACCGGGCAGGCCCAATGAGATCCGTTTGTCAGGAGGTCAGTACGACGGAGCCGACGCCGGTCCGCAGCGGGCCCGGCTCACGGTATGGACGAGCGCTGACGGCGCGCCATATGCCTTGAGTAGCGAAAGAATGATGCCCAGCCTCTGCCTTTACCATACGATAATTGATGCCAATCATGCCATGACGAGCGAACTCTATCTCGAAAAGGCACAGTGGCTCTATGAGGATGCCGCTGAGAACAGTACCCGGCAGGCTTGTGGGGACCGGGCAAATGAGCTGTCCGAATTGCGCAGTTTTGCCCTCTTCCGACTTGCGTTGATTGCGGGCTATGAGTCGAATCCTGAGTTGGCCGCGGCAAGGGTGGAGCGGCTGGCGTCCACGTATGCGAGACAGATCTATGCAGAAGTGGGTGTACGGTGGTTGGCCGCGTACCAGCAGAGCGGAGACGTCAGGACAGCTTGCGAAGCAGTCTATAATTTCGCCGCGTCGAACCCTGAGGTGGTGAATATACTGACCGATTACGGTTATGCCAACCCTACTTTTGCAGCTGAGGACGTATGCCCATACCTGGAGTTTGAGCGGGATGAAGTGCCCGAACCGCGTCTGACCGAGACCGAAGGACTGCCGGTCTGTCCGGAGAGCGCGGCAGAATATCTCGCGATCCTTCCCAACGTAATCGATGAACTGAGCGGGGGACAGAGTACTGTCGGGGCGTCAGACGGCGAGAGACAGGAAAGCGCAATCCTGAAGCTGAGGATTCTCCTCGACGCCTGGCTGCAGGCCTGTGATGCAATGGGTGATGAGCGGGGCGGACTGCTTATCTACGATCTGAACCAGGATGGGCTGAAAGATGTCATTGCGATGCCGTCGGCAGTGAGCGATGACGGATACGGTCCGGGCGGGGCGGAAGGCGTTGTTCTGATTCTACACCAGCGCGATGACGGCAGTTTTGGGACGGTCTACGCGCCTGAAATAGAGGGACTGCCCAGGATGCTGGCGATTGGTGATGCCAACGGGGATGGCAGAGCGGAATTGATCTGGCAGTTGGAGCGTTGCACAACGTTCTGTCTGCTCACAGTAGAGGCCATCACCTGGGACAATGAAGCCGCTGCATACCAGTCGGTGATTGGGCCAGGCGCCGCGATCGCGGAAGGCAACGTCCTGGTTGACATAGACGAAGATGAGTCATCAGATCTCCCCCGTATCCGGCGCCTCTGGTTCAGCGGCGGTGTCAGCGGCAGGGAGGAGAAGGGGCTGGATATACCGCATACGGAGATCTGGTACAGCATGAATGGCACGCCATTGCGCCGGCACACGTGGTCCTATGACCGTGCGAACGACGCCAGCAACTGCTTGGGGCTGCGCTTGATCGAGGCGAACGTAGCGCTCCAGGCTGCTGGGCCGGAGGGGAACCGAGCGAGCTATGCGACAGCGATCGAGATGTACAAGGATGCGCTGGAGTCGCCCGATTTGCAGCCATGCAGCGTTCAGGGAACGGGTTCGGAAGAGGAGACGGCCCTGTTGAGAGGGCTGGCCAACTTCCGGCTTGTACAGGTTCTGACGCTAAACAACCAACGATCAGAGGCCGAGGCGCTGCTGGAAACGCTGGAGGAGGAGCACTCGGAGAACCGATACACGGAAGCGGCCCGCGCCTGGCTGGCTGCCTACACGTCGGTCCCCAACCCTGTGGCAGCCTGCGCTGCCGTGATGTCGATCTTCCTGGACAGCCCGGAACTCTGGCAGATCACTGAGGAGTTTGGTCGCGATCACCCGTCGCTGGGCATGCGCCAGGTCTGCTATGTGCCGAACAGCGGCGAGACGTTTGAATTCCGGCTCACTCCGAACTGGTAATGACCGGCGAACCGGCGGCCATAGCCTCCAGCAGCATCATGCCGAAGCCCTCGTATAAGCTGGGGAAGAGAAAGGCGGCGGCGGCGGCATAGAGCGGCGCCTTGTCTGCTTCTTCGACCCAGCCGATGAAGCGCACGTGTTCGGTCAGTTCAAGTTGGCGAACGAGCCTTTGTGGGTCTGGGAAGAAGGCCGTGTCCGAACGCGGCAGTTTGCCTGCCACGATGAGCTTGACGGCCGGGTCCCCGCCGAGGTCGAGGTATCTTCGATAGGCGCGCACGATCCCCACCACGTTTTTGCGCACGTCAAAGCCACCGAGATAGAGAAAGTAGCGTTCCGGCAAGGAATACTTGCGCGCCACACGCCGTCCGCGGGAGATGGACGGGTCTTTTTCTTGTCGCTCCGGAACCCCATCATCCCTGTTCGGTCCGTGATGAACGGCATATACGCGTTCGCCAGGCAGGCCGAGATGACCGATAATGTCCCGCCTGCTGGCTTCACTGACGGTCAATACGGCGGCGCAGCGCCGAGCCGAAGAACAGACCAACCGGGTATAGAGCCGGCCCGGCCACCCCCCACGATAGGGCGGCAGTATCAGAGGGATCAGGTCGTGGACGGTGACGACCGTTGGGGCGGGCTGCCATAAGGGGGCCGCCCAGTAAGGGACGAGCAACAGATCAGCGCCCAGACTGCGAGCGCGGCGAGGCACGGTCACCTGTTCCCAGCAGACCTTTGCCAGTTGGCGGGGGAGCGGTGGAGGCGGGGAAACGACAGTGGTCAAATGGGAGGGAATCGGGGCCAACGCGTCGCCTTGTCCGCTTTCCACCGGGTTGCGGGGCAGGAGCAGCGTGTACTTGATCGGTTTCCGGTTGTCTGCCCTCCGGGCCTGGTTGTGCGTTTCGGCGCGGCCGTGACTGTCCGCGGCATTTGCCATCCCTGCTGGCGCGTTCAGGGCCGCCAGGTGGGGCAACAACCGGTGCAGATATTGACCGCTGCCGGTGTTGGGTTGTCCCCAAAACCAGCCACTGACGACGATGTGCATCGTTGCCCCTATTGACAGCGAAAACAGGGCAGGGGAGTGTGCGGCAGGATTGCCGCTACGCTGTGACCGCTGCAGTTCTGGCCCACTCCACCGTGCGGCGGAGACCCTCACTCAGGTCGATTTCGGCTTCCCAACCTAACTCCTGCCCGGCTTTGGAACAGTCCAACCATGTAGCGCGCACTTCGCCGGCTGGTCGGGGCAAGCGGGATGGCGTGCGGCCATACCCGGTCAGGTCTGCGAGCTGTCGGTAGAGGGTGTTGATGTCGGTAGGGAGGCCTGTGCCCACGTTGTAGGTGCCGGTCAGATCACTGTTCAGGGCCAGAATGTTGACCCTGGCGACGTCGTCCACGTAGACGAAGTCACGCTGCTGGCCGCCGTCGCCGGTGATGTGGGTGGCTTGATCGGACAGCATGGCGCCGGTGAAGATGGCGACGACACCGGCCTCGCCATTTGCATCCTGTCGCGGGCCGTAAACGTTGGCGTAGCGCAGGATGACGTACGGCAGGCCGTAGTTCTGATTATACAGCTCGACGTAGTGTTCGCAGCTGAGCTTGTTGGCGCCGTAGTTGTCCTTGGGCTGTGGGCGGCTTTCCTCGGTGAAAGGCAGAGTCGGTGAACCGGGCGGTCGTCGGCCTTCCTCATCGCCTTCAACTGCTGTCCTGATCGGGAGATTGCCTTCTCCATAGACCGCGCCGCCGGTGCTTGCAAATATGAACCTGGAGCAGTTGTAGTCTTTCACCAGTTCCAGAAGATGCAGAGTTCCGATTATGTTGACCTCGGCATAGGCAACAGGGTCTTCCATACTTTCGCGAACGTTGGCGAGGGCGGCCTGGTGCACTACCGCCTGAGGACGTTCGGCTGCAAAAAGATCGGCAAGACCGGCTTGATCGCGAATGTCCACCTCATAGAGCGGTACATCGGCGGGGAGATTGGTCCGTTTGCCGGTTCGCAGATTGTCGGCGGTCACGACCTCGTACCCTGCCCTACGCAGCCAGCGCACGATGTGGCTGCCGATAAAGCCTGCTCCGCCCGTAACCAATACTTTCACAGCGCGCTCCTCTTTGACGAGTTCCGTTCAGGAGATTTCAGTATAAGGAGTTCATACGGTTTGCGAAAATCAAGCAAGCCGCGTGGAAGGGCCCGGAATCAGGGCGGGACTCTTCCCGGCTTTTGCGTTTCCAACGGGCAACCTTATACTTCATAACCGCCGCGGTAGAGACCAGCGGGCTGCGGTCGGTCCTCTGTTACGAGGTGACGGACCGGGATGGTCCTGCGGCTGCGCAGGCAGGGATGCGCGAGAACGCGCGCTTTGCCGGGGCATTGCGCGATTCGCCTTTGGCGGAGCGGGTGGCCGCCACCTTTGGCTTGCACGCCAGCATGACGCTCTCTGACGAGACGCTGGAAGCCTGCCGGGCGGAAAGCAACCGCTTTCATGTTCACGTTGCCGAACACCAGGCCGACGCCTGGGACAGCCTGGGCCGGAGCGGTAAACGAACGGTCGAGAGATTGCACGATTTTGGCGTCACAGGGGTTGACATTGTGTTCACATCGACGGCTGGGAGATGGCCCTGCTGAAGGAGACGGGGACTTTTGTATCGCGCCAGCCCCGCTCGAACATGAACAACGCGGTAGGCGCGGCCAACGCGCCGGCGATGCTGCGCGGAGAGATGCCGGTCGTCCTCGGCAACGACGGCTTCAGCAATGACATGTTCGCCGAGATGAAGGTGACGGACCAGCTGCACAAGGTGAACAGCGGTTAGTTTGCAAGTAGAGAGGAGAGCGCAATGACCAATCCAACTCTCGCCGTTATCGGGGGTACTGGCGAGGAGGGTTCGGGCCTGGCATTACGCTGGGCGGCGGCCGGATATCCGGTTCTGATCGGAAGCCGCAGCCGTGAGCGGGCCGTTGCCGCGGCGGCAGAGTTGAGGTCGATGTTGCCGGCTGAACTCCCGGCGCGAATTGGCGGGGATTCCAACGCAGACGCGGCGGCGGCGGCGGATGTGATCGTCCTCAGTGTCCCGTACAGTTCGCAGGCCGGAATCCTGGAACAGATCCGGGCGGGTTGCCAGGGAAAGACGGTTGTGAGCGTCGTGGTCCCGTTGAAGCCGCCGCGGGTAAGCCGGGTATGGCGTCCGCCGGGTGGTTCGGCGGCGGAAGAAGCGCAGGCGCTACTGGGAGACGGGGCGCGCGTGGTTGCGGCGTTTCAGAATATCAGCGCAACGCATTTGAAAGAGCTGGACCACGCGGTAGATTGCGATATCCTCGTTACCGGTAACGACATAGAGGCAAAGCAGACGGCGATGGAACTGGCGCAGGCAGCGGGAATGCGGGGAATCGACGCGGGCCCGCTGGTAAACAGCAGCGTCAGCGAAGGGTTGACCGCGGCGCTCATCGGAATCAACATCCGCAACAAAGTGAAAGGCAGCGGGATCCGGATCACGGGCGTTTGACGCCTGGCTCTGGATGCAAGCAGGCCTCCCTGAATTTGTCCACCAACCAAAACTATGAGCATCGGAGATGTCATCGCCGAATTGGGCCGGGACAGTGGCTTCATGGCCAACGTCACCGCCTGGGAGACCTTGCCGGCCCGCGCTGGTCAACTGGTCGAACCACCGGAAGCGTTGCACCCGGCGCTGAGTGAGGCGCTGCGGCGCCGGGGGATACAGCAACTCTACAGCCATCAGGCTCAAGCGGTAACCTCTGCGTTGGAAGGCCACCCCTCGATTGCAGTCGTGACCCCCACGGCCAGCGGCAAAACGCTCTGCTATATGCTGCCGGTGCTGCATGCGCTGCTCAACGATGCCGAGGCAACGGCCCTGTTCCTTTTTCCAACGAAAGCGCTGGCCCACGATCAGCTGGCGGAGATTGGAGATTGGATCAGCGAGGCAGCCAGTTTCGATAGCGCCGGCGCGGATGGACCGGCCGCTGCGGGTTACCTCGCGGCGTACGACGGCGACACGCCTGCTGCGCAGCGCCGACCGATCCGGCAGAATGCCCGTGCCGTTCTCTCCAATCCGGACATGCTGCACGCTGGGATCCTGCCCTATCACGGAGATTGGGCGCGTTTTCTCTCGGGTCTGCGCTACATAGTCATTGACGAAATGCACAGCTATCGCGGTGTATTCGGCAGCCACGTGGCCAATGTTATGCGCCGGCTGCGGCGAGTTGCAGGCCACTACGGAAGTTATCCCCAATTTCTACTGACCAGCGCCACGATCGCCAATCCTCAGCAACTGGCCGAAAGCCTCAGCGAACATCCAGTCAAAGTCATTGACAATAACGGCGCGCCGCAGGGGAGGAAGCACATAGTGTTGTACGCGCCGCCCCTGTACGACCCGATCCAGGGCCTGCGACGGAGCAGCGTATTGGAAAGCCAGGAGTTGGCGATCCGCTTTCTGAGGGGCGGTCTGCAGACCATCGTCTTCGGCCGCGCGCGCCTGACGGTGGAGCTGCTGCTCAGCTACATACGGGAGGGCCTGCAGAGCAGAGGCGGGAATCATGGAGAGGAGGAGGACACTGTACGGATCTTACCCGATGCAGTGAGGGGCTACAGGGGAGGTTATCTGCCGCTGGAGCGCCGCCAGATAGAGGCGGGGTTGCGGAACGGTAGCGTTCGGGGCGTGGTTGCCACGAATGCGCTCGAACTGGGAATTGACATCGGCCAGTTGGAGGCGGCGGTGATCTGCGGCTACCCGGGGACGATCGCGGCGGCGTGGCAGCAGTGGGGCAGGGTCGGGCGCACAACCGGAGAGTCAGTGGCGGTGCTGGTGGCGACGGCGGGCGCGCTCGACCAGTATGTCGTCAACAACCCGCAGTATCTCCTGCGGCGGTCACCGGAGAGAGCCTTTGCGAATGCGGATAACCTTATGCCGCTGGTGGACCAGATGCGTTGCGCGGCGTTTGAACTGCCCTTTGCAGTAGGGGACAGGTTTGGCCGGTCTCCCTTCACGGGTGAGGCGCTTGAGCTGCTGGCTGAAGAAAAAAGTGTGCAACGGTTCGGCAACCGTTTTTTGTGGCGGGGCGACGGATATCCTTCGCGACAGTTTGGTCTGCGCAGCGTCGGCGGCGAGCCTATAGTCGTTCAGGCAGGAAGCTCGGACAGGGCGACTGCTTCAGGGAAGGGTGGAAGGGAGGAGAGGACGGGCCGTCGGCGCGCGTCTGACGCCGGTGTGACACACTATCAGGGAGAAGAGCGTTTTACGGTTATAGGAGAGGTCGACGCGGCCAGTGCGCCGTTCCAGGTGCACGAGGGGGCGGTTTACATTCACGAAGGACGGAGCTTCCTGGTTGAGAAGCTGGACTTGGAGGAGAGACAGGCGTGGGTATGGCCGGCGGAGGTCGAGTATTACACGGAGGCCAGCACGGAGACTGAGATCGAGGTTATTTCTGTGCACGAGAGCCGCGTGAGCGGGGGCGCAGAGCTGAGTTACGGGGAGGTTTTCGTAACCTCACAGGTGACGCAGTACCGGCGAGTGCGGCGGTTCACGCATGAAAACCTGGGGATTCTGCCGCTTGACTACCCGCCGACGACGCTGGATACGGCCGCCTACTGGCTGGAGGTGACCGCTGAAGCGCAGGAGGCGCTGATGGAGGCGGGGGACTGGCGGGATTCACCCAACGACTACGGCCCCGAGTGGCGGGGGCAACGCGCCAAGACGCGTGAAAGAGACGGCTACCGCTGTGTCGAATGCGGCGCGGCGGAGACTCGTAACCGCCAGCATGACGTGCATCACCGGGTCCCATTCCGTGTTTTCAACTATATTCCAGGGCTTAACCGAAACGACCGGTTGGCAAACAGGCTCGAGAATCTGGCGCTGCTTTGCAGGCGCTGTCATTACCGGCTGGAGGCGGGTGTACGAGCGCGTACGGGAATGGACGGGGTGGCGTATGCGCTGGGCAATCTGGCTCCGCTGCATCTGATGTGTGACCGGCGCGACATAGACGTTGCCATCATTCGACAACAGTTCGAAGGTGAACCGCTTTCACACAGGCCGCCGGCTACTTCTCCACCGACGCAGGAGGCGTTGACCGCTCCTCGAATCTACATCTACGAGCGCATTCCTGCAGGAATCGGTTTCAGCGCCCAGTTGTACGAACGGCACGACGAGCTGATGGTGGGCGCGTCTGATCTGATTCGCGGCTGCGCGTGCCGCTATGGATGCCCTGCGTGTGTGGGGCCGGCGCTGCTGGTGGACAGCGCGCAGCTGGCAGGCGGGCAGAACTCCGCTCCCGCAGATGCCGCTGCCATGTCCGGCAGCTCCGGCGAAGAGGTCCGGTTCTGGAGGGAAACACCGGGCCAGGGCGGGGCGCAGGTGGAGCCGCGGCCGCTGTTGGAAACGAAACGGCTGGCGCTGGCGCTGCTGGCTGCGCTGGCGGGCGACTGAATTCAGGCTGGCCAGTCGAAAAGGGTTTCGTCTTTGCGAAGGGGCGAAAAGGAGCGGCGGTGGGCCGGGCAGGGGCCCAGTTTTTCGATGGCGGCGAGATGTGAGCGCGCGGCGTAGCCCTTGTGGCTGTGAAAGCCGTAGGCGGGGAAGCGTTCATGCAACTGGCAGAGCAGCCGGTCGCGATAGACCTTGGCCAGAATGGATGCGGCGGCGATGGAAACGATGTGCAGGTCGCCTTTGGTGAAGCTGCGCTGGGGAAGGTTTACCGATTTGAGCTGGACCCAGTCGAGAAGCAGGTGATCGGGCGAGGGCGAGAGGGCCTGGACGGCGCGGCGCATGGCCAGGCGGGTGGCGGGAGCGATGCCGCGGGCGTCGATTTCGGCGGCGGAGGCTTGGCCCAGCGACCAGGCGGCAGCTTGCTCCCGGATGCGTAGAGAAAGCTCTTCGCGCCGCGGAGGCGACAGCAGCTTGCTATCCTGGACTTCAGCCCACAGCCCGGCGCGCCTGGCGTTTACGGGCAGGATAACGGCGCCGGCCACAACGGGACCGGCGAGCGCGCCGCGTCCGGCCTCGTCCAGGCCGGCAATGTGGACGAAGCCGGCGCGCCACAGTTGTCGTTCCTCAGCGAGGGAGGGATAATGTGTGATCTCTTCCTCCTGAGTCTTCATCCGCAGCAGAATCCCTCTACTTCCAAAGAATCTCCACGTCCTTGCGAGGCTTGAAGCCGAGGATGCGCTTCGTCTTTTCGTTGCTGAATTTGCCGTGGGGCATGTCGGCGAAGACGTAGAAGACTTCATTGCGGGAGGGCAGCGCGTCCAGGTCGATGTCCAGTCCGAGAGTGAAGGCTTCGGCCGCGTTTTCCCAGGAGATGACGTAGGGCGCGTAGCGTTCGCCGGGTTGGATGGCCGCAGGGTCTTTGAAATTGTAGAAGAGATAAGTCTGCACGCTGATGTCGTGATGCTGGGTGAAGACGCGGCAGATTTCCAGGCCCATGGCCTTGGTAAGGGCGTAGAGGTTGGTGCCCGGTTGGGGCGGGATGTCGGGGACGATGTCGAAATCATGGATTTCGGTGATGTGGCGTCCGGCGACGGTGAAGTGCGGCCCGGTGTTGATGACGCGGCGAATGCCGTGGGTAACGGCGGCCTGCATCATGTTGTAGCAGCCGCGGGTGCTGACGTCCCAGGCAGTTTGGCGGTCGCGGCGGAGGACGGAAAGGTTGACGATGGCGTCCATGTCTGCGGCGGCGGCGACTACGCCGTCCAGATCAGCGGCGTCGAGCAGGAGGAATTCGCCGGGAAGATCCTCGTGCGGCGGGTTGATGTCGGTGATGCGCAGGTTGTGGGCGGGGGCCAGCTCGCGGGCCACGTAGGGGCCCAGCATGCCAGCGCCGCCGAGAATGAGTACGTTCATTATGCTCTTTCCCCTATGTGTGTAATCGACCAGGCTCCAGCGGCGCCTTCTTCGCGTGACCTGTTTCTTGCGGCGAGCGCGGCGGGCTCGGCGAGGGCCTCGTCGACGGCCACGGCGATGGTCTCGCAGGACGCTTCTCCCAAGCGCAGGACAGTAACGCCCAGGCTGCCTTCGCGGGCGAATTCACGGCTCACCTGCTCGGCCATGTGTTTGGTGAGGGTTGGCGGCTCGGTGTTGGGCAGAGGGCGCCAGGTTTCTGCGACGCGATAGCCGGGGGGATAGCCGGCCATGAGCTCGAGCGTGCTGAGAAGGATGACCCGCTGGACGCCCTCCTCGGCCGCGGCCATGAGCAGGTTGTAGGTACAGCGGGTGGCGGCGTCGAGCTGCGAGCTCACATCTTCCCCGGGCAGGGGCTCCACGGCGTGGATGATGGCGTCGATGCCGCGTGTGAGCAGGTTTGTGGAGCGGTCGTGCCCCAGCCCGGAAAGCGCAAATTCGTGCTCGGTCTCGACATGCGTCCGTTCGGTGAGCCTGACCTCGTGGTTTCGGGCCAGGTGGTCGGCCAGGGCCGCGCTGCGATCGTGGCTGGCCGATGTGATAAGTATTCTCATAGAGTTTCCTCCTTGGTTTTTCAGGCTGAGGCGCCGGAATAGAAGCGGATGCCCACACGCCAGAACCAGCGGGAGACGACCAGCATGGCGGCGGCCAGGGCAACTGTACCGACGAGGGTTGCGCCGGTGATGCGGCCGCTGACGGCGGAGGCGGGCACGGTGGTGGCGAAGGCGACCGGGACCAGGAACGTCAGCACGGCGCGCAGCCAGGATGGATAGATGCTGACGGGCCAGCGGCCGGCCTGCCACATGCTCATGAAGATGACCTGAATGTTTTCGACCTTTACGAACCAGAATGCGCAGGTGCTGAGCATAAGCCAGAAGCTGTAAATGATCAAGCCGCCGCTCACGAGCGTGACGGCGAAGACTGCGGTGTCGACCAGACCGAGGCGGGCGCCGAGGCGCAGGAGCGCGATGCTGAGCACGGGGAGGGCGATGAGCGCATCGACGAGGCGCCAGATTTCCACGGTCTGGATGCTGACCAGAACCTGTGAGTCGGCAGGCTTGGTGAGGGTGAAGTCGAGGGTGCCCTGGCGCACATCCTCCATGAATTTGGTCATTGAGGGGCGGATGATGGTACGGATAAGGCCGCCGATGAGAAAGTAGACGCCGACAAGCGCCAGGAGGAGCTCCTGGCGCCAGCCCCCCAGTGTGTCGGTATGCCTGAAGACTACGGCCAGTCCGCCGAGAGCCACGCTCAGATCCAGGGCGGACTGCACGAGGCTGATCCAGAAATTGGCCCGGTATTCCAGTTCGCCCAGAATCCCGATACGCAGGTATGTGGCAAAGAGGCGTAAGTAGAACATGGTTTCAGTTGTGGGTCAGTTTCCAAAGGCAGCGTAGCGTTTGATTCCGGCCCGGTAGATGAGCTGCATGACCAGATAGCCGGCGAGCAGCCAGAACAGCTGTGCGCCGATGCCGATAAGCAGATCCCGGGGAGTGACGCGCCCGAGAAGGAGCTCAACGGGAAATGCGAGCATCCAGCGGAAGGGCAGAAGGTCGGCGGCCCGCTGTACGAACTGGGGAAACAGAGAGAGCGGAGCCAGCTTGCCGGAAAAGAAGAGCGTGATGACGATGTAGGCCTGGTTCATGGCGTCGATACGCAACGTCCAGAAGGCGACCATGGCCAGGGACCACTCCCAGTAGAAGCGCATCAGGAAGGCCAGAATGAGAACAGGAACGAAGGCGGCCAATGCCCAGTAGGTGGGCTGCCAGGAAGCGTCGAAGAACCAGGCCAGCAGCAGGACGGTGGGCCCCATCACGGTCAACGTCAGGAATTTATAGCCGATGTTGTCGGCGATGTCGCTGTGGATGGGATGGATTGGCTTGAGCAGCATAACCGAGAACTGGCCCATGCGGATTCGATAGACGTATTCCCACATGATCCAGGTGAAGGTGCCGTGACTGACCATCATCATGGCGATGAAGTAGACGACAAAGTCATTGGTGCTGTAGCCGCCGACGGAACCGCCCTGCTGCTGGGAGACTGTGCGCCATATGACCAGATACATGAGCGGCTCGATGATGCCGCCCAGGAGCCAGATCAGCATCGCAATCCGATACTGGAACAGCATCATCAGCGAGGTGCGGAAGTAGCCTCTGTAAATGGGGTAGTAGGCGAACATTTGCGAGCAGGGGGCTCCCATCCCCCATGAAGTACCTGCTGGGAAGCTTAACTTTCTGCGGGTTGCGCCGGCGACGCCGGTAGCAGTCGTTGGCAGAGCGGACAGTTCCAATTGACCGTTCTACTCGCTGGGCGCGTGCTGCGGGTCCGGGTCATCCAGCGGGCTGGGGGACTGACTGAATACATGCTCGATCACGTCCTCGATGGGCGGGTCCTGCACGGTCAGGTCGGCGACGTCCAGCTCGGCAAGCAGGCGGCCGGTGACGGAGGCGGTATCGACCTTGGGTATCCGCAGGGTGACGCGGCTTTCAGTCTGGGCCACGAGTTCGCCGTACTGCGCCAGCGGGCGGCCGTCGAGGCCGTTTTGCAATTTCACCTCGACAGTCTTGAAGGGCGCGAAGCGGTCGGCCAGGCCGGTCAGCTCGCCGTCGTAGAGCAGTTTGCCATGGTGGATGACGATGACGCGCTTGCAGAGGGCTTCGACGTCGGCCATGTAGTGGCTGGTCAGCAGGACGGTAGCGCCGGTATGTTGATTGTATTCGGTGATGAAGCGGCGGATGCGGCGCTGCATGGTCACATCCAGTCCGATGGTCGGCTCGTCGAGGAAGAGGACGGACGGACGGTGGAGGAGCGCGGCCGCGATTTCGCACTTCATGCGCTCGCCGAGAGAGAGGTTGCGGGTCGGCTTTTGCAGCAGCGACGCCAACTCCAGAAGCTCGGTCAACTCGTCAACGGCGAGCCGGTACTGCGCTTCGGGGATGCGGTAGACGGCGCGGTTGAGCTCGAAGGTGTCGATAACGGGGATATCCCACAGGAGCTGGTTGCGCTGCCCCATCACCAATGTCATACGGCGCAGGTAGTCGCGGTTGCGCTCCCAGGGGCGGTAGCCGAGTACCGATGCGCTGCCGTCGGTAGGATGGAGCAGGCCGGACAGCATTTTCAGGGTGGTGGTCTTGCCGGCGCCGTTGGGGCCGAGGAAGCCGACGATCTCGCCTTCGCTGACGGTGAAGGAGATTGCGTCCACGGCATTGACGTCGCGCGTTTTGCGCTTGACGAGACTGCGCATGGCGGCGATCAGCCCCGCCTCGCGTTCGTTGACGGTGTAGACCTTGCTCAGCTGATCGATGTGAATGACAGGGTTTTGTTCCACAGTGGTTCAGTTCTCGTTTGCGTCAGGACCGGCAGTCACAAGGGTATAGGCGTCGGCGCGCAGGTATTGGGCGGCGACACGCTGGACATCCTCTTTTGTGATGGATCTGATCCGATTCTGATAGGTCTGGAGGTAGTCCAGGCCGAGGCCGAACCATTCCATATTGAGAAGGATAGAGGCGACGCCGTCGTTCGTTTCCAGGCGGAGGGGGAGTGTGCCGGTCATGTTGGCGATGCTGTCGGAGAGCTCTTCGTCGCTGACCGGCTCCTGCCCGAGCCGCTCGAATTCGTGGAGGATGCTGTCGATGGCCTGGTCGACGTTTTGGGGGTTGACGCCGGCGAAGGCGACCCAGGGCCCGATGCCGATGTCGGCGTCGAGAGCGCTGTAGCTGTAGTAGGCGAGACCCTGGCGCTCACGGACGGTTTCGCCCAGGCGGCCCATCATGCCGAACTGGCCGAGGATGTTGTTGGCGACCTGGACGGCATGGTAGTCGGGATGGTTGCGGGCGATGGCGAGGCAGCCGATGACGACATCTGACTGGACCTTGCCGGGCATTGGGAACGTCTTGCGCTGGACGCCGTTGGCGGCGGTCACCGGGGGGATGGTATCGGCGGGCAGGGGCGGTTCGACGGCGGCGGGCCAGTCGCCGAAGTGAGATTCCAGCAGCGCCACCACCGCCTCCGGTTCGACATCGCCGCTGACGACGACGATGGCCTGGTTGGGATGGTAATGATCGCGGTGGAAGCGGATCACGTCGTCGCGGCTGATCGCCTGAACGGTCTCGATGTAGCCGGACGTGGGCAGGCCGTAGGGGTGGTCTCCGTATATCATTTCGTTGAAACGGCGGTAGGAGACGCTGCGGGTGCTCTGTTCGCGCTCCTGCAAGCGCACGAGCCGCTGGCCGCGCACGCGTTCGATCTGTTCGGTGGGGAAGGTGGGCCGCTGCAGAATATCGGCCAGGATCTCCACCATGAGCGGGAAGTCTTCGACGAGGCTCTCGCTGCCAAAGTTGGTGACGTGGGCGCCGCCGCCGGCGCTGACGCTGGCGCCGACCGATTCCACGGCCTCGTTGAAGCGATCGAAGTCGTAGCTGGCGCTGCCGCGGCTTACGAGGGACGCGGTGAAGGAGGACAGCCCTGTCAATGCGGGGGGCTCATCGACGCTGCCGGCGCGCAGAGCTCCTTCCAGCATGACGACCGGCGCGGACGGGTTGGGCCGGACGAGAATGGTGATGCCGTTTGCGGTTTGGACGCGGTGGATCGTTTCAGGGCCAATCGTTGCTCGTCCGTCCTCAGCAGCTTGGGCCGATTGGGCGTGAGTTGGGGAAGAAAAGGAGCGGTTTCTGTTCATCAGGTATTGGGTTCCTCTAGCGGGATTGGGTCAGTTCTGCCACCAGAATGTCGATTTCAGTGTTGGGGTCGGCGCCGGTCTTCATGGCGAAGTCGGACGAGAGAAGCCGGTCGAGAATTCCTTCCAGTTGGGGGAGGGCATAGTTGCGGCTCTGGGCCATCGCTTTTTTGACGGGAAAGGGTCTCTCGCCGACGCGGCGGGCGACGTCGTATTCGTTTCCGGGCCCGCGGGACGTCTCATCCTTGACTTTGATCATAATGCGGTACTGGCGGGCAATCATTGTCAGAAGGTAGAAGGGGTTGGCGTCGTTGCGACGCAGCGCGTACAGGGCTCGCATCGCCTTGCGTCCGTCGCGCTGGCCGATGGCGTCGGTCAGGTCCCAGATGAGGGCTTCACTGGTGTCGCTTACGAGGCGCTGCACGTCGTCCGGCGTGATGGAGCGGCCGGCGGCGTAGGAGCGCAGTTTGTCCAGCTCCAGGGTCAGGCGGCGGAGGTCGGCACCAACGAAAGTTGCCAGCATCTGCACAGCCTGGCCCTCGATTTCGATTCCATCCCGGCGGGCGGCATTGGCGATCCAGGCGGGCAGGGCGCGGGCGTCGGGCGTGTTCAGCGCCTCGATCGCCAGGAGACCGTCCTTGCTCAGCTGGTCGAGACCGGCGAGGCCGTCCAGACCTCTCCAGATGGCGCGCCGTTTATCCAGTTTGTCGTCGATCAGGACGAGATCATTTGAGAGGCCTGGATCAGCGAGCGCTTCCAGGATCTGGCGCGCTTCTGCCTGCGCGGCGGTGTTGGGCGACTTGGCCGTGCCCAGACGTGACTCGAGATGGGCGAGGTAGCCGCGCACGATGATCAGGCGCCGGTCGGCGAGAAAGGGCAGGGCGCCGGCGTGGTAGAGTATATCGTTTGCATCGGAGCGGGCGCCGTCAAGTTCGGCGATGTTCAGCGAGGCCATTTCCGGATCGCCGAGGTCCTGTTTCAACTGGCCAAGGCGCTGCCCCAGGAGAAACTCATCGGGCGCGAGGAACAGATAGTTTGTCAATGCGCTACCAATCCCGGAGGCGGCGGCCCCCGATCATTGCGGTTCTGCGAAGGTGACGCGATAGGCCCGCCCGCGCTTCAAAGGGACGACCTGGGCCAGAACGCGATTGCCGATAGTGGTCAAGGTGGTCAGACGCTGCAACCTCATTCCCAGCGGCGTTGAGACCAGGAGGGCAAGCGTCATAAGTCCGGCTGTCACTGTCATTCTGTCGAGGAGCGACCTGCCGCTGCCGGGCTGGCGTCGGATTGGAGAGTCCGCGCGTGCGGCTGGATTTCCTTCCTCTCCCAAGGGAAATGTCCCTTCAGGCGGGCGAAGCTGCGAATTCCGCCAGTCGAGGCTGCCGAGAAATGCGGCCGCTGTCACCAGGAGGATGCTGGCGGTCAGGTTCGTGCCGCAGTTGGGATGGAAGGCCAACTCCTCTTCACCATCCTGAAGACGCTGGATCGCCTCGCCGACGGCCTCTGCGATCGCTTCGCTGGACAGCTGCCCGTAGAGCGTAAAGCCCCAGGGGTCGCTCATGCCGGCAAAGACACGGCGAGGAAAACGGGCCGCCAGCAGATGTATGGTGGCGTGTTCGATGGCGTGATGTTGCCGGGTCTTCTGGAGGACGGCGGCCAAGGCCCCAAGCATAGGCGGCTACGCCTCCAGGAGTGTCTGCGCGGCGCTGATGACGGCGTCGACGGTCAGGCCGAGATTGGCGTAGACATCCTGCTGGGGCGCGCTGGCGCCGAAGCGGTTGAGGCCGATGGCGGCGCCGCGGGCCGGATCGTTGCCGACCCAGCGTTCCCAGCCCTGGGTGACGCCGGCTTCGACGGAGAGCTTGAGGGCGTTCGACGGCAGGACGTCCTGCTGGTAGGCGGGCGCCTGTGCGGCGAAGAGCTCCCAGCTGGGCAGGCTGACGACGCGCACGGCGGCGCCGTTCTCGGCGAGCCGCTGGGCCGCGTCGTAGGCGAGATCGAGCTCGCTGCCGGAGGAGATGAGGGCCAGCTCGCGCGCGGCGCCGGTTGCGGCGTTGCTCCGGTAGAAGACATATCCGCCCTGGGCCGCGCCATCGGCTGCGGCGACACCTGCGACGGACCGATCGTAGACGGGCAGATTCTGGCGTGAGAAGATCAGCGCAGTGGGGCCGCTCCTGTTTTGCAGGGCCGATTTCCAGGCCTGCGCGACCTCGTTGGCGTCGGCAGGGCGGATGACAGTGAGGTTGGGAATGGCGCGCAGGGCGGCCACCTGTTCGACGGGCTGATGGGTGGGGCCGTCTTCGCCGACACCGATGCTGTCGTGGGTGAAGATGTAGATGACGGGCACGCCCATAAGGGCGGCAAGGCGGACACTGGCGCGCATGTAGTCGCTGAAAACGAGGAAGGTGCCCCCGTAGGGGATGACACCGCCGTGCAGGGCCATGCCGCTGAGGACGGCGCCCATGCCGTGTTCGCGAACGCCGAAACGGAAGTTGCGGCCACTGTAGGAATCGGGCTGAAAGTCAGGACTGCCGCTGATGATCGTCTTGTTGCTGGGCGCGAGGTCGGCGCTGCCGCCGATGAGATTGGTGATGACGGACGCGAGGGCGTTGAGGGTATCGCCGCTGGCGTTGCGGGTGGCCTGGCTGCCGCCTGGGTCGAAAGTGGGCAGGGCATCCTCCCAGCCATCGGGGAGCTGGCCCTGCAGCATCGCGCTCAGCTGAGCGGCCAGCTCCGGATGGGCGGCGGCGTAGGCATCCCACAGGGCGCTGTCGTCGGCTTCGAGCCTTTTGCCGCGCGCGACGGACTGGAGGCAGAAGTCACGAACCTCCTCGGGCAGATAGAAGGCAGGTTCCTGTGGCCATTCGAGGTTGGCCTTGGTCTGGGCGACCTCTTCGTCGGGGAGCGCGTCGCTGTGCATATCGGGCTCGCCCTGTCTGGGGGCCCCGAAGCCGATGACGGTGGCGCAACCGATGAGGCTGGGGCGGGGGTCCTGTTTGGCGGCGGCGATGGCGGCGTCAACGGCGGCGCCGTCCATGCCGTCAACTTTGAGGACGTGCCAGCCGTAGGCCTCGAAGCGCTGGTACTGGTCCTCGGTGAAGGCCAGATCGGTGTAACCGTCGATGGTGACGCGGTTGTCGTCGTAAAGGTAGATCAGTTTGCCGAGTCGAAGGTGACCGGCGAGGCTGGCCGCTTCCTGGGCGACACCCTCCATCAGGTCGCCGTCGCTGACGATGGCGTAGATGTGGTGTGAAATGACGTCGTGATCGGGCCGGTTGAAGTTGGCGGCGAGCCACTGTTCGGCGATGGCCATGCCGACGCCGTTGGCGAAGCCCTGGCCGAGCGGGCCGGTGGTGGTCTCGACACCGGGCGCGTGGCCGTATTCGGGGTGGCCGGGGGTCATGCTGCCGTACTGGCGGAAGTTCTTGAGCTCCTTCAGGGGGAGATCGTAGCCGGTCAAGTGGAGCAGGGAATAGAGGAGCATGGATCCGTGGCCGGCGCTGAGGATGAAGCGGTCGCGGTTGTGCCATTCGGGGTTGGCCGGATTGTAGCGCAGATGTCTGCGCCAGAGCGTCAAGGCGGCGGTGGCCATGCCCATGGGCAGGCCGGCGTGTCCCGAGTTGGCGGCCTGGACGGCGTCCAATGCGAGCATGCGAATGGTATTAACTACATTTTCTTCCAAATCCGGGTCGATGGTGGGGCTTTCGAAAGGCAGGGACGCGGCGCCCTGGCCGTTATTGTTGGGTGACATCGGTGGCAGATTCCTTAGCGTAAATGGTAGCTGTCAGCCAGCGGCGCGTAAAGAATGCACAGGCCGCAGAGTTCAGATCGGATTATAACGCGATCACAGGAAGATCGAAAGACTGTGCCTTGTACAGGTCATAGAATAGACCACGAAGAGTCAGCAGTTCATCGCGGCTGCCGGTTTCGACGATGCGGCCCTGGTCGATGACCAGAATGCGGTCTGCATCGAGAATTGTTGACAGGCGATGGGCGACGACGATGGCGGTCCGTCCCGCGCGTGCCTGTTCGAAGGCGGCGCGGACCTTTTGCTCTGTCAGGGCGTCGAGCGCGGAGGTGGCTTCGTCGAGCAGGAGGAGCCTGGGGCGCTTGAGGAGGGCGCGGGCGATGGCGAGGCGCTGGCGTTCTCCGCCGGAGAGCGTCAGGCCGCGTTCACCGATGACGGTACGGTAGTCGCGGGGCAGACCGGCGATAAATTCATCGATCTGTGCGGCGCGCGCAGCTTCGCCGACGGCGCCGGAATCTTCATCGCGGCGCGGATAGCTGATGTTGCGGCTGATGCTGTCGTTCCAGAAAAACAGGTCCTGGGAAGCGAGGCCAATCTGATCCCGCAGTGAGGTCAGGGATAGCTCCCGCAGGTCGATCCCATCCAGCGCAATGGTACCGGACTGGGGCGTGTAGAAGCCCATGATCAGGTCGATGATGGTGGACTTGCCGCCGCCGCTGGGGCCGACGATGCCGACGAATTCGCCGGGCTCAACGCGGAAGGTGACGTCGCGTGCGCCGAAGTCGCCGCGGCCGTAGTCGAAGGAGACGTTGTTGAAGGCCAGCGCGGCTCCTGCAGGGGGAGGCGCGCCTTCAACGTTTCCCTCCCGGGACGTGCCTGAGGGCGACAGAACTCTGACGCCGGATGGTTCGAGCGAGAGAGCAAAAAGCGCATCCACTTTTTCGGCGTTGACGCGGGCCTCTTGCAGGTTGACGTGGGTACCCAGCAGAGATTGCAGGACTGAGTAGGCGCGGGGCAGGTAGGCGGCGAACGCCACAAGACTGCCTATGGTCAGCCGGCCCTGGATGATCTCGAAGGCGCCGTAGCCGAAAACGAGGCCTGCGGCCACATAGTTGACGGTTTCGGGCAGGACGATGCGGATAAACTCGTGAAACGCCTCAACTCTGGCTTTGATGCTTCGATGCGCTGCAAGCCAGTCTCGCCAGCGCGTCTTCTCACAGGCTTCGGCGTTGAAGGCCCGGATTGTGCGCATGCCGGGGAAGAACTCGCTGAGGTAACTCTGGCCGGCTTCCAAAGCGCTGGAAAAGTCATGTTCGAGGCTCTGGGCATGGCTGCGCGTCCTCCTTGTCAGGAGGTAGGAGATGGGGAAGGCGAGCAGCGCCAGGACCGTGAGGCGCCAGTGCAACGCTGTCATGGCGGCGAGCGTGCCCAGGAGGAGGATCGCGCTCATTGCAAGCGGCAGTAGATGGTTGCCGACGAAGACATCGCCGATTCTGCCGCAGCTGCGTGTAAGTCGATGAAGATGCTCTCCGGTCTTGAACTTCTCGAGATCGGCGAGGCGGACGTGCAGGAGATGGTCGAACAGGTCGTGCCGCAGGCGTTGGTTGACGCTTTCGCCTATGTAGGCCCGCAGATAATGGTTTGCGGCGTTGAGGCCGGCGCTGAGAAGGGGCACGATTACCATGCCTGCGAGCAGGAGCCCTATCAACCGTACATCCGCGGTCGGTATCGCGGTGTCGATGAGCAGTTTGAAGAGGAAGGGCTGGATCAGCCCTATCCCCGTACTGATGAGCGCGAGAGCGAAGAGAAGGGCTATGCGGGGGATCTGTTTTTTCAGTTCCTCCTTGAGGAGGGTGAAGGCGGATTTGGGCATTTCGGTCTCCACAGCTCATCAGTTGCCAGACTCTCCGTCACTGCGATTCCGATGGAGGTACTGATCGAAGAGATGATTCTTGATTGCGTCGCCGAAGGCCGGGTCGTCGGTTATGCGCTTGTAGAGGTCGAAGTTCTGGTCAACGATATCCTGGATGACCTGCTCGACCTTGTGGTCGAAGGCGATGCGGACGTTTTCCATCGCGTTGACCGTGGCGGCAACTTCCAGGGCGGTGTCCTCCTGCAGCCGCTCCATCATCTGGCCGAGGGTGATGCGGTGTTCGGGGCCCATCTCGATGCCGAAGCGGTCGTTGAGGTCGGCTATGATGCGGGAGAGGGCTTCCAACTCCTCCGGCGGGGTCTCGCCATGTTCCTTCGTGCGCATCGGCTCCAGTTTGTCGCCACTCCGTTCCAGTTCGATCTTGCCATCACCGATCCGCTGTATGCGATAGGACTCCATGTCGATGTTCTGCTGGATTTCGAGAGGCAGCTCTTCCCGGTCGACCTTGAGCAGGCGGCGCAGATGCCGTGCAAAGACGTATAGTTTCTCAAGATCGGCGTCCAGGAAGGTAAGCGCCTGGGCCAGGAACGAATACAGTTTCACATAGTCGGCGAGTTGACCGCGAAAGTCCCGCCGTTCGTCCTCGTGCAGGTCGGAGAAGCGGTCGACAGATGGGGAGAGAGCGGCATAGATCTGGTCCTGGGTCGCCTTGCCGCTGAAGTACAGCAGCGCAAAGGCGTCTACGTCTTCATCGGTGTAGACCGGAAACGCTTTGAGCCTGGTCTGAATCTCGTAAAGCAGATTGGGATCGGTTGCTTCCGACAGAATGGTCGTCTCATAGTAGGGCTGGAAGGCGGCCCGGATGTCGTCCGCCTCATTTGTAAAATCCAGGACCATTGTGCCGGCCTTGTGCGGGTGGACCCGGTTCAGCCGCGAAAGGGTCTGCACGGCGTTGACGCCGCCAAGTTTCTTGTCCACGTACATTGTGTGCAACAGGGGCTGGTCGAATCCGGTCTGGAATTTGTTGGCGACAACCAGCAGCCGGTATTCAGGGTCCTCGAATGTCCTGGCCGTCCGGACCTCCGGGATTCCGTTCATCCCGGCTTCGGTGCAGGACGCGACCCCGTCCTGCACGGCGCCTGAAAAGGCGACGAGAGCCTTAAATGGATTGCCGAGCTCTGCCAGGCGCCGGTCCACCGCCAGCTTGTAGCGCACAGCGTGCAGACGGGAACGGGTCACGATCATCGCTTTGGCCCTGCCGCCGATTTCATGCTGTGACTT
Organism: Caldilineaceae bacterium; assembly: GCA_965200615.1. Taxonomy (GTDB): domain Bacteria; phylum Chloroflexota; class Anaerolineae; order Caldilineales; family Caldilineaceae; genus Bin5. The sequence continues at coordinate 2,198,875 of OZ241377.1, read as the reverse complement.
GGCCATGAAGTGCTCGACCATGATCCGCGCCTTCTCTTCAATGGCATGCGGATGCAGGTCTGCGTACGCCTTCAGCAGGTAGGCGGCCTTGGCCTTGTCGTAGCGCGGGTCGTCCTCAATCGTCTTGTACAGCTTCCAATAGGAGCGACAGGTTGTGTAGCTCTCCAGAACGTCGAGAATGAACCCTTCCTCGATTGCCTGGCGCATGCTGTAGAGATGGAACGGCGCAAATGAGCCGTCGGGCCGGCGCTCGCCGAATAGCTCCAGCGTTTTGGCCTTGGGCGTCGCGGTGAAGGCGAAGGTCGAAACGTTTTCGGGCTGCTTCCGACTTGCCATCTGCGCCAACACCGCATTGTCCAGCTCATCCACCTCCTCGGCAGCGCTGCCGCTCTCCTGTTCCGCCGCCGCTTCAAGGGAGGCTGAGGCGAGGACCGCCCTCGGCCCCTGGGCGCTCTCGCCGGACTGCGAGGAGTGCGCCTCGTCCACGATCAGGGCGAACCGCTGGCCCGGCAAACGGCCGATATCCTGCGCGATGACGGGGAACTTCTGCAGTGTCGTGACGATGATCGTCTTGCCGGATTCGAGCGCTTCCCTGAGTTGCCGCGAAGTGGTGTCGATGTTTTCGACAACGCCGAGCGTCTGCTCAAACTGGCGCATCGCCGTCTGCAGCTGCCGGTCCAGCACGCGGCGGTCGGAGATCACCACGATGGAGTCGAAGACGCGGCGATCATCGGCGCCGTGCAGGGTAGAGAGCTGATGCGCGAGCCAGGCGATGGTGAAGGTCTTGCCGCTTCCCGCGGAGTGTTGTATCAGATAACGCCGGCCTGTTCCCCGCTCGCGTGCGTCGGTTACCAGTTTGCGCACACAGTCGAGCTGCTGGTAGCGGGGGAAGATAAGGAGGCGCCCGCCCGTTTTCCTGCCCTTTTCATCCGCCTCCTGCAGTTCGCAGATGAACTGGCGCACCAGGTCCAGCACGCTGTCGGGCGCCCAGGTCTCCTCCCAAAGATAGGATGTGGGGTAGCCGCTCCGGGACGGCGGGGCGGGCGGGTTGCCGGCGCCGCCGAACTTTCCCTGGTTGAAGGGCAGGAAACGCGTCCGGGCCCCTGCCAGGCGCGTTGTCACGTAGACCAGATCCGGATCGATGGCGAAGTGCGCCAGGCAGCGTCCGCAGGCCAGCAGCGGTTCACGGGGGTCGCGGTCGGCGCGGTACTGGTGGATGGCGTCCAGAACGGATTGCCCCGTGAGCGGGTTCTTGAGCTCCGCGGTGAAGATGGGAATGCCGTTGAGGAATAGCGCAAGGTCCAGGCTCCTGTTGTTCTTCTCGCTGTAGTGGAGCTGCCGGACAAAGGAAAAGAGGTTGCCCCGGTACAGCCGCCGGGTCTCTTCGTTCAGCCCGCTGGCGGGGCGAAACCAGGCGAGCCGGAAGCGGCAGCCCATGTCCTTGATTCCGTCGCGCAGCACGTCGAGCGCGCCCCGGCTCCGCAACTCGGATGACAGACGCTTGAGGAATCGTTCCTTCACCTGTTCTCCGTGATGCTGGGTCAGCCTCTCCCACTCCTGGGGTTGCGTGGCAAGGACGAAGTCGAGCGCGTCGCGCGGGATCAGACACAGTTTAGCGTCATAATCCTCAGAATTGCGCCTGGTGTAGCCGCCGGGCTTCATATCCAGATAGGAACTTCGTCTCTCACCTAATGCCCCTTGGCCGTGCTGGAGAAGGCCGGCTTCGATGGCGTCTTCGAAGGCCCGTTCAGAAACGTCTACGTACATCCTGCCTCCTCTCTGACATCTATCTTGCCGGTGACGGCGGCCGAGATGAGCGCCGTGCGCATTTCCTTGAGCAATTCGATGGCGTCATGCACTTTGGCGATAAGGTTGTCGAGTTTGGTCGTCTCGCGGTCCAGGAAGGCGGCGATGGACTTTTGTTCCACTATGGCAGGTCTCGAAAACACGAGTTCTCCTATCTGTTCAAAGTTCAGAGCATCACGTGAGACACCATTTTCGTTGTTGAATATCTGGTCTTGCAATGACAGCGATTCAATTGAGTAGGCCAAAAAATCGGGATCGTTCTGTCGTTGAACTGTGCGAAGAATACAGACGTGCTGGTTAACATTGGCATCTGCACCCTCTAGTCGAGCAACACAACTTCGACCCAACGAAGCCCCCGTTATGTTCAAAAGCACGTCACCTTCCCGAACGCGGCTACCTGACATTTCGTTGTCCGTAATGGTATCGATGTGCGCGACATCGGCAAGCTGCAACCCTCCAAAGTGCACGTTCTGACTTCGAAGGAACATGACACCATCATCAACGTATCGCGCCGCACCGCCTTTCGGCGTCTTACCACTTCCAATTTTCTCGGTCAAGTGCTTCAACCGCCGCACCTCCCAATGCGTGGGCACTTCCCCCAGCCACTCAACGCCGGAATCCTTCATTGGCGCATCAGGGTCGAGGCCCCTGGTAACGGCGTGGCTGATGAGGGCGGTGCGCTTCTCCTGGAGCAGTTCGACCAGCCGCTCCTTTTTGGATACCAGGGCGTCGATCTTTGCCGTCTCGCGATCCAGGAAGGCGGCGATGGCCCGCTGTTCGGCGAGGGGCGGAAAAGCGATGTCAAGCCAGGCGAGTTCGCTCGCATTGATGGCTGGGTAGCTCACTCCCACCGAATGCGCAACAACACGTTCAACAAAATATGGAGAACCAAGGGCATACGCAACGAATCCGTCGTCCAACTGGCGAGGACGTATTACCGCGAATCCGGTAGACACGACGAGATTGGTGTTCGTAGACTCGATTCGGGTTATTGCTTTCAGGTAAGTCCGAACCGTTGAGATTATTACATCGCCTTGGCGTACAACGCGCCGTGCCCTTGAAGGGGCATTCTCAAATATCAGGTCTTCTGTGCCCGTGATTCCTTTCACAAAATCAACGTTCCCTATGTCTACGTATGTGATCTCCTTGTTGGGGTCGGTATTCTCGGGGAGCGTTTCGTCATTCACGGTCGCGAGATACTTCAGCCGCTTCACCTCCCAATGCGCCGGAATCTCCCCCAGCCACTCGCTGCCGGAGGGCTTGTAGCCGGAATAGGGTTTATGTTTAGCGGTCAATGTTGGCATGTTTGTGTACTCTTACTACTATAGGTATTGCCTGACCGTCATAGCACCCCCGTCTCCAATATGGCTCTGAGGCTGCGTGAGGGCAACTCCTCAAGCGTGCGCCTCAGCGCCGCCGTGGTCACCTTCCCGTCCTGCAGCGCCTCCCGCAGCGCCTCCAGCGCCGCCTCTCTCCCGATCAGCCGCTGGAACCGGAAACAGTCGACGACCGTGCGCGCCGGTGAGGTGATGCGAGCGGGAACGCCTTCGAATCTGGTCTCCCGGACGCCGTAGGTCCAGGCCGCGCCGCTGAAGCGGATCAGGCGAATCGCGACATTGGTCAGGACAGGGGGCTTTGCCTTGTACGGAATGGCGATCCAGACGTGGCGTGGGAGCTGTGTGCCGATCTCATGCGCCTGCAGCGCAGAAAGGAGGCAGACGATCGCGTTGGGAACGCGGGCGCAGACGGAGGCTATCGTGTAGCGTTCGGTGGGCTCGGCGGCGGCAAGGCGGTAGAGGCCCCAGCCGACGCGCTCGACAGCTTCGTCCCTCTCAAGTTGGCGCAGCCTGTGGTAGGGAATTCCCAGCGGCTCAAGCTGGCTGGGACGGAAGAAGTTGCCGATGCCGGCGTCGTAAAGGATCTCTTCACTGAGTTCGACGGTCATTGCGCGTCACTCCTTTCGGCCCCTCTGTGATGGCAAGAGCCGATATTGTACAGGACCGCAATGTCGTTGTCAATTCAGGTCGGCATGTTGTATTGCTATACCGACCTTTTCTCAGTTCTGTGGTACAGGAGTCATTGGGCAGATGCCGGAGCCGTCACTTCACCCAGCATCCGAACGATCTCCGCTTCAATCTCGCGGATGTCGCTATCGATCTCTGCCAACGCGCGCGGCGGGTCATAGCGGTAGAAGCAGCGGTTGAAATTGATCTCATAGCCAACGACACCCACCTGCCCATCCCCGGCGTCGCGCCTGGACTCGTCGATCCAGGCGTCCGGGACATGGGGCGCGACCTCGCGTGCGAAGAAGGTGTTCACATCCTCCGTCAGCGGCACGCGCTCCATGTCGCGCAGATCGGGGTCCGGCTCCGGGCTGCCGTCCCGCTTGCGGCAGATGGCAGCGGTTTCATCGCGCTCGGAAAGCGCGGTCAGGATCGCCTTCCTTACCGGGGCGGACAGCTTGAGTCCGGCCGCCTTGACGGCGCGGTCAAGCATCCCCTCGAAGACTTCCCTGTCGCGCGCCATCGTGTCCGGCAGGCTGTTCAGCAGATCGATTATCTCTTCCTGAAGCCTGCGGCCCTGCGCCTCCTCCTCAGCGGCCGCGTGGCCGCGCTTCCCTGACCTGGCCAGGGCCTGGAACGCCCGCTCCTCCCTGACCCGCTCGACACGCTCAGGGCTGGCCTGAAAGTTGAGGCGCAGCGGCCTCTGCACCGTAATCTTGCGATAGCCAAAGTGTGACGCCGGGAAGATGCGGCTCACCACCGCCGCTTCCCGCTTGCCGTCCCTGGCGACCACGCGGGTGTCGCCGTCCCGGTAGTCCTTGCGCAGCTTCACGATGTCCCGCGCCGTCTCCGGCGGTATCTGACGACGCTTGTCGCCCAGGCTGCGAGGCATCAGCGCCCAGAAGGACGAGGCGTCGATCAGATGAACCTTGCCCCGCCGCGCCGGGGCCTTGCGATTGCTGAGCAGCCAGACATAGGTGGCGATGCCCGTGTTGTAGAAGAGCTGCTCCGGCAACGCGATCAGAGCTTCCAGCAGATCGTTTTCGAAGATGAAACGGCGTATCTCGCTCTCGCCGCTGCCCGCGTCCCCGGTGAAGAGGGGCGATCCGTTCATGATAATGGCGATGCGCGAGCCGCCCTCCTCCGGCTGTTTGGCGCGGGCCAGCATATGCAGCAGGAACAGAAGCTGGCCGTCGCTGATGCGCGGCAGGCCGGGGCCAAACCTGCCCGCCGCGCCGCGCGCGTGTTCATCCCGCACCGCGCGCGCGTCCCGTTTCCAGTCCTTTCCGTAGGGCGGATTTGCGATCAGGTAGTCGAAGGTCCTGGCCGCGTGCCGGTCATGGGAAAGGGTGGATCCGAAGACGATGTTGTCGGCGTCGAGGCCTTCCGAGTCCTTCATGAACAGGTCGGACTTGGAAACCGCCCAGGTCTCCGGGTTCACCTCCTGGCCGTAGAGGTGAATCCCGGCCTGTGGGTTGATGGGGTCCGCCAGCAGCCTGCCGTTCTCGCTGTAACCGGCGGTGATGCGCTCCTTGGCGATGGTCAGCATGCCGCCCGAGCCGCAGCACGGGTCATAGACGGTGCGCACAATTCCTGGAACGTTGATGCTTTCTTCGTCTCCCGCGAGCATCAGATCGACCATCAGGTGAACCACGTCGCGGGGGGTGAAGTGCTCCCCCGGGTTCTCGTTCAGCGCTTCGTTGAATCTGCGGATCAGCTCCTCGAAGATGGTGCCCATGGCGGCGTTGTCGATCTTGTCGGGGTGGAGGTCAACGCTTCCGAACCTCTCCAGCGTCTGGAACAGGAGGCCCGCTTCGTCGAGCTTGCTGATGGTGTTGTCGAAATCGAATCTTTCAAGTACTGCGCGCATGTTGTGGCTGAAGCCGGCGATGTAGTTGCGCAGGTTGGCCGCAACGTTGGGCGCGTCGGCCAGCAGCCGTTCAAAGTCGTAGCGGGACGTGTTGTAGAAGGCGAATCCCGACGCGCGGCAGAGCTGCCTGTGGAGGTTCTCCAGGCCGCGTCCTCGAAACTCGGCCTGCCGTTCAAGCACAGCCTCCTTTGTGGGCGCCAGCACGCAGTCCAGCCGCCGCAGCACGGTCAGGGGCAGGACGACGTCCTGGTATTTGCCGCGCTTGAAGGTGTCGCGTATGAGGTTGGCTACATCCCAGATGAAACTGACGATCTCGCTGTGGTTCATGGTGCTGAAGAGTAATGCAGACCGGGAAAAACGTCAATGGGTAACGATAACGGAACGCCGAAGGGCGAGGAGAGAGGAGCTGGAGGAGGGAGCTAGCCTTTGAGGCCGCTGATGGCGATGCCCTGGATGAAGTAGCGTTGGGCGACGAAGAAGACGAGGATGACCGGTATGATCATCATGGTGGAGGCGGCCATGAGGAGGTCCCAGCGGGTGCGGCCGGCGAAGGCGGTGCGGAACATGGCGAGGCCGAGGGCGACTGTGAATTTGTTGGGGTCTTTGGCGAGGTAGAGGAGGGGGCCCATGAAGTCGTTCCAGGTGCCGATGAAGGTGAAGATGGCGATGGTGGCGAGGGCAGGTTTGGCGAGGGGGAGCATGATGCGCCAGTAGATAGTGATTTCGCTGGCGCCGTCGATGTAGGCGGCGTCGGCGAGCTCGGCGGGGAGAGTGCGGAAGAACTGGCGCAGGAGGAAGATGTTAAAGGCGCCGCCGCCGAAGAAGAAGGGCACGGTAAGGGGCAGGATGGTGTTGACCCAGCCGATGCGGCTGAAGATGACGAACTGGGGGATCATGGTGACGATGCCGGGCAGCATGACGGTGGCGAGCAGGATGGCGAACCAGACGTTGCGGCCGGGAAAGTCGATGCGGGCGAAGCCGTAGGCGCAGAAAGAGGCCGAGACAAGGACTGCGATCTCGTTCAACAGCAGGATTGCCAGGGTATTGCGGACATAGAGCGCAAAGGGCCTGGTTGTCCAGGCGTCGACATAGTTGCTGAATTGGATGGGATCCGGAATCCAATCGGGTGGGTAGCGAAAGATGGCGAGCTCGGTTTTGAGGGAGCTGGACAGCAGCCAGAGGAAGGGCAGGATCATTACAACGGCGCCGACGAGCAGAATGGTCCAGACGAAGATCCGCCAGAAGCGTTCGTTGTCCAGGAGCTGGGTTGCGGAGGTGCGTGTTGATGCGCTCATCAGGGTTCTGTCGCTTGCTGCGCCGCTTTCGGTTCGCAGTACGCGCGGCCGGTCCGGACGGACGGCGCACGCGGACCGCTAGCTGCCGACATCTTCGTAGTAGACATAGCGGCCTACATATTTGAAGACGAGCAGGGTGAGCGCAAAGATGAGGAAGAAGAGGACCCACGCCAGCAGGGAGGCGTAGCCCATGTCGAAGTACTGGAGGCCGTTGCGATAGATGTAAAGGACGTAGAAGAGGGTGGCGTGCTGCGGGCCGCCGCCGGTAATGAGGAAGCCGGCGGTGAATATCTGAAATGAGCCGATGATGCCGATGATGAGGTTGAAAAATATCACGGGCGACATGAGGGGGATGGTCACATTGATGAGACTGGCCCAGCGGCCGGCGCCGTCGATCTCGGCGGCTTCGTAGAGGGACCGGGGGATGCCCTGGAGGCCGGCGAGGTAGATGACCATGGTGGCGCCGAGGGCCCAGAGGCTCATGAGGATAATGGCGGGCATGGCCCATTCGGGCTCCTGGAGCCAGGCGATTTTGGGGAGACCGATGGAATCCAGAAGGGCGTTGAGAAGACCGAATTCGGTATTGAGAACGAAGCTCCACAGGACAGCGTTGGCGACGGCGGGGACGATGCTGGGCAGGTAGTAGATGGTGCGGAAAACGGCGATGCTGCGGGTCTTGAAGTTCATGAGCAGGGCGAGGAAGAAGCTCAGAACCAGACCGACGGGCACGGAGACGAGGGAGAAGTAGGCGGTCACCTTGAGAGACTGGTAAAAGAGGTCGTCGGCGAACATTTTTTTGAAGTTGCCGAGGCCGATGAAGAAGGGGGGGCGGATCATGTTCCAGTCGAACATGGTGAGCCAGGCGGCGACGAGGGCGGGGCCGACAAAGAAGAGGAAGAAGCCAAGGATGAAGGGGGAGATGAAGAGGTAGCCGGTAAGGGCGCGGCGCGCGCGGCGGGTGCGGGGCCAGGGCAATCTTGTTCTGTGCGCTTCTACTGCCATGAGGACACTCCGCGAAGCTGGCTACAGGCGCCCCCTGAGGGCGAAGTGGTCTACCTGTAGCCAGCTGTGCTGCATATAGCTCGGGTCAGAAAGGCAGCCGGGAGGCGGGAAGGGCACCCTGGGCTGCCCTGTCCGAGCTCCACTGAACTTGCCGAGGAGGGGCGCCGACTAGGAGGTGGGGCGCGCCTGTTCGGTCTCCATGATCTGGTTGGCCTCGACTACGGCCGCGGGCAGTACATCCTCGGCCCGCGCTTCGCCGTTGAAGATCTGGCTGAAGACCGGGTTGAGGGCGGTTTCGGCGGCCTTGACGTATCCGACCGGCATGGTGAGATAGTGGCCGTAGTTGGGCGCGTATTCGGTGACGATCAGTTCATAGCCGGGCGGGTGCTCGGGCTCCACACACCAGTCGGCGATCGACTCATCGGTCATGAGGGCGTTCTGGCTGGGCAGCCAGAGGCCGGAGCGGCAATAACGCTCCTGGTACCAGGGTGAGGAGAGGAAGCGGATCAGTTCCCAGGCCGCGTCCGGGTTCTCAGCGTCCTTGACGACGGTGACCAGGTGGGCCTGCATGTCGGTGCCGGGGCGCTGCATCGCGGGCAGGACGGCGGTGCCGATGCCGCCTTCGATCCCCCAGCTCCAGGAGAGGGCCCAGGAGCCGTCCACCTGGAGGGCGACCTTTTTGGTTTCGAGGAGCTGGGTGCCGCCCATGCCGAGGGCCTGTAGCGCCTCGGTGCGGGGCATTACGCCGTGGGCGATGCGAAGGTCGGCGATGTTCTGCAGCGCCTGAACCGCTTCCGGGCTGTCGAGAACGATTTTTTCGGATTCGGCGTCGATCCAGTCTGAGCCGTTGGACTGGACGGCGGCATGGAGTGGGATCCACCAGGTGGGCCAGTTGACGCCCCAGCGTTCCATATTGTCGGCGTCGAAGTCGGCGTCGCCGGGGTGGTTGCCGTTGACGTCGACGGTCAGTTCGGTGGCGATGGCGAGGAAGTCGTCCCAGCCCCAGGCCTCTTCGGGGTCGTTGCTGGGGGGCTCTACGCCGAGCTCCTCAAAGAGGGAGACGTTATAGTAGAAGTGGGGCGCGACCCAGCAGGAGCCGATGCCGTAGCTTTCACCCCGGTAGACCTGGCGGTCGTCTTCCTGGGGCTGGATCCAGTAGTCGGGCGCGGAGAATTCGGGATCGGCTTCGATATAGGAGGTGATTGGGAGGAGGAGTCCCAGGTGGGCAAAGGTGCGGTAGACGTCGCTCTCGACGCGGGAGGTATCGGGCGGTGTGCCGGCCACGACCAGGGCCATGAGCTGCTCAAGGCGGGATGTGCCCTGGGCCTGCTGTACCAGAACCCACTCGATGTTCGGATTTTCGTCGTGGAAGATCTCCTGCTCCTCGGGGATCAGATCGGGGCTGCCGGGCATGCCGAGGAACTCGATCTGGATCCGTTCGGCGGCCGGCTGTTCTTCACTCATCTCGCCAGTCGCGGCCGGCGCGGCCGGCTGACAGGCGGCAAGGGCTGCCGTGCCGAGGGCAGCGCCGGAGAAGTGCAGGAATCGTCGTCGGCTGAGCTGTTGATTCATTGATCGTCTCCTTGCAAACTGCTGAGTCAGTTCGATTATGATGAGAGATTGGCGCGTCAGGTTGGGGTTGCGCCGAGATTATACAACATCAAAGGGCTGTCCACAAGGCGATTGAGAACCGTCGGTGGCCCCGGAACCGATCGGGAAGGGGTTCGATCATGCAATAGTTCATTGGGGGTAGTTCATTGGGATAGACGGGCAGGGACAAGGCCGGCTGCTGCCGGCGCGGCCGCATTCCGGGGGTGACGGAGCGGGCTGCAACGGCAACAGGGAATGACTGGCCGGTCAGTTTTGCACGTTGATCGAGACCTGGCAGGGGGTTGGGTAGTTGCTGCTCGTGTCGACGACAGTGAGGCGGATGGTGTAGGCGCCGTTGGCCACACCGGCGCTGCTGAAGTGGCCGAGGGTACCGCTTTCGACGGGCGGTCCTTTGGCGCCGCCGTCCCCTGATCTGTCGCTGCCATCGAACCAGGTGAAGCCCTGGGCGGCGTTGGCGCCGGGAGCGACCTCCAGCTTGTAGAAGTCGAACTGTTCGTGGGTGGCCCGGCCTGTGATCGGGACCAGGCCGCTGACGGTCTGATTGATGCCGGGTGAGGAGATAGCCAGGCGGCTGTCAGAGCATGTTGCCGGAACGATGGCCGGCGGGGCCGGTTCCTCCTGCGGCGGCGGCGCTTCCTCCGGCGGCTCCTCCTCCGGCGGCTCCTCGGTGGGCGTTGCCGTGGGTGTCGCGGTAGCGGTGGGAGCAGGTACGGGGGTCTGCGTCGGAGGCGGCAGCGGTGTATTGGTGGCGGTCGGGATCGGGGTCGGGATCGGGGTCAGGGTCGGTGTGGCGGTCGGCGAAGGGATGACCGCGGTCGGGACGGGGGAGGAGCCCGAAGAAGCTTCGTCGCTGCCGCCGGCGCCGTCGGAGCCGCCTGTTTGCCCGTTTTGGCGCGCGCCATTCCCGTCGATCGATGAGGAGATCCTATCCTGTATGGTCGACAGAGCGCTTCCGATCTCACCGCCCATCGCTCGAAGGCTCCAAACGATGACAAGCGCAACCAATACGATCAGGCCGGCCGCCATGATTGGCACGAGCCAGTCGCGTACCGATTCGAAGAACTCGGACATGCGGGTAGAGAAGGCGGTATGTTCGAGGTCGACGTCCTGCGGCCTGTAGTCCACAGGGCGGACCGGAGGCAGCCTGACACCGGTACTGGTACTTGCCAGCGTGCGGGAGAGGCTGTTGTCGGCCATAGCCCGCCGGCGGTCGATCATCTGATTGGGGTCGAGATTGAGATAGTAGGCGTAGTTGCGGAGGAAGCCGCGACCGACAACCTCACCCGGCAGGAGATGCCACTCGTCGGCCTCGATAGCGGCGAGATATTTCTGTCGGATACGGGTCTCGCGTTCGACTTCGGACAGCGAGATGCCGGCGCTTTCGCGGCGATCCCGCAGGATGGCGCCCAGCGACTGCAAGGACGGAAGGCCGGGTCCCTGGCCAGCTGTTCCGCTTTCTGGAGACGCGGTTGGGGAGTCGAGGAAGGAGGCGTTTTCGCTCATGGTCAGTGTGTATTTTACACATGCGAAACTGTTCTCTCAAAATCCAACCAATTCACTGAATATCTCATAAGGTGATGTATTGACAACCCGATCCCAGAGGGTACAATGCGAAGGAGGCCTCTGAGGCGCGCGGAGACGGCGGACGCTGGGGCCTGCGCAGTTTTGACGAACGCTGAAGTGGACGAACGCTGAAATGGACGGCGGCATGCATTTGCAGCGACCATACATTCGATGATGCGAACTGTTCTGATACGCAGGTTGCAGCGCGTGTTCCTCATTATCAGCGTCATCCTCTTTGCAGGAATCGTCTATCTCGCGGCGACAGGCGTTAACTACCTGCTTCCGGGCCCAATTCAACGCCTCACTTTGATCACACCGACACCGGAGATCACACCGACACCGGAACGGGAAACGGTCGCGTTGATCAGCGGTCATGCCGGATTCGACTCGGGCGCTATCTGCGGGCCGAGCAACGCCCCCACTTTGGTGGAGGCCGACGTCGTGGCGCGCATTGTCGAACTGGCGCGGGAGGCGTTGGAGGATGCGGGTCTGGATGTTCTGGTGCTGGATGAATATGACGAAAGGTTGGGAAGACTGGACGCCGATCTTCTTTTGAGCCTGCACGCGGACAGCTGTATCGCCGCCAGCGGTTTCAAGGCGGCCTATCCATTGAACAGCGCGATTCCTTCAACGGACAGGAGGTTGGTCGCCTGCATCAACACGGAGTACGCGGCGCAAACGGGCTTGCCGTTACACACCAATTCGATTACGCACGACATGACCTACTACCACGCGTTTCGGAAGGTGCTGCCGACAACGCCGACGGCGATCCTGGAGCTTGGCTTTCTGGGCGGCGACGGCAGACTGTTGACGCAGAAGCCGGAGCTGGTGGCCGCGGGCGTTACGGAAAGTATTTTCTGCTTTCTGGGGGGCGAGGCGGTCGGGCCGTAACGCCGGTTGCGCAGGTGATGGCGAAGGCGTCCTGCAGGCTGCGACTGGGGCAAAGGGTGGCTGGCAACGACAGGATGTCGAAAGCGGACGGCAGGTGCAGCGCCCCGCAGGGGCTGTACTGCGGCAAGGAATCAGATGTGTGAGGCAGGGAGGAGGTATGGCTGCGCCCTGCTCAAACGGGTCAGGCGGCGACTGCGACCGGCTGGCCCGCTTCATTCAGGGCCTCGACCTCGTCGTACAGGAAGCAGGCAACCCGGTGCCCTTCGCCCACGTCGGTAAAGGAAGGCTCGTACTGGCGGCAGATGTCCATCACCTGTGGGCAGCGTGTGTTGAAGTTGCAGCCGGTTGGCGGTTCTGCAGGGCTGGGGACGTCGCCTTCGAGAATGATGCGCTGCCTCTTCTTTTCGACCTGTGGGTCAGGAATCGGCACGGCGGAAAGGAGGGCCTGCGTGTAGGGGTGGAGCGGGTTTTCGTACAGTACCTCGCGGTCGGCCAGCTCGACGATTTTGCCCAGGTACATCACGGCGATGCGGTCGGAGATGTGGCGGACGACGGAGAGATCATGGGCGATGAAGAGGTAGGTCAGGCCCATCTCGCTCTGCAAGTCTTCGAGAAGATTGATTACCTGTGCCTGAATCGAGACATCCAGGGCTGAAATCGGTTCGTCGCAGACGATAAATGAGGGGTTGACCGCCAAGGCGCGGGCCACGCCGATGCGCTGCCGCTGGCCGCCGGAGAACTCGTGCGGGTAGCGGTTGATAAAGTAGGGATTGAGCCCAACGATTTCGAGAAGCTCCTGCACACGCTGTTGCTGTTCGCGGCGGCTGCCGCCGATTTTGTGAACTTCCAGCGGTTCGCCCACGATGCTGCCGACTGTCATGCGGGGGTTGAGGGAGGCGTAGGGATCCTGGAAGATCATCTGCATGCGGCGGCGCATGCGGCGCAGTTCACCGCTGTTGATATCGGTCAGGTCCTGGCCTTCAAAAACGACCTCTCCGTCCGTGGGTTCGTAGAGTTGGAGGATGGCGCGCCCGGTGGTGGATTTGCCGCAGCCGGATTCTCCGACGAGGCCAAGGGTTTCGCCGCGCATCAGATCGAAGGTGATGCCATCCACGGCCTTAATGCTGCCCACCTGCCGCTGCAGGATGATGCCGCGGGTGATGGGGAAGTGCATTTTCAGGTTATTTACACGCAGCAACACTTCGTCATGGATCGTTTCTTGCGCAGTCGAAACGTCTGCGCTCCTGGAGTTCTGTGTGGTCATGCAACGGCCTCCACCTGTTCGTCGGCGCTTGTGTCATAGATTTCAACGTCAGAGAGATCGACCCAGCAGGCTGAGCTGCGAACAGCGCTGATCGCCATCAACGGCGGATTTTCTTCCAGGCATTTGTCGATTACGAAGGGGCATCGGGGCGCAAAGGGGCAGCTTTGGGGTGGATCGAGCAGGTCGGGCGGCAAACCCTCGATAGGGATGAGTCTCTTTTGCCTGCCCAAGTCCAGGCGAGGAATCGAGCGCAGCAAGCCGAGAGTGTAGGGATGCCTGGGTTGGCCGTAGATCACGTCGACCGGCCCTTCTTCGACGATAAAGCCGGCGTACATGACCAGGACACGGTCGGCCAATCCGGCCACTACGCCCAGATCATGTGTAATCCAGATGATCGCCATGCCGAGTTCACTTTGCAGGCGCGTAACCAGGTCGACGATCTGGGCCTGGATGGTGACGTCAAGGGCGGTTGTGGGCTCGTCAGCGATGAGCAGCTGGGGGTTGCAACTGAGGCCCATGGCGATCATTACGCGCTGGCGCATGCCGCCGGAGAACTGATGAGGGTAGTCATCCAGTCTGGCGCCGGCGTCGGGGATGCCTACCAGTTCCAGCAACTCGATGGCCCTGGCGCGGCTTTCCTCGCGGTTCATGTTGAGATGCAGCTCCAGGGCCTCGGTGATCTGGCGGCCGATGGTGAGGACCGGGTTGAGGGACGTCATCGGATCCTGGAAGATCATCGCGATGCGATTGCCGCGGATCTGCCGCAACTCTTCTTCATTCAGTTTCAACAGGTCCTGACCGTCGAAATTCACCTCACCGTTGACGATTTTTCCCGGAGGTTCGGGAATCAGTCGAATGAGTGACATGACGCCGACGCTCTTGCCACTACCCGACTCGCCAACGATTGCGACCGTCTCTCCCTCAGCGACATCATAGGTGATGCCGTTCACCGCGTGGACGATTCCGTCCTGGGTGAAGAACTGTGTCTGGAGGTTGCGGACTTCAATCAGGTTGGCCATGTCTCGCTTTTTCCTATTGCATTGTCAGTGCGGTGGATAGGGGCGGTATCTGGATGAGGCATTCTAACAATAGTCGGGCTCCTTGTCAACATCAGAATTTGAGGCAGGCATGACCCGGATCCGGAGTGAAGACACCGCCACCAGTCTCCCGAAAAATCCTCATCTGCAGCGGAGAAGGTGGCCCCCTTCTGCGGGTCAATGCGAGCAGTCACTGGCTGGAGAGTCGCGGCTTTGAAGTTGATCTACGTGTTGGGCTGATTCCACAGGATGAATATATCACAAGGAGGCGGTCGCGATCAAATTTTCCTATGTGCCTCAAGACCGCAGCAGGATCGAGATTTTTCAGCGACTGGCTGGTGGGAGCCAGCAGGCGCTGCCCCTGGCCAACTGGCCGTAACGCGCCTGCCGCGATTCAAGGGTCATAGACCGATATAGACGCCTGCCGCTCGCTGCCGGGCGCGATAGAAACCTGCGGCGCTACACGGGGGCAGGCTGACCGAGCCAAAGGAGCAGTTCGTCGATTTGCTCCTGCACGGCGCGGCGGCTGCTTCCGCCGCGTGCGTCGCGCTGCTCCACGCTGCGTTCGTAGCTCCAGATTGAGGCGACGTCCTCTTCGAAGACGGGGTGCAAGTTGCGAAACGCTTCCAGCGTCAGATCGGTAAGGGCAATGCCCTGGGATTCGGCGAGGGCCACGGCTGCGCCGGTGACGTGGTGCGTCTCGCGAAATGGGACACCCTTGCGCACGAGGTATTCAGCCAGGTCGGTGGCCAGCATTTCAGGAACGAGGGCGCGGGCCATGTTTTGGCGGTTGACGGTGAGGGTGGCGAGCGCGCCGGCGGCGATTGGCAGGGCGCCAGTCAAAGTGTCAATCGCGTCAAAAAGCGGCTCTTTATCCTCCTGGAGGTCCTTGTTGTAGGCGCTGGGGAGACCTTTCAGCGTCATCAGCAGCCCATTCATGTTGCCGAAGACACGCCCTGCCTTGCCGCGCAGGAGCTCGAGCGAGTCGGGGTTTTTCTTTTGAGGCATGAGACTGCTGCCGGTGCTGTAGGCGTCAGCAAGCGTGACGAAGCCAAATTCGCGGCTACTGTAGATGATGAGATCCTCGGCCCAGCGGCTGATGTGCATCATTGTGATGGTCGCCCAGAAAAGCGCCTCGGCGACAAAATCGCGGTCGCTGACGCCGTCGAGGCTGTTAGGGGTGGGCGCGGCGAATCCCAGATCCTGCGCGATCTGGTCGCGGTCAATGGGGAAGGGATTGCCTGCCAGGGCGCCGTTGCCGAGCGGCATCAGGTTGACTCGATTCAGGAGATCCTGAAGGCGGAAGGCATCCCGTTGCCATGCCCAGGCGTAACTGAGGAGCCAGTGGCTCCAGCGGGTGGGCTGGGCCGGCTGGAGGTGGGTATAGCCCGGCATCAGGAGATCGATTTCGTTTGCGGCGCGCTCTACGGCCACACCGATCAGGGTGCGCAGCTGCCGCTCTGAGGTTTTCAGCTCCTCCCGCAGCCACAGGCGGAGGTCGGTCGCGACCTGGTCGTTGCGGCTGCGGCCGGTGTGCAGTTTGCCAGCTACGGGGCCGATCAGCTCGGTCAGGCGGCGCTCGTTGGCGGTGTGGATGTCCTCGTCGCCGGCTCCTATTTCGAACTGTCCGGCGCGCCATTCAGCGGCAACGCGCTCGAGGCCGGCGACGATCTGGTCGGCCTCCTGTTCAGTCAGGAGCCCGGCTGCGGCCAGCGCGCGGGCGTATGCCTGGCTGCCGCGGATGTCGGCCTGCCAGAGGCGCCGGTCAAAGTCGATCGACGCGTTGAACTCCTCCATCAGCGGGTCGAGCGCGTCGCTGAAGCGGCTTCCCCAAAGCTTTGTGCTCACTGTTTGATTCTCCGAAGGGCAGTGACCGGCGCCAGTTGGATAATTCTGGCTATAATTATTCCACAGGAAGCTGGCCGGCGACACTTTCCTGATCGGGCTTGCTGACGTTTGCGCGCTTTCCTCCTGCTCTTTCAAGATCAATCGCGTTCACGTTTTCAGAGGGTGGGCCCGGTTGTGATAAAATTCACGTGAATCGACCATAACGGTGGTGAGGCATGGCAGACAAGGTTGACGGACCTAACAAAAAGGACAGCCTGCCTGGCGCAGCGGGCAGGCACCCGAAGTCCCGGCGGCGACGGGGCCTGAATGAATGGCAGGATCTGATTTCGGAGCAGCTTGACGAGGCGGCAGCAAACGGCGCTTTTGAGAACCTGCCGGGAAAAGGCCAGCCCCTTCGTCTGAACGAGCATCCCAACGAGCCAGCGGATATGCGCATGGCCAACAAGCTGCTCAAGGACAACAATCTCACTCCAACCTGGATCGGCGATCGCAAGGAGCTGTTGGCCGAAATCGAGACATTGCGCGGGGAGATGCGACAGCAATGGGATCTGATCTACGCAGGCGCCGAGGCCTCTGGGAGCGATAGTGAGGCCTTCATGCGCTCCTGGCATCGTAGTCTGCGCCAGTGGGAAGCGCGCATCGCCGAGCTGAACAGACGGATCGTCAACTTGAACATCGCCCTCCCCATTTGGCGGATGGAGCTGCGCCGGTTGCGGCTGGATGAAGAGTTGAGGCGCATTGGCGCTCCGAACAGGGACGGCGAATTCCCCTTGTAAATCCTCGTTTTCTCGTACCCTCTTCTCCCGACTGCATTTTCCGAAGGCCGAAAACCAAGAATCTTTCAATCTCTCCTGACGAACCGGCCCGGAGCGGCGCCGGTGCGCTCTCCGTTGCGCAGTACGCGCTCGCCGTTGACCCATACTTCCTGCACTCCGACGGATAGCAGATGGGAGTCGGCGAAGGTTGCGCGGTCGCTGATGGTGTGCGGATCGAAGAGCACGACATCTGCGAAGAATCCTGTCCGCAGATGCCCCCGCTTGCGCAGGCCAAGGCGGTCGGCTACGGCACCGGTCATTTTGCGGACGGCGTCTTCGAGGGTGAGCAGGCGATGCTCGCGCACGTAGAGGCCGAGAACGCGGGGGTAGGTTCCGTAGGCGCGTGGATGGGTCGGCCCAAGTTCGGCGGCCCAGCCCGGATCGACGCCGGCGGCGTCGGTGGCAAACTTGATCCAAGGCAGCGGCAACTGGGAACGCAGGTTGTCTTCGCTGATGGAGAGGAAGATCGTGCCGATGCGCTGGCCTTCGGCGCGCAGCAGGTCGATGACGCAGTCGAGCCAGTCCTGGCCCCTCTCGGCGGCGATCTGTGCGAGGTTCATGCCGACGTAGGGCCGGTTGTCCTCTTTGTGGAAACCTACCGGTAGTACACCCGCGGCGCCTCCGCGCGTCGATGGTTGGCGATTGCCAGACGCGTCACCCAACATCTCCTTGCGGATGCGCCTCCGCACAGCCGGATCCTCCAGATTCTCGAAGAAGTTCCCATCGGCCGCGGTCCAGGTCGGCAGCAGCGAGGAGAGACCGGTGCCGGAGGCGGCGTAGGGATACATGTCGGCGGTGACGTCGAGGCCCTGGGCGCGGGCCTCTTCGATGCGGGCGATAGTGGAAGGCATCTTGTGCCAGTTGGCGGCGCCGGAGGCCTTGAGGTGATAGATCTCGACGGGCAGGTCGGCGCGGCGGCCGATGGTCAGCGCTTCTTCCAGCCCTTCGAAGAGCTGCGCTCCTTCCGAACGCATGTGGGTTATGTAGAGGCCGTTGTAACGGCTGACGACCTTGCAGATTTCGATCAGCTCTGGTGTGTCGGTGTAGGAGTCCGGGGGGTAGATCAGGGCATAGGAGACACCGAAGGCGCCGTCTTCCATGGCCTCCGCCATTGTGCGCCGCATGAGATCGAGTTCGTCGGCGGAGGGCCGGCCCATCTCCATGCCCTTGCCGACGTTGCGCAGCGTGCCGCCTCCGAGGAAGGAGCCGATGTTGGGTGAGACGCCGGCATCTGCGACGGCCTGCAGCCAGTCGCCGAACCGTGTCCAGCCGCGGATTCTCTGGCGCCATTCGTCGCTGATCGGCATGGGCAGGATCGAATTGGCCATGGGATCGGTGTGACGGCCGGCGACGGGCGCGGGCGTCCAGGCTTCGCCCATGATCTCGGTGGTCACGCCCTGGGTGATCTTGGAGAGGCAGCGGCCGTCGATCATGAGCGAGAGGATCGAGTGGCTCTGGATATCGATGAAACCGGGGCAGGCGACAAGGCCGGAAGCGTCGACCACTTCGGCGCAGGTTGCAGCGGGGATGGCGCCGGGCGGGGCGATGGCTTCGATGCGGTCGCCGGTGAGGAGCAGGTCGCCGTGCCGCCAGGGGTTGCCGGCGCCGTCGACGAGGCGGGCGTTGCGGATGAGGGTAGAGGATTCAGGCATGTTTGCGGTCAAGCGTCAGAGAATGTGTCGTACAGGAGCCGGCCGATGCGGCCAAAGGCGGCGTCGATGGCGATGGGCCGCTCGCTGCGGGCGATGGGGTCGTCGGAGACGGCTTCGTCGTCCCAACGGGAGAAGACGGTAACGGCGACGTGGGCGTTTTCGCCGGCATAGATGATGCCGCTGTCGTTGCGAATGCCGGGGAGCGTGCCGGTCTTGTGGGCGCAGGGCGTGCCGGGCGGCAGGTAGCGCGGCAGGCGGTCGTTAAGCTGCTGCTTGAGGAGGATATCGAGCATAGCGTCACAGGCGGCGCGGCTGACTGTCTCTCCGCGCCAGATGAGGGCCAGGAGCTCGGTGAGGGCGGCGGGCGTGCCCGTGTCGTTGTCGGGACCGAGGCTGTAGCAGATGCCCTCCCGGTTGCGCGGCCCGGCCGCGAGGGCCAGCATATCCTGGGTCGGATCGGAGGAGGGGAGAAGGTCGTCGAAGAGCTCGCGGATGGTCAGGGGCACGTGGATGTCGGTGAGGCCCAGGTCGTGCATGGCGCGGGTGACGCTGCCCTCGCCCAGGCGGCGCATGACCATGTCGGTGGCGGTGTTGTCGCTGATGATGATCATGAGCGTCAACAGGTCCTGGACGGTGGGCGAAAGGCCGTCGTCGAAGAAGACGAGGATGCCGCTGGGCAGGTTCTTTTCGGCGGTGGTCAGCTGCCAGCGGTCGTCGAGGGCAAAGAGACCCTCTTCGATCTGGCGGAAGGCTTCGACGAGGACGGGGATTTTGAGGACGCTGCACAGCGGGTAGACGCGTTCGGCGTCGACGTCGATGCGCTGACCGGACTCGAGGTGGAGGGCTGAGACGGCCATTTCGGCGCCGCTGTTTGCTGTGATATTGCGGATGTCGGATTCGAGAGACATGGACAGGTTCCGTGTGTTCTGCTGGTCGGCGCGGTCAGGGCATGAAGTTCTTGAGATAGCGCCCGCTCTGGACGAGGGAGGCTTTGCGGCTTTCGAGTGAATCTTCGTAGGCGCGGTCCTCGACCTCGATGCAGACGGGGCCGTCGTAGCCGACGTCGCTGAGGACGGAGAAGAACTGGCCCCAGTCGATGTCGCCGAGGCCGGGCAGTTTGGGCACGTGGAACTCGAGCGGGGTGGCCATAATGCCGACTTCGTCGAGACGGCGCTTGTCGAGGCGCACGTCCTTGGCGTGAACATGGAAAAGCTTGTCGGTAAAGTCCCGGATCGGCTTGAGGTAGTCCATGTGCTGCCAGATCATGTGGGAGGGGTCGTAGTTGAGGCCGAAGTTGTCGCTGGGGATGTCGGCGAACATGCGGCGCCAGATGGCGGGCGTGTGGGCCAGGTTTTTGCCGCCGGGCCATTCGTCGTTGGTAAAGGCCATGGGGCAGTTTTCGATACCGATCCTGACGTTGTGGTCTTCGGCAAAGCGGATGAGGGGCGTCCAGACTTCGAGGAAGCGGGGCCAGTTGTCGTCGACGGATTTGGTCCAGTCGCGGCCGACGAAGGAGTTCATGATGCCGATGCCGAGCAGGGCGGAGGCCTCGATGACGCGTTTGATGTGGTCGATGGCGACCTGGGCTTCGTCCAGGTCCGGGGTCAGGGGGTTGGGGTAGTAGCCGAGTCCGCTGATGGTGATGCCGGCGGAGGCGGCCAGCTCGTTGACGCGGGCGGCGTCGTTTGCTGTGAAGCCGACGACGTCGATGTGGGTTACGCCGGCGTAGCGGCGCTCGGCTTTGCCGGCGGGCCAGCACATGAGCTCGACGGTGCTGAAGCCGTTGGCGGCGGTGAATTGGACGACCTCTTCGAGGGAGAGGTCGGGGAGGATGGCGCTGGCGTAGCCTAGTTGCATCATCTGGGTGGTTGCTCCTTTTAAGTGTTTAGGGACGAAAGTAGTACGCAATCATCCTACGATGGGGCGCAGAATTTCGGCTGCAAGGCCGCGTGAGAGCTCGTGATGAAATGGTTGGTTGCGGAAGTGCCAGAGACATTGATGACAGGACGTTTCTTCTCCACATTCGCAGTCTCTTACATGCTCATAGGCCGCCCGAAAGACATCGGGAAGCGATTCATTCACACGCCGCACATGGCCGGCACCGCCGGGAACATCGTCGTACAGAACCAGGGCCGGTGGCAGGCCGGACGTATAGTTGTAGTGGTAGATCGTCCCGTTTATGTCATCGCGGCGAATGCCTAACGACTGGCTGGCGCCTTCGATGAAGGCATATAGCAGCGAACGCCAGAGATCTTTCTCGTCATGGGGCGGCTGACGGTAGCTCTGCATGGGAAGCCGGCCGGTTAGCTGAATCTCTAGCACATCAGTGATGAAGCTATGTCCCAACCGGCGCTGTATCAGATTCTCGCCGGGGCAGTCCCGACCGGTTCGAGGATTCTTATGCTTGGTAGTCTGCTTTTTCTCTCTTCTTGGCGCTGGCATAACCTGCGCAAAACCACACAACGAACAAATATGAAATCCAAATCCATTGGGGCCATGGTTGACGAGGACGAGTTGACCATAGCGGGAATACCGAGTGCTGACATTGAGGTCGACCGTCGTCAATTGAGGATGGGGCGTAGGTGTTTCCTGATGATCCTGCTCAGGTATATCTCTATCTTGGGGTCGATCGTAATCGCTGAAGTATACGCGTGACGTATACTGACGCGGCGGACGCGCTTCGCCCGAATCATCCAAGCGTCGGTCCGCCAGAAAGCCGAATTCCGGCAGGATCATGACTCCGCTTTGAAACGGACTATTCGCCCGCAGATCATGACCACACTGACAATGCGGGATAGACTCATCTCCTGGTTGCAGATTGAAATGGCGACATGCAGGGCAAATAGCAAATGACTCTGTCGCCCATCCCTTGTCCGGCAATTTGTAGATGCCGCCTCCCGTCCAGATTTTCTTGGCAGCCACCAGCTTGGATCCAGGCGCGAACTCCGAAATCGCGACGCGCAGGTCGCGCTGAAGCTCAACGCGCTCCGCCACATCGTTGTCTTCCACATAGTCAGTAATGAATTCAACTACATCGACCGGGAATCCATACTTGGGCAGCACATTGTGCTGCCCGAAAAAGTTAAGCAAGTCTCGACCGGTTATGGTGTTGCGAATTCTCTGCAATGCGGCAGCGCGTTTGAAGTCCTTTCCGGTAGCAGCCAGATCAATCTGCTCATCATAGTAGTTCAGTTGCTCTTGCACCTTTTGGGTTGCCAGGCTAAAGACTTCGCGAAAATCAGCCAGCCACCCCCAGTCAGCCACACTAAATTCGGCCTGAATATGTGACGGCACAAAGCGAATCAGAGCTTGACGCACATCATCCGGTTGTTGCGCCAGATATTGACGCAACAACTCGCTACCCGAAATCAGGCCGCCTTCTGGAACGAAAAAAGGGCCGACTCGCA
Organism: Caldilineaceae bacterium; assembly: GCA_965200615.1. Lineage (GTDB taxonomy): Bacteria > Chloroflexota > Anaerolineae > Caldilineales > Caldilineaceae > Bin5. The sequence continues at coordinate 2,176,811 of OZ241377.1, read as the reverse complement.
TGTCTCGGCGCTCAAGGAAACGGTTGTGTTCGTCCACGCACCAGCGCAAAAACGCGGCGATCAACGTCGAATGCATATGTCGCCGGACTATTTTGGGATTGCGCACAGCAACGACCGGCGTGGGCACGCGACCGGCCACGATTTTCTTGGGGTCCCGGTAATGGGCCAAGTCATGGGAGCGGCGTTGGGCAAAGGTAAGGGCAAATGCGGCTGCATCCGCGCGGCGACCAGCGCGGCCGGCGCGTTGCACGTAATTCGCCGTAGCCGGGGGAACATTGCGCATCAACACAGCCTGCAGTTCGCCGACGTCCACGCCCAACTCAAAGGTGGTTGAACAGGAAAGAACGTTCACATCGCCGCGCACAAACTTATTCTGCACCCTGCGCGCTTCTTCAGCCGTCCACTGGGCCGTATGCTCTTCCACTTTAATAGCCATCGGCAAGAATGACGTTTGATATAGATCGCGGAAATGGTTCTCCAAATAGCTCAACTCGTCCGACGTAATGGCTACTAATTCCCCTTGGCATCCGTAAGTTGTACAGACGCCGCGCAGGGAATCGTAAGCCAGATTACGACACCGGTTGCACTGCCAAAACTGCGCGTCCGGCTGGATCGGCCTCCATTCCCAGAAGGCATAATCCAGTTGGTAGCCAACTCCTTGTTTGTAGGGCAACATGGAATGGTGCAGATAGTCATGCCGCCGCCAGAGGCTATCAAGCGGGCTGATATGCTGTTCCCAGAGGGCTTGGAGGGTTTCTTTGGCAGTGTGTCTTCGTTCTGCGTCCAGCAAATTGGGATCGGTTTTTGCCAGCACTTTCTCTAGAATGTCGAGGCGGCCGTTGGAAGCCCGCGCTGGCGACCAACGCAGGATGTGCCGCGGCAGTTTTCCACCTGCATGCGGCTGGTTTGTAACATAATATTTTCGGTTGCGCGGGGCAAAGACATCATTTTCAGGATCGACCTGGTCAGGAAAACGGAAGACCATGTTACGTCGTAAAGTATCCAGCAACAGCCGCACCAGGACCTCGGCTTCGGTTGTGCTCAGGCTCCAGGGAGGAGCTAATAAGGGAGCGGGCGCCTGCCAACCTGGCGGCCAGCGCAGGCGCAGATGCAACAGACCTACTCCCTCCAGGCTCTGGTTGCGATCGTAGGGACTTAATTCTTGCATAAGCCAGGTCCGCATCATCGACATTTTCTGGTCGCGGTCTTCTCGAATACCAAAGAGCCCAGCTTCTTCAGCCTGTTCCCGCAAACGTTCGGCCAGACTCTCCAGCGTTAACTCCCCGCTCCGCGCGGCTTCATCCTGCTGCAAGGCGTTATAGATCAGACGGCGGCGCAGGATATTGTTGTATGTGCGCTCCAGGTATGGGGCAAAGAAGGCTGCATCCTGGCGACTGTCGGCAAAGATAAGGAGTTTACGCCCTTGTCCTGGCTTTTCTTCCATCTCTACAGCAAAATCGGGGGGTAGTTCCGTATACAGGGCGGTGGCCAGCACACTCACCGGCGCATCTTGGCCGGTCAGGAAACGGTAGACAGCGCCGCCGCGAGCGCGGGTAGCGCATTGGGGACAGTACATGCGGTCTTGCTCAGTACCATCGAAGGGCGCTCTGCGTACCTGAAGCGGCAGCGTCCGGCAAGGGCAGGTCAGCGATTCGCCCTTGGCGACAAGCTGCCCGCAACAGCAACAGAGGATATGTGCCGGCCAAGCACCGTCATCGGGGGACTCTTCCCCATGTTCGTCTTCATTCGTGTCTGGCAACTCACCGCTGAGAATGAAGTACCGCAACGGCCGTTCTTCAGCCCCATAGCCACCTTTGGGGATACTCAGATACGCGGCGCGCTGATTATGCCGCGTCTCAACTGCTTCCTCAGCCACAATATAGGCGATGCCACAACGGGCGCACGTGGCAACCTCAAAGACTTGATTGTCGCACTCAGGGCAGCGCTCGTGACGACTGAGAAACAGGTGGAGTTGGCGATCAGCGTGCCCTTCGCTGTGGAAGCAGACAAAAGCTCCTTCCAAGGCGCGCGCAAAGAGATGATACCGGGCCGGAATTAACGGCAGACTGTCCCCATCCGGCCGCGCACGCAAGGCCAGATTAACCAATTGGATCGCAGACTCCTGGGCAGCCTCTGCCTCCAGTTCGGGAAACAACTTTCGGGCGATATCGGTCAGGAAATGCGGCTCTCGCTGCAGATCGAGTTGCAGCCGGTGCAATCGCTCGTCGCCGCGTAATACCTCGTAAAGAGATCGATTGGCGTCATCAGCATTCTGCGCGGACGCAACGACTTCAGCGCGCAGACGATAGCGCCGACAGACAAGGGCAATCGCTTCCGGCGTCGGAGTATCTTGGTGATTGCCAAAGAGTTGACTTAACTCCTTATACAGGACAGCATCACCCGCGCCCCAAGGCGCGCCCAATTCGCCTACATCCTTCCGCTCTGCTTCAAAGACATCCTCGGCGCTGAAAGGCTCACCGAAAAGTTGCTCAGCAAATGCGGCGGCTTGGGGGAAGTCCTTGCGCCCTTCTCCCAGTGTGGCGGAGGTAGCAATACAGGTGAGGCGTCCCGGTTCGCTCTGAACAATCCGGTCTTTCAAACGACGCAACAGCATCGCTACCTCAATGCCGCTGGCGCCGTCGTAGACATGCGCCTCATCCGCCACGATAAATCGCCAATGTTGGCCGGTAGGACCATCAAAAAGCGATGTGTCCTGAGGGCGGAGGAGCAAATATTCGAGCATAGCATAGTTGGTAAGAAGGACATGAGGCGGGTTTTCTTGTATCTCTACGCGGGCGAGCAGTTCATTAGGCAATGGTTCGTCATGCCACTCTTCCCTGAACTGTTGTAAGGCGCGCGCGTAGGTGTCACGAGTTTCGCCGATATAGCGCCCGAATGTGATCGCAGGATAGTTCTTTAGCAATGTGCGCAGGCGCTTAAGCTGGTCATTCGCCAGCGCGTTCATCGGATAGAGGAGCAGGGCGCGCACACCGGGTTGTTCCAGCGTGCCGGTCTCTTCCTCGCATAAGAGATGATTAAGAATAGGGATGAGAAAACTCTCGGTCTTCCCAGAACCTGTCCCGGTTGCCACGATCAAATTGCGCCTTCGCTCAACAACATTCCTGAGCGCCTTTTCCTGGTGGACGTATAATGGCCGATCGTAAGGCAAGGTGTTTGGCATGCAGAGGTTGGCGAAACTTGGATGCAGTACTTTTTCTTGCACCAGAGCATTGATGGATCGTTCAACTCTGAACGGTGGAGAGGCTTCCAGAAGGGGACCCTTAACCAATCGCTTCGGCTCATCCAGTTTCTGGGCAAATGCGCGGCGCAACTGTTCGTTGCGAAACGGGTAGATGGTCTTCAGATATCTCCTGTAGGTGTCGACAATCTTCCGCGTAGTGTTGATGGGATGCAGGCTCATAATCGCTCCTCCGCTCGTTCATCATCCAATAGAGGACGAATCCATGCCAGCTTCGGATCCTGTCTCAGCCGTCTGCGAGCTTGGGGTTGACCGGGGTGCACGGATTCGTGATGTTGGACGTAACCCGACATATCACTGAACAACTGGTGGCAGTGCTGGCACTGGTACGGATTGGGGGTGTTGAAATGTAGTAAACGGTGGCGCAAATCCAAACGCACGGACAAGGCGGAGGGCGACAACTGAAGGATACCATCAGCATAACAACTGCCTGAAAGCGGGGTGCAATACCGAGTCTGACCGGTAGTTCGGTCACGCAAGCTGTGGACGACGATCGATCCAATACTGGTATCCAAAGTCATTTTGGGCCAAATCCACTTCACGTCTAGTTGAGCTTGGCTGGCCAATTCACGCAACATTTCAGCGGCATCCGGCCCGTCCTGGAGGGCCAAATACTTGGCAGCGGCTTGAGAATTGATTCTGAGTAAGTTGACGGCTTCACTGAGCAAAACTGAGGCATCATTTACATCTTCCAATAGTGCTGCCATCACTGTAGCGAAGGCAGTCTTATCCAAAGGCAGGGTAAGTAGCAATTCCAGACAACGCTTTCGCGGGACTGCTCGCAACTCGCTCTGCAACACCCACAGGTGTAGTTTCTCCAACGGTTTGTCAACCCTTAGATGCTGAAAGTATCGTTCCAATTCATCATCCGAATGTTCACCTTGCGCCAGCCGATCGATGACCCGCTCATCAAACATCCGCAATTGTGTCAGCTTATAGGCCGTACTATCCAGTTTACGCGTTGTTTCGGCCCAACGCACCAGCCACGTCAACGAGAGAGTCTCACGCAGTTGCATAACGGCTTGATTCGTCTTGTGGAGTTCGTGCCTTTGGTTGTTGTAATACTGATGAGAAAACAGGGACAGGAGTTTTTCAGCGTCAGCGTTACCCTGGTCACGTAACCGGATGATCTCGGCATAGTGCTCTAACAGCCCAGGCGGTTTGATCAGGACAGTATGCTGCTGTTCAGGGGCAGGCCGTTGGGGCCGCTGGCTTGCCCAAGGATTAAAGGTGACAATTTCGCCCAAATAGATTTCCGATGGAAGGTCATTTTGGGGAAGTTGCCATTCAATCAGCGTCAACTCCTCCTTATCCGGCGCGGAGCGCGTGATTGGCTCTTCTATCCAGGGTCGATCCAGAGGCCAGAGTTGTAGCTGCTTGTGCCCCGGATGGGGATTCTCCCAGTATACTTTCAACTGTACCTGACCGGCATCTTCCTGCCACGTATATTGAACTTTACCCAAATCCGGCAGCAGATAGAGTACGTCAACCAAGACTGCTTTAGCCTGTCCGTCGAAAAATATCTCCCATTGCCAGCACAGGGTCTCCTGTTTTTCCCTCCAGAGTCCCAATATCTCAGTCAAAGGAACCGTAACCAGACGCTGCAGCGTCTCCCGGTTCGGAGGGACAGCTCGCACGACTTGTCCATCGGCATCCATCAAACGCCAGCCAACGTGAATCTTCGGGCCTCTAACGAAAAGGGGCAGATTCACGCGTAGTTCGGCATCGGTTGCGAGCCCGTCGGGGAATATAGAAATTGGCTGTGTCTGCCACTGCCGTTCACAATCTGTTGGCAATCCTGTATGGAGTGACCAGCGCAAACGCTGAATGGGAATAGAAAACGGGACTTTGACCCCAGTCTGATGAGAAAGTTGGAGTGATAGTTGCTGAATGTGCGCCTCTATGGTGAGCGAGTATTCATGTCGATTCTCGCTCAACCAGCACTTTCGCAGTTCTATGCCCGCCTGTGGTGGGCTGAGGTGAATCGTCGTTGCCACATCAGTGATGATGCGCAGGGACGCTGGTTCATCGGGCTGCGACAAGTAAACTCTATCGTGACCTTCAATGGAAATAAGGGGAGTCATCCGCAATCCGAGGGTATAATTATGCCCCAAAGGGCCGCGCGCTGTGATCTCGAATCTGCCGATAGGATTGCTTCCAAGTAGTTCGTCGACGGACAGATCCAAGTGAATGATGTCATCCTCTGCGTGCCGTTGAAAGGGAAGATCCGAGAGACGGAAACCGTGATACTCGCCTTGTAGCGCATTTTCTTCGCCGCGCAACGATACCTGCCATCGCTGTGGCTGGGTCGTATGAATCACCAAGGTGGGAGGACGACCACAAAAGAGAGGATAGTCACTGTGCGATAGGCCGGCCAACGGTTGTTCACCGTGCGCCAGATAAGGTCGTCTGCGTATCTTTTCGTGAACAACAGACAATTGATGCACCGACTCGCCGCTATCATCCAAAAGGGTCAACTCCCCAGGGGCCAGCTTCCATACCTCCAGGCGATAATCTTGCCAATCCCCAGTCATCTGGGGTAACTGACGTATACATTGACTTGCTCCACTCGCACACAGAGAGAACGCGGCAGGAAAAAGTAGCCAGCGATCTCCCTGCTTATGCCATTCGTGCTCATCCAGCGCATCGGCTTCGTAATCGTCAAATGGATCGAAAAGAAGAAGAGGAATCGCGCCGAGTCCTGGTAGGCTCCATTCCTGCAGGAGTTGTCCATCCGCCAACAGTTGCACCGCATACTCTTCTGCGGGAGGAATAGGCAATAATTCCGTAGTCGTGTCGTAACGGTAGCCGTTTTCAATCCGCTGCCGTGTTGTGTCGACCGATTGCGTATGGTTTCCTGTAATTATGCGCCATATCATTTCGCTTGGCGCGTCGCGGCTGGGCATTTGTTGTGGAGGCAGATCAAGTCTTACGCCTGAGGTGTAGGGCGCGACAGTGAGGATCGGCCGTTGCAGCCGGACCCGGACACGCGACGGCTGTGAACGGACTTCTTCGGATCGCTGCTCTTGCCAAGTTTGGTAGGCGCTCAGGACTCGCTCTGGCAAACCCAGAGAATTGATGTCTGATTCTGCAGTGAGCCGAAACAGATCCAAGCAACGTCCGACAAAATCCTCTGCCACAAGGCCACCATACCGCAAGAATCGAGAGACAGGCTTAGACAAGGTTTCCAGATCATTCGCTTGCTGCCGCCACTTTGCCACCAATATATGGGGGTCTATGGCAATTCGATGAGGTTGGACTTCATATTGATACAGAAAGTCCAGCAACTCCTCCAAGTGATGGTTAGGAATCCCCCCATGCAAAAGAATGGGAGTCACATAGCGGAGTCCACGACTTTGTTCAAATGTAGGTAAGTTATGTTTTGCAAGGATCTGGAGGAAGCACTGACCGCATTTGACCGTATAACTGTCTTTAATCTTCAGCCGCTGTTTGGGGCCATGCCAGAAAAGTCCTTCATCCCCATAGTGGTAAATGCCTTCAAGCACCAGATACAGGGCGAAGGCAAGTGGCCAGAATTCGGAAACTTGATACAATTTGAAGTCTATCGTCGCTCTTTTCTGCACACGATAGAAAATCGTTCTGTACAACAAACCGCCTAACTCCTCCAAATCCTCCTGCGTGTATGCTAATTCGCCCAGCAGTAAATCCCCTTCCCCGACCTCCTGGCGCAGTTGCTTTTCCCAACGCTCCAGCTTTTTTCGTTCGGAAGCCATATCCAAGGACATGTTCGTACAATCCTTTCCTCTATAGTGCTTACAGATACAATAAGAGGGCTACCGACTCCCAATCCAGAGTTGTCTTTCTCAATCTGATTTCAACCTTTCACTGTCGTATCAATGATCTCCACCCACCTATCCTGCTCGTGGCTCTCCAAAATGGCCTCGCAGAGGAGGATCTCCTTGTGGCCGTCGGCGAAGGTGGGGAAGGGCTCGGGGGCGTTGAAGTTGCCGGCGGCGATGTAGTCGTAGAAGGACTTGAAGGAGTGCTTGAAGGAGTCGTCGTAGCCCTCGTTGTGGCCGCCGGGGTAGGCGATGTAGGCGCGGGCGGCGTCGGAGACGAGGCCGGGATCGCGGAGCAGATGCTGGTTGGCCTGGTTGCGGTGGCCGATCCAGAGTTCGTTGGGCTGTTCGCTGTTCCAGGCGACCGAAGCTTCGCTGCCGGCGATCTCGTAGCGGAGACAGTTTTTGCGGCCGGCTGTGATCTGGGAGACCCAGAGTGAACCATGCGCGCCGTTGGAGAAGCGCAGAAGCGCGGCGCCACTGTCCTCGGTCTCGATGTCGATCGGCTCGGTGGCGTCGGGCGCCTGCACCTTGGCCGAGAAGGTCTCGACTTCACCGGTGGGCCGCTGGCGGGTGGCGTGGACGGTCTTGAGGTCGGCCTGCACGGCGGTGACGGAGAGGCCGGTGATGAACTGGACAAGGTCGAGCCAGTGGGTGCCGATGTCGGCGACGGCGCGCAGTTTGCCGCCTTCGCCGCTGAGGACGCGCCAGTTGTAGTCGGTGGGGTAGAGCAGCCAGTCCTGCACGTAGCTGCCGGTGATGGAGTGGATGCGGCCCAGTGCGCCGCTCCGAATCATGGAGCGGACTTCCCAGTTGAGGGGGTAGAAGCGCATGTTGTAGTTCACGCCGGCGGCCAGCCCGCTCTCGCCCGCCAGCTTGACGAGCGCGCCGGATTCGGCTGAGGTCATGGCGAGCGGCTTTTCGCAGTGGACGTGTTTGCCAGCCTGCAGGGCCTGGCTTGCCTGCTCGAAGTGATGGCGATTGGGGGAGGTGATATGGACGGCCTCGATTTCGCCATCGGCAAGCAGCTCGGAAAAGTCGCTGTAGGCTTTGGGGATGCCGAGGTCGGCGGCGGCGCGGCGGGACTTTTCAGCGGAGGAGCCGAGGATTCCGGCCACTTTGATACCCAGGCGGCGCAGGCCTTCGGTATGGGCGGGGCCCATGAAACCGGTACCAACTATGGCTACGTTAGAGACGCTCATCGATTCACCTCATTGTATGTGGGTTCGCCGGCCAACATCAATTGCTGGCTGCCGGTCGCTGCGATCAGGCCCTTCGAGTCAGACCGGCGTAGCCCCACGCCAGCGCCAGGACGATCGTTCCGTAGATGACCTGCTGGATGGCCTGGCCGACGTTGAGAAAGGTGAGCATCGAGTTCAGGACGCTGAGAATCAGCGCGCCGAGAATCGTGCCGGTGTAGCCGCCGACGCCGCCGAAGATCGAGGTGCCGCCGATTACGGCCGCGGCCACGGATGGCAGAAGGAAGGCGTTGGCAAGCTGAAGGTCGACGGCGCCGGTGCGGCCGCCGAGAAGGATGCCGCTGATGGAGCCGAGGACACCGGCGACGATATAGGCGGTGATGCGCACCTGCCAGACGCGCACGCCGGCGAGGCGAACGGCGATTTCGTTGTCGCCGATGGCATAGAGGAGCCGTCCCCAGCCTGTGCGCCTGAGCAGCCAGATCAGTCCTCCGGCGATCAGGGCCCAGACGACCACACTATAGGGAATGCGATTGCCCAGGAAGGAGCCGCCCCCAATCAGTTTGATAAAGGGGCCCATCTGCGTTGAGCCCTGCAGGATCGTCTGTGCCCAGGCGGTAAAGAGGCCGAGCAGGATGCCGGACATGGCCAGGGTCATGATGAGGGGGTTGACGCGAAAGACGGCGACGCCAACCCCGTTTGCGCTGCCGACCACGAGGCCGACCACGATACCCAAAAGGATGGCGACAGCGGCGCCCTCGGGAGACTGGTTGGCAGCAACGTAGGCGGAGCCGGTGGCGACCATCGTCACGGACAGGTCGATGCCGCCGGTGAGCATGAGGATGGTCTGGGCGCCGGCGAGGATGCCGAGGGGCGCAGCTTGCAGAAGGGTGTTGCGGGCGCCGCTGACGGAAAGGTAGTTCGGTTCGATGAGGCCGGTCACAAGGACGAGGATGGCGAGAATGCCGGTCAGAGCCAGCGTGGGATGCTCGGAGATACGCGCGGCAGCGCGGGCGGCAAGGCCGGAAGGGGCGGCGCCGGGCTGTGCTGGCAGAGGGGTCTGGCTCACGCGGCTCTCTCCCGCAGCAGCGTGACAAGGCCGCCGACCATCATCACCCCTGCGATCAGCAGGCCCTGGATGATCTGGGCGTTGTTGGGGTCGATGCCCATTGCGCTCAGAATTGGGTTGAGCATGATGAGGATTACGCCGGCGGCGACCGCGCCGAGAACGAGGCCGGCGCCGCCGACGAGGGCGACGCCGCCGAGAACGACTGCGGCCACGCTGTTCAGGGTGGCATTGGCCCCGACGCTGAACCGGGGGTCGCCGGTGCCGGTGAGGGCGACGGTGGCGAGGCCGGCGAGGGCGGCCATTGCGCCGCCGATGGCGTAGGAGGACACTTTGGCGCGGCGCACGTCGAGACCGGCGAGGCGGGCGGCGACGCTGTCGCTGCCAATTGCGTAGATGGAGAGGCCGATCCGGGTATGCCGGGAGAGGAGGAATACCAGAATTGCGGGAACCATCATCATCAGAATGGGCATGACGTATGTGCCGCCGATCCCGGACTGGGCGCCGGTGAAGAGCCAGCGGAATTCGGGGGCGGTGCCGCCGCCGGGGGAAGGGAGGATCCAGAGGGCGAAACCGGACCAGATGTAGCCGGTGGCCAGTGTCACGACGATGTCGGGCACGCCGGATACGCTGATAATGTAGCCGACGAGAGCGTTGAGGACACCGAGTCCGGCGATCAGAATAATGGCGATAAAGAGCGCCATCGCAAAGGGTTGATCATCCATGAAGCGGGCCGCGAGCGCGTTGGTGAGCAGAAGCAGGGCGCCGAGCGAGAGATCGATGCCGCCGGCGATGACGATGATGGCCTGTCCGATGGCCAGATAAACGAGGGGCAGGCTGTTCTTGCTGATCGAGGTGATCTGGAACTGGCCGAAGACGGGGATCAGGGTGGCGTACCATACGAGCAGCGCGCTGAGGAGCAGCCACACGCCCAACGACCAGCTGTGGCGCGCCAACCCCGCGCGCCAAACGGCAGCGCCTGCGGACCATACCGTCGTCATCATGCGAGGACCTCCAAGCCATGGGCGGCGGTGAGAAGGGAAGACTCGGTTGCGTGCGCGGCGTCCTGTTCGTCGACGATGCGGCCGTCGTGCATGATCAGGACACGGTCGCAGACGAGCTGGATTTCAGCGAGCTCGCTGGTATAGAGCAGTATCGCCGCGCCGCTGGCCGCCAGTTCGCGCAGGAGCGCGTAGATCTCACGCTTGGTCTGGACATCGATGCCGCGCGTTGGGTCGAAGCAGAGAAGCGTGCGGAAGCCGGCGACGAGCCAGCGGCCGATCGCCACTTTCTGCTGGTTCCCGCCGGAGAGGCGCCGCACCTGGGATGCAGCCCTGGTATCGATGGAGAGGCGGTCGATAGCGTTCATGACGCGCTGGCGCTCGTCGGCGGGGATGCGCAGCCACTGGCGGATGCGGCTGAAGAGGGGGACGACGAGGTTCTGGCGGACGGGCAGATTTGGCAAAAGTGTCAGCAGGCGGTCACCGGGGATGAGGACGACGCCGTCGCCGACAGCATCGTAGGGCGCGGCCCAGCGGCGCTGACTGCCGCCGACGAGGATTGCGCCGGAACTCGGGCGGCGGTCGCCTGACAGGAGGGAGAAGAGGCGCTCCTGGCCCTGGCCTTCCAGCGCGACGAGGCCGAGAATCTCGCCCCGGCGCAGTTCGAAAGAGATATCGCGCACGACGTCGCCGGAGCTGAGCCCCTGGGCGGCGAAGGAGATTTCCTGTGGAGAGGAAGGGGATTCCTGCTGTTGCGGCGGATGGAAGTCGAGCGCTTCAATGGCCGCGGAATCGCTGACTTCTGCGCCGAGCATGGCTTCGACCAACTCATGCTCGTCCACGTCTTGCATGGTACCGGTTGACGAGCCGTTTGCCGCTGCGGTGTCTGAGTTGGGCTCGAACAGGGCGACATTGCGGCCATCGCGCAGGATGGTGGCGCGGTCACAGATGCGCCTGACCTCGGCGAGGCGGTGGGTGATGAGTACGGCGGCGCGTCCCTGTTCGCGCCACTGGGCCAGGAGGGAGAAGACGCGTTCGGCCTGGTCGGCGGTGAGGGCGGCAGTGATCTCGTCGAGCAGCAGGACCTGGGGGTCGCGGGCCAGGGCACGGGCCAGGTCGACCATTCGCAATGTTTCGAGAGGCAGTTCTCGTACGAGCGAGTCATTGTCGAGGTCTTCGAGATCGAACCAGGAGAGCCAGTGGGTGAAGGCGGCCTCCTCGATTTCGCTGAGCTGGAGATTTTGCCTGACGGTGAGATCGGGGATCAGAGCAGGGTCCTGGAAGACGGTGGCGATGCCGACGGCGATGGCATCGACGGGAGCGCGCAGGCGCATGGGGCGGCCATCGACACGCAGATCGCCTGCGTCGGCGGGATGGACGCCGGCCAGGATCTTGACCAGCGTGCTCTTGCCGGCCCCGTTTGCGCCAAGGAGCGCATGGACCTCGCCGCGGCGGACTGAAAAGTCAACTTCCTGCAGCGCCGCGACGGGTCCATACGATTTTGCTACTTTGACAGTCGCAAGCAGTGGCTGCGACTCACTCATAGCGACCTTAATCCAACAGCGGGTGGCAGATTACTCGCCCGGCGCCGTGCAGGCGGAGACATCGGCGCTGCCGTTGTAACTGGTGTAGGGTTCAATGTCGACGTATGTGCTCCAACCTACCTGCTCGTCGGGCGCGTAGATTGCATTGAGCGCGTCGAGATCGGCGGTGGTGAAGACTTTCGGTGTGAGAATGGTCTCGTGAGGCGGATTGTTGCCTGTCAGCGCATCGAGCGCGATGGCCATGCCGACGGCTCCGATGGCGGGCGGGTTGGTGACGGCTGCGCCGATCAGACCCGCATCGGCGAGCTGGATCAGCTGCTCCACGAAGCCGTTGTTGTCGGCGCCGACGATGGGCACGAAGTCAACATCGGCGACCTGGAACTGTTCCACGACCGGATAATCGATACCGGAGGTCCAGATGCCGTCGATCTCCTGGGTGGTAATGAGGTCAAGGGCCTGCTGGGCGCCGGTTGAGGGGTCCCAGCCGGTGAAGGTGGAGGCCACGACTTCGATGTCCGGGTAGTTGGCGAGCGCTTCCATGAAGCCGTTGTGGCGGTCGGTGTCGGCGGGGACGCCGTCGATGCCGCGCATTTCCACGACCTTACCGGAGCCACCGAGCTGCTCGAAGAGCCATTCGGCGCCAAGGCGGGCGTAGGCGGTCTGGTCATTGGTGGCGACGTAGGCGCCCTCGGCGGTCACGGCCTGGTCGACGGCGACGACGACGATGCCCTGGGCGATGGCCGATTCGATGACGGCGTTGAGACCCTCGCGGTCTGTCGGGTTGAGGATGATGGCGTCGACACCTTGCGAGATGAGGCCCTCAAGATCGGCGATCTGCTCGGTGGGGCCGCCGTTGCGGTTGACGACGACGACGCTATCGACGAGGCCGCTGGCGGTGGCCTCGGCCTTGATGGCGCAGATCATCTGCTCGCGCCAGCCGTTGCCGACGAGGGTGTTGCTGACGCCGACGACGAAGCCGCCCTCCTCCTCCATCATGGCGTCGCCGCCTGCTTCCGGCGCGACGGCGACACAGGCGGTGAGAGCCAGCGCGACTGCCAGGAGCAGTGTGAGAATTGTGAGGCGTGATGAGTGGAACTTCATGTGTTCTTCCTCCTGGAATTTGGTCCACTACGTTGTGAACAGTCTGAAATTGTTGGTCTTTCTACAAAACTGCATATGCCATCCGACATGTCGAGAGGACTTTCCTCCGTCGAATCGGGAACGGCTCAGGTCTGATCGACGGCTTGCGGCTAGTCCGGTTATATGCTGCTCCACCTGTCTGATATGTATCTCTACTGGAATACCTTCGGGCAGTGACATAATTTTGCCGTGGTACGGCCACACCGTCTCTTACGATTCCAGGAATGACCCAGCGTTCAGATGCCATGGCACAAACCTCTCGCGCTAATCCCGTTCCCTTGGATCGAGTGCATCGCGCAGGCCGTCGCCCAGGAAGTTGAAGGCCAGCACTGTGATCACGATCATGAGGCCGGGAAAGAAGGCAATATGAGGGAAGCGCAGGATAAAGGCTCGTCCATCGGCCAGGGTGCCGCCCCAGGAGGGGTTGGGCGGGCGAATGCCCAGACCCAGGAAGGAGAGCGCGGATTCGAGAATTATAATGCCCCCGATGCCGAGGGTCGCCAAAACGATGATCGGGCCCATGACGTTGGGAAGGAGGTGGCGCCAGATGATGCGCCAGTCGCGCACGCCGACGGCGCGGGCGGCGGTGACGAAGTCGGTCGCCTTCAAGGACATGATGTCTGCGCGTACGACGCGGGCGAAGCGGGCCCAACCGGTGACACCGATCACGACGGTTGTGGTAACGAGGCTCGGCCCCAGAACTGCGGCGAGCACGACGAGCAGGGCGATGATGGGAAAGGCCATCAGGGTATCGATTACCCTGGAGATCAGTGTGTCCTCCCAGCTGCCGAGGTAACCGGCCACTGCGCCGATAACTACGCCTAAGGTAACTGCGATGCCGGTTGCCAGCAGGCCGACAAGCAGAGCGACGCGGGTACCGAAGATAACGCGGCTGAGGAGGTCCCGTCCCAGATGGTCGTAGCCGAAAGGATGGGCAAAAGTTGGGCTGCCGCCCCGCATCCCGCGGAAGACTTCGTCGATGGGATCGTAGGGTGAGAGCAGGGGCGCGAATATGGCCATCAGCGCCAAGAGGAGGATCACAACCAAACCACCGAGGGCGATACGATTTGCGCAGAAGCGCCGCCAAGCCTGGCTCCATTCGGAGCGGTGGTCGGAAGTGGCAGTGAGTTGCTGGTTGAGCTCGGCGGGTGCAGAGGTCGTCATAAGTTGAATCAGTGGCTAAGGGAATCTAATTGATTCGAATACGCGGATCGATGATGGCGTATGTGAGGTCGGTGATCAGGTTGACGACGACGACGAGCACGGCCAGCACGACGACCAGGGACTGAACGACCTGGTAGTCGAGGCGAAAGATCGAATCTGTGAAAAGGCGTCCGATACCTGGGATGGCGAAGACGGTTTCGACGACGATGGTGCCGCTGAGAATAAAGGCGATGCGAAAGCCGATGACCGTTACGACCGGGAGCAGCGCGTTGCGGACAGCGTGGCGGACGAGCACGATTATGTTCGGCAGCCCTTTGGCGTAGGCTGTGCGCACATAGTCCTGGGTAAGGACTTCAAGGGTAGAGGCGCGCATGACGCGCGTCAGGACGGCCATCTGCTCGGTGGTCAGCACAAGGACAGGCAGGATGTAGCCCTGCCACGACTTCAGCCCGAAGGGTGGGATGCGGCCTACCAGGGGCAGGTCACCCAGCCAGCGCGGCACATAGAGGGCAAAGAGCACGATCAGCATGAGAGCCAGCCAGAAGTTGGGCAGAGCAACACCCAGAGTCGAGCCGACCGCAGTACCGTAATCGAAAGTGGAGTTGCGGCGCACGCCGGCGATGATGCCGGCCGGAATGGCAACCATCAGCGCAAGCGCCAGAGAGGTGACATTCAGGATCGCGGTTACCGGAATTGCCTCGAAGATCATCTGCCGCACGGGTATTCCCTTGCGGATCAGAGAGTCACCGAAATCTCCGCGGAGGAGGTTCCAGGCCCAGAGGAAGAACTGTTCATGATGGGGGCGATCCAACCCCCAGCGGGCGCGGATTGCCTCCATCTGTTCCTGGCTGATGCGAATTTCGCCCTCGCCCAGCAGCAGGTAGGTGGGGTCGCCCGGCATCAATCGTATAACGACAAAGGTGCCGACGCTGATCAGGACGATCACGACGGCACCTTGCAGGATGCGGCGGGCGATGTAGGTAAGCATAGAGGGCGAAGGTCGAACTTCAGTGGTCAGTGGCCGGTGACTTGAGAGAAAACGGGGCACCGGCCACTGGCATTTTATTCTTCAATCCACCATTTGTATGCTTGCTGGTACATCGAGCTGTTCTTGGGGCCTTCCGGCAGGCCCTTGATGCGGGCGTTGAAGACGTTCATCCATTCGTCGAACTGCAGGTTGAGGACAGGCTGCTCTTCGACGAAGATCTCCTGGATCTCGTGATAGTAGGGCTCGCGCTCTTCGTAGGCGACGACCTGAAGACCCTCCTCGATGAGCTGGTCGACGCGGGCGTTGTTGAACTGGGCAAAGTTGTTGCCGCCGGTGGAGTGAAGCGTACTGAACGGGTCGGGCTCGACCGCGCTGCCGTAGGTCCAGTTGTAGAGGGATGCGTCCATTGTGCCTTCGCGCATACCTTGCAGGATGGTCGCTACAGGCGCCTCCTCCAGCTGCACGTCGACACCGACGTCGGCGAACATCAGCTGCGCGAGTTCGGCGATGGGGCGGCGGGCCTGGTCGCCGGTAATAGTGGTAATGGTGAAAGAAAGACTCTGGTCACCCTTCGCGCGGATGCCGTCGCTGCCGGCGGCCCAGCCTGCGCCGTCGAGGAGAGCCATGGCCTCTGCCGGATCGAAGTCATACTGCTTGAGGCCGGTGTGGTGGTAGGGGCTGGCGGGCGTCAGGTTGGAGTGGGAGACCTGCGCGGCGCCGTTCCAGAGCTCGTCGATGATGCGCTGGCGGTCGAGCGCGTACATCAGGGCCTGGCGCACCTCTTTTTCGGCCAGTTGCGGGATGCTGTTATTGAGCGGGAAGTGCTTGATCGAGTTGGCGAGGGTGCGGAAGTTGACGTAGCCCGGGTCGGCCTCGAGGAAGATGCTGTCTTCGACGAGCAGCGGCCAGACGGCGGAATCGGCCTCGCCGGTCTGGAGGGCGATCATGCGCACGGAGGGTTCGGGCACGATGTCTTCGCGCAGCACGTCGATATTGGGCCGGCCGCGGAAATGATCGTCGAAGGCTTCCAGTTCGGTAAACTCTGCCGGGCGCCACTCTTTGAGCTTGTAGGGGCCGGTTCCGATGGGCGAGGTGCTGTAGGTCTCCTCGCCCACTTCGGCGTGATAGGCCGAATGGACGATGGGAACGGTGGCCCAGGAGGTGAGCGAAGCGGCGTTGACCGCGTCCATATTGACCTGGACGGTGTATTTATCGGGCGCTTCGACAGAGCCGATGCCGGTGAAGCGACCGACAATGGGCGCGCCGTTGTCAGGATTGCGGTAGTAGTCGTAGGTGTAGGCGACATCTTCGGCGGTCAATTCGGCGCCGTCGTGGAAGAGTACGCCTTCGTGCAGATGGAAAGTGTAGGTGAGGCCGTCGGCTGCGACGTCGACGGACTTGGCCAGGACCAGTTCCTGTTCGTTGAACTCGTCAACGGTCACGAGCGGATTCTGGATGTTGATGATCATCACCCAGTGGACTGTGGGGCCCATGAAGGCAGGACTGAGGCCGGCGACTTCCTGGTGGCCTACCCAGGTCATGGTGCCGCCCTGTTTGGGACCGCTCATTTCGGCGGCCGGGGCTTCGTCAGCCGCGGCGGCGGGGGCTGCTTCGCCGGTGTCGGCGGCGGGGGCTGCGGGCGCGCAGGCTACCAGGAGGGCAGCAGAGCCGCTGAGGGCGGAATAGCGCAGAAAATCGCGTCTGGTCATTGAATTCTTCTGTTTCATCTGTGGCTGTCTCCTTGACTTGATGCAAGTATGGTGTGAAAGCGGTCGACCAAGTTGAATGGGATAGCGTTTGATGACCCCAAATAGAGTGATGCTTCGGCAGGCGGGGCCAAGTGAAAGGACGAGCGAACGACTCTACGGGAACTGCGGTTTTGCCGCCCAGCCTCCCCCGGGTCAGGAGTCGATGGGCACGAGGGAGGAGACTGCTCGGCGCGAAGAACGAATTGTGTGCGACTTTGCACGTTTTATTGCAGGCCCTAGCCCCGTCAGTCTGTGAGAGTATAAACAGAGTTAGGGGTGCTGTCAAAACGTGGGGCATTTCTGACTGTTGGCGTCATACTCGTGCGGTCACCCGACCTTGTGAATTGTTGAGATGCGTTTTATGACAGATGCCGGCACACTGGGGGAGGGGTAGTTTTCGGGCAGGTGCGGGGGCAGGGATTGTGTTAGAATGTCTGAGGTCATGCGGAACAGAACCGACTGGGAGAATGGAATGCAATGAAGGGAGATACGAGGTTTATCCGGACGCTGCAGTTGCGTAATCTGTTGTCGTTCGGGCCGGACTCCGCGCCGATTGAATTTGGGTCGCTGAATGTGCTGATCGGACCAAACGGATCGGGGAAGTCGAATGTGCTGGAGGCTATCGAACTCTTAAGGGCCTCTGCAACAGACTTGGTTGCGCCGGTGCGGGGAGGCGGGGGTGTGGATGAATGGTTGTGGAAGGGCTCTAAATCGATACCTGTTGCAGAATTGGAAGCAACGGTGTACTACCCAGATGGGGTCATGCCGATTCGACACAGGATTTGCTTTACGACGGTAGGTCAGCGTTTTGAGCTTGTCGACGAGGCAATTGAGAACGAACGGGCAGGTTCACGGGAGGGTCAGGGGGTGTTTTTCTTCTATCGTTATCAAGAAGGCCGCCCTGTACTCAGTGTTCGCTCAGTTGATAACGATGGAGCGACGCATGGCAGCGAAAGAAAGGAGCGGAATCTGCAGCGTGAAGATCTTGCGCGTAATCAGTCTGTAATTTCGCAACGTCGAGATCCCGATCAGTATCCGGAAATCACTTTTCTGGGAGACCGCTATAAGCAGTTCATGCTTTACAGAGAATGGGATATGGGGAGTGATACTCTGCCGCGCAATCCGCAGCCGGTCGACCAGCCCAACGACTTCTTAGCCAGAGATGCAAGCAACCTCGGGCTTGTCCTCAATTACTTGGATGTGATGGGGGAGATAAGAGATTCGCTATACTCGCAACTCGCGCGCTTCTATGATCAGTTCGAAAGATACTCAGTATTATTTCAAGGCGGTACAGTCCAGGTTTTCTTCCACGAAAAGAACCTGCATCGACCGGTTCCGGCCTCGAGGCTGTCTGATGGAACTTTGCGTTTTCTCTGTCTTGCCACGGTCCTTTGCCATCCCTCCCCTCCGCCACTGATTTGTATCGAAGAACCGGAAATTGGGCTACACCCCGATATCCTGCCGATTGTCGCGGAACTGCTTATAGAGGCTTCTTATCGAACGCAAGTAATTGTGACCACCCACTCAGACATTCTCGTAGATGCGCTTTCCCATGTGCCGGAAAGCGTACTGGTTTGCGAGAAGGAAACCAACGCCACAGCAGTGCGCCGCTTAAGCCAGGACGCATTGCGTGTCTGGCTTGAGGAAGAGTACTCATTAGGTGACCTATGGCTCAAAGGCCAACTGGGGGGCAATAGATGGTAGCCGTGACCATCTATGTGGAGGGTGGCGGTGAAGGCAAAGCTGGAAAGACAAGATTCCGCGAAGGTTTTCGGAGATTTATTGAAAGGGCAGGTTTCGTTGGAAATATGCCCAGGATTCTCGCCAGCGGTAGCAGGAACAGTGCGCCGCGAGACTTCAGTATCGCTTTGAAGGAGGACGAGACAGGCGAAATACCAATATTGTTAGTCGATAGCGAGACTCATGTCAGATCGAACAGTACTCCCTGGCGACATCTGCGATCTCGTGACAACTGGAACCGTCCAAACAGTGCTCAGGAAGATCAAGTGCATCTGATGGTGCAATGTATGGAATCCTGGTTCTTGGCCGATGTCTCTGCATTGGAGGCATTCTTTGGGCAGGGCTTTCGGTCCGCTGCGATTCCACGCAGAGATGATATCGAGCGCATTCCCAAAGACGATGTTTTGGATCAACTGAAGTCAGCCAGCAGCGGCAGCAACAAGCGTGCGTATCGAAAAGGCAGCCACTCCCACTTGATATTGGCTCTCATCGATCCCGAGAAAGTGATCCAGCGCTCGCCCTTCGCGAAACGTCTGATTGACACCTTGAAGACCCACGTCATCCCCCCGTGAATCGCCAGGTAAAGCCGAAATCATCCGAAACAACCGAAGGAAGAAGCCATGAACAGCCCACAAACCGTTATCGTCCCCTCCCGCTCCTGGTTTGGGGATGTAGACCGCACGCTCACGTTTCCGGCCGGCTGGGATATTCATGTCTGCGGGAGCGTGGATGCTCCCGCGCTCAGTACGGCGCAGATTGCGGCGGCGTTTGATAGTCCGATAGGAACGCCCCGCATTCGCGAGGCGGCCAGGGGCAAGGCGAGCGCCGCGATTATTGTCGATGACTTGAGCCGGCCTACGCCGGCGGCGGAGATGCTGCCATACGTGCTGGAGGAGCTGGCCGAGGCCGGCGTTCCTGAAGGCGAGACGGTGATAGTGGTCGGCGGTGGGACGCACCGGCCGCTGACAGAAGAGGAGATGGTGAAGAAGGTTGGCGCAGAGGTGGCGGCAACTTATGCGACGACTTCGCACGATTTCATGGCGGGGGACCTGGTGGCCTACGGCAGTTTAGAGGACGGGACGCCGATCTATATCAACCGCATTGTGGCTGAGGCCGAGTTCAAGATATGTGTGGGCGGTATCTTTCCGCATGGCTCGGCCGGTTTTGGCGGGGGCGCCAAGCTGATCGTGCCGGGCGTGGCCGGCTTCGCCACCATTTTTCATTTCCACGGATTCTCGCCTACGCGGGGACAGGGCAATATCGAGCGCCGGAAGCCGCCTGAAGGAGATACGAGCAATTTGACTCTCATCGACGGCGGAGTGCGGGATCTGCGCGACGTGGCTGAGGAGGTGGCGGGCAAGATTGGGCTGGATATGGTGGTAAACAGCGTGCTAACCAGCCGCAGGCAGATTGCCGGTCTTTTTGTCGGCGATTTCGTAGAGGCGCATCGCGCGGGCGCGCGTTTCGCGCAGAGGACTTACGGTACGACGATTTCGAACCGGCTGCGGCAAGAGGCGGATGTTGTGGTCTGCAACGGGTATCCACTGGACGCCGACCCAGTCCAGGGATCGAAGGCGCTGTGGCCGCTGCCCTATTTTGAGCGGGAGCCGTATAAGGTTGTTCTCAACGCGGCCTGTGACGGAATCTCCTATCATGGATTGCATCAGCAACTGCCCTGGGAGCAGTACCTGAAGCGCAGAGCTGCGGCCAGTGCTACGCCGGATCCGAAGGCGATGGTCAATGGGCGGGAAAGCCTGCTCATTGTGTCTGAGCATTTTCAGGCGGCGGAGTTTGCGATTAAGCACGGCAGCGACCTCCTTTACCGGGACTGGCAGACGCTGATCGACCAGCTGGCGGCCAGGCTGACAGCGGACGCCACGGTTGCCATCTTCCCCAACGCCTCGACGCAGGTTCTGGCGAGGGAAGAGTCCGTTGCTGTGGGGGCGTAGCATTTCGAGGCAGCCCAACGTTTCACGTTGAAGAGAGGAGAAAGACGAATGGCATCCATGGAAGAACTGCGTCGCGGCGTGTGCGAGGACCTGCCGGAGGTCAATGAGATAGAGGATGAGACGTTGCGGGGGCTGGTGATCGAGGCGTGGGCCTTTGCGCTGTCACAGTCGGAGTTTACGCGCATCGACCAGATCCGGGGGTCGGGTGTGCCGGACTCGCCGGCGCTGAAGGACGGTACGCAGGCGGACCATTTGCGGGGCGTGGCCCGCATGGCCCATGGCCTTGCCGACGGTCTGGAAGCGGTCCACGGGGATATTGGGATCGACAGGGACCTGCTGTGGGCGTGTGCGCTGTGCCATGACGTAGGCAAGCCGTTTGAGTTCAGCCCGCGGAACCAGGCGCGCTGGAAGAACGACGTGGGCGCGGCGGGGTTTCCGTCGATCCGGCATTCGGTCTACGGGGTGCACGTGGCGTTGACGGTGGGGCTGCCTGAGGCGGTAGCGCATACGGCGGGCGCGCATTCGGCCGAGGGGGAGTTGATCAAGCGCAGCCTGGAAAACACGCTCGTGAACAGCGCGGACCACGCTTATTGGGCGGCGATGGAGAGAGCAGGGCAGCTGGAAAGTGGATAATGGTCAGTGCCCCTGTAGTCCGGAAACATTTTCTTGGCTGCAAGTCTTGCGGACGTCCTGGCCTTAGATCGAAGTCACCTCGGTTTGACTGGTTGGGTTTCTTTGTATTGGGCGACGATTTCGCGCATTCCGTCCCACTCGAGCCAGATATCGGTCAGGGCCTCGTAGAGTTGGGCCTTGAGGTTGACGTGTCGCAGGCGAAAGTAGATGGCATAGCGCGGGTGGGGTGAGACATTAGGCGAGGCGCAGTGGGCAATCTGGTAATGCACGAAAAAGGCGTCGCCGGCGCGAGCGGTCAGCATTTGGGGACGGGGCATGTCTATGGGAGGCATGCCTTCTGCGCCGTGGCGCATAAGGATGTCATGGCCATTCTGGCAAAAGTATTGTGCGTAGAGATGATGGGTTCCGGGCCAGACGGTCAGGTTTCCGGCGTAATCGGAGGGCACGTTGCTGAGTGCAATGCCGACCAACATGGTGAATCTGCGCAGTTCGTCGGCGGGGAAGAGAGGCCTCCACCAATTGAACATCTCATGGGAGTGAATCCAATATGCCTGAAGTGACAATCATCAGACTCATCGCCGCAAACATTCTCCTTACGCTCTTGTGGCTGGCTTTAGCCTTTGGATACCCGGGATATGAGTTCACCATTTACACGTTCGGCCTCGGCCTGGATGGTGGCGCGGCGCGTAACGACGCGTTCGACCTGCAGCTGAGCCTGGGCGCGGCCCTGGGCATTCCAAGCATGGCCTTTATCGACCACTTCAATATCCTGTTCGTGACAGCTGCGCCGCTGGCATGGTGGCGGAACGCCAAGGTTCAGATGATTGTATTGGGGATGGCAGTACTGAACGGGCTCTACATGTTCCTGTTTGTGGCCGTGTTTCTGCCGCCCTGGATTCTGGGGCAGGGCGACCGGGTGGAGGACTGGATGCTGGGCCTTGTGGTCTCGGTGGTCTTTCTGCTGTGTGTGCTCCTGAAGCTCCCCGTGGTCAGGTTTCGCGGGATTCTGCGCAACTGGGCTATCGGTGTAGGCGTGGTTGCGGCCTATTTTGTCGTCACCGCGGCGACGCGGGCGTCGCAGCTGCAGAACGTGCGCGCACTGCGGCGCATGTGTGTGACCACGCCGGGCGAGGGGGAGCCGTGGCCGTCCGGATGGCAGTGGGAGCCGATGCCGTTCGGCAACAACGAAGGCTGGCCGCTGGGACCTTGGCCGCAAGGGGAGAAGCTTGCCGGCTGTGAACCGAGCGCCGATTTGGTTGCGGCCGCGGCTGCCGAGCTGCAGGCGGTGGGCTACCTGCCGCTGGGGCTTGTACTCGGCCTGATTGTTGTTGGGGTCGGGGCGTATATTGTTGCAGTGCTGCGCGCGGAGGAGCCGTCTGCGGCTTAATGGGACGGGAGTTTCAGAGGGGCCGATACGAGGTTGTTGAGCACGTCCCGGTTCCGGTTTCAGGCGCCAGGATGTAACGGCCGGTTTCCAAAGGGAGATCGTTGTGAAAAAGACAAGAATTCGAACACTGTTTCTGGGCAGGCCAAAAGGTGACAGCTTTCCCGGTGAGGAGAACGAAGAGTGGCCGATCTATCAGGGTTCGTTCAGCCACGAAAACCTGGCCGCGCGTTACAGGGAGGAGCTGAAGGCGTACGCGGGGGAGGTGGAGTTTACGGGCCAGACGCTGGTGCGGACGCGTGAGGCGTTGGTAGACACGGCTGCGAAGGTGCAGGACGAGGACGGTATCCTGGTTTTCATTCTGGGCCTGTTTCCGAATGTTATGCAGAAGGAGATTGCGAGCTGGGGCAAGCCGACGGTGATGTTCAACCCGACGGAGGCGCCGCTTTCGCCGCTGGCCTGGCTGCATAACTTCGTGCCGGTGAAGGGCAAGCGCAATGTGATTCCGGTGCTTTCGTCGGATTTCGCGGACGTGGGAAAGAAGATTGGCGTGTTGAAGGCTATTCACAAGATGCGGCAGTCGAAGGTGCTGTACCAGCAGTCGCATACGCCGAAGCAGGTGGAGTCGAGCCGCAGGTGGTTCGAGGAAGGGTGGGGCGGGATCCATCTCTTTTCCGACCTGACGCCGTTGAGCGACGGCTTTATCAGGCAGGCGAAGGAGAGGCTGGGGCTTGAGATCAAGGATATCCCTCCTCAGCGGCTGATCGCGGCCTACCAGAACGCCGATGCCGGGGCTGCGGAGGCGCTGGCGCAGAGGAGGATTACGGGGGCCACGGATGTGGTCGAGCCGACAAGGGAGGACGTGGTCGAATCGTGCAAGTTGTACCTGGGGATCAAGCAGATCCTGGCGGAGGAGGAGGCGCAGGGTATCACCGAGCACGGCATCTGTATGGGGAGCGGGCCGTATCCGCTGCCGTGCCTGGCGTTTTCGATGCTGAACGACGAGGGCCTGGCCGGGATCTGCCAGCTGGACCTGTCGAGCACGATCACGCAGCTGCTGATCGGGTATCTGGCGGACCGGCCGGGCTTTATCGGCCATATTCATATCGATACGGGGCGGAATCTGATCGGGATGTCGCACGATTTCAGTGCGACGCGGCTGGGGGGATGGGACAGCGAGGATGCGGAGGAATATGCTTTTCGCAATCACCAGGGGTTGTACCGGAGCACGTGTGTGAACGTGCAGATGGAGGTGGGGCAGACGGTGACGATCGCCCAGTATGTGCCGTTCGACCGCATGTATGTATTTACCGGGGTGATTGACAGCAATGTGAATCCGCAGCGGGACTGCCGGACGTCGGTGGCGATCCGAGTAGCTGATGCCAAGAGGCTGCTGCGAAACTGTATGAAGGCGGAGCACCCGCTGACGCCGGGGGGCCACAGGCTCCTGTTTTACGGGGACTGGGTGGATGAGATCGAGGACCTGGGGCAGTTGTTGGGTTTTGAGGTTGTGAACGATATGGAGCAGTAGAGAGAGGCAGGCAAGGGAGTGATCAAGATCAAGGCTGTTGAAATCACCGGGCCGCGACAGGTGACTGTGGTCGAGGATGAGCTTGCGGAACCGGGTGCGGGGGAGGTGGCGATGCGCTCGCTGTACTCGGGCATCAGTCATGGGACGGAGATGAACGTGTATCGCGGCGACGCGCCGATGTGGCGGAAGAAGCGGGACTCCCGGACGAAGCTGTTTGTGGATGCTGAGGAGCCCGACTGGCGGTACCCCCTGCGCTACGGGTATGCTTGCGTCGGTGTGATCACGGCGGTGGGAAACGATGTGAAGGGGTTTGCCGAAGGTGACGTCGTATTCAGCTTTGCCCTGCACCAGTCGGCGCACGTGTTGCCGGCGGGTTCGGTGTTCAAGCTGCCGGAGGGGATCGATCCGAGGGCAGGTGTGCTCACGGCCGTCCTGAACACGACTTTCAACGGCATATTGGACGCGGACCTGCATTTGGGAGAGTGCGTGGTGGTCTTTGGCCAAGGTGTCCTGGGGCAGCTGACGGTGCAGTGGGCTAAGCTGTCGGGCGCGTCGCTGGTGATCGCGGTTGACCTGATCGAGAAGAGGCTGGAGATTTCCAGGCGGGTAAGTGGAGCGGACCTCGTCTTCAATGCGGGCGAGGCAAGGGACATCGCGATGGCGGTGCGGGAATTGACGGACGATCGCGGCGCGGACGTGGTGTTCGAGTTTTCGGCGAGTGATCGCGCTCTGAACGAGGCGATCCGCACTGTTTGTTACAACGGCAAGGTGATCGTGATGTCGTGGTATGCGGGCGCGCTGGCCAACGTTTACCCTGGCGCGGAGTTCCACCACAACCGAATTCAACTGATCTCGTCGCAGATAGGCGGCATCAGCCCTGAGCTGTCGCATCGATGGTCGGCCGCGCGGCGCATGGCGGCGGTGCTGTCATTGATGCCCAAGCTGAATCTGGAGGGGTTGATTACCGACGTGATCGATCACGAGGATGCGGCGGCGGCGTACGAGATGATCGATAGGCGCCCGCAGGACATCCTGCAGATCGTGCTTGACTACGGCGAGGACTGAGCTTAGACGCTTTCGGCTCCGAGTCCCAGCAAACCTCCTTGACAAACGCTCCTTCAGCAGATATCTTCCATTTGCACAGGCGATGACTATTGTACCCACAAGGGGTGCCCCTACGGTAGTCCCATCGCGATCTTTTCGTATGGCTTCCAGATGCTGAATCAGAGACAGGTTCCTACCAAAGGAGAGACAGAATGACGGGTGAATGAACGACCTCACGTCGCGACTTTCTGCGGGTGGCCGGCTTGAGTACAGCAGGAGTGGCGCTGGCAGCCTGTGCACCAGCAGTCGCGCCGGCTGCGGGGGACGCGGGCGGCGAATCGGCTGCGCCGGCGGGCTACGACGTGGCGTGGCCGTCAGCGGACGAGACGATGAATTACCGGCCGGCGCTGGGGTACAGCAAGTACTATTGAGGTCTGGCCTGCAGGGCAGGCACAGGGCCTGCGCCTGCGTTGAGCGCGATGATAGCAGGGGCGTTTGCCGCGACCTGATGTTGGAAGTTTGCGCTTCGCCAAATGCGCGGCGGATGCGGTCGGCTCAGCGCAAAGTCAGTCCGGCGTGTTGCGGAAGCGCCAGCGGCGGGCGTAGGAGAGGGCCATGCTGGCGGCGACGGCCATGACGGCGGCGAGGACGTTGAAGAGGAGGTCGCGCTCGTCGTAGGCGCGATTGGGCAGGTAGGCCTGGATGTTTTCGTCGATCAGGCCGATCAGCGAAGCGACTATGACCGCGAGCAGAGCGGGTACGGGGACGCGGCGGCCGTGGCTGGCGCGTTCCTTTAGCGCTTCGTAGATGAAGACGGACAGTACGCCGTATTCGATGAGATGCGTGCGCTCCTCCGGGGTCGCCATGCGCACGAAGATGAGGATGTAGACGGCGGCCACGCCGAGCGCGACCCCGATTTCGAGGCCGCCCGGGCGCGCTTTGAGCCCGTAGGCCAGGATGACAGCCCCGACCAGTAGAAAACTGACCATGAAGAGGGCTTCGAGCAGCCCGTGTGTTCGCAGGTGCCCGGCCAGTGTGCGCGCGAGCCCGAGGGTGGAGTAGATAGCAATCACTACGGCCAGCGCCCAAAGCCAGAGGCGGCGTTCTCGATTGGAAGTGAAAAGGGACATGGAGATCGTTCGTTTGTTTGCGCTTCGCCAAATGCGCGGCGGATGCGGTCGGCTCAGCGCAAAGTCAGTGAAAGGGCATTTTCGATAGATACTTGAGGGCAGCGCGGCCGGGGACTACCCTTTTATGCCGGTGAGGGTGAAGCCCTCGGTGAAGTAGCGCTGCCCATAGTATGATAACGCCATCATGGGCAGAGATACAAGAACGGACATGGCCATCATCGGCCCCCACTGGGTGTCGCCGCGCGTGCCGATAAAGCCCATCATGGCGAGGGTAAGGGTCTGCATGCTCTTGTCCTTGAGGTAGAGGAGAGGGAAGAGGAGGTCATTCCAGGCCCAGGAGGTGACGAGGACAATCTGCAGGGCGAGAATGGGCTTGGAGAGGGGAATGATGACACGCCATAAGATGACCAGATCGTTACAGCCGTCAAGGCGGGCGGCTTCAGAGAGTTCGTTGGGGATGGCGCGAAAGAACTGGCGCAGGACGAAGACCATGGCGGGATTGAGCGCGAGCATTGATGGGATAATGGCGGGCAGCCAGGTCCCAATCCAGCCCAAGCGGGCCATCAGCACATAGCGGGGTACCATTGTTACAAAGTCGGGCATAAGCATGAGGCTGATGTTGAGCAGCATGAGGAGCTCGCTGCCGGGAAACCTCATGCGCGCGAAGGCATAGGCGGCCAGGACACAGGAAGCCATTGTGGGTACGAGTACGAAGACCGCAAGCATGAGGGTGTTGCGCAGGTGGAGGAGCCAGTCGCGCGCGCGCCAGCCGTCGGCGAAGTTCTCGAAGGTGACGGGGCTGGGAATCCACTGAATGGGGAAGGTGATGCGCATCTGTTCGAGCGTTTTGAAGGCGTTGCTGAACATCCAGAAAACGGGCAACAGGGCGAAGAAGAGAAAGACTGCGATCAGCAGATAGGCGTTGGCGTGCTGAATGATTCTGCTGGCGCGCATGCCGAGAGTGAAGCGGCCCGCGGGCAGAATGTATCGGCGTGCGGTGCGAATGCCTGCCATACAGTTCAGTTGCCTCCCTCGTAGTAGACCCAGCTTGCGGAGGTGCGGAAGAGGAGGACGACGATGATCATGCTGATGACAAAAAGAATCCATGAGAGCGCGGCGGCGTGGCCCATTCTGAAGTACCTGAAGGCGTTTTCATAGATGAGTTGGCCGTAGAACATCGAGCCGCGGGCGGGGCCGCCGCCGGTCATCAGCATGGGGGTGGAGAACATCTGAAAGGCGCCGATCAGGCTTGTGAGGAGGTTGAAGAGGGTGTAGGGGGTCAGCATGGGCAGTGTGACTTTGAACAGTGTCTGGATGGACTTTGCGCCGTCGATTTTGGCTGCGTCGTAAAGTTCCTGGGGCACATTCTGGAGCCCGGCGAGGAAGATGAGCATACCGATACCGCCCTGGATGGCCATGAAGATGAAGACCCATTTGACCATCACGGGATCTGTGAGCCAGGCCTGGCCCTTGGGGAAGCCGAGTGCTTTGAGGAAGCTGTTGATCAGGCCAAGATTAGGGCTCCAGATGAAGAGGAAGACGGCGGAGGCGCCGGCTACGGGGACGGTGCCGGGCACGAGGGCGAGCGTGCGGAAGATCTGAAGGCCGCGCACTTTTACGTTGAGGAGCAGCGCCTGCAGCAGGCCGACGACCAGCCCGCCGGGGACGGAGACAACCACGTAGAGCAACGTGTTCATCAGGGCTTTGCGGGTATAGTCGTGCTCTGCGAGATTGACGTAGTTGCGGAATCCGATCCACTTGGCGGGCTGGAAGACGTCGTAGATGGTGAAGCTGTGGTAGAAGGAGTCGAGGATGGGGTAGGCCTGGAAGGTGAGGACGCCCACGAACCAGGGGAGAAGGAAGAGGAAGGGGAGCATGCGGCGACGGAAACTGCGGCCGCGGGCCCAACGGTTAGGGAGTCCGGGGTCTCCGGCGGGACCCAGGCCTGGTTGTGGGGCGCTCAGTAGTGGTGAAGTCATATCAAACCTGGAGGTTGAGAGGTGATTCGGGGCCTTTGGGATGGGATCCCTGAAGGGACGGTCGCGCCTTGGGGCGGGAGCCAAGGCACGACCGGGATGTGTCACGGTTTACGCTTCGCCAAATGCGCGGCTGATGCGGTCGGCTCAGCGCAAAGTCGGGAGGCTAACTTTGGGTCTCCCAGTATTCGTCGAGGGATTGCTGGAGCTCTTTGTTGATGTCGAAAAGGGCGTCTTCGGCTGATTTGACGCCGACGGTCACCTCTTCGAAGGCCCGAGTCCACAGGTTTTCGCACTGGGACTGGACGGGCGTGAGGAACTCGCTGGGGCTCCAGAGCCGGTCGGCTTCGAGCGGTGCGTCGAAGAACCATTGCAGGCCGGGCACGCTGGAAAGATCGATGGCGTCGAGCAGCGGTCTGCTCCACATGGCGGCGGCCCGGATTTCGAATTCTATGAGGCCGACTTCGACGCTGGTCATGTGAATCATGAAGGTGAGGGCGTCTTCGGCGACCTGGGTGGAGCGGGGCATGAAGAGCGTATGGCCAGTACCGAAGTCGATGGCATTGTAGCCTTCGTTGAGGTTGGGATGGAAGCCATAGCCGATGGATTCGAGTTCGACGCCGGTGACTTCGACCATGCTGCGCAACATGCCGGGCAGCCAGTTGCCGTCCATGACCATGGCGCGCTTGGCGTTGTTGAAGCCGCTGGAGGGATAGCCGGACCAGTAGCCCCACTGGTCTCTGAAGGCCAGCATCTTGTCTACGCCCGGGTCGGTGTGGAACTGGGCGATGATGTCGAGGCCTTCTGCCCACGCTTCGGTGTCGAAAGTAAAGGTGCGCTTGTCTTCGGAGATGTAGTTTTCGTCGAAGACGACGGGCCAGGCGATGACGGTGAAGCCGTAGGCGTCTTTGGGGTCGAATCCGGCCTGGGTGAGGTTGCCATCGTCGTCGTATTGGAGGAGCATGCGGGACCACTCGAGCATTTCGGGCCAGCTTCTTGGGCCGACTTCGGGGTCGCCGCCGACTTCTTCGATGAGGTGTTTGTGCCAGCAGATGGCGGGCATGGAGCCGCCTTCAAGGGCGGGGATGCCGTAGGTGACGCCGTCCCATTTGCCGTTGTCCCACTGTGAGCCGAGGTAGATGTCGGGGTCGAAGTCGGGGGCGTTGGCGATGAGGTCGTCGAGCGGGAGCATGACGCCGCGCGCCATCAGTTCGGCGAAGCCGCCGATGTAGCGATGGTAGACGTCGGGCGCTGTGCCGCCGGCGACGGCGGTCATTGTGTCCTCGGGGGATACGTGGAGGCGAATCATTTCGATGGAGATGTGGGTGCCCTTTTCGTCAAACAGTTCGATGCAGGGCGTCCAGATGTCGTTATCACCGGAGGTCTGCCAGCCAGACTGGACGGAGACGGTGACCGGTTCCATAGCTGTCTCCATGCCGCCGTCAGCGCTGTCCTGGGTAACGGGCTGGCAGGCGGCGAGGAGAGCGGCGCCGCCCGTGGCTGCGGCGAGTGAAAGGAACTCTCTGCGGCTGAAACCTTGCTTTCGCATGTTCTGTTTTCCTCCCGAGGTCTTTGAAAAAGGGTAAGCAGACTGAATGGGAAAGGTGAGGGATGCGGTCTCTGTCTTGATACCAGCGCAGGGTATCACATTTCAAGGAGAAAACAAACCTCGTTTGAAGAATTGAATGGCTCCCATGGTAGACGCGTTTGTGCGCTTCACCCTGGTCAGTTCACCTGTTTTGCAGATGGCTGCCACGCACTGTGGCGGGGCTGGGACTCCGTTCTGTTCCTGTGGATTGAAGGAAGAGGCAGGGCGCAGATTCAGCCCGCTAGTTTTCTCCGTGTAAGAGGAGGGTCGCAAGAGAGAAGTTTCATGCTACACTAACTGCATTGTGTGGGCACATGACTCAGTTTCAGGGGAGGAGAGAACCAATGTCTGACCTGAGCGCGGCATCGCTTGAGCACCGTTTGACGGAGGAGGAACGACAGACCTTCAACGAGACAGGCATAATATACGTCAGAAACGCCCTTTCGGCGGAGCAGGTGGAACGCGGTGTTGAATTGACGGAAGGGATCCACAAGGCGAAGTTGGCAGAGGGGCACGACCCGCGCATTGCGTTGTTCTATCCAAATTTTATTCCCGATGATCCGTTCTTCATCGGTCTGGTCGATTACGAGCGGGTCCTGCCCAAAGTGTGGGGGATCCTGGGCTGGAATATCTTTTTGTATCACGCGCATTTGATTGTGACGCCGCCGAACGGTGAGGAGCCGAACGACAAGACGTTCAGCTGGCACCAGGACAGCGGCCGCGTCAACGTAGAGATGGAGAGCCATCCGCGGCCGCGGCTTTCGCTGAAGGTGGCCTATTTTCTTTCGGATACGAGCGAGCCGGGGCGCGGCAACTTCTGGGTGGTGCCGCGGAGCCACGTGCGTGACACGATCGACAGGCCGGAGAGCGGTATCGGCCAGCCAAAGGGGGCGATACCGGTGCTGGCCAGGCCGGGTGACGCGGTGTTTTTTGACCGGCGGCTGTGGCATACGGCCAGCCCCAACTGGTCCGACATCACGCGGCGGGTGTTGTTTTACGGTTACGGCTACCGCTGGCTGCGGACAAAGGACGACATGACGGTCGACCATCTGTGGGATAGCGTCAGCCCGATCCGCCGGCAGTTGCTTGGGTGGAGCGTCAACGCCAATGGCCGTTTTTCGCCCACCGACGAAGATGTGCCGCTGCGAGTATGGTTGCGGGAACATAGCCCGACGGAAGCGGACTAGGCATCAATCTGCGCGTCATTCAACAGCCCATCATCCAGGTTCATCACAACGTAGCCATCTCCTGGCACGGAACGGACAATGCAAAATGCCCCCGCCTCGCGTAGAGGCGGGGGCTGTGTTTGTTGCGTAGAACGGCGCCAGCGCGTCGAACGCTTATTCTTGCGGTGTCGCGCTGATGACGGTTTCACGGCTGACCACAGAACCGGCTGCCGCGCGCACCCGAATCACATATTTCTGACCATTGGTCAACCCCGATAGGGTGTGGCTTGTCCCCGCGACGCTGATGGGCGCGCCAAAGGCATTGCCCTGGCCGGCCTGACGATAGCGCAGTTGATATTCCGCCGCGCCCGCCACCGCATCCCAGCTCACCTTCAGCGCGCCGTTCTGGGCCGTGATCACCAGATTCTGCGGCTTGCCAAACTGGAGCACAGGCGTTGCCGTGGGTTCGGGTGTCGGCTCAAGCCCTTCACCTGCGACCGCCTCCGACACGGCCGACCAGGGGCCTGCGCCCGTCTCATTCACCCTGCGGATGCGAAACGCGTAGCGCACGCCATTCGTCAGACCGGATATAATACGATAGGCATACAGCTTGCCACTGATAAAGCCCCCACCGGAAACGCCAGAGACCCTATCCGGGCCGGAGTCCCAGCCCCTGCCAGCGATAGCGATATCGATCTCATATCTGGCATTTACCCGCGTTTCCCATGTGACCACAATCTGTCCATCGCCGGACTCCAGCGTCGGTTTCGCCGGCTGTTCGGGGAGTGGTCTTGGTGGTCGGGTTGGTCGCGGGGTTGGAGTGGGGACCGGCTCTCCGCCCGGTCTTGCGTGCCGAGGGCCTGTCGATATGCTATGGCCAAAGGCGTTCCTCGCTCGCACAATCACCCCATATCTTGTGCCATTGACAAGACCCGTCAGTGTTGCCCTTGTCGTGGTAACCGTCAGGATCCTCATGTCAGACAACTCCCCGCCGCTGTCAATGCCGTATAAGACATCATAGCTGGTGATCGGGGCCCCGCCTTCGTCTGTCGGAGGGGACCAACTGGCTATGATCTGTCCATCGCCAGGCTCCAGCCTCAGACGACGCGGCCATTTGGGCGGATCCTCGAACACGCCGCCGACAACCACTTCGGACACGTCTGACCAAGGGCCCGCGCGGTCCCCATGGGTTACACGCATCCGGACGGCGTAGCGCACCCCCTTCTCAAGGCCAGTTATCGTTTTTGACCGACGGGACAAGCCCTCAGCGATTGTGGACGCACTGTCGTTGCCGGCGACAATATCCGCTGTGTTCCAGTCCTCTCCGGCAATGACAACAGCGATCTCAGACCCAACGTAACCGGCGAATGGGCTATACCCGATTTCCCAGGTGACTCTGATCTCCCCGTCGCCTGGCTCCAGTCCCCATTTTCTCAACTGGGGAAGCTCTACCGGGTCGGTCTCACCAACGACGAATTCGGATATGGTCGACCAGGGGCCGACACCGACTGAATTATGCGCCCGCACGCGGAAAGCATAGCGCACCCCCTCCCGGAGACCGTGCGGGAAGCGGGCTATGTGTACCGAAGGGCGCCGAAGGCCGGTTCTTCTGACCGGCCCTGATCCCCAGCCCTGCCCGGCAATGGCAATATCCAGGTCGTAAAGAACGTCCGGCGCAGGCGCGGTCCAGCGAACCAGATAATGCCCGCCGCCGCTCTCCAGCAACTCCGGCGCGCCCGGCGCTTCGGGAACCGAGGCAGATGGACGAGCCCCAATCCGATCAGACCATTCGGAATATGCGCCAACTCCAAGCGCGCTTTGCGCTCACACACGGAAACGGTACCCTCCCTGGCTGTCAGGAACGCGCAGATTCACCAATTGGACCTGGATATTCCCGGCAGTCGCAGAGGGAATGTACGCAACGAGGCCGTTGGAAATGGATATAATGTAGCGTTCGATTTCTGGTCCGCCATTGTCAGCCGGCGGCGCAAAAGAGATGGTAACACAATCCGTCTCTGTCCCTCCATGTACGCATTTTCCCCAGCCGCCCACAATGACCGGTTTCGACGGCGCGCCCGGCAGGGAGGTCCCTATCTCTTCGGCCGCCGCAGGCGGCGCCCAGAGCAGCCATGCCGCAAGGATAGCCGGCAGCACGATGACCAGCCGCCGCAGAGCAGCGAAGGCGCGGCCCAAGTTTCTTAATTTCGTTTGCGATGCTGTGGCTATATCAGTCGGGGGGGGGGGGGGGTAAATAGTATATTGTAGACATTTTGGAGGGATCTCCTAAGCGTTGTGCATGGTGTTTGCGTCGCCGCGCCCGCCGCGCCTATTTTCAGGCCGGTTGTCAGGCCGTTCGCGGCAGACTTCAGCTTGCCCAGGTTTTTCTGAGCGGCGGAAACGCCTTTTTTGGTATTGTCTTCAGCTGTAATCTCTACGCCGATTTCGGCCATGGCTTACATCCAGCAGTGAAAGACGTCACATACGCCGTACAGCGGAACCAGCTCTGCCAACTCCCAAGCAGTCTCGGCATACCGCGCCCAAAAAAAGTACAGAAGCCGCTGGCCCACTTCCCGATACAGCTCCGCTATTATCATTTTCCCTCCAGGTAAGGGCCCAGCACTTTTTCCGCCGCGGCTACCATGCTGGCGCCTTCGAAGTGGCTGATGAGCGTGGTGGCCGCAGCGCCCGTCCGCTCCTCCACATCTTCAGCATAGGTAGTCGCGTTCGTGATCGATACAACCGGCGGCCTGACGATGGCGTCGAAAGAAGCCTTGCTCAACCCGGTCTGCACAGGCCAGATGCTGTCTCCACCGCCCAGCGCGTCAAGCGCTTCTGAACGGATCACCACATACAGCAGATCCAGCGCCCCGCCGAACACTTCCGCCAAGTCAGGATCGATATTTCCCACGCTCAGGTTGAGTCGCATTCTTCATCATCCTCCCACGACACTGATCGCGGCAGTGGCAAACTGCACGGTCGCCAGCTCTCCTTTGTATGCCGTACCCCCGCCGATCGTAGGGGCAGTGATTGGAAGAAGTTCCGGGAAAGCGCCCGGCACGGTGTTGATAATGCTCAACGCGGCGTCCACGCCGGCGTCCGCCCAGCGCAGAAACACAGGAAAATGGGATCTCCTAAGCGTTGTGCATGGTGTTTGTCTACTTGATGAGCTTGATTATGATACCGCACAAATGCAGGCGCAACAAAACCCGATGATTTTGTTGCCGCATGCACCCTTTATCAAATTCTATGATATTATTGCAGATTGAGCGTTTGTCAGTTTTGACGGTTGCTTACAGTGACTTTTTATGATTTGGCCGGATGCTTGGAGGCAATTCGATATGAACAACGTTTTTATCTACTGGGACAACTCTAACATCTTCCATGAGGCGCAACGTCTGGCAGGGGAGCGAGAAGAAGGCCCCAATGCCCGTTATCGAGTGCGCATTCACTTCGGCCACCTGCTACGCTTGGCGCAGGCCGACCGCCCTCTGATGAAGGCATTGGCCGCCGGCTCCGTGCCGCCGGAAATGCGCCAGCTATGGAATCGGATGGAAAGCAAAGGGGTGGAAGTCCAACTGTTCGACCGCGGCGCCCCCGAACGGGGAGAACAGGAAATGCCCGACCGAGTGTTGCAGTTGCGGATGCTGGAAGATGCGCTGGATTACAATGGCGATCCCGGAATCGTGGTATTGCTGACCGGTGATGGCACGGGCTATCTTGAAGGCGCAGGCTTCCACAGCACATTGGAACGCATGCACAAGCGCGGCTGGCGGGTGGAAATTCTGTCCTGGGCACATTCCTGCAATCAGCGAATGCGCAAGTGGGCGGAAGAAAACGGCGTATTTGTTGCGTTGGACGACTTTTACGAGGCCATCACCTTTATGGAACCATCCAGGCCCGGATTCGAGCTGGCGTCCGCGCGCGACGCTGCAGAGCCGGACTTGTCAAAAAGAACTATGGCTTGACGAACAAACGCTTCGTTGCGGGTCCAGGATGCGAAGGAGTGAAGGAAGTCGAGGGGCCCCTTCGCCAATTGGTTTGGCGGCGAAGAGTCCCTCTTAATTCGGTGCGCTGTCGCGCCTACTTGTAGGGCCAGGCGATGTCCAGGAAGGGCTCGTCCATGACTGCTTTATTGTCCATGGGGCTGGTGGCGTACTCCTCGCGCGGGGAGCCTGCGATCTGGTGGCCGTTCTCTTCGATCCATTTGTAGACTATGTCGTAGTAGCCCAGTATCTCAGGGAAGTGGGCCTGGCGCAGGGTTAGCTCTACGTAGGCGATAGAGCCGCCGGGCAGGATTGCGCTCTTGATGTCGCCTCTGACGGGGGGTACGGTCTTGACGGGAATACCGACTTCGACAGGCCCGTTTTTCTCCTCATTGACCTCGCCGTGGTAGATGGCGACCGGCTTGCCGTCCTGTTCAACGCCGGTTTCGGCAATCAGCGCCGCCAGTTGCTCGCAGGACTCGCGCAGGTGGTCCTTCAACTCGCCAATGTAGACATGGCGGGTGATGCTGAGCATCTGGCGGTCCGGCTGTGTCACAGTCTTGACTGAGGGGGACATCTGTTTCTCCTTTTTTTGTAGCTCGTAGAGCGAGCCTTTGATGGGTACGTAGAAGGCGATGGATTGGTCGCGGCCGTTCTGAACAACGGGCGGTGCGGTACTCTCTGCGTAGGGCGGCGCGTCGCGCAGGCTCACGTGGCTTTGCGGCAGCCAGCGCTTGTAGATGGCCTGCCACATGGCATCGCGGCGACTACCATGGTGGTGAAAAACGGCGTAGAGTCCGCCCGCCAGATGCTGGACGCCGACCGGCTGGCGCGGCTGGATTGAAGCGTTCTCTTCGAAAAGAATGCCGGCATCGACCCGCATTTTTCTGCTTGCGGTACTGCCCTCGTTGGGGCGGTCGCGGCGGACCTGTACGTAGGAGGGCGGTCCGAACGGGTCGATGGCGGAGGCCGCTCCTCCGGCGCCGCCTGTGTGTTGCTTTAGCGTTGTCCAGATGGCTTCGCTGTCCGCCTCTGGGCCGACGCAGGGAATGTAGACCAGCTCGTGACCGGGACGCTGGCGGATCTCAGGCTGCAGCAGAAGCGGTTCCCAGTTGTTTGCGTAAAGTGTGGGTCGCCGCAGCCTGCGGAAGGCGCGGGGGCTGAGCTGGAAGCGCTTCTTGAAGGCGCGGCCAAATGCGGCAGGGGTCTCGTAGCCGGCAGCCAGGGCGATCTGCGTCACCTGCTCGCTGCTGAGGATGAGGCGGCGGGCGGCCCATTCGAGGCGGATGCGGCGCACGTAGTCGCTGGTCGTCTCGTGGAGGTAGGCGGCGAAGATGCGGTGGAAATAGTACGGCGAGAAGCCGGCTACGGCCGCCAGCGACTCGACGGTCAGGGGCGCGTCAATGTTCTCCTGGATGTGGAGGAGCACGGCGTTGAGCCGCTCGCGATGGTGGAGGATTGTCTCCTCACGCGTCTGCACTGCCTGTTGGTTTATCATGCGGCCAGTATAGCAGAACGAAATCGGGCAAACTATCCCGTTCTTGCTGTTTCAACCTTATTATGTGCGTTCAAGTTGAATAGGCATCTCTTCGTGCTGCGTGTTGCCTATTTCGTAATGCGTAACCTGCACGAAAAGTATTTGGTGTCAATCGACGTTTACATTGGTTGTTCATTGCGTATGAATTCGTCACCATGCGCACAGGCCGTTTGAGGCTGCGCGCAGTTCAAGGGAGGACCCTTCGATGCAGATTACAGCAGTTACGCCGATTGTCGTAGACGCCGGCTGGCGCAATTGGATCCTGGTGAAGGTTGAGACGGACGAGGGCATCACCGGTTGAGGGGAGTGCAGCGACCAGGCCGTGAACGGTGTGGCAGGCGCGGTACGGGACCTGACGCCGGTCGTGATGGGCCGCGATCCGAGGGCGTTTGAACAGCGCTGGTGGGATATGTACCGGGCGTTTCAGTCGAGCCCCGGCGGCATCGGGGCCAAGGCGATTGCCGGCATCGAGCTGGCGCTGGTGGATATCGCGGCGCGGGCGCGGGACTGCTCGGTGGTCGAGCTTTTCGGCGGGCCGACGCGGGAGAGCGTGCGCGTTTACTGGTCGCACTGCGGTACGAGCCGGATCCGCGTCCATGAGCTGATGGGCACGCCGCCGCTGCGATCGATGGAGGATGTGGCTGCGCTGGGACGGGAGGTCGTCTCGAAGGGATTCACCGCGCTGAAGACGAACATCCTTTTCCCCGGCGATCCGGGACATGTCTACTTTCCAGGGCGAAACCCCGGTACCGCGGCAGACCAGGTGGCGTCGAACGAGCTGATCGACCACGTCGTTACGCAGATGGGCACCTTTCGCGACGCGGTGGGGCCGCAGTTCGATCTGTTGCTGGATCTGAATTTCAACTTCAAACCGGAGAGCTGTCTGGAGATCGCGCGGGCTTTGGAGTCGCTGCATCTGATGTGGCTGGAGATCGATCTCTATGAACCGGAGGCGCTGGCAGAGGTGCGGCGCAAGACGAGCACGCGCATCTGCACGGGCGAGACGCTTTACTACGAACGCCAGTATCTGCCCTACCTGCAGGCGCGGGCGTCGGACTACCTGATGATAGACGTGCCCTGGAACGGCTTTGCGCCGTCGAAGCGGGTGGGAGAGATGGCGCAGACCTTCCAGATGAACATCGCGCCGCACAACTACTATAGCCATCTCTCGTCATTCATCAGCGCGAGCCTGTGCGCGGTGCTGCCGAACGTGAAGATCATGGAGATCGACATCGACGACGTGCCCTGGAAGGATGAGATGGTGACGAACGTACCGGAGATCATCGACGGGCAGATGACCACGCCTTCCGGTCCGGGCTGGGGCGTCGATATTGTGGAGGAGGCGCTGCACGCCCATCCGGTGGCGTAGGGGGCGGCTTCTCAGCGCTGATTCTCGCCCGGCAAGGTGATGCGAATAACCTCGCCGACGATGGTCGTAGGTCCGTCGGGGCCGGGGATGGGGCGGTTGGGCGTGCCCTGCCCGGTTGAGATGTAGAGCTCGGCTGGCGAGACCAGGGTAATGTTGGTGGGCATGTCGAGGCCCTCCGCGAGAAGGTACGCTTCGCTGCCGTCAGGTGCGTAGCGGGTGACGCGCCCGGTGAAGCGGAGGTAGCCGCCGTGGCGGGCGGGCTGGTCCGGGTCGAAGAGATCATGGGTGGGTTCAATCGGGTCGGCGGGGCCGCTGGTCATTTCGACGACGTAGATGTTGCCATCGCCATCGACTGCCACGTCGATCGCAGTTGTCAGGCCCAGGACCGCGTCTTCAATCGCGCCATTTTCGGGATCTACGCGCACGATCACGCTGTCGCCGGGAACGAAGGCGATGGTCTCGCCGTCAACGACGAGGGAGCCGGTAAAGAGAGCCACCAGGAGGTCGCCGTTGCGGGGATCGACGGCCACACCGGTGGGCACCGACTGCTGGCCGCTGGCAAGCGCGCCGAACTGAGCGACTTTGAGGCCCACGCCGTCGGCGATAGTGATAACCGAGAGCGCATTGGCCGTGCTTTCGGCGACATAGATTTGGGAATGATCGCGCGAGAAGGCGATGCCGGTCATGTTGCTCAGCGCGGAAAGGTTGCGCCCCATGCGCTTGTACGGGCTGATCTCGTAAAGGCCGATGCGATCGTGGCCGCCGTCAACGCTGAGATAGAGGTGGCCGTCGGTGTGGTGCAGCAGATCGCCGGCGCCGCTGACCTCGTCGCGCCAGGTGGAGTATTCACTCAGCGCGTTGTAGGTGGGCAGGTGTTGAAACCAGACAGTGCGTTCCCCTTCATCGCTGTAATCGCCATCGTTGTTTGTGTCGTGGAAATGGGTGAGTTTGCCGCTCCACTTCTGGGGATCGACGGTATTCTTGCCGGTGCCTGCCTCCGCCACCATCAGCGAACCGTCCGACAAGACAACCACGCCGCGGGGATTGGACAGCCCTGTCAAGACGGTCTCGATGAGGGGGCCTTGCTGAGGCGCGGGGCCACTTTCGGAGCTATTCTTTTCGGCATTCAGATTGTTGGATTCAGGCTGACCCTGCGAAAGAAGAGCGGAGAGAACGAAATACGCAAGGAGCGCCACGACGGCAGTGAGAAATACGAAAAAACGTCGTTGTTTTAACATATTCACGATCACGGAAGTTTATGTCCACAGAAGTGAGCACTCGGTTTCCGGATCGAAGAGTTGCACCTTGTCGCCGTCGAACTGCAGACGTACCGGATCGCCGATCTTCAGTGGTTGACGCGGGTCTGCCAGAACGAAGAGATGCAGATCGTCGATACGCACGTCGACCAGATTATCGCGCCCCAGAGGTTCAACGACAAATACTTCGGCCAGCGAACCTTCTGTTGAAGCGCCGCTGTCGGGAATGAGCGTGATGTCCTCCGGCCTGACGCCGGCCGTAACCTCCCCTTTGGATTCGGCCCTGCTGCCCCTCACCGGGGGCAGTTCAATCTCAAGCCCTTGCCTCTTCACCAGATAGCGATCCCCGGCGCGCGTGAGCTGCGCGTCGAAAAGGTTCATTGGCGGATTGCCCACAAATCCGGCGATGAAGATCGTGCGCGGCCGCTCGTACAGTTCGTTGGGCGGCGCGTAGGCCTGAAGCTTGCCTTCCTGCATGACGGCGATGCGGTCGGCCATGGTCATGGCCTCCACCTGATCGTGGGTCACATAGATGGAGGTGATTCCCAGGTCGAGTTGCAGGCGTTTAATCTCGCTGCGCATGGTCAGGCGCAGACGGGCATCCAGGTTGGAGAGGGGTTCGTCAAAGAGAAGCAGGCTGGGTTCCTTGACAAGGGCGCGGCCGAGGGCAACCCGCTGCTGCTGCCCGCCGGAGAGCTGTGCAGGGCGTCGGTCCAGCAGATGGCCAATGCCCATCATGTCGGCGACCCGCTGCACGCGTTGCTCCAATTCTGCGGCGGGCGACTTCTTGAGTTTGAGGGGGTAGCCGATGTTCTGGCGAACGCTCATGTGGGGGTAGAGGGCGTAGCTCTGGAAGACCATGCCGATGTTGCGGTCCTTGGGCGCGACCTGATTGACGACGCGGTCGTCGAAGCGGATCTCGCCGGCGGTGGGCTTGTAGATGCCGGCAACCATCAGGAGCGTAGTCGTCTTTCCGCAGCCGGAAGGACCGAGGAATGCGACGAACTCTCCGCTCTGGATGTCGAGGGTGATGTTGTCGGCGCCGGTTACGTTGCCCCAGCGTTTGGTCAGTTCGTTCAGTTCGACGCGCACTAGGATCCCCCTTTGCTGCCGCCGCCGTAGATGTTCAGGAGAGCCTCTTGGGTAAAGATAAAAAAGATCAGGACGGGAATCAGCTGGAAGAGCCCGATGGCAGCGACGAAGTTCCAGCTGACAAGGCTGGTATCGCCGGAAAATCTGTTTATGTAGACGGGCAGGTTGGCGACTTTGGAGCCTATTGTAAAGGTAAATGGGATGAGATAGGCGTTCCAGCCCTGAATGAACATGAAGATGGAGAGGGCGGCCAGGCCGGGGCGGATCTGCGGCAGAAGGATTTCCCACCAGACGCGGAAACGGCTGGCGCCGTCAATGAGGGCGGCCCGCTCCATATCCCAGGAGAGGTTGTCGAAGAAGCCTTTCATCAGCCAGATACCGAGGGGGAGATCGAGAGTCACCATGACGAGAGCAACGCCGCCGACGGTATTGAAGCCAAAAAAATTGCCGATGAGAGGGATGCCGCCGATGAACAGCAGCACCTGGAAGATGGCGATCAGGAGCATTTCAGGACGGAAGGCGTGCAGGACCATGGTCATGCCGAGGAAGCCTTTGCGGCCAGGGAAGTTCATGCGTGAGAGCGCGTAGGCGGCGAGAGCGGAGATGGCGCCGACGCCGATGACCATGCTCATGGCGATACCGAATGAGTTGAGCGTTGCCTTCCAGACGTCCGGTTCTGCCAGAAACTGCCAGTTTTCAAGGGTGAGGCCGCCGAGATTGCCCTGTGCGTCGCGAGGGAGGAGGCCGTTGGTACGCTGGGAGAAGGTGGCGATCAGGACCCAGGCATAGCCGGCCAGGATTGGAAGGATCGTTAGCGTGAGCAGCAGATAAGGGAGCGCCTGTCCGGGCGTTACACGCCTGGAGCGCAGGGTCATCTGGACGGTGGAGAGCGTCCCGGCGATTTTCACCGGCCCTACGCCATTATGCATATTCCGGCCCTTGGTATCTCATTGTATTTTCGTTCCATGCTGAAGGATCTTTCTACGCGGACGGGCGCAGGCGCTTTCGATGACTTACAGTACATCGATTTTCGGCTCCTGGACGAGGTCGTTGAAGCGGAAGACGCGCAAATAGATAACAGACAGGATGGCGCCGATCAGAACGAGGACAAAGCCCCAGGCTGCGCCGTAAGCCCACTGGTTCGAGCCGAAATAGGTCTGCAATGCGCGCTTGTAGGCTGTCAGCGCCCACACCTCGGTCGTGAAGAGGCCCGGCCCGCCGTTTGTGAGCAGGAGGATATATTCGAATGAGACGAGCAGCGACAGCGTCTGGTAGGTGACGACGAAGAGCAGGGGCCAGCGCAGTAGAGGCAGGGTGATGTCGCGGATGAGGGCGAGGTCCCCGGCGCCGTCAACTTTGGCGGCGATGATCAGGTCGGCGGGAATCGCTTCGATGGCCGAGGTGAAGATGATCATGCCGAAGGAGGCGCCGACGAAGCCGTTGACGAGCACGACGAAGACCCACGGCGCTTCCGGGATCCAGTAGGGCTGGTTTTCAACGCCGAGCCAGCCGAGAAACTGATTGAGTATGCCGTAGGGGGGCTGCTGGGCGATGCGCTGCCACATGACGATGTAGACGACGGACGGTGTAATGCGGGGCAGAAGCCACAGCAGGCGGAAAAGGAAGCCGACACGGCGGCTGACGTGGGCCGTCAGAAGAGCGAGCAGCAGGGCCAGGCCGACGTTGAAAAACAGCAGGGTAAGTGCGACGTATTGGAAAGTATTGCGCAGGATCTTGGGGAAGAAGCGGTCGCTGAACATGCGCTTGTAGTTGTCGAAGCCGACATAGGTCCAGGGCTCGCTGAAGTTGGCGCTGGAAAGATCGGTCAGGCTGAGGATGAACAGGATGATGGCAGGCAGAAAGAAAAAGACGATGACCAGCACGGTGCCCGGAGCCATGAAGTTGAGCGCGTCGAGCGCGGCGCGGAAGGCCGGTTTCTGGCCGCTGGCCTCCCGCAGCAGGATGAGGCCGCCG
Source organism: Caldilineaceae bacterium (assembly GCA_965200615.1). GTDB lineage: Bacteria > Chloroflexota > Anaerolineae > Caldilineales > Caldilineaceae > Bin5. The sequence continues at coordinate 2,134,550 of OZ241377.1, read as the reverse complement.
GCGAGGAGCAGCAGCAGCGCGAGGAAGGCAAGCGACAGTCCCCACTGCGCCTCCACGTCCACTTTTTGCTTTTGCGCGACTTCCTGCGAGGCGGCGAATGCGCCCCAATTTAACGCTGCCACGGCCGAGGCTACGCTGATGGCGAGCAGGCCTTGCCAGGGCGCGGAACGGCCCGGCAGCAGATTGTGCGCCCCCAGCGCCAGCCCGACGGCGCCGGCCAGGGGAGCCAAAAACAGCCAGAAAGAGCTGCGGTAGAGGAGGCCGCCGTCGGTCGTCTCTACGACGCCGATTGTTGCAGCTTGCAACCCTGTCAGCGAAAGCGCAACGCGCTGATCGGCGATAATGACGAAGCGCAGCCAGGGCAGAACGAAACAACCCAGCAGAACCAGACCGGCGGCCAGAAGCAACCAGCGGCCGCGGCCGGCGGCGGGGGCCTGGGTTGCCGATTCTGTAAGATTCGTCGACATGGGCCGGTTGTCAGGGAAGGAAAGAGGGAGAGCAAGGGGGGAATGCCTTACTCTCCATTTTACGGTTCTCCGGTCCGACGCTACTCGATAATCACGTTGTCGCCCAGTTCGTTCCGGAGCTGATCGACGACGACCTCAATTGCTTCTGAGGGTGAGAGATCGCCGGACTCAACGGCCTGGATGCCCAGGTAGTAGGCTTCCGACCAGGCGCTCCAGTAAGGGCTGTTGGGCAGGAATGTCGTGTGCTCCAGCAGGGGGAGCGTGGCGCTCAGGAATTCGGCGCTCGTGTAGGCGTCGTGGTCGGCCTGTGACTTGAGAATTCCCAGGTGGCCGCTCTCGACCGCGTAGGGCGTGTTCAGCTCTTTGACTGTCGCTTTGGCGAGGAGGAGCAGCGCCAGGTCCGGGTGCTCGCTCTGGGTGCTGATCATGTAGACCAGCGGATGGGTCAGGGTGATCGGTTTCCCGATGCCGCCTTCCATGCAGGGAATCGGCGCGAAGCCGACGTTCTCAAAGAGATAGGCCTCGCCGCCCTGGTCCTGGAGATAGTTGGTGTGCCAGCTTGCCCAGCGCCAGGTGCCCTCGAAGACGAACATCACGTTGGTGAAGCTGGAGGTGTACTCTTTGTGATAGTCCCAATCGCCGTCCAGCTTGTTGGGCGTGATGATTTTGCGCTCGTGGGCGGCGTTGTGGAGCAGCTCATATACTGTCTGGGCGGCGGCGGTGTCAAAGACAAGCGCGTCCATATCGCTTTCGATTTCGCCGCCGGCCGCGAAGTAGTAGTAGAGGAAATCGGGCCCGTTGGAGGGGCGGTGCCACCAGCCCTCACCTTCGGCAACGACCCCGGCCTCGACGGCCTGCTGGGCGGTGTCAAACATGTCCTGCCAGGTATAGTCGCAGCTTTCGATGCGTCCCGGAAGGGCTTCGATCTCCTCAGCGCTCCAGCCCAGCTCGCTCAGGAGCGTCTTGCTGAAGTAGAGGGGGCGGGCTTCGGCGTCCTGGGGGATGCCCCAGATCTTGCCGTTGAGCATGGTCGACTCCCAGAGGGAGTCGATGACATCTTCGAATTCGGCGAATTCGCCGCTGTTGACCTGTTCGGAGATGTCCACCAGGTAGCCTGCAGTGGCCCAGTCGCCGATATGTTCGTGGCCGGAGACGATGATGTCGGGGGCCTCGCCGGCGTCGGAGGCCAGCTCGAACTCGGTCTTGTAGTCGCCCCAGCCGGTGTCGTCCTGGATGGTTTCAAGGGCGATGCGGCGGTTGTCGTCGCTGGCTTCGAGCACGGCGTTGACGGCGTCTACGGCGGCGGTCAGATTGTCGCAGCGGCCGTTCTCGTAGGGCGGGCTGGCCTTGCAGCGGGCCACGAGGTTGACGGTCATGATCTCATCGGCGGCGGCGGGTGCGGCTTCTTCCTCAGCGGCTCCGGTATCGACCTGGACGGGGGCTGCGGGCGCTCCGCAGGCAGAAACGATAAGGGCCAGCGCGATCACAAGCGCCGGCAATACGGAACGTTGACGGTTCATGGAGTCCTCCTTATTGGGTTGAGCAGAATATACGGGGCCAACGCACGTCGGAAATCACGCTATTACGGCAAGGAAATTGTACCATAAATTCGGCCCTGATGTAAGTGTCTCAAAGGCATGGGTGCATCCCGGATTTTTTGCGGTGATCACGCAAACGGCGGTGGTTTCAGCCCAGGCAACAGTTCGGCCCCACCTGGTTAACAATAATATAAAATATAATTCATACCCTTGAAAACATGACACAACCTGTCCAATTCCTTCAGCGCTCCTCCTCGCCTTTGCGCCGCCCCACGCCACTCACTCCTCTCCACTCTTTCCTCGCTAGACGGCTTAGTAGCTACGTCGGGAATGAAAAAAGCCCCGGCAACTGCCGGGGCTTTTTTGCAGTAGAAGCTTTGCGAGGGCTGGGTTTACACCATGCGGCAGGTGTTCTCCAAGCGACCCAGTTTTTCGATTTCAATGACGACGGTATCACCGTCCTTCATCCAGACCTTGGGGTCGCGGCCCATGCCGACGCCGTGGGGTGTGCCGGTGAGGATTACGTCTCCGGGCTCGAGGGTAAAGGCGTTGGAGCTGAACTCGATCAGCTCGGCGACGCCGAAGATCATTTCGCGGGTGTTGCTCTCCTGCATGACTTCACCGTTGAGGAGGCAGCGGATATCGAGAACCTGGGGATCGGGCACTTCGTCGGCGGTAATGAAGGCGGGGCCGATCGGGCAGAAGGTGTCGAGGCTTTTGCCGCGGATCCATTGGGGGTCGCCCAGCTGTAGATCGCGGGCGCTGACGTCGTTGGAGCAGGTGTAGCCGGCGACGTAGTCGAGCGCGTCGTCGCGGCTGACGTGGCGGGCGGTCCTGCCGATGACGGCGGCCAGCTCAGCTTCGTAGTCGACCTCGGCGGTGAGCTGCGGGCTCCAGACGATCTCGTCACCGGGGCCGACGATGCTGGTGGTGAACTTGGTGAAGATGACGGGGCGATCGGGGGGCGGCGTGTTGGTCTCCCGGCAGTGGTCCAGGTAGTTCAGGCCGATGGCGACGATCTTGCCGGGCCGGTCCATGGGACAGAGGAGGTCTACGCCGCCCCGGTCGACGGAATCGGTGACGGCACCGGTTTTGCCGGCGAGGATGTCGCACCAGGTGGCGTCGGTGACTTCGATGGTATCGCCGCTGGCGACGCCGTAGGCTGTTTTTCCGTTATGCTCAAAGCGCAACCATCTCATCTGTTCTGCTCCTCGGCGAATTGGCTTGAATGGGTCTGCTTTCGGTGGATGAGCCCCGGCCGGTTGGAGCGGGACGCCCGGCCCGGATGGGGCAACGGTTACTGGATTCTGCCGGTGACGAGCGCCCGCTTGAAATGGGCTATTGTACGGGCGACCCCTTCTTGGAGGGGCGTGTACGGCACCTCTTGCAACAGGGCCTGCAGGGGCTGTTCATCTTGTGCCTCTGCGAAGGGAAGGGGCGTGTCCTCGTAGGTGATGCGGCCGGCTGCGGTGGGCTCGGCGTCGACGATGGCGTCAACGATCTCGGACATATGGGCAACGCTGCCGCGGATGTTGAAGACCTCTGCGCCCTCGAAGGGAATGCGTGCCAGTTCTATAAAGGTACGTGCGACGTCGTCGGCATACTGGTAGCCGCAGGTACCGCCGAAGGAGATATGGTAGGTTTCGTCCTTGGCGGCGGCGAGCATGGCCTGGGTGGGGGTGGAGGTCATGCCCTGGTCGCGGGCAGGGCCGTAGACCGTGTAGGGGCGGAGGGCGAGGCTGGCGATGCCGTCGTCCTGCCAGTAGATGCGGGCTGTTCCTTCGTTGGCGCTTTTGTAAACGCCGTAGAGATTGAGGGGATGGAGAGGGTCGCCGTCCCGCACTTCCGGCCCGTAGAGGTCGGCGCCCCCGTAGACGGCCATGCTGCTGGCGTAGACGACGGAGGAGATGCCGGCCTGCTTGGCGGCTTCGAAGACGTTGACGGTGCCGACGACGTTCACGGCCGCGCCGAGCGGTGGGTTAGCCTTGCAGAAGGGCACCTGCAGGGCGGCCAGATGAATGATGCGGTTGGCCCCGCTTTCTGAGACGGCGCGGGCGACGGCCTCGGTGTCGGTGATATCGTCCTTGACGAAGTGGACTTGGGCGATCTCGTCAGGCTCCATCAGCAGTTCGAGCCGGTGCGTGTTTTGGCCCAGGTCGTAGACGGTAACGTCGACGTTTTCGCGGATCAGATTGTGCACGGTCCAGGCGCCAAGACAGCCCAGGGCGCCGGTCACAAAGAATCGTTCGTCAGCCATCATGCTCGCTCGCGTTTTTCGTAATGCCCCGTCGGCGCGAGACAGGAGAGGTTCTCGCGACTCCAGCGTCCGGTCAGTTTCGTGGTATCCTACCACTGGCGTTTCATTTGTCAATTCTGACGGTAGATTTGAGTTTGCCTCGGATAACGTTTAAGATTTGCAAAACACATGCGCTGCGCAGCCGGCAGACCGGGGCCTCAGCGTTGCGCTCACTGCGTAGAAGGCGCTACGGACCTACACATGACTGAAAACAGTTCTGCCGCGATAGACACGCGTGAATTGCGGAATGCCTGCGGCCTGTTCGCTACGGGAATCACGGTTGTTACAACAGAGCTGGACGGCGACGTGCATGGCATGACGGCCAACGCGTTCATGTCGGTGTCGCTGGATCCCCCCCTGCTGGTGGTGTCCGTCGGGCACAAGGCGAGACTGCATGATCTGTTGCAGCAGACCGGCCGCTATGCAATCAGCATTTTGCGACACGACCAGGAGGATTTCAGCAGCCACTTTGCCGGCTGGCCGGTGGAGGGCCTGGAGGTCGTGTTCGAGCGCCGCAACGGGTACCCTGTCCTGCCCGATGCCCTGGCCTACTTTGTGTGCACAGTGGTGGACGCCCATCCCGCCGGCGACCATACACTTTACATCGCGGAGGTCGAATATCTGGAGTACAACACGGGTGAGCCGGTGCTGTTCTACGGTGGGAAGTACCGGCAGATGACACCTGTGGATGAAGGTTAAGCCGGATCAACCAGTGCGGTTGGCCTGCGCCCAGCGATCCTTCATGGCCCGCATTTCCTCGTTGATTGGGACGGCGCGGCCGGGAACGCGGCTGTTGTCGTCGTAGAGCCAGTTTCCCTGGTTGTCACGCAAAACGGGTTGGCGCTGCGCCGCGGGCGGCGGGTCGACCGTCTTGGCCGGTTCAGCCGCATACCAGTAGGCGACCGATGACATTTCGTTGGCGAGATGGTTGCCGTGACCGTGTTCGATCGTGACTTTGACCTCTTTCTGAAAGCGCACGGGGTTTTCGAGGTGGAGCACGTAGGAGGACTGGTAGCCGCCGGTGTCTTCTTCGAAAATGGATGAGCCGTTGCGCAAGAAGGCGTTCCTTTGCATCCCCCAGGCCTGGTTGAGATAGTCCTCGCTGCCGGTGCCGTGAATGTCGGGCGGCCAGCTGTAGCCATCGACCCAGATCATGTCATCCCCTTCGCCCCACCAGGTTCCCTGGAAGTTGGTAACGGACAGGGTGCAGCCGATGTAGTGGCCGCGGCCCTGGGTCTGCAGTATGACGTAGTTGTCCTCCCAGGCCTGCCTCTCTTTGTTGACGATATTGGCCTCCGGCCTGTTCACGGTGATCTCGTGGCCCCAGCCGCCGAAGGGGTTCGTGCGGCGGAACTCGGCGTGGAAGTAGCCCTGCGCTGCCGGGAGCTCGTCGACCTGTTCGTAATCGAAGTAGAAGTACTGCATGTGCTCTTCAGCGCTCTCGTTGATTAGCTCGACGAGGGCGCGTTCACGGAATGGCATAGGGGCGTAGCAGTTGAGGGCGCAGCCTGACTCGAACTGATTGTTCCAGCGGGTGGAGGCGGTGAACAGCTGGGACTGGTAGGAGTTGACGAGCGCGTTTCCCAGACCGAAGAAGTCGCCCAGGGGCGCGAGCACGCTGGGGTGGTCGGCGTTGTCCCAGGTAATTTTGAGGAGGCAGTCGCGGTAGTGGTTGCGCTGCGTCATCCAGATATGGGTGAGGAGGCCGGGGCCGCGGATGTCGGCAAGGACGCGTGATTCGCCTGCGGGGATGGTCCAGCGGTCGGCATTGTGGCCGCTGGTGTCCCAGGAGGAGGCGCGGCCGGTGCGCGCGGCGGTAATGGTTGTAAGGTCTGCCAGCATGGGTCTGGTGCTCCGTGAGGTGGGTGTTGGTTGTCGACAAGGGTCAGAACAGGGCGATCGTCAACTTCCTGATGCTTGAAGCGTTCCGCTGCCGGTCGGAAACTTTATGGTTGCACAGAGGATGAGCAGAAGTTTTTGACGGTGATCTTCTCTTCCCCTATAATGTACCACGATCTCTGAACCGGAGTGAATCCCACTGGAAATCTGAATTCTTGACAGGAGACACCCTTGGTTCGGAATATCGGTCAAATCACCACGAGAACAGGAGCCAAAGCAATGACAAGTAAGTTGAACACGCCCCCGCAGGCGGACAACGAAGCTCGCAATGTTGGCCGCCGGACTTTTCTGAAGATGATGGCTGCTGGCGCTGCCGCATCTGCACTGGCCGCGTGCGCGGCTGGGACGCCCGCTGAGGTGGCCGCTCCCGCTGCTGCGCCGACGGCGGTACCGACACCCGAGGCTGTTGCCGGGGCCGGCATGATGCGGCCGGAAGGCAGCCCGGTTCGCGGCGGCACGCTGCGGACGGCTTTCGGTGTGACGATGTCCCACTTTGACGCACACCAGGGCGGAGGCACCCATGTTCTGTCCCACATGTACAACAACCTGGTACGCAACAACCTGGTTGACGGACTGCGGACGATCATTCCCGACCTGGCCGAGAGCTGGGAGGTAGGCGAGGGCGGCCTTTCGTACACCTTTGCGCTGCGTGAAGGTGTCACCTACCACGACGGCGAAGCCTTCTCCGCCCAGGACGTGGTGGCGACATTCAACCGCATCCTTGACCCGCCGGAAGGCATCGTCAGCCCCCTGAAAGCCAATTTCACCTTTGTGGACTCGGTCGAGCAGGTGGATGACATGACGGTGCGGTTCAACCTGAGTTCACCGCGACCGTTCTTCCTCAACCTTCTGACGCCCACCAATGCGCTGATCTACTCGAAGAAGTCGCTGGAGGAGCACAACTATGATCTGCGCGAGGTGATCGCCCCGGGGACGGGCGCGTTCCGCTTTGTCGACCATCTGCCGGCGGAGAAGTGGATCATGGAGGCCAACCCGGACTACTGGGATCCGGAGCTTCCGTATGTGGACGGGCTGGAGATGCTGCACGTGCCGGCCTGGTCTGACCGTGGGACGGCGGTGCTGACCGATCAGGCTGACATGTCGTGGAACGTCGCCAAAGAGACGTGGGATGAGGGCATGAATCGCCCTGATTCAGTAACGGCCAACAAGCTGGCCAACTTCGGCGCGTACTGGGTATTCATCAATAACCGCGAGGCCCCGTTTGACGACCCGCGCGTGCGCAAGGCGATCCATCTGGCGGTGAGCAAGCAGAACCTGGCAGCCGCGTTCGGTACGCAGGAGTTGATCAACATCACGCGCTGGGTGCCGCAGGGTGATCCCTACGCGACCACGCCTGAAGCGTTGTCGACGATGCCGGGTTACAGGGCAGAGAAGGATGAGGATATCGCGACGGCGCAGCAGTTGCTGGCCGACGCCGGATACGGTGACGGCCTGTCGGGCGTCGAGCTGCTGGCGGCAGCCGGGCCCCAGGGTGAACTGCTGGCCCCGGCGTTCCAGGATATGCTCAAGCGGCATCTGAACATCGAGACGGAGATTCGCATCGTCGAGCGCGCCTTGCTTGGCTCTGAACAGCAGTCGGGCAACTACCAGTTGATGGTGCATACGCGCGGGCACAGTGTCTCCGACATCTCGCCGCGCGGCAACCTGTGGTGGGCCACTGGCGGTTCGCAGAATTTCGGCGGTTACAGCAACGCCGACTTCGACGCGCTGCTGGCCACGATCGACGTCGAGCTCGACGTCGAGACCCGGCAGGGTCAGATCGACGACGCCCAGAATCTGCTGGACGAGAACCCGCCGGAGTACCTGGTCGGCTACACGTTCCACCTGCCGATGTGGAATAACCGGGTGAAGGGCCTGGCGCTGGACAAGCGCGCCTTCGCTGAGTGGGGCCGCATGGAGACGGTGTGGATCGACCCGGACGCCTAGATAAGAGGAGGGGTGGCCGCGACCGAAGGTCGGTGCTGAAACGGGTTGCGGCAGCCGGATCCTGACTACGTCAGACGTGCTTGCTCGAACAGTTGAAGAACCAGTGGGCGGCGCGACGATGCCCGGTCGCCGGGCTGTTGCGCCGCCCATTCCGTGAACTGAAGCAGAGCCCCTCATAATCGCTCATGTCAAAGTACCTGCTCAACCGACTGCTGATTGCGATCCCGACCATATTCGGCGTCACTGTTCTGATCTTTCTGGCGATGCGGGTGATTCCCGGGGACCCGTTGCAGCTGATCGTTTCCGAGTCGGACGGGATCTATGTGCTGAGTGAAGAGGAGCTGCAGGCCCTGCGAGCCAGCCTGGGCCTGGACCAGCCGTTTCACATACAGTACCTGGATTGGATGGCGCAGGTAATCAGCGGCGATATGGGCTCGTCTTTCTGGAACAAGGAGCCGATCAGCGGCATGATTCTGCGGCGGGGCCCGATCTCGGCGCAGATCGCGATCATGGCGGTGCTGCTTTCGTGGCTGATCGGGGTTCCGATCGGGATGCTGAGCGCGATGTGGCGGAACTCGCTGATGGACCATCTGTCGCGCGTTGGCATTACGATCTTTATCGCGGTGCCAAGCTACTGGCTGGGGCTGCTTATCATACTGTTTACCGTCCTGGTCTTTACCTGGCGCCCGCCGATCACGATTATCCAGTTGTGGGAGGACCCGCTCGGCAATCTATCGATGACTCTATTGCCGGCGCTGGCGCTGGGATTGGGGCTGTCGGCGGCGACGGCGCGCATGGCCCGTTCGGCTGCGCTGGAGGTGCTGTTCGAAGACTATATCCGCACGGCGCGGGCCAAGGGGCTGCGCGAGACATTGGTGGTGTGGCGTCATGTCTTCAAGAACGCGATGCTGCCGGTCGTCACCACGACGGGGCTGGCGCTGGGCGGCTTGCTGGGCGGCGCCGTTTCGGTCGAGACAGCGTTTGCGGTGCCCGGACTTGGAAAGCTGCTCGTGCAAGGCATGACCGAGCGGGACTGGATGATGATCCAGAATCTTGTTCTACTGTATGGCTTGATTTACGTCATTATCAATCTTCTGGTCGATCTGAGTTACGCGTTTCTCGATCCCCGCATTCGCTACGAGTAGTGGATAGGGAGCTGTGGCCGGCGGTCCAGTTAGCGGAAGCCGCCCTCTGAACCTCCCGCTATCCACCCATTGAGGGAGCCGACATGGCTACAACAGGCGCGGCGCCTGCCGATTCCGAAGGTATCGTTCTCGACATAGAGGGCCAGCGCCCGCATATTTTACTTCGAGTCGGCAGTTCGGTGGGACGCTTTGCGCAGTCCTCGCCGATCGGCATTGTGGCGGTGGGCGTGTGGCTGCTGATGCTCGTCATGGCTGTTTTTGCGCCGCTGCTCTCCCCGTACGATCCTCTGGAGGCCGACTACGGCGCGATTCGCGCCGCGCCGACCGCGGAGCACATTCTGGGCACCGATCAGTTGGGGCGGGACCTGCTGAGCCGCATCATTTACGGTGCGCGGATTACGCTGATTGTGAGCATCACGGCGGTATTCATCGGGGATCTGATCGGTTTTGTATGGGGCATTGCGAGCGGGTACCTGGGGCAGAGATTCGATCTGATCAGCCAGCGGGTTGTGGATGTGTTGATGTCATTTCCCGGTCTGATCCTGGCGCTGCTGTTGCTGGTCGTGTTGGGGGCGGGCCTGGTCACGGTTATTGTCGCCATCTCGGTAACGCGGATTCCCTCGGCCACACGGATTACGCGTGCGGTAGTGCTCTCGATCAAGGAGACCTCCTACGTGGAGGCGGCCAGGATGATCGGGGCGTCGAATGTCCGGATCATGGTACGCCATGTTGCGCCGCAGGCGGTCGCGCCCATCCTGGTGGTGGCGACTCTGCATCTGGGCGGCGCCATTTTCGCGGAGTCGGCGCTGAGTTTTCTGGGGATGGGGATTCCACCGCCGGCGCCGAGCTGGGGCAACATGCTGGGCGGCGTACTGGCAGCGGCGTTTCGTCCGCCGTGGTGGCTGGTCATCTTTCCGGGCGTGGCGATCACGATTGCGATTATGGCTGCCAACCTCTTTGGCGACGCCTTCAGGGATTTCCTCGATCCGAAGCTGCGGCGGCGGATTGACTGAAGTCCCGGTTCCGTCGTTCGTTTTGTCATCTCGATAGCTCCAGCCCGCTATGATGAGTTAATTTCCGACAGCGAGAATCAGATAAGGAGAATGCCGTGCCCTTCCAGGTTCTGGACTTCCATACGGACATCCGCAATGTACTGACAACGCCGGAGATTCGCGCCCGCTTTTTGCAGGTCGACGTGGGCCATACCGCGCAGAGCCATACGCATGATCTGGGCCATGAGATCTTTCTGATTTTGCAGGGGCAGGCTGAGTTCACGATTGAGGGTCACGCCGAGGTGTTGGGGCCGGGTCAGCTTTGCATTGCGCTGACCGATGAGGCGCACCAGGTGCGCAATGTGGGGGACGAGCCGGTCATTATGTACTTGTCGGTCACCCCGCACATCCAGCCGACCCATACGTATTGGAATGAGGACGGCACGAAGAAGCCGCCTCGATTCGCGCTGAATACCGCCTACGACGTAGAGCCGGACCGCGAAACCGCTACCGACGAGTTGCTGGATCAGCAGCTGGCCGCGGCCGAAGCGTGGTTGGACGCGGTCGAGACGAATACGGAGACGCAGCGGGAGCAGATCGCAGCCTATAGGGCAGCGCGCGCGGCTGGGGATGAAGAGGCTGCATTGGCGGCACGCGATGCAATGTGGGATTCTCTCTACCCGGCTTTCAGGCGGGCCTTCGCGCTGGCCGATGTCTGGAACAGCTTTACCTCACGCAGCGTGGACACGGACTATACCGGTCCATAGTTTTCCTGCCATGACAAACCCACCGACTGCCACTGACCGGAGAAATGCAAGTGAGACGAGTGAAGATCGGCGTTATCGGATGCGGGGCGATCGCCCAGGTGCATCATATGCCCAACCTGAAGGAGTTGCAGGACGAGTTTGAGGTTACCGCGGTCTGCGACGTGTCGGAAGGCGCGGCCCGGTACGTGGCCAACCGCTTTCACGTGCCCCGGTACTTTACCGACTACCGCGATCTGCTGGCGTCCGACGTGGAGGCGGTGATTCTGTGCCAGACGGACCCGAAGAAGAGTGTGGCCGTTGACGCTTTTGACGCGGGCAAGCACGCCTTTGTAGAGAAGCCGGTATGCTTTTCGCTGCAGGAGTGCGACGAGATGATCGAGGCCTGCAAGCGTGCCGGGACGGTGGGGCAGGCGGGCTATATGAAGGTCTATGATCCGGCGTTTGAACGGGCCAAGCAGGAAGCGGCCGGTATGGACGTGCGTTTTGTCCAGATCAATCATATGCACCCGAACAACGCGCTGCATCTGAAACAGTTCGACGTGCGCAGCTTCGGCGATCTGCCGGAGGGGGCGATCGAAAGCGCGATGGAAGGGAGGGAGGCGGCGCGAAAGCAGGCGATCGGCGACGCGGCTCCCCACGTGGAGCGCGCGTTCCATCTGCTGGCGGGAAGCATGATCCACGATCTGTACGGTTTGCGCGAGATCATGGGGCTGCCGGTCGAGGTGTCGCATACGGAGATCTGGCAGGAAGGTCGGGCCGTTACCTTCACTTTGATCTATGAAAACGGCGCGCGTTGCGTGGGCACGTGGATCGATCTGCCCGACCTGTGGGACTTCAAGGAGACGCTGGAGATCTACGGCGACGACAAACGGGTCGTTGTCGCCTACCCGACCGGTTTTTCACGAGGCATTCTGTCCACTGTGACGGTCCAGGGGATTGACAGCGAGGGCACGACCTACCGGACCGAGCCGTACATTGACTGGGACAGTGCGTTCGTGCGGGAGCTGCGCCATTTCCATGACTGCATCGCCAACGGCAAGGCGTCGCGCACGTCGCTGGAGCATGCGCGCAAGGATGTGGGGCTGATTATTGATATTATTGGGGCGTATAAAGGATAGGGGCGTATTGCGTAGCCGCTTGGGGCTTTTGCGTTTTGCGCGCAGAAAATTCTTGGTTGGCGTGGCGATAGTCGTTTCGGACTGGCAGTCTGTATATGGTGAGCGAGCATGGCTCTTACACGAGTAAGACTGAAACGCTTTACCGCTTTCGAAGAGTTGGATGTGGAGTTTTCAACATAACTGCGTGGAACAAAAGGTTCTCCGATCTGACTGTCACCCGCCTGAGCGCAAAGCCAGGAACAACCTGATAGACTACCTCCGATGAAGACACTGATCGTCGCGTGTATCCAACAGAAGATGCGGCTGCCCCAGACGCTGGAGGAGTACCGGGAAGACCTGCGCAGGTTCCTGCGGGCTGCGGAGAACAAGCGGGCGCGGCTGGTGGTCTTCCCGGAACTGGCCGGGGTGATGGTGATTCCCCCGCTTCTGGGCGGTTTCCAGGCGAACCTGCTCAAGCGGGCGGATTTGGCGCGGCGACGGCAGACAAGCCTGTGGCAGAAGTTCAGCGGCGGCATTTCCGGCGCTCTGGCCGGATGGCTCAACACGGATTTCCGCCAGATGGCGGGCGCGCTGTTGACGACGCAGCCGGATATGGTCTGGGATGCGTACGACGAGGTTTTCGGCGGGCTGGCTCAGGAGTTTGACGTTACGCTGGTTGCGCCGAGCGCGTATCTGCCGGACCCGCTGGACGGGGTACTGCGCAACCTGGCGGTGGTGTACGGCCCCGGCGGCGAGAGGCTGGGGTACCAGGCCAAACGGGTACTGCATCCTGAGGACGAGGACCTGGCCCAGCCCGGCCACGAGTGGAATGTCATCCCGACGCCGGTCGGCCGAATCGGGTTGATGTTGGGCGGGGACCTGCTCTACCCGGAAGTGGGGCGGCTACTGGCCTATCAGGGCGCGGAGCTGTTGATCGCCCAGGGCGCGGCCACGGAGCGGGTGTTGTATGAAAAGTTGCGGGCCGGAATGCTGGCGCGCATGCAGGACAACCAGTTGTTCGCGGCAATCAGCTTTCTGGTCGGCCACAATGAGTTCAGCCGCCGCCAGCGAGACCCATTCGTGGGGCGTTCGGCGGTGCTTGCGCCGCAGGAGCTTACGCCGCGGGCAAGCGGTATTCTGGTGGAGTCGTCTAATTTTCGCAGCGAGAGCGTGCTGTCGGCAGTATGGGACTTTGAAGAGTTGGCCGAGCTGTGGGAGACATCGGACACGCCGGTGCGGAGCCAGCTTCCCCTGGATGTGGTGGGCCCGGCGCTGGCGCAGCTTTATAAAAAGATGAACCAGTTGCCGGAAGGACCCGAAGCGCTGCTGGCAGTTCCTGAAGTACAGGAACCTGAGACAAAAGAACACCGCGCGGAAATGGAAGAGAGGGTGACGGTGCCCAACAGAACGAATTCAACCCTCAGTCTGGATGATTTGCCTGTGCTGTCGTCGGTCACCTCCTTCTGGGGAGATGCGTCCGACACAGAGATCAAAGCCTCCTTGCCCGCCCATGTTCCGGTCAGTTTGACCCCCGAGTCGGATGATTGGGAATACGACGAAACATGGGAGTCGGATGAACTGCAGGAACTTTCCGGGCCGGAGGCGGACGCTGTGGAAGGGATGGTCGCGGCAAGCGAAGGTTCCGAAACAGTTGCCGCCGTTCAGGCAGGTGAGAGCCAGGCCGAGGAAGGGGAAAGTGAGGAGGAGACTCAGGAGATGGATGCCCTTCTCGAACCACGGGCTGAAGACGACCGCGAGCAGACAGGCTGAAGTTTTGCGCTGAGCCAACCGCATCCGCCCCGCTTTGGCGAAGCGGAAACAGGTCACTTAGCGAAGCGCAAACAGCCGGGCCTGAAACGTTATGGGAGGACGGGCTCTGCCTTGGCGGACTGAATCAGGCGCAGCATCTCATCAACGTCGGTGATTTTGACTCGCGGTTGTCCCCGCAGGGCGCCCCGTTCGTTCTCGATCTGCTCCAGGATCTGCCAGTCGGCGAAGGAAACGTAGGGTACGCCCTTCTTCTGCAGAAGGGGAATAATGTCACCCTTCGGACCGGGGAACTTCTGGGAAACTGCTGGGAGACCTCTGGGGTTCCCCCGATGTTCCCCCGATGTAACCCTGCTGTTCACATCTTCCATCATCAATTTTACCGTTTCAACGGCGTCGGGCTTGTTCGTGCCGATCACGCCGGTCGGACCGCGTTTGGCCCAGCCGACGGTGTATTCGCCGGGCACGATCGCGCCGCCGTGTTCAGCGGTCACACGGCCTTTTTCGTTTGGAATGATGCCCCAACGGTCATAGAAGGGCACTCCGGGAAGCGGAATGCCTCGGTAGCCGATCGAGCGGAACACCAGGCCGACGTCGTACTCTGTGTAGGCGCCGATGCCGCGGCAAGCGATATAGCCCGATTCGGTCTCCTGCAGCGCGTTTTTTTCGGTGGTGATGGCGCTGACCGCCCCTGCAGTGCCGGATATTTCTGTCGGCGAGCGCAGGAAGTGGAAGATGATCTGCTTGGGTTTGCCGGTGGGGCCGCGCTCCGCAAGTTCCTGCAACGTTTCCAGGTTGCGGCGGGCGGTGCGATCTCCTTCCATCTCGGCCTGGCTGGCGTCGTCGAGAACGAGGTCGGCCGGATTGACGATGACGTCGGCGATTTCCAACTCGCCCAACTCTTTGATCTCCGGATTGGTGAACTTGGCTTGCACCGGCCCGCGGCGGGCGAAGATGTGGATGCGCTTGACATTGCTGTCGCGCAACTCCTCAAGGGCGTAGTCGGTAATGTCGGTCGTTTCCAGCTCGGAAACCGATTTCGCGAGGATACGGGTTACATCCATCGCGACATTGCCGACGCCGATGACGGCGACACTCTCGACGCTCAGGTCGAAATTAAAGTGGCGGAAATCGGGATGGCCGTTGTACCAGGCGACGAATTCGGTAGCGGAGAAGCTGCCCTCCAGGTCTTCGCCGGGGATGCCGAGCCTTTTGTCGGACTGGGCTCCGACCGCGTAGACGATCTGATCATAGTGCGTCTTCAACTCGGCATGGGTGACGTCGGCGCCGAGATCGACGTTGCCAAAGTAGCGGACGCGGCTGTCCTTCATCGTGCGCTCGTAAATGCGGGTGACCGACTTGATCTTCTGGTGGTCGGGGGCGACGCCGTAGCGCACCAGTCCGTACGGAGTGGGAAGCCTGTCGAAGAGATCGATCGAAACGTGGGCATCCTTTTGTTGCAGCAGTGCGCCGGCGGCATAGAATCCGGATGGTCCGGCGCCGATGATCGCGATGCGTACTGGTCTGCTGCTGCTGCCGAGTCTTCCTGTAAAGGTCAACGCAATTTCCCTTTGTATTTTGACTCTGCGTTCAAACTACAATACGGCAGAGGATATCACAATTTTCGCTGGAGAAGAGACTGAAACTGCCGCGCGAGTGTGAGAACGCCGATACCGATCTGAAAGTATTCGGCGGGGCCGATGGTTTCGAGAGCCGTCTCGCCGTCCTCGTCCGCACGCGCGCTGGATAGCCAGGCAAAGACGCCGCCCAGCAGCGCGCCCCCAATCATGCCTGCCAAGATGATTCCTGTCCGGCCACTTTCCTTCATCGTCAGTCTCCACTATATTCGGCGCCTTCAATTCTACGCGTAAGCGCTTGTACAATTCGCAGTTCTGTCCTCATTCGCACCGAGCAGCGTGCGGCTTCCCCGCGAAAACTGACTGCGGCGCTGGCGCCAGCGCCGCAGTCTTTGTGAGCAATCAGTGTCGCGGCAGATGCCGCTCTCGTCATGTTCCACAGTTCATCGGAGATCTGAACTGCCTTATTTGAGGGTCATCTCCTTGACGAGAATGCGATGATCCAGCTGGGGCGCCCATTCGAGCCGTCCGCCGAGGCCGTAGGAGAGATCCAGGTGGCCGATGTAGCCGATGGCGACGTCCTCATGCACGATCCGGCTGAGCTCCTGCAGCGTCATCTCCCGCTCATCCCCTGTGAGGGGAAGCGCCTTCGTCCAGACGGCATCGGCCTCCTCGTTGCAGTAGACGGAGAGTATGCCTTCGCAGGAGTAGTAGAAGCGGTAGGAGGAGGCGTAGTCCATGATCTCGTTGCCATGCAGATGGATGGCGACGAAGTTCCGGTCTTCGGGAACGTCCTTGATGTTGATCAGCATCACCTGGCCGAAGCCTTCGGGATCATAGAAGGTGGTGGTTACGCTGAAACCGACGTCTGTGAGCATGGAGGCAACGGCCTGCATGACTTCGTCGATTCTGGGGAAGACGGCATGGCGGGCGCCGAGCGTGATCTCCATGTCGACCGGTACGCCGTCAGCGGCCGCGGCGGCCAGGAGTTCGCGGGCCTGGTCAGGATCGAAGGGATACGGCTCAAGGCTGGGGTCGTGACCGGTGGCTGACGAGTTGACGATCTGGCTGGCGACGGTGGCCGCGCCGCCAAGGATAGTGTCTACGATCGCTTCCTTGTCGATAGCTAGCTGGAAGGCCAAGCGAACGCGGCGGTCGGACAATAGTGGGCTATTGGTATCCATGCGGATGAAGATCGTCTCGACGCTGGGGGCCGAGACGCAGCTGGCGTCAGCCTCGTCGTCGAGCAGCTGGCACTGTTCGGGCGTGATGAACTGGGCCAGATCGACTTCGCCGGCCTGCACGGCGGCGACCCGTACCTGGTCCTCCTGCAGGAATCTGACGGTTATATTCTTGAAAGTCTGGGCGCCGCGGGCGTCGTCGGGATTGGACAGGCCCCACCAGTCCGGGTTGGCCTCATAGGTGATCGACTCGCCTTTGCGCCACTCGACGAACCTGTAGGGGCCGGTGCCGACGATCTCGGTATGGTAGGCGTCGGGATCCTCGGCCAGCTGTTTGGCTGAGGAGATGCCTACCCACTCGACCTTGCCAAGGAGGATGGGGTCGGGTTCGGGCGTTGAAATATCGAGGGTGTATTCGTCAACGGCTTCAGCGCTCATTGTGCCCAGGAAATCGAGCAGGTCGAAGGCGTTGTCGGCGTCGAAGGTGTGGTTGATGCTGGCGGCGGCGGCTTCAGCGTTGAAGGGGGAGCCGTCGTGGAAGGTGACGCCCTCGCGGAGTTGGAAGCGGATGGTGGTGTCGTTGAGTCGCTCCCAGGAGGTGGCCAGGATTGGGACGAACTCACCGGTGGTGAAATCACGGTTGATCAGTTGTTCAATGGCGTTACGGAAGCCGGGTCCGCCGGTGCCGGCGAAGGAGCGCCAGGCGTCCAGGCTGACCGGTTCAATGCCGACGGCGATGACCACTTCTTCGTCGGCCATTGCGTCGTCGCCGGGGGCAGCCTGTTGCACAGGTTGGCAGCCCGAGACCGCCAGAGTCAGTACGAGGACTAACGCTATCCATCTCCAAGTCGTTCTCCTAAACATGTCTTCCCCTCCTGGTGATTTGGGTGTCAGCAGTGGGTCGCTTCCGAGGCCCGAAAGTCTGTCCGTCAAGAATTGACGCGTAGGGGAACAGGGGACGGAGCGACAAGGCCAAGACAGCGTTCCTGGCGGCAACCGAGATAATTTTTCCGATTGTGAAATTGCTGACAGCAGTGCTAAAATAGCGGTGCCACCTTATCTGGCGTCGGCCGACCACTTTTCGGGTGGTTGGCGACAACCAGGTTGGATTGTATAGTATGATCGGCAGTGACGTCAATTCACGATTTGTCCTTCCATGCTCGGTTCTACCTGACATAAACGCAAACCGGGGCAGCCATTTCTGAAGTGGGCTGCAGCGCTTATTGCAGGCCTCAATCACAAGTCACCGTTCAGAATAGACAGTGGCCTGAAGGTCATCGAATGCCTCTCAGGCCAAACTGCAGTGCATTGGAACGCAGCCCCTTTCGCGGCGGATGCGGTTATAGCCATACCGGCCAATGTAGCCGCATTACACAAGGCCGCAATAGCGACAGATATATCCTCAAACGAACGCAACATTTGTGTTCACACTCACAATCTTTCAGGAGGGACAAGATGTCCGGAAAGTTGTACAGTCGTAGAGAAGTATTGAGGACAACGGCGGGCGCAGCGGGCGTTGGCCTGCTGGCCGCGTGCGCGGCGCCGATGGCGCCTGCGGGCGAGGGCGCGGCCATACCCAGCGAGCAGCGGCAGGGTGTGCTGTGGGGCTTGCAGTACGATCCCCATGTGGAAGCGTACCAGCGACTTGCCGATCTGTTCGAATCACAGGGCGGCGGAACGTACGAGGTACAGCCGCAGGCCTGGCCGATCCCGCCCAAAGTGATTGCCGCGCTGGCGGCAGGGACACAGCCGGATGTCGCCTGCATCATGGGCGAACAGCTGACCAGCCTGCATCTGCACCAGGCGCTGGTCCCCTGCACGGAGCAGGTCTACAATCACATGGGCGTGGACCCTGAAGAATCCTTTGTGGGTGACGCGATCGGCGCCTACACGTGGCAGGGCGAGATCTGGGGCGTGCCGACCGAGGCCAATGGCGTCGGCAACATGGTGAACGTTCCCAGCGAAGATGTGATTGCGCTTGGGTTGGAGGACCAGTACCCGCCGCTGAACGGAGAGGTTTTCTTCGAGAGCTATCCGAGCATGTGGGAGCTGGCGCAGGCGCTGCAGGTCGAGGAGGACGGCAAGGTCGTGAAGTGGGGCCTGAGCAGCCAGGGCTGGGACGATATGAGCTATCTCGGCATCCTGCGGACCCTGCTCGACAAGAAGGGCCAGGACTGGTGGGACCTGGAGAACAAGCAGTTCAACATCAATACGGAAGAGGGCGTCAAGGCGATGCAGCTATACGTCGAGACGCCGGTGGAGATGGGTATCGAAACCCAGTTGGACCAGTCGCACGTCGACGCGGCTCTGGCCGGCAAGGTGGCGCTGGCGCGCGGGAACGGCACGCCGTCGCTGCCGATGTCCTGGGAACTGGGCTACACGTACGTAATGTGCGGGGCGCCGATGGTCTTTGAAGGCGAATTGCCGCTGTTCGCCGGAGAGGGCGGATGGGGCTTCATTTCGCTGAAGCAGTCGCATAACCCCGATATGGCGATTGAGTTCCTGCGCATGTTGGTCACGCACGAAGGGCAGCTTGAGTACGCGAAGATCTACGGTGGCGCTGTCCACACTTCCTGGAAGGATTTGGTCGGCGTCTACGATCACTTCACGCACCCTGATCCCGATGGTCCTCAGGTCGGTATGGCCAAGATCCTCCAGGAGCATCTGCAGCCGCTGACCACCTTCGAGGGCGTGGGCTTCGGCTCGATCGCCGAAATCGGCTCTGCAATCACGGAGGGAGCCTCCGAGGTGCGGCAGGGGAACATCGGCAGCGAGGAAGCGGTGGAGCTGATCCAGACGCGCTGCGAGGCTCAGTACCAGGAGTATGTGAGCGACGTGCGTGAATTGGGCCTGGAACCGTAAGATCGAGAAGAAAGCGGAGAGGAGAGCGAAGAGAGGGAACACCTCTTGCTCTCCTCTCCGTATCTTATCACTCTGAGAGTGTTCCTATCTCATTTGGTCAATGACCCTAAACAAAGGAGCGAAAGATGCACAGTCGTAGAGATTTTCTGAAAGTCTCGGCGGGGGTGGCGGGAGCCAGCCTTCTGGCGGCCTGTGTTGCGCCGACCGCGCCTGGTGGCGACATGGCAGCCATGCCCAAGGAGCAAAGGCAAGGTGTGATGTGGGGTTTACAGTATGACCCCCACGTGGAAGCCTACCAGCGTCTTTCCGACCTGTTCGCGGAGCAAGGCGGCGGGACGTTCGAGGTACAGCCGCAGGCCTGGCCCATTCCGCCCAAGGTGATTGCCGCGCTGGCCGCGGGAACGCAGCCTGACGTTGCCTGCATCATGGGTGAGCAGTTGACGAGCCTACATCTGCACCAGGCGCTGGTCCCCTGCACCGAACAGGTCTACAACCACATGGATGTCGATCCTGACGAGGACTTTGTGGGCGACGCGATCGGCGCCTATATGTGGCAGGGCGAGATCTGGGGCGTGCCGACCGAATGTAACGGCGTGGGCAACATGGTCAATGTGCCGAGCGAGGATGTGATTGCGCTGGGGCTGGAGGACCAGTATCCGCCGTTGAACGGTGACGTCTACTTCGAGAGCTACGAAAGCATGTGGGAGCTGGGGAAGGCCTTGCAGGTCGAAGAGGATGGTAAAGTGACCAAGTGGGGCCTGAGCAGCCAGGGCTGGGATGACATGAGCTATCTCGGCATTCTGCGCACGCTGCTGGACCCCAAGGGCATGGACTGGTGGGACCTTGAAAACAAGCAGTTCAACATCAATACCGAAGAGGGTATGGAGGCGATGAGGCTGTTCGTTGAGGGCCCGGTGGAACTGGGCATCGAGACGCAGTTGGACCAGAACCACGTTGACGCTGCGCTGGCCGGCAAGGTGGCGCTGGCGCGCGGCAACGGCACGCCTTCGATGCCGATCGCCTGGGACCTGGGCTATACCTATCGCATGGCAGGCGCGCCGATGATCCATGAAGGGGAACCGCCGATCTTCTGCGGTGAAGGCGGTTGGGGATTCATCTCGCTGAAGCAGGCGAAAAATCCCGATATGGCGATCGAGTTCCTGCGCATGCTGGTGACGGACGAAGGGCAGACGTCATACGCCATGATCTACGGCGGACAGCCGAACACTGCCTGGAAGGGCCTTGTCGGCAGCTATGACCACTTCGTGGACAACGATCCGGAAGGACCGCTGGTGCAACTGACAAAGGTTCTCCAGGAGCACCTGTTGCCGCAGACCACTTTCGAGGGCGTCGGTTTCGGCTCTATCGGTGAGATCGGCGCGGCTATTGGCGAAGGGTGCTCGGAAGTGCGGCAGGGCAATATCAGCAGCGAGGAAGCGGTGGAGATGATCCAGGCCCGGTGCGAAGCGCAGTACCAGGAATGGGTCAGCGACGTTCGCGAGCTGGGTGTGGAACCGTAAAACCAGGAAGAGAGTGAAGAGAAGTGAGGAGTGAGAGTTGGGGGTCGCGCCCCCGGCTCTCGCTACTCTTTTCTGTCACCCTTCGGTCGCAGTTCTCCTCGAACGTGGGTCAGGAGATGACAGAGACTTTCGCCGATATTTTTCTATCCAACGACCCGGATCCGACGATTTCATACCGGTCGGGACTGGCCGCCTACCAGGAATCTTTGAGTCGCGGGCAGCTGGTTGGGCGGGGTTGGAACGGCTCGGGTTACACGAATCCCGAGCCGGAGCGATTCGACGCGTCTTCGCATCCGGCCCCGCAGGCGTTCTGGGTGGAGGTGGATGGGCAGCTTCTGCGCTCGCACTGGGAATGGAGCGACTTTTCCCAGAGCGAAGAAGAGAACGGGTTAAAGGCGGTATTGGAGCTGCACCACTCGGTGCGCCCGGTGGTCGTGCGCGTTCACACAGTTCTGGACGGCACGCCGGTCCTGACGCGCTGGCTGGAGATCGAGAACTGCTCAGAGCGGCCGGCTGCGCTGTCGGCTGCCTTCCCGTGGAGCGGTGTGCTGCAGACGTGCGCATACGACATCGATGATGAGGCGTCGCCCTACTCGGTCGGGTACTTTATCGACACGCACTGGGGCAATGAGGGCGACTTCGACTGGCGTGCGCTGCCGCGTGCAGGCTACCGGATCGATGGCCGTTACCGGCGCGGCCGCCACAGACATCCTTTCTTTGTGCTGCGCAACCACCAGGGCGGCGAGCAGTTCGTGGGCACGCTGGCATGGTCGGGAGGGTATGCTTTCGAGTTTGACGTGGATGACGGGGATAGTCGGGAGGGGTCGCGGCTCTGGTTTCGGGCCGGCCCGGACGGACCGGCACCGCTGCGCGTGATCGCGCCCGGCGAGACGGTTACCACGCCGGAGATGCACTTGGGCGTCGTGATCGGAGATTTCGACGACTGCATTCAGGCGCTGCACGACCACTTGCGCACAAGCGTCATCCCGCCGCAGAATCCCGAACACGCGGGGCTGGTCGTGAGCGGCATCGGGCCGGAGCAGGAGCTTACGCCGGAGCTGATTTTTTCCGAGATCGACGCCTGCGCCGACGCGGGCGCGGAAGTCTTCCTCATCGATGCGAGCTGGTACACGCCGCCGCATGGCAGCTGGCATGCGACGGTCGGCGACTGGCAGGTAAGCCTGGAGCGTTTTCCAGGGGGTCTGAAGCCGTTTCGCGACTATGTGCACGGCAAGGGCATGAAGTTCGGCCTGTGGATGGACGGGGAGCGTGTCGGCCCGGAAAGCGGAATTGCCAAGGAGCGTCCTGAGTGGCTGGCCCGGCCGTACGGTGGTGAGGGCGGGCTGGGCGGGATGATCGATCTCACCAGGCCCGACGTGGCCCAATGGATGGAGAGCGAGATCGACCGTCTGATCGTGGAGCACGAGCTGGATCTCTTCCGTCTGGACTACAACGTCGGCAACATCGGCGCAGGAGGATACAGTGAGCAGTCGGGATTTATTGAGAACGCCTATTGGCGCTATTACGAGGCTGTCTACGGCATTTACGCCCGGCTTTCTGCGCGCCACAAGCATGTAATCTTTCAGAATTGCGCCAGTGGCGGCGCCCGGACCGATGTGGGCATGGTCCGCTACTTTGACCATACCTGGGTGACCGACTGGCAGATTGCACCGCGCGCCTTTTCGATTACGAACGGGATGACGATGGCGCTGCCGCCGGAGAGAGTGGACCGGCTGGCCGGTATGGGCCAGTCGGGGCAACGCACGGCTGAGCTGGATTTCCAGTTCCGGCTGCAGCTGTTCGTGCATCCATCGCTGAACTGGTTTCACCTCAAGGACGCCGCGCCCAATGCGGTCCAGCAGGCCCGCATCCGCAATGTCGTACGGATTTACAAGGAGTTCATTCGCCCGATCCATCCGACCAGCCGCATCTATCATCATACGCCGGTGGTCAAAGGATTCGAGCCGCGCGGCTGGGGCGTGCTGGAGCTGGCAGCGCGGGACCGAACGCGGGCTGTAGCAGGGCTTTTTCGTCTCAGCGATCCGGCGGAACCGGAATACTTGCTGCGATTCAGGGGTATTGACCCAGGGCGGCGCTACCGGATCACTTTTGACAACAGCGCTGAGAGTTGCGAAGTCGACGGACTGACGCTCACGCGGACTGGCATCGCGTCACGCCTGGAAACCGCCTTGACCTCGGATCTGCTACTCGTTGAAGCAGTGGATCAGGTAGGTCCGAAAGAACTGCAAAGACGCTCATCCATTACTGAAAACGGAACCTGAAAATGACATCAATTGCAGACGGGAGCGGAGCCTCGGGCCGGGCTGAAACGATGGGCGTCTGGTTCGTTGTCAAGAAGACGCTGCGCAAGCCGCAGTTCTGGTTTGGCTTCACGATGATCGTACCGTTGCTGATATGGTACTGGATTTTCAGCTTCTGGCCGATCATTCAGGCGTTTCGCATGTCAACGGTTGCGTATAAGCTGCTGGATCCTGGCAACAGTCCGTTTGTCGGACTGGGCAACTTCATAAAAATCTCTCAGCATCCCCTGTTTTGGGTCTCGGTCAAGAATACGATTCTGTGGGCCGTGTATTCGTTCATATTCAATCTGCCTTTGGCCATGCTGATCGCCGTTTTTTTGTCCAAGGTCAAGCGGGGCCGTAACGTCTATCAGGCGCTGATTTTTGTTCCAGTGGTGGTGTCGCTGGTGGCAGTATCCTTATTGTTCAAAATGTTAATGGATCCGGAGGTTGGGCAGCTGAACAAACTGTTGAGTACCATAGGGCTGCCTGAACTGCAATGGCTTTCCAGTTCCTCATCAGCGCTACCGACCGCTGTCGTCATCGCCACCTGGAAAGGGCTTGGCTTTTTCGTTGTCATCCTCACGGCAGGCATGATGAATATTCCTTCGGAACTGTACGACGCCGCCCTGGTTGACGGGACCAATCCGTGGCAGCAGTTCTGGCGCATCACCATGCCCCTTATGAGCCATACAATCCTTCTGGTTACCGTTCTGCTGGCCATCGGCTCTTTGCAGGAATTCACGCTTCCCACCGTCTTGTTTGGCTCGGAGGGTGGTCCGGGAAACTCCACGTTCCTATACAACTTGCTGGTTTACCAAGAAGCCTTCTTGGACATCCGCTTCGGCACAGCCACGGCCGCCTCCCTGTTTCAATTCGCGTTTATCCTGACAATCAGCATTTTGCAGATCAAATTAATCCGTCCTTCGTGGACATACTAACGGCCCGGGGCTCGTCATAGGAGCCTGATTCGGAACCTGGCAATGATTAACAGCCACCCAACGTTGAAGGACAGACCGTTATGGCAGTCATAAGCAAGACAGGAGATGCGCGGCGCCAGCCGCCCAGGCGCATTGAAATATCACAAAATATCATGCATATCTTTTTGCTTGGCATGGTTGTGATAGCCATATTCCCATTCATATGGATGGTTTTTGCTTCACTCAAGCCGTTCAAGGAGCTAGTCGAATCAAGGCAGCTCCTACCCCAAACGTGGACGTTGCGTAACTATGAAGAGATATTGGGCCGGGTGAACTTTTATGCTGCCTTTCGCAACAGCATTGTTTCCGCGGTATCGGTAACGGTCGTTTCCGTTTACACGTCGTCGGTAATGGGGTATATCTTTTCCAAGTATCGTTTTGTGGGCAAGGAGATTCTCTTCACCATAGTTCTTTCGACTATGATGGTGCCCTTCGCGGTGATTATGGTTCCGCTGTATATCACAATCGCAAACAGCTTTGGCCTCGCCGACCATTTGGGCGGCATTATCGTAACGGGGTTTTACACGGCGTTCGGCATCTTTCTTATGCGCCAGTTCATGGAGAGCATTCCATTCGAGCTGATCGATGCGGCCCGGATTGACGGCGCGTCTGAATGGCGTATCTTTTTCACGCTGGTGCTGCCGATGTCAATGTCACCGATGTCGGCGCTTGCCGTCTTTGTCTTCCTCGTCAATTGGGACAGTTTCCTGTGGCCCCTGATCGTACTCAGCAGCCAGGACAAGCAGACGCTCCCTCTGGTGCTGGCCGGTCTGCGCAATTTGTGGTGGACACGCTATGAGATGTGGGCGGCAGGTTCGATGCTGACGGTTATTCCGGTCATGGCGATATACAGTTTTGCCTCGCGTTACTTCATCCGCGGCATAGCAATGACGGGCCTGAAGGCTTAACTACAGTGGTCAGAGGTTAATGATCAGTGGTCAGTGACTGCGATGAACGGCTGTTTGTCGCGACAATGCCTAACAGACTTTACCCTCTGGTGTGTACATTTCTCTTTCTACAATTCACGGGAGTTACTGATCGATGCGCATGACTGGCGGTGAAGCCGTCGTACGATCGTTGTTGGCGCATGGTGTCGACACGGTGTTCGGCATTCCGGGGACGCACAATCTGGGCATATATAACGCGCTGCGGGAGATGGGAGGCATCCGGCATGTTCTTGCCCGGCACGAGCAGGGGGCGGCGTTTATGGCCGACGGCTACGCGCGCGCCAGCGGCGAGGTTGGGGTCTGCCTGAGTACAACGGGGCCGGCCGCTCTCAATACGCTGGCCTCACTGGGGACGGCCTACAGCGACTCTTCGCCGGTTTTGTGCATTGCCAGCCAGATCCCGGCCGAGGGAATCGGCCTGGGCAAAGGCTATCTGCATGAGTGCGAGGACCAGTTGGGCAGCTTTGCGCCGGTAACGAAGTGGCGGGCGCGGGCGAATTCGGTGGCGGAGATTCCCAGGGTGATGCACGAGGCGTTCGCGCAGATGCAGAGCGGACGGCCGCGACCGGTCGCGGTGGAGATTCCCTGCGATACGCTGGACGAAAGCAGCGACGTGACGATCCCCACGCCGGCTGCGGTGGACCGGGTGGCGCCGGACCCGGAGCAGGTGGAGAGTGCGGCTCGGCTGCTGCGCGGGGCGCGGCGGCCGGTCATCTGGGCGGGCGGTGGCGTGATCGGGAGCGAGGCGGGCGCAGAGCTGCAGGCACTGGCCGAGCGTCTGCAGGCGCCGATCTTCACCACGGTGCTGGGCAAGGGCGCGGTTGCGGACGACCATCCGCTGGCCGCGGGCGCAACCATTTTGCATCCGCACGCGCGGGCATTTCTGGCCGAATCCGACGTCATGCTGGCGGTGGGCACGCGATTTACCGAGGAAGAGAGTGATCGCTGGGGGTTGCGCCTGCCGGAGTCGCTTATCCATATTGAGATCGATCCGGAAGAGATCAACCGCAACTACCCGGCCACGGTCGGCGTATTGGGGGATGCGCGTGCGACTCTGCAACTGATCAACGCGCAGCTTAACGATGCGAATCGGGAGGATAGCGGCAGTGCCGCCGGGATCGCCCAATTGCGGCAGAAGGTATGGGCCTACTGCCAGGAACGAGCGCCTGATGGCGTGGAGCTTGTGCAGACGCTGCGGAAGGCGCTGCCGCGTGAGACGATCATTGTTAGCGACCTGACGGTGGCCGCGTACTGGTGCCGTCGTCTGCTGGACGTCTATGAGCCGCGCACGAACATCTACCCGTGGGGCTTCTGCACGCTGGGCTTTGGGCTGCCGGCCGCAATCGGGGCGAAGGTGGCCAGGCCGGACCGGCCGGTGGTTGTACTCTGCGGCGACGGTGGATTTTTGTTCAACTGCCAGGAGCTGGCGGCCGCGGTGCAGCTTGGTCTGCCGATTGTAACTCTGGTCTTCAATGACTCGGCATACGGGGTCCTGCGGCCGCAGCAGGAGGTCCGCTACGGCGCCGCGCACGAAGTGGATCTGGTGAACCCGGATTTCATGGGGCTGGCGGGGGCGTTCGGCGTGGAAGGCTGCCGGGTCGAATCGATCGAGCAGCTTGGCCCTGCCGTGACGAAGGCGATCGAAGCGGGCCGGAGTGCTCTGATCGAACTGCCGGGAACGCTGCCGTGGCCGATCATGGAGCCGTCGACGCGCATGTTCGAGGCGGAACAGTGAGCGGCGGCAGGAAAAAGCTGCGCGTCGGCTTTATCGGCGCCGGCGCGATCACCGACCTGCACTACCTCGGTTACCAGGAGTACCCCAAAGCAGAGCTTCACGCCATCTGCGACGTCGACGAGGCGTTGCTGCAGCGCCGTGCGTCAGAGTGGCGGATTGGGAAGACGTACACCGACTACCGGCATCTTCTCGCCGACCCAGCGGTGGACGCCGTGGAGGTGATCACGCCCCATCATCTGCATGCGGAAATGGGCATTGCCGCGCTGGAGGCGGGCAAGCACGTCTCGATACAGAAGCCGATGGCGATCACGGTTGCCGAGTGCGATGCGCTGATCGAGGCGGCGGGACGTGCGGGCAAGCTGATGCGCGTTTTTGAGAACTTTCGCTTCTATCCACCCCTGGTCAAGGCCAAACAGCTTCTCGACGACGGCGCAATTGGCGAGCCGCTCTCGATACGCATCAAGTGCGTGCAGGGTACGTCGGGAGAGGACTGGGAGATACCCTACAGGCGCTGGGTATGGCGTTTTGACCCGGCCCGGAGCGGCGGTGGACGGGTGATCCTCGACTATGGATACCATCTCTTCTCGATTGCGCAGTGGTTCATGGGGGCGCCGGAAAAGGTATTTGCCTGGATCACGCACCGCCCCATACAGCACGGCTGGATGCTTGACAGTCCAGCCGTTGTCATCTGGAAGTACAAGGATGCCGAGAAGTACGGCTCCTACGAAGCGGTAACCTCCGACGACATTCTGGTTCCAACCAAGTACGGCCGGCCTGAGGACGAGTGGGTCGAGTTGACCGGCTCGCGCGGGTTCATCTGGGTAAACCGCTGCACTTCGATGTTGCTGGACAGGCCGGCGGTGGAGATGTACCGGGACGGCGAAACGACGGCGTTTCCCGATGTGGATTCGGACTGGGGCGCCAGTTTCGTTGCCGGCGTGCATGACTTCGTCGACGCGATTGCGGAAGGACGGCAGTCAGAGCTGAGCGGCGAGGAGGGGAAGGCAGTACTCCGGTTTTGTCGTGCGGCGCAGCTGTCGGCGCGAGAGGGGCGCGAGGTCAGACCTGAGGAGACGGCGTAAGGGCAGTGGTTAACTGCAGTGGTCAGTGAGTGGATGGTTGGAGAATGAGCAGGACTTTGGGACTATGCTGAAGAGTTTTGGCTGTGCGATGCGGCGTGCAGTTGGCTTGGCTGTTTGTTTTCTGGTGGCTGCACTGGTCGCTGGCTGCGAACAGCTTCCGGGCGACGTCTTGGTTACGCCGACTCCGATACCTACGCCTGTGCCGCTTCCCAAAGCGGTACATCGAATCGAGCGCGGCGATATCGTCGACAGCGTGACGCTGTTGGGCATGGTGGATTCGCTGCAGCGGGTGAACCTCTCCTTTCGCATTGGCGGACGTCTGAATGGATTTCATGTTGAGCCGGGCGAAGTGGTAGAGGCGGGACAGCTGCTGGCCGAACTGGATGTGGGATTCTTGCCGCACGAGCTTGCCAAAGCGGAGAAACGGCTGGAGATCGCCCGGCTGCGACTGAAAACGGCGCTGGGAGCCAAGGAGCTTGCCTTGACGGAGGCGCAGGGGGCCTTGGACATGGACAGGCTGACGCTGGAGCAGGGGCGGGGCGGGGCGGGGGAGGCCGACCTCGCGCGCATGGAGCTGGCGGTGGCGGCCGCGGAGACGAAACTGGCGCTGCTGGCGAACCAGCATGACAGAGAGATCGCGCTCTACCGGGCGGAGGCGGAACTCAAGGCGATCGACGTGGAGATGCTGCAGGACCGCATAGGGCAGGCGCAGCTGCTGGCCCCTTTCGACGGGGTGGTCCGCTACACGGACGGGGAGCCAGGGCAGCTGGTGGCGGAGTACGCGCCGGTGATGGGGCTGGCGGCGCCCGACGCCCTTGAGATCAGGAGCTCAGGCCCCAGCGAGGAGGCGTTGCCGAAACTCCGGATCGGCCAGGCTGTAACGATTCTGTTTCGCGACTTCCCTCAGAGCGAGGTTATGGGCCAGCTTATACAGGTCTCGACGCCAAGCGGCGCCGATGAAGGGCTTCCCATTCGCGTGGAGTTCGCGGCTCCGGAACTGGCGTTGGAGATCGGGGCTTTGGCCGACCTGCGCATTGTTGTGGAGCGAAAAGAGGACATACTGACCATTCCCAATACGGCGATCCACAGTTACTTCAACCGGCGCTACGCGCTGGTCAAAGAGGGTGAGAGCACGATCGAGGTCGACATTACTCTAGGGGTAACCGATGGTGAACGGACCGAAGTGCTGGCCGGCCTGGAAGAGGACGAGGAGGTTTTCGAGCGCTAGACCCATTTGCCTGCTGTTGAATCTGGTCGTTCGATGCGTACCTCCAGACCAGAGCTTGACAATCCTGTCACTCCTCCCTCCCCATTCTCCCCGCCCGCGAGGTTGTGCACCGCTTGCAACCTGAGGGCGGAAAATACCACGACAAAAAGCTGCCTGGCCGCTGCTCGGCCTTCGCCCGGGGGTTGGCGGTCAGCGCGGCGCGACCTCGCTAACCGGCCTGGTCGTTCGGCCCGTCAATTGTTCTCTCTATCAGGAATGATCGACGGCAGGACGAAAAAGTCCTCTTTGACAGGCCGCGCCAAAGAAACTATACTCCCAGAAAATCCTCTATTCCTTTCGGGCTTCTCGCAGAGATTGCAGCAGAATATCGCTGGCATACTGACAGATTGATGTTGTCCAAGGATCGGTGTCTTTTGGTTGTTCCAAGATCCTTCAGGCGGACAGATCGAAACTACTGGATTCGGTGTAGTTCCAACCAAGATGGGAAGGAGAACCCTATCATGCGATCACAGATCAGTCGTCGACAGTTATTGCGGTTGCTGGGCGCGGGGACGGCAGGGGCAGCCCTGACCGCCTGTGTGCCAGCGGCCCCTGCGGGCGCGCCCGCTGACGAGGCTATGGCGGAGCCGGAAGGATTCGACTGGCAGCGCTACGCGGGTACTGAGCTGCGGTACGTCGGCGAGACGCAGCCGCTGAGCGACCACGTGCTGTCGATTTTGCCCAAGTTTGAAGATATGACCGGGATCAAGGTGAACACGGAGATTCTGCCGTGGGCGCAGATGGTGCAGAAGATCCGGGTCGAACTGATGGCGAGCAACGAGGACATGGATGTCTTCCAGCTGCCCGCGGGCGCGGAGGAAAGAAACGTCTGGTTCGATGCCGGCTGGCTGAACGACATCGGCCCCTGGGTCGACGACTCGAGCATGACCCACGAGGACTACGACCTGTGGGAGGACATGGGGCGCGACTATCTGATGGCGGGCTACTCGTCAAGAGGCAGCCTGGTCTCGGTGCCGATGCAGATGAGCGCGATGATCGGCTACTACCGCAAGGATCTGTTCGAGGAGTATGGCATCGACGGGCCGCCAACGACATTTGAAGAGCTTGAAGCTGCCGCGGCAACTGTTCAGGAGCAGAGCGGCGGGGACGTTTTCGGCATTACGATGCGCGGCAAGCCGCCGGTGCCGACCTCTGTCTTCAAAGGATTCCTGGGCGGTATGGGGATCATGTGGGAGGACGATGACGGCGTGCCGCTGATGGATTCGGAGGCGGCGATCGCCGCCTTTGATTTCTACGGCAAACTGCTGCGACTGTACGGCCCGCCCGGCTCACCCAACATCGACCATGTCGGCGCGGTGAACATCTTCAGCCAGGGCAAGGCCGGCATGATCATCGACGACGCGGTCTTCCGCAAGGACTTCCAGGACCCGAGCAAGTCGACGGTGGCCGGAAACATTGGGTATTTCCTGATGCCGGCAGGTCCCAACGGCCAGCGAGCGTCGGCGGGGGGCTGGAGCATCACGGTCGGCGGACTCTCGCAGAAGAAGGAGGCGAGCTGGTACCTGCTGCAGTTCATTTCGAACAAGGAGAGCATGCTCAAGTACGTACTCGACGGAGGCGCGGTGCCGCGGCGCTCGCCGTATGAGACGGAGGACTACAAGACGCAGGCGACGCAGGACGACCTAGACTTTGTGCAGGTACTGCTCGATTCACGGGCGATCGGTGACTTCTCACCGCCGGCCCCGCCATCGATCATCAACCTGATGCGGGCGCGTGAGTCGATCGCGCAGGTGATCGTGACCTCGATCGAGGGCGGCGATGTGGTGGCTGCGGCTCAGAAGAGCCAGCAGGAACTGCTGGAGATGCTGGAAGAGCAGGAGGAGTAAGAATGAATGCGGTGGCTGGCGGCGGGCGTGCCGCCAGCCACTTTCAGCTTGCAGCACTAACAATTTGTAGTGAGAGTTGCCTATGCAGAGAAATGCAGGGCCGGAATCGGAGCGGACTGGGCAGGCTACGGACGGTTCCCGTGAGAACCTCGTCGAAGGCGAGGACGGCGACCGGGCTGGCCAAGAGGCGCAGTATGCCCAGCCTGGGGGCCTGTTGCGGCGGGCCTTTGCGCTGATCGACCGCAATTTGGCCTATGTGCTGCCGGCGCCGGCGGCGATCGTAATCCTGCTGCTGATGGGTTACCCCTTCTTCTATACAGTTTCGCTGAGCTTGCAGCGGGTCAACGTAACGATGACCCGCTTTACTTTTGTCGGCCTCGAAAACCTGATGGAGGTCCTGACTGCAGACGAAAGATTCTTGAATGCGTTCCTGATAACGCTCTACTTCACGGTTGCCAGCCTGCTGCTGGAACTGGTGCTGGCGATGATCATGGCGCTGGTGCTGAACCGGACTTTCCGGGGGCTGGGCGTCATCCGCACGCTGTTCCTGCTGCCGCTGGTGGCGACGCCGACGGCGACGTCGGTGATCTGGCTGATCATGATGGAGCCTTCGATCGGCATCCTCAACCATTTCCTGGAGGTCGCGGGGCTGCCGCGGAGCCTGTGGGTGGCCGGCGACACGTCGGTGGTGCCCAGCCTTGTCTGGATCAACGCGTGGCACGGCGTCCCGTTCGTGATGCTGATCCTGCTGGCGGGGCTGCGCTCGCTGCCGACGGAGCCGTTCGAGGCCGCGCGCATCGACGGGGCGAGCAAGTTGCAGGAGTTCTTCCAAATCACCCTGCCGTTGCTTAAAGGGGCGATCGTCGTCGCCATGCTCTTCAGAGCTATCGATACGCTTAAGGTATTCGATGCCATCTGGATCATGACGGCCGGGGGGCCGGGCAGAAGGAGCGAGACGCTGCATATCTACTCCTATCTGACGGCGTTCGAATTTTATGATCTGGGCTATGGCTCGGCGGTTATCCTCGTCTTCATGGTGATCATCCTGGTCATCAGCGCGGTCCTGATCAGACTGAGGCAGCGTGCATGGCTCTGAACCACCAAGCTACCGGGCAGATCAAATGAACAGACTTTCTCTCAGGCCATTGGGAATGCGAAAGACGAGGCGGATACAGGACTCACTGTTCTGGATCATCCTGGCCGTTTTTCTGGTCTTCTTTCTGTTTATCTTCTTCTGGATGTTCGTCTCCTCGTTCAAGCCGAACCTGCTGATCGTAAGCGACCCGCCGGTCTGGTTCTTCACCCCGACGCTGGCCCACTATGGCGAGGTCTTTGCGCGCAATCCGTTTGCCAGGTACCTGTTCAACAGCCTGACGATCGCTGTAAGCTCCGTGGGGCTGTCGCTCGTGGTGGGGCTGCCGGCCGCCTACAGCATCGCCAAGTACAAGCAGGACGGGCTGGCCCTGGCGCTGTTGGTGGTGCGCATGCTGCCTGGGATCACTTTCCTCGTTCCCCTCTTCATCGTCTACAAGCGGCTGGGGCTTTTGGACACGCACGCAGGAATCGTGATCACCCACATTCTGACGGTGTTGCCGCTGATCATGTGGGTCATGATCGGCTTCTTCGAAGACGTGCCGAGCGAGCTTCTGGACGCGGCGCTGATAGACGGCTGTTCGCAGTTGGGTACGATGATCCGCATCATGATCCCGCTCAGCCTGCCCGGCATCACCGCTGTGGCGATCCTCAGCTTTATCTCCTCGTGGAACAACTTCATCTTTGTGCTGATTCTGGGAGGCTCGAAGACGATGACGCTGCCGCTGGCCGTATACAACTTCCTCACCTACGGCCAGGTGAATTGGGGCGCGCTGTGCGCGGCGGCTACGGTCGTCACGCTTCCGGTGCTGCTGCTGGCTCTTGTCGTACAGCGCTTCCTGGCGGGCGGGCTGACGATGGGCGCGATCAAGGGGTAAGCGCCGCCTGAGCTGAAAAACCTTGTTATGCCATATATTATGCATACGGTATACTCTGAACTGTCTTAGAGGGGCGAAGTTCGTTGGTGCACCCCTGCCCACCCTTTGCGAGTTTTCGATAGCAACGGCGTCTGGTGTCGGGGCACACCTGCATCGCTTTGACTACGAATCGCATCGAGGCAATCGAGTGCAGCATTCACAGCTGTTCAGCAGAGGAGAAAGGCGATGGCAACGAAGAGAGGAATGAGCCGACGGGAGTTTCTGTGGGCATCCGCAGTCGGATCTGCCGGCGTTGTGGCGGCGGCATGTCAGCCGGCCGTGCCGGCAACCGATATGGCGGATGAAGGTGAAGCCGCTGCGCCGGCTATGGAAGCGGTCGAAATCCGTTTCGGCCACTGGCACGGTGGTTTCTGGGATCCGATTCAGAACGGCATAGGCGAGGCGCATCCGGAGATCACGGCCATCAGCGAGTCGACGCCCTATGGTGAGTACTCGACCAAGCTTCTGACGCAGATGGTGGGCGGGGTTGCCCCGGACGTTGTCATGGTTGACAGCTACTGGCAGGGCGACTGGTTCAAGGTGCTCCTGCCTTTGGATGACGCGCTTGACGCCCACGACGTGGACAACAGCAAGTGGGACGCGGACCCGTGGATGCAGTGCGGCTACGATGGCAAGATCTATTCGCTTTCGCAGGTCTACTGCCCCAACTGGCAGCTGGTGGTAAACAGGACGCTGGCCGAGCAGGAGGGCATCGACCTTCCCGATTGGGGTGACGATGGGCCGGCTGAGAACTACGATGAATGGCGCTGGGACGATCTGGTCGAGCTGCTGAAGGCGACGACCAAGGTCAACTCCGACGGCGAGGTGGAACAGTGGGGTCTTGCCAACAGCACCGCGCGATTTGGCGCCGCTTCGCTCTATTTCATGTACAGCAACGGCGCCCAGGCATTGGACGACCTGTGGGGTTACAATGAGACCGAGGCGT
The DNA here is from genome assembly GCA_965200615.1 of Caldilineaceae bacterium. Taxonomy (GTDB): domain Bacteria; phylum Chloroflexota; class Anaerolineae; order Caldilineales; family Caldilineaceae; genus Bin5. The sequence goes on along the minus strand of OZ241377.1, from coordinate 2,100,382 downwards.
TGATCGACTCGGAGGAGTCGGTACAAGCGTTGCAGGACTACATCGATCTGACGCTGGTGGACAAGGTTGCGCCGACGCCGGCCGAGGCCCAGGCGGTTCAGGGCGGTCTGTTTAATTCGGGCAAGGCTTTCTGCACAATCAGACACCCGGGCGTTGGAGATCAGCGTGTGAACCAGGAGGCGTTCGGACTCTTGTTCATGCCGGTTCCCTGGCGCGAGCACCGCGTCCAGTTGATGGGAACGAACTCGTGGGGCGTGTGGAGTGGAAGCGAAAACACGGACGCGTCCTCAACGTTTGCGATTTGGGCGACAACGAGCGAGGCGATCAGCGACTGGATCACGCCCAACATCAATCTGACAGGCTACGATATGCGGCGGGCGATCGACAAGCTGCCGGAGTTGCCGGAAGGTTGGATGCGGCGCTTCTACGAGGTCTTCCTGAGCCGTGATGAACGCTTCACCAATCACCCGTCGGCGGCGGAGAACGTGCTCTGGATGCCCAGGTGGTACGGGCGCAAAGCGCGCTTCTTCGCTTCTACTGTGAGTCGGGAGTATGACAAGGTATTCCTGGGCGAGAAGACGATGCAGCAGGCCATGTCGGATGCCAAGGTGGAGATCGACGCGGCACTGGCAGAGGGATAACTGCAAGCGATAGAGACAGTTCCACGGTGGCCGGCAGTTTAACGGCTGCCGGCCGCGCCCCATTTTGACCGCCCGCGCCGGGCGCGGGCGGTTACATCGTCAGATGAACATTCTGGTTACGGGCGGCAGCGGCAAGATCGGAGGGTACGTACTCCGAGAACTCCTGTCCGCCGGCCACGTCCTGTCCAGCTTCAGCCAGACTGCGCCGCTTGTGGAGGACGTGAGACATATCCATGGCGACATCACCGATCTGGAACAGATGCGACAGACCTGTCGAAATCAGGATGCCGTCGTTCATCTGGCGGCGGTGCCGGGGCCCGGCATCACCACGCCGGAAAGGTTGATGTATGTCAATGACCGCGGCACGTATAACGTGCTGGAGGCCGCGGTAAGCGGGGGCGCGGGAAAGGTCATCTTCGGTTCATCCAAGGAGGCGATGAATACGGATTACCTGCGGTGCGAGACGCGGCCGCGCTACTTTCCGATCGACGAGGAACACCCGGCCCAGCCGCGCAACGAGTACGGAATCAGCAAACTGATCAACGAGATCACCTGTAAACGGTTCACGGAGGCCTACGGCATTCAGACCATCAGCTTGCGCATCAATCACAATTGGTATCTGGACAGGGCCGGGGCGGCCGTCGCGGTGCGGTCTGGCTGGAGCCGGGACCGCTCTGTGGAAGAGCAGTGGGAGGGATACCGCCGCTACATTGTCGATTCCGACCTGGGCCGCTCCAATCTGTGGACGGTAACCGACGCACGCGATGCGGCGCGTGCGTTCAGGCTGGCTGTGGAAAACGAGGCGATTGGACAGGAGGTCTTCCTGATAAACGGCGCGGATACCTGCTCGCTGGAGGAGACACCAGCCCTCGCCGCCCGCCACTATGGCGATGTGCCCCTGCGGCGTCCGCTGGCCGGCTTCGACAGCTTTGTATCGACGGCGAAGGCGCGCAAGCTGCTGGGATACGAGCCCCGTTACACGTGGCGGCAGAGCGAGTTTCGGGAATGGATGGAGGAGCAGCCGTGAGCGCAGCCACGCCGGCCGCCAGCGACGGACGCAGAAGACGGATGTCCCGACTGCGCCTGCGCGAGGCGATTGACGGCTACATCTGCATCGCGCCCTGGGTTTTGGGCTTCATCATTTTCACCGCCTTCCCCATAATCGCCTCCTTTGCGCTCTCTTTCAGCCGCTACACGATCCTCGATCCGCCCCGCTTTATCGGCCTGGACAACTACACAAAGATGGTGAGCGGCGATCCCCTGTTCTGGCAGTCGCTTAAGGTGACCGTGATCTACACGGTCCTCCTGGTCCCGCTGGGCACAGTTGGCGGCTATTTGCTGGCGCTGCTGCTCAACCAGGCGGTGAAAGGGGTTGGCTTCTTTCGCACTGTATTCTACCTGCCGGTGGTTACGCCGGCTATCGCCTCATCTTATCTGTTCGCCTGGATCCTCAACCCGGAGATCGGCCTGGTCAACAACTTTCTGGCCAGCATCGACATCGAAGGGCCGCAATGGTTTGCTTCGCGCGAGTGGGTGATTCCCAGCTTCATTATCATGAGCCTGTGGGGGCTGGGGGGCAACATGATCCTCTATCTCGCGGGCCTGCAGGGCGTGCCGACGGTGCTATACGAAGCCGCGATGCTCGACGGAGCGGGCGTGTGGGCCAAGTTCCGCAATGTAACCCTTCCAATGACTTCGCCCGTCATTTTCTTCACCTTTCTGACCGGAATGATCGGTACTTTTCAGGTGTTCACCGGGGCCTACGTCATCACCGAGGGCGGGCCGGCTGACGCTTCACTTTTCTACATTCTCTATCTATATCAAAACGCCTGGAGTTACCTCAAGATGGGCTACGCGGCCGGCTTGGCCTGGGTCTTGTTCGCGATCATTTTTGTGCTGACGCTCATTTCGCTGCGCGTCTCAGGAAGGTATGTCTACTACGAAGGGGCGGTCAGGTAATCTTTTTAGTAGACTTGAACCGAGCGGCAGGCGGGGTGCAATCAAGATGGCGACTGCGGCAGGGACCAACTCAGGAAACGGACAGATGAGAGGTTGGCTGCAGAGCGTCAGCAGGAGGCAACTGATCACCCAGGTCCTGGTCTACATTCTTTTGCTCGCAATTGGTTTCCTGCTGGCGGTCCCCTTTATCTGGCTGATCTCCAGTTCGCTAAAGACCGAGACCGACGCATTCGCCATCCCGCCGAGCTTCATCCCCAATCCGGTCCAGTGGAGCAACTATGTAACGGGGTTGACCGAGTTCCCCTTCGTTCGCTCCACCATGAACACGATGATCCTCGTTGTGTGGGTGATGGTGGGGACGGTGCTGAGCGCGAGCCTGGTTGCCTACGGATTTGCGCGCGTGCGCTTTCCCGGGCGCACGGCGCTCTTCATCCTGGTGCTGAGCACGATGATGATTCCCTCGCACGTCACGCTGATCCCGCAGTATCTGCTGTTTCGCGAGCTGAAGTGGCTGGACTCGTTCAAGCCGCTGATCGTGCCCAGTTTCTTCGGGGGCGGCGCCTTCTACATCTTTCTGCTGCGGCAGTTCTTTCTGACGATTCCGCTGGACTACGACGACGCGGCGCGCATTGACGGCTGCGGCACCTTTTCAGTGTTCTGGCGCATCATTCTGCCGCTGTCGAAACCGGCGTTGGGTACGATGGCGATCTTCACCTTCATGGGCCAGTGGAACGCCTTTTTCGAGCCGTTGATCTACCTGAACCGTTTCGAAACGCAGCCGCTGGCGGTGGCGCTGACGACCTGGGTGCAGACCGCGCACGGCTCCACCTCCATGCACTATGTTCCCTGGGTGGCGATCATGGCCGTTTCAACACTGATCGCGCTGCCGCCGGTCATGGTCTTTTTCTTTGCACAGCGGCACTTCATCCAGGGTGTGGTCGTGAGCGGGATGAAGGGGTAGCAAATTGCGGCCCGCGCCTTCCAAGGAATCAAGACAGGGTAAACAACAGTGATTATCGACGCGCACTTCCACATCTTTCCTCCACTCGGGAGAGCATCCGTTGAGGAGGACCCGCTGCAGCCACTGCGGATGAAGTTCTGGCAGTGCCACATGCGCGACAGCAGCCGCTTCCGCCGCAAAGCCGATGACGAGCTTGTGCCCGAGCCGTTCCTGCAGTGGGACTCGGACGACATAAACGAGATGCCGGAGGTAAATTTTCGCATGGCTGACTTTGGCCGCGCGGAGATCACGGTTGACGGCGTCGATTACTATACGCAGGCCTATCCTCCCAGCCTGATCAACTGTGAGGCGCCGCCCGAGCGCATGATCGGGGAGATGGACCTGGTAGGCGTGGACATGGGTGTTCTCCAGCACGACCACATCTACGGTGCGCTGAACGAGTACTACGGCGAGCAGATGCGCCGCTTTCCCAACCGCTTCATTGGGCTGGCGCAGGTGCGGGAATGGGAGGCGGACAGCCCGGCGGAACATAAACGGCTGGAGCAGGCTGTGAGAGAGCATGGCCTCATGGGTCTCTATTTCAGCGTCGAGCCGTTCGCCCTTAGCAACTACGCCGACCACCTGGACGACGCCAAGTTCGAGCCGCTGTGGGAGAAGGTGCGCGAGCTAGGGATCCCCGTCTGGTGGTATCTGCACAGCCGCCAGCGCGACCGTTTTGGCGGGTTCATGGAACATGTGACGGAACTCGACCGCTGGGCTGAGGCACATCCCGATATCCCCGCCTTGCTCACGCATGGCATCGACACCTTCAGCATGCGGCGCGGCGAGGAGCGCTATCAGATTCCCAATACGCTGATGACGCTGCTCAAGCGGCCGAATATGCACGTCGAGGTGCTGTTCTGCGCGTTCTGGCCGGAATACCCGTTCCCCGGCGCTCAGGAAAAGATCAGGGAGCTGCGCGAGGAGATCGGCGTTCACAAGCTGATGTGGGGGACGGACATGCCATACTGCTCCGGCTCCTGGTGTACATACAAACAGGCGATCGACTACATTCGCGTGCATTGCAAGTTTCTTTCGGAAGAGGAAAAGGCGCTGATTCTCGGCGGCAATGCTGCGCGCATGTTTAATCTACTTTGAAACGTAGTTGACCGTCGCATTGACCGGGATCCTGCAAACGGATTGCTCCAGCTTGAAGCACAGACGTTGCCCGCGGTCGATTGCGATGCAAGGAAAAGACGTTGCCGCGCAGCAGGAAGGAATGGCACCAGATGTTAACTGAGGAACAGATTGCCCACTTTGAGACATTCGGCTTTGTCATCCAGCGAGGGTGTTTTTCGAAGAACGAGATGGAGGAGATCAGCGACGCGTTCGATGAAGTGCTGACGGAGGACCGTCAGGGCAAGCCGTTCGACGGGGAAAAACGGCAGGCTGTGCTGGGCTTCATCGAGAAGAGGCCGTCGCTGAGCGCGCTGGTGGAGGATGATCGCATCTATGATCCGCTCGAACAGCTGCTCGGGCCCGGTTTCGTGTGGATTGGGTCGGACGGCAACCTCTACGTTGGCGACACCGGCTGGCATCCGGACGGCTCGGTTCTTGATTATGGGCGCATTAAGGTCGCCCTTTACCTGGATACGGTGACGGAGGATACCGGCTGCCTGCGCGTGATCCCCGGGTCGCACCAGCTGCCGCTGCACGCCGCGCTCGACCCGCTCAGGCATCTGCGCCAGAGCTCGGCCGAGACGGCGTTCGGCATGGTCGGCCGAGACATCCCTTGTTTTCCGCTCGAGTCGGATCCGGGGGACGTGGTCTTCTTTAACCAGAACCTGTGGCATTCCGCGTTCGGGGGCAGGACGGGGCGGCGCATGTTTACGATGAATTTCGGCGCGCAGCCTTCAAGAGAGAAGGATATTGAATTCTTGAAGCGGGTCTACCAAGGAAATCTCAAGCATGTGGAGAACATGCAGTATACGCAGTCAGCGCGGGTGTACGAAGATGCCTTTTTGTACAGCGACAGTCCGCGTATCCAGGGCATGGTGGGCAAGCTGGTGGAGTTGGGCTTCAAGTAACTGCATTTCTGCAGCGGAAATCGTAATGGTTTGAAGCGGAGTTTCGATTTGGGTTTGTAACTTCGTCACCGGTGCCTCTGGAGCTGCCGCAGCGGCCAAATGCGCAGTAGGTTCCGGGCCCGGCGCTGCTGTGGCTGGCTATGCCTGTGGTGTTGGTGCCGCAGACGCAGTAAGGGAGGTTTGTGGTTGGGTTTTGAAAGACCGATTCTGCACTGAATGGGACCCTTGTCGTGGGCATAAAAGGGTATGCACAGACAACTGTTAACGTCTGGAAAGTAGCAGTACGTGATCTTCATGCCCATTAAAGGAGGAGCCATGAGCGAGAATCTGTGGATGCGCAAAACCATAGGGGGGACGTCTTTGACGTCTTTATGGAATCACCCGGTAACGTTTGTCCTTGGGGGAGGTGTAGGCATCGTGATTGGCGCGATAGTATACACTCTTGTCTTTTCGCCAGCGCTTGAATTACTGGGCATATCTAGTGATTTGGACTGGGTGGACCGGGGGGTTATTGTGGTGAGCGCCGGGGGTGGTGTCGTATGGAGTTTGCTCAGAAGGAGAAAGAAAGCCTAGAGAGTCGTCCTCTTTGCGCTCTTGCCCGAACAAGGCGCGTTGTTCCCAATACCGAATCGCTTTGGATTTCACCCTCGGTCGTTTTTCTGGCCGGGGGGGGGGGGGGGGTGATTTTTCAACTCCTCTGGGTGGTCGGGCAAACAGCGGTGTGGCGCATTGCGCCTTTTGTTGAATTGAACAAAGTTGTGGAACTGCTGTAGCAGCCCTATGCGCATGGACAGAGCAGAGGACGCATCGCCGCGTTGTGGTCAATGGATACAGAAAGCGAGAGGAATTTCATGCCAGATGTGGATTATCACGCTTCGGCTCAGACAAGATCCATTCTGAATGCGGATCCAAGCCTTAGCCGGTTTGATCCGCTGCCGCGCATCATCTATCACGACGAGTTCCACCGCGGCCTTCGGGGCTGGGTTGAGCTGATAGGCAACTACGAAGACAGCCTTGACAGTATGCTCCCCGAATACGCGGACATGCGGCCTCCCATGCTGAGCAGCGGCACGCACTGGGATACGGGGACGCACGGCGCCATGCAGGGGACCTATTCGATGAAGCTGGCTACGCGGGCCCGCGCCGGTGACATCAGTGTCTCGATCAAGCGGGTAACGTGGCGGCACAGGGGGCCGGTGCGGCTGGAGGCCTACTTTACGTTCAAGCCGGAGGCGAGCGAGCTGCAGTTGTCGGTGGACAACGTGCGCGCGGTGGGCGTGCTGTTCGACCTTCAGGATGAAGAGTACCGCTGGATGCCGCACTGGCGCTATCTCAATGCGCTGGAAGGCGAGCCGGTGCGCAGCTGGCAGTTCAAGCGCAAACGGGAACCGTTTCATGATATTGGCGGTAGGGCGGAGACGGTTTCCCACTTTCATCTGGCGCCGAGCGGCTGGGAAAATGTGCCTGACTCCGGACAGATCTTGTGCTACAATGAGGTCGCTACCAAATTCAACTGGTACTATCTCCGCATGGATCTGGACCTGGCCAGCCGGCAGATCACGCATCTGCAATGCAATGATCGCGTCCACGACGTCACCGATGTTGGGCCGATGATGATACCGGCGATGCCCAACCTGGACTGCATGCTGAACGTCGCATTCTGGGTCGAAACCGATGTCGATAAACGGGCGTTCCTCTACGTCGACTCGGTGCTTGTTTCGGAGGAGTGGTAGCGATGCTGCGCGAGAGTTACACAGCCATTGTCGAGCGCAGTGAGGCGTTGAGGGGCAGCTTCGCCACGGAGCCTTACGAGTGCGGCTGGGCGGGCGAAGCGATCTTCTTCGTGCGGATACTGGAGCGCGCAGGCAACCTTGAAGGCGTTACGCTGCACGTCCAGATTTCGCCGGACGGGATTCGCTGGTGTGACGAGGGGACAAGCGTTACGCTCGGCGAAGAGGAGGTTGCCTTCTGCAAGGTGGCGCATTTTGGCAACTGGCTGCGTCTGAGCGGCAGGTTGCCGGACGGCGCCAGCATGAGGGCGATCATCGCTCTCAACCTCAAGGCGTAAAAACGTCTTTCGTCAAATGTATTCGACTTCTTCGTATTGCGTAAAAGCAGGCAAGACAGTCACGATTCAGTCTGAGGAGTTCCCTAATGAATATAGACGACCCCTTTGCACGCGAAAAGGCGCAACGTGAAAACAATATCCAGACTTCAATAGAGAAGCTGCGTTGCGCCACTCACGACGCATTGGACGAACTTCATCGTGAACTGACTTGGGAGTTGACCGAAGATATCCGCGATCATCTTTCAATTCTCTCAGAAGATGAAGTGGAAGAGTTCTTTGCAAAGCCACTACCTCACATGGAGATATTGGCTTTGTATATCGAACTGGAGAAGAAACATAGCCAGGAAAGGATGACCTTTCTCAAAGGATTTTCCAAGTTCATGTTGGAATCCATAAATGAACAGGTAGAAGATTACCGCGAGACTGAATCGATCCTTTCACGTATTGCTGAAAACAATGAAAGAACGTACTCCACCGATGAAGTGAGACAGGTGCTTGACTTGGAAGATTAGTTACTCCAGGGACGCGCTCCGGTTTCTCCGTAGAGTAAATCGTAGAACGGCAGACCGCATTATCAACTTCATGGATGATCGGATTGCAAAAGAAGAAGATGCGCGTTTGCGAGGTAAGCAGATGAAGAACTCAGATGAAAGACTGTGGATTTATCGAGTTGGCAACTATCGATTGCTCTGCTCCATACGTGATGACACATCATCTATACTTGTTGCACAGATAAAATCCCGTGGAGAAGCATACCGTTGAACACGATAGGACAAAATGTCGGAATTCACGTATTAAACAACTCAAGGAGAACAGTCAAAATGAAGGCATTCCGAAGATCCAAACTGCTGATTGGTCTGACAGTTCTTTTGGCGCTGGCGGTGAGCGCAGCATGTGCGCCGCCCGCGGGCGCTCCGCCGGCAGAGGCCCAGATGTCGGAAACGACCTCGTACATGCCCTGGTCGCCGGTATGGCGCGAACGGCCTTCACTGGCCGCGGACACGCCCAGGGCGGATGAACAGGTTCTGCGCTGGGGCACCTACTACGGCCAGCGTTATCCCTATCCGTTCGAGACCTCAGCCGGATACGCGGTCTCGGGCATGCTCAACATGGCCTTCGAGACGCTCTTCTGGATGAATGAGGACGGAACGTTGGAAGGCCGGCTGGCGGAGGGATTCACGGCCAGCGAGGATGAGACGGTCTGGACGATCACGGTGAAGGAGGGGGTCGTAGCCGCGGACGGCGAACCGTTTACGGCGGAGGACGTGAAGAAGTCGATTGAACTTCACGCTTCGCCCAACACCGGCTCGCGCGGCACGACCTACGCCCGCTTCATCAAGGGCTACGACGCGATGCGGGACGAGGAGAATCCGGCCACCGAGCTGGAGGGCGTCACTGTCATTGACGAGCTGACGGTGCAGATCGAGTTGACGCAGCCCTTCCGCGATTTTGCCGCAATTCTCTCGCTGCCGCACCGATTCCTGATGGCGGAGACGTCCCACTACAGACCGCCGGCTGAGGATGAGACGCCCTGGTTCGTTGGCCACGGCGCGACCGGGCCCTTCATGATCGCGACGGAGCCGATATGGGTCGGGCCTTCCGAGCCGGACTCGTTCGAGCTCGTCCCCAATCCCAACTGGCGCGGGGATGCCCCGATCCTGGAGAAGGTGGTGCTCAAGTACTACTCTGACACGCAGACGGCCCTGATCGCGTATGAGAACGACGAGTACGACGTTTCGGAGAAGTATGGCCCGCTGGAGGCCGCCGATCTGCTGGAGCCGGGCCGCGCCACGAGCGCAGAGATGTTCCCGTTCCAGTATGAAGTGAGCCGCAGCTTCTACATCGCCCGCGATATACCCCCGATGGATGATACCAAGGTGCGGCAGGCACTGGCCCATGCGGTCGATTTCAAGGTGATCGCCGATACGCTGTTGCGGGGGATGTGGCAGCCGGCCTGTCAGTTGATTCCGATGGGCTGGCCGGGATTCATCGAGGGCGAATGCCATACGCCCAGCTATGATCCGGAGCTGGCCCGCCAGCTGATCGCTGAGTCCAGCTACGGTTCGGTTGAAAACTTGCCGCAGATCCGGCTACACGTGGGAGAGGCCGGCTTTGGCGGCCAGGTCGGCCATCTGACACGCATCGCGCAGGCGATGCAGCAGTACTGGAAACAGAACCTTGGAATCGAAGTTATCATCGAGCGCTCGCGCGACGTGTTCCTGGCCAATCCGGAACTGTATCACATCGTACGCCGCTCGTATGCGGCCCGCTATCCGGGTCTCTCGGCGGTATGCGAAAACGCGTCGCCGATCGGGACATACAACCGCTCGCGCGCGGAATCGTGGGGCCCACCGGATGCTGAAGAGCTGTGCATGACTGCTGACTCGACGATGGACCTGGCCGAGGCGATACCGATGTATCAGGAGGCTGGACGTCAGTTCTTCGAGGACGTGTACAGCATCGGCCACTTCACCGAGCCGGCCTACATGCTCGTTAAGCCGTGGGTGAGCGATTGGAACTCCCTGTTCGGCAGCCTGGACCACGGTGTACGCAATCCGGAGCATCTCTTCATCGCGGCGCGTTAGAGCGGCTGGCGGTGGCGTGATGTGAAATTGTAAGAGAAGAGAGTACAAGGGAGAGAGATAGGTTTCGGCATCTCTCTCCCCGTTCAAATTCCTCGTAATCCCTAGGCATTCTGGCTGTCGATATGTTCCTGTACACCGTGCGCAGGCTGGCTTCGCTGGTGCCGATCGTCGTCGTTGTGATGTTGATCACGTTTACGTTGGGCTATTTTGGTCCCATCGATCCTGTGCGCGCGGTGCTGGGAGAGGAATGGGAGGACGAAGCGCGGTACGCGGAGGTCAAGAAGGCGCTCGGCCTGGACCGGCCTTTCCTGATCCAGTTTCTTGACTATATGGGGGCGATGTTTGGAGGCAACTGGGGCCAGTCTTTATCGTCATTCGGAGGCGTGGCAAGTGACAGAGCGGTCGGAGAGGGTCGGGGGGCAGGTTTCTCCGGCACGAGCACGGGTGTGAGGGAGATGGTGGTTGGCCGCCTTGGGATCACCGCGCAGCTGTCCTTTTGGGCGCTGGTTTTCCTTGTTACTTTCGCCATTTTGCTTGGCGTTCTCGCAGCCGTCAAGCAGAATACAGCCGTCGATTACACGATCGTTACCAGTTCGATCATCGCCAGCTCGATCCCGGCCTATGTGATTGGGCCGGTCCTTCTCATCGTATTTGTACTCAAAATTCCCGTTTTTAAAACTGTCGGGGGATGGGACGGCATGTTCTCGCGGCAGGCAATTCTGCCGGCCATTGTGCTGGCGTTCGGCCCGATGCTGGTGATCGTGCGACAGACGCGAGCCGGCATTGTGGAGGTGCTGGGCAAGGACTTTGTGCGTACGGCTCGCGCCAAGGGCATGCCGGAGCGGCTGGTGGTGACGCGTCATATGCTGCGTACGGCGATGATTCCGGTACTGACCTCGATGGGCCTGATCACAAGCGGGCTGCTGACGGGCAGTCTCTTTGTCGAGCAGATTTTCAACATTCCCGGCATTGGCAAGCTGGCGATTCAGACGCTCTTGTCGGGCGATCATGCGGTGTTTATGGGAGTCGTCCTGTTTCAGTCATTGATCATCGTGACGGTCAACCTGCTGACCGATCTCTTATATGGCGGGCTGGATCCGCGAGTCACCTACAATTGAACGCGGTGGGGAACTCATAGTATTCGCGATGGGACCTGAAATACCTCGATCTGTGGCGTCGACCAGTTTCCGGCGACGCGCGGCAGCCTGCTTTGCTAAAACGCCAGAGTCCAACTTTTTTTGAGGTTATCAGAGTGACCGCCGAGGCCAACACCCAGCACGAGCTGTTTGCCATGCCGGAGCAGCGCAGCCTGTGGCAGGATGCCCTGGAGCAGCTGATGCGCAACCGGCTGGCGATATTCGGGGTCTTCGTCGCCTTCCTGCTCGTCTTCGTTTCCATCTTCGGGCCCTGGCTGTCCCCGTATGACTACACCCAACAGGACCTCTTCAGAATCAACGAGGGACCTAGCCTCGACCACTGGCTGGGGACAGACGGCTTGGGCCGCGATATGTTGACCCGCATCCTGCATGGCGCGCGCACGGCCTTTCTGGTGGGTCTGATCGTCACGATCGGCACGACTGTTCTGGGCGTTGTGCTGGGCGCGGCCGGCGCATTTCTGGGCGGCTGGGTTGACGCCGCCGTTATGCGCATGGCCGATATTACGATGGCGTTCCCCGATATTCTCCTGGCCGCCTTCATCAGCGTCGTCTTTCGCGAAAAAGTGCTCGAACTGCAACTCCAATTGCAGGAGCAGTACGGGTGGACGCTGTCCGAGTCGAACCGCGTCTACCTGGACTATCTGGTGATCTTCGGCGCGCTGACATTGGTACAGTGGTATGGGAAGGCGCGGCTGGTGAGGGGGCAGATCCTTTCACTGCGCGAAAAGGAGTTTATCGAGGCCGAGCGGGCCTTGGGCGCGTCGAACTGGACCATTATCCTCAACCACCTGGTCCCCAACAGCCTGGGTCCGCTGATCGTCTCGATTACGGTCGGTTTTGGGGGCGCGATGTTGTCGGAGGCGTCGCTGAGTTTCCTGGGGGTCGGCATTCAGCCGCCGGGCGCAAGCTGGGGGGAGATGATCAGCGACAGCCTAGGGCAGTGGCGCTTCAACCCGCACCTGGTGTTGATGCCGGGGATTGTACTGGCAATCGTGGTGCTCGGCTTCAACTTCCTGGGGGATGGACTGAACGACGCGCTCAATCCTGAGCAAAGGCGGCGTTGAAGCGATGGGTACGGACCGTGATTCCCAGCAAGAGATCCCGCTGACAAACGGGGACGAACCGGACGCCATTCCCCTACTCCGGATCCAGGCGTTGCACACACAGTTCGAGACCAAACAGGGTACCGTCCGTGCAGTCGACGGGCTGTCGCTGGACCTCTACGAAGGCGAGGTATTGGGTCTGGTGGGCGAGAGCGGCTGCGGCAAGACGATGACGGCGCTGTCGATAATGGGTTTGCTGCCGGGAAACGGCCAAGCGGTGGCAGGTGAGATCAACTTCGAAGGAAAGAACCTGCTGCAGTGCGGCTCCGAGGAGATGAAGAAGATCCGGGGCGGCAAGATCGCGATGGTCTTTCAGGAGCCGATGACCGCGCTGACGCCGACGATGACGATTGGCCGCCAGATCAGCGAGGCGATGGAGATTCACCTTGACCTGAGCCGGCAGGAGGCGCAGGAACGCGCACTGGAGCTTCTCGAACACGTCGGTATCCCCTCGCCGCGGGCCCGCTTTGACAATTACATCCACCAGTTCAGCGGCGGCATGCGGCAGCGGGTGATGATCGCGATCGCCTTTTCGTGCGAGCCCCGTCTGCTGCTGGCCGACGAGCCGACCACCGCGCTCGACGTGACGGTGCAGGCGCAGATTCTGGACCTGATCAAGCAGTTGGCGCAGGAGGCCGGCATGACCGCGCTCTTCATTACGCACGACATGGGCATCGTCGCCGGCAGCTGCGACCGGGTTGCGGTGATGTACGCCGGCCGCATGGTCGAGATCGGGCCTGTCGATGACGTGCTGCTGAATCCCCGCCATCCTTATACGCAAGGGCTGCTTGGTTCCGTCCCCTCCCTGGACAGCGAACCCGGGGACCGCCTGTACTCGATCAGCGGGTTGCCGCCCGACCTGGCCAGCCTGCCGACCGGTTGCAAGTTCTGGCCCCGCTGCCCGCTGGCCGACGACCGCTGCCGGGAGGATGAGCCGGTGTTGGAGCAGTACGGCGAGTCGCAGGCGGCGTGCTGGAAGGTGATGCCACTACGTTCGGAGTAGTGCGTATTGCGTGCGGGCATTTGGTACTGGAGCGGAGATCGCGCCATGAAGCAGAATGGGGTTTCGGGAGCGAAGCATGGATGAACAGCCCCTGTTGAGCGTGCGCGCACTGGTCAAGCATTTTCGCATGCCGAGGCGGACCCTGCTGCGCCCGGCGGACGTGGTGCGGGCGGTTGACGGGGTGAGCTTCGACATTTGGCGCGGCAAGACCCTGGGTCTGGTCGGCGAGAGCGGCTGCGGCAAGACGACGACGGGACGGACAATTCTGCAGCTGATGCGGGCAACGTCGGGCTCCGTTCATTTTGGGGGCACTGACCTTTGCCAGTTGAGTGACAAGGAGCTGCGCCGGTTCAGAAACGGGATGCAGATCATCTTCCAGGACCCGTACGCCTCGCTCGACCCCCGCATGACGATCGGCAAAGCGATTGCCGAGCCTCTGATGATCCACAAACTCAGCCAGACGCGCGATGAGGCCAGAGAACGCGTCCAGGAGCTGATGGAGCGCGTCGGGTTGAATCCTTACTTCATCAATCGCTATCCCCATGAATTCAGCGGCGGCCAGCGCCAGCGCATCGGCATCGCCCGCGCTCTGGCGGTTGACCCCGACTTCGTTATCCTTGATGAACCCGTCTCCTCGCTCGATGTCTCGATCCAGGCGCAGATCCTCAATCTGCTGCAGGACCTCCAGGACGAGATGGACCTGACCTATCTGTTCATCGCGCATGATTTGCGGGTGGTGCGCCATATCAGCGACCGCATCGCGGTGATGTACCTGGGTCTGATCGTGGAGCTGGCGCAGGGTGTGGAGATCTACGATGCGCCGCTTCACCCATATACGCAGGCGTTGCTGAGCGCGGTGCCGTGGACGGACCCGAGGCTGGCGCGCAAACATCAGCGCATCATTCTGGAAGGTGAGGTGTCGAGCGCTGTCAATCCGCCGTCCGGTTGCCGCTTCCACCCGCGCTGCCCTATCGCCGAGGAGCGCTGCCAAGTCGAATCGCCGGAGCTGCGCGAGGTGCAGCCGGGGCACTGGGTGGCTTGCCACTTGGCGTGATGACGGGGACGGTACCCGCTAAACGAGAGCAAACTCACTCGAATCCCTTTGCAGGGAGACAGACTCTGTGCAGACAGTTGAAGATGCGCTTGAAATCGGTTCGGAGCCTCAACTTTTTGTCGATGACACAGTAATCAGCGCTACGCGCGGGGTCGTGCGCACGCTGCACCCGGCGCGCACGCTGGAGCAGCCGGTTCTGCGGCCGGACCGCCCGTGGGAGGAGCGGCGCGTCTACATCTATGGCAGCGTACACTACGATAACGACGCCAGCCTCTTTCGCATGTGGTATAACACGCGTCTGGGGCGGGGGCAGCAGACACGTGCGCCCGGCCTACGCGGACGGACGGGAGACATCGTCCTCTATGCCGAGTCTGAGGACGGCGTCCACTGGGAGAAGCCCAGTCTGAGCCAACACGAGTTCGACGGCTCACGCGACAACAACATTCTCTTCTTCGACAAACACAGCCCTACTGTCATCGTCGACACCGACGCGCCACCCGAATATCGTTTCAAAATTGCTGCCTGGAACTGGGAGGAGGGCAATGACGGTTATTGGATCGCGCATTCGGCTGATGGGCTGAACTGGCGCGAGTACGGCAGTGACTCGATTCTTATGCGCGACGAGATCCTGGAGGCGGTCACGGTGGCCCGCCACCCCCACACGGGGGACTACTTCGCCTTCCACCGCCTGTGGGGAAAGGTGCGCGGGCACGTGAGGCGCCTGGTCGCCGTGGCCACGAGCCCCGACTTCACGACGTGGACAAGCCATGGCGTGTGTCTGGTCCCCGACGAGCTGGATGACGCCTGGATTCAGGACCCCGGACAACGGACCGAGTTCTACGGCATGTCAGGTTTTGTCTATGGGGGCCGATTTCTCGGGTTTCTGCCTGTGTTTGACGTGATCAAGGACGCCCGCGGCGAGTCCGGGATGCCAGCTTCGGTTGCCGCCGATGGCAGCAAAGGCCTGCACGCGCCGGCAGTGATATCCGAGTCCGGGGCCGAGATCGACCAGGCCCCGTGGGACGGCCCGATTGCGGCCCAGCTCGTCCATAGCCGGGATGGGCGCAACTGGCATCGTTTTGAAGACCGCTCGCCGATCATCCCACGCGGTGAGCTTGGCAGCTTTGACGCCGGCTGTATTCTCTGCTCGGCGGACCGCCCGCTGATCCGCGGGGACGAGGTCTGGCACTACTATACGGCGGTCAGTACGATGCACGGTGGCCCGATGCCGCCCAAGACGATCTCCATCGGGCTGGCGAAATGGCGGCTGGACGGCTTCGTCTCGCTGGACGCCGGCCATTTCGGCGGTGTGGTGGAGACGGCGCCGCTGCAGCTTGCGGGCGGGGGGCTGGAGGTCAACGTGGACGCGCGCGGCGGCAGTTTGGCGGTTGAGATGCTGTCCGCCGCAGGCGAACCTCTGCCGGATTTCGCACAAGAGGACTGCCAGACGATCCATACCGATGGCGTACGTCATACCGTGCGCTGGCGAGAGAACGCGCGCCTTCCGATCGGGCAGCCCTTGCGTCTGCGGTTCCACCTGCACAATGCAAGACTTTACAGCTTTCGCATTGGGGAAGCGGGCCAGCCATGAGAGGCATATGGTTCTTCGACGACTGGATGCTCGAACGCCGCGACTGCCTGGAACGCGTCTGGGGAAAACCGACATTTGTGAAGGAGATCTTCACAGAGTTCTACCCGGCCGGCTGGGACGGATACGGGGGCTATCCCACCGCCTTCTACGATGAGAGGCTGGGCAAATACGCGCTGTATTTGATCGCGTTTCCAGGCCGCCAGAGCCGCGACCGCACGCCGGGAATCAGCGCGGGTGAGTTTCAGTTCCGCCTGCTGTCCGACGACCCCAGTAACTGGCCCAACCCTGTCTACAATCCTACCCCTGGGCCGGCCTGGCGCAGCTTTGACGATGTGGTAGTCGACCAGGACGGCGCGCCGATCTGGGCGCACGCGGTGCATTCGCTGGCAGGGACGCCGCTGGCGGAGCGGGGCTACGCATCGGCGGTGCTGGATGTGCCGCGGCATCTGACCTGGGGCGGGTTCTCGGATGACGGTGTGCAGTTCACTGTCGACCGGTCAGGGCCGTGGCTGGACCCGGGTTCCGACATTGCGGGAGATATTCTGTGGAACCGGGAGGCCGAGTTCTACCAGCTCTTTGTGCGTCCGGTCTACGGCGACCGCCGCGTGGCGATGTCGACGACGACCGATTTCAGGGAGTTTACGCGGCCGGTCACGATCATGCAGCCCGACGCGCTGGACCGGGTGGGGACGGAGCTGTACGACATGCCCCCGCGGCCGTATGAGGACTTCTACATCGGGTTGCTCAACATCATGACCAGCGACCGCTTCGAGGAGGTGAGCCTCAGCAGCAACTGGCCGCAGATCAAGTATTTCGGGCGTATGGACACGCAGTTGACCTACAGCTACAACGGGCTGTACTGGTACCGGACTGAACGCGAGCCGTTTATCGGGGTGCGCGACTACGGCCAGGTTGGGGGCGGGTCGGCCTACGGCAAGGAGATGCTGCGTACGCAGGACGACAGGCTTCTCTTCTTCGTCATCGGCGATTACGGCGGCCATGCGGCCCGCGTCGACAAGGAGACGGACTGGCCGTACGGCAGCGGCTACCGCAGCCCGATGCTCTACGAGATGCGGCTGGACGGTTTCTGTTCCTTGAAGACATGGGGCCGCGAGGGTGTACTGCGCACTAAGGTAATCATCCCGCGCGACGGTGAAATCCGCCTGAACGTCCGCACTATGGCGCACACCGGCGTCCGCGTGCAGATGCTGGACGGGGCGACGGCGCAGCCGATTCCCGGTTATACGTGGGAGGAGGCGCTGCCGATCAGCGGGGATCATCTGTACGCTCATCCGCGCTGGCGGGAGCGGGAGGATATCGGGGAGTTGGTGGGGCGGCCGGTGCGGGTGGAGGTCTCGATGCTGGAGGCGGAGTTGTTTGCAGTTCGGTTGGCGTGTGAGGTGTATAATGCGTGTGAGCCGCTGGGGTCGTTGTGGTGAGGGGGGATTTGGTCTGGGATTTGAGGGATGAGCAGGATTACGGGACGCTGCCAGGCGAAAAGTCTTGGTGCTGGGATGAAAGCGGATTAGTTCATTGTAATGAGGTGAGAGAGTTATGGGTAGCGAAGGGACGGGGGACCGCGTGGAATCCGAAAACAACCAAGACGGTTGGGACGAGTTTGTCAGGCGCGCCAATAGTGAACTTATCGGTAGTGGTCACAAAGTAAGTGGTGAGTGCAAGGAGTTCATCGCCAAGTTGTGTTCAATGATAAACCAGTTGGTGACGATATGATGATAAAGATCGCTCTTGGAGAATGAGAGCGTTTTGCGGACATAGCGGGCTTGCCTTTGTCTCAACGTACAATACCAACGCTCCCTATGGGATAGCTGTCCACTCCCTTTGCCGACTGCGCCATGGCTCTCTTTGGGAAGCGCCTCTTGATACGCTTGCCAGAAATCGCTACAGGAGAGACATCTGCGGTATGCAAGCGGAACCATCTCCCATAGACGGCGACAACTCTGTTCGCTGCGGTCACCGATCACAAAGGCCACGATCTGGCGGGTTCGACGACACATGACCGTCCACAGCCAGCGCTTGTTGACCCGTTTGCGCACAAAGCTCCAGGCCTCATCGCATTCGAGCGCATCATCGGGCTGGGCGGGCAACAGCGTTGCTATGAGCGTCGGCAATGCGGCCACATGCTCTCTGATCCAGCGGGCAATGGTGAGACGATGAATCCCAAACAGGCGACTGAGTCCTCGTAGACTGATGCGTTCCTGGTAGGCTCTCAGGATGAGCGGCTTCTGTTTTTTTGCCTCTCGTCTCGTCTCCAAAACTCGATACACGCCACAGTCTTTGCCGTGATATTGCTGCTGACCAAAGCGGTTGGTACCATTCTTGACGATGTTTGTGCTTTCGCACACTCGACAATGGTAGGTGATTGTTTTCTGTATCATGCGACCATTCTATCACTTACTATTCGACCACTACCCAGAATACAATGTCATGCATTCGAGCAAGCGATTGAAGGTCGTTGCGCTCGACTTGTCTGGCACGCTTGATGAGATACTTGAGCGCGTCAAAGACATTGCAGGCAAGATCAAATCATTGAGGAGCGAGGCGGTTGCAGTAAGGTCTCGCCCAAATGGACAGAGTGATGTAGAGTTGGGCCGTGAATATCGGGGAGAAGTGGAACGGCAACCAGGGAATGAAACGAATCCTGACTTTCTAAGAGAAGCTCGCGAGGCAGCTCGTGAACGACTTTCGGGCCCGTTTATCTCCCGTTTGTGGCACTCTGACGGTACCCCATTCACTGACGAAGAATATCGCGAGCGGGGTATTGATCCACCGCCGCCAGGCGAACAAGAGACCTTGCACATAATCGAACAATAGCTCGTGGAACCGATAGCGCGTTCTTAGGCATTTCGGCATTGGGAAATCAACGCGACGAACGGAAGTGCGAATAGAATTTTCCGCCGTAGTCTGAGGAAAGCCACCCCTGCTGCTCTTGTGCAAAAGTAAGTTAGAAGCAGCCACAGATGCCATCGTAAAGAAGCCAGCCCAGAAACTTTCCACCAGCCACCGAACACGAACCACTGAGTACAACCATGAGACAGACAGGCCAAATACGCGACATCGGCGGCTACAAGGAGCTCTTCATTGACGAGGCGCCGATTGCGTCTATGAAGAACGTGCGGCTGACGATGAATGCTCCGTACCAGGACCATGGGCCAGTGTTTCTGCCGGAGGCGCCTTGGGAGTACCGTATTCATCCGTATGCGACGGTGATGCGGGAGGGGGATACGTTTCGGCTTTGGTATCTGGCTTATGAGTGGGACCCGCCGGCGGGGGTGGCGTTGCCGGTGGCGGGGACGGCCGAGGATGCGGGGCGGTTTTGGGCGCATACGCGGGGGAGGCTGTGCTACGCTGAGTCGACGGACGGTGTGCACTGGGAGCGGCCCAATCTGGGTCTGGTGGAATACCGCGGCAGTGGGGATAACAACATCCTCGGGCCGGCGGTGCACGCCCCGGTGCAGCAGGCCGGTTGGAACGGGGGTACGGTCTTCAAGGACCCGGCCGCGGCGCCGGAGCGGCGGTACAAGCTCTGGAGCCAGATCGTCGTGGCGGAGAAGGGCAGGTCCGGCTTGACCGGGTTCTGTTCTCCTGACGGCCTGCGCTGGACGCCGTGCGGGAACAATCCGATTCCGGGCCATTGCGACTGCCTGAACGTGGTCTTCTGGGATGAACGGATCCAACAGTATGTGGGCTATTCCCGACTGTGGACCGCGGACAGCCGCGGGGACCGCTACCGGGCGGTGCGCCGGCTGGTGTCGCCGGACTTTGAGCAGTGGGAGGATATGGGGCTCGTGCTGGGCGCGGACGAGGTCGACCTGACGCTGCCGGTGAAGCGCCAGCGACAGAGCCGGCAGATCATGGACTTTCACGGGAACTGTGCATTCAAGTATCCCGGAACGTCGGACGCCTACCTCGCGCTGCCTGAGGTCTGGTGGCACTGGTCCACGAATCCATTTCCGGCTGCCGGCAGAGACCAGGAGAAGATGGGCGGCTTCCCGGACACGGTCGACGTGCAGCTCGCCGCGAGCCGCGACGGGATCAGGTGGCGGCGGGCCGGAGGACGCAAACCGTTCCTGCGGTTGGGGCCGCCGGATGCGGGCGATTCCAAGATGATCTACGCCTTCACACAGCCGGTGCAGGTCGGCGATGAGCTGTGGATCTATTATGGCGGCTTCCGCTATGGCATCAGCGATAAGGTCGCGCTCAAGAGGGGGGCCTATTTCCGCGCCCGGTTGCGATTGGACGGCTTTATTTCGGTTGATGCCCCGTACGAGGGCGGCGAGCTGGTCACCGTGCCGCTACGTTTTCGCGGCGAGCGGCTGGCTCTCAACGCCGACACGAGCGCGGGTGGTGCAATCCGGGTCCAGATCGAGGACGAAGACGGCACGCCGTTTGAAGGTTATAGCATGGGCGAAGCCGACGAAGTGAACGGCAACTCTGTTCGCCATTTCGCGACCTGGGCAGGCCGTGCGCATGTCGGTGAATTGGCGGGGCGCGTGGTGCGCTTGCGCTTCCTGATGAACGGTTGTAAGTTGTACTCCTTTCAGTTTGTCGACAACGGCTAATCGGCGCTTGCGGCCGCCAGGAGGCAAGTAGATGGGCTCTCAGAACGCAGACCAGAATCAAACGCTCTCTATCGGCTCGGAGACTCAGCTCTTCGTCGATGACGCCCTCGTCAGCGCCAAACGCGGGGTTGTGCGCACGCTCCATCCGGGGAAAAAGCTGGAGCATCCTGTGCTTTTGCCCGACCGACCGTGGGAGGGAAACCGGATCTACATCTACGGCACGGTCCATTACGACGCCGACGCGCGGCAGTTTCGCATGTGGTATCTGACGCGCCTTGGCCGCGGGAACCGGCACCGCGCGCCCGGCCTGCGGGAACGGCAGGGGGATATGATCCTGTACGCCACTTCGGCTGACGGCATCAACTGGGAAAAGCCGGAGCTGGGCCTGCATGAGTTCGACGGCTCGCGTGCGAACAATATCCTCATCTTTGATAAGCACAGCCCCACTGTGATCGTTGACGAAGCGGCCGACCCTTCCGAGCGTTTCAAGATGGCGGCCTGGGACTGGAGCCGCGATCAGTTCGGCTACTGGGTTGCCCACTCTGCCGATGGGCTGGTCTGGAACGAGTTTGATGTCAATCCAATTCTGATGAACTCGACCGAGACACTGGAGACGATCACGGTTGCCCACGACCGCCATGCGGGTGAGTATTTCGCTTTCCACCGGCGCTGGGGCGACATTGGCGGCTTTGACCGCCGCCTGATCGCCGTATGCACGAGCAGGAACTTTCTGGACTGGTCTGAGCCGGAACTGATCATCGTCAGCGATGAACAGGACGATGCCTGGACCCAGGACCCCGAACAGCGGGGGGAGTTCTACGGCATGTCGGGCTTCGTCTATGGCAGACAGTTTCTCGGTTTTCTACCGGTTTTCAACGTTTACCGCGACGTCAGGGGGCAGGAGGTCGGCGCAGAGCAGAGTCCTTGGGACGGGCCGATCGAGGCGCAGCTGGCGCATAGTCGCGACGGGCGCAAGTGGGAACGATTCGAAGAGCGCTCGCCCATCATTCCGCGCGGCGGGCCCGACAGCTTCGACGCCGGCTGCATTCTCTGTTCCGCCGACCGGCCGGTCGTCCACGGCGACGAAGTCTGGCACTACTACACCGCCATCAACACCATGCACGGCGGCCCGATGCCGCCGAAGACCGTGACCATCGCGCGGGCTTCCTGGCGGTTGGACGGTTTTGTCTCGTTCGACGCCGGGCACTTCGGAGGCGTCGTCGAGACGGTTCCGCTCAACCTGCCGTCCGGCCAGCTGGTGGTCAATGCAGACGCTTCGCAAGGGAGCCTGGCGGTTGAACTGCTCTCCCCTGCGGGTGAGGCACTACCCGGATTTTCACAAGGGGACTGCGCCCCGATTCGCACGGATCATGTACGCCACGTCGTTCGCTGGCAGGACCATAAGCGGCCGCCGGCGGACGAGCCTCTGCGTCTCCGTTTTCATCTGGACACCGCCCAACTGTACAGTTTTCGAGTGGAAACGGCGGAAAACGGGTAGGGAATCGAGAGACACACATCATCCAGTTGAAAGGAAATGCGGGCAATGACGACAAATGGACAGCCGATCAAATCGGGCATTTTCATCATGCCGTTTCATCCGCCGGAGAAGCCGCTGGCGCAGGGGTACGACGAGGATATTGAGCTGGCGGTGCTGGCGGACGAGCTGGGTTTCGAGGAGTTCTGGATTGGCGAGCACCACACGATGCGGTACGAGACGGTGGTGGTGCCGGAAGCGTTTATCGGGCGCGCGCTGGGGGTAACGAAGCGTATCCGGCTGGGACCGGCGCCGATCTGCGTTAACCTGCATCATCCGGCCTATCTGGCGACGCGGCTTGCTTTTCTCGATCATCTGGCCCATGGGCGGCTCAATCTCTGTCTTGGGCCGAGCGGGGTGAGCACGGACTATGAGCTCTACGGTCAGCACCCGAAGGACGGCGGCAGGATGACGGTGGAAGCGATTGACGTCATTCTGAAGCTGTGGGCATCGGACCCGCCCTACGAGCACAAAGGCCAGTTCTGGCAGTTCTCACTGAAGGAAAATGTCGACGAGGAGAGCCAGATCGGGTTTATCCACAAGCCACTGCAGCAGCCCCATCCTCCGATCCTCGTGCCGGGAATAACCCGCGACTCATACAGTCTGAAGATGGCGGGGCAGTACGGTTTCGCGCCGTTTTCGGCCGCGCTGGCGGCGGGGAATGTGCTGGCGGACAACTGGGAAACGTACGCACGCAGCGCGGAAGAGGCAGGACGAAAGCCGGACAGGGCCGATTGGAGGGTGGCGCGGGCGATCTTCCTGGCCGATACGACGGAAGAGGCGGTGGCGCGGGCGCGGACCAACTCGGTGGGGGGGAATTATGAGTATATCGCCAACCTGCTGGATAAGAGCCGGGGCAGGGACGTTCTCAAGCGGGACCTGGAGATGTCGAACGCGGACTGCAACATGGACTACTGGATGTCGGAGCAGATCATCGCCGGCGACGTGGACCATGTGCTGGAGCGGCTGCTGGCGTTGATGGAGGAATGCGGACCGTTCGGCACTCTGGTCTTGATGGGGTTTGATTGGGACGACAAGGCGAGCTGGCTGCGCAATGTTGAACTATTCCAGACCGAGCTGATGCCGGCGCTGAACAAGGCTGTGGCCTGAGGGGGCACGCTCTCGCCCCGCCAAGGCCTGGCGACGCCCAGCCGACAGGCGCTCGGGACGGCCTGCCGGTCCGGGCCAACCTTTGCCCAACGAATGGAGACACCCCATAGGATAGAGTCACGCTTCTCAGGAGACGAATCGATGAAACTCAGCCAACAGCAGCTCCGGTTTTTTGAAACTTTCGGCTTTCTCCACTTTCCCAGTCTGGTGAAGGAGGAGATCGGCTGGATTACGGAGGATTTCGAATCGATCTTTGCGACCAGCGGTCAGGTGCACGACGGGACGCAGCGCTCTTGCATCGTTCCATTTATCGACCAGCGTGAGCGGCTGTGCACGCTCCTGGACCATCCCAGCATTGATGGGCTTATCAGCAGCATCCTGGGCGACGATTTCAACTATCTCGGCGGCGACGGCAACTTCTACACGGGCGATACGCGCTGGCACAGTGACGGCTTCCACACAATTGGCAAGTACCTGAAGGTGGCCTTCTATCTCGACTCGCTGACGTCCGATACGGGCTGTCTGCGCGTGATCCCCGGCTCGCACCGGGCGGACCTTGAGGAGTGGTCGGCCCGGCAGGCGCGGGATGCTCCGGATCTCTGGGGAATCTCGCAGCTGGAGGTGCCGCACGTGGCGCTGGAGACGCAGCCGGGCGATGTTGTGGCGTTCAATCATAATCTGATGCACTCGTCGTTTGGCGGAAACGCGGCGCGACGCATGTTTACTATCAACTGCTGCGCCTACTGCGAGACGCCGGAAGAGATCGAGGAGTTGGAGAAGTTCGTTGCCGGCGGCGCCCGTTTCTGGAAGGACCAGATGCACTCCGATATCATGCGCAATACCGCTTCCCCGTCACGGATGCGGCATCTGGAGCAGGTGATGGCGCACGAGAGCCATCTGCCGGCGCTGTCGGCCAAGGCGCGGGCGGAGATGGCGGAGCCGGCCCGGGGGTAGGGCGATGGCGGACAAGATCAGGATCGGCGTTGTCGGCTGCCGGGTCGGTCGGGCCTGGGTCGCGGGCGCGCACGCGGGTGATGATACGGTCGCTTGGGCGGTCGCCGACCTGAACCAGGATCTGGCGTGGAAGGTGGCGCAAGAGAGCGACGTCGCCCGCGTATACGGAGACTACCGTGAGCTGCTGGCCGATGACGAGGTAGACGCGGTTGGTATTGCCACGGCGCCGGACGTGCGCAAGCCGATGATACTTGACGCGTTGGAGGCTGGCAAGCACGTGCTGGTGCAGAAGCCGCACGGCATCAACGCCGCGGAAGTCGAGGAGATCAACACGGTCGCCGCGAGCAGCGGAAAGACGCTCGTCTACTCCTACTTCATGCGCCACGAGGAGGAGAACAAGAGGAGCCGGTCACTCATCGCCGGTGGAAGGATTGGGCGTCCTTACCACGCGCGCGTCCACTACCACTATCGAGAACGTGGGGTGGACTATGAGCCGCCGGCCGGCCGGGACTGGTTGTACCGCTGGGGCCTGAAGGGGGGCGCGTTGGGGCAACACGGCTCCCATTACCTCGACCAGGCCTGGTACCTGCTGGGCTGTCCGGAGCCGCAGTGGGCATTCGCGGTCAGCCACAGCGCGTTTCCGACACGACTGAAAGTGGAGCGCCATTCTGAGGACTACATGAGCTTTCTGGTGGGCTGCAGCGGGGGCATCACCATTCAGATGGACACGTCTGCGGTCATCGCCACGTGGGCGGACCAGGCTTGGGACCTGCGTCTGCGCGTCCTGGGCACGGCTGGGACGGTTGAAGTCGAGTCGACGCGGCTGGCTTCGGGGCAGACACGTTCAGGCACGCGACGCCTGTTGGGCGCAATTTACACTGAGGGCGACGACTTTGTAGAGGAGCACGCGGAGCACGGCAGCGGGAACTTTGACGGGGAGATCCGCGACTTTGCCGCGGCCATTCGCGGCGAGCAGCCGCCCGACGTGTCGCCGGCGGAGGCGCTGACCTTCATGAAGCTGCTGGATGCGATCTACCTGAGCGCGGAGACGGGAGAAAAGGTGCAGGTTGCCGCGTAGACGGTGGATTGGATAGCGGCGAGAGAAGTTCATGGTATGCATTCGGCGGCGCTCAGAGCGCCGCCGAATGCAGCGTGTTTGAGATTGTGGTTGAATACGACGATGTCGCCGGGCGTGGTCTCCAGGATCAGAGCCGGTACGTCGGCCCCCTCCAGCCCCCAGATCTTGCCGCTCTCCCGAATATCCTTCTCAAGTGAATCAGCGTAGGCGTCACCGGCGCGGTGGCTGCCCGGAATTACGCGCAGGGCGCCGCTGTCGCGGGTGAGCGGGTCGAGGTAAAAGGCGATCTTGATGCTGAGAACGCGTTCGGCGCTGTAGCCGTCGGAGTGCCAGCGGGTGTCGCCGGCATAGTAGTTGCCGTCGCCGCTGGTGTAGTTGAAGTCGTCGCCACAAATGCCGGCGGCGATGTCGTGAATGCGCGGGTCGTCGAGGAGGGAACTGAGAAACCCGCTCTGGTCGGGGAAGGGAAGGATGCAGGACCGCTGCACGCCATCGTGTT
Source organism: Caldilineaceae bacterium (assembly GCA_965200615.1). Classification (GTDB taxonomy): domain Bacteria; phylum Chloroflexota; class Anaerolineae; order Caldilineales; family Caldilineaceae; genus Bin5. The sequence continues at coordinate 2,074,439 of OZ241377.1, read as the reverse complement.
CCCGCCCGTGGTGACCGCCGCCGTGTGCGGCCCAGATCGCTTCGAATTCTTCGATGATCCTGTCAGCGCAGTCGGCCAGCAGCTCGGGAAAGTAGAGATAGCCGAAGGTATCGAAGAATGCCAGCTGTTGCGATGTGAGTTGCGTCTGTGCCATTGTGAACCCTCCTTTAATCAGTCGAACCAATTCTCTGGCAGCTGTCGGTTGCGCAATTTTTCCCTCTGACGAAATGGTAATGACAGCATCAGCGAATTGCAACCATCATTGCCGAGGCTGGGAGTCACTCGTTCTCGCCTTGCGGAATTGCCAAGAGCGCCAGCGCAGTGAAGTTCCATGCTGCCAGCTCGGGCAAGGCGGCGAATGCGTCCACCTGCGCGTGTGCCAAGGCCGCGGCAGTCGCCGCGAGCAGGCCGATCCGGCGCCATGTAAGCGACTCGTGCGATGGGCGCCACAAGAGGGAAACTACCCAACCAATCAGCGCCACGAGCCACGCCAGCCCGAGGACGCCCCAGCCGGTTGCGTACTCCAGCCAGACGGAGTGCGCGTGCAGCAGGTTGGGATCTGCCGCTGGCGAGGTTTGCAAGAAGGCGGGATAGTTCCAGTAGAATCCGCCTGGCCCCACGCCGAACAGCGGGTACTGCCTCCAGAGTGCCAAGGCGTCTCTCCAGATGGCGAAGCGCGAGCGCAGGGTCTCCAGGTTCAACAGCCGCTCCCCGTAAAGCAGGACGAACTCCAGACCGACCGCCGCGGCCAAGCCGATCACGACCGTCAGCAGAACGGCACACCGCTTGCCCAAGGGGAAGTAACCCTGTCTGGCCCCCGCCGCAGCCATGACGAGAAGGCCGGCCGGGAGGCCGAATAGCAGGGCCCCGCGGCTGGCTGTCAGAAGTAGCGCCGCGGCCACCAGGAGACAGCCAGCGGTAAGCGCGGAGCGTCTTCGCCCGTCGGCGGCCAAGAGACCGACGCCAAGGAGAAGTGTGCGCAGCAGATAGAGGGCCGTCTGATTGGGTGAGAAGGTGATCCCCATCAGGCGCCGCACACCGTCGGCGGTGACACCGCCGCCGATCAGCCAGTCGATTGCCCCCACACCTGCTGCGAGAGCGCCGCCGGCGAAGAGGGCTGTCAGCACTGCCCGCTGCTGACGCGGCTCGGCGGCCAACAGCCTGATGCCGGCGTAGAGCAGGGCGGGAACCGCAACAAGCTCCCAGATGCCGTCAATATAGCCTGGCCAGTGCCAGACGTTGCGAACGGCGAGCAGGCTGATCACGATCCAGGCCGCGACGAGAAGATTGGCGTACTGCCCGTTTCGAACGGCAAATAGCGGACGGCGAACCGGGTAGATGGCTTTGAGTGTAGACCTGATGCGCCAAGGCTTGGCGTGGAAGGCGTGCTGCGCGAGGGCAGGTAGAGTGGTAGGCAGCGTGGCCAGCAGTGCGGCCTGGGCCGGGGGGACTGCCCAGATAGCGCCGACGAGCCGCAGCTCTTTATGCTGAAAGTGGAAGGGCAGGGTGGCGGCCGCGATCATCAGCCCGGTATGCGGTTCGGCGGCGATGAGAAATGCGGCGAAAAGCCAGCAGAGGAAGATCAGCGGCGGCCAGACGGCCAGGTAGTAGACAGTAAGCAGGAGAGCCCAGACTGCGAGCTTGGCAGTTAGCGGCCAGGTCCGGTAGACAGCCTGCCAGCGGCGCAAAGGCAGGGCGCCGACCGTGAGTCGCGACCACCAGAGAAGAAATCCGCCAGCGAGCAGCAGCAGAGCCAAACGCAGATACAGCCAGTTACCTGTTGCGGGCGGTCCGGTTTCGGCTGTAGCCTGCGCGGCGTCGATAAACACGGTCAGCAGGGCATGGTCTTTTCCTTCAGCGGTGATAAGAGAGAAGCCCCACTGTGGGTCGGATGGAGGCGAGTTTGGCCGGTCGACGGGCCAGCCCATGGCTGCCAGCCACGGCCAGCGGGCGCGCGCATAGCGAATGGCCTCTTCTGTAAGACGCAGTTGATCGGCCGTTGAGACGGTCTTCCAATGATCTTGCAGTTGCCGGTTCCAACCAAAACGGACGGCCCAGACGGGCGTCTGCGCATCACCGGCGGCGACCATGACGCGCCGCACCCACACAGCGCGGCGGAAATTGAGCGCATCGACGCGGCTGCGGGGATCATCGGGCCCGGTTCCGAAGCCGAAAGGCTGCACGAGAACGACATCGAAGTAGGGCGCGGCGCCGGCCGCGTACAGGCGTTGGAGGAAGAAGCCTTCGTCGATGGCGGTGTGGCCGCGGTCCTGTGTGGGCGCGAGCGCAGCGGCCAGAATGACAGCGTCCGGGTCGGCATCACGGACAGCAAGGGCCGCCGCGCGCAGCAGTCGGGCATAGCCGACCGGATCGATCAGGCGGTTTCCCCAGTGGGGGGCAATGTTGGGCTCGTCCCAGATCTGATAGAAGCGGACTGTGTCACGATAGCGGCGGGCAAAGGCGGCGGCAAAGCGGGCGAAGATCTCTGGCGCGGCTGGGGGCGCCAGCCGCAAGGGCAGGTCGTTTTCCAAGGACCCCGGCGGAGCGCGGTCTCTACTGTCCCTGGCCCAGGCGGGGCTGCCGTCGAGCACGATGACCGGGACCAATCCAGCGGCAGCGATTTCGGTCAGGACCTGGTCTGTCCACGCCCATTGGAACGTGTCCGGTTCGGGTTCGATGCGGCTCCAGTCGATACGCTGGCGTACCCAGCCGAAGCCGGCGCCGCGCAGGCGATGCAGCGCTTGCCGCCGATCTTGGGGGACATCGTATTGATCGAGCTCGACGGTGACACCGAGGAAGGGTATCCGGCTGGCTGGGGAGAATTGGGAGTGAGGCTCCATAGTAGCCGGCAGGCTGCCGGGATCCTGTTCGCGAAGATCCCGGAGTGTCAGGGCGATCTCTACACCCAGGTAGCAGAGAATCGCGTAGAGGAGGGCGAGATGGAGCAGTCGGATGGTGATCTGCGCCACGGCACCAGGTCTTACGAACGATCCAGGCAATGGTCAAGGATATTCTGGATATGGCGCCTCTCCTCTTCGAATGTCGACAGGCGCTTTTGTACAGACCTGATGTCGATGACCCGGCCCTGATCCCGCTCCTCTACCGCCTGCTGCAATATCCTCAGCAGCAGACCGACGATGCGACGACGACGCTGATATTCGAAGGGCAGATGGGGATCGGAGATGGTTTCGGGCAGGGAGCGGTACCACGCCTCCTTTTCTGCCAGCTTGAATTCGAGGCGCAACACGGAACTCCCCATCTGTGAACGCGTGAAGATTGAGCGGGGGGAGGTGGATGGTTCCGTTTGCCGGGCATCGTCGAAGGGCAGAATGCGGCCGTCCTCCGAATTGAGCCAGAGGATTGGCGTTGCATAGTCGACGCGGTTGGGGTCGCTGATGTACATGTTGTTGCGGGCGATGCTGACGGCGGCGTCAAGCTGGCCGCGGCCCTGACCTGTCACGAGGGCCTGGTAGACACCGGCGGCAAAGTGCACGGCGGAGCGATCCATGATCTCATAGCGCATTGCGATCACGGCAGGCAGACCACTCTGAAGCAGCTGGTGGGCGATGCCGGCAAAGGGTCGTGCACTGTTGACCTGTCCGGCCAGGCAGGCGTTGAGGAAGACGAGTTTCACCGATTCTGCCTGCTGCAATACGGTACGCAGGGTTGCGGCGGACACGAGAGCAGGTGCGTCATCGGCCCAGAGCAGGAGGCCTTCCTCGTTGCCATGGCCGACAAAGTGCAGGATGTCGGGCCAGGTCCTCACCAGCTGTTCCTGGATCTGCTGAATCGTAACGCGTCCGTGCAGGTGATCCAGCTTGACGCGGGCGGAGGGAAGCTTTTCGATTGTCGAACGGATCTGTTCAGTCTCAACATTTGCGGCCAGCCCGCGGCCCGAATCACCCTCGTCGGGCCCGTGCTGCATGGGGAGGTCCGGCATTCCTGAATCGACCGTCACCAACAGAACTTTGAGGGGCGGCGGCGCCTCCAGCGCCCTGGGGCGGGCAACATAGCTGACGAGATTCTGGGTACGGACGAGTGAGATATTGGTGTCGGCGGCAAAGGACTGATTGCGGCGGGGGTCGTGGAGGGTTTCCCAGGGAAGCGCCGCGATTGCGGGCGGGTGCAGGATGAGCCTGAGCCGCAGCCGTCCTCCGTCATCCAGGTCGGCGCGGGCCTGGGCCCAGAGGTCTCGCACCTGATCGCGGACCAGTTCAGAATACAGCCTGCTGCCGATTTCGGCAAGCAGCTCTTCCCCTTGTGTCTGATACGGGTCGCCCAACCGGGCCAGGAAATTCACCCAGACAGAATGGAGGGCGTCCTGACTGAAGGTGGAGGCGCCGCTCAGGCCGCGATAGGAGGCCAGGACGGCGTAAGGAGCCCTGTTGCCGGTTATGGTGATGTCGAAATTTGTGTATTCGCTCAACTACGGTTTCCAGTTATTTCTTTTTGATTTATAGTATCATCATCCTTTCCAACAGGAAACCGGAAGTCGAAAATTGGGTACTGAGAACCGGTATGCGCCGTTCGGCGCCAGCGGGGAACAGAATACGGGGCAACCGGCGGGCGGCAGTCCGTCTTTGGCCGCAACGGGGATGGACCGACCTGCCGCATCGGTGACTGCGTACGGCCCGAACCGACGCTTTGTGCAGCGGGTGAGCGTGCTGGCGTGGGCGGTTGCAGCGACGGTTGCGATCAGTCTCTTCCTGCGGCTGCCGACGGTTGTATTTACGCTGAATGCGCTGGGCTCGCCGATGTCGATCCGAATCAGCGAGACGACCGTGATCGCCGTCTTTATCGCGCTGCTCACGGCCAGCGGTACGGAACGGGCGATCCGCATCCATCCGCTTTATTCCGGGGACTCTTTGGGCCGCGAGCCCGAGTTGGGTGGGCACACCTGGCTGTTCTGGGGGCTGCCTGCCGCCGTCTCCATTTTGGCGGTCTTGCTGGCGCCCGAGGCCCGGACACCGCTTTTCCAGGCGGGCGCGGCGCTGCTCAGCGGCGGGTTAATCGCCATCATTCTGTTCAACCTGTACGCCTCCGTAGATCAGGGATCGGCGGGTTACCGACAGGCCCGCATCCTGCTCAATGTGTTGTCCTATACCGCGGCGCTGGCCCTTTTCCTGCTGGTGTATCAGACGAGAACGCGCAGCCTACTCTCCGGAACCCTGATCGCCGCGACGTCCGCGCTGCTGGCGGTTGAGTTGCTGCGGGACATCATGCCCAGGGTGAACGTCGTGCTCATGTATGCGGCGCTGGTTGCGATCATACTGGGTGAAGCGGCGTGGGCGCTGAACTACTGGCCGCTCTCGGGCGCAAGCGGCGGCCTGGTTCTGCTGTTGATTTTCTACCTGTTCGTGGGGCTGGCCCGGCACGCGCTGCATGAGGGCCATCTCAGCCGCAAGCTGGTGCTGGAGTATTCAGCCTTTGCGCTCCTGGCGCTTGTCCTGATCGTGCTGATCGGGCCAGGGCTCTAGGCTTTCGATCCCCTGCTCAACTCTTTGAATCCTTCTGATCCCGCGTGCGCTGCTGCGGCCTAAGATCCAGCCTCTTTTCTGGCCGCAGCAGCGAGTTGTTCGAAATCTCCTCTCCAAACAGCCCGCAACTGCGGTTCGGCCGCCAGTTGCTGAACAGTTTCGGTCAGCAAGCGGTTGACCGGCGTTTCGACGCCGACTTCCTCGCCCTTGCGCACGATGGCGCCGTTGTACCAGGCGACTTCGCTGCCCCTCTTACCTGACTCCAGATCCAGGAATAGGCTGGGCATCTTGCCGCCTCTGGCTCCGCCGACGACCCGGTGCAGGGCGGTCCGCAGGAGCGGGCGCGGACCGAAGCGCAACAGGGGAGCGAGAGTTCGAAGCGGGTACTTTTCGACGTTGAGAGGGCGAATGCCGGCGGCAGCCATGACGCGCAGGGCCTCGCGCAGGGCGTCGATCTCCAGGTCGGCGATGCGGGGGTCGGCGAATGTGATGCCGGGCGGCTCGGCGAGGATAGCGCTGGCGGCGTTGCCGATCATGTTCATGAGCAGCTTTGACCATTTCATGCTGTGGGCGTCGTCGTACACCTTGGCGGGGAGTCCGGCGGCGGAGAAGCTCGAGGAGAGAGAAGAGAGGAGAGAGGAGAGTGAGTTGCTGCCCGCGTCTTCGCCGTCTCCGCGGAAGTCTGCCAAGCCAATGGCAAAGTTGGGCTTTGTCACCTGGACGATGCCGGGCTCTTTCACCTCGACAGGGGCGGTGATCGTTCCGGCGAGGACCCGCTGCGGGCCAAAACGGGCGGCGATCTGTTCTTCGTTGCCGACGCCGTTCTGCAGGCTGAGTATTGCCGGGGGAAGCAGTGCTTCCAATGGGGCCATTTCGTCTAACACTGTTGCCGTGTCATAGCTTTTGACGGCGAGGACAGCGATGTCATATGTGTCAGGAAAGGCCTCTTGCACAGAGGCAACCACGTTGATCGAAGGAACCCGTTCCACTGCGCCATCGGCGGCGTACAGCTCCAGACCGCGCGTTTGCAGAGCCGCGGCCGTGCGGGCGCGACCGACCAGTGTCACGGCGTGCCCGGCAGAAGCCAGCTTGCCGCCGACAAAACAGCCGATGGCCCCGGCCCCGATGATGAAGATGCGGAGAGAGTCCATGGCTCAGTTCCGATCCGCCTGACGCCGGGCCTGGAGGTCGTAGAGGCCGTAGGCTGCCGCCAGCAGCTCGATGGGGTGGCGGGAGGGGAGGCCGGTCCCGTGTTCCAGCTGCCAGCGGCATGTTTCAGAGTCGCAGGCGGTAAAGGAAAGCGATCCCTCAGTATGCTGGTCCGACTCTGCGGACTGCGCCGCGACGAAGTCGAACAGCTCGGCTCCCACGTCCATGGCGATCTGGTATTTTTCGATCTTGTAGCCGTAGGTCCCGGCGATTCCGCAGCAGCGGGCGCGGCTCTCGCGCAGGTCGAGCCCTGGGATCCGGGCCAGCAGGTCGAGCGCGGGTTTGCCGATGCGGTGCGCGCGCAGCTGGCAGGGGGCATGGTAAGGCAGGATGAAGGGCTGATCAGATTGGTGAAGTGGACGCAGATCCGAGGGCAGCTGTCCTTGATCGAGACGCTCGCGCAGCCATTCGAAGATATCCCAGGTGGCGAGCTTGAGGGCCTGCGTGCCTGCGTCGTTCTCCAGATCGAGCAGCTCGGGGGCCTCTTCCTTGAGAGTGAGGGTGCAGCTGGTGCTGGCGCCTATGATCGGGTAGCCGGCGTTGACGAATTGGGCGAGGCGGGCAACGTTGCGGCGATGGTAGCTTTCGGCGGCGCCGAATTCTCCGTTCGAAAGCATCGGCAGGCCGCAGCAGTTTTGCTGCGGCACAATAACTTCGTAGCCGAGATGCTCCAGGACCAGAATTGCCGCGATGCCAACGAAGGGTTCATAGTACTGCGTTGCGCAGCCGTGAAAGTAGACGACTTTTTGCTCGCTGCGCAGCCGTTGGGCACGCGTACGCGCCAGCCAGCGGTTGAGCGTTTCGTGATACCAGAGGGGGAGCGGCGCCTTCTCTGCCACGCCGAACAGGGAGGCGGCGAGCCGACGGCTGAGCGGGTTGTGCAGCAGGAAGTTCGCGAGGCCGGGCGCAATGCTACCTATCCGCCCCAGCAGCTCATTGCGGCCCAGAAGCCGGTTTCGCAAGGAGAGGCCGCGTGACGCCACGATGCGGGCGCGGGCGCGGGCGTTGATTTCGGCGATACGGACACCGGTTGGGCAGACTTCATTACAGACGCGACAGCCGGAGCAGTAGTCGACCGAGGCGTCAGGCATCTGGCCGGCGGCAAGTGTGCGGGAGATGGGGCCGGCGCCGTCCGCGTAAAACGGGTGTCCGAAATCCCGGAAACGTTCGGACTGGGGCGCGGCGTATTTCGGTCCCGGGAAGCTGTCGGTCACTTGGGAGACCGGGCAGTAGCTGGTGCAGATGTTGCACTTGATACAGTCGTTCAGGCTCAGGCCGACAGAGTTCAGAGATGCGGTAGGCATTTGGACGGTAGCTTAAGGTTACTGGACACGGACGACGGCATTTGCCGCGGCGTAGCCTGTTGAGATGGCGATTCCTTCGCGGCTGCGCTCGCGGATCGGGTCGGTGTGGGCGAGGATTGCGCCTGCAGCCCACAGGTTATCGTAGACCGGCGCGCCGGATTGGCCCAACGGACGAAAGCGGTGGTCGACGGAGACACCGGCCTGGAAGATCGGGTGACCGCGTCTGTCCAGGAAGAGGGGGCGCAGCCACTTGGTGCGCGTCTGCGGCCCGGTCAAGGGCAGGTCGAAGACAGTCTCCTTTACATGGCCGCAGCGGTCACCGTAGATGCCGCCGCCAAGGACGCCGCCGGTGGCCAGAAGGTAGTTGCGGGCCGTGTGGCGCAATGGGCGGCTGCCGGTTTCGGTCTCGATCCACTCGATGCGCCGGCCGGCTGCGTGGAACCCGCAGGCTTTCATGCCGAGTTCGACGCGTACACCCAGGCGGTCCAACTGTGCGCGCAGGGCGGTGTCAAGACGCAGTCCCGGCACGCTGGGGGGCAGTGTCGGGACTTCGAAAACGGCAGCGCCCGACCCCTGGTTGTCGTGAAATCGGGACGTGTTGGGGTCTCGACCGGCGAGCGCCTGGTGAATTTTCTCCAAGAGGCGGGCGTGGTCGTTCAACCCCAACACTGCAGGTAGACCGACACGTTCGCCGGCGGCTGCTACGTCTACTACCATTTCGGTAAGGAGTGTCTGCGCTGCCGGCTGGTCCAGCAGCCGGGCCAACTGCAGCGGACTGCGATCACGCCTTTTTGTGAGCTGATTGAGGGGCAGGGAAGCGCTGCGAGCAAGGCGGCCCTGTCTTTGCAGATTCTCCGCGATCAGCGCCGGATAGAAGTCGGGCATGCCGTCCAGGCCGACGATTAAAAGCGGGCGGTTGTCCTCCAGATTGCCCGCCTGTTGGGCTGCCGGCGCGAGATAGACGGGGCGGGCGGCGCCGACCGGAGAAATGAGCTCGCAGTTTCGCCCGAAATTGGGGTCGTCGAACGGTTCGGCAGGACCGCCCCTTTGCGAAATCTGTTCCGTTTTCAGGTTGGGGGTGGTGAGCCCCATGCCGCTGCCGGCGCGAACATACGGGAGCCCTGCCGCGGCGGCAAGGTGTTGAAACTCGTCCAGCGCTTTCGCGATCGCGTCGACGCCGAGAAGCCAATAGGGATGCGCAAGCGGCAGTTCGGGGAGCGCTTGCGTCCAGTTCGCGACCGCGTCCTGCCCATTGGGCAGATAGCCCAGCAGGTCGATTGTGCCGGCATGCCAGTGGATCGAGCCGGCGCCGTGGGCGATTACACGCACGCGCAGACCTGCGCGGGCGGCGGTATATGCGGCAAAGAGGCCGGTCAGGCCGGCGCCGATGACAAGGAGATCAAGCATGAATCAGAGATCAGAATCTGAAGGCGAGGAATCGGAACGATAGAAGGAAGAGAGCGGGCTTTCCTCGTCATCGACGGGCAGATGATCGGCGTTCAGGATACTCAGATAGATCAGTTCGTCCAGGCGTTCCTGGCGCAGCTGCTGACCCCACAGGATCGGCGCAACGCCTTTCCAGCGTTCCTGCAGGAAGTCGCGCAGGAGCAGGTTCGGCTGCGAAACGGATGCGCGAGGCTCGATGGCGGCGGAGCGCTGGCGGGATTCGTCAGAGGGGGTGGGACTGGAGGCCGGCGCCGGGCCGGCGCCGGAGGGTCCGGCCGCGGCACCGTCGCGGTGGTGATGGGCCGGGGACTGTATGTGGGCCACCTTCCACTCGCCGGCGACGGGCGAGGCTTTGCCGGCGCGCAGCTGGTGCAGGATACCGACAGCGCGATAGGTACAGAAGCCGCCTTGACACGGGCCCATGCCGAGGCGTACATCGCGGCGCAGATCATCCAGGGTGACGGTAGGGTTGCGCTGGGCCGCGCCTTCCAACATCGAGCGGGTTACCAGTTCGCACTCGCAGATCAGCTCCGACTGCAGATTTTCGTCTTCGACTTCGTTGAGCCGATGGCCGAGCCAGTAGTGCCCCTGTTCGACACCGGGCACCGGTGTATCGACGGTGCGACAGGGGCGGGAAACGCCGAGCTGCCCGCAGGCTGCATCGACTGCGGACTCGGCCATCAGGCGGAAGGTCGTCCATTTGCCGCCGGTAATTGTGATAAACCCGCGCACGCCATCCCGTTGCTGGTGGTTGAGCAGGGCCAGGGCGCGGGTGGCGTCACGGCTGTATAGGGGTGAACCCTGCGCCGGCTGATCGTTCGACTGAGAATCGTTGCCGCCCGGGGCAGGCTGGCCGGGCGGTTGCGTCTCCTGGTAGAGGGGCCGCACGCCGGCCCAGGCCCGCAGGATCCGGCTGCGGCTGAGGCCGGGCACCAGTTTATCGCCTTCGGTCAGCATCAGGTCAACTTCCCACCGTTCGATGGAGATGTTTTCGGGGTCAGCCACCTGTTCGTCGGTCGTGCCGATGACGCTGACAGTGTGAATCGGCACGAGAATGTCGCCGTCGCCGGGCATTTTGCAGCGGTTGATAACGGTGTTGGTCAGGCGGGCGTTGGTTGCCAGCATCACGCCTTTGCCAAGAATCATCTTCACTTCGACGCCGGCCAGGGCCGCGACCTGACCGGACCAGGCGCCGGCGGCGTTGACGACGAGGTCGGCGTCTATGTGCAACTCTTCGCCCGAGACTGTGTCGAGAACGGTGGCGGCGGAGACTGCGCGGTTGCCGTCTCCGCCGGAGAGGTGGAGACGGGTGAGCTCGTGGTAGGGCAGCAGCGTTGCGCCGGCCTGGCGGGCGGCCTGAGCGGTGGCGTGGGTGGCGAGGAAGCTGTCGGCGGCGGCGTCGGGCAGCTCGAAGACGCGGCTGATGCGGGGGTTCAGCAGAGGTTCGCGGCGGAGGGCGGAGTTCGGCGGGATCTCGGTGCAGGGGACGTCGAGGCGGCGGCAGGCGGCCGCGAAGCGATCGGGATAGTCGTCTTCATCTTCGGGCAAGACAACGAAGAATCCGCTAGTGTCTTCGATGCAGTGGGTGTGGGTACGCCGCAGGATGCGATTCTCGCTGATACACTCGACGGCGCTGGCGGCATCTTTCAGTACATATCTTGCTCCGCTGTGGAGGAGGCCGTGGTAGCGCCCGGTCGTACCATGGGTCAGGTCGCGTTTTTCGACGAGGACGGTGCGGAATCCCCTTAAGGCGGCATCCCAGGCGACACCGGTCCCGGTAGCGCCGCCGCCGATCACGAGGATTTCGGTCTGCATCCTCTTCATCGGGCGCTATCCAATGTCATGGAGAAGCTGGTGGATCTCCTGGGCGCGGCTGCATTTGAGCGCCGTGGCGGCGAGCTCTCTGGCCGCGTCCATGTCCACGCGCCGAATTGCTGATTTGACCAGGGGAACGGCCGGGCCGGCCACGCTGATTTCATTCAGACCCAGGCCCAGAAGCAGGGGCTGCACGGAAGGGTCGCCGGCGACTTCACCGCAGATGGCAACGGGGATGCCGGCAGCGCGGCCCGCTTCGCAGGTCAGAGCGATCAGGCGCAGCACTGAGGGGTCGAGGGGGGTTGCCAGGGTTGCGACGGCGCTGTTCACGCGGTCTGCGGCAAGGGTATATTGGGCCAGATCGTTGGTGCCGATGCTGAGGAAGTCGACCTGCGGAGCGAAGTGGTGCGCGAGGAGAGCGGCCGACGGCACTTCGATCAGCACGCCTACTTCAAGTGTGCCGAGTTTGCGACGGCAATGCCGATAGCCGGGAATCTCTTCAAGCAGCTCCAAGGTCTGGCGGACTTCGTTCACCTTCGAAATCATGGGGATCAGAATTCGAATGCGGTCTACGGACGATACGTTCCGGGCCAGTTCTATCAACGCCTGGGCCTGGTCGATGAGCATTTGCGGGTGGCGGAGCAGGAGGCGGATGCCGCGCACGCCGAGGAAGGGATTGGCTTCGGCGGGAGGCTGCAGATAGGGAACCGGTTTGTCGCCGCCGATGTCAAGCAGGCGCACAGTAAGGGAGTGGTTGTTGGTATAGGAATGCACATCCTGGTAGGCGGCCAGCTGCTCGGAGACGGTCGGCGGGCTGGTACGGTGTTGAAACAGATTTTCGGTGCGGAGGAGACCGATACCCTCGGCGCCGTTGGGATGGATGTGGAGGAGATCTTCACGGCTGTTGACGTTCACGCGTACGGGGATGCGTTCGCCATCGGGCGTCAAGGCGGGTTCGTGGGACTGTGAGAGCGCCTCAGCCTGGAAGCGCCGCAGCCGGGAACGGGTCAACTCGTACTGTTCGAGCGTCTCCTCATCGGGGTCGACGAGGAGACGGCCACGGATTCCATCGACCACACTGAACATGCCGGTGTGCAGCTGCAGGATTTCCGCGCCTGCGCTGCAGACAAGGGGGATGCCCAAGCTGCGGGCCAGAATGGCCGTGTGGGCGGTAGGCGTACTGGCGGCGAGGGCGATGCCAACGACGTGGGCCTGGTCGAGGTGGGTTGTGTCGAACGCGGTCAGGTCCTCTGCGAGCAGGATTGTATCGTCAGGCAGGGGGTTCAGCTGGCGGGCGGGGGTGATTCCGCCGAGGCGGAAGACGAGGCGTTGCCCTACATCGCGGATGTCGGTGGCGCGGCTGGCGAAATACTGGTCGCTGAGATCCTGGAAGAGCCGCACCAGCTCACCGGTGGCCCGCCGGGTGGCGCGGGTGGCGTCGGAGCCGGCGTCGATGGCGGCGCGCACCGCGTCGATGAGTGTGCTGTCGTGGAGGATTTCGCGGTGAACGAGAAAGATCTCGGCGGTTGCCGTTTGTCCGATCTGGGCCAGCCGGGCCAGTTCTTCATCGACCAGAAGGCGAGCTGCCAGAAAGCGTTCCCACTCTTCTTCAGGGTCGCCGGCCGACGGCGCGGGCGTCCCGCCGGTATCGTCCGGAGGGACCGGAGCGTATTTGTATATGTTTCCGATACCGACCCCGGGCGCCGCTGAGAGGCCGTGGAAAAGCTGCTGCACAGGTTTACTCGCTGGCGTTTAGAAGAGGGAGCAGAGCGCCTCGATAGCTGCGTCGGCGTCAGGGCCAGATGCGGCCAGGTGCAGGGAATGCCCCTGGCGGGCCTGAAGCTGCATCAGTTGGAGAATGCTTTTAAGATCGACGGCGTTGGTGTTACGGCTGAGGTTGGCGGCAGTGATCCTCGCCTGAAACCGGCTGGCGATGCGGACCACATCTCTGCCGGAACGGAGATGAAGGCCGCGGGGATCACTGACGGTGACCACAACGCTTTTGGACGCCGGAAGCGCGGGGGGGGGGGCGTCAGGCAGAGGAGAGTGGGAGTTGCTGCTCAACCCGCTCTCCCAGTTCTGTTGTTTGCCCTCTTGTTTTTCATCTTGAGGGCCTGCCTGTGAAGATCGATGCTCCATCTCAGAGTTCCAAGAGTGCGATAGTTCGATTTGCTCAGCCGGCGCCGACAAGTTTGGGTGTCGAGAGCACGGCCTCGGCGACAGCGTTCACGGCCTGCAAAGGCTCGCCTAGGCTGGCGTGAAGCGCAGCGACGATGGCGCCCTCCACCAGGGGCGCGTTGCTCAGGAGGCAGTTCTGCCGCCGGTGTTTCGGCAGCATTTCGAGAGCCAATTCAGCGGACATGACAGCGCTACCCAGATCCATCAACAGGAGCACCCCGTCTTCACCCCAGACCTCTTCGATGGCGGAAAGTATCCTGGACGCGTCGGTGCCAAGTGTCTCACCGTCGTCTGAAAGGCCGCCGGCCTGACCTATGGCGACCTGACCTCCAGCCATCTGCGCCGCCAATTCATGCACGCCCGCGGCAAGTTTGGCACTGTGGGAGACGATCACAAGACCTATCAAGATTGACTCTCCAGAGGGCCAGCGCTGTGATGAACGGACACTGGGATGCTCACTCCTCCCAGTTGAGCGTGCGTTCGACGGCTTTTTGCCAGCCGGCGTAGCCTTGGGCGCGTTCGGTTTCGCGGATCTGCGGCTGCCAGACCTTGTCCTCCTGCCACTGCGTGCGCAAGGTATCCAGATCGGGCCAGAAACCGACTGCGAGGCCGGCTGCATAGGCCGCGCCGAGGCTGGTTGTTTCGGCGATGCGGGGCCTGATCACAGTCGTTCCCAAGATGTCGGCCTGCATCTGCATCAGCATGTCGTTGACAGTTGCGCCGCCGTCCACCTTAAGCTGGCGCAATGGCACGCCGCTATCGGCGTTCATCGCATCCAACACCTCACGCGTCTGGTAGCAGATGGATTCGAGCGCGGCGCGCACGACATGCGCCCGGTTGACGTAGCGGGTGAGGCCGACGATGATGCCGCGGGCGTCGCTGCGCCAGTGGGGGGCGAACAGGCCGCTGAAGGCGGGTACCAGATAGCAGCCGCCGGTGTCATCGACGCTTTGGGCGATCTCGGCAGTCTCGGCAGCCGAACCGATCAGCTGCAGTTCGTCACGCAGCCACTGCACTGTGGCGCCGGCCATTGCAATTGAACCCTCCAAGGCGTAGACCGGGGCTGATTCGCCCATCTGGTAGCAGACGGTCGTCAGCAGCCCGTTGCGGCTGTAGACGATCTCTTCACCGGTGTTCAGGATCATGAAGCAGCCGGTCCCGTAGGTATTCTTGGCCTCGCCCGGGCTGAAACAGGTCTGGCCGACGGTCGCGGCCTGCTGGTCGCCCAGGTTGCCGCAGATTGGAATGGCGGCGGCGAAGGGGCCATCGGTTGCGGTCGTGCCATAAAAGGCAGGCGCGCTGCTGGGCTGGATCTCCGGCAACATAGAGGGCGGAATCGCCAGGATATCGAGCAGATCCGAATCCCAAGAGAGGCTTTCCAGGTCCATCAGCATGGTGCGGCTGGCGTTTGTGGGATCGGTGACGTGGACGCGGTCGCCGCCGGTAAGCTGCCAGATGAGCCAGCTATCAACTGTGCCGCAGATCAGTTCGCCGGCATCGGCCCGGGCCTGGGCGCCCTCGGTGTTGTCCAGGATCCAGCGGAATTTGGGCCCCGCGAAATAGGTTGCGAGCGGCAGACCGGCCTTCTTTTGGAAAGTGGGGGCGTGACCGGCCTCTTCCAGGCGCCGGCAGATGCGGTCGGTGCGCGTGTCCTGCCAGACGATGGCGTTGCAGACGGGCTGCCCGGTGCTGCGGTCCCAGACGACTGCGGTCTCGCGCTGGTTGGTGATGCCGACGGCGGCGATCTGGCTGGGCTGGACGTCACATTTGAAGAGGGTCGCCCGAATCACCTCCTGGGTGCGCTGCCAGATTTCGAGGGGATCGTGTTCGACCCAGCCGCTGCGAGGAAAGATCTGTTCGTGTTCCTGCTGCTCGAATCCGACGACGGCGCCCGCTTGATCAAAGAGCATGAAACGGGTGCTGGTGGTGCCGGAATCGATTGCACCGATCAGTTGAGGCATCAGTCAGCACCAGTTGTCGTGAAGACCTCGGCGGCGGTCTCGAACAGGAAGTAAGCGCTGGTGGCGCCGGGATCCTGATGACCGATAGAGTGCGGGCCAAGGTAACTGGCGCGTCCTTTTCTGGCCTCGATTTCAATCGTATGTTTCATGCCCAGGTGGGCGGCCTGGCGGGCAGCGGCCAGTACGACGGCGGCGCTCTGATGGGCTGCCAGCGCGGCCTCCATCGCCTCGACGGCGGGCTGAATTGTATCGATCATGGTCTTGTCGTCGGCCTGGGCTTTGCCCCGCTGCTGGAGACCATCAAGGCCGTAGCGGAACATCTGGGTCAACTGTTCCAGATCGATAGAGCTGCCGTTGGTGGGGCTGGTGGCAGCGCGCAGGAAGAAGGTCCCGTACAGTGGTCCGGCGGCGCCGCCGACCCCACTGATGAGGGTCATGGCGACGGAGCGGAGGAAGGCGCTGACGTCTTCAGATTGCCCCTCGTCCTGGAGGCGCTCCTGCAGTTTTCCCATGCCGCGGCGCATATTCACGCCGTGATCGGCGTCACCGATGGCGGTATCCAACTCGGTGAGATGGTCTTCGTTCTCGATGATGCGAGCGGCGTAAACCAGCAGCCATTTGCGGAGTTGATTTGTTGTGATCTCCTGGGCCATTTTCGTGTTCCGTGGTCCGCTGGTCGGTCCGTTACCAGTGCAGGACGGGTGTATGCACGGGAGCATCCCACAGCTGCAGCAGCTCGTCGTCCAGTCTCATCAGGGATATGGTATACCCGCCGCGGCCGAGGCAGGTGAGGTAGTTACCAATCAGCTGGCGCTCCACGCGAAGACTATGTGCGGCCAGCAACTCGTGAATTGCCTCAGAGAAGAGGTACAACTCCAGAGGCGGCGTGCCGCCCATCCCGCTTATCAGGAGCAGTATGCGATCACCGGAGGCAAAGGGCAGGTCATGGAGAATCGGGTGTACGATCAGGTCAACGATTTCGGGCATTCCTTTGCTCACCGAACGAACTTCGCCGGGTTCGCCGTGAATACCTACACCCAGTTCGATGGTATCGTCTGCCAGATTCTCGCCGGGGCCGTTACGGGGGAGGGTATTTACGTTGGTTCCGACGCCCATGCTGCGGGAGGCTGCGACAGCCCGCCGAGTCACTTCGACCGCCGCGTCCAGCGTATAGCCGGATTCGGCGGCGGCGCCGGCGATTTTGCAGGCCAAAGTAGCTGCGCCAAGGCCGCGGCGATTGGCGACCTTGGGGATCGACACGTCGTCATTGACGAGCACGTAGCGGGCGTCGATGCCCTCCTGCAAGGCGATCTCGATTGTCAGCTCGGTGTTGAGCACGCCTCCGGCATAGTTTTTTACGACGAAGAGGACGCCCCCGCCGTGGTCGACCGAATGGACGGCCGCCAAGAGTTGGACGGGGGAAGGACTGGTAAAGATGGGGCCGGGACAGGCTGCATCGAGCATGCCAAGACCGACGTAACCGATGGGCAAGGGTTCGTGTCCGCTGCCGCTACCGCTGATCACGGCGACTTTGCCGGAATGGGCGGGGGCCAGGCGCTCGGCATAGTCCGGGTCGAAATGTACTTTGATTGTGTCCGGATGGCACAGCGCCATGCCACGCAAGCTTTGCGTGATGGCACTGCCCGGTTTATTCATTAAGCTTTGCATCGTTCATTGTGGGCAATGCTTTACAACACCAGGGCCATTGTAGCCTGAAGTGAGGCTTTTTCCAACGCCGAGGGCATTTCGGGAGCAGTCCAAAATAGGGGTGAGCGCAAGGGCGGTACCGGTCACCGATCAGCGCTATCAGAGGAGAAGTCCTCGTCGACGCCGAATTCAACGGCCAGTTCGGCAAGACTTTGCCAGGTCCTCTCTTCAACGTAGATGCCATCGGCGCGGCCTTTCCGGGTACGCAGGTATTCAAGCTCGCCGGGGTAGTAGACGCGTTCAGTTCCCTCGGCGGGCGGTGTTGCCGTCAGGTAGTGGGCGAAATCGGTTACTTCCTGTTTGAACTCTTCCAAAGGGCGAAAGGCATCGACCTGAAAGACGGCCATGAAGCAGCCGTCGTTGTGGCGGCCGGACGGTTCGATCCCGAACCCGAGGCCGGTCAGCAGCCCGGAGAGAATTTCGACCATGGCGGACAGACCGAAACCCTTGTGACCTTCCGAACCGCCGAGGGGCAGCATGGCCCCACCGTTGCGGGCGGCGGCGGGGTCGGTGGAGGCGCGTCCTTCGCTGTCGATCACCCAGCCGGTGGGAATTGACTGGCCGCGCTGGATGGCGACCCCCAGTTTGCCGCCGGCGACGGCAGAGGTTGCGATGTCGATGTAGAAGGGGCCGTTCAGATTGGAGGGGACGGCGATGCAGATTGGGTTGGTGCCCAGGCGAGGTTCGCGTCCGCCGAACGGGGCAACGCTTTTGGGGCCGCGACCGGAGTCGGCTGTCATCAGCCCGATCATACCGGCCTCGGCGGCCATCAGGGGATAGTCGGTCAGACGCCCGACGTGGCCCTGGCGCACGACGGTAGCGGCAGCGACGTTTTCCCGGCGCGCCTTGTCTATGGTCAGCTGCATGGCCCGTTCGGAAACGGTGAAGCCGAAGCCCCAGTTTCCGTCTACGACCGTAGTTGCCCGGCTCTCCTGTGTGATGGTGAAGGGGGCTCCGGGCTGCAGGTGCCCCTTTCTGATCGAGGCGATGTAGGAGGGGACATGGATGACGCCATGGGAGTCGTGGCCGGCGAGATTGGCGGCAATCAGGTGACGCGAGATGGTGGCGGCTTCGGCGAATGAGGCGCCGGCGGCCTGCATGAGGCGTCCTGCGATCCGTTCGAGTCGAGCGGCAGCAACATTGGGCATAGGACAAACTCCAGTTGGCTGGGGCCGGTTGCCGGAGCGGTCAGCGGTCACCGCCCCCAAGTGGATCGGTAGCTACCTGCTGGAAAACTCCGGTCGTCCCAGAGCGTCGGTGGAATCCTGACGCTCGTAGTAGTTGAGATGACCGCCGGCGTCGGCGAGGACCCGTTCGCGGGCCAAGGCGACTCGCTCCGGGCTGTTGCCGGCGATGTTCACGCGGCAATCGGGGTCGGTCTCGAGATCAAACAGGCGTATGACCGGCTGCCGCCCGCTGGATGAGGAGGTGTTGGGGGGCGGCGACTGCCAGTCGACGGAGTCGAAGAACCAGTTGCGGTCATCACGGTACCAGACGGAGTTGCCATAGCGGCAGGTCAGATATTCACGCCGGTTGAATCCGCCGCCGTCCTCGAGCAGGGGCAGCAGACTCTGGCCTTCAACGGGGTCGGCTGACTGTTGGCGGGCGGCGTCAAGGATTGTCGCGGGCACGTCCAAGGTGTAGACCAGCTCATCTCTTACCTGGCCGGCTCCCAGGCCGGCGGGATGGCGCAAGAGGAGAGGGATGTTCATGGTTCCGGGGTACATGTAGTCGGCGGGCTTTCCCATGATCTTATCCGGATTATCGCCAAAGTTGGTGCCGTGATCGCTGAAGAAGAAGATCAGGGTGTTGTCTCGCAGTCCCAGTTGATCGACGGTATTCAGGAGACGGCCGAACCAAGTATCCACCATGGTGACCAGGCCGGCGTAGTTGGCGCGGATGCTGGGAATGCGATCGTCGTACCGGTCGGCGAAGGGGCCGTAGGCGGCGGTCAGGCAGATTGGCTCGCGTTGGGCGCGGCTGCCGTAGAGGTCATAGTAGTGAAGAGGGGCTTCCCAGGTTTCGTGGGGGGTAAAGCTGTCCACGTAGAGGTAGAAGGGGGAGGTGTCCTTATTGCGGCCGGGTGGGTGATTGTCGCGCAGGAAATCGATGGCACGCTGGAAGGTGCGGGCGGTCGGCCAATCTTCTTCGGGGCGATGGGGCCGCACATTGACCAGATGTGCGGCGCCCCGGACCGGGTCGCCGGCGCGATAGCGGTCGAGCAGAGCCGGGTCGGCGTCGGCAACGGCATGCCAGCGATCTTCGGCCTGGCCGCGGACGAACTCCCATTGCTGGAAGCCGCGGGTGAAATTCATGCCCGGCACGAAATAGTGGGGCACGTCAGCGACGAAGCCGGTGTGATAGCCGGCCTGCTGCAGCGTTTCGGCAATGGTACTTTCCTCTGCGTTCATGGGCTGCCAGCCGGGCAGGTAGACGTTATCCCACGGGACCGGCCGGTAGTCGTTGAAGGGGAAGGCCCGGCGGCCGCTGTGCAAGGTGCGCCTGGTGGGTATGGTGGGGAGACATTCAGGGTGGGCGCGGGTGAAGCGGACGCTCTGTCGGGCGAAGCGGTCGATCGAGGGGGTGCTGATCCAGTCGTTTCCGTAGCAGCCGAGGAAGGCTGTGCGCAAGGTATCGGCAACGACTACGATCACGTTCGGTTGCGTCAGTTCATTTTCGATCATGTTGAACGTTGCCAAACTGGTGTCGCTTATTGGGTGAGAGGTTCCAAGAGTGTCAGTTCACTTGTATTGGCGGGTACCCAGCCTTCTGCGCCGTTATCGACACGCACATACCACCAGACGATGGTATCGCTATTGCCTTCCAGCCAGATGGGGCCGTTGAGAATTGTCATGGGATCGGCGTTCTGCAAGTGGGTAACGATGGCGCCAGCCTGCGCCCCGGCCTCGGTGCGCAGAGAGATCTTGTACTCGGGCAGGAGCCGGATACGATCGCCCACATTCATCGGGATTGCGTTGCGGCTGGGAGGCAGACCGTTGGTTTCGACGATGAGGACGTTCTGTCTGGCGGCCGCCGAGGACGACCCTGCAGAAATCGCGGCCGACGATCCGACGCCGGTCAGGTCACCTGTGAGCCATTCGTTCAGGAACCAGCCGCTGAAGAGTGCGGATATCGCGAGGAGCGCGGCAGCCACAAGCATCAGAGGATTGCCCGAGGCGGGTGCCGGCGCGATGCCGGCATGCGAGGCGCTGCCCCTGGGCTGAACCGAAAGCGGGTCGCTATTCAATTGCATCCGCAGGGGATAGAGACGAACGGGACAATCGCTTTTGTAGCGATCTTCAATGAGGCGGAGGCTCTGGCGCAGGGCGATCTCGTAGAGAGCGTCGGCCATATCGTTGTTCATATGGATTTCGGCGCGCACGGGCCGTCCGCGCCGGTCCATGAGCACAAGAAGCCCGGCCAGGGGCTGGCCCTGGAGGTCGGTAAGATTGTAATAGTCGGCGCGAATACCCTGGAGGTCGGCGTGTGGTCTGAACCTTCGGATCACACTCAACGTACCGGAGTTGCTCACGGCCTCAACCATCGCTTCTTTCTCCGGATCGGATACGTAGTTTTCTTCGCTGCCCGTCCTCTTTTTTCTGCTTCACTGCGGAGCCTCAGATAAAAGATTCCAGTCGAGAAGAAGAGCTCACGTCGTGTTGCCGGCCACGCGGTAAAACAACTGACTGCCAGTCGCATCTAATCCGGAAGTTGCAGAGAGACGATCCCAGCGACCTGGACAGAGTTCTCTCCGTAATGGACAACGCGCAGATCGAAGCGGCTGGGAAGATCCGGCCGCAGCAGGCCCTGCCACCGCAGACTATCACCGGTTTTGCGAAAGGGAAAATCGCCGACAGGGATTCCACTGATTTCGGCGCCCTGCTCTGCCAGTCCGACATAACCGAATGTTGTTCCTTTGAGTTGAGCACCGGGGCCGACGGAACCTGTGTAGGGAATCTTGAGGAGGTTCTCCTGCAAGGCCATGGCCGGCTGATGGATGGGTTGGATACCCTCGATCGAGAGGCGATGAACGCCGGCGGCGCGAACGTACTCTTCGGTGACTTGATAGACGCGCAGGCGCAGCAGGTAGTCGACACCACCGATATTCGGCCAAGGGCCGTCGAAGTCGAGCGAGTCGCCGGCGATGCGCTCGGCGCGCAGGCCTGCGAAGAGAAATTCGGCGCTGCCATCAACGATCCCGGCCAGTTGAATGTCGGTACCGCGTATGAATTCGCCAACTTCGATGCGCATTGCGGTTGGTCCGGCGAAAATGATGGCGTTTTCTGCGACATCTAGGCTGGGGAGGTCGACAAGCTGCGGCAGGTCGGCGATATCGCTCAGGTCCGGGAGGCCCAGCTCTCGCAGCAGATCCAGGTCGAAGCCAGGAAGTTGGTCCAGCAGCTCATCGACGCCAGGAAGCGAACGCGGCGAGGGGAGCCGGGGCATTTGGGGCGCGCCGGGCAGGTCCGGGCCGAAGCAGGCGGACAGGAGCGCGAGCGCAATGATCAGGGAAGGCATCAGACGGCGCATTTTTGCGGACAGAGGACCCGGATTATCGGTAGGCACTTACTCTCGGTTCTCCTCGCATTTCAGCTTTCTGTGCCAAGAGCCGGCGGCTCCTCCTGTTGTAATGAGGGCAGCGCGTGCTTTGCAGGGCGCTCGACGTCGTAGATTCGATAGCCGTTGACCAACATGCCGCCATCGACCGCTATGCGTTCGCCGGTGATGAAACTGGACTCTTCAGACGCGAGAAAGACGGCTGCAGCGGCTATTTCGTGCGGCAGGCCATTGCGGCCGAGCAGGGTACCTTCGGTCGGGCGCGGCAGTTCCAGATGCGGAGGGCGGTTCTCGATGGGACCTGGAGCGATGGTGTTAACGCGGATATTGTAAGGAGCCAGATCGTTGGCTGCAATGCGGGTCAAGGACTCGACCGCGCTCTTGGCAGTGACATAGGCCGCGCAGCGGGGCAGAGGGACGGCGCCATTTATGGAGGAGATGTTGATGATATTTCCCCTGCCGGCCTTCGCCATGACACGGCCCACCAGTTGTGAACAGATAAAGACCGCCGTCTGATTGACGCTGACCACGTGATCCCAGACTGACTGGGATATCTCGAGGAAATGGCCGTTTTCGCCGAGGACAGCGGCATTGTTGACGAGGATGTCGATGCAGCCACAGCGCCGCACCGTCTCGTCAACCAATATTTCTACGTCGGGACGGCTGGAGACATCGGTCCTGACAAAGAAGGCGGTAGCGCCGGCACTGTGCAACTCGGCTTGGACACGCCGCCCGGACTCCGTGTCCTGCTCGGCGATGACTACAGTCGCCCCTTCTTCAACAAAGTGTCTGGCGATCGTACGGCCGAGCCCGCGGCCGGCTCCGGTAACGATGGCGACTTTTTCCTTCAGCCGCATCTGTCTTCCTTCCACTATGAAGTTTCAGTTTACAGTAGTCAACCCCGCTTGGCAACTGATGGGAAACTACGAGAGGAGAGGAGTGAGGAGTTGAAAAAACCTGCAGCCGGCTCACTTTTGATCGCGAACTGACCGCGGCTGAGCAGGCGCCTGAAAGCAGCAGAGCAGAATCAGAAGATGCCGGGCAGGTCCAGGCGTTTGGCGAGGCGGTCGGCGAGCAGGACAAGCACCATACCCACCAGGCCGTTGAAGAGGCCGGCGGCGGTGGTGAAGTCGAAGCGGGCCTGGCGGATGCCGACGCGGTAGATAAAGGTCTCGATCACGTCGGCGGTGGTGAGCACCATGTTGTTCTGCAGGATAAATATCTGTTCGAAACCGACGTTGAGGAAGAATCCGATCTGGAGGATGAACAGAGTAACGATGGTCATGGCCAGGCCGGGCAGCGTCACATAGCGCATGAGCTGCCAGCGGTTGGCGCCGTCGATGATAGCGGCTTCGTACAGAGTGAGATCGATGGTCGAGATGGTGGCGAGGTAGATGATGGCGGCCCAACCGGTCTCCTTTAGCAGTGATGAGATGATGACGATA
This sequence comes from Caldilineaceae bacterium, assembly GCA_965200615.1. GTDB lineage: Bacteria > Chloroflexota > Anaerolineae > Caldilineales > Caldilineaceae > Bin5. Next base: position 2,051,340 of record OZ241377.1, on the reverse strand, counting down.
GGTTGGAAGTAGCCCGGTTTTTGGAAGAAGGCGACTTTTTCCATGCCGAGTGAGGAGATGATGTTGTTAACGATGCCGTTCGCGGGCGACAACACGATGTAGAGTATGGCGCCGTAGATCACCCAAGAGAGAAAGTGGGGGACGTAGACAACGGTTTGAACAAACCGCTTATAGGCCATGTGGCGGACTTCGTTGACGAAGAGCGCCAGAATGATGGGGGCGGGGAAGGTGAAAAGCATCTTGAATACGGCGATGGATACGGTGTTGCGCAGAACGCGCAGGAAGGCGGGATCGTCGAAGAGTGTGTTGAAGTGCTTGAGTCCAACCCACTGGCTGCCCCAGATCCCGTGCATCAGCTGGTACTTCTTGAAGGCGATGATGTTGCCCCACATGGGGTAGAAACGGAAGATAACGAAGAAGACGAAGGGCAGGACAAGCATCAGGTAGAGGTAGCGGTATGTCCAGGCGTTGAAGAGAAACTGCGCCCAAAAGGCCCTGCGGCGGCCCGATGTCGCGGTGGAGTTGGATACGGCTGACGTTGCCACGTTGCCATCCTCATCTGGCGGTGGTCGGAGGCCGGAACGGAATCCGGCCTCCGACCACCGATGCCTGACTGCTAGATCTCGTTGACCTGCTCGGTGAGCAGAGGGCCACCGTTCTTTTCAAAGAAGTCGAGCCACTCCGACCAACCCTGGTCGATATCGATAGTGCCGGCCACCGCCTGCGAGATGAACTCGCCGAAGCGGGTTTGCAGGCCGGGCCAGAATTCCTTATCGGCCTGGACGGGGCGGGGCTTCTCAGTGAGCTTGAGGTATTCTTGCGAGATTACCTGGGCGGCAAGCGCTTCTTCGGAATACTTGGCGGCGAGCATGTCCTCGAAGTGCTTCTTCATATCGGGGGGGAAGGTGGGGAAGGGCTGCACACCGCCCAACGTCCCGATTGTCAGCCAGAGGCCCCAAAAGACGCTGATGTCCTGGACTTCGTTTTGTTTCTGGGACCACTCGTCACCCATGGCCTTCTTCTCTGCGGGGCTGTATTCGACGCACCATCCGTTCTCGTTCAGGCCTTTGTTGGTGACACCGAGAACGCCCTCGCAGATAATCTGGGAGGCGATGTCCGGCGTAAAGAACCAGTCGATGACCTTCACACAGTCTTCGGGATACGGGGCTGTGATGGGTATGACGAAGCACCAGGGCCAGCCTTCGCCGGTATAGCCGCGGCCGCCCGGTCCTTCGGGGGCGGGGCCGGCGACGACAGTGGCCTCGGGGGCGACGGTCCTGATCTTTTCCTGGGCGAAGTCGATGGCTCCCCAGGCGGTGTAGACGTTGCCGGCAATTCCGGCGCGGAAGGCGTTGTCTTTCTGGCCGAGGGGGATGCTGATCGAATCGGGATGGAAGCCGCCGTCTGCCCAGACGGAGCTCATCCAAGAGAGCGCGTCCTTCATGCCCGGTTGGACCCAGTCCAACTCCAGGCGGCCGTCGCGATCGCGCCAGAAGCCGTTGAGGTGATGGCCGACGGCGACGCCGAATGCATGGAAGAAGTCGTCGTCGAAGCGGACGGAGTTGTAGAGCAGGCGGCCATAGGTGTCGTCCTGACCGTTGCCATCGGGGTCGCTGTTGGAGAAGGCGCGCAGCACCTCGCCGTATTCATCGATCGTTTCAGGGATGCCGAGGCCGAGCGACTCCAACCAGTCTCCGCGATACTGGCTGGTCCAGATATTGAGGTCGTAGATATTGTGGGTGACGGCGACCTGCCTGCCGTCGTAAACGGTGGAGGCCCAAGCCGCCTCGGGCGTGACGGCGAGGATGTTCTGGCCGAACTGTTCCAGCAGCGGCCCGGTTTCGATGATGACCTCGTTCTCCATCATCAGCGGAATGTCGTTGAAGGCGTTGCAGAACTGAAGGTCGGCGAGGTCTCCACTGGCGATCTGGACTGGGATCTTGTCCAGGTAGGCTGCGTAGCTGACCCAACGGTTCTCGAACTCGATGTCGGGGAAGCTGGAGCGCAGCAGCTTCATGCGGTGCGACTTCTCCGAGGCCTCCATGCTGCCGCCGCCAATGTGGGAGATAGAGATGGTCTTCTTCTCGCCGGCGGGCATTTCCGAGTCGGCCGTGTCGGACGGGCCGGCGGGCGCGGCGCAGGCGGCCAGATAGGCGCTGAAGGTACCGACCCCCATCAGTTTAAGGGCCTGGCGGCGGGTGAACTTTGACTGTGCAGACATGTTTGATTCCCTCCTGTGGAAACTGAACTTTGGACACACCAGAGATGAAAATCGCTTCACGTCAACTGCATCGGACAGATCGTTCAATCACGGTTCAAGGACGGTCGGAGGCAACCCGGTTCTCAACGACAGCTACCCTTTGATTGCTCCCAGAAGGATGCCTTTAATGAAGTAACGCTGGAAGAACGGATAGGCGATCAACATTGGGATCGCGGCGATGATGACGCTGGAGGCCTTGAGGGCTTCCATGCCGGCCAGCCTTTCGAAATCGTCGGCGCTGGCGGTCTGGGTGGCGAGTTGCATGGACCAGATCATGTCGCGCAGGATCACCTGGAGGGGTTGTTTGTTGCCATCGTTGATGAAGAAGATGGCCGGCAGGAACAGGTTCCAGTTGGCGACGACGTAGAACAGGGTCAAGGTCAGTAGCACGGGGACGGAAAGGGGGAGCATGATATGGATGAGGACCCTGAAATCGTTGGCGCCGTCGATGATTGCGGACTCTTCCAGCTCCCTGGGCAGCGCCTGAAAATAGCTCTTCAGAACGATCATGTTGAAGGTGTTGATGGCGTAGGGCCAGATGAGAGAGCCCCAGCTATCGATGAGGCCGACTTCCCGCACGGTCAGATAGAACGGGATCAGGCTGGGGGGGAAGATCATCTGGAAGACGATCAGGGTCATGAAGAAATTGCGGCCCGGCAGGTAGGTACGCGAAAGCGGATAGGCGCAGAGGATGGTCATGAACATCTGCACCAGCGTCGCGGAGGTGGTAATCATGAAAGAGTTGCGATAGGCGAGCCAGAAGGTGCCGCCGATGACGAGGCGCTCGTAGGCGTCGAAGGAGAAGCCGACCGGCCAGATATAGACTTCGCCACGGAGGATCGGGGCTTCGGCGCTGAAGGAGCGGGCGATGGTGTGGAGGAAGGGCGTCACGGCGATGAACGCGAAGATACCGAGGCCCAGGTAGATCAGGATTGACTCGAGGCGGAATCGGAAACTGCGGGAAGCGACCATTTGACACCTAGACACAAGTGGCTGGCGGCCGGCGTGCTCCCTAGAGCCACGGACCGGATATTGTGCGGCGCCCGGAGTATGCGGTGCAGTTGCGGCCCTAATTCGGCAGGTCGTCCATCGCGGAAACGGGGTTTCTGCCGTTATGGGCTCAACAATGGTGGGTCGGAGGCACCCGCCTGGGTTGGCGAGGAAGGGTGATGCGTTCCAGATACGCCTGCCCTCAAGAGGCGCCCGGGAAAGAACAGCACACTATATAGACGCCATCTTAGCACAGGCAGCGATGGTTGCCAATGCACTCAAAAATTGGGAGAGTCGACGGACTCTGCTCAGGGGATCAACACCTGTACACAGCGGCATTACACTGAGGCTGAACTCTGAGGCTGAACTCTGAGGCTGAACTCTGCGGCCGGTGCAGTTCGGGTCTGTCCGGAGGGCTCAGTAAGCGCCGATCTCGACGAGGCGGTCGTCGTCGATGCCGAAGTGGTGGGCGATTTCGTGGCGGACGACTCTTTGGACGAGTTCGCGGACTTCGGGCTCGGTGCGGCAGCGCATGAGGATCGGGCGGCGGTAGATGCTGATTTTGTCGGGCATAACCAGATTGTAGCCGTGTGTTCGATCGGTCTGGGGGATGCCCTGGTAGAGTCCGAGAAGACTGCTGCGCTGGCGCAGGCCGACGGATTCAAGGGTGGCGCGATCGGGCCATTCCTCGACTACGATGGCGACGTTTTCGAGGCAGTCAAGAAACAGGTCGGGCAGGTCTTCGATGGCGCTGAGGACCAGTTCGTCGAACTGATCCTGATTTCTGATGGGGTTCATTGGCCTGAAGGAACGAGCTACTTACTCTTCGCTGCCGGCTTCCAAGGTGCAGTGCAGGAGCGGGCCCTCAGGGTCGGCGCCGCTGTGATACTCGTAGGTTGCGCCGCCGGTTTCGAGGACGATCAGGTAACCCGGTGTGATGACCTGGGCGTACATAGCGTCCGGCTCGGGACAGCCGAGGCTGGTGTCGCTCCACTCGACCTCTTCGGCGCTGAGAACGGTTATGGCGTCGGAGGCGGCGCCGGTTGCCTGCGCCAGGTCTTCTTTGGCCCGTTCGATCAGAAGAGTCAGTGCGCCGTCGTCCATGAGGGTCTCTCCTACAGGTTCCATTGGGAGGGTGAGATCTGCGCTCGCGGGCATCCCGTCTTCGGTGCAATGCACTAGCGGCCCTTCAGGGTCGGCGCCGGTGTGATAGTCATAGGTGTTGCCGCCGATTTCGAGTACGATCTTGTAGCCGGGCGTGATCATCTGCGCGTACATAGCGTCCGGCTCCTGACAGCCGAGGCTGGTGTCGCTCCACTCGACCTCTTCGGCGCTGAGAACGGCAATCTCGTCCAAGGCGGCGCCGGTGGCCTGTATGATGTCCTCTGTCGCGCGTTCGATAAGGCGGGGCAGGGGGTCCTCAGCATCCATCTCGATCCCTGCTTTCTCTTCTTCGAGCTCCTCTGGGAGGGCGTCAGCCGCACCCGCAGGTGTGCCGTCGTCAGTGCACTGCACCAGTGGTCCTTCGGGGTCGGCGCCGGTGTGATAGTTGTAGGTGTTGTCGCCGGATTTCAAAACGATGAAATAGCCCGGGGTGATCATCTGCGCGTACATTTCGTCGGGATGGGGGCAGCCGAGGCTGGTGTCGCCCCATTCCACTTCCTCGGTACTGACAAGGGTGATCTCGTCTGAATCGGCGGCGGCTGTCTGCACGAGGTCTTCTTTAGCGCGTTCGACGAGCCTGGAGAGGGGACTCCCTTCTTCCAGCTGCCCGGCTGATTCGGCCGCGGCCGGCTCGGATATCGGACCGAAGGGATTCCGGATGTTGCAGGCGCTTAGTGACAGCGCGGCGATGAGGAGTACAACGAACACCCTGACGGAGGCCGCCAAGCGCGGTTGCCGGCAGCCGGCAACTCTTTCTTCCAGACTTTCAGACACAGTTGTTCCTTGTGGAGTGGATTTCTGTGGGAAGTGAGGATTTCACGCTCTGCCCGTTCCTCATGAGCAAGATTCATGCAGGATTCCGCAGACTGCTAGTGGGCAAGCTGCATCAGCAGGTCCTGCAAGATACCCAGTACGATGAAGACGACGATCGGGGAGATATCGATCATGCCGATTGGCGGGATGAGCTTGCGGGCGGGTTCGAGCACCGGTTCCGTTACCTGAAACAGAAGCTGCACGATGGGGTGATAGGGGTCCAGGTTGGGGATCCAGGTGATCAGAATCCGGATCAAGAGAACGAAGGTATAGATCTGGAGTACACGGGCCAAGAGCAAGAAAATCACGACAACTCCTTACGTTATTAGGACGATACGCAGGTATCACTTGCGTCCATAAAGCGGCACCTGTGCCGGCGCCTAAGCATCACTGTCGTCACCCCCCAGTTCCTTGCTGCGGCGATAGGCAGTATCAACTGCATCGATGAGGGCAGACCGTACGCCGGCGCGCTCCAGCACGAGGGTGCCGGCGGCGGTTGTGCCGGCGGGGCTGGTGACGCGGTTCCGCAGGTCGGCGGGATGGAGACCGCTCTGACGCATCAGATCGACGCTGCCCGCCACCGTCTGCAACACCATCTGTTGGGACTGATCGCGACTGAAGCCGATATGTACTCCCGCATCGATGAGAGCTTCCAGCAGGAGATAGACGAAGCCGGGCCCGGAGCCGCTCAATCCGGTGGCCATATCGAGGTAGTGTTCCTCTGCGACGTAGATGGCCTCGCCCATAGCCTCAAGGATGGCCTGGGCGGCGGCGCGGTCGGCCTCGTTAACGGCGGCGGTGTCGGTCCATACGGTCATGCCCATGCCCACCTGCGCCGGCGTGTTGGGCATGGAGCGGACAATCTTGTCGTGGCCGAGACCGGACTGGAGCGTTTCGATAAGCACACCTGCCATGATACTGACTACGAGCGCATCCTGCGACAGGTTTCCAACCAGGTCTGCCAAAACCAGGCCAAGCGCCTGGGGCTTTACGGCCAGGACGACGAGGGAGGCACCGTTGACGGCCTGGGCGTTGTCGATCTCCGTGGTCACGCCGTAGGTGGTGTTCAGGAATTCACGGCGGGCGGGCACGGGCTCGGAAACGCAGATGCGGGATGGACTGAGCAGCCGTTTCGCGATAAGTGAGCCGATTATGGCCTCACCCATTGCGCCGCCGCCGATAAAGGTGGTTTTGCCGGTAGCTGAGTCATTCGTACTCCCTGTGGCCGAAGATGGCGGTGCCGACGCGCACGATTGTGGCGCCCTCTTCGATTGCGACTTCGAAGTCGCTGGTCATGCCCATAGACAGATGCTGCCACGCGGCCCGTGGAAACTGTGCGGGCGGGAAAGCGTGCCGAAGCTCCTCCAGAAGAGTCCGCAATTCGCGGAAAAGGGGACGGACTTCCTCGGCGTCATCCACATACGGAGCCATCGTCATCAGCCCGCAGTAACGCAGCGCGGGCAGATTCAGCAGCGCAGGCAGGGCGTCGACCAGGCCGGCAGGGGAGAAGCCGTGCTTGCTGGCTTCGCCGCTGACGTTGACTTCGAGAAGGACGTCGAGCGTGCGGTCGTTTTCGGCGGCCAGCCGGCTCAGACGTTGGGCGATTTTGGGCCTGTCGACTGCATGGATCAGGCAGATAGCACCCTTGCCCGGCTGGGACTCGACGGCCGGCGGGCCCAGCGCCAGTTTCGCTTTGCGGCTCTGGATTGTGCCGATAGCGTGCCAGCGGATCCGGTCCAATCCGGCTGCTGCCGCAGCTTCGGCCTTTTCCCAGAGTTCTTCCACCCGATTTTCACCGAAGTCGACCTGACCGGCGGCGGCGGTTTCTGCGATCAGCGCCAGTGGTTTTGTTTTGCTCACCGCCACGAGCGTAATTTCGTCAGGGGGCCGCTGTGCGCGCTGGGCAGCCCCGGCCATGCGTGCACGTACCTTGCGCAGATTTTCAGCAATCGTCATGGCGAGTCATCACAGTCAGCGTTTCAGGAGATGTACTCCTGCATCACTGTTTAGCAGAATACCAAAATAGGCGTCCGTCCAGCGAGGAGGCACCAGTCAGACACCCTATTGTCGCCAATTGTTCAGAATTCGTCCAATTCGTTTTTTTGGGGGCGGACGGCTGGTCGGCGTCGGGGAAAATGGAGCACACGGCGTGCGGGCGCTACTTGATCATTGCGGGCAGGAGGGCGTAGAACTCGGTGGATTTGACGACATCGGCCAAGGGAACGCTGTCGAGGACGGTGTGCGCGGTCACTTCGTCGCCTGGGGCGAAACCGATACTGGGGATACCGGCTTTGCCGCGCCAGTAGATGCCGTTGGTGCTGAAATCCCACTTGCCTGTGGGGGCGTCCGGCAGGCCGATGCGTTTGCGGGTCTCCTGTCCTGCCTGCACGAGCGGTTCATGTTCTTCGAGCGTCCAGGCGGGAAAGTACTTTTCGACAGGAAAGACGAAACCGGTATAGCTGGGATCGTCATAGTAGAGCATTTCCAGGGTCACGTCTCCGGCCTGTTGATTTGCCTGGGGGATGAGGGCACGCACCTGGTCGATGACGGCATCCAGATCTTCGCCGAAGGTGACGCGGCGGTCGATGTAGACGGTGCACTGGTTGAGGACGGCGTTGATGCTGGGCGTCTCGACTTCGATGTCTGTGGCGGTGATCTTGCCGGGGCCCAGGAAGGAGTGGTCGCCGAGGTGAGGCTCGAGGCGGCGGATGCCTTCGACCAGGGGGAGGGCCTTGTAGATGGCGTTGTCGCCGAGGTGATTGCTGGCGGCGTGGGCGCTGCGGCCCTTGGCGACCGCTTTCAGCTCGACGCGGCCTTTGTGGCCGCGATAGATCTGCATTTTAGTCGGTTCGCCGATGACGACGAAGTCGGGGCGGATGCCTTCGTGTTCGACGAAGGCGTGGGGGGCGATGCCGTCGCACCACTCCTCCATATTGCCGAAGTAGTAGGCGGTCCAACCGTCGAGCAGGCCCAGGCTGCGGGCGATGGCCAGGCCGTAGATCATGCCGGGCGTGCTGCCCTTCTCGTCGCAGGCGCCGCGGGCGTAGAAGATGCCGTCCTCGACTTTGCCCTCGAAGGGGTCCCACTCCCATTCGTCTGCGGCGCCGATGCCGACGGTGTCGATGTGGCTATCATAGACGAGGATGCGTTCACCGTTGCCGATTTTGCCGACGGTGTTGCCCATGGAGTCGAACCAGGTTTCATCGAAGCCCAGCTTGCGCAATTCGGCCTGGACGCGTTCACCGACGGGGCCGATCTGCGAATCGATCGAGGGGATGACGCAGATCTGGCGGAGGAAGGTGATGATGTCGTTGCTGTGCTTGTGGACGGCTGACTGGATCGCGGGGATGTTGACTTCGGACATGAATAGACTCCAAGAGCGCAAAAATCTGTCTGCGGTCAGCCTTTGAGCGCGCCGGCCATGATGCCTTCGATGAAATAGCGCTGCATGGCGAAGAAGATGATGATGATGGGAATGACGGCGATTACGGCGCCGCCGAGGACAAGGCCGTACTGGTCGCCGTAGGGGCCGCGCAGGGTGGGCAGGGCCAGGTTAATGACGTACATTTTCGAATCGTTGAGGACGATCAGGGGCCAGAGAAAGTCGTTCCAGGAGGCCTGGAAGAAGATGATGCCCATAACGGCGAGGGCGGGGCGCAGGTTGGGCAGAGCGATGCGGAAGAAGATGCCCAGCTCGCTGGAGCCGTCGATGCGGGCGGCTTCCATCAGCTCCGTGGGCAAGGCCAACGCGTACTGGCGGGCGAGGAAGATGCCGAATGCACTGGCGGCGAAGGGTACGATCAGAACCCAGTAGGTGTTGAGCCAGCCCAATCTGACCATCATCGTATAGAGAGGGATCAGCACGACCTCAAAGGGTAGGGTAAAGCTGGCCAGGACCATGATGAAGAGAACGCGCCTGAAAGGGAAATCATATTTGGCGAAGGCGAATCCGGCCAACATGCACAGGAAGAGAGAGAGGGCTGTTCGCCCGATGGCGACGATGGCGGTATTAAAGAACCAACGCAGGTAGAGTGTTTCGCCGATTAGCGTCGTGTAGTTGTCCAGGTAGGGCTCTTTGGGGATGATCTGCACCGGAAAGGTGAAGATTTCATTTTGCGGTTTGAATGAGGCGGAGATCATATATATGAAGGGGACGGCAGCCAGAACCACGCCGATCAGGAGCAGGATGTTTGCCAGGGTGACAAGGAACCCGTTGCGAATGCGAATTGCGGAGTATCTCGGCGCAGATGCAGAGGTGACTTGAACGCTTGTAGTCATGGATTGCCTCAGTTTTGATCCGAACTAATCTGATCAGAAAAACGGGAAGCCATCTCGATCGATACCGGGAAAGATAGGCGACCCATTGATGGCCCTATTGATCCTCGCGGAAGGCGCCGAAGAAGCGCAGGTTGAGAATGGCCAGGATGACGATAATCGTGACCAGGGTATAGCCGATAGAGGATGCGTAGCCCAGGTTGAAGTAGGAGAAACCGGTGTTGTACAGATATTGAACGATACTCAAGGGCTGGTCGCGAGGGCCGCCGCCGGTAAGCAGATAGGGCTCGGCGAAGATCTGGTAGGAGCCGTTGATTGCGGTTACGGTTACAAAGAGGATGACCGGCCGCATGAGCGGAATGGTGATGCCAACCAAAACTTGCCACCAATTGGCTCCATCGATTGCAGCGGCTTCTTCCAACTCTTTGGGTATATTCTGCAGGCCGGCGACAAAATAGAGAGAGTTAATGCCTGTAAAACGCCAGATCAACAACAGGATGATAGAAAATTTCACGACACTGGCATTGCGGACCCATCCCACCTTTGCCTCTTCACCAAAAAACCGCATCAGATAGCTATTTATCAGGCCGGAGTTATAGTCGTAGAGGATGCTGAACATGAGGCTGGCGATGACGGCGGAGGTCAGTAGCGGTACAAAGTAGGAGAGGCGGTAAAAGCTTTTTGCATTCGGCCAGGGAACAAGCCTGGAGTTGACAACGACTGCCAAAATAAAAGCAAGTGGAATTTGCAGGAGAAGACTTCCCAAGGCGTAGACTGTTGTGTTGAGCAGCGACTGTTTGAATCGAGGGTCAGCAAGGAGATTGATATAGTTGTCGAGACCAATAAAGGTAGGTATGCTGATCCCCTGTTGCTTATGAAAACTGAGGTAAAAGCTGCGAACGACCGGCCATGCCAGGAATATGGCAAACAGGATAAAGAAGGGCGCAATGTAGAAATAGGGGATGATCGTCAGACGGTGACGGTGCCACCAGAGCCTGAACCCAGTGGGCGTTCCGGGCGCGTACCTACGTCCGGTCGGGGATATTTCGCTTGACGATGCCATGCAGAACTCCGTGGTTCAGGTCTCATATACCAAGAGTGGGCGGAGTATCTGCCCATCAAGGAACTTGCCGATAACTGTACTACACTCCAGGAAACCGAAATGAAGGGGAGAGGCGCCGGCCCCTCCCCATTCAATGCGAAAGTGCTGCTACAGTCCCTACTTTTAATGCTCTTCAGTTCAAAAGGAACTGAACGTTTCGCTGTGCGGCGCTACTAGAGAGACTTAATGCGTTCCAGCTCCGGTTCCAGTTCCGCGAAGGCTGCGTCGATGTCGGCCGAGTCCTGCAGGACGGGCGTAATCACGAAGTTGTTGATGGCGGTATGGAATTCGGGCGCCCACGGCGACTGGAAGATGCGAGGCATCTGCAGTGCGAGGTCTTTGTAGAGTTCGCCGATGACCTGACCCTCGTAGTAATCGTAAGGCTCGTTCAGGACCGGGTCGTCGAGAACCGGGATGTAGGAAGGCCAGATGCCGCGTTCGATGGAGTCCTGGAGCACGGCTTCAGTCAGGTGGCTGTGCTCGATGATTTGCCATGCCTCTTCGGGATGCTGAGCCTGCTTGGGGATGCTGACGCTGGTGCCGCCATGGGTGGCTGTGGGTCCGTTAGCACCGAAGCCGGCGGGGATCCGCTGCAGGCGCCATTCGTTTTCCTGGCCCGGGCCGATCTTGTCTTCCCGGCCCAACTTGCCGTTGTGCCAGGGGGCGCCGAGGGTACAGGCGATCTGGTCCTGGCGGAAGGCTTCCCAGTAGATAGGGGGCGACCAGGTGGAATCGCCGGTAACGGGGGCGGAGATGGCGATGCCGAGGTCGTGGATGGTCATGCGCTGGAACTCAAGAATCTGTTTACCCAGGTCATTGATGCCGCCGAAGTCACCGTTTTCGTCGAACATTTCGCCGCCGGCAGCGAAGAGCATGATCTGGAAGTCGCCGTCATGCAGGTCGTGCCAGGAGATTACGGCCATATCCTTGGCTTCCTTGAGAACTACGCCGGCCTCCATGAGGTCGTCCCAGGTTTCAAACGGTGTCTCGATGCCGATTTCGTCGAAGACGCTCTTGCGGTAGGCGAGGGAGCAGGCGTTGACTTCGTTGCCTATGCCATAGACCTTACCCTTCCAGGACCAATAGTCGACGGCGGAGCCGAGCACGAGGTCGTCCATGCGATCGCCGATGCGTTCGGTGAGATCGATGAAGCAGATTTCCTCGCCCTTTACAGGTGAAAGGGACTGCAATTGTACATTGAAACGAGGGATGCTCATGCGAGCGTTCGGGCTCCTGGTTGGAGGACAGGTCAACCCGACCGGGCGCTAACGATAACTATCGACGCCTGATCTGTCAAATTTTCTCTTCTACGCGATTCAAAGGTTGGAAATCATGACCCGGCGCCGGCCAGCATAGCCAAAAGGGGCGAGTCATCGATCTCGAGCGGCAGGTCAACGCGGCCGCGTTTGCGGCTGGATTCGTAGGTGGCGAAGGTCAACTCCGCTGCCCGATAAGCACGGCTTCCGGAGAGTTCCGGCTCCCTACCTTCTTTCAGCGCTTCGACCAAGTCGACAATCCCCTTTTGCACAGCATCCAGGTCGTGCATAGTGCCCTCCGGATTTACGTCACGCCAACCGGAGGACTGCCCGTTCAATATACGAAGCCCACCTTCCCGGCCAGGGCCAAATTCTATGATGCCGTCACTGCCCAAGAGCCGGAAAGCCGCCCCCATCTCGATAGCAGCGCTGGTCATAAGGAGACCATCGACGCCGTTCTGAAAGCGGACGTGACTAATGCCTTGTGTTTCGTGAGCCATGCCGAAGATCGTCCGGATCTCGCTGGTATCGATCTGGCCCATGACCCATTGGGCGGGTGTTTCGTCGTTGTAGAAGTGCATCATGTCGAACCAGTGGGTTCCCCAGTCGTTCATGTCGGGGCAGCGGCCCTCGATACGTTGCAGGTCGCCGATTGCGCCTTCGCGCAGCAGCCGGCGGGCGACGCTGAAAGGGGGGGCAAAGCGGCGCTGGTGGTTGAAGGTCAGTTGGACACCATTGCGCTCGCAGGATTCGACCATGCGGCGCGCCTCGCCGAATGTGGGCGCGATGGGCTTTTCGCAGTGGACGGCCTGCACGCGGGCTTCGGCTGCGGCCAGCACCATTTCGGCGTGCAGATGGGGCCAGACGCAGACGGAGATGATATCGAGATTGGCCTCGGCCAACATCCGGCAATAGTCCTCAAAGATGGCGTCGCCGCCGTGTTCTTCCTGGAAGGCCTGGGCGTTTTCGCGGCTTATATCGGCGAGGGCAACCAGCTGCGTGTGGGGCGAGGCGGCGTAACCCATGGCATGGCGGTGGGCCATGCCAAAGCCTGTCGCCCCTTCGGTCCTGAGCGGGCGTCCGCAGCCGATGATGCCGACGCGGTAGGCGGCAGAGTCTGAGCGCGTGCCGGACGTCAGAGATTGTTGTGCCGGCGAATCCGATTTCGATGTCATTTCCAGTCCTTTCGAGGCCTTAAACAGAGTGGTTTTTGCACGGTGCCCGGTTTCGGCATCCAATACTTTTGCCTTTGACCAGGACGCCGACTGGCGCCGATGGCAACCGGACGCCGGTATCTAGACGTTGATCCTAGAGCGGAAGGGGGCTTTGCCCTTCACGCCCAAACGGACGCGGTAGAGGGTACCGGCCTGGGGGCCGTCGGTCTCTTTGATGTGGCCGCCGGCGGTGGTGACGTAGAGATCGGTGTAGTCGTTGCCGCCGAAGGTGGCGCTGGAGACTTTGGGCACGGGGAAGTTGAGGCGCTGGATCTCGCGACCGTTGGGCATGTGGTGGACGAGGGCGTAGCCGTCCCAGCGGGCGGACCAGAAGCAGTTGGCCGCGTCCATGGCCATGCCGTCGGGGCGGCCGTTTGACGTCGCGCCTTCACGGACGACAAACTCCGGGTTGGTGATCTGCCCGGTGTCGACGTCGTAGTCGTAACGGGTGATGCCGCGGCGGGTGTTGGTGTGGTAGAAGGTCTTGAGGTCCTGAGTGAAGCCCATGCCGTTGGAGGTCCCGGCATCTTCGATCACGATAGTCAGACTACCGTCGGTTTCCATCCGGTAGAGTACGCCATTGCTGCCACCGCGGGGCATTGTGCCACAGAAGACGCGACCGGCCGGATCTGCGATTACGTCGTTAAAGCGTCCTTCACGCTCGGCCGGAATCTCGTCGATCAGATTTTTCAGGGGTTGGCCTTCCCGCCAAAGGGCGATGCGGCCGCGGGCCATGAAGAGGAGCAGCGCGCCGTCTTCCTGAATGGTAAATCCCCCGATAGCTTCGCCGGCGTCGAGGACAGGGCCGTGCGCGCCAGTGGCGGGGTCGTAGCGGTAGAGTTTGCCGGGGGGAATGTCGACCCAGTAGAGGCGGCCTTCGTCGGGATGCCAGAGAGGGCCTTCCCCTGTCTCACATGCGTAATCGGCGATGGGTTCGATAAGCATAGATTTCTCCTTATATAAACGGTTGCCGGTTGGTGGTAACCGGCTGGCAGTGAGCGGCGGAGGCTGAAGCTGCTTACGCGGGTCGCTGAAGTTCCGGGCCTATGCGGACCGTTCTGTTGATCCACTCTTAAAGTTCGATCGATACTTCGCGGCCTTCGTCCTGGCTGCGGTAGATGCCGTCGAGAATCGCGAGCACCTGCAGGGACTGTTCGGCGGGCACCGGTGAGGGCGCGCCGGTGGCGACGGCTTTGGCAAATTCAACACATTCGAGCGCGTGGGGTTCCATCTTGTCCTGGGTAAGCTGGAGGGTACGGTTGTTGAACTGGCGTGTAGTGTAGTTGGTGTCGAGGAACTGGGCAGAGGGCCAGTGGCAGCCGCTCTGGTCGCCGTAGATCCAGGACTGCATGTCTTCGCCGCGAATGTCGTGATGTAGGAGCCAGCTGACCTCGAGCACGAGGGTTGCGCCGGTCTCGAAGCGCACGAAGGCGACGGCGTAGTCCTCGACGTCGAAGGTGCCGGGAATCGGCCCTTCGCGCCAGGTGGCGAAGGCGCCGGGAAGATGGGCGAGGCGTGCGTCGGCGACGCCGGAGACGGTCACAGGCTGGGGGTTCCCCATCAGCCATAAGGTGAGGTCGAGGATATGTACGCCGATATCGATGCAGGGGCCGCCGCCGCTGTGTTTTTTCTCGATGAAGGTAGCGGTCGGGATGAGGCCGTTGCGACGGAGCATCCAGCCGCGGGCGTGGTAGACATCGCCCAGCGTGCCAGTATCGATCTCCGCCTTCATTGCCTGGGAAACGCCGGCGAAACGGAAATGCTGGGCGGTCATGAGCAGCTTTCCGGATTTGTCACGCGCCGCGATCATCCGTTTGATCTCCTGCGGCGTGGGCGCCAAAGGTTTTTCGCAGATCACGTGCTTGCCGGCTTCGAGAGCGGCGATTGCGAGGGGGGCGTGGTACATATTGGGCACGCAGAGATCGATGATGTCGACGTCGGGGTCGGAGAAGAGATCGTCGGCGTTGGTCGTGAGCTTCTTGATATTGTGGAGCGCGCCCCACTCTTCGAGCGCTTCAGCGCTGATGTCGCTGCCGGCCACGACTTCGGCCTCCTCGGAGGCGGCCCAGCCAGGCATGTGGGTGCGGGAGATGCCGCCGACGCCGACGAGGCCAACTTTCAGAGTGCTCATTGCAGGTCCTTTCGATATGGGTGATGGGCGCCGCGTCCGGAGCAGTTTGTCTATCCAACATTCGCCTAGTTCGGCCCGAGGCAGACAGGGTCGCGGCCGCCAAGGTCTTGTCCATCCTAGTTAATGCCCAAATTTGGTTGTAGGACGCGAATTTGTCATAATGGCATACCACCATTCCTGAAGAATCCCAAAAATCATAAACGTTTCAACCCAATTAGGAGAGAGCGATGTCTATCGAAAGTTCAAGCAGTCAAAGAACCGTTACCCGACGGGGGATCCTTAAAGCAGCGGCGGCTGTGGGCGGCACGGCGGCGCTGGCTGCATGCGCGCCGGTGGCAGGACCACAGGCCGGCGGAGATGCCGCCATGGCCGATGAGCCGGTCGAGTTGGAAATATCGATCCTGGCCGGGGCGCCTGTCGAGCCGGTCAATGAGCTGATCAAGGCGTCGTTCAACGAGAAGCACCCGGACGTTACGGTCACGTTCAATATGGTTTCCGGGGACCTGGCGGAAAAGTATTACACGGCGGCGGCCGCGGGCACACTGTCCGATGTCTTCTTCAGCGCCGACCTGTTCGTGGTTCCTTTTGCCAACAACGGCGTTACGCTGGACTTGACGCCGTACACTGAAGGTGACCCCGACGTCGACATCGACGACGTGTTCCCCAATATGCTGGGGCTCGGCGTTTTTGACGGCAAGATCCAGATGCTGCCCTCTGCGCTGGATGTGGTGACGTTGTATTACAACAGCTCTCTTTTTGAGGAGGCCGGCGCCGAGGCGCCAAGCGACGATTGGACATGGGACGATTTCATCGTCAACTGCCAGAAGATTACGGCTCTTGAGACGGAGGACGACGGTACGCCCCGTTACTGGGGCCTCTCCAACGCCACATGGAACTGGTGGGCCACGGTCTATCCCTGGGTTGTCGGGTATGGCGGCAAGATTCTCGACATTGAGAACAATACTTCCACCTGGTCGGACCCGAATACGGTTGAAGCACTGACTGCGTATGCTGCGCTGTGGAACGAGCACAACATTGCGCAGCCCCTGGGGCTTG
This sequence comes from Caldilineaceae bacterium, assembly GCA_965200615.1. GTDB lineage: Bacteria > Chloroflexota > Anaerolineae > Caldilineales > Caldilineaceae > Bin5. The sequence continues at coordinate 2,035,079 of OZ241377.1, read as the reverse complement.
ACGTGGGTGGAAACGCTTTCTTCCTGGGCCGGGCCGCAACCTACTGCCACATTCAAAGCCTGCGGGGCCCCGTGCGGGAAGCCGCGGCCGACAAGTTTGAATGGGACGTCCAGGTGATGCCGCTCATGCCAGACGGCCATCATAGAACGGGTATGGGTACATGGGGGATGTCGGCCTATGCCGGCGGGAAGAACCTCGACATGTCTTACGAGTACATCAAGCAGTTAATCCGACCGACGGTGCAGCTCGAGGCGGCCAGGGCTGAGCTGGGTGTGCCGCTGCTGAGATCGGTGGCCAGCGATCCGAGCTGGATGGAGGGTCTGCCGACGCCGCCGAACAATTTGATGGCATTCATCAACGGCGCGGACGACGCGATTCTGCCGGTGATTGAGCACCCAGGCGATTGCGGCAGCTTCTATGCCGGCATGGTGAGCGACAGCTACAAGCAGGCGCTGGAGGCGGTCATCCGCGGAGAAGCGAACGCAGCGGACGCCTTCGCCGAGACGGACGCAACGATTCAGCCCTGCCTGGACCAGAACGCGTAGAGACAGGGGCAGTTCAAAAGCGCCAGTTCGACAGGGGCTGGTGGTCCTCGCGGCCACCAGCCGCTACTCAGAAGCGAATTGGGCGGATGCCGGAACAGTTTGCGTTGAAGGCGCCCGCTGATCATATTTTCCCCACCTCCCCCGTTTTCACTCGCAGGACAGACTCAGCTCATGAACAGTCGAATGCGGAATACGGTCCAGGGCTATCTCTTTATCAGCCCGGTGGTACTGGGACTGCTGATTTTCACAATTGGCCCGATGCTGACCTCCTTTTACATGAGCTTCACCAAGTTTCCTCTCCTGCGGGCGCCGGAGTGGATAGGCTTACGCAACTATATCGTGATGTTCACATCGGACAAGAACTTCTGGCAGGCCTGTAAGGTCACACTCATCTACGCCGGGACATCGGTGCCTTTGGGCCTGATTGGCGCTTTTGTCCTGGCTATTCTCCTGAACCAACGCGTCAAGGGTATCGCTTTTTTCCGCACCAGTTTCTATATGCCCGCCATCGTGCCGGCCATCGCCAGCCTGATTCTGTGGGGCTGGTTGATGAACCGCGATTACGGGCTGATCAATGCTATTCTCGTGCGACTGGGCTTCTCAAAGTTTCCATTCTTTGCGGAACCGGAAACGGCGCTGGCGTCGATGGTCATGATGAGTCTGTGGGGGGTCGGCGCCGGCATGATCATCTATCTGGCCGGACTGCAGGGGATTCCCGAGTCTCTTTATGAGGCGGGCAAGCTGGACGGCGCCAACGAACTTCAACTTTTCCGAAACATCACGATCCCGATGATGACCCCTACGATCTTCTTCAACCTGGTGATGGGGATGATCGCAGCCTCCCAGACCTTTATGAACGCCTTCGTGCTCACTTCGGGCGGGCCACTGAAGTCGACCTATTTCTATAACCTCATGCTCTACGAGCGCGCGTTCAACTGGACGCAGATGGGTATGGCCTCGGCGATGGCATGGTTTCTGCTTTTTGTCGTCCTGGTGCTGACACTCCTTGTTTTTCGTTCTTCCGCTCTCTGGGTCTTCTACGAAGCGGAGGTCAAATGATGGTCAGCGATCAGGAAGTTTACAAGGGAATCCTGGACCTGGACTGGCGGCGGAGGCCGAAGGACAGTTACCGCATCCTGTTCATCTACTTGATATTGATCCTGAGCGCGGTCGTCTTTCTTCTGCCTCTGTTCTGGATGGTTACGACGTCGCTGAAGACTCAGGCCGAAGTTTACGTCTTTCCGCCTACATTCTTCCCAGAGACCTTTCGCTGGCAGAACTTCCCGGAAGGATGGACCTACGAGAGCATGCAGTGGACGCGCTGGCTGGTGAATACGCTGACGATCACTACAGCGGTGATGGTGGGAACTCTGATATCGGCTACCCTGTGCGGCTATGGATTCGCCCGAATCAGCTTCCCCGGGCGGGATGTGTGGTTCATCATGGTGCTGGCGTCGATCATGTTGCCCAGCACGGTTACATTGATCCCGCTGTTCGTTGGCTTTCATCGCGCCGGCTGGCTGGACACGTTTCTGCCGCTGACCGTTCCGGCCTTTTTCGGCGGCGGGGCTTTCAACATTTTTTTGATGCGCCAGTTCTTTAAGGAAATTCCCATTGAATTGGAGGAAGCCGCGCTCATAGACGGCGCGGGCCGCTTGCGTATTCTGTGGCAGATATTCGTCCCGCTTTCAGGACCTGTCATCGCCACCACCTCAGTGTTCACCTTTCAGGCGGTATGGAACGATTACTTCGGACCGCTGATCTTCCTCACCAGCCAGGAGAACTACACGCTAGCGCTTGGCATCACCTTTTTCAAAGGGCTCTACAATACACAGATCCCTTACATGATGGCTATGTCTTTCCTGATGGTTATTCCGATGATCATTGTCTTTTTCTTCGCACAGAAGTTGATGATTCGCGGGGTGATTCTGTCCGGAATCAAGGCGTGACGGCAGTGGTCAGCCGCACAAATGTGGATGACGCTGTCACTGGTTGGTAGACGTCAGGGGCGTTCTTCAGGAGGTAACTCGTGCCCGAACTTAGAATAGATATTCCTTCAACATTTGTGGAGCGCATCGAGCGGCTGGCGGCTGAAGAGAATGAGTCGTTAGAGGATATGGCGATGCTGCTGCTGCGGCGCGGGTACGATTTCGCGGTGACGCGGCCGGAGGTGGAACCGGATCGGAGCCAGCGGCCAGGGGCGCGCAGCGATGCGCGCCTGGACTGGTGGCGCGAGGCAAGGTTCGGGCTATTCATTCACTGGGGGCTGTACTCGGTTCCCGCGGGTGTATGGAAGGGGCGCGACTGGCCCGGCATCGCCGAGTGGCTCATGTACCGGGCAGAGATCCCAGTCCAGGAGTATGAGAAGCTGGCGGGGCAGTTCAACCCTGTCAAGTTCGACGCCAAGGCGTGGGTCTCGCTGGCAAAACGGGCGGGGCAGAGGTATCTGGTCATCACTTCGAAGCACCATGACGGATTCTGCCTGTTCGACTCGGCGGTTACGGACTACGATATGGTGGATGCAACGCCTTTCAAGCGGGACGTGCTGAAGGAGCTGGCGGAGGCGTGCGCGGCGCAGGGGATTAAGCTGGGTTTTTACTACTCGCAGACACAGGACTGGCATCACCCGGACGGCGACGGCAACGACTGGGACTTCGACCCGGCGGAGAAGGATTTTGCGGGATATATCGAGGATTATGTGAAACCGCACGTGCGCGAGCTGTTGACCAACTACGGGCCGATCGGCATCATCTGGTTCGATACGCCCAAGGGGATTTCGGAGGCGCAGAGCCGGTCCTTGCTGGAGTTGTGCAACGAATTGCAGCCGGACTGCCTGGTTTGCGGGAGGCTGGGCAATGCGCTGGGGGACTATGCCACGGCGGGTGACAACCGTATACCGGAAGAGGTCCTGGATTTGGACTGGGAGACGCCGGCGACGATCAACGACAGCTGGTCGTACAAGATCAATGATCACAACTGGAAATCCAGCGTCGACCTGATCCGCAAGCTGGTGGACATTGTCAGCAAGGGGGGCAACTACTTGCTGAATGTCGGCCCGACGGGTGAGGGCGTCATCCCCCAGCCGAACGTGGAGCGGCTGGAGGCGATGGGGCGCTGGCTGGAGGTGAACGGCGAGGCAGTTTACGGCACGCAGCCGGGACCGGTCCAGGGGCGGGCGGACCTGCGCACGACCAGCAAGGAAGGCGTCGTTTACCTCCATGTTTTCGACTGGCCGGCCGACGGGCAGATTCGCGTTGAAGGGGTTGCTGCACAGGGGGCAAGGCTACTCGCGGGAGGCACCGCGCTGCCGGTCGATGTGAGCAGCGGCGCGCTCGTGATCAGCGTGCCGGAAGAGGCGCCAGACGAAGCGGCTACGGTTATCGCGCTGCGATAGCGTAAGCCGCTGACCCGCTTACCAAGCCCATATTGCACCGTTGATCCGAGGACAGGTCTACCTGGTTCCGAACTGCCGGTCACCTGCGTCGCCGAGGCCCGGCCAGATGAAGCCGGGCGGGAATCCGGCGGCGGCGTCACCGGCGTCTGTGAGGCGTTCATCGACGACGGCGACGTGCACGGCGACATCGGGATGGGCTCCCTGGAGGGCGGAGATGCCTTCGGGCGCGGCCAGGAGACCGACGAACTTTACGCGAGTGACGCCGCGGCGCTTGAGGATGTCGACGGCCATCAAGGAAGAGCCGCCGGTCGCCAGCATAGGGTCGAGTACGAAGCAGGTGTGGGTGGAGAGATCTTCGGGGAGTTTATTGTAGTAGATTACCGGTTGCAGCGTCTCTTCGTCGCGGTAGAAACCCAGGTGCCAGACCTCGGCCTGGGGTATGAGACTGAGCATTCCGTCTACCATACCCAGGCCGGCGCGAAGGATTGGGACCAAGCCGACGCGTTCGTCGAATTTGCTGCCGGTGGTGGTCGTGAGGGGAGTCTGAACATCAACCGTCCTGGTGTCCAGGTCGGAAGTGGCTTCATAGGCCAAAATCATGGCCAGTTCGGCGACGATGGAACGAAACTGACGGAAGTCGGTCGTCGTATCGCGCAGCTGCGTTATCTTGTGCTCCACCAGCGGATGACCAGACACAAACAGATTGGTTGACATACAGGTTCCTTGCCCGGCTGATTTTCCTCACCTGCCTCCCAGGCAGTCTTCAGCTACCAGCGGGCCGGCGCGGTACGCGGCGCGCGGTTGCGGCGGTTGATCGATTCGACTTCTCGCTGGCAGATCATACACAGGGTTGCATCGGGCTTAACTTCCAAGCGCGCCTTTTTTATTTGTCCACCGCAGCGTTCGCAGATACCGTACTGCCCCAACTCGATGACGCGCAGGGCGTGTTCAATGTCCTGCTGACGACGCTCCAGCACGGTGATCAGGGCGGCGGTCTTCTCTCGTTCGACGATTTCGGTGTCGCCTTCGTCCAACTCAACATCTACCTCGCCTTGCATCGTATTACGCAGATGCTCCAGCTCTTCGTTCACCTGTTCAAGGTTTGCCAACAGTCGTTTGCGGTCTTTATTAGTAGCCTTCTTCGGCATGACAGTTTCCTGTGAATGACGGTTAAAGTAGAAAATGTGGGAGATGTTATATCAGCTTTTGTGCTTTCCGTCAAGAGGATCTGAGTAAAAGGGCAGGACAATTTTCACTGTTTTGTTCCCTTTCGCCCACTGGTATACTATTTGTAGCACAATCGTTCTTCCATATCCAATGGACAAGATAAAATGGCCGATGAACGGAGCGTGAGGCAGGCAGACGTCCAAAGGGCTTCGGGACGGAACAGGAGGGAGATCTCGGGGGAGAGACAGGCCGAGGACGGCCGCGTCGACTACGCGTTGCGGCCCAAGAGCCTGGACGAAATGGTCGGCCAGGAGAAGATGCGGGAGAAGATGCGCATTCTGGTTGAGGCGGCGCGTCAACGGGGCGAGGCACTCGATCATGTGCTTCTGTACGGCCCGCCGGGGCTGGGCAAGACTACGCTCAGCCATATCCTCGCACATGAGATGCAAGGCAATCTGAAGCCGACTTCAGGGCCGGCGATTGAAAAAGCAGGGGACCTGGCGGCGATACTCACAAATCTGCGCAAGGGCGATATTCTCTTTATCGATGAGATCCACCGCCTGGGCCGTGTGGTGGAGGAGATTCTCTACCCTGCGATGGAGGACTTTGTGCTCGACATCACGGTGGGGAGCGGCCCGAGCGCGCGCAGCATTCGGCTGAAACTGCCGAGAATCACGATTATCGGCGCGACCACGCGGCTGGCGTTGATGACGGCGCCGCTACGCGCCCGGTTTGGGGTTGTGGAGCGCTTTGACTTCTACGGCCGGGAGGCGTTGGAGACGATCATTTTGCGGGCGGCGGCAATGCTGGAGACGGTCATTGACGACGAGGGAGCGGCGGAGATTTCACGGCGTTCCAGGGGAACGCCGCGAGTGGCCTTGCGGCTGCTGCGGCGGGTGCGCGACTATGCGCAGGTGCGGGGGGATGGGAAGATCAGCGTGACCCTGGCCGGCGAGGCGCTGGCCGTGAACGAGATCGACCATCTGGGGCTGGATGATCTGGACCGGCGGGTGCTGGATGCGATTGTCAGCAAGTTCAGCGGCGGTCCGGTCGGGCTTGGGACGCTGGCGGCCAGCATCAGTGAAGAGGACGACACCATCATGGATGTCGTGGAGCCTTACCTGCTCCAGCTGGGTTTTCTGGACCGGACGCCGCGCGGGCGGATGGCCACGAAAGCGGCATACGAGCACATCGGCGCGGTATTTCCAGATTCGCCGGAGCAGAGAAATCTGTTCGGCGGCGGGCCGGAGTGAGGGGCAATGGTGAGGCGGTGCAGGGAGATGTGAAGATGGCGCACGTGTCGGATGCACTCCTGGATCGAATGGTGGAGAAGATTGTAGAGGAGGTTGATCCCGATCAGATTATCCTGTTTGGGTCGCGCGCTCGCGGTAACGCGCGCGAGGTCTGACGTAGACCTGGTGGTCGTGTAATCAGAGCCGTTTGGTCAGGAAAGGAGCCGGCGCCTGGAAGCGGCGCGACTTTACCGAACGCTTTCCGGATTCGGCGTGTCCAAAGACATTTTGGTCTATAAGCGCGACGAGGTCGACTACTGGCGCGATTCACTCAACCACGTACTTGCGCGGGCGCTGCGTGAAGGACGAGTGCTTTATGAGCGCCGCGTCTTATTCTGCGGGGCTAACTGAATACACGCCCTATGCTGTTCAGTTCCGCTACGAGGCGATCGGAGCTGACGCAACGCCACTTGGACCGGCAGGCAGGCCTTGCGCTCGTGGAATCTTTGCTGGCACAGGTTCAGCGGCAGATAGAAGGCAGTGAAGGGACGTGATGGAAATGACGGGTCACGCCAGAATTGCGTTATAGAGGCGTTCGATGTTTTGGCGGTGGGCGGTTACGGCAGAGGACGTACGGCGATTTTTGGGCAGGAGCGCTTCCGTGATTTGTTCCGACCGGCTCCAGAATTCGTTTGCGGCAGTCGCCTGGGCAATGGTACGGCGCAGGCCGTGGATGTAGTTGACATCGGCAGCCAGCCGTCCCATCACTTCTACTTTGTCGGATGAGACGGAACCGGTGCGGGGGATGTATAGCTGGAGACGGCGTCCTTTCACCAGACACGCCAGAAGGCGCAGACTCTCAATCTCATCCTCGCCGTCTGAGCCCTCTCCGAGTTCGGGCAGCGCCAGATCGCTGCCGAAAACACCTCCACAGAGTATCCCCATAGCCGGAAGACAGACCAGGTTGGCGTGCCGCTGGGAGTAGATATCCAGCAGATGCTGGCCAACGTTGATGTGGGCGACGCCGCCGGGCTGGGTCTGGACGAGCGGCAGTCCGATGTCGCGGGCGCCGGAGGTAAAGAGCGCGGCCGTTTCTTCAGCCACATCGAAGCGGGTTGTGACGTCAAGCGGCGGATCGATGATCAGGAGTCTGTCGGGCGTGCCGAGCAGGCGGGCGAGGACGAAGAGCGAGTGGGAAGGGGGATCGCCTTCGCTATACAGTTCCAACTGGTCATAGAGCTGAGAGATTTTCATTTGCGGGGTAGCTGGGCGGGATGTTCTGCTGCGGCACAGGGCCCGGCAGCTGGGCGCGGGTCGAGGCCCCCGCCGCAGTCGCAGGGGGCGTTCGGGTCGATCAATTGCGTGAGGGCGGATAGCGTCTGCACGACGGCTTCCAGCCCGCTAAAGTCGTCTTCCCGGGTCGGCGCGGTTGGGTATTCGGCGCTGATTTCCTCAACTATCGCCAGCCCGGCGAAGCAGAGGCCCAACTCGCGGGCGAGCGAGATCTCAGGCACGAGATTCTGGCCGATGACGTCGGCGCCCCAGTTGCGAAACATGCGGGCCTCGGCGGCGGTCTCACGCCTTGGGCCGTCGACTCCCAGATAAACGCCGCCCGGCGCCATGGGCAGGATGTGCGACAGCGCTTGGGTCAGACGGGGGCAGACAGCAGGGATCTGGCTGAGGCCGCCCGTGCCCTCGTTTTCATAGAATGTCTGTGGTTGATGGCGCGTGAAGTCGATATAGTCGGTGATCAGGAACGGGTGGCCCGCGGCCAACACAGGGTTGACGGCGACGACGCTATCACAGGCGACGATCCGGCTGACGTGAAGTGTTTGCGCGGCCTGGAGCGTGGCCCTGGGATCTGTACGTGAGGGCAGACCGTAGTAGGGTTGAATCCAGACCGATGGCGCGTCGGGGCGGCCGCGCCGGGCGAGGGGGCCGACGGGTCCGTAGCGGGTATCGACCTGGCGTTCTTCGATGAGAGGACCGATGGCCTCCAAGGATTGCGGTGGAAGCGGAACGGCCAGCAGAAGCAGCAGCGAATTCAACTGTTTCTCCGGGCGCAGTGTGATATAATGTGGCTAGTTGATCCTCATCCTGCGGTAGGCTCTATCTGCGTCCACGATAGCATCAGATGCCAGCGATAGCAAAACGGATGGAGATATCGGAATTGTCAACGTGATCGGAGAAAGTCGATGGGCAGACCGGTTCGAATTGCTCTGATCGGGGCCGGCGCCTTTGTGCGGAAAGCGCACGCGCCTTCCTTGCTGGAGCTGGGAGATGCAGTGCAGATTGCGGCCGTGTACAGCCGCACGCAGGCATCTGCCGAGACGGTGGCGGAATCGATCCCGTACGACGTTGACATTTTTACGGATATCGGAACGCTGCTGGCGGACGAGAGCATCGAGGCCGTCGATATTGTCCTGCCGATTCCGATGCTGCCGGAGGTCGTGTCCCAGGCACTGGCGGCGGGAAAGCATGTTTTCAGTGAAAAGCCGATCGCGCAGACTGTTGTCGAAGCGCAGGCGTTGATCGCGGCCTGCCGTCCCTTGGATGATCGGGTGTGGATGGTGGGGGAGAACTGGCGCTACGAGGAGGCCTTTCAGGCAGCGGCGCGGGCGGTGCAGGCCGGCCGGATCGGGCAGCCATTGTTCTGCGATCTGTCACTGCAGCTGCCGATTAAGGCCGACTATATGGGGTCGACCTGGCGGAATTCGGGCGAGGTGCCGGGAGGTTATCTGCTGGATGGCGGCGTGCATCATATGGCCGGTCTGCGTGTGCTGCTGGGAGAGATAGAGAGTGTGTGTTCGTTGACGACGGCGCACCGGGAGGATCTGCCGCCGGCGGACACGATGAGCGCGGCGCTACGCTTCAGCAACGGCGTGGTTGGCGCCTATTTGATCACGTACGCGGTGGGCAGTTCGCTGGGAACCGATGCCGTCCACGTTGGCGGGAGTGAAGGCAGCTTGCGCGTCTCGCGGGGAGAGCTGATAGTTGAGCGGGATGGGAAGAGCGAGCGCCAGGCGTTTAACGTTCTGATCAGCGTGCGGGAGGAGCTGGCTGCGTTCATCGCGGCGGTACGGGATGGAACACCGCACCGTAATTCTCCCGAGGAGGCGTTGCAGGACCTGGCCGTTGTGGAGGCGATGTTGGAATCGGCGCAGACCGGGACTTTGCAGCGAGTGGAGCGGTACGTGTGACGGGGCGGCGCCACAGCCCTGATGAGCAGACATCGTTCCGAGGCAAATTTGCCGTTACCGTTCAGACCAGTAGCTGTCAGCCCCCGCCCAAGGAGGACCAGATGGACATATTAGGCATAGATATTGGCGGCAGCGGCATAAAGGGCGCGGTGGTGGACGCGGAAACGGGGGAGCTGCTTACCAAGCGGCGCCGGATTGGGACGCCGGATCCGTCAACACCGCAGGCGGTGGCCGAGGTCGTGCTGGAGATCGTCCGTCACTTCGGATGGGCAGGCCCGATGGGCTGCACGTTCCCGGCGGTGATTCGGAATGGCATTGTCTGCACGGCGGCTAATGTGGACGACTCGTGGATCGGCACGGATGCGCCGGAACTGTTTGAGCGGGTGACAGGGTGCCCGGCGTCGATCGTCAACGACGCCGATGCGGCCGGCATTGCGGAGATGGTGTTTGGCGCGGGCAGGGACCAGCCAGGGGTGGTCGTGCTGCTCACATTGGGCACAGGCATTGGTTCGGCACTGTTTGTCGACGGACACCTGGCGCCGAATACGGAGTTCGGGCACCTGGAGATTGACGGGTATAACGCAGAGAGCCGGGCGGCGAACAGTGCCCGGGACCGGGAGCAGCTGAGCTGGAAAAAGTGGGGGAAGCGCCTGAACAGATATTTTCAGACCGTTGAATTTCTACTTTCGCCGGATCTGTTTATTATTGGCGGAGGCGTGAGCAAGAGAAGCGAAAAGTTTGTGAAATATATTGACGTGCGGGCGCCGATAGTCGCAGCGCAGATGCGCAATCACGCGGGACTGATCGGGGGGGCGATGGCGGCGCTCGCATTGATTCAAGGGGAAGGAGACGCGGAGCTGGATCCCGACGTTCTCTACGTGACGAAGTAGGATTGAAGGTGCAGAAATGGCGCCAAATATGTCGAAATCATTCGCCGGCAACGGGCTGGCCTCTGACGCTGCACAGTTTTGAATTCGTCCTATCAGGGGAGGGGCGCTGGGCGCGGTCGAACCACATCTCAACGAAGAGAGGAACTTGAGGAGAAGAGCAATCATGACAAGAATGAACGAAGCGGCGGCAATTGGTCAGGCGATCTGGCTGGACTTCATCAGGCGCTCCTTCCTGGATTCCGGGGAGCTGGGCGACCTGGTCGGCAAGGGTCTGCGGGGCGTTACGTCCAACCCATCGATTTTCCAGAAGGCGATCACGGCCAGCACAGACTATGACGCCGCGGTTGAACGGCTGGTGGGTGAAGGCGGGTCTGTCAATGACATATACGAGGCGCTCGCCATCCAGGACATCCGCCGCGCGTGCGACATCATGCAGCCGGTCTACGGAAGCACGGACGGGCTGGACGGCTATGTGAGCCTTGAGGTAAATCCGAAGCTGGCCTATGACACGGAAGGTACAGTCATGGAAGCCCGCCGCCTCTCGTCTCTGGTGGACCGGCCGAACGTGATGATCAAGGTGCCGGCCACGCCGGAGGGTATCCCGGCGATCGAGACGCTCACCGGCGAGGGCATCAATATCAATGTCACGCTTATCTTCTCATTGCAGCAGTACGAAGACAGCGCGATGGCCTATATTCACGGCCTGGAAAAGCTGGCTGCCGCGAATGTGGATTTCAGCCGGATGGCGTCGGTGGCTTCTTTCTTCGTCAGCCGGGTGGACGGCAAGATTGACCCCAAGCTGGTTGCGCTTGGCAACAGCGAGCTTCAGGGAAAGATTGCGATCGCGAATGCGAAGATGGCCTATCACCGATTCGGTGAGCTTTTCAGCGGTCCTCGCTGGGACAAGCTGGCGGCGCAGGGGGCGCGGGTGCAACGGCCACTGTGGGGCAGTACGAGCACCAAGAATCCCGACTACCCGGACACGCTCTACGTGGACGAACTGATTGGCCCCCATACGGTCAATACGCTGCCCCCGGAGACGTTGGACGCATTTCTGGACCACGGCAACGCGGCCCGCACGGTGGATGCAGATGTAGAGCAGGCCCGGCAGCATCTGGCGCAGCTGGCCGGTCTTGGCATCGATCTTGGTGAGGTCACCACGCAGTTGATGGGTGAAGGTGTGGACGCCTTCGCCGACTCATTCGATGAGTTGATGTCGGGAATTGCGGAGAAGGTGGCCGCCATCGCAGGCGGGGACGACAACCAGACAAGAGCGCGCTCCGATTTTTTTACGGTGCCCTCCGGAGCCAGGTAGAGGGCGCTCTGGAGGAGATCGACAGGGAGCGTATCGTCACACGCATCTGGGCCAGGAGCCACAGCGTGTGGAGTGACAAGCCGGACGAGATCGTGAATCGGCTGGGCTGGCTGGATATTGCCGTCAGGATGGACGAGGAGCGGCACTGCATCAGCGCCCTGCTGCAGGACTTGCAGCAGGAGGGCTACACGCAGGCAGTTCTGCTGGGGATGGGCGGTTCCAGCCTGGCGCCGGAGGTTTTTGCACGTACATTCGGCAGCGGCCCGCTGGCGCTGCGGATATTGGACAGCACACACCCAGCGGCTGTCCAGAGCCTGGCCGACGGATTGGATCCGGCGAGAACGCTGTTTATTGTTGCCACCAAGTCCGGGACTACGGCTGAAACGCTGTCGCTCTTCAAATTCTTTTACAATCAACTTCAGGGGCAGCTCGGTGAAGCCGAGGCTGGCGCGCACTTTGTCGCGATAACGGATGCCGGCAGCGAGCTTGTCAGGCTGGGGAATGCCTGCAATTTCCGCTCAGTCTTTATCAACGATGCCAACATCGGCGGCCGCTATTCGGCGCTGTCGCACTTTGGGTTAATTCCGGCGGCGCTGTTGGGGGTTAATCTGCGACGTCTGCTGCGGCGGGGCCAGGAGATGAAGAACGACTGCGGACGGCATATCACCGGTTCTCGCAATCCCGGCGCGCAGATTGGTGTGGTGATGGCCGAGATGGCCAAAGCGGGGAAGGACAAACTGACAGTTATCGCGGACGAGGAGGTAACTTCGTTCGCCGACTGGCTGGAGCAGCTGATCGCCGAGAGCACCGGGAAGTCGGGGACGGGGATCGTGCCGGTGGTGGGAGAACCGACGGCGTCCCCGGATGCCTACGGCGCGGACAGGTTGTTCGTTCATTTGCAGTGGAGCGACACAGGCGCGCAGGATGCGAAGGTGCAGGCGCTCATCGACGCCGGCCATCCGGTGATCCGGGTACGCTTCCGCGATCGGTACGACCTGGGGGGACAGTTCTTCCTGTGGGAGTTTGCGACTGCCGTTGCTGGGGCGCGGTTGGGCATCCATCCGTTCGATCAGCCGGATGTTGAGTCGGCGAAGCAGCAGTCACGGCAGATGATGTCGGCATATATGGAGAGCGGCAGTCTGCCTGCACCGCAACCGTCGTTGGAAGCGGACGGCTTAAAGGTATACCTGGGCGGCGAGGACGGGGACAGGCCGGCCGGCAGTGCGGTCGAAGCGCTGGCAGCCTTTGTGAAACAGGCGGTCGCGGGGGATTACATCAGCGTACAGGCTTACATGAGGCCCTGTTCTCGAGTGAGCAGCTTGCTACAGACCATGCAGGGATGTCTGCGGGACAGGACAAAGCTGGCAACGACGGCAGGTTACGGTCCCCGCTTTCTCCACTCTACGGGCCAGCTGCATAAGGGGGACCGCGGAAACGGTCTCTTCATTCAACTTACCGACAGGCCTTCTTCTGACGTTGACATACCCGACAGGCCGGGTTCGTCGGAGTCGGCGCTGCCGTTCGGGGTCCTGATCGAGGCGCAGTCGCTGGGAGACCGGCAGGCGCTGATGAATGCAGGGCGGCGCGTGATACGGATCGACTTGGGAGAAGACGCGCAATCGGAACTGGAGCGGCTCGTCGATTCGCTGGCGATGGTTTAAAGGCAGCGTTGGACGGGCGGCGTACGCGATCGGGGATGGGTTTCATATTTCGGGGTGGGAACCCTGATTCCGGCCGCGTTCATGTTTTTTGGCGGTAAAGTAACTTGATGCAAGAGATAGATGCGCTGAAGCGGCAAGCAGCCGAAGCTGCGGTGGCGCATATTGAATCCGGGATGGTCGTGGGGTTGGGCGCCGGGAGTACGGCCCTGAAGGCGCTTGAGTGTATCGCGGAGCGCCTGGCAGTGGGTACGCTGACAGACATTCTCGGCGTTCCCTGTTCGGAGCAGGTTGCGGCAGATGCCCGGCGGCTGGCGATTCCGCTCACCACGCTCGATTGTCATCCAGACATCAACCTGACAGTTGACGGCGCTGATGAGGCCGATCCGCAATTGCGCGTCATCAAAGGCGGGGGCGGCGCGCTTCTGCGAGAGAAGATTGTTGCCCAGGCGAGCGAACGGGAGATCATTATCGTCGATGAGCGCAAGCTATCTGAGAGACTGGGCGTGAAGTGGGCGCTGCCGGTGGAGGCGCTTTCCTTTGGTCTGCGGGCCCATGTCGAGTACATCGAACGGATTGGGGCGGCGGTTCAGGTGCGGACGGGGCCTGACGGCAATCCTTTTCGAACGGACAGCGGCAATTTGATCCTCGACTGTCAGTTCGGTCCGATGGAAGATCCGGAGTGCATTGCCGGCGCGTTGGAGAGGCGCGCCGGCGTGATTGAGCACGGCCTGTTCCTCGATCTGGTGACGGACTTGATCGTCGCCAGCCCCTCGGGTACCCAACATCTGACCCGATAGTTGACCAATCAGTTGAACTGAGAAGGCGCCAGGGGATCCCGGTCGGCGGCGCGGGACGCGTTGCGTGTCCCGCTTACTTATTTCAAGGGGCGCGGGAGAGTTTCCCGCGCTTGTATGGCGGGCCGGATTCAACCCGAATGGGCGGACTCATTGGGTCGGTTGCGGGATAATCAGCTGATCTCCGACGCGGAGCAGGTCGGCGTTGGAGATGTTGTTGGCCGCCATGATCGCTTCCGTACTGACCCCGAACTGTTGGGAGATACCGAAAAGGGTATCTCCCTCCTGAACGGTGTAGAGCGTCTGGTTCAGAACGCTTACGTCGGCGGCGGACAGGCCGGGAATGAGGAGAACGGTATCGACTCTGACGACATGCGGATTGGTGATCGTGTTGCTGTTGAAGGCGATCAGTTCGGGCACGGTCACCCCGTATCGATCGGCGATGGATGCCAAAGTCTCGCCGGGGCGGACGGTGTGGGTGCCCACCTGCCGAGAGAGGGCGGGGTCGGCAGCGCTTCTTTGTACGCTGGACTGATCGGCGGATGGGATTGAACTGGGAATCAGCAGCTCCTGGCCAATGGTGATGCTGTGCTCGTCTCTCAGGTTGTTGAGACGAAGGATCCGGTTCAAGGCAACGTTGTAGCGAAGGGCAATGGACAGCAGCGTATCGCCCTCCTGAACCGTGTACCGGAACGGTTCGGGCGTGGGCGTGGGGATGCCCTCCGGCGTTGTCAGGCCCTGCACGTAGGGGAGACGAAGCACCTGCCCCGCCTGGAGCGCGTCCGTGGTGAGAAGATTCATCTCCCGAATTCGCTGAATCTCGGTACCGAATTTTTCTGAAATAGTAGTGAGCGTATCACCCGGTCTGACTTCATAGGTGACTGTGGTCGGCTCGGGCGTATCTTCGGGTGTGGGCAGCGGCGTTTCGGTCGGCGCTGGCTGCGGCGTATCCGGCGCCATTACGACCGGTTCCTCTTGCGGCGGCTCCAAGGAGTTGCCCACCTCCTCGGCGAGGCGTTCACGGGTACACGCGGAGAGCAGGAAGATTGCCGCCAGTGTCAGGATAACGCCAGACATCCGCTTTGAGATCGTTGACTGCGTTTCTGCTCTGTGATGTGAGCGGGACTGCGTGCCCATCGGTTTTCTCCACTCCTGCAAGCCTATGGCCCGACTCATGCGGGCCGGAAACCCGAGCCCAGAGGGCATCTTCAACTGCCCCTGGGCTCTATTTTGTGTTTTCTGCCTGCGGGAACGGACAGAAGGCGGCATTCAGTTAGACCATCTGCCAATGCGTGTCAACTGGCAAATAAAATGATAGCACACGCATAAATGGCCCGCAAGCAGTTTTGAGATTTGGGGGCAGACCAGATTGGGGGTACAGGGGCAGGCCTTGTGCCTGCCCCTGTATTTGGGTCCGAGTTGAACCAATCGTAAGAGAACGGTCCGAAAACGTTCCGACAGCTGGCCGGAAGATCGTTTGAGAAGAACGTACAATCATGGCATTGACGGATTGAATCGTAGTTTGAGGAGGTCCCAGCCATGATTCTACGCATACTCTTGACAGGAACGACCCTGCTGCTGCTGACCCTGGTGGCGTCGGTTGGCGCGGCGGCGGGTTCTGAGTCGAAAAGCGTCTCGATTACGGGACTGGAGAACGTTCGCGCTTATGCGGCGGCGGCGCAGGTGGACGGACGCAGCTACGCGGTCGACGGCGGCCGGCTCTATGCCGGGGTCGATGGGGCTTGGGAGAAGCTACCGGCGCCGCATGGCGTGATCGTAAACGCGGTCGCGGTGGACCAGGTGGATTCGGACACTGTGTTTATTGGCGCCGCCAACAGGCTCAGCGTCTTCATCTCTCGAAACGGCGGTGAAAGGTGGGTGGAGTTCACTCTGGATTCAGAATCGATTGGCGGCGTTACCGCGGTAGCCTTTGACGCGTTCAACCGACTGCTGTATGTGGGGACGGTCTCGGATGGGGTCTATCGCCTGCGGGACATCGGCGCTGGAAGAGGGAAGGGCCTGGTTGCGAGCGGGCATCTGCTGTTGGAGGAGCCGGTGGAGGAGATCGCGGCTGACAGCACAGGGGCGGGGCTGGCCTTTGTGCGTACTCTGGAGAGGCTCTACCGGGCTGAGGCCTACGGGCTGCGGTGGGTGGTTGTGGACAGTTTGCCCGGCCCGCCGACAGCCGTTGCGGTTGCCGACGCGTCGCCGCCGAGGGTCTATGCAGGCACGGAGGGCGGAGGCGTGCTTGTAAGCAAGGACGGAGCGGCCTGGCGGCCGGTCAATCACGGGCTGGACGGGATGGGCGACGGCAAGCTCATCGTCAACGACCTGGCGGTGGACCCGGCGCAACCTGAGGTTCTGTATGCCGCGACGGGCGTCTCGGAAAGGGGCGAACTGCAGGGATTGTCGGGCAAGGTGGCGATGAGCATTGACGGCGGTGGTCGCTGGGAGAGTCTGGCGCGGTTGGAAAATGCGCAGGTGGCAGAACTGTTGCCGGTGACTGGGCGGAATGGGCTGGTTTACGCGCTTACAACTGCCAGCCGGACGCCGGTTGCATTGGGAGTGGAACCGCCGCTGGAGATGCACTTAGCGGGCGGCGTGCATGAGAGAGGTCTGAGAAGCCCCGGCCTGCTGGCCTGGGTCCTGGCGGGGCACGCCAGTGCGGCGCTCTTAATTCTGGTTGTGGGTGAAATCAGGGCAGGGGGCCGGCGAAGAGTTGGAACGGCTTACAGTATGCGCGCAGTACAGGCCGGCTGAAGGAGACGTCCCGCGCTACTGTGGCAATGGGGCCACCGGAACCCGGGACCGCGATGCGGAGGCGCCCGCTCCCCCGTGGGCGTCTCCGAGATCTGCAGCGCCTTTTTTGATACAGTGCGCGGGCGTCGGACTTTGCATGCAACTCAGTTCGATAGTGGGAACGGTTCCGGTTGAGCGCTCTAACGCAGTTGGGGAAAAGCTGAGACGATGGTCAGGCCGGCAAAAAGGAGCAGCATCAGGAAGGCCCTGCCGCCCCCCAGGATGAGCAGAAAAAACGCCCACGGCGCCACGCCCAGAATGATGCCGGCAATGGCCATGTGGGGCAGTTTGCGGCCGCGGCGGTTGCCCACTGCACGGCGAATGATGCGAGCCGCGAGGGTACCGGCGCCGGAACCGATGATGAAGGCGATGAAGAATCCGAAAAAGCCAATGCTGCCGAGCAGAAAGCCGACGATTGGGGCAACGATCAAGGTAAGGACAAAGCCAACGGCCAGGGCGACGATGTTATCCCGACCCAAGGCGTTAAAGTAGATGTTCTGCTGCTCGCGTACACATTGGTTGCAGCGGTAGCCGACGGGCGTACGGACGGCACAGGAGATGCAGATCGGTTTCCCGCATTTGTTGCAGCGCAGGAGTGTTTCCCGATCAGGGTGGTTGGCGCAGGTCAGGCTTTCCGGTTCACCGTCGCTGCCTACCTGGATCGGAGCGGGTCTGCCGTCATAGATGGCTCGGCGGGCCGGATCACCGAGGATTTCGTAGGCTTTTTGGATGGCAACCAGCTTTTGCTCGGCGTAGGCCCGGTCGGCGGCGGATTCCAGCGTTTCGGGCTGGTACAGTTTCTGCAGCCGCAGGAACTGCTGCGTGATCTCCTCTTGCCCGGCATCTTCTTCGAGGTCGAGGGTACGGTAAAGCTCCTTGTCGGACTGGTTTGAATCGTCTGACATCAGATTCTGCTCTCTACTAGGTCACCGGCTTTCCGCAAGGGGCGCAATGTGAGCGTCAGACCGGTCATTTCAGCTTGTCCATGAGCGTTTGGTAGAAGTAGCTGCGCGGGCGAAGTCGAATAAAGCGGGCCTGATAGGGGCTGCTGTTGACAACGATTTCGTCCGTGTCGTCCACTTCGACTTCGAACTGGCCATCCACTGTGAGCATGGCGGAGTGGTCGCTGTAGACGCGCAGGCGCACTTCCGCGCCTTCGGAAAGGACAACTGCGCGGTCCATACTCATGTGGGGGGCGACGGGGATCACGAGGATATTGCGCAGGTCCGGCGGGAGGATAGGCCCGCCGGCTGCGAGCGCGTAGGCCGTGCTTCCGGTGGCGGTGCTGACGATGAGGCCGTCGCAGGTATAGGTGGTGAGGTAACCGCCATCGAGGTTGGCGCTGACGCGGACGATGCGGGCGAGGCTGCCGCGGCTGAGGACGACATCGTTGAGGGCATCGAAGGTGCAGCGAACAGTACGTTCGGCTCCGTTGGCGCTGGCCTTTTCCACGATTGCGCGCACCATGAGGCGCTCTTCAATCCAATAGTCGCCATCGAGCAGTTTTTCCAAGGGTGAGGGCCAGTCCTGGGGAAAGATTTCCGCCAGAAAGCCAAGCCTTCCCATTTTTACGCCAAGCATGGGCACGTTGAAGGCGGCGCCGAGCCGTGCGGCGCGCAGCATTGTGCCGTCGCCGCCGAGGGTGATCAGCAGGTCTACGTCGGGGAGCCTGGACTTGATGACTTCGGAATCCCAGGCGGAATGGCGCCACGTTTCACGCACACCGGCACCTTGCAGAAACTGTTCCATCTGACCCGCCAGATCCAGTGATTCCGGTTTGCGGGGGTGGTGCAGGATGCCGATGCGGTGAAATGCGCAGCTTGCGTCGCCGGTCATGTCAATTGTCTTTCACAAACGATGTGGTGCGGGCTTTGCAGTTGAAATCGCAGTCTAAATCGAAAAGCACATATTCAATTAATACATGTGACCGTTTGAGGTCAAATTCGGCCTGTGTTAAGATGAAAAAATGCGCGTACTGATCATTTCAGATATTCACGCAAACTTTGTCGCCCTGGAAACGGTTATGTCCGATGCCGCGGACCGTTTCGACGCGATCTGGTGTTTGGGCGATGTGGTCGGTTACGGACCGGCGCCGAATGAGTGTATCGACTTTGTACGGGCTGAGGCGGACCTGTGCGTCATCGGCAACCATGATTGGGCGGTGTTGGGGCGCCCAGGCCTGGATATTCAATATTTCAACCCCTTAGCTCGAGCGGCCGTTGAATGGACGCAGGGCGAGTTGAATGAGAAAAGTCGCAGTTTCCTCGACAGTTTACCAGCCAAACCACTTGAACCGGAAGGCGCCGATAGTTTAATCATCACGCACGCGAGCCCACGCGAACCGGTATCGGAATATGTGCAGTCGCCGGAGATTGCCCTGGAAAACTTTGCCCATTTTGAGACCAAGATGTGTCTGGTAGGTCACACTCACAAACCGGCGATCTACCGCTGGCAGCTGAGAAAGATATTTTCGAGGCGAGGCAGCCGAAACGGGATTCCGGTGACTGTCGACTATCTGAGGCCCTATGAGGGGCAACGTGTGCGTCTGGAGCTGACGGAACTGGAGCGCCTGATCCTCAATCCCGGCAGTGTGGGGCAGCCAAGGGACAACGATCCCAGAGCGGCCTACGCTTTGCTGGACCTGGAGGAGTTGACGTGGGAACAGCGCCGGGTCGCGTATCCTATCGATCTGACGCAAAGCCAGATGCGAGTTGTCAAGCTGCCGCGCCGGCTGATAGACCGTTTGACGTATGGTAGTTAAGGTGCGTTTTATCTATTCGATAGATACGTAAAACAGGCCAGGACAGTTTCCCACCCTCTGCTGTCGCTTCTCTCTTCTGCCAGATCCTCACTCCTCATTTCTGGCTTGACCCGTTTCCAACCTATTGTACATTTCGAACCAGTCGGGCAGGTCCTTGCTGCGGTCCTGGGCTTTGCGCCGTTCATCCTCCCGCCGCCATGCGATCATTCTGCGGGTGATTTCTTCTTTGACGATTCTGGGATTGGGAACGTGATCGAAGGTGAATGCGCCTTCGCCGGCCGCGGTCTGAACGATAATGTTGCCGAAATTCAGCATCACTTTCAGTGGTGAGTTCATCTCGAGGCGGATGTCCTGAATGTCGCTGAGCTGGGCTTCACGGCGCTGTTCGCTGAGGAAGAGGGGCAGCTTCTCGACATCGATAATTCTATCTTCGGTTACAGTGTAGGTGTCATTCCACCAGTCGGCGACGGCCCAGAGGATCCAGCCCAGAGTGGCAAGTGTCACCAGTCCCCCGGACACCAGAAGAGTTTGCACGTCCAGGCTGGACTGAAGCTGCTGCATAAGGGCAACCGAGGAGAAACCACCGGCCAGAAACAGGAGCTCAAATAGGAGCAGGAGACCGGGAAGAGCAATCTGGACAAAGAGGACCCACCAATGCTTGTGCCAGACGATTCGTTCGGTAGACTCCCAGCCGAGAGAGCGGTCGACGGAAATGAATTGGCGCAGTTTTTGCCAGAGGTCCAGCCCGGCAGCGGGGTCTTCCGGGGTGGAGTGCGCCAGATCGGTATGCACTCTGCCCGGCAAGTCGACGGACAGACCAAGACGATCCTCAAGGGCGTTCTGGATGTCCAGCTTGTTTTCGGCGCCGGACCGCTGCCGGGACAGGCTGCGGTGGTGGAAGATTGCCGTTCGGAGGCTGTCGGGGTCGCCGACAAAGTCGAAGTCGATGGAGCCCGTTGTGCCGGCGGTGTAAACGGACAGGGTGCCGTAGTTGAACAGATTGCCCCAGAATGTTGTGGATACGTCTACACGCTGGATCTGTTCGAGCAGGGCTTCCTGGCGACGTTCACTGAAAAAGATGACCTTCTCTTGCTGGATGACCCGCCGGTTGGTAACGATAAAGTAGTCGTTCAGGTAGTTGAGGACACCCCAGATAAGCGACAGGAGCACGAGAAGTGCGCTGATTCCCAAGGCGACCCAGAGTGAGAATCCGAGATTGGAGAGCAGCCATATCAGACCGGCGCTGGCGAGGATGGCAAGGGCGGAGACCTTCGTCTGGCCCAGCAGCGTGAGCCAATGGCGCAGATGCAGACTGACAAGCAGCTCGTCTTTGCGCAACCACGGATAGTCCTGCCTCTGCCCGTGATCGGCGTCGTCGGTCTGGGCGGGCAGGCGGTCGGCGACTTTGTCTACGATTTCGGGACCGCAGATTTGCCCCAGGCGCTGGTAGTCCTGCCGGTGGAGCCGCAGCCAGAGGCTGCCGGGTTCGGATTCGACGGTCAGCTCCACGGGAGTCGGGGCGAGGAGCGCAGTCTCGTTGAAAGTAACTATACCGCGTACCGGTGCACGAGGCAGGGCGCGGTTTTCTTCGTCCAGTGCGCTCAAGACGGCGCGGCTGTTTTCCAGCAGGATCCACATGCTGTCGGCGCTGTCGCCCTGCTGCATGATTGGATGGTATTGGGGGATGCGGTGGAAGCTGCAGAAGCCGGACAGCTGGATCTGTTCGTGGGGTGTCAGGCCGGCGAAGATGGAGACAGCGCTGACGGTTTTGGCAGGCAGCAGCTGTATTTCCGGGTCAATCGCCTGGGGGAAGCGGCGGCCGACCTGGCGGATCGTTCTCCAGGGCAGCTCGTAGACGGTCGTGTCGGTCTTGGCTTCAGCCCAGTGGCCGTATTTGTCCGGGGCCGAGTTATTGGTCACGCCGACACTGCCGGGAAAGCCGAAGGCGCCGCCGGTGCCCAACAGCAGACGGTTGCCGGTCCTGCGAGGATGGTAGAGTTCAATCTGTCCCTGGGCGATGAGATAGAGTGTGCCTGGGACCTGGTTCTGTGTGTAGAGGATGGCGCCGGTCTTCACTGTCTGGCCGCGGATCTCGTCGGCCAGGAAGCCCAGAATGACCATGTCAACATCCGCGAGCATCGGCATGGTCCGCAGACGATTGACCATCGTCTGGTAGGCGGTCTGCTGGTGGGCGGCGGGATAGCGGTAGAGAAGCCGTTCGACCGTGGAACGTTCGATACACAGAGCCGAGACTTCGTTTTCAGCGGTGGCTGTGCTTACGCAGGAGAGGCTGAAGGTCAACTCGTAGCGGCCGAGGATGTCGCCGGCGATGGCAACGCGGGCGAGCGTGTCTTCGACGCCGGTTGCGGTTTTGTCCCGCCGGGTTACGCGGACGGAGCCGCTGAGGATGAAGAAAAGATACTCGGCGACGTCATCCTGCCGGGTCAATTCATCGCCGCGGGAGAATTCGACGACCAGGGAGTTGGATTGGAGGAGATCGGCGACCTCCTCCAGGGGCAACCCCTTCAGATAGAGAAGAGATTGCAGAAGCGCCAGAGAGGGGGGGACGCCGACAAAACGGGCGAGGCCGGCCCGGTTGCCGCGAGTCATTGCAGGTACTCCTTCACAGATGCTCCTTGACCGTTTGCGCGGCGCTGCGGTTCATGCCCGGCACGGTGCGAAGTTCATCGAGGGTGGCCTGGCGCATCTTATCGAGATCGCCGTTGAAATATTGGAGAAGCGATTTCCGCCTTCTGGGGCCGATGCCGGGCAGCGTGTCCAGCACGGTTGTCGTCTGGCCCTTGCGGCGCAGGTTGCGATGGTAGGTGACGGCGAAACGGTGGGCCTCGTCGCGGATACGCTGTACCATAGAGAAAGCCCGGCTGCCGCGGCGCAGGTGGACCGGATTGCGGCGCCGGGGAAGGAAGATCTCCTCTTCCCGTTTTGCCAGGGCGACGACGGGAACTCTGTCGGACAGACAGAACTCCGCCAACACGTCATTTGCAACGCCGAGCTGGCCCTTGCCGCCGTCAACGATTACAAGATCGGGCAGGAGTTTCCAGTGATCGGCGCTGGCCGATCTGCGGCCGGGCCGGTCTGCGTCTTCTTCGACGGCACGGCGGAAGCGGCGTCGCAGGACTTCGCGCATACTGGCGTAGTCGTCCGGCTCACCGTGGGCGCCTTTGCCGCGAACCTTAAAGCGTTTGTAAGCGGATTTCATGGGGGCGCCGCGGGCGAACACGATCATGGAGCCGACTGTATTGGTTCCCTGCAAGGTGCTGATGTCGTAGCATTCGATACGGGTTGGGGGCACATGGAGGGTCAGAGCGTCCTGGAGATCGGCGAGCGCTTCTGTCTGGCGATTGGTGTCTTCGGCCCATTCGACCTTCTGGACGCGCAGGTGCTCTGCGGCATTGTTCTTGGCGAACTCCATCAGTTTGCGCTTCTGGCCCCGCTGGGGCATGCGGATCTCGACCTTTGTGCCGCGCAGTTTGCTGAGCCAGGCTGCCAGAAGATCCTTTGTGCGGGGTGCGAACTGGACAAGCACGCGGGGCGGAACGTGGGAGGCGTCGGCATAGAAGCGCTGGATGAAGATGCCGATCAGATC
The DNA here is from genome assembly GCA_965200615.1 of Caldilineaceae bacterium. Taxonomy (GTDB): domain Bacteria; phylum Chloroflexota; class Anaerolineae; order Caldilineales; family Caldilineaceae; genus Bin5. The sequence continues at coordinate 2,011,714 of OZ241377.1, read as the reverse complement.
GCCCAGATTTTCGGCGCTGGTCTCGAAGACTTCGACCTCTTGCAAGGCGAAGTTTTCTCTTCCAATGAGTCTGCCGCGGCGCACCATCAGGATTTGGACGACGGTGTCGCTGGACTTCGCGTCCTGGGCGATGGCGACGACGTCTTCGTCGTCGTTATGGACGCCGACAATTTTCTGCTGGTGGACGATGCGCTGGGCGGCTTTGATACGGTCCCGGTAGACGGCGGCGAGCTCGAAGTTGAAATGACCGGCGGCGTTGTGCATCCGGGTTTCCAACTCGTTGATCACTTTCTCGGTGTCACCTTCGAGGAAGTTGACGAGTTGCCCGATGCCTTCGCGATATTCGGCGCGGCTCTGGACACCGATACAAGGGCCGCCGCACAGCTTGAGGTGGTAGTAGAGGCAGGGGCTCTCGTCGTTGCCGGAGATGGTACGGTCACAGTCGAGGTAGGGGAAGACTTTGCGTACCGATTCGAGCGTGCGGCCTACAGCCCAGCTGCTGGTAAAGGGGCCAAAGTAACGGGCGCCGTCGTTATGAAGCTGGCGCACGCGCTCCACTTTGGGGAAGTCATCCTGCCAGTTAACTTTGATATAGGGATACCCCTTGTCATCCTTGAGCATGACGTTGTAGTGGGGCTGGTAACGCTTGATCAGGTCGTTTTCGAGGATCAGCGCTTCCATCTCGGTTCCGGTGACCCACCAGGTGATGTCCCGAACCTTGCCGACCATCTCGTCGATGCGGGGAGAGTGTTTGGCAGACCGCTGAAAGTAGCTGCGCACACGAGGGCGGAGGACGAGCGCTTTGCCCACATAGAGAGGCCTGGCATGCTTGTCCCACATGAGATAGCAGCCGGGTTTGCTGGGGAGCTCTTCGAGTTTTCGGCGAACCTGTTGCGGAAGTCGGGCTTTCATATGTTTGATTGTATCATGACTGTTTGGGCGGTGGAACCGGGGTGCATCCCGGATTTGGGGTGGGAACAGTCTGGCGGGGAATTGATGCCAAATGCGAGGAGAGAGTGGAGAGGAGTGAGGAGAGAGAAACATCTTCTTGGCCTCACTTTGGATCGTGAACGGTCCGAGGCTTGGTAGTTACGCGTAATGGCTTGTGGAGTCAGGAGATTCGGACTGCAGGGTACTGACAGCGGGTGGTCCTGATACCTCGCGGCGAGTGGATCCGCGGGCGCAAAAAAGTGCAAGAAACGTATTTGCAATTGGATGTGATCAGATTTGACCAGCCCTTTGAATGTGCTATAATCACTCAGGTGTCGCCTGAGCACGCGCCGACGTAGCTCAATCGGCAGAGCAGCTGTTTTGTAAACAGCCGGTTATCGGTTCGAGTCCGATCGTCGGCTTCCCGGTATAGGCGTAATTACCGCAGCCGATTTGAGATTGCAGATGTGTAGGCGGCGGCTGGGCAGACGAAGCACATTAATAGAAGCGCTAAAAGAATGGGCGGGTGCCCGAGTGGACAAAGGGATCTGACTGTAAATCAGACGGCTGTCGCCTACGGTGGTTCGAATCCGCCCCCGCCCACTTCAAAGGTAGTGCGATTTGGAAGTCGTATGATCTGCCCGCATAGCTCAGTCGGTAGAGCGCATTCTTGGTAAGAATGAGGTCACCGGTTCAAGTCCGGTTGTGGGCTCCAGAGACGAAAGAGGTTGGCGCGCCGGGGTTAAGGCGGGCTTGAACCTTCAGGTTTGACGCGTTTTTTACAATTGAGTGCAGGAGCCGCAGGATCATTGCCGCCCACCTAATCCCTGGTGGGCGGTTTGCAGCAGTTACTGATGGTTACGATCTCTTCGCGCTTCGAAGTCTTCGCTCATTTTGCAGCGAGGCAGCGGATTAGACCATTAAACATAAGCAGGAGGCAGCAACCAAATGGCGAAGGCAGTATTTGAGAGGAACAAGCCCCATGTGAACGTGGGGACGATCGGACATGTGGATCACGGCAAGACGACGCTGACGGCGGCGATCACGAAGGTGCTGGCGCTGCGAGGAATGGCTGATTTCAGTGCGTTTGAGGCGATCGACAATGCGCCGGAAGAGAAGGCCCGCGGCATCACCATCGCCATTGCGCATGTCGAGTACGAGACAGAAAACCGCCACTATGCGCACGTGGACTGTCCGGGACATGCCGACTATATCAAGAACATGATCACCGGCGCAGCCCAGATGGATGGCGCCATCCTGGTGGTGGCTGCGCCCGACGGCGCCATGCCGCAGACCCGCGAACATATCCTGCTGGCGCGACAGGTGGAAGTGCCAGCGATGGTCGTCTTTCTCAACAAGGTCGACATGATGGAGGACGAGGAGCTGCTGGAGCTGGTCGAGATGGAGCTGCGGGAGCTGCTCGACATCTACGAGTTCCCCGGCGATGACATCCCCTTTGTGCGCGGCAGCGCCCTGCATGCCCTGGAGAGCGGCTCGGAGGACCCGGATGCGCCCGAATATGAGCCGATCTGGGAGCTGATGCGTGCGGTGGATGAGTATATCCCCACCCCTGTGCGCGAGATCGACAAGCCCTTCCTGATGCCGATTGAGGATGTCTTCTCGATCAAGGGGCGCGGCACGGTCGTGACCGGGCGCGTCGAGCGCGGTGTCATCCATCCGATGGAAGAGGTGGAGATCGTCGGTGTGAAGCCGACACACTCGACCACCGTCACCGGTGTCGAGATGTTCCGCAAGCTGCTCGATGAAGGGCAGGCGGGCGACAACGTCGGTTGTCTGCTGCGCGGCATCGACCGCGAAGAGGTGGACCGCGGACAGGTGCTGGCCAAGCCCGGCAGCATCACCCCGCACACCCGCTTCAAGTCCGAGGTCTATGTGCTGCGCAAGGAGGAAGGCGGACGGCATACGCCCTTCTTCAAGGGCTACAGGCCGCAGTTCTACATCCGCACCATGGACATCACCGGTTCGATCGACCTGCCCGCAGGTGTGGAGATGGTCATGCCCGGCGACAATGTGACGATGGAGGTCGAGTTGATCTCGCCCGTCGCCATCGAGACCGGCGGCCGTTTCGCCATCCGTGAAGGCGGCCGCACCGTCGCCGCAGGCGCAATTACCGAAATCATCCAATAGCGTAAAGAAGTGTGTGGCGAGTGCAACGGCTCGCCACACTTTTTGTTCGTGGTCCACGACAAGTGAGAAGAGTACATGGCAAAGCAAAAGATCCGTATCAAGCTCAAGGCATACGATCACCGCGTCCTGGATGCGTCGGCACAGCAGATCGTCACTGCTGCTGAGCAGACGGGCACCCAGGTGGTTGGGCCTGTGCCTCTGCCTACGAGGATCGAAAAGTTCACGGTGATGCGATCGCCGTTCATCGACAAGGACAGCCGTGAGCAGTTTGAGATTCGGACTCACAAGCGTTTGATCGATGTGGTAGATCCAGGCAACAAGACGATTGAGAATCTCACCCGTCTGAATTTGCCCGCCGGCGTCGATATCGAGATTAAGTTATAGGGCTCAGGTTGCGGCCGCGGGCGGCGAGGATCGTGCGGGTTGGATCCGCGCCGGGCGGTCAGGGACGGGCCTGGTTGGGCAATGTGACAGCCGGTCGGAATGTCGTTGATGCGGACTGTCAGTCCTGGAGGAGCAAGTGAAAGGGATATTGGGCCGCAAGGTAGGGATGACCCAGCTGTTTGATGACAGCGGCGCGGTGGTGCCGGTTACGGTCATCGAGGCTGGCCCCTGTTATGTCACACAGGTGAAGGCTGAAGATTCGAATGGTTACAGCGCGATCCAGGTAGGCTTCGAAGAGGTGGCGGAGCGCAAGTTGACGAAAGGACAACTCGGTCATCTGAAGAAGGCCAACGTGCCGAAGCTGCGACTTGTGCGCGAGTTGCGCTTGCCGAGCGAGGCGGGACATACGCTGGGCGATGTGATCAAGGCGGATGTATTTGCCGAGGGCGAGCTTGTGGATGTAACCGGCACGTCGAAGGGGAAGGGCTTTGCCGGCGGAGTCAAGCGGCACGGATTCCGAGGCGGGCCGAAGACCCACGGGCAGTCGGACCGACACCGGGCGCCAGGCGCACGCGGCGCGGGCACGACACCGGGCCACACCTTTCCGGGCACGAAGGGAGCGGGACAGATGGGTAACGAACGCGTTACTGTGCAGAATCTGAAGGTTGCTCTGGTTGATGCGGAGCGCAATCTCATCGCCGTACAGGGCGCGGTACCCGGCCCAAACAAAGGGTTGGTGATCGTTCGTACGGCGGCAAAGGCGTAAGACGGTGGCTGCTGGTTCATCGGTTGAAGAACCGGCAGCTACTGGTACGGAGGCGAAACGGTGGAAGTACCAATTCGAAATATGGCCGGTGAAGAGACCGGTCAGATGCAGTTGGAGGATACGGTATTTGCCGCTCCGATCAATCGGGGGCTGATGCACCAGGCTTTGGTGAGGCAGCTGGCTAACGCGCGCGCAGGTACGCACAAGACGAAATCGCGCAGCGAGGTTCGCGGGGGCGGCCGCAAACCGTGGCGTCAGAAGGGTACCGGGCGGGCGCGGCACGGCTCGATCCGGTCTCCAATTTGGGTAGGCGGCGGGACGGCTTTTGGCCCCACACCGCGCAAATATACGAAGAAGATGCCCAAGAAGATGCGCAGGGCCGCTTTGCGGAGCGCGCTGAGCATCAAGGCCGGGGCGGACCAGATTGTCGTGCTGGAGGCGTTGACGATGAATGCACCGAAGACAAAGGTCTTTGTGCAGGCGCTGGCTGATCTGGGGCTGGACAGCGGCAGCGTACTCGTCGTTTTGCCGGAGCGGGATATGGCTGTCGAGAAGTCGATCAGCAATCTGCCGCAGGCGAAATCGCTTCTGAGCAGTAATCTGAACATTCAGGACCTGCTGAGCTATGACAGGCTTCTATTGCCGCAGGCCTCGGTCGAAAACATTCACGACTGGCTTGCTTGACGGCTGCCATTTCCCGCGAGACGGGTTGTTGGCAGCGGTTGGGAAGATGGAGTCGCGTCCGATACGGAGAGAATCAGATGCACGTTTATGAAGTGATAAAGCGCCCGGTTATTACAGAAAAGTCCTACGATGCGGCCGATTTCAACAACCAGTACACCTTTGAAGTCGACACGCGAGCCAACAAGCACCAGATTCGTGATGCAGTGGAGACCGCATTCCGAGTGAGTGTGTTGGACGTGCGGGTCATGATGATGCCGGCCAAGACGGGGATGCGCGGGCGGCGCAAAGTGGTGCGGAAGTCGCCCTGGAAGAAGGCGGTTGTTACATTGGGTGAAGGCGACAGCATCCAGTTCTTTGAAGGTGTGTAACGGTCAGTAACAGGAGGGAGAAGCGGGAGCGGTTCTTTCCCATCTTTCTCTTCTCGAACGGAGATAGAGTTTTATGCCTGTAAAGATATACCGTCCCACGTCTCCAGGCCGGCGGGACATGAGTGTCTCGACATTTGAAACGATTACGCGCACGAAGCCCGAGCGTTCGTTGACCGTTTCTCTGAACAGGAAGGGCGGGCGCAACAGCCAGGGGCGAATCACTGTCCGTCACCGCGGCGGGGGACACAAGCGGCGCTATCGCATCATTGATTTCAGGCGGGAAAGATGGGGCGCGCCGGCGAGGGTTACATCGATTGAGTACGACCCGAACCGCAGTGCACGCATCGCGCTGCTCAGCTATGAGGATGGTGAGAAGCGGTATATTGTCGCGCCTTTGGGTGTTCAGGTTGGCGACGTATTGGAGTCGGGTCCGAACGCTGACATCCGGCCCGGGAATGCGCTGCCGATTCGCAACATCCCGCCGGGCACGCAGATACATAACATTGAATTGTATCCAGGGCGGGGCGCGCAGCTGGTGCGCAGCGCAGGCGTTTCGGCGCAGCTGGTGGCCAAAGAGGGGCCGCGTGCGCAGGTGCGACTACCGAGCGGCGAGGTTCGCTACATTGAGATGGACTGTCTGGCTACGGTTGGCCAGGTGTCGAACCCGGATCACAGCAATATTTCGTTGGGCAAGGCCGGCCGCCGCCGCTGGATGGGAATCCGGCCGTCGGTGCGCGGCGTAGCGATGGACCCTGCATCCCATCCTCATGGTGGCGGCGAGGGGCGTTCGCCGATTGGCATGCCCGGGCCGAAGACGCCTTGGGGGCAGCCGGCGTTGGGTAAGCGAACGCGGCGCAACAAGAGAACGGGGAAATATATTGTCCGGCGCGGCAGTAAGCGTCGGTAGCAGTGCAGATGTGGAGGAGATCCGATGGGACGTAGTCTGAAGAAGGGACCGTTTGTCGAGCCGCGGCTACTGAAGAAGATCGAAGACATGAACCGGGCCGGTGAGCGAAAGGTGCTCAAGACGTGGTCCCGGGCTTCGACGATATTTCCGCAGTTTGTCGGACATACGCTGGCGATTCACGACGGCCGCCGCCATGTACCGATCTACATCACGGAGAACATGGTGGGGCACAAGCTGGGCGAGTTTGCGCCGACCCGATTCTTTCGGGGTCACGTGAGGTCGGAGAGAAGCACGCGCAGAGTGTAGAATTGCGGATTCAGGTCGAAAAATGTTATCTTCCTCCATCCTGGAGATTGGGGAGCGCGTACGATGGAAGTTCGAGCAGTTACCAAGTATACAGGGATCAGCCCACAGAAGGCGCGCCTGGTACTGGATGAAATGCGTGGAAGGCCGGCGGAAGAGGCTTTGACACTGCTGCAGTTCATGCCTCAGCAGGCGGCCAAGGTGGTGGCGAAGACGCTGAAGAGCGCGATCGCAAATGGTGTCGAGAATTTCGGATTGGAGGCTGATGAACTTTACATCAGCCAGATCTATGCCGATCAGGCGCCGAACCGGCGCTGGCGGCGTTTTGGCGCGCGCGGTCGATTCAAGCCATGGATTCGGCGTTCCTCCCACATCACGGTTGTGCTGGAAGAGCGTTTGGACGAGGAGTAGTGGACGAAGAGCGGCGCCTGGTGGTCTGTACAGACGGCAGGCACTGCACAAGGAGGCCCAATGGGACGCAAAGTACATCCGACCGGTTTTCGCCTGGGCATTATCAAAGAACACAAAAGCCGATGGTTCGCCACGGGGTATGAATACGTGAGTCAGCTGGCCGAAGATCGAGAGATCCGGGCCATGATTCATCGTGACGCCCCGCGTGCAGGCATCAGCTTCATCGAGATCGAACGTCAGCCCAACCAGGTTCACGTGATCATCAACACCGCCAAGCCCGGGATCATCATTGGGCGCAAGGGCGCGAATGTAAATGTATTGCGGGTAAACCTGCAGGAGCTGACGAACAAGAAGGTCAAGATCGACGTACGCGAGATCGATAAGCCGGAGACGGACGCTCAGCTGGTTTCTGAGAACGTGGCTGAACAGCTGGAGCGCCGCATCAGCTGGAAGCGGGCGATGAAGCAGGCCGCGGGACGGGCGATGCGGACCGGAGCCGAAGGCGTCATGATCCAGGTGGCGGGGCGTTTGGGCGGCAGCGAGATGGGACGGGTCGACACGATCCGCGACGGGCAGGTGCCGCGCCATACACTGCGGGCCGAGATTGACTACGGGACCGCGGAGGCGAACACGACCTACGGCGTGATTGGCGTAAAAGCATGGGTCTATCACGGTGAAGTGCTGCCGGGTGAGGAGTACCATGCCCGCTATGCGGAGATGGCGCTGACCGAGTAGCGGCCGCCGCCCTGTGGGGGTGGGGCCGGACCAATCGAAGCGGGATGGAGATTCGAAAATGTTGATGCCTAAGCGGGTAAAATTTCGCAAGATGCACCGCGGCCGGATGCGGGGAACGGCAACACGGGGCAACAAGATCGATTTTGGCACGTTCGGACTACAGGCGACTGAGCCGTCCTGGGTAACGAGCCGGCAGATCGAAGCGGCCCGCCGAGCGATTGTCCGTTATGTGCGGCGCGGCGGCAAGTTGTGGATTCGCATTTTTCCGGATAAGCCGGTGACGGAGCGGGCGGCCGAGACCCGGATGGGATCGGGCAAGGGCAATGTCGATCACTGGGTGGCGGTGGTCAAGCCGGGCCGAATGGTTTTCGAGATCGCCGGTGTGGATGAGACGCAGGCGCGCGAAGCATTCCGGCTGGCCGCGCATAAGTTGCCGATGGGAACACAGTTCGTCGCCCGGCAGGATATCTGACGTGAAGGCGAGGAGGAAAGCAAGATGAAAGCACATGAACTACGCCCGCTCACGGAGAGTGAACTTTATACCCGGTTGGACGAGGGATATCAGGAACTGTTTAACCTGCGTTTTCAGAAGGCAACAGGACAGTTGACAAATACGGCACGTAACGGTCAGGTCCGCCGTGAGATCGCGCGGATTAAGACGATTTTGCGTGAGCGGGAGTTGATGGACGAAGAGGAGGAGTAAAGGGAAATGCGCGAGCGAAGACGCGAGTTGGTTGGCGTGGTGACCAGCGACAAGATGGACAAGACTGTGGTCGTGGAAGTGGAGCGGGCCGCGCGCCATGCCCTGTATGGCAAGGTTGTCAAGTCACATAAGAAATACAAAGCGCACGATCCGGACAATGCCTGCCAGGTTGGAGATACGGTCCAGATTCGTGAATGCCGGCCGATCAGTAAACACAAGAAGTTTTATGTCTCGAAGATTCTGGACCACGCGGCTGTTGTCTAAATCGAGGCGCGCCGGCAAGAGAAGAGGTATGGAGCTATGATTCAACAAGAGAGCCGCCTGCGGGTTGCCGACAATACGGGCGCGAAAGAGTTACTGACGATTCGAGTCCGAGGGGGGAGTACGCGGCGCTATGGAGGGATTGGCGACGTGATCGTGGCGACGGTCAAATCCTCCAGCCCGACGGCGTCGGTGAGAAAGGGTGAGATCGTGCGGGCGGTTATCGTGCGCACGCGACGCCCGGTGCGGCGGAAGGACGGCAGCTATATTCGATTCGATGAGAATGCTGCTGTACTGATTGATGACAACAGGAATCCCCGCGGCACTCGTATTTTTGGTCCGGTTGCACGTGAGTTGCGCGACCACGGGTATATGAAGATCGTATCCTTGGCTCCGGAGGTACTTTGAGGAGCACGGGTGGTCTGGCCTGTGGTTGGGCGGGCAGGCGGACGGTGTCGTTCAGGATTTGAGGAGAAGAGGGGATGGGCGTAAAGATCAGGAAGGGTGACGTCGTCGAAGTGATCGCCGGCAATGACAAGGGGCACCGCGGTGAAGTCCAGAGCGTAATACGCAAGAAGGACAAGAAGGGCCGGCAGGATCCCAATCGAGTATACGTTGTTGTGGCGGGCGCCAATTTTGTTACGAAGCATCAGCGCCGCAGCCCGACGGTGCGTACACAGACGGGACGAATCGAGCTGGAGGCGCCGATACACATCAGCAATGTGGCGCTGGTGGGGACAGACAACGAAGTGACTCGCGCCGGTTACCGGCTTGAAGGCGAGGACAAGATCCGGATCGATAAGCGCACCGGTGAGCCGCTGCCAGTTGCAGGCGAGGGTTAGTTCAAGGGTCAGAAAAAGGGCCTGATGCCGCTATGGGCGGCAGTTGCGGGCGAGGAGTGAGAGACGATGAGTGAAGCGAACGGAACGCCGACCCAGAAGCCTCGGCTGAAGGAACGATTTGACAGTGAGATTGCGCCGGCGCTGATGACGGAATTCGGCTATACGAATATCATGCAGGTGCCGCGGGTCGATAAAATCAGCGTGAACATCGGCATGGGAGAGGCGATCACGGATGGCAAAACGATTGAGCGCGCCAGCCAAGATCTGACGATTATCACGGGGCAGAAGCCGATTGTCACGCGGGCGCGCAAGTCGATTGCTACGTTCAAGCTGCGGGCAGGGATGCCAATTGGCGTGAAGGTGACGCTGCGGGGCCGGCGCATGTGGGATTTTCTGGACCGCCTGATCAGCATTGCGTTACCGGCGCAGCGCGATTTTCGCGGCATTTCGCCGGACTCTTTCGACGGGCGGGGCAACTACAGCCTGGGCCTGCGCGAGCAGCTGGTCTTTCCGGAGATCGACTACGATGAGATCGACAAGGTGCGAGGGATGGAAGTGACGATCGTCACCACAGCGGGGACAGATGAAGAGGGCCGGCGGCTCCTGGCAATGATGGATATGCCGTTCCAACGGAGATAGAGACAGTAACCAGAGAGAGACGGTGGCTACGAAGATGAAGGAGAGGGCGGTCTGTGGCTAAGAAAAGTATCGTTTTGCGGGAGTCCAGGCGGAAGTATGAAGTGCGGGTGCGCAACCGTTGCACGAAGTGCGGCCGCCCAAGAGCGTACATGCGCCGCTTTGGCCTGTGCCGCATCTGTTTTCGTCGAAAAGCCCTTGAGGGCCATTTGCCGGGCGTAGTCAAATCCAGCTGGTAGAAGGACCAAATATCGGCGTTTCTGCTGCCGCCATGGCCGGCGCCGGATGCGCTGCAAGAATGAAGAGGAAGCACTGGTTATGATGACCGATCCAATCGCGGACTTTCTGACGCGAGTCCGCAACTCGTCAAACTCAAGGCATCGGCGTGCGGTGATGCCCAGTTCCAAGATAAAGGTCGCGATTGCCAAGATTCTGGCGGAGGAAGGCTTCATCAGCGGGTATTCGGTGACGGGCGACAAGGCCCGACCGAATCTGATCGTTGGGATGAAGTATTCCGACAAGGGGCAACCGGTCATTTCGGGGATAGAGCGGGTGAGCCGGCCCGGGCGGCGGACGTACATGGGCTATCGAACCATACCGCTCGTCCGGAGCGGGCTGGGGCTCAACATAGTTTCTACGCCCAAAGGTGTCATGAGTGGAAGGCAAGCCCGCCGCGAACGGGTTGGCGGCGAGGTACTGTGCAACGTTTGGTAATGTTGGGAGGATAACATGTCACGAATCGGGAAGATGCCGATTTCCGTGCCTGCCGGTGTGACGGTTGATATTGTGACAGGCAACGTGGTAACGGTAAAGGGCCCGAAAGGGGAACTGAGCCAGAAATTCAACCGGGACATGAGGATTTCGAGAGAGAACGGCGAGATCGTTGTGACCCGACCCACGGACCAACGCCAGCATCGCGCGTTGCACGGGCTGACGAGATCGTTGCTCAACAATATGGTGGTGGGCGTGACCGACGGTTTCAAGAGGACCCTGGAAATCCACGGCGTTGGCTACCGAGCCCAACAGGAGGGCAAGAACCTGTTATTGCAGGTCGGGAAGAGTCATGCTGTAGAATATGCGCCTCCGAGCCCGGATGTCGAGTTTGAAGTATCGCGAGATGGGCGGACGGTGACGATTTCAGGTATCGACAAGCAACAGATAGGCGAGCTGGCTGCGAAGATTCGCAAGGAGCGCCCGCCGGAGCCATACAAGGGCAAGGGCATCCGCTATCAGGGCGAATACGTGCGCTCCAAGGCAGGCAAGGCCGGGGCCGCGGCGGTTTAGCCGGGCAGGGACGGAGAATTATGGCGAAAGTTACACGGACAGATGCGCGAAAGCGCCGGCATATGCGTGTGCGGCGCAAGGTTTCAGGGACAGCGGCGCGGCCGCGGTTGAATGTATTTCGCAGCTTGAAGAACGTCAACGTACAGGTAATCGACGACCAGGCCGGCCATACCCTCGTTTCCGCCTCGACAATGGAGGCCGACCTGCAAGAGGTTTTGGCCGACAAGCTGAAGGTGGAGCAGGCAAAAGAGATCGGCAAGATTGTTGCGGAACGCGCCAAGGAGGCCGGTATTGAGCAGGTGGTCTTCGATCGCGGTGGGTACCGCTATCACGGCCGCGTGAAGGCGGTGGCCGATGGCAGTCGAGAGGGTGGTCTCGTCTTCTAATACAGAGCAAGGAGAGTAGGAAATGGCACGTCGAGACCGTCGACGGGACCGCGAGCAAGAAGAAGAGAAGGATGAACTGGATGAGAAGGTCGTTCACATCGCGCGCACGGCGAAGGTGGTGAAGGGCGGACGCAGGTTTGCTTTTCGCGCGGTGGTGGTCGTGGGAGATAACAACGGGCGAGTCGGCGTTGGTGTAGGCAAGGCGCGCGAGGTCCCGGATGCGATCCGCAAGGCGAGTGAAACGGCCCGCAAGACGATGGTCGAGGTAAATCTGCTGGGCACAACGATTCCGCATGTGAGCCAGGCCCGGTTTGGCGCCGGCGAAGTGCTGTTGAGGCCGGCGAGCCCGGGGACCGGTGTCATTGCCGGTGGGGGCGTCCGCGCGGTGGTTGAGGCTGCGGGCGTGAAGGATATTTTGTCCAAGTCGCTGGGGAGCGACAATATTTTGAATGTGGTGCAGGCCACCTTTGCGTCGCTGAGACAGTTGCAGGATTACAGAGTCGAGGCACAGAGGCGGGGCGTCGATCCCGAACAGCTGCGTCCTTTCTGGTATGAGGAAGATTAGACCAATGGAAAAGACGATCACCGTGAAACTGGTCAAGAGTCCGATCGGTTACAACAAACGGCAGAAGGCAACTGTTCAGGCCCTGGGACTGCGAAAGATGAATCAGACGGTCGAGAAGGCTGACAGTCCTACAGTTCGGGGGATGATCGCCAAGGTCTCTCACCTTGTTGAGGTGGTGGAGGAGACGGGGGCGTAAGCGAGCAGGACGGGCGGACCGGAGCTGTACCAGGTTGTTACGGCCTTTTCCATCTGGCTGGAGTAAACGGAAAATGAAACTGCACGATTTGCGTCCCGACGAGGGCGCCACGAGAAACCGAAAACGCATTGGCCGCGGCACAGGATCGGGCCGGGGCAAGACGGCCGGACGCGGCACAAAGGGCCAGAATGCCCGTGCCGGGAACGGAGGCCTGCGAGGCTTTGAAGGCGGTCAGTTGAGTTTTCTGCGCCGACTGCCCAGGATGCGCGGATTCAACAACCGCTTCAAAGTTACCTATACGCCGGTTAACCTCGACAAAATGGGGGAACGCTTTGAAGCCGACGCGCAGGTGACACCAGCGGCGCTCTTCGACTCGGGGCTACTTGGCAACAGCAAGCAGCCCGTGGTCGTTCTGGCGCGGGGCGAGATCGATAAGCCGCTCCATTTGCAGGTTCATCGCATCAGCAAGAACGCAAGGGAGAAAGTAGAGGCCGCGGGCGGCACGGTCGACATTCTGCCCTTCGAAGTCAACAGGAATCTGCCGCGGTCTTAACTGTAGAGAGGTCGGGTTGGCGGCCAAACAGCTGGCCGGGACCGGGCGGAGCTCTACCGGAGAATCTTTATGCTCGACGCCGTACGCAATGCCTTTCGTTTGCCGGACTTGCGTCAGAAGCTGCTGTATACATTCTTGATTCTGGTCGCTTACCGGCTCGCCGCGCATATCCCTCTTCCCGGCGTCAATCGAGAGGTGCTGGACCAGATATTTCGTTCGACGGACCAGAACATCCTTCTGAGTCTGTTGAACTTTTTCAGCGGCGGCGCGCTGGCCCAGTTCAGCGTGATGGCGATGGGTGTATATCCTTACATCACCGCCACGATTATCATGCAGCTGCTGACCCCGATCGTGCCCCAGCTGGAGGAGTTGAGCCGGGAGGGTGAACAGGGGCGACAGCAGTTGAACCGCTACACACATTACATGACGGTACCGCTGGCGCTTTTGCAGGCTTTCGGTCAGGCTACGCTGCTCAGCCGTCCTGTGGGCGGCGCGACGACGGGTGCGGTGCTTGAGAACTGGGGCTTTACGGGCGAGGCGCTGCTTCCCTCTCTGACGATTCTGATCAGCTTGACGGCGGGCACGATGCTGGCCATGTGGATGGGGGAGTTGCTGACCGAGCAGGGCATCGGCAATGGCGTATCGTTGATCATTTTTGCCGGCATCGTCGCGGCGGCGCCAAGCCAGGTGCGTCTGCTGACACAGCAGGGCATTACCCAACTGCTGATATTCAGCGTCATTACGGTTCTGACGGTGGCCCTGATTGTATGGGTGCAGGAGGGCCAGCGACGTATTCCGGTGCAGTACGGCAAACGGGTGCGTACGATGCGCGGCAACCGGTTGATGATGGTCGGCGGGCAGAGTACCTACGTGCCGATGCGGGTGAATACGGCGGGGATGATTCCGCTGATTTTCGCTCAGAGTCTGCTCATTCTACCGAACACGCTGGCATCCTATTTCATTCTGCGCGATGACTGGCTCGGCTCGATAGCGAATTTCTTTTTCACCTCGTTCAGTCCGCAGAACTTTCTGTACTGGCTGTTCTATTTCATGCTGACGGTCGCGTTCACGTACTTTTATACCGACATCATGTTCCGGCAGCAGAATCTCCCCGACACGTTGCAGAAGCAAGGGGGATTCATCCCGGGCATCCGGCCTGGTCCACGGACTGAACAGTATCTGAACGGTGTGTTAGGGCGTATTACGCTGGTGGGTGCGCTATTTCTCGGCCTGGTTGCGGTGCTGCCCTTCCTCGCCGGCGTAGTTTTCGGGGGAGGCGTCGGCAGTTTCAATACGCTGATTATCAGCAGCACGGGTCTCCTGATCGTAGTCGGTGTTGTGCTGGACACGATGAAACAGATCGAGGCGCAGCTGATGATGCGCAATTATGAGGGCTTCATCCGCTAGCTCACCACTTTCTTTGTTTCGCTGCGCGAGGAATTGTTGCCGATGAGCGCCCGTATCTATCTGGTGTTGTTGGGAGCGCCTGGAGCCGGCAAGGGCACACAGGCTCAGTTGATGGAAGAAAGTTTGGGGATTCCGCAGATTTCGACGGGAGAGATCTTCCGGTACAACTTGAAGAACCGAACGGAGCTCGGACAGCTGGCGCAGAGCTATTACGACAAAGGTGAATTGGTTCCTGACGAAGTGACGATCCGGATGGTGGAAGCGCGCCTGGCCCAGGATGATGCCGCAAAGGGCGCGATTATGGATGGCTTTCCACGCAATCTCATTCAGGCTCAGGCTCTGGACGAGATGACGGCTGAGTACGGGGGCATTGATGTGGTGCCTTTTTTCCAGTTGGAAGACGATGTCGTGACGATGCGAATCACCGGGCGGCGGGTATGTCGCAATTGCGACAGGGTCTACCACCTGACATTCAATCCGCCCCAGGGCGAAGACTGTGACAGTTGCGGCGGCGAGTTGTACCAGCGCAATGACGATAAGCCGGAGACGGTCCAGAACCGGCTGTATATCTACTACAAACAGACGTCGCCTTTGATTGGGTACTATTTCGCGAAGGGATTGCTGGAGGAAGTTGATGGCGCGAGGTCGATCCAGGAGATGCAGGAGCAGTTGCTGGAGCGGTTGGCGACCAGAAATATCAAGGCGGCGAGGAGCGCTGTATCCGCCTGACGAGTGCGAGGACCGGATGTCGTTGGCGGCAGGTGCAAGGTGAACGACGAGAGTATGATGACCAGACTCAGGCGCAGGCTGCACGGCAATGGGCGGCCGCGGCTTAAGGCCAGGCAACAACAGGAACGGCCCGCGCCGGTCTTGAAGAACCCGCGTGAGATCCAGATCATGCGGGAAGCGGGTCGCATCGTTGCGAGAGTTCATCAGGAGTTTCGGGAGGCAATTCGGCCGGGGATCAGCACGTGGGATTTGGACGAGCTGGCTGCGGCGACGATACACAGCCATCGTGCGAAATCCAGCTTTCTGGGCTATCGCGGCTACCCGGCGAACATTTGCACGAGCATCAACGAGGAGCTGGTGCATGGCATTCCGAGCCGGGAGCGGGTGCTACGAGAAGGCGACATTATCAGTATCGACGTAGGCGTGTTCTACCGCGGCTTTGTGGGCGACAGCGGCTGGACATATCCTGTCGGCGTGATCGAGCCTGCGGCCGAACGGTTGCTGCAGGTCACAGAAGAAAGCCTCAATGCCGGTATAGAGGCGATACGTTCGGGCGACCGTGTACTGGATATCAGCGCCGCGGTGCAGGATAGCGTAGAGCCGAGCGGCTTTCACGTGGTGCGGGAGTACACGGGGCACGGTGTGGGGCGGGCGATGCACGAGGGGCCGCAGGTTCTGAATTATGTATCGGACGACACGGATGGAAGGGTTGTACTGCGCCCCGGGCTGGTAGTTGCGATTGAACCGATGGTTCAGGTAGGCACGTGGCGGACGGAGACATTGAAGGACAAGTGGACCGTTATCAGCGAAGATCATAGCTTGAGCGCCCACTTTGAGCATACGGTTGCCGTCACCAACAGAGGCCCCGAAATCTTGACGCGGCTATAGCCTTATGATACACTTGTGAAATTGCGTTATGACTTTGGGGAGGGAGGTTGAAGGATGAAAGTGCGGCCTTCGGTCAAGAAGATGTGTGAGAAGTGTTCCGTCGTACGACGGCGAGGCGTTGTATATGTGATCTGTCAGAACCCGAAGCACAAGCAGAGACAGGGTTAGAAACCCAGGGGGCAATTCCCATGGCACGTATTGCAGGCGTCGACATTCCTCGGGACAAGCGGGTCGTTATCGCCCTGACCTACATTTACGGGATAGGCCGTTCAGTCAGCCAGGAGATTCTGGAGTCGACCGGGATTGACGAAGACAAACGCGTCAAGGACCTGGATACGAATGAATTGGTCGCCTTACGGGACTACATTGAGCGCCACTGCCGTGTTGAAGGGGATTTGCGGCGCGAAGTAAACATGAACATCAAGCGCCTCATGGAGATTGGCAGCTATCGGGGCCTGCGCCACCGGCGCAATCTTCCGAGCCGGGGCCAGCGCACGCGCACGAATGCGCGCACGCGTCGCGGTTTAAAGAAGACGGTCGCCGGGAAGAAGCGAGCGCGGAAGTAGCGGCAGGTTACCTTTTTAACATTTGTTGCAAAGGAACATCAGGCTAGGGAGAAACGATGGCTCGAACACAGCGTCGCCGGGGTGGTCGGTCGCCCCGTCGGGAGAGGAAGCACGTGCCGAGCGGGCAGATTCACGTCCGCGCCACATTTAACAATACGATCATCACGGTAACGGATCCCCAAGGGGAGGTCCTCTGTTGGGCCAGTTCGGGCACAGCCGGATTCAAGGGGAGCCGCAAGAGTACGCCGTTTGCGGCCCAGCTTGCGGCGTCGGCGGCGGCTCGCCAGGCTGTGAGCGAGTTCAATATGCGAGAGGTCGAGGTATTTATCAAAGGTCCGGGACCGGGCCGCGAGAGCGCATTGAGGGCGTTGAACCCGGCCGGTCTGACGGTTACGTCGATCGCTGACATAACACCGATTCCGCATAACGGAGTACGCCCCCCGAGCAAGCGGAGAGTTTAGGAAAACGGACAACGCGTTGCCTCAGGTGTGGAGATTGAAGGGGTTGCGCAACAACGGGATTGATCTGCCGGAAGAAGAGAGGCATCGTGTTGCGGCGCGATGCCGCTTGTTTTGCCGTGGCGTGAAGGTGCTGCAGTAAAAATGCAGAGCGGTGATCGAAGTGTGTCGCGGAAGTCCGGCAGGCGGTGACGATGCGGACGGCGCGTTCACTGGGGACGCGATCACCATTCAGGCAGAATTGACCGGCACACCAAGCTACGATGCGGTCTTGAATGGGGCAAAGGACCGCGTGCGATAGTGGACCTGGAGGGAAGATGGCACGATATACAGATGCGGTTTGTAAACTCTGTCGACGAGAAGGACAGAAGTTATTCTTGAAAGGCGAACGCTGTGTCAGCCCCAAATGCGCGGTTGATCGGCGTCCGTTCCCGCCGGGCGAAGCAGGTCGGAGAAATGTGATGCGGCGCAAGGTCTCGGATTTCGGAATCCAGTTGCGCGAGAAGCAGAAGGCGCGTCGCATGTATGGGGTAATGGAACGGCAGTTCCGCCGCTATTTCAAGGAAGCATCACGGCGCAAAGGGCAGACCGGCGGTATCTTGTTGGAACTATTGGAAAGCCGGTTGGACAATGTGGTGTACCGGTTCGGCTTTGCAGATAGCCGGGCGCAGGCGCGTCAGCTTGTGCGACACGGCCACTTTGCCGTGAATGGCCGCAAGACGAATATCCCATCCTTTTTGGTGTCACCGAACGACCAGATTTCCGTTCGCGAGAAGAGTCGGTCCAAGACTTATTTTCGTGAACGCGCCCAGCTTCTCGGCAGTGCGTCCCCCCCTACGTGGCTCAGTCTGGATGCGACCAATCTCAACGGTACGGTGACTTCGGCGCCGGAACGGGACGAGATTGGCGTACTCCTAAATGAACAGTTGATCGTTGAGTACTACAGTCGTTAGCTGACAAGGTACGGGTTCGTTGCCTTTAGAGGCCGGTTGCAGGGAAAATCGGCAGGGCTGCAACGATTTTCTGTCGCCACACGTTGTTTGGTTAAGACTGCTATATAGCCGGGAGGGGTAGCCGTTGCTTAACAATCTAGTATTGCCGAAGATAGAAGTAGAAGCCAGTTCTCGGAACTACGGCCATTTTGTGATCAGCCCGCTGGAAAGCGGCTATGGGATTACGCTTGGGAACTCTTTGCGCCGGGTATTGCTGTCGAGTTTGCCGGGTGCTGCCGTAACTTCGATCTCGGTCAGTGGTGTGCATCATGAGTTTTCGACACTCGATCATGTACTGGAAGATGCCACTCGACTGATATTGAATGTAAAACAGATTCGATTCAGGAGCGAGAGCGCTGAACCTGTTCGGGTTTCGGTTGAGGTGTCCCATGAAGGTCCGGTAACGGCCGGAGACTTGAACTGCCCTCCGGAAGTTGAGATCGTCAACCCCGACCTGTACCTGCTGTTCGCCGACTCGAACGAGGTGGACCTGGACATTGAGATGGTGGTAGAGCAGGGCCGGGGTTACAGCCCGGCCGAGGAACGGGGGCAGCTGCCGCTGGGAGAGATCCCTGTGGATGCGATTTTCAGTCCGGTCAAGAAGGCATCCTACCGGGTCGAACGAACCCGCATCGGCCAGCAGACCGACTATGACAGGCTGAATCTGGAAGTTTGGACCGATGGCACGATCTCGCCTGAAGATTCGATGCGGCAGGCGGCTGACATTCTCGCACAGCATCTGACCCTGTTTGTGGGCGACCGCACAACGATGGTCGAGCTGCCGGAGGAGGAAGAGGAGAGCATCCCCAGCCGTATTGCCGAGGCGCCGATTGAGGAGCTCGAGTTGACGGTACGGGCATACAACTGCCTGAAACGGGCAGGCATCACGAAGGTCGGGGATATCCTGAAGCGGATGGAGAGGGGTGAGGACGAGATGCTCGCTATCCGCAACTTTGGCAAGAAGTCGCTGGATGAACTGGTCGAGAAGCTGAGCGAGAAGGGGTATATGAACGTGGTAGGGGTCGATCTGAGCGCCTACCTGGGTGGAGGCAACGGTACCGAAGTTGAGGAGATTCTGGCCGAAGTCACTGAAACCGAAGTCGCTGAGACCGAAGCGGCTGGAGCAGTCGAGATCGTCGAAGAGGCGGACTTATCGCCGCTAGCGGAGGAATAGCACGATGCGACACCGGATCGCGGGCCAGAAGTTAAGCCGAAATGCGGCGCAACGCAAGGCCCTGTTTCGCAACCTGATTCGAGAACTTTATGTTCACGAACGGATAACGACTACGCAGGCCAAGGCGCGGGCGATGCGCTGCGATGCAGAGAAGTTGATTACGAAGGCCAAGCACGGCCTGGCAGGTAAGATAGACCGGGTACATGCGCAACGCCAGGTTGTGGCGTACCTCAACGACAAGGCGGTCGCGAAGAAGGTCTTTGACGAGCTGGCCCCCCGCTATGAGGAGCGGAATGGCGGGTATACACGCATCGTCAAGTTGGGAAAAAGGTTCGGCGACGCGGCGGATATGGCAGTCATCGAGCTGGTGACGGAGGGCAGTAACGAATAGCCGGGTAAGTTGC
Organism: Caldilineaceae bacterium; assembly: GCA_965200615.1. GTDB lineage: Bacteria > Chloroflexota > Anaerolineae > Caldilineales > Caldilineaceae > Bin5. The sequence goes on along the minus strand of OZ241377.1, from coordinate 1,992,034 downwards.
CGTCCAGGTCAAGCGTTTGCCGGGTGGGCGGCAGTTGGCAGGGTAGTTGATTAGTGGCCGCGTGCGCTATGCCGGTGAGGAGCGAATGCCGAGGATCGCCGGTCTGATCGCTTACGACGGCACAGACTTTTTTGGATTCCAGGTACAGAGGGAGGCGCCGACAGTCCAGGGTGCGTTGGAAGAAGCGCTGAAGGACGTGACCGGTGCGAATTGCCGGGTAAGCGGCTCGGGCAGGACGGACACGGGCGTTCACGCCAGAGGGCAAGTTATTGCGGTGGAAGCGCCGTGGAGACATTCGCTGGAAGCCCTGCGCCAAGCCTGGAACCAACGGTTGCCTGATTCGATACTCGTTCGCAGTCTGACGGAAGCACCACCGGGGTTCCACCCGCGATTCAGCGCCTCGGAGCGGACATACCGTTACACGACGTGGGCGCCGGCGGGCGAAGGAAAGGGCGAGAGACGTTTTCCTCTCGCGGACCGGTTTGCAGTGGTGTTGCCCAGACGCCCAGACCTGGATGCGATGAACTGTGCCGCCGGCCTGTTGATTGGGACGCATGACTTTGCCACGTTTGGGCAGGCGCCCCAAGGAGAGAATACGGTTCGCCGAATCGTGTCGATCTTCTGGGAACGGGTCGAGGAGTCGCTGCCGGCGCTGGACCCGTTTGCGGCGGAGCGGCTGGTTTTGACCGTTACCGCCAACGCATTTTTAAGACGGATGGCGCGTAATCTGGGCGGCTCGTTACTGGCAGTTGGCTTGGGTGTGTGGCAGGCGGACGAACTGGTCGCGGCGTTGAAGGCGAAAGACCGCAGCCGCTCAGCCCCGCCTCTCCCGCCCAATGGGCTTGTTCTGGAACGAGTACTCTATGCCGGGTATCCTGATCTGTTTTCAGCGCATTCAAGATGTTGATGGCAGATAGCAGAGAGTTGCTTGCAGGTGCGAACGAGGAGATTACAGGGTGAAGACACTGAGCCTGAGTTATGAAGAGGCCAAGAGTGGACGTGAGTGGTATGTTGTCGATGCGACGGACAAGACACTCGGCCGGCTGGCTTCGGAGATCGCGCAGGTCCTGCGCGGCAAGCACAAGCCGAGTTTCACGCCCAACGTGGACTGCGGTGACTTCGTAATTGTCGTCAACTGCGACAAGTTTCACGTAACGGGCAACCGCCTGGATGAGAAACGCTATTACCGGCATTCGCGCTATCCCGGCGGCCTGAAGAGCCGAACGATGCGCGAACAGTTGAAAAGACAACCGGAGAAGATCATTTTTGAAGCGGTCAAAGGTATGGTTCCCAAGACCCGGCTCGGCCGCGCCCAGATGAAAAAGTTGAGAGTCTACGCTGGTCCGGATCACCCGCACGAGGCGCAGAAGCCGAAGGTGCTGGAGCTGCAGGAGAGCAGATATGAGTGAGTATATCGAGGCGGTTGGACGACGCAAGAGCGCGACGGCACGTGTGCGGCTGTATGAGGGGGACGGTGAGATCATCGTCAACAGCCTGCCGATGAACGGCTATTTTGGGCGCGCTTTGGATCAGATGGTGATCCGGCAACCGCTGGCACTGACGGGCACTGAGAACAGCTTCAATATCAGCATAAAGGTTCATGGCGGCGGTGAAGGCGGCCAGGCTCACGCAGCGCGGCACGGTTTGTCGCGGGCACTGGTGGCGGCGGATCCGAATCTGAGGCCTACCTTGAAGGCTGCGGGGTTTCTCACGCGCGATGCGCGCGTGAAGGAACGGATGAAGCCGGGCCTCAAACGGGCGCGCAAGGCTCCGCAATACACCAAGCGGTGAGGAGACGCCTGTCAGAAATCGAGGCAATACAAAAGCGGTGGCCAAGCCATCGCTTTTTGTTCGTTCATTTTTCTGACGGTTTGCGCCGAACGGAGCTCGGGTAACGGGGAAGGAGGGTCCGACATCAATGGTGATCCGGTGCGGGTTTCTTGCAGTTGCCGATTCGACTGAATCCGTTGACGCGGATGAAGTTCTGGCTGATGTGCAGAGAATGCTGGCCGGCGCTTTAGATGGATTGCTACCCCTGCTCAGTCACGTTTACAGAGAGCCTCCTCGCTACCAGTTGGAGGAGGTCCTGCGACGGTGGTGCGATGAAGAGGAGCTGGACCTGATTTTGACGGTGGGCGGCACTTTCCCTGCGCCGGGACCTTCGGCGGCGGAGATCGTGCCAGAAGCGACGACTGCCGTACTGGAGCGATTGATGCCGTCACTGCCGGAGACGATGCGCGCCAAGGCCGTCACGAAGAATCCGATGGCGATGTTGGATAGAGGGGTTGCAGGCATCCGGGGACGGACGTTGATAATCAATCTGCCTGACGGACAGGCGTTGACAGGGGCATTTCTGGAAGGCATTTCAGGCGTGATCCCTGCGGTGTTGGCGCGGATTGGCGTGGAAGATGAACAGCCTGTCACCGAGGACGCGCCGGTTGAACTTGGACAGGAGAACATAAGGCCCCGCTCCGGGCCCCTGGACAAGGAGGAGTTCGCGGCTTTTTTGCAAAGGCGGCAGAAGAGTGAGTGAACGGTTGCCACGGCATGGCAACTACGAACAGAACCTAGAGATAGTATGAATCGAAGGGCCGATATTTTGACTTTTGGCTTCCGTTGGGCGTACTATATTTTTTGTAGGTTAGTCTACAGCCCTGCCAGACATCGCATGTTAAGATAGGCAATGACTGGCAAATACAGGACGGACCCGCCAGAAAGTTGCAGTTCGTACGCTCGCATACAGGAGTAGGAGACAAGAAAATGGGCGAGAACACCGTTGTAGTCACAGATGCGAATTTTGAGGATGAGGTCATCCAATCGGAAACCCCGGTACTGGTGGATTTCTGGGCGGAGTGGTGCGGTCCTTGCAAGATGATCGCACCGGTTCTGGATGAAATTGCTACCGAGCTTGACGGCAAACTGACGATCGGCAAGCTCGATGTGGACGAGAATCAGAGCACGGCGATGGCATTTGGCGTGATGAGCATTCCCACGCTGATGCTGTTCAAAAACGGCCAGCAGGTGGAGACGATCGTTGGTTTTCAGCAGAAAGCCCAACTGCTAGGCAAGATTCAGGCGCACCTGAACTGACGTCAGATTGAAGTGGATTTGTGCCAGGGCCTGCCGCGATTGCGGCAGGCCTTTTTGATCCGATCACCGGGCGCCGCATTGGGCAGCGTCGGCTTCGCTGCGCCGCCGCTTCATTACAACGGAACATCACCATCACAGGGAGAGCACAGAAATGAGCAGACAGAAGAAGGTGATCTTGAACGAGTCGGAGATGCCGACCCATTGGTATAACATCAACGCGGATTTGCCCGCGGCCGGGGTTGAACTCTCGCCGCCTCTGCATCCGGGTACAGGTCAGCCGATTGGACCGGACGATCTGGCGCCTCTTTTTCCGATGTCGCTGATCCTGCAGGAAGTGAGCGCCGAGCGCTACATCGAGATTCCTGAGCCGGTGCAGGATGTGTACCGGATATGGAGGCCAACGCCTCTGATCCGGGCGTATGAATGGGAGAAGGCTCTGGATACACCGGCCCGCATCTATTACAAGTATGAGGGGGTCAGCCCGTCCGGCAGCCATAAGCCGAACACAGCGGTGCCGCAGGCCTTCTATAACAAGGAGGAGGATGTCTCCCGCCTAGCGACGGAGACAGGCGCGGGGCAATGGGGAAGTGCGCTCAGTTTCGCCTGCCAGGTTTTCGGTGTGGAGTGCAAGGTCTATATGGTGCGGGTCAGCTATGAGCAGAAGCCTTACCGGAAGGTACTGATGGAGACGTGGGGCGCGGAGGTTGTGCCGAGCCCCAGCCCGGACACGAACGCGGGCCGCCAGATTCTTGCGAAGAGTCCTGACAGCACGGGCAGCCTGGGGATTGCGATCTCGGAGGCGGTGGAGGATGCAGCCACGCGTGAGGATACGAAGTACTCGCTGGGCTCGGTACTGAATCATGTAATTCTGCACCAGACGGTGGTAGGGCAGGAGGTGATCAGCGGGCTGGAGGCGTTCGGGGAGGACTGGCCGGACGTGCTGGTCGGTTGTACGGGGGGCGGCAGCAACTTTGGCGGCTTCGCTTTCCCTTTCCTGAAGGAGAACATCAACGGCGGCAGGAACGCCCGTGTGGTGGCAGTGGAGCCGGCGGCTGCGCCGAGCCTGACGCGAGGCGTGTACACCTATGATTTCGGTGACACGGCACAGATGACGCCGCTGATCAAGATGCACACGCTTGGCCACGACTTTGTGCCGGCGCCGATCCACGCAGGCGGACTGCGTTATCATGGCATGAGCGCACAGGTCAGCGCGCTGCATGATGCGGGGCTGATCGAAGCGGTCAATGTTCAGCAGCGGGCGATATTCGGGGCCGCGGTGTCATTTGCGCGCGCGGAGGGGATCCTGCCTGCGCCCGAACCGGCCCATGCGATTTGGGGGGCGATGCAGGAGGCGCTGGCGTGCAAGGAGAGGGGCGAGAGCAAGGTGATCGTTTTCAACATGTGCGGCCACGGACACTTCGATCTGGCTGCTTATGAGCAGCATCTGGCCGACAACCTGGAGGACTTCGACTACCCGGAGAAGGCGATCCGGGCGAGCCTGGAAAAGGTGCCTTCGCTTTAGGCGCGCGCTGGTTTCGGACCACGGAAGGGGAAGTAAAGCGGAAGGCAGTTATTGGCTGAAGAACAGTTTAGACAGTTCTCTCGCAGCGAGCAGCAGCAGAATGACGGCGAGATCGATGGCTGCGACCAGGAAGAAGGCGCCGGTCAGCAGTTGAATCGGACCGAAGAGGAAGTCCAGCAGGAGCAGCACATTGCGGCCGGACTGATCGATCAGGACGAACACCGCGCCGATGAGAACGATATAGATGCCCAGTGACTTGAGCGGCGCACGGTCGCTGGCGCTGGGCATCATCGCGTTGGCGATGGCGAAAAGGAGATAGCTCCACAGCAGGCTGTCCGGTTTTTGGGCCAGACCGGTCACGACAAAGTTCAGCCCGTCCAGCAGCCGGCCGGTTCGCCACGCGAAGGCGAGTGTTTGCGTGTCGAAGACTTGCTGACCGATCAGCACGATCAGTGCGGACCCGATAAGAAGGGGGGCCAGCCCCACGAGGCTATCCCACACCACGCCACCGGACGAAACCGTCACGCTCCCCAGGCCGATGGTATTGCGGGTGTATTTCGGCCATACACGGAACTTGCTCGTCTTCAAGCCGAGAACCCTGGCGACCAGCCAGTGGGAGGCCTCGTGGACGAGGATGCCGGGCAGGTAGATCAGGAAGAGGACCACCATCGCCAGGTCATCTGAGCCGGTAATCAGATAGACGATCTCCTGGATCAGCAGGCCGATTCGCCAGCTCAGCCACCAGAGAGCGACGAGCAGGATGAAGAAGAGGACGAAAAAGAGATAGGGGGAGAATGGAGACATGGGGAAGGGCGAGGAGAGAGTGGAGAGGAGAGAGGCGCGGGTCAGCCGCTGTAGACCCCGGCGGTGATCTTCACCATCTCAGCGTAACTGCCTGCCTCAAGCGATGCGCCACCGATCAGCGCGCCATCGATATCGGATTGTTCCATAATGGCGCCGATATTGTCCGGTTTGGTGCTGCCTCCATAGAGGACGCGAGCCGTGTCGGCGACGGCGGCACCGTGCATTTTGCGCAGGATGGCGCGCACCAGGCCGCAGATGTCGCCAGCCGTCTGAGCGGTGGCGGCCCTACCCGTGCCGATAGCCCAGATCGGTTCGTAGGCGATAACAAGGGATTGAACTTGCTCGCCATTCAGGCCGTCGAGCGCGGCTCGCACCTGTGCGGTGATGGTTGACGAGGTTTCTCCGCGCTCGTTCTGCTCAAGGCTTTCGCCGACGCAGACGATTGGGTTCAGCTGGTGCGCCAAGACGGCATGGGTCTTCTTGTTTACGGTTTCGTCGGTTTCGCCGAAGAGCTGACGGCGTTCGCTGTGCCCGAGGATGACATAGTCGGCGAGGCCGCGCAGCATGGGCGGGCTGATTTCGCCGGTGAAGGCGCCGCTTTCCTGCCAGTGGCAGTTTTGGACGCCGAGCAGGAAGGGCATGTCGTCTGTAACTGCCTTCAGCGGGTACAGACAGACGGAAGGCGGGCACAGCAGCTGTTCCACCACGGTCGTGTCGCCGACCAACCGGTGTATCTGCCGCGCGAGGTCGAGCGCCCCGGTCACGGTCATGTTCATTTTCCAGTTGCCGGCCATCATCGGTTTACGCATTATGAGTTTCCATCCTCGGGGGGAGCTTTGAAGCGTATCAGCTCCTCGTCGTACTCCTCCTGGGTTAGCCAACGACCGCCGCTGACTTCGTAATGGGAGACCGTTTTGCCGCGGTCGAACCAGATTTCGACTTCGACTTGGGTAAAGCAGCGGTTCTTGCCGCTCCCCTGCAGCACTTTGCGGGTGTAGTATTTGTCGTCATTTTCCTCATCACGGCTGAGACTGTTGACCAGGTCGATTTCAGCCATGATCGGTTCGCGGCAGCGGTTACTGAATACGTAGATAGGGAGCGTGCGATTGTCGCCGCCTCCGCCGCCTGAAAAGAGCGATGCCAGTTTTTTGAGAAAACTCATAGGTCACGCCTCCTCGTCGTCCAGGGCGGCAACGCCGGGCAGGAGCTTCCCTTCCAGGAACTCCAGACTGGCGCCGCCGCCGGTACTCACGTGGGAAATCCGCCCTGCCAGTCCGACCTGTTGCACGGCAGCGGCCGAGTCGCCGCCGCCTACGATTGTGGTGGCCTGGGACAGCCCAGCCAGCATTTCGGCGACGGCAATGGTGCCGCGGGCAAAGGGGGGAAATTCGAAGACACCCATAGGACCGTTCCAAAGAACGGTGCGTGCGCCGGCGAGGCGATTGGCAAAGTGCGCGACGGTGGCTTCACCGATGTCGAGGGCCATCCAAGCGGCCGGAATCTCGGTCACACCGACGGTGCGGGAGGCAGCGGCGGCTGAGAAGCTGTCGGCAACGGTGAGATCGACCGGCAGTTGGATCACATCTTCGCCGACGCTGCGCAGGGCCCGGGCAGTGTCAAGCACTTCCGTTTCGACCAGGCTGGCCCCCATCCGGCAGCCGGCGGCGGCAAGAAAGGTGTTGGCCATGCCGCCGCCAATGAGGATGGCATCCACCTTGCGGATGAGCTGGTCGATGACAGCGATCTTGTCGCTGACCTTGGCGCCGCCAAGGATGGCGATGAAAGGAGGCTCGGGATCCTCGAGCGCTTCACCGAGGTAGGTCAACTCCTTTTCCATCAGCAGCCCGGCTACAGAGGGCAGATGGGCGGCCACGCCAGTGGTGCTTGCATGCGCCCTGTGAGCGCTGCCGAAGGCGTCGTTGACGAAGAGATCGCCGAGGCGGGCAAAGGCTGCGCTCAGCGCGGGATCATTGCTGGTTTCACCGGGGTCAAAGCGTGTGTTTTCGAGCAGCAGTAGCTCCCCTTGGTCGAGGCCGGCAGCGGCGGCTTCGACATGGGGGCCGGTGACGGCGCCGGGGAATTGAACGTCAGTGTCGAGCAGCTGGCTGAGCCGTTGGGCGACGGGCCGCATGCTGTAGCGGCGATCGGGTCCGCCATCGGGCCGGCCGAGGTGGCTCATCAGGACAAGCGATGCGCCGTGGGATCGCAGGAAATCTATTGTGGGCAGTGTGGCGCGGATGCGGGTATCATCGCCGACGCAACCGGCGTCATCGATGGGCACATTGAAATCGACGCGGACGAGTGCGCGCTTGCCTTGCCAGTTGACATCCCGGATGGTCCTTTTGCGCGACACGGTCCAGTGCCTTTTGTGGTTGACAGTTGATCTAAACGCCCTGGCCGGCAACAAAGGCGGCGAGATCGGTGACGCGGACGCTGTACGCCCACTCGTTATCGTACCAGGTGACGACTTTGACCAGATCGCCGTAGCAGGCTGTAAATTCGGCATCGATCACGCTGCTATGTGCATTGCCCTGGAAGTCCGAACTGACCAGGGGCTCATAGGTGACGTCGAGGATACCTTTCATAGGTCCGGACGCAGCTTCGGAGAAGGCGTCCAGCAGGTCTTCGGTGCTGCCCGGATTACTCACTTTGGCGACAAAATCGACTACGCTGACGGTGGAGGTCGGAACGCGCATGGCCATTCCGTCAAACTTGCCCTCCAGCTCCGGCACAACCAGGGACACGGCTTTGGCGGCGCCGGTAGTCGTTGGAATGATGTTCATGCCGGCGGCGCGGGCCCGGCGCAGGTCTTCGTGCACGAAGTCGAGGATGCGCTGGTCGGTTGTGTAGGCGTGGACGGTGGTCATGAGCCCCTGCTCGATGCCGATGGTGTCGTTGACAACCTTGGCCGCGGGGGCCAGGCAGTTTGTGGTGCAGCTGGCGTTGCTGATGACGTGATGGCTGTCCGGGTTGTATTGATCGTTGTTGACGCCCATGCAGATGGTGATGTCTTCGCCTTTGGCCGGGGCGCTGATGATCACCTTTTTTGCGCCGGCGGCGAGGTGGAGAGCGGCCGTTTCCCGATCGCGGAAGACGCCTGTACTCTCGACGACGATGTCAACGCCCAACTCACCCCAGGGCAACTGGCTCGGGTCGCGCTCGCTGAGAACTTTCAGCCGGTCTCCGTTGATCGTAAGATCTCCGTCGTCAATGTCAACGGTGCCTTCAAAGACGCCGTAGTTGGTATCATATTTGAACAGGTGGGCCATGGTCTGCACATCACCCAGATCGTTAATCGCGACGAGGTCGAATGTATCTTTATAGTGCTCAAACAGAGCTTTGGTTACCTGACGACCGATACGACCGAAGCCGTTGATGGCGATTTTTGTGGTCATTTAAGAGTCTCCTCGGCGAGTTTGGACGATTGCTAATGCAGGCAATTTTACCATATCGGGCCGGGATCGCTGACATCCCCGCGTCTGAACTGTAGTTTGCGCGGCCGGGAGGCGGCCGCTGTTCGGGCTTTGAGCAGGGGTCTCTTTCCGGCAACTGTTTGCGTGCAATAGGGACAGAGTTTACAATCAATGTCAGACTGTGCATCTGCGGAATCAAGGAGTGTCCGTGTCGATCAGGCCGGCGCCAGAGTTCATTTCCACAAGGCGGCTTACATACGAAGAGGCGATCGGCATACTTTTCCACGATGCCAGATTTGACGGCCGCGCTCCCCGTTCGAAGGACCCGGAAAGCCGTTTGGAACGCATGCGGGCGGTGCTGGCGGGGTTGGACAACCCCCAGGAACGCTTTCGCACTGTCCATGTGACGGGCACAAAGGGCAAGGGCAGCACCAGCGCCTATACAGAATCGATTCTTCGTCACCTGGGCTACCGCACCGGTCTGTTTACCAGCCCCCATCTGCACACTTTCCGGGAACGCATGCGCGTTGACGGACAGTTAATCTCCCAAGAACAGTGTGCTGAACTGATCCAACGAGCATTACCCCATCTGGAGGCGACCCCTGATCTGACCGTTTTTGGTCGTATCACGGTGATTGCCTTTCTTTACTTTGCGGAGGCCGGGGTCGACTGGGCGGTGGTGGAAGTGGGGATAGGCGGGCGGCTGGACAGCACCAATGTTGTGCTGCCGGAGGTGTGCGGCATCACTCATATCAGCAAAGACCACATGCATATTCTCGGCGACAGCCTGGAGGAGATTGCTGCGGAGAAGGCCGGGATCATCAAGCATAAGACGCCGGTATTCAGTGCGCCGCAGAAGCGGAGAGCAGAGGAGGTTTTGCGGCGGGTAGCGTCGGATATGGAGGCGCCACTGTCGGAGGCGCAGACTTACCGGCGGGCGACGCTGCCGCTGGTTGGGCAACACCAGCAGATCAATGCCGGAATCGCCTACGAGATGGTACGCGAACTGCACCGAGCCGGCCTGGCCCGGTGGGATGATCAGCTAGTGGACAGCGGACTGGTCCACACCAGATGGCCTTGCCGGATTGAATGGCTGCCGCGGCCGGCCACCGAGAGCATGCCTATGGTTGTGGACTGTGCGCACAACAGAGACAGTCTGGAGATACTGCTCTCGACGCTGGCGGCAACCCACGCACGGCGACCCGTTACGTTCGTTTTCGGGGTCAACAGCGACAAGGATATCGGGCCGATGTTGACGCTGGCGATGGCCGCGTCGCCGCGCATTGTACTGGTGCAGAGTCGCCATCCGAGGGCGTTGCCCGTGCCGGACCTGCGAGCGGCCATCGGAGCATTACCTGTGGAAGAAGGTCGAACTGTTGTTGCGGCGCCGTCGATGGACGCGGCGATTGAAACTGCGCTGGGGATCACTCCTGCAGACGGCTACATCGTCGGGACCGGTTCCGTATTTGTCGCCGCAGAGCTGCGGGAGGCATGGAGCAAGTTGCACCCCGGTCTTTTGCCGGCGGATGACTGGATTCACGAAGCCAATACAGACCCGCCTCTGGCGCCACTGCCGCCCGGTTACGGCGCCACTTGACCGATGAACTCCATGAACTCACAGCCCTCCAGCAACCTGTTTTGGGGAGGAGGGGGCATGTCCGACCTCTGCTCCCTGTTTCTGCGCGGCTTTGGAAGAAAAGTCGGCGACGTCTTCTATTGGAAGTTGAAAGCGCGGGCGGGTGTGTTGTGCATGCTCTGCATGCTGATTCTCTGGAGTGCTTGTGCACCTCCGGAGCCGAGCCCCGAGCTGAATATCGACCTGGGGATGATTTTGCCGGAGGAGTGGAAGGCCGTCTCCACATGGGAGTCGATCAACATTGACGCCGACGCTGAGGAGGAGTACCTTCTCTTCTACCGCTATGACGCCAGTACGACCGCCGACGGCGAAGAGATCAGCGGTCCGATTGGGGCGGTGATCTACGACTCGCAGACGCCGATCGGTATGCCTGAAGAGTCGGATGACAGTTCAAGGCCGCCGGCCCCCTGGCTTCAGCCCTATGCGCTGCTGCCCAACTACTGGCAAGGTTCCGGATTTGGCTTTGTGGCGCCGCCGCGGCAGACGGGTCGTCCTGAGTGGATTGTGGTCAGGCGTGAAGATGCGAGAGAGACCGAGAACAGGTACTTCGAGGTGCTGGCGGAGCAGATGCCGGCATCTGTCAGCGGACAGGCGGTGGGCGAGGCGCCGGGTGATTTGCCCGATCACGATGAGTTAATTGTATACGGCGGTAACAGTCCAATCGGCGGCCCGACCTATATCAGCATCTTCTGGTGGAGCACGATCAGCGAAGGATACGGCAGCACTCAGATTTCCGCGCCTGGCGGCCTGCACATCGAGGAGTGGGACGGCGCGGCGAATCGTTCCCCCATGCGGACTATACGCGCCCGATATCCCATGAACGAACGCAGCCTGCTCTGCAAGGAGTCCCGCTTTCAGCGCCGATTGGACCCAAACTTTACGAGTCCCGGAGCCTATCGTGCAGCCGTCTACTATGAAGAAGGCCCGCGCAAATTTACCTTCTGTTACGGCATTCCCCAATCCCCGTTTTACCCGGAAGCGGTCGTGTTGGCGTATCTACTGCAGCCCGACCAAAATGCGCAGCTTTTGAGCGAGGAGGCACGTCAGACAGTCCCGCGCGCGTTGGAAGGGTTCGCCTGGGTGGATGCGTTGCAGTATTATCCAACGATTCCTACTTTTGCCGGTCAGGCAGCTACCTCTCAAATGATCACGACGCAGGTCCTGGCATCGCTCGTCTATCAGGTCGACAGCGAACTGAAGAGCAGGCTCTATGCGTTTACGTTGGAGCACGTCCCCTCAGACTTGAGCAGTCGGACGACGGACCAGTGGCGGATCATAGGTGTAGAGCTGCATGGATGACGCAGGTCTGCACCTCGTTGATTGGCTTCCCTACAGGCGCGCTTCACAGGCGACCGCACGCGGTGGTCTTCAGGCGGCGCAATAACCCTCACCTCAAATCAGACTCACAGTTCAAGCTCTTACGGAACATATACGCCCGCAGTGCGTACTTGGTATTGCGTGGTCCGGCGCTTCCTGTGAATTGGTCGGGAATCCTGATTGCGCGCCGATATTGAAACGCAATTGCGGATGCAAGATGGACGGCGCGATAGGTTTTGACAGGTCAGGCATTCCGTCCGGTAGCTAATGAAATACAGATTGGGTCATGATGGAGTGAGTGCAGAGGGTCCAGAAGCGCCTGGAAGGGAAATGCCCTGCGAAGCATCCCTTCGAACGGGATGCAGATCTTTGAAGGCTTTACTGGGAAAACGACCATGCGCAATGTATCGATAGTTGGAATCGGTCAGTTGCCAGTCGGTGAACACTGGGACCTGTCCATCCGCCATATTGCCCATCATGCGATTGCTGAAGCGCTGAAGGAGGCTGGCACGGAACGGGTAGACGCTTTGTTCGCCGGCAACATGCTAAGCGGCAGCCTGTTGAGCCAGGAACACCTGGCGACTCTGATCGCAGATTTCAGTGGACTGCGAAACGTCGAAGCGGCGAAGATAGAATCGGCTTGCGCGAGCGGCGCTTCCGCGCTACGCATCGGTCACATGGCGGTCGCCAGCGGCATGCACGACGTTGTCGTCGTTTGCGGCGTGGAGAAGATGACGGACACAACGGGAGAAAGTACGACGGCCGGCCTCGCCACAGCGGCGGACGCGGAATATGAAGCGGCGCACGGCGTCTCTTTTGTGGGGTTAAACGCGCTGATCATGCAGCGTTATATGTACGAGTTCGATGTGCCTATCGATGCATTTGCCGGCTTCAGCATCAATGCTCATCGAAACGGGGCCAAAAACGCCAACGCCATGTTCCAGAAACCGATATCTCTGGACACATATCTGAATGCGCCGATGATTGCGACACCGATCAATATCATGGACAGCAGTCCTGTGTGCGACGGCGCCGCGGCGGCGGTTCTGGTGGCGTCGGAGCAGGCGGGGGAATACGTAACAGGCCATCATCCCGGCGCGGTGCAGATTCTGGCAAGCGTTAGCGCGAACGATACAATCGCTCTCCACGATCGCCGAGACCCGCTATTCCTTGAAGCCGCCTATGTCAGCAGCCAGAAGGCGTACATGCAGAGTGGGGTAACGCCGGCGGACATCAGCTTCTTTGAACTCCACGATGCGTTCACTATCATGAGCGCGCTCAGCCTGGAAGCGACCGGCTATGCAAGGCGGGGCGAGGGCTGGCATCTGGCAGCTGACGATGCGATCAGCCCAAATGGACGCATTCCAATCAGCACGTTGGGAGGACTGAAGAGCCGGGGTCATCCGGTTGGCGCAACGGGAATGTACCAGATTGTCGAGACGGTGCAGCAGTTGCGAGGGGAGGCGGGGCAGGGTCAGCTCGCGAATGCCTCGATTGGGATGGCACAGAACATCGGCGGCAGCGGCGCGACAATCGTCACGCATATTCTGGGCGGGTGATCGTGCGGTCTGCGACGGTGGATCTGACGGTCAAACGGCTGTCAGAAGCTATCAGCGCTGTTCACCAGCCGCCGTTCGGTAGAGTTTGATAGGTAAACAGGCATAGGATCCAGGTGAAGAAGCGGATTTGATCGGATTGAATCAGCGAGGATGCCATGAGTATTGCCAGCCTTTGGCGCACAAGACAGCAGCGATACAGTCTTCAGGGTGAAACCTGTCCTGACTGCCATCAGGCGATCTTTCCCCCGCGCGATGTTTGCCCATACTGCAGTGAGGCTGCGGGCCCACTGCACACGATGAGCGGGCGCGGCGAAGTTTACAGCTATACGAAGATGTTCAATGTGCCGGATGGTTTTCTGGCGCAACGTCCTTACACGGTAGCGCTGGTCAAACTGGAGGAAGGCCCGATGGTGACAGCGCAGTTGACCGATATTTCCGATGAGGATGTAGAGATTGGCATGCCGGTGGAGATGGTGACGCGAAAGCTGCGCGAGGAAGGTGACAGCGGCGAAATCATCTACGGATACAAGTTCCGGCCTGTATTCGCAGCGGCCGACTAAGGCGCGCCTCGACGATGACAGTCTGCCGGCACCATGAGAAGTTCAACTGAGCCCCGGCAACGCAAATGATGCCGAAACGGTTTCTTGCGCGCAGGGGTTTATGGTGGACAATCGAGGCCTCGTATGGGATAATAGCTCCCAGGAGGCATTTTGAATGGCGAAAGATAGAGAATGTCCCAGCTATTTGACCTGTGTTACCGAAATTCTGAGCAACTCCCCTATACCCCTCAGTGTCGATACCCTGGTTTCCCGTATAGCGAGAAAGCGACCGGTCGGTAGCGGTGCCCGCAGCGCAGTCTATCAGGCGCTGGGTAAGCTGTATCAGGCGGTCCCGGTCGGGTCTGGACGCTTCGGGTGGCTCTCCTGTTTGCTGCCAGATCAACACTTTCGACACCCCCTTACCCGCCGCGAAATCCGGAAGGGAACGCTGCTGCTGGACGAACTGGAACATGCCGTCTTCTTTCCCCAGTTCTTTCAGACGCACCGGCCCGACACACGGCTGATTTCAGTTGGGCTAATGGGGGGGCCGACGCTGCAGGTGCACGCTGAGATAGAACGGGGCACTTGGGCGCTGCGGCTTGGTCAAGCGTTTGTGAAATGGGTTGATCAGGCCGGCGGGACAGCCGATGACGATTTGCTGATTCAGGTGAAAGATGCGGTCGGCGGCGAATATGGGATGCGTTTGCAGCCGAAGGAATCCCGGCAGGAAGCTTTGATTCGGAAACGCAACGTCGTACTTTCCAGGGCTGCGGAGCAGATCGTTGGCAGAGACAGGAAATCCCGTGCAGCGATGCCGGTGTGGGAGCTGGCCGGCGCCCTGATTGGACAGAGCGTGTATGGCGATGAGATACCGCCAGACGATATGCACTTTGTGTTGCACGAGTACAGCAGTCTGCGCCTGACCGAGGACGCCGGATATACGATCGACAGCCAGGATGACAGCAGAGACGGAGCGGCGGCAAATGGCCGCGAGACGCCCTCCAAGGCGGAAAAACATCCCAAGAGCCGATACGGTTTTCTGTTCGAGAACGGGGACGGCGCAGGCTTTGATCAGATCTTCCATGGGAATGGTCATCCGGAACTCCCGTCACTGGACTGGGGGCGCGGGGACCTTGCGGCGTCGGATTCTGAAGCGGATTCGTGTGAAGCGTATCAGGCCTACCTGAGCGAACTCAAGGAGTGCGCGTCCAGACATGACGCCTCTCAATCATACGGAGTTCCACCTACTGGAGGCGGAACTGGAGATGCTTGTCAGCTTGGAACACGAGTTTGGATTTCTGATGCCGGAGCAGGAGAGGCGGAAGAACGAGCTGGCTGACCAGCTATTTCTCGATCCTGATTATCTGTTGGGCGGTGATTGGGATCAGGACGACAACGGTGATGTTCCGTTCTGGAACAACTAGGCGCCGCTGGGCTCCATTTTGACAATCGGGTGAATGGGCCGCCGATCGGTGTCGGCGGCTTCGTTTTTTTGTCTCCTTCTCACATTCACTGGCAGGGTTGGAGAGTGAGAAGGAAGGGCGGCTCTAAGCGGTAGAACTCGATGCCACAATCGGTTAACTGTCGGTACTTTTATGGGGACTATCACCGCGGCAACGAGCGGGAGACATGCCGTTTGCTCGAAGAAAGCCCCCGCAATGAACGTCCCTGGAAACGCAAGCTGTGCAATCGTTGTCCGGTGCCCATTTTTCTGCTGACAAGCAATTGCCGCTCGCTTGTGCTCGAGGCCGAGGTCAAGAAGCGATTTCTTTCTGAACGTGTGGAAGTTACATTCTCGGTCTGCAGCAAGCATCTGATCGAGTTAGAGGACCCTCAGTTCTGTCCCCAGTGCGCCGAGGAAATAGAATAGTAAGGGGGCTGTTCCGGTCCGTTGCGGACTTACAGGAACACCCCCTGTCGAGAACTTTCGGTTGAGCAGTTCGTCGCGCCGGCATCAGGCCGGAGATCGTCTCTCCCTCGGAGGGGTCGGGCCGCGCAGCTTGGCGCGCCACCTGGCGATGCGCTTGCGGACGACGGGAATGCGGACGATCAGGAAGATGCCGAGCAGAACACCCCAGGCGACCGGTTCGCGGTAGTCGGCCTTCACGACCCAGATATAGTGAAATACTGCAAGGACGCCGGCGACATAGACCCACTGGTGGAGTTTCTTCCACCACTTGCCGAGGCGGCGCATCCACCCTTTGGACGAGGTGAGAGCAAGAGGAAGCAGAATCAGCAGGGCACTGAATCCGACGATGATATAGAGTTTGGTGCCGACATCCTGCCAGATGTATATCCACTGAAAGCCGTAGTCTTCACCGATGAAGATGTAGAAATGGACGGCCGCGTAGCCGAAGGCATAGAGGCCCAGCCACTTGCGGGCCGGGATGATGTTTCGCCATCCGAGTATGATATTGAGAGGCGTGCATGCGAGAGAAAGGACAAGCAGGACGAGTGCCGGTTTGCCGGTGCGGAGGGTCCAGTCCTGGATTGGATTGACACTCAGTCCGCTCGTATAGTCCTGGTACAGCAGCCACGCCAGCGGGATCAAGGCACCGATATGCGTCAGCCAAAGTATCTGCCCTTTAGTCAGCAGTTTATCGAGATTCATGCGTCACCCTCTACCCTTCCAACACTGCTGGCTGACGATCGGCAGGGGTACCGACCGCCGGCCACTGCAGACTCGACGGGTACTAGTAGTTGGCAACCAGGTCCATTCCTTCATAGAGATAGGCGACCTGTTCTTCATACCCATTGAACATCAGGGTGGGACGACGGCCCCGTTCGCCGATGCGGCGCTCGGTGGCCTGCGACCAGCGGGGGTGATTGACTTCCGGGTTGACGTTGGCATAGAAGCCGTACTCGTGGCCGGCCGCGGCCATCCACAGAGAGGTCGGCTGCTCGGCGACGAGATCGATTTTCACGATCGACTTGACGCTTTTAAAGCCGTACTTCCAAGGGACAACGAGACGAATCGGTGCGCCGTTCTGGGGCAAGAGGTCTTTGCCATAGAGGCCGGTGGCGAGAATCGCGAGCGGATTCATGGCTTCATCGATGCGCAGGCCCTCGACGTAGGGCCACTGGTACCAACTGCTGTTCCTCTGGCCTGGCATTCCCTCCATGTCGAGAATTGTCTCCATGCGCACATACTGCGCGTCCGACGTCGGCTCGATGACTTCAAGCAGGTCGGAGAGCTGGAACCCCATCCACGGGATCACCATGGACCAGGCTTCCACGCAGCGCAGCCGGTAGATGCGTTCTTCGATATCGAACATCTGCTTAAGGTCGTCGACATCATAGGTGCCAGGATTGTTGACCAATCCTCCGATATCAACGGTCCAAGGGGAGGTGGGGTAACCTTCGGCCAAACGGGCCACGGCCTGCTTGTCGGTAGAGAACTCGTAATAGTTGTTGTAATTGGTAATCTGCTCGAATGTGTTGAGCGGATCGCCAAGTTCGTCGGCGGTTCCGAGTTCTGCGGACGCCGTATCGGATTGGACGGGGCTCTCGGTATCACCCTCGCTGGCTATCTCCTCCACGGGCATCGAACAGGCTGCAAATGCTGCCGTTCCCAGAGCCAGTCCTGCGCCCTTCATGAATTTACGCCGATTCAGGAAGACCTCTTCAGGCGTAATCTCTTGCCAGGGGATCTTGGGAATTTGAATGCGAGCCATTTTTCTCATCCTTTCGCCATGCGCTTACCAGCCAGGCTGGTTTCGGTCCCATGAATATACTTGCATCATCCAGTATAGACCTCATTTATTATGTAACTATTGCCCCAAATCTTATCAGATCGTTATCGATTATTGAAATACAGGGTAGAATCTCTCCTGTCCCTTGTAGGTCACAGAACATTCCGGCGCGGAGTTGCGGTGAGGCCGAATCGAGGATTACAGTACTGCCTAGGGAGTCCGAAATAAGCGGTCTTCTAGTGCAGATCAGCGATCATCCGGGAACGGGAATCGCTGCTACTTAGGAGCAGTCAGAACGCATCTAAACTGAACACAATGAAACCTTCACTCATTCATGCGGCTGTGGTCCATTTTCCGATTGCGCTATTGATCTGCGGCAGCCTTGCCTTGCTGGGAACTCTCCATCGCTGGCCGCGGGTTGAACTGCGTATCATAGGCTGGGGGCTGCTTTTGCCAGGGTGGCTGACTTTGCTGGCGGCCATTGTCAGCGGCATCGTTTCGCAAGGTGCTCTGCCGCCGGATGCGCCCTACCGCCCCCTGCTCAACTGGCATACAAGCAGTGGTCTGGCGTTGGCAGTACTTTACGGTGACCTGATTTACTGCTGTTGGCTCCATTGGACGCGAGTCAAAAGGTCGGAGGGGAAAGGCTGGGATTGGACGGAAGATCTTCCGACCGGCCGCGGAGGGAAATGGCGTATGACTGTGCAACTTCTATTGGGAATCGGGCTGGTCATCTTCAGTGGCTGGCTGGGCGGACAGATGGTCTATGAGTTCGGCGCGGGTGTGCGCTGACGGGGGCGAGAAGGGGGAGGCGTTCCCTTTCCTGTTCGATTTCTTCTGGGGTAGATTGATTCACTGAACTGTCTATGACGACCATTCTCGTGGTGGATGACGATCGTTTGATGCGACGCAGCGTTTCAATCGGGCTGCAGGATGCCGGCTACAGTACTGAGACAGCAGGCAGCGGAGAGGAGGCGCTGGAAAAGGCCCGCGAAGTGCAACCGCAGCTCGTGCTTCTGGACATTGGCCTGCCGGGAATGGACGGTAAAGAGACGTTGCGCGCGCTGAGGCATTCGTTCGCCGCTCCTGTTATTTTTGTCACGGCGCGGCGGCGGGAGTTGGATGAGATCATCGGATTGGAACTAGGTGCTGATGATTACGTGACGAAGCCATTCGATATGGATGTGCTGCTGGCAAGAGTGAGGGCCGTTCTGCGGCGGGCCGGGGGGCGCGGGGAACGCGGTCGTGGGAGTGACTCACCAAATCTTGTCGTCGGCGATCTGGAGTTGGACCGTTCGGCGCATCAGGTCAGTGTCGGCGGACAGAGTGTGGAACTATCGCCCAAGGAGTTCCAGCTGCTCTCCTTTCTGGCAAGCCGAGCGGGGGAGGTTGTCGCAGTTGACGACATTTTGAAGAATGTATGGGGGACGGATTGGGTCGGCGAAACGCAGACAGTTTATGTCCATATTCGCTGGTTGCGCACTAAGATCGAGGAGGATGCGGCCCGACCGCGCCGTCTTCATACGGTGAGGGGCGTGGGTTACCGGTTGACACCTGCAGGAAAGGATGAATCGCATGTGGCGTAGCCTGCGCAGCCGGTTGACGATCAGCCATCTTCTTCCACTTCTGGTCATTGTCCCTTTGCTCAGCTTCCTGCTCTTCTATCTGATAGAGGCTCGCTTTGTGCTGGATGAAGCAACCGCGGAACTGGCAGGACAGGGTGAACTGATCTCACGGCTCTATCAGGCTGAACTGGCGGCGCAGGAGGATCCTGAGCAGGCCAGTTCACTCTTCGCGCGGCTGCGGGTACGGATACCAACGCTGTTCTATCTGGTGGATCAGAACGGGAACATTATAGTCAGACCGGGTCTGGCCACGGCATCGACAGAGGTGCCAATTCGACCACCAGATCCGGAGCTTTTGCAGAAGGCACTGGCCGGCGAGATCGCTCGGCAGGTACATATGGGCAACGCGGACGTGGCCGTACCTGTACGCAACGAGGAGCAAGAGGTTGTCGGGGCGGTGCATCTGTCACAGCAGCTGACGGATGTGACAAATCGGCTGGCGATTTTGCGGTGGACCGTATGGGGAGCGGTAAGCGCCGGCCTGTTGGTATCGGTGTTTCTCAGCTTCGTTCTCAGCCGTTCACTCAATCAGCCCCTTGAGAGATTGACGGCAGCCAGCCGCGCCGTGAATTTCGACGCCCCGCCGAGCAAGGTAGAGGAGGAAGGGCCGACGGAAGTGCGCACGCTGGCGCGTACGTTCAACGAGATGTCTGAGCGGCTGCATGAGTTGGAGCAGGGGAGAAGGCGGCTGCTGAGCGCGATGGTGCATGAACTGGGCCGCCCGCTGGGCGCGATCAAGGCGGCTGCCCAGGTCCTTGGACAGAACGATAGCAGTTCGGAGCTGGTGGTCGAACTTTCTTCCGGCATTGACGACCAGGTCGATCAGTTGCGCCGTCTCTTGGACGATCTGGCTTTGCTGGCACGGAACGATGTACAGAATCTTGCGCTTGACATTGTCCCTACCGATGTTGGAGAGCTGGTTCTGGAAGAGTGCCGCCGCTATGACCAGCGCATAAGGGAGAAAGAGATTGAACTCATCACGCACATTCCGCAGAAGGCGACGCAGGCGGCAGCAGATCCGATGCGTTTGAGCCAGATTGTCGGCAACCTGTTGGACAACGCCATCAAGTACACACCGAATCGCGGGCAGATCGAGATTTTGGTGGGTTCAGAGGCGGACCGGGTCGTACTGACGTTCGAGGATACAGGGCCGGGCATCGATCCTTCTGAATTTGAACGCATCTTCGACTTTCTCTATCGTTCTCCGCGCCAGGAGCGGGTCCGGGAAGGGATGGGCATCGGTTTGGCGCTCTCGCGCCGGCTGGCAGAGGCACAGGGCGGCACGTTGACGGCCCGTCAACGCGCTACGGGAACGGGCGCCCGATTTGTGCTTTCGCTTCCAATGGAGTAGCCCCAAACTTTTGTTGCCACGGCCCCGATACAGTAACTACCAGAACTGGTCACACCATTTAAGGTTGCGTTAAAGTTGCCATAGGATTCCGTTAAGGACTCCCATCACGCGTCATGCTACGCTATATGGGTAAAGAAGTGTCGCCGCAGAACAGTTTCCCTGATTTCTTTGGGGAAGATGTGTTGTAGATATAAGGAAGAAATCAAGTGCAACCGAAGTCCGTGAGTCTACGAACGTTTCTGATCGTGGTTGGGATCCTAACGGTGGCGTTCGTGATTGGATTGGCCGGTATTGGCAGGATAGAGATTGCGCCTGCGACGGTAGACGCCACAACGCCGCAGTACCGACCGCAAGAGTTCACATACATCACGCAGGAAGAGGGACCTGATCATCCGGATCAGGCGCTGCTGTCCAACATATATGAAGAGGCAACCCAATCGGTCGTCAGCATTCAGGTGCGGCGATCAGGGTCGCGTGGGCAGGATCCAACCCAAGGAATGTGGGGACAAGGCAGCGGCTGGATCTGGGATGAAGAGGGGCATATCGTGACAAACAGCCACGTCGTGGAAGGCGCGACCGACATTTTCGTGACATTCCATAATGACATGTGGGCAGAGGCCGAACTGATCGCTCACGATTCGCAGTCGGATTTGGCCGTGCTTCGAGTCGATGCGCCTGAAGGCATGAGTCTACGCCCCTTGGAGCGAGCGGCTGTATTGCCCAAAGTCGGCCACTACACGATAGCCCTGGGCAGTCCGTTCGGCCTTGAGAATTCGATGACGCTGGGCATCGTCAGCGCGCTGGGACGCAGCCTGCCAGTAGGAAATCCGGGCCTCGTGAATCGTTATTCGCTGCCTGAAGTAGTTCAGACTGACGCGGCCATCAATCCCGGCAATTCGGGAGGGCCGCTGCTGGACCTGAGCGGCCGGGTCGTGGGTATCAACTTTGCGATCCGGACGGAGGAGCGTTCTCCCTTCGGTACCGGGGTCAACTCGGGTGTTGGCTTCGCGATTCCCGTTCTGGTGGTGGAGCGGGTCATACCGGCACTGATGGAGGAGGGGGCGTATCGCTATCCATTCCTCGGAATCGCCGGCAGGACGATTTCAGCGCCGGTCGCCAGCGCACTAAACCTGGATTCAGATGTTCTCGGCGTCCAGGTGAACCGGGTATTGCCCGATGGGCCCTCGTCTGAAGCAGGCCTGCGGAACGGCGATATTATCGTAAGTATCGACGGGTTCGAGGTGCGCAATTTCGAGGACGTAATCAGCTACTTGGTGATGCAGAAGTCGCCCGGCGAGACGGTGGAGATCGGTGTACAACGCAGAGGCAGGAGCCGCACATTTGAGGTGGAGCTAGGCACGCGGCCCGAAGCGGAGAGCAACAGTTCTGCTCTGCAGATGATAGACAGTGCGGAGGCTATCGGGATCGCGACAGATGAAGTGTCAGATGAAATTGGACGTTTGGAGAGGAGATCGGCCCGGGGCGGGATTCGGGGCGGCGTCAGAGTTTGGATCGTGACTTTGGAAGGTGACGAGCAGACGGCGACAGTTTTGGTTGACGCCTTGAGCGGAGAAGTACTGAGCCTGGAATTGGACGGCGGCAACTGAGTAGTGGGGTTTGGCGCGTCCCTGGCAAAGCAGGGGCGCGTGCCGTCTTCTCTTTCAGTTGACAGATACTTCCTCCAATATTGCAGGTGGGGAGCCGGGTCAATGACGCCCGGCTCCTCGCTATTTCAGGGGGATCTTCGTAGTTTCAGGCATGTTTTCATTTGTCTGAATTGTGATGCGTGTGGTTATGTGAACAGGACGGTGGACGCCGCGCGCAGGTATGCAGGCGGTGGGTAATCAATTTCAATGGAATTCAGAGTCCGGAAGGAAGACCAATGACTGAGGTTGTTGGCGCAACGCATCAGTTCCACGAGGCGGATTACGCCGAAGACTGGGCGCGGCGGTTCGAGCCGACGCCGGAGCGGCTACATCTTTTTGAGACGATTCTTCAGCAGCTGCAGAGCGTGGTACCGGCCGATGGTCATATCGTCGAGTTGGGTATTGGGCCTGCCTATCTGGCGGAATATCTGCTGGAGCGCATGCCGCACATTTCTTATGAAGGGGTCGACTTTTCGGAGCCGATGCTGAAGCAGGCGGCTACGCGTCTCGCGCGGTTTGGCGAGCGTGTACAGTGTCAGCAGGCTGATTTGTTGGGCGACAGCTGGGTCGGCGACCTGGCGCGTCCAGCGGGGGCGATCGTGTCTACCTGGGCGTTGCACGATCTGGGGGGCCAGACGCAGACATCGCATGTGTATCGGGTCTGTGCGGCGGCGCTGCCAGAGGGTGGGATCCTGCTCAATGGAGATTTTGTGAAGCCGGACGGGACGCGCCTTCCGTTTGAAGCGGGGCGCTTCCTGATCGGCCGTCATTTGGAGTTACTTAAGGAGGCCGGCTTCTCCGACAGACGCTGTCTGCATCTGTGGGAGGAGGAGCTCGAGGCGCCGACATCGTCCCAGAACTACGCCTGCCTTCTGGGAATCGTTTGAAAGAAGATCTAAAGGGTGTATTAGGGGACGACAGTACCATTACACCGTTCACGGCGCCATTACGCTTACACAGATAGGACATCTGCCGCAGGATTTCAACAGTTTTCGCGGGAGGCGGGCGAAACCAGGAGTTCCGGGAAAGGAAGAGCGATGGCTGAAGCGCCCTTTGAAGTTGACAAAGCTCACCGCTGGTTTGGCATCGATCTGAACAACAGCACAATGGACGCGCTGGATGCCGGGCTGGTGACACCGGAATCGTGTGAGCAGTATATCCATGCGGCCCATGCCAGCTGCTATCACTGGATGCAGGTTGGAACTGTTGCCAATCATGGCCGGGGCGAGTTTGCGGTCGCGAGCGTGTATGCGGCGGCAGGGTTAGGGGAGGCTGCGCTGCGTCACGCCCGCCGCTATTTGGCGCTGATTGAAGGCAACCCCGATGAGTTGGAAGATTGGGACAAGGCTTTCGCCTATGACGCTCTGGCCAGGGCGTACGTGGCCGCCGGGAATGCGGCGGCAGCACGGGAAGCCAGAAACCAGGCGCAGGCTGCCGGCGATGCCATTGCCGATAAGGAAGATCGAGAGGTTTTCCTGAACTGGTTCAAGGGCGGCAACTGGCATGGGCTGTAGAAGCGGTCACTTCAAGCGTGCTTCCATTGCAGAAGTGTTGGTTCCCGGTGGCGAGGAGGGCGGTCGCCCAGATCGCTGTTATTTCCTTCTGGTTCAGGCATCCTGCCATTTCTCATACACCTGAAGCCCGCGTCGCTCACGGATGCCGTCGCGCCATGCCTCGTTGCGGTTGTGGGTGCGCTGAAACTTGATGCGCAGGCCGGAGCTGGTCGATTCTTCATGGCGGCCGTACCACTCTTCCAAACGTTGCTCCAGCCCGTCCTGCAGTGCGGCGAATTCGTCCCAGCCGGCGCGGTTGAGCTGCTCGCCGGGGTCTGAGTCCAGTTCGAAGAGATCGTGGGGGCCGTTGGGATAACGTTTTACGAGCTTGTGCTGCGGTGTGCGTATCATGCGCAGGTCGCCGTATTCGCCGTAGCGGGTATCGTCCCAGGCGCTGCTGCCGCTGCCGTCGAGCAGGTGGGCGTAGCTGGCGCCGACGTAGTTGCGGGTCTCGTCGAGCTCGATTCCAGCCCAGTCGCAGATGGTGCTGAAGGTGTCGTAATGGTCCACGCAGCGCTGGCTGACCTGACCAGGTTGCACTCGTCCCGGAGCGCGGACCATGAGTGGGACGCGGGTTGAGATCTCGTACATGTTCAGGGGGCGTGTGCTGTTGCCTTTGCCCCAGAAGCCGTTCTGGCCTACTGAGCAGCCGTGGTCGGATGTATAGATGACAACGGTGTTGTCGAGGGTGCCGTCCTGCTCCAGACGATCCAACAGACGGCCTACTTCGCGATCGATTTCGGTAACGGCGGTGTAGTAGCCGATATAGCGGGTACGGATCTGCTGGTCGGTGGGTTGGAAGCCACCGGCCAGGCCCTCGTTGCGCTGCCAGGGATGAGGATGGTAAGGGGAGATGTCGGTGAAGGCGGCGTCTTCAAATTGGGCGGTCAGAGCCGGATCGTGGGTCTCGGCCTGGTAGGGCGAATGGGTTGAGATGTAGCCTACCTTGAGGAAAAAGGGCTGATCGGAGGGCGCGTTGTCGAGGAATTGGAGCGCGTGATCGGTGATGAGTGCGCTCTTGTTTCCCGTCAGTTCCAGGGGCTGGCCGTTGAGGTGATAGGTGTAGACGCCGTTGTGGACGCCCTGCCAGCGGGGGAGGCCGAAGGCCCAGTCGAAGCCGGACGGCGTGAGGTGGGAACGGCCCATGTGCCATTTGCCTGAGAGACCGCAGTGGTAGCCGGCGCGGGAGAGGAGTTGCGGAAGAGTCACTTCGCCTGCCAGCCAGTCGTGGTCGCCGATGACCGGTTGGGCCTCCTGAAGCCAGTCGTGGATGCCTACTTGCGAGGGCGTGCGCCCGGTCATGAGGCAGGCCCGAGCGGGGGAGCAGACGGGGCAGGGGGTGAAGGCGTCGGCGAAGCGGGCGCCCTCGGTTGCGAGCCGGTCCAGGTTGGGCGTTTGCAGTTCGCTGTTGCCGTAGCATCCGTTTGCCCACTGACCATGGTCGTCGGTCAGGAAGAGGAGGATGTTGGGACGGGCCATTACATAGTTCCTGTTGGGTCTAGTTGGCGTTTTGAGGTCTCAAGAATGGAGTTCGAGCTACCGAGGCATCGTTAGCAAGTTGGTCGGGAGGATGGTGAAGCGGTTGTCAGGGTCCTCGTCACGCAGCACTCGAACTTTGTGTCAGCAAATGATCGATTTCTGCGAGCGAAAATTCGAGATATGACTCGACCTGCCAGCGTTCAACTGTTGGGACAGACTCCAAGAATTCCTCGATTGAGGAACCCGCGGAGAGATAGACCACCAGTGTTTCTGCGGGAACGCGAGTACCGGCAAACACCAAGTCGCCGCTGTGGACTTCGGGGTCCCGGGAAACTACCGGCGATAAATCGACAATTTTCCGTTCTACCTTAGCCACCGTGTGGATCTTTTCTCAAGAATCCAATAGTTCAACCGTCCAGACGGCGCCGAATTTGTTCTCTTTTCGGACATACTCCCCAAGGAGGAGAGTATTCTCGCCGTTTATCCTTATTCCTCTACGGGCTTCGGAAGTTGCGGCAAATCTTACGCAACCGTATTCTCCAAGGTCATGCCGCCGATCGTTATCCTGGCGATGTCGCCGCTTTGCAGGGTGAATTCGTCGGGGGGGACGATGCCTGTGCCGGTCATCAGCAAGGCGCCGTAAGGGAAGGCCATCTCACGCATCAGGTATTCGGCCAGGTCTGGGAAGGTGCGCTTCATCTGGCTGGTGGAGGTTTCGCCGGCGAAGGCCGTTGCCCCGTTGCGCTCGATCTCCAGGCTGATGGCCAGATCGGTCAGGGCGCTGGCAGCGGCGAGGCGGATCCCGGGGCCGACCGCGGCTGAGCCATCGTAGGTCTTAGCCTGGGGCAGGTAGAGTGGGTTTTCGCCCTCGATGTCGCGGCTGGACATGTCGTTGCCGACAGTGTAGCCGACGATGTGGGAAGCGGCGTTGATGACGAGGCAGAGCTCGGGCTCGGGCACGTTCCAGGTGGTGTCGGCGCGGATGCGAACTATCTGGCCGTGGCCGACGGTGCGCCAGCCTACCTGCTTGAAGAAGATCTCCGGACGCGCGGCATCGTAGACCTGCTGATAAACGTCTGCTGCGGTCTCGGATTCGGCCTTGCGGGCGTCACGGCTGCGGAGATAGGTGACGCCGCTGCCCCAGACTTCCTGGTGGTCGTCGAGCGGCGCCAACAATGCGCCGCCGGCCACTTCGTCCGTCGCCAATTCGGTCAGGAGCGAGGACAGGTTACTTTCAGGGAGGGCCAGCAGTGAGCTGAGCGTCACGCCGGCGGGCAGCAGCTTTCCATCGGCCGCCCAGCGCGGGCCGGCAGATGTACTGTGTCGAGTGAGATACATTGGCGCTTGCTCCTTCCTGGTTGCGCGTTTTCCTAATGCTGTATTAGCCGTTTCGCTGCTTCCACTCTTCGTACTCGGCCCAGCCCTCGTCATTGAGCGGATAGTACTTGCTGAGAGCGCCGCCTTCGGTCAGTTTTATGCGGCTGAAGACCTCCCACTCTTCGTGCTCAAGGGTATATTCGAGCACGAGGGGGATCATCTGGCGGGGTACGACTACGGCGCCGTCGTCATCGGCGATTATGGCGTCGCCCGGCAGGACGAGCACATTGCTGATGTTCACGGGTACGTTGAGGCCCCAAGGGAAGAGTTCGGCCTGGGATGCGTAATTGGGTGTGAAGCCGACGGTCCAGAGAGGCACGCCGATCTGCTGGATATTGGGCCAGTCGCGTACGCAGCCGTCGACGACAATGCCTGCGCCGCCGCGGCCCTTGAAGTAGGTTGTGAGCATTTCGCCGACGCAGCCGGTATAGCGGCTGGCGAAGGCCTGGATGACGAGCACGTCGCCGGTTTCGACGGTCTCGAAGACGGCCCACAGCGCGCCGCGTTTTTCGGCGCCCTCCTGGGCGGCGCCGGAAAAGACGTCTTCTCGCTGGGGCATAAAGGCAAGTGTGACGGCAGGACCCACGACTTTGGCGCCGGGTGTGCGGGGAAGCGGTCCCTGGATGAAGGTATGGCGGATGCCGAAGCGGTGCATGGTGGCGCTGGCGGTGGCGGTGCTAACCTGCCGCAACTGCTCGATCAGTTCCGGCAGCGGGCGGGTGACAGGGCCGCCGTCGACAGGCAGGGGCACGCCGGCAGACGGGACTTCGATGGCCGCGTAGTCGTGAGTGGATCTGCTCATAGGGAGTGTTCCTCAGCTGGATGAATCCGGATTGACTGACAGGGCATGCGCCGGTCAACTTGGGACGCGATGGTTTTCTGATGGTATGCGAAGAAGTCTTTTCCCGCAAACGTGAAGGGTATCATGGAGTTGGTGAGTGTGACGGGCTGTCTGAACTGTGATTTGCGATGATCTCCTGGACTTTCGGGATGGGTGAGGCTCCGGCGGGCGGAACGTCCCGTATCCCCGTGGAACGGTTAACAGGTTACTTCTGACCTGCGGGCAGCGCGTCAGGATAGGGGTTCGTTCCTGAATTACCGATTCGATTGAATCGGGGGAACCCGTGTGCTACAATGGCGGCAGTTGCGAAAGGCCATTCGGCCTTCTGGAAAGATGGAGAGAACTGTTCGACATGTCTTTGAAACTCCCCTCGACCTTCGCTTTCAGCCAGTCGAGTCTGCAATCCTATGTGAACTGCCCGCGCCGTTTCTGGCTGGCGTATGTGGAGCAGCTTAAGTGGCCGGCGTTGGAGGCCGCGCCGTACGACGAGCACGAAGAGCTGCTGAGATTGGGCTGGCAGTTTCATCAGTTGGTCGAACGGGCGGAGGCCTGTATGCCAACCGATCTGCTGGCGGACGGTCTGGAATATCCACTGGATGAATGGTTCGAGAGCTATCTGCGCCACCGGCCGGCCGATCTGCCAGCTGAGGTTGTTGAAGTGGAGCGCGAGTTGAGCGCGCCTTTGGTCGTGGAAGCAGGCCATTACCGGCTGGCTGCACGCTACGATTTGATCGCAGTGGGCGGAGAGGGAGCAGACCGCCGGGCGGTCGTTCTCGACTGGAAGACGAACACGCGGGTGACGCGGCGTTCGAACTTGCAGCAGCGGATGCAGACGCTCGTGTATCCTTACGTGCTGGTGGAGGCGAGCGCGGGCCTTCCTTGGGGTCCGTTGGCGCCTGAGCAGGTGGAAATGCGCTACTGGTTCACGGCGGCGCCGGCTGAGACGGTCTCTTTTAGTTACAGCAGCGAACTTCATGCGGCAAATGGCGCCAGGATTAAGCAGCTGTTGAACGAGATTCTCAGTGGAGAAAGGGAGAGGGACTTTCCCAAAGTTGCCGATACGGAGGAGAATCGGAAGAGATTCTGCGGCTACTGCATCTACCGTTCCCGCTGCGACCGGGGCATCGCCGCCAGTGACCTGGACGAGTACGACGAGGAGGAGTTTGCGGAGGAGGACCTGGAGAAGGCGTTGGAGTTCGCGCTGGACGAGGTACAGGAGCTGGCGTTTTAGGTGGAATCTACCGAATGCAGTCGCTGGGTGCGCAATGGACGTAAGATACTTTCCGGGTACAGATACGCTTCATTATTGAATTCTCCGACAGGGAAATCGTCGAAACACGGGATGTAGGTGAGGATCTTCTAATCGAACTGGACGGAGATGGGAAGATTGTCAGCTTAACAGTCGAGCATGCAGGTGAGCATATCGATGTCTCGAAACTTTCCTATGAGCGGGTTCCTGTTTAGCGCGGAGGGTTGATTTCGAGACGTACGGAGGCCTTATGCTAACGAGACTACAAGTGTCCGGCTTCAAAAACTTAGTCGACGTGGATGTGCGCTTTGGCCCTTTCACTTGTATTGCAGGCGCGAACGGGACGGGAAAGTCCAATCTTTTTGACGCGATACAGTTTCTGGGCAGGCTTGCCAGCGACACGTTCGTGGATGCCGCGGCGTCGATTCGGGCCGAAGAAGACAAGGCGTCATCTGTTCAAAGTCTGTTTCATCGCATTGGCAGCGAATACGCGGACAGTATTTCGTTCAGGGCGGAAATGATAATTCCCGATAGAGACGTGGACGATCTGGGGCAGGAAGCAGAGGCTACGTTCACTTTCCTGCGATACTCTTTGAAACTAGCCTATCGGGTTGACGGGAGTCTGCCGTTTTCTGGCTCCTTTGAGCTTATACAAGAGAGCTTGGAACACATCAAATTGGGCGAAGCGTCAAGACACCTCAGGTTTCAACATAGCGCCAAGGATTGGCGGAATTCGGTTGTAAAAGGGCGCAGGGCGGCTCCATTCATCTCTACCGTTGAGCACGAGGGGCAGAGAGTTGTCCGCTTGCACCAGGACGGCGGCAGCAGTGGGCGGCCTCAGTCATTTTCGGCTAGCAATCTTCCCCGCACAGTACTATCAACCACCAACGCGACCGAGAGCCCAACCGCTTTGCTTGCACGGAGGGAGATGCAGTCGTGGCGACTGCTCCAACTGGAGCCGTCGTCATTGCGCAGGCCTGACGATTTCATGACGCCTCCGGGGATGCGACCAGATGGTTCCCATCTGCCGGCCACGCTCTATTCGCTCGCGCACTCCCACAATCAGATAGATTCTGACGGACAGGACACCTGGATTTATGAACAGATCGCCTTGAGGTTGTCCGAATTGATCGATGACGTGTATGAGGTCACCGTCGATAGGGACGAGAAGAGGCAACTATTGACCCTCCAAGTACAGGACAGGAACGGCACGACCCATCCAGCGCGCTCTTTGTCTGACGGCACTCTCCGTTTCTTGGCGCTGGCTGCATTGGCATTGGATCCTTCTGCCCAGGGCGTCATCTGCTTGGAGGAACCGGAAAACGGCATTCACCCTGGACGGATAGCGGCCATGTTGGAGTTGCTTCAAGACATAGCAGTCGACGTCACCAGGCCTGTTGCTACGGACAACCCGCTTCGCCAAGTGATAGTCAATACCCATTCTCCTGCGGTCGTCCATCAGGTCCCGCCCGAGAGTCTGCTTATCGCGGAGACGGAACAAGCCATCCGCGATAACAGGCGCTTTCAAAAGGCGGTCTTCAAGTGGTTGCCTAACACTTGGCGCAGCGTTGCAGATCCAAATGAGAAAGCCGTGATGAAAGGACGACTGCTGTATTACTTGAATCCCATTCCAGATAACGGCAGCCAACTCAGTTTACAGATTGAAAATTCGGGAATGTACTGACGATGGATGAGCTCCGTTACACGCTTGTTGCCGAGGGAAGCAGCGATGCGGCCTTACTACCTATTCTGAATTGGTTGCTGATCCAGAATGGAGTGCGTTGTCCTATTCAAGGAGAGCGTGCGGATGTGGGGGCGCTACCGCTTTCGATAAGGCCAAAATTGACGGACAAGA
Source organism: Caldilineaceae bacterium (assembly GCA_965200615.1). Taxonomy (GTDB): domain Bacteria; phylum Chloroflexota; class Anaerolineae; order Caldilineales; family Caldilineaceae; genus Bin5. The sequence goes on along the minus strand of OZ241377.1, from coordinate 1,961,486 downwards.
TTAGAGCCAGTCTTGACTTCTACCCTTGTGACCTTCTTTTTGTTCACCGAGATAGCGACAGATACACGCGAGAGAAGCGCACGCAAGAAATCTGTAAGGCTCTGTCAACTACTTGCCCGAGGAGTTGTCACCAGTTTTTGTGTGTGTCATTCCTGTTCGGATGCAAGAGGCTTGGCTTTTGATAGATGAAGCCGCTGTCAAGGCAGCAGCAGGTAACAAACGCTATACAGGACAGATAGATCTGCCCGCAATAAATCGGCTGGAAAGTCTACCCGATCCAAAAAGTGTCCTGAGCCAACTACTCATCCAGGCCAGTGACCTCAACAGACGACGGCTGAGAAGCTTCAGAGTAACCAAACATGCGGAACGCGTCACAGAGTTCATAGATGATTTTTCGCCGTTGCGACAGCTTAGCGCGTTTGCCGCTTTAGAAGAAGAGGTCAGCAACGCAATTCAGGAAAACAAGTGGTACCTCTGAGGTCATTCGTCTAACACTTCTGCTCACGTTGCTTACAATGCTCCCCCAACCTTGGATCCTGAGTCCTCAGATTGAACCTTCGCCGGCGCTGCGGGCTGCGGTGGGCGGGCATCCGCTGGTGGCGCAGCTTCTGGCGCAGCGGGGGATCACCACGGCGGAGAAGGCGCTGTCTTTTCTGGACAGCAGGGCGTATGCGCCGGCGCCGCCGAGTGCGCTGGTCGGTTTGGATAGGGCGGCGGATGCGCTGATCGATGCCATCAGGCAAGGCAAGAAATTCCTCGTCTGGGGGGACTTCGATGTGGACGGCCAGACGAGCACGACGCTGCTGGTGGCTGCGCTGCAGGAGCTGGCCGGGCCGCAGCGGGTGCGCTTTCACGTGCCGAACCGCTTCAGTGAAGGTCACGGCATCAAGCCCTACGCGCTGAAGGAACTGCTGGAGGATGCGAGCTTCGAGCCGCAGGTGCTGCTGACGTGCGACACGGGCATCGGCGATGGGGAAGGAATTGGCATTGCCAAAGATGCCGGGCTGACGGTCGTCGTCACGGACCACCATGATTTGCCGGGAGAGTTTGCGGACGCAGAGCCGGGCGCGGAGCCCCCGTGCGGTGAACCGGCGGACGTTGCCGGCGAGCAGAGCGTGCGGCGGGCGGACGCCATCGTCAACCCCAAGTTCCTGCGTGCTGATGATCCGCTGCGCACGCTGCCCGGTGTGGGCGTGGCTTACAAATTGGTGCAACATCTGTACGAGCTGGCTGGTGACCCTGACGGGGCGGCCCAGTTCCTGGACCTGGTGGCGTTGGGCATTGTTGCCGACGTGGCCGAGCAGCAGCATGACACGCGTCACCTGCTTCAGATCGGGTTGGACAGGCTGCGGCGGACGGAACGGGTCGGTCTGAAGGCGTTGATGGAGAGTGCCCGGCTGTCGCCGGAAAGCGTTGACGCGCAGTCGATCGCTTTTCAGATCGGTCCGCGCATGAACGCGCTGGGGCGGTTGGATGATGCAACGGTGGCGGTGGAACTTCTGACGACGGATGACGCAATCCGCGCGGGGCAGCTGGCGGCGCAGATGGAGCGGCTGAACAATGACAGGCGGCTGCTGACCAGCCAGATTACGCAGACGGCGTTCGACATGCTGGAGCGGGAGCCGGTTTTGCTCGACTTCAATGCGATCGTCCTGGCAAATCCCAACTGGCATGCGGGGATTATCGGCATCGTTGCAGCGCGGCTGGTTGAGGAGTTCCACCTGCCGACGGTACTGCTGTGCAGCCCGCCGGGTGAGCCGGCGCGGGGGAGCGCCCGCAGCACAAGCGGCGTGGATATCGGCGCGGCGATCGCGGGGTGCGGGGAGCTGCTGATGCACCATGGCGGGCATCCCGGCGCGGCTGGTGTGACGCTGGACGCCGCCAACATTGATCGTTTTCGACGTGAGCTGAGCCGGCAGGTCGAGCAGAACAGGATTGATGCAGGGCCGGAAGGTCTGCACATTGACGCGGAGCTGCCTTTCTCCGAGGTGAGCCTGTCGCTGGCGGAGGAGATTGAGCGGCTGGCCCCCTTCGGCAACGGCAATCCGCTGCCCAAATTTGTAAGTCAGGGCCTGACGGTGGTTCAGGACCGACGGATTGGGCGGGACGGCGCCCACCGCCGGCTGCTGTTGCAGGACAGGGAGGAGAGGAGACAGACGGCGGTCTGGTGGCGCAGCGCGGACGTGGATCTGCCGGGCGGCGCCATTGACATTGCCTATACGCTGGGCGTTAACGAGTATCGCGGGCAGCGGTCGGCGCAGTTGACGCTGGAGGCGGTGCGGGCAGCGGAAGAAGTGGAGGCAACGGGATCCGTCAACCGCCCGGCGGAAGAGTGTGTTCTCCATGACTTGCGTCGCGAACGTGTTTCTGCGGCCGATCTGCCCGTACTTGACAACGCGGTCTGGTTTGCGGAGGGTACGCGCTTGGGCCGCGTTCCCTACCGGTCGCGGCTGGAGGCGGCCCAGGGGGAGAAGGGAGTTCCGCTGGTTTTGTGGAGCAGTCCGCCGTCGCCGGAGCTGCTGCACTGGCTTGTGGAAAGGGTGGCGCCGTCCGAACTGTATCTGATCGGCCGCGACACGGCGGAGGCGCAGCCGGACGCTGTATTGAAGCAGGTAGCGGGGATGGCAAAGTGGTCGATGCGACCCAGCGCGAATGGGCGCGAGGGCGGAGCAGTCCAGGACAGCAGGCTTCCGATTGACAGGCTGGCGGCCCGCATCGGCGTAACGGAGGAGATCATTCGCTGCAGTCTACTCTGGCTGGACCAGAAGGGGCTGCTGCGATTGCAGGGATGGGAAGAGGGCGACGTCGCACGCGTAATGCCGGGTGACGGGAGCGAAGACGACGGTGGTGAGCGCACGCTATCACAGGAAGAGTTGAAGGAGCTGCTGGCGGAGGTGCGAGCTTACAGGCGATTCTTTCAGCGGGCGCCGGTGGGGGCGCTCGGGCTGGACGCGGTACTGCAGTGATCAGTGGTCAGTGGCTAGAGGATGACTGAGAGAAGACTTTTTTTGGCGCCTTTGGGCGTCTGGTCGGGTCGAGAATCTTATTCAAGTTGGACGCTTCCGCAGGGGATGCCGGGTTCTCTTTCAGCTTCGACTTTGACGTTGTAGGCGCCGGGGCTTGCCAAGGGATTCAGGTTGACATCGAGCTCGACGCGGACGAATTCGTTTGGCTGCCACATGGTGGGCGGGTAGACGGACAGGACATCGCCGGCGTGTTCCAAGGAACGTCCCCAGATCTGGCCATCATCTGACTGGACCAGGGCGAAGAGCGGGGGCGCTTCGCTTATTTCTTCGTATGTCCTCAACCACAGACGCAGATGGACCCAGCCGCTGGGCGGATGGTAGAGAATGTCGCGGGCGACGACGACCGGGGTAATGATCTCGCAGGCGGCGAGTTCGACGCCGGGGAATAGCTGAGCCTGCGGATGGACTGTGTTCTCAGACAGCGCGGGCAGGGTCTTATATCGGTAGCGGACGGCATATCCTCGCATTTCAACGCCTGCCGGATACTGCACGGTGACGATAGGGAAATTCCCATCCAGCCAAGTTTGGACCAGCCGGTGATCATCGACGCCGGCGAGATGGCTTTGGACCAGCCAGAGGGTGTCGGCGCCATTGGCCGCAGCCAAATCCTGCAAGTGGGCGGCGATGATGGTGTCGGCCTGCTCGGAGGTCAGAGGGGCGTTGAAGTTACCGTAGACAGGCATCGCTGCCGCGGCGGGTTGCTGGCGCAGGTACCAGTCGAGGGCAGGGAAGAGGAAGTAGGGGTGGACGAGGGCGGCGGTGACGGTGTGCGGGCTGTGGCGCTGATAGGCGCTGATGTAGTCGGCGGCGGCGCGCCAGTTCTCACGAAAGAGCGGGGGCGTCCAGAGGACGGGCAGGGATGCGGCGAGGAGGACAAGGACGACGAGGCCGCTCAGAGCGCCGGCTGCTGGCCGCCAGCGTCCGAGCGCGCTGACTCCGAGGGCGGCGGCCGAAAGGACAAAGGGAGCGAGAAAGAGAAAGTAACGATCTTCGCGGAAAATGGTCTGGTTGGTTGCCAGCAGGGCGCCGCCGATCAAAATCGGAGCGCCGATCCAGAGCCAGAGGAGCGGACGGGCGTCGCGACGGCGGTCTCCGGGGAGGAGCAGACCTGCGAGGAGGAGGAGGGCGAAGAACAGGACGGCTGCGGTGCGGGCCGATGAGGGCCAGCCGCTATACCAGACGGTGAAGATGCGCAGCTGGCGCCAGAGGTTCGGCAGGAAGTCGGCAAAGGGGACGCCGGGTGTGCTCGATGCGCTGTTGACGGTCCAGGCGCTGCGGGCCAGTGGCAGGAAGAGGAGGGTGACGATCGCGAAGGCGGCGACGGCCTCGAGAATGTAGCGCCTGTTGAAAGCGTTGCGGCGGCGGGCGAGCAGAAAGACGGTCAGTCCGAGGCCAGGCAGGAAGAAGGCGGCGTAGAGATAACTGTAAAGCGCGAGAACCAGTGCGGCCACGAGACCGAACCAGCAGAGAGTGCGGGCGGCTGTAGGGCTCCTGCCAGGCAGTGCTGGCTGCGGAGGAAGGTGTTCGCGGGCGGCGACGAGGAAGAAGGCGGCCCAGACGATCGCGGTGGCTGCGGGTTGAAACATGCGCAGCTCCTGGCTGTACCAGACAAGGACGGGCGCGAGCGCGGTGAAGGCGCCGGCGAGCAGGGCGGCGACGCGACCGCTGAGCCGGGTTACAAGACGAAGAACCCCCCAGACCAAAAGAATACCGATCAGGACGCCAAAGATGCGCAGGGCGGCGTCGCGTTCGGCGGCGCCGAACCAGCTGAGAAGTGTCTGCCAGTAATGGAGCGCGAGATAGTAGGCGGGCGGATGTTTGTCTCTGACCAGCTGGAAGGTGCCCGGCCATATGTGAGCGGGGCCCAGCCTTGCCCAGTCGAGCGAGACGGCTTCGTCGAACCAGATGCTGTGATATTCAAGGCGCCAGAGGCGGGGCAGGGCGGCCAGGAGGAAGACAAAGAGCTCGGGCAGGGAGGAGGCCCAGATGCGCTGGCGGATCGGGGTCAGGCGTGCGTAAGCGACGGCGGTGCGGGCCCCGAAGGGAGAGTTCAGGCGGCTCACCGTGGTCTTGCTCGCGTTGTCATGTTGTGGGCTGGGAAGCCGGCGTCACGCGCTGCGACCGGGTAGACAGGATTGAGCGGAACGTTACTGCTCCGATAACAGTTGCTCCGCCCAGCAGCGCCAGCAGCGTGGGCATCTCGCCGATGAAAAGAAGGACCCACACGGGATTGAGGACCGGTTCCAGAGTCTGGATCAGGACGGCTTCCACTGCAGTCAACTCTTTGATAGCGAGGGCAATGAGAATCGAAGGGAGACCGATCTGAAAGACACCGAGAAAGAGCATGCCCGCCCAGTCGGCCAGGGTCGGCGCGGCTCCGAGAATGAAGGGGAGGCCCAGAAGCGAGGCGAGAATATTGCCAAGCAGGACCGTTTCGATGGTAGACGTGTCTTTTTGTTTGCGCATGAAGAGGAGAAACCAGGCGAAAGTCAGGCCGGAAAGAAGGGCAAAAAAGTTGCCGACTGCGCCACCAGCGTTGAGCCCGTCGCTGTAGAAGCAGAGGAGCCCCATAGCAATCGCCGTGAGAGCCATCCAGTCCAGCCTGCCCACGGGTTCGCGGAGGTAGTGAATGCCGAAAAAGGCTACGAATACTGGCGCCGTGTATTGGATGAAGATGGCGTTGGCGGCAGTGGTTTCACGGGCGGCGATGATGAAAAAGGCTTGCACGCCGACAAGGGCGGCGGCCCCGCCTAGTTGAGGGAGCGACCAGTGGAAGTTCAGCATGGGCCCGAATTGCCGCGGCGGACCGGCCGATGGGTCCCGACGCGAGGACAGGAACGGTCGCGCCATGAAGAGAGCGATTGTCAGGGCAGCGATGGCGCCGCGGACTCCCAGCAAGGGCAGATGCGCAACGGATATTACTTTGATCAGCAGTCCGCTTGTGCTGAAAAAGACGGCTGCCAGAGCCATGCAGTAGATTGCTTTACGGTGGCTCATGGGTGAAGTGGTCGGTGGTCAGTGGTGGGCAACTGATGTGGCTAACGGCCTCGCTTTGCAAGCAGACCTACCGGGTTGAGAAGGCGTAGCGCAGGGTGACGCCGAGTATGTAGTAGGCGGCCAGAACTGAGCCGCGGAGCGTTCCGCTGACTTTGGACTGTCCGGCGCGACGGGGGGCGAAGCTGACCGGTACTTCCAGAATCCGGACGCCCCGGCGGGCGCATTTTACCATCATTTCGGTGGGCCAGCCGAAGGTCATCTCCTGCATTTCGAGTTCTTGCAGCAGGTCACGGCGGATGGCGCGGTAGGGGCCGAGGTCGGTGACGGCTACTCTGTAGAGCGGGCGCATGAGCGCGGAGGTAAGCCAGTTGCCGAAGCGCTGATGGGGCGGCATGGCGCCGGGAAGGATGTCGCCGAGCACGCGTGAGCCGAGCACGAGGTCGGCCCGGCCTTGTCGAACTGGGAGAAAGAGCCTTGGCATCTCGGCAGGCAGGGAGCTGAAGTCGCCGTCGAGGAAGAGGAGGATATCTCCGGTGGCGGCGGCGACGCCGGCGGCGCAGGCGTAACCGTAGCCTCGTCGCGGCTCAACGATGACGTGTGCGCCGGCTTCGGCGGCCAGCGGACCGGTGCCATCGGTGGAGCCGTTGTCGGCGACGATGACGCGGGCGACGGGCTGCGCTGCGGCCTCGCGTACGAGTTGCGGGATGTTGCCGGCCTCGTTCAGCGCCGGGATGATGACGTCGACGTCCATTCGGTGGTCAGAAAGCGGCTTGTGGCTGGGGCACGTTCGGGATGGGAAGTCAGTTCGGCAGACAGACGTTGGAGTTCACCGGCACTGTCAACATCATACCACTCCGGCAGCAGATCGACGCGGAGGCCTTCGGCGGCGGCGATGGCCAGTGTGTCGCGCAGGACGGTTGGCGTGGACATCTGGACGTCTGTAACGAGGCGGCCGGGCGGCCTTTTGACGCCGATCAGGTAGTAGCCGCCGTCGGCGCAGGGGCCGAACACGGCATCGACCCGGGGATCATCCAGACGTCGAAAGGCGGAGCAGAGCAGGTCCGGGGGCAGAGTGGGGCTGTCGCTATTGATGGCGGCGACCTGGCGATGGCCGCGGCTCAGGGCAGCTGAGAGGACGTATTGGAGGCGGTCACCCAAGCGTTCGGGCTGGCGGACGAGGGGCACCTGCTGGGGTACGCCGGACAGGGAGCCCGAGGCAGCTTCAGGCCGAGGACCGGCAGCGGCGGACGGCGGGCCTTGCTGTGGGATCAGCAGGAAGTCTGGCGCGAGCGGGCGAAAGAAGTCCCGGGCGGCAGCCGGAGTATAGGCGATTCCGGGAGTGAAAGCTTCCCGTTGGGCGGCGACTCGCACGGTTGCCAGGATATCCTGGAGGAAGCAGTGGTACAGGGAGGCTGCGGAACTGCTGGTGAGGGGCGGGACAAGGCGGGTCTTGGCGCGTCCGGCGACGGGTTGTTTCGCCATGACGAACAAGGCGCGGCGGGGGGCGTCTTGGGCGGGCGGCTGGAGATCCGGGTGGAGGTCGTCGTCGGAAAGGGACCGGACGCCGAGCGCGTGATGTGCGCAGTCCCTCGATTGCTCCGTCTCTTCACCGCTGGAGTTCAATCTCCCGCCTCCTGTACGGCAGCCAGCCCGTGGCGCAGCGCGCCGCGTCTTTCCCAGGCCTGGCGAATGGAAAGGTAGGAGATGTAGGTGTAGCCGCAGGCGTAGAGGGAGAGCCAGGGGAAAAGCCACCAGAAGCCGTTGAGGAGACTATAGATCAGGAGCGCGTTTGCGTAGACGGCGAGGACGATTTCGGCCCAGACGGTGGGGTCGCTGGGCAGGACGTAGGCGCTGGAATGCCAGTCCTTGCTGGCGCGGGTGACGGCGAACTTTGGCGTGCGCTTGAAGGCGCTGCGGACGCCGAGAAGCGCCTCAAAGACGGCGCGGCTATTGTTGACGGAGAGACCGGTTCCCAGCCCAAGAAGCACCATTAGCTGGCGAATCCGCTGGCGGACCGAGACACCCTGGCTTTGCATAGCGGTCCAGTACATGAGCGGAGGGCCGATGGCGGTGAGGGAAAAGAGGGAGGCGATTCTCAGGGCCGGGCTGAAAGAGGACATCATCGGCAGCAGGAAGAGCAGGTTGAGGAGCATCAAGGGGTGGACGGCGTAGCCGGTCAGATGGGCGATGCCGAGCGCCTTGCGCCACAGAGGTTGCCCGGAGCCGAGAAGGGCGATGGAAAGTTTTCTTGCCGTCTGCATACTGCCCTTGGCCCAGCGGAATTGCTGCCGCTTGAAGGCGTCGATAGAGACGGGGATTTCTGCGGACACTATCACGTCCGGCAGATAGGCGACGCGCCAGCCGCACAGTTGCGCGCGGTAGCTGAGGTCGAGGTCTTCGGTGAGCGTGTCCTCTTGCCAGCCGCCTGCCTCGTCCATGCAGGAGCGGCGCCAGAGGCCGGCGGTGCCATTGAAGTTGAGCAGTGCGCCCAGCTCGTTGCGGGCCCGCTGTTCGACGACGAAGTGGCCGTCGATGCCAAGGGACTGGGCCAGAGTCAGGCGGGAGACGCTGGCGTTTAGATGGCCCCAGCGGGCCTGGACGCAGCCGACTTGGGAGTCATCGAAGGGAGAGATGGTACGCTGCAGAAAGTCTGGCGGGGGCACGAAATCGGCGTCGAAGATGGCGATGAATTCGCCGCGGGCATGGGCGAGCCCGTCGCGCAGGGCACCAGCTTTGTACCCTTTGCGGTCAGTGCGGTGATGTTGGGTTATGTCGATGCCGTTGCGCCGGTGAAAGGCGATGCTGCTGGCGATGATCTGGCTGGTGTCGTCGGTCGAGTCGTCAAGGACCTGAATCTGGAGCCGGTCTGCGGGCCAGTCGAAAGCGGCGACGGCGTCGATCAGGCGCCGCACGACATGCCGTTCATTGAAGACCGGCAGCTGAACGGTTACGGAGGGATAGTCCCGTGTGTAGGGAGGCGGCGGCGGTTCCGCGTCGAAGAGGGTTCGCCGGGCGATGAGGGTCAGTAGCAACGCCTGCATGCCATAGATGGCGAGAAGAGAAGCGCAGATTATGTAGATAAGTTGCAGAACCGTCATACGAAAATTTCAGCCTTCAGTTTGCCGTCTCCGGTAGCCAATTCAGTACTCGCTCAGGGCAAGGAGGCGGCAGCAGGAGTGTGTTTCGATTTCCGTGTTAACGGCCTTGTACCCTAATCGTGCATTCCTCGGGGTCAGACCATTCGCAAGGATCCGACCAGGTTACCAGATAGGGCCGCCCGGGGGTTCTCCCAGCCGCCGCAGGAGCAGGCTGTCCAAACCCCAAGCACGACCGGACTGGGTCAGGGCCGTCACCAGAGCCGATACGGTGAGCAGCACATAGGTCCAGATCCACTCCTGGCCGCCGAGATAGGCCAGGAACAGATTAAAGAAGAACAGTGCTGCGCCGAGGGCAGCCAGAGGCGTGAAAAGACCGACCAGAAGTCCGAGGCCCAACAGCAGCTCGCCGACCAACTGAAAGACAGCGAAGAGATCGGGCACCTGGAGGATTGTGCCGTTGATTATTGCCCGGTAGAAGGCGGGGCCGCCGCCGTTGTCGTTAAAGAGATAGTTGAAGAGGCCGACGATGCCGTCGGCCGTGTAGATTCCGTCCTGCAGATTTTTGAACCAAGTGACGACCAGTATCACTCCCAGAGTGATGCGTAGAATGGCGACTGCCTGTCGCATTCTGTTTTCTACCTGACCCATGTCAATGCTCCTATTGATATACGATATCTGATCATCATTGATCAGCCTGGCGCTATAGCGCCGGTGGATGTTCTATCTGGTTGCGGCTGCCGGGGGCGCAGCAGGCCCACGGCGCGGTCGGTAAGAAATACGCCGAGCAGCATCGCGAGGGTAGTGGTCATGCTGCCCAGGCTGAGGAGGGGGACGCCGACCAAGGAGTGGCCCAGGTTACAGCCGCCGGAAATGCCGGCGCCGATGCCCATGAGCAGACCGCCGGCGGCCAACTGTGAATAGCGGGCGGGCGTTTCTCCTCTGGCCCAGAAAGTGCCGGCCGCGCGGGCGGCGATGAATGAACCGGGCAGAAGAGCTATCAGCGCCACGGGAATCCACAGATTCCCGGTCCCGCCTCCGCCCAGCAGGGATTCGTAGAGCGTGGTGGGCACGCGTGACGTGCCGAAGGTATAGTTGGCGCCGCCGGCGCGGGCCAGGAGCCAGGCCAGGCTGGTGAAAAGACCAACGGCCACGCCGAGGGGCAGCCAGGACCAGTAGTCACACTGGCGGGGGCGGGGGCTTCGCCAGAGGAAGAGCGCTGCGGCGGCCAGCAGCAGGAGCAGCAGGCCGATTCCCAATGTTGAGCCGAGTAGATTCAAGAGCGTCGTTGCCATTCCTCCTGTCACCACAGGATTCTCATTCAACGCGATCCGCAGAGAGTTGAGTGGCCCGCGCCAGGCGATCAGATCACCGATTGTCCAGGTGGCCAGTCCGACCAAGGTACCGAGCATACCGTGGCCGAGTTTATAGAAGATGCCGGTCACGCAGGTGGCGGCGATTACCATGCCAGCGCCGAAAATGAGACCGCCGACGAGGTTCGCCTGCCAGGCCCAAGGGGCTACCCAGGGCGTTATCCAGCCGAGGGCGATCATCCCCTGCACGAGGGGGATGGCGATGAGCAGCGTCAGCAGATAGGCGCGGAGCAGGTCCAGTTGCGGCGGCCGGCGGATGAGGCCGCGCAGGGTGCTGTGAAAACAGAAATCGCCCCTTTCGAGAAGGTAACCGAGCACTGTACCAGCGGCAAGGGCCAGCAGGATGGTCATACGACGGAATTCCGTTTGCTGTCTTCAGCACCTAGATGCGGACAACGGCCCGCCAACTAAAAACTAATTGTGAACCGGACTCTTCCGGCAGCGCAGGGGCAATACTGCGCAGGAAAAGAGTGCCGAACAATTGGAACGTCTCACGGCCTCAGTTCCGGTTTCTCAGGCCATCCAGGCCCCAGACGCGGCCGGCGCCCGTTACAAAGAAAAGCCCGTGCCACATTGCGAGCATGGCGTAACTCCAGGGCCATTCGCCGGGCACCTCCAGGAGGCCGATGCCGAGGTTGAGGGCGAGGCCCAAGCCCAGCAGCGCGCCGAGGCGGGTGAATGCGCCGGTCAGCAGGCTGAGGCCAACGACCAATTCCGCGAGGAAGATCATCCAGGCGAAGAGCGTAAAGTTTGGCAGTACTAACTGCTCGACAAGACGGCCGTAGAACGGAAAGGCGGCATGGGCCACTTCCAGCTGCAGCCAGTCCATCAGGCCGCGGCCCTCTGCGGGCATGAAATCGGGCGGCAACTTCCAGCGCAATGAAAAGAGCCACAGGAGGCCGATGATGGTGCGTGCGACGGCCACGGGCCACAGGGGCGCCTGCAGGCTCATAGATCGGTCTCGGCAGGCAGGAGATGGATCCGTTCTCTAGGCAGGTGCAGGACGATTTCTTCGCCGCGGTGGAAGCGCTGATAGGGCGTCACGGTCAGTTGCAACTGGGTGTCGCTGATGCCTGCCCCGCAGCGGGCAACCAGTCCTTGAAAGCTGTAGGACTCGACCATGCCGACTAGATTGTTGTGGCCATTTGTTCCGACCTCGACGGCTTCGGGGCGGATGGTTACGAGCACGTCGCCATCGGGCCTTTCGGTGTCGTCGACTTCAAGCGGCCCGAGATCGGTTTCGACGATGCGGCCGCGCTTGATGCCCGGCAGGAAGTTTATGCCACCGAAGAAGCGGGCCACGTCGCTGTCGACCGGACGTTCGAAGAAGCTGCGCGGCTCCCCGATCTGACGGACGGCGCCCTGCATGATCAGACAGATGCGGTCGGCGACGGCGACCGCATCTGTCTGATCGTGGGTGACGAAGATCATGGTGATGCCGGCCTGCTGCTGGAGGGTGCGGATGGTGTCGCGCAGGTCCTCGCGCAAGCTGGGTTCCAAGCTGCTGAGAGGTTCGTCCAGCAGGAGGACACGCGGCTGGATGACCAGGGCTCTGGCGAGAGCGACCCGCTGCCGCTGGCCGCCGGACAGCTCGTCGGGGCGGCGGGACTCGTAGCCGGCTAACTGCACGGCTGCCAGCGCCTGGGCGACTTTGGCGCGAATCGTAGTTGCGTCGACCCGCCGCATCCTGAGGCCGAAGGCGACGTTTGCACCGACGTCCATGAAGGGGAATAGGGCATGCTCCTGGAAGACCATGACGGCGCCGCGCCTTTCCGGCGGCACGCCAAGCACGGACTGATCGTCGAAGCGGATATCGCCCTTACCGGGGTGCACCAGTCCGGCTATGGAGCGCAGAATGGTGGTTTTGCCGCTGCCAGACGGGCCCAGCAGGACCATCAACTCACCCTGTCCGACGGTCAAGGAGACATCGTGCAGAACGGGAGAACTGAAGGGAAAGCTGTGAGAAAGCTTGTGCAGTGAGACGGTGGTCATGTCTGGACGTTGGTAAGACGTTGCTAGCGCGAGCCTTTCGTTGCAGGGTGTCCTGTTCTTCGACCGCGGGCAGAGGAACCGGGAAAGCCGGTTATTCCGGCCAGATCTCCATCTGGCCGCCTAATGGCAGCTGTATCTGAGCATCGGGACCTTCAAACCAGCGAGAGTAGATTTCGTGGTAGACGCCGGACTTCCAGAGCTCCTGGAGGGCGTAGTTGACCTGATCGCGCCAGGTTGACTGGTTGTTGGGCACGCCGATGCCGAATTGGACGGGATTGTGTCCGCCGGGCAGGAGATCGAGGGCGGGGTCGCCGGCTGCGAGGGCCAACATGGTGATGTTGTCTTCGGTGTAGCCTTCGACGGCGCCGTCACGGAGCGCCTGCATAGCGGCGAGCTTGTCGCTGAATTCGACGATTTCAGGGGCCGGGCCGCCTTGGGCCTCGCTGTAGGCGATCCAGGAGGGGATGGCGGAGCTGCCGGCGTTGGCGGCCACCTTTTTGCCCATCAGCTCATCGATGGAGGTGTATTCGCCTGTACGAATGAGAAAGGACTGGTTATCCCAGAAGTAGGTGATGCTGAAGTCGATGGCGTTGTCGCGTTTGCGGGTGTGGTTCATGCTTGCGATCGAAATGTCGACGCGGCCTTCCTGGAGGAAGCTGATGCGGGTTGTGCCGTCAACGACGATCAGTTCGGGTTCCAGGCCCATCTGGGCGGCCATGGCGTGGGCAAGGTCGACGTCGAAGCCGACCCAATCACCGTCTTCGGTGACAAAGCTCAGCGGGGGATTGTCGTTGCGCACACCGATACGCACGGTCCCGCGGGCGGTTATTTCATCGGCCAAGGAGAGAGTGTCGCCAGCGGGCATTGCCGGGATCGCCTGGCAAGCGGCCAGTAGAAGGGCGACGAGCAGGAGGGGGATGACAAGCTGCGATGCATTCTTCATTGAATGTGGCTCCCTTTTGTGAAGTGTATCAGATGGCACCTAGATTAGGCAAAACGGGGGCTATTTTCGGAAACGTGCTGCATAGCGCGGCGATCATCTCCTTGCGACGGCTGTGCAGACGCCGGTGTATCCACACTTGCAGCATATTCGTTCAAGCGTACCATGGTTGGGGACGCAAAAAATGTAAGCATTGGTACGCATTTGCGCTGCGTTCCCTCTGCGGAGAGTCGGAGTTCCAGATGTTGTTCAAGGGCAGTCCCCTGTGCGCGGCGCGAGAGCAAGCCGCGATGGCGGGCTTGGTTCAGTAGCTGAAAAAAGAGTGGACAAGATCGGATGGTCGACTGCGCCGTTCCCAGCGCTGGGAGAGGCGGGATAGGGTGAAGGCGAGAGCGAAATAGAGTATGCCGACAAAGCTGTACATGGTTACCCAATAGGGCGCGTTGGTGACGTCGGCGCCGAGGGCCATACGGGCGACAGTCATGACTTCGGCGACTCCGATTACGACGACGACGGAGGTGTCCTTGAAGAGGCTGATGGCCTGGCCAGTGAAGGCGGGCAGCATGACGCGGAGGGCGTAACGCAGTTTGACGAGGATGTAGACCTGGCGGGGCCGGCTGCCCATGAGGCGGGCGGACTCGACCAGCTCCTGGGGTACGGCGGCGAGTCCGGCGCGCAGAATTTCGGCTTGATAGGCGCTTGAATAGAGTGCCAGGGCGACCAGTGCCGAGGTGCGGGGGCTCCAGTTGAGCCCGAAGCGTACGCCGCCGACGCCCTGGTGGACGAGAACGAGCAGGAGGATGAGGGGAATGCCGCGAAAGAATTCGACGTAGGCGACGGCGCACCAGCGCAGCGGGCGCCAGCGAGACCGTTCGGCGCTGCTGACGGGGACTGCGAGACAGAAGCCGACAGCCACGGCGAGCACGGCCAGGATGAGGCTGAGGAAGAGTCCGCCGGGCCGCTGCCCGGAGAAGCCGAACAGGAGGGCAGGCAGCTTTTCGATCAGGAAGGATATGTGGTCATTCATCGGCGATCAGGAGCCAAGGGCAGCGGTGAAGTACAGGCGCTGTCAGCCTCCAGCGACGAGCCATTGCTTCTCGACCCAGCGCAGCAGACCGGAGAAGGCGAAGGCGAGCAGCAGGTAGACGACGGCGGCGAGCATGAGGAATTCGAGCGCCAGGAAAGTACGGGTAATCGCGGTCTGGGCGCTGTGAAAAAATTCAGGCGTGGCGACAAAGGCGGCCAGCGCGGTGTTTTTGAGGTGGTGGATGAGCCGGGTCGAGATGGCCGGGAAAGAGGTACGGAGGCCCTGTGGCAGCAGAACCGTCCAGAAGAGTCTCAGGCGCGAGGCGCCGAGCGTACGGGCGGCGTCAACATGCTGTTGGGGAATAGCGCCGACGCCGGCGCGAAAGAGCTCTGCGAGGTAGGCACTGGTATTGAGGACCAGGGCGACGCCGGCGGCGAGCGTGTAGTAGGGCAAGGAGAGCCCGCTCCAACCGCTGAGCCAGTTGAGGAAGACGTTATCAAAGAAGATGGAGCGCCTCAGCTCGGCGGGGAAGAGGTTTGGCAGGGCGAATGCCCAGATGATCATGAGCACGAGGGCAGGCAGGTTGCGGTGCGTCTCGACATGGAGAACGGCGAGGGCGCCGGCCAAGCGGTTGCCGGAGATGCGCATGGTACCGGCGGCGACGCCGAGGATGAAAGCGAGCGCGGCGGTGACGGCGGTCAGGACAACGGTGAGGAGGAGGCCCTGCAGGAGCAGATTGAGCAGGTCGGGCGTGAGCCAATTTGGAGTCATTTGGCGCAGACAAAGAGCATAGCGGGGCTGTCACCGGACAGGTCGGCGGGGTTGTAGCCGTCATAGCTCTTGAGGATTTGCAGTCCGGCCGCGGCAAGGAGGCCGATGACATCTTGCCGGGTGAAGAGACGGTAGCGCAGGTGGTAGTCTTGGGAGCCTTCAGGGGAGACGATGTGGAACTGTTCGGTGACGATACCGGTCCAGGCATCGAAGCTGCGCTGCACCTCTGCGTAGCTGGTGTCGTCGCCGAAGCGGTCGGACGGTTTGAGCGCGTCGAGGGCGGGTTCTTTTTGGGGGAGCTCGAGAGCGAAGCGGCCGCCTTCTTTGAGGGAGTTGAAAACGGTCGTAAGCAGGTCGCGGTTGTCATCATCTGACGCTGACGGGACCTGTCCCAGTGTTGTGAAGAGGCAGAGGGCGGCATCGAACGGCTGGGCGTGGAAGTACCCTTCTGCGGCTACTTGCTGAAAGTTGACATCAAGACCGGCCTCTTGCGCGTTTTTCCTGGCGGCTCTGATCATGGCTGCGGCGGGGTCGATGCCGAGGACATGGTAGTTGCGGCGGGCCAGTTCGACGCAGTGGCGGCCGAAGCCGCAACCTACGTCGAGCACGCGTGCGCCGGGGGCAAGGGAAAGCGCGTCGACCAGGAAGTCGATCTCTTGCCGGGTTCGATCGGCGGTCAGCAGGGGGTGGCGGAGGAAGGGCGAGCCGTCTGAGAAGAAGTCCTTCAATGTTCAGTTCCCGGCGGCCGTATCGTCCGGTGGTGCGTGTAAGGCCCCACTCACGGTGGGGAGATACTGATTGCGCTTTTTTCACAAGGTGTCGCGCACATCGAGCATCGGCAGGTCCTGGCGTTCAAGGTCGTAGAGGGCCTCGAAGGGGATAGCTGCGTCTGCGGCTTCGGCGGCCTTGGCCCAGCCTTCGACCCATTCGCGCTCGATGCCGTCGACATCATCGACGACGCGGAGGCGGTCGATATCGTAGGTCTCTTTGAGCTGCTTCATCTCGGCGGCGACGCTCTCGGGTGACCGCTGACGGAAGGCCTGGCCGTGAACGGAGTCCTGGCACCAGTCGCAGCCATAGGGACAGCCGCGGGAGGTGGAGATGGTGAGGGATGAGTAGCCATTTTCTTCGCGCCAGGTGTCGAGGTAGCGGTCCATGTCGATCAGGTCGCGGGCGGGGAGGGGGAGCTTGTCCAGGTTTTCGACGGGGGGGCGCGGCTGGTTCACGACGGGCGTGCCGGCGGCGTCGCGGTAGGCAATGCCGGGTTCACGTGCCAGCAGGTCGGGCGTCAGAGGGCCGGCATCGAGCAGCCGGAGCAGCGCGTCGAGGGTCTGCTCGCCCTCATGATGGACGACCATATCGACCTGGGGGAATTGGAGATAGGAGGCGGGGTCCTTGGTCGGGTCGGGGCCGCCCAGAATGGTCAGGGCGCCGGCGGCTTTGGCGTCGGAGGCCAAGGTGAGAGCCATGTCGCGCAGGGGCAGGACGGCGGAGATGCCGACCAAATCAGGCTTTTCGGCGGCCAGTCTTGCGGAGAAGGCGCTGACGTCTTCTTCGAAGGCGCCATCGAAGACGGCGACTTCGTGGCCCTGGGCGCGCACGTAGCCGGCGAGGTAGAGAAGGCCGAGCGGGAAGTAGGGACTTTGGAGGGCCTGCTCTTCCGGATTGAGGCTGAGAAACAGTGGGTGAACGAGAAGGATTTTTGCCATTGGTCTGGATTGCTGTCTACAGTGGGCGGTTTCCGGCGCCCGGTCGTCCTCTTAGATTCGAGGGTGATTATACACTGAGCGGCGTCGACTGTCTAAAGGACGTTTGCGGGGGGTGCATCCCAGATTTTTGTGAGGTTGTTGCCTGAATCAGGATTTGCAGGATTAGAGGCGATCAAGCGCTGCTGGTTGAGGGTGTTTCTGCGCCTGATGAGAGGGTGGCTTGCAGAGAGACAATCTTCTGGGATGCGCCCAGTCAGAACTGCAGTGGTCAGAACTGCAGTGGTTAGTGGTCAGTGACTGCGGCGATTGATTGAAGTCAGGCGCGGCGGGGAGAGGGGAGGGAAGAACAACTTACACATTCTTTTTGATCCGCGGAGGACGCGGAGAGCACCAAAGGCGTATCGGGTTTTCTTTGCGTGACTGGGCCGCCCTTCGATGATCAACCGCAATTTGCAGACGGAAGTCGTTGTTCAGACAATTGTCAACGAGCCCAGTAAAGACGTGCAGGGGGAGAAGAGACAAGCCGCTCGCCGAAGGAAATGATGCAAATTTAGCTTTGCGCAGACAGGACATTGCTCCAGGGCTGGGGCTGGGAGTGGACCGGTTGTCCGGTGTCTGCGGCCTGCGCGGCGAGAATGTCGAGATAGCGGTCCTGGCAGGCTTCGGCTAGCGAGTAGGCTTCTTCACCGCCGCGTGCGTATGCGGCCATGCGGATCAGGAGGTCGGCGACGGCGATTTCGTCGTCGGTGAGCTCGGCGGGGAGGGTGGGATTGCGGTACCACCACTGTTCGCCGGCCTGGATGCCCTTAAGGTAGTTGCCTTCCAGGTTGCCATCGGGCCCGGCGCTGTGGCGGGTGAAGGCGACGCGGATGGGTGTAAGGTAGTCTTGCAGGTAGACGGCCCGGTCATCGATGATTTCGCCCCGCTCGCCGCGCACCAGGAGCCGCTGGCCGCGAATATACGAAAAGTACTGGTCGGGGGTGAAATCGAGAATGCCGAGACGGTCGCCGAAGTCGAAGGCAGCCAGCAGTTGATCGGACTCAGCCATCTGCTCTGCGCGGGGCGGACCGTCGCGGCCGGGGCTCTGAATGATGGGAGAGGTGAAGCGACGGGCGGTGACGGTTGCCTGCTCAGCGCCGATGCCGAGGAAGCGGCGTATGAGGCTGATGCCGTGATAGCCGTGGCAGGCGGAGAGCTGAACCTGGCTGACGCGTCCAAGACGGCCGCTATGGGCGAAGGCGAGGCGGGCGGCGTGGTGGGGCTGGCGATGGTATTGCTCGGCGACCTGGATGCAGGCGCCCTGCTCCTGCAGAGCCCACAGTTCCTTCATTTCTTCGACGGTGGTCGCGGGGGGTGTTTCGGAAAGGACGGGCACATCCAAGTCTACCAGCTGGCGAATGATGGGCGGATTGGCCGGCCAGGAGACGCTGGTGACGACGAAATCGGGCGCTTCGGCAGCGATCATCTCGGAAGGTGAGCGGTAGATGTTTACGTCATAGCCAGCGACCAGGTCGAAGGCTCGTTGCGGGCGGCGGGCGGCCAGACCGGCGACCTGGATCTTGTCCGGAAGGGCGCGGGCGGCGCGCAGGAACCAGTTTACACGCCATCCGGCGCCGACAATGCCAAAGCGGGCCATTACGATTCCTCCGTTCGCGGTGTTCGAGCAGCGCTGTTTTCCTGTTGTGGGCGAGGCGGCAGGCGACGTCCGTTGCGACCGCCGCCCTGGCCGCTGTAGGGGAGGCCGGGCTGCCAGTCGACCGCGGGCGGGGGCGTAAAGTCGTCGAGCGAGAGCGGGACAGGCACGCTGCCATTGCGAATGGAGACGTAGGCGGCTTCACAGAGTTCGAGGGCGGCCAGTGATCCTTCGGCGATCGTGTAGTCCGGTTGCGTCCTGTCCATCTGCGCGGCGAGGTTTTCGAGGTGGCGCTGATGAAGGGTGGTTGGGCCCGGTTCGAATTCGAACAGCCGGCCTTGCGGATATTCGGCGTTAAGGATGCGGTAACGGGGATCCCAGCCGTAGAAATCTATCGTCCCGAGCGTGCCGACGAGGCGGAAGAGGGTATCCGCCACCGGTTCGGAGAAGGTAACGTAGTCGCCGGTATATTCATGACGACACGCGTACCGGAGGCGGTCTGGGCGTAGGTGACGGCGAGCGTTTCGACCTGCATGCTGTCGCGATAGGTGCGCGTGCTGGCGTCGCAGGCTCCTATAACGTACTCGACGGGCTCGCGTTCGGTCAGTTCGACGAAGAAGTCGAGCCAGTGGATGCCGGCATTGATGATGTCCCAGCCGGTGCACTGGATTTCGACGAGTTTGAGCTGGCCGATCTCGCCGCCGTGAACGCGCTGGAGGATCTGGGTGCCGTGGTCGGCTACGAGGAGGCCATGGGGTACAGCCATGGGCAGATTTCTGGCGCGAATGAGCTCCAAGATCCGGCGGCCGACGGCGAAGGTGTCGGCCAGCGGCTTTTCGACGAGGATGCCTTTGAGAGGGAGTTGCAGGGCGGCCTGGGTTACCTCCAGGTGTGAGGGCGGCCAGGTGGAGACGCAGACAATGTCAGTGGGACAGGCCGCGAACAGCTCTTCATGGCTCGAAAAGGCGCGGATGCCGGGATACATTTCCTGGATGTCTGCGCTCGCTTCGGCCTGGATATCGGCGAAGGCGACGAGCTCGAAGCGGGACGACGCGGCCAGGGCAGTCATGCTGGCTCTACCTCCCAGGCCAGCGCCTATGACAGCAGCCGTGTACTGGTGGGACATTTTGCTTGCTCCCTTTTGCGTATTGCATTGGTTGTGGAGAGAGATAATCGCGAGCCAGGGTTTCTTTGGCTACTTTTCTCTCCACGGCATTCTCCAGAGACCAAGGGACAAGGCGACAAAGGCGATAGCAGCGAGTATTGCTATTTCGGCCCAGACGTCTGCTCTGCCTGATAGCGACTTTTCGATTGCGTCGGCGGCGTAGCGCAGAGGCGAGATGTAGCCAATTATCTTCATCAGCAGGGGGGCCTGCTCCATAGTGAAGTAGACGGGCGACAGGCCAACCAGGATGAGCGACAGCACACCTGTAGCGAGGTTGCCTACCAGCGGAGACGGGGCAAAGCTGACGGCGAACAGGGTCAGGCCGCTTACAGCGAGCACAGTGAGGGTGATCGAGGGCGCCAGCCCCCAAGTCAGGTCGATGTCGACCCCGGCCACCAAGGCGAAAGCGAGGAGGATGACCACGGTCATGGCACCCGAGATTGAGGAGTGGGCGAGCGAGCCGAGGAAATAGGCACCCTTGGAGACTGGCATTGTGATGAGCAGCCGGAGAACGCCGGTAAAGCGCTGGCCATTGAAATTCTGGCCGACAAGCATGCCGATGGAAAAGGCGACACCAAAAGCGAGGGTGCCGGCAAGCAGGCGGCGGAGCACTTGCGGATCATCAGGGGCAAAGGCCTTGGTAACATAGAACCAAGGAAGTGGGAATCCGGCGGCGAGCAGCACGGTTACATACCAGTGCTTCATGGCAGGCAGGGAGTTGAGCTCGAAGACGCTGGCTGTATCTGCGATGAACTTGCGGAAGCCGCCGGTCGGGTAGAGGCGCCCGGGTGCGCCCGGGTCGGAACCGGACAGTTCGGTGGCCGAAGAGAGCGATTCAGGCATTGGTCGGCGGTCCTTCGTTGAGTCGTCCCTTGCCGTCGGTCAGGCCGAGATAGACATCTTCAAGGGTGGTCTGCGAAACTGCGTATTCGCGGATGCCTTTGGCCTGGACCTGTTGTACGAGCGCGGTATCGGTGGCGCCGTAAAGGACCTGGGGTCGGCCATCTGCGAAAAAATTTATTTTGTAGTCGAAGCCGTGGGCGGCTCGAAGGTTTGCGATGGTGTCGAGAGCAAGTAATGCACCTTCATGGATGATGCCGACCCTGTCACAGAGTGCTTCGGCCTCCTCCATGGAGTGTGTCGTCAAGAGGACGGTCGCGCCCCTGCGCCGGTAGGTGCGGAGAAGGGCCCAGAGATCGCGGCGGGATTCCGGATCGAGGCCGACGCTGGGCTCATCGAGGACGAGCAGGTCGGGATTGGCCAGCACGGCTATGCCGACGAGAAGGCGACGGCGAAGGCCTCCCGACAGTTGCTCGCCCGGTTTGTCGCTGTGCTCCTCCAGGCCAAGAGCTGATACCAGCTCTGCGGCGCGGCGTGATGCGATCCGAGGAGGCAGACCGCGCAGCTTGCCGAAGATACGGAGGTGCTGGCGGACGGAAAGGCCCCAGTAGAAGTTTGTTTCCTGCGGGATGACGCCCATGCGGCCCTTGACCTGGTTGGGACGCGACACTGCATTAAGCCCGAAAACGCGGACTTCGCCGGAGGTTGGCACAAGCTCGGTTGTTATCTGACGGACGAGGGTGGTCTTGCCGGCGCCGTTGGGCCCCAGGATCGCAAGCAACTCGCCACGTTCGACGGTCAGGGTGATGTCTCGATTGGCCCAGGTCCCGTTTCGGTAGCGCTTATTGAGGTTGCGCACTTCGACTGCTGCTGCCAACATACACCTCGAACCGGCAGTTGGAAACGGTGTTCTACACCGGCCCGGAATTGGAGGCGGCGTTCCCGGGAAGTGAGTGCAGTTGAATTCTATCATAACCTGTAAAGTCTCCGGCGATCAGTACATTCTCATGCGTAGGGGGTCGATTTTTCTCCAGCAAATGGTGCGGGTATAGTATGGTTTTGCAGACAAGATATAAGCGGGACAGGGCGTCGTTTGCGGTGTGTATTGTGCCGACGGCGCGTGGATACAAAGGGGGTCCGTTATGAGCTTCATAGGCAGAGGCTTCATCCGGCTTGTGCGGGGTATATCGAGGCTGTGGCAGGCCTGCGGATGCGTGCTGACCAATCTTGTACGGCGGCTGTCCAAAGGGAGTTGGGCTGACTATGTGTTGTTCGAGCTTTCAGGCCCGCTACTGGAACGGACACCGCAGCGCCCCCGGTATTTGTCGTTGTTATCGTTCGGCAAGCCGGCCCTGACGGTCGAATCTCTGCACGATGCGCTGCGGCGGATCGCGGGTGATCCTGATGTGCAGGGGGTGGTGATCCTGGTCAAAGGGGCGCAGATGAGCCTTGCGCAGGCCCAGTCTCTGGCCGACCTTTTTGACCGCTTCCAAGGCTGGAACAGAGAGTTCAATTCCGGCGCTGCAGCGAAGGAGGTGGTGGTCTATTTGGAGACGTGCGGCGGTCCCGAGTACGTGATGGCAGCGGCGGCCGACCGCGTTTTCGTCTCGCCGCAAACGGAGTGGACGGTACTCGGGTTGCGGGCTGAGCCGATCTTTCTGGCTGAAACGTTGCGACGAATTGGCGTCGAGGCGGAGGTGGTAAAGGTAGCTTCATGGAAGACTGCGTTGGACACTTTTGAGCGTAGTGAGATGAGCGCGGCACATCGGGAGCAGATGGAACGGCTGCTGGACGGCTGGTACGGTGAGATGGTGACGGCGATCAGCAGGGGTCGCGACAGGAGCGAAGAGAAGGTACGCGCGGCTATCGATAGCGCCCCCCTGACGGCCAACGAAGCCGTAGAGTTAGGTCTGGTTGACGACACCGTCTACGAAGACCAGTTGGCGAAGGCGCTGGGCAGGCCGAAGGAAGAGGTGCGGATATTGCCTTATGATCAGGCGCGCAGAACACTTTATCGCCGCCCCTGGATGAGGCACCGGAAGGGGATCGGTATAATTTCGCTGAGCGGAATGATCACAACGGGCAAGAGCCGGCGCTTTCCCGGAGGTTTGCCGATCATTGGCAACAGTACAGCCGGAAGTTCAACGGTTCAGCAGATGATCCGGGCGGCGATTGAGAACGAGCGCTTGGCGGGCGTTCTGCTGCACGTCGATTCGGGTGGCGGCTCGGCGCTGGCGAGCGATCTGATCTGGCGGGAGCTGACACTGTTAGACCGGCAGAAGCCGGTGGTGGCCTATATGGGGGACGTGGCGGGCAGCGGAGGATACTACGTGGCGCTGCCGGCGCGGAGGATTGTGTGCCAGGCGGCGACGCTCACCGGGAGCATCGGCGTGATTATGGCCAAGCTGATTACCAGCGGGGCGTTCAACAAGATAGGAGCGAAGAGCTTCCCTGTTCAGCGGGGCGAGAACGCCGATCTCTATGCGAGCGACAGTCCCTGGCGGCCAGAGCAGCGGGACAAAGTTGAGGAACAGATGGGGCACACGTACAGGAATTTCAAACGGTTGGTTGGAGAGGCGCGGCAGTTGGGGCCGGACGCGCTTGAAGAGCTTTGCGGCGGGCGCGTGTGGACAGGCAGACAGGCGCAGATGCACGGGCTGGTGGATGAGATCGGCAGTTTTGCCACCGCCGTCGACCGGCTTTGCGAGATAGCGAACCTGCCGACGGACGGGACGGTTCCCGTTGTACCGGTGAAGGCGGAGGAGAAACGGCCGCGTCCGCCGGTATCGGAAGATGGCCTGGATCTGACTGCGGGCGGGGAAAGCCTTGCCGATCTGACAGAAGCGCTATTCACGGTTATGCGAGGGGACGTTTCCTCATTGCTGGGACGGGAACGCGTCTGGATGCTAGCCGACGGTTTGCCCAAGAGCAGGTAAAGCTCCGGTGCGCCTTGGCGCAGCGGGCAAGGGTGGAGAGAAAAATGTTCAGAGTGGAAGAGATTCGAAGGCAGTTTCCGGCGCTGCAAGAGGCGTTCAACGGCAGGCCGGCCGTCTTTTTCGACAACCCCGGTGGTACGCAGGTACACGAGAGCGTGATTGCGGCGATGGTCGATTACATGACGCGGCGCAATTCGAATACGCACGGGGTGTTCGAGACCAGTCTGCGTACCGATGCGGTGATCGAGGGGGCGCACAGGGCGGTCGCCGACCTCCTCGGCTGTGACGCGGATGAGGTTGTTTTCGGCAACAACATGACGAGCCTGACGTTTCATTTGAGCCGGTCGCTGGCGCGGGCGTTGGGGCCGGGGGACGAGGTGGTGGTTACGCGGCTGGACCATGACGCCAATGTGATGCCGTGGGTGATGGCGGCGGAAGAGCGGGGGGCGCGGGTCCGGTGGGCGGACGTGGATGTGGAGAGCGGCACGCTGGACATGGAGGATGTGCGGAGGCAGATCGGGCCGCGCACGAAGATCGTTGCGGTCGGTTACGCCAGCAACGCGACGGGGACGATCAATGACGTGGGCAGGATCATTGGGTGGGCCGGGGAGGTGGGCGCGTTGACGTTTGTCGATGCGGTCCAGTATGTGCCGCACGGGTTGATCGACGTGCGGGAGTTGGGGTGCGATTTCCTGGCGTGCTCGTCGTACAAATTTTTCGGGCCGCACAGCGGCCAGCTTTACGGCAGGCGGGAACATTTGGAGCGGCTGGAGGCTTACCGGGTGCGGCCGGCCGGGGACAGGCCACCGGACAAGTGGGAGACGGGCACGCAGAGTCATGAGGGGATGGCAGGGGTGACGGCGGCTATTGACTATTTGGCTGGGCTGGGAGTTGAGTATGGTAGGGCCCGGTCCGAGGACAGCCGGAGAGAGCAGCTGACGGCGGCCTGGTCGGTCATCGGCGCGTATGAACGGATGCTGACGGAGCGGCTGATCGCGGGTTTGCTGCGTGTGCCGAGCATCCGAATTTTCGGTCTGACGGAGCGGGGGGACTGGGACAAGAGGGTGGCGACGGTCTCTTTGCGGAAGGACGGGACGACGCCGGAAGAGTTGGCGCGGGCGCTTGCGGAGGAGAGTATTTTTGCGTGGAACGGCAATTTTTACGCGCAGGCGGTGAGCGAGAGGATGGGTGTGGAGGAGAGCGGGGGCTGGCTCCGGCTGGGTTTGGTGCACTATAACACGGTGGAGGAGATTGAGCGGTGCGTGCGGGTGCTGGACGGGGTCTGAACTGCAGTGGTTAGTGGTCAGAGACGGCGTAAGGGGGCAGAGACCGGTAGCTGGCCACGGAAATCCCGAATGTCCGCACTGGTGCGGCTAACGGATGGGGGCGTTGCGGGGGGTTCTCCCGCGCTCTCGCTCAGACCCACCTTCAGGCCCTTCAGCATACCGCCGTTTCTCTTTGCCGCCCAGGGGCAAGAGAGCTGCGTGCGCCAGAAGGCGTCGGCCGCGGGCAAACGCAGTGCGGTCGTGCGCCCAGACTGAATCTAACAGTAACAAGGAACTGTTCCTGCGAGAAGAATGTCGAGATGAAGCGACACTACAGCCCGCCAAGACGCAGTGAATGCTGCCATCGAAGTTCTGGGAATCGGCTGAAATCGGAGTCGGTCGAAACCATGGTGCAGCCGTGCTCGATTGCAATCGCCGCGTGCTGGGCGTCAGCGACCAGCTTCCCGGTCGCCCCGGACTCGCGGCACAGCCGTTCGAAGATGTCCAGGTGATCGGGACCTGGGCCGACGATGCGCGCGGTCGGGCGTTTCACAAGAGAGGAAATGAATGCGAAGGACTGGTCGAGAATGGATGGAGGGGCGAAGACTCGCGGGTTGGTTACAACTCGGACGAAGCCGGACAGAACGAGGACGGAAAGGGCGAAGGGTTCCGGTCCTATTGCAAGACGAGTGACCCACGCTGCATACTCAGGGTGTTAGAGAACGGAGTCCTCGATACGGGCGTATATCAGGACATTGACGTCGGGAAGCAGCATCCCGAGTCACCGACTGCTGTGCCCGAACCGGGCTTCGTCATCCTGTGCGTCGAGCGCCCTCGGTCGGTTGAGATCGACTCGCGGGCGGGGGTGAACGCCCCGCACGGTCACCAGCCGGAAGGGAGGCGGTTCCGACGGCTCGCGACGCTTCAGAGCGTCATCCAACGTTTTGGCGATAAAGGCGCTGACACTGATGCCGCGGGCTTCAGCTGCGCGACGCACTTGCTTTGCAAGCTGGTCGTCAAGGGAGATAGTGGTTCTCATGATGCAACAGCATAACAGGTTTTCATAAATGCATCAATAGCGCCTGGACAGAGCGCGTGCATCCCAGATCCGGGGTGGAAATGGCCTGGTGGGGAATCCATGCCAGCGGTGGGTGCAGCCGAACCGCAGTGGTCGGTGGCTTGAGACGGCAAAGGGGGGCGGTGTCGTCTCGGCGCGTTTCGCATTGGACAGGATGCGTAGGATCATCGTGGGCAAATTCATATGAATTGCTAATACTCGCCCAATACCATACTTACAGAAGTTTTTTATAATATGAAGAGTATTTAAGTTTGTGAAGAACAGTTCATAAATGGAGTCATGGACTGGGCGGCTGTGGAGTGGACCGGACGGGCGCCCAGCATCATTTCATACAGGAGGCCAAGGACAGATGGCAAAAATTATTGGTATTGATTTGGGTACAACCAACAGTGTTATCGCTGTTATGGAGGCGGGCAACCCTACGGTGATTGCGAATGCGGAAGGCAGCCGCACGACGCCGTCGGTGGTTGCGTTTTCCAAGAGCGGCGAGCGACTGGTCGGGGTGACGGCGAAGAGGCAGGCGGTTGTCAACCCGGAGAACACTATTTACTCGGTGAAACGTCTGATGGGGCGTCACATTGACGATCCGGAGACGAAGCGGACGCAGGCGATGGTCTCTTACGCCAGCATCGAGGGGCCGAATCACGACGCGCGGGTGCGGATTCCGATCAAGGACAAGGTGTATACGCCGCAGGAAATCAGCGCGATGATTCTGAGCAAGCTGAAACGGGATGCGGAGTCCTATTTGGGCGAGGACGTGAAGCAGGCGGTGATCACGGTGCCGGCCTACTTCAATGACAGCCAGCGTCAGGCTACCAAGGACGCCGGGCAGATTGCCGGGTTGGAGGTACTGCGCATCATCAACGAGCCGACTGCGGCGGCGCTTGCGTACGGTTTGGACAAGAATGAGGACGAGACGATTCTGGTCTTTGACTTGGGCGGCGGGACGTTTGACGTATCGGTGCTGGAGGTCGGTGATGGTGTCATCGAGGTGAAGGCGACCAACGGCGACACGCATTTGGGCGGCGACGATTGGGACGAGGCGATCGTGCGCTGGCTGATCGACGAGTTCAAGCGGGAGCAGATGATCGATCTGGGCCAGGACCGGCAGGCGCTGCAGCGTTTGCGGGAGGCGGCGGAGAAGGCGAAGATCGAGCTTTCGAGCACACCGCAGACGGAGATCAATCTGCCCTTTATCACGGCGGACAGCACGGGGCCGAAGCATTTGCAGCTGACCCTGTCGCGCAGCCAGTTCGAACAGTTGACGGCGGTGCTGGTCGAACGGTTGAAGAAACCGTTCCATGCGGCGCTGAAGGACGCCGGTCTGACCCCGAGCGAGTTGAATGAGGTCGTCATGGTTGGCGGCTCGACACGGATGCCGATGATCCAGGAGCTGGTAAGCACATTGACCGGCAAGGAGCCGCACAAGGGCGTCAATCCGGACGAGGTGGTGGCGGTGGGCGCCGCGCTGCAGGCCGGTGTGCTCGGCGGCGAGGTCAAGGACCTGCTGCTGCTGGACGTGACGCCTCTGAGCCTGGGGCTGGAGACGCTGGGCGGTGTGATGACAACATTGATTCCCCGCAATACGACGATTCCGACGAAGAAGACGGAGACATACAGCACGGCCGAGGACAATCAGACGGCGGTGGACATTCACATTTTGCAGGGCGAACGGCCGATGGCGCGCGACAACAAAACGCTCGGCAACTTCCGGCTGGACGGGATTCCACCGGCGATGCGGGGCGTGCCGCAGGTCGAGGTTACGTTCGACATTGACGCCAACGGCATTATGAATGTGCTGGCGAAGGACAAGGCGACGAGCAAGGAGCAGAGCATCCAGATCACGGCCTCGACGAATCTCAGCGACGATGAGGTGGACCGGCTGGTGCGGGAGGCCAAGGAGAACGAGACCACGGACTTGCAGCAGCGTCAACTGGTAGAGAGCCGCAATGCCGCTGACAGTCTGATTTACGCCACAGAGAAGACATTGGGCGAGCTGGGCGACAAGGTGCCGCTCTCGGATCGGGAGCAGATAGAGCAGACGATTGGCGACCTGCGGGTTGCGATGGAGGGTGAGGACCATGAGCGGATCACCAGCCTGACGGAGCAGTTGCAGCAGGCAAGCTCTGCGCTGGCCCAGCAGGTTTATCAGCAGGAGGCAGAGAATAACGGAACCGGGCCCGGCGCTGCCGGCGAAGCCGACGGCACAGGCACGCCTGACGAGGACGATGTGGTGGAAGGCGAATTCCGGCAGGTGTAGGCTACGACTTGAACCAGGAATTTCGACCTGGGCGCAGTAACGATATGAGGACGCGAAACCGGGCGCCCTGTGCCCGGTTTCGCGTCCTTCGTGTTGGATCGATTGTCAGTTGACGGCGTGACAGCGTTCGTTTCACGCGGCTCAAGCGGGGTGTGAGATAGAGGCCAAATAGAGCGGAGAACGGATCAGTGGACTACAGGGACTACTACGCAGTGCTGGGTGTGCGCCGCAAGGCGAGCGCCGATGATATCAAGAAGGCGTATCGCAAGCTGGCGCGCAAGTATCATCCCGATGTCAACAGCGGCGATGCGGCTGCCGAACAGAAGTTCAAAGAGATCAGCGAGGCCTATGCGGTCCTGTCTGACGATACGAAGCGGCGGACGTACGACAAGTTTGGCGCGCAGTGGAAGCAGTACGAGCAGAGCGGACAGAATTTCGATTGGTCTCAATGGTACAATGCCGGCGGCGCGGAGCGTCAGCAGGGCCGGGCGGTGAGTCCTGAAGAGTTTGAGCAGATGTTCGGGAGCATTGCGGGCGGGGGCAGCACTTTTTCTGATTTCTTTCAGCAGCTTTTTGGCGGCGGGCCGGCGCAGACGCGCAAAGCATCCCGGCAGACGCATCATCCCAGTTTCGGCCGTCCCAACAGCGACCAGACGGTTCCGGTAAAGATCACGCTGGAAGAGGCATTCATGGGGACGAAGCGGACGGTGCAGCAGGGCGATTCCCGGTTCGAGGTGACGATTCCGGTCGGGGTCAAGACGGGCTCGAAGGTGCGCGCGGGCGACCTGATCATGACCGTGTCCGTTCAGCCGCACAAGGATTTTGAGGTGGCTGGAACCGACTTGCGCACGAGGGCGGCGGTGGACCTTTTTTCCGCGCTCCTTGGAGGCGAGGCGCGCGTCCCGACCATGCAGGGCGCGGTGGCGCTGACGATCCCGCCGGATACGCAGAACGGGAAGGTTTTCCGGTTGAAAGGGCAGGGAATGCCGGACGTGAAAGACAACAGAAATCGGGGAGACTTACTGGTGGAGGTGGTGGTAGAACTGCCCGTGCCTCTCAGTGGGGAAGCCAAGCGACTTGTCGAGAGTTTGCAGCGAGAATCGCCGGGTGTGCATTCGCCGTAGTAGAGGCATTGGTCGAACTGTACGCATTGCCGAACGTTCGCTCCGCGCCGGGGCCTTCGTCCTGGTTGGAGGCAGAGGAGAGGAAACACCAAGCAGCCATTTTGAACCGCAGGGTTGACTGTGCCGAGCCTTACAGATCGCCAGTTCCGCTCGTCACCACGCTATGGTGTTGTCGCCGAAGGCAGGCGCTGCAGGGATGGAAAGCTGCCTGCCGGCGTCATAGAGTCGGCGGCGGGCAACAGGGGACGGGATTGATGGGACCGGCGATCCATGCAGGTCAACAGTCAGTCTTTGAAGAAAGTCCGACGTACACTGAACGGAAACGCGGGGGCGGGCGCCGGCCGCCACTCCGTTACGTTGTTTTGTTTGCCGTCGCGCTGGCGTTGTCTGCTGTGCTGGCAGCTTGCGAAAGAGAGGCGAATCCGACACCTGACGAACCTGAAGTCGTCGTCCTTGCGCCAACCCCGTCAGCGACAGTTGCCCCTGCGACCTTTACACCAGAGCCGACAGCCCCGCCGCCTACGCCCACACAGATCCCACAACCGGTAGAGGAACCGCCTCCTTTTCCGACGCCGGATATAGATCTGACCGACTATTCGATCTACGGCGAGACGCTGCTGGAAGCTTTTGACGAGGAGGTGGCCCGACTGCCTGACGCGCCACACTATTTTATCCAGGTCCGCCTCCTGCCGGGTGAGGTTCCGAGCCTAGAAGGTATACAACGTGTGCGGATTACGAATCAGGAGGAGACCAGCCTTACCGAGCTTTATTTCCGGCTGTATCCCAATTTGCCTGCCTACAAGGGCGCGGCGGAGGTGAGCCGGGCGCTGGTTGACGGGAAGGTCGCGACGGTTGGGGATCTTTTCGACGGTACGGCTGTGTTTATCCCGCTTGAAGGCGGTCTGGCTCCGGGGGCCACAACGGATGTGACGCTTTGGTTTCGGGCAACGCTGCCGACGCAGGTGAACGCCGGTACGGCGGGGGCGGGCCTGTACGGGTTTGTGGAAGGCGTCTATGATCTGGCCGGCTTTTATCCCACGCTGGCGGTCTATGACCACAGGGGTTGGGACTTGTTCGCGGGCGCGAGCTTCGGTGACTCGCTCTTTGCGGACATTGGTTTCTATCAGGTGGAGTTGACGGCGCCGGGGGCGCTAGGGGTGGTAGCAAGCGGCTCGACCACGGCGCGGGAGCCCAACGAGGACGGCACGTCCACATGGCGGATCGCGGCGGGGCCGGTGCGCTCCTTCTATGCGGCTGTGACCGACCGCTGGGAGGCGATCAGCGAGGAGGTTGATGGGACCACGGTCAATTCGTACTACCCGGTTGGGGGGCTGGCCTCTGCGCAGACGGCGCTGAGCTATACAACAGGGAGCCTGGCCGTCTTTAACGGCATGTTCGGTCAATATCCGTATCGTGAGCTGGATGTCGTGCCGCTGCCGACGACAGCGTTTGGGATGGAGCAGGCCGGGCTGCTTGCGCTGGCGGCGAACTTTTACACGGAGGCCGGCGGCGGTTTCGGCATTGCCACGCCCCACGAGGTTGCCCACCAGTGGTTTTTCAACCTTGTAGGGAACGACCAGCCGGATGAGCCGTGGCTGGACGAGTCACTTGCCAACTATGCGGTCTATCTCTATTACGAAGCGGTGGAATGGCCACAGATGCAGACCGCGTTGCTGGAGAATGTCTTCCGATACCGCTACGATGCGGCGCGGAATCTGGGGATTGACAGGCCGGTGAGCGGTGCCGTCGTCGGGTTCGATCAGAGCAATTACATCAACATCATATATAGTAAAGGACCCTTGTTCTTGCACGCCGTGCGTGAACGTATCGGGGACGAGGCGTTCTTTGCGGCTCTGCTGGACTATGTGCAGAGTTATCGCTACGGGATCGCCTATGCCGACGATCTTTTGGACGTTTTTCGGCGTCACAGCGGCACGCCAATCGATGATCTTATCGCTTTCTGGATTTACGGAAAGTGAAGAAACAGTAGATGAAAGAGTTCCTCCTTGCCTCTCTGCGGCGGCGCGGTCAAACTGGCGCCGCAGACATTCTTGCCCAACAGGAACACCGCCGCTGGCCGCTGCCCGTTCGTTCGTGGTTCATGTTTCAGTCGTGGCAGGACCTTCTGTTTGCCCACTGGCCCATTCCTGCACCTCAAATCGAAAAATTGTTGCCAGATGGGCTGGCGCTGGATACGTACGCGGGTGAGGCGTGGGTGACGGTTGTCCCTTTTCGTATGCGCGGCGTGCGACAGCGGTTTACGCCGGCGGCGCCGTGGGTTTCTTCTTTTCCGGAACTAAACGTTCGCACTTACGTAAAGGGTAGCAGCAGGGAGGAGCCACGACCGGGCGTGTTCTTTTTCAGCCTGGATGCGGGCAACCCGCTGGCGGTGGCGATGGCGCGGAGATTCTATCATCTGCCCTATTTTCGGGCGCAGATGGCGTGCAGGGTCAGAGATGACGGCATACGCTATACCAGCCGACGCACACACAGAGGCGCGCCGGAGGCAGAGTTCAGAGCGGTCTACCGACCGACAGGTCCGGTCTATCCGGCGGCGCCCGACTCGTTGGAGCAGTGGCTGATCGAGAGGTATTGTCTGTACAGTGTGGACAGCAGGGGGCGCGTCTATCGCGGTGAGATCCACCATACGCCCTGGCCGCTACAGCCGGCCGAGGCGGAGTTCGAACGCAATTGGGTGGCGCAGGCGCACGGGATATTTCTTTCGGATACAGAGCCCCTGCTCCATTTCGCCAAGAGGTTGGATGTGTTGACTTGGTGGGTAGAGGAAGTGAGTGAATGAACGTAATTTCCGAGATATTTGATACGGTTTTGAATCTGTTACGCAGCGAAGGTCTGCAGGAATGGGGCGTTTGGAGCTATCCGCTACTGACAGGTCTGGTGATACTGGAGGGGCGGATCGTGACACTGCTGGCGGTGGTAGCGGCTTCGCTGGGGTATATGCGCTTGCCGCTGGTGGTGATCTGCGCCATCGCTGGTGGGGTCGTTGCAGACGGACTTTGGTACTTACTCGGCTACAGATACAGGAAGGAGCCGATACTGCGCTATGGCCGGTGGCTGGGGCTGCGGCGCCATCACCTGGAGCAGCTGCAGTCGGAGATGCAGGAGCACGGGTCCAGACTGCTGTTCGCCGCCAAAGCGTTCTCTGTGCTTGTGATTCCGGTGCTCGTCGCGGCAGGCATGGCGCGTGTGCCTTTCCGCCGCTGGTTTCCAATCGTCTTATTGGGTGAGCTACTGTGGGTACCGGCGCTGGCGGTGATCGGTTACCAGACGACGGAGGTGGTGCGTCAGGTGGAATCAGGTCTGCATTATCTGCCGCTGGCAGGTGGGCTGGCGCTTCTGGTCCTGATGCTGTTGGCGACGCGTCGTCTGAAAGCCGGCCGGTCGACCAAAGGGGCTACTCGAAGGCTGCATGGCGCCGGATGGAGACTTCCAGTGTCCTGGCCCGATGCCTACGTTTCTTATCACACGGAGGTTGCTCCGATTCTGCACAATTACGGCAGTATGGCCGCCGGAAGCATCAGCCATGTCGTTGCACCGCTGCGGCCGGAGTTGGCTATGGTGAGAGTTGCCGGGCGCAGGGGCCGTCGCCGAGATGCGTATCTCTTCGGTTGGTAGGAAGAACTGAGAGTCCCGACGCGAACTGTTAAAGGGTTGACAACGCCATGTTGAGAGACGAGGCCGGCGAGAAGGGAGTAGCTGTTTGCTACTCCCTTCCTCATCTTTGAATCGTCTATTCGACGCAAAAGGGTAGATTGACGTCGTCGAGGTCATTATAGAGTACACGGCTCAAACTTACGGGAATGCACCCGCTGAGTTGGTTTGCGCTGAGACTGACCCCTTGCAGTAGCGCGAGGTTGCCCAGCTCAGCAGGTATTTCTCCGCTCAGCTCGTTGTCCTGCAGATAGAGCCACGTCAAATAAGCAAGATTCCCCAGTTCGGAAGGTATCGAACCACTTAGCTCGTTTTCACGCAGGAACAGGATGCGCAACTGGGTGAGGCGGCCGAGTTCGGGCGGGATCGGCCCGCTGAGCTCGTTTTCATCGAGGTCCAGGACTCGCAGTTGGGCCAGATTGCCGAGTTCGGGCGGAATCGGTCCGCTCAACTCGTTCTCGTCAAGATAAAGGGTGCGCACTTCGGCGAGGTTGCCCAACTCGGGTGGAATCGAGCCAGTCAGCCTGTTCTCCTCAAGGGAAAAGAGGCTCACGTTTACGAGATTGCCCAATTCAGGCGGGATAGGGCCGGTCAGCCGGTTCTCTTCGAGGTACAGTGTACGAAGTTCGGCCAGGTTGCCGAGCTGAGGCGGGATGGTTCCGGTCAGTCGATTTTCGTCGATGAAGAGGGTCCGCAACGCGGCGAGGTTGCCGAGCTGGGACGGAATTGGCCCACTCAGCTGGTTTCCAGTGAGGTCCAGCCGTTCCAAGTTGGAGAGGTTGCCCAGTTCGGGAGGGATTGAGCCTGTCAGCCGGTTTCGGTCGAGGTCGAGAGTCTTCAGGTGGGTCAGGTAGCCTATTTCGGGCGGGATCGGGCCCGTAAGTTGATTGTCATCGATGACCAGCCTGTTCAAATGGGAAAGGCGCCCGATTACGGCCGGAATCGAACCGCTCAATTGATTTCCGCGCAAATCCAGGCTGGTCACGCGGCCGTTGAGGGCGGTGGACACGCCGTACCATGTGCTGAGCGGCTCGTCGCTGAGCCAGTTCTCGCTATTCACCCAGTCGTCTCCGCCAAAGGAAATGTAGAGTGAGGTGAGCGCTGCGCGGTCGAGGCCCTGCAGCGCCTGATGAGTAAGGGTCCTCAGGGCAACGCGGTACAACGCAAACAGTAGATCGCCATTCAGCCCGAAAAGTGATTCCGATTCCGGCCCTGATTCCGCAGGTGAAGGACAGAATGACAGTTCCAACTGGTCGTCTTCGATGGAAGCGGCGCTACTCCAGTTTGCGGGAATGCAACCGGTCAGCTGATTTCCCCCGATATTCCATTCTCTCAGTTGGGGAATGCCGGCCAACTCCGACGGAATCTCCCCACTCAAGGCGTTTCCAGCCAATTGGAGAGACTGCAGTTGCCTAAGGTTGCCCAATTCGGGCGGGATGGGCCCACTTAGCTCATTGTCATTGAGCAGCAGAATCCGCAGTTCGGTGAGGTTCCCCAGTTCCGGCGGGATGGGCCCGCTCAGACCACATTCGTCAAGATAGAGAGAGCGCAGTTCGGTGAGGTTGCCCAGCTCGGCTGGAATCGACCCACTCAGATTGTTCTCCTCCAAAGACATGGCTCGCAAGTGGGTGAGATTGCCCAATTCAGGAGGGATTTCGCCACTCAGCTGATTTTCTTCGATGAACATTGTTTGCAGCTTAGCGAGAAAACCCAGCTGCGGTGGGATTGCTCCGCTCAGCTGATTTTCGTCGAAGTAGAGTGTTCGCAGCTCTCTGAGACCGCCGATCTCCGACGGGATGGACCCGCTCAACTGATTGCCCGAGAGGTCAAGCCGTTCCAGCAGTTGGAGGTTTCCCAATTCGGGAGGAATCTCTCCGCTCAGTTGGTTTCTGTCGAGGTCCAGCCATTGCAACTGGGTCAGGTTTCCCAGTTCCGGAGGAATCTCTCCGCTCAGGAGGTTGTCATCGATCACCAATCGTTCCAACTGGGTGAGGGAACCCAACTGCGGTGGGATCGCGCCGCTCAGCCGATTCCCGCGGAGGGTTAGCTGCGTGACGCGTCCGTTCTCATCTATGGTGACGCCGTACCATGCGCTGAGCGGTTTATCGGTCAGCCAGCTCTGGTTGTTCACCCAGTTTTCGCCGTCGGTGGCGTGGAAGAGCGCCGTCAGTGCGACGCGGTCGGTGTCGCTGTCGGTCTGATCATTGCCTTGAGCCTTTATGGTTGTCACCGTCGCTGATAGGGTGAGAGTGATCAGAAATGCGACGAACATAAGAGTACGTCGGCAGGGAAGCGGAGAGATGAAACGTCTCTGTCTCATGATTAGGCGTCCTCCTCACACAGTGAACTGGTTCTCTGAGATATTTCAGCCGTCATTCGTCGGCAATATTAAAGGTCCTGTGCCTGCTGCCAATTGTGTTTCACTCGACTCGGAACGAATCGATTATCTGCTCTATCATCGGCTGGTTAGCGCCGGCGTTTTCCGGACGGGCTACGATTGTGAGCACGTAGGCGGTGTGGTTGGCGCGCAGGATGGTTATATCCAGGTGAGCGGTCAGGAGATGCGGTTGATCGCCCACCCTTACGGTGGCCGCTGCCCTGATGGCCGGAAGACCGTTGCGTGTGACCATCTCGATACTCATCAGCTGCGTATCGCCCCAAGATGAGAAAGATTTCTCGGCGAGGGCAACCCATTCTTCGTCGATAAGGTCGTCCGCCAGAGGTGAGGTAGACACGAACAGAAACGTTGGAAAGATTGGGACGGTGTAAAAGCTTTCCGGGTCCTGCTCGACAGCGAGAACGCCAAGCTTCTCTCCTGCCGGCGAGTCCAGAAAGGCTCCCAGTTGCTGCGTTGCGATCTCACCTCCGAGCTGGCTTGTCATGCGGTTCAGGTCTCCCCCTTGCAGGTCGAAAGTCAGCCAATGAAAAGGCACAGCAAGAGAGTAGCCTAAGCGACCGTCTACGATTGGTATCCAGAACTTGGGAACATTAGCTGAGGGAACTGAGGCCGATGAAGCAGACTGGTCCCCGGCTTCGTCCCTCGCCGGGGAAGCGGCAGACTCACGGGCGGTCACCTGGTCCGGCAAGACTGGTCGGAAGGATTGGACGATCTGGTGGATCACAAGCCGTTTGGCTAAGGCGTTGCTTAGCCGGGTCGCAATCTTCAGCGTATATGCCGTTTGTTCAACGCGAACGATGGTAATGTCAAGATAGGCGGTCAAGCCGGTGCCCTGACCTCCCAATTGGTAAGCGGCGACGGCTCTGACTACGGGCAGCTCGTTGAGTGTGCCAAGTTCGACACTTTCGATGCGGGCTCCGCCCAGAGAGGAGATGGACTCTTCAACGAGGGCAACCCATTGATCGTCGGTTACGTCATCTGGAAAGTGGGCGACCGACACGTTGAGAAAGGATGGGAACGGTGGGCGGGCGAACAGTTCGCTGGGATCGGATTCGACGGCTAAGACTCCGAGAGTTTTGCCGGCAGGGCCGGCCATGTATTGGCGCAACTGCTGCGACGCGGCGCGGCCGCCAAGCATGCTGATAATCCGGTCGAGGTCACCGGCCTGCAAGTCGAAAGTCAGCCAATTGGCGGGTACGGCGAGCGAATAGCCAAGAGATTCGTCGACTATTGCTTTCCATCCCGGCGGAATCGGAGCGGCGGAATCGGAGCGGCGGAATCTAGAGCGGCCAGCGGCGAATTGGTGCGGTTCGCAAGAGATACCGATACACCTGTCAGCCACGTCTCGTCGAATGGTGAGGCCGTAGAGGGTTCCGTTAGAACAGCTGGCGATAGTTCTTCCGCCGACAGATATCCTGGCGCCACGATGATGGAGATGAATAATGCCGTCGTTATGGCCAAGAGGCGTGAACTGTACATATCTGTGGCTCCTTAGATCAACGCAGGTGGGTGATCTGGTTCCGTCATGAGTAGTTGGAGAAACAGATGGCTTGCGAGACGAATCCAGAGCAAGCGCCAGCGCAGGCAGAGACGAATCTCGAGAGTGCGACGTCGTTTAGTCGCGCCGAGGGCCGTGATGCTGACAGCATTCTCCGCAAGACATTCGGGACGTTTGCAAGTATAGGTTACATGACAATCGGTGCAGACGTCAACCTCGTGATGGAATCGCCGGCCCAACGGAGAATGCAGATTTGGGGCGCGTCTCTGGTCGGGTACGCAGTCGACGGTCGAGACGATGGTACCCTCGAGATGACGGTCGGGTGAATGGACATGAAACCGGATTGAACGCGCACCCGTGCAAACATTGAGGAAATTGGAAGTTGGACTTTTGCTATGATAGGCTGTGTTCGGGCCGAAAGGCATAGATTATGAAGGGCCATGGGAACGGCGCGGTACTGTCAGAGTTAGTTGCCCTCGAGCGAATTCAAGATGGACTACGT
Source organism: Caldilineaceae bacterium (assembly GCA_965200615.1). Lineage (GTDB taxonomy): Bacteria > Chloroflexota > Anaerolineae > Caldilineales > Caldilineaceae > Bin5. Next base: position 1,924,185 of record OZ241377.1, on the reverse strand, counting down.
GCACAATAGAATCTCCTCCTTTCCTCGCAGTATCACGCTCCCCAATCTGAGATAGAAGGCCCAACCAACCCATGCCGAATGAGACGCGGGTCCGGTTGGGCTTTCCGGTCAAGGTGTTGGGTGCAGCGGGGCTGCGTTCGCATGACAGCCGACGCTGGCAGAACCAACCCCATCTGAGTGTAAGTCTGGTCTATCTGCGCGACATTTTTCTCTATCTGGAGCGAAGGGATATCCGGTTTTATCGAATGGCGGGGCAGCTCGCCCCCTATCTGACCCACCCGGACCTGCCGGCGTTCCACGGTCAACTGGAGGAGTGTTCAACGGAGCTGGCTGCGATTGGGGATATGGCGCGGCAGCAGCGGGTGCGCTTGACGCTGCATCCGGGTTTTTACGTGCAGTTGAGCCACCCGGACCCGGATCTGGCGGAGCGGTCGAGCCGGGAGTTGGCCGCCGCGACCGCTTTGCTGGACGGGATGGGTCTGGATGCGGCCAGCGTGGTTGTCGTTCACGTGGGGGGCGGGCACGAGAACGTACCGGCGGCACTGGACCGGTTCGCGCGTACGGCCAATTTGCTGCCGGACGGTGTGCGGAGGCGTCTGGTCCTGGAAAACGGGGATCGGCAGTTCAGTCTGCGTGATGTGCTGTGGGTTCACCGGCGGACGGGAATCCCGGTGGTCCTGGATACGCTGCACCACCGGTGCCACAATCCAGACGCGATCCCGCAGCTGGATGCGCTGAAGATTGCACTGTCGACCTGGCCGGAGGACATATGTCCGAAGATCCACGTGAGCAGCCCTCGTACGGCGGTGCGAACACTCTTTCGCGATGGCGAGGCCCGCGTACAGATACCGCTGCCGCATCAGCACAGCGACTTTCTGCACCCGTTTGAAGTGATCGACCTGCTGCAGGCGGCGGTCTCGGCACAGCTACGGTCGTTTGACGTGATGCTGGAGGCCAAGGCGAAGGATGTCGCGTTGTTGCGACTGCGGGAGCAGATCGGCAGGTACGCGCCGGAGCTGGCGAGGCATGTGCATTAAGGAGTAACGGCGGGGATATGTCCCAGGAATATACAGACCCCTATCATCTCAAGCGGACGGTGCTGGTCGCGGTCGTCAACAACCGGACGGACCTGCGCCGGGCGGCGTCTGAGGGCTGGTACCGGATTCCGCAGAGGCGGGCGCCGCGTCGGGTCGGCGCCGACTACTTGGCCTTCTATCAGACGAGCGCTTTCGGGAACGAAACTGAGGCGCGGACGATCAGCTATTATGCGGCAGTCCGTCGTTATCAGCTGCTTGCGCGCGCGGAGCTGATGCCGGAGGAGGCGGACCATGCGCGGGCGGAGGAGTATTATTTCCGCATTGAGATCGGCCCGCTGATGCGTTTGGCGCGGCCGGTCCCGGCAACCACGTTCAGGCGGCTGACCTTTATCCACACGACGCTGGAGCGTCTGTTGAGCGCGAATGATGTTAAGGAGTTGAGGCTGGAGGGAGAGCCGTTCCAGGCGTTGTGGAGCGCGCTGCGGGCGAGCCGACTGCGGCCGCTACCCAACCGGTTGGCGGGAGAGTGGCCGGTGGACATCGCGTTGCGAGTGCGCAATGGATACCTGGGCATCCGGCTTGATGAGGCCAGCGATATGCGTGAGGCATCCGAGACGGCAGATCGCTGGACGATACTGCGGATCCCTGAGAGCCAGATTGCGGCTGACCTGGAGGGCTGCCTGCGGGTGGTCGGGGCGGCGCTGGTGGATTTGGGCGGTTCGCTGGACGCGAAGCCGGGACGGGAGATCGTGTTGTAGCACAGGAGTGTTCAGGAGAAGGTTTGTATGGAACTGAATGTGAATGGAAAAAGCTATACGCTGGAGGCACCCGCAGAAGAAAGGCTGCTGTGGGTACTGCGGGACTGGCTGGGGCTGACGGGTACGAAGTTTGGTTGCGGCATCGGTATCTGCGGCGCGTGCACGGTCCATGTGAACGGCGCGGCGATCCGATCGTGTCTGATGCCGCTGGCGGCGGTTACGGGGGCCGACATTCGAACGATTGAGGGGTTGGCCGAGAGGGACGGCGGCGGCACGATCGCGCTGCATCCTGTCCAGCAGGCGTTCATCGATCACCAGGTCCCGCAGTGCGGCTGGTGTATGAGCGGGCAGATCATGCAGGCGGCCTCATTCCTGGCACAGAATCCGCAGCCTTCAGAAGAGGAGACTGCGCGCGCGATGAACGGGAACTATTGCCGGTGCGGATGCTATGTGCGCATCCGGCAGGCGGTCCAGCAGGCGGCCGTGATGGCGGGTAAGAAGGGGACAGCGAGATGACGCAGGATCGGGATCACACGGAGCAGGCGGAGCCGCCGGCCGGCTCGCCTAACGAAAGCGACGAAGTTAAGGGAGCGGAGAGGGCTGACGCTACTCCGGCCAAGAGACGGCGTTGGCGGCTATCGCGGCGCGGATTTCTGATCGGTCTGGGGGCGGCGGGGGCTGGTCTGGCTGTGGGCGCGTACTTCGGAAAGCCGGCACTTAACCTGTTCATGGCGGAGAGCTTGGCCAACAGTGAACCGGCGGGGAACAGTTTCATGCAGCTGGACAGTGACCCTCCTCTATGGCTTGAGGTATTGGAGGACAGCCGGATCCGTCTGTCGGTGGTGAAGGTGGAGATGGGGCAGGGCGTTCACACGTCGATTGCGCAGATAGCGGTTGAGGAGCTGGGCATCGGCTGGGATGATCTGGATGTGGTACAGGCCGACACAACTTCGGAGCTGGTGGACGGTTTCGGTACGGGCGGCAGCCTGTCGGTTGCTGCCAGCTATGATCCGCTGCGCAAGGCGGCGGCGGGGCTGCGGAGTCTGCTGCAATTGGAAGCGTCAGCCATGTTGGGGGTGCCTGAGGCTGCGGTGCGAGTTGAAGGGCGGGGGTTTGCCGTCGCGGACAGCCCTGAAAAGCGGGCTGAATTCTACAGTTTAGTCGAAGGGATCACGAGCTGGGAGTTTCCCGACGAGGAGCAACTGACGCTAAAGCGACCGGATGAATTCACGGTCATTGGTCAGCCGGTTGCGCGCATTGACGTTCCCGGCAAGGTGACGGGGCAGGCGGTATATGGTTACGACATGCGCATGCCAGACATGCTTTACGGTGCTGTTGCGCGGCCGCCGACGCTGGAGGCGAAACTCCTGAGCGCATCACCGGGCGAGGCGGGAGCGATAGAGGGTGTCGGAGAGTTCGTGATCGACTTGGAAAGCGGTTTTGCGGGTGTAGCGGCACGGTCACGCAGCGCGGCCTGGTCAGCGGTGAAGGCGATGGAGACGGAGTGGGATGAAGGGCATTTGTGGCAGCAGGAGGAGATCGACGCGCTGATCGAACCGGCAGGGGAGGGCGGTGTCACTATCCAGCGTGAGGGCAATGCGGCAGACGTTCTGGAGAGTAAGTCCACTGTCACGGCCACCTACTATTCGCCATTTGCTGTGCAGGCACCTCTGGAGGCGCCGGCTGCGCTGGCGGATGTTCAAGAAGAACTGGTGAGGGTCTGGGTATCGACGCAGTTTCAGGAGCGGGCCAGGGGTCAGATCGCAGATGCGCTCGGGCTGGATGCGGAGAAGGTACAGGTCATTCCCACCTATCTTGGCGGCGGATTTGGCAGCAAGCTGGATACGCGGGTCGCGATCGAGGCGGCGCGTCTTTCCAGGGCGGCCGGCGCGCCGGTGCATGTGGGTTGGGACCGGGTTGAGGCGATGCACTACGGTTATCTGCGGCCGCCGACAAAGAACGTTATTTCCGGTGCGCTGGACGAAAATGGGCGGATCGTTGCCATGGAGCACCGGCAGGGGAGCAGTGATGTCGCTTTCAGTTTTTTGCCGCCTTTTCTCGCGTACGTAATGGGAGCAGATTTTGGCGCGACCTCCGGGGCGCGAATCGAATATGACGTGCCCAACCGGACGGCGAGAGCATGGCGAAGGACGCTGCCGGTGTGGACGGGTTGGTGGCGGGGTTTGGGTCTTTTCCCCAACACGTTTGCGGTGGAGAGCTTTGTCGATGAGCTGGCTGCGGCTGCAGGCGCGGACCCACTTCAGTTCCGTCTCGATCATCTGCCTGAGAGTCCTTCAGGCGCGCGCATGAGGGCGGTCCTGGAGGCGGTGGCCGATCTGGGTGACTGGGGGTCACCGCTGCCGGCGGGGCGGGCGCGGGGCATCGCCTGCCACATGTCGAACACGATGGTTGCGGAGGTGGCGGAGGTATCGGTGGACAGAGAGTCCGGCGAGATCACTGTCCACGAGGTGGCCTGTGCGGTGGACTGCGGGCTGGTCGTCAACCCTGATGGGGCGAAGGCCCAGATTGAGGGTAACGTGATGTGGGGCGTGGGGTCAACGCTGATCGAGCAGGCGTACGTGAAGGACGGGCGCCTGACACTGAACAATTTCGAGAGCTACCCACTGTTGACGATGCGTGGGGCGCCGGACGTTCGTTCCGTTCTCGTGGACACGGGAATCAGGACGCCGTATGGAATGGGCGAGCCGCCGATCGCGCCGGTGGGCGCGGCAGTTGCCAACGCGTTTGCGGCGGCGATGGGACGACGGATCCGGACCCTGCCGATGACGCCGGCGCGCGTTCTGGACGCGCTGGCCGGGGGCGAATTCTGAACCGGGGGGCAACCCGGAAATGCGCCGCGGGCGTAGTCAGCTTTGTTCGCCTGAGACGCCCAGTTGCGGGGCGACCTCTTTCATGGCATCAAGGACGCGCTGGACGTGCTCGTCGAAGGGTTCGCCCAGCTCCTCGATGAAGTGGAGGTTTTCGGCGCGGTCGATGGCGGCGGTGAAACGCTTGTCCTTCCACTTCTTTTTGACGGACTTGAGCCTGACGCCGCGCAGGTCCTTGTCCGGGCGCACGTAGGCGCAGGCGAGGATCAGGCCGGTCAGCTCGTCACAGGCCAGAAGCGCTTTGTCGAGCCTGGACTGGCGCGGAACGCCGAGGAAGGTGGCGTGGGCCTCGATGGCGTGGACGAATTCTGGCGGGTAGTCCTGCTGGCGGAAGAGGCGGAGCGCGGTACGGGGATGGCCGTTTTCCTGGTCGTCCATGTCGGGAAAGCGGTCGTAGTCCAGATCGTGGAGCAGACCTGTCAGTCCCCAGAGGTCCTCATCCTCGCCATAGTGACGGGCGTAGACGCGCATGGCGGCTTCTACGGCCAGCATGTGGCGGCGCAGCCCCTCATTTTCGACCCATTCATGCAATAGTTGTATCGCTTCGTTTCGGCTGGGCAGGGGCATAGCGGCTCCTTTAGTCTGCTGGGGGTATTTCACCGCCTGTCGCGAGTTGGGGGCGTGCGGCGGCGGCTTTTTGAACGGGTGTGAATTGAGCGGTTCGAGCAAGGTCGGTAACCGAAGTTATGGTCACGTCGCGCCGGCCGTAGACGATCTGGCGGCTGCCGGCGATGTTAGGGTGTTCGCTGCCGTCGGGCTGGTCCTGCCAGAGGAGTCTGCCGATTGCCCGGGCGCGGCGGGCGCTGCAGCCTACGGCTTCACTGAAAGGGGAGCCGTTGAGCCATTTGCGCAGAAAGAGGCTGAGGCTTGGCTCCGGCAGCCAGTTGACGGCCTGGGCGCCGTTGACGGCTTGTGCGCCCAAGGCAAGCCAGGTGGAGGCCAGGCTGGCGCCGTAGCAGTTGAGTCCGTAGACCATGCGCAGGTCGAGCAGGGAGCGATCCTCGATATAGCGGGCCAGCAGCCGGTCGAACGCGGCGGCGTCGACGAATTCCCGTCCTCTGTAACCGATCAGGCAGCGGTTCTGTCCATGCACGAGCAGAAGTTGATCGACGGTATGTGTAGCGCTGACGTCGATGAGGACGCCGGTCAGGTTGGCGGCGGTGGCGGCCTCATCTTCAAGGATAACGATGCGGTGGTAGCGGCGGTAGCCGCCGAGGAGACGCAGCAGGAGCTTGGCATACTCTTCGGTAACCCAATCGATAACGGACATCACCCAGTGGGGCAGATTGATGCCGTGGATGTGGCCGACGTTTTCGAGGAAGACGACCAGCGCCAAGGGTCTGCCGGCAGTTGACGCGGCGCCATCATGAAGTTCTGAGGATGGCTTTGAAGCCCTACGAGGGCGAGCTGTGGTAGCGGAATCCTCGAGCGACCGGGCAAGAGCCATGGGGAATGCAATGTGACGCGGCGCGGGGACGGCCGCTCAGAACTGGAAGCGGCCGTTGGCGTCAACGACCCGGACTTTGAAGTTTTCGACGAACGGTTCGAGGCCGGCGATCAGTTCCTGCCACTCGTCTGAACTCAGGATGCGTGCGGCGTCTTCCTTGTCCTCAAGAACTCCGCCGCCGAGGATCTGGGGGGCTTCTCCCCAGAGAGTGTACCAAGCGTCGGTAATGCGCAGACCCAGTTGCGCGAGCCCTGGGGCCAGCGTCTGCACGACGTAACGCTGACAGTCTTCTTCGTGCCCTTCCCGCATATCGTAACTCAGTAGTACTTTGACCATGCTACTGTCCTCAAGGGCTGGGAGACAGTCCTGCGGCACCTTGGCCGTTGCCCGTTTTCGGAAGACCCGAAGCCGGCAGCAGCCAACCCGGTCAGTATATCCGGTTCTGCGAACCAGTATAGCACAGACAAACAGCTACAGCGCATAGCCGAAGCCTTTGAGGAACAAAGTTCCGGGGGCCCTAAACCTTCAAAAAACAGATGGAACTTTGCCTCAAGCCAAGGCCGCCGCCGCGTCAATCAGAGGCAAGGGAGAGAACAGTATGCAGGCGCACTTCAGCCTGGCGACGAAACTGTTCGACACTGGTTGAACGGAAGAGCCAGACCGCCAGCAGCAGGCCAACGATTTCGAGCGAAAAGACGGCTGAGTACCCCATGAGCGGGTTGCCCGTCAGCCAGAAGAACATATCATAGAGCAGACCGCTGATGACATTGCCGATGGCCTGACCGGCGAAGTTTGCTACGCTCCAGGCGCCAATGTAGAGTCCGGCGGCCTGGGGTACGGTCATATCCAGCATAAAGCTGAGGTTGCTGACGGTCATGAGGCCGCCACCCAGCCCCAACAAGAAGACAGAGCCCAGAAACAGGTTTGGCTGGCCGAGCAGGCCGGCGGAGACAATGGAAGCGAAGGCAACGGCGGTCACGCAGGCGCCGACATTTGCACCCGTTTTTTTCCCAAAGCGTTTTACAAACAGGATTCCGGCAAGGAGAGTGATGAAGATACCGACGCCCCAGATCGATGTCAGGCGGGAGGTGGCCGCGACCGACATACCCAATGCCTTCGCTCCGAACGGTTCCAGCACCACGTCCTGTGCGTGGATGCTGATCAACACGATCATCAGATAGAGAAAGAAGCGTCGGGCCTGTGGGTTCAGAGCCAGCAAGCGCAGCACCAGCAAGGGATCATCTGCGCTGTTGGAAGGTTGGGCGGTTCTGGCTGATGCCCGGGGTTCTATGCGATAGCTGCCCACAAGGACGAAGATGACGGATACGAACCAGATCGCGCCAAATGCTGTGAAGAGCGTCTCCTTAGAGAAGGTCGCTAACATGAGAGACAACGCAGAGGCGGTGACGATCGTCGCCGCGATCATCGCAGTCCACATGATGCTGACGGCGCGGCTACGCCCCTCTTCGTCGGCGAGGTCGGTAACCAGAGAGAGGTAGCTGACCGAGGCGGCGTTGATACCGGCTCCCCAGAGGCAGAAAACGACGACAGCGGCCCCGAGACCTAACATGAAATTACTGTCCAGCAGATAGGCTACGTGGACTGTGAAGTAACCTCCGGTCGCGGCGACAAGCCCGCCGAGGAGAATCCAGGGCGTGCGGTGGTAATCGGCCGCCGGATGGCGGTCCGACCAGTTTCCCAGGAAAATCTGCAAAGGGGAGAGCAGGTAGGGCAAGGCGACCAGGATGCCTACCAGCGTTACCGGCATCTTCATGTCGGCGATCATGACGCGATTGAGCGTGCTGGTGACCGGGACGACGGTGATTGAGACCCCTACATGAACGAGGGTAAGCTGGGCAAGAACGCGGATATTCATAGGCAAAGCGTACCACAGATTTCGGGGGTTTCCAAGATCTCGGGGCCAGTAAGCAGGTCCCGAATTGGGAGAGCGAGGCTGGAATTCCGGCGGCGGCGAGACAGGCGTTCGGTTGACGGAGCGTGCGCGCGGGTGATAGACTCTTGCCCGTGATACTGAACTGCAACGTGCACGCTTCTTTTTGCGTATTCTTATTCAGGAGGGGTTGTGACTGAGGTAGGCACTGAAGCCGGGCCCCGACCGGTTCCCGGCGTCGATCTTGCGGGTAGTGTCCCTATATTCGGCAGCCGCCCAGGCAGCCAGTTGGTTGACGGCGAATCGTTCGCCGATTTCAGCCGGAAGCGGCTCATCTTTGGGGCGTTCACACGGCTTGGCGAGACGCACGTGTACCGGGTGGACTGCAAGGCGGGCGACCGTCTGCGGGCGCAGATGTTCGCGCCTGTACTGCCCCGCGGAGGTTCTGTGGTGCCGACGTTTGCGGTCATTGCGCGGAGCCTGCCGTACAGCGCTGATACGGAGAAGCTGCCATTGGAGCTGCCCCAGGGCTACAGAGCGATTGTGGCGCCGCCGCCAAGCGAACTTCTGCAGCCGGTTAAGGATGTGCTGACACGTGTGCATTACTACCCCGGACCTCTCATCGACACGCGTACCCTGGTGGGCGGGCGCTGCTATCTTGTGGTGTGGACGCCCCATAACCGGATGGGCAAATATGTAGTGTCGATCGGCCATCGCTGGCATTTGCGGTGGAGTTATTGGGCCCAGTTGCCGCTGTATTGGTGGCGGATACGGGGCTGGTTCGGTTTGAGCCGTGCGGCTGCGCTGTATGTGCTGGCCGGGGCCGTGCTGGTCACGCTGGCTGTCGCCGCGATTTTGAGGCGCAGGGACGCCCAGCGGCGTGCGCATAGAGAGGGAGCGGCCAAAACAGATGATTGAGCGGGCGAATCTGACCTCTGCGACGGCAGGAGAATCAGATGCCCCGTTATTATGCAGTGGCGAGAGGTGAAAACAGTGCGCATCCTTCTGTATTTGGGTAAGGGGGGCGTAGGCAAGACGACGACTGCGGCGGCGACGGCGTTGCGCTGCGCGCAGATGGGCTACCGTACGCTGGTGGTGAGCACGGACATCGCACACAGTCTGGCAGACAGCCTGGACCGGCCGCTGCAAAACGAACCGACGGAGATAACGGACAATCTGTTTGCGCAGGAGATCAACGTCCTGGACGAGGTACGGAAGAACTGGGGCGCGTTGCAGGGTTACATGGGCAAGATCTTGCGTAAGCAGGGCATGAGCAAGACGGTTGCCGAAGAGATGGCGATAATTCCGGGCATGGAGGAGATCTTCAGCCTAATACAGATCTACCGCAACGCGGCGACGCGTGAGTTTGACCGGGTGATCGTAGATGCAGCGCCGACGGGCGAGTCGATGCGGCTGCTGGCGATGCCAGAGAGCTTCCAGTGGTATGTCGAGCGCTTTTTCGGTTGGGGGGAGACGGCGATGCGCCTGACCGGGGGGCTGTTGCGGAGACTGATGCCGGAGCAGGACGCGCTGGCCGGTCTGCCCAAGCTGGTGGATGATGTAAAGGAGTTGCAGGAGGTACTGAGCGACCCTCAGACCACCAGTTACCGGGTTGTGGTCAATCCTGAAAAGATGGTGATCAAGGAGGGCGCTCGGGCCGTAACCTATCTGTCCCTTTACGGATGTCCAGTGGATGCGGTGGTGGTCAACCGCATCCTGCCGGGTGTGCGGTCGCATGGGAGTGAGGGGGGCGCGGCGGCAGACAAGGGGGCCGGCGAGCCGGGGAAGCAGCCATTCTTGCGCCAAGCAGCGATCCATATCTGCGCCAACTTCAGGAGCAACAGGTACGCTACCTGGTTGAAATCGAGCGGGATTTCTACCCACTGCCGATTCTGTACAGTGGCTGGCGCAGCGAAGAGGTGGTCGGCTTTGGCCCGTTGCGGTCGCTAGCGGATGAGCTGTACGGACAACGGGACCCGGGCGAGGTTATGTTTGTCGGTCAGGCACAGGAGATCGAGGAGCAGGGCAACGATTTCGTCCTCAAACTGCCTTTGCCCCACATTGAATTGGACAAGATCCGTTTGACGAAACGAGGCGACGAACTTTTCATTTCGATCGGCAATTTTAAGCGGGAGTTTCTGCTGCCTGCGGTCCTGGCGCAACGGGACGCCAGCGGCGCCGTTTTTGCCGGGGGGATTCTGAGCATCCGTTTTCCCTGTAGCAGCCAGTGATCAGTGGCTGGTTGCCTGCGTACCGGCACAGTTTGGCAGCCACGGGACTTTGATGAATGGGACTGGGAAATCTTCTGATACGATGCGTGGGCATGACTGTCGGTGCGCAGGTCAGTACGCGTATCGCGCACCGCATGCGGCCCCGCCCGTATCCTGGACCGCTGCGGGATCTGCTCGACCATCCGGTGCGCATGCGGTATCGCGATCCCGTGTCCACGCTGGGCCCGTTCGGCATTGGTCCTGGCGAGACGGTGCTGGATTTGGGGTGCGGCACGGGCACATTTACTGTCGAGATGGCGCGGCAGGTAGGCAGCGCGGGGCGCGTGCACGCGGTGGATATTCAGGCGTCGATGGTTGACGCGGCGCGGGCGAAGGTGGAAACCGCCGGCTTTGCCTCACGCGTCAGTTTCCATCATTGCGGCGCGTACCGCCTGCCGCTGGAGAGGGACAGTGTGGACGTTGTGGTTGCGATCTCTTCGCTCTCTGAGATGCCGCAGCCGCTTTTTGCCCTGGAAGAGATTCGCCGGGTCCTGAAAGCGGGCGGGCGCCTAGCGGTCAGTGAAGAGATACCTCACACGGGATACGCACTGCAGAGAACGGTGCGGCGCTGGCTGCAGGAAGTGGGTTTTCGCTACGGCGGGCTGCGGGGCACTCCTTTTTGCTACAGCTTGCTCTATTTCAAGGATGAGTAGTCGCGGCGGCACAGTGTCATTGGAACATATCTTCCTAATCAGTCCGCACCGATCTGCTATAATTTCCTGAGACGGTGTGGACAGCCCCGCAGGCGTGGAGTTGGCGTGGAACTGGATTTGAGACTGCCGTACAGTACGGAGGGGCTGCCGGGGCTCGGCGGACAGTTGCGGGCCGCGCCCGATGCCTTTATCGTTGAGGAAATACCGCTATACGAAGCTAGTGGGGCGGGCCAGCATCTCTATGTCAACATAACGAAAGAGGAGTTGACCAGCCGGGAAGTACAGCGGGGGCTGGCCGAGGCGTTCGACCTGCCGTACAGGGCTGTCGGTTTTGCGGGCATGAAGGACAAGCATGCTCGGGCAACGCAGACGTTCAGCCTATTGGTCGGCCACGTAGACGATGAGTTTCTGAAGGCGGCCCCGGCGCGCATCGGCGCGAAGACGCCGGTGACGGTGAACTGGGTGCGCCTGCATCGCAACAAGCTCAAGAAGGGGCACCTGCTGGGCAATCGCTTTACGATTACGGTTACCCGACCATCTGTCGATGGCGGGGAGGCGATGGCGCGGGCGACGGCCATCGCGGAGCAGGTGCGGAACTGCGGGCTTCCCAACTATTACGGCCCGCAGCGCCTGGGGCAGAACGGCGCGAATGTCCGGCGTGGATGGGAGCTGCTCCAGGGTAACAAGAGAATGGCCAACCGCTGGTTGCGCAGCCTCCTGCTTGCCAGTGTGCAAAGCTATCTGTGCAACCGTTACCTGGCTCTGCGGCAACAACAAGGCAGGTTCACCAAGCTGCTGACAGGAGACATCGCCAAAAAGCATGACACGGGCGGCCTGTTCGTTGTCGCCGACCAGGCGGCGGAGCAGGGACGTTTCGAACGGAAGGAGATAAGCTTTACTGCACCGATTTATGGACCAAAGATGTGGGAGGCGGAGGCTGAATCGGGTGAGCTGGAGCAGGAGATCCTGGCAGAGAGCGGCCTGGATATGGGCTCGTTAGCCAGGGCGAAGATGATGGGCACGCGGCGGCTGGGTCGAATTCTGCTCAACGATCTGTCGGTTATGCAGAAGGGGAGGGACATGGTTGTGGCGTTTTCGTTGCCGAAAGGGGCGTTTGCCACAACGGTGCTGCGAGAATTCATGAAAGTATCTGACGACCTGCTGGCCCAGACGGCAGCGGACAACGGCGAGATTGATGAGGATGGCGGGATTTGAACGGTGCACGACGAAAAGCCCATAAGCGACAGCGAATTCTCCCTTAGGCAACGGAGTACCAATATGGAAATGCCGCTATTCCCTCTGAATGTTGTGCTTTTCCCGGGTATGGCGCTACCCCTGCATATCTTTGAGCCCCGCTACCGGGAGATGATCAACCGCTGCCTGGACGAGAACCTGGCGTTCGGGGTTGTGTTGATCAAGGAGGGCCTGGAAGTAGGCGGCGATGCCGTGCCGCGCCGGGTGGGGACGGCTGCGCGAATCGAAAAGGTGGACCGGCAGCCGGACGGAAGGATGAACATTCAGGTTGTGGGCACACGTCGATTTCGGATCGAGGAGTTGAACCGCGATCTTCCCTATCTCACGGGACGTGTGCGACATTTTCCGGTAACCGACGGGGATACGAAACTGGCTGTCGAGCGGGCCCACAAGGTACGCCCCAAGATCACGCGCTATGTTGAACTGTTGACGAAGGCTACGGGCGTACAGTTGAAATTGGACCGTCTGCCGGAGGATGCTACCAGCCTGGCGTTTCTCACGGCAATCACTTTGCAGGTGCGGCCCGAAGACAAGCACCGCATGCTGGCGCTGCCGGGGGTGCCGCAGCTTTTGGAGCTGGGCAACTACTATCTGGGGCGCGAACTTCAGCTGCTTGACCATATGATCAGCAGTCAAGAAGCGCTGCCGGCGATGACCATTGGCCCGACGGGGCAGTTGTTTGCCAATTGATAACGTGACCGGCGCGGCTGGCTGCTGCCGACGGGCTGGCTGTTTTCCCCCCGGCAATCACAGTAGATCATTCCCAAGAGTATACAAATCAAAGACGTCTTAGCAGACAGCCGCGAAAGGACAGATGTATGGCTACTCATCAGTTCCAGCCGGACCATTATTTCAGCACGATCGGTTCGCATCCACCTGTGTTACGCGTGCAGCCGGGTGACAGCATCGAAACGACGACGGTCGATGCCAGAGGACAGGACAGCAGCGGCCAGCCGGTAACGTCAGGGGGCAATCCGATGACCGGCCCATTTTATGTGGACGGGGCCGAACCGGGGGACACGTTGGTGGTGCATCTGGACAAGCTGCTCTGCAACCGCCCTTACGGGTGGACGCGGACGATGGTGGCCCCTAATGTCGTCGACCCGGAGCAGGTGCCCAATATGCCATGGCCGGCGGAGGGGCAGGAGCTGGCCAACTGGCGGGTGGATAACGAGGCGGGTACGGTGACGCTGGAGGAGCCGCAGACGAGCCTGGGCGCGCTGACCTTGCCACTGGCGCCGATGCCGGGCTGTTTTGGGGTGGCGCCGGACCGGGGCGAGGCGATCTCGACGGCCACGTCCGGTCCTCACGGCGGCAACATGGACTATCGCGGGTTTGTCGAAGGGGTAACCGTCTATCTTCCCGTTTTTGTGCCCGGTGCGCTCTTTCACATAGGTGACGGCCATGCGGTGCAGGGGGATGGCGAGATCGTGGGCACCGGCGTGGAGATCTCTTTCGACGTGGGTTTTACGGTGGATGTGCAGAAGGGGCGACGCATCTACTGGCCGAGAGGGGAAAACGAGGCGTATATCTTTACGGCGGGCAACGCGCGTCCGCTGGATCAGGCTACGCAACATGCGACCACGGAGATGATCCGCTGGCTGGAGAAGGATCTGGGGATCGATCCGGTGGGCGCGCACATTCTGATGGGTCAGACGGTGGAATACGACCTTGGAAACATCTATGACCCGGCCTACACGATGATCTGCAAGATGCCGAAAGCGGTGCTGCCTTAGGTGAGGCGTGAGTGAAGAGGCGTGAGGAGAGAGACGTCACGGGGCAGATCGACTTCTCTCTCTTCATTTATTGTTTAGTTTCTCCGTTGGATACCTCGCACTCTACGAGTGCCAAGCCGCGACAGATACAGACCCGCCAGCAGCACGAACCCCACGCCAAAGAGCGCGAGCCCGCGACGCCAGCTTTCGGGCGCGTACCAGAGCTTTATTTCCAAATCTCCGATGGGAACAGGGAGGGCCCGGAAGGTGTAGTTGGTCCTCCACACGGGGACGGGCTTCCCGTTTACGGTCGCGAGCCAGCCCGGGAACCAGACTTCGCTGAGAACAAGATAGCCCGGCCTTTCGGCATGGGCAGTCAGCACGATCTCGTTCGGGCTGTATGCGAGAACCGATACGGGTCCTGCCATGCTCGATAGGCCTGACTCGTCCGCGGTCGCGGGAATGGACGAGATGTCATGGCGCTGCGCCAGGACGACGGCGTGCATCGGTTCAAAGGACGGCTGTTTCAGGGCAGCGAGCACGGCGTCTTCGTCGGGGAGGACCCGCGCCGCGGGAACCAGCCAGGCTCGGGGAAGTGGATCGGGATTTTCGTAGACGGCGAGGGGGCCGGGGGCGTCGTATGAGAGTGTATATTGGTCATCCAAGGGCGTACCGTCGCGCACGATGACGAAACGCACGTTGTACATATCGTAAATCCGCGTGTGGCGCCCAGGATTGTTGTCCCATAGCCCCTGCCAGTGTGTCAGCACCAGGGGGTTGTATATCCCCCACACATCCTGAAGCCCGAAGAGCGCGGCGGTATTAGGCTGCCACAGATCATAGATACCTGTGCGGACATCGATGCGGAAGGGGGCGAGACCAGAGTGGACTGGAGAGGAGTGGGCAGAGCCCCGGTCAGCTGCCCCATTGTCTTCGGCCTGTCCTTGAAGATAGGCGATAATCTCGGGCTGGGCGAAACTGCGTGACGGGTCATTATCGCTGACATCGATGTTTACGCCGGCAACGGTCAGTTCCAGCAACAGCAGGATGAGAAGCAGCGCGGCGAACATGCCGCCGACTATACGTTTGCGCCGATACAGGACCAGCAGCAGCGACACAGCCAGCCAGACGGCAGTTGCGAGGAGGACAGCTTGAGCCGACATGGAGGCGCGCTCAATTGCGACGGGGTCTCCACTGAGAACACGCGTTGTTACAAGCGTCAGCGGGATGGCAAAGACGAGGAGCGCGGGGGCGCCGAAATGAATCAGGGAGAAATACATGGCGCGAAGTGAAGGTTGGGAATGTTGCCGGCTTGTGCTCCTGTCTCCCAGCAGGGCATCCAACCCGAAGGCGGCCAGCACGGACAGGGCCAGCGCCCAGAGGACGATGGTTCTGGCGGGGGCCTGGAAACTGCCATAGACTGGTAGGATCCGAGTCAGCCAGCCGTGGACCGGCGTATTGCCGCCGAGGGCGATGACAAAGCCGGAGAGGGCGAGCACGAGCCAGGGAAGGAGGCGACGCCGTCTTTCCGGCAAATGCAGCAGGATGGCGCTGGCCGCGAGGAGGAGAGTCACCAGTCCGGCATAGGGCAGTTCGACCCGGTCCCATGAACCCCAGTAGTCCCACGGTCCGCGTCCGAAGAAGCCGGGTGTCAGCAGGCCGATGAAGGCGGGTCCCGGCGCCAGTGAGTAGGATACTGTATCTTGGTAGTCGAATGCTCCTCTTTGGGTATAGGGGAGCATTTCAAATGCGGGGAGAAGGATTGGGGCGGAGAGAAAGCCTGCCAGGACGAAGACGGTGAGGGGGTATTGAAGGCCTGCCAAGGACTGTCGAAGGGCTGTTCGTTGGGCTCCTGTGTCCAGGTTTTCCCAATAGTCAGCTGCCAGCAGGCCCAACGAATAGATCCCCACGGTCATGGCCAGATAGTAGCTGCTCTGGGCATGGCCGGCGTAGTTGGCTATCGCGAAGAGAGCGGCGGCGACGCCGGCCCAAAGGAGGCTGCGGCGGGTCAGCGCCAGGTGGCAGGCGGTGAGGATCCAGCCGCTCCACGAGAGGACGGCGACCAGATTGAGGTTGCCGAGATGAATGAAGAGGATATCGCAGAGACCGAATGCCAGTCCGGCCAGCAGGGCGGCGGGGCGGCTGCGGCCGAGGGCGCGCACGAGCGCGTAAACGCCAAGCCCGGCCCACCAGAGATGACCGATGCTGAGGAGCTGCATCCAGCGGTAATCGAAGGCGGGATTGAGCAGGAAGAGCAGCAGGTTGGGGGGATAAAGGAACCCGGCCTGAATGTCGGTGATGAAGGGCGCGCCGCCGTAGAGATGTGGATTCCAGAGAGGAAGCTGGCCCTGGCTGAGGGTGCGGGCAGCGAATCGGTAGATGGGGAAGAGGAAGCTGACCAGGTCGCCGCCGTCGGCAGGCTGGTAGACGGCACCGCTGATGGCGCGCCCGAAGAAAGCCGCAAACATTCCGGCCAGCAGGGCTGCGCTCAGGAGATCCCAACGCCGCTCGTCACGGCGGTATGTCAGCCAGGCAGTTGCGCCGGCCCAGAGCAGAAGGATGAGAAGGCCGATGCTGACGGGGCGGAGATCCGATGGTGTACTCATCAGGCGGTTCAGAGCTGCGGGCTGGAGAAAGGGAGTTGCAGTGCCTTGATTCATCGCGGGGAAGCACCCCCATGCCGACTCCGGTTTTGTCGCAAACCGAGTGGTAATGAATCTTTACAGTGGCGCCTCAGCGGCTGTATGGTATAACAGAAGAAGAGTGAACAAAAGGTTTTGATGGCTCGAAAGCAACAGATGCGCGGCCTTTCGAGGCAATCCACGGTAGGGGCGGCCATGCAAGCGGACCTGGTGCTATTCAACGGCAATATCCACACGATGGACCTGCGTCAGCCGCGGGTTTCGGCGGCGGCGATAGCGGGCGATCGCTTTCTGGCTACAGGCAGCGATAAAGAAATGCGGTCGCTGCTGGCGCCGGGCGGGCGGGAGGTTGATCTGCGGGGCGCGACGGTCGTGCCCGGTTTCATTGACGCCCACATCCACTTTCTTTCCTACGGGTTGAGTCTGCGGGAGATCGATCTGAGCGGGGCAGGGACGCTGTCTTTGGCGTTGGAGCGGGTCGGGCGGCGGGCGGCGGATACGCCCCCCGGTCAGTGGCTCACAGGCCGCGGCTGGGACCAGTCGGTCTGGGAGGGCGGCGCGTTTCCTGCGGCTGCACAGCTGGACGCGGTCGCGGGGGAGCATCCGGTTTACCTGGCGCGCAAGTGCGGCCACGCGGCATGGGTGAACAGCCAGGCGTTGGAACGGGTGGGGATCACAGCCCATACAGAAGACCCGGAGGGCGGCGAGATTGTGCGCGATGGCGAGGGGAAGCCGACGGGCATTCTGTTGGAAAAGGCGATGGAGCTGGCCTTTCCCTGCATGGCCGACCCTTCTGATGCTGAGGCGGTGGCCGCGGTGCGCCACGCGCAGGAGGTCGCCAACCGTATGGGGATCGTGGGCGTCCACACGAAGGAGGCGGCGGGCTCTCTGCGGGCCTTTCAGCAGCTGCGCGCGGAGGGAGATCTCACACTGCGGACGGTGGCGCAGATCCCTGTGGCCGAGCTGGACAGCGCGATCCGGCTGGGGCTGCGCACGGGGCTAGGCGATGAGTTTTTGCGCATCGGCGGGGTGAAGGTCTTCAGCGACGGCGCGCTGGGACCGAGGACGGCGTGGATGCTGGCACCTTACGACGGCGAACCCGAGAATACCGGTATCGCGGTGACCGGGGCCGAAGAGATGGCGGACATCATTGCCAGGGCTACGGGCGCGGGGCTGGCGGTAGTCACACATGCGATCGGCGACAGGGCGAATCGGATGGTGCTGGACGCGCTGGAAACGAGCCGCCGCGCCGGTCGGGGGCTGCATTTGCGGCACCGGATCGAGCATGCGCAGGTGCTGCATGCGGAGGACATTGCCCGTTTCGCGGCGCTGGATATTATTGCGTCGGTGCAGCCAATTCACGCCACACAGGACATGCTCCTTGCCGACAGATACTGGGGGAAGCGCAGCCGCTATGCCTACGCGTTTCGAAGCCTGTGGGACAGCGGGGCAAGGCTGGCCTTCGGTTCGGACGCGCCGGTGGAGACGCCGGACGTGATCCAGGGGATTCACGCGGCGGTTACGCGGATGCGGGCGGACGGCAGCCCCGGCGGTGACGGGTGGTATCCTGAGGAGCGGCTGACTGTGGAGGAGGCGGTGTGGGCGTATACGGTTGGGGCGGCATACGCCGGCGGAACGGAGAGCAGCCAGGGCAGCATTACGCCGGGCAAGTTGGCTGATCTGGTAGTGCTGTCACAGGATATTTTCACGATCCATCCGATGGCGATATTGGAGACGGACGTGGAGGCTACGCTGTTTGGCGGCGCGTTTGTGTGGGGGGAAATTTTTTCGGGAAATTAGAAAGTTCGTTCTAACCCAGATAAGGAAACACTGCTATACTAGATCCGGTCTACTCAATCGCCCTCGCATGGACTCACAACAGAGATATGAGAAATGCTTTTGCAACGGAATTTGTTCGACGAATCCGCTTTACCGACAGGAACACGCAGGCGGCTAAAAGCGCTATTAAGCCAGGATCTGGACTTTCATAGTGAACAGAGCCGCTATGCTTCACACAGTTTTCACGCCTTTCCAGCGAAGTTTCCTCCCCAACTTCCGCGCAAATTCATCAGCGGATTGACAAAAGAAGGAGATGTTGTGCTTGATCCAATGATGGGATCCGGCACAACAGTCCTAGAGGCATACCTACTCAATCGGAAGGCGATTGGCTTCGATATTGATCCACTTGCACTCTTGCTAACCCAGGTCAAGGTGTGCCCTCTCGATATCACTGAGGCGCGACACACTGGTCACTGCATTATTGAAAGTGCAGAAGCTGAACTGGCGCAAGATTTTACCGGGCTGACGCAGCGTCTTGAACAACGATGGAATAGTAAGACTAAGGGTTTTATCGATTACTGGTTCTACCCTGCTACGCAGGTCGAACTGCTGGCTCTTGCCGAGGCGATCGGACGCGTTTCCGATTCCAGGCTACGCTCCTTTTTCGAGTTGGCGCTTTCCGCCATCATCATTACAAAATCGGGTGGCGTTTCGTTGGCGTTGGATCTGGCCCACACCCGCCCGCACAGGGCTAAGGTTATTATAGATGAAAGTGGAAAGATCCTTGAGCATGATAGCGATGTTGAATCCCCCTCGACTCATAGCATACAATCTGCTGAAAAGGCATCTGCAAGGGCCGCATTCCTCACGAAGAAATTACGTTCTCCCATAGAGGAATTCAGAAGACGCTACCTGCAGAACATCGACGGATTGTCATTCCTCCGAGATGCCCGATTTCAGCCGCGCCTTCAGTTTGGCAACGCACGTGGTCTGGCACTTGAAGACTCCTCAGTAGATCTGATCGTAACCTCACCGCCCTATGCATCAAACGCAATCGATTATATGCGAGCCCATAAGTTTTCTCTTGTGTGGCTCGGGCATTCGATTAGTACACTTGGCGAGACCCGAAAACGCTATATCGGCGGCGAATCGACTACAGATGTGGAATATGTCAAATTGCCTGAATATTCTGCGAATATTGTAAAGGAGGTGGGAAGGCTGGATGCGCGTAAAGGCCGTGTCTTGCATCGTTATTATTCTGAAATGACCGGCTCACTGCGGGAGATGTTCCGCGTGCTGCGACCTGGTAGAGCAGCGATTGTCGTCGTAGGGAGTTCAGAGATGCGGGGCACTGACACACAAACAGGGAAGTGCCTGGCAGAAATTGGCCGCTCCATTGGTTTTGAAGTACCGAACATAGGAGTGAGGCAGTTGGATCGAAACCGGCGCATGATGCCTGCCAGTACAAACCGGAATCCGAAATCTCAGATCCAGAAACGCATGCATGAAGAGTTCGTCATCGGATTTTTTAAAGGAAACAACTGATTGGGGAGTATTGATAGTGTCAATTAGAGATTTGCGTAGCAATTATCATAGACAGATCTACCAGCAGGTGGTTCGACTTTCCACAAATAAAAGGAATAATTCTCAATTTCCAAATTTTGCTGATGGGTCGAGTCGAGCGAGTTGCGAAATCGCTTGGGGAATCGTAAATCGCCTGAAAACTTTCGATACGTCGCAGCCACTCTCAGGCCAAACGGTTGGCGCCAAGTTCGAAAACATTACAGCATCATTTATCGAAAAAACATTCCAGCTATTGCGACACATCCGACCAGGCAACTGGTTCTATTCGACCCGCTATGCTATCTCGCAATTTGACCAATATGAGCACCGTGAGTACTTGGACCAATTCAAGAAGTCGACTTCAGACCCGCTGTTAGCATCGGCATCAGGCGAAGATTACATCATCAGGCCGGATATAGTAATTGGCCGGCGGCTAATCTCTGACAAGGAATTCAACCGTTTAGGGGAGATTGTATCGAGTGACGAAGAGGCGGCAAGCATGACGTCTCTGCGAGCCACAAACGCCGAAGATCCCCGTCCACTTCTTCACGCCAGTATATCGTGTAACTGGACCATTCGAAGCGATCGAGTACAGAATGCACGCACTGAGGCATTAAATCTGATCCGCAACCGTAAAGGACGCCTACCTCACATCGTGGTTGTTACCGCTGAACCGCTCCCCACGCGCTTGGCCGCTATCGCTCTCGGCACGGGAGACGTGGACTGCGTCTATCACTTCGCATTGCATGAGATGCTCGCGGCCATCGAAGAGATCGATAACGAAGACCAGGTGGATATGCTCAAGATTATGCTTGAGGGAAAACGGTTGCGCGACATCAGCGACCTTCCTTTCGATCTGGCGATGTAGAGAATGGCGTTCATTCCCGGTCTGGTATTGAGCAGATGGTTTTACTGGGAGGCGGTGCGGCCGGTGCTGGAGGGATCGTTCAGCGGCCTGCGGCATAGCGCGGCCTTGATAGGGCCGGGTTCGGAGACACTTGGGTTTGACGATGAGATGTCGACGGACCATGGCTGGGGGCCGCGGCTACAGCTTTTTCTGCGGCCGGATGACTGGGAGACTCACGCTGGAGATATCGACTCGGCGCTGCGCGACGGGTTGCCGCACAGTTTTCTGGGCTACCCGACGAATTTCAGTGAACCGGACCCCGATGACAATGGAGTCCAGCTTTTGGAGGCGTCGGAGAGCGGGCCGGTCAATCACAGAGTGGAAACGCAGACGGTTGGCGGGTTTTTCTGCGGGTACCTGGGTTTTGACATCAGCAGGACGATCGGTGCGGCGGACTGGCTGACTTTTCCCCAGCAGAAGCTACGCACGATCGCGGCAGGCGGGGTCTTCCACGACGAAATCGGGTTGGAGAGCGTGCGGGCGCGGTTCAGTTGGTATCCGCGGGATGTGTGGCGGTATCTGCTGGCTGCGGGATGGGCTCGCATCGGCCAGGAAGAGCATCTGATGGGGCGGGCGGGGCTGGTGGGCGACGAGCTGGGATCGGCATTGATTGGATCGCGGCTGGTCCGGGACGTGATGCGCCTGTGTTTTCTGATGGAAAGACAGTATGCTCCGTATGCCAAGTGGTTCGGCTCGGCTTTTGCGCAGTTGGAAAGCGCGGCTGCTTTGACCGATATATTGGTGGCAGTGCAGAGGGCGGACACCTGGCAGGAGCGGGACCGCTGGCTGAGCGAGGCATACCGGGTCGCGGCTGGCCGGCACAACGGGCTTGGGTTCACGGAACCGATGCCGGAGAGGCCGATGCGCTTTTTTGGCCGGCCGTTTCGCGTGATGGCGTTGCACGGTTTCGCGGACGCGCTGCTGCAGTCTGTCCGGGATCCGAAGATAGTGCAACTGGCCAAGCGCCGGCCCATCGGGAGCATTGACCAGTTCAGTGACAACACTGATTTGTTGGAGGCAACGGAGCTCAGGGAGTCACTGCGGGTGTTGTATGGTCCTCGATAGTGGTTCGCAGCGAGGAGTGAGAGACAGCCGTGTGCGGCTTTTTCGCTTGAGTGCGTTCGGACTGAACACAATTCACTAGAAATCTCATAGACAATATCGGTGGAGCACTAAGACAATTCCTGGAGACGCTTCGATGCATTCTACACTTCGGACTAAGCGACTGATTTTGCGGCCTCTTGCGGCGGCGGATGCGGAGGACCTTTTTGACGCGTATCGCCGGCCGGAAGCGATGCGGTTTATGGACGATGCGGCGCACACTTCTGCGGCAGAGACAAAAAAGTTGGTCGATGGCATGCTCAATGGGCCAGGGACAGTGTGGACCGTTCGCACGACCGAGGACGGCCCGGCGCTGGGATTTGTCGATTACATCGGAAACGCCGGCGTGCCGGGGATGGGTTACTTTCTGCATCCGGACCATTGGGGAAACGGCTATATGAGCGAGGCTGTGCGGGCGGCGCTTGACTACGGCTTTGACGTGATGGGGCTGGACCGGGTGGAGCTGTGGATCAGTGAGGAGAACAGAGCGTCTTTGCGTGTCGCCGAGCGGGTCGGGTTCAGGCGGCGGGGGCGGATGCGGCAGAAGTATCACCAGGACGAGACCGGCCACGATAAGATCGTTCACGGGATTACGGCGGAGCAGTGGCGCACAGGACAGCTGGCGGGCAACGCACAGGCTGCATACAGTTTGGCGCCGATTCTGGCTGTGCCGGATGTTCTGGCCGCGGCGGAGTATTACCGCGACAAGCTGGGCTTTACGATCGGATTTCTGTACGGCGATCCGCCCACGCACGGCGGCATCCACCGGGGGGAATGGACCTCGGAGGGCGCGCATATTCAGCTTTCTCTTACGGACCAACCTTTGCCGGAGAAATCGCCGGTGGGATTCTATGTTTTCATGGGCGAGGACGTTGACGGTCTGTTTGAGCAGCACCGTGCGGCGGGGGTACACATCGAACGGGAGCCGACGGACGAGCCGTGGGGGATGAGGGAATTCGCGATACGCGACTGTAATGGGTATCTGCTGCGTTTTGGCCGGCCGAGTTGAGTGAATAACCGTTCATAATCGGTGCGCGCTAACTGCGCCCGCGCCGGTGATTTGGACTGCCGGCAGATCGTTGTGGTCGGGAGGGTGCCGGGATGACAGCAAAGAGTTTGGGATTACGGAAGGACCCTGAAGGGAGAGGTGGGCTCTGGCAGCTCGCGCGTGAGCGAGGCATCAGCCGGCGTCGTTTTTTGCAGCTACTGTCGGCTGGCGGGACTGCGGCTGTGCTGGCGTCTTGTACGGGTCTGCCACTGCCCACGGCGACACGGCCGGCCGCAAAAGAGACCCCGGCAGAGGCCCCCCTTTACTACAAGGACCCGGCGCCGTTTATCGATCACGGCGGCGGGAATCTGGAGACGCGTCTGGAGAACATGGAGGCGTTGATCACGCCGAGCCAGTACTTTTTTGTGCGCAACAACTCAGCCAGTCTGGTCGTGGACGCGGCCGACTGGCGACTTTCGATTGAAGGCGATGCGGTCGCTAATCCGCTGGAACTTACCTACGATGACATTTTGGATTTGCCCAGCCGGACGTTCATTTCGTACCTGGAATGTGCGGGCAACCATCGGTCCATGTTCGACCTGGTGAAAGGGCAGGCGGCCAAAGGGACGCAATGGGGGACCGGTGCGGTCAGCAACGGCAGATGGATGGGCGCGGCGCTGCGGGATGTGCTGGTTCAGGCAGATATCACAGATGAGGCGGTCAGCGTGCTTCTGATTGGGTTGGACAGCGGTTCGCCGGAGAAGGGATTTCGACGCGTGATGCCGGTTGAAAAGGCGATGGACCCGGATACGCTGCTCGCCTACTCTCTGAACGGGGAGGTTTTGCCGAAGGATCACGGTTTCCCGTTGCGGGCGCTGGCGCCAGGATGGGTGGGAGCCGCCAGCATCAAGTGGCTTGGGCGGATTGTTGTCTCTTCTGAACAGCTTTGGACGCGGAACAACACAACATCTTACACATTGATTGGCGATGCCTATCCGCCGGAGGGGGAATCGTTGGGCAAGCCGGTGACGATGCAGACGATAAAGAGCGCACTGGCGCTGCCGCGGCCCGCTGAGCTGGCGGCAGGGGCGCAGCGCATTCACGGCTACGCGCAGTCGCCATCCGGACCGATTGCGAAAGTGGAGTGGAGCTTTGATTCCGGGACGACCTGGAGAGGGGCGACCGTAGTCGAGCCGAGCGAAGGCGTTTCAAGGTATTCGTGGGCGCGTTTCGAATTCATGTGGGATGCTCGGCCAGGCGAGCACACGATTATGACGCGGGCGACGGACGCCGCGGGCAATAGACAACCGGACGAGATTCCTTTCAACGAGAAGGGTTATCTCTTCAACCAGCCGGTACCCCATCCGATACGCGTGGCGTAGAAATGACGAGACCGGCTTGACAGAGGCACGCTATGATTGAGATCGCCGCCCATACACGAATCGTATCCGTCGCGGAGATGCAACTTCTGGAGAAGGAGGCCGATGCAGGCGGCCAGAGCTATGCGGCGATGATGGAGCAGGCGGGTACTGCCCTGGCGGAAGCGGTTCAGGAGAACTATACCCTCAGTGGGGACGGCACGGTGCTGGTTCTGTCAGGGCCGGGCAACAACGGGGGCGACGGGCTTGTTTGCGCAAGGCATCTCAATGACGCTGGCTATCAAGTGAGGGTCTATCTGTGGAAGAGGGGCGGCTCTGCGGTCAAGGAAGAGCAGGATGGGAACAAACGGCGGAAAAGAGGCTCGCGCAAGAGAGCGGAACCGCCGGAAGATTACGAGGGCCATTTGGGCAAGCTGGTTGAGCGAAATGTGCCCGTTCACAACGCAGAAGAAGACGAGGATGCGGTGCAGTTGCGAGCCTGGTTGGACGCAGCTGATGTCGTGGTTGATGCGCTGCTGGGTACGGGCGCCAACCGGCCCATCGAGGGTGAACTGGCCGGCATCCTGCAGCAGGTGGCGGAGGTGCGCAACAGCCGCCCGTTGCCTGGAAGAGTTTCTGCGGGGGAAGCTGGCCCTGAGGCGGGCGATCCAGAAGCTCAGCCGCCGCTGGCTGTGGTCGCCGTCGACGTGCCCAGCGGCTTGAACGCGGACAGCGGCGCGCTCGATGCGGCAACGGTTGCAGCCGATATGACGGTGACATTTGGTTGCGCGAAGGCGGGACAGTTCCAGTTTCCCGGCGCGGGCGTCCTCGGAGAGCTGGTGGTGGCGGACATTGGTATTCCCCCTGAGCTTGCCGCCGACATGCGGACGTTTTTCCTGACGCCGGAACAGGTGGGCGACTTCTTGCCGACGCGCAGCCGCAACAGTCACAAGGGTGTTTTTGGCAAAGGGATGGCGGTGGTGGGCAGCGTGAACTATCCGGGCGCCGCCTATCTCAGCTGTGCGGCGATGGGCCGTGTGGGGGCAGGGCTGGTAACGGGCGCGATTCCTCAGCCGGTGTGGGTGCCGGTGTCGTCGGCGCTGGCTGAACCGACGTGGATCCTTCTGAGCCATGACCTGGGGGTGGTGAATGAGACTGCGGCGGCCAATGTCACGGCAAAACTGGGGGGGTATGACGCGTTGCTTATCGGCTGCGGGCTGGGGCAGGAAAGCGCGACGCGGGCCTTTATGGAGCGACTGCTGCGGAGGAATCACAGGCGGCGCCCGGCAGTGCTGACGGGCGCGTTTGTTCCGTCTGACGGTCAGGCGGTCGAAGACGGGCAACAGGAATCAGACACGAATTCGTCAACCGACTCGCCATTCGGTACGATCCGCCGCCGCGACCAATTGCCGGCTGAAGGGCCCGTGTTGCCGCCTGCGGTGATCGACGCGGACGGCCTCAACCTTCTGGCACAGCTGGAGGACTGGCCGTCGCTGCTGCCGGCGGACTGCGTCCTGACTCCGCACCCTGCGGAGATGGCGCGTCTCTGCGGGTTGTCGTCGGTGCAGGAGGTTGCGGACAACCGCTGGGAGCTGGCGCGGGCGCGGGCGGAGGCCTGGCAGGCGGTCGTGCTGCTCAAGGGGCCGTATACGGTCATTGCCACGCCGGAAGGGGAGCTGGCTGTGTTGCCGGTGGCCACTGCTGCGCTGGCTACGGCGGGGACTGGGGACGTTCTGGCCGGCGCGATCACGGGTTTGCTGGCTCAGGGTCTGTCTCCATTTCAGGCCGCGTGTCTGGGCGCCTGGCTCCACGGACGTGCCGGAGAGCTGTGCGAGCAGAGGATTGGAAGCGCCGGGGGCATCGCCTCGGATCTGCTGACACTTCTGCCTGCGGCGATGAACGAGTTGCGGGAATAGAGGGGAAACGGCCGCCAACTAGGAACTGCTGCCGGATTCCCACGCCTGACGTAAGATGCGCGCCTGCTCGATCAGGTCGGCCATGGTCTGGTCCGGTCCGGTGACGAGGGAGCTGCCGACGCCCAGAGCGGCGGCGCCGGCCGCGGCCCAGGCGGCGGCGTTGTCCGGGCCGATGCCGCCGGTGGGTACGAACCGGATATCATCGAGCGGGGCGCGCAGGGCTTTGAGATAGGCTGGGCCACCGAGATTGGCGGGAAAGAGTTTCAGAAGACGGGAGCCGGCTGCGTGGGCCGTCTCGGCTTCGGTGGCGGTGTAGATACCGGGAATGTGCAAAACGCCGGCCTTACGGGCCTGTTCAACTACGGCTGGACTGAGCCCGGGCGCGACGGTGAACTGTGCGCCGGCGGCGACGGCGGCATCGAACTGGTCTTCGGTACGCACAGTGCCGGCGCCGATGCACATATTCTGGCCAAAACGGGCCCGCAACATCTGGATAAGCTCGAGCGCACCGGGCGTGTTCAGAGTTACTTCCATCACAAGCACGGGGGCGGCCAGGAGCGCGTCGCCGATTTCAAGCAGTTTCTGGGCAGGAAAGTCCCCGCGTACGATAGCGACGATGCCGTCGTCCTGCACTTTGCGCGCCATCTCTTCAGGTCCGAAATTCATTCTCGCGCTCATAAATGTTTGCGGCAGCAGGTTGGCAGCCCCGCCAGGAAAATCGAATCCGATACGGCATCTCTGGCATTTGGGGCGATTTCTCAAATGCTCCGAACCTATAGTAGTATAGCATTGATTCTATTGCCGATTGGAGGAAAGTCGCATGAATATTGCCCTTGACGTCATGGGCGGCGACAATGCACCGCGCGAAATCGTAGCCGGCGCGATATTGGCGGCACGACAGTACGACGTTACTGTTTCGCTGGTGGGGCGGCCGGACGTCATAGAAAGGGAGCTGGCGAGGCATCCGACTCACAGGCTGGACCTGCCGATCGTGCCAGCCTATGAAGTGATCGAAATGTCGGACAAGCCGGCGAAGGCGGTGCGCACCAAGAAGAACAGTTCGATGGTGGTAGCCTGCAAGCTGGTGAAGGAAGGCAAAGCGGATGCATTTGTGACGGCGGGCAACACGGGCGGCGCGCTGGCTGCCGGCATTCTGCACTTTGGTCGGATGCAGAGTATTCTGCGTCCGGCGTTGATCGTTCCTTTTCCCACATTGCGGGGTTTCTGCCTGATTCTGGATGTTGGGGCCAATACCGACGTCAAGCCGGAGCAGCTGCAGCAGTTCAGCGTGATGGGCAGTGTCTACTCGCGACGCATCATGGGCGTGCGTAATCCGAGCGTTCGCATTCTGAGCAATGGTGAAGAGGAAGGCAAAGGCAATCAGTTGGTTCTGGAGGCGACAGCGCTGCTGGAGGAGACGCCCGGCATCCGGTTTATGGGGAATATCGAGGCGCGGGACGTGACCAGCGGCATTGCCGACGTGGTGGTCACGGACGGCTTTACGGGCAATGTCTTCATGAAGGGCGCGGAGGGCATTGTCAAGTTACTTCAAGGTGTACTGTTGGATGAGATCACAGCCGGGCCGATCAGCAGCATTGGCGGCCTGCTGGTTCGCTCCGCGCTGCGCAGGATGGCGCGAAGGCTTGACGACAGTGAATTTGGAGGGGCGGTCCTGCTGGGCCTGTCCAATTTGATGGTCGTCGGCCACGGCAGAAGCAACGCCAACGCCATCCGCCACACGATTCGCAATGCGAAGCAGCTGATCGATTCTCGGTTGGTTGAGGAGATTCAGTCGGGCGTCAGCGAAGTTATCGACAACGCAGATGAAATGGTCGCCCTCCAACGGTAGCCAACCAAATCACCGAAGAATTCAACTCCATGAAAGTGTACCGCAATCTGCCGGCGATTAAGTCAAGAGAGCAGAGGGGGCGGCGAATTGCCCTGGGGGGGTTGGCGATCCTTTTTGTCGGCCTTCTCGCCAGCTTTACGCCGAGTTGGTTCCCGCCGGATGAACCGGCATCCAACGCTCTGACCGGTTTTATTCAGCGATACTGGACGGTCGTCAGTTTTGGCGCGCTGGCGGTGGGCTTTATCGCCTCCAATGTCGGGAGCTATTATATTAACCGCTTTGCGCCGCGGCGCTGGCCTGGCAGCAAGCGAATTGCGCGACCGGATGAGCTTGTCGAGAACGGGCTGAAAGGGTTTGACGACAAGTACGCGCTTTTTCTATGGGGACTGGATGAAGTCCCGTACATTTTGGTGGGGCCGTCCGGCGTACGGGTCTTTCTTGTGCGCAGCGACAAAGGAACCGTGCGCGTGTACGGGGACAGATGGCGGGAACGGTTCAGTCTGGGCCGATTGCTGACGTTTCTCAACCGGGAGGGACTGGGCAACCCCGTACGTGAGATCGAGGAGACCGAACGGAAAGTCCGGGAGCTGCTTCAAGAGGGAGAGTCGAGCGGTGAATTAGCGGTGAACGCTGCCGACATTCCGATCGAGAGCGCGGCGGTCTTCATCAATCCGGCCATGCAACTGGAGCTTGAGAACCCCTCGATGCCGGTATTGCGGGTCGATCAGTTGAAGAAGTATGTGCGCACAAAGAAGGATCACCAACTGAATGCGGGCGACGTGCGCGCGGTGACTGATTATCTACTGAGTGTCAGCGCGTTGGCGTAACAGCGGCGCTTCGCATCAATCGAACCCCAACCTTCTTTCCTTCAAACTGACATATTTATCGCGGGTGATGATCAGATGATCGAGAACATCGATCTGCAAGAGCTTGCCTGCGGCGACGATCTGTTTTGTCACCTGCACGTCTTCGGGGCTGGGTGTGGGGTCGCCGCTGGGATGGTTGTGGACGACGATGAGTGAGGCGCTGTTGGCGCGCACGGCCTCGGTAAAGATTTCACCTACACGAATTACGGCGGCGTTGAGGCTGCCGGAATAGACGACGGGAGTACGCTGGACATTGTTTTTCGTGTCCAGGAGAACGACCCGTACCTGTTCCCGCTCCAGCATACCCATTTCCAACATAAGAAGATTGGCTACATCGGAGGGGCTCTGGATCTTGTCGCGCTCCAAGGGCGCGGCGAGCAGGAGCCTGCGTCCCAGTTCGAGGGCGGCTTTGATCTGTGTGACCTTGGCCTTGCCGACGCCGCGGGTATTTGTCAGCTCCTCAAAACTGGCGTGGGCCAGACCGGGCAGGCCGTTGAATTCGGTCAGCAGGCGCTCGGCCTGGCGAATGACGTTTTCGCCCCGACCGCCGGTACGCAGCACGATTGCGAGGAGTTCGGCGGCGCTGAGGGCACCGGCGCCGGCATACTCCAGCCTCTCTCTGGGGCGGAGATCCTCCGGCATCTCCTTGATTGTGTAGGCTGTGCGGGAAGGAGTTGCCTGATCGTGGTTATCAGGTCGTTCTTTGCGGGAAGAGTCGATGGCAGGGGGGATATTGTCTACAGGTGTCAGTTGCATACAGGTGTGACCGGAAGATAGGCGTGGACAGATATTGAATTAGAGCATCACGATTGTCATGAGGTCTGTGTATTGCTGAAGGATTGCGCTCGTTGCCATGACCCGGAAAAAGTGCTCCGACAACGGACGTTTTTACTCTTCGCCATAGAATTCATCGTCACGCTCGTCCAGCTTGTCGAAGCGCTCATCTATTCTGTTGAAGCGTGCTTCGGTTTCTCTTGTATTGCTATGTTTCCTGGCGATTTGCCTCCACTTAATCCAGGAGACGCGCAAACTCATCCCGTCGCGGAAACTTCTCGGCGACCACCCCTTCAACAAATACGACAAATTCGGGGGATTGCTCCAGTATCTGCGGCAGGCTATTGAGGATAAATCGTTTGGCCTGTTCCAGTTGCTCAGTTGTTAGCGGCTGAGCGTTCATCGATTCCGTTGTCTCCATCATGGTCATGAGTATACCACGGGTATGCCTGTCTTCAGGTGTTTGCGATAGCCGGAGTCAGCAGCGGACAGATCGTATGGCAGGTACCGCACAACAGTTTTTGATAGGGGACCGGCTTAGAACAGGAATTGTCTTCCAATCAGCGAATGAAGCGAGTCGTAGAAAAGGGCGCCAGATCCCAGGCTGTCGGTAGATCCAGAGCCTGTTCGACCACCAGCTTTCCACTGTATGGGCCGAGAGTCAACCCGGTGGGCCCGTGCCCGGTTGCAAGGTAGACACCTTTGGCCCCTTGAATGGAACCCAGCAGCGGCAGGTGATCAGTGGTGTAGGGACGCAGGCCGACTCGGATTTCGTGGATAGCGGCGTCGCGCAGGCCGGGGGCGAGGCGCAGGGCTTCATGCAGAACTTCCTGGATGCCCGAAACGGTTGCGTTGGGAGCGAAGCCGCTGCCGGTTTCGCGCGTGGCGCCGATTGCGACGCGACCGCCGGGCCAGGGCACCTGATAGTGACCGCTGAATCCACCCACGATCGACCAGGAACTCGTATCCTGGCCGGGAATATGCAGATGGATGATCTGCCCGCGCTGGGGGGAAACGGGAATCCGGACGTTCAGCTGGTCGGCGAAGGCGGCCGACCAGGCTCCGCCAGCGATGAGAACGGCGCCAGCCGTATATTCTTCGCCTGAAGCGGTGCGGATACCGCTCACCTGACCGTCTTGCGGCAGCAGGGCTGACACGTCGGCTTCGATTGTCCGGACGCCGCGGCTGCGCAGGCCGCGTTCGAGAGCTGCTGTCATCAGGCGGCCGTCGACGCGGCGGGAGACAGGCTGAATCAGGACTGCGCTGGCGTCGGCCAGAGGAGGGAAGAAGGTGTCGCGGGCTTCTGCGGGAGAGATGCGTCGAATCCTCTCCGCAGAGGGAGGGCGCCGTTCCTCCTGGCGGGCATAGATTTCCTGCTCCATCTCGGCGAGGGCGGCCGCTTCGGTGTCGTCGAGGGCGACGGACAGTTTGGAACACAGGCTGTAAGCCCGAGAGAGTTCCTCGACAGGCACGCCGTCGGCAGTGAGATCATCGATCAGAACGGCGTAGTACTCCACGGCGTCGAGTGCGAAGTCGTACCAGAGCCGGCCATCACGTGTGCTGCTCTCGGGAGCGAGAATGCCGGCGCCGGCGTCGGTGGCGCGGCCTGTGTCGCGGCGGTCGCACAGTAGAGTCTGGGCGCCCAGCTGACCGGCGCGATAGGCAGCGGCCGCTCCGACGATGCCGCCGCCGATAATAATCAGGTCGAAATCCATGGAAGGTCCTTTCGCTGGTGCTGTGCTGCAAAAGGGCTGCTCAAGAGATTTTCCATCGCGGCGGTGTCGCGTTCACATCTTCAGCATAATTACTTCAGTTTTGGCCAGCAGCCTGAATCTGAAGGATTACACCTCTGTAGTCGAGGAGGTAGAGATTGCCCGCCTCATCTTCGCCAAAGCTGCTGACGTTGTAGGCGCTATCCAGAAGCAGTTCGGATTCCCATGCGCCGTCGACCTGCCTCAGACCCCAGATATTACCGGTGACGTAGTCCGCGAAAAAGTAGATGCCCTGGAGGGAGGGATGGTCCTGCCCCCTGTAGACGTAGCCGCCGGTAATGGAAAGTCCGCTGATACGGTCATATTCGGCCACCGGCATGGTCAGACCGGTTGTGGGACAGCCGGAGGAGGGGTTGAAGCAGTGAAGACCTTCCATGATGCGCCAGCCGTAGTTTTCGCCGCCGGTGCTGCCGGCGGGTTGGAAGTTCACCTCTTCCCAGGCGTTCTGGCCTACATCGGCGATGTAGAGGTCACCGGTGTCACGGTCGAAGGAGAAACGCCATGGGTTTCGCAGACCGTAGGCCCAGATCTCGTCGAGGAATTGATCATTGCCAACGAATGGGTTATCCGCAGGGATAGCATAGGGGGCGGCGGTGGCAGCGGAGACGTCGATGCGAAGGAGTTTGCCGAGCAGCGTTTGGCCTTTCTGCCCATTGTCCTGGGGATCGCCGCCGCTGCCGCCATCACCGGTCCCGATCCAGAGGTAACCGTCCGGGCCGAATGCGATCTGGCCGCCATTGTGATTGCCCCAAGGTTGATGGAACTGCAGAAGGATCTCTTCTGTATCGGGATCGACTTGATGAGCGTCAGGGCGGAGGCGGAAGCGGGAAACGCGGGTATGCAGGGTGCCGGGCACTGTGGTCGTGTAGTTGACGTAAACGGTTCCGCTGCTGGAAAAGTCCGCGGGGAAGGCGATGCCAAGCAACCCTCTTTCCCCACAGCAGTTAACCCGGTCGCGGATGTCCATGAACGGGGTCTGGCCTTGGGAGCCATTGTTGAACGCCTGAACCAACCCCCTCTGCTCAACCACATAGACGCGCCCGGAGCCATTCCGGGCATGAGCCAGATCTACAGGATTCTTCAGTCCAGACATTGTTTTGATCAAGACAATGTCGGGCCAAGCCGGCCTTTGTTGGGAGTCGGGCGCGGGGGCCGGCGTGCTGGTTTCTGCGGCGGCGGTTGCCGGGATGGCGGCAGGCGTCTGGGCTGGCGCCGTCGTGGGAGTGGACGATGCCGCGCCGTTCGCGTCCGACTGCGGAGAACTGGGAGGGTCGCTTGGGGCACAAGCGGCAAACAGGACCGCGCCGATCAGTGCGCAGATTCTCCAGGAGACTCCAATCTTCATGTTCTGTCCTTCCTTCAGATAGCGAACGCGACGGACACGCGGCGGCGCGGCGGCAATCCGCACTGTTCAGGAACGGCGCCTTACATTTCGAGCGCTGTCCAACTCGAACCGCCGCCCGGCTGAAGCGCCGCTACGGCAAGGCTGCGACCCGGTGCAAGAGAAATCATCCTACCAGAAGAGTTGTTCGTCAGTCCAGTTTTGAGGGTCATCGGGTTGAGGTTCTGTTGCTACCAGAGGCTGACTGGCGGCTGCTATCCCCAGCGCTGCTCGGGCGGGTCGAAAAGGAAACCGTGGAAAAGCTTGCGACGGGCAGGAGAAAGCCTGTTGTAGAATTCGCTCGGATAGCCCCAATGTTCCTGTGAAGCGATCATCCAGGGATGCTCGTAGGCAAAATAGAGCATAGCGCGTTGACCATTTTTGCTGTTGAACGGGCCGGCGGAGTGCCAGAGGGCATTGTGGAACAGGATGGCGGTCCCTGCCGGCGCGCAGATCTCCGTAACCCCGGCAGACTTCCCCCACCGCTGCAGGTCTTCGCGCGTTGGCGCAGAGGCGGCCTTATGGCTGCCCGGCAGGACGCAGAGGTTGCCCTGGCCGGGTTGGGTCATGTCGCTGAGATAGTAGCCGATTTTAAGTTGCAACAGCGGAATTTGCGGGCCCAGGTTTCTGAATCCGTCGTCAATACCGTCGATATGCCATCTCATGTCGCGGCCGATTAGATCGCTGCCATGCTCGATGATTGCGTCGGAGGCATGGTGATGCGGGAGGGCATTGAGAAGGCCGGTTACGTAGGGCCAGATGGCGGGCCAGTCGAGCATCTCCAGGAACAGGGGATCGTCATCGAGAATGTAGAAGATACGGGTACTCTTTTCGCCCATGGGCGTCGTTATGCCGGTATGCGGGGTCCCCTGCTCCTGCAGATTGCGGCGCTGCTTCGTCACTCGGCGGAGAGCCTGGAGCAAGGCGTTGACGTGTTCAGCGTCCAGAAAATCCTCCAAGACCAGATAGCCATTGTTGTCGAAGAAGAAGCGTTCCGCTGGCGTGGGGCAGCCGTCAGCGGCCGTCGGTGTACTGTCACTGTGGAGGTCGGAACCCGCTTTCTCTGCTATCTTGTGTGTCATGAATTAGCCTCTTCAGGTCATTTATATTCGGGTATGTTATGGCGACAGCGAGTGGGAGAGCGGTAAGGGGCGTACTACATTTCTCCGGCGATGGCGATAGCCCGGACGGGGGATCCGTCCCGACCTGTAATTTTGAGGGGCAGGGCCACAAATTGAAAGTAAGGCTGGCCGATCTGATCGAGGTTGGTCAGGTTTTCGACGATCAGGACTTCATGGCCCAAGAGTACAAAGTGGGCGTCGTTAGGGGAGTAGTCGACCGACGGGGTATCGTCCCTAGCAGTTCGATGCCGCAATCCACGAGGAAGCGGGCGGCGTCGCCTGTCAACGCAGGATAGTCCGAGAAGTAGTTCGACTTGCCCCAATTTTGGGCCCAACCTGTGTTCAAGATCAGTTTTGGGGTGCGGCTGATAGATTGGCGATGAGGCGCCAGGTCAAACGCGGTGATTTCTTCTCTAGCCTGTTTTGTGGGGAGGTCAAGCAGCAGGGCCGGGCCGATGCACTGTGCCAGCGGGATCTGATCGATCGGTGCCCCGTCTCGGTAGGAGTGGAAGAAGGCATCCATGTGGGTGCCGGTGTGGAGGGAAGTGCGCAGGTTGCTTGTATTCATGTGTCCTGGTGTGCCGGGTGGGAGATGGGCGGGGATAGAGGTGCGCACCTCGATTTCGACTGGAGAATCACCGGGAAAGGGGGGCGTCGAAGGAGCAAGGGGATAGCTCAGATCGATGGTTCTGGGCTGCATTGGGGCTCTCCATAGAAACCACGATTTGAGGGGCGACAGCTTCGCGCACTCCTAAGTCTTACGAAACTTCTGTCGCCGAGACCTTATCGATTGCCCCAGTCAATATGGACAAAGGACAGGCATGGCTTTCTCAGATCACAAGACTCTTCAGTGTTTCAGAACTAGACTTATGTCTCTCTACCTTGATAGCCTCCGCGTTCTTCCCAGAAACTCAGTAGTTCAGGGCTGATTTCACTTTTGGGCATCTGAGCAAATATGTCGTCGTATGTAACCCAACGAATACACGCTAGCCTCTCCAATTGTTGTCCCAAACTAGCTGAGGGATTGCGCAACTTCAAAGCACTAGCGTTAAGGTCTTTTATGAGGCCGTTTAGATCAGCGGCCTTGTATTCTTCATATTTGTACTGGTAGAGACGAGATTTCACTTCGGTATCCCTAAAGGCTTTAGGAGTTACGAGCGAGACGTAGACATCATCGGAATATCTTGCTCCTCTCTGATCGGAATTCCCAGCTCTGTCATTAAAGTACAGAGCATTCTCTATCACACGGGCCAGTTGATTTCGGCGAAGGTCATGGGTGGTGCTGATAGACAAATCCGAAAACCACTTCATTTCACTGAAGCATATCCAAGAAGGCGAATTTTTCCCAAGTTCTATCCCGCCCTCTGTTCCTTCTCTAATGGAAATAGTGCCAACAGCCAGATCGATCTGCGTATTCCCCTCTTGTATTCTAGGAGGATATGACAGGACTTCCATCCAAATTCTGGCGTCGTCTGGCTGAGGTAGGCATGAGCCGGTGAGGATGTTAGTGAGCTTCTCTACACCTTCAATTCCGCATAGCGCATAACCGCTGGCAGCCAGGAACGTCCAGATTTTCTCGTTCTTGCATACATTAGAGGAGGTATATAATTCTGCCGGATTCTCCCTGATCGTGCCCATAATTTGATGCCAGAGTTTGTCGGTCAGAAAAAGTCTCTCCCTCATTTTGGCTTGATTTTGCTCGAGTGCATCTTGGAGACGTTCCATGCGTATACTCCTGTAAAATTCTCTGGCCGAAGCTAAAGGTTACTGGACGGAAAACCGCTGCATTCAGCTAATTTTAACGTCAAAACAGGACATGAACAATAACAGCAGTACATTCATCTCGCCAAGCTGCCATTTGCATCGCCAATCTAGAACGGCAGTGGGATGTCATGCTCATCGGGAAAAAGCCAATGTTATATAGCCCGTCTTGACAGTTTGTCGTTACCGTAATAGAATACGCATGATATCCCTATTGTCTTGGAACTGCCCCTTTTGATTGAGCGATCATGCGCACATTCTGCAACATCATCACCGATGGGATGCTCGACTACCTGGTTGCGATCTATGAGTTGAGCGAAACCAACGACAGGATTTCCACTTCTGTGCTGGCACAGAAGATGGAGGTGACGCCGGCTGCGGCCAGCAGCATGGCGAAACGGCTGACAGAGACCGGTCACGTGGTCCGCTCTGCGAAGGCCGGCATTCAGTTGACCGATCAGGGGCGGCTGGCGGCGTTGCAGCTGCTGCGAAGGCACCGGCTGTTGGAGGTGTTTCTGATCGAGGTGATGGGCTTTACCTGGGACCAGGTAAAGGCAGAGGCCATGCGGTTGGAGCACGCTATCAGCTCAGAGTTCGAGAAGCGGATGGAGATCCTGTGCAACTTCCCGACCCATTGCCCGCATGGAGACCCGGTTCCGAGCGAAGACGGTCATGTTCAGAGCGAGAATCTGATCAGTCTGGCGGAACTGCGGCCGGGGCAGACGGGTGAATTGCGCCGGGTAGCCAACCACAATGCGCCGATGCTGCGATACCTGACGCAGATGAATCTTGAACCCGGTTATCGGGTCAAAGTGTTGAATGTAGAGCCCTTCGACGGGCCCAGCATCGTGCAGATCGAGGACAGTTCCACGCAGACGGAACCGGGGGGTCTCGTAAAGATAATTGGCCGCTCCCTGGCGCAATGTCTCTTTGTACGTTTGACTGAGCAGCCTGCCGCGTAGTCGGGCATCGTTCTGCACAGTACACGCATGGCCTCTCCCCTCACAGCGCGCACAGTCCGCGAAACCGCAGCGTTCTCGAGCAGTCTACGTATTCTCCTTCCAGCCATTTGCCTGCTGCTCGTTTGTATCGGCAGCAGCACGTCCCTTTTTGCCCAAAGCGAATCCACAGGCATCACCGCTGATGAAGTGAACACCGTTGCGCGGGATCTGTGGTGCCCACTGTGCGGCGGCAGGTTACGGTTGGACAGCTGCGAACTGAAGGCATGTGCGCAGATGCGGGAGGTGATCGAGGTCAAATTGGCGGAGGGCGAGGACGCGGAGTCGATCCGGGACTATTTTCTGGATCAGTACGGGCCGCAGGTGCTGGGGGAACCGCCGAGGCAGGGGTTCAACTGGCTGGCGTGGATCTTGCCGCTGGTTGCGGTCGCGGGCGGCGGCGTCTTCCTCTGGCTGCGCTTGCATCAGATGGCGGGTCCGTCGCGACCGGCGGCGGCCAGAGTAGCCGGCCCCGAACACACTGAGCGGGAGCGGCGGTTGGATGAGGAACTGGCCCGTTATGACTGAACTGACGGAGCCGGAAGGCGGTAGGTCCCATCTTCTTGAAAGAGATGTCCCGCCAGAGTCGCATACTGAACGACAGACGGAGGCGCCAACCAGAGGAGCGGTGCACTTCTGGCGCGTCCTGTTCCTTGGCGCCATCTTAGCGTTCATTGTCCTGCTAGCCGTGCGATTGTGGCAGACGAATGTGCAGGAACAGCGGGCCGCGGGTGAGGCGCCCGAACTGCGCTTCACGACTTTCGATGGCGAGGAAGTCGACCTGGGCGGGTTGCGGGGGAAGGGCGTCGTCATCAATTTCTGGGCGAGCTGGTGTACGCCCTGCCGCGAAGAGGCGGATCTGCTGGAGCAGACGTGGCGCCGCGAGAAGGAGAACGGGATTGTCTTTCTGGGGCTGGACTATCTGGACCAGGAGCCGGCGGCGCTTGCCTATCTTGCGGAGTTTGATATCACCTATCCGAATGGGCCGGACCTGCGCAGCCAGGCAGCCCGGCGCTACCGGATTCAGGGTGTGCCGGAGACCTTCTTCATCAGCCCCGAAGGTAGGATCATCGAGACTGTAGTCGGGCCGATTGCGAGTCAGCAGGAGTTGGACGAGCTGCTGGATCGTATTCGCCCCTGATTGGAAGTACCCTCGCGTGCTCCACTGATGTGAACGGATTTTCCCCGGCGGCTGAATCTAACTCCACTGAAATCTGTGCTAAAATGGCTTGGCTGTGCAAGGCCGATTGTTGTAAGAACGCGAGCGAGTTCGAGTAAGAGCTTGGTTGATGAAGATGAGTCAAACTTATCACCTGGTTACCCTTGGATGTCCGAAGAATGAGGTTGACAGTGACGGCATAGAGATGCTGTTGCGGCAGGCCGACTTTGGGGTCAGTGCCGATGCGCGGCAGGCGGATGTGTTGATCGTGAACACGTGCGGCTTTCTGGAGGCGGCCAAAGAGGAGTCGATCGGGGTCTTACAGGAGTTGGCGGACGGCAAGCGGCGGCACCAGATGCTGATCGCGGCCGGCTGTCTGGCGCAGCGCAACGGAGAGGAGGTGCTGACGCGGGTGCCGGAGGTGGACGGTCTGCTGGGAACGCGGCGCTGGATGGATGTGGTGGAGTTGATCAAGCAGGTGCGCGGCGGGCCGGAGCAGCGCAAGTTGCAACGGTACAGTCTGCTGGGTGAGCCGGACGAAACTTACGTGCAGCCATTTCCGCGGCCGCCGGTTGCCGGGGGCAGCGCCTATCTCAAGATTTCGGACGGCTGCAACGCGCCGTGCGCGTTCTGCACGATTCCCAGCTTCAAGGGCAAGCTGCGCAGCCGGCCCATAGAGGCCATCATCGACGAGGCCAATGCGCTTGTGGCGGCGGGCGCCAAGGAGCTGGTGATCGTAGCGCAGGATACAACCGACTTTGGACGGGACCAGGGGGAGCCGGACAGCCTGCCCCGCCTGTTGAGCGCGCTCTGCAACCGCACCAACGACACTCTGAAGTGGGTGCGGCTGATGTACGCCTACCCTGGGCACGTCAGCGACGGGCTGATCGAAGTGATGGCGAGCCAAGAAAAGATCGTGCCCTATCTGGATATGCCGCTGCAGCATGGAGATCCGCGCACGCTGCGGCGGATGCGCCGGCCGTCGCGGCTGGAGATGGTCTACGACCACGTGGAGAAGCTGCGG
Source organism: Caldilineaceae bacterium (assembly GCA_965200615.1). GTDB lineage: Bacteria > Chloroflexota > Anaerolineae > Caldilineales > Caldilineaceae > Bin5. Next base: position 1,885,313 of record OZ241377.1, on the reverse strand, counting down.
GCGGCGATGCCGGATATCGCAATGCGCACCACATTTATTGTTGGTTACCCGGGCGAGACCGAAGAAGAGTTTCAGGGGTTGTTGAAGTTCGCGCAGGCGATGGAGTTCGACAAGGTGGGCGCATTTCCTTTCAGTCCGGAGCCGGGAACGCCGGCGGCGGAGCTGCCTGACCCTGTGGCTGAGGAGGAGAAAGAGGAGCGTTACGGCCGGTTGATGGAGGTCCAGCAGCCGATCAGTTTGCGCAAGAATCAGGAACAGGTTGGGAAGGTACTCGACATCCTCGTCGAGGGCCAAGGCGAAATTGCCGAGAGCGGCGCTCCGCTGGTGATGGGGCGGAGCTATCGCGACGCGCCGGAGGTGGACGGCTTGGTGCTTGTGCCGGGCATCGCGGACGCGCCGGCGGGCACGCTCCTGCAGGTGCATATCAACGGGGCGCTGGAATATGATCTGGTGGGCGAACCACTGATCGCCGAGATGTTTTCCAGCAGGACGGAACCGCTCGCAGAGCTCAAGTAGAAAGCATATTACCCCGCGCGGAGACCGTCATGGCCGATCTGTTGAAGTTGGAACGGGATCTGGCCGCTCTGGAACGGGACTCCACACTCCACAATGATGACAATTTAGCGGCGCGCTTCGACGCGCTGAGGACGCTCGACTTTCTAGGGGAGGCGTTCCAGATACACGCCGGGCAGCAGCTTGCGGCAAGCGGGCTGCGGCGGGTACGCGCATTAGAGGACAATTTGGGGGCGCGGAACCAGGCTCTTTTTCGGAAGTTGCGTTCTGGCATCCGAACCGGAACGGTCACACCGGGCCAGGTGCGGGCACTGCTTGAAAGCAACTGCCGCTACCGACACGGCGATACTGCGTGCATGCACTGGGGCGGGGAGGCCGCGGACGCTCTGGCCGCAGGGTTGTTTCGCAGCGACTGCCCGCCGCAGCCGTGGGTCGGTGGCGACAGTGAGATGATTCACTATGAGTCGACGCCGGTGAGCGCGGTGCTGGAACTGGTGGATCGCGTGCCGCTGACGCGCGGCGACAGGTTTGTTGACATCGGCTCCGGGCTGGGGCAGGTGGTGCTGTTGGTCCATCTGCTGACGGGCGTGGAGGCGATGGGGCTGGAGGTGATGCCGGCGTATGTAGAGCGGGCCCGCGGTGAAGCGGAAAGGCTGAGTCTTGAAGGGGTCTCTTTCATTGTGGGGAACGCTCGCTGCGCGGACCTGTGCGGGGGTACGGTCTATTTTCTGTTCTCCCCTTTTCGAGGGCAGATGCTACAGGCTGTACTCAACCGGCTGCGGCACGAGGCGTGCACGCGGCGGTTGACAGTCTGTTCATTCGGGCCGTGTACAAAGCAGGTCGCCGGGGAATCGTGGCTGACCTTGCGGGAGACGGGGATGAACCACGAGTTCCGGCTGGCTGTCTTCCACAGTGACGGCTAGGGGCTGATATGGAAAAGGCATCGACACGGGAACATTCACGCGCCGATGCCTTTCGGAGTCGGAAACCTCTTTTTCGACCGGGTTGAATCCAGCCTGCCCAATCAGCTCAGGTGGAAGACCGCCATCTTTGTTTCGGTCATTTCCTCGATGGCGTACTTGGGTCCTTCCTTGCCCATGCCGCTCTCCTTGACGCCGCCATACGGCATCAGGTCGGCGCGCCACTGGGTGCCCCAGTTGACGTGCAGATTGCCGGACTCTACTTCCTGCACGAATCTCATTGCCCAGTCGATATTCTGTGTGAAGATGGCTGCGCTCAGGCCGTAGTTGGTGTCGTTGGCGAGGGCGATGGCTTCGTCGATGTCGCTGACGGGGGTCACGCCGACGACAGGGCCGAAGACCTCATCGCAGGAGATCTTCATCTCCGGGCTGACATTGGAGACGATGGTCGGCTGGTACATCTGGCCGTTGCGCTCTCCGCCGAGGACGAGCTCGGCGCCGCCACTCACGGCTTCCTCTACCCACTGATTGACGCGCACGGCGTCTTCCTCGCGAATCATCGGGCCCATTTTAGTGGATTCGGCCAGCGGGTTGCCGGTTGTGATGTCTTCGACGGTGGCCTTGAAGGCATCGAGAAAGTCGCCGTAGATCTTCTCATGGGTGACGACGCGCTGGGTGGAGATGCAGACCTGGCCGGCGTTGGAGTAACCGGAGGCGGCGGCGGCCTGGGCTACGCGTTCGGGGTCGGCGTCGGGCATGACGATCAGGGGCGCATTGGAGCCGAGTTCCATAGTTACACGCTTTAGGCCGGCGGTGCGGCAGATGTGCTCGCCGATGTCGCGGCTGCCGGTGAAGGTGATCTTGCGGACGCGCGGGTCGGCGCAGAGGGCGTCGCCGATGACGCCGCCGGAGCCGGTGAGGCATTGAAGCGCCTCGGGCGGTGTGCCGGCTTCGAGGAAGATTTCGACCAGCTTCAGCGCTGAGAGCGGCGTGTCAGTGGCCGGTTTGAGAATGATGGCGTTGCCGGCGGCCAGGGCGGGACCGATCTTATGGCAGACGAGATGGAGAGGGAAGTTGAAGGGGCTGATGCCGACGATAACGCCGCAGGGCACGCGGACGGTGAAGCCGAATTTGCCGGCCGCGCCGGGTGCGCCGTCAAGCGGGACGACTTCGCCGCCGAGGCGCTTGGCCTCTTCGGCGGAGAGGGCGATAATTTCGACCGCGCGTGCGGCTTCGATGCGGCCCTCGGCAATTATCTTGCCCTCTTCAAGCGTGATGGTGCGAGCGAGATCTTCGTTGCGCTCCTCCATCAGATGGACGGCCTTGTGCAGGATTTCGTAGCGCTCGTAGCCGGTCAGACTAGCCATTACTTTGGCGCCGCGTTCGGCGGTTGCGAGGGCCAGTTCGACGTCGGCCGCGTCGCCCCTGGGGATAGTGTCGATGACGGAGCCGTCGAAGGGGTGAAGTACTTCGATCTTTTCGGATTTGTCCACCCACTGCCCGCCAATGTGCATTTTCATCGAATTGTTCTCCTTGATGTCAGAATCTTTTCATAATGGTTGCGTAGTTGTATGTATCATCGCCGCGTAATGTGCGGCGGCGAATCTCACTTCAGTTCAGGTCCGGGCACGCGGTTCCACTCCAGCGGCTCTTCGTCACCCTCATAGGTGGGAACCAATCTCCGGACCAGCTTCTGCGCTTGCGGCGGCCAGTCGACTACCCGTGTCTGGGTCCGGCTCAGATTGGACTGGATGCGGGGCGAGGAGATATCGAAATTGGGATGGTACCAGATCGTAATGACTGTGCGCCGTTCATCGGTCTGGTTGGCGTAGGAGCCATGGAGAAGCCTGGAGTCACCGATCACCAGATCTCCGGCGCGCACTGGCACAGCCTGATCTTCGGGCATTGGTTGATAGGCAGGATGGGTGGGGTCGGTGGCGCGGCGCAGCTCATCGGTATGGGCAGTGGGCACTGCATCGTGCATACGATGGCGTTTGCGATGGGAACCGGAGATGACGCGCAGGCAGCCGTTCTCGATGCGCGTGTCGACCAGATAGTACATGGCAAAGAGCTGCAGGGGAAGGTCGGTATAGCTCAGCGGATCGTTCCATCCCCACCAGTCCTGATGCCAGAAGAGGGGCGGTGAGTGGCCGGGCTTGCTGATGACAAAGCCGGAGGACCAGCGCGGCTTTGGATAGCCGAGTGCAGTCAGCGCATCCAGAGCGGGTTGATAGGCCACCAGTTCAGCGAAAAAGGGATCATCATAGACGCTGATCATGCTGCCGGTTGATTTCTGCTCTTCGAAGTGCTCGGCGGTCTGCGCGTCGATGAGGCCGTCGCTGGCGGCGCGTACGCGTGCCAGCATTTCGGGAGAAAGCACCTGATCGAAGACACAGTAGCCGTCTTCAATTAACTGGGTCCTTTTGTCTTGGGCGATGGTGGTTGTCGTCATGATGCCTCCCCTGCGTTGTGTAGCATGGATTACAAGGAAAAGTGGAAAGGCGAGGGTGCAAATTCATGTTTACGTGCAGAGCACAGAATTGCGGTGCCGCTCTCGCAAGAGCGTCTCTATTGTAACAGAGAGGCGGGGGTCTTTCCATACTGGCCCAGCGATGCGCGTATGTTCCCAGACGGTTCCGTGGGATACAATCTCATTGCAATAAGTGTATTTTTGGAAAGGGAAATCACTATGCTCATAGGACTCGACATCGGCACAACCTCATTGAGCGCGGTTGTGCTGGATCCGGAGAGCGGCAGCCAAGCGGCCCACCGGACCGTTGCCAATCGCGCTGGTTTGTCTCCGGGACCTGGGCGCGCTGAGTTGGACCTGTCGCGACTGTACGAGTTGGCAGTGCAGTGCCTGGCCGAATTGGTCGTGCAGGCCGATTTGGCCCCTACCGACATACAAGGCATCGGTGTCACCGGCCAGCAGCACGGCGTTGCTCTGATTGGGCCGGATGCTTCGCCGGCCGGGCCCGCCATTACCTGGCAGGACTTGCGGGTGCAAAAGCCGCTTGCCGGTTCTGACAGGCCGGTGCTGGATAGGTTCATCTCGGCCGCGGGAGGGCGTGAGGCCTTTCGCAATACCGGCTGTCTGCCGGCGGCGGGGTTTCTGGGTCCCAGCCTATACTGGCTCAATTTGCAGGGGGATCTGCCCGATCCCGCGGTGACTGCCTGCTTTGTCCCGGATGCGGTGGTCTCGTTCCTCACTGGAGCGTCGGTGGTTTGTGAGCCGACGCTGGCGGGCAGTTCCGGGATCTTCGATATCAGGGGGAACTGTTGGGATAAGACACTGTTGGAGCGGTTGGAGCTGCCGACGGGACTCTTCCCGCCGATTGGGGGCGCCGGAGATGTGGTGGGAGGTTTGCGTCGCGAGCTGGCTGAGGCTGCTGGCCTGGAGCCGGGCACGCCGGTGACGGTCGCGCTGGGGGACAATCAGGCCAGTTTCATCGGCAGCGCGCCGGAGCCGGGCCGCTGTCTGCTCCTGAACGTAGGAACGGGCGGCCAGATTTCTGCCCGCACGGACAGTTTTCATTTCATCCCCGGGTTGGAGAACCGTCCGTTTCCCGGCGGCCAGTATCTGCTGATTGGGGGAGGGCTGTTCGGAGGTCGTTCCTACGCATACTTGCAGGGCTTTTTCCAGCAGGTGGGCGCCCAACTCCTAGAAGCGGAATCGCCAGACAACCTCTACGAACGGATGACGGAGCTGGCGTCGACTGTCCCTGCCGGAAGCGATGGGCTGCGCTGTGAACCGTTCTTCAGCGGCAGCCGCACTGACCCGGGGCTGCGGGCCTCTTTCAGCGGGCTTTCACCGGATAACTTCACTCCTGCTCACTTCGCGCGCGCCTTGCTCGAAGGCATGGCAGACGGCTTTTTCGCCTTTTTTGAACAGATGAAGCCGGTGGTGGGAGAGCCGCCGCTCTTAGTGGGCGCGGGCAACGGTGTTCGCCAGAACAGGCTGCTGGCCCAGATCCTGGCGGGTCGTTTCAGGAAGAGGCTGCTGATTCCTGACCATGCCGAAGAGGCGGCAGTCGGTGCGGCTGTGGCGGCGGCGGTCGGCTTGGGTATATTCGGGGACCTGGAGACGGCTGCGGCTGCGCTGCTGGACTACGCGGACGCAGTCGAACCGTAGCCGGCAGAAAGCGGGAACGAACACAGCCTCAAACTGCCGACTTGGGCCCAGACTACGAAACCGATCGATCCGCGAAGTCACGCGAAGTGGCGCGAAGAACACCAAAGGCGTCTCGGAGTTTCTTCGCGCAGCTGCGCGGCCCTTCACGGATCAGCCGCACTTTGCTCCCGCACAGCGCTGTTCTGGCAATCGGCAACAAAGCCCCAATTGTCCAGAAACTATTCGCGTACGTGCATATCGCCCAGGACAATCCACTTGTAGGTAGTCAGCTCTTCCAACCCCATTGGGCCGCGGGCGTGGAGCTTCTGCGTGCTGATTGCGACCTCGGCGCCGAGGCCGAACTGGCCGCCGTCGTTGAAGCGGGTGCTGGCGTTGACGAAGACGGCTGAGGAGTTGACGGCATCAACGAAGCGTTGGGCGTTGTTCCAGTCCTGGGTGAGGATGCCGTCGGAGTGGTCCTGGCTGTGCTCTTGAATGTGGTCGATGGCCTCGTCGAGCGAGTCTACGAGTTTGACGCCGAGGATCAGCGTCATCCATTCGGTGTCCCAGTCGTCGGGGCCAGCGAGGATGACGGTTGCGCCGTTGTCAGTGAGAAATGGCATGGCGTCGGGTGTCGCGCGTATTTCGACACCGCACTCGCCCATGCGTTGCGCCAGTTTGGGCAGAAACTCGGGCGCGATCTGGCGGTTGACGAGGAGCGTATCGAGGGCGTTGCAGACGGAGGGGCGTTGGGTGCGGGCGTTGACGACGACGTCCATCCCGCGTTCCTGATCGGCGGTGATATCGACGTAGTAGTGGCAGATGCCGATGCCGCCGGTGATGACGGGAATCGTGCTCTGGTCGCGGCAGAGGCGGTGGAGACTGTTGCCGCCGCGGGGGATGAGCATATCGACGTAGTCGTCCATGCGCAGGAACCGGGAGACCAAGGCCCTGTCGGGGTTGCCGATGTATTGGATAGCCTCGCTGGGCAAATCCTGGGCTTGCAGCGCGCCGGCAATTACGGAAACGAGCGCCAGGTTGCTGCGCAGGGTCTCTTTGCCGCCGCGCAGGATGACGGCGTTGCCGGTCTTGAGGCTGAGGACGGCGATATCGATGGTGGTGTTGGGTCGGGCCTCGTAGATGACGCCGAGCACGCCGATGGGAATGCGGCGACGGCTGAGGCGCAGCCCGTTGGGCAGAAGGCGGCTTTCAAGCTCGGCGCCGACCGGGTCGGGCAAGGCAGCCACCTTGCGCGTGTCTTCGGCCAGCCCTCGTATTCGTTCGGGCGTCAGCAGGAGGCGGTCAAGCAGGGCATCGCTGAGATCGTTGGCGCGGCCGTCGGCGATGTCCAATTCATTCTGGGCCAGGACCTCTGCGCTGCGTGCTTCCAAGGCGTCGGCGATGGCGTGAAGCGCTTCGTTTTTACGCGTTGATGACAGCCCGGCCAGTTTGCGGCTTGCCTGCCGCGCAGCCTTTCCCATGGCATCGAGGTCTACGTGCTGTCCCGCGGGCTGAGAAGATTCATTCTGAGAAATTTGGGCTGTAATTTGTTCGCTCGCGCCTGATTTCTTGACAGCTATGGTCATCGATCGCCTCCCAGCTTTACTCCAATAGAATCATATCATTGCGGTGGAGCGCGACCGGCCCGTAGCCATAGCCGAGCCGGTCGCTTATCTCGTGCGACTGGCAGCCGCGAATTCGTTTCAGGTCGGCGCTACTGTAGCGGGTGATGCCGCGCGCCAGATTCGGCCCGTCTTTTTCTTTCACATAGACGGCGTCGCCGCGCTCGAACTCGCCCTCGACGGTCGTGATACCGACGGGAAGCAGGCTGTTGCCGTGCCGGCGCAGGGCTTTGGCCGCGCCGGCATCGACCAGGAGACGGCCCGAGGGGGCGGGGCCGGCCAGGATCCAACGTTTGCGATTTTCCAACGGCGCTTCCTGTGCGGGGAAGCGGGTTCCCACTTGCTCACCGGAGACCGCGCGCAAGATCACATCGGGCGCGCTGCCGTCGGCGATTACTACGTCGGTGCCGGCGCGGCAGGCGATGTCCGCAGCCTGTAGTTTGGTGCTCATGCCGCCAATCCCCAGGGCGGAGTGTGTGTTGCCGGCGAGGGCGCGCAGGGAATCGTCGATCGTCTGGACTTCAGGAATCAGTTGTGCGTTCGGGTCGGTGCGCGGGTCGGCCGTAAAGAGGCCCTCCTGATCGGTCAACATCAGCAGCAGGTCGGCGTCGGTCAGCACGGCCACCAGCGCGGAGAGATTGTCATTGTCGCCAACCTTGATCTCTTCGACAACGACGGCGTCGTTTTCATTGACGATCGGAACGATCTGGTGCTTGAGCAGGGCGCTGAATGTGTCGCGGGCGTTGAGAAACCGCTGGCGGTTTTCGGTATCCGCCCTCGTCAGCAGAATCTGCCCGACATGAATGCCATAGATTTCGAAGAACCTCTCCCACATGAGCATCAACCGGCTCTGGCCCACAGCGGCCAGCATCTGGCGGCTGGATAGCGTATCAGGCAGTTCGGGGAATCCCAGGCGGGCCCGGCCGGCGGCTTGCGCCCCGGAGGAGCAAACGATCAACTCCTTTTCCTGATGGTGAAGTGACGCTATCTGACGAGTCAGCTCTACCATCTGGGGTTGGTTGAGGAAACGGGTACCCTTGGTCAGTACACCTGTGCCCAACTTAACAACGATATTGCGATACATACTTCCCGTTCCACCGGAAAAAGGGAAACTATCCACCGGGTGCAAGTTTGCCTGTAGGCAATGGCAGGTCACCGGGATGACGCTAACAGTATAATGCAGTGCAGAAGGATCCGGCAATCGATGTCTTGTGAAATGCAGCTGTTTTTGTTCAGTTTTTTGCCTGTGCTAAGATAGTTAGTGGACTGCGTGCGCCAAGCGGGTCGGTGCACCTCTTGCCCGGTTGCAGAACCTTTGCGTCAGGCGCGACAGCGCAATGGCCGGGTTCTCCTGCTGCCGGTGCCGCCAATTCTGACGGTTCGCGGCAGCCCGGCGACGCGGCAACGGGCGACACAGACAGATTCCCCGGACTCAACAGCGTGCCGCAAAGAGCAGTAAAATGACAGATGCCTGGTCACTTCGGCATATGGAGGCGAAGCGACCGCTGAAAATGGGCACATGCCAGTACAGAGGATTCACGTTCAATGCGCCCCTGCCCGAAAGCGGCGCGGAATGGAGGAAAAGGTAAATGGGAAGGTCTTCTTTCGAATATGATGAACCGCTCCGCCCTGAAACGAGACCGGCCTCCGGGCTGCGGAGGTTTGCAACGGCCATTCTTTCGCTTGTCCTGATTCCCGCCCTGATCATCGCGGCGCTGCTCTTGCCGCCAATCAGTTTGCTTGAGCGCATCCAGGGCCTTTCTTCAACGGAAATTGACAGTAACGGCGGTTCACTCAAGGATCCAGACGGGATGACAATCGTTTTTCCTCCGGAAGGTGTAATTGAGTCATTTCGAGTCAGCCTTGACAGCATTCCGCGTGCAGAGTTTCTAAACGGGAATGCAGGAGAGGCGTGGCTGCCCGCGCTGAATGCACTGGCCGCCGCGGGTCTGGAAGCCAAGAGCCCGGTTTACCAGGTGGAGGTGCAGGGAGGACGCTTGGAGCAGAGCATTGTGCAGATCCCGATTCCCAACGACAGCCAGCCATACGAAACGCTGGAACTGTACAGCTGGGATGGGGACAGTTGGGAGTTTGTGCCCAGTGCTGTGTTAGCAGTGGAAGACAAGATCGAAGCCCGCCTAGGCGGTCCGCCGCCATCCAATTTTATCGTGATGCAGACCAGCGCGCCGCCGGCGCGGGTGGGGACCAACATTGGGGTAGGCGAGCAGCCGCCGGCCGGCCTGGCGAATGCGGCGATAACGACACTTGCAGTGGGCGGCTATTACTTGCGGGGGGACGGGGCGCTGGATGTTGTGCGCACCAATCCTCCTGCCGGCAACTATGCGATCGTGCCGGTGCTACGCAACTGGCAGGGCGGCGCGGCGCCGCGCAGTGACCTGCTCCACAATATGCTGGTGGAACCGGGCCAGCTGCAGAACCAACTGACCGCGATCGCGAATCTCCTGACCCAGTACAGTTACCCTGGTGTCATCATCGACTATCGGGGCATGGAAACGATACCGGCTGGAGAAGCAGAGTTTACCCACTTCATCGAACAGTTGGCGGAGCGATTGCACGCGCCCGATATGAATCGCTGGCTGGCCGTGCGGGTGGAGTGGCCGCAGCAGATCTCCGCGGCTGAGTGGAATACACGCGGCTACGATTGGAAGGCGCTGGGCAGCGTCGCAGATCGCGTTCTGATTCCAGGACCGGCTGACCCCGCGGCATATCAGTTGGGCGGGCAGATGGGAGCCCTGCTGGCCTTCGCGACAGACCAGATTGACCGAAGCAAGGTGCAGGTGGAACTGCCAGGCATGTCGGTGGAACGGAGCGGGAACCAGCTGTGGCTGAAGGGCTTTCAACAGTCTCTGCAACCGCTGGTGGCTCAGGTCCGCCTGAGTGGAGAAGATGGCGTGATCGTTCCCGGCGCAGATGTCGAGGTTGCAGCGGTCAACCCGCGTATCACTCGTCCGTTGACCTGGGACGACGCGATAGGCGCTTATGTGTACGCGTACACGGACGACCAGCAGATGGAGCGGACGGTTACGATCGAGAACAGCAACAGCTTCGCCCGCAAGCTGAACCTGTTGGAGCGTTATGAAGTGACCCAAGTGATGGTGCGTGATGCGGATTCCGGGGATGTGGACCCGGCCTTGTGGGAGGTCGCGCGCCAGTTCCAGACGGGAGGGGGCGTGAATACTGCGCCGACGATGTTGAAGGTGTCCTACGAGATTTTCCACCCCGACGGCGGCGTGATGGAGGAGGTAACGGTCCCGCTCGAGAATCCGGTATATACCTTCATGGCGCCTGCTGGCGAGGGGGACATTCGTGTCGAGGCCCAGGTTGTGCAGATATCGAATCTGGGGGGCATGCAGGCGGCCAGCCCGCAGAACACGGTGGCGATGAGCCTGGCGACGCCGACTCCGGTTGCAACCAACACTCCCGTACCGACACCAACGCCAGAATCTTCGAGGCTGGTGAGCACGCAGAACACAAACGTGCGTGAGGGGCCGGGCACGAATTATCCCGTTGTGACCCAGCTCAAGGCCGGTCAGCCCTATCTCATTTTTGGTAAGAACGACGCCGGTACCTGGTGGCAAATCGATATTGGCAATGGCAATAAGGGTTGGGTGTTTGCTGAACTGACGACGGCCAGCGGTCCTTTGAACACAGTTGGCGTGATCACCGATATCCCTGACCCGCCTGCCGCCGCGCCCGCAGCGGCAGCGCCGCCCCCAGCGGGAGGCGGCGGCTTCGGTTACGGTGTGCAGGCGCATATGGTCCACAATAACCAGGCCGGCCAGGTCATGCAGAAGACGCGCGAGATGGGCTTCGGTTGGGTGAAGCAGCAGATCGAATGGAAGGTCTTCGAACATAACCAGGGGAATTACGATTGGGGTTCGATGCAGGGCATCATCGATGCGGCCAATAACGCGGGCATCAGCCTGCTGTTCAGCGTTGTGAATGCGCCGCCATGGGCGCGCGAAGGAGGATTCGAGCCGAATGTCGGCGGCCCTCCGGCGGATCCGAACACGTTTGCCAGGTTCCTGGGGGCGATGGCCGGGAAGTATTGCGGCACCTCCCTGAAGGCGATCGAGGTCTGGAATGAGCAGAATCTGCATTACGAGTGGGGCAACCTGCCCTTGGATCCGGCCAAATATGTGGCGCTCTTGAGACCTGCCTACACGGAGATTAAGAAGGCGTGTCCACAGATGTTCGTGATCAGCGGGGCGCTGACGCCGGCTGCCAGCAACGGGGCGCCGCAGAGCAGGGGCGGCATCGCGGCGATGGATGATTTCGAATATCTTGAGAAGATGTTCCAGGCCGGGCTGAACAGCTACATGGACGGCATCGGCGCGCATCCGAGCGGGTACAACGTGCCGCCTCAATACACGTGGGAGCAGGGCTGTGAGGCGATTCAGAAGCATGGCAACAGCGGTTTCAACGGCGCGTGCGACAGCCCGCACCACTCCTGGAGTTTCCGGAGTACGATGGAGGGTTATCGAAACATCGCGGTCAAGTACGGCGCGGCCAACAAGCGGATCTGGCCGACGGAGTTTGGCTGGGCAGCCGGAGGGGCTCTTGACCCGCGTTACGGGTATGCGAACGACAACGACTTTAATGAGCAGGCCGCGTGGACGGTCGAGGCCTTCCAGATGATGAAGAGATGGGGCTGGGTGGGCCCGGCGATCCTGTGGAATCTGAACTTCCGCGTGGTGGCGAATAATACGGAAAAGGCGCAGTGGGGGATTGTGGACCATAATTGGGGCAATCTGCCGGTGTTCAATGCGCTGCGGGATATGCCGAAGTAGGGGTCCTGACATGAATTTCTGCAGGCTATAGCCCTGTTCTGGTTCGCTTTCAGTCCCATCAAGTTCTCGGCAGACTCTTGCAGTTGTCACTGGCGCCGCCGGTGGAGATTACTGTAAATGAGAGGTGGATCTCCTGGGGGAGTCCCCTAAAGCCGATGTGCTGCTCCTCCGAAGAGAAGGAGCAGAGTGGAACGCAGCGCAAAGAGCGCGATTGCCGGATGGTGTGCGCGACAATGCAGCAGGGCATGTATTGTTGGAGTTCAAATATACGGAATCGGTAAACGAGAACGCGCTTGCTCAAGCGGTTGCATACGACTACTTTTACCAGCAGGCACAAAGATTGCCCGAAGAGCATGTGCTCACCGTGGTGTTAAGCGCGAGAACGCCGCAGAAGGCACGGCTGGCAGAGTGGGGATATCGGGAACGGCAGGATGGTGTCATCGCAGCCCATTGCCGCTGCTGCGGCGGGTCTGGTTGCTGGTTCTGAACGACTTGCCACCACACCCTCATAACGCATTTGTCAAGCTCTTTGCCAGCCGGGAACAGGAACGGGAGGCCGCCATTGCTGCGCTAGACGCGCCAACCATAACCGAGTCGGCGCCGTTGTATGCTTACATGATGGGCCTGCAGAGGACTTTGGATGTAAAGGGAGAAAGCGATATGGCGGCCGAGCTGTTGACCCCGGAAAAGATCATGGAGATTGGAGAAGAAATACGGCAACGTGTGCTCGAAACGGGTACCCCAGAAGAAAAGCTAGCAAGATTAGACCCCCAGGAAAGGCTAGCCGGGCTTGAACCACAGGAAAGATTAGCGGGGCTGTCCGATGCGGAACGAAAGCTGCTCTTTCGATTGCTTCGGGAAGAGTTGGACATTCCCCTGGGGGTGAGGGAGACAGCGATGGTGGCACTGCATGACACATGTCGCCCTGTCGTGGATGGCGAAAAGGACGTTTAATGCGGCGCTATCTTCCAAGCCTATGTGCTCAAGCGCCGCTTCCTGAATTAGAAAGAGTGTGATTTGCCGGAGAAGTCGACCAAGGACGACTTAATGGAGATTAACGAAAAGACGCGCCGGTTCGTCCTCAAAATGATTCCCAAAGAAGAGTTGCTAGCGGGAGGAGACCGATGCCGCTCGAATCTTTGCTTCCCTCCCGAGGAAGGCGGACAGTGAGAATATGAGAATATTCCATCGATGTAAATCCCTTGCCCATCTCTGAGCCGACCTCTTTCAGCGATTGCCACGACGATCTACTATTCCAAGAACTGACGCAGTTGACAATGCAGGAAAATCGAGTGGGAGAATCCTCAGGCGCCTTCTTCGAAGATGTGCATGTCGTAGAGATGCCCAAACGTTTCGTCGGCTACCGGGGGAATGCGGGCGACATTGAGCTGCTCAATGATGGACGGTTGCTGCTTGCCTACACCGGTTATCGCGAGAACGCTGGAGAAGGAAGTGTCTTTGGTGACATCCAGGGACGGTTTTCCTCAGACCGGGGCAGGAGTTGGGGAGAGCCATTTCCGCTGGTGGGCCGCCCAAAGCCCGAACGCAAGGATGAGACGTACCAACACCCCAGTTTACTGCGGCTGGCGAACGGTCAGATGCTGCTGTCCTACATCTACTTCTCCGGTTCTCATCCCCGCTATGCGCACACGTACTACCGGCGTTCGACCGACGATGGGGCGACTTGGGGCGACCAGCTTATCGTCACGCCGCACGCCGGTACAAATCATGTCTTCAATGACAAGCTGAGCCAACTGCCCTCCGGTCGGATTCTTGCGCCGTGCGAGAGGGAGATCAGGGAGGAGGGCGGCGACCACCGCGGCTATGCCAGCACGGTCTTCTATTCCGATGACGACGGTTATTCCTGGCATCAATCGGAGAATGTCGTCGATACGCTGCCGGTGGAGGCGCAGGAGCCACACGTGGTCCCTTTGCGTGACGGCCGGGTGATGATGCTCTGCCGGACGTACAGCGGCTGCGTGGTCAGATCCTACTCCGACGATGAGGGGGTCACCTGGTCGCAGGGCGAGGAGACGCGAAGTCTGAAGCTCTCTACCAACTCATCGGCGCTCAACGTCAAACGGATCCCTGCTACCGGCGACCTGCTTTTGCTCCGCTCGACCGGAACAAAGGACAGGCTGCGGACACCGTTCGTTTCGACAATCTCAAGGGATGAGGGCGTTACATGGATCCACGAACGGTCGATTGGTTCTGATCCTGATGACGACTATGGCTATCCGAGTCTGACTTTCATCGACAGTTTGGCGCTGATCAGCTATCACAAGCGCAGCGGCATTTATGTGGGACGAATCGGAATCGACTGGTTCTACGGCAGGTAGGTTTGATTGTTGGAATGAAAAGGCCGGGTCTTCACGTGCGAAGACCCGGCCTGGTTTTTTCTAGCTGGTAAGAGGATTTACCCTTCGTCCTCTACGAAGACACCCGGACGGGTGCGGCGACGACGGCGGGCGACCTTCAGTCTCAGCTGGCTGCGGCGGTAGGCGATCTCGACGGGCTGGCGATCTTCGTCCGGCCGGGTGCGCAGGGCTTCTTCGGCGCGTTGCAGGGCCTCTTCGGCGCGGGCGATGTCAATTTCATCAGCACGTTCGGCCGAGCGGGCCATAACGATCACTTTGTCGGGAAGCACTTCGACCACGCCGCCGCTGACAGCGATGTACTCGGGCTCGCCGTCGGCGCTGTGCAGTGTGAGCTCGCCGATATTGAGGGTCGTGAGCAGGGGGGCATGGCCAGCCAGTACGCCCATCTCGCCCTCAACGCCGGGCATGGTGATCATCTCGACTTCGCCGCTATACAGCTGCCGGCTGGGGGTTACGATTTCGACCTGAATCGTCATTCTTCCTGCCTCAGCTGCTCACCCTTTTCGACCGCTTTCTCGATGGAACCGACCATATAGAAGGCCTGCTCGGGCAGGTCATCGTGCTTGCCGTCCAGGATCTCACGGAAGCCGCTCACAGTGTCATCGATTCTGACGTACTCGCCGGGCTGGCCGGTGAAGACCTCGGCCACGTGCATCGGCTGGGTGAGGAAGCGCTGAATCTTGCGGGCGCGGGCGACGATGAGCTTGTCGTCTTCGCTCAACTCCTCAACGCCGAGAATGGCGATGATGTCCTGCAGGTCGCGGTAGCGCTGGAGGGTCTGTTGCACCTCGCGGGCGACGTTGTAGTGTTCTTCGCCGACGATTAGAGGATCGAGGATGCGGCTGGTGGAGCCGAGCGGGTCCATAGCCGGGTAGAGCGACTGTTCGGCAAGGGCGCGTTCCAGGGTAATGGTGGCGTCCAGGTGGGCGAAGGTCGTGGCCGGCGCGGGGTCGGTGTAGTCATCGGCGGGCACGTAGACGGCCTGCATCGATGTAATTGAGCCGACATTGGTGGAGGTGATGCGCTCCTGCAGCTCACCCATATCGGTGCCGAGCGTGGGCGCGTAGCCGACAGCGCTGGGAAGGCGGCCAAGCAGGGCCGACACTTCGGAACCAGCCTGCACGAAACGGAAGATGTTGTCGATGAAGAGGAGGACATCGCGGCCCTCATCGCGGAAGTACTCGGCCATGGTGACGCCGGTGAGGCCGACCCGCAGGCGGGCGCCGGGCGGCTCGTTCATCTGGCCGAAAACCATCACGGTCGAATCGATTACGCCGGATTCACGCATTTCGTGCCAAAGGTCATTGCCCTCGCGGCTGCGTTCGCCGACACCGGCGAAAACGGAGTAGCCGCTGTGATACTCGGCGACGTTGTTGATCAGCTCCTGAATGATGACGGTCTTGCCGACACCGGCGCCGCCGAAGATGCCGGTCTTGCCGCCCTTGGTGAAGGGGGCGATCAGGTCGATGACCTTTACGCCGGTCTCGAACAGCTCGGCCTGCGTGCTGCGGTCGGCAAAACTGGGCGGTTCGCGGTGGATGGAATAGCGGTCGGCGGCATCGACCTCTTCATCGCTGTCGATTGTATTGCCGGACACGTCGAAGATGCGCCCCAATGTTCCCGGCCCGACAGGCACGGTGATGGGCGCGCCGAAGGAGTAGCCTTCCATGCCGCGGCGCATGCCGTCGGTAGAACTCATGGCCACCGCACGGACAGCGCCCTCCCCGAGATGCTGCTGCACCTCACAGACCAAGGTCGAATCGTCGTCGAGGTCGACGTAGACGGCATCGTAGATCTCGGGCAGATCTTCGCCTGTGAAGGAGAAATCCACCACCGGACCTACTACGCTGGACACGGAGCCGCTGATGCGGCCGTTGCTTCCGTTTTCTGACATGGTACGCTCCGTTCTGCTATGGGAAGGGGCCTTTCAGCCCGCTCAGTTCTATTCGAGACCGATCGAACCGCCGATAATGTCCATCAGTTCACGGGTGATGCCTTCCTGACGGGCCTTGTTGTAAGTCAATGTCAACTCGTCGACGAGCTCATTGGCGGCTTCGGTGGCGTTGCGCATGGCGACCATGCGGGCTGAGTGTTCGCTGGCGATGCTTTCGTACATGGCTTGCAGGATCTGCACTTCGGTGAAGCCGATCAGTACCTGCTCCAGCACAGCCTCGACGCTTGGCTCAAAGATATAGTCCGGCGGCATCGTTGCGGTTGTCTCTGCCGGAACGACGGGCAGAATCTGTTGCACTGTGGGCCGCTGGATCAGCGTGTTGACAAAGTCGGTAAAGATGATGTGGACTTCATCGAAGCGCTCGGAGCGGAAGTCATCGATGACGGTTCGGGAGATGGGCGCGATGTCAGCGGTGGCGAGGGTATCGGGCATGTTGGTGAATTCGGCGCGGATGGCTGGGTCGTAGCGCAAAATCCAGTCACGGCCCTTCCTGCCGACGGCAACGACCTCTACTTCCCGTCCCTGGTCACGCTGCTCTTTGATGAAGGCTGCATTTTGCCGCAACACGTTGGCATTGAAGCCGCCGGCCAGGCCGCGATCGGCCGTGATAAGAACGATCCCGACCCGCTTTATTTCGGCTCTGGAGGTGATGAGCGCGTCCATGGCGTCGCCGCTGCCGTGCAGGCGGGCGATGTGGCTCAGCACTTCGAGGGCCTTTTCCGCATAGGGACGGGTCGCCATTACCTGCTGCTGGGCGCGACGCATTTTGGATGCCGCTACGGCCTCCATCGCGCGCGTGACCTGAGAGATGTTCCTGACCGAGCGGATGCGACGGCGAATCTCACGTGTGCTTGCCACCAATGCCTCCTCAGACGCAGTGATCCGTGGCGGGATGCCGTGTTGCTGCGCTGTTCACTGACAACCGATTACGGAGCTATTCAGCCCCACTCCAGTTACTGTTGAAGGTCTCCAGGGCCAGACGCAGTGAATCGAGCGATTCATCGGGCAGGTCTTGCGCGCGCAGGATGGTCTGGCCAATCTCGGGATGGTTGGCGTCCATGTAGGCGTGCATATCCAGTTCCCAGCGTTTCACGTCGGTGATGTCGATGTCGTCGACATAGCCGTTGTTCACCGCAAAGAGACTCATGACCTGCTTGTCCAACTGCAAGGGTTCGTACTGGGGCTGCTTCAGAGTTTCCTGAATGCGCTGGCCGCGATTGAGCTGACGCTGGGTTGCTGCGTCAAGGTCGGATCCGAACTGGGCAAAGGCGGCCAGCTCACGGAACTGGCTGAACTCCAGCTTGAGGCGGCCGGCAACGCCTTTCATGGCCCTGGTCTGGGCGGAACTGCCGACGCGACTGACCGAAAGGCCGACGTTCATGGCAGGGCGAATACCGGCGTAAAACAGATCGCTCTCCAAGAAGATCTGGCCGTCGGTGATGGAAATGACGTTGGTGGGAATGTAGGCCGAGACGTCGCCGGCCTGGGTCTCGATGACCGGCAGCGCGGTCAGGCTGCCGCCTCCGAACTCCTCGTCGAGGCGGGCGGCGCGTTCCAGGAGGCGGCTGTGCAGATAGAAGACGTCGCCGGGATAGGCCTCGCGACCGGGCGGGCGCCGCAGCAGCAGCGAAACCTGGCGGTAGGCCTGGGCGTGTTTAGAGAGATCGTCGTAGACGATCAACGCGTCGCGGCCCTGCTCCATGAACTCTTCGCCCATTGCGCAACCGGCATAGGGCGCCAGGAACTGCAGGGCGGCCGGATCGGCGGCGGAGGCGGTCACAACGATCGTGTGATCCATGGCGCCGTATTTTTCGAGGGTACCGACGACCTGCGCCACGGTCGACTGCTTCTGACCGACAGCGACGTAGATGCAGATCAGGTCCTTGCCCTTCTGGTTGATGATCGTATCGATGGCGAGCGCGGTTTTGCCGGTCTGGCGGTCGCCGATGATCAGCTCCCGCTGGCCGCGGCCGATGGGAATGAGCGCGTCGACAACAGTGATGCCGGTCTCGACAGGCGTATCAACGCCTTTGCGCAGCACGACGCCGGGAGCAATGCGCTCAACCGGACGGGTTGCGGATGAATCGATAGGGCCTTTGCCGTCGAGGGGTTGACCGACGGCGTTGACCACGCGGCCGATGAGCGGGTCACCGACGGGGACGGAAGCCAGGCGGCCGGTGCTGCGCACCAGGTCGCCCTCTTCGATCTCGGTGTATTCGCCCATGATGATGATACCGACGGAATCATCGTTCAGGTTCTGGGCGATCCCGAGCACGCCGGTCTTGGTGAACTCGACCAACTCGCTGGCCATGACCCCTTGCAGGCCGGAAATGATAGCGATGCCGTCACCGACTTCGACGACTTCGCCCACGTCCACGCGGCTGGGGGCCGGCTGGAAGTTGAGGATCTGCTGCTTGAGCCGGTCGGTAAACTCCTGGGTCAGCTCCTCAGTCTGAACTGCCATAAGCGCTGTCCTTTATTATATATTTTCAGTTGTCGGTTCCTGGCAGGCTTGCGGCCTGCAGGTCAGGACCCGAAACCGGCTGCCAATTCCAAATTCACCGCACCGAAGACGCGACCATTTCGCGCAGAGCCATCAGCCGATTTGCGACGGTGTTGTCGATCAACTGATCGCCGACGCGGATGCGCAGGCCGCCCATCAGGGATGGGTCGACGTCGAAGCTGAAGACGATGTCCTCGCCGTACTGTTCGGTGAGTCGCTGGCGAATCTGCTCTTGTGCGTCGTCACCCAACTCGATGGCGCTTGTGATGTCAGCTGACTGCGGTCCGGTTTCACCCCGCAGACTGGCGCCCAAAGCGGCGATTACGCGCGGCAGGAGCGTTGTATCGCCCTCCTGCACGAGCATTTTGACGAAGTTTTGCAGTTCCGGGGCGGCGTCGTCGGGAATCGCGGCTGCGACGGAGTCGACGTCTGCGCCCAGTTTCGGGTCCTGCGCCAAGGCGTCAGCGATTTCGGTCAGCGTCGATTGCCACTGCTCTACGATTGCCTCGAGAATGGCCTGGGCATATCGTTCGGCCGTCGCGCGCTCGCTCATGAACCGCTCCCGTTTTGCTGGGCCAGATAGTCGGTGACAAAGCGTTCCTGCTCAGCCCGGTTTGCCAGCTCACGGCCCAGGATCTGCTCGGTCGCGGCGATGGCCAGGTCGGCGATCTGCTTTCGGGCGTCGGCCATGACGGCGGCTGTCTGCGCTTCGGCGTCGGCCTGGGCCTTCATACGGATTTCCTGGGCCTCCTGATCGGCGCGGCCGCGAACGTCCTGGGCGATGCGTTCGGCGTCGCGGGTCGCCTGGGCGCGCACTTCCTGCGCTTCGCGGCGGGCCTCTTCAAGGATCGCCTGTTTCTCCGCTTCGGCTTCGGCGGCCGCGTTCGACGCCTTGTCGGCCTGCTCCAAACCCTCGGCGATGCGCTGTTTGCGCTGCTCGATCATGTTCAGAACCGGCTTGTAGAGTAGCTGCTGCAGAATAACCATCAACAGCCCGAAGTTGACGATCTGCGAGAGCAATAACTGCCAACTGATACCTAATTTATCGAGAGCGTCCAAGGCCAACCTCCTGGATACGCTGCAGTGGCTCGTGGTTCGGGGCCGGTCGTTTCACCGGCCTATGGAAGTGAACACAGGTCACTGACGACTGAACTCGGGCCACTGAGAACAGGTTCAGACGAACTTGACCAACAGGGAGATAACGAGCGCATAGATAGCGACCGATTCACAGAAGGCGAAACCGAGCAGCATGTTCGTCTGCACAGTGTTGGTCACTTCAGGATTGCGGCCCATCGCTTCCATCGCTTTGGCGCCAATCAGACCGATGCCTACACCAGGGCCAATTGCGCCCAATCCGATAGCAAGCGCAGAACCCAGTTCCTTTGCGACTTCAACATCCATGAGTGTGAACTCCTTTTTCTTAACTGCTGTGATTAGTGGTTCGTGATCAGTCTTGCGAGTGGGTCCGGGAGCAATCCGGTCACCGGCAACTGACGTTAATGGTGATCGTCGTGGCTGACGGTGGCCATGGTGAAGAAGGCCAGGGTCAGCAACATGAATACAAGCGCCTGGATGAATCCGATGAACAGCTCCAGTCCATAGAATATGCTGGGCAGGAGGAAGGTAACGAGAAAGGCCATCACCAGCAGGACGACTTCACCGGCGAAGATATTGCCGAAGAGACGAAACGAGAAGCTGATGATTTTCGAGATTTCGGCGATCAGTTCGAAGAAGCCCACCACAGACCCCATCCCATCCTTGAACGGGTTTTTGAAGAACTTGGTGAAGTAGCGCAATCCCAGGGCCTGGACGCCGAAGAACTGGGTCATGAAGACGGAGATGAGGGCCAGGGCCAGGGTCATGTTCAGGTCGGCGGAGGGGCTGCGGAACAGGGGGACAAGGACCGGTTTGCCTTCCTCGGCGGGGGCGGCGACGGCTACGCTTTCTGCGCCGGCCATCGCGAGCCGGTTGCCCAGCTCTGCCTGTGCGTGGTTCTCGGCGCCACTATGGTAGATGCCGATCGAGCCGAAGCCGGGCAGCAGGCCGATATAGTTGCTGACCAGAACGAAGATGAATATGGTGATCACCCAAGGGAAGAACTTGCGGCTGTTGGCGGAGCCGTGGCCGGCGATGCTCTGGGTCAGGTTCCACATGCCTTCGACCAGCATCTCCACAATGTTCTGCCAGGCGCCAGGCACCTCCTTCATTCTGGAGACGGCGAAGACTGCCAACAGGATAATGATAAGGTCGACCAGTAAGGTGGTCAGCAGACCGTTGGTGAACCACTTTGGCCCGTGTTCAAGCAGCGCTTCGGCGGCCAACTCGACGTGGGGAGGAGGGGCTTTGAAGAAAGGCGCCACGCTCAAGACGAGCAGCACAATGATGCCGATGGTCGCGTTGCGAAGACGTGCATTCGAGAGGAAAGCTCGGAGAAGATTCATGGAAAAAATCTATCCTCCTGTAAACGACAATTTCAGACGGTCGGCCACCGGCGCAAAGTCAGGCGGCGGGCCAGGACATGGGGAACTCCCTTGACCGTCTTCCAGTTCGCGGCTGCCCGCTGAATCGTTCGATCAGGGGGAAAGACTACAGTGGAGCCGCCGAAATTCCTGAAAAAGACAGCTTTCAGTATAAGGGGGGGAGAAGGATTGCGCAAATTTTCACAGCGTTGATGAAGCATTCTTTTTTACTTGCTCGACGCCGCTGGCCGGGAGCGGACTACGCGAATTAAGCGCGCCTGTGCCGGGCTTTTGCAGCCCATCATTTGCACAGGATGCTGAGATTGTCAGAGGGCTTTGTCAGAGATCGTAGATGCTGATAACGGTGGCGATGATGAAGAGCAAGACGGTGGTCCCGATCAGCATTCTGTTTTTGTGGAGGATTTCAATCCAGGAGGAAGGCGGCAGCAGATCTGTGGTCGGATCCTTGCGTGCGCTGTCGGCTCCGAACAGCGCCTGCCGCAATTCCGCGATACTGGGGGGCCGTTCGTCGGGATGCATGGCCAGCGCCTGGAAGACCGCCCGCTCGGTCCGCGTCGAGATGGCCGGATTCAGTTGCCGCAGCGGCTCGAGCAGCCCTGACTTGAGGAAGCGCTCTTTGGCATCCTGCGGGGGCGTCCCCGCCAACAGGTGGTATAGCGTCGCGCCTACGCTGTAGATATCTGTGCGCACGTCGGTGTGGCCGGTGTCGCCGCCATACTGTTCGAGGGGCGTGTAGGCGACGGTGCCCCGGCCCTGGACGACCGTCACCGTGCGGGCGTCGTCCGGTTGCATGACTTTTACAAGGCCGAAGTCCACCAGTTTCAATCTGTTTTCGGGCGTGATCTTGATGTTGCCCGGTTTGATGTCGCGGTGGAGCACCGGCGGTTCCTGGCAATGCAGGTATTCGAGAGCGTCCAGGAGCTGTGCAGCCCAGAGCAGCACCTGTGTTTCGGAGAGGCGCTTCTTTTGTCGCACTGCTTCATTCACGATCTCTTGCAGATCACGGCCTTCGATGAAGTCCATGACCAGATACTCACGTCCGTCCACGGAAAAGTAGTCCGAAACCTTGGGGAGGTTGGGATGATCGAGGCGGGCGAGGACACTGGCTTCCTGGTAAAACTGTTCGATCGTCTGCCCCAGGTCCAATTCAGGCCCGCGCTGGTCGAGGAGGAGGGCGGGCAGGATCTCTTTGATCGCGCAGACGCGCCCGTCCAGGCGCAGATCGTTGGCCTGATAGACCGCGCCCATGCCGCCTTGACCGACGAGCCGAACTATTTCATATCGTCCGCGCAGGATCGAATCTGAATCCAGTACAGTAGCCAAGTGACACCTCTGCAAAACTACCGGTCCGCCGAAGACAGGTTATCTCCGGAAGAGAAAAAGTTGCCGCCCGCTGCGCGCCTGCAGGGGAGGCGATGCAGCAATGCGGTGCGGCAGACCGCTGCATATAGCCTATCGGTCGGGCCGGGAGATCGTATGCTGTAGCCGGGTCGTGCGCCCCATTTTGAATGAACTGGTTGACGTATGTCAACCGCTTCGATATAATGAACTTCCTCCTCGGCATCGCTACGCCAAGTTCGCGAAAGTCCTGTCGCTATTATCGTTCGAGGGCGCAGTTACAGGAACACATACTAAAAACAGACGGCAGAATATGCAAGTGATGTTACTACTTACTTTGCATGCTATTTTTAAGAGGGATGGAAATGACGCAAGAGGGTCCAAACGCTGAACAACGATACGGTGAGTCACAGAGCGCTCGCCCCGTCGACAGGCAACGAGAGACGGCTATGCTGATCCTCCGTCACGGCAACCAGACCGGCCAGGGCTGGCCCCTCAGCCGAACCACCCCTCTGATCATTGGGCGCCACGATGAATGCCAGGTCACCCTGCCGGACCGCCAGGTAAGCCGGAACCACGCCCGTATTTTCTGGGACGGCTACGGTTATTCGATCGAGGACATGGGCAGCAAGAACGGAACCCATGTCAATGGCGTGGATATTGCCGACGGGTCGCATAGTCTGTCGGACGGTGACGAGGTGCAGATCGCGCTGCGCTTTAAGCTGTCCTTTGTCGACGACGAGGCGACCACGCCCCTGACCCTGGACTCTGGCGAACAGGATGCGCAGGCCGAATCAGGGCTCCGCATTGAAGAAGAGACCCGCCAGGTGTGGCTGAACGGCTCGCTGTTGGAGCCCCCGTTGAGTCTTCATCAGTACCGTCTGCTGAGGGCCCTCTGGCATGAGGGAGGCGGGGTGATGACTCGTGAGCAGATCGTGCAGGCGGTCTGGCCGGAGACGAGCGGGGCCGGTGTCAGCAAGCAGGCCATCG
Source organism: Caldilineaceae bacterium (assembly GCA_965200615.1). GTDB lineage: Bacteria > Chloroflexota > Anaerolineae > Caldilineales > Caldilineaceae > Bin5. The sequence goes on along the minus strand of OZ241377.1, from coordinate 1,861,693 downwards.
ACGCCCTGGTGCGCCGGCTGCGGGAACGGCTCTACGAGCACGACGAGAGATCCAACTTCATTGTAACAGTGCGCGGCCACGGCTTCCGGTTGGAGAATCCCTGACCGCAAGGGCGGGGCGTGAAAGGCGAGGCTCCCTCTCTTGTCGTTTCTCTTCACTTTTTGCTCGCCTAAGGAGCGACGACTGAGGGCTGATGAACGTCTTGACTGGATGCCGCAGGCAGGATTCCCGTCAACAATCAACGCCTGCGTTTGCGGCGGCCGGCGAAGGGCCATTGGGCCTCTACATCCACATTCCGTTTTGCGCCCGCAAATGCCCCTACTGCGATTTCAATACATACGCCCGTCTGGAACCGCTGTACGAAGCCTTTACTCAGGCCCTTTGTCGCGAGATCGGCCGGTGGGCGGCGCGCCTCGACGGCCGCACGGTAGACACCGTCTTTCTCGGCGGCGGCACGCCAACCGTGCTCAGTTCGCGCCAGTTGCGCCGGATCCTGGAACAGGTCCACGACCGGTTCGAGCTGGCCGTCGACGTTGAAATCAGCAGTGAAGCCAATCCGGGCATCGAGGATCGAGGACAGTTCGCCCTGCTGCGCAGTTCAGGCGTGAACCGACTGAGCATGGGCGTGCAGAGTTTTCAGGCCGAGGAGCTGGACTTTCTGGGCCGCATCCACGACGCGGAGGATGCTCTGCGCGCTTATGACGCGGCCACAGAAGCGGGCTTTGACAACATCAATCTTGACTTCATGTTCGGGCTGCCCCGACAGTCGCTGGAAGCCTGGCATGACAGTCTGGACAAAGCCTTGGACCTGGCGCCCCGCCACCTGAGCCTTTACAGTCTGATCGTGGAGCCGGATACTCCCCTGGCGCACTGGGTGGAGACCGGGCGGACGCCGGCGCCGGACGATGACCTGGCGGCGGAGATGTACGAAATTGCGATGTCCCGCCTGCGGGAAGCCGGTTACGAACAGTACGAGGTGTCGAACTGGGTGCAGGGCGCCGGTTTTGCCTGCCGGCACAATCTCCTTTACTGGCGCAATCAGGAGTGGATCGGTGTTGGGCCCGGCGCGCACAGCCATCTGCGTTACCCCACCAGGCTGCGAGGGGAGTCTGCAGGCGACCTGTCATTCCTTTTTGGCGGCTCCTGTGACCCTGTAACCGGGTCGGGGGCGCCCGCTGCCGCCGTCCGTTGGTCCAATGTTAAGGGCGTGCAGGGCTACATCAGGCGGGTCGAAGCGGACGAGAGCCCTGTCACTTTCCATGAGGAGCTGCCGGCCGGGGTTTCGATGGGCGAGACGATGATGCTGGGACTGCGGCTCGTGCGGGAGGGTGTGCCGTTTGCACGCTTCGAAGCGATGCACGGGCAACCAATGCGCGTGGCCTTTGGCCCCAGCCTGGATCGACTGCATGACGGCGGCCTGCTGGAGGCGGACGGGGAACGAGTGCGCTTAACCCCAAAGGGGCTGCTGGTCGGGAACCGCGTGTTCAGCGAGTTTGTGGCATGAGCGACGTTTCCGCAGCAGCCTTGACCAGCCCTGCCCGCGCACGAGTGGCCGAACGGCAGGGGCATCCCGTAACCAGAACAGAGAGGGAGAACGCCGGTGCTGGAGGCGATCGTATTTGACTTTGACGGAACGATACTGGACACGGAGACGCCTGATTTCCAGACCTGGCAGGAGGTATACCGCCGCCATGGCGCCGAGTTGCCGCTCGAGGTCTGGCTGCAATGTGTGGGGGGCGGCACGGGCGAGTTCGCGCCTGACGACTATCTGGAGGAGCTGCTGGGCAGAAAGATCGACCGGGAGCGTCTGCGGACAGAACGGCGGAAGCAATTCCTGGACCGGATCCGGGGCGAGCCGGTCATGCCCGGCGTGCTCGAACTGATCGACGCAGCCGAGCGGCGGGGCGTGAGGCTGGCGGTGGCTTCGAGTTCGGACCGCAAGTGGGTAGAGTCGCACCTGGAGCGGCTGGGACTGCGCGGGCGGTTTGCCGCGATCGTCACCGCGGACGACGTCGAGCGGGTCAAGCCTGATCCGGCCCTGTACCGGCTGGCGGCGCAGAAGTTGGCGGTATTGCCGGCGCGGGCGATCGCGATAGAAGACTCGTACAACGGGATGCTCGGGGCGCAGCGGGCCGGACTGCGCTGTGTTTCGGTGCCGAACAGCGTCACGCGCGACTCCGACTTCTCAGGGGCGGATCTCTGCCTGGACTCTATCGCCAGCATTGCGCCGGATGAGCTGATCGCCTGTTTCGATCGCTCGAACAGCGAACATACCGTCGTCTGAATGACGGCGCTTCACCGCCAATACGCAGATTACATTCGAGACGACGACGCCCTATGACCCGCGCCATCTATCCCGGCAGTTTCGATCCTTTTCATTTCGGCCATGTGGACATTGCCCGCCGGGCGGCCGGACTCTTTGATGAGCTGCTGGTGACCGTCTTTGACGCGCCGGCGAAGCGGCTCCTTTTCTCCACGGAAGAGCGGATAGCGATCGCGCGGGAAGCCCTCGAAGGGGCGCAGAATATCTCGATTGTGTCATATAGCGGACTAACGGTAAAATGGGCGCAGCAACAGGGTGTGCGGGTGATCGTGCGCGGGATACGGAATGTGGATGATCTTTCATTTGAATCCCGCATCGACATGGCCAACCGGCAGATGGCGCCGCAGATCGAGACATGTTACCTGCTGTGCAGCCCGAAGTTTGTCTATCTCAGCTCAACGATTCTGAAGGAAGTGGCTGGCCTGGACGGGGATGTTTCCCACTGGGTGACGCCGCATACTGAGCAGGCTTTACAGCAACGGTTTGCGGAGCGTAAGCGGTAACGGATTCGCTCCTGGTTCTCTGTTTCTGGCGGCTGCCGGGAACTGCCAAACGAGAGTTCAAACTGATCATGGAAATTCTACAACTGGTGGATCAACTTGAACAGACCCTGAACAGAGGGTGGCGGATGCCGTTTTCGCCCTCTCTGATGGTGAACTCGGAGGAGTGTCTGCGGCTGATAGATCAGATGCGTATCAGCATTCCGAGCGCAATCAAGGAAAGCGAGCGCATGATTACCGAGCGCGATCGCATTCTCAGTGATGCGCAGGCGCGGGCGGAGCAGATCGTCGCCCACGCCGAGCACCAGGCGATCCAGATTGTCACTGAAGACGCCATCACCGAACGGGCGCGGGAAGAGGCGGAGCGAATTATCGCGCATGGACACGCCGAAGCGATCCGTCTGGTCGATGAAGCCGAGGTCTACGCGCTCGACGTGCTCTACCGGCTGCGAGACAAACTGAACAATTCGCTGCACCAGGCGGAAAACGGAATCCAGGCAATCGAAGCCAGCCAGGCGCCCCAGGAGCAGTCCCTTCCGGAAGATGAGGACGGTGAACTCGAATTTGCCTCTGCGGCGCCGTCCGATAAAGATGATGAAGAGTTACGGGAAGAGATATAAACGCAGCATGCCCCCCGCCTCCTGTTGATGATTGGCCGCTTCACCTCTTATTTGCGCAGGAAGTCAGACGCCATCAACCTCATACCGCCGCTGGCGCCATGGTCGCCCCGCGCCAAAAAGCTGGTTGGGGCGCTGCTTCTGTGCACTGTTTTCGGCCTGACCTGCCGCTCCTGTTTTCGTAACCGGGTCCCTTTGGGTCCGCAGCGAACGGTGGTGACGGTCAACTCCAAAATGGGCGTCCATACGCGGCTGACCGATGAGCCGGACGCGGCCAAGATCAAACGAAGCCTCGAAATGGTGCGCGAGATGGGCGCGCCCTGGATTGTCGAGTATTTTCCCTGGGCCTACTACGAACCGAGACGCGGTCAGTTCGAATGGAGCCATCCGGATCTGGTGATCGACCACGCCAGCAGGCAGGGGCTCACCGTTATCGCCCGGCTCGGGTATGTGCCGGCGTGGGCGCGGCCTGAAGACTCTCACCATCTTTACCTGGAGGAGGAAAACTACGAGGCGTTCGGGCGCTATGCGGTCGAGTTCGTGCGGCGCTACCGGGACAAGGTGGGCTATCTGATCATTTGGAACGAGCCGAATCTGAGCCTGGAATGGGGGTTTCGCCCGGTCGACCCTGCCTCCTATGTGAAGATGCTGAGGGTGGTCTACCCGATGGTGAAGGCGGCCGCCCCGGAAGTGCAGGTGCTGGCGGGCGCGCTGGCGCCGACGCTGGACCCGCCGGGCAGTGAATGGAGCATGAACGACCTGGATTATCTGCAGCGCATGTACGACGCCGGCGCGGCCGGCTATTTCGACATTCTGGCGATTCACGCGTACGGCCTGGGATTCGACGCCGACGAGCCGCCGGGCGAATCGGTGATCAACTTCCGGCGCTCCGAGCTGCTGCGGGAGATCATGGTCCGGAACGGCGACGGCGGCAAGACGGCGATGATTACGGAAGGGGGATGGAACGATCATCCACGCTGGACGCGGGCCGTGCGACCTGCCGAGCGCATTCGCAACACTGCGCGAGCGTACGAGATCGCGCGCGTCGAATGGCCCTGGCTCGAAAACGTCTGCCTCTGGGTCTTTCGCTTCCCCTGGGACCAGAAGAGTTACCAGGACTACTTCACCTTTGTCGGCGTCGATTTTGAACCCAAGGCGATCTATCTGGAGATACAGGCGTACGCAGAGGGGCGGTTCGAGGCGCCATGAACGAAGAGGGCGGACGCGAGGAGAGAGACCCTCCGCAGGCCGAAACAGCTGATGCCAACCGGCAGTGGCTCGTCGCCGCGAGCTGCGGCAGCCGCCGGACAGCGTTTTCTGTACGAGGCGGTTTCGAGCGGCGGCCACTGCTTTGGATCGCCGTCTGCATACTGGCGCTGGCGGTCGGTGGCTGGCTCATACTGCGCGCCAGCGGCCCTCCGGTGGACGAGACCTGGCTCAAGATGCAGGAGCGAGGGAGCTGGCGGGTAGGCATGGACCCCAGCTTCCCGCCCTTCGAGACGCTGGATGCGGAGGGCGCGCCGGTCGGCTATGACGTAGACCTGGCGCGGGAGATCGCGGCCGAGTGGGGGCTGGAGGCGGAGATTGTCGCGATCGGGTTCGACAGTCTGCTGGATGCGCTGCTGGTCGACCGCGTGGATGCGGTGATCAGCGCCTTTCCTTACAATGCCCGCATGACGAAAGAGGTGCACTATTCGCCGCCCTATTTCGAGGCCGGCGTGCGGCTTGTGGTCGGCGCCGATGCAGCGTATGAAGGGGTTGGGGACCTGGAAGGGGGTACGGTGGCGGTGGAGTGGGGCAGCCGGGGAGATGCGATTGCGCGCCGCCTGCAGAGGGAGGGGGCAGGCTTTACGCGGCTGCCGTTCGAGTCTTCGGAGAAGGCGATCGAGGCGCTCGTCTCCGGCGCCAGCAATGCCCTGTTGAGCGACGGCGTCACGCTGCGTCTGGCGCAGGGTGAGGGTAAGCGGATTCGCGCGGTGGGGGCTGCGCTCGATGAAGACCCCTATGTTATCGCTGTGTCGATCAAGGCGTCGAAGCTGCAGAGCGCGCTCCTGCAGGCGCTGGCAACGCTGGAGGAGGAAGGGCGGATGGGGCTGCTGGAGGAGCGCTGGTTTGGGAAGACGGCGGGGAGAGAGGAGTGAGTGAAGAAGAGTGAGGAGCGGAGGACTTCCGCTCCTCATTTTTTTGTCACGTCACCGGTGTCAACCAGCCCCATTTATCCGGCATACCGTCTTCGATGATGCCGAAGAAGACGCCCTGGATCGCCTGCGTGATGGGGCCGCGTTTGCCGTCGCCAACGGGCAAGCGGTCGACCGAACGCACGGGGGTGATCTCGGCTGCGGTGCCGGTGAAGAAGATTTCGTCGGCCAGGTAGAGCATCTCGCGCGTCATGGCCTGCTCGCGCAGGTCGTAGCCGAGATCGCGGGCGATGGTGATGGCGGCGTCGCGGGTGATGCCGCCCAGGATGCTGCTGCCCAGGGGCGGGGTATAGATGACGCCCCTGTAGATCACGAAGATGTTCTCGCCGCTGCCTTCGCTGACCTGGCCGTTGGTATCGAGGGCGATGCCTTCGGTGAAGCCGTTGTCCTTGGCCTCCATGACGATGTTCTGGCTGCTGACGTACTGGCCGCCGATCTTCGCCATTGGGCTGAGCATGTTCGAAGCCATACGCCGCCAGCTGCTCACCTGAACGTCGACGCCCTCTTCGATGGCCTCTGCGCCAAGATAACGGCCCCAGGGTACGGATGCCAGGATGGCGTCCACGGGACAGCCGCGGCCGTCCACCCCCAGGCTCTCGTAGCCGCGGAAGACGAGAGGCCGGATATAGGCGCTGCGATGGTTGTTCTTGAGCAGGACGGCTTTGGCCACCTCCATCCATTCGTCAACGTCGAGGGGCGACGGGATGTGCGCTACCTTGCAGGAGTAGAGCAGCCGCTCAAAGTGCTCCGGGCCGCGAAAAATCACGGCGGCGTTATCGACCTCGTAGGCGCGAATCCCCTCAAATGCGCTGCTGCCGTAGTGGAGTGCGTGGGTGAGGACATGCACAGTCGCCTGCTCCCACGGGATGATCGCCCCGTTCATCCAGATATAGTCCGCTTGCATCTTCGCCATCGATGAACTCCTTCATGCAGGGTGCGCGCCTGATTGGCCATTGCCAGCCAACCGGCCTCTTTTCTGTGGTCTGGGAGAGCAGGCAGCCCGCCTGCCATGCCAAGTCAGTCTACATTATACAGTGGAAGAATCTGATCGGCTAAGAATCGACCGCGGGGGAGTTACTTCCGGACGCGGGGCAGGTACTGCTTGTATTGGGTGGGTGTCCGCTCGGTTGCAACGGCGACGACCTCAATGGCCAGAGCGGTTGGGGGCCCCCAGTTGCCGTCGGCGTCCTGCGCTTCGAGGAAAATCGTGTAGGCGCCGGGCTGCAGGCCGGTCGTGTCGAGCGAGCCCGTCAGCGATTCGACGCTGGAATCGTAGACGCCGTCGAGGGGCTGCAGCGTTTCGAAGGTGGTCGCAAGCCAGGACGGCGCGCCGATGGAAAAGCGGGCTGCGCTGATCGCCTGGGCCGGTTCGGTGTCGGAGCCGCTGCCGGCGCTGCGGGTATCGTCGGCGGTCACGGTCAGTATCACCTCCTTCCCCGGCAGAAGGCGCCGCGGCTCGGCGCTGGCGCCGGTCACGTCGGGGCCGGCCGGCAGCTGGTAGGGGCGGCGGGCCGCCTTGGCCGCGTAGACGAGGGAGTCCAGAATCTGGTCGACGATATGGGACTCGAAGTAGGGGCATGTCTGGAAGAAGGCTGTGCCGAGCTCGTAGGTGAAGGCGGCGACGCCGAGCGTGCCGTAGGCGAAATCGGTTGCGCTGCCGTCGAAGCGGTACATGCACAGCTCCGGATTGCAGACTTTGTAGCCGGGGAAGTAGCCCATCTTGCGGCCGAGACGGCGCAGCTCGTCGCGATTGGGGGCCGGCGTTGAGGAATGTTCCCAGGGATAGAACAGCAGGCGGCCGAAGGAGTGGAGCGAGATGAAAACGCCGTTGGTGTCCTCGGGCGCGGGATCGTTGTAGCCTTCGCCGCGCTGGTCGGCAAAGACGTCGCGCAGATAGGCTTCGACGGCCTGCGTCTCCGGCTCGGACGCGGCCTCATCGCCGCGGTAGAAGTTGGAGCAGGCGTCGCCCGAAGAACATCCGTCACAGTGGTTCCAGAGGAAGCTGCCGTTGCGGTTGAGGTCGACGCCGTTCTTGGGGAACTCACAGCCGTCGCTGGTATTGGTGTTTTTGCGCCAGAGGCGCCCCTTCTCGACCCAGGTACGTCCATCGGGATTCACTAGGGGGATGATGTGGATGCGGTTGTAGTCGAGGAGCCAGGTCAGGTCGGGGTCGGCGCCGTATTCGGAGAGCAGCAGTTCGGCGAAGAGGGTAGCGATCTCGGTGGTTGCCAGTTCGCGGGGGTGTTGCGCCGCTATCACGACCAACTCGCCCTTCTCAAAGCCGGTGGATAGGCTGTTGGTGAGGACGAGTGCCTGGATGTCGGAGCCGGCCAGGCCCAAGGAGCGGATCTTGTACCAGCTGTTGCCGATGTCGTTTAGTTGGGCGAGGTCGGGGTACTGTTCGGCCAGCGACGCCATGTCGGCGTGGGTTGCTTCAACGGTGCGATAGCAGGCGAAGCCGGGAATGCTGCGGCTGTCGGCAAAAGCCTGGAAGGCGCAGGGATCGGGCAGGGCTGCCGTCTGCTCCGTTTCCTCTGAGAAGGGATAGCCCTCCCGGGTCAGCCACTGTTGCTGGGCGGGCGGCGCCAGCGCGACAACGATCTGCTCCTCCGAGTCGACGTGCCAGACGTCGACCTGGTCGAAAAGTGTGTGCAGAGCGTGTGCGTCCGTGTAATCGATGCGGGCAACGATTGCGCCGGCGGTCTCGTCCTGTACGCAGGGATCGGCGAGGGGAGAGGCGCCGACGCCGGCGGCGCTGAGGAGCAGCTCCCTGGCAGGCTCGACGACCTCGTATTGCCGTACCGCCAGGAAGAGCAGCGCCCCCGCCAGGCAGAGGCCGCCGACCCAGCCTAATACCCGAACGACTGCTCTCATAGCGCTCATCAGTCAGCGGCGGCCAAAGACCAATGGGCAGTCCCTGCCGCGTTCCAGTGCCGCTATGACTTTTCGACCAGCAGCTGGTCCACGGCTGCCGCCAGTTCGGAGAGCGTACTGACCTGCAGGATCGTGTCGCAGAGGGGCACGTAGTCGAGCATGTCGCTGTCGCCGGCGCCCCACAGCATCGGCAGCTCGGGATTCAGCCAGAGTGTGCGGCGGCTGCGGCGGGCCATCTTCTGGAAGATATCGAGCCGGGGATCGTTGTAGTTGTTGCGGCCGTCGCCGACGACGATGAGGGTGGTGCGGTGGTCGATGGTGTCGAGGTAGTCGTCGGCGAAGTTTTGCAGGCTGTGGCCCAGATCGGTGCTGTAATAGCCGGGCGGCATCCTGATCAGCACCTGTTGGATGGCCTCATTGGCGCGGTTGCCCTGGAAGTCGGGCGTGATGTATTCGAGGTGGTCGATGAAGGCGAAGGCGTGGGACTTGCTGACCTGGTCCTGCAGCTCGTAGAGGAGAGAGAGCATCAGTTCGGTGCAGTGGCGCATGGACGTGCTGATGTCGCAGATCACGACCAGCTTCGGCTTGAGGGTGCGGTCGCGGCGTTTGATGTGAAAGGGGACGCCGCCGTGTTTGAGGTTGGCGCGGATGGTCGCTTTGGCGTCGAGCTGACCGGTCTTGGCCCGCTTCTGGCGGAGGGCGATACGGCTGCGCAGTAGCGCGGCCAGCCGCCGCACCTCCTGGCGCAGTTTCTGCATGTCGCTGTCAGAGAGGGCCTGAAACGGTCGGTCCATGAGCCCTTCGATCTGGTCCTCCGGGCGCTGCTCGGCCATGTTTTCGGCGATGCGCTGGCCGGCGTGCTGGCGCAGCCGCTCGCGCAGGGCCTCCATGTTCTGGCCGATGAGCTGACGCATCTGGTCCAGGCGTTCCTTGTTCATGCCCATCTGCGCCATGAGCTCCATGATCTCCTGCATCGCTTTGCGCACCTGTTCGAACTGGAGGGCGCGCTGCATGCGGCGCGCCATCCATTCACGATAGCGCAGATCGTCGGCATGATTGAGGCCCACCATCTGGCCGAGGGCGTCGAGCTCCTCCTGCGAGAGCTCCTCGCCGCGCAGGAGCCGTTCCAGCATTTCTCGCAGCCGCTGCCCGAACGCCTGCAGGGCCTGGGCCAGCATGTTGGCCTCCTCTTCGGTCAGATCCTCCATCAGGTTCATGAGCGGGGGCGGCTCGCCGCTGCCGAAGAAGAGGGGGAAGAGCTCCTCGAAGGTCGGGAGGCTTTCCGCATCTTTGACCAGGGTTGCGCGCAGGCTGAGGCGGAAGGCGTCCCGGTCCCGGACGCCCAGGTTGTCGACGGCGGAGAAGGCGTCGGCGCTTTCGGCCAGGCTGACGCGCACGCCGCCGGAGCGCAGGGCTGAAATGAACTTTACGATCCGCTCTTCCATGGGGTTCTCCTCTGCAGCGGGGCGCTCAGGCCTCCTGCCTTCCGTTTCCCGGAATGTCCCGGATGGGCGCCGTTGCCGAACACAGTTCAGTCGATGCGCCGGCGGCGGGGCAGCTCTTCGTCCCAGTCGGTCTCGTCTTCGTCGTCGTCCCGGCCGTCCATCCGTCCAAGCTGGCGCTGTACCTTTCGCAGATCGGTCTCGTGTTTCAGGAGTACGCTGAGCGTCGTTTCGAGCGTCTTCCGGTCGAGGCTTTCGGAATTGAGGGTGACCAGGGCCTGCGCCCAGTCCAGCGTTTCGGAGATGCTGGGATGTTTGCGCAGGTCGATCTGGCGCAGGCTTTGCACCAGCTCAACGGCCTGGCGGGCCATCTGCGGCGCCAGGTCCGGCACCTTGAGGCGCACGACGTCGATCTCCTGCTCGAGGGAGGGGTAGTCGATGAAAAGATAGAGACAGCGCCGTTTGAGCGCCTCGCTCAGTTCGCGCGTGTTGTTGCTGGTGAGGACGACGATGGGCACGTGGTTGGCCGCGAGCGTGCCGAGCTCGGGCACGCTGACCTGGAAGTCGCTCAACACCTCGAGCAGGAAGGCCTCGAATTCGGCATCGGCGCGGTCGATTTCGTCGATGAGGAGCACGACCGGCTCGTCGCTCAGAATGGCGCGCAGCAGGGGCCGTTGCAGGAGGAAGCGCATAGAGAAGAAGACGTCCTCCTCGTCGGTGAGGCGGTCGGCGGCTTCGGCGAGCGAGCTGGCGCCGGCCAGCGTCTGCTGCAGCTGATCGCGCAGCAGCTGCGTGTAGAGCAGCTGCTTGGCGTACTCCCATTCATAGAGCGCCTTGGTCTCGTCCAGCCCTTCGTAGCACTGCAGGCGGATGAGGGTGCGGTCGAGCGAGCCGGCGATCGCTTTGGCGAGCTCCGTCTTGCCGACGCCGGCCGGCCCTTCGGTCAGCAGCGGTTTTCCCAGCTGCTGCGACAGGTAGACGGTTGTGGCGATTTCGTCATTGGCGATGTACTGCTGCCCGCCGAGAGAGTCTGTCGTTCCTTCGATCGACTGAAATGCGCTCGTTATATTCATGTTAAGGGGGAGTCTCCTTTAACCGGCGGCTGGAGCGGCACGTGAACGCTGGCGCCTGAACGCCGGCACTGTGCCGCTGCGGTACGTTCTAGTGTATCTGACAGGCAGGCCGTTGGCAAGGCATCGGAAAATTTAATGGGTATTCAGCGCCGGCCTGACATGCCCTGACTTGGGTTGACGGAGGGTCTACTATGATGGTATACGCCAGCTTGTACTATTGGCGAAGGGGGTGATGGCTCTACTTCGCGGCGAACTCGCACTTGAAATCTCAGTTGCACTCGCTCAAGTTCCTGCCTTTGGCCGGTATCATGCGCCACTCGGTGACCAAATTGCTATAGCGGGCACAAAAAGGGGTGCCTTATTACTCGTCAAGAAAGGCTACCAGACGTTCCGTTGTTTGGGCCAGGTCCTTCAATTGGCACTCCCAGACGGTCATTACTGCCCAACCGTCATCTCTGAGCAGTTTCAAATTGCGTTCGTCTCTGGCCCTGTTGCGACTCAGTTTATCCAGCCAATAGGCTCGGTTGGTTGCAGGAATCCGCACGCGACTGCATCCAGGATGAAAGTGCCAAAAGCAGCCGTTTACAAATATGACTTTGCGTCGCCCCGGAAACACCAGGTCAGGCTTTCCGGGTAAGTCACTCCTATGCAGACGATAGCGATACCTTAAGCCATGAAGTAGCCGGCGCACTTGCATCTCAGGCTTCATGCCCTTCGACTTGACTTGCGCCATTATGCGACTTCGAACGTCTGGCGTTACCTTGTCAACCATCGCCAGCCCCGTTCCCAATGAGGCCCTACACGCCGAGCACCAAGTTGAACACTACGAACTCTTCCAAACGACTTGCCATGTGGGAGACTGTCCGACGAACTGTGCGTCATCAGGGTCTATCTGGAGTCTCATTGTCAAGGGGCGTAACACCTGCGTCGCTATCCAGTTGACAACGGGGACACATACGGCATCGCCAAAGGCGCTGAGAGACTGCCTTTCCGAATTGGCCGCAATGGGAAACGAATCAGGGACGCCCTGCAAACGAGCGTATTCCCGCGGCGTAAGCGTTCTCATTCGAATCTTTCCGTGACCCGCGGATACCAGAAATTGCTTGCCGCTCCCGCCCACGGCTGTACGCAGACAACCTGCAATGTCATCGGACCGAACTTCCGCTCTCTGGCCTTGTGGGCGACGACGACGGAAAAACGTTCGAAAACTTTCTTCTCGACTACTAGCCAGGCGTTTCACCATTTCCAAATGAGCTGGCGACATCATAGCCAGATGTTTTTCAACCTTCTGTTCAGGCCACCATCGCGAATCTCTACCCGGAAGCTTTTCGACAACGCAATTCGAAAATCCATTGCTCCTGTAAGGAGGTGGTTCCGGGATGTCCAATAGCGCCCATTGAATGTCATCGTGTTCAAGCATTAACGCTCTTAAGCGAGGGGGCATCAATCTCTTGGACCTTGAGGCGAAGTACGGGGCATCGTCCACCAGGTCAGGCGACCTGACTCCGATCATGAAAAGCCGTGGACGACTTTGAGGGACAAAGGCCCTGGCGTCTAACTGAAATACATCACAGGCATAGCCAAGTTCATTGAGAGCCCTCGCTGTCGCGCAGAAGTCATTGCCACTATTGGAATAGAGCCAGCCGGCAACGTTTTCCAAGAGAACTATTCGCGGGGCAATCTCTCCTTGCTCTTTCAAAATATCATGGAATCCCCAGAAGGCGCCCGAATGTCGTCCATTGATACCCTCTCTTTTTCCAGCCAGTGACAAGTCGATGCAAGGGAAGGAGCATGTAGCTAAGGTTGCCTCTGGTATTTCCTCAGCGTTCAGCGAAAAGACGTCTCTGACTTCATAGCTTTCGCCAAAGAAGCCACTGTACATCTGCGCGCGTTCGTCGCTCCAGTCGTTGGCGTGGACCACTCGCCATCCCGCTTGCTCAAGACCCATACGAAACAGTCCGATTCCCGCGAAATACTCCACAAAGGTAAGGGGATGCTCTGTTGGTTTGGGATCCACAGCACTCGCGTTTGATATAGGGGAAGAATCGTTCATCTATTTCTCCAGCGCCTTGGGAATCCTGATCTGTAGAGACAGATCGGTTTCAACTTGGGCAACTCTCTCGTTGTACTTGTCCAGAAGCCGCCTGATGTTGTGAGCAACCTTCTCTCCAGCGAATTCGGAAAGCTCTTCAATGTTCTGTGAAACAAATGACTCTATTGATTCTACAGATACTTGGCCATCTGTATCTTGTTGAGCGCTATATCTTGACCCTAGCAGTGAATCGTCAGGAACGAGGAGAAACACCCTGAATCCGTCGGCAAGATTATGCTTGCATTTGTCGAAATGACCTCTGTTCGGCGCTACGGACACATGAAAAATGCAATCATTTATCTGAAAGTCCCCTTGTTGCTCCGTTTGGCGATCGGCGGCGCTGGCGGCGGAATTTCTTATGCCATACTTGGGGAAACGAAGAGCCAACTTGGCCCCTACCAGGTATTCCGCGACTTCTCCGGTCTTCTGGCGCTTGCGAGCTGAGTCCAAAATGCCCCCCACAGTCTCATGGGAGGTCATTCCCGGTCTGTATATGAACGAAATCTTTTCCGCATTGAATATATCTCTTGCCCTGTCCGCGAGAAAAGACTGCATATTATGGATACCCTGGCTTCTGTTCTTCGGCGTCATGTTCCCAATTCCCGCTTGGGACAGGGCCCGCAACAACGGCTGAAGATTCTTCATCAGGCCGCGATTGGTCCGACCTCCTTCCTGGAGCAGAATCCTTTCCTCACCAAAGCGCGCCAAAACCTTCTGAACATTCTGGCGACTGGCGTTTTTGAGTTGATCGCTGCCCGAAGCTTTGTGCGCTTCAATGTCCAGGTCGAAGTTGTCGCGAAGGTTTTCCAGTAAGACAAGGCCGCCAGCGATGTTGCCGCGCGACCTCGATCTTGGAGGGAATGAATTCCACCACTCCACTACTATTTTTTTGAGGGAAGCATGGTCAACCATGGGAACAGTTGGAATGGTCTGAAAACAATACTCAGGTATTTTCGAATCCCCGACACGACTGGACTCGTTGTTACACTCTAACATACATGCTACACCACTATCTGACCAAACACAAACTAATGTTCTGAATGGGTGCATCCCAAAATGGGGGTGAGCTATACTGAAAGGGAGGTGGTGAGCCAGAGGGGATAGAGAAAGGGAAGAAAGGCAATGGTGCGCGTGGCTGCGGAAGAGGAAGGTGTTGCCTGGCGGCGCATACCGGAGCCGGACAGCGAGGCAATGGCGGTATCGGCCTTGCATGTCTACAATAAGAGAAAAGCGACATTCAAATGAATGTCGCTCCAGCAAGGCATTCTACTTCAGCAACCAACCAGAATATAGTTATATTCGTCGAGCCGTTAAGTCTTGGTCGACCAATCCACTTCCAATTACTTGATAAAGTCAGAATAGATTGAAAGAGCCAATTGAGCTACAGGTATAAGAAAGAGCCACTTGATCCAACGAAGATCCGTTGTCATTTGCGCCTGCACTCTATCGTGAAAATCTAATCTCTCCTCGTATTGATTCAAGGTCTCGACGTTTTTTTTAACGTCGTCCTTCAGATTCTCATGATCAGTTTTCAGACTAGCGAACGACGCATCGTTCAACTATGTTGACACTAAACACCTCCCCTTAAAACAAAAAGGTTTGCGATGCTTACTGCACAATATACAACTTACCCATTAACTGTCAAGACTCAATTAAACTTAGTGGACCCTGCCATACCATGAAAGTCGATGCGCAGCGGGCGCATCCATGCGAAAAAGTCAGTTGCACGATTGCGGGCATTTCAGTTATATTGCCCAACACGCCTGAACGATGGACGATAGCAGCGGGTAGCCGAGCGAGACGGTTGGCCGAGACATACACAGACACAAGGAAACGCCAATGCTCGACACAGACCGCCTGATCACCTTCACCAGCGACATCGTGCGCATCCCCAGCCTGAGCGGTGAGGAGGGGCGGGTCTCCCGCCGCATCGAGGAAGAGATGACGGCGCTCGGGTTCGACAGGGTGTGGACCGACGGCGTGGGCAACGTCGTCGGCGTGCTGGAGGGCGCGCACCCCGGGCCCACGATCGTCTTCGACGCGCATACCGATACGGTCGGTGTCTCGCCGGGCGTGCCGTGGGCGCTGGACCCGTTCAGCGGGGAGGTGCGCGGCGGTGCCCTGCACGGCCGCGGCGCGGCCGACATGAAGGGCGCGCTGGCGGCGATGGTGCATGGCCTCGGCGGGCTGGACAGGGCGGCGCTCAAGGGCAGGGCCGTGGTGAGCGCGTCGGTGATGGAGGAGGTGCTGGAGGGGGTCGCGCTGGAGAAGGTGATCGCGCAGACGGGCGCCGACTTCGTCGTCATCGGCGAGGCCTCCGACCTGCAGATCGTGCGCGGCGGCCGCGGCCGCGCCGAGATTCACCTGACGACGACGGGACGGCCTTCGCATTCGTCGGCGCCGCAGATGGGCCGCAACGCCGTGCTGGACATGATGCGGGTGATCGCGGCGGTGGAGGACCTGGCGCTGGACGAGCACCCGCAGATGGGGCCGGCGATCTTCGCGCTGACCGACATCATCAGCGATCCATACCCGGGCCATTCGGTCATCCCCAGCATCTGCCGGGCGACCTATGACCGCCGGCTGCTGCCCGGGGAGGCGGCGGAGGGTGTGCTGGCGGACATCAGCGAGCGGCCGGAGCTGGCGGACATCCAGCTGGACGCCCGCGTCGGCACGGGGGAATACACGAGCTATACCGGGCACACCTTTGTGACGGAAAAGTTCTTTCCGGCGTGGCTGGCGGATGACGCCGACCCGTTTGTGACGAGCGCGCTGGCCGCGGTGCATGGCGCGGGGATCAGTGCGGGGCTGAGCGCCTACCGTTTCTGCACGAATGCGGCCTACAGCGCCGGCGCGGCGGGCATCCCGACCATCGGCTTTGGTCCGGCGACGGAGGCCGACGCGCACGTCATCAATGAGAAACTCAAGCTGGACGATCTGATCGCGGCGGCGCAAGGATACCGGGCGATCGGCGAGGCCGTGTTGGGGTGACGGGGCCTCAAATAGCGTCAACCGCTTCTTCGACTCCCGGGCAGGCGCCCGGAGGATACCCCCGACAGGTGAAGCAATGAATACGGTAACTCTCACGCCCACAGAGGCGCGTCGTCTGGCCGTCTCCGCGCAGCGGTTGAGCGGACCGCGCGCACAGCCCGGCAAAGCCGGCATCGTCGAGCTGCTCCGCCAGATCAACTGCCTGCAGATCGACCCGATCCGGGCGGTGGAGCGGACCCAGCTGCTGGTGTTGTGGAGCCGGATGGGGGCATTTGACCCGTCGTGGCTGGATGAGCTGCAGCGGGAGCGCGTCATCATTGAGGACGACGCGCACCGCGCCTCCTACGTTCTGACGGAGGACTATCCGCTCTTTCGACGCTGGATCGGCAGCCTTTTTGAGAGAACAGGCGCCGGGATGGAGCGGACGCGCTCGTGGATGGAGGCAAACGAACCGCTGCGGGCGGAGATCGTCGCGCGACTGGGGGAGGAGGGCCCTCTGACGGCAACCGTTTTCGACGACCTGGAAGCAGTGCCGTGGTTCCCTTCCAGATGGTTCAGCGGCAAACCCGCCTCCATGATGATGGCTATTTTGAGCTGGCAGGGCGTTGTGATGTGCGTTGGCCGCAAGGGAAATCAGAGGTTGTGGCAGTTGCGGGATGCCTGGCTGCCGGAGTGGGCGGGGCAGCCGCTGCCGGCGGAAGAGGAGGTCGTTGGTCTCACCTGCCAGCGTTCGCTGAAGGCGCTGGGCGTGGCCAACCGGCGGCAGATCAGCCGCCATTTCATCCGCGGCAAATATCCCAATCTGGGGCGGAGGCTAGCGGAGCTGACCGCGGAAGGGACGGCGCTGCCGGCGCAGATCGTCGGTGAGGAAGGGCCTTGGGAGGGCGAATGGTATATCCACCGGGACACCGTGCCGTTGCTGGCGTCGGTCCGGGATGGCGGATGGGCGCCGCGCACCATTTTTCTGTCGCCCTTTGACAATCTGATCTGCGACCGGGAACGCACGGAACAGTTTTTCGACTTTTACTACCGCATCGAGATCTACGTGCCCAAGGCCAAGCGGGAGTACGGCTACTACGTGTTGCCGCTGCTGCACGGCGACCGCTTCATCGGCAGAATGGATTCGCAGATCGAACGCAAGACGGGAATCTACCGTATCCACGCTCTGTATGCGGAGGAGGGCGCGCGCGTCGACGCGCAGACGCGGGCGGCAACTGCCGGAGCGCTGCTGGAGCTGGCCCGGTTTATCGGCGCCAAACGCCTCGAGCTGGGGGAGAAGATCCCGGCTGCCTGGCGCGACGCGCTGGAGAAGGAGGTCAACCAGGGCTTATGACTGCATCTGCACAGGCGGCTTCGGCGCAGACGGCGAACGCTTCGGCCCGCTTCGGTACCTTCGGGGGCGTCTTCACGCCGAACGTGCTGACGATTCTGGGCCTGATCCTCTTTTTGCGGGCCGGCTGGGTTGTGGGCCAGGCCGGTCTGATGGGCGCGCTCCTGATCGTGCTGATCGCCAACTCGATCAGCTTTCTGACCGGTCTGTCGCTGTCCGCAATCGCGACCTCGATGAACGTGCGGGCTGGAGGCAAGTACTACCTGATCTCGCGCACGTTGGGCCGTGAGATCGGCGGGGCGATCGGGGTACCCCTCTATCTGTCGCAGGCGATTTCGGTTGCCTTCTACATCATCGGTTTCACCGAGTCTCTGGAGGGCATCGCCTTCTTCAGCCAGATCGACGCCAGGGCGCTTTCCACACTGATTGCGATCGTCTTCGCGGTGGTGGCGTTCATCGGCGCCGACTTTGCGATCAAGATCCAGTACTTCATTCTGGCGGCGCTGATGGCGGCCCTGCTTTCCTTCTTCGGAGGAGGCTGGCTGTCGATCCAGGCGCCGACGCTGAAGACCAGCTACGCCGAGGGCATGAGTTTCTGGAGCGTTTTCGCGGTCTTCTTTCCGGCGGTGACCGGCATTGCCGTGGGCGCGAGCATGTCGGGCGATCTGAAGGACCCCGGCCGCAGCATCCACAAGGGCACACTTTTTTCGGTGCTGTTCACGGCCTCCGTCTACTTTCTCTCGGTCATCTGGCTCTCGTTGCATGGCAGCCCGGATGAGCTGAAGAGCAATACGTTGATCATGCGGGACATCGCGCTCTTCCCGCCGTTGATCCTGATCGGTGTGTGGGCGGCCACGCTGTCGTCGGCGCTGGGCAGCATCGTGGCCGCGCCGCGCACGCTGCAGGCGATGGCCAGTGACGGCATCGTGCCGCGGGCGCTGGGCTCGCGGCTGGGCAGCAGGACGGAGCCGCGGGTGGGCGTTTTGATCACGGCGGGCATCGCCTTCGCGGTGATCTGGGCCGGCGATCTCAATGTTGTGGCGCCGATCATCACCATGTTTTTCCTGAACACCTACGGGATGACCAACCTGGTGGCGGGGATTGAGAAGCTGGTGGGCAACCCCAGTTTCCGGCCGCGCGCGAAAATCCATTTCAGTTTCTCGCTGCTGGGGGCGGCCGGTTGCTACGGGGCGATGTTCGTGATCAATCCCGCGGCGACGGTTGTCGCGATCCTGATCAGCTACGGTATCTACTTCTACCTGGAGCGCCGCTCGACGATCCGCACGTGGGGCGACGTGCGCAACGGGATCTGGTTTGCGCTGGCGCGGCGGTCGCTGCTCAACCTGGAGCGTTCGGTCTTTCATGCCAAAAACTGGCGGCCGAACATTCTGGTCTTCACGGGGCAGCCGCATAACCGGGCCCCCCTGGTGGAGGTGGCGAATCTGCTGAGCCGCGGCTACGGCATCGTCTCCTTTTACCAGCTGCTGGTCGGCGATATCGATCAGCTGGCGAGACGGCGGCTGCGCAGCATCGCGCGGCGGCAGATCCACACCTTCATCCAGGAGCAGAATATGACCGCCTTCGCCGAGGCGGACATTGTGGAGAACTTCTACGCCGGCGCGGTGACGGTGTGCCAGTCCCATGGTGTGGGCGGTCTGGAGCCGAACGCGGTGCTGATGGGTTGGAGCGACACGGAGGGCGGGCGCACGCTGTCGTTGCGCCTGTTGTCGACGCTGTTCGAGCTGGGCAAGTCTGTCCTGTTCCTGCACCACGATGAGAAGCGCGGCTTCGGCAACCGCAAGGTAATCGACGTCTGGTGGCGCGGGCGCAGCGGCAACGGGGACCTGATGCTGCTGCTGGCGCATATCA
Organism: Caldilineaceae bacterium; assembly: GCA_965200615.1. GTDB lineage: Bacteria > Chloroflexota > Anaerolineae > Caldilineales > Caldilineaceae > Bin5. The sequence goes on along the minus strand of OZ241377.1, from coordinate 1,842,384 downwards.
TTTCGCAGAGTCCGACGTGGGACGGGGCCTCTATCCGGCTGCTGCAGACGTTGCCGCGCGGTGAAGGGCGGGCACAGGTGGAGGCCCATCTGCGGGCGCTGCTGGACAGGGTGCGGGTCAACGCCGAGCCGGTGGTGATCGTGCCGCCGCGAGATGAACGGTTCCCGGAAACGGTGAAGACGTGGAGCAGGGAGACCGACCTGACGCTGCTGGGCATGAACCGGCCGGAGGAGGAGGAGCGGGCCAGCTACGGCAACCAGCTCAACGGCTGGCTCAGCGCGGTGGGGACGGTGCTGCTGATCCACAGCGGGCAGACGGAGGACCTGCTGGCGCCAGACGATTGAAACTGCGGTTGTCAGTGGTCAGGGCCCGTTGACGTTTCTAAAATCAGAGAAGTCAAAAAGGGTTGTCTTGTCTAACCATTCCGGAAACGATAGATTATTCACTTCCGTCGCCTTCCAACATGATTCTGGAGCCAAGCGCTCCGGAGACTCGAATCAACTCGTCGATTGAATCTTCAAAGCCAGATAGAAAAGCCTGCCCGCGACTGTTACTCCACTTTCTGCTGTGCTATACTGGATTTTGTGGGGACGAGAACACCGTCTCTCCCTTCCTGCTTCTCATCAAGGCTGACTTCCGCGGCCGCGGAAGTTCGGCACGCCATCCCAACCGGAGAATATAACGATGCGCGCGAATCCGATTCGCAAGTTGCTCGACGAGGGCAAACCGACGCTGGCTACCCACATTCACAGCGTGTGGCCGAATGTTGTGGAGGCGCTGGGGCATACGGGGCTGTACGACTACGTGGAGTTTGTGGCCGAGTATGGGACCTACACGCTGCACGATTTGGACAACATCTGCCGGGCGGCGGAGCTGCACGGCCTGGGCTCGATGATCAAGATCGACTGGGCGAACAACGAGTTTGTCGCGCAGCGGGCGGTCGGGTCGGGGTTCAACAGCGTGCTGTATTCGGACGTGCGCTCCGCGGCGGGCGCGGCCGACTGTGTGCGCTATGTGCGGGCGGATACGCCCCATGCCGGCGGCACGTTCGGCGTGGCGACGCGGCGGTTCTCGTACATGGGGTACGGCGGCAACGAGGCCTACGTGCAGGCGCTGGACGACATCGTAGTGGCGCTGATGCTGGAGAAGAAGCCGGCGCTGGATGAGCTGGACGAAATTCTGGCGGTGGACGGGGTGGAGATGCTGCAGTGGGGGCCGTCCGACTTTTCGATGAGTATCGGCAAGCAGGGGCAGAAGAATGATCCGGAGGTGCAGGCGGCCGCGCAGCGGGTGATCGATGGCTGTCTGGCGGCGGGCGTGCATCCGCGCATTGAGATCGGCGCGGCTGACGATGCCAAGCGTTACCTGGACATGGGAGCGCGGCACTTCTGCATCGGCACAGACATCGCCATTCTGCACCAGTGGTGGCAGAAGGAAGGGGAGGATATGCGTCGAGCCCTGGAGGGCTAGGGGAACGGCAGAGGGAAGGGCGGTGGTCAGGGTTCAGCCGACGCGTTCGAGGAAGCGGACGTCGTTGGTGAAGAAGTAGCGGATGTCGTCGATGCCGTATTTGAGCATGGCGATGCGCTCGGGGCCCATGCCGAAGGCGAAGCCGCTGAAGACCGCCGGGTCGTAGCCGCCGTTGTGCAGGACGATGGGGTGGACCATGCCGGCGCCCAGGATCTCGAGCCAGCCGGTCTGTTTGCAGATGCGGCAGCCTTTCGCCTCACAGAGGACGCAGCCGGCGTCGACCTCGACGCTGGGCTCGGTGAAGGGGAAGTAGCTTTTGCGGAAGCGGAGCGCGCAGCCTTCGCCGAACATCTGGTTGGCGAAGTTGACGAGCGTGCCCTTGAGGTCGCTGAAGGTCACGTTGTGGCCGACGACGAGCCCTTCGACCTGGTGAAACATCATGTCGTAGCGGGCGCTGACATCCTCGTGGCGGTAGCATTTCCCAGGCAAAATGACGCGGATCGGCTCCGGGCAGTATTCGCGCATGGCGTGGACCTGGCCGGGGCTGGTGTGCGTGCGCAGGATGACGCCGGGCGTGGTGGTGTAGAAGGTGTCCCACATGTCGCGGGCCGGATGGCCGGGCGGGATGTTGAGAAGGCCGAAGTTGTAGTCGTCGGTCTCGACTTCGGGGGAGTCGTAGACCTGGAAGCCCATCTGGCCGAAGATCTGGGCGATTTCGCGCAGGGTCTGGTTGCTGGGATGGATTTTGCCGAGGGTCGGGCGCCGGCCGGGCATGGTGACGTCGATGCCTTCGGCCGCGAGCGTCTGCTCCATCTCCTGGTGGCGGATGGCCTCCTGGCGGGTGTGGAGGGCCTCTTCGAGCAGCTTTTTGAGCTCGTTGCCGGCGCGGCCGGCCGCGGGGCGCTCTGCGCGGGGCAGGTCGCTGAGGCCGCGCAGGAAGTTGGTGAGGGCGCCGTTGCGGCCGAGGTAGTCGCGGAACCAGGCTTCGGTGGCCTCGACGGAATCGGCGGCGGCCAGCGCTTCCTGCGCGCGGGTCTGTAGTTCTTCAAGCGCCTGCATCTCTCATCTCACTGTTTGGGTATAAGGGCATAAAGGGATGGCGGCCGTCTTTGCGCGTTATACAGTTGTCAGCGTTATACATGTTGTCAACTGTAGGGCAAAACGGGTCGCAAGTCAAAACTGATGGCTGAGGAATAATTGGCCCGCCGCCTGGGTCAGGCGCGGTCCTGGCGCAGTCGAGCCAGTTCGGCTCTTGCGGCTTGCAACTGTTCCTCTGCCTGGCGCCGGGCCGCCGCTTCCCCGGCAGCCCTTTCCTCCGCCTGACGCCGGGCGGCAGCTTCCGCTTCGGCCCTGTTCACAGCTTTACGATGGCCGGGCATGACATAGCCCGCGTAGAGTTCGTCCAGCGCCAGCTCCTCCTGATCCGGCAAACTGAGCAGATCCCTGCGCCGAAACTGAAAGCCCGGCAGTACCTGCGAACGGATTACGCCCCCCGCGTCGGGACGAATCTCCGCATAACGCCGGCCAGCCGTCAGACGGTAGAAGCCCATGTAGCGGTCCTCAGGGTCCAGAATGAAATACTCCTTCACCCCCGCCAGCGCGTACCCTCTCCTCTTCTCCTCCGTGTCACGCCTCACCTCCGCCAACGTCGAATCCGACAACTCCTCCACTATCAGGTCGCATACCCCTTCAAACGCCCGCAGCTCCACCGCGCCCCACGGCGCAGGATTGTCGTTCAGAACCACCCCGATGTCCGGCTTGTACACCACCTCCCACTTCCCCGACGGCTCGCCGGCATCCTCTACCGTCATGCTGACGCCGGTTTCAAGATTAATCAGATCGGCAATGGGATGGCTCTGAATGTAGCAGAACAAGAGTGTGTAGAACCAGCCATATTGTCTGAGCTGCGGCGCGTTGGGCAAGGGTTTGGCCTCCAGAATGCCGTTGTTCCATTCGTAGCTGACGTCCATGTCCGGGTAGGGGCTTTCATACCACCTCGCCCAGTACTCCTCTTTAGTAACCCGACGGCCATGATCGGGGGCGTGGCGGTTGCCCCTGGACGGGGCTGTCTCCTGCAGCGGCGCGTCACGCGCCGCCTTTATCGTCACCATGATCCCTCCTCTGACATAACGAACGAAGGCCGGCGGACATTGCTACCCATCCCTGATCCTCCCCTTGAGCAGGCTACCAGAATGCGGGGAAATGTTACCACATAGTAAGCAATGTGGACAAGGATCTGGCAGGAATCGGTTTGGGGAACTGCAGAGGCCAGGGCAGGCGCAAGGCCTGCCTCTACAGTTGGTTTATGGTTACCACTGTTCGTGGGTGATGCTGTGTTCGGCGTCGACGGTGAAGACGTAGGGTTTGTCGATGTCGTGGGGGGGTCTGTCGGCGTAGAAGGTGCTGACGCGGAGCTTTTTTTCGGCGGGCAGGTAGTCGATGGTGACCGGTTTGCCGGTGCCGGGATTGAAGCCGGTGTAGAGGGTGACGGGGTCGCCCTGATAGGTATGGGCGAGGATGCTGAAGTTGTCGAAGAAGGGGCCGATGACACTTGTGCCGTCGCGGGAGATGAAGTAGACGCGCAGGCCGCTGCCGGCCTGGCTGAGCTGGATGGGCGTGGCCGCGTGGAGCACGATGGCGTTGGGGGGCGGCCAGGGGTAGACCACGGGCTTGATGAGCCCGTTTTCGGTTGCGGGCGGCGCCACGCTTCCTGAGCCTCCACCCGAACCGGGCTGCTGGCCTCCGGTGGACGGTGGCGGCGGATTGCTCCCGCCTCCTGGTGGCGGGGTCGTGCCTGGGTTGCCGTTGCCACTCCCACCCGGTATCGGCGGCGGAACGCGGCGAATGTCGTCTGACAGCGGCGAATGGGCGGCGGCTGCAGAGGCTGAGACAATCGTCAGCAACAGAGCGATCGTCGTGACGGCTGCCAACCGGGGGCGCTTCCAATGGAACATGTAACTACTCTCCTCGTCAGAACCAGCGAAACGCATACGTTTCACAAAACACGCTGAAAGGCGTTACTCACCTTACACTATGGAGAGGGACGTGTCAATTCCGGAGGATTTTCTTCGCGGCCCTTCATGGACAGACCGGGTTTTGCCCTGGCATTTGCCGGCTCAGGCAAACGTCAACGAGCCTGCTTTTCGTTTTTCAGGAGGGGGGCGCCGGCGTTGCGGCATGTCAGTCGGGTCCAGTCGAAATTGGGGGCGGTGGCGAGAGAGATGCCGGCGTGGTCGCCCCGTGGGATGGCGAATGGGGCGGCGCGGTGGGTGGGTATGTTTTCCACCTGGCCGCTGTCGCGGCTGAGGTAGCCGGCGATACAGGCGCCGGATTCATCCCGGGTGACGCCCAGGACGAAGTGGGAATCGAGGTCGCTTTCACCGGTTTCCTGACGGACGAGCCTCTGGAGCCTCGCCAGGGCCGGTTTGCTTACGGAGATCACAAATGCGCCGTCGGCGCGCGTGGGAAGGGTCTCTTCCATAAAGCGCCAGTAGAAGGGGGAGACGCTGGGGACGACGCGCACTTCGCTGACAACTGTGATGCCGGGGAGGGGATTCCCCTCAGGCCCGGTTACGGTTCCCAGCGCTCTGAAGAAGACGGGATTGCAGTCCGGCAGCGCGGCATCGCCGAAGACCTCTGTAATCAGACTGACGATCCGGGGATCGTAGTCGGCGAGCTTCGCGACGTGGGCGGGCGTCCGGACCTGGCCGGTCAGCATGTCGGGCAGGAACCAGAAGGTGACGGCTTCGGCCCAGTATTCGCGGTAGCTGACGGAGGCGTAGGCATTCTGATAGAGGCCGGCGGCGATAGCCGCGTTGTAGGCGCTCTCGACGCGCGACTCAAACTGTGGATCGAACGCGGCGCTGGCGGGCAGCCGGAATGAAAGGGTGTAGTCCACGAGATGGGCAAATTCGTGGACAAAGACGAAGTTGCAGTATGGCAGGGTTGCCGGCGCTACGCCGATTGCTTCAATGACCAGCAACACCTCGCCCGTGAACCTGTTGACGAGGCCCTCGAGGCTGGCGATTCCGATAACATTCGTGCAGCGGCCCGGCGGGAGGTCGTCGCGGAGTTCCGGGACCTGGAAGGGGCCTCTGCAGCCGTCATGTTCATATATGATGACGCGGAAGCGGTTAGCGGCCATGGTCGCGAGCACGTCGGGACGGTCGGCGAGCATGCCGACGATGATATCGCGGGCGTGATAGAGCTCGGCATCGTCCACATTGGCGGGGGCGACGACAGGTATGCCGGCGGCGTCCAGGTATTTGCGGTAGAAGGGATCCAGGCCGAGGGAGGACGGGGGAGGCGCGACCTTCTGTGGGGTTTGCGGCGCGGCCGGCGCCGTCGCCGAGGCATAGTCCCGTTGCCAGGCGCCTGTTTCGCCGGCCGCGTTGACGGCGCGGATGGTGTAGTGGTATTCCCTGCCGGCGGTCAGGCCGGTGTGCGTGTAGGCGGTGGCGGTGAGGCTGTCTCCGCCCAGGGGCTGCCAGTCCGGCAGCGGGTCCCACCATACCATCAGCTGGTAGCGCACGGCGCCGGGCACGGCCAGCCAGCGCAGCTCGATGGCGTCGCCTGCGACTGTGGCGGTCAGCGCGGGCGGGGGCGGGGATGCAGCCGGGTCTGGCGTTGCCGTTGCCGTCGGCGTCGCAGTGGGCGTCGCGGTCGGAAGGGGGGATGCGACAGGCGTTGGCGTGAGTGTGGGCGGGGGTGTCGGTGAAGGCGGCGCGTCAGTGGGCGCGGCCGGCGCCGTCGCCGAGGCATAGTCCCGTTGCCAGGCGCCTGTCTGGCCGGCCGCGTTGACGGCGCGGATGGTGTAGTAGTATTCCCTGCCGGCGGTCAGGCCGGTGTGCGTGTAGGCGGTGGCGGTGAGGCTGTCTCCGCCCAGGGGCTGCCAGTCCGGCAGCGGGTCCCACCACACTCTCAGCTGGTAGCGCACGGCGCCGGGCACGGCCTGCCAGCGCAGCTCGATGGCGTCGCCTGCGACTGCGGCGGTCAGCGCGGGCGGGGGCGGGGATGCAGCCGGGTCTGGCGTCGCAGTGGGCGTCGCAGTGGGCGTCGCGGTCGGAACGGGGGATGCGACAGGCGTTGGCGTGAGTGTGGGTGTCGGTGAAGGCGTCGCGTCAGTGGGCGCGGCCGGCGCCGTCGCCGAGGCATAGTCCCGTTGCCAGGCGCCTGTTTCGCCGGCCGCGTTGACGGCGCGGATGGTGTAGTAGTATTCCCTGCCGGCGGTCAGGCCGGTGTGCGTGTAGGCGGTGGCGGTGAGGCTGTCTCCGCCCAGGGGCTGCCAGTCCGGCAGCGGGTCCCACCATACCATCAGTTGGTAGCGCACGGCGCCGGGCACGGCCTGCCAGCGCAGCTCGATGGCGTCGTCTGCGACTGCGGCGGTCAGCGCGGGCGGGGGTGGCGCCTGCTGGCGTGGACGGTCCACGACTACGACTGAGGCGGGGGCGGCGGATGCGGTATAGGCGCTGAGCAGAAGGAGGGCGACGGCCAGGGTGGTTAAGGCCGCGAGCCGGTGGACGGGAGACGGGTGGGCGCGGGCGCCTTCGATGCGGGCGATCCGTTCAGTTTCGGTTGCCATTGCGGTCACGCCTCTATTCAGCGCTTGTCGGAGGAGGCAGGATGGCGGTCATCGATACGCGGATTTCCGCTACGGGCATACGTATACTATAGGAGTATACTATAGGGGCGCGGGGCTGTCATATCTTTGTTAGTGGATAGAGAACTGGCGCGGAGAGCGCCGCAGGCGTATCGGGTTCTCTTCGTGCTCCTTCGCGGCCCTTCGTGGATAAACCGGGGTTTGACCTGGCAGTTCCCGGCGCGGAGAACGGCTTTTTTGATCCACAAAGGGGGAAGGGCGGGGAGGCTCAGGAGAGGAAGGCGAAGAGGCGTTGCAGGAGCGGGAGCAGGATGCCGGCGACGCCGATTGCCATAAGCCACCGGAGCCAGCGAAGTTCATTTCGCATTACGTCCATGTCGGACCTGATTTCGTGTATGTCCGCTTTCAGCTCGGAGCGGAGGGACTGCATTTCGGTCCTGACTTCCTGTATGTCCGCTTTCAGTTCGGACCGGAGGGACTGCATTTCGGTCCTGACTTCCTGTATGTCCGCTTTCAGTTCGGACCGGAGGGACTGCATTTCGGTCCTGACTTCCTGTATGTCCGCTTTCAGTTCGGACCGGACGGATTGTATTTCCGCTCTGACGTCATGTACATCCGCTCTGACGGCATGTACATCCGCTTTGGTCGCCAGGTGTTCGTAGGCGCCTTCGATGCGGGCGATCCGTTCAGTTTCGGTTGCCATTGCGGTCACGCCTCTATTCAGCGCTTGTCGGAGGAGGCAGGATGGCGGTCATCGATACGCGGATTTCCGCTACGGGCATACGTATACTACAGGAGTATACTATAGGGGCGCGGGGCTGTCATATCTTTGTTAGTGGATAGAGAACTGGCGCGGAGAGCGCCGCAGGCGTATCGGGTTTTCTTCGTGCTCCTTCGCGGCCCTTCGTGGATAAACCGAGTTTTGACCTTGCAGTTCCCGGCGCGGAGAACACTGCAGGCGTATCGGGTTTTCTTCGTGGTCCTTCGCGGCCCTTCGTGGATAAACCGGGGTTTGACCTTATTCCGGCCCGGGAGGGTGAAATTGCGTTGGAACGCGGAACGCCCCGGCGGGGGCCGGGGCGCTTTCTGGTTTTGGGCTGGCGCCTCTATGGCGGCAGGGGGCAGGGACCGCGGCGATGGCTACCACTGGTCGTGCACGACGTTGTGGCCTGCGTCTACGGTGAAGACGTAGGGCTTGTTGACGTCGTACTGCGTGTCCGGGTAGTAGGTGCTGACGCGGACCTTCTTTTCGGAGGCGAGGTAGTAGATCGTGACCGGTTTGCCGGTGCCGGGGTTGCTGCCGGTGTAGAGCGTCACGGCGCCGCCGGCGGGATGCTTGGCCGCGAGGCGGGCGAAGGGCTCGATCCAGGGGCCGGAGTGGCCGCCGTCGGGGCCGATGAAGTAGGCCTGGAGGCCGTCGTGGGCGGGCGCAAGCTGGACCTGGGTGGCGGCGTGGGTGACGATCATGTTGGCGGGGGGCCAGCTGGGCGCCATCATGCCGCCACCGCCATTGCCGCCACCGCCGCCGGGCGTGGGCGTGCCGCCATTGCTGCCACCACCGCTGCCACCACCGCCGCCGGGCGTGGGTGGGAGTGTGCCGCCGCCGTTTGCCGGCGGGGGGTTGGTGGGGCCGGGGTCGGGATCGGGATCGGCGGGATTCAGGGGCGGGGGGGGGACGTCGTGGTTTGTGGCAGCCACGGGGACGGCGAGGGCGGCCGTCAGCAGGAGGGCGAGAATGAGGGCGGTTGCCAGTTTGAAGCGTATTGGTCGGAACATGAAGTTATCCTCTGCCTGAATTACGTTCGGGCCGTCCGGATTCCGCCCACGCGCCGGGGCGGAATCCGGTTGTAGAGAAGAGATGCGCCCCGGCGCGGGGCCGGGACGCATCTTGCGCCGCTTACTGCAACTGAACGCTGGGACAACCAGGTTCAGGCCGCTCCGTCCGCTACCTAGTTGGAGTTGGGGGCTTGGGCCGTCCTCTGGTTTTCATAGTCCCAGTAGCTGACATAGGTGACCATTGCTCTGGTGACCGTTGCACCTCTGGTGACCGTTGCTCTGGTGACCGTTGCACGGATACGGTAGTAGTACAGTGTGTTTGCAGCGAGCCTGTTCCCGCTATCTGTATCTGTGAACGTGCATTTCGGCGGTGTACCAGTACAGGCGCCAGAGGGGATGGTCACCTCGGTCCAAGGAGAAGTAGTCGCCCCACCGGTTCGCCGTTCAACCTTGTAATTGCCGCTGGCGCCAGTATCCGTCAGGTGGCCGGCGGTGCCGTCTCCAACGACGAAGGATACAGCGTCCCACGTCAGCGTCAAACTCTCATGGTCTCTACCGCTCACGGTCAACTCCGGCTTGAGCGGCTTAGTGTAGGTGTTCACGACGGCTGACCAGTCCGTTTCGACGGTGTTTCCTTTCGCATCGTTCGGCTGCTTGGCTTTCAGGCGATAGCCGTAGCGGGTACCGGCCTCAAGGCCCGAGTGGACATAGTGCCGCTGGCCGCTATTTAAACTCGTTATCGAAGTAGCTGAAGCAAAATCAGCATCAGCACCCGGTCCTTTCACGAACTGCAACACATAGCCCGTGGCGTTGGCCACCGCTCCCCAGGAGAGGCGGATCATGGACTTGCCCGTCGAAGTCGCCACGAGAGTCGGCGCGCCCGACCTGGCGTGACCGGTCCTGGCGCTCACGACCGGAGACCACGCGCTCGCGATCTTTTGGGTTGTGCTCACCGACCGCACGCGGTAGTGGAAGCTCGTGTTCGCAACCTGATGGCCACGGAGGGAGTCGGTGAAAGACTTAGTCGTTCCTCCAGCAACGGTAGCCCCGGCATTATCAGTGGTACCACGGGCGCCAACATCTGTCCAGCCGGAGCCGGAGATCCACCTCTGCAGATGATAGCCGCTTGCGCCATCCGCAACGTCCCACGACACCTTGATCTTGTAATCTGTAACGGTACCGTCGTCGTCCCTTTCGGTGGCGTCCGCCGCCTCGACATTCGACGGTGGCAGCAATCCTGACCGCCAGGTCGTCGCCGACTTTTCAGGGTCCGAATAGTCGGTCGAGCTGCTTGAGTTCTTCGCCAGTATACGGTAGTAGTACTCCGTATTGGGGCTGCGTCCGAAGTGATGGTAGGACGTACCGGTCACATCAGATATGGTATCTTCCCGGAGGGTCGTACCTGCCCTAACTTCTCGCCACCTGATTGTATAGCTCGTGGCGTAGGTCACCGAATCCCACGAGAGCCAGATCGAGGTCGGTCCCGTTGCCTCTGCCGCAAAATTCGCGGGAATGGCGCCTCGCAATAGCGGCTGGACTTTGGCGCGAATGCCAACGTAATCAGACCACGGACCCATGTCGTCTTCATCGCTATCCGGGGTATCGCTGGAAGTGCTTACGGCGCTGACGACATAGTAGATCATCGCGCCCTCGTCAATGTTGGGATCTTCGTCCACCCAGGACGGAGACGACGCATCCTCTAAGCCATCGTCGCCATGCGCCGGAATCCGGCCCCTTACCAATTTGTTACCATCCTGCGGCGCCTCCCATCCACCGGAAATGAATCGCTGGATATCATAATGGGTTGCACCTGCCACCGCATCCCACGTCAGCTTGATCTTGTTTGTGAAGGAGGTGGGCTCGGATTCGGATACATCCTCCAATCTCAGCCCTGTCACCTGGGGCATATGCTCGCCGGTGACCGGCGCCGCCGCAGCGGTGGTTCCTGAGTCGGGGGACGACCAGAGGCTGTAGCCGTTGAGATTCTTTGCCCGCACCTGGTAGGTGTATTCCGTCGACGGGCTCAGACCGGTGTGGGTATAAGTGGTCACCGCGCCCACATACATGGGGGCCGAGTATGCCGCGTCGGAGTCCTCGGAGCCGATCTTCCACCGGATCTCGTTGGTGACACCGGAAGTTGGGTTCTCCCATGTCAGCTTAATACTATTTGTGGTGGTCATCGCCACCGTCAGGTCGAACGGCTTTTCCGGCGCCGCGCCCGAATCGGGAATGGTCACCACGACCACATTCGACCAGACGCCCGCAGCGCCTTCCGTGGACTGCACCCGGTAATGGTACCTGGTTATGTCACTATCATAGGTGGCGTTGCGGTCGGTGTACGAACGGTTCGTCTGGTCCTCGTCAGTCAGGGGAAGGTTTTGGCTTTCCCAGGTAATGGTGATGGGACTGCTGCTGCTTGCCGCGGTGGATTTCCCGCGCTGCAGATTGTATGTCGCGGTTGTCGACGTGGCGGTCCAGGAAAGCCGGACGACATTGCGGCTCACGTGCTCGGCGGACAACTCCGGCACGTCGTCCGTGGCCTCCAGGGTATGGGAGGCGTAGTCGGACCAGGGGCCGTTGCCGCCGGCGTTGACGCCGCGCACGACGTAGAAGTAGCGACTGCCGGGCGTGAGTCCGTCATCGGTGAAGCTGGTCCCGGTCCGGTCGGCGAGGGGCTGCCAGTTCTCGATGCCTGCGTGCCAGACCTGCACATTATAGCTGGTGGCGCCGGCAACGGCGCTCCACGAGACATCGATGGAGGTCAATCCGGAACCTGTCGCCGTGACGGTCGCCTTTTCGGTCGGCGCGGCGACGCCGCCGGGCATGGTCACGCTGGGGACGTTCGAGTAGGCCCCGGGCGCGCCATCTTCTCCGACCGCTCTGACGGCGTAGGAGTAGGTGCTGCCGGGGGTGACGGCGGTGTCGGTGTAGGTGGTTACATCACCGCCCACCGTCGTGAGCGCAGCGCTGCCCCAGGAGACGCCGCTGCCGGTGCCGTCGCCCCTCCAGACCTGGTAGCCTGCGGCGTCGTCGACTGCGGTCCAGCTGAGGGAGACGCTGCCGCCGCCGGGGAGTGCGTTGGCCGTCAGGGTAGGCCCGGCGGCCTGGGCGTAGGCCACGCCGTCGAATGGTGGCAGGGCTGGGGAGCCAGCCACCAAGATAAGCGCCAGGGCGATGATGAACGCCCGCAGCGTCAATCCAACAGTTTTTTGCTTCATTATACGATCTCCTGTTTGAAGGTGGCCTACCATGCTTCGTGCGTGACGGAGTGGTCGGCGTCTATGGTGAATATGTACGGTTTGTTATAGTCGTGCGGCGGTTTGTCGGCGTAGAAGGTGATGACGCGAATCTTCTCTTCGGCCGGCAGGTAAACGATGTTAACCGATTTGCCTGAGCCCGCATTGGTTCCGCTGAAGAGCGATACGGCGTCACCGTCGGGATGCGCCTCGGCCAGCGCGCTGATCGAATCGAGAACGGGCCCGGTGGTTGCGGCGCCGTCCGGGGCGATGAGGTAGACGCGCAGCCCACCGCCGAGGGCGCTTATCTGGACCGGCGTGGCGGCATGGTGGACGATGGCGTTGGGCGGCGGCCAGCTGGCGGGCGGTCCACCCATCATGTCGCCGTTGCCCATGTCACCATTGCCCATGTCGCCGTTGCCCATGTCGCCGTTGCCACCGTTGCCGGGCGGGAGCGGTAGGCTGGTGGTGGGGGTGGCTGTGGGGGCTGTGCCGCCGCCGGGATCGGGTGTTGTGTCGGTGGGGGCGGGGGTGGCTGTGGGCACGGCGGGTGGCGGTGGCGGCGGTGGTTGTGGTTGTGGTTCTTGCGCCGCGGCGATCAAAGCCGTAGCGACCGTCAGCAGCAGGGTCAGGAGGACCATGGCCGCCATTTTGAAACGCTTTCTATGGAACATGAAATTCTCCTTTTGGCTCCAAAATAAGAACAGGTGTTGAGAACGACGGTACGGCATGCAGATCCTTCAACAGATTTTGCGCTTAACGTTACTGTACACCATGAACGGAAAGGGCGTCAACTCTGTGATTCCGATAACTGTACATCATAAACGGAAAGGGCGCCAACTCTTTTGCTGCAGTTGCGAGCGCTGTACGCCATAACTTTACCGCAATGCTGTACACCATAATACTGTACACCATAAAGGGAAAGTGCGTCAATGCGGCGCGCAGGCGGAAGCCGTCAGTTTGCGGCGGACGAGAGCCGTTTCAGCCGTTTTTTCGGGCCGTGTACGGGGGAAAGGCCGCTGTCTGAAGGCCGTTTTCATGCAGGCGGATGGAGACGCGGTTGCGGTTGCCCCAGTGTCGAGCCATAGAAATTGCAGTATACACGGGATGGGGAGGGGTGTCAAACGGGCAGGGGGAAGGGCGGGGGAAGGGCTTTTTGCGCGGGCGGACCCGAATGCGACGGTTTTGCTACGATATGTATACGGCAGGGGAACGGCGGAGAAGGGAACTGCGCCAGGGGGAGGTTCCTCTGGCGCAGTGGGTTGAGCTGGCCTGGTTGCCGTGCCTGATGCGGCTGCGAGCCGGGCTTTTACCAGGCTATGCTTTTACCAGGCTATAGCTTTTACCAGGCTATAGCTTTTACCAGGCTATAGCTTTTACCAGGCTATGTGGGAGACGGCGTTGCTGCCGTTGATGGTGAAGGTGTAGGGCTTGTCGGTGTCGTACCGGGTGTCCGGGTAGTAGGTGCTGACCCGGATGATGCGGTCGGACGTGAGGTAGTGGACGCTGACGGATTTGCCGGTCAGGGGGTTGAGGCCGGCGTAGAGCAGTACGTCTGCGCTGCCGGTGTAGAGGGCGGCGAGGTCGGTCAGGGAGCTGATGAAGGGCCCGATGGCGGCGCTGCCGTCCTTGCCGATGAAGTAGTACTGGAGGCCGCCGGCGATGGGGCAGATCTGGGCCGGGGTGGCGGCATGGGTGACGATGCAGTCCGCTGAGGGGTAGGCGGGGGCGTCGGGATGGCCGGGCGATGCGGTTTCCTGCTGGCTGCCGCCTCCGGGGGGCGCGGTATCCTGGTCCTGGTTGGGCGCTGGAGGCGTGGGCGCGCCGCCGATGGACGGGGGCAAGGTGTTCTGGTCCTGGTTGGTTGGCGGAGGCGTGGGCGCGCCGCCGACGGGGGGCGCGGTGTTCTCCTGGTCGGTTGGCGGAGGCGTGGGCGAACCGCCGACGGGCGGGGGCAAGGTATTGGCCAGGACGGCGCCGGGCAGGACGGCCGCGGTGAGGAGGAGGGCGAGCAGGATCGGGCCCGCGATGCGGGCGGTCTTTCCGGAACGGGGCTGGAATTTCATGGTGGCTCCTTGTTGGTGTATGGAACGGGTTGAGATTTGTATGGTCGAATCGCTTTGATCAGATGCGATTGGCTTTGATCAGATGCGATTGATAGTAGTGACGGTTGGGGGCGCGGGAATGTTCCGTTGGGACCCGCGTTTTTGATCCGCGGAGGGGCGCGGAGAACGCCTTAGTGATCCACGAAGGGACGCGAAGAACCGCTTTTGGGGGGCGCGCAGAGCGCGGAGGACACTGCAGGCGGGTGGTTAAAGGTTGACTGTCAGAAAAGTTCTGACAATTGCAACAGGGGCGCCTGCTCCCGGGCAGGCGCCACCGTTATTCGTGGACCCAGACGAGGGTGGCGTCGTTGGGGGTGGTGCGGAGCCAGGCGGGTGAGCCGTCCCAGCCGGGGAAGGCCCAGCTGAAGAGCCATTCGGCGTCCTCGATGGTCAGGTTGACGCAGCCGTGGCTCATAGGGACGCCGAAGTTGTTGTGCCAGTAGGCGCCGTGGATGGCGTAGCCGTGGTAGAAGTATTGGACCCAGGGTACGTTCGGCAGGCTGTAGTAGGTGCCGGAGGCGCGGTCGCCGCCGTCCATGGTCTGGGAGACGGTTCGGGCCCAGATGCGAAAGAGGCCGTTGTAGGTGACGGCGTATTGGGACTCCTCTTCCAGGAGGCGGGGCCAGTATGGATTGCGGTGGATGACAGGAGATATGTCGTTGGCGGAACGGCGGGGGTCAGTGAGCAGTGGTTAGTATGGTTGCTATTCGATATAACTGCCGGTTCAATATGCTTCTTCCATTGGTACTTTGCCATTTCTTTGATTATTATTTCCCTGCAGGTCCATTTTCGCTTTGATGCGGCAGGGAAGGGGTGCAGGAATGAAATTCACATTTGAGAATCTTGGGCCAATCAGGAAGGCAGAGTTGGAACTGGGCGATCTCACAATCATTTCCGGCCTCAACAACACGGGCAAGACCCATATTGTCTATGCGCTGTATGGATTCCTGAACGGGTTCGACCGGCAGTTTTCCGGCAGTTGGGGGAACAGTTTTGTTGAGAACCACTTCACCAGGATTGGGGCCGGTCCGGTTGCGGAAGCAACGCGAAGGTTGCGAGACGACGGCCAGGTCATGTGGGATATGAGCACGGAGTTGCGGGAAGAAGAACGCGGCCGCCTGGTGGTGGAGATGGCAAAGGATTATTCGGAAAACGGGATATTCCGCACCTTTAACGCGTCGCGGGAGCACTTTCGAGGCGCGTCTTTGCGAGTCAGTTACGGAAGCAAATCCTTTCCGGGAATCTCTTCTTCCTATGTATATTTTGAGCCGATAGGGGGGTTCATCAGATGGACCCACGATGGCAAAGAAGTTGTCGTGAGTCTGGCAGACGATATACCAAAGGCATTGAGACCTCTTTCTCCAAGCTATTGGAAGCGAGTCTTCGTGCGTACATATTTGGGATTCTTGTCAGAGGATGTTTTTGTGTCTGTGCAGAACCCGTATATCTTTTCTTCTGCACGCCACACTATCCCGCTGTTCATAAGTGAGTTGGATTACGTCAGGAACCAGGTTGTTCTTTCAATGCAATACAAGGAACATGAGTCAGACATTCCCCCGCCTTTTGACTTCGGGCCGTTACAGAACATAAGCAGTTATCCTCTGCCGGTACATGACAATATAGATTTCTACAGAAGGATTCCCCGCTTAGCAGAGTTTTATAGTAACGACAGTTCGGAAGATTATGCCGGACCCATAGAAGAGATGCTGCGCAGCCGCTTCAAGGTTGTAGACGACTCGGTGCGCCTGGCATCAAGCCCAGGCAACGGAACCGGTTTTGACATTCCCCTACATCTCGCGTCTTCATCAGCATGGGAATTGTCGAGCCTCCACTTCTTTTTGAAGTACGTTTATGATGCGGAGGATGGCCGCTTTATCATCATTGATGAGCCGGAGAGCCATCTTGACACGTCAAACCAGATCAGACTGGCACGGTTGCTGGCAGAACTGGTGAATGCAGGCAACCGGGTCCTGATAACCACGCACAGCGACTACATCGTAAAGGAGGTGAACAATCTGATCATGCTCAGCAGCAGTTTTGCGAGGAAAGAGGAAACAATGGAAAGACTGGGGTATCGGGAGGCCGATGTGCTGTCACCAGACCGGGTCAGGGCTTACACGGCGGAGGGCGGCGAACTGATCCCCAACAAGGTGGATGAGTACGGCATACAGATGCCGGTCTTCGACCAGACCATAGATGACATCAACAGGAGGGCACGGGAGTTGTACACACGCATAGAGAGGGAAAAGGAGGATGAATGACGCGGAGTTTGTCGCATGGGTTGACGATCATGTACGCACGGACAAAAGGCTGCCCGCGTGCAGGAGGGAGGGCGACACAGTTGAACTCTTTGAGCAAAACTCAAATGTTGACATGACTCTGAGGATCGAAGAGATTCCTGAGTCAGTTGTCATTATCAGTCCTGAAGATGCCAAGAAATGGGAGTTGTTTTATGGGAACAGGCCAAAGAACTGGATGAAACGCTGTGACTATCTGCTTATCGGAAAAAGAGACAGTGGATATTTTGCGATCTTCGTTGAACTTAAGAAGACACTTCCTGAAGAAAACGATCCCAAACATGAAGAGAACGGATATGCGCAGCTGCGCTGGTCGCAGCCGTTGCTTCACTATCTTGTTTCCGTCTTTAACACAGACAATAGCACAGACTTAAGCGGGTCAGAGTTCAGCATAAAGTACTGGCAGATAGGTGAAAAGCCTTCTGGAGATCACGTCAAGTCTCCCGTTTACCTGGGCGAGGACGAAGATGTGCGCTTTGATGGACGGTACAAAGGGTTGACAATTCACAATCGGGTCACGCCACTCATCTCTCTTCGAGATCTGCTTAAATCCTGACCGGCGGCTCGTCTTCCATTCCTTCCCGTTGCAGGCCGACTTTCCTCGACAGTTTTTGTCAGAACCATCTCTCTCGAACAGTTACTTTTTCGTACCCCGCAGCGGACGGTTCTGCCGGCCATCCGTATCTGTGCTGCGTGCTCTGTGATGCGTTTTCTGTGACCCGTTGTCTTCACAGGCCGGCTTTGCGGTCGGGTTGGGAAGGGCGGGGCAGCTGTGACGCGATTGGGTCAGCCGCGGTCCTGCCGCAGTCGAGCTATTTCGGCTCTTGCGGCTTGCAACTGTTCCTCTGCATGGCGCCGGGCAACGGTTTCCGCTTCAGTCCGTTTCTCCGCCTGATGGCGGGCGGCCGCTTCCCCAGCAGCCCTTTCCTCCGCCTCTTCGGCCCTTTCCTCCGTCTGACGCCGGGCGGCAGCTTCCCCGGCAGCCCTTTCCTCCGCCTGACGCCGGGCGGCAGCTTCCCCGGCAGCCCTTTCCTCCGCCTCGCGCCGGGCCGCCGCTTCCCCGGCAGCCCTTTCCTCCGCCTGACGCCGGGCGGCAGCTTCCGCTTCGGCCCTGTTCACAGCTTTACGATGGCCGGGCATGACATACCCCGCGTAGAGTTCGTCCAGCGCCAGCTCCTCCTGATCCGGCAAACTGAGCAGATCCCTGCGCCGAAACTGAAAGCCCGGCAGTACCTGCGAACGGATTACGCCCCCCGCGTCGGGACGAATCTCCGCATAACGCCGGGCGGGGGTCAGCCGGTAGAAGCCCATGTAGCGGTCCTCAGGGTCCAGAATGAAATACTCCTTCACCCCCGCCAGCGCGTACCCTCTCCTCTTCTCCTCCGTGTCACGCCTCACCTCCGCCAACGTCGAATCCGACAACTCCTCCACTATCAGGTCGCATACCCCTTCAAACGCCCGCAGCTCCACCGCGCCCCACGGCGCCGGATTGTCGTTCAGCACCACCCCGATGTCCGGCTTGTACACTACATCCCACTTCCCCGACGGCTCGCCGGCATCCTCTACCGTCATGCTGACGCCGGTCTCCAGATTAATCAGATCGGCAATGGGATGGCTCTGAATGTAGCAGAACAAGAGTGTGTAGAACCAGCCATATTGTCTGAGCTGCGGCGCGTTGGGCAAGGGTTTGGCCTCCAGAATGCCGTTGTTCCATTCGTAGCTGACATCCATGTCCGGGTAGGGGCTTTCATACCACCTCGCCCAGTACTCCTCTTTAGTAACCCGACGGCCATGATCCGGGGCGTGGCGGTTGCCCCTGGACGGGGCTGTCTCCTGCAGCGGCGCGTCACGCGCCGCCTTTATCGTCACCATGCTCTCTCCTCCGGTAGAGCGAACGCGGCCCAAATTCCTGTCTGCCTGGGGGAGTTTAGCACGAACTGGCGGGCGGAGGGAAACGGCGGGGGAGGGAAACGGCAGGGGAAGGGCGGGGGAGTGGGGCGGCGATGGGGTCGGCGCGTGTCAGGGCATCTGTGACGCGATTGGGTCAGCCGCGGTCCTGCCGCAGTCGAGCTATTTCGGCTCTTGCGGCTTGCAACTGTTCCTCTGCATGGCGCCGGGCAACGGTTTCCGCTTCAGTCCGTTCCTCCGCCTGATGGCGGGCGGCCGCTTCCCCAGCAGCCCTTTCCTCCGCCTCTTCGGCCCTTTCCTCCGTCTGACGCCGGGCGGCCGCTTCCCCGGCAGTCCTCTCCTCCGCCTCGCGCCGGGCGGCAGCTTCCCCGGCAGCCCGTTCCTCCGCCTCTTCGGCCCTTTCCTCCGCCTGATGGCGGGCGGCAGCTTCCGCTTCGGCCCTGTTCACAGCTTCACGATAGCCGGGGATGACATAGCCCGCGTAGAGTTCGTCCAGCGCCAGCTCCTCCTGATCCGGCAAACTGAGCAGATCCCTGCGCCGAAACTGAAAGCCCGGCAGTACCTGCGAACGGATTACGCCCCCCGCGTCGGGCCGGATCTCCGCATAACGCCGGGCGGGGGTCAGCCGGTAGAAGCCCATGTAGCGGTCCTCAGGGTCCAGAATGAAATACTCCTTCACCCCCGCCAGCGCGTACCCTCTCCTCTTCTCCTCCGTGTCACGCCTCACCTCCGCCAACGTCGAATCCGACAACTCCTCCACTATCAGGTCGCATACCCCTTCAAACGCCCGCAGCTCCACCGCGCCCCACGGCGCCGGATTGTCGTTCAGCACCACCCCGATGTCCGGCTTGTACACTACATCCCACTTCCCCGACGGCTCGCCGGCATCCTCTACCGTCATGCTGACGCCGGTCTCCAGATTAATCAGATCGGCAATGGGATGGCTCTGAATGTAGCAGAACAAGAGTGTGTAGAACCAGCCATATTGTCTGAGCTGCGGCGCGTTGGGCAAGGGTTTGGCCTCCAGAATGCCGTTGTTCCATTCGTAGCTGACGTCCATGTCCGGGTAGGGGCTTTCATACCACCTCGCCCAGTACTCCTCTTTAGTAACCCGACGGCCATGATCCGGGGCGTGGCGGTTGCCCCTGGATGGGGCTGTCTCCTGCAGCGGCGCGTCACGCGCCGCCTTTATCGTCACCATGATCCCTCCTCTGACATAACGAACGAACGCCGGCGGGCATTACAATCCTGTAAGAGATTATATCACACCGCCTCCACCTTCCCCCTCATAGTTCCGGTAGGGGCAGGCCTTGTGCCTGCCCTCTGCTCCCCCAAGTCTGGGATGCACTCGGATTGGTGGCCCGTGGTCACTCGGTAATGAATTAGTGAAATGCGTGAGGGTTGCGTAGGGCAAAGGGATGGGCTACTGGTCAGGGTTCGCGGGCGGCTCGATTGTGGGGAGGTCGGCGATGGGGACGGTGGTCCGGACGAGGGAAGCGAAGATCCAGGCGGGGCCGTCGGGGCGCTGGAGCTGGAGCCAGTCGCCAGCCTGGTTGCGGCCGAGGAGGGCGGCCGTATCGTCCTGGTAGAGGACGCCGACGACGGGGTAGTCGGCGCCGGGGCCAGCGCGCAGGTTGGCGCCTTCGACGATGACGGTGACGGCGGGGCCGGTTATCTCAGGATCGGTGACCTCAGAGGCGGCGGTCGGTTGGGGCTCGGTTGCGCTGGATGCCGGGGCGGAGGCGGTTGGGGTGAGCCTGGCGACGACGGCGCTGAGAGGCTCCTGCGGCTGGCTGGCCTGGGCGATGAGGGTGGCGACGGCCGCGGGGCCGAGCGATTCCTGGACGGTTTCGAGTTCGGCGGCGTCGCCGAAGACGCGCACCTGGGCGGCGGGCGCCCAGCCGGCCGTGCCGTCGGCGAGATAGACGGCGTACCAGGCGCCGTCGGCGGAACGGCCGGTGATGGTGAGGGTAGCGCCGACCTGGAGGTTGGCGCGTGCTGCGCCGCCGGGCGCGGCGTAGAGGACGCCGCCGCCGGCGAGGATGCCGAGGGCGTTGGGACGGTTGAAGACGGCGAGGCTGGGGTCGAGGGCGAGGGTAACTGCTGGGGTAACTGCTGGGGTAACTGCTGGGGTCAGGGGCGTTGGCTGGGCGCGTTGCCGGGCGAGGCGGGTGCGGAGGGATTGGACGGTCTGATTTGCGGTCTGATTTGCGGTCCGGGTGGCGTTGTCGGCAGCATTGTCTCCCTGAGCGGGGGCGCTGAAGTCGGGGGTGGGCTGGGCGACGGGCGTGCCGGGGGGGAGGGGGGTGGGTTCGGTGGGGCGGCGGCCGCAGGCGGAGAGGAGGAGGAGGAGGAGAACGGCGAGGGGAACGGCAGGGGAGCGGCAGGGGAACGGCGGGGGGAGGGCGGGGACACGGGACGGATTATTCATAGCGGAGGGCGTCGATGGGGTTGAGGCGGCTGGCGCGGTAGGCGGGATAGATGCCGAAGAAGAGGCCGACGGCCATGGAGAAGAGGATGGAGATGGCGATGGCGTCGAGGCCGACGACGGCGCTGAAGTTGTCGATGAAGGAGGTGGCGGCGACGGCTCCGCCGGCTCCGAGGGCGATGCCGAGCATGCCGCCGATGAGGGCGAGGGTGACGGCTTCGATAAGGAACTGGCCGAGGACGTTGCGGCGTTTGGCGCCGACGGCTTTGCGGAGGCCGATCTCGCGGGTGCGTTCGGTGACGCTGACAAGCATGATGTTCATGATGCCGATGCCGCCGACGACGAGGCTGATAAAGGCGATGGCGCTGAGGAAGAGGGTCATGGCGCCGAGGATGTCGCCGAAGATGGAGATGAGGTCGGACTGGTTGATGATGACGAAGTCGTCTTCGCCGCGGAAGGAGATGTTGTGGCGTTCGCGCAGGAGCTCGGCGATCTGCTCCTGGGCGGCGTCCATGCGGTCTTCGGAGACGACGGAGGCGTAGATGAGGTTGACCTGGTATTCGCCGCTGACGGTGCGGCGGCGGAAGAGGCGGTCCTGGACGGTGGTGAGGGGGATGAAGATCATTTCGTCGAGGTTGGAGCCGCCGACGCCTGCGCCGCGTTCTTCCATGACGCCGATGACGCGGAAGAGGATGTTGTTGACGCGGATGGTCTGGTCTATGGGGTCCTCGTTGGGTTCGAAGAGGCGGCCGAAGACGTCGGAGCCGATGACGACGACGCGGGAGCGCTCTTCGACGTCGGTATCGGTGAGGAAGACGCCGATGGCGGCCTCGCCGGAGAGGGCGTCCTGGTAGCTGGCGGTGACGCCGCTGACGGAGACGTCCATATCGTTGCCCGATCTGGCGACGAGGGCGTTGCCGCGCACCTCGGGGGCGACGGCGATGACGTCGGGGACGCGCAGTGGATTGGCGATGGCGTAGCTGTCGCCGAGGGTGAGGACGCCCCGTTCGCGTTCGCCGGGCGGGCCGTCGCTGAGCTGGCCGGGGAAGACGTAGAGCAGGTTGGTGCCGAGGCTGGTGAACTGCTCGACGAAGAATTTTTCGACGCCGCGGCCGATGCTCATGAGGGCGATGACGGCGCTGACGCCGATGATGATGCCGAGCATGGTGAGGACGGAGCGCAGCTTGTTGGCTGCGAGGGCGAGCATGGCGACGCGGACGGATTCGTAGAAGGACATGAGGGCAGTGGATAGTGGTTAGTGGGTTAGTGGATAGTGGTTAGTGGATAGTGGGTTCCTGGACTGGTGGTTGTGCGGGTTGGGGGGATTGGTTGGTTTGGTCGTCGCGTTCGATGCGGCCGTCGCGGAAGTGGATGACGCGGTTGCAGTATTGGGCGATTTCGGGATCGTGGGTGACGAAGAGGATGGTGATGCCCTGTTCGCGGTTGAGGCGCTGGAGCAGGTCCATGATCTCGTCGCTGGTCTTGGTGTCGAGATTGCCGGTGGGCTCGTCGGCGAGGATGAGCTTGGGGCGGTTGATGAGGGCGCGGGCGATGGCGACGCGCTGCTGCTGGCCGCCGGAGAGCTCGTTGGGTTTGTGATCGCGGCGGTCGTCGAGGCCGACGAGGTGGAGGGCCTGGGCGGCGCGCTGATGGCGCTCGCGGCCGCTGATGCCGGCGTAGAGGAGAGGGAGCTCGACGTTGGCCTGGGCGGTGGTGCGGGCGAGAAGGTTGAAGCTCTGGAAGACGAAGCCGATTTTGAGGCTGCGGATCTCGGCGAGGTCGTTGTCGTCGAGGACGCCGACGTCGGCGCCGTCGAGGCGGTAGAGGCCGGACGTGGGGACGTCGAGGCAGCCGATAATGTTCATGAGGGTGGACTTGCCGCTGCCGCTGGGTCCCATGATGGCGACCATTTCGCCGAAATGGATGCTCAGGTCGACGCCGCGAAGGGCGCGCACCGCCATGCCGCCCATTGTGTAGGTCTTGGTGAGTTCGAGGGCTTCGATGACGGGATGGGCGGCGGGCGGGTCGGAGCCGTTGGGGGACGGGTTGCTGGTGTACTGGTTTGGGCTCATATTGGGCAGGGCAGTCTATATGTTAAGGGCGGTCAGTATGTTAAGGGCGGTCAGTTGCCGCCGAAGATGGCGCTGCGCAGCTGTTCTTCGCTGCTGGCGCGAATGAGGGCGATCTGGTCGGTTTCGGCGAGGCCGGCGAGGACCTGGGTGAAGCGGTCGTTGCGCAGGCCCATTTCGATCTCCTGCAGGGTGGGAACGTCGCTGATGATTTTCTGGACGAAGGCGCGGCCGGATTCGCGGTCGAGCTGGATGTAGCGGTTGGGGACGAGCAGGATGTTGTCGACGCGGGCGGTGGTGATGATGGCGGTGGCGCTCATGCCGGCGCGCAGCTGGGCGACGGTGGAGTCGGGCACGATTTCGACCTCGTAGGCGACGACGCCGCCGACGTCGCGGGCGGTGGGCGAGACCTTGGTGACCTGGCCGGTGATGTCGGCGTCGGGCAGGGCGTCAAGGCTGAGACGGACGGTCTGTCCGATCTGTACCTGGCGGACGTCGAGCTCGTCGACGAGGACGGTCATGTGATAGCTGTCGAGGTCGGTGAGGACGATGGCGGGCAGGGCGCCGCCGCCGTAAAGCTCGCCCTGGCGCAGGTTGACCTGGCTGACGACGCCGTTGATGGGCGCGCTGAGCATGGCGTTATTGAGAGAGAGCTCGGCCTGCATGGCGCTGAGCTCGGCCTGGCGCACCTGGGCGCGCGCGATCTCGAGGTCCTCCGCGGCGGGCCCTTCGAGCAGGACATTGAGGGCGTCCCGGGCAACGAGCAGGTTGCTGCGGGCCTGGCGGACGCCGAGCTCGGCCTGTGCGATCTGGGCGAGCTCGGCGGCGATCTGGGCTTCGTCGGCGCCGCGCCGGGTGAGGGCGAGCTGGGCCTGGGCGACTTCGAAGGTGATGGTCATCTGCTCGAGCTGGACGGCCTGGGGCGAGGCGCCGGCGTCGGGAAAGTTCCTGACTTCGTCGTAGGCGCTCTGGGCCTGGCGCACGTTGACGGCGGCCTGGCGGACCTGGGACTCCTGGACGGCAAGCTCTTCGGGGGAGGCGCCGGCGAGGAGCTGGCGGTAGCTGGCCTGGGCGCTGGCGAGGGCGGCTTCCGAGCTGGCGACGCTGGCCTGGGCGACGGTTACGTTGGCCTGGGCGGCGATGATGTCGGAGTCGGAGGGCGGTTTTTCGAGTTTGTCGAGCTGGGCGCGGCTGATCTGGAGAGAGACTTCGGCCTGTTCGAGGGCGAGGGAGGCGTCGGTGACGTCGAGCTGGGCGAGGAGCTGGCCGGCCTCTACCGGCTGGCCGACGGATACGAGCACCTGCTCGACGCGGCCGCTGGCGCGAAATGAGAGGGCGACTTCGGCTTCGGGTTCGATGCTGCCGGTTGCGCTGACGGTGCTGCTGATGGAGCCGCGCGCGACGGATACGGTCTCGTAGCCGGGCTCGTCGTCGAGGGCGACGCGGCGCTCCTGGAAGCGCTGGAGGCCGAACCAGCCGGCGGCGCCGATGACGACGAGCGCAACGAGCGCGATCAGGAGTCTCTTCATATCTTCTCATCCCCGGTATACGGGCAACCTGGCGCCGCGGACGGCGAAAGGGCAGGCAGGGCAATTATAGTGCCGTTTCGCGATGGGCGCCATTTCTTCACTGCCGGTCCTCTGTATACATTCTGTATACATTACGGCATTGGAAGACGGTGGTTTCGCGTCGCGGCGGGCCGACGTGCGCGATTTTACCACCGTTGGAGGAAAAGCTCTGTAAGGCAATCCCCAATTGTTGTTTGACGATGGGGGCGGGGATGGGGCGCGTCAGGGGGTGGCGTCGACCTCCTCCGACCAGGGGCCCTCCGTGCCGTCGATTACGGATCTGACGCGGTAGTGGTAGGTTTTGCCAGCCGTAAGTCCGGTATGGGTATAGGAGGTCGTGTCAGAGGACAGGGAACCGCCGATGCGTTCCCAGGCGCTCTGGTCGGCGGTCCACATGATGAGTTGGTAGCCGCCGGCGCCGGTGACCTGACTCCAGTTGAGCCGGACCTGGCCGGCGGCGGCGATCGCGGTGAGGCCGGGCATGAATGACGCGCCCGGGACGGAGCTGACAGGATTCGACCAGACGCCCTCGGTGCCGTTGACGACAGCGCCGACGCGGTGGTAATAGGTCTCCCCGGCGGAAAGCCCGCTGTGGGTGTAGGCGGTTATCGTGCCGGTGAGGGGATCGCCGGTGCGTACCCATACGCTCTGGGCGTCGGTCCAGACGATGACATGGTAGCTGTCGGCGCCGGGAACTGAAGTCCAGCTCAGCTCGATCTGGCCGACGGCGGCGGTCGCGGTCAGCGCGGGCCCGGGCGGCGCGCCGGGGCTGTCATTGACCGAATCGGACCAGACGCCTTCAATGCCGTTGCTCATTGCGCTGATCCTGTAGTAGTAGGACCTTCCGGCGATGAGCCCGCTGTGGGTGTAGGCGGTGGCGCTGCCGGACAGGGGATCGCCGATGCGTTCCCAGGCGCTCTGGCCGTCGGTCCACGTGATGAGCCGGTAGCTGTCGGCGCCGGGGACGGCAGTCCAGCTCAGCTCGATCTGGCCGACGGCGGCGGTCGCGGTCAGCGCGGGCGCGGCAGGGCGGACGGGGACTTCGCTGACCGAATCGGACCAGTCTCCTTCTGTGCCGTCGATCACCGCTCTGACGCGGTAATGGTAGGTATTGAGTTCGGAGAGCCCGCTATGGGTATAGGAGGTGGTCTTGCCGGAGAGGGGCGCGTCGATGCGTTGCCAGTTTTTGAGGCCGTCGGTCCAGACGACGAGCTGGTAGCTGCCGGCGTCGGTGACGCTTGTCCAGCTGAGTTCGATGCGGCCGGCGGAGGCGGCCACGGTCAGCGTGGGTATATTGGTTACGGTGGCCTGAACCTCGCCGGCCCAGTCGCTCCTGGGGCCGGCCGCGGGCACGGCGCGGCCGGTGTAGTAGTAGGTGTCGCCGAACCTGAGGCCGGCATGGACGAAGGAGGTCGAGTCATGGGTCAGGGCACCATTATCGAGTTGTGTCCAGGGTTCGTCGCCTTGCCGTGCCCAGATTTCGTAGGATGCGGCGTCCTCCACGTGCTGCCAGGTGATGGTGATGCGGTCGGAGCCGGCCGTCGCCACCAGAACGGGCGGGGCGAGGCCTCCCGGCTCGGTTGCCGATTGGGCAGAGGGCGTGCCTATTCCGTGTTGCGGGAAGGTCATCCGAAGTTCGTTGGAAGGGCGCGCGAAGAAGAGGGCCGCGAGCAGGGCGGAGAGGACAAGAGCGCTGAGGGCGAGAATTCGTATCATGGGTTTCATGGTTCAACTATACACAAGATGCGGGGGGCGCGCAACGGTTTTTGGCATACCGGCGGCGGTTCATAGCCCGATCGGAGATGAATCGTATCGATTCAGGCGACTTGGACGCCGCTGAGGTTTTCGAGGGCTTTGATGAGGGCGTGGTTGCCCTCTTCGCCGAGGCCCATCTGCTGGAGGGTGCGGTAGAGGCTGAAGATCTGGCCTGTGAGGAGGACGGGGACGCCGAGGGCGTCGGCTTCCTGCATGATGAGGCGCACGTCCTTCTGTTGGAGGTTGATGGTGAAGCCGGGCCGCCAGTCGCGTTCGATGATCTGGGGGCCGCGGTTCGCGAGCATCCAGCTGCCTGCGGCGCCACCGGTGACGGCGTTGAGGCATTTTTCGAGATCTGCGCCGCCGGCCTGGGCGAAGACGAGGGCTTCGCTCATGGCGAGGCAGTTGCCGACGACGAGGATCTGGTTGACGAGTTTGACGGTCTGGCCGGCACCCTGTTTACCGACGTGGGTGATGGTCCTGCCCATGGCTTCGAAGACGCCCCGGGCGCGTTCGACCTGGTCTTCGTCGCCGCCGATCATGATGCTGAGGGTGCCGTTGGCGGCGCCTTCACTGCCGCCGCTGATGGGGGCGTCGAGCATTTTGACGCCTTTGGCGTTGAGCCGGGCGGCGATTTCGATGGTGGCCTGGGGGCTGATGGTGCTGCAGTCGATGACGAGGGAGCCCTCGTTGGCGCCGGCGAGGATGCCGTTTTCGGCGAGGACGACTTCCTGGACGTCGGGCGTGTCGCTGACGCAGACGATGACGATATCGCAGTTGGCGGCGACGTCAGCGGGGCTGGCGGCGGCGGTTGCGCCAGCGTGTATGAGGGGGTCCATGCGGCTCGCGGTACGGTTCCAGACGCGCACGCCGTAGCCGGCTTTCAAAAGGTTGCGGGTCATGCCCTGTCCCATGATGCCAAGGCCGACAAACCCGATACGTTCGTTCATTCTGTCTGTCCTCCAATCGAGATCGTTGCGAAGAGATTGCTGGCGGGACGTTTATGATACGCCGGTCGTTGGAAAATGGCAAGGCGGGGGAAGGGAACATGCGGGGGTGACGCGGCGTCTAAGTAGCATGTCACCGCCCGGGAAATCCTTCCGAAGGGGCGGGAAAAACACTAAGGAGATTCATAAAATGAAAACCTTCCGCATTGTTTTGGCTCTGACGCTTATAGTGAGCGCGCTGGCAGTGACGGCCACAGCCCACGCGCACCCCAACATGCCGGGCTATTGCCAGATGCCGGACGGCAGGCTCAATCCCGGCCACTGCACCGACGCTGAAAATGCGGCCGGCGGTCACGACGTTCACCTCGCTACCCAGCCTGCGCCGCCCCCCAACACGCCGCCCCCGCCGGGAGGAACCAACCCGCCCGGGTCGGACACGCCGCCCCCGCTGGGAGGAACCAACCCGCCTGGTCCGGGCACGCCGCCGCCGGTTGGCTCCGACCCGGATGGTGGTGATGGCGGTGGCGGCGGCGGCGGTCCGGTCTACACCGGAATCGACTGTCATATCACACATGCGGCCAGGCCGGCGCAGATCTGCTCGGTGCCGAACGGGCTGCAGTACTGGTACATCGGCGCGGACGGCAGCGCGCAGCCGGGCCCGTTCCTGCCGGACTCGCCCAGGATTTCAGTCTTCAACGGCGTCAACCCGATGACAGGCAAGTCGGTTACGATCGACTACGTCATCGAGGGCGACAAAGTTCTGTTGCGGGTACAGACATACTACCCGGACAATGAGTACGACACGAACAAGCCCTACGTATTCACGCTGGACGCCGGGCATAATGTGAATTACATTCAGTGGTAACGAAGTACTGTAACGCATAAGCGTTAACGAACAGAGGTAACGCGCAGGGGGGAAGGCGAAAGCGCCTTCCCCCTTCTCTTTCCCCACGGTAAAAGGCCAGCGCCACCGGCCTCTCCCATCCCGGTTTGCCCCGAAAACAGACCAATGTTACGCTTCCTGCCCCGTGTCGCGTCCACATCAGCCAGGAGTCCCATCAAACATCTGGTGAAGTTACGCTTGCTTATGCCTGAATTGAGCAGGACCGGATTTTCTCAACCCGTCAGCGGCAACGCCGGCGGGCTTGTAAATCCCCAAGTTGTAGCGCCTTGCGAAAGTGGTTGCTCTCCTGAGTCACTCTCGTCAGGCGTTAGCGGGACCTTGCAAGTTTTGTGTTAATCAATTAATCAACATGAGGACCCCGCTGACGGGGTCCTTTGTCGGTTGGATTGATCTCTGTTTGCGGATGGAACTTCCACTATTGCAGGAGGGCTTCGAGCTCTTCGGTGGCTTCGCTGTCTTCGGGTTCTTCCTCTTCCCGGGCGCGGTGGGCGATGGCGGTGAACTCGTAGGCGCCCTTGGGGCCTTCGTCGTCGGCGGCGCCATTGGTGGAGTCGAAGGGGTTGCGGGAACCGGACATCCGCTCGCCGGCGGCGTGCTCTGCGCCCGGGCCAGCAGGCGCGTTGGGGATAAAGTCGACCTGGATGGTGTCGCCGGGGATGAAGCGGCCTTCGAGCAGGGCCTCGCTGAGTGGGTCCTGGACTTCGCTCTGGATGACGCGGCGCAGGGGGCGGGCGCCGTAGTCCGGGTTGTAGCCGGCGTCGGCGATGGCGTAGCGGGCGGCGGGGGTGAGCTCCAGTTTCATCTCCTGCTCGTCGAGCTGGGCGCGCAGGGTGCGCAGCTCGAGCTCGACGATTTCGGTAATCTCCTCTTTGGTGAGGCTGCGGAAGACCATGATGCCGTCGAGACGGTTGATGAATTCGGGGCGGAAGGTCTTCTTGAGGGCGTCCATGACCTTTGACTTCATCTGCTCATATTCGGTTTCCATGCGGGTCTGCTCATCGGCGGTGATGGCGAAGCCGATGCCCTTGGAGCCCTGGATGAGGTTGGCGCCGACGTTGCTGGTCATGATGAGCAGGGCGTTGCGGAAGTCGACGCGGCGGCCCTTGGCGTCGGCGAGGGAGCCGTCCTCCATAATCTGGAGGAGCATGTTGAAGGCTTCGGGGTGGGCCTTTTCGATTTCATCGAGAAGGACGACGGAGTAGGGGCGGCGGCGGACGGCTTCGGTGAGCTGGCCGCCCTCTTCGTAGCCGACGTAGCCGGGCGGCGCGCCGACGAGGCGGCTGACGTTGTGCCGTTCCATGAACTCGCTCATGTCGAGCTTGATGAGCGCTTCTTCGCTGCCGAAGAGGAATTCGGCGAGGACTTTGGTCAGCTCGGATTTTCCGATGCCGGTCGGCCCCAGGAAGATGAAGCTGCCGATCGGTCGTTTGGGGTCTTTGAGCCCGGCACGGGCGCGGCGGACGGCCTTGCTGATGGCCTTGATCGGTTCATCCTGGCCGACGATGCGTTTGTGGAGCTCGTCTTCCATGCCGAGGAGGCGTTCGCGCTCTTCGCCGCCCATGCGATAGACGGGCACGCCGGTCCACATGGAGACGACTTCTGCGATGTCGTCGGCGGAGACGACGGGCTGGTTGGCGACCTGGCGCCAGCCTTCGCGCAGCTTGTCGAGTTTGGACTGCAACTCGACCTCCTGATAGCGGAGGTCGATGGCGTCGTCGAAGCGCTGGGTTTCGAGCGCCTCCTCTTTTTCCTTCTGGAGGCGTTTGAGGTCGATGAAGGTCTCGCGCAGGCTGACGGCGTGGGGGGCTTTGTACATGCGCACGCGGCTGCCGGCCTCGTCGATGAGGTCGATGGCCTTGTCGGGCATGAAACGGTCGGGCACGTAGCGTGCGGCCAGATGGGCGGCGGAGTCGAGGGCCTCGTCGGAGATGATGAGTTTATGGTGTTCCTCGTAACGGCTTTTGATGCCCTTGAGGATCTCGATCGTCTCTTCGATGGTCGGCTCCTCGACAAGGATGGGCTGGAAGCGGCGTTCGAGGGCGGCGTCGTGCTCGATATGCTTGCGGTATTCGTCGAGCGTGGTGGCGCCGATGACCTGGAGCTCGCCGCGGCTGAGGGCCGGTTTAAGGATGTTGGCGGCGTCGACGCTGCTGCCGGCCGCGCCTGCGCCGACGAGCATATGGACTTCATCGATGAAAAGGATGGCGCCGCTGTTGATAATCTCTTCGATAACTTTTTTGAGGCGTTCCTCGAACTGGCCGCGGTACATGGTGCCGGCGACGAGGCTGCCGACGTCGAGCATGAGGATGCGCTTGTTGAGGAGTGGCTCGGGCACGTCGCCGTCGACGACGCGCTGGGCCAGTCCTTCGACGATGGCGGTCTTGCCAACGCCGGGCTCGCCGATGAGGGCGGGGTTGTTCTTGTTGCGGCGGCTGAGGATCTGGATTACGCGTTCGATCTCCATCTGGCGGCCGATGACCGGGTCCAGGCGCCCCTCTTCAGCGGAGGCGGTGAGGTCGAGGCCGAGTTGGTCCACCAGAGGCGTTTTGGACTCTTTCTTCTGCTTTTCTTTGGACTGGGCGCTGTTTTGCAGGAGGTCGCGGGCGGTCTGTGTGCGGACGCGATCGAGGTTGATGCCGAGGTTGCGCAGCACGTTGACGGCAACGCCGTCGCCGTCGCGCACGAGGCCGAGGAGCAGGTGTTCGGTGCCGATGTAGTGGTTGCCCATCATGCGGGCCTCTTCGACAGCCAGTTCGATAACTCGTTTTGTGCGTGGGGCGAGGGTTGGTTTGCCCAGGGGGGCGCGTTCGCCGCGTCCGACGTAGCGTTCGACGGCGCGCACGACCTGGCCCGGTTCGACGCCCAGATCCTTGAGGACCTTTACGGCGACGCTGTTCTCCTCCTGGACGAGGCCCAGGAGCAGATGTTCGGTACCGATATGGTTATGGTTAAGCCGCAGGGCTTGTTCCTGTGCAAGCGTCAGGACTCGGCGCGCACGTTTCGTGAAGCGTTCGAGTTTATCAGACATGGGTACGTTCCCTCAATCGTCGTAATCCTATGTAAAAGCAAGCGGACAGAACCTACTATACCATAGACACCGACTGGCAGACGTAATCGGAATTCCGTTTGTCTCCCTGGCAACAGTTGGCGTCCGGCAAGCGTCAGTGCGGTGGATGCAGAGCGTAGGCGGAGGGATGTATTGTAACGACGGCCCGTCCATTTTGTCAATATCAGAAAAAAACGTGCTGGACGCGGTGTCCGACACGTTTTTTTGCGAGATGGTCGATGCCGGGGGGCGGGCGACCTGGATAACGTCAACGAGCCCTAGGCGACTACCTTGGCGACCTCCGGAGCTTCTGTCGGGTCGGTCTGTTCGTTGCCAGAATCGGTCTGGTCCTCAACGGCGGCGCCGGCCTGCCGCGCGGGGGCGGCGGCTTCTGCTGTGTTCTGAGCGACTGTGTTCTCAGCGTTCGCTGCGTTTTCTTCGAGGGGAACGGGTTCCCAATCAAATTCGACCGATTCCTCTTCGGGCGCGACCTGCTTGAGGCTGAGGCCCATGCGGCGCTTGTCGGTATCGATGCGAATGATGCGCAACTCGAGCCCCTGGCCTTCGGTCACGACCTCGCTGGGATGGGTGATGCGGCGTTCGGTCAGCTCGCTGATGTGGATCAGGCCTTCGATGGTGTCGCCGTCGAGGCGGGCGAAGGCGCCGAAGTGGACCAGTTTGGTCACGACGCCGCGCACAATCTGGCCTACTTTATAACGGTCGGGCACGGTCTCCCAGGGTTCGGGCTGCAGACGACGCAGACTGAGGCCGATGCGCTTACGCTCCCGATCGACGTTGAGGACCATTACCTGAATCTTTTCTCCGATCGAGACCACTTCCCTGGGATGGCTGATGCGGCCCCAGCTCAACTCGCTCAGATGGACGAGGCCGTCGGCGCCACCGAGGTTGACGAAGGCGCCAAAGTCGGCGAGGCTGCTGACGACGCCTTCGCAGACGGTATTTTCTTCGAGGGATTCGAGCAGTTTTTCCTTCTGCTCGCGGCGCCATTCGCGAATGGCGACCCGTTCTGAGAGGATGAGACGATTGCGGCGGCGGTCCAGGTCGATGACCTTCATGCGCAGCTCGGCGTCCATCAACTTCATCCAGCGATTGTCGGGTTCGCCTTCGGTGAGCTGTTGGGACTGGCTCTCACTGCTGAGCTGGCTGGCGGGGACGAAGCCGCGCACCTGCCCGATCTTGACGATGACGCCGCCGCGGTTGAAGCCGCTGACGGAGCCGGTGAACATGTCCTGGGATTCGAGCAGCTCTTCGGCGTATTTCCAGTCGCTCTCGGCCCGGGCGCGGGAGATGCTGAGGAGGAGGTTGCCGTCGCGGTCTTCGCGCATCACGTAGACGGGCACCTCGTCGCCGATGGTCATCTCCTTGAAGTCGCCTTCGAGGCGGTCGACTTCGCGGCCGGTGACGATGCCCTCGGACTTGTAGCCGATGTCGATGAGCAGCTCGCCGGCGCGTTTATCGACAATGACGCCGTGGCGAATGTCGCCTGTCTGGGGCTGGTTGACGAAGGAATCGTCGGATTCCTGCAGGAGCAGGGCCATTGGATGGTCGTCCTGCGGCGGTCCTGCGTCGATCTCTTCTGTCAGGAAATCTGCTTGCGCTTCCATTACTGCTGCTGCATGGTGGTTTGACATGACGGTCTTACTTCCTCCAATAAGGTATAGATATTAACTGCAGGTACGCGTTGACGTAGACGAATTCCAAAGGAAACCACTGTACAATCGAACTCCAGGTCGATCCGGTTTTGCTCAAGCGTCGTTCTGCCAGCGTTGGGCGCGCTCTGTCCACATTCGAATCAGCGCAAGCCAGGGGAGTGCACTGCTCTGAACTGTATACGGGGCGTGAAGACTGACTTTGTCTTCTCTGTGGAAAGGTACTACGGTTCGCCGGCAGAGGCGCCACTGGCGCGTAATGCAATCGCCTCGATTTCAATCAGCGCGCCGAGTGGCAGTGCGGCTACCTGCACTGTACTGCGAGCAGGCGGATCATCCTGGAACGCTTGCGCGTAGATTTCGTTCACAGTGGGGAATTCGGCGATGTCGGTCAGGAAGATCGTCGTTTTGACGATGTGTCCCATGCTGGAGCCGGCCGCGTCGAGGACTGCGGCCAGGTTTTCCAGCGCCTGGTGGGTCTGTTCGACGATGCCTGGTCGCAGTTGACCGGTCAGGGGATGGATTCCGATCTGACCCGAAGTGAAGAGCAGATGCTCTGTGGCGACGGCCTGGGAATAAGGGCCGATGGCGGCAGGGGCTTTTTCGGTAAAGATGGTCTGTTGGGTCATGCAGGGTTTCAGCGGGTTTTTCGCTGAATCAGTTCCTTTTAAGGTTGCAGACAGCTGGAGAGGGTTAAGGATCTCCGGGCGGCTGAAAGCTGGCGGATATTGTATGTGATCTTCCAATGTTTGTCAAACTCCGTTTTGGGTCGGAACGGCGGTTTCTGGTAGTCAGTTTTCAGTTTTCAGTGAAATGCAGGGGCTGGGGGTTAGTGGCTTGAGACGGTAAGTGGAGGAGGAGAGAGGGAAGAGGAGAGAGGAGGGAGAAACGCCTGGGCTCGCCTGTCGTCAGCTTTCGAGGGCGGCGGTGACGTCGGCGATGATGTCCTGTGGGTCTTCGGCGCCGACGGCGAGGCGGACAAGGCCATCGGAGATGCCGACGGCGGCGCGCTGGTCGGGGGAGAGGGCGCGGTGGGAGGCGTGGCTGGGGTAGAGGACGAGTGAGTAGATGTCGCCGACGGTGGTGGCGGGCTGGACCATCTGCAGGGCTTCGAGGAAGCGGAAGACGTCGGGCTGGGCGGCGTTTTTGAGCTCAAGGGCGACGACGGCGCCGTAGCCGAGACCACCGAAGAGGTCGCGGGCGAGCTCATGTTGAGGATGGTCGGGCAGGCCGGGGTAGCGGACGCTGGCGAGAGCGGGATGGGAGCTGAGCCGTTGGGCGACGACGGCGGCGTTGCGGCACTGGCGCTCAACGCGCAGGGGCATGGTTTTCATGCCGCGGTGGAGGAGCCAGGCTTCGTGAGGGCCGAGGTTGGCGCCGGTCTTTTTGAGGAACTCCCAGAAGGCGGGACGGAGCTCGTTTCTGGCCGCGACTACGCCACCCAGAACGTCGCCGTGGCCGCCTATGTACTTTGTGGCGCTGTGGATGACGACGTCGACGCCGTGAGCGAGGGGACGGAAGAGCATGGGGGTGGCGAAGGTGTTGTCGACGAGCAGAAGGGTGTTGTGGGCGCGGCAGAGCCGGGCAAGACGGGGGACGTCGACGACCTTGAGAAGCGGATTGGAGATGGTCTCGACGATGAGGAGGACGGGCGCTTCGCGGGCGAGCAGCCGCTCGACGGCAGTGAGGTCGGTGGCATCGACGAAGAGGCCCTTTACGCCGTACCGGGGCCAGAGGCTGTCGACGAGCGAATAGGTGGCGCCGTAGCAGTCCTGGGCGGCGGCGACGGTGGCGCCGGACCGGATGCCGCAGGCGGCCATGGCGAGGTGAATCGCGGCCATGCCGCTGCCGGTGGCGAGCGCGAAGTGGTCGTCGGCCCGTTCTGGCATATCGTGGCATTCGAGCGCGACGATGGCGTCTTGAAAGGCGGCGACGGTGGGGTTGCCGTAGCGTCCGTAGACGTAGAGATCGGGGTCGCCGCCGAGGGCGCTGTCGAGGTGGGCGGTGTCATCGTAGACGTAGCCGATGCTGGGGATGATACCGCTGACGACGGGCGCGGAGGAGACGGGCTCGGCGGGCGGGGCATAGCGGCGGGCTTCGCCGCCGTGGAGGGCCTTGCTGTCTATTGATTCAGGAGAGAATGGCATGGTGTCGGGTGGGGCGGCGCGGGCGGTTTATGAGTAGAGCATGGGCAGGCTGCGGCGCATGATTTCGTAGTTTTCGAGGGCGCGGCCGGCGCCGAGGGCCACGCAGGCCATCGGGTTTTCGGCGACGTAGGCGGGGACACCGGTTTCATGGGTAAAGAGTGAGGCGATGAGGCGGAGCTGGGCGCCGCCGCCGGTGATGACCATGCCGCGGTCGATAATGTCGGCGGCGAGCTCAGGCGGCGCTTTTTCGAGGGTGGCGCGCACGGTGCGGACGATGGCCTGCAGGGGCTCGATCATGGCCTCGATCACTTCGCTGTTGGTGATTTCGATGGTCTTTGGGAGACCGTTGATCTGGTCGCGGCCGCGCACCTCAATCGCGCGGTCTTCCTCGGCGGGCAGGGCGGAGCCGATGGCGATCTTGATCTCTTCGGCGGTCTGCTCGCCGACGTGGAGGTTATATTTTTTGCGGATGTAGCTGACGATCGATTCATCGAGACGGTTTCCGCCGACGCGGACGCTGCTCCAGACGACGATATCATACATGGAGACGATGGCGGCTTCGGTGGTGCCGCCGCCCATATCGACGACCATGTTGCCGGTTGGGGTGCCGACCGGGAGACCGGCGCCGTAAGCTGCGGCGAGAGGTTCGGGGATGAGGTAGGCTGCGCCGGCGCCGGCCTGCATGGCGGCGTCGTGGACGGCGCGCTCCTCGACGGAGGTGACGCCGCGCGGGGTGCTGATCATCACCCTGGGTTTGAAGAGGGGGAAGCGGCCGACGATGTCCTGGATAAATTTGCGCAGCATGGCCTCGGTGACGACGAAGTCGGCGATGACGCCGTCGCGCATGGGGCGGACGACTTCGATGCTCTCCGGCGTGCGGCCGAGGGTGTCGTAGGCCTCGTGACCGATGAGGACCATCTTGTTGGCCTGGCGTCGAATGGCCACGACGGATGGTTCATGCAAAACGATCCCCCGCCCCCGAACGTGTACAAGAACGTTTACAGTGCCGAGGTCGATTCCAATATGTTTTACAAACATAGCGCTTTCTTGTATCTGTCTTTGTTCAGAATGCAGGGGAATCTGCTGTAATCGAACGAAGCGCAACCTGTACGGCGATATGTCCGGTCACGTCCTGTTTGCGCCCATGGCGTTTCATTATAGCTTCAATCTTTCAGGTAGGACAAATCAGACTCCGGATTTCCGGTTCGCATTACGCGACCGGTTGCTATTTGCGCTTGGAACGTGCGTAGCTGACAGCGCCGTACATGCCGACAATCAGGCCGGCCAGAGAGGCGAAGTAGGAGAGGAAGCTGAGCAGAAAACCGGCTTCGATGAGTTTAATGACCATGGCGAAGGCCAGGAGAAAGCCGAAGAGGAGCAGAAAGAAGCCGTAGAGAATCAGGTGCAGCGGAGAGGAGGGCATACGCATGGCAGATGGCGTTGGCGCTCACGAAACAGCCGGTGAGTCCTTATAGAGGAAGCAGCGGGAGAAGTGCTGGGGCTCCGGCTCGAAATCGAGCGGCGTTTGCAGTTCGCAGAGGTTTTCCATGAATTGGGTGCAGCGGGGGTGAAAGCGGCAGCCCGAGGGCGGATTGACGAGGCTGGGGGGCTCGCCGGGCGGCACGTCGCGGAAGACGTGCGCGTTTTCGGGGTCCGGGTCGGCGATGGCGGCCAGGAGGGCGCGGGTGTAGGGATGGAGAGGGTTGCGGAGCAGGTCGTCCATGCGGGACTGCTCGACGATTTCGCCAGCGTACATGACGAAGATGCGCTCGGAAAAGTAGCGCACGGTGGAGAGGTCGTGGGTGATGTAGACGACGGCGAGATTGTGCGTTCGCTGCAGCCCCTGCAGGAGGCGGAGGACTTCGACGCGCACGGACATGTCGAGCATGGAGACCGGTTCGTCGGCCACGATCATGCGCGGGCGCAGGAGCATGGCGCGGGCGATGACGACGCGTTGCTGCTGACCGCCGCTGAGCATATGCGGGAAGCGCGGCAGGATGTCATCGACCGGCGTGAGCCGGACCTCCTCCATGACCTCGCGAATGCGATTCCGGCGTTCGGACTCGTTCATGTTGCCGTGAATCTTGAGGGGTTCGCCGAGGATGCGCCGGATGTCCATGAAGGGCGGCAGCGCGCCGAAGGGATCCTGCTGAACGTAGCCGACCTGTGAGCGGTACCACTGCATCTCTTTGGCGTCGAGGGCGCTGAGATCGCGGCCTTCGAAGATGACGGAACCTTCGGTCGGCCTGTGCAACCCGAGGATCGTCTTCATGAGGGTGGACTTGCCGCAGCCGCTTTCGCCGACGATGGCGATGGCTTCGCCGGCGTGCAGGTCGAAGCTGACGTCGTCGACGGCGCGGACGGTGCCGGCGCGTCCGAAGCCCCAGCGTCTCAACTCAAACCAGGTGCGGAGGTTGCGCAGCGAGAGGAGGGGCTCGGCCGGGGCGGCGGAGCCGTTGGCGGATTGGGTCTGTGCGGTTTCAGGGGTGGTCGTTGTCATCGTCGCCCTTTCAGCGCGCGCGGGGTCTCCGCGGCGCGGGTAACGGCGAAACGGGCAGCCGTGCGCATCACCGGCTGTCTCCGTTCTGATGGAGCCAGCACTTCACATGCTGGCGGCGGCCTGTGCGGACCAGCTCGGGGTCGCTTTCGCAGAGCTCGAAGCGGTGGTCGCAGCGGGGCGCGAAGCGGCAGCCCGGGGACAGGTCGAGCAGGCTGGGGGGCTGGCCGCTGATGAAGTCCGGTTCCTCGATCTGGCGGAGCTTGGGAACGCTGGACATCAGCTTTTGCGAATAGGGATGGAGCGGCTCGACAAAGAAGTGCCTGGCGTCGTTCACCTCGACGAGCTGGCCGGCGTACATAACGGCGGCGCGGTCGGCCAGCTCGCTGGAGGTGCCGATGTCGTGGGTGATGAGGATGAAGCTGGTGGAGGTCTCCCGCTTGACGCGCTTGAGGACGTTCATGATGTTGGCCTGGGTGAGGACGTCGAGCGCGGAGGTTGGCTCGTCGAGGATGATCAGGTCCGGGTCGGTCACCATGGCCATGGCGATGGCGACGCGCTGGCGCATGCCGCCGCTGAGCTCGAAGGCGTAGCGGTTGATGAAGTCGGCGGGGACGCCTACGTGTTGAAAGGAGTCGGCGACCCGTTCGAGGGCCTGGGCGCGGTGGATCCCGAAGTGAGAAAGGAGCGGTTCGGCGACCTGATCACCGACTTTGAGGACCGGGTTGAGCGAGTTCATGGCGGCCTGGGGCACGAGAGAGATCTGGACCCAGCGCACCTGCTGGCGGTACTCTTCGTCGCTCAGCTGCATGACCTCCTGCCCGTTGAGCTTGACGCTGCCGGAATAGGTGTGGACGTTGCGGGGAAGCAGGCGCAGGATCGCCCTGGTGAGCGAGGTCTTGCCGCAGCCGGACTCGCCCAGGATGACCATGGCTTCGTTGCGCCGCAGGTTGAGGCTGACGCCGTCGACGGCGTGGAGTACACCCTGCTGCGTGCGGAAATAGAGACGCAGGTCCTCGATTTGCAGTACCGGCGGATCGGAAAAGGCCATTACAGATCTCGCAGTCTGGGATTGAAGACTCTGTCCAGGGCGAAACCGACCATGGCGAAGCCGAGGCCGGAGAGGAGAAGGAGGGCGGCCGGCTCGAGCATCCAGTAGTAGTGGCCCTGGTAGAGGGCGTCGTTGACGCGGGCGTCGCTGAGCACCTTGCCCCAGGTGGGGAGGAGGGGGTCGCCCAGGTTGAGCACCGCGAGCGTGGCCTCGACGAAGACGAAGGAGGGGATGGACACGACAAAGCCGGGCACGAGGGTGGGGATGATGCGGGGGATGAGATAGAGGAAGATGATGCGGAAGTTGCCGGCGCCGTAGGCGCGGGCGGCCTCGAAGTAGGGCGATTCCTTGATCTGGAGGAAGATGGCGCGGCTGGTCTTAATGCCTGAACTGAAGACGCTCAACGCGATGAGGACACCGAGCATAACCCAGATGCTGCGCGAGTAGAAGAGACCGACCATGATGAGGATGGGCAGGACAGGCAGGATGAGGTTGACCTCGGTAATGCGCTGGATACCGGCGTCGAGGATTCCGCCGAACCAGACCCCGATGGCGGCGACAACGAGTGTGCTTACGGAGGATCCGACAGCGGCCAAAATGCCGAAGGCGAGGGCGACGGGCATGCCCCACATCAGAGCCAGGGTCAGGTCGCGGCGCAGATGGTCGGTGCCGGCGAGGCCGTAGACCTTGCCGTAGACGACGAGGCGGGCGTCGACGTCGGCGTCATCCTCGAAGACGAGCCCGGCGGCGACGAGCCGGTAGGTACCCTTGAGCGGCGTGGGGTCTTCTTCGTCCGAGGCGGGGTCGGCGAAGAGACCGATTTCCGGCCTTACGCCGTCAAGACGTCTTGCCAGCTTTTCTTCCTGCGAGAAGCGGACGGTAACGGGCCCCTCGACGGTGACGTCGGCGATGCGGATCTCGCGTCCGTCGGGCGTCAGCCAGGAGAGGGATACGAGCGGGCGTTTCAGTTCATGCTCAGAGGTGAGGAAGAGGGAGATCTCCTGGGGGAACTCGTCGGCGGTGTAGTCGAAGGTGAAGGTGGTGATGACGTCGGTCATCTCTTCGGAGACTACCTGGCGCTCCTTTTGGACGGCATCGTCATCGGATTCGCCGGCGGGGCCCAGGATCATCGTTTCGGGCAGGTTGACGCCGGGGAAGAGGTTCACCCATTTGGGCTGGGCGGTGCGCGGGTTTTCGAGCCACACGCCCTCTCCGCCCCGCCAAAGGTCTATCGCTTCACTGTAGGGAATGGCGATCACGGTATAGATCGAAAAGAGGACCATGGCCGCGATGATGGCCAGACCGGCGACGGCTGAGGGATACTGGGAAAGGGCGGAGACGGTGCGGCGAAATGCTGTCATACCTGCCCTCCCGGATTGCCGCCTACTTTGACGCGGGGGTCGATGAGGGCATAGACGATATCGAGGAAAAAGACAGTGATGCCGAGCAGGTAGGCGTAGATGACGGTGGAGCCCACGATCACCGACGTCTCAAAGATGTTGGAGGCCAGATAGAAAAGCCGCCCCAGGCCCGGCCAGTTGAAGATCGCCTCAAGAATAATTGAGCCAAACCAGAGACCGATAAGTGAGAGCGCCAGACCGGTGACGATAGTGGGCATAGTCGGGCGCATGATGTAGCGGCGCTCGACCGCGCGGTCGGACAGGCCTTTGGCGCGGGCCATGTCGACATAGTCTTCGTTGGAAAAGATGAGGAAAAAGGTACGCCAGGAGTAGATACCCAGGAAGACGGCGCTGATGAAGATGGCGGTGACCGGCAGGACCATGTGATTAAGGACGCTCAAAGAGTAGTTAATGATCGATTCGGGCGGGGGCGCTGAGACGAGACCTCCGAATGGGAACCAGCCCAGCAGGGCGGCAAAGAGCAGTATGAAAAAGAGGCCGTAAAACCAGCTGGGGGCGGCGGAAGTGGGGGCCAATCCAACGATGACCCGGTCCAGCTTGCTGCCGTAGTTGCGAGAGAGATAGAGGGCGACGAAGATTCCGACAAAGAAGAGCATGAAGAAGGAGGTGGCGAAGAGAAGAATCGTTGCCGGCAGACGCTCCAGGATGATGTTACGCACCATCCGCGAGCCGCTGTCGCTGGACATGTTATCGGCCCAGCCCAGGTCCAGTAACATGGCTCCCAGGAGAAAGCGGAAGCTGCGCAGGAGGAAGGGTTGGTCAAGCCCCATCCGTTTCTCCTGCAACGCGACCAGCTTGTCGACGTGCGCCCGACGTTCTTCGGCGGTCATGTTTCTGAACTCATCACTCTGCCCCGTAGCGATCGCCACTGTCTCGCGGATATAACCTCTGCGAATGTTATCGACATGGCCACCCATATTGGCGATGATAATCGTCAGATAGACGCCGATCAGGATGGTAATGAGCATCGCAATCATACGCCGCCCGGTGTAGTGCACGACACGGGTGAGCGTGCTTTGCGACTCAGGTCTTGCGACGCTGGCGGCGTCGGGTTGGAGGGGCAGAGCGGCATCGGTCATAGAGGGTCCTCCCATAACGAGGAGAGAGTGAAGAGGAGCGAGGAGAGGGAGAAAACCCTCTCTCCTCGCTTCTTGCTCTTCGCTAATCACTCCCCCTGTTTCACGGATTCAGTGTCAGTTCGTGGTCACGAACTCGAGGGACGAGAAGGTGGGGATGCTGACGCGCAGGGGCGCGACGGCCACCTCCAGTTTATTGGCGCCGGACTCGAGGCCGGCGGTGTCCTCGGCGCTGAGGGTGATCTGCCAGAGACCATCCTCGACGGCTTCGGCGGTACCGGTGAGCGCGAGCTCGCCGAGGGCGTCAAAGACGAGGTACTTGACTTCGTCGATGTCGGCCACGGCGTAGGCGTCGCCGCCAAAGTCGATCATCACCTCGAAGGTGACCTCATCGCCGGAGGCGACGCGGGCCGGTCCGTCGACGGCGACTTCGGCGATCATCGGTGTGTCGAAGCCTTCCCACTTGCTGGAGGCGTCGGGGAAGTTTTCGACACGGATCAGCTGGACGGTCTTCTCGGTGGGGAAGGCCTCTTCGAGGTAGAAGGGCCCGTTGCCGACCCAGAAGTGTCCTTTATCTTCGTACCAGGCGCTGAGGTTTGCCCAGCGGGCATCGGCTTCATCGGCGCTGATGTAGTCGCCGAGGGTGGAAACGTAGGGGATGTGCCCATCGGCGGCGGCGGATTCGAGATGCTCTTCGAGGTCCTCGATGCTTGGCCCGGCGATGTAGCTCATCCACTCGATTTCGTTGGCATCGGCCTTGTCGGATGAGAAGGCGAGGTCACCTTCGGCTTCGGCCAGGAGCCCGACCGCCATGGTGTGCCAGGGTGTGCCGGGGAAGAAGTTGGCCACGTTCAGCTCGGCGTCGAGGGTGTACTGGTCGCTGTAGTACTCGATGACGAGCGGACTCGTCTGCGCGATGCGGTAGCCCCTGAAGTGGCTCTGGAAGTTGTTGAGACTCGGGACCTGGGCTTCGTCGAAGACGGCGCTCTCTTCCTTGGCCAGGTCGAAGGTCGTGATCATGTTCAGTACGACGTCGGCGAGACTGAGCGGGCTGCCGTCGTGCCAGGTCAGTTCGGAGAGATCGCCCGGATAGTAGACGACGCTC
Organism: Caldilineaceae bacterium; assembly: GCA_965200615.1. Taxonomy (GTDB): domain Bacteria; phylum Chloroflexota; class Anaerolineae; order Caldilineales; family Caldilineaceae; genus Bin5. The sequence continues at coordinate 1,800,309 of OZ241377.1, read as the reverse complement.
TTGATGTTGGCGGTCAGCCCGTCGGGATGGAGTTCGCCGACGGTGATGAACTTCTGCTCAACCGCGTCCCAGTCGAGCCAGGCATCTTCGGGCACGTCGATCTGCTCGGCGAAGGTCAGGTCAACCCAATCGTGGGTGCTGCCGACCGGCAGGCCTTCCTTGACCGTTACCTCGGCCCTGTCGATGCGCTGCGGCCACTGGAGACCGGTGAAGGGGTCGGGCATGGCGCCCACGTCGGCGGTGGCGCGGATCAGCATAGTGTCGTAGATCCAGTTGGTGCCGGCGACGGGGTTCCAGGGTTCAGGCAGCATGCTGGGCATGGCGATGGTGAGTGTGCCGCCCTCTTCGCCGGCGCGGCGCAGCGTATAGGGCCAGAGGCGGGAGCCGTTGAGGCCGCCGGCCAGGTCCGTGGAAACGGAGACATCGCCCCTGTAGGCGGTGAAGCCGAGCCGGTTGACGAGCCAGACGCGCACAGAGTCCTGCATGGAGAGGGCGAGAACGTCGGCGAAGAGCTCGCGGCGTTCCTCCATGCTGGTGAAGTCGCGCAGGTCCAGTTTTTCAGACATTGCGTCGAACTCTTCCGAAGGCGTGTATGCCTGCCACAGTGGGAAGGGCAGCCCGCGGTTGGTGTAGAAGAAGTCGAAGTTGCCGGCCTGGTCGCGGCTGATGGCGGTTGTGATCCAGCCGCCGGTGTAGATGTGGAACTGCCCTTCGTTGGGGTCGGTTCCGATCCAGATTGGCGAGGCCTCGGAGGCGGTCTTGTAGTCGCGGACGACGCTGAAGCCGAGATCTTCGAGCATGGTGGCTACGTAGTCGCCGATCTCCTTGCGCTCATCCTCGGTGCGGATGAGGAAGATGACCTCGACGGGCTCGTCCTCGTAGTTCCAGACGCCGTCGACGAGCTCGGCGCCCAACGCTTCCATTTCCTCGTTAATGATCCCGGCCGCCTTGTCGGGATTGTGCGCGTACTCGAGCTCGATCTGGCGCGCGATATCGACCAGGCGGGCGTAGTCGGGGAAGGCGTTGGTGATGGCCATGTAGCGCGGTGAGGCGAGGCCGCCGTAGATCTCCTGGGAGATGAAATCGCGGTCGACGAGGTAGTTCATGGCCTCGCGGATGCGGGGCACGGCAAACGGGTTGAGTTTGCCGGTGCCGTCGAAGACCGGGCCGGCGGGGTTGAAGGTCAACTCTGAGTAGACGCCGAAGGAGTTGGCGTAGGTGAGGCTATCCATCCCCTGGACGGTGGCGTAGACCTCGGCATCGCTGATGGAGAAGGCATAGGCGTCGAGCTCTGCGAGATCCATGCGCGTGACGGCCGCGGCGGCTGAGGGCTCTTCGACGGCGATGACTTCGTCGACCCAGGCGCCGGTGCGTTCGCTCATGGCCGCGGCCTCTTCTTCAGCCGCGGTCGCTTCTTCGGTCTCTTCTTCTTCTGCGGCCACCTCCTCCGTCTCCTCAGCGGCCTGTTCCTCCTGTGCGGGCGCGGCCGGCTCTTCAGCCATTTCCGTATCGCCGCCGCCGCAGGCAGCGATGAGGAGGGCGGCGATCAGGAGGATCGCCAGGAAGGTAAATCGCTTCTCAGACATTCGCTTATCTCCTTTGTCAGAGCGTGCAGAAAGTTTTCGGCAGTTGGCGCCCAGGCGGCGGATGGCACTGGCCGGACCGACTGTGTGCGCCATACTGTTCACCGTATGTTTTTCATCATCGGGTCCAGAGCGTCGCGCAGTCCGTCGCCGATGAGATATAAGGATAACACGGTAATGGTTATCAGTAGTCCAGGAACACTAAGCAGATGCAGAGCCAGGCTCGCGCCGGTTTCGGGATCACGAAGAAAGATTAGATTTCTGGCCCTATTTAGCATACTACCCCATGTTGCCGTCGGTGGCTGTACTCCCAATCCCAAAAAACTGAGCGCAGATTCGGCCAGAATCAGCGAACCAATGTCGATGGCGGCATTTACGATAATAATTGGAAGGCTGTTGGGGATCACATGCTGAAACATAATGCGGGCATTTCGCGAGCCGATGGAGCGGGCCGCGAGCACGAAGTCCAGGGCGCGGACTTTGAATACGTTGCCGCGGATCAGCCGGGCGGTACCAAACCAGCCCAGCAGCCCGAGAAAGAACGTCAGGGTGATGGGATTGGGCTTGAACATCGCGGTAACGATTATGAGCAGATAAATACCAGGGATCGAAACAGATGTATTTATGAACCACATAATCAGATCATCAACGACACCGCCAAAGAAGCCGGCAACAGTGCCAACCGTCACACCCAGAATCAGTGTCAGGGCGGCGGCGGCGAAGGCGATGCCCAGACTGACGCGGCCGCCGTAGAGCAGGCGCACAAACTGGTCGCGGCCAAGCTGGTCGGTCCCGAGCCAGTGGGGGACGCCGCCGGACTTGCCAAGCATGAGCGGTGCAGTCGCTGGGTCCTGGCCGGTGCGCCACTGGATATACGGGCCCAAGTAGGGCTGCTGGAAGGCATTGTCCGGGTTGGTATCATTCGGGCCAACGCCGATGCTCTTCGCTATTGCCGGCGCGAGCAGAGCGAGGACAGCCATAATGATCAGGAACGCAATTGCGATCAGGGTAACCAGATCACGTCGCAAGGACTGGAGCGCCATACTCCAGTAGGTGCGGGGCTTGCGCTGCAACTTTGGATCGGCTGCCAGAGCGGCCAGCGCCGGACTGTCTGCCTGAGCTATCGTCATGCCAAATAACCTATCCCCATTACGAGAGCCGCACGCGGGGGTCGACAACGCCATACAGGATATCGGAAAGCAGGTTGCCGAGAATCGTCAGGAGCGAGAAAAACATGACCGCGCCGAGGACGGTGGGGTAGTCCCGTTGCACTGCCGCGCTAAAGGTCATGCGCCCCATCCCCGGCCAGGAGAAGATGGTTTCGACGATTACTGCTCCGCTGAGGACGCCAAAAATGGCTGGGCCGAGAGTCGTCATCAGGGGGATGAGAGCATTGCCCAATGCGTGGACGAACCAGACTTTTCTTGCGGCCACGCCTTTGGCCCTGGCCATGCGAATGTAATCGGTGCGGATCACTTCCAGAATCTCCGTCCGCATGAATCGGCTGAACAGAGCGATACCACCTACCGCCAGAACGACCGTCGGCAGAATCAGATGCCTGGTCCGGTCCACGAGGTCGAACTCGTTGGTGAGGGAAACGGTGCGCATGCCTCCAGTGGGCAGCCAGCCGAGAACGGCGCCAAAGAATACGATGAGCATCAGGCCTAACCAGAATGAAGGCAGGGCATTGCCGACAACGGCGAGCACGCGCACAGAAGCATCAAATAACGACCTTTGACGGACAGCGCTGAGAACGCCTAACGGGACGCCAACCAGCAGAGAGACCAGCAGGGCGGAGACACCCAGCTGAAGGGTTGCCGGCATGCGCTCTACGATTCGATCCCAGACGGGCTGATTGGTGGCGATGCTGGTACCCAGATTTCCCCGCAGGATGCCGCCTCCGTTATCACAGAAGGTGGTGTTCAGCCAGGCAACAAATGAACAACTCGCATCACTGCGCTCAAACTCTTCGACCACTGCTCCGCTCCGCAGTGTAACCCCTGTCAACCAGCTGATGTATTGCAGGGCCCAATGCTGGTCCAGCCCCAGTTGCCGCCGCAGAATCTCACGACTCTCTTGTGTGATATTGGGATCGAAGGTGCGAATGAGGATTGGATCGCCGGGGGAGTTGTATACGAGAGTGAAGGCGATGACGCTAACCCCTATCAGGGTGGGAATTGCCTGCAGGAGGCGACGAATTACGTAACGGGTCATGAACTGAACCAGTCCTTCGATCCGCCTTGCGGTCAGGCGGACGCGACACACATATATAGGCGCCAATCCGCCAGCGCCCGCGGGAAGCGAGCGGTGACGGATTGGTCAGATCTCCTTCGGGGCCTGTTGGTCAGACACCGGATTCTTCGAGAAAGCGTTGCGCCGGTCTACTGCGCCAGAGACCAGGTCTCGATGTTATGGTAGAAGCTCCACGGGCCCGGGTTGGCGCCGTTGAACTTCTTTGAGTAGCCGGTATTGCCGATGGAGCCGGTCACGAAGACGTAGGGAATGTCGTCGTGAATAATCTGCTGAATCTCGTGGTAGAAGGGGGCCCGATCTTCGGTGGCGCAGCCGGGAACGCTGACGGCCTGCTCCAGCAGTTCATCGATGCGGGCGTTCTGGTAGCTGACGAAGTTGAAGCCGCTGCCCGGTGTGTCGAACTTGGAGTGCCAGAAGGAGTCATCGTTGGGATCGGTGCCGAGCCCGGTCCAGCCGATGATGACCATATCGAAGGTCTGACCGAGCAGCTCGCCCACGAGGGTGCCGAACTCGATGGCTTCGAACTGGATGTCGAAACCGATGCCGTTGAGCTGGTCCTGTACCAGGGCGCCAAGATCCTCACGGGTCGTGTTGCCGGCGTTGGTCTGCAGTCGGATCGTCAGAGCGGCCCCTTCTGCGGCGGTGGCGCATCCGTTACATTCGCGCACGCCGTCGCCGTCGCTGTCGGTCCAGCCGGCGTCATCCAGAGTCTGTGACGCCAGTTCGGTGTCGAAGGCATAGGGTTGGAGGGAGGGGTCGTGGGCCCAGCCGACGGCGGGCAGTACGTTGGAGGCGATCTGATAGCCCTGGCCGAGGTAGACCTTGCTGATGATCGCGTCGTAATCGAGCGCGTGCGCGATCGCCTGACGCACGGCCAGATCGCTCAGGATTGGATGGGGATCCTGCTCGACAAGGTTGCCTTCTTCATCCTGACCGGCTTGCGGGTTCTCCGGGTTGGCCTGGTTGAGGCCGATATAGCTGTAGCCATCGTCCTTAAACTTGTGCAGATTCAGATTGGCATCGAGCTGGACGGTGGTGAGCTGCTCGGGCTGTACGCCGATCAGGTCCAGCTCACCGGTCTGGAGCTGGGCCAGGCGGGCGCCTGGATCGGGGACGATCTTGTAGATCCAACCGTCCATGTTGGGCGCGCCCTTCCAGTAGGTGTCGTTGCGCAGAACGGTTGCGTTATCGTCGCGGATCCATTCGTTGAAGATAAATGGGCCGGCGCTGACGGTCGGCTCCTCGTTCAGAGGGCTGTCCATGACATCGCTGTAGTCTTCGGCATAGAGGTGGCTTGGCAGCCAGCCCAGGCTGAGATTGTTGAGGGCGTCGCACTTTACTTCGCCGTAAGTGACCTGGATGGTGAGCGGATCGAGGACCTCGATGCTCTCGATGTTGTCGAGATTTGCCTTGCGGGGTGTCTCGACCAGATCGCTGCCGATGGCGTCATAGGTGAATTTGAAATCGTCGGCGGTGACCTGCTCGCCGTCGGACCACATGACGCCGTCCTGCAGGTGGAAGGTCCACACCAGGCCGTCCTCGGAGACATCCCAGCTACTGGCCATCTCGGTGGGGACGATGGCGCCACTGAAGGGGTCCTGCCCGAGCAGGCTGGGGAAGAACCAGTCGAGCACATCAAAGCTGGCGGAGTCCGATGCCAGGATGAGGTTCAGTATGGTGGCGTCTGCGCTGGAACCTTCTACCCAGACGCCGCCCTGGACCGGCGGCGCCGGTGTCGGCGTCACGACCACCTCTTCGGTCTGGGTGACGACAACGGTCTCTTTCACCGTTTCGACAACAGGCGTGGGTTGGGGGCAGGCTGCGAGGACCAGCGCGGCGACCAAGAGCGCTGCCAGGAGAGAAAGTCTTCTGTTTGTCAGAGAAAGTCTTCTATTTGTCATTGTCAGATCCCCTATGATGAGAGTTATCGAATCACCGCTACATGTTGGTCAGGCATCAGCGGTAAATGGGTCTACAGCCTTTCCTGTGACGATACCGTGGCAACATCATCCGTTGAAAGAGACACATTACGCGCGCGATACAGGATAGGGGAATAGCAGAATGGTAGCATTCCCATCGGTTGCTGTCAACATGAAGATGCCAACCTCCCCGGCCGGATTCGGCGCCGCGTTCGCCATTCCGTTATAATGACAGATGCGCCCCCCTGCTTGTAAAAGGCGCGAAATTGATAGCGCCGCCTGATTGCCAAGCCGGCAATGGACGACTCGCTACATGCGCGCGCCGAACCATCACAGGCCCATCCACGAATCGGCGCGGCCGCGCCAAAGGACTCACTATGACCGGTTCAGAAACGCCGACCCATTCCAACCGGTTGGCGCATGAGACGTCGCCCTATCTGCTGCAGCACGCGCACAATCCGGTGGACTGGTACCCATGGGGGGAGGAGGCGCTGGAGACGGCGCGGGCGGGGGACAGGCCGATCTTTCTCAGCATTGGCTACAGCGCGTGCCATTGGTGTCACGTGATGGAACGAGAGAGCTTCGAGAACGAGCAGACGGCGGCGTTGATGAATGCCAATTTCATCAACATCAAGGTGGACCGTGAAGAACGCCCTGACCTGGACGCAATCTACATGGAGGCGGTGCAGGCGATGACGGGCAGCGGCGGCTGGCCGATGAGCGTCTTCCTCACGCCGTCCGGCAAGCCGTTTTACGGCGGGACGTACTTCCCGCCCCAGCCCCGTTACGGGATGCCATCGTTTTCGCAGATATTGCTGGCGGTGGCGGACGCGTACAAGAACCGGCGGGATGACCTGGAAGAGCAGGCGCAACGTTTGACGGACGCGATCGGGCGTACGGGCAGCCTGTCTGCCAGCGGCGGCGCGCCGGGTGAAGAGGTCCTGAGCGAGGCCACTGCGAAGTTGCTTCAGTATTTCGATGAACAGTACGGCGGATTCGGCGATCAGCCCAAGTTTCCGCAGCCGATGACGCTGGAATTCGCGATGAGCCAGTACCGGCGGGGCGGCGACACTGACGCGCTGCATATCGCCGAACATACGCTGAAACAGATGGCGGCGGGCGGGATCTACGACCATCTGGGAGGTGGGTTTCACCGCTACAGCGTCGACCGCATCTGGCTGGTGCCCCATTTCGAAAAGATGCTGTACGACAACGCGCAGCTGCTGCGGGCCTATCTGCACGCGTGGCAGATCAACGGACGGCCGGAGGATCGCCGGGTGGTTGAGGAGACGGTCGACTACGTGCTGCGGGAGATGACCGCGCCGGAAGGGGGCTTCTACAGCGCGCAGGACGCGGACAGTGAGGGCGAAGAGGGCAAGTTTTTCGTCTGGACGGCGGAAGAGATCGAGTCGGTCCTGGGGAAGGAAGAGGCGGACCTGCTGGGAAAGGCGTACGGCGTGACGCCGGCGGGCAACTTCGAGGGCAAGACGATTCTGAACATCAAGCGGACCGCGGCCGAGATTGCGCAGCAGTCAGGCGCGGAGGTTGAAGCGGTTGCCGACCGGCTGGCCGCGGCGCGGCGGAAGCTGTTCCTCGAACGGGAAAAGCGGGTGAAACCGGAGCGGGATGACAAAGTTCTGACCGAATGGAACGGCCTGATGATCCATGCCATGGCCGACGTCGGGGTCGTTTTCGGGCGTGCGGACGCGCTGGAGGCCGCGAGGGCCGCGGCTGACTTCATCCTGGCGGAGATGAGCCAGGAGAATGGTTTTCTTTTCCGCAGCTACAAGGACGGGCGCGCGCGCTTCAACGCCTACCTGGAAGATTACGCCGCGTTCGGGCGGGGCCTTGTCGCGCTGTACGAATCGACGTTCGAGCTGCGCTGGCTGGCTGAGGCGGTGCGTCTGACGAAGGTGATGCAGTCCCAGTTTGCGGATGAGGCGGGCGGCGGGTTTTTCCAGACCGGCGTCGCGCATGAGCAGCTGGTGGTGCGGCGCAAGGACTTCATTGACAACGCGATTCCGAGCGGGAATTCGATGGCGGCTGAGCTGCTGTTGCGGCTGGCCAAGTTGACGGGGAACGATGCGTACCGGAGTGAAGCGGCGCGCATCTTCCGGATCATGGCGGCGGCGATGGCGCAGCAGCCGACCGGCTTTGGGCGGCTGCTGACCGCGCTCGATGATCTGCTCGGCCCCAGCCAGGAGATCGCGGTGGTGGGCGAACTCGAAGATCCGCGTACGCAGCTCCTGTTGCAGGAGGTCCGGCGCCACTACCTGCCGCACAGTGTGCTGGCATTGAAGGAGCCGGCGGAAGAAAACCCGCTGCCCCTGTTGGCGGGCCGCACGCTCGTAGAGGGTCAGCCGGCGGCGTATGTGTGCGAGAACTATGCCTGCAGGCTGCCGGTGACGAGTATTGAGGCGTTGAGAACGGCAGTGGTCAGTGGTTAGCTTCGGTAAAGGCGTAGCGGATTTTCTTTTTTGTGGGATTGAGAGCAGAGATGTCACCGGGAGAGGGAAGAGTGGAAGAGGGGTCAGAAGGGTTCAGGGAGAGTATCGCGGCGGTCTGTCCTGAGCTGGGATTGGAGACGGTCGAGCTGTTTCGGGCGGGGCAGAATAATCAGCTGATTCTGGTCAACAGCGGGCTGATTTTTCGTTTTCCGAAGTACGGGAAGGGCGTTATCGGACTGCAGCGGGAACATGCGATATTGAGCGCAGCGCGGCCGCGGCTTCCGCTGGCGACGCCGGAGTACATTTACAGCAATCCGGACGACGAGGTGGGGCGGGCGTTCGTGGGTTATCGGAAACTGCCGGGCAGGCCGCTGTGGCCGGAGGATTTTGAACGGATCAATGATGAGGGAACGATCGAGCGCCTGGCTGCAGATATTGCGTCGTTCTTGCAGGCGCTGCACGCAATCCCGCCTGAAACGGTCGATATTCCTCAGGAGCCGTCTGACTCACCGGCCGTATGGCGGGAGATTTTTGGGCGGATCGAGCAGGTCGTCTTCCCGCGTCTGACGGCTGAGGCGCGTGCGTGGACGGGAGAGCAGTTCGACGCTTTTCTGGGGGACGATGAACAGTTCGCTTTCGACAGCGTGCTGCGCCACGGTGACTTTGGGTCGAGCAATATCCTGTACAGCGCGGAGGAGCGGCGGGTTGTGGGCATGATCGATTTCGGGCATGCCGGCATTGGCGACCCTGCCATCGACTTTGCGGGGCTGTACGTCTGCTTCGGGGAGCCGTTTTTGCGGCGTTGCGCACGGCTCTATCCGCTGATGGACCTGTGCCGGGACCGCATCCGTTTCTACGCCGACTGCGCGTTTCTGCTGGAGGATGCGCTGTTCTGCATCGAGCACGAGACGGAGGAGGCGGACAGAGTCGTCAGCGAGATCAACAGGAGGGCGTGAGGCAATGGTGATCGGCCGGCGGTTTATTCGTCGGCTCTTGGCGCGAGTCTGTTCCAGGTAAGGTCTAGTTTGAAAAGCCTGGTGTGGATGCTGCGGACTGCCTTCCACATGGCGTTGCGGGCGGCTACGGTTGCGTCCTTGTCGTCAGCGGCCTGGGCCTTGCGCCAGCTTTCGGCCTGCTGGGCGTGGACGGCGGCGGCTTGGCGGGCCTCGTCTGCGAGGGCTTCGGCGCCGCGTACGAAGGCGTCGAGCAGGTCTGCGATGGGGCCGGTGTCGTCCTCGTCATCGTAGAAGCTGTTGGAACGGAACTGGGGCGGGTGGACTGAGCCGTCGGGGTCGCGGCCGGTGTGGGTTGGCTGGATGTGGGGGGTTACGGACAGGAACATGACGGTGCGGCGGTCGGGCAGCAGGTTGCGCACCTGGTGGATTTCGTCGGCGAGGGCGACGCACATCTGGCCGGCTTCGAGCACTTCCGTGTGGCCGGCGATCATGAATTCGGCCTTGCCTTCGAGGATGAGGAAGATTTCGTGGCCGAGGTCGTGGCTGTGGAGCCTGTCGACCTGACCCGGTTCCATGTGATAAAGCCGCGCCCGGATCTCCGGGGTTGTCAGTACGTTTTTGTTCACTTCGCGGAAATCGTAGACTTCGAAGGCCATCGGTTGCGCTCCTGTGCTGGGATGGTTTGAGCAGGGCCGGTTCAGGGAGCCCATCCTTGTGCTGGCGAAGACGGGTTCAAGGCCATTTGAGCAGTTTTTCTTTGCGGCGCCTCTGGTATGATTGTCGTTGAATGGCATACGAAATGCAAGCCGGCAGGGCAGGAATCTTGCCGGCTGTGGATAGTTCACCCGGTCCAACGCGCGCCTTTTGCGGCTCTGGTGCGGCGCGCGTTCCATCTGTGAGGAGGGCAGCATGGGCATCCCTGTAGGCATCAACACCTGGTCCCGCCACGTGACGGAACTTTTCCCCTATCTCGATCAGATCATCCACCCTTTTGATTCGCTGTGGTTTCCCGATCACGTGCAGTACAACGGGCACAATGTGGCCGAGGGCTGGACGATGGCGGTGTGGGCTCTGGCGCGCTACCCGGACAAGCTGGTGGGCCACGATGTGCTGTGCAACAGCTTTCGCAACCCGGCGCATCTGGCGAAGATGGCGGCGACGGCGCAGGCGTTTAGCGGCGGGCGGGTTGTGATCGGGATCGGGGCGGGCTGGAATGAGGAGGAGTACCGGGGCTACGGCTGGCCGTTTCCACGGGCGCGGGCGCGCATCGAGCAGCTGGCGGAGGCGATCCAGATTTTGCGGGCGATGTGGACCGATACCCCGGTCAATTTCGCGGGCAGGCATTACCAGCTGGAGAACGGGTACTGCGAGCCGAAACCGGAAATTGTGCCGCCGGTCATGGTGGGCGGCGGCGGGGAGAGGTATCTGCTGCGGGTGGTGGCGGAGCATGCGGACTGGTGGAACTGGGTCTGCTCGGATGTTGAGATGTATGCGCACAAGCAGTCGGCGCTGAAGGAGCACTGTCGGGCGGTGGGGCGGGAGTACGACGAGATATTACAGGTGATGCACGTGAGCGTCCTGATCGCTGAGAACGAACGGGAGCTGCGGCGGCTGCGAGAGGACCCGGACGTGCGTCCGTCCGGCGAGGGCACGATTGAGGGTACGCCGGCGCAGGTGACGGATGCGCTGCTGCGGATTGTGGAACAGGGTGCGAAGCGGATTACGGTGAATATCGCGGACTCGCCGCGGGTTGAGGGATCGTATTTGTTTGCGGCGACGGTGCTGCCGCATCTGAGTGGGTAGGTTGCGCTGCCGTTGCGCTATTGGTGCGCTCAATCTGTGGCCACGGTGAGTGAGCGGACGCGCTCCTCATCCCAGACTGCGCCCCAGCCGGGGCCGTCGGGGGGCGCGATGTGGCCGTCTTCGATGAGGGGGGCGTTGAGCAGACCCCACTCCTCGCCTTCGGTACGCAGGTCACGGGGGCCGTTTGCGCCGAAGAGTTCAAAAAAGTCGGTGTTGTCGATGCAGCAGCCGGCATGGGCATGCCCGAGGCCGTAGAGACTGCCGGGGCCGTGCAGTTCCACGTTGGCGCCGTGCAGTTCGGCGAAATGGGCCAGCTTGAGGACCTGGGTGAGGCCCGTGATGACCCGCGCGCGCAGGCGGTCAGTTGCGCCATGGATCAGCCACTGGGCGGTGAGGTCCATGTCGTGCGTGAGGCGCTCGGTGGCCATCACCGGGATGGTAAGCGTGCGGCACAGCTCCCGGTATTGGTTCATCTTCTGTTCGTGCATCGGCTCTTCGAGCCAGACGTAGTCCAACTCCTCCATTGCCCTCCCCACTTCGATCGCTTCACGCAGGTTGTAGGAGCAGACGGGATCGTTGAGCAGGTCGTAGTCGTCGCCGACGGCTTTGCGCACGTCGGTCAGCAGGGGGATGTCGGCTTTGCCGCCCCTGTAGGTGTGCAGCTTGTAGGCGTTGACGCCGAAGGCGCGGCCGCGCTCGATGTGGTCGAGATAGCCCTGCGGGGTCAGCTCGTGGTCGGTGAGGTAGACGGGCAGGCGGTCGCGCACGCGGCCGATGAGGGCGTAGACGGGGAGGCCGGCGACTTTGCCGGCGATGTCCCAGAGGCAGTTGTCGAACTCGCCGAACCAGCCGGGCTCCTGGTAGACCCAGCGGGCGCCTTTGTGGAGGATCTGGAAGAGCCGTTCGCGGGCAAAGGGGCTTTCGCCGATGGCGTGGGTTCTGAGGATTTCGAGCTGATTCCTGGTGATGGAGACAGGGGCGATGCGGCCTGTGATGCCCTCATCGGTTTCCACGTCGAGGATCTGCATCTGCATGGGGGTGTCGGCGGGCAGAGGGGTGTGGGTGAACTGGATGCGGCGCAGGCCGGACACCTGTTTGAGGCGGTAGCTGACCTGGGTGAGGGTTGGGTGTTGGAGGATGTGGCGTTTGATGTCGGTGATTTTCATGGGAAGCAGTTTTCAGTAGTCAGTTTTCGTTTTTGGTGAACTGCGGCGCCTGCGTGTGCTAGAAACGCAGATCGGATGAGCGGTCCAATTCTTTCCATACCCGGCGTTTACGTCTTTCAGTCGGTGGCGACGGTGAGCGAGCGGACGCGGTCTTCGTCCCATACTGCCCCCCAGCCGGGGCCGTCGGGGGGCGCGATGTGGCCGTCTTCGATGAGGGGGGCGTTGAGCAGGCCCCATTCCTCGCCTTCGGCGCGCAGGCGGCGGGGGTCGGCCGGGCCGAGAAGCTCGTAGAAGTCGGTGTTGTCGATGCAACAGCCGGCATGGGCGTGCACGAGGCCGTAGAGGCCGCCGGGGCCGTTCATCTCCACGTTGGCGCCGTGCATTTCGGCGAAGTGGGCCAGTTTCAGGACCTGGGTGAGGCCGAAGGTGGCGCGGGCGCGCAGGCGGTCGGTGGCGCCCTGGATCAGCCACTGGGCGGTCAGGTCCATGTCGTGCATGAGGCGCTCGGTGGCCATGATGGGGATGGTGAGCGTGCTGCAGAGCTCCTGGTACTGGTTCATTTTCTGCTCGTGCATCGGCTCTTCGAGCCAGATGTAGTCGAGCTCTTCCATTGCCCTGCCGACTTCGATGGCTTCGCGCAGGTTGTAGGAGCAGACGGGATCGTTGAGCAGGTCGTAGTCGTCGCCGACGGCTTTGCGCACGTCGGTCAGCAGGGGGATGTCGGCTTTGCCGCCCTTGTAGGTGTGCAGCTTGTAGGCGTTGACGCCGAAGGCGCGGCCGCCTTCGATGTGGTCGAGGTAGCCCTGGAGCTCCATGTCGCCGGCGGTGAGGTAGACGGGCAGGCGGTCGCGCACGCGGCCGATGAGGGCGTAGACGGGCAGACCGGCGGTCTTGCCGAAGATGTCCCAGAGGCAGTTGTCGAATTCGCCGAACCAGCCGGGCTCCTGGTAGACCCAGCGCGTGCCCTTGTGCAGCATCTGGAAGAGCCGTTCGCGGGCAAAGGGGCTTTCGCCGATGGCGTGGGTCTTGAGGATGTCGAGCTGGTATTTGTTGATGGAGGTGGGGGCGATGCGGCCGGTGACGCCTTCGTCGGTTTCGACTTCGAGGATGTGCGATTGCACAGGTGCGTCGGTGGGCAGGCCGGTGTGGGTGTACTGGATGCGGCGCAGGCCGGGCACCTGGATGAGACGGTGGCGGCTTTGGGTGAGGGTTGGGTGTTCGAGGGTGTGGAGTTTGATGGCGGTGATTTTCATTGTGAGGCTCCGGAAGGGCGGTGGTCAGCGAGGGTGGAGAGAGTTGGTTGCGACGGTGCTGAGAATTGTAGAGCGTTAGTGTATAGCGAGCAAAGGAGTTACAGATCCTGCACTGGCTGCAGGGATTCTGCGGCGAAGATGGTGAGGTGCAGATTTTCGTCGATCTGCTCATAGACGGGAACTTTGCCGCTCAGGGCGGAGCTTTCGTCGAGAATTATGCCTACACCCTCGCCGCGCCGCTCCAGGAAATACCGCCTGATTACCTGTCTGCCGACGTTGTCTTCGACTGTAATTTCGGACAGCAGGCGGGCCAGGAGTTCGTTGCGGGTCGCCTGTCCGTAGCGCAGCCGTTCCACGCTCAGGGTATTGGCAAGCGCGCCCGGCGAAATAAGTTCCAGCCTGTCGGCAAACATGAAGAGGCGAATCTTTGAGACGGCTTTGGAATAATCTCTGTGCACGACGGCATTTACGAGGGCTTCAAACACGGCTCTCATACTGTATTGCGGTTGCTCGATTCTGCCTATCTCCTTGCGCGCTGATACCTGATTGTGCTTCTGAACGAATTTGTACGCATCCAGGATTTGCTGGTCGAGGGGACCCTTGAAATCCTTGGCGTCGATCTGGTAGTTCGCGTCCTTTGTTCTGCCGCGATAAAAGACGGCCTGAACGAAACTGTTATAGAGAAAGTCATCGGGCCTGTCATAGCACATCAGCAGACCGGCCACCGAAGCGCGGTATACCGACCCGTCTCTGACGAGCAGGCGCCTTTTCTGCAGCAGGTCTTCGACCTCGTCTTCGGTAGCTCCTTCTCTGATAAATCGCTGATAAAAGTCTTTTTGTAGCGTTTTTCTGGTGGTATTCGGCACGACCTGCTCATCGAAAGAAATGATCCGCGCCTGTGAACGGCTCTGCAACAATCGCGCGAGTTGATCAGTGGGCATCTCACGCTTACTGCTTCCCTGGCGTGCCAGGTAACCGCCGGGGCTTTTGTGAACGAACAGACTTCGCGGGACATCGACTTTGAGGAGGACTTTCCCATCGAACTGCAGCTTTTCGGTGAAAATGGAGACTTGGGGCTCGATGCTGTCGCGGCAGAGTTCAACCACTGTCTTTTCGGTCTGGTCCAGGTTGTGTTGGTCCAGACCGACAATATCGCCATGATCATCCACACCGACCAGTATCACGCCGCCTCTGGCGTTGGCGAACGCGGCGATCTCATCGGCGAGACTGTCCCTGCGCGGCAACTGTCTCTTGAACTCGATGGTGGAGTCTTCGCCGAGATGGATTTTCTCGATTAGTTCGGACACGCTGTCAAACATGTCGGATCCTTCAGATGAAAAACACAATCCCATTATCTGCCAGCCCAAAAGTAGGACTCAGTCTTGCTCAAGATAAGGGGAGAAATGGTGCAGGGACAATGACGAATGCACCTGCTGCAGGTGTGACCATGCCAAGTCTTCCTCAGGACGATTCCAGTCTTTTGCGAGTGCCGATTCACTTGGCATAGCAATCTCCGATGTACCTGACTCACCGGGAAGAATCGTTACAAACGCCCGCCGTGGTTTTGAAAGCTGGACTGGCTCAAGCAATCGCACATTGCCATGTTCATCAATTGTAGCTTCGATTGTTTGAAGCGTGACAGCCTCTGTGCCGCACATGTAGCGCCACGATCATACTTCTGGCTCTGGAACCGATGACTATGGCGAGCAGGCAACAGTTTACCCGTCTTTGACTCCGCGCTCAAACCACCTTGCGCCTGCTCTTCATCACCCACAGGGTCCATAGTACGGTTGGGATGACGCTGAGGGCCGCCAGGGCCCAGATGATTGTGGGGATGGTGAGGGTGGTGTCGAGGGCGGCGCCGACGAGGCTGGAGGCGAGGGCGCTGCCGAGGTAAAAGAACATGAAGTCGCTGGCGAAGACGCGGCCGCGCACTTCGTCGGGCGCCATCTGGAGGAGGAGGTGGGTTGAGAAGACCCAGATGATGCCGCTGCCGATGGAGCGCACGAAGGAGCCGAGGAGAACCATGGGCAGGCTCAGGAGCGGCGCGGTGACCATCATGCCGGCGATGGCGAGGAGATAGCCGTATGCTATCGCCTCTTTCAGGGAGCGGGGGTCGTCGCCGGTCAGTTTGCGGGCGGCGATGGGGCCGAGGCCGGAGCCGACGCCGGCGAGGCCGAACATGAGCCCGAGGCTGATGCCGCCCCCCTGGCCGACGGTGAAGACCTGCTGAGCGATCGCGACCTGGATGACCTGGAAGGCGGTTGCGAGGAAGAGGGCCATGGTCGCTTTCTGCAGGGCAACGACAAGGACGTCCAGATGGGCGCGCAGATAGCGCAGGCCGCGAAGGTACTGGCCCACGGCGGCAGCGACGGTCTTGTCGGCGGCCGCGGATGCGAGCTTGGCGGGCATGCGGATCTGGGCGAGCAGCGCGGCCGAGAGCAGGAAGGTGAAGGTGTCGAGCACGAAGGCGGGATACATGCCGAAAGTGCCGGAGAAGAGGCCGCCCAGCGCGGCGCCGAGGGCAAGCATCACCGACCAGGTGGCGGAGCTGAGCGCGTTGACCGCGCCGAGTTCGCGCGGGTTGGAGATGTCGGGCAGGATGGCGGTATGGGCCGGATCGAAGAATCCGCTCATGGCCATCTGCACGGCTGTCAGGGTGTAGAGGAGCCAGACGTCGCCGGGGTTGCGGACGAGCAGGAAGGCGAGAACGACGGCCGCCCGGATGAGATCGGCGGCGATCAGGACATATTTGCGGTTGTAACGGTCGGCGACGACGCCGGCGATGGGGCTGACGAGGAAGGGCGCGAGCATGCGCACGACGAAGAGGGAGCCGACAGCCAGACCGGACTGCGTCAGCATGCCCACGAGCGCGGCCGAGGCGACGAGGTTGAACCAGTCGCCGAGAAGGCTGACGATCTGACCGAACCAGAGATAGCGGAAGTTGCGGTTGTGGCGGAGCAGGTCGGTGTAGCTGACGGCGGTTTCGGTGGTGGTCTTTGCGGTCATGTCGTTCAGTTTCAGTGGCTGGCGAACTCTAATTCATATTATCGTGGAGGCAGGTGTTACGAATCGTATCGTTTTTTGCATTTCGTCCGTGTTCATCGCCGGCGCTTCCTCTCATGTCCGGCCGCATCTACCCACTTGCAGGGTTCAAAGTGCAGGCGTCCAGGTTGAAATCGCCCCAATGCCCCCTGTTTTTGCCAACTCCAGTTCCGACAACGACGACGCGATCTCCTTCATTCAAGCGTTCCCATTTGTCCACCTGCCCAGGGGCCAGATTACAACGGACGTTGTCCGGGCCACCGTTAATGTCAAAGATTATGTAATGCACATCATCTTTTTTCACTCTTGCTATCTCTCCAGACACTTCAAGAACAGCGCCCTTGTACTTTTCGTCTGCTTCAGACCGATCTTCGTTGTAGTCGTCAATTATCTCTTGCGCGGCGACTTGTAGAACCACATAGGACGACGGCGTTGGAGCAGCTTTTCCGGCCTCTTTCTCTACAGCTTCTCCGATCTTTTTCTCTATAGCTTTGTCGACCTCTTTCACTACAGTTCTACCGACCTTTTTCGCTACAGTTTTTCCAACCTCTTTCACTACAGGCGCTGCAGGTGCAGCGCAACCTGCGGCCGTCCAAAACACTGTCAGAACCAGAACAAAACATATTGCGGGAACGCGCAGTGTCTGTACCCTCCTTGTTCCCTTCGGATTGACACAAGCATTCATAAAGCGACGTCATACTGGCGGCGGTCTTGCATCGCCTGGCCGTGAATCTCGGCTGCGATTGCCTTGCTCTCGGATTCTGGCTGCACTGTCTGAACTCCCTGCTTGACCGATAAATTAGCATTACATATCAATATACGGTACCAGACTCCAACAGAGAGCCGAAACTTTTATCCTGCTTTCTGATTTGCCCGCACCGCCGATAGCGTCCACAACGTCATTGGAACAAGGCTCAGAGCTGTCATCGACCAGATGATCCCCGCGATGCTGAGGCTGCTGTCGAGCGCGGAGCCGACGGCGGTCCGGGAGGTGGGATTGGCGGTCATTCAAGTTATCTGGCTATTTTCCCATGCCCCGCAGCGCGTTCAGGCAGCGTTCGACCGCTTCGAGAGGGGGGTAGGCTTCACTCTCGTATTCGACGATGTACCATTCGGCGCCGCCGACCGATTCGCAGGCTTCGAAGAAGCCGGTCCAGTCGGTGTCGTCCTCGCCGATGACCGGGTCGAAGGCGGGGTGGGGGTAGTCGTGACCCGGGCCATCGTGCAGGCGTTTGGTGAAGGGTTTGAGATGGACGGTCACGGCGCGGCCGGGGTAGCTGCGGATGACGCTGACCGGGTCGGCGCCGCCAAAGATAGCGTTGCCGGTATCGAACTGCATGATGACGGATGGGGCGGTGTTGCCGAAGAAAGTATCCCAGGGTGTTTCGCCGTCGAGAGGCAGGAACTCGTGGAAGTGGTTGTGGTAGCCGGTGCGCATTCCCTCGTCGGCGAGGCGTTCGGCGAGGCGGTTGGTGAAGGCGGCCAGCTTGATCCAGTCGTCGCGGCTACGCCGCAGCTCTTCGGGGATGCCGGGGATGATTAGTTTGTCATTGCCGAGGGCGTGGTGGAAGGCGATGGTCCCGGGCAGGGCGTCGTCCTGTACGAGGTCGAAGGGGACGTGCCAGCCGGCGCAGGCGAGACCGAGTTCGTCGATTTCGGCTTTGAGGGCGGCGGCGGCGTGTTGGGGCGGGCCGGCGAACTCGACGCCGCTGTAGCCCATTTGGGCCACCGCCGCCAGCGTGCCGGGCATATCGGCGGCAAATTCGCGGCGCACCGAATAGAGTTGGAGAGCGATGGGAGGCATGGGAACTGGATCCTTTCAACGGTTAAAAAACGACAGTGCAGACGAGCAGTTGGTGGAAACCGGAGTCTTTGGCGCCAATTGGATACTGGCCGCGGAGGTTATTTTCCGGTCTCCTGCGTGTCGACGCTCAGCTGGCGCACGGCGGCTTCGTCGATTTCCACGCCGAGGCCGGGTCCGGTGGGCACGTCGAGGAAGCCGCCGGCCTGGTCGAATGGTTCGGCGATGCCCTCGCGGATGGGGCTGGGCGTGCGGTCGAACTCCATGACCGGCTCCTGCTGGTAGGGGCGGGGGGTGCGCGCTGGGGGACATTCGGGCACGGCGGAGGCGACGTGGAGGCTGGCGGCGATCATGACGGGGGAGCCCCAGACATGGGGGTTGAAGAGGATGCCGAAGGCGTTGGCCATGGAGGCGACGCGGTGCATTTCGGTGATGCCGCCCGCCATTACGACGTCGGGTTGGACGATATCAACGCAGCGGCGGCCGATAAAGTCTTTGAATTCGTAGCGCGTGCGGAGGTTTTCGCCGCCGGCGATGGCCATCGGCAGCGCGGCCTTGACCTGCAGGTAGCCCTCTACGTCCTTGGCGTTGACCGGCTCTTCGAACCAGTAGACGTCGAGTTCGGTCAGCTCGCGGCCGATGCGGATGGCAGTGGTGGCGTTATAGGCCTGGTTGGCGTCTGCCATGAGGAAGATGTCGGGGCCGATCGCCTCGCGGAGGGCGGCGACGCGGCGCACGTCCTGGGCGAGGGGGAGGCCGCCGACCTTGGTTTTCATGCCGGCGAAGCCGAGGTCGACGTACATGCGGGCTTCGTCGAGGAGGCGCTGCGGGATGACGCGGCCGTCGGAGGAAAGGTTTTCCTCGGTATAGTAGAGGCCGGTGGCGTAGACGGCGATGCGGTCGCGCACTTTTCCGCCGAGGAGGGCCCAGACAGGCAGGCCGCTGGCTTTGCCGGCAATGTCCCAGAGGGCGGTATCGACGGCGCTGATGGCGCTGCCGCCGATGCCGCCGGCGACGTTGCCGTTGTAGAAGAGGCGGAACATTGCTTGCCAAAGCAGGTTGCGCTGCATTGGGTCGGCGCCGAGCAGGATGGGGGCGAACTCTTCGTGGACGATGCGCGCGGAGGGGCCGTAGAGTCCTTCACCCCAGCCGATTACACCATCGTCTGTGACCAGTTTGACCAGTCCGACGTAGCGTTTGTCGGCCCAACCCTGGGACCAGCCGAAGCCGGGTTGGATGGGCGCTTCGAGGAGGAAGGTTTCGATGGAGTCGATACGCATTGCTGGGGCTCCGGGATGGTTGTTCGTGGCAGCTGGACCGCGGCATGAGCAGGACGCGGGGGTGAACGCCAAGGGTGATGGACGGCTGGTGACCAACCGTGTCTATCTCTCCACTATCTGCTGGCGGTCCAAGGCTCTATAGTACCATGCGGGGAATCAGATATGCGATTACGATGACGGCGAGCTGGCAACCGGTCACCCAGGTGAATGCACGCAAGAAACGGCCGAGGCTGACTTTGGACGCCCGGCGGTAGCCTGTCTCACTCCAGAAGAAGAAGACTACGGCGGCGACGGCCAGTCCCAGGAGTGAGAAGCGATGGACGGCGGGAAGCGTCCACTGGTCTGCGCCGAAGGCGATGGCGATGGCGCGCAGGGCCGGGAGGGCGGTTACGATGTTGAGGATGAACAGCCCGCAAGAGGCGAACCAGAGCAGGTAAAACAGTATGACCTGTGCGGCGGCGTCTCCAACAAACTTCAAGTTTCTCATAGGGGGTATCCAATTATAGAGCCAGAGGCCAGGGGCAGCGGCCATTCAAGCGACAACGCCGGCCAGCTCCAACTCATTGGCAAAGTGGCACTTTGCGAAGTGGCCGGGCGCGACCTCTTCCCAGGCGGGCTCCTGCTCGTGGCAGAGGTCCTGGGCGTAGGCGCAGCGAGGGTGGAAATAGCAGCCGGACGGCGGATCGGCAGGGTTGGCGACTTCGCCTTCGAGGAGGATACGCGCCGATCCCCGGCGCCGGGGGTCCGGTTTGGGGATGGCCGACAGGAGCGCTTCGGTGTAGGGGTGCTTGGGGTTGGTGTAGAGTTCGAGCGTGGAGGCCATCTCGACAATTTTGCCGACGTACATCACGGCGACGCGATCGCAGATATGGGCGACGACGCTGAGATCGTGCGCGACAAAGACGTAGGTGAGCCCCATCTGTTCCTGCAGCTCCTGCAACAGGTTGAGGATCTGGGCCTGCACCGAGACGTCGAGGGCGGAGACCGGTTCGTCGGCGACGACGAGGTTGGGCTGGCAGACAAGGGCGCGGGCGATGCCGATGCGCTGGCGCTGGCCGCCGCTGAAGGCGTGGGGGTAGCGGCGCATGACCTCGGGCGCGAGGCCGACGAGACCGAGTGTGTCGGCGACGCGATCCTCGAGCTCAGTTCCTTTTGCCAGCTCCATGGCGCGCAGGGGGGCGCCGATCAGCTCCAGGATGGTCATGCGGGGATTGAGGGAGGCGTGCGGATCCTGGAAGATCATGCGCATGTTGCGGCGCACCTGGTTGAGCTGCTGGTTGTCCAGATCGGTCACATTGACGCGCCCCAGGTCCGGATCGCGGAAGAAGACCGCGCCTTCTGTGGAGGGGATGGCGCGCAGGATCATGCGTCCGGTGGTTGTTTTGCCGCAGCCGCTTTCGCCTACGAGCCCCAATGTTTCGCCTTCGTTCACCTGCAGGCTGACATCGTCGACGGCTTTGACGTAGCCGACGGTGCGTTTGAAGAGGCCGCGGCGGATTGGGAAGTGCTTCTTGAGATTCCTGATCTCCAGAAGCAGGGATGATGATTGGGGCTGGGAGGCGTTTCCGTTTTCGCTTGACATTTGACCTTTTTTGATGCGCTACCGCTTCGCTGTTTGAGCGCCGTGTCTTGATGCGCCACCGTTTCGCTGTTTGAGCGCCGTGTCTTGATGCGCCACCGTTTCGCTGTTTGAGCGCCGTGTTGCAATGCGCTACCGCTTCGCTATATGAACGCTGTGTTGCAATGCGGCACCGCCTGGCTATACGGGCGCGGTCTTCACTGCGTCTCAAGTATAGAGATGGCAGCGTACGGCATGTCCCTCCTCGAGCTGGATCAGCTGGGGCTGGGCCTCATCACAGACGCCGGGCATGAAATCCGGGCAGCGGGGGTGAAAGGAGCATCCTTGCAGCCGCTGGTAGGGACTTGGGACCATGCCTTCGATGGCATTGAGCTTCTCGCGCTTGTCCTGCAAGACATCTTCGAGGCGCGGGATTGAGTTCAGCAGCCCCCTTGTATAGGGATGCTTGGGATTGTAGAAGATCGAGTCGACGTCGGTGCGCTCGACGACCTTGCCCAGATACATGACGACAACATCTTCGGCCATTTCGGCGACGACACCGAGATTGTGGGTGATGTAGAGGATGGACATGTCGAATTCGGCCTGCAGCTCCCGCATCAGGTCCAGGATCTGGGCCTCGGTGGTGACATCGAGCGCGGTGGTCGGTTCGTCGGCGATCAGCAGTTGGGGGCGGCAGGCGAGCGCCATGGCGATGACGGCGCGCTGGCGCATACCGCCGCTGAGCTGGAAGGGATAGTCATCGAAGCGTTGCTCCGGGTTGGGCATTTTTACGCGTGCGAGCGTCTCGATGGCGATGTCGCGGGCTTCGGCCTTGTTGACGTCCTGATGCAGGAGGATGGCTTCGGTGATCTGTTTGCCGACGGTACGGACGGGGCTGAGGGCGGTCATCGGCTCCTGAAAGACCATGGAGATCTGATTGCCGCGAATATCGCGGAGCTGGCGGTCGTTGGACTCGAATTGGGCCAGGTCAACGATGTCGACGGCGTCGGTGCGGTCGTCGAATTGGCGGTGGAAGCGAATCTCGCCTTCGACGATCTGGCCCGGGGGCGGGATGAGGCGCATGATCGACATGGCGGTCATGCTCTTGCCGCAGCCGCTCTCGCCCACGACGCCGACTACCTGCCGGCGGCGGACGTCGAGGTCTACGCCATCGACGGCGCGCACGGTACCTTCTTCGAGGGCAAAGTGCGTTTTCAGATCCCTGATTTCCAGCAGGACTTCCTGCGGTCCCGCTCCGTTTTCATCTGACGCCATAATGTGTAATCCAGGTAGATACCGGCCTGAAGTCAGTGGTTGAATTGGCCACTGGAAACTTGCGGCGGGCTAATGGTACGGGTCGGCTGCGTCGCGCATGCCATCGCCCAGGAAGTTGAACATGAGAACTGCAATCACAACAAAGATAACCGGCCAGAGCGTCCATGGCGTTTGGGCAACCGACATGATATCCTGCGCGTCCTGGAGCATGACGCCCCAGCTGATGGTAGGCGGCTGCAGACCGATTCCCAAGAAGCTCAACGCGGTTTCGCCCAGGATCATGAACGGAATAGCGATCGTGAGCTCGACGATGATAAAGCTGGTGAAGCCGGGGAGCAGGTAACGGGTGATGATCGTCCACTGGTTTTCGCCGTCGAGCCGCGCGGCCATGACGAAATCCTCTTCGCGCAGGCTGAGGATTTTACCGCGCACGATGCGGGCCAGGCGCGTCCAATTGAGGATGGAGAGGATGATGGTGATGGCAAAATAGAGGCGCAGGTTGGGCCAGTCCTGGGGCAGGGCGGCGGCGAGGGACATCCACAAAGGGATGGTAGGCAGGGCGTAGAATATGTCGATGAGGCGCTGGATGACTTCATCGATGGCGCCGCCAAAGTAGCCAGAGATACCGCCCAGGAGCACACCGAAGATGGCGGTAAGGGCGACACCGATCAGGCCGATGGTCAAGGAGATACGGCCGCCGTAGATGATGCGGGAGAAGATGTCGCGGCCGATGCGATCGGTGCCGAAGATGAAGAGCGGCATTGAATCCTGCTCGGTGCCGAAGAGGTGCAGGTCCGACTCGATGAAGCCCCACATTGTGTAGGCGTCGCCGCGCACGAAGAGCCTGATGGTGTTTGGCTCGGCGGCGTTGGCCTTGTAGATCGGGCGCGCGGTTACGGGATCACGCCCGCGCACGATGGTGTAGATGAAGGGGCTGCGGTAGCTCCTGCTGACGACTTCGAAGAGGCGGATCCTGGTGGGCGGCGCGGAGGCGAGATCCTTATAGCGGGTCAAGGGCGCGTGGGGCGCGATAAATTCGGCAAAGAGAACAACGACATAGAAAAAAGCGAGCACCCACATTGCGAACTTGGCCAGGCGATGACGGCGGAACTTCCACCAGACGAGCTGCCACTGCCCGGCGCGATAGAAGTCTTCCGACTCTGTAAAGGTGGTGGCCGGGCTTGGCGCGGTCTCAACAGAGCGCTGGCGCGGGTTGATCAGCCTCAGGATGTTGGCGACGATTGAAGTCATGGTTTCAGTTACATCTCCTCCACGCTGCCAAACCGGATGCGCGGGTCGACGGCTGCCAAGGCGATATCGGCCAGGAGGCTGCCGACGAGTGCGAGGGTTCCGACCAGGAGGATGAAGCTGCCGGCCAGGAACATGTCTTGCGAGAGCAGGGCGCGATAGAGAACGACTGCCGCGGTGGGCAGGTTGAGCACGATCTCGACAACGGTGCCCCCGGAGATAATCCACGGCAGCAGAAAGCCGAGGGAGCTGATCAGGGGATTGATGGCGATGCGTACGGGATAGTTCATGAGTACGGCGAACTCGGACAGCCCTTTTGAGCGGGCCACGGTGACGTATTGTTTGCGCAGTTCATCAAGCATGGTCGCGCGCATGATGCGAATGATGTGGGCGGTACCGCCGATTCCCAGAATCAGTACGGGCACCCAGATGCGGGTGAGCATATTCTGGAATTTGGCAATGCTCCAGGGTTCGAGCTCGAACGCCGGAGAGAAGAGTCCCCCCACTTTGAGGCCAAACCAGGCGAAGGAGAAGTACATGACCACCATCGCCAGTAGGAAGCCTGGCACTGCCAGGCCAACAAATCCGATCATGGTGAAGAGGTAGTCGGTGAAGGTGTATTGCCGTACAGACACGTAGATGCCGATAGGGACTGAGATGGTCCAGACGAAGATGGTCGTGAGGATGGCCAATAGGAAGGTGAGCGCCATCTTGTCGCCGATCACTTCGTTGACGGGTCTGCCCCATTGGAATGATTGCCCGAACGACCCTTTGAGCAGGATGTTTTTGACCCAGGTCAGATACTGGACGTGCATGGGCCGGTCGAGGGCGTACTGTTTCATGAGGCGCTCGACCTCGGCCTCGTCTACATCGCGGCCCGATGCCCGCAGTGCATTGATGTGCTCTGTCAGGTAATCGCCCGGGGGAAGCTGAATGATCAGAAAGGCGATCAGCGAGAGCAGAAAAAGCAGCGGGATCATGCGCATAACGCGCTGGATAATGTAGACGGTCATTGGGAACCCCTTTTGAGGAGAGAGCGGAGAGGAGAGAGAAAACCTCTCACTCCTCAACTCTCTCTAGGCACTTCTCACTTCTCGCAGTTTACGAGCCGCCGCCTTCGTAGTAGAAGGCTTCGGGGTGGTAGGTCGAGATGCCGTAGGTATCCCAGCCGACGGGTTTACCTGCGACCGGCAGGTTGCGCATCGTCTTGGGGAAGATGAGCGGCGCCGGGCTCTCGGAGACGGAGCCGACGGCCAGCGGATTGTCGGCAAGCCAGTCGAAGATCTTCTTACCGGCAGCCACGCGCTCGGCATCATCGATCACGGTATTCATCGTATTGTAATGGTCGTAAAGGGTCTGGATCGCGGCCGGCGGCTCTTCGCCGTCCTGGCCGTTGCTCCTGAACCAGCGCCCCCACTCGGGAGCAGGGCCGCCCTGGCCGATGTTGGTGGGGATGAACCAGCGCATTTCGACCGGCAGCAACGTATCGGTGCAGCGGTCTGCGTGCCAGCAGCCGCAGTGAACCAGGCCCTGGCTCCAGCGCTCGTTGTAGAGCGAGATCTGGATCTCTTTGGTGGAGGCTTCGATACCGACCTCGCGCCAGAAGGTAACGACGATCTCGGTGAACTCGTGGGTGGCGACGCCAACGCGCGGCCCGGCGTGCTCGATGTTGAACTTGAGCACATCGCCGTCAGGGCGCAGGCGGAAGCCGTCGCCGTTGCGCTCCGTCAGCCCCATGTCGTCCAGCAACTGGTTGGCCAAGTCGGGGTCGTACTGGGACCAGTTTTCGGCATATTTCGGTTCGTAATACTGGGAGTTGGGCATCGGCGCCAACTGGCCCATCTTAGCAAGGCCGAAGAAGAGATTCTGGTTGATCTCCTCGCGGTCGATGGCGACGTTCAGCGCTTTGACGAAATTGGGGTGCTGCACGATATCACGCAGCACGAGGTCTTCGGTCAGCGTGTGGCAGGGATAGAGCGTGTAGCGGTCGGTCATGCAGCTGGTGTAGTCCATGACCTGGTAGTGCTGGTTCGGCTCGTTTTCCTTGTAAAGGGGATAGCGGGCAATCGAGACATCGTGCGGGCCGACGTAGTCGAGCTCACCCTGGATCGTCTTCTGCGTGGCGATCTCATGGTTGGCCACGAAGTCCATGCGCAGGTCTTCGACATAGGGCAGCTGCTGACCGGAGGTATCGACCTTCCAGTAGTAGGGGTTCCTCTTCATGAGCACGAGGCCCTGCTGCGGCTCCTGGTCTACGATCCAGCCGGAGAGCATGGGATACTCGGGGGAGTTGGGCCGTGTGCCCCAGATGCTGCGGCCACTGCGCTTGTTGCTGAGGAGCTGCACCCAGGTCTCATACTCGGACTCTTCGAGCATGGCGGCCAGGTCGTCCTCGTCGGCGAAGTCACCGTGGAACTGCTTGAGATAGTGGCTGGGCAGCAGGAAGTCGCCCTGAATGCGGCGCGTGAGGTAGGCGGGGAAGTTGCCGAACGGGGCGGCAAAGGTGACGGAGAAGCTGTAGTCGTCGTGGATGTCGAGGACCATGTTCTCGCCGCCGTGGCGGTAGACCCACCAGACGCTGGAAGCGACATCGGGGTGGGTGGCGATCGAGTTCCACCAGAAGTTGACGTCGCCGGTAGTCACGAGCTCGCCGTCGGACCACTTCATACCCTCATGCAGATGGAAGGTGTAGTGGGTGGCGTCGTCGCTGACTTCCCAGCTGGCGAAGAGGTTGGGTTTGATGGTCTTGAGGTCCTGATCCGAATAGGTCAGCATACGCTCGGCGAACCAACCGTACTGGCTGACGAAGCTGGACGGATCGAGGTGAATCTGGCGGACCAGGCCACCGTACTCGCCAATCGATTCGCGCG
The DNA here is from genome assembly GCA_965200615.1 of Caldilineaceae bacterium. Lineage (GTDB taxonomy): Bacteria > Chloroflexota > Anaerolineae > Caldilineales > Caldilineaceae > Bin5. The sequence continues at coordinate 1,773,852 of OZ241377.1, read as the reverse complement.
GCAGGACAAGGGGCGAGACCGGCAGGCGCTCGGTGACGGGGGGCAGCTCACCATTGGCGACCATCTCGGCCAAGCGCGGGGATTCCGAGTACTGGGAGGGCGCTTCGGCCTCTTCCATCACGACCTCTGGGGCCGGTTCTTCCTCGGCCGCCGGCGCAGCGGCCGGCTCCTCGGTGATCACTTCCGGCTCGGGGCCTCCGCAGGCAGCCAGGACGACGGCTGCGGTTGTGGCTCCCGACAGCTGCAGGAAGCGGCGACGATGCATCTTTCGTTGGGTCATGTTTTCCTCCTGGATTGAAGCAGTGAAATTTTGTAAATGATGGATCTAACCATCGGCAAAATCGAGTTGTATAGCCTGGTCACCATGAACGACGACCATTTGTGTAGCCGGCCAGCCGTCTGTCACGCAATTCGGACCTTCGTAATGGTTGGCGCTATGCAACGGTTGCGCTTCGCCGTTGACCAAGAGCGGTCCGTTCCAGTCGAAAGTAACGGTATCACCCTGCAAAGGGCGATAGGAAATTGAAAGATCGTCACAGACAAATCGGGCAGCCAGGACCCGTTTGCGGAATTCGGCAAGCGAGCCATAGTCGGCTTTGCGGCCCATCTGGCATAGCCAGGCAACGTTATGCCCGGTTGCCCGCAGTTCGCGGAAGGCGGCCGGACCGTCCTGGACAAGCTCGATGGGTTGTGAGCAGCCGAGGGCGATGTAGGCGTCTCCCTTGGCGGCGAAGGCCCATTCTTTGCCCACCTGATGCTCGTCGAAGGCGAAGGTGGGGAAATAGGCGCGGGTGAAGCCAAAGGGATCGGAATCGGGCAGGGCGAAGAGCGCGATCAGGAGATCGCGGCGCTGGGCGACGCGGGGGAGTAGCCCGCTGCGCCAGTAGCTGTCCCTGTGGGCATCTTGCTCGGAGGCAGGCGCGGCTGGGTGGTTGACGAAGACGATAGCGTCTGCGTCAAGGGTGGCCTGCCAGCTCTGCCCGCCCTGGCTGGGCTGACCGGGCTGGAAGTCCTGCGCGCTGCTGAGCAGATAGTCGGGCGTCCTGTAGGTCGCTTTGTGGAGCGTCTGGGGTAGATGGTCTTCGACGGCTTTCCGGTCCTCTTCACACGCTGCTCCGATGGCGTGGCGTTGGCTGGCCCACGTGGCGGCTGGGGTTGGTTCGGTTGCCAGCGAGGCGATGACGGGCGGCAGTTGATACCCCTGGCAACAGCAGAGGCTTACCGGCGCGGCCAGATGCCGGTTCCAGGCGCCGATGCCCCACATCAGGCGGGCAACGCCAGCCAGTGGAGACACATGTCCGTTCGGGACGACGCCACCGCTTTCAGCCGTGATTTGGCTTGCACTGTAAACACCCTGGAAGGAGTCCAACGCCAGGGTCACCAAAACTTTATCGATCACAACTGCGGCCAGCTCCCAGATCTCTTGCGAGTCGGCCAGATCGATGAGATGGGAGAGAGCGGTCAGCAGTTGGGCCAGGCTATGGCTTGACGGGTCGGCGAAGCCGGCGGTCGCGGCGCGCTGGAGCCAAGGCAGAATCGCATCTTCGGCGCGCTGGCGGCGCCATTGCCCGGGCTGCCGGCTGTACGGGAACGGGTGGTCAGGATAGAGTTGCCCGGCCAGGAGCTCACAGGCGGCGAGCAGGAGGCTTTCGGTGTCGCCGATGGCTTTGCCTGTTTTCTCCGCATAGTCCTGCTGGTTGCAGGCAAAACCGGTAATGCAGCCGTCGAGGACTTCTCGGAGTTCGGTGGGGAATTCGTCGTTTTCGCCGTGTCGGCTGACCATGCCCAAGAGCGCGATCAGGCGGGCAAGGTGGTCCTCTTCGTAACCCGCGACCGAGTTGACGGCAGCGCCGAGTTTCCTTGTGTTAATCCGATTCCACCACCCCAAGGTCATCTTAGCGATCTCGGAATAGAGGCCGTCGTCCCCGGTAACGGCGTGGCGCAGAAGTTCGATTTGACGCTCGACATAAGCGCCATAAGGGGCGGTCCGATAGTCCGATCGCACGACCGACAGCGGGATTCTGCGTTGGACGCGAACGCCGCGGATATAGTACTCGCTGGGGGACGGCATCAGAATCAGCTCGTATTCCCCGTCGGGAATCGAGACTGCCGAAGTCAATGTGCGGTCGCCGTTGTCGCCTTCCCTGCCCTCGGATTCAGCGTAGATGCGGCCGTTGAACAGTTGCAGACGGAAGTTGTAATCGGCGGGCGCCTCGAACTTTCGGGGCCACTTCACGACGATTTTGTCTTCGTGGGCGTAGACGTCTTTCTCGATGTACAGCTGTTCGAAGAAGGACTCGAAGAGCTGGACGCGGGTAGCCAGCTTCGCAGAGTTGTCGGGAGGGTCGGAGGCAGGGGAAACGATGTCGGTATTGGACTGATGAGCGCCATTGCTCCGTGTTTCGGTTGACAAGGGAACTCTGTCCTGGTCGTGGTGCAAGCCGATGAGGGGGAACGGATCAATACAGGGCGTTGGGGGCAAATTATATGCTCTCCTGCGCTGAACACACAAATCTGAGGCGGTATGTATACGGTCTCACACGTTACCGTGCAGGTTGTGAGCAGCAGGCGACCGGTCGACCGGCAACTGAAAACTGCCTGTTGAAAGCTCAGGAGTCGATCGCCAGCACGGGTTCGCCCAGGGTCTGCCAGCGGGGGGTGATGCCGAGGCCGGGGTCGGTGGATGCAGTCATGCGGCCATTGCGGCGCTGGGGCGCGCCTTCGGCAGTGCTGACGGTGACGTAGCTGTTGAAATCGGTGGCGGTAAAGAGGAATTCGGGCGGGGTACTGTGCGCCAGATGGGCGATGGCGGCGGTTGTGATGTCGCCGCCCCAGCTGTCTTCGATGGTCATGGCGATGCCGAGGGAGACACAGAGATCGCGCGCCTGCCGGGCCTTGGTCAGTCCGCCGAACTTGCTGATCTTGATGTTTACGGCATCCATGGCGTCGTCCCGATGCGCTGAAAGGAGGGCGTCAATGCCATCGATGGTCTCGTCGAGGATAAAGGGGTGCGAAGTGCGGCGGCGAATGGAGAGACAGGCGTCGTAGCTGAGGCAGGGCTGCTCGACATAAACATCGACATCCCGGACGCCGCGTACGACGCGGGCGGCCTCGTGGACGAGCCAGCCGGTGTTGGCGTCGGCGATGAGGACGTCTCCGGGGCCCAGGACGGCGGCCACCGCGTGGATCCTTTCGATGTCGGTGTCGGCGTCGGAGCCAACCTTCAGCTGGAAACGGCGGTAGCCTTCGGCGCGGTAGGCGGCGACGGAGTCCGCCATTTCGGCCGGGGGGCGCTGGGAGATGGCGCGGTAGAGGATGAAGTCTTCGCCGTAGCGTCCGCCCAGAAGGACACAGAGAGGCTGTCCGGCGGCTTGGCCGAGAATGTCCCAGCAGGCGATGTCGATGCCTGATTTGACGTAGGGATGGCCCTTGAGGGCCCGGTCCATCTGCTCGTTGAGGATTGCCAGCTGGCGAGGGTCGAGGCCGATGAGGTGGGGGGCCAGTTCGGCCAGGCCGGTGCGCACGCCGGCCGCGTAGGCGGGCAGATAGAAGGGGCCGAGAGGGCAGACTTCGCCGTGGCCGACGAGGCCGTTGTCTGTCTCGACCTGGACGATGGTGCTGTCGAAAACGGAGACCGATTTGCCCCCGGACCAGGCGTAGCGGCCTTCGTGCAAGGGCAGGTCGACCTGATAGGCGGAGATGCGCTTGATTTTCATCTTCGGGACTCTCTATTCGGTGGTTGGCAGTCCAGTGGGGGCTTTTCCGGGTAATGGTGGGAGCACGGTCTCCGGGTTGTCTTGGGAACGGTCCGATTTTAACACATTATCGTGGTTCCGCCGCAGTTTGAAGAGGCAGCCGGTTTTCCGGCCTGGAGGCCTTCCTACTTGACCATTCTACTCAGTTCGGTTACAACAGTATGGAAGAATGGATAACGCGTCCCTGCCTGAACGGGGCGCAGCTACTCCACTCGGCCCCCGGAAAGGAACCGACAGTTGATCGCTTACTGCCCCAGCAGCAGCTTTCAGGTTGCTGCCGAAGAAGCTCCCCTGCGTTGCCCTCTCAGCGGCGAACCGTTGGAGTATCGCGACCTGCCTCCCTTTGACCCGGACCAGATTGATGATCGAGCGCCGGGGCACTGGCGCTACCTGGCGATGCTGCCGGTAGTGGCCGAGGGGCGCGAGCTGTTTTCGCTGGGGGAGGGGTGGACACCGTTGATCAAGGACAACTGGGGGCGCCAGCGGGTCTACTGGAAATTTGAGGGGTTGATGCCTTCAGGCAGCTATAAGGACCGCGGGGTCAGCGTGATCGTGAACTGGCTTGTGGGCCAGGGCGTTCGGACGGTCATGGACGACTCCAGCGGCAATGCGGGCGCCAGCCTTGCCTGCTACGCTGCGAGGGCGGGCCTGTTTGCCCGGATCTTTGTGCCGGCGTACGCGCCACAGCCGAAGAAGGCGCAGATTGCGGTGTATGGGGCGGAGCTGGTAGAGGTCAGCGGGCCGCGTATGGCGGCGACAGAAGCCGCTGAAGCCTCTGAGACGGGCGTTGACGTGGTGTATGCTTCCCATGCCTGGCATCCGGCCTGCCTGCTGGGCTTCATGACCAATGCCTGGGAGATCTGGGAGCAGCTTGGGGGGAGGGTCCCGGACTGGTTTGTGAGCCCGGTCGGCTATGGCGGCCTTTTCCTGGGCGCGTGGCGGGGGTTTCAGCATTTGCACCGCAGCGGCGCAGTTGACAGGTTGCCGCGGATGGTGGCGGTGCAGGCCGAGCCGATTACGCCGATCTGCGACGCGTTTCACGAAGGCTACAGCGAGATCGTGCCGCGCCGCCAGGTTGCGCCGAGTATTCTGGCCGACGGCATCGCGGTGGAGAACCCGGTGCGCAACCGCTCTATCTTGTGGGCTTTGCGGCAGTCGGGCGGTACGGCGATCGTGGTCAACGATGAGGAGATTCTGGAAGCGCAGGAGCGTCTGGCCCAGCGCGGGCTTTTTGTCGAGCCGACCAGCGCCACGGTGGCGGCGGCTCTGACGAGTTTGGGTCCCCGGCTGAAACCGTCGGACACCGTGGTCGTCAACCTGACTGGCCTGGGCCTCAAACGGCTGCCGGCGGTTTAGCGTTTTTCTGTGCCAGGGAGGCATTGGCATGGAGCTCGAGCACGATACTTTGAACGAACTTGAGGGAGCGGTAGGCGTCCGCTTCAATGATCGCGCCCTGTTGCAACGGGCGTTCGTTCATCGCAGTTACCTGCACGAGGCCGATGGAGAAAGTGACCTGCAGGACAATCAGCGTCTTGAATTCCTGGGGGATGCAGTGCTGAGTTTCATTGTCAGCGAGCTGCTGTTCCGACGATTTTCGGAGCGGCGGGAAGGTGAGTTGACGAATCTGCGGGCGGCGCTGGTCAAGCGGGAGACGTTATCGCGCTTCGCCAGGGAGTTGGGGCTGGGCGACTACCTGCTTTTGGGGCGCGGCGAGGAGGAAAGTGGGGGGCGCGGCCGCCGCACGACACTGTGCGATACGTATGAGGCCTTTATCGGCGCTCTCTATCTTGATCAGGGACTCTCGGCGCTGCGCGAGTTTCTCGAACCGCGCCTGATCGAGGAGATCGGGCGCGTGGCACAGCACGCACTGACCAAGGATCCCAAGAGCCGCCTGCAGGAGTGGGTGCAGGCGGCGATGGGACAGACTCCCCGCTACAGGACGGTCCACACTGAGGGGCCGGACCATGCCCGGCTTTTCACGCGCCAGGTGACGATCGGCAAGCAGCCCTACGGCGTCGGCCAGGGGCAGAGCAAGCAGGAGGCCGAACAGGCCGCGGCGGCGATGGCGCTGTTTCGCCTGGGGCAAACGATGCCCGGGTACGAAGACAGCGGGTTGGCTGAGGAATACGAACTGGCGTCTGTGGAGATGGAAGAGATGAAGAGCGAACGGTGAGAGCCGTATTTCCCGGCAACAGCGTTCTGCTCCGTACACAGGGCTACCTCTCGTGTACGGGCCCTCCAATTACCACCCTCTCTTTGCGCTCTCCCCTTCAGGTAGGACCGTAGACCGGCGTTTCGACAAGCCGGCGTCTGTTGCGTATTTTGGCAACGTAGAAGAGAACGATGCAGAAAAGTATCGATTGCAGCAGCACAATCGACGCCCCGCTGGAAACGTCCACGTAGAAGCTGAGATACATTCCGATCAATCCGGTCACCGCGCCCAAAATCGTCGAGTAGATCATGAGGCGATGGAAGCTGTCGGTCAACAGCCGCACGGTGATCGGTGGCACGACGAGGGCGGCCCCGATCATGGTTACGCCCATGATCTGGACTGCGGCGATGATCACAGCCGCAAGTATCAAGGCAAACCAGGTCTCGATCCAGACGGTGGGAATCCCGTAGACCTGTGCGACCTCGGTGTTGAAAGTAGTGAAGAGCAGTTGCTTGTAGAAGAAAAAGATCATAAACGTCGCGGCCAGTGTAACGAAGACGATCACGGCAATGTCGGTCGGAGTGACGCCGAGGACGTTGCCGAATAGGGCCGCGTCGAACGATTGGGAGAAGCGGCGGTAGCGTGAGATGAGGGCGACCCCCAAGGCGAAACTTGCGGTCGTCACCACGCCGATGGCGGCGTCGGCGCTGATTGTCGTTTTACGAACGGTCTGATTGATCAGCAGGGCGGCGATAAAACCCCAGGACACGGCCCCGACGTAGAAGTTGAACTGGAGAATGAAGGCGACTACTGCCCCGCCGAAGACGGCGTGGGAGAGGCCGTGGCCGATGAAACTCATGCCGCGCAGGACGATGTAGACGCCGATCATGGCGCAGAGGCCGCCGACGAGGACGGCGGCAATTGTGCCGTTGCGGAAGAACTCATATTGAAACGGGGCAAGCAGAACGTCCATTGCGGTCAGGCCTCCTTTGAGGCAGAGTTAGGCTGAACAGTCTTTTCCAAGCTGTCGTGGTTGGGCAGTCCCCCCTCCACGGGGTCGGGCAGCACTTCATTCAGTCCGTGGGGATGGGGCCTCTGTTGCACGAAGATCAGATCGTCCTGGCGGATGACGATAAAGTCTCCTCGGTAAGCGTCGCCCAGAATCTCTTCGGTAAAGATCTCTTGCGGCGGTCCTTGGGCTACGATGCGGCGGTTGAGGCAGACGACCCAGGGCACATGGGCGGCGGCCATGTTGAGGTCGTGAGTAGTCAGCAGGATCGTCATTCCCTCTTTATTCAGCATGGTGAGCCAGTGGAAGATATTTTCGGCGCTGCGGACATCCACGCCGGTAGTGGGCTCATCGAGCACGAGAACTTCCGGGTCTGCGACCAGCGCCCGCGCAAGGAAAACGCGTTGCTGCTGTCCGCCGGACAGGTCGCGGATATGGCGCTCCGCCAGATGGCCGATCTCCAGGCGGTCCAGGATTTCGCGCGCCCTTTTGCGCTCGCGGGCGCGGGGCCAGGGCCAGATGTTCTGGCGGTGGTCGAGGCCCATCAACACCACCTCCTCGGCCGTGACAGGGAAACTCCAGTCGACGGTCTCGATCTGCGGTACATAGGTGATACGCAGGTCCGGACGCACGCGCCGGATCTCTCCTTCTCCTGGCGTGAGGAGGGTCAGGATGAGCTTCAACAGGGAAGTCTTGCCGGCGCCGCTCGGCCCCACCAGGCCGACAAACTGGCCGGGATGCAGATGCAGGTCGATCTCGTCCAGGACATTGAACGAGCCATAGCCGAAGGCCACGCCTCTTAATTCGATGAGCGGATTCATTTGCACTTCCTTTTGAGGAGAGAGGGAGTGAGGGGTGAGAGGTTCCTCACCCCTCACTCCCTTTGTACGTTACTCTCCTACTTTACTTCCTATTCGCTGTCGGGCACGTTGCCGATGTCGACTTCATCCATCGGGGAGGGGTCGCCCCCCAGCGTAGTCGCCAACGTTCTCAGATTTTCGACCATCATTCCGATGTATGTGTGCTCGGGATCGCCCGGCTCGCCTGGCAGGTCTTCATCGAGCAGTGTACCAACGGTGGCGCCTGTCTCTGACGCGATCTGGTCAATCACGTCTGCGGGGAATTGCGCCGAGCCAAAGATAGCCGGCACGCCTTCGTCCAGTAGTTGATCGATCAGCGCGGCCACCTCCTGGGCAGACGGCTGAGACGTGTCGTTCGGCTGGATGGCGCCGATCACGGTGTAGCCGTAGCGGATGGCAAAGTAGCCGAACGAGTCGTGATAGGTGAGCAGCCGGCGATTCGATTCAGGGATGGTTGCCGTGGTGACCTGAATGGCTTCATCGAGAGCCAAGAGGCGGGCGGTATACTCGTTAAAGTTGCTCTCATAGTAATCCCTGTTGTCCGGATCGCGGTCCGCCAGCCTGACAAACACGACTTTGGCGTAGCGGATGGCGAAGTTCGGATCGAGCAACAGGTGCGGGTCAGGCTCCCCTTCCTCGCCTTCGTGGTCGTCCTCATCGGCGTGACCGTGCTCGTCATCTGCGTCTTCGTGGTCATCCTCTTCAGCGTGGCCGTGCTCGTCGTCCTCGTCGTCGTGGCCCTCATCTTCACCATGACCATGATGATGTTCGATGCCATAGAGGAGTTCATCGGGACCGGCTACGGCCACGGCCAGCTCGATGAGCTCAGCCCCATCTTTCAGGTTTGCCTCAGCCAGCTTCAATGTTGTCTCATCGAGATGCATCCCGTTCAGAAAGATGAGATCGGCCTCAGCCAGTTTCACGGCATCGGAAGGTTTCGGTTCGAAGGTATGGGGGTCGACTCCCGGGGGCAGGATTCCAACGAGATCGATGCGGTCGCCGCCGATGTTGTAGACAATGTTTCGGATTGGGAGAGTGAAGCGACGACGCGAAGCCGCTCCTCCTCGGCGGGGGCGTCAGTCGTTACAGGCGCGGCCGGGGCGCAAGCGGCGATGAGGAACAGAATTGCCAGGAGCGAGGACAGAGTTCGGAGTGAGTGAAGCATCTGCGGGTACCCTTTCGCCAGGCTGGTGGCGTGTACCCCCACAATTGGCGTCAGGCGCCGGCAGAGTCACGGCAGTCGGTGCAATGCCCAAAGAATGAGAGATGACTTACGTCGACCTCAAAGTCGTATTGAGTATCCATCGCCCGGCGAAAGGAGCGCAAGACGCTGTGCGGCAGCTCGAGCAGGCTGTCGCAGGAGCGGCAGACGAGGTGGTGATGCGGCTCGGGGCCGGCCATCTCGTAGGCGAGCCGGCCATCGGCCATATGCACCAGCGCCAGGATGCGCTGTTCCGTCAGAAAGTGCAGTACCCGGTAGACAGTCGCCCGGCTCAGCGTGGGAGCGGTGCGGTGTACATGGTCGTACACGGCTTCGGGCGTGACATGGTCGCCGAGTTGACAGACGGCGTCCAGGATGAGTTGGCGTTGGGGCGTTACCCGGTAGCCTGATTTGCGTAACTGCCGATTGATCTCCGTCGTATTGTGGGGCATGATAATTTTATTTATTGCGAATTTTCGCAACAAGACATACTGTAGCACCGGCCGACGGCGGTGTCAACGCCTGTTTCCCGTCAACCGCTTACTCGCTTCCAAACTGCTCCTGTTGACTGTACCATCTTGCCGGCGAGACAGAAAATCTCCTCATGCTCCACAGACCTCCTTCATCGAGCTTCATCGAGGCGTTTCCGCTGCTTAGCGAATTTACTCCGTGTCCGGCACGTTGCGGGTGTCGATGTGGTCCATAAGTGTGGGGTCACCGCCAAGCGCTTCAGCTAATGTCTTCATGTTTTGCACCTTGCATATTGACAAAGGAGTGCTCAAGGTCACCCGGTTCACCGGGCAGATCGTCGTCATCGATCATGTAGATCGGGACGTCTGCCTCGCGACTGATCTGTTCCATAACGGGTGAAGGGGTAAAGGAGGAGCCAAAGATAGCGGGCAGCTTCAGTTCCCGCAACAGGTCAATGGTCTCTGCCACGTCGTGAGCGGACGGTTCGGAGAAGTCGTGCGGTTGAATCGAACCCAGGACAATAAAGCCGTAGCGGCGTGCGAAATAGGAGAATGAGTTGTGATAGCTGTAAAGCTGGCGGTTTTTCTCGGGAATGGTGGCGACAAGGGCCTTAGTCGCCTCATCGACCTCCATGAGGCGGGCTGTGTAGTCGTCGTGGTTTGCGTTGTAGGTGTCGGCGTTGTCCGGGTCCCGCTTCACCAGTGTGTCGCGTATCTGCCCAGCATAACGGATGGCAAAGAAAGTATCGCCTCCCAAGTGTACGTCGATGTGGCCGAAATCGTCGTAGATGAACTCGTCAGGTTCGATCCCTGCGTCCACGAAGGCGATCGTGGTATCTTCGCTTGCAAATCTTTCGAGCCGTTTGCGAAGCGCATCAGGGCGATTGCCGCCCCGCATGAAGATGATGTCGGACTCGGTCAGCTTTATGACGTCGGATGGCGCTGGTTCATAGTGATGCGGATCGGTGCCTTGCGCCACGAGTCGTTCGATGGTGACACGATCGCCGGCGATGTTATAGATATGGTTGGCCAGGACATTGCCCATGGTGACCACGACCAGGGGCGGCTGCTGCGGCTCGGCTACGGTTTCTTCCTGGGGGGCAGGTTCGACGGCGGTCTCCTCAGTGGCGATGGGGACACAGGCGGCCATCAGGAGCGGCAGCGCCAGGAGAGACAGTAGAGTTCGGAATGAGTTCCGCATGACGAAATCTTCTTTGTCCGGTTGGGGATATAACGTCGGTCTTCATTGACGAATTTAGGGCATCCATTAGAGTCGTCGTTTACTGACACTGCTGAAGTTACTGGTTAACAGACGTATCCGGGCCGGGCACATTACCGGTCTCAACACCATCCATGAGCGAGGGGTCGCCGCCGAGGGCTTCCGCCATCGTTTTCAGGTTTCCCACCATCATACCGATGTAGGAATGTTCGGGGTCGCCCGGGTTTCCGGGAAGATCGTCGTCGCTCAAAGTACTGACAAACTGGACGCCCGCTTCGCGGCCGATCTGGTCGACAACGCGGGAGGGGAAGACCTCCGAGCCGAATATGGTGGGGACGCCGCCTTCGCGCAGTTGGTCTATAAGGTCCGCGACTTCCTGACCTGATGGTTGGGAGAAATCGGCCGGTTGGATGGCGCCCAGGACTGTGTAGCCGTAGCGGGGCGCGAAGTAGGCGAACGAGTCGTGATAGGTATACAGTTTGCGGTGTTCTGCGGGGATGCTGGCAGTCGTGGCCTGAATGGCGGCATCCAGCGCTTCGATACGCGCGGCGAACTCATCGTAGTTGGCCTGGTATGCTTCGGCGTTGTCTGGGTCGTGGGCGGTCAGCTTTTCGCGTACGATTTCGGCATACTCGAGGGCGAAGATCGGATCGGTCCACAGATGAGGATTGGGGCTGCCTGCCTCTTCGGGAAAGGAGAAATCGAAAACATAGTCTTCAGGGTCGATGACCATTTCACCGAGGAGAACGATCTCGCCTCCGTCCTTGAGATTGGCTTCGGCCATCTGCATGGCGGAGGTCTCCAGGTCGAGCCCGTTGATGAAGATGAGATCGGCACTGGCCAGAGTGACGGCATCGGAAGGGGCCAGTTCGAAGGTATGGGAGTCAGCGCCGGCGGGCACGAGGCCGGTCAGTTCGACGTGGGCGCCGCTGATGTTGTAGACGATGTTAGTGATGGGAGAGACGGTGGCGACGACTTGAAGACGGTCCGACTGAGGTTCCGCCCTGTTTCCTCCGCAGGCGCACAGGAGACTGACAAGCGCCAGCAGAAGGAAAATTCTGGGTGGAGTAGACGTAGACATAGGCGCAGTACTTTCGATGGGACGGGTCAATAAACTGATAAATTCTTTGCCGGCTTAGTCAGACTATATGGGGAGTTCTCAAATGGGATGAGTCGCTGTTGTTGCCCATCTTAGCATTGGTCTGTCAGGCTACCAAACTTAAACTGCTTATGTTCCTGCTGAAACCAACTCGACGTGGTCTGCAAAGCGCCGGAAGTCGGCGACGTTGAAGGTCAGGAGCCGGCGCTCTCCGTAGGCCAGCATGGTGGCGACGATGTTAGCGTCATGAATCTGTTTGCCTCCGACGGGGGCCCGTCCTCCAACACCTCGAAAGCGGCGGCGAATCGGTCCACGTCGTCTAGTGCGTCAGCGCGGTCAATAGCAACAGACCAGGTCTGTGGACGCGTGACTATTGCCAGGTACTCTCGAAGAATCTGGCGGCTGATTCGAAGAGGCTCAGAGCTGTCAAGGGCATTCTCCAAGCCGGCCCTGGCGGCTTCGTGGCCCGGGGCATCAGAGAATCGGGCATTTATCAACACGTTAGGTATCCACAAACATGTGTGGCTAGATCCTGTCTTCGTAGATGTCCTCGCGCCTGAGACTGAGAGCTTCGGGCCAGCCCCCGGCCGTATGTACCGGCAACACTTCGTCAAGATTAAAGGTTTGGGGGACAGCCTCTGGCTTGCGCCGCAGCAGCAGAGTTTCTGCATCCATGTCCACCTCCGCGGTCTCCCATCCGGCGGCGCCCCAGGCCAAAGCCTGGCTGTGACCGCTGCCCCTGGACTGGTTGGACCACCAGGGCCGATGAAGACGGGCGGACGGAGGCAGTGGGAAGCCGATTATGGTTTCTATCTCCCTGAAGGTGGTTCTCCATTCCTGCTTGGTAAGACCGCCCAGATGTGTGTAAAGGCGTTGGCACTTTCCCCTCACCGCCATCTTCCTGTACAGCTGGTCTCTGTCTATCGTCATGCCTGGCCTCCAATTCAAAGCCAAAGGAGAGAACTGGTTGGTCTTTACCATTGTAGTTAGTGCCCGACATGCAATTCCGCTTGTTCACCGAATGGTCCGTGCCGCGTGGCGCAACCCTTGACCGCAACCTGTGGTCTCACTTGGGATCTGTCTGTGGATGGACAACACTTTTGGAACACACACCAGCTTGCCGTTCGTTGACCTGCGGGATGACGTCCGTTATACTGACCGCAGCCCGAATGCACTTTTTCGCGCTCGACAATGAGGAGTAATCAAATGGCATCTGTTCCGACGGCAACGGCCTCTAATCCTGGCGGCAAGGCTGATGTTGCGGCGGCATCCTATCGTCCGGAGACGGGCCGTGGGGTGGCCGCTGCGGCCGAATCTGTTGAAAGCATCGGGGCGTCTTATGCTGAGAATGGCTACTATGTTCTGCCGGATGCGCTGACGCCGGTGGAGGTGGAGGAGCTGCGGGCGGAGACGACGGCGATTTGCAAAGGCGAGCGGGGTGATGTGGACGGATTTGAGCCGAGCGTGCCGGGCGAGAGCGAGGAGGATGTGCTGCGGCGTTATCTGTGCATCCATTTTCCGCACAAGATCTCGGAAACCATGTTGCATTATCTCGGGCACCGGCACATCGCGGAGGTGCTGACCCAGGTGATCGGGCCGAACGTGAAGTGTATGCAATCGATGCTGTTCATCAAGGCGACGGGGAAACCGGGCCAGGCGTGGCACCAGGACGAATTCTTCATCCCGACGCGCGACCGGACGCTCACGGGCGCGTGGATCGCTTTGGACAGTGCCACGGTCGAGAACGGGTGCCTTTGGGTTATTCCCGGCTCGCACAAGCGGGGCATTATCTGGCCGCAGCACGATCATGACGATCCGCGCTTCGACTGCGCGGGCGAGGCGTACGGATTCCCTTACAGGGATGAGGACGCGATTCCGGTGGAGGTGAATGCCGGGGCGCTGGTCTTTTTCAACGGCTATCTGCTGCACCGCTCCTTCCCGAACCGTGCGCAGAGCGGGTACCGCCGCGTGCTGGTAAACCATTACATGAGCGCGGAGTCCTACCTGCCGTGGCGGAATCCGAAGGAAGATGAACACATGGCGACGGCCGACTACCGGGACGTCGTGATGATTGCGGGCGAGGACCCCTACCCCTGGAAGGCGTACGAGGAGCTGGCTCTGCCTAAGGTGAGGCCTACCGGTGAGGGCGGCTGCGAGAACTGGCGCAGAAATCCGAAACGCGAGAAGCTGCCCTTTTTCAAAGATGGATTCCGCCCTGGAGACGCGCCTGAAGATGACGACTGATCTTTGCTTTCGAGACGGAAGGGAACTGGCCGCGGGCATCCGCAAAGGGGACTTTTCCAGTGTGGAGGTGACTGCGGCGCATATTGCGCAGATCGAGCGGGTCAACCCGAAGGTCAACGCGGTGGTGACTTTTTTGCCGGAGCAGGCGCTGGAACGCGCAAAAACGGCTGACGAGGCGCTGGCGCGGGGCGAAGAGGTTGGGCCTCTGCACGGTCTGCCGATGCTGCACAAGGACACGACCGACACCGCGGGCATTCGCACGACCTACGGCTCTCCGATCCACAAGGACAATGTGCCGGTCCAGAGCCAGCTGATCATCGAGCGGCTGCATGCGGCGGGCGCGATCCCGATGGGCAAGACGAACGTGCCGGAGTTCGGGGCGGGTTCGCAGTCGTTCAACCCGGTGTTCGGGGCAACGGGCAACCCATACGATCCGACGAAGACGTGCGGGGGGTCGAGCGGCGGTCAGGCGGTGGCGCTGGCGTGCGGTATGACGCCCCTGGCGGACGGGAGCGACATGGGCGGCTCGCTGCGCAACCCGGGCAACTTCTGCAACGTGGTCGGTTTCCGCGTTTCGCCGGGCCGGGTGCCGGTGTGGCCGAGTTTGACCGCCTGGTCTGGGTTGTCGGTGCAGGGGCCGATGGGGCGCACTGTGGCGGACGTGGCTTTTCTGCTGAGCGTAATCGCCGGGCCGGACGCGCGTTCGCCGATCGCGCAGTCGGAGCCGGGCAGCGTTTTCGCGCGGTCTTTAGAGCGCGATTTCAGCGGCGTTCGCATCGCGTACAGCGCGGACCTGGGGGGCGAGTTTCCGGTAGACCCGCGAGTGCGGGACGCGATCGAAGGGCAGTTGGCGGCATTCAGCGGGCTTGGCTGCGAGGTGGCCGATTTCAGCGGCGCGGGCGCGACGCGGCCACGGGGTGACGGGCCGGAATTGCCGGACTTCAGCGACGCAGACGAGATCTTCAAGACGATGCGCGCCTGGAGTTTCCATCACTCGCACGGACCGCTGCTGGCGGAGCACCGCCACCAGATGAAGGACACGATCATCTGGAACGTCGAGCAGGGGGCCCACCTCACCGGCGCGGATTTGGGACGGGCCGAAGAGATGCGCACGACGTTGTACCATGCGATGCGCCACTTTATGGATACGTACGAGTTCCTGCTGCTGCCGGTCAACCAGGTGCCGCCCTTTTCGGTGGACATGCCCTATCCGACTTCGATTGACCGCGGGGACGGAATGGTCGAGATGGAGACCTATATCGACTGGATGAAGTCCTGCTACTACATCACCGTGACCGGCCATCCGGCGATTTCGGCGCCGTGCGGGTTTACGCCAGAGGGACTGCCGGTGGGCGTGCAGATTGTGGGCCGTCACCGGGATGATTTCGGTGTGCTGCAGCTGGCGCATGCGTTTGAGCAGGCCACGCGGGTGGGGGAACGCAGGCCGGCAGTGGTCGGTGGATAGTGGTTCGCGGCCTGTGAGGCAGGTAGCGATTAGTCGGAAGGCTTTGTCAGACCCCAGATGCGGGCGGCTGTACCTCCCAGAATTCTCTCCTTGTCATCCTCACGAAGAAACGGCAGGCCTTCCTGGATCAGGCGCAACTCCTGGGCCAGAGAGGGCCAGTTGTGTTTGGCGCGGTGATGGCCGGGGTATCCGGTTCCCCAGATCATGCGCTCAGCGCCGAAGGCTGAGAAGATACGAATGATGAAAGGATGTACGTCCGTGTAGGGGTAGTCCTGGCGGGAATGGCCGGCGACATCGGACAGTTTGACGTGGACGTTGTCGTAGCGGGCGAGGTCGACGATGGGCTGGTAGCCGGCTTCGTCGGCTTCGACCTGGGGGTAGCCCAGGTGATCGAGGATCAGGGTCAGGTGGGGGTGGCGGCGGGCGATGGCCTCGATCTGGTCGGCCTCCTCGGCGCGCAGGTGGAACTGGATGACGGCATCGGCGGCGGCGATTTCCTCCCACATGGGCCCGTTCTGGGCTGTCAGCAGGATTTTCTCATCAGGATAGTACATGGGATGGAAGCGGAACCCTGCAAGGCCGCGTTCGTGGAGCCAGTAGCGCACCTGCTCGGCGTTGTCTGCCTCCTGGGGGTCGATGAGGCCGTGGCCGATGAAGCGGTGGGGGAAGCGGGCGGCGGAGTCGGCGATGTAGCCGTTGTCCCAGGTAGACCAACTGGTCTGGACGAGTACGGCCCAGTCGACGCCTTGGGCGTTCATCTCGGCGAGCAGCTCGGCGGCGGTACCGGGTTCGTCAGGGTAGGTATTCCAGGTGGGGGCGGTGGGGCCGACCGGATATCTGGGCGGATCGATCTCCCAGACGTGGACATGGGTGTCTACTATCATCGGGCGCCTCTCAGGGTTTGGCTTGGCGGTTGTGACTCGCCCCTGATGTTTGGCAGGGCGGCTTCTACTTTGGCATAATGCAAAGACCGCCTGCCCATTTTCTGCCTTCCCATTTCCATATGGAAGTTGGCAGACAAAAGGAGTTCAACGAACTGCCAGGGCGGATAACAGAGTCGTGCAGCGGGGATGATTTTACTCGCGGCGACCATCGGAATCAAGTGCTTAGCGAGCGAAATATGAAACAGGAGGACACAGGCAACGAGGCCTCTGTCCTGAGAGAAAGGACAAAGAGCATGACAGCGGTACACAGACAGTTAGCCCTCGTTGTCATCGTGTTGGCCCTTGTGCTGTCCGGCTGCAACGCGGTCTCAGGCGATGATGCGCCTGCGGCGGCGGGAGAAGAGGTGGCGCAGGCG
Organism: Caldilineaceae bacterium; assembly: GCA_965200615.1. Classification (GTDB taxonomy): domain Bacteria; phylum Chloroflexota; class Anaerolineae; order Caldilineales; family Caldilineaceae; genus Bin5. Next base: position 1,757,078 of record OZ241377.1, on the reverse strand, counting down.
ACCGAGGCGCCGGAACCGGCGGCGACGGCTGTGGAAGAACCGACTTCCACCCCTGAACCTGAGCCGACCGCGGTTGCGATCGGACCGCCGCCAGCCTTCCGCGAGGAACTGCAGGCCACGGACCCGGCGACGGTGGCGCTGGGCGCGGGCACGCCGCAAGTAGTCGAACTCTTCGCATTCTGGTGACCGGTCTGCGTACGCTTTGCGCCTGTGGTTCACAGGCTCGAAATCGATTACTGGGGACAGGTTGAGTTCCTCTATCTGGACATCGACGACAGTGCGGTAGCGCAGTACAAAAAACAGTTCAACTTTCGCTACCAGCCCCACCTGATCCTGCTGGACGGGGAGGGGAATGTCGTACAGGAGTACGTGGGAGCGCAACCGGAAGAGGACCTGCGCGCCGCGCTGGACAACTTGCTTGCGGTGTCCAGCGGCCAATAGGCAGTGGTCGGTGATCGGGAGATGGTTGACAGGATATGACAACAGAGCTTGGCGAAGTGACTATCGCCCAACTGCAGGACGATATAGCCGCGGGCGCGCGCTCGGCTGCCGGCATTACTGAGGGTTACTTGGCGGCCATCGAGGCGGTTGACAGTGCGCTGTGCTCGGTCATCGAGACCAATCCGGATGCGCCCGCGATCGCTGAGCGGTTGGACCGCGAGCGGGCGGCGGGTCAGGTGCGGGGGCCGCTGCACGGGATCCCCATTTTGTTGAAAGACAACATCGATACGGATGACCGCATGCAGACGACGGCGGGCTCGCTGGCTCTGCTGGGGTCGCGGCCGGCGCGCGATGCGACGGTGGCGACGGCGCTGCGGGAGGCGGGCGCGGTGATCCTCGGCAAGGCCAACCTGAGTGAATGGGCCAACTATCGCTCCTCAAAGTCGACGAGCGGCTGGAGTGCGCGCGGGGGTCAGTGCCGCAACCCTTATGATCTCAGCCGCAATCCGGGCGGCTCCAGCTCGGGGTCAGGGGCGGCGGTGAGCGCGAATCTGGCGGCGGCGGCGCTGGGCACGGAGACTGACGGCTCGATCGTGAACCCGTCGGGGGCGTGCGGCATCGTGGGCATCAAGCCGACGGTGGGACTGAGCAGCCGGGCCGGGGTTATTCCGATCTCGCATACGCAGGATACGGTGGGGCCGATGGCGCGTACCGTTGCTGACGCGGCGGCCGTTCTGGGCGCGCTCACGGCCGGGGACGGGCGCGATACGGCGACGGCGGCCAAGGGCAGGAAGGTACACGGCGACTACCGTCAGTTTCTGGACGCGGACGGCTTGCGGGGCGCGCGTATCGGCGTTGCTCGCAGAGGGGTGAGCGGATATGACGAGGCCACGGACAGGGTGTTCGAGGAGGCGATCCGGGCGGTCCGCGACGCGGGTGCGGAGGTGGTGGATCCCGCCGACATTCCTACGGCAGACGGCAAGAGAATGGGCGAGTGCGAAATGATCGTCATGCAGACGGAGTTCAAGCATGGCATTGCGGCCTATCTGGCGACGCGGATCGTGGTGGATGCGGCGCAGGCCCAGCCGCGTTCGCTGGCCGACCTGATCGCATTCAACGAGGCGCACGCCGAAAAGGAGCTGGCCCATTTTGGGCAGGAGCAGTTCGAGCGGTCGCAGGAGAGCGGGCCGCTCGATGGGGAGGCGTACCTGGACGCGCTGGCGGCGGGACGGCGGCTGGCTGCAGTTGAGGGGCTGGATGCGGTGCTGGACGAGCACGGTCTGGACGCGCTGATCGCGCCGACGGGCGGTCCGGCGTGGCCGCTGGACCCGGAGGCGGGGGATGCGGTGCATGGCGGCAGTTCGCGTTTTGCGGCGATAGCGGGATATCCGCTGGTGACGGCGCCGGCAGGCTTCGTGGCGCAGGGGGCGGGAGGCGGCGCGGGGAGTGCGTTGCCGATCGGTCTCACGTTTATGGGACGGGCCTGGAGCGAGCCTGTTCTGATCCGTCTGGCATATGCATTTGAGCAGATCACGCAGGTGCGGCGGGCGCCGGAACTGCGGGGATAGTGGTCAGTCGCGAGAGGGCTTTTATGATGTGGTTGGTTCTCAGGGGCGAGGTGAGAGGATGAGCCTGCAAGCTGATCTCAAATCGGAAAACGTGAGCCACCTGGTCGTCAGCGGATTCGCGCAGGTGCCTTTGGGCACGTCGGTTCGGGATACCTTGGCCAGAATGCGGGCTGACAGACGGGTCGTCTGCCTGGTGGTAGAGGAGGGCGCGGCTGCCGGCGCCGGTGACGGGCAGGAAGAGGCGTCGCGGCAGCCGCGGCTTGCGGGCATCTTTACCGAGCGGGATGTGATGCGCAAGGTCATCGACGTGCCGGGGATGCTGGAGCGGCCGGTAGACGAGGTGATGACCACGGATCCAGTTACAATTGGCCCGGACGCGTCGGCGGCGGACGCATTGCGCCTGATGGAGAAGAATCATTTTCGCAATCTGCCGATTGTTGACGGGAGCGGCAGACTGTTGGGGATTATGACGCACCAGGCGATCATCGATTACCTGGCGGACCGCTACCCGGTCGAGGTCTTGAACCGGCCGATCGATCCGGAACGCTTCCCACGGAGAGCCGAGGGAGGATAGTGGCGCCTATCGAGTGCAGTTCGATGGAGAATGCATATGACGGATAGAGTGAGGGAAGGGACGCAGGAATCAGAGGAGCTGGAGTCGGTTGCGATCCGGTTTGCCGGGGATTCCGGCGACGGAATGCAGTTGACGGGGACGCAGTTCACGAATACGTCGGCGGTGTTCGGGAATGACATCAGTACGATGCCGGACTTTCCGGCCGAGATCCGGGCGCCGGCGGGTACGCTGGCGGGAGTGAGCGGGTTCCAGGTGCACTTTTCGAGCCAGAATGTGCTGACGCCGGGGGATGCGCCGCAGGTGCTGGTGGCGATGAATCCGGCGGCGTTGAAGGCCAGTTTGCCGGAGCTGGAGCGGGCGGGAACGATTATCGTCAATACGGACTCGTTCACGAGACAGAACCTGTCGAAGGCCGGTTACAGCTCGAACCCGCTTGAGGACGACTCGCTGGAAGGGTACCAGGTGCTGGCGATCCCGATGACGTCGTTGAACCGGGAGGCGCTGTCCGAGTTCGAGGAGCTGACCAACAAGGAGCGGGACCGCTGTCAGAACTTCTTTGCGCTGGGGATGGTCTTCTGGATGTTCGACCGGTCGATGGATACGACGCGGGAGTGGCTTTTTGAGAAGTTTGCGCGCAAGCCGATGATCGCGGAGGCCAACCTGAAGGCGATGGAGACCGGCTATTTTCTGGGCGAGACGACGGAGACGTTCCAGCAGCGGTATATGGTGCGGCCGGCGGCGCTGCCGCCCGGGACGTATCGCAAGGTTACAGGGAACGAGGCGCTGTCGATGGGTCTTGTGACAGCGGCGCAGAAGATGGGCAAGCCGCTGTTCTACGGCTCGTATCCGATCACGCCGGCGAGCGACATTTTGCACGCGCTGGCACCCTTGCGGCACTTTGACGTGCGCACGTTTCAGGCGGAGGACGAGATCGCGGCGATCTGTGCGGTCATTGGCGCCGCTTTTGGGGGCGCGTTGGGGGTGACGGGCACGAGCGGGCCCGGGATTGCGCTGAAGGGCGAGGCGATCAACCTGGCGCTGATGCTTGAGCTGCCGATGATCGTGGTCAATGTGCAGCGGGGCGGGCCGAGTACGGGTCTGCCGACGAAGACGGAGCAGGCTGATTTGCTGCAGGCGATGTTCGGGCGCAACGGTGAGAGTCCTATTCCGATCGTGGCGCCGGCGACGCCGTCGGACTGTTTCGGGATGGCGCTGGAGGCGGCGCGACTGGCGGTGCGGGCGATGACGCCGGTCTTTTTGCTGTCGGAAGGTTTTTTGGCGAACAGCGCGGAGCCGTGGCAGGCGCCGAAGGCGGAGGAGATCCCTGAGATCGAGGTGACGCACCCGCCGGGGCACAGGAACGGAAACGGGCACGGTCCTTTTCTGCCGTACGAACGGGACCAGGAGACACTGGCGCGGCCGTGGGCGCTGCCGGGCACGCCGGGCCTGGAGCACCGGCTGGGGGGATTGAGCAAGGCGCCGGTCACGGGAAACGTATCGTATGATCCTGAGCACAATGAGCAGATGATACGGGAGCGGGCGGAGAAGATCGCGCGACTGGCGGACGTCATTCCGGAGCAGGAGGTTTTCGGCGCGGAGGAGGCTGAGCTGCTGATGGTGAGCTGGGGAGGCACGTTCGGGGTGGTGCGGTCGGCGGTGGCGTCGGCGCGGCGGGCCGGACGATCGGTGGCGCATGCTCACGTGCGTTATCTGAATCCCTTCCCGGCCAATCTGGCGTCGGTCCTCAAGCGGTACCGGAAGATCGTTGTGCCGGAGCTGAACAGCGGGCAGCTGGCGCTGCTGTTGCAGGGCAAGCTGGGTGTGAAGGTGGAGACGTATGCGAACCTTTCGGCCCGCCCGCTGAAAATTGCGGAGGTGCGGGACGTGATCCAGGCAAAGTTGGGGAGGGCATAGATGAGTACAGCAGCGACGGAGGAGATCACGCTGACCCGCAAGGATTTTGTTTCCGACCAGACTGTGCGCTGGTGCCCCGGATGCGGCGATTATTCGATCCTGGCGCAGATGCAGCGGATATTGCCGGAGACCGGGGTGGCGAAGGAGAAGACGGTCTTCATTTCAGGCATCGGCTGCGCGAGCCGTTTCCCGTATTACATGAACACCTACGGCATCCACAGCATTCACGGGCGGGCGCCGGCGCTGGCCACGGGGCTTGCGATCGCCAACCCGGAGCTGACGGTCTGGGTGATCACAGGGGACGGGGACGGCCTTTCGATCGGGGGCAACCATCTGCTGCACGCGATCCGGCGCAACGTCGATCTGAATATCGTCCTCTTCAATAACAGGATCTACGGGTTGACGAAGGGCCAGTATTCGCCCACATCGCGGCCGGGGACGGTGACGAAGTCGTCGCCGATGGGATCGGTGGAGCAGCCGCTGAATCCGATCGCGGTTGCGCTGGCGGCGGAGGCGACGTTTGTGGCGCGCTCGATCGATTCGCATCCACAGCATCTGGCGGCGACGCTGAAGCGGACGGCGGAACACCGGGGCGCGTCCTTCCTGGAGATCTATCAGAACTGCGTGATTTTCAATCCGAACGAGTGGACGGACCTGAGCGACCGCAAGACGCGGGATAACTCGATCCTCTACCTGGAACACGGCAGGCATATGATCTTCGGGAAGGACCGGGACAAGGGGATCCGGTTGAACGGTTTTACGCCGGAGGTCGTGTCGCTGGACGAGGTGGACCTGGATGAGATCCTGGTGCATGATGCGACGTCGAAGCCGCTGGCGTCGATTCTGGGGAGTATGGAGTTTCCGGACTACCCGGCGGCGATGGGCGTGATCCGCGACATGCGCAAACCGGACTACGCGAGTGAGCTGATGGGGCAGGTGGAGACGGCGCAGGCGCAGCGCGGCGCGGGTGACCTGAACCAGCTTTACCTGGCGGCGGACCTGTGGACAGTGGAGGAGAGGGAAGAGGCGGAGGAGAGGGAGTTCATGCCTCTGTCGGCGGAGTTCGACGAGATGCCGATCACCGGGCTGGACGAAGAGTATATCGACGAGATGGACAAGCCGGAAGAGGTCGTGTCGGAATTCCAGGATGTTCTGGTGACCAGTACGCTGGCAGAACTGAAGCCGAAGGTGCCTATTTCGGTTGGCAGGCGAAGCTCTCTGGCGCGGACGGTGCGGCAGATGAACCAGCACAACATCGGCTGTATGCTGGTGACGGACGAGGAGAACCGGCTGGTCGGCATCTTTACCGAATGGGATGTTCTGAACCGGGTGGCGGGGCTGGTGGACGATATGACGAAGGTGACGATCGCCGCCTACATGACGGCGGACCCGCTGACTTTGAAGGAGGATCTGCCGATCGCGCAGGCGCTGAATCTGATGTCGATTCACGGTTTCCGACATGTGCCGCTGGTGGATGAAAGCGGCCAGCCGACGGGGATTATTTCGTTCCGGGACGTGGTCCGGTACTTGAATGAGGCGTTGGAGAGATAGTGGTCAGTGGTTAGTGGGAGGATTGAACGCATTCGCTGCCAGCCCAGTGTCAGTGGCATCCAGAGAGGGGGCTATATGAAGATTCTTGTCGCAGGGGCTGCCGGACAGGTGGGTTGCCGGCTGGCGCGGCAGCTGTTGGAGCGCAACCACGAGGTGCGGGGCACGGCGCTGCCGGACGACCCGGCGCTGGAGCGGCTGGAGGGGCTGGATGTAGAGCTGGCGGCGGGCGATCTGACGGATGAGGGCTTTGTGGAGCGCGCGGTGGCCGGTGTGGACGCCGTGATCCATACGGCGAATATCGTGGGGCCGCAGTTCGACAATAATATGCAGATCGACCGGCTGATTGCGCGGGTGTGCGGCAAGCATGCGGACCGCCTGGAACGGCTGGTGTATACGAGCTCTTCGGGCGTTTTCCCGAACAACGGCGAGACGATCGCGTGCGCCTACCATCCGGTGGACGAGCGGCATCCGAAGCGGCCGATGGGCGAGTACTCGCTGGGCAAGCTGATCGGCGAGGAGTTCACGAAGATGGCGGCGCGGGAGACGGGGCTGCGCATCTCGATCGTGCGGCCGAGCCATGTGCAGTCGGGCGATGCGATCCTGGGCCGGTTTACGGTGGGCGCGGTGGCAGGGCTGCTGGAACGGGGCCAGAACACGCCGCTGGGCGAGCTGTACATGGCTGACGGCACTGAGCTGTGGCACGATGTGCTGGCGCGGGCGGAGGACGAGAACCAGCCGTGCAGCGTGCGCGACCTGGATGGACGGCCATGGGTCTACCAGCCGAACGATGCGCGCGATATCGCGCATATGCTGGTGTGCGCGGTGGAGGAGCCGGGCGCGGTGGACGAGTCGTTCAACTGCGGGGCGCCGGCGCCGTTCAGCTTCCCGGAGGCGGCGGCGATCCTGGCCGAAGAGAGCGGTGTGGAGCCGCTGGAAGTGCGGGCGCCGGTGCGCTACCAGTACGATCATGACAACACGAAGGCACGCAGTTTGATCAATTTCCGGCCCAGGGGCGACCTGCGGACGATGATCGAGACGGCGCTGCTGGTGCGGGATGAAGGTTTCATTGACTACGACTGGGAAGGAGTTTCCTGATGCTTCGAACCGCATTTATCGGGGCCGGGCCCCGCAGCCAGAACGCGCATTATCCGAACGTGAACCGCTTGCCGGAGGTGGAGATGGTGGCGGCCTGCGAGCTGGACGAGGCGCGGCTGCACGAGGTGGCGGTGGCGTATGATTTCCAGTACCGCTACGACGACCACCGACGCATGTTGGATGAGGTGGACCCGGACCTTGTCTACTGCGTAATGCACGAGCGCTGGCTGCTGCAGCCGGCGCTGGACTGTCTGAACGCGGGCAAGAACATATTTATCGAGAAGCCGCCGGGGATGAACATGGATGAGGTGCAGCAGATCCATGATGCGGCGGTGGCGAACGACGTGATCTGCGCGGTGGGTTTCCAGCGGCGGCATGCGGCGGTGACGCGGGAGGCGATGCGGCAGGTGGCGCGGCTGGGGCCGGTGTCGACGGCTGTGGGCATCTTCCACAAGCGGCTGCTGGGCGAGAAGGCGTTCAGTTTCACGACGACGAACTGGGACGATCTCTGCCATGCGGTGGACCTGGTGCGCTATATGGTGGGCGGGGAGCCGGTGGAGGTGACGGCCTACCAGGACCATTTCGACAGCGATTACCGCAACTGCTATACGGGGCTGGTGCGCTTCGACAACGGGGCGACGGGTTTTATCCACGGGAACCGGGCTTCGGGCGGCCGCGTGCTGCGCGGGGAGCTGCACGGGACGGGTGTGGGCTGCTATTTCAAGATCCCGCATGAGATCGAGATCACGGAGGATGACGAGGCGCGCACGCTGGGCGGTTGGCAGATCGACGGGGTGGCTGAGGCGGATACGTACCGGTATGACGGCGTGCTGACGATGCACGAGCATATTGTGGACTGCGTGCGCAAGGGCGAGAAGCCGCTGACGGATATTCGGGATGCGATCCATTCGATGGCGCTGGTGGCGCAGCTGGAGGGCGCGAACGGCAGGGGCTAGGGACCCAGGGGTTAGTGGGAATCATTCGTAGCATTGATGGGAGTGGACGATGACCATATATAGTTTGGATGAGGTGAAGGAGCGGGGTCTGTTCCCGGGGTTTGTGGGCAAGTTTATTCACAGCGAGAATATGACATTTGTGTACTGGGATGTTGCGGAGGGGTCGCCGCTGCCGGCGCATTCGCATCCGCACGAGCAGGTAATAAATATGTTTGAGGGCCAGTTCGAGATCCGGATCACCGGCGGGGAGACGCGCCTGCTGGGGCCTGGGGATGTATACGCGATTCCGGGCGGGGCCGAGCACTCGGGGAAGGCGATTACGCGGTGCCGGATTCTGGATGTGTTTCAGCCGGTGCGGGAGGAGTATGTTTGGGAGGATTAGGATTACTTACAGAGCCGGATTAGATATGGTATCCTCTGCATGTCGTGAAGGATTGTTGTTTAGTTCTCCATGCCGCGGAAAGTGAGATAGCGGGAAAGTATCCATGTTTTCAGTCAAGTCTAGAAAAGGCAGAAGCGTGATGAGCAAGTATAGGTATACCCTATACCACTCGCTCGAAAAGCCATCTCTTCTCGGTGGACTGGCAAGAATCCTCGATCTGGGAGGCACGTTGCGTTGCGACTACAGGCCTTCAAGCACACTCTATGAGAAGGACATTGCCGCCATGAGGAGCGACTGGACCACGGTCGGCCAGGATATTGGTGAAGCAATTGGCGCATACTCAACCCATGGCACAATTGATAGCCTGACCCATGACTGACGTGGATAAAGACCTCCCCTCAGAACACCCTGCCCTACGCCAGGGCGATGACGTACCATCTGAATCGTCTCAGATGAAGATCGAGTCTGCTTCGTGGCTTGGACCGCTTCCTCCTCCGGGGGCTCTCCGATTGTTCGAAGACGTAGTTCCCGGTTCTGCCGAGAGAATCCTGGCAATGGCGGAAAGGCAAGCGGACCATAGAATCCAAATGGAGAGAAAGATCATCAGAGGAGACTTTACTCAAAGTTACCTCGGTCTCGGTGCCGGATTTGTCTTGTCAACGATGGTCATTCTTGGAGGTATCTATCTCATTTCCCTCGGTCATGATTGGGCAGGAGGCGGCCTCATCGGCTTGAATTTAGTTGGTTTGGCCGGTGTATTTGTGTATGGCTCAAACATTCGTCGCCTGCCGCGCCCCGAACCGGTCGAAAACGCAGAAGAGACAGCCGAAATGGGAACTGAATAGTTAGTCACTACATAAACTTCAGTAAGTCGTTGGCAGAAGTCACAAACTTTCGCATGCTCCTCTTACTTCCTCCTGAAGCCCGCTATAGTCCAACAACAGTGTGAAAGTGTTCCCGGTGACGATTCGCCAGTCAAGCTAGCGCGCCCGCCTAAAATGAAGAGCAGGCCGGCCATCCAGTCCAGTCCATTTGTGACGGCAGCCCAACCCAAGAGGGGCATGACGGATCCGGCGCCGCCGATGACGATGTTCTGCCAGGTGGTGCGCTTGAGCCAGGCGGTATAGACGAATCACGTAGTAGAACAGGCCGAACCAGGCCAGCAGAGCGGTCAGCAGGTTGGCTGTCAGCCAGAGGACGAGGAAGGAGCCGACGCTGAGCAGAAGCCCGAAAATGATGGCGTTGCGCACGCTGATGACGCCGGTCACGAGTGGTCGTTTGGCGGTACGGCGCATCTGTCCGTCTATATCCCGGTCCAGTGCCATATTGAAGACGCCGGCGCCGCTGGTGGCCATGTATCCGCCAACCAGAACTCCGAGGAGGGGCAGCCAGGGCGGAAGGCCGCGGGCGGCGATGAACATGGGGCAGATCGCTGTGAAGAGCGGCAGAGAGATGACTTTGGGTTTGGTCAGCGTCAGGTAGTCGCGCCAGGTGGCGGCGGGCAGGCGGGAAGCGGTGTTGATCACAGTGGCCGGATCTCTTCTGTTTGCCAGGGCATGGATGGCGCGAAGCTGCCGGCGCGGGGCGCGCTGAGCGTCAGCCAGCCGACGACGGACCAGAGAGCAAAGGCGGCTACGGCCAGGGCAAGGTGGAGAATCTGGAGCGGAATCGGGCCCAGCAGCGTCAGGTTCACTGTCCCCACGAGCAGTTGTACAACATAGACCAGCAGCAGCGCTTTGCGGAAACGCCGCGCCTGCGGCGCGCGTTTGAACCAGCCGGTTACAGCGTAGCTTACCCAAAGGTAGGCGCCGACGCCAATTCCGAGAAACGGATGCAGTATCCGCAGGCGAATGAGCGGATGGGAAGCGGCGCTGAAATCCTCCCTCAGTCCCTCTTGCAGGGATTCGGGCGGAAACATGGTGTTGCCCATGGCGGAGATGCCGCCTGAAAACATAAGAAACATCATCCCCAGCATACCGACACCAAACAGAATCTTGAGCCCGGTCTGACCTGTCCAGGCGGGGGGCCAGGTGTGCCCGGGATAGGCATATACAGTGGTGAGCGCCAGGGCGCCGACGAGGAACAGGGAGTTGAGCAGGTGGAATGCGACGAGGAGGCCGCGGGCGACAGAGACGTTATCGCCGGTAAGTCCTGTGAGGACGGTGACGGCGCCGATGAGGGCTTCGATCAGCAGGAAAACGGCGGAAGCTATGGCGAAAGGCAGGAATCCGGGCAGGTCATGGCGGAGGCGCACGGCTTTGACGAGCAGCCATATGCCCATTATGAGGGCCACACCGGACAGGGCCCGGTGGGAGAATTCCATCCAGGTGGCCAGTCCGTGGTCCAGGGGGAGGATTTCGCCCTGGCAGCGCGGCCAGTCGCGACCGCAGCCGGCGCCGGAGCCGGTGGCCCTGACGAGGGCGCCCTGGAGGATGACGATTACGTTGACGGATAGGGTGGTCCAGGCGAGGTGGGGGGCTTTCATTTTGGCGCGCTTACTCTTTTTCGAAACCGCTGTCGCTGAACTTCAACGTCCGGCTGTTCTCGTTAACCACCCGCATGACATCATCCGGCGCGCCGTCAGGAAAATCAGCCTCGATTTCCAGCGTCAGCCGCACTTCTGCGCCGGCCAGCGCTGACAGGTGTGAGATCACCTCATCGGCGATCTGGCTGGCGTCGCGCCCGGCGCGTGTTGGGTCCAGCGTTACGGAGCCGTGGTAGCGCTTGGCTTTGGCCGGAGGGGGTGGTAGCGGCGGAGTTATCGGAGGAAGATCCGGCTTTGGGTCGGGATCTGTCACATCATCAGGGTCGGGGCCCGGAGGCGGTGGATCAACAACCGTCTCTGCGGCCATTTGCTGCTGTGCAACGTCCGGCTTGACCAGCAGACCGCCAGAGGTCTCATTGATGACCAGACCCTGCCCGGCGCGTAGGCCGGGATAGCGTTCCTTGTCTTCGTCGTACCCGTCGCCAAAGGCAAATGAGTCCTGTGTCCAGGTCAACAGCGACACGCCATCGATGATGGCGCCGATCAGGACGTCTGGCTGCTGCAGGCGCGGCAGGTAGACGTAGCGGGCGAAGTCGTCCACCAGCTGGCGCACGGCAACGTGATCCCCGCGCCACAGGGGCACGCGGTCCAGCTCCATGCGAAGACGCGTGCCGGCCATGGAGGTAACGAGCATCTCATCGTTGAGCAGGCGGCGGCTGGCCTGCTGCGCCAGGGGGTCTGAACCGCGCAGGCGGATTTTCTGCCACGCCACAGGCAGTTGGGGCGTCGTTTGGCTCGGTACCAGCAGCCATTGGAAGGTTTCGCCGACGCGGGCGTTGACGGTGCCGTCAGCCGATTCGGCCTGCTGTTCCGCCTGGCGCACCTGGTGCGGCGGCAGGTCGAGCGACTCGCGGTCTTCGAGAATCGAGCGCCAGGCCAGGTAGCGCCTGACCGCCTCGTCGAGGTCCTGGCGCCGCGCTTCGTCGGCAGCCAGAAAGAGGAGCGCGTTGCGGAAGAGGCGGGGGACTGTGCCCCTGGACTCGAGGATGCCGCTGGCCGCGACCAGGGCCGGGCTGGTCTCGATGCCTCTGGTGTGGGTAGCCTGGACACCGAGCGCGACCAGCCCTACATCCATATCATCCTGGACGTCCTGCCCGGAATCGGGGAAGATGTGAATGCGCTTGAATTCGCCCCTCGTCTTCAGTTCTTCTCTTAGCCGCCTTTCGATTTCGCGCTCCACCTTGTGAGGGTCGCGGCGCAGCTCTTCGGCGCGGTCGGCGGCCAGATTGCTCACGGTGGGCTGGGTCGAATACCAGTAACGGGTACCGTCACGGTAGAGGTAGGTGGCGCTGTCGGCCAGCCGTCGCAGGGCGTCGCCGAAGTCGGAGACGCTTTCGCCCGGCATGGCGCAACCAAGCTTGACGCGTCGTTCGTCCAGGCCCTGGTTGGCGGCGGCAGGCGTGGGCGCGGAGCCGAGAAAAACGGCGCGGGCCACGCGACGGCAGGCGTTGTGGCGGCCGAGATTGGAGAAGACCCCGTCAAGATGCACAGGCCGCGAGCCGGCGCCGTCGATGTCGCGCTCGATGACGGGGGTCCAGTTGGCGGGCAGGTAACGGGTCATCTCGAACTGCACGCGGCCGTCGTCCAGCGGGATGCTGGCGGGCATGATGAGCGGGTTGCGATCGCCGGACTCCCACAAGGTATGGATTGCGGCGGCCATGAGGCGCAGCACGCCGCGTGTGCGCTGGAAGTTGGGCAGGGTGGACCAGTCGGAATAGAGGCGTTCGAAGACCTCGGGATGGATCGGGTAGGCCTCGCGCATGCGCTTTTCGTAGTCCGCTTCCCTGGCCTCGGCAGGAAACTCCTCTGCTTTGGAGCGGTAAAGGTCAAGGTAGGCGCGGGCTACGTTGTCGCGGGTGGTGAAGCTGTCGCCAGAAATCTGCTGGAAGAGGCGGCGGCGCACGATCTCGAAGCTCTCATCGGCGCTGGCGGGACGCCAGGAGGAGTCGACGCGGCCGATCACGTTGCCCAGCCGGGCCAGGGCCTCGCGCCCGCGCAGGCCGCCGACCTCGATATCGTCGGTTTCGACGGGGCCGCTGGGCCGGTCGGAGGCGGGCAGGCTGATGACGAGGAGGCAGTCAGGCGGCAGTTTGGCCGACTCGGAGAGGGCCTGGGCAAAGGTAAACTGGGTCTCAAAGGAGCCGGCGGGCAGGTCGCTTTCATCATGCAGCTGGCGGGCGTAGGCGACCCATTCGTCGATGAGGATGAGAGCGGGGCCGTAGTCGGTGAGCAGTTGGCGGAGGGCGTCGCCGGGATTGGTGGCGTTTTCGTCGTCGGCGCGCACGCGTTCGAACGCGGCGCGGGCCTCCTCCAGACCGCCTGAGGCGTGGCCCAGTTGCCAGGCAAGCTCGCCCCAGAGCGTACGCACCTCGGTGCCGTCCTCCTTGGTGACGGGGTTGCCGGGGGAGATGCGGTTGCCGACGAGCACGACGCGGTTGACCCACGGCATGTCGGTCACATCGGCGGTTGGCATGATGTCGTCGATACCGTCCAACTCGCCGGGCTGCGCGCCGGAGAAGAGATGATAGAGGGCGAGCATGGAGTGGGTCTTGCCGCCGCCGAAGTTGGTCTGCAGCTGCACGACGGGCTCGCCGCCCTGGCCGCTGAGGCGGCGCAGTCCATTTGCGAGGAGGCCGCTCAGGCTTTGGGTCAGGTAGGTGCGGCGGAAGAATTCGGTCGGGTTGCGGTATTCGGGGGAGCCCTCGCCGAGGTGCACCTGCCAGAGGTCGGCGGCGAACTCGGCCTGCTGGTAATGGCCGCTGGCGACGTCGGGGTGAGGGTTGACGACCTCGCGCCAGGCGGGGAGGCCGCTGGGGGCCGCCGCGGTGATGGGGGCCGCGGCGCGGCGGCGCTGGCTGCGGGCCTGTTCGTCAAAGCGCAGGCGTTGCAATTCACTCTTCATCTTTTCGACTTGGGACGCCTGCCTGGAGGAAACGGCAGTTAACAGCCGCTGAGCGGAGTCCAGCATGCGGATCGTATCATCACCGGAGAACGGTTCCTGGTGCGCCCATGCGTTGCGATACTCCCGCAGTTCGCTCACCAGACTGCGTTCCATGCGTCCGAGCGTCAAAGAAAAGACGTCATGCCACGACACCCACATAACGCGCAGCAGGTCGGTGACATCCATGTGATGGAACGGCTTGGTCGGCTCGTTGTGAGAGAAGATGCGTCTCTGGTCATGGGGTCTGTCGAAGATGCGCTCCAGCTCTGCTTTGGCCTGCCCCTTGTGGCGGGCGATAAACTCGCGCGAGACGTAGGGTCCCAGACCGCTCTTGAGGAGTTCCAGCGCGAGGCCGACGCGTTCTCGATTGGTGGTTGCCATTGAACATTCTCGCTTACGACATTTCTTTGAACAGTTCTCGCAGCCAGTTTACGAAAGTAGTGGTATTGGATGCGCTGGTGTCCAGGTCGGATTCTTGCATTGCGTTACCTGACTTCGATTCTTTGTTCGGCAGCGATCTTCAGTCTGCGCTCGGAATAGCGAACAGCGCGCAGCCCGTCATCTTCCTTTTCGAGGCGTACCAGCACGCCTTCCACGTTCTCATTGTCTACGGCCGCTTGGGCGAAACCCCGCACACAGTCCCAACTGTGCGTCGTGGCAAAAACCTGGACGTTGTTGTGGTGGGCGGTCTGCATTACCATGCGCCAGAAGTCTCGCTGTAAGGAGTGGTGAATCCCGTTCTCCGCTTCGTCGATGAGGAGGAAGCCGTTGCGGCTGTTGGCGAGCGCCAAGGCGACGCCGAATAACCTCAGTGCCCCATCGCCGAGGCTCTTCAAAGCACGGGACGATGGTTGCTCTTGAGCCTTACGATAGCTCTCCTGCCCCCTCTCACGGGAACTGACCTATCGTCACCAACCACTGCGACCCGCTCCACATCATTTCCATAAATGAGACTTAGAGCATGGGTAGCCTGAATCTCGTCCTCAGTCAGTGCAACATTATCCCAAGAACGAGACAACTCATTGTTGCTCATTAGTCCCGGCCCAATTTCTTCACATTTGATAGGGGGTGGCAATCTTGACTCTTGTCGCCGAACTCGAAAGTTCAATTCTCTCATACGCTCTCTGGAGTCTCCAACGAAATTACTTGCACGTTGGTCTTGGAAGAAAAACACGGGGATTAACCATTCGTTTTCTTGGAAAACAACCTTGATGGTATGTATATCGCCTTCCAATAGAAGCTCAGGAAGATGCCTTCCTAGACTAGCAATTTCCTGCTCAGTGGGTTCGCTTAGGGAAATCGTCTCAAGACTAAGCCGGTCCTGAACTCGCTTTGGCCCGACAAACACCTTGCTGCTCTGAGAGTTATCCCGGCCAAAGAAAAGAGCTCCCCAATCAGGTTCAAGTGTGTTAGCACCATCTTCTCCAGTAGTGCCTGAGAATTCTTCCCGATTGATTAGCAATCCTTGTAGTACGGCATATCTAGCCCTCGCCGAATAGACCTTTATCGCTTCAAGTACTGTCGTTTTTCCAACGCCGTTGTGCCCGGCCAACAGGGTCACGCCACCCAATCGTGGAATCGAAAGCCTCTTTATTCCGCGGAAATTTTCTATTAGTAGGTCCGGGAGATGGAGCTTAATGTCTCTCTGAATTTCGTTCATATCCTTGATTCCTCTATAGCGTGTCCATCGAACAAGTGCGCCCTTCTCTACCTATTTTATCAGTATTTTCTGCATTTCCCTTTCTTCGCCCCCTATTACGGACGGGGGCTGGACGATCTGACAAAGGGAGTCGGCGATGATTCTCGGGTGCCGGCCGTGCTGCAACTCTTCAGCGTCAATATAATTCTAGAGGCGCATATGGGTGTAGGCCTTGACGGACAAGTACCAGCAGATCCAGTCCAGATCAAGAAGGATCGTCAGGTGGTTGCCATCTTTGGAGCGGAAAAAAGTGATTACTAATGTAAGTTCAATATGAAACCACGACTATTCGTGTCAACAACAGATCAGAAGCACAGAAGCACAGCCTTTGCTTACGAAATACGCAAATTCCAGGTTTCAATTGGGATCTACATTAGGTATCAGCCCGTACCTTCGGCGATGAGACGCACATCATCTGAAACCTCTTCCTTGAAATCGCGTTCGACTCTTTCAACCAACATAGCGGTTGTCATTGCGCGCCTTCGTCTACTTGAAATCCGCGTCGCTTGAACTCCACTACCACTGAATCGAGCACGAGGCTGGCCTTCGCCTCGGCGCGGATTGCATCGGTTTCGGTAGCCTCGGGCCACTCGCTGGGATATCTGGCTTCCACTGCCCACTCGGTCAAATCAGCCAAGTCGGAATGGTCAGCCCGCAGGATCCAACTGTCCGGCAGCAGATTGCTCAAAGCGTTCAGGTCGTGTGTAAACGGAAAGTCGATTTCTTCAAGTACCAGAGCCGCTTTCAGTGCCTTTTCCGCGGCTTGCTGAGAGTGCCAGCAGACAAAACGCGGGAGGGGCTGGCGCTCCGCCGATAGCCGCTGAGCAACTTCAAGGTCTTCCACAGCGAACCGCAGCCATCGTCTGGCCTCTTGGGCGACGATTTCAGGGACGTTCATACAAGATCTTCGCGTCGCGCAGCGCGGCCTTGAGCAGACTACCCACCAATTTGCCGCGCCGCGCAATCTCGTCGGGGGTTGTCACGACTATGTCTTTGCTGACCGGCAGGTCGCTTAACTCTCGCCGCATCTCGACCGCGGCTCGACGTTTATCCGGCACCTCTTCCATCACCACGAGCAGGTCGACGTCGCTCCAGCGGTTGTCCGTGCCGCGTGCTCGCGAGCCGAAGAGCAGGATGCGCGCGGGCCGGAAGCGTGCGACGATGCGCGCTACCATGGTATCGATAACTGTGTCGGTCGTCATTGCGTCGTTCCAGTCCCGCCGATCAGCGTTGCCTGCTCAACCCGCGGACGTTCGCGCGCCAGGCGGGCGATCTCCGGCCAGCTCTGGACGAGAGCATTATACCCCAGGGCCTCCTGGGCGCGGTTCTTCCGTTCGCAGATGCGGTAGAGGCGGTAGGCGAGCTCGCGGGCGGATTCGGCGGCGGAGAGCTTGGCCAGCAGTTCGGCGGCTCCCGTCTCGCCAGCCTGGTCGTGCTGGCGGACCAGGTGATGGACCATCTCCCAGACGGTGAGGCGGGTGTCGGTTTCGGGGTCCCAGTCGTCGGGCAGTTCAGCGGGGCGCAGGAGGCGCACCTTGCCGGCGGCGGATTCAATGATGCCGGCTGTGACCATGCCGTCGACGCTGGTGTTCTTGGCCTTGGACAGCGTTTCGGCGATGCCGAAGTCGCCCTGGTTGAAGCTGGTCTGCTCGAACCAGGCGACGGCCCAGCGGGTGTCGGTGTCGAAGTCGCCTTCCTGTTCGGCCAGGGCCTCTTCCAGCGTCTGGTTGATGAGCGAGAGGGCGTCGCGCACGGTGAGGGGGTTGCCGCTGACGTCGAGGACGCGTGCGTAGCGGCTGAAGACGGCCATGCCTGGTCCGATGGCGGCCTGGGCCAGGTCCACCGGCGCAATGCTGCCGGCCTGCATGGCGCCCAGGGCTGCGGGCAGTTCCTCCTTGAGCGCGTCCACGAATTCGCGGCGCGTGGCCATCGGCGCATTGGCCGCGCGTTGCCGACAGACGAGAACTATGCTGGATGCAAGGGCGTTTGTTCCCATTCCTATCATCCTATACCGCTGTTCGCTACGCATGGGCCAAGTGCCAGTAACAGCGAAACCTGAACAAATCACTGCGTCGAGGAACGTTTCCCAACCAGTATTCCTTATGCCTAAGTCGCCCTTCTTTTCCGATTGCTTGAAAGCGTAGTAAATGGTAACAGGAAAAGCGGGATGGGTCTGTACAGCCAAATGCTGTAGCGCGCTCGCCATGCCATTGAGGAAAAACATCTCCGCGTTTTCCTTGCTACCGTGACGGTACGGTGTGGCCACCAACTCTTCGTCTTTAGGGACTGCCATCGTAGCGAACAGACCCGGGAAAACAGCCTTGAGAGTATTTCGTAGCCAGACATAAAAGAAGTCCGACAGGTCAGCGTATCCAATGTTATCGTAGTAGGGTGGGTCGGTCGAGACAATTTTTTGAAAAGACAACTGTCCATTCACAGCGTCCTGCATAATGACACGAGAAGGTCCGTGCCCTGGCAGCTTGCCAATACACTTAGCAATGAACTCGGCACACGGCACGAAACCGCCCACAACACTATTCAGAATTGCAGCCTCAGAATAGTCCCAGATCATTGCAATGGCTTGCTTTCCAAACAGGTGCATTACCTTTTCATTACTCGATACCCATCGAGTACAAGAATTAGAAAAGTCAGCGGCGCGATCGACGGCAAACGCCAAGTAGACGCTCACCGCCTCAGCATAGGCGGTCGCCCCGGTTCCCCCCTCGCGCAGGGGGATACCATCGTCCGGCAGACCGGCGGCGACCGCGTCAAGGCGGATGCGTTCACGGGCTTCCCCCACCAGGTCCGAGAAGGTCGTCAGCGCCACCAACTGACGGTCAGTAAACAGGTCGCGCCACCTGGTCATGCCGTACTGCTGCACCCGAAATCCGAGCGCACGTTCGGGCAAGTCAGTTTCAGGCGTATCCTCAGGCATCGCGCTCAGAGCGATAGATTCATGTTCTGGCGTTGGCGATAGATAGACTCTGCCTTGATCACCTTCAGCAACAACTGCCCTCAGGCGGGCATGCATACGTCCGGCTCTGCCTTCAGAACGCAGGTATTCAAACGGCATTGGGACACCCGACATAAGACACAGAAAGACACTTCCACTTCCGCCAGACTTCGTGCCCCGCTTAGCGCTCTCCGGCGGCGTACCTGCCTTAACGGTGAAGTGATACCCGCCCTCTTCAATGACCGGCTCCACGTAGCCTTCCTTACCCTTCTTCTTCGACAGGATGAAGGTGGAGGCCAGCGGCACTTCCACGTCGGCGAAGGCCGGGTTGGGGCTGCGGACGGTGCGGGCCCACAGCCAGGCGATGACAGTCAGCTGGCGACCCACGTAGCGTTTCAGATCGGGACGCTCAGCGGCCATCTCCTCGGTCACCTCCACCTTGGGGTAGAGATGGCCGATGCGCTTCCCGGCCTCGTCTCGCATCCATTTGCCGTAGCGGCGCACGTCCTCGGCCAGGCCAGTCGCGCCCTGCCAGGCCGCGCTGATGTCCACCTGGCCGGCGCTGCGTTCCGGGTTGACCGGCCGCCGGCCCGCGAACCTGGGCGGGATCTCGATCATGGCCTTGTTGATGAGGACGGCGACCGGGTTGAGGTCGCTGGCGTGGCTTTCGAGGCCGAGACGCTGGGCTTCAAGGGGGATGGCGCCCCCGCCGGCGAAGGGGTCGTGGAAGGCGGGCAGGCGCTTCGGGTCGAACAGTTCGGCGGCGCGGGGGTGGTCCCGATTGTCGGCGCAGGTCCGGCGCCAGCTCTTGCGAATCTCGGCACGCGCTTCCTCCAGCACGCGCTCGTTGGTAGTGTTTTCCCAGAGCGCCAGCTCCTCGATGATCTCGAAGAGGCGGTCGCGCTCTTTCTTCTGCGCCTCCTCGCTGGGGAACTCCTCCGGCAGGTCGGAGGGGTCGTCGACCAGTTGGGCGAAGAGCACGGCGCGGGCCGCGGCCAGCGGGCGCCTGGCCCACCAGAGGTGAAGACCGCGCGGATGAGGTCCAATTCCAGGCATTTTTTCGTGCCCTGAAGCGGCGTTGATCTTGTCGAGCGGCAGGGCGACTTCGATCAGTTTCTTGCGCGTCCTGGTCTGCTCCATGCGTCTACCTCATTTCCAGGAGAGCGGCCGCGTCAGGACGTAGCCGTCGGGTTTGGTGATCTGATTGGGCAGCTGACTGTCCTTGATCACGCCACGACCAATCGTAAAGGCTGAGAATTCACTCTTGACATTGTATAAGACTATAAGTGTAAATTACGTTTACCACCCCAACGAGAGTATCGTTGGGCCGACGTCCCCCTTGCGGGGGGCGTCTCTTTTCTCCCACAAAGGCGCTAGTTCTCCATGAGTTCGGGGCATAGAAAAACGACATTGACGCCATTCTCCACCAAGGCTTGGCGGGCGTGCCACCAGTCAGTGTCCGATGCATTCAACACCTTTGGGCCGGTCCCGCTTGCCAGCGCGACGGCTACGAACTTACGGTCGGCCAAGTCAAACGAACTGAGACGCGCATCGTCCGGGAACTCGACGAAACCACGGTCGGCATGGACTGTTAAGGGCACAGTTCGGCAGTGTTGTTCGTTGGCTTGGTTCTCCCAAAGCCACTTGAAGAATGCGTCTCCCACACCAGGCTGCCCGGAATGGCTGAGATTTCTGCGGTACTCTCCCATAATCAACATCTTGTCGTCCAAAAGCGTCCGTTGCTCCGACTGTATCTGAATGAGCTTTCTGACACAGGCGACCTCGCACTCCAAGTCCGCCTGTTCGGCCTTGCCATTGGCGACCAGGGGAACGTTGGTGTCCAACACAACCTCTCCTTTTCTCATATTCAACCTGCCGCTTGGCGGCGCATTAGAGCCGCTTCGCTCATGGCCGCGATTTCGCCGAACTGATCCCCGAAAAAATCCTGGGGCCAGTTGGAGATATTGCCAAACAGGTCAATCTCAAGTGAATCAAGTCTGGAGACGCCATCCTCCTCTTTACAGAAATAAAGCCCGACATTATCCTGGGAGAGCTTCTTCTCGGCGATGCGGCGTTGGAGGCGGCGCAGCAGGTGTTCGCTGTGGCTTTCGACGATAACCTGTACCTTGCGCTTTTCCCATGCGTCGATAAAGACATCGGCAAGACCGGCCTGCACACTCGGATGCAGGTGGATCTCCGGCTGCTCCAATATGACCGTTGAGCCTTCCGGCACGTAGAAGCAGAGGACGAGTGCGGGCAGGATCTGTGAAACGCCGAAGCCAACGTCGGTGATTAGAACTTCGGCCGCATTGGGGGACTTTCGTACCCTGACCTCGAACAGACGGCTGCCCTCGGCGACAGGCTCGACGCGGAAATCGTATATCAGGCCGAGATCCTGCAGCCACCGAGCCACATATTGCTCCAGGGTAAGGCGACGCTTTCTATAACCGGGACTGATCTTAAGGCCCTGCTGCCGTGCAGCCAACAAGGCATCGACAACTGACTCACCAGCCTGTCCCATATCTGTGGGTTGCGCGCCAGACCAGGCATAGACCCGTTCCGGATAGGCTCGTAGAGGACCAAGGTAGTAGACGTCCTCCAATCGTTTTTCCAGGGCAAATTCAAGGTCAGTAAGAAAACCGGCATTTTGATAGTTGGCCCGCACTGTGTCTGGAAAGCCGTAGCACTTGACCAGAGAGGTCACGTCCGAAGGTCTTCCCCTTCTGCGGTTGAATTCGAAGTCCGTATTCTCCGTAAAGGGCCTGAACTTGCTGCTGGATCCCCGCCTCATGCCAAATGCAGCTTCACCTACACGGTATGACATCCTATCTACGACCAAACGCTCACGTGCACCGATCCCTTCCCACCGTGAGGCAACCTGAAATCCGACAACATTGCTTCTGGCGACACTCAGGTTTCTGTCGGTATCCGTAACCTTGAAGGACCTCTCAGTTCGCCAGGTGAGAGAAAGCCCCAGCGTTCGGTCCGTTTCATGACCATGCACCACACTCTTGAAGTCCCCTAAGTCAACGCGCGTAGCCGCCCCGCCGAAGTGGAAGACGATGGCACGATCGGCCGAATCGGCGGTCTGCTTCAGCAGCAGCAGCGCGTGTATCAGGCCGGACTTGCCCGAACTGTTGGCGCCGAAGAAGCCAGTAATGGGTCTGATCGCTAAGTTCCCCGTATCCTGCCAGGACTTGAAGTTTTCGAGACGCAGTCGGGTCAACATTGGACGTTCTCCTCACTCCTCGCCCTTCGGCAACCGTTCGACCTCAATCGCCTGCCCACTCCAGCCGTACCTTCAATCTGTTCAGGCGGCTCCCCCAAGCCAGAAGCCCTTCGTGCTGCAGTCTGCCCACGACGATACCCGGCGCGATACCTTGCTCTTCGGCAAAACGCTGAACGTCTTGCGAGCCGAGGTTTGAGGTATCAAGGAAACGCTTCCAGGCAGATGAAGATACCAGGAATCGCGCTGCCCAGTCGTTTGCCTCTGTCTCTTCGGCATCCACGTCGCCGTTGCCCCAGTCAACGAACACATTCTTCTTGCCGTGAAGGTAGATATGCGCCGCCTCATGGAACAGGCTGAACCAGAGATGGTCGTCTGACTTGTGACGGGCGCTCAGCGCGATCACAGGCTTGCGGGATCCAAGCCACCAGGCAGCCCCACTCACGCGCGCTTCCGGCAACGGCTTGACCCATACAAGGGCAACACCCGCCTCGTTGCAAAGCTGCCGTGCGTCTTCGAGCGCTTGGGGGATCTCTACGCGCGTCAACCGCCTTATGCCTTTCAAAGCCCTGAGAAAGGCAGACCTGTCGTAGCCGTCTAACGACTGTGTTTCGGCCTCAATCTCCACTAGCCGAAGCCAGGCAGTCAGATCGGGCTTCTTGCTCTCAAAGCTCGGCGATTGCCGGTAGGCAACTGCCGTTGCCTCGTACCTGGTATTCCAAGCCTCTATCGACGCCACGCCAAAGAAAGTCAACAGTTCAGTTACCTTTTCGCCAGGCGACGTTACTTTTTGGATCACGCCCCGCTCTGCCAGTTCACCGACGGAAAAGCCGCGCGCCCAATCAGCGGACGCTTCGGCTTCCCGTGACTCGGCTTCTCGCATCTGGCGCAAGCGGTAATCTTTCTCCAAGCCGAGCCAGATGTTTGCGCTGACCCCCAAGACTTTTTCGAATTGAAGCGCGGTCTTCGCTTCTATGGGGGCCTTCCCGGCAATAATCTCGCTGATGAGTTTTGGAGAGCGACCGCATCGTCGCGCAAACTCGGCCTGCGAGATTCCATTCGCTTCCAGCCGCTCCTCCAGGACCCACCCTGGCGACACCGCATAGTCGGGCTGGTATCGATAGGTTGCCATAACCATGCCATTGATCTCCTTAAGTGATATTTGAGTCACTACAACGACCGCAGTTGCAGCCGTAAACACAGGCCCAACTCCTCTTACGACTTCTGTCAGTGATAATCGACCACGCCCAGAACTGTGATTGCAGTCACCTGCTCCAGATCAATTCCTCCGTCCGCTGTGCGGGGGACCGGATCATGATTCGGTTCAAAGACCAACCTGTAGGGGTGGACGAGGTCCACGGCAAACTGCTCGTCCCGGTCTCCCTTAAGCTGATGCAGACGATCCGGTTTCGTCTTAGGCGCATCCGACAACGTCTTGGCATTCTTCAAAACACCCAAACGCGCTCTTATCGTCTGCGCCATGTGGTTCCCGTGCTTCCTTCGTAACGCCTTCTCTGAACCGAAATCTTTCTGGAGTTTCTGCGTTCTGAAAAAGATGTCCACGAATTTAACCAATTAGAGCGGCAATTTTACATTACCTAAGTGGTAACATTTTTGCATGATTGTGTCAAGACGCAAATGCTCTTGTTGCCATCAACGTGGAGTCGGAACGCCCGTTCCCGTTCAACTCGGCGCCTCCGCCCGCGCCAGCAGTTCGTCGAAGCTGTAGTTGACGCTGGTGACGCCGAAGTCCGGTTCGCGCTGGAAGGGGCGGCGGACGTAGCGCACGCGGTGGCCGCCGTCGGCGAGGAATTCGACGATGGCGAGGATGTAGGCGTCGGGCTTGTTGAGCGAGTAGAGGATTTCGTTGCGGGTGACGGTGATGGCGGGCGCGCCGCTGACGCGGCCTTTGACTTCGAGGAAGCGCAGGCGGCCGGTGGCGGGGTCGCGGCTTTCGATGTCGTAGCCGCGTTTTTCAAACTCGCGGTCGGTCGGTTCGTAGCCCAGGTTCCGTTCCACTTCCATGACGATTTTACGGGCGCGGGCGGCCGCGGCCTGTGTGTCGGTGGTTGCGGCAGGAGGGCGGGACGGCAGTTCGCCCGCCATGGCCCGGAGCAGGCCGAGGGGCGCGATCAGGGCGGCGCCGAGCGCGACGGGCGGACGGGGTGAGATCTGGCGCTCCAGTTCCAGTTCGGCCAGCCGTTTTTGCAGGCGTTCCTCAAGGCGGTCGGCGCGCTGGCGGGCCTGGGCGGAGTTGAGGCGGGCGTTGGCGCGGCCGGTCTGCTCCTGCAGCTTGAGGTCTTCGGCGCGGCGGTCCCAGTGCGAGATCTCTTTGGTCAGACGGTCCTGTACGGCGTCGCGTGTTTTGTCCAGCAGCGGCTGTCTGGCGCGGCGGACTTCGTCGACGTGTTCGGGCACGACGCTGGCGACGGCGTAGCGCTGGGCGGTCTGTTCCAGGTTGGCGCCGATCCAGGCGCATTCCGGGCGCGCGAGGACGGCTTCCTGTTCCGGTTCATCTGCGGCCAGGGGCCGGTAGTCGAGATAGGGGGCATATTCCACGTCGCGGGCGTTGCCGGCGGCGTCGATCTCGACGTAGAGCATGCGCTTGGAGACGACGCGCCGCGTGCCGGCGCGGGTCAGGCTGGCGTCCTGGATGGCGTGTTCAAGGTAGAAGAGCACGCGCGGTTCGGCGCCAGGGTCGCGCTCGTCTACCAGGACGGCGCCCTGTTTCAGCAGATCACGATGGCTTGCAAGCGTGCTGTCGATGACGGCGTCGAGCAGGGGATGGCCGGGACAGACGAAGGCTGCGGGGGGATGGTTGTCGCTGGCCGCGAGCGACTTTTCGAAGGCGATGCGTTCGTAGCGGCGCAGGACAGGCATGCCGGCCCCGACGGTGCGCTCGCTGTTGCACAGGGGGGCGGGCACGTGTGTGATCTCATAGCGGCGGCTCTCGCGCTGGCGGGCGCGTCCTCCCACACGCTGGAAGGCCTCCAGGAAGAAGGACTCGATGTAGTGGGGCTGGAGACGGCGGGCTTCGGCGCGCTCCATGCGGGCGCGCACGTTGTGGACGCGGCTGGAATCCATTGTATCGGGCGTCAGGGAGCGCTCTTCAAGCAGATCGCTCAGCTTTTCGGGATCGAAGGCGTCTTCGACGGTGGTGTTCAGGCGGGCGCGCACCTCCGGCTGTTCCCCGTAGCGGATCGCATTGACGAGCAGCTCCCGCAGCGGCCTGCCATCGAACTGCATTTTGCCGAGCACATCGAATACCTGGCCGCCGAGCGTCTGGCGCGCCTGCTCCAGTTTTTCCAGCAGCCGCTCGTAAACGTCACCCTCGCGCGTTTCAGAGGCGACCAGGTTCCAGAGATGGCAGACCTCAGTCTGGCCGATGCGATGGATGCGGCCGAAGCGCTGCTCGAGGCGGTTCGGGTTCCAGGGCAGGTCGTAGTTGACCATCAGATGGGCGCGCTGGAGGTTGATGCCCTCGCCGGCGGCGTCGGTCGCGAGGAGGACGCGCGCCTGCGGGTCGTGGCGGAAGGCTTCCTGGGCGGCGTGGCGCTCCTCGCGGCGCAGGCCGCCGTGGATCGTGACGACGGCCTGTTCGCGCCCCAGGCGGCTGGCGATGCGGGTATGCAGATAGCTGAGGGTATCGCGGTGTTCGGTGAAGATGACCAGTTTCTGCAGGGGCGACGGCACGGGCTCCGAAATTTTGCCTGCGCCGTAGGGCGCGCGGGTCTCGGCGAGCGTGCGGATGAACAGCTTGTCGATCAGCTCTCCCAGTTGGAGCCATTTGGTATCGCGCCCGCTGCGCAGCACGCGTCCTGCCTCGGCTTCCAGGCCGGCAAGGGCGCCGATCTCCTGCTGCAGCTCATCGATGGTCTGGGCGGCGGTGGCCTGATCGAGGACCTCCCCCTCCTGCGCCTCGATCTCGCTTTCCGGGGCGTCTTCCAGGTCTTCAAACTCTTCGCTGTCGAGCGCCAACATGGCCGGCGCGGCGATGAAACCGGCCTCGCCCTTGCGCTGCAGCCCCTCCAACTCCTGCAGGCGGCTCTGCAGCCGTTCGCGACGGCGGCGCAGGGAACGGTAGATCGCTTCCGGGGACGAGGCGAGGCGGCGCTGGAGGATGGTGAGGGCGAAGCCGACGGCGCCGGCGCGTTTGTCGTTTTCCAGCGCGCCGGCGCGGTCGAACTCTTCACGAACGTACTGGGTTACCGCTGTGTAGAGCTGCTCTTCTTCCGGTGACAGTTTGTAGGAGACGGTGTAGGCCATGCGCTCGGGGAAAAGGGGCGTGCTGTCGAACTTGAGCAGTTTCTCTTTGACCATGCGGCGCATCAGGTCGGAGACATCGACGTTGTGTACGCCGTCGCGAAACTTTCCCTCGAAGCGGTCGCTGTCCAGCAGCGTCATGAAGAGCTGGAAGTCTTCCTCTTTGCCGTTGTGGGGGGTCGCTGTCATGAGGAGGAAGTGACGGGTCAGGTCGGAGAGGAGCTGGCCCAGGCGGTAGCGCTTGGTATAGCGCAGCTCGCTGCCGAAGTAGCCGGCCGACATCTTGTGGGCCTCGTCGCAGACGACCAGGTCCCAGTCGCAGTCGCGGGCCTTCAGTTTCCGCTGCACTTCCTCATCGCGGGAGAGTTTGTCGAGACGAGCGATGACAAGGTCGGTCTCAAGGAACCAGTTGCCGGCGCGAGCAGCTTCGAGCTTGTCGTTGGTGAGGATGTCGAAGGGGAGCTGGAAGCGCCGGTAGAGTTCATCCTGCCACTGTTCGGCCAGCCCGCCGGGACATACGATCAGACAGCGCTGGAGGTCGCCGCGGGCGATCAGCTCTTTTATCAGCAGCCCGGCCATAATTGTCTTGCCGGCGCCCGGATCGTCGGCCAGGAGGAACCGCAGCGGCGAACGGGGCAGCATCGCCTCGTAGACGGCGGTGATCTGGTGGGGGAGAGGCTCGACGTCGGAGGTATGCACGGCCAGCAGCGGGTCAAAGAGATGTGCGAGGCGGATGCGCTGGGCCTCGGAAACGAGTCGGAAGAGGGCGCCGTCGCCGTCGAAGCTCCCGGGACGCGCCCGCTCCGCAACCCTGATGCGGGATTCGTCGTCACGGTAAAGCAACTCGTTGGCCACTTCGCCCGCCGGCGTCTTGTAGGTCAATTCGACGGCGGTGTCGCCGTACCACTGCACGCCGACCACCGTGACGAGGCTGTCCGCCAGGATGCCCTCAACGGCGGCGTTGGTAATGAGATCTTCCAGTTTCACTCTTTAGAATGTTTATGGTGGGAGTTTCCGGCCCGAACATGCGGCTATTGCGTGACGCGGCCTGTTCTATCATAGCTGATGCTACTTCAGATCAGTATTGACGGTCAACTTTTTGGGCGCCATGAATATGCTCGACTTAACATACGCCTTCCGGCATGCGCCGGTACCTTCGGGGATGGAGTACACTACTGCGTGACCAACATCGTCGAACCGCCATAGAATACGGGAACTTGACCATGGACGATTTACTTTCCACATTCGCCAACCCGCCGAGAGAGTTTTCAGCGCTGCCGTTCTGGTTCTGGAACGATGACTTAGACGCGAAGGAGATCAGGCGGCAGATCGCTGATTTTGAGGCGCATGGGGTGCACGGATTTATCATTCACCCGCGGGTGGGGCTGCCGCGGGCGTTGGAGT
This sequence comes from Caldilineaceae bacterium, assembly GCA_965200615.1. Lineage (GTDB taxonomy): Bacteria > Chloroflexota > Anaerolineae > Caldilineales > Caldilineaceae > Bin5. The sequence goes on along the minus strand of OZ241377.1, from coordinate 1,729,566 downwards.
GGATGTCGGAGGCGCTGCTGGCGTTTTATGACGTAGCGATCGAGGAGGCGGGGCGGCGGGGGATGCAGGTGGTGCTGTACGATGAGGGCATGTATCCGTCCGGGTCTTCGGCGGGGCAGGTGGTTGAGGAGAATCCGGCTTTCCAGACGCGCTGTCTGGAGGCGCGAGGGCTGGGGGACGGGGAGGAGCCGGGGCTGCTCCCGGATGAGACGCTGGCGGCGGTGGTGAGGAGGCGCAATGGCGAGCGGCTGGCGGTAGTTGACCGCAGGATGGACGCGTATATACGCGGGCTGCACTATATTGACGGCGGGCCGGCGGAGGATGAACCGCCGGCGGGCGATTTGCTTAATCCGGATGCAGTGGCCTGTTTTATCCGGCTTGTGTACGACAAGTTTTACGAACGGTTCGGGGCGCATTTCGGGGGGCTGATTCCGGCGATCTTTACGGACGAGCCGAGTCCGGTGGGCAAGCCGCGGGAGCGCGGCGTGTGGCCGGGCACGACGGGGATCCTGACGCATGTGAACCGGCTGCTGGGGTACGACTTCACACCGCATCTGGCGGCGCTGTGGCATGATGACGAGCCGGATGCGGAGCGCTACCGCGCGGACTATGAGCGGGCAATCGCGCTGCGGATGGAGGAGACCTGGTACGCGGCGCTGTACGCCTGGTGTACGGAGCATGGGATTGCTCTGACGGGGCATCCGGCGAGGGCGGACGACCTGGGGGCGGAGCGGTATTTTCATATTCCGGGCCAGGACCTGGTGTGGCGGTGGGTGCTGCCGGACGATCCGACGGCGCTGGAGGGGGCACAGTCGACGCAGGGGAAGTGCGGGAGCTCGGCGATGATCCACACGGGCCGACGGCGCAATGCGAACGAACTGTGCGGCGCGTACGGGCACGAGCTGACGTGGGAGGAGATGAACTGGCTGGCGGACTGGTGTTTCGTGCGGGGCACGAATATGCTGTTTCCGCACGCGTTTTACTACAGCGTGCGGGGCATCCGCTGGGATGAGCGGCCGCCGGACGTGGGGCCGAACAGCGCATGGTGGGGGCGGTACAAGAGTTACGCGGACCGCTGCCGGCGGCTGTGCTGGCTGAATACGGACAGCAGGCATATTTGCAAAGTGGCCATTCTGGGCAGGGTGGACTGGCTGCCGTGGGAGCCGGCGAAGGCCCTGTTTCAGCAGCAGCGCGACTTCAACTACGTGGAGGAGCGCCATCTGTGGGAGGACGCGGTCGTGGACGCCGGCGGTATCCACCTGGCCGGCATGCGGTACGAGGCGGTGCTGGCGATGCACGAGCCGGATGCGCGGGCGCGGGAGGCGCTGCAGACGCTGGAAGAGGCAGGCAGGCTGCTGCGGTGCGGCCCGGATACGCCGGCGGCAGAGCTGGTGGGCTTTGTCGATGGGTTGGTCGCGGCGGATGTGTGCGTCGAGCCGGCCGCGGCGGCGTTGCGCGTGCGGCGGGCGCGGAAGGGTGGACGGGACTGGTGGATGCTGTTCAATGAGGAGGGCGCGTCGCTGACGGGGAGGGTACAGCTGAGGGAGGAGGGCCCTTTTCTGCAGTTGGATCCGTGGACGGGGGAGAGCCGGGCCTGGGAAAATGGCGACAAGATCACTCTCGACGGATACCAACTGACCGTCGTCTGCACTGACCGAGCGGATGCCCGGTAGCCCCTGAGTTTTGAAACAAAAAAAGGGAGTGACTCCGGTTTATGCCGCCTGTCCCTGGATTCGGGAACTTGGCGACATGAAAGTCACTCCCTGCTATGACAAACGGACCGTTTCTCAGGCCACGCTCTGACGCCTGACGACGTTGCTGGCGGCAGGGCCCTTCGGGCCGTCCTCAATCACGAATTCGACCTGATCACCTTCCGCAAGACTGCGGAAGCCCTCCGACTGAATGGCGGAGAAATGTACAAACACGTCGGGTCCATCCTCGCGGGCGATGAAGCCATAGCCCTTCTGATCACTGAACCACTTCACCGTACCGACTACTGTTTCACTCATGGTGAGAACACTCCTGTGCTAACTGCGACTACCAGATAAGGCACAAAACAACCCGCGCACTGACTGGCGATACTACATGAAAGATGCCCCTAGCTCCATTGCGTCCGGGGAACGTCCCAACGTAAACCTGTCAGAACACAAACTGATTTTGCTTTATATAAGAATACGCCAGACCGGTGCGCTTGTCAAATCGGATAAACGGTAGATTGTTCCCCGTTCGGACGGGATGATTTGTGAAGCTCGGCGGGCGGACCAGATGGACTGCAGACAGGAGGTAGGGTAGACTTGATGGCTGGGCGCGTTGACCGTTTACGGGCAGTGCGTAGTTGGCGCCGTCCACTGTCGATGATCCACCGATTTCGGGAGATCCACCATCATGTATTCAGTACTGGCCGTCGATTTAGACGACACGCTTCTGGCAGATGACGGCACGATATCGCCGCGCACAATGGCCGCGCTGGACAGTTGGCAGGCCCTGGGCCGCAGGATCGTGGTTGCGACCGGACGCCCGCCGCGTTCGGCGAAATTGGTCCACCCCTTTTTGAACGACTTCCCGATGATCTGCTACAACGGGGCGTGGATCGAACTGCAGGGCAACGTTCTGTTTCAGGCGACGATTCCGGTAGACGATGCCCGCCGAATCGTCGGCGCGATCCAGAGTGGGGCGCCCGGCTGCCGGTTGGGGGTCGAAATCGACGATGCGCTTTATGTTAACCGGGAGGTGGAGTGGCCCGGGGCCCATTTTGTCAGCGACGTGCTGGCGCATACCGACCGGCCCGCGGCCAAGATCCTGACTTCGCTGGAGGATCTGGATGCGGCGCAGCCGCTGTCGTTGAATGGGCAGGCAGTGGTGGGGAAGCCGTCAGAGACTTGGCTGCGCGAGCTGCCGGCGACGAGCCGGGTCCTGATATCGCCCAAGTATGATTTGGTCCAGGTGATCCCGTGGGGTACGTCGAAGGCGGCGGCGCTGCGCTGGCTGCTGGAGCGGTGGGGCGTTGGCATGGAGGAGGTAATTTCGTTCGGCGATGACGTGAATGACGTGGAGATGGTCGCGGAGGCGGGATTGGGGGTGGCGATGTCGAACGCGGCGCCGGAGGTGAAGGCGGCGGCGGACCGGATGACGGTGAGCAATAAGGAGGATGGGGTGGCGGTTGTGCTGGAGGAGTTTTTGGGTTGAATGGATTTGAGGTAGTTGACTTCTGATTGTGCCTCTCACAGTGCGGGTGCTAGAATTCAACATATGGGTACCTGGCAGGAGACACCCGAATCAGAATCATCTGCCCAGCCATGACGGCTCACGGAATGGCCCCGGACGAACACTCCGCGACAGTTGAACGCATCCTGCAGGTTGAGGGCGTCAGTCTCTCCTTTGGCGGTTCAACAGTACTGGACCAGGTCGCCTTCGATGTGCAGACTGGCGAGATCCGCGCCATTATCGGCCCGAATGGCGCGGGGAAGACGTCGATGCTCAACTGCATCAGCGGCTTCTACCGCCCGCAGCAGGGCAGGCTGCTCTTTGAGGGCGAACATGACCTGACCAGCGCCAAACGCGTGGCGCAACTGGGCATCGCCCGCACTTTCCAGAACATCGGTCTCTATACTTATCTGAGCGCGCTCGACAATCTGATGGCGGCGCGGCATATCCACATGCGCCAGAATATGGTGGCGAGCGCGCTGTTTTGGGGCTCTGCGCGCAAGGAGGAGACGCGGCACCGGGCGGTGGTGGAGGAGTTGATCGACTTCCTGGAGATCGCGCATATTCGCAAGACGATGGTGGGCGCGCTGCCCTACGGCCTGCGGAAGCGGGTCGAGTTGGGGCGCGCGCTGGCGCTGGAGCCGAAGCTGTTGCTGCTGGATGAACCGATGGCAGGCATGAATGCCGAGGAGAAGGAGGACATGGCCCGCTTTATCCTCGACATTCACACGCGGCGGGGGGTGACGATTATCCTGGTCGAACATGACATGACGCTGGTGATGGATATTGCGGACCGCATCGTGGTGCTTGATTTTGGCACGAAGATTGCGGACGGCAGGCCGGAGGAGATCGGGCGCGACCCGGAGGTGATACGCGCCTATTTGGGACAGGCAAGTTAGATGGCCGAGACAGACCGCCCGGAGACAGTACCCCAGCATTTTCTGAAGCAGGTCGAAGCGCGCGGAGCCGGTGAGGTTGCGTTGCGGCAGAAGGAGTTCGGCATCTGGCGGGAGTTCAGCTGGCGGGCGTCCTGCGAGCAGGTGCGGAATTTCGGTCTGGGTCTGCGGGAGCTGGGTCTGGCGCGCGGTGATCACGTAGCCACGATCGGGGACAATGACCGCCAGTATCTGTGGGCGTATCTGGGGCTGCAGGCGGTGGGCGGGGTGCAGGTAGGGCTGTTCACGGATGCCACGGCGGAAGAGGCCGCCTATATTATCGACCACAGCGACGCCCGCTTTGTCCTGGCGCAGGACCAGGAGCAGGTGGACAAGATGCTGGCTATGCGGGAACGCATCCCCAATGTTGAGCGGGTTGTCTATTGGGATGAACGGGGGCTGTGGGAGTACGAGGACCCCTGGCTCGCGGCCTGCGACGAGGTATGCCGGCGGGGCGAGGCGCTGGCGGCCGAGGAGCCGTCTCGTTTCGAGGAGGAGGTCGCGCAAGGGCGCGGCGATGACCTGGCGGTACTTTGCTACACGTCGGGCACAACGGGCCGCCCCAAGGGGGCGATGCTCAGCCACGAGAATATTCTGCGATCGAATGACGCCTTTACTCAGGTGGACTCGCTCTACGACAGTGACAACCATGTCAGCCTGCTGCCCCTGGGCTGGATCGCGGAACACGCGTGGGGCGTTGCGCCGCATTGCGTTCACGGCATGGTTATGAACTTTCCGGAAAGTCTGGAAACCGTGCGGGAGAACGTGCGCGAGATTGCGCCGCAGCGGGTCCTTTACAACTCGCGGCTGTGGGACGCGCTCCTGGGGACGATCCAGGCGCGGATGGCGGAGTCATCCTGGGTCAACCGCAAGCTGTATGAACTCTTTCTGCCGATTGGTCAACGGCTGGCGGACAGGAAGCTGGCGGGCGAGGCGGTGTCGCCGGGGTTGCGGCTGGCCTACCGTATCGGCGACTGGTGCCTATTCCATCCGCTGCGCGATAAATTGGGCTTTACCAAGCTGCGGGCCGCGTATACGGCCGGGGGCGCGCTGAGCCCGGACGCGATGCGCTTTTTTCACGCGCTGGGCATCAATCTGAAGCAGATATATGGATTAACTGAAGTGACCGGAAGTGGTACAATTCATCGGGACGGTGACATCAAGTTTGCAAGCGTCGGGCGGCCTGGGGGCGGCGTCTCTGTGCGCACAGATGAGGACGGGGAGATCCAGATCGGCGGGCCGACCGTGTTCCAGGGCTATTACAACAATGCGGAGGCAACGGCCGAGGCAGTTGTTGAGGAGGATGGGGTGCGCTGGTTCCGCACAGGGGACGCAGGCCACATTGACGAGGACGGCCACCTGATCTATCTCGACCGGATGAAGGATATGATCACGTTGGCTAACGGTGAGCGCTACGCTCCTCAGTTCATCGAGGGGCGGCTCAAGTTCAGCCCGCACATTCTGGACGTGATGGCGGTGGGCGGGCAGGCGCAGGCGTACGTTACCGCCTTAGTGATCATCAATTTTGACAATGTGGGCAGCTGGGCGGAAAGGCGGGGCATCGCCTTCACCACGTTCGCCGACCTTGCTCAGAAGGCGGAGGTCTGCGAGCTGATACGGCAGGCAGTGGACGGCGTGAATGGAGAGATGCCGCCGTCCAGCAGAGTAAGGCGGTTTGTGCTGCTGCCCAAGGAGTTTGACGCCGACGAGTCAGAGATGACGCGCTCGCGCAAGTTGCGCCGTGACGTACTCTACACGCGTTATGCAGAGATGATCGAGGCGATGTATGCGGGACAGGAGTGGATTCACGTGCAGACGCCTGTGCGTTACCAGGACGGCAGCGAAGGAGCAGTTGAAACGAATTTAAGAATCGTGGAAAGCAGTGACAGTGAAGTTGCCCCGGGCAACCGGCACTAACCACCAACCGCAAAAATGAACTGGCCACTTGTACCGCAACAATTCGTCACCGGGATACTCAACGGCGGGACGATCGGTCTGATCGCGTTGGGTATCGTGCTGATCTATAAGTCGTCGGAGGTGTTCAACTTCGCGCACGGGCACCTGGTGATGTTTGGCGCGTTTCTGACGTGGTGGTTCACGGGGGGCGGGGCGGAGCCGGGCGCCGGGCTGATCGATTTGCCCCTGTGGGCGGCGGTGGTCGCGGCGCTGATCGTCTCAATGGGAATCGGCCTGCTGATCGAGCGGTTCGCGCTGCGGCCGATGACCGGGCAGCCGCTGCTGGCGATCATGCTGATGACACTGGGGCTGGCGCAACTGTTTGAGGGGACGACGGCAATACTATTCGGCGTGGAGCTGAAGAGCAACTTCCCGGCGCCGTTTTCGCCCAGTGACGTGTTGGTGATTCCCTTTCCCGGCGCGTTCGGCGATGCGATCCGGCTGAAGTATACGCTGGTGGCCACGTTTGTGGTGGCGACGCTGGCCGCGGTTGTGTTTATCTGGTTTTTCAACAGTACAAAGACAGGGCTGGCGATGCGGGCGACGGCGGAGGACCACGAGGTAGCGCGCTCGGTGGGCATCAGGGTCAGGCGCGTCTTCGGGCTTTCGTGGGGCATCGCCGGGGTGCTCGCGACGCTGGGGGGTGTGCTGCTGGCGACGGTCAGCGGTGTGAGTCTGAACCTGTCGACAGTGGCGCTGATCGCGTTTCCGGCGATCCTGCTGGGCGGGCTGGAGTCGCTGGGGGGCGCGCTGTTGGGGGGTTTCGCGATTGGCCTTGTGCAGGCGCTGGTGCAGGCTTCGCGACTGATCGAGGTGCGCAATTCTTCTGAAATCGCGCCCTACCTTTTGCTGCTGGTGGTCCTGCTGATCCGGCCGGAGGGATTGTTCGGTCAGAAGAGGATCGAGAGGATATAGCCGGTGGCGATGCTGCGACCTGCGGGGGACTTTGACCGCTCTTATGAGCAGGACATGGCGCTGCTGCGCCAGCCCTGGCACTACTGGCTGCTGGGAATCAGCCTTGTGGCCGCGTTCACTCTGCCTCTATGGGGGGACGCTTACCTGGTCGCCACTGCCAATCAGATCGCCTATACGATCATTGCGGTGCAGGGATTGAACATCCTGACCGGCTACACGGGCCGGATCTCATTGAGCCAGGCGGCCTTCATGCTGGTGGGCGGCTACGCGTCGGCGCTACTGGTGATTCACGCGGGTCTCTCCTTCTTCATAGCGCTGCCGCTGGCCGCGCTGGCAGCGGGCGCGATTGGCCTGATATTCGGGCTGGCGAGTTTGCGAGTCAAGGGTTTCTACCTGGCCTTCGCGACGCTGGCGGCGCAGTTCATTATTCCGTGGCTGAGCCGTCACACGTTCAAGGCGTACCTTGGCGGCGCAAACGGCGCAATCGAGGCGCCGGTCCCGCAGCTGGGTGGTGTGAATTTCGGCGAGGTCAGCAACTTTTTTTACATCTCGCTGATCGCGCTGCTGATTACGACGGTCCTGTTGTTCAACGTCTCACGCACGCGGTTGGGACGGGCCTTTGTCAGTGTACGGGACAACGACCTGGCGGCGGAGTTGCTGGGGGTCAATCTATTCACCTACAAGCTGCGGGCATTTTTCATCGCGGCGATGCTGGCGGGCGTGGCGGGCGCGATCAAGGCGCACAGCCAGCGGGGCGTCGGCACCGAGTTCGGCTACAGCCTGAACGAGTCGATTACCTACCTGGGGATGCTGGTGATTGGCGGTCTCGGCACGAATCTGGGCCCGTTTCTGGGCGTTGCCTTCATCGTTCTGTTGGAGGACCTTTCGGACCTGCTGGGCGCGGTGCTGGCCGCGGCCTTTCCCGAGCTTTCCAGCCAGCTACTGACCTCTTTCCGCCCGATCTTTTTCGGCGTGGCGCTGATGCTCTTTCTTATCTATGAACCGCGCGGCCTTTCGCACCGCTGGCAGCTACTGAGAGCAGGCTGGCGGCTGCGTCCGTTCACACGTTGACTGAGCGTCAATTTCCCAGACTCACTGTAAAGTGGCAGGAACGATACTACCGTGAAACATTGGAAGAAAGACTCACTCGAGAGGAGAGAACCCAAATGAAGAAATATCTTACCATCACCAGCATTTTGCTCATTTTCCTGCTGTTGGCGGCCTGTGCGCCGGTGCCTGCGGAGGAACCGATGGCCGCGGAAGATGGGGCGAAGGAGGCTGTGCAGGCGGAGGAGGCGGCGCCCCCGGATGCGCCGATGGAGATCGCGTGCGAAAACAGTTACGAGGGAGAAAGCCTGGTTATCTACCAGCAGGCGGGTCTGACCGGACCGCTGGCCACGCTGATGGGAACCGGCTTTGTCCGCGCTGCGCAGGACGCGATTGATCAGATCAACGCGGAGGGCGGCGTCTGCGGTGTGATGTTGAGTGTACGCATTGAGGATACACAGTACGCTCTCGAGCAGGAAGTGCAGGTTTATGAGCGGTTCCGCGCCGAGAACCCCAAGCCTTTGTTCATCATGACGAACAACAGCGGCGCGACGATCGCGCTAAAGGAGCGCGTGATCGAAGATGAAATTGTCAACGTGGCCACTGGGGTCCACTCGCAGTCCCTCTACAACCCGCCGGACGGCTACACGGTCGGCATGGTGCCGATCTACCCCGACCAGTTCGCGGGTTTTCTGCAGTTCGTGCACAGCAACTGGGCGGAGATCAAACCTGAAGGCGCGGGAGACAGCATCACCGTGGGCGTTATCGGTTGGGCGAACGCATTCGGCGCGGGTGCGACCACACCCGAAGCATTGGCCTTCGCCGAGTCTTTGGGAATCACAGTTCTGCCGCTAGAGGAGCAGCCGGTTGATCCGGCCGCAGACGTTACCGGCCAGTTGCAGAACCTTCTGGTCAACGGCGCGAATGTCATTTACATGCAGGCCATATCGTTCAGTATCGTCCAGGTGATCGGCACGCTGCACGCCATGGGTTTTTACGATCAGGTGGTGCTGGGCAGCGTGAACTGGGGCATGAACCGCGACGTACTCAATATTCTGGGCGAGAATGCGCCGCTTGCCGCCGGCTACTACGGTGTCTTCCCCTATCTGTGGTGGACCGACACCGATGCGCCGGGCGTGCAGCGAGCGCTGGAGACTTTTGCGGCCAAGGGCTACCCTGAACATGAAAAGGCGTTCACGTACCTGCTCCTTTACAGCGCAATGTTCGGGATCGCGGACGCACTGACGGTGGCGTTGAACAATGTCGGCTTTGACGGCCTGAATGGGACCGAGTTCCTGAAGGCGATGCAGCAGATGGGGACGGTGAGCGCGGCCGGCGTGTTTGAGATGAATGTGGAAGGGAGCAACCGGGCGCCGAACAAGGCCCAGATCAGGCAGGCCCGGATTCTGGAGGACGGCAGTATCGACTTCGTCGTGGTCCAGGACTTCGTGACCTTGCCGGACACGCGTCCGGCGTCAGAATAGCCATCCTGAAAGGATTCCAGCCGCCGGTGGCCGTCGCAGGTTACGCTCACCGGCGCTTTCGCGTGTATGTTGCAGATCAACAATATCGAAGTTGTCTATAGTGATGTGATTCTGGTGCTGCGGGGCATCTCGCTGACTGTGCCGGAGAAGCGGATCGTCTCGCTGCTGGGCGCCAACGGAGCGGGCAAATCGACGACGCTGAAGGCGATCTCGGGCCTGCTGCGCACGCAGCAGGGCGAGGTCACGCGCGGGAGCATCGAGTGGAACGGCGAACGGATCGACGGCAAATCGCCGGACGAGATCGTTCAGATGGGGATTGTTCAACTGCTGGAGGGGCGAAGGCTTTTCGAGCATCTGACGGTGGAGGAGAATCTGCGCACCGGCGCGATATTCCGCAGGACGAGCGACGAGGTCTTATGGAGGGACCTGGACGAGGTTTACGACTTTTTCCCGCGCTTGGCGGAGTTTCGCGGCCGCACGGCCGGCTTCCTGTCGGGCGGCGAACAGCAGATGGTGGCAGTTGGCCGGGCGCTGATGGCGAAGCCCAAGCTGATGCTTCTGGACGAGCCGAGCCTGGGGCTGGCTCCTCTGCTGGCGCAGTCGATCTTCGAGGTGATCCGGCGCATCAACGAGGAGTCGGGCGTTTCGATGCTGCTGGTCGAACAGAACGCGAACGTGGCGCTGCGCTCAGCTTCTCATGCATATGTGATGGAGACGGGGCGGATTGTGCTGGACGGGCCGGCGGAGCGGCTGGCGGAGAACGCGGATATCAAGGAGTTCTACCTGGGCCTGACGCAGGTGGGCGGGCGCAAGAGCTACCGGGACGTAAAGCATTACAAGCGGCGCAAACGCTGGCTGGGGTGAAACTGCAGCGGTCAGTGGTTAGTGATCAGTGGGGCGCCAGCCGAGGGCTGGCGCCACTTCTTTGGCGACCTGTTCCAGCATTTCGAGGATTCGCTCGAGGGGTGGGTGGACAGGGTCGAATTGGAGGATCAGGTCGGTGGTGTAGGGCAACACGCGGTCGGAGCTGAGGCGTGCGGCGACGTCTTCCGGCGCGCCGTAGGCGATGTGGACGCGCTGGCAGAAGCCCTCGGGGGTGAGATCGGGCGGGATGCCTCCCATCGCGTATTTTTGGATCTGGTTCAGGGCATCCTGGCGGTCGCTGCCGAGGTAGATGCCGCGCGAGAGGCCGATGCGCGGCGGCAAGGGGCGCTCGCCCCAGGCATCGCGAAAGGCGATCGCCACCGGCTCTTGCTCCTGGCCCGCTGCCTGTTCTTCGCTGCCGACAAAGCGGCTGAGCAGGAGACCGGCGTCATTTTGGGCTGCGTACTGCGCGCCGCGAATGCTGAGCGCGCTGAGCCAGAGGCGGTCCCCCAGCGTGGGGGCGGGCGGCCGCAGGCGTTGATTGTCCTCTCCCAGGGTTTCGCCGGCGAGGGCCTTCTTCAACGTAATGAGAGCGTCGGTGGTTCGCTGGTGACGGCTGTCGATGTCGACACCGAAGGCTTCGAACTCGTCGGCATCGCTGCCGCTGCCGACGCCCAGTTCCAGACGCCCGTTGCTGATTGTATCGACGACGGCGGCGTCTTCGGCGACGCGCAGGGGATGTTCAAAGGGAAGCACGATGATGGAGGTGCCGAGGCGCAGGCGCCGGGTGCGTTGGGCGACCGCCGCGAGGAAGGGAAACGGAGAGGGCAACATGCCGCCCAGGTCTTTGAAATGGTGCTGGGCGACCCACACTGCGTCAAAGCCCAGCCGGTCGGCGGCGTCAAAGATCTCCAGGTTTTCCCGGTAGGCCTGCTCGGCGTCTGCGCGGCCGCGCAGATGGCTCAGAAAGCCGAGGCGAAAGGGATTCGGCATAGCGTGTTTCCTCACTGTATCCTCTCTAATTTCTCTGTTCCAAGACCTGTTGCCAAGTATCTGAATCCACATTGCCGCCGCAGATGACGACGGCCAGCCGCTGTCCGGTGAAACGCTTGTCGGTCTTCAACAGGCTCGCTACGGCCACGCCGGCCGCGCCTTCGATACACTCGCCGGATTCACGGTAGATAAGGCGCATGGCGGTCGCGATCTCCTCTTCGCTGACGGTCAGCCAGTGATCGACATGGCTCTGGCAGAGGTCGTAAGTGACGGAGTGCGGTTCGATGCCGCCGGCGCTGCCGTCGGAGAGGGTCGGCAGGCTTTCGGTCTCGACGATGCGGCCGGCGCGCACGGAGGCAAGCATGACGGCGGAGTTTTCGGGCTGGCAGCCGATGGTCTGTATCCCGCGGCCGGACGCTTTGAGACAGCTTGCCACGCCACCCATCAGGCCCCCACCGCCGACTGTGACGAATACGGCGTCCAGTTGCGGCCGCTGGCGCAGCAGCTCGACGGCGATGGCGCCCTGGCCGGCGATGATGTGCGGGTCGTTGTAGGGGGAGATGAAGAGCTGGTCGCGTTGCCGGGCGGCTTGGCGGGCGCTGATTTCGGCGTTGAGCGCGTCCCCGGGAATACGGCGGAGCGCGACCGGGAAAACCCTCAGTTTTTCTATTTTGCGGGGAGAAGCCGCTTCCGGGAGATAAATGGTGGCGGCGATATCAAGTTGGGCAGCGGCGCGGGCCACGGCCAGGGCATGGTTGCCGGTGGAGGCGGTGACGACGCCGCGGGCGCGCTCCTCTGTCGAGAGGTTGAGGAGCTTGTTGGTTGCGCCGCGCAGTTTGAAGGAGCCGGTGTGCTGGCGGTTCTCCAGCTTGAGGTAGACTTCGGCGCCTGTGCGCACTGACAGGGTTGGGGACAGGCGCAGCGGTGTCTCGACGATGTGGGGACGGATTCGCGATGCGGCCAGCCGCATCTGGCGTGGAAGGTCCGCGAGGGAGGCGCTCATACCAGCGGGATGGCGCTGTACATTCTCCGAATCTGTATACTTCGCAGCGCCATTTGTCTGCTGGCGACTGGGCGACGCAGCCATTTAATGCCGTAATCCCTGGCGTGTTCGGGAACTATGGGCCTACTGGTGTGCTACAATGAGAAGTTGTGCAGTTTGACCTCATTCTATCATATTCCTTCCAACCGGCCCGCCGGGGCGAAACCTGGAACCGGGCAGGGGAGGATAACGAAAGGGTAGTGGGGCAGGAGGCGTTTTCCCATCATGCGAATTGCAATTCTCTCAGACATTCACGGCAACTGCGTGGCGCTGGACGCCGTGCTTGCGGATATTGGGTCTGACGATCAGGAAGCCGTTGCCGAGTACTGGATACTTGGTGATCTGGCGGCGGCGGGGGCACAGCCGCTGGAGGTGATGGAGCGAGCGCTGGGCCTGGACAGCGTGCGTTTCGTGCGGGGCAATTCGGAGCGGTATCTGACTACGGGAGCGAGGCCGCTGGCGACACCGGTGGAAGATGTGACGGACCTCGCGTTGCTGCGCGACTGTATCGGGATTCTGGAATCGTTTGCGTGGACCGCTGGTGCGATGGCTGCCGGCGGCCATCTGCCCTTTATGCTGAATCTGCCGCTGGAAGAGAGGCTGACGCTGCCGAACGGCAGCCGTGTCTTGCTGGTGCATGCGTCGCCGGGGAGAGACGACGGGGACGGTTTCGTGCCCTGGTACAGCGACGGGGAGATGAGCGAACGGCTGGAGGGCTGCGCTGCAGATCTCGTGTGTGTGGGCCATACGCACTGGCCGCAGAATTTTCACCTGTGCGGGGTGCATGTGGTCAACCCGGGCAGCGTCGGCAACCCGCTTATCCCCAGCCTGCGGGCCACTTATGTCATCCTGGAGGCGGACGAGAGCGGATACCGGGTGGAGCACCGGGCGGTGGAGTACGACAGGAAGCTGGCCGAGGAGAAAGCATGGGAGGCGCAGCATCCGCAGGCAGAATTTATCAGCAGCTTTCTGCGGGGGGAACGGGTGCGTTCCTGGGGTGAGCCGGAGGTCTTGAAATGAGCAGGGGGCGCGGTCAGTTTCGCTTCGAGTACTCGAGTATCTTTCAGGACGAAAGCGTTGTGCGGGCCTACCGCTACCGGCCCCGGTATCCGGCGGCCACGTTCGATCTGCTGGCAGAACTGTTGCCGGCGAACTGCAGGCCGCGGGCGGTCCTGGACGCTGGTTGCGGGACTGGATTTGTGGCGCGGCCGCTGGCGCCGCTGGTGGACAGATTGGATGCGGTGGACTTCTCGGCGGCGGCTATTCGGGAGGGCAAGCGGCTGCCGGGAGGAGATCATCCAAGTTTGCGCTGGATTGAAGGGCCTGTCGAGTCGGCGGCTGTGGACCCGCCCTATTGTCTGATCACCGCGGGAGCGAGTTTGCACTGGTTCAGTTGGGACACGGCATTCCCGCGCTTTGCGCGGCTGCTGGCGGGGGGTGGGCTGTTTGTTGCCGTGGGAATGGAGCATGAGAGGCCGGACTGGATGCGAAAGGAGCTGGGTCCGGTGCTGGCGCGCTATTCGATGAACAAGGCGTTTGCGCCTTACAGCGCAGCGGCGATTCTGGCCGAGTTGGAGGAGCGGGGACTTTTCCGGTTGATGGGCGGCGCGCAGACCGACATGATCGAATGGCGGCAGCCTATCGGCGAGTGGGTGGAGAGCATCCATGCGCGCAACGGCTTTTCACGGGACCGGATGGACCCTGGGCTGGCGGCTGAGGCTGACGCGCTATTTGCGGAGATCGCGACTCGCCATGCGGATGGTGGGGACGGCATGATTACGCATCGGTACGCCGGCACGCTGCTGTGGGGGCGCCCGCTACCAAGGGTAACAGCTCGCTAATGTGGACGGAATCAGGCCCACAACATGCCGTCTTCATCGCGTTCGAGCTCTTTTTCAGCGAAGAGGGCGTTGTCGGCGGCCTGGGCAGACTGTTCGTTTTCGAACCAGTGGCGCCACTGGGCGGGCGCGTTGATATCCTCGCCGCCGTGGTCGGTGCGGCGGGCGCGGACGCGGAGCATCAGGGGCGTGTTGACGCTGGCCCCGCTGACGATGACCTGACCTTTGCTGAGAGCGGGCAGCTCTTTGAGCATATCGCGACCGACGCTTTCGACGGATTCGGCGATGCGGTTCTGGTCGATGGGGTTGGTGATGCGCATGATGCACTGGGTCATGCATTGGCTGAGCACGTCGCTGTCGAGGCGGCCGGGCCGCTGGGAGATGAGGCCGACGCCGACCCCAAATTTGCGGCCCTCGCTGAGGATGATCTTGAGCTGGTCTGAACTGACGGCATCGGCGTTGGCGGGCGCGAAGTTGTGGGCCTCCTCGAGCAGGCAGAAGACGGGGAAGGGCACGTGGTTGCGGTCTGCGCGCTGGAGTTTGCCTCTCTCAGTGTCGATGCGTGCCTGGTAGACACGACGCAGAAGGGCGGCGACGATCACCTGCTGTTGTCTCGGTTCGACTTCGTTCAGTTGGACCAGAGTACACATCCCCGGCCGGAACAGTTCATCCAGTTCTATGTTTTCAAAGTCGTGGAAGATGCCGCTGCCGCCCAGGGCTGCGCCCAGCCGCCAGATGAGGGCGCCGGTGGTGGGGTCGTCATCTGCGGCTTCATTCTCCCCCTGCGCGCTGTCCCCCACCTCACGGACAGCCCTGTACAGTCGTTCCAAGGTATATCTGTCTTCACCCCAAGTACGCTGGGCGTATCGGTAGGCGCGTCCCAGTTGGTAGTGCATCTTCTCGGACAGGTTTGTCAGCAGATAACGCAGGTCGGGCAGGGTGAGGCTGCTGATACGCACGCGCAGATCGTGGGGCCGGAAGATGCGAACTTTCGGGACGTAGCTGCCGTCGCGGAAACTCTCCAGATTCTGAACTTGCTGCAGGGTATCGTACTCGCCGTGGGGGTCGATGACCAGGACTGCGGCGCGGTTGTAGGGCATCAACAACTCTTCGAGGAGGACGCCGGCGAGGTAGCTCTTGCCGCTGCCGGTGCTGGCGATGATGGCGAGATGGGTGCTGGTGAAGCCGCGCACGTCAAGGGCGACGGGCACGGCGCCGGGGTCGCGACTGAGCAGGTCGCCGATGTGTGCGCTGCCGAGCTCGCCCTGGCGGCCGCGGCTGAGCAGCTCGTTCAGCAGTTTGTCCTCGGCGATGAAAACCGGCGCGCCGCCCTGAGGGGGCACGCGCGGGTTGGTGAAGTCCTGAAGGCGGTCGTTATAGTAGCCGAGGACGGTGACTGTGAGCTCGAAGAGTTCAGTGGCGTCGCTTTCGTAGCCCAGCATGGCGGCCACGGTGTGGGGCGGCACGGAGGGGTCGGCCATGAAGGTATCGGGGAAGAGTTTGACCGCAGTGCGGGCGGTGATGCGGCCGAGGATCTGGCGCTGGCTGCCGTCGACGGGGGCGGTGTAGTAGACGAATTCGCCGTGCTTGAGCTGCCGGTCGGGGTCGGGCGCGATGAAGGTGTATTCGTGGAGGGTTTCCCCTGGTCCTTTGACTGTACCGATGGCTGATGAGGGCATGTTTGGTGTGTCAGGTGGTTGCTGTGGTCACTGCCCGGCTCATCCGGCCGGCTGCACGATGGATTTCCAGGCTACGTTGTCGCGCATGACCTGAAGGATGGCCTGTTCCTGGGGGAAGAGGTCACCCAAGCGATCGATGATCTGGAGCAGGAGAGCAGGGACCAGTGGATTGTTGTGGGCGAGGAGCGCAGCCGTGTAGCGCAGAGTGAGGTGGCCGTTCTCGTCGCGGTGGAACTGCCGCACCTCCTCTTCAGTCAGTTGGCGTACGGTCGCGCCGACCTCGGCGGACAGCCGCGGGGTCCCTTGCCGCGAGCCAGAACTGTTTTGCCAGCCGAGGGCCAGCAGACCGATCAACATAGCGGTCTCGTCAATCAGGTCCGGGCTGAATACGGTCTGTTCCGAGTTGGAGGTGAGCCGGGGTCCCAGGTTGGTAAAGTTCGGATTGACGAGCATTGAATTGTAGACAACGCCGACCAGGCATGGCGCGTCGGCCGTGGGGCTTTGCCCGGTGTCCGGAGAGGTTGCAGGAAAGGGGGGCAGAGAAATGGCAACGAAGGAACCGAAGGCGTAGGCGCCCGGCGGCGGCCGCTGCTCCCTTTCCAGAGGGCCGTGGAGCTGGCAGACGTAGTCGATATGCGAATTGGAGTTGACGATCACGCCGATCTGGTCTGTCATAGATCTATTGAATCAGAATATTTGTCGATGGCAAATCGCGGTGAGGGTGTGATTGCAGGATGGGGAAAATGCGTGGAGCGGAACTATCAGAAGCTGGCGGGCGAACAGGCGCTAGCGACCGCCCATACCGGAGAGGGTAATGCCTTCGACAAAGCGCTTTTGGGCGAAAACATAGACCAAGAGCACCGGCAGCAGTGCGATTACGGAGCCGGCCATGAGAAGGTGCCAGTCTGTGTTGTACTGCCCCCTGAAGGTGGCAAGCCCGACGGGAATCGTCCGGGTGGCGTGGGAGTTTGAGACGACCAGCGGCCAGAGGAAGTCGTTCCACGAGCCGAGAAATACGAAGATCGTCAGTGCGGCCAGGACGGGCCCGCTCAACGGCATGATCACCTGGCCCCAGATACGAAAAGAGGAGGCGCCGTCCATACGTGCGGCCTCATCCAGCTCGGCGGGGATGCCTCGGAAGTACTGACGGAGCAGAAAGACGGCAAAGACGGAAAAGGCAGTGGGGACGATGAGGGCGTAGAAGGTATCGAACCAGCGCAGGAAGCGGATGAGGATGAAATTGGGAATCATGGTCACGTGGAACGGGATCATCAGCGTCGCCAGGTAGACGAGGAAGAGGGCTTCGCGGCCGCGGAAGCGCAGGCGGGCGAAGGCGAAGGCGGCCAGCGAGGAGGTGAGAATCTGAAGGGTGGTGACGCTCACGGCAACGAAGAGGCTGTTCAGATAGAAGCGCCCGAACGGCATAGCCTGCACCGTGTCCAGGTAGTTGCGCCAGACGACGGGGTTGGGAACGAGGGAGGGAGGGTAGGTGAAGATCTGCGGCGGCGACTTGAGCGAGGTGGCCAGCATCCAGCCGAAGGGCAGCAGCATGGCGACGCTGCCCAGGATCAGGGCGACATGAAGCACAAGATGCCCTGTTTTGAAGGTCACGCCGGGTGCGGCTCCCGGACGTATAGACGCGGGCGTAGTGGTAGGGGTAGTGGTGGTGGTTGTCACGATTCCCCGCCCGCTTCGTAGTGCACCCAGCGTCGTTGCAGGCGCGTCTGCACGAGGGTGAAGATAAAGATGAAGATAAAGAGCACCCAGGCGATGGCGGCGCCTCTACCCATGCGTTGGAATTCGAAGGCCATCTGGTAGATATAGTAGACGATCGTGAGCGTGGCATTGGCCGGACCGCCCTGTGTCATCACGAATGCCTCGCTGAAAAGCTGGAAGGCGCCGATCATCTGGATGACCATGAGGAAGAAGGTGGTGGGACTGACCATGGGAAAGGTTACGGAGCGGAAGCGCTGCCAGGCGCTGGCGCCGTCAACCTTGGCGGCATCGTACAGTTCCGCGGGCACCCCTTGCAGAGCGGCC
The DNA here is from genome assembly GCA_965200615.1 of Caldilineaceae bacterium. Lineage (GTDB taxonomy): Bacteria > Chloroflexota > Anaerolineae > Caldilineales > Caldilineaceae > Bin5. Next base: position 1,711,569 of record OZ241377.1, on the reverse strand, counting down.
AGGTAGATCACCATGGTAAAGCCGGTGTTTTTCCACAGGGTCAGGATAACGACGGCAGGTTTGGCCCAGTCGGGATCGTTGAGCCAGTCAGGGGGGCGGATGGGGAGGCCTGTCGCGGCCCCCAGTTCCCAGACGGCCGCGGCCAGAATGCCGAAATCGCGATTGAAGAACCACTGAAAGACGAGGGCAGCGGCAACGATCGTCGTCACCACCGGCATGAAATAGATCAGGCGGTAGACTTCAAGCCCGCGCAAGCCCTGATTAAGTGCAACCGCGAGCAGCAGGCCAAAAGCGAGCTGAAGGGGGACGATGGTGACGATGAAGTAGAAGGTGTTGGAAAGGACTTTGCGAAAGACCAGGTCGCTGGAGAGGAGTTGGGTGTAGTTTTTTGAGCCAACGAATTCCGGCGGGGAAAGCAGAGACCATTCAAAGAGGCTTAGGGCCAGGGATGCGACGACAGGGATCGCCACGAAGATCAGGAACCCGGCGAAACTGGGCAGCAGGAACAGATAGGCTTCCCACTGCTGGTCCGGCTGGTAGCGCCGCCAACGCGGCAGGGAGCTCTGTGAGGATGTGGACGCGGTCATGGCGTCATTGGTGGTTCATGGCAGGCAGCCAGTAGCCGGTCTGGTAACTGGCTACTGGCTGCTGGCTGCCGGTCAATCGGGCCTATTTCGGGAATCCGTTCTCTTCAAGGAAGGCGTCCACTTGCTCGCAGATGGAATTCAATCCATCTGCGACAGAAACCTCACCGATGAGGATCTGATCGCGTCCCGGGTTAATGAATGATCCGCCTATCTGGCTCCATTCGACGAAGTAGCCGATGCGACCCATGCGGGCGTTCTCACCTTCGGTGATGAAAGCCTGGCGGTTGGCTGGGGGCTGTCCACTGTTGAGGAAGGCGTCGGACTTGGCGGTTGACTGCAGGGCAGGCAGGATCTCACCGGAGGCGGTGTAGATGCGCTGGCCGCCATTGGTGCTCTGGAGCCAGCTCAGGAAAGTCCAGGCCTCTTCCTTGTTGTCGCTGAGGGCGCTCATGACCCAGGCTGCGCCGCCGGCAGCGGAGGCGCGATGGCCGTCAGCGGGAATCGGAATGACCGAGACGTCGTAGTTCATGCCGGCGGCGTTGAAAGCAGAGACGCGGCTGGCGTTCTGAATAATCATCGCCACCTGGCCGCTCTGGAAGACAGCGGCGTCACCACCGGCCTGGCTCATATTGGCCGGAGGCATGAAGTAGTTGTTGTCGATCATGTCCTTGAAGAACTGCACGGCCTCGACCACTCCGGGCTCGTTCAGAGCACAGCTGGAGGGGTTGCGCATGTCGTCCAGGGCCATGCCGCCTTTCTGCATTACCCAGATCATCCATTTGCCGCCCTCCATGCCGAGCGCATAGCGGGAGACGCGGCCGCTGTCCTCGACGACGGTCAGCTGCTCAGCTGCAGCCGCAAGGTCGTCCCAGGTCCAGGTGTCATCGGGGTAGGGGACGCCGACCTCGTCAAAGATGTCCTTGTTGTAGTAGAGGACCTCAAGGCCGATGTCGCGGGGGAAGCCGTATACGCTGCCATCGTACATGGCGTACTCGAGCAGAGAGGGCCAGTAGTCGTCGACATTGTAGCCGCTCGCCTCGATCCAGGGGTCAAGGTTTTCCAGCACGCCCTCGGAGGCATAGTTCACGATGGGCGAGAGGAAGAGGACATCGGGGACGACGGACGAGTCACCGCTGGCCCAGAGGGTCTGGATCTTGGTGAAGTAGTCGCCCCAGGGCTCGGCCAGGATATCAATGACAATGTCGGACTGTTCTTCCATAAAGGCATCGGCCACTGACTGGTGGGTCGCGACCTCTGCGGGGCTGCCCCACATGGCCCAGGTAATGGTTACCGGGCCTTCGTCGGCCATCTCCATGCCGCTATCAGCTGCCGGTGCGATGGGGGCGCAGGCAGAGAGAAGCAGGGCGGCCAGCGCCAGGACGATCAGCGCTTTGAAACTGAAGCGGTTCTGCCATTGTCGGTTTTGCATTCGTTTCCTCCCTGAATACATCTGAAACTGCGAATGGATGGTCGGATGCGCTCCTTTCGAGCAGGAGCGCAGTGGAGTTGCGTAACCTGCCGGAATTCCGCGAGAATACGCGGTCAGTCTATTGTACAAGAATTGAGAGCGCGATTCAAACGCGTTTATCTTCTGCCAAGGCCATCCCGCCCCCATTCAAGCGGCTTTCTCACCAGTGGGGGAAATGGGTTGGGCAAGTCCCGTTCAAGAGGACCGACGGCGCAGTCGGGCCAGTTCGGCTTCGAGCGACTGCAACCGTTCTTCGGCCTGCCTGCGGGCGGCTGCTTCGGCCGCGGCCCGTTGCTCGGCCTGCTGGCGGGCGGCTAAAGATTCCTGATATTTGGGAAGCACAAATCCTTGATATACCTCGTCGAGCGCGAGTTCTTCCAGCGCCGTCAGTTCGTAGAGATCCCTGTGCCGGAATTGGAAGCCGGGCAGCAGTTGGGAGCGAATCACTCCGTCGGCGTCGGGGTGAATTTCTTCATATTGACCGTCCGGTGTCAGGTGGAAGAAATGCATGTGCTCGCCGGAGGGGTCGAGAATGTAGTACTCCTGCACGCCGGCCAGGGCGTAGTCGCGCCTTTTCTCTTCAGTATCGCGCCGGACTTCGACCTGTGTGGAATCGGAGATGAATTCGACGACGGCGTCGCAGACCCCGGCGAAGGAGCGCTGATCCACGCGTCCCCAGGGGACAGGGTTACTGTTCAGAATGATGCCGATATCCGGCTTGCGGACGGCTTTGCGGATCCCTGACGGCTCGGATACGTCCTCCATCGTGAGGACAAAGCCGGTCTCCAGATTGATCAGTTGTGCGATGTCATGCGAGTAGAGATACTGAGCGAGGAGGAAAAGGAACCAGACTCCAAGTTCGATTTGGGGCGCATTGGCCAAGGGTTTTGCCTCCAATATGCCATTGTTCCATTCGTAGCTGACGTCGATGTCAGGGTAGGGGTTCTCGTACCATTTTTCCCAGTATTCTTCGAGGGAGACACGACGTCCTTCATCCGGCGCGAGGTGATTGACCGGCGCAGTGCGATCCTTGGTCTGCTCAGTCTGTTCCTTTTGCAGATCATGCAGCGCTTCTGCAGATCCCATGCTTTCTCCTATCGCTCTGATAACCAGGACTTTATCCCATGTGCAGCGATCAGCTCTGTGCGGATTCTTACACAACTCGTGTAGCCGTTCCCAGTATCCGGAAGGGCATCCTGTGCGGCTGGCTACTTTTTGCCTGCGGCCAGCGTGCGGCGGATCTGATCCAGGTGGGCTTCGCCGTGCTCGACGTACAACTCAAGCTGTCTGGCCAGGGTGACGGCTCCGCTCTCCGGGTGCATTCCGGTGCGCTGCCAGGCGTCCTCCGGCAGATTTTCCCAGAACTGGACCCAACGGGCGTGAAGCGCTTTCAACAGGGCAATAGAATCGGAGAGGTCATCGCTGCCGCCGTCGGTGAGCAGGGCCCACGCGCCCTCGTCGTAGGGCTTGAGGGTCGGGTTGTCTTCGGTTGCCATCAGCTTACAGCGCATGTAACTGTTGATGTGGGAGTCTGCGATGTGATGGACGTTCTGGGCCACCGTCCATTCACCGGCCAGTGGTTTTGCGGTCAGTTCCTGCGGTGAGAGCCCGGAAACCAGCTCTTCGACCTGCTGCGGCAGGCGGCGGATCTTTTCGATGGCGGCTTCACGGGCTTTGGATTCTGGCATCTCTGCTTTTCCACATTGTTTTGGTCAGTATTTGCAGGTCGTTTCGCTTAGCGGGGCTGCGTGCCGTAACGCGCTACTCCTGCCCAAGGTCTGTTCTGGAAACTGTCAGCCGTTGCCCCGGGGCCGGCCCGGAGACTGTTGACCACCGGCCATCAGGCCAGCGGATCAGCAGGAGGCGGGGTTGGGTTTCGGCGGGAAAACCAAAGTGGAGCTGGCCGGGGTCGCTGGAGAGGTAGCCGCGGGTTACGCGTACGTCGCGGCGCAGGCGGCCTGCGGGCGTCTCGAGAAAGGCTGTAGCGCCGATGGCTGCCGGGTTGGCGCTGCCGGGCTGGCGCAGTTCGACCTGGAGTGAGGCGCCGCCGCAGAGGCGGTTTTCGAAGAGCTGGGCGTTGCCGCGCAGGTTGTTGACGACGATATCGAGGTCGCCGTCACCGTCGAGGTCACCCTGGGCTGCGCCGCGTCCACCGCGTTCGCTGCCCAGGCCCCAGTCCGGCATGCGCTCGAAGCGGCCACCGGTGTTGCGCAGGGCCTGATTCTGTTCGACCAGTTCATGATCGTCCATATGGGCGAAGGTTGTCGATTCGGCAAAGCCGTTGACGATATAGAGGTCAAGCTGCCCGTCCTGGTCGAGGTCGCCGAAGAGGCTTGCCCAACTCCAGCCGGTGGCGTCGAGCTGGCGGTCACGTCCGAGATTTCGGAAAGCGCCGTCCTTGTCGGCGACGAGGAGCATGTTTTCCATGCGTTGGGGGTCACCGGCCGGCAGGGGAGGGTGTTCCGCCTCCATGAGCGGCGCCCAGGCGCGCATCGTTTCGGGGTTTGTATCGAGCGGCTTCATATCGCTGGCAAAGAGTGCGGTGCGGCCGGAGTTATCGACGTCGGCCAGGTCGAAGCTCATGGTGCTGTGAGTCGTCTCGGGAAAGATTGATGCCAGCTGCCAGCCGTCGGCATGGTTGCGCCAGAATTGATCCGGCAGGGCGAAGTCGTTGCCGACGAGAAGGTCGAGCCGGCCGTCGCCGTCTTCATCCCAAAGGGCGATGGCCAGGGCCTGGGCCTCTTCGGCAAGCCGCTGGGCACGGAATTCGCCGGCCTCATTCCAGTGGATATAGACGCCGGCCTCGTCTTTGAGCAGGTATTCATTGCCCAACTCGGTCAGCAGCCCGATGTCGTAGGAGGCGGTAACGGCGTCCAGGTCGCCGTCGGCGTCCAAATCGGCCCAATCCATGGCATAGGCGGGCTTGGCAAGTCCGTTGACGAACTCCTGCACGAAACGGCCGGGCTCGCCGGCGGCCAACTCGGCGCCGCGATTGCGCCAGAAATTGATTGCGCCGCCGACGCGTGTCAGCGCGAGATCGGTCCAGCCATCCCCGTCAACATCGACCGCGGTCACAGCGCGTGTGCGCCCAACCGGCATCTGCTCCTGGCGGAAGTTCAGGTCCCCTTCGTTCCAGAAGATGGAGTTGGGATTGTCGTAGTTACCGAGGACCAGATCGAGATCGCCGTCATTGTCCAGATCATTGATGGCGACGCCGGCGCCGTTGGCCTCGTACATACGGATAATGCCGTCGACGGTCGTGGTGATGTGGGGGAGGTCGTGGGGTATGAACCGGTCGGTACAGAGACCGGCTTCAGGACTGAACTGCTCGACCTGTACCGAAGCGGGCACGGTCAGGTTGAGAAGATCGTAGTTGGGGGCACAGCCGCTGAATACGAGACAGAACAGGGCAAACAGAACAGCGGCGGGCAGCATCCTGGAGCCTGTGCTGATTCTAACGGCTGTCCGATGACGTCCGGCATGGTCAGACTGGCTGAGCGAGAGCGTCGGAGAAACCGATTGCCCATTCCGATATGCATTCACGGTTCTGTCTCCCCGTTGCATTGAAGATGAGGGGTAAGGAAGTGTGTTCAGTATATGTCGAAGGGCCGCGGCTGTCAACGGATAGCGAAATCACGTTGAGAACCGGTTTTGGTCAGATGCTTTCTGAAGAACTGCAGTGGTCAGCAGTCAGCGGCTTGAGACTGCAAGAGGGGAGTAAACACTGTTGGGTAGAGACAATGCTGGCGAACAACAGGCGCTGTGGCTGGCAAGGGCGGGCTGTTGCGGGGCGCACTTACGAGCGCATGACGGGAAGTGTACGGCCCTTGTACGAGTTGCCGGGAGCGAAAGGGAAGCGCGCAATTTCCTTAGAGGCTGTTTGAAAAGTAAAGGCTGTCGGCCAAATTGTGGTATACGTAGTCTCTGTGAAAACAAAACGATACCCAACAGATTTGACTGACAGCCAGTGGCTTATTATCCAGCATCTGATTCCCGCAGCCAAACCGGGCGGGCGACCACGCAGCCTGGATATGCGTCTGGTGGTTGATGCCATTCTCTACCTGACTGTGGGTGGCATCCAGTGGCGGATGCTGCCGAGTGATTTTCCGCCGTGGCAGAGGGCAGAGTGTTTACACCTACTTCAGGCAGTGGCGGGACGATGGCGCCTGGCGCAGGTTGCATGACACGCTCAGAGTGCGGGTTCGTCATCGAAGCGGACGACACAAGCATCCAACGGCTGGCAGTATCGATAGTCAGACAGTCAAGACTGGCCATACACCGGCAGGTGTGCGAGGCTACGATGGCGGTAAACGCATCACGGGACGGAAACGGCATCTTCTTGTCGATACGCTGGGACTCACATTGGCCGTCCTGGTCACTGCTGCCGACCTGCCTGACCGCGATGGGGCACGGCAACTGCTCAGACGAGGCTGCGGTTTCGGCCAGAAACTGCGTCTTATCTGGGTTGACGGCGCCTATCGCGGCTCTTTGCAGAGATGGGTTGCGCAGCGTTTTCGCTTCCGCCTTCAACCTGTCCTCCGCCCGCAAGAACAAAAAGGTTTCTCCGTATTGCCCCGTCGTTGGGTGGTGGAGCGCACCTTCGCTTGGCTTGGCCTCAATCGTCGCCTCTGTAAAGACTATGAACGACTGCCCGAAAGCAGTGTCGCCTTTATCCATATCGCTATGATTCGTCTCATGGTACGCCGCCTGGCACCCAATTGACCCTTTTCAAACAGCTTCTTAACATTTCACTTGCCCGCGTCAATGTTCTTGTGTATTCTATCTCGGCTGAAATGCAGGTAGGACCCTAATCGGTAAAATGTCTTTGCGTTCAGTCATTGTTCATAAACCATCAGCCATAAGAAGAAGAATGTCGAAATTAGTCATTGTAGAGTCGCCGACCAAGGCCAGAACGATTCGCGGTTTTTTGCCAAGGGGATATGAAGTCAAGGCCAGCATGGGGCACGTGCGCGATCTGCCGGCCTCTGCTGCCGAGGTTCCCGCGAAGGTGAAGGGGGAGCCCTGGGCGCGGCTCGGTGTCAAGGTGCAGGATGAGTTCGAGCCGCTATATGTCGTTCCGTCGGACAAGAAGAAGGTCGTCTCCGAGTTGAGGTCGGCGTTGAAGGGGGCGGACGAGGTCTTGCTCGCCACGGACGAGGACCGGGAAGGGGAGAGTATCGGCTGGCATCTCTATGAGGTGCTGAAGCCGAAGGTTCCGGTCAGGCGGATGATATTTCACGAAATTACGCGAGAGGCGATCGAGCAGGCGCTGAAATCGACGCGTTCGATCGACAACGATCTGGTGCGGGCGCAGGAGACGCGGCGCATTCTCGACCGCCTGGTGGGTTATACGGTCTCGCCGTTGTTGTGGAAGAAGATCGCGCCGAGGCTGTCGGCTGGCCGGGTGCAGAGCGCGGCGGTGCGGCTGCTGGTGCTGCGGGAGCGTGAACGGCGGGCATTTGTAAGCGGTTCCTATTGGGATTTGAAGGCGCAGCTTAACAAACGCCCGGACAGTGCGGCGCACCGTTTTGATGCTACGCTGGTTTCGGTGAACGGGACGCGGGTGGCCACTGGGCGGGATTTCGATGAATCGACGGGAAAGATCGCGGCGGGCAAGCGGGTAAAGCCGCACCCAAGCGAGGGCAGCGGGGACGTTCTGCTGCTGGATGAGGAGCAGGCGAGGGCATTGCGGCAGCGCCTGCAGGACGGCAGTTGGGCTGTGCGCTCGATTGAGAGCTCGGAGCAGTCCCGCTCGCCGGCGCCGCCATTTACGACGAGCACGCTGCAGCAGGAGGCCAACCGCAAGAAGGGGTGGGGGGCGCGGCGCACGATGCGGGTGGCGCAGTCCCTATACGAAAACGGATACATTACCTATATGCGGACGGATTCGGTGCATCTCAGCGACGAGGCTGTGAACGCGGCCCGGCGGCGTGTGCAGGAGCGCTACGGCGAACGGTATCTGACTGAGAAACCGCGGCGATACAGGACGAAGTCAAAGGGCGCGCAGGAGGCGCATGAGGCGATCCGGCAGGCAGGCAACGCGATGCGTCCATTGGAAACGCTTCCGCTTTCGGGCGATGAGGCGACGCTTTACGACATGATCTGGAAGCGGACGGTGGCGACGCAGATGGTGAACGCCCGCTTGCGTACAACGACGGTGATGATCCGTGCAATAGAGCAGTCGGCGAGGGACTCGGCGGATGAGGCGCTTTTCCGCGCGTCGGGGCGGGAGATCCTCTTTCCGGGATACTTCCGCGCCTATGTTGAAGGCTCCGATGATCCCGATGCCGCGATTGAGAACCAGGAGTCGCCGCTGCCGACGCTGGCCAAGGATGAGGAGGTGGACTGCCGGGAACTGGAGGCGGTGGGGCACGAGACGAAGCCGCCGGCCCGCTACACGGAGGCGACGCTGGTTCGAGCGCTGGAGACGGAAGGCATCGGCCGCCCGAGCACGTACGCCACGATCATCGACACAATTCAGAACCGGGGTTACGTCTTCAAACAGCGCCGGGAGCTGGTGCCCACGTTTGTTGCGTTTGCGGTGGTGCAGCTCCTGGAGAGCAACTTTGAGGAGCTGGTGGACCTGAAGTTCACAGCGGAGATGGAGCAGACGCTGGATGATATCGCGGAGGGGGAGGTCGACTGGCTCGAATATCTGAACCAGTTCTATCTGAGTGAGCAGGGGCTGGAGAGCCAGGTCAGGGAAAAGGAGAACGCTATCGATCCCCGCCATGCGGGCCGGGTCGATTTTCCCGATCTGCCGGTCGAGGTGCGGATTGGACAGTATGGGCCGTTTCTGGCGCGGGAGGTCAACGGCGACAGGCAGACGGTGAGCCTGCCGGATGATCTGGCGCCGGGGGACTTGGATGTGGCCGCGGTCGAGGCGATGGTGAGCGCTAAGCAGGAGGGGCCGATTAAACTGGGGGACGATCCGGTGAGCGGCCAGCCGGTTCTGGTTAAGGATGGGCGTTACGGCGCGTATGTGCAGCTGGGCGAGGACGGATCCAGAGAGGAGAAGCCGCGAACGCCGACTGGTCCGGTTGACATCAACACGGCTACGGCCAAGGAGCTGGCGACGCTGCCAGGGATCGGTCCCGGACTGGCCAAGGGGATCATGGCAGGCCGTCCTTATATGTCGACGGCGGAACTGGCGCGCGTGCCCCGGCTTGGCGCCAAGGCCGTTGAAACGCTCACGCCCCTGGTTGTTGCGGGCAAAGGGAAGCCGAAGGCGGCGGACGCGCCGGCGGAGAAAGCGAAGAGCAGGTCAGATGGGAAACCGAAGCGGGCCAGCCTGGTTGAAGGCATGACGAAAGAGGGGATGGACCTGGAGACGGCGCTGCAGCTCCTGAGTCTGCCGCGGGTGCTGGGGACGCATCCTGACGACGGTGAGGAGGTGCGCGCCGGCGTGGGGCGGTACGGGCCGTACGTCGTGCACAACGGGAAGTTTGTGAGCCTGAAGGCGCCGGACAGTGTGCTGGGGGTTGATCTGCCGCGTGCGCTGGCGTTGCTCAAGGAGGCGCCGGACCGGAGGCGGGGCAGTTCGACGCGCCCGGTTCTGAAGGAGCTGGGGGCGCATCCCAAAGACGGCGAACCGGTACGCGTTCTGGACGGGCGGTACGGTCCGTATGTCAACCACAATAGTACGAACGCCAATATTCCGAAGGAGACGGATCCCCGGAGCATTTCGCTGGAACAGGCAGTGCAGATGCTGGCGGAGCGGGAGAGCAGGGGGAAGAGCGCCGGCAGAGGCCGGCGCAGGAGGAGGAGATAGTCCGGCCTTTTGTGGCCACGTGCAGGGAGGAATGGTATGGGTTGGGCGAAGCGCCTTGGGAAAGACAACCGCGGGAGCCGGCCGCGCTGTGTGCTGCTTGTGGACGGGGACAAGGCGGAGGTCGCTGCCCGGCTGACCCGGATGGTGGGCGTTGATGATGTCACGATTACAGTTGACGATATATGGCGGCCGAGCGGGAAACCGGTGCAGAAGATAGACGGCTCGTGGGACACGACGCCCGCGGAGGAAGTGGAGTTGGACAAGCCAAATGATCTGCTGCCTTCCGGCATAAGTGAGCTTTTGGGCAACTGGTGGCTGGCAGTCTCTGAGAACGACCCGAGGACACCGAACTGGGATATAGCGAGCACGTGCACGGTTGGGGGCAGGAAGGGGTTGCTTCTGGTTGAGGCGAAAGCGCACTGGAACGAAATGGCGGGGTCGTCAAGGGGGAAGCGGCTGGGGAAGCCTACTTCAGAAGGCACGCTGAAGAATCACGAAAAGATCGGCGAGGCGATCGAGGAGGCGGCCGTTGGGCTCCGAGCGGCGACCGGCGGCAGGTGGGGTATTTCGCGGGACAGTCATTACCAACTTGCGAACCGGTTTGCGTGGTCGTGGAAGCTGGCCTCCCTGGGGGCGCCGGTGGTTCTCGTCTATCTGGGATTCCTCTATGCTACCGACGTCGCCAAAGGGGGGAATCTTTTTCACTCCGAGGCGCACTGGGAGCGGGTCGTCAAGGGCCATTGTGAGGGCGTGGTTGACAGTGGCTGCTGGGGAAGATGGCTGGATGTGTGTGGGGTGCCTTTGATTCCACTGATCCGGGCTACTAAACAGCCTTTTCAAAACCTCGAGCGTTGAGGCCTGGAACTCACTGAACTAACCGAGCAATGACAGCGGCCAGCCGAGCAGGGCGCCGCCGATGACGACCCAGGCGGAGGTGACGCGCCAGCGCAGCACCGCGGCCGCGGCGAGCAGGGCGATTACTGCGGCGGGCCAGGCCGTGACTATGTCGGTGGTCAGGCGCACGAGGACTGCGGCCATGAGGCCGACGGCGCTGACGTTGACTGCGTCGAGGAAGGCGCCCAGCCATGCCGAGCTACGCAGGCGGGGCACGATGGGGTTGAGGATGGCGACGAAGATAAATGAGGGCGCGAAGATGGCGGCGGCGCTGACCGCGGCGCCGGGAATGCCGGCGAGCACGTAGCCGATGAAGGCGGCGGTGGAGAGGACGGGGCCGGGCGTGAACTGGCCGATGGCGATGGCGTCGAGCAGCTGCTGTTGTGTGAGCCAGCCGTATTCGTGGACCAGGTCGCCTTCAAGAAAGGCGACGAGGACGTAGCCGCTGCCGTAAAGGACGCTGCCGACCTTGAGGAAAAAAAGGCCGAGCGCGCCGAGGGTCAGGGCGGGAGCGGCCGCAACCGCGAGCAGAGCCGCCCACTTGAGCGCTGACGCGGGGGATTGGTCTGCCCAAGGGAGTGCATCGCGGCTATCCGGCAGGGCCAACAGCGCGGCGGCGCCGCTCCAGCCGGACATGGCGCGTAGGGTGAGCATCCCCAGCAGGCCCCCCGCAATCAGCGACCAGATTACGGGGGTGCCGAGGTAGACCGCGACCGCGACGGCGATACCGATGACGGCGAGGGCGATGCGCGTGTGGGCTGCCTCCTTGGGCTTGGAGGCCGTTAGACCCAGCCGCCAGAGAGCGCCGAGGATGACTGCCAGGACCGCGGGCTTTACGCCTGCCAGGAAGGGTTGCACGGCCGGCAACGCGCCGAACTTCACGTAGACCCAGGCTATCAGCGTGGACAGGAGGACGGCAGGCAGCACAAAGGAGATACCGGCGGCGAGCAGGCCGGGCCAGCCGGCGCGCTGGTAGCCGATATGGATCATCATTTCGGTTGAATTGGGGCCGGGGATCAGGTTGGTGGCGCCGACCAGGTCGAGAAAGTGTTCCCGGCTGAGCCATTTGCGCCGGGCGACGGCCTCATCTTCAAGCATGGCGATGTGGCTGGCCGGCCCGCCAAAGCCGATGATCCCCAGTTTTCCACACAGTTTGACGACTTCACCAACGGTTCCGGTAGCCAATTTCACTCCTTTGTCACTGTTTGGTTTGAATCCTTCCCAAAGGGAGGAACTTTGCCAGGAACTGCGCGCATACAACTCGTTGAGACTACATGGTCGTATTGTTTGAATAAGACGGAAATGTACCGAAGTGCGTCTCGATTGTCAACGTCCGATCTGCAGCCCGGCCGCAGGATATGGACCGCGTCGCCGGCGAATCTGCGATAAGCCACCCCGAATACGGCGACCTGCCAGACTGGAGGCGGCCAGAGGGAGTAGCGCTCCTGACAGTCCTTGCCGGCGCGTACGGGGAGGAAAACGGGATGTTGACCAATGCCGATGTTGGTCATATACTTTTGATTTGGACTCTGTGTCAGGAGACTTCCACAGTTCGGCTTTCCAGTAGATGTCAGGCAGTTGAACGGCAATGTTGAACCGACTAGGCGCCATCCGCAAACAGATAGAGGAACAGTTGCGGCTCGGATCGCACGTTATTCGCGCGTGGGCGCGTGGGATGCAAGGGATGTTTGCAGCCGCCCGGATCTCTCCTTTCAGGGTGGAAGTCACGAACTTGCGGGCGCCCGGTCGTCTTCTCGTCACTGTACTGCTGGGCTTTATTGGCGTGGCGGCGGCAACCTCGATTGCCAGCTTTGCGAGCGGGACACAGCGTGTCGAAGAGGTGGGAACCTTCTCCGAGACGCAGTTGCAGCCGGCGGCGCAGCAGGCAAACAGCCGCAACGGCTGGCTGACGGTCGCGCTTGACACCGCTCTGCCGGAACGCTACTTCGGTCAACTGCTGACAGCGGCATTCGGGCTGGACGAGATCGTGTCCGGCGGCGCTCGCAAGACGGTCTTTTTGCTGGATCAGCCGCGCAATGCCGATGTTCAGATCCGCCTGGTGTCCGGGACAGAGGGGGCGGGAAGCGTGCTGTATACCCGCTACCTGGCGCCGGTGGCGCCGTTCGCCACAGTTGAGGACGAGGTATCGATGGCGGAGTTGACGCTGCGCTGGCAGGGCAGGGGCAGCGGCCCGCTGCTCGTTGATGCCGATTACGTATCCGAACTGGAGGCGATTTTCGGTGAAGAGGCAGCCGACACGGTGCAGACGGCCAGCGGCAGCGTCCTTCCCGCCGTGTTGGAGGCGTCGACCGGCACCCTGGCGATTGTGCCCTTCGAAGGCCTTACGCCCGTTCTTAAAGTATTGCGCCTGAACGGCTATAACATTGTCAGCAACACCTTTGACGCGGCCGCCTATCCGCTGACGGCAGTGGTGTCCGTATTTGGTGCGGAGAGGGAAGCCGTGGCTGCGGCCCTGCGACCGCAGATCACAGAGCCGACGAACCGGAACCCCAACGAGTTAACGACTCTGATCATGACGGGTGTCACGGCGATGGCCCGCGTGACCGCGGCACGCATGGAGACGAAGGGTTACGACTACCCGGCCCGGGTGATCTCGTCGACGCTGCGTGCGGCCGACATTACGCACATCAGCAATGAAGTGCCGTTTCTGGAAGGCTGTAACGTTGATCCGTCTTTGAACAACATGATCTTGTGCAGCAGACCGGTCTATTGGACGGCGCTGGAGGCGCTGGGCGCCGATATCGTGGGACTGAGCGGCAACCATGTCAACGACTTTGGGCGAGAAGGCGCGCGCGAGTCGATTGGCTGGTATCGGGAGAACGGGATTCCCATTTATGGGAGCGGTTTGAATGAGGAGGAGGCGTGCGCGCCGCTGTTATTTGAGCACAACGGCAACCGCTTCGCCTTTTTCGCGGCGCTGGCCCACTATCCCAGCTTTGCCTGGGCGACCGAGGACGGGCCGGGAGCCTGCCACTATTACGGAAATAAGGAGCGCATCTTTGCCAGGATCGCGGCGCTCCGCAGCGAAGTCGACGTGATCGCGGTTGAGTTGCAGCATGAGGAGATCTATAACCCGGCGCCGATTTTTCGGCAGGTGCAGGATTTCCGCGAGCTGCGTGCGGCCGGCGCAGACATTGTCACCGGTGTACAGAGCCATGTGCCGCAGGCGATGGAGCCGTATGGGTATGGAAATGAGAAGCCCGGCATCATCGTCTACGGTTTGGGCAACCTGTTCTTCGATCAGATGTGGAGCTGGCAGACGCGCACTTCACTGATTGCCCGCCATACGATCCATGCCGGACAGGTGATCAGCACGGAGATCCTGACCGCGGTGCTTGAAGACTATGCGCAACCGCGCTGGACGACTGAGGTTGAACGCTCTGATCTTTTGAGGCAGATCTTCAACGCGGCGGCGCCGCGTTAAGAGTAGCCGTCGTCAGGGGAAGGGTGGGTCAGAAGTTGCCTTCCGGGTTGGGTCATGTGTTGGAGAGTTGCGGCAGGCAGCCTATTCCGTCCTGGTCACCCCGCGGACCCCGTATTCTCCTGCCTTGCGCATAAATTCCTTATAGGGCTTGCAGATTCTACTTGCGTCCTCGTGTGCGATTTGCAGAAGCGACGCAATTTCCTCGTACGAAAGCGGATTGGTCAGACGCACTCCCAGCGTCAAGACGGCATCCTCGACGGGATCGGCGAGTCGGTCAGCGCCGTTCACGATCTGCTGTTTCTGAAAAGATTCCCTCCCACTGTTCCCAAATGCCGCATTTTCCCACATCGCGCGCGGCCGAACTGCCTTCCGGGACGACCGTCGCGTATAGGTTAGGGCAGGGCCATCTTCTTCCGTCGCGCGCAAAAGCTCCTTGTACGGCTCGCAGATTTCGCTCACATTGTCGTGAGTGATGCCGAATGCTGACGCGATATCCTCGTACGAGAGCGGATCGCGCATCCGTACGCCGAGCGTCAGAATGGCATCGTCAACGGGGTCGGGCAATCGAACCTCGCCACTGACAGTTCGTATGAGGGATCGGCTGTCTGCGCACATAGCGGACCTCCTCGGGATGAGAGCGATGGATCGACATATCCACTTGCAGGGATCTGCCCAACATTTTGGTCGAAGTGCATACAGAAACCAAATCGCAGTTTGGTCGAGGGAGGCGGGCGAGCCGCGCTCCTCAGCCGGATGAATTTGAGCCACTATTGCGCTTGAGGGTCTGGAGGAGGACGCGTCCGGGGCCGCGCAGGTTGGTCATAAACAGCCCTTCGCCGCCGAATATCATCCTGCGGCAGCCGCCCACGCCGCGAATATCGTAGTCGATTCCAGAAGAAAATGCGGCCAGGTTTCCGGTGCTGACGAGCAGTTCTTCACCGGCCGCCATCTGGCGCTCGTAGAAGTCGCCGCTGCCGTGCACGAGCACGATCCCCAGACCTGAAATCGTCTGCAGAAAGAGGCCGGCGCCGCCGAAAACAGCCGCCCCGGCGCGACGCGCGACCGTCACAGTAATGTCAACCTCTTCGCCCCAGGCGGCGACGAAAGAGCCGCGCGTTGTGGTCACAGGGCCGTCGCGCTCAAGATCCCAGATCTCCAGGTGGCCCGGTGCGTTGGCCGCCAGGAGGGCATATTGTTCTTCGGCTTTCGATTCCAGGTAGGTAAGGCCGACGCCTTCGCCGGAGAGGCTGCGCCGCAGCGCGCCCCCTGCTCCGCCCGGTACGCGTAGGCTCCACTGCATCTGGGATGAATAGGCCATGAGGGCGCCCTTGCTGACCCAGGCATGTTCACCCAGGGCGAAAATGAGGCGTGCGGACTGGGCAATCTCTCCGCTGATGCTATACTGCATGGTGCAACTCCTTTCTACTTTCCGGCAGGACGAAAAGGGACGAACCATGTCCAAGCGCAAGGCAAAGAACTCCGATCGCAACTTCTCCAAAAAGGCGGGGCCGCGGCTCGTTTTCTCGACGGACCCGGAGCCGGAACCTGGGCAGCGTCCACCGGATCTGCCCCGCAACCCGGCCGCGCCCTTTGCCGTCCAGGGGACGCAGCCGGTGCGTGTGCGCCTGGAGCGGAAGGGGCGCAAAGGGAAGACGGTTTCCATCATTACCGGAGTTATGAGCCCGGAAGTGGGCAAGCGCGGCCTGCTGAAGCACCTGAAAGGCAAGTTGGGCTGCGGCGGCGCGGTCAAGGGCGCGGAGATCGAAATCCAGGGCGATCAGAGGGAACGGCTGGTTGCGCTTCTGAATGAACTTGGGTATCGAGCCAAACAGGGCTAGAGCAGGGATTTTCACGTCGGTTGCCGGAAACGGGAGTCGGCAGTTCCGCTCAGCGCAGATTGAGGCCGATGCTTGTCCCGCTTTCCACGCCCTTGCCGTTGCGGAATGCGTCGGCACCACTGAAGGGATGGATTACGACGTTGCGGCCTAGCCGCATGCCGGCAGGAACGAGGCTGCCCTTGCCGACGAGGGTCAGGCCGGTGTTGAGCCGGGCCGGCAGCTCCAGGTTGGGGCTGTTGTTGTCGGAGTGGCCCACGTGCGCGTCCTGACAGACGCGCACCTCTTTGTCGATCACACAGCGCTCGACGACCGCGCCCGGTTCGATGACGGTGTCGTTGAGAATGACGCTGTCCCGGACGACGGCCCCCTCCCCCACCTGCACGCCGGGTGACAGTACGCTTCGTTCCACCTCACCCTCGATCTGACAGCCATTGGATAACAGCGCCCCATCCACGTCTGCGGCGGGCCCCAGCTTGACCGGGGCGCGCTCCTCGCTGCGGGTATGCACAACCCACTCCGGCGCATAGAGGTTGAGGGCCGGTTCTTCGGCCAGCAGGCTCATATTGGCATCCCAGTAGGCCTGAACCGTGCTGGCATCGGCCCAGTATCCGGGATAGGTGTAGCTGGCGACATGCCCTTGTTCGACCAGCCCCGGCAGGATGTCGCGGCCGATGTCATCGCCGCTGCCGTTGCTCAGGCCCTCTACGAGAAAGTCGCGGCTGAAGACATAGACGCCCATGCTGGCGAGATTTTGCTGCGTGCGCCTCGGTTTCTCTTGAAACTCGACGACGCGGTCGTCCGTATCCTGTGAAATGATGCCGAAACGATGGGTTTCGTGGCGGCTGACGCGGCGGACAGCAATGGTCACGGGCGCGCCGGTGCGCTGATGGTGCTCAAGAAATGGCCGGTAGTCCATCAGATAGATGTGTTTGCCGGAGAGGATCAGTACGCACTCCTCCTTCTGCTGGATTACGTAGTCCAGGTTGCGTCGAATGGCGTCAGCGGAGCCGCGTTGCCAGTCACCGTAGGGGCCGCCGCGGTAGGGCTGCAGCAGGCGCACCCCGCCGCTGGAACGGTCCAGATCCCAGGGTTTGCCGATGCCGATATGATCGTTGAGGCTGCGGGGCCGGTATTGTGTGAGCACGGCGACGTTGTGGATGCCGCTGTTGACGCAGTTGGAGAGAGAGAAGTCTATCAGGCGGAACTTGCCGGCGAAGGGGACGGCCGGTTCGGATCGGATCTCGGTGAGGACACTGAGGTCGGCGTTGTCGGCGCCGGCCATGATCATAGTGAATGCGGAAGACATAGGGAACAATCCTCGCGCTCCGTTCGTGTAGGGGCGCAGTGCGAAAGCTATACGGTTTGCCCGTCCTCCACGACGAGGTCTGGTGGAAAGTCCTGTTCGCCGCTGTCGCTGTTGACGATCACGTTGGTGCCGATCCGGGCGCCGTCGGGGATGAATGCGCCTTTGCCGACGACGGTATGGCCGCTGTCCAGCTTGTCGGGAAACTGCTGGTTGGGTGCGGGTGCGTCCGAAGGGGTACAGCCGACTTTGGCGCCGAACCCGACGATGACCTGCTTGTCGATGATGACGCGTTCCACGTGGGCGCCGGGGCCGATCCAGGAATCGTTCATGAGGATGCTATCCTGCACGACGGCGCCGGGGCTGACATAGACGCCGGGGCTGAAGATGCTGTTTTTGACGAATCCATGGACTTCGCACCCGTTGGACACCATGCTCTGCACGACCTGGGATTGGGGGCCGAATTTGGCCGGCGGACGTTCCTCCGAGCGGGTGGAGATGGGCCAGTTGTCGGAATAGAGGTCCAGGGCCGGGTTGGGTTGGAGCAGTTCGAGGCTGGTTTTCCAGTAGGCGTCTACGGTGCCGACGTCAACCCAGTAACCGTTGAAGGGGTATGAAAGGACGCGGTCTCCGGCGGCCAGCATGGCGGGGACGACGTGCTGGCCGAAATCTGTGCGGGGGCCGTCATCGCCTTTTTCCTGGAGGCGTTGGGCCAGTAGGCGGCTGTTGAAGACATAGATGCCCATCGAAGCCAGATTGCTGGTCGGTTTCTCCGGTTTTTCATGGAACCGGACGATCTCATCCTCCGTGTTCGTCTCCATGATGCCGAAACGGTGCGCCTCCTCGATCGGTACGGGCATGACGCCAATGGTCACGTCGGCGCCCTTGCGCTGGTGGAAGTCCAGCATTGGGCCGTAGTCCATCTTGTAGATATGGTCGCCGGAGAGAATCAGGGCGGTGTCGGCGTTGTATTCGGTGACGAAGTTCAGGTTTTGCAGAATTGCGTCGGCGGTGCCGGCATACCAGTCCTGTTCGCCGCGGCCCTGAAAGGGCTGCAAGAGGCGGATACCGCCGTGCTGACGGTCGAGATCCCAGGGTTTACCGATGCCGATGTGTTCGTTGAGACTGTGGGGACGATACTGGGTGAGAACGCCGACGGAGTAGATACCGCTATTGACGCAGTTGCTGATCGTGAAATCGATAATGCGAAATTTGCCGGCGAACGGAACCGCGGGTTTGGCCCTTTTTTCGGACAGGACGGTGAGGCGAGTGCCCTCTCCACCAGCCAAGATCATTGCTACGGTTCTCATAGGCGACTTTCCAGGCGGCGCCTGTGCGGCGAAGCGATGATGTGATCCCGGATTTGGATCAATCATATCTGAAAGCGTGTGAATGACCAATAGAAGAACTGGGGAAAGTATGCTTTCGCCGCTGGCGCGGCCATGGGTAGGCGCTTCTGGTTTGGGGGGCCTCGGCAGCAGGGCAAGGACACCAGGCGCCATTCAGGTACGTGCGCACTTGGGTTTTCTTGCCGGCGTCTCTATACTTGACGTTTGAGTTACGCATAGGGGGCTCCCGGAAAGGCGGCATTCGGACCAGTAAAGCTGGGAGAGTGGCCTCAGGTCCGGTGCAGCCTAGTTCGTCAGACAGTTACGCCCGCCTTGGGGTGCCAGCGCTGGCTGCAGGTACGGGAACGAAAAAAATTTGTCCGAAACATCATCTGCTGCGCGACCTCCGGCCGGCGCGGTCTATTCAAGAGACGAGGAACGCTCCCGCATCACCTTGGTTTCGTGGGCAATTCTGTTCGCATTAACAGTGGCTGTTGTTGTGCTGCACCTTTATCGTCTAGGCGAACTCCCACATGGA
Source organism: Caldilineaceae bacterium (assembly GCA_965200615.1). Taxonomy (GTDB): domain Bacteria; phylum Chloroflexota; class Anaerolineae; order Caldilineales; family Caldilineaceae; genus Bin5. The sequence goes on along the minus strand of OZ241377.1, from coordinate 1,692,397 downwards.
ATACACCATGATGAAGGGATACATGGTATGAATGCCCTCCAGGTGTTGCGCGGAGAACACACTGTTTTCTTTCCTGAGAAGCTGTTTGAAAAGGGTCAATTGGGTGCCAGGCGGCGTACCATGAGACGAATCATAGCGATATGGATAAAGGCGACACTGCTTTCGGGCAGTCGTTCATAGTCTTTACAGAGGCGACGATTGAGGCCAAGCCAAGCGAAGGTGCGCTCCACCACCCAACGACGGGGCAATACGGAGAAACCTTTTTGTTCTTGCGGGCGGAGGACAGGTTGAAGGCGGAAGCGAAAACGCTGCGCAACCCATCTCTGCAAAGAGCCGCGATAGGCGCCGTCAACCCAGATAAGACGCAGTTTCTGGCCGAAACCGCAGCCTCGTCTGAGCAGTTGCCGTGCCCCATCGCGGTCAGGCAGGTCGGCAGCAGTGACCAGGACGGCCAATGTGAGTCCCAGCGTATCGACAAGAAGATGCCGTTTCCGTCCCGTGATGCGTTTACCGCCATCGTAGCCTCGCACACCTGCCGGTGTATGGCCAGTCTTGACTGTCTGACTATCGATACTGCCAGCCGTTGGATGCTTGTGTCGTCCGCTTCGATGACGAACCCGCACTCTGAGCGTGTCATGCAACCTGCGCCAGGCGCCATCGTCCCGCCACTGCCTGAAGTAGGTGTAAACACTCTGCCCTCTGCCACGGCGGAAAATCACTCGGCAGCATCCGCCACTGGATGCCACCCACAGTCAGGTAGAGAATGGCATCAACCACCAGACGCATATCCAGGCTGCGTGGTCGCCCGCCCGGTTTGGCTGCGGGAATCAGATGCTGGATAATAAGCCACTGGCTGTCAGTCAAATCTGTTGGGTATCGTTTTGTTTTCACAGAGACTACGTATACCACAATTTGGCCGACAGCCTTTACTTTTCAAACAGCCTCTGAGAAGAATGATGGACTTGAAGGGTTGATTGCCTATGCGGTGGCTCTGACCACGTCACTATGGGGGCGCACAGTTCTGGCTCTGAGATTGCCCTCTGCCCTGGCCGGCGCGGGCACGGTCTTTGCCATGCTGTGGCTAGGGCGGCTGCTCTTCGGAAGAGATGAAGAAGGCCGCGCCAGGGCGTGGCCCGGCCTTCTGATCGGCGGCATAGGCGCGGGTCTGATGGCAGTTTCGCTCGGCCAGACCATCATTGGGCGTACTGCCTTCAGGGCTAATTTTCTGCCTCTTCTGTTGTGCCTGTGTTTTGCCTTGCTCTGGGAGAATTGGTCTGAGCCAGGGCGTTTTTCGTCTGCTGGACCTAACGCGCAGGCTGAGAAGCAGCGACTCCGCCTCGGCGAAAGATTGTGGCGGTTCGCCCTGGCTGGCGGATGCGTGGGTTTGATGCCTTACACCTACATCGCGGCGCGTTTCGTTCCGTTCTTGCTTCTCATCTTTGGGTTAAGTTGCCTGATGTCCCAGGGGAAAAGCGACGTTGGGAAAGGAAATCGGGTTAGGGGTATTCCCTTTCCTCATCTTTTTTCCCGTATACAGCCTGAGATTCTGCCGGGAACTGTCTTCCTGGGCGCGGCCGCGCTGGTGGCAACGCCGATTCTTGTCTATTTCGTTCTGAACCCCGAGGACTTTTTTGGACGCAGCAGCCAGATCTCCGTCTTCGCTCCAAGCATTAGCCAAGGAGACCCGCTGGGCACATTTCTGACCAATATCTGGGATCATCTTCTGGTTTTCGGCATGCGCGGGGACCCGACCTGGCGGCACAACTTTGCCAGCCAGCCGCTGTTGACCCCATGGGAAGCCTTCTTTTTTTGGCTTGGCGCGGGAATAGCCGTGTGGCGCTGGCGGCAGGCCGCCTACCGTCTGCTATTGATGTGGCTGGGGATTCTGCTCATGCCGGCCGTGCTGGCGCTGGAAGCCGGCTTCGTGCCAAACACGAATGCGCATGATCGGAGCGGCGCCGGCTGTCTATCTACTCATAGGAGTCGGCATGTGGGAGTCCGTCCGATTCTTGCGGGCTCGGCGCCGCGCGCTGCCGTTTTGGCCGCCGCCCGACTCGACAGCCCCAAGTCATGGAAGGCAATGGACAGAAAATGCCGATATTGTCCTTCAACGAGATGATAACAGAGCCGCTCTTGCGGTGGGGACTGTGGTTCTCGCCATGATCTTGGGACAGGGTGCGGTCACGAATCACACTCTCTATCAGAAGTGGGCGAACGAGCCGGAAGTCTTAAACGCATACGAGGCGGGAGCGGTGGACCTGATCCGAGTGTTAGACATGCAACCGCCGCAGCTGGACTCGGTCTACCTGATCACTTACAAAGTGAATGGACATCCGAGCTTCGAGTACCTGTATGAAGGACTGACACCTGCCCATGTAGTGCATGCAAAAATGCCGGATCTGGCGCAGAAGGTCAGAGACATGCTCGCGGAGGAGGAGCAGCTCGCCACTGTCAGAGTTGTGGACTGGAACACCGGTGCTCCCTGGGCTGGCGATGGTGACGAAAACATCGTAGTCCTCCTGAGCAGGTATGGAAATTATCTCGAAAGCGAAGAGTTCGGCAGTTTCCGGATTCACGCGTACACCGATATCAGATTGGACCGCTCCTGGACATTTTATGAACATCTGGAGCCGGTAACTGTACGCTACGATGGCGGCATCGATCTGCGGGGGCTTGCTTTGGGACAAGGTGAGAAGCAACTGTCGTCGCAACAGCTGCTTAGTTTAGAGCAGGTCCGCTCTCTGTGGGTGGGCCTGCAATGGCAAGCCGCGCCCAGCCTGAATACGGATTTTTCAATTTCTCTGCGCCTGTATAGTTACGACGGCGCCTTGTCGTTTCAGAAGGATGCTGTCTTAGGGAATGCCAGCTATGCGCGTACCAGTCATTGGCCGGCGGAGGAGGCGGTCGACACTCTGTTCCACCTTGAAATACCGGACGATCTTCAGTCCGGCGAGTATGAGTTGAGACTGATCGTTTACAACACAGAGACACTGACTCCGACGGTCGAGCTCGATGTGTGGGAGCCGGAGTTTCTCCTGGCGCGCTTGCGTTTGGCAGGGCCGCAGTGACAGTCGCGCGCTGCTCGGTAGGGATTCTGCTCGCATTGACGCTGGCGGTCGCGGTGTTGCGTCTCCAACGCATAACCGAATTCCCGCAGGGGATCCAGAGCGACGAAGGGCCGGACGGGGTGTATGCACTGCAGGTGCTGGAGGGGAAGCATGCGGTCTTCTTCCCTGAAGCGGCCAGCGGGCGCGAATGGATGGGCGTCTATACGATTGCGCTGACGACCTCCTTTCTGGGACGCACGCTGCTGGCCTTTCGACTGCCGACGGCCCTGGCCAGCGCGGGCACGGTCTTTGTCCTCTTTTGGCTGGGGCGGCTGCTCTTTGGCCGGGACGAAAGCGGGCAGGAGACGCCCTGGCGAGGTGTGTTGATTGGAGGCGTGGGCGCGGGTCTGCTGGCGGTTTCACTGGGCCAGACGATCATCGGCCGGGCTTCGCTGCGGGCCAACTATCTGCCCCTGTTTCTTGGTCTCTGTTTTGCCCTGCTCTGGTGGGGGTGTTCGAAAACGGGGCAGGAGCGGAGCTGGTGGCGGATTGCGCTGGCAGGGGTGTGTGCAGGGCTGCTGCCGTACACCTACATTCCGTCTCGCTTCACGCCGTTTCTGTTTCTCTTCTTTGGTCTGAGTTTTCTGTGGCCGCTGCGTGATGTCACCCAGGCGAGATTGAAGGCTGAGCTGCCGTGGACGGCTATCTTCGTCGCCGCGGCCGGGTTGGTGGCTGCCCCGATTCTCATCTACTTTGCCCTCCACCCTGAGCACTTTTTCATTCGCAGCAGAGAGGTGTGGGTGCTCAACGAGAGCCAGGGAACGGCGTTGGGCGCGTTTCTGTATAACGTGTGGGAGCACCTGCTGGCGTTTGGGTTTCAGGGCGACCTGCGGGAGCGCTACAACTTTGCCGGCCGGCCGATGCTGAACCCGTGGGAGGCGTTCTTCTTCTGGTTTGGTGTGGGGATGGCGCTCTGGCGCTGGCAGCGGCAGCCCGCCTATCGACTTCTGCTACTTTGGCTGGCGGTGCTGCTGGTGCCGGCTATGCTGGCTCGGGATGTCGGGTTAGGGCCGAACACGCTGCGCATGATCGGAGCGGCGCCGGCTGTCTATCTGCTGATTGGCGCGGGCATGTGGGAGACGTACCGCCTCTTGAGAGACCGGTGGGGCCAGACACGAATCTTTGTGGGGGACTGGACCAGGGTCTCGATCGCGCTGGGGATCGTGGTCGGCGTCGTGGTGCTGCTTCAAGGGGTAAACACGTACCGCACTTATTTTCAGGAATGGGCGGTCACGTCCGAGTTTTATCTGGCGTATCACGGTGAATGGGCGGATGCTGCCCAGGTGCTGAACGCGCAGCCGGCGGCAGCAGACTTGGTTTACCTGCTTCCTTACAGGTTTGATGAGCACTACGGATTCGAGTACCTGTATGTCGGGGATGCACCGGCGCGCGTTGTGCGCGCGGTCAGGCCGGACCTGGCGCAAAGGGTCGAACGTCTATTGGTGGAGTTGGGAGAGGTATCGACTGTGAAGGTTCTGGACTGGAACGAAGAGTTCGTCTGGGCCGGCCAGGGGGATGAAAACCTGGTCGCGCTGCTAGGCAAGTTTGGACGGTACACGGGCAGTGAGGCGTTCGCCAATTTCCAGCTCCATACCTACGCCGATCTTGAATTGGAACGAGCCTGGACTTTCTATGAATATCTTGAGCCGCTGACAGTTCACTACGACGGCGGAATCGATCTTGTGGGGCTTGCATTGGGCCGGGGTGAGGAGCAGATGTCTTCGCAGCAACTGCTGGAACTGGGCAAGGATCGTTCGCTCTGGGTTGCTCTGCAATGGCAGACCACGCCAAGCCTGGAAACCGACTATGCGGTCTCATTGCGCCTGTACGACAGTGAAGGCGCAAAGTCGTACCAGGACGACCATGTCCTGGGCAACTCGGCCTTTGCGCGCACGCGCCACTGGGCGGTGGGGGAGCCGGTCGACACCCTTTTTCATCTTGATTTTGGAGATGGTCTGCGGCCGGGCGAGTATGAGTTGCGGCTGATCGTATACGGTACCGAGACAAATGTGCCGACTGTCGAGATCGGTGTGTGGGAGCCGGAGCTGCCGCTGGCGCGGTTACGGTTGGATGATGGTGATTGAGGAAAGGCGACGCACAATTCAAATCCGCGCGTTCTTGAACTTTTGCGCTTGAACAGCTATACTGTATTGTTGGGCTGCCAAACTGCCTGATTGCCGGTTGCGAGCGAAAGATAGGATGGGGAAGGTATTCACCCACGCTGCAGCCCAACAGATTGCGGGTTTTTTCCGGTCTGGCGTACCAGTTCTTCCAACTGGACACGGACCGCGTTGACGCTGTGCAGGCGCTGTTGTTCCCCACAGGCAAGGCGGCGCGGCGCTAATTGATGCAGACGCGCCGCCTGTGTTTTCGGGAGGAGGAAGACGTGCTGTTGCGAAGGACCCAGACTGCTTCATTTTGGCGCGATCAGTTCAGAGTTTCCGATGAAGATTTGGATTTTATCCATGAGTTGATCCTGGACGCAGAGTCGCCGATGACGACCAGTCAATTGGCGCTGCGGCTGATCCAGGAATACCAGCGCCGCGAGACAGCGCGGATGGAGTCCGAGCTGAAGAAGGGCGCCGTCTACCAGCCCAAGAACCTTTATGATGTCGGGGAGACCCTCATCTTCCCCGCCATGGACTTTCTGGTTGGCGAAGTCCTGGAAACGCGCTCCGGCCAGAACCCGGAGCATGGCGCCTTCGATGTTATCCGCGTGGCATTCGCCGACACAGGTGAAACCCGGGAATTTGCGGCCAATCTTCAGACGGGCCACCGGCTCAACGGAACCAATGGGCAGACGACTGGTGATGAGGAAGCTCTCCTTTCAGCCGAGGAGATCCATTCGCTGTACCAGAATGAGATCGAAGAGAGTCTGCTCTTTACCCTGCAGGAAGGCGAACGAAACGAAGATTTCGTGCATATTGACGACTACTGGCTGCTTGCCGACATGCTGGCCGAAGTTCATGTGGGCCATCTGAACATCGCCGAGGCGCTGCTGGAGATGCAGAACCGGCCGATGACGCCTGAGGAGCTGCTACCGGAGCTTGACCTGCAAGCCGACGATGTGTCGCAGCCAATGCAGGTTATCAGCGTGAACCACGCGCTTGGAAGCGACGAACGCTTCGACCAGGTTGGCAGCGCCCGCGGCCCCGTATGGTTCCTGTCACGGCTGGAACCACCGGAAGCGCAGACCATCCCACCTCTCCTGCAACCAAACATAGGCCGCTACAACCGGGCTATCTTGAGTGTGGAGCTCTTGCAGATGGAATGGGAGTTGGACGATGAATGGGGTGATAGCGGCGCGAGCACACCGGTTTCGTCGGTCGTGCCGAGCATCAGTTTCACGTTGACCTTCCCGCACTGGCTGTATGGCACGCTGCCGCACAGCAGCCGCACGCGGGCGCTCTTCCCACATAGCGCGCAGGAGCGTTCGATGGTGACGGTTGTCGACGGCCGCTGGGGCAACCGCTACACGGCCTGGGTCGTTCATGAGGGACGCTACGTGTGCGGCCTGAAGAATTGGATGGTTGCGCACAATTTGCCGGTCAGCGCGCAGATCACGTTGGAGCGGACCGATGAGCCGGATGAAGTCATCATTGACTTCCGCCCGCGTCGGATGAGACGGGAGTGGAGCCGCATTGCGAAAGTCGATGCGGACGGGCAGCGTTTCGCTCTCGAGATGAACAAAGTGCAGATCTCCTGTGAGTACGACGAGAACCTGATTGTTTCAAGTGAGGACCGGGAGGGTCTGGAAGCGTTCAACGCCAGTTTCGAAGGCAACGACGCGGCGCTGGAGCAGATCGTGGAGATGATCGTGCCAGAGATTGCGAAGCTGAACCCGCAGGGTACGGCGCATGTCAAGACGATCTACAGTGCGGTCAACATGTTCTGGCGCTGTCCGCCGGGACCGATATTTTATACATTGATCAGCAACTCCCGGTTCCAGGATGTTGGGGACGGGTTCTTCAAGGTAAGATGAGGATGCAAAGCCGGTACAGCACGCTCTTCACCGGTTTTTGACCATCGAGGAGGGATAAGAAGGAGATGACAGCGGCAGCGCCCAAACAGAAACTCAAGTGGTTCCGACCGGACGTGAACACTAAGTTTCACATTGACTACAATTGGTGGAAGCAGAGCGGACGGAATTTCCGCCTATACCTGCGCGATCAGCTATGTACGGAATGTCGGGACCGGTTTCAGGACCATAGAGATACCGAAGACGTGGATTGGATCGACCCGGAAACGGGAGAGGTCCACCGCACAGATGCCCTGTGGGAATGTCTGCGCAGCCGTTGCACCAAAGATCCGGACTACATCAACGAGCATCTTTCGCTGACGGCGGCCTGCTTCCGCGTCTTTCTGGCCAACAACAATACCCCGCTCAGCCCATCTGAATTGAATCAGCTCATCCCGTGGAAACCGGCGCGCACTATTTTGCAGACGCTCGGCGGGCGCGTGGTCTATCTTGGTCTCCGGCCGGTGCGCGAATAGAAAACGGAGTGGGAAGCGAGAGCAGATCTCCCTTCTCACAGTTCAGTTGCGGCAGTCCCCTTTCGACCCACTCTCTGCCCTCGCCAACAGATCCTGCGCGGCGCGATACATCGGCATATCCACCATTTTGCCGTCGAGTACGCAGACGCCGCGCCCGGCGCGTTGGTGAGCCTCAAAAACGGCAATGAGCCGTCGCGCCGCCGCCACTTCAGTGAGATCTGGAGTGAAGGCGTGGTTGATGACCTCCACTTGACGCGGATGAATGGCCAGTTTGCCGCGGAAGCCCATTTTCTGAACAGCCTCACACTCCTCAGCCAGACCGGAATCGTCGGCCAGGTCGGTATAGACGGTGTCGACTGCCTGTAAACCGAAGGCGGCCGCGGTGGTCACGACAGCGCTGCGGGCGTAGAAGATCTCCCACCCTTCACGCGAGCGCTGCGCGCCGATGTCGCCGGCAAAGTCCTCGGCGCCGAAGGCCAGCGCCGCGGTCCTGGGAACGGCGCCGGCAATCTCGGGCAGATTCACCACGCCCGCAGCACTCTCCACGATCGGCAGCAGCAGCACAGTTCCGACGGGCATTCCTGCCTGACGTTCCAATGGCGTCAACTGTTCGTCCACGCGTTGCAGGTCGCCGGCGGACTCGACTTTCGGAATAACGTAGACCTGGGGCCCGGCCGCGAAGGTGTCGAGAAGATCGGCCGGCCAGAACGGGCTGTGGACCGGGTTGATGCGAATGCAGCGCAGCGGGCCGTCTGGCGGCAGGGTCTGAAACGAGTCGACGAGGAGCGAGCGGGCCTCCTGTTTGCGGCTGTGCGCCACGGCGTCCTCGATGTCGGCGATGATGGCGTCGGCGGGCAGCTCGACGCCCTTGGCTATCTTGCGGGGCGAGTCGGCTGGCATAAAGAGGAGTGAGCGCAGTCGCAGGGTCATGAGTAGGATCCGCGGGGTGGGAGGTGGGCGTGTACTGGTCGGGTCCGGGTTGTCCGCAGGTTGTTTCATTCTACACGTTTTGCGTACATATGGCAGGTTGGCCCAGGAGGAAGAAAGGGCTTGAGCAGGTTGCCCGTGTCACAGTTCCCTCTCGAAGGTCAAACGACGTTTAGTCAGGTTCGGCAGATCTCCATAGGCGGAGCGTCATTCCTGACATTTTTGTAACTCTCAGCCACTGGTCCTTATCTCATCCACTTTACCCTTTCATACAGGAGGCGCCATGCAGAGACAGTCAATCGAATCGATACCTCCGCCCATGATAGGACGGCGCCTGCAGGAAGCGCGCAAGGCTCGCGGTCTGACGCAGCAGGATGTAGCCGACGTCTTGGAAGTCGCCCGAACTACGGTTACCGCACTGGAAAAGGGCGAGCGACGTACTCGACCGGATGAACTGATAAAGATGGCCCGACTGTTTGGCCGGCCGGTGGGTGACTTCGTCGTGTGCGCCATCCGCTTTACGAATGGTGGCGGTCGGTTGTCAGTCGATCAGGGAGTTGACGCAGCGGCTTTGGACGCGTTGTCTCGAAATGAGGTTTTCACATTGTCTTGCTGCCTGCGTTCGCGCGGCCCGTTTGGCCACTAACTCCTCACCCCTCACTCCTCTTCACTCTCTCCTCGCATTTGGGATGCGCCCGATTCGGAAGTCGAGGTTGCCCGGATTCAGTGCCTGTGCTAGACTTCGCGCAGCGAAAGCCGTTCCTCACCCCACCGCATTCAGCTCTCCCATCTGATAGTAGATGGAGGCAGTTTTTCGTTTCCCGCGGTCGAGTTGGGGAAGCCGTTTGCCGGTTGGGCCACAGTTGCCTGCGGCCGTCGGGACAGCTGGCGGCGTACAACAGGGGATAACAGGTGTTTCGACGAAACGAACGACCGCAGCCGGACGCGATCGAGGTCATCATTGGGCCCAGGGCCACCTACAACGGCGCTTTGCGCAGCGACAGCAGCATTCGCATTGATGGTGTGGTGGAGAGCGGGTTGCTGGAAACGCTGGCCAACGTCATTCTGACGGAGGCTGCCCGCGTCAACTGCGAAATTCGGGCCCGAAACGTGAGCATTCGGGGATATTTTGACGGCGTCATACGGGCAGACCGGGTTGAGCTGTTGGCGGGCTGTTATGTGCGCGGAGCGCTTCATGTGAACAGTTTCCTGCTGGATGAGGGCGCCACCCTTGAAGGGGAGCTGCACATGCGGAGTGAAAACGCAGAGGAGCCGCTGGACCTGCCCGTCGATACGGAGGCGTCGGTTGTCCTGCCGGCCGCTCAATCCCGGGAAGAGCCGGAGTTCAGTTAGCGTATGACCGCTACAGTCACGAGACCATTTTGTTTGTTGGCCGAAGGGGGGCCGGGACTGCGGTCGCTCCAGCGCATAGATTGATGGTGCCTCTGCTATGGAATTGCTGCTGATCATCGCCGGTGCGCTGCTCGGCTATTTGCTTGGGTCGGTACCGGTTGGCTTGCTGGCCACCAGCATATACGGTGTGGATATCCGCACGGTGGGCAGCGGGCGCACGGGCGCGACGAACGCATGGCGTGCGGCCGGCCTGAAGGCGGCTGTCCCCACGCTGCTGGGTGATGCGCTCAAGGGCGCGGCGGCGGTGCTGTTGATTCGCTACGCCGCGGGGGCGTTTTTCCCCGATATGGACGCGATTGCGGTGGCCGCGGCGGTGGCGCTCGCCGGTGCTGGGGCGGTAGTCGGTCACAACTGGTCGCTTTATCTGGGCTTCAAGGGGGGCGCCGGCGGGATCACGACTGCGGCCACCATACTGGCGATCTCGCCGCTTATCGGCGGGGTCGTGTGCCTTGTCGGGCTGCTGCTGATCTGGTGGAGCCGGATGGCCTCGATCGGCACCTACAGCGTGAGCGTGACTTCGCTGGTGTGCGCGGTCGTCTTTGCCGTCGCCGGTCAGACTCCCTGGCCGTATGTGATCTTTGGTCTTGTTGCCTATCTGGCCGTCACCATCTCGCTCAGCAGGAATCGACAGGCGCTCAGAGATGGCGAAGAACGGGTGATCACCCTTTGGTAATCCCCCGTTTTCAGGTGTATCCTTGCCACTACTGCCTTGAGTTCAGGACATGGCGCTATGGACAAAGTCGTCGAGTTTCTGTATATTATGGTGAGACCCTGCCATATCGAACATAGCTCACGCGAACGGGGAAGTATTCAAACGCGAAACTCGCAGATTTTCTCTTGCCTTAAAGCGTACTCTGGGTCACAACCGGGAGCATGTCCTTAAGGTGTCGTAGCCGTCGCTCTCGCCAGCAGGCAGTTTGGGGGTAGTTCACTTTGACTGTCAAGAATCAAAGGAGGTAATCAATGGCTGAACGCAAACAACTGACAACGGCTCACGGGGCGCCAATTGGGGATAACCAGAACTCATTGACTGCGGGCCCCCGCGGTCCACTTCTGATGCAGGACTATCAGCTCCTGGAGAAGATGGCTACTTTCAACCGCGAACGCGTACCGGAGCGGGTCGTGCATGCCAAAGGTTCGGGGGCTTACGGCGCCTTCACCGTTACTAATGATGTTACGCGCTACACCAAGGCCAGAATATTCTCTGAAGTAGGTAAACAGACCGACTGCCTGCTCCGCTTCTCGACCGTCGCAGGTGAACGCGGCGCCGCAGACGCTGAACGCGACGTCCGCGGCTTCGCTGTCAAGTTTTACACGGAAGATGGAAACTGGGATATGGTCGGCAACAACACGCCGGTCTTCTTTGTACGCGATCCCTACAAATTCGGCGACTTCATCCATACGCAGAAGCGCGATCCCAAAACAAACATGCGCTCCAGCACAGCCATGTGGGACTTCTGGTCACTCTCCCCTGAAAGCTTACACCAGGTCACCATCCTGATGAGTACTCGCGGTCTGCCACAGGGTTATCGCTTTGTCAACGGCTACAGCAGCCACACCTACAGCTTCATCAATGCAGACGATGAGCGTTTCTGGATCAAGCTCCACTTCAAGACCCTGCAGGGCATCAAGACATGGACCAATGCCCAAGCGACAGAGATTGTCGGGCAGGATCGTGAAAGCTCGCAGCGAGACCTCTTCGAAGCGATCGAGGGGGGAGATTATCCGAAATGGCGCGTCTGCGCCCAGGTGATGCCGGAAGAGGATGCCGAAACCTACCACATCAACCCCTTCGATCTGACCAAGGTTTGGCCCCATGGCGACTACCCGCTGATCGAGATCGGCATCATGGAACTCAATCGCAACCCGGATAACTACTTTGCCGACATCGAGCAGGCCGCGTTTGAACCCTCCAACATCGTGCCCGGCATCAGCTTTTCGCCAGACAAGATGCTCCAGGCCCGGATTATGTCCTACGCCGATGCCCACCGCTACCGCATCGGGGTCAACTATGCCGCTCTTCCTGCCAACAAACCTCAGTGCCCTGTTCACAACTATCATCGCGACGGCAACCTGCGTTTTGACGGCAACTTCGGCGGCGCGGTCAACTATGAACCGAACAGCATGGGAGGAGCAGTCGAAGATTCCCGTCACCTCGAGCCGCCGCTCAAGGTGTCCGGCGACGCTGATCGCTACAACCATCGCGTCGGCAACGACGACTATACCCAGCCTGGTAATCTGTTCCGCCTGATGAACAAAGACCAGAAAGAGCAGTTGTTCAGTAATATCGCCGAAGCGATGGATGGTGTGCCCGAACGCATCAAGGTCCGCCAGCTTGTCCATTTCTACAAAGCCGATCCGGACTACGCTTGCGGCGTGGCCGGAAAGTTGGACCTTACCCATGCCTCCGAGCGGGTGGCTGCCCTCGCGGACCTGTCTCTGGCTGAATTAGCAGAGAAGACCAGCGCAGAAGCATATTCGGAGCTACAGTCGGTACCGGAAGGGTCACTGGCCAAAGCCGCCGACTGATCCTCCAGCAGGTTGTGCATTCGTTATCCTCAGCACCCTGAAAATGGTGCGACGCACCATTTTGAGTCTATATCGTAGCGACGATTGTTGGTGGCGTTCTCGCAGGATTGCTCAACCGCCATTACCTTGAAGAGGCCTGATTTCAAATCGAAGCCAAGTACAGAGCCGACCGGGAAGCCGGTCGGCTTTTTCGCGTTTTGGGGAACATCCAGTTGCTGGACGTCGTCCAACAATGTGATCGTCAATGTTGCCGATTCAGCACTTATGATCTAAGTGTGCTATGGTTAAATCTGGCTGTATTCTGCAGACGAAAGAGTTCCCGATCTTTTTCAAAAAGGAGAGAGCTTCATGCAGGTAGTACAGCGCTATCCGGACAACATGTTCTGCTGGGTGGACTTGGCAACAACCGACCCGGCCGCGGCCAAGGAGTTTTACAGCGGTCTGTTCGGTTGGGAGTATCTTGATATCCCGACGGGGATGGGCTTCCACTACTCATTGTGCCAGATTGAAGGGTATAACGTGGCCGGCCTGAGCAACCTGCCGCAGGAGATGGCGGATCAGGGGATTCCGCCGATCTGGTCATCCTACATCAAGCACGACGATGTCGATGCAGTGGCTGAAAAAGCGGTGGCGGCCGGCGGAGCGATTGCGATGCCGGCAATGGATGTCATGGAATCGGGACGAATGATCGTGATTCAGGACCCGACGGGCGCGATGGTTGGTCTCTGGCAGCCGAAAGAGCATATCGGCGCGCAGCTGGTAAACATGCCCAACGCGCTCGTCTGGAATGAGCTCCAGACGAAGGATGTGGACACCGCGCGCAGCTTCTACGGTGAGGTATTCGGCTGGGGCCATGACAGCGACCCGAACGGCTATCATCTCTTCAAGTTGGGCGAACGGATGCAGGCCGGCATGTTGAAGATGGACGACTCCTGGGGTGACGTTCCGCCCAATTGGGCCCCCTACTTCATGTCGGAGGATATCGAGGCGACGGCGGCCAGGGCAAAGGAGTTGGGCGGCGTCATTCATGTTCCGCCGACCGATACAGGTACGGTTGGACGGTTCGCGGTGATCGGGGACCCGCAGGGCGGGGTCTTCACGTCGATGCAGTTTGACGGGCCAGTTGATCCGCCGCCTGGTTACCAGGAAGGCGAATAGGGACGCCGGCCGCGATTGACTGCGTTGCGTATTGCGTAGGCAGCGCGGTGTGCCCTGGTTTTGATGAAGGCTGGTTGTAGGACGGTCTTTTACGAGGCCGAGATTTGTGTAAAGGAAGGGGAACACCCTTTCACGCATTCACCAGACCTCTAAACCCTACTCCTTCGCTGGGATCGGGTTTTGACAAAGCTGCCCTAGCCTGATACACTCGGCGACTGAAGAGATTGACCGCTTAGGTTTAGCAGTCCAAGAGGGCAAAGAGGAGGTCATCATGAGAGCCGTCGTGTACCAGGGTCCGTTCAGCGTTGCCGTAGAGGAAGTTCCCGATCCCGAGATAAAGCATCCGAATGACGTAATCGTCAAGATTACTTCGAGTTGCATCTGCGGCTCCGACCTGCACATGTATGAGGGTCGGACTGCGGCCGAACCGGGCATAGTCTTCGGACACGAGAACATGGGTGTAATCGAAGATGTCGGGTCCGCTGTGAAAACATTGTCCGTAGGCGACAGGGTCGTGATGCCGTTCAACGTCGGCTGCGGCTTCTGCAAGAACTGCCAGCGGGGGTTTACGGGTTTCTGCCTCACGGTCAACCCTGGATTTGCCGGCGGCGCGTATGGATACGTGGCAATGGGACCATGGCGCGGCGGGCAAGCCGAGTACATTCAGGTGCCTCACGCGGACTTCAACTGTCTGCCTCTTCCGGCCGGGGATGCGTTCGAGTGGGATTTCTCTCTTCTGGCGGACATATTCCCCACGGGTTATCACGGCACTGAGCTCGCCGACGTGAGTCCCGGCGAGAGCGTCGCCGTGTGGGGCGCGGGACCGGTCGGTCTGATGGCCACCTATAGCTGCATCATCAGAGGAGCGGCGGAGGTCTATACCATCGATCACGTGCAGGAGCGGCTGGACAAGGCCAGCGAGATTGGCGGTATTCCCATCAATTTCGATGACGGCGATCCGGTGGAGCAGATCAGGGACATGCGCGGGGGTGACGGTGTGGACAAGACGGTCGACGCCGTGGGCTATCAGGCCGCTGCGCAAGGATCGTCCGCCGCCGGAGGCGAGCAGACCGAGATTCCCAACGTGGTCCTGAATCAGATGATCGATCTGATCAATCCCACGGGGATTATGGGCATTCCGGGCCTGTATGTGCCATCGGACCCCGGTGGAGTGGACGAGGGCGCCAAGAGGGGCTCTCTGTCCATCAACTTCGGGAAGCTCTTTGAGAAGGGGCTGAAGCTGGGGACGGGTCAATGCAACGTGAAGCAGTACAACGCCTACTTGCGCGACCTCATCATATCCGGCAAGGCCACTCCCAGCTTCGTTGTGTCCCACGAGGTGCCGCTGGACGACGCCGCCGACGCCTATCACAAGTTTGACCAGCGCATCGACGGGTACACCAAGGTCATCCTGAAACCTTAGACGGAACGCGCCGGTTCGTTCCCGGGCAGCACGTACTTAGAGAATCAGGGGATGTGGGTGCGGCATCACACCCACGCCGTCCCCCGGCCCGCGTGTGATCACTCGTGCTGCAAAGCTTCTCCCTGCATGTTCGGGAACGGCACGCGCGCTTCAAGCGCAGGCAGACGCTAAAATAGCTGCCCTTGGATTTCAACTACGAGATTGACAGGCACAGGAGGTTGTGTCATGCGGGTAGGCAGCGAAGGGCATTCATACGACTGGATCGACAATTGGGCCAAGCTTCCCGAAAGTGAAAGCTCACGCAAGGGATGGGCGCATCCGGGCATCGTTGTCACGGAATCGGGAAACGTTATGACCAGCCACCCCGGCGATCCGGAAGTGATGACCTTCGACGGGGACGGCAACCTGATTTCCTCGTGGCGCGGCGACTTTGCCGAGGCGCATGGGATCACCCTCGTCAACGAGGACGGCGTCGAGTATCTGTGGATTGTGGACCACGGATCCAAGAATCACTATCTTCACGGCTACCAGAACCCTCCGGGCGTGGGCGAAGGGCCCGGTCAGGTATTCAAGACGACATTGGACGGTGAAGTGGTCATGAGGCTGGAGACGCCTCCCCTTCCCGTGTACAAAGACACACGCTACTCCCCCACAACCGTCGCGGTGAACGAGGAACGCCTTGGTGGCAACGGCGACATCTGGGTGGGCGATGGGTACGGCGCGTACCATGTCCACAGGTTCACGAAGGATGGCGAGCATATCAGCAGCATCAACGGCGAGGAAGGGGCCGGGGCCTACAACTGCCCGCACGGCATCTTCTTTGATTATCGCAAGTCCGAGCCGGAGCTCTACGTGGCGGACAGGGCCAACGACCGCGTACAGGTCTACGACATGGAGGGTGGATTCAGGCGGATGTTTGGTGACGGTTTTCTGAACACGCCCAGTTGTTTCGCGACACATGGCGATTTGATGATCATTGCTGAGCTTCGCGCCCGCCTCGTGGTCACCGATATAAACGATGAACTGCTCACGTACCTCGGCGACAACAAGCAGGTGTGCGACGTTGAGGGCTGGCCCAACAATGTGAACGAATCGGGGCAGTCAGTACGCACGAGCCACCTGGAGACGGGCAAGTTCAACAGCCCTCACGGTTTGGCTGCGGACGCCAGCGGTAACCTGTATGTGGCCGAATGGCTCATTGGGGGCAGGGTAACCAGACTGAATAGGGCCTGAGCGCCCTGGGGACGCTTTGCGTCGCCGCCTGACAAACGAGAGTAAGCCACACGTCCTGCCGGAATTCCAGCACGGTGGCAAGGGGGATTGCACGGTTGTGGCGGTCCCCTTTCTGTGCTTCTGTGGTTACGCGCCAAGTTAGCGCGGCTTTTCCCCTCTTTCCAATCCCTGCTATAGTATCCCGGACAGCGCAGACCGCTTAGCGCGGCCGCGCGACCACTCTGAAGACCCTGTCATATCATGCACCAGGAAACAGACGGAATGTCCTCTCACTCGATGCTCGGCGCTTACGGCTCGTGGGCGGCTGCTCTTGCCGGTGAAGGCCCCAGTTTTCTCTCGTTCCGCCACACGCATTGGGCGGACCCGGCGGCATGGCGGCCGGCGGCGCGGCAGCGATTTCGCGAGCGGGTAGCGATGCCGGACACGGAGGGCGCGGAGGACTACCGGATCGAGCGTCAGTATGCGTATGACGGTTTGCTGGTGGAGGAACTCTCGTGGCAGCTGCCGTACGGCCCGCGCACGGAGGCAGTGTTATTGAAGCCGGCTGGTGCGCGTGGTCCGTTGCCGGGGGTGCTGGCGTTACACGACCATGGCGGCCATAAGTTCCACGGCTGGCAGAAGATCACGCGTACGGACGATACGCAGAACGCCGTCAACGTCGACCACCAGGCGCGCGCGTATGGGGGCGCCCCCTGGGCGAACCGGCTGGCCCAGCGCGGGTACGCTGTTCTGGTGCCGGATGCTTTCGCTTTCGGTAGCCGCCGCGTCCGCATCGCGGACCTGCCTCAGGCAATTCGCGACGGTATGGAGGAGCAGGAGTCGGAGAAGCCGGAATACATTGCCGCGTACAATCGTTGGGCTGGCGGTCACGAGTCGACCCTTGCGAAGTCTTTGCTAAGTGCGGGGACGACGTGGGCGGGCGTGTGGCTGGCCGAGGATGTACATGCGCTGGGCGTGTTGTGTGGGCGTGATGATGTGGACGCTGAGCGGGTGGGCATCGGCGGGCTGTCGGGCGGGGGATTGCGCACAGTCTACCTAGGCGGGCTGGATGACCGGGTACGCTGCGCGGTCTGTGTGGGCATGATGACGACGTGGCGGGACTTTCTGCTCAACAAGAGCCACACGCACACGTGGATGATTTACGTGCCGCATCTGCCGACGGAGATGGACTACCCTGACATACTGGGGATGCGGGCGCCGTTGCCGACGTTGGTCCAGAACAATACGGAGGACCCGCTCTTCACGTTGGCGGAGATGAGACGGGCTGACGTGATGCTGAGGCAGGTGTACGAGAAGGCGGACGCAGGCGACCGCTACAGTTGCTCATTTTATGGCGGCGAGCACAAGTTCGACATTGCGATGCAGGAGGATGCGTTCGACTGGTTCGACCGCTGGCTGGCGGAGTCCTGACGCACCTGGAGTTGGAACGAGTATACAGACGAGACAGTTACATCAACCGCCGCGAGGCGCGGCAGAAACGGAGAGCCCCATGAATCCAGTCTCCCCACATTTCACACCCGTTGATCTGTCGAAATCCTTCAATGCCGGACGCGCCGATCTTCCTGAAACGTTGCGCGTACCCTCCTTGATTGAGGACAGGTCGGGTTCGACCGCCTTCAACGGCGTTCCGTTCCTGCTCGGTGGATTCGAAGGCCCCGCAGTTATCCTGCTTGACAAGGAACCGGTGACGGTCGAACTGA
This sequence comes from Caldilineaceae bacterium, assembly GCA_965200615.1. GTDB lineage: Bacteria > Chloroflexota > Anaerolineae > Caldilineales > Caldilineaceae > Bin5. Next base: position 1,674,413 of record OZ241377.1, on the reverse strand, counting down.
AAGGCGTGAGCGCCAACTACGCCGTGTTTCTGCATGCGGTGGCTGACCGCGTGACCAACTATCTGGACGGTTTCGCCGACTTCGCGCAGGACGGAAACGAACTGGGAGATCACGTGTCTTCCTACGTTTTTGAGTACGAGGACGGGAGCCGTCACGAGACGGCGGTCCGGCGCCGATTTGGTATCCAGCAGAGTCGCGTCGTGTGGGGAGGCAGTCCGTTCGAGACGGTGCCGGCGGCGAAGGCGACGGTCTTCAACTCGGCGACGGAGGAGATCCAGTTGGGGCGAGTCCCAAGCACGGAATACGGCCGTGGCGAAACGCGCACCAGCTCCGGGCGCGATCAGATGGAAGAGAAGATGTGGCTGTACGCACTGGAGAACCCGCATCCGGACAAGCCGATCCGCCGCCTGATATTGCAGCCGCGCAACGAGGGGTCGACCGTCTACGCTATCAGCCTCACGAATTTGAACGAGCACCCGTTGCGGCCCGGTGTGCGCCGCAAACTGCGGCTGACATTGCCGGAAGGCGTCGAGTTTAACGCCATTGATGAATACGAGGACTTGGCTATCGACCTGGGCTATGTGATGTCGGCCCGAACCGCGTTCGACTATGACCGCGGCCAATGGTTGGGTGATAAGGCGAACGTCCAACCCGCGGTATCGCAACGGGACCTGATCATCGAGTACAGCGCGCATCCGCAGGCCTGGCTGCACGTGGGCGTGGACAGTGACGAGCCGATCGTCTATGACCTTTCACAACTTGAAAACGGCCAAGCATCAGACACCATCGTCGGGGTGGCGCCGGCCCACCGGTTGGTCGACGTGCGCGTGGTGCAGAAGGGGACGAACAACCTGGTGCCGGTGCGCATTCATTTTCACGGCGAGCACGGCGAGTATCTGCCGCCGCGCGGGCGCCATCGCAAGGTGAACCCACACTGGTTTGAGGACAACTATGGCGAGTTTGTCAACGGCCGCAACCAGTACAGCTACATCGACGGCCACTGCGAGGTGGATATGCCGTTGGGTGAGGTCTTCGTGGAGATCACCAAGGGCTATGAGACCGCGCCGGTGCGGAAGCAGGTCACGATCGGGCCCGACACGGACGAGCTGGTGTTCGAGTTGGAGCGGGTGCTGCCCTGGCGCGAGAAGGGCTGGGTGACTGCGGATACGCATGTTCACTTTCTGAGCCCGTCGACGGCGCTGTTGGAGGGCCAGGCTGAGGACGTGCACGTCGTCAACCTTCTGGCGAGCCAGTGGGGCGAGATGTTCAGCAACGTCAGTGACTTTGACGGCAGGACCACGCTGGGCGCGCGCGAGTTCGGCGGCGACGGCGAATTTCTGGTGCGGGTCGGGACCGAAAACCGTATGCAGATCCTCGGTCACATTTCGCTGCTGGGCTACAACGGCAAGATGATCCACCCGCTTTGCAGCGGCGGCCCATCGGAGTCGGCCCTGGGGGATCCCCAGGAGGTGGTGATGGCCGAATGGGCGCAGAAGTGTATCGACCAGGGCGGGCTGGTGGTGATGCCGCACGCGCCCAATCCCCAACTGGAACGGGCGGCGGATATCGTCCTCGGATTGATCCATGCCATTGAGATGATGACTTTCAACCCCTGTGAACGTGAGCTGAATCCTTACGGCATCGCCGACTGGTACCGCTATCTGAACCTGGGCTATCAGCTGCCGATCGTTGGCGGATCGGACAAGATGGCGGCCTCGTCGCAACTGGGCGGGGTACGCACTTACGCGCATCTGGGGGAGCGGGAGTTCACGTACGAAAACTGGATGGCGGCGGTGCAGGCGGGCAACACGTTCATGACGATCGGTCCGCTGGCGGAGCTGACGGTTGAGGGCGTGGCGCCGGGTGGGCAGGTGCACCTGGCGGCAGGCGGCGGGAGCGTGGGCGTCGACTGGCGGGTTGAGTCGGTGCAGGTGCCGATCCAGCAGGTGGAGGTGATCCAGGGGGGACTCGTGGTTGACCAGGTCGAGGTGAACGGCGAGTACAGTGCGTCTGGCAGCTTGCAGGTTGCGGTAACGGATTCATCGTGGATCGCGTTGCGGGTGCGCGGCAGTTATATTGGCGAGGACGGCGAGATCGCAGCGCATACGAGCGCGGTGCAGACGCTGGTGGGAGACAGCCCGCTTTTCAATGAGCCGGACGCGTCGGCGGTGTTGGAGCAGATCGAGGGCGCGATTGCCTATGTGGACACGATCGCCCCCCGGCCGAACGCGCAGCGTTTTCGGGAGATGCGGGCGGTGCTGGAGGCAGCCCATAACCGGCTTCACCAGCGCATGCACGCGCACGGCGTTTACCACAAGCATACACCAGTGCATGGACACGATGACGACAGTGGTTAGTGGTCAGTGGTCAGTGACGGCTCTTATGAGTGATCCTTGGTACGTATTGGGCAATTAACAGTGAGCCGGGTAGGGGACGGAAACATGGCAAAGATTCGTTGGGGTATCGTCGGTTGCGGGGATGTGTGCGAGGTGAAGAGCGGGCCCGGGCTTTACAAGGCCGAGAACTCCGCGCTGACGGCGGTGATGCGGCGCAACGGGGAGCTTGCGGCCGACTTTGCGCGGCGCCATGAAGTGGCCCGCTGGTACGACGACGGCGACCGGCTGATTAATGACCCGGAAGTGGACGCGGTCTACGTGGCCACGCCTCCCGACACGCACATGGAGTACACGTGCAAGGCGGCCGAGGCGGGCAAGCCAGTCTATGTGGAGAAGCCAATGGCGCGCACGTACGAAGAGTGCCAGACGATGATCCGGGCCTGCGAAGCGGCCGGCGTACCCCTGTGGGTCGGCTATTACCGGCGGCGGCTGCCGAAGTTCCTGAAAGTACAGGAACTGATCGAGCAGGGTGCGATCGGGGACGTGCGCTCGGTGCTGATCCGCTACTACCAGCCGGCCAAGCCGGCGGACGCGTTCCCGGACCAGCGGGGGTGGCGAGTCGATCCGGAGATCGCGGGCGCGGGGCTCTTTCTGGACCTGGGCTCGCACATGCTGGATATTCTTGACTATTTGCTCGGCCCCATCAGCCGCGTGCAAGGGTTCGCGGGCAATCAGGCGGGGCTTTACGACGCCGAGGACATCGTGTGCGGCAGCTTCACCTTTGAATCGGGCGTGCAGGGGACGGGGACGTGGATGTTCACCGGCTTTGAAAACCTTGATTGGACGGAGATCGAAGGCGCGAAGGGGCGCATCGGCTACGTCTGTTTCGACGCCAGCCCGATCGCTCTTACGACAAGCGCAGGCACCGAAGAGATCCCCGTCACGCAGCCGGACCACGTGCATCAGCCGTTAATCCAGACCATTGTTGACGAGTTGAATGGACGCGGGCGCTGCCCGAGCACGGGCGTCAGCGGCGCGCGCACGTCGTGGGTGATGGACCGGATGCTGGCGGAGTACCGGCAGAAGAACTATGGATAAATATAATGGATAGCGACATATGAAACTGAGCAGCCAGGCGTTCGGGAAGACGGAGAGCGGGCAACCGGTCAGGCAGTATTCGCTCGCCAACAACACGGGTATCGAACTTGATGTTCTCGACTACGGCGGGCTGATCCGCACGTTGTCGACGCCGGACCGCGACGGTCAGGCGGGGGACGTGGTGCTGGGATTCGATACGCTCGACGAATACCTTGCCGGGCACCCGTACTACGGCGTGCTGGTGGGCCGCTGCGCGAACCGCATCCGCGGCGGGAGGTTTGAGTTGGACGGAGTGCGTTACCAGCTCGCGCGCAACATCAACGACGACCATCTTCACGGTGGGGAGGTGGGCTTCGATAAGGTCGTGTGGCAGGCCCAGCCATTCCAGAACGAGAGAGAGGTTGGGCTGGTGCTCTCCCACCACAGCCCGGACGGGGAAGACCACTATCCGGGCGCGCTGGACACGACGGTGAGGCTCAGCCTGAACGATGACAACGAGGTGCGTCTCGACTACCATGCGACCTGTGACGCGCCTACGATCGTCAACCTGACCAATCACAGCTACTTCAACCTAGCCGGGGAGGGAAACATCCACGACCATGTCGCCATGATCGATGCCGACGCGTTCACGCCGATGGACGGCGCGCTGATCGTGACAGGTGAGGTGCGGGACGTGACCGGCACACCCTTCGACTTCCGCCAGCCCACTGCCATCGGCGCGCGCATCAATGCCGACGACGAGCAGATCCGGGCGGGAGGCGGCTACGATCACAACTTCGTTCTCAACGGTACGCCTGGCACGCTGCGGCTGACCGCGTGCGTCTCCGAGCCGGTCAGCGGACGGGTGCTGGAGGTGCTGACAACCGAGCCGGGCGTGCAGTTCTATACGGGCAATCAGATGGAGGCGGCGAACCCGGGCAAAGGCGGACAGGTCTATCCACACCGCGGCGGCTTCTGCCTGGAGACTCAGCATTTCCCGGACGCGCCCAACCAGCCGGAGTTTCCTTCGATCGTTCTGCGGCCCGGCGAGGAGTATACGCAGACCACAGTTTTCCGTTTTTCGAGCGAACAGTAGACCCGGCTCCGGGGCTAAGCGTCCCGCGGTCGGTGTCCGTTTCCAGTTTTCGACTGGCAAAGGGGCTGAAGATGGAAGCGTCCACAAGTGAACTGACCGCGGCGGCCTTTGACACGAAGCGGGCCATCCTGAGCAAGCGGGATATGTACGGAAGACTTTACAGTTCTGCCGGAGACGAGTTGCCAGCCGAACGACCGCTGCACCTTTTTGCCCGCTGGTACGGTTTCTCGCTGACCTTTCCGAACTGCGAGATATACGGGGACGCGGGCGAAGGCAGCGGATGAGGGCGGCCTCTACGTCAACCTGAGTTGCGCAGGCGGATCTTGCAGGACAAAACTTTGAAGGAGAAGCCATACCTTGCAACTCAATCTTTCCGGCAAGACAGCCATCATCACCGGCGGCAGCGCGGGCATTGGACTGGCCTGCGCGCAGGCGCTTTACGCTGAAGGCGTCAGCGTTCTGATCGCGGCGCGCAACGAGGAACGGCTGGCGCAGGGCCTCGCCGCGATTTCGGACCATGCGCCAGAGAGCAGCGCCAAAGCGCTCTCCGTAAGCGCGGACGTGAGCACGGCGGAAGGGGTCGAAGGCGCCGTCGAACGCGCCCTCTCCACGTGGGGTCATGTGGACATCCTCATCAACAATGCCGGCTCGGCGCCGAGCGGTGACTTCTACAGCCTTGGCGACGACGCCTATCAGGGCGCATGGGACCTGAAACTGCTTGGATATATACGGATGGTGCGGGCGCTGGCGCCGCAGATGAAGTCGCGACGGGAAGGACGCATCGTCAACATTGTTGGCGCCGCGGCCCACAATCCCACGCCGGCGTTTGTGGCCGGGGGCACGGCCAATGCCGCGATCATCAACTTTACGCAGGGCATCTCCCAGGATCTTGCCCCCTACGGCGTGCGCATCAACGCCATCTCGCCCGGCCCCGTGAACACGGAACGGGCAAGACAGCTCGCACGCCAGGAGGCGGAAGCGCAGGGCATTTCGGTGGAGGAGGCAAAGGCCCGCCGCATCGCGTCGGTGCCGTTGAGCCGCATGGCCGAGGCGGACGAGATCGCGGACATGGCCCTGTTCCTGGTCTCGGACCGGGCGGCCAGCATCACGGGTGCGGAGGTCCTCATCGACGGCGGAGCGACCGCCAGTGTCTGATCCGTTGCGCGTCTCGGCCCCGCCGGCCGCGGCTTCCGATCCCGCCGAAGGCGCGTACCGGTGGTACGTTCTGATGCTGGCCGCGCTGACCCACACGCTCGTGGTGGGCATGCCGATGATGTCGCTGCCGGTCCTGTTCGATGAGATCGGCACTGAACTTTCTCTGAACCTGGTGCAGATCGGCTACGTGTGGGGGGCGTCTTCGCTGCTGGGCATTGCGATGAGCCTGACCGGCGGCGTCGTTGGCGATCGCGTGGGGGCGCGGCGGATGCTGGTATTCGCCTGCCTCCTTTCGGGCGTGACCGGCGCGACGCGGGCGTTTGCCAGCGACTACGCCAGCCTGACCGCCACGGTACTGGTGGCAGGTCTCTTCCCGATGGCGGCGCCGATGAATGTGCACAAGACATGCGGCGTCTGGTTTTCGGGAAAGCGCCTGGGGATGGCGAACGGCGTGGTGTCGGCGGGCATGGCATTGGGCTTTCTCCTCGGTTCGCTAATCAGCGCGACGTTTCTTTCGCCTATGCTGGGAGGTTGGCGCAACGTTCTTCTATTCTACGCGGCGCTGGCGGTCATTGTTGGTATCTTGTGGGCGTTTACCAGACCTGGGCCGGGCGGCGCGGACGGCGACGGAAGGGTTGCTCCGCAAAGGGAGGGGCTAGCGCTGCGCGAGTTGCTGCTGCAGGTGGGTCGCCTGCGTAACGTGTGGCTGCTGGCGGTAGCGATGTTTGGCATCGGCGGCGCCATCCAGGGAGCGCTGGGCTACCTGCCGCTCTATCTACGCAATGAGGGTTGGGAGCCGGGCACGGCGGACAGCGCCCTGGCCAGCTTCCATTTCGCCAGTCTGTTGTTCACAGTTCCGTTTACTCTGCTGTCCGACCGGATGGGGGTGCGCCGCCCTCTGCTGCTGGCGTCGGCGCTGATGTTATTGATTGGCTTTGGAGCTCTTTCGTTCGTACAGGGGATCGTTGTGTGGCTGGCGGTTATTTTCGCCGGAATTACCCGGGATGGCTACATGGCGACGATGATGACGCTGATCATCGAGTTGCGGGGGGTTGGCCCGGCCCTTGCGGGCACGGCCACCGGCCTGATCATGGCAGTTTCCCGGATTGGCTCTGTCGTCGCGCCCCCGCTCGGCAACGGCCTGGAAGCAGTCGGCCCCGGTGTGCCGTTTCTTTTCTGGGCAGGGCTGGCGCTGGTAGGCCTGGTCGCGTTGACGGCTGTACGCGAGGAGCGGGGAGAGAGTGAAGAGATATGAGGAGAGAGAAACGGCTTCAGCCGTCTTAGTCAGTCGAGATTTGACCGTGTCGAGGGGGTATGTCTTTAGTAATCGTACTTGATGGTTTGGTGTGCGGATAGACGCCTTGTGTACGGACTGGGCGATAGGAAAAAGGGAGGCCAAAAATGACGACCAGAGTTGGCGCCGACGCTTATCAGCGCATTGCAAGTGTGGCCGAAGTCACGGAAACGGGCCTGCATACGGTCCAAGTGAACGGCCACGTGATCGTCCTCGTTCATCACGAGGACGAGATTTACGCGCTCGACAACCGCTGCCCGCATATGGGCTTCCCCCTGGACAGGGGCAGTGTCCAGGATGGGATTCTTACGTGCCACTGGCATCACGCCCGCTTTGATCTCTGCACAGGCGGCTCTTTCGATCTATGGGCGGACGATACCCCCAATTTCCCAGTGGAGTTGCGGAACGGTGATGTATTTGTCGATGTTACGCCGCGGCAGGACCCGGTGGAACACCAGCGCCACCGCCTGGCCGTCGGCCTGGAGCGCAATCTCTCGCTGGTTGTGGCCAAGGCGGCGATCACGCTGGTGGACGAAGCGAGAGATACGTTGTCTCCGTTTGCGGCGGGCCTGGAGTTCGGGGCTCGTTACCGCATGGAGGGTTGGGGGCAGGGGTTGACGATGCTGACCTGTTTCCAGAATCTCCTTCCGAGCCTGGGGGCCGAGGACCGGGCCCGAGCCCTGGCGCACGGTTTGGCCGCGGTGGCGTCCGATTCGGCGGGCAGCTCGCCGCGCTTCCCGGTTACGCCTCTGCCGGACGGCAGCCCGGACCTGACAACGTTGAAGCAGTGGTTCCGCCGCTTCATTCTGGTGCGAGATGCGGAGGGCGCCGAGCGGTGCATCATCACCGCGTTGCGGGCGGGAGCCGGGCCGCAGGAGATGGCGGATATTCTATTCAGCGCGGCGACGGATTTCCGCTATATCGATGTCGGACATCCGCTGGACTTTACGAATAAGGCTTTCGAAGCATTGGATATCGTCGGCTGGGAGCAGGCGGAGGCGGTTCTGACCAGCCTGGTGCCCGGCTATGCTTCGGCGCGCCGGATGGAGGAGTCGAACGCGTGGCGCAATCCGATCGATCTGATCGATCTGTTGGACGATGCGCGTGCGCAGATCCCGGCTGCGCTCGCCCAAGGTCAGGGGCAGCGGGGCCGGTGGGCGGGGCGCGCCGAACTGGTGCCGGTGTTGCTGCGCGACGATCCGCATGCCATCGCTGACGCACTGCTGGCAGCGCTGCGGGCCGGCGCCGGCGAAGCTGAGCTGGCCGGTGCTGTAACCTATGCCGCGGCGCTGCGCATTGCGCGTTTCCACACGAGCAACGAGTTCGGCGACTGGGACACGGCTCTGCACACCTTCACATTTGCCAACGCGGTCCACCAGGGTCTGCGTCGTTTGGAGGGATACGAACAATCGGACGAGTATCTGCTCCTGCTGCGGGGCGTTTTCGACGCGGCAATGAGTATCTATCTTGACCGTTTTCTGAACATTCCCGCGGCGCGGCTGCCGGCCGCCAACGGCGCGAACGGGACAGCCCCTTCGTTGCCGGCGCTTGCTGACCTGCTGGATCAGCAGCAACAGGTGAACGAGGCGGGCAACGCGGTGGGCAGCTACCTCTTCGAAGGCGGCGACGCGGAGGCGCTGCGGGCAGAGCTTGGCGCACTGCTGCTGCGGGAAGACCGCAACTTCCATACGATTCAGTGTGTGGAAACGGCTTTCCGCCAGCATGAGCTGCTGTCGGCCGAGCCGGATTCACAGGATGAAGCTGTGCTGGTGCTGGTGGCAGCGGCCCGCTACTTGGCGGCACACGCGCCGACGATGCGCGCCCAAGGCCAGACCTTTGGCATCGCCCGCCGGCTGCACCGAAATGAAAAGCTGTTTGAGGGGGAGTAAAGCTCTCTGTCAGGAAGAAAAGGCGGTGGGAAGAGAGAGGCGCTGTCTCTCTCTTCCCACCGTTCGTTGTTTTCGGAGGGTGGTTCATATCCCATACCGCGGCCGTCCCGGAGGAAAGTGTGACCGAAAAAATCATGACGCTGCACCCGGCTGGAAAGCAGGGCGTGAATATCGATAAGAGCAAGTATGACATGGTGCGACAGGCGATTGAGGAGACGCTGCAGGCGCAGCCGGGAATTACGTTCAGCGGGATGACCGAGGCGGTGGACAAGCGGATTGGGGATGTCTTTGACGGTTCGATAAGCTGGTATGTGACGTCGGTGAAACTTGATCTGGAAGCGCGGGGGGTGTTGGAGCGGATAGATGGACGCAGTCCGCAGCGTTTGCGGTTGGTGACTTAGATTTCTGAAGTGCGGATTGTTGAGCGAAAAAACCGATGTTAGAATCAGGTCGTAGGCACTGCACGTCTACAAAAAGAACAGGTCTGGATGGCGACTCTAACATTTGAAGTTTCTGATTCTCTCCTGACACGCGCTCGCGAAACAGCCCAAGCGCTAAACCGCCCCTTAGAAGAGGTATTGATTGGGGCATTGGCGGTCGGCCTACCTGATGTGCAGGATGTCCCCGCATCGGTACGCGGTGAACTTCTGGAGATGACCTTTCTCAACGAAGAGCTACTTTGGAAAATTGCGAAGGATGAAATGGCTTTCGCAGAACAGAAAGAGCTTCAAGCGCTTCTTGACATACAGCACCGCCCCCTTGTCCCTCGAGAAGAGGTGCGCTTGCAGGAGTTGCGAGAAAGTTACGGGAAGGCCATGCTTCGGAAGGCACGCGCTTTTGCGCTTTTGAGTTTGCGCAGCGGCCAACCGCTACTGGCAGCTCTGGAAGAGACTGAATAGCCAAAAGAGATGGCGTCTGTCTCTGCTTCTTTGCGAAATCAGGTTGCGCGGCGTGCTCAATTCCGCTGTGAATACTGCAGGACATCGCAAAAGATCAGCGGCGCACAGATGCATGTCGAACACATCTGGCCGCGCAGCAAAGGCGGCGCTCTCACTCTCAACAATCTTTGCTACGCCTGTGCCTGGTACAACAGCTTCAAAGGCACATTGACCCACGCCAGAGATCCTGATACTCAAGAGGAAGTTCGTCTCTTTCATCCCCGCAGGGATGAATGGAGCAGCCACTTTGCGTGGAGAGAGGCCGGATTGCATATTGTGGGAATCAGCCCCATTGGAAATGTAACGGTAGAGGCTCTTCATATGAACAACGAATATGTTCGTCCCGCCAGAAGGCACTGGATTCTGGCAGGGTGGCATCCGCCCGAGTCGGACTGATAGGATCCCTGCGCGTCTCCCAAAGACATGGACTTCTCCGGAAAGGGTGTTGGAGTTCTCCAAGCTGCCTTCACTGCGCTGGCGTTCAGAATGATCAATGCCAAGGTATGACGCCGTCGTTGTCGGCGCCGGGCCAAATGGGCTGGCGGCGGCGATCACTTTTGCCCGGGCCGGGCATTCTGTCCTCGTGATTGAAGGCAGGGACACGATTGGCGGGGGAAACCGGACTGCCGAACTTACACTGCCCGGCTTTCGACACGACGTTTGCGCCGCGGTCCATCCCCTGGTGGCCGGTTCGCCATTTCTAAGTAGCTTGCCGCTGGAGCAGTTCGGAGTGGAGTGGATCCAGCCGCAGGTCGCGGCGGCGCACCCGTTGGATGACGGCACGGCGGTCGGACTGTATCGTTCACTGGCGGAGACGGCTTCGTCGATCGGCCTGGACGGTCCGAGTTGGGCCAGGTTGATGGGCCCGTCTGCGGCTGATTGGGACAAGCTGGCGCCGATAGCGCTGGGGCCGTATCCTGTGGGCGTCGATCTGCCAACGCTGGTTCGCTTTGGCATTCCCGCTGCGATGCCCACCCATCTGCTGTCGCGCCTTTGTTTTCGTGGTGAGAGGGCGAGGGCGCTTTTCGCCGGGCTTGCGGCCCACTCTTTTCTCAGTTTCCGCCAACCTTTCACTTCCGCATTTGGGATGTTACTGGGGATCCTGGCCCATGCGGTCGGGTGGCCGTTTGCGCGCGGCGGGGCGCAGGCCATTACCGATGCCATGGGAGAATATCTGCGTGCGCTGGGCGGGGATATCGTGGCCGGTTGGCAGGTGCAGACTTTGGACGAGCTGCCGCCCAGCCGGACCATACTGTTGGATGTGACGCCGAGGCAGGTATTGCGGCTGGCGGGGGCGCGGCTGCCGGCCGCATACCGGCGCAGACTGGAGAGATTTCGGTATGGACCGAGTGTGTTTAAGGTGGACTACGCGCTGAGCGACCCTGTGCCTTGGCGGGCGCAGGTCTGCCGCCGCGCCGGCGCCATTCATCTGGGGGGCACGCTGGCGGAGATCGCGGCGGCGGAAGAGGCGACGAGCGGCGGGCGCACACCGAGGCGGCCCTATGTACTGGTGGCGCAGCATAGCCTGTTTGACAGGACACGTGCGCCGGCGGGCAAGGACACGCTGTGGGCTTACTGCCATACGCCGCACGCTTCGACCACTGATATGACGGCGGCGATCGAAGCGCAGATCGAACGGTTCGCGCCCGATTTTCGGGATACGGTTCTGGCGCGGGCGGTGATGAACAGCGCCGACTACGAACGTTACAACCCCAACTATGTGGGCGGCGACATAAACAGCGGCGTGCAGGACCTGCGCCAACTGTGGACGCGGCCTGTGTTGCGGTTTCCCCCATACAGCACGCCGGTTCCCGGGCTTTATCTGTGTTCCTCATCGACGCCGCCCGGGGGAGGTGTCCATGGCATGTGCGGCTACAACGCGGCTCGCGCCGCGCTAAAGAGGCTGTAGACGTGCATTGTGGTGTCGATAGTGCACAAGCCGCTCAAACCCCTTCCCCTTGCAGCCTTGCCTTCAACTGCTCCCAGGGGCTGCGCTGCAATGAGTCGAACTCGTAGTCGGAATCGCCCTCTTGCTTGCAGAAAAGGATGTTCAGTCGGTCGCCTTCGTAATTGGCGCCGTCGATCTTGAGCCGCGCCAGGCCAATCGGCAGGGCGATATTGCGTTTCCAGTTGCCGATGCGGACGATCAGCTCGTCAACGACGCTGCGATGGAGGTTCACCTCCTCCTTGGTCACGAGCGGCAGAGCGATGCTGAGGATGTAGTGGTCGTTGCGGGCGAAGATTTTCTGCGGTTCACCCTGATAGTAGAGGCGGGTGGGGTCTCCCTTGCCGCCGCGCTCCATGTCGTCTCCGAAGAGCGTAGCGGCCATGCGCTGGAGCATCTTCTGGCCCAGCACCTCTTCTTCGAAAAATGGAATCCGGGAGATGGGAAGCGGTTGGAATGCTTCTTCGACGAAGGCCAGATTGCGTTGCTGCGCTTCGACCCAGCCGCTGAAGTAGGCATCCTGCAGCTCCTGCGGGAAGACGCGATTGCAGACAACGGAATCGACGGCATAGCCATAGAGATTGAGGTAGGCGTAGGCGCGCTGGGCCTCCTTTATGACCATCTTCTCCGGGTTGATCACCAGCCGCATACTGCTGACGCTGCTGTCGCTCAGGAGGAGACTTGTACGCTCCAGAACGTTCACCAGGTCTTCGACGCTCTCGAAGAGGTCGTCGTCCGGCAGGGGGATATCGCTCATTCGGGACACGATAGGCCGCGCGATCTGGAGTGTGCGGCGTTCGAAGGGCATGATCTTCTCGATATACCAGCGGGCGATATCGGGAAAACTGAGCAGCTGCAGGGTGGACCCGGTGGGCGCTGCGTCGATGATAATCGTGTCATAGGCGCCGCTGTCGGCGAGATGCGTTATGTGCATGAGGCTGGCGAGTTCTTCCATGCCCGGCAGTACGGAAGTCTCTTCGGCGACCAGCGAATCCATGCCTCGCCAGGAGAAGAGTACATTCAGATATTCCTGCACCCGCCCCCAGTATTTGTCCATCTGATGGAGCAGGTCGATCTCCTGTCCCCAGAGGTTGGGCGCCAGTTCTATCAGTTCGCTGCCGATGCGGGTGTCGAAACTGTCGCCGAGGCTGTGGGCGGAGTCGGTGCTGAGGACGACAGTCCGGTAGCCCAGTTCGGCGCAACGCAGTGCGCAGGCCGCGCTGACGCTGGTCTTGCCGACTCCGCCTTTCCCGGTATAGAGAAGAATTCGCATCAATTTCACTCCGTGACTCTGTTTGCGAGCGCGCGTTCCGTTTCACAATCGGTCATATACATAAAAATACGCCGTACGGCCAGAATGGTTCCCGAATGTGTCCGAAACCTGAGGCGGCCGGTACGGCGCTGTTCTGCTGCAGAACTGAGTGCGGCAGTTGTGATTCAGATGACCTCTGTCACCTCCATCACACAATCTTTTGTGAGGCTATACTTACCTGCGGCTGGGCTACACTTCCCTGGTCGTTATTGTCGTTACCGCCACTATTGCCGTTATCGCCGTTGCCATCTGGCCCGGCGTCCTCTTCTCCCTCCTCCGGGAGGATGTCCACAAGTGCAGCAAAGATCCAGAAACCGTTTTCGAGCTGTAACCACTGTTCATCATCAGACCTGTCGATAATCGTGACAAGCGTTCCGGCGGGGGCGGACTCGACGATGGTTGCGTCGAGTCCGGGGCCGTTGCGCAGATTTGCGTCTGTGTTTACGGTTGCGAACAAGATCGGCGCAATCTCTTCCTGCGTTTCCTGTCCGTCTTCCTCAGTTTGGGTGTCCTGCTCGCCGTCGGTCTGGGCGTCCTGCTCATCCTCGTCGGCCTGCGTTTCCTGCTCGTCTTCGGCGGATTCCTCCGACTCTACGGGAAGATCTGCGGGCACATTTTCTACAAGTGCGGCGAAGATCCAGGACCCATCATCGAGCTTCAACCACTCACCGGTATCGTCCTGGGCCACAATTGTCAATACCTGACCTTCTTCGGCGCCGTCTACCCGCTCAAATTCGACACCGGGACCGGCACGCAGATTGACGTCGCGGAGGGCAATGACGACCGGCAGCAGTTGCTCAGCGTCGGTCTCTGTCTGCTCTGTTTCTGCCGTCGTCTGTTCGTCGTCCGAGTCAGGCTGCTCGGCCTCTGTCTGTTCAGTGTCCGCATGCGTCTGTTCCGTCGCTGCCCCTTGTTCGCCCGTGTCAGCTTGTGCGGTTTCCGGTTGCTCGGAGTCTGGAGCAGCCGTCTGAGCTGACGAGGTATCCTCAGTGACGACAGGTACGTCAACGGCTTCTGTGACGAGGGCGGTAAAGAGCCAAACGCCCCGCTCAAGCAGGTACCATTCACCATCGGTGGAAATGCCGACAATGGAAGCTTCTTCGCCGAAATTGATACCGTCTACGCGGTCGTATTCGATCCCGGGGCCGGCCCGCAGATTCGAGTCGGCATTGACAACGGCTCTGACAGGCTCGGGCGGCGTCGATATCGTATCTACAGCTGTTGCAGATGGCGGCGACGGCTCTTCAGATCCTTCGGGGGGTTTCTGGGTCTCGACCATAACAATCGGGACCTGAGCAAGCGGGGCTTCAGCAAGGTTTGCGGCGTTAATCCATGTTCCGTCTTCCAGGCGATACCAGTTTCCGGTGGGATCCTGGCCGTCAATTTTGACCTTTCCACCTGCTGCCACGAGCCCGATAACGTCTGCATCTTCACTTGGAGCGGAGCGCAAGTCGGCTTGTCCAGCCTCTGACACTGAGACCGAGACGATCGTTTCGAGAGCGGGGGTCTCTTCACCGTCGTCGGAAGTCATGGCCGGGGCGGTCGTCGGTGTCGGAGTTTCCGCGGGCAGCGGCGTGGCAGTAGGTGATTCGGGCAGCGGCGTGGCTGTTGGCGCGGGGGGCAGTGTGGCATCCGGCGTGGGCGTCTCTGAGGCTTCGGGGGCAGGAGAAGACTGCATGCCGATTCCCGTCACCAGTGAATCGGTGAAAGATTGCCACCGTTCACGAAGCGCCTCCGGCTCAGTGTATTCTCTCACTGGCGCTGGCAAAAGCTGGTGAAGATTGGGCGCTAAGAAACCTGTCAACAAAATGAGAATGAAACTGAGCCAGACGATACTTACGAGAACCGCGGCGATTCTCTTCACAATTCCTGCCATTAAGCTTTTCTCGTCACGTGATTTGATTGAAATAGATGGAGAAGTCCATTCTTCGACCCAACTTCCGTGTGTACGGGTCTGGGTGCAAAGGGGTGTTGCATGAGAAAAGCTTCAGCCCAGCACTTACATATAGGAGAATATGAAGAGCCATGGAAACCAAAAAATAGCTCTCAATTGTCTACGGGAATTTAGTGTAGCATAACAAGAAATTGTCCACAATTGCGCTGTTTTGGCGCGATTTGTCTCTGATTTGGGCCATTATTGAAAGGAGTCGCTGTGCGGGCGCGCATCTGTGCGATGTCCCTTCAGAGACAGATTGTCGGTCAGAGTCTGGAGTGCTTATGGTGGGCCAAATTTCGGGGGCAAGGATTGCCTATGGGCGATACGAGAGAAATTCAGATCAAAAAAAGGCGTCGCGCTCAGTTCCCCGCGAGCGGACGCAGCCGCGCTGAGAGCAGGGCTTTGGAGGCCCAATATATATATATATGGAATGCTAACTTTACCGCAACAGAACCGTAACTTTCCAATGTTAACCTGGATAGAGAGTAGGGATTCTGATGCACTGTTGATAAGAATTCTGCAAGAACAAAAAGATAGAATTCCTTGACGAAGACTGCTATACTGCAGACAGTGTACAGATACTGAAACAGTTTTCGGGATGACCGGAGCAAATAGTTGGAATATGCGCCTCTTACGCCACAGTATTCGTACAAGTTTGGTATGAGTTGTGGCATTCCTCCGGCGGAAGAATTCTTATCCCGCCTAGCTGGCGGCCCGCGTATGAGAATGGTTTTGCGGAGCAGTCAGAAAGGATGTGACATATGTTCGCAAACACTTATCGACACACCGTTGCCGACGATGTTCTGGACCGAAAACCCGAGCTTTTGCAGACCTTAATGGATCTCCGCAACGACGACCCATCGTTCGGGAAGCATGTACGCATGCGATCCTACCGACCGCATGAGGTCGTTGCCGATGCGACTGCTTTGAAGAGGGAGATGTTTGTACTCATGCAGGGCAAAGTCAACCTGGTCTGCCCAAATCAAGAAGGGCGTCGGCTGGTCATAGGCACTTTGGAACCCGCTGCCATATTTGGCGAAGGCGCTTTGAACAGGCCACAAGAGGCAAACGTTTTCGCGGAGGCGGACACTGATGTGGTGGTCTGGTCGATTCCGGCCGCTGAGGCGCGAAACATGACGCTTCAATACCCGATATTGGGTTGGGGGATGTTGCAGACGTACGGCAGACGGCTTCTTCAGGTCGAAGACAGGTTGGAAGATGTGGCGTACAAGAAGCTGCCTGAACGACTGGCGGCTTTGCTGGTTGAACTGTGCAGCGACTCGGAAGAGATAATTCAGGGGGTCAGCCATCAGGTGCTCGCGGACCGGCTCGGAACTTATCGCGAGACGGTGAGTGCCATCTTGCGGGATTTCAAGCGGCAGGGCCTGGTGGAATTGGGCTACCGCAGAATAGCAATCCTGGACGTTGATACGTTGAAGGAAATCGCCGGCATCTGGGAGTGGTAAAGAGGATTGGCGGGACACCGGCGGCGACTGGTCGTGTGGTTGCCGGTGTCCCCGGGCGGTCGGGCAAGTTGACGACGGCCAACGAAACGACAGGAAGCGCACTGCGAATTTGGGTTGCATCTGCGTAAATAATCATAGTTGACGTATACTGAAAGTGCTGCTATACTGGTCGTCGATATTGCAGGTCTGCCTCCACCCTATATGTCCGCTTCGACTATCCAAACAGAACTTAGTTAAGCAGCCGGCTTGCTCTTTACGCAATTGGCGATGATCGATTTAGAATGACCGAGTAGAGCGGATCACAGTCGCGGATGGGTGGTAGACGCGCCTGATTGTCCATCGAGTGCACCTCTTTCGCATTTACCCAACCCTGGCGTAAGTCAATTCATACAGAAAATCTGTCCGAATTCGGACAATCCCCAAAGATCGCTTTGTGTAGACGAATCGTCTTCGCAACCTATTGACAGCCCGCGCTTTCAGCACACTCACTCGTATGCAAATGAAACTGTCCTGTTGCGCAAGCAATGAGTGACTATTTGTTGACCCTGACAAGGAACGAACTATGGAAACGCTTAGCATGACTATGGCCGAATTGGAGGACTGCACTCTGGATGAACTCAGAGAGATAGCGCGCTCCTTGGCTATAAGCGGTTATACCCGCTTGAAGAAGCATGATCTGATCATTCTGTTATTGCGGGCCAACGCGGAAAAACAGGGCTATATTTTTGGTGGCGGAATCCTGGAAATCGTACAGGACGGCATCGGATTCCTGCGAAGCGACCATCTACTCCCGGGGCCGGAAGACGTTTACGTCAGTCAGAGTCAGATCCGCCGTTTTGGGTTGCGTACAGGCGATCTGGTTGTAGGCCAGGTACGCCCGCCCAAGGACACGGAGAAGTATTACGGCTTGTTGAAGGTGGAAGCGGTTAACGGCCTTGACCCGGAGGAGGCGAAACGGCGTCCGGTGTTCGAGAAACAGACGCCGATATTTCCGGACGAGCAGATTCACCTGGAAACCAAACCGAGTTTACTGGCTACCCGCATGATCGATCTGCTGGCCCCGATCGGCCGCGGCCAGCGCGGATTGATCGTCAGTCCTCCCAAGGCAGGCAAGACGACCATTCTGAAGCGCATTGCCAACGGTATGTCGAGCAACTATGAGGACCTGCACCTGATGGTGGTGTTGATCGGAGAGCGGCCTGAGGAAGTAACGGATATGGACCGCTCTGTGGAAGCGGAGGTGATCAGCAGCACGTTTGACGAACCGGTCCAGAACCATGTACGGGTAGCGGAGATGGCCTTGGAGCGAGCCAAACGTCTGACGGAAAGCAGCCGCGATGTGGTGATACTATTGGACAGCATTACCCGTCTCACCCGCGCCTATAACTTGACTGTGCCCCCATCGGGCCGCACGCTTTCGGGCGGGATCGATCCTGCGGCGCTCTATCCGCCAAAGCGATTTTTTGGCGCGGCCCGAAATCTGGAAGAGGGGGGCAGCCTGACCATCGTAGCGACCTGTCTTGTTGATACGGGAAGCCGCATGGATGATGTCATTTACGAAGAGTTCAAGGGCACAGGCAATATGGAGCTGCATCTGAACCGGCGCACGTCGGAACGGCGCATCTTCCCGGCCATCGACATTGAACGGAGCAGCACGCGAGCTGAAGAGAAGATGCTGGAGCCGGAGGTGCTGGCGAAGGTCTATACTTTGCGGCGTATGAGCGATGCCATGGGAGGCGGCAACGAAGCGATCTTGCCTATCCTGGAGCGGCTCAGCCGAACGCGAGACAACCAGGAATTCCTGGACACGCTTATCAAGTAGGTTGGCCGGCAGGCGAATCGGTGTTCAGCGCGAATCGTTGAGGCGATCATTTCGACCCCGCACGGGCAATGAGCTTGGCAGGAGGTCCGGCGCTCGAAATGCAGAGATGGACAGTGCAAAGTGGGCTGGCTTATAGCAAAATAACGCTTAACCTACGTTTTCTCTACACTTTCCAACCAGGCTGCGCTGAAAGGGTGAAAACCAGGTTGAAACCCGAGATCCGATATTGTACAGGTTCTGATTTATGCCTATAATAGCATTCTTGAGGGAATCGGGCCGGTTGAGAAGCTGAATAGTAGACGATTCCCTTTTGGCTGTGGCATAATTCAGACCTGAACGCATCACCCCCCCATCCCGCAGCCGATCGAACTTTGCGCTTTTTGTACAATATGGTACGGTTTTTGTTCTGTATCCCTAGTGTGGGGCAGACTGTATGCTTAAGAGCAAACAACACGTAGACCAACGCCAATTCAATTATCACACTTTCCGCCGATCAAACAACCCTCCCTCATCGGATCGGGAAGCCCTTCTCTCCTCCGTCTCCAGTAATCTGTCAGAACTAAACCCCGGTCCATCGCAGAGTCAGATTCATCAGGGTTCCGATAGCGCGGCCGAAGCCGCTCTGGAAGAAGGATCGAGCGGGCTCGCAGATGCGGCAGGCGGCGCGTTTGGGAATCTGGCTTCAAGCATACAGAGCTTTTTGCGCGAGCAGGTTGCGCCTATCCGGCTTGCCAGCCACCTTGCGGTCCTGGTAGTCGCAGCGACTGTTATTCTTGTCAGGCGGGTCGACCCTCCCAATTGGAATTTCCCGCTGCACACTCTGACGGCGGACGTACCGCTTGTGGAAAGTGCCGCTGCTGACACACGGCTGGACCGGCGCAATCCAATCGTCGAAGTTGGTACTGCACTGCAGCGTGCGATACTTCCCTTTACCCGAATTTCCGAGGAGCCTGCAGTTGCTTTCCCGAGCAAACAAGGAGCGGACGGAGAACCGGTTGTGGTCGCTGCGCCGCCAAGAATCCAGTTCTATAAAGTATTGCCAGCTGACAATCTTCAGAAGATCGCTGCCCGATACGATCTCAGGCCCGAGACAATTCTATGGGCCAATCCAAAACTGGAATCGAATCCAGATCTGTTGTGGCCTGGCCAAAAGTTGATTATTCCTCCTGTAGACGGCGTGATGCATGTGGTTCGACCCGGCGACACGCTGTCATCCTTGGCGGTGAAGTATAAAGTATCCGTTGATGAGATTGTTGAATTCCCGTTAAATAAGCTGGAGTCGGCGAACTCCCCGATCAACAGGGGCATACAGCTGATCATACCCAATGGCACCAAGCCCTATGTCGCCCGGCAGGTGGCAATGTATCGAGGTCCGGTCCCTGCCAATGCGGTCAGAGGTTCCGGAAACTTTGCATGGCCTGTCAGCGGTCACATTACCCAGCAGTTCTGGCGCAGCCACAGAGCGATAGATGTAGGAGCCAGGGCAGGCGCGCCGATTGTTGCAGCCGACAGCGGCTACGTGATCAAGGCGTCACACGGCTGGAACGGCGGCTATGGCAGAATGGTCATGATTGACCATGGCAACGGTTTTGTCTCGCTGTATGCCCATATGAATACGGTCTACGTGCGCCAGGGTGAGAACGTCGCCAAGGGTGAGCAGTTAGGTACGGTAGGCAATACCGGTCGCTCCACGGGGCCGCATCTGCACTTTGAGATTCGACTGGACGGCGTCGCGCGCAACCCATTCTACTTCCTGCCGTAGAGACAGAACAGGGTTTCCAGAACACAAAAAGGTCCGGCACAAGTGCCGGACCTTTTCTTATTTCCCAACAAACGCTTAGTGGCGCAGGCTTCCAAGATGACAAGGGGAGGAGCTGATGACGACTCGTCCCGATCATCAGGTAGATGACGGTAAAGAGGGAGAGTCGTCCAGCGTCGGATATCAGAGCTGCTGAATCCCGCCTTCGGTCAACTTGCGGGGGGCGAGCAGCTCATCCAGCTCGCCGGCGCTGAGGTCGGTCATTTCAAGGGCGACCTCCTTGAGGGTACGCCCTTGCGCATAGGCGGTCTTGGCAATCTGCGCGCCGAGCTCATACCCGATCACCGGATTCAGGGCGGTGACCAGGATAGGGTTGCTGTCAACGAGCCGGCCGATCCGCTCTGCATTGACAATAAAGCCGGCGATGGCTCTGTCTGCCAGCAGACGGCTGGCGCCGGCCAGAATCGAGATGCTTTGCAACAGGTTGTAGCCGATGACGGGGAGCATCACATTCAGCTGAAAAGAGCCCGACTGTCCCCCGATGGTGATCGTCAGGTCATTTCCGGTCACCTGGGCGGCAACCATGGCGACCGCCTCCGGAATGACCGGATTGATCTTGCCCGGCATGATGCTGCTGCCCGGCTGCAGGGCAGGCAACTCGATCTCACCGATGCCGGCAATCGGCCCGCTATTCATCCAGCGCAGGTCATTTGCTATTTTCATCAGGGAGGTCGCGATGGTCTTGAGCTGACCGCTCAACTCCACGGCGGCATCCTGGCTGCTCAGGCTCTCAAAATAGTTTTCGCTTGTCCTGAAAGGCAGATCGGTCATCTCCGCCAGTTTGGCTGCGATGCGCCCACCGAATTCTGGATGCGCATTGATGCCGGTGCCCACGGCGGTCCCCCCTTGGGCAAGTTCTGCCAGCCGCACCAGCGCGTCGCGCAGACGTCGCTGTCCCTTGTCGATCTGATTGCTCCAGCCCCCCAGTTCCTGACTCAAGCGGACAGGCATGGCATCCATCAGGTGGGTGCGGCCGGTCGTGACGATGTCGTCCACTTCTGCGGCCTTGGCGTCGAGGGTTTCCTGCAAGTGGCGCAGAGCCGGCAGGAGCTCCTCGGTAACGGCGAGATAGGCGCTCAGATGAATGGCGGAGGGAATGACATCGTTGCTACTTTGCCCCATATTGACATGATCGTTGGGGTGGACGCTGCTTCCCAGGATCCGGGACGCCAGGGTGGTGATGACTTCATTGGCATTCATGTTTGTACTAGTGCCGGAGCCGGTCTGAAAGATGTCGAGGGGGAAATGGGCGTCGTGTGCGCCGTACGCGACTTCGGTGCAGGCGGCTTGAATTGCCGCCGCCATATCGGCATCCAGCTCACCCAGGTCGAGATTGACGGCCGCAGCCGCCCCTTTGATGAGCCCGATTGCACGGATAAACTGCCGGGGAAAGCGCAGCGGGCTGATGGGGAAGTTGGCGACGGCTCGCTGGGTTTGGGCAGCGTAGAGGGCATCTTTGGGCACACTTACCTCGCCCAAGCTGTCACGCTCAATGCGGAATTCCTGACTACTCATAAGTATTTTCTGCTCCGATTGTTGATTTGATAAGAAAGGCTAACGTGCGCCGCGCATATAGGGCAGCCCGAGCGCGGCGGGAGCGCCCAGGCGGCGGCTGACGTTTTCGTAGACGGTAATGAGAGTGAGCACGACGACTGTCAACAGATAGGGCATCATCGCCAGCATCGCCGCGGGTATGACACCGCCCCCGGCCGCCTGCAGCCGAAACTGAATCGCGTTGACGCCGCCAAAGATGAGGGCTCCGAGCAGCGCCCGCGCCGGATCCCAGGTGGCGAAGATAACGAGAGCGATGGCGATCCAGCCGCGTCCACCGGTGAGGTTTTCGGTCCAGCCAGGCGTATAGGCGAGGCTCAGGTGGGCGCCGCCCAGCCCCATGAGCATGCCTCCGCCGATGGTGGCCAGATAGCGAGTGCGCGTGACCGAAATGCCCATTGCGTCGGCGGTGTCCGGGTCTTCGCCGACCGCGCGCACGTTGAGGCCAAGCCGGGTGCGGTAAAGCAGGAAAGCGGCGAGGGGGACTGTCAGATACATCAGGTAGACGAGCAGGTCCTGGTTGAAGATGGCCTGGCCAAGCAGCGGAATCTGGCCGAGAGCGGGAATCGCGACTTTGTTGAACTTTGGGCCGACCAAGCCAACGAGCGGCGCGCCTTCCGGGCCAAGGCGCTGGCCGAGAAAGCTGCTCAGCCCGATGCCAAAGAGCGTGAGGGCCAAGCCGCTGACGACCTGATCGGCGCGGAGTGTGACGGACAGGAAGGCGTGGATGGAGGCCAGTGCGCCGCCGACGATGACAGCCGCCAGCGTGCCCAGCAGGAGGCTTTCGGTGTGAAAGCCAACGGCAAAGGCGCTGACAGCGCCCATGATCAGAATGCCTTCCAACCCGAGATTGAGAACGCCGGCCCTTTCGGTGTAGATTTCACCGACTGCCGCAAAGACAAGAGAGGCGCCGGCCTGAATGGTCACCGTCAGGATGGAGATGAGAAGGGCGAGTTCCATTGTCTTTACATCTTCACATGCGTGTTAGCGGGCGGGCGGTTTCTGATGTCTTTCGTCAGAATGTGCGCAGAGTCCAACGGAATTGTGCAGGCGACCGGTATGCGCTTTATCTAGTCGGCCGGCGTCGGTCCGCCGGGAGCAGGCGCGGGATTGGGAGCGGGCCGGGGTTGCGTACGGATCACCCGTAACCGGTAGTTGATAAAGACATCGGCGCCGAGTACGAAGAAAAGTATCGAACCCTGGAGCACGCCTGCGACGGCCGCCGGCAGCCCCATGGTGATCTGCAACTGATCTCCCCCGGTGCTGAGTCCGGCCAGAAGTATGCTCACGAGCAGGATGGCCCAGGGGTTCAGTTTTGCCAACCAGGCCACGATGATCGCGGTAAAGCCATCGCCGACTGCAATCCCATTTTGGAGTCGGTGGGCGACGCCGGCCACCTGGCTGAAGCCGGCCAGTCCGGCTATTCCACCGCTTACGCACATGACCAGAAGTACGTTGCGGGCTATATTCATTCCTGCATAACGGGCGGCTTGCGGGTTCTTGCCAATCACTTTGATCTCAAGGCCCCACTTGGTCCGGTCGAGGACGAGCCAGAGCAGGAACGCAGCCAGGACCGCCATCACCAATCCATAGTGGACGCGGCCCAGGTCGACCGGCAGGCGAGGCAGCCAGGCATGCTCGGGGAATTGGGCGCTGCCGGGAAAGCCGAAGCCCTCGGGATCTTTCCAGGATCCGGTATAGAGATATTGCATCCACAGCAGGGCCACATAGTTGAACATAAGCGTTGTTATGATTTCGTTGACCCCTAAAGCGGTTTTGAGAAAGGCCGGAATCAATCCCCAGATGGCGCCGGCCACAAAGGCGGCCACGATCATGGCCGGCAGGAAAGCCCATTGCGGCATTCCGCCGATCAGTTCCGGCAGAAAGAGGGCGACCCAAGTGGCGGCTATGACTCCCCACACAAACTGGCCTTCGGCGCCAATATTCCAGAACAGCATGCGAAAGGCTATGCCGACGGCCAGACCTGTAAGCATCAGAGGGATGGCGCGCAAGAGCGTTTCGCTAATGTGGTAGCGCTGGCCGAACGCGCCAGTTGCCATGGCCGCATAGGTCTCGAATGGATTTGCGCCGAATACCCACAGTAGAATACCACTGAAGATGAGCGCCAGACCGAGAGCAATCAGCGGAAACAGAAACTCTACGTGGCGGGGCCGGCTCAAACGTCTTTCCAGAATGAGTTGCATGACCGAGTCTCTTTGTACGCGCCTTACCTGCGAAGACGAGTTTCACACTGCCGCGAACACCGGCGATCGGGCCGCCGGGCTATGTGGTTTCGGTCTCTTCCACAGGCAGGGCGACGAAGACGGTTGTGCCCTTGTTCACGTCGCTTCGGACCCAGATTTCCCCTTGATGGGCCTCGACGATTGCCTTGCTGAGAAATAGACCGAGACCGACGCCGGCCGTTCCGCGGCGGAGACCGCTGTCCACGCGGTAGTAACGTTCGAATATATTCGGGAGTTCTCTTGCCGGAATGCCGATTCCCTCGTCGGCGACATAGCACACGAGCCGGCCGGACGCGTCTTTCTCCTGCGGCTCCTCGTGCCAACCACCGATGCGAATCACACCCCCGTCGGGTGAGTATTTGATGGCGTTGCTGAGCAGATTGGTGAAAACCAGGCGCAGACGTTCTTCATCGCCGTAGATGACGGGCAGGTCGGGCGGCAGATCGAGCGCGATTGCATGGGTGTCGGTCTGTGTGCGGTAGTCCTGTGCAACCCGCTCGAGGAGCCGCTGCAGTTGTACGTCTGACTGCTCAAGCCGCAGGCCGCCGGCCTGGATGCGGCTGACGTCGAGCAGGCTGTTGATGAGCGCCTCCAGCCGGTCCGCTTCCTCTTCGATCACTTCCAGGCTCTGGCGGGCTGTTTCGGCATCCCAGGCCGCGTCGGGCCGGGCCAGCGTCTGCGCATAACCTTTGATCAAGGCCACGGGCGTCTTCAGTTCGTGGCTGATGATCGAAGTAAAGGTGGATTTCATCTCCTCTTCTTCGCGAAAGCGTGTGATGTCCAGCACACTGGCGATGATATTCACGAGCCGCTTGCGCTCATCCTTAATCGGGATGAAGGTTACGGAGACCGAGATCTGTCCCCCTTCCGGCAGGACAATGTCCCCTTCGCATTGGGCGCCGCTTTCGGGTAAGGACATCAGGTCGTAATCGGCGCTGAACAGATCTTCTCCTTGCAGATTCAGGAGAGGCAGGACCCTTTCGCAGGGTTGCCCGAGTGCCTCGTTAAGGGCAATCCCCGTCATTGAGGAGAGGGGATCGTTGATCACTTCCACCCGCTTGTTGGGCGCCAGGATCATCATGCCGTTGACGCTGTTCTGAACGATCATCGACAGGCGGCTGCGCTCGGTCGCCAGTTGCTGGTACAGGCGGGCGTTGCGCACGGCGATCGCGGCCTGGTCGGCGAACCCCTGCAGGAACTGCCAGTCCAGCGGAGAAAAGGCGGAGTCGCCGCGGAAGAGATAGATTACGCCGAGAAGGTCTTCTTCAAAGAGGAGAGGGAGGCCGATCACCTGCCCCAACTTCTGACCCAGCGCCGACTCTACCTCGCGGACGCGGCGCTCGATTTCCTGCTGGTAGCTATCGCCCAGTGAGAATTCGGCCGCCAGCGCGCGCCCGGAGTCCCATTCGCCGACCATCGCCTGGTGGTTCGATTCCCCTTGTGCCTGTCGTTCTTCGGATGGGGGCCAGGACTGCGAGGCGATTTTGAGAAGAGGACGAAAGGCGGGCAGGAGTTGTCGTGGAATTCCATAGGATGCACGGATACGAAAGGGTTCGTCTTTCTCCACGGTGCTGCGTCCGTTTGCCAGGGGCACGGCTGCGGTTTCGTCATCAAGGACGATGACACCGGCGGGCGCGGCCAGCATCTCGGCCGCGCTTTCGAGGATCAGGCGCAGGAGGCTCGGCAGTTCGAGGCGCGAGGTCATGGCCCGCGTAATGCGCAGCAGATATTCTCGTTGACGCAACTGGTAAGTTGCCATCAGCGCAGGAACATTCATGGTAAGAAAATAACAGAGCGGGAAAGTAAAGTCAACGATCCGGGGAGAGCGGGAGCGCCGCCATTGCCCTTTTGACTTCGGGCCCGGCAGTCGCTTCGCCAAGTAAGGAATCTTCGTACAGTAACGGGGGCAGGCGGGCGAGTCCAGCGACTTCGTCGACAATTCCAACCGCGCCGACGCTGGCCCAATGCAGAAGTCCGGTGTCTCAAATGGGGCAGTTCAGGATACAGGGGTTACTTTTGTTCTGGCGGCTGAATCGATTCGTTCTCCCGCTACTCCTCTGTAATCATCGAAATAACGCCATTCTGATAGCCGATGACGTAAACGTTACCATCCTGGTCTTCGCCGATGGCGCTGACGGGAACGGAGGCATTGATAAGGAGAGAGCTATGCCATTTGCCCTGGGTACCGCCTCTCAATCCCCAGATCTGCCCGCGGCAGAAATCGGCGAAGAGGAAAACGCCCTGCAGGTCGGGCAGGCCGGGCCCGCGGTAGACGGCCCCGCCCACGATTGCGCACCCCAGCGCATGGTCGTATTCGGCCACCGGAGCGGTCTGGCCTTCGGCGCTGCATATCCAGTGTTCAACATCACAGGGTTCGCCCTTGACGCAACCCCATTGTTCAAAACAGATACTGCCTTCGGTGATGCGCCAGCCGTAATTTTCGCCGCCGGCGCTGTCAGCCGGCTGGTAGTTCACCTCTTCCAATGTGATGTTGCCCACGTCGGGGATGAAAAGATCACCTGTCTGCCTGTCGAACGCGAATCCCCAGGGATTGCGCAGGCCATAGGCCCAGATTTCGTCGCGATGGCCTTCAACGTGAGTAAATGGGTTGCTGGCGGGGATGGCGTAGGGCTTGACGCCCGACTCGACGTCGATGCGCAGTATCGCGCCCAATAGTGTGCCGGGGTCTTGCCCGTGGTTATCAGGATCGTTGAACGCGGGTGCACCACCATCACCGCTGCCGATATAGAGGTAGCCGTCCCGGGGACCAAAGAGGATGCGCCCGCCATTGTGCGTTTCGTGTGGTTGCTCGATCTTGAGTATGGCCTCCCCACTGGCTGGATCAGCCACGGCGGGATCGGAGCTCGTTTTGTAGCGGCTGATGACAGTTTGGTCATCATAATTGGTATAGCTGACATAGAAGTGCTGTTTGGCGGCATAGTCCGGGGGGAAGGCAATATCGAAAAGGCCCCGCTCTCCGCAGCAGCTGACCCTCTCCGAGATATCCAGGAACGGAGTACCGTTTACAGACCAGACTGCGCCGCCGTTGGACGCCGCGTCTTTCCTGAGAATGCGGATGCGTCCCGGCTGTTCGACCACGAACAGCCGGCCGCTGCCATCGCCGGCGTGCTTAAGCTGCACAGGCTGATTCAGTCCTGCCGCGACCTTGTTCAGTTTGAGCGGCGGAAGGGGAGAATCGAGAGAGGGGGCGCCGAACACGCGCACTTCACGCCATGCGACCCAACTGGGGCTTTGAACAGTGCGAATCAACACCTCGGTTATGTTGCGGGGCGGATCAATCGTTATTGCGAGTGTCTGCCCATCTTCCGTGTGGTCGCTGACGAGCCGCTGGTATAGCGCGCGTGAGCCCGAACCATCTCCCAGCCAGAGTTCATGCGTGGTCGGACCGGGAGGGGTCTGCGCGATGACCAACTCGACTTTATTGACGAGATATGGGCCATCAAGTGCAATCCGAAACCATCCCAAGGGGATGCGTCCCGAATTCCAGAGTGAGTCGAGATCGCCATCAACCGCCAGAAATGCGGACTCTTGCCCCGACGAAGGAATCACCTCGCCTGAGGCGGCCACGTTTATCGACGGCGGCGGCGTTGGGGCAGGGGCTGCGGGCGCAGCGGTCGGCGAAGCAGCGGCCGCCGTTACAGTAGGCTGGGCTGGCTCTGGAAGCGTCGCACAGGCGGCAACGGTCAAGAGCGCCAGCAGTCCGATCGCCGCTATACAGCAGTTCTTCATCTGCATCCTGAAGATCGGAGCGAGCCGAGCCAGCGAGGACACATTGAGACCGTCGTCAGCCGCCGAAGGCATCGGGCAGCAACGCGCGCACGGTCGTGCTGCGGAAGTTGCCGGCTGCATCACTGATATAAACGTCCATCTCCGCCCCGAGCTCGATCATCACCTGGCGGCAGAAGCCACAAGGTGAGCCACCGTCCACGGTAACAACGGCGATCGCTTTCAGTTCCCGTTTTCCCTGTGCGATGGCGGCCGTGAGGGCGACCCGTTCGGCGCAGATCGTCCCCCCATAGGAGCCGTTCTCGACGTTACATCCCTGTATGATTTCACCGTCTACCGTTAAAACGGCGGCGCCGACGGCATAGTTGCTGTAGGGCGCATAGGCCTGATTGCGGGCGGACTGTGCTGCTGCAACCAGTTGTTGCGGAGATACCGTCGGGGTCACGATAGCGGTCCTTTTTCTGGGCGGTTTTTTCGAGCAGGGAGCGTATACCATGTTTTCAGGCGGCCGACTGAAGGTAACTGGATTCTGTCGAATCCTCGGTTTGCTCCTCAACCCCGGGTTCATTTTGGGTCTGCACCCCGTTCTCTGAGCTGTGGAGCGGCTCAACGCGCACCTGTTCGATACGGCGGGAATCGACGGACATGACGGTGAACCGCCAGTCATGGTACTGTATGCTTTCGCCCTGCTCGGGAACGCGTCCAAGCTGGCTGTATATAAAACCGCCCAACGTATCGATATTCTCGGGGCCGGCGGACAGGTTGACGTCGATAAGCCGGGACACTTCATCGATATCGTAACGCGCGTTGAAGATGTAGATCTCGGGCGCCAGCTTTTTCAACTGCGGCTCTTCGGAATCGTACTCGTCCTGGATTTCGCCAACGATCTCCTCCAGGAGGTCTTCGATCGTGACGAGGCCGGCTGTACCGCCGTATTCGTCCACAGCCAGGGCCATATGGATGCGATGGGCCTGCATTTCCTCGAACAACTCGTCCAGTTTTTTGCTTTGGGGCACGAAATAGGCCTGGCGCAGCAGTTGGCGAACGGAGATGTCCCGGCTTCCATCGCGCAGGCAGAGGAGGAGGTCTTTGGCATAAAGTACGCCGAGCAGATGGTCTATGCTGTCTTCATAGACGGGAATGCGGCTGTGTCCGTTTCCGATAATCAGGTCGAGAGCTTCACTGAGGGGCGCGTTGACTTCTACGGCTACCATGTCGAGCCTTGGCACCATGATCTCGCGCACGGTCGTTTCGCCGAATTCGAAGATGCCGGCGATCATCTGCTTTTCGTCTTCTTCGATCACTCCCTCGCCTTCGCCCACATGGATGAGGAAACGGAGGCCGTCCTCACTCAGAAATACGCTTTCAGGGGTCACTTCGTCTGCGTCGCCCCGCGCGAAGGCAGCCAGGCGGCGCAGGAGAAAGGATAGGGGGGCAAGAATTGCAGCCACGAAGTCGACGACACGGGCGATGGCGAGCGCGACCGTTTCCGGCTGGCGCAGAGCCCAACCCCGGCTGATGACCTGAACGGCAAGAAGAAGTAGCCAGACCAGACCCACGGCGGCGCTGACCCCGACATTGGACCACTGCAGGGTCATAGCCACGCAGACGGCCATTGAGCTCGCAGCAATGTAGGCCAGGCTTTTGAGGATCAGGAGCGTGGAGAGAAAGCGGGCCGGGTCAGAGAGCATTCGGTCGATCAGCTTTGCCCGCTGGTTGCCGCTGGCGAGAAGCTCTCGCATACGGCTTCTCGATGCGGCCGAAAGGGATACTTCGGCGACAGAGACAAAGCCAATCGTCAGTAATGGCAGCAGTTGCGCCGCGATCAGCCATGCAGGTTCCACTGGAGGCTCCTTTTTCTACGTTGCCTTGCGCCGCGCCGAGCATTGCGCAGGCAGTGTGTCGGAAAGAATCGACCCGCCGTGTTGGTGTGGCACTTTACTTTTTCGTCAGATTCAACGGCGCTACTCATTCGACTCAGGCTGCCTGGAAGATTCGCCGGCACGGGGACGCCTGGCGGGCACGCCGTAGACCAGTGCGTCCTCCTCCACATCGCGCGTTACGACAGAGCCGGCGCCGGTCCGTGCGCGTGCGCCAAGGGTAACGGGCGCGACGAGGAGCGTATCACTGCCGAGGAAGACGTCATCGCCGATAGTTGTGCGGTTTTTTGAGACGCCATCGAAGTTACAGGTGATGGCGCCGGCGCCGATATTTGCATTGTCGCCAACGGTGGCATCCCCGATGTAGCTGAAATGACCCATCTTGACGCCTTTGCCGAGGCGGCTGTTTTTCACTTCGCCGAAGTTGCCCATGTGTACGTCTTCACCCAGATGGGCGCCGGGCCGCAGATGGCCGAAGGGGCCGACTTCGCTGCCGCGGTCCATTCTGGCCTGCTCGATGACACTGTACTCAACCCGGCAGGCATCTCCGATTGCGCTGTCGACGATGCGGCTATTCGGGCCGATGAGGCAGCCGGCACCAAGGGTGGTGCTGCCCTGCAGAAGGGTTCCCGGGAGGATAGTCGAGTCCTGGTCGATTGTCACGTCTGCATCGATATATGTGGAAGCGGGATCGACGATGGTCACGCCGGAGAGCATATGATCAGTGTTGATGCGCTGGCGCAGCGCTTGGGCGGCGACGGCCAGCTGGCTGCGGTCATTGATGCCGAGAGTCTCGTCGGGCGAGGCTGGAGCGGTCTCGACATCCTGGCCCTGTTCAACGGCGATACCGATCATGTCGGTCAGATAGTATTCCCCGGTGGAGCTTGGCGTCAGCAGGGAGAGGTTTTCCCAGAGCCATTGGGCGTCAAAGCAGTAGATGCCGGGATTCAGCTCGCGAATCGCAAGCTGTTCAGGCGTGCAGTCCGCCTCTTCCACGATTTGGCGGATTGACCCGTTTTCATTGCGCACGACCCGACCGAACCCCTGGGAATCCTTGCGTTCGATCGTCAGAAGGGACAGCGCAGACTGAGAGTGCTGCCGATGGGTGCTGCCAGTACGAATTTGTGTCAACCTTTCGAGCGTTTCGGGGCGCAATAGGGGCATATCGGCGTAGATGACCAGGACCTTGTCGGCTCGATGAGACAGGTGTTCCTCTGCCTGCATAAGGGCATGCCCTGTGCCGAGGAGCTCTTTTTGTACGCTATATTCGACGCGGTCGCCGAGACGCTCCTGCACCTGTTTTTTTGCGTGGCCGACGACAACGACCGGTCGCAGATCAGAAAGCCCTTCTACCGCTCGCAGAGACCACTCGATCAGAGGCCGACCAGCCAGGGGATGCAGAGATTTGGGCAGCGTTGATTTCATGCGGGTGCCATACCCGGCAGCCAAGATGACGGCGGCAACTGTCATGCAGGATGCTCCAGTAGTAAGGGAGGCGGAGACGCGCGCGAAATTCGCCAGTGGCATGCTGCCATGGCGGTAAAGGCGTCGGTTACATGGTTAAGCGCAAGAGGAACGTCAAATCTGTTTGAGGATAAGGATGGTAATGAACCGGGTCCTGGAGGGTTATCATCCATGAAATCGATCGCAGACGGGGACCAGATTGGTGTCTGCGCACATTGTAACACAAAGCAGCAGGTTATCCAGAGAAGCTTTCATCGGTGGAGTGGGAAAGCAAGAGGAGGTTGGCGGCGGTCTACTCTCACACGGGGTTGCCCCCGCACTACCATCGACGCTGGTGGACTTTACTGCCGGGTTCGGGATGGGACCGGGTGTTTCCCCACCGCTCTTGCCACCAACTCCTCTTTACTCACGCAGGTTGTAAGGTGTGCGGGTGGTGTGTGATGCGCATTACGCGCTGTGCGTAATGCTGCATGGTCCGGGGCAGAGCCGCTGATGTTGTGTCAGGGGTTCTGCCAGGTTGCCATTCGCACTGCCACTCGTCTGGCACACTAAGAACTGAACAGGATAAAGAAGCGCTGCTACAGGCGCAGGATGTACATACAGGTTAAGCCCTCGTGCATTAGTACGGGTTCGCTCAAGACCTCTCAGCCCTTACACGTCCCGCCTATCAAACTGGTCGTCTACCAGCGCACTTACCAGACTCTCTCTGTGAGGGAACTTATCTTGAGGCTGGCTTCCCACTTAGATGCTTTCAGTGGTTATCCTTCCCAGACTTAGCTACCCAGCTATGCCGTTGGCACGACAACTGGCACACCAGCGGTCTGTCCATCCCGGTCCTCTCGTACTAGGGACAGCTCCTCTCAATTCCCTTGCGCCCACAGCGGATAGAGACCGACCTGTCTCACGACGGTCTGAACCCAGCTCGCGTGCCACTTTAATGGGCGGACAGCCCAACCCTTGGGACTTGCTCCAGCCCCAGGATGTGACGAGCCGACATCGAGGTGCCGCACCTTCCCGTCGATGTGAACTCTTGGGGAAGACTAGCCTGTTATCCCCGGGGTAGCTTTTATCCGTTAAGCCACAGCCTTTCCACTCAGAACCGTGGGTTCACTAACGCCGACTTTCGTCTCTGCTCAACATGTCCGTCTCGCAGTCAAGCTCCCTTTTGCGTTTGCACTCTGCAACTGGTTTCCATTCAGCCTGAGGGAACCTTTGCGCGCCTCCGTTACCTTTTGGGAGGCGACCGCCCCAGTCAAACTGCCCACCTGACACTGTCCCCATACCGGGTCACGCCACAGGTTAGAACCAAAACTCAATCAGGGTGGTATTTCACCAGCGACTCCACCGATCCTGGCGAACCAGCTTCTCAGTCTCCCACCTATCCTACACAGAGTAAGCCCTAATCCAATATCAAGCTGCAGTAAAGCTCCACGGGGTCTTTTTGTCCTGCTGCGGGTAAGAAGCATCTTCACTCCTACTTCAGTTTCACCGGGCCCTCCGTCGAGACAGCGCCCCACTCGTTACGCCTTTCGTGCGGGTCGGAACTTACCCGACAAGGAATTTCGCTACCTTAGGACCGTTATAGTTACGGCCGCCGTTCACCGGGGCTTCAGTTCAAAGCTCTCACCTCTCCCCTTAACCTTCCGGCACTGGGCAGGCGTCAGCCCGTATACGTCGTCTCTCAACTTCGCACGGACCTGTGTTTTTGCTAAACAGTCGGCAGGGCCTCTTCTCTGCGGCCTCCTCAAGCTCAGGCACGTCTGTACCCTCACTCTACCGAGGCGGTCCTTCTCCCGAAGTTACGGACCCTTTTTGCCTAGTTCCTTGACGAAGGTTCTCCCGTCCCCCTTGGTGTTCTCCACCTGTCTACCTGTGTCGGTTTGCGGTACGGTCGCATAGGTCTCACTAGAGGCTTTTCTCGTCAGCTTGGGTTCAATCACTTCCACCTGATTCAGGCTCGCCTTCACCCCTCAGCTCAGACGGTCTTTTAACCCCGCCCTCAGCGCCTACAGGCTTGGCACCAGCTCTTCCAGCCGCTGGCTGACCTACCCTTCTGCGTCACCCCTTCGCTCAATCAACCTGATGCGGTACAGGAATATTCACCTGTTTTCCATCGACTACGCCTTTCGGCCTCGCCTTAGGTCCGACTAACCCGACGCGGATTGACCTCCCGTCGGAAACCTTAGACTTCCGGGGACTGCGGTTCTCACACAGCTCTCGCTACTCGTGCCAACATTCTCGCTTCCATGCACTCCACGACTCCTCGCAGTATCGCTTCCATGCGCATGCAACGCTCGCCTACCTCTCACAAATGCCCGTAAGCATCTGCAAAACCGTAGCTTCGGCGGGTGACTTCAGCCCCGTTATATTTTCGGCGCAGTATCACTTGACCAGTGAGCTGTTACGCACTCTTTCAAGGATGGCTGCTTCCAAGCCAACCTCCTGGCTGTCTCTGTAACACCACTTCCTTTCCCACTTAGTCTCCACTTGAGGACCTTAGCTGACGGTCTGGGCTTTTCCCCTCTTGACCACGAAACTCATCTCCCGTAGTCCAACTGCCGTTCTAAAGCACAGGCATTCGGAGTTTGGTTGAGTTCGGTAAGCATTTCGCCCCCTACCTCATCCAGTGCTCTACCTCCTGCGCTCAGCAAACGACGCTAGCCCTAAAGCTATTTCGGCGAGAACCAGCTATCTCCAGGTTCGTTTGGCATTTCACCCCTATCCACACCTCATCCGAGCACTTTGCAACGTACACCGGTTCGACCCTCCACGAAATTTTACTCCCGCTTCAGTCTGGACATGGATAGCTCACCTGGTTTCGGGTCTACCGCCAGCAACTCTGCGCCCTCTTCAGACTCGCTTTCGCTTCGGCTCCGGCTATCACGCCTTAACCTCGCTACTGACCGTAACTCGTTGGCTCATTCTCCAATAGGCACGCCATCACCCGGCCAGGAATATCCCGGCATCAGGCTCTGACTGCTTGTAGGCATACGGTTTCAGGCTCTCTTTCACTCCCCTATCAGGGGTCCTTTTCACCTTTCCCTCACGGTACTTGTCCACTATCGGTCGCCAAAGGTATTTAGTCTTGGAGAGTGGTCTCCCCAGCTTCTCACAGGGTTTGCGTGCCCCGTGATACTCAGGATCCCGGCCAGACCTTCCCGGATTTCGCCTACGGGACTCTCACCCTCTCCGGTCCGCCTTTCCAGTGCGGTTCCGCTATCCGGTCCAGCCCTTCCGCCGGTCCTGCTACCCCACACCAGCTTGCGCCGGTACGGTTTGGACTAATCCGCTTTCGCTCGCCACTACTCACGGAATGCTCTCTTTTCCTCCGGGTACTTAGATGTTTCACTTCCCCGAGTTCCCCGCTGCGCAGCTATCCTTTTCACCGCGCGCTGCCCCGGCATTCCCCAGGGCGGGTTTCCCCATTCGGACATCTGCGGATCGCAGCCTTACCACAACTCCCCGCAGCTTTTCGCAGTGGTACACGTCCTTCCTCGGCCTTTGGCGCCAAGGCATCCTCCGTATGCCCTTCGTAGCTTAACCTGCTGTGTCGGAGCAACGACCCGAAAGCCGCCGCTCCCTTCCTACTCCTACAGCAGTTCTTCTCTATCCTATTCAGTTCTTAATGTGCCATCTCTGCTACTGCTTCCCGCTCGCAGCCGACCAGACCTCCTGCCTCCAGCCTTCCGCTTCACAGCCGGCCGGGCCTGCAGAACCCTTCCTCGCTGCCGTCACACGGCTTCCGCCGTACGACTGTGGGCCTGCGTGGACTCGAACCACGGACCCCTGCGTTATCAGCACAGTGCTCTAACCGTCTGAGCTACAGGCCCTTCTTCCACTTGCCCCGCCTTCACTTCAGAGGCACCTTAACCCCTGAAAAGTGACAAGATAACCGCTCCTTCGCAAACCCTCACTGCTGCAGACGTCTCCGCTTCCCCGACAGCACAGCAACTGCCCTGTACAGTAACTGCTCCGTACAACAACTGCTACCGTCTCCACAGATTCGCCTTCGCTTCCTTAGAAAGGAGGTGATCCAGCCGCACCTTCCGGTACGGCTACCTTGTTACGACTTCGTCCCAGTCATCAGTCCCACCCTAAACAGCTCCCTCCCGCAGGTTGGGTCACCGTCTTCAGGTCTTACCAACTCCCATGACGTGACGGGCGGTGTGTACAAGGCCCGGGAACGTATTCACCGCAGTATTGCTGACCTGCGGTTACTAGCAACTCCGACTTCATGCAGGCGAGTTGCAGCCTGCAATCCGAACTATGACTGGCTTTGTTGAGATTCGCTTCAGGTCTCCCTTTCGCTTCCCTTTGTACCAGCCATTGTAGCGTGTGTGTAGCCCTGGACATATAGGCCATGCTGACTTGACATCATCCGCACCTTCCTCCGGCTTGTTACCGGCAGTCTCGCTAGACACTTGTAACTAGCAACACGGGTTGCGCTCGTTGCGGGACTTAACCCAACATCTCACGACACGAGCTGACGACAGCCATGCAGCACCTGTCTACGCTGCCCGAAGGCTCGTTCCGGTTTCCCTTCACTACTACGTACATGTCAAGCCCAGGTAAGGTTCTTCGCGTTGCATCGAATTAAACCACACGCTCCGCTGCTTGTGCGGGCCCCCGTCAATTCCTTTGAGTTTTAGCCTTGCGACCGTACTCCCCAGGCGGTGAACTTATCGCGTTTGCTCCGGCACAGACGGCTTCTACACCGCCCACACCTCGTTCACATCGTTTACAGCGTGGACTACCGGGGTATCTAATCCCGTTCGCTACCCACGCTTTCGTGCCTCAGCGTCAGTAAAATGCCAGGAGGCCGCCTTCGCCTCTGGTGTTCTTCCCGATATCTACGCATTCCACCACTACACCGGGATTTCCGCCCCCCTCTCATTCACTCTAGCCTTACAGTTTCCGACGTCCTCTCCCAGTTAAGCCAGAAGCTTTCACGCCGGACTTGTAGCGCCGCCTGCGCACCCTTTACGCCCAGTAATTCCGGATAACGCTCGACACCTAGGTATTACCGCGGCTGCTGGCACCTAGTTAGCCGTGTCTTCGTCCTGGGGTACCGTCCTCTCTCTTCCCCCAGTTAAGGAGTTTACAATCCGAAAACCTTCGTCCTCCACGCGGCGTTGCTGCGTCAGGGTTCCCCCCATTGCGCAATATTCCTCACTGCTGCCCCCCGTAGGAGTCGGAACCGTGTCTCAGTTCCCGTGTGGCTGGTCTTCCTCTCAGAACAGCTATCGATCATCGCCTTGGCAGGCCTTTACCCCACCAACCAGCTAATCGACCGCAGGCCCCTCCCAAATCGCCTCAGCTTTCCTCACCGTAACCACCGCCACGGCGAGATTATGCGGTATTAGCCACGGTTTCCCGTGGTTATCCCCCCTTTCAGGGCAGGTTACCTACGTGTTACTCACCCGTTCGCCACTCTCCACGGCACTGTATCACCGAAGCAATCAGCACCGCTTCCCGTTCGACTTGCATGTGTTAAGCACGCCGCCAGCGTTCATCCTGAGCCAGGATCAAACTCTCCGTATTTTCGCGACCATCCCCGCAGCATACCTCGCACTCCCGGTACACGCAGAAACAACCGCACCTCTACGCAAAGCTCTTTCAAACTCCAAGTCATCTCGCTCCCGAAATACTCCGCATCCCAACCAGAACACAGAATAACCCGAAAACGACCGACAGGTCTGCTGGACTCGCTTATCTTGCCACTCTTCAACTGTTAATGTGCCGCAACTCCACTACTCTACTACATGTAGATTGACCTGACAAATCGTCTCCGATTCGATGCAGGTTTCCTTAATGTATCACACTGCAATTGGCCTGTCAAATGCGGATCGGGTTGAAATCAAAGCAAACGCATCAAGATTTGAACGCCATCGTAGCCAACGAAGGGCACACAAGGGGCCCGCCTACTGATTCAGGCAGTCTCAAGAGGTCTTGTCCCAATTCGATGCAGCTGCCCCGGGGTTGAGATTCATTTGTTCTGCATCGCCATCAGGAGGACGCTTGTATATGGGTTGAGAACTATCCGATTACAATCAGTACGGCGTCCTGCTCGACGCTCTCGCCGGCGGTGACTTCCACTTTGCGCACGACGCCCGAACGGACGGCGCGAATCTCGTTTTCCATCTTCATCGCTTCCAGGATCATCAGGGGTTGATCTTCTATGATCTCGTCGCCATCCTGCACCAGTATCTTCACAATCATACCCGGGATGGGCGCTCTGACCGCGAGGTCGCCCTGGGGCAGCGCGGGCCCTTGGCGGGCTGCGTTGAGACGGCGCGTGCGTTCGTCCTCAATCCGCACACGGAACTGCTCACCGCGAAGGGTCACATCGTGGCTGTGCGGGGTCTCCTCGACCAGCATTTCGAAGCTGGCATCGTCCAGAAGCAGGCTGTACAGCTGGGTGACACCGCTCTGGCGGAGGTCAACGGAGATTGACTCGCCGTCGACCAGGACTTCGTCCTCGTTGATCTCGATTTCAAAGGTATGGTCGCCGATACTGGCAAAGTATATCACCACCGGCCTCCCATCCCGCTCATGCGGCCGGCCTGCTTCCAGGCGCTGGCGGCGTCGCTCTCGCCCCTGCCGATATTGACGGCGCGGCGGCCGGCCTCGTGCGCCACCAGGGCGGCCGCCACGGCTGCGATACGCGCCTGCTCGAGGTCGGGTTCGTTTTTGGCCACCAGCCGGCGACGGTCGAGGAAGCCGGTATCAAAGGTCCCCCAGATGAACTCGGTGCTGTCCATGATCTCCTGGTGGAACGGGATCGACGTTTTGATGCCACTGATGCGATATTCGTTGAGCGCACGGCGCATGCGCAAGATGGCTTCGGCCCTGTTTTCCCCCCATACGATCAGTTTGGCGACCATGGGATCGTAGAAGAGGCTGACTTCGTAGCCCCGGTAGAGGGCGCTTTCGACGCGCACGCCGGGTCCGGTCGGCTCCTTGAGGTAGGTGACGACGCCGCTGTTGGGCATGAAGTTGTTGAACGGATCCTCGGCGGTGAGGCGGCACTCTATGGACCAGCCCTTGGGACGGATATCTTCGGGGCGGTAGCGCATGCGGCGGCCGGCGGCTATGGTGAGTTGCTCTTTGACGATATCGACACCGGTCACAAATTCGGTGACAGGATGCTCCACCTGCAGACGAGTATTCATCTCGAGGAAGTAGAATTTCTCATCTTCGGCATCGTAGAGGAATTCGATCGTACCGGCGTTCTCATATTGGACGGACTCGGCGGCGGCCACTGCGACTCGTCCGAGCTCCTGGCGCAGGTTTTCGTCCACAGCCACGCTGGGCGCCTCTTCGATCAGCTTCTGGTGGCGGCGTTGGATTGAGCATTCGCGCTCACCGAGGTGGATGGTATGTCCGTAACTGTCGGCCAGAATCTGAACCTCGATATGGCGGGCGCTGGAGATAAATTTTTCCAGGTAGACTTCGCCATTGCCGAAGGCGCCAACGGCCTCGCGGCGGGCGGCCAGAAGGGCGCTGGTGAACTGGTTGGGATCATGGACGACGCGCATGCCTTTGCCGCCGCCCCCTGCGGTTGCCTTGATCATCAGAGGGAACCCGATCTGTACGGCGGTTGCCTTCAGCTCGTCATCTCGCAGGCCCTTGCGCGAGCCGGGCACAAGGGGCACATTGTTCTTGGCAACGGTTTCACGGGCGGTCTGCTTATCGCCCATCTTGGCGATGGCGTCGGGTGAGGGCCCGATGAAGGTGATGCCGGCGTCGGCGCAGGCGGCGGCAAATTCAGCGTTTTCGGCCAGAAAGCCGTAGCCGGGATGGATGGCATCAACGCCGGCCTTGCGCGCTACGTCGATGATCTTGTCGATGCGGAGGTAGCTGTCGCGGCTAGGGGCCGGGCCGATGTGATAGGCTTCGTCGGCGTAACGCACGTGAAGGGCAGTCCGGTCCACGTCGGAAAAGACGGTGGCGGTAGCGATGCCCCGCTCTTCACAGGCCCGCAACACACGGACGGCGATTTCACCTCGATTCGCAACCAGAACTTTTTTGAACATGCGCAGTTCCTTACAGTCTTACGTCTATTACAAGAGGGGGGTGTCCCCTGGGCGAAACGCGTCGTTTTCCTCTCTCCGCTCGTTTCACTACGGGAGCCATTGCAAGTCCCGGTTGAAGGCAGGCCTTGTGCCTGGACCGAGATACAGCTCGCTCCTGCGCCGTGCTCCTGGAGCGAGTTTACTTTGTATCCGCACATTAGTATCCGCACGTCATATTCCCTGACGATGGACTCGAGCCTGAATCAGAAGGCGGTCACAGGTAAAGGGAGCCGGTGGAATCTCGCTACTCGGATGCCAGGCGCCGAAGGCGCTGTCGTTCGGCGAGAGGAGCAACCGTCGAAACCCCCACATTGAGAGATCGACGGTGCGTCCCACGGGTGAACTGAAGCTTTCTTCCACAATTGCCTGCACGGGCGCAAAGCCGGCGGCGTAGCGGGTTTCCCAGGTTCCTTCCGGGAGGACGCCTTCGTCATTTGGCGCGCAGGCCACGCGCAGGGTAACGAAGCCGCAGTCGACCACAATCACGGCCATCTGGCTGCTGCCGTATTGGATATCAGCCTCGACAATCTGGCCGGCGAAGGCGTAGAGGGCGGGGCCGATCTGGGTGAAGCGGTGAGGCAGCGGTTCCTTCCGGACAGCGTACCAGGGATCCGGCCCCGGTTCGGGCAGCAGGACGCCGCCATCTAGCACGGCTGTCAGGGGCAGGCCCTGTTGCAGTCGAGGAAAGCCCATGAGCGCGAACTGTTCGGCGGACAGCTCAATTTCGATCTGGGGCAGTTTCTGCATTTTGCCAGTGAACGGCCGAGACTCGATTTGAAGCTCTTCCTGCGTACCATTCTGGCCGGTCATGCGATCTGTATTTCTTTCTCCATTCGGTCCCGGCAGCGTTGGATTCACAGTGGGATATTTCCGTGTTTCTTGGGGGGGAGCCGATCGCGTTTGTTCTGCAGCATCTCCAATGCATTGATCAAACGGGGCCGGGACTCATGCGGTTCGATGACGTCGTCGATGAAGCCGTTGGCGGCGGCGATGTAGGGGTTGGCGAAACGGCTGCGATAGTCTGCGACCAGGTCGTTTCTCTTGGCGACGGGATCCTCAGCAGCCGCGATTTCACGACGAAAGATTACATTTACGGCGCCCTCCGGCCCCATGACCGCGATTTCGGCGGAAGGCCAGGCGAGGACCAGGTCGGCGCCAATGTGGCGTGGGTTCATGACGCAGTAGGCTCCACCGTAGGCTTTACGCACGATGACGGTCAGTTTGGGAACCGTCGCTTCGGAAAAGGCGTAGAGAAGCTTTGCGCCATGGCGAATGATGCCGCCGTGCTCCTGATTGAGACCGGGCATGAAGCCGGGCACGTCCTCGAGGACGACCAGCGGGATGTTGAAGCAGTCGCAGAAACGGACAAAGCGGGCCGCTTTCTGGCTGGCGTCGACATCGAGGACACCGGCGAGGACGGCCGGCTGCTGGGCGACGATGCCAATGGTGCGGCCGCCGAGACGGGCGAAACAGACCATCACATTGCGGGCCCACTGTTCGTGGACTTCAAGGAACTGTCCGTCATCTACGATACGCCGGATGATCTCTTTCATATCGTAGGGACGGTTGGGATTGTCCGGCACGATTGAATCCAGCTCTTCATCCTGACGCAGAAGATCGTCGGTGGAAGGTACGAAGGGAGGATCTTCCATGTTGTTGTTGGGCAGATAGCTCATCAACTGCTGCACGATGAAGAGTGCGTCTTCTTCGTTTTCGGCGGTGAAGTGGGCGACGCCGGACTTGCTGCCGTGGATCGAGGCGCCGCCGAGCTCTTCGAAGGTAACCTCTTCATGGGTGACCGTTTTGACGACATCGGGCCCGGTGACGAACATGTGGCTGGTATCTTTCACCATGATAACGAAGTCAGTGATGGCGGGCGAGTAGACTGCTCCGCCGGCGCAGGGTCCCATAATGACGCTGACCTGGGGTACAACACCGGAGGCCATGACATTGCGGAAGAAGATGTCGGCGTAGCCGGCTAAGCTGAGGACGCCTTCCTGGATGCGGGCGCCGCCGGAGTCGTTCAGGCCGATGACGGGGGCGCCGTTCTTCATGGACATGTCGAGGATTTTGCAGATTTTGGCGGCATGATGGCGGCTTACACTGCCTCCGAAGACGGTAAAGTCCTGGGAGAAGACGTAGACGAGGCGGTCATCGATTGTGCCGAAGCCGGTGACGACACCGTCACCGGGGATACGCTGCTTGTCGAGGCCGAAGTCGTGGCTGTCGTGGGTGACGAGGGCGTCCACTTCGCGAAAGCTGCCTTTGTCCAGCATGAGCTCGAGCCGCTCGCGTGCGGTGGCGCGGCCTTTGGCGTGCTGAGTTTCGATCCGTTCGAGGCCGCCCCCGAGCTTGGCCATGTCTTTACGGCTGCGCAGATCGGTGATACGTGGATCGATTGTCGAGTCAGTCAAGACGAACTCCTCTATCCTGTCGTTGGTCGAATTGCGGTTGTTCCCGGCATCGCAGTCGCTGCCCGCCGCGGATTTCGAGCGCCGGGAGCGCTAAACGAGCTTTTTCGCTGCCGAGGCGCGGACGGGACCGGTCATGATCGCAGGGCCGCAGATAACAGACGGCGGTTGTGCTTGAAAATGGTCCGGTCCAGGCGTCATTACCAGTCACCCAAGCGTAATGGTTCCAGTCAGGAGCAGCAGGCCGATCAGTATCGGCTGATGAATTACATAGATGACGAGGGAGTGACGGCCAAGGAACTGCAGAACAGGGAATGGGAAAATCTCTCCGAAATTGGGCAGCGGAAGTTTGCGCGCGCCGCCTTCATAGAAAACAGTGCCCACGAAGACGCCGATCAGGAAGATGGCAAACCAGTGGGGAAAGGGAAAGTAGTCGGAATAATAGTAGCCAGGCGGTTCGATGCCGAGCGGGACGAGCCAGGAGACACCGGCCGGCGCCTGCACATTCATGTATTGCAGAAGATAACTGAGCGCATAGAGCACGGCGGCCAACGTCAGTGTCAGCCAACGTTTGTTCAACAAAGGGATCGAGCAGATTATCGAAGTCCCGATCAGATGCAGCACACCAAAGTCGATTGGCGGCAAAACGGCCACCCGCATAACTAACGAGAGTATGAGTCCGATGCCGAGAATGTGCAGCCCCCGGCGGGCAGTTTTCCAGGCCAGGCCATTGGCCGAACCACATAGACGCAGTGTTCGATTGTAGCTCAGAACTACCGAGACTCCTGCCAGGGTGATGAAGGAAGTCGCGGTAAATCGCTGGAAGTAGAACCAGAAGCCCTCGTGCAGAACGACCGGTACGCCACCGAAGTTGCGCAGGTCGAACATCAGATGAAAGATAACCATAGTGATGATGGCCACGCCGCGCCAGCTGTCAACCTCCCAGAAGCGGGTAACGGCGGGGGTTGCGGCGGAGGGAACTGTTTCGCCGGAGTCGCTCTCCGGTCGATCGATCCCGGTTAACTCTTCATCTTTTTCGGACAGTTCCGGCTGAACGGCTGCGGCTTTTTGCATCATTGGGCACTTTCAGGCCACGGTAAGGCTGTAGGCGGGCGCAGAACTACGCACTTGAAACAATTCCCAGTTCCTGTGAGAATCAGAAAGGCGACAACTCCCACCAGCCCTCCGGGCGCCTGGTGAACCGGTCTGCAGACGGCGGTGCACACTACAGCAGATATCATGACGCGGTAGTGCACTGGATATTATAGCGCATACGACAAATCCGGCGCTCCCCAGACCAACGGCAACGCACGCATACATTATCGTCAATGGTGGGATTGGCGCAGGAACAGCGTCTGAGCGTGGTCGGCAGGCGGCAGTTTGTGGGCGAAGAGCGGGTACCCATTACTTGCCACTTTTGACTGCTACAGTGTGCGATCATTTTACACGATACGACAGGAGATCACAAGGAAATTGAGCCAAGCGGAAACGGCTCGTACCGGGGCCAAGTCGGGAAAGAGTTGTGCCTGCCGCCCACCGTCCGATCCACCTGAATGGATTGCGCGGACACGAGCGACGCTGAGCGCCCCGGAAGAGCCCAGGTCGCGTCACTATGTGGGGCACTGTATAGAGTTTCACCATTCGGCGCCAAGCACGATGCCGATCGCCCGTGGGATATTGGACGGGCGGGGCGATAGTGCCGCCGGCGCGGTGGTCATTGCCGACCATCAGACGGCCGGGCGGGGCCGGTTGGATCGCGGCTGGGAAGACGTGAGCGGGCGGGGGCTGCTGGGCAGCTATATTCTGTGCGGTGAACTGTTGCCGGAACATCCGTCACTGGCGGTGATGCTGGCGGGCCTGGCTGTGGTGCGGGCGATCGGCGAGAGCTGTCCAGATCTGGAAGACCGTGTACGTCTGAAGTGGCCGAACGACGTGATCGCAGTGGAAGCTGAAGGCCCGGTGAAATTGGCGGGCATTCTGGTGGAAAGCATCTTTCAGGAGCAGGAACTGAGGGGCGTCATTCTGGGTATCGGTGTCAATGTTAATCAGCGCCAGGAGGAGTTACCGTCTATTCGCGGCGGCGGGCTGCCTCCATCCAGCTTGATGCTTCTGGGCCATGGCGTCGACCTGCCCAATGGAGAATCTTCGCCGATCGAGAGAGAGCATCTGCTGGTCGCTCTGTGCCGGGCGCTGGATGATCTGTGCGCGCCCGGCTCACGGCCTGCGGCGTCCGCAGTGCATGCTGACTGGCAGCGCGCGCTGTTCGGAATGGGGGCTGTCGTCACGGCCCACACCGCTGACGGGCCGATTCGCGGCCGGGCGGTCGGGACCTCTTCGCAAGGGGCGCTGCGGGTCGGCACAGGCGGCGGCGAGACACTCGAAATCCACTCGGGAGTCGTCGATTTTGACTGGGCTACCGCTGGCGACGAGCGGTAGCGGTATGGGGCCAGTTCTAAATTGGCGGGGGCTCACATCCTGGAGAGATGCTGTTCCCTTTCTGCGCTTGCTCTCCGGCCCGCTTGACCTGCCTTCGTGATCCAATTCCTGGAATACACAGCCGATTCTCGAATGATTGGTCTTCTCTGGCGTAGAGGGTATCATTATTTGTATTGGCCGTTTTTGTCGAAACTCCTACAATTCCCTTACGTCCCGCTATGAAACTCTCCTTTGACTCACCGGTCCGATTTCAACTTGTGCAAACACCAGAGCCGAGGTACGCGCCGCGCAAGGGCCCGGGCGGACCTCCCCAGGCGCAACAGCGCTGGATGGCTCTTCTGATCCTAGTTGCGTTTGCCTGGCGGATGATCGGTGTGATGGCGCGGAATCTTAACCGGGTGGAAGAGGAAACGATCCGGCTGGCGGCCCGCCCCGTGGGCGAAATGATCGGGACGCTGGCGGCGCCGGGGCAGAATGGGCCGGTATATTATCTTCTGATGCGCCCGTGGTTGGAGTTCTTCGGGACCGATCTTTTCGCGCTGCGGTATTTCTCTGTGCTGGCCAGCGCGGCGGGCATGGCGCTAATGTGGCAGGTCGCCCGCCGGATGGTGCCGGCGGTAGGCAGCACGCTGCTGAGGAACCTGCCACTGCTGTCGACGCTTTTTCTGGCGTTCAATCCATTACAGCTCTGGTACAGCCAGGAAGGGGGGCGCTATGGGATGATTGTGGGGCTGGTACTGTTC
Source organism: Caldilineaceae bacterium (assembly GCA_965200615.1). Classification (GTDB taxonomy): domain Bacteria; phylum Chloroflexota; class Anaerolineae; order Caldilineales; family Caldilineaceae; genus Bin5. The sequence goes on along the minus strand of OZ241377.1, from coordinate 1,629,778 downwards.
TCGAGTTGGAGCTGGCTGCAGGCGATGTGGCACAGCGGATATGTGCGCTGGCTGAGCTATCTTGTCATAACCTCGATATCGATCTATACGCACGTGATGACAGCGCTGATTTTGCCGGTCCATCTGGTCTGGTTTTTGCTTGCCAATCCGCTTAACCGGCAGCGCTGGAAAGGATACGGGCTGACACTTGTCAGCTTTGCGTTACCGATCCTGCCTCTGACGGCGTGGGGCAAGGGCTTATTGGCCGGGGCAATTGGTGGAGTCGAACAGCAGAGCGGCAGCGCGTTGCAAAACGCCCTCAGCGACGTCCCGGTCACGCCTTTACCGGAGATGGCGCGCACGCTGCTCCTCAACAATGCCCAGGGCCTGTTGGACCCGATTTCACATTTTTGGCTGATCCCGATCTTCTTTCTTGGCTTGACCGGTCTGCTGGTTGGGTATACGGAGTTCGGGGGGCGGATTGCAAACGTGGGCATGCTGGCGACCTGGCTGATTCTGCCGGTTCTGCTGCTCCACGGCATCGGTCTGGTGGCGCCTACTTTTTCGGGGCCCACTGCCCAGCTCGGTGAGAGGGCAGCCCGGTTCGAGGGGGTCATCTGGATTGCGCCTGCATTTACGATATTCGTGGCGTTGGGGACACAGGTGATGCGCCGCGCCTACGGCCGTCTGGGAAACTGGCTGGCGGTCGGATTGATCATCTTTGTGATCGCGTTCTGGGGATACAGCTGGTGGGATCATGCCCAACGGCCCATCAACGTACAGTTGGGCGCGGCGGAGCAGTCTTTCCACTCATAACGCGGGTATCTGGAGTAGTGACATGTATCAAGGTTCTGGCAGCCGGGGCTGGAACGCCCTCAGCCGCGGGCAGCAGATCGGTATCGGGGTCGTTGGGATTCTGGTCCTCTTTGCGCTTCTGTCCGGGGGCAGTTCCCTGGGGCGAATGGGCGATCCATTGTGGCTCGTCGCGGTCGCGGTGATCATTCTGGTTGCTTTACCGGTCCACGAAATGGCGCATGCTGCGATGGCCGTGCAGTTGGGTGACCCCACGCCGCGCATGCAGGGGCGCTACACTTTCAATCCTATCGCCCATATCGATCCGTTTGGCGCTCTCTTAATCCTTTTTACCGGATTCGGTTGGGCCAAGCCGGTGCAGTGGAATCCCGGCAACATTGACGTAGACGTGCGATTGGGGACAGTTCTGGTGGCGGCGGCGGGCCCTGTCAGCAATCTGGTGCTGGCTGCGGTGGGAGCATTCCTTGTCCCGTTCGCCGACGTCCCCATGCTGGAACGATTTCTGCGCTTTTTCGTCTGGATCAACACGCTGCTGTTTGTCTTCAATCTGATCCCGATTCCGCCGCTGGATGGCTCCCATATACTGTTCGCCCTTCTGCCCGGCGATAATTTTCAGCTGCGCATGGCCCTGGGCCGTTATGGCTTCATCATTTTGCTGGCGGCGATCTATCTCGGAGGCGGCTTTATCAGCGGCCTGGCCGGTCAGATCGTCAGGTGGCTTTTTCTTGCTTTCGGGGGCTGAAACGGCAGTGGTCAGTGGCGAGGAGAGAGGAGTGAGAGAAGGCCTCGCTCGGGTCATTCTGGGTGGAGAATTGATCGGGGATGAGTCGCTACGCGGTTGATTTGTGGTCTGGGGGATGAAGGATGCGGCGGCTGTTGCCCATTTGGGTGGGGGGCAGTGATTGAGTATGATGGGGCGACAGGAGTTGGACTGGATTGACAGATGCAGGGTACGGCCCGCAGGATTACGCGACGCATACGCCAATTCGTGCGCGGCATTACCGCTTCCGTTTCGGCTGAGGAGCTGCAGCAGGCAGCCCAATTTCTTCCAACCGCCGGGCTGACCCGCTTTCAGCAGATGCCGGTGGATGCCCAGCGACACAGCTTGAACGTCTGGACCACCTTGCAGCGCGCCGGCTGGGATGATCCGGACCTGGCGGCGGCGGCGCTGCTCCACGATGCGGGCAAGCTGGCGGCCGCAAAGGCCGGTCTGTCACTCAACGCGTGGGTGCGGACAGCGCTTGTCTTGATGGAGACGATGGCGCCCGGGCTCGCCGTCCGCCTGACCGCAAAGGATTCGACCGGCGGCTGGCGCTACCTTCTGCATGTTCATTTGACGCATCCGCGCATTGGCGCGCGTTGGGCCGATGTGGATGGATGCAGCCCGCTTACTTGCTGGTTGATCGCCCATCATCAGGACAAGACAGGACGGCCGGAGGCTGTGTTGACTTCGGCGGACGATTCGGAGACACGATGGGCGGAGGGCAGCGGGCGGCAAGGGGCGGCAGAGGATCGAATGCGCCTGCTGGCCGCGCTGCAGTGGGCTGACAGCCAGAACTGATCCCAACGGACGCCGTGACACGGGGTTCGAGGCAGGGCAGGACCGGAGGCTGAATGCGCCGGAACGGTTTCTTCCGGCGGCGTCTGCCAAATCAGGCGGGACCTTGCCGTCTTTCAATGGCAGATCCAGACCGGCCCTCTATCCGGGACGAAATCGGCGCGCGGACCGGGGCGCGATTTTGATAACATTCAGGACGGCAACTCATGGCAGAAACGACAGCAAGAATCACGATTGTTGGGCTGGACTTGATTGGGACCAGCATCGGTCTTTCGTTACGGGAAAATGCGGGCAACTACCAGGTCATCGGCCATGACCGCGAGCCTTCGCAAATGAATGAGGCCAAGCAGCTGGGCGCGATCGACTCGACCACGTGGAATCTGCATTCGGCTTGCGACAGCGCGAGCCTGGTCATCGCCACCGAACCACTGTCGGAACTGCAGGAGTTTTTGCAGCACATCCGCGAGGATGTGGCTGAGGGCGCGGTGATACTGGGAATCGGGGCAGTGATGCAGCCGGCGCTCGAGATTGCGTCCGACAACCTGCCGGAAGGTATCCACTTTGTCGCGGGCCGGCCGGTATATGTTGACATCAGCAGCCAACCGGAGCCGCGCAGCGATCTGTTCAAGGACAGCACTTTCTGCATTGGCGCGGCCACGCAGACCGAATCCAGCGCGCTGGAACTGGTAAGCAATCTGCTGGCTCGGCTGGGCGCGAAGCCCCTCTATATTGATCCGCTCGAACATGATGGCATTGTGGCGGCGGTGGAACAGCTGCCCGAAATCCTGGCAGCGGCTCTCTTCCAAGGTGCGTTCGATGCCCCCGGCTGGAATGAGAGCCAGAAGCTGGCCGGGCGCCGCTTCGCCCTCAGTACGACATTGGACGCCAGTCCGGCGGAGCTGGCCGCCTCACTGTTCGCCAATCGCGATACGATTCTGCAACGGATGAACCTGTTTTCCGGGCTGCTGGAAACGTGGCGCGAGCACCTGTCCGCCGAGGACGCCAAGCCGCTGGAGGAGGCGCTGGATGGACTGGTGGAGGGCCGGGCCAAGTGGGAGCGAGACGCGAAGCTGCGCGATTGGGATCGTCTGACGGAGCCGACCTCACGCGAGGATTACGGCAATTCTCTGGGCCAGATGTTTTTCGGCAGTCTTCTGCGCGGGCGGGCAGGCCGCCGCGATCCTGGACGCGGAGACAGAGATCCGCGGACAAAGCGATAGCATCCTGTCTGCGAGGTCGATTCGCGGTCCCATTGCGCTTCCTGGACGGCGTCGGAACTGCGGCGAACCGATCTGGCCGCGCAAGGCAGTCCTATCCCTCCTGAGGCTGACCCGAGTCGCTGCGCGCGACAAGGGGTGGCGGCCCTTTCAGCATGCAGATGATACATAGCGGGAGAACCTGTTCTGCGCGCGACGCAGGGCAGACGATACGCGGTCGCGCGCCCTCCGAGGTTCGTATGCGCCGACCGGATAGTTGTTGACGGCATGACTTTGTTACACTACACTGAAATACTATAATGAAAGTTCATTCCCCTGATTTTGCGGCGCGGTGCGTAACCTATTGTGGAAGGAGCAGTGCAGAGAAATGAAACGGAAACAGCGTCTTGCCTTTGTCACAGTTGCGCTGGCACTGGTATTTGCCTTCGTCATAGGCTATACGCACACTCATGCCCAGGGGCAGTTTCCCGGCTACAAGTCTACGATTCAGACCTACAACATGAGTCAATCCACGGCCAATATCATCCTGGCCTTTTACAGGCAGGATGGCAGCCTGGAGAAGACGCTGACTGATATCATCGAGCGCGACCGTTCAAAGATCTACTTCACACTGCCGGTGCAGGAGGGATTCAGCGGATCGGTTGTGATCTCATCGGATCAGCCGGTCGCCGCGCTCAGCAACATGATGAACAGTGCGCTGACGGCGGGAGGAACGTACGTAGGAGAAAGTCAGGGCAGCACAACTGTCTACCTGCCCCTGCTGATGGCGAACAGTGATGGAGGCTTCAACAGCTGGTTTGCTCTGCAGAATCCCAACCCGTCTTCTACGAATGTGACGGTGAATTACAGCGACGGAATCACGACGAACATCACGCTGGCAGCCTACGCTTCACATAATTTCTATCAGAAACAGGAGCCGCACACGAGTAATCTCTTCTCAGCCAAGGTGACAAGCGACGAGCCTGTCGTCGTGGTCGCGTTTCTGGAAGATACGGCCTCAATGGCGGCCTACAACGGGTTCGCCAGCGGCGCTGTCAATCCGGCAATACCCCTGGTGAACGCCAACAATAACGGCATCAACACCGATATTCAGATACAGAATACGGGCGACACGGACACCAGTGTAACGGTATCCTACATGCCGTCGGCGGCGGGCAGCGCCTGCACGGAAACGCAGACGATCGCTGCCGGGCAGACGGTTACTTTTGCGGGTGGCGCCTTTGAGAGCGGCGCCAATTCCACCTGCTCGGGCGGCGAGAAGTTTATCGGCTCCGGCTATGTAACCGCAAACAGCGCGAGTCAGCCTCTGGCGGCGGTTGTCAGTCAACGAGCCGGAAGTTCACCCTTAACCCAGTTCGCGGCTTACGGCAGCTTTGATCCGGACGATGCCACGAGCGCTGTGCGCATGCCTACAATCAACGACCGCAACGCCGGTTTTTTCACCAGCATCAATGTGATGAACGTAGGGTCGTCAGAGACCGCGGTGGCGTGCAGTTTCACCGACACGACCTACACGGTCACGGGGACACTGCAACCGAATGAGACTTTGACGGACTTGCAGGCGAACAAGATTCAGAACGGCTATGTGGGCAGCGCCACCTGCAGGGCTACGGCTGACGGCGCCAAAATCATAGCGGTGGTTAACCAGTTGAAGACTGGCGCTACGGACGACCAGTTCCAGGTGTACGAGGCGATCAATCAGTAACGATTAAGTGTGAGGGAGGCGGGAACGCGTTTCACTGCTCGTTGCGGGTACAAGCTCATGAAACGTCAGACGTATATTCTCATTACAATCCTGTTGTTCCTGGGGTGCAGCGGCGGCATTCCCGGGGAAGAGCAGACCTCTTCTCTGACGACAGCAGGACGGGACAGCAGGGCGGGCAGCGGAACGGGCTCGGATTCGACAAGTTCATCGCCAGAGAACGCGACTGGCAGCGGCGCTCTGACCGGGGTGCTCCTCTTGAAAACGGAGGATGGCTTTCAGCCGGTGGCCGATGTGAAGCTCGCGATCGGTGAGACGTTGAGTGATGATGAGGGCAAGGAGCGGGTTGTCGCGTACGACCCGTCGACTGCGCCGATTACCTATACCGATGCCAGCGGCCGCTTCGTGTTTGAGGACCTCGAATCCGGACGGTACGGCCTCATTCTCGACATCGTGATGAGTTCCTTCCTGTTGTACCAGGAGGGTACGCTTGACGCGGTTCTCTTTGAGATAACAGACGACGAAATGACCGACCTGGGCAACCTCGAATACTCTGAACTGCCTCTACCCCAGTGAAACAGATGACGGCAAGCGGCCGACCGCCCGCTATCGGGAAGAAGAGTCTTCCCAGAGCCACTTTCCCTTCCAGTAGACCTCATCAACGAAGCCCAGACGACGATAGAACTGTACTGGCGTATCTGCCGGATCCGTGTTGATCAGGAGAGATCGTTTGCCCAGTGCGTAGGTGTCTGCGAGCACGCGGGACAGCAGTTGACGTGCGATGCCCTGATTGCGGAAGGGCGCCCGCGTCGCCAAGTTGAAGATGTAGCGGTCGGGGCCCTCGTACCAACCGATGATACCTGCGGCTTCATCACCGACCCGGGCGATGAGGAAGGCCCCGCCGGCATTCAGGTCCGCCCGGCGGACTGCCAGATCGGCTCCGACGGCAGCCGGGTCCGGCTCCTCTTCTTTGTCGGCAAACCCCTTCAGCTTTGTAACTGTATAGTCCCGGAGATTGCCGGGCGTAACCGACTCGATGCGCCCGGGGCCTGACTCGGCCTTGGGAGGCACGCCCTCATTCACATGGGCCAGATAGAGAATGTCGGCGCCGCGGGCGCAGCCGGCCTGCTCCAGCGCGTGGTACAGCCGCGTGTCGACAGCCTGGCCGTGCGTGAAGATGTGTACGCGGCGCTGGCCGTAGAAGGTGTGCACATCTGCAATGAATGCGGGCGCCTCTGCCGGGTCGAACGGTTCCAGAATGTGGACGTCGCAGTAGTCGGTCTGTTGGATGCGGCTGTAGTAGCCGAACCGGCGGCGCGCGACGACCTTGCCCAGAGCTGGATAGTCGCAGATGTACCAGGAGCGCACCTCCCGGACGAGTTCGTCGTGAGCAGGATGACCTGTCATTTGCGGGTGATATTCGATGTGCGGAGCCTGCATGGCTGGCGCAGAGGTCAGCCGACAGGCGCTGGCGTCTCATCTACCGCGGGAAAGAGGCCCGGCCCTGGAATTTCGGAAATATCCACCTGCTCCGGTGGGAAGGCGGTGCATCGTTCGCCGTGGATGCTGTCGGCATAGAGGAGGTGGGGGAAGATTCCCAGTCGGTTGTCTGTTTTCGGCGGCCGGTTGCCGGCAACTTCACAGGCTACTACGGGATCAGTCCTTTGGCACGAAAGGCGGTCGCCAGACGACGGATCCCTTCCTTGATCTCTTCAGGCTCATTGTAGCCGAAGCAGAGCCGTGCGCAGTTCTTCCCGGAAACGCCGTCGGGGGCGAAGAGCGGCCCTGGATGATAGCCGACGTCATACTCATCGAGAATGTCGTCGCGCACTGCGGCCAGATCGACGTGCTCCGGGAGTTGCAACCAGATGAATAGCCCGCCCTGCGGCCGGCTCCAGGTGGCGCCGCTGCCGCTGAAATTCTCATCAAGCGCGTCAAGAATGGCGTCGCGGCGATCTTTCTGGATGTCGTTGATTTCCTCGATGTGGCTGTAGAGATGGGTGGTGGAGAAGCGGTGCACGGCCCATGAGGCGAAGGTGTTTACGGAGCCGCCGCTTTTTGCGCCGATCGCGTGTTCGAGGAACTGCCGCGGGCCTGTCAGGTACCCGAGGCGCATGCCCGGCGCGATGATCTTGGAAAAGGAGGCGACGTAGAGCACGCGGCCGGTCTCGTCGAGAGAATGGAGCGAGGTAACGTCGTTGCCCTCGTAACGCAGGTCCACGTAGCAGTCATCCTCCAGTATCGGGACGTCGTACTGTTGTGAAAGCGCCACCAATGCCTTGCGGCGGGCCAGAGTCATGGTCCAGCCCTGTGGGTTCTGGAAAGTAGGCACGGTGTAGATCAGCTTGGGCTTTTTGCCCTCGGCGCTGGCTGTGCGGATGGCCTCTTCGATAGCGGCTGGAATCATGCCCTCTTCGTCGGTTGCCACGCCGCGCAGGTCGGCGCGAAAACGGCGCAGGGTATTGAGCGTGCCGCTGTAGACGAAATCCTCGGTGAGGACGACGTCGCCTGGATCCAGAAGTGTCTCGGCAACCATATGGATGGGCTGGCTGGAGCCGTCGGCGAGGATGATGTCGTCGGCGGTCACATTGATCGCTCTGTCGCGTTGCAGCTTGGCGGCCACAAACTCGCGCAGGGGCGTATAGCCCTGGGGATTGGCGTAGAGGGAGAGGTCGCCACCCTCCTCATCCATCGCCTGGCGCAGGCCATCGAGAAGCCCTTCCAGTGGCAGAGAGCCGGGATCGGGATAGGCGACGGCGAAGTCGTACCGGCCGCGTTTCCCCGCGCCCAAGCCCTTCGGCTCAGCCGCACTGCGGGCGTACATTCCGGCCCAGGTGAACTGCTCTGCGGGTTCGCTGCCTGAGCGCTGACTGTTGGTTGACATGAGCGAATCTCCACTGTCTTGTAATCGGGAGGTCGATGAGGATTGAGGTAGGAAAAGAGTACCCGCCAACAGACAAAAAAGCAATTGTGCGACCCTGCGCGCAGTTGTACAGGCAGACTGAAACTGCGATAATGCGGAACGGCAGTGATCGGTGGTCAGCGGGTACGACAGTTGGTTGCGGATGAGTGTAAGGAGGGGCGAATTGACTTTGGCTGAATCGTTACCACGAGACAAGGAATGGGCTTGATGACGACCTTTGAGGGATCGAGACAACTGATCGCCGAGGCATCGCAGTCTCTGCCTGGCGGGGTGAACAGTAACTACCGGCTGGGAATTGCGCCGACGCCGCTGGTTTTCGAGCGGGGCGAGGGCCCTTACCTGTACGACGCGGACGGCAACCGGCTGATCGATTACTACCTGGGCATGGGACCCATGATCCTGGGCCACAACCCGGCGCCGGTGTTGGAGGCGGTGGAGAAACAGCTGGGTTCGGGCATCCTCTATGCGGGACAGAGCCGGATTGAGCAGGAAGCGGCCAGGATGGTCTGCGAGATGGTACCATGCGCAGAACGGGTGCGCTTCAGTTGCGCGGGCAGTGAGGTGGTGCAGGCGGTGATCCGGCTGGCGCGGGCGGCTACGCAGCGTTCGGTAATCATCAAGTTCGAGGGGCACTACCACGGCTGGATGGACAACATTTTATGGAGCATCGCGCCGACCGCGGAGGAGTACGGCCCTGAGGAGGCGCCGAACGCGGTTCCCGCGAGCGCGGGACAGGACCTGCAGGCCGGGTTGTACACGGAGATACTGCCGTGGAACAACCTGGATCTGTTGGAGAAGCGGCTTGAGCGCGGGGATGTGGCGGGCGTAATCATGGAGCCGGCGATGTGCAACACGAGTACTGTTTTTCCCGGTGACGGTTACCTGGAAGGCGTGCGTAGGGCGTGCACCGAAACAGGCACAGTGCTTATCTTCGATGAGGTGATCACAGGCTTTCGGGTTGCGCCCGGGGGCGCGCAGGCCCATTTCGGCGTGACGCCGGACCTGGCGACCTTTGGCAAGGCGATTGCGAGTGGGTTCCCGGTCTCCTGCTTCGCGGGACGCGCCGACCTGATGGAGCTGTTCGCGAGCGGGGATGTGATGCACGGCGGCACGTTCAACGGGCATCCGGCGTGCATGGCGGCGCTGGTCGCGACGCTTAAGGAACTGGAGAAGCCGGAGACGTTTGCCGCGCTCGACAGGCAGGGGGCGCGGCTGATGGCGGGCATTGGGGAGGCGTTGGACGCGGCGGACATCCAGGCCCGCGTTGAAGGATTCCCCCAGATCTTCCACGTAGGATTCGGCGTGGAGGGGCAGGTCACCGACTATCGCAGCTCAATGCAGGCGGATAAGGAGCGCTATGTGCGCTTCACGGAGGCGCTGCACTATCGAGGCGTGCGCGCGTTGGAGCGGGGCGCGTGGTTCCTGTCGACGGCGCATTCGGCGGACGTGGTCGACGAGACGGTTGCTGCGGTGGCCGCGGTGGCGCGGCAGATTTGAAGCAGTGGCCGGTGAGTAGTGGTTAGCGGTCGGTATCTTCCCAGTAGAGTTCCTTCAGGCGGCGGATGTATTCCCGGTCCCGTTTCTCGACGGCTGCTTCGAAGTTGGCCGGGTCCACGAACCAGGGCTGCGCTTTCAGCATCTGCTCACGGAGTGTTTCGTTTTCGATGGCATGGGGATTGCGGATGTCTTCGGACCATTTCCAGATGCCGGCGAGGTCGTAGTGCAGGAACGGGCCTTCGTGGGGCATGCGGAAGCCGAAGGTGGAGACGATTCCCAGTTCGATATCCTCTGCGCTGGCCATGCCTTCGGCCCACAACTGGCTGGCCTCGCGGGCCATGGCGTGCTGAATGCGGTTCAGCAGGTAGCCTGGTTTCTCCCCGCGCACACGGATGGGGATTTTACGGGCGCTACTCAACAGTTCGCAGGTGAGTTCGAAGGTCTCGTCGGTCGCGCCGGGTCCTTTGGCGACCTCCAAGCCGGGAACGATATGCGGCGGCGCGAAGTAGTGGGTGAGCACCAGCTTGTCCTGGCGGTGGGCGTGGACACCGATGTCGCTGAGCACGAGGCGCGATGTGTTGCTGGCGATGATCGTGTGGGGCGGGCAGAGCTGGTCGAGCTGTTTGAACAGGTCCTGCTTGTCGGGCAGCCGCTCGATGATCGCTTCGGTGATGAAGTCGCTCTGCGCGGCCAGATGCGCCAGATCGGTGGTGGTGATGATGCGGGCGAGCGTTTCCTCGGCGCGCGGCTGGCCGATCAACCCGCCTTCGACGAATAGCTGCAGGGCATGGGCGATGTTGGCCCTGGTCCCGGCCAGTAGTTCGTCGGAGAGGTCGCTGATGATAGTGGGGTAGCCCCAGAGCGCGAAGTTGATGGCGATGCCGAAGCCCATGGTGCCGCCGCCGACGACGCCGACGGTTTTGATGTCGGATAGCTGCATGGTGTTTCTCCTAGTGCAGGACAGAGCACAAATTCAACTGCCCCATTCGTCGGAATCCGGCCCCGGCCAGCACTGCGAGATCAGTCTTGCCATGTGTCTACTGCGGGCAAGAATATTTTCTTCATTCCACTGAGACTCCATAGTTAAAACATCACTCAGCGACATCTTGCTATACTTGGACAACTCGGTCCGCTTCTCATCCCACGGAGCATTGGACATTGCTGAGTTCAGTTTTCGGGTAACGAGAGTGAGATTCCCAATCGTATGGACTATACGATGACGATTTTCCGTGCTGGCCACAGGATCATTACCCTCTGGAAGCGGCCAATGTGCCTCCCAACTCACGGGCATCAGGTGCTCAATGGTCAGCTTTGTGGGAATTGTTAGCGGCTCGGATTTGGGCGTGCGCAGTTTGCTTTCGATGCCCTCAAGCACCAGCCTTAGCCTCCCTTTTGTCAGCAAGCGATAGAGAGGTGAGTTTTCCAAGGAAACGGCCACTGTTTTGTCATTAGGCCATTCTCTGGAGTAGACTGTCTGCTTTCTCAAAAAAGCTGCGACAACCTTGTCGGCATTGTCAGGACGACTCTCTCGTAACTTAGAGGCGAGTTCCAGGAACAGACGATTGTAGTCCTTCGTGGTCTGCCGGCAGATCATGCGGCGAACGAGAAAACTTTCCAAGGCACAAAAAGCACGGATACGAGCGCCACGTTCAGCCGCAAGCAATAAAAGCAGGACTGGTGTTATCACCCCTGCCTTCATCACTTGGAATGTCCGATAATAGAAGACTTCCTCTTCAGGGGTACGTCGAGTCATAAAACTCCGATAGTGTCGTAAGTCTCTCTTCAAATCCGACATCACATCGGAAATGGAACGTTCACTCGTGAAACTTCGAAATACGTCGAACACTCTTGATGGCCCCACGTCCTGTCCTGTCCGCATTGCAAGCCAGTAGTTCAAGAGCATATCCAGCCGGGGTCTATAGAGTTTGCCCTGGGCGACCTCCTCACGCCACCACTTGTCATCCAGCCCTTCCCATACATCCCTTACGCCGCTCTTGGGATATTTAGACATAACGAAATTCTTTATCAGGTCAGATTGCTCAAGTGGGGTGCCGCGCGCGTTCAATGTCTCGAAAATTACATTCGGATCATCCTGGGAACCAAGATCGATCACCACCATCTGAAGCATGGTTGTCACCGCCGCCTCCAACGCATCAACCCGATCGCTCCTAGTGCCCAAAGGCTTTTCTATCCATTCACGCACCTGTCTTTGGAAGAACTCATGAGCCTGAACTATTAGCGACTCTTCAAAACGATTGACGGCGAGTCCATTGTCCATAGCGTGCTTAAACGCTTCTTGGTCAGTTCTGCTAGGACGCAATTTGAATATTTCGTCGTCGCCATCACTGATTAGTGCTTCGGGATTCAAGACAAGCATTGATAGACGCGTCGCCGCCTTTGCGCCAAACTCTTCACAGACCAATTGTATTGCATCCAGCAGGAGCTGGATTGTTGTCATCCTCTGCTGGCCGTCGATCACTTCCCGTTTTGGGATGAATTTGGCTGGAGTTGAAACTTGCTTTAGTACAACGGCACCTAGAAAGTGAGACGTCGTCTGCTGCTGAGCCAATACGGCATCGCCGCCCGACAGACACATTTTTTCCAAATAGTCTTCAGCGACGTTACGGACGTCATCCCACAGCGGTTCCCACTGGTCTTCCTGCGACCAGACATAGGGGCGCTGAAAGAGCGGAATTTCATAGCAGACCGGTTGCTGGAAAAGTTGTCTAGGAGTATGTATGTTGGTTTGCACTTGTGTCTCCTATTCCAATCGGCAGGGACCAGCATGAGAGTCAGTACTGCCCTCTCTCGCACTCGACGAAATCTCAGAAGGTGGAAATGCTTCCTTCCAGGATTTCACTGATCGTCAATTTCTGATCATCCGCCGCCGTTGGCGATCGCCAGTTCGTAGAGCGGTTCGAGCTGGCCCACGTGGTAGGCCTCGTGGAAGACCAGATAGAAGTGCAGCCGCTGATCGACGGTGACGCCGCGTTCCTCATCATAAATTTCATCCAAGCGGGATTCCGGCATCTTTTCGAGCGCGGCGACGACCCGCTCGGACAGATCATCGAGACGCGCCAGGATGGTTTCCAGCGGGATGGCTTTGTCGGGGTCGGTCAGCGGTTCGGAGCCGAAGCCGTAAATGGCGAATTCATCCTCGTCGGGCTTGGTGACGCCGTCGATGACGCCGAGGTATTGCTCCCGATAGACCATGATGTGGCCAAGGATCCAGTTCATGCAGTTGGCGGGGATGGGCAGCTGCAACATGCTGTCCGCATGGGTCAGGCCCTCGGTTTTCTGCTTGATTACGTAATTGCTCGTCCCCAGGATGTTGGTGTACAGGGTTGGCATGTGCATTGATTGTGCCTTTCAAAAAACGGTGAGGCCATCGATACGCGACGACCGCAGATTATGCATAGATGTTTTCCATCTGCCACGCTTCGAGCGAGGCAACGCGGGCTTCCTGGCCCTGCGACCGCAGCGAGACGCCGACGCTGTCCTCCCGTTCGGGGTAGACGCGCAAGGCCACACACTGTTTGCCGTTGACAAAGACTTCGACGACGCTTCTGTCGACGAAAACTCTGAGGCGCAGCGGCTCATCCCTTTCGAGGAAGACGGGGGCGGTCTCCGGCGCGCGTGAACGGACGTCGGGCGAGAGGGAGGCGTAGGCGGAGTCGATGGAGATAAGGCTGTCGGTGGCGGCGGCCAGTTTGTCCCGCTGCCAGCCCTGGTAACGCTCCCAGTCGCGGAAGCCGCGCTCGCGATAGAAGGCGATGCGGGTGTACTCCTCTTTGCCGGGGGAGCGCAGCACGTTCAGCTCGACCAGCGGCGCGTTGTTCGTCTCGATCTCCGCCATCAGCTCGATCGCGTTTCCCCTGATGCTCCCCAGAACGATCTCCTGGTTGGCCGGAAGCACTATATCGGTGATCTGCCGGTGCTCGCTGCGCAGGGATTCGATGTCCCCCGCGGGTTCGACCAGTAGCGTGTCGCGGCCGATCCTGTCGGTCCCCTGCAGCGTCAGGCGCCGGGGCAGCGTCATGATCTGGTTCCAGCCTTTGGTCGGTTTGGCCGGGTTCATATTGAAGATGACGTTGACGCCGCCCTTGCCGTCCGGTGTTGCTGACGGAGCGTGCACGCCGCCCGGACCGAAGGCGCCGAAGTTGAAATCATGCTGCGAGGTGACGACAAACTTGTCGCGTTCGGTGTCGTAGTCGCCCAGCAGGGCCTGTCCGCCGCTCATATGGCTGAAGAAGAGAAGGATGTAGCGGTCGCCTATCGGCCAGAAGTAGGGGCAGGCGCCGTCGTCGCCGACGAGCGTGAAGATGTCGTCTTCCACGAACGGGTGCAGATAGTCCCAGGCGACCAGGTTGGGCGAGCGGAACAGAAAGTTGGCGCGCGTGCGCTTGCCGGAGGCCTTATGGGGCAGCGTACCGCCGGACAGCGCGTAGTAGTGGTCCCCTTTCTTCCAGATGCAGGGATCGAAGACGCGGTAGGGGAGAGGCGAGCCGTCGGCGCTGGCGATGGGAATGACCGGCGCGCCGGTGAGCTTCTCCCAGTTGAGCAGCAGCGGATCGTGCGAGACGGCCACCATATTGCCCACCTTGGTGCCGTGATAGATGGCGATCACTCGGTCCTCTTCGACCAGCGTTGCGCCGGAATAGCAGCACTCCTCCGGATTGGGGTAGATGGCGTAGGGCAAGTCGCGCCAGTGGATCAGATCGTCGCTGACGGCGTGGCCCCAGTGCTGGCGGGGGTCTTCGGGCGGATAGGCCTGATAGAAGAGATGCCAGCGGTCCTGCCAGAAACAGAGCCCGTTGGGATCGTTGAGCGTGTTTTCGGGATTGACGTAGTGGTAGATGGGCCTGTGGGGGTCGCCCTCGTAGCGTTTGCGATAGGCGAGCAGCCGCTGCATCAGTGAGTTGGTCTCCAGCATGGCTTCCTGTTCCGCCAAGGTTTCAAGAAAGCGAAATTGGGGCACCAGGGAGGTGTAGTCGGATCGTTCGGCGGCGCTCATGGGCGTTGTTCTCCTTTCTTGGTTGGTAACTCGAAATTTGTAGCTTGTCGCGCCTTGCAGGTTCGTAGCGACTGTTTACGAACCGCCTCGGTCCGGCAGGGGATATAGCTGGACCAGCACGCCTCCGTTTTCATAGGATTCGATGGCGGCCCAGGTGTACTCCAGGGTAGCCAGGGCATCCCGGCCCGAAGCCCGCAGTTCGCTCTTCGGTACTCCGTTGCTTACATCTTCAAGGAAGGCGTGAATACGGCGGGGAAAGGTCTGGTTGAAGTCGCTGATGCCGCTGTGGGTGACCTGCGGCGGCACGGAGCCTTCCGCAGTCGGGGCGGGCCAGTATGTGATCTTTTCGATGCAGTTTTCGATGCAGAAGGTGCCACGCGTGCCGGCGACCTCGACGCTCCACCAGCCGCCCAGCCCGAAGGTGGCGTCGCCGCGCTGACTGAGGAGGTAGCCGGCGGCGCCGCTGGCAAACTGGAGGTGAATGCTGTTGACCGAAAGCATGGGGTCATCTGCTTCAACGCGGAAAGCGGGCCGGCTCATAAAGGCCTGGACATGGGTCACGTCGCCGCAGAAGTGGCGCATAACACTGAAGGGGTGGGCCAGGAAAGCCTTCACGTGGAAGTATGGGAAGCCGGCGACGTTGGGCGCGCTACTTTTGCTGTAGGTGTCCTCGCCGCCGTTGAAGCCCATTTTGTGCAGGCAGTAGACCGGCTCGCCGATTTGGCCCTGCGCCATATATTCGCGGGCTTTCTCCGCTGGGGGCGTAAAGTAGTGGTTGAGGTTGCAGCCCAGGTAGAGGTCCATCCCGGCGGCCTTGGCCACCATCTGCCGGGCCTCGTCGATTTGATTGGAGATCGGCTTTTCCACAAGCACGTGCTTACCGGCCTCCAAGGCTTCCATGGTCGGTTCGAAATGCCAGCTGCCGTTTTCGAAGCCGCCGGTGGAGACATCCACGATGTCCAGCTCTTCGTGTTGCAGCATTTCAGCGAGGCTGGTGTAGCCGCGCACGCCGTGCATCTGCGCGGCCTCGTCAGCGCGCTCTTTGACGAGGTCACAGACGGCGACCAGTTCGGCGAGGGGATCCTGCGTATATGCGCGTGCGTGCCTCTCACCGATGCCGCGCGCGCCGACGATTCCGACTTTGAGTGTCATCTTACTGTCCTGCGATTGACTGAAATGGCTGAAGCGATGGAAGTTCTTTCGCCAAGAATCGATTGCGCCTGTTGATTGCAAGAATTGGGAGCGCCGCCCGTGTGACCAACCTTACACCGACTGAGCGCATTCCACAAAGGTAGAGCCAACAAAGTGCCTCTCGGATTCCCAGTTTCGTTCTTGCCAGCGCTGGCTTCAGTCCATTCAGTGGGCCTGTCCGTGCTGATGCAGCAGTAGCCCCGCGCACGCGCCGACCAGCATGATTGCCCACCAGCGACGCCGCGTCCATCCCCACCATAGCAGGGCCAGACATAGGGTAAGAAAGAGTGGCAGAAAGCTGCCCCGATATTTCAGTGTGTCCCAGTACTGTCTGGCCAAGCGACACGGCCAGCAGACCGGATGCAACGCCTGCAACCACCAGGCCGCGCCACCGCGTCTCCCGCCTGCGCTCGTCCCATCCGAACAGTAAACCGCCCCAGCCAGAAAACCACAAAAACAGTGCTTGCGCTGGCCAGGGCCGTAGGCAATCGGAGCGCCAGCGGCGTGCGACCCAGGAAATTCGTCGCCAACGCTATCAAATAGATGCCCAGCCCATCCTTGTCTCCAAATGTCAGGGCGTGCTCGCCTTGCAGCACCTGGAGGGCGTAGATTCCGTTCCAACCTTCGTCGAACTTAAGACCAGGGGCGAATTCATCTAAACGGTACAGACGTAGAAACGGAGCGACTACGGCCAACACCAAGAGAACCGCCCAAAGTGTCAACTCTGAGCGGTTAAGCCTGAATCGGTGCACTTTGGGCTACCATCGAAAGTCAATGTATATGGTAGGGAACGGTCTGGCCAGGGCCGGCGTCTACTCTGCACGTGGCGCCTGACTCCGCCCTCTGCCACCGGCGGCAATCATGCCACTGCCGCGGCAAAGAGCGCCTTCATGTATCCGATCGAGTAGGCCCAGCCAATGTCGCGGGTCGCGTTGTCACCGGGCAGGTCGGGAATGTGATCGGGGTTGATGTAGCCACTGAAGCCGACGTTGCGCAGTTCGCGCAGGATGCGGGCCATGTTCAGGTCGCCGTCGTCGAGAAGGGTCTCTTCGAAGCCGCCGGCGGTGGCCAGGCTGCCGCGTACATTGCGCATGTGGAGCATGAAGAGCTTGCCCTTGCGGCCGTAGTTGTTGATCTCGTCGATCACGAGTGAACTGCCGCCGGCTTCGGAGCGGGTGCCGATGCAGTAGACGTAGCCGACGTTGGGGCTGGGGAAGGCGTCGATGATGCGGTGGAAGCCGATGCCGCCGAAAGGAGTGTCGACGTTGGGCGTATCAGAGGGGTGGACGGCCAGCTTGATGTCGTATTCTTCGGCGATGGGGGTGAGCCGCTCGAAGGCATGGCAGAAGCGGCCCCACCAGCGCTCGAGTTCGGCGCGCGAGGGGATATCGTGTGGTCCTTGCACGAGTGTTTCGGCGCGGGCAATGTAGCCGCCGCGATGTTTGGTGCGGTACTGCTCCATCATCTGCGGGAATACGTCGCCCTCGACGCGCTGGCGGGCGATGGGGATGCGGGCCTGGCCGTAGACTTCGAGGGCTTTGGCGGCGTTGTCAAGCTCGTCCTCGGCACCGATCCGTTCTTCGATGTAGGTCTGTGTAAGCGTGGGGAGCGTGACGCGATTGATGTCGATGCCGAAGGAGCGTACACGCTTGCGCAGGGCGCGCACTTCATCCAGGTCCGGGTAGCCCTGTTCGGTGACGCCGGGCATGTCGGCGTCACGTCCGAAGTCGATGGCGTCGGCGCCGAGGGCGATCTTTTGGAGGAGCCATTCGTCTGTTAGTTCGGCATCGTGTTTGAAGATTGAGATGCGTAGCATTTCCATTTCCTTGGTAGCGGTGGGCACGGCCGCACCTTGCGTGCGTCAAGGCTCGCTGGAGCGACTGCGCAGGGACAGAATGAGAGCTAGTAGAGCAAGCGGCAGAAACAGATAGCTGCCGATCTCGCCGGGAGGCGCGTCCGTGACCTCGAAGTTTTTCAGCAGGCCGGTTCCGATCCGGAAAAGCTGCTCCAGCAGGACAATACTCAGCATGAAGGGCGTCAGGAACCGGTAGCGCAGGATGGCTAGCCAGTAGAAGATCGCGAGGATCAACTGGATGGCGCCCCACTGTGCGAAGATGGCGATGATGTTGGCCCCGCCGTCGACATTCACATCCAACCCCGCGATGGAATGAGCGCCTCCGTCGGGAGCAAAGATGTGAATCAGACTACGGCCCGTACCGACGATAGCCATGATGATGAGGAAGTAAAAAGCGATCCTCGATCCTTTATAAACTTGAGTCGGCGCGGGAAGCCAGTTTTGGGTGATGCTTTGCCGAGCGCTCAGTGAGTCAGTTCCACTTGGCCGGGCCAAAAGGTGTGCTCCTGTGAAGAATCGATGCTTGGGCTACTGGGCAATTGGCGTAGCCCTTCCGCTGAATGGTCCCTCCAGACAATCTCCTCTTCGCAAAGATAGAATGATAGCAAGCCACCACGCGCGCAGATGACGAAACGGTCGGGCAGCAAACGTTCAGGGACGCGCGCTTTCAATTTTGGCAGATGAAAGCATCTTCGCCTGTAAGGACTCCACAACTGAATCCCGGATGAACGCACTGGCGTTCAGAATTTCGAGTCCGATGATTTCTCCATCATCGTTCAGTTCGGCCGTTATATTTGGTCCAAGCTCCATACTGCCCTTTTCTGGTTCATCAGAAATCGTCAGATGCAATATGTCTTTTTGCTCGAAATAGAGCATCTTCATCTTTTCAGAGGGCATACTTCGCTTTCGAGTTGTCTCGTCTCAAAAGCGCATGTCACAGAGTTCCTTGATCTCATAAACAGCCGGGCCCCGCCAGTCTTCCACATCGGGACGATGGCTATCGTAGACATCAGTCAGGTCGGTCCGCTTCAGTACGGGTCGCATTCCTACTGCTGCGGCGCCGGTCAACTCCTGGCTGCTGCCGTCGCCGACATAGATACATTCGTGCGGTTCTAACTCCATGCGTTGGCAAGTTCGTTGATAGATAGCGCTTGAAGGCTTCTTTATTTGCTCTTCACAGGAAAATACTGGCGTGTCAATGAAGCGGGCCAGTGGAGATTGGGGGAAAAGAAGCGGGACAGGAGGGCCGCAGTCGCTGATCAGCCCAAGCCGGAATCCTCTTCTCTTCAGTCTGTCCAGCGCTTCCAGAACCTCTGGCTCCGGCACGATTGCGCTGGCAACGAATTCGTAATGAGAAGCGGCTGCCTGCGTGATATGGTCCATGTTGGCTTGGACGCCGACACGCGAGCAGACGTCGGTGACAAGATCTTCATAGGCGTTGTAGCGGCCCAGGCAAAAGTCCCGGTACGTTTCGCCCATGAGCCGCCAGAATTCTGGATATGGAACTCTGACCGCGGCGGCCATCTGCGCGTTGACCTGGTCGTACTCCCGGCGGGTGAAGCTGCGGACCAACGTGCCGAACAGGTCGAAGATGATGGCTCGATAGGGCATTCCGCTTCTCAAGGCGTATTCTGCGATTTACGAGGTGAAGAAGTCAAAGACGTTGGCCAGGTTGGAGGTGCTTGATCTGTATATCTCTGTGTACTGGCAGCGAGTACAGGTGACGGTAGTGAACTTCTTGTTCTGGACGTCGAAGATCTTGGCCAGTGTGCCGCCGGTGGCCTGGAAGATATCGGTCTCGAACTCGCGGTTATCGCATTTGGGGCAGTTCCACTTTTCGTGTTGCATGGTTGTTGTTCTCCTGTCCACATTTGATCCCTGCGGCGAATGGCCTATCTGCCCGGGCCAACCGGACGCCTTTGCAGAACCCATCCATTCAAGTCATACACTCTAATCAACTCATTCCGGGACACTTTCAGATCTACGCTTAAGTGTTCGTTCAGTTCACTGATATTTATTGTCCCATCGGGTGGGAAAGGCACATCTTTCTGCAACGAAAATCCATGACGCAATACACACACATGGAGGGTCAAACCCGGTGACTCAATATCACCTCCGAAATTACTTTGTACTTTTTCTATTTGGTCCACGACCGCGCCAATTACATTCTTTGTGGTCGCGTTGTTCATAGATTCCCGAAGATGAAACCATAGCCCCCACCGGGGCTCACGTAGTAGCTTCTGCATGTCCTTGTAGACTTCCCTTTTCTGTGCCGACGCCTTGAATTCAACATTGCAGATGCCTAATGCACTCTCGCTATGCGCCTGAAGATCAGTCTGTGCACGACGCCACCCCTTGCCACTGAACTTATAATTCTTACAGGTAGGAACCTCAACTGAATACCTAAGAGGCCCCTGGGACAGAGCCTCGACGAAAGCAAATCTGGCTTCCTGTTCACTGACGCGCAGCCCATTGTCAGGATGCTGCGGAAAAGTAAGTCGACCTGTGCTGGAGCTGATAAACTGCTCCTCTTTACTGCGCGAGTGTGCGGCCCACAGTTCAATATCCGCGCGCTTGCATGTCTTTATGATATCCGGATGCAACGATTTCATCAGTCCGCTCTTTTCATGCAGAAGATGGACTTCCGGCTAAACAGAAGGATTGACTACTTACTTTCTGTAAGTTCCTCTCTGCAGGTAATGACAATTCATAGTCTCCGCTCTATCTTGTCTGCCACCCCTACTGTGAACGCCAATGATGCAAAGCATCCTCCAATCCCTCTACAAGAGTCTGAATCTCGCTCTCGGGCCTTTGAGCTTCCCAGCGAGCAACCACCCTACATATATCGGGGACGCCTCGGTGAAGGACGTCGGCCAAGCTGTGAAGTTTGGACTTCGCGATCTCCGAAGGCGAGTCTGACGCCGAATTGTATACCGCATCCAGGCGGTTCATTTCCGTCGCGAGACGAGTTTGATCGATGCCTAGTTCACTTGCCCCGCCACCTGCGCTCTGTTGTAACCGATCCCACACCCAAATTTCCGGGGAACCAATACCGGGGAGAAAAAAAATTCGAACACTACTTCCAGCCTCTTCGCGTATCCTTGCCTCAATGTTGCTCCCGCGCTTATCGCCATCCAGCGCGAATACGAAATTTTGAAGCTGGCCAAACTTCCCAAAAGCTTTAGCATGCATTGGAAACTCACTAGCACCCGTGTCCCTTCCGATTCGAATCGATTCCCCCCGAACTCTTAGCTTTGGTTGCAGGAAGTCCACTACGCCTCGCAAAACTCCTTCTGCCGCATCGTCCTCGCACAGTAAGTTGAGTGCCTCTCCTGAACGTCCATAAAGGGCGTCCTGCACAATATCACGATAAGGCGGACGTACTGTGACCTGACCTGTTTCATCACGATCGAGAAAGATGCGCCCATTAAGGGGCACAGCGTCGAGTACCACTGGACTGTGGGAAGTCACTATAATTTGCAAGTCATTACGTAGGGCAAGTTGCTGCAACTGCAACATAAGTAGCTGTTGAACCCAAGGATGCAGCCCAGCCTCCACCTCGTCAATCAGCACTAGTGCTCCCCGGAGCTGGGCAATCTCTTGTGCTAACCGCAGAATGGCTCGTTCTCCAGCGGCCATATGCAATTCGGAGTAAATCGCGCCGCTTTCCTGGGCGGCAAAGAGAAGTTTCTTGTTTCCACTTGACAGATCAACAACTTCGGAATACCGAAATGGAAGCATCTGATGTGCAAACTCAACTTGGGATGCAGTCATTGGCGTTTCAGCCGGCAGGGAACTCAAACGCGACATGCTTAGGACACCGCGCACCTCCGAAGGATTGCTGAGGTTGCTTAAAGTTCTTAGGTAGAGGGGGCGCTCTGGTTGACTAGCCCCTTTGCGGCCAAGGAAACTACGATTCCATCCCTTGGCACGTCGCCAGCGCATGGAACGCCGCCCGTCAGGGGTTGCGTAATCAAATTCAATAATGATTTCAGGTTTCTCGTCCTCACGTGCCCCTACCTTAGGACGATAATCGGGAAACAGTGTGGAGGGCACATAGTCTTTGGGCCCCGTTCCAGGTACCTTGTATGCACAGGCTGCTGCAAACAGCACTGTCGATTTGCCGGTTGCATTGCCACCGGCAATTACGCTTACTGGGTAATCGAACACAACTCGAAGATCTTTGAAGCCCCGAATGCCTTCTAAACGGATCCCCGCCAGGAAATGTGGCAAATGGAGTTTTTTACTTTGCAGCCCGTCCCAGAGGTCTCTAAGGCGTCTTTCAATCATAGGTCATTGTTCTCCCTTCCCGCTCCATATAATACCGCAAGGACGCGACACTTGGGGCACAGTCTCAGACGAGATGGTCCCGAAAAGGTACAGACTTTCATGGCCGGTTCAGCGCATATAGAGCGATTGGGACGACGATTGATCGCCGCCGAAACCTTCGCCACAGTACCGGCACTTAATTGCCTCCGCCTTTATCAGTTCGGCGCAGTAGGGACAGTATTGCATCTCGCCGCGCTGGACCATTCTTTGCTAAAGTACTGCCTGATTCCTGGAGACTGCCAGCGACAGGATGAGGCCCACTGGGCCCAGCAGGAACCCAAGCGTAAACCAGCCGCACCCGCTTCGCCCCTTGTTGGTGGCAACCACCGCGCTGAAGACACCGGATAGAAGCCAGATAACCACCACCGGGACACCGGTAAGAATCAACTCGGTTGGCCCGAGTAACCCAGGCAGATCCACTGGCAGAATCTCCATCGTCGTCTCCTCTTGGCAAAAATGTCAGCTATCCCCCTTGTGGACGTTCACAGCCCAGGGATCGTCGAGTGTATCCCGACAGTCCAACCCCTTCGCCAACCGAACTGCGCGCCTGTGAGGCGTATCAAAACGGAACCACTCCCCATCATCTTCCATGAAGTCAGCGGTATCCAGGCTATCCCAGAACGCAGCTTCCTCTTCATAACTTTTGAATCCGGGGATTTTCAATTCATTCATGTTCTCAGTCTCCTGAGATTTCGTTTCCCTTTGTCATTCTATGCTTTGCCCTATGGTCTCACATATCTTGCGCGCGAAATTGTACATATTCCGGGCTAGATCCAGCGAGGGTTTCCCGCTTGGGAGCAGCCCCAAATCGGAGGGATACCTCGCATCCATATACAGTTCATTTGAAGAAATTCATACTCGCCCCTGGTATAGACGATAAGGTCGATGGGAACATGCTTGTTGACTGCCAGAAGGCTCTTCCGCACTATGAGCCTGCTTTGCATTCTTTCCTCATAGGTTTGTGATATTTTTTCAGAATCCAGGATTACCAGTAAGTCGATATCACTTCCCAACTCCTCCGTCCCCGAAGCAACAGAGCCGAATAGCACGATCCGATAGGGTTCGAGAGCTATGAGACGCGAGACGATTATCGTGTATGGCGCCGGTACTGGCTTCCATTTTCTTGTTATCAAACCGTTCCCGGAGATCTGCAGGTTTTATGCCATTTCAGCATATAACGTTTGACCCATCTCTCATAATCAGACCAAAACATTAGCCTCTGCAGTACAGCACAGGAAGCCGATTGCATCCGGTTTGGTTATCGTTGGGCCCGCAAGTATACTGATCCCGGTCATTTCTCTACAACTTGCTCGGGAAGCTATTCATGACACTTACAGACAAAATCGCAATCGTCACCGGGGGAGCGGTCGGGATCGGCGGGGCCATCGCCCGGCGGCTGGCCGCGGACGGGGCGAAGGCGCTGGTCGCCGACATTGTGCCAGAAGATGCCGCGGAAAATGTAGCCCGCATCGAGGAGAGCGGCGGCACGGCCTCCGCTTACCAGGTGGACATCTCCCAGCCGGAACAGATCCGGCCGATGATCGAACGGGCGGTCGAACTCTGGGGCGGGCTGCACATCCTGGTGAACAACGCCTGGGGGACTTTGGAACCGGACGGCACGGCCATTACGCTGACTGAAACCGCTTTTGACCGCGCCCTCGACGCTTCGCAGAAGGCGGTCTTTCTGAGCGCGAAGTACGGTGTGCCGCACATTCAGGCAAGCGGCGGCGGCAGCATCGTCAACATCTCTTCGGTGCACGGGCAGCTGGTGGCGCCGTCAAGCCTGGCCTACGAGATGACCAAGGCGGCGATTATCGCGATGAGCCGCCAGATGGCGCTTGATTTCGGGCCGGTCGGCGTGCGCGTCAACTGCATCTGCCCCGGCCATATCGTGACCGAGCGCCAGGCCGAGCGCTGGGAGCGCAACCCGTCGATGCTGCGCTTCTTCGACCAGCACTATCCCCTGCGTCACACCGGCGTGCCTGACGACATCGCCAACGGGGTGCGCTTCCTCTGCTCCGACGAGGCCAGGTTCATCACCGGCCACACGCTGGTTGTCGACGGCGGGATGACGATTCAGCTGCAGGAAAACCTGGTCATCGATACGGCCAGATATTATCGCGATCACCCGGAGATTGACCTGGACCCCTAGTAGCCGATTCCCCGCAGGTAGGTGACCATCCCGTCGCTGCGTTCGGCCTCGCTCATGGGATCTTCGCGGCCGGGGATGGGCTGGCCTGGGCAGGCGGTCACCCAGCGATCGTAGCCGATCTCGTCCAGTACGCCCCTGATTGCCGGAAAATCGACGTTCTCGTACTCCCCGACCTGGCACCACTGCGGATCGTAGAAGCCGTCGGCGCGGCGGGTGGTGGTCGCCCAGTCCTGCAGATGCACATAGTTCAGCTGCGCGCTGAAATCCCGCAGCGACGCGACAGGGTCATAGCCCCAGAGCTGCGCGTGGGAGACGTCGATGCAGAGCTTGGCCGTGCGCAGACTGTCCATGTACAATTTCCAGTGATCGATTGAATCGACCAGCAAATTGGTATGGATGTGGTAGGTCAACTCCAGACCGAACTGGGCCGCGTAATCGGCCCACTCATCAGCGCCCTCTGCGGCCGCTCTGACGTCATCGTCGTTCACGAGGCGGTCGTCAGGCTTGCCGCCGTTCATATACATGAAGCAGTCGCAGCCCATCTCGGCGGCGAACTCCATGCGGCGCCGGTTCAACTCGACGTTTTCGCGATCGCGGCTATCGGGCGTCCCGTTGGCGGTCAGGACGACGAGGGGCATGCCCGCGTCATCGCAGACTCGCCGCAGCCGCGCCGGCGTCCCCATCCAGTTGAGGGGCAGTCTGCTCTCCCAGCCCTGCCAGCCCGCTTCGGCAAGCCTGTTCAGGGCGGGCTCCAGTTCAGGATTCTGCCAGCGCAAGGTGCTGTAGGCGAGCTTGTAGCTCATGTGGAATCTCCTTTTTGTGGCGAAAGGTTTGCGGCTGGTCTCAATCGCTAGCTGAGATGGTGGGACGCCAGCAGGTGGTCACCGGCCACTGGCGTTCACGTCGTCCGAGGGCTGGTATCCGAGATAACGCCGGGTCTCGTCGAGGCTCCAGGCCATGCCGGTGTTGTCGGACATGCCGTTGACTACGATGGCGGGCGCAGGCCAGTCGCCGGCGTCGGCGTTGACGGCCCGATCGAACAGATGCACAAAGTCGCGGTTCGACAGCCACATCAGGCGGAACCAGCGTTCGGCACGCCGGTATCCTTCCGGATCGGGATGGGATTCGGCATCCCCGTTTTGCGCGCGGGGTTCGCCGGTGGCGTTGAGCGTTTCGGGCCGGTTGGCGCCCGGCTGGCACCAGCCGATGCGCACGCTCACAAAGGTCGTGGAGCCATTTGTCTGCGCCCCCAGCGCCTGGCAGATGCGTTCGCCCACCATTTTCGTTGTTGAATAGGCGGTGGCGTCCAGGGGCGGGTCGGCTTTTGCCCAGACTGTGCCCACGCCCAAGGGCCTGTCGGGGGTCAGTGTGCCTGGGCCAACGGTCGCGGCCAGAGGATCGTCTTTATAGCGACCCATTACGTGATTGGAGGTGGCGAAAACAAAGCGTTCGACGGATGCGCTGCCGGCGGCGGCCAGCGCCACATTGAGGGTCATGTCGATGGAGACGGCCGCTTCGTCCCAGTTGGCGTCGGGGTAGGGGTTGAATGCGGCAAAGTGGACGACAGCCTGCACCCGATCCAACGCATCCCGCCAGCGGCTGTCGCTGGGGTCGGTGAGGTCACATTCGATGAGCTCGACTGCAGGCGCCGAGCCTGTCGTATTCTGTGCGGCGGCGTCCTGTAATGCTTGCAACTGAACAGGGGGCGGGGCACGCACGTCCAGCCCGATCAACCGGTCGCAGGGACTGGTGCGGGCCAGGTGCAGCAGTAGCTTTGTCCCGAGATTGCCGAGCCCGCCGGTTACGGCGACGGAACGAGTGGAAGACATATGGTTATGATCTCCTGTCGTCGAGCGGCTTCACCAGTCACTCTCATTCAGGATCAAATCAAAGGCGGGCCGGTCAACACATGGTCTACCGACCCGCCTTCTCGAACAGTTCTACGGCCAGTTCAATGACTGGCTGCAAGTTACTGTACCCTGACGCTAGGCGCCGTTTTTCTCCCAGATAGCTTCGAGCAAACGAGCCGGCGACATTGGCAGTTCGTTTGCTCGTACGCCGATGGCATCGTAGATGGCGTTTGCGATGGCCCCTGCGGGTGGGACGATCGGCACTTCGCCGACGCCGCGCACGCCGAAGGGATGGTCCGGGTTGGCGACCTCGACCAGTACGGATTCGATCATGGGCAGATCCAGCGCCGTGGGCATGCGGTAGTCCAGCAGGCTGGCATTGAGCAGATGGCCCTCGTCGTCGTAGATATACTCTTCGTTCAGGGCCCAGCCGATTCCCTGGACGACACCGCCCTGGATTTGGCCTTCGACATAGCTGGGATGGATCGCCTTGCCCACATCCTGAATGGCGGTGTAGCGCAAGATCTCGACCTTACCCGTCTCAGGATCGACCTCGACGTCGACGATATGCGTGCCGAAACAGGGCCCGGCCCCCTCCGTACTCATTGTAACGCTGGCCGTCAGGGCTTCGTAGCCGCTGGACAGCTCCTGGGCGGCCTCCTTGAAGCCGAGGCTGTGGCCGTTGCCACTGAACTGGCCGTTCTGCCAGGTGATGTCAGAAATGTCCATCTCCCAGTAATCGGCAAGCTGCTCGCTCATCTTCCTGCGCAGCTCCAGCCCGAGTTGATGGGTGGTTACGCCGATCTTGTGGGTGACGCTGCTGCCGCCGGTGCCGCTGGTGTAGCCTATCGAGTCGGTGTCTACGACCTGCGGGTTGATGTCTTCGGCTGCGACGCCGATCGTCTCGGCCAGCATCATGGCGGCCGAGGCGCGCGTGCCGCCGATATCGGCGGAGCCTTCGAGCAGGTTCACGGTGCCGTCAGCATTCACGACAGCGGTCACGCTTGAGGGGCCGGCCCCATTGAACCAGAAACCGGAGGCCACGCCGCGGCCCCGATTTGTGCCTTCGTTCGGGATTGCGGTATGGGGATGATCGATGGCGGCTTCAACGGTCTCTTTGTAACCGATGCGTTTGTATTCAGGCCCGTCCGGGCGGCGATCGCCTGCCTGGGCGGCGTTGATGTGGCGGAACTCGAGCGGATCGATGTCGAGGATCTCGGCCAGCTCGTCGATGACCGTCTCCGAAGCGAATGCGGCATTGGTGCCGCCCGGCGCGCGGTAGGCGCCGCTCTGCGGACGGTTCACGACAACGTCGTAACCATCGATGCGCAGGTTATCCAGCTTGTAGGGAGACAGAATCACGCCAGCGCCGGCGCCGACGGGCGAGCCGGGATAGGCGCCCGCCTCATACATCAAATCGGCTTCAACTGCGGTAATGCGGCCGTCCTTGGTAGCCCCCATCTTCACTTTGATGTAGCTGCCCGATGTGGGGCCGGTCGCCTGCAGAACCTCGGTGCGCGTCAGAGCCATCTTGACCGGGCGATGAGCGCTCTTGCGGGAGAGCAGAGCCGCCGGCAGATCGGTGTAAGGGGTAAATTTGCCGCCGAAACCGCCGCCGATCTCGGCCGGCGTCACCTTCACCTGCGAAACGGGCACCTGCAGGAGGGCCGATACCGAATCCCTAATCTGAAACGGTCCCTGGGTGCTGGTCCAGATGTGGATCTGGTCGTCGGGCCGCCATTGCACGGTCGAGGCCTGGGGCTCCAGGTAGCCCTGATGGACCATCGCGGTAGTGAACTCGCGCTCGACAATTGCGTCGGCTGCCTCGTAGCCGGCTTCGAGGTCGCCGCGTGCGTGGCGGAAATGTTGGGCGATGTTGGTCGGCTTATCGCCGACTTCGCCCATGGCGACGGTGCGCAATTCCGGCAAGAGAATGGGGGCGTCGTCTGCCATGGCCTCGCGCACATCCAGCACCGGCTTGAGGACTTCATATTCTACATCGATCAGACCGGCCGCTTCCTCGGCGACGTGGACACTTGTGGCGGCCACCGCGGCGATGGCATGGCCGTGGTACAGGACCTTGTCATGGGCGAGCATATTGGCGCTGAGATACCTCAGATTGACGGCGTCTTCACCCATTTCCTGAATCTTGTCGGCGGCTTCGGCCAAGTCGGCCGAAGTAACGATGGCGGTGACGCCCGGCAGCGCCTCGGCTTTGCTGGTATCGATATTCAGGATACGGGCGTGGGCATGGGGGCTGCGCAAGTACTTGCCGTACAACATCCCCGTAATATTCTGGTCGGCGGCGTAACGGGCCGCGCCGACCACCTTATCCACACCGTCGTGCCGAATGGGCCGGGTTCCCACCACCCGGTAATTTCCGGACATTGCCGAATTGCCGTTTTCAGCCATAGAAGTCTCCTTACGAGTTGGTTACATGTGGAAAGTTGCTTGCGGATCCCCGCAACATACTATTTGTGAACAGTTCGATAGCTATGCAGGACATCTTATCTGGATTCACCGGCCTCTTTCTGTTCGAATGCTACTGGCCGCAAGGATGCGATTTTCTGCACATGAATCGGATTGTACCGATCTTCATCGGCTCCGTCAAACGATTTCAGCCCCTGTGCCAAAGATTACGCCGGCATAGGCATCTCTCAAGAGCGGCAAGCGGCAAGAATCTCTACGCAATAGTACCGGATTCGATGTGCGCTGAACCTGGCCAATGAACATGCACGCCAGACTGACAGCCTAAATGGGAGGCGTACCGTCAACCCTTAATGGTGGTGGGCGTAGTGGCGCGCCAGGAGATCTCTGCCGAAATCATTGATCGGGTCCCGCCAGACCGAGTGGATGTGATTGGCGTCGTTCTGAGTGTTGTCGTATTCACAGACGAAGCGGGGACCCTGGATGCGGTAGTAGTGACCCTGCCTCTTTTCCAGGCCGCCTGCCCAGGCAAAGTGGATTCCGTCCAGGCCGTGCTCGCCCAAATTGTGCCACTCGATCTCAGCGAGTTCGTCAGGCATTCGATGGATATACTCGCCGATGAGCGCCAGCAGGAGCTCCTGCTGCCCGCTGTTCATGCGGCTGCGGCAAAGCCCGCGGGGCGTATCGGAATAGCGCAATGCCTGGACGTGCGAATCGTCCACTCCACTGGAATTCATCCAAGCGTTCAGGTCGGGGGAGTTGGCAGGCATGCGAAATGCGCCTTCAACGACCTGGGGAAGATTGTAGAGTACATTGTCAGGCGGCGCCGCGGGAGAGATGCTGGCGACTGCCAGGGCCTCTTCGTCAAAAGAGCGGACCAGCTCGCGGGCCAGATCTTCGACGCCGGCCAGAGGGCGGAGGGTGGCCGCCGGGCTGAAGGGCGCATCAGCCGGGTTCGATCCAAAGAATAGTGGCGTGGGCGAGATGATTTTCCCAGCGGCAATCGTGTAATTGAGCGAGACATGGTGGCCCTCGAAGCGCCATCCCCACACCCCCTTTTCATCCGGGCTGTCGAAAATGGTCAGGAAATAGAGCTGTGGATCCCTGCCCGGATGCGTCCGCTCCCAATCTTCCAACATGTCGAGAGCGTTCTCAATCCCCATCACGGTCGAGGCGGTAACAAAGCCGGCGCGACTGAGGCCGGCATTGACCAGTTGCAGGGCATTTTGTCGCTGCGGAAAAGTCATTTCGGACAGAGAAAGCCCCTTGCGCAGGATCGGTGTATAATGCCAGTTGGTTCGCTCTGATTGATCGGCAAAGGGAACGACGGCTCTGTGTTTCTGGTCTATGGAGAGGCAGGCCAGAAATGCAGCCGCGGCTTCACCCATTTGCCGGACGACAGTTTGCGCGCCAGCGCCAGTCAAGGTATCAGTTGTGTTTGTCATGCGCGCATCCTTTGTGTGAATATCTGCGGATATTCCGGTGCCAGCGACCGGATGCCAAGTGCGCCCAATCGTACCTTAAATGCGTGGATTGCTCAACAAGCGGAACATGAGCTGGCGTGCAGTCCATGTTTGGGGTGGCAATGGTCGGTTGGGGAATTCACGCCAACTGTGGCTGTAACTGTTTTTCCGTTCATTATTCAGGAGGCATTGGGCAGGCCTTGTGCCTGCCCCTACAGTGGCGTCCTGAGCCAGGTGGACAAGACGCGCGAATAGAATGCTTGAGATTCGGTCAAAACAGCGCTTCCGCGAAAGGTATATGTTGGGTATAATACTCCCGCCCTGCTCGATTTCCGTCTAACGCTTAGCGGGATATCTGGCAATCGAACCTGTGGTTCAGAGGGCCATCGGACGAATCATGGAAGAATCTCCAACCATGTTGCTCACTCTGCCGGAAGGCTATGGCGCCAGGCGGCGGAACGCCACTGAGAGAAGAATTCAACAGATTGTTGAGCTTGTGGAGGAGAAGAGCAACCTCTTGGTTCTGATGCACAACGATCCGGACCCGGACGCGCTCGCCAGCGCGCGCGCGATGGAGGAGATGCTGAGAATTCATGCTCCAGGCACGCCCGTCACACTGGGACACGGCGGCATTATCGGCCGGGCCGAGAACTATACGATGGCTAATGAGATCGTGCCACACAAGGTCCGCATTTCGCAGCAAGCGACCGCGGAGGAGATGAGCGTATATGACGGTGTGATGCTGGTCGATACGCAGCCTGTGGCGGCCAATCATCTGCTGTGGAGCACGGACTACCCTGGTGAAGAGGTGCTGGTCGCGATTGATCATCATCCTCCGCGGCGCAGCCAACTGCGGGCCAAAGTCCACGACGTGCGTCCGGAGGTGGGCGCCTCCTCCACGTTACTGTGCGAATACCTGGCGGTAGCCGAAGTCCCGGTCGACACGCGACTGGCGACCGCCCTTTTCTACGGGATCAAATCTGACACGCTGGGTCTCAGCCGGCACACATCGCCCCTGGATATCTGGGCGTATTCGACCTTACGCCATCTTGTCGAGACGGATCTGCTGAACCGAATTGAGCATGTGCAGGTTCCCCGCACGTACTTCCGCAGCATAAGCGATGCCTTAGCCAACACGACAATCTACACGGTCTCGATGCCCAGCGCCGTCGATGAAGAGGATGACGAGGATGCGGAGGAGATCCTGGACGAGGACGAGGAAAACGATTACAAATCGGACCTCGAGCGATTCGATCTCGACATCATTGCGCTGTCACAAATGCTCGCGCCCGGTAGTTCCAGTCCGCCGTCGAACCTGCAGGATGAGGACGAGGATACGGACGAAGGTGATGGAGAGCCGGAGGACGACTCCGAAAGAGCAGGCGACATTGCCGTCAGCCTGCTTTTTGATATGCCGCGACCCGACATGGCCGCAGAGGTGGCAGATCTGTTGATGCGCATGGAAAACATCGCCTGGGTCGTTTGCCTGGGAATTTACGGAGATCAGGGCGTAATGTCGGTGCGGGCGGCGGATTCGAACGCCAAGGCCGGCCGCCTGGTACGCATCATCGCGGGCCGAAACGGTTCTGCCGGCGGGCATAACACAATGGCCGGCGGACGCATTCATCTTCCAGATAAGACGCCAGCGGAACGGATTGCCGAGTTGCATGCGCTGGTACCCAGATTTCTCAAAGAGTTGGGCGCCGGCGACGACATGGGCGTCGCGCTGCTGGAGGCAGAATAGCGTCAGATTGTTCCCTTGCACGAAAGTGGACTGGAAGGAGTTTTCGATGCCGATCAGCGCCCCATCGCTGGGAGACGAGGAAGACCGCAGAGATCCCCGTTTTCAGGATGACGATCTGTATGAGTCCGAAAGTCTGGCGTTCCCGGGACTGACGGCTGACCAGGCCGAAGCGGTGCTGAAACGGCTGGGGGCGGGCGTGGTCGAGAAGCTGGCGCTGGTTGAGGGGATCGGCTGGCAGGCGCGCATCGAGCCGACGCAAGGCGGCGTAGAGATCCATTTCCGCGCGCATGACGAACTGATCGACGACCTGCTGCGTCGATGCGAACAGCAGGCAGAACGAGAAGCGTGATTGTCGAATGCGCAACCGGGTCGTTGTCTGAACGCAAGGCCACTTGTCGCGCCGGCAGCAACATTGCATTCATAAAGTACTGGGGCGTTGCCGACGCCGGTGAAGATCTGAACATCCCGCTCAACAACTCAATCAGCATGACCCTGGCGGACGCGCATACAACCACGACGGTCGCCTGGGACGACAGCGATTGCCTGCCAGCAGATACGGTTGTCATTGACGGCGTACAGCTTCAAGGCGCGCCTGCGGAGCGTATTGTGGCGCACCTTGACCGGTTGCGCGCCCTGGCCGGCGTCCCCTACAGGGCCCGCGTTGTCAGCAACAACAATTTTCCGATGGCCTCCGGCATCGCCAGTTCGGCCAGCGGATTTGCCGCGCTCACCATCGCGGGGGCGGCGGCGCTGGGACTCCAGTTGGACGCAAGGCGGCTGTCCGCGGTCGCCCGGCAGGCGAGCGGCTCGGCCAGCCGCAGTCTTTTCGGCGGCTTTGTCGAATGGGAACGGGGCTGGGGAAGAGAAGAGAGTGAAGAGGAGAGAGGCGAGAGTGAAAGCAGTTCACTTCTCGATACCCGGAGTGTTGCGCGCCAGTTGCATGACGAAGGCCACTGGGCGCTGCGCGACGTCATCGCCATCGTCAGCGCCAGCGCCAAGCGGGTCAGCAGCAGCAGCGGGCACCGGCTGGCGGCGACGAGTCCTTTCAACGCGGCGCGCACGCGGTGCGTCGGGGCGTGGCTGGAGACTGTTCGACGAGGCATCGCCGAGCGAGACTTGTCTCTGCTCGGCCCCGTCCTGGAAGCAGACGCGCTGGCCATGCACGCGGTGATGATGACGAGCGCGCCGAGCCTGCTTTACTGGCAGCCGGGTACGCTGGAGGCGCTGCAGGGGGTGCGCGCCTGGCGGGAGGATGAGGGCGTGCCGGTCTACTTTACAATCGATGCGGGGCCGAACGTACATCTGATCTGCGAGGCGGACAGTGCGGCGGAGGTGGAGCGGCGTGTGGGTGCGCTGCCGGCGGTGGGGCGTGTGCTGACGAGTGGTCCCGGGACTGGTCCACAGTTGTTGGATGGGCATTTGTTTTGATAGAATGCGCCTGCGTGCAGTTGGTGGGCACGGCCTCTGCAGGCATTCCCCAATTCGACGGTGAATTGAACCGGACTTCCGCCGAAAACCCATTGAAAGGAATGAGAGCAATGCCCAAACTCCCAGGCGGCCCGCTTGCGCGGAGGCCGCTTCATTTCATTTGGATTGCCGACTGCTCCAGTTCGATGTATGGGGACAAAATCCAAGCGCTCAACAACGCCATCCGCGAAGCGCTGCCCGCCATGCAGGATGCCGCGAAAGAAAATCCCAATGCCGAGGTGATGGTGCGCGTTGTGACGTTTTCCAGCGGCGCCAGTTGGCACGTGGCCAGCCCCGTGCCGGTCGAGCAGTTCAGTTGGGATGATCTTGGAGGCCGACGGCGTAACCGACATGGGTAAGGCCCTGCAACTGGTCGCCGAGCAGCTTGATCCAGAAATGATGCCCCAACGGGCGCTGCCTCCTGTTCTCGTTCTCATCTCCGACGGCATGCCCACCGACGATGTCAGAGCCGGCCTGCGCGACTTGATGGCTCAGCCCTGGGGCAAGAAGGCAGTGCGTCTCGCTATAGCCATCGGCGGAGACGCCGAAAAGAGCGTCCTGCAACGCTTCATCGGCCACCCGGAACTGGAGCCGCTGCAGGCCAACAATGCCGAAACCTTGGTCAGGTTCATCAGATGGGTATCGACCGCCGTTCTGAAGGCGGCCTCTTCACCAGTAAGTCAGACCCAGAAAGGGAGCGGAGCCACGAATGTTTCCTTGCCTGCTCGGCCCGAGGACGAGGTAATCGAGGAAGATGTTGTCTGGTAAAGAAGGGCCTGCCAGCGACAGTGCAAAGCTGGCATTACCGGCCGACGCTGAACTCGAGGCAGAAAGTAGGGCCCAAATACCCTTGAATTGCAAAGCCGAAGCCAGCAACTGGCAGGTATTGAGCGCAACTGTGCGGGGCGCCTCCCATATACGCAGAGGCGAACCCAACCAAGACGCATTGAGTTGGTGGATGGCCGAGGGAAAGAGACCGGTCGCCGTACTATGCATAGCCGACGGTCACGGTGGTAGTGAGTACACTCGAAGCGATATAGGTGCCCTCCTCGCAGTGGAACAAACCCAAATGCTGCTCGTAAGCGAGATACTGCCCTTGATCCTGAGCGGTAGCACTCGGAAAGACTTGGCCCAATTCAAGCGACACCTCAGTCAACAGCTGCCCAAACTCCTGGTGAACCGGTGGCGGGCAGCCATTTATGAGCATGCCACCGACAATCCAGTTCAGGAAGGCGAGCAACCAGTACAATCTGATGCTCCGAAAGAGCGGCTCTACGGCGCGACACTCTTGGCGGCTCTACTCACCCCGGAGTTTCATCTGTACATTCAGTTGGGTGACGGCGATATGTTGACAGTTTCGGCAGAAGGAGAAGTAACGCGACCCCCTTTCCCAGCGGACAGCAATCTGTTCGCAAATCACACAACCTCACTGTGTTCGAAAGAGGCTTGGCGATTCGTCAAAATTCATTTCCAGCAGATTGATGAATGGCCACCAGCGCTTGTCATGCTGACTACTGATGGCTACGCAAACTCTTTCGCCAACGATACCGATTTCAAGAAGGTGGCACGTGACCTCCACGGTGCCATCAAACAAGAAGGCTCAACAGCCGTCGCCAGAAGTTTGCCAAGCTGGTTAGAGGCCACGTCAGAGGACGGTAGCGGCGACGATATCTCAATAATTGTCGCAACCGCTACCAATCAACAGGAGGAATAGTTGGGGACACTTTCGTACATAGTAAAGATGGGGACACGGGTGGCACTTTTGATTGCAAAGAATGTACGCAAAGTTTCATCTAAAGCGCATCCTGATTTTGGGGCTTGAAAGGACATAATGCCGCTTGGAGGTCTGCATGCTACGCTGTACAAGGGTTTCTGCATGGCCCTTATTACTACAACCTTAATTCCGTGAATAGCGATTATTTCGACGACAAAAGGGGCAGAAGACGCAGTTGGATACGGCTCTCATGTGAGCGAACTGCAACCATCCTTGCCTTATTTGTGCCAGTGTCTACCCTTTCACATCTCTGACACGGTAACTGCGGTTGTCGTATTATCAGAACGGACTTTTTACTTCCTTCCTCCGAGTCCTGGAGCACATGATGAATCAACTGCTTAGGTCTAATCAAATGGTACGGACGGAGTCCACGAACCTGTCCTATATAGTTGAAGAATTCCTTGGAGGCGGTGGCCAGGGGGAAGTCTATCGGGCCCGGAGGCGACAGGGGCATGGAAACTTCGGTAGTAGCGACGAAACTGTGGCGCTGAAATGGTACTTTCCTAGCTATCTACGCCAAGACCAGAATCTGAAAGAACGGCTGAAATATGCAGTTGACAAAGGCCCGCCTAGCGACCGCTTCCTCTGGCCACAGGAGTTAGTTCAGGCCAAAGACCGTCCGGGCTTTGGCTATGTAATGCCGTTGCGGGATGAGCGATTTGTCAGCATGACTGATTTGGTAGCGCGCCGTGTGGAGCCTAGCTTCCGCGCGCTGGTGACAGCAAGTTTCGAGTTAGCGTATAACTATCGGCAACTCCACGCCAAAGGGCTTTGCTATCGCGATATTGCTTTCGGCAACGTCTTTTTCGACCCTGATAGCGGCGAGGTGCGCATCTGTGACAATGACAATGTAGGGATAGATGGTCATGGTAGCGCCATCGAGGGAACAATCGGCTTTATGGCCCCGGAGATCGTACGCGGCGAGGCCAGCCCTAGAAGCCAGACCGATCTCTTTTCTCTGGCGGTCCTTCTTTTCTATATGCTTATCAACCATCACCCGCTCGAAGGTGCACACGAGGCGCAAATTCGCTGCTTCGACTTGCCAGCCAAAACGCGCCTGTACGGGACCCATCCTTTATTTATTTTCGACCCCAACAACGATAGCAACCGTCCCCTACCCGTCCATCATGACAACGCGCGGAAATTGTGGCCGCTTTACCCCAATTTTGTACAGGATCTCTTCACGCTCTCATTTACAATAGGTCTGCACGATCCTAAAAGACGAGTGCAGGAAAGCCAATGGACCAGCGCCTTGATTCGCCTACGAGATTCGATCTTCTATTGCCAGAGCTGCGCCGCCGAGAACTTCTACGATCCTTACTCGGCAGGCGACTCCGACGGCTGCTGGGCATGCTCGTCGCCGCACCGGTTGCCGCCGCGTATGCGCATCGATCGTAACGTTGTGGTCATGCTTAACCACGACACGCTGCTATATCCTCATCACCTAGACACAGAGCGTAGGTACGAATTTGGCGCCCCGATCGCGGAAGTAACCCTACATCCACGGAATCCACAGGTCTGGGGGCTGCGCAACCGATCCACACACAAATGGGTAGGGCAAGACAGCAGCGGACAGCTCAATGACATTGACCATGGACAATCTGTTAGACTCTCACCCGGTCTGCGTATTCAGTTTGGGAGCCGCGAAGGTGAAGTGCGCTTCTAGAGATGAACCAAATCCCTCGGCAAGTTTTGCGCCAGTTGCTCGAAGACT
Organism: Caldilineaceae bacterium; assembly: GCA_965200615.1. GTDB lineage: Bacteria > Chloroflexota > Anaerolineae > Caldilineales > Caldilineaceae > Bin5. Next base: position 1,593,109 of record OZ241377.1, on the reverse strand, counting down.
ACGGCCCGATTCTACTAAATGAACCTGAACGCGTAAACGCTCTTCTGGCTGACCTGTGTGGATCATATCGACGAGAACGTTTTCTTCTGATCCACGCGCTGCAAGAGCGCATTCCCATTGAGTTACAGAATCATCCTCAAGGTAATATAGTCCATGCACTACAGCTTTCCCAACGCTTACAGAAGCGGTATGGTTTTTCTGCGGAGGCCGCACAGTGGGCGGTGAAAAGTTGGTCCTTGGCTCTGAAAGTCACTGCGTCGGAGCAGGACTTGGCGCTGAATGATCAGCCATTCGAAGATGTAGAAGAAGCCATGTTGCAGATTCTGGAACATGAGCCCATGACCTCGCGAGAAGTGGCAACAGTCTTGAAGACCGAACAGCAGTCGGCTAGTGTTTGGTTGGAAGAATTGCAGAAAGCGGGCAAGATCGAAAGAAAATGGCTGAAACAGCGATCTCCCCATTACCCCTGCTACCAAGCAGTCTCGGCCGGGGAACGGCTCTCTGCAGAAATTGCAGTTCGTCAGGACTTAGAGAAGCAAGTCAAAGTAGAGGCGGCAGCTCGCCAGAACGCAGAGCTACGTGTTAAGAAGGTTGAAGAGGCAGTCAACAAGAGGGCAGAGGAGCGGATCGCAGTCGAAGTGGCAGCTCGCCGAAGGGCAGAAAAGAAGGCCAAGAGGGCAGAGGAGCGGATCGCAGTCGAAGTGGCAGCTCGCCGAAGGGCAGAAAAGAAGGCCAAGACTGCCGAAGAGGCGGCCAATAGGAAGGCAGAGGCGGCGGCCAACAAGAGGGCAGAGGAGCGAATCGCAGTCGAAGTGGAGGCTCGAATGAAGGCCGAACGACGGGCCGAAGAACGAGCGAGAAGCTCGCCACCGGCACAAAGGCAATCTCATCGCCAATCGCAGGCCCCCGGACCGAATCCTTCCCAACAACAAGCGAACAATCGGCCTATACCTTCACCCGCGTCTTCCTCTCCCCCCAAGAACCATTCAACTCCCAGCCAAACCAAGAGTGGATGTGTTTGGCTGCTGGCGCTGCTAGGGCTATTAGGGTTGTTGGGACTGCTGGGGAGCTTTTTTCTTTAGGCCATATAGACGAAGGACACTTCGCGCGATGCACCCCCGCCCTGAACGCATATTGCGCCAGTTGCTCGTGGATTACGGTCCAGCCCTGCTCGACGAACCCACGCGCGTGGACGCCCTCCTGGCCGACCTCTACGGACGGTATCCCAGAGAACGCTTTCTGCTGGTACACGCGTTGCGGGTTCGTGTTTCTGTTGCCCGTTGGCCTGTCATGTCCTGGATCGACTCGTGCGCCCAAAGGTTGCAGAGCCGGTACTGCTTTTCGGCTGCGGCCGCGGCATGGGCAGTCGAGAGTTGGTCCTTCGCCCTGGGTGTCGCTTCTACAGCTGCGAATACGAACCAGAACGTCAACGAAATCTCTGTTGACGTTCATTCAAAGCTTTCCGATATCCCCCAACGCACTCTATATCAGTTGTTGACAGATTGGGGACCGGATCTACTGAATAACCCTGGGCGCGTGGATGCACTTCTAGCCGACCTGTGCGGCCCATTTCCCAGAGAACGGTTCTTGCTGTTCCACGCGTTGCGGGAACGCATTCCTGCTCAGCTTATATTAGCCCACGCGTTGCGGGAGCATATTCCCGCCCAAATGGTATTGGTCCACGCGCCGAGGGAGCGCGCTCTCGCGGCACACTTGATCCACCCGCACGGGAGCGCAATCCATGCCAACTGGCTTTCCCAGCACTTACAGAACCGGTATGGTTTCTCAGTCGAAGCCGCGCAGTGGGCCGTAGAGGGTTGTTCGTTCGCCCTGAATTTCGCTTCGCCGGTGCAGAACCTGACCACGCCAGGCAAACCTCTTCCATTTATTGACGAGAGAATGATGCGGATACTGCATCGTGACCCTCGGTCGGAGGCGTGGATCTCAACAGAAGTAGTAGCTCGCAGGAAAGCCAAAGAGCAGGACAACGCGTTAGCCACTGTTCGTCAGAAAGCAATGGAACGAGATGCAGCCGAAGAGGCCGTTTGCCAGAAAGCCAAGGAGCAGGATGACGCGGTGGCCGTGGTTCTTCAGAAGGCAATCGAGCGAGATGCAGCCGAAGAGGCCGTTCGTCTGAAGGCCAAGGAGCAGATCGAAGCGGTAGCTGTAGCTGGACAGAAGGCAGTGGAACGAGATGCAGCTGAAGAGGCCGTTCGCCAGAAAGCTGAGAAACGGGAAGCGGAAAAAGAGGTGTCCCTAGAGAGAGCTAATGAGACTATTGCAGCGCAAGAGACGGCCATGAAGAAGGCTGAGGTGTGGGTGACGACAGAAGCCGCGGATCATCAAAAGGCAAAAGATTGGGGCGCAGCGGAAGAGGCGGTTTTGCGAAAGGCTGAAGAGTGGGTCGAGGCAAAAACGGCGGAGCATCAAGAAATAGCGAGATGGAATGGAGCCAGAGCGACGGAGCGCCGGAAGGCGGTGGAGTTGGCCGCTGCCGAAGCGGTGGTATTACAAAAGACTGAAGAGTGGGTCGAGACAAAAACGGCAGAGCATCAGAAAACAGTAGAATGGATCGCGGCCGAAGCGGTGGTCCTGCAAAAGATTAAGGAGTGGGTCGCGTCCAAAGTAGCGGCTCGTAAAACGATGTTTGAATGGGCCGCAGCCGAAAAGGCCGCTCGCGTGAAGGCTGAAGAGCGGTCCGCAGCAGATAAATGCGCTCGCGCAAAGGCTGAAGAGCGGTCCGCAGCAAATAAACACGCTCGCGTGAAGGCTGAAGAGCTATCAGCAGCCGAAAGAGCCGCTCGTAGGATAGCCCTAGAAGAAATCACATTACAAATCATGAGAAAGACACCAATGACCTCGCGAGAGGTAGCTGGCTTCCTAGACAGGGAGCATGAGCATGCTGTCTCTTGGCTGAGGCGACTACAGGCAGCGGATAAAGTTGAATATTTGTGGTTGAAACGATCTCCCCACCACCCTTACTACCAGACCAAGGAACACTAGAATTCCTGGAAACTTCGGAGCGAGGTTGACCTGTAGACGGAGTCGAAACGGAATCATAGAGGTATCAGTATCCTGATGGCTGAGTGTATTCCATAGACCAACGGACGAAAGATTCAACCAGCGATGAATCCACTTCCCCGGCACTTTCTGCGCAAACTGTACGCCGACTACGGCCCGAATTTGCTAAATGAACCTGAACGTGTTGATGCCTTCCTAGCTGACCTTTGTGGGGAGTATCACAGAGAACGCTACCTCATTGTCCAGGCAATGCGGGAGCGCATTCCGGCGGAGTTGCTGGCTCAATCGCAGGGCAGAACAATTCATGGGCGGTGGCTCTCCCAGCGTCTAGAAAGTCGGTATTGCCTTTCTGCGGAGGCCGCGCGCTGGGCGATCGACAGTTGGTCCGCGGTCATGGATATCGCTCCATTTGCACGGAATGGCCCCCACGATGGTTATCATGAACTTGATTACAGTCGTAAGGCGCTTTCCAATTCCCCTCAACGCGTCCTGTGCCAATTGATAGCAGACCACGGTCCGGCTCTACTCATAGACCCCGCGCGTGTCAATGCCTTCCTTGCTGACCTCTGCGGGCCATACGCCAGAGAACGATACCTGTTGGTTCACGCGTTGCACGCGCGAGTTCCTGTCGAACTACTATTAGTATGCGCCTCACAAAAGAAATATTCCCATGAGCGTATACACACAGCAACTCACTTATCTACAGTTCACGGACGATGGCTTCTTCAGCGTTTCCAACGGAGGTTTGGATTTTCAACTGAGGCAGCGCGATGGGCGATTAATAGTTGCGCCTTGGCCCTGAACATCAATCCGCCGGAACAGGACATGACACCAATGGATAGTCACGTCATTCCGGAGGAAGAAATCATGCTACGGATACTGAAGCATGATGCCCGGACCGAGACGTGGTTAACAGCGGCAGTATGGGCCCGCCAGAAGTCAGAAGAACGAGGTGCAGCTGAAGTGTTGTTTCGTCAGAAGGCAAAGGAAAGAAAAGCAGCGGAAGCCGTTGTCAAAAGGAAGGCAGAAGAAACAGACGCGGCCAAAGCCATTGCCCAACAGAAGGCAGAGGAGAGGAACGCAGCTGAAACAGCTGTCCAACAGAAGGCAGAGGAAAGGAACGCGGCCGAATCTGTCGCCCAACAAAAGGCAGAAGAGCAGGACGCGGCAAGAGAAGCCGCGCGTCAGAAATCAAGGGAGATGGTCACGACCGAAGCGGCGGTTCGCGAGAAGGCAAAGGAACAGGGCGCTGCAAGAATCGCCGCGCGTCAGATAGCTGAAGAATTGATGGAAGCGGAAGACGCTGTTCGTCAGAGGGAAAGGGTACAGAAGCCAGATAGGGCCGTTGCCTATACAAAAGTAAGAGAATGGGTCACAGCAAAAGCCGCCGCTCATCGGAAAGCTCAAGAATGGGTCGCAGCGGAGGCAGTTGCCTATCAAAAGGCGGAGGAATGGGTCGCAGCAAAAGCCGCGGATCGCCAAAAGGCCGAAGAGTGGCTCTCAGTGGCAGCACCGGCTCGTCAGAAAGCTGAGGAGCAGGTCACAGCTAAGAGAGCAGCACGAATTAAGGCTTTGGAACTGGCGACTGCCAAAGAAACGGTTCGCCAGAAGACAGAAGAACTGACGGCTGCCGAAGATACGGTTCGCCAAAAGACAGAGGAACTGACAGTTGCCAAAGATACGGTTCGCCAGAAGACACAGGAACTGACAACTGCCAAAGAATCGATGCGCCAAAAGACGAGAGAACAGAACGATGCTGATGTGCTCGTCCAGCAAAAGGAATTGGCACGAGACGCTGCCGAAGAGAATGCACGGCAGAAGGCCAAAGAGCAAGCTGCGGCCGAACTAGCGGCTAACGTCAAAGATAGGTTGAGGTTACAGATTATCCTTCTGTTACAGGCTCGATTTGAAAAACTCGCCGCTGATATGCTCGTCCAGCAAAAGGAATTGGCACGAGACGCTGCCGAAGAGAATGCACGGCAGAAGGCCAAAGAGCAAGCTGCGGCCGAACTAGCGGCTAACGTCAAAGATAGGTTGAGGTTACAGATTATCCTTCTGTTACAGGCTCGATTTGAAAAACTCGCCCTGCCGCAAGCGGAGGGGCAGGACGCTGCTGAAGAGACCATCATTCGTAAGGCCGAAATATCAGACGAAAACTTACGAGACGAACCGGACGTTGCTGAAGAGGCTTCCATTCATGAGACCCGAATTCCAGAAGATAACATACCAGATGACCGCACTTTACCTTCGCCATCACCTGACACTCCAGTCGAGAAGCAGACAACTGCCCGCGCAAGTGGGTGTTGGAAGTTGCTATTGCTGCTGTTGCTGCTGGGACTTCCAGGCATATGCATACTGTTTTCGTCGCTGGGGACAATGAATTGAAGGCCTATGAAACGAGACTTGCTTCAAGAGATGCACCGTCTGAAGATACACATTTTTCGCAGACTACAGCACATTTAGGCTCGGTACTGCTCAACAAATTCCGTCCGCGTGGCTGTCTTCCCCGACAGGCGCGAAATGACGAAATCGTGTACAATAGGCAAATCTTGCCGGGCTTGGTTTGCCGCGGCTCTGCTCGTCGCCACTTTTGTCAGCAGCGCTCTCCTGGCCGAGCAACTTTGTGGAAGATGGCTTCACTGGCCGTCATCTCACAGATGGAGGCGCAGCAGATGCCCTCCACCGAACAGCTTGTAGATGCATTTGGAATTGTCGCCGATGGAAACCGTTAACGCATTGCGGCAACGGTTTCCGATTGGATCAGTTTCTCTGTAGTACAGCGTTAGCCTATCAGCGGGCACAACAGTATCCCCCCTATGGATGAACGCTGTGAAAGGCACAGTTAAGCGAAATGTCAGAAAGTCAACACGAAAACCGTTCAGGCGGCCTTACAGCGGTCGATGATTTCACCGGCGCGGGCGAAGGCGGCGTTCACGCAGTGGTGAGGGATGACCAGGGCCTGATTCTGACCGACAAGCCGGAGGAGACGGCCGTGCTGGTCGGCGTCAGCCTCGCGGGTCAGCCGGGGATCCTGGCTATGGAGGACTCGCTCATCGAGCTGGGCCTGCTGGCCGAGACCGCGGGCCTGGAAGTGCAGGGAGAGTTGACGCAGCGGCTGCAGCATCCCCATCCGGCGACCTTTATCGGCGCCGGCAAGCTGGGCGAGTTGAAGACGTTGGTTCTGGAGTTGGGCGCGAACGTCGTGATATTCGATGAAGAGCTTTCCCCGCGCCAGCAGCGCGAAATCGAGCGGGTGCTGGGCCAGGATGTGAAGGTGATCGACCGCACCGCCCTGATCCTGGACATCTTCGCGCGCCATGCCAAGACCAGAGAGGGAGCGGTGCAGGTGGAGCTCGCACAATACGAGTATCGGCTTCCCCGGCTGACGCGGGCCTGGACTCACCTGGCGCGGCAGGCCGGCGGACGCGCCGGCGGCGCCAGCGGCGGGGTGGGTGTGCGCGGACCCGGTGAAACGCAGCTGGAGGTGGACCGGCGGGAGATCGGGCGCCGGATTGCCCATCTCAAGCGGGAGCTGGAGGAGGTACGCCACCACCGCGAACGCTACCGACAGCGCCGGCAGAAGTCGTCGACGCCGGTCGTCGTTGTGGTTGGCTACACAAACGCGGGCAAGAGCACGCTATTGAACGCGGTCAGCGATGCAGCTGTTCTGGCCCAGGACCAGCTGTTTGCCACCCTGGACCCGACCACTCGCCGCGTGGCGTTGCCGAGCGCGCGCACGGCCCTGTTCACCGACACGGTCGGTTTCATCCAGAAGCTGCCGACGGCGCTGGTGGCCGCGTTCCGGGCGACACTTGAGGAGATCACCGAGGCGGACCTGCTGCTGCACGTGGTGGATATCTCGCACGCCAACGCGGATGAGCAGGTAACGGCGGTGGAGGAGATGCTGGAGGAGCTGGGGGCCGGCGATAAACCGCTTGTGACCGCGCTGAACAAGATCGACCTTGTCAGCTCCGCAGGGCAAGGAGAGCCCGGCCTTGAGGCCCAGTTGCGCCGCGCCCTGCAGGAGTACCCGTCCCCTGTACCCATCAGCGCCCGCACCGGAGAAGGCATCCCGGAACTGCTGACGGAGGTGGATGGAAAGCTGCGGGAAACGATGACGCCGCTGCGGCTGCTGCTTCCTTACAGTAAGGGCGACCTGGTCTCCCTGATTTATGAGCACGGCCGCGTGGAACGGGAGGAGTTTACCGAGGAGGGGACACTGATCGAGGGCAGGCTGCCCGCGCATCTGGCCGGCCGCGTGCAGGCGTGGAGTGTGGCGGGGCAGGATAGCCGTCGGGCAGAATCACCATAGAGGGGCCGGGCAGCACGCTGAATTTCAGTGTACAGTCGGCAGTTATCGACTCGCGCAGTAACAGAAAGCCGGATAAGAAATGAGCAAACCGACAGTTGTCGTAACCCGCCAGCTGCCAGAGGCGGCGATCGCGCCGATCCTGGCGAGATGTGCCGTCCGCTACTGGGACAGCGAAGAGCCGATAGAACGCGGTACGCTGCTTGAATGGGTACAGGGGACAGACGGACTCTACTGTCTTTTGACCGAAACAGTTGACGATGAACTGCTGGACGCGGCCGGGCCCGGGCTGCGGGTCGTGGCCACGATGTCGGTTGGTTACGATCACGTGGATGTGGCTGCGCTGCGCAAACGGGGTATCCCCTTGGGAAATACCCCGGGCGTGTTGACCGAAACGACGGCGGAGCTGGCGCTGGCGCTGCTGCTGGCCACGGCGCGCCGGCTGCCGGAAGGCACGCACGCTGTGCAGAGCGGGACGTGGCCCACTTGGAGACCGATGTGGCTGACGGGCCGCGACATACACGGAAGCACGGTGGGGCTGGTCGGCCTGGGGCGGATTGGCGCCGCCTTTGCGCGTATGCTCGGCGGCTTCGGCTGCCGCATAATTTATACCGGGCCCAGAGAAAAGCCGGAGGCGGCGCGGGAGGTGGGGGCGACTTTTGTGCCGATGGATACGCTGCTGCACGAGAGCGATTATGTGGCGGTCCATTGCCCACTTAACGACCAGACCCGTTCCCTGTTCAGCGTCGCCGCGTTCCGCAAGATGAAACCGACGGCGGTCCTCATTAACACCAGCCGGGGCGGAGTCATAGATCAGGAAGCGCTCTACGACGCGCTGGCGCAGGGCGAGATCGCCGCTGCCGGGCTGGACGTCACCGATCCGGAGCCTCTGCCGGCAGATCACCCGCTGGTCTCGCTGGACAACTGTGTCATTCTGCCTCACATCGGCAGCGCCACCGTCGCCACCCGCACGAAGATGGCCGTGATGACAACCGAGAACCTACTGGCGGGAGTCGAGGGACGACCGCTGCCGAATGGGGTCGATCTGTCGTAGCCGCGCGGTTGTGCAAGGCCTGGATGGCGACCCGGGCAGGCGAAAGAGTGTTACAAAATTTGCCAAAATGGTATACAGTTATTAAAACGCCCAGAAACGGTTTCGCAACCGAACGGAAAGAGGTGTTCCGGCAATGAGTGAGCAGACGCTGACTATCACCGATAATCGCACCGGCCAGACAGTTGAACTGCCGATCGAAGACGATACAATCCCAGCCATCGGCCTGCGCCAGCTCAAAGCGCAAGCCGATGATTTTGGCATGATGGTCTACGATCCTGGCTATACGAATACAGCGTCCTGCAAGAGTCGCGTCACCTATGTCGACGGCGACAGGGGCATACTTCGTTACCGGGGTTATCCGATCGAACAGCTGGCGGAAGAAAGCACTTTTCTGGAGGTAGCGTACCTGTTGCTCTTCGGCGAACTGCCGGCGGCCAGCGAATTGACAGCCTGGAACGCGCGCGTGATGGCGGAAACGCAGATCGATCGGGGTCTGAAGGATTTGCTCTCGACCTTCGGCGCGGACGCTCACCCAATGGGCGTTCTCATCAGCGCAGTGGCAGCGATGTCCGCGCTCTACCCGGATTCCAAGCAGGTCCATGACAGCGAGAACCGGATGCAGCAGGTCTTGCGTATTCTTGGCCAACTTCCGACGGCGGTCGCCTTTGCTTACCGGAACCGGCTCGGCAGAACGCACATTGACCCCGACAACACTCTGAGCTACAGCGACAATTTTCTCCATATGATGGGTGTCTCTGGTGACGGCGAAGTCGACCCCATTCTGGCAAGAGCGATGGATGTGTTGTTCATTCTACACGCCGATCATGAGCAGAACTGTTCCACGTCGGCGCTGCGCAACATCGCTTCCAGCGACGCCGATCCGTACTGCGCGGTCGCGGGCGCGGTCGGGGCCCTGTACGGCCCTCTGCATGGCGGCGCAAACGAGGCGGTCCTGCGGATGCTGGCTGAAATCGGCGACACAAAGAATATTCAGGCCTTTCTGGATAGAGTGAAAGACCGGGAGGTGCGCCTGATGGGGTTCGGCCATCGGGTGTACAAGAACTACGATCCGCGCGCCCAGATCGTCAAGAAGATTGCTTACGAAGTCTTCGACGTGACCGGCAGCAACCGGTTGATCGATATCGCGGTCGAACTGGAGGGGACTGCCCTGGAGGACGACTATTTCGTCTCGCGCCGCCTCTACCCGAATGTGGACTTTTACAGCGGCATCATCTACCAGGCGATGGGTTTTCCGGTCGAGATCTTTCCGGTACTGTTTGCGCTGGGGCGGGCGCCGGGCTGGCTGGCCCAGTGGATGGAACTCATGAACGACGCGGAGCAGCGCATTGCGCGCCCCCGGCAGATCTATCTGGGTGAGACGGAGCGGCCATACGTATCCATCAACGAGCGGGGCTAAGTCCTGCCGGGCCGTCAGCGGCTACCCCCCCCCCCGGTCACGAGAGATCGCCGTGGCCGCGCCAGAGCCTCTCTACTTTCTCCTGCACCAGTGGAAAACTGCCGAGATCAGGGTCCTGGCGCAAAATGTCCTGTGCAGCATCCTGGGCCAGATGCAGCGTAGCGGTATCGCTGAGGTTCGCCAGCTTCAGTTCCGGCAGGCCGCTCTGACGCGTTCCCAGGAAATCACCGGGACCGCGTAGTTCCAGATCCTTTTCCGCCAATACGAAACCGTCTGTCGTCTCCGCCAGCGCTTTGAGCCGCTCGGCCTGGATACCGGTTTTCACGCGGCTGATGAGCGCGCAATAGCTCTCGTGACCACCCCGGCCCACGCGGCCCCGGAACTGGTGCAGTTGCGCCAGACCGAAGCGCTCGGCATCCTCAATCAGCATCAAGGTTGCGTTGGGAACGTCCACCCCGACTTCGACGACACTGGTGCTGACCAGAATGTCCAGATCGCCGCCGGCAAAGGCGCGCATCACCTCATCTTTTTCGGCGCCCTTGAGGCGGCCATGGAGAAGCCCCACGCGCAGATCGGGGAAGATCTCTTCGCTCAGACGGGCGTGTGCGTCCACCGCGGCGCCGACATCCAGGGTTTCACTTTCCTCGACAAGGGGATAGATGATGTAGGCCTGGCGACCATCGCGCACCTGTCTACGCATGAAACTGTAGAGTCGTTCCCTATCCGTGGGCAGGAACCGCTTTGTTTTGATAGGCGTCCGCCCCGGCGGCATCTCGTCAATGACGCTGACATCGAGGTCGCCGTATACGGTGAGCGCCAGGCTGCGGGGGATGGGTGTGGCACTCATCACCAGCAGATGGGGCACGGCTGATTCTCCGCCCTTGTCGCGTGCGGCCGCCCGCTGTCCGACGCCAAAGCGGTGCTGCTCGTCCACCACAACAAAGCCAAGGTTGGCGAAATCCACATTTTCCTGGATGAGCGCGGTTGTGCCGACCACGACCTGAACGCTTCCGTCCGCCAGTCCGGCGAGGGCCGCTTCCCGCGCCTTCCCTGTGACCCGTCCTGTCAGGAGAGTGACGTTTGGTCTGACGCCGCCGGCAAGCTCAACATCCTGCAGCAGTTTGCTCAGGCTGCGGAAATGCTGCTCCGCCAGGATTTGGGTCGGCGCGAGCAAGGCGGACTGGAAGCCGCTGGCTGCGGCGATCAGCATGGCGCCGGCGGCCACCACGGTCTTGCCGCTGCCGACGTCACCTTGGATCAGGCGGCTCATCGGTACGCGCCGGGCCATATCCCGCCGCACCTCGTCCAGCGTGCGCTGCTGCGCGCCGGTCAGGGCAAAGGGCAGGGCCGTTTGGTAGTCTGCCAACAGTTGGTCATCAGCGGTCATGGGCGCGGCATTGAGATGCTGAATCTCTTGCCGGCGACGCTGCACGCCCAGCTGAAGGTAGAAGAACTCATCAAAGATAATGCGTCTGCGGGCGTTGTCAAGCTTTTCCGTTGTGTCGGGCGCGTGAATCTGTCGCAGCGCATCGGCCAGGGGAATCAGATCGTGGTGGCTGCGGAGCGACTCCGGCAGGGGATCCTGCAGGGATGGCAAGCCCTGCCTGAGGGCTTGCTGGACCTGTCTGCCGACGTCGCCGCTGCGCAGACCGGCGGTCAAACCGTAAACAGGTAAGATCGGCCCTTCTTTGATGACGTTGGAACCGATCTCTTCAAAGAACGGATTTTCCAGGGTCTTGTGACCCATATACAGGCCGACAACGCCGCTCAGGCGATAGGTCTTGCCGATGGTCAGACGATTTTTCATCCACGATTGGTTCCACCAGGTGGTACGGACCGTGCCGCTGCCGTCACTGAAAACTGCCTGCAGGATCTCTTTCTTGTAGGCAAATCTGCGTTCACTGAACCCCCGCAAGTTGGCGACGACTGAAAGGCTCTCCCCCTCCTCGACATCGACAATGGGCCGCACGCGGCTGAAGTCATCGTATCGATGGGGCAGATGCCAGATGAGATCCCCGATGGTCTCGATCCCGAGACGTGCGTATTGCTCTGTTCTCTTTGCGCCGACCCCCTTCAGGTCGGTTATCGGTTGACCCAGAACGTTGGGCAGTTCCGGCGCGTCGGTTTGCGGCGAAGGCTGATGCGCCGACCTGGACTCTGCATCGATTTGGCTACTGGTTGCGGCCGCTTCGGGTTGGCGGGCCGGCTCGCGGCCGACCCGGTCCACGTTCTCCAGAGCCGGATCCGCGGGCGGCAGCTCGTCCAACAGGTCGAGCAGTGAATTCAGGAGCCGCGCTCGTTCGTCGCTTTCGGCGTCGGCATACTGTGACAGCCGCTCGAGGATTTCCTGCAGCAGCCCCGGCTGGATCGCATCGGCCTTGGCGTCGGCTGCCCAGCGTTCGCAAAAGGCAGCCACGCCGCCAGCAAAGGCCCTCTCGCGCCAGCGGGTCTGGATCTCCAGTTTTAACAGGTTGCGTAAACGCGTCAGGGCTCTCTCGGGCATAGTCAACCAAGCCCCTCGTAGACGATGACTCCCATCACGTTTGGTCCGAGATGAGCTGCCAGGCTGGGTGGATAACGCCACACATTTGCGGAAATATTCGGGAGCCCTTCCCCTAAACGCTCCAGCAGTTGTTCCTGGGTCTGTTCGTAGCGATGCTGTACGAGCCCGATCCGTTCATTCTGGGCGAATTCTGCGGTATAGTCGTACAGTTTTTCGGCGACATCTTCCCTGGTCTGCACCTTTTCCAGCGGGATCAGCTGTCCGTCTTCCATCGTGACCATTGCCTTGATCCCCAGCATCGTCCCCAGCACACTCTGGGCCGCGCCCAAGCGGGCACTGCGTTCAAGATAGTACAGAGTTTCGGCAAAGAAGGTTACATAGATATGGGGGATTGCCCCGTTGACGATACGAGCGACTTCATAGAGGTCGGCCCCGTTTTCGGCGGCCTCGGCGGCCAGTTCGGCGAGCATGCCCAGGCCCATTGCCGTGGTCTGGCTGTCCATGACGCGGATACGATAGCGTCCCATCATCATATCGGCGGCCTTGCGGGACTGACTCCACATTGGGCTGAGGGTGCTGCTCATGTGGATGGCAACGATCTCCTCGGCATCCTCACCCAGCCGTTGGTAGACATCCATAAGGCGGCTCAGATCGGGGGCCTCCACTTCCGGCAGCAGAATGCGTCCACCGGACTGATTTTCCCGGATCAGTTGAAAGAGCCGGTCGGCGTTGAATTCATCTGTATCTTCATAACGTTCCCGGCCAACCCGCAGGACCTGAGGGATCACTTCAATCGAGTATTTGTCCAGGATGTCAGCGGGAATGCTGGCGTCACTATCGGTAACAATTCGAACCTTACTCACAGAAGATACTCCAACTTTTGACAACGGTTCAGCCGTATGATAATCTCTGACAATTCAGTGATACGTGAACATTGGTTTGGCGTTAGTGGGCATTCACTGACCACGGGCCAATGAGGAACCGGAGGGAACAGATCATGGCGAAATGCCAACAGTGCGGCAAGAGTCCTCAGTTTGGAAACAACCGTCCCTGGTCCAGAAAGGCCACACGCCATAAGTGGAAGGTCAACATTCAGAAAGTCAAAATCCTGGAAAACGACAGGCTGGTTTCCCGCCGCCTCTGCACCTCCTGCATCCGCACCCTTGCGAAAGCCTGAGATTCCCTGTCGCAACATCTGAATCAGACCGGAAGAAGCGTTGAGCCATTGTGCTCGACGTTTTTTTGTGGGGCCGGCGACCGCGCCGCGACGGAAAGCACCGACTTATGCTTCCACCGCGTTGCGCAACTGACCGCAGCCGGCTTCGATTTCAATGCCGCGGCGGATGCGCACTGTTGTCGAGATGCCGCCCGCACGTAGAATTTCAGCGAACCGTTGCGTGTCCTGGTCGCTGGTCGGCTGAAATGGGCTGTCGGGAATCGGATTGAGGGGGATGAGGTTGACATGGCACAGGATCCCTTTCAGCTTGTCAGCCAGGTCCTCGGCCAGAGAGGGGCTGTCATTCCTGCCCCGCATCAGGGCGTACTCAAACGTCACGCGGCGATTGGTTTTGGCAATGTAACGGCGTACTGAGGCCAGAAGGTCATCGACCGGATAACGCCGACTGAGAGGTACGAGCTTGCTGCGCAGGGGATTGTTGGGTGCATGGAGGCTGACGGCCAGATTCACCTGGAGCCCCTCGTCTGCCATGCGGTCGATCATCGGAATCAGGCCGACGGTACTGAGCGTGATATGGCGTGCGCCGAGCCCGAAACCGTCGGCGGCGGTCAGGCGGCGGATGGCTGTCCACACATTATCATAGTTGTGCATGGGCTCGCCCATCCCCATCAACACGATGTTAGTGACCGTGGTGGGCCGTTTCACGCGCATCTTTGGCCCTTCACCGGCATCACGCAGAAAGCGGGCGAAGAAGAGCGCCTGGGCCACAATCTCGCCTGCGGTCAGATTTCGACGCAGGCCGCCCTGGGCGGTCGCGCAGAAGGTGCAGCCCATGGCGCAGCCGGCCTGACTGCTGATGCAGAGCGTACGTCGCCTGTCATATAGCATCAGGACGGCCTCGACCATCTCCCCATCCGGCATCTGAAACAGAACTTTCTGGGTGTCCCCGGCCTTGGAAACACGCTGCGTGACCGGCTGCAGCGGCGTGAGCGTTGCCGTCGCAGCCAAGCTGTCGCGCAGCGACTGCGGCAGATTCGTCATCTCTTCAAAGGAGCGTGCGTATTTCTTGTAGATCCACTCCTGAATCTGGCGGATGCGATAGGTGGGGACGTCCGCGGCCTTTCCACTGGCGCGCTTTGGGCGAGGCGCAAGCGCATTGACGAGATCGGTAAGCTCTTGCGGAGAGCAATCCAATAGAGAACGGCTGATTGGGGCGTTGTCAGGCAGCGTAAGCGAAATGGTCTTCATCTTTGTAATTGTAGCGCAGCTATTCAGTTGCGGTCAAAAAGTGCCCCGATCGCGCCCTCTCGCGTTGATGCCATCGCGGGGACAAGCGGATGGCTGCGTCCCTGCGCATTCAGCGTTCAACCGTCGGCTTGGCGGAAAGCGTCGAGCAGTTCGGGCAGCCCGGGCAGAATCAGGTCTGGCGGGCGGGCGACGGTGCGGAACTCCTCCTCCGTCGTGATTCCGGTCAGCACGGCGGCTGTGGGCATACCCAGCTCGATTGCGCCGGCGATGTCGGTTTCGTAGCGGTCGCCGACCATCAGCGTCGCGGCCGCGGTGGCGTCCAATTTGTGCATGGCCTGTTGGAACATGCCGGAATTTGGTTTGCCGATCACAGTCGGCGTGACGCCGGTGGCGGCCTCGAGCAAGGCCAGCAGGGCGCCGGTGCCGGGAATCTGGCCTCGTTCGCTGGGAAAGGAGGTGTCGCTATTGGTGCCAACGAAGCGGGCGCCGGCGCGTATCGCCAGAGTGGCGTCGGCGAGGCGCTCATAGCGCACGCTGAAATCGATGCCGGAGACGATCACGTCGGCCGCTGGCGCGTCCTCGACAACAGTGATGCCTTCCTGTTGCAGTGCCCAGCGCAGGCCGTCCTGGCCGATCATGAAGACGCGAACGCCATTGGGATACTGCTCCGCCAGCCAGCTGGCGGTCGCCAGGGCGCTGCTGAGAATATGCGCTTCGTCGGCGCCGATTCCCATGCGGGCGATCTTCTCGACGAACTGGACCGGCGTGCGCGAAGAATTGTTGGTAACGAAAAGCCAGTTGCGATCTGTCGCCTTCAGATAGTCCAGAAACTCCTGAACGCCGGGCAGGGGTTCCTCGCCAACATAAACAACGCCGTCCATGTCCAACAGAACGGCGCGCACCTCTCTCAGATTTGCTCTTTGTGCCATGGGTGGACTTTACAATCCTTTCAGCTGTTCGTCAGAGGTCGACTCCGACGAGCGGTATGCGGCAGCAGACAACGCCACTCGTTCCTTGATCAGTTCGCGTTGCTCCGCAGGTCTTGCAGATTGAGTTGCAGAGAGCGTCGCCCCTGCCATTCGTTGACTTCAAGATGGAAAACGATATCGATCAGGCTGCCAATTTGCAGGTCTGCGGCCCACTCACCCAGGCCAAAGCCGATCCCGTCCAACACCTGAGAATAATCGTGGCCGTCAATCGCGATTTTCAGGTGCTTACCTCCACCCACGCTGCGTACGCTGCGCACGCGGCAACGGCGGCATAGAAAGAGACCGGGCTCATTCTGCTGGCCGACCGGCTCCATCCGGGCAAGCTGGCCCTGCAATGCCCAGTCGATCTGATCGACTTCCAGCTCGGTGTCGATCAAGAGGCTGGGCCGCAGATCCTCCAGCGGGCCGAGCTCCCGGGCGGCCATTTCTGTCAGGACTTCGCGCAGCGCGGGCAACTGCTCGGTGCGCACAGTGAAGCCGGCCGCGCGGCTGTGCCCACCGTGGCGGACCAGTAGAGAACCGACCCGATCGAGCGCGGCAATCATGTTGAATTCGGCGATGCTGCGGGCACTGCCGCGACAGAGTTCTTCTCCCTGTTCGATAACGATTGCCGGGCGGTAGAACTGATCACTCAACTTCCCCGCGGCCAGTCCCACGATCCCGGATTGAAATTCATCGCTGGCGACGATCAGAATCGGCGCAGTGGATGGGTCGAGGCCGGAGAGCTCTCTTTCGGCGACGGCATGTGCTTCAGTCGTGAGCGCCTGGCGCTGCTGATTGAGACGTTCCAGGCTGGCGGCCATTTCACAGGCCGTGTCGTAATCGTCACAGCGCAGGAGGTCATATGCCATCTTGGCGCTGGCCAGCCGACCGGCAGCGTTGATGCGGGGGGCGATGCGAAAGCTGATTGCGCTGCTGTCGATTGCAGTCAGAGGGACTGACGCCATCTCCATCAGGGCGTACAGCCCGACGCGTTTGCCTTGGCGCAGCTCGGACAGCCCTCGCCGCACCAGCGAACGGTTTTCGCCCTGCAAGGGCATCAGGTCGGCAACGGTACCGATAGCCACCAGATCGAGAAGCAGCTGTTCCTCCTGCGCGGCTTCCTCGGTTGAAAGCCGGCTCCAGGGCTGCTGGGCAACGACCCGCAGAACGCCCTGCGCCAGCCGGTAGGCAACGCCAACGCCGGCCAGCGGTTGAAATGTTCCTGCACGTGCATCTCGCCGCGGGTTGATCACGGCCAGCGCCGGCGGCAGCTCTGGACCAATTGTGTGATGGTCGGTGAGAACGACTTCCATTCCCAACTCGGCGGCTTCCGCCACTTCGGCGACGCTGCGGATGCCGCAGTCTACGGTCACGAGCAGGTCGGCGCCCTTGCCGGCGATAGACCTCAGCGCTTCGACATTCAGACCGTATCCCTCATCCACCCGGTTGGGGATGTAGGCGCCGACGAGGGCGCCGGCGCGTTGCAAGGCCGTGGTCATCAGGACGGTTGCCGTGACGCCATCGGCGTCGAAATCTCCGTAGACGCAGATAACCTCGCGCGTCTCGATGGCGCGTACAATCCGCGCTACGGCAGCTGACATATCGGTCAGGCGAAAAGGATTCTCCTGGACAGCGTCCTCGCCCTGGAGAAACGAGGCTACTTCTGCTTTGTCGCGCAGACCGCGATTGTACAGCACCTGCAACAGCACTGGATGTTCATGGCTGTTCTCTAGGACGCTCTCCGGCACTGGCGGATGGAAGTTCCAGTGTTTATCAGTCGCCGACAAAGTGGATTCTCCACCGGGAGGGGATGGAAACGGCACACAGAACCCAATTATAGTCGAGAGCGCAAATGCAGCGCAAAAAATGGGGAATTTCCTGCCTTGATCCGGCTGGGCTACAATAGGAGTCCAATCTGAACCAGTTGCCCTTCAAAGCTTTTCCGATGTCCTCCACTTATGAGCGGTTGCGCCGTCTGCAGCGTTTACGCAGCGGACGAGCAGCCACTGAACCGGCCAGAACGAGCATTCGGGAGCAGGCCGAGGCGCCAGGATCCGAATGTGAAACCGAGCCTGCCCCGATCGAGGCGCTGGAGAAAGGCAAGACCGTCGAGAACAGCGCCGGCCAATGCTATCTGGTTACGCGGCATTGCGTTCCATTGGGGCAGGAAGCGGGTCAACCGCACGCGCTGCGGGAACCCTCTGCGCTCGGCAACCTTCCGCAACGCGACCCATCGATCCTGGCGCCTCTTTACCCCGCGTACGGGCTGGAGCGTTGCCCTGATTTCCGCAAGTCTGCATTTCTGGACATTGAGAGCACCGGTCTGGGCGGCGGAGCCAGCATCTACGCCTTTATGGTGGGTGTGGGAACATTCGAGCCGCAGGACCGGAATTCGGGCAGTTCGGGGGAACGTCTGAACTTTGTCGTGCGCCAGTTATTCATGCGCGATCCCGGTGAAGAACCGGCCCTGCTGACGGCGCTTGCGGACCTGTTGCACGGCTGCGAGAGCCTGGTGACCTTCAACGGGCGTTCTTTCGACGCCCCCTTTTTGCGGGGACGATACCGGTACACCGGACGCTTCCTGCCCGCGGGTGTTGGCACGCCAACAGCGCTGGACAGTGACACGCCGCATCTCGACCTTCTGCACCCCTCTCGGAGACTATGGCGCAAACGTCTGGGCAGTTGCGCACTCACCAATCTGGAACGGAGAGTCCTCGGCTATTCACGCACAGAGGACGATGTGCCCGGCAGCCTCATCCCTCATCTGTACGCCGACTATCTGCACGACGGCGACGGCCGCATGATGCAACGCGTCTTCTACCACAATCGCGAAGATATCATCTCGATGGCCGCGCTAACGGAGGTGGTCTGCAGTGCATATGCCGATCCTGCTGCCGCGGGCGCCGGTCATTTGCAGCCGCTCGACCTGCTCAGCATGGCGCGTGTGCATGCGGACCTGGAGCGCCTGGACAGCGCCGAAATGCTATTCCGCGCCGCGTTGGACCAGCTCAGCGGACGCGCGCACCTGGCGGAGTCGTTTGACGGTCTGGGACGCCTGCTCAAACGGCAGCGCCGTTGGGAAGAGGCAGTGTCGGTGTGGCAGCAGTGGTTGACGACCGTGCGGGGAGCGGGGGGCGCTCCAGACAGCCGGCCCTATGTGGAGCTGGCGAAGTTTTACGAGTGGCAAAGCGGTGACCTCACGCAAGCGGCGATGTGGACCCAGTGGGCCTTGCACGAAGAGGAACAGTCTTCGTCGCAAATTCGCTCCCTTGAGATCCAGACCGAGCTACGCCACAGGCTGGCCCGCATACAGCGAAAGCTGAGCGCCGACGGGTGAATGGGCCACTTGGCGGTTGCACACAACTAAGGAATAGCGTACCATTGACTGAACACCCGTTCGACAGTTACTGAAGCGGAGTCCCTATGAAGCGGATGCCCCAGCCCATACCCTATCAGGGGAGCAAGAGAAATATCGCAGCGCAGATTCTGTCTCTTCTGCCCGGCGATATCGATACCCTGATTGAGCCATTTGCCGGCTCCGCGGCAATCTCGATTCGGGCGGCCTATGCCGGCCTTGCACGCTCCTTCCATCTAAATGACTTAAATAGGCCGTTAACAGATTTGCTCCGTCTTATCGTAAACGAGCCGGACAGAATTGCGTCCGACTACGAACATCTCTGGCATCAACAGTTAGGGCGTGAAAGGGAATTTTATGATGAAGCGCGCGCGCGTTTCAATACTACGAAACGTCCTGACCTGCTGCTCTATCTGCTCGCGCGTTGTGTCAAGGCATCGGTGAGGTACAATGCGGCTGGTGAATTCAATCAGAGTCCCGACAACCGACGCAAAGGCAGACTTCCCCAAAGCATGAGAGAGGACATCCATAGAGTTTCTCGGCTGCTGAAAGGCAAGACCCGTATCACTTGTTGCGATTTTACCGCCACAATCGACTACCTTGATCCTGCGACCGATCTGCTTTATATGGATCCCCCTTACCAGGGCACATCAAACGGGCGGGATGCCCGTTATTGCAGCGGTGTCAATCTGTCATCTCTCATCGGATTTCTGGCAGAACTCAACTCACAGAACGCTATGTTTGTGTTGAGCTACGACGGCCGGAAGGGGTCAAAGACCTATGGTAGAAGGTTGCCTCAAGAGTTGAACTTGGCCCACGTGATGATCGAAGCGGGGCGCTCAACTCAATCCACGTTGCTGGGGCGTCAGGATTTAACCCATGAATCGCTCTATCTGTCGCCAGCGCTGCTTGACCGTATCGAACTGGCCGCTGAAAGAATCGAAAAACTTTCCAAGTGGCGGTCGTCGTCCACACAGCTTAAACTAAATCTCTAATGAGTAAATCCGAACTTCCGCCTGAGTTTCGAGAACTACTCAACCATGTCACAGGCAGACGTTCAAGAATCGTGGTGGAGCATATTCTTGAACACGGATTCATCACCACTGATGACTTGGAGCAGATATACGGTTACATGCACCCTCCCCGCGCAGTAAGGGATGTAAGAGAACAGGGCATCCCGATCGAAACGTATAGAATCAGGTCTCCCGACGGACGCAATATCGCGGCCTACCGATTCGGCAATCCAGAAGAGGCTAGAGAGGGGCAATTGGGAGGTAGAATAACACTACCGCGGAAGTTCAAACAAGAACTTTTCGACCAGCAAGATGGCAAATGTGCCATTTGCAACGGCCTTTTTGCCAACCGAGAATTGCAGATCGACCATAGAATTCCCTACGAAATTACCGGCGATGTCAATTATTCGGAAGATGACACGACCGCCTACTTATTGCTCTGCGGATCGTGTAATCGAGCAAAGTCTTGGTCTTGTGAACACTGCCCGAACTGGCAGGGGAAGAAAGAAATAGTCTGTAGAGAATGCTATTGGGCGCAACCAACCAGCTATACACACGTTGCGACGAGAGAAGTGCGACGCGCAGATCTGATTTGGGAAGGGGAAAACGAGATGCGAACCTACTCTCATATTGCTGCATCTTCAACTCAGGCTCAACAGTCGATTCCGGATTACATCAAGAGCATCTTGAAAGACATCATCACTTCAGTCGTAAGACTCTTTGTGTAATTGACTTGCAGACACATGACGACCACTTTCTCACATCTACTCACAGGAGCCGTCAACTTCCAGCGGGTCCTGTACGCCGCAGGCAGGACGGAAGAGCCGCGAAGCCGGATTGACAATCCATACTGATTCCGCGGTTGCGCCGGCTGGGCCGTCAGCTGGAGCTACGTCAAATGCTCCGATGACGACTGCTCCCGGCATCTTCAAGTCCGCCGTCGATCGAGTTCGCCCCAGTCCTGTTCGAGAGCGCCTCAGATCGCTTCGGCGACCACTGGGTTGATTCGACCGAAAGCCCCAGCCCTTCGGAAGAGGACCCGCTTCCAATGGTCGGCCACTCCTCCTGATCGGGGGCGCCCATCTTCATCTCGCCCTCGAAATAGCCCCCTTCTTCGACAATAAACGAGGCGGCATGGGACTGTCCCCGCATTTCACCGGAGGAGCGCAGGTGCAGGCGTTCCTCAATGAAAACGTCACCGGTGACCGCCCCGGCGATTTCAATGTTGCGGGCGCGCACCGTGGCCGACAGCGTTGCGTCTTTGGCAACGATAACGGTACCGCGGCAGTCAATTTCACCTTCAAGCGTTCCTTCGACACGCAGATCTTTTTCTGAACGGAACGTGCCGGTAAAGTAGGATTGAGGGCCCACAATCGTGTCGGCTGTTCCTTCATCCGCCGGCGGCTCCTGCCGCTGCGGACGGGATTGCTGAGGCTGCTGACCTCGGTTGGCGAACGGCGCGTTTTCTCGGCGGTTCCCACTCATCTGTCTACTTCTCCTCTCATACGATTCGTTCGACTTGGCCGTAACGTCTTCCTGCGTCAGCAGGGATTCCCTGGAAACAGGGGTTGGAACCTCAACAGGTGGAGGTTCGGGCGCCGTCAGCTCCGGGGGAGACGGTTCCGGCAGGACAGGCGACGGCGTCTCGCCCGAGGCAGGTTCCGGCGGAGATATTTCATCCAATTCGGGTTCCGGCTCGCCCAATACCGGCTCTGGCGGCGGTGGTTCTGCCATTACAGGCTCAAGCGGCGATTCCATTGCAGTCTCGGCATTAGCATCCTTGCCATCGTTGTCGACAGGCGTATCTTCTTCAGCGCCTTCGCTTGCAGGCTCGTCATCGTCCAACTCCTGGAGATTCCGATAGAGCCACTGTAAATCTTCTTCGTCCTGCCTCCTACCACGTTTGAAAAGCGGCATCTTTTGCCTCTCCTTTCTGGCCGATCTCCCCTACAGGTTGGATTCAATGCCGATGTATTCGAGGAAGACACGCAGCGAAATCCCAGTATCTCCCTATTATACAACGAATAGGCAAAAGCACACCTTCCGCATTTTCGGAAGCGGCATTTGCAGGGGAATGCCCACTGACTGACAGGCGATCGCGTCGCGTTTGCTCTTGACAGGCGCTCGACAGCAATTCTATACTACTCTTTGCTTTCACAATCAATCATAACACCTTACATGCCATGCCTGTCTACGCCGATGCCGAGCAATTCTATACAGTCCTGCGGCGCGTCTTTGAGAAGGTCAAGGAACGTCCGGACGCGATCGAGTCCTTTACCAGCAGCAACCTTGTCATCCGTCTGCGGCTGACCGATCTTGACGCGGAGGTGCTGTTGGACGGCCGTCAGCCCCCCATGGAGGTTTTCTTTGGGGCGCGGCCAGGCAAGGCGGACCTGGAATTGACGATGACAGCCGATCTTTTGCACGAAGTCTGGTGCGGTCGTCGCAAATTGAAGGATGCCTTTTTCGGGGGACAGATTCAGTCAAGCGGCAATATCTTCCTCGCCATGAAACTGACCGATCTTTTCCGAGAAGCGGAACGGGCCTACATGCTTGTTCAGCGAAACGGGAGCAAATCGCTCGGCGCGCAATCCGGGGAGGAGGATTCGCCCTCTTGAAAGGTCGATTTACGGACGTCCGAGAGCCGCGATGGGTAGAAGTCGAACGGGCAAGGCCGGCATTGATCGGAAGCCCCTCTTTGACACCCGATTCTGGCACAGCTATAATTTGGAAACAGGATAATCTCACCGGACAGATTGATCGCCGGCCAAGAGCTACCAGCCCCTGCAAATGAGCGTAACGGAAGAAATCAAAGCTCGGATCGATGCCGTAGAGTTCATTTCCCGTTATCTACCTCTGCAACGCGCCGGCCGCTCTTTCAAAGCCAATTGCCCCTTCCATCAGGAACGTACGCCCAGCTTCGTCGTTTTCCCGGACACCGGCACGTGGCGCTGTTTCGGCGCGTGCAGCACCGGCGGCGATGTATTCTCTTTCCTGATGCAGAAGGAGAATCTGGACTTTCGGGAGGCATTACAGGTTCTGGCCCAGGAGGCCGGCGTGCAGCTGGCCGAAGAGACCGATAGGGATGACTCCCGGGGCCGTGATCTCTTATATGAACTTAACGACAGGGCAGCTCTCTTTTTCAGGAACCAGCTTCACCGCAGCCAGGAGGCGCAGCCGGCGCGCGACTATCTGCACCAACGAGGCATCAATGCTCAAGTCGCCGCCCAGTTCCAACTCGGCTTCGCGCCGGACAGTTGGAATGCCCTGCACGACCATCTGGCGGAGGCCGGTTACTCGCTCGATAATCTGCACCGGGCCGACCTGGTCAAGCATAACCTGGAACGCGACTCCTTCTACGATTCTTTTCGCAACCGGCTGATTGTACCGATCCACGATCTCCAGGGCCGCGTAATCGGTTTCGGCGGACGGGTGCTGGACAGTTCGCTTCCCAAATATCTGAATACCGCCGAAACCCCTCTTTTTCATAAGTCACACGTGGTCTACGGGCTGGACCGGGCCTACAGGGCGATCCGGCAGGCTGACAGCGTCGTGGTCGTCGAAGGCTATATGGACGTAATTGCCGCCCATCAGTTCGGCTTTGAAAATGTCGTAGCCTGTCTGGGCACAGCCTTGACCGAGGAGCAGTTGCGCCAACTCCATCGCTACACTGATAACTTCATTTTGGCGTTGGACGCGGACACGGCGGGCCAGCAGGCGACGCTGCGGGGTCTGAACCAGGCGCGGCAGGCACTGAAGAGGAAGGCCAAACCGGTTCTGACAGCGACAGGGCGGATGCATGTAGAACATCGGCTCAGCGCCAACCTGCGCATCACAACTCTGCCGGAGGGCCGCGATCCCGATGACATTATCCGCCAGAGCACTAAATCCTGGCAGAAGCTGATCAGTACGGCTACACCCCTCGTCGACTATTATTTCGGGATTGTCGTCAAACAATACGACCTGGACAGTGCCAGAGGTAAAGGAGAGGCGGTAGCCGAATTGACACCGCTCATCGCCGAGCTGGGCGATGAGGAGGAACAGCAGCATTATATCCAGCGATTGAGCCGGCTTGTCCGGATTGATGAACGGACGATTGAGCAGCGGGTGAAGGCCAGCGCTCGCGAGTTGCGGAATCCATCGCAGGAGGGCCGCCACCGGCGGCGGTTTACCCGGCCACAGAGTGGACAGACCCCGGCGGGAGCGGAATCACAGACAGGTGCGGAGTATGTGCCGCAGGAAGATGCCGCCATCCCAGGCTGGGCTGAAAGCAGCCAGGACAACGGGGAGGCGCCATCATCCCCGCATGCGGATCTGGCAGCGATTGTGACGGAGACGAAACTGGAGGTCTTTCTGCTGGCCCTGTTGATCGACGAGCCCGACCTGCTGATTTGGCTGGCAGAGATGACGCAGGAGCTGGAGATCGCCCCCTTGGGCGGAAGAGATTTTCAACAGATCGAATACCGAGAGATCTTCGGTGCGTTGCGCAGCTTCATCGCCAGCGATGAACTCTGGGATATCAAAGCATTTCAGGAAACGCTTAGCCCCAGTTATCACTCTGTCCTTTCGCAGTTGACGACGCAGATCTTAACGATGCCGGAGCGGGAGCCAGGGGATGTTCGGAACGAGTTGCTCAAATTGCTGATTCGTCTTCGGTACGCGCGGCTACGAGAGAGTCTGTCGGCAATGCAGTTCCTGTTGCACGATGCGCAGGAAAACGAGAACCGTGAAGCGATTCTGGAATTCTCAGCAATCATAAACGCCAATCGTCGCGACCGCCATCACTTGGAACACGTAATGGCGCGTAGTATCCAGGTCTCATACGGAACTACACGAGTTGAATCAGGCATCGCTATCGCCTGAGGTCCCCCAAAACAGGTGGAAATATGGCACCTAAAAGCAGTGCATCAAAGACGAAGCCTGCCAGCGCCTCGGCCAACTATCCAAGTGCCGGCAGCGAGCTTGATGGTCAAAGCACCCAGGCTGGAGAATCTCTTGAAGAGACAGAGCTGTTTCTGGAGACAAGCGCGAAGCAGAGTAACAGTCCACTCCCTTCGATTGAACGCGATCTGATGCTCGAAGAAGAGATTGAGCAGGAAACGCACATCCCGGTGGAGAAGATCATTGAGGATGTGCAGGAGGTCGGTCAGGCCCTCGATCCAATGCGTATGTACCTGCGCGAGATCGGCCGCCACGACCTGTTGACCGCCGAACAGCAGACCGCTCTCGCCAAACGAATCAGGACCGGTCTGGAGGCCGAAGAGCGCCTCCAACAGGCTACTGCCGGCGGCGATGAGCCAACTGCAGAACTCTCCCCGGAAGAATCCGACGAACTGGAAGCGAAGATTGCGGATGGCAAGCTGGCGCAGGGCAAGCTTGCCCAGAGCAATTTGCGGCTGGTTGTCAGCGTCGCCAAACGCTACATTGGCCGCGGTCTGAACTTTCAGGATCTCATTCAGGAGGGGAATGTCGGTCTGCTGCGTGCGGTAGAGAAGTTCGATCACACGCTGGGCTTCAAATTCAGCACGTACGCGACCTGGTGGATCCGGCAGGCCATCAGCCGTGCGATCGCTTATCAGGCGCGCACGATTCGCATTCCCGTGCACATGGTGGAAACGATCAATCGCCAGATGCGCGCCGAAAGAGAACTACAACAGGAGTTGAAGGGCGGGGAGCCCACCCCGGAAAAGATCGCACTGGAGATGGGCTATCTGGAACCGGATGTGGCGGAAGAGGTACGGCAGGCGTGGGAGGAGGAGCAGCCGATCACGGGTGATCTCAAAGCCGTTCTCGATCAGGCCGTATCCAAGGTGCAGCGCATCCAGCGGCTCAGCCGGGAGCCGATCAGCCTGGACATGCCGGTTGGGACCGAAGAGAACAGCTTTCTGGGCGATTTCATCGAAGACGAGAGCATTCCCGCGCCTGTAGATTCCGCCAGCCGCCTGTTGCTGCAGGAGCAGATGAGCGAGATTCTGAATGACTTGCCTGAGCGGGAACGCAAGGTGCTCAGTATGCGCTTCGGTCTGGAAGATGGTACAAGCCAGACACTGGAGGATGTGGGTAAGGAGTTCAATATCACCCGCGAGCGCGTGCGCCAGATTGAGGCGAGGGCTCTGCGCAAACTACGCCATCCTCTGCAGAGCCGTAAGTTGCGCGATTATCTGGGCTGATCGCCTGCATCAGAGCCGTTTCGGCGAGGTCGAAATTTTGACAGTTGACCGGCCTGATTGGTATACTGGCTTCTTGTTGTCTTGATGGATTTCGCCATCTGCGGGTCGCAAGCAACCACAGTAAGGAATCGTGTAATCCTCGGTAGCTCAATCGGCAGAGCATCCGGCTGTTAACCGGAGGGTTGTTGGTTCGAATCCAACCCGAGGAGCCTGAACATTCAACCGCCAACCGAGACGACTCGATAGCTAACGCGAGGTCCTGAAGTGTAATCCCTTCAGGACCTCGCCCTTTCTGGCGTTTTTCAGAGGACAGAGGCCTTCTCCCACAGGCTCCTCAATCCGGGTGCGCTGACCCCATTCCGGTCCCCGACAAATGGCGCACCGGCCGGACCATAGCGATCTTCTACCGAAAAAAGGATCCGGATGTTCTCGTCCCAAAGTCGGAGAAGCGGCGGATTAGGATAAAGGCCCTGGGAAGAGACCAAGAGAGAGAAGTATCCAAGATGACCAGAGCGAAACTCGGGAACATTCAAAGAGTTGCAGCAACTCTCAGAAGAGACCATTCGTCCTATCGTAGTAGCGCTTCGGGAAACCGTGTTCCAAGTCGATCAGAATGCATGCGAGGTGGTTCGCCTAGGCGCCCGAGCTGCGACCTATGGCGTGGGTCCACGGAAGATGATCGATGGCTACGCCTATATTCTGCCGCATAAGAAATGGGTCAATCTCGGCTTTTACCAAGGTGTTTACCTGGCAGATCCGGCGGGTCTGCTGGAGGGGACGGGCGCCAAAATGCGCCATGTGAAGATTCGCTCAGTGGATGACGCAAACCAACCGGCGGTCCAGGCACTAATCAGGCAAGCACTTGATAAGCGCAGAGAAACACTCGGGGGCTGACTCTTGGACAAGGATGGATGCTTCCTTGCGTTCCTTACGGTCATAAGAACAGTGGTTTTCCCGAAGCTTGCCGACAACTACCATCACTCGTCATTTCAGGCAACCCGACAATGCGGGCGTAACCCCGGCAGGCGATCCCCTCGTGGTATGGTTTTATCTGGTCCGAGTTCAGACATTGGCATCGATCCAGAGATGCTTTTTCCCTCTCCAACTCTACTCCAGCCCAAAAGGAGACCAAGATATGGGCTCAATTAAGCTGTATGAAGCTGCTTTTCCCTATGCGGAGGATGTCCTGGCACTGCCGGTTGAGGATATCGATCAAGCTTCCGCGTGGTACCGAGACGCGTTTGAACTAAAAGAGGTCGAACGGCGAGATGACCCCGTGCCGACGGTCATTCTCGAGCGCGACGGCGTGCGCATCGGGTTCGCGGTAAATGGCGGTGATGCCAGTAACGATGGCGCGGCGATTCGGGTGACCGACATCCACAGAGCGCGCCAGGAGCTGGAGGGCAGGGGGATCGAGATCGGAAACTGGCGCGTGGACGAGAACGATGGGCAGAAGTTACAGGTCTTCTTCGTTATCGCCCCGGATGGGCTCTGCTACTACTTCCACCAGCCAATTGGGGACGGGGAGGACGGTTAGAGGACCTGATCGAGGAGAGGAGATCGGATGTAGATCAGGTTCGGGGTGCAGTTGCGTTTCCATAGGCGGATTGCACTGCCTGTTCCATCGCTGCGATCTCTTCGTTTGTCAGAAAGTCGAAGTGGCTGGCGTGTTTGCGTCTGGAGAGTCGGCCGTTGTCTTATCGTCGAGATCGTCTAGTCGAACTGAACCACAGGATCTTCCAGCCTAACGAAGTCCATGCAATACAGACTGTTACTAAGGGGGTTGTGCCAAGCAAAACAGTTACACTGCGCCGACCGGCAAGCAAAATAGTTACAAGTCCCTTATTCCGGCTGGATGGTTCAGCCGGCAAATGGCGCAACGGTACCGGCCATTACCATAAACCCCAGCACGGCTAACGCGGTCATCATCAGGATGATCGTGTTGCTCCGGCGCGTCGCGGCGCGCTCGGCGACCAGTTCAGATTCCAACTCGATCCGCGTCATCCTCTTTATGTCCTTCGCCATGATTTTTCCTCTTTGGTCCCCTGCCTGATTGGCTGGATTTCACTCAACAGATTCAATATAGAACATTTGTTCTGATTTGTCAATACCCAGTTTCACTTTTGATCCCGATTGGATGACGAAAGGGCACTGGGAATCTTTGCGTGAAAAGTCATGATGCACTGCTTTCGCGTAAGCCTCACTACAGCATAGGGCCTCCTGTTGCGGCATAATTGTGGTATGGTCGGCAGGTGAGTTGCCTGCGGACGAAGCGCAGACGAAAATACAGGACATTGGTGCACAGCGGCGGTACGGAATTGCAGTTCATCGTTGTCCGACCACTTACCACCAGTGCTTTCAACTCTAGGGGGGAATCCCATGTTGAGGAATCGATGGATACAGCTGGGCGGTCTGCTCATTATTGCTACGTTTATTCTGCTGGCCTGCGTTCCGATCGGGACGGATGAGGCGCCGGCGCAGCCCGCAGCTGCGGCGGACAGCGGCGAAACGGACAGCAGCGACAGCAACGCTCAGGCGACGGCTAGCGTCAATACGGGCGTGCCACAACTGAGCGGCGAGTTGATCACGGACGGTGTTCCTCCTCCGTTCCGTACGCGCGGCTTCTCTACCGACTTCTCGCGGAGGACGGTGGAGTGGGATTCGATCCTTTCCGGGGGCCCGCCCAAGGACGGCATTCCGGCGGTCGACAATCCGGAGTTTGAGTCGATAGCTGCCGGGGATGAGTGGCTGGAGGACCTGGATCCGGTAATCCTGTTCGGTCACGGCGATGTGTCCCGCGCCTATCCTCTGAGCATCCTGATATGGCACGAGATTGTGAACGACGAAGTCGACGGTCAGCCGGTCTCGATCACTTTCTGTCCGCTATGCAACGCCAGCATCGCGTTTGACCGCACCTTTGACGGCCAGGTCCTCGATTTCGGGACCACCGGGCGGCTGCGCAACAGTGATCTGATCATGTACGACCGTCAGACGGAGACCTGGTGGCAACAGTTCACAGGGGAAGGCATCGTCGGCAAGTATGCCGGCGAGCAGTTGAGATTCCTGACCAGCCAGGTCCTCTCCTGGAAGGATTTCAAAGACGCTCATCCGGATGGTGAGGTGCTGGCACGGCCGAACATGCCCCGCAATTACGGATACAACCCGTATGTGGGGTACGACAGCACATCCCGCCCCTTCCTCTTCCAGGGCACGCCGGATTCCCGCCTGGCACCGGCCGAGCGCGTCCTCGGCCTGACGACGGATACCGATGCCATCGCATATCCTTTCACTGTGCTGAAGGAGGCCGGCGTCGTTCATGACTCGTTCGGCGGGGTTGAACTTGCTATTTTCCACAAAGCGGGGCTGGCCAGCGCGCTGGATAGTTCCGTGATCAGTAAGGGCCGCGACATCGGCGCCGTAGCAGTCTACGAACGCCAGGTCGGGGATCAGCTCCTGACTTTTTCTCCCAACGAGGATGGCACTTTCAGTGACGCCGAAACAGGCAGCACCTGGGACATTCTGGGAGAGGCCGTCAAAGGTCCCCTGGTGGGAGAAAAGTTGACTCCGATCCTCCATTTCGATCACTTCTGGTTTGCGTGGGCGGCTTTCTTCCCGGCTACGGAGCTATACAGCCCGAGCTAAGTTCAGCGGCTAGTGGCCGGTGATCAGCGGATTCGCTGGCTGCCGGACGCCGGCTTTCAGGGCAGCCAGCAGCTTTCAGGGCAGCCAGCAGCTTCCGGTCAAAGACAGCTCCTCAAAATTCAGAGGGGTGACTCCTGTCTGGTCGAGTTTCACCCGGTAGCGGCGCCAAGGAAGATAGAAGTAGGTATACCCTCGCAGACAGACCTGTGCCTGCGGCTTGTCGATGTCGCCGAAGATATCAGGTGCCTCCACGGGAACGTAACGAATGTCCTCCAGGGCCAGGCGGTGGACCCACAGTCCGGTTACTCCGTAGGTTGATTCGGCGGCGCGGCGGGCATTGACCGAAAGACGCAATTCATCGCCTGTTACATTGGCGGCCGGGGGACTGAAATAGCGGGGCAGAAGACCCCAGGACAGGAGGACGAACGTCACAAAAGACAGCAGCCGAAAGCAAAGTCCCCTCTCTCTTAGCTGGATAGCCTCGCTCAGAATTCGCCAGACAACCACACCCCCGAACAACAGCAGCCACAGTAGCAGCAGGTTCAGGAGAAAATCGCCGATATAGACCTGAACCGTTCCGGCGGCAGAAAGTGTGGCGAAGGGGAGGGGGAAACCGATTCGGCCAGGGCAGAGGTCAATGCATCCGGCGCTGTGGGGCGGGACGACGAATACGTAAAAGGCCGCCACGTTCAACAGCATGCTGAACAGAAGCGTGCCGGCAAAGACAGCGTACCAACGGCCCGTCTGCTGGGTCCACCAGATCACCAGCAAGGCGCCCAGAATGACGCCGACAATCCCCAGGATCAGATGAGTGGCGCCAGCGAAATGTATCAGGCCTTCAGGCCAAATTGCCATTGCTATCGGCCACTGACCACGCATCACCGGCGAATCCGAACAGGACCGGAGTAGCGCTGCCAGCAGAGGAAGATGCGGTCATAGTATCCTGGCAGCTGGCCTCGCATCTGGGGCCGCCCTTCACCTGTCCATTCCTCCAGCCGGGGAACCCGATTGCCCGACCTAACGCTGATTAGAACCGAGCCGTCGACGCAGGCGGCGTAGTCCCCGACCACATCGCCCAGCGGGTAAAGATAGGAAGAACGGGCTGCGGAACCCGTTTCCCGCAGGTCCACCTGGGTGATACCGAATATCTCCAACGAAAAGACGCCTTGGGGTGAGAAACGGCTGCGGGCAAGGAGAATCCGATCATCGTCCCGCCAGGCCAGCTGCGGCGCGAAGAATTCGAATCTTGTCTGGGTTTGGGCGCTCAAACGGCCGCGGGCTCCCGCGCCGTTGGGAGCCATCTCCCGTACCCACAGTTGGTTGGCGGGGCGGACAAAGCCGACCGTCAGGCTCGGATGCTGAGGATCATAGGCCAGATGGGCCAGGCGTCGGTTGCCGGGGCTGAGCTGGAAAGGCCCGCGATAGATGCCCTCGGGCGCCAGGCGACTGACATCGATTTCGCCTTCTGCATTCAGATCGACGCGGTACAGGCCGGTATACTGACGCCCTGCATCCGGATTGGCAGTATCAATTACGAACGATCGCAGGTCTCCGGCGCCGGCCAGGGCTGCGATCAGCGTCGGCTGAATTGGCGTGTCGGCCCTTCCCCCCAACAGCAAGGTAGGAGCCTGCACCCGCAGAACAATTTCGCCGTCCTGACTGTTGTAGTGCCAGAGCCGCCATTGAGCAAGCCCGACCTGTGGCATCTCGATCCACCAGATATCGCCGCGCTCGTCTGATACGATTCCCCTCACGCCATGGAAGGGATAGGCTTGGAAGGACAGTCCGATACCGTCCCCGCGCACGTAGAGGAAACCGTTTTGGTCCGAAGGCGCATTGGCATCCGGGATCACGAATCCTTCGGCGCCGTCGTAGACGGGCAGCACACTCTGCCCGGTTTCGCGCACTACGGTCACCACACCATCCTGGTGCAAGAGGAAGATTCCGGGGTCGCCGCGCCTTCCCAGCAGCGCAACAGCCTTGCCGCTCTTGGTGGCCGCGCCGAAGGTCGGCACATCCATGCGTTTTACGCGCTGGAACTCAGGCAGAGCGACCACGCGTATGCTGGTGACAGCCACGCTGTTACCCTCATCTTTGCGCCCTTCCACATAGACCCTTGAACCTGGCCAGAGGAATTCCGGACCGGCGTCCAGCCACTCTCCCCGGGAGGCCCCAAAGATTCCGCTCCACAACATAATTCGTTCCTCAACAGGATCGAAATCCAACAGCAGGACTTCACCGCTGTCTGTGCGAACGGATACCAGTTCTGTGGGATCGGCCGGCTCGGTCTCGTCGAGTACGGTCGCTGCAAATTCATTGGTCTGAGGAGGGGGGGCCTGCGCCGGCTGCAGGACGACGGCGGACAGTTCCGTAGGTATGTAGTCCGCTGCTTGCGCCGAAGAATCGCGTGTGGCGGTCGGCGTGGACGTTGGTACTGGAGTCGGCGTCGGTGTAGGCGTGGCTGTCGGCGTTGGTGACGGTGTAGGCGTGAATGTCGGCGTCGGCGCCAGTGTAGGCGTGAATGTCGGCGTCGGCGCGGCTGTCGGGGTCTCAGTGGCCGTCGGCGCGGGCGTCACTGTTGCCGTCGCCGTTATTGTGGGTAGCGCTGTCGGGGTGGCAGTAAACGCGGCCGTCGCCAACTGGGCTACTGCAGCCGGCTGTGGCGTCACCTTGATCCCGATGCCGGGCGGGCGTGAGCCGAACGGCCGGATGCGAATGCCCTCATCGGTATAGTTCAGCAGCGTCGTCAGATCGCCGTCGATCTCCAGTAGTTCGACCGCCATCCAACCCTCTTCGCCGTCCAGATCCGTTCTCGGATCGGTAACTTTCAACAGGACCCAGGTGCCGCTGGCGATGATGCCCCCGATAGTGACCTCGACATCCTGGCCCAGGCGCGCCAGTACGTCATCCTGCGTGGAGGGACCGGCCCGCAGACGGGCAGGGAACAGAACGACACGCCCTGTCACATTGTCAGGCGCGCCAATCTCAATTTCCGAAGGGAAGACACTGATCGGCACATAGAGTTCCGTCGCTGTCGGGGTTGGCGTAACGGTCGATGTTACCGTCGGTGGCGGGCTGCCTGTAGCCGTTGTTGTTGCCGTAGGAGGAACAGTTGCGACATTGACCGCCTGGGGGTTGGCTCCGGGGGAGGGGGTGGCCGTGGGCGTACTGGCCGCCGGATCCGATTGCAGCGCCGAGACACCGGTCAATCTGCCGTCGGGCGTTGGCAAGGCGACCTGATCGACGTCGCGCAGTAAGAGCGACATAAGCACAAGCAACGAAACGACGGTGGCGAAAACAACGCCGGCCCCCAGCGGATTTCCCCAGATGAGGCTTCGCCCGGCGGCCAGAGTTTTCCCCAAACGCAGGAATCTATCGTTCATCGGCCGCACTCAAACAGCGAAGTTGTAACGCATACTTCAGGATTCGCCGTCATCAGTTCTGTACTGTCACTGTCACGCTACAGGGCTGCGGATAGTTGCCAGTGGTATCCACTACCACGACCTGAATAACATAGGTTCCGTTCGCCATAGCACTGCTGTTCAGATTACCGAGGAGCCCGCCGACGACGGGGCTTTCAGCGCCGTCAAAGTAGTTGAAACTCTGATTTGCGCCGCTGGGCGCAAACTCCAGCTTATAAAAGGAGAATTGATCGTGCTGGGCTGTACCCACAATCGGGACATCCCCACTTACGATCGCCCCGTTTCCCGGTGACAGTATGACTGCGCGTCCGTCGGGACACAGTGCTGGAGAGACGGGAAGCTGGTTGGGCGCGGGAGCAGGCTCCTCTGGCTGCGCATCTTCCTCCCGGTTGTCCGGCACGGGTGTGGGGACGACGATACGAGTCGGCAAGGGGGTTGGCATCGGAGGTTCAGGGGTGAATGTCGGTGTTGGAATCAGCGCAGACAATGAGGCATTTGGAGATGTTGAAGGGTCGTCCGGCGAAGAATGAACTGAAGACGACTCCACCGCGATCATTGCCTCGCGCAGCGTTGTGCTGGCGAAGTAGGTGAATCCCATCACCACAAGCATCAACAATGCTGAAAGAAATATGCGATACAGATCGTCTATTGCTTTGTCTCGCTCCAGGGAGAAGACGGCCTGTCGCCGCTCGGCGCGCACCTGCCACGTGCGATACAGTTGAAATAGAGCCAGCAGACCACACGTTGCATAGATATAGGGTGCAATGTTGGCAATGGCCTTAACCAGAAAACCCATTGGCAGTTACTGAACCGGGACGCCAAACAGACTAGCTGGTTGCCGCGGACGACGGGTCCGGAAGCTAGATGGCAACCAGGAGGAGATGGAACAAACCCTTTCCAAATAGTCTACCGTAGCCGCGTAGTTCCGCCAAAAGGATCCGAATTCTTAGGAGGGGGGCGCCTGGGCGTGTTGGCTACGGCGCAGATGCGATCCCTGACCGCTTTGCCTATTCGCTGTCAATCGACTATCATGAATAGTCTATTCCATTTGCCCTTATCTGAAGGCTTCGGAAAGATCTGACTATGAATTTTGATTTCGTTTTTCGCTCGCGCCGCAGCAATGTCTTGGCCCGCAACGGACTGATTGCCACCAGTCAACCGCTTGCCGCCCAGGCCGGGCTATCGATCCTGCAGGCAGGCGGCAACGCAGCCGACGCCGCGATCGCCACAGCCGCAGCCCTGAACGTGGTCGAGCCGATCTCCACCGGCATTGGGGGCGACTGTTTCGCCCTCTACTGGGATGCCAAAACGGAAGGTGTGACCGCGCTCAACGGGTCGGGCCGCTCTGCCAGCGCGGCATCGATCGATGAACTGCGACGTCTCGGTTATTCTCGCATGCCCCAGTTTACCGGCCATAGCGTCAGCATACCGGGGACCGTCGCCGGGTGGAGCGATCTGCTGGGAAGGCACGGCGACATGACGCTGGCAGATGTACTCAAGCCTGCCATCGATCTGGCTGAAGAGGGCTACCCCGTCACCGAATGGATTG
The DNA here is from genome assembly GCA_965200615.1 of Caldilineaceae bacterium. Classification (GTDB taxonomy): domain Bacteria; phylum Chloroflexota; class Anaerolineae; order Caldilineales; family Caldilineaceae; genus Bin5. Next base: position 1,558,258 of record OZ241377.1, on the reverse strand, counting down.
GGCGGGGCTGGGCCTCCCAGGCAGCCAAACTGCGGCGTTCACCGGACTGGATCAGCAGTGACCTGGACAACGGACCGGAGCAGCCGAGCGGTCATGAGCTTCTCATCGACGGCTGCGCGCCGCGGCCCGGGCAAGTGATGCGTATCCCCACACTGGGCCAGACGCTGCGGGCGATCGCGGCCGACGGCAAAAAGGCGATCTACGCCGGGGAGTTTGCCGGGAAACTGAGCGAGCACGTACAGCGTTACGGCGGTTGGATCACGCCTCAGGATATGGCGGCCCATACCAGCACCTGGCATGAGCCTGTCACGGCCGATTTCGGCGATGTTCGCCTGTACGAATGCCCACCTAACGGGCAGGGGTTGGCGGCCATTGTCGCAGCAAATCTGGCGGACGGCTTCGACCTGGCCCAAATGTCCAGCGTCGATCGACTGCATACGCTGGTCGAGTGTATGCGCATCGGGTACGCCGAGGCCCAGCAGTGGGTCTGTGATGTCGATGTAGTACCGATCCCCCTGGACACACTTGCCAGCCGAGCGTATGCGGACCGGAGACGCGGGGAGATAGACCCGCAGCGGGCCGCGGCGTCGGTTTCCAGCGGTTATCCCATGGCCGGTTCGGATACCGTCTATCTGACTACCGCCGACGGCGAGGGGAACGCTTGCAGTTTTATCAACAGCCTCTACCAGGGAACGGGCAGCGGGCTGGTTGTGCCCGGAAGCGGGGTCAGCCTGCAGAACCGGGCAGCGCTCTTCGTTCTTGACTCCGACCATCCCAACTGTCTCGCTCCGAACAAGCGGCCGTATCACACGATTATCCCGGCGATGACGACGCGGGGCGGCGCGTTGCATGCCAGCTTCGGCGTGATGGGGGGCTATATGCAGCCCCAGGGACATCTGCAGATGCTGGTCAACATGGTGGCCCTGGACATGAGCCCGCAGCAGGCCCTGGACATGCCGCGCTGGTCATTGAGCGGCCCGCATGCAGGGTTAGGCGCGGACGAAGCCGGAGGCCAACTGACGATTGAAGAGGGCTGGGACTATGACATCCTGGCGGAAATGTCCCGTCGCGGACATCATGTGGTTCCGGTGGACGGGGTGGGGCGAGGCGGTTTCGGCGGCGGTCAGATAATTGTCCGCGACCCGGAAAGCGGCGTCCTGACCGGAGGGAGCGACCCGCGCAAGGACGGCTGCGCGGTCGGCTGGTAACGAGAGAAGCGCCGCAACGAGCAGAGAATCCCAAGCATCACGTAACTCCGAGGTTATTGAATGGGTCGAATACCCACAGTGTCATTCGCGCCGGTTCGTCAGAAGATGAAACGGGCGGGTCTGGACGACCTGCTGATTCGCAGCTTTGAACATTACTACGCCCAACTCGGCGCCGGCGCCACAGGATACATCCCCGGCGCCAGCGCACATCCACCATCCGATATAGCCGACAGTTCCACCGCCACCGGTTTCCATAACGAGGGCTTGGACGCGCTCAGCCGGCTCGTCGTCGTGAAACTGAACGGTGGTCTGGGCGCGACAATGGGGCTGCATGGGCCGAGATCGCTGCTGATGGTGAAGGACGGGTTGCGCTTTCTGGATATTATCGTCCGCCATATCCTGCACCTGCGCCGGAAGATGACGGCGCGACTGCCCCTCATCTTCATGAACAGCTACAACACGCAGAAAGCAACCCAGCAAGCGCTTAGCGCCTGCCCGCAACTGGCAGCATGCGACGCCGGGACCCTACCGCTTACTTTTCTGCAAAACAAAGTTCCCAAAATCTGGCAGGAGACTCTGCAGCCGGTAGAGTGGCATCAAGACCCGTCCAAGGCGTGGTGCCCGCCCGGACACGGCGACATTTACCTCACTCTGCACATGAGCAGCCTGCTCAGGAAGATGCTTTCTCTCGGGTACGAATACATGTTCGTCAGCAACGCCGACAATCTGGGCGCAACTGTCGACACCGATATTCTGGGCTATTTCGCGGCCCGCAACCTGCCCTTTCTGATGGAAGTGACCGAGCGCACCGCGGCCGACCGCAAGGGGGGGCACATCGCCCAGAGCCCTGATGGACGGCTGCTGCTGCGGGAGATTGCCCAATGCCCGCCGGAGGAGGTCGAGCAGTTTCAGGACATCAACCGCTACCGCCTGTTTAATACCAACAACCTGTGGATTCACCTGCCCTCTTTGCGAGCGCTGCTGCAGGAACGAGACGGTTTCCTGGATCTTCCGATGATCGTCAACAGTAAACCGGTGGACCCTTCCTGCCCGGACTCCCCACCGGTCTTCCAATTGGAAACCGCGGTCGGGTTGGCGATCTCGGCATTCGACGGCGCGCAGGCAATCCAGGTGTCGCGAGACCGCTTTTTGCCGGTAAAACGATGTAATGACTTGCTGGCTCTGCGTTCCGATGCCTTCGAGCTGAGCCGGCAACAGTGCGTCGGTCTGGATCCGAGGCGGGGTCGCGGTCCCTTCCCTGTGGGGGCGCCGCTTGTCGAACTGGACGACCGTTTTTACCAGTTCATCGATCAGATCGAGGAACGATTTCCACACGGGCCGCCTTCCCTGCTCCGGTGCCGCAGCTTTTCAGTTACAGGCCCCTACACCTTTGGCGCCTCTGTCTCGGTTGAGGGCGACGTCACCCTGTCAAACAGCTCGGACACGCCGGTCGTCATTCCCGACGGCGCCACTCTGTCCGGGTAGGCCGGTTTCCTGCGGCTGGCTTATGACATACTACAGTTGGGCAGCGTTAGCGGTGCCGCTTGCGCATCAGTTCCAGCAGCTGCGACTTCCCCCGGTGGTAGCCGTGCCATAGCAGCGGACTGGGCGACCAGTCCCACGCTCCCACATGCACGGCCATTCTGGCGGCAAACCCTTCCTTGAAGCGCCATACCCCTTGGAGAGGATCGCTCGGTTCATCGGGGTCCGTCGGCGCACCCCACCAATCATAGACCGTGCAGCCCTGTGTCCTGGCCCACTGCAGCGCCCGCCACTGTAAGAGGTAGTTGGGCATGTCGCGGCGCCGGCGTGCACTGCTGGCTCCGTTGAAATAAAGAGTCTGACGACCGTAACGGAGCAGAAACAGCCCGGCAATGGGCTGCGACTCGTCTGGATGCTCGGCCAACAACAGCGCCCCGCCGGTCCGTGTCCCCTCGTCCTGCTGCATCCTCAGAAACGTACACCACAAGGGGTTGTAGTAGGCGAATGGGCGGATCAGAAAACCGTCGCGGGCGCTCGTCTCTTTGTAGAGTCGATAGAAGCCCGGCAAGTCCGCTACATCGCCGCAGCGAACGGTGACGCCCCGCCGTTCGGCCAGCCGGATGTTATAGCGCCATTTGCTCTTGAACGAATTCAACAGCTCTTCTTCGGCCCGGTTGATGTCCGTGAAGCCGGTATTTTTGAACTGAATCTGCTCCGGGCTGAAGCGCCAGTTGCGCTGGAGAAGCAGCTGCTTCAGACGCACCCCTTCCGCATCTTGTTCGCCGACATCAGGATCGATTTTTACCTGAAGGCAGCCCCGCCGCCGGCACAGTTCTTCGATCTGCGCCAATACGAGCGCAGTTGCTTCGTCATCCGACCAGTCCAGCAGGGGGCCCTTGGGCACGTAAGCCACGCGCAAGGGCATCGCTGCCGCAGGCTGCCGCCAGAGCCACTGAAAAGACCCCAAGGGCCGACCGCCACGCTGCACGCGCCAGCGCTCGACGCGCCAGCCGCTGCCGGCCTTGACGACACCCCACGACCAGCTTTGCAGCACGTGGCTACGGTCGGGCGGCAGCTGCGTCAACAGGTCTTCCCACGCTGGGGCCGTCACCACCGGCTCCATAGCTACCTCAATGGCGGAGGGGGGGGAGGTCTGCATCCGCTCCTCTTGCCCCTTTACTTGCCCCTTTACCCCGTACCTGCTTTTTTCAGCCCGGTCCTTCGCAAGCAGCGCGCCCTGATAGAGACTGTAGACCGGTCGCTGCAAGGGCAGATCCCAGGCGCCGACGGTGCGCTCGACCGCGCCGCCAAAGCCCTGTTTGAAACGGAAAACGCCCCAAAGATCGCCGGCTGGGAGCGCATTCAGATCCACCGGCGCCTTCTCAGCGGAAACAGCGTTGCGCCCTTCCTGCCAGAGACCGGTGGCGATGGTGCCGATCTCATCGGGGACGCCCCAGAGATCATAACGTGTGCAACCGCGTGCCCTGGCCCAGAGCATCGCTTCCCATTGGAGCGCATGGTTGGGCATCAGGTTGCGGCGGCGGTTGTTGCTGGCCCCCCACAGGTAGCAGGCGGACGAACCGCAGGCAAACACAGCGATGCTGGCGAGAGGGTCGCCCTCATGCGAGGCCAGCAGGAAGGCGCCCCAGCGGGGGGCCAGCAACTCGTAGGCATCGCGGTAGTAGGCGGCGCTGTGGACGGAAAACCCGTCTCGCTTGCCCGTCTCTTCCATCAACTGTTGGAACAGGGGCAGCTCATGCGCCTCAAGCTCCCGCACGCTCACGCCTTTGCGCGCGGCCAGGCGGATGTTGTAGCGCCACTTGCTCTTCATCCGCGTGAGGATTGTATCGTCGTCCGGCTGCAGATCGACGACAACGGTGCTGCGAGGCTGAATCGTTTGGAGGCTGGGATGGAAGCCGGCCGCGCGGAGCCGCTGCCGGTTGGCTGCCGTGTCCAGCAGGTCCGGTTCGATCTTCAGCGCGAACGCTCCCTCCCGCCGGGCAACATCGTACATGCGCGCCACCACAGCTTCCGTCAGCGTGGAGTCGGACCAGTCTACAAGCGGGCCTCTGGGGACGTATGCCAGGACCTGGCCCATTTTTTTGCGAAAGAGGATCATCGCCCCGGCTTGCGCGGCGCCGCCGACTGTAGATTCCGGCAAGAGAACGCGTTTGGCCCGCCAGCCGGACCGGCATTTCAAGGCCGCCCATTCACTCGTCTGCAAGAGATGGCCGGCCGAATGGTTGCTGACGAATTCGTTCCAATCAGCTGCTTGATCTGTCACCGCTCCCCCTGTCATCCGCTGGCATACCCGGCCTGGAGACGCTGGCCCGGAAGGCGCTCAGCTTGGATCTTCCGCATCATCCTGAGACGTAAACGCGCTGCGTTGCTATCGCTATCTGTCGATCATACCATACTGGCCAGAATAGAACGCCAGCGCCATCATGTCTCGCTTCCGCCTCGTTTCTATGAACGGACGGCCGCGTTCGGATTGGGACCGATCCCGGGCCGCATCTCCGCGAGCGGCCGGCGTCCAGAGTGGAAACGGTCTGAATTTGACACGGCTAATGCTCACTGCTATCGTCAAATCCGTGTCATCCTTGTGTCGGCGTTCGACAACAACTGCACTCGGGCTGATTCCGGCGGCGGCCATGCTGCTGCTGGGTGGTCTACTTCTGGCCGGCTGCAGCAAGCCGGCTGCCGGCAGGGCGTCATTATCGGAAACAGCCGAAGTGACCGTCTTCGCGGCCGCGTCCCTTACCGATGTCTTCCAGGAGGCTGCCCAGTCTTTCAGAAGCGGGGGCCATACAGGAAACGTTGTTTTCAACTTTGCCGGTTCCCAGCAGCTGGCCGGCCAACTGCGCGAGGGGGCGCGAGCCGACATTTTCGCCTCGGCCGACGAGATGCAGATGCAGGCGGCTATCGACGCCGGACGAATCGAGAAGGGCAGCGTGAAGACATTCGCCTGCAATCAGTTGATGATCGGCTTCGGCCGGCGCGCTCCGGGTGCATCCGACGACGCGCCTGAGGTCGAATCTTTGCTGAAATTGGCCCAGCCCGGCCATAAGATCGTCGTTGGCGCCGAGGCGGTGCCCATTGGGCAGTACACGCGACAGTTTCTGGCCAATACCGCGCAGGACGAACGTTTTGGCCCCGAATTTCGTGCCGGTTTCGAGGCCAACATCGTGTCTGAAGAACAGAATGTTCGGGGCATTCTCAGCAAACTGCAATTGGGCGAGGCCGATGCCGGCGTCGTCTATGCCAGTGACCTCATAGGTGACACAGAGTTGCCGCGCATGGAGATACCGGCCCATCTCAACATTTCAGCAATCTATCCGATCGCCCTGACCCGAGACAGCAGGCAGCTGGAGCAGGCCGCAACATTCGTCACTTTCTTGTTTTCTGAAGAAGGTACCGCCGTGCTGGAGTCACACGGCTTTTCCACCCATTGCCGGGCTGAAGGCTCAGAAGAGACCTCAAACTTTGCGGCCTCAGGGGCGTTTTGATCGTGCGAACGACTGAAGCAGCCGAAGCAATGCGGATCCCCGTCGACCGGGCGGGGGGCGACCAGCGCTCCTCCAGGCGCCTCACGCGACCGGGCCTCGCGCTCTTCTGGTCAGCCGTGCCCATGATCTTGTTCCTGACTCTTCCTCTTCTGGCACTGATCTGGCGCACGGAGTTGACCGACATCAGCACACATCTGGCCCAGCCTGTCGCTCGCCGGGCTATCGTCTTGAGCCTATGGACATCGGCGACTGCGACGCTTCTGACGGTCCTGCTGGGCACGCCTCTGGCGGTGCTGATGACCCGGCGGCAGTTTCGAGGACGCCGGGCGCTGGACACGCTCATCGATCTGCCCACCGTCCTGCCCCCCGCTGTTGCCGGGCTGGCCCTGCTGATGGCGTTTGGCCGGAGGGGGATGCTGGGGCAGGGGCTGTCAGTGACGGGAATCGAAATCGCCTTTACTTCGCTGGCGGTCATTCTCGCGCAACTTTTTGTCGCTTCTCCCTACTACATCCGCGCGGCTATCGGCGGCCTCAGCCGCAGTGCGGTCGAGCTGGAAGAGGCCGCGGCCTTGGACGGGGCCGACGGCCGGCAGATCTTCCGCTTCGTAACGGCCCCCCTCGCTCGCGCCTCCTTGCTGGGCGGGCTGGTGATGACCTGGGCGAGGGCTCTCGGTGATTTCGGCGCCACCATTCTTTTTGCCGGCAACTATCCCGGACGCACGCAGACGATGCCGCTGGCCATCTATATCGGCTTCGAACTGGATCTTGACGTTGCCTTGGCCCTGTCCGTTGTCCTTATGGCGACCGCGTTCGCCATTCTGTTGCTCGTGAAGTGGCTTCTTGCGCGAACGGGTTGATTTAAGTCCGGTCTATCACCGTCCAGTCCCCAGTTCCTCATTTGGTGGTTCAGACAAGCGACAGGGACAGGAGAGAATGTAGAGCGCGCCTAACTTTGCTCGCACCACGGTCGCAGCCCAACCCGTCATCGCATGAATCACAGTTCCAACGACATCCCAATCATAGAAACAGTTCCGAACTTCTCAGAGGGCCGCCGCGCCGATGTCATCGACGAGTTGGCGGCAGCAGTCCAGACGTCCGGCGCCCGGCTGCTCGATCGCACCAGCGATGCTTACCACAACCGCACCGTTCTCACGGTCGCGGGCCCGCCGGAACAGGTTCTGCAAGGGCTGTTCAACGCGGTCGAAGTGGCTGTCGCCCGTATCGACCTTCGAGGGCATCGGGGCGTCCATCCCAGACTGGGCGCGGCCGATGTGGTCCCGCTCGTGCCGATTCGAAACACTCTCCTTGCTGACTGCGCTCTCCTGGCCCGGCAACTGGCTCGCCGCATCGGTGATGAGCTGGATGTGCCCGTCTACCTCTATGGCCAAGCGGCTACCAGAGCTGAGCGCCGCAATCTGGCCGATGTCCGGCGCGGTGAATATGAGGCCCTGGTCCGGGAAATCCACCTTCCGCAACGCCTGCCGGACTTCGGCCCGGCCAGGGCGGGCCCGGCGGGCGCGGTTGTGGTCGGGGCCAGGCCTATTCTCATTGCCTTCAACGTTTTCCTGCGCACTGCCGAGGTTGCCGTCGCCAGAACGATCGCCCGCCAGATACGCGAGCGCGACGGCGGGCTGCCGGCGATCCGAGCCCTGGGCCTCCTTGTCGATGGTCAGGCCCAGGTCAGCATGAATCTCGTTGATTATCGCGCCACATCCCCTCAGGAGGCGGTTAATGCCATTCGCCGGCAGGCCGCCCGCCACGCTGTGAAGCTGGACCGCAGCGAATTGATCGGCCTCATCCCTCAAGGCGCTCTGCCAGGAATCGGAGAGCAGAACGAGGGTGGTGACGGTGAGCCCCTATCGCCTCGCACATTGGCGGCCGCAGCCAATGCACTCCTACTGCCGGAACTGACTCCTGACCGCGTGCTGGAAGTTGCATTACGCCAGCTGTAGGCAGGCCCGGGGGCGACGGTATAGCTTCTGCGGGTGATTTCTGCTTGCCTTGTCATGATTAAAGGAGGGCATAGCAGAAATAGTGAACACGAATTGCAAGCACCTGCGGAGTACCGTTCACGCCAGTCGATCTGCTCTAACGGGTCTGCTGAAGGCAGTTATTGCCCGGTGTGCGCTCAGGGATGGTTCAGGCAACCGCTTTGGCGAAAGGAGCGTGCCGTGCTAGAATCAGACGCATATAGAGCAGATAGTTTCGGCTGTGATTCTTGCAAAGTGTCTGATTTCCGCGATTGACTGTCCCGAGCTTCGCGGCAGCTAATCGTCACCATGCGATCGCACAGATCACAGTCTTTTTTCGCTCACATATGGGGCCCGCGGCCTTCTCCTGCCGTATGGACAACTGAGCAGCGGGTGAACAGCAACTCAGACAATGCAGTCTCCTCGCCTTGTCGTCTGGTCAGAATGGATAGAGAGCACCGGCTCGCGATCGACGCTGCCAACGAGTGGGATGCCCTCCGGGTCTATTCCGTCTGCTGAAGAACTGGACCTTGCGATAGTCATCGTCAACTACGATGCCAGCGCCCTTCTGTCTGGTTGCCTGACATCGGTGTTTGCCTCTGCGGGCGATTTTTCCTACACGGTCTGTGTTGTTGATAACGGCAGCGGTGACGGCAGCGCCGCCATGGTGGGCGACCGCTTCCCGCAAGCCGGCGTGATCGTTTCGGAGACCAATCTCGGTTTCAGCGCGGGGAACAACCTGGCTCTGCGCCAACTCGGCCTCTCCGACCGCCAGCCACTGCACAACAGGCCTCTTCCCCGCTACATCCTCCTTCTTAACAATGACACTGTTTTGCCGGCGAACGCGCTGGCAGACATGATCCAATTCATGGACGAGCGGCCCGACCTCGGCATAGCGGGCCCGCGGGTGCGACGGCCAGACGGGACCCTCGATCTGGCCTGCCGCCGCAGTTTTCCCACGCCCTGGGTGAGCTTCTGCCGTATGACCCGCCTGAGCCGGCTGTTTCCCCGCAGCGAGCGTTTCAACGCCTATAATCTGGGCTACCTGCCGGAAGATGCTGTGCATCCGGTGGACTCGGTTGTGGGTGCCTATATGCAGGTGCGCACGCAGGCGATCCTGCAGGTCGGGCTGTTGGACGAGGCCTACTTCATGTACGGTGAAGACCTCGATTGGGCCAAGCGAATCAAGAACGCAGGCTGGGATGTCTGGTATAACGGCAAGGTCGAGATCACGCATGTCAAAGAGGCCTCCAGCCGCAAGAGCCGCAAGGCCCGCCGCGCCTTTTATGAGGCGATGTGGATCTTTTATCGCAAACACTACCGGGCCAACAGTTCATGGGCGCTGGACAAACTGATCTGGCTCAGTATTGCTCTGATTGGCGGTGTAGACATCGCCATCCGGCTATGGAAGCTGCGACAGAAACGTGTCTAGGAGGGTTGCGCGTACCTAGCGCAAACGAGAACCGGTCTGCCAGAATCTGATGAAATTGACTGTGGAAAGTTAAGAGCCGTCCACTTCCGGTCATACACAATAGGCACGATGTGGAAGTCACCGGTACAGCCGACACCAGAACTTGAGGAGCCTCCGACAGAATCGCGGCCATCCGCGACTGCGGCCGAGGAGAGCATATACTCCAGTCCCAACGGGAGATACTCGGCCCTGCGTGCCCAGCGGCCGGGCATGCCTAAGCGCGCCCAGCTTCTGTTCGCGCTCTCGCTGGTCGTTGTGGATTTCGGCTGCACGTGGCTGGCGTTCTTCCTGGCCCACCGGCTGACTGAGATGAACCTGACGCCGAGGCTGATGGAGTTGCAGCCGGATATCATCGTCGGCCCTTTCGTGGAGTTCCTGGCTTTGCCGCTGACACAGTCGTTGGTGCTGCTGTCGCTCTTCTCTTCGCAGCGCATGTACCAGCGCCGCCGACCGCTCGGTCAATTGGACGAAATCTTTCGCACCGCAAAACTCACAACACTGTGCACGCTACTGACCGTAGCGCTGGTCAGCCTTTTCCTGCGGGATTTTGTTTACCACCGCACCTTCCTGGGATATGCCTGGTTGCTCAACATCATGATGTTGACGATCGGCCGGACCCTGCATGCACAAGTGCAGTGGAATGCCCAGGCCAGAGGAATCGGCGGCGACCGGGTCCTGCTCATCGGCGGCGGAGATTCCGGCCGCATGATCCTGCAGAGAGTACAGGCCAATCCCAAATTGGGCTTTCAGGTGATCGGGATCGTTGATAACAGCAGTACGCGTTCCATTCTAAATGTACCGATTCTGGGCAGAGTCGCCGACATTCCCAGAATCATTGACGAATTTGCGGTCGACGAAGTGATCATCGCGCTGCCGGAAAGTACCCATCAGGAGCTGGTCGGCATCATCAGCCTCTGTGAGCGAGAGAAGGTCGGCATTCGCGTGCTGCCGGATGCATTCGGAATTATGGCGAGTGAAGTGACGATCGGGTATCTTGGCGGTCTGCCCCTGGTCACAGTTCGCGACGTGGCCCTGCAGGGTTGGAAACTGACACTCAAACGCGGTATGGACCTGGTGGGAAGCGCCATCGGCCTGATAGTTCTCAGCCCCTTCCTGATGCTGGTGGCGCTCTTGATCAAACTGGACAGTCCCGGGCCGGTCTTCTACACACATAAACGGATGGGATTGGATGCCAAGTCGTTCAAGATTCTGAAGTTTCGCTCCATGCGCGAGGACGCTGAAGAATCCGGGCCAGGCTGGACGGTCGAGAACGATCCCCGGAGGACCAAGCTGGGCGCTTTAATTCGTCGCGCCAACATCGACGAACTACCCCAGTTAATCAATGTTCTCTTTGGAGAAATGAGCCTGGTCGGGCCGCGCCCTGAACGACCAGTCTACGTTGAGCAGTTCCGGCAGATGATTCCACGTTACATGGACCGCCACCGCGAAAAGGCCGGGATGACCGGTTGGGCCGCGGTAAACGGGATGCGGGGCGACACCTCGATCGAGGAGCGCACGAAGTACGATCTCTGGTATATCGAAAACTGGTCACTGGCCCTGGACATCAAAATTATCATTCGCACACTAGGCCAGTGGCTACTCGGGACAAACAAAAACGCCTACTGAACCGAGCCAAATTCCTTGACAACCCCCTGCCCGGTTTGCTACACTTCTTTTTCGATTAGCACTCCCATTGCAATAGTGCTAAAGGCAAGTCTGAAACGTCTGACTGCTGCCAACTGTTCGACAGTTCGACTTGCCCTCCACCGGCCGCATACTCAGCGGGCTGGATGGAAGGCAGACAGGCGGCAATCTTATCTGCCAGTGATTCATGACCAAACTGCAGTTGAGCCAGCGCCGTAAACAGGTGCTGCGAATCGTCATCCAGGAATATGTGGAGAATGCCCAGCCGGTGGGCAGTCAGTCGATCGCGCAAAAGTACGATCTGGGTGTCAGCGCTGCGACCATCCGCAATGATTTGGCTGCGCTGGAGAAGGCTGGGCTGCTGACCCACCCCCACACCAGCGCCGGCCGCATTCCCACAGATGGCGGTTATCGGTACTTTGTGGCCAATCTCATGGCCCACACCGATCTGCCATCCCATGAGCGGCATATGATCCGCCATCAGTTCCATCAAGCCCGGCGGGAGATTGATCAGTGGCTGCGTCTCAGCACGGCGGTCCTGGCCAAAGCCTCCACGGGCGCGGCGCTGGCGACTTCCCCACGCTCGATCTCAAGCAGGGTCAAACATCTGGAGTTGATTGGCATTCAGGATACGGTTGTTTTGCTGGTGCTGGTGCTGGCCACAGGCACGCTGAAACAGCAGTTAATCACCCTGGAACAGCCGATTTTTCAAGAGGAGCTGAGCCGGGCGAGCAACCAGCTCAATGTTGAAATATCCGGCGCTACGGCTGCCGATCTGCCGGAAAAACTGGAGGAGTTCACCGGCTTCACCCGCGAAGTTGGCGAGCTTGTACTCAACACCCTGCTCCAGTCGGAAGAGCAGATCACCGACCGCGTCTATCGACATGGTCTGGCCCAGGTGCTGGCCGAGCCTGAATTCACGGACGGGCCGCAGGTGAGCCGGATCGTGGAGGTATTCGAACAGCGCACGCTGCTGCAAGAGATTTACGATGACGTGATGGAGTTGAGCGACGTACAGGTGATGATCGCCGGTGAGGGTCGTTTTGGCGATATGCAGGACATCAGCCTTGTACTGAGCCGCTATGGCGTGCCGGACCGTGTCAGCGGCCTGCTGGGCGTAGTCGGCCCGATGCGAATGCCATACGGTCGGACAGTTGGGGCAGTGCGCTATGTCGCCACACTTCTGAACGAACTGATGCACCAGCTCTACGGCCAAAGCCGTTAGATAACACATTTGCGTAACAGGATCATTCATGAGCAAACAGGAAAAACGGGAAAACACAACAGGAGAGCCAGAAAACGGACAGTTGCCTGAAGAGGCTGTTCTTGAGGCAAGTGAACCCGACGCAAGCGCCGTATCGGACGGCGACGAGGCTGAAGAGCGGGTCGAGACGCCCGAAGAGACGATCGCCCGGCTTCAATCGGAGCTGGCGGGTGCTCAGGAGCAGGCTGCCAGCCACCTCGACAAGATGCAGCGCACCGTCGCCGAATATGAGAACGCAGGCAAACGCCGCGAACGCCAAAACGAGGAGCGCATCAAGCGCGCCACGGAAAGCATGATGCGTCAGCTGCTGCCCGTTCTCGATGATCTCGAGCTGGCATTTCAGAACGTGCCCGAAGGTGCGCGAGGAGAGGACCAGGCGTGGCTGCAGGGATTCGAGCAGATCCAGCAGAAACTCCTGGACATTCTCGCCAATGCAGAGGTCGAACCACTGGCCAGGAGCGGTGAATTCGACCCGAATCAGCATGAGGCCATCTCAAATGAGCCGAGCGAAGATGTCCCCAGCGGGCACATCATCCAGACATTGCGCACCGGCTACCGCATCCAGGACCGGATCCTGCGCCCGGCGCTTGTCCGGGTAGCGCAGTGAATAGCTGGGCGCTTTCCTACTTCCTCTAAATGGTTGCCCTGACTCGTTCCTCTGCCGCAAGCCATCCTCGAGATCCCCAGCAGGGCATTCGCCCCTTTGACGTAGGGCGCGATCTGCGCGCCGTTTCCAGGTTGATAACCGAGGCTTTTGCAGAAGAACTGGACGAACAGGGCGAGGCTGCGCTGCGCGAGTTGCGAATTCTCGGTTATATGAGCGGGCTGGTGCGCATTCTCTACCGCAGTACCGGCGAGTTTCGGAATGTCTTCAACGGTTTCGTCTGGGTAGAGAACAAGCGGGTGGTGGGGAATATAACCGTACAGCGGGCCGCCAGTGGCAGCGGGCGCTGGCGGATCGCAAATGTGGCTGTCTCCCCGGCCTGGCGCGGGCGCGGGATCAGCCGCGCGCTCATGGAGCATGCCCTGGACTACATCCGCGAGATGGGCGGGTCCTGGGCTGTGCTGCAGGTGCGCGGGGAAAACGAGATCGCTCGCGGCCTTTATGAACGGCTCCGCTTTGAAAACATGGGAGGAACGTCCGAACTTTACGCGCCGGGCGCGCCGCGGCGGATCGCGTTTCCGGTTCTTTCCAACCTGCAGGCGTTCTCTCCATCTGACAGTAATCTGCTGTATGACTTGGCCGCCAGCCGACCCAACGCCGAGTTCCAGTGGTGGCGGGCCGTACGGCGAGACGACTTCCAGGTCCCGCTTGAAAAGCGCATTGGTGAACTGGTGAACAGGCTCGCCGGGCGCCAGCGGATTTACCGCTACGCCATCCGCGACTACGGCAGCCGCTTTGAAGGCGCAATTCAGGTGACCGCCCGATGGTGGCAGGGGGAGCATCATATCCGTCTCTGGCTGCGGCCCGACGCCCAGGAACAGTATGCCCAGCCGTTGGTCTTGAGCGCGCTGGCCCTTTTGCAGGAGTGCCCGCGCTGGCCGCTGCGGGCCACTGTGAGCACACAGGACGAAATCGCGGCGCAGACACTGCTCGACCACGGTTTTGCCGTGCGCAGCACTTTGTACACGATGCGCCTGCGCCTATAGGCCCCTATGACGCTTCTGCTACGGCTGGTTGGGAACGCCATCGCTCTGTATGCGGCGTCAACACTGATTGACGGCATTCAGTTTGGCGCAGGCGGCGAGGTGGGTTTCGGCAGCCTGCTGGCGGTCACTCTGATCTTTGGCGTTGTCAACGCGATCATCAAACCGATTGTCAAAGTTGTGACCTGCCCGGCCTTTCTGGTCACGCTCGGACTGTTCACCTTTGTGGTCAACGCCCTGATGCTGCTGCTGACCGGCTGGCTGGCCGGTCTCTTCAACGTGGACTTTCGGGTAGACGGCTTTGGCGCCGCCTTCCTGGGCGCGCTCGTCATCAGCTTCGTCAGCTTTCTCCTCAGTCTGTTTATCTCCGCTGAGAAAGACGACAAAGATTGACTGCAGTTCACGTGCGACGCCGCCAGGTGACCTGCAGCCGAACGCCTCGTCAAATTACAGTTCAAGTTACCGCTGGGGCACATTATGCGCGCTACGTTTCTCCACATGGCCGACTGCCATCTTGGCTATCGACAGTACAACAGCCGGGATCGTCAGAACGATTTTACCCGCGCCTATCTTGACATCATCAAAGCAGCCATCGACAACAGAGTCGATTTCGTGCTGCTGGCCGGTGATCTCTTTGAAAAACGCGCCATCGACCCGATTACACTCAGTCATGCCATCACGGGTCTGGAACGGCTGAAAGAGGCAGGCATACCCTGCCTGGCGGTGGAGGGCAACCATGAACTGGCCTACTATCGCGACAGCATCGGCTGGGTACGCTTTCTGGCCGAACGGGAATTGCTGGCTCTGCTCAACCCACAGTTTGACGGAGAGAAGGTTGGGCTCCCGCCCTACGCCAGACGCGAAGGGGCTTTTGTGGAACCGGTTCCGGGCTTGCGGGTTTACGGCATGCGCTATTACGGAAGTGCCGCGGCGGCGGTCGTGGAACAGGTAGCCGAAGCGCTGGCGGCAGCCGACAGGCAGGGGATCGAATACACGATATTCATGGCCCACGCCGGTGTTGAGAGAGTTCTCGACCACCAGGGCGGCGCTCTGAGCCACCGCGATCTGGCTCCTCTGCGGCCCCACGTGGACTACCTGGCGCTGGGCCACTTCCACAAGCCCTTCGAGTTCGACGACTGGATTTACAATCCCGGCAGCCCGGAGACCAACTCACTGTCCGAGGCGGCCTGGCCGGAGCGGGGATACTATCTTGTGGAGGTGGATACGGAGGGGAAGCCAAAGCACCGGCCGGCCTTGCACGCGAATCCGCGGCGTCCGTTTGAACGCCTCTTCTTCATGGTCGACGCGTGCGAGACGCCGGCCGACCTGGTCGAAAAGTGCCGGAGCTACATTGAGCGCCAGCGCCGTCAGTTCACAGGTAAAGAGCCGGTGGTGGAGCTGCGGCTGAGCGGCGTGCTTCCTTTCGACCGCGGCGCGCTGGACTTGAAACTGCTTGAACAGATAGTTGAAGAGCAGTACCAGCCGTTGCTCTGCTTTGTACGCGATGACACGCGAGCCGCGGAGTTTGCAATAGGGACCGATCAACATCTCGGCCGACAGGAGCTGGAGCGGCAGATCATTGCCGATCTTCTCGAACGGGACAATCGTTTCCGCGACCGAAGCAGCGCATGGACCGAACTAACGCTCGCGATCAAACAGTTGGCCGTCAACGGCGCCTCTGCCAATGCGATTCTGGAAGAGCTGGCAAGGGGCGAGGAGAGGGTTCTGCAGGGAGAAGAGACGCCATGTTGATCCGTTCGCTGACCCTGGAAAACGTCAAGAGCTACGCACAGGCAACGGTCGAATTCAGCCCAGGCACGAACGCGATCGTTGGCCCCAACGGAGCGGGAAAGACGACGATTCTCGAGGCTATCGGCTTTGCTCTCTTCGATCATCTTCCGTTTAGCCAGCCCGATTTCGTGCGTGCAAGTCAGAGGACGGCGAGAGTCGCTGTCGATTATCTCAGCGATTACGATGAGCGCGCCTATCGGGTCATTCGAAGCTGCGGCAGCAGCAGCGCCTATACAATCATGGACCCGGAACTGGATATGAAGATTTGCGAGGGCAAAGCTGATGTCATGCAGTTCCTGCGCCTTCATCTCGGCATCGACGAAGATACTGAGCCGGAGGAGCTGTTCAGAAACGCCGTAGGCGTGCCGCAAGGCAGCTTCACCGTCTCCTTTCTGGAGACGCCCAGGATTCGCAAGGCCGTTTTCGATCCCCTCCTGAAGGTGGCCGAATACCGCCGGGCGTGGGAAAGACTGCGCGAGCCCCTCAGTTTGCTCAACCAGCGCCAGGAAAATCTTGCCGTTGAAGTCGGCAGGCTGGAGGGTGAGTTGAAGCGGCTGCCAACCGTGCGGGCCGAAGCAGGCGAAATGACCGCCCAGATCGGAAGCGGGGAGACTGAACTGCGCGCCGCGCAAGTGGAGCTCACTGCAGCCGAATCTGCCCGGAAAGCGATGGAGGTGAAACGGGAACGGCTGCAAGAGTTGCGGCGCATGGTGCAGTTGCAGGAGCGGGAGGCGGCCGAACAGGAACGGGCGCTGGCTACGGCCCGGCAAAGGTTGACAGAGAGCGAGCGGGCGGTGACAACCTTGGAAGCCAACCGGACCGGCCATGAAGCTTACCGCGCCGCGCAAAAGGCTCAAGGCGCTGTGAATGAACGGTTGGCACAGAGGCGGCGGTTGGAGGAGGAGCGGGCCGGCGTCCAGACGCTATTGGCGCGGACGGAAACGCAGGCGAATGCCCAGGAGCGCGCCCTGGTTGAGATTGCGGAAGCAGAGAAAACGGCTGCAAACCTGGCAGACGCGGCAGCCGAGCAGGAAGAGTTAGAAGCCGAACTGCGGGATGCCCAACGGCAGGCCGATCAGTTGAAAGATGCAGACGCCCGCGTGCAGCGGGAACAGACGGCTGTCAAAACGGCGCAGGCGAGACTGGACACTCTACGCAAAGAGTTGGCCCAGGCCCAGGAGATTGAAGCATCCCTGGAACCGCTACAGGCTCACATGGAAACTTTGCAGCAGACGAAATCTGCCGAACAGGCTATTGAGGCCCGAATGCACGCGGAACAGAAGACGGTACAGGAGCAGGGCCAGCAGTTGCGGGCATCGGAAACATCTCCAATCTGTCCCATCTGTGAGCAGCCCCTGTCGGCAGAACATCGTGAGCGGCTTGTCCAACGCCTCCGTAAGCGCTGGGTGGAGTTGACCGAGGCTTCACAGGCCGCCGCGGAGGCTGTCCGTAAAGCCGAGGCGGAACTGGTGCAGGCGCGCGCTACCCTGAGCCAGCAGGAGCAGACCCTGCGCGCTCTCCCGCGCCAGAACTCGGTCGAAACAGCCGAAAGAGAGTTGGCCGATCTGAAGTCCCAGTTGACCGAAGCCAGCGAATCGGTCAAGGCGCTAAGAAAGGCGCCGCAACGTCTGGGACGGCTACAGGAGGCATTGAAGGCGCTGGGCGACCCGCGTCGACAACGGGACGCGGCCATCCAACAGGCACGGGGGCGGGGACGGGTAGAAGAGGCTTTGCAACTGCGGCAGGCGCAGGTTGAGCAGAAACGAAACGCGCTTGCGGCGCTTGACGAGCGTATGGCAGAATTTGCCGACCTGGACGCTGAGACTGCCCGGATCTCCTCCCAGTTGAGGAAGTTCCAGACAGCCGACGATCTTTTCCGGCGCAATCAGGCCGCAGCCGAAGCCCTCTCCCAGCGCCAGGAGGAGGTTGCCGGAGCAGAGAAGGCGTTGGAGGCCGCGCAGGTGCGTTACGAGGATGGACAGGAACAGCTGGCGGCCGGCAGTCGCGAATTCGACGAAGAGCGCTTCCAGGAGGCTGAAGCCCAGGTAGACCAGTTCCGCGGGCGCAGTGCGCGGCTGGAGGCTGATTTGGGCCAGTGGCGTGAACGTCTATTTCGGGCGGAGGAAGAGATCGCGCAACTGCAGGCATTGGAGAAGCGGCTCGTCACTGCCCAATCCCGGCGCGACCGGCTAGCGGAACAGGAGGAGCTTCTGCAGTTTCTGCGCTCCGTTATACAGGAGGCCGGCCCATTCATAACCAAAGCGCTGGTCCAACAAATCAGTTACACCGCCAATCAGTTATTCGGCCAGATCATGGAGGACTACACGCGCACGCTCCGCTGGGAGGAGGATTACGGGATCATCCTGGAAGTCGATGGCCGAGAGCGGACGTTTTCCCAACTGTCCGGCGGCGAGCAGATGAGTGCAGCGCTGGCGGTACGGTTGACCCTGCTCCAGGAGATGAGCAGTATCGGCGTCGCCTTCTTCGACGAGCCGACCACAAATCTGGACGAAACGCGGCGCGGCGCGCTGGCCTGGCAGATCGTGGGCGTGCACGGCTTTGAGCAGCTGTTTATCATCAGCCACGATGATTCGTTCGAACAGGCTACGGAGAAGCTGATCCGGGTGGAGAAGCGAAACGGGACGAGCGAAATTCACTACGAATGAGACCGGTTGACGGCGAGTCGAATTAGGCGGCTGCAACCAGGATTTGTGCGGCTCTGGGAATCCCTCCCAGGGACGCAAACTCCTCTTGCAGGCTGGCGGCGTTCAGGCAAGCGGGGGCATCAACGGCCAGTATCTTTTGCAGGGCTTCCACTGCCAGCGGAACGGTTAACTGATTGGGGGGGATATGGTAGCCGACGCCGCTACGCGCGACCCCGCTGGCCTGACGGGCCTGGTCCGCAGCCTTGGGCACGACGATCTGCGGAATTCCATACGTAACCAAGGCGTGGGTCGTGCCGGCGCCGCCGTGATGGATCGCGGCGGCGATGTGGGGCAGCGCCTCGGCAAACCGGACTCTGTCCACCAGAACTGAAGGCTGCGGCAGACTATTCCGCAGTGTTTCGGCCTCGCGCGGGGACCAGCCCCACTCTGTGCCGACGGCGTCAACGCCTTTGCCAGCCGCCAGGATCGGTACGCCTCCCGCCTCTGCCGCGGCGCGAGCCGCGATTATGAAGAAATTGATGTCCCTGATAAATGCGGTACCGAGGGTAATGAAGATCCATGGACGATCGGTTGGAAGTCGGTCCAGCCAGGAGGATTCACGCGGCAGGGGAGGAGGAGCGACCCCGCCTACCATTTGTGTCTGCGGCAGCAACCGGGCTCCGGCATACCAGCGGGGACTCCAGTAGGTCAGATGTAAGGAGGGAGAACGGAGCGCCGCCGGACCGTCCAACGCCAAGTTGACGCCGGTCACACCAAAATTGGCAAGCAGCGTATCCACTCGCGCCTGAGCCAGTTTCCCGACTGCGCCGGGCGCGTCTGCTTTGGGGCTTGGCGACTGCGTCTGCAATGCTGGCCACCCGGCCACGGCAAAGGGCACGCCCAGGAGTTCGGCGGCGATGCCGGCCGCGGCGGTGAACATCTCGCTGACGATCAGATGCGGGCGAAAACGTTTGGCCACCTCGACAAGCTCAAGCGTAGCCGCCTGCACGCGCTCCACGTCCAACCATTGATCCAGTGAACGGACCATGCGCAGGCGCTGGAACTCCTCTTCTGAGGCTGTGCCTTTCTGTAGAGGGGGCGGCGGCGGCCAGCGCCAGCCGGTCTCTTGCAGGATATGTATGGGAACGCCCTGCGCATCGAGCTGGCTGTGCAGTTCATGGCCTGTGGCCCACAGGACATCGTGACCAGTCCGCCTCAGTTCGACAGCCGTGAGCAGATAGCCGCCCCAATCCAGGTGGCCCGCCAGTTGCGCGGATACACATAGAAAGCGCAAGCAGCACTCCTCAGCCAACGCAGCCGGGTACAAGGCGGAACAGCAAGCCGTCGCCGGTTCCGATCCAGACGGCCCCGTCCGGTGCGGTTGCGACCGCCTGCACGGGCCAGTTGTGCATGATTCGTTCGGCGATGATCCGGCCGCCTGCGTTCGCCATCCGGAACAGACCTGGGTCGTGCCCGTAATTGGCGAAAAAGATGGTGTCGTAGGCCCAGGTGATGCCGGTGGGCGCGGCCGAGTTGGGGAGCGTCAGCACAGGAGCGGTCCACCAATCCTTGTTGACCCCGCCCAACACCATCGGGAAGCCATAGAAGGGGGTAGCATTCACGTCGCCCGCATTGGCGGCGGCGGAGAGGGTACGCGGGTCAAGCAGATCGACTTCGTCCCCGGCGTTGAATTCACCGGGCACGTTGGTGGCGCCATTGTCGGTGAACCAGATGCGCCCGAACGGGTCGACGGCAATGCCGTAGGGGTTACGCACACCGCGCGCCGCGGTCTGGAAGACGCCGATTGAGCGTTCAGCCAGCAGCCGGTCCAGCCGGGCGCGTACGATGCGGGCAGCGAAGGGATTGCCGCCGGCAGCCACATTGGTGGCCAGCGTTTCCGCGGGAAGTTCGCCATCGTGAAGAACGATAATGCCGTCCGAGTAGCCGTCCCGCACACCTCCGGCAGAAATGTAAAGCCAGCCGTCGCTGATCACAAGACCGTTGTTGGCGTGGAAAAGATGGCCTGCGACGGCAAAGCCGCCGGCCAGAGGTTCATATCCGCTGCCGTCGACGATGCGGCCCACTTCACCGGTCCGATTCAGATAGAGCGCGCCCGCATGCCAGGCCATTCCTGTGACGCGACTAGACTCGCGAAGGATCTCATAGTAGCTGTCCCTGGAAACGCTGTGCCAGATGACGATAGAGCGGCTGGCGTGATAGGGATCGTAGATGATATTGGGATCGGAGTTGCCGGAGGCTGGGTGGTCCAAGGCGATGAACAGTCTGCCGTCTGGGGCAAAAGTCAGAGCAGTAATGCTGAATTTGTTCTGGAGTTTCTCGGCCAGAAACTGCTCTGCACAGAAGCCACCCAGAGGAACCAGCCACGGATCGGATTCGGACGGGGGGCTCAAATTGAAGGGAGCGACGTGAATGCCGACACTACCAGCAGCCATGCCTCGCGGTGGGGCGACGGCTACGCCGCTTTGTGAATTGTCTTCCGCATTGCCGCCCGAATTTGTATCATTACTGGTATCAACACTTTGGGGGGAATCGCCTGAGGCCGGAGCAGGGTCTACGCTTGCCGGCTCCACTTTAGGCAGATATGCGGCAATCTGATCAGCATTTGGAATGGCAGCACAGCTTGCGGGCAGGGCGAGTTGGGCACTGATAAAGGGAACAGTGCCGCCGTCCTGGGCACATTCATTCGGCGCCCGGGTGAAGTCTTCGCCCGACAGACGCAGCCACATTGCGGCCGCGGGCGCCGGCTCTGTGCCCTGCCTGGTCGCGCCGGCCACGATCCAGTTGTAAATCAGGGCTTTCTCGTCATCTCCGAGCTCCCCCACCATCGGCATTGCGCCGGACCGGATCTGTGTCCATAGCGAAGATGAATCCGGAGCGCCAGGCTCCACCACGGGCCCGTTCTGTCCGCCGGCCATCAAGGGTTCATACTCGGTCACTTGCAGCTCGGCCTGTTGCACAACACTGCTATGACAGGCGCCGCAGTTTTCTTCAAAAAGCGGCTGAATGTCCTCATCGAACCCCGGCGTGGAGATTGAAATCCGGCCGATGGAGCGGTCGAGGGAGACAAAAGGGAGCTCTTGCTCCTGGCCGAAGATCGCCTCAACGCGCACCAAAGTGCCTGCGGGCACGCGGCCCAGGTGGCAGCCTTGCGTGTGGGGTTGATTGCGCACATTGGCGTTGCGTTGCAACACCGCATAGACGGGCTGGCCCCCGGCAAGACAGGAAAAGGCTTCTTCCATGCCATGGATCAGTGCAATGTCGGCGACCCCTCCCATTGGATCGGGGTGTGCCGTTGGCGGCCGCGGCCATTTGAGCTCTGGATCGACAGTTTCAGCAGAGCCGGCGCCTTGAGAGGCGTTGGGGTCGATCGGTTGAAATACACACGCGCCAAGAAACAGAACTGCGCAGACGAGCAGAGGGATGGCGGAAAATGGGACTTGATGGCGGTGGCGGCGAAGACTCATTGATAGAGAACCTGTGAGCGAAGCTGCTGGGGGCGCCCCTATTCATGGAATTGCTGCGCCCAGGTTAGCTCCTATTTCCTGGTGATAGAGTCGGGAACCGCCGATATCTCTGCCAGCGTGCGACGCGCGACGGAGATGTCCAGCTGAATTTGGGCGACGAGCTCTTCCAGGCTGTCGAATCGTTGCTCGTCGCGCAAACGAGACACAAAGGAGATGGTGAGTTGCTGCCCGTACAGTGTGCCGGACTCACCAGCCGTTGGATAATCGAGCAGATGCGTCTCGATACGGCGCCGACGTCCGTCTACAGTGGGTCGCACGCCGATATTGGTTACGCTGGCGCGAGGATGGGGCGAGCAGCTGTCCGGCAGATATGCCCAAGTCGAATAGACCCCATTGGCGGGGACAAGCTTGTGTGGAACGGGCCGGATGTTGGCGGTGGGCACGCCGATTTCGCGCCCGCGACGTTCTCCCTCTTCGACGGCTCCAGTGATCTGGTAGGGCCGGCCCAGCATCTGCGTTGCATCCGGTACAGCGCCGGCCAACAGTGACTGACGGATCTGGCGGCTGTGGACTTCTCGATCCCCACATGCGAGCGGTTCGATCACCGACAGATCATAGCCGAGCCGCGCACCCAGCGCTTGCAGAAGGTTAACGTTGCCGCTGCGTCCTTGACCCAGCGCAAAATCCGGTCCCACTACCAGCCGTGCAAGCCCCAAGCATTCTACGAGAAGCGCCATAAACTGATCGGGAGTCAGGCTAGCGAGTTCCATGTCGAACGGCTGAATGATCCCCAGATCAAGGCCGAACGGTTCGATCAGGTGCAGACGCTCCTGTGGCGTGGTCAAAAGGCACAAGGTAAGGTCTGGCCGCAGCACGGCCATAGGGTGGGGGTCAAACGTGAGCAGTGCTGTTTTGGCGGCGGGCGCATGGGCCGCCGCTTCTGTCTGCAAGGTACGCAAGAGGGCCTGGTGGCCCAGATGCACACCGTCGAAATTTCCAATAGTCAGGAAGGTTGGGCCGGGAAACCGGAGAGATCGCAGATCGCTGCGCCAAATTCTCATCTCAGATCAGTTTCTGGTTCTTAACGTGAATTCCGTTTGCCACCAGTACTCTCCGGCGGATTGCACGGTAGGAACAAAGTCGTCCCGCCTGCCCCTACACGCTACAAAATGTGGGAATAAGCCGTTCTTCAACCTGCACGTACATTCGTCTCCAAAAGCGAAGGACTACGAAAGACTCCCCAGCTGTTGGGCGAGCCATTTTTCGGCCTTCCACAGTGTACCGTCTCCGTTCCCGCCGGCGGCTTGCGAGCGTGCGATTCCTAGGAAGCGGCCGCTGTGATCATAGGCGGCCGCGAGCTCATCCGGGCGCCATCCATCCGAACTGCAGGAGCGGGGAAAGGAGGCGTCTTGGGCAAGGACGGTAGAGCTCAGATAGACCTTCTGCCCGTAACCCAGCCGCGTATGCTCTTCCTCACTTAGGATCAGTCGCACCAACCCCAGACCGGCATCGGGCGCCAGCAGCAACTCGGCCAGCCCGCCGTCCTTGGCTGCGCGTTCGATGGCCGGCAGATCTGACGCGTCGACGGCGGAAAACGGGCCGGCTTCCAGTCGACGCAGATAGCTCAGGTGGCCCGCGGTACCCAGTGCCTGCCCCAGCTCGTAGGCCAGGCTGCGAACGTATGCCCCGGCGGAACAGCGTATCCGGAGAGATATGTTTGCGGGCGGCGCAAAGGAAAGAAGCTCTATCTCATGGAAGGTAACTTCCCTTGGCGCCACATTTACGGCCTCACCGCGCCGGGCTTTGCGATGCAGGCTCTCACCCCCCTGCTTCAATGCCGAATAGACCGGTGGTCTCTGGGCAATCCGGCCGCGGAAGGCAGTCAGAGCGGCCTCCACGTCGGCGTCGGTCAGAGGCGGAACGGGAGGCTGGGAGACGGTTTTGCCGACAGCGTCGTAGGTATCGGTGGCGCGTCCCAGGGTTACGCGGGCCTCGTATGTTTTGTCGTGCCCCTGATAGTACTCCACCAGCCGTGTGGCTACCCCGAGGCACAACACGAGCAGCCCGCTTGCCATCGGGTCCAGCGTGCCCGTGTGGCCGATGCGTTTTTGACGACTCCAACGCCGGACGAACTGCACAATGTCGTGGCTGGTAGGCAGCTCCGCGGAGGCGGGCTCGCCGGCGTGCGCTTGGGAGAGCGGGCGGCCCGGTTTATCGACAAGGAGAATTCCATGTAGATCGGTCATGATACTGGTACGTGGAAGACGCTACTCCCTGTCTGCTAACCACGATCGCCATCAATGCTCTGGCGGCGCAGTTCGTGCAGCGCTGCCACAACGCGGGCCGAGACCTCCTGCAGAGTACCGGAAACAGTGCAGCCGGCGGCCGGCGGATGTCCACCGCCGCCGAATGAAAAGGCGACCCGGCTCACGTTGAACCCCGGCTTGGCCCGAAAGCTGCATTCGATCAGTTCCTGGCCGTTTTTTGCAAAACGTTGGGCGAAAGTAGCGCTGATGTCGGCCTCCCGCACCGTAACGAGGAAGTTGGCCAGGCCGTCGCTCTGGTGGGGTTCGACACCGCTGCGCTGACGGCTCTCGGCGTTGAGAGTCGCCCAGATGATACCATCTTCCATTTGCACATTGGCCAGACCGGCCCCCCATAGCCTTACGAGGCCGAACGACCTGCTGTCCAGTGTGTTACGAACGACATACTCCAGCCTTGCGCCGGCGTTCACCAGCCGCAAGGCCGCCTGCAACACATTTGTGTCCGTATTGGCGGTCCGAAAACAGAGCGTGTCGGTCACGAGGCCGGTCAGAAGCGAGAAGGCTGTCTCCTCAGAGAGCGGCACACTGAGGGCGTCGGCCAAGTGAACAAGCATCTGGCAGGTGGCTGCGCAGCCTGTATCCACCCAATTTTCGGTACCAAAAAGCGTATTGGTAACGTGATGGTCAATGACGACAAGGGGAATCTGATTGTGGATTTCGGGTTTGTAGACGGTACCGATCCGGTCAATGCTGGATGTGTCCAGGCAGACGATGAGATCGTAACTGTGGGCGACCTCGGCTGGCCCGATGATCTCCTCCACCCCGGGCATGAACTGGAACTCCGACGTCACTTCGTCCTGGAGGGCCAGGGCCGGCCGTTTACCCTGCGCGCGCAGAATGCTGCCCAGGGCGAGCAGACTGCCGACCGCGTCTCCGTCCGGACTTACATGGCTGACGCAGAGGATATGGTGGCTGGATTCCAGGAGACTGAGCAGGAGAGGGGGCGGCGGGACGCCCTCTTGGCCGCATGCAGCACCCTGCTTGAGCAGGGACGCGTTCAGGGTCATGCATCCTCTTTCTGAGCATTCACGGAGGAGAAATCCGGGGAAGAGAGTGCGGAGGAGGGAGGTGAATCAGAACTCCCCTCATCCTGCTGACGTATCCCTCGTTCCTCGGCAATGCTCTGCAAAAGTGCATCGACCCGAGCGGCCTGGTCGGGGGTATCGTCATAATAGAAGAGCAGTTCCGGTACGGCGCGGAAGGTTACACTCTGGGCCAATTGGCGCCGCAGGAATGGTGCGGCTTTCTTGAGTCTGGCGAGGACCAGACTGCGCTGAATGTCGCTATCCTGATGAATGTAGACCTTGGCCACGCGCAGATCGCGGCTGACCACGACATTCGTCACTTCCAGCAGTTCCAACACCGGGTCATCCAGTTCGGCGCCAATCAAAATAGAGAGTTCCTGATAGAGCAGTTCTGCTGCCCGCTCCTGACGAATTGTGGTCGTCATCGTTACCATACCGTCTGTCGTTCGTTTTGGTATTCAGGCACACGAGCCCACTATAAACCATAAACTGAAAACCAGAAACTATTATCGTACCTGTTGCCTCTCGAAGACCTCGATAATGTCGCCTTCCTGGAGGTCTGAATTGACTCCGGCCAGATTGATGCCGCATTCATACCCGGCCCGTACTTCGGTGACATCTTCGGTAAACCGCTTGAGATTTTCGACGGATGTGGTGATGACGGTAGTGTCGTTGCGGAGCAGCCGAGCCTGGCTGTTGCGTTTGACAACTCCGTCCAGCACCATACAGCCGGCAATCAAGCCGCCGCGGCGCACGCGGAACATCTGCCGCACCTCGGCATGGCCGGTGACTACCTCTTCGAAGATTGGGTCCAACATACCGTTCAGCGCCTGTTCCACATCTTCGATGAGATTGTAGATGATCTGATAGTGCCGAATCTCGACGCCGGACTGTTCGGCGCGCACCAGAGCGGCCTTGTCAATGTTCACGCCGAACCCGATGACGATCGCCTGACTGGTTTCGGCGAGCATTACGTCCGATTCGGTAATGTCGCCAACAGCCGATTGCAAGATCTTGACCTTGACCTCATCGTTCTCAAGCTGTTCGAGGCTGTGAATGATTGGGGCCAGCGACCCTTGCGCATCGGCCCGCACAATGATATTGAGGGTTTCAGCTTCGCCGCCTTCGACGCGGGCGAACATATCCTCAAGCGTCATGGGCAGGGGTGAAGCGGCCCGGGTATCGCGGGAGGCCTGACTTTGCCGTTCGGCGGCAAGTGTGCGGGCCGCTCTGTCGTTCTTGGTTACGGAAAAGACCTCGCCGGCAGCCGGAACGCCATTGAGGCCCAGAACTACTGTTGGCGTGCTCGGCCCGGCCATCTTCAGCTGGTTGCCCTCGAAGTCGGACATTGCCTTGACACGTCCCCAGTTTTCGCCGACAACCAGCGAATCCCCGCGTTGCAGAGTCCCGTTCTGCACAAGCAGGGTTGAGGTGATCCCGCGCTGCTTATCCAATTGGGCTTCGATCACGGTGCCGACACATTGCCCTTTGGGATTGGCGCTGTGCTGGTCCAGTTCGGCGACGACGAGGACATTGTCCAGGAGGTCGTCGACACCTTCACCGTTGAGTGCGCTGGTCGGGACCGTGATGGTTTCGCCGCCCCATTCCTCCGGCGCCAGGTCTTCGGTTGACAGCTCCTCCATGACGCGGTTTACGTTGGCGGTTGGGCTATCGATCTTGTTGATCGCAACGATAATCGTCACACCGGCTGCCCTGGCATGGCTGATCGCTTCCCGGGTCTGGGGCATAATGCCATCGTCGGCGGCAACGACAAGAATGACGATGTCGGTAACCTGCGCGCCGCGGGCCCGCATGGCGGTGAATGCCTCGTGGCCGGGCGTATCCAGGAAGGTAATTTTCTTGCCGTCGACTTCCACCTGATAGGCGCCGGTATGCTGGGTGATGCCGCCGGCTTCGGAATCGACCACGTTGGTGCGGCGGATACGGTCGAGAAGCGTCGTTTTGCCGTGATCGACGTGCCCGAGGACCGCTACGACAGGCGGCCGTGGCACGAGACTCTGTTCCGCCTCTTCGGCCACGACCTCCTGGATCATAACCCGTTCTTTTGGTCTTCGATCCTCGTCGGGCGCCTGCTCCGGCTCTTCGTCCTCCACGACCGGCCACAGAACCTCGATGCCGAGTTCTTCGCCCACAATCGCGGCTGTATCGTGGTCGAGAGTTTGATCGATTGGCGCCATGATGCCGAACTGCATCAGCACTTTAATGAGATCGATTGGACTGCGATCCATTCGTTCGGCCAATGCGCGGACGGTAACGTACTCCTCCACAATGATGGAAGAAGGCAGCCCAGCGGCTTCACCGTTGGAGGCATCGTCAGCCGGGCTACCATTCTGAATCTTCGTTGGATCTTGCGTTGCGGCTGCCATTTTGGCCTTCCTTTCAAATATCGTCTTCGGTTCCCAGCTCTATACGCCGCGGTGCGGTCGAAAACTGACAGCGAAAACGTTCCTCTGAAGACAGAGAGGAGGAAGCTGAGAAACGTTCACGCTCCGAGTTGCGTGTTCCTTCTCAAGCTTTACACAGGTTTTTGGCTGGGACGAAATGTATGCACAGATTCATGCGGTGGAGGTCAGGTGCGGGGAGCCAAGAGGCAGTTGCGGTGGATAGACAAGTCGTTACACGACCACCCCTCTCTTCCCTGTAGCCTTTCCCCTCTCCATCCCAAATAGCACTACAGCCAATGTTAGCCCACTATGCCGACACATGTCAGGGAGCGGACAATCGGCTTACGTTCATTGGAAAATTCCTGTCAATCAGCGAATGTGTCCATCGTTTGAAGCGCTTCTTTCTGCGTTGGACACGAACCATGCTAAGAAGCTGTTTGAAAAGGGTCAATTGGGTGCCAGGCGGCGTACCATGAGACGAATCATAGCGATATGGATAAAGGCGACACTGCTTTCGGGCAGTCGTTCATAGTCTTTACAGAGGCGACGATTGAGGCCAAGCCAAGCGAAGGTGCGCTCCACCACCCAACGACGGGGCAATACGGAGAAACCTTTTTGTTCTTGCGGGCGGAGGACAGGTTGAAGGCGGAAGCGAAAACGCTGCGCAACCCATCTCTGCAAAGAGCCGCGATAGGCGCCGTCAACCCAGATAAGACGCAGTTTCTGGCCGAAACCGCAGCCTCGTCTGAGCAGTTGCCGTGCCCCATCGCGGTCAGGCAGGTCGGCAGCAGTGACCAGGACGGCCAATGTGAGTCCCAGCGTATCGACAAGAAGATGCCGTTTCCGTCCCGTGATGCGTTTACCGCCATCGTAGCCTCGCACACCTGCCGGTGTATGGCCAGTCTTGACTGTCTGACTATCGATACTGCCAGCCGTTGGATGCTTGTGTCGTCCGCTTCGATGGCGAACCCGCACTCTGAGCGTGTCATGCAACCTGCGCCAGGCGCCATCGTCCCGCCACTGCCTGAAGTAGGTGTAAACACTCTGCCCTCTGCCACGGCGGAAAATCACTCGGCAGCATCCGCCACTGGATGCCACCCACAGTCAGGTAGAGAATGGCATCAACCACCAGACGCATATCCAGGCTGCGTGGTCGCCCGCCCGGTTTGGCTGCGGGAATCAGATGCTGGATAATAAGCCACTGGCTGTCAGTCAAATCTGTTGGGTATCGTTTTGTTTTCACAGAGACTACGTATACCACAATTTGGCCGACAGCCTTTACTTTTCAAACAGCCTCTAAGAAATCACTTCACTCTCCTCAGTCGCGCCGACCGCGATCCTGACAGCCCGCGCGAAAGGTCTGAAATTGAGGAGCAGTTTCCAGTAAGCCAAAAAACTACGGTGAAGTTTGTCTCTTCCTCCTTACTATGCGGTCTCGTCGGACACTTGCAGCAGAGTTGACACGGATTCAGAAAGTGCCATCAGATTTTCGGCGCTGATTTTTGTTCGCAGCGCTTTCTGTATCAGCGAACCGGCCAGCGCTTTTTCCCAACAGTTGACCTGCGGGTGGACATAGGCGCCGCGCCCGGCCATTTTGCCGGATTGATCCAAGAGGACCCCGTCTGCAACCCTTACCAGGCGAATCAGGTCACGCTTTCCATCAGATTCCCGGCAGGCGATACACATTCGCTGGGGAGCCTGGAAGGCGCCCCGCCGCTGCTTCGATCCCTTTACCCGTTTTGCCATCTTCGGTATTGCACGGCAGATGAAAAATATCAGGCACGATTTACGGACCAGTAGCCACCTTACAGGTCAAACTCATCATCATCGAACTCTTCCAAATCGACTTCGAGCCCCCGTGCCCGACGCGTTCTCTGGCGCCTTGGCTGCCTCTTCGGCGTTGCCTGGCCACCGCGGCGGGCCCTATTGCGTCCGGGTTCCTGTTCTTCAAACTCATCAGTGGACTCTTCGACCGTGTCCAAAGAATCGAGCAGTTCGGGGGGAACTTCCAGATCGTCCAGTGAACTGATGACAGGACCCGACGAGGTTCCCTGCTGACGTGCGGCCATACGTTGGCGCAGCATATCAGCGGTAATAACCTGGGGCAGGTCTTCAGGTCTGAGAGTGCGTTCCGGCTCGGGCTCTTCC
The DNA here is from genome assembly GCA_965200615.1 of Caldilineaceae bacterium. Classification (GTDB taxonomy): domain Bacteria; phylum Chloroflexota; class Anaerolineae; order Caldilineales; family Caldilineaceae; genus Bin5. Next base: position 1,528,243 of record OZ241377.1, on the reverse strand, counting down.
TCTTCGGCTTCCGCCGGCAGTTCCGAGGGATCAAGGGCGGGCAGTTCGCTCACTTCTTGCGCATCAGGACTTTCAACGCTTTCTTCCTTCGCGTCTTCCTCGTCGTTCAGCGTTTCGCCGAAGCTGATCGGTTCCGGCTCTTCCACGGCGAAGTCTTCAAAGGAAGGAATGGAGGGATCTTCTTCCTGGACGGCTGCGGCTGCGCGCTCGAAAGCGCTCAACGCCTCCTCTGCGTCGACGCCGAGACCGCGTCCTTCATCTGGCGCGGGGAGCGATTCGGGCCACCCGGCGGCTGTGCTTGGGTCGGCCGATCTGCTGGCGGCATCCCGTCTTTGCAGCAGCTCCGCGGCCTGGCGGAAGGTATCTTCGCTTGACGCAGATTCATCTTTGTCGCGCAGGATCTGCTCTGCCATGCTGAGCAGATCCTGCTCACCGGCGGCCATCTGCGCCTGTTCGGCTGCCAGCAGGTCCAGTCCTTCGGCGTGGGCTTCGGTTTCGCTCTTGATGTCGATCCGCCATCCCGTCAGTTTGGCTGCCAGACGGGCATTCTGGCCTGCCTTGCCGATGGCGAGGCTGAGCTGTCGATCCGGTACGATAACGATAGCGGTCTTGATGTTGCTGTCTTCTTCGAGAATAACGCTCTGCACTTTGGCCGGCCCGAGGGCGTTGGAGATGTAGGTGCGCAGATTGCCGCTCCACTCGACGACGTCGATTTTCTCGCCCGCCAGTTCGGTCACGATATTCTGGATACGCAAGCCGCGCATTCCCACACAGCTGCCCACCGGATCCACGCCGGGCAGCGTTGCCATCACGGCCACTTTGCTGCGTGCGCCCGGCTCGCGGGATATGGCCTTGATTTCGACTGTGCCATCCCGCACCTCCGGGATCTCCTGTTCCATCAGGCGGCGGAGGAGGTCACGATGGGTACGACTCAGCTTGATCATCGGGCCGCGACTGCTGCGGTGCACATCAACAACATACAGGCAGATATAGTCTCCCCGGCGCAGCTTTTCCAACGGGATCTGCTCCTCCGGAGGCAGGAGGTTCTCGTGCCTGTCGTCGATCAGAATGGTGACGGCGCCGGACACGAGATCGACGCTGCGGACCTGGGCGGTAATCGTCTCACCGACTTTGTGGACGAAATTCTCGTAAACTGTATCCCTTTCAGCCTCGCGGATGCGCTGTAAGATCACCTGTTTGGCGGTCTGGGCGGCGATGCGGCCGAAGTTGCCGGGCGTATTCTGCACCAGAACGACATCGCCCAATTCAGAAGACGGCGCCACGGTTCTGGCATCGTCCAATAGAATCTCGGTGTTCGGGTTGAGGATATCTTCGACTACCTCTTTCTCCGCGAACACTTTCATCTCGCCCGTCGCCCGGTCGACCGCGGCGGTGACATTGGCAACAGAGCCGTAATTGCGCTTGTAGGCGGAGATGAGCGCAGCCTCGATTGCGTCAAAGATCACCTCATTATCGAGGTCTTTATCCGACGCAACCTGATTGATCCCAGCGATGAGTTCTTTAGACATTTTTGTTCAACTACTCCTGAATACTTGACTACTCAGCATATGGACTGCTGTCGGTCGGCCGGAAGATAAGGTCGTCAGCAGACGAAAACACAGAGGCAGGTAGACAAGTGTTTCGAACAGGTTTTGCAGGCAACGATCCCGTAGAATAAGAAAAGTGGGCGGAACCCACTTCAGAAGCACAACTCTATCAAACCATACTGGTTCATGCCGATTGGGTACGAGTATAACAGATTGCAGGCCAGAGAGCAACTCCCGGTTTCGGGGTGTGCATCCCGGATTTGGGGTGGGAACAAAGGCGAGGAGTGAGGAATGAGAGCTGCTGGTTCCTCTGCCGGAGGTCGGATTGCGGGCTGGCCGTGGTCTTGCCGTTACTTGAGGTATACGAATGTTCGTCCCCATTTTGGGATGCACTCTTTTGTGCATGTTGCCTTGCGGGGGCGGGCGGGGATGCGGAGAACGGTCACAATTGTGTCGTCCGCTATGTCGTCTGGGAACTCCGATTTTGGCAGGTTTTGTCAATCTTTTTTGGGGACCCCCGGTTCATCCTTTCGATGGCTGAGGGGCGGTCTGTCGGCGATGCCGCGGGGTGCGCAGAAGGGATCGTCGAAAAAATGCATCGATAGAGGCGTCGCGGGACCAGGTGTTCGCGCTCACTTTGGCCGGAAAATCGTCGCGGAACTGCGGTGATTAGTGGTCAGCGGTCGGTGGCTTGTGTACAGATTTTGTTGATTTTTTGGAGGCCGTTCAGAATTGAACAGGAACGCCCTACCGAATCGGCGCATGATAACGGGCGATGATGGCCTGCCCCTTTTCGCCGCGCACAAAGTCGACCATTTTCCGAATTGACGGGTCACCGCTCTGTGGGAAGAGCAGATACAGGGCGCGCGCCAAGGGATACTGGAAATTGGCGAGGTGCGCGCCAAATGGCACTCGCCCCTCGATAGAGACTGCTTTGACCGTTCGCTCCGCAGTGCCGGCAGTTGAGGCGTTTTCTCCATTCGCTGCGGGGGGCATTCCATTCTGCAAAAGGTACGCAGACGTGACATATCCGATTGCGTCGCGATGGGCAGCCACATATTCCACGACATTGCTACTGGTGGACATGACGACCGCTGTCAGGGCGACCCGGTCTTCGTCCATGACGCGTTCTTCGAACAGTTCACGCGTGGCGCTGCCGTCCTCGCGGCTCACCAGAAGCACGTCTCTGGCGGCGCCGCCAACTTCTTCCCAGCTCAGGGCGCGGCCGCCGAAGAGGTCCCGGATTTGCATCAGTGTCAGTGCCTCCACCGGATTTTCGCTGTGAACGACGACCGCGATACCGTCCAGCCCAATTGGTATGCGGACAAGTCCGGCGGGTATTTGGGCGTCCGGATAGGATGCGGTGCTGACCGCAATATCGATCTGCCCGGACGCCAGCCTCTGTTCTCCAATTTGGCTGCCACCGCCGGACAGGGTGAACTGCACATCTGGATTGTGCTCGCTGTAGACGGATGTCATTTCGATCAGCAAAGGGCGCATTTCAGTTGAACCGGCGATAGTCAAGGTGACAGGTGCGGGGGCGGGGACCGCACCGGCACCCCTTGGCAACGTGCAGCCGGAAAGCAGACAGCCCGCGAGCGTCAACCGTGTGAGCAGCCTCCGCAGAAGCCTGGGATGAAGGCACCTCTGGTAATAGTTCATCGGAGACGCAAAGCAAAAAGTGTCAGAACTGCAAGGCTGACGAGGAGGCAGTAGCCGGAAAACAGATAGAGGCTGTTGCGGCGCACATAGGCCAGGAGGAACCGGATGGCGGCATACCCGCAGACGGCGCTGGTAATGAATCCGACCAGCAGGGCCGGCAGTTCGGCCAAAACGGCCGCCGGATCCACAGCCAAGGTGTCGCCGACCTGCAGCAGGCCGGCGCCTAGGAAAGCCGGCGCCCCCAAGAGAAAGCTGTAGCGAGTTGCCGCTTCGCGCCGCAGGCCCTGGGCCAGGGCGACGGCAATCGTAGTCCCACTGCGGCTGATGCCCGGCGCCAGCGCCGCGGCCTGGGCGAGTCCGATGAGGAAGGACTGGCGCAACGACATGGCTGCCAGGGGGGCGCGTGCGCTCACATTGCGGGACATCCATTCGCTGCCTGCCAGCAGCAGAGCGGTCACCGCCAGAAAGAAGGCAGCTGCCTGCGGTGTATGATAGAGCCGTTCCAGGGAATCTTTGAACAGCAGGCCGGTGACGGCAGCCGGAACCGAGCCCAGGACGATAAACCAACCCAGGCGGGCGTTATTGTCCGTCAACGAGGATGTCAAACCTCTTGTTTTGAAAAGGACTGGGAGGCTGCGGAGGGTGGCCCGGATGATGGCGACAAAGTCCCGCCCGAAGACGGCCAGAATCGAGAAAAGCGTTCCCAGATGCACGACGGTATCGAAGAGCAGCGTTGAAGTGGGCCAGCCGAACAGCCAGGGCACAATTACCAGATGGCCGCTGCTGCTGACTGGCAAGAATTCGCTGGCGCCCTGCACCAGGCCGAGGACAAATGCCTTGAAAAGGTCAAACATGGATTCGAAAGTCTTCGATTGTGGATGTCGGCGCCGAAGAGAAGAGGGGGAAGGTGTATTCTCTTCTCTTCACTCTGCCTCTACGGGGCTGATTCGTCAAGACGCGGCCGGCAGCGCCTCTACTCTCCGCCGGCGCTGTTCATGCCGGACCCGTTGATCGGTAATCTGATAGGCATGCAAAAAATTGGTGCGGAAAGATCCGAACGTACCTTGAGCGATCTTCGTTCGAATCTGCTCCATCAGCTGTAGCATGAAGTGCAGGTTATGGATGGTCGCCAGGCGCAGGCCGCTGATTTCACCGCTGATGATGAGATGACGCAGGTAGGCGCGGCTGAAGGTACGGCATGTGTAGCAAGCGCACGCCTCCTGGACGGGGCGGCTGTCCTCGGCAAAACGGGCATTGCGAATGTTGAGCCGGCCTGACGGCGTCAGCAGGGCTCCGTTGCGGGCGATGCGGGTAGGCAACACACAGTCGAACAGATCGACGCCGCGCGAGACCGCCTCGATGATGTCTTCGGGCGCGCCGACACCCATCAGATAGCGGGGCTTGTTCGCGGGCAGGTGGGGACAGGTTGCGTCGAGCGTGTTGTACATCTGCTCTTTCGTCTCGCCGACAGCCAGCCCACCGATGGCATAGCCGGGAAAGTCCAGATCGGCCAGAATCCCGGCGCTCTCTGCCCGCAGTTCCGGATAGATGCCGCCCTGCACGATGCCGAAGAGAGCCTGGTCCGGACGCGAATGGGCGGCTTTGCAACGCTCGGCCCAGGCGTGGGTACGGGAAAGCGCTTGGGCCAGATAGTCGGGATCGAGGGGGTCGGCGCACTCGTCCAGTACCATTGCGATATCTGCGCCGATCCGCTCCTCGATCTCGATCACGCGTTCGGGCGTAAAACGGTGGGCAGATCCATCGATATGACTGCGAAAGGTCACGCCGTCGGCGTCCAACTGGCGCCGGTGGACCAGGCTGAACACCTGATAGCCGCCGGAGTCGCTCAGAATCGGACCGTCCCAGCCCATAAAGCTGTGCAGGCCCCCCAGGCGTTCGATCCGATCGTGGCCGGGGCGCAGATAAAGATGGTAGGTATTGGCCAACAGGATGGAAGCGCCCAGCTCCGTCAAGTCACGCGGCTCCAGCGTCTTGACGTTGGCGGCGGTGCCTACAGGGGCGAAAGCCGGCATCTCGACGGGGCCGTGGGGCGTGTGGAAGGTGGAGCGGCGCGCCTGGCCGTCTGTCCTGTGAATCTGAAACGAAAACTGTGCGGTCACTTCATTCTCGAATCGAGTTTGCGCAAATGCAGGCAACAAAAAAGCAGAAAAAACGCTATCGCATTCCTTCTGCTTTGTCAATGCGGTTGGGCCAGATGGCCAGGGCAATCGCATCTAATTTCGCCACAAAGAAAGCAAATAAAAGTGGAAATCTCTGTCCATCTGCCGACTGTCAGTGGTTTGGGGCCAAGAAACCGGCCTCCAGTCGCCGAAAACCATTCGAATTGGCAACCGCGCCCCACGATTTGTCCGGTTCTTGACGTTTTACCTTGCTCTGAACTCGATTCAGGTAGCGTGACAAGGTTTTGACCCAATTTAGATGCGATTGCCCTGCTCTTTCCCGCCCCTCACACTTTGGAGCTTGTATCTTTCCGGACGTCCTCGGCCCCGGACATTCTAGGCCGCCTCAGCGAAAAGTTTTTCCTGTGAATTGTCCCCGGCTTCACTGTCCTGCGCGCCCGCATCTCCGGCTTCTTCTAGCGGCGCAAGATTTATGGACAACCCTGCCTGCTTTCGAATCTTGCTGTCGATCTGTGAGGCTATCTCTGGATTTTCGCGCAGATGCTTTTTGGCGGCTTCACGCCCCTGTCCGAGCAAATCGTCGTTAAAGCGATAGAAGGCGCCCCGCTTTTCGATGATGTCGAACTCGACGCCCAGGTCCAGCAGGTCCCCCTGCGTGCTGACCCCTTCGTTGTACATGATGTCGAACTCCGCCACCTTGAACGGCGCCGCCACCTTGTTCTTGCGCACCGTCACGCGCGTCCGGTTGCCGATCACCTCACTCCCCTGTTTGATCGACTGGATCCGCCGCACGTCCAATCGCACACTGGCATAGAACTTCAGCGCCATGCCCCCCGACGTCGTCTCCGGATTGCCAAACATGATTCCGATTCTCTGCCGCAGCTGGTTGGTGAAGATCATGCTCGTCTCGGTCGTCTTCACCGCACCCACCAGCTTCCGCAGCGCCTGGCTCATCAGCCGCGCCTGCAAGCCTACGTGGCTGGCTCCCATCTCACCTTCGATCTCCGCACGCGGCACCAGCGCCGCTACACTGTCCACAACCACAACGTCCAGCGCGCCCGAACGCACCAGCGCTTCCGCTATCTCCAGCGCCTGCTCACCCGTATCCGGCTGCGATACGTACAGGCCCTCGACATCCACTCCGATCTTGCGCGCATAGCTCGAATCCAGCGCATGCTCCACATCTACGAAGCCGCACACGCCACCCAGCCGCTGCGATTCCGCAATCGCATGCAGGCACAGGGTCGTCTTGCCCGAACTCTCCGGCCCATACACCTCAATGATGCGCCCGCGGGGAATGCCTCCCACTCCCAGCGCAATGTCCAGGCTCAGACTCCCCGTCGGAATCGAGGCCACGTCCAGACGGGTCGCCTCACCCAGCCTCATGATCACCCCTTCGCCATAGCGGCGATTCAGGTTGGCAATGGCTACTTCCAGCGCTTTGGCCGGTCCGCTGTCGGTTGATCGTTTTTTTGTCATCGTTCTCCCTTACGGCCTGTTTTCGGCACTCTTTAACCTGTTCGACGCGCCTCTTCCGATCAGAGGCGCCAGAGTAATCCCCGCGGGGACTGATAGAGCCCATCATAGAACATGCGTTCAGTTTCTGTCAAACTGTCGCCATGCTGGGCGCCTGCGGTTCCGGTACGCTCTGCGGAGACGCGAAGTGGACCGGAATCCGTCATTACGCCCGCAACTCGAATTCTTCCACTATCCGATTCTTGTCTTTTGAACGCATCAGCGACTATAATCCTCGCGCGATTCGGATCCCCTCATTCGGACTACAGATGTCAGCTACTTCAGACGTGAATCGAAAAACCTCCATTCCCACTTCAGAACTGACGCTGCAACTGTGCCCGACTGTAGTGCCTCATTTGGACCTGGCATGAGTGTAAATCGTCGAAAACTGAACAGAGCCTGGGAAACGCTGCGGTCGCTGCCGATTCCTGCCATTGGCTCCGACCGCCTGGTCGACCTGCATGATGACCTGCTGCATTACGACACGGTGATTGCGCAGGAGATGCGGGAGTATTTGCGGGGGCGTGTCATCAATCGGATCCGTGTGAAGATCGACTGGGAGTTGGAGGAGACGCTGCGGTCTTTCAAACCACAGTCCTCAGCGGAGATGGAATGCAGGCGGGAACTGCTACGCTACAAGCGACGCATTGATGACGTAGTGCGCCAACTGCTCGTCGGCCAGCCTGAAGAACCTCCTCTCGAATCGTAGCGCGGCCGCTTTTGCTCCTTCTGCCTTTCAGACGATATCCCGTAGCAAGAGATCTTCGACCGTTTCGCGTCGCTGCGCCAGCTGCGCGACGCCTGCGCGCAGCATCACGACAGCCGGCCGCAAGGCTCCGTTGTAGTTGCTGGCCATCATCAGTTGATAGGCGCCACTGACCGGAACAGCCAGCAGTTCCCCTGATTTGATCTCGGGCAATGGCAGATTCTCGATCAGCAGATCACCGCTCTCGCAGTATGGGCCGGCCAGCCAGGCGTTTTCGGAAGTCGGCGCCCTGCTCAGCGGGTCTGTGACCGGCAGCGCAGAATAGCGCGCCTGGTAGAGGGCCGGGCGAATATTGTCGGCCATTCCGCCGTCAAGCAGAAGCCAGCGCCGCCCCCCCGCTTGTTTGACAGTCCCTACCCTATAGATGGCGATGCCGGCGCGGGCGACAAGGCTGCGCCCCGGCTCCACCTGCAGACGCGGGAAGGGCAGAGCATAGGGCGACAGCTTCTCTGCCAGCGCCGCGGCAACTGTCGCGACGTATTCCTCGATCGACTGGTGGGGCAGATCCGCTTCATGGTAGGCGGCGCCCCAACCGCCTCCGGGGCTGAGCACCTGGGGCCACCAGCTGAGTTGCCGCTGCAAGCGGCCCATCAGCTCGCAGACCATATCGAGAGCGGGCAGCACCTGTTCGGCAGCGTGGAAATGCGATCCCTGGTGGAAGTGCAGCCCCGTCACAGGCAGGTCATTGCGCTGGCAGAATGCGATTGCGTCGACACATTGATCGGCGTCCATCCCGAATTTGCTGTCGTGCTGGCCCGTCTGGCGGAAATGATGGGTGTCCACCGCGTAACCTGGCCGTACCCGCAACCAGAGTGCCGGCGCGCTGCCCAGGGCAGGCCCCAGCTGGGCGATGCGCTCCAACTCAGGAGGGTTGTCGACGACGAGGGTCCCGGCGTGGGCGAGTCCTGCATGCAGATCCGCCTGGCTCTTGTTGACGCCGTGCATCAGGAGCTGGGCGCGCGGGACACCGGCGGCGCGGGCGATGTGCATCTCACCGACGCCGGTGCAGTCCAGGAGCAGGCCGTGCGCCGCCATCAGACGGGCCATGGCCAGATTCAGAGATGCTTTGCCGGCATAGGTGATGCCGGCGGGACCGGGATAGTGGCGGCAGAGGGCATCTTGATAGGCCTGGACTGCGCTGTCGATGGTCTGAAGATCATAGATATAGAGAGGTGTACTCCATTCGGCGGCCAGCCCGTTCAGGTCACAGCCGCCAACATGCAGTGAGGGGCTGCCGTTTTGGCCGGGGCGCAGAGCAACAGTGTCGGGGAAGAGCGGGAGACGGTCACGATACATCGCGGTCGCCTTTGGGTACTGGTAGATTTCGGCAGCGGCCACGTGTAGCCATGGCCAGCCGGATGACAGGCTGAAGACGGCAACTGGCAGAATCTACAGGAGCACCATGAGGATTCCGCCGATGGTGATCAGGCCGCCGATGATGCCGTTGAATGAAGGGATCTCGCGCAACAGGAGCGCGCCCAGCAGGACACCGCCCAGCACCTCCTGCGTAGCGATGAGATTGACATAGGTGGCGTTCACCCGCCGCAAGGCCGCGTTGTAGAGCGTGTGGCCGCATGCCAGTGGGAAGACACCGAGTGCGACGATGCTGACGACGGCGGGCCAGCTTAGGCTGCCGGGCGTATGGGCCGCAGCCGCGGCTGGGAGCAGCCAGAGCGCAGCCAGTAAGTAGACTGCGCCGGCGTAGAGCAGCAGTGGGAAACGTTCTCGCTGGCTGCGGCCGGCAATGCTGTAGACGGCGTAGGTGACGGCGCTTCCCAGCGCCAGCAGATCACCGATCAACGTGCGGCTGGTGAAGTTGTACGATGCGCTGCCGCTTTGCTGAACGAGCGCAAGAACCGGCTCGAACCCTGACAGGACGGCCACGCCGAGGACAGCTACGAGGATGCCCAGCCATTTGCGTTTCGACAGTGGTTCGCGGAGCGCGAAGCGGGACAGCAGCGCGACCCAGATGGGCGCGGTATACATGATCGCCAGGCTATTGGTAATCGTCGTAAACTCGAGGGAGTAGGCGTAGAAGAAGAAGTGGAGTGCGGCGACCAGCCCGACGAGGACAAGACGAGGCCAATTGGACGAGAGGAGGCCGCGCCCATTCGAGGCCCCCCACGCACCCCGGCTACGGAGGAGAACCACGCCGGATACGACAATGCCAGCGACCAGGAGACGACCGGCTGCGATCTCGAAAGAGGATACGGAACGGGCGGCCCAACGCACCAGCACGGGGCTGGTGCTGAAGAAGAGGACGGCGATCGCTACCAAAGCCAGCCCGCGACGTTCTTCGACTGTCACGGATTAGGTCCAGGCTGTGCGCGGGCGTCACACCTGCGCTTTCCGGGGTGGAGATCCGTGGCCGCTCTAGGGAGCGGCGGGCGTAATCGCCACGTAGACAAGGCTCAACACCATGCTGAGCGCGATCAGCAGGCTGAGAAAGTAGAATATCTTTTCGTTGCGGCTCAAGCGGCGGCGTCTGCCCCGTCTACGGCTCATGCGCAGTCCTTTTCCGACCGAAATTCAAGTGATGGGGGTGATGAACATTATCATCGTAGCTCAGATCGGGTCCCATCAGCCACACAAATCATAGTCGAAATCGGACTGTGGATCAAGGCGCTGGCGCGTTTGTAATCGGTACGATGCTCACTCGATGCGCAGAGGGCCGAGGAGCAGCCGGTCCTCTTGTGCCGGGTCGATCCTGTCGAGAACGCGCAGGCGTTGGAAATCGGGCCGGGTGTACAGACCGATCTCGATCTGATAGAGTCCCGGGGGAGCGTTCGACGGGACAGTGAAGGTGTGCACGGTCGCAACTGTCTCGCCGGCGGTCCAGGTCTCGGTTAGTGGGGACGGCTGCAGATCGGCGCCGCCGAACATTTCGAAGCTGTCGGTCAGAAGATGGGCGAAGACCGTATACGATTCGACCACCTGTCCTGATGCGGTCCAGTACAGGATAACGGTCATCTCCTCGCCGGGAACCGGGGTACGGGTATTGAAGCTGTAGCCGGCCAGGGTGATGTTGTCGTCAAACTGCACGTGCAGGGGAATGGGGATACTATGGCCGCCGTCCTGGGAAACGTCGGCCTTCCCGCCTGGTTGGCAGTCTGCAACGATGAACCCAGTGGGGCAGATGGTCACCTCACCGAACGTATAGCCTGTGCCGCCGTCGACTTGGGGCAGACGTTCGCCGCTGCGGTGGTTGTAGAAGCCCACCTGCCAGCTGGCCCGATTCGGTGCATGGGCCGTCTCCGGAATTACAACGGTATAGCTGTCGAGCAGCAGGCGGCCAGGCGGCCAGCCGCTGGTCGGGCGCAGCCCGCCGCCGGGCATCGTATCCAGTTGCGCGACGGTAAGAGCGGTGCCGTCCACGAGATGGATGAAAAGGGACCAGTCACCGGTCAGCGGGGCGTTGGTCAGGTACGCCAGATCCACCTGCACTTCGTCACCGGGGAAAACGGTCGGTACTCGAGGATCTGTTTCACTCGCCTGCTCTTGCTGACCGTCATACAGTGCGGCCGCATGCTGTAACTGAATCTCGGCATTTCCGGCGAGAAAGAGGGAGTGAGGCGTCGGGGAGACAAGAGTGTTCGTATCGCTGTCAGGAACTGACATCAGTGGGGGCCTGTAAGCGGGCTGGATCAGAAAGAACGGTGTAGCCAGTGTGAGCAGTCCGAGGGCAGATGTGACACTCCAGCCGATTCTTTGGCCGAATCTGCTGCCCCATCCTGTCCAGCCAAACGTCCAGAGCAGCGCCAGGGCGGGCAGCGCGGCGAAGAAGTAACGGCCCTGGGCGGCCGGCGCGACCCGCATAAAGCGCAGCCAGGAGATGGTCAGAACGAGCAGCCACAGGATGAGGAAGGCGTGAGGCACGCGGGGAGAGAAGCGGGTTGCAGGGCGGGCGTCGCTGGCGCCCGTTTCCCGGGCGAGATGAAACAGCAGCCCAAGCGCGACGACGGCGACGACGACACGCAACGCCAGGTAGACCCAGGCTGGGTAGGGTAGGTTGAGCCAGCCGAACAGCCCCCAGAAGGAACGTTCCAGCCCTCCCAACTCGCTCAGGATCTGCGACGGGCCGGCCGGAATGACCCGCAACAGGATATTCGCTTCCCACATCTCCCAGGCCAGGGGGTCGCCATAGAGCCGCCAGTTGCGCAGATACCACCAGCCGGCGAGCAGGATGGTGGGAACGGCCGTCCACAGGGCAGCGTCGAAGATGGGACGAAGGTTGCGGCTCCGCCAGGCCAGCCATAGAATTGCGACCGCGGAGACGCCGACCAGGCCCAGCCCGCTCAGTTTGGAAAGCAGCGCCAGGCCAAGCGCAGCGCCGAGTTTCAGAAAGCGCCTGCGTTGCGGCGCCCCTCCCTCGACCAGCATCTCGGTCAGCTGCCACAGGACAAGCGCGGCGGCTGCATTGACGGCGTTGTCATTGCTGACGGAGGCGCTGATGAAGGCAAATTGGGGCAGGAAGGCCGCGAAGGCGGCGCCAAGCAGGGCATTCTGCGGGGGGAGAAGGAGATGAAGAGTGCGGTAGACCGCATAGACGGTCACTGCGCCGAGGAAGACGGAGAAGAGACGGGCGACGTGCAGGGCAAGGATTGACTGGCGCCAGGGGAAGCGTTCCGTCTGCTGGTGGTGGATCAGATAGTTGCGGTTGATGGTTGTATCGGGTTGACCGATGACGCGGTGGGGGTTGGCGCGCGCGAAAAGTTCAGGGAAGTCGGACTGATCGATCAGCGCGGCAAGCAGAGCCACGCCGGCGTAGTAGGCGGGCGCCTGTGTGCCTTGCTGCCGCCAGAGGGCGCGCGTATTCGGTTCTGCGACCGGCAGCGTCCGCTGCGTCACCAGATGTTGAACAAAGGCGAAATGCCAGATTTCGTCGGGCGCTTCGAATGGCGGGGTTACAAAACTGAACAGGCTGGCAAGCAGGAGGTAGAGCGCCAACAGATGGCGGATCGTGGGGCGAACAACAGGGAAAGCAGGAGCGAATCGGCGCGGCGCCTCCCCCGTTTCACGGGATTGGGACATTTACCTGGAGCTGGCTTTCGGTATCTGTTCTCCTGGCCCGGATAGCTTGTGGGAACCGGGGGAATTCGCCTCCTCGGCGGTGTTGCCGCTCTGTTCCGGACTCTCTGCATTGACGCTCCCTGCAGTCCGTTTTGGCGGCCGCCAGATGAAGAGATAGTAGAGCCAGCTTTTGACAAATTGGAACCAGACATCCAACACCCGAAAGTTTGACTCTCCATTGGAGCGCACATATTCGTGGGTCGCGACTTCGCAGATCCGATACCCGCTGCGCACGGTCTTGATTACCATCTCCTGCTCGATCGTCGGGATATCCGATTCCAGCGCCAGGCGGCGCGCTACCTCGGCCCGGATTGCCCGGAATCCGTTCTGCGAGTCTGTCAGGCGCACTCCCTGGGTGTAGTTGATGCTGAGTGTGATCACCTGACTGCCAAAGAGACGGACGAACTGATTGATGGTGGCGTGCAACTCGTCGCTCCCTCCCAACATGCGGGAGCCGGATACGTGATCGGCGTTGCCGGCGATGATCGGCTGGACGAGCGCCGGAATATCGCGGGGGTCATGGGAGCCGTCGGCGTCGATAAAGACGAGGATATCGCCGCTGGCGTTGGCGATGCCGACGCGGATGGCATCGCCTTTGCCTTTCCCGTTATCCAGAAGTACGGTCGCCCCCAGTTCGGCGGCGATGGCCCGCGTGTTGTCATTGCTGTGGCCGTCGACGACCAGAAGTTCGTTGGCATGCGGCGCGGCCCATTCGAGCACGGGTCGGATGTTGCGGCCCTCGTTGCGGCAGGGCACGATCACCGAAATTCGGACCTCGCGGCCATCCGCCCCTTGGCGTGTGATGGCAGTGGGCCGGGCGGGCTGAGTATACCAGTTGGGCAGGTTATCCGTCACGAAGTGTCCCAGGAAAACAGGAAGATGGATTGGGCACCGTTTGACAGGGCGCTTGGCCTTACTTTATCAGTATTCAATATCGATGCCAAGCCTCAGTGACACCATTCCACCGGAATTGACCGACAGCAGACGATGCAGTAGAGTGCACAGTTGCCGGTAGCTGAATGCAGATTTCCCTGCGGTCAGAGACAGGTTCAGGCGGGCCAATTGACCAGATCGGACGACCATGGCCATATGTGCTCCAATCAGAACGGCGGCAGCGGCGGCGCAGTCCGTCGGCATTGACCCCCACGAGGGTGTGCAGATCATCGGCGCGGCGCGCCTGGCCGACCGCCATCATCCACCTTTCGACCTGGGGCAGCCGGCGATAGTGCTTGACATCCCCGATGAGCCAACTGCGCAGGCGGTTTGTGCGGTGCTGGGCAATGCCTACCCTGACGACCACCCGCTACAGCTCATCTGCCTGGACGGGAATGGAACTCGCCGTGCGCGGGCTGTGCCGCTGGCAGAACTTGACAGGCCGACCGGCATTGGAGAGGGCGCCTGCCTGTACGTGCCACCCCTGCCCCGTAGCAGCTATGCCGATCTGCAGGAGGTAATGGCGCACTTGCGCGCGCCCTACGGCTGCCCTTGGGACCGGGAGCAGACACTGGCGAGCACGCGGGCCTTTTTGCTTGATGAGGTAGCGGAGGTGCTGGAGGCGATGGACTCCGAAGATGAGGCGCATGTCGCCGAGGAGTTGGGCGACGTGCTCGGGATCATCGCGATGATCGCGCAGATCGCGAGCGAAGAGGGCCGCTTCCAGATGGCGGACGCAGTGCGGATGAGCGTCGAGAAGCTCATCCGCCGCCACCCCCACGTCTTCAGCGAAGATGACATTGACGATATGGACCAGTTGTATACGCGCTGGGAAGAGATCAAGGCGGAAGAGCGTGCGGCCCAGGACAGACCGGCGCGCGGCCCGTTGGATGCCGTGCCGGCAGCATTGCCGGCGCTGCGCAAGGCGCGTGAGATACAATCCAAGGCCGACAGGGCCGGTCTTCTCGACCGGGCCCTGCTGGGGGAAAGCGATCCTGCGTTGCAGGGCCTGTTGCCAGAGGGCAGCGATGAGGAAAGGCTGGGTAGACTGCTGTGGCGCCTGGTCGCCCTGGCAAGAACGCGCGGCCTGGACGCGGAGGACGCGCTGCGCGCCTTCATAGGGCGTTGGCGCACACAGATTACAGAGAAAAGTGAAGGGCGAGAAGAGAGCTAGCGGGAGGGAGAAGTGAAATCCTGCCAGCGTGAAGTCCGACTCGGAACTCACTCTTGAACCAACCCTTTCTTTTGAAGATTGGGAGCTGATCGTGCTATACTTTGGCGTATTTGTTTGCCCCGGTAGCTCAGTGGATCAGAGCATCTGACTTCGGATCAGAGGGTCGTGGGTTCGAATCCTACCCGGGGTGCTCACGTATACGGCCTTACCGAGGCCGACCAGACTCACCCTTGTTCCAAGGCCGCCCCGCGCACTCCCATATTGGCGCTGCGCAAAAAGGGGCGGCTTTGCGTTTGTCCTATTTCCTGGCATGGCTGCGACTTCCGATTGGCCGAAGACCCGCCCGGCCCTATCAATACGAGGGCAGGCACAAGGCCTGCCCCTACCGGGCCTTTGAGGGGGACGGTGGAGGCGACGCGATGGGCCGCAGCCTACTGGACCTCACCCGTCTGCTCGACAGGGGCCACGAATTGCCCGAAGACCCATCCGGGCTGGCCGTGATTGTCGATCTGCCACCAGGTTCCCACCACATTCCTGCCAGTGATCGGATACTGATACCCAGACACAGTCGTGTCGATGACAGGGAAGCGACCGCCGGGGCCGCTATAGACGTTCATGCGGTGGCTGAACGTCAACACCGCTTCCGTGGCTGGCAGCAGTGGAGGCAGCGGAAACCTGGCCACAATCTGTACGCTGCCCTCATTGACCAGCGCAACCAGATCGTCATAAATCCAGCCGGGCCGGCCGTCTTCGTCGATCCGCCACCAGTCGCCGGCCGCATTCCTGCCGGTGGTCAGATAGTGACGTCCTGGTATGACTTCGCCGACAATAGGATAGCTGTGGTCTGGCCCGGCGTGCAGGTTCGCCCGTCGGTTGACCGACACGAGCGCCTCTGCCACCGGCAGTAACGGGGGAGCCGGGAATTTGACGACGGCCACCTGAACGCCCCCCACATCAACGGGAGTGACCAGCTCTCCGAAGACCCACCCGTGCCGGCCGTTTTTGTCGATTCTCCACCAGTCGCCGGCCTCATTTCTGCCGGTAATCAGATACTGCTGGCCGGCTACCGCCACGCCGATTACGGGGTTACTGGCGCCCGGGCCACTGCGGACATTGACGCGCCGGTCGATCATCCCCACCCGAATCAATACGGGTGCATCCGGGATATTGGCAGCCCCGAGACGATCGGACACCCAGCCGGGCTGACCGCCGTAGCTGATCCGCCACCATTTCCCGGTAAAATTTCTCTCCAAGATCGAAAACTGCTTTCCCGCGATAATCTTGCCAATCGTGGGACTATATGGCGAGGGTTCGCTATGGACGTACATCGTCCGGTTGGTAATTATCACCGGACCGATCCCAGATTCTGTTTCACGGTGGTCGCCGGCCCACTGCACGCGCCGCACCATCTCAATAAGCAGCGCCTCCAGTTCCTCAAACATCTCTCCAAGGACGGAAAAGGTCAGAACAAGAAGATATTCGGCATCGGGCGAAAGCAGGACAACCTGCCAGCCGGCTGTCCGGGCGACGGTCAGAACTGATTGGGAGGTAGTCGGGACAGGCACAGCGCCTCGGAATCGGATCGAAACTGCCTCCTCCCTGCGGGGCCGCAGCCTTGTGATCAGATCGAAGCTATCCACGTCGATCCCGATTCGCCGGTCCAATGCGGCGGCAGCGCCTTGCCCGAACTCGTACAGCGTAAGGCCCTTTGCGGGGAAAATCTCCACAATGACGCTATTGGCATGCAACAGTTCGGGAGGATCCTGCGGGAAGGCGAAGCCAAAGCCAACCAACCTGCTCAGCTGTACACTAGACCGCAGCTCCGTCAGCAGATCCACGACTTCCGCTCTGCCCATCGCTGCCATGTCCTGTTGAAGGGTCGCTGCCTGCGAACCGTCGAAGAAGAGCCATTCCGGAGGACAAAAGATCGTCAGACCATGCGCTACGTCTTCGAAGGCATGCCAGTCGGCTGAGACCTTGAAAGTTTCCGGAGCGGCAGCCGGCGGGGTGACCTCTGTATCTGTTTCGCCTGGTGTCGGTGTGTAGGTAGGGGCGGGGGACTGAAAAGAGGAAGACTGCGTGGGAAGGCGGATGTCGCTGGAAGTTGCGTAAAGCTTACCGGAGGTTCCGAGCGCATGATAACTGGCAAGCGAGACCCCGCGACGGGAGGTGGTTGAATCAGAGAGCAGCGGCAGTTCGGGGGCCTCTCCAGCGAGCCAGCCAAGGCAAAAGAGGAATAATGGGACCAGGTATAATATTCCCCGCATACGTACTTCCAAACCTCAATTGCCCGTGAGTGGTGGCTTGTGAACAGAGAATTTCACGTACCACAGTTCACTCGAGCCACTGCACGCGCTGCACTATCTCTGTCAACAGCGGCTCCAACTCCGCGAAATCTTCGCTGCGGATACTAAAGGTAAGGACGACGATCCTCTCTGCTTCCGGTGAAAGAACGCCCACCTGCCAGCCAATAAGCTCCAGATCCGGTTGATTGAAAAGGGCGCCCTTTGAGCGATAACGGATTGATGCTACCTCCGCGCCATTGGGCCGCAGACCGGCGACCACGTCGGCGCTGTCCACCTGGATTCCTTCCATGCTGTCCAGCTGGGCAGCGATCATTTGCGCTATCAGTTGCAGGAACAACCCTTCGGTGTGAAAAGAAATGATATTGAAATTGTTGACAAACCGAGTGTCGCGGGAATCACCGGTGGGAAACTGGAAGCCCATGCCGACAAAGAGATCTTCCTGCTGTATCGCCTGTGTAAATGTTTCCAACAGCTCTTTGATTTCATCGCTATTGGCCTTTTCGCCCAGCTTCTCCACGAGCTCCGCCAATACCGTTTTTGTTGGATCGAAGAGGCCCCATTCCGGCGGATAGGGAATCGACAGTCCGCGTGCGTCATCGACGTATACCTGCCAGTAACCGGGGGACGGCACGTCCGGCGGGGAGGTGGTGGCTGACGGAGCTGGGAATTCCGGTGCAGCGGCGGTTGGCAGATCCGGCTGTTTGCGTGCGGTGGTGGTTGGCGGATCTGACGGGTCCGGTATGGAGGTCGCCGTCGGCTCCATTGTAGCCTGCGGCCTGCTTTGGGATGGCGACGCTGGCGCCTGTTCGCTGGCCGGCGGCGATTCGGGTTGGATAGGTGCGCAGCCAGCCAGGACTAACGCCATGCAGACAGATGCGAGCAGGAACAGACGGTAAACTCCCAACATGCGCCTCGCCCCCTTTTCCAATAGGCCGCAGGCTGTAACCAGCGCAGGGACTTTCCCGCGGCGACTAGACACTGGCTATAGCCTTCAGGCAGCCTTGCAGAAACTGACCGGTGTAACTCTTCTCGATCGTCGCGACCTGCTCCGGAGTGCCTTCGGCCACTACGTAGCCGCCCTTTCCGCCGCCTTCAGGCCCCATGTCGATTACCCAGTCGCAGTTCTTGATCACATCCAGATTGTGCTCGATGACCAGTACGGTGTTGCCCCTGTCGGCCAGTTCGTGCAGGACGTTCAGCAGTTTGCGCACATCCTCGAAATGCAGGCCGGTGGTCGGCTCATCGAGGATGTAGAAGGTGTTGCCGGTGTCGCGCCGGCTTAACTCTTTGCTCAATTTGATCCGCTGCGCCTCACCCCCCGAGAGCGTCGTCGCCGGCTGTCCCAGGCGAATGTAACCCAGCCCGACAGCCATCAGCGTCTGCAGACGGGAGCGTATGCGGGGGATGTTCTGGAAAAAGTCCAGCGCCTCTTCGACGGTCATGTTCAACACATCGGAAATCGATTTGCCGCGGAAGCGGATATCAAGCGTTTCGCGGTTGTAGCGGTCGCCATGACACTCTTCGCAGGAGACGTAGACATCGGGCAGAAACTGCATTTCGATCCTGATGATGCCGTCGCCGTGACAGGCCTCGCAGCGGCCGCCCTTTACATTGAAACTGAATCGCCCGGCCTTATATCCGCGGGCTTTCGCCTCGGGGATGCTCGCGAACAACTCTCGCATCGGAGTAAACAGTCCCACATAGGTGGCAGGATTGCTGCGCGGTGTTCGCCCGATCGGGCTTTGGTCGATCTCGATCACCTTATCCAGATGCTCGATGCCCTCGATTCTCTCGCAGCTGCCAGGGCGCGCTTTGGCCCGGTAGAAGCTCTGTGCGAGCCGTTTGTAGAGGACCTCTACGACCAAGCTGGACTTGCCGCTGCCGCTGACCCCGGTCACTGCGATCAGGCGGCCGAGTGGGAAGCGTACGTCCACCTTTTTGAGGTTGTTCTCGGTGGCGCCGCGTACGTGCAGATACTCCCCGTTTCCTTCGCGCCGATCCATCGGAATTTCGATGCACCGCTCGCCGCGAATGTACTGAGCAGTCAGGCTTTCCGGGTGGCCAACAAAGGCATTCCGCACCGCAGAAACGACCACCTCACCGCCGTGTTCACCGGCGCCGGGCCCCATATCCACGACCCAGTCGGCTGCGCGGATCGTTTCCTCATCATGTTCGACCACCAGCACGGTGTTTCCCAGATCCCGCATGCCCTGCAAGGTGTTGATCAGCCGCACATTGTCCCGCTGGTGCAGGCCGATACTCGGCTCATCGAGAATATAGAGAACGCCCATCAGCTGGCTGCCGATCTGGGTAGCGAGCCGGATCCGCTGGGACTCGCCGCCGGACAGGGATACGGCGGTGCGGTTGAGAGTCAGATAGTCCAGCCCCACGTTCACCATGAATTCCAACCGCGCTTCGATTTCTTTCAGTACCTGGCCGCCGATTGCAAGCTGGCGAGAGGAGAAGAGCGGCTCGGCGCCGTTGCTTCCTGCGGCCGCCCGCACCCAGGTCAACGATTCGTTGACCGCCATTGCCGTAATTTCAAAAATACTCTTGCCGGCGACCGTTACCGCCAGCGCCATCGGCCGCAGCCGCCGTCCCCCGCATTCGGGGCAGGGGTTGATGCCCATATACTCTTCCAGTTTGCTGCGGATCCAATCGCTGTCGGTTTCGCGGTAGCGCCGCTGCAGGTTGGGAAGTACACCTGAATATTGCGTCTCGTAGTTACGCTCGTAGCCGCGGGCGTTGCGATATTGCACGAGCACCTTTTCCCGTCCCGACGGTCCGTACAGGATGATATCCCGCTGTTTACTGCTCAACTCCCGCACCGGCGCCGTACGGGGAATCGAAAACTGGTGGCAGACTGAACGCAGCAGCTGCTTGTAGTAACCCTCGTCACCGTTGCCGGGGTTCGAGCCTTGCCAGGGCCTTACGGCCCCCTCGGCAATACTGAGTTCACCGTCCAGGATCAGATCGGGGTCAAATTCCTTTTGTACGCCCAGCCCGTCGCACGAAGGACAGGCCCCGTGCGGACTGTTGAAGCTGAAGGTGCGCGGCTCGATCTCTGTAAAACTGAGACCGCAGCGCATACAGGCGAAATGCTCGCTGAAGACCCGGTCGGTCACCACCTCGCGCAGGCTGCCGTTGCCTTCAACCGGAACGTGCTTTACTTCCGAAACGATCACTGAGCCCTCGCCCAACTTGAGCGCCGTCTCAACAGAGTCGGTGAGCCGCGTGCGGTCGGCGCCCGGCAGCACCCTACCGGGATTGTCCGGATCGGACCGTTCTGCCCGCACGATGATGCGGTCGATCACCGCTTCGATTGTGTGCATCTTGTAGCGGTCCAACTCGGGCGTTTCGCCGATTTCGAACAGTTCGCCGTTGACGCGCACGCGCACATAGCCCTGCGACTGCAGATCGTCGAAGACGCCTTTATGCTCCCCTTTACGATCTTTGATGATCGGGGCGAGGATCATCAGACGGGCGCCCTCCTCCATCTCCAGAATTGAGTTGACGATCTGTTGGGGCGTTTGCTGGGTGATGGGGTCGCCGCACTCGGGGCAATGGGGCTGGCCGACGCGTGCGAAGAGCAGACGCAGGTAGTCGTAGACTTCGGTGACGGTGCCGACGGTTGAGCGGGGATTGCGCCCGGCGCCCTTCTGATCGATTGAAATCGCGGGGCTGAGACCTTCGATCTGATCCACATCCGGCTTTTCCATCAAGCCGAGGAACTGTCGCGCGTAGGAGGAAAGAGACTCGACGTAGCGGCGCTGCCCTTCGGCGTAGATGGTATCGAAGGCCAGGCTGCTCTTGCCGCTGCCGCTGAGCCCGGTGACCACCACCAGCTTATCGCGTGGGATCTCCAAATCCACGTTACGCAGATTGTGTTCGCGTGCGCCCCGTATGATCAGTTTGTCAAGCGCCATGCAGCCTCCAATTGTTTCCGGTTCCAGTTAGCCAAGCGCCCCGTCACGGCGCCCAACAGAAGTCAAGCAGTTCGAGAATGTGAACGAATGTTCGCTATCAGGCCAATGTTACCACTTCTGGTCTCTACTGTCCACAAACGGAAAGTATATATTACCAAAATGCTCCGGCAGTTGAGAAAGCGCCGGGGTATGCGGTATTTCTGCCCAGGCGGGTTTGATTTCCGGTTGTTTTGCCGGGTGAATACACTGGAGCGCGGAACGATCTCCGGGCTGGGCAAGGCGGAAGCCCCGGAGATCAGATTGATCGAATTGCTGTGCAATATATCTGCGATCCATCTACGAACGGCAGGCAGAGGGAAGTTCGCCCCTCATTCCTGGTGTGTATTGTGCTGCCAGGTAGGGTGCGGCTGATGCCGCGGCAAATCGTAGAAGGGGCGCCGGGACGATTCTTGCCGCCACTCGAAGGCAAAGCGGATACGGGTAGGGTGGGCAGCGTGCAGGGCATCCCAAGGGAGATCCTGCGGCGTGAACCAGCCTACGTCCAACGTCTCCCTGGTGACGATTGGCGTTCCTTCGACGTGGCGGGCGGCGAAGAGCAGGCAGTAGAGATGGTGCAGACCGCCGCCGCCGTGATAGTTGTTGTCGAATATGCCGAGAAATCCGCTCAGCGCAACCCGGCAGCCGGTCTCTTCCCACACCTCGCGCACCGCGCCCTCCGCCGGCAGTTCGTTTACCTCGCACCACCCGCCCGGCAGGGCCCAACGCCCGTTGTCCTTCCGCTGGATCAGGAGAATGCGGCCGGCGTCGTCGAAGGCAGCAGTATCCACCACCACATATGGAGAAACATAGCGCGTATCATCAAAGAAATGGCGCTGAATTTGCGCCAGCGGGCGCGCGTCCACCAGCTCCGTCAGCTCGGCAGATAACGCCAGCATCTGCTCGAAGGTCTCAATCTGGTAAGGATTATCGGCGAAGTGCAGGCCGTTGTTGCTCAGCGCACGCAGCTTTCCGGCAACGCGCAGAATCGTCTCCTCCGCCGACCCTTCCTCCGGAACTCTTCCGTCATTCGCTCCCATCGTCACTCCCACTTATTTGGTCAATCTGGTCTCTTCAGTCGGTGGCCGCCAGCCACTGCTATCCAGTTTCTTCTCCATCGCCAGCAGACGCACCAGGCGTTTGCCTGAACGGATGCGCTGCGCCTCGCCGGTCAGGGTAAAGCCGAGAGATTGGAAAAACCTGAGGGCGCCGGGGTTGAACTGTTCGACGCCCACTTTGGCTTCGCGCACGCCGCTCTCGGAAGCAAGCCACGGTTCCAGCAGAGACCAGGCATTGGTGCCCACGCGCTGCCTTTGAAACGGCTCCGCCACCAGCAGGATGCCGATATAGGCGATGTCGGGGTCCGGCCAGTGCAGGCGGAAGTCGATGAGGCCCACCAGTTGTGCGCCGGCCTGGGGGTTGCCGGGCTCATTCGCGGCCACAATCCCCAGCCCCATCCGGCCCGGCTCGGCCTCGATCGCTTCCAGATCGCGCGCCGACTGCCCGGCCGGCGCCTGGGCCAGGTGATACATCGCCCAGTAGGCCGGTGACAGCTCGTATACCCGTTGCAGCGCATCGGCGTGCAGCGAAGGTTCCAGGGGAAGCAGAGAGATGGAGGGCGTCATGACGGCAGGGGCGCGCGGCTCGCGGCCAGCTCCTCCAGGCTACGCCGCAGCCCTTTCCACTCACTCTCGGCGCGCTGCAGATCGGCCCCGAGCGTCTCCAGCTTTTCCCGCTCCACCCGCACAAAGCGGGTGTAGGGCGCTACGGCCTCGCGGATGCGCTGCACACTGGCTGTCAGCTCCGATTCGAACTGCTGGGTGATGGCGGTATCGAGCCGCCGGCGCAGGTCGCCGATGCGGGCGCGCAGCTGCGCCTTCACCTTCTGCCGCCGGTAGGGGAGAACGTAGAGACCGAGCGCGGCGAGGGCGCTGGCGCCGAGGACACCGGTCACATCGAGGAAGGTCGTATTCAGGATGACGATGAGGATGGCGCCGAGGCCGATGGCGCCGGCCTCGACAGCGGCCGTCTGGATGATGGCCCGCTGCACCTCCTTGGCAAGCTTCAGCGCCTCGGCCTCGCGGTCGTAGGAGTCGACCACCTCCTGCGCGCTGCGGCCGATGCTCTTGAGCAGATTCTGACGGTTAAAATCGAACTCCCCCCGCACCTGGCCGATCATCTGGTCGGTGTGCTGGAGTGAGCGGCGCTCGATGAACTCCATCACTGCCTGCCACTGACGGTAGTCGCGCTCGATCAGCCAGTCGATCAGCTCGTCGACATGACGCTCGACCGCCCGGCTGCTGTCGGCCAGCACGCGGCGCTCGAACTCGCCGCGCAGCCGTTCACTGTTGACCAGTTCGACGATGCGGGTGATGCGCAGATTCTCGTCGAAGAAACGGTCGCCCCGCTCCGCCATCTCGTAGAGGACGTTATCGACGCGGTCGCTCTGGTAGCGAAAGTCTCTCTGCATATCATTCTGGTAGGTCGCCAGCTGCTGGTCGATGGCGTCCAGCGCCTGGAAATCGCCCTTGAGCAGGGCTTGACGCTGTTTGATCACCTCCTGGTAGTTGGCGATCAGTGCGGCCGCGATTCCGACCGGGTTCGAGAGTTGCAGCCGCACGCGCTCCCCTGCATCGAGAAAGTCAAGAATGTACTGCTCCAGCGGTTCGAACCGGCTGCGCTGCCAGAGCGAGGGGGGAGAGGATGTTCCGGCGTCTTCGCTCTGCTCTCTGCTCTTTCCTGGCCTCTTTGCTTCCAGAGCGAGGCGAGCGCTGACGGCGAAAATGGCCGGCGCAACGCCGAGCAACTCGTGGGCATTCCGGCGCACGAATTCGAGCACCTCCTGCTGCTCCGCTTCGGTGGTCAGCAGCTCGATCTTGTTGACCACGATCACGATCTTTTTGCCCCAGTCCCGGATCTGTTGGAGGAAGGCACGTTCCGATTCGCTGAATGGCCGGTCGGCGCTGGTGACAAAGAGGACGAGGTCGCTGCGAGGCACGAAATGCTCAGTCAGCTCCTGGTGCTGGCGAATGACGGCATTCGTGCCGGGCGTATCGACCAGGTTGACTTCCTGCAGCCAGGAGACCGGCAGACGGCGCACCGCCATGCCGCGGTCCGCGCCGGGCTGGTCAACGGCATCGCTGTGGCGGATCAGCACCAGTTCGCTGGTGGTTGGCACGACGCCTTCGGGCAGGAATTCTTCCCCCAGCAGCGCGTTGATGACCGCGCTCTTGCCGGCATTGAATTCGCCCACCACCACCATGAGGAAAAGCTCTTCCAATTGGGCCAGCGCGTTGCGGATCAGCCCCAGGTCGGCGTCGGGCGCGTCGAGGCGCGCGAGGGTCACCTGCAGGTCACCCAGCAGCTGGCGCTCTTTTTGTAGGATTTGGCCCTGCTCAGCGGTCAATACCTGCTGCACGTTATTCCTCAGTATAGGCGGGTATAAAGGTCGGACGCGGCACAGGGAATTCTAGCACAGGCGCGCTGGCGCTCATATCGCCGGGGAGGTAGTGGGGTGTGCGTAATTCAGTGGCAGGCATTGGCATGCAGCGCCAGCGGCAGACCCAGGCCTCACAGAGCTATTCACCTCCGCATCAGCCCTTCCAGGCGCTTCTTCACGGCAGGCCACTCGCTTTCGATAACGCTGTAGTAGACGGTATGGCGGTCCACGCCGTCGCGGGCAATGCGATGGTTGCGCAATGTGCCTTCCTCGACTGCGCCCAGGCGCAGAATCGCGCGCCGCGACCGTTCGTTGCGACTGTCCGATTTGAGGGAGACCCGGCGCGCTGCCAGGTCCTCGAATGCGTGCCGCAACAGCAGGTATTTGCACTCGGTATTCACGCCGGTCCGCTGCCACGCGGTCGCGTACCACGTCATGCCAATCTCCAACGTCCGGTGCTCTCGAACGATGTCTATGTACGCTGTCGAACCCACCACCTTGCCGGTCTCCAGGTGAACTACGGCAAAGGTGACGCGTGTTCCCGCTGTCGCTTCCTCCAGACACGCCTTGATCCACCCCTCTGCGTCGGTCACACTGCTTAGAGCAGGGCGGGCCGCGTATCTCCATATCAGTTCCTCCGCGCCCGCGGCATACAGGTCTGCGGCATGCGCCAACGCGATTGGCTCAAGGCGCACCAGGTTGCCTGTCAGCGTGACCGGCTGTGGATCAAAGATTGTTCTCGATACAGCCATATCAGGTTACCTCACGGTCAGCAGTGAAGCTCGATAAGTCTTCGAGATCGTAATTGCAGTCGGTCTGTCAGGCAACTGGCCGATGTAGTTGGGGCGCGCCCCGGATCTGTTGAGCAGACGCTGTCCGATTCAGGTTTTTCGCGATTCACGGATTGACAGCATTGCAGGCGAAAGGCCGATTCCTGATGCTGCTTCTTTCGTCGACTG
Source organism: Caldilineaceae bacterium (assembly GCA_965200615.1). GTDB lineage: Bacteria > Chloroflexota > Anaerolineae > Caldilineales > Caldilineaceae > Bin5. The sequence continues at coordinate 1,502,769 of OZ241377.1, read as the reverse complement.
AGATAGCTGACCGCGATGTCCGGCAGTTTGGAGTGCATTCTCAGAGCGGGAAGGATCTTGCGCTCAGCCTCCAGATCCGTTAAAATCTGACAAGTCCAAAATGCTTGGATCCGTTTCCCACAACGACAACTTAATACGCTTCACATTCCTTACCATACTCCAGACGAAAAGGAGCGCGAACTCTATGAATCACAATACCACACTCAGCCGGCGGCGCTTTCTGCAGTTGAGCGCGGTCGGCATCGGCGGCGCGGCCATCGCGGCCTGCGCTGCGCCCGCGGCCCCGGCAGCCGCCCCCGAAGAGGCGGAAATGACGGACGAAGAGGTTATCACCATTTCCTGGTGGCACGCCTGGGGCGGCACCACCGGCATGGCGGCCATGGAAGGCGTCGCCGCGGCTTTCAACGAGGAGGACCGTAACGTCAAGGTTGAACGCCTGCACGTAACTGAAATGAATGACAAATTGCTGGCCGCGATCGCCGGCGGCACGCCCCCCGACGTCGGTGTTTGCTGCGTTCAGTACGCCGAACTCTACTCGCGCGGCGCGGTCATGGCCATCGACGACCGCATTGACAACAGTGACGTTATCGGCCGCGACGACTTTGTTCCCGGCCTGCTCGAGTCGATGCAGTGGCAGGGCGAAACATACGGCGTGCCCGGCTTCGAAGCTGGCCCCCGCTACGGCCTCATGTATAACAAGGCCATCATTGATGAGGCCGGCCTCGACCCCGAAAACCTGCCCCGCACCTGGGACGAGATGTTCGAATGGCATGTCGAGTTGACCAATTTCGACGACGCCGGCAATGTCGAAATCGTCGGCTTCGACCCTCGCGACGCCACCGCTGGCAACGGACCGGCCACCAACATCCCGCAGTTCTGGGCCCTCACCTACGGCCTCGACATGTGGGACGACGAAACCAGTACCTTCAACTACGACAACGAGCTATTTGTCAGCGCGCTGCAAACGATCAAGCGCTTCACAGACCACGTCGGCGTGCAGCAGATGGAGTCGTTCCGCTCCAGCTTTGGCGGCTGGACGCAGAGCCCTTCCTCCTCGTTCCCGAGTGGCGTTCAGGCGATGATCGTTACCGGCTACTACGCCCCCGGCGAGCTGTTCCACTCTGCGCCTGACAAGGAGTTCGGCGTTGGTTGGGCGCCCGTTTCCGGTGACCGCAGCGACGTGACCTTCCAGAACGTGGGCGGCCATCCGATGTACATTCCCAACGGTGTCACCGAAATCGACGCAGCCTTCGAGTTCATCGAGTTCTGCTCGGAGGAGAAGGCCCAGAACGTCATTTTCGACAACACCGGCTGGCTGGGCGGCCGCAAGGCTCTTTATGATCCTGAACTGCCCAAGTACCAGCGTTACGAGAACCTGGATTGGTTCCTGCAATCAGTCAATGAGGCCGATGAGCTGTGGGCCTGCCCGGTCATCCCCATCCAGGGCTTTGTCAATCAGCAGCGCTCCCGCACGTATGAGTCCGTCATCTTCGGCGACAAGGAGCCCGAGCAGGCCGCCGCCGACATGCAGGCCGCCTGCACGGAAGAGATGCTCAAGCAGTTCCCCGAGTTGGTAGGTTAGGAAAAGGCGAAAGTTTCCGGCGGCTGACGGCGAGCGAAAATGGCCGCCAGCCGCCGATCAGGGGCCGCGAAGATGCTACAGAACTGGACGCCCGCCCAAACGCGCAACCTTCTCAAGGGTCTGGCCTTCATCTCACCGTGGCTGGTGGGCTTTGCCGGTTTCGTCCTCTACCCGATCGCGGCGTCAGCCTATTACAGCCTGACGCGCTACGACGTCCTGCGCCCGGCCCGTTTCATCGGCCTGGAAAACTACGTAGAGTTATTCGTCAAGGACGATATCTTTCGCGCCGTGCTGGGCAACACCGTCTACCTGGTGGTGATCGGCGTACCGGCCGGGCTGGTGGTGGCCTTCCTGCTCGCCAGTCTGCTCAACCGTGAGATGAAGCTGAGACCGCTCTTCCGCACCATCTTTTTCCTGCCGGTGCTGGTTCCGGCCGTGGCCGCGGCAGAGGTGTGGCGCTGGGTCTACAATACCAACTATGGCGTGATCAACTCATTCATCAAGAGCTGGGGGTGGGCGGTCATCCCCTTCATCTCTTCGATGGAGCTGGCGAAGCCGTCCCTGATTCTCATACACGTGTGGGCGCAGGGCACCGCCATCGTCATTTTTCTGGCGGCGTTGCAGGATGTGCCCAGTTCGCTGATGGACGCGGCCGAAGTCGACGGCGCCAATGCGCTGCAGCGCTTCTGGCACGTCACTATACCTATCTGCACGCCGGCGATCCTGTTCGTGATGCTGACCGGCATGATCGGCATGTTCCAATACTTCACCCTTGGCTGGCTGCTGACCGGCGGCGGCCCTAACGATTCGACCGAATTTTTCAGCCTTTATCTTTATCGCAACGCCTTCCAGTTCTTCAAGATGGGGTACGCCTCGGCCCAGGCCTGGATCCTGTTTATCATTATCCTGGCCTTTACGCTGCTTATCTTCCGCAGCTCGGCCCGCTGGGTCTACTACGCCGGAGAGTCGGATTAACCGCAAGGGCCAACTGCCCTCCGCAATCATGCAACAAGCCGAAGCCATCGCCAGCAGCCCAACACAGCATCTTCCGCTCACGCAGCGCGCGCCTTTTAAGGTTGTACAACGCGCGCTCTTTTATATGATGATGGTTGCGCTTGCGCTCATTTTCGCCGGGCCCCTGTTGTGGATGCTCTCAACTTCATTGAAGACGGATCCCCAGGTCTACACTGTCCCGCCGACCTGGTTTCCCAATCCTGTGCGCCTGGTCAACTATCCGGAAGCGCTCTCGTCCCGCCCCTTCGGCACCTATACGTTTAACACGCTGCGATACGCCCTCAGCGCGGTGGCCGGCGCGCTGATCTCGAATACACTGGTTGCCTACGGCTTTGCCCGCATCCGCTGGCCCGGTCGGGATATCTTCTTCATCATCTGCCTGTCGACGATGATGATCCCGTTCCAGGTGCGCATGATCCCGCTCTATCTCACCTTCAAGAATCTCGGCTGGCTCAACACTTATCTGCCTCTCATTGTGCCGACTTTCCTCGGGGTGAACGCCTATTATACCTTCCTGCTGCGCCAGTTCTTCCTCACCATTCCCAGCGAGTTGTCCGACGCAGCGCGCGTTGACGGCTGCACGGAACTGGGCATCCTTATTCGTATCATCCTGCCCCTGGCCAAACCGGCGCTGGCGGTGATCGGGCTGCTCCAGTTCATGTTCGCCTGGGACAACTACATCGGGCCGCTGATCTACCTCAACAACGAGGCCTTATATCCGATCGCACTCGGCCTGCAACAGTTCCGCACCATGTTCCAGGAAGAGTTGATGTGGCCGTATATGATGGCGGCCAGTACCGCCGCCATCGCGCCGGTCATCATCCTCTACTTCTTCGTCCAGCGCACCTTTGTTGAGGGCATCTCAATCACCGGTCTGAAGGGATAGTTTGGTGGCTCGTGGTTCGCGGCCTATGTCCTGTTCCGATCGGCGGCTCTCTCGCCCAACAACCTCAATCCCATACCTCAAGGTGATGAACTATGCCAGCCGACAGCCGGCCCAACATCCTTTTCATCTGCGTAGACCAATGGCGCGCCGACGCGCTCAGCCTGACCGGGCACTCTGTGGCGGAGACGCCTCACCTGGACAGGCTGGCCCGTGAGGGCATCAACTTTACGCAGGCGTATGCGGCCACGCCGACGTGCGTGCCGGCGCGGGCGACGATCTTCACCGGCCTCAACCAGCGCCATACCGGATTTGTCGGCTACAACGACCGCATCGACTGGCATTACGACTGCACGATGCCCGGCCTGCTGGCGGAGGCGGGCTACCATACGCAGTGCGTCGGCAAGATGCACACGCACCCCTCGCGCAATCTGATGGGCTTTCATAACGTCGTCCTGCACGACGGCTATCTGCACCGCGAACGCTCCAAGCGGGACGACTACGGGCTGGTTGACGACTACACGCCGTGGCTGCGGGAGCGGCTCGGCCCGGAGGCCGACTACATCGACACCGGCGTGGGCTGCAACGGCTACGCGGCGCGGCCCTGGGTCTACGACGAAATGCTGCACCCAACCAGTTGGGTCACGACGATGGGCATCGATTTTCTGCGCCGCCGCGACCCGACAAAACCGTTTTTCCTGATGCTCTCCTACCACCGGCCGCACCCACCGCTGGACCCGCCCGCGGCCTTCATGGACCGCTACTTGGCGAAGCCGCTGCCGGACCCGGTCATGGGGGACTGGGTGCCCGACAGCCTGCCGGTGCGCGGGCTGGACAGCCCGATCCCGACCGATGCGGCGCAGCGCGACTATGCGCGGCGGGCCTACTACGCCCAGATCAGCCACATCGACTACAGCCTCAATCGCGTGTTCCAGGCGCTGTTTGAAAACGGCGAGCTTGACAACACAGCCATCGTGTTCACCGCGGACCACGGTGAGATGCTCTACGACCACAACCATGTGGCTAAAGGCTATCCTTTCGACAGCTCGGCGCGCCTGCCGTTCATCCTGCGGCTGCCGCGCGCCGGCAGCCCGCACCACCAGGCAAGGCAGGCGGATGAACCATTGCGGGAAGTGCACCAAGTCGTCGAGCTGCGCGATCTGCTGCCGACCTTCTGCGACCTCGCGGGAGCCGAAACGCCGGCGCACGTCGACGGGCGCAGTATCCTGCTGCTGGCGCGCGGCGAAACTGACGGCTGGCGGGAGCATCTGCACGGTGAGCATTTCATGATGAAGGATTCCAACCAGTGGCTGACGGACGGGCGGGAGAAGTATATCTGGTACAGCCAGAGCGGACGCGAGCTGCTCTTCGACCTGGAGGCAGACCCGACCGAGCTACACGACCTGGCTCCAGCGCGACCGGAGCGCGTAACCTTCTGGCGCGAGCGGTTGATGGCGGAGTTGGATGGCCGCGAGGAAGGGTTTGTGCAGAACGGGGCGCTGGTTAGCGGCATGCCGCAAAGCCCGACGCTGGTCGATGCCGGGCATTACCGGGAGCGGTGAGCTTCGATTGTCGGTTTTCTGGTCTGGAAAGTTTAGGCAACAGAACAATATACGCTAATGCGCCATCCATATGGGTACCTGTACATTAGCGCATTAGCGCGGTTCGCACTATGAAAAGTCAGACAAGGCAGTCACGATTCTTTTGCATAGCCCCGCATAGAATCTTGTTAGCAAAGGAAATTCCCCGCGAAAAAGTCAAATCCATTAGGTCTCGTTGACATTTCGTTTAAGCCATATCAGAGTAGAAGCGAAATGCAGGAAAGCGATGTAACGCCGTGCCAGTTTGTCATAGCGAGTGGAAACGCGGCGACACCACTTGAGTCTGTTGATGAAACGTTCGACGATGTTGCGTTCTCGGTAGCGGATGCGGTCATAGTCCCGGGGTTGCCTGCGATTGCGGCGGGAGGGGATGACCACCTCTACCTGTCGGGCTGCGTGCAGCTCTCGCAATGGGTCGGAATCGTAGCCTTTGTCGGCAATGACGGCATCAAAATCGAAAGGGGCGAGCAACGCTTCAGCCTGGGTCATAGCATGGCGTTCACCACCGGTCAAGATGAACTTGAGCGGAAAGCCCGGGGCATCGACGAGGAGATGGATCTTGCTGCTGAATCCGCCCCGGCTCCGACCGAGGCGCTGTTCCTGCTGTGGGCCCCCTTTTTTGAGCCGCCCGCTGCGCTCATATGGGCGCGTACAACTGTGCTGTCCGGCATCACCGCTGCCATCTCTGCTGCCATCTCTGGGTCCTGAGCGAACTATTTGAACATGTCGGCCCAGACACCGTTCTCTTCCCAACGGGAATAGCGCTTGAAAACACTGTTCCACTTGCCATAGCTCTCTGGCAGTTCACGCCACTGGGCGTCGGCGCCCGGAATCCAGTGGACTGCTTCAACGAAACGGCGACACTCTTGCTCTTGCCCTGCGTAGGCACGAGAGTGTCCTTGCAGAAACGCGTACAGTTTCTGCCACTGGTGGTCGGCAATTTTAGTTGTAGACATCCTGTTATTGTCGCCCATGTGTCAGAATTTATCAAATGTCAACGAGGCCTAGACACGCTTCATCTATCTGAGAGAATCCATCTGGCATCCAGAAGTCCTCGCACGACACTGTGGCCCATAGTTCCCCTAGTTTTGCGAGGCGAGAGGCCACCAGTGTACGCTCTCCATGAGTAAGCCAGTGGCAGCGTGGTTTACTTCCTCGACGCGCCTTTTTGTCCAGCCGTTGAAGCAGGTTCACAAGAATGTCTCCCCATGTGGTAGTCTGGAAACTTTGGATGACAGTAGAATTTCAGTGAGTTACTCTAGAATATCAAGCAGCAGCCGGGCTCATCGAGAAGCTGAAAAAAGTAGGCAGTCAGCAGTCGAGGTCTTGAGCCTACTCCAAGCCTGTAATTGATAAAACGCTGGACGGTGCTACACCTCGGATATTCTAAACTGAAGTGTAGAGCGAGGCAGAATTACAACTGGGCAAGTACCGGCATTTGCCGGACAAATCGAAATGAAAGCTAGGAGGCCTAAATGTCTGCAGAGAACCAGGTTTTGACATCACAAGATATCAGTTATGCTTGGACAAATGCAAGCAAAACAGAATTCGTGTTACATTACCATAGGACGGGAATTGTTCGAGGCTTCGTGGGACCTGGCCGAAAGAGCTTTTCCATAGAAATTGACGGTAAAGGGACCTTAACTTTGAGTCGTATGGTGGACGCTAAGAAAAAGGCTGTTCTCTTGTGGATGGAAGGGCACCGAGTTCCCTTTCCCGGTCGAAAGCCTGTTGTAAAGTCATCGTCAAATACAGGAGAACAGAATTCTTTGCATTTGCCCTGGTTCAACGCGGAAGCGTTTCCGCACCTCCACAATTGCGGGGAGAATGCCCCTCCCAAAACGAGAAAACCTGGTCTCGCTCAGTCTATTTCTGAAATCAATCCGGAAGCTCTTTGTGCAGAATACAAGAGACTAATCGAGTGTGCGCCACGCCGCTCGGCATATTTCGGCAAACATACAGGTGTACCTTCAGGTTCACGGAAAAGTAACCGATACGAGGAGCATCTTGCAATGGCACTCTGGAACATAAGAGGGTCGTGGCCGCCTCCCGAAAATGGCCTTTTTCGCCTGCTCGACTACCAATTTCCTCTGCAGGCTACGAGTGCGGACAGGGGCATAGGTGAGATCGACCTTCTCGGCTTGACGGAGAATGGGCGGCTCATGATCATCGAACTGAAGGCTGACCAACGCCAAGTTAGCAACAACGAAACGCCTCTGGCGGCCTTATTGCAAGGACTGCGTTACTCCGCCATTCTGCAAGCAAACCAAGACAGAATCGCCAAAGAAGTAGAGATTCGGTGCAACATTTCAGTCGTCACAGAAAAACCGCCGGTCGTGCAGATACTCGCTCCGGAAGTTTGGTGGAGAAATTGGATGCAGGGGGCCTCTAACAGAAATCGGCCTACCGGAAATTGGGAATTAGCACTTGCGGGGCTTGCCCGCGAACTTGAGAAACGTTGCGGTATCTCCATAGAGTGGGCGGCGCTCAAGGTCGAGCGGAAGCATCTTCGCTTCGGGGGTGATGGTCACCCTCCACATTTGAGGTGCATGCCTCGATTTAGATATATCAGTCTAACTCTCCCTAAAGCCTAAGAGCGCGGCGTATTGGATGCAACACTCATGCAAAACACCATCGGCTCATTCTTCGATTCACCGCGGCAAGCGCACACAACCAACTAGGAAACATGAGATACTCTGTCGGTCCCTTTGTTGAACTCCCTTCGGCGCAAGTGGCAGTCGATGAATCAATCTCTTGCGGATGAAGATTCGGCCGTCGGGAAGGACGAGATGACACAAAAGGCCTCTGAAGTGCGGGGTATTGCGACAGGACGAAATCTGCGCCGGGTGGGTTTGTCGTCAGCACAGCGGGAATGGTCGGGCACAACCCAGTTCCGCACAGATTTGGACCTCCGTTAACGAAAGAACAGACATCATTTTCAAACGACGAAAACTAAATCCTCTTGACGAGAGTATGAAATATGTGTACTATGTAGTACATATGACATTTAGTAAGTATGTCCGTACAGTCCGCGAAAACAGACTCAGAAAAGATCGCACGTTCTCGGTGCGGCAGGTTGCTCAGCGCATTGGGGTTGAGCCGTCGTATTTGAGCAAGATCGAGCGAGACCAGGTTGCGCCGCCTTCGGAAGCGACCATCCGCCGCCTGGCCGGGGAGTTGGGCGAGGATGCTGACCTCTTGCTGGCGATGGCAGGCAAAGTCTCCAGCGACCTGCGGAATATCATCATACGGCGTCCGCAACTGTTCGCGGAGCTGTTGCGGCAGTTGAAGGATGCACCCGATCACACGATTCAGAGTGTCGCGCGCGAGATACGGGACGGAGATTGGTAAGGGCCGGAGTTGCAGATGAAAGGACCCAGGAGGGTTAAAGAATGATTGAACTGAAGAGAGAGCAACTGATTTTTCGATTCCCGGAGGTGCATAAGGATGCAGAGTGCCGGATCTCGTTCCAGCGCACGTTGCGGATACCGGACGATAACCGGCCCTATTCGTTGCCGCCGGGCCTGGGACGGTTTCCACTCAATCTTGTAGACGATTATGCGGACAGAGTTCCGGCGACGTGGGGCGCGCACGGAGGCGTCTTCCTGCCGATGTACCAGGCGGAGGCGATGTGGCTTAACTTCAGCGGTTCGTATCCGATGGCGGTGAAGGTGGCCGCGGGCAAGATCAATGCGGTGACGGGTGAAGGCTGGGAGAATGAACTTTCGAGGAAGCCGCAGGACTATGTGGTCATTCCCGATCAGCCGTGGCTGGACGGTTTCTCCGTGATGAAGGGGATGATCCGGCAGTTTGTGGCGATGCCTCTTGGCGAAGGATATACGGCCGAGGAGCAGGTGACGGGGGAGGCGGAGCACGGCGGGCTGCAGATTGTGGTGTATCCCATAAAGCCGTCATATTACGAGAGAGAAGAAGAGGCGTTTATGCCCATTGCCTATTCTCCACTACGCGCCTTCTCGGAGCCCGTTGAGGAGCTAGGTCTGGCTCCGGGCGGTCTCATGCGGCAGGAGATTTACGAGGACGATTATGGCTTTGAGGCGTGGGAGACATCGGTGCGGTCCCGCTGCTACGTACATATTCTAAACAGCGTGCAGGTTTACGAAGTGACGGGCGCCCATCCGCCGAGCATGCCGCCGACAGCAAAGGAGTATACGGAGACGGGGCTGCCGTGGTTTGACTATTACGGTGGTGATCTGAAAGCGTTGGAGGGCGCGGAGAAGCTGGCGGGGCTGGACAGTGTTGCAGTAAAGAAGTTGAAGAAGGGCAAGGGAGCCCTGGCGGATAACGAGGCGGTGGAGCCGAAGGTGGTGAAAAGGCTGGGTAAAGGGAAGGTTAGAGAGGGGCAGTTTTAGGGTAGAGAAAGGTCAGAGTTCTAGGAAAGCGTCATGATGGTAGAATGGGAGCAACACCGTGGTAGCGTTTCTGAGATATGCTCGTTGAAAAGCAGTGGAGAATGGAGAAAAATGGTAACGGCAGCTAGTAGGACTACCCATGTTGTTGCCCCGGAGTGGTCGAGACACGCGACGGAAAGAGAAAAGGCAATCCTGGATCGTTTAGTATCAAGAGGTCACGGCAAAGTTGCTGACAGGCTCAACAGCTTGATCGAAATGTTCGCCGAAGATCCGGATGTGGAACGTTTGGTTCTGGAATCGATACAGTCAGTCGCTGAATTCTTCATACAAAACAGTCCTCCTCATCCTGCGATTGTGGCTGATTACGATGGCACGCTGGCGATAGAGTGGCGGTTGCCTTTGACTTTTCCGCCTGATGACAGGTGGCAGAACTGTGACGGAATTCTTTGCATGGAGTTTCTTACGTCGGGCGATATCGAATACTTTGGTGATGCCCGAGCAATCGGAGATAAGCAGGAGCTAAGAATCTCAGGCATTGCCACGCAGAAGGCTATTATGAAAGAGATCGATCCATTTCTTAGAAGACTGGACAACTGATGGATGCAAATGGATACGATCTCAGCAATTCTCACTTAATCAGGCATTGTCGAGCGTGGCAGATAGATAACGATGTCCCCACCTTTAAGGCTTTCAGACTCAGGCGAAATGAAGAGTATCTGTCGTTCAACTGGTTGGAGAAGATCTGCGTTGACGCTGGCATTGTTGTAGATCACAAGAGGGCCATCCAGGATCTTGAGAAGGCTCCTCCATTGGAAATCGGCGCAGGGCAGCTGTGGGCCGTTCTAAGTTGTGAAGCGATATCGGCGGCAGTCCAGGAAGCCGCAATGGTGTTGCCAGAGATATTTCCTGTTCCGAGTTCAGAAAATCCTTCCCATGTTGGCGTGGCCGGGTATCCAGAGAGATTCAACAGGGAGGTTGCTGTGGAACTCGCAGAGGGTCAGACGATCTGATCTGTACCCGATTACTCAGAAGAGACGACGATTTCGTGCTTCAAGGTAGCCCACCATCGTTACGGCGCTGCATGAACGATACCGGCTCATTCTTTACCCTAAAGCCGATTAAGACTGACGCCAAACCTCCTCACACGTACAACACGATATTCTCTTCCTCCACCTCGACGCGGTAGGTGCGGACGCGGAGTTTGGGGTCGTAGAGGGCCTGGCCGGTTTTGATGTCGAATTCCCATTGGTGCCAGGGGCATTTAAGGATTTCGCCTTCGCGGGTGTAGGTCATGCCGGTGAGGCCGTCGGGGAGGACGAGGGGGCGGAGGCGGCCGCGGCAGAGGGGGCCGGCCTTGTGGGGACAGATGTTGCGGAGGGCGTAGTAGTCGCCGTCGAGGTTGAAGACGCCGATCTCGCGGCCGTTGACGGTTACGATTTTGCGGCCGCCGGGCGGGATTTCGGCGGCGGTTGCGATTACGTGCGCGGGCATCAGTTGAGGCCGTAGAGCTCGGCGGCGGTGTCGTACATGACGCGGGGGCGCAACTTCTTGTCGAGACTGCGCATGAAGCCTGCCGGTTCTTCCCAGTCCCAGTGGGGATAGTCGCTGGCGAAGACGAGGATTTCGTCGGCGTGGAGCCAGTCGAGGAAGGTTTCGAGGGCTTGGCGGTCGGGCGCGTTGGGGAAGGGCTGCGTGCCGAAGCGGATGTGCTGGCGCAGGTATTCGCTGGGCAGGCGTTTGACCCAGGGCGTGTAGTCGCGCAGGCTCTTCCAGTCGGCGTCCATGTGCCACATGAGGCCGGGGACCCAGAAGGTGTCGTGCTCGATGAAGAGGAACTTGAAGTTGGGGAACTTTTCGAAGACGCCTTCGCAGATGAGGCTGGCGGTATGGGCCATGGCGATCTGGGGGCGGGCCATACGCATTTCGAGATAGTAGGTGGGGAAGCCGGCCGCGGTGGGGGGCGCGGAGAAGCCGGCGCCCTCGCCGCCGAAGTGGGTGCACATGGGCAGGCCGTTGCGCTCACAAGCTTCGTAGATGGGGTGGTAGATGCGGTTGCCGAACGGGTGCAGGCTGCCGGCAGGCATAAGAACCTGAGCGACGCCGGGATGGTCGCCGAGGCGGTCGATCTCGGCGGCGGCCTGCTGGGGGTCGGCGGGCGCAATGTGGATCGAAGCCTTCATGCGGTCGTCCTTGCCGACCCACTCCTCCAGTGTATAGTCGTTGTAGGCGCGGCAGTAGGCGGTCGCGTAGTCGACGGTGGGATGGACGGCAATGTTGTAGGGTCCGCCGCCGCCGGTGAGGACGGCGACGTCGATGCCGTAGCGGTCGAGATGTTTTTTGCTACAGACTTCGGGGACGGTTGACGGGTCGGGCTCGTCTTCGGCGCCTTCCCAGAGGTCGGGGCGGGCATGGCCTCCGGGCATATTGGTATAGCCAACATGCGGGGTCATCGAGCCGAAATCTTTGATCTGCTCGACGTATTGCCGCGGCAAGTAAGGGAAGAGAGACTCGATACCGGGCGGATTGTGATGCACGTCGCAGTCGATGATCCGCTGCCGCGCGGCGGTCTCCCGGGTGGGACTCTCCGCCTGAGCTGGTTCGGCTCCATTTGGAGGCGGGACGCCGGCGCTGCCAGCTCGCTCTTTCACCGCTGTGGCCATGTTTGGGCTCCTTAATATTTGCTGCTCCTGCACAGCCTCTACGGAGCAGGGGAACTTTTCGCCCGCTATTGTCAGAGGGGCGGGGCAAATCGGCACTCCGCCGCTCGGACAGCCTGTCAATTCGCTATTCCCTGGCCTGCCTGAGCAGGGCACGGGCCTGTTCCAGAATTTCCGAACTTGGCGGATAGTGCCTGCCGGGCACGACTTTATCGGCCAGGATCCGTTCCTTTGCCAGTCCCTCGGCGGTCTCATAGACCTCGGTCAGCTCGACGCACTCCTCGGCGAACCAGGACGGCACAACGACCACACCGTCGTCGTCCCCTACGAGCACGTCGCCGGGACACACGAGCGCGCCGCCGCACTGGATGTTCACGTTTTCCTCAGCCGGGAAGGCCCAGGGCCCGCCGCCGTAGGGGGTCCGGTCGCGGGCGTAGATGATGAGGCCGTATTTTTCCTGGATCATTATATCGAGGTCGCGGATGCCGCCGTCGGTGACGACGCCATCGGCGTTGTTCATCCTGAGCTGGAGGGCCTTGACATCGCCGAAGACGGCGGGGCTGGCATTGCCATAGATATCGACGACGAGTACGTCGCCGGGGCCGCAGCGGGACATGGCCCTGTAGTCGATGGCGTCCTCGCCGCCGGGCGTCTGTGCGGCCAGATCGGGGCGAGGCGGCAGGTAGCGCATGGTGCGGGCGCGGGCGGCGAGACGCTGGCCCGGCGTGTACGGGCGCACATTTTCCATAAAGGGAAGGGGCACGTCTGCGTAGCTATGGACAATGTGCCAGACGGTGGCTACCGGAAGTTTTTTGAAGCGGTCCAGGACCGACTGCGGCACTTCTACAGGTGTAAAGGAGCGTTCGGTCATCGGGAGACTCCTGAGACCAGCGAGTGGTGAATGGCTAAGAGCACGGGTCTGTGCATTTCCAAAATGATACGTGAAATCGGTCGATACGTCTACCAGGAACGCTGGAGCGGATAGAATTGCCAGGCACAAGCCGACGGGCTGCCCGAAGCAGAGGTAGATGGGTTTGTTCTTACTTCTGTTTGCGGGCGGCCCGCACCTGCTCGTAGGTCTCCGGCCCTGGCGGGTAGTACTTGCCGGGCACGACGCCGTCAGCAAGGATGCGTTGCTTTATCATCTCCTCGGCTTCCTCGTGTACCTCGGTCAACTCGACGCACTCTTCGGCGAACCAGGAGGGCACGACGACCACGCCGTCGGCATCGCCGACAAGGACATCGCCGGGCCGGACGAGGGCGCCGCCGCACTGGACGTCGACGTTTTCCTGTGCGGGGATGGCGTAGGGGACGCCACCGAGGGGTGTGCGATCGCGGGCGTAGATGATGAGGCCGTACTCCTCCTGCACCATGATATCCAGGTCGCGGATGCCGCCGTCGGTTACGACGCCATCGGCATTGGTCATCTTGAGCTGCAGCGCTTTGACATCGCCGAAGATGCAGGGCCGGGCATCGCCCATCACATCGCACACAAGCACGTCACCGGGTCCGCAGCGGCCCATGGCGATATATTCCGGCGAGTTTTCGCCGATCTGTACCTCGGCCTGCAGGTCGGGGCGGGGCGGCAGATAGCGCAGTGTGCGGGCGCGGGCGGCGAGCGGCTGACCGGGGGTGCAGAGGCGCACGTCATTCATATAGGGAAGGGGCACGCCGGCATAGCGATGGACGGAATTCCACACGGTGGCAACCGGCAGTTTTTTGAAGCGGTCCAGAATATGTTGCGGGACTTCGACCGGTGTAAAGGAACGCTCGGTCATCAGTGTCTCCTGGTGGGGTGGATACTAGGCTATTTGCTGCGCGCAGAGCGCGTTCAACTCGAGAGATAGCATTGCATTGGACTCACGGGGCGCGCTTGGCGGGGCCGACATCTGCACAAGCCAGGGGACAGTTCTGCCTCTGGTTGGGAACTGTACCAATGCAGCGTCTGGGGGAGGACCCGGTCCCGTCGTGATCATACCCGAAAACGGAGGAAATGCCTACCAGAAAGGGTAGTTGGATTCGGTCCAAATCGGAGAGAGTTTCGGGGGGTCCTGAGCCCAGATCAATGAAGAATGACTGTTTGCGGGCGGCAATTTTTCCTGAAACGATTTCATTGCGGAGACGAATTCAGTGTAAGAGGCTGTTTGAAAAGTAAAGGCTGTCGGCCAAATTGTGGTATACGTAGTCTCTGTGAAAACAAAACGATACCCAACAGATTTGACTGACAGCCAGTGGCTTATTATCCAGCATCTGATTCCCGCAGCCAAACCGGGCGGGCGACCACGCAGCCTGGATATGCGTCTGGTGGTTGATGCCATTCTCTACCTGACTGTGGGTGGCATCCAGTGGCGGATGCTGCCGAGTGATTTTCCGCCGTGGCAGAGGGCAGAGTGTTTACACCTACTTCAGGCAGTGGCGGGACGATGGCGCCTGGCGCAGGTTGCATGACACGCTCAGAGTGCGGGTTCGTCATCGAAGCGGACGACACAAGCATCCAACGGCTGGCAGTATCGATAGTCAGACAGTCAAGACTGGCCATACACCGGCAGGTGTGCGAGGCTACGATGGCGGTAAACGCATCACGGGACGGAAACGGCATCTTCTTGTCGATACGCTGGGACTCACATTGGCCGTCCTGGTCACTGCTGCCGACCTGCCTGACCGCGATGGGGCACGGCAACTGCTCAGACGAGGCTGCGGTTTCGGCCAGAAACTGCGTCTTATCTGGGTTGACGGCGCCTATCGCGGCTCTTTGCAGAGATGGGTTGCGCAGCGTTTTCGCTTCCGCCTTCAACCTGTCCTCCGCCCGCAAGAACAAAAAGGTTTCTCCGTATTGCCCCGTCGTTGGGTGGTGGAGCGCACCTTCGCTTGGCTTGGCCTCAATCGTCGCCTCTGTAAAGACTATGAACGACTGCCCGAAAGCAGTGTCGCCTTTATCCATATCGCTATGATTCGTCTCATGGTACGCCGCCTGGCACCCAATTGACCCTTTTCAAACAGCTTCTAAGATAGACAGATTGTGCCCGCTACGGAAAACTCCCTCCATGAAATCGAGTGAGTCCATGCCAGCCGCCGCGACGCGGTCGCATTGGGGTCTGCTGATCGCCCTGATGATACCGGTCGGCATGGCGACGATGAATATGTCGATGTTCGGTGTGGCCCTGCCGACGGTCCGGGATGCGTTCTCGGTTGAGGCGGACATGACGGCCTGGCTGCTGGCTCCGTGATCTGTCTGCTGGCGGGAAGCCTACCGCAACTCCTGGTCGGCCGCGTTCTGCAAGGGCTGGGCACGGCCGGCTACTACCCTCTTTGCATCGCCATCATTGCGGAGCGCTTTCCGGCGGGGCAGCGCGGCAGGGCGATGGGAACGTGGAGTTCGGTGGCGCCGGGCGCGTCGACGTTGGGGCCGTTGTTAGGCGGGTTTGCGGTCGCTAACTTCGGCTGGAATTACGTCTTCGTTCCAAGCTTGCTGGTTGCGCTGATCGCTCTGTGGGCGGCGTATCTGCGGGTGCCGTCGCAGCGCCCGATTCGCGGGGAGGGGCTGCAGGCTTTCGACTGGCTGGGCGCGGCCTTGCTGGGGGGCGCGCTCGTCTTTGCCATCTTTTACCTCTCGAGTCGAACGGTAACGGGTGTCGAACCGCTGCGGGACTGGCGGTTGCTGGCGGCGGCGGCCGGATTCGGGCTGCTGTTCTGGCGGCGGGAGGGGAGGACAACTCGGCCGCTTGTCAATTTCTCTCTCTACCGGCGGAAAAATTTCGGGGTCGCCTCGCTGGCGGCAGGCTTCCGCATGGTGATCATGCACACGTCCAACTTTCTGAACGTACTCTTTCTGACCGACGTGTACGGGTTGGATGCGATCGAACTGGGCATCTTCACGACGATCTTTTCCGGCGCGATATTTGCCACGACCCAGGTGGGAGGTCAGCTGTCAGACCGTGTGCACGGCCGCTGGATCGTGGGAGGGAGCTTCGCGATCATGATCTGTGCGCTGGCCGGCCTGGCGTTGTTCCCGCTGCCGCTGTTGGGGGCGGCAGCGTTGATGCTGACGCAGTCGCTGGCGGGAGGGCTGGCGATGGCTGCGCTTCACCGGGCGGCGATGGAGGAGATCCCAATGGAAGAGAGCGGGTCGGCGGCCGGGTTATACAGCACGGCGCGATTTGGCGGCGGTGTCGTCGGCGCGACGATCGCGGGGGTGGGGCTGCAGCAGGCACTACTGTTTGCCACGGGGCCGTTGGAGGCGTACCAGTGGGTTTTTGGAATGGTTGCGGTGATCAGCTTGGCGAGTCTGGCGGTGGCGTGGAGGTTGGAGCGGTAGGGGTGTAGTCCTGCGCGCGGGATTGCTTTAACTGCAACAGTTGCTGCTGGGTGATAGCAGGTTGATAGCCGCTGTTCAACATTTCCGATGACTCGAAATCATAGTTTGCAATCACAACTTCTTGATTTACTACTCTCTCAGAACCGTTCTTCTTTCTTTTCATCCCTGAGAATGACTGAATTGTGCGAATGGAGAAACTTTCATACATCTCTCGTACTGCAGGAATATCGTAGGATGAGAGCATCCACTTGCATTTGGTCGTGGACAGTCGATTTGCAAGTCGGCGATGATCTTCCCAATCTTGCATATTGTGCTTATAATTACATCCGTTTTGAGGGAGGATAGGGGGGATCGATGTACATGAACGTAGTCTTACGATCATAGCGTTCTATACATCGCTCCCAAGACAAATTCTCAAGTATGACGGTCTGTAATCGGGCATGGACAGAACGTAAACGATCTTCAAGATGCTTGAGCGCTCCAATCAATCTATTTCCATGCCCTCCATCTGTGATACTCGTCTGAAAACGCGGATAGTCAAGTTCGCCACCCCAGCCAGCCATCAAAACGTAGTAAAAGCGATGGGCACGTTCCACCTCTGAGAGATTCTCGACATCCTGCTCTGCTAAGAATTCAAATTTCGCGCGTGAAACGATCTCCCACTCAAAAGATTCGATCAACTCTTCGGGCTGTGTCTTGAGCACTTCAAAGAAATTCACTAATTCCTGATCGATATCGTTCAAGACCTCAACCCGACTTGGAACTTTCCCAAATAGTACCCAACCAGCGCCGGCAAAAGGCTCGACGTAACAGGTATGTTGCGGAATCAGTGGAATAATATACTTGCGCAGACGCGATTTTCCTCCGACCCAACGAATAGGGCTATTGAGCATTTTATGTTTAGAAGAACTCATTCCAACACCTCTCAATTTCAAATGTCTCTATTAGAGACAATATAACATCTGTGAAATCAAAAGTCAAGTCCTGAACAAATGTTTCATTGAATTCAAAGTATACCGTTACAGCCACAATGTAGCAAGTCGAATGAACAGCGCAAATCGTTTTGGAGAAAAGCTACGCAGACTGCGTCTGCACCATAAGATGACTCTCAAGAGACTCTCAGATCAATTGGGGTATGCTACGCACAGCTACATCAATGAAATCGAACTCGGACGCAAATCACCAACGATACATCTTGTTATGATGGTATCACAATTGTTCGATGTATCCACAGACTTATTGCTCAGAGATGACCTTGATTTAGACGTTACCGAATCGACCGCTGGAAAAGAGTAATGTCGATTCCCTTCGTTGATCGACCTCCTTCTTCAACAGAGATTGAGAAGTTCAGGTTGGTACTGAGCACCTATCAGGATGGTAGTGGAATGCTGGTTCGCCAGGATTTTACACTTCCTGGTTGGCGAGACTTCGAGCGTACAGTTGCCGCTATATTTGGCGGTGTTAATTCGGAAAGCAAGTTTATCTATGACGTCTTGATCGAAATGGGGCAAGGAAGAGAGCTGATTGGAATTTCCTGTAAAATGCGGGGCACATTGCGTGAAGTGCAACGTAAGAACCATGTTACTATAGAACTTTCAAACGCCTCTGGAGAGTTCTGGGATTCGATCAAGGAGATAGGGCTTACGCAGGAATCGTATGAAGAGTATCCGGAACAGATTGGATCTCTTCTGATCAAGATCGTTGAAGGATGGCATCGCAGCGTCGGGATTGAGTCCGGGGGGACAATTGATACTACACGTAGTTTCTTTCTAACGCTTCAATGGGACAAAACATCCGGACTGTATCAGCTATTTCAGTATCCAATTGATCTCCCCGACCCCATGCAACTTGACTGGCGCGCAGAAGGACGCAGATTGATTGGGCTGGACAGTAACGGCACGCTGTTTGAGTGGTACGGACTTTCTGGTGGACAGTTGAAATACTATCCTCCTATTTGAAATACTGTCCTCCTATTGATTGGGCAAGTTGGCACTCAGAGCCGTTTTCACTCGAACCACTGCCAGACGATCTAGAACCCGGTCTTCAGAACAAGGCCATGCAGTACTTTCCAGAAAAGTGGAATAGGTTATCAGGCATTAGGGTCAAATAAGGTTCCTGTCTGGTTAAGAGGACTTACTCCCCGGAAATGCAGTCGTACTCGCCTGCCATCTGTATAGTTGGAATAGCCCCTCACTTCATTTTGTACGCCTCCATGGTGTAGGATCTGAGCATGAAGTGCAGTACGATGCCCGCTTGCAGACCGTCTATTCCGCCCTAGATTGGCAATGATCCATTCGTCATAAATGTCTTTGCGTTCTTCATGGCAGACCCACCTTCCTTCTCCGAAAACAAGCATGTCATCAATGAATCGATCATTGTCTTGCGGTGTTGGCTGAGGTTGGGGAGATGTCATGTTCTGTCCTAAGTTCCTCTTTGTGGTAGCATATTGCTTAAACCCCTGATGGCAGAGCTGGCCCCCAGCCGCCACCGCCGGGCGTTTCGATGCGCAAGCGCTGGCCGGGCTGCATGCGGCGGGTGACTTTGGAAGAAAGCTCTTCTTCTGACCCGTCCGTGTCGATCAGGAGATTGCGGCCCGGCGCGGCCGGCGACCCGCCGGACAGGCCCCAGGGAGCGATGGCGCGTCGTTCGCTCAGGATCGTGGCCGTTGTCGGCCGCAGGATTTCGTACTCGCGCACGATGCCGTCCCCGCCTCGATGCTTTCCTGCGCCGCCGCTGCCGCGCCGCAGGTGATAGCGGGTCAGGCGCAGTGGGTAGGCCATTTCGAGGGCCTCGACGGGCGTGTTGAGCGTGTTGCTCATGTGGACATGCGCGCCGCTGAAGCCGTCGCCCTGCGGGTGGGCGCCCATGCCCCCGCCGAGCGTCTCGTAGTAGGTCCAGGGCGAGCCGTCGGCGTTTTCACCCCCCATTGTACAGTTGTTCATCGTGCCCTGGCCGGCCGCGGCGATGCGCTCGGGCAGGGCCTGCGCGAGCGCGCCGAATACGGCGTCGGTGATACGCTGGGAGGTCTCGACATTGCCGCCGGCGACGGCAGCGGGTGGACGGGCGTTGACGAGGCAGCCGGGCGGCGCGTCGACCTGGACGGGCGCAAAGCAGCCGGCGTTGACCGGCACGTCCTCGCCGACGAGGCAGCGGACGACGTAGTAGCAGGCCGACCTGGTCACACTGAGGGGGGCGTTGAGGGAGCCGTAGATGCTGGGGCAGGTGCCGCTGAAGTCCAGAGTCACCGTCTCGCCGCTGATCGCGGCGGTCACGCGGATGGGCGCGGGGGTTGTGCGGCCGTCGACGACCGATTCGATTGGATCTTCGAAGGTGTAGCTGCCGTCGGGCCAGTTGCGAATGGCTGCGCGGGTGAGGCGTTCGCTGTATTGCTGCAGATGGCCGGCGTAGGCCAGCAGCTCGGCGCTGCCGTGGCGGGCGGCCAGTTCGTGGAGGCGACGGTCGCCGACGGCGTGGGCGGCGCGTTGGGCGGCGAGATCGCCGCGGCGTTCATCGGGCGTGCGCACGTTGCGCAGGATCAGTTCGAGCAGGGATTCGACCAGTTCGCCGCCTTCGTAGAGCTTCAAGGGGGGGATGATGATTCCCTCTTGGTAGAGCTCGGTGGAGAGGGGCAGGGAGCCGGGCGACATGCCGCCGACGTCGGCGTGGTGGGCGCGGCTGGCGGCGAAGAAGTGGGGGGTGGACGGCGAGGAGGGAGAGAGTTCGCTCTCCGCGCCATTCTCGTTGCTCTCTGCTCGGTATTCGTCTTGTGGCTCGTCCAGGAAGACGGGGGAGACGAGGGTGATGTCGGGCAGGTGGGAGCCGCCGAAATAGGGATCGTTGAGAATGACGACGTCGCCCGGCTGCCAGCGGTCGAATACGGCGAGGGCGGCGGCGACGCTGTCGGGCATGGCGCCGAGGTGTGCGGGGATGTGTGCGGCCTGGGCGACGAGGCGCCCGGAGCCGTCAAAGAGCGCGCAGGAGAAGTCGAGGCGTTCTTTTATGTTCGGTGAATAACTTGTGCGCTGCAGGGTGATGCCCATTTCCTCGGCGATGCCGCTATAGCGATGGCGGTATAGCTCGAGGGTGATGGGATCGGGAGCCATGGATTGCAGTGGTCAGTGGTTAGTCGAGTCGTTGGCCTGCGGATTTCAGGTGTAGGATTCCTGGGATTGGGCC
Organism: Caldilineaceae bacterium; assembly: GCA_965200615.1. GTDB lineage: Bacteria > Chloroflexota > Anaerolineae > Caldilineales > Caldilineaceae > Bin5. The sequence continues at coordinate 1,482,171 of OZ241377.1, read as the reverse complement.
CAGGAGAGGACTCGCAGGCCGAAGAGGATGAGGAGGGCGGCGACGGCGGTCCAGACCCAGAAGCGGAAGAATGCGCCGCGGAGGGCCCATTGCGCGGCCAGAGCGTCGTTGATCGACTTAGGGTAGACCAGTTCGTGGCGTTCGTCGATTGCCACGTTGGTGAAGTTCTGTTTGCGGCCATCGGGCCAGAGGACGGTCAACTCATGCACTTCTTCGTTGTCTTCCAGATCGAATACGACTGTACGGTTGGCAGCGTCGATCTGCTCTTCCAGGGTTTCGAATTCGAGGACAAGGGAGAGGGTCGCGCCGTCGGTGGCGTGAATGTCATCCTCGGGGACGGTGAAGGCGACCCAGTGATGGCCCTCCGGCACGTCGGCTGCGTAGATTTCGGCGTGGGGCAGGCCGACTTCGAGCGCGTCGCGAACCGGGATCCAAAGCAGGAGAGCGGCCAGAATCAGCGGCAGCAGAAAGAGCAGAAGACGTTGCTGGGAAGAAAGTGTCACCATCATACAACTCCGAAGGGAAGCTTATACTCGTGATATGGTATCCAGTTTCCGGTTACCCGGCGGAGCCCATTGGACATCCTGAACGTATCATAACACAGCAAGACCGCAAGACCAGCTTCAACTGCCGGCGCGCGCCAGCAAGAGATTGTGACGTTCGTCGACGCTGGCCGACCAACCGGGCGCGACAACGGTGGTGGTGTCGAACTGGAAGATAATCGCGGGGCCGTCGAGGCGGTTGCCGGGCCGCAAGCGAAGGCGGTCATAACAGACGGCGGGGGAGGAGCCATTGGGGCCGAACCAGACCGGCTTGGCGGCCACGCGGACTGCTTCGGGGTCGGGGGAGCCGAGGGGTTCCCGCGGCAGGCTCAGCTCGGTGCCGGACCCGGCGCCACGCAGGCGTACGGCGACGGATTCGACGGTTTCGGAACGCATGGCGTAGCCGTAACGGGCTTCGTGGGCGGCGTGGAAGGCGTCGATAGAATGCTGCACAGCCTGAGACGCCTGCGCCGAGGTCGGCGCGGGCAGGTCCAGGGGGACGGAGAGCTCGTAGCTCTGCCCGCGATAGCGCAGGTCCATTGAGGCTTCCAGTGCGGGCGCGTCGACCCCTTCGGCGGCCAGCACGGCTTTCACCCGCTTTTCCAGAGCCGCGGATATTTCCTGCAGAGGCGCAGGTTCCTGCGCCAGACTGCCCGCCTCGATCAGAAGGGCCTGGGAGGATTCGTGGACGACGTCGGCGATCAACAGGCCCAGGGCGCTGAGAACGCCGGGGCTGGGGGACAGGAGGATGCGAGGAATGCCAAGCGCGTCGGCTAGGTCGCAGGCGTGAAGCGGGCCGGCGCCGCCGAAGGGCACGAGGGTGAAGGTACGCGGGTCGAAGCCACGTTCGACCGAGACGCGACGCAAGGCCCGTTCCATGCGGGCATTGGCGACCTGGATGACGCCGAGAGCCGCTTCGTGGACAGAGAGTCCGCCCAGCCGGGCGCCCAGGCCGGCCAGGGCTGCCTCGGCCGCGTCGACATCGATCTCCATGGCGCCGCTGCCGCCGAGAAACTGTCCGGCATCGAGGCGTCCGAGTACGAGATTGGCGTCGGTTACGGTCGGCTGCTGGCCGCCGCGTGCGTAGCAGACAGGACCCGGCACTGCGCCGGCGCTCTCAGGTCCGACGCGCAGGCCGCCGCCGGCGTCGACGCGAGCCAGGCTGCCGCCGCCGGCGCCGACGGTGTGAATGTCGATGACGGGCAGGCGCAGGGGCAGACCGGCTACCTCGCTTTCGGTGGTGCGGGGGACGCGACCGGGGCAGAGAGCGACGTCGGTGCTGGTGCCTCCCATGTCAAAGGTGATGATGCGCGGGGCTTGCCGGCCCGATTCTCGACCTGTTTTCAGTGACGAATTTTGACGGTCGGATGGCCGCATGCTCTCAACGCCGGCAAGCTGCGCCAATCGAAATGCGCCGACGACGCCGCCTGCGGGTCCGCTGAGGACGAGGCGTGCCGGTTCGCGGGCGGCCTGAGATGCGCCGATGGCGCCGCCGTTGGACTGCATGACGCGGATGGGAAGGCTGGCACGTTGCCGATCCGTATTTTGGGGGCGCTCGCCAGCGGCTTCGGCCAGGGCGTCGGTAAGATGTTCAAGGTAGCTGCCTACGAGCGGGAGCAGGTAGGCGTTGATGACGGTGGTGGCGGTGCGCTCATACTCGCGGTATTCGGGCAGGATGTCGCTGCTGAGCGAAACTACGAGGTCTGGACAGGCGCGGCGCAGGATCTGGGCGGCGCGGCGTTCGTGCTGAGGGTTGCGGAAGCTGTGGAGGAAGCAGACGGCGAGACTTTGGGGCGCGGCGGCGTTGATCTCCGCGGCGGTGAGGGCCAGGGCATCCTCGTCCAGCGGGGTGAGGAGATTGCCGTGAACGTCGAGCCGCTCGACTGCCTCGAAACGAAGATCGGCCTCAACGAGCGGGTGCGGCCGCTGCTGGTGGAGGGCGTAGAGATGCGGCCGGTTCTGACGGCCGATTTCGATGACATCAACGAAGCCGGCGGTGGTCAGCAGGGCGGTGCGTGCGCCGCGGCGTTCAAGCAGAGCGTTGGTGGCTATGGTTGTCCCATGTACGAGCTCGGCGTCAACGGCCGCGTCTGCGGCGGACAAAATGCCGAGGTGTGTCAGGCCGGCCAGAATGGCGCGGCTCTGGTCTTCGGGCGTGGTCGCCTCTTTGTGCACCTGAATGCGGCCATCCTGCAACAGGACGAAGTCGGTAAATGTTCCACCAACATCGATTCCAACCAGGGTTGTGGGCATCGTGGAAGTTCCTGACTGTGTTCTGGGGCGGGCGAGACCTGTTAGCTGTCCGAGATAACGCGCACATGCGCCACCCATTTTACCTGCCGCAGGGCGTCGTCGATCTCGCTGGGAACGATGAGGCGGACAAGCCCGCCGGCGCGTGTCAGGGGCTGGTCGTCGAGTGTATGGGCGAGAAGGATGGGGCGCGATGTGGGCTCGGCCAGCTCGGTCCGTGGCACCCGCGTGCCGAAGCCATCGCCGCTGACCACTTCGACCTGCGTCCATTCGCCGGGCCAGAGCAGGTCGATAAGATCGAGCAGGCGGAGGCCGGTGAAGGAAAAAGGTCCTGACGTGCCGTGGCCGGTGGAGACGATGTAACAGTTCGGCACGGTAACTTGGAGCGGGGTCGACAGGCTTTCCGGGAGGCGATCTGCCGGGACGAAATCGGGGCTGCGCAGGGCGGCCGGGGCGATGCGACGGGTAGAACCATCCGGCAGGTGAACGGTCAGATCGGCGTCGGGGGACGGCGGCAGAGGGTTTGGCTCGTGTGAATGGGGGACGAGCGGGTCGTGGACTGTCACAGTTTCGGTTCCATGGAGAATGTGAGTGGGTAGCCGGCGGCGCGGGCCAACGAATGGGCGTCGCTGATCAGCCGTTTGGCTTCGGACCGGGGACGGGAACAGACCGGGGCCAACCCTTTCGAATGCGCCTCCCAGGTGACAGTCTCGGCGATTTCGGAGGAGAGGCTGAAGATATGGCCAAGCGTGTCGACGACGAAGTCGTAGGGGGTCACGTCATCGTTATGGACGAGAATGGTCCACGGCTCCTCGCGGGCGGTTTCGACGGCGGCATCTGCATCGGGATCCGCGCCGGTCGCTGCTTCCAGGTGGAGCGTGCCGTCGATGCCCCATACCTTGTTGCGGGCTTGGGGCAAAGAGCATCCGGCGAGGCGGGGCAAGATCGTGGAGGACGTCTGGGACCGTCTTGATCGGTGTCTGGTAACCATAGAGCAGAAAGTACCACAGCGGACGAGTAATGGGCAAAGTTTTCGGTAGTTTTTCGTAGCCAACTCTTAGTTTTCAGAGCTTGTTTACGATTGCCGGAAAGTCGATGATCCGCATAAGTTGTGGGCCGATTACGGCGATTTGCCTGGGCTTTTGGAGCGTGCTATACTGCGCCCGTCCACCGATTGATCTTTTAGAGTTGCGGCTGCTGACCGCTGCCCCGGCGAGGAAGCCGCTGATAACTCCTATTCGCCATTCGACGTAACGTATCCCGTGCCGCATCTTCATTGCCGCTATTTTTCGCGCGCTGCAGGGTAGCGCAACAACCATTGTCACGCTTTCCTCTTTGTGGACGGTTTTGGCAACGAGTCCCGCCAGGCGGAATGGAGTTTCTGCTCGCCCCCGCTTGCGCGACCGAACAGTTCTGCCGCAGAGAAGAGAGTGAACCCGGCTCACCGGCGTCCGATGACGCAGGCGGGCCCAATCTTCACCAAAGGAGCAAAGCACCAAAATGGCAAGTGTAACCTACGAACACGTCTACAAACGCTTCGGCGACGTCGTGGCCGTCAACGACCTGACGATCCACGTCGAGGACAAGGAGTTCCTGGTCTTTGTCGGCCCTTCGGGCTGCGGCAAGACGACCAGTCTGCGCCTTCTGGCCGGGTTGGAGGAGATCACTGAGGGGCAGATTCTGATCGGCGACCGCATCGTCAACGACGTGCCGCCGAAGGACCGGGACATCGCGATGGTGTTCCAGAGCTACGCTCTCTACCCGCACATGAGCGTCTATGACAACATGGCGTTCGGTCTGAAGCTGCGCAAGACGCCGAAGGACGAGATCCAGAGGCGTGTGGAAGAGGCTGGCGGGATTCTGGGCATTGAGCATCTGCTTGACCGCAAGCCGAAGCAGCTTTCGGGTGGCCAGCGCCAGCGCGTGGCGGTCGGTCGCGCGATCGTGCGTGAGCCGGCGGTGTTCCTCTTCGACGAGCCGTTGTCGAACCTGGACGCCAAGCTGCGCGTGCAGACGCGTGCGGAGATTTCCAAGCTGCACCAGCGCCTGGCGACGACCTTTATCTATGTGACGCACGACCAGGTGGAGGCGATGACGATGGCCTCCCGTATTGCTGTGATGAAGGACGGCGTCCTGCAGCAGGTCGACTCGCCGCAGAACCTGTACGATCACCCGGCGAATATCTTCGTGGCCGGTTTCATCGGCAGCCCGAGCATGAACTTCTTCGATGCCACGTTGGTGGAGAGCGACGGCAAGATGGAGGTCAACGCCGGCGGCTTCCGGCTGGATGTGCCGGAAGAGAAGGTGACGGAGTGGCGAGAGCATGTGGGCAATGAGGTGATCTTCGGCATTCGCCCCGAGGACATCCATTCGAAAGAGTTTGCGCCGCCGCAGATTCTTGAGTCCGACATGACGGCCCAGGTCGACGTAACCGAGTTGATGGGCAATGAGATCTTCCTCTACTGCCTGACACCGGACGACAAGCAGTTCATCTCGCGTGTCGACCCCCGTGTGCGGGTTTCGACGGGCGACGAGATCGAGCTGGCGATCAATATGGCCAATGCGCACATCTTCGATCCGAAGACGGAGCTGTCGCTGGCCGGATAGGTTTGAGCAGCGAGAGGAGAGGAGTGGGGGGTGAGGGCCTTTTCCTCCTCCTCTCCTCCGGTTGTCTCCTCCCACTCCTCAACGCGCCCTCTACTTCAACAGTTGTAGCTGGCAAGACTTCCTTGTTGCAGACAGGGCATCTTGCATCGCAGTTCCCAGCCACCTATCAGCGGTGACCAGAAGTAACGCCTGTCCACTCTTCACGAATCACCGCCTGTCTTCACTGAAGGCGGACTGTCAGATTCCAAAGTCGGATCCTTCCACTTAATATCCCAGTTCAGACAAGGAGCGTAGCGTGAAACTGCTTAATCGATCGACGGTACTCCTGCTGTTATTTGCTGTCTTGCTGGCGGCTTGCGGGGCTCCGGAAGCGCCGGCGGCCGCGGAGGCGCCGGCTGCGGAGAGCGAGGGCCAGACGGAGGAGATGGGCACGCCGGAAGACTATCTCAATGCTTCGCGCGAGGAGACGGTGATCCTGGACCGAACCAGCCCGTTGCAGGGGGGTGACAATTGGAACCCCTACGTGCGCGGCAGTGCGGTCGGGTGGGGCTATACGGAGTTTTCGGATGTGCTGACGCTGCTGAACTACGGCAGCGGCGAGATCGAGAACTGGCTGGCCGAATCGTTGACACCGAACGAGGACCATTCCGTGTGGACGCTGAAGTTGCGAGAGGGCATCACCTGGCAAGACGGCACGCCATTCACGGCCGACGATATCATCTTTTCGACCGAGTTGCAGATGAACAACGATGCGCTCGGCCAGCATTTTGCTTACCAGGAATGGATCGAGTCGGTCGAGAAGGTGGATGAGCTGACGGTAATTTACAACCTTAAGAAGCCGAATGTGCGCTTCAAGCTGGAGCGTTTCTCCGACAACATCTGCGGCGTCGACTATTTTGTCCCGAAGCATATTTGGGAAAACGTGGAAGACCCGGCCACTTTCAAGAATTTCGACCTGGAGAAGGGGCTGCCGATGGGTACCGGCCCCTACAAGCTGGCCAAGATCACTGAGAACGAGACAATCTGGGTCCGCCATGACGACTGGTGGGCAGCCAAGACCGGCCTGAAGAAGCTGCCAGAGCCGAAGAAGCTGGTTATGTCCTACACCGGCACCGAGGAGGTCCGGTTGGCGACGGCGATTGAGGACGACTATGACGGTCTGCACGATATCACCTTCGGCTCGTTTCAGGCACTGGTGGCGCAGAATCCCAACTGGATCGCTTTCCAGGATGAGATGCCGTTTGTCTGGCCCGATCCGTGCGCGCGCAGCCTCACCGTCAACAACTCGATCGAGCCGTGGAACGATAAGGATATGCGCTGGGTCCTGAACTATGTGATGGACAGGCAGCAGATCATCGATATCGCCTATGAAGGCACCTCGATCATGGGCCCGTATCCATTCCCGCTCTACCCTTCGATGCAGAAGTTCGCCGACCTGGTGCCGGCGGAGACGATCGCCAAGTTCACCCAGCCCAACCTGGCCGCGGCGGCGGAGATCCTTCTGGCTAAAGGCTATGAGAAGCCAGGCGACTACTGGGAGAAGGACGGCGAAGAGTTGGGCCTTGAGATCCAGGTCTACGAAGGCATCAGCGAACTGGAGCGTGTCGCCGACGTCTTCGCCGAGCAGCTGCAGCGATTCGGCATCAACGCCGTCAAGGTAAACCTGATTGGCGGCACCTGGGTCGAATACCTGGACACGGGCAACTATGAGACACAGAGCGGCTGGCAGACCTGCGGCTCGATCGTGGAGCCGTGGAATACGCTGCGCACACTGCGCGCGGATGAGGTGCCCCCACAGGGCGAACGCCACCAGCTGCCTCACTCCAACCGCTTCCGCTGGCACAATGCCGAGTTCAGCGAGCTTGTAGACCAGATCAGCGAGTTGGGTTGGGACGATCCGCTGTTGTTCGAGCTTACGGCACGCGCCCTGGAGATCTACTACGACGAGATCCCGGCGATTCCGACAGCACAGTCCAAGAAACTGGTGCCCTTCAACACCACCTATTGGACGAACTGGCCGACGATCGACAACTATTATCAGCGCCCGGTGATCTGGTGCCCCAGCTTCGTGGGCATCCTGCCGGAGATTGAATCGACGAGTAAGTAACTGCAGTAGTTAGTGGTCAGTGGTCAGTAACACCGCTGGCCACTGACCGTTGAAATTCTGCCCATGCGCGGTTTGACTAGAGAGTACGTTCTGCAACGTTTTCTGATGTATCTCCTGACCATCTGGTTGGGATCTACGTTGATCTTCGTGATCCCGCGTCTGGCGCCGGGCGACCCTGTGAGCGAGATGGTAGGCCGCCTGTCGCTGGATGCGGGCTACATTGAGAACGCGGACAAGCTGATCGAGAGCTGGAAGGCCCGTTTCGGGCTGGATGCCCCGATTCATGTACAGTATTTTCGCTATTGGGGCAACGTGTTCCGGCTCAATTTCGGGTACTCGCTTTCGCACTTCCCAACCGAAGCGTGGACCATGGTCAGCGATGCACTGCCGTGGTCGCTGGGTCTGTTGACCGTGGCGACCGTGCTGTCCTTTTCGATTGGCGTGACCATCGGTTCGCTGATGGGCTGGCGGCGTACGCCGCGATGGTTGCAGTTGATCCTGCCCAGCAGCTTGACCTTTACTGCGATCCCCTACTTTATGTTCGGCATTATGCTGATCTATCTGGTGGCATTCGAACTGGACTGGCTGCCAGCGACGGGGGCTTACTCACGCAAAGTCGACCCCGGTTGGAATCTCCCCTTTATCAAGAATATGCTTACGCACGCCATATTGCCGGTGGTATCGATCGTGCTGACATCGATGGGCGGCTGGGCGCTGGGGATGCGGGGGCTGATGATCAGCGTCAACAACGAGGACTACTTCCTGCTGGCGCAGGTGAAGGGGCTGTCGCCGACGCGTATCTTCTTCCGGTACGGTGTGCGCAATGCGATTCTGCCGGCGTTGACCGCGCTGGCACTTGGCCTGGGCGGGCTGATCAGCGGTTCGATCCTGGTCGAGTTTATCTTCGCCTACCCGGGCACGGGCTATACCCTGTACCAGGCGATAATCTCGCAGGACTATACGGTGACACAGGCGATCGCCAATCTGATTATCCTCGTGACTGCAACGAGCGTTTTCCTGCTCGATCTGCTCTATCCCCTGATCGACCCGCGCATTACCTACAAGAGGAACATGCGCTAAGACAAGATACAGATAAGACCGTTGACTGTCGGACAGCAGACCGTTGATGAAACAACCACCCCGGCACGCGGCTGGGGGCTGAATACGTGGGACTCCCCGTGGCTGAACTTCAAGTTCCTGCTGGGCGTTGCCATAGTCTTGGTGATCCTTCTGTTCGGCCTGTTGGGGCCACTCTTCTGGGATACGGACCTGGCGTACACGGGCGCGGGGCCGCTGAACAAGCCGCCGGTGTGGGAGGAGGGGGGCCTGCCCGAACATCCCCTGGGAACCGAGAGTAACGGGCGCGATATGCTCGCGCAGTTGATCCTGGCGACACCTTCGTCGCTGAAGGTCGGCTTTCTGGCCGCGATCATCGGCATGGGCATCGGCATGGCGCTGGGATCGGTGGCGGGGTACGTCGGAGGATGGTGGGACCATGTGATCCGCACGCTCAGCGACTCGGCGATCACGATTCCGGCGCTGGTCGTACTGGTTGTGATCGCCTCCTACGTGCAGATGACCGACACGACGGCGATGGCGCTGATCCTGGCGGCATTTGCCTGGCCCGGGCCGACGCGCTTGGTGCGCTCGCAGATTCTCACGCTACGCGAGCGCAGCTATGTGCGGATGGCGCATCTCTCGGGCGCGCCGGCGCTGGAGATCATGTTCGTGGAGATGCTGCCCAACATGCTGCCTTGGCTGGCGGCCAGCCTCACCGGGGGAATTTCGGCGGCGATCCTGGGCGCGACCGGGCTGGAGGTGCTGGGACTGGGCCCGACGCGCGTGCCCTCGCTGGGGCTGATCATCAACCAGGCTACGACGAACGCTGCGCTGGTGCGGGGCCTGGTGTGGTGGTGGCTGCCGCCGATCATCATCCTGATGGTCATCTTCGTCGGCTTCTTTCTGATGACGATCGGGCTGGATGAGATCGCCAATCCGCGCATCCGGCAGTTCAGCTCGTCGCGCCGCGAGCGGATTGCGGCAGGAGAAGCGCCGCCTGTCGAGCACGTGGACGGCGGGGTTGCAGGCGGGAGAGATGCCGCCCTTGAGGTGGACGACCTTCACGTCCATTATTTCACGCCGCGTGGTGAGGTCATTGCGGCGAACGGTGTCAACTTCAATGTGCGCAGGGGCGAGATCCTGGGGCTGGTGGGTGAATCCGGTTGCGGCAAGACGACGGTGGCGATGGCGATCCTACAGGTTGTACAGCCACCGGGCCGAATCGTGCAGGGGGCGGTGCGTATTGAAGATCAGGACCTGGTGAGTCTCTCGAGCAGAGAGCTGCGCGAGGTGCGCTGGCGCGATCTGGCGCTGGTGCCGCAGGGCGCGATGAACTCGCTCAACCCGGTCACGCCGGTCCGGGAGCAGATGGCTGACGCGATCCTGGCGCACGAGAACCCAGGCCGGCTGGAATTAGAAGGGCGTATTCTCGGCCTGCTGAACGACGTCGGGTTGCCGGAGCGGGTTATTGACATGTACCCCCACGAGTTGAGCGGCGGGATGAAGCAGCGGGTCTGCATTGCGATGTCGATTGCGCTCAACCCGCAGGTGATCATCGCGGACGAGCCGACGAGCGCGCTGGACGTGGTGGTGCAGCGGGTGGTGGCGCAGACGCTGCTGGAGGTGAAGGAGCGGTTGGGCGTCTCGATGGTTATGATCGGCCATGACATGGGCTTGCAGGCGCAGCTTGTGGACCGCATTGCGGTCATGTATGCCGGCAACCTGGTCGAAGTTGCGCCGGTAGAATCGGCCTTTTCGGAGCCGCTTCACCCGTACACGCAGCTGCTGATCGAATCGATCCCATCGATTAAAGAACGCAAGCCGTTGAACGTGACAGAAGGGTTGACGCACGACCTGCGCAACCCACCGCCCGGCTGCATTTTCCAATTCCGTTGCCAGCATGTCGAGCAGATCTGCCGAGAACGCAGGCCGGACCTGGTGGAGAGAGAGGATGACCACCTTGTGGCCTGCTGGCTCTACGAGCCGGAGCGTCCCGCCCTGATTGAGCTGGAAGAGGCATGACCCAGACTGCCATAGCGGAACCGCTGCTCCAGATCAGAGATGCCACGATGGAGTTCGGCGGCGGCTTTCTGAGTTCGCAGCCGCCCTTGGTGGCGCTGGACTCGTTCAGCCTCGACCTGCACGAGTCGCCGGCCCAGATCACGACGATTGCGGGCGAGAGCGGCAGCGGCAAGACCACACTCGCCAATCTCGTGCTCGGCTTTATCACGCCGACGCAGGGACAGATCCTCTACAAGGGTATTGATATAGCGCAGATGGACCGCCGTCAGCGCATGATCTACCGCCAGGAGGTCCAGGCCATCTTCCAGGACCCGTATGAGGTCTTCAACCCCTTCTTCCGCATTCAGCACACTTTCAACCTGGTCATGCGCCATTTTGCCCTGGCCCGGGACAAGGCTGAAAAACGAGAACTGATCGAGGACGCGTTGAATGTGGTCGGTCTGCGCGGTGATGAGATCCTGGAGAAGTATCCCCATCAGCTCAGCGGCGGGCAGCGGCAACGGGTGATGGTGGCGCGGGCCTATCTGTTGCGCCCGCGGTTGATTGTCGCGGATGAGCCGGTTTCGGCGGTGGACGCTTCGCTGCGGGCCATGATCCTGGATATCATGCTGCGCTTGCGCGACGAACACGAGATCTCTTTTCTATACATTACGCACGATCTTTCGACGGCATACCAGATCGGCGACAATATGATCGTGCTGTTCCAGGGCATTACGGCGGAGACGGGCGATACCGGTCAGATTATCGAGAATCCGCAGCATCCCTATGTGCAGGAGCTGATCAACTCGATCCCGGTGCCGGACCCGAAGGTCAAGTGGGACACGGACATCCGATTGCCGGCCGAGGAGACGATGCGAATGCAGGGCGGGGAGGGCACGCCCCGCGGCTGCCGCTTTTACCCGCGCTGCCCGCACGGGATGGACGTCTGCCTCGAAAAGCAGCCGCCGCTCATCGCGGTTGAGGGCGACCATGCAGTGGCCTGTTATCTGTATGAAGACGGAGTTGAGAAGCGAGGGAAAAGAATCGAGGAGTGAGTGAAGAGAAGTGAGAGTAAAATCGCCACCTCCGCAATGCTTCCTCTCGGTCCACCCGCCTGCTCCAGCACGCCGCCATACGCGCCTACAACTGAAGGAGTCAGACGATGACGTCTCCATTCACCGACTTTGATCTGATGCGCGATTTGCGACAGGACGGCGGCAAGATCGTTCTGCTGGTGATGGACGGACTGGGCGGGCTGCCAGCTTCGCTGGGCGGAAGGACCGAATTGGAGACGGCCCACACTCCCAATCTGGACGGGCTGGCCGTTTCCGGGTCGTTGGGACTGAGCATCCCGATCCGGCCCGGTATCGAACCGGGGAGCGGCCCGGCGCATCTGAGCCTGTTAGGATACGATCCTTTGCAATACATGATCGGGCGCGGGGTGCTGGAGGCGTTGGGGATCGGCTTTCCATTGGAGGCCAGCGACGTGGCGGCGCGGGGGAATTTCGCTTCGGTCGACAGGGACGGGCTGATCACGGACCGGCGGGCGGGGCGAATCCCGACGGAGGAGTGCATCCGGCTGACGGCCAAGCTGCGTGATGCGAGCGCCGGGTTGTACGAGGACTGTGAGGTGTTCGTCGAGCCGGTAAAGGAGCATCGTTTTGTCTTCGTACTGCGGGGCGAGGGGCTGGGCGGCAGTTTGACGGACACAGACCCGCAGGCGGTGGGCAAAATGCCGCTGCCAGTGCGGGATGAGAGTGGGAGCAGTAAGGGCGCGCGGACAGCGGAATTGGTGAATCGATGGGCGGCGCGCGCGCGTGATGTGCTGGCGGACGAGCCGCGGGCGAACAGCCTGAATCTGCGGGGCCTGGCGCAGGACCCGGGGTTGCCGCTCTTTCCCGATATTTTCGGGATGCGGGCGGGGGCGATCGCGGTCTATCCGATGTACCGGGGGGTGGCCAGCCTGGTGGGGATGGAGGCGATCCCGTTTGAGGGAGACCGGCCGGCACATGAGGTCGACGCGCTGGTCGGCGCGTGGGACAGTTACGACTTTTTCTTTGTTCATGTCAAGAAGACGGACAGCTACGGGGAGGACGGCGACTTCAAAGCCAAGGTCCATGAGATTGAAGCCGTGGACGCGGAGATTCCGCGCATTCAGGAGTTGGAACCGGGCGCGCTGATCGTGACCGGAGACCACAGTACGCCGGCGGTCCTGCGCAGCCATAGCTGGCATCCGGTACCGACGCTGTTGTGGAGCCCGAATGCGATACCGGATGCGAACCGGAGTTTCGGTGAACGGGCTTGCGCGGGCGGTCAGCTGGGGCTGTGCCACGCCACGACGCTGATCCCGCAGGCGATGGCTCATGCGGGCAGGTTGAAGCGTTTCGGGGCGTGAAACTGCAGTAGTCAGTGGTTGGTGTCAATGCAAAGGTTTCGGATAGAGCGAATGTGGGGGGTATGAGAGAGGATATCGTCAGGGCCGCGCAGTTTATTTCGGCCGATGCTGCGGTTGTGTGTTTGACGGGGGCCGGGGTGAGCGCGGAGTCGGGGGTGCCGACTTTTCGGGACGCGCAGACCGGTTTGTGGAGCCGGTTTGATGCCGAGGAGCTGGCCACTCCGCAGGGGTTTGCACGGGACCCGGGTCTGGTGTGGCGCTGGTATATGTGGCGGCTGGAGCAGTTGGAAGCGGCCGTACCCAACACTGGGCATGCTGCGCTGGCCCGGCTTGCAAGACTATGCGATGAGTTCTTGTTGGTGACGCAGAATGTGGATGATCTGCACGAGCAGGCCGGAAGCGTGGACGTGCTTCATCTGCACGGCGGTTTGTTCAGTTTCCGGTGCGCGTCTTGCGCGGCTCCGCACAATCTTACGGCAGAACAGCGCGGCGCAGATTTGCCGCCGGTGTGCGGGGTCTGCAGTGCGTTGGTGCGGCCGGATGTAGTCTGGTTCGGCGAGAGCCTGCCTTGGGATGCGGTGGAAGAGGCGGCTGCGGCAGCCCATCGGTGCAGTGTGATGCTGGTGGTGGGCACGAGCGGGTTAGTGTATCCCGCGTCGCAGCTGCCGCTTGTTGCCAGGCAGGCGGGGGCCACGGTCATTGACGTGAACCCGGAGCCTGGACCTATCTCGACGATTGCCGACGTTTTTCTGCAGGGAAAGAGCGGGGAAGTGCTGCCGGAACTGGCGCGGGCTGTGGCTGATCGGCGGGCGGACGTGTGAGTGGGCAGCACAGAATTGAAAACGCACGCGTGTCTGAACTTTGACCTGATTGGATTCATGATAAGGCGTGGTTTTGGCGTTTCCCAAAGGCTGAGTAACGTACAAGTGAGGAGTGGCAGGTGGAGAGCATGGTTGAAGTCATTGTTGGCATCCTGGCAGGGTGCTTCTTGGGGGGCGTAACCATTTGGCTCGTGCAGGGGTCCCGCGCCAAGAGCAGGTTGGCGAGGATGGAGGCGGATTGGGTGAAGGAGAAAGCCTCGCTACGGGAAGAGAACGCTGGATTGAAAGGTCAATTGGAGCAACGCAATAGTGCCGAGAAAATTGTGGAGATGGCCAAGGAACAGTTGAATGAGAGGTTCCAGGCCACTGCCAGTCAGGCTTTGCAGGCGAACAATTCCCAGTTTATGGATTTGGCGCAGGAGAACCTGGGAAAGACGCTGGAGGCCGCAAAGGGGGACTTTAAGCAGCGCCATGAGCAGTTTGAGTCGCTGGTCAAGCCTCTTGCGGAGAACTACCAGAAGCTCAATCCTCAGATTGATCTTCTGGCGAAACGGAGTGAAAGCATTGCCGAGGAGGCCACCAAGCTGTCCAGCGCTCTAACGGATAACAGGCAGATAGGAAACTGGGGCGAGGTACAGCTGAGGCGAGTAGTCGAACTGGCGGGGATGCAGGAGTACTGCGACTTCGCGGAGCAGGTGGCGGGGAGCGGCTCGCAGATCAGGCCCGATCTTACGGTGCGGCTGCCGGAAAGACGGACTGTGATCATTGACGCCAAGGCGTCGACGGCTGCATACATGGAGGCGCAGCAGACGGACGATGAGGCGGCGAGAGATAGTTCACTGCAACGGCATGCCAGCGCCTTGAAAACGCAGGTGGACGAACTGGCGAAAAAGAAGTATGGGGCGAAGGTGGAAGGGTCGTTGGATTTTGTGGTGATGTTCGTCCCTGGCGACCAGTTTCTGTCGGCGGCGCTGAACGCTAACCCTGAACTGATTGAGTACGCCATGCATAGGCGGGTTGCCATCGCTACGCCGGCGTCGCTGATATCGCTGTTGTGGTCTGTTGCCAATGGCTGGCAGCGCCAGCGCATTGCCGAAGATGCTGAACGCATTTTGATAGAGGGGCAGGAGCTGCACAAGAGGTTGATGACATTTATGGATCACTTTAAGGATGTGGGCACTAGGCTCAATCGGGCTGTTGAAACCTTCAACAAGTCTGTAGGGTCTTACGATAGCCGAGTATTGCCGCAGGGACGCCGGTTTGCCGAGATGGTAACTGACAAAAAGGAAGAATTGCCGCAGCCCCTGCAAATTGAGAATCGCGCCCGAATCTCCAGTTACGCCGGGGAGTAAATTTAGCGCCTGGGATGAACGACGGCGCAAGGAGGGCAAGATGTCTGAGAGCAGGCCAGAACTGGAGAGGGAGATCGCCGCTGTCCAGGAGGAACTTGACGGGGCTCGACGTAGGCTGGTGAAGCTGCGACGAAAGCTACCGCCAGAGCCTGTTCTAGATTACGAGCTGAAAGACGCGGACGGGCCCGTGAGACTCTCGGCGATGTTCGGCGACAGCGACGATCTGATTCTTGTTCACAACATGGGTACCGGATGCTCGAACTGCACGATGTGGGCTGACGAGTTCAACGGCGTGTGCCAGCATTTGCAGAGTCGGGCCGCGTTTGTGGTGGTGTCGCCTGACAGTCCGAGGGTACAGCAGGAGTTCGCGAGGAGGCGGGGCTGGCGGTTCCCGATGTATTCGGCAGAGGGCACGACCTTCACCGAAGATATGAGCTTCCGGTGGGAGGAGGAGGCGTTCCTGTCCGGATACCAGCCGGGTGTTTCGGTATTTCGAAAGAATGCGGATGGTACGATCGTGCGGGTCGCGAAGGACTCGTTTGGGCCGGGCGACCTGTATTGCGGCGTGTGGCGCCTGTTCGATCTGCTGCCGGCCGGGCCGGCCGGTTGGGACCCGCTATTCGAGTACCCCTCTGCGAACGGTTGAGGCGGGACCAGACTTCAGTGGATAGTGGATAGAGATTTCTCCGCCAAGGCAGGACAAACCTGCGTTGCGTAAGGTAGTTTCCTCTCCGGGGGCTTCGAAAAAATCTGCGGCGAAACCGGTTTCCCGGGCCGGCGCAGGCGATCTGGTAGAGCGTCCACTGAACCCAAATTCAGATACATTTGCCAGGAACAGGAAACCTATAATTGCCCTGAGCCGTACAGTCCTGTCCCCGCATGTCACCAGATTTCAAATCGAACCTATGATGCAAATAGCTGCATAAGCCAAATATGGCTGAGTAGTCACAGATTGCGGTTATTCATTGCGCCGTCAGTGTGCTATGATCGCACTATTTCCCATCAACTGTCCGCTCACTTTTCGCGAAGCAGTAGCCCGTCTCACTTGTCTCTGAGGATTGCCAATGTTGTCTCCGCGTTTGTTTGCGCTGGTGGTCGGTATCAACCATTACCGGAGCAGTATGGTATCCGATCTGGGCGGCTGCGCCAACGATGCCAGGGCGATTTACGGATTTCTGACCCAACGAATGGGCATGCCGACCGAGAACATCCGGCTGCTGACATCGACAGGGGCGGAACCGGATGGAAAGCTACCCTCCCGACAAAACATCATAAACGGCTGGCGGTGGCTGATCGAGCAGGCCAGAACCGGCGACCAGCTTTTTTTCCACTTCAGCGGGCACGGCTCCCAGGCCATCTCTAACGACCCCTATGAGCCGGACGGTTACGACGAGACGCTGGTGCCCTGCGACAGCCGCGCAGTGGACGACAGCGGCAAGCCCGTCTACGACATTTTGGATAAGGAACTGGCTGCGCTGATCGCCGCGGCGGAGGAGAGAGGCGCGCTGGTAACGGTGGTGCTGGACTGCTGCCACGCCGGTTCGGGTACGCGCGCGCTTGTGCCGGTGCGGCGGACCGCGGCAGACCGCCGCGTGCGTCCTGCCGACACGGTTCTGCCCGAGGCGTCGGGTGGGAGAACGGTGGCCAGCCGGCACTGGTCCGGGAAGCTGGGAAGCGAACACGTGCTGCTGGCCGGTTGCCGGGATGAGGAGATGAGCCACGAGTACCGTTCGCCGACCAACGGCGCGTGGTACGGGGCGATGAGCTATTTCCTGCTGCAGAAGCTGCAGGAGCTGCACCCGCAGATGAGCTGGAGGGAGGTCCACGACGCGGTGCAGACCCAGGTGCACAGCGTCTATGCGCGTCAGATCCCCCAATTGGAAGGTCCCGGCAACCGGGCAGTATTCGGCGAACTGACGCCCCATGCCGGCTCCTATCTGAACGTTATCAGCGCGAGAGAGGCGGGAAACGACGTCGTTATTCGCATCGCCGGCGGCGCGGCGGTCGGTCTGACGCCGGGCAGCCACGTGGAGCTGTTCCCGGCGGGCAGCGAGGCGCTGGAGGGCAGGGGACTTGGCCGCGGCGAGGTGACCGAGTCCAGAGTCGATTCGTCATACGCGCTGATCAAGGGTGTGCGTCACACCGAGTTCAGTCTGCCTGCCAGGGTGAAAGTGACGGCTTACGGATACCAGAGGTTGATGTACGAGGTGACCTGCGCCGATCCTTTTCTGCTGGCGGAGTTGACCACCGCGCCCTCGTCCCCGTTTCTGCACGCGGTGGGAAGAAGCACTCAGGATGGATTTACCCGCTTCCAGGTGGCCGTCGAGAACGACGCCTACGTAATCCAGGACGGCAGCGGCGTCCAGATCGTGCAGGACAGGCCGCCGCGCACGCAAGCGGGGGCGGCCAAAACGGCTGAGTATCTGCACCATCTGGCGACGTTTCACAATGTACGCACGCTGCGCAATCCGGCGCCGCTGGCGATGATGGGAGAGGCGTTGAGCGTCGACGTCCAGACGTACACGCGTGCCAGCTTTACGTCCCCCAAAGACGGCGAGCCGCTGGGCCGGGACGGGATGCTGCCGCCGGGGCGCAAGCTCTGGGTAACGGTGCGGAACAACAGCGCCGAGAATCTTTATGTGACCGCCTTTTCTTTGTCAGCGCAGTTCGGTATCCGGCGCATCTTTCCGGAGCGGGCGCCCTACCAGCTGGTGGCGCCGGGCAAGGAGTTTTTCATCAACAACATTGCGCCGGTTGTGAAGGACCCTGGAAACGAGTCCGAGACGGAGATATTCAAAGTCTTCGCCACGCGCGTTCCCACCTCTTTCGACGTGCTGGAGATGCCGGAGCTGAACGAGCCGAACGGGACGGAACAGACAAGGGCATTCGGCCCGCTGGCAGAGCTGATGAACGGCATCCGTTACGACGGCCCGAGCGTGCGCAATCTGAGGGTGCAGCGGGACGATACACATGATCGCTGGATAACAAAGCAGGTGGCGGTTACAGCCCTTCGAAAGCAGGAGGAATGTGCCTTGCCGCAGGGGCAGAACAGGATCAATGTGGGAACGGACCTGGACATTACGGTAGAGAAGCCGGCAGGCCTGGGGGGCCTGCTGATTGTGAGCAGTCTGAGACATTTCGCCTGGGACGCCGACGATCCGATTTCCTTACCACCCGGGCTGAACAGTCCAGAGGCCGCGCCGTTTTTCCAGCCGCTCTCATTCTCGCACGATGCGGGAGCCGGCGGCGGATCGCCCGGCGTGCTGGTCCTGGACAGTTCAGCGGAACAGCTCAAGACGATCAGCGCCGAGTCTCCACTGCGGATTGCGCTGAGTGTGGAGAACGACCCGGACATTGCGGGGATTGTCGCGGTCGCTTTTGACGGCGAGTACTACTACATGGTGGGCCATCCCACCGACGCCCAGAACCTGTCCCAGTCCGGCGACAGAAGACGCATGGCGGTGGAGATCACCCACCTGCCGGTCCCGGACTCGGCGGAGGCAAAGTCCGGTTTCGCGGGCGGATGGCGAAGGACAAGGTCAGGAGCAGGGGGAGAGACTGAGGCTGGAGGAGAGGGCGGCAGGGGCGTAGGCGGGTTGTTCGGACGGCTGATCAGCTTTTTCCAGGAGGAGTGGCGGCTGGCAGAAGCCGCGGCGCGCAAAGATCCGGCGTCCGGCGACGGGGACGTCGGAGGGGAACCGCCTGTCCGAGATGCGAAACACGCCGTGCGCGTGCTTTTCTACAAGCTATTCTATCAGAAGCTCCCACCTGATCTGGGTGTACGCCAAGTCCGCTTAGGTGATGGCGGCACACCGGAATACTCGAAGGTTACGTCACAGGACGTTTCCAAGGCGCGGCGGGCGCTGCTGATCACTCACGGCTTCGGCAGCAGCACCGATAAGCTGGTCCAGAGGGCACTGCCGCATCTGATGGAGCTGGATGAATACGACCTGGCGTTAACGTTCGACTATGAGACGATCAACACGGGCATCCGCGAGAGTGGTCTGCTGATGACTGCACAACTGCGCCGACTCGGGTTTGGCGCCGATACGGGGCCGCCGCTCGATATATATAGCCACAGTATGGGGACCCAGGTCGCCCGTGTCTGCGTCGAGATGGAGAGCGGACATCGGTTTGTGGAGCGGGTTATCATGGTGGGCGCGCATAACACCGGTACCGCGCTGGCTGAATCGCACCGGCTGATACCGTGGCTGGCGACGATTATACTCAATCAGGCGGGGCTGATGGACTATGAACTCCTGGCCCAGCTACTGGTGATTGGGATCGCGCGGCTGACCACCGGCATACAGGACATGGCGCCGAGCGCGGAGCTGTATCAGAAGCTCAATGACCCGCGCAATGAGGTGAACGTGAAGTACTATATCCAGATCGGTGTTAACTCCGAGATGGACGGTCCCGTGAACTGGCGCAAGCTGTTCTCCAAGACGGAGATGACGCGTATACTGGACAAGGCGCTGGACCAGGTTCTGGGCCCGAATGACCTACTGGTTGGGGTAGCGTCGGCGCGGGGTGTGCGGGGGGGCAACTGGCCGGACCTGCAGGTGGATGTGCTCAGCTGCCATCACTTCGAGTATTTCTACGCTGAGGAGTCGCTCGAGGCGCTGCGCCGGCAGTTCGAGTAGCTCCCAGCAGCCAGCTACGGGCGTCAGACCTCCTCGCGCTCGGACAGTTCCGCCCAACGGTCGAAGGCCGATTCCAGCGACAGTTCGACGACTGACAGTCTGGCAGAGAGGTTTTGCAGCGCCTGGTAGTCGCTGCCGCTGTCGTTGATCTGCCGCTGCAGACGCGTCTGCTCCTCTTCCCAGCCGGCAATCTCCGTTTCCAAACGCGCCAACTCCTGACTCTCCTTCCAGGTCAGTTTCCTGCCCGTTCCAGCCGGGCGCGGGGCCGTTTGTCCATTGGCGGCGGGCCGCGCCGGCGCCGGGGCGTTTCGAGTACGGTCGACGCGGGCGGCTTGTCTGTCCCGGCTGTACAACCGCCGGTAGGTTTCGTACGGGGCGGGGTATCGTTTTCCCAGGCGTCCTTCCTCGAAGGGCATGATGAAGTCGACGGCGCGGTCCAGGAAGTAGCGGTCGTGGCTGGCAACGATCAGGCAGCCGGTGAAGGCGTCCAGAAACTCTTCGAGCACGGTCAGTGTCTGCACGTCCAGGTCGTTCGTTGGCTCGTCCAGCAGAAGCACGTTTGGCTGATGGACCAAAGTGCGCAGGAGGTAGAGCCGACGGCGCTCACCGCCGCTGAGGCTGCCGATGCGCCCCCACTGCGTTTTGCGGGGAAACAAGAACCACTCCATCATCTGGGCGGCCTCTACGCGGCTGCCGTCGCGCGCCTGAATCAGGGGCGCTTCCTCCTCGATGAACTCAATCAGACGCTGCTGGTCGTTGAGGTCGCGCGTCTGCTGGTCGTAGTATCCAAGCCGCACGGTTTCGCCCCATTTGATTTGCCCCGCGTCGAGATTGGCCCTGCCGGCCAGCATGTCGAGGAAGGTACTCTTGCCAGCGCCGTTCGGGCCGAGGAGGCCGATGCGGTCACCTGGTTCAAGCGTGAAATCGACCTGATTTACTGCGGCCGAACCTTCGTAAGATTTGGTCAGGCCTTTCGCTGTCAGAACGGTCTTGCCGAGCCGGCGGGCGGCCAGGGCCATGACGACGCGATCGATGTCGGAGTCGTAGTGGATGCGCTGGAGCTCGGCCACGCGTTGCCGGCGGGCTTTCTGCTTGGTTCCGCGGGCCATTGGCGTTCGCCGAATCCAATCGAGCTCTCGTTTGAGGAGCTTCCGGCGCTGGCGTTCCCCGGCGGCGAGGCGTTCGTGGCGGCGTTGACGCAGTTCCAGATAGCGGCTGTAGTTGCCGGTATAGGAGACGAGCTGGCGCCGGTCCAGCTCGACGATGCGATGGACGACGCGGTCGAGGAAGTGCCGATCATGGGTGACCATCAGAAGTGCGCCGGGTTCGGTGGTCAGGTAGTCTTCGAGCCATTCGATTATCTCGATATCGACGTGGTTGGTGGGCTCGTCAAGGACGAGCAGGTCGGCGCGGTCGATCAAGGCCCGGGCCAGGGCGACGCGTTTGCGCTGCCCGCCGCTGAGGGTTTGGATACGGGCGTCAAAGTCGCTGATTCCCAACTTTGTGAGGATTGATTTGGCGCTGGCGGCTGCGGCCCAGCCGCCGCTGCGCTCCATCTCCTCGGAGAGCGCCAGCAGGCGCTGCTGCAGGGCCTGGCTGGCCGGTTCGCGCTCGAGGCGCTGGCTGGCGCTTTCATAGTCCCGCAGGAGGCGCATCTGCGGCGATCTGCTGCGGAAGAGCTGCTCGAGTACGGTCGCGCTCTCGTCCAGCTGCGGCTCTTGTTGGACCATCTCGATGCGGACGCCGCCCCAGACGGTGACCTGGCCGCTGTCGGGCGCTTCCAGGCCTGCGATCATGCGGAGGAGGGTCGTTTTGCCGCTGCCGTTGACGCCGATCAGGCCGATACGTTCGCCAGCGTTGATGGAGAGCGAGACAGCATCGAACAACAGCCGTTCGGAGAACTGCTTGGAGACGTTTTCGAGGGAGAGAAGGTTCATGCCGACTGTTGGATCGCCTGCAAGGCGGCGGGATCTTCCAAGGCGCTTATGTCGCCTGGATCTTCACCCAGGTAAGCGGCCCGGATGAGGCGGTGCATCACCTTGGCATTGCGCGTTTTGGGGAGCGCGGCGCAGAATCTGACCTCTTTGGGCCTGAGGGGGCGGCCCAATTCGGTGGTGATGCGCTCCTGCAGGGAGGCGCGTAAGGATTCGGTGATGTCGATGCCCGGTTTGAGGACGGCGAACACGACCACGTCGTTGTCCTTGAGGGGATGGGGCACGGCGACAGCGGCGGATTCGGTGACGTCGGGATGGGCATTGACCAGCGATTCGACTTCAGCGGGGCCGAGACGCTTGCCAGCGATGCTTATGGTGTCGTCGCTGCGCCCCAGGATGTACCACATGTCGTCCTCGTCAATGGCGCAGAAATCTCCATGCACCCATATGCCATCGAAACGGCTCCAGTAGGTATCCAGATAACGGTCGCTGGCGCCCCAGAAGCCGCGCGTCATTCCGATCCAGGGCTGACGGACGATCAGGTCGCCCACTGCGCCGCGGACAGGGTTGCCGGACTCGTCGACGACATCGGCATCCATTCCGGGAATCGGTCCGCCGAAGGCGGCAGGTTTGAGCGGTTTGAACAGGCTGCCGGCCAGGATGCCGCCGCTGATCTCCGTGCCGCCCGTATAGTTGAAGATCGGCTTGCGGCTTTCGAGCACGTTTTCGAAGATCCAGCGCCAACTTGAGGGCCCCCAAGGGCTTCCGGTGGCGCCGACTGCCCGCAGGCGTGAGAGATCATGGCGGGTCACGTAGCCGGTTCCGTGAGGCATCAGCGTCCGCACGAGCATCGGCGAGAGTCCCAGAAGAGTGATCCCGTGCTTTGCGCAGAGTTCCCATACGCGGTCGACCGATGGATAGTCGGGGGCGCCGTCAAAGAAGAACATGGTTGCGCGGTTCAGCAGGGTGGCCAGGACGAGCCACGGCCCCATCATCCAGCCCATGTCGGTCATCCAGTAGACGCGATCCCCGGGCTTGACGTCCATGGCGTGGCGCATATCCTGAGCGCCCTTGACGGGAAATCCGCAGTGGGTATGGACGGCGCCCTTGGGCAGTCCGGTGGTGCCGCTGGTGTAGATGATCATCAGCGGATCTTCGGCGCCGGTCAGGCTGGTCTCGGCCTCGGGCGCCTGTGGGGGAACCAGCTCATGCCACCAGTGATCCCGGTCCGCTTGCCAAGGGATTTGGGAGGCGGGCGACGAAACCGGAAGTCGCTTGCAGACGATCACATGCCGAACGCCGGGAACATCGGCCAGCGCCCTGTCCAGCGTCGTTTTCATTGGCACTGCCCGCCCGCGGCGCAGAAAGCCGTCGGCGGAGAAGACAGCTTTGGCGCCACCATCGCTGAGACGGTTTCTGATGGCGGACGGGCCGTAACCGCTGAACAGGGGCAGGACGATGCCGCCTATTTTAACAACAGCCAAAAAGGCGACAGCCAGTTCGGGGATCATTGGCATGTAGAGGCCGACTGCGTCGCCACTTCCGATACCGAGGCTGCGCAGGGCATTGGCGCAGCGGCAGACCTCCTGGTGAAGCTGGGCGTAAGTAAGGACGGCGTCTTGCCCTTCCTCGCCTTCCCAAATGAGAGCGGGCTGGGAGGCGGTCGCGGTCGTCTGGTACTTGTCGAGGCAGTTGTGAACAATGTTCATCTTCCCGCCGACACACCAACGGGCGAAGGGCGCGCCGTCGGACAGGTCGACGATCTGCGAGTAGGGATGGGCGAAGCGGATATCGAGGTCCTCCATCACCGCATCCCAAAACCAGCTGATGTCTTCGACTGAGCGCGCCAGCAGCTCATCATAGGAGGCGATGGCGTGCCGATCCATAAACGCTTTCAGATTGCTCTGCGCGATCCAGTCAGGATTCGGCTGCCACGCTATGTCCTGGCCGAAGGGAAAGTGGTTGGTGGACATGATCTGTCTCGAACTGGGGATGGTTTGACCCGGGACTCCCTATGCACCGCCAATATTATAGCGAAGAGCGGGGCAAAAGGTAAACAGGCGGCCGAATGGGAGGTCTGGTTCGAGGGGGGATCCGGGTCAGGAGGGGAAGACGGATAGCTGGGAGCTGATTGGATTCTGGAGCGCGGACCAGATTGAGGCGACGATCAATGCTTGTCCAGGCGAGCGGAGCAGCCGGGCTGCGCTCGACAGCGACGTGAGGAGCCTGCTCCCGGCTCCTGCGCCGGACGGCCAGACGTGCGGGAGGAAGGACGGGCTGGCAGCCAGTTCGACGAGCAGGACCAGATCGCTGAAAACGAGGATAAGCAGTCCCGCTGGCAGGACGCCGAAGCGCGGGGCGGTTAGCGCCAGACCGAAGGCAAGGCCGGCGGCGGCGAAGAGCAGGAGAAGCGTGTAGACTGCGGCTGCGGCCGTCTGGACAGGACGGCGACGGGGCGTCCGCAGCAGAAGTGCGAGGCCGGTTAGCGCGCCGACGAGCAGAGAGAGACTCAGCGCAAGTAAGCGAACGCCTTCGAGAGCCGGGCCATATTGGGCGATCGCGGCGACGAACAGAAGGTAGCCGATAGCAGTGGTCGAGATGCTGAACCGGGCCCGCCGGGTCGCGAGCGCGCTGGCCGCAAGGTGGCCGCCTATGAGGTTGAAGGTGATGGCGGCGGCGATACCGAAGGCGTAGCGGGCGGTTTCGGCGCCGGGACGGGTGAGAATGAAGCCATACCAGGCCAGAAGAAGCAGAGTTGACGCAGAGGCTGCTTGCATCCAAGCGGAGAGGCGCCGCTTGTGCGGGCGGGTTCTGCGAAGGAGGAGCCCGCCGGCCAGAAACACGGCCCAGAGGAGGAGCAGAAACCAGGCAATGAGGTCGAGGACCGGCATCGGGGGTTCGGTCATTCACCGGGAAGAGCTGAAAGGAAAGAGAGAAGGCCCGGGCTTCCCCTGTGCTCCTCAGTCCTCACTATTGGTGTCCTGATTGGTGCCTTGTCGATTGGCGGCGTAACCGAGGAGCTGCGGCTCGGCCCAGACGGCCCAGTTCCAGCGACTGTTGCCGAGGCCGTCGGTCATGAGCTGCAAGACCGAATGTCGCCCGGCCTGGTTTGGCAGGTCGGTGACGAAGCGTTCCCACTCGCAGCTCTGCTTTGTGCTGCTCCAGATGCGCACGCCGTTAAGGAGGACACGGAAGGCGCAGAAGTTGTCATTTTCCATTTGGGCGCCGTCGCGAATGCCGATGGCGAACTGCATGCGCAGCCGGTCGACCTCAGGGGGCACTCTCAGGTCGTACTCGACGACGGCGCTGCCATCGACGGGCGGATGCTGCCACAGAGCAGGCTGCGGCATCATGCCACAACTGGCCGTGTCGATTCGCACCTCCATCAGGTCCGGTGTACGGGTGGCGCTCTGGCGGGAAGTGGGGAAGAGCTCGAGAAGGTCGCATTTCCACACGAGGGCGAACCCGTCTTCGTCTGTGCACTCCTCTTCCAAGAGACTTTGCCAGAGCTCCTCCTGCCACTTGAGGTAGCCCAGATACTGGGAAAGCTGCGAGAGAGAGTGCTCGTTCAGATCGTGAATACGCCGGATTACGGCGTCTAACAGTTCCTGGCGGGGCCTGTTCATGCAGGTCTCTGGTGGCTGGTTTCCGGTGCACGCCGGCGCGGCAGTCAAATGCGGCTAGAACGCGGCGCCCATCAGCGTCTCCCAGCGGGAGGCGGCGGTCGGATTGCTCAGGAGGACGAGGGCGACATAGGTTGGTTCAAACGGCCGCCGTATCAGTTTCATGCCGGCTTCGCGGGGGCTCATGCCGCCCTTTTTGCAGTTGCAGCGTTTGCAGGCGGTCGCCAGATTGGTCCAGCTGTGATCGCCGCCGCGACAGCGGGGGATCACGTGGTCCACGGTCAGCGAGTGTTTGCCCGGTGTGTCGCCGCAGTACTGACAGGTGTAAGCGTCTCTCAGAATCACGGCGCTGCGGGTGGGGGGGACAGAGCGGTGGGGCAGGCGAATGTAGCGGTTAAGTCGAATCACCAGCGGCTCGGGCAGGGCCTGGTTGGCGCTGTGCAGCATGCGTTCGGTGGCCTCAACCAGTTCCGCTTTATCGCGTAGCAGCAGCACGACTGCCCGCCGCACGGAGACTAGGCTCAAAGGTTCGAATGTTGCATTCAGCACCAGCACAGAACGGGACATGGCAGTGGTGTCTCGATGGCGTTACTGAAGATTCGGTGTGGCGCAGATGCAGACGAGATGCAGGCTTTGCCAGGCTGCTGAACGTAGCGAGGGCCGAGTTGCCGGACGGGACTCGCCCTGGGAGCAGATTATACCAGCGCCACGACACGGGCGCGAATGATGACCTCCATCAGAAAGAAACAGACGATTGCAAAGAGAATTGTCTTCACGTTTTCATCCTGCAGGCGGCTCAGGTAGAGATAGGCTGCTGGCAGAGTAATGACGGCGACGGTCGCGTAGAGAATGTGTACAAAGGCGCGGGCCAGATTCCCGCCCAGCCCCTGACCGTAGAGCACCCACCCCAGGAGAAACTCCACGATCATCAGAAGCTCGCCGATGGTGGCGGCGCCGTACCAACTGCCGTCCAGCGGGCGAGAGCGGATGCGGAACCAGACGGCCCACACGCCCAACGCAATAAAGAACAGGATGCCGGTCTGGGCCAGCCCGCGATGAATGTCGCTCAGAGAACTCACTATACCGGAAGATGGTCGTCGATGTGCAAGTTTTAGTCGTCGGCTTCCTGGCGCCAACTCGCCGGACAGAATGGGAGCTGGAGCGCTTACCGCTGCGGATGGACGCTCAGGTACTGGTGCAGCACGCCTTCCACGTGCCCACCGATCTCATACGACTCCCAACCGGGACTGGCCGCCAGAGCGAAAATGCAGCCGCCCAGCACATAGGAATCCTGTTGCATTGCCAGATCATACCAGACAAGCTGCTCCACGTAAGCGCCCGGACCCCAGGAACCGAAGCCGTGCCGGGCCCAATACTCCTGAAAGTGCTGCCAGCCTTTAGCGTTCTGCGGGCCTGGTCGATTGGCGACAAGGCCGTCTACGCCCAACTCCGTCATCACCAGCGGAATTGCGCGGCCGGCGGGCTTCAGGACCTGATTATAGAGCTGGCGGTAGCGCAGTGTCAGCCAGCCGGTGTCATGCGGGGCCACGCCCGGGTAGCGGCCCTGGCCGTCACGGGTGCTGGCATAGTAGATGGTCGGGGCGGAATACTCGTGCAGGCCCAGCCAACCATCGTGGGCCTGGGCTTCGGCAACGGCGGGCAGAAAATGCTCCCACATTTCGGGAGCCGGCTGGCCTGTGCCGAAGTTGCCGATTACGCTGCGCAGACCTCTCTGGGCAAGGAGGCGCGTGCGCTCGACTTCAAACTCGGTCAGGCGTTTGAATTCGTCCAGGTTCCCGGCCACCGGTTCGTTGTAGGCTTCCCAGCCGTCGTAGTGAAGGCGGCGCTCGGGATGGTCAGCGATGGGCCAGAGCCGATTGACGAAGTCTTGGGCGGCGGCTTTCGCGTTGAGGTTCTGCAACTGCAGCTGGGGCAGATCTATACGCCCGATCAGACGGGTAGTCGGGGCAGTTTCTTTGATCTGGCGGGCGAAGCGAAAGTCCAGCTCGAGTGTCTTGACGACGGCGACGCCGCCGCTGCGGAGAAGGTTGAAGACGCTGGGATGGTTGCGGGTGATGAAGACACCCAGCTTGCTGGGCGGGCCGGGTGGAAACGGGGTCACGGTCGGCGTCGGCGTATAGGTGGGCGTCGGCGGGACCGGTGTTTCGGTCGGGAATGGTGTGCTGGTCGGAATAGGGGTTGCGGTAGCTTTGGGGGGTGTGGGCGGGAAATCGGGCGACGCGGGGCGCAGCCCTCTCATTTCGACCCAGGGCAGATACCCTTGGTAGGGGCCGGGCGTTGCTGAAGTTGCCGACAAGGAGGAAGCGTCAAGGGACGGTTCTCCATTGCCGCAGGCTCCGACAAGCATGCCAAGTCCAGCGGCGGCGGCGGCCAGGAAGCGGCGCCGCGACCAGCCAGGTTGTTGATTGGGCAGTCCGGGGCGACCCTGTTGGGGCGCGGCCGATTCTTGCTCGGGCTCGGAATCCGGTTCTTGACTGACGTGACCGTCCATACTCCTAGAATCCGGGAGTTGCTCACTTTTCATGAAGTTACTATAGCACCGAGTAGGCGGGGCTTCAAAGTGCCCAGCCTTCTTGGCGAGGGCGCCGCGGACTGTGAAAAGAGTGAAGGGAGAGAAGGGTGGACAGAGTGTCACTGCCTCTGCCCATTGAGTGAGCCCGGCTCGGAATAAGGGAGCGAGCGTGGGAAAAAGGCCGGTTTGGTCGTGAGGGGGAAAGCTGCTATACTTGGGACAGCAGTCTATTTCATTTGCTGCGCCGAGAGGCCGTCCAACGACAGGAGAGAGCTATGCAGAAGTACAAGGTCAGTATCGAATACTGTGTACAATGAAACTACACACCCCGAGCCGTCCGTGCGGCGGCCGACCTATTAGAGAATTTCACGCCGGCGATTGAAAGCCTCAAGATGATTCCTTCGGGTGGCGGACTTTTTGAGGTGCTGGCAGACGATACGATTGTGTACAGCAAGGAGGCTGAGGGTCGCCATGCAGAGGAGGGAGAGGTACTCAGTCTCTTCTCAGAGGCTATCGGCCTGGAGCCGGCCCCGCGTGCGTAAGCACGATTTCGGCGAATTGAATTGAGGCGCTCCCGCCTGGTGAGCGCGATGCCCGCTGCAGGGCTGCTTGCAGCGGGTTTTTCTTTTGGAGAGTATTGGAACGGGACGTTCCGGAAGAAAGGGAGTGGTCTGCGCGCCTGCCGTTGGGTCCGGTTCAGAGTCCGGTCGGCAGGTCAACGAATTCGAAGATGACGCCGAAACGCTGGGCCAGATGTTCCCCCAGGGCCTGGACACCAACGGTTTCGGAAGTGTAATGGCCGCCATACAGGAGATTGATACCTGAATTGGCCGCTTCGTAGTAATGTGCATGGCTGGTTTCGCCGGTGATGTAGGCGTCGCAGCCGAGACTGGCGGCGGCCTCGATCTTGTCGGCGCCGAACCCGCTGAGAATGCCCACCGTTCGCACTGTGGGCGGTCCCTCTGCCTGAACAAGCTGGGGGCGGCCTACCTGTTCCTCGAAGCGGGCCACCAACTCATGAAAGTCGAGCGGCTCGTCGCATTCTGCCAGGACGGCAAGAGGGGCGCCTTTGACGTCGGCCCACCAGTCGATGACTGAAAGGCCGAGCCGTCGCGCGAGTTCGGCGTTATTGCCCCACTGCGGATGAGCATCCAAGGGAAGATGGGCGGCGTAGAGGTTGAGATCGCTCTCGATGAAGGTGCGCACGAGGCGCCCGTAGCTGCCGGCCAGGGGCTTGGCATCGCCCCAAAGAATGCCGTGATGCACCAACAGGAGGTCGGCGCCGCGTTCAAGAGCGGCGTGGACACAGGGTTGGTGCGCGTCCACAGTTCCGACGATTTTGTCGACCTGCGCCTTGCCTTCTATTTGCAGCCCTTGGGGGCCGTAGTCGGCGATCTCGCGGATGCGCAGGGTGTCGTCGAGATATCGGACCAGCGCCTCCCTTTGCATAAGTACACTCCTTCCAAAAAGCAGCATCAAGAGCGCAGAAAATGGCGTCCCCGGCCGCGCCTATGTCCGGCTTGCGTTGCAGGCGCGGCTTTGGACAGGCTCTCCGCTCTAGTCGGGACTTTCCGAATCTTTCAGTGCCTGCGGACTGCGGCGCAGGAATTTCCTGACGCCGCGGACGAACTTGCGTCGAGGCAGGAGGACGCGGCGTCCACAGGATTCACAGAGCAGGCCGACGTCAGCGCCCACGCGAACGATTTCCCAGCTGTCGCCCCCGCAAGGATGGGGTTTACGCATCTGAACCAGATCGCCGGTGTAGAGTTTCTCATTTATGGCGAGCATAGGCAGTGAAGTTCATGAACTGCGTCGCTACAGTGAAATGGAAGATCCAGAAAGAGTGGCGCCGGGTCCTGGAATCACTGAACAACGGCTGTTTCAGCCGGACTGTCACCGGACGCGGCGGTCCCGCTGCGCAGGAGTCCGCCGAGGGCCAATAGAAAGCTAAGCAGATAGACGAGCCAGCCGAGGACTGGAATCCGGCCGAGGACGACGATCAGGAGCGCGCCCATCAGGAGGAGCAGGAGAGGACTGTAGTTTCCCTCAAGCCGCTCGCCGATTTTCTCTCCCAGCCAGTAGCCTGTGAGCAGGGGGCTGAGGAACCAGACCAAGGCTGACGAGGCGACCAAAAAGATGAACGTGGCGATTGCAGGAAGGACGCCCCAAAAGGCCCAGGTAAAGGCGACCAGGATGAGCGACGCGATAGGAATGAAGATCAGCGCCACTGCGGCCAGCAGACCGTACAGCCCGGTCTCGACCGGATTCGATTGAATCGCGGTGGCAGGTCGGACCAGGATGTTGGGCCGGAGGCGCAACAGAAGCCAGCCAAGGATGGTGACACCGATGCCGATGGTGACGGTGCGGAAGATCCAACCGAAAATGGCTCCGACGGTAGTGCCTCCGGTGGACTCGGAGGCGGGCAGCGCCTCATATTGGATGTCACGGGCGACACCGGCAGCAATTTGGAGTTGCTCTGATGCGGCGTAAGTAAGTTCGCCGCCGATGCGGGCGGCGTCACTGACGCTGAATTCCCCGACCTGGATGTCGACGTCGCCGCCGACTGTGCCGGACAGATAGAGCACCCCCAGAGCGCCGAAGAAGTCGCCACCGACGGCGCCTGAAATATCGGCTTCTCCAGCGCCGACGTAAATGTCACCGCCAATGTCTCCGGTGACGTTCAAGCCGCCCGTTATCGCCTGTGAACCAACGCCGGTCGGAAAGGTTGTCTGACCGCTGCCAGCGCCGAGAAAGGCATCATCGGCGACGGTTCCCGTGAGTTCAACACCACTGCCGACAGCACGCAGATCGTCCAGGACCGTGCCATGAATTACGACCCCATTGGCCGCCGCCCACAGGTCTCCTTCCACTACACCGTTTGGGCCGATCTCTATGTAGGAGGCGGCGGCGATCAGGTCGCCTTTGACGGTTCCATCGATAAATATCTCTGCGGCGGCAATGTAGAGGTCATCGTCCACAATCTCGCCCTCGACAAGGCGGTAGGTTTCGTCGCCGGCAAATTCAGCGGCGAGGGCAACACTGGAAACGGCCAGGGTCAGAAAGGCCATGAACGCCACTACGAGCCAGCGAACGGGTTTCCTTAGAAGCTTCATATCTCGTCTCCCGGAGGGTTATCCGCATCCGAAGGTTTTCCTCATGACTTCACGTCATCAGATGGATGAAACGTGGAGTCCAACTCGTGGACCGGCGGGCTCCATCCTGAATCGTACACTACGAATTTGACGAAACCAAAGTTTCAGGTGCAGACGGAATCCTGGCGCGGACAAATATGATGGATGCGAAGAGCAGGAACCGGCGCTGCGCGATTGACAGTGAAG
The DNA here is from genome assembly GCA_965200615.1 of Caldilineaceae bacterium. Classification (GTDB taxonomy): domain Bacteria; phylum Chloroflexota; class Anaerolineae; order Caldilineales; family Caldilineaceae; genus Bin5. The sequence goes on along the minus strand of OZ241377.1, from coordinate 1,450,966 downwards.
CGGAGACAGGCGTTCGGTGATCTAGAGACGCGTTGCTCATTTCTGCCAGATTACGTTGTGGAACAGGTCCGGCTCCTGGTAGGCGCTGGGGGCGGGAAAGGCGCGTGTGTAGTTTTCGAAGCGGGACAGCCTACGGCGCAGAGGTTGCGGCAGCGCGCGCAGCGTGGAAGGTCCGCCGCTGTACTGGCTGGCGTGGGCGCGGCTGGCCCGTTCCTTGCGGTCGAGAAAGGCGCGTACGTCGATGCGGGCGTGGACCGGGGTCTCCCAGGCGGCGATCTGGACCAGGTCGACGTCTTGATTGCGGCCGACCTGGCGGGGATTGCGTCCTGTCAGCTGCATGAATTTCACGACCCAGCGGAGCAGGCGTTTGTCGAAGCTGGAGTAATAGAGTTTCTGAGCCGCGTGGGGAGGCAGGCCGCCGTTGCGATCTGCATTCGACGCGTCCGCCTGTCCCGCGGCATAGAAGGCTGCGGTTACGGCCTCACAGCAGCGAATGTGATCGGGGTGGCCGTAGCCGCCGTAGGGATCGTGAGTAATGGCGACCTGCGGTTTCAAGCGGCGGAAGTAGTCGATCAGCTCGTGCACCAGCCGCTCGATCGGCTGTTGCACCAGCGCCCTGGGGTGCTCATTGTCGGGCGAGCCGCGCATACCGCTGTCGCGGTAGGGCAGATTCCAGATGCTGGTGACGCCCAGTTCGACGGCGGCGCGGGCGAGCTCTTCGCTCCGTACCTGCGCCAGCGTGCGTTCACTCTGGTTTTGGTGGCTCTCGGTTACGGAGCCGGCGTCGCCGTCGGTGGCGATAATAACATGCGCCTGTACGCCTTCGGCGGCGTAGCGGGCCAGGGTGCCTCCGGGGCCAAAGCTTTCGTCGTCAGGATGGGCAAAGACGCCAAGTAGTGTGCGTGAACTGGTCATATTGCGTTGCTCTTTCGATAGGGCCAATGGCCGGTCAAGGTTGGCATTTAGCGTGTGTCGGCTACTGCGGCTCTGTTCTGCTGCGGAGGAAGCTCCAGATTATTCCATGCACCAGTCTTTCGACGGGGGCACGGTCGTCGGTGAGAACGGGCGTGTCTGCGGACGGGCTGGTGGCGCGCACCTGGGACAAAGTGCGATCGCATGAGGACTCGTTGGCGCAACCGGCCACCTCCAGCGCGAACTGACGGAACTGGCGCGGCAATGAAGAGGGCATGGCGGTGACATTGGCGGTGAAGGCTTCCGGGGGCGCCGGTTGGTTGGCGGCGACGACTAGGGAGTTGCCGAGGTCATCGGGCGGCCCCGGTTCGTCGATGATGAGCACGGTAGGGAAGACGGCGGCCAAGGTGACGGCCAGGGCATCGACGAGGGCAAAATCGGTGGGAGAACGGCCGACGTTGATCATGAGGACGCCCTGATCGCTCATATGACTGCGCGCGAGCTGGAAGAACTCGACGGTTGTGAGGTGGAAGGGTATGTAGGGCGGCCGGTAGGCATCTACCAGGACGATGTCGAAGAGTTCGTCTTCGGGTTGGTCAAGGAGCCAGCGGCGGCCGTCGGCGGCGACGGCTGTCAGGTTGGGTTGGGTCATATCAAAGTAGCGCTGTCCCACCTCGATGATCTGCGGGTCGAGCTCGATGCCGACGATTTCGAGCGGGCCGTAGATTCGGGTATACAGACTGGGCGCGGTGCCGGCGGCGAGCCCGATAACCAGCACGCGTTCGCGGGGGTCGAGGGCGCCGTCGGGACGGAAGAGCGGCGCCAGCAGGAAATAGTCCCAGATGCCTTTGCTGAGCAGGCTGTCGGGGTGGTAGACGCTGTGGAGGCCGACGCCTTCGTTGAGCTGGAGGTGGCGCTCACTGCCCCATGCCCGAACAAGAATGTAGTTGTAGAGAGATTCGTCTTCGTATAGAATTGGGCTGTCATCGCGGCTGTCCCAGTGGGCGCGTACGCTGCCGGGATCGATGAGAGCCAAGGCGAGCGTTGCGGCGAGCGCGAGCAGCGCCATGCCGTGGATGCGCCGGCTGCGGCCGTGCAGGAGGGCTGCGAGCAGGGTGACGGCCAGCAGCCAGACGGCCAGCAGGTAGAAGCTCCAGCGAGTGCCGTAGGAGGGGATCAGCCAGAGGACGGGCAGAAATGTACCGATGATGCTGCCGCAGGTGCCTATGGCGTAAAGGCTTCCGGCCACGCGCCCGGTCTGATGCAGATCGGTTACCGCCAGGCGCACAGCCCAGGGGGTGACCGCCCCCAACAGGATGACGGGCAGGCTGAAGAGCAGCAAGACGACGAACAGCGCGCCGGCGAGGAGACCTGGGAGATAGTCGTTCAGCCCCACAGTAGCCAGGCGCAGAATGGGCGGACTGACGGCCGGTGTGAGTGCGACGCCGAGACCGGCAACGGTCACCAGCGTCAGCAGGGCGCCAAGGCTGGGGAAGCGGTCGGCCAGTTTCCCGCCCAGCCAGGCTCCGATTGCCAGATAAGACAGGATCAGTCCGATCAGGGCGGCCCAGACGATCTGGCTGTTTCCGAACCAGGGTTCCAGCAGACGGGCGGCGCTCAGCTCAACGCCGAGGGTGACTGCGCCCGCGGTGAAGACGAGCATGCGGAAAACAAAGGTTTTCATACAGGAGCGACACGGTCCCGGTAGCTGCGGATACGCCCACAGAACTGCCGCAATAGTATAGCACATCAGACATGCGCCTGGAGAGATACCGTTGGGGGTAGCACGGCGAAACGGGCTGAAACTGTGCAAGGTTTGCGTGCCGTTGTGTCTGCTGCTTGCCCGTTGCCAAGTGTTTGAAGTTAAATCGGAAACGGGCAGGGAAGCTGGACTAAAGGGGAGGGATGTGATGAGTGAAATTGGTCTGATAGCTCTCTTTGGTTCGGGGGAGACAGCGCCGGGGGCCTACCGAATTCATGAGCGGGTGATGCGAGAACTGCCGGCGCCTGTCCAGGCTGCCATTTTGGAGACGCCGGCCGGATTTGAACTGAATTCGCCCGCGGTTGCTGGAAAGGTCGGCGCATATCTGGAACGTCATCTGCGCAATTATTCCCCACAGATTTCGATTGTGCCGGCGCGCAAGCGGGGCACGGAGTTTGATCCCGACGACCCTGAACTTGCAGGTCCATTATTGGAAGGCAGCTATCTTTTCATGGGGCCGGGGAGTCCTTCCTATGCGGTACGCCAGCTGCGCGACAGCTACGCCTGGCACGCGTTACGGGCGCGGCACCGGTTGGGCGGGGCGATCTGCTTTTCCAGCGCGACAACGGTTGCGTCCGGCCGCTACACGCTGCCGGTCTACGAGATTTACAAGGTTGGGGAGGACCTCCACTGGATCGAAGGCCTGGCCTTTTTTGCGGACTTTGGATTGCGGCTTAGCGTCATTCCCCACTGGAACAACAACGACGGCGGCGAGGAACTGGACACCAGCCGCTGTTACATGGGCCAGCCTCGCTTTGACGAGCTGCTGTCGCTGCTGCCGCGTCCAGTGACGGTATTGGGAATCGACGAGAACACCGGCGTGGTGATCGATCCTGGGACGGGGGTATGCGAACTTGTGGGCCAGGGAGGCGCGACGGTGCTGACAGCGGAAGGCGAGCAGGTGTTCGGGAGCGGGTCGCGATTTCCTGCTACGGCGCTGGGAGACTGGCGATTGCCGCCAACGCCGCAAGACGGCATTCCGGGGGAGATTTGGGAGCGGGCTTGCGCGGTGCGGGACGCGGCCGAGAATCCTGAGGTTGAGGAGGCGCCGCAGCCGATACTGGCTTTGGCCGAACAGCGCCAGGCCGCACGGGCGGAGCGCAACTGGGCGGAGGCGGACGCCCTGCGAGACGAGATTAGCGCTCTGGGCTGGCAGGTACATGACACGCCGGAGGGACCGCGTCTGGAGAAATCGAAATCGCAGTGACCGGCGGACGGTAACCGGCCACTGCCAAGGGTTTGCCAACTGGATGATAAAGCTGAGGATCAAGAACGATGGAATCGAACGCTGTGACCAGCCTCCAGAACCAGATTCGGGACAAGTATGACTCTTTCGCACACCACACGATTTCTTATCACATTCTGGTCAACAACGAGGGCCAGGAGCGTGAACGGAGTTTCGATGTCTGGGCCTCACGGGCTGAGATTGATGCGTTTGCGAAGGACGGTTACCTGGTACGTGAGGCTTTGATCGAGGGCGAGCCGCTGGAGAAGCTGCGCCGGGCGCTGGACGCGGTGGAAGAGGCGGAGTTTGAGGCGGCCGATGGGAGCCGTTTGCGCGGCCGGGATTGGATCCCGCGGCATCTTTTTGACAAACATGCCGACTTTCACATGCTGATCAACTTTGACCCGTTGCTCTCAGTGGCGCGCGCGGTACTCGGCCCGTTTGTACGCATTCGCCAGCTGGCGGCCCGCATCAGCTATCCGGGCCAGGAGGTCCAGTTCACGCGCTGGCATCACCATCAGCCGGGGATGACGGAGCCGGTCCCCCCCTTTTTCGCGTTTCCGCACAAGCTGGACTGTCTCATCTATCTGGACGAATTGAACGACGCCAACGGGCTGCTGGCGGTGGCTCCGGGTACCCATTTGCATACAGGTGAGGATCTGCCGCTGGAGGAGCATGGCAGTTTAGTGGGGCAGAGGGAGCTGAGAGCGCCGGCCGGAACCTGCGTTATGCTGCACGGCAACCTGTGGCATCGCGCGATGCCGACGAGTGAGGAAGGCAGGAAGCGGCGCGTGCTGATTCTGAGCTACGGGCCGACTTGGATGCGCAAATCGCCGTTTGGAGACAGTCCGGAGAACGGGCTGATGGAGAAAGTGATCGAGGAGGCGGATGCGGCGACGCAGGAGTTGCTGGGGATTGGCGGGTATCAGTAGGTGACTCAGTTTGAGACGGTTCGCTCGTGCGTGTTAGAAGCTTGGACTTGGCAGACAACATGGGTTGACGATAAGACCCATCCTCACTTTGCATTGTGACCCTATCGGAAAACCGAATTTGAAGTAAGGACATCGCGATGACCAGCAGCGCCAAGTTTTTTCAAGACTACATAAACGGTCTAAAGACAAACCTGAAACTGGGAAACGCCACCGAACATACTCATAGGCCGGTGCTCAAGATATTGCTTGAATCGTTTGGCGACAGCGTCACGGCAACCAACGAGCCTAAACGGATTGAGTGCGGAGCTCCTGATTTCGTAGTTACCAAGACAACTCAAAATCAGTTGACCGTCGGTTACGTTGAGACGAAAGACATTGGCTACGATCTCGAACAGATTGAGAAAGACAGCGAACGGACCAAACCATCGAACATGAATGGGATGCAACTAAAACGGTATAGGGAGTCGCTGCCGAACCTTTTGCTGACCAACTACACTGATTTTCGGTGGTATGTGGATGGCGAACCGCGCATGCGTGCCTGCATCGCTAAAATGAATAACACAGGCAGCCTATCTCCAAACAAGCCGGAGTTTTCCAAGTTCATTCAACTTCTGTGGGAATTTCTGGAGAAGTCGCCTGAGAAAATTGCCAGCCCAGTTGACCTTGCGCAGCGGATGGCCCGACTCACACATATGATTCGCAATGTCATCGAAGAGAGCTTCAGGCAAGGCCAGGTATCTCAAAACATCAGAGACCTCTACCTAGCCTCAAAGAGCGTGCTCGTTCCCGACTTGACCGAAGAGGGTTTCGCCGATATGTTCGCGCAGACGTTGGCCTATGGCCTCTTCGCGGCCAGGGTCTACCATGTCGCTGGTCCCTTCGGCAGGCAGAATGCGGCATATCAGATTCCGCCGACAAATCCTTTCTTGCAGCAACTGTTCTCAATTGTCACTGGCCCGGCATTGGACGATGAGCCATTTGTAAGCTTTGTGGATGACCTGTCGCAGCTATTGGGCAACGCCGATGTAGAGGCCATCTTGTCTGCCTTTAGCAAGAGAGAGGCGCGTCAGGACCCGATCCTGCACTTCTACGAGCCTTTTCTCTCCGCATATGATCCTACTACTCGCGAACAGAGAGGTGTGTACTACACGCCGGAGCCAATTGTTTCCTACATTGTAAGATCAGTAGATTGGGTGCTTAGAAAGCGCTTCAATTGCGCTGCTGGCCTCGCCGACCACGAAATGACTAGCTACGAAATCGCAGATAGCAAAGGCAACACAAACTCGAAAAAATCTCATCGCGTCCTGGTGCTCGACCCTGCTTGCGGCACTGGAACTTTTCTCTACGCGGTCATCGATCACATCAGGGATTACTATCGCAGCAGCGGCAATGCGGGCATGTGGAACGGGTACGTTAAAGGGCGCCTACTCAAGAGAATGTTCGGATTCGAGCTCCTGATGGCACCTTACGCCATGTCCCACCTCAAGCTGGGAATGCAGATTGCCGCCCAAGACATGCCCGCCGAGAGCCGACCGGACTGGTCATATAAATTTGACAGCGACGAGCGTTTGGGCGTCTATCTGACAAACTCGCTTGAACAGGCCGAAGCGCAGTCAATGACACTTTTCGGTCCGCTGCGCATTATCACGGAAGAGGCAAACGCCGCTGCCGAGATCAAGCGTGACCTGCCAATTATGGTAGTGTTGGGAAATCCTCCCTACTCAGGTCACTCGGCCAATGCCAGCAAAAAGGATGGAAAATTGACATGGATCGGAGAACTCATCGAGGACTATAAGAAGGTTGATGGCGAGCCACTGGGCGAGAAAAACCCCAAGTGGTTACAGGATGACTATGTTAAGTTTATCCGTTTCGGCCAGTGGCGAATTGAGCAGTCTGGCGCTGGCATCCTGGCGTTCATCACAAACAATGCCTATTTGGACAACCCGACGTTTCGGGGTATGAGGCAGCAGTTGTTGGACACGTTTACCCACATCTACCTTCTCGATCTGCATGGCAACGCAAAGAAAAAGGAACGAGCGCCCGACGGCAGCCCCGACCAGAATGTCTTCGATATCCAACAGGGCGTTTCTGTAGCTCTATTCGTCAAAGAGGCAGGGAAAAGCGGTCCTGCCGTCGTACAGCACGCCGACCTGTGGGGAACGCGGGAAAACAAATACAAGGCTCTTGACACTTCGGAAGTGTCGAACACGAAATGGGAGCCAATCGAACCACATTCTCCCAATTATATGTTTAAGCCCTGGAACCGCGAGCTTGAGGAAGAGTATCAGCGGTGGCCAAAGATCACTGAGATCATGCCCGTCAACTCGGTCGGTGTCGTCACCGCTCGCGACAAGCTGACCATTCACAGGTCGCGCGCCGAGGTGATGGAGGTCGTGCGGGATTTCGCCCACCTACCGACTGAGATAGCAAGGAACAGATACAATCTGGGCAGAGATGTCCGCGATTGGAAGGTTGAACTGGCTCAGGAAGATTTGAGCGACTCTGGCATCAGGCCGGAGTTTGTCACCCCCATCCTATATCGACCATTCGATACCCGATATACTTACTATACAGGCAAGACTCGCGGTTTCATCTGTATGCCGCGTTTGGAAGTAATGCGTCATATGCTGGCGGGGAACAATCTGGGGTTATCAACCACCCGTTCAGTCGAAATCCAGGGCGGGTTCGAGCATGTTTTCGCCAGTAGGCATGTCATCCAGCATCATACTGTTTCGCTTAAGGAAGTAAACTATCTCTATCCTTTGTACCTTTATCCCACTGAACAAGAAATCGACAGCGGCCTTTTTGATCCCGGAGATCGTCAGCCTAATTTTTCACCTGAGTACACTCGGGCCCTGGAGTATCGCTTGGACTTGCGCTTTATTAGGGAAGGTAGAGGCGACATTCTTGAGACATTTGGGCCGGAGGACCTATTCCACTACATCTACGCCGTTGTCCACTCGCCGGGCTACCGTCACCGATACGAGCAGTTTCTGCGCGCCGACTTTCCACGTGTTCCCAGCATTGCCGATGTCGAGTTGTTTAGGGAACTGGTCGACTTGGGCCGGCAACTCACTCAATTCCACCTGATGGATTTTCCTGAATCGAACGTCTCAGGCATTAGCTTTCCCATAGTAGGGGACAACGTGATTGAAAACGGTCATCCTAAATTTCTGCTTCCTGGCGAATCAACTACTGGCCAAGGGTATGCCTTGGAAAAGGGAAGGGTTTACATCAGCAAAGACAACAGGAAGTCTGGAAAACTTGGTCAGTATTTTGAAGGCATTTCGCCAGACGTATGGGAGTCCCGGATCGGCGGCTACCAGCCCATGAAAAAATGGCTGGAAGACCGCAAGGGCCGCGCGTTGTCTTTCGACGACCTGAACCACTACAAACTCATGGGGTTTGCTCTGGCCGAGACGGGGCGGTTGATGGATGAAATCGATGTGGCGATTGAGGAAGCGGGAGGGTTGTTCAAGTAACAGGATAAGGAATTTCGCTTCGCATACACAGGAACGAAGAGCTTAATTGTGAAGAGAGACTTAGATCTGTGCAGAGATATCCTCCTTCATACAGAGAATATAGAGGGGGACCCGGGCAAACTGAAATTTCCCAAAGTTGGGGGGATCACAGAAAATCAAATTGGATATCATGTTTACCTGCTGCAAGATGCAGGGCTATTGGTGGCTCGCGATGCGCGAAGCAGAGACAACTTGTGGAGTTACTACCCTTCTCATCTCACATGGAAGGGGCATGAGTTTCTTGATGCTGCGAGGAACGATGCCATCTGATCGCATCTTTGCGCCGAGATGGAGATGATGAATGCCCCAGTGGAGAAGAAGTTTATCGCGAAAATCGCGATGTTTTATATTATCACTAAGAAAGGGGTAAGATCACCGCCGGACTCGATCGTACTCTCAATTTTTGCAAAACCCTGCATATGGTTGGGCGGGCACTGAAATTCTTTCGCCTTCAGGACTTTACGCGGTTGCAGGGACACCAATCTCCTACATACACTGAAGTAGGTACGCACCATCTTTCTTGAATCACCAAGACCTTTTGCATTGTAGCCTAACTGTACGATCCGATCTCGGCATATGGCCCCCAAGTCGCGGGGGAGATCAATATCGATGGCTATTGAGTTATTCATATTGAGATTGAACTTCCTATAGCCAAGCGGTTCAGGTCGGTTTCCATATCCGGGAGGGACCTTATTCGCTCAGCGGGGCGGGTGCATTGGCATGACGACGTGGAGGAACTCTTCGTCGCCAAGACCGAGGGGCCGGATGGTGCCGGGGCGATTGGACTGGGTGGTTTCGAGGACGACCTGCTCCTCGTCGATCTGGCTTAGGACGGCGATCAGATAGCGCACGTCGAAGTCGATCTCCAGATCATCCCCTTCCACCATTGCATCCAACTCATTCTTGCTGTTGCCCATTTCAGCGCTGCTGGCGGTGAGATGGAGGTTGCCGACGCCGCTGTCGCCGTTGGGATCGATCTTGAGGCGGACGATGTTGGCGTTGTCGCGGGCGAATAGCTGGGCCACGCGCACGGCTTGGAGGAAGGCGTCGGTGCCGACCACTGTACGGGTGTTGTGGCTCTTGGGGATGATGGCCCGGTAGTCGGGGAATCGGTCGGCGATCAGCTGGCTGACGAGATCGACCTGGTGAAAAGCGCCGCGGGTCTCGCCTCCCTTGCCCCAGACGCGGAAAAGAATCTGATTGCGGGCCTGGGTGACGGTGACCTGGACGTGCTTTTCGTCTTCGGCGTCGACGATGATACGGCCCAACTCGCTGAGATGACGGGCGGGCACGACGACGGACAGATCATCGGCGAAGGCCTCATCGACTTCGATGCTGCGCACGCTGAGCCGGTAGCCGTCGGTAGCGGCGAGCGAGAGGCGCTCCTTGGCAAAGGTAACTTCGACACCGGTGAGGGTCGGGCGGCTCTCATCGGTCGCGGCGGCGAAGACGACTTGATCGATCATTTTGGTCAGCCCGGCGGTCTCGAGCGCGATGGTGCGGCCTTCGAGGGCCTCGGCGGTCTCTTCGGGTCCGTCGCCGTTGTCGACGGTGGGAATTACGGGAAACTCCTGCGCGTCGATGCCCTTTATGTTGACGTCGAAGTTGCCACAGCGCAGATGGAGTGTCTGCGTGCGTACGGACAGCTCCATCTCGATTTTGCCGGGCGGCAGGCTGTTGACGAACTCGGTCAGCAGGCGGGCCGGCACGGTGATGGCGCCTTCATCCTCTATGTGGGCGCCGATCCAGCAGTTGACGCCGATCTCCAGATTGGTGGCGGCCAGCCTCAGTTGATCATCCTTCGCTTCCAGCAGGATGTTGCCGAGAACCGGCAATGTACTGCGCGACGATACCGCGCGACCGACGATGGACAAGCCCTTCGACAGATTCTCCTGAAAGCAGCTTACGCGCACTTTTGCCTCCCGTCCCCAGGAATTTATTCTGAATTTGGTGCATTTTCAGATTGTTCGCGCTCGTACAGCGAAGCGGTGGAGCGTTGATCAAATATAGCATAGCGGATATAGCAGGCCAAACTATCGGGACAGAGATCAGCCGGTAGCAGTGGCCGCCGCGATCGGCTTGCGCAGATAGAAGATGAGCCAGAGGGGCAGCAGGGCCGCGAGCGTGATTGCCGGTTCGGTGAGGAGTGAGAGACAATTTTGCGCGTGTTGCGCGGGGTTCGGGAGCGCTGAATTCACCCAATTTGGCGCAGAGCCATCCGATTCTCTATAATGATGACATGCGCTGCCTCTGCGCCCTTTGCGTGCAAGAGGGGCGAGCGCGGAGAGAGAACCGGGAGGTTTTCGGTTTCGGTCGCAGGCCGGGACGACAGCCTTGGACAGTTCAGCTGGCAGGGCCTCTCCAGCTTCCACTCCGCAACGATTCCAGCGACAGCGTGTTATAGATTATGAACGGGAACGCTCTGAACGAAGCAGGCAGGAGCGCCAACGGAAGCCGCCCCGGAAGGACAGCGCCTGATCATCAGGAAGAAGAGAGGGCGATTGAATCGGCGCTGGTAGCGCGGGCGAAGAAGGATACGCAGGCGTTTGGCGAACTGTACGAGCGCTACGTTGATCGCATCTACTCGTATGTGTACAGCCGGGTACAGAACGCCGAGGATGCGGAGGACCTGACAGCGCGTATCTTTTACCGGGCGCTGGACAGGCTGGACCGCTACGAGGACAGGGGGCTGCCCTTTGGGGCGTGGCTTTTCCGCATCGCTCACAATCTGGTGGCCAACTGGCACCGCGATCAGGGGCGGCGCACGTTCGTCCCGATTGACGGGATGGTCTTCCCGGCGGAAAGGCGGGACGAGCCGGAGGCGACAGCAGAGCGGCGGGAAGGGGAGGAGGCCTTGTGGGCGGCGATCGAACGGCTGCCGGAGGAACGGCGGCGACTTCTCTTCCATAAGTTCGGAGATCAGCTGACAAATATTGAGATCGGCGAGCTGATGCAGAAGAGCGAGGGTGCGATCAAGTCACTTTATTTCCGCACACTGGCGGCACTGCGCAGAGATCTGAGCGAACAGTTCGAGGACGGTGAGGCAGAGGGGACGCCATCCGTTTCCGAACATAAAGGAAAGTAGGCATCCGATGGGAAGCGCGAACATGCTGGATAGATGGCAGCAGTTCAGAACGGACGTAGTGCGGGTCATGCCCTTTCGGCAGGCGTCGCGCAGCGAAGTGGAAACTGATGCGATTGATGACGAGTTGACGGAAGAGGAGGAGGAACAGTTCGCCCAGATGGTGAGTTTTCTGGGCAGGCTCTTCCCATTCGTGCGGCCGTCGCCTGAGTTCCGGACGCGGTTAAAGGAGGCCCTGCTTGCGGAACACCGGCGGCGGCTGGCTAATGAGGGAATGCTATCGGCGCGTCAGGAGGGAGGGATATCCTGGCGCTGGTCGCTGGCAGCGACGGTGCCGCTGTTGATCGGTGTACTGGCGACGATACTGTGGCGGCGGAGCCACCGTTCGAACGAGCAGTTGATTTCGCCAGTGGGAGGGCGGTAGGGTCGGACCCGCCCAGGTATAGATTAGATTGCGAGGCAACGCCTCTCGGCCCCTTTGCGGGGTCGAGGGGCGTTTTTCGTTCGGGCTACTGGTTTTTGCTCTTTTCCCGGCCGCCGGTGACGCTGCTCACGCGTGCCAGTTTACCGGCGCCTCTTCCGGCTGCTCGTGTGGAAGTCTTGGCAGCAGCTGGCTTCGGTTCTGCAGCCGGTACGTCGAGCAGACTTGCCTGTACGGACTGGTTCACTGAGGCAGCCGCGGCCCGCTTTCCCTCGGGCTGGGAGGTCCTGGCGGGCCCTTTCGTCTGTTTTGCCTGGCGGGGCTTGGCTGCACGCTTGGCGTCAGGCTCGGGCTTACCGGTCTGGCCGGCTCTTCGGCGCCGGGTTGACGCGTTGTTGGCGGCGGGGGGTGAGGTTTCCTGGGCGCCATTTCGGCGGGGGTTGCGACGGGACTTTGCGTTACAGTTGGAGAGTTCGCCGTTCGACGGTGTTGCCGCGGCCTGTTTCGGTGCGGTCCGTTCACCGGTCGCGGGTTTGGGCTTTTTGGCCGTTTCACTGGCGAGTTTGCGCGTCTTGCGCTGGGTGCCCGACTTAGCCGAGGCAGCTCCGGCCGCCGGTTTCTTCTTTTCAGGCGCTTTCTCCCGGTTATCCTTTGCCGGAGGCGGGGCCGCGGTGTCCCCCCTGCCATTCAGCTGTAGGTCGGGTGGGGGCGGCGGGCTGTCCATGGCCGCCACGACGAAGGAGACGGCCTGTACGGCCGCGACCGCGTCGCTGCTGGCCAGGTCGACCTTACGCGAGCCCAGGGCGCTGCGTCCATTGGAGGGGATATCGTCCAGTCCAAGCGGCTTCGCCACGCCTTTCTCGGTCACGAAGACGGCGAAGGCATGCTCCGGCGTCAGCATGGCAGCGCCGACAAGGTCGCCGGAGCGCTCGTCGAGCTTGTGGGCGATAATGCCGCCGCCGCCGCGGCCTTGCAGGCTGAACTCACTGATGGGGGTGCGTTTGACATAGCCGGCCGATGTAACGGTGAGAAGTTCGCCGTCGGGCGCGACGGGCAGCGCGGCGATGACTTCGTCATCCCGTTTGAGGTTGATACCGGCGACGCCGCGCGCGGCTGTACCCATCGCCCGCACTTTTTCTTCGGGGAAACGGATCGAGCGGCCCATGCGGGTGACGAGCACGACTTCGCCGTTGCCAGGGGTAACGAACGCGCAGGTCAGCCGGTCTTTGCCATTCACGCTGATCACGTTGAGGGCGGTCAGCGCGGCCTGGGTAAAGTCGGCGATGGTGATGCGTTTGACGGCGCCCTGGCGGGTGACGAGAAACAGAAAGCCCTCGGTTGCGGGTTGCGGCAGCGCCAGCATGGAGGCGATGGTGTTGCGGCGGCTGAAATCGGTCAGATCGGCGAGATGTCTACGCCCTTCCTGTGGCAGCTCATGGACCCCAAGGCGATAGCAGCGCCCGCTGGCGGAGAAGATGAAGAGCTGGTCGCGGGTGTTGGCTGTGAGCAGGGCGGCGGCCGCGTTTTGGGCAGCCTGGCGCAGGCCGGCGCGGTTGATGCCGGTGAAGTCCTGGCGGCGCAAGGTCCCGTTAGCGCCGAGAGCCACCCAGACGCGGCGGTCCGGCAGCAGATCGGTGGCGGTGAGGGTGCCTTGGGCGCGTTCGACTATCTGTGTGCGGCGGCGGTCGGCGTGCTGCTGGCGGAGGGCGAGCAGATCTTCGCGGATGACGCCGAGAATTTTGCCGTCGTCGGAGAGCAGGTCTTCGAGGTAGGAGATTACTTGCTGCAGCTCTTTATGTTCATCCTGGAGCTGTCTGCGCTCGAGCGCGGTCAGCCGTCTCAGGGGCATATCGAGGATGGCCTGTGCCTGGACTTGGGTGAAGCCGAATGCGCGCATCAGATTGGCACGGGCGGTGTCGACGCGCTGGCTGCGACGGATCGTACGGATCACTTCGTCGAGGACGTCGAGCGCCTTGAGCAGGCCTTCGACGATGTGTGATCTGGCCTTAGCCTTGGCAAAGTCGAACTGTGAGCGACGGCGGATAATCTCCTGGCGGTGCTCGACAAAGTGCCGCAGGATGCGCTTGAGGGTGAGGGTGACGGGCTCGCCGTTGACGAGGGCCAGCAGGGACATGCCGAATGTCTGCTGCATTGGCGTCAGCCGGAGCAGGCGGGCCAGAATTGCATTCGGGTCGACGTTGCGGGTCAACTCGATGACGATGCGCATGCCGGTCCGGTCGCTCTCGTCGCGCAGGTCGGTGATGCCATCGATTTTGCCGTCGCGGACGAGCAGGGCGATACGCTCGAGCAGGTTGGTCTTGTTGATCTGATAGGGCAGGTCGGTGACGACGATGCGGCTGCGGCTGCGGCTCATCTCTTCGAAGTGGGCCTTGGCCTGCATGATCAGCCGCGCTCTGCCGGTGGCATATCCCTGGGAGACGGCATCGATATCCTCTTCGCCTTTCGCGCCCTGGCGGTAGCGAAAGAGGATGCCGCCTGTTGGGAAGTCGGGGCCTTTGATGAACTGCAGGAGATTGTTGACGCCGACCTCATCAATTCTGTCGAAGTGATCGATCAGATAGACGGTGGCATCGACGACTTCGGCCAGATTGTGGGGGGGGATGTTGGTGGCCATGCCGACGGCGATGCCGTTGGCGCCGTTGATGAGGAGGTTGGGCAGCGCGGCCGGCAGGATACCCGGCTCTTTGAGCGTGGTATCAAAGTTGTCGTTCCAGTCGATGGTATCCTTTTCGATGTCGGCCAGCATCAGGTCGCTGATGGCTGCGAGGCGGGCTTCGGTGTAGCGCATGGCGGCGGCGTTGTCACCGTCGATGGAGCCGAAGTTGCCCTGGCCATCGACGAGAGGGTAGCGGAGGCTGAACTCCTGGGCCATGCGCACCATGGCGTCATAGACGGAGGTATCGTTGTGAGGATGGTACTTGCCGAGCACTTCGCCGACGATACGGGCACTTTTCTTGTAGGGTTTGTTGCTGGTCACCCCCATGTCGTGCATAGCATAGAGGATGCGTCGATGGACCGGTTTGAGGCCGTCGCGCACGTCGGGCAGGGCGCGGGCGACGATGACGCTCATGGCGTAGTCGAGATACGACGCGTGCATCTCGGTGGTGATTTCGATTTCGCGGACTGTTCCTATCATTTTGTGTGTTTATTCGTAAATCAGTGCGTCAACGGTCGTGTTGAGCGCGGCGGCGATGCGGGCTAAGGCGGATGCGGAGCCGGTCAGGTGTCTCTGTTCGGCTTTTATTTGCTTGCCCCCATATAAAAATGTTCGCATACGGCGTAGATCCCGTCAAGGGAGGGGACACTTGGGCGTGTTGGCAGTGTCAAAGGGCTTGCGGAACTGCATTTCCTTGCGATATGAACGCGCGGTTGTGTTCGCCGAGAAATCACACTCTCTCAAGCTTCAGAGCGTTTCGCAGGTCGATGACCTGATCGCGGAGTGAGGCGGCTCGCTCGAACTCCAGGTTCTGGGCGGCTTCGTGCATCTCCTCTTCCAGATTGGTGATCCGTTTGACCAACTCGTCCGGGGAGAGGGCTGCCAGATTCCGAGTAGTGGCTGCCCCGTCTTCTTCGACGCTATAGTCGGCCTGGTCTTCGGCCAGGACCTTCACGCGGTCGGTCAGGTCGCGGATGCGCTTGACGATGCTGCGGGGCTCGATGCCGTGCGCCAGATTGTGGGCCTCCTGGATCTGGCGGCGGCGATTGGTCTCGCCGATGGCACTCTCCATGGCTTCGGTCATCTTATCGGCGTAGAGAATGGCGCGGCCCTCCACATGCCGGGCGGCGCGGCCGATGGTCTGAATCAGTGATGACTCGCTGCGCAGGAAGCCCTGTTTGTCGGCGTCCAGAATTGCGACAAGCGTCACCTCGGGCAAGTCCAGTCCCTCGCGCAGCAGGTTGATGCCGACGACGACGTCGTAGACGCCGAGGCGCAGGTCGCGCAGAATCTCGACCCGTTCCAGGGTATCGATCTCGCTGTGGAGGTACTGAACCTTCACCCCCAGGTCGGCGAGATATTCGGCCAGGTCTTCGGCCATCCGTTTGGTGAGCGTCGTGATGAGGGCCCGCTGTCCGACGGCTACGCGTCGATGCACCTCGTGGAGCAGGTCTTCGATCTGACCCTCGGTGGGCCGCACTTCGACGATCGGATCGAGGAGACCAGTCGGGCGGATGATCTGCTCCACCACCTGTGCGGCGTTCGTGATCTCGTAGTCGCCCGGGGTGGCGCTGACGTAGAGGACCTGGTTCACGACCTCGGCAAACTCATCGAAGGTAAGGGGGCGGTTGTCCAATGCGCTGGGCAAGCGGAAACCATGCGAGACGAGCACCTCTTTGCGCGAGCGGTCGCCGGCGTACATGCCGCGGATCTGGGGGATGGTCATGTGGCTCTCGTCGATAATCACCATCCAGTCGGCGGGGAAGTAGTCGAGCAGGGTCCATGGGCGGCTGCCTGGGGGACGGCGCGCCAGATGGCGGCTGTAGTTCTCGACACCGTTGCAGTAGCCGATCTCTTGCAGCATCTCGATGTCGTAGCGAGTACGCTGGCCAATGCGCTGGGCCTCCAGCAGCTTCCCCTGACTTTCCAACATGGCGGTCTGTTGCTTGAGCTCTTCCTCGATATCGACGATGGCTTCCTGGACCTGATCCTGGTGGGTAATGAAGTGCTTGGCCGGGAAGATCTCCACCTCGGGGTAGTCGTCCAGGATTTCGCCGGTGAGTGTGTCGATTTCGCTGATGCGTTCGATCTCATCGCCCCAGAAGCTGACGCGCAAGGCGTTGTCGCTGTAGGCCGGCTGAACCTCCAGAACATCCCCGCGCACGCGGAATTTGGCCCGCTGGAGGGCGGTGTCGTTGCGTTCATAAAAGATGTCGACCAGATGACGCAAAACCTGGTTACGGCGTACCATCTCGCCGACGGTCAGCTTCAGGGCCACCTGACCGTAGTCCTGGGGGCTGCCCAAGCCGTAGATGCATGAGACCGAGGCGATGATCACGACGTCCCGCCGGCTAAACAGGGCGCTGGTTGCGGCCAGACGGAGGCGCTCGATCTCCTCGTTGACCTGTGCATCCTTTTCAATATAGGTATCGCTGCGGGGGATGTAGGCCTCCGGCTGGTAGTAGTCGTAGTAGGAGACGAAGTATTCCACCATATTATTGGGGAGAAACTCACGGAACTCGCTGTAGAGCTGGGCGGCCAAGGTCTTGTTGTGGGCGATGACCAGGGTCGGCTTCTGGATCGCCTCGACGACCTTGGCCATCGTATAGGTCTTGCCGCTGCCGGTGACGCCGAGAAGCACCTGGTGCTGAAGGCCCTCATCGATGCCGTTGGCGAGCTTGGAGAGGGCCTGGGGCTGATCGCCCATCGGTTGAAAATCGCTGACTACCTGGAATTGAGGCATTTCCGGCTCCGTAGTTCTGATACGAGCGCTGTTTGCAGAACAAGCTTACCATATTTCTCAAGGGGATTGGGACATTTCAGGCTGGCACTCCGTTTCCAGGTGGCAGGCCGGCCGCGGCGTCCCAGCATCGTCCGAAATTCACATTTTAAGTGTAGGCCTGGCGGCAGACCAAATGGTGTTCTAAGAACGAAGGCAAGTGAAAGAAGGAGAACTGCCATATGTCGAACTTTTGTTCGTTATATGAGGTCATTATACATAAATTGGTTGTATCTGTCCAGCAGGTTCATGCGACGCGAGGGGTAGGAAGTGGTCATTCCGACAGATGGGTTGATCGTGTATAATCGGATTTGATGAGAGTATTCCGTTGCCAGCAGCGAAGCCATCTAAAGGGTGCCCGGCGTAGCGGCGGGGCTTGTTCGCGCGCCTTAGCGCTGACGGCCGCGCTGCTGGCGACCGTTATGCTGACAATCGACTTCGACGGCGGAAATCTGAATGTGAAGTTCGCCGCTGCCCAAGTGGCGACTACGCCTTCGCCCGGTTCGCAGGGAGCAGAGACGACTGCGGCAACGGCCACAGAGACTCGTTCGGTCCAACAGCTGCAGGAATCGTTTCGGGCCACTGCCACCGCTCGCGCTCAACTGACGCAGACTGCGGAGGCGGAAGCCACCAGCCTGGCGCTCACCCCATCGGTCACGCCAACGCCCATACCCACGAATACGCCAACCCCTTCACCCACGCCTACGCCTGGCCCGGATGAGATATTGGAGGCGCGCATTGATGAATTGATCGCCGAGATGAGCGTCGCAGATCGCGTTGGCCAGCTGTTTATAGTTACGTTCCAGGGCAACGATATCGGACCGAGGAGCGACGTCGCCGAGTTGATCCAGGAGTACAGGGTGGGCGGGGTGGTGATCAGCCCCAGGAATCGCAACTTCAGCAACTACAGCGGTACGACAACGGAGGATGTCGCGCGGCTTACAAATCAGTTGCAGGCAATGGCCTATGGCATCTACCTGGCGCCGTCGGAGGCGTTGAACGTCAAGGACGGCGGTCCGGCCATACCGGGCATTTTACAATCGGGACTGGAACAGAGATTGCCGCTGGAGATTCCACTGTTGATTGGTGTGGAACAGGGGGGTGACGGTATACCGGGCTCAGTACTGCGCGCCGGATTCACTGCGATCCCGCCGCAGATGGCGCTCGGGGCCACCTGGAATCCTGAATTGGTGGAGGAGGTCGGTGCGGTCTACGGCCGCGAAATACGCAGTGTGGGTGTAAATCTACTGCTGGGGCCGGCGCTGGACGTGATAGAACAGCCGCGGCCGGACCTGGTGACCGGATTGGGTTTGCACACGTTTGGCGGCGACCCATTCTGGGTCGGTCGAATGGGCCAGGCTTATGTAACGGGAATCCACCGGGGAAGCGCTGGTCGCGTTGCGACCGTGGCCGGACATTTTCCTGGTTTGGGCGGTACGGATCGCCGGCCAGATGAGGAGATCGCGACGATACAAAAGAGCTTGCAGGAACTGCAGCGAATCGAACTGCCACCCTTTGCAGCGGTCACTGAGCGGTCGTCTGCGATCCTGCGGATGGATGGGATGATGGCCGCCACCGAGGCGTTGATGTCCGGTCATATTCGATTCAGCAGTTTCCAGGGCAGCCGCGAGCGCACGCCGCCAATCAGCCTGGCGCAGGAGTTGGGCATACTCCTGGATCTGGACGAGTTTGCTCCCTGGCGTGCAGAGGGCGGTCTCCTGATGAGCGACGCGCTGGGCGTAATGGCCGTGCGCCGATACTACGATCCGCCATTGCAGGATTTCCCGCGTCGGCGCATCGCGCTAGACGCATTTACGGCCGGCAACGACCTTCTCTATCTGGCGGATTTCTCCCTGACCGACAGCTGGCTGGATGAGAGAGCCAACATCAAAGAGACGATTATCTTTTTCCGCGAGCGGTATACGAACGATGTCGAATTTGCCGCGCGCGTGGATGCCTCGCTACGACGGATTTTGCGTTTGAAAGTGCGGCTGTATGACCCAGTATTTGCGGATGAATCTGCGGCACCCGATCCGAGGTCCGTTGACGAACCGATTGAGATCAATTTGGCGGATGTAGTGGTGGGACCAGCCGACCTGGAGAGGGGGTTCAGCACCGAACATCAGAGAGAGGCACAGATGTTGCTGGACCAGGTCGCAAGTGAGGCGCTGACGATCTTCTTTCCCGACTCCCCGGGGTTGACCGATCCGCTGCCGGTGCCGCCTGGCGAAGACGAGGATGTGTTGATCTTCACAGACAGCCGCATTTTGCATGAGTGCGACGACTGCCAGGCTGATACCGCAGTGGAGCCAACCGCTTTGGAAGAGATCATGTTAAGGCTCTACGGGCCGGAGGCGACCAACCAAGTGCAGAGAGAGCGGATCGGCAGCCGTACCTTTGCCGAATTGAACTCTCTGCTAAACGGAACGGCCGACTCTGCGGTGGCAGAGGCATTGGAGGAGGAGATCCTGAACGCCGACTGGCTGATCTTTGCCATGCTGGATATTGACGTAGCGAACTACGACAGCAGCGACGCGGTCAAACGGTTTCTGCGTCAGCGCAGCGACAGGCTCCTAGGGAGCAAGCTGGTGGTGCTTGCGCTCAACGAACCATACTTCTTCGATTCGACCGAGATCGGCAAGATGACCGCTTTCCTCGGCGTCTACTCCAAGACCCAACCGTTTTTGGAAGCGGCCGTGCGCGCACTGTTCCGGGCCCAGACGGTCACCGGCGCGCCTCCGGTCAGCGTGCCCGGCACACGGTTCAGCAACCTGGTCGAGAGGCTGGAGCCGGACCCGGACCAACGGATTGGCTTGACTGTCCTGAACGAAAACTTCGTGATAGAAGAGGCGGAGGATGACGAGGTTGTGCTAATCCAGACCGACCTGAAGCTGGGTGACAGCCTGGAACTGCAGGCCGGTCCGATTCTGGATCGCAACGGAAACACAGTCCCTGATGGAACACCGGTGAATTTCCGACTGATCTATGAGGGCGAGGAGCTTGCAATCCAGTCAAATCCTGTCCCCACCCGCGGCGGGCTCGCACGCAAATCGGTGCTCCTGGAGAGAACGGGCACGCTTCTGATCGCTGTCAACAGCGTGGAGGCAAGCTCCAGTACGGAGATCCGGGCGCGCATCCCTGACCCGGATGTAGCATCCGACAGAACTCAGATTGAGGTGACGAATCCTGAGCGGGCAGCCACACCGGCGCCTACGCAGGCAACCGCCGTGCCAACGACGGTTGAGGTTGCGACACCTATGACGGAGGTTGAGCTGGGGGCGGTTGAGGTCGATATCGCTTCGCTGACGATTGCAATGGTCACACAGTTAGTCGTGCTGACGTTGTTGCTGGTTGTGCTGGCACAGGTGATGCCGCGCCAGCTGCTTGTTCAGAGACTGCTGTGGGCCATGCTCGTGGGCTGGGGCGCGTACATTCTATACGGCGTCGATGTTATTCCCGGCGGCGTCTGGATCCAGGTCAATCTCGCCCCTTGGGACAGCGTTCCGATTGTTGTGATCGGCATGCTAATCCCGCTGGTCTGGCTGCAGTTTCGGTCGGAGTAGGGGCAGTGGAACAAGCGAGAACAGGTTGAGAGCCGTCCTCATTCCATGCGATTCATTGTCGCGCCTCAGGTAACGGGCCTCGCACGGAGAGTTGCTGCAGCTGCACTGGTGGGCCCGCTTCCGTTCGGCTGCACCGGAAGATCTTCCTGGCTCCGGAACTGGTTCATATAGAGTTCGTAGTAGAAGCCCCGCTGGGCCAGAAGTTCTTCGTGTGTACCGCGTTCGATAATTTCTCCGTCATGCAACACCAACACCTGGTCGGCGCTGCGGATCGTACTGAGGCGGTGCGCGATCACGAAGCTGGTGCGTCCTTTGAGCAGGTCGTTGAGCGCGGCCTGAATTCTCTGCTCGGTGCGGGTGTCGACGCTGCTGGTGGCTTCGTCCAGAATGAGGATGCGGGGGTCGGCCAGTGCGGCGCGGGCGATGGCCAGCAGTTGCCGTTGCCCCTGGCTGAGGCCAGCGCCGCGTTCGCCGAGGACGGTCTTATAACCGTCGGGCAGCCGCTCGATGAAGTCGTGCGCCTGGGCCAGTTTTGCGGCGGCGACGACCTCCTCGTCTGAAGCGTCCGAGCGGCTGAAGCGGATATTGTCCATCACCGAACTGCTGAACAGGTAGGTATCCTGGAGGACGATGCCGATCTGCTCGCGCAGGCTGTGCAGTTGTACGTCGCGCACGTCGACACCGTCGATGCGTACGGATCCTCCGGTTACATCCCAAAAGCGGGGAAGCAGATTGATAATGGTCGTCTTGCCGGCGCCGGTAGGCCCAACGATTGCCACAGTCTCGCCGGGATGGGCGCTCAGATTGATTCCTTTGAGGACAGGCTCGCCGGGTACGTATTCGGCCTCGACGTTTTCGAGGGAGACGCTGCCTACGATAGGGGGCATTGGCTGGGCGTGGATTTTTTCCTGCACTTCCGGGACCTCGTCCATCAGTTCAAAGATGCGCTCCACGCCGGCGACGGCGCTCTGGATATTGGTCCACATGACGCTGATCTGAGAGATGGGCATGTTAAATCGCTGCGCAAAGCCCAAGAAGGTGACGATCAGGCCGAGGGAGATGGCCGAACCTGCCAGTGTCTGGCCGCGCAGAAGCAGTACGCCGCCGACGCCAACGACGACAGCGATGCCGAGGAATCCGAGCGCTTCCAACGTTGGCGCCAAGGCGGAGGTATAGGCAACGGCCTTGATATTGGCGTCGCGGTTGACGGCATTGCTTTGCCGGAACTGCTCGATATTGGTCTCCTCGCGGCTGAAGGCCTGGACCTCGCGCACGCCGGAGATGCCCTCTTCCAACTCTGCGTTGACGTCGCCGATGCTCTGGCGGGTGACGCGAAACGCTTTGCGCGCCTGGTTGCTGAACCACAGGGTCGCCAAGCCCATGAGGGGCACAACGCTCAGGCTGATGAGCGCGTAGGCCCAATTCATAACGACCATCTGCCAGACGATCCAGAGGATCAGCAACACGCTGCTCAGCACCTGCACCAGGGCAAAGCTGACGACCTGCTGGATCGTGTCTGAGTCGTTGGTGATGCGGCTCATCAGATCGCCGGTCTCGTTGCGACCGTAGAAGCCGAGAGAAAGGCGATGGAGATGGTTAAACAGGCGCACGCGCAGACGGCGCAGAACGTGGTGGCCGGTCCAGCTCATGCTGAAGAACATCAAGCCGCCGGTGACCGACCCGACCAGATAGTAGGCGGTTATGACCAAAGTAATGTTGAGCAGGCCGCGCAACAGGTCGTTGCGGCTGGGGTCCCCCATGGCGACTTCCGGGGCATACCAGCAGTTGGCCTGGCTGTCGGTTTCCGCCTGCAGATCGGTCGCTGCCGGCAGTTGAAGACCAGCGCCTTCTTCGCCGCCTTCGCCGAAGGCCGCCGGGGCCAGAAAGCAGTCCACTGCCTGGCCGATCAGTACCGGGCCAATCACCTGGGTATAGGCGTTGACAGCCATCAGTACGGCGACGAGGGTCAGAGCCAACCAGAAGGGACGAAAGTATCTGCTGAAACGGGACAGGGTGGCGCCAACGCTCTTCGGCTTCAGCGTTTCCTGCCGTAACATGCGGTCACCGAACATCGGGTACGCTCCTGGGAGAGATAGTGCGTAACATGGTCTGTTGCTGCCGACGCGCTATGCTTCAGCGGCCAGCGGCGCTTCCTCCTCAACCGCCGCGTCTTCCACCAACTGGCTGTGGTAGATGTCGGTGTAGATCGCGCTGGTCCGCATCAGTTCTTCGTGGTTGCCGCGATCGACGATGCGGCCCCGATCCAGGACGAGGATCTGATCGGCGTTGACGACGGTGCTGATGCGCTGAGCAATAACAAAGCTGGTGCGTCCCACCATAAGCCGGTCCAGCGCATTCTGGATGAGCACCTCGGTGGCGACATCGACGCTGCTGGTGGAGTCGTCGAGGATGAGGATGCGCGGGTCGGTCAGGAGGGCGCGGGCGATAGCGACGCGCTGCTTCTGGCCGCCGGAAAGGGTTGTTCCGCGTTCCCCGACAGCGGTCTGATAGCCGTCGGGGAAGCTAACGATGAAATCATGGGCAGCAGCGGCAGTGGCGGCTGCCTGGACCTCGGCGTCGGTGGCGTCGGGGCGGCCGAAGGCGATATTGTCTCGAATCGTTCCGGTAAAGAGATTGGTCTCCTGCAGCACGATGCCGATCTGACGCCTCATGCTATCCAGCGTGACATCGCGCACATCCCAGTCATCGATCAGGACCTGTCCTTCACTCACGTCGTAGAAGCGGGGGATGAGGTTGATGATGGTCGTCTTGCCGCTGCCGGTTCCTCCCAAGAGGGCGACGGTCTCTCCGGGCTGTGCCTCAAAGGAGACGCTGCGGAGGACGGGATCGGTGCTGTTGAAATAGCGGAATGTTACATCGGTAAAACGAACGCGGCCCCGCACCTGCGACATGGGCTGCGCGCCGGGTTTGTCGGTGACCTCGCTCTCGGCGTCGAGGATTTCGAAGATACGTTTGGCGCTGGCGCTGGCCTGGCTCATCTGAGCAACGATGAAGCCGAGCTGGCCAACCGGGAAGAAGACATAGATCAGATAGAGGCTGAACTTTTGCCACTCACCCAGCGTGAGCGTATCGAAGAGGATCTGGCGCCCGCCCCAGTAGACGACAGCGGCCTGACCCAGGTTGGAAATCAGAAAGATGAAAGGGAAGAGGAAACTGAATATTTTGGAGACGCGAATGTGCTGATCCATGAGCCGCTGGGCCGCGTTGTCGAACCTGTCCTGCTCCTCTCTTTCGCGCACGAAGGCCTTGACGACGCGAATACCGGCCAGGTTTTCCTGAAGGATCTCATTGAGCGTTGAAAGCCGGCGCTGGATCTCGCCGAATAGCGACTGGGCGACGGAGCCGAAGACCATGAAGAGGACAAGCGCAACGGGCAGCACAGGAAGGATGATCAGGGTCAGAGACAGGTTGGTGAAGGCCAATACTGCCAGCGAACCGATGAGCAGGACGATCGATTGCACGGCCAGCAACATCCCCTGGCCGATAAACATTCTCAGCTTTTCGACGTCGTCGGTGGCGCGGATCATCAGCTGGCCGGTGCGATTGCGGTCGTGGTAGCTGAAAGAGAGCCGCTGAATTTTCTCGAACAGTTCGTTGCGAAAATCGAAGGCCAGATCCTGGCTCACTTTCTGGGCCAGGAAGGCCTGTGCGAAGGCGAAGAGGCCGCGTGCCAGCGAAAAGACGACGATAAATACCATCGCCCAGTAGATAGGCCCTTCGGCACTGACAGCACGTTCTGTCAGTTGGTCGACCGAGACCGGCAGTTGCTCAAGCGCGGCGGCCCGCTCAGACTCCGGCAGGGCCAGAATCTGACGGGCGAACACGCTGTCGGTTACAGCGTCGAGGACGTTCTGCACCAGTTGGGGGACGACAAGCTGCGCCACGATGCTGATGAACAGTGAGGCATAGGCCAGCGTCGTGACGAGCCTGTAGCGGCCCAGATAGCGGATTGAGCGGGCCAAGTCTTTCATGCTGCCGCCGCCTTCGGGCGGACCACCCGGCCCGCCGGGGCCGCCAGGTCTACCGAATGGTCTTCGTTGGTTCACATGCCACTCCTTAAGGAGAGGATCAGGGCGTGACAGGTCGACTAAGGGCGACCTTGCCATTGCCGTTCGGCTGGCCGCGGTCCTTTGCCGGCGATGAGCAAAGGGCGGACGGCGACTACAAACTGATGCTGTCTTCCCGTTTCCGCTGCAATGATTCTATCAGCTTTGCCAGTAACCCCTGCAAGATCTCACACTCTTCGGGCGAGAGTGGCGCGATCAATTCGTTGAGAAATTCGAGATACAGGGGGGTGGACGAGCGGATCAGGCTCCTGCTGCCGGTCGTGAGCCGGATGCGGAACGCCCGCAGGTCGTTCGGGTCCAGATGGCGCTCGATGAGGCGCAGTTCCTCCAAGACGCGCAGGTGGGCGCTGATCGTGTTCTTGCTCAGACGCTGACTGTGAGCCAGATCTGTGGGCATCAGAGCGGCCTGACCGTTGCGTTCTGCCAGGTAGAGGCGGATCAGGATACGCCATTGGGGCAGAGAGACTTCCTCATCCCGCATCCGCTCGCTCAGGATGCGATCATACGCTCCGGCGCACATCTTGATCAGCCGCAGAATCTCCATACCGTGAACATGATCCACGCCGGACTCGGCCAGAAACAGACGGAGGCCGATCTGCTCGTCTGTCGCCCGTTGCGAGTCTGCGCCGCCGGGCACGGTCGACAGGCTGTTTGCCGCGCCCGAACACTGTGGACTGGGATGGACCGAAGGGCTGACTTTTGTCATAAGCGGAATTATACGGTAGCGAACTAAAACTGGCAAGTTTTCAGGCCTGTCGACGCACGGGAGCGCCCCGGCCGCCGCTGGCGGCGACTCTTTAGCCCCGAAGGAGGGGAAACGCAACGATTGATCAGTCTTTGTGTTATATTAGAGTGTACGGACAGACTCGAATCGTTCTAGTTAGGTGGGCTGACGATGAGAGCGAGTGATCGCTATTCGCCCTCGTCGGGATGTTCACATGGAATAGACGCGCATGTACAGTAGCAATGGTCGGCCGCGGCGAGTCGTAATCACCGGCATCGGCGCGGTGACACCCCTGGGTCTGACTGCTGAAGAGACATGGGATGCCCTGCTGGCAGGCCGGTCGGGCATTGAAACGGTCACCAAATTCGACACCAGCGAACTGAACACCCGCTTTGCAGGGGAATTGAAGGGCTTTGAAGCAAAGAACTACATGGATCGGAAAGAGGCCCGCCGCCTTGATCCATACATTCAGTATGCTCTTGTGGCAACGGAACAGGCGCTCACCGACAGCAGGATCGATCTCAGCAAGGAGACGCCAACTGATATCGGAGTGCTGATCGCCAGCGGGACCGGCGGCCTCACCTCCCTGCTTGACAATTTCAGATTGACGGAGAAGCGCGGCCTGCGCAAGGTAAGCCCCTTTCTGATTCCAAATATGCTGGTGGACAGTGCGGCCGGGAAGATCGCCATTCTCTATGATCTTCGGGGCCCCAATTTTTCGGTGGTGAACGCCTGCGCCAGCGGCACCGCAGCAACCGGTGAGGCCTTTGAGCTGATCCGGCGCGGCGACGCACAGGTGATGGTCACGGGCGGCGCGGAGGCCGCTCTGCTGCCGATCATCATGGCCGGTTTCGACATAATGGGCGCCATGAGCCAGCGCAACGACGATCCGTCGTCGGCCTGCCGCCCGTTTGACAGTGACCGGGATGGCTTTGTGATGAGCGAGGGGAGCGCGATTCTGATTCTGGAGTCACTCGAGCATGCGCTGGCCCGCGATGCCCAGATTTATGCGGAGGTAATCGGTTACGGCAACAGCGCCGATGCGTATCATATGGCGGCACCCCATTTCGACGGCCAGGGCGCCGAAGATGCGATGAATATGGCCTTGCGCAAGGCCGAGAGCTACGGGGTAAAGCGCACCGACGTGAACTACGTCAACGCGCATGGAACGAGCACGGAACTCAACGACCCGGGGGAAACGAAGGCGATCAAACGGGCGTTGGGCGAGCATGCCTACAAAGTGAACATCAGCAGCACGAAATCGATGCTTGGGCACCTGTTGGGAGCGGCCGGCGCGATTGAGGCGATTGTCTGCCTCAAGACGATTGAGGAGGGCGTGATTCCGCCCACCATAAATCTGGACAACCCCGATCCATCTTGTGATCTGAACTACACGCCGTTGCGGTCTGTGCAGGCAGACGTCGCAGTGACAATGAGCAACAGTTTCGGTTTCGGCGGCCACAACTCATGTCTGATGCTGCGGCGGTTCGAGGAGAATGGGGTATGACAGCGCAAGCGCACGAAGAAAACGGGACCGGGAGCGACTACGCAGCCGCGCATTTGAACGGGCACTATTCGACTGCGGAGGCGGAGCAGCCGATGCTGGACAAGGTGCAACCGCCTTGTTATGCCCAGATTATCGGCTGGGGCTACCAGGTGCCCGAGCGGGTGGTCACAAACCAGGATCTGGAACAGGTCGTCGAGACCCAGGACGAATGGATTCGCACGCGTACGGGCATTCAGGAGCGGCGGGTCGTGGCCGCGCCGCAGGAGACAACCGCCACTCTGGGGACTCAGGCGGCGCGCAAAGCGCTGGAGGTGGCCGACCTCCATCCGGCCAAGGTGGATCTCGTGATCTGTGCGACCAGTTCGCCGGAACACTTTTTTCCCGCCACTGCCAGCATCATCCAGGACAATTTGGGGCTCGTCAATGCAGGCGCATTTGATCTGAGCGCCGCCTGTTCCGGCTTTGTGTATGCTCTCAGCGTCGCGCGCGGGCAAATTCTGGCCGGGGACGCCGAGTATGTGCTGGTCGTCGGCTCCGAGACGCTGAGCCGGTGGGTGGACTGGACCGACCGCACGACCTGCGTTCTCTTTGGTGACGGCGCGGGCGCAGTGCTGCTGGCCGCCAGTGACGTGCCGGGCGGTGTCACCGCTTCGGTGCTGGGCAGCGACGGATCGGGGGCGGAGTTGTTGACGATTCCAGCTGGCGGGAGCGCGGCTCCGGCCAGCCTGGAGACGGTCAGCAGCGGTTCGCATTACATTCAGATGGACGGGCGGGCCGTCTTCCGCTTCGCAACCCGGATCATGGCAGACGCCACGCGCAGGGTGTTGGACAAGGCCGGTGTTCCGGTCAGCGAAGTCGATCTGGTCGTGCCCCACCAGGCAAACAAGCGCATCATCCAGCACAGCGTGCTGCGGCAGTTGAAGATCCCGGAAGACAAAGTTTATGTAAACGTCCACAAGTACGGCAACACGAGCACAGCCAGTATTCCCATTGCCCTATGCGAAGCGATTGAGGGGGGGAAGGTGGCGCCGGGGGACAATCTTGTGTTTGTCGGATTTGGCGCCGGTCTGACCTGGGGGGCATGCGCCGTCAAGTGGAGTGTGCCGGTGGAGAAGCCGGAGTCGACCTGGTGGACGAATACGCAGCGGCAGGCTACCTATCAGGCGGCGGCGGCGCGCTCGATGTGGAAGCGGGCCATCCGGCGCATCTACAGCCAGGTGGAGCCACGCGCCATGGCACGGCGCCCGGTGCGCAGACCGGAAGAGGAGCAGCCGAAGCCGTAGGCGACCACCACTCCGTCCGTTCGACCGCAGCGCTACTGCAGATCCGCTCACCCTATTCCCGACAATTATCTCTAGCCGACAACTATAGCCGACATTCGCAACCGGAAAGTAAGGAGGTTCAGCCATGCCCATAACCGCAGTTGAAAAGCGGAATCAGCTCATGCGCGACGGCTTCTGTATCTTCGAAAACGTGTTGGAACCGGAGATGGTCGCCAAACTGAATGCCATGAGCGAATGGACGATCGCGCAGGAGGAAGAGGAGCATTTTGAACAGCGCCGGTCGCAGGGCTGCATCATACCCTATTGGAAGTTTCCCCACCCGACTTTTCCGGAACTGATTGCCCATCCGGGCGCGCTGGGGGCGCTGGCTCAGCTGGGATTTGACGAGCCCAAAGTCTGGAGCGGATTTGTGATCAGCAAGCCGCCGCACAGCCCTCCGCTCTACTGGCATCAGGACGGCGTGTTGTGGGAGCATCCGATCAGCTACACCGACAAGCCGCAGCAGTATTTTCTGATGTACTACCTGGTCGACACCAGCCCGCAGAACGGCTGTCTCCGCCTGATTCCGGGCTCGCACCTGAAGCGGCACCCGCTGCACGATATGGATCGCAAGGCACATGACAGCGATGAAGTGGGCCGCGCCAAGGACCTGAGCCACCCTGCATTTCAGAAGGCTGAAGGCGAGGTCGACGTACCGGTGCGGGCGGGGGACGTGGTCGTCGGCGATGCGCGGCTGTTGCATTCGGCACACGCAAACCAGAGCGACCAGTGGCGGACGGTGCTCACTATCTGGTACTGGGCCATTTATGCCGAACTGCCCGAGGCCGTCCAAGCAGTTGTCGCCGAGCATGTAACTGAAAATGCTGAGTGGACTGCGTGGGCCGAAGAGGCAGACCCGGAGGTCCAGGCCCTGATACCACGTTATTCGGGTGGCGTTGAGGCAGTTCCCTGGAATAACAGCCCGAAGGAGGGGTTGTTCTGATTCCGGCATATGTCATGCCATTCCTCAATCGACTCCCGTCCGTCTAAACTTTCTCCCGACAGGGGGTCGTGCCAGTCGTCGTCTGCGGCGGGTGAACGCACGCACTCTGGCCGCTGAACCAACAAGGAGTGTTTCCTGTGATCCAGGCAGCAATCACCGGTGAACGGCAGGTCGCATTTCACGAGTTGCCGGACCCGAAGGCGAAAGCAGATTGGGCGGTCGTCAAGGTCCGTGCTTCGGCGCTGTGCACCGAATACAAGCTATGGATGGCCGGCCAGAACCAGGCGGTAATCGGCCATGAGGGCGTTGGGGAGGTGGTTGAAGTCGCTGAGCGGGGACCGGTCAGCGTCGGGGACCGGGTCGTTGTCCTGCCCCAGTTTGCCTGCGGCCGCTGTCACCTTTGCATGAGCGGCGATTATATCTACTGTGAAGACAGCCACGATTTCGCCGCGGTGCATGGCTCGACGGCGGGAGCCGGCACCTTTGCTCACTACACGCTCAAGCCGGCGTGGCTGCTACCCAGGCTTCCGGACGACGTGAGCTACGCGCAGGCGACAATGGCGATCGACGGCATCGGAGCGTCGTTTGGCGGGTTCGAGGCTATCGGCGTCAACTCCCAGGATACGGTGCTGGTCACAGGTCTGGGACCGGTCGGGCTGGGCGCTGTGGTCAATGCGCGTTTTCGCAATGCGCGGGTGATCGGCGTCGAACCGGCGCCATGGAGGGCGAACCGGGCGCTGGAGATGGGGGCGGAAGCGGTACTCGACCCCAACGACCCGGACATTCTGCAGAAAATCCGCGGCCTGACCGAAGGCAGGGGCGTTGACTGTGCGGTCGACTGTTCCGGCCGCGTGCCGGCGGAAAGGCTCTGCATTGACGCTACACGCCGCCGGGGACGCGTGGCCTTTGTCGGCGAATGCCGTGACGAGCTTACAATCACAATCAGTACCGACATGATCCGTAAAGGGTTAACGGTTGTCGGATCCTGGCTCTACAATATGGGGGACTACACCAAGGTCATGAAGGTCATCCGGCAATCTCCCCTCATCGATCAGCTGATCAGCCACCAGTTGCCGATGAGCCAACTCCAGACGGGCTTCGGCCTGCTGGCAAACGGTGAGGCGGCCAAGATCGTGGTCGATCCCTGGGCATAGAGACGGCAAGATGGTCCCTCGGTCCAGTCAACGAATTCTCACCAAGTGAATTGGAGCACATAACGATGAATCTCTCGATTTCGCCAAGTTTTCAAGGTAGTCTGCTCGATACGTCACCGGAGGCGTTTGGTCCATTGCGCTCTTCGAGCGATGCTCTTTCCGACATGAAGGAGTTGCGCTGGCGGTTTGAGCAGGACGGCTATCTGTATTTGCCCGGTCTGCTGGATAGAAGCCGGGTCCTGGAGGCCCGGCTCGAGATGCTGAGCAAACTTGAAGCTGCAGGCTGTTTGGACCCGGACTATCCCATGGAGGATGGTGTTGCCCACTCTGACTTTGAGAATGCGTTTATGGTGGAGTTGACCAAGGAGAACCCTCCACTACTCGCGCTGCTCTATGACGGGCCGATGATGGCATTCTATGAACAGTTTCTAGGCGGGGAAGTGCGCCATTTCGACTATACGTGGTGCCGTTCGAAACCGCCGGGAGAGACAACCGCGACACCACCCCATTACGACATTGTCTTTATGGGACGGGGTACGCAGTGGCTGCATACGAGCTGGACGCCACTGGGCGACATCCCCATTGAGATGGGCGGCCTGATGATCCTGGAGAACTCCCACCGATTCGAAGAGATCAAGGCTGACTACGGGACTTTGGACGTAGATGCCTACTGCACCAACTATCCCGATGCCGCCGAGATCGAAACGGGGAAGAAGCTGTGGCAGCATCCCAACGGCGGCGCCTATTCCCTGGATGCCGTTGCCGCACGGGCGGAATTGAGGAGCCGCTGGCTGACCACCGAATACGCGATGGGCGATCTGCTGGTGTTCAGCATGTACACGATGCACGCCAGCATGGACAACCAGACCAACCGGATCCGGCTCTCCACCGACACGCGCTACCAACTGGCCTCCGAACCGGTGGACGAGCGCTGGATCGGGGACAATCCGATTGCGCACGGCCTGAAATCCAAGCGCGGCATGATCTGTTGATCGACGGTCCAATACTGAACACTGCATCACACACAGGAAGACAGCCGGATGGCATCACTGCAACAGGCGTTTTGGGAGATGGACGTTTACGGCTTCACTCTGTTGGAGGGCGTACTGAGTGAAGCGGAAGTGGAGGCCCTGCGCGCCTCGCTGGCGGAATGGGCAGCGAGGCGCGGCGGCGAGCAACGATTTCTGGGCCAGGCCGGCCATGTGAGCAACTTGCCCGTGCTCGACCCACTCTACCATCCGCTGATCGATCATCCTCGTACTCTGCCCGTCATCGAGTATGTGCTGGGTAAACAGATCATCCTGGGCAGCCTGAACGCGCGTATCGTCCGACCAGGGGATCCTGTGCAGGGTCTGCACAGCGATATCCGAGCCGACCTTTTGAACATGGGGTCACCGGTTATGGTCAATACGGTCTGGCTGCTGGACAGCTTCACGCCGGAAAACGGCTCGACGCGTATCGTGCCCGGCTCACACAGGAGCGGAATGGCGGGGCCGCCGGAGGGGATGGATGTAAAGCATGTCCACCAGCTGGTTGCGCCGGCCGGCAGTGTACTCGTTTTCAACGGCCAGTGCTGGCACGGGGGCGGGGCCAATCGGACGCAGACTGACCGCCATGCGCTATTCGGCCACTACCGCAAGAGCGCGCTGATCTTCCAGGTCGATCCCCACGATGGTTTCCAGGAGAGCTGGCTGGACGACCTGACGCCCCGTCAGCGTGAGCTGCTGCGCATGGACAACGGACTGGCCGCGCCCCACGCGGCCGATAGCCACCTGCGGGTCTCATTTTCACGCGGCAAAAAGATGGACTGACGTTCCCGGGTGCGGAGCGAGGTCCTGTCGGCGCTTTCCGAACCTCTCTGATTGCTCCTGCATAGAACCGTTGCCTATTGGATGGCTGGCATTTTTACGTCCTGCCAAGCATCTTCCCCCTCTGGCTCAAACCGCTCCATTTCTCCTATTCCAGCAACCAACTGACGGCCCTCATTGAGGTTGGCCAGCTCGCCGAGGCTGATGAGCTGCACGAGCGCGTTGCCGATAACGGTCGCTTCGCCGGGACCGGCCAGGACGGGGATGCCGGTGGCGTCGGCGGTGATCTGGTTGAGGAGCTGGTTGCGGGAGCCGCCACCAACTACGTGAATTACCTCGATCGGCCGTCCGGTCAGGGTCTGCAGCTCCCGGAGAACATCGCGGTAGGCCAGAGCCAGGCTTTCGAAGACACAGCGGGCGACGTCGGCGTCACTCTGCGGAAGGGGCTGGTCGCTCTGCCGGCAGAAGGCCTGGATGTGAGCGGGATGGTCGCCAGGGGGTAGGAAACGGTCGTCGTTGGGATCGACGAAGGAGCGCAGGGGCTCGGCCGGCTCCGCCAGCGAGACCAGTTCCGGGTAGGCGTAGGACCGGCCTTGCTGTTCCCAGGTAGACCGGCACTGCTGCAGCAGCCAAAGGCCCATGACGTTTTTGAGCAGCCGAAACGAGCCGTAGACGCCGCCTTCGTTGGTGGCGTTGATGGCCAGCGCTGCTTCGTTGACGACGGGCCGGGCCACCTCAAGGCCGACGAGACTCCAGGTGCCGCTGCTGATATAGGCGAAGTTTTCGGTCTGAGCGGGGACGCCTGCGACTGCGCTGCCGGTGTCGTGGCAGGCTGGTGCGATGACTGGGATGTCGTGGAAGGCGCCCAGGCGCGTGCCCGGCTGCACGACCTCCGGGAAGAGGTCGAGAGGGATTGCGAGCGCGTCCAGCAGTGCGCCGGCCCAGGAGCGGGTGAAGGGGTTGAGCATCTGGGTGGTGGTGGCGTTGCTGAATTCGCACACCTGGGCGCCGCTGAGCCAGAAGTTGAGCAGATCGGGAACGGTGAGGAAGCGCGCTGCGATCTCCAATTGGGGCGAAGCACGCTCGACGAGGCTCATCATCTGGTAGAGCGTGTTGATCGCCATGAACTGGATTCCGGTCTGCGCGAACACCTCTGCCTTGGGAACCTGCTTGAAGACCGCGTCCAGCATTCCTTCGGTCCGCCTGTCGCGGTAGCAGACCGGGCTGCCGATGAGATTTCCGTCGCGGTCCAGAAGGCCGAAGTCCACGCCCCAGGTGTCGACGGCCAGGCTGGCAGGGAGTTGGGCTGTGTGGGCTCTGCTGCGTTCGATGCCGGCCTGCACCTCTCGCCAGAGGTGGAGAATGTCCCATTGCAGAACGCCGTTGACGGTCAGCGCGTAGTTGGGGAAGCGATGCACCTCTTCCAGCTGCAGGCCGGAGCCATCGAAATGTACCGCCATTACCCGGCCGGACTCTGCGCCAATATCAATGGCGAGAACGGTGGCGCGTTTGCTTGTCAT
The DNA here is from genome assembly GCA_965200615.1 of Caldilineaceae bacterium. Classification (GTDB taxonomy): domain Bacteria; phylum Chloroflexota; class Anaerolineae; order Caldilineales; family Caldilineaceae; genus Bin5. The sequence continues at coordinate 1,417,026 of OZ241377.1, read as the reverse complement.
ATGTGGTCCCGTTCGGTGTTTTCCTGACGAGGGGCGGACGCTCATCCGCTGCCATGGACCGTGTTGTCAGTCGCGCAGCGACAGCACATCTTTCTCGTACTGCCGGATCTCCTGCATAAAGGCCATGCCCACCGGCACATCCTGCTGCAAACAGTGGTAGTCCCACACGGCCGCGTGCGGCATCACCTTCAACTCTTCCATCAGTGCCAGGCGGGTGGTGTAATCGGCATTGCGTTCGATCTCCTGCATTGTTTCCCTTGGCTCCAGCAGGGCCAGCAGAAGCGCTCGCAATGAATTGCGGGTTCCTATCGCCCAGGCCGCCACGCGGTTTATGCTGGCATCGAAGAAGTCGAGGCCGATGTGCACGCGGTCCAGATGGTCCCCACGCACGATCTCCTGCATGATCGCCTGCAGCTCGTCGCTGAATGTGACGACGTGGTCGCTGTCCCAGCGCACGCCGCGGCTGACATGGAGGACCAGCTCCGACACGAAGAGCAGGCAGGCCGAAATTTTGTCGGAGATCACCTCGGTCGGATGAAAGTGGCCGGCGTCGAGGCAGAGGGCCTGGCCGTTTTGCGCCGCGTAGCCCAGATAGAATTCGTGCGAGCCGACAACGTAACTTTCCGAACCGAGACCGAAGAGTTTACATTCGATGGCGTCGCGGTTGTAGCCGGGGTCGATCTCCTGCTCGAATATCTGATCCAGGGCGTCTTTCAGCAACCGCCGGGGCGTTGTCCGGTCGCTGGGCGTGTCTTTGAGGCCGTCGGGGATCCAGATATTGGTCATTGCCGGCGTGCCCAACTCTTTGCCGAAGAAGCTACCGATTTCCCGGCAGGCGATGCAGTGCTGAATCCAGAACTGGCGGACGTCGTTGTCGTAGGAGGCCAAGGTGAACCCATCTTCGGCCAAGGGGTGGGAGAACAGGGTCGGGTTGAAGTCGATGCCGTGGCCGTTCTCCCTGGCCCAGTCTGCCCAGCCCTGAAAATGGCGGGGCTCGATCTCGTTGCGGGCCGGCTTTTCGTCGGTATCGGGGTACATGGCGTGAAGATTGAGGCGGTGATTTCCGGGGATGATGCCGTAGGCGATGTCCAGATCGCTGCGCAACTCGTTCACGGTGCGGGCGCGCCCGGGATAGTTGCCGGTCGCCATCAGGCCGCCGCCCAGGCCCCGGCCCAGCTCTTCAAAGCCGAGCACGTCGTCGCCCTGCCAGCAGTGGAGGCTGATGGGGACGCCGCGCAGCTTTGCCAGGGCCTGGTCCGTGTCTACGCCGATGGCCGCGTACCGTTCCCGGGCCAGGGCGTAAGCGCTTTCGATCTGTTTCGACGTCGTAGCAAAGTTCATCTGGTCACTCCATGTTGACGGGAACGTTCTTACTGACCGTTTCGCCCTGCGGCAGTCAGGTACTCTGACAAGACGAGTTGTATTCCAGTGCGTTTTACTACAGTTCGTTGTGCGGCTCTCAGTACGTTCTATCACCCGTTATTGGGGTCGATTGACGGCCACAGCAACGAAAGGTTCGGTTCGTAGCGTAGCAGCGGGCGCTTCTTACGGGACGCCGCGATGGGAAACGGCTGAAGGGAAGCCAGTTCAGTCTTTCGTGTGGTGAAGCAGCCGCGGTAGAGGCGGCGAAGATGGCAGGACGGTCATCCTGCTCAAAGCTGGTCTTCCACCGCCACTTCTACTTTAAAGTGATTGCGTAACTCTTTGAGCAGACGGGCGCTGACATTGCAGTACTCGTTGGGGAAGGTAAGCTGATGGCGAGACCCATTTGTCTCCAACACGACTACAAACTGGTCTCGACCTTTTGGATCGCGCACTGCTTCGAAAATCTCCCGCAGCCGGTATTTGTCGCGACTGAACTGGCCGGAGCGGCTGAAGGTGATGCGCAGGAGCTGGCGGCCGTTCTCGGCATGTGGTGCCGTATTGGCTTCTTCAGAATCCGTAACACGGGCGGCGCCGGCGGGCCCTCCGTTGAACATTGGCGCCTGTACCTCGGGTGCAGGCTGTTCGGAGACCGAGCCTCCTTGGGCCTGATCCTCGCCTATCTCCGGCTTTTCGGACGCGGTGTCTGTACTTTCCTGCCCTGCGGGGGCGGCGGACAGGGACGAGGTGCGAATCTCTTGCCCGTTCTCTGCCAGGATGCCAGGGAGGAGACTAGTTGGCTCCGTGCAGCTCTCAGAGCTCGCGGTGACATCCGCCATGCCGGTTGCCGCTTCCTCTTTGAATTCCGGCGCCGTTCTGCCCGGAAATTCAGTTTCGAGAGGAGGCGGTGTCATGCTCATGGGCGGTTCGCCGGGTAGAAAGTCATCGGGCGGCGGGGCTTGTGCCAAGTCGCCCCCGTTTGACCAAGCGCCCGGGGCCGTGTTCCATTCGCTACCGATCTCGGTCTGGTTTTCTTCGGCCTTTGCCTGCCCGAACTCAATCGAGGTATGCAGAGAATCCACCAGGACGCTTGTGCGCGTGCCGCGGGTCTGGGCCTTTCCCTTGACCAGTACGACCTTTTCCTCCTGCAAGTCTTCCTTGCACTCTTCGTAGACAGCGGGGAAGAAGACCGCTTCGCACTGGCCTTGCATGTCCTCCAGTTGGACAAAGGCCATCTTGTCACCCTTCTTGGTCACAGTGGTGCGGATCGACGCTAACATTCCGACCAGAGACACGTTTTTTCCATCGTGTCTTTCGTCCAATTCCGGGCAAGGGCAGGTGGTGAAACGACTCAGGTCCACGTTCAACTGCTGTACCGGGTGGCTGCTGACGTAGACGCCGAGAAGATCCTTCTCCCAGGCAAACCGCTCCCGGTCGCTGGTCCTGACTCCATCTGCTTCGTACTCCGGCAGCCGAATCGGAAACTGCTCCGGTTGCGCATCTCCATCGGCGCCGGCGAACAGATCGAACATCGACAACTGGCCGCTCTCCCTGGCGCTGTGGGTGGCGGCCGAACGGGCGATGCATTGATCGATTACGTCGAGAAGCTGGCGACGGAGCTGCCCTTTCCCCTGTTCGGACTGCCGGCCAAAGGAGTCGAAGGCGCCCACTTTGATCAGGCATTCGAGGGAGCGTTTGTTCACTTGCCGGAGGTCGACACGGTCGCAAAGGTCCTCGAGGTTTGAGAAAGGGCCGCCTTCCGCGCGGGCGTCCAGAATTGCCTGCACCGGGCCGACGCCGACATTCTTTACCGCGGCCATGCCAAAGCGGATGGCTGATCCTGGGTCTACAGGGAATTCATATGCCAGGGTCGGGTCCTTCGGCAGTGTGTCCTGCTCCGCGTCCGCGGACAGGTCCTGAATTGCGAAATCCAGGCCGCTGTAGTTCACGTCCGGTGGGAGCACGTGAATGCCCATACGGCGACATTCCTGGATGAAGTTGATCACTTTCTCGGTCTTGTCCCGCTCGACGAGCAGAAGGGCGGCCATATACTCGACCGGATATTTCGCCTTCAGGTAGGCGGTCTGCACGGTGATAACCGCGTAGTCGGCTGCGTGGGCCTTGTTAAAGCCGTAGCGAGCAAAGAATTCGATGTCCGCATAGATGGCCTGCGCTTCGCTGGCGGAGATGCCGTTTTTGCCGCAGCCGCCGATGAACAGCGCCTTGTGATACTCGATCTTCGCGGCGTCCTTCTTGCTGACGGCTTGCCTCACCAGGTCGGCCTCGCCAGGGGTATAGTCGGCCAGCTGGTTGAGAATCTGGATGATCTGTTCCTGGTAGACGATGATCCCGTAGGTCTCCGCCAGAATCGGCTTGAGGGCGGGATGTTTGACCTCCATTTCCTCTTCGCCGTGCATCCGCTTGACGTAGTTGGGAATGTACTCCATCGGGCCAGGCCGATAAAGAGAGATGGTGGCAATGATGTGCTCGAAGGCGGTGGGCTTCATCTCGGTGAGCACACGCCTCATCCCCGGGGATTCCACCTGGAAAACGCCGCTCACTTCGCCGCTGGACAGCAGGCGGAATGCAGGCTCGGCCTCCGGACCCTCGATTGGGATGGAGTCCAGGCCGTATTCGATGCCATGCTGCTCCTGGATCAGTCGACAGGCCTCCCGCATTACGGTCAGCGTGCTGAGGCCGAGGAAATCGATTTTCAGCAGACCCAACGATTCCAGGATGGGGAATTCAAACTGCGTAATCGTCTCAGTGATCGACCCTTTAGAGCCGCGCATGAGAGGGGTGTAGTTCGTCAGGTCTTTATCGGCGACGATGACTGCGGCCGCGTGAATGCCGGCGTGCCGAGCAACGCCTTCAAGCTGCATCGACGTATCCAGCAATGAACGCTCCCAGCCATCTTTACTGTAGAGCTCCTTCAGCTCCGGGTCGTAGAATTCATTGTCTTCGGTCAGCACATCCTGGATCGTGGCCGGATTGCCAGGCATTGCCGGGATCATCTTGGCGATGCGGTCGACATCATCTAGCGAGATATCTTGGGCGCGGCCCACGTCGCGAATGGCGGCGCGGGCCTTCATCCGGCCAAAGGTGGCGATCTGTGCGACCTGATCGGCGCCGTATTTCTCGACCGTGTAGCGGATCATCTCTTCCCGTTGATCGTCCGGGAAGTCGAGGTCGAAATCGGGCATATCTACCCTGCCGGGATTCAGAAAACGCTCGAAGATCAGATTGTTATGTATTGGATCCAGACTGGTGATTCCGATAGAGTAGGCGACCAGCGAACCTGCCCCGGAGCCGCGCACGTTCCACCAGATGTTACGGCTGCGGGCAAAGTCGCACAGATCGGCCACAATCAGATAGTAAACGTCGAATCCCATCTCGTTGATAATGCGCAGCTCGCGTTCTTTGCGCTCCTGTACTTCATCTTCGCCGGCCCTGTCGCCGTACAGGCGCTGCACGCCCTGCTCGGTCAGATGCCGCAGATAGGTCTCGTAAGTAAAACCTTCCGGGATGTCCATGTCCGGAAGGTGATAGTTGTCGTCTTCCAGATCGACGTCACACTTTTCGGCGACGAGGAGGGTGTTGTCGAAGGCGGAGGCGGGGAGATCGAGAAGGGGGCGGAAGGTGTCTTCCATCTGTTGACGGCTCTTGAGGAAATAGCTCTGATCACTGAGCCGCATCCGCTTGTCATCGTTCAGTTTGGCATTGGTCTGTACGCACAGCAGCACTTCATGCGGGGAGGCATCATTCTCACTCACATAGTGAACGTCGTTCGTCACCAACAGGTCCAGGCCGAACTTTTCGGCCCAGGGGATGAGAGTCCGGTTCACCTGCTGCAGTTCGGGGATATTGTGTTCCTGAACCTCGATGAAAAAGTTTTCCTTGCCGAAGACATCCGCATACCATCCCAGACGCTCGTAAGCCTCATTCTCTTTGCCCTGGGACAAGAGGGCGGGAACCTCTGCGCCGAGGCAACCGGTCGTGCATAGAATTCCTTCGGCGTGTGCGGCCAGGAAGTCATGGTCGACACGGGGCTTGTAGTAGAACCCTTCGGTATTGCTGTGGCTGACGATCTTGAGGATATTCCGGTAGCCGGTCATATTCCTGGCGAGCAGCAGAAGATGATAGTTTTCTCTGTCGAGCTGTGGGTCCCGACCGCCCATTGGCCGCTGCCAGAGGGTCTGATAAGCTTCCACGCCGATAATCGGCTTGATCTCGGCGTTTCGGCAGGCCCGGTAGAACTCGATGACTCCGTGCATGGCGCCGTGATCGGTCAGGGCAAGCGCTTTATGTCCCAGGCGCGCGGCCTCGTTCACGAGATCGTCAATGCGGCCTAGTCCGTCGAGGAGCGAATACTCGGAATGGGTGTGGAGATGGACAAAATCGTTGGACATAGGAGGGTCGGGAAATCTTAAGGGTGAGGGCCGGTCCGCTGCGGATATCCTAGCGCCAATCATACATCAGATCCGCCGCCGCCAACAACGCGCAGGCATAGCGACGAGATAGTGCATTGGGGTGTCACTCCGCTTCAAGTTGCTCCGGCGTCAACTGATGCCAGAAGAGTTCACCGGACTCGATGCTGTCCTGGATTCGGTCGTCCCGATTGAGGCCTGAAACGACCGCGAATGAGCGCTTGCCGGTGAATCGGGTCATGAATTCGGCGTTACGGAGAGCCCTTTTTGTGTCTCTTCCGTTGGCGGTGTAGGAAATTTCCACGGCTACATAGCAGATCTCTCCATCCTCTGCCGCGGCTTCTATGATCAGATCGGCCACGCGGAAGCTTCTCAGATCGTCAACGGTAATACCAACAGTGTCGGACGCATCTATAAGATCCAGGAGTTCCTCCCGCGAGAGGCTCTTCGTTCTCCGGAGGCCCAGGTCCCTGGCAATAATGGCGGCGTTTTCGAGCGCGGCATTTCTAGCATGAGCGCCCTTTAACTGTCCCAGATCGTCAGTTATTCTCTTGAACATGGCATCGTGCCCGTCCAATCGGGCGTCGACGCCATCGAATCGGGCATCGACCTTATCCAATCGGGCGTCGACACCATCGAACCGGGCGTCGACCTTATCCAATCGGGCATCGACCGCATCGAATCGAGCGTCGACACCATCGAATCGGGCATCGACCGCATCGAATCGACTATTCGTGGCGGCCACAAACCGGTCCATCTGAGCCTTGAACTCGTTCATCTCCGACTTGAACTCGCGCATCTCTGCCACAAACATGGCAAAGTTGTGAGGAAGATCCAACAGTTCACGAGACAGCAGCCGCGCGCGCAGGGCTTCAAGCCACTCAGGATGCTCGTCAAGAACTTGGATCAGATCCTCCATCGTGTTAATTGTGCTCACAACTGCATCTCCTCTACATGGATCCCTCGACAAGGGACCTGACTTTACACGTGAAGGGCCTAGTACTACAAAGCGACCCTTCGCCTATTGGATCGCACACGTGTTCTTCCCATAATAATACCCCAATCGCTCATCGCAGACAAAGCTTTTCTGACGACGATAACGGGGCGGGCCTCTTACTTTCCTCATACGGGGCACTTATGTTCCTCTAACTTTGCGTTGACTTCGATCTAATGTTGGGCCGTTATCCTGATAGTTGCATGTGGCGGTAAGGCGGCCACATCGAAAACCACACAAGACGGTCAGTTCAGATAGCGCCCTTAAGCGGAAGCGCCGGCGCTAAATGGAAAGTTCAGGAGGCAGAAAATGAGTAGAATCGTACGTTGGGACCCGTTCCGTGAGATGATATCGGTGCGCAATCAGATGGACCAGCTCGTAGGTGATCTCTTCCAGGCGCCGGCCGGATGGCAGGGCAACGGTGATGGAGGCCACATGCGCCTGGCGCTGGACGTCAGCGAGGATGACGACGGTTACAGTGTGAAGGCGTCATTGCCCGGTATCGACCCGGCTGACCTCGAAATCAGTTTTTCGGAGAATTCGCTTACCATCCGGGGGGAGACCCAGGCGGAAAGCGTGGAGGAAAACGCCAAGTGGCATCTGCGGGAACGCAGTTTCGGCAGGTTCGTGCGCAGCATCACGATGCCGGCAGCGGTAAACGCCGACGACATAAGCGCCGACTATGAGGACGGAGTTCTTACCCTGACCCTGCCGAAGGCCGAAGAGGTCAGGCCCCGCATCATTGCGGTACGCGGCTCGGGTGAAGAGGCAGTCGCAGCCTAGACGGAATCCCGTCAACACTGAAGACAGAACGAGTGAAAGAGGCACCGGCTGAAGCGTAGCCGGCGCCTCTTCTTGTACAATGTACTTCGTCCGAAACAGGAGGGGAGGAACCCCGACAACGGACTCCGTCGGGGCCCCTTAAGGAGGAAGGAAGAAGAATGGTCGCGGCGGAAGCTTTTGCGATGCCGACCCCACACGACACCTGCTTCAGCCACTTGTGACAACTATACTCCAGTTTCAGCCTGCTTTCACTATGCAATTTGCATAATGATTCCTCTGTTTCGCTGGATGGTTTGACTGCATGCAACGACTTTGAGAAGGACTCGCCGGTTCGGGACGTACAACCTGTACAGTCGCCGCACGCGGCCGCGGTCGTACGCGGTTCAGACTGGGCCTGTGATAAAATTGTGCGGCAGGATTGGATCTACTCAGGGCAAAGAAAGATGACAGAGTCAACCGTACCCTTGACCGCCCGCGTCGCCTGCGCCGGTTGAGCCTCAAAGCTCCCTCCCGGGGCGTTGTCGCAGGTCGTGCGGCAGATGGCTGCGGTCTTTCCGCAAACCGAATATCCGGATGTTCTCATCGGCCTGGGCAAACCGGACGATGCGGCCGTCTATCGCCTGGATGACGAGCGTGTTCTCATTCAGACGACCGACTTTTTCACGCCAATCGTTGACGATCCCTGGCTGTACGGGGCGATCGCCGCCGCCAATTCCATGAGCGACGTCTACGCTATGGGCGGTGAGGTACGCGTCTGTCTCAATATTGCCGGATTTCCCGAAGATCTGCCGGCCGAGGTGGTCGGCGAGATTCTGGCGGGGGGCGCCGCCAAAGTGCAGGAGGCCGATGCTGCCATCGCTGGCGGACATACTGTGACCAATCCTGAGCCGTTCTATGGCTTGAGCGTCACAGGTGTGGCCTCTGCCGGGTCGCTATTTCGTAAAGGAAGCGCAGCGGCAGGCGATCATTTGGTCCTGACCAAACCGCTTGGCACCGGCATAATTACCACGGCCGCCAAGCTCACTGGCTCGGCGGAGAGCTCGGCCTCTCGCAAGGGGCGGCGGGCGCTGGGAAAACCGGATATTCAGCCTTCCCATCTTGAAGACGCCATCGGCTCGATGACCCGTTTAAACCGCGCGTCTGCCTATGCGGGCCGAGCCGCGGGTGTACGAAGCGGTACGGATATCACCGGTTTCGGCTTGTTGGGTCACGCGGTCGAACTGGCGACGGCGTCTGCGGCTGATACGCCGATTCAGCTCCAAATCGAGTCGGAGAGCGTACCGGCTCTGCCCGGCGCCTTCGATTATATCGAGGCTGGCTATCTGACCCGGGGAAGCGTCCGTAACCCGGAGCACTTTGGGGGACACATCGCCGCGGCCAGCGGCGTGAGCGCAGCGCACCAAACGCTGTTATGGGAGGCCGAAACAAGCGGAGGTCTTCTGCTAGCGGTTCCGCCATCGGGTCTCGGTCGCTTCCGAGACGTATGTGAGGGGGAAGAGCAATTCTTCTGGGAAATCGGAACCGTTCAGCCAGCCCGGAGGGATGAACCGGTCATTAAGATCCTCTAGGGGTCCACAGTGTTGCGGCCACCCGGGTCCCGTATGCGTAGACACAGCAGCTATTTCCACGCTCCTGTTTCTGTCGCGCTTTTCCCCGACTCGATATCCCCATACGCGATGCTGTAAAGGTCGGATCCCCTACGTCAAATTGAGTGAACCTGAGATCTCATCGTTATCTTCCGGGCCCTGCTGATTCGCCTCCCTCCTCGCCCTCGCTCTCATCAGTTAAGGGAGCGGCAGCCTGGGGACGGGCCCACTGCTCACTGCTCCAGTCGGATCGCTCGTCACCGCTGTTCACATCCGGCTCCTGGCCCGCGTGTGTGGAGAATTCGCCAAAATCGTAATATTCGTCCTCGATTTCCTCTTGTGTGACAGGCAGGGGGCGGCGGCCAGGCGTGTCGACTACATAGCCGCTGTCCGCCATAGGGGATGGTTCATTTTCGGAGTAGAGAGACTCACTCTCCCCCGGACCGCTGGCGGTAACGTCCGATACGAGGGGAGGCGCGCCGGCCAGCGCGCTAACCGGCGTAAACACCGCCGGCATCGGCGAACGGGAGCGCATTGGAGGCGGCAGAAGCGTGCGGTTCACTTCCCAAGCGCGAAAACGAACAATGGCCATGCCCAGCAGAGCGAGCCCCAGCAAAGCATAGACGCCGAGGGCGAGGACGAGCACCAGCAGAATGACCAGAGCCGTGATGGGAAGACCAGCGCCGATGCTTTCGAGCTGCGCGGCCAGAGGGCCCGTATCCAGGACCTCGCGACGCAAAAAGAGGCCGAGGGCAACGTAGATGCCCACCGCGACCACCGTCATCACCCAGTTGCTCAGTACGGCAAGGAAATAGTCCCCCGCGGTCATTCTGAACTGCATCGGCTGGTCGCTCAACGACACATGGTTCAGAATCTGGCTGCGCAGACGGTTGCGCCCCCAGTAGTAGTAGAGCCCCAACGTCAAGGGCGTAAAGATAACGAGAAGAAGCCATTCCCAAAAGATATCGATCGTCTTGCCCTCATACTCCATACGCAGGCCGTTGGGCGTGAGCGTGTGGGCGTATTGCCAGCGAAGCATCCTGGTCGCAGCGAAACCGAGAATAACGTATAACCCGAGGGTAATCAGCGTGAAGAATCCGATGACAATGAACTGCACAAACACCTCTGCACCGGAGCCGTCAAACTCCAACTGCTGGTCCTCATAATATGTGCTTTCGGTGACGATGCGTTGCCAGCGAGCATAGCCCCAGGGCACGTAGATGAACACGGTAATCCCTGTAAGGAATGCAATCAGAATCAGATTTCCGTATACATTCAGCCAGCGCCCGCGAAACTCCAGGTTGGTAGGCATGGCAGAATCCTTCCTAGTGCAAGAGTTCAGTTGAAGGCCTCGGGGGGTCGTTCAAAGCTGTCAGAACAGTATAGCCCAGGGGGAACCGCCTGACAAAGTGGGTCCTCAGAGCCGGGCAACGCTCCTGCTCCTGGACGTCAAACTACGCCGTCGTTGCGCAATGCGTCGATCTCTTCCTCTGTCATAGCCAGCTTTTCTCGCAGCAGTTCGTTGGTGTGCTCGCCCAGCAGCGGCGGGGGCCGAGATATTTGCGCCGGCGTGCGGTCCAGCTTGGGGACCGGTCCCACCAGTCTGATCCTGTCTCCGTAACCGTCGGTAAGCGTTTGCACCATCTGCCTGTGCTCGGCCTGGGGTGTCTCCAGCGCGGTCGGAATGTCGTTGACCGGGCCGCACGGTATGCCCGCCGCGCGCAGCCGTTCGATCCACTCGTCGGTGGCGCATTGGCAGAAATGGCCGGCCAGGGCCGGAATGAGCAGTTCGCGAAACTGCACGCGGGCCGGATTTGTAGAAAAGCGTTCGTCGTTTGCCCAGGAAGGCTCACCCACAACTTCTGCCAGTGAAGCAAACTGATTGTCATTGCCCACCGCCAGCATGAGATGGCCGTCGGCGGTAGCAAAGGTCTGATAGGGCACGACGGTGCCATGGGCGTTGCCGTAGCGGCGGGGCGGGTCGCCGGAAAGGAGATAGCCGCTGGCGACATTTGCCAGCCAGCTCAACTGCGTATCATAAAGCGCGATATCTATGTACTGGCCCTCACCGCTCCTATCACGATGCTGAAGAGCCGTCAGAATCGCCACCGCCGCCTGCAGACCGGCAGTGATGTCAACGATCGCCACCCCTACTTTGAAGGGCTCGCCGTCGGTTCCATCGCTCGGTGGACCGGTTATGCTCATGATGCCGCCCTGGGCCTGGATTACGGTATCATAGCCGGGGAGCGCCCGGTCGGGACCGGTCTGGCCGTAGCCGGTGATAGCGCAGTAGATCAGACCGGGATTGTCGGCGCGGAGGCTTTCATAGTTCAGCCCCATCCGCTCCATCCCGCCCGCCTTGAAGTTCTCCATAACGACATCTGCCTGCGCGGCCAACTGTCGGAAGATCTTCTGACCGGCTTCGGTCTTCAGATTCAGGGTAAGGCCACGCTTATTGCGATTGGCGCAGAGGAAGTATGCGCTCTGGCCGCCGTTGGTGAATGGGGGACCCCAGTGGCGGGAGTCGTCCCCGCGACCCGGTTGCTCAATCTTTATCACCTCGGCGCCGTAATCGCCCAGCGTCATCGCGGCATAGGGACCGGCGAGGACGCGTGAAAGATCGAGAACTGTGATATGGGTCAGGGCGTGGGGCATTGGAGATGCGCGGCGAGGCAAAGGTGAAAGATTTGTGAAGTTCTTGGGAAATCAGATTGCGAAGAGTTCGGAAACGGGAAGTGTGAAACCGGTCAGCGGCCCTGTTCCGGTCAGCATGTCGCCGCTGCGCAGAGCGGTGCGCTGCGCAGCAGAACGGTAGACAAAGACGGTCTCTTCCTCAGGGTCGACGATCCAAAGTGCACCGACGCCGATCGAGAAGTAGTCATCGATCTTCTGACGCATGTCCGACCAACTATCAGTCGGGGACAGAATCTCTACTACGAGGTCCGGCGCAACCTCAATAAAACCGGCCGGCGGGCCGTCCGGCAGTTTTGCATAAGACCAGAAGGCCAGACCTGCGCCGCGTATCCGATCCGGATCATGCCGGATATAGATTCCGATTTCTCCAACCAAGCACCAGCCTGCTTTCGTGTCTTCAACAAAGGCGCCCAAGCGGCGGTCAAGCCTTGATTCAAGGAACCCGTGTATTCCACCGGTTGGGCTCATTCTTACGATCACTCCGTCAATGAGTTCACAGGGGCCGATGTCACCCATTGCCAGCAGGTCGGAACCGGTGATGATTCCAGTCGTTGTTTCCATCGGATGCGCAGTCATTGGTCTGGTCCTTGTTTCCCTTCCGACGCGCGTACCCTAGCCTGTTCGACACATTTGCCGGAAAAAGAACCGTCAGTCTTCGACTTGCAGTATAGCACATCTCGCGACGGGCGCGACACAACCGCCTCGATTCGATGCGGCAGAAGTGAAGGGGCAGCCAACCGATCGCGCCAGCCACCGATTGTGGTGCAGCGAGGAAAGAGCACTATAATGCAGACAGAGTCCGGCCCGTACCCCCCGCGCCGTTTTCATGACACCAGCTCGATCCGTTCCCGGCGACATTTTCGCCAAGAGAGGCGATAGGGTCACTTTACTCGTTCCAACACCGAAAGGAAATGCTTGTGACGCAGTATTCATCTCCCCCGGCCATGCAACTCGATCCGTCGAAAACCTACACGGCCACGATCCAGACCAACCGTGGGGATATCATCATAGACCTCTATGCCGACAAGGCGCCGAACACTGTCAACAACTTCGTTGCGCTGGCCCGCGACGGCTTTTATGACGGCGTGAGCTTTCACCGCGTAATCGCAGATTTCATGGTCCAGAGCGGCGACCCCACCGGCAGTGGGCGGGGCGGCCCCGGCTACCGGTTCAACGACGAATTTCACCCCGAACTGGTGCATGACGGACCCGGCGTACTCAGCATGGCCAACGCCGGACCCAACACAAACGGCAGCCAGTTCTTCATCACCCACGTGGCCACGAACTGGCTCGACAACAAACACTCCGTCTTCGGCAGAGTGCGCAGCGGCCAGGATGTCGTCAATGCAATTCAGCAGGGAGATGTGATGGAGAAAGTTGAAATCGAGGAAAGTTAAGGGCGCAAAGTGAGGAGCGGGGAAGCAGAATCTTCCTCACTCCTCGTCACGTTACAGTCAGTTCAAGACGTAGTTTTTGGCTCGCGGGTCGCTCTCCACCGCCCATTGCATCGTGTACAACTGGTGGTAGCGACCCTGTCGCGCCAGGAGATCTTCGTGGCTCCCCTCCTCCAGGACCTGCCCCTGGTCCAGCACGACGATCTTGTCCGAATTGACAATTGTATTGAGCCGGTGAGCGATGACAAAGCTGGTACGTCCCCTGAGCAGCTGCTCCAAACCGGCCTGAATCTGCCGTTCCGTCGTTGTGTCGATGGAGCTGGTCGCCTCGTCCAGAATGAGGATGCGGGGGTCTGCCAACAACGCGCGTGCGAAGGAGACGATCTGACGCTGTCCAACGCTCAGGTTGACACCGTTTTCCCCCACCTGGGTATTGTAACCGTCCGGCAGCTTACGGATGAATTCATCGGCGCCGACGGCAACCGTGGCAGCCTCCACCTCGGCGTCGGTCGCGTCCAGGCGTCCGTAGCGGATATTGTCACGGATGGTCCCATCGAAGAGAAAACTATCCTGAAGCACAATGCCCAACTGGGCCCGCAGACTGGCCTGCGTGACATCGCGAACGTCGTGGCCATCGATCAGGACGGCCCCGCCGGTCACGTCGAAGAAGCGGGCGATGAGGCGAATGACCGTACTCTTGCCGGCGCCGGTCTCTCCGACTAAGGCTACCCGTTCGCCCGGCTCGGCGCTGATGGTTACGCTCCGCAGAACGGGCTCGTCCTCCTTATAGTTGAAGTGAACGTTGTCCAGGTCCACCCGGCCTGCAATCGGCGGCAACGCAAATGCCTGGGGCGCGTCCTTCAGATCCGGCTCGATGTCGAGGAGGGCGAAGAGGCGCTCGCTCGCGGCCATCGCTGCCTGGAAGGTATAGTAACGTCGCGACAGTTCACGAATCGGGTCGAAAAAGCGTTCCACCCAGATCACAAATGCTGCCAGTACGCCCGCAGTCAGCTGGTCGCCCAGAATCAGCCAACCACCGACACCAACCACCAACGCAGTCGCCAGCGAGCCGATGAAATCGACCCCGGGGAAGAAGAAGGCAGCCAGCTGGGTGGTGCGCACATTGGCGTCAAAATAGGAGCGGTTGAGATCTTCGAAATGGCGCGAGTTGGCCTGCTCGCGCGAGAAGCTCTTGGTCACACGGATGCCTGTGATCGACTCGTTAAGAAAGCCATTGATCAGCGACAGACGTTGCCGCGCGGCGCGATAAGCCTGGCGCACATAGCGGCGGAAATAGTTGGTAAGCGCGATCATCGCCGGCATGACTGCAAAGGTAACCAGCGCTAACTGCCAGTTCAGGAACAACATCGCCACGATGATCCCGATAAGAATGAATGCCGATCGGGCCAGCCCGGTGATCGACCAGGTAACGAAATCCTGCAGCACACTCACATCACTGATCAGCCGGCTCATCAGACGGCCAACGCTGTAGTCGTTGAAGAAGCCCATCGACAGCGTGTGCAGATGGCGGAAGAGCTGACTGCGGATGTCGGTCACGATACGGGTGCCGGCATAGGCCATCACTGTGAGACGGGCGCGGCTTGCAATCCACTCGAGTGCGATCACGGCCAGGAAAAGAAATGTCCAGAAGCGGAGTGTGCCCACATTACCCGCGCGGATGCCTTCGTCAATTGCTCGCTGAATAATCCAAGGCGTTCCCACGCTCATAACTGAAGTTACGACGATCAGGATAAGCGAGATAACGAACTCCCGCTTGTAGACGGCTACATAAACCATCAACCGCTTAACCAACCGGCTGTCGTAGGTCTTTTCCTGCGCCTCCTCTTCGTCCGGCAACAGGTCCTGAATCTTGCGCTCCCGGCGCAACCTTTCCTGTTCGACGGCCGACAGACTGCTGTCCGATGTGGACCGGGTCCCCTGTTCGCGGCCAAACGCGTTCCGCTGAAGCGGGAGTTTCTCAATTGCCATACCTTTCTCTCTTAGCGGGGAGGAAACCTGTCCATTCCCTCGGTGTGAGTGAGCAACTCTTCCACTGCCATTCGAATTGCTCATTTCAGTTTCTCCCTTCTTCCACGGCGCCGGCCAGTACCAAGGAGCGAGCTTGAGGCCTGTCCGAGTCTGTCCCTTCTGATTCAGCCTGGTCACGCAACCGCGCTTCCAACTCTGCGAACTCCTCCTGATCGCGCAGCTGCAGATCGTAGATATTGCGATAAAGTCCACCTGTGGCCAGCAGTTCATCGTGGCGGCCCCTTTCCACGATGCGGCCGCCATCCAAAACGAAAATCTGGTCTGCGTTCTTCAGGGTGAGAAGTCTCTGGGCGATGATAAAGGTCGTGCGTCCTTCCATCAGGACATTGAGCGCCTGCTGAATCAGATGTTCGGTCTCGGTGTCGACGCTGCTGGTGGAGTCGTCCAGTATCAGAATGCGAGGTTCATAGAGCAAAGCGCGCGCGATCGCCACCCGCTGCTTCTGTCCGCCGCTCAGGGTCACACCTCGCTCGCCAACCACGGTCTCGTAGCCAGCGGGGAACTTCATGATGAAATCGTGGGCCCGAGCCGCCTTGGCCGCGGCGACAATGGCGTCAGGTGTAGCCTCCGGCACGCCATAGGCGATATTTTCTGCGATTGTGACACCGAAAAGGAACGGGTCCTGAAGAACGATGCCGATATGCTGGCGCAAACTGTCCAATGTCAGGCTGCGCAGGTCATGTCCATCGATCCGGATGGAGCCGCTGGCCGGGTCATAGAAGCGGGGAATGAGATTGGTGATCGTCGATTTGCCGCTGCCGGTCGGCCCGATCAGTGCGACAGTCTGCCCCGATTCCACCTCGAAGTTGATGTCATCCAGCGCCCGCGGCCCACCTTCATAGCCAAAGCTGACGCCCTCAAAGGCCACGGCGCCTTGCGCCTCTTTCAGCACGGTGGGGTTTTCTTGTTCCTCCACTTCAGCGGGCGTGTCGATAATTTCAAACACACGTGTCGCGCTGGCCCCGGATGTGGCCGCCATGTTAACCAGAAAACCGAGACGTTGCACAGGGCCGTTGAGCATCATGACATAGGCCAGCATTGCGAAAAGCGACCCAACCGTAATCGCGCCCTCGATCGCCAGCGGGCCGCCTACGAAGAGGAGCAGGACGTTGCTGCTCAAGAGGATGAAGGTAAACGTGGGCCAGTTGTTCGCCCAGATTTTGATGATGCCGAAGCGCTTGGCAAACCAGTCCTCGTTGGCCGCGTTGAACTTTCGCAACTCGTCAGTTTCGCGGGCAAACGCCTTCACGACCTGGATACCGGTCATGCTCTCTTGCATGGTGGAGGAGAGCTGCCCCATCTGCTCCTGAACGCGTTTGAAGCGGGGACGGATGACCATACCGAAGCGCAACGTCAGCACCAGCAACAGGGAAAGCGGAATCAGCGCGTACAGAGCGAGGCTGAAACTCACCAGCACCATGGCGACGATAACGCCCCCAAGCAGCAGGAGCGACGACGTCAGATCCATCAGCCCCTGGCCGACGAAGCGCTCCGTCTCAGTGATATCGCTCGTTGCCCGGCTCATCATATCGCCGGTTTGCGAGCGGTCATGGAAGGCAAAAGGGAGCCGCTGGGTCGCGTTGTAAAATTGATTGCGCAGGTCATAGGCAACGCGATGGGTCAGCCATTCACCGTAATAGCGCTGACCGTAGGCGGCGATGCCGCGTACGACCGCGATACCGAGGATCCACCCAGCCGCGTTGAAGAGCGCGCCGGCGCGCTGTCCTTCGATGCCCAGGTCGATGGCGTCCTTCAGGATCTGCGGAATGTATAGATTGAGCAGCGAGGCAAAGAGGACCGAGACGTAAGCAAAGGCCGCCTGTCTCCAATAGGGACGCAGGAAGCCAATGAGCCGCCGGTAAACGTCTGCCCGGGCCTTGGGTTGTTGGGGAGGTTCAATTTTCATTTTTCTATCCTCTAAACCGCTACAGCGAACCAATAGTATATTATATCAGACCGCGGCGATGTTGTAAACCCTTTTTGGGTTCCGGCTAGTGAAAAAACAGTTATCGTTCCTATAGCGTATGGACTGCGTATGGGATTCGCATGGTGGGGCGTCAGGTGTGAATTGTGCCGTCTGTCAGAAGTCTGGACGAGGGATGCTGAGACGGCATGAATGTGCGGTATACTATGCAGAGCAACGAACTGCCCTCCCGACGCGAATGGAAGGCCCGAGAAAAATGAAAGCAGTGAGATAGATTTGCGTTGAGCTCCATTCTCGCGGCGTTCCTTGAGTGATGATAGCGCTTGAACTCGGCAACAGGTTATGCACGTCATCACGCGAACCACGACTAAGCGGTTTTGCGAAGAAGCATCCAGATACCAAGACATCGCTAGAACACTGGTACAGATTGATGAAGCAAGGCAGATTCCACACTTTTGCCGAATTGCGTACACGATTTCCTCACGCAGACCAAGTAGGGGGACTTACGGTTTTCAACATTGGCGGCAATAAAGCACGGCTTGTCGCGGCAATACACTACAACCGACAGAAAATCTATATTAGAGCGGTGCTGACGCACGACGAGTATGAAGGGGGAAATGGAAGGAGTAGATAATGATCGCAGAAATAGAAACCGCTCAAGATGTATGGCCCAAAGTGGCGCCTGTCGTTTTTGTTCCCCATGCGGAGAACGAATATAAACGGCTTGTGGCAGTGCTGGACGACTTAATCGATTTGGTGGGCGAAAATGAAAATCACCCTTTGGCCTCGTTGATGGAGGTCATTGGCGTGCTGATTGAGAAATATGAAGATGAATTTGCCAATGAATCGACAAAAGGCTGTTGAACCGGCCGATGGATTTCAAGCCCATGTCTGATTTCGTAGGGGAAAGTGCACAAGGAAGAAAACTTTAGGGCGCCCAGTAACTTATTCAGTTCGCGCGCCTGATTCGCGTGCACAATCCTGGAGTGTTCAACCCAATTGCACACGATATGATCTTGCGCCCATTGTCAACAACGCACTCGCGCTCCTTTCAGGCGACAGCAAAGTTAGTTATTTCAGCGGAGGAATTATGACCTACAGAGTCGCAATCATCGGACACACCGGTCGCGGGAATTACGGCCATTATGTCGACGAGGCCTTTGTCGGCGTAGAGGGCGCCGACATCGTTGCCCTCGCTGACCCCGACGACGCGGGCCGCCAGCAGGCGATCGAACGCACGGGCGCGGCCAAGGGGTATGCCAACTACCGGCAGATGCTGGCGGAAGAGCGCCCCGACATCACCGTGATCGCCACACGTGAGATCGGCGATCACTATGAATTGGCGATGGCCGCCGCTGACGCCAATACCCACATTTATATCGAAAAGCCGGTCGCAGCCTCGCCCGCCCAGGTCGACGAAATGGTGGCGGCCTGCGAGAGGAACGGCAAACTGCTCATCGTCGCCTGCCCCTGGCGCGGCCATCCTCCCATCCAGCATGTCGCCATTCCGCTCATCAAGGGCGGCAAGATCGGCGAACCTCGCCTCGCCCGCATCCACGGCATGAACGGGCATGAAGGGGGCAACCAGCTGTTCCTCGACCTTTACCCCCACTTCTTTGACTTTCTGTGGCAGATATGGGGCCAGCCTGTCTGGTGTCACGCCCACATCACGCAGGACGGACGCGACGCTACGCCGGACGATCTCATACAGGGCGCCGAGGGGATGGGCCTTGTCGCCGGCAACGGCATTCGCGCCTATTATGTCTTCGACGACGGATTCGCCGCCGACTTCGAATCCTACGAAGGCGACCATAAGGAGCGCCCCTACCGCATCGACATCCACGGCACGACAGGAACGCTCTCGCTGCCGGGCCCGATGAGCAACCAGCCCGATATCTACTACCATCCGCTGGTCAGCCCGGGACTTTTCAACGATGACCGCTGGCAGGTGATCCCGTCCGACCCACTGCCTGATGATCACAAGTGGGTCAAGGCGCACCACAGGATGGCCCGCTCGATGCTCGACAAGCTCGATGGCCGCGAGCCGGAGTTTCCTCTTCTTGACGGTCGAACCGCCCGCGGCCATCTCGAATGGGCGATGGCCGCGCACGCTTCGCATATCGCCGGTGCACGCGTCGCCCTGCCTTTGACCGATCCGCACAACCCGTTTGACTCCTGGCGCTGACACGGCAGTTCGGCTGCCCAAACAGGAGAGGACAGTTCAACGCGCCCTGTTGGAACGGGGCGCCACAGGAGAGAATCCAATGCAACCATTTCTTGATTCAACCGATTACTTGCGCGATGGCGCCGAACTGTGCAGGCGGATGGACCGGGACGGCTACTTGTTCATCCGCGGTTTACTTCCCGTCGAGGTCGTCGAGGACCTGCGTTTGCAGATACTTGAGATCGCGCGCGCTGCTGGTTGGGTCCAGCCGGACAGGCCGCTGGCAGACGCGATCGCCGACCTGAACGGATTCTGTGTCGAACCGGAGCCGGAATACATGCAGAAGTACCATGCCATGTATAAGCTGTCAGAGTTCCACGCCATCCAGCATCACTCCAACCTGACGGGTCTCTTCGAGCGCATGTTTGACGAGCCGGTACTGCCACACCCCCGCATAATCGGGCGGACGATCTTTCCCCAGCGAGAAGCCTTCACCACGCCGCCTCACCAGGACTTCATCCCGATTCAGGGTACTGCCGACACGTATACGGCCTGGATCCCACTTGGAGATCTACCCACCGAACTGGGCGGTCTGCAGGTGGCGGCCGGGTCACATCGGCGCGGCGTTTATGATTTCCAGCCGGCGATGGGGGCGGGAGGACTGGAGGTGATCGACCCGCTCGACGGTACCTGGGCTTACAGCCCGTTCAGGGTGGGAGACGTGCTCATTTTCCACAGCATGACGGTCCACAAAGGTCTGCCGAACAGTTCGGACCGGTTGCGCATGTCGATAGACGCACGCTATCAGAAGGCCAGCGAACCGATTGCGCCCGGTAGCCTGCAACCGCACAGCCAGCCCAGTACCTGGGAGGAGATCTACGCGGACTGGCCCGACCTGGACCTAAAATATTATTGGCGTAAATGGGATCTTGAAGTGCGCGAATATGACAACAGCTATCATGACAAGCGGGACGAGATGGCGATAAAGATGGCCAAAGAAGGGGATACGCGGGCCATCTCAACGCTCCAACGCATCATCGCCCGCAACGAGGACCCGGACAAGCGGAGTGAAGCTGAGGAGTTGCTCGCGGCGCTGCAAGAGCCTGCGACCGAAGGAGACTGAGTTCGATTGGTCGCCCGGAATGGGCTGAGTGCACTCGACAGACAGCGGTAGATTGTCGAGGATTCTGATGTGGTCAGATCTTAAGCGCATGCAGGACGAAAAATCCGTAGGGCCAGGCCCCCGCGCAAATGCCTTCAATCCGATTTGCCCGTCGAATTCAATATGCGTTATACTTTTGTACACTTTCGGGGAGTAGCGCAGCTCGGTAGCGCGCTTCGTTCGGGACGAAGAGGTCGGAGGTTCAAATCCTCTCTCCCCGACTAGATCGCAGTGTGGTCGAGCTGTCACCTTACTGTCTGACCCCGATGGTCCGAATGCTTTGCCAATTAATGTACGTTTTGTAGCTTGCCGTCGGGACAGGTTCTCTACGACGGCATTTTTTATCTCGCAGCGATTTTCGGGGACGGAAGCGGCAGCGACGCCGTCGTGAAGGGCACAGCGATGCCCACAAACAGAAATGGATAGCCGGGTCAACTCTTGTTCCTCATTGACCGAGCGCGATATCGCGCTACTGTATCGGATCGAAGCCGGTCTGGCTATCACTGCCGACGTCAGCCGTTCTGACGTCATGCTCTGCTGTCTGATGGATCCCCAGGACGATTTCCTCTCAAACATTGAGTTTATCAAGTCACCGGCAATGCAACGGGGCCCATTTGGGCAGATCCTGGTTGCCCGGCACGCGGCGCCACATTCACTATCCTCCGTCTACCGGGACGACATGACCGGGCGCACTTACACGTTTAACGCCCAGCCGACGGTTTATCGAGCCCTGATGGAAGACCGCCGAAACAGGATGGCAGAGAGTAAGATTCCACCCGAACGCACCAGCAGCGGCGCTCCAGTCATCCAGCAGGTGTACACCGTTCACAACGCTGTCAATCAGGCGATTGCGGCCTTGCTCATTGAAACAAATATGATTGAGTACGAACGCCACCGGCGCCGTGATCCGCCATTCCGTCATGCCGTGCGCTGGCTGCAAAGAATGGCAGTGCAGGGCGAGATCGAGACGGCGGAAATTTCGGGTGGATTCGGCAGCCTGGACGGTATCTACCTGGTAGATAAGCAGTTCTGCGTCAGCTACATGAGCGGCATCGCCATGAACTTGTTTCGTTCAATCGGTCGTGTTGCCGAAATGCGGGGTGCGCCGATCTCCGATCTGGAGGAGCAGGACGAAGAGATAGTGAGCCAGGCGATGCAGGCCAACTGCTGTGTACAGACGCGCCACGAGAGCGAAGACGGTCGCGTGTGGATACGCACTGCAATTCCACTGCGCGCGCCACGCGGCAGCCTGTACTTGATGCGAAGGCGCATGCGCCGCCACCTGCCGTGGACGAACTCGGTGGCGACGGAGGGCGCGCCGCAGGTCGACGGCGCATTGGTGCTGATGCAGAATGCAACGGAGACGGTGCGACGCGAGCGCGAACTCAAGGTCAAATCGGCGATGATCCAGGAAGTGCATCACCGGGTAAAGAACAATTTGCAGACCATTGCCGCTATCCTGCGGATTCAGAGCCGGCGATACGAGGGCAAGGAAGTCAAACAACAGTTGACAGACGCGGTGAACCGGATCCTGAGCATGTCTGTGATTCACGAATACCTGAGCCAGGATGAACACCGCCCGATCAATATCCGCGACGTATGCCAGCGCATCCTGGGACAAGCCCAACAGGTTGCGGTGAACCCGGGGCAACAGGTAGAGATTGCCATGGAGGGGCCGAATATCCGTCTTCCAGCCAGCCAGGCCACTGCCACTGCGCTCGTTGTCAACGAACTGCTGATGAACGCAATGGAACATGGTCTGCGGGACCGACATGAGGGCGAAATTCGCATTACGCTAGAAGACTGGGGGGATAAGGTGCGCATAACGCTGCTGGACAACGGGTTGGGGCTGCCTTCCGACTTCGACCCGGATGAGAGCCGCAGTCTGGGGTTGCAAATCGTTCATACGCTTGTCACTGATGACTTGAAGGGCAGACTGCAATTTGAACAGGTAACCGGCGACGACACTGGTGCTGCCGAAGGCACCCGGGCAATTGTTACTTTTCCAAAACGTTCGATCAACATAGAATCTGTCGTAGCGTAACGGATGCGGCGGGTGATCATTTTTCAGAGGCATGAAGAACCACCAGTCATTGAATACGATGCTCCGGCCGACAGCGTTTTCGCCAGCCGCCGACTCCGAATCCTTGGCATGTGGCGACCAGGAAAGGGATAGACCGTGGAGCGTACGCGCATAATCATTGCCGATGATGAATCCCTCATTCGGATGGACCTGCGGGAGATGCTCACCAACCTGGGCTACCTGGTCGTAGGCGAAGCGGGGGACGGTCAGAGCGCCATCAATCTCTGTTGGGAACTTCGGCCGGACATCGTGATCATGGACATCAAGATGCCGGATGTGGATGGCATTGAGGCTGCCCGCGTCTTGACGCAGGAGCGCCTCGCCCCGGTGCTGCTGTTGAGTGCATACAGTCAGCAGGAGCTGGTTCAACGCGCCCAGGAGGCCGGTGTAGCCAGCTATCTGGTCAAACCGTTCCGTGAAAGCGATCTGACTCCTGCGATCGAGGTGGCCCTGGCGCGCTTCGGCGAGTTCCGGACTTTGGAAAATGAGATTGTTGACCTGAAGGAGACTCTCGAAACCCGAAAAGCGGTTGAGCGCGCAAAGGGCATTCTGATGCAGCTGCAGAACATGAACGAAGCCGAAGCATTTCGGCGTATTCAGAAGATGAGTATGAACAACCGCAAGCCTATGAAAGCTGTGGCAGAAGCGATCATTCTTGCCCATCAGGCCGGTGAATAGCCAGACACTTCCTCCCAAGGCCTATCATTGGAGTGCTCGGTCACGAACGACTGCCCAACTATGAAATCTTCCGATGGAGCGCCGGTTGAGACGCGACTTTCCATTATCATGCCGGTTTACAACGAAATCGGCACACTGGAGGAGATAATCCGCCGGGTGCGCGCGGTCGACCTTAGAGTCAATGCCGATGGCGCAACGGACCTGAACGGCGGTCCCACCCAACTGGAGAAGGAAATCATCATCGTTGATGACGGTTCCACCGATGGAACGCGGGATATACTGGCCCGCTTACAGGGGGAGGAGCCGGAAGATCTGCGTATCATCTATCATGAACGGAACGGGGGCAAGGGCGCGGCCTTGCGCACGGGTTTTGAGGCGGCGACCGGTGCGATCTACGTCGTGCAGGACGCCGACCTTGAATACAATCCTGGAGACTATGTCAGACTTCTGGCCCCGATTCTGGAGGGGCGCACCGATGTCGTCTACGGGAGCCGCTTTCTCGGCGGCCCGCGTGCGGCCATGAGCCTTTCACATACGATCGGCAATAAAGGCGTCACCTGGTTTACAAATCTTCTTTACGGCACGGTCCTGACCGACATGGAGACCTGCTATAAGTGCTTTCGGCGGGACGTAATTGAAGGGATGACCCTCCATAGCCAAAGGTTCGAGATCGAAGCTGAGCTGACGGCCAAAATCCTCAAACGCAATTACCCAATCTTCGAGACGCCCATCAGTTATAACGGGCGCCAGTTCCATGAAGGCAAGAAACTTACCTGGCGGGACGGGTTTACGGCTATTGCTGCGCTCATCAAGTATCGATTCAGCGACTGAGCGCCGGTGGATATTTGTTTGCGGTGTTTCTGATCAGTAGCCGCTGCAGTTCGATACGCCGCTTCTTCCCGCCCCTGTCGGCCGCATCGATCCTGGGCCTCTTCGTCCTGCTGCTCTTTTACCGTCTCCTTTTTACGGACCGAGTACTGGCCAGCGGCGACATCCTCCACTACTTCTATCCCTACCGCGACTACGCGGCCGCCTCCCTGCGCGCGGGTCGAATTCCCTTTTGGAACCCATATATTTTTATGGGTGCGCCATTCCTTGCCAATCCGCAGGCCGCGGCGCTTTACCCCTTACACTGGCCGCTGAGCTGGCTTCCCGTGACGCGGCAACTCTACTGGAGCGGCGCCATCCATGCCTGGATCCTGGCACTGGGCGGCTGCGCGTTGATGCGGCGCTGGGGAGCAGGGTGGCTGGCCGCGGTCGGGGCCGGCCTGGCGCTGGCGGGGAGCGGTTTCTACGGCGGATTGCTGGGGCACATAAATCAGATGAACGGCGCAGCCTGGCTGCCCTGGCTCCTGTGGGCGTTGGAAGGGCGGTGGGCGTCGGAGGAAAGAGCAAAGAGAAGTGAGGAGAGAGAGGGGGTTGCCGGCTCCTCGCGTCTTGCTCCTCATTTCCGGAGGTACGCGGCTTTGCTCCTGCCCTTTGCCTTGTTTGTGGCGCTCGCTCTTCTGGCCGGTCACACACAGACGACCTATATCAATCTTTTCGGTGTGGGCGCCTGGCTGCTGGCGACGAGCCTGCGGGCGTATTCGTACGGGTTGCGTCTGCTCGCGGCCTCCTTCCTCATCTATGCCCTGGGGGTCCTGCTGGGCGTCCTGCTCGCCGCCTCCCAGCTGTTGCCCACGCTGGAACTGAGTCAGCTGGGACTGCGGAGCGGCGGCCTCAGCTACGTGGATGTGACCAGCTTCAGTTTGCGGCCGCTGCTGCTGCACTGGACGCTGCTGCCCTCTTACGGCCTGCGCGATCTTAGCGTTGTCTTTTCCACGCTCGGCTACACCGAGTTTGTCGCCTATGTGGGAGTCGTGGGGCTGCTGCTGGCCCTGGTCGCGGTGGTCAGTCGCTTGCGGCCAGTGGCAGGGAGACGGCCATGGACGTTCGGCCACTGGCCTTTAGCCGCTCTGTGCGGGCTCTTCTTCACGGGGCTGGGTCTGTTCCTGGCGCTGGGACGCTGGAACCCATTTTCACTCCTCTTTTATTACCTGGCGCCCGGCTTTGATCTGTTCCGCACTCCGGCACGCTGGATGATGCTCTATACGCTGGGCATGGCTGTGCTGGCAGGATCCGGGACGGAGTGGCTTTGGGACAGGTTGAAAGCCCCCAACGGTGGAAGATCGGTCGCGCAGCGATTGTCATGCGCTGGTGGTGCGGCGCTGCTTGCGATCCTGGCGCTCGATCTGTTGTTGGCCGCGCGTGCCCTGCCGCATACACAACCGACCGCGCCCCAGGCCGTGTACGACGTGCGGACCGCGTCTGCCCATCTGCTGACGGAACCGCTGCGAGCGCTCCACCCGGCGGCCGCGGGGCGGCTGCTGAGCATCAGCGAAATCACGTTCGACCCGGGAGATATGCCGGATTGGCGGCGTATCCTGCGCGGCGGAGCGCGCCCACAGCTAAGCGAGGCCGCCTTCGAGGAATTCATCATTGCGCTCAAATCCCAGGAGATTCTGGCGCCGAACCTGTCTCTGCTGTGGCGCATCCCTACTGTGGACGGATTCGACGGCGGCGTGCTTCCTCTGCTGCGCTACAACGCTTTCCTGTCGCTGCTTATTCCGCCGGAGGAACTGGTGCCGGACGGCCGCGTGCGCGAGCAGTTGCGGACAGTTCCACCCACCGACGCTCTCGAGTTGATGGACGTTCGTTTTGTGATCACCGACAAGGTCCGTGATGTATGGCACGACGATGTCTATTACGACCGCCAGATCGGGGCTACTCTCGCAGCGAATGGTACGGGTGACTCGGCTGGAGTCGGAGCACGGCTGACGATAGACGCGCCGCATAGTTTCGAGGCAACCGCGGTGGATGTCGTCGGTTTCGTGACGGCAGACTCGGAGGCGCTTCAGGCGGAAGCCGCCAATCTGCTCCTGGCGGAAATAACCGGCCTGATTGGAGGTGAACGTCATGCCATCGGCAGGTTGCTCACGGGCAGCCAGGCAGGCAGCTTCAATGTGGCTGTTGGTCCAGCGGCGACGGCAACTGGAAGAGATGCGCCTGTCGTAAATCAGGAAGGGGAGACCGGACAGCAGGAGTACCTGGCCCGCTTTACGCTAACGGAAGCCGCCCGTCTGGACGCGCTGGAGATCGCTTTGGTGGAAAGCACTGCGTCTGCCAAGCTGGCGGTGCAGGCGGTGACGTTGGTTGACGAGCGCACGGAGACGTTCGTGCCTCTGCTACCCAGCGACCGCGGCCGCTTTCGGCGCGTACACAGCGGCGACGTCAAGATTTACGAGCGACTGGGAGGCAGCGGGCGGGCACAACTGATCGGGACGGTGCGGCCGGCTGCATCGCTGGACGAGGCGGTAAGAATGTTGCGTGTCTCCGATGTGATGAATGCGTCTCAGGCTTCGGCAGTCGTCGAGACCAGCGCCGAAGCGGTGGCCGCCTGGGGCCTTGTGGACCGTTCGAACGCACCGTCTGGCAGCGAGGTCGCGGTTATCTCCTACGAGCCGGAGCGGATCGTCGTACACGCCAGATCCGAACGGCCGAGCTTTCTCCTGCTCAAGGATGCCTATTATCCAGGCTGGCAGGCCGCGGTCAACGGCGAGCCAGTGGAGGTGGTTGCGACCAATGTGCTATTTCGCGGCGTACCGGTGCCAGCCGGCGAGAGCAAAGTGATATTCTCGTACAGGCCGACCACCTGGCGGACCGGCCTGCGACTCAGCCTGGCGGGCGGCCTCCTGTGGTTGCTGATGGCCGCGTTGACCTACGGCCACGCGTGGAGGAGGAACAGCTGAATGCCTTGCTTCGCGGCCAATAACGATGTGATGTATAATCGAAGATCGGGAATTTCAATCGCAGCGCCGAGAGTCAACGAGATGTTTTCAGCAGCCCGTCCTCTCTAGTCGGACGAGCGGTCAGCTGGAAACCAATGAATGCCCTTCAGGCACGAAACCGGAAGTGATCAACGCATTCAATCGCATTGTCGTCGTTGTGCTGTGGCTGGGTCTGCTCACCGCCATTGGCTATACGACGATTTTTCCAGACAGAACCTTCAGCGCGCTCGTGGGCGGTTTTTCGCTGGCCCAGGAGTTCCTGCGCGTACAACAGCAGGCGAACACCATGAATTTCCTGATTGGCCAGGTGGCAGTGGGCACAATCGCGGTGTTCATTTTCGGCGGCCTGCTGTGGTTGGAACTATGGCCACACCGCCAGCGCGGGGTGCGTATGAAGACGATAAAGGGCAGCTCGGTGGAGTTGGACACGGACAGCATCGCACGCCGCCTGACCTGGCATCTGGATCAGCTCGCCGATGTAATTACAGTATTTCCGGACGTGAAATCCCGCGGCAATGCAGTTGACATTCAATTGGAAGTCGAAACTGCGCCCGATATTGACGTGCCGATGAAGACGGACGAGGTGGTCGAATCAACGCGGGATATCATCGAAGGGGATATGGGTTTGCGGCTCGGCAAGCTGGATGTGCGTATGCGCCATCTGCCCTTTGAGGATGAGTGGGAAGCGTGAAGTTGAGCGCCCTTCTGGAGAGCCTGCTTTTCGTGGCGGGGGACCCGGTTACGCCAGCGCAGCTTGCCCAAGCGTCAGGCTGCCCGGAAGTTGAGGTGACCAAAGCGCTGGCCGCCTTGCAGCGGGAGTATGAGGAGGAGAATCGGGGGCTGCGCCTGCAGCGTCGCGACGGCCGGGTCCTGCTTGTCACCAATCCCGCCGCCTCCCATGTGGTGGAGGATTTCCTCAATCTGGACATGAGGGTGCAGTTCAGCGCGCCGGCCCTCGAGACTTTGGCCATCATCGCCTATCTCCATCCGGTGACGCGGGCGCAGGTGGAGGCGGTGCGAGGTGTCGACTGTTCCGGCGTGCTGCGTAACCTGTTGCAGCAGGGCCTGGTGGAGGAGTTTGACCGTCTGGAAGGGCCCGGCCGGCCAATCCGTTATACGATAACCGACCAGTTCATGCAGCATTTTGGGCTGACCAGTCTTGAGGAGCTGCCGCCCCTGGAGACCGATGGGGAGGAGCTTCCTGCTGAGTTGACGCAGGGATAGAGACGTTTCCCACGAGCCAGCGGACCAGATCTCATCCGGTCTGCACGGCGCTGTCTCAAAGGTGTCAAGCGTTTTCGGAATACGCTTCACCTTCCACTTTTCCCAACAATCGTTGTGCTATCCAATCCGGCAGGCGCGTCATGCGGCCATCGCCGTCGACGCAGATGTGCCGCGTGTGGCCGTCGGCGTAGATGTCGCCGGTGTGCGGGTTGCGGATTTCGTAAACGAACTCGACCTGGCGGCTGCGCAGCGACCCCAGGCGCGTAATGACCTGCACGGCGTCGCCGAAGCGGATGGCATTGCGGTAGCGGCATTGCAGGTCGGTAACGGCAAAGTTGTAGCCGGCGCCGGCGATCTCAGTATAGGGCATCCCGGCCGCCGCCATCCAGGCGACGCGCCCGGCCTCGAACCAGACGACATACTCGCTGTGGTGGACGACGCCCATCTGATCGGTTTCGGCGAAACGGACAGTGATGTCAAGAGGAAAGGCGGCGTATTCAGGCTTGTCCATCGGCATCGGTCAGGGGATTATCGATCCTGTGTGGATTGTCCCCGATCTGACGTTGAAAGGCACTCGAACATGACGCGACGGGAGCGGTAGGTCGGGTCACTTGGAGAATCCAGAAAGCAGCGGCGCTTTCACTTCTCTCAAGCACGTGAGATCGCCCACTTGTGCCATGATGTACAGGTCGTAGTTGTCGGCTGCATATTCGCTTTTGGCGTAGAGTCGTTCACCTTTTAGGACTTCGAAGGCAAAGAAGGGGTCGGCGCAACACAGATTGACGAGGATGACACTCTCCACACCCAGTAAACCTTCTAGCGCCAACTCCAACGCAACCTCTGTCTTCCAACTGAAGTCGGTAGCCGGCAGGGGCTTCACCCCCAAGTCCACGTCGGAGGGGCCGGGGGCGAGGACAGCATCTGGATCGTCCAGCCAAGCCAGCGTCTCCCTGGCGCGGCTGCCGAAACTGTAGAGGATGGCGACGCCGTGCTGCTGGCAGATTGCCTTTAGCGCGGCGCGTTTTCGATTCGCGGCTGGCCCAGGCGGCTGGCGCCGGTCGGATTCGGTGCTCATGGGTCTCTACATATGTATTGGCAGGCCCTCAACGCCATGGGCCGCTTCCATTACCACTTCGGCCAGGGTCGGGTGGGCGTGCACGTTGTGCGCGATCTCGGCGGGTGTGAGTTCCATCATCTGCGCCAGGGACAGTTCCGGCAGAAGTTCGGTGGCATTGGGGCCGACGATATGGGCGCCGAGGATCTCGCCGTATCTCTGATCGGCGACGATTTTGACAAAGCCACTGCGTACGCCCTGCGCCTGGGCGGCGCCGTTGGGCATGAAGGGAAACTTGCCCACGTTAACGGGGTAGCCGGCCTCCTGCGCCTCGGCTTCGGTCATGCCGAGACTGGCGACCTGGGGTACACAGAATGTGCAGCGGGGCATAAAGATGTAACGTTCGGACGGGATCGGCGTGGTGGTCTGGCCGGCGGCGCTCTCGGCGGCGACGATGGCCTGGGCGCTGGCCACGTGCGCCAGCGGCATTTTGCCGGTGCAGTCGCCGATCGCGTAGATGTTTTCGCGGTTGGTACGCATATACTCGTCGATTTCGATGAAGCCGTCCTGGTTGAGGGCTACGCCGGCAGCGTCCAGACCGACGTCTTCGGTATTGGGTGAAATTCCAATCGCCAGGAGTACCTTCTCAACTTCTACCGTCTGGGCACTGCCATCGGTCACGTCCTTGATCGTAACGGTGACCGACCGTTCACCGACTTCAAAGTCTTCGGTGCGGGTCGAAGTCAACACTTTTATGCCCCGTTTCTGGAAGGCCCGCACTACCTCCTGCGCCGCGTCGGCATCCTCCAGAGGCAGGGCCTGATCCAACATTTCGACGATAGTCACCTGTGCGCCGTAGGTGGCGTAGATGTGGCCCAACTCCATGCCAATCGGCCCTGCGCCCACAACGAGGAGGGATGCGGGGATTTCGTTCAGGCGAATGGCATGGCGATACTGAAGAATGCGCTCGCCGTCGGCTTCGACGCCTGGCAGGTCGCGGGCACGGGCGCCGGTGGCAACCACGAAACTGCCGGCGGTCACGGTACGCGGTTCGCCGTCCGGGTTGAGCGGGCCGGCGCTGGCCTGTACGGTGTGGTCATCGGTGAAGCGTGCATGTCCTTCGATGACTTCGATGTTGTTTTTCCTCATCAAGAAGCCAACGCCCTTGGTCTGACGGCCTACGATCTGCAGGGAACGATCGACGGCCGCGCCGTAGTTCACCTGCAAGTTATCAAAGGTGAGGCCAAACTCCTGCGCGTGCTGCAGCGTATCCAGCACTTCTGCGCTCTTGATAAGCGCTTTTTTGGGGATGCAGCCCCAGTTCAGACAGACGCCGCCCAGGTGTTCACGCTCGATAAGCGCGGTCTTCAGGTTCAGCTGCGCGGCCCGAATCGCGGCCACATATCCGCCCGGCCCGGAGCCGATGACGATCAGGTCATAGTCGTAATTGTTTGCCACAGATTCCTCCGCTAACTCCAGTTTCCGGCGGCCGGTGATCACAGATAGCTGTAGTGTACTGCATGGTTATCCGCCGTTGTTACGCGCCCCAGTGTTCCAGTCGCTTCACTACATCTGCCAGGAAGCTGTCAGCCCCGAAGCCATCCAGGATGCGATGATCAAAGGCAAGGCTCAGGTAGGACATCGGACGGATAGAGATGGTGTCGTCGGCGCTGGGCAGAAGCGGGTCGGCTGGAGCGCCGTCTGAGCCGCCGCTGTTCACGACCGCTCGCTTGCTGATCTTGCCGACTCCCAAGATGGCAGCCTGGGGCTGATTGATAATGGGTGTGCCCAGAAGGCTGCCGCCTGTCCCGTGGTTGGTCACGGTGAAGGTGCCGCCGCGCACTTCGTCCGGGGACAGTTCGCCGCGGCGGGCCCGGCCGGCCAGCTCGTTGACTGTACGCGCCAGCCTCTGCAGATTCATTTCATCGGCGTCCCGGATGACGGGCACAACCAGACCGTCGGGCACGGCGACGGCGATGCCTACGTGGATGCGCTGGCTCAGCATCAGCCCCGCATCGGTCCATCTACTATTCACCGTCGGATTCTCGCCAAGCGCGGCCGCGACCGCAGCTACAAAGTAGGGGGTGAAGGACAGATTAACCCTCTTTTGCGCAAATTCCTCTTTGTGGGCCGCTCTGTGGCGCACGACGGCCGTCATATCGGCCTCGAAGATCGTTACAACGTGGGGGCTGGCGCGGACGCTGCGGCTCATGTGTTCGGCAATCGTCCGCCGCATGTTCGAGAGGGGCTGCAGAACTTCGTCTTCGCCGGGCACAGCGGCGGCAGCGGGCTGCGCTGCAGGTGGCTGTTTTTCAGCAGCCTCGATATAGACCAGCAAGTCCTTCTTGGTGACGCGCCCCTGGCGCCCGCTGCCCTGCACCTCGTCCAGATCGATGTTATGTTCTGCGCTGAGGCGGGCGACGACAGGGCTGACGAAGGCGCGGCCCTCCGGTTTCGCATCGGAAGCGGCGTCACCCGCCCGCCGGGAGGCGGAGAGAGGGGAAGAGGGGGCCGATCGGTCGGTTTCTGCGCTTGACTGTTCCGTTATTCCCGGACCCTCTGCCCCCTCTGCTATCTCTTCTTCCTTGTCGCCGATGTAGGCGATGACAGAGCCAACCTGAACCGTTGCTCCCTCGGCGACCAGGATTTTGAGCAGGAATCCGGCAGCGGGCGCGGGCACTTCAGTGTCGATTTTGTCGGTGGTGATGTCGAGCAGGGGTTCCTGCCGCTGCACCGGATCCCCAGGCTGCTTGAGCCAGCGGGCGACGGTCCCTTCGAACACGGTTTCGCCCAATTGGGGCATCTTCACTGGAGTTGGCATGGTTGGCGCTCCAACGGCAACTGCCAGTGGCCGGCGGCTCGCGGCCGGCCACTGATCACTGTTCGCTGCTTAAACCATAGGTGTTTTGCGCTGGACAAGCTGCACGGTCACCTGCCAGGGATCGCGCAGGAAGCAAAGCTTGTCTCCTGTGGGAGTGTTGTTGATCTCGCCGTCGGGCGTAGCGCCGGCCTGAATCAGACGTTCGCGTTCGCTTTCCATATCGTCTACACTGAAAGCAAAGTGCAGGTTGAAGGGATTGATCTGGGCAAAGTCCAGGTGTTCCATTTCTTCATTGCTGTACAACTCTACCATGCTGCCGTTGTTGTCGTAGACAAAGTTCATGTATGGGGGAACATCGCCGGCGGAGACGATTTGCAGCCCCAGATGCTCCCTCCACCACTGTGCCTGCTCGCGGACGTTTGGTACGTTGATTGCAACATGTTCAAGGTTCATTGTTGTGCTCCGTAAATGGATGTTTGATGGGAGTGAGAACGGTGGTTTTGCGTACTCATTACCTGGTTTTTCGCAACGGCCTGGAATGCAAGGGGCCGCCAAGCACTGAGAGCTTTCGGCTTTGGCGCGCTTTGCAGTGTGTTTTTCTGTGCGCAGTGCCGCTTCGTCATCTGAAGGCAGTTGCGAACCGGCTTCCGTTTCGCTATTGCGTGCGAAGATTCCGGTGTCGAACAGAACTTATATTCAGTTGTAGTTTACCACAGCCGACGTTTTCCGCAGCCACTTCTGCGTTGCCTGTGAACAGTCGCTGCGCCGCCTTGACGAGATACCGCATAGAGGTCGAGTTGCTTGGGGGCGTTGTGGGGCGTATTCCTCGAACAAGGAGGGCCGCTTGAGGCCCGGCCCCCCAATGGGCACTCGCCCTTAACGGAGCATGCTCAGCCGGGTAGGCAGAGGATCTATTAGGGCTTAACCGCATTCATGCGCCGGCGATGCGGTCGAAACGGGTGGGTTCCCGCTCCATCTCGGCCTGTACGAAACGCTGTAGCAGCGTCGATTTGATTGCGGAAAAGGAGGGATCATCCCAGCGGTTGCAGCGCTCCTCCGGATCTTCCTGCAGATCGAAAAGTTCACCGTATGTGTGGCCCCGATAGACGGTAAGCTTATAGCGCTGGTCCACGAGCGTGCGCAGGTGCAGCGCTGTGGGCTGATGACGGTTTTCAACCAGCACGTGGTCGCGTGCTTCGCCGGCCGCGCCGGTCCACGTTTCAAGCTGACCGGCGCCCTGCATCTCGCCCGGAATGTCGATGCCGGCCGCTTGCAGGAAAGTGGGCGCCAGGTCGACCAGTGATTGGAGCGAGCCGTTCACCGCGCCGGTGGGGACTCGACCGGGCCAGCGCACGAGAAAGGGCAGACGGATGAGATCTTCGTAGTGGAAAGCGCCCTTGGCGATCAGCCCGTGCTGGCCGAGGAAGTGACCGTGATCGGTGCTGAAAACGACGAGCGTGTTGTCGGCAATGCCCAGATGATCCAGCTTGTCCAGAATGCGCCCAATCTCACGGTCCATCAGGCTGACCATGCCGTAGTAGACGGCCATGTTTTTGCGCATGGCGTCCGGCTCATGCAGGTGACTGTTGAAGCCGTGATTGCCGAAGGGCGTCTCCTGCCAGGCGGAGAAGTCCGGATTGCGTTGCTGCGTTTTGGCAAAGTGGGGAGGCATTACATCCAGTTCGCCCGGTTCCAGTGTGCCCGGCTGCATTTCTTCGGGATCGTACATTGATGCCCAAGGTTCGGATACGAGATAGGGCGGATGGGGATCGTGGAAGCTGCTCCAGAGGAAGAAGGGTTTGCCTGCGGCAGCGCTGCGCTCGATGGCCGCGATTGAGCGTTCGGCGGTCCAGACGGAGTAGTGGTACTCCTCCGGCAGGTCCCAGGCGTGTTCCCGCCTGGCCGCATTGGGGTCGGCCGGCCAGGACTGGAAGAAGTCCTGCCAGTTGGGCAGGCCGTTTTCCTCCATCCAGATGCCATAATGTTGACCGGCGTGGGCTTCGTCGGCGTGGTTGCGCGCCGCTTCCACATGTTGGAAGCCGTACCACGGTCCATGGAACTCTCGCCAGAAGTCGAGATCGCGCAGGGTGGGCTGGCATTCGAGGGAGGTCTGTTCCGGGCGTGAGGCCAGAGGCTGAAAATGGGCTTTGCCGATCAGGGTGGTGTCGTAGCCGTGCCGGTGCAGCAGGTCGCCGACGGTGGGAACATCCTCACCCAGTTTGACGCCGATGGTCCAGCAGCCGTGCCAGGCCGGGTACTGGCCGGTAATGATCGATGATCGCGAGGGCGAGCAGACGGGGTTGTTGCAGTAGGCGCGGTCGAAGCGGGCGCCTTCGCGGGCGAGCCGGTCGAGGGCGGGCGTATGGATCCGCGGATTGGTCACGCCGAGGGTTGAGAAATGCTGCTGGTCGCTGGTGATCAGCAGGATGTTAGGAGGCGCTGCCGCTTCGCTATATGAGCGCGATTGAGGATGCGCTTTATCTTCAATATTCGTGCGCGATTGGGGTGGATCAGACACGTGTAGCCCGCCAAAAAATCAACCATCACCATTTGCTGAGAATCCTATCATAGCCTGAAGGCGCGCGCTAGTCAGGCGCGCGTCCTATAGTTGGGAATGTGTTCAGATGAACTACGGTGCTCGGCAACTGAACAGGCAGTTTCAGAAATCCGCAGTGCAGCAGTCTGGATGACTGTGGCAAGAGTGCCCATGTGCTATAGTTATGGATGACGACTCCAGTGAAAGGCGCCCCGTCAACTGTCCGCCACCGATTGTTGCAAAGTGGGTACCGGGGTCCGCTTCATCCCGGAGAAACTGACAGACCCACAAAGAGCGAGGAGAAAATGACACAGACCGTTTTGGAGAGTGTGCAGATCCATTGGCAGGATCTGCGCGGACGCACCTATGATCTGATGGATGTGCTGGCCGATGCCGATCTGGACGCCCGCCTGCCCTTTCCCGAATCCCAGAACATTCTCTACCAGTTCTACTGCATGTTAGGCACACAGGAGAGCTGGCCGCCGGTGTTGCTGGAAGGAGGCATGCAGGGCTGGAATTGCAGCCTGCAGCCGGCGCCGGCCGGTGAGGTGCTGCCGGTTGAACGTGTACGCCAGGGGATGGAGGCGGCAGACGCGGCCTTGCTGGCAAGTTTTGAGAAGGTGGACTGGCTACAGGTCTTTGAGAATGGCTCGACACCGCTGGCCGGTTACTACCGACTGGTTGAACATGAGGCCCATCACCACGGCCAGCTGATCAACCTGATATACGCCAACAACCTCCCCATTCCTGAGAGTTGGGCGGACTCCTGGGCGCTTACGCGCGACGAGTAGATCTCTTTCAAAGAGTTATCGCTGCGCGAGTTGCACGGTCCATCTGTTGGCGCCGATAGATCGGTCAGTTGAAAGTAATGCACACAAAAAGAGCGGCAGTCTCACGTGGAAACTGCCGCTCTTATGTTGTTCGAGACCTGTTGAAAGTTGTGCCGTCATACTCCAGGCTACAAAGGGCAAGACAAGTCCGCTACTCAAACAGCAGGAAGGTGATTGAGGCCCAGGTGGCGCCTTCCACTCCTGTTCCGACCAGCAGTGCCCATTGACCATCCTCGCTATAGCCGAGGGTATCGTAGCTTTCACCGTCCTGAGCGTGGCCGACGATGGACGCCTCCAGAGAGGGTCCGCCGCGCAACCGCAAGCGGCCGCCCCGGCCGGTCTCGATGGTCGCGCGGCCCATCTGCACTCTCAACTCGATTTCCCTCAGCTCCACCAGCGAGGCCGCTATCCAGACCGGGTCCTCGATGTCAGGGAAAAAGATCGCGACCCAATGTTCATCTGAGCTGAATCCGGCCACAGGATAGGCTTCACCGACGGCGACGCCTGCCAAAACCTCGGCGATGGTTTCCGGTTTGCTCCGTACGCGCAAGGCACGCGTCGTAACGATTGCCAGGTGTCTGGTGACATCGCCCACCTGTAGCAGCGGTTCATCGGTCGGCGTCGTAACAGGTACGGCCTCCTCAGCGTCGGCCTCTTCGTCGGAGATGGACATTTCGCCGATCGTTACGGTGAAGGCCGAACTGATCGGTGCGCCATCTTTCAGTACCGGCATATCCATGCCGGGAAACTCGAAGACATCAAAGACACCGCCGTCTGTGTGGAGCATGGCGTAGAGAGTCTCCGTGGCGGCATCGACGTCTATGTCTACAGCCAGATCAGTCGTGAGTCCGGGCTCCAGGTGCGCCTGTCCGATGATGGGCCCGAAAGAGCCGGCATCATCGGCGTGAATGACAATCCAGCCTTCAACCGGAACGGCAGCTTCCGCAACCGTAACCTGGCCCTTGAGCACCTCCTGCGCGTAAACCGTGACGCTTGGCTCCAGATCGGCGACCGCGCTCGCTTGATCCTCGGTTTTCTCCTCGGCGGCCATCTCGCCCTCGTCTGCTTGCTCCTCGCCGTCGTCTGCCATCGCGTCTTCGGGTTCGACGGCCATTTGCGCGTCTTCGGGCACAAGCAGAGCGGAAGGGTCTCCATTCAAGGTTACATCTTCAGCCCAGATCCAGCCAATGGTCCCTACGTCCGGCACCTCCACCTTCAGCCAACTGCCATCCTCCGTTCGCCCGACTACGTTGATGACATCACCCTTTAGCAGGCCGGCGATAATCGGCGTCTCTTCATTGGGCGCTTGGCGCACTCGCAGCGCGTTGACAGCTACCGTTGCCACCAAAGTCACCATTTCCGGCTCGGCCGGCTCTGCGGTTGCTTCAGCAGTAGGGGGCGCGGCCGGAGTCAGGATTTGCGTAATGTCTCCCTGGAAAGGATAGCAACTGCTAATCAAAAGGGGCAGAATTACCAGGGCCCCGAACAACGAGACGCGAAAGCGATCAGGCATGGTTCCTCCCAAGCTGGCGATAGCCCACCGCCCGCGGCTATGGGCGGGGACTCGGGGGCAGGTCTGGGAACAGGCGCAACGTCTCCGGTAGAAGAGTTGCGCGGACATTCAGCACTTGAAACGCGCCCTCTCAGGCAACGGCAGATTCAATGATTATGGCACGGTAAAAGATTGGCTGTCAAATGATTTCGGCCTATCTCCTTATTCGAAAACATACCGAAATGAGGGCGAATGAGCGGCGCGATCTCTACGCTTGGCCGGTTTCATTCTGAAGACACGGGTCCAGACGGAGATGCGGCAGGCGCCATATCACGGACTTGCCGGCTGGTGCGATCCCCATTATGTTACCAGGAAAGATCGTTTGACAGGGGCTGAGCGCTTTCATATAACTGGGCGCGACGATTCCATTGGAGGATATACAGCCTGCTCCAACTGCGGCCCAGCAGACATTGTTAAGAGCTCGAGGGGAGTACCCCAAACCCGGAGGATTCCATAACGACGGTACGCGATCGGATGTGGCTTTGGGCCCATGAGGCAGGCAGCCATGACACGGAGTGGGCTATCGGACGCACATCGCGCATCACGCCGGTGGAGGCCGCATTCTACATGAATGTGCCCAATATGATCATGGTGCGCTACCACGATAAGCCGGAGATGCCATTTGACCAGTACGCAATCCCTTTTCGGAGGTTGCATCAGGTGTTTTGGTCATTTGTGGGCGGCGCAGGGCGTTCTTCGGATGAGGAGCGCAGGCATGTGCTGGAGCTGGCGGCGCGCAATCCGAACATTATTGGCTTTTTCATGGACGACTTCTTCAGGCGGCCGCAGGACGGGGGCGATCTGGGTGTGCTTTCGGTCGAGGAACTGCAGTCGCTGCGCAGTCAGTTCGTGGTGGGCGGGCGCAGGCTGGGGCTGGGCGTCACGCTCTATACCTATCAACTGGAGATGCCCCTGGAACGCCATCTTGCACTCTGCGATTGGGTCTCACTCTGGACCTGGATAGAGCCGGACCTGAAGGACCTGGAAGCGAACATGACCCGGTGTGAGATGATCGCGCCTGACAGCCACAAGCTGTTGGGCCTGTATATGTATGACTATGGACAGCGCCGGCCTATGCCGGTGGAGGCGATGCAGATGCAGTGCGAGACGGCCTTGCGCTGGCTGCACGCGGGGCGCATTGAGGGAATGATCTTTCTGGCGAGCTGTATCTGTGACCTGGAGCTGGAGACGGTGGAATGGACGCGGGAGTGGATTGCGAGGGTGGGTGATGAGGAGATCGGGTGACAGGGGTTCGGGACCCGCTGCGACGACCAGAATCGCATGTGCCTATGGCTGCATTCGGGATTCTGACATTCGGATACGGATGAATCGTCTCATATCCATATGAACGTGATATAGTTCCTTTGATTTAATAGTTCCTTTGATTTAAAAGTACAAGAAGCAGTTCTTCTCCCAGATTGACGCCGTGGGGAACTGTGCTATGCCCCAATAACACAGCACCGTTGGATGCGCGATAATTTCGCTTGAACGCGGTCTGGGATTGGGCATCTGTTATGGAGGCAGAGAATGACCACAACATCTGAATTTCAGAACCACAATGCACTGCTTGATGATGCGCAGGCGATGCGCCGACAGATAGCGACCGATGGTTTTCTGTTCTTTCGCGAGCTGCTGCCCTCGGATGAGATCGTGGCTCTGCGGCGCCAGATCCTGGAGGTCTGCGATAACTACGGCTGGATAGCGCCGGGCACGGAGCTGATGGACGGGATCGCCGACCCTTCGGCGGACGGGATGGAGCCCTTCTGCGGCGTTGGTGTGCCGCCGGAGGCCTATGGTGACGTGCAGCGCCTGGAATCTTTCCATCGCCTCGCCCACAATCCGGCTGTGGTCGATATGCTGGGGAAACTGTTTGATGAAACGGTGCTGGTACACGCCCTCAAGATCGCGCGTCTGATGATCCCGGCTAAGGGCAACGCGCCGACGCCGGCTCACCAGGACCACATCTTCATCCAGGGATCAAAGACGGTCTACACCTGCTGGATTCCGCTGGGTGACTGCCCGCGGGAGCTGGGCGGGTTGAGCGTGCTGCGGGGTTCGCACAAGCTGGGCGTCCTGCCGGTGCGGGCGGCAGAGGGCGCGGGCGGCCGCCACGTCATCTTCGATGACGACACACCGCAGGAGTGGTTCGAGACCGACTTCCAGATCGGCGACGTGCTGGTGT
This sequence comes from Caldilineaceae bacterium, assembly GCA_965200615.1. Taxonomy (GTDB): domain Bacteria; phylum Chloroflexota; class Anaerolineae; order Caldilineales; family Caldilineaceae; genus Bin5. The sequence goes on along the minus strand of OZ241377.1, from coordinate 1,377,700 downwards.
TCCACAGCCTGACCGTCCACAGGTCGATCCCGAATCGAACGAAGAATCAGATCCGACTGTCGACAGATTTCCGCTACCAGCCGCCCTCATTGCCGATTGAAAAGAAATCGATCACGCCGCACTGCAATGTATTGCCCTGGGAAGATATCTACGCCGGTTGGGAGTCAGAGGATTTGCAGTATTACTGGGAGGAATATGACCTCGACTTCCAGGAGCATGACGACTCCTTGGTGGCGGTTCAGGAGGAATGAAGGGCGAAGAGTGAACCAGAGCGGCGGATGGCATACGTCAGCAAGGTGGTGGAAGGGGTAAACGGTTACGACTGCTTCTACTTTGAGGTCTGAAACGAGCCGTTCACGACCAGGGCGGGCAGTTACTCGGCGCGGCTCTATTCCTCGGAGGAGGGGAGGTACAGGGGTGAGCCCCAGGACCTTTCCGGCGGTGAAACGGGAATCGAACTGATGCCGTTCAACCACGACATCGTCGTTCAGATAGAGGCCGGCGGCTAGTGGCCAGCGGTCGGTGCTGTACTCTCCAGCCGAAGAAGGAGTTGCAAGATGGAACTTAAGCTTTCGTGCCCGGACTTCACCTTTCCGCTGCTGCCCCATGACGACGTGCTGACGCTGATCGCGATGATGGGGTTTCAGGGGGTGGATATCGGGCTGTTCGAGGACCGTTCTCACATCTATCCCAGCCACGTTGTGGACAATCTGGCGGCGTCGGCGCGAGACCTGTCGAGCCGGGTACAGGACAAGGGGTTGGAGATCGCCGATGTCTATTTCCAGGCTTCCGGGCCGGGGTTGCCGGCGCTGGCGATCAACCATCCCGACGCGGAGGAGCGCAAGCGGGCGCGCGATCTGTTTCCGCGCGTCGTTGAGTTCACGCTGCGGTGCAACGCGTCCCATATCACGATCGAGCCGGGGCTGCCGTGGGAGGGCGAACCGTACGAGACTTCGCTGAAGCGGGCGTGCGAGGAGTTGGCCTGGCGGGTAGAGCTGGCGGAGGCGGCGGGATGTGTATGCGCGGTTGAGCCCAACGTGGAGTCTTTGACGCGCACGCCGGAGCAGACGAATCGCATGCTGGAGATGACGCCGGGGTTGACGCTGACTCTGGACTATTCGCATTTCGCGTACCGGGAGATCAGCGACGACGAGAGCGAAACGCTGATCCCGCATACATCTCATTTTCACGCGCGCGGGGGCCATAAAAACCGCCTGCAGTCGCTGATTCAGCACAATGTAATCGACTACCCGCGGGTGGTGCGGGCGCTGCGGGATTCCGGGTACGAGGGCTACGTCTGCGTCGAGTATGTCTGGGTCGACTGGGAGGGGTGCAACGAGGTTGACACGCTGTCGGAGACGATCCAGATGCGCGATCTGCTGCTGTCGGTGGATCTGGGCGGGTAGGCCGGTTTGAGGGGCGATTGCTACGGCGCTCTGGATGTTTTGTGAGCACGCCAGACATTCACCAGCGTACCCTGTTTTTGCTCGATAGCGCGGGCCGTAACCGAGGGACGCGTGAACCGAACCCGGATCCAGGATCGAAGTTTGCGCTGATTCGCGGCAGGACAAGCTGTGCCTGGGCGGTGGGGGCATCGGGGCGAGTTCCGCTTTACAGTACGTCGTGGGAGAACGGCGCTTCGCTGGCGGTGGCGCGTAAGTTTGGGGCTGGTGGCGTACGCGAGTGGGTGGAGTGTGGGGTGAGGGGATGGTTGGGAACTTGCTTTGTGGCTCAGGGTTGGGTCAGGAGGTCAAGCGATGTCGGAATGCAGTCCTGTACATTCATGAATTGCAAGAACGCAGTTCAGACAGCCCGCGTATTGAGTGCCGTCATTATATGGCCAGTTCTGATCCCCATACTCTGACCGCGTATCCTATTGTCAGGTGCCGTCACAGAAGGCATAATATGTACGGTCGAGGCAGGAGTCTGTCCAGGCCTTCAGCCCCAAACCCACTCATACGGACACCGGGGCGGGGCACCCATGTCTGAACCGATTCTTCGCACACTGATTTTGAAACGTTTCCGCAGCCTGCCTGCAGAGGTCGTGGAGTTCGATAACCCCACATTTTTCGTCGGGCAGAACGGCTCCGGCAAGAGCAACTTTGCCGACGCATTCGCCTTTCTGGCCGAAGCCATGGCATTACCACTGCAAACCGTTCTTGCTCGCGCGGGGGATTTTCCACGGTAGGCAACCGCGGGTCCGCGCGCGGGCGTCCCTCAAACATGGGCCTGTCTGTCCTTCTGCAGCAACCGGACAACGACACAGTCGAAGCTCGCTACGGCTTCGAGTTGAGCCCAGTCGGGGCCTACGGTTTTCAAGTACTGCGTGAGCAGTGCGTCGTGCGTCGGACAGATGGACCGCCAAGTTGGTTCGATCTCTCGGGCCCAGACGCGAACTGGAGCAGCAATGTGGGTTCTCTGGAGCCGGTTCTGGAGTCAAACGCATTGGCTCTCCCCCTCGTGGGCGGCGATAGTCGCTTCCAGTCCGTCTTGCGATTTCTGTCTCGGATGCAGATCTGCCATATCGAACCCACTGCACTGCGAGACATGCAGGATCCGGACGAAGGTATGCGGTTGCACCCTGATGGCCGCAACGCCGCAAGCGTCCTGAGAGAAATAGAAGACGCGGCCCCTGACAACTGGCAGACAATTCTCGAGCTTCTTGAGCGAATAGTCCCCCGTGCCGTTGGCGTTCAGCCTAAGAAGCACGACAATAAACTGACCTTGGAGTTTGTCCAGGACTTTGGCAAAAAAGAACTGGTTAAGTTTGGCGCATTCAGCATGTCCGATGGCACGCTTCGCGTCTTGGGCATGCTCGCTGCCGTATTCCAGCGCTCTTCTCCCTCTCTCCTCGTAATTGAAGAACCGGAAGCCACAATTCACCCGGGTGCGTTGGGTTCAATTCTGGATGTGTTGCGCCATGCCGGGCGCAATATGCAGGTTGTAGTAACGCCGCACAGCCCCGATATTCTCGACGCGAAGTGGATTGAAGACCGACACCTTCGCATCGCCCACTGGGAAGCAGGTAAGACCAGGATTACTTCTGTGTCACCTTCGGTGCGGCAGGCATTGAACAATCACCTGATGGGGGCCGGTGAACTGCTGCGCGCCAACGCCTTGACTGCGGTCGAACTCTTCGTTAGCGATCCTCGCCAGCTCGAACTCTTTTCCAAAGGCGAATTGTCTTGAAAATACAACCAATAGTCGAAGGTTACGGTGAAGTCGAGGCGTTTCCCGTCCTACTGCGCCGTTTGGTCGAAGAGGCGGAAGTTTGGAGCGTCACAATCGGTCGACCGATCCGAACACCTCGCAACCAGTTGATGCGCGAGACCGAATTGAGGAAGGCGGTGAGGCTGGCACTTCTCCAACCGAAGTGTAGTTCTGTCTTAATCCTGTTCGACGGAAATTCGGACTGCCCGGCCGAGTTAGGCCAAGCCATCTAGGAATGGGCAGAATCGGAAGCCGGAAGCGTTGCAGATCATTCCGCAAGCTCGCAAGTTCTTTCGGTCGATTAGTGCGCTCCATGGGGCAAGAGGTTAGCGAATGGCCTCCTGTCCGCTGGGCTGAAGAGAGTTAAGCCCTATTCGTCCAACCTTGGCTGGCCGGAAGGAGAAGGAAAAGTGACTCCTTTCTGCTCAGTTCGTCTTCCCCGAATCTCATATCTCTAGAACCACGACATCGTCCCCGCAACTATCCCAAATCCGGGAACACTTTCATCCTCTCCGCTCTTGAGACCCACACGCGCCTCCGCTATAATCGGTGGGGGTATGCCGGCGGAATTCATTAGCCATCAGCCAGAGGGGGAACCCCTTGCGCGTTGCGCTCGTTAGCAAGGCGCTCGTTGTGGGCGCGTATCAGAAGAAGGCGGAGGAGATCGCGCGCCTGGGCGTGGAGCTGACAGTGCTGACGCCGCCGATCTGGAGAGACCGCCGCGGGACGCAGGCGGCGGAACGGCTGCATACTGTCGGCTACGAACTGCGTACGATTCCCATCCTATTCAACGGCGCTTATCATATGCACTTTTATCCCACTCTGGTAAAAGAGCTTCAGGAGTTGAAACCGGAGGTTGTGCATGTGGATGAGGAGCCATACAATTTGGCTACGCTCCTTGGTGTGCGGGCGGCGCGGATGGTGGGCGCAAAGCCGATCTTTTTCACCTGGCAGAACCTGCTGCGCCGCTATCCTCCTCCGTTTAACTGGTTCGAGCGAACTGTATACCGGGCCTGTCCGGTCGCGATCGCGGGGAATACCGAGGCCCGCGAGGTCCTCGTCCGCAAGGGGTATAAGGGCGAGATTGTGGTGCTGCCACAGTTTGGCGTAGACCCGAACATTTTTCGACCACAGACAGGGCTGGATGGGGAGGAGAGAGCGAAGCGGGGTGGGAAGGAGGGCGCATTTCACATTGGCTACGCCGGGGGGCTTCTGCCCGAGAAAGGGCTGGACCTGCTGCTGCGTGCGTGCGCCGAACTGGAGGGTAGCTGGCGGTTGACGCTGGTGGGCAGCGGCGAGGATCTGGAAGCGCTGCGGAAGCTGGCTTCCGAAAGCGGCGCCGCAGACCAGGTCACGCTGGGTGTGAGGCTTCCCAGCGGGGAGATGCCCGGCTTCTATCGTTCGCTGGACCTGCTGGTGCTGCCGAGCCGCACGCGGCCCAACTGGAAGGAACAGTTCGGACGGGTGTTGATCGAGGCGATGGCCAGCGGGGTGCCGGTAATTGGAAGCAGCAGCGGCGAGATCCCCAACGTCATCGGAGATGCTGGGGTGGTCTTTTCGGAGGGGGATATTGAATCGCTCCGGTCGCAATTGCAACGACTAATGCAGGATCGGGCGGCGCGCAACAGTCTGGCCGAAGCGGGAAGGCAGCGCGTGCTGGCCCATTACACAATGGAAAAGATTGCCCGCCGGACGGTCGCGGCCTACAGGGCCGTAGCCCAAGGCCGCTGAAGATCGAATACCAGACTCAGACTATGAAAGTCGTCGTTAACGCCCAGCTACTTAATACAAGAGGCGGTTACCGTGGAGCCGGGGTCAGCAACTACTGCCGCAACCTGCTGACGGCGCTTGCGGACGAGACCGACGGAAAACAGGTGACGGCCTTTGTCAACGACCGGAACTTTCGCTTCCCGCAGAGGCGCCCGGGGATGGAGTTACGTTATACGCGCTGGCCGGCCGCCGACCCGGTGCCCCGCATCATCTGGGAGCAGACGGCGTTGCCGCTGGCCACGATGACGGCGCAGGGAAACCTGGTGCACGGTCTGGTGAATACGCTGCCGCTGGCGACGAGGGTACCCGGTGTGGTGACAATCCACGACCTCAGCTTTATACGGATGCCGGAGCGATTCCCCCGCCTCAAGCGGTTCTACCTTGGCCAACTATGTCGCGCCAGCGCGCGCCGGGCCCGGCGCGTAATCGCAGTCAGCAAACAGACGGCGGCGGACGTGCGGGCGGAGTTCGGGGTGGACAGCCGGCGCGTGGAGGTGGTGTATAATGGGGTCGGAGAACAGTTCCGGCCTCTACCGGCTGCCGACGTCAGCAGTTTTCGCGAGCTCATGGGGCTGCCGGAGAGGTTCTTGCTCTATGTTGGCACGCTGGAGCCGCGCAAGAATCTACCCCATCTGCTGCGTACCTTTGCGAAGTGGCGGGCGGAGAGCGCAACCGGGCGCGACGTAGGGCTGGTTATGGCGGGCGGCAAAGGCTGGCGCTACCAGGAGATTTTCATTCTGGCGGCCGAGCTGGGCTTGATGGGAGGCGACGCGGGCGGTACCTCCGAGGAAAGGCAGAGTGTACAGTTTCCCGGTTTCCTGCCGGAGCGTGACTTGTGCCTTTGGTACAACGCGGCCAGTGGATTCGTCTATCCCAGTCTGTACGAGGGATTTGGTTTGCCGGTGCTGGAGGCGATGGCATCGGGAACTCCGGTCATCTGCAGCGACACGCCGAGCCTTCAAGAGGTGGCCGGCGATGCGGCGCTGATCGTGCCGGCGCAGAACCAGGCCGCTCTTCAGAACGCGTTTGAGCGTCTATTTACCGACCAAGGCGTCTCCACTGCCTTGCGGAAGTGGGGACTGCGACAGGCGAGGCGGTTCTCCTGGGAACGGGCTGCGAGAGAGACGATGGCTGTATATGAAAGTGCAGTAGATGGAGGTTAGTGAACAATACAGAGCACGAACCATGAATTGCACACCGCGGGCCACTGGCCACTGAATGATTGCCGATGACAACCGTACGGATGAAACAGCGCCAGGGCCGCCGTGCGTCCCAACAGACTCCAAATGGGAGGCGGAAGAGCGGGGAGCTAACAGGCGCACCTGAAAGAAACTGGTTGACAGCCCTGCTCATTCGGGTTCCGCCGAATTGGTGGCCGGCGTTACTGCGCATCAGCGATCTGATTCTGATTGTTGTCGCGTTTGTGATGGCCTATTGGGTGCGCTACCGGTTGCAGTGGTTCTTTACGGTCGATCCATCGAATCAGACTGACCTTGTCACTTATCTGCCGTTCGGTCTGGCGCTGGTTTTTCTCCTTTTTTGTTCGTTTCAGTTCTCCAGAGTCTATGTTTACCGGCGAGACCGTCTCTGGCTTGAAGAGGTCTACGCCATCGCCAGCGCGACCACGATTGGCGTAGTCGTTCTGATCATATTGAACCTGGCCTTCGGGCAGCTTTCCTATAGCCGCCTGATCTTCCTGTACACGGCCGTGCTGGTAACCCTGTTGTTGGGCATCAGCCGCGCGGTGATCTACACGGTGCGTGGCTATCTGCGCAACCAGGGGATCGGACTGGAACGAGTCGTGTTGGTGGGCGCCGGCGACATGGGGTTGATGGTCATGCGCACGATTGCGGCCCGCCCCAGCCTCGGATATGAACTGGTCGGCTTTCTGGACGACGATCCGGACATAAATCGGACGGACATCGGCCGCTTTCAGGCGCTGGGCCCGTTGACCAACTTTTACGATATCCTGCAAAACAACGAGATCGACACAGCGATCATCTGCCTGCCCTGGCGGAGCCACCGCATCGTGGCGCGTCTGCTTCATCTGTGTGAGGAGAACGGTGTCACGGCGCAGATCGTGCCGGACTTCTTCCAGCTGACGAAGAACCAGATGCAGGTGGAGCGGCTTAACGGGATTCCGCTGATCACGACACGAGCGGTATCGATTGCAGGTTGGAACCTGTTCGTGAAGCGGGCACTGGACGTGACCCTGGCTACGGTGATGTTAGTTCTGGGGCTGCCGCTGAGCGCGCTGATCGCGCTGTGTGTCCGCTTCAATTCACCGGGGCCGATCATCTATTCCCAGACGCGCGTCGGGCGCAACGGACGGCCGTTCCAGATCTACAAGTTTCGCTCAATGATCGCAGATGCCGAAGCGCAACTCGACGAAATGGCCGACCTGAATGAGGCGTCGGGGCCGCTCTTCAAGATGCGCGACGACCCGCGCCGCACCGCCGTTGGGCGGATTCTACGCCGCCTGAGCCTGGATGAACTGCCGAACCTCATCAATGTACTGCGCGGCGAGATGAGCCTTGTCGGGCCGCGTCCCAATGTGCCGGAGGAGGTGTCACAGTACAAGGACTGGCATCGCAAGCGGTTGTCGGTCAGCCCGGGGATGACGGGGCTTTGGCAGGTCAGCGGCCGCAGCGACCTGACTTTCGATGAGATGGTTTTGCTCGACATTTACTACGCCGAGAATTGGAGTATGACCCTGGATCTGGGCATTCTGCTGCGCACGATTCCGAAGGTATTGGGCGGGGAGGGGGCGTATTAGGCGTTTCTGGTTTTTGGTTACCCCACTCACTGGCAGTAGTTCAGTCACTCCCTTGTAATTGAAGACCCATGCGCTCCGGTTGAAAGAGGCGGGGCTCCATTTCGCGCAGGTCGGAGGCGACGGCGAGGGGGAATTCGCACTGGGCGAGGACATCTTCTTCGAGGGAGGCGCCGGGGGCGATTTCGATGACGGTCCAGCCGTCGGTGTCAAGGCGAAACACGCAGCGTTCGGTGACGACGATCACGTTCTGGCCGGTCTGGCGGGCGCGGCGGCCGCTGAAGGTGATGTGCTCGACCTCATTAACGAACTTGCGCACTCTGCCCTCGCGCTCGATGCTCAGGCGGCCGTTGATGACGTCGAGGCGGGCGCCGGCGGTGTATGTGCCGCTGATGACGATGTTTCCGGCGTTGGCGGTAATGTCGACGAAGCCGCCGACACCGGCGGTCACGTGGGGACGGGCGGCCAGGCGGGAGACGTTGATGTTGCCCTCGCGATCGATCTGCATGAAGGAAAGGAAGCAGCGGTCGAATCCGCCGCCCTGGAAATAGCTGAACTGGTCAGGTGAGGGAATGATGGCCTGGGTGTTGGCGGCGCAGCCAAATTGGAAGCCCCCCAGCGGCATGCCCCCTACAGCGCCCTGCTCGATCACCCAGGTTACGGCGCCGTCCAGCCCCTCTTCGAGAAGTACACGCGGCACGAGCGCAGAGATGCCGAAGCCGAGATTGACCGCTTCGCCGTCGCGGAGCTCGAGCGCGGCGCGGCGGGCGATTACCTTTTGCAGGCCCCACTCGGCAAGCTCGAATGTATCGGAAGGGACGCGCGCCTCGCCGCTGATGGCCGGGTCGTAGTCGGTCTGGGTGGTCTGCATGGAATCGGGCACGACCACGACTGCGTCCACGAGAACGCCGGGCACGCGCACGGCCTGGGCGGGCAGGCTACCGGCGGAGACGCGGCGCTCGACCTGGGCGATAACGACGCCGCCGTTGTTGTGCGCGGCCAGGGCCACATCGTACGCGCCCAGAAAGGCGCCTTCGCGCTCGAAAGTGAGATTGCCCATTTCGTCGGCGGTCGTCGCGCGGATCAGTGCCGCGTCCGGGTGCAGGGCGCGCAGATAGAGCCACTCCTGGCCGTCAAACTCCACCAGCTGCACAATATCATCGCGAGTGCGCTCGTTCATGCGGCCGCCCTGGCGCCGTGGATCGAGGTAGGTGTCCATGCCCAGCTGTGTGAGGACGCCGGGGCGCTTGGCCGCGGCCTCGCGCAACTGGTGGAAGATGAGCCCGCTGGGAATGTTGTAGGCTTCGACTTCGTTTTCGTAGATCATGCGCCAGATGGCGGGCGACTCCATCGACGACGGACCTGAGGGGAGTGAGCCGGCGATCACGCGCGCCAGCAGGCCGGGGCGGGCGATGTGGTCGATGCCGTCGATGCCGTACATGTCGCCGGCGGCGATGGGGTGAATGGTGGTCAGATTCTGCGGATGGCCGTATTGGGCAAAGCGCTCGCCCACGGCGCGCAGGAGCGCGTCGGGGCAGAGCAGACCGCTGGACGAGTTGACAGCCACCGTCGCCCCGTCGGGGATGAGGGCTGCGGCTTCGGGTAGGGTAACAAAACGGGTGCGCGGCATTGGTCGATTTCACCTTTGCGGGCGGGGGAGTAGCGATGGATCCATTATAGCGGGACGGAAATTTGGCGCAAGGGTTGGCGGATGCGGCCCCGTCCGAGAAGGGCGCGCTGGTGGAACAGAGTGGGAGGAGAAGAGACCGGTTATGCGCGCAGGCGGTGGTAGGCCCGGTCGCCGACGGCGGCGGCGGCGGCGCGGCCGGTCTCGTCGGCCTGCAGGAGCGCGGCCCAGGTGTTTTCGGGCGTGACGTCGAAGGGCTCGTTGTCCATTAACGGCGTGGCGGCACTGTGCGCCATGGCCTCCTGCAGGGCGGAGCCGTCGGCTGTGGCGTCGAGGGAAAGTTGGGCCAGGTGTGTGGGCAGGCCGACCTCGGCGCAGAAGCGGGCGACCTGTTCGCATTCATCTGTGGACTGCTCCAGCGCCAACTGGGTGAGCAGCCCCATCGCCACCATTTCGCCGTGCAGGTAGTCTGCGCGCGCTGCGGGCAGGCGGGTGAAACCCATGGCAACGGCGTGGGCCGCGGTGACGCCACCGCTTTCGAAGCCGATGCCGCTCAAGAGGGTATTGGCCTCGATCACGCGCTCCAGGGCGGGGTTGGTCTCGCCGCGATAGTTGGCTTCGGCGGCGGCAACGCCATCGTCGAAGACGGTCTGGGCGCAGAGTTCGGCGATGGCCTGGGCTGCGATGGTAGGGCGTCCCCCGATTACGGCGCGGCCAGCCAGGTTGCGGTAGCAGGTGCGGGCTTCGTAGCGGGTGGCGAGAGCGTCACCCATGCCGGCAACCAGATAGCGCACCGGCGCGGCTGCGATCAGCTGTGAATCGACCAGTACAAACGCGGGGCTGTCCGGGAAGGACTCACCGCCGTGGACGATGCCCTCGTCGGTATAGATGACCGATAGGGCGGAGCAGGGCGCGTCGGTGGAGGCGATTGTGGGGACGATGACCACGGGAACTTCGAGCCGGGCGGCCACGCATTTGCCCGCGTCGAGACATTTGCCGCCCCCGACCGCGATCAGGCAATCGAAGGGCGTGTCCTTGGTTTGCAGGCTGGAGGAGGCACGCTCGATTTCTGAGTAGGAGCACTCCCCCTCGAAAATTTCGACCGTCGCCTCAATCTGCATGGCGCTGAGGCCGCTGAGCAGTTGCTCGCCGTGGCGGCGCAGTCCACCGGCGCTGATGTAAACAGCAGGACGTGAGCTGGGCACCAGCGCCAGGAAACGGCCGAGATGGTCTAGCAAATCCGGCCCTTGTACATAGCGTGCCGGCGCGATCAGTCCGGTGGGAGGCGTCTCCCGGCCGGTGTCGGCGAGTGAGAAGATCGGCTTGGGGGAGAAGTCGGTGTTGCTGGTCATGATGTAGTGATCAGTGGTCAGTTTGGATCATGGGCGGTTGCAGCGACTGTGTGTGCTACATTTTCATTGGGTTTGGCCTTAAGCGCAAGGGCGAAAGGCTGCCGTCAATGGGTCAACTCGTGGAGGCGGTCGGTGATGACGTCGGCGAGGCGCAGGTCGTAGTCGAGATGGGGCGCTTCAAGGATTGTGAGGTCGGGATGGCGACGACGGGCTTGGGCGAGAATGTGCGGCAGGTCCTGGCGAAGGTGGCGGCCGCGGTGGAGGAAGTAGGGCAGGGCGACGATCTTGCGAGCGCCCTGGGCGGCGAGGTTGTCGATGGCGCCGGCGATGCGGGGCGTGTTGCAGTCGAGATAGGCGGTGGCGGCGAGGGGGTAGCGGGTCTTCTCTTGTAACCAGGCGGTCATTCGTCTGACCGGTCCGTTGGCGTGCGCCAGGGGTGTGCCGTGGGCCATGACCAGGAGGGCGGCTTTCGTCCCGTTGGAGTTGCTCATCTCCGGGTCGACGGCTTGCAGACGCTCAAGGGCGATGGCGGCCAGCTTTTCGTGGAAGCCGAGGCAGGGGGCGACGCGGATGGTCAGTTCGGGGAACTGTGCGGCGATTTTGGCGACGTCGCCGGGCAGGTCCTGCTGGACGTAGAAGCCGTCGATGAGGAAGTAGGGCTGGACGGTGACCGAGGTTGCGCCGGCGCCGACACATTTGGCGACGGCTTCGGTGATGGTGGGACGGCTGAAGTTGAGGAAGCCGGCTTCGGCGATGGGCGCCACGCCGCGTTCGCGCAGGCGGGCGGCCAGCCGGATCATGGAGGCGCCGCTGTCACTGTGCAGGCTGCCATGGCCGATGAGGACGATACTGTTCATTGGTTCGCGGTCGGCCGCTGTTGGCCGCCGGAACCCGACCAACGAGTGCCAGCTCTAGGTAAGATGGAGTCCGCACTCGAGCTTGCTGAGCCCGACCCAGCGGCCGGCGCGCAGGTCGCCGCCGGGTTGGACGGCCTGGGTGCAGGGCCAGCAGCCGATGCTGGGGTAGTTCTGCTCGTGCAGCTCGTTGCAGGGGACGTCGTGGGTATGGATATAGGCCCAGACGTCGGCTTCAGTCCATTTGACCAGAGGAGAGACCTTTACGACACCGTACTTGTCGTTCCAGCGCAGGACAGGGGTGCCGGCGCGGGTGGGCGACTGGTCGCGGCGCAGGGCCGACACCCAGGCGGTGCTGCCCAACAGGGCCTTTCCCATCGGCACGACCTTGCGGATGTTGCAGCATTTGTCCGGGTTGCTGCGGTAGAGGTCCGGGCCGTGGGTCCGCTCCTGTTCGGCGACGCTCATATCGGAGATCACGCGGCGGAAGGGACGGTTGTAGTGCCGCTGGGCGCGTTCGATCAGGGCAAGGGTTTCGGGGAAGAAGTAGTCGGTGTCGATGTAGAAGATGTCTACATCGGGATTGATGCGCATGGCGATGTCGATCAGCGCCATGCCGCTGGCGCCAAAGGCTGAACCGATCGAGAAGCCTTCACCGAACTGATCTATCGCCCACTCCAGGATCTCTTCTGCGGAATTCTCTTCCAAGCGGCGGTTGAAGTGGTTGATAGCGTCCGGTTGCCAGGTATCAAACGAAAGTGTTTCCTGCACAAAAGCAATCACAGTTTGTTCCTCTATATTTAATCCTATCCACAGCCGCGATGATGTTCTGTTTGCGGTGCCTGCGCAATGGCAAAAGGTGTGCGCATAGAGTTGGCACGCCACGGCAATGGGGCTACGGATATGGGACTGTTTCAATTGTGAAGAGATTTAGCGGGCGCTCATCGCGGTGAGGTGCGTCCAGAATTTGGTCGCCCTGTCCACGCAGGGTTGACGCACGTTTCTGTTGGATGAGCCTGTCAGATAATTAACAACAACAGGAGCAACAACAGGAGGAGGTGGTACACAAGCAGCGAGAGGAGGAGATGACAATCTTGCCGGAGTGGGACAGATGGGATTGTCTGCCGGGCGAGGCCGCCCGACTCGGTTGGTCATACGTTTGGATACGCATTTCCTTGTACTCCTTCTCAGCCTGATATGAAGCGTCGACAAGGCCTTTGAGCGGGTTCTGCCTGACCGCTTCGCCCCACTGATGTGAGGTTACGGAATAGTATACACAAGGTTGGGGGACGTGTCAATATCGAAAAAAGCTTGATCCGGGCCAGGTTGTCTGGGGCAGAATTTGCAGAAAGGGGGGGGGGCTGGGAGGTCATGGACCGTTCGTATGAGCTTGGGACGAGAGATTACGGGTGCTTACGAGCGTTGGGCGGACGTCTGTAGTGGCTTCGTTGTAGTCGAGGACGACACCGGGCGCGACCTCTTCGGATTCGACGATAGTGCCGTCGTCGAGGCGGAGGTAGAGGGCGTCGGCTTCTTTGTCGATGTATAGTTTCACGGGTTTGGGGAATTGCTCCGTAGCCACGAGTTATGCTCCCTACCTGGCTGCGACCTGGTTCTTGATCTCGCGGGAGGGCATTTTTTCGAAGACAACTTGCTTGAGTGTTTCCGAGTTGTACACGCGCTGGGCGGCGTCGAGGATTTCGATGCCGGCGAGATGGTTGGCGGCGTCGTAGTCGAGGGCGATGCCGTCTTCAAGGTGTTTCGTGGTTACGGTGGTGTCTGTGAAGCGGATGTAAAGAGCATCTACTTCACGATCGTAGGTTATTTTCATTGTCATTCTCTTAGAAGAAATAGATGTAGACGGTTACGACTACGATTTCATCTTGTTCGTCTACGAAAATCGGCCGAACCTGCTTCGTTTCGTACATCTTGCCATTCCACTCGCCATCATATGGGAAGTTTCTGCTGCAGGCAAGTCTTCCTCGTTCAGCCTGTTCCCACGGGGAAGATCGAATAGCCTCGACTACCTCGTCCTCGATTCCACCTCGACGGCTGACCTGTTCCAGAGCGTGCGTGGAGAACCGGATTGATTTCAACTGGGATATCCTGAACGTTTAGCTTGTACGATGACGGTTAGGCAGCCCTCCACTGTAGACGGCCTCCGCCTTCCACAAAGTACTCAGACATCGTAGATGATGCATTCAAGAGGCAGAAACGCAAGTGGTCAGGCAGTGCGGGCGCGTTTATTGAACGGCCAAACGGGAAATAAAGGGCTGAACAGCGGACAAAATGCTGTTCCTGGGTAGAATCCCGTTGGTTCGCAGTCGTTCTTTGCCCTGCCCGGCTGGCCCTGAGGTTGCGGCGAAGCGGACGAGGCCGGTGGGCAGAAACTTCATGGCGAGTACTCCGTCGCCGCGGCCCCAATAGCTCTCGTCTGAAGCGGCTTTCCTTCCCCCACCGGAGGGAATGCGCCACTCGGCTTCCAGGAACCTTTCAGGTCCGGTGCCGATCTCTGGAACTGGAAGGTGGGTCTCCTCCATGATGAATTCGGCGAACGATCGCAGTGACTCAATCACCAAGTCCGGCTCGTCCGGATCTTCGGCGATCATCTCTTTCAGTTGGACAAGCCTGGAGGCCACTTCGTTGAGACCGTGCGATTTCAGCGCGTCAATGATCTCTTTTTCTTCCGTAACTTCCAGACTCTAGTGAATCAAGAGTTCGAGAGCAGAAACAAACCCCGCAGGTCCTAATCAGTTAACCTCGCCTCTTTGGCCTCGGCACCCTGAGGCAACTTGCGCATCTCCTCAGGCACATCTGGCAACTCGTCACCATGAAAGCGGTCGCTGGTATTTGTTTCCCGGAAAGACAGTCGCATCGGAAAAGAAGCAAAGGCTCTTTCTTGTTGAGGAAGCAGAGTTCCTGAACAGCTTACCCCCGTCAATCTACCACTCTGCTCGGTCGGGACCAAAAATAAGCGGATCTGCGACCTCTTTGCCTGTGCTTAGCCGCTGTGCTATCGTTGACGCCAAAATCCACCCATAGAAAGGATGAAATCATGACAACCCTTTTCGGACGCGACTATAGCCGCCGGGAACTGCTGGACAAGGTCGGGGATATGTCCCAGCTGGCAGGAGCGCGGAAGGCTGAGCTGGTGGAGGGAATCGAGCGGGGCTCGGACCTGATCGAAGTCTTCAATGCGTCGGGGCTGTGCTTTTCGGTGTTGCCGGGGCGGTCGCTGGACATTGCGTCGGCGCACTATAAGGGGATGTCGCTCTGCTTTCGCAGCAGTACGGGCGACGTCGGGCCGGCGTTCTATGAGCCGGAGGGGAACGGCTGGCTGCGGGGCTTCTTCGGCGGGCTCACTGTGAGTTGCGGGATGACCTTTACGGGGCATCCGGAGGTGGACCCGGAGGAGGAGAACGAGGAGTTGGGACTGCACGGACGGCTGGCGTTTCTGCCGGCGAAGAACGTGGTCGCGAATGCGGGCTGGGAGGGCGAGCAGTACGTGGTGCGCGTCCACGGCAAGATGCGGGAGGCGGTGTTCTTCGGCACGAACCTGGAGCTCACGCGGGAGATTTCGACGGTGCTGGGCGAGAAATCGATCCGCATCTGCGACCGCATCGAGAATCTGAGCGTGGACCCGTCGCCGCTGATGTTTGTCTATCACTGCAATCCCGGTTTCCCGGTGCTGGACAGCGGGACGCGGCTGCTGATCAATAGCGAGAAGACGACGGAATGGTTGGAGGACAAGGAGGTCGGGCCGGAGGTGTACCAGGTGGCCAAGCCGCCGCAGGAGGAGGCCCACGACGATGTGTTCGTGCACAGGCCGGTGGCGGATGCAGATGGGATGGTGCATGTCGGGCTGGTCAATGATGGGTTGGGGCTGGGGCTGTATTGGAAGTTCCCGATTGCGGAGATCCCGCTGGTGAACCAGTGGCAGCATTTCCATCGCGGCACCTACGTGACGGGTGTGGAGCCGGGCAACGTGAGTATGCTGGGCCGGGCCTGGAATCGCAGGGAGGGTTATCTCACGCATATCCAGCCGGGCGAGGTGCGGGAGTTTCATCTGGAGATCGGCGTGCTGGATGGGGCGGAGGAGATTGGGGAGTTTGAAGGGCAGTTTTGAACAGTTGATTTTTGGTTATTAGTGGTCTGCGCCGGCCGGACCCGTTTCTCATTCCGCGCTTCTCACGCCGCGAAGTTCAATACGGGCGAGGTAGAGGCAGACGGCGAGGAGGAGTAGGGCCATGGCATAGTTGATGCCGAGGGCGGTCTGGAAGCTCCAGAGGTCGGAGAAGAGGCCGGTCCAGAGGGGCGGGAGCATGGCGCCGGCGATCATGGCGACGTTGAGGATACCGGTGACGGCGCCGCTGTGCTGCGGGTAGAGACGGGTGCCGTAGGCCAGCGCGGTGGGGAAGAGGCCGGAAAGGGTGAGGCCGGTGAGGAAGATGCCGATCACAAGCGGAGCGGCGGTTGTGCTGAAGATGACGAGCGGGTAGGTGAGGGCGAGGCCAACGGCCAGAATGAGCAGGGTGGCCGCATAGCCGAGGCGCTCAGCGTAAGCGGCGCAGAGGAAGCGGCCGGCGGTCAGAGCTATGTAAAAGATCGAGATCGTGGAAATCGAGTAAAAGGTGGAGAGGCCGATGGACTCCTGCATGAAGAGGGCGACCCAGCCGAGCAGACTGAAAGCGACGCCGTTATAGATAAAGGCGATCAGGAAGAGAGAAAGAAAGCCGGTGTTGCGCAGCATGCCCAGATTTGAAGAGAGGACATCCTGAAGCTCAGCCCAAGCTGAAAAGAGAATTGAGGTCCTGGCCCCGCTGTGCGGGGTCTCTTTTTGTTCTGGATCCGGTGCTCGCGCAGGTTCGTCATCCGCGGACGGGAGCCCTGGCCCGGCGGATGAGGCAGTGGAAGGTGAGGGGCGGCGAACCAGCAGCAGCGCGCCGGCGCCGTAGACGAGCCAGATGAGACCGGTGGCGGCCATTGCCCAGCGCCAGGGCATGCCCTGCTCGAGGACGACGCCGAAGACGAGGGGGGAGATGGTCGCGCCGACGGCATAGACGCCGTGCAGGACGTTGAGGGCGCGGGCGCGGCTGTCGCGGTTGGCGTCGGCGACCATGGCGTTGATGCCGGTTGTGAGGGAGGCCTGCACGATGCTGATGAGTGCGAAACCGGCGAGGAAGAGCAGCCAGACGCGGGCGGCGGCTGTCAGTACCATGGAGGCGGCGAGCGCGACTGCGGCGATCCAGACCAGTTTGCTGTAACCGAGGCGGTCGGAGCTGACGCCGGCCAGGAGGTTGCCGAGAATGCCGCCGACCGCGCGGGCCGGGAAGATGAGACCGATGGCGGTCAGGGTGAGGCCTGTGGCCATGTATTCGTCGGTGATAAAGGGCATGACCGACGGGATCAGGACGGCGGCGGTGCCGATGAAGAGGTAGCCGGTGAGGCCCAGCGCAGTGACGGGCAAGGCCGGCGCGACGGCGTCGGGCGCGGGGACCGCGCGATTCAGTTTTGCCATGCGGACTATTCTCCGACGCTTTCGTTGGTCAGCTGCGTTTGTCGAAACTGATGGGCGTGTGTCTCGCCGCGTTCGGTAAGTGTGACGAGACCGGCATCGATCTGCACGAGATTGCCTGCACGCAGCTGACGCAGTGTACGCTGCATCTTGGCCGGTGTCCAGCGGAAGTGGCGGTAGAGCGTGGAGGCGGCCAGTTCGTCGCTGGCGGAGGCGCTCCCCTGGTGATGGTGAATGTGGCCGAGGACGACCTGGTGGTCGAAGCTGCGGCGCTGGTTGCGGCGCCGCAGCATGGTGGAGACGAGACCGTATCTGGGCGAAAAAGTCCACGCGACCAGGAAGAAGAGGAAGGTCATGAGCACCATCGAGGCGGAGATGGAGGAGTCCCAGCTCTCGCTGAGGCCGAGGCCGAAGAGGTCGTTGAGCCCGGCGAGAATGTCGCTGAAGTTTGCGATGCCGAGAAGGTCGCCGCGCGCCAGACCGTAGCCGGTGCAGGCGCCGACGGCGCCGATGAGCGAGCTGTAGACGAGCATGCGGGGCAGGCGGTCGGTGAGCAGGTAGGCGGCGGCGGGCGGGATGATGAAGAAGGCGACGACCAGGATGGAGCCGACGGCGTCGAAGGCGCCGACAGCCACGAGGCTGACCAGGACCATCAGCCCGTAGTGGAGGAGGGTGGGACGGAAGCCGAGCGCGGCGGCCAGCGTCGGGTCGAAGGTGGAGAGTTTCAACTCCTTGTAGAAGAGAACGATGGCGAGCATGGTGAGAACTGTCATGACGGCCATGACGGTGATCGATTTGGGCCAAAAGATAAGGACGGGCTCCTGTTTTGTAAAGCCTGCCTGCCAGGCCTGGGCGGGGCTGTACTGGCCGCAGTTGGTGCAGATTTGGGTGAACTCGGCCTTTTCGTCGCGGGGGCTGATGCCCAGTTGGCGGCAGTTGGTGCACTGGCGCGTTGTTTCGGCGCGGGAGTCGTCGGGGGTGATGGTGACGGATTCGCAGCCGCTGAGGCAGTGGCTGTTGGTGTTGGCCCAGGCGACGCCGATTTCGCCGACCATGACGGCGTCTTCGTCGAGATGGACGTCGCTGACGACGCGCGAGACGAGGATGACGGCGATGGCGAAGAGGAGGGGGAAGGCGAGACCGAGGGCGGCATCCTGTTTTACGAGGCCGGAGCGGTAGATGAGTTCGGTGAGGAGAACGGTGGCGACGCCGGCGGCGGCGGCGCCGACGATGAGCCAGACGGACGAGAGATCGGGATGCTGGCCGAAGACGGAGCCCATCAGGATGAAGGCGACGACGATGCCGAGGAGGACGGTGTGGCTGATGGCGTCGCTGGTGAGGGACATGCCGCGCAGGAGCAGGAATGTGCCCAGCAGGGCGCCGGATACGGCGATGAGGCTGCCGACGATTGTGGCGGTGTGCTGGGGGTTGCGCAGGAAAGCGTTGAGGTCTTCGCGGGCGACGAAGTTCAGGAGTAGCTGAATGAGGATTTCTTCAAGGAAAAACATTGAACTGCAGTGGTTGGTGGTTAGTGGTCAGTAACTGCATTGGATGGCGACGGCTCTTCTGTTGACGACGCCGCGGCGTTGCGGATTGTGTCGAGTTTGTACTCCAGTTTGACGACGGCTGCGGGGGGCAGAGCGTCGGCGATGTCCTGCTGGCGGTCTTCGGCGACGACGGGCAGGGCGAGGTCGTCGGCGTACTGGCGGTAGACGGACCAGAGCTGGTGGTTGCGGTCGTCGTGGGCGGCGGCTTCGATGCCGGTGGGCGTGAGCATCCAGGCGCCGTTGCTGCGCTGGGCGTGGCCGCGGGCCTGGAGCTGGCGCAGACCTTCCCTGGCGGTTGCGCCGCGAACGCCGACCAGGAAGGGTTCGGGCGCCGGCAGGTCGGCGCGGCCGTGATCGAGTGCGTAGTGGTAGAGGTCCTGCAGCATGGTCTGGGCGGCAAAGAGGCGGCGGTCGCTGCGCTGGCGCAGGAGCGTCCAGACGAGGCCGCGGCCTGGGGCGAAGCCGAGGGATATTGCCACGAGCAGGAAGGCGACGACGACGATCAGGGGGCCCGTCGGGATGTCGGCGTCGACGGCGCTGATGATGGCGCCGGCGCCGCCGGCGAAAGCGCCGAATACCGCGGAAAGGATGACCATCTGGCCGAGCTGGTTGGTCCACTGGCGGGCGGCGATGCCGGATGCGATCAGCATGCCGACCATGAGGATGACGCCGGCCAGCTGCAGACCGAGCACGATGGCGACCACGATGAGGGTGGAGAGCAGCAGGCTGAGAAGGTTGACGCGGAAGCCGTTGGCGCCGGCGAATTCGGCGTCGAAGGTGATCAGCTTGAACTCTTTCCAGAAAAGGGCGAGAACGATGAAGGAGACGGCGCCGACCGTCGCGATCAGGCGCACGTCGCGCTCGACGATGGCGGCGGCCTGGCCGAAGATGAAGGTGTCGAGGCCGGCCTGGCTGGCGTCGGGGCGGGCCTGGATGTAGACGAGGAGGGCGATTCCGGCGGCGAACCAGGCGGCAAGGACGATACCCATGGCGGCGTCCTGCTTGATGCGGGTGGTGCCGGTGACGAGGCGGATGAACCAGACGCCGAGCCAGCTGGTCACGCCGGCGCCGATGAGGAGAAGGCCGAGGTCGCGGCCCGCGAGCAGGAAGGCGATGGCGACGCCGGGCAGGGCGGCGTGGGAGAGAGCGTCGCCGAGCAGGCTCTGGCGGCGCAGGACCGCGAAGCAGCCGAGTACGCCGCTGACGATGCCGAGCAGGGCGCCGCCGAGGGCGACGGTGCGCAGGGTGTAGTCGTACTCGACATGGAGAACGAACTGGCTGAAGGGTACAAAGAGCGCTGCGACCAGTGCGGTTACGGCGATCAGGAGCCAGATGAGTTGATCGGAGCTGCGGTTCTTGGTCATCTTGTCTGTAGTTTTTAATGTAAGTTCAGATTTCATTCCTCTTCCAGGCCGGCGATTCGCTGGCCTTCATGCAGGTAGGTGACGCGGCCGCCGTAGGTCTGGCGCAGGTTGTCGGGCGTGAAGGTCTGGGCGATGGGGCCGCTGGCGACGATTTCGACGTTGAGAAGGGTCACCCAGTCGAAGTACTCTGGGGCGGTCTGCAGGTCGTGGTGGACGACGACGACTGTCTTGTCGCGGGCGCGCAGTTCGCGTAGGATGGTAATGATGGCGCGCTCGGTGACGGCGTCGACGGCGGCGAAGGGCTCGTCCATGAGATAGATGCGGGCGTCTTGGACGAGGGCGCGGGCGAGGAAGGTCCGCTGCTGCTGGCCGCCGGAGAGCTGGCTGATCTGGCGGTCGGCGAACTCCTGCATGCCGACCTGTTCGAGGGCGTGCATGGCCGACTCGCGTTCGCTCTGTCCGGGGCGGCGGATCCAGCCGAGACGGCCGTAAAGGCCCATGGAGACGACGTCGAGCACGGTGGTGGGGAAGTCCCAGTCGACGCTGCCGCGCTGGGGCACATAGCCGACGAGGCCGCGGACCTGCTCGTAGGGCTGGCCGTAAAACTGGACCGTGCCGGCGGCGCGGGGAATGAGCTTGAGCGCGGCTTTGATCAGCGTGCTCTTGCCGGCGCCGTTGGGGCCGATGACGGCCATGAGGACCCCCTCGGGCACGCGCAGGTCGATGTCCCAGATAGCGGGTTTGCTGTTGTAGGCCACGGTCAGATCGTCGATCTCCAGGGCCGTAGCCGGGTCGTCATGCGAATCATGTCCGTTGTGAACGGTCACGTCAGTTCACTCCTTGCGGGCGCGCGGACAGTTGCCGGTCTCCCCATACCGTGAATTCAGGTCGCGTCGTTGCAGAGCGACTTTCAGTTTCCTCCGTTCTGCCGGTGGAATTCAAATGGTCGCGCCCTCGCGGGAGTGAGCGCGACTCTGACCGACAGCGGAATTCGGCGCCGAACAGTGATCACTGTTCTTCAGGTTCGCAGTCGACGTTGAGTAGCTCCTGCGGCGGCGCAGTGTCGATGGTGTCGGGCCAGTTGGGGATGCTGGCTGGCGCGCCGGCGCAGCGGTAGGACTGCAGGATGGTAAGAACGTTTTCGGCGATCATGCCGATATAGGTGCCGCCGAATGTGCCGGGTACGCCCATTGCGTCCGAATAGAGCTCGCGCACGCCGACGCGGGCGGCGGCGCCCTTGGCTTCGATGGCGGCCTGGACGGCTTCGATGGTGTCGGGCGAGATGCTGCTTTCGACGAAGAGGACCGGAATCTCCTGATCGACGACGAACTGGGCGGTGCGCTGAATGTCGCCGACGCCGGTCTCGTCCTCGGTGCTGATGCCCTGGATGCCGGCCATCTGCCAGCCGAAGGCGGCGCCGAAGTACTGGAAGGCGTCGTGCGAGGTGACCAGGTAGCGCTGCGCTTCGGGTACGGAGCGCATGCCCTCGTCGGCCCAGGTAAAGAGCAGCCGGAGCTGCTCGTTGTAGGCCTCGGCGTGGGCGGTGTAGGTATCGGCACTGTCGGGGTCGAGCTCGGCCAGGGTCTGGGCCAGGTCGGAGACGGTGATCTCCCAATTGCGGGGGTCGAACCAGAAGTGGGGGTCGTCGGTCCCGGCCTGGGTCTGGTCGGCGCCGAAGCCGCCGATGACGAAGCCGCCGTCCTTTACCGGTTTGGAAAGGCTGTAGATCAGAGTGCCCTGTTCGCGCAGGGCTTCGAAGACGGCGTCGAACTGGCCTTCGAGATGGAGGCCGCTGTAGATGACCATATCGGCGGCGTTCATGGCGCGGATGTCCGACTCGGTGGGCTGGTAGAGATGGGGGTCGACGCCGGCGCCCATGAGAGGCGTGATTTCGATGCCGGGGACGCCGGCGGTGAGGATTTTGGAGAGGTCACTGGCCTGGGTGGTGGTGGCGACGATGCGAAAGGTTCCGTCGGCGCGCACGCCTGTGGGGGCGGGGGTGTCCGGTTGGGACTGTTGTTCGGCGGCTGCGGGGGTAACGGCGGCCTCGACAGTTGCGGGCTCTTGGTCACGTCTGCAGGCTGTGGCAAGCAGGGTGACGAGAAGGAGCAGGACGGCGATGTAAGTCTGTCTGACTCTTGATATGTGTGACGGCGCTGGAGTGCGAACTGTTGTTACGTTTGGCATTTCCTGGTTCCCAAAACGGGTCATTTCAAATGGTGAAAATAAATTTTTATCCATGACTAAATCTTTCTTAAAGATAGCCTAATTTTTGACTTCTGTCAAGGGGCAGCCACAAATTATCAGTGGCTAATTGTCAGTCGTCGGTGATCAGTGGTAAGTGATCAGTCGGGGCGGTCTTACGAGGAATCGCGAGAGTTGCACGAGAGTCGGCGAGTGTTACGTGAGAGTTTACGAACTTCGCACGAGAGTTGACGCGTTTGGGCGCGTTATGTCTGCATATGTCGCGCCTTTATCCTTTTTTCGCCGTAGTTGCCAGTGCGCCTTTGCTGGCGAATTATCTTTTCGATGCGGGTGACGGTTTGCGCTTTGAGCAAGTGTGCCTCAGCGTCTGGGAGGCCCAGAGCGGCGAATATATTGCCGCCGCTTTGTTCGATTTTCACTTTGTCCCTCTGCATGGCGCTGTCCTGTCTTGCGAGCTATCGGATCCTGCCACAAGGGTCCCTCAATCCCCAAGATCACGGGCCCGCCTCGGACCGAACCAGACCAGGGCGGCGCCGATGAAGGGGAGGCCCAGGGCCAGGAGGTTGAAACCGGGCCAGGTTGCCGTAGGGATGCCGCGCAGGGCGAGGGTCGAGAGACCGACGCAGACGAGGACGCAGCCAAGCAGGAGTTGCCAGGCTGGGGGCGCGGAGCTGTGCTGGACCTGGCCGATGCGTTCGAAGCGGTTGAAGAGGGCGACGAAGGGGATGAGGGTGACAACGAGGACACCTATCCAGAGCGGGCGGGTGAGCCACCAGGCCGCTGTGCCGGGAACAAACGACAGCCAGTAATTCGCCTCAAAGCCCCCTAACGGAAATATCAGCGCGATCGTCATTTCCAAGGCGGTTATGTGCCACAGGAAGACGGTCATTATCATGCCGTTTATCAGCGCCGTCGTCGTCCACAGGGCGCCGCGTTCCAGGAGGCGCCGCGCCGGCCTTTCGAGCGCGAGCAGCAGGCCGGTCTGGGCGGCGCCCAGTGCCAGCAGCGTTACCCTGGGCGGCAGGCTGTTGCTGATCTCCTCGCTGCCCACCGATACCATGCTGATGGGATAGGTGTCGAGCGACACCAACGCGATCAACGCGATCAGCCCGCCGGCGGCCCACAGGAGACAGCGGCGCGGTCCGCCCATGCGGCCGGCCTGCCAGGCGAAGCCGAGCTGGTGGACCGCGAGCCAGACGAACAGGTAGTTGATCCAGCCGGCGTCACGCCAGCCGGCGCCCAGGGCGATCAGGTCTGTGAGAGCGGCCGCGGCCGCCAGCGCCCAGAATGAGGCGAAGCCGTAGCGCTGCCAGGCGCGGTAGGAGAGCGGTGTGAGCAGGACCATGAGGATGTAGACGACGAGGAACCAGGCCGGCAGGAGCGCGAATTGGGAGGCGACTTTGAGCAGAAAGGCGTCGAAGTAGAACCCGCTGCTCCCAAAGCTGACCGATCCTCGTAAGAAAGCCCCGACCAGCGTCCAGAGGGCCAGAACGGGCAGGACCGGCACGATCAGGCGTTGCAGCCGGCGGGCCAGCCAGGCGGCGTAACCCTCCTGGCGACGCTGGGCCGACTGCCAGCCGAGGCCGTTGACGTAGCCGCCGACGAGGAAAAAGACAGGCATCACCTGGAAGAGCCAGGTCAGCCAGTGGGTCCACGGGATGACGGAGAGCGCGTCCTCGGCGGAGATAACGCCGTCTTGGATGTAGATGGCGACGACGAGCCAGTGGCCGAGGATGACGAGGCAGATGGAGGCGGCGCGCAGGAGGTCGACGTAGCGGTTGCGTTCGGGTGGGGCTTGGGCGGCGAGGCGGGCGGCGTGGGTCCAGCTGGGGAGGGTCATGTTGGTCGGTGGTCAGTTCCTGATCCGCGATGAGCCGCCGGCATGTCAGGGTTCGATCCAGGTCAGGCGCTGGACGATTTCGCGCAGAAACGGTTGGAGGGCCTCGAACTGGTCGCTGTGGACGCTGAAAGCGAGGGCGAGGAGCGTCTCGCCGTCCGGCGACAGGAGCCAGATCTGCCAGACCTCGCTGCTGGTCCCGTGTTCGTGGTAGCGGATCGATACGGCCTCTTCGTTGGCGGGTCTCAGGCCCTGCGCCAGTTCAACGGTGGCGGGTGACAGGCTGTAGGCGTGCCCGGCGGCTTCCTCGGCGTAGCTCTCCAGGCTCAGAC
Organism: Caldilineaceae bacterium; assembly: GCA_965200615.1. Taxonomy (GTDB): domain Bacteria; phylum Chloroflexota; class Anaerolineae; order Caldilineales; family Caldilineaceae; genus Bin5. Next base: position 1,353,314 of record OZ241377.1, on the reverse strand, counting down.
CATTGGACGGGAACGAGAAGACGAGCAGGAAGTTGCTGGCTTCGCTTTCCGGCGGGCCGGACTGGAGGCCAAGGCCGATGACGGCGTCGTCGCGGCGGTAGCTCATTTCGGACACCGTCTGGGCCAGCCCCGACACGTCGATCTCGGCGCTGCCGATCCTGTTGGCTGCGGCGAAGAGCGCCAGGTCGGCCTGCGTGGGCCGCGCGGGATCGAAGTAGCGCCAGCCGGGTGGATAGGAGAGCGACAGACCGCGTTCGTTGTCGTTAGCGGTCAGCCAGCCTGTTTCGTCAGTCTGGGGCGCGGTGTCCGTATCCGCGGAGGGGGTCACGTAGGCGCGATGCAGCCAGCCGAGCCGGCCGTTGTACTCGATCTGCCACCAGTCGCCGGCGGCATTGCTGCTGATGACGGAGAACTGCTCATTGACCCTCGCCTTGCCGACGATCGCATGGTCGGTGCCGGGGCCTGCGCGTACATTCATGTTGAAGTTGAGCGTCACCGTCGGGCCGGTGCGGGGCTGATAGGCAGGATCTGCCGTCCACTGGATCCTGCGCACGACCTCGAGGTGCAGCAGCTCCCACCATTCGGAAGAGTCGCCCCAGGCGTCGAAAGCAACGGTCAGAAAGGTCCCGTTATCGGGCGAAAGCAGGACAACCATCCAGCCGTCGACCACTGCGTCGGGGACGGTGACGGCCCGCTCCCCGTAGGCCTGCGCGGCGTCGACGCTGTAGCGGATGGTCGCCGTCTGCTCGCCCCAGGGACGCAGACCGGGACCGACTTCGCCCCTCGCCAGCGAGGCAAAGCCGGAGGCTTCCAGCTGTTCGGTCAGATGTTGCGCGTACGTATCCAGGGTCCGGCCTTCACTGGGGACGGCGAGCAGATGAAAGCCGTTGGTGCCGACCGGCTGGGCGTCCGGGTCGAAGGGGAAACCCGTACCGGCGAAGAGGCGCTCCTGGCCGGCCGGCGTGAGCAGATCGAGGTAGCTCTGCCTCTCTGCAAGGAAAGCGTCGGCCATCTCGTTGTCGCCGAGTTGCGGGCGCAGCGTGAGGATCTCCTCAAGTGAGGAGGCGAAGAGCCACCTGTGTGGATGGAAGATCCTGAGGCCGTGGCTCTCGACCTCGACCGCGGGCCAGCCGTAGAACGGTCCCCCGGTGTTGGAGGGCGTGTCACCGACCGGGAACACGAGCGGGTTGTGGATCGATAGCAGGGGCGCCGCCCGCGCGGTCACGCCGACCGGCCTGTCGGATTCCGGGATGATGGCGTTGCAGGCGGTGAGCAGCAGGGCGGCCACTGTGACGATTGCCCGGAGAGAGGAGCGACAGTTGGCGGTCATGGTTTCTCCTTCGATAGCTCCGCAGCCGGCTCGAAGCGCAAAGTCCTGTCGTGCCTGAACGCGCGGCAAAACCGGATGGAAAGCCCCTCAGTCGTTCTGTCCGGTGTCCTGCCCGGCGCCCCGACCATTGCATTGTGCAGTTATGCAGGTGATTCCGCAAGGCTGTTTTCTGCGAGTCTTTCAGTGTACCACAAAATCGGCGCCCCAGGCGAAGAATCCGAGCGCCAGTTGGTCCGCTGGACAGTCGGTTCAGCTTTGGCGGCCGCGCAGGCGGGGATCGAAAATATCGCGCAGCCAGTCGCCGAGCAGGTTGGCGCCGAGGACGACGAGCATGATGGCGAGGGCGGGAAAGACGCTGGGATGCCAGTCGGTGGTGATGTAGTCGCGGGCGTCGGCGACCATTTTGCCCCAGGTGGGGATGAGGGTGGAGACGCCGAAGCCCAGGAAGCTGAGTGCGGACTCGGTGAGGATCATGGAGCCGAAGGAGAGGGAGGCGGCGACGATGACGGGCGCGACGGCGTTGGGCAGGATGTGGCGGAACATGATGCGGGCGTCGCCGGCGCCGATGGCGCGCGCGGCATCGACGAAGTCGCGCTCGCGGATGCTGAGCACTTCGCCGCGGATGAGGCGGGCATAGCCGACCCAGGCGCCGATACCCAGGAAGAGGATGATGTTGAGGAGCCCGCCGCCGATGAAGGCGACCGCGGCGATGAGGAGGACGAGGAAGGGGATGGCGGTCTGCGTGTCGGCGACGCGCATAATGATGTCGCCGGCGAGGCCGCCGCGGTAGCCGGCGATGAGGCCCATGACGATGCCGGAGGCGATGCCGACGATGGTGGCGGAGAAGCCGATGAGGAGGGAGATGCGGGAGCCGACGAGGACGCGGCTGAAGACGTCGCGGCCGAGGTTGTCGGTGCCCATGACGCCGGTGCCGTTTTCGAGGTCGAGCCAGGCCGGTTTGGCGAAGGGGTTGCCGAGGTCGATGGCGATGGGGTCGTGGGGGGCGAGAAGGGGGCCGAAGATGGCCATGAAGGCGAAACCGAGGAGGAGTAAGCCCCCGACGATGCCCTGGCGGTGGGTCCAGGCCTCTCCCCACAAACTGCGGTGCGGGTTACGAGCGAGTATGCTTCGTTGTTCCAGAATTGTGGACATCAGAATGTCACGCTCTTGGTTTTCGAGTAACTACTCAGCAATAGTCACTTTGCGATCTATTTGGGCAAATCACCTAGCCCACGAATGACCTGTTCTATGATCTAGAAACAGCGGGGGCACGCCTACCTCTTCACAGCCCTACTTGTCCCTTCCACCCACGTTTTGACCTTCAACTGACGCGCTGTCTACGGCTTTAGCCGCTCAATTTCCCCCGTCACATCATGCCCACGGGGCCATATCCTAATGATGTAGTCTGCTAGTCTCTCTCCCCTTAAACGGATTTGGTCCTCGTCCCAGTGACTAACAGGTGCGTGATTCAGCAGTTCTTTATTGATGTAAAGGTTATCTTCTTCCTTGAGAATACATCGCTTTTCGACCCATGGCCGATTACTTAGTTTCGAATTCAACCCATGCTCGACCAAAGTCAAATTGCCCAAGCGATGAATAATGTCGTCACGCATGACCTCAGCGTCTTCATCAGAGTTTGCCGGAAGCGGCCAGTCCTCCGCACTGCGGGTTTGAGGCATCAGGTGCTCTATGGGGAGGCCGCCTGACATGATTTCGTTTCCTGGACGCCGGCCCCGCATCATTCCCCTTTCAACCGCTTCAAGCACTTGCCGAATGGTTCCTCCCCACATGTTTCGTTCAAGGACCTTTTGCCGCACTTCATCGTCATGCGGCCAATAGGATCCGACTCGTTCGTATTTGACCAGTTGATCGATAATAGCGTTGCTAAATGACAACCCGCCGTTTGACTCTTTGGGCAAGACCTTCATTAGTTCCATGGTAATCGTGTCGTAATTTCGTCCTTGCCGACCAACTATGTTACGCCTCCAGAGATAGCTGTCCAATGCTCCAAGGCATCTCCTCCTGTCTTCCGGAGCTATGGTAATACGCGACAGAGCCAACAATAGGGGCCAGATTGCACCTATACCGCTCGCTCTCCGGCGCGAATGAAAAATGGTTTCCAAGCCACCATCCCATTCCTGTGTGGTCTGCCATCGCAGAAAGTAGCTTCCGTCCTTAACGAGTTCAGCACACCATGCCTCTAAGTTAATCAGACTGGCAGGCCTATCCAATTCGGCACGGAACTCTCGGAAAACACGACGCGCGTTGACCGAACGTTCAAGTTTTGACTCAAGCCAATAGTCCAAGAACAGATCGGACATTCGGCGACGTGCTGCCCCTCGACCGGTTTCCTCTAGCCATTGGCGGTCGTCGAATGGCCTCAAATAGCTTTCGTACAAATTGCCCTGATCAACACCTGGTATTTCACTGGCTTTGAAGAGAATATAGTTCTTAACCTTTTCCCACTCGGATAAGGGCTCACCTCGGGCATTCAGGGCTTCAAAAATCGCGGACTCATTCTCGTCAGTATCCAGATAGATCGCTACCACTTGCAGCTTGTCACAAATTGCTGTCAAGAGCGCGTGTGCGCGAGCCTCGATAGGAACTCCAGAGTCTTCTCCGTCTACTAGCCATTGGGAAGCCAGGTGTCGAAAGAATCGATAACAGTCTCCTATGGGGCCAGAGATTTCCGCTATCTGGCTCTCGTCTCTGCTGGACTTCATCGTCTCGGTGAATGATCGAAAGTCCCCGGCCAATGGATGGATTTTGTCAGGCTCAGATTTAGAAACCCCTCCCCTCACCCAATTTATGGTCAAGCCACGCGCCGAATCTTCGAGAGACGAAAGTTCCTTATACTCTCGAAAGGTGTCGGCCACTGCCGTTAGCAGCAACTGGATAGTTGTGATTCGTTGTTGACCATCCACCACTGTGTACCGCTTCGCGTCTTCGACTCCCACCGTCACTTCTTTTAGTACCGTGGCACCGAGAAAGTGAGGTTTGTGTGGTGCTGGATCGTATTGGGCACCAACGTTTGACGCAGGACCTGCAATGTTGATGATATCTAGCCACAAGGGTTCCCATTGATCATCTTGATTCCAAACGTATGTGCGTTGATAGTTGGGAATGTTGTAGACAATTCGAGATTCAAACAAGTCACGAACTGTCGGCTTAGACGTTCGCATAACCAAACCTTTCAGTAGACGAAGTCAGAACAATGGAGGATTTGTCGAAGACGGGCTCTCACTTTGTAAGCTAAGTATCTTCACATTACGTTGTCCTAAAGGCGCAAGGAAAGGCGAGGAGCCCGAATTGCCCTCTTGAGTACCCAGAGAGTACAGACCATGTGATTAGTTCAGGTTTCAGACAAGAATCACTTTGGAGACCTAAGTTTCGTTCACCTGAGTCTGAATTGAGATTTGCCAGTCCACGACCTTGTCTAAAAATTAAGGACCACGAGGCGCACCCTTCTTTGTCCACTAACATGGCATTTTGGAGATGATGGGGTTCATAGTTTCGATCATAAGGGTCACTCGAAAGAGAGATTGATTTCGACCGCAAGCATCTTGCATTTAACTCGCTTTGGGCAGGATTTTCAAGTTTTCTCCAGAATGAAGGGCATTTCCGGGACGCTGGTTGTCTGAATCGGGATTTGCGGGATTGTGAATGTGGATTTTCGGGATTGCTGGTGCTTGTTTTTGATGGTACTGGCGCTGGCTGTTGGACCTTGGTTGGCTCGCGCTCGAACTTTGGGACGGTTCGGGAGCTGGGGGGCGAGTCCGGTGGAAGAGGCGCCTGGTGGCGACGCGGCGTATGGTCGATGAGGCATGTTGTAGGAGAGGGGGCGTTGCGGGGGCGGAGCCCCCGCACAAGGGAGGGCCGAATAGGCCCGACCCCCCAAAGGATAGGGGCGAGGGGATAGGGGAGGCCGCTATTGTGGGCTCGTCTTGGGATTGGGGATTGGCGGCGGCGATATTGATGCTCATGGGCGGGCCGGTGGCGTTAACGGTGGCGGACGCGCGGATCGACCATGACGTAGACAAGGTCCATGACGAGGAATGTGACGACGGTCAGGACGGAGAAGAGAATGACGTCGAGAAAGACGACGGGATAGTCGCGGGCCATGACCGACTGGGCCATGAGATTGCCGACGCCGGGCCAGGAGAAGACGATTTCGACGACGACGACGGTGCCGATGAGATGCGGCAGGGATGAGAGCGTGACGGTGATGACCGACAGGCTGCCGTTGCGGAGCGCGTGGCCGAAGATGACGGCGCGCTCTGCGAGCCCTTTGGCGCGGGCGGTGCGGACGTAGTCCTGGCCGAGGGCCTCGAGCATGCCGGAACGGGCGATGCGGGCGACGGTGGCGATAAGGCCGGTGGAGAGGGTGACGGCGGGCAGGATCAGGTGCTTCCAGGTGCCGACGCCGGATGTTGGCAGGAGTCTGAGCTGGACGGAAAAGATGAGGATGAGAACGATGGCGAGAAAGAAAGGGGGCGTGACGATGCCGAGGACCGCGCCCATGGTGGCGGCGGTGTCGATTATGGTGCCGCGGCGCAGCGCGGCGATGATGCCGAGGGGCAGGCCGAGGACGATGCCAAGCGCGAGGGCGGCGCCCCCGAGGCGCAGACTGTTGGGCAGGCGTTCGAAGATGACGGTGGTGGTGGGCACGCCGTAGCGGAAGGAGTGGCCGAAGTCGAGCTGCAGCGTGCGTTGCCAGAAGACGACGTACTGGATGACGGGGTGCTTGTCCAGCCCCATCTTGCGGCGGATCTCCTCGTACTCCTCCTTGATCTCCTCGGCAGTGCGGTTCGGATCCAGGTTGACGCCGAGGCTGGCGGGATCGCCGGACACGCGAATCAGGAAAAAGACCAGCGTTACGACCATGAATATGACGAGGAGCGCCTGCAGCAGGCGGCGAATAACGAAGGCGCGCATAGTTAGGGCGAGGAGTGAGTAAAGAGTAGAGAGGAGTGAGAGAACTCCTCACTCTCTACTCACTCCCCTTCACTCTCTTCTCGCTGTTCCCTATTCGGTCGGGATGAAGATCTCGAACGATTTGCTGAAGGACAGTTCCGGCAGGCCCGGGCTGAGCGCGTAGAGGGCCGGAATGGTGTAGGCGTGCAGGGCCTGGGCGTTGTCGCAGATGTAGGCGGCGATATCTTTGACCACGGCCTCGCGTTCGACCGGGTCGGCGATGGTGCGCTTGGCGGCCGTCATTTCAAGGAAACCGGGATCGGGGGCGGAGTCGCCGACTGGGCCCCACATGGAGGTCGTGTTGTCGCTCAGATACCAGTTGAGGCCGATGTTCATGATCGGCGGCAGGGTCTGGTCGATCAGCTCCTGCAGCCAGACGGAGGACTCGGGGTACTCCATCTCGACGGTGATGCCGACCTGGGCCCACTGGGCCGCGAGGGCGTCCATGAAGGTGCGGTCGCGGAAGTAGCGGCCGGTGGTGGCGGAGCCCGTGATGGTGAAGCCGTCGGGATAGCCGGCTTCGGCGAGGAGCGCTTTGGCCTTTTCAGGATCGTAGGGATAGGTCTGGACGTCGGGGTTGTAGCCGAAGCCGCCGGGGGCGACGATCTGGCAGTCCAGCTTGGTGCCGAAGCCGCCGGCGATGGTGTTCCACATGCCGTCGAGGTCGACCGAGTAGAGCATGGCCTGGCGCACGCGCACGTCATTCAGGATTTCGTTGCGGCCGTAGATGTTGATGCCGACGTACATGCTCTGCATGCTGTCGCCGGCGTAAAGCTCGAATCCTTCGGCGGTCAGGCTTTCGATCTGGTCTGGGGGCACGTGGGCGGCGATGTGGATCTCACCGCTCTTGAGGGCGGCGACGCGCACGGCCGCTTCCGGCATGTGGCGGAAGGTCACCTTTTCGATGACGGGCAGGCCGTCGGGATGGTCTTCCCAGCGCTCGAGGGTGATGTAGCTGTCGCGCTGCCAGGATGAGAACTTGTAGGGGCCGGTGCCGACCGGCTCTTCGATGTAGCCGTCAAGGCCGACCGCTTCGAGGTGGTCGGGCGCGAGCGGCATGTGGTTGGCGAAGAGATTGGCCCAGCGATCGAGCGGTTCGATGAGCGTGAACTCCATGGTGTAGTCGTCGATCACCTCGTAGGAGTCGTAGTCGTTGAGCTGGCGGAAGGACCAGGTGAACTTCTGCGGGTCGGCGTCCCTGAGCAGCTCGAAGCTCTTGGCGAGGCCGGGCGCGGTGAGGATTTCGCCGTTATGAAACTCAATGCCTTCCTTGATGACGATACGAACGGTGACATCGTCGACCAGCTCCATGGATTCGAGCAGGACGGGGTCGATGGCGCCGGTCTCTTCATTGAGGACGGCCAGCGTCTCGTACATCAGTTTGGAGAAGATACGCGACTGGAGCGATGGGACGGTGTTGCCCACGAGGGTGACGGGCAGGGCGCCCATGCCGATGATCATCTCTTCCGGGTAGCCTTCTTCAGCCGGCTCGGCCATTTCGTCGGCGGCCATATCGCCGGACTGGGCGGCGCTGGGGCCCGCGGCGACGCAACCGGTCATGACGAGCAGGGCGAGGAGCGCGGCGAGAATCGAAATAGTTCTGATACGTCTTCCAAGCATTCTGTTCTCCTGTGCGGGTGTGAGTGTGAAGGGTTGTGTATGGCACAGTTCGGTTGAACTGTATGACGCTGGTGAGCGGAGATGGGAGTAGTTTACACGATAGGTGAGGATTGTGCACAATTCGGGGTATGGGTGGCGGGTTTCCGGCAGGGGAACGGCGGCGTGTTCGTGAAGGGGAAACAGGCGGACTGAGGAGGTATTTTTATGAGGATCGAGCGCAGGCGGGGCCTCGGGCGCGAAATTGGTGATTGATATGAATCTCGTACCACCGCAGGTTTGCCAGTTTGCGGGCGGCCTCCCTGTATCTCACGGGACGGAAACGATCGTCTCGACGGACAAGGGGCCGTTGGCGTCTTCCACATAGAGGCTCGATGGCAGTGGACGGCCTCTGTCCTGGTATATCTCGACAACCGCGCCAAAGGCGTCTTCCACGTTGGCCAGGGCCTCGGCCATGGTGTCGCCCTCGGTTATCAGCTCCGGCAGTAGCGGTGAGGTGACGGTGTAGTCCCCTTCGGGCTGAGGTTCCAGTACCAGCGGCATTTTCGCTATCATTGCCCGGTTCGGTCTCCTGCCATCTTATGAAAGGCGCAATCCCCAAACCGGGATTGTACGATTGTAGATTATTCAGATTGTGGTATGCTGGCGGTGACATGGCGATGATACAGAAGTCCGGCGCGATCGTCAATGCCCATAAAGGGGAGCGCCTCCTCAGTTGGTCGACTGGCCGGGGGCCGGCAACCAATGCCGGTTCCTCGTGCGCCAGGGTTGTCCAGCATTGTAAATGCTGTCCGCAATTGCGAATTCCGTAACGAATCCCTGAATAGTATCCCTTAGACGCCCCGTTTATCTCCTTACCTTCTTCAACACTCCTAACCTTGACAGATGCGTAGGGAAGAGATTACCCGAAAGTTTGAATCCCTGAGAGTATGGCAGAGAGGCGACGAGAGAGCGCCTCATAAGCCTTTGCTGATTCTGTATGCAATCGGCAGGCTTTTGCAAGGCGCTCAACGCTTGCTTCCCTACTCCGAGGTAGATGAGAGACTCGGAAACCTTTTGCGAGAGTTTGGACCGAAAAGACAGAACTATCACTCACAACTTCCGTTCTGGAGACTTCAGAACGATGGGGTCTGGGAGATACCCGAAGCATATCTGATAAGTCAGACACCAAGTGGGGATGCCAGAAAGAGCGACCTTGATGTGTACGAAGTATCAGGAGGATTTACTGAAGACATTGCTCGGCAACTGCAAGACGATCACGACCTGGCACTGCAAATCACCCAGGGCATATTGGACGCTCACTTCCCACCTTCGATCCATGAAGACATTCTGCAGGCTGTCGAGATAGAGCTGCCTCTGGCAGGAACCGGCCATGTCAAACGAGACTTCGACTTCCTGGAGAATGTTCTGAAAGCCTACGAATATAGATGCGCCGTTTGCGGTTTCGACGTGCGACTGCGCCACCAACCCGTTGCCTTGGAAGCCGCCCATGTTAAGTGGAAGCAAGCTGGGGGCCCTGACACAGAGACGAATGGACTGGCGCTATGCGTGCTCCACCAAAGGCTCTTTGACCGCGGCGCCTTTACCTTGTCAAAACAACTGCAGGTCATGGTATCTGATGAAGCAAACGGTTCGGAGGGCTTCCAGGAGTGGCTGATGCGCTTCCATGGCCAGCAGCTCAAATTCCCTCAGAGGCAGTCCTGTTACCCGGACGAAGAGTACGTTTCCTGGCACGTCAAGGAAGTCTTTCAAGGGGACTTTCGTGAACTTTAATTCGCGGTAGCTCTCCTGTAACTTTCCTGCCGGAATCAGTACGCTCCTGCGAAGGCAGCTTGGCTTAATTTGATTCTGGTCATCTGTGCCCAAAGCGCCCGCCCAAATTCATTGTCGGCTCTACGGGAAACACCCAAGAATTCTGAATGCACTCTTTGGCACTCTCGATTGACTTTGTGATTGGGACATCTATAATGGGCTTTAGTGGCAAATGCATTACTAACTCCAGGAGAAGCGTAAGTGATCAGTTTGGAACAGGCATTCAGCGATACTGAGAGCGCCGCGGGGTCGGCGCTCAAGGCGGCAAGAGAACTTACTACACAGGCCAGGGCGCTCGAACGGGCCGCCAAGACAGGAAACATTGCGGCGATAAAGAGAGAACAGAAGAGGCTTGCCGCGGCCCTTAACGTTCTACAGCAGGAGGTACATAACGCGGCATCGTCCTGGCCTTTTTCGGACGAGGAGGTGGCACGGTACCTCGACGAGCGATATACGGATGAGCTCCGGGGCGCGGCTGCCGACGTCGGCCTCAAGGTGTACGAACGTGATGGGAACGTGTTTTCCTACCCTTCGGTTTTGCGCGTAATCCCACGTGAGAACGCAATCAGGGTTGACAGGAAGAAGAATTCTGCCATTCGACCATCTCATTTGGCTGAACTGCTTCTCAAGAATCAGACAAAGACCAGCGGCTTTTCGTCAGAACGGTTCCTGGAGTCTCTCTATACAGTGTACTCCGGGATTCTGAGCAGAGAGGATTCTGGCCGTCTGATGAAGAGCGCCGGGATCGTTGTACCTCTGATAAAGGTATACGGGCTCATCACTGCCTTGCCAGGCGCTAACCGCGAGTATGATCGCAGCGACTTTGCAAGGGACATTTACATGCTTGACGCGAACGGACCCCGCCGAACGCGCCGAGGCGCCACAGTTTCCTTCCCTTCCTCAACAGGGACACGCCGAAAATCCAGCGATCTGTTTACCTTTGTAGGACCGGAGGGCCAAAGCGTTGAGTACTACGGTCTAAAGTTCAGTGAGGACGTCTAATGTCGAACACTATCCCAATTCAGGAGTGGCTGGGATTCATTGACAGTGAGTATCTGTCCACGTTCGTAAAGGACGGCGGGGCTTCCGTCAAATTCGCGGTCACGCCCGAGGACAGGAAGCCTGAATTCTATGGTTCGCTTAAGGCGCGATGCGAAGAGTTGGGTTACGTTTTCGTGGAGTTGGACGCAGTCACAAGTCGCGTTCATATGCCCCAGGACATCTTTTTTGCGCTGGCCAAACAGATAGACTGGCGGCTGCTGGCCCAGCGGATGGTCCGACGACTGGCTGAAGAAAAGGGTTACAGTGTCGACGGCGTAGCCATTGCGGATGCTAACGACAATATCTACGATTCTCTGGCCCGTGCCAACGGTAGTGAAGCGAGGTTCGTACTCCATGAGATCAGACCGGATGTAGTTAGCAGAGTCGGGAGAAACCAGAAAATGGCAAGAGACTTCAAGGTTGCCATGACTCACCTCTGCACCAGCCTGGACGGCGGAGAGTCCCAGCAACCGCTATTGGACTGGCTTACGGGAGTCAACACCCGGATCAGCAACGTTCGCCCCTTTTCCATCCGCACCAGCATTAACCGCACCTCGGCGCGCCATTACATAGAGTCGGCGCTATATTGGGTACGACACGTGGGTCATGCCGGGACGGCACTCTTGATAGAAAACTCACGCGTGACCCTGGCGAAAAGACCTAAAGACGGATCGCGGTATTACACACAGGCAATGACCATCGATCACTATGAGTTGCTGCGCGAGTTCATTGACGACGTGGACAGGCTGGCGGCGACGCTGATGGTTGTCGTGACCAACAATGACTTCATCGACGAACAGTCGCCAAGAGATCGAAGCTGGAAAATCTACTCGGCACTACAGACCAGGATCATGGACGACGTTCGCGACAGACACCTTGTTAATCCGGTCGCAGCCCTTGTCCGGTTGTCGTAAGGAGGCCTCTCATGTCGTTAAGTGATGGCAGCAGTTCACTGGTGGCTAACCGGCTGGCGCTGGAGGCTCTGCGGAGCGGTGTTCCCAACCGGGCTGCCGTGCGGCTACTGGGCTGCAACCAACCGCACGTGGAAGAGCGCTTCACAACCATGCTGGACGGCGCCACGGAAATCGACAGTCCAGCCCGCAACGGCCAGGGGATGCTGATCTCGGGCGACTTCGGATCGGGCAAGTCACACCTGCTGGCGCACCTGGAGCACCTTGCGCTTGAACGGAATTTTGTCTGCAGCAAGGTGGCGATCAGCAAAGAGACACCTCTTTATGATCTTGGAAAGGTGTTTATCTCGGCCATGGAAAACGGTCGCTTACCCGACCGCAGCGGCCGGCTTATTGAAGAGTTGGGTCTATCTCTGAATCCTGACTCAAGAGAGTTCGCATCGTTCTTCAGTTGGGCGGACCAGGCCGCGGCCCGAGACGAAATCAGTCCTATTTTCCCGGCCAGCCTGCTCGTATATGAAAGATCAGGGGATCTCGAGCTCAACGGCGAAATCGAGGCGTTCTGGGCAGGGGACAAAATTCTCAAGGGCAGAATAACAGCTGGACTGCGCCAGATCGATCAGCTACAGAACTACAAGTTCAGGATGCCCAAGGCTGCTGAACTGCCGCCTCAACGTCTGCGGTTCGCTTTGGAGTTGATCAAGGGGGCTCGGTACAGAGGGTGGGTTGTGCTGCTGGATGAGATCGAGCTGGTCGGTTCCTACTCACTACTTCAGAGAGGGCGATCCTATGCCGAGGTGGCCCGTTGGATGGGAGAGGCGGCCGGAGAAAGCTATCCGGGCCTGGTCATGGTCGGCTCGGTGACCGAGGACTTCGCTTCGGCAATCATCAGTCCTGACGGATCGAGAAAGGATCACGATTACATCAGGCCGAAGATGGAGACTAACGCCAGATACAATGGTATCGCCGGCCGCGCGGAGACCGGCATGCATATGTTGGAACGGCAGTGCGTGCCGCTCAGAGCGCCGGAAAGCGACGACGTGACCGCTACCGTAGAGAAGCTTCGCAGCCTGTACAGTGACGCATACGGTTGGGAGGCGCCCCCGATCGATGCGAAGGCAGGCGGAGCCGGGATTTACGGACGGATGCGCTACCAGGTCCGGCGCGCCATCAACGAATGGGACCTGTTGCGGCTCAGGCCAGACTCCAGACCGGAGACAGAGGTCCACGAGTTTACGACTTCGTATGAGGAGAACAGAGACCTGGAGTCCCCGGCCCACGAAGGCGATGCTGAATAGGGCCGGCAATGCCTATCTCCTTCGATGATCCGGGCGAACCCGACAGCGGCGATACAGTAGCCTGGCTGCGATTTGTCACCGAAGAGGAGGGTCACGGGATTCGAGCGGCGCTGTTTGAAACCTCCAGCCTGGGCGAACCGCTGCGTTTCTCCTTCGCTCGCGCTGATTGCAACGCCCAGCCCTCTTCCCATACAGACAGGGTAAACTGGCGTGAGGGCGCGGCGCTTTCCCTCACCCGATCGCTTTTAAGGTCAGCGGCGGGCTCGCCGGCGCTGCTTCTCGGCCTGGCAGAGGAGATTCCCCTTTGGGTCGTTACCGAGGCCCTCCGGATAAAGCAGCCCTTCTGCCGCGTCGGTTTAAAGAGTACGAGTGCCCCACGGTTGCTGTGGGCGACCGAACAGCCCCGCGAAGGCACGCAAGCGCACCAAGCTCTTGACAGGATCATGCTGAGGGAGGATCCCTTCGAGGCGTTTGCCCGCGCGGCGAATTGCCTGAGCAGGGCGTTCGAGTACAGACGCATTCGGGGCATTTCCAGTTTTTCAGGATTGAACGCCGTCTTGCACCTTGATCGACCTGAGGTCGAGAACGAGAGGGGACACTCCGGTCCGGCGGAGCACCTTTGGGAGCTGCTGGCGTTACGCCCCATTGACGGACAGCACGATCAAAAACATCATCCCTCATCCTGGGTCTCACAGATGGAATGGCCAGGAGAGTTGATGCCATTTCAGATCAATGGCGTGCACGCGTTGCTGGAAATGAACCGGCTGCTCCTGGCGGACGACATGGGACTTGGCAAGACGGTGCAGACCGTTGCGGCGGTGCGGATTTTGCGGGCGCGGGGAGAGATAGAGTCGTGTCTTGTGATCGCGCCGGCCAGCGTATTGAACCAGTGGCGGCAGGAGCTTACAAGGTGGGCTCCTGAGCTCAGCGCAATCATCGTGCGCGGGTCGGCGTCCGACCGCAACTGGCAGTGGCTGGCCCAGACGGACGTTAAGCTGGTCAGCTACGGCGTACTGCGCCAGGACGCTGACAGACTCGTTACAATGCGCCCTTCCAGGCGAATGTGGGACGTCGTCGTGGCTGACGAAGCACAGCGGATCAAGAATCTTAACGATACGAGCGAAGCGGTCAAGAGTTTACGGAGGGTGCGGTCATGGGCGTTGACCGGCACGCCGATCGAGAACAGGGAAGAGGAGCTGGCTTCGATCATGGAGTTTGTCGATCATAACGGGACGAGTCCGCTCAAGCGGTATTTTCCGGGTTCAGAATTGATGTGCCGCCACAAAAAGGTGCAATTGCGGCGCAAGAAGAATGAAGTTCTGAATGACCTGCCTCCGAAACTGGAGACCAAACTGACGATAGAGTTAGGCCCCAGACAGAGGGCGAGCTATTCCAAGGCCGAAGAGGAGGGCATCGTCTATCTGAAGTCCCTGGGCGCCGAAGTCAGAGTGCGGCATGTGCTCGAGCTGATCACGCGGTTGAAGCAGATCTGCAATTTCGACCCCGAGACCAGCGAATCCAGCAAGCTCGACGACATCAGAGAGCGATTGGACCAGTTAGCCGGGCAAGGACATAAGGCGCTTGTGTTCTCCTAGTACGCAAGCGAGACGTTCGGCGTGAAGGCGGCGGCTGCGTTCCTGCGAGAATTCAGCCCAGTCATGTTGACGGGAGATATGACGTTGGAGGAGCGGTCGGTTGCGATCGAGAAGTTCAGGAATTGTGATGAGCATAAGGCGATGGTCATCTCGCTGCGGGCGGGGGGCTTAGGATTGAATCTGCAGGAGGCGTCCTACGTGTTCCATCTCGATCGCTGGTGGAACCCGGCGGTTGAGAGGCAGGCGGAGGATCGCGCCCACCGCATGGGGCAGACTGTCAAGGTCAACGTGATCAAGTACTCGTGCGCGGGCACTATCGAGGAACGCATTGACCGGATTCTGGAACGTAAACAGAGATTGTTTGATCAGCTTATTGACGACGTGTCGCTCGACCTTTCGGCCAGGTTGAGCGGAGAGGAACTGTTTTCGTTGTTTGGGCTTGACTCTCCCGGTGTTGGTGGCATTTAGTT
This sequence comes from Caldilineaceae bacterium, assembly GCA_965200615.1. Classification (GTDB taxonomy): domain Bacteria; phylum Chloroflexota; class Anaerolineae; order Caldilineales; family Caldilineaceae; genus Bin5. The sequence continues at coordinate 1,338,266 of OZ241377.1, read as the reverse complement.
TGCTCCCGTCACCACCGTTTCTCGATCATTGAATTGCCCCTCCACAGGCTGAACGATCTGCTCCATAATGTACCGTAACTTGTAGTCCGGTTTTTGGGCCTCACTGCAACTCATGGTGGGTCCCAATGTCTGGACCACGAAACGGGGAAGATAAGGTGGATCCCAACGGATGCGACGTGTTCTGTTCGCAAAGCGGGCGGTCTGCCGCCATCGGCAACGGACGGTCCGCTTCTGCGGATCGAAAGCGTAGTGTTATCCCCGCGTCGTAGACCATTTCCTGGGGTCAGGCCAAGACTGTGGCCGTTACACCAAGTATTTTTTCCGATAGAGATGGAGATGAGTACGGAGGTAGAAATCGTCGTCGGACAGGTGAGCGCATGCAAAGGCGTTAGAGACGAAATCTTCAAGATACAGTATCTTTACCAGCGAGCGAACCGAGGCGTCCGGAATGGCTGCCTCAATAGCCTTGTGAAGTTTTCTTACGATTTTTTCATTTGCGCGCGGGAGCAGAAAGATGACTTTGTCGCCTCTCTCCGGGTCGATGTAAATGAGGTTGCGGAATAACTGATAGTTGGCGAAGAATTTCTCTTTCTTGAGATAGTCTGGACTCACAAAATCGCGCAAGGCTGGTTCGTAAATGTTTTTCAGCTTTTGCCTGTGTTGCATATCGTCTTTGCCTCTGCCAAACTCTTCCTCCGTGTATTTGAACTCGACAAAGGTCTTGGCTCCAGAACTTAGTTCGAGGTAAAGGTCAAAATTGGTCCGTTCCTTCCACTCCATTACTTTTTCGAATTCCCAGTGCGCGACTTCGCCAGGTCCAATGCCCAGAGACTTAACGAGTATGCATGAGTTGGCACAGTTCAGCAGCGGCCAGAAAAGATTGATGCAAGCGGCTTGAGACGAGGTGAGATGGTGAAAGTATTGGTTTAGCCTGATCCCCGATTCCCGAAGATATTGGCAAACTTCGACACGAACTGTTTCAATCAGGTTCAGGCAAAGCAGCTCCTTGGGGAGAATGTGACCATACGGCTTGCCTCGCCAGGTCCCCATCTGCTCCAAACCCAACTGATTGCGGCGATACTCAGTCAGATGGGACTTCACTCGATCAACATATGGCCCGGAACCGGGGGCTTTGCCGTAAGGCGTTTTCTCCCGGTCTTCGTATTCGAATTCCAACCACTCATCGACGATTTGACGTAATTGCAGGTATACCTGGTCTTTATCGTCCCCATGGCAGCAGGGACCTATGATTCCCGGGTAAGACCCTACAAAACATTGGTCTTCGTCTGACCATGCGACGACCCCTCCGTACTTTGTATGCGCGGTCACCCTTCGACCTCCTCAATAGTTCGTTTCACTTCCTTTTCCTGGTACGGTTTTGCGTCATCACCTGGCTTTCCAGAAAGTGTAACTCGCTTTCCCTTGGGATGCCAGAAGTTCCTGTGACTGCCCTTTCCGCCCCTATCGGTAAATCCCGCCCTTTCCAACTCTCTGATCAGCGCTCGAATCTTGCGGGGCATTTCTGTCCGGGAACAGGTTGTGGTTTAAATTTGACTGACGAGGCTCAGTTCAACAGGTTGATTTGCCCCAGGAGACTGAGCTGTCAGAAGGAGCCTGATCGCGATTCTCAGCATCGTCCAACATCGCTGTCCACATTGCAATGTCGAAGACATCCTTCATCAGTGTTTCATCCTCTCTCAGCAACGCCCTGATCTCTCCCATCAGCACATTGTGGTCGAGCGGCATATGCGGCGAATTTCGTTCTGTCATGGCTTTCTCCTGTTCTGTTTTCAACGGTCATTGTCCTTTCAGGATACAGGTCTTGGTGGTCTGATGTTCATTGTGGGTATCCCATTCTCCTATCGGAATCCGGTCCGGCGGTTGACCTACAGGGTGTTCCGCTCCTCGTGTCCACGTTGTGGGCAAGGGATTCGCGCGTAAACCGTCGCACATACACCTTAGCTTGTGCTCCAGTTTGTGGGGCCAAGCTCAGCACAAGTTTTCTTGGTCCCCATTTCGGTTGCATTGCAGGGTGCGTACCACCATTCGACCCCAGCGCGCCTCCTGCAAACACGTGGCAAGGTACCCCGTGGCACTACTGAACGACCTGACCAAATGGGCTGGCAATAGCACATAGGGCTGACTCTAGGCTGCGGCGCGTTCAGTGCCCCAAAAGGGTGCATCCCAAAATGGTGGTGAGCCAGAGGGGATAGAGAAAGGGAAGAAAGGCAATGGGTCGGAAGCGGAGCCAGGCACGAAGTCAAGAGGTGTTCAGGGATTCAGCCGGCGAGATGCACGAGCGGCTGTGGTCATGGCGACGGGAGGAACCTGAGGCCAGTTTCGATGAGAGCATGGAACGGGCACGCCCAGAGCGGGAAGCCATGATGAGACCTTTGATGGAAGAGCTGGCAGGCGAGGCAGGCGAGGTGGATGTGGATGTGTGTTGTCCTGAGTGCGCGGCGCGAGCGCAGAACAAGGGGAAGAAGAAGAAAGAGATGCAACACCGAGAGGGAGCGGGCGAGGCAAATCGAGCGCACTGCTATTGCCCCTCGTGTAAGCAAGCGTTTTTCCCCCTGGACCGGAGACTGGGGCCGGGGAGACGGGGGGGAGTCCGAAGATGCTGGAGATGGCGTTGCGCCAAGCGGTTGAACCAGGTTCCTGTGCGCGTGCGGCAGTCAACTTCAGCGCGTTGACGAATGCGCCGATTTCAGCGAGCGGTATAGGGCGGCTGGCGCTGGAGTACGGAATGGAGGCAGTGAAAGCAGACGCAAGCGCCGCTCCGGCAATGACGCGCGTGGCCGCATCAGAGAAAGGCGTTGCCGGGCGGCGCATACCGGAGCCGGACAGCGAGGCAATGGCGGCATCGGTCGCCGGGACGATGGTCCATCTGCGCGAGGAGGGCTGGAAAGAGGCCAGAGCGGCGAGCGTCCCGCCTGCGCGTGAAGCGGGGGAGAAGGCAGAGCGCGAGCCGCGCCTGACAAAGCGCTCCTGTCGGGCTGGTCTCCGGGACGCTGAAACCTTTGCCAACCACTGCCGGGTCGAGAGTCAGCGGCCGCGCTACCGAAAAAGCCAAACGGATCGTCTGCGAAGGCGATGGCGCCATCCGGATCCGGATGATGGTTTTCGTCTGTTTTTCCCGCCGCATTGAAATCATTGAGGCGTCGGCCCCGTCCGCGCCGCGGGGATTGGCCGCGGCGCCGGGTCCTGACTCTGCCGCAGCTTCTGCCTGGGTCCAGGCCCGGAAGGCCGCCCTGACTCGCGACTACGCCCATTTTTCCGCCGCATCCCGCCTCTCTGTCCCAACCCGGCAGAGGCGCCTCCAGAAGTCAGACAAGCGGTCGCCTGTCTGTGGAAAAACGACGACGCATGAACTGCGCCGCCATTCGAAAGGCGAGCTTCCCCCCTCAGCGGCGGCGCCGTCGAATCCGCCGCCAAAACCCTGATTCAGCAGCGTATGAAGAAAGCTTTCATACGCTGGTCCCGAAATGGCGGGCGGGCCATGCTCGCTCTCCGCGCTCGCCTCCTCAGCCAACGACGGCATGAAATCCCTGTCTGACCATCTTCGCCCCAATATTGGGATGCACCCTGCCGGATCGTTTGACAACTCTGGCACGGGTCAGGATTGTGCTGAATCCTTGTAGTCACGGAATCGATAACCCAGGCCCCGTTCGGTGAATATGTAGCGCGGCTTTGATGGATCCGTTTCGATCTTTTTGCGGAGATAGGTGATATACAGACGCAAGAGGTGATTGTCGTTCACGTATTCGTGCCCCCATACTTTCGTCAACAGAACCTCATGGGGGACCACCCAACCGGCGTTCTGGATGAGCTGGTGGAGGAGTCGATACTCGGTTGGACGCAGACTCAGTCGTTCCCCGTCGACAATGACATCACGCCGCTGCAGATCCACCTGCAACCGGTCATCGATGGTGATAATCTGATCCTCAGGCCGGGTGTTGGTCACTTCAAAACGACGCAACACCGCCCGAATCCGGCTGGACAGCTCCCGCGGGCTGAACGGCTTTGTCACGTAGTCATCCGCGCCCAGGTCCAGCCCTTTGATTTGGTCTTCCTCGTCGGAGCGCACGGTCAGCATGATGGCGGGAATGTCGCTGATTTCGCGCAGCCGTTTGAGTGTTTCGAAACCGTCCAGGCCCGGCATTTCGACGTCCAGAAGCACGAGATTGGGTTCATATTCCCGTATCTTTTCCAGTGCCTGGAAGCCGTCATTGGCTTCCAGCGTCTGATAGCCTTCCAGGTCCAGATTCATCTTCACGAACCGCACCATACGCGGTTCGTCGTCAACGACCAGGATCTGTTTGGCCGGACCTGTTTGCGACATAACGACTTTCCCTCGGATTTCTTCGCCCCTCACGCGATACGGGCTGATTCTTTCTCTCACAATCATACCATGCACTCCTGAGACCGGGCTATCTCGCCCGCGGGGGGCGGCATCCCGGATTTGGGGTGGGAACAAAGGCGAGGAGTGAGGAATGAGAGCTGCTGGTTCCTCTGCCGGAGGTCGGATTGCGGGCTGGCCGTGGTCTTGTCGTTACTTGAGGTATACGAAAGTTCGTCTCCATTTTGGGATGCACTCTTTTGTGCATGTTGCCTTGCGGGGGCGGGCGGGGATGCGGAGAACGGTCACAATTGTGTCGTCCGCTATGTCGTCTGGGAACTCCGATTTTGGCAGGTTTTGTCAATCTTTTTTGGGGACCCCCGGTTCATCCTTTCGATGGCTGAGGGGCGGTCTGTCGGCGATGCGGCGGGGGTGCGCAGAAGGGGCGGAAAAGTGTTGCAAAATGCGACGAAGGTGTTGCATTTCTGTTTTTTGGGCTCCTGACCAGAGAGAAAAAGGGGGAAAAGGGGGCGAAAATGGCGCGAAAAAAATGCAACAATGGGGATGCAACACTGTTATGCAAAAATCGTCGAAAAAAGGCGGCGATGGAGGCGTCGCGGGACCGGGTGTTCGAGTTGACTTTGGCCGAAAAATCGTCGCGGAACTGCAGTGATTAGCGGTCAGTGGTCGGCGAAATATGTACAGGTTTTGTTAAAATTTTGGAAGACCGTTCAGAATTGAACAGGAACGGCCTAATCCTGGTTGCTTCCCGATGTATACGAAGGTTCGCCCCAATATTGGGATGCACCCTGCCGGAGAAGTGTATACCCGAGATCCCGACACGCATGGCACTGCATCATATCTTGTGTGCCGGATGGCGGGAAAGGCGCCCGTGTTTCGTAAGGAGGTGTGTGGGGGTCTGGGCGTACGATTGCTGCGAAGACAGGGACACTGTGAGACCTCTGAGCCGGCGCTGTAGTGACTCACTTTCGGGATGACTGAAGGGAGCAGATGCTTAAGTTCAATTCGCAACATTGATTAAAGCAGTAGTAAATCTTCCTTAACAAAGAAGTTTAAAGAGAGCCGCACGGATTTTCGCCATTTTTTGGTCTTTTTGCGTGCTATACTTTTGCGACGTGCGGCCCTTCCAGAGCGATAGCGCGTATATCTATCGCCCCGGGGGAGGTGTTCACGTTCCCTCCGTGCCTCGCAATTTTTGGGGCTGGGGCACAGAAAAGAGTTCAAGTTTATGCGAATGGCAAAGCAGCCGCTTCCCCTTCTTTCAGGAGCTATCAAAGAGATTCCCGGTGACTGAACCCACCTTAACAGTCTCTCCTTCGACAGAAACAACGGCGTCTACTGCGACGAAGTCCTCTGCTGGCGCCGGCTCCGAAGAGATCAACCTTTTGACCGGTTTCAAGCTCATGCTCCCCTTTGCTCGTACCGGCTGGAAGGCGTTTACCGCAGCAGCTGTCCTGTCGACGATATCTTCGCTAACAATGCTTGGTCCGTTCTGGGCCATTTACCGTGCCGTGGACGACGTCGTCAGCGGGGAAGCCACGCGCGAAGGGCTGTTCTTTTACGCGGCGCTTACGGCAGTGTTTCTGATACTCCAATATGCGCTCGCGGCCGCTTCGGAGTGGACCTCGCATCGCGGGGCCTATGCGACGTTAGAGCAGCTGCGGTTGCGCATAGGTCAGCGCCTCGGCCATGTTCCGTTGGGCTTTCTCACCAGCAAACGCTCCGGCCAGATTCAGCAGGTACTCGGCGACGATACCGAGAGGCTTGAGCTTTTTCTCGCGCACATCGTTCCGGACGCGGTTTCGTCGTTCACTTCAATGTTGTTCCTGATTATCTGGCTGTTCGTAGTGGAATGGCGCATGGCCCTGGTGAGCCTCGTGGTCGTTGTCATCGCGTTGCCGATCATGGGGATAGGTATCAGAATCGGCAGCGGCAAGCTGAATGAGTATACACGCAGCATGGGGCGCATGAACTCCTCGATTGTGGAATTTATCCGGGCGATGCCGATCGTGCGGACCTTCAACGGGACAGGCCGGGTCTTCGGAGAGACCAAAGCTGCAATCGACGATGCCGCACAGTATGAGGCCGATTGGGGTCGGGAGTTTCTGCCGCTCTTCACAGTGTTTTACGTATTGGTGACTTCCCCAGTACTTACGATCATTCCCTTTGGCCTTCTGTTCTGGCACCTGGACATGATCGACACTTCATCGCTGCTCTTCTTTTTCATCGCCGGGCTTGGATTCACTTTGCCGCTCATGCGTCTACTCCATGTAATGACCACGATGGCTCACATTGGGCTTGGCGCGCGGCTGGTACGCGAGTTGGACGAAGCGAACGTGTTGCCACAGGCCAGGGAAGCGGCGTTCGTTGACGGCGCCCGTATCGAGGTCAACGACGTTGGCTTCGCCTACGAGAACGGGACCGACCCGTCCCGGCAGGTCCTGCAGGGGTCACCTTCACGGCTGAGCCGGGTACGGTAACCTCAATCGTCGGCCCTTCGGGCGCCGGAAAATCGACCCTGGCCCGGCTGATCGCTCGTTTCTGGGATGTGGGGGAGGGGGCGATCAGAATCGGCGGTGTCGACATTCGGGAGATGCCGATGGTACAGCTGATGGACCAGGTCGCGTTTGTTTTTCAGGAGACTTTCCTGCAGCGAAGCTTTCGACACATTCAACCCCTTCTTCGCACAGGGCCTGGCGGACTGGATTGGCCTCTGGGGTGTTTACGATACCCTGGCGTGGCTTGTCGGCTCGGAGGTGCAGATGGGCCTGGCGGAGTCGGTGACTCCTAACGAAGACGGCAGCGAGTGGACTATCGTTCTGCAGGAAGCGACTTTCCACGATGGGAGTCCGGTGAGACCGCAGGACGTCGTCTATTCTTTCGCTACGTTTGCCGACCCGGAGCAGGCGCCTTTCTTTGCGCAGTTCTTTGTCAACATAGACATTGCCAACATTCGCATTCTCGACGAGAAAACCCTGGTCGTGCCCTTGCACTTTCCCCAAGGGGACTTCTTGGACCGCAACCTCGCCACGATATCGATAGTTGTGCCGGAAGGAACGACCGGGGGAGCGGAGGCGATTGGGAGCGGCCCCTTTAAGCTGGAGGCCTACGAGTCCGGCAAAAGTATACGTTTGGTGCGAAACGAAGACTATTGGGCCGGTCCGCCGCTGTTGGATGGAATTGAAGTGATATTCATCGGCGACGCCAATGCCAGGTTAAACGCGCTGAAGGGCGGGGAGATAGAGTATGCCGCGGGCATCAACCCCGCTGCCGCGAGAGCCGAAGCGGACAACCCGGACATCGCAATTCTCCCCGCAGGCGTGGCGAACTCCACTGAACATTCATTCGCAGCGAACACCACAATCCCGCCGTTCGACAATCCGGACGTTGTGCGAGCCCTGAAACTCGTGGTAGACCGTGAAGCGCTTGTGAACACAGTGCTGTTTGGATTTGGCGAGGTTGGGAACGACGTCGTCGGAAAAGGGCTGGCCGGTTACAACGACTCGCTGCCCCAGGTCGAACGCGATTTGGAGGAGGCGCGACGCCTCTTCGAGGCTGCGGGTGTCGCTGAACTCACGATTTTGACCGCCGAGGTGTATCCGGGCATGGTCGCCGCCGCAACATTACTGGCACAGCAGCTGGCGGAGGCCGGCGTGACGCTTATGCTGGAGGAACTCCCTGCCGACCAGTTTTTTAGCGATTTCATGCGGCTGATGTCGACGCCGCTACAGTCCACGATCCATACCAACCGTCCCGCTGCGGTTCACGCGGCTCTGATGACCGGGTCCCAGGGAGGGTTCAACATTACCGCTATGGCGGGAGAAGAGTATGACGCATTGCTCGGCGCGCTGATCGCGGAGGTTGATTCCGATAAGCGCCTTGAACTGAGAATGGATGTCCAAGAGTATCTTTACCATCACGACGGTATGATCATATGGGCCTTCCAGGAGGATATAAACGCAGCGGCGCCTGGCCTTTCCGGCGTGATCTACAGCCAGTCAGCGCCGCGCTTCCACCTGGCCAGCTATTCCGAGTAAAGAGAAGCAAGTGACTGAGCCCCTCGTTCGAACGCTTATTCGCCGCATGGCGGCGGGCATCGTTGTCCTTTGGGCCGTTTCGCTCCTGCTGTTCCTGGCCATATACGTGTTGCCCGGCGACCCCGCCAGCCGAGTTCTTGGCAACCGGGCGACACCCGAGGCCTTGGCGGAGATGCGTGAGCGACTGGGTCTCAATCGCCCGATTTCGGAGCAGTATCTAGCCTGGCTTGCCGGCATCCTGCGGGGGGATGCCGGGACCAGTACGAGCGGCGCGCCTGTCTGGCCGCTCCTGAAGGAACGGGGAGTCAATTCTCTCACTCTTGCAGCGGCAGCGTCGATCCTTGCCGTTGCCATCGCGCTTGTCGTAGGCGTTGCAGGTGGACTGAAGGCAGGGGGCCCGCCGATTCCACGCTTTCGGTTGCCTCACTGATCGGCGTAAGCCTGCCGGACTTCGTGCTCGCCGGGGTGCTGATTTCCCTGTTTGCCTTTGTTCTTGAATGGCTGCCCCCGGTCTCATTCCTGACTGCGGGGACGACGCCCTTTGATCGTCCCCAGATATTGGTGTTGCCGCAGTCTCGCTGGCAGCACCTGCCGGCGCGTGGGCCAGCTGTTACGTTCGCGCGGCCGTTGTCGATATGCGCACCGCCCCGAATGTAGAAGCGGCCCGCCTTGCCGGATTGCGGTCGTCCAGAGTGCTGACCCGTCACCTGCTGCCGGGCGTCGTGGGTCCGATCGCACAGGTGTTGGCGGCAGTTACGGCGTTCCTCGTGGGTGGGGCGGTTGTGGTGGAGCAGGTCTTCGCCTACCCGGGTATCGGGTCGTTACTCGTAAACGCCGTGACAGTCAAGGATGTGGCGATTGTGCTGGCAACCGGGCTGGTGATGGCGTCGACGGTGATCGTCGCATTTGCGGCCGCCGACATCATCGGAGTTCTTACGAACCCTCGACTGCGCTGACCATTTCGGGGATGCGTTGAAAAAGACAGTGACAGCAACGAACTACTTTCGGAACGACGGACGCATACACCGTTATCTCCGGAGCGGCACAGGCCGGGTCCTGCTCCCGCTGATCGTCGTTCCTGGAATCGGCGTCGTGGCGTTGACTATATTTGGTCCCTGGCTTGCGCCACAGGCACTCGGCGCGACGGTGGCCGCGCCATTTCTGCCGCCCGGTGACGATTACCTGTTTGGCACCGACCGGCTCGGCCGCGATCTCTGGTCGCAGATTCTCTACGGTGGGCGCGGCATGCTCCTCGTGCCTCTGGCCGCAACAGTAGCCACTGTGGTTGTCGGGGCAGCGGCAGGCGTAACGATAGGATACTTACGGGGCCGCGTTGAAGCGGTGACACCACTGGCCGTGCTTGACCTCCTGCTCGTGCTGCCGCCGGTGCTGGTCATGCTGGTGCTGGCTACAGGCTGGGGCGACGGCGCGCCGGTCATTGTTTTGACGATGGTACTCACGGGTGCGCCATTCCTTGCCCGGCTCGCGCGCGCGTCCATCCTTGAGGTGAGCCAGGCGCCGTACGTACAGATAAGTGTGACCCAAGGAGACAGCACCTTCACGATACTGCGACGGGAGATACTCCCAAACATTATCGGCCCCGTGCTTGCCGACTCCGGCATGCGATTTGTAGGCGCCCTTTATCTGGTAGCGGCGCTTAGCCTGCTTGGTTTCGGACCGGAAACGCCCAACACCGACTGGGCGGTAATGATTCGAGAAAACGCTGAAGGAGCGGGCCTGAATCTCTGGGCGCTCGTGTTGCCCACACTCATGATTGCCTTGCTCTCGATCTCCGCAAACCTCGTTCTCCAGTCCATTGCAGACCGGTTCGCCCGATGACCGCCGAGTTCAGCAGTGCCGGAATCGAAGTCGACGGACTCACGGTGGAGGCCCAGGCCGGCCACGGGATCCTGCGCGAAGTTTCGTTCTCGTTGCCCTCCGGCGCACGCCTGGGCATCGTTGGCGAGTCAGGCGCCGGTAAGACGACGCTGGCGCTGAGTCTGTTGGGACATTTCCGACCAGGACTGCGCTATATCGCCGGCTCCATCCATGTCGCAGATCAGGAGATCCTTGCCGCTTCGCCGTCCGATCTGAGGAATTACCGGCGTACGGTAATCTCGTACCTCGGTCAGGACCCGGCCGCCGCGCTCACGCCCAACATGCGTGTTGGCAGCCTGGTCGAGGAACTGATGCGCGGCGGGCGCAGCGCTAAATTCGTAAATACGCGCCTTGGGGCGGTAGGCCTGCCGGGGAACAGGGACTTTGCCCGCCGCTACCCCCACGAGCTGTCCGCCGGACAGATCCAACGCGTGGCCATTGCCCGCGCTCTGGCCCCTGATCCCGCTGTGCTCATCCTTGACGAGCCCTCGGCCTCGCTGGACCTGATGACCCGGCGTCTGATCATTCAAGAGATCGAACGTCAAGTGCGCCTGCGAGGCATCACCCTGGTCATGGTGTCGCACGACCTCAACATAGTAGCCAGATCTGTAGACAAGCTGCTGGTGCTTCACGAAGGCGCGGTGGTGGAGGAAGGGAATGTAACCGCAACCCTGGCACAGCCGCTGCACCCATATACGCGCGAGCTTGTCTCCGCTTGCGATGGAAAGCTCCCCAGCGTCTTGAAGAACGGGGCTGGACACAGACGCAACTCGCCCCTTCTAAGTGCGCAGGGGCTGGTCGCCAGCTACCGGCGGGGCAAAAAACGTAACTCTGTGGTTGACGGACTGAGTCTCACTCTCAAGGCAGGAGAGTGTCTCGCGCTGATCGGCATGTCGGGGGCGGGAAAGAGTACGGTGGTCAACTGCCTGCTCGGCCTGCTCAAGCCCGACGCGGGTACTGTGACGGTAGCAGGCACGCAACTCGCGCCGCGCGTGCGGGACCGGAGCGTCCCGGAGCGCCGCTCAATTCAGTTTGTGCCGTAGGATCCGCAGGGTTCGCTCAATCCGCGGCGCCGCGTCGGAGACATTCTCCTCCATGCGCTGCGGTCCATGCGCGGACTGAGTCGCAGCGCCGCAGACGCCGAAGCTCGCAAGCTGATAGAACGCGTGCGGCTTTCCCCGGAACTGCTGTCCCGCTTCCCGCGTCAACTTTCCGGCGGTGAGCGCCAGCGTATCGCTATCGCCCGCGCGCTGGCGGCCAGGCCGCGCGTGCTTATCTGTGATGAAGTGACCTCGGCTCTGGACGTTTCCGTCGAGGCTTCGATTCTTGATCTGCTCGATGAGTTGAAGCGTGAAAGCCGCCTAGCGGTGTTGCTGATTGCACATGATCTGCGGGTCGTGCGTCGCATCGCAGATCATGTGACAGTCCTGCACAACGGGAGTGTGGTCGAGCAGGGGGCGGTTTCGGAGGTGCTCGGAGCCCCTCAGCACGAGTTCACGCGCGCAATCATAGAGGCCGCCCAGACATTGTCGGAGATCGGGGGAGAGCGGCTGCAACAGAACTCGGACATGCCGGAAATTTTTGAAACGTCGACGATGCCTTAGATCGACATTGTCCGGCCAGATTGTCGGAACAGGCGGACGGTTGGAGCTGGTACGAGCATGCCCAATATGTACACCTCTATTGACTGGTGGCGATTCAGAATGAGGAGCGTTCTATTCATTGATGCGTAAAGGACGCGAATTTGCGACGAAGGTGTTGCATGCTTGTTTTTCGGCTCCTGACCAGAGTAAATCAGGGGAAAAGCGGCGCGAAAAAAATGCAATAATGGGGATGCAACACTTTTGGGCAAAAAATCTTCGAAAAAAGGCGGAGATGGAGGCGCCGCGGGACCAGGTCATCAAACTGACGCTGGGCGGAAAGTCGACGCCGAACTGTAGTGGTTAGCGTACAAGTTTTGTTGATATTTTGGGGGGCCGTTGAGAATTGAACGGGAACGGAACGTCCAAAGGCGAGGAGAGAGTGAAGAGGAGTGAGAGCTGCCGTTTCCGCTGCCGGAGATCGGATCGCTGGCTGGCCGTGGTTTTGTCGACCAGAGGTTTGCGAGAGCTCACCCCCATCTTGGGATGCACCCCTCTGGATCGAAGTCGGAACGACCATGCGTCCTGGTGGTGGGCGTTCCTCGGTCGACGGAGGGGGCCGCTCTTATTTTGCATGGTGAGCAGGCCCCAGGAAAGAAACCGAAATTGGCACAAACCGGATTTGACAACGAAAAAAGGATGGGATAACCTAACATTCCTTGTCTCTGAAATCGCGGAGTTTGACCGCAGGATTGCTGACAAAGCGTCTGGCTGGGTCACATGGGCCGTGCACAGCAGATGTTGATGTAGATCAGCCGGATCGGGATTTGTCAGGCGAGGCAAGGATGTAGTAGAGTAGTGGAGTTGCGGCACATTAACAGTTGAAGAGTGGCAAGATAAGCGAGTCCAGCAGACCTGTCGGTCGTTTTCGGGTTATTCTGTGTTCTGGTTGGGATGCGGAGTATTTCGGGAGCGAGATGACTTGGAGTTTGAAAGAGCTTTGCGTAGAGGTGCGGTTGTTTCTGCGTGTACCGGGAGTGCGAGGTATGCTGCGGGGATGGTCGCGAAAATACGGAGAGTTTGATCCTGGCTCAGGATGAACGCTGGCGGCGTGCTTAACACATGCAAGTCGAACGGGAAGCGGTGCTGATTGCTTCGGTGATACAGTGCCGTGGAGAGTGGCGAACGGGTGAGTAACACGTAGGTAACCTGCCCTGAAAGGGGGGATAACCACGGGAAACCGTGGCTAATACCGCATAATCTCGCCGTGGCGGTGGTTACGGTGAGGAAAGCTGAGGCGATTTGGGAGGGGCCTGCGGTCGATTAGCTGGTTGGTGGGGTAAAGGCCTGCCAAGGCGATGATCGATAGCTGTTCTGAGAGGAAGACCAGCCACACGGGAACTGAGACACGGTTCCGACTCCTACGGGGGGCAGCAGTGAGGAATATTGCGCAATGGGGGGAACCCTGACGCAGCAACGCCGCGTGGAGGACGAAGGTTTTCGGATTGTAAACTCCTTAACTGGGGGAAGAGAGAGGACGGTACCCCAGGACGAAGACACGGCTAACTAGGTGCCAGCAGCCGCGGTAATACCTAGGTGTCGAGCGTTATCCGGAATTACTGGGCGTAAAGGGTGCGCAGGCGGCGCTACAAGTCCGGCGTGAAAGCTTCTGGCTTAACTGGGAGAGGACGTCGGAAACTGTAAGGCTAGAGTGAATGAGAGGGGGGCGGAAATCCCGGTGTAGTGGTGGAATGCGTAGATATCGGGAAGAACACCAGAGGCGAAGGCGGCCTCCTGGCATTTTACTGACGCTGAGGCACGAAAGCGTGGGTAGCGAACGGGATTAGATACCCCGGTAGTCCACGCTGTAAACGATGTGAACGAGGTGTGGGCGGTGTAGAAGCCGTCTGTGCCGGAGCAAACGCGATAAGTTCACCGCCTGGGGAGTACGGTCGCAAGGCTAAAACTCAAAGGAATTGACGGGGGCCCGCACAAGCAGCGGAGCGTGTGGTTTAATTCGATGCAACGCGAAGAACCTTACCTGGGCTTGACATGTACGTAGTAGTGAAGGGAAACCGGAACGAGCCTTCGGGCAGCGTAGACAGGTGCTGCATGGCTGTCGTCAGCTCGTGTCGTGAGATGTTGGGTTAAGTCCCGCAACGAGCGCAACCCGTGTTGCTAGTTACAAGTGTCTAGCGAGACTGCCGGTAACAAGCCGGAGGAAGGTGCGGATGATGTCAAGTCAGCATGGCCTATATGTCCAGGGCTACACACACGCTACAATGGCTGGTACAAAGGGAAGCGAAAGGGAGACCTGAAGCGAATCTCAACAAAGCCAGTCATAGTTCGGATTGCAGGCTGCAACTCGCCTGCATGAAGTCGGAGTTGCTAGTAACCGCAGGTCAGCAATACTGCGGTGAATACGTTCCCGGGCCTTGTACACACCGCCCGTCACGTCATGGGAGTTGGTAAGACCTGAAGACGGTGACCCAACCTGCGGGAGGGAGCTGTTTAGGGTGGGACTGATGACTGGGACGAAGTCGTAACAAGGTAGCCGTACCGGAAGGTGCGGCTGGATCACCTCCTTTCTAAGGAAGCGAAGGCGAATCTGTGGAGACGGTAGCAGTTGTTGTACGGAGCAGTTACTGTACAGGGCAGTTGCTGTGCTGTCGGGGAAGCGGAGACGTCTGCAGCAGTGAGGGTTTGCGAAGGAGCGGTTATCTTGTCACTTTTCAGGGGTTAAGGTGCCTCTGAAGTGAAGGCGGGGCAAGTGGAAGAAGGGCCTGTAGCTCAGACGGTTAGAGCACTGTGCTGATAACGCAGGGGTCCGTGGTTCGAGTCCACGCAGGCCCACAGTCGTACGGCGGAAGCCGTGTGACGGCAGCGAGGAAGGGTTCTGCAGGCCCGGCCGGCTGTGAAGCGGAAGGCTGGAGGCAGGAGGTCTGGTCGGCTGCGAGCGGGAAGCAGTAGCAGAGATGGCACATTAAGAACTGAATAGGATAGAGAAGAACTGCTGTAGGAGTAGGAAGGGAGCGGCGGCTTTCGGGTCGTTGCTCCGACACAGCAGGTTAAGCTACGAAGGGCATACGGAGGATGCCTTGGCGCCAAAGGCCGAGGAAGGACGTGTACCACTGCGAAAAGCTGCGGGGAGTTGTGGTAAGGCTGCGATCCGCAGATGTCCGAATGGGGAAACCCGCCCTGGGGAATGCCGGGGCAGCGCGCGGTGAAAAGGATAGCTGCGCAGCGGGGAACTCGGGGAAGTGAAACATCTAAGTACCCGGAGGAAAAGAGAGCATTCCGTGAGTAGTGGCGAGCGAAAGCGGATTAGTCCAAACCGTACCGGCGCAAGCTGGTGTGGGGTAGCAGGACCGGCGGAAGGGCTGGACCGGATAGCGGAACCGCACTGGAAAGGCGGACCGGAGAGGGTGAGAGTCCCGTAGGCGAAATCCGGGAAGGTCTGGCCGGGATCCTGAGTATCACGGGGCACGCAAACCCTGTGAGAAGCTGGGGAGACCACTCTCCAAGACTAAATACCTTTGGCGACCGATAGTGGACAAGTACCGTGAGGGAAAGGTGAAAAGGACCCCTGATAGGGGAGTGAAAGAGAGCCTGAAACCGTATGCCTACAAGCAGTCAGAGCCTGATGCCGGGATATTCCTGGCCGGGTGATGGCGTGCCTATTGGAGAATGAGCCAACGAGTTACGGTCAGTAGCGAGGTTAAGGCGTGATAGCCGGAGCCGAAGCGAAAGCGAGTCTGAAGAGGGCGCAGAGTTGCTGGCGGTAGACCCGAAACCAGGTGAGCTATCCATGTCCAGACTGAAGCGGGAGTAAAATTTCGTGGAGGGTCGAACCGGTGTACGTTGCAAAGTGCTCGGATGAGGTGTGGATAGGGGTGAAATGCCAAACGAACCTGGAGATAGCTGGTTCTCGCCGAAATAGCTTTAGGGCTAGCGTCGTTTGCTGAGCGCAGGAGGTAGAGCACTGGATGAGGTAGGGGGCGAAATGCTTACCGAACTCAACCAAACTCCGAATGCCTGTGCTTTAGAACGGCAGTTGGACTACGGGAGATGAGTTTCGTGGTCAAGAGGGGAAAAGCCCAGACCGTCAGCTAAGGTCCTCAAGTGGAGACTAAGTGGGAAAGGAAGTGGTGTTACAGAGACAGCCAGGAGGTTGGCTTGGAAGCAGCCATCCTTGAAAGAGTGCGTAACAGCTCACTGGTCAAGTGATACTGCGCCGAAAATATAACGGGGCTGAAGTCACCCGCCGAAGCTACGGTTTTGCAGATGCTTACGGGCATTTGTGAGAGGTAGGCGAGCGTTGCATGCGCATGGAAGCGATACTGCGAGGAGTCGTGGAGTGCATGGAAGCGAGAATGTTGGCACGAGTAGCGAGAGCTGTGTGAGAACCGCAGTCCCCGGAAGTCTAAGGTTTCCGACGGGAGGTCAATCCGCGTCGGGTTAGTCGGACCTAAGGCGAGGCCGAAAGGCGTAGTCGATGGAAAACAGGTGAATATTCCTGTACCGCATCAGGTTGATTGAGCGAAGGGGTGACGCAGAAGGGTAGGTCAGCCAGCGGCTGGAAGAGCTGGTGCCAAGCCTGTAGGCGCTGAGGGCGGGGTTAAAAGACCGTCTGAGCTGAGGGGTGAAGGCGAGCCTGAATCAGGTGGAAGTGATTGAACCCAAGCTGACGAGAAAAGCCTCTAGTGAGACCTATGCGACCGTACCGCAAACCGACACAGGTAGACAGGTGGAGAACACCAAGGGGGACGGGAGAACCTTCGTCAAGGAACTAGGCAAAAAGGGTCCGTAACTTCGGGAGAAGGACCGCCTCGGTAGAGTGAGGGTACAGACGTGCCTGAGCTTGAGGAGGCCGCAGAGAAGAGGCCCTGCCGACTGTTTAGCAAAAACACAGGTCCGTGCGAAGTTGAGAGACGACGTATACGGGCTGACGCCTGCCCAGTGCCGGAAGGTTAAGGGGAGAGGTGAGAGCTTTGAACTGAAGCCCCGGTGAACGGCGGCCGTAACTATAACGGTCCTAAGGTAGCGAAATTCCTTGTCGGGTAAGTTCCGACCCGCACGAAAGGCGTAACGAGTGGGGCGCTGTCTCGACGGAGGGCCCGGTGAAACTGAAGTAGGAGTGAAGATGCTTCTTACCCGCAGCAGGACAAAAAGACCCCGTGGAGCTTTACTGCAGCTTGATATTGGATTAGGGCTTACTCTGTGTAGGATAGGTGGGAGACTGAGAAGCTGGTTCGCCAGGATCGGTGGAGTCGCTGGTGAAATACCACCCTGATTGAGTTTTGGTTCTAACCTGTGGCGTGACCCGGTATGGGGACAGTGTCAGGTGGGCAGTTTGACTGGGGCGGTCGCCTCCCAAAAGGTAACGGAGGCGCGCAAAGGTTCCCTCAGGCTGAATGGAAACCAGTTGCAGAGTGCAAACGCAAAAGGGAGCTTGACTGCGAGACGGACATGTTGAGCAGAGACGAAAGTCGGCGTTAGTGAACCCACGGTTCTGAGTGGAAAGGCTGTGGCTTAACGGATAAAAGCTACCCCGGGGATAACAGGCTAGTCTTCCCCAAGAGTTCACATCGACGGGAAGGTGCGGCACCTCGATGTCGGCTCGTCACATCCTGGGGCTGGAGCAAGTCCCAAGGGTTGGGCTGTCCGCCCATTAAAGTGGCACGCGAGCTGGGTTCAGACCGTCGTGAGACAGGTCGGTCTCTATCCGCTGTGGGCGCAAGGGAATTGAGAGGAGCTGTCCCTAGTACGAGAGGACCGGGATGGACAGACCGCTGGTGTGCCAGTTGTCGTGCCAACGGCATAGCTGGGTAGCTAAGTCTGGGAAGGATAACCACTGAAAGCATCTAAGTGGGAAGCCAGCCTCAAGATAAGTTCCCTCACAGAGAGAGTCTGGTAAGTGCGCTGGTAGACGACCAGTTTGATAGGCGGGACGTGTAAGGGCTGAGAGGTCTTGAGCGAACCCGTACTAATGCACGAGGGCTTAACCTGTATGTACATCCTGCGCCTGTAGCAGCGCTTCTTTATCCTGTTCAGTTCTTAGTGTGCCAGACGAGTGGCAGTGCGAATGGCAACCTGGCAGAACCCCTGACACAACATCAGCGGCTCTGCCCCGGACCATGCAGCATTACGCACAGCGCGTAATGCGCATCACACACCACCCGCACACCTTACAACCTGCGTGAGTAAAGAGGAGTTGGTGGCAAGAGCGGTGGGGAAACACCCGGTCCCATCCCGAACCCGGCAGTAAAGTCCACCAGCGTCGATGGTAGTGCGGGGGCAACCCCGTGTGAGAGTAGACCGCCGCCAACCTCCTCTTGCTTATAGATCAGTAGCTCGGAAACTCCCTTAAAGGGAGTTTTTCGTTTTCTCAGGGACGCGCCTATCCAGCCCGCGTCTCCCGACGCCTGCCAGGAAACCTCTTACTGCATCAACCTCTACGCTTGCCCATCCTCAAACAGCCAGCATCTTGCCATTTGACCCTCCGCCGGTTCAAAGGCCGGCGGGCTTTCCTGTGCGCACGGTTCAAATACCAGAGGGCAGCGCGGGTGGAAACGGCAACCCGCGGGCGGCTCGCGCAGGTCCGGCGGCGCCCCGGGGATGAACTGCGGCAGCGTGTCACCGTGAAGCCGGGGAATGCTGGCCAGAAGCCGCTGCGTATAGGGGTGGGTGGGGTGCAGCAGCACCTGATCGGCGCTGCCGATCTCGACGATCTCTCCAGCGTAGACCACAGCCAGATCGTCGCACACATCGCTCGCCAGGGCGATGTCGTGGGTGATAAAGATGATGGCCAGGTTCATATCCTGCTTCAGCCGTTTGAGCAGGTTGGTGATCTGGGTCTGAACGCTGGCGTCCAGGGCCGAAGTCGGCTCATCCATGATGACCACGGGCGGCTCCAGGATGAGGGCGGCGGCGATCATGGCGCGCTGCTTCATGCCGCCGCTGAGTTCATGCGGATAACGGTCATATACGTCTGCTGGCAGCCCCACATAGGCCAACAGTTCCAGGGCGCGGGCGCTCGCCTCCTGTTTGCCGGCGGTTCCGCTCACCATAAGCGGTTCGATGATCTGCTCCCCTACGCGCAGGACAGGGTTCAGGCCGTTCTGCGCGCCTTGGGGGACCAGGGACAGCTTGCGCCAGCGAATCTCCTGCCGGAAACGGTCGTCCGCCATGCCGAGAAGCTCCTGTCCGTTCAACCGGATTTCGCCGTCATAGCGGGCCACGTTTGTGGGCAGCATGCGCATAATGGCGAGGGCGAGCGAGGTTTTTCCGCTGCCCGATTCGCCCACGAGACCAAGGGCAGAGCCGCCGCTCGCGAGGGAAAAGGAGACGTTGTCCACCGCGCGCACAGCGCCAACCCGGTCGGCATAGTGGAAGGTGAGATCGCGGACGTCGAGGAGAGATGTCATGGCGGCGACCGCCTCAGCCGCGGGTTCACCACCGGTTCGATTCCCAATCCAAGCAGCATGAAGGTGAGGGCGGTAATGACGATGCAGAGGCCGGGAGGCACGATCCACCACCAGTAGCCGAGATAGATGCCGCCAGTGCGAAAGCCGGCCTCGAGTATCTGACCCCAGGTGGGGATGGAGGGATCGCCGAGACCGAGAAAGCTGAGGCCCGCTTCGGACAGAATCGCGGCGGGGGCGCCGAAGATGAGTTGGGCAAAGACGTAAGGAGTGATCTGGGGCAGGATGTGGCGGAACATCACCCGGCGCCGCGACGCGCCCAAGCTCTGAATGGCTTCGACCAACTGGTTGGTGCGCACGTGGAGGACCATACTGCGGATCTGGATAGTCAGGCCCGGCCAACCGAAGATGACGAGGATGAAGATGATCATCCACAGGCTGGGGCCGACGATGAAAAGCATGAAGATGAGCAGAGGCAACACAGGCACGTTGGCAACGATATCGGAGATGCGCTGGATGGTGATATCGGCCCGTCCGCCCAGGTAACCGCTGGCAATGCCCAGCGATGTGCCGATCGCGGTGGACATCAGGGCGGCGATGACACCGATGAAGAGCGCGACGGGCACCCCGAACAGCAGGCCCCGGGCCAGATCTCTGCCCAGGCTGTCGGTACCCATCAGACCAAATACGGCGCCGCCCACGACGAAGCGCACTTTCCCCACGCTGTCGCCCTCCTCCCGCATTGCAGCCTGGACGATGATCTCATAGTCGCCAGTCAGGGGCGCGAAAGCTTCCTCAGAGTCGCCGGTGGGGACGCCAAAGAGGAAACGGTCTACGCGTCCGCCGATCTGCGCGCCGTCCAGCCGCAGATCAAACTCGTCGGCGAGGAAATTCTGCACCGCGGTCACGGTTGCTTCGTCGGTGCTCAGCTGCACCCGCAACGGCGTTTGGCCATAACGCAGGAACGGTCCGCTCTCACCTTCACGGGGACCGCGTACCGTATGGCGGTAGATGCGTAGCTGTTTGCCGTCCGGCCGTTTAAGTGAGATCAGCACCAGGGGCGGGCGCTCTGCATATTTGACGTCGGCGAGGGTGACGGCCAGGAAGGTCGGCGGGTGAGAAGAGGCATAGGTCAGGGGGAAACGCCAGCTATGGACCGGCCCGCTGCGAGCCATCTGCACGGTGTGCGGCTCCGCACCTTCGAAGATACGGTGGCGAGGCCGCGCCTCCCGGCGAAGTGAGTTGGTCCAGGCCGGCGGCACCGCTTTAGGGTTATCCACCCAGACAATGGGATTGCTCCACTGGCTCTCGCCGAAATCCAGTGGAAATACGAGCAATACGTAGAGAGCCACCACAATCAGCAGGCACAAGAGGCTGACGCCGCCGAAGCCCGGCCCGCTGCGCAGAAGCTCACGCAAGGCGCTGGCCGTGTTCACGGCGTTTTCCTCCGCGCGCCGGTCTTCGTTCGGGACCCGGAGGACAGTCCGGCCGCAAAGCTGCCGATCGGCATCAGTCTGTGTACCTCACACGGGGATCGAGGAAGACGTAGAACACTTCCAGTACGATGCGGATCACGACATACATCAGAGTGAAGATGAAGGTGAGGGCAACGATGACGTTTTCATCGGGCGTGCCGGCGAGGGCATCGTAGTAGAGCCGACCCATACCCTGCCAGTTAAAGACGGTCTCCACCAGAATCGAGCCTGACACCGACCCGGCCAGGCCGAACATGAGGCCGGTGACGATCGGCGGGGCGGCCACGCGCAGAATGTGGCGGAGGCGAACGCGGCTTTCGGGCAGACCTTTGGCGCGGGCGATCTTGACATGGTCTTCCTGGGCGATATTGAGGGTGATGGTGCGAATCGAGTAGATCGACGGCCCAAAGCTGACGAGAACCAGGGTAATCACCGGCAGCATAGCATGTGAGACAAGGTCGAAGAAGCGGGGCAGGGGCTCTGTAGGCGGCGGCGTGCTGTACATGCCGCCGGAAGGAAGGATTCGCAGCTGGATGGAGAGAATCAGTATGAACAGGATGCCGATCCACCAAGTGGGAATGGCAAAGGAAACGGCCGCGAAGCCGGAGACGAAGCGATCCAGCCAGGAACCCTGGCGGGTGGCAAGATAGGAGCCGCCGATGATGCCGATGATAGCGGTGATGATGAATGATGAGGTGAGCAGGAGCATGGAGTTGGGCACGCGCTCGGTCACGATATCGAAGACGCGGTTGCTGCCGTCGAAGCTGCGCAGCGAGCGGGCTTCGCCCAGGTCGAGGGTCAACACCCGCAACGCGGTGCGCGGAAGGCGATAGTACCAGGGCGTGCGCAAATCATAGAAGATCTCCAACTCCTCGCGGCGCTTCTCCAGCACCTTTTCCATCTCGTCGGGGTCGCGGATGGTCTCGGCCAGCGCGGTTCGCTCGGCGCGCAGTTGCTCACCGATCGTTGCAGCGAGAATGCGGTCAGAGAAGCCGGTCAGGCCCAGCGTCAGCACCAGCATGAGCAGGACGACGAAAAAGACCCCGACCATGGTGAGGGAACGGACGAGGAGGGGACGAAAAAGTGACATTACAGCGGTGGACAGTGGCTAGTGATCGGTGGTCAGTCGTCAGGGGGCATGTGAAGTTGCTATTCACTATACACTGTCCACGATTCACCAGCCACTGCTGTTAACGTCTGCGACGCGCGAGAAGGATGCCGCCAAGGATGATGATAATGACCACGGCGCCGACGACTG
Organism: Caldilineaceae bacterium; assembly: GCA_965200615.1. Lineage (GTDB taxonomy): Bacteria > Chloroflexota > Anaerolineae > Caldilineales > Caldilineaceae > Bin5. The sequence goes on along the minus strand of OZ241377.1, from coordinate 1,316,254 downwards.
GGGTCACCGGCAGCCCGCCGGCCGGTTCTGCGGCGGGTTCGGATTCTGCCTCTTCGGATTCAGCTTCTGCAGATTCGGTCTCTGCGCTCTCCGATTTGGTTTCCGTATCCGATTCTGAGTCGGATTCCGTGTCGGACTTTGCCTCATCGGACTCCGCTGCAGTTTCCGCCGCGGAGTCCGATTCGCTCTCTTCCTCTTCGGCTGCGGCCTCGGACGACTCCTCATCCGAGTCGGAAGATGAGGCTTCCTCTGTATCTGAGGATTCTGTTTCCTCCGCTGCCGGCTCCTCTATGATGATGGCGATATCCGCTTCCAGCTCGATGCGCCGCTCCGCCATGCGGGCCAGCTCATCGCTGTATGCAACCAGCACCAGTTCGTAAATCCCCAGCTCCAACTCGTCCGTGGTCTCAGCAGTCATTCTGATCGCAAACCAGTTGGCGTCCAGAGTGTCCGCGTCGCCCTGCTGGATGATCTCCCCGGTGGCGGTGTCGATCAGCAGATAGCGCAGGGACAGATTGCCAGGTCCGTCCAGGGTCAAGGTAACTTCATAGTCGGCGCCCAACTCGATCGGCGGCGCTTCGATCTCGGTATATTCGATCAGATCCGGCAGCCCGCGGTAGAGATCGCTGGCTGTGAAAGGATAGTTTTCGTCACGGAAGGCGACCAGTTCGGCGAATTGGGCCGGTGGATCATAGCGCTCCAACATGAAGGGGCCGTTGCTGATCACCATGTGGCCTTTTTCGTCAAACCATTCAAGCACGGCGGTGTAACGTTCCACGCCCTCTTCGCTGCTGGTGAGGACCATTTCACCGTCGGCAGTGGGCAGGGTGAACACGTCTGTGGGGATGGTCTCTAACCGGCGCAGGTCCAACATAGCCTTGCGCACGAGCCGGGCATCGCGGTCCAGCACCAGGCTGATCCATGGCACGTTGTAACGGGCGGCAGCCGTGTCGCTATACGCAGCCCGCCGCTGGCCGAATACCAGCTCATCCATCGCATAGAGCATCTCCCAGGGGGTACTCAACCCGGCGGGGATGCCGTAAGAGGCGATGTAATTCTGCTCAAAATGCCAGAAGTCCACATAGGCTTCTATGCGATTTTCGTCCAACACGCGGTATCCCTTGATCGTGTCAAGAAAAGGGCGCGCGGTCGTGGCGATGACCGTTTCAATCTTGGCTTTATCGGGATTGTAGGACAGGTCGAAGCCCTGGTAGATCGAATAGAGCACATCGGCCATGCTGATCGGCTGGCCATGATGCCACGGAGCCTGGAAGTACTTGCTGTAGTCATAGACGACCTTGCTGATGGCAGTCACCTCTTCACCTACGTTTGTCCACCGACCCCGCTGCGCGTTCCACATGATGGCGTCCGCCGGCACATCCAACGCGCCTTCCGGCCCGGCCGTCTCCACTTCATAACCGATACGGAAGGGCGCCGGGATCCCGGTGAAAGGATCGTTCCAAACGGCCGGGTCCTGCAGATGCCGCCAGATATCGCTGCTGTAAACATCGCCAAACCCGCCGACCGGGTTCCAAGTCGTGCGTTCGGTCCACACCCACAGATGGCCCACGGTCAGTTCGTCGCTGCCGGCTTTGTAGGCCGAACGCAGGCTCCACAGCCCGCGCGGTCCTGCGGCCAGGTCCTGGGTGATGCCCTCGACGCCGGCCTGCACGGGGAAGGCGTTCATGACGGTAGCGATCCAGATGCGGACCGACTCGTCGAGGCCAATGCGGGTCATTTCGCGATACATGTCGTCGCGCTCGGCCTGGTCGGCGAACTCGCCCTTGAAGAGGCGCTCGCCCAGTTCGTCCAGCTCTTCGTTTTCGTAGTGCCAGAAGCCGACCTCTTTCCAGCCGGGCATGTTTCCCAGCCAAGGGGCATAGAAGGAGTTGATGCCGCCGAAGTCATAGCGGTTGGGCGCGCCGCGGCCCCAGCCTTCGGTGTAGAGATGCCATTCAAACTGGGCCGGGTCGGTAGCATAGACGGTCTGGATGGCGGGGGCGAAGGTCTGACGATTGGCCGCGACCGCAAAGCCGGCGTCCTGCAGGGCAGATCGAATCAGATCGCCCACGTCGCGCCGCTCGTCCTCCACGCGCATAATGAACTTCAGGCGGATCGGCTGCTCGTTGAAGTGCCACACATCGTCCACCAGTTCCGCGCCGGCCTCGGTCATGGCATCGGCGATCAGTTGGCGGGCGTATTCGGGATCATAGTCCAGATCCGCCTGCTGGATCACGTCAAAGACGGTCAGGTAGTCGTAATCGGTGGAGGCCACGTTGGTGTACATCGGACTGGCCTGGCCCTGGTAGATCTCCCGGGTCACAAACTCACGGTCGATCAAGCGCTGCATGGCCTGCCGCACCTCCTTGATCGAAAAGGGATTCAATCTCCCTTCGGGCGCGGGCGCCGGATTGAGGATCAACGAAATGGTGCTGGCGGGGGCCTCATAGAGTTGGATGCCCTCGTTGTCGCGCAGTTCGCGGGCCGCGGCAATCTTCAGATTGAAGTAGTAGAGATCCATCTCGCCGGCTTCCAGATCCAGCGGAGCGCGGTCTACGTTGAACGCTTTGAAGTAGAGCCGCTCGACCGCCGGACCGGGTTCCTCATGAGGGGGGCTGTAGTGGGCCAGGACCGAGGCGGAGAGACCGATTATGATCGCCAGGCTGGTCGGGACGACTTTGAGCAGCCATGCCGGGATTTTGGTCGACCAAGTCGTTTTCATATTGCAAATCCTTTTGCCAACATCCGGGGCCTGAGGCCACCTGGTTGTCGCTCGCCACCGACCTTTTGGGGAAGGTCCGGCAAGCATAGTGGGCCGTGAGCGACCTACTGCTGATAGCTTATCCGGTTCGCTTGCGGAACGAAGCCCATAGCAGACCAAGCGCGATGCCGATGCCAACGCCGCCGACCACCGGCCAGGCCGCGCTCGTCGCGGGGAAGGTGGTAGTGGCGAGCGCCGTCGTTGCCGGCACACTCTCCACCGCGACCTGGCGCGAAGCAGGCGACAGACCTGCTTGCGTTGCCGTTCCGTTCAACTGTTCCAACTTCTCATCCAAGGCATCCAGCTTCTCTTCCAGGTCCTGGACATTGTCGAAGCCGAATTCCATATAGAATGATGTGGAAGCGAAGTTGCCCGATTCGTCGACCAACACGACCCTGTGGGCGCCTTCGCCGGAGATGGGAACGAAGATCTGCTGGGTATAGCGCCCGAGCTTGTCGGTGCGGCCGGAGGCAGCGTTGGCGCCACCGACTTGCAGATAGATATCCATATCCGGTTGGAAGCCGTGCCCCTGGACAGTGATGGTCTCGCCGGCAGATCCGGCGTCGGGGCTGACGAAGATTTCGGGGCGAGCGATGGCGCGCTGGCGGCTGAAACCGATCTTCTGGTTTGTGGGGCCAAACTCGCCGAGGCGGGTGTCGGCCCACACCAGATAGGCATCGTTTTCACTGGCAGCGATGGCGAAGTAGTCGCCCAGGAAAAGTCCTCTGGGGAAGCCCTTATTGGGATTGGAGGGGAAGTCGGTCACGCGCGTGTCGCCTACTTTGAGGTCGAGCTCTTCCAGCTCGAAGCCCCAGGTCTCGCCCTGATCCTCGGAACGAGTATAGTAGATATGGTAGCGGGTCCGGACGGGGTCGTCGCGCATATCACCCCACATGAGATGGATGACGCCATCCGGCCCAACGTCCATGGCCGGGAAAAACTGAACGGCGTCGGTCTCATCGGTGTTGATGCGTACGGGCCGCGACCAGCGATCTCCGCCGTTAAGTGAGCGGATAAAGTATACGTCGCCCTCATCGAGCGGATTTTCCGTCGGCAGAGCGACATAGGCTACATAGAGTTCATCTTCAGGCCCTACCGATACTTTGGGGAAGGCAGACGCCCAGTAGCGGAAGTAGGCGTTACGGGGCCGGAACCCCGGCTCAAGGAATCGGGCGATACGCTTGGGATCGCCGAAGGTTTCGCCGCCATCTTCAGACTTGGACATATAGAATTCGGCGAGGCCTTTCATGCTCTCGTCGTCGGTGCTGTCAATCCAGGTTACGTAGAGGATACCCTTGGAATCGACGACGGGGAAGGGCCCCTGCACGACTCGCTTGGTGCCGATCGCGTTCGATTGCCCTTCGGTGTCGTCGATCTCGCCGTAGGTGCGCTTTACGGTCGGGCCGACAGGGACAGGATCGGACCAGGTCAGACCCTGGTCGAGCGAGTAGGCCAGCATGGGCGTGGTCTGTACTTCCGGCGCGCCCAGGGTTGGGAGCTCGCCGATGTAAAGGATGTCGTAGATGGTGTTAAATTCGACAAATGTGACATAGACCACGGTCTGGTCTTCGATCGTGGGATGGGGACCTGTGGTCAGCCACGGTTTGTCGAGGAAGCTGAGGCTCACCGTACCGCGTATGCGACCGGTGGGGTCCAGCACGACATCGCTGTCGACGTCGCTGCGGGCGCTGTCGACGGGCTCCTCCCAGACGAAGCCACCGTCTTTCGACGCCGAGACGGCGATTGAGGAGACGAGGGCAAAGCCGGTGGCATTGCCGACTGAGTATTCTTTGATGCCGATCGAGATCGAAGCCATATAGACATTGCCGTCTCTATCAAACTCGACCACCGGGTCACCGCCGGAGATGCGGTCTTTACGCAGGTATTTGATCTGCTGCGGCCCCTCCCAATTCACACCGCCATCGATGCTCACGTAGGCCGAGTTGTTGGGGAAGTTGTAGTCGATCAGGCCCAAGACCAGGTGATCGGGATCATGCGGATTGACGGCGATATCCGGCTCGGTCTGCAAGGGTGTGTTGCTGAAGTCCCGGGTCACCAGCAGGTCGCGGCTGAACGCGGGCGCCGGATCGCGGTAGGGGACAAGGATGCCCGGCCCCACCGACTGCAGAAGCGGCGTATCCCCTTCACTGCCGGGGAGGCTGCTGAGGTTCTGACGGTCGAGCGTGTTCCAGCCCGGCCGGTCGAGGAAAATCCGATTGTCCACACCTTGGGCGATGAGCCATGCAGGCCCGGAGAGCACGTCCTGGATTGGATTCATGGCATCCAGGATATCGACCGGGTTCTTGCTGATCTTGCCGCGTGTCGGAAGTTGCGGCACGGGCATCTGCGCCGCTGCCGGCAGAGGGATTGCCAACAGAACGACAATCAAGAACAAAAGAGAAAGTCGCAGGCCCAACCTGAGGGTATTGCCGGGCCGCCTGATCTTGTGCAATCTATCCATGGGATACAGATCTCCTTATGTATTACGTTAAACGCCAGCGGCGGTTCAGCCGCCAGCGACCCTTTCTGCAGAGCGTTTCCCACTGTCGCCGATCTCATCTTCGGGCAGTTGGCGGCGGGACAGGGGGCGCAAGATTGTCCGTTTTGGCAACGGTCAGCCTGAAATTGAATTTCAAGGGTACGGGCATCAAATGATATTATAATAGCAAAATTGCGTTCTCAGTTTTGGTAAGCGTCAATCCCTTCATGCAGGAAACAGGCTACAAAGTGATTCGGCTCGACTTCACGGAGTCGCGGCGTCGTCAGTTCACACCGGCCGGCCATGAAGGAAGCGCAACGGGGATGAAAAGAACATCCGCTTGGCGCATTGGCGGGGCTGGGCGGTTCTCCCGGAAGGCTGGGCCGTTGGCGCAGCCGGTTGGCCGGGTCCGGCTCAGGCACCGCCGCGATGAGAGCCTGGGTGTAGGGGTGCAGCGGATTGCGCACCACATCTGCCGCCTCCCCCATCTCGACGACGCAGCCCAAATACATGACGACGATCCGTTGAGCAAAATGGCGAGCCGTGGCGATGTCGTGAGTGATGTACAGAAAAGCGATGTTGAACCGCTCCTGCAGCTCGCGCAGCAATGCCAGTAACTCTGCCCGGCTGGACGCGTCAACCATCGAGACCGGCTCGTCGGCCACGATGAACTGCGGCTGCAATACGAGGGCACGTGCGATGCTCAGCCGCTGTCGTTGACCACCGGACAACAGGTCCGGGTATTTGCCGGCGATCTCCTGCGCCGGGCGCAGACGCACATCGTGCAGCGCCTGAAACACTCGCTCTCGCCGCTCGCTGTCGTTGCCGATGCCGTGGATCACCAGAGGCTCGGCCACGCTCTCGTAAGCCGTCATATAGGGATCGATGCTTGCGAACGGATCCTGAAAGATGGCGGCAGCCTTGCGGCGGAACGCTTTTTGTTCCTTCTGTGATAATGAGGTTATTGCTGTACTGTCGAAGTGGACACGGCCTTCCGTTACCCTGATCAGGCCCAACGCTGCCCGTCCCAGCGTGGTCTTGCCGCTGCCGGACTCACCCACGACAGCAACGACCTCGCCTGCCCCGATGTCCAGTGTCACGCCGTCTACAGCATGGATCGACTCACTGCCAAAGAGACCTTTGCGAACGCTGAAATGAACTTTGACATCGTGGAGTTGAACCAACGGCCTGAACGAATTCTTTTGTGGCCTGGTTTCCATTGCGATATTCAACACAAGATTTCGCCAAAATGCGACATGTCCTGAGTATACTCATCCGCTGTCAAGCGCGCAAAGATGCGGTCGGCAACCAGCCCTCGAAGCGTCTTGCCCCGTCGAAGGTTGATGAGTGAGTGAAGTGGAGTAAGGAGCGAAAACAGGTTCCCATTGCTCACGTTTTCGTACCCACTCCACAGATGGGAGGAGCCCTGATGAAAGACCACGATCGATTGCCGCAATCCGCTGCCGTGCCTCTGCTTTTGGCCGCGCTCGTCCTCATTCTGGCAGCGTGCCAACAGCCGCCCAGTCGACCCGCGGCGGCGACGCGACCAGTTGCTGCGGCATCGACGGCTACGCATACACCGACGCCTGTCGTCATCCCCACGCAACCGCCGGGGCCGACACCTACGGCCACGCCGGAGCCGCTGGCGCAGCCTGATCGAAACCTGGCTGAGTCACTGAGCGCCAAGGGGAAGTCGCTGTTTGGGACGAGCGATCTGATCGGCGCTGAAGCGGCCTATATCGATGCGATTGCCGCCGACCCCAGTTATCTGCCCGCCCATCTGGGGCTGACCGACGTGTATCTCTACCAGTCGCAGTACTGGCAGCAGGCGCTGCAATCGGCCCAGAACGCGACGGCGCTGGCGCCGGAGGACAGCACCGCGCTCGCGTACCTGGCGTGGGCAAAGCAGGGAGCCCACCATTTTGACGAGGCGAAGGAGCTGGGACTGCGAGCAGTCGAACTGGATGACGAAAACCCGACCGCGCACACGGCCCTGGCCGACATTCTTGTCAGCATGTATGAGGTCGACAGGGCCTATGACCATGCCCAGACCGCAGTGCGTCTGGACCCGGAGTTAGCGGCGGGATGGGCGACGCTGGGGTCGATCGCGTTCCAGATGCACGATTGGGACAAGGCGGGAGAGGCGTACGAGCGGGCACTGGAACTGGAGCCGGATTTCTTCGCGTGGCATATCATCAACGCCCGCCATGAATTCAATGTGTTTGGCGATATCTATGCGGCGCGCTCGATTGCAAAGCGCGCGATCGAGCTTATGGCGGACCATGCTTCGACTCTCTTCTTTGAGGCGGACATGGCGGCGGAAGAAGGTGACTGGGAGACGAGTGAAGCGAAGTGTATGCAGACGATCGCGCTGGACCAGCTGCATACACCGTTCCCGGATGCGTACAGCTGCATGGCGCTGATGTTGCTGCAGCAGGAACGGAATGCCGAGACGGCAGCCTACCAGGCGCTGGCGGAGGAGCGGGCTACGGTTCACCGGCGGGACGTGACTCTGATCCGGATGCGGTTGCTGAATGATCAGGATCTGTGCACCGAGTCGCGGGCGCTGGCCGAAGACTGGCTGGAAGCGCGGCCCTACAGCATTTCGGCGATGCGGATGGTGGGCGTGAGCTATCTTTGTGAGAGAGATTTCACAACGGCGGCCACCTATTTCCGAAAGACGCTGGACGCGCTGCCGCAATCGGTGAGCGACGCGCGGCTGCTGGCAATCGCCTATGCCCGCGATGGAAAGGCGCTGGAGGCGCGGAGTGCATTGAACGAGGTCCGAGCCTTCTCGATCGACGACCCACTCTATTACCAGGCCTTGTATGAGACACATCTGATGCTGGGCGAGTTGGAAGAGGCGGTGGGCGCGGCCCAGCGGTGGGACGTGCTGCGGCCGGAGAGCCTGGACGCCCGCGAGAGCCTGGCCTTTGTGCAACTGTACGAGGGCAATATAGAGGCGGCGCAGAGTATTGCCCTGGATGCGCTGGAGCGGGGCGCACGCACCTCCACGGTGTTGGCGGTGCTGGGCGAGACCTACACGCGCATGGGCGAATTCGATAAAGCGCAACCACTGTTGGAAGAGGCGATTCAACTGAACAGCGACCACATCGTGGCGCGTCAGTCGCTGGCGCTGCTTTTCCTCGCGCAGGTACGATGCCAGGAGGCGGAACCACACCTGAACTGGCTGATCGATGAGGCCGACGATGATGAAGAGAAGGAAGATTTGGCGAGCGTGTTGGAACGCTGCGAGGAGAGAGCGGCGCGGCCTACGCCGGACCCATCGTTGCGGCTTGAAAACGATGAGGCCATCTCAACTGCGGTGACGATATTGCAGGAGGCGGACGTAGAGATCCGCTACCTGGACGTGGAGGAGAATGAGGGGGGGCAGCGGACGCTGGTCGTGGCCTATGCCGTCGATCTAGCGGTTGACAGCGAGGCGTATTCCGATCTGGAACGTCAACTGATCTTTGAACTGTCCCGCATCCTGCCCCGCATGACCTCTGAACCGGACGGCCTTGTGGTGGTCGCCGGCACCTTCAACAGGACAACTTCCGCGACCCTGGTGGCAACGAGAGCAGCGGAGGTGTGGCTCCAGGGACAGTTGACCGACGAGGAGTTTGAAAACACCTGGCGACGCCAGGAGGTAGAGCCCTCTGACGAGTAGTTTCAACGGCTGGTTGCCGGCGGCCGCAGCTGCCGGCAACCAGCCACATTCACTCCCTCACAGCTGTTACTGACCGCTGCAACGATTGATCACTGTCGTTGCCGACCATCCCCTACGATTGACCACTGCAATCCAGGCCAAGGGCAACGACCTTGTCGGCCAGTTCGGCGCGCTCTGCGGCGGTAAGGGGCTCGCCGGGCGGGCGCGGGTCGCCGCAGTCGATGCCGAGACGCTGGCTGAGAACGGCCTTGATGGCGCCGTGGAACTTGGAGGCCACGATCAGCGCTTCGGCGGCGGAGGATGCCTTCTCCTGGGCTTTGGTGGCTGCCGGGATGTCGCCGGCCTCGTAGGCGCGCCAGATGGCGACCCAGAGTTCGGGGGCCATGTTGGGCGGGCCGTCGACGCAGCCGGTGGCGCCGATCAGAAGCGCGGGCAGGAAGAGGCGAGAGTTCCCGATCAGGCAGGAGAGCCCCATTTCGGCAAAGGTCTTGACGTAGGGGACGTAGGGCGCGGAGTGTTTGAGCCCGGCCAGCTGGGGCACGCGTTCCTGGATCCTGGCCATGAGATCGGGCGTGATTTCGACTCCGGTGGCGCTGGGGAGATTGTAGACAAAGAATGGAAGATCGGCGGCGGCCGCGACGACGCGGTAGTGTTCGACGATGCCCCTGTCGCTCTGGCCATAGAAGAATGGCGGGACACAGCAGATGGCTTCGCAGCCAGCCTTGGCCGCGTGTTCGGCGAGGCGGGCGGAGCGGGCGGTGGTGGGGGCGCCGACGTGCATGATGTTGGCAATGCGTCCCTGATTCTGGTCGGAGGCGATCTCGGCGATGCGGCAGTTTTCGGCGTCGTCCAGGAGAACGCTTTCCCCCGTGCCGCCCGCCACCCAGAAACCGTGTACGCCGGCCTGGATGTTGAACTCCATTACCTGGCGAAAGGCGTCCTCGTTGAGGCGGCCATCAGCGGTCATCGGCGTGATGATGGCCGGGAAGATCCCATTGAAGCTTTTCATGTGGCACTCTCTTGTGGCTGTGACGGAGTCTTGGTGCGATCATTATCACATGGATAGGTGCAGGTGTCGATAATGCGGAGGCGGGTCGGGGGTTGATTGAGGACCGGTCGCGATTGGGAGATTGCAGGTTTGAACGTGCTCAGGGCGGACTGCGGAGAGTGCGTCGACTTGCCAGCGTTTATGGAATTTCCTACATTCTGGCGGCCCGCAGCCGGTCCGCGTCGATCTCTGCCTGGGCCAGCCCAGTCACATCCAGGTAGCCGTCGCGGATCGTGAGCGGCCGCATCAGAAGATCTTCCTGCAGCTTGAGGAAAAAGCTCAATTCGCAGGGCAGATCGATCCCGGGTTTGGCGGCAAAGAGGGCCGCCAGTACCGTTCCCCAACCGGCGCTGGCCTGGGAACCGACCATCACCGCCTTGCCGCCGACCAGGGCCTGGTTCAGCATCCGGGCCGATTCGGTGAAGCCCGTGCGGGCAGTCTTGATGTTGAGAATGTGGAAGGTGTCCATGCTCAGCTCCCGGCGCAGGTCGCGGGCGCTGAACACGCTGTCGTCGGCGATGAGCCGGGGGAGGGCAGAGTCGCCGGCGCGGGCGCAGGCTTTGCGGACTGCAGCACGGGCCAGTATCAACTCTACCGGCAGTGGCTCCTCGCAGTAGAGCACGTTCAGTTCGGCCATCTTTTCCAGGCGCTGGCGCACGTTCTGCGGCTGGAAGCATTCATTGGCGTCTACGTACAGATCGACCTGCGCGCCGAACTGCTCCCGCAGAAGGCGTAGACGTTGCAGGTCTGCGCTCCAGTCCTGTCCGACCTTCACCTTTAACACGCGCACGCCCAGCGCCACAGTCCGCTCGGCCTCGGCCAGGCTGTCATCGATTTCTCCCAGGCCCAGAATATAGCTCACCCGCACATGGGAACTGCTGGCGCCCAGATGCTCGTAGAGGGTACGGTTGCGGCTTTTGGCGAGGGCATGGTGGAGGGCCATGTCGAGAGCGCCGCGGGCGGTCTGGTTGTTCTTGACCGTCTGCAGGCGCGCGTGGAGCTTCGACAGTGTGGAGTCGTCGAGCATCTCTCCCTCGAGCCGGGGCGCCAGCTCCTGGCAGACGACGCTGCAGATGCTGGATACGGTCTCCCCGTAGATCGTGGGCCGGGGCGGCGCTTCACCCCAGCCGACAGCGCCGTCGCTCAACCGCACCTGAACAAGGACGTGACGGGCTTCCTGCATGACGCTGGCTGCGCCCCAGCGCAGCGGTTCCCGCAGCGGAAGGCGGAAGGGAATGGGTTCGATGGCTTCGATGGTGGTAGGCATGGAAAGTCCGGCGGTCAGCTGGCTGCGAGCCGCTCCAGTTTGGCGGCCACCTCGGCGGGGGCGTGGGTGGTCGTATCGACGACGACGGTGCGCTCAGGGGCGGCGGCGCGCAGGATCTCGACGGCAGCGTGTGGATCGTAGTTGCGGCGCTCGGCTGCGACGATGGCGACCTTGGCCGCGAGTTCGGCGCCGTCCACGTCGCCCCGGTTTACCAGCGCAGACAGATGGGCCTGCTCCGCGCGTGTAAACAGGTCGCGCCCCTCCGCGATCTCCTCCCAGCGGAATCGGCCGGGGGTGTTTTCATCGATCTGGTCGAAGGCATCCTGGCGCTGCGCCAGTCTCTCCACGCGTACACCATCCGGCGCGTTGAGGACGGCGAAGCGGGCCAGCGGGAGGCTCTGCGCGGCGAAGGTGACCTCATCCGCGCCCCGCAGCCCGTCGAAAACGTTCAATGCGCCGCTGCCGGACGCTGCCGCCTGCTTCTGCAGCACCAGCCGGCTGAACGCATGCGCAAGCCCACCGGGATAGCGCTGCCGGTAGCGCCCCGTGTAGTCGAAGCGCCGCCGCCGGTCCGTAACCACGGCGGGCGGGTCCCCGTCCCAACCCTGGACCGTCGGGATGACCAGCAGATCGGCCAGCTTGCGCCTGTTGGGGAGGAGCGAGATCCCGCCCATGCGGGCGCGCAGGGCAACGACGGTTGTGCTTTTGCCGACACCGGTCACACCGACGAGGACCAGCACCGGCATATCGACGATGGGGATCCAGCCGGAAGGCGGGCAGCCAACGCCCAGACCGTCTGCCAGCAGTTCAAATTTCGCGCTCATCCGGATCTCGCGTTCTGGACATATCTGTGGTCAGCCATCGCGACTCGCTCAGCGGTGATACACAAAGCAACATTATACGCCTCCTGTAAAGCCACTGGCAACTGAATACCGCTTCAGACAGTGGTTAATGGCTATTTCAGAACGCATAATGTGGCGGCCGGTATCTCTGCTGTGTGCTATAATAGATGTTCACATTGGAGCGAACGGTTCACCCGGCTTCCCGACTTTCCCCAGCGCACGGTATGGTATGATTTCCCGATTGTCTACACCGCGTCCACTGGTCATCCGAATACTGCTCGTGTGCGTCCTGGGGCTGGCTGTCCGCCCGGCGGCGGCGGCGCCCGCGTCCTCTGAATTGCCGGATGATTTGACACCGATCTACATCATTCAGGGGGACGGGCCGAGTACACCGTTGTCGCGGAAACGCGTCTCCACGTTCGGCCTGGTGAGCGGCGTACAGTCGAACGGATTTTATCTGCAGGATCCGACCGGCGACGACGATCCAGCGACCAGCGACGGCATATTCGTCTACACCTCCTCCGCGCCCAGGGTGAAAGCGTGGGAATGCGTCCTCGTGCGCGGCGCTGAAGCGACCGAATACTACGAAAAGACTGAGCTGACCACGCCGCGCTCGATTGAGCCGCTCCCCAACGAGCTGTGCGGGAGCGGCTTGTCAGTTCCGCTGGCGCCTCTGCCGACACCGAACGTCGACCCGGAGTCATTGCTGGAGCCATTCGAAGGCATGCTCGTCGCGTTCGAAGAACTGCAGGGCGTGGTCCAGGGGCCGACCAAGCGGTTCAGCAACGGCAACGTCGAGATCGCGCTCATCGCCGAAGAGGCCCTGCCCTTCGTGCAAGGCGGGCGGGTCTTTCAGTCGAATCCCGACGATGCCGCCGGGCTGATCTTCCTGGGCAACGGGCTGGGCGCGGAGCTGCCGGCGGCAGCCTGGGGGGACCGCGTGCGGGTACGCGCGGCGGAGCCAAGGGTGGCGGTGCTGGCGGTTATCGACTACAGTTTCGGCAAATATCTGCTGCTGCCGCTGCCGGGAGAGGAGATCCAGGTTTTCGCCCGGCACGGATCGAAAGAGCAGACGGCCCAGCCGGACGCGGGCGCCTTCCGGGTCTGCTCTTTCAACGTGTTGGGGCTGGGCCGGGGTCTGGACCAGTTACGCGACGCGGCTGATTACGAGGCTGCGCTGCGCCAGCGAGCGGAGGCCATTGCCGGCGGTCTGCACAACTGTGAAATCGTGGGCCTGCAGGAGACCGGCAAGCCAGAGGACGCCGAAAACCTGGCGCGAGTTCTGACTGAGATCAGCGGGCTGGACTACAGCGCAGTTGCCTTTGCCGGCCCCGGAACCGCCAGCCCCGATTTTCCGCTGACGAACAGCCTGCTTGTACGCGACGACCGGGTGACGGTCCTCAACGCCCAGAACGAGCAGGCATGCACGCGCTTCAGTTTCAGTGTGCGACTGGTCCCGGGGCAGTGCCCGGCGCGGCTGCTGCCGCTCTTCAGCCGGCCGCCGCTGGTCGCGGACCTGCTTGTACGCGGCCCCTGGGGAGAGGACTACCCACTGACGGTAGTGGTCAATCACTGGCGCAGCAAGCGCGGCGATGAGTCGGTGAACGTCGTGCATCGGACGTTGCAGGCGGAGCACGTGGCCTCGATTGTGCAGGCCCGTCTGGATACGGACCCCGACGCGCATGTCGTCGTGCTGGGCGACCTGAATGATTTCGAGGCGAGCAAACCGGTGGAGACCTTGCGAAATGGACCGGAACCCGCTGACGGCTCGGCTCGCGAGCCGGGGCGCGTTCTCCTATGGCACGCCTTTGACTCCCTGCCGCTCCTGGAGCGTTACACTTACATCTTCAATGGGGGTAGCCAGACACTGGATCATCTGCTGCTGACCCCGGGCACGGCGCCCGATTTCGGCGGGATGGATATCGCGCATATCAACGCCGATTTTCCCATTGCGCAGCCAAACGGCGCAGAGGGCGTTCCAGGAGACTCGGCTGTATATGGCTCCAGCGACCACGACCCCCTGGTGTTGACGTTGCGGCCGGAGGGAGGCGCCTGGATTGCCGGCAGTACGCAGATTCCCAACACGCCGGTAGAGCTCGTCGACAGCGCCGGCACAGTGATCGCCCGGACGGAGAGCGATGCGCTCGGCGAGTTCCGCTTTTTCGACCTGCGTCCCGGCGCGTACAGTCTGCATTTTGCGCTGCCCGAGCAGGTCACGCTGCTGCCGCCGGCGGATATTTCTGATGGAACTTCGGAGGCGGTCTTTCGGGTAGAGGTCGAGCCGGGCCGGGCGACGGTCGTAGAACTTTCGGCGCGCGATCGGCGCGCCGATGCCGGCGCCGCCAGCGCGCTCTTCAGCATATTCTATGGATCTGAGTCCGCAGAGCAGGCGGGCAGTTCGGACCCCTGATGGAAATCTGTTGCGGGCCCCCCTGCCTGCAAACAGTGCGGAAACTGCCGCCGTGTCCAGCAATTTGGACGCCTGGCGGCGACCTGATCACCTAGCAATGGGCGAACGGTGGAGGCACAGATGGACAGAGTTTATTTGAATTGGCACGACGTGGAAGAGTTGATCACCAAGGTCGTGATGCAGCTTAATACCCCCTATGATGCGCTCCTCCTGATCACGCGCGGTGGCATTGTGCCCGGCGGCATGATTGCCGAGGCGTTGAAGATGAAGGATGTACTGACCGCGGCGGTCGTGTTTCAGAGCGGACCCGGCGTGCGCGCGGAGATGAGCTGGCCCCGTTTCCAGCAGTTCCCCGCGGATGCGCTGCTGAACGGCAAGAAGGTCCTGATCGTCGACAATATCTGGGATCGGGGGCGCACGATCGTCACCGTCAAGAGCCGTGTGCAGGGGAGCGGCGCCACCGCCGAGACAGCGGTGCTCCACTGGAAGCAGCGGCAGAATCTCTTTGAGAACGAGAAGCCGGACTACTACGCGGAACTGACCGAGGACTGGATCTACTACCCCTGGCAGCGTATCGACGACTCGGACGACCTGGTGTCGCTCCGCCCACCTGCGCCGGAGTTTTCCTGATGTCGGAACTGATACGCCGCCTGCGGGCCGCACATCCGGATGCGCACTGCGCGCTGGACCACCAGAATCCGTTTCAATTGCTGGTGGCGACGATCCTTTCGGCCCAATGCACCGACGAGCGGGTCAACCAGGTGACGCCGGCGCTGTTCGAACGTTTCCCGACGCCCGAGGCGATGGCCGCCGCCGACTGCGAAGAGCTGGAGGAGATGATCCGCTCCACCGGTTTCTTTCGCAACAAGGCCAAGAGCCTTCAGGGCGCAAGCGCTCTGATCTGCCAGGAGTTTGGCGGCGAAGTGCCGCGGGAGATGGATGAACTGATCAGACTGCCCGGCGTGGCCCGCAAGACAGCCAACGTCGTGCGCGGCGTCTGTTTCGGCCTGGCCGACGGCGTCGTGGTGGACACCCATGTCAAGCGGCTGTCCCAGCGGCTGGGCCTGACCCAGCAGAAGACCCCGGAGAAGATCGAAAAGGACCTGATGGCGCTCATACCGGCTGAAGAGTGGATCGACATCGCCCATCTGTTGATCTTCCACGGGCGGCGGGTGTGCGACGCCCGCAAGCCGGACTGCGCCAACTGCACGCTGGCCGACCTGTGCCCGTCGGCGGAGGTTTAGCGAGCGCGCTTCACCTCCCCACCGCTCCCGCTTTCGCTTATGTGGTTGTCAAAAATTTCGGAATGCGTTCAAGAAGTTGGCCTTTGTCGACCGAGATGAACGCGCATTGGGAAGAATGATCTGCAATGGAGGAGTTCAACCGCCCGTTTGATCCGCCGCAGTTCAGTTCTCGCCACTTTCCTCGCGGGGGCTGACGACCAGGATGTAGCCCTCTCTCGCTTCCACCTTGACCTGATCGCCGACTTCGGCCGGCGCCACTTCAGCGGAAGATGCGCCCCGCAACTGCGCGTTCCACAGCTCGCCCGCGAGCAGGACCTTGCCGCGGCCGTTCTCAGCAAAGGGAACGCGTACGGTCGCCAGGGAACCAACCACGCCTTCGCTGCCGGTTGCCGTGCCCATACGCTGGGCTGCCACAACCTTGCCGCCCACAAAGAGGGCGAAGGTGCCCATGGCCACGCCAAGCGAGATGATCGTCACCCAAGGCACAGCCAGACCCGGCGCGTCAAAAAGCAGCGCGCTGCCAAAGATGAAGGCGACCGTACCGCCCAATGCGAGCGCGCCAAAGGCAGGCGTGAACGCTTCGGCCACGAGCAGAATCAGCGCCAGCCCGATCAGGGCCAACCCGGCGAAGTTCGCCTCCAGCTGGCCCAGCGAGTAGAGTCCCAGCAGCAGACTAATCAGGCCGATCATGCCCGGAATGAATGTACCCGGATTGTAGATTTCGGCGATGAGCCCAATGGAGCCGAGGGTGAGCAGAATGGTGGCGACGGTGGGGTTGGTGATGAAGTTCAGAAACTCCTGCAAGGGCGACAGCGTTTGCGGCATTATCCGGGCATTCGCAGTGCGCAGCGTCCGCTCTTTGCCCTGCACCATGACGACAAAACCGTCCATCTGATCCAGCAGATCGGGCACGTCTATCGCGATGAAATCGATCACGCCCAGCTCCAGCGCACGCGCGTCCGTCGCCGCGGCCGCCTCCTGCACGGCTGCGACAGCCCACTCCACGGCCTCTTCACCGCGACGAGAGGCCAGGTTTTCGATATCAGCGCTGAGGATGTTTACGACCTTCGCCTCCATCGTGTCGCCAATGTCTTCCCCCTGGCCGCCGACGGGGCTGGCCGCGCCGATGCTGCTGCCGGGCGCCATGGCGGCAACGTGCCCGGCCAGGGTGATAAAGGTGCCGGCGCTGCCGGCCTGGGCCGCGGCCGGCGCGACATATACCACGACTGGCACAGGCGAAGCCAGCATATCCTGCACGATCTGCTTGGTCACGTCGACGCTGCCGCCGGGCGTGTCCAGGCGCAGAATGACCGCCTCGGCTCCCTCCAGCTGCGCGTCTTCGATCGCCCCGCTGAGATATTGACGCAGAACCGGCGTCACCGCGCCGCGGAACGTCAGGACCAGGACGACTTGGGAGTCCGTCTGCGCAGAGGTCCCTTTCCCCTGGACAGGCAAGTCCGCGCGGCGCGGCCCGGGAGAGCTGGCCGCCTGCACACCGTCTATCACGGTCAGGAGCATTCCCAACAGCAGACAGGAGAGATAGAAGGCGCGATAGAGCGTTGTCGGCAGTGTCCGGTTTCGCTGATGCCTGTTTTTTCCGCGGCGTCTAAACATCTGTAGCCTTCCTGTCAACCGCCCGCGCCCCAAGGCGCCGGTCACGGGCTGCCGCTGTGTAGTCGATCGCCGGCAGCCAACATCTCCATAACCGACTGGCGCCCGGCATCGCTGACGGCTCCCAACATCTGCGTCAACTCCTCGATGCGCGCGGGCCCTTCGACCGGAAGCACGTCGGTACCGGTGCGCAGCTCGCCATCACGCTCGAAAGTCCGTTTGCGCACGGTCAGGTGGAAATCGGCAAACGCGGCCAGCTGGGGCAGATGGGTGATACAGAGCACCTGATGGCGCAGCGGACTCCTGCTCGGTTCGTCCGCGGCCGCGCAGTCGGCGGCGGTATCGGGCGGCGGCCGCTGGCCGGTCAGGTTCCATAGCTTCTCGCCGACGACACCGCCCACACGGCCGCCGATACCCTGGTCGATCTCATCAAAAATCAAAATCGGCGTCTGATCGGCCTGGGTAAGCGCACCTTTCAGCGCCAGCATCAAACGCGCGGTTTCGCCACCGGAGGCCACCCTGGCCATCGGTCTGACCGGCTCACCGGGGTTTGCGCTGATCAGAAACTCAACCCGATCGACGCCGTTGCTGTCGAAGGCGACGCGCCGCCCATCCGGAAGGTATGCGCCATCCTCCTGCTCCTCCGTCTCCACGGCGACGGCAAAACGGGCGCGCCCCATACTCAACTGCTCCAATTCCGCTTCCACCCGTCGGGCCATCTTCTCGCCGGCCGCGACCCGCGCCTGGCTCAACTCTGCGCCCAGCGCTCCGATCTCGTGCAGCAGCTTCTCTTCCTCCTCTTCGAGCGCGGCCGTCTGCGCCTCCCAGTTGCTGAGATCATCCAACTCCGCCTGCGCTGCGGCCGCGAAGGCCAGGACCTCCTTGATCGTGTCGCCGTACTTGCGCTTGAGATTCTCGATCAGCGCCAGCCGCTCTTCGACCTCGACCAGACGCTGCGGATTGAATTCCAGCCCGTCGGCGTAGCCCTGCAGATCCCGCGCCAGATCGGACAACTCCTCCAGCAGTCCCTGTCCGGTCGCGGCTGCGTCCGCCATGCCATCGTCGATACGGGCCAGCCGCTCGACACGGCCGGCGGCTTCGCTGAGGCCGTCAATGACCCCTGGCATCCCGCCTGCGCCCTCGTTCAACAGGGTCGCCGCTCCGTTCGCCAACCGCAAAAGCGTTTCGGCGTTGCTCAGCCGCTTGCGCTCCACTTCCAGCTCTTTCTCTTCACCGGCTTCGAGGGCCGCTTCGGCGATCTCTTCCACCTGAAAGCTGAGCAGGTCGAGCCGCTGGGCGATGGCGCGGGCATCGCTGCGCAGCCGCTCCAACTCTCTGCGCGTCTGCTGAACCTGGCGCGCCTTCCCGGCCACCCGGCGGCGCAGGGGCAGCAGGCCGCCGTACCGGTCCAGCAGGTCCACGTGTGTGCGGGGACGGAGCAGATTCAGATGCTCTCCCTGTCCGTGGATGTCGACCAGGAGGGCGGCCATTTCACTCAGGAGCTGCCGCGAGACGGTGCGCCCGTTGATGCGGCAGAAGTTTCGCCCGCTGCGGCGCACCTCCCGGCTGAGGATCAGTCTTTCGGGCGCGTCGGGATCGTCCAACCCTTCGGCCTCCAGCAGAGAGCGGAGGTCGTCTGCTGCGGGCGGGCCATCGGGGTCGCTCTGCGGGCTTTCGGGCTCACTCGCCGGCATCCCGGCTTCCAGCTGGAAAAACGCTTCGACCTCGGCGCGGTCGGCGCCCGCGCGCACCATCTCTGCGGTTGCCCGGTCGCCCAATAGCAGTCCGATGGCGTCGATAATGATCGACTTGCCCGCGCCGGTTTCTCCGGTCAGAATGTTCAATCCGGTGTGGAAGCGAAGTTGCAGCCGGTCGATGATCGCGAAATCGCGGATCTGAAGCTCGGTCAGCGCGGCGAGCGGTTCGGCCGGTTCGCTGTCGGCGGCCAGGAGAGTTGGTTGCATGCGCCCCTGTTCAAAAGAGGCGTCGCGCGTTGGCGCAGTCATGGCTTCAGGGCGCGTCCTTGTCGAATCAGAACTAAACTCTTATGGCTCTCATTCTAGCACATTTGGACGGGCGGATGGAAGAGTTGTCCAGGAAAATGGTTCCGGACATGGGGATATTTTTCTGAATTTTTTCATAAATATGTCCGCTTTGTCCGCTCGAAGGCATGTCTTTGGGGTGTTTCGGGCCGGATTCGTCGAGGATGGAGGGACCTGCGGTTGATTGGACATCGTGACACTTACTGTGCGCGGCGATTGTCTGAACTTCTGTTTTCGGCAGGAGCACAACTCGACTCACTGCCTACAACGCCTCTTTGTAAGTGGTACTTTTTCCAGTCTGGTACGTGAACCGCTAACAGCGCTTTGAATAGCTTTCCGTGGTTGGGAATGCGCAGGTGCAGGAGTTCGTGCGCAATGACGAAGTCCTGAAACCCCGTTTCCTGGTCGGCCAGATCGGTTGCCAGGGTGATGGTCCCAGACGTCGAGCAGGAACCCCACTTGCGGGTCATGTGCTGAACGCGAACGAGACGGGGGCGAATGCCGAGTCGTTGCGACCAGCAATCGACGCGTTTGCGAAGAATCCGGCGACGTTCGTCATGAGCCATCATCTGTGTCTGCGTCCAGCAGGATTTCGATAATGTGATCGACAATACGGCGGCGTTCATCGGCGTGAACTGCGATGAGCGGGCGATAGAGAGAGGCGCGCAGCCTCCGTCTTTCGTGGGAGTTGCTGGCCGCGTTCCGAAAACGGGCCAGCAAGGTTTCTGCCTCACGCGCCAACTGTTCTGCAGAAATATCGAACGACCTGAGCGTTTCATCCCCTTTGAGAGTCCAGTAGACGGCAAAGGCGCGACTGGACAGGCCGCTTGCCTGCGCCGCGCTGAACGCATCTTCCTTTTCTCTGGCCATTGCTTCTATCTGAAGCATCGCAAAAACGCTGGATATGGCGCGGGACTGAAGTTCAGCGAGGATTCGGTCGGCGCGTTCTGCGAGCGTCTGAAGGACGGGCGCCATTTCCGGGTTGGTTTCCATCTCGCCCTTCAGGCCTCGAACAAGGTTGAAAACTTTGGCCTCCTCCGAGCCTGGCTCATCCTGGAGCGCTCTGATAGTGCGAACGTCGAACGTCACTGATGGCGTTTCTGCGAGGAGACCTCTCTGCGTAGCGCTTCCCTCTACCAGTGCCCGCGTCTTGTTAGCCAGGTCCGCCACCGGATAGTTGACGTTGTCCGCGTAGGCGTTTCGCACGATGGCATAAAGTTCGGCAAGCCTCTGGTAGGTGTCGATGTGATCGCGCAGGTCTGGTGACGGAGAAAGGATCTCCCACAGCGCTTCGATCTCTTTGTAGGCGTCGAAGAACTCCTGGCGCGGATTCTCGTCCAGGAAACGTCCGTATACGACCTGTTCCAGGCGCTCGTCCGCGCCGCCGCTGCCCCCATCTTCAAGGTATTCGGCTTCCGCTTCGGCGAGTTTGTCGAGAAGATCTTTCAGCAGTAAGGCGAGATCCTCGATCACGCCGCTGACGTCGGCCGAGTCGAACCGCAGCGCCTTTTCCAGTGCGCCCAGCACGCCCACGAAGTCGACGACGAGGCCAATGCGCTTGCTGAGGCCATTGGCGTCGACGTAAGGCCGGTTGACGCGCGCGATCGCCTGCAGCAGAACATGATCGCGCATCGGCTTGTCCAGGTACATACAGTAGAGAAGGGGCGCGTCAAAGCCGATCAGGAGCTTATCGGTCACTATCAGAATCCTTGGGTCCTCGCCCGCTTTTTTAAACAGGAGACGGGTGTTCTCCTCTTTTTCCGGCGAGAGCTGTACCTCAGCAACCAGCGGGCGCTCAGTCCTGTCGTTGATGTTCTCAGTGTAGACGGGCACACTCCACTTGGGCTCCAGATGCTTGTCGAGCGCACGCTTGTACTTGGCGCACGCCTCGCGGCTTACAGCGACGAGGAACGCCTTGTAACCGAGCGGCTCTACGTTTTCTTTGAAGTGCTCCGCTACAGAGGCCGCCACCTTCTCGATTCGATCATCCGCTGACAGGAACGTGCGCAGCCCCACCGCCCGGTCCAGGATTCTGTTGAGCTCATCGACATCGGTGATCTCTTCCTGCGCGGCCAGTTCGAAGAACTCCCGGTTAAGGCGGTCGGCAGGCACAGCCATTTCGCTCGGCGCCATGGTGTAACGCAGCGGCAGCGTGGTTTCGTCCTCTATGGATTCCCGGATCGAGTATCTGTCGAGGTAGCCCTGCTCATCGTCTGCGTCGAAGATCTTGAATGTTCCTTCGCCCTGTTCGGTCCTGGCGATCGGGGCGCCGGTGAAGCCGATGATTGGTCGCGTTTGGAACGGCAGCCATCAGGTAGGCGCCGAGGTCTTTGGCGACTGAGCGGTGCGCTTCGTCGATGAAGACGAAGATATTGTCGCGGGTGTTGGCGTCCTTATCGATCCCTTCGAACTTGTGGATCATCGAGACAATCAGGCCGCGTTTGTCGGTTTTGAGCAGTTCCTGCATTTCGACCTTAGAATTCGCCCGCCAATGCGGGATATCCTGCTGCTGCATCTCGCCCAAGAGCCTCTCAACCCAGCCCTTCAGCTGGCCTTCAAGCTCGATGCGGTCGACCACGAGGATCACAGTGGCGTTTTTGAACTGCTCCTTGTTCTCGAGGATCAGACGGGCGAGCGGTACTTTGCGCCTGAAACGGTTGAACGGTTACAGCAGGCCGCGTGGGAACGGCGCCACCCTGTCCGCACAGTTCAGACTCCGGTCTATGAGTACGCTTTCCTGCCCTGAAAAAGCGCCACAGCTTGTCTTCAATTCGCGAGACGATAGGCGAAAGTACACGTTGCGCAAACCTGGCGCAGTGGGCGCTTCCCGGGATCTGAAAGCGAACAGACCAGCGACCCATCAGTTCCAGCAGTTCTGGACCGAGGCGGCCAGAATCTCACCCCGAGTGGGGCTGCAATCCCGTTCGGTATCCGTATTTGTCGCTGGACGCATTCGTGGTATAATGCAGCGATTGAAGCAGCGTGACGAACATCGCCAATGCGCTCCGCATACTGTGAGCTAAGGAGCTTAGCAAATGATAGGAATTACACCGCCGTTCTTTCTGCTGGTTCCGACCCTGGGTCCAACTGAGTTGATTCTGATCCTGGTCATTGTCATTATTTTCTTTGGCGTCGGGCGGCTGCCGGAGGTGTTCGGTGGATTGGGCCGCGGGATCCGCGAATTTCGCAAGGCTGCCAAGGACGAGGGGGAAGAGGAAGATTCAGAGACAACGGACGCCGCCCCCGCCGTGGAGAGCGCTGAGCCTGCGGTGAGTTCTGAGGCGAATCCACCCGAGAAGGCGTGACGACCGCTTCAGTTGCCGCTCAGGCCAGGGCATTGGCAAGCAGCAACGGACAGACTGGCAATCGACGAGAAGGCTGGCTCGGCCTTCTCATTTCTGTCAGCACATTGCATTTGAAAGTTCCTGCGTAGTTGCCCAGCACTTGTCAGATTGTCGTTGCCTACCGTTGTTCAGGCAGACAATCCGACAGCAAGGTGTTTGGGCATCTTTGTTTATGCGTGGATAGCGCAACACGTCAAACTTCCGAGGTGACCGATGGATGTTTTCTTTATGATCGCGACGGTTATCATCGCCCTCACGTTGATCGGCATCGTCCTGTTGCAAGGTCAGGGTAGCGGCCTGGGCACCGCCTTTGGGGGCGATGCCGGCATCCAGCGCACCCGGCGCGGCGTGGAGAAAACCATGTTCAATCTGACGCTTACTTTGGCGTCTCTGTTTCTCCTGCTCAGTCTCGTGACAGTCGCCCTTCGCTAAAAGAGCAGGGGCCGCTGATCACAGGCCACTGCAGTTTTCCCATGTCGGAACAACAGCCATTCGGGAGGCCGGCCAATCCGGGGGGCCGGGGGACGCCCCAGGCGCCGCGGTTGTCTACGACCCCGCCTTCCGGCCATCTGCCGGGACCGGTCGCTCCGCCCGCGCAGCCCGCGTCTCTGGGCCGGTATATCCGTTGGCAGATGCTGCTGGCCGTTGTGGGCATCATTCTGCTGACGCTTCTGATGGGCGTCACGGCATACAACGTCTCCACAGTCCTGGTCCCGGAGCGGGGGGGCGTCTTTCGTGAAGGCGTTGCCGGCAACCCCCAATACATCAATCCGCTGTTGTGCCACACGCACGAAATCGATCGCGATCTGTGCAGCCTGCTCTTTCGCGGCCTGACCCGCCTCGATCAACAGGGCCGGGTGGTACCAGACCTGGCCGAGCGCTGGACGGTCCCGGATGGACTTGCCTATACCTTTACCCTGCGTGAGAACCAGTTCTGGCACGACGGCAAACCGGTAACCATCGATGACGTGCTGTTCACGATCGAGATGATGCAAAACCCGGATTCGCCGATCCTGCCGGACCTGGCGGAGTTGTGGCGCTCAGTCACGGTGGAGCCGGTCGACGAGTACACAGTGCGCCTACTTCTGGATGAGCCCTTTGCACCGTTCCTCGACTTTACAACGGTGGGATTGCTGCCAAAACATATCTGGCAGGACGTGCCCCCGCCCGAACTGCTGACCAGCCCCCTCAACGCACGCCCGGTTGGCAATGGCCCGATGCAGGCGACCTTGACATCGGCGCAGTTCATACGCCTGGAACGCAGTCCCTTTTCCAATGAAGACATTCCGATGATTTCAGCGCTCGAGTTCCATTTCTATCCCGACTTTCCTTCGATTTACGCAGCCTACACAGAAGGCGAATTGGACGGCGTGAGCCAGGTAATGCAGTCGGACATCTCTTTGGCAAAGGCCCGTACGGATCTGCAGCTCTTTTCCGCGCCGCTATCAACCTATGTCGGCGTTATCTTTAACCTGCAGAACCGGGATGTCCCTTTTTTGCAGGATGTAAACGTGCGCCGCGCGCTCTATCACGCCCTTGACCGCGAGCGGCTTCTCGATGATGTGGTGGGCGGGCACGGTGTGCTCGCCTCATCTCCCATTCCCTCAAATAACTGGGGGCACGCGCCGGATACCCACATCTACGAATATAGTCCGAATGAAGCGCAACGGCTTCTGAACGAGAGTGGCTGGTTCGACACCGACGGCGACGGCGTGCGCGACAGAGACGGGCAGCCCATGGAGCTCATTCTCCTTACAAACGACGATCCAACCCGCATTGCGCTGATCGAACAGATCGCGGCGGACTGGCAGGCTGTCGGCGTCAAGGTCGAGGTGGAGAGCGTCAGCTTCGGCGGCTTCGTTACCAATTTCCTGACGCCGCGGCGCTTCGAAGCCGCGCTCCTCAGCTGGGATATCACCGGCGACCCCGATCCCTTCCCCCTCTATCACAGCAGCCAGGTCGAAACAGGTCAGAACTTCGGTGGATGGTCCAATGAGGACGCGGATACCGTGATGATCGAGGCCAGAAGCACGGTGGATCCGGAGAAACGCAAGTCGCTTTATGCACTGTTTCAGCACATCTTTGCCGACGACGCGCCGGCCATCCCTCTCTACTACCCTGTGTATACCTACGGCGTCAGCGAGCGCGTCAAGGCAGTCCAGATTGGGCCGTTGAACACGCCGGCCGACCGATTCGCTACATTCCCCGATTGGTATATCCTCACCCGCCGCGTCCCGGCGAATCAGCAGTTGAGCGGGAATTAGGCCCTTCTGTCGTCAACTGATTACCTGTTTTTGGCCAACTCTTTCTTTCGCAAAAGCGATGAAACGGCAACGCAGACAGTGCTTGACCGGAAAACGATTTGACAGGAGATATTCCCGCATGTTATAAATCAAGCTTACCGAGCCGCAGTGGCGGAATAGGAAGACGCGCTACGTTCAGGGCGTAGTGGGCATTAGCTCGTGGGGGTTCAAATCCCTCCTGCGGCATCTAAGAGGGACCCAGATTAACCGTCCGGGTTCCTTTTGTTCTTATCCTGTCGTGTTCAGGGTTCCCTCGGGCGCGTCCTTTCCGGCAAGGGCGCAGCCAATCTTTACGCGACGCCGTCCGCCGAGAAAACCCGATGGGTCTTGTCCGAGTCCCAATCAATCCAGGTCCGCATGATGTACGACGGCAGCGCCACCCGGCCTATCCGGCCCTGCTATTGCTTGCGGTTGTCGTTGGCCTGTATTTTGTGTTCCAGCACGTCGAGCAGCTGCGCGAGTTGAGCGCGGTGCAGGCGCAGGTCGCGGAGATGCGGCAGAACATTGCGCTCGGCCAACAGAGCTCGCTGGACCTGGAAGCGCAGTTGCGCTACGCGACAAGCGACG
Source organism: Caldilineaceae bacterium (assembly GCA_965200615.1). Classification (GTDB taxonomy): domain Bacteria; phylum Chloroflexota; class Anaerolineae; order Caldilineales; family Caldilineaceae; genus Bin5. The sequence continues at coordinate 1,290,666 of OZ241377.1, read as the reverse complement.
AGTATGTGGTGCAGATGGCGCGCGGCGAATTGGGCTACATACAGGAGGGAGACGAGGTCTACATTCTGTTGGACCAGCCCGCCGCGCGGGTGGGAAGCTCGCCTGCGGCGGCGCCCCCGGCCGTAGAAGAGGGTTCCTTCCGACCCCTGGATTGGCGCTGGTGGCAGTCTCTGATTCAACAGGTCCAGGAGTAGATCAGGTGCGCCCCTGACCGGACGGGGCACTTTGTCGAAACTCTGTCGAACCGCGAAACGCTGAAATTTGACGCCGCGCGGTTGGTGTGGTATACTGTCTATTACTGTTGCGGGGTGGAGCAGTGGCAGCTCGTCGGGCTCATAACCCGAAGGTCGCAGGTTCGAATCCTGCCCCCGCTACCTCAGTTTCATAAAGCCGCCGAACCGAAATCGGTCGGCGGCTCATTTTTGACTCTGGGTTGTACAGTTCGCATGAACTGCAGGTTGTTCCGGCCCGGCGACGTAGCTCAGGCGGTTAGAGCGAGGGCTTCATAATCCCTAGGTCGGTGGTTCAAGTCCACCCGTCGCCACTCTCCGTATTGCGCTGAAGTCCGACAGCAGTGGGCGTGGCAGCCGGCGCGGCCGCGCTTATGGGCATCTCTTCCTTATATCTGACCTCTTTCGAGCATATCTCCGAATGGATTGTCCCGGATCTCCAGCGGGAAGTCGACGCGCGCCAACCCCCGCCGCTGCGATTCGTAGACCGCCATGATCATCTCCAGCGCGGCGCGGCCCTGCCTCCCGCTGGAGACGCTCTCCCGGTCCTGCTCGATGCAGTCAATCAGGTCGCTCACCGCGTTGATCCAGGCGTGCTGCCGCTGTGTCGCCACCGGCTCCCATGCGACCGGCTCGGTCTGCATGCGCCAGCGGTGCAGATAGGGTTCCCAGCCGTAGCCGCCGGACCGCTCCAGGCTGTTGCCGGCGCCGTGCTGGATCGCCAGCCGCCCTTCATCCCCTTCGATCAGGATTTCGAACGTGCCATAGCGGCGCCGTCCGCCCGACTCAAAGAAGAAGAGGCAGCCGCTGTCCATGCGGAACAGGCCGGCGCCGAGGTCCTCGATTGTGAGCGTCTTGTTGGCCCGCTCCACCGTGGCGAAAACCCACTCCGGTTCACCGGCGCAGAAGCGGATAAGATCGAAGAGATGCGTGACATCGTGCATCATATTGCCGCCGCCCGCCGTCTCGTAATGGGAATGCCAGCTGGCGGGATCGCGCCGAGCGGGCGTGAGCAGGTGGCCCCGGATCGTGCGCAGATTGCCGATCTCCCCCCGCTCGATCATCTTCTTCACATTGATGTAGTTCGCCTCAAAGCGCATCGAATGGTTGACGATCAGTTTGGCGCCGGCGCGGTCGCAGGCCGCGATCATGCGGTCCGCCTCGTCGAGGTGGAAGGCCATCGGCTTCTCGCAGAGGATGCCGCGTGCGCCGGCCCCCGCTGCAGCAATCGTCACCGGCCCCTTGAGATTGTCCATTGTACAGACGCTGACGATATCGACGCCGGCCTGCGCCAGCATCTCCTCGTAGCCGCCGTAGCGCTGCGGGATCGACCAGCGTTCGCAGAAGAGGTCCAGCTTGTCGGCGTCGATGTCGGCGGCGGCCACCAGCTGGGTACCGGGAAGATGCGTGTACGCCGCCGCGTGCAGCGCGGCCACTCTGCCGCAGCCAACGATTCCCACCGTGTAACGCTTGTCGTCGCTCATTTGGGCGCTCCTGCCAGGGAGACGCTCGCGCAGGAGGGCGTCATCGGGAGTATGACGATCGCCGGCGGGCGTATGGGGATTTCCGCGCTATATCCGACCTCTTTCGAGCATATCTCCGAACGGATTGTCCCGGATCTCCAGCGGGAAGTCGACGCGCGCCAACCCCCGCCGCTGCGATTCGTAGACCGCCATGATCATCTCCAGCGCGGCGCGGCCCTGCCGCCCGCTCGAGATGCTCTCGCGGTCATTCTCGATGCAGTCGACCAGGTCGGTGACCGCGTTGATGGTGGCATTGTCGCGTTGCGTTGGGACAGGCTCCCACTCGACCGGCTCGGCGCCTGCGCGCCAGCGGTGCAGATAGGGTTCCCAGGCCCACCCGCCCATAGCCCCCATGCTGTTGCGCGCGCCGTGCTGGATCGCGAGGCGGCCTTCGTCCCCTTCGATCAGGATTTCGAACGTGCCATAGCGCCGCCGTCCGCCCGACTCGAAGAAGAAGAGGCAGCCGCTGTCCATGCGGAACAGGCCGGCGCCGAGGTCCTCGATTGTGATGGCCTTGTTGCCCCGCTCCACCGTGGCGAAGACCCACTCCGGATCGCCGGCGCAGAAGCGGATAAGGTCGGTCAGGTGCGTGCCGTTGTGCATCAGCTCGCCGCCGCCCGCGGTCACGAACTGCGAATGCCAGCTGCCGGGATCGCGCTGGTCGGTGGAGAGCATATTGGCGCGGATCGTGCGCAGATTGCCGATGTCGCCTCGCTGGATCATCGCCTTCACTTCGATGAAGTTCTTCTCGAAGCGCATTGAGTGGTCGATTACCAGCTTGGCGCCAGCGCGGTCGCAGGCTGCGATCATCCGGTCCGCCTCTTCCAGGTCGAAGGCCATCGGCTTTTCGCAGAAGACGCCGCGGGCGCCGGCCTCGGCCGCGGCAATCGTCGCGGGGCCGTGCAGATTGTCCAAGGTGACGACGCTGACGATATCGAGATCGGCCTGCGCCAGCATCTCCTCATAGCCGCCGTAGCGCTGGGGGACCGACCAGCGCTCGCAGAAGAGATCGAGCTTGTCGGGGTCGATGTCGGCGGCGGCCACCACCTGCGTATCGGGCACAAGCGTATACGCCTCCGCGTGCAGATTCGCCATCCTGCCGCAGCCGACAATCCCCGCCGTGTATTTCTTGCCGTCGCTCATTTGAAAGCTCCTACCAGGGCGGCGCCCGCGAACGTGCGCATCATCAGGATAATAATGATTGCGGTCGGTATCGACGCGATCACATAACCGGCCATCAGCGGCCCGAACATCACCTGGCTGTTGCCGGTAAACTTGGCCAGCCCCAACATCAGCGTAAACTTTTCTTTCGAGCGCAGCACCAGCAGCGGCCACACATAGTCCCCCCACGTCGACAGGAAGGTCAGCAGGCCGACGATCGCCATGATCGGCCGCGAAAGCGGCAGCGCGATCAGCCGGTACATCTGCAGCTCGGTGCCGCCGTCCATCCGCGCCGCCTCGAACAGCTCCTCCGGCAGATCGGAGAAGAAACCGGTGAGCAGAAAGACGGCAAAGGCGAGCCCGCCAGCGATATAGGGCAGGATCAGCCCCCACAGCGAGTTCATCAGGCCAAACTGGACGATCAGCAGGTAGCGGCCGATCAACGTCAGGACGCCGGGGATCATCAGCAGCGACAGCACCAGGTAGTAGGCCGCGTCCCGCCAGGCGAAGTCGATGCGCGCGAACGCGTACGCGGCCAGCGACGCGCACAGCAGCACGCCGGTAACCGCGCCGAGGCTGACGAGGCTGCTGTTGATGATGGAGCGGTAGATCTCGTTCCACGCCATCACATAGTTCTGGAACTGCAGGGGAAAGGCCGGCAGCCAGAAGTTTACCAGCAGCTGCTGGAAGCTCTTGAGCGAGGTGAGGATGGCGATGAAGAAGGGGAAGAAGGTCAGACAGAGGAGAAATACCAGCACCGCATGATGCAGCGCGCCTTTGAACCGGGAACCAAGCTCCGCCTGGGCGGCGTCGGGCGACGATGTGAAGGGCCGGTCGACTGTCTGCTCGGTCATCAGGTCTCCCTTGTGCGTCGCGTGCGGGCGAACGGCGACGTTGTGTAGCGGAAGCTCAGCAGCGTCAGAATGAAGATGGCGATGAACATCGTCACACCGATCGTCGCGCCGTAGCCCATCTGGTCCCCGCGGAACGCGGCCATGAAGAGCAGCAGACCAGGCACCAGCGAGGCCTTGGCCGGCCCGCCCGCCGTCATGATCAGCACAAAGGCGAAGTCCTGGATGATGCCGATCATCGTCTGAATCGCCACCAGCTGGATCGAAGTGATCACCAGCGGAATGTCGATCCGCACCATCCGCTGCCAGACATTGCAGCCGTCCATCACCGAGGCGTCCAGGACCTCATTGGGGATCTGCTGCAGACCGGCGTAGAAGATCATGAACGGCCAGCCGGAGATCCAGGGGAAGCTGACGAGGAGCAGCGCCAGAATCACGAGGCTCGGCTCAGACAGCCACGCCGTCTGCCACGATTCCAGGCCGAAACTCCCCAGCATGCGATTGAGCACGCCGATGGTGGGCAGCGGGTTGTAGATGAACTTCCAGATCATGATCGTGACCAGAAAGGGCACCACCATGGGCAACACGAAGAGCGTGCGGTACCAGTACTTGGCGCGTTCCCGCTTGAGGTTGAAGACCAGCTCCGCCACCAGGAAGGGCGAGATGCGCTGCAACATCCAGCCGAGGAAGAACCAGCCGAGATTGCGCGTGGCGATGTGCATGTTGGGGTCGTTCACCATCGTTATGTAGTTTTTGAACCCAACGAACCGCTCCACCGAAAAGCCGTCCCAGCGAAAGAGGGTGTGATAGACGACATTGAATGTCGGCTGGTACATGAAGACGGCGAGAAAGAGGAAGGTGGGGAGCAGGAAGAGGAACGCGGTCAGGTTGCGGCGCAGCGCACGGCGGCGCCCGCTCCACAGTTTACCGTCGAGACCCGCGTCGGCAGTCTGTACTGACATAGGGTTCACAAGGGCCGGCGGCCAGTGATCTGCCGATCACCGGCCACCGGCGCTATTCACTGCAGTCAGGCGTTGAACGGCATCACGAACGGTTCGCTGGGGACCGTGTAATCGCCCCACGGCGGCGGGGTGTAGTCGGCCTGCATCTTCTCCCACTCCGCGGCCTCTGCGTGCAGCTCCTTGTCGACGAGGAAATTCTCGATGAAGGTCGGCAGCACGTCGATCTGAATCTGGATCATCTCTTCCAGTGTCATATCGTCGGCGAAGTAGGCCTGAATCGCCGAGAACCACTCGTACCAGAAGTGCCAGTCGCCGATGCGGTCGGAGGAGAATCCGGGCTTGGCCGTATCCGCTTCATAGTCGCTGACCAGCGCCTTGACATCGTCGTCGACTTCGATATCTTCGAGGCCCTTGATCGTGGGCAGCACCAGGTTCGTGCCAAAGCGCTCATGGATCAGCCGCGCGGTATTCGCCGGCGTGGTCATGAACTTGAGGAAATCGACGGCCAGGTCGACATGGCCCCGTTCGCGCGCGGTCTTGGTCACCGTCTTGCTCTCGGTCCCGCGCGCGATCAGCCAGGTCGGGTCCTCTTCGCCCCACGGGGTCAGCTTATTGGTCAGGCGCGGCAGATTGAAGACGCCGAACTTGTCGGTGCCTCCCAGCTCCATCAGCTGCGGCCAGATGCGGGCCGCGTGCCATACCATCGACGTCTGCTCGGTCATGAAGACCTCGCCATAGCCGATCGCCGAGGTGGTCTGCGCCATCTGCAGGTAGCCGGGCTGGTAGTAGTTCGTCACCTCTTTCCAGATGCGGGTCGGCTCGACCCAGTAGGGCGCGTCGAGGCGCACAATGCCGGCGATGGCGGCGCGGGTCTGTTCCACGTCGTCGCAGAAGCCGTCGCCGTTGATGTCGATCAGCTCGAACAGCCCCATGGCGCGGACCAGGTAGTCGACCATGCGGTCCCATTCCCAACTGAGCAGCGTGCTCTCCACGGGAATCGTGCCCGTATCGAGGATCTGCTGGCAGGCCTGGTAGTAGTCGTAGTAGGTCTTTTCGGGAGGCCCGGAGAGGCCGGCCTCGGCGAAAATCTCCTTGTTGTAGGCGATCACCAGTCCCGGACCGCCCCAACCGACGGGAATGTCGTAGTTGTTGCCATCGGCCAGCACGATCGGTTGCACGTCCTCGAACCACTGGTCGATCCAGCGACTGTTGCCCGGCTGGTCTGCGGGAATATACTGGTTCGGCTGATTGAGGTATTCGGTCGTCGGGACAATGGTGTCCTTGTCGTAGATGAAGGTGAGGCCGTAGGTGAAGGTGATATCGGGCAGCGTACCTGCGGCCGCGCCGGCCTTGAAGTAGGTCGGCTGGGTCATCGCCTCGGTTGCCTTGAACGGCTCCTCAAAGACGACCTCGACGCCGGGGTGCATTTCCTCGTACTCGGACGCGATGTGCAGGATCTCGTGGAGCGCCACCGGCGTATCCGCGGTTACCTTGCCGGGAACGTACTGCATGTCGATCGTCAGTTCACCGGTCAACCCTGAGCCTTCGGCTCCATCGTCTTCCATGGGCGCCGTCGGCATCGCGCAAGCGGCGATAAGCCCGGCGGCGAGGCCACCGGTCCCGATGAGGAATTGACGGCGAGACAGTGCTCTGTTCATTTCAGCCTCCTCTTGACTTGGCTTAGTCGATCGCGATGGTCGAAATGGGTACGGTAAAGGAGCGGTTGAAAGAGGACTATGCGCCTGAATGTAGCATCTCCTGAAGGTGCAGTCAAACCGGTTTTTCGGATCAGACAGCCGGCGAGACATTCCTGCTCTGCCGTAGCGCCGCCGCCCGGGGCTTTCTATCCCTTCAGGCCGGAGAGGCTGATGCCGCCGATGATGTATTCCTGCGCGAGGACGAAGAGGATGACGATTGGAAAGGAGACGATCGTGGAGCCGGCGAAAACAGCGGGCCAGTTGATCTGGTTGACGTCGCGGAAGAGGGCGATGCCGACGGTGACCGGGTACTTTTTCCAGTCGGAGAGGATGATGAGGGGCCAGACGAAGGAGCTCCACTCGTTGAGGAAGATAAAGACACCGAGCGTCACCATGGCCGGTTTGGCCAATGGCAGCATGATGCGCCAATAGGTGCCGAAAAAGCCGGAGCCATCGATGCGGGCGGCATCCTCCAGCTCACGCGGGATATTGAGGAAAAACTGGCGCAACAGGAATATGCCGAACGCGCCGGCAAAGCCCGGCAGCACCACCCCCGTGAATGAATTCGTCAGACCCAACCCATGCGCGATGAGGAAGGTCGGGATCAGCGTAACCGAGCCGGGCAGCATCAGCGTCGCCAGCACGGCCAGGAAGAGGGTCTCCCGGCCGGGAAAATCGACGCGTGCGAACGAATAGGCCGCCAGCGAGTCGATGAAAAGCTGGACGACCAATACCGCGGCCGCGTACAGAATGCTGTTGCCCAGGTATACGCCCATGCGCCCGATCGTCAGAGCATCATAGTATGTGCTCAAGGTAGGCGGCATCGGAATGACCGAATAGGGATTGGTGAAAAAATCGGTCCGGCTCTTGAAGGAGTTGGCCAGCATCCACAGGTAGGGGAAGATCATGCTGAACGCGAGGGCGATCAGCAGCGCATAGACGATGATGGTAAAGCTGCGCTTTGTTGCTATCAGAAGCAGCCTGTTCTGTTCTCTCGCCCCGCCGCCGGGGTCGGATAGTGTACGCGCCATGACTCAGTACAGCTCCCGCGAGATGAACAACTTCAGCTGCAGCGCGGAGAAGAAGAAGATTACGCCGAACAGCAGCCAGGAGATGGCCGACGCATAGCCCATTTCGAATCGTTGAAATGCGTAGTGGTAGACGACCATCTGAACAGTTTGCGTCTGGTTCATCGGGCCGCCCTGCGTCATGATGAAGACCTGTGTGAAGACCTGAAACGCCGCGATCGTCAAGGTGACGAAGGCGAAGATCAGCGAATTGCGCAACAGGGGAATGGTAATACTCCAGAAGGTGTGCCAGCGGCCGGCGCCGTCCACCTTGGCCGCTTCGTAGAAGACCCCCGGGATCTCGGCCAGGCCGGCGAGGAAGATGATCATATAGTAGCCGACCGCGCCCCAGATGGTCATGATCATGATCGCCGGCAGCGCGGTTGCCGGATTGAAGAGCCAGTTGGGGCCCTCGATGTTTATCATCTCAAGCAGCTTGTTTATCCCGCCGGTGGGTTCATACAGCCACACCCACAACATAGAGGTCACAACGATGGGTGTAATTGTGGGGATAAAGAAGACGGTGCGGAAGAGCGCCCGTCCGCGCCGAACCTGGTTGCCAAGGACCGCCAACAGCAGCGAGATAATCGTAATCGAAGGCACGATCACGATCACGTAGATGAAGGTGTTGCGGAAACTGATCCGTACCAGCTTATCACTCAAGGCGCGGGCATAGTTCTCCAGGCCCTCGAAGGGGCGCACGTCTGAGATGATGTCATATTGGTGGAAGCTGATGTAGAGAGAGAAGATGATTGCGATGTAGGAAAAGACCGTGATCAGCAGGCCTGCCGGGCTGATGAACAGATAGCCCGGCCAGGTCTTCCTGAGACGTCTCCACAGTTCTCTCTGTCTGCTTGCACGCGATTGAACCGGCTGCGAAGGTTGTGCCAGAGTCGTCATTTGTCACCGCGCTCTAAAATACACCGGCTCGCGGCCGGCCAACAGCTACCGACCGCGAGCCATATGTGGATCAAGAGTAACCGGCGTCTGCCATAATCTCGTTACACTCAACGACCAACTGCTCGATGGCTGCCTCCGGCTCCATCTCCTGCAGAATCGCCGCCTCGAGAACCGGTCTCATCGCCGCATTGAGGGCGCTCTGCTGGATGTAGACCAACGGCGTGCCCGAAGCTGACGCCAGCGGGACCATCCTCAGAACCGGCAGCTCCTGCAGCGCGGCCTGGTATTCGGGTGTCTCGTAGAAGTCCTTGCGCGGCGCCAACCAGCTGCCGATCGCGAAGCGCTCCAACATCCAACCCAGCCCGCACCAGAACTCCAGGAAGGCCCAGCCGGCATCTTTGTTGGGCGACTTGGTCGGCACAACAAGCATGTTGTTCCAGTGAGCGGTGCCCTGCTTTCCGCCTTCCACGGGCGCCGCCGGCCACAGCATCGTGAACCAGTTCAGATCCGGCAGATCGTTCGACAGGGGCCCATATTGCCAGGGACCGGATTGCGCCATCGCAGCCTTTCCCTGCTGGAACTGCGCCCAGTCCTGGCGTTCAGGGGCGATCGGCTGAGAAACCTGGTGCACGTGCAGCAGGTCCAGGAACCAGTTCAGCCCGTTCACCGCCGCGTTCTTTTCGTTGAAGCCGATGCCATTCTCAATGCCGGCATCGTTCTTGGAATAGAAGCCGACGTTGTGGGTACTGGCCCAAATGCTCAGCGTCTGGGCGGTTGGTGTGCCGACCAGGAAGCCCGACTGAACGACTTCGTCGCCGTCCCGCTTTGTCAATTCCTTGGCCGCGTCGGTGAAGTCCGCCCAACCCCAGGTTGCGATCTCGTCGGGGTCGGTCGTGACGCCCGCCTCATCGAACAGGTCCGTGTTGAAGAATATCTGGTTGCTGTCCGGTCCCTCTCCCAGTACGCCGTACTGCGCAGGCCCCTTTGTCGCCTGAAGCAAGGCGCCGTCCAGGAAGTTCTCCGGCGCCAGGTCCGGCGTTATTTCGATGTTGGGTGTCAGGTCCAGCAACGCGCCCTTGTCGTAAAAGTCACGGGCCCAGTATACCGAGCTGTGCATGACGTCGGGCGTATCGTCAGCCGCATGCGACGCCAGGAACTTTACGAAATACTCGCCGAAAGGAACGTTCTGATAGTTCAACTCCAGCTCAGGATTCGACTCTCCCAAGGCGACCGGCAGCCGGTCGAACAGGGCTTTGCTGGTCTCATTGGCGGCCGGGCCCTACCAATCCCAATAGGTGATCGTCTGTTGGGCCATGGCGGGCTCATCCCCTGCCATGTCGCCGGACGCCTGTTGCGCGGGGGCCGGGGCGCAGGCCGCCAGCGCGGTTGCGCCGATTCCCGAAAGGGCTGTAACCGCAGACAGCCTCAGAAAATCGCGACGACTTACTCTTTCCTTCGAGACTTTCATACCTTCCTCCTTTTGATAGAAAAACCAGGGATTTCCCGATGCATGCGAACATACATCGAATTTCGCTGCGTTGTGTTGGGGGCGAAAGTACCGATCAAATTGACGATGTTTCTATCTGTAGAAACTTTGGGTCGGCCCGGTCGTGTGGGTGAAACAGTTCGCCGCTTCGGAGGCATCTGTACTGAAGTTGACCGCACTCTATCAGAATTTCATTGGGCTGTCAAAGACAGAGAGGAATTGCATACTCTGTGGTATCTGCGTGGATTGCGCGGGTGAACTCTACCAGTCCCTGCACACGCTTCAGGTGCATCATTGCCGCTGAAAGAACCGGCAGGACATTGACACCCAATCCGTTCTATATTACAGTCACAAAATCCTGCCGGAAGATAGTAACCGGTTACAGACCACCGCAGTCACAGGACAGACGGCTCGTCAGCGAAAGAGAGGAACGATGAGCGCAGCAACATTGGCAAGCGGTAGCGAAGAGCAGGCCACAGCCGCCGGACCCCGCAGCGAAGAGGAGCTCGACCTGCTGCTCTCGGAACCCTCGCCCGCCGCTCTGGCCGCCCTGGAAAAGCTGGACTCGGACCTGGTCGTCCTCGGCGTCAGCGGCAAGATGGGCCCCACGCTGGCGCGCATGGCGGCGCGCGCCCTTGATGAAGTCAACTCGCCCCACCGCGTCTACGGCGTCGCCCGTTTCAGCCAGCCCGGCACGCGCGAGCAGTTGGAGGCGTGGGGCGTGCAGACGATCACCTGCGACCTGCTGGACCGGACTCAGCTCGCTTCCCTGCCCGACAGCGGCAGCGTGATCTACATGGCCGGTCAGAAGTTCGGCACGACCGGCAATCAGCACATGACCTGGGGCATCAACACCTACCTGCCGGCGCTGATCTGCGAACGCTACCTGAACGCCCGCATCGTCGCCTTCTCCACCGGCAACGTCTATCCGCTCGCGCCGGTGGTCGCCGGCGGCCCCCTGGAGAGCGACCCCCTGGACCCGGTTGGCGAATACGCGATGTCCTGCCTGGGGCGCGAGCGCATCTTCGACTATTTTTCGCGGCGGCATGGCCTGCGCTGCGCCATCGTCCGCCTCAACTATGCGGTGGAGATGCGCTACGGCGTTCTGGTGGATATCGCCCGCCAGGTGCACGCCGGCGATCCGGTCACGCTCGACATGGGCGCGGCCAACGTGATCTGGCAGGGGGACGCCAACGCCCAGGCCCTCGCCCTGCTCGACCACTGCGCCGCGCCGCCCTTCGTGCTCAACGTCACCGGGCCCGAGACGGTCTCGGTGCGCCGCGTGGCCCAAGCGCTGGGGGGCATGCTCGGCAAGGAGGTCCGTTTCAGCGGCGAGGAGGCGCCGACCGCGCTGCTCAACAACGCGGCCAAGGCCGCGCAGCTTTTCGGCTACCCGCGCGTCTCGCTGCGCCAGATGCTGCAGTGGATCGCCGACTGGGTGCAGAACGACGGCGCATCGCTGGATAAACCGACCCATTTCGAGACGCGCGACGGGAGCTTCTGATGGCCCAATCTCTGCCTGAACTGCGACAACATCTGGCCAACGGGCAGGTTATCCCCGCCCACCCGCTCGCGCTCACGGCCGATCTCAAGCTGGATGAGCGGCGCCAACGCGCGCTCACGCGCTACTATTGCGCTGCCGGCGCCGGCGGGGTGGCCGTGGGCGTGCATACGACCCAGTTCGAGCTGCATCAGCCCGAATACGGTCTGCTGGAGCCGGCGCTGGCGCTGGCGTCGGAGACGGTGGACGAGCATATGCGGCAAAACCCCCGCCCCTTCGTCAAGGTAGCGGGTATCCTGGGCGATACGCGGCAGGCGGTGCGCGAAGCTGAGACTGCCCTGGAGCACGGCTACGACGCCGGTCTGCTGAGCCTGCGCGCGCTGGCAGAGGCATCGCCAGCGGAGCTTATCGAACACTGCCGTCGCGTGGCGGAGGCGATCCCGGTATTCGGCTTCTATTTGCAGACCGCTGTGGGCGGCCAGGCGCTGCCCTACCGCTTCTGGCGCGAGTTCGTCGAAATCGAGAACGTCGTCGCCATCAAGGTCGCGCCGTTCGACCGCTACAAGACGCTGGACGTGGTGCGCGCCGTAGCCGAGTCCTGCCGGAGCGGAGAGATCGCGCTCTACACGGGCAATGACGACAACATCGTCGCCGATCTACTCACCGAGTTCAGCTTTGGCGGACAGGAGACGGATGCGCGGCCGCTGCGCATCGTCGGCGGGCTGCTCGGCCAGTGGGCCGTGTGGACGCGGGAGGCGGTCGCCATGCTGCGCGCCATCCACGAGCAGGGCGCGGCCGGCAGGCTCGACTACGGGCACTGGCTTACCTACAACGCGCAGATGACGGACGCGAACGCGGCGGTGTTCGATAGCGCCAACGACTTTCACGGCTGTATCTCGGGCGTCCACGAGGCGCTGCGCCGGCAGGGGCTTCTGGAGGGGATCTGGTGCCTCAACCCGGTGGAGAGCCTTTCCCCCGGTCAGTGCGAGGAGCTGGACCGCGTCTGCCGCGCCTATCCTCACCTGACCGACGACGAGTTCGTGGCCGAACACCTCGACGAATGGCTGCGTTGACCGCACCAACGCTCAGACCTCAGTCACTCCATTCCATTCCGAAACCGGGCCGCCACTCCAAACTGGGAACGACCCGATGCTGAGAATCGGAATCGCCGATCTCGATACCTCGCACCCGGGCCGCTGGGCACCGATTCTGCAGGCGCGGGACGGTGTCGCGGTGGCGGCCTGCTGAGCCGGGCGCGTCAGTTGGGCCGGCTTGGTGTTTCCCGGGTTTTGCCAAAAAGCGGAAATAACGGAAATTGCGTCGGCCGCGTTCGATCGTCTTCATTACGACGCGTATTATCTCCGGCGACTCCTTACCCACGTCCAGCGCCTTCCGCTGCTCGGCAGTCAGGCCTTGCGCGTCAATGTCGTTGGCGAGGTCGCGCGTCATCCTGCGCCAGTTCCTCAGCGTTCGGTCGGTGCAGCCAATCAGTTCGGCCAGGTCGCGCCAGCTTGCGCCGCAGGCGGCCGCATACTCCAATTCGGCCTGCGTGCAGCGCACCTGAGTACGCTGTATCCGGCCGCCCTTCTTTACGATTGCATTGTCCCACTCGCGCGCCGCGTCGGCGTCAATCGGCGGCTGCAGCCGCGGTTGGCGTTTCGTCGTCAGGCTGGCATCAGCCGCCGCCTCAATGTGTCCTGTCTTCTTCTTCATGCTCTGTTTTCCTAATCTCCGGGTCAGCGCAGGTCGGCCTTGCGAGCGTTCTGGCAGACGCCTTGCTTGCCAAAGGCGGCGCCGTTGCGGGCGCGTATAGTGTGATCTTGCGTTTCCGGGCTTCGAGGGTAAGTCCGCATAGGGCTTGTTCGTGTGTGGAGACGCGGACATAGCCGAAGGTTTTGCGTTGTGTGTCGGCTATGGTTGTCGCCTCTTGCTTAATCGTGAACTCGCATTCTGCAACACGCCTGTTCTATAGTCAAGCGTGCGACCTGCAGGGGCGTACGCCAAGATAGGGGTGAGTTCCTGATTATCTCTGGACAATTGCGCTGGATGCTGGAACCAGGCACACTGGTCGGTCCCGAATCTGCCGCACGCGCAAAGCCCGTGGGATGCACTACTGTTCTGAGGAAACCGGTTAGTTGCAAGCCAGGAAAAATCTTGTTCGACATTATAGAACATGTATTCTATAATATTGTGAAAAAACGCCATCACATTTTGGAATTGTTGACTGTAATCCACGCACTCTGGCGGGGCTAATGGACAATTACCCGCCTCTCTGTAAAGGTTGTCGGCGTCTTCCCAATTGCTCTGTACCAGCTTCTGCAGGGATTGTTCTGTGACTGCGCCATATACTTGAATCGTCCTCCTACCCAATTGGCCAGCAGCGATCATAGTACTGTGTTATAGTTAACTCGACCATTTTTCATCAGGCGAAAAAAATGCCCACTCTCAACCTCAAACCAACCCACAAACCCATCAGAACCTACTACGCCGCGCTCCACCAATTCGCCCGGCTCGGCATTACCCACGAAACCGCGGTGCGGGGGGCTTTTCAGGAGCTGCTGGCGCATTGCGCGCGGCAGTGCAAATGGACGCTCGTGCCGGAATATGGGGTGAGTACCGGGCGCGGCAAGCGAATCGTTGTTGACGGCGCGCTGGTCGACGACTTCCGCCTCACCCACGGCTACTGGGAGGCCAAGGACATCCACGACGACCTGCCGGCGGAGGTCGAGCGCAAGTTCAAGGCCGGCTATCCGCGCGACAACATCCTCTTTCAGACCCCGCAGCGCGCCATCCTCTGGCAGAACGGGCGCATGACGCTCGACGCCGACCTGACCGACGCGGCGCGGCTGATCGAGACGCTCCAGACCTTCTTCGGTTACCGGCCGCAGGAGTACGCTGAATGGGAGGAGGCTGTCGCCCAGTTCAAGGACAGGGTGGCCGACATCGGCCAGGGCCTGGCGCAACTGATTCAGCAGGCGCGGCGCAGCAATCCGGCCTTCACCACCGCGTTCGCAGGGTTTCTGGACAAGTGCCGCCAGTCGATCAACCCGAATCTGTCGGAGGCGGCGGTCGAAGAGATGCTGATCCAGCACCTGCTCACCGAGCGCCTCTTCCGCACCGTCTTCAACAACCCCGACTTCACCCACCGCAACGTGATCGCCAGCGAGATCGAAGGCGTGATCCACGCGCTCACGTCGCAGTCATTCAGCCGCGCCGATTTCCTGGGCAGTCTGGACCGCTTCTACCTCGCCATCGAGCGCACCGCGGCGACGATCCACGACTTTTCGCAGAAACAGCACTTTCTGAACACGGTCTACGAGCAGTTCTTCCAGGGCTTTTCGGTCAAGGTGGCGGATACGCACGGGATTGTGTATACGCCGCAGCCGATCGTCGACTTCATGGTGAAGAGCGTGGCCGCGATCCTGGAGCGGGAGTTTGGCCGTTCGCTGGCGGACGAGGGCGTGCATATCATCGATCCGTTCGTCGGCACGGGCAACTTCATCGTGCGCATGATGCGCGAGATCCCGCGCACCGCGCTGGAGCGCAAGTACAAGTCCGAACTGCACTGCAACGAGGTGATGCTGCTGCCCTACTACATCGCCAGCATGAACATCGAGCACGAGTACTACGACGCCACCGGCCTCTACGCGCCGTTCGGGGGCATCTGTCTGGTCGACACCTTCGAGTTGGCTGAAGACCGCCAGCTGCCGCTCTTCGCGCCGGAGAACGCGCAGCGGGTGGAGAGCCAGAAGGAGACGCCCATGTTCGTGGTGATCGGCAATCCGCCCTACAACGTGGGGCAAGTCAACGAAAACGACAACAACAAGAACCGTAAATATCCTGTGATGGACAAACGGGTCGCGGAGACGTATGCAAAGGACTCCGAGGCGACGAACAGGAATAAACTTTCAGATGTTTACGTAAAAGCGATTCGTTGGGCATCTGACCGCATAGCGGATGAAGGTATTGTCGCCTTTGTAACGAATAATGGATTTCTCGACAATATTTCTTTTGATGGGATAAGGAAACACCTCGCAGTTGATTTCGATGCCATCTACATTCTGGATTTGGGCGGGAACGTGCGCAAGAATCCCAAGCTTTCCGGTACCACGCACAATGTCTTTGGCATTCAGGTCGGTGTCAGCATCAACTTTTTTGTAAAGAAAAACGGCGAGGCGGAGCCCCAGACTAAAGTGTTCTACGCCCGTACTGATGAGTTCTGGCGCAAGGAAGAGAAGTATCGCTTTCTTGATGAAATGGAGCAATCCGGACATATCGACTGGAAACCGATAACGCCGGACTATCGGCATACATGGCTAACTGAAGGTCAACAAGCCGAATTTGAATCATTTATTCCAATAGGAAGCAGGAAATCGAAGGCGACAGAGGGAAAAGTCGAGGGCGTGGTATTTAAGACTCTTAGTCTAGGCGTCAGTACGAACCGTGATGTTTGGGTCCGCAACTTCGACTGCAGCGCGCTCATTGAGAACACTAAGCGAACAATCGATACGTATAACGAGCAAGTATTCAAGTGGGAACAGCGAAATGATCGGGACGCGAACCTAGATGACTTCGTCTTAGATGATCATGAGAAAATCAAGTGGAGCCAGACGCTTAAGCAAGACTTGAAAAGAGGGAGAACAACAGAATTTTCGCTTGCAAGGGTACGGGCTGCTCTCTATCGTCCTTTTACAACTTCCCATCTTTACTTTGATCGTGTGATGAACGAGTCTGTTTATGTCTTCCCGTCCATTTCCCCCATTTCAGAAACGGAATCGGAGAATCGGACGATACTTGTAAGTGATCGTGGTTTCCGTGCTAGCTTTAGCACCCTGATGACGAATCTAATACCCGACCTCCACACGCTCGCGGCCAGCGACGGTTTCCAATGCTTCCCCTTTTTCACCTATGACGAGGACGGCGGCAACCGCCGCGAGAACATCACCGACTGGGCGTTGGACCACTTCCGCTCCCACTATGGCGACAACAAGGTCGGCAAATGGGACATCTTCCATTATGTCTACGGCCTCCTCCACCACCCCCTTTACCGCGAGCGTTACCAAGCCAACCTCAAGCGCGAGTTGCCGCGCATCCCCTTCGCGCCCGATTTCCGTGCTTTCGCGGAGGCAGGCGCACGCCTAGCCGACATCCACGTCAGCTATGAAGAGCAGCCGGAATACCGGCTAAAGAAGATCGAAACGCCGAACATACCACTCGACTGGCGCGTCGAAAAGATGCGCCTCTCCAAAGACAGGACGCAGCTGCGCTACAACAGCTTCCTGACGCTGGACGGCATCCCCAGCGAAGCGTTCGATTACCGCCTGGGCAACCGCTCGGCGCTGGAATGGGTGATCGATCAGTACCGCGTCAAGACCGACAAACGCAGCGGGATTGTCAACGACCCGAACCGGACGGATGATCCGCAGTATATCCTGCGCCTCATCGGCAAGGTCATCAGCGTCAGTCTGGAGACGGTGGAGATTGTGGCGGGGCTGCCGGAGTTGGGGATTGATGAGGGTGTATCGTAAACGAAGGGTCCGCCGGGAAAGCATTCCCGGGCTCTCGACACCAGTTTGCGCGTTCGCGTCCGCAGTGCGATAATGCCACCTGTTCAGCCTTCGGCCGCCGCTGTCCGACCTCTTCACCAATTGCCATACCCATGACCAGGGGACAGGGCATCGCACAACTCTTCATCCCCCGCACACGTGTCAGCTCCGCCGCCGTCCCCTGCACAGGCGTCCGCCCGTGTCTTTGCCAACCGTAAAATCTTTGCTTGGGCAACCGGTCGCCCGGCACACTTTCGCTGAAGTAGAGTTCTCTTCGCCATATCACACAACGTTTCTCATTCAACGAAGGAGAAAGACACAATGACCAAGAAACTGAGTCGCCGCGAGTTCATGCGCAATGCCGGCCTGGCCGGCACGGGGCTGGCGCTTGCCGCCTGCGCGCCGGTCGCCCAGGACGGCGCCATGGACGATGGCTCCATGATGGCGGAGAAGCAAACCGCCTACATTTTCGACTACGACCCCACCGGCACCGATGCCTGGGTCGAAGCCGACCAGCTGTTCATCGAGTATTTCACCGAGAAGTACCCGGACTACGAGATCATTCGTGAACAGGCACCCTGGGCCGGCTTCACTGAAAAACTGCTCACCTCGATCGCCGGCGGCTCCGAGTACGATGTGATTTACGGCTACTGGCAGTGGCTGCCCCTCTTCATCGAGAACAACGTCATCGGCCCGCTGGACGACCTGATCGACGCCGACACCGAGATCTCCGCCGACGACTTCTTTGACTACGCCAAGGAGACCATCGAAGGCGAGACCTACGGCCTGGCCTGGTTCATCAGCGGCTGGCTGCACTGGTACAATCTCTCGGCGGTCAACGAGGCCGGCGCCACCACGCCCAAGGAGATGAACGAAAACGGTAACTGGGACTACGACGCCTGGCACCAGTTCGCCAAAGAGTACACGAGCGAACAGGACGGCGTTCCCATCTACGGCTACGAGATGGGGTCGGGGCGCAGCGTCTCAGTCTACGTCATGCTCGCCTGGGCCTGGGGCACGGAGCAGTGGAACGACGACTTCTCCGCCAGCATCATGGACAACGAGGAAAACGTCGCCCTTTGGAAGTGGATCCAGCAGTTCTACCTTGAGGGGTTGACCCCCCTGCCCGGCTCCAGCACCACCGAGCAGCCGATCAGCTATACCAACGGCCGCTCCATGGCCACCATGGCCGGGCAGTGGTACACCCGCACCATCGTCCAGGACGGCGCGCCCGATCTCTTCGACATCGGCATGGTGCCCTTCCCCAAGGGACCGAGCGGTCAGTACTCCGTCGCCGCGCTCAACTCCTTCTACTTCTCCAGCAGCCCCGGCAACGTCGATCCGGCCTGGGCCTGGTACAAGGAGCGCTCCTTCTCCGAAGCCGCAGCCGGCATTTATGCCAAGATCGGCGGCGGCCGCTTCCCATCGATCAAGCGCGTTGCGCCGGCCACCGTCTACGAATGGGAGGATACCGAGGTCTACGAGGCCATCCGCCCGATCCTGCGCACCTATCGCACCAGCCCCAAAGAGTCCGAATGGATCAACACCTACTGGAACGTGGCCTGGGATGAGATGGTCCTGGGAACACGCCCCGTCGAGGAGATCCTCGGTCAGCTCGCCGAAGAATCGACCGCCCTCGTCAACTCGTAACTTCAGTGGCTAGTGGATAGTAGACACCACTAGCCACTAATCACTAACCACTGCTGTTATGGCGCTCCAAACCAAGCACAGGCCGGGTCCTCTCGCCCGCAAAGAAGCGTGGGAAGGCCGGCTCTATATTCTCCCCTGGCTCGCCGGCTTCCTGATCTTTACCATCGGGCCGATGGCGGCCTCGATCTACTTCTCGTTCACCAAGTATTCGGTGCTCTCCGGCGCCGACTGGCTGGGACTGAACAACTACACCAAGCTCTTCGGTGGTGACCGCCTTTTCGGGCTCACTCTCTATAACACCTTCTACTTCGTCATCCTCTCCGTTCCGCTGAACCTGTTCGCGGCCTTCCTGGTCGCCCTGCTGCTGAGCGTGCAGGTGCGCGGCATCAATCTCTACCGGACGCTATATTACCTGCCGGTTATAACGCCGGCGGTAGCCAGCGCTCTGACCTGGGGGATGCTCTTTTCGGGCGATTACGGCCTGGTCAACGCCGTCCTGCAGGCCCTGGGTCTGCCCACCTTCAACTGGCTCTTCAATCCGAAGATCACCAAGCTCGTATTCGTGATTATGGGGCTCTGGGGCATCGGCGGCAGCGCCATCATCTTTCTCGCCGGTCTGCAAAACGTGCCCCGCGTCCTCTATGAAGCCGCCGGCATTGACGGCGCCAATCTGTGGCATCGTTTCCGCCACATCACCGTGCCGATGATGACGCCGCTGATCTTTTTCAACCTGGTGCTCGGCATCATCGGCACTTTTCAGGTCTTCACCGGCGCCTACATCATAACAGCCGGCGGCCCCGCCAACTCGACCCTGTTCTACGTCCTCTATCTCTATAACAATGCTTTCCGTTTTTTCAAGATGGGCTACGCATCCGCGCTGGCGTGGGCGCTCTTCGTTATCATTCTCGTCTTTACCGTCATCCAGTTGCGGATGGCCCGGCTCTGGGTCTTTTACGAAGCCGAACGTTGAGAACAGCGGTTTTCAGTAGTCAGTTTTGAGTTTTGAGCGACCCTTCGTCCGGCAGTTGAAAATTAGAAACTCAAGACCAACAATGACTCAGACAAGAGCAGAAGTTCCTCTCACATTAACAGGCGGGCGCAAGAGAAGCGCCGCGGGGCTCTCGATGAGCGGGTTGGCGCGCCTTGCACTTTATCTTTTCCTCAGTTTCGTCTGCCTTGTGCTGCTCTTCCCCAACATCTGGATGATCAGCACTTCGCTCAAGGATTCGCCGCAGATCTTCGCCTACCCGCCGGAGCTGATACCGGCCCCCTTCCTCTGGTCGAACTATCTGGTTGCCATTCAGAAGTTCCCCTTCTTCCTCTATCTGCGCAACACGCTCATCGTCACCGGCCTGGCAACCTTCGGCACCGTTCTCTCGGCCAGCCTGGTCGCCTTCGGCTTCGCCCGCCGTCGTTTTCCTGAGCGGGAGGTCCTTTTCGCCGTGCTGCTCTCTACGATGATGCTGCCCAGCATCGTCACCCTGATCCCCACCTTTGTCCTCTTCACCCGCCTGGGCTGGGTCAATACTTTCCTGCCCCTGACCGTGCCCGCCTTTTTCGGCGGGGGCGCCTTCTACATTTTTCTCTTGCGCCAGTTCTACCTCACCTTGCCGTACGACTACGACGAGGCGGCCTATATTGACGGCGCGTCCAGCCTGCGCGTCTGGTGGGAGATCATTCTGCCCTTTTCCAAGGCGCCGCTGGCCGTCATCACCGTCTTTACGGTTCTCTCCAACTGGAACGACTTCATGGGGCCGCTCATCTATATGAACAAACCCCACATGCGCACGCTGGCCCTGGGCCTGCAGTTCTTCCGCGATCAGCGCTACACCCAGTGGAACTACCTCATGGCCGCTTCCACGCTGACGCTGATCCCGGTGCTGATTCTCTTCTTCGCCGCCCAGCGCTATTTCATGGAGGGGATTCTGCTGACGGGGCTGTCGGGACGTTGAAAACTGCAGTGGTTAGTGGTCAGTGAATAGTGATCAGTTGCTGCCCACTTCTTGTTGATAGGCTTGCCCGGCTGTCAAGGGCGGGGAACAGAGAACTGGAAACTTTTACAATGACGACTGCATCGAGAGTACGCGCGACCTACGGCGCGGCCAGCCTCAACGGGGAAGAGGCCGCTCTGCCCTCCCCCTTCCCGCGCACGATGGGGCCGAACTGCGCCGCCTATCTGCAAGAGGTGGTGGACAGCGGCCTCACGGTCGACATGATCGGGCGCTTCGAGAAGAACTTTGCCGCCGAGCTGGGCGTCCGCCACTGCATTGCCACCCCCGGCTGCACACCGGCCCTCGGCGTTCTGGCCGCGGCCTTCCCCTTTGCACCGGGCGACGAGATCATCGTCAGCCCCATCACCGACTTCGGCACCATCCAGGGCCTCTGCCTGGAAAACTACATTCCCGTCTTCGCCGACACCGAGCCGGACAGCGTCAACGTCAGCGCTGACACCATCGAAGCCTGTATCAGCGACCGGACGCGCGCTGTCCTCGTTGTGCACAAGACGGGCATCATCTGCGACATGGACCCGATCAACGAGCTGGCCGCCAGACACGATCTCTTCGTTTATGAGGATGTCTGCCAGGCGGTCTTTGGCCGCTACAAAGGGCGCTTCGCCGGTACGCTCGCCCAGGCCGCGGGCTTCTCCTTCGACTCCGAAAAGACGCTCGGCTCCGACGTCGGCGGCTGTGTGGTCACTGATGACGACGAACTGGCCGAAGCCCTGCGCTTTATCGGGCACAGCCGCGGCGGCGAGATGGCGCCGGGCGGTTTCGGCAGAGTCCACTCCGCGCTCGGGTACGCCTACCGCATGCCCCAGGCCACAGCGGCCATCACGCTCGGCCAGCTCGAGATCATCCAGCCGCAGGTGGCGCAGCGCGATCGCATGATCCGGCTGTTGAGCGAGTTGCTGGCCGATATCCCCGGCATTACGCCCCTGGCCATTCCCGATTACATGGACGTTTACTCCTGTTGGATGGCCGGTTTCAGCATCGACCCGGCCGTCTTCGGCTGCACGCCGGCAGAGTTCGCCCAGCAGCTGGCCGACGCCGGCATTCCGGGCGCGGGGCAGGGCCGCTACTACCTGATGCCGCAGGCCTGCGCCTTCCTGCATGAACGCGCCGGCAACCGGACCCATCAGTTTGCGATGCCGCCGGCCTCCCGCGCATATACCTATGGCGCACAGACCTGCCCCAATGCCCACGCCTTCCTGCGCAACTTTGTGCGCTGGTCCTCCTTCTGCGAAAAATACCAGCCACAGGACTGTGAGTTGGCGGCGTCGATCGTGCGCGCGGTGGCCGAGGACAACTACGTCTGATCAATTCTCCCCAATTGCAATTGCTTTCGTTGTGAACTCGAGAGCAGGAAAGGACAACGATCATGTGGACACCTAGGTTCTTTCGGAAAAATGTACTTCAGATGTTTTTGGCAGCTGTTGCTGGGGCGGCCCTTGTTGCAGGAGCTGATTTCCTTCCCGGTTTCGCAGCGTCCGAAAAACAAATTTGGGCTTCGCCTTTCGTCAGGGCAGCGCGTTCGGCCGAACGTGTACAGACTGTGGGAGGGCTGGTAGGCCCTGCAGACACGCTGAAAGCGAACATTGAATTCTACATGTGGAAAGACGTATATATGATGGGGGAAGTTGTGCAGGTTATCGAACTTCCACATGATGGCGAAGATGATTATCTGCTTCAGGTGTCCACGACCCGGCATGATCATCCATCTCACGATGCCAATACGTGGTTCGGCGGCGCAATCATTCTACTTTATTGGGATGTTCCTTATCTGTTCTCCGTCGGCGAAGGCGATATTGTAGAGTTCGTGGCGACGGTTGTTGGATTCGATACATATACCAGTGTGAGTGACAAGATTGTTACATTGCCTCTGCTGCAAGTTGTAGAGTTCCAAGAGATGGAATATCCAGGAACCGTAGAGCAAGCTAGAGGACAATGAACAGACTCGGTGCTTGCAGGAGCCTGAATTCAGTTCCATAACGCAAAAAAGTGGGACGGAGAAATATGAACATTCAGATCACCCCGACCACCTTCAAGCATGGCAAAGAGTGGGCCTACACGGTCACCTACGACGAGGCGCTCACCGAGCTGTTCGACCATGTCGTTCCCCTGCACGAGGAGCTGGGCCTGCCCGGCCACGTGGAGGTCGTGGTCGGGCAGATGGGCGAAGTGCGCCGCGTGGGCAACTCCAGCTACAACGGCTACCATCACATGGGGGCGGACAAGCTGCGCGAGCTGATCGACATGGGCTGGGGCGTCGGCAACCACTCGTGGACGCACGGCATCGTCGAGGAGAACATCGACCTCGAAGTGCGCCAGGCCAAGGAGGCGCTGGAGGACGCGATCGGTCATCGCGTCACCGTCTACACCGCGCCGGGCAGCAACGCCAACATCACCCCGAAGATCACCGCCGCGTTGCAGGAGCACGGCTACCTCTGCGCCCTCTCCGTCACCGACGACATCAACCGGCCGGACGCCGACCTCTGGTTCCTCAACCGCGTCGCCAACCTGCACCAGGCCTGGACGCCGCTCTTCGCCGCCTTCGACCCCCACCACCGGCTGACCCAGGCGCAGCGCGAGTCGGGTTGGGTGATCGACTACTGCCACTGTCCGGCGCCGACCATCCCCCACGAGAACAAGGACCTCTACATCGACGAGCACCGCGCCCGGCTGCAGGCCGTGATCGAAAGCGGCGACAGGGTGTGGACCGCCACCGCCGAGGAGATCCTCGACTACATCGTCTGCCGGCGTCATCTGCAGATCGAAACCGTCTCCACGGCGGCGGGAGAGGAGAGCTACCGCCTGCAGCTGCGCGACCTGCCGGCCCCGGTCGCCAGCCGCCAGGTCACCGTTGACATCAAGGCGCCGCCCAACCTGCGCCGCAACCCCGTCGTCATCCTCGACGGCCAGCCCCAGCCCGGGCTGCTCGTCAAGCTCGACACGCTGCGCGTCACCGTGGACCTGACGCAGCCCATCACCCTATCCGTCGGAGGTTCCAGCCAATGAGACCCGCCCGTCTGGCCACCGCCAGCATCCTGCACGACGACCCGCCCAGCTATCCCAGCCGCTGCATCGAGCGCTGCCTGGAGATGATCGACCGCGCCGGCGATGTCCGCGCCGACATCGTCCTTCTGCCCGAGGAGCCGGACGTGGTCGGCTGCGACCCCGAACGCGTGCCGGATCTGCCCGAACCGATACCCGGCGGCGACACGCTGGCCCAATTCGCCCAGCGCGCCAGCGACAACAACCTTTATGTCGCTTACAGCCAGCGCGAACGGGATGGCGAAAACGTCTACAACACCGGCGTCTTCCTGGACCGCAAGGGGGATCTGATGGGCAAATACCGCAAGATGCACCTGGCCCCCGGCGAAGAGGACGAGGTGCTGCCGGGCGACCTGGGCTACCCGGTCTTCGAGTGCGATTTCGGCCGCGTGGGCATGGGCATCTGCATGGATATTCACTACCCTGAGATGTGGCGCATCCTGGCGCTGAAGGGCGCGCATCTGCTGCTCTTCCCCACCATGTGCATCGACTACACAGGCGACCACATCGAGTCTATCGTCAACGCCCGCGCCATCGACAACCAGGTCTACCTGGCCTCCTCCCATTTCGTGATGCAGCCCTTCCTGGCCGGCCGATCGATGGGGCATTCGCGCATCGTCGACCCCTATGGCCGGACCCTGGCGAACACGTCGCACCGCCCCGGCCTCACCTTCGCCGACGTCGACCTCGATGCCGGCTACGAGACATGGTACACCGGCGAGCAAAAGGAACGCTATCCCACGCTCAAAGATTGCTACCTGGGGATGCGGCGTCCGGACACGTATCACGAGCTGCTCGAACCGCAAACGACAGTGGCCAGCAGCTGAATCGGTTGCCGGCCGCCGACCTCCGGGCTTTCCCTATGCAGCGCGCGACAGTTGAAAAAATCCGCGCCGATATCCCCGCGCTGGCGCAGTATGTCTGGTTTCAGAACGGCGGCGTGAGCGTAACCCCGCGCGCCATCGCCGCCGAACATGCCCGCCTGATGGAAGAGCTGGTGGCGCGGGGGCCGATGCACATCGTCTACCCGGAGGAGGAGTACCCGCGGCGCGCCCGCTCCAAGGCCGCGCTGGCGCGCTTTTTCGGTGTCGCGCCGGAGACGCTGGCCCTCATGCGCGGGGTGAGCGAAGCCTATCAGACCGTCCTGCGGGGCCTTGATTGGCGGCGCGGGGACCAGCTTCTGATCACGGACGAGGAGGAGGCCGCTCTCTATTTGCCCTCACTGAATTTGCGGGACCGGCACGGCGTCGAGGTGGTCAAGGTTCCGCTGCTGGCCGACCCCGAGGCGCAGCTGGACGCTTTCGCCGAGCGCATCAGCGAACGCACCCACCTGCTCGCTGTCAGCCACGTCACCACCGAGACCGGTTTCCGGCTGCCTGTCGAGCAGCTTTGCGGGCTGGCCAGGGAACGCGGCGTCCTCACCTTCGTCGACCTTGCTCACTCGGCGGGCCTCTTTCCCATCGACCTGGCGGCAATGGGCTGTGACTTTGCCGGCATCCTCTCCTACAAGTGGATGTACGCGCCCTATGCCACCGGCGCGCTCTATGTGCGTCCCGATCGATTGGAAACCTTGCAGGTCACCTATGCCGGCGGGCGCGCCGAGGCCTGGCTGCGCTACGATACCGATGACTATGCGTTGAAGGAGGGGGCGGAGAGGTTCGAATACGGTCCCTGGTCATGGCCACTGGCGCATACCTGGGCCTTTGCCGCCGGCTACCTGACGGAGATCGGGCTGGAGAGTATCTGGGCGCGCACCGCGCAGCTCACCGACCGCCTCAAACTGGCACTGGCCGACATCCGCGGCGTCACCCTCTACACACCGCTGAAAGCAGAGCGTTCGGCAGCACTGGCCGCCTTTTCCGTAGCCGGCTGGGACGGCGAGGCGTTGACCCGCGCCCTGCGCGAGCGCCAGCCGAAGCCGATCATCGTCCGTCCGCTGACCATCGCCTACAACGGTGTGCGGGCCAGTGTCCCATTCTTTTTGCTGGAGGAGGAGATCGACCTGCTGGCGGAGGCGGTGCGCTGCCTGTCTGAAAGTCGGTGTTAGCTGACTTCGACTCGTTCCAAGATGCAATACAGAAGGGAATTGTCTACAAGGCTTTGAGTTGATCACGGCGCCGATACATTGTATTGTATGTTTCCTTCTACGTGTGTATAGTATAGTATCCTTTCGTATCCCCCGATTTCACAGAGAATCAAGATGGAACAGAATCAGGAGCAGTGGACAGCGCTGAGAGACGCGGTCGACGGCGAGTGGATCGCCCAACAGGCGCAGGCGATGGTGGAGATCCCCAGCGTGACGATGCAGGAGGCCGAGGTCTGCCAGTACTACGCGGCCCAGCTGCGCGAGCTCGGCTTCGACGTCGACCAGCGCCGGGTGACCGACGGCCGCTACAACATCTACGCGCGGCTGCCGGGGACAGGCGACGGCCCCAGCCTGATGCTGAACGGGCACCTGGACACGATCCCCATCGGCGACTGCGTACCCTGCCGCCGCGAGGGAGACCGTCTCTACGGGCGCGGCGCCACCGACATGAAAGGGGCGATGGCCGCCAAGCTGGGCGCGCTGCGGGCGCTCAAGAGTGCCGGCGTCACCCTGGCCGGCGACCTCTGGCTCACCGCCATCGTCGGCCACGAGGAGCCAGAGGCCCAAAAGGACGGCCCTCTGGCCCTGATCGAGGACATCAAGAGCGGGCGCATCGGCGGCGACAGAATTCTGATCGGCGAAGGCTGGAACGAATTGTGGGTCATGAGCATGGGCTCGATGGTCTTCATCATCGAGCTCACGTCCCCACGCGGCGGCGCCCACACCACTTACGTCCCCTTCGGCGAGAACCCGATCCGTTTCCTCGGCGACCTGGTCCAGCGCATCACGGCCTACCAGGAGGAGCTGGACACGGGCGCGCTGCACCCCCTGGCGGGGGCGGAGCGTATTGACGTGGGGACGGTGGAGGCGGGCGACTACTTCAACCGCACGCCGGCGCTTTGCCGCCTGACCGGCACGCTGCGCTGGGGGCCGCGCGCCAGCGCGGAGGAGGCCCTGGCGGAGTTACGCGAACTGGCCGCTCCGGTCGCCGAGGCCGGTCAGTTGAAGCTGGACGTGAGCATGATCCACGAGCGTGAACCGTTCGAAACGCCCGGCGACGATGCCGCGGTGCAGGCGGCCGCGCACGCCCATCGTTTCGTGCATGGCGACCAGGCCGTCGTCGCCGGCAAACGCATCGTCGGCGACGCCAACCTGTACGTCAATCTCGGCGGCGTGCCCTCCTTCTACTACGGCCCCTCCAATGAGACGGCCCATTCCGACGTGGAGTGGGTATCGCTCTCGCGCCTGACGCAGGCCGCGCAGGTCTACGCCCTCACCGCCGCCGAGTATTGCGGCCTGAACGGCAATGGCCGGTGATCCGGTCGTGAACGAAAGTCGACCGGTTCCTGATTCCTAACCGATAACCACCGGCTTTTATTCAGGGTTCACGGCCGCGCGGCGCTTGCCGGCGATCATCTCTTCCAGGTAGCGGCGGGTGGCATTCACGGCTGCGTCGACCAGCTTTTGGCCCTGTTCCGCGCTGGCGTCCAGCGGGCTTCTGTCCTCTTGGTCGTGCATCGCCTCCACCCGCACGTTATGCGGGCAGACGGCCAGCGCCATCGCGGTTTCGTACTCCTGCGCATGGCCCGGCACCCCGCCCTTGCACAGCTTTTCAGCTTCCGGTCGGCTCAGATCCCAGTAGGAGTGGAACTGAACACTGGCCTCCGGCGCCTCGGACGCGAAATAGAGATGCCACTGGCCGATGATGCCACCCATGGGCGCTTCGTTGCCGCCGTGCCCGTTCAGAATCAGAACATTCTTGACGCCGTGGCGTATCAGGCTCTCCACCGCGTCGAACACCACGCTCAGCCACGGACCCGGCTTGGCTGAGACGGTGCCCTGGTGTCTCATGTGATGCTCCGAGATGCCGGCGCGAATCGGCAGCGTGACGATGACCTGGGGATAGAGCTGGCGGGCCGCCTGTTCGGCGACATGGGTGGCCATGCGGATGTCGTGCTCCATCGCCAGATGCTCGAGATGCTGCTCGATGCTGCCGGTGGGAATGATCGCCGTCTGAAATTTGCCCTCCGCCAGCGCTTCGCGAAACTCACGCCGGGTAAGGTCGCCCATAAAGACATGTTGATTTTGCATCGTTCAGTTCTCCAGAGATGAGCTTCTCATTTGGATTCCGTTTGACGCCAAGACTTTCTTCCGAACAGTGACGACACCCGCAACGATGACGTTACCGAAGACTACCGTTATCCCAACCGCTCCTCGAACCGGCGCAGCGCGGCCCGCATCTTCTCCTGGCGCATCGCCGTCGTCAGATCGCCCCGGGTACGCTCCAGCACGCCCCGCAGCACATCGGTCTGCCGGCGCAGCCCCCCGGTGACCGCATCCGGGAAGTCGACCGTCACCAGCAGCGAGTAGATCTCGTCCATCATCTCCAGGTAGGGGCCGGCCTCTTCGACGCGGTCCTGCCGCATCAGATCGAGGGCGAAGCGGCGCATCTCGGTCGCGGCCTCGGTCAGGCCCTTCAGGTAGGTCGCGCCAGTGACCGCCAGTTCGGCCGGCGTCGCCAGCGGACCGCCGGTGATAAATGCGTAGAGCAGATGGGCCTCCACCAGTTCCTTCAGCGCGTCCTGCGTATAACCCACATGGTACAGTTCCGGGTGGTCGGCCAGAGGCTCCACCATCGCCTGCGCATCGCGGCGCGCCGCGGCCAGCATCTCCTCCGCCTTCGCCAGCTCATGGCGGTGCATGGCGCGGATGCTGTGGGCGCAGTCCCGGATCAGGCGACGGCTGCGGCTGAGCGCGCCATCCCGCAACTGACTGATCTCCTCCATTTTCTGTGTGATCTCTTCCACAATCCTGTCAAGGGCCTCTCCGGATCGATTGGGCATAAGAACTGTCCTCACGTTCTATGGCGGTGCAGTCGCTGCGCACTCCTCACTGAGCGCCGGTCTCGCTCTGGCCGCTGAGCGCGGCGCGGCTGCTATAGGTATTCACGGGTATGTAGTTAGGCGGCGGCGATAACGTCAGCGGCGGCGGCGCCTCTATTCCCTCGGTCATCGACTTATAGGCAAAGAAGTTCCACGCGATGCGGCTGATCTCCTTCATCGTGCGGTTACTGGTCGGCCAGTCCATCCAGCCGGGGCGCCACAGATAGACGGCGATGACATAGGGCCCGCTCGGTCCCCAGATCAGCGCCAGGTCACTGTGCGCCTCATTGACAAAGCCGTGTTTGTGGATGATCCAGCTGTGTGCCGGGCGCGGCAGCCCGCCCCAAATCATCTCCGTAAATTCGTCATGGCTCACGTAAAAGAGAATCGTCCCGCACTCCTCCGGCGTGATTTCACCGCCGAAAGTTTCGATCAAAAGCCCTTCTCCCGCCTGGCAGCGGTAGATCTCTGCCAGCAGCCGCCCCAGGTCCGCGGGCGTGGACTGCAGATGCGTATCCGGATTCGTGTTCCAGTCCGTGCGGCTGTTGGCCTCTGTCGGAATCTTGCTTATGATCGACTTGTCGTCGTAGCCGGTCTGAATATATGAGTTCGTAAAGCCCAGCGTGCGCATCATCTCCGTCACCCGCCGCCCGCCGCTATAGATGTCGCCGTCGCCAAGCCACTGCAGAAGGCGGTTGGCCGCGGCATTGTCGCTCTCGCCCAGCGCAAAGTCGATCCACTGACCGACAGCCTCGTTCTCAAAATCGGCCATCTGACGGTAGGCTTCGCTGGCGATCGCGATCTTCATCGTCGACATGCCGGAGAAGGCCACATCGACGTCGACGGTGGCCTCTTCTCCCGTGGTCAGGTCCTGCACATAGATGGCGGCGAATCCGGGGAAGTCGGATGTATAGGCATCCAGTTCGCGGCCCAACTCCGCCATCGTCAGCGGCGGCGGCGGGGTCTCTTGCAGCACAAGATGGGCCGTACGCGCATCCATGCTGCTGAGCGCGTCGAGGACCGGTTGCGCGCTCTCGTCGATCAGCAGCGTCTGGCCCACTGTGCCTGATGTCCACTGCCAGCTGCGCTGCGCCGAGCCCACAAAAGTGGCAGGCAGTGAGGCGTAAGGAGGAAGGACATCTGTCTCTGCGCTCTTCCCATCACCCGCTTCCCGCATGCCTCCCCCGGTCCGCCAGTTCCACTGCGGCGGCAGGACTCGTCCGGGCTGGGGTGGGTGATTCAACTCTTCGCCCACCTGCCACAGCCAGGTCGCCAGCTTCTGCGCATCATAGCTGTAGCGCGCCGGAATGTCCCTGCGCCGCTGAGGGATCCCGGCCAGCTTACGCAGAGCGATATCGACAAAATCCGGCCCGCCCAGGTACTGCCGGGCCTCCGCCAGCATTGCGGCCGTATCGACTTCAAAGTCCACCTCCTGCGGCCTCAGCACCAGGCGCGTCTCGTCATAGTAGACCGCAATCGGCTGGCTCATGGCGGCTTCCATGATCGTCTCGATCTCGGCCGGGTCCTTCAGATGGCTGAGCTCCAGACTGGCCAGATGCACGCCCGGCGGGATCGGCGCGGCCGCGGCCTTATAGCGCGTGTACAGAGGAAAGATGGAGAGCAGAGCGATGAGAAGAAGGGCGAAGCGCAGGAATCCGGCCATTTCAGATGCTCATATCACGCAAACGCGCCAGCAGCATACACGGAGCCCGACTCACGCCGAGCAGGAAGGGGCATATCAGGAGCGAAAGATGCCTGTTCATTATTCATCTTGCTTGAGATCCTGAATCTTTTCTTCAATGAGGGTGATGAAGTCGCTGTCGCCAGCCTGCCGCGCAAATTCCAGAGCGGCTTTCAGGTCGGCGAGGGCTTCCCGGGATAGACCGATTTCGGCCTTGGCAAGGCCTCGATTGAAGTAGGCGTAAGCGCTTTCCGGTTGCAGACGGACGGCCTGATCGTAGTCGGCGATCGCCTTCCGGAATTGACCCAGTTCGAACCTGGCCTGGGCCCGGCTGACATAGACGCCAACAAAGTAAGGCTGCAGACGCGTTGTCTGATCATATTCGAAGATCGCCTCCGCGTATTGGCCAAGTTCGGCCCTGGCATAGGCCCGTGCGTAGTAGACAAAACCGTTGTCTGGCTCCAGTCGAACGGCATGATCATAGTCGGCGAAGGCCTCCTGGATTTGACCGAGGTCGAACTTGACATCGCCCCGGCTGGTGTAGATATATGCGTTGTC
The DNA here is from genome assembly GCA_965200615.1 of Caldilineaceae bacterium. Classification (GTDB taxonomy): domain Bacteria; phylum Chloroflexota; class Anaerolineae; order Caldilineales; family Caldilineaceae; genus Bin5. The sequence goes on along the minus strand of OZ241377.1, from coordinate 1,259,834 downwards.
GGGCTCCAGTTGCAAGGCATGATCGAAGTCGGCGAAGGCCTCATCGTATTGGCCAAGGTCGGATTTGGCTCGTCCCCGAGAAACATAAGCGTTGACGTTGTCGGGCTCCAGTCGCAAGACCTGGTCATAGTCGGCAATCGCTTCCCGGTACTGGCCATGGACGGATTTGGCTGCGGCCCGGTTGGCGTAGATGTAAGCGGTGTCAGGCTCCAGGCGCAGAGCCTGATCATAGTCAGCCATCGCTTCCCGGTATTGGCCAAGGCCGGATTTGGCTCCGGCCCGGCTGGCGTAGGTGTGCGCGTCGTCGGGCTCCAGGCGCAGGGCCTGATCATAGGCGGCGATCGCCTCCAGGTATCGACCAAGAATGAACTTGGCAACACCCCGGTTGACGTAGATGTGCGCGTCGTCGGGCTCCAGGCGCAGAGCCTGATCATAGGCGGCGATCGCCTCCAGGTATCGACCGCGGTCGAAATTGGCATGACCCCGGTTGTAGTGACTGCCGGTGTCATCAATCCGCTCCCAAACGGCGGCCGCGACAATTGCCGCAACAATTGCCACAGCAACCGCCACTTCCCAGAACCGATTCCCGGGAGCGCGCGTCATTGTCATCGTTGTCCTCCCCGATGGACGAAAGGCGTCTGCTCGGCAATGGTCGGACTGCCGACACTGGTAGCCGGACGACTTAACACGTTCATTTGAAACAATGGCCACGCCGCTTCGCGGCCGGCGCCTTCACAGACCGCTGCAGATCATTCCCACTCGATCGTGGCGGGAGGCTTGCTCGAAATATCATATACGACCCGGTTGACCCCGTCTACCTCATTGACGATGCGACTGCTGACCTGCGCCAGCAGCTCGTAGGGCAGCTGCGCCCAGTCCGCCGTCATGAAGTCGTCGGTCGTGACCGCCCGCAGCGCGATCACGTTGGCATAGGTGCGCCCGTCCCCCATAACGCCGACGGTTTGCACAGGCAGAAGCACGGCGAAGACCTGGCTCGTCCGGCGGTAAAGGCCGGCGGAACGCAGCTCATCGAGGAAGATACGGTCGGCCTGACGCAGCATCTGCAGGCGCTCCCACGTCACCTCGCCCAGGATGCGGATGCCCAACCCCGGCCCTGGAAACGGGTGCCGCCAGACAATTTCCTCCGGCAGGCCCAGCTCCTCGCCGATGCGGCGCACCTCGTCCTTGAACAGCATCCGCAGCGGTTCGATCAACTCGAACGTCATATCTTCCGGCAGGCCGCCCACATTGTGGTGCGTCTTGATCGTGCGCGCGTTCGCCGAGTCGTCATTGCTGGCCGATTCGATCACATCGGGGTAGAGCGTTCCCTGCGCCAGAAATACTTTGTGTGAAGACTGAGAGGCGTTCCCTTTTTCCGCCACCAACCGTTCCGTCTCTTCTTCGAAGACGCGCACGAAGCGGGCGCCGATCCGTTTGCGCTTCGCTTCCGGCTCGGTCACTCCGTCCAGGTCTTCGAGGAACGCCTCCTTGGCGTCCACTGCCACCAGCCGCATGCCCTGGTGTCGTTCGAAGGTGTCCACCACCTGCTCGGCTTCACCCGCACGCAACAGGCCGTGATCGACAAAGATGCAGGTCAGCCGCTCCCCGATTGCGCGGTGGACCAGCGTGGCCGCCACTGCGCTGTCCACGCCGCCGCTCAGCCCGCAGATCACTCGACCGTCCGGCCCGACCTGCGTCCGGATCCCGGCGACGCTCTCCTCAATGAATTGGCCCGATGTCCAGTCACCCGTGCAGCCGCAGATCCGGAGGACGAAGTTCTGCAGCAGCGCAAAACCGTTCGGGGTATGCACCACCTCCGGGTGAAACTGAAGCCCGTAGAGCGAACGGTTCTCGTTTGCGATGGCCGCGCAGGGCGAATTCCCGCTGCGCGCCACCGTCTCAAAACCGACCGGCAGCCGTTCCACCCGGTCTCCGTGGCTCATCCACACCTGCTGTTGCCGCGGCTGTCCGCCAAAGAAATGGGTCTCTTTCGTCACCTCGATCTCCGCCGCGCCGTACTCCCGCTTCGCGCTCGGCGCCACGTGGCCGCCCAGCGCGTGGGCCAGCAGCTGCAGCCCGTAGCAGATGCCCAGCACCGGCACGCCGCTCTCCAGCACAACGGCCGGCAGCGCCGGCGCGCCCTCTTCATAGACGCTGGCCGGCCCGCCCGAAAGAATGATGCCCTTCAGCTTGACCTGCGGCAGCCGCTCTGCCGCGCGGTCCCACGAGATCATCTCGGCGTAGACATTGGCCTCCCGCACCCGGCGGCAGATCAACTGGCTGTATTGGCTGCCGTAGTCCAGCACGGCGATGGTGTCATGTTGCATGGAGAAGGCACTTTATTATGGGTAACAAGATTATGGGTAACAAGAAGAAAGACATCCACGCCTATCTTACCCACCTGCCACCACCTCAGCAAAATGTCCCTTGAGATTGGCATGTTTCATTCAATTCGCCGCGGATGCAGACAGCCCGCCATTCAGCGACCTGGCCCCATCCCACATACCAGATCGGCCTCTGTCCGATTTTCATAATCGAGTTTGCCGTCTGCGCGCTGTTGCGTCACCATGATAGCCGGACACGCAGCACCTAATACGCAATAGAGGGGGAGGTTATGAAACTTGCAAATAAAGTCGCGCTCGTCACCGGCGGGGCGCGCGGCCTGGGCCGCGCCTATGTCCTCCATCTGGCCAGGCTGGGCGCGGACGTGGTGATCAACGACGTCGACCTGAACGCGGCCCATGAGTTTGACGAGGAACTCGGCGCCGAATCGGTGGCCGCAGAGGTGGAGGCGCTGGGCCGGCGCGGCCTGGGCATCGAGGCCGATGTGGCCGACAAGGCCGCGGTAGAGGCGATGATGCAGGAGATCATGGAGACATTCGGGCAGATCGACATCCTCGTGAACAACGCCGGCGGCATGCTCCATCCGCCGCCCAACCACAGCGCGGCCACCGCGCCGCCCGACCACTACCACTACATCATGGACATCAACCTGACCGGCACGATCTTCTGCTGTCAGGCCGCGGCGCCGCATATGCAGGCCGCCCGCAGCGGCAAGATCGTCAACGTGGCGTCCCAGGCCGGCCTATGGAGTGGTCACAACAGCGGCGGTATGGCCTACAAGGTCGCCAAAGCCGGCGTAATCCACTACACCCGCGTCCTCGCCGCCGAACTGGGGCCGCACAACATCCATGTGAACAGCATTGCACCGGGGTATGTGCTCTCCTCCCGCGCCGTGGCCCAGGGCCGCAACAGCCCGGAAGTTCGCGACCGCCTGTTGCAGGATATCCCGCTCGGCCGCCTGGGTATGCCTGCAGACTGCGCCAAAGTCATCGAATTTCTGGTCACCGACCTCTCCGACTACGTCACCGGGCAGTGCATCCCTGTCTGCGGCGGCTACGTCGCTTTCTGAGCTAAAGCGGGATTGTCCCTACTTCGCGCGTCACTTGACAATGTCCGGGAAAGGGGATTAGATGGGGCTGGCGGCGAACTCCAGTTTCCGATCGCCTGCGCAGGTCTCGGCCGCGAACTGCCGGCCACCGATGCTGCTATCCACCGGGAAAATGAAAACGCGAAAGGTGAAACTATGCGATTCGATCTTCTGATCAAGGGCGGCGAAGTGGTTGACCCCGGCGGCGGGCACAGCGGCCGTCTGGACGTGGCGATCAAGCGCAACCGCATCGCCGCGGTCGACGCGAACATCCCGGCCGAGACGGCCTTTCGCGTCGTGGACGCCGCCGGCCAATACGTAACGCCCGGGCTTGTCGATCTGCATACCCACGTCAACTACGGCTGCGGCTTCTACGGCATCCGCCCCGACCCGATCGCGGCCCGCAGCGGCGTGACGACCTGGCTCGACGTAGGCTCGTCCGGCGGATACAACTTTCCCGGCTTCCGGCAGTTTATTATCGAAGAGGCGCGGGCCCGCATCTATGCCCTGCTCAACATCTCGTCGATCGGTCTGACAGCGAAGACATGGGAACTGGCCAACCCGGGCTACTGCGACGTGGACCTCTGCTGCCAGATCATCGACCTGAACCGGGACGTGCTGCTGGGCGTCAAGGCTCGGATCGACCAGCTCACCACCAGCGGCCAGGGCCTCGCTCCCCTGCGCAGAGCCCGCGAAGCGGCAGACCGCTGCGAGCTGCCGCTGATGACCCATATCGGCATGGGGCCGCCAGGGATCGACGGTGTGATGGAGTTGATGCGGCCCGGTGACATCCTTACCCACTGCTTCACCGGCGGCACAATGCGCATTGTCGAGGAGTCAGGCGACCTGCGCGAGACGGTCAAACGCGCCTGGGATGCCGGCCTGGTGTTGGATATCGGCCATGGCGCGGGATCCTTCTCATTCAAGACCGCCGAAGCGCTGATGTCGCAGGGCTACCGGCCGGACGTTATCTCTTCCGACATCCACCAGATGAGCGTCAGCGGCCCGATGTTCGACATGCCCACCTGCCTGAGCAAATTCATGTCGCTGGGCATGAGTTTTTCCGAAGTGGTCCACGCCGCCACCGAGCGGCCGGCGGCCGTGTTGGGACTGGAGAAGGAGATCGGGACGCTGCGGCCCGGCGCGCTGGCCGACGCGGCGCTGTTCGAGATCGTCGAGGGGGATTTCATGTTCTACGATGTCTTCATGAACCCGCGCCCCGGACAGCAGCTGATCCGCAATACGCTGACGATCATCAATGGCCGCGAGATGGCCCACCAGTCCGACGATCCGCTGATGCCCTGGATCGAGCTTTCCGAGGACCAGCAGACCTTGATCGCGGAGGGTCATACGCCCACGGTGATGGCCGCCGGTTGCAAGCACTGATTTGGCCTGAAATGAACGCCCACATCCAATTTCAGCCGCAGGCACGGCACACTCTCCTCGATATGGCGCGCATGGAGGAAGAGTTGCGTCAGATATTCGGTCGAGACGTGGACCTTGTGGAGCGTTCAGCGATCGAACAGAGTCGAAACCATTGCCGTCGCCAGGCGATTCTGCAATCGGCGGAGTCAATCCATGCCGCGTGACGATGAACAGTCGCGCATCCCCAATCCACAAACAGTTTAAGGAGCACAATAATGTCCGCACAGATTCCCGATACACACGTTGACCTGCTGACCGGCCCCATCTTCGCCACCCTGACGACCCTCTCCCCGTCCGGCGCGCCGGAAAACACGATCGTCTGGTGCTCGTGGGACGGCACACACGTCCTCGTCAATACGGCCGAAGGACGCCGCAAACCTGAGAATGTCCGCACTAATCCAAGAGTGGCCCTGATGGCCTTGGATCCGGAGGATGCATTCCGCTGGATCGATGTGCGCGGCGTCGTTGAGGAGATCGTGCCCGATCCGGACTTCGCCAACATCAATGCTCACGCCAAGCTCTACGTGGGCGCCGACGAGTACTACGGCAGCGTCATGCCTGCTTCGATGAAAGGGAAGGAAGAGCGGGTGATCTTCAAGATCAAGCCGCAGCGGGTTGTGATATCTCCTCCTGCATAGCCTGAAGCTGCTTGCGGGCGGTAATGACAGTTCACGGACCACTGGAACCGCGATCTGTCAGGTCCAGTACCATGATCGCCATTTCGATCCCTCGCTCGGTCCGTGCGCCGACCCGTCGAAAGCGGTGACGCAGATAGAACCGTTCAGCGTGGGCCGTTTCCAGAATGATCTGCCCGCAGCCTTCCTGACGCGCGATGCTGATGGAACGGTCCAGCAAGCGCACGCCTAATCCCTGATTCTGGCAGGCGGGGGCGACCGCCAGCGTCGTGATATTCAACACCTGACCGTCGGGCTGGTGACTCTTCTGTGGATCCTCGTCCAGCGCAGGCTCGCGCAGCTTAGCCCATTTCTCTGTCGTCAGATAGCCGGCGATGAACGGATGCCCGTCGCCGCGCTCCCCCTCCAGCACCGCGCAGCCCTGCGGGAATGTCACCAGGCGGCTGCGAATGATCGCCGGCTCCTCCTGTGCGCCGTACGCGCCGAAAATCTCCTGGTCCAGCGCCACGATGCCCGGCCAGTCCTCCAACGCGGCCGGTCGCATCCGGTAAGGCTCTGTCATATCTGGTCGTGGGCTGCCGCCAACCTCTACCTGGCCGCTATTGGCTCGAGCCATCGGTTTCCGGCGAAATGTGATCCTTGCGGGGATTGATCGCGACGGTGCGGAACTCCCGAATCAGCTCGATCAGTCCTTCCACCGCGGCCTCAAGAAACCGCTCCCCCTTTTCGCGGGTGGCGGCGGTGGCATCCCCCAGCACGCCGCTGTCGGTCAACGAGCTCCAGTAGGGCCACAGGTTGGCGACCGAGCCGTCTTCGCGTTTGCCCATCAGGAGATCGGTCTGAAAGCTCGGCGACAACGGCGAACGCTCGTCCACCGCCTTGTCCATCTGCACCAGCTCCTCCGCCAGCGCCAGATAGAGGGCTGTCTCGTATTCTCCGGCGTGGGAGGCGCCGCCAAAGTCCGACGAGCGGATTGCATTCCCCTCCTGCCTGCCTTTGCGCACGCCCCAGTGGTTGACCGACGCACACAGGGTCTTGCCTTCGGTTTCGAGCACGGTCAGACGGGCGGCCATCTCCACCGGCGCGGTGTTGCTGCCGTGCCCGTTCACCATCAGTATGCGCTTGAAGCCGTGGTGGGCCAGGCTGACGCAGACATCGCGCACGTAATTGATAAAGGTGTCCCAGCGAATCGTGATCGTGCCGGGGAAATCCATGTGGTGGGGGCTGTATCCGTGGCTGACCGGCGGAATCAGCACCGCTTCATCCGGAATGCGCGCCACCGCCCGTTCGCAGATTCCCGTGCAGAGCCGGACATCGGTGTCGATCGGCAGGTGGTAGCCGTGATCCTCGTAGGTGGCAACCGGCAGCACCGCCACCCGGCCTGAATAGGCCGCCTCGCGACAGGCAGACCAGGTCATCTCTGCATAGCGGTAGGTCGTCATTCTCGATCTCCTCTTATAATTCCTGGTTGTGTGTTCCTGGCTGGCCCGCGCCAGGAACACAACGCTGATTACGGAAAACTTCTGTTGACCCAGACGGCTGCATAGCAGTGGGCAAAATCGTGCGCTACAAGTCTTTGCCGGCCTCCGTTCAACGGGATCAGATGGATATACCCTTCATCGACGCGTACCAGCCACGCGCCGTCCGCCGACAGATCATACCCGGGAAAGGCCAACGCAGTCTCGGACGAATAGGTCAGGGTGTCGCCGGTCTGGATGTTGTAGAGATACAGATGCCAGCCCCTGGCGCGTTGTCCTACGCTGTGGACGAAAAGCCAGCGGCCGTCCGCGGAGAAGCGCATTGACCGGTACGGTTCAAGGGGATGGTCGACTTGCAGCAGCTCTATGATCTCATCTGTGGCAAGGTTGTAGACAAAAACGTGAGTGGCCTCCTTGCCCGCGCCGTTCCCGACGCGTGCGCCAACGAACAGCCGGTCCTGCATGGTCGGATGCGCGGCCAACGCGATAGTGGTGATCCGGGTCGCATCCGGCGCGTTCTGCAGCGCGTCAGTCAGCCTCTCCGTCTCCAGCAGCGTTCTCAACTCACGATTGGGCAGCGTCATCATCGCCACCTGTACGTCATCATCCGGCTGAATAAAGGCAAAACGGCTGTTGTCCAGCCACGCTGCCGACCGGCCACGCGCGACCGCTATCTGCGGCTCTCCCTCTTCGTTCCCCAGCCAGAGCACACCGTCCCCGCGCGAGACAACCGTCCTCTCGCGGTCAGGCGACCAGGCAGGCAAACCTTCCAGGGACCGCAAAACACACGCGCCCCCGTCGCACTCCGTCTGATCCAGAAAGTTGAACCGGATGGGCGGCCGGCGGCGGGCGTCATAGGTAAAGAGGAGCATCCCGTCTGCAAAGGTCGCCACTGGGTACAGGGCGACGTTGCCGGTTCCGGAGGTGACGTCCTGCGTTCGCCCCTGCCGCCAGATCTGTATCCGGGAACCCCTCGCCCTGGCGTCCCTTTCGTCAAATCTCTGAAGCAGAACGCCGGCATCGTCCGGCAGAGAGTACATCCGCCGAAACGGTCCGTCACTGTTCTCCCCGACAAATTCGTCTCGCTGCAGATCGTAACGGTACAGATGCGCGCCGTTGAACCGTTCCGCGGTGCAGAGCAGCTGCAGGTCTTGTTCGGGCAGAGCGGCGCCCGGGGCCGTGGCAGCCTCCAGCTGCTGATCAGCATAGTGGATCCACTCTTTCTGAATCCAACGTCCGTAGTTGCCTTGACGCGCCTGGTCCCTGTCGATTGGGAGGGCGTTGAACAGCCACGGGCGATAGGTATCGTAACGGAGAAGCAGACGTTGCAGAGAGGCGGGCGAACGCTCCGGGTTGGACGCAAGGATCAGGTCCACGATGCTGTAGACGATCTGCTGGATCTGTGGGGTGACGTTGTTGTAGGAGCGCTGGAGGTAGACCCAGTGCAGGCTTGTCACGTCGTGAATCGAGCCCTGCAGGATCTCCTCATAGTCGGAGGCGGTCAGGGGCCACGGTTTAAGCCCCAGCCGGCTAAGTTGCTTATCGAGTAAAGCGCGGAAGAATACGATTTTTTCACAGCAGCGCCAGCCAACGATATCGGCGATCCCCCCACCCACGATCAGCGGCGCGTAGCCGGCGCGCACAGCCTGATAGCCGGCCTCGTCCACTGGGCTGCCGATGAGGCTCGGCGTCGGCAGATTCAACTCCGACTCGCCTGCGCCCCTGTTCGTTGGAGACGCAGGGGATATCCCCTTCCAAAGAGGTCCCTGATCGGCCATGCGTGCGAGCGGGCTGGACTCCGTGGAGAGCTCCACTTCGAGCTTCCAGGTACGGCGACAGCGTATACCTTCCAACTCCTGGCAGACTGCGGCCAGCATCTTGTCCCACTCGGGCGCCAGTTGCTCGACCGTTGCCGCGTCCCTTTCCGGGTATTCGACCGTCAGATAACGGCCGGTAAAGATCTGTTTCTCGCCCCAGAAGGAAGGATAGGCGGGGACCAGCGCCCAGCCGGTGGTTTCGTCCCGGTAGGTAACAATCTGGTGAAGAGTCACCGGGGAGCCATCAGGACGAACGTAGGGGAAGGCCAGGGTGACGGTTGCCATCCGCCAGTCGGACGTGAAAACGATATCCTCCACTGTGCCGGTGGGCGGTTTTTCGTCAGAGCCGCGGTCAAGGGTCAAGTTGAAATAGGGCCGGTCCCAGCGCGCTCCGCTGAGAAGCATCTCTTTCTGTGTTCTGCCCCAGTTGGGGTAGTCCGGCGAGATCATGCTGCCGAAGAGCGCGCCGTCGAGGTCACGCTCGGCCTGTTCCACGATGTCATGCATGGAGAGCACGTCCGCTTCGACGGTGGCGGCGAAAGCGTCCAACCTTTCCAGCAGAACGTAGCGCACCGCTAAGATGACCGTCGCCACCAGCAGCAGAGCAATCAGAACGGATAACCATCGCTTCCTGCCGCGGCGTTGTGGCGCCCGCGCTTCTACCTCCGGGGCCTCTTCCCGGACCCGGCCCTCTTCATCTTCCAGCGTTCTCCATTCGAGTCCCATGGGGTTGCCGGTTGCCCGTGGTCAGGCGCCCACGGGCGGTGCAGGCTCCGGTTCCTGCAGTATACACAGCCCACGCAGTCTGCTTCGCCCGTCACGCCAACCCGTAGAAGGCGGCCGCGTTGTCGTGGAGCAACTTGCGCTGCTCTGTCTCGCTGCGGTCGGCGATGATCTCTTTCAACGCCTCCACCCAGCCGCGGTAGGTGGAGTCTGCACCGAGGAGGCAGACTGGCCAGTCCCCGCCAAATACGACCCGGTTCGGGCCGAAGCTGTCCAGGCAGTGGTTGACCGCCGGCGCCAGGTCCGCGGCGGTCCAGCCGGGGCGGGTGCGGGCGATGATCCCGGAGATCTTGCAGATCGTGTTGGGCAGCGCGGCCAGCGCGTCGATGCCGTCCTTCCACTGCTGCCGGTCATGCCAGAAGGGGTCATCGCGGTCGGTGTGGTCGGCTATCGTGAGGTTGGAGTCCGCCTGCCCTGCGTCCTCCGTCCCTGCGCTGCCGGGCAGGACACCGCTGATCAGATAGGGGTCGCCGTTGCCGCAGTGATCGACCACAAAGCGGGTATCGGGGGACATTTGCGCCAGCTTGACGCCGTCGCCCAGTTCCGACGGCCGCATACACAGGTCGAAGCAGAGCCCCAACTCGCCCAGCAGCCGCACATTCTCGACAAACTGGGGCGCCAGGCAGGCGCCCTGCGGCGTGCCGGGCCCGTGCAGCACCTGGCGCACGCCCTTAATCGCGGGGCTGCCGGCATAGCGCCGGATGTAATCGCCGAAGTCGGCGGAGGTCACGGTTCCGCCGATCACCGCGGCGGCGGTCGGGTTGTCATCGGCGGCGCAGAGTTCGATCAGATGATCGGCTTCGGCGACCTTCTGCGCCGCGCTCACGTCCACTTCCATATAGACCGTCTTGACGACATTCAGCCCCGCGGTCGCGGCCAGGTAATCGCTGGTTACGAAGCTGCGGTTCAGCGTGGGCGCGTCCTCCAGCCAGGGCATGTCGAATACGCTCAGATCCCAAAGATGTTGATGTGTGTCGATGATGGGGAGCATGGGAACCGCCTTTGTCAAAGGATAGATGTCAAGAGTGAGGAATGAGGCCGGAATGGACCCTCTCTCCTCACTTCTCTTTACTCTCTTCTCGTTGTCTCAGGATTACGCCGCCAGCAGCTGCTCCGCATTCTCGACCTGCCACTGCAGCTGCAGATCGGTCGTTTCGTGCGGTTTGAACTGCCGCGCCACCGACGTGATAGAAACGCCGCCCAGGAGCTCGATCTCGTCCAGGTCGGCAGTGCCCATGCCCTGGTCGTGGCCGTAGCGCAGGAAGCCCAGCTCCATCGGCTCGAAGCCCATTGTCTTGGCGATGACCGCGTCAGCTGCGAAGATATCGACGCTGGCCGCGGCGATGCCGAAGTCCAGTCCGTCGGTACCGCCGGGTCCGTTCCCCTGCAGGCCGCGGGCTCCGTCGAAGACAGCGACGTCGGGGGTCATGAAACGGGCCAGCCGGATCAGATTGATGCTCATGGCGCGCGACTCATCGGGGACGCGGCGTTCGGCGTGGGTGTTGAAGCCGTGCATCTTCACCCGGTCCTGCCGGTAGATGGTGCCCATGATCATGTTTTTCAGCGCCAGCGTGACGACGCAGGTATCATGCGTCTTGGGGATCGCGATCGAAATGGTGCAGGGGCAGTCCAGCACTGTGCGGGGCATGCGCACGATAGTCTCACTGCCGTCGGCCAGCACGATCGGCGTTGACTCCCATTCGGTCTCCCGGTGCAGGTCGATCAGGCGCAGCGGGATCGAATACTCCTCTTCCAGCGCATGGTAGCCGAAGTTGCGGTAGGCGTCCCACGTGTCCTCGGCGCCCGCCTCGGCGATGAGGACCTCGCGCGGCGGCTTGGGCGTGGTGAGCAGGAAGTCGAGTACGCCCCGCAGCGCGTCGGCATGGCTGGAGGCGAGCTGATTGTGGCTGCTGAGGAAGTTCGGCTTGAGCATCACCTGGTCGGCCAGGCGGGATTCCACGTCCGCCCGCACCAGCTCCAGCGCGTTGAAGACGTTGGTGCGGCGGTCCCCGCCGTGGACGAGACTGACTCGTGATTTGGACATCGTAGCCTCCTTGAGAAAGGTCGGACTTAATTCGTGGTGTAAGGGGGCGCCCGTGGAGAGAAGGCGTGTTTCGAACAAGACGCATTTGGGGTGTCCCAGCATGAGTGTAATCGTGGTTTACCGCTGTGTCAACAGTTGCTCAAGGCAGAGTATCCCCCATGTGATGGTATGTTTTGACCGTGACTGACCACTTTTGCGGCAACAGGAGCTAAGATGCACGACAGGGAGGTTCACCAAGCACGCGGGCCATCTATAGAGAACAGGTTTGACAAGAGCCGCTTCTTTGCCTACTGTATCGACATGCCCGATGCAGTCCGAAGTACAGGGCATTGAATAGGCGCACGGAACTTCGCCAGCGAATTCTCGAAGGCCGCTCGTCCGAAAGACTGAATCTGCAACGCGACGGCAGTAAGGCCAAGCTCTATCAAGTCAGGCAGGTTCGTCAGGCCATACTGCAATACAAGCTAGAGAATGGAGTGATGTACAAGTACGAAGTCATCATTTTCCGGAGCAATGCTGACGACACTTTCGTGGCCGAGGCGCCAGAGCTTCCCGGGTGCATGGCACACGGCGATACGCAGGAAGTTGCACTTCATAATATCAACGAGGCGATGGCGCTCTCGATCGACACCGCGCGTGCGTTTGGCGACCCCGTACCGGAACCCAAAGGGGAGCGCCTGATTCTGGCATGAGCCGGTGATATCGGTCTATTCCATTCCCCCGGGTTCGGCCCTCTGTCTTCTGTAGTTGCGAACCCATACGAACGGGGTCCACGATATGGAGCCCTGCAAGGAGAAACAGAATGGACAATCTGGAAGCCAAGTTGGACCAGTTGGAAGAGGACGGCTTCATCACCGTCGAGAACGCGCTCACGCCGGAAGAGACCGAGCACATCCGCCAGCGCATCAACCATGCGCGCGCGATGGGCTGGGAAGAGGGGCTGAACGCCGTCGGCAATATGTGGTTCGACACGCTCCTGGACCGCGAGCCGGAGACCTACGCGCCCCTGGTCGGCCATCCGAGCACCCGTCCGATCCTGGAAGGTATGATGGGGCGGCAGTGCCAGCTGCGCAGCTTCCGCGCGCACATCAACCCCGGCCCCTATCTTCAGGAATGGCATCTCGATTTCTACGGCTACTGGCAGGAAAAGCGCGAACTCGGCCGCGCCCGCCTGGCGGTGCAGCCGGTGGGCGTCAACACCACCTTCTACTTTCAGGACAACGGGCCCGACCTGGCCCACCTGAAGTTTGTCAAAGACGGGCACAAGATCGAACCGCCACACCTCGACCCACTCGACCGGCCCAAGTTCGAGGCGTGGTGCGAAGAGCAGGAGCACGTCATCCTCTATCCCAAGGCGGGCGACTGCGTTATCTTCATCAACCACATCCCCCACCAGGGCGCCAAGCACCAGGAGCACATTGAACGCAGCAATGTCGTCTGCCACTACCAGCTGACGCCGATGTACGAGGGGATCTGGCACGTGTCGACGCCGCGCGGGTACGACGGGACGTTTCCGTTCGCGGAGGAACGCAGGCCGTGGACGAAGGGTTAGGAGTGGCTGGCACAGCCGCCAGCAGCGTCGGTGCGGTCCCGCTTTCCGTGACAGTTTGGCGCGGCGATACTTGGCCCTGCTGTTGTTGGGCGCTACTACCATCTGGTTTAACTAAGGCAGAGCGTAGAAGAGCGGGCGAAGAATCCAAGCCGGAGGTGCTCATATGATTGGTGAGAAGCCGCGGTTAAAGCTCACATATACAGACTACCTTACTACACCTGAAGACAAGCGCTACGAACTCCTGGACGGTGAACTGGTAATGACCCCCGCGCCCAACGAAGCACACCAGAGAACGCAAGCTGAATTGGGTTATCATCTGATGACCTTCATTAAGACCAACGGTCTGGGGCGCATCTATTATTCCTCCACGGATGTCGCGCTTTCGGATATCGACGTGGTGCAGCCTGATCTCTTGTTCGTCTCCACCGAGCGAACGCAGATCATCACCTCGGACAACATACAAGGCGCCCCTGACCTCGTGGTTGAAATCCTCTCCCCCTCCACAGCCGAGCGGGACAGAGGATACAAGCGTGCGCTCTACGCGCAACACGGCGTCAAAGAGTACTGGGTCGTGGGCACAGACGCCGGCGCTATCACTGTTCTGTTGCTGGGCGAGGATGGCTATGAGGTCGTTGACACGTTCGGCGAAGGCGACACGTTGACTTCACCCACGCTTGCCGGGTTCAGCCTGGAGGTGGACGAGATATTCGGTTCGTAGTCACGGCACATCTCCATATACCGACTCCCCATGAAAATCACCGACATCCGCGCCGTCTACCCCAACTACCGCCAACCGCTGGGTGGCTGGCGCCTCCACCTGTGGCAGATCGTCGTGCGCGTCGAGACGGACGCCGGCGTCAGCGGCTACGGTTATGGCGGGGGCGGTGTGGCGGCCGTCGAGGTGGTCAACCGCCATCTGCGCGAGCTGCTGCTGGACGAGAGTTGCGACAGCCCCGCCGACATCGAGCGCCTGTGGGACAAGCTGTACGCGGCCTCGATCCCCTACGGACGGGGCGGCATCGCCATCATGGCGCTCAGCGGAATCGACATTGCCCTGTGGGACCTCCTCGGCAGGGCCGAGCGGCAGCCGGTCTACGCGCTGCTGGGCGGCACGTCCGCGCCCCGCATTCGCGCCTACGCCTCCGGCAACGAGCCTGAATGGTTCGCCGAGAGCGGCTTCACCGCGCACAAGGTGCCCTTCAGCCGCCCAGCGGACGCTTCCGCCTTTGAACTGGCCACGGCCGCGGCGGAAGAATCCCGCCGTCACCTGGGCGCGGACGCGCTGCTCATGTTCGACTGCTACATGGCATGGGATGCCGCTACGACGCGGGAGATGGCGCGCACGCTGGCGCTTTACGACATCTACTGGTTTGAGGACGTGCTGACGCCGGACGATTTGGACGGGCTGGCGGCACTGCGTCCGCAGATCAAGCCGATCCGGCTGGCCGGGGGCGAGCATGACTTTACGCATTACCGCTTTGCCGATATCGCCCGTGCCGGCGCGCTTGACATCTGGCAGCCGGACGTGACCTGGTGCGGGGGCGTCACCGCCACGCGGCGCATCGTGGAGCAGGCGCAAGAGGCCGGCGCCAGCGTGATCCTGCACCGGGGCGGGGAGCCGTGGGGCTTGCACGTTATTGCGGGGACGGCGTGTGAAGAGCTGGGCGAACTGGTGCTGGGCAACCGGCACCGGACACCTGAACAGCTGTGGCTGGACGCGCCGCGGCCCGTAGACGGATATCTGACCCCCAGCGACGCGCCCGGCTTTGGCGTGAGGCTGAACGAAGCGCTTGTGGACTGACCGCCACGCCTACACCAGATAGGGAATCGTCATCGGCCCTTCCGGCAGCACCGCGACCGGCGCGTCAGGCCCCAGATTGGCAACGGCTGTGTGGATGTGTTCGTTCAGGTCGGCGACCGGGGTGAGGCCGGCGCGGGACACGGCATCGGGCTCCAATTCACTGTATATCGCCACCTGCGCCCGGAGCGCCACCTCGGCGAACTTCTGCACCTGCCACTGATCCAGCATGTGAAAGCCGGGACGGAAGATCGTCTCCAGCATCGCCTGCGGCGAACTGTGCTCATAGAGCAGCTTGGTAAAGTTGCCGTGCGCGGGGAAGCCGTCGTTACAGCGGGCGGTCACGATCATCTCGCCGTCGTCCTCGATGATCTCGGCGGCGGCGCACATCCCCTTCACCGACTGGTAGAGGTTCTGGTCGAGGGGAAAGCCGCTGTTGGTGGTGATCACCAGCGGGAAGCTGCGGTCGACAGCGGCCATCGCCGTTTCCTTCGCATAACGGCAGCCCTCTTCGTGCGCGACGATGACGTCGCCGCAGAAAAAGCGGGTGATCTGCCGCTTGTGATTGAGCGTGACATTCACCAGGAAATCGACCGGCAGGACCGACCCGTTGGCGCGGATCTGCTCCTGGGTCGGGTTGCCTTCCAGCACGCCCCACTTGCTCTGCGGATGGCCGATCATCTCAGCGCGGTGGTAGTGCATGATCGAGGCCAGGTCGGCCACACCGGGGAAGACGGCCTTGTAGCCGCCGGAAAAGCCGGCCATGAAGTGCGGCTCGATGAAGCCGACCAGGATGCGCCGGTCGGCGTCCGCGTACTCCCGGTTCATCATCAGCGGGCCGCGCCCGTCCTGCCCAGGCCGCACCACGGTCATGCTCTCTTCCTCGTAGGCGTTGTGGTTGATCACGCGCAGCCGCTTGTAGACGGCCTTCCCCACGATCTGCTCAAGCTCCTCCGCCGTGTTGGGCCGGTGCGTTCCCGTGCCGACGACGATGGTGACATTCTCCTCCGGAACATGCGCCAACTCCGCCAATATCCATGGCAGCAGCCGGTCCGAGGGCAGGGGACGGGTGCCGTCGGCGATGACGATCGCGACGTTCTCATGCGCGCCGACCGCCTCTGCCAAGGGGCGCGCGCCATTGGGTCGCCGCACCGCTTCCCGGAACGCGGCAGGCTCGTCCGGCAGCCCTTCGACAAAGCGCGGGCGAATGATCGTGGCGTTTTCGGTCGGCAGCTCGGCAGTCAGCCCGTCCTGACCGTATTGGAGATGGATCTGCATTGTCAGCACCTGTTTTGTCCTGGAATTTCAAGGGATCGCTTCTGCGGTTTCCGGCTATGAAAGTTGCGGGTTCGTCTTCCCTGCGAGTAGCGCAGAAACTGCTTCTCGTGTATTCTAGCCTTCTAACGATGAGGCGGCAAGGGATACTGAACCACTGGTTCGTGGCGTCTATTGTGGACAGCGCGCTGTCCACAATAGGGCAAAGGTTGGGGCTTATGCGTACGTATAAGGCAGTCCTTCACGACAATCAGATTGAATGGCTCGAACACCCTCCTGAAAAACCAGACGCCGCACATGTTTATATTGCGTTCCTGGAGGAACCGGATTCCGGATCTCCTCCAATCGCGGCCGATTGATGGCAGAAATCTTGGCAGAGCTGGCACGGAGAGGAACCTTTGCCGAGATTACCGATCCCGTTGCCTGGCAAAGGGAACTACGCGCTGAGCGCGCTTTGCCTGACCGGGAATCATAATGCTCAAGGTTTTTTCCAACTCGCGGAAAGATTGCCATTGTCCGAAACAGTTGTGCAGTGGGCGGTCAGGTTACGCCAACGACGCAAGATGAGTCTAGGGGATTCAATTGTTGCAGGCACGGCAATAGCCTACGAACGGACGTTGGTTACTCATAACACGAGAGATTTTCACTGGATTGAAGAAATCGGCCTGCATGACCCGCTGACAGAGATATAAACTGGCAGAGTTGCAGCCGAAGTTTGTTATGCGCTTGACTAAAGTAAGCCATTTTCGGAAATACGCACGATGACACAGTTGAAACAGTATCCGCACTCGGTTATCGAGCAGGATGGAACGACCTACGCGCTGGCGCGCGATGGCAGGGACAAGAAGCTGTGCGTGCAGGGCGATACCGCCGGCTTCAGGGGCGATGCGGCGAACGGGATGCTGGTCTGCCCGCTGACCGCGGAGAACGCGGCTGCGCTGCGAGGACGACTGGCCTGGTTGAATCCCGTGCCGCTGGGCGTGAAGACCTCCTTCGGTTTCGGCGACCGGCTGGGCGCGGCCACGCCCGGCCACATCCGCTCAGTCGAGGGCACCGGCATCGCGCCGATCTTCGCCCAGCAGTCGGTGCGGGAGAACGACCGCATCGGGCGCACGCCGCAGGAGGTGGTGGATGACGCCATGTGGGGCGTGGCGCAGATGGGCTGGCGCGACCCCTGGGGGGCGGACGCCGACCATGTGAAACTGGTGAGCGACCTGCCCGCGTTCGTCGCCGCCGGCTACACTTTTTACACGATCGACCCCAGCGACCACGTCGACAATGAGGCGGAAACCGACTCGCTGCCGGCACTGCGCGCCAAGGTGGAGGCGCTGCCCTGGGCGCGGCTCAATAGCGACCTGGACGCGCTGCGGGCGGACTATCTGGCCGCCCCCATCGAACTGGCCGGACTGACGCTCATCTTCAGCGAAGAGAGCCTGCTGCGGGCGCTGGCGAAGTACGGACGCGCCATCGTTCACACGCTGGATATCGCGACCGCGCTCGATCAGCGGATGCGCGGCACGCGCTATGACCTGGAAATGTCGGTGGACGAAACCGAGACGCCCACTTCGATCTACGAGCACTACTTTATGGCGCACGAACTGTTGCGGCGGGATCTGCCGGTCGTCAGCCTCGCGCCCCGTTTTGTCGGCAAGTTTCAGAAAGGCGTCGACTATATCGGCGACACCGCCCCGTTCGAAGCGGAGCTGATCAAGCACGCCGCCATTCTGAAGCATTTCGACGCCTACAAACTGAGCGTCCACACTGGCTCCGACAAGTTCAGCATCTATCCGCTGGTCGCCAAATATGCAGACGACCGGGTGCATGTCAAGACGGCCGGCACCAGCTATCTGGAGGCCCTGCGCGTCATCGCTGACCTTGACACAGCCCTCTTCCGCCAGATTCTCGACCACTCGCGCGCCCGCTTCGAGATCGATCGCAAAACCTACTTTCTCGACTGCCAGCCGGACAAGGTACCCGCCAACGCCGACCTGTCCGACGCAGACCTGCCGGGACTGCTTGAGCAGTTCGACGCCCGCCAGCTTCTGCACGTGACATTCGGCTCCAATCTGGACCGCTTCGGCCCGCAGATTCACGGCCTGATCGCCGACCATGAGGAAGCCTACGAAAAGGTGCTGAACACCCACTTCACCCGCCATCTGACGCCCTTTGCCAACGGCGCAGCGGCTGGCAGCCGGTGAACAGCATTAACCAAGGAGAAATAAATGGCAGCCATACAGGAAAAGCCATCCCTGCTTGAACAGGACAGACGGCAGCTTCACCCTCTGCACCATCCTTCCCAGACCGAGAATCCGATCATCGTGGAGCGTGCCGAGGGGGTCTGGCTTTACACTACCGACGGCCGCAAGATCCTGGATGCGATGGCCGGTCTGTGGAATGTCAATGTCGGCTATGGCCGCACCGAACTGGCGGAGGCCGCCTACGCGCAGATGAAAGAGCTGGCCTATACGTCCAACTTCGCCGGCATGACCAACCTGCCCGCCAGCGAACTGGCCTACAAGCTCTCCGGCTACGCCTACCCCAGCCTGAAGACGACCTTTTTCACCTGCGGCGGCTCCGAGTCCAACGACACCGCCTTCAAGACCGCCCGCTATTTCTGGAAGCGGGAGGGACAGCCGGACAAGGTCAAGATCATCTCCCGCCGCGAGTCCTATCACGGCATCACGCTCGCCACCACCAGCGCCACCAGCGCCACCAGCGTCCCCCGCTACCACAAGATGTTTGGCCCGCTGGTACCCAACTTCGTCTACTGCCACGCGCCCCACCCCTATCGCTACGAAGGCGACATCCAGGAGGGCGAGACCGTGGGCGAGGCCGCGGCGCGCGATCTGGAGGAGACGATCCTGCGTGAAGGGCCGGAGACGGTGGCCGCGGTGATCGCCGAGCCGGTGCAGGGCGTCGGCGGCGTCTTCGTGCCGCCGGAGGACTACTTTCCGCGCGTGCGCGCCATCTGCGACCGGTACGACGTTCTGCTGATCGCAGACGAGGTGATCTGCGGCTTCGGGCGCACCGGGGAGATGTTCGCGCTCAACCGCTACGGCATCGAACCGGACATCCTCGCCTTCGCCAAAGGCATCACCAGCGGCTACCTGCCGTTGGGCGGCATCCAGATCAACGACCGCATCCTCGACGCCATGAACAGCGCGCCGCAGGACGAGGCCTGGCTGCACGGCTTCACCTATTCCGGCCACGCCGCCTCCTGCGCGGTCGGTCTGCGCAACCTCGCCATTCTCGAGGATGAGAAGCTGGCCGAACGTTCGGCAGAGATGGGCGAGCGGCTGCGCAGCGGGCTGGCCAGGTTGAGCGAATTCGGTAACGTGGGCGACGTGCGCGGCCTGGGCCTCCTCTGCGCCGTCGAATTCATCAAGGACCAGGAGACCAGAGAGCCGGACAATGAACTGGCCATGAGCCTGCAGAATGCGGCCGCGGCGCGCGGCGTGCGCACACGCGCCCTGAACGGGAGCCTGGCCTTCTCGCCGCCGCTGGTCATCAACGAAGAGGAGGTCGATCAGATCGTCGACGCCATCGGCGCCGCGCTCGACTCGATGTCTGAATAGAGATCTGTTTTGTTGAATTGGGGAACGCCAGAGAAGGCTGGTAGCTTGTTGCGAAAAATGGAACCATGAAAGATCTAGAGGAGATTCGCCAAATCCTGCGTTCCCACCGTTCCGAACTGAAGAACCGGTTCTACGTGGAGGAGATCGCTCTCTTTGGTTCCTATGCCCGCGGTGAGCAAACTGAGGCAAGCGACTTGGACATTCTGGTCACGTTGAGCGCACCATTGGGCTGGGAGTTCGTCGATCTCCACGATTATCTGACAGACCTACTGGAAACCAAGGTTGAACTGCTAACGCGCGGCGCGATCGACAGAAAGCCTCTACTCCGCCACTTTATCGAGAAAGATCTGATTCGTGTGTAAACGGGATGCTCGTCTCTATATCTCAGAGATGATCCTCTCCTGTGAGAGAGTGGCTCGCTACATCCTACATCAAATAGATCACGGTCGAAATTCGAGCGGCAGCGGGCGGTGGTCTCTCCCCTTCTAGCTTCACCAACAGTCGTTGCCGCGCCATAATCTATCCTGTCATCCTTCCCTCCGCCTTGGAGTATCGCAATGCCATCCGAAAACACCCCGACCCTGATCGGCTCCGCCCCCTATTTCAATGTGCGCGATCTGGCTGCGTCGCTCGATTACTACTGCGATGTGCTCGGCTTCAGGCGCCCCCACCTTTGGGGAGAGCCGCCGACATTCGCCATGCCGGATCGCGACGGCTTCATCTTCATGCTCAAGCAGGTGGGCAGCAAGCATGAGATTGTCCCCAACCAGAAGCGGGGCGGCTACTGGGACGCCTACGTCTGGGTTCGGAATGTGCGGGGGCTCTATGCCGAATTCGAGGCCAAGGGCACCAAGTTTGCCTACGGCCTGACGCGCCAGCACGAGTACGACAACATCGAGTTCGCCGTGTATGACCCGGACGGCTACTTTATCGCCTTCGGACAGGGAATTGAGGACGAGGAATGACCACAACAGCGACGGCGGCCCGCAGCGCCAACGGGGATACCGGCTCCCGCCGTTTCTCCATCCTCGCCGGGCGCGACATCAACCGCGAGACCTACGTCGAAGAGTGGGCCGAAGCCGGGCTGACCGTCGCCGACAGCCCCTATGACCCGCAGCCGTCGCTGCGCATCGTCGACGGGGAGGTCGTGGAGATGGACAGCAAGGAGCGGGCCGATTTCGACGCGCTCGACCGCTTTATCGCCGACCATGCCCTGGACCTGGCGGTCGCCGAAGAGGCGATGGCGACACCCTCGCATCAGATCGCGCGCATGCTGGTCGATATCAACGTGCCGCAGCCCGCCATCCGCCGCCTGGCCGACGGCTGCACGCCGGCCAAACTGTGCGAGATCGTGCGTCACATGAACGTGCTGGAGATGATGATGGGCCTCGGCAAGATGCGGGTGCGCAGGACCCCGGCCAACCAGGCCCACGTCACCAACTGGCGCGAAAACCCGGCCCTGCTGGCCGCGGACGCGGCCGAGGCGGCGCTGCGCGGCTTTGCCGAGATCGAGACGACAGTGCGCGTCGCCCGCGCCGCGCCACTCAACGCCCTCGCTATCCTTGTTGGTTCGCAGACCAGCCGCGGCGGGGTGCTCACTCAGTGCGCGGTCGAGGAGGCCTTCGGCCTGCGCCTGGGCATCAAAGGGCTGACCTCCTACGCGGAGACGCTTTCCGTCTACGGCAGCGAGCGTTCCTTTGTCGACGGCGACGACACGCCCTGGTCGAAAGCCTTTCTGGCCTCCGCCTACGCCAGCCGCGGCATCAAGATACGCTTCACCTCCGGCACCGGTTCCGAGGCGCTGATGGGCTACGCCGAGCAGCGCTCGATGCTCTATCTGGAGGCCCGCTGCCTGCTCATAACGAAGGGGGCAGGCAGCCAGGGCGTGCAGAACGGCTCCATCTCCTGCATCGCGCTGCCGGAAGCGCTGCCCGGCGGCGTGCGCGGCGTGCTGGCCGAAAACCTGCTGGCGTCGATGCTGGGTCTAGAATGCGCCTCCGGCAACGACGCGCTCGCCTCCCACTCGGCCCTGCGCAAGACGGCCAAACTGATGCTGCAGATGATCCCCGGCACCGACTTCATCTGCTCCGGCTACAGCGCCATCCCCAAACAGGACAACATGTTCGGCGGCGGCAACTTCGATGCCGAGGATTTCGATGACTGGACCGTCATCCAACGCGATATGCAGGTCAACGGCGGCATCCGCCCGGTAAAAGAGGACGAAGCCGTCGCAGCCCGCCGGCAGGCCGCGCAGGCGCTGCAGGCGATCTACGCCGAACTGGATTTCCCGCCTATCGGCGACGAGGAGGTGGAGGCGGCCGCGCTCGCCCACAGCAGCGAGGATATGCCGGAGCGCGACATGGTGGCCGACCTGGCCGCAGCCGACCGCTTCCTGGAGGGCACGGCCAATCTGTCCGACGTCGTACGCGCGCTGCACCGCAGCGGCTTTGAACAGGCTGCCGCCAATCTGCTCGAGATGGGACGTCAGCGGGTGGCGGGGGACTATCTGCAGCCCTCGGCGATCTTTGCCGACGGTTTCAACGTGATCAGCGCCATCAACGACAACAACGACTACACCGGGCCCGGCACAGGCTATCGCCTCGAAGGCGAGACCTGGGACGCGCTCCAGCGCATTCCCCAGCAGAAGTCGCCGCGCGACTTTATCGACGCGCAGGTGGGGGAGCCGCTGCCCAATCTGGCCGAGATCAGTACGGCCAAGGTGGGCGCCTCGGCCAACGAGATCGTCGTCGCGGTGGGGCCGGCCTATGGGACCTCGCTGGTGAAGACGATCGGCGAGCTGGACCATGAGGAGGTGCTGGAGGCGCTGCTCACCGGTGTTGCCGAGGAAGAATTTTACGGCCGCGTCGTGCGGGTCTATCACAGCGCCGACTGTGCCGCCATCGGCCACGCAGGCGCGCGTCTGAGCGGCTCCGGCATCGCCGTCGGCCTGCAGAGCCGCGGCACGACTGTCATTCAGAAACGCGGGCTGGCGCCGCTCAACAATCTGGAGCTGTTCCCGCAGTCGCCCAGCCTGACGCTGGAGATCTACCAGGCGATTGGGCGCAACGCGGCCCGCTATGCCAAAGGGCTCAGCCCTCTGCCGGTCGGCGTCAAGGTAGACAACGGCGCCCGCCTCCGCCTGATCGTCAAGACGACCCTGCTGCACCGCCGCGAGATCGAAGACATACAGGAAAAGGCGCCGCAGGAGCTTTACTTCCGCTGGGAGCCGGATGTGTAGGGGCGAGGAGTGAGTGAAGAGGAGTGAGGAGAGAGAACTGCTCTCTCACCGACCTTGAGCGCAAGGAAGCAGGCTAATGACAGACGATAGAATCGGGCAAAGCGCAAACCCCTCGCATTCCTCCAACGCAGACTATCCCCTCTACGCCAACCGCGACGACACTCTCACTGCGGCCAGCGGGCGGCCCTTGCACGACCTTTCGCTGCAGAAGACGCTGACCGAAGATATCTCCTCCGAGGACTACAGCATCAGCGCGGAGACGCTGCGCGCCCAGGCCGAAATCGCCCGCGGCGCCGGCTACCCGCAGCTGGCGCAGAACCTGGAACGGGCGTCCGAGTTGACCGCCGTCCCCAACGAGACGCTCCTGGAGATGTACGAGATGCTGCGGCCCGGACGCTGCAGCTTCGAGGAGTACCAGGCGCTGGCGCAGCGCCTGCGCGAGGAGTTCGACGCCGCTAGCACGGCCGCCTTTGTCGAGGAGGCCGTCGCCGTCTACCAGGAACGCGGCCTGCTGCGCCGCGAGATTGGCTGATGCTGGCGGGGTTTCCAATAGTTGGGTCTTATACCAATTAGAGAAGTGGTATTATTGAGCTATAGTTAGCCATATACCCATACGCCGCGATTGATTTGGATGCATACGGTGCAGGGAGTCAACTTTGCTTGAATCCAAGTGCATAAACCCCAGAATGAGTGGGGAGGCTTGGTCTTGATGTGAAATTGTTCGGCTAACTGGCTTAAGTTGGCGGCCCCTACTTCTTGACGAAGTGTCTTAAAATACTTGTGGCCTTTCCCCTTTTTGGGGCAAGGCGCGCCTAGAGAATTACCTGACATGTAAAAGTCTGGGCTCGGAGGGGAAAATCGGTATGGATTTCGTGAACCAGATCGTACACGGCGATTGTGAAGAAGTGCTCAAAAAATGTCCTGGGGATTCGGTGGACTTAATTTTCACGTCGCCGCCATACGCGGATCAGAGAACGAATACGTATGGAGGCATCAAGCCGGATGACTATGTCGACTGGTTTCTTCCTAAAACGGAACAGCTTCTGCGCGTATTGAAACCGACGGGAACCTTCGTGTTAAATATCAAAGAAAGGGTTGTAAACGGAGAGCGCCATACCTATGTTCTGGAGTTAATCTTGAGAATGCGAAAGCAGGGATGGCTATGGACCGAGGAATTTATGTGGCATAAGAAAAACTCCTATCCGGGGAAGTGGCCTAACCGCTTCCGTGATTCTTGGGAAAGGCTGTTACAGTTTAACAAACAGAAAAGGTTCGCAATGTTTCAGGATGAGGTCATGGTACCTGTAGGAGATTGGGCAAAGACGCGTTTACACCATTTGAGCGAAACTGATAGAAGGAGGGATGAGTCTGGCGTTGAGAGTGGATTCGGGAAGAATGTGTCGAACTGGGTGGGTCGGGATTTAGTCTACCCAACTAACGTAATTCACATGGCGACGGAATGTTCGAATCGCAACCATAGTGCCGCCTTTCCAGAAGACTTGCCTGCATGGTTTATCCGGCTTTTCACGCAAGAGCAGGATACTGTACTTGACCCCTTCATCGGATCGGGCACGACTGCTGTCGCTGCAAGGCAATTGAATCGAAACTACATCGGAATTGAAATCAACGAAGAGTATTGTGAGATGGCACGACAAAGACTATTGTACGTTCCTCCACGATTGTTGGAAGAGATCGAGTACTACAACACAGGCAAGAACGATGAAGGCACTGTCTCTTGATAGAGTAACCAGCTACGTCAATACGCATATTGTCGATTTCCACCAGAGAAAGATCAGCTCTCTGGAAGATCTTCAACTCTCCAAACTCCTCAAAAAGAACCCTTACCTTTTCAAAGCTAAAGACATTCAGACTGCCGGCGAATTGATAAATGGATTACTCGGTGCATTTCTCTCCTCTTCAGAGGAAAAGATCTTTGGAGATTTTTTGGAGAACCTCGCCATATTTGTTGCAGGTGAGACTTGTAACGGGCGCAAGTCAAGCGCACCCGGCGTAGATATGGAGTTCGAAAACAGAGGAATCCATTACATTGTTTCAATCAAGTCGGGGCCGAACTGGGGCAATAGTTCACAACACAACAGACTCGAGCAGGACTTAAAGACAGCTGTAGGGCGTCTCAAGCAGTCGCAACATGAGGTAAACGTTCAGCCGGTGCTTGGCATTTGCTACGGCAAAACCCGGACAAGCTATCCGCGAGGATACATGAAGGTTGTTGGTCAGAATTTCTGGTATTTGATTAGCGAAAACAAGAGCCTCTATACGGACATTATTGAACCTGTGGGTTTTCGTGCGACGGAACACAATGAGAAATTCAACAGGGAAAGATCAAGGGTCGAGAATAGATTTGCGGCGGAGTTTATCGAAAAGTATTGTGATGCCGATGGTTCGATAGATTGGGTGAAGCTTATCGAGTTCAATAGTGGAAATCTGGATCTTGTGTAAGACCCTCTTAAATACGATGACGAAGAACCTCCCGCCACCAGCAAAAAAGAGTTCGACTCTTCCATTCACTCCTTCCTTCCTGACCGGCCTCTGGCATATCCTGGGCGATCACCGCAAGCTGATGGCTCTCTCGATTCTCAGCGGGCTGCTCTTCTCGGCGACGACCCTTGTCCCGCCCCTGCTGGTGCGCCGCCTCATCCTGTGGATCACCGACGGCGGCGGCTCCACCTCCGGCCTGCTGGCGATGACCGCCGTGTTGGGGCTTGTCTACCTGCTGCGCGGCGCCGGCCGTTACTTCTACGGCCGCTTCTCCCACGTCGCGTCCTACGGCGTCACCACCGACCTGATGGCGCGCGTCTACCGCCACCTGCAACAGCTCTCCCACAGCTTCTACAACCGCCAACGCACCGGCGCCCTGATCGTACGCTCCGTCAACGACATCGAAACGCTGGAGGACTTCATCGCCCACGGCGTGCCCGAACTGATCCTGGCGACCGTTATCCCCATCACCATGTGGTGTGTTCTGTTCTGGATCCACCCGTTGCTGGCGGTGCTGGTGGTGCTGCCGTTGCCGATCGGCGGCTATGTCATCTACCGCTACACCAGGGAGGTCCGCCGGATGTGGCGTCAGGTGCGGGCCGGCATCTCCGATCTGGTGGCCCAGGTGCAGGACAGCTTCTCCGGCATCACCGAAATCAAGTCCTTTGGCAAGGAGAAGGCGCAGGCGGCACATGTGGCAAGTTCGGCGGCCGACTACCGCGACAAAATCTGCGCGGCAAACAAAGTCTCCCTCTTGCCCTCGGCCGTAGTCGAGTTCTCCGGCGGCGTGGGCGTCATCGTCGCCGTCTGGATGGGCGGCAGCCTCGCTCTCGCCGGCACGCTGAATGTCGCCGATCTTTTCGTCTTCATCGCCTACCTGGCCTATATCTACCTGCCCTTCCTCAAACTGGCCGACATCAACGACACGCTGCACCGCGCCGGCGCCAGCCAGGAACGCATCTTCGAACTGCTGGCCGTGCAACCGGAGATCAGCAGCCCGCCGGACGCGATAACCCCCCACATCGAGCGCTGGGACGTTGCCTTCCATAATGTCTCCTTCGGCTATCAGTCGGAAGAGGCGGTGCTGAACGGGATCGATTTCGAGATCGGCGCCGGCGAGATGGTTGCGCTGGTGGGCGCGACCGGCGCCGGCAAGACAACCGTCAGCCGCCTCATCCCCCGCTTCTACGATCCCCAGGACGGACAGGTCTGCATCGGCGGGCACGACCTGCGCAGCCTCGACCTGGAGTTCCTGCGCGCCAATGTGGCCTCGGTCATGCAGGATGTCTTCCTTTTCCACGGCACTGTGCGCCAGAACATTGCCTTTGGCCGCCCCGACGCAACGGTCGATGAGATCGTGCAGGCGGCGCAGGCGTCCAACGCGCACGAGTTCGTCGTCGACCTGCCCGACGGCTACAACACGATCATCGGCGAGCGCGGCGTGCTCCTGTCCGGCGGGCAGAAACAGCGCATCTCGATCGCACGCGCCTTGCTGAAAAACGCGCCGATCCTGATCCTGGACGAGGCCACCTCTTCGGTGGACACCGAGACCGAGTGGCTGATCCAGCAGGCGCTGAACCGCCTCACCCGCAACCGCACCACGCTGGTGATCGCCCACCGCCTCTCGACCATCCGCCATGCCGACAAGATCGTCGTGCTCGACAGTGGGCGCATCATCGAATCCGGCGCCCACGACAAACTGATGGCGCGCAACGGACGCTACGCCCAGATGGTTGAGACACAGAGCGTGGCCCGCTCCTGGCAATTGAGCGGGCAGCCGGAACTGCAGCCGGTCGGCGATTAGTGGGCGGCGCTTCATTCCCGGTAGGCGCCCGGACGCCTACAGTAAGTTGAAAAAACACTACTCGGAAGGTTCAAAAGGAGGCGTGGTCATGGGATCCTCACTGGAAAGCAAACTGGAGATGGCGATAGCCAATCTGAACCGAGTTCACCTGGGCGAGGTGAATACGCCGCTGGAGCATCTGCCCCGTTTCAGCGCGGCTCTGGGCGGGCCGCAGGTCTGGATCAAGCGGGACGACCTGACCGGGCTTGCTTTCGGCGGCAACAAGACCCGCATGCTCGAGTATAGCCTGGCGGTCGCGGTGGAGCGCGGCGCCGATACAGTCGTCTTTGGCGCGGCCGTGCAGTCCAACTACTGCCGCCAGCTGGCCGGGGCCTGCGCCAAGCTGGGTATCACGTTGTATCTGATTCTGCGGTCCGAACGGGAGATCGACAAGACCGCGATCACCGGCAACAACCTGATCCAGCGGCTGCTGGGCGCGCATGTGACGGTGCTCTCAGACAACGACCACGACCGCCAGCAGGAGGCGATCGCGGCCAAGGCTGAGGAACTGCGGGCAGCCGGCCACAACGTCTACGTACCGCGCCAGGCCGATACCATTGACCTGGATGTCATCGCCTACGCCCAGTCCGCCCTCGAAGTGGTGCGCCAGTGCCGCGAGCAGGAGATCGACCCGCAGCGCATGTACGTCAGCGCGGCCGACACAACGCAGGCCGGGCTCGTTCTCGGATTGAAGGCGGTGGGCAACCCGATGCAGGTGAAGGGGATCAACCCGTCTTTCAAAGGGGACAATGAAGAGCGCATGGCAGAGATCGCGAACCAGGCCGCCGAGCGGCTGGACCTGGACGTGACCCTGACCGCGGCCGACTTCGACAACGACGACTCCTTCGTCGGCGAGCGCTACGGCCTCCCCACGCCGGAGGGGCTGGCCGCCCTGCGTCTGCTCGCCCAGAAGGAGGGAATCCTCACCGACCCGGTCTACACCAGCAAGGCGCTGGCTGGCCTGGTGGCGCACGTCCGTGGGGGTGCCCTGCCGTCGCAGGAGCCGGTCGTGTTCGTTCACACCGGCGGTTCCCCGGCCATCTTCGGCTACACCGATGAGATGGTGGCCGCTTTGGAGTGATGTGAGGCCGGAAAGTTGACGAGGCTCGTGGCAGCGGGGTAGGAAATCCGCGCCTTCACCCGCAGCCGCCTCTCCCTGACGATGATGGGGAACGGGCCAGAGGGGAGGCAAGGCGTATGAACGGCGCCAGTCCAGTTCTGGACCAATCGAAGGGCAGAAATGCCCTGACTCTGCTCTTCATGTCCCTGGAAGACGCGCATGAATCGCGCGGCCGGCTGCTTACGGGCGGCTGTCGCCTCGTTCGCGATGACAGCCCTCCTCAAGGGCTGGAGGAGGACCTGAACGAATTCGCCCAGGACCTGGCCCTCACCAGCCTCCAGGAGCCCGACGGCGATATCCACATCTGGTATAGTCTGCGGCGCAGCCCCGAGCGCTTTCTCGTCGAGAGCCTGAACGCCGAACAGGCCAGTGCACGCAGCCATTCCGAGAGCGACAAAACGTTTAGCATAACACGCCCGGGCTGGGACCCCTCCAGGCTGAAGTGGCAGGTCTGCTATGCCCGCACCCGCGATGGCATCCACTTCGAACGGCCGGACCTGGGCATCGTCCCGGACGCCAAGTCGCCCAACGTGTTGATCGACAATGGCGGCATCTTTTCGGTGATGCGGAACGACGACGCGACCGATCCCAATCGCCGCTACGCCATGATCCACACCGGCTGGGGCCCCGTGCACCCGGAAGGGCCGTTGCCGGGGCATCATCCGGTCCACAACGCGGGCGCGGCCTTTTCACCGGATGGCCTGCACTGGCAGGAATGGGAGCATAACCCGGCCTTCCGCGACGGCAACGACGCCTTTTCGGCCATCTACGACCCTCGCAGCCAGAAATATCTTTGTTACCAGGCCGTAAAGCGACCATTCCCGGCGGCGCTGCCGGACAACATCGGGCCGAGCCAGCGCCGCGTGCTGGCTATCCGCAGCAGTGACGACGGCGCCCACTGGTCGCGCCTGGAGAACTTCATTGAACCGGATGCGGATGACCCCCCGGATCTCGAACTCTACATGTTTACCGTGTTCCCCTACCGTGATCGCTTTGTCGGCCTGATGCGCAACTATGCCCGCAGCCCGCTCATGATTGGCGAACACGGGCCGCATATCTCCTATGAATGGTGGGTGAGTCACGATGGGCGGCGCTGGCAGCGCCCAGCGCGCGAGATGCATGTGGGGGTATTTACTACCTGCACACCCTTCGTCGTTGATGGCCGCCTGTGCTTCCTCGAGTACAACACGATGCGGCGCTACAGCACGCCGGTCGACCGCATAACATGGGTGGGATCGCAATCCAACGCCGAGTTTTCGTCGCGCCTGTTCAAGGTCCCGCAACGCCCCCTGACGGTCAACCTGCAGAGCGGCACAGGCACGCTGCTACCCGATCAGGCTTACGTGATGGTGGAGGTACGGCAACCGGACGGCAGCGCCATCGAGGGCTACGAGCGCGAAAAATGTATCCTCAGCGACGTAGACGGCGCCGCCCTGCCGCTGCGGTGGGGTGAGAAGGACACGACGGGCCTTGCCGGGTGTGACGTCTGCCTGCGCTTTTACCTGCGCGACGCGCGCATCTACGCTGTGAATGAATCCTGATGCTGTGACAGCCGCTCGTCGCCTGTCAATGTCACCGCCGACCGTGTCATCGCCGCACGCCAGCACAGCGCCCTATTTCCAATCAAATACCGTGCCCGACAGTTCATGCGGGGCGTCGCGCAGGGTGTCGTAGACGCGCCGGGCCTCCGTCACCGGCACCACGTCCTGGAGCAGCGGCGCGATATCGACCAGGCCCCGGCGGATAAGCCGGCACAGATTCGTCAGATCATCGCGGTCATAGCCCGTGTTCTGTCTGATCGTAATCTCGTGCGCTTGCCCCAGATTGAAGGTATAGTTGACCTTAAAGCGGCCGCCGATAAGCAGCAGCCTGCCCCGGCTCTTGAGCGCGCGAATCAGCCGGTCCTCCATCCCCTCGACGCCCGCCACGTCGATGCCTGCGTCGAAGGCGCCATCGGCGATCTGTTTCTCCCATCCGTCACCGGCGACGTCGAACACATCCTCAGCGGCGCCGATCCGTCGCGCCAGTTCCAGCCGGCGCGGGTCGATTTCACAGACGGCGACGCGCGCGCCCATCACGCTGGCGATCTGAGCCGCCATCTGTCCGATAAACCCCTGACCGACGACGAGAACACGTTCACCCATGCGCAGATCAGCGTGCCGACATGAGCGCATCGCCACACTGGACATGCCGAACAGCGCGGCCTGCCTGGGGTCAACGTCCTCTGGCAGTTTGATGAGCAGCCCATCTTCGCGCGTCACCACATATTCCTTGTGGTCGGCGTTGATATACACCAGGTCGCCGACGGCAAGCTCCACAACATCAGGACCGGTCTCGATCACGCGCCCCACGTGTTGATAGCCCCACCCGGCCGGCAGCGCCTCGTCAGGGTGCGCATAGTTGCCGCCAACCAGGTCGTTGTGCTCGGTCCCGTTCGTGATGCCCGAATAGATCGTCCGGCTCTTGACCTGGTTTCCGGTCGGGCCCTCCGGCGCCGGCCAGTCGCTCACAAGTACCTTCTCGCGTCTCTTGTCGGGCCGGAGTCTCGTCACTAACGCACGCATACAGCCGTCTCCGGGATGAAAGGCCGCGCTTAGATTCGTTGCGCTGCCCACTGGATTCCCCGCAACACGGTCTCGCCAAAATCGGGGTTTGCCCACGTCAGGTTGTCATGCCCCGATTGGAAGCAAAAGACACGCGCTCGCCAGTGAAAAGGAACGCTGGGGACGGAAGGATTCGCCGTCCCCAGCGTCTTGGTCGTTTAACGGCGTACAGTCCGGATCGCACGCCGGTCAGAATGGGCGCGTCGCAGCTACTCTACTGCGCGCGCGACAGAGCGGAGTTGTACGCATCCACAATGTCCTGGGCGCCCATGCTCTCGATCGTGGAGGTGAGCTCGCCCCACGTGTCATCATTGATTTCAATCTGCCCCTCGATCATCTGCTGGATCGTTTCAAGCAGATAGGTGTCAATCGGAGCGCCGAGGCTGGCGGCTGTCTCCGCCTCCTCTTCGTTCAGTACGATGGAAGGCAGCGGGTCGCCGTAGGAGCCGCTGGGATTGATGAACTGATCGTCAATCCATCTCCAGCCATCCGGAAATTCCGGCGCCGGCCAGTCTGCCATCAGGCCCCAATGCGGCTCAGCCTCTGGCCACCATACGCGGGCGAGCGAGCCGATGTCATTGATGAACGCTGTTTCGTTGGTCAACGCGGGCGGGGACTCGGGGATCGCGCCGGCGCAATAGTGCTTTTCCTTCAGGCTCGGATGGCGCTGAATGGTGTCGGTATAGCACTTGGTCCCGTCGGCGCGATAGGTCCAATCCACGCCCTCTTTGCCCTGGTATATCAGGAAGCGCCCCTCGGTGCTGAACAGGTAGTCGATCAGCCACACGGATGCTTCAATCTCTGCCTGGGAGGAGGAGCCCGAGATGACCAAGGGGTTCCCCAGCCAGACATTGGAGGGGGCGGGCCAGAGAATCTTTTCGCCGTCGACCGTCAGCGACATGACGGGGTAGAACTTGCCCTGGTCAATGCCGGCATTGGCGACGCACGAATAGAAGTGCCAGCCCGTGTTCTCGAGAATGGCTCCGGCCTCGCAGGTGCCGCGCGCCAGCGCCTCCCAATCCGGATCGCTCATCGTCGCATACTCCGGATGCAGGACGCCGTTCTCCCACATCCAGTTCATGAACTCGACCATGGTGCGGAAGCGGTCCATCAACGGGCCATACTCATATTGCTCGGTGTAGGGGTTGTAGTAAACGGTCAGGTCGGTGCCCAGCCATTTGGCCCAGTTGCCCGTATGGCCGGTGAAGCCGCTGCGGCTGGAGATGACAGGCTTGCCGCCCAGTTGATCTTTCAGGCACAACATCGCCCCTTTAAGATCGTCCAATGTCAGAATGGCGTCCCAGTTGCCATTCCACCTGTCCTCGATGATCCCGCACTGCTCGATCAGGTCCGCCCGCAGTTGCAGCCACGGTCGCAGCTGGCGTAACCGCCTGACCTGAGGCACGGCGTATATGTTGCCGTCGGGCGAGGTCATCAACCTCTCCATATCGGGCTGTCTTTCCATCTCGGCCACGAGATTGGGCATGTCGCCAGCCTCGATGTACGGGGTGAGCGAGGCAAACAGCCCTTGCGGACCGAACTCGTGCGCAATGTCCATTGGTGTTCCCGTCGAGTCGGCCGGCAGGCCCAGTTGCATGATGTCCGGCAGATCACCGGAGGCCAGGGTGGTGGCGATCCGCTCGCCGAGAAACTCGCGCGGGATCTGGCGGAACGCAAAGTTGAAGCCGGTCCGGTCGGCCAGCAGCTGCATCGAGTAGGTCTCGGGCGTAATATCTCCAAATACACCTTCGGGCGCGATCATCAGCTCCAGCTCGACGGTGTCGGAGGTCTCGACGGTCCCGGGCGCCTGTGGAACGCAACTCACCAGGAGCATGCTCAAAACAATGAGCACGCAAGCAGATAACGACAGGTTGAATTTCTTCATTTCCAACTCCTCTACTGTGTATAAAGCGGATGAATCGCAGACTCTATAGAGTATAGGCTGTAGCCAAAGTTCCACTCGATAAGACCACCTCCTTCCCTCGATTCGACGATAGCGCGCCCGGGGTTACCCCTTAATTGCGCCGACCAGTGTGCCCTGTACAAAGTACTTCTGGACAAAGGGATATACCAGCAGAATCGGACCCAAGGTCACGATGACGGTTGCCATCTTCACCTGCCTGAAAAACGCCTTCGCCTGCAAAGTGTCGGCGTAATTCCCCTGCACCACCTCCCCTGTGGCTCCCCGTATCAGCATCCGCCGCAGCATGATGGTCAAGGGGAACTTTTCCGAGTTGTTGAGATAGAGCAGCGGGTTGAAGAAGTCATTCCAGATCGCCACGGCAACAAACAGCGCGATGGTCGCCAGTATCGGTTTGGACAGGGGCACGATGATCTGCAAAAGGATGCGAAAGTCGCTGGCGCCGTCCACGCGGGCGGCGTCCTTAAGCTCGCGCGGTATCGTCGAGATATTGGCCCGCACCAGGATGATAAACCAGAAGTTAAAGGCAACCGGCAGGGTAATCACCCAGATCGTATTCAGCAGTCCATAACTCTGGTAGGTCAGGTAGGTGGGAATCAGGCCGGCAGAAAAAAACAGCGTCAGCCCCAGGATCAGGCTGATCGGACCGCGCAAGCGAAAACGCGGCTCCGAGAGCGGGTATGCCGCCAGCAGGCAGACTATCAGTGTGAACGTCGTGCCAAGCACCGTGTAGAGGATCGAGTTCCGGTACGCTCGCACGACCGCATTCGCCCTCGCTATCGCCTCGTACGCCTCCAGGTTGAAGCCAATCGGAAACAGCTTCACCGATTGCCGCCATACCGCTTCGCCGTCGCTCACCGAGATCGAAAAGACGTACAGCAGCGGGTAGAGCATCAGGCAACTGAATCCGATCAGGAACAGGTAGTTCAGATAATCGAACAACCGCATCTTTCTCAGAGTATGCACGGTCTACACCTCGCTACCACAGTCCCTCGCGGTCCTCATTCGTTCTCTTCACGATGTAGTTGGCCGCCACCACCAGAGCAAAGGCCACGACGGAGTCGAAAAATCCAATCGCCGCGCCATAGCTGAAGTCAAACTTTATCAACCCGCGCCGGTACACATAGGTCGCGATGACATCCGAAACACTGTAGGTGGCCGGTTGTTGCAGCAAGAACGCTCTCTCGAAGCCCACCGAGACGATAGACGACACAGAAAGAATCAGCGTGACACTGATCACCGGCAGCAGTCCGGGCAGCGTGACGTAGAGGATACGCTGCCAGCGCGACGCGCCGTCCACGATCGCGGCTTCATACAGTTCCGGCGGAATGCCTGTCAGCGCTGCCAGGTAGATGATTGAACCCCAGCCAACGCCCTGCCACACGACAGAGCCGACGTAGAGCGGCCGAAACCACGCCGACGAGCCCAGGATGCGCCACTTTTCGCCGGTCAGGGCCACCGCCATCTGGTTGACGATGCCGTCGGAACTGAAAAAGTCGTACATCAGACCGACGATCACCACCACAGCGACGAAATGCGGCAGATAGCTGATCGACTGGGTCACACGCTTAAAGAGGCCGTGCTGCTGTTTGACCTCGTTGAGCAACACCGCAAAAACGATCGGCAGCGGATAGGAGATCACCAGCGTCCAGAAGCCGAGCACGACCGTATTTTTTACCACGCGGAAAAAGAAGGGGTCCTCAAAGAACTTGAGGAAATTCTCCAGCCCCACCCATTCGCTGCCCCTGACCCCGGCTACGATGTTGTAGTCTTTGAAGGCGATCTGCAGGCCATACAAGGGATAGAAGCGAAAGAGGAAAAAACCGACCAGCACAGGCAGGATCATCACATAGAGCTGCCAGTTATTGCGGAATTCTCTCTCCAGCCGCCCGCGCCAGTCGTGCAGGCGTGAGCGGGGATCGGATATTTCCGGAACCAGCGCAGCGCCTGTTGTCACATCTTCTCCCATGGTTACACCTTGAAACTGCTAGTGAGAATATGGCTCTTGATACACCCCTGCAGGGCTGTTGGGGGGCTGGCCTCAGGCAGGGCTTGATATCTGACTGGTTGCCGCGCTTACGGTCTCTTAGGTATGAACTGTGAGGAAAAAATGATGCTGCGGATTCGAATACAAGAGGTCAGACATCGCATACTCGGGCGCAGTCTACTGGATCACCGATTCACTGTCAAGCAAATAAAATTTCTGGGTTGAATCCCCTGGTGGGAGCACGTTTCTGACCACCTCTGAAAGTTACACCGGGCCCCGCGTCCGCCTGCGAAAAGCCGAAGACAAGCTCGGTTTCCGTCAGGCAACCGGCTTCATTTTCCCTTCATAGACAAGAAAGTCCCGCCTGGTCGCCTGAAACCGGGGTGTTTCGCCGTTCAGTACAGCGATGGCGTCCTTGCAGGCATCGGTGCGACAGCGGCGATGGCAGAACTCTGTGCCGCCGGCGATATGGGGCGTCGCCAGCACGTTCGGATGGCGCCGAAACCAGGCATCTTCGGGCGGCGGTTCAGGTGCAAACACGTCGACAGCCGCCGCGATCTCGTCGTTTTCTACCCGTTCCCACAAGGCCTGCTGTTCAACCACCGCCATCCGCGTCACCAGGACAAACAGGGCCCCCTTGGGCAGAGCATAGATCACATCGCGGTTGATGACTTCCAGCGTTGTCGGTATCGGCGGCAGACCGACGACGAAAATTTCGGACAGTTGCGCCAGTTCAACGAGAGAGTTCGCCCGCTTGACGCCGTACTGGGCAAACACGTCGTCAGAGACAAAGGGGTCATAGACCCGAACGTCACATCTGAAGGGCGCAATCAGTTCGGCGTAGCGGCGATTGATACTGCCCAACCCCGCCAGACCCACCCGCCGGCCGGTCAGATCACCGTAAACAAAGCCCGGCCTTACCCAGGAGTCGAAGGGATGTGTCTGCCAGCCTCCTTCCCGCACCAGATACATCGCTTCCGGGATGTCGCGGACCAGATTCAGCGTCATCGCCAGCGGTGCGCCCTGGCGAATGGTGGCATACAGGTCTTGATAGAGGTGCTGCACGTCGTTGCTAAGATTCTGATAGGGCTGGTACGACTCTTCGATCCAGGGCAAGTTTTCGCGGTTGTAGCTACGGTCGGGGCTGGGTTGGGTGTCCAGTACTAGCGGAGAGGCGTCCTCCAACCTAAAATACTTCCAACGGATCGCGATTGCTGCTCAAGCTGCCTTGCGTGGCCATAATCAAACAGCTTTCCTGCGGGTAGGCGTTGGTATGGGTCATCTCAATATCAATCATGGGGCCGTCCTTTGGCCGGATAATGAGCTTTGCATGGCTTTCGGCATCTCCGGCGTAAAGGGGGGTCGTCTCCATGTGGGCCATCACCTCTGGTTCGGGGTCGTCAACTAATAGCAAGGCCCAATCAATGGTGTGGGCGCCCTTGTTGTTGAGGATGCCCCCGCCATATTGTTTGAGCGTTTGCCAATCCCAGCGCCGGCTAAAGCCGTGGTCGGTAAAGCGCATCAGCACAATTCGTCCCAACACGCCCGATTCAACAATCTCCTTAATTTTGAGAAAATCGCTGGCGTAACGGTAATTTTGGTTAACGGTTAGAATTTGCCCCGTCTCTTTGGAGGCGGCAATCATCTCGTCTACTTCATCCAAAGTGGGGGCCATTGGCTTTTCCACAATCACGTGCTTTCCGGCCCGCATAGCCGCAATCGAGTCCTGGCAGTGCAACTGGCTGGGATTGGCCACCACCATCAGTTCAACCGCCTCATCGGCCACTAAACCGGCGAAGTCATCGTAGGCCAAACAATCGAAACGCTCTTTGGCTTCCTCCTGCCGTTCTCTATCCGGGTCGCAAACGGCGACCACGTTAAAATGCCTGGTCAGTTGCGCCATCGCATTGGCGTGAATACCCCAGCCGCTGCGCCCTAATCCGGCAATTCCTACTCTAATTTGGTCAATATTATTCTCGTGAGACATGATGCTCCTTTCTCACTGGTGGCCTCACTTCCACTGCAAGACAATCATCATCAACGCTTCATCACGCCGCGTTAATCGTTGATAAGCGCTGGTCGCATCTTGATAGGAGACGACATCGCTGATGATTGGTTTGGCCTGAACGCGACCACTGGCCACGAGTCTTAGGGCGGTAAGATCATCGGTCTGTTCGGTCGTAAAGCCCAGATGGTCTTCAGTCTGGGGCCGAATCGCATCGTGCGCGCCAAAGATGGTTAGTCCCTTTTTGTGGACATCGCGATAAAAATTGACGCTCTCCGTCTCGCCCCGTGTTGAGGCAAGCAGAACCACATGGCCCAATCGCGCGGCCAGGTGAAATGAGGACGGCACGACTTCAGCCACGCCAGTCGCTTCGATGACAGCCTGGAAGCGATCCGTCAGGGTTCCGATTTCGGTTGAGTCAGAAACCGCATCGAAGCCAGACTGCAAAGCCAGGTCTCGTCGCCAGCCAACCGGATCAAAACCGTGGACGTGGGTTGAGCCTGCAGCCCGAGCAACCTGTCCGGCCAGATTACCAATCGAGCCTAATCCCAGCACGGCCACCTCCCAACCCAATTGAACTTGGGCCTTGTGAATGCCCTGCATGACCATTGATATCAGCCGATAGATGGACGCATCCTGATTTGCTGACTCCATCAGGAATAGGGATACAGCGACCAGCCTCAACGATAGCGTGGGCCGCGTGTCTAATTTTACAGGCCACCCGCTGGCCGACTTCCAAATCAGTCACAGCACTTCCTTTGTCAGCCACGTGACCACTGGATGAGTAGCCCGGATAGTAGGGATAAACACCGGGCGTATTTGGCAGGTGATGTAGAAAGGCCAGCTCCGTACCCGGCGAAATTGCAGAGAACTGCGTTTCGATAAGCACCTGATCTGGTTCTAATGATGGTAGCTCAAAGTCCTCAACTGCAATTTTTCTCTGAGCTGTGGCGACGATGCGCTGTGATTTCATAATCGAATTACCCCACGGGCAACCTTGCCATTGAGCATATCTTCAAACGCCTCATTCACCGCTTCCAACGGATAGGTTTGGGTGATAAGTTCATCCAGTTTCAGTTTTCCGGCCCGATAGAGTGAGATGAGGCGAGGTACATCATAGCGCATCCGCGTCGTGCCGAGGGCACTGCCCATTATTATCCTCTCCCCCTTCATCAGCAGCTGAGGCTCCAGACAAATCGGTTCGGACTGCGGTAAACCAATCAAGATCGCTTTGCCCCGCGGTCGAATGGCCCGTATGGCCTGTTCATACGTCACATTTGTGCCAATGGCTTCAATCGCATAATCGGCCCCCAAACCCTCGGTCAAGGCGTGGATTTCGGAGATCGGGTCACCGTTGCTGGCGTTGATGGTGTGTGTAGCCCCAAACTGTCGAGCCATTTCAAGCTTCGCCTCCACCAAGTCAACCGCGATGATCTGGGCCGCCCCGGCCAGAGCGGCCCCTTGAATCGCGTTCAACCCGATGCCGCCGGCCCCAATAACGACGACGCTGCTCCCTAGCTTCACCTCCGCTGTGTTGGCCACGCTACCCACGCCGGCGATGACGCTACAACCACATAGGGCTGCCCTATCGAGCGGGAAATCCTGGTCAATCGGGACCGCGGCTTCTTGGGGGACGACCGTATATTCGGCAAAGGAAGCGACGGTGAATTGGTAGATGCCCTTTCCATTTTTGCTATAGCGCGGGGGGCGCTCTCTCATCTGGGCTGCCTTGAGGCAAAGGCTGGCATAGCCTCGCACACAGTAGATACAGTGACCACAGGCAGGCGAGATCGAAAGCACTACGTGATCACCCGGTTTGACCAGGCTGACACCCGATCCAACCGCCTCGACAACCCCGGCCCCTTCATCGCCCAACACGGCGGGAAGCGGCCACTTATCCTTCCCCGTAATAACGGAGTAGCAGCTATGGCAGACGCCCGTCGCGGCGATCTTGACCAGGACTTCGCCCGCTTTGGGACCGTCCACATCAACCTCTTCAACCACAATTGGCTGGTTCACTTCGTACAAGACAGCGGCTTTCACTTTCATAGATAACTCCTTTCTATATTCAAATTAGTTTGAAACCGAAACTTTTAAGTGATAGCATCCTGAGTAGCCCGAGGTACGAGGGCGTATCGAAGGGTGCGGCTCAAACGACGATTCGAGGCCAACCCGCACCCTTCGATACGGCTCCATTAAGGTTTTTGTGGCCTTATGGGCCTAATCCGCCTACTCAGGATGCTAGACTGACGTTAATTACCACCGTTTCAAAAGTTTCGGTTTTATTCCGTTCGCAGTATAAGATGAAGACTTTATTAAAATTGTGTTCATTATAAATATATGACGACCTGATCATCCTCTTGTTTCGCCTCATAGGTGCGGACGGCTAGTTTTGGATCGAAGAGCGCTTTGCCAGTCCGAATATCAAATTCCCATTGGTGCCAGGGGCATTTGAGGATTTCATTTTCGCGTTCGTGACCCACTTGAGGAACATCGGCTGAGGTAACGAGCGGTCGCAGCCGGCCCAGGCATAACGGCGCGAACCGATGAGGACAGTAGTTCAGCAATGCGAAATATTCGCCGCCGACATTAAAGACGCCGATTTCGCGACCTCGTACAGTGACGATACGTCGCTGACCCGGTGGTAACTCCTCCGTCCGAGCAACCACATAACGCTGCTTAGCTTGGCGTTTAGCCATAGAGCTTTCTCCTGTGGCCGATGCAGATGCGGCCCAATAAGATTTTCGGCTCAACGGGATCTTATGTGGTAGACAGTCTGAGTGACATCGAGACTAGCAAAGCAAACCTGCTGATGGGATCAGCGTATTATCTTAGAAAGCTCTAGTAAACGAGTGTCGATGCAAGCACGACATCGACCTCCCTAAAACCCTCCTGCCAGGAAGGACTTTTACCGATGCTGGCCAAAAAAGGCCGTTTTCGACCATGACCATCCTCCCCCTAGCAGGGGGAGTAAGAGGGGGTCGAGTGTTGGCTGCTTCAAATGTCCGCCTTTTACGATTTACTTTCTTTTCTTTCAGCAACCGACGCCTATCTTGTCAACCACATGTATTCCAATTGAGCCATATTTTCTTTTCAATTCCGGTAATATTCAGATTTCATTAGGCCTACAGGGCGCGAGCAGCATTCTCTCGTGGGGCACTGGTGAGTTGACTGTCTAGCTGGTAGAGCTCGCGGGCTGTCTCAACCATAACCCGCCGGCGTAGGTCTGGGTCGTGACCCCTCAAGAATGTGCTGGGTTCATCCATATCCCAATGGGGAAAGTCAGACGTATAGACCAGGACTTCGTCCGCCCGCAGCCACTCTAGAAAACGGGCCAGGTCCTTACGGCTGGGCACATCAGGCATGGGTTGTGAGCCAAAGCGGACATGGTTGCGGACATATTCACTGGGCAGCTTCTTGACCCAGGGCGTATAATCGCGCAGAGCCTTCCAGTCTGAGTCCATGTGCCATAGCATGCCCGGCACCCAGAAAAAATCGTGTTCTATAAACAAAAAGCGGAAGTCAGGGAATATCTCGAAGACGCCTTCACAAATCAGGCTAGCTAGGTGGGCCATTGCAGTCTGCGGCCGAGCCATCCGCATCTCAAGGTAGTATGAAGGATATCCCGCGCCCGTGGGTGGCGCGGAGATGCCCGCGCCTTCGCTACCAAAGTGGACGCACATCGGCAGACCCAATTCCTGGCAGGCGGCATAGATGGGATGATAGAAACGATTGCCAAAGGGCAGCCGCGCCCCGGCCGGCATCAAAACCTGGATGAACTCCGGGCGTGGGCCAAGCCGCTCGATCTCTTGCACGGCCAAGGCAGGGTCCTGCGGCGCAATGTGAATCGAGGACCGAAAGCGAGAATCTTGGCTTAGCCAATGGTCGAGCGTCCAGTCGTTGTGGGCGCGGCAAAGGGCATGTCCGTAGTCTGCGTCGGGATGAACTGCGGCCGCAGACGGTACAGCGGAACCGGTGAGGACCGCCAGGCCAATATTATAGGCGTCCAGATGGCGTTTTATGTAAACCTCCGGCTGGTTAGCTGGGTTACCCGCTGTCCTTCGTCGTTGTTGCCAATTCTTATGTGGCCGGCCATTGTATCCCTCCGGCTCGGTAGCCGGGTTGATACTTGTGCTCTCCCACAGGTCGTGGCGAGTTGCGTTTGCCGCGGGAGGTACGTTTGTATAACCGAGACCTGGCAGCAGGGGGCCAAAATCTTCAATATATTCGACATAGTGACGGGGCAGATAAGGATAGAGCGCAGATAGGTCCGCCAAGTCACCGTGGTGTACGTCACAATCGATGATTGGTGACATACCATTTTTTTGCTTATCGTTCATGATGTTCTCCTATGAAACCCTGTTCCGGGGGTTTCATACCGGGCGTCTGGTGCGGAAAAAGATGTGGAGGGACACCCCCCGCGCCATCGGCGGCTCCTATGAAAATAGCTTGTCAGCACGCTTCGCTTTCAGCCGCCATACTATGGCGCGTCAGCCATCAGATAAAAGCAAAAAAGCTGAAGTGCTGACACGCTGAAATGCTGGTTTGCGCCTCGTATGATACTCCTCTAAAAAGCGATATACAAGGCCATGAACCGGCCAATCACCAGCCAAAAAATCAAATGAAATGCTTTTCATTCATTTTCGCTTCGGAATCAATTGATGCGCTCTACAATGAGCCTTGTGCTTGATGGCGGCACAGGAAGCGTTGACTTTCGACCATCGGGCCACTGGATATCCAGCGAGATGGGGCGGCTATCTGCGGGGAAACCAAAGTGAACCTGCGACGGTTCGCCTGACAAATATCCACTATTGGAGCGAATCTCACGCATATATCGACCCGTCGTTGTCTGTAGCGCAAGCCGCGCGCCAATCGCATAGGTATTCTTGCTTTTGGGCCACTGGAGATCAACGGTCAGGCTATGGCCCCCACAGAGCCGATTCTCGTAGACGACGGCCGGCGACAGCAGGTTATTGACCACAATATCCAGATCACCGTCGCCGTCCAAGTCAGCCATGTTCATACCGCGACCACCAGCCGTCGCGTTGAGACCCCAATCGGGCCTTGGCTTAAAATGACCCGTGCCATCGTTCTGGAAGACCAGATTTTCTTCGATCAATTCGTTATTCGGCAGATGACCAAACATTTCTTCTGCTGCCATGCCGGTTCACCACATAGAGATCCAGAAAACCATCCTGGTCCAGATCCCCAAATTGGGCCGACCAGCTCCATCCCGTCGCCTCTACACCTCG
This sequence comes from Caldilineaceae bacterium, assembly GCA_965200615.1. Taxonomy (GTDB): domain Bacteria; phylum Chloroflexota; class Anaerolineae; order Caldilineales; family Caldilineaceae; genus Bin5. The sequence goes on along the minus strand of OZ241377.1, from coordinate 1,217,554 downwards.
CGCAACCGCCTGATTATCAAATCCCCCATCGCCGGTCGCAATCTGAAGGACGTTTTGGATGATCTGCTGGTCATGGGCGACATCTTCCATCGTCTCCATTAAAGGAGCCCAGGCCAGCAGGGCCGCTTGGGTAGGCTCATAGGGCATCATGTCAGCGGCAAATAGCTCAACGCCACCGTCGTTGTTGATATCACCTGCCGCAAAGCTCATGGTATTTTGGGCAATTTCATCGAAGCGGGTTGCTTCCTGCCAGCCATCGTCTGTGCGCAACCAGACCTGGTCAGGCATCAGAAAGTCATGGCCTACCCAGATATCCAGATGTTCATCCTTATTCAGGTCGACCAGCAGCAGGGCCAAGGCTTGCGAATAGGTCGCCAGATGGGTCGCTATAAAGTCGTCTCCCTTGTTTTCATAGTAGACCACGCCGCCCCCGCTCAAGTCATAGTTATTAAAGCGCCTGTACTCGGTTTGATAGGTCGCCAGGACAAGATCCAGATCAACATCACCATCCAGATCGGCCCAGGCGAAGGTGTAGGCCCGTTGGGCAGGGCTGAACCGATCTAAACGCGTGAAACCGTCTATCTGTTTGAATTGCTGTTGACCAGGCTGGGCTGATGTTTGTCTGTGAGTTTTCTGATTGTTTTCACCCTTTTGAAACGTGCCATCGTTCATCCACACGCTGGGAGCCGTTTCGCGCCGGGCAAAGACAATGTCCTGCCAGCCGTCGCCATCAATATCGACGATGCTGACGGCGCGCGACTGACCGAAAGGGAATTCCTGCTTCTGAAAGGCGAAATCGCCTTCGTTCCAAAAGATGGCATTAGAACCAGCCAAATTCGCCAGCACCAGATCCAGATCGCCATCACGGTCAAGATCGTTTATGGCCAGACCGGCACCGTTACTATCGAACTTCTTGACAATCTCACCTGAAATGGCGGTGATATGTTCAACAGAATGGGGGATGAAGCGATCTTCACAGGGGTAGGGTGAGGCCCGGTGTGGTTGCTCCGATATCGCTAGCGATACCGCCGGCGACACGGCTGGTGTTGAGGTCGGTGCACCATTTGGCGAACCCGGGGTGATCGGCGAACCCGGGGTGATCGTGACAAAGACAACGTCTGTTTCAGATGACGTTTCAATTTGCTGGCAGCTGGTTAAGGCGATGGCTAGTAAGGCCCAAAATAGGCCCACCATGATCTTACGAGAAAAGCCGGGAAAGCCCCCTTGTTTCAACAGGGGGATGAGAGGCTTGATTTTTATCCTATTGGACACGAGTATCACCTCCGACGGCGAATGTGGCAGGCCATCGCAAGCTCAATCCGGCTTTTCTTTAAGAAAAACCCCGGTTGAGCTACTGGAAGCCCCGATACTTTAGTGCGGGGTTTTTCACCCCTCAGTCTCATCCTTGATAAATCAGATTGCAGCGTCAACGGCACGCAGGCGGCGATTATCAGCGGAAAAATCGATAGTACCATAAGAAACGCGCGAGTGGATTGCTTCTGCACGATGTTACACACCTCTTAGCCCTTGATACCGGTCACCACGATGCCCTGAATATAATATTTTTGAGCAACGAAGAAGACGACAATGGTGGGCATAAGGATCACGAGGGAGGTGGCCATAAGCAGTGACCATTGGACCTGGTATTGGCCCTGAAAGAAGCGCAAGCCGAGGGCCAGCGTGAAGTTTTCCGTTGTGGACAGGAAGATAAGCGGTCCCAGAAAATCGTTCCAATGAAACATGAAGGAAAAAACAGCAATAACCCCCATAGCGGGTCTCGTCAGAGGCAGCGCTATGTGCCAGAAGACCCCAAAGGTGTTACAGCCATCAACTCTTGCCGCGTCATCCAGATCCATGGGTATGGTCCTGAAAAATTGCCGCAGTAGAAAAATGTAGAAGGCATTGCTGGCAAAGAAGGTTGGCACGATCAGGGGTAAAAACGTATCGATCCAGCCCAGGTTCTTGAAGAGCAAAAATAGGGGGGCCACGATGGAAGGATAGGGCAACATCAGGGTGGCCAGGACCAGTACAAAGAGCACATCACGTCCCACAAAGCGGATGCGGGCAAACCCAAAGCCGACGATTGCACAGGACACCACGTGGCCGATGATGCTGACGGAGGTGATGTTCACTGTATTTAAAAACCATGTGCTGAAGGGCAAAAGCGTCCATGCATCTGGATAGTTCGGCCAGTAGGGCGGATTCGGAATCCATTCGATGGGAAAGGCAAATTCTGTTCCCGGTCTTTTCAGCGAAGTGCTGATCATCCAGAAAAAAGGCAGCATGATAAAAATGGTACCAGCAATTAACACAAGAAAGATGAGGATAGTAGCAACGCGATTTTGGAATCGTCGGCTCTGGAAGTATCTGACAGAAAAGAGATCGCGTTTCTGCCGGCCAGGGACGCTGTCAGCAGCGATTTGACTGGACACGAGTATCACCTCCGACGACGAATGTGGCAGGCCTCAGTCACTCTCATAGTAGACCCAACTGGAGGACGTTTTGAGGATGATGACGGTAAAGACCAAAATGATCAGGAACAAAACCCAGCTCAACGCCGATGCATAGCCCAAGTTGAACCACACGAAAGCCTGCTGGTACAAGTACATCACATAGAAGAGCGTAGCGTAGTTAGGGCCACCATCGGTCATGACGTAGGCCTGGGTAAAAACCTGGAATGAGACAATCACGCCCATGACCAGATTGAGCAACAAGACCGGCGTGATCATGGGAACCGTTATGTGGAGAAGCTTCTTCCAAGCGCCGGCGCCATCTAAGGTGGCCGCCTCATAAAAGGCGGTAGGAATGCCCTGCAATGCGCCCAGGTAGATGAGCATACCGCCGCCGACTCCCCAGATACTCATGATGATCAGCGCAGGTATCGCCCATGCTTCGCTCCCCAACCACAAGGGGCCAATGATGCCAATCTTTTTCAGCAGGATGTTAATGATACCGAAGCGCGGGTTAAAGATCCACATCCACAACAACGAAACCGCGACGCCTGAGGCTACGCTTGGCAAAAAGAAGATGGTGCGAAAGACAGAAAGCCCCTTCACTTTCTGATTGAGAAGCAGGGCGAGGAGCAGCCCCAAGACGACGTTGAGGGGCACGTTGAGCAGATAGTAGAGGGTGACCTTGATCGACTGCCAAAAGAACCGATCCTCCACCATCTTCTGGTAGTTCGCCAACCCCACAATCTCAGGCGTACCGACGATATTCCATTTGGTCAGGCTGATTGAGAATGAGCCGAGCAAGGCCCCGGCGGTGAACACGACAAAACCAATAATCCAGGGTGAGATGAAAAGATAACCCTCAATGTTGCGTCGCCAGAACATTCTATTTTTGCCCAGCATGTTGACGTCTTTTCTTTTATGGGAGAAGCCGGGAAAGCCCCCGGTTTACGGGTAAACACGGGGTATGATAGGCTAGAATCTCTTGCCCGTCAATGCTCAAGCCGGCTTCGGGTGTGTCCCAGAATTTAGGCGAATTTTCAGAATGTAGCATCTTGAGTAGCCGAAGCAGAGCGGAGGCGTATCGAAAGGTGCGGGTTAGCCTCGAATCGTTGCCTGAGCCGCACCCCTGGATACGGTTTCCGCTCCGCTCCACCCTACTCGGGCCTGTCCTGAGCTTGTCGAAGGGATGCTACTTCCTAAAATTTAGGACACACCCGCCGGCTTCTCCGGTAAGCGCAGCGACGCGTAGCGGCAGAAACCCATTTGAGCAGCTTTGGTACAGCACAAAGGGCTTTGATACAACACAAAGCTAGCTGAAGCCTGCCTTGCAGTGGCAAGGCCAACGTTGGGCAATTCAGGGAATTGGGGCAATACAAGAAATTGCCTTAGCTTTTTCATAGAAAAAGCCTTACGCTTGGGTTTCTTACGTTGGCCGTCTTTGATTGCAAAAGGAACAGAGATCAAAGTTCGCTGGCAGCATAAGATGTAAATGTGCCTCCCTGCTCTCTGTTCCTACTATTTCGCGGCGCAAATATGTCTAACCGGCGATTCTTTTGCCCTAGGAGACTTCGGCCAGAGCCTCTTCAGTTAGCACACAGGCTTCTGCCATGGCCTCATCGATATCCTTGGTGCCCCGCAGCACATTCTTTATCTCTTCGAACACTATCGTGAAGATAATTTTGAGGGCAGCCGGCGTTCTGTACACGAAGGGATCTGGCTTCACGTGGCGAAAGAGTTGTGGGATCATCTTGGGATCAAGACCACCATCCGTCAGCGGCTTGTTGTATGCCTCCATATCGAAAATAGACTTGCGAGTTGGCATATAATAGGTGGCCAGCAGGATGCCCGCATCATACGTCTGCTGTACAGCCTCCGCGCTGCTTCGCCAGCTCATCCATTCGTAGACAGCGTCGGGGTTTGGTGTGGTGCTCGAAGTCACAGACTGGTCCGTGTCGCCCCAGACAATGAAGCCTTCAGGCCCGGCGGGTAGCGGGACCAAGTCCCAGCCAAAGGGATACTCCCGTCCTGGTCGAATATTCTCTACTGCGCCCCCGGCGGCCATGCCCATACCGATCACGCCGGATCCAAATTCGATACCCAACTCAGCCAGATTCAGGGCCGGCGAAGGCTGGACCTCATGTTTTAGGACATTATCGGCCATCCATTGGACCGCTGCCTTGACCTCTGCGCTTTGCACAGTACACTTGCTTGGGTCGAACAGATCGTCCAGGTAATCGCCGCCGAAGGCGCGGACGGTGGCCAGGACGTGGGTTCCCCAATAACCCTCGCATCCCCATTGATCGATCTGTCCATCTCCATCCGTATCGATGCTGAGTTCTTTCAGCATCTCCACGAAGCTGTCAGTATTCCATCCGTCCTCTCCGTCCTCCCAATAAAGGTCGGCCGGGGTGGGCAATCCTGCCATCTCGAAAAGATCCTTGTTGAATCTCAGGCAATGGCACGAGGTCCAGAGCGGCAACCCCATAATGTCGTCCCCGAATCTGGCATCGCCAGGGAACAGAATGTCATCGTAGTTCAAGTCGGAGTCCGCATCCATATAATCGTTCATGGGAATCGCGGCCCCTGCGTGTACAACCTGGAACATCAACGCGGGATGGCAGGCAAACGTGTCCGGCGCCGTTCCCCCGGCGATCATGACCGGGATCTTGGTGTTGTAATCTTCCCAGGGCAATGCTATGGGCTCGACATTAATGTGCGGATGACTTTCTCGAAACACAGAAATAATCGCCCCTTCAAGCACCACATCATCCTCAATGCCATGTCTGGCAGCGGATATCTCAATGACTTCTTGGGCTATTGCGGCTTCGGCTTCGGCCGAGTTGTCCGGAGCTGGCTGAACTGCACAGGCGGCCAACAAAAGGCCGGCTGCCGGCATACTGCCAACTCTAAGAAAGTCACGACGGTTCAAATGTTTTTTGTTCATTTTCATTCTCCGGTGTCGTCTCGATGGAGACAGTTCGACTCCTCTGAAAATGTTATGACTACAATGTCCATTTTTTTATTGCTTTATGGGCGGCTCCTTTCATTCGTAAGTAATTGTTCAGTATTGCCTTGCGAAGTTACTGGTAATTTGCCCCAATCACCATTTGCTCTTATGTCAAATGGTTTCCACCATCCTGACCTCGTAGAATACTCCTCTAAAAAGCGATCTACAAGGCCATGAACCGGCCAATCACCGGCCAAAGAATCGAAATGGGCGCATTTAGAACACGGATTGGCAGGATTTGGTGGATTTTTTAACCCGATTTAACTGTTCCGCGCATACGCTCTATCCGGCAAAAGATTCTTGCCGGAACACTAGCCTCGGCTGATACTTTGTTATACAATTTTAGTTATGAGCAAAACCGCATTGGACCTAACCCCAAAAGAGTGGCAAACATATCAGCCGACGAGAACGCAAGCCACTTCGGAAGTAACAAATGCGCTCGTTATAAATCGAAAACAACAGGCATGGCAACTGGCCCGGCAGGCCAGCAAACTTTTACGTGAAAAATTTATGGCTCGACACGTTGTTCTTTTTGGCTCGTTGGCTTCGGAGATAGGGTACTCTGTCTGCTCTGACATTGATCTGGCAGCTTGGGGTATTCCCCCCAAACGTTTTTACGCTGCTGTGGCTGCAGTGACAGGATTAAGTGCTGACATTAAGGTTGATTTGATAGATCCTGATACGTGTCGTCCTGGTCTGAGGGCCATTATTGAACGTGATGGAGTGGTTTTGTGAATAGTCAACTTACCAATTGGCTGTTCGTATTCGTGACGCACTGGCGGAGATTGAGCATGTGCAGCGGCGCATCCAAACGGCTCGAAAAGTTTTTGGGAATGTCGGCTAGCGTATGGATATCACAAGGGTGTGGCGAAGACAATGACAGAACCAAAAAACCAAGATTTGGAAACGATTGAAGTCCTCGAACAGGCCTTATACGAAGCATTACCCCATCTCAACGACCCCGTTTACCAGCCACCGATGCTATTGTGGCAGGTGTTAGGGGTGCCACAGCAGCAAGGCGTCAAGGAGATGCAGTCTGCGCTCATCAAAGCCATTGAGGCTTTGAAACCAGCCCCCGATGTTGCACCCTATGCCCACAGTCAGCGAATATACGAACTCTTATATTTGCGCTATCGGCAAGGCCTGACGCAAGAAGAAACGAGTTATCGCATGAAATTGTCGATTCGCCAGATTCGTCGCGAACAGAAGCGAGCCATCCATAATTTGGCGCAATGGCTGTGGGGCCAAAGGAGGACAGATACGCCAGCAGTCGCTGGCACACCATCAACAGATGGCGGCAACATTGAAACCGACCCGTGGCGTTCTCAGGTGCAGCAAGAGTTAGCCATCTTGCAGCAGAACGTGCCGGAGACCAAGAGCGAGGTGGCCGCCGTCATCGCCAGGGTGGTGCAGGTCGGCCAGGTGCTAACGACCAAACACAATATTCAATTAAAGGTTGACCCCATCCCAAAAAATCTGACCGCGGTGATTCAGCCTTCGGCGCTGCGGCAAATATTACTAACCGCCATCGAGAAGTTGGTGCAACTCATGGCGTCGGGCGAAATTGTCCTGCTGGCTGAAATGGCAGGGGATTTCATCACCCTCACCGTGACAGGTGGCCCCATCGTCACCGATACGCTACCCGACAGCGCCCCGCTGCCCAGCAGCGACCTCATCCAAGAGCTTCTGGGCGATCAAGGTGATACGCTCAATATCCGGCGGGCCGCTGAAACCATTGTCTTTCGGTTCAGGCTGCCATCTGCCGGTGACCCCATTTCCGTACTTGTGGTGGATGATAACGCTGATCTGGTAACCTTCTTCCGGATCTCTGTCACCAATACCCCCTATCAGATCATCCATCTGGCCGATGGCGAACGCCTTTTTGAAACCATTGCCGTCACAAAACCAAACCTAATCATCCTGGACGTGCTCCTGCCCGGTATGGATGGCTGGGAGCTGCTGGCCTATCTGCATGAGCATCCTGATACCCGGGCCATTCCCATCATTGTCTGCTCTGTCATCCGCCGGGAAGAGCTGGCTTTGGCGCTGGGCGCGTCGCTTTACTTGCCAAAGCCGGTGCGGCGGCGGGAGTTTATCGAGGCGCTGGATGAAGCATATAGTCGGGTTGCGGGGTGAGTGAGGGTTATAAAATTCTGCGGGAATCTGGTAGAAAAAGGGTATAGTAGTGACTTTGCTTAACAGAAGATAGTCTGAAAAGAGATAAATATGTTCGCGAAAATTCTGGATAAACATATAGAAATTACACCTGGCGTCGTTGGGGGAAAACCTCGAATCGCCGGACATCGCATCACCGTACAAAACATTGTCGTGTGGCATGAACATCTGGGTCAGAGCCTCGATGTGATTTGTACCGAACACGATTTGTCCTTAGCGGCTGTCCATGCGGCACTTGCTTATTACTTTGATCATCGTGAAGAAGTGGATCAAAGCATTGCAGAAGATGAAGCATTTATAAAGGCGTTGCAACATCAATCTTCATCACCATTACAAGAGAAGCTGAAGAAACACGGCCGTGAGTAGAATTCGATGTTATACGGATGAACAAGTGTCAAAAAGCCGCTATCCGGGGACTTCGTGAACGAGGGATAGACGTTCTCAGCGAACCTGAGGCAAATATGCTCGGGGCATCGGATGAGGAGCATTTAGCGTTCGCTTTGGCAGAGGGTAGAGTGATATTTACTCAAGATGCCGATATTCTACGTTTAGCTGCCGCAGGGCATTAGCATGCAGGAATTGCGTATGCAAGACAAGGAACATCCGTGGGCGACATTATTCAAGGATTGATGTTGATCGTTCAAGTTCTCGATGCCGAGGAGATGAAAGGTAAGATTGAGTACCTGTAGCCTATTGGATATCTTTAATAAGGATATCCCACTTAGCGTGGGTGGTGTCCAAACTGAGTTTGGATATCCAATTGCGTGCCGAAACTGAGTTTCGGCACGAGAACCCACTCCGGGTAGGAAATATCCTATTTGATTTCTGGGAATGGCCCTAACCGGCCTCAAGTTCCCCATCTGCCTTCATTAACAGCGCCGCAAGCCGGTGCGAACAGGGCAGCAGCTTGTTAATCGGTACCCCCGCTCCCATCGTTGCCAACAGTACGCTACTGCGTGTTGGCCAGGCCACAAGCTCTTCGCCGGAGATTGCGATCACCGGAATGTCACGAATCGCCGCGTCTTGATTCTTTTCCGCCAAAACCTGCCAACCGAGCATATCGGGCAGAAGAATGTCCAGTAGGACCAAATCTGGAGCCTCACTGCCCCGGACCCGATGGTGTAGCTCGGCCAACGCTTCCGCCCCGCTGGCGGTGGGGGTAATCTCCAACGTAGGGTCAATGATAGAGAGCATCTGGGTATAGAGTTGGCGAATATCCGGATTGTCGTCCACCAGCAAAATGCGCTTCACCGGCTTGTCAAGCGTATTCAAGGCCTTGGCAAAATCCGGCTGTCTGATCGGCTTGATCAAATAGTCGACAGCCCCGGCCTCTAAGGCATAATTGATTTTCGGCGGAAAGGCACACCCAAGAATGGGCATATCAGGTATGGCTTGCCGGGCCTCTTCCATTAATAAGATCAAATGTTGGGGAGCGGCTGCATTGAGGATCAGCATATGGGTCGGATGGGTTTGCAACGCTTCGAGAGCGCCAGGTAGATCACGGCTCTCGGTAAACTGAATCTCATCGGTATGGCGGCTGAGCAGGGGGGCCAAATCGCCACTTTCATCACAAACCATTATCCGTTGTTTGCGCGGCATTTCGGGCAATTGAGGCCAGGTGGTGCGTTCATGCCAAACCCAGTCTTCGGCAAGGCCAGGGGCCGACGTGCCCCCGGCCGGCAGCGGCGGGGCGATGGGCAGGGTGAATGAGAAGGTGCTGCCGAAGCCTAATTTACTTTCGGCCCATATCCGACCCTGATGACGTTCGATGAATTGTTGGCTGACGCTGAGGCCGAGTCCACTGCCGCCTTTAGCAGGTCGCGTTTGGTCCGCCTGCGCAAACGGTTCAAAGATTCTGTCCAGCTCTTGCGGGGTGATACCGGGACCCGTATCCGTTACGCTGATAAGAATGTCACTGCCCTGGCGCGTTGCCTTGACGATAATGCCGCCAGTCTCCGTATAGCGGGCCGCATTGCTCACCAGGTTGAGAACCACCTGGCGGATACGGGTTCTGTCGCAGTAAACTTGGGGGAAATCGTCATCAATGCTGACCTGCAAAGTGAGTGCTTTCCTTTCAATCAGCGGACGCACCACCATCACCACCGCATTTTTTATATCGTCAGCCAAATCGGCCCATTCCCGATGCAGGCTCAGCCGGCCTGCATCGGCCTGGCTGAGATCCAGGACATCGCTGATCATGCTGGCCAAATGATTGCTGTTGCGCTGTATGACCTCCAGAACTTGCATGAGCAAGGGTGGCAGCGATTTCCCATAGGCTTCAGGTACCTCCAGCATCGTGTCAATCAGACCCAGAATTATATTCAACGGCGTCCGAAATTCGTGGCTGATCTTGGCCACAAAGGCGGCCTTGGCTTCATGAGCTTCCTCAGCAATCTGACGTAGGACGACCAACCGCTGATTGAGCAGTTCCTGGGTCTGGTAGGCCGATTTCAAATCCTCCTGCATTTGGGCCAACTGGACTTTTTGATCCCGCGTTTCATCTAATCGCTGCCGCGCTCGGTGAAACTGATCGTATGACCATTGACTGCGCCGAACCTGGGGGCCGATGATGGCCAACAGCAGGCCGAGTACCGTCCAGGTCAGCCCGATTGTCAGAACAAGGGAGATGGGGTCTATCCCAATGGTTGGCCACAGGAATAGCAGCCCTATAGTTTCCAGTAAAGCCGTGAGCAGCGCCGCAGTCCAGGTCATGAGCGCCAGCGCCAAAAGGGGCAACAAGATCATCAATAGGTAGAGGTCGGATATCCCAAATCGGATGAATGCCAGGTTGATGAGGATGCTCAGACCGATGAGGGTAAACCAGCGGCTGAGCCTAGTCCCACCCAACCGATCCAGCCACCAGATAAGCATAGCCAGGCCAAAACATACCAAGGGTATTTGGGACAACCGTTGTACCGGCTCAACCAGCAGTTCACCCATGAACGTCACAGCTGACCCCACGCAGACCAGCACGGCAATAACCCAGGTGAGCGATAAGCGTAACTCCGGGTCGATCTCCAGGCCGGGTCTTGTGGCGAAGGTTGTTATTCCGTCTTTTGTCATCATACCTGTTCTCCTGCTGAAATGCTGGCTCAATTTACCCGGCTATTATACTGTAAATGAACGAGGAGGGCTTGTTGCATCCATCAACCATTCTATCTGTGGTTCATAGTTCCTGCATAAACACCAGTGTAACTGAGCGCACAAACTCTAAAAGTGTTGCAATTACTTACGTTTTTGCTATATAGCTATGAAGTACTCACAATTAGGGCCTTATGCTAGTTGGGAAAGGCCAATTGCTTGATTTTCAGATAGTCAGGTACGCCTAGCAGGCGGTTGATATAGATGCAGAGGGTATGTGCAGTCAACTTAGTGTAGAGTCGGGCACACAAGCCCCAGAAAGTATGGGCGCGGTTGGTTTCAATCGAGAATTGTGCTTCGAGTTGACTGGTGACTGTTTCGATCATTTGGCGGACCGAGTCGTAGAGGCGAGCGACGAAAGCCGGGACCTGCTTTTTCTGGTTTTTGCGCGGTTTGGTGAGCAGACGGATGCGATTGTATAGCCAGAGTTCCTCAGCTGCTGGTGCACTGACGTAGGCTTTGTCGCCGATGACGATGCGGTTGTTGTGTTCGGCAAGGAGTTCGCGACCGACAGCCAAGTCACGTTGTATTCGAACTCAGAATGTCATTTGAAGCGGATAAAGTAACTATTGTGCTGAATGAGAAGACAGGACTCATCGTTAATGAAACATTTGAGGGCGTACGTCAGAATTAAACTGTGATTGCCCATATTGCAGGCTGTCTGAAAACGCGGTTTTTGGGCCAATTTCTTTCGGCGACGGTATATGAGAATCAGATGAATCGTTCTTGACTTCTTGTCTTTCACTATGTTATAGTATATGTTACCGCCTTCGGTCCTCTTTGGCCTTCTCACGTTCAGTTACTCCGAACAATCTCAAGACATTTACAGAAAGGAAGGGCACGAGATGAACAACAAGCAGTGGCAACTCACGCTTATCGCCATGCTGGTGACGCTCGGCATGGTCATGACCGCCTGCGCGCCGGCCGCGCCTGCTCCGGACACCACATCCGGAGAAGAGGCTGCGCTCACCACAACGGATGAGGATGGTGAACGCGTGATCCGCGTGGGCTTCCGTTCCAATTGGGCCCAAGGGTTCAACATTTTTCCCTATCCTACCTATAAGGCCCAGGGCGACATCGAGCCCTACTTCTATATGCCGCTGCTCCTCCACAACAGAGATTTCGAGGCGGTGCCGTGGCTGGCGAGGGAGTGGGAACTCACGGAGAACTGCGACTCCGCCACCTTCTACCTGTATGAAGATGCCACCTGGTCCGACGGCACCCCGCTGACCTCAGCAGACGTCAAGTATACGTTCGAAATGTTGTCCCATCCCGACGTCATGAACCGGAACTATGGGTGGGTCGGCGAGCAGGAATACGTGAAGGGCGAAGCCGACGAGATCGTGGGCATCGTGATGGTGGATGACCACACGGTCCGCTTTGACATGCAAGAGGGCAGAAACAACTGCACGCCCCACCACGAGGAGTACGGCCCCAGGGTGGGCATTGTTCCCAAGCACATCTTTGAGAAGTTTCCCCTGGAAACCCTCATTACCGGCGAGAATCCCGAGGCGATGAATCCCACTGTGGTGAGCGGCCCCTTCCGTCTGGGCGACATGGAGACGGATGTGTTCTTCGAAGCTGTTGCGGTCGATGACTGGTGGGGCGCGAAGTACTTCGGCGAACCCAAGGTGGACAAGATTATTGCCATCACCATGGAACACGAAGCGCAGCTCCCGGCTCTGGTCGCAGGCGACCTGGATGTCACCCAGTACTTGCAGGTGAGCGACATCGAAGGCCTGGAGGGCAATCCCGACCTGAAGATCCTCGTGGACGAATCCCTGGGGATGCTTGGGATTCAGTTCAATCGCCGGCCCGGGTCCCTGCCGGACAAGATCCGCTACGCGATGGAATACGCCACCGACCGCGACGCCATCGTCGCCGCCCACACGCTGGGCCATGGCAGCAAGACCTACAGTTGGATGAACAACGAAGGAGCCTATCGAGCCGAGGACATGGAGTGGCGCGAGTACGACCCCGAGATGGCGAAGCAGTTGATCCAGGAAGCCATCGACGCGGGCGAATGGGATGCCGACCGCACCATCATCTTCATCGATGACGCTGAAAAGCCCATCTGGAACCTGTGGATTGAGATGATGCGCGAGGTGGGATTGAACGTCGAGATGCAGATCGTCGGCCTGGCCCTCCCTGACAAACTGCTCGCTGGCGAGTACGACGTTAGCGAAGGGGGGGGCGGAACCGTTCGAGGATATAGCCTCCGAGCCTGTTACTACTTCCATCGACCACTTGGCAGGAATTATGAGAATACCGGCTGGTTCGACGAGGAATTCGGCCGCTTGTGCAAGGAGGCCCGGGCCACGCTCAATGAGGAAGTACGCACGGAAAACCTCGCTGAGGCCACCAAAATCTGGTACGACTATGGTCCCTGGATCACCTTCTCTACCAATATGCGCGTCTGGGGCACGCGATCCAATATCTGCGGTGTCGTTCCCAACACCACAACTGGGCTGGTGCACCGCGGCGGCGCAGAGTATGGCCTCTTAGACTGGTACATCTGCGATGAGGACTAGGACTCGTTGACATTTCAACCAGCCCACCCTACCGTAGGGGCACCCCTTGTGGGTGCCCTGGTTTTTGCGCCCTCGTGGGCCCTTCGTGTCCCTCTGTGGCCCTCCCTGGAACAAAGAAAGTTGCTCTTCGCGGATCGAAAGGTTGTGTCGACAACAAGATTCCAGCGAAAGACATCCCGATCCGACCTGCAGACGTTCTGTTCTTGTTGAACTTTGTTCGGCCTTCCCGAAATGTCAACGGAGCCTGGTCACGCCCGAACTGAGTTTGTGTAGAATCTGATTGGTAGGGGTAGGGGCATGGAGATGTTAGTCCTCGTGCCCCTATGCCCGCCGTAGGGGGTCTGATGACGACTTACATCATCCGGCGCATATGGCTCATCTTCCCGATCCTTTTCATTATTACCGTCGTCAACTTCGGACTGATGCACCTGGCGCCTGGTGATCCCACCCAGTTCATGTTGCCGCCCGATATTGCGTTCGAACACATAGAAATCACGATTGACGGACATGGCTACAAATATGAGGCAAAAGAGGGGTACGAGGACTACCTTAAGGAGAAGTTAGGGCTGGACAAACCTATCCACGTGCAGTACCTCCGCTGGCTGTGGAACCTGTCCCAGGGCAACTTTGGCCGCTCGATGATTGATCAAGCGGACGTGTTCGAGGAGATGGTCCGTAGACTACCGGTGACGCTGAGGTTGACGGTGACCTCCCTGGCGGTCAGCCTTGTGGTAGGACTTGGGCTGGGCATCCTCTCCGCCCTCTACCAGTACTCGCTATTCGACGTCGTGACCACCGTCATCTCCTTCCTCTTCCTCAGCTTGCCCGGTTTCTTCTTCCTGCTTCTGGCCATATGGGTGTTTGCCTTGCAGCTCAACTGGCTCCCCGCAAGCGGAATGTATTCCGTAGCTGGCGATAGAGGGCTGTGGGATAGCCTCGAGCACATGATCCTGCCGGTCACGGTGCTGGGGCTGGGTGGTTCCGCCGGTTTCATCCGCTTTGCACGCACGAGCATGTTGGAGGTGATGGGCGAGGACTACGTGCGCACGGCGCAGGCCAAAGGACTCCCAGAGCGTGTCGTGATCGTGCGCCATGCCTTCCGCAACGCGCTCATGCCGATCGTGACGATCATCAGCTACCGGCTGCCGGCCCTATTTGCCGGCTCAGTGCTGGTAGAACGTTTGGCAAACTGGCCGGGCATCGGTCGCTGGGTGCTCGACGCCGCATTGTCGAAAGACTACCCCGTTATGATGGCCAACGTGTTCGTCATCGCCATCCTGACGCTGATCGCAAATTTGATCGCCGACATCGCCTACGCGTTTGTCGATCCTCGTATCGCCTATAAATGAGCTGCAGATCTCTCGAGGACACCGATGAGATCCTTCGCTGCGTTCAGGATGACGGGCGCAGGCCTCATTTCTGGCCTGGACAACGCTGTACAGCGGCGTGAGATACTCGGCATGGACTGGGGCTCACCATTATGACCAAACGTACAGAGATATTGGAACGACCTTCCTTACAGCGCGAGCAACCCTCCGCCAGCGACGACGCCACGTTGACGCGCCGACAGGGCCTATTTCAGTCTCGCGCCTGGAAGAACTATCTGCGCAATCGTTTCGGCGTCCTCGGCGCGCTCATGATCGGCGCGCTGTTGGTCATCACGCTGGCTGCGCCTCTGGTGACGCGCTATGAGCCTTCCGCAACCGACGCGTACAACCTGGTCAAACCGCCGAGCAGCGAACACTGGCTGGGTACGGACGCGATCGGCAGAGACATGTGGTCCCGCGTCGTCTATGGCGGGCGCATTTCCCTGCTGGTCGGTGCGCTGGGGGTGATGCTGCAGACGGTCATCGGCACGCTCATGGGCGCCATATCGGGCTACTTCGGCGGCTGGGTGGATAACGTGATCCAGCGGCTAGTCGAGGTGATGCAGGTATTTCCCGATTTCATGATGCTCCTGATCATGGTATCCTTGCTGGGACCCAGCCTGGTCAATCTGTTTATTGCCATTGCACTTCTGAATTGGCACGGTATGTGCCGCTTGATTCGAGGCCAGATCCTGACAGTGCGGGAATTGGACTACATCCTGGCTGCCCGATCCATCGGGGTAGACAACCGTCGCATTATCTTCCGGCACATCCTGCCGAACGTGACCGGCATCATCCTGGTCAGCATGGTGACCAGCATCGGCGGCTTCATCCTGCTCGAAGCCAGCCTCAGCTTTGTCGGCCTGGGTGTGCAGCCACCGACGCCAAGCTGGGGAAACCTGATCTTTCAGGCCAATAACCTGGTCGTTCTGCAGATCCGTCCCTGGCTCTGGATACCGCCGGGCCTTGCCGTGGTCCTTTGTGTGCTTGGCTTCAACTTCATTGGCGACGCGCTGCGTGATGTCTTCGATCCCCTTCGACAGCAATAGTCTCGCTCATTTGCTCGTTGATCTCTTGTAAGGTTTATTGGACCCGCACATCCACTACGACTGAGCACCGAAACGAGAGGATTTCCTATAATGAGCGTGCCCCCAAGTCGTATCCGAGCCCAGGTGGACGCAGGCAACCTCTCAGCGAACTCTTTGTCATCGACGGGCTCAACACAATTCCAGTAGAATCACAGCAGGTAAGGAGATAAACCTCGTGAGAAAAGCAGATCTGCACGTCCATACTCATGCATCCTCCGACGCATCGTTTGACCCGGAGGAGGTCTTCAGCATTGCCATGGCGCGCGGACTGACGGCCGTGACCTTCAGCGACCACGACACCATCGATAGCATTGCGGAAGGCCAACGACTCTCGACCATTTACGACGTGACCTTTTTGCCCGGCATCGAGATCACAAGTTCGTGGCGCGGGATACCGGCCCACGTTTTGGGCTTTTTCCGCGATGGTCCGCTTGCTTCTCTGGAAGGTTTTCTGGCCGATAAAATCTGGTCGGTGAGAAGAAGGTCCAATCTCGCCATGCTGGAATATTTGCAGGGGAAAGGCACGAAGGTGACCATCGCTGAATACGACGCCGAGGTGAAGGCTCAGGAACATTCCGAGTCGACAGCATTATATGAACTGCTGCTGAAAAAAGGCGTTGTGTCGAATCAAAAAGAGTTCATGGCCATGCGAGAGGCTTCCGGCGTCCGGGTTCTCCACCCACCGATACCGGAGGTAATTCCGGCTATTCACGAGGCCGGCGGCATTGCCGTGGTAGCTCATCCCGGCCACGACACGGGCGTCGTTTTCACGTTCGACGAAGAGAATATCGCTGCCCTGGCTGCCGAAGGACTCGACGGTGTCGAGGTGTTCCATCCCGCGCACACCAAGGCCCAAGAGGAGGACTATGTACGGATATCAGATCGCCTCGGACTGGTCAAGACCGGTGGTTCGGACATGCACATACCGCGCCCGGAGCCCCAAAAGATGGTCGGCGGCACGTTTTGTGATTGGGATGGGGTGCTCCAGTACCTGGAAGGCTAGACCCTTGTGAAGGTTCAAAGGCAGTTCTCAGGTGGAGAGTCTCTCGGTTGGTCAGAAACAGGGCGTCGACCAGTGTCACACTCCACCTTCGCAGTAAGTATAGACCCAATGTCAAGTCAGAGAGCGCTTAGTCAAGAAACGCCAGGACACACCCCTTTTCATGGCGTTACTCTTCAATTTTTGGTACGATTTTACCAGAAATGGATCCCACGCCATCAGCGCGGTGGTGTACACCTGACGCTTCTAGGTTTTTAGTTATTATAAGCATCCACGAAACCCCATTCCTCCAACCAACTAATCCAGCGCGCGCGCCTAGGGTTATTTTCAGGGTTTTCCAGCCACCAGGGATGATATTGCAACCCCATCGTTCCCAAGTTCTTCTTGATTTCAGGAATGTGTTCCACCACTTTCCGCATCGACTCTACCGCTTCCGGTGTCCTTGGGGCGCCATAAAAATTACAGGTGCAGGTGCGGCGGTCTCTATAGCCGCCAAAGGCAGCATGCCAGGTCAACTGGTTGAAGATAATGATATCACCCGGATTCGAACTAAATACATAGCAGGGAATATCTTCACCGCTCAGACCAGACTCTTCTAAGAACCGGGCCTTAATAGGGCCAGACGTACTGCGCAATCCAATGTTATGAAGTTCTTCATGTAATGGATTTTTGTGCGACCCGGGAATGACACGCAATGCGCCGCGGTCAGCGGTTGTCGGCTGCAGATACATGACGTTCTTGATTGCCAATAGATGAGGATCGCTCCAATCCGGATGCCAATTGGTATTATTCTCATAGCTGTTGGCGTTAGAATGGACGGGAACGGAATCTTCATCTATCAGTTGTTCCGCGGGCAGATAAATACGCGGGTCCTCAAGCAAGCTGGCAATAAAGGGGGTTTCCGGGGTCCGGTTACCCCAGTTGTTGAAAATACGTTTCTCTTCAGGATCGGTTTCCTCCAGAATGGATGCAAGGCGACGATCGAACTCTTCGTTTATCTTATTCATCTCCTCGGGACTGAACAGATTTCTCCGGACCAGGAACCCGAAAACTTCAAAAAGCTGGATCTGCTCTTCGGTAAGGCTATAGTCTTCCTGCGTCATAATGTTTCCTCAGCTGACCTCAATCAGAAATCCGGTGTAAGTCGGCTCGGCAGGCTTTTGCTCTGCTGAATTCTGCTGCAATCTCTCAATCACAAGGAGGCATTATAGTCCAAAATGCTTTTGGCACAACTCCCTGGGTTTGACATTTCCGGGTATTGAACGTCAGTAGCGGCGCGGGCCTGCCGGAAGGCGCTCGTTTTCGTATGGGGGGCCTCGAATTTGAGGTGCACGACGGCGTTGGCATGCTGCTTGATCGGACCGCGTTTGCGAGCGGCACCACAATGTTGAACCAGATGATACCTATTCTGATGGACACCGTCGGTGTTCCACTGGTAGAGGCCATTCGTATGGCAAGCCTGGCGCCAGCCCACGTTATCGGCGTGGATGACCGCAAGGGCAGCTTGGAAGCGGGCAAGGACGCCGATATAGCGATCTTTGAGGATGACTTCAGTGCCTGGCGTACTATGATCCGCGGACAGTGGGCGTACGCAGCCACTTAATACAACCCTACCGGTTGACCACTTGAGTTGAAGCGAGAATCGCAGGGGGTAAACACAGACATGCAGATGCCAGTGATCGATGCGATCAGAATCCCGCGCGATGCCAGTCCACGCGTTCAGACCGCCGCCGACGAGTTGGCACGCTGGATCGAAAAGCTGGGTGGTATAAGGCCAACCATCGGGACTCATTCCGATCAAGGGAATGTCACGGCCTGGTTGGACACCGCCGGGACCGACTTGAAGCCGGAGCACTATCGCATCCGGGTGGAGGGGGGCACCACGTTGCGCATTACCGGCGGCGATGGGCGGGGCGTTCTGTATGGGGTGCAGGAGTGCATCGACCGCGCCCGGCGCGACCAGGCCATCACAGCGCTGACCGATGGCCCTCATTTCCCGGTGCGCGCGCTGCGGATGTGGGAGACGCCCTCGAACAAGGTCTGGTGTCTTCCCTTCAAAAGCATCCTGGACTACGAAAAAATGCTGCGCCCGGAAGAGTGCCCAGAGTACCTGGACCTCGCCCGGCGGCTGCTGGCCATGCGCGTCAACAACCTCGGCATGTTCGCTCAATACGCGGCCAGGGGCTCACAGTTCGAACGCTGGCTTTCCCACGCCGAGCCGGTCGAGCAGTTCGCCCGCTTTCTGGACCGCTTCGGCGTAACGGTTGGTCTGTCCCTCCACTATGCCGAGCCGGACGAAAAGGGGAACTATGAGGACGTCTGTCCCTTTTCCGACACCGTCCGCGCACAGTGGCACGATTTCGCCGCCCGCCTGGCCGTTGCCATGCCGTCGGTCCGCAATGCCATCGTCTGGGGCGCCGGCGAGAACGCGCCAGGCCCGCACGAGGACGACTGCGATCGCTGTCGCGCGCTGCCGGTTCGCGAGCGCGTTCTGGCCGGCATGCGTTTGGTCAGCGAGGCGCTGGCCACCATCAGCGGAGAGCTGCTCTGGCCTGCGGTCACCGACCAGGCCGCCTACGCAAAATCGGAAGCAGAGTTGTTCGGGGACTGGGGGGATGAGCTCCCAGCGAATGCGCGAATCGCGCCCTGCCACCTGTACTGGGACTTTCGTCCGCCCTATCCGCCGCATCCGATCTGGCGCCACATCGGTAATCGACCGGGCGAGCGTGCCCCTTACGTGTTCGAACTCGCGCTGGTGGGCGATACGGCCGGCCTGAACTTTCTGCCTTGCTCGATGGCCCACCGCTGGCAGGAAGAGTTCCTCAAGGCAGCCGACAAAAACTGTGACGGGTTTGACGCCAATCTGGGGATCCATCCCGAACACGTAGACCATCCGCTCAACCTCTCCAACTGGTATGCCTACGGCAAGCTGTGCTGGAACCCCTACCTCAACCCGGACGATATCCTGTCCGAGTGGCTGACGATGGAGTATGGCGAGGAGGCGCGCGCGTTCCTCCCCGGCCTGCGCACAACCTATCCCGCCACCATCGGCGCGCTGTTCAGCCGCAGCGGCTTGACCCAGTGTCACAGTTACGTAGCGCGCTACAGCTACCTGGACACTCGCCTCAACGGACCGTGGCGAATCTGGACCGACTACCTGCATCCGGGGATGGATCGCGTGGGTGAGAACGTCCTCGGCTTGGAGTTGCCGCTCGACGCCTATCCCGAGCAGGAGCGCGAAGCGCTGCGCAACGATCCGCGCTATCAACTCATCTTCAACCGGGTGCCGTTGAGCGACGCCTATGCCGCCGAGCTGATGGCCGAGAAGAGGCCGTCCATCGCCCACATGGAAAGCGTGCTGACAGCGTGGCGGCAACTGGATGGCAAGATTGACCCGGATTCCTTTGCCCACGTCGCCGGGCTGCTCGAAGCCAACGTGAACGACGTGCGCATCTTTGTGGACTGTTTCGAACTGTACCTGGACTACAAACTGGGGCGGCTGCAGGCGGCGCAGATCGAGGCAATGCGCGCCCGCTACGCCGACGTTCCGAAGGGCGAGGCCACGGCGGGATCGCCGTATGACGGCTGGTTCTGGGACCACTTTGGCTGGCAGGGCACCTACCTGGAGTTCCTGGACGATTTGGACAAGCTGTTGCGGGGTGAAACGCTCGGCCCGTTCCTCGCCGCCGGCGCGACGGAAGTCCAGATGGAATGAGGTCCCGAGTTATGTGTCGCTTCGGGGCGGACGAGACGGCCGCGTGCTGACAGAATGAATACCCCAAGGAAGGAGGTTGGCATGTCAGACAATCGACATATCCCACATTGGCAGGTGGCCGGCGTGGTGTCCACTGTCGCCAGCCCTTTTGCCCCCCTCAAACCTGTCCCGGTGCAGGCCGTCACCATGCGCGATGGGTTCTGGAAGACGCGCATGCATGTTAACCGGACGAACGGCATCCCGACGTTCCTGGCCTGGCTGGACGTAGACGACCAGACCGCTCCGTTCAGGGCCTATGCGGCGGGCGACAGAGCGGGAATCGCGGCCGGCCTGGAAACGCTAAGGACCAATCCCACCGGAATGAATCGCACGCGCAACGGCCATTCCTGGCGCGCGAACTTTCATAAATGGCTGGAAGCTTGCGCATATGTCATGCAGTCCGGGGACGATCCTGACACAGGCGCCTTGCTCGATCTGTTTGTGACCGGCGTTGCCAATGCGCATCAGGACAACGCATTCTGGGCTATCTACTATGGCGACGACTTCGAAAGATCGTACGGACTGGGCAACCCGGGTCATATGATCCAGGCTGCCATTGCACACCACCGCGCAACTGGATCGACCGAATTTCTGGAGTGCGCGCAGCGTGTTGCTGACGCAATCTGCCGGCAGTTTCAAGGGGAGAACTTTGCCGGGCACAGCGTCATCGAAATGGCATTGGTCGAACTCTACCGCACCACGGGCAAAGAGAGATATCTCGCCGGCGCCAGACATTTTCTCACCCCACTGCTGAGACAGCCCCCGATCATCGGTTCCAGTTTCCTCGGCTACGTGAGCAGGCACGTTGTACGTCAGACATACCTCATGTGCGGCGGCGCCGACTATTATGCAGAGACAGGCGACCAGGAGTTCATGGACAAGCTCACTGCCATCTGGCGTGACATGACAACCGGCAAGCTGCATCTCACCGGCCAACTGGCCGTGGACTCTGAGAACTGCGAGCTGACATGCAAAGAGGCTTTCGAACTGCATGCGGGCGTTTTCAGATTCCTGCTGGGCACAGGTTTGGAGACGTGCGAAGCGATAGGAAACGCGACTTGGAACTGGCGCATGCTGGCCTTGACGGGCGATGCCAGCTACGCCGATCTGATGGAGAGGACGCTGTACAACGGCTTCCTGGCGCACGTATCTGCCGACGGCGGAAAGTTCCACTATATGTGTCCCCTCTCATCGGACGGCAACCACTGGCAGCGCACGCCCTGGTCATCAGCCTCCACCAGTTGCTGCTCACCCAACGCGCTGCGAACGATCGCGTCATTGCCTGGATACATGTTCAGCGTTTCCGAGGATGGCGTGTGGGTCCACCTGTATGACAGTTGTACGATGGACTGGCGTCTGGATGACAGGACAAAACTCTGCCTTGCTCAGGACGCGTCCTATCCATGGGACGGTAAGGTAAACATCACCCTCGATCCCGAGCGGCCTTCCACTTTTGATCTGAACCTGAGAATACCTGAATGGTGCCGCAACCCAACTGTGCAGGTGAATGGACGACCTGTCGAAGGAGAGGTCGCGCCCGGAACCTACTGTCGCATCACCAGAGAATGGCGCAAAGGTGACAGTGTCACTCTGCATCTGCCGATG
The DNA here is from genome assembly GCA_965200615.1 of Caldilineaceae bacterium. GTDB lineage: Bacteria > Chloroflexota > Anaerolineae > Caldilineales > Caldilineaceae > Bin5. The sequence goes on along the minus strand of OZ241377.1, from coordinate 1,195,433 downwards.
CACGTTATTGCCATGACTGCCGACCCGCGTGCCCGCTACTATGAGGGCAAGGTTGCGCTCTGTCGCGGTCCGCTTGTGTATTGCGCCGAGAGTACCGATAATCCCGCCACTGATATGTGGGGCGCGTACATTGCGTTGCCGCCGGAGAACGAGAGGGATGACGGCCGCGAGCTTTTGGGGCACTATCGGCAGTCAGCATTGCTGAACGAATTCGGAGCGGATTTCCGGAAGGATCTTCTCGGCGGGGTTGTTTCTCTTCAAGGAGACGGCGGCACATACGACCACCCGGACGGTGTCCTGACCTTTATTCCCTACTATGCATGGGCAAATCGTGACAGCAGATCGTCGATGCGTACATGGATAGATGGCAAAACAGAATGAGGAACGAAGCGAAGGCGACCGGACAGCAGTTCGAGAGGAAGAACAGGATGCGAGCCAGACGCCTGGTCTGTAAGGCGATTCGCCAGATTGAATGGGAACCCTTCGAAATCCCAGAAGTGCCTGCCCCGCATGAGGTTGTCGTCAAGTCAGCCTGCTCCCTCATCAGCGCGGGCACAGAGCTCGCGATGTACAGTGGTTCACACATCGGCTTCTCACAGCCGGACCCGCCACAGTTCCCAATCGATATGGGCTACGCGTTGGCAGGCACCGTGCAGGCGGTCGGCCGCGAGGTGACAGAATGGGCAGAAGGCGACCGTGTGGTGGTCTACGCAGCGCACGGCGACTGGGCCCTGTGTGATGTACGCACAACCCAAATGTGGCGTTTGCCGCCGGACGTTACGCTGGAACAGGGCGCACTGGCGGTGCTGGGTGGTATCAGCGCGGTGGGCGTGCGTCAAGGCAAAGTAACGCTGGGCGAAACGGTGATCGTCTTGGGTCTGGGGCTGATCGGCCAGTTTGCGGCACAACTGTCTCGCCTGTCCGGCGCGCGGCCTGTGATTGGGGTCGATCTCCTCCCTAGTCGCGTACAGATCGCAGGCGCCAGTGGTGTCCATGCTCTCAATCCAGAGCAGTCGGACGTCAGCCAAACAGTGAACGACGTCACCGGTGGACATATGGCAGAGGTCGTGATCGAAGCGACCGGCAATCCCCGTGTAGTACCGCAGGCCCTGGACCTGGCAGGCGACGGCGGGCGTGTCGTGCTGCTGGGCAGCCCCCGCGGCTCAGCCGAAATCGATCTCTACAGGGCTGTACACCACAAAGGTGTCTCGCTGATCGGCGCGCATGCTCGCGTGTCCGGGCATCCCTACACGACTCAGGATCCATGGACCCGGAAGCGCAACCTTGAACTGGTTTTGCGCCTGTTCGCGGACGGCTCGCTGCTGAGCGAGGGGCTGATCAGCCACCGCATTCAGCCAGACGACGTTGGAGAGACATACGAGATGCTCGTAGAGCGCCCGAACAGTTTCCTCGGCGTGTTGATCGAGTGGAAGTCTTGACACAGGGCGGCATCAAGCTGTAGGCCGCAATCAGGCTGTGCTGGAAAGAGTCGAACAGACGCATGGGACTGCGTCCGCTAACAGCTATGGGAGTGATCTGCTTGGGGTTAAGCCTGGCACTGCGATGATGTTGTAAGGGGTCGTCGCGCCGGCATCCACTAGCCCTTCAACGCGCCGATGGTCAGGCCGCGAATAAAGTACTGTTGAAACAGGAAGAATATGATGACCGGCGGCACGGCCATCAGCACGCCGGAGGCCATGGCGATCGGGTAATCGTTGCGCCCGGTGCGCTCCATGCCGCGCAGCAGGGTCACGCCGACCTGAATGGGCATCAGTTTCAGATCGTTGATCACGGCCAGGGGCCATACGAAGTCGTTCCACGTTGCCACGAAGGTGAAGGTCCCCAATGCCGCCAGCGCCGGTTTGGTCAGCGGCAGCGCGATCTGCCACCAGAGGCGGATTTCGCCGGCGCCGTCGATGCGCGCTTGGTCGAACAGCTCGGACGGCAGCGTCAACATGAACTGGCGGATGAGAAAGACCGCATAGGGTGACGCCAACCCGGGCAGGATCATAACCCAGTACGTGTCATGCAGATTCAGCAGCAGGGTCAGCATAAAGGCCGGGATCAGCCTGGAGAAACCCGGCAGCATCATTGTGCTCAGCACCATCCAGAAGATGATATCACGTCCTCGAAAGCGCTTGCGCGCGAAGGCATAGCCGGCAGCCGCGCACAACAACAGCCCAATGACCGTAACCGTGACGGAGACGAAGAGGCTATTGGCCAACCAGCGCAGCACGGGAAAGGTCGAGCTCAGCACCTGCTGATAGGACTCCAGGGTGGGCTCCTTCAACCATAGACCGGGGGGCAGAGCCTGCGCCTGCTGGCCTTTCTTGAAGCTGGTCAGCACCATCCAGTATAGGGGAAACCATGAGACGAGAGCCCAAAAAAAGAGCAGCAGCAACGTGACGTTACTGCCGGTCCATTCTCGAAACCTGCGCCAGGAACGACCTTCAGTCTGGATTGGACGCGAGATATGCTCTTCGGGGACAGTGGGTTGTTTCAGCACAGCGCTCCCGGGCTCCTTTAGTATTCCACGACGGACCGGAACCAGCGGAAGAGGACCACCGCCAGTGCCAGGGTGAGCAGGAGAAGCGCCAGCCCGACGGCCGATGCGTAGCCGACTTTGAGAAAGACGAAGGCGTAACGGTAGGTGAGGAAGGCGAGTGTCAACGTGGAGCCCACCGGCCCGCCCTTGGTGAGGAAAAAGACGGAGACGAAGAGCTGCATCGCCACGATCGTCGTCGTCACCGCCACATAGAGGATACTCGGGGTCAGCAGGGGGATGGTGATGTAAATCGTCTCCAGCCACCCGGTGGCGCCGTCGATATGGGCTGCATCGAACAGCTCGGAAGGCAGCCCGAGGACCGCAGCCACGAAGATGATAATTCCAACGCCCAGCCCGGTAACCAGGTCCATAAAGACAAGGGATGGCAGGGCTGTCTGCGGATTCCCCAGCCAGTTGACAGGCTCGATTCCGACCACGCTCAACAGGTAGTTGATCAGACCGAACTGGTTGTTGAAGATGTAGCGCCAGACGACCGCAACGGCGACGAGCGAAACCACGCTGGGCAGATAGAAGGCGCTTTGCAAGCCCTGGCGCATGCCTTGATTACGGAACTTGGTGATCCGGATCGCCACCGCAAGCGCCAGGGCGACGGCAGCGAATGTGAACATCCCCACGTAGGTCAACGTGTTGCGTACAGATTGCCAGAAACGCTTGTCGTTCAGGACGTGGTCAATGTTGTCCAGGCCAACCCAAACCGGCTTTCGATCGTACCATTCGAGCGCGGCCATCACGACGGACATGACCGTAGGCACCAGCACAAAGACAAGGAACAGAACCAGGAAAGGTGTGACGAAGATATAGCCCCACATCTCCTCACGCTTGGCATAGTTCATGGCTGTCCCCGCTGTTGAGAGTCTGAAAGGGTCTCCCGCGAGCCGTGTCGTCGCGGGAGACCGGCCTTATCCATGGTGGGATTCTACGCACAGCTCTCGAGCTCCGTGTTGATGTCGTCGGTCATCTCCTGCATCACCTGTTCCGCGCTCTTGCCGGAGAAGGCGCCCTGGAAATGTTCCTCAAAGATCGAGCGCACCACGATGGTCTCCGTACTGCGCTTGGCATCGAACCATGCGTTCGGCATCAGACATTCGGATGTATAGACCACGAGAGGGTCGTCGGCGACTTCCGCCAGAATGGACTTGCGGAACGGCAGCATTCCGGCCGACTTAACCAGCCATTCTTCGCTTTCGTCGTTGGTCATCCAGTGGAGGAACTTCAACAGTCCTGGCGTATCAGCAGGGTCCTCGGGCTTGAAGGGCACCAAACCGGAGTAGTTTGCGCCGCCCCAAGCAATGGCGGGGTGTGGGTCATCGTGTGGATACTGGATAAAGCGCCAGCTGCGTTCGTTCTCGGTATCAGTGACGACCAGGGTCTCCTCATCCAATTCCATCCCTTCCCGACGTGCTCCCCCGGGTACCACGTTGCCAACCTGCATGAGGACGTTGCCCTGGTCGATGAGGGCGTTGTTATCGTCGCCGGTGTACCCTGCCGGATCGGGAATCAGGTCGTTTTCGGCCAGCTCTTGCATCCATGCAAGGCATTTGATCGCCTCCGGCGAAGCCATGTCGACGCACGATTCCGTCTCATCGGTCCAGAAGTGGGCGCCGAAGCAGCGGAAATACAGGAGTGTCACCCAATGGAAAGCCGGTGTGGAATGGGCGGATGGGATGCCGAGTCCGTAGCGCTCGCTGCCGTCCGGCCGCGTCCCCCGCACAGCCTCAAGCCAGGTATTGAACTGGTCGATGTTCCACCCGTAGCATGGCGCCTGGGGGGCAGTATCCATCGCGCTCGCTTCCTCGACTCCATCAAGGTAGACAACCCCGGACTGGCAGACCGGCCAGTACGGCAACATGTACACCCTGCCATCGATTGAGCACTGCTCAAGCATTCCCTCGACCATATCGCTGGCCAACTGCTCTTCCAGCGAGTCGGTGAGGTCCAGAGCCAGTCCCACCTCCAAGGCCGAGAGGGCGAGCTGGATCCAGCCGCCGCCGACAACATCCGGGGGCGAACCGGCCGCGAGGGCTGTTGTCACCTTGCTGCCCTGCTCCCACGTCAGGGGAAGCACCTCTACCTCAATACTTGGATTCTCTTCCATAAAGGCGTTCGCCCGCTCCCACTGCCAGGAACCGGGCTCGCCAAGAGCCGATGAGTAGTACGGGAAATCCCAGAAATCAATCGTTGTGGTTACAGCCGCGGGCGCAGCTGCGCCGCCGTCACCCGCCGGCGCGGCCGGCACCTGGCATGCAGCCAGAAGGGCTCCCGTGCCCGTGACGGCAGACAGCTTCAAGAAATCACGTCGACTCAGGTTGTTCGGTTTCATGCTCTCTTCTCCTTTGATCTGTTAGTTTGATCTGGTAGTGATCGAAGCGCATGCAACAACACGTACTCTGGTCAAATGCTTCCGAGGGGCCGGGCGCCAACGGTTCTAAGTCGACGCAAGTCGCTGTCGTGAAACTGTCATGCCTAACTCATGCGGTCATCTCTTGACCGCGCCATTCCGTATCGATGCCGACATAGTTTTCGACAAAGTGCTGATGGCGTGCAGGCAGCGCCTCAATGAACGCCCGCGCCGATTCTGGGAGCGGCCACGGCGCCTCTATGCGGTAGCTGCGCGGGCGGAGACCGAGGCCGCAGGAAAGCCGCACCTGGTCGGTCTGATTGGGGAAAGCGGCGTGGTAGGTGCGAGCGGCGAAGATGATCTGGTCGCCCGGCTCCGTGAACAGAGGAACCATGCCTGGCACATCGAAACCGACATAGCCTTTTGGTTCGCTCCCCTGTCGATGAAATGAGCGCCGGTCCGGAGTCAGCGCAAAGCCTTCCGGTCCCGCCCAATTTTCCACGTGGGAATCTTCAATCACGGCGAGGCCGCCGTGTTCAGGATAGGAGCCTGTGAGATAGAACCAGCGGCCCGAGGGCCAGGATCCCCGGTTCAGAACATCGCCGGCGTTTTGCGGGGGGCCTTGACTGAAGCCGTGCCAGTCAGAGTGCCACGCAAGTGGAGAGGAGCCGGGATTGCGCAGAATCGCGGCTGTGCGGTGGATGGTCAGATCGTCCGCCTGGCAGAAGAGGCGCTGGACCCGCAGAAAGGGCTCGTAGTCGAGCAGTTGCCACAGTGCGGGCGCGTGCTCGACAAAGGAGGTGTGGGTGAAGCTCTCGCCGGGGCCCAATGTCCCGTCCGGGTCAATGACCTGCAGAATCGCTTCCTGAAGCTCCTCAACCAGCTCCTCAGTCAATACCTGCTTGACCACAGCGAACCCATGGGCGTCGACACATCCCTGGGCGGCCTCCAACTCATCGAGACCGAATTCATAGCGGTACGGCAGCGCGGGTTTCTGGATGTCAGTGTAGGCCATAGGGGAACTCGCTGGGGCTTTCTGGAGATCATCACCATGCTCCACCAGCGCAGCGCCGCTTCCGGTGCGGCACCTTCACCTGCGCCAAGGAACACAGCTTTTGGCACGATGCAGCGCTTCATGCCTCGCTACACCGCGTCTTGTCCACATATTATTATATCTAAGCTCCTCTTTGTCAAACCGTTTTTTGCGGCCCGGACAGCCCTTTTGCAAGTTGCTCAACTGCTGTATAGTTCTCCCTGAAGCGTCTGCCCTGTGCTGGTCCACTATCTTCCTGCAGAGGTCCATCGTGAAGATCACCGGCGTTCGAACCATCCACTTCGCTCCCTTCGCCAACATCACCTTCCTTGAACTGACGACGGACAGCGGGATCGTCGGCCTGGGAGAGACCTACTACACGCCCCGCTCTGTGACGGCTTATATCGGAGAGGTATTGACGCCGCTGCTGCTGGAGAGCGACCCGCGCCAGATCGAAGCGTTCTGGCGCCGGGCCTACGAGAACTCGCATATCTACGGCAATAAGGGACTGGAGATGCGCTGCCTCGCGGCGGTGGATGTGGCGCTCTGGGATATTCTGGGGCAGGAGTTGGGCCGACCGATCTGGCAGCTTCTCGGCGGGACGAGCAATCCGGAGGGCGTGCCGGTCTACAACACCTGCGCCTCCGCAGGTTACGGGCAGAAACCACCGGATATATCCCGCAAAGTAAACACCACTGCAACCGGCACGTATCAGGACTTTGAGGCTTGGCAGCCCGGCGGCGATGCCGGCGAACTTGCCCGCTCGCTCCTCGATATGGGAATCCGCGCCATGAAGATCTGGCCTTTTGATCGCTTCGCCCTCGCCAATCACGGCCAGACGATTTCGTTCGCGGAGATCGAAGAAGGGTTGCAGCCGTGGCGGCAGGTCCGCGATGCTGTAGGGCTGGAGATGGATATTATCCTGGAGGGGCACGGCTATTGGGCTCTCCAGCCCGCCCGCCGCATCGCGGAGGCTCTCGAACCCTACAAGCCGGTCCTGCTCGAGGACCTGATGAAGCCTGACAACCCGCGCACGCTGGCCAAGCTGCGCAGTTCGACGCGCACGCCCATCTGTGCGTCGGAGCTACTCATGAATCGCTACGCGGTCGAGGAGATGCTACGGGCGGATGCCTGCGACGTGGTGATGACAGATGTGACCTGGGCGGGCGGCATCACCGAATCTCGCAAGACGGCGGACATGGCCGAGACCAACAACATGGGCGTGATCTTCCACGACTGCACCGGCCCGGTAACACTGGCGGCCTCCCTTCACCTGGCCGCCCACGCCACCAATACGTGGATGCAGGAGATCGTGCGCGCGTTCACCCTGGGATTCTATCTGGATCTGGTCGATCACCCATTTGTGGTGGAGAATGGGCGGATGCATCCGCCCCAGAGACCGGGGCTCGGAGTGGCATTGAAACCAGAGGCGCTGGACAGGGACGATTGCCAAATTACCACATTGGTCTAGAGCGCGGACTACCCAGCGGTTTGCCCCAGGAAAAGATCCCGCCCTGCCACCAGCGTCTGCATCTTACGGTCGGCGACCGAGCGCGGCAGCATCCAGAAGCCGCAGTCGGGGTGGATCCACTTGACCCGCTCCTCGCCCAGCAGATCGACCGCGTGCTGAATGCGCCCTGCGATCACTTCGGGACTTTCTACTTCGTTGTCCTTGATGTCGACGACGCCGATGCCCAGAGCGACATCCTCGCGCAGGTCGGTGAAAACCTCCAGTTCATCATAGCCGCGGCGGGCGAACTCCAGCACCAGGTGGTCCACGTGCAGGTTGTTGAGGAAGCCGAGCAGGCTGGCCCAGAAGCCGCTCTGTATGCTCTGGCCGCCGTAGTTGCCGAAGCAGAGGTGGAGCGCGCGTTCGCCGCGGGCGCCGTCCAGCACATGGTTGATCGGCTCGTAGGCCCAGGCGGCGTCCTCCGGGTTGCCGGTCAGATTGGCCTCGTCCACCTGGAGGACGGGCGCGTCGATCGCCTCGACCTGACGGCGCAGCACCTCGGCGATGGCCATGGTCAGGCTGGGCAGGTCGCTGTAGTGGCGGTCCAGCAATGTCTTCGCCAGCATGTAGGGCGCGGTCACGGTGAACTTGAGCGGACTCGCGGTCAACTCCTTCACCATCTGCCAGCTTGAAGGGAGGTCCAGTTCGCCTTCGCCGATCGGTCCTTCGACCACGGCGGCCGGCTGCGTGCGGAAGCCCATGCCCTGCTGGGCGCGAAAATTGTCCACATCCGTGCGGCCCATCTGGCTGGAGATGCCGGACATCGGCTGCACGAAGTATTCGATCATCCCGTTCGTCTCAGGATGGTTGACGTCGAAGCGGGTCAGCTCGCCGTCGGAGATCACGTCCAGCCCGGCCAACTCCTGCGTCTTGAGGACGACGAGAATGGCGTCGCGCAGATTGGGGACGGACGGGTAGGCGGCCAGCCAGGCTGGCAGAGGGTAGCTGCCGACGACGGTCGTCTTGATGGAAGGTTCGGGCATTGGGCGCTCCTGGTGCGGGATGTGTTGGTCGGTTCAGTTTACTCTATTGTATGGACACCTTTACCCACTGACTCTTGAGAGACGTTGGGCAAGATGATCAAAATCCTCAGGGCATTTCTGCCGGATGGCATCAATGCGGCGCGCTGCTTCTGCGGCCAACGGCTTACGCCCTCCGTCTGGTCTGTAGGCTAGGCCGCGCTGAGCGGCAAGCGGCTCAAAATACAGTTCCTTGACATGGACCTCGGCGCGGACATCCGCCCAGCGCCATTCACTGGGCAACTCGACGCCTGCCAGGACCCATGTCTCGATCTCATCCCACGCGTTGGCGGCCAGAAACTGATCGGCGACTCCGAATTCCGCTTCGATTTCGTCGAGTCTGTCACGCCGTCCTTCCCGACCATCACGATCAACGCAAAGGACAAAGACATCTGTCATCGGATAGAAACTCACAATCTCCGAAATCCTGTCCGATTTCAATGCTTCATCAACGCCGCCGAGCAAAGGCTCTTGGCAAACCTCAATCTTTGCGCTGCGCCTGCCGATGGAGCGGAAAAGCCGCTCGAAAATCGGCTTCAGTATGTATTGATCCTTGCGAAAATCTTCGGGGATGATGAGGACGTTCGCTGCCCTCCCTCAACGGGATCCCCTTCGGTAAAGGCGAGCACGGTCTCCAGCCAACCGCCAGTCAGGAGGCGCCCCAGCCCTTGGGACTTTCGCAACTCGCCTGCGCGCGGCAGTTCTGCAACAGGGCGAATGATGGCGTTGTCCGCATCTTCGAGGCGACAGACCACGGAAGTGTTTTTGAACGTCCCCTGGCAAAAAGCTCCTGTCCCAGTGCAGAAGCAGTTCCCCATCGCCGGGCCGCAGAAAATGAAGGTTTCCACGTTCTGATTGGGTCGAATAGATCCTGTTTGCGATGTGTTTGAGACTTTCCTCTGTCACCTGGAAAGCTCCGTCCCTATCTTCATCCCTACCGACCTTGATTGTATATGTGAAGTCCTCCACTACGACCCGAAGCGCGAACGAGGGCTGGTTGAAGTGGATGATTTCGTTCATCGCGCCGCGCACCCCGGCCCATTCGACCTGGCCGCCGACGCCGTATTTCCCACCGAAGATCTCAGCCAGCGTATAGCCGCGGCCGATACCGTGCAGGACGCGAAAAGCGTCGCGGATGTTGCTCTTGCCGCTGGCGTTGGCGCCGACGATGACGGTGAATGGGCCGACGCGCAGCGTTTCGTCAGCGAAGTTTTTGAAATTGACAAGTCGAACTGAGGTGATCATGGCGCTTCTCCAGGTCCACACCGCCTGCCGGTCCGGAAAATCATATCACGGGACTAAGGGCGAATGATAATAGACATGCAGATTGTCTATCGCCATGTGTAGCTGCCAAGAGGAGGTGAGGTTGAAGGTAGGCAACTTTCAAGTACAGAATCAGGTTCCTTTCAGTGTAATTGACTTACGCAGAACTGGCCCGTCAACTGTAAATAGCGCGCTGTCATTCTGGGATGCTCTCCACAGCAGGCTGATGTTGGCAGATGTATCGGGGTGCGGTACACTATCGTATGATTCAGACATTTCGGCACCGAGGACTTCGGCTGTTGTATACGCGCGGGGACTCCAGCAGAGTGGGTGCTGACCAAGCGCGACGGATAGCACTTGCTTTGGCGGACCTTGACAGCGCCAGCAAACCTTCAGACCTCGATCTACCAGGCTACCGGCTTCATCCCCTGAAGGGAAATATGAGGGGATATTGGAGCATTTCAGTTTCTGCCAATTGGCGAATCATCTTCCGTTTCGAAGATGGTGACGCCTATGATGTCGACTTGGTCGACTACCACTGACATGAGATGACAATCATGGCTATGAAGAATCCGCCGCATCCTGGCAGCAGCATAAAGGAAAACTGTCTGGACCCGCTTGGCCTCAATGTCACTGAAGCGGCGAAGGTGTTGGGCGTGGCCCGCCACACGCTTTCACGCGTGCTGAATGGTCACGCGGGCATTTCACCGGAGATGGCTATTCGCCTGGAGAAAGCCGGATGGTCGAACGCCGGGTTCTGGCTGCAGCGGCAAACCGCCTATGATCTGGCGCAGGCGCGCAGAAACGAAGATCAGATCAAGGTCGAGCGCTACCGGCCGCAGGCGGTATGATCGAGAAGCAGGCAGAGCGCTCTCACTCCTCTCTCCTCTTAACTCTCTCCTCAGCAGTTCCAGTTTGTCTTTTCGTCTGAATTGGTAAACACTGCACCTGCAGAGCGCGCCGCGGCCGGCGTGCAACCCAACCACCACTCCCAACGCAGGTGACCATGACAAACGAAACCCAACCCTCACCCGTTGCAGCCTTCCGCGCCAAGATGGCGGGTGGCGATATCTGTATCGGCGCATCGATCACGCTGACCGACCCGCACGCGACCGACGCGCTCGGCGATTCGGCCGACTTTTTCTGGATCGACCTGGAGCACAGCATGATGAGCGCGGAGGCGCTGGGTGGGCATCTGCTGGCGGCGAAGGCGCGCAGCAGGTCGGCGCTTGTGCGCGTGCCCGGCAGCGGCACCCCCTTCATCAAGCCGGTGCTGGACGCGGGCGCGGACGGGATCATCGTGCCGCAGGTGCGCTCGGCGGCTGAGGTGCAGGATGTGGTCAACAGCTGCCGCTACCCGCCCCTGGGCGAGCGCGGCTATGGGCCGCGCGTGCCCGCCAACTACGGGCGCGACGGCGGCAACGCTTACACCGAGCGGGCCAACCGGGAGATCTTCGTGGCCGTCCAGATCGAGAACGCAGAGGCTTTTGCCGCGCTGGACGATATCCTGGCCATCGAAGGGCTGGACTCGATCACGCTGGGGCCCTGGGACCTTTCGGCGTCATTGGGGCTGCTGGGTGACGTGGAACATCCGACCGTGATCGAGGCGGTGGACAGCATCATCGCCCGTACGCGTGCGGCCGGTCTGTTCGTAGGGGCTGGCATGGCGCCTGATGCGCGCTTTGCGCTGGGTATGGCGAAACGCGGTGTGCAGTGGCTGCAGGTGGGCGACGACTGCGGCTACATGATCCTGGCGATGGACCAGATTACGGCCGAGGTGCGGAGTCAGTTGTAGGGGATTTTCTCCCTCACGAAAATCAATTCAGACCCGCTGTCTCTCTGGCGCCTATATTGAAGCAAAGAACTGTCCCGGCAGAACTTCTGGGACGGTTGCGTCTTTGCGGTGAGTTGGGCTGCTTGCTTGTCTAATCTCCGCAACTGACGTCTAGATGCGGGAACGTACCTTATCGTCCAAGCCAAGATCGGCTCTTATCTCTTCATCGCTGTACGTTCGCTCTACGCCTTGACGAATCCGGTCCGCCGATGCGCTCGCCAGGTAATAATCCTCGGTCTCTTCCAATCCGCGCTCGATGATTTCACGCAGATAGAACTCCCGTGATCGGCCGGCATCTTCTACCAGTTCATCAACGGCTCGCCGCAATTCCGGCAGTGTCCACAGTAAAAACCGATGCGCCAGAGACACCATTTTCGCCCGAACTGTACCCATTTGCTGTCCTCCTGCGCGAAATGTCCAATTGCAGTCAAGGCTCTTCTCATTCTGATTTATCCAGCCTTCTGTCCTGCATTCGCCGACACGCGCAGCGGCCATTGTACATCCCTTCATCTTTGCCGTCCAGCTTTGCGGACAGCTTCCTTGCTGTAGAGAACTCGCGGCCGGAAAGCAGTCGAAACAATGCGCGCTGCTCTCGTATGCATTTATCGAATGCGTGTCAGTGGAGGGTGTAGCTCATGATCCTCAGAAGCGCCACTGCTCACGTTCCATAAATCCTTCAAGATCTGTCCAGTCAACCCCGAAATATTCACATACATTCGGGATTTGCGCGGAGTTAGGCTTGTGTTTCTCTCTCGTTACGACACAACCATTGTCCAAACATTTGGCTCTTGCGATAACGAATGGGTCGGCGACTGATCTTCCTTCCAAACGCTGCTTCTTTCGAATCATGGCCTGGAAATGACGAATATTGAATATCTCAGTGACAACCTCTAGCTCCGCAGGGGTTGGCGTAACAAATACATTCTTCCGGTTATCTCCAAGCTCCTCGAACCATTCTGCCAGTTTGTCCCCGTGACCTTGTATCTCATTGCCGACCTCTCGCGTTGATGTAATACGCCCGTCTGAAACCATACCGTCGAAATGTTGCCATAGAGAGGGAAACCGTTCGCGATAGTAGTGATGGAAAAGATCGATAAGTGGGCTGCTATCGAACACGTATACCGTCACGGCGCCTCCCCCTGCTCAAATAGCCACTCTTCCATTCCAGCAACATTCCTCGTCTTTACATCCAGATAGTCAGCGGCCTGCTCCAGGGACACTTTCCCCGTGTGGTAACTGCTGAACACGGCTTCAATGTATTTTTCCCCCAGGTAGGCGCCTCGGGTCAGATAATAATTTCCACCCGAGCCACTGCTTTCTTTCCGCTCCTTCCGCCATTGCCGCGTCTTTTCTTCATAGTCCTGTTGGCTTACTCGCCCCCAATCGAGCAGTCGCCGCAGGATAGTCTCGCGACTCACCCCATATAGTCCGGCCCATTCTCCAATCGCTCCATCATGAATGGGCTTGCCCGCCTGCCGCGCTTGAAAATCACCAGTTGGCACCAGAAATTCGGCGGCAAAACGATTGCAGAGTATCTCTATGCGCCTGTTATTGCCGGTCAGATATTCAATATAGTCGTCCTGTCGCGTATCCACCCCGCCGGTGTGCATCAACAGATGCGCCAACTCATGGAACAGGGTGAAGATCTGCCGGTTCTTGGCCTTGTTGTTGTTGACGTAGATGACGGGAAAGTCCGGGTCGTACAGGCAGAAGCCGGAAAAAGCGCTTTCTACGCTATCCCCCCTCTGCTTTCCCGGTGGATTGAAACTGTCCTTGAATACGAAAACACCGTGATCTTCCAAAACCGTTCGCCAGCGTTTGAGGGCGTCATCCGCATCGCCCCAACTCTGTTGTTCTGTCAGACCGATGCCCAGATAGGCCCGGACATGTTCCGCCATTGCGCTTGCTTCGACAGATGGCACGAAGTTCAAGTCCCGCAGTATCTGGCGGTTTGCCGGATTCACCCCTTCATACAGTTCAGCAAGGTTCAGTTGAAACACTCTGGCCCTGCGCAGCAGAAAAAGGATACGCGGGGGCATACGCTGCAGTTCCTGCTCCGGCAGAGTACGAAACGACTGCTCAACGGAATCCTCATCCGGGACATCGGGAAAGAAGAATAGAGCGACCGGTCGCTTATAGACATCGTAAGCCAGTCTTTCCAACTGGATATAGGTCGGAGATTCGTCGCCGCGCTCCCAGGCCTCGATATCCGACACTCTCTTGTTCATGCGCCCCGCCACCTCTTCCAGAGAAAGACGCATGCTCACACGCGCCCAGCGCAGCACATCGGGATTAACGGGGATCGGGTCGCTCATGTCGTCACCTCCGTAACCGCCTCCTTGTATATACTCAAAGTTTGCCTCTGCTATTCTACCATGTCTACCAATCCGGAATCTCCACCATCTGCCCGCCCTGCAGCGCGCTTTGGCGCGCGCACATGCCGGGGAGCGCCATTCTAAGCGCGGCGTGGATGTCGAGCGGGGGCGGGGTGTCGTTGCGGATGCAGGCGACGAAGTCCTGGATCATCATGTACTCGGCGGCGCCGTGACCGCCTTGCATCGCTGTGGGCGGCGCGTCGGTCACGTTCTCGGTGATCGGCATCTCGATCATGTTGTTCAGATGCGGCACCGAATCCAGCCATGCGTTGGTCTGCAGCGGGCTGGTCGGCGGGCGCGAGGTCTCGAGGACGCCGCCGGCGCCGTAGATCGAATAGTAGTGGAACATCGGCTCGCGGGTGATGCCAAAGGCGACCAGAATCTTGATCACACCGCCGCTGGCCGTCTGCAGAATGGCCACCTCGGCGCCGGATTTGACGCGAACGGGCAGGTCCCCGGTTCCGCTGGTGACGCTCAGGCCGCTGGCCGCGACGCAGCGCTCTCCGGTCACTTTAAGCAGCGGGCCGAGGCTGTGGGTGCAGTAGTGGATGGGCGGCATCGACGCGCGCCAGGTGGGTGAGCCGTCGGCCTGGCGCAGCAGATGGCGCGTGTCGTGGATATACTCGGCTTCGGCGTACATGAAGTCGCCCAGCAGGCCCTGGCGCCACATCTCCCGCCAGCTCAGAATATGCGCCCAGTAGCAGCAATTCTCGGCCAGCATGAACTTCTGGCGGGGGTGGGCCTGCACCGCCGCCAGAATCTGGCGACATTCGTCGATGTTGCTGGCCAGCGTGACCTCCTGCAGGACGTGGCAGCCGGCCTCGAGCGCGGCCACGGTGTGCTGGCAGTGCAGAGGGACGGGGGAGGCGACGAAGACGATGTCCAGCCCGTGCGCCAGCATTTCGTCGTATGCGCTGTACTGGCGGGACTGGGGGAAGAGGGCGCCGAACCGTTCCAGGGCGCCGGCGTCGATATCGCAGCCGGCGACCACGTCGCAGTCGGGCATGAGGTCGAAGACGCGCGCCGGACCCAGCCCGCGGTACAGCCCGACAACGCCTACGCGATAACTGCGCATAAGAAATTTCCTTTCAAAGGAGAGGAAAGAGTGAAGAGGAGAGAGGAGTGAGAACTTCTTGCCCGCTTCTCATATCTCTCTGCCCGTTTCTCAGTTCACGCCGGCGGTGGCCTGATGCAGGCGTGCGGCGCAGTCGATGCGGCGGCCGGTCGCCATGGATTCCTGCGCGGCGAAGGGGATAACCATGCCGGTCAGGATGGAGCGCGGGTCGTAGGGGCCTGCCGGGTTGGACTGGAGCCAGGCAATGAAGTCGCGGTGGATGCGGAAATCGGCGCCGCCGTGTCCGCCGACGGCGGGCAGCAGCTCGATGGCTTGCGGCTCCTCATCGTTGCGCCAGAGCGTCACCGCCGCGGGCGTCTGGCCTGCGCGCCTGCTGTGCATCACGACGTCCAGCTGTCCACCCGTGCCGTTGACGACGTAGCGCCGTTCGTAATCGGGCCCGGAGGTGGTGAGATGGAGGGTGTAGAGGACGCCGTTGGAGAGCAGGCCGGAGATGGAGCAGGAGTCGCCTGCGGTCATGGGCCTGTCGTCGCCTGCGGTCCAGATGTTGCGCGTGATCGTGGCGGTGCAGTCCACGACCTCGGCGCCGAGGCAGTGCTGGATGGTGTCGGTATCGTGGGTGAGTTTACCTTCGACCAGGGTGGAGGAGGGCGGCGTTCTGAAGTGCGACCACACGCCCTGCGACCAGCGGTTGCCGGTGTTGACGTGCCCGAGCACGCTCTGAATGCGGCCGAGGGCGCCCTCATCGATGATGCGTTTCATGGCGAGCGTGGCGGGAAAGCGGCGCAGGTTGAAGCCGATGAAGAGGAGGTACTGGTGACGGACCACCTCTTGATACAGCTCCACAGTCTGCTCCCAGGAGAAGGCTACGGCCTTCTCAAGAAAGACGGGGATGCCGCGTTGCAGTGCGGCGAGCGCATGTTCCACATGATCGACGGCGTAGCTGCCGACGAGTACGAAGTCGAGGTCGGGCGTATTTGCCAGCAACTGGCGATAGTCGTGGTAGAAGGAGGATCCGAAGCGCTCCTCTTCCTCGGCAGTGGGATTGCGCGGGTCGGCCACGGCGACGCAGCGGACCACTGCTTCCTCCATCGCTTCGAGGCTCTCCATGCTCTCCATGTGGTAGCGCCCGCGGCGGCCCAAGCCGATGACTGCGAAACGATATGTTGGTGTTGTCATATCTGCCTCTTTCTCCTGAGTCTGTCTATCGACTCTGCCATGTGCGAGTTTATCTGCATCCAGTCCTGTAGTACACTCGGACAGTCTTATGAAACTCCACTACTATCCTGACACGGATTCCCTCTATATTGACCTCTCCGAAAAACCGAGTACGAATTCCACAGAGGTCGCCCCAGGCGTCATTCTGGATTTCGATGAGAGCGGCCAACTTGTCGGCATCGATATCGACCATGCCAGTAAAATTGCCAATCTGTCAACGCTCGAAGCGAAGTCACTGCCTGTCCAGACGTTGACGCTCGTCTAGTTCAGAGCCCTGTCTTCGTGCATATTCGTCATATGAAGTTGCTGCAACCTCACTCGTTGCCGATGCCGCGCAGGTCGGCCACCACGCCCTGCGCTTCAGCTTCGTAGAGCTTCCAGATGACGCGCAGGCTTTGCAGGCTGCGGCGGCCGTCGGTCAGCGGGCGGCGGGCGTGCTCCAGGCAGTCGACGAAGTGGATCAGTTCGTTCTCGAGGTGCTTGCCCACGGCTGTCTGGTACAGCAGCCGCTCGCTGCCTTTCTCCGCTTCAAGCGCGCTCTGATGAAGGAACAGTTTCCCCTGGCTGATCTGCCCTTCCAGCATGCCCTCGGTGCAGTGGGCGTGGAAAGAGTATTTCAGCCGCGTGCCCTTGGCGCCCCAGGTGCCGAAATGGTAGCCGAGCGCGCCGCTGGCGAATTTGAGGGAGACGTTGGATGTGCCCTCGCCCTCCATCCAGGGCGTGCCGAAGTTGGCGCCGATATGGGCGCCGGAGACGGGCTGCCCCATCCAGGCGAGCAGGATGTCGATGTAGTGGCAGCCGTGGCTGAAAAGCTGGCCGCCTCCGAGCGTCTCTTTGCGGTGCATCCAGCTGCCCGGCTCGCCCTGGGTATGCTGTTCGGTCCAGATGGACAGCTGGAAGAGGTCGCCGTAGGTTTTGGCCTTGAGCAGACGCTCCATCTCGACGACGATCGGGTGAAAGCGCATGCAGTAGGCGACCATCAGGGTACGGTCGACGCGCTCGGCGGTCTCGATCAGGTCGAGGCATTCGGCTTCCGAGTTCGCCAGCGGTTTCTCCATCAGCAGATGTTTGCCGCGGCGCAGCAGGTCGATGCCGATGGGATGGTGGAGGTGGTGGGGCACGGCGAGGATGGCGGCGTCGATGTGGTCGAGGACCTGGCGGTAGTCGGCTGCGACGGTGTCGCAGTCCATCAGGTCGGCAGTGGCCTGGGCGCGCGGCAGGTCCGGGTCGACCGCGGCGGTGAAGAGAGCGCGGCCCTGCAATTTCTCGAAGGCGGCGCGATGGGACTGGCCCATGCCGCCGCAACCGATCAGGCCGATGCGGATCATCACGGCACCCGCCGGGGGTCGGTCGTCAAGAAGCGGCCGTACGCCACCGACTTACCCCTTGATTCCGGTTCGGGCGATGCCCTGGATGAAGTGTTCCTGGCCGATGAAGAACATGACGATGATCGGCAGGATGCTGATGACGGCGCCGGCCTGGATCAGTTCCCAGCGCCCACCCGACTGGTTAGTCAGCAGCGTCAGCCCGAGGGTGATGGTCATGGTCTCGACCTTGGTGAGAAAAATCAGCGGGCCCATAAGGTTATTCCAGGAGCCGAGGAAGGTGAAGATGCCCAACGTGGCCAGGCCCGGCTTGGAAAGGGGCAGGAAGATACGGTAGTAGATCTGGATAAAACTGCAGCCGTCGATGCGCGCCGCCTCCACCATTTCCTGGGGAATGGTGAGATAGAACTGGCGCATGAGGAAGATGCCAAAGGCGGTGCCGAAGAAGAACGGCACGGTGAGCGGCAGATGTGTGCTGAGCCAGCCGATGTCGCGATAGAGCTTGAAGAGGGGAATGAGGGTGACGTGGAAGGGGATCATGATCGTGGCGAGGATGATGGCGAAGATGATGTTTTTGCCCGGAAAGCGCATGCGCGCGAAGGCGAAGGCGGCCATTGAGCAGCTCAAGAGGGCGCCGACCGTGGCAAACACCGCGATCTTGATGCTGTTGATTAAGAAGAGATCAAAGGGCAGCACGTCGAAAAGCCTGGGGTAGTTCCCCCACTGCGGCGGAATTGAGATCCACTTGGGCGGCAGCAGCAGTACTTCGCCCGGCTCCTTGAGCGAGGTGGAGATCATCCACAGCAGGGGAAGGAGCATGGTGGCGCCAACGAGGGTAAGAACGGCATAGAGCAGCACGCGCCACGTGATGTAAAGGACTCTGTAGGAGGTCAGGCGTTCGGATGTGGCGGCAGAGGCGCCGGGTATCGCCGTGGTGCGGGCCTCACCTATGGGGGTTGCGTCTTGTGCGCTCATGGTGGTTCTACCTCAGAGTTCGTAATGGACCCAGCGTCTCTGGAACCAGAACTGGAACAGCGTCAGGCTGACGATGATAACGAAGAGTACATAGGCCAGCGCGGAGGCATACCCCATGTGGAAGTTCTCAAACCCCTGTTGGAAAAGATAGTAGACGATCGTCTTGGTAGCGTTGACCGGCCCGCCCCTGGTCATCACATAGGCCTGGGCAAATACCTGGAAGGAGTTGATCACGGACAGGGTGAGGACGAAGAAGGTGACGGGTGAGAGCAGCGGGATGGTGATGTTGATGAATTGTGCCAGGCGTTGGCGCCGTCGACGGTGGCGGCCTCATAATAGTCCTGGGGAATGCCCTGCAGGCCGGCGATGAAGATGACGATGTTGTAACCGAGGCCGTGCCAGATGCTCATGATGATGATGGCCGGCATCGCCCAGGTGACGCTGCTCAGCCAGCGCGCGCCGCGGAAACCCAGAAAGCGCAGCAGCTCATTGACGAGGCCGAAGTCTGACTGGTAGAGCCAGAGCCAGAGCACGGAGATGGCGACCACCGAGGAGACGACGGGCAGGAAGTAGATGGTGCGAAAGACGGCCACGAACCGGATCTTCTGGTTGAGCGCGATCGCCAGCAAGAGGGCGAGAACGGTTCCGGTGGGGACGGTCCCCAATACGTAGTAGCCCGTGTTCTTGATCGTGATCCAGAAGAGCGGGTCTTCGGTCAGGAGTTCGATATAGTTGTCGAAGGCCTGCCACTTGGGCGTGCTTAACAGGTTCCAGCGGGTGAAGCTGTAATAGAGCGAGGCCAGCACGGGGCTGGCGGTAAAGACGATCAGCCCCAGGATGGTGGGCAGGATGAGGATATAGGCTTCGATCGCCTCCCGCCCCCGGTTGCTTCCCAGAAATTCGCGCACCCTGCCGCGCGCAGGTGTCGTTACAGCGCTCATACAACTCTCTCCTCTCTTCACTCCACTCACTCCTCGCTGTTTGCTATCCGAGCAGTTCTTCGCGGGAGCGCTCGAGGACGGCGTTGACACGCGACTCAAGGTCGTTGGTCGCTTCTTCCACCGTCTTGACCTGCAGCATGGCCGCTTCCTGTTCCTCGACGGCGATGCTGGCGATCTCACCCTCGGCGGGGCCGTTGAAGACGGGCGTGGCGTCCTTGAGCAGCTGGTTGAGGATCCACAGCTGCGTGGGCGGATCGGTGCGATCCTGCACGTAGATCAGGCCTTCCGCGGTCGGAATATGGGCGGGGAAGGGGAAGATGGTCTGGGCGTACATGACCGCGCCGTCACCCATCGTCAACCATTTAATATACTCCCACGACTCATCCTGGTGCGCGGCGGAACTGGTGATCGAGATACCGTTCTGGTAGGCGTCGATCGTGTTCTGGCCGGTAACGGGATGTGCGGGAGGCGTGAAGACGTCCCACTCGAACTCCTCGATCTCGGAGAAGGAGGGGATCATCCAGTCACCCATGACGGCAAAAGCGACGCGGCCGGTTTCAAATGGGTTGAACTGCAGGTTGGCTTCGGGCGGCATGGCGACCTTATGTTCGTTGACCAGGTCGGTCATCCACTGGAAGGCCTCCATCGGCGCGTCCTCTTTGATAAGACAGCCGTTGTAGTCTTCGTCATAGAAGGCGCCGCCGGCCTGGAAGATCCAGAAGTTCATGCGGGAATTGCCGTCCACGGGTTTGTCCATGCCGTAGGACTCGGCCGAGCCGTCGTCGTTGATAACGGTGAACTCTTTGCCGGCCTCTACGATCGTGTCCCAGGTCCAACTCTCATCCGGATCGGGGATACCCTTTTCGGTGAACCAGTTCTTGTTCCAGAACCACATCGTGCCGGAGTGCCAGACGGTGGGGAAGGCGTGCAGATCACCCGAGCCGCACCGGATCTGGCCGGGTTGCCAGCGGCCCTGTGTGATTGCGCCCTCGTAGAAGTCGTTGAGGTCGACGCCATCACGCTCGACGAAGGGATCCAACGGGATCGTAACCCCGTTGTGCGCGAAGCGCACGTGATAGTAGGGCGAGTGGTGCATGATGTCGGGTGAATCGCCGGCGGCGGTGGAGGCCAACATCTTCTGCCAGTAGTTGGCCCAGGAGGTGATGTCCTCCTGCAGCTTGATGTTGGGGTAGGCCTCCTGGAAGGCCTGCTGCAGGACGCCCTGCTTCTCTACCTGAAAGCCCCAATAGGCGAGACGCAGCTCGACGGTCACCATGACGCCGGCGGTCGCCGCAGCGGCCTGCAGGAATGAGCGACGTGACAATTGCTTGTTGACCAATGCGTTCTTTCCCATCGTCTGTTTCTCCTTGGGTCGATTGAACTGAATTGAATGTATGTTTCGGGGCAGGGGAAGCTGTTGAGGCAAAATAGTAACATAATGTGAGAGGATGTCAAATGAACTTCACGCGGCCAGGAGAGCGGCTGATAAAAAGGGCGTCAGCCTTTAATGCCGGTCAGGGAGATGCCGCGGACGAAGTAGCGTTGCAAGAGGAGGAAGACGAGGAGCACGGGCAGCGTGACAACAACGGAGCCGGCCATCAGGCGGGGCCAGCTTGTGTACCACTGCCGCTGGACGAGGGCAACGCCGAGTTGGACCGTAAAGAGATACTTGCGGTCGAGGAAGATGAACGGGCCGAAGAAGTTGTTCCAGGAGGCCATGAAGGAGAAGACGCCCAGGGTGGCCAGGGCCGGTTTCATCAGGGGCAGGGCGATGCGGCGGTAGATGCCGAAGGAGCTGCAGCCGTCGATGCGGGCGGCATCCTCCAGCTCGACCGGCAGCGAAAACATGAACTGGCGGAGCAGGAATGTGCCGTAGGCAGAGCTGAGCATGGCGGGCACGATCAGAGGCAGATGTGTGTTGACCCAGCCGATGCGGTGCATGACGATGTAGAGCGGGATCACGGTGACGGCATAGGGCACCATCATGGTCGACAGGACGATGATGAAGAGGACATTTTTGCCGGGAAAATCGAGCCGGGCGAAGGCAAAGGCGGCGAGCGAGGATGTAATGAGCTGGCCGCCGACGCCGAGAACAGCGATCTTGACGCTGTTGTAGAAGAATATCCCGAAGGGCTGGTCGAGGAAGAGGTCCCCGTAGGCTTCCAGAGTAGGTTCAAGCGGGAGCCAGGTCGGGGGGATCTGAAAGGCCTCGAATTCGGTCTTGAAAGAGGTTGATATCATCCACCAGAAGGGGGCCAGGGCGGCCAGACCCAGCACAATGAGCAGAATGTGCGTGATGGTGTTGGCTACGAGCTCTTGTTGTCTGCGGCTGGCCACACGCTCAACGCGCGCCGCGCGCATGGCTGAAACTCTTTGCACGGGTATCCCCTTTTCGACGTTCGCCAACCCCCTGGGGCCGGCGCACCCCGCAATCAACGCTGGTTTCTCAATAGTGTACCCACAGCCTGGCCAGGCGCACCTGGATCATGGTGATTGTGAAGATGACGAGGGCCAGGATCCAGGCCATGGCCGAAGCATATCCCATTTTGGAGCTGCCGAAGGCCATCTGCCAGAGGTAGTAGATGTAGACGTTGGTCGAGTTTATCGGTCCGCCCTGGGTCATTACATAGATGAGGCCAAAGGTCTGGAAGGTGCCGATCACGCTCATGACGAGAATGAAGAACATGGTGGGCGTGAGCAGCGGGATGGTGATTCGGAAAAAGCGGCTGAACGGGCCGGCGCCGTCGATAGTGGCGGCTTCATGCAGGTGATCGGGGATCCCTTGCAGCCCGGCCAGGTAGAGGACCATGTTGTAGCCGAGCCCCTGCCAGACGGTGACCATGGCGACGGCGGGCATGGCCCAGAAGGGATCGATGAGCCAGTTGGGTCCGTCGATGCGGACCCAGGAGAGGACGTAGTTGATGAGGCCGAACTCGCCGTCATACAGCCAGCGGAACATGAGACCGACGGCCACGACCGAAGTGACAAGCGGCAGGAAGAAGGCGAGCCGGTAGAGATAGCGTAGTCTGATTGGCCGGTCGAGCAGGGCAGCCAGAATGAGCGGGAAGATCACGGAGGGCACGATGATCCAGCCCGCATATTTGAAGGTATTGCCCAGGACCTTCCAGAAAAGACGGTCACGGCTGACCAGGCGGGCATAGTTTTTGAGGCCGACCAGTTCGGGTGGACTGACCATATCCCACTTGTTGAAGCTCATGTAGAGGGATGCGGCGATGGGGAGGAAGATGAAGGCAACGATGCCGATGATGAGGGGCGCGACAAAGAGGTAGCCCTCATATCGATGCCAGCGGATATTGTTCGCTTTCGTCTTGGCGACGAGGCGGGTCAATGCCTGTGTCTGAGCCATAATCCGTCCTGCGATACACCTGCCGCCGTCTATTGTGCGGCTACAGGTGTATCGCAGGCATGGAGAATCACCGTTTCGATTTTACACGCCTGTTCGCTGCTGACGCGGCGGTCTCACGGGACAAACGGAGTTGCATTCACATGAGACCCCCAGACGGTCGGTGCACAGCGCCCAAACGAACGGCAGAGTTCTAATACTGCTCCTCATCGGCGTCGGCGAGGATGTCCTCCATCACGACCTGGATCTCGTTGAGCGCTTCGGCGGCGGTCATATGGCCGAGGAAGGCGGCCTGGAGGTTGGGGATGACGGCGGTGCCGAGCAGCTCACCGTGGTTGACGCCGAGCGAGTCGTTGGCGGCCAGGTCGGAGTTGAAGCAGGCATCGACGAAGACTTCGCCGCCGCGGGCAGCCATCGCCTCGGTCACGAAGCCTTCGGGGCGGCCGGCCGGGATGGAGAAGCCGGTTCTGCCCAACACAAGGGCGCCTTCGCCGATCGACATATGCTTGAGGAAGGCAAAGGCGGCGTCGGGATGCTCTGTGTCGGCGACGATCCCGAAGCCGGAGGTCCACATCATGGTTGTCTTGGGGCCGCCTTCGAAGGCACGCGGATTGCGCACAACATGCCAGTCGATCTTGTCGGTATTCTGGAGCAGGGCGACGGTGTCGATGGTGTGGCTGGCCCACATGGCGATGCGCCCTGTAAGCTGACGCGAGCTGGCGCCTTCGGTGGACAGCTGTTCGGGCGAGGGTGAGATCTCGTGGGTCAGGATGGTGTCCATGAGCCATTCGATTGCTTCGATATTCTTCGGATCGTTGGCCGTCGGCGTGGTGAGGTCCCAGTTCCAGCGATCAAAGTATCCTTTGCCCTCATTGGCCCACATCCAATGTTCGTTGGCCCAGGGCCCGGTCTGCGTCATCCAACCGAAGACCTTGTCCTGCCCTTCGCCGGAGGTCAGCTGCTGGCCCATTTCGAGACAATCGGCCCAGGTCCAGCCGTCTTCGGGGTAGGCGACGCCGGCCTCGTCGAAGAGGCCCTTGTTGTAGATTACGGCGTGGGTTACATAGTCCTTGGGCAGGCCGAAGAGCTTGCCTTCGACGGTGTAGAGCTGGAGCAGAGCGGGCGCGACGGGGTCGTCGTCGTAGTCGGAGTCTGCGTCCAGGTAGGGATTCAGATCGACCAGGATGCCCTTTTTGCTCCAGATTCTGGGCGGTCCATAGGTGGCCACGATGGCGATGTCGGGGGGATCGCCGGCGGCGATGCGGGCGTTGATTTTGGCCAGCATATCCGGCCAGGAACCGATGGTGGGGCTGATGAGAAGGTCGACGTCGGGCATGACCTCTTTGAACTTGTCGAATGCCTCGCCGTGTACTTCGTCGGGTTCGTAGCCCAGGTATTCGAGCTGGATGCCTTCGGCGGCTGCGCCGTCATCGGAAGCGGCCGGGGACGCGACCGGTTGGCAGGCGGCGAGGAGTGTTGCCCCGCCGATGGCGCCGGCTGTCAGTTGCAGGAATTCTCGTCTTTTCAAGGGCTTGACGTTCACAGTGTCCTCCTCTCGGGATGTTGATGGTAGATACTGTGCGAGGATGGCCGGTATTCTACAGTAGCTGAGTTTGGTTTGCAATCTGTGTATTTTTGTGGAGAGGGGCTGTGGGGAAGTTTCTTAAGGTTTTGGTTGGGGCGCTTGTACGAGAAATTGACGAGCGTTGCATGAGTATTTATGAGAGATGACGAGCGTTTGCGAACGTTTCCACGAAATTGCGATGGGCTTTCGGCCGGTGTAGGACGGGCAGCCGGCGAATTCAGCGCGGCATCGCGCAGGGGCACAGCGATCATCCTGCTTAGCGGTGTGTGGGGATCCGGACGACGACGGGGTGATGTGTGAGTAGGTGGGAGGGGGACCGAGCGTCAGAGCAAGAATTCTTGGAATTAAAAGGCTATAAGCGCAGACAGCGATTGATTAGACTAGCTCATTCGCTTCGTTGGGCGACGCGATATGCCTGGTTAAATCGGCCAGTGAACATGGTTCTCCTCCGAGTACGTCTTCCGCGATATGAAGGGCCCAGTACATCCCAGTAGGGGTCGCTCATATCCGTTGGAAGGTTACGATCTTCCATAATCCTTCGCTTTATCGGTGAATTCTCCGCCAGGGGCATCGTTTGCGGCCCGTTCCTGGAGGAACGGCTTACGGCATAACGCTCCGAATTTCGCGATCTGCGAAATCTGTGGCATAATGTGTTGCGCGAAAAAGCCGCTCGCGGGGCGAACCGCACCAGCGTGGTCCACGAGGGCGAGCTTATGGATACTTCGATTGTAGCAAATCCTGATCTACAATCCGATCTGCTATTCTGAGCGGTGGTGCGCCGTGTCGGGCTGCTCAGCCCCGGCTAGCCCAGCACCCGCCACCGCCGCGCCCGCGCACACCATCGCCCAGAGCAGCACCATGCAATTGTGCCATTCATGCCTTCTAAAATGAGCGTGGCGATGCCCGCTCCCAACATTGCCGAGGAGGTGCCCCATGGAACCACGAGGAAGAGTACTCAATTCAAGCAGAAAAAAGATCTGGGAGTATCAGGAAGGGGAGTGGTTGAACAGATATAGCTCCCTCCACCCGGCCTTTGTCAGCAAGCATTTGCGAATTGCAGAGGGATTAACAGTAACGAAGAAAGAGTTGCGTGACATTTACAAGGAGTGGATGCTCGCCAACCCAACGCCCTTTGGAGATCCGGATATGAATGTGGACATGAGAGATATGCACAATCTCTATCTGTATCTTCTGGCGTGCCACGGAATTGAGGAGGACGGCGAGACGTTCCATGGAGTAGGGATCAGAGCCGCCGCTGGCTGACGCCAAGGCAAGGTATGGTCTTTGTTGGAGGGGTGCTACGAAAGACCGGTACGAAACCGGCGACTGGGCGGGGTCGAATTTCGTAGCATCGATACATATAAAGCCCGCCACCAACTCGAGCTAGGAGGTCTCCCATGATCGGTACAGCCAACTCCATCCAGCCTTTGTGAGTCAGAACTTGCTAATCGCGGACGGGTTGGAAATCTCCAGATCGGCGATATCTGCGCTCTTGCTGGATTGGAGACGCACACACTTTAACCCGAATTTCATCCGGACAGATTCTAAGGATTTACACAATCTCTGCCGATACCTTTTGACATGCCAAGGAGTGGATGAAGTCGGCGATAGGTTCATAGGAGTAGGCCCTAGAACTAATCATAATCCGCCCCCGGTGTGGCTTGGCCCGGCGTGGCACCGCTAGGCTGGGCAAGGCAAGTCAAGGAGGGGGGCGGTTGTCCGTCCCTCTTTTCGTTTGGGGGCGCTGCTGGCGGCTTGCTCTGCCGTTAATTGCAAGGTCCCGTAGGACCTGTGAGCGCAAAAACCGCGCTTAAGACGGCTCTGAGCGGGGCGGGAGTTGGATGTTTAGCCCAATGCGCCAAATTGTCGTATTTGGTCGGGCTGTCTGGTGGGCTATGATTCTTTGTCTTGGGCCGGTTCTTCTGTTATAGGTGAGGCCGGAACGGGTAGGCCCGACCGCATAACTATCAAGGAGATTCGAATGACTCTTAGAGAATATGTGCTTCGCGCCTATCATTTTCATGGTGGTCGGGCCGACAACGAGCAGGTATCCGCTTATGTGGCGGATAGGAGACCGGAATCGAGGGAGAGGTTGCATGAGCGACTCATACCCGGGGAAGTGCAGTCCCTCAAAAGTCAAGGGCTTCTTGTAAACGTCGTGAAAGCCCGTGCTGGCGAGCCCGGAGTTTGGCGTCTTACCCCAGCAGGGCAGCAGATGGTGCAGAACTTGGTTGGATCTAGTTGACCGGTATGGTTGGATGAGTGGGGGCATGATGCTGCCCGCACTCCCCACCCGCCGCCCCCGGTCCCCCCATTCTCACTCATACACAACTCCGTCGTCGCGAGCGTTCATGTACTGGTAGGCGGGCTTAGGCCCACGGATTGAGGCTGAAGACTCAGGCCCCGCCCTCACCCGGCCAGCGTCATCAGCAACGTCGGCGCGTTGTCGAAATACCACGTCCTAAGCGCCGTCTTCGCGTCATCGAGACTGTCGGATGTCCCATAGGGGTAGAGCGGTATGGAGCGCTGGCTGTCTTCCAGCCAGTAATAGGCAGTAACGATGTGTATTCCGCCCGTCAGTTTGCCCCCGTGCACCTCCATGCACAACGCGTCCTTGCCGTTGCGGGCCTTGACTTCACAACGGTGAATCTCGTCTCCGCCGGTGGTGGAAACTTTCTGCCAAGTAAGTTCAACCGTTGCCATGTCGCAGTTCCTCCTCACTCACATACAATACAATACCGTCGTTGTCGCGGTCGTTCATGTACTGGCAGGCGGGGTGACCCGCGCGACACCGGGGCGATGGGGTAGACAGCGCGCCTGGGCAGGCGCAAGGCCTGCCACTGCGGTGGCGTTGACTGATTGACAGTAGGGCGCATATGGTATACAAGATACGCGGCATGTGCGAATTACGCAACACTGAAGGGGCATTATGCAACCAAGGCGCGGGCAACAGCTGGTGCAATCGCTGGAGCGGGGGCTGGCGGCGCTGGAGATGGCGCTGGACGGCAGCGTGCGCCCCTCTCACGTAGCGGATGCACTCGGGATCGACCGCAGCACGGCCTATCGTCTGCTATATACGTTGATGGCGAAGGGCTATCTGCTGCAGGATGAACGCACGCGCGAGTTCACCTCGAATCCGGCCAAATTTTTCCAACTTTACGGCAAGGTGGCGACGCTGCTGGACTGGCCTGATGTTGCCGGCGATTTCCTCACGAAGCTGCGGGACGAGAGCGGGGAGACGGCCAACCTGGGCGTGCGGCAGGCCAATAACGTGATCTATATCGCCCACAAGCAGGGGCAGGCTGCGTTGAGCGTAAATTTCGGCCTGGGCACGAGCCGGCCGCTGCACTGTTCGGCGCTGGGCAAGGCGCTGCTGGCAGCGCAGCCGGATGCAGTCACGGCGGAATGGGTGGCGAGCGCCCCCCTGACCGCCTACACGACCAAGACGATTACCGAGCCCTCGCTCCTGAAGCGTCATCTGGGAACGGTGCGCGCCGACGGGTACGCGGTCGACGATGAGGAGACTTTTGCCGGCGTGCGCTGCATCGCGGCGCCGATCCATGATCATCGCCAACAGGTGATCGCGGCCCTGGGTATCTCAGGGCCCACGACACGCATCACACAGGAGCAGTTGCCCCATTTCGCCCAGACCGTCATGCAGGTCGCAGCGGAGCTGTCCGCGGAACTGGGCGCGCCCAACGCTGACCTCTGATTCCTATAGGCCCCCCAAGTGTAGCCAGCGAAACTACGACCGCGTCGACCGCGGCGCCCACCTCGTACAGCCCCTCGCAAATCCGGCCCATGAGGTCGAGCGCGTTCCCTCTCCCTGATGATGAGCAGGTCGAGGTCGCTATAGCGGTTCATGTCTCCGCGCGCTGCCGGGCCAGAGAGAGTGGGCGAACGCGATTCCAAATATTTCCAGTCGACAGAAAGGCAGCATTAACGAAGTATTACTCCCCCATTCACGCTGCGTTATGGTTCGCCGCCAGGACGTTGGCACTTTTTTGGCGATTGCTCACAAGGGACCTCTATGCTAGAATAGCCCGCGCGAATTAAAAATTATTCAATTTTATTGAGATCGTACAGCCGAGCTTGCCTGGCCATCAACTACTCAACAAGGGGGAAAGGAACGATGAAGCGTTTTTACCTGGTTCTACTCATCATTGTGTTATTGGCCTTGGCCGCCTGCCAGCCGGTCGCAACCGAGCCGGCTTCAGACATGTCGATGGAAGCCGCCGAGCCGAGCGGCACGGTCGAGGTATTCTCCTGGTGGAGCGGTGGCGGCGAGCTGGCCGGGCTCAACGCCATCATCGAGGTCTTCAACGCACGCTATCCCGATGTCGAGTTCGACAACGCAGCAATCGGCGGCGGCGACGGCGTCAACATGAAGACGGTATTGGAGACGCGGATGTTGGGCGGCGAGCCGCCGGACTCGTTCCAGGTCTGGGCCGGCGTGGGCGTCGTCGAGGATCACGTTGTGCCCGGCAGAATGGAGGGGCTGGATTTCCTCTATTCGGAAGAGGGGCTATATGACGTGTTCCCGCAATCGGTGATCGACAACGTCTCCTACGAAGGGACGCCCTATGTCGTACCGGTGAACATCCATCGCCAGAATATCATGTGGTACCGGCTCGACAGGTTTGAGGCCGCCGGCATCACCGAGCCGCCCACAAACTGGGAGGAGTTCTTCGTTGTGGCTGAACAGTTGAAGGAGGCCGGTATCCCGGCCATCGGCGGGGCGTCTCTGGGGGCGTTGGCCTTCCACACCTACAACTATTTCCTCAACAGCGTGACCGACGGCGAGACCTATCTCGGCCTGTTCGACGGTTCAGTCGGTTGGGATGCGCCCGAAGTCGCGGAGGCGCTGGAGCTTCACATGCGGGCGATGGAGTACGCCTCCGGCGACTGGCTGGAGGTCGGCTGGGGCGACCAGGTGGAGCGCTTTGCCGCCGACTACGACGAGACCCCGGCGATTATTCTGATGGGCGACTGGTTCTGGGGCTTCATCAAGTCGGAAGGGATCGAAGAGCTGGTCGGATGGGCCGACATCCCGAATCATCAGGGCAAATATGTCTGGGTGGCCGACTCCTTCGGTTTGCCCAAGAATGCGCCCAACCGGGACAACGCCATCGCCTGGCTGAAGGTCGTGGCTTCGAAGGATGGACAGGACGCCTTCAATCCGCTCAAGGGCTCGATTCCGGTGCGCACGGACGGCGACGTGAGCCTCTACGATGAGTACTTGCGCGAGTCGATGGACGCCTGGCAGACGCATGAACTGCTGCCGTTCATCGGCGGTCTGGTGCGGCAGAGCTTTGTGACCGACCTCGGCAACATTGTGAACAACATGCTGACCGGGCACGGCGACGTGGCCCGCGCGCAGGAGGAGCTGATTCAGGCCGCCAAAGACTCCGGCATTGGCGAGTAACTGATTCGCAGGCTCCGCACGGAAAGCGGATAGGCCCCAGTTCTATCCGCTTTCCGCCTTCCCATTCAAGCGCCTGAATCGAGCCATGCATTCCGAACTTTCCGCAAGGGCAAAGTCGCTTCCGGCCCTACTGCCAAGGTGGCTCCGCGACGACCGCAAAGTCGCGATTCTGGTGTTGGCCCCGTCGATCATCGCCGTGGCTGTATTCATCTACATCTTCATGGGCTGGACGCTGTACATCTCGGTCTCTAACTGGGATCGCCCAGCGCTCGACCTCTCCTTTGCCGGTCTGAAGAACTGGCAGCGCTTGATCAACGATCCCCGCTTCCACATCGACCTGCGCAACCTCGTCCTCTTTGCGGTCGGCTACATGTCGCAGTGCATCGTCATCGGCTTTCTGCTCGCCGCGCTTCTCAATGAGCGGATCAGGGGCGAAGCGTTTTTTCGCACCGTCTTTTTGATGCCGTTTGCCGTCTCGGCGGTGGTCAGCGGGACGGCCTGGCGCTGGCTGCAGGTGCCGTCGGCGGGGATCAATCTGCTGATTGCCAACATGGGATTCGAGAACTTCCGGCCCCTCTGGTACATGCACCCCAAGCTGGGCATGCTGGCGATCACGATTATGGGCGCGTGGCAGTTTTCCGGCTTCGTTATGGCGCTGTACCTCGCCGGACTGCGCGCGATTCCCGACGAGTTGCGGGAGGCGGCGGTCATTGACGGCGCCGGCATGATCGCGCTTTATCGTCATGTATTCATCCCCATGCTGCGACCGGTCACCTTCACTGCGATTGTGCTGACCGGCGCCGGCTCCATCGGCAACTTCGAAATTCCCAGCATCATCGGCACAGGCCCCGGTTTTGCGACCGATACGCTCGGTTTTTATATGTTCGAGCAGACCTTTCGCTCCAGCCGCTACGGCCTGGGCGCGGCGGTCGCCACCTTCATGCTCGTCTTGTCCATCCCACTGGTCCTGCCCTATCTGATCAGCGTTTTGCGTGAGGAGAAAGAATGAGTTGGCATCGTCTGCTGGCCGGCAGCGCCAAATATGCCGTCCTGATCGCATTTGCCGCTTTCTACCTGGCGCCCTTCTATGTGATGATCCTGACCGGGCTGAAGCCGCTCGAAGACATCAGCTCATTCGAGATCTGGAATATGCCCAAGAGCCTCGACTTTGGCAGCTTCCGCGAGGCGTGGAATCAGATGGATTCCAACTTCTGGAACAGCGTGCGCATCACGATTCCGGGCGCCATCGTTTCAACTTTTCTGGGCTCGATCAACGGCTATGTCTTCGCAAAGTGGGGCTTTCGCGGCTCGAATTGGATTCTGTTCCTGTTCGTGTTCGGCATGTTTCTGCCCGGCCAGGGGATCCTTATCCCGCTGGTGTGGGTCTTGCAGTTTATGGGCCTGTACGGTAAGGTGAACGGCCTCATCATGGCCTACTGCATCTTTGGCATACCGATCACGTCGCTCCTCTTTTACAGGTACTATGCCAGTGTCCCGGATGAGTTGGTGGACGCGTCAAAGATCGACGGCTGCGGCTTTTTCGGCATCTACCGCCGCATCATTTTGCCGCTTTCGGGGCCAACCTTTGCGGTGGTGGGTGTGTGGCAATGCACAAGGATCTGGAACGAATATCTGATGGCGCTGGTTGTGCTCGGCAACCCGGCCAGGGCGCCGGTCACCGTAGCCATCAAGAACTTTTCCAGCATGGGCGTCATTCCCTGGAATTTGCAGATGGCCGCCGCGCTGATCGCGTCCGTGCCCACGATTGCGGTCTACCTGCTGCTTGGCAAGCTGTTCATGCGCGGCCTGCTGGAGGGGTCGCTGAGCGGCTAGCCGACACGGCGGTCCCACCAGTTATCCAACGGGCGCCATCCACACAAACGGAGACGGATCCCGGGCTGCTGACGCTTGAATCGGGGCACAGCGACTCCCACCAGCCTGCGGCGAGCCGGTAGAGAATCCTCCCTGCTCTCCTCCTCATCGCACCTTCGCAAGCAAAGGATTGGAGCGTTTTGGCAGACGACATTCGCTTTATATGGGACACGCCCGTGCCGATGCGCGACGGGGTGAAACTGTCGACCGACATCTACCTGCCGGCGGCGGAAGAAGCCTACCCTGTCATCCTTGCGCGCACACCCTATGACAACATCGCGCCCCGCTTTGTGGAAGCTGCTCAGTTCTTCAGCGCACGGGGGTATGCGGTGGTACTTCAGGATGCGCGAGGGCGATTCGATTCGGAAGGCCATTTCGAGCCGCGCGTGAATGAGGGAAAGGACGGCTACGACACGATCGAGTGGATCGCGGCACAGCCCTGGTCGAACGGCAAAATCGGCATGATGGGCGGGTCGTATGGCGGCACCGTGCAGTGGCTTGCCGCGCGTGAGCGGCCGCCGCACCTGACCACGGTCGTTACTTCGGTCACTGGCGGCATGCGTTGGATGCACGATGAGAACTATATGAACGGAAAGTTCCCCGTCTTCCAGTTCCGCTGGCTGAACATGACCGGCGGGCGCACGATGCAGCACTACCCGTTCGAGTCGCTGACCTCGCATCAACCGGGCGTGGCCTCGCCTTACAACTTCAACAAGTTGATCCGCACGCGACCGCTCAAGGATGTCGACAAGGTGGTCGGGCGCACGAACACATATTGGCGCACGTGGCTTGAGCGCAACACGTACGACGAGTACTGGCAGCAGATGTCGTTTGAGGGCTACTTTGAACTGGTTGACCTGCCGGCATTGCACATCACCGGCTGGTTTGACAACTGCCAGTGGGGCGAGCTGTACATGTACAACGGGATGGCGGCCCGCTCACCCGGGGGCGGCAAACAGTGGTTGCTTGTGGGGCCATGGGACCATGCCGGGTCGGCCAATCCGCAGCCGCGCCTGGGCGATCTGGAGTTCACGCAGGAGGCGGTGTTGGACATCAGGGCAGTTCATTTGCGCTGGTTCGACTACTGGCTGAAGGGCGAGGAGAACGGGCAGGGCGATGATGCCAAAGTGAGGATTTTCACTATGGGCCGCAACCGCTGGCGGGACGAGCGTGCGTGGCCTGTTAGCGGGATGGAGCAGGTAGCCTTCTATCTCCACAGCGGCGGGGCGGCGGATGTGTTTCCCGAAGGCGGCAGACAGCCGGAGCAGGGGAGCGGCTCCGGGACGCTGGATTGGACGCCGCCCGGAGAGGAGGCCGGCGACCAGTATGTATACGACCCCGAAGATCCCGTGCCCTCGGTGGAAGACGCGGAGTCGCCCGATCCGCTGAGGGACTCCCACGTGCTGGCGATGGACTATCGCTACGCCCTGCGGCGCGCCGATGTGCTGACGTACACCAGCGCGCCGCTGACAGAGGAGCTGGAAATAACCGGCACGGCCTTCATCACCCTTTACGCGGCCAGCGACTGCGTCGATACGGACTGGGTGGCGTTGCTGTGCGATCTTCATCCGGGCGGCAGCTCAATTCCGTTGACTTCGGCGGTGATGCGCGCTTCTTACCGCGCCGGGGCAGACAAGATCGACAGTCCTGCCCCCTCCCCCATCACGCCGGGCCGGGTGTACCAGTACACAATTGAGTTCATGGCAACTTCGATGGCCTTTCAGCCGGGCCACTGTCTTCAGCTGGCGGTGACCTCGTCACTCTATCCGGCCTATGATCTGAATCCGAACACGGGCGCGCCGGTCGGTGAGGACCTGCCGAGCCAGCCGGCCAACCAGACCATCTACCACAGCGCGGAGTATCCATCGCATCTTCTGCTGCCGGTGGTGAAGCGATGAAACGCGCTCCTTCCATGCTGGCCGGCGCGGCTGAGGCGGTCATTACGCGCGTGAAGGACAGGCCGGCTGCCTACAGTGACCTGTTTGCGCGCGCATTGGTTCTTGGCGCGGATGGCGACCGGCTTGTCATCGTTGCGACAGACATGGGGACGTTCAGCGTCGACTATGCAGACGAGCTTCTACGACGCATCGAGCGGACGACGGATATCCCAACCGGCAACATCATCATCACCACAACCCAGACCCACAATGCGCCGGGCGTTGACGGGCGCGAAATGACGCCTGCGGCGGGCGAGTGGCTGTCCGACTGCATTGCCGGGCTGGTGAAGCGCGCCACTGATGAGCTCCGGCCTTGCGTGCTGAACGCGGGCCGCGCGCCTGTGCAGATCGGCTACAACCGGCGCCAGATGCAGGACGGCGAAATCGTGATGGCGCCGAATCCCGACGGCGCGATTGTGCCGTGGGTGGACGTTCTCGAGGCGAAGGATGCGGACGGCAGGCGGATTGCGGTCCTCTTCTCGCACGCCGCCCATCCCGTGATCGTCCACTGGCTGAGCGAGGAGATCGGGCCGGACTTTCCGGGTTACGCGGTCAGGCATTTACGCGACCTGCTGGCAAGAGAAGGTGAGCCGGAGGGCGTATTCATGTTCGCGCAAGCCTGTTGCGGCGACATCAACGGCCATCCCTTGCGCGGCGGTTTCGGCGCGTGTGATGCCGCCGGACTCTCGCTGGCGTTTGCCGTCAAGCAGGCGCTGGCCGGCGCGCGACCGGTTGCGGCTGGCGCGCTCAAAACGCGCTCGCTCGATCTGCCCCTTCCTTTGGAAGAGCCGCCGACAGCAGCCGAATGCAGGGCGGCGCTGGCAGAGGATCCGGACAGCACGCGCTTTCGCGAGTTGCTGGCAGTTGCCGAGAGCGGCGAGCGGCAGTTTCATCCGCTTTCGATGCGAGCGCTGGCCGTCGGCGACGCGCTGTGTTTTCTCACGTTTACTGCCGAGATGTTTGCCGAATACCAGCTGTACGCAGACGCGGTGTCGCCCTTCCGGCATACGTTTGTCTTCAGCCACACGAACGGCATAACGGGGTACGTGGCGACCGCAGAGGACTATGATTTGGGACCCGCGGGCGGCTACGAGTCATGGGGGCATCCAACGCGGAACCGGCCCTGGCTGCCGCCGCAACCGCAGGCTGAACGGTTGGTCCGTGAGGGGATCACGCAACTTCTGGGCGAACTCCTGCGATAGAGGCCCCCTGTTATTAAACGTTTGCACGCCTTTTCAAACACCGTTTTGCCAACGATGGAGAATGAACCGTAATGTCCAGCAAATCAAGGCCGGAGTTCGGGCCTTACTACATGCCCGAAAAGTGGTGTCTGGATCGCTACATGCACACCGAGGAGGTGCGCGGCACCCTCGATCTGCCGGCCCGCTTCTATGTGCGCGACACCACGATCCGCGAGGGCGAGGAGACGCCCGGACTGTCGATGACGACGCGAGACAAAGTGCGGATCGCCGAGAAGCTGTACGAGGCCGGCGTGCAGCAGGTTGATATCGGCTATGTCGGCGCGCAGCAGGGCCACTACGAGACAGCCAAACTGATCAGGCGCGAGATCCCGGAACTGGCGATCACCGGCTTTGCCCGCGTCTGGTCGGCGGACTGGCAGAGGGACGTGGACCGGTGCCAGGAGCTTGAAGTGGCGCAGGTCGACGTCCTCCAGCATCCGATCCTCATCTGGGCGTCGGACGAGCAGGTCATGGAGCTTGGCCCGGCCAGGGAGGCGCTGATCCCGCGCACGGTTGAAGTGATCGAGTATGCCAAGCGCTGCGGCCTGCGCGTGGCCTACGGTCATCCCGACGTATCGCGCACACCGTGGGAGACTCTGCAGGAGTTTTACTCGGTTACGGCGCGGGCCGGCATCGACCTGCTGATCCTCTACGAAGACGGCTACGGATGCCCGCCGGGCGTGCAACATCTTGTGCGCAGGATACGCGACCTGGTCGACGTGCCGCTGATGATCCACTGCCATGACGATCTCGGTTTGGGCACGGCCAATGTGCTGACCGCGGTGGGCGCGGGCGCGGAAGCGGCGGATCTGGTCGTCAACGGCCTGGGTGACAAAGGCGGCCTCACCAAACTGGAAGAGGTCGTCGTCGCGCTGGAGACGCACTATGGCCTTCCCACGGGTATCCGCCTGGAGAAGCTGACTGAGCTGTCCAGGTTCGTTGAGGAAGTGACAGGATTCCGGCGCCAGATCAATAAGCCGCTGGTGGGGGAAAACGCCTACATTCACGAGGCTGAACTTCATGTCTACTGCATCGTCAAGGGGTTGTGGGAAGCAATGGAGGGCGTCCACCCGCACGTGATCGGACAGGAGCGGACGGTCGTCTTCGGCAGCACAACTCTCCACGGCGAAGCGGTGCGCGCCCGGTTGGACGTGACCGGTCAGCGGTACAATTCGCGGGACGTTGAATCGATCCTGGACAAGCTGCGGGAGCGTTTGCAGACGCAGCCGTCCCTCACGCTGGAGGAGTTCGACGAGCTGGCGCGCACCGTGCTTGCGTAACAGGCCATGAACAAGCAACCCTATGTCAGGGAGCTATTGTGTCCATTCTGATTTCAGGCGGAACCGGGCTGATAGGCTCACGGTTGACCAGGCGTCTGCTCAGCCTGGGCCAGCGCGTTATCTGCTTCGATCTCTATCCCGACTACAGCGCGGTAGCCGGCCTCGACAACGTGGAGATCGTCGTGGCGGACGTTACCCGTTTCGAGGACATCATCGCCGCGATCCGGAAGTACGACGTAGAAAGGATCGTCAATCTCGCCTATATCCTGCCGCCGGAGTCCGAGGAGAAGCTGCAACTGGCGATGCGGGTAAACCAGATGGGCATGAACAACGTATTCGAGGCGGCGCGACTGATGGGTATTCGACGCGTCGTTTACGCCTCGACCATCGCCGTCTACGGTCTGCAGGACTCTTTTGGCGACCGCCCGGTTACGGAGGATGACCACTGTTACCCCGTCACCGTCTACATGGCGCACAAACTGTGGAATGAGTTTATGGCGGCCAAATACATGGAGCGCTACGGAATGCAGATTCCCGGATTGCGCATCGCCAACGTGGCCGCGCCTGGGCGGACGAAGGGATTCTCTGCCTGGCAGAGCAAGTGTATCGACGAGCTGGCCGCGGGCAATCCGTTCACAGTTCCCTCGCGCCGCGATCAGAGGCTGCTCATCATTCATGTGGACGATACGGCGGATCTGTTTGCCAAACTCTGTTTGCAGGAGAAGCTGAACTACGCGGTCTACAATTCGTTAGCCTATGCGATCACGGCGCAGGAGTGGGCCGACGCCATCCGGGCGCACCTGCCCGATGCCAGGATCACGTTTGACGAATCGGCGCCCGATCAGCCCAATATTTACAACTGGTCGACCCGGCGCATTGAGCGGGAGTTAAATGTAGAGATTTCCCCGCTGGAGGAGGCAGTTCGGCGGCACATTGATGAAACGCTCGCGCGCACGGCGAGCGCGTGAAGAGGAGAGGCAGGCTCGTTCAGCAGATCAGTTGTCCCGGTAAGGGCGGGGAAGGCAATGCGTTTAGCGAACAAGGTCGCGGTAGTTACCGGAGGCTCGCGCGGGATCGGCAAGGCGGTAAGTCTTGCGTTCGCCCGTGAGGGCGCGGACGTGGTGGTTGGTTACCATGCCTCCGCCGAGAAAGCGCGCCTGGCGCAGGGCGAAATTGAGGCCTTGGGGCGGCGGGCGTTGACCTGTCGGGCAGATGTTTCGAACCGCTCCCAGGTGGAGAAATTGATGCGTACTGCCGCCGAAACACTGGGACGGATCGATATTCTGGCCAATGTGGCCGGCATCACGCTGAGGGCGGCGATGGAGGAGTTGAGCGAGGAGGATTGGGACCGGGTAATTGACATCAATCTGAAGGGCACCTTCTTGTGCAGCCAGGCCGCGGCCCAGGTTATGATAGGTCAGGGCGGCGGCAACATAATCAACATCGGGTCGGTTTCCGGTCTCGCGGCGCATTGCAACAGGGGGGCGTACGGCCCCAGCAAGGCGGCGGTCGCCATGTTATCCAAGGTGATGGCGGTGGAGTGGGCCGGGCGCAACATCCGCGTAAACACGATCCTTCCTGGCACGACCGAGACGGAGATGACCGATTACTCCTACCCGACGGCGGAGATGCGCGCCAAACGGGAGCAGACGATCCCCCAGAACCGCTTTGTCCAGCCGGAGGAGGTTGCGGCTGCGGCCGTCTTTCTGGCATCGGACGACGCCGCCGCGATCACCGGCCATTCGCTGGTCATCGACGGCGGGTTTCAAAACAGTCTTTTTCAACTGATGGAGCGCCTGCTGACGTAAGCGAGCCCCGGCCGCATCGCCGTACAGCCCGACGACAGCCCCGCCGCCAGGCGCGTTTCCCTCGACGCCGGTATCTTCCGCCATGTACTGCAACGCGTCCAACTCCTGTGGGCTGGCATCGACGCAGATCTTGTTGCGCGCTTCCTCCTCCAGCCAGCCGCAGTCGATCTCCACCGATGTCAGACCAGTTTCGCGAGATGCCGCAAAGAGTTCGGGCAGACTGTACCCGCGAAAGCCATCCGATGCGTTGCCCGGCGTGATGTTTTTTGACATCGGATACTCCTTCTGCAAGGGTCAGTGAGCGGAGCCATCAGTTGCGTATTTCGCGTTGCATCACGGAAGACGTGACGCCCGTTCGCAGTGCGCGAGTGCCATGATCTGTCTCGCTAACGTTTGTTGTGTTTCGGTCAGATAGGCGACAATTGCAGGCTGCCTACCTTGGTTGGCGTGCGCACTGTGACGATGATCGCCCAAAAGCGCGAAGAGAGAGTGAGGAGAGAGAAACCGCTGCGCCCGCCTCGCTCAGGGGCGGAGATTGACTATGACTGACTCGTAATTTACCCAGATAAATTACAGTCCAAACTACTGAGGAGAGCCCGATGAGCGACCGACTCTTTCCCCCACACCTGCTCCATGCCCGATGGCACAGCTTTGAGGCGGCCGGCTATTCGGAGCCCGTCACCGGCATTGTCTACCGCGGGGAGCCGCGGCCGACGTGCGGCATGCCGCTGGGCGGGCTGGATACCGGCTGCATCGATGTGGAACCGAACGGGATGTTCGGCTACAGCACGATCTTCAACCATCTGGTGGAGCCGCGGGCGCTGCTGAATTTGCCGATGCTGGGGCTGGCCTGCCGCGGCGAAGACGGCTCGGCAGGCGCGTGGATATTGGTTTCGGACACGCTGGGCAAGCGGGACACGCCGCAGCCGAGCCAGAGCGCGGTGACCTTTCCGCCGACCGACTACGCGCCGCTGTATGACGAGATCGTCCTTGCTGGCGCGGCGATCGCCGACTCGATCGACTACTGGGGGCACTATCCAATTCTGGACATGGAGTTCGCCTGCGCGGCTCCGGTCACGGTGGGCGTGCGGGCGTGGTCGCCGTTCATTCCCGGGGACACGGTGGTCTCGATGGCGCCGGGCGCGGTGTTTGAGATCCACCTGCGCAACCCGGGAGAGGTTGCGCAGAGCGGTACGCTGGTGTTCAACTTTCCCGGCTTCGGGCCGCAGGAGGGTGTACGGCGGGAGCCGCTGACGGGCCCGCTGCAGGGTGCGCTGGTGGAGAGCGGGCGGCAGGGCGATGCCTGGGAGATGACCTATGCGCTGGCCGTTGTGGACGGGGACGGGGCGGTGGCAGACGGAGGCGCGCTCAATGCGGACAGAGAGGCATGGAGCCGGATCGCCGATGAACTGCCCGCGCCTGCGCCGGACGACAGCGGCGCGTCGCTGGCGATCCCGTTCGCGCTGGCCGCAGGCGAAAGCCGGACAGTGCGCGTGGTCCTGGCCTGGCATGCGCCGCACTGGCGCGCGGGCGGCGCGCCTTCACACGAGGAGACGGAGCTGTTCACGCATATGTACGCGCGCCATTATGCGGACGCGCTGTCCACGGCCCGGTTCCTGGCCGACAACCATGAGCGGCTTCTGAGGCGGGTGATCGCGTGGCAGGCGGCGCTGTACGGCGCAGAGGAGCTGCCGGGCTGGCTGGCGGACGCGCTGATCAACAATTTGCACCTGATCCCGGAGTGCAGTATCTGGGGCCAGGCGCAGCCGCCGATCGGCGCGTGGTGCGGGGAGGAGGACGGGCTGTTCGGGCTGAACGAGTGCCCGCGCGGCTGCCCCCAGATCGAGTGTCTGCCGTGCAGCTTTTACGGCAACATCCCGCTGGTCTACTTCTTCCCGGAGGCGGCGCTTTCGACGCTGCGGGGCTACAAGGCGTACCAGTATGCGGACGGGCGGCCGCCGTGGATCTTCGGGGGCATTACGGCGATGGTGGAGGCGAACCGGCCCGGCTACGGCCTGAGCGCGCCGGACGTTGGCTACCAGACGGTCCTGAATGGGGCATGCTACGTCATCATGGTCGACCGCTACTGGCAGGTTTCGGGCGACGACGCGGCGCTGGCCGAGTTCTGGGATTCGCTGAAGCGCTGTAACGATTTCTCGATGAATCTGCGGCCGGCGTACGGGCTGGCGCAGGTGATGGCGATGCCGACGCCGGGCACCGATTCGCACGGGCTGGGCGATACGGAGTGGTTCGAGGCGCCGGAGCCGGGCTGGAAGGGGTATGTGACCCACGCCGGCGGTGTGCGCATGGCGCAGGTTCAGATCATGCGGCGGATGGCGGAGGCGATGGGGGACGACGCCTATCGCGCCCGCTGCGACGCCTGGCTGGAGGCGGGCGCGCAGGCATTGGAGGAGCATCTGTGGGCGGGCGACTACTATCTGAACTTCAACGAACCGGAGACGGGACAGAAGTCCGACCTGATCTTCGGCTACCAGCTGGACGGGCAGTGGGTGACGGACTGGCACGGGGTCGCGGGCGCGTTCCCGCCGGCGCGGGTGGAGCGGACGCTGCAGACGGTGGCGGAGAACAACTGCGCGCTGAGCCAGTCGGGCGCGGTCAACTATGCCACGGCGGAGGGCGAGCCGGCCAAGGTGGGGGGGTACGGCACGTTCAGTTATTTCCCGCCGGAACTGTACATGCTGGCGATGACGTATATGTATAACGGACAGCAGGCGTTTGGCCGCGATCTGCTACAGCGCTGTCTGCACAACATCAGCTGCCGCTGGGGCTATACCTGGGACGCGCCCAATACGGTGCGGGGCGACGCGGACACAGGCCAGCGCGCGTTCGGCGCGGACTATTATCAGAATATGATGCTATGGGCGGCGCCGGCGGCGCTTCTGAACGAGGATTTGACGGGTCCGATGCAGGCGGGCGGGTTGGTGGCGCGGGTGATTGAGGCGGGGCG
Source organism: Caldilineaceae bacterium (assembly GCA_965200615.1). Taxonomy (GTDB): domain Bacteria; phylum Chloroflexota; class Anaerolineae; order Caldilineales; family Caldilineaceae; genus Bin5. The sequence continues at coordinate 1,154,481 of OZ241377.1, read as the reverse complement.
GGGGGAGTAAACGGCTTATTCGCACTTTGTTCTGACCACGATTTCAACGGAATTGGCCTACAGACTTCAGATGCGATTGGGGTGTATCCCAAGTTGTTGTCCGCCAATTGGAGTTGATTCATTGACCAGGCTGAAGCCAACACTGGTCAGAGGAAACCCGCAAAAATCCGGGATGCACCCTGCGATTGCCCTGGGTTGCTAACACCTTGCGCTTATGGTATACCTCTGTCTATCAGAGGCCCCCAACACCTCTTATCTCCGCTGAGCAACGGAATGAGAAAGAGGGGCATCTACATAACAAAAAGGCAAGTCGAAAGAGGAAAGTCTCCCTGCGCAGAGCAAAAACACGTACTCCCAGGACAAGGTCAAGACTGTGACCCTTGCCGAAAAGGGTTCCAAGCGCGAGTAGAAAAAGTCGTCAAAGCAATTCCCTTGAAGGAAGTGAGGCCATAAAGTGAATAATGTATGACAGGTCATCCTATGGTATCTTCATCTTTTGCCCTGCTTCATCATTTTGAAAGGAAGACACTGCTATGACTCTTTCAGTAGTTAAACGACGCCCCTTCTATGTCAGGCGATCTGTTGCCAAGGGATTCAAACCAGTTGTCAGACGACCTGCCCTGTCGAACAATATGCAAAAGTTGCAAAGGATGGTGGAAGAGGCAGAGAAGGCACATACAGAACTGAGACACACACTTGCGGAGTTCGAGAAGCATAGACCAGACAATCCTGAAGCGGAGAAGCTACTCAAGAGACTTCTGGGTGAGTAAATTCCAGAAGATTTCTAAGAGGCTGTTTGAAAAGTAAAGGCTGTCGGCCAAATTGTGGTATACGTAGTCTCTGTGAAAACAAAACGATACCCAACAGATTTGACTGACAGCCAGTGGCTTATTATCCAGCATCTGATTCCCGCAGCCAAACCGGGCGGGCGACCACGCAGCCTGGATATGCGTCTGGTGGTTGATGCCATTCTCTACCTGACTGTGGGTGGCATCCAGTGGCGGATGCTGCCGAGTGATTTTCCGCCGTGGCAGAGGGCAGAGTGTTTACACCTACTTCAGGCAGTGGCGGGACGATGGCGCCTGGCGCAGGTTGCATGACACGCTCAGAGTGCGGGTTCGTCATCGAAGCGGACGACACAAGCATCCAACGGCTGGCAGTATCGATAGTCAGACAGTCAAGACTGGCCATACACCGGCAGGTGTGCGAGGCTACGATGGCGGTAAACGCATCACGGGACGGAAACGGCATCTTCTTGTCGATACGCTGGGACTCACATTGGCCGTCCTGGTCACTGCTGCCGACCTGCCTGACCGCGATGGGGCACGGCAACTGCTCAGACGAGGCTGCGGTTTCGGCCAGAAACTGCGTCTTATCTGGGTTGACGGCGCCTATCGCGGCTCTTTGCAGAGATGGGTTGCGCAGCGTTTTCGCTTCCGCCTTCAACCTGTCCTCCGCCCGCAAGAACAAAAAGGTTTCTCCGTATTGCCCCGTCGTTGGGTGGTGGAGCGCACCTTCGCTTGGCTTGGCCTCAATCGTCGCCTCTGTAAAGACTATGAACGACTGCCCGAAAGCAGTGTCGCCTTTATCCATATCGCTATGATTCGTCTCATGGTACGCCGCCTGGCACCCAATTGACCCTTTTCAAACAGCTTCTAAGGAAGAATTAACAGATGCTAAGAAGAAGGTGGCCTGATGACTACGCCTTTTCACATACGGCTAAATCAGATGGAGCAGGACATCAAAGAGGTGAAGGAGACTATGAAAAAAGTCGAATTGGAACACATCAAAATGCGAGAGGTTTTGGAAAGATACACAGTTTTGACCAAACAGACGAATGACACAATGAATTTTCTTCTTATGGCTAGTCGGGGAGGAAGAAAAGACGACAACGAGTCTTAATTCGGGATACTCCTCTGAGCTAAATCAACCACACAAAGAAGAACGCCTGGAAAGAGCATAACTCCAGGCGTTTTTTGTTCCCCTTGTTGGACAAGCAGATTCTGGATATTCGCTGTGGTGGTGACCTGCCCCCCCAAAAAATAGTCCAGGTAATATGTTAGTATTGGGCCGCAAAAAGGGGCAAAGATGGCGAGCAAATGCTCTTGGACATGCGGCCGATATGCTCGCGCGAGCGCTCCGCCTCTCACAGCACGCTCCCTGGGAGTCTTTTTCGGACGGAAAGGACCTTAGCAGTTACCTCGAAACGTAACGGAGAGTGAAGAGGAGTGAGTGACACCTTTGCTCGCCTGGGTCAGGGTCGGGGATTGACTGCGGCTGCGTCGTTACCCAAAAACTGACAACTTAAGAGGCGTAGCCGTCCTGGTTTTGCTTGCGCCAGTCGGGCTGGTAGCCGCGCTCGCTGCCGAAGCCGTAGGAGGGGCCGATCTGGTTGGGGCTGGTCCACGGCCAGGCCTGGCCGCCGATGATGCGATAGTCCTCTCCCCTGCCGCAAAGCCAGTAAAACATGTGGGCGACGTAGCGGGCCTGATTGTGGCCGCCGTAGCAGGCGCGCTGGAGGTCGAAATCGGGCTCGGTGATCCAATCGCGCTGTGGGGGCGTGGTGCGCCAGTAATTGTATTTGAGCATGTGGCGCGTGCCCTTGGCGGTGGAGAGGCCGCGGCGGTGGAGGATGCTCTGATGGTGGATGCCGATGGTGCCGGCCGGTCCGTCGGCGAAGATGCCGCCCTCGTCATTGGGCCGCTTGGTGGGCATGATGTGGGAGCCGGGCACCAGTTCGGTCGGGCCGAGCTCGACGGGTGTATCCTGGGGAAAGTAGAAGACCTCGACGAAGTTGAGCTCGGGGCCGAAGACATGGTCGGCGTCGTGATGCCAGCCCTGCGCGGGCATGGGGCACTGGACGTGGTGGTGGCTGGCGAGGACCGGCAGGCCGAAGCTGCGGCCCAGCAGCGAGCGCATGACGCCGACGACGTGGGGGTTGAGCAGGACGTGCTCAACGAACCAATCTTCGAGGAAGATGGTGCTGGGTTCGTGGGAGGCGCGGATGCGTTCGAGGTCGGCTTCGGTCAGGCCGTCAGGGATGTAGCTGGGGTTGGCCGGGATTTTGCCTTCGAGATAGTCGCAGGCGCGGCGGTTGATCTCGTCGGGCACGACGCCCTTCAGCAGCAGATGGCCTTCGCGGCAGAATTTGAGCACCTGCGAGTCGGTCAGGGACGGTTCGCCGTCACAGGTGTGATTGGCTTTGTCGTGGATCATTGCGCTCTCCTGGGTGGGATTGACGTGCGGATCAATTTAGCACAACTCTGTGGTTTTGGAAACGCCCTGGATGACGCGCCTACCGCTCTCACCGAAACCTTGGGCCTCCATTATGGGCAGTGGTCACAAAGTAAGTGGCGCGAGCAAGGAGTTCATCACCAAGTTGTAGTCAATGATAAACCAGTTGGCGCCCATATGGTGGCAGGCATCGCTCTTGGAGATAATCACGATATAAACCCGCTCCAGTGACGCAGCGCAATACTTAACGGCGTCTCGATCCAGGCAGTGAATCGCGGCGCAACGGTTTCAACATCGTCATCCCACGTGAAGGTAAACGAATCCAGAGTGCAGTTATAGAAATCGGGGTCGGACGGCTCTTCGGAATCTTCCATGCCGCGCTCCTGAACTTTGACAATCTGAGCAAAAGCGGTCGCGGCCATGATTCCGGTCAGCTGCCGGCCTACATGATGAAGGGAGACCACGAATATAAGGCGCGGTATTTGAGACCGGTTCTCCGGATTGATGGAAAATCTGATAAAGAACCTGTCTTCATTCCAGGTCGCCCAATGTCCGGCATCCCTCGCAGTTTGAACCACTTGAGCCCGATACCAGTGTTCTTTGTTGTTGTCCGGACCGCCCACGTCGATGACGCACTCTACAGCAAGGCCGGCGCCACCAAGCTGCTGACGAATCGGAGTAGCTTGAGATTCCAGATATGTTTTGGCCCTGTCCCGAAGGGAAGATGCGACATCATTGACCGAGCGCAACTGAGCTGGTCTATCTCGTTGCCGCCGCCTGATCTGCCCGGCAATATGATCCAGAACCTGGCTGACCATGCCGGCGTCCGTGACAGGCTCAGGCTCACCCAATGCCTCCAGGATCGTCTGTCTTTCCAATCGAACGATGAACTGAACGAACGGATTGAGATCGCCGGCGTCAGCAGACTCCAGGCATTCGATATACCGTTTTCGATCATCCCGCGTTACAACGATGGGCAGGTACTCCTCTTTTGCCAGATGCCAGGTTAGCAACGCGCGCGCAACTCTTCCGTTTCCATCTTGAAACGGGTGGATCTGTGTGAATCGATGATGCAGCCAGGCTGCGATCAGAAGCTTGTGACAGCTGTCGTTTGCCGCCTCGAATTCGTGATAAAAGTTGACCAGATTATCGATCTCGCTCTCTACCTGGTCAGGAGGACAGTACTCGTGAATCTGCCCGTCAGGCCGGGTTGGATTGTTGGGTTGCCTCTTGAAACCGCCCCTGTCCAATTCAGCTTCGAAAACATGACCGAACTGATTGACAGCGCTGTAGGTGGCCTGGTTTCGAGTCAATAACTGGTGGAGTTCTCTGATGTAGTGCCCGGAAAGCGGTCTCTCTTGCCTGATGGACTCAGTCACAAATTCTGCCGACTCCTGATGATCTTTCAAGACTTTGACGAGATCCTGGGGGTCACGGTCCGTGGCAGTACGATCAATCAGATCTGCGATGAGGCCGTGTTCTACGAGGGTTTGGGTTGTGCCGCGGTCGATATTGTATAGCCCTTCGATGATTCCCGTTTCAATCGCCCAGCGCCGGTCCAGGCGCTCCAGAAAAGCCCTGTAAGCGTCGGGATTTGATTGTTCGCGTTGTTTACGAAAGCTCAGCCACTGCTGCTGAAGCGAGTCGATCTCCTGGAAGTCCATACTGGAGGTATGGGTGTCAAGGCCCTCTAAAGGCTGCCACCTGTATGCAAACATAGTTCAGACGCCTCTATATGCACGATTCATCGACCCAGGCATCCCTCATCGCAAAACGCCCCTACCCCAACCGTAACTCCTCCAGCGCTTCAGAGAGCAAAGCGTTTATCCTCTCCACCTTCTCTCTGTCAGGCTCCTTTTCACCGCCAAACTGAATTCGAACTTTGAACACGATCGGATCCCCGGCCGCGGCTTCAAGCATCTTCGGAATCAACTCTGCAAGGTCCTGTATCCCGTGCCCCTCCAACGTCGCCTCGGCCGCCAGCGCCCCCTCCTGGTAGTCAACCGGGAAGTCCCGGACCCCGACAGGCTTGGCCGCCGGCGTCTGCAGCAGAACGGTTTGAGCGCCCGACAGGTCCGTATCCAGGGGGGCGCTCCCTTCAGCAAGCTCCAGCCACTGCGCGCGAATCCCTTCGCCGATGGCGGATCGAACCGCGCTCCACGGCAGGTTCACCCCCCGCCTGGCTGAGATGGCGGTCATGATGGCCAGCGCATTGCTCTTGCCGTCCTGCCATGCATCCGGAATCTCCTCGGCCATCAACTCGCCCACCACAATGGGTTCCGGCGGCGGTCTCAGTACGGCTGACGGCGCAAGTATCCCGGCGGGGATCGGTTCGCCCAGGATCGAAGCGGGACCGTTGGTCATCCATATCAAACCCTGGGCTACCGCTTGGGAAATAGCCTCACTGACCTGGGCCGGCTCACACGCCGGAATGTAAAACGTGTCCTCGTACCCCTCCATCGGCACTTGCACGGCACGTTCGCCCGCGAAATAGCTGTGTACGGACCAGACGCTAATCTCCTTGGCCGGCCAGAGCTCCGGGAGGGCGCCGTACGCAAGCAGCGCCGGATTCAGGTCGCTGAGCGTAGCCGACTCCGGCAGACAGACCTCCAGACTCGTATCCTTCAAGACACTATCATCAACCCGTGTGCGCCAGTAGGTCTTGTACGTCCGGTCGGGCCGCATCGTGCGCCCCACCCAGATCCCCGCTTTGATCCCTTGTACGATCGTGTCCAGGATCTCCTTGTGGCGCAGCATTTTGGGTAGTTTGGCGTTCTGAGCGAAGGCCCCCACCAGGTCTCTGACGCGACGTGCGGGCTCATCCTCTCGCCAAAGATCATAAGGGCCGCCGGGCATCATCGCCTCGGCGCTGATCTCGGTCTCCTGGATGCGGGCGCGTCTGTCCGCTTTGATCGTCGTAAAGAGAGGATCGCTGCCAATCGCAATCTTGAAGGCGTGAATTTCGTTGACTTCGTTGACGGTGACGACGATAGAGTAGGCCTGTCTGATGGCCTCGGCAATGCGCCCTCCGGCCTCCCGCGTCCTCGCGCTGAGCATCTGTTCGCGGAGGGGGTCGATCGACTGATCCTTGAGTTGGTTTCCGACCTCCAGCCAGCCAAGGCGCTCGCGCACACGGAGGCGGACAGCCTCAAGTCCATCCCTGGAGGGAACGGCCAGAACGACTGCGTTACGATTGACGCGGGGACGGTCCGCCGCCGTCGTTTCATTGAGGAAGCGCCTGGCCTCCGCGCTCGGCTTGCCGGATTCCGAACCGGCCTGCGGGCCAAGGATGGCAAAGTGAAATTCGCCATCGTCCTGAATATCCCTGGGCGACCGCGGCAGCGTATGGACGCGGGCGCCGGCCGCTGAAGCGCCGCTTGTGAGCGTCTTTTCGCTTTCAATGGCTTCGATCAGCTTCGATTCAATCAATGGGTCCGGGACACGATTGCGGCAGGCGTCGTCGTGCATCTGGCGCAAATTGGGACGATTCCCCAGCCGCCAGGCCTTCGGCAGTTGCGGCGCGTCAACGGTGCCGGTTCCACCCGCATTGACCTCTGCCTCGTCCAGAAACCAGGAGAGCTCAGTCCAGTGGAGCAACGCCTTCTCCAACTCGATCCTGTCGGGGCTTGTCGTGCCCAGCAACGTCATCAACTCGCGCGTCTGCGCCTTCTGGCCGACCGGCTGCGAGCTGAGAAAGACAGAAATGACCGCCTGCTCTATCTCGCGGTGGTTCAGACCGGTCGCTTCGGACTGGATCCTGCGGGCTTTGTCCAGTTCGCCCTGTATGATCGGCCGCCACGCCTGGTGGCCGCCGGCCTCAACGCTGGCGACAGAGGTCAGTTCGCTGGCCGCTTCGGCCAGGTCTGTCGCGGGCGGGGCGTCCAGGAAAACGGCAGGGCCGACCAGGGGGCTCGTATCCCATTTTTCCGCGTCGCGCAGCGCGATGGCAAAGGTGCGCAGGATGCCGCGCGTGCGCTGAAAGCGCGGCAACTGGGTCCAGCGCATGTAGAAGATCTCGGTGAGATCAGGGTGAAACGGATAGCTCCTGAGGTAACGGTCCTCGGCCGCCTGCCGCCCCTTCTTTGTCTGTTCGTCGAGCGAAGCGACGCTTGCGACCACGGCGTTGACGTGCGGTCGGAACAGGTCCTGTTCGCGGATCGACTCCGGTTTGAAGAAACGCCGCCGCAGGACCTCGGATACATCCTCCCTGCTCACCGGGCTGGCGTCCTCCTCGGTCTGACGTCCGAAAACTTCAGACACCTGGCGCAGGATCTCGTTCCCCAACTCGTCGTGTTTGCCGGGGTCGGAGGCGAGCAACGAGGCCACCATGGCGCAGCGGTCCACCTTGACGACCGCCTGCGTGAGGGATTGAAAGAAGGCGACCATGCGTCCGCGCGCCGATTGTTCGGTCTCGACCTGGGCGCGCAGGTACATCAGCGCTTCGTCCAGGAGCACGAGCGTGGATAGACCCTCTGCCTGCGGCTTGGAGAGGAGGCCGACGATCAGCGGTTCCGCCGGCGGCGTGTCGCGCTCCTCGTCCTTGCCTTCGGCGTGGATCATTCGCAGCCCTTGGGCTCCGGCCAGCTGGTAGGCGAGAATGCTCCAGGGATGCTTGAGCATCCGCAGCGCCCCGTCCGGCGCCGGTGTCTCAACGCCCAGTTCCAGGTCGATCTTGTCGAAGCAGAGCGCGGCGACGCGGGCGCGGGGCATTGGGCCGCCGATATGCGCTTCAAACTCGGCGACGGTTTGCCGTTCCGGCAGGGCGGAAAGGTCCTGCGCCAGGTGCCAGAGCGTGATCAGCGTGTGGGTCTTGCCGCCGCCGTAGGTGACCGACAGCGAGCGATAGGCTTTGTCGCTGTGCCCTGCCAGCCGCTGGGCCACATCGCGCACCAGATCGCGCAGATTCAGGGTTGGAAAGGTGAGGGCAAAGAACTCGGCGGGATCTTCGTAGACTTTGCGCTGTCCTCGCTGCAAAACGACGTCATACAGGTCGGCGGCGAAGACGGCCAGCGACAGCTCGCCGCTCTTGAGATCGTCGCGCAGGCTGACGACCTCGTGCCAGGGTGTCCAGGTATATTTCTTCCTCATCTTGTCCTCATTATTGTCGTGAACTTGGCTAGCCAAGGCCTGTCTGGTCTCGGCATCCAACCTCCCTATTGCCCTGAGGAGGTCGCATAGTGTAAGTCATGGCCGGTCGCCGTCCTCCCCTGTGCGGACCTTTTTTCTTTGTCGCACACGCCTGCAAGTGGTAGAGCGCTCCATGTACGGAAGCACGACTTGAAGGGGGACATATGAGGGACACAGAGACTACGGCGCCCGCCCAGGGTAGCGAAACCACCATGCCCCCGCGCCGACCTCGCGAAGAGACTGCACGCTTGGGCGACGAGATATATGAGCGGGACATCCGTCCGCAGGTCGAGGCGGACCACCACGGGGAATATGTTGCCATCGACGTTGACAGCGGGAGTTGGGCCATCTCCGGCGACCTTCGGACGGCAGCGAAGCGCCTGCGGACGCAGCGCCCTGGCGCGATTGACGTCTGGCTGCTCCGGGTTGGATACCGGGCACTGCATCACTTTGGGGGACGTCCCATTCGGAGCGCCGAGTGATAGAGGGCGTGGTGAACGCCGCCTATGAGCCGGTAGTGGTCCTGACCGTACAAGGTCCATCGGGGCAGACAAGTGAAATCGAGGCGATAATAGACACCGGCTTCACTGGTTTCCTGACCGTGCCTCCTGCGTTGGCGACGGAGTTGGGATTGGCCCTTGAGGGCACTAGCCGAGCAACCCTTGCCGACGGCAGCGAGGTCACCTTCGATGTTTACGACGTTGCGGCGCTCTGGGACGGCCAGCCGAGATATGCGCTGGCCGACGCTGCCGATACGACTCCTCTCGTGGGTATGCGGATGCTGGACCGCCACAACCTGAACATCGACGTAGAGGACGGAGGCCGCGTCGTCATCCAAGCCAAAGAGTAGCCGGACTCCTCCTCCTCCTTTCCACCCTCCCTTTATATTGTACATCGTACTTCGCTTGCAAAACGGTCAACGCAATTCACCATGCCCTCTGTACGTCGTCACCGCTTAATCTAAAGACGCCCCCCTGTGTCTTAACCAGATCCGGCTTCTCACCCCAACATGAATGTGCGCAGACGGAAGTGTCTGTTGCCGTGAACGCCCGGTCGTAATGCCGGATCTATCCAAAAGAAAATTGGCTCTGGCGCGTCGGGAGCACTTGGTCTCTTGCCTTGACATGGTTGCTGAGCGCCTCCAGGATCGAGCGCTCCTCCGAGCCGGCCCCGGCCAGCTCGATCAGCGCCTGCAGGATCTGAGCAAACAGCGCGTTGCGCTGCAGGCCGCGTTCGTCGATGTAGCTGTTCACTTTGACCTGATCGCCGCCGCGCCAGAGCTGCATAGGGGGCGGGCTACTGTCTTCGCCGTCGGACGCCAGCGGCACGAATTCGGCGTAGGTCGGGTAACAGGATGCCAGCTGCTTGCGCGCCCTGGCCAGCGCCCAGCGGCCCCAGGCCCGCACCTGCCAGGCGAGATCGGCCTCGAAGATCGGGTCTTCCTGGCCCAGGTAGCTTAGCTGCGTCTCACCCTCTCCGTGTCCGAGCCGCTCCAGCATGGTCCGCAGTGACGCGCCCTTGAACCCCTTGGCCTTGAGGAACGCCTCCATGAACTCGGCGTCGCGCAGCGCGAACGCCGGCAGCGGCCGCGTCTGTCCTGCCAGTTTCTGCGGGTATTCAAGCGTGCATTTGAGGATGAACCAGGCGACCGGGTTGATGTCCATGGCGGTGACTTCACAGCCGAGGCGCATCGCCTCAAGCGGGATCGCGCCGCCGCCGGCAAACGGGTCCAGCACCCTGGGCGCGCGGCCGCCGTAGGCCCTGCGAATCTCGTCGCGGAACCACTGCAGGTCAGGGCCGTTCTCCCGTCCCCAGTGGAGGATGCCGCCGACCGTCTCCTCCTTCACCTTTTCCACATCGCGTCCGTTGACCCGCCGCCGCTCGATTTTTTCCGTCACGCGGCCGGCCATCCGCTCCAGGATCGCCTTGCGCTTGTCAGGGTCGCCCGGGTCGGGCAGCAGCGTGGCGATCAGCGCCGCGCGCGAAGCGGCCAGCGGTCTGCGCGCCGGCCAGATGTGCAGCGTGGAGATGTGGCCGTGGCGCACGTTTTTTTCGTGCACGGAGTCGAGGGAGGTCTGTTTGAGGGGGAAGGCGACTTCGATGAGGCGTTTGTCTGTCATAGGGCCGGCATTCCTGGTTGTATGGGTCTTGGCTCGATTGGAGTGCTGCTGGTGTATCTTATCCTGCAACGACCCCGTATCTGGCGCGCAATGTCTACCCGCTTCTGTTCCAGCTTACTTGCGAGTTCCTCGAGTTGACGCAGATAGGCATGATCAACGTCACCGCTCTGAAGACGTTCACCAAGCAGCTTCAAATCTGCCATAGGTTCAGCGATGCTTGTCCTGAGCAGGCTGTCCAACATCAACGCTTCAAGGGACTGCGACGCCAAGCCTTGATCGCTGGCATCGACGAAAAGCCGCGCCAGCCTCTTCTGGTCCGGCTCGGTCGGGTCAACCTGTCCCCGCGCCAGGCGGTCAATCACCCTGTCTATCAGCGCGCCGTACGTTTCGACATCGGCGTAAATGCCAGTCAGCAAACCAAGTTGGCTCATGTTGTCTCTTCCAATCGACCTTCATCTGTGCGCTGTAAGCAAGTCACACGGTTCATGCCTACTATCTTCCTTTCAATCTAAAGTAACCACACAGAGAAGTACGAATTCGACATCCCGCTGTTGGCAAGCAGCTTGCTCCATTTTGCCGCCACTTATCACCTCGTCGACCACAGCGTGACAACCATTTCCAGACTTGCAATCCCTATCGTGCCATGCAACAATCCCGCCCCCCTCCGCGTCCGTCACTTCCGCCTGGCAAACCCTTTGAGTCGCGTCGTCGGCAACCTCTTGAGTGTCTGATTACGCGGATCGACTTCTATGCCCACCGATTCCAGCGCGGTCACGCCCAGCAGCGGCTCCGCGTCTTCCGCTCCAAACACAATCGTCCCACCGACGATTTCGCCCATAAACTCTATGTCTGCAGTCGTGATGTCGAGCCGGACTTCGCTGCCGTCGGCCAGCCCGTATACACGCTGCCCCTTGGGCCTGAGACCGATTGCCTCCAATTGTGGCCCGGGAACCAGCGAATCGATCGCGCCGGTATCGACAAGGAATAGCCCTTCCCATGTTCTGTCCGGCTCGGCCGGATTGCGAATGAGAACCGTCACCTGTGCTATCCCCATTTATTTGCCTCTCTTTAGTTTGCTATTCCGCGGCCCCGTAGAGCGCCTCAACGTTGACCGTATACGAATTCGACGAGCGGCTGCTCGCGAGCAGCCTGTCGAACGGGTCGCGCACGCGTATGAGCCGCGGGTGCGATGTGGCGCAGTCAAAGACGACGTACAGCCAGTAGTCGTCGCGCAGATTGCAGGCCGCGGCCCATTCATTGTCGGTCATCTCAACCGGGCCGGCGCGGGCGCGGCCCTTGACCTCGATGCTGCGGGCCGCGTCGCCAGGATGCACGGACAGGATGTCGAACCCCGGCCAGTCGGGCAGGTTGGCGCGGCGCGCCAGATCGGGCCGCGAAACATCCTGCACGCGCGCGCCGCGGCTCTCCTCAAAGGAAGCGGCCACCTCCATCGCCACCTTCTCCACCTGTACGTCGAACTGCTCGACAATCTCCGGATCGCTTGCCGGCACGACCAGCGCGTGGGCGAGAAACTCGAACTCGCCGGCGCGCACGCTGTCAACCTCTGCCTCGAGTTCGGCCAGCCGGCGGCTGCGGATCGCGTTGAGGCTGCGCTGACGCGTCTTGACCTCTTTCAGCTCCCGCTGAGCAAGGGCGTCACCGTCGCGCGCGGCAGCCAGAAGATTGTTGCGCCGCGCGGCCAGCTCCGCCTCCTGAAAGCGATAGCCCCGGCTTATACGCTCCTGCCGGGAAGGAAGGTCGGCAACGATGCGCTGACGCTGGGCCTGCACGAGTTGCCCGCAAACCACGTCGCGGACGAACTCCTCCGCATCCGCGACCAACTTGCCGGCCAAGATGGCCAGCCGCTCTCGACCAGGCGCGAAGCCCGGCGCGCCCCTGAGCAGAAGAAGGCGCTCCACCGGCCACTCTTCAACGGCGCCGTCCGCATTCTGGCGCAGCCCCACAAGCCGCATGTCCAGCAACCTGGCGTCAGGCGCGGTAGCGCCCTCCGCCCCTGACTGCGCCGCCTGTTCCACTGAGGCCAGCGCCACATGGAAGAGATAGGGCTCGTCGGCGCAGGGGTCGACAAAGACCGCGCCCCGCAGACCGTCGTCTCGGCGCCGAAGGATGATTTCGTTCGCCAGCCGGTCGAAGACCGGTTCGCCCGGATGCATCCAGACCGAGTCGGGATCGGGCTGCGGCCTGTGAACGGTCAGACGGTTGCGAACGTTGTTGGGATAGGCTTCGAGCGCTGTGAGCAGGGGGTCGAGGGCACGGGGACGGGCCGCCACCAGCGCAAATTCGTATTCCGGGTCCCCTTCGATGCGCAGGTCGAGCAGCGGCGCCGCCCTTTCGACGAAACGACGGACATAGCCGGGAATGAGACGCCGGTAGTACTCCCGCTCAGCCTCCTGCCGCAGCTGGGGCAGCGCGCGGCGCACTTCGCCCCCTTCCCCGTAGAGCGAACGCTCCTTATTTTCGAGGGCCTCGACCTGTTCACGCGTCAGGCTGCCTTCGATGCGACGGATGGCCTCATTCCCGTCCCCGGCGGCTGCCTGCGCGAGATAGTCCCGCATCGACACGCCCTGGAACAGACGGCCGATTACGTCGAAGACCTTGTCCGACCCCAGCTGGCGCCGGATCGTCTCCAGCTTCTCCAGCAGCGTCCTCATGACCCTGCCCTCCCGAGTTGCGCCGGCCACAAGGTTGACGATGACGACCGGATCGCGCTGCTGGCCGTAACGGTGAATGCGGCCCATGCGCTGCTCCAGGCGGGCGGGGTTCCAGGGAATGTCGTAGTTGACCATCAGCCAGCAGAACTGGAGATTGATGCCCTCGCCGGCGGCGTCGGTGGCGACGAGATAGTCGGCCCCGCCTTCATCTGCGGGCTTGCGGAAGAACGCCACCTGCCGCTCCCGCTCCTGGTAGGGCATGCCGCCGTGGATGAGGGCGATTCGTCCGGTGAAGCCGAGGCCCTCAAGTCTGCGAATCAGAAAATCAGCCGTGTCGCGATGTTCGGTGAATATGATCAGCTTTTCGCCGGCAAATTCAGGGTCGCTCAGGACGCTTTGCAGCTTTTCGAACTTGGACTCCTCTCCGGCTTCGTAGAGGCGGCGCGTTTTCTCCAGCAACTCTGCGACTTTGCGTCGCTCTTCCTCCAACTCAAACAGACTGATGGCTACAGTTGCGCCCAGCGCTTTCTCTTCAAACCCCTCCTGGTCCGCGCCTCCGTCTTCGCCGGCAGCCGATTCGTCGAAGGTCCTGGTCTCGAAAATGTCTTCAAGGCCCTCAAAGCTTCGCTGCCGATGGGCCATTTGCCGTTCGGTCATGCGGCCGTTCTTGAGGTCGTCGATCAGGCCGTCCAGTTTCTCTTGGCGTCTTTCGAACGAGCGCAAGAGGGCGTAGGTAGAACTTGCGAGTCTGCGCTGAAACACGCTCATCGCGAGCTGGGCCGCGGACCTGTTCAGAAGTTGGGCCCGGTTGTAGAAGTTCGCGATATAGTCCGTCGTTTCGTCATACAGCTCCTGTTCGCTGCCCGGGCCTTGGGTAAGGTCGTAGCTCAGCGTGTCGCAGTTTCTCTGTGGGTAGAGTGGCTTCTCATCAAAGCGGACCAGTTCCTCTTTGGCGCGGCGGATAAAGTGCCTGCGCCGCGATTCTCCGGGAAAGTCGACAAAGGCGTCATAGGTCGATACCGTATCCGGCAGCAACAGGCGCCACAGGAAAAAGTATGGGAACTCCTTGCCCATGTGCGGTGTCGCGGTGAGCAGCAGCAGATGGTGGGCCGACCAGGGCAACCGCCAGCGTTCGCCGTCGGTCTCGGCTCCGGCGATGGCCTCGGCAAGTCGATAGCGGCCTGTTTTGCGCACGCGCAGGTCTGGTTCACGATCCGCCGACAGTTTGTGGGCCTCGTCGAAGACGACCAGATCATAGGGCGCCGTTTCCGGGTCCTTGAGGCGGGCAAACATGCGCTCCCCGGCCAAGGTGTCAAGGCTGACGATCAGGCGGTCGCTTTCGGGGCCGGTAAAGGGATTGCCGGCGCGAGCCTCCGACCCGGCGGCGATGCGGAAGCGCAGGCGAAAGAGCGTCCTCAACTCTCGCTCCCAGTTGCCAACCAGGCCGGCCGGCGGCACAATCAGGACGCGACGAATCAGGCGGCGCGAGAGCGTCTCACGGATGTACAGTCCGGTCATAATCGTTTTGCCGGCGCCGGCATCATCCGCCAGCAGAAAGCGAAGAGGGGACTGGTCCAGCATGCGCTGGTAGACTGCAATGCGCTGATGCGGCAGCGGGTCGATCAGGGAGGTCTCGGTCGCGAAAGCCGAATTGAAGAGGTGTCCGTAGGTCAGGCGGTGAGCCTCTACGAGGGCTGCGACCGCTTCCGGGTCTGCCGCAAAATTCAGGCTTGGCGCGAGCGAAGATGGTCTGAGATAGGACGGACTCTCTTCTGTGATCATGGATGCGCCTAGCGACTCTTCGAGTTCGAGGATACGACGCCAAGCCAGCCGGTTGGGACGCGTCTGCCTGTTCTCTCAACGATTGACCGTCGCGAAAGAGACGCCAAAAGGAGTGAAACCCGCTTGGCTTCACTCCTTGTCTCTTGCAAACAGGATGTGCCCGCGCGTCCGCATTGAGCAACCGGACTGTACAGACAGTAGTTGGTCAACCTTACGCTACTCGATGACAAGAGCGTCGAGAGTTGTGCCAAGCGCGCGGGCGATGCGGGTCAGGGCGGATGTGGAGCCGGGCTTGTGTCCACCCTCAATCTCGGACAGGTAGCTGACTGAGATTCCCGTGCTTGCGGAAAGCTCGCGCAGCGTGATGCCGAGATACTTTCGGAACGCGAGGAGAGGGCTCTGCCCACGAATAATAGCCACAGCCACTTCGTGTGGAACGCGGCTTCCGTCTTCGGCATCGAGAGCGGCCAGTTTGTCTTCCAACTCGCTATTGTAGTTGAGCAGAGCATCATACTCCGACCGCTTAAGCGTGACCGTTTCTTCGCTACTCATAAGCTGCCCTCCGGTGGCGAACCCTCAGCACAATCATGACTCCATCGCTTTCGGCATTGAAAATCACTCGATAATTACCGACTCTCAACCGCCAGTATCTACTGCCAGCCAGTATAATCACCTGATTGGCCAGCGCTGCCGGATCGCTTGCATACTGCTCGATCTTGGCGATGACCCGCTCACGGTCTCGTGTGTCCAGGCGACGCATGTCCCTGATCGCCCTTGTCCTCCATTCAATCTGCATTCCCGTGCCCATACAAAGAAATGTTCGCACATAGCGAACATTTCGTCAACTAAGCTATCGTCCCACCGGCAGAACCTGTCAGTCGGCCACCGCCCTCCCCTCCCCGGTATATAACCCCTCTGCTCACAGCCCCGGGGGAACGCCGAAGGGCGCGTCGGCGAAGCGGGCCGTGGCCGCGTTCAGGGGCCAGGTCTGTCCGCCCTCGGTCTTGAACTGCGCGTGCTTGCCGCACAGCCACAGGAACATCTCGGCCGCATGGCTGGCTGCCAGCCATCTGTCGCGATAGTAGCCGGAGTCCCCCGTCGGCAGGTAGGGCGCGTTGCCGAAATCGAAGTCGGGATCGAAGCGCCAGTCGCGCTGCGGCGGCGCGGTGCGGAAATAGTTGTACTTCAGCGCATTTCGGACCCCCGGCGTCTTCGCCCGCATCGAAGTCGAGCGCCGGTGCCAGATCGAGTAGACGGTGATGAAGATCGAGCCGGCCGGCCCGGCCATGAACTCGCTGCCGCGCACCCGGTCCAGATGCTTGAGGTGGTCATTGGCCGAGTAGAGAAGATGCGTCCCGGGGATAATCTCGGTCGGCCCCATCTCCATCGTGCAGTCCTGCGGCAGATAGAAGACCTGCAGGTTGCGCAGCTCATGCGTGAACTTCGAATTGCCGTCGCGGTGCCAGCCCTGCGCCTCCGTCGGATATTCGACGCGGTGATTGCTCATGAGCAGCGGCAGCCCGAAATTGACACCCAGCAGCGAGCGCGCCGCGCCCGCGGCCTGCGGATTCTTGATCACGCCCTCCATGAACCAATCTTCATACAGGATCTCGGTCGGCTCATGCGAACTGTTCTTCTCCAGAAAGGCGCGGGCGCGCGCGTTGACGTCGTCCGGCACGACCGCTTCCAGCCGGATATAGCCCCGTTTGCACAGCTCCAGGACGTCGATATCGTTCAGGGTCGGCTCACAGTCGTAGTAGATTTTCATCGCTCTATCTCCACCTCTCCAGAATGAACTCGCAGCCCAGCCCGGTGGGCCGGTTCTCATCGGGCACCAACGCCAGATTGGGGAACTGCACGATCCGCCAGCCGTCCTGCATCGCGTCAAGCACGGTCTCGTAGGGCCACGGGTCGCCCGGATGCTGCTCGACGACCTTACCGCCCTCCACCAGCGAAAACCCTATCACCTGAGAAGCCACCGATGTCTGGCCGGCCTGCAGGTAGAGCAGATCCTGCTGCCCCGCGCCGCCGCGGCGCAGCGTCTCAATCACCTCTCGCAGCCGCTCTTCCTCCAGCGATCCCTGTTGCAGCGCCTCGATACAGCCCTCAAGCTGTTGTATCGCCGTCTGCGCCATGTCCGTCTCCTGAATAGTGCGCCGGTCATGGGGAGGGCCGCGTGCATCCCCATGACCGGCCTGTTGATTATCGCTCCCGGCGTCGGCGCAGGCCGCCCTGCAGCCCGCCGCTCCTTACCATTTGCTCAGATCCCAGGAGCCGCCGTTCTCCGTGCTGTTCGTCTCGATGGCACGGTCGGCCCACTCCTCCCAGACCTGTTGCATCCGTTCGGCGGCCTCATCGATAGTGATCTGGTCGAGATAGAACTCCTGCAGGATGATGAACGCCTCTTCGCGCGCGCCCGCGTCAACCATGTCCGCATACGACCAGCGCATCACACTTGTCGGAATATGCGCCTTGGCCGGTTCGGCCACCTCCGGGCGCACGTTCGGCTCCACATCCTTGATCACGGGGACCAGACCCGGGCGGCCTTTGACCGCATGGCTCCAGTTGGCGGAGAGGAATTGCAGGAAGTCAACCGATGCCTCAAGCGTGCCGCGCTTGACCGTGGCGGCATTCACCACCCAGGCGCCGGCGGGTCCGCCCACAAACGGCCCCGGCTCCTCTTCCATCGAATACTCGGAATCCACCAGCCCGACCACCGGGCCGGAAGCCACGCCCACCTCGAAATCGACCTCAGGATTGCCCAGAATGGCCTCGGCCTCCCAGGAACCGCTCATGCGGATCAGCACCTTCCCGGTCAGGAAGTCGCTCAGCTGCACCGGCGCCCCGATCTTCCACTCCTCGGTCACATAGGGCACCCACAGCTTGCCAAGCCGCAGCGTCTCCTTGTATTCGGTATCGGTCGCCGCGAACAGGCCCTGCTTGATGGCGCGCACGAACTCCTCAGCCTCGATCACATTTTCGCTCAGGCTGACCTTGTAGTCCAGCCGCCATTCCGCCAGTCCTTTTGGCTCGATGATCGAATGGTCGAAGATCAGGCTGTCCCAGTTGCCGGCGGGCGATCAGCACATGAGGTGCATGGGCGTCTCATGGCCGGCCGCCTTCAACTCTTTCAACAGCTCGACCAGCACGGTGATGTTTGTACGCGGGCTGGGGAACTCCAGGCCGAGCTCATCAAGCGCGGTCTTGTTGTAGTAGATGAGCGATGGCGCGGCGGTTTCGAGCGGAATCGAGTAGTAGCGTCCGGCCAGGCTCTTGCTCTGCGCCAGAATGCCATCGAACCCGTTCGCCCATTGATCGACCCAGCGTTCGCTGCCGGCTTTGCCATCCGTCACATACGGGTTGGCCTGGCGGAAGTAGGCATCCAGGGGGACCAGCAGCCCTCTGTCGCCTTCAGCGCCATCGTAGCCGGTGCTGCCGTAGTAACGCATAAGATCGGGGCCTTGACCGGCGGCTATCGCGGTCTTCATGTACCAGATCAGAGCGGTCTGCGCGCCGGGCGGGGCCTCGGGTACGCCGAAGGGCACGACGTCGATGCCCGGATGCATCTCTTCCCACTGGGCGATCAACTCCGCCATGTACTCGTTGCCGGTCTCACCGGCCGCTCTCTGGGCGTCTGTCAGCCCCTCGGGCGGCATGTAGCCCCCGTCGAACATGACGACCAACTCGCCTTCGTAGTCAAGCTCCGGCGGGCCGGTTGCCGGCACTTCCACCACTTTCTCGACAACCCTCTCGACTTCGACTACCTGCGGCGCGCAGGCGCCCATCAGCGCGACAAGCGCGGCAGCGATCACGGTGAAGATCAGGCGTCGCGGGCTTATGTACGACTTCCTCTGCGTTTGCGCAAACGTATCCCTGGATTTCATCGGTCGCTTCTCCTTTGCTGGCTTAAGTCCCGTTTGAAACTGTCCGTTTGCTGCGCATCGATCGATAGGCTTCTCCTCCGTTCCCCTGCACTTCCTGCATTCACGGTCTGCCCTCTGCACGAGTGCCTAGAATTTGAGGGCCCCACTCGACAACCCCTGTATGAACGCCTTGCGCGCCAGTACGAACACGAGCACGAGCACGAGCGGCAGCGAAGAGATGACAAAGGCGGCGAACATGAACCCCCACTGTGTCTGGCCAAGACTCGACCCATGGAAAACGGATTTGGCAATGCTGAATATGCCGAGCGTCACCGTTTTATTCTTGTCCGAAGTCAACGTCACCGACGGCCAGATGATGTCATTCCACTGCCCCAAGAGCAGAATGATCATCAGCGTCGCCATAATTGGCCGGCACAGGGGCAGCGCTATCTTGTAGAACACCTGCCAGTCGCCCGCGCCGTCGATGCGCGCGGCCTCAAACAACTCTTCGGGCAGCCCGGCCATAAAAGGGCGAATGAGAAAGACGCCGAAGACAGCGCCGCCGGCCGCATAGGGAAAGATCAGCGCCCAGCGCGTGTTCATCAGGCCCAAGCTTAAGACCAACAGATACTGCGGCACGAGATAGAGGACGAACGGGATCATCATCAACATGATAATCGCGTAGAAGAACATCTCTTTCCCCGGGAAACTGAACCGGGCGAAGACGTAGGAGGTATAGCTCGCCAGCGCGAGGGCAAATGGAATCGCGATGGCGCTGATAATGCTGCTGTTGAGGATATAGCGGCTCATACCGCCGGCCATAACCCAATAGTTCTTAAAGTGATAGGGCAGCGTCAGCGTCCAGGGATGCGCTTCGAACTGATCGGCCGTCTTGCCGGCATCAATAAGCAGCAGCGCCAGCGGCCCGAGGGACAGCAGCAGGGTCGGGATCAGAACCAGGTGCAACAGCCCCTGAAGACGCTGCAGCCCTAGACGCAGCGACTCCTGCTGCAATGGACCTCTGCGGCTAATGCTTGTTGTTACGCCAAAAAGCATCCCGTTCTCCTCCGCCAATGCTCGTCTAGGCCTCGTACTCGATGCCGGACCGCAGATAGCGGCGCGTCATTACGGTCAGGCCGACGATGACCAGGAACAGGAGCGTGCCAATCGCCGAGCCGTACCCGAAACGTGACGAAAAGAAGGCCTGGCTGTACATGTGAAACGCCGGCACCATCGTCGCCGAACCGGGGCCTCCGCCCGTCATGGCGAACTGCAGATTGAACCCCTGCAAGGTGCCGATGACATTCAATACGATCACCAGGCGGATGGCGCCAACGATATAGGGAAGATCGACGTGTCTGATCCGTTGTAACGTCGAAGAGGAATCCAGGCGGAAGGCGTCGATCAGCTCGCGGGGGATATCGATCAGGGCTGCCAGCAGGATCAACATGATGGTGGCGTTGATCCACGGAAAGCTGAAGAAGACGAGCGCGGCCAGCGCCGTATCGAAGCTGCCCAGCCAGTCATGCGTCAGGAAATCCAGCCCGACCGCGGTGAGGACGTTATTGATCAAGCCGTAGCGGGCATGATAGATATAGCGCCAGGTCAATATGATCACAATGGCCGGCACGAGCGTCGGGATCAGAAAGGCAGTGCGGTAGAAATCTCCCATGCGCTGGCTGCGCAGCGAGAACAGCAGCTCCGCGACCAGCAGCGGCGGGATCAGGCCGGTGACCATATTGGCAAACAGGAGGATGACGGCGTTTTTGATCGAGGCGCGAAAGATGCGGTCGCTGGCGAGGTCGGTGAAGTTTTCCAGGCCGATAAATTTGCCGCTGAGGCCGTCATAGTTGGTGAAGGAGTAGTAGAGCGCCATCAGCGGCGGGTAGTAGGAGAAGACGCCCAGCAGCGCGAAGATCGGCAGGAGGTACAGGTAGTAGCGCTTCGCCCGCCATACCCTCTGGATCAGCGAAGCCTGACTTGCGCTGTGTATGGGAAGGCTGCCCGCGTCAGCCTGTGGAGTATGCGCGATATCGGCCATGGAATCTGCCTGTGGACAAAAAAGGGGGCAGCCATGATGGTAAGACCGCCAACAGTATATCATTTTTCTTTTTTCTCTGGCAATCCGCAAAAAAAGGGGCTGCATCCCCCGCTTTAGCGATCACGGGAAGGATGCTATACTTTTGGGTATTCAACTTGCAGGGGAAAGGAACCAGGTATGAGCGAGGTGTTTCGGATTTGCCCCAACTGTGGGCAGAATGTGGCGATGGCGGCGCGCCACTGCGGCGAATGCGGCTACAATGCGCAGGGCGGTTATCCTCTTGAAAGCCGCAACACGCTGCCGGAAGTGGTGGCGAAGGTCGGGTTGCCGGTGGCGGCCGGGCTGGCCGGCTTGGCGCTGCGGGCCGGGTTGCAGCTGCTGCAGAAACAGCTGCCGGCGCTGGCGTCCAACGCGCTCAGCCGCAGCGCGCCGCGGCCGCCGGCGCAGTCCCGAAGGGGACGGAGCAGCCGGTCTATCCATATCCGTTCGAAATGGGCTGTCGGTGATCGAAACGGTGTCTGGCGGTCCGGTGAGGAAGAGCGCACCATCGAGATTGACGATGGGTAGAACGGCAGTGGTCCTTGATCAGTGGTCAGGGGTTCAGTAGTCCGCGATCGGTGATCAGTTCCTTGCACGGGCTACTGACCACCGGCTGCGGAGAATCGCTGATTTCAATACTCGTCGATAGATTGCCAGCGGGGCGCGGTGTTGCGCTGCCGCTGGGAGAGGCGCCAGCCCCAACCGGTGACGCTGAAGCCGATTGCAATGAAGAGACCGGCCACCATATAGGCCAATAACTCCGGCCAGAGCAGAATCGCAACGCCAAAGAGAATCAGTATCAGCCCCGGGGCGATGAACAGCCAGCGCCCGAAGCCGCCGGCCTGCTGTGAGATGCGCTGTCCTGTGCGGAAAAAGCGCACAGAGGTCTGTTGTCCTGTAAACATATTTCACACTCCCTCAGAGCGATGCGCCGCGTTTGCGCGAATGCAGATGCCGCGCATCGCTGTATGCTTTTCGCACGCAGAAACGGGTCGCTCAGTCCCGGCTGCGGGCGAAGAGGATGAAGGCATAGTAGAGCAGCGTCGTGATCGCCTGGATGGCGGCGGCCACGTAGGTCAGCGCCGCGGCATCGAGCACCGCGTTGACCCCCTTCATCTCGTACTGACCCACGAACCCCTGCGCCACCAGGATCTCCTTGGCCCGCTTGCTGGCGTCAAACTCCACCGGCAGCGTCACCAGCGTAAACACGGCGACCGCGGCGAACAGGATCAGCCCCACCAGCGAGATCGTGAACCCCAGTCCAGACCCCATAAACATGCCGATGATAAAGATGATCGGGCCCAGCCAGCTGCCAATCTGCACGCCTGGAACGACGGCGTTGCGCAGGGCGAGCGGGGCGTAGTTGGCGCTGTGCTGCAACGCGTGGCCCGCCTCGTGCGCGGCCACGCCGACCGCGGCCACGCTGTTGCTCTGATAGACCTGCGGACTCAGGCGCAGCGTCCTCGACCTCGGATCATAGTGGTCGGAGAGGAAGCCGCGCGTCTCTTCGACGTTGACGTGGCCCAGCCCGTTTGCATCGAGAATGCGCCGCGCCACCTGCGCGCCGGCCGCGCCGCGCAACGCCTCCACACGCGAATATTTGTTGAACGCGGATTTGACTTTCATCTGCGCCCACAAACCCAGCGCGAGGGCAGGCAGGCTGATGATGAAATAGAGCGGATCGAAGAAAAACATATCTCACCTCGTAGAGAGTTTTCAGCCAACAGACGAGTCTCCGGTTGCGGCCGATTCGTTGCTGATCTGGATGAACACAGGTTCGAAGTCGTTTTCCAAGCCTATGTCTTAAGTTTACACAGGCCTGGCGTTCGGTTCCTGACGCGCGCCTGACAGGGCGCTGTCACCTGACTGAACAGGCTGAATTGTCGCTGTATTATACCATTACGAATCCAGTATCTCCGCAGTTTCTCTCTTCTGCGTTAGCGTACGGTTAGCTTTACGTTTGCGCGCGCCTGCGCGCCAATGCCGCCAACTGCCGAATCTCGGCGCTGCCCAGAAGATAGCTGGCAAGCGCATAGATGAGAACGCCGGTCCCGGCCCCGACAACAGCCGCGATCCAGCCGACGGGAATCCCAAAGACGGCGCTGCCGCCGGGCAGAAGCTCCAGGCCGAAGATGAGTGCGCTGGCCATGATAGCGGACGCGAGCAGTGAGCGCGCGCCGCTCTTCAGAAGCTGGCGCACGGGCAGGCCCTGCAGGGTCGTTGCGTGCCCTGGTTCCTGATTGGGCGCCCGCACTTTACGCGCCAGCAGGACCAGCAGGACGAGCATCTCCAGCGCGGTGGCGATGCTGTTGGCCAGAGCGAGGCCACCAAAACTCAAGCGGTCAATCAGGGCCAGGCTGAGAAGAATGTTAAGCGCGACGGTGGCGACGCCGACGACCACCGGTGTTGCGGTGTCGTGGAGTGCGTAGAAGACCCGCACCACGATCTCGACGACGGCATGGGCAACCAGCCCGAGGGCAAAGAAGCGCAGCGCGTAGGCGACGGCCTGTGTGCTGGCGGCGTCGAAGCGACCCCGCTGGAAGAGAAGCTCGATCAGCGGCTCGTCCAGAACGTAGAGCAGAAACGCAGCCGGTATCGAGAGGAAGAGGACCAGCCGCAGCAGGCCGGTGAGCGTTTCCAGCAGCTGGGCGCGGTTGCCGGCGGCAACCTGCGCCGAGAAGGTGGGGAAGGCAACGGTTGCCACGGCCTGGGCAAAGATGCCTTGCGGCAGCAACATCAGCAGCCAGGCGTAGTTGAGGGCGCTGAGGCTGCCGTCCGGCAGGCCGCTGGCCAGAACTGTGTTGACGAGAAAGTTAAGCTGGACAAAGAGCAGCCCCAGCACGCGCGGCCCCATCAGCCGCGCCACCTCCCGCACCTGTGCGTCGCCGATACGGAAGCTGAAGCGGTAGCGCGCCTTCTGCCGCAGAAGCGCCGGCAGTTGCACGAGCAGGTGCAGCGCGGCGCCAGCGGCAACGCCGATCACCAGGCCGTGAATGCCCAGCATAGGCGCGAGCAGCCAGGCGCCGGCGATGATGGCGCAGTTGTAGAGCACGGGCGCGACGGCCGGCAGCAGGAAATGCTGCACCGCGTTGAGCGCGCCCATGATCAGGCCGCTGGCGCCGAAAACGACGGTGCTTGCCAGCATCCAGCGCATCAGTGAGGCGGTCAGCCGCTGCCGCTCGACCGGGAAGCCCGGCGCGATCACGCCGGCGGCGAGGGGTTCGGCGAAGAGCATCGCCAGCCCGCACAGAAGGAGGAGGAACAGGGTCAACAGGTTCAGGACGCGGCTGAAGAGCAGCCACGCCTGCTGCTGGCTTCCCTCTGTCCAGGCGGCGGCGAAGGTGGGGATGAAGGCGCTGCCCAGGGCGCCGCCGGCCACGAGTTGAAAGAGCAGGTCGGGGATGCGGAAGGCGGCCAGATAGGCGTCCAGGTCGGCGGCGGTGCCGAAGCGAGCGCCGATGATCATCTCGCGCAGCAGGCCTGTACCGCGGCTGAGGATGAACAGCAGCATGACCAGCGTCGCCGCGCTCGCGATCCCTTTGCTATCCAACGCCCGCACGCCTCCGTTGCTGTTCCGGGCATCTGCGCTGCGGCTATCCGGTGTTGTCATGGTGGTAGATGATGATACTGGCGAACGCTTGCCCTTTTTGCCTTGCCGGAACGGTTCTGTACAATATACTTTCTTCTCGATGCTGTTTTCAGTCGTCAGTTGACTGGCGAGCGCTCACGAAAGACTCTGAACGGAAAGGTTCTCAGGCAACAATTTTATGTCCTCCGCGTATCTATCGGTGAACGCCTGGCGCGAGATTTGCGCCCGTGTCTTCAATGACGCCGACCTGCAGTCCAATGTCAGCCCGGACTGGCTGATCAACCCTGCCACCCGCCGCCGCCTCAAACTGGACTATCTGTGCCAGTCGGTCGGTGTCGCGGTGCGCTTCTCCGGCCTGACCGGCAAAGGGCGGCGCCGCCGCGGGGACCGGGAGCTGATGGAGGAGGAGCAGCGCGACCGGACACGCGATGAACTGTGCCGGCTGCGTGGCATTCAGCTGGCTGTGATCGACCCGTTTGACGACCCGGTCAAGCAGATGGACCAGTTCTTGATGGTATTGAGCCGGGCCAGACGTATGACAGCCCTGGACGGCCGCACCAACCGGGAGAAAGGCGTCTCGATGGATGCGCTGGCCGCGGCGGTCCAAAGCGCCAATCAGCTGCGTTTCACCCTTTCGAGGAATCCGGAGCAGACGGTTGCAACTCTGGCGGAGGCCTGGCGGGACCGGGAAGCGAACATTGCGACATCGTTGCAGGCTGCGGCCGCAGTGAAAGCGCCGCAGCCGACCCGGTCGCAACAGCGTGCGCTGGCGCAGCTCGCCTGCGGGCAGCGGATTGCGCACACACATTTCGGTGATGGCGTAGTTACGGAAGTGAGCGGGGAGGGCGTGGAAAAACGGATCAAGATCCTCTTCGACGGCGACCAGGAGCGCACCTTTCTCGCTTCCCTTCTGGCGGACAAACTGGAAGCGGCTCCCTGACAGAGAAGAGACACACGCAGAACTTTTCTGACTCGCTCCGCAAAGTTCGGACTCTCCGTCCCTGAGCGCCTCTTTGCGTGGTACAAAAACACCCTTACTGAAGGTGCAAGGGTGTTGATCGACAGGAGCGCAGCCCACTGCGCCCTCACTTCGTTGTTTGCGCGCGATATGCTTTCAAATGTGCGGCTACTCTGGCCGGTGTATGCGGCTTCCAGCGCACTGCGGCCGCTGCCAAAACGGGCGAAAACTAACTTTTTTCCTTTGCAGCGCTTTTTTCGCTCGTTGAACTGGCATTCGATTCCGCTTTGGTTTCGTTTTTGGACTCGCTCTTCGATTCGCTCTCCGCGACCTTTTCCGGCCCGGAACCGTTGCTGTCAGTCTTTTGCGCCTCTTTCTTCTGGGCCGCGGCCTTCTTCTTTTCATCCTCCTTCTTGCTGTCGGTTATGTACCATCCACTGCCTTTGAAGTGAATGGCCGACTGACTGAGAAGCCGGGTGACTTCGACCGAGTTGCAGGCCGGGCAAGCGGGAAGAACGGCGCTGGAAAATGACACGATGCGTTCGTATTGATGATCGCACTCTCTGCAGGCAAGTTCATAAATTGGCATCGAACAGTCTCTTCCTTGTCGTGATTTTCTTTGTCAATTCCACGAACACAACTATACTACTCAAAGTCCTCTCATGTACCAATCTGTTGCGTCCTGCACCTAAAGGGCGCATTCGATAAGTATACCTTTTTGCAGAGTTGTTGTCGAATCCGAACAGCGAATTTGACTTCGGTTTGTATCGGACTCCTACCGCCTCTGCCGGCCCAGGTTTGTAGCTTCTTCAGACGCAGGCACTGCGCCCAGGCGGCGACCTGCTCAAGATCAGACCCTCACCCAGCCGATGTCTTTCGACTTTGTTCAAGGCGCGATCGAAAACGGATATTATGAACCGGAAGGCGTCTACCTGACAGCGCCTTTCGAAGGCCGGCGGCGTATCGTTCAGGAGTGGGGGGCCCGCCCAGAGCACTACCGCCGCTTTGTTGTGGGCGCCAAAGCGCTCCTCGGACATAATGGCATCGACTTTGCACTGTCCCCCAGCGAGAGAATCTTCGCCGCGGACAGCGGCATCATCACGACAATCGGCAATGATCGCGAACGGTATGGCCGCTTTATCCGCATCTCCCATCCATGGGGTGAGTCTCTCTACACGCGCTTTCAGAATTTCGTTGTCGACACTGGGCAACGTATAAAGCGGGGAGAGTTGATTGGCTACTTCAACCAGTTGCCCGCGTCAGGACAGCACTTTCACTTTGGCATCCGCGTTATCCCGTATGTTGCCGTCGACGGATGGGGCGGTTATTCGAATCCGCTCCCTCATCTTCCTTCCAATGCGATTCTGCTTGAGTCGGACTGACGCTTTCTGTTTAAAAATTTGTTGTCCATGATTTATTTTATTACTTTAGTAGGACTTCGTAGGGACTGGGGAAATGTGGATATGTAGTTCAGAGAGACTATATATGGCGACACGGTAAGAATGTGTCTGTATGTAGTGGTGGACCGGTCCGAGGAGCGCAGCTTCAGTGGGGATAATTCAGAGGAAAACGCAGGAAAGATTTTGATGAAATGATCCGTCGAACATATATTCGACGCAAGATGTAGTAATTCTCCCCAAGTTATCCCCACCTGGGTATAACTTGCAAGGAATGGGGATAAGAAATCAGGGGGGTTATGAGCCAGATTTATCCACTCTTTTCTGAATTATCCCCGATTTTATCCCCAATAATTCCCTTTTTCCCCGAATGTGGCCCGTTTATCCACACCTTTTGTGCGCGGATCGCCTTCTGTTTTCGCATTTGCCGCCGGATGCAGGCCGGAAATCGTTCGAGAACTGGCTGGACCCAGCCAGTGAGAGGTCAGTTTCGTTGTGATGAGTTATACGCAAGGACGCAAGCCGGCGGAGGATCTGTTTGCGCAGGCACGCGCGGAACGGATCGATGCCAATGCGCCGCTGGCGGCGCGCATGCGCCCCCGCACCCTTGGTGAGTTCATTGGCCAGGAAGCGATTGTGGGCCCGGGCCGGCTCCTGCGGCGGGCAATTCAGGCGGACCGTCTGAGCAGCCTGATCTTCTACGGTCCGCCCGGCGTCGGGAAGACGACCCTGGCCCAGGTGATCGCCAACACGACGGCCGCCCACTTCACCGCGCTCAATGCTGTACTGGCTGGCGTCAAAGATATCCGCGCAACGGTGGCGGAGGCCCAGGAGCGGTGGGCGCTTCACGATCAGGGTACGATTCTCTTTGTCGATGAGGTGCATCGCTTCAACAAGGCCCAGCAGGATGCGCTTCTGCCCTGGGTAGAGAACGGAACGGTCACTTTCATTGGCGCGACGACGGAAAACCCCTATTTTGAGGTCATCAAGGCGCTGGTCAGCCGCAGCCGCATCTTTCAACTGCAGACGCTGACAGAAGAGCATCTGCGCCAGATTATGCAGACCGCTCTCGCCACACCGCAACGCGGCTACGGCGGCCGTCGCGTTGAGATTGAGGACGATGCCATCGATCATCTGGTCTCTATCGCCAATGGCGATGCCCGCGCTCTGCTCAATGCGCTGGAGCTGGCTGTCGAGACAAGCGACGCCGACTCGTCCGGCGTCATCCGCATCTCACTCGCCATCGCCGAGGAGTCGATACAGCGCCGCGCCGTGCTGTATGACAAGGAGGGCGACTATCACTTTGACACGATCAGCGCCTTCATCAAGAGCCTGCGCGGCAGCGATCCGGATGCGGCGCTCTACTGGCTGGCGAAGATGATTTACGCCGGCGAGGAGCCGCGTTATATCTTTCGGCGCATGTTGATCCTGGCGAGCGAGGATGTGGGCCTGGCCGACCCGCAGGCCGTGCAGGTGGTCGCCGCCTGCGCCGAGGCCTTTGACCGCGTCGGCCTCCCGGAAGGCAACTTTCCCCTGGCGCAGGCCGCGCTCTATCTGGCGACCGCGGAAAAGTCCAATTCGGCGCTGGCATTCTTCGATGCGCTCGAGGCTGTGCGCAACGAACCTGATTCTGACGTTCCCAGCCATCTGCGAGACGGCAACCGAGACAATGAGGGGTTTGGGCACGGCGCCGGCTATCTCTATCCTCACGCTTACCGGGACCATTGGGTGGCGCAACAGTATCTTCCCGGCGCGCTGCAGGGGAAGATCTTTTACGAGCCAACGGACCAGGGATATGAGGCCAGGATCGGCCTTGCCGTCACCCAGCGTCGCGAGGCCCAGTTGGCCGCCATGCTGGAGGGCCTTGGCGCGCCGCCGGAAATCCTGACATTCACGCCCGATGAGTCCGCCCGCGATCGGTGGCTGCAGCGGACGATTGCACAGGCCGGCGAAGCGACTGCCGCGCTGCGGGACCGCATTCTGGACGGCGGCCCCCTTGAGCGGCACAGCGTTGTGCTGGATGTGAATGCCGGCAGCGGGCTGCTGACCTGGGAGACGCTGCGGCGCGCGCCCGAAGGCGGCGTCTACGCGCTGGCGTTCAACGATTCGGACCGGCAGGCGCTGCAGGAGCAGGCGCAAAACCTGGACGAAGTTGAGCGGCCGGTGGTGATGCATGGGGCGGTTGAGGAGCTGGCGCAACTTGTCGATGCTGAAGAGGTCCGTTTTGATGCGATAGTGGGACGCAACGCCCTGCTCGGCTCCGTGGACAAGGAGGCTGCCCTGGCGCATCTGGCCGAATACATGGCTGCTGGCGGATGGCTTGCACTGGCCGAGACGATACCCAGACATACGCAGAGAATCTACGACCTGGGAGATCGTTCCCAGCTCCAACCTGAGCTGGCCGAGCGGCTGGTTGCGGCCGAAGAGTCGATCTACGCCGATGCGACGGATGGGCTGGTCGACTGGGATGAGGAGACGTTGCAGACAGCCATCTCCACCGCCTTCCCTGGAGAGGCGCAGGCCGGGCGGGTTTCGATGGAACGGATCGGCACTGATACCGATGTGCGCATTACCGATGCGCACATCAGGCGCTGGTTCGGCCCGGCTTCTGGCGAGCGCAAATCCTATGCCGAGCGTCTGGCCGAGTGGTTGCAGCCTGATGAGGTGGAGCAGGTTGAGGGTTGGGTCCGGGGACAGCTTCTGAATCAGACCGTGGTCTGGCGCCGCCGGACGGTGTTGATACGGGTCGCGGGGCGGTAGGGCGGCCAGCCACAGACAACCATTTTGTTCGGTCAGAGAGGGACTCATGAAGGCTTTTGCAAAGTTTTCACTTGTACTTTTTGTGGCGTTCTTGCTGGCGTTTGGCCTGAGTCAGTCCGCCAGAGCCCAATCCGACGATGCACCACCACCACCCACACCGACACCGCAAACCTACATAGTTGTGCAAGGGGAAAACATCGCGGCGATGGGCGTGGTGGAAGCGTCGGCCAAGAATCCTGGGCTGGGGCATTTGAATGACGGCGATGCAGGCACAATGTGGACTGCGCAGGACTTCGCGCCGCAGTGGTTTTCAATCGAGTTCGCCAGCTTGCATCTGGTGAGCAAAATCGAGTTGGTTGTTACGCAAAGCGAAGCCGGCTTGACGACACATGAAGTCTGGTTGGGAGACAGTTCTCACTCAACGACTCCCTACAGGCGATTTGACAATCTCCACACCGAGGATGGACAGACACTGGAAATCTTTGTTGATCCTCCTCGACGTATCAATAGGGTCTATGTTCTGACCAGGCAGAGTAAGGGCTGGGTCGGATGGTACGAAGCGAGGGTATTCAACGCAATTGAATTCAGCGAGTGGCAACTCAACGAGATAGCCTCCGGGTTTGAGTTGCCCGTACAAGCGACTCACGCTGGCGATGGCAGCGACCGCCTCTTCGTCGTTGAACATCAAGGACGCGTTCGCATCCTCAAGGACGGCGTTATCAATGATGAGCCTTTTCTGGATGTCTCGGATCGCGTGAAGTGCTGCGGAGAACAGGGACTCTTCAATATCGCTTTTCCTCCGACATATATCGACAGCCAGCATTTCTACGTGAGTTATACAAATGCCGCTGGTGGGACGGTGGTCAGTCGGTTTACGACCTCCTCCAATCCCGACAAAGCTGATTCTGACAGTGAGGAGATCCTGCTTACTATCCCGCAACCGAATATAAATCACAACGGGGGCTCCATCGCGTTCAGTCCCAGAGACGGCTACCTGTACATTGGCAGCGGGGATGGCGGCGCCATAGAGGACAAGCAGAATGGACAGGAGCCCGGTACGTTGCTGGGCAAGATTCTGAGGATCGATGTGGAATCTGGCGTCAGGCCTTATGGAATACCTGCCAGCAACCCGTTCATAGAGGTTGACGGCTACCGCGAGGAAATCTGGGCATTGGGTATACGCAATCCCTGGGGATTCGCCTTCGACAGGCAGGCTGGCGCTCTCTACATTCCCGACGCGGGCGAGAATAGAAGAGAGGAAGTTAATTTTCAGAGCGCGGACAGCGCTGGAGGTGAAAACTACGGATGGCCTGTCTGGGAGGGGAACTACTGCAGTGAATTTGATAGCTTGTCTTGCGATGTAGCTGATCTGGTTCTGCCCGTATCCGTCTATGACCACGCGCAAGGGAACTGCGTCATTGTCGGCGGAGCGGTCCTGTCAGGGATTTTCCTGTATGCTGATTTTTGCAGTGGAAGCATTTGGGGATTGCAGCATAAAGGGAACAGATGGCAGAGCACACAAATTATCAATGCAACTACTGCAATCAGCGGCATTGGCGCAGACGAAACGGGCAATGTATACGCGACTGGCTATTCGAGTGGCACGATTTATCGCCTCGTTCCAACGGTGAAAGATGAATCAATAGAACAAGAAGCAGCCGTGCAAATGCCCTTTGAGGCCCCCTGCTTTGGCCAGACCAGCTATCTGCAATAGCGGAAAGCTACGCCACCTCACGCACGGGCGCGCCGCCCTGTTTCGCATCGGCCCTCATGTGGCAGACCTTATACTTCCTGCCGCTGCCGCACCAGCAGGGGTCGTTGCGCTTGGGCCGGTTGTTGGTGTTGCGCACCGTTCGCGGCTGGGATGTGTCCTGACGATTTGTCTGGATGTTGCGCGCAATCGGCGCCGACACTGCCGGCGCCTTCCGCACCTGCAACGTCATGATCGTCGTCACAATGTCGGAGCGGATGTCGTTCATCAGCTCCTGGTACATGGCGAAGGCTTCGCGCTTGTAGGCAACCAGCGGGTCGACCTGTGCAATGGCCTGCAGACCGATGCCTTCGCGCAGTCTGTCCAGATCGGTCAAGTGGCGGACCCAGCGATGGTCGACCGCGCGCAGCATGATCTGGCGTTCGGCATCGCGCAGCATGTCGGCATCGATCTCCTGTTCCTTCTCGTCGTAGGTCTGATGCGCGATCTCGGCGGCCTGTTCTGTGATGGCGTCGGCGTCCAGCTCCTGCCACGGTGTCGGGTCAAAGTTCTGCGGGAAGGGGAAGACAGTGCGCAGCGCCAGGAGCAGGTCTTCCGGGTTCCACTCCTCCTCAAAGCGCGTGGCGGTGTGTTGCTGCACAGCGCCATCGATCTCGTCGGTGATCATCTCCTGAATGGCGGGCTTCAGCGACGGCTCGTTCAGAAGGCGCCGCCTCTGCATGTAGATCGTCTCCCGCTGCTCGTTGACGACCTCATCGTACTTGAGCACGTGCTTGCGGATATCGAAGTTGTGGCCCTCTACCCGGGTCTGCGCGTTTTCGATCGCTTTGCTGATCATATTGTGCTTGATCGGCTGGTCGTCCTCCAGGCCGAGGCGGTCCATGACACCGGTCACCCGGTCGCCGCCGAAGCGCCGCACAAGGTCGTCGTCCAGGCTGAGGAAGAAACGGCTGGCGCCCGGGTCGCCCAGACGCCCGGAGCGGCCGCGCAGCTGGTTATCGATGCGCCGGGCCTCGTGGCGCTCGGTGCCGACTACATAGAGGCCGCCCACAGCCTTGACCTTCTCCTGGTCCGCCTTCGTCTCGTCCCACCTTTCCTTGAGGACCGCGGCCCAGCGCGTGTTATAGGTCCCCGTGGGGTCCTGGTCGTTCTTGAGCAGCTCCAGGCAGTGGTTCCACGCCAGCTGGGGGATGCCGGTCAGGTCGACGCCGTCTTTGCGGAGCTGGTCTCTGGCGAGGCCTTCATAGTTGCCGCCCAGCAGAATATCGACACCGCGGCCGGCCATATTGGTGGCGATCGTGACCGCTCCGGGCCGTCCCGCCTGCGCAATGATCGTCGCCTCGCGCTCGTGGTTCTTGGCGTTCAGCACCTCATGTGGAATGCCGCGGCGCCTCAGCATGCGGCTGACCAGTTCGCTGGTCTCGATCGCGACCGTGCCGACCAGCACCGGCTGGCCCTCTTCGTGGGATCGGTTGATTTCATCGATGACCGCCCCGAATTTGGCCGACTGGTTCTTATAGATCACATCCTCCTCATCCAGGCGGATCGTCGGCAGATGGGTCGGGATGGCCACGACATCGAGATTGTAGATGCTCTGGAACTCCTCCTCTTCCGTCTTGGCGGTACCGGTCATGCCGGCCAGCTTGTTGTACATGCGGAAGAAGTTCTGGAAGGTGATCGTCGCCAGGGTCATCGACTCCTTCTTGACGCGCACGCCCTCCTTGGCCTCGATGGCCTGGTGCAGGCCCTCGCCGTAGCGGCGTCCCTCCATCAGGCGCCCCGTGAATTCGTCGACGATGATCACCTCGTTGCTGCGGATGATGTAGTCCTTGTCGCGGTGATACAAGGCATGGCCCCGCAGCGCGTTGTCGAGATAGGGGAGCATCTCGAAATGGGCCGGATCGTAGAGATTTTCCAGGCCCAGTTTTTTCTCCACGGCGGCGATGCCCTCTTCGGTGAGGGTGGCCACCTTCTCCTTTTCGTTGATTTCGTAGTCGGCGCCGGCCCGCAGGCCGCGTACCAGTTGCGCGAACTGCCTGTAGTAGTCGCTGCTCTCCTGCGCCTCGCCCGAGATGATCAGCGGTGTGCGCGCCTCGTCGATCAGGATGTTGTCGACCTCGTCCACGATTGCGTAATGCAGCTCGCGTTGGGACTGGCGCTCCTTGTCCAGCACCATGTTGTCGCGCAGATAATCGAACCCGAACTCGTTGTTGGTGCCGTAGGTGATGTCCGCTCGGTATGCCTCCTGCCGTGTGATCGGGCGCAGGTTCTGGAAGCGGTCGTCTTCGGCGGGGAACTCGGGGTCGTAAAGAAAGCTGCCTCTATCCGGGTTGCCGGCGCTGTTCTGGATGACCGCGGCCGAAAGGCCCAGCAGCTGGTAGACCGGCCCCATCAACTGCAAGCCGACTTTGGAGAGATAGTCGTTCGGCGTGACAAGGTGGGCGCCGCGCCCGGCCAGCGCATTCAGGTAGAGCGGCAGGGTCGCCACCAGTGTTTTGCCTTCACCGGTCTTCATCTCCGCGATCTTGCTCGAGTGGAGGACGCCGCCGCCGATCAGCTGCACGTCGTAGTGGCGCAGGCCGATGGCGCGGCGGGCCGCTTCGCGCACTGCGGCGAACGCCTCCGGCATCATCTCGTCGAGAATCTCCTGCTCCTCGTCCAGCAGCTCTTTGCGAATTCGTTCCACTTCGATGCGGGCAAAACGCTGCTCATCGGTGCCTGCCACCGACGCGTATTCGGCTTCGGCGGCGGCCAGCGCATCCCGCAGCGCCGTCGTTTCGCTGACGATCCGCTGGCGGAACTCTTTGGTCATCTCTTTGAATTCGTCGTTGTCCATCCGTTCGAAGCGGTTTTCCAGCCCGTTGATCTCTTCAACCAGAGGCTGAAGCCGCTTCAGCTCCTTCTCGTTTGGATCACCGACGACTTTGGTCAGAAGTTTCTTCAGCATATTGCATCCCTCTGTTTGCCCGCTGCCGGCTCCCGCAGTCCGGAGATGCAGCAACGGGCAAAATCGATGGGGGCGTCTCGCCTCCCCTTACACCTTACGAAATACGGAGAAAGGCGGTTCTCCGACGTGCATGCATGTCAGTCCTTCAACTGCACGGACCGCAGTCTGGGCTGCACCGCCTATTCTACCATGCACAAGGAAACCGCCAATGTGGCGGATTTTGTTCTGTTGCCGCCGTCTATCGAAGCGCCAGCAGCCTATGCGAAGAATACTACATCAGTACATGGTTTCAGCGATCTGTGCTACAATGTGTCCGTGGCCAGTGGCTAGTGGTGTCCACTGGCCATCTCTTCCCTACGCCACAGGCCACTGCAGTTCAATGAATCGCCGCCTTCTCGTTTTCTTCATCCTCGTCAACGCCTTTGTCAGTTTGACGATTGCCGTGACCGTCGTGTGGATAGCGGAGCAGCGGCGGCCGAGGCCGGAGGAGTTGTTCGTGCCTGCGACTCCGGCGCCAGCGGCAGTTCTGGTTGCAACGCCCACATCCGGGGATGCACACACAGCCCCGGCGAGCGGAGCCTCTCCACCCGCTACCTCGACCGAAGTCGCGGCGCCGCCTGATCCGGACGAGACGGAGATCTATACCGTCGTGGCGGGGGATAGTCTGTCGGCTATCGCGGCGCGTTTCGGCGTCTCTCCGGACAGGCTGATGGAGCTCAATGAACTGACCGATCCGAATCTGGTCTATGTTGGCCAGCGCCTGCGTATTCCCGTTTCTCAGCAGCGCGGTGACGCGCCAGGGGGCAGCGCGGTCGGTCTGCCGCAACAGGGGCTGCAGCTGCGGATCGAGAATGTCGGCGAGTTGGCCACGGAGTCGGTGCAGGTGGTGAACGATAGCGATGGCGCCGTCGACCTGCAAGGGTGGACCCTCGGTCGCGACGGGGGACCGATCTATACTTTCGGCAACATCCTTTTGTTCCCCGGCAGCGGGATCCGTCTGAATACAGGTTCCGGAGAGGAAAACAGCATCAATCGCTATTGGGGCCGGGATGCAGCGGCCTGGGAGAGAGGCTCGACCGTTGTTCTGCGCAACCCCGGTGGTGAGCTGATTGCGCAGAGTACAGTGGCCGGCGGCGAATAACCACAGGCTTTTGCGAAAGGAGATCGTTTTCCATGGCAGCGACCGAACCACCCGATAAGCAGGACAGAGGAAGGTCGAGAAAGCGACGCTACTTCCGCCGCCGGCGGAAGGGTGGCCAGAATGCTTCTCTGGCTGCCGGGCAGAGAGCGGACAGCGATGACGCCCGGCCAGAGCAGCGAACTCGTCCTAAAGGCCAGAGTCGCCGCCGCAACGAGAACCGGCGCCGCTCTTCCCGGCGGCGCGGCGGCGCGGCGCGTGCGAGAGCAGGTCAGGCGCAGCCTGCCGCGGAGGAGAGTCAGCCGCAAACCGAGGTGTATATCTATACCCATGTTATCCGGCCCACATACAGGGAGGGGGCCGGCGGGGAGTTCCAGGCCGATCACTCGCTGAACCTTTCCGGCGCCACCGTTGCCAGCCAGCCGGTCGGCATGGAGTATCTTCTGGAAAGTATCGGGCAGCAGTTGGATGCGTGGTTTGGCCTGCCCACCGACTCGACAACTGAGGACAATGGAGATAGGGCGGCAAACAGGCCTGACGCGGACTCAGCCGATGACGGCGGGGCCCAGGAGGGCGAGCTTGATTTCGCGCAGGAGACAGGGCATGAGAGCATCGCAAATGACGACCTTTCCCCTCGTGAATAGGGCCGCCTTCCCATCATTGCAGAGGACCGATCTGTGGACAAGGTAATCACAATTCGGCAGATGTCCGCGCATGTGGGCGAGGCAGTCACCCTGGAGGGCTGGCTCTATACCAAGACAGGCAAAGGCCGGCTCCAATTCCTGCAGGTGCGCGATGGCGGGGGAATCTGCCAGGCGGTTGTGTTCAAAGGAAATGTCAGCGCGGAGGCGTTTGACCTCGCGCGCGCACTCACGCAGGAGAGCAGCCTGCGGGTTACCGGCGCTGTCAAAGAGGACACGCGCGCGCCGGGAATGCCCGGCGGCTATGAGCTGGACGTGACCGACCTGGAAGTGGTGCAGCTCGCTGATGAGTACCCGATCCAGCCGAAAGAGCATGGCGTGGAGTTTCTCATGGAAAATCGCCATCTCTGGATTCGCTCCAGCCGGCAGTGGGCGGTATTGCGGGTCCGGGCGACCGTCATTGGCGCCATCCGCAGCTGGCTGGACAGCAACGGCTTCCTCAACGTGGACACGCCGATCCTCACCCCCAACGCGGCCGAAGGCACCACGACCCTCTTCGAGATCGATTTCCACGGTGAACCGGCCTATCTGGCCCAGACCGGTCAACTCTACAGTGAGGCCACGATTATGGCCTTTGGCAAAGTCTACTGCTTCGGGCCGACTTTTCGCGCCGAAAAGAGCAAGACGCGCCGCCATCTGCAGGAGTTCTGGATGGTAGAGCCTGAGATCGCCTTCTGCGACCTGAACGGGCTGATGGAGATCGAGGAGCAGTTCGTCAGCCACATCGTCCAGCGCTGCCTGGAGGAAAATGTCGAAGAGCTGAAGCTGCTGGAACGGGACACCTCGGCCCTGGAACGGGTGACGCCCAGTTTTCCGCGCATCCATTACGACGAGGCCGTGGACATGGTCAACCGCGCCGCCGAGGCCGGCGAACTGGTGCCCGGGTATGAGGACAAAGTGCCCCATATCGGGTGGGGCGATGATTTCGGCAGCCCGCACGAGACCTATATTGCCGCTCAGTTCGACAAGCCGGTCTTTGTCCATCACTATCCGACACAGGTAAAGGCGTTCTACATGGAGCCGGAACCGGACCGGCCGGAGGTGTGCCGTAGCGTCGATCTGCTGGCGCCGGAAGGGTACGGCGAGATCACCGGCGGCAGTGAGCGTATGGCCGACGTCGACAAGCTGGTTGCCGGCATCGAGGAGCACGAACTGCCGATGGCCGCGTTTGACTGGTATGTCGACCTGCGCCGGTATGGCGCCGTCGTGCATAGCGGTTTCGGTCTGGGCCTGGAGCGGACCGTCGCCTGGATCTGCGGTCTGACGCATCTGCGGGAGGCGATCGCCTTCCCCCGCACGCTTGGCTCGATGCGCCCTTGAGCCTTGGGAGCGTCCGCTTCCCGGCTTTATCCGGTCACGACCGTGTTCTACCTCTCGATTCTGCTCGCCGCCCTGATTCTTACCCTCATTTTTACGCCGGTCTCCGTGCGGCTCGGCCACCGGCTCGGCCTGGTGGACCGTCCTGGCGAGCGCCGCAAACACGCGGGGGTTGTGCCGCGCACCGGCGGGCTGGCCATCTTCGCCGCCTTTACCCTGATTGTGCTCGCGCTTCTTCTGCTCATGGCCGGGGCGCTGCCCCTGCTTGACGCTTCCTGGCTGCCGCCCCAGAACGACCCCAAGGAGAGCCGCCGTTTTATTGCACTTGTGATCGGCGGCGCCTTCTGCGCGCTCGCCGGCTTTCTCGATGACCGCTATGAGTTCTCCTGGCGCCCCCAATTCGCAATTCAGGTTGCCGCCGGCCTGATCGCCATCGCCGGCCTGATCTTTATCAAGCATGTCAACAATCCGTTCGGAAGCGGGTTTCTCTTCGGGCCGGATGGCTTCCCCTGGTGGGTGGTCGGGCCGTTGACGCTGTTCTGGTTCATGGGGATGATGAATACCGTCAATTTCCTTGACGGGTTGAACGGACTGGTTGCCGGTGTCACCGTTATTTTCTGCGCCATTCTGAGCATTCACATGATCTTCGTCACCCAGCCGCCTCAGCTGAGCGTGGCGGTGCTGCCTGTAGCGCTGCTCGGCGTTGGATTGGGATTTCTGGTCTTCAACTTTGCGCCGGCGCGGGTCTTCATGGGCAGCAGCGGCAGCTATTTTCTCGGATTTGCCCTGGCCGCATTGGGGATTATCGGCGGGGCCAGGCTTGCCACCGTTCTGCTGATTCTCGGTCTGCCGATTCTGGACGTGGTATGGCTGATCTACAGCCGTCTGCGGCGGGGCGTCTCGGTGGGGCAGGGCGGGCGCGATCACCTGCACCTGCGTCTGCGCGACAAAGGCCTGGCCGAACACACAATCGTGGTTGGGTATTGGGTCTTCTGCGCACTTTTCGGCGGCCTGACCCTATTGCTGGATGACCGTCTCTACAAACTGGTGGCGCTGATCGGGCTGGCCATCATCGGCCTGCTCGTCTTGCTCTGGGCAGCGCGCCCGTCCACCCTGCGTGAAGACAAATGAGCTTGACGAACGCAGGCGGCTCGCCGGCATACCGCATCCTCGCGATCGAAACCAGCTGCGATGAGACCGCGGCCGCGGTCGTGGCGGACGGCCGCCATATCCTCAGCAACCGGGTTGCCAGCCAGATCGAGCTCCACCGGCGATTCGGCGGCGTCTACCCGGAGGTCGCCAGCCGCCAGCACGTTCTCGCAATTCAGACTGTCGTCGAGGAGGCGCTGGCGGATGCCTCGGTCGCGCATGTGCGCGAGCTGGACGCCATCGCCGTCACCCACGGACCCGGCTTGGCCGGCAGTCTTCTTGTCGGCGTCAATCTGGCGAAAGGGCTGGCCTTCGCCAGCGGTCTGCCGCTGATTCCGGTGAATCATCTGGAAGGGCATGTCTACAGCAACTGGCTGTATCCGGATCGTGCGCCCGGGGCCGAATATTCAGCCTCTGAGGACGGCAACGGGCGCACGCAACGAAGCGGCAGCGCATCTGATCAGTTCCCGGCGCTGATCCTGGTCGTTTCCGGCGGCCATACGGAGCTTGTGCTGATGGAGGGGCACTGCCGTTACCGGCTCCTGGGCGCAACTCTGGACGATGCCGCCGGGGAGGCGTTCGACAAGGTGGCGCGGCTGCTGAATCTGGGCTATCCGGGCGGTCCGGCGATTCAGGCGGCTGCGGAAAGCGGGGATACCGACCGTTTCCATCTCCCCCGACCGCTCATGCGGTCGGGCCGGCGGACAGAACGCCAACCGGACGCTAAGGCGTCTCCCCTGCCCACCGTCTCGCCCGTCCATGGCGAGCACCGTTTCAATTTCAGCTTTTCCGGACTGAAGACCGCCGTTCTCAATCTGATGCGGCAGCTCGAACGGGCGGGAACGGAGGCGCGCCAGGTCCAGACAGCGGCCGATGTTGCCGCCGCTTTTCAGATGGCGGTGGTGGATGTGCTGGTGGGCAAAACCGCGGACGCCGCCGCCGCGTTTGGCGTGAAGCAGGTCTGTATCTGCGGCGGGGTCAGCGCGAACGGGCTGCTGCGCCGGTCGGCTGAACAGCATTTTGCCCAAATCGGTCTGCCCCTTCATTGTCCGTCTCTTTTTCTGTGCACGGACAATGCAGCCATGATCGGCACCGCGGCCTATTACAGGCAGTTTTATGGTCCGGGCCGCCAATCCTCTCCTGCGGGCCGCGAACATCGGCAGGATGCGGAAGCGGTCGCACGTTCGACTCCCCACGACCAGCCAATCGAGCCGTCGGCGCGCGACTTCCTCGCCCTCGACGTATATGCGAGTTTGCCTTTGGTGGATTCGATGCAGCGGTGAACGACCTGGGGGCGCAGGCGCCGTGCCTGTGCTGCGGTTAATCGCCTGCGGGTGAGTTGGCGGTCTGGGAAGCGGGCGGCGCGTGCGCGTCCTCTTCCAATTCCATATCAGGGAGTGAAGCGGGCTCCTCTGCCCCCGAAACCACGACCCTGCGGTAGACGCCGGCGCGTTGACGCTCCGCGACCGGGCGGCGGTCGCTGAAGGGTGGATAGTTGAGCAGTTTGGCGTGGGTATAGCTGCCGAGCAGCCGCAGGCTGGCGATGACCGGCGCGGCCAGAAACGCGCCCAATATCCCCCCCACGCTTGCCCCCACCACGACGCCGCACACCACCACGACCGGATGAAGATGGACACTCGTGCCGATCACGCGCGGCACGAGAATCTGGTGCTCCAGCTGCTGAATGATGAAGTAGACCCCGATTACCAGGAGAGCGAAGTTCAGGTTGCTCAGTTCGAGCGTGGAGCTCCCTTGCGCCAAGGCGATGATGACGGCCGGGATCATCGCCAGGATGGGGCCGATATTGGGCAGGATTTCGAGCGCGCCGGCCAGAATCGCCAGGATCAGCGCGCCCCGCATTCCCATCAGGCTCAGCGAGAAATAGGTCGCCACGCCGATCGACAGCGAGAGGATGAGCTGCCCGCGGAAGAAGGCGTTCCAGATGTTGCGCAGCCGGCGCATCAGCTCGACGCCTTCCGAATAGTACTCAACCGGGAACAGCCCTTCCACATAGCGCTGGATGCGGGGCGCGTCTTTGGTCAAGTACAGGCTGATGAAGAAGAGAAGCAGCAGGAACACGACGATATTGACGATGCTGCCAACCACCGTCAAGCCGATGGTCGCGGTGCTGCTCACCACGTTCGTCGCCGTACTCAGAAGCTGATTGACGTAGTCCAGAATCTGCTGCGCGCCGGGCAGGAACCGTTCCACCGCAATCTCGTCGGCCAGCGTCTGTTGGATCTGGCCCACCACCCCTTCAAACGTGACATCAAGACCGAGGATGGTCCCACTGGTTGGCAGGTCTGCGACCGACTCCTGCAGAAAGAGAAGAAAGGTTCGCGCCGCTGCCGGCACATCAAAATAGAGCGCCCTGAGCTGGGACAGCAGAATCGGCACAAGCAGAACGGGGGCCAGGATCAACAGAACCAGGAAGAGCAGATACAGGACGATCGTGCTCACGCTGCGGGGAATGCGCACCCGTTCGCACAGATCGACAATGGGGATCAGGAAGTAGGAGACGAGCCCCGCCATGATCAGAATCGGCAGGACCGGGCGGCTGATCCAGAAGATGAGCGCGCCGACGACGAGCAGCACGATCAGGACCGTTCTCTTGGTCGCCGTATCCCACGCGGTGTTCGGCGCCAGAACGATGTTTGCTTCCTGGGATTCAGTTTCTTCCGCTGGGGATGGCGGTGTTATGGAATCCATTGTATGGGGGCGCGATTATGGGAGCGCGATTCTCTGCTTATAGACCTTCCGGCGCAGGAGCGGGGGAACAGTCTCGCATGTGGAAGGAAGCAGGACGAAATTCTTATGCCGTTCTACAAGAGAAAACACGGCAGCCGCCCTAAAGTTGCGCTTCTGCCACTTCGTATTCGTTACCGAATCAGGTTGTCCCACCGGCCGCGCCACTGCCTGTCATGCGTTCAGTCCAGCCCCAGCGATTCGTATTTCCATTCGGCCACCGGCGTAAACTGCGATGGGTCCAGAACCGTTTTTGGGCCAAAGGGCGCGGCCG
The DNA here is from genome assembly GCA_965200615.1 of Caldilineaceae bacterium. Lineage (GTDB taxonomy): Bacteria > Chloroflexota > Anaerolineae > Caldilineales > Caldilineaceae > Bin5. The sequence continues at coordinate 1,112,917 of OZ241377.1, read as the reverse complement.
TGACGCTGCCCACATCAACAGAGCCGTTCTCTACCGCCAGTGTCGGGAAACGGCGCCCGCTTGGGGTCGTGTGCGGGCGGTAGAGATCGCCGTGCGCAGCCAGCATCTGCCCCTGCAGGTCGTCCGGCAGCATCGACAGGCCGGCGAAGTAGTGATGGCCGTTGCGTTCGGCGTGTTCGATGCCCAGCGTCGCCAGCACGGCCAGGTCCTCCAGCAGGGCTACCGGCCCCAGGTTGCAGAGGTCCTCGGCGCTGATGATATGGAGCGCGTCCGGCTGCTGGCGCTGGCGGTGACGGATGAGGCAGGTGTTGGCGATGCCCTTGAAGATGCCTTTACAGTTCTTGTGGCTGGTGCCCACGTAGCCGCTTTCGAGGGCTGTGGGCGCGCTGGAAAGCTCGCCGTCGGATTCGTCGATGATGATAGGCGGCCGTTCGCGCCAGGCGAGCAGAGCCGCGCCCACCTCCTGGCTGAGGGCGATATCGCGGTGGAAGGGCTGTTCGACGAAAATCAGCCGCTTCAGGAAGCCGCGGAGGGCCGGGTCGGCGTTCAGGCCTTCCCACAGAGCGCGAAAGTCGGCAACGTTGTGATAGGTCTCGTTGCCGTCGAGCGTGTGCCGGTAATCGACATTGCGTTCGTCCAGCAGCGCGGCGATGCGTTGCAGCCGCGCCCTGTCCGCGTCGATGTCGCCGCCGATCTTGATCTTGAAGTGGGTCAAGCCGTAGGCCTGAATGGAAGCGTCCAGCGATGCGGGCAAGCCGTCGTCGACCTGATCTTCGGGCAGGATTTCGTCATCGGTGAGGGGATCGATCATGCCGACTGTATGCCGAACGATAACCCGTTCAAGGGGCTTGGCCGGGAGCAGGTCCGCCGGCGTACGCCCGGCCAGTTCCGGCCGCAGCTCGGGCAGGCGGGCGCCCAGGCTGTTTGCGCGCACAGCCTGGGCGAAGGTCGTGCGCGTTGCCCGGCAGAAGCCGTCGATGATCGCCCGTTCCACCAGCGAAACGCCGAACGACCACAGCAGCGGCGGGTAGTCCGTATCTGCGGCCCAGGCCTCCTGGGAACTGTAGATGGCCTGCCACAGGTCGAAGACCGTGTTGGCTGCGCCGGCTTTCTGGGCGTGCCGGCAGGCCGCCTGGATTACATCGAGCATCTCGTCGATGTCCTGGGCCATCGACGAATCGGGCACTTTGGTAAACCATTTGGGCGCCAGGCCCTCGGCGGCGATTCCGTCAGCCTGCTTGCCGTCTACGTCGATCTGCGCCTGCAAGAAGAGATGCGGCAGCGCGGTCATGGTGACGATGCCGTAGCGGAAGGGCATGCGGTTGCGCATGTTGAGGATATGGAGATCGAAGTCGAGCAGGCGGATGGGCATTTTTCGTTCCCTCGGTGTCTGTGCAAGGTTAACTTGTGACCGTCGCAGGCTTACGCGACCGGCGCGGCGGCCAGGGTCTTTTCCTCACGCCAGCGCGCGCTCGTATCCGCGCAGCGTCGCGATCTCGCGCGGCAGGTGAACGTCGGGCGGCTCCCAGTTGATCCATTCGCCGCTGAGATAACCGTCGTAGCCGCCGTCGCGCAGCAGTTCCATCACCTCTTTGTGATCGATATCTCCCGTGCCAAAAGCCGTGTAGTCCGGGCGATTCGCGTCCAGGAACAGGTCGTGCACATGGGCATGGCGGATCCAGCGCCGCAGGGTGCGATAGGAGTCCGCCAGCGTCCAGCCCTCTGTGCGCACCGGATGCGCGGCATCCCAGTTTACGCCAATCGCCGGGTGATCAACCCGTTCCATCACCGCGGCAACGTTGGCGGGGTTGCACCAGGCGTCGTGCGTTTCCATGCATACGACGACGCCGCGGCCGCCGGCTCGATCCGCCAGACGCGTGAGAGCGTCCGCCACGCCGCTGATGGCCGCTTCCTGGCTGATGCTGGCCGGGAAGCGGCCGCCGAAGATGCGCAGCGCGGGCGCGCCGATGTCTGCGGCCAGGTCGATGTACCGGAGCGTCTCTTCCACCTGTGCGTCCCGGTCTGCGGGATCGGCAAAGCGGTTGCCCGCGGCCAGGCAGCAGATGGCGATGCCGGCGTCAGCCGCCTGTTCGCGGAAGGACGTTCTCTGCTCCGCCGACGCCTCCAACTCCACCCCGTGGCTCTGAGCGCCGGCGGCGCGGGGCTCGATGCCGTCGTAGCCGTACTGCGCGGCCAGTTCCAGCATCTCCGCGAAGGTGGCCTGCGGGCAGGAAAAGCTCATAAATGCGTAGTTCACTGTGCATTCGTTCCTTTCTGAAGATTGAGAGATTCGCTGAACTTGAATATGTGACGCCAGTTTTTCTGGCAGATGACTATAGCAAGTACGAATCCAGGTCAGTGATTGGTTTGCAGATCTTGCCGTCAGCCTTCATTCAACGTACTGATTATGCAAATGCGGTTCAACAGTTGAGCCTTTTCCAGGATTACTTGCAGTGAGCCGAACACATGAAGCACGATGCTGATCAGATTAAAGCCGTTCTCGATAATCTATCCCAAATGGATTGGGTTAGACGGTCTGAGCGGTGGTGGCCCAGATTTCTGTGTCACTACACCGAATATCCAAAACGCCGCCCGGATTCTATCGTCGGGATATCTGTATAGTAGGCAGCGTTTAGAAGATACGCATAGGCTGCCTGTAAGCAGTGGTAGCAATGAGGTCCTTGCTGGGACTCAGTCATGGATCTAAAGACTCGTGCGCTTATACTTCCGCCCCAAGACACCCACACAGTATTACGCTGAGGGGGTCAAAAGTGCGGAGACTCTCCAGCGGTCCAGATTTCCAGATGCACACTGTCCCGTCCCCGTATTCTTCCTGTTTGATTCTGCTCAGATTCTGAGTCGTGAAGACAGTTGGTTCTCCGATAGAGGACTTGCATCTAAGAATTACCAGATCATGTCTACAGCGCAAGATCTAGCCGGTCTGGATTGGCGCAAAATTTGTCACACAGGCCCAATTGATTTCAGCAGACCCGAAGAATCAGACATTATTTCTCGCCGCAACGCAGAAGTGGTTATTCCCGGCCACTTGGATATGGAAAGCCTGAAATGGATATATTGTCGTTCTGAAGCAGAAAAGGATACCTTGTTGCATCTACTTACCGATGCACAGCGGCATCAGCATGAGGGAAGGATTCTAGCAACGGCTCGGAGCGAATTGTTCTACAAGCAGCACACCTACCTGGAGTCGGTGCGAATGGACAGCGAGGCAGCATACTTGTCATTATTCCCCCGAAACTAAGTCCCCGGACCCATTTCGTCTTCAGATAATAATTCGCTCCGACGACGACACACGCCAACACACAGAAGACGCATTTACTTTTAATAAGGGGCGAATTCAGGTGGAATATCAGAACGGGGTTCGATGATTATGAGTTTGAACTTCGATTTAGATGGAAATCTGGTTTACCGAAATCGTCACATTGAAGTCGCCGACATTTCGTTTTGAGATAAACACGACAGTTTTTATCGAATTCTCTTTCACCTCTATGTTATCTCCACCGTCTCCCCCGTCTCCGCCGATCTGTACATCGCATCGGTGAGCTGCTGCACCAGCAGCGCCTGCTTCAGCGTCGTCTGAGGGGGACGGCCTGTGCGGACCGCGGCTGCGAAGTCCTCCAGCAGGCCGCGGTGGATATCGTTGTAAGAATCGCTGCCCGACCACAGCGTCCGCGAGACCGTCCCCTCGGCGCGGGTCGCTTCGAACTGTAGAATCTCCTTCTCCGGCGCCGGTGTCATCCGCAGGCGCAGCGAGCCGGTCTCCCCGATCACCTCCCAGGAAGCCTCCGCCTGCGCCACGGCGTACTCGCCGCGTTCATAGGTGAGCACGGCGCCGCCGACGCAGCGCACCAGCCCGGCGATGTGCGTCTCACCGTCGGATTCCGGCGCAACCGTATCGGCGAAGGTGGAGGGAACGCGCCAGCTCTGCGCCAGCACCGTCTGCGGGCGCAGCCGCCAGCCGGTGATGCCCAGCAGATAGTCCAGATCGTAGCAACCCCAGTTGACGAGAATGCCGCCGCCGTTCAGCTCGCGGCTGAGCCGCCAGGCCGGCGGTGTTGTCTCCGGCGCCGGAGACGCCGGAAAGATGACGCGGCAGCGGAGCAGACGCAGCGCGCCCAGCTTGCCCTGCGCGATCCAGTCGGTAACGATCCGGTTCGATTCCAGAAAGTGAAAGCGGGAGGAGCAGCAGGCCGCGACCCGGTCCCCCTGGGCGGAGATGAGCTGGCGCACCTCGTCGGCGCTGCGGGCGACCGGCTTTTCCGTCAGCAGGTGTTTGCCGGCGCGCAGGGCCTGCATCCCCAGTTCGATGCGGAAAGAGGCCGGCAGCGCCAGGACCACAGCCTCTACACGGGTATCGGTCAGCAGTTCTGCGCCGCTGTTGTAGACCGTCTCCACCGTGTGGGCGGCGGCAATCTTCTCTGCCAGCGCCCGCTGCACATCGGCGACGGCAACCAGCTCGATCTGGTCGGAGGCCGCGGCAGCGTAGGCGTGGGCGGCGCCGACCGTGCCGCAACCGATGATGCCGAGCTGTAGGGGTGTCATTCGCTCAGTTCTTTCATGCTACAATGACAGATGACAGGACAGATGCCCTCACGCAAAGGAAGGCGCTTATGGACGCCCCCGTCCCATCCTGGCAAAGACTCTATACCGATGAGACATGCAGCTGGATCTGGCCGCCCGCCTATGAACCGAATTCAAACCCGCCCGAGCCGGAGCAGATTCTTTCCCTGCTGAAACCGCAACCAGGGGCGCGTAATCCAGCGCCGGGCCCAACACCGCCGTCGCCATGCCGGCGTGGTTTTCGCGCCCATGACCGCGGGCGATGGCGCTGACCGAGCGCGCCGAGCAGCCGTGGTCGCGGCCGTCCGGGAAGGCGGCGCGCGCCAGGAGAAAGTAGGTGCGGGCCAGGTCTACGGCGCGTGCGTGCAGCGCGCTGTCTTCGTCAATTTCCGCGGCCACCGCCAGTGTGATCGGATTGTGGCGCCGCTCGCGGCCGTCTTCGAGCCAGCGCGGCGCGTCGGACCGCTTGCCCACGCCGGATGCGCGGCGGGCGGGGTGTTTGTATTCTGTGTCCAGAGAAGTTTCGGTGATGTCGAAGGGGGCGAGCCCGGCCACAGCCTCCAATACCGCCTTATCGTAGCGCGTGTCGCCGGTCCAGCGGCGATAGGCTCGCACCGCATCGGCGGCCGCGCCGGCGGCCGGGTCGGCCAGCTGCGCGGCCAGAGGCTCCAGCAGCCGTTCGGCCGCCTGTCGAAAGCGGAGTTCGCCGCTGTCCTGCCACAGGCGCAGGAATGTATTGACCGCGTCGGAGCCGAGCAGATTCTCCGCCCGGTCGACCTCCGCCTGCAGGTCGGGGGCCTCGCCCATGAAGGCGTAGTAGAGCGCTTTGTCATCGGCGCTGAACTCGTACAGGATGCCGCCGGGGGTCAGGGCAATCGGCAGCGCATTCCCGGCCAGAATGGCGTCCGCCCACTCCCCCGCGTAGACCGTCGCCAGATCGATATAGCGGTTCCTGGCTGCTTCCGTATCCGGGTGCGACGCCGCCAGCAGGCAGATGTTGACGCAGCGCAGATGGTCCGGTGAATTGAGCGCCATGCCCGGTTCTGTACGCAGCCCGTCGGCGCCGAAGAAGAGCGAATGGAAGCGCCGCCGGTCCCAATCGAACCAGGCCGGCGCCCCGCTTGACCAGTTGCCCATGTGCTCGGCGACGTCGTCCAGCTGCCGGGCCGTCTCGCGGTCGTCCGGCAGGACCCGCTGCAGGGCGCCCAGGAAGAGCTCATAGTGTTCGGCACCGTGGTGCGCCTCCTGCATGCGCCAGTAGCCATGCCGCCACTGCTGCGTCCCGGTGAAATGATCGCGGATGCGATCGCGTTTCCGTTGCAGGAAGCGCAGAATGCGTTCGTCCGGGCCGGCGTGCAGGAGCGGCTCCCAACCGGTGGTGTAGGCGCCCTGGTCATGGACGTCGGTGGCCGGCTCGTCCGCGTAGCGGTCGATCGACTCGTATGCCCACCGGCGCAGATCGTCGAGGAAGCGCTGGCAGGCGTGGGACAGGTCGTGGGAGGGTTCGATCTCGCGCCTGTACATGGCTACCCCTGCAACTCAATCTTGTATGTATAGGCGTGATCGCACGGGCGCTGGCCGGGCGTGCTGACCGTCAGGCCGTGATCGTCCTGTGTCCAGGCGACGGGCTCGTCGCTGCCGAGCATCGAAACGCCGCGGATGCGCCCGCCGAGCGAAGAGCCGCTGCCCAGCGAGGTGATGGTGGCCTCGCTGCCGGGCCAGCCCAGCAGGATGGCATAGAGGGCGGCGTCCTTCTGCGTGAAGCGCACGTCTTTGGGGGTGAAGGGGAGATTCTTGCGTTCGGACAGGTGCCCGACCACCACAGCCGTGTCGCCCTCACCGAACCGCTCCCAGTGGCGCGTACCGTAGATCGCCTCCCCGTTCACGTCCAGCCATGCGCCCAGGTCCAGCAGCAGCTGGGTCGCCTCCGTTGGGATGACGCCGTCGGCGCGCGGGCCGACGTTCAGGAGCAGGTTGCCGTTCTTGCTGACGATATCGACCAGGTCATGAATGATGGTTGCGGGGGTCTTGAACTCGTCGTCTTCGATGTAGCTCCAGGCCTTGTAGCTGACCGCGGTGTCGGTCTGCCAGTAGTGCGGGCGGATGTCGTCGAGCTTGCCCCGTTCGACATCGTAGACGGCGACGCCGTCGGGGAACTTGTCCTTGTACTGCAGGACAGGTTCGCTGCCCCACTCCAGCGCACGGTTGTAGTAGTAGGCGGCGACCTGCGGGCGGTAGGGCGCGAACTCATCGAAGTGCCAGCCGAAGTCGAACCAGAGCACGTCGGGGCGGAAATAGTCGATCATCTCAAGCGTGCGCGCGTACCAGTTCTGCAGAAAGTCCCAGCTGGCGGGCGCGTCCTCCGGGTGGGGCGGGCAGTAGAGCTCCTCCAGACCGGGATGCGTGGTGTCGAAATCGTCGGCGTAGGTGTAGTAGCGCCAGTTGAAGGCGCGGTGGCTGGAGACGCCAAACTTGAGGCCGGCCGAGCGGGTCTCCCGCTCCAACTCCTTGCAGACGTCCCGCTTGGGCCCCATCCGGGCCGCGTTCCAGCGGGTATGGGTGCTGGCGTACATGGGGAAGCCGTCGTGATGTTCGGCGACGGGCACAATGTAACGCGCGCCGGCCTTCTGGAACAGATCGAGCCACTGGGCCGGATCCCAGTTTTCCGCTTTGAACAGCGGGATGAAGTCTTTGTATCCGAACTTGGAGGGATGGCCCCAGGTCTTTGTGTGGTGCTGGTGGTAGTTCGGCCCCTTGCGAGAGATCTCGTCGCGGTACATGAAGCGGGGGTACCATTCGTTATCGAAGGCGGGGACGGAGTAGGGGCCCCAGTGGATGAAGATGCCCAGCTTATCGTCCATAAACCATTGTGGCGCTTCATAGTTCTGCAGGGAGTCCCAGTTCGGTTCGTAACGGAAATCCGTGGTCATTGCATGGCTCCGTAGGGGTTGATTGCGCGCGCGAACCTGTTGCCTGTCGTTATTTTGTTCGGAATGCAGTCGAGGGTTGGTTCAATGCGCTGCGGCTTCACCTGATGAGGGCGGATGTTCCAGGGCAGTATAGAGGGGGAGGCCCGTCGTGTCCAATCCATACGGGCTGAATTCCTGCCGGCGCCAGCGGCCGGCGGGTGAATCGACCTTCCTGCACTGTGAGCGGCTCGAATCGCGGGCCATTCTTCAACTGCACGGATTACAGTTTATGAAACTGGCTGGCCAGCAGGATGCCGAGCGCTGCGCAGAGGAGGCTGAGGCCGTTGTTGGTGAGGATATTGACCAGACCGGCCCAGACGCGGCCGTTCTGACAGAAGGCGATGCTCTCGACGGCGAAGGTGGAGAAGGTGGTGAAGGAGCCGAGGAAGCCGACAAACAGCAGCAGTCGCAGCTGCGGTGACAGGGCAAGATAGTGGGAGGCGGCCGCCACGAGGAAGCCGAGCAGCAGGCTGCCGGCGGCATTGACGGTCAGCGTGCCATAGGGGAAGGCTGACCCCAACTTCGCTGCCAGCCACAGACTGACGAAGTAGCGGGCGTTCGCGCCCAGCACCGCGCCCAGGCCGATCCAAAGAACGTTCGCCATTTCTCAGCTCGCCTGCGCGCCCGCTGCGGATTCCTGCGGCTGCACGGCGCTCACTCGGTCTGGGGCGCCGCGCCCTGCGGCGGCCGGCTCGCCAGCGGATCGATCCATTCGTTGAACAGCACATCGGCGACCTCTGGATCGATCCCGCGCAACGCCGCCACCATATCCCCGGTCGTTACGATTTTGTACTGATAGTCGGTCAGATAGTTTTGGAGAAACTGCTTGAATGCCCGCTCTCCCAGTGTCCGGCGGATCGCGGAGAAGAAGAGCGCGCCCTTTCCGTAGACGATGCCCTCGTATATGCTTCCGTTTGCAAAGGCCGTCACCGGCTGCGCGAGCGGCGCGTCCTCTTCGCGGCTGATCAACCCGTCAACGACCGCCTGCCAGCGGCGGTATTCCAGAATGTCGGCCGCGTCCTGGCCGTGCATCGCCTCATAGTAGATGCGGCTGGAGTATTCGGCCAGCCCCTCATCAATCCAGGGCTGGTTGACCGGATCGTTGTGGACAAGCTGGTACCACCACTGGTGCGCGACCTCGTGGACCGCCCGAATCTCCAGTTGGTCCCGGTAGCGGTCATACAGCTGTACACCCAATAGAAAGACCTGCGGGTATTCCATGCCCCGGAAGCTGATCGGCGCGGACGCCACCCGCAACTCCGGGTATGGATAGCTCCCAAACCAGTCACTGTACACCCGCAGCGCGGCCGCGGTGTGCTGCAGAACGGCCCGCCCCGCCTCTTCATGCCCCGGCAGCCAGTAGCTGGTGACGCGCGTGCCGTATGCGTCCAGGCTGTCGGATTGGAAGCGGTTGCTCATGTGGATGAAGAACTCGCGCGAAAGCTCGGTCTCCCACCGGTGTTGGATATGCTTCTCATCGATCACTGTGGAGGTGATCAACTGGCCGCTGGCAACGGAGATCTGATCGATCGGGATGGTGCCGGTAACAACGAATCGGGAGATGTAGTTGAAGGCCGCGTCCCCGCGGCTGGTGCCCCGCTCCAGCCACCAGCGTCCGCTCGCCGCGGTCGGCCCCGGCAGGTAGACGGCGAGTGAGGGGTAGAAGAGCGGCAGGCTCAGGAACTCCTGGCTGAGGCCGAAGAGGCGATAGGCCCCCGTCGTATCCGCGCCCCAGTGGGGGATGCGCAGCTTCCAGCTAAGATAGACATTCGTTGTCTGCCCGCGCAGCAGCGCCCGCGGCAGGTCCACCCGTATAGCCGTGTTCTGCTCCAGATAGGTAAAGGGCGCCGTCCTGCCTTCGACCGTCACGTTCTGAATGCTGAACTCGCCGCCGTAGTGGCCCAGTGCCGGGTAGAGGCGAAAGACCAGGTGCGTCCAGGGGTCGGCGCTGGTGTTCGGGACGCGGACACGGGCCGACCCTTGCAGAAAGATCAGGTCGTCACTGAGGGAAAACTCGATCTCATAGTGCGGCATGGCGCCGAGCGGCGACAGCGGGTCTTCCTCTTCCACGGTTGAGGGGCGCATCCCGCTGCAGGCGGCCAGCAGGATGATCAGCAGCAGAAGGCAGAGCCCCACTGCGAAATACACGGGGGAAACTCTTCTTCCTTTTCTTCTCTTCACGCTCTCCTCTGCGCTGGGGGGCATCTGACGACACCACGGAAAACGTTGCGTGTATTTCGTGTGCGCTGCAGGTTTGCGATTTACGCGCCAGTGCCGCTCTGATCCACTTGTGTCGTGGTGTACGCAAAACCTGGACACATTGCGGCAGGAAAGGCAGCGCCTAAGGTAACATATAATAACACAGCCTGGAGCCTGGTTGCGCAAGGTAAATTGTGTACGGATGTGCTATACTTGGAACGTCTGGATTGGTCCCATTCGTGATGAGAGACCGAATGCACGCCATACACAAAACAGTAAAGCCATTCTCGGAATCCTGTTGAGGTGAGATTGAATGTTTGTACGAAGCGCGGCGGCCGCCGCGTTGGACCGGAAGAAGGCGTTGTTCTCTGCATACGATCACGACCGGCGGGCGGAGCAGAGACGTGTGCAGGGCTGGCTGGAGGAGCTGAAGACCAGTTCCGCCGCTTCTCTGAACCGCAAGCTCGATGCTATCGACGACGCCTGGCCCGGCGCACTGCCCACGGCAGAGTTCGACCGCGCCGACGGCATGCGCATCCCTTTGGGCGCGACCTGGCCGAACCGTGAGCAGGCCCGTAACTGGGCGCTGGAGACGCTCGCCGGCCGGCCCGCGCTGGCGGTGGACGGCAGCCAGATCGTACCCACAACCGACTACTCTCCCCCGGTGGGCGCGGTGCAGATCGGCTGGTTTTTCAACGATCGCTGCACGGCAACGGATGGTGACGCGGCCGGCCGCTACGAAAAGGAGATCGCCTTTGAGGCGCTGGCTCCGGACGAGCTGCTCGACTCCGGCGGCGACGATGATAGCGTCTTCCCCAACTGGCGCGTGAACCAGGAGCGCTTTATCCTCGAGTGCGCCAAAATCTGTGAGTTCATGGAGCGCTGTGCGGGGCGGCCGTTTGACCGCAGGCCAGTCTGTTTCTTCGACGGCTCGTTGATCATCTCCTTCGCCGGACAGCTGCGCGCCGGCCGTGAACACGGCTATATTCAGGCTGTGCAGGATCTGCTGTCCTGCTCCGAGCGCACACGTACGCCGCTCGTCGGCTATGTGGACAACACCTACAGCCGCGATCTCGTTACCCTGCTGGCGACGCTGCACGGCCTGCCGGCCCCGGCGCAGATCAACGACGCGTACCTGCTGCGAGAAACGCTGTCCAGCTGGGGCGATCGCTGCCCGTTCTGGATATGCGCGCGCCCGGACCGTCTCAGCGATGCAGGCCGCGCCGATTTCTATAAGCAGGTCTGCTTCTGCCTGGCGCGGGTCAGCATGGAGAACCCGCCGGCGCGGCTGGAGATGCCGCGCTGGCTGCTGGAGTCCGGCCGCGCCGACGAGATCGTCGCACTCGTTCTGGCCGAGGCGGTGGTTGGCGGCGGCTATCCCTACGTGCTGGAGGCGGCGGACGTCACCGCGGTCATTCAGCAGCAGGACCGCCAGCGTTTTTACCGGCTCTACCAGGATTTTCTGCAGGAGCAGGGTATGGCCCTGACCGTCACGCGCAAACAGCGCAGCAAGTTGTTTCGGCGATAGCGGCGACCGGCAGTCCTGCATCAATGATCATCCCCGAATCCCCAAACATCACGGTGGAAACAATGTCTTTATCGATCACCCGCTACGAAACCCCTATCGGCCCCATCGAAATCCACGCCACCGACACGGCGGTGAGCAGAGTCGAATATGCCGGGGAACAGGCAGGAGAGGGTGTAGAGGAAAGAGGAGAGAGAAGCGGATCCCGCTCCCTGGCCTCGCTGCAGTCCGACGCGCATCCGCTGCTGGAGGAGGCGCGGCGCCAGTTGGACGCCTATCTCGCCGGCGAACTGCGCTGCTTCGATCTGCCCCTGGATCTGGAGGGCACGCCGTTTCAGCGCCAGGTCTGGCAGCGCCTTCTCAGCGTCGGCTATGGCGAGACGGCCAGCTACCAGGACATCGCCTACGCGATTGACAACCCCAAGGCGGTGCGTGCGGTGGGCGCGGCCAACGGCCGCAACCCCGTCGCCATCATCGTGCCCTGCCACCGCATCATCGGCAGCGGCGGACGCGCGAAGTTGACCGGTTACGGCGGCGGGTTGTGGCGCAAGGAGTGGCTGCTGCGGCATGAGGGTGTGTTGTTGGTGTAGAGGGGGGAGACTACGCATCCGGCTCGAACACCAACTCCGGCACTACGACTTCCCAAGAATTGCAGAGATACTTCTTCTGGAACTGAGGTTCAGAGTACTCGCTTCTCCAGGTAGCGATGGCCAAGACTTTGGCAGAGGTGCAGCGCGTTCCCGAAGGGGCTTTGAAATTGCCAGCAAGCTGTCCGACGACCGTGCCGTTGCGATCCAGAAGTTCCCACCGACTCCTTCCAACCCGCACACGCAGTGGGTCGCCCGGGGAAAGCGCGGCAATGGCGCTGTGCAGGGGATGGCTGGGGTTCCTGTATCCCGCGAAACTCAGGAAGACGTCACGCAGGCTGAGCCGCCTATATTGACGGGCGAGTTCCGGAGCCGCTGGCGGGAGTGTGACAGGCGCTGGGCGGAGCAGCACAGAAGGATAATCCCGTAGGGCCTTTTGGAACGGGTGCACGCCCGGTAGACGTGCCAGGGTGAGGGTCTGCCGCGCGCGGCTCATGGCCACGTAATATAGCCGGCGCGGGGCATCCGCATCTTCGCCGTGGCTGAAGCCATCCCAACCTCCATCCAGCACAACCACGTGGTCGAACTCCAGCCCCTTCGCGCGATGGGCGGTCAGAAGGAGCAGACCGCGCTGGCGGCGGCGTAGATCACGTCCCCACTCGGCCAGCCATTCAATGAACTGAGTCACCGCTGTTTCCGCGTCGCTTGTCTCCAACTCGTACGCGGTGATCGCTTCCGCCAGCAGTTCCGTCCACTGACTCGCAGGTTGTCGTTCCAACCAGCCTCTGAGATCGGCACTTTGCACCAGGCGTGAGTCTCGTTCCCGCAGCCAGTTCACGAGTGCCTGCGTCTCCCGCAGATGCCAGACGACGGAAGATTCTTCGTTCGCCACCTGCACCGGTATTCCTTCAAGTTCGCACAGGCTGCGCACTGGGTCCAGATGACGCCACGTGCGCGCCACCACCGCGCAGGCAGACCAGGTCCAGGATGGAGCAAATTCGGACAGCCGCTTCAACTCTGCGATGACTGCCTGCGCTTGGGTGATAGGCGTGTCGCCGACCGGCAGGATTTGAACTCGACCTTGGACGACCGGGTCAAGGTCAGTCCATACGCCTCCGTCTTGGTCCTTCCTGCGCGCCCGATCAATATGGATTGGATTTTCAGTCTTCATCCGTTGCCGCGCCGGCGCGATTACCGCATTAGCGGCCTTGATAATGTGGGCGGTGGAGCGGTAGTTGTCGGTCAGGTAGACAGGCTTGGCTTTGTAGTCCGCCTCGAATCGACGGACAAACTCGACCGACGCGCCACCGAAGGCGTAGATGTTCTGATCATCGTCACCTACTGCGAAGAGGCTCAGCTTGTCATCCTCTTCAGCAAGAGTTCGGCCCGCCAGCGCGGAGATCAGACCGTATTCATCCGGACCAATATCCTGGTACTCATCCACCAGTATCCAGCGGAAACCTGCCAGCAGGCGCGTCCGCATTTCGTCCGCCTCTTCGGGCGGCAGTCCTTCTCCGCGTAGCAGAGAGGTCGCCTGACGAAGAATCTCCTTGAAGTCTTCGTCATCAAGCTCGTTTGCCCGCCCCGAGAAACTGGCTCCCGTCAAGCGCATTGCGAGCGCGTGGCAGGTGAGCACAATCACTCCGCGGGCATCATCGCCGACCAACTCTGACAGGCGGCGGCGGATTTCGATAGCGGCGTGCCGGTTGTACGCGAGCGCTAAGATGCTGCGCGGGTTCTCACGCCTTACGCGTATCAGGTAAGCGATACGATGCGCCAATACTCGCGTTTTGCCGGAGCCGGGTCCGGCAAGCACCAAGACGTTCGTCCGCTCCCGATCGTCTGCCACGATGCGGCGCTGGATGGGATTATTCAAGCTTTCGACGATCGTTCGCCATGACTCAGGTGTGGACTGGCGCGAGATTTCGCTGTCGCGATCTGGCAACCAGCGCTGCAAAAACTCCTCTTGAGGTAAACTGAAGTAGTCCATCGCTAAGCGCAGAGCGTCGGCCATCGATTCCAAGCCCTGCTGGGCGAATTCCGCCATCACGTGGATCTGTAGCACCTGTTCATCGTAATGGAGCTTGAGGGAGCGAAAGTCGGTCTCGGCGAATCCGCGTCGCTCCTGCTGCAGGCGAATGGTCATGGCCGGGCGGAACACTGCCAAACCCTTGTTCAGTTGAATGACCCCCTGCTCATGGAGCCACAGCAGCGCACGGTCCATCAACTTGGCGGGGTCTCTGACGGAGCTCTTTAAGGTCAGATCGGACTCGACCGCGGACAGCAGTTTGCCCAAAGTCGTCTCGGCCAGCAGATCCGTTCCGCGGATTCCCCGCGGCAGGCAGCTGACGAGATGGTCCAGCAGGCGACCGGCAGCTGCACGCCGCAACTCGGCTGTTTTCGCCAACGCCCCCCATTCGCGCCGCAACGTCACGTGGACGGTTTCACGATCACGTCCCCGCACTCCGAGGCTTCCCCCTCCGCCGCCCTCGCCGCGCCCGTCGGCGGCGATGCTATTAACTATGCGTCGCACTCGCTCTGGCAGGGCGTAGGTATGACCGTCATCCTTGAGTCTTTGGGTGACGAGACGGAGATGCAGAATCGACGTATCTCCCTTGCTCATATCAGGAGCCATCTCTTGCATTGTGGCGATCAATGCCTGCTCCAGTTCGGTCGCTTCCAGGAAGCGTCTTTGAGAGGAACGCTTCACTCCAGCGTGGACGAAGGCGGTAAGCACAGTATCATTGCTGGCGATCCCCAATCGCTCCAGGTCGTAGAGAGCGCCTCGCACGCCCTCCGAGGTCAGACCCGACGCGAGCATCAGCTCATCGGTGGTTACGCTATCGTCAGCGCTCGTTTCAAGCAATTTGTCGCAGATGGACAGAAGTTGGCGGCGGTAGGCATCCGTAATATGAGGCTTTCCAAGTCTGGCGCGCGCTTCCTTCACTGAATTTATTCTCAGGGAGGAGGGAAATACCTGCACCTGGTTCTCCTCTCGAGTCAGCAGCACCGCCTCCTCCAGCCAAGCGACCGCAGTCCGCACGCGCGTGTCGTCGGTAGTGGAATCTCGTTCGAATGCTTTGTCTTCATCCTCACCGAGGATTTCGCCCGCGGTCGCTACCACTTCTCCGCCCAATCGTTTCTTGAGGTCCAGGTTTCGCAGCGCCCTCAAGACACCATGGATTTCCCGCCGCGTCAGCCGCGAACGGGCCGACATGCCGAACTGCCGCTCGACATCGTCTTGTGTGTAGAGTAGAACGCAGCGCGCCGCCTGCTGGTCACGCCCAGCGCGGCCCGCTTCCTGCAGATAGTTCTCCAGGGATCCGGGGATGTCGGCATGGATCACGAGCCGTACGTCCGGCTTATCTATCCCCATACCAAAGGCGTTGGTGGCGGTGATGATGCGTAGCCCACCGCGAATAAAGTTCTGCTGGACTTCCCTCTTGGTTTCCGGCGGCACTCCTGCATGGAAGTAGTCCGCCTCCATTTTCTTTTCCTGCAGGAACGCCGCCAGTTCTTCGGTCTGCCGCCGCGTGGCGCAGTAGACGATAGCGCCTCCCGGCAGATCTGCCGGCAGATCTGCCATCAGGATCTGGTGGACATGGGCGTGCTTTTCCGCTCTGCTGGTCTTGACCACAACGAAGTCCAAGTTGGTGCGTTGGGCGCCGCCGTCGAAGACTTGCAACTCGATGTCGAGCTCTTTTTGAAAGTAATCGATGATACCGTTTTTCACATCTGGTTTGGCGGTCGCGGTCAGACACAGTATTGGCGGAATCGATTCTTCCCCCGCGCGTTCGCGAATGAAGCGCCCTACGTAGCGGTAGTCAGGCCGGAAGTCGTGCCCCCATTCCGAAAGGCAGTGGGCTTCGTCCATCACCCAGGCGCCTATCTCCCGTTGATCCAGGACGCGGCGCAAAGAGACGCTGCGCAGTTGCTCCGGTGAGATCAGGAGGATACCGGCATCCCCCAGCCGCACCCGGTCCAGCGCATCCGCGCGTTCGGGTATCGACAGTAGCCCGTTGACTGTGACGCAACAGTCGATGCCTTGCCTTTCCAGCCCCGCCACCTGGTCGGCCATGAGCGCCACCAAGGGCGAGATCACCACCGTCAGCGCGCCTGTTTTGTCGTAGCGGGACAGGGCCGGGATCTGATAGCAAAGGGATTTGCCCGCGCCCGTGGGCAGGATTGCCAGCAGATTCTCGCCCGCCATCGCCGTTTGGATGACAGACTGCTGCAAAGGCCGCCCAGCCTCGTCAGCCGGCTTTGGTCGGAAGTCGGGAAAACCAAACCAGCGCGTAAGCTCTTTTCGGGCGTCGTGCCTCTCCCGGCACCAGTCGCAAGCGGGCTCGGCGCAAGCGGTGTCGCGCAGCCGTCGCACCAACCGCCCCGTATCGGGAAACTGAAGCCGCACCCAGGGAGGAATGACCGAGTTGCCCCCGGACACAGACAGCCACGCCAGTGCATAGGCCAGGGCCCAGCCGTGCCCAACGGCTTCTGTCATCACTTTCCGGCCGTGTGTCTGGCAGGCGGCGCCAGCCAGCAGGGCGCGGATCACCTCACTCGGTTCGGCGTTGGACGGGCGGCGCGAACCCCGCAGGGACGCAAACACTCGATTGAATCCCGCCCCGTTCTTGGCTGTGGTCAACCAGTGCCAAGCTGTCAACAGGTCCGGGCTTGTGCCCTGCAACGCTTGTTGCTGGTCGCGGAAGAGTTCCAGGGTGAGTTCGCAGTCCAGTTTCGGGTCGTTGATGCGCCCCCGTTTCAGTTGTCCGTCCTGATAATGCTTGACCAGGTGGTGATAGGGGTTGCGGGGAAAGGCCAGCGGATTGAGCCAGAGCGTATCCACCGCCGGCCGGCGCAGCAGCCGCAAACGGGGAGCCGCGGCTTGCAAATGGGGCAGATCGAAATCGATCAGATTGTGGCCCAGCAGAAAGTCCGCGCCGTCGGCAAGATCGTCCAGCTTGATCAATGCCGCGGCCAAGCCATCGCCCGCCCCGGGGAAGATCAGAGATTGACCGGTCTCCGGTCGCACCGCAGCGAATTTGTGGATGCGACGGTCCTGAACGCCGACTTCAAGATCCAGTGAGATGCAATCGAATGAACGACGGCTGTCTCCGTCGGGCGAATCTATGGTGTTTCTACCCATTGTCCCGTATGGCACCAAGGTTGCGCAGCGGGGGATGACGGCTTCGGCTACGCCAGTGAGGAACTGTTATGGAATTAAGACATCTTGCAGAGCTGCATTTTTGGAACTTGGGCGTCTCGTTTGCACTTGCGACAAACGAGACGCTTGTGTTCACAGGGAACTACCCTAGCCCCCTCACCCCCGCCAAGTCTCAGCCGCGGCCTCTATCTGCCCCGCATCCCAGCCGCCATTGGCGATCACCAGCCGGTACCGCTGTGTAATTGTCTCCCCCGCCTCGAACTCGTACACCTCGTCGAACATGAAGGCGAAGCTGGCGCAGGCGTAGGGCGTCTGGCGCACGAACCACTTGTTGGGATAGCGCAGATTGGCGGGGTGGTCGAGGAAGGCGAGGGTTGACGCGTTGCCGGTGCCGTCGTGGCGGCCGGTGTAGGCCAGCCAGGGCGCGGCCTCGCCCATCGCGTCGGCGCCTTCGTGCCCCGCGGCGGTGATGACCTCGCCGTTATCGAAGGAGCGCGGCCCGCGCCAGAAGAGCCCCCCGTACCCGGCCAGTGGACGGCCCGCGGTCGTGGGCGAGCCGATGTGCAGCGACTTGCCCCGCACGTTGCGCAGGCTGGTCGTGAAGTCGAGCGCCCAGTAGCCGGCGTCCGGGTTGACGGTCTCCACGGCTATGTGACGCGTCTCGTCGATCCAATGCTCGCCGGCCTGCGTGATCCAGGAGAGTCTCTCTGTCGCCGCGAAGCGGTTGTCGTCCACCTCGATCGAATCCCAGCCGTCATGGCGCTGGGTCCCATTGTTGGGCAGGTCGACGTAGCCCTCGCCGTGGAGGTAGCTGCCCCCGCCCCAGAAGTTCTGACCGTCCAGGTGGGCGATCGTCATCTGGATGCCCTTGTGCCAGACGTGGTCATGCGGGCGATAGTTGGTGATCAGGTCGCCGGCCAGTGTGTTGACGGGGTGGAAGAAGGGCTTGGGCGACTCGGACTGGGGCATGTCCGGATCATAGATGTAGCGGAAGAGCGTCACAGCCTCCCACTTCAGCTCCAGCGAGGCGAAGCCGGGCGTGCGGTGACTGTGCGGCGCGGTCTTTTCGTTGCGGGTGTGGGTGAGAGAAAGAGTCATGGGACCTCAGTGGTCGGTGGTTAGTGGATAGTGGTCAGTGGTCGGCTGCTGGCGGGGCGTTACCAGGGCTCGTTGATATTTCTTTAAGCCCAGTTCCCGAGGGCAACCACGAGGGTTGCCCCTATGGACTGTCGAGCATTTCCTGCAGGCGCTGGCGGGCTGCCTGGGGGTCGGCTTTGCCCTTGGTGGCGCGCATCATCTGGCCCATGAAGAAGCCGAACAGCTTTTTCTCGCCGCTGCGGTAGCGGGCCAGCTCGTCCGGGTTGCTGTCGAAGGCTTCCTGCACGGCCGCATCGATGATGTCCGTATTGCTGACCATCGCCAGCCCTTCGCGCTCGACGACGGCCTGAGGATCGTCTCCGCTGCTGTACATCAACGCCAGCACCTTCTTGCCGGTGTTGGCGTTGATTTCGCGCGCATCCACCATCTGCACCAGTGCGGCCAGCTGCTGCGGCTGCACGCGCGTAGCGGCGATCTGCCTCAGGTCCTGGCCCTCGCCGTCGGCGTAGAGCAGGCGGAACAGCTCATCGGTGATCCAGTTGGCCATGCGCTGGGGTTTGCCATTCTCTTGGCCGTAGGCGGCCACTGCGGCCTCGAAATAGTCGGCCACCGCTTTTTCGCCGGTGATGGCGCCGGCATCGGCCGGCCGCAAGGACCAATCCTGCCGGTAGCGCCGCTCCTTGGCGTCCGGCAGCTCGGGCAGCGTGCGCGCGGTCGCCTCCACCCACTGGCGGTCGACCACCAGCGGCGGCAGGTCCGGTTCGGGGAAGTAGCGGTAGTCCTCGCTGCTCTCCTTCGAGCGCTGCAGCACGGTGCGCTGACGGTCTTCGTCCCAGCCCATATTCACCTGCTCGATGACGCCGCCGCCGTTCAGCACACCGGCCTGGCGCTCGGCCTCGTAGGCGATGGCGCTGCGCACCGCGCGCAGGCTGTTGAGGTTCTTCACCTCCACCTTGGCGCCGAACTCGCCGCGGGCGGCCTGCTCCGGCGTGCGCACGCTGATATTGGGCTCGCAGCGCAGCGCGCCCTCCTCCATGTTGCCGCTGTTGACGCCCAGGTAGCGCAGGATCGAGCGCAGCTTGGTCAGGAAGGCGTAGGCCTCGTCCGCGCTGGCGATGTCGGCTTCGGTGACGATCTCCATCAGCGGCATCCCGGCCCGGTTCAGGTCGACCAGTGTGTGCAGTCCCGCATGTGTGTTCTTGCCGGTGTCCTCTTCCAGGTGGGCGCGGTGGATGCGGATGCGTTTGGCGCCGCCGTCGGGCAGCTCGATCTCGACCCAGCCGTTGCGGCAGAGGGGCAGCTCGTACTGGGAGATCTGGTAGCCCTTGGGCAGGTCGGGGTAGTGGTAGTTCTTGCGCGCGAAGACAGCGGTCTCCGCGATTTCGCAGTTGAGCGCCACCCCCGTGCGGATGGTTGCCTCGACCGCGGCGCGGTTGCTCACCGGCAACGCGCCGGGCAGGCCCAGACAGACTGGGCAGGTGTGCGTATTGGGCGGCGCGCCCTGGTAGTCGGCGCTGCAGCGGCAGAACATCTTCGTATTCGTCAACAGCTGCGCGTGGACCTCCATGCCTACGACGACGTTGTATTCCTGTTTCAATGGCGGCGTCCTCTCGGTGAAACTGTGTGCGGGGCTTTCGTATTTGTCAGTTACGGCGCGGGGCGCGTTCCTTCCATTGCCAATACTCATCTAAGTTACGGTAGCAGACTTCTGAATCGATTAAGCTTGCCATATCCTTTGTCAGGTAATTCTGCCAATAATCATCAAAAACAGCTTCACCAAACTCGGCAAAGGGACCATTACCATTAAGCAATGACTCAATTGATTTTCTGAACCGATATTCTTAGTGTTGCCGCTGCCGGGTCGATCTGAGGCGATTTTCCACTTCTCATGCACAAAAAAATCGAAATCTCGAATAACAGAAGCGATCTGGTGTAAGTCATTGTTTCTCGGCGAAGCGGGCAAACACGGGAAAGAGAGTCAGTTCGATAATTTTTGAGATGACCTTCGTATCAATGAAAATTGTGCAGATATTTCGATAAACATCAATGAAACCCTTGACTATCCACGCCCCACTGTCAACTGCAATCGCAGCGGCAAAGCGCTCAAATTCCTCCCGCAGGGCGTTGAGGAAACCCTCGTTCATCGGACGCTCTTATCCTATCGGTTCACGTTCCGATCAGCAGGACTTCCTGCGATCGGGCATTTGTGGAGAGCGCATACCTATAGTCCCCGAAGACGGCTACCCGCACATCGGTCTTGTAGCGGGTCATAAGCGCGCGGAGTTCATCGATACTGGGGATTCCGTCGCTTCGATAGGAGACGACCAGAACGCTCTGCGCAAAACGTTTGAAGCAGTTGTTGAAAGCTGAGCGAATTCGTGTCTTATCAGTCCAGGGATTGATGCATCGCATCATGCGCCGGTGTTTCGAACCCCAGTCGATCCGGCCTTCCCATTCATCGTAGTTGCACAAGCCTTCGAGAAAGTGATAAAAGTCGGCATAATCTGTCGCTGTGCCCTTCTGCGATATATAGGGAGGATCGATGTAGACGAGATCGTAGTTCCCCTCCAAATCGACGACATCCTCACAGATGGCCCGGCAATGCCCTGCACCCTGAAAGACAGCCTGATTTGCTTCGTCAACGAAAAATCGAAACCATTCTTCGAAAGGCTTGTCCCATGAGGTCTTGTTGCCGAAGGAGCGCTCGACCTTAGCGAAACGCAGGTATAAGTTCTTGCGATGAAACAGGTTGTAGGGACGTTTGACAAGACATGCTTGGGCCAGAGCAAAGAGGAGCAACGCCCGGCGATACGGATCTGTCACTGCGGCGATGTTGTGGCGGGTCTGGTCGATCCAGCGATTCTCGGCATCGGTAAAGTAGATGTCGTGAAAGGTTTTCTGGACGAATGACGGGTAGTTGATCTGTGGATGTCGTTGCAGCACCGATTCACTATCTTCAGGACGTATCAGAACAGAGTTGTTTTCAATCAAAGCCAGACCGAACTGGTAGTTGAAACGGAGGATATCGTTATAGGTGACCGACTTCCCTTCCTGTTTCAAGCGGTAGCCAACAATACCTGTTCCACCAAAGGCGTCCAACGCCGTCGCAAAGTCCAACTCTTGAATCTGTGTCCAGATCCAGTGTACCAGCTTGGCCTTGCTGCCCTGATAACGGGTGGAGGGAAAGCGCGTCCCAAGTCGTTGGAATAGTCGTGGCTGATACATTGGAGGTAAGCCGTTCTCATGTCCCTTACGGGCGCCGGGCTGTCTGAACTTGCAAGACCGACCGGTTCTCATTTGCACGAAATCATAGCATAGGGCCAATACCGAAACAAAGACAGCGCCTGACCACCCCGTTCCCATTGGTCGGGGACAGCGACTTTCGGTCTTTAATTGACACAGTCCACGGCCCCCTGCTACCATTATCGAATGACTGGCGGTCCTGTTGACGTAAGCGTGCAAGCAAACACAGAATGCCTCTCGCGGACTGATCATTCCCTGCGATGATCTTCCGTCGGCCCCCTCATCGCGTCGCATTCTCCTCTCGAGCAGGGGCGCATTTCACAGCAACTATGGCAAGCGCTGCATTACGAAAGTTACAGTTGAGACTTACGCTCTCTCTTTCGATTCTGGCTCTGATCGTCCTGCTATTCGGTGGCTGCGGGAACCGAAGCGCGGCCGCCACGGCCACGACCATCGCCATCGCCACTGATTCCTCAATCGGCGTCGCAACTGACACCAGCACGCCCGCGCCTGCCGCGACCGACCCGACGCCTGTCCCGCCGCAGTCGGCAGCGTCGCAGACGAGCGGTTCCGCGCCCCGTCAGCGGGCGACGGTTGAGGCGTTCGCGGCGGCAACGCCGTTGCAGCAGGCGGCCTGGCTGCACGAGGACGGCGACTACAGCGGGGAGCAGCGGTTGCTCCAGGCGCTGCTGGCCGACCCCCAGATCACCCTTGACCAGCGGCAGGAAGCGCGTTTTCAACTCGCGCTCTCCTATCTCGCCGACGAACAGCCTGCGTCCGCCTTCTCCGTGTTGGATCAGCTCGCGACGCAGACCGGCTCCCTGGACGCAGCTGACCCCCGCCGCAGTCACATCGCATTCCTGCGCGCCGAGACGCTGGCCCGTCTGGGCCGCAACGCCGAGGCCGCCGCGGCCTACGAAGCTTTCTTGCAACAGCACGCAGAGGTCACCGCGGTTGTGGAAGAGCGCATCGCCGATGCCTGGCTTGCGGCCGGCGACTGGCAGCCGGCCGCCAACGCACTGCGCCGGGCCGCCAACCATGCCGGCCGCAACTGGGAAAAGGTCCGTCTTCTCGACCGGCTGGCCGGCGTTCTCGAGGGTCATGGGCGCTGGAGTCAGGCCGCCGCGGTCTACGATGAAATCCTGGCCGCGACCGAGCCAGCCGAGGAAACGCGCAGCCGGGACGACAACGACTTCGATGCGATACTCGGCTACAGGATATGGAAAGTCCACCGCGCCGGCTATATGTATCGCGCCGGCATCGCCTATTCCACCGCTGGCGACGAGGAAGCCGCCATCGCCCGCTGGCGGCTGGCGCTGGAGGAGGATCCGGAAAGCAACTCCGCTTACCAGTCGCTGATCCAGCTGGTGAACCGCGAGGTACCGGTCGACCTCTTTGTGCGCGGGCAGGTCGACGTCTTTGCCGAAGCTTACTTCCCGGCCGTCAGCGCCTTTGAACGCTTTCTGCAGGAATCGCCGCAGGATGAACGCGCCGGGCAGGCCTGGCTGGGCCTTGGGCGCGCCCATATGGGGCTGGGGCAGTGGGACGAGGCCATCCGCGCCCTTGAACAGGTGATGAACTGGTATCCCGCCTGCGAATGTTTCGGCGAGGCGTGGCTGACCCGCGCCCGGCTGGCCAATGCGCAGGGCGCGCCTGCCGCGGCCCGCCGCATCTACCGCACCTTCGCCAGAGATCATCCCGACGACCCGTTAGCCCCCGAAGGCCTCTGGCTGAGCGCGCTTTCCGCCATCAGAGCCGACCGCACCCTGGATATCGGATCCGGGAGCCGTTCAGAGGCAACAGCCGACTTCCTGGTTGAAGCTGTGGCGGATCTGCTGATGCTGGTGGACAGCTTCCCGGACAGCGCGCGGGCGCCGGACGGGTTGGCGGTGCTGGGGATCGGCGCGTTTACCTACGGCCATCACGGACTGGCCGCCAACAGCTTCGAACGTCTGCTGACGGACTATCCCGATGCACGGTCGGGCACAGCGACTTACTGGCTGGGCCGGGCCCGGTATGCCCTGGGCGAGGAAGACACGGCCCGCTCCCTGTGGCAGTCGCTCGCGGCACAGGAGCCGGAAACCTATTACGGTGTGCTGGCCGGGCTGGAGCTGGCGCTGCAAGGCCGTCCGGGGCAGGACCTCATCCCCCGCATGGATGCAATGACCGCGACCGCGCTGCCCGGCGACGACGGCAGCCGCGCCTTTGCCGAAAACTGGCTGAGGACGTGGCACGACGCCTCCGACACGTCTGACGCTGGCAGCAGCAGCTACCCGGATCTGCCGATAGCCATAGCCGCCGACCCGGCCCTGGTCGGCGGCACACTGCTGTTGGATCTGGATCTGCGCGCCGAGGGCCTGAAGCTGCTCGAACAGGTCTATTGGCGCAACCGCGACGATCCCGCGGCCCTGTTCCCGCTCATGGCGCATCTGAAGGAATTGGGCGCCAACCGGCTCTCAATCAGCGCGGCCTACCGTCTGATTCAACTCAGTGAGGCTCGGCATACGGCCGACGTGCCCCTCTTTATCCAGCGCGTCGCCTACCCCAGGCACTATTCCCGTCTCGTGGAAAAGGAAGCTACGGACTTCGACATCGATCCCCTGCTCCTCTATAGCCTCATCCTTCAGGAGAGCCTCTTCGAGCCGCCGGCCCGCTCCTTTGCCGGCGCCCACGGCCTGACCCAGATCATCCCCACCACCGGCGCAGAGATCGCGCAACGCCTCGGCTATCCCAACTACTCCACAGGTCTGCTCAACCGTCCCTTCGTCAACGTTCGCTTCGGCGCGTACTACCTGCGCTGGGTGCAGGATTACGCGCATGAAAACCCGGTCGCCGCCCTCGTCGGTTACAACGCCGGCCCCGGCAACGCCAGAACCTGGTTCGACCGCTCGGCGCCCGACGAAGCCCTCTTCATCGAGCGCATCCCCTACAATGAGACCCGCCTCTATCTGCAGCGCATCCTGACGCATTATGCGCATTATTTGCGGATATATGGGGGGTATTAGCGCTTGACTTTTAGGGCCCGGTGGCATCTGTTCGAGCCAGAGCAGGGTAACAGAAAGGGGCGAGCAACGATTCAGCTTGGGAGATGTCGTGGCGTTTCACCACCGGTCAGGATGAACTGTAAGGGGAAGCCGAGGGAATCAACGATCAGATAGTCAAGGCTGTCATCGCCCACAGGCATCACACGCAACAGCTTGGAAGTACACCAGAAGCAAAGAGTCCTCCCCCGCATCTGTCGGAATCCTGGGCGCGCCATCGACAGATGCGTCATAGAGGCCGGCAATCAGGCGCAGGGGGCCGTCCGGCAGGGTCGGCGGTATGGGCATCGCGACGCTCTTCAGAACCTGAGAGCTATCCAAACGGAGCTCTGGTTCCCACTGGACGACCAAATTGCCGGTTTCGTCGAGCAGGCGCAGGAATATTTTTTCGCCGCCGGTCAATGCCGTTGGGTCTCCGCTCCATTCCATGTGGACGACCAGCCTGCCGCTGGCTGGGGGGATGTTGGGACTGATTTGGGCGCGCTCCAGCGTCAAGCCGTTGGCGAATTCGACTTCGTAAAGCCGCCACTCCTGGGGATGGGGCCGCGAGTAGAGTTCGACAATCCATGGGCCAACCGTTTCCTGGCCCGCCAGCTGGTAGAAACTGGACAGTGCCTGCCTGGCATTACTGGTTACTTCCGCACGGGTCCGCACCTGTTGGTCAGTTTCGAAGCCCTGTCGATTTGCCATCCATTGCCAATCCAGTTCGACCTCCGTAAGATCCCGGTCCGATCGAACCAGCAGAATGACTGATTGGACACCGCTACTGCGGAGTTCTCTGACGGTCTCTTGGGCCGCGTCCATGTCCACCGGCCCGGGAAGCAGGGAAACGTTCTCAATCTCTCCCGTATAGTAGTAGGACAAGAGCGCGGGGTCGACAAAATAAGGCTGGGCGAAACGAACGTCTGCCTTGTTGCGTCCGGCGCCCCAGCGGTCCAGCATATGGGCCAGTTCCCGCAATCCTCGTGACTTTGAGAATTCCGATTCGGAGTGGAAGTTGCGAAAGCTGAACAGATTGGCGGCGAAAATTGCAAGGATGAGTATCGCTGCCGTCAAGTTTCCGATGCCAATCCAGTTCATGGCCTTGGGGACGCTGGCATCCGTACCGCCAGTCCAGGTTTTCCATCTCCGGCCAAGGCGACTCTCTACATAGTCGGCGATGCTCCCCAGCCCTATAGCCAGCAATAGCAGGACAGGAGTCAGGGACAAGGCATTATAGCCCCAGGGGAACCCAGGAAAGGAAATTTGAGCGGGCCTCCATCTGGTGAGCGCTGCGACAAGAAAACTTAGCAGTAAGAGAACTGTTGGGCCTGAACTCACGTGTCTGGGCCCTGCCTTCTGCGCTTCCGAGGATTCACCCTCTTCTGGGCTCACCCAACCATCGATGGCTCTTTTTCTCCGGTCGAGCGCCCACCTTTCAGCCAGGAATATTCCAAGAATCGCAGCCATTAAAAGGGCGAATGCGAAAAGTCCTGAACCCAGTTTCCAGGTCGGCGTCGGTGCGGAGTATCCGATCGTAAGGACGCCGATTTGCATTAAGAATTCATATACCCATGGCGACGAGGGTGTCCCCGTGCTGTAATTCGTGATCCAGGGCCATGCGCTTACCAGCCATGGAATGCACAAGATGCCCACTGCGATCTGCGAAACGGTCCACCGCAGCGGCAGTGAACCCGCAGGTCCTTGGGCAGAAGCGCTCCCTCCGCCGCGCCTGTCTCGAGCCAGCAGGAAGAGCACGTACAGATTTTGCGCCAGGAGAGGGAGAACGGCGAAAGCGTGGGTATAGAAGGTGGAGGCCGTACAGACCACGTAAGCGACCAAGGTCTTTCTCTCCCCTGCGCCGCCGATTATTCTCAGGGCCAACAGAGTGCTGGCGGTGGTGAGAGCCAGACCCAGCGAATGGTGGAGAACACTCTGGGTACGCCAGATGGCGTACGAGTTCACGGCCGCCAACAGGACTGCAGCCAAAATGGCAAAGGCGCCAATTCGGATGTCTGCTGCGATACGGTACGTGAGAGGAACTGCCAATACGCTGCAGAAGGCCGATATCGAACGAATGGCAAATTCGCTGGGACCTGTGATTCTGAGCCAGACGTTTTGTAACCAGAAGCTTGCGGGAAGAAGAAGCATTTCTTCCCAATCGAAAGTCATTTGGACGAGTTGAGAGATAGAAATGTGACGAAGGCCATAGACGACACCTTCGAGCTCGCCCAGCTCCTGAGAGTCCAGTCGATAGAGTCTCAATGCGAAGCCGATGAGGACGGCGATCAGGACCACTGCCCGCAACGACTGTCTGTCTGCAGGAAACTGATGCTTATTGGGGCTGAAGTCTTCCTGTTCATTCGAGCAGGTCACGGGACCCTCTTGTCGGGACTGGGATGAGGAGGCTGTCGTTTAACGGCCCGCGAGCCCGGTGAACTGCGCGCCCTGGACGAACTGTCGCTGGGCGAAGAAGAAGATGAGGATGACCGGCAGGATGGTGATCATCGACGCGGCCATGACGAGGTGCCAGAAGTTGCCGAAGCGGCCTTTGAACCAGAGGAGCCCCAGGGGCAGGGTGTACATTTCGCTCTTGGAAATGTAGATGAGCGGCTCCATGAAGGCGTTGTAGTGCTGCAGGAAGGCGAAGATGGTGATCGTGGCGACGGCCGGGCCGCAGAGAGGAGTGATCACCTGCCAGAGGATGCGGAAGTTGGAGGCGCCGTCGATCTTGGCGGCCTCGTCGAGCTCCAGGGGCAGGGTCAGCATGTACTGGCGCATGAGGAAGATGTAGAAAGCGGCGCCAAACCAGGCCGGCACCCACAGCGGGTAGAAGGTCCCCACCCAGTTGATTTCTTTGAAGATGATGAAGACCGGGATCATCGTTACCACGGCTGGCAGCATCATCGTCGCCAGCAGAACGGTGAAAACAAAGTCGCGCCCCGGCCAGCGCAGGCGCGAGAGTCCGTATGCGACCGTGAGCGAGCTCAGCACCATGCCGATCGTCCCCATGATGGAGACGAAAAAGGAGTTGCGGATGAAGAGATGGAAGGGGAGACGTCTGAAGACCTCGAAATAGTTATCCCATTTGGGCTCGGTTGGGATCCATTCGATCGGCGTGATGAAGACCTGGCCGGGCAGCTTGAGCGATGTGCTGACCACCCAGGCCAGCGGCATGAGGAAGGTGAGCCCCAGGGCGATCATCGCGATGTGCAGGATAAGATGACCGATCCTCGTCTGCGTTTTTCGGGATTGGAGCAGAGTTGGTCTTGCAGTCATAACCTGAATCGGCGGCCGGCGGCCGGTATCAAGTGGTCAGCGCCGCGGCCGGTCATTCGTCTCCTCTATAGTCTGCCTTCATAGTAGACCCAGCGGTTGGCAAAGAAGAACTGGATCGCGGTGAAGGCCATGATGATCAGGAACAGGATCCAGGCCAGCGAGGCGGCATAGCCCATCCGGAACAGCTCGAAGGCGTTGCGGTAAATGTAGAGCACCATGAAGAGGGTGGCGTTCTGCGGGCCGCCGTCGGTCATGATGAAGACGGTGGTGAAAACCTGGAAGCTGGCGATGATGCCGATGATCATGTTGAAGAAGATGATCGGCGAGATGATCGGGATGGTTACGTTAAGGAAGCGCCGCCAGGCGTTGGCGCCATCGATCTCGGCGGCCTCCTGCAGCTCCTGCGGCACCCCCTGCAGGCCGGCCAGGAAGATGATCATCTGGAAGCCGGTCAGCCACAGGCTCATGATGATCAGGGCGGGTTTGGCCCAGACCGGTTCGAAAAGCCAGTTGATGGGCCCCAGCCCAAACCAGTGCAACACCTCGTTGAGCACGCCGAACTCGGGGTTGAGGATCTGGACCCAGACGACGGCAAAGGCGACAGCAGGGGTGATGGAGGGCAGGTAGTAGACGGTGCGATAGACGCTGAGCCCGCGGATCTGCTGGTTGAGCATCACAGCCAGCGCAAACGCGACCACCAGCTGCAGCGGGACGCCGATGAAGGTGTAGTAGGCGGTGTTGACGAGCGACTTGCCTACGAGCGGGTCGTTCAACATGCGCTCGAAATGGCCCAGCCCGATGAATCTGGGCGGCGCCAGCATGTTCCACCTGTGCAGGATCAGAAAAACGGAGTAGAGCATCGGCCCGACCCAGAGCGCGAGCACACCGAAGATGAAGGGGCTGGTGAAAAGCAGCCCGTCGCGCAGGTCCCGGCGCTGGGCCGCGGACATGCGCCGGCGCGTCTGCGGCTGTGTCTGGATTCCGGGTGTCGATGTGGTGGCAGTCAAAGAGGTGTACTCCCAGTTTGACGAGGAACCGGCGGCCAGTAACCGGTTACTGGCCGCCGGGCACTGATTAAGCGCGGTCGGCCCAGTACTGGTCGAGATGCGTCTGGATTTCCGGCTGCGCGATCGCGAGCGCTTCGGCTGCCGACTGGGTCTGGCCCAGCAGCTTGTCCCACAGGACGGTGATCGGGCCGCCGCCGTAGGCCTGGAGCTGTGAACCTTCACCGAAGATCACGGAGATGGAGCTCTCGCGCATCGTGTTGGCGAAAGCATCGGTGTTCTCGAAGCCATAGACACCGGAGGCGATATCGCCCCAGATATTGGCGATGTTGTCGGGCGTGCCGCACATGCGGCCGCCGTTGGCGATGATGGTCTGGCCCTCTTCGCCGAGGATGAACTTGATGAGGTCCCAGCCCTCATCCTTGTGCGCGGAAGGTGATGTGATGACATGACCGTGGACATGGCCGAAGGTGAAGTTGGTATCGGCCGTGCCCGTCGGCGCCTCGATCACATCGAAGTTGATGCCCTCTTCGGTGGTGGCCAGCTCGCCCTGCAGGCGGGGCATCACCCACGGTCCTTCCAGGTACATGGCGACACGGCCGGTATCGACACCGACGCCGCCACCCTCGACCACCTCCGGACCGGGGCTCCAGTCGTTGGCAATCGCGTCGTAGACCAGATACTGCAGCGCGGAGGCGATGTCCTCGTTGTCCCAGTAGGCCTCGGTCGGCTCGTTGATGCGGTCCCACTCGACATGGCCGTTGCGGCGCATGAAGGTGGTGCTGCGGCCGTAGGCGCCGTTCCAACCCTGTGCCTGTCCCCAACCATAGAACTTGGTGCCGTCCTCCTCATAGGAGAGGTCCTGAATTATCTGCTGGAACTCTTCCCACTTCCAGCCCGGTTGTGGATGGGCGACGCCCTTCTTGTCGAAGAGGTCCTTGTTGTAATAGATCACCAGCGAGCCGGTGTCGGTGGGGGTCATGTAGCGGCCGCCCTGCCACAGCGTCTGGTTGTCGTAGTTTTCGCCGCCGGGGAAGAAGTCATCGGCGCCGTCGCGAGCGATATAGTCGCTCATGTCATAGATTACCTGGTTTTCGGCGTAGGCCTGCCATATCCAGCCCTGGAAGTAGAGGACATCGGCGGAGTCATCCGCGGCAAAGTTGGCCTGGATCTTCTCATAGTAGCCGCCGGGGTACTGCTCGACGGAGACGCTCACGCCTTCGTTCTGTTCCATGTAGGCGTTGACCATGTTTTCATAGACGACCGCGTCCTGCACGTCGGCCCAGGCCGAGAGGCGCATCTCGATCATCTCCATGCTGGCGCCTGCGTCACCGCCGCTGTCACCGGCCGGCGCCGCCGCCGGGGCCGCGCAGGCAGCGAGCAGGGTTCCGCCAACCGTCAGCGCGCTTGCCTTGAGGAAGGATCGCCGGCTGATGGCGTTGTGTTGCAACTTGGACATTGATTTGACTCCTTTAGGATTGTGAAAAGATAGTTGATTCCGTGTAGCCCTCGAGCACTTTTTTGAAAACTGCACTGAATTTCATGCAGGGAACCTTCCGGCGCGTTGCCTCAGTACGCGCAGCAAATAATCGCGCGGGTTCAATCCTCTTCCTTTTTCGTCGGCCACTGGCAGCCGCCTTCCCGGTCCGGGCGGATATGCGAGAAGGACTGTTCCTCCGTGCCCTTCCAGGCATACGGGTCGCGCCCGGCGATCATGACGATGTCGCGGAAGTCGAAGCTGGCTACGCCCAATGGGGCGTTGCCCGGATAGCGCCAGGGCAGCAGCGATTCGGCGCTCATGTAGTGGTTGACGAGCGCGCGGCGGAACCCGCTGGCGGCCCGGTTGGGCAGAGAGCGATGCAGCAGATAGCCGTTGAAGAAGACGATGCTGCCGGCGGTGACTTCGACCGGCACGGCGTCGTCGTCGGTGTAGGGGAAGTCATAGGCCTCCACCACGCAGTCGAAGCGCTCGTCGTCGTGCTCTTTGGCGGGCCATATCAGGCCGTTGGCGTGGGAGCCGGGGATGACCCAGAGGCAGCCGTTTTCGACGGTGGCGTCGTCGAGCGCGATCCAGGCGGCGTTCAGGGAGCGGTCGCGCGTCGGGATGAAGGCTTCGTCCTGGTGCCAGGCCTGGCCAGGCTTGCCGGCCGACTTGATAAAGAGCATCGACTGCATGCTTTTGACGTTGGGGCCGATCACCCGCGTCAGCACGTCACAGATCGACGGATGCGCGAGGGTGTCGAACATCAGCTGTGAGAGTTTGTGCGGGAAATGGACGCAGAGTGTGCGCTGGATCACCTCGTCGTCGCTGTCGTCGGGGCCGACGGGCGGCAGGCCGTTGACTTCGCCCATCTCGCCGCGGCAGATGTGCACGGTCTCTTCGCGCAGTGCCTGCACTTCATCCGGGGTCAGCGCGTCCGGAAGCGCGAGGAAGCCGTTTTCACGGAAGGAGGCGGCGTGTTCAGCGGTGATTTCCGGCCGCGTCGCGATCTGCGCGGGGGCGTCCATCGTTGCTGTCAGTGTCATGGGATTGTTCCTGTGTTTGAACGGCAGTGTTTTGCGTTTGGCATTGGGCGATGCCGCAGGGTGGGATCCTGGGCGGCCGCTAAGGGATTTGAAGAAGGGAATGGGTTGGATTATACGGGGGAGGGGGACTGGTGTCAAGGTTTTGGGGGATTGTGGGCGCATCCCAGACTTTTGTGAGGTCGTTGTCAGAACTGCAGAGGTTAGTGGTCAGTGGCTGCGGCGATTTCGCCATTTGGGTTCTCCTATTCGTTGGCAACGACAGAAGAACCCTTACTGGCCGATTATGTAAATTCCACTTTATGCATACCCCTCAGTTATATCGAGACCTGTTCTTTGGCCAGAGAAGCTGCATAGTCAAGACAGGCAAGGATATCTTCGCGCGTGATAGAGGGGTATTCAGGGAGGAGGTCTTCGACGTTATCGCCGGAGGCAAGCATCCGCAGGATCTGATATACAGGCATGCGCGTTCCCTGGATGCAGGCCTGTCCGTGATGCACTTGGAGGCTGATGGCAATCCGATTGTTCATTTCTTCGTCCTTGGGGCATGCAGCCATTTTCAATCAGGCCTGGTGCTATGGTCTGAAAAACACCCTGAATTTCCTTCCTAAAGCGAACTAAGGGATCCGGGCAAAAGATCCGTGACTTCGCAGCCGGACAACTGGCGGGTGGGACTACCGAGCCGGGAGCGGTTCCGCTTCGCGCGCCGTCGTCGTTGGACGACGCCGAAGTGGGTTACGACGAAAGTGGTAACGGCGGCCTCAACTCCGCGGGGCGTGCCGATGGCATCGCGCCTGTAGAGTTGAGAAGTCCGGCGTGTGTGCGAGGGGGTGAGTGTCCACTGAAGAGTCTTGCCACAGAACAAACATACCGTCCCCTTTTATACCGCCTCATCAAACTGTTTAACCTTCCGTTGTGCGTTCATCAAGAACATCAGCTATCCACAAGAGCTTGAAGTACTCTGCCTGTATTCTCACCTGTTCCAGTCGTTCGGACCAACCCTTTAGATCACTTACAGTTACACTTATTCCGCAGTGATAGTCTTCAGTGGGTCGGATCTGCTGATGCATTTGTGTAAAGATATCTAACGCCGCGTGTAACAAGGGGCGTTCCTCCAAGTCGATCTCTGAGATATTATAGTGGTTGAGCAGTTCAAGGGACTCGTCGAATACCTTCTGCAACTGGTTGCTTAAGTCTTGACTTTGTATATATTTTTCGATGACACCGTCATCATCATATTCAACGTTTTCAGAAAAACGACTCAAATCTCCGGATTGGGCTGCGGAGACAGAAAGTTTAGCGAGGGCGTCAGTGAAACGAATGGCAGGTTCGAATTGTTCTTTATCCCATAGAGGGATTCTCAATTTTGCCCAATCTTCATCCGAAATCTCTTTAGGGATGTACCAATACCAATTCTCCAGAGCACTGCCAGATTTAATGGCAAATGTAGGCAGAAG
The DNA here is from genome assembly GCA_965200615.1 of Caldilineaceae bacterium. Classification (GTDB taxonomy): domain Bacteria; phylum Chloroflexota; class Anaerolineae; order Caldilineales; family Caldilineaceae; genus Bin5. The sequence goes on along the minus strand of OZ241377.1, from coordinate 1,080,271 downwards.
GAGAACGGACTGTGACAGAGCTTTTCCTTGAACAAGTGGGACAATTGCAAAATGCTTAATCCAGAATTGGATGGCGTAGTGCCTTAGACTTCTGTTGTTATCGGTGTGCAGTGCTTGTTGTAGGGCAACAACGGTATCTTCTACTGCCTGCCAATACATGGTCGGGTTTGTGATGTCTAGCAGGATACAAGGGATGTTTTCCCTATCATGTTGCAATTCAGTTCTGGCGATTCCCGCTGAGAAATCCTCCTTCCGTATAGTCTTAAGAGTCCGTCTGATTCCCTGCTTTATCCGTTTCAATTTATCGTCTCGATCTTGCACGAACTCTTTTGTTGCGTTTTGTACTTTTCTCCGTGGATGAAAGGCAAACTCGTACCACACAGGCCATAGTTCTCTGATTAGCTTCATCTCCTGTTCTTCTAGTCTGTCTAAATCGGCAGCAGGCAAGAATCGACCAAATCTCTTACGAAATTCAACTTGCACTTGCTTTAGTGCCACAAGCGAGTCGTGCAGGTTGCAAGTGGTCAAGTATTCTTGATCAGTCTTAATGCGATTTTCATTGGCAAGTCTCAGGAGTTCCTGCTCCGTCCCCGGTGCTGCTCTCCCAAGATTGGGATTGAGAACAATCACATGGAGCCCTTGGGTCATGAAGTTGGACAAGTGCCTCAGGTAATTATGGAGAGCGTCAATGTAAGTTTTGTGCTTAGTGAGGGCAGGGGATTGTTGGTATAGCTTTGATACATCCATTTCTCCCAAGTCACCATTGGACGAATTTGCAAAACTTTCATCCGCAAATCCCCATTCATCGACCGCGCTTTTGGGAAGGAGTGGCCGAGTCTCAGTTAGCTGTTTTGTACTTTCCCATTCCGAAGAAGACAAGAGGTCGCCAAAGAGCTTCACGAGCGTTTCTCTTCGAAAGAACGTATTCAAAGCCCCCTGCAACTGAACTAACCAAGCAGAGAGTTCTTGCCGCAAGCCCAAAATCTGCCGGGCGTGTTCTTCCCAGTTTTCCGGTCTATGAGGATAGTTCCCCAATGTACGAAAGTGAGAATTTATTCTTTGTGCCCATTGAGGATAGAAGTTGCTGACATCTACAAATTTCTCAGTTTCATCAATCTCAGGCGAAAGAATCCCCAGTCTATGACCATACCCTTGGCTTCCGTACTTTTGTCTGTTCGGCAGGAGTTTTCTTAGGAGATCGATTCGGTACCTGGTTTCTTCATGTAATGTCGATGATGCCGTATCTTCGTTGCCATGTTCTTTTTGACTTAACGCGTATGCAGAATCAGGGATAAAGTTCGCGCGTACCGTCGCACCGTCGTACTCCAATGAGAATGTATTCGTTTCACGCTTGAATCGCAGTTCGACTCGCGAACGGAACTCTTGGAAGACTGAATCAAATTCCTTTCCTAGTGCGATGTAAAGTGCATAGATGAGATCGGCAAGTATATCGATTGGGATTTCCTCGACAATGTTTTCAAAATCGATCTTTTCACATATAGGTAGAATTACCTGTGATATCTGAAAATGACTAGACCAATACAACACCTCTGCAAGACCCGCAAAGTCTTTCGGCAAGGACGGCGCGGCTCCAATCGGATCAAGGTTTCGTAGCCAATCCCTGGCGTAAACAAACGCCTCTTCTTTAGGGGTTTGCCTTGCCCGAATGGACTCAACATATTCCAATAACTGCTCTTTTCCATCGAAGTCTGGGAAGTTGTGCCAGAAGTTCGATATTGCCTCCGGGACAATTCCGGAAAGGTCAGTATCCAAAATAAGAATCCAGCCAGGACCCCGTTCTCCGATCACTTCGTCAATGAGGGCCCTGTTAGACTCCGAATAGTCGTACACACCCAGCCAAAGCAACGCCCGTAATATACCCACCACACCTATCCATGACTTTGGACGGAAACTCTTTAATTCCTCCAGTAGGGATGTAGCCTCTGTTCTTCGTCTGGAGAACGCGTGCAACAAGAAAATCTCCAGGTCGGCTTCCACGAGTAGTGGCAGGCACTCCACGCCAACCGATTCCCTACTGGAAAGCACCTCATCCAGTAGGCTCTCAAGCATAATATTGGAACGAACGGCATGTAACCCGGTGATAGTAGAGCCACTCTCGTCAACCCGAATTAAGTACTCTTTCGTGAACAGTTCTATTGTTCGGGACGGTTCGTTCAAGCCTAGATACTGGACTACGGCTCTTAGGTCTAGCTTCGCTTCGTACATCGAAGCTACAGCCACGAGTCTAAGAAAGTGCAATTCCCCTTCCTTGCGTTGCTCCATTCGCACGTCATCTTTCAGAGCTTGAATTTGACTTTCAACGCGACTCTTGAGCGTCTGGTTCTGTGTCAGAAAATAGACAAACTCCAGCAGGGGACCTTGGCCTCCAAAACCTGCCCAGGACTCATCAAAGGCAAGATAGCGAGGGGTATGTTCTCTTAGTTGTGCATATAGCTTGTCGGCCTCCTCCCTATCGAAGCCAAGTTCCAACTCCTCGGATTCAAAGCGAGATCGATAACCAGTTGCCCGCCGCCAATCTTCCTCGCGGATAGTGACCAGAACATTTATATTGGAAAGATGTGAGAGTTCCCGAACGAGTTCTGGCCAGTCTCGGTCACTAGGAGAAACGTCTATGTAAACGGTACAAGGAAGATCGATGGCTTTGGCATGGCCGGACAAGGCACTTGCAACTCTCAGTACATGCTTTCTGTCCTCCCAGAATCGCACAAAGAAACGCCATACATTCGGTATATATTCATGGAGATACCGAAACGCAAGAGTACTTTCCCCCTGCCCTGACGCCCCATGCACAATCACAACATTACTGGACTCGAACCTGCGCTGAATCTCTACCAGTTTCTCGCTACGAACCACATCAAGATTGGCTAGTATATGCTCGTACCGCGCATCCACACCTTGATAGTATTCTTTGGCAAGGTGCTGCGCGTCAATTTCATCTGAATCCAGAGTATCGATGAGGGGGAGAATAGAGGTGAACCATTCGTCATGATACGTGGAACACTGTTGAAGATAACGGCCTACAGATGCTAGTTTTTCTATGACGGCTGAGTATTCAACCAATTTGCTCTGCTCCGAAGCAAGAAATATCCAGTACATCATTAGCTCAAACGCATTTGGAGGATCACCCCCTGTCAGTGTGCTTTTTAGAAAAGTAAAGACCTCGTCCTCTAATTCTGAATCATTTACCTCTGCGAATTTGATAGTAAGTAGTCCATTTATCTCTTTTGAAGTGTATCCGTATTCTGTGAGCTTCCTTCGCACACTTTCTCTCTCGGGTCCTTCTTGGCCCCATGCTTTTTCTATCTCGGGCCCAATTGGCCCAAAGCTTACAATTTTGATCTTTGCATCAGAGTGGTCCCCAAGAATGCGTAGAGACCTCCTGAAGAACGAACTATCTGTCTGGGGCGAGAAATCAGAAAGAATCAAACTGGACGTATACGCTTTGACCTGCACAGACTCCAAGAGTTGACCACTTGAAGAGTAAATGTCCAGATCCTCTTTGCCTTCAGGTCGAAATATGTGTTCACGGCTCTCAACATTCATAAGTCGAGAGAGAATATAGAGTGTTTGTAACCTATACCCTCGTAACGCCGCTGGTCCTCCACTTTCAGACATTTTCGTCTCCCGAAAAGGTATCGTTCCGATTCAATACCTGTCGATACTCCGTAACCTTCGATTAGATCTCCGCTTTTTGCTGAAGGCACTTTCCTGTCGCACAAACTGCATAGTGACTCTTCGTTGCGCCTTTGCGCCAAGTCCTGAAACGTTCGCGTCGTGAAGGTGCAGCACGACTGGCAGCCAATGGTATATTATACTACAGTCGACTTTTATAATGCCTAATGCATCCCTAAATCGACATGCCCAATCTATCTCTAAAACCCACCCACAAGCCCGTCAAGACCTACTACGCCGCCCTCGACCAGTTCGCCCGGCTCGGCATCACCCACGAAACCGCGGTGCGCGCCGCCTTCCAGTCCCTCCTCGAACACTGCGCCCGTCAGTGCGGCTGGACCCTCGTGCCCGAACACGCCATCAGCACGCGGCGCAGTAAACGCATCGTCGTCGACGGCGCGCTGGTCGACGACTTCCGCCTCACGCACGGCTACTGGGAGGCCAAGGACATCCACGACGACCTGCCGGCGGAGGTGGAGCGCAAGTTCGCGGCCGGCTACCCACGCGACAATATCCTCTTTCAGACCCCGCAGCGGGCGATGCTGTGGCAGAACGGACGGCTGGCGCTGGACGCCGATTTGACCGACGCCACGCAGTTGATCGAGACGCTGCAGATGTTTTTCGCCTATCGGCCGCAGGAGTATGCCGCGTGGGAGGAGGCCGTCGCTCAGTTCAAGGACAGGGTGGCCGACATCGGCCAGGGCCTGGCGCAACTGATTCAGCAGGCGCGGCGCAGCAATCCGGCCTTCACCGCCGCGTTCGCCGGTTTCCTGGACAAGTGCCGCCAGTCGATCAACCCGAATCTGTCGGAGGCGGCGGTCGAAGAGATGCTGATCCAGCACCTGCTCACCGAGCGCCTCTTCCGCACCGTCTTCAACAACCCCGACTTCACCCACCGCAACGTGATCGCCAGCGAGATCGAAGGCGTGATCCACGCGCTCACGTCGCAGTCATTCAGCCGCGCCGATTTCCTGGGCAGTCTGGACCGCTTCTACCTCGCCATCGAGCGCACCGCGGCGACGATCCACGACTTTTCGCAGAAACAGCACTTTCTGAACACGGTCTACGAGCAGTTCTTCCAGGGCTTTTCGGTCAAGGTGGCGGATACGCACGGGATTGTGTATACGCCGCAGCCGATCGTCGACTTCATGGTGAAGAGCGTGGCCGCGATCCTGGAGCGGGAGTTTGGCCGTTCGCTGGCGGACGAGGGCGTGCATATCATCGATCCGTTCGTCGGCACGGGCAACTTCATCGTGCGCATGATGCGCGAGATCCCGCGCACCGCGCTGGAGCGCAAGTACAAGGGGGAGTTGCACTGCAACGAGGTGATGCTGCTGCCCTACTACATCGCCAGCATGAACATCGAGCACGAGCACTTCGACGCCACCGGCAGGTACGCGCCGTTTGAGGGCATCTGCCTGGTGGACACATTCGACCTGGCCGAGGACCGGCAGTTGCCGCTGTTTGCGCCGGAGAACACGCAGCGGGTAGAGAGCCAGAAGGGCGCGCCGATGTTCGTGGTGATCGGCAATCCACCCTACAACGTTGGCCAAGTCAATGAGAACGATAACAACAAGAACCGCAAGTATCCGACGATGGACAAGCGGGTTGCAGAGACCTACGCAAAAGATTCGAAAGCAACGAACAAAAACAAACTTTCCGACCCCTATGTTAAGGCGTTCCGGTGGGCATCTGACCGAATCGGCGAAGAAGGGGTGGTCGCCTTGGTGACCAGTAATAGTTTTCTTAATGGCCTCGCCTTTGATGGGATGAGACTTCACCTCGCACAAGACTTCTCCAGGATTTATCATATCGATCTCAAGGGGAATGCTCGGACGGCAGGTGAACGGCGGCGAAAAGAGGGTGGAAACATCTTCAATGACCAGATCCGGGTCGGAGTTGGAATCAGTTTCTTCATCAGGAAAGCAAGCGAGAAATCTGAGGAGGCTGAAGTTTTGATTTGCTCGATTGACGATTATCTCAAGGCCCGAGATAAGCAGGAGCTCTTGAACAAATTTGGGGATTATACGGGCGTTCCCGTTAAGAAGGCAGCTATTGATGCAAAGCATTCATGGCTGACTGAAAAACACCATGCGGAGTTTGACACCTTTATCGCGTTAGGAAGTAAAGAGGCAAAGGCGGCAAGAGGTGAGGCAGCAGATGTGATTTTTCACCTCTTCAGTAATGGCGTCAAAACCAATAGGGACGCATGGGCGTATAACTTCAACCCTCTCGCACTTGCTACAAACATGAACAGTATGATCGACGCTTACAACGAGCAAGTGTTCAAGTGGGAACGGAGAGAAAATCGAAGTACAAACGTTGACGACTTTGTGTCTTATGATGGAAAAGAAATCAGTTGGAGCCGTGATTTAAAGGCGAAACTGAGGCGAAGCCGAATCACCGAGTACGCTGAACACAAGGTAAGAGACGCTCTATATCGGCCTTTTACGAAATCAAACCTATACTTTGATCGGGTGATGAATGATGTCGTATATGTTTTTCCATCGATTTTCCCTGTACTGGAAACTGAAGCGGAAAATCAGGTGATAGTTGTCAGCGATCATGGCTTTCGGGCTGGTTTCAGTACTTTGGCGACAAAGATGATTCCAGACGTTCACGCACTTGCGGCGAGCGATGCCTACCAATGCTTCCCTTTCTACACCTACGACGAGGACGGCGGCAATCGCCGCGAGAACGTCACCGACTGGGCGCTGGCGCAGTTCCGCGCTCACTACCGCGACGACACCATCACCAAGTGGGATATCTTCCACTACGTCTACGGCCTGCTGCACCATCCTGGCTACCGCGAACGCTACCAGGCCAACCTCAAACGCGAGCTCCCGCGCATCCCCTTCGCTCCCGACTTCCGCGCCTTTGCCGCGGCCGGCGCCCGCCTCGCCCAGCTCCACGTCGGCTATGAGGAGCGGCCGGAATATTCGCTTGCGCAGGTCGAAACGCCGGATATGGCGCTCGACTGGCGCGTCGAAAAGATGCGCCTCTCCAGGGACAGGACGCAGCTGCGCTACAACAGCTTTCTGACCCTGGACGGCATCCCCGGCGAAGCGTTCGATTACCGCCTCGGCAACCGTTCGGCGCTGGAATGGGTGATCGATCAGTACCGCGTCAAGACGGACAAACGCAGCGGCATTGTCAACGACCCCAACCGCGCCGAGGACCCTCAGTACATCCTGCGCCTCATCGGCAAGGTCATCAGCGTCAGTCTGGAGACGGTGGAGATTGTGGAGCGATTACCCGATCTGGGCATGGGTGGGGAATGAATTGATCTATAGGCCGGAAGAGAATCCCGCCCGTTGATGAAGAAGGAGAGAATATGACGAAGATTTTCATCTGGTTTCCTGCCCAGCCCGTTGAGCAAAGCAATGCAACACCGCCGATATGCTGCTGGGACGGTTGAGAATCGCGTGTGAGGAATCAGAGGGAGGGGAACTGCTTACACAAGCAAACTTCGATTCGCGGTCAGAACGGATAAATCTGGATCTCTGAAATCACCGTCATGTGTAACCAGTGTCAGCCCCTTTCTCTTACACAACTCGGCGATGACCTGGTCGTTGAAATCAGAACTGCCTGCTGCATAGTCGTCAAGCACCGCATCAATTTTCAACTCTGCAAATCCGCTCTCGATTCGTGTACAGTTCTTCAGAATACGCTTGACGCCGTCGGCGATACTTTGAGCATGTATCTTGAAAAAGGGGTTATCGCGGAACTCCTTGAAACCCTTGGTGGGGGCGATCAGACTATGTTGCAACCTGGCATAGCGATTAATAAACTCTGAAACGATTAGAGCGTCAACATATATCTTGCTTTTGGCGCTCAGAATTCGCTTGTACGTATCCGAATATGTCTTTACGTAGCTCGGAGCAGGCGACTGCTGTGGGCCGTGCAAATACAACCAAATATTGGCGTCCAGAAACAGATTGTCTCGGACAGTAAATGTGTAGTTTTTCACCAACTTTGCGTTATGTGTCATCCTCATCGTCCTCAAGTGTCTCTCTAACCACCTGCTTGAATCTCTGCGGGTCTTTGAAGTATATTTTGGCCGTTTCGATAACGCGTTTCAAAAGCGCCGCATCTTCCGGCGCCATCTCCTCTACCGTCAACAGAGAACGGATATGCCCTTCGTCGAAGTTCCCATACAGCTGACCAATCGCGCTATTCAAGAACGCCGAGGTCAGCGTCGAGACGTTGTGAAATGAGAGAACAACCCCGCGCCCCGCACTCAGGACAGCGGCAAGCCGGTCATGTACCTTCTGCCCATCCTCTGAGGCAACACAGAGTTGACTGCCCACAACTTCAAATACGGATATCTTCAACTCACTTTGCATGGTGGTACCCTCAAAAAATGTCGCTAGCATTCAGTTCCGAAGTAAGACTGTAAGAGTTCAAGTCTGCCGTATTGATTCCGATGTTTACAACCGTGCCAGGAAACGGGTGGTCCAAAAGTGTGGTCGAGACTCTTGCATCTTTACACTGCCAAAAGCCCGCGTCGGAAACAATTTGAAGGCATCCACCATTCAGGTCAATGAATTCACGAAGCAATTTCAAGCCCAATCCCCCTGGAACAGGTCCACGCTTGGTTGTATTGTTCGCCTCGGTGGCCCAGACAATCGCCTCCTCCCCGGAAAGCTCAAACCCCAAATGATCGCGAATGTTCCGACGCATGCCCACCCCTAAGTCAGCCACTGTAAAATTCAGCAGGCTTTTTTTGGGGAAGTACTGGCCGCAACTGAAAATTCCCAGCCGGGTGCGTGAGTGCCACACGGCATTGCTGAAAATCTCAAAAATGCTCTCTCGAAATTTCTTCAGAAGTCCCGGTGACATTTCGGGCATCTCGGAACGATGTATAAAAGCCCCGTCTGGTTGGCACTAATGACGTCATCACTGGCGGCGCGCTGGCCCGCGTGGGCATTCAGGTGATCTATTGATACCAAGTGAAGGGAAATGTACTTCGAATGTGAACGAGCCTAACCATCAAGTCAACAGCACAAATCCCCGATCAGCCGCGTGTACACCTCCACCGCCTCATGCAGCTGCTCGACCGCGATCCACTCGCCGACGGTGTGGGCCTGGTCGATGTTGCCGGGGCCGAGCACCAGCGCGTCCATATACCTCTGATAGCACTCGGCCTCGGTGCCGTAGGGAACGGTGACCGCACGCGGCGCGCCGGTCGCGCGGCAGGCCGCATGCGCAAGCGGGCCGTCGGCGTCGGCGAAAAACGGGCCGCCGCTGCTGTGGGAGACGTCCAGGCCGTGCGCTTCGGCCCTCTCCACGACCATCTGCAACGCCTCTTCAAAGCAGGCGTCGGGCATGGCGCGCAGTTTGAGGGTGGCGACGGTTCGGGCGGCGGTCACGTTGGATGCCGTGCCGCCGTCGTCGATCACCAGGTTGAAGCCGTTGGTGGGTGGGTCGAAGAGCGGGTTCCGGAAGCGTTCTTCGGCGCGGAAGGTCTGCGCCAGCTCCGCCATCTCCGCCAGGAACGGGGCGATTATGAAGTTGGCCGACACGCCCTTGTCGGTGCTGGTGTGCGCGGCCACCCCGTGCGCGGTGACGATAATGCTGCCGCCGCCTTTGTGCGCGTAGACCGGCTGCAGCTGCGACGGCTCGCAGACGATGCAGTATTGGGGCCATCCGCTCGTCAACGTCTGCGAGCGGATGACGATATCGTGCGCGCCGGTGTGGCCCCGCTCCTCGTCCGCGGTGACGGCGATCACCAGCGGCCGGTTGAGGTCTGTGGCGTCGAAGCGGCAGCCCGCGGCAATCGACGCCGCCAGGGGCCCTTTCATGTCGGCCGAGCCGCGGCCCACCAGGCGTCCACCTTCCAGGACGGGCGTGAAGGGATCCCAGCCGGCGTCGCCCGGCACCGTATCCGAATGGCTGAACAGGCCCAGGCCGCCCGCCCCGACGCCCTTTTTCGCGACCAGGCTGACCTTCTCCACGTCGAACTGGTCGATGTAGGCCAGCTCCTCGACGGCGAAGCCGCCCGCCTCCAGCACGCCGCGCAGGAAATCGGAGATCGCCCGGTTGCTCGTCTGCGTCTCCGAGGGCATTGCGATCAGTTCACTGGCAAGTTCGACAACGTCGATCTCCATACCATTGCCCTTTCCCATCAGGTCTTCTTTCGTGGAGGTCCGCACGGTCACCGCAGTCAGGGCGGCTGGGGTGTGGTTCGGTGCATTGGGAGTTCCCGGAGCGTACCCTTTTCTTTTGCCTCAAGGGCCTCGGCAATGAGATGGTCCAATTTTCCTTCTGCCGAGTCCTCTTCAATCTGCCGGTCCCATTTTTCCCAGTCTAATTCGCTGAACCACTGTCTGAAGCGAGCGTAATCGTCATCGGGAAGGGCCAGAACGGCCTCTTGGAGGGCGGTGATATCCGCCATTGCTTTTTCTCCTCCCGGTCGCGCCTGCCGGGGCAAAAGGCGTTTGGCCGACATGCCCTGACCGAGTATAGTCCTACTCCAGGGCAATCGCTGCTCCGGGAATTCTAGACTGAATCGTGCAGTCGAACAATAGGCGGGTAGGAAAACAGTGCTGGGGATGACTTCATTCGTACGCCGGGGCGACGCTGCGGCCGACGGCGCACCTGTGAGAACAGTTACACCGGGGGCGCTTTCCTGAAATATGGGCGCTGGAGTGGGTCTTCGACCAGGCCGCGCTAAAAAGGACAAGCGCGGCAGGATCGTGAGCGAATCGAACCGTCCTGTCAGGCGCAGAGGTCCTTGATCAGCCGCGTGTACACCTCCACCGCTTCCTGCAACTGCTCGACCGCGATCCACTCGCCGACGGTATGGGCCTGCGCGATGTTGCCGGGGCCGAGCACCAGCGCGTCGGCATACTTCTGATAGCACTCGGCCTCGGTGCCGTAGGGCACGGTGACCGCCGCCTTCGCGCCGGTGGCGCGACAGGCCGCCTGCGCCAGCGGGCCGTCGGCAGAGGCGAAGAAGGGGCTGATGCTCCAGTGCTCGACCTCCAGGCCGTGCGCTTCCGCCCGCCCCACAACCATCTGCACCGCTTCCTCGAAGCAGGCGTCCGGCATCGCGCGGATGCCCAGGCGGACCACCGTCCGCGCCGCGCTCACGTTGAGGGCCGTGTCGCCGTCGCTGATCACCATGTTGAAGCCGTTCGTCGGCGGGTCGAAAAGCGGGTTCCGGAAGCGTTTCTCGCTGCGGAAAATTTTTGCAAGGTCGGCCATTTCGGCGAGAAAGGGGGCGACTTTGAAGTTGGCCGATTCGCCCCTGTCGGTGCTGGTATGCGCGGCTACACCCCGCGCCGTGACGGTGATGCCGGCGCCGCCCTTGTGCGCATAGACCGGCTGCAGCTCCGTCGGCTCACAGACGATGCAGTACTGGGGCCAGCCGCTCGTCAAAGTCTGCGAACGGATAACAATATCGTGCGCGCCGATGTGTCCTCCCTCCTCGTCGGCGGTGACGGTGAGAAAGAGCGGCCGTTTGAGGTCATCGTCGTCGAAGCGGCAGGCCGCGGCAATCGACGCGGCCAAAGGACCCTTCATGTCGGCCGAGCCGCGGCCCACCAGGCGTCCATTTTCCAGCGCCGGCGTGAACGGCTCCCAGCCGGCGTCGCCCGGCACCGTATCCGAATGGCTGAACAGGCCCAGCCCGCCGGCCCCGGCGCCCTTCTTCCCCACCAGGCTGACCTTCTCTTCGCCAGATGGGTCGATATAGGCGACCTCCTCGACGGCGAAGCCGCCCTCTTCCAGCGCCCCGCGCAGGAAATCGGAGATCGGCCGGTTGCTGGTCGGCGTCTCCGAGGGCATTGCGATCAGTTCACTGGCAAGTTCGACGACGTCGATGTTCATGGCTGTCCTCTCTCTTGTCCGATTTTCCAATGCCGCGTTCTCCGGGAGCAGGGACTAACTCATCTCGTCATTCTGGACTATGAGTTCTATGACTCTTTGCAGTTCAGGGATACTTTCTTTGCAGGCGCTAAAGATGATTTCATGGTCTAAGACATCATAATGGTGGGAGATGATGTCGCGCATACGCATGATTTTATCCCACTCTATTTCAGGGTATTTCTGCAACAGTATGGGATCCAGGCTTGCAAGACTCTTTACATTCTCGCCAATAATCTGCAAACGCATTGCAACCGCATCCAGAATCACAAGGCCATCAGCATCCGATAGCAACTGGTCAGCCGTTTGTATGTCGATGAATCGGCGCTGAATGAGGAGAATTGACGCATGGATATTCTCCAAACTGTCACGGACAGCGTCATTCATACGAACAATGCTTCTCTTTCGATTCGACGCATAAAGGGCGTGTCGATTTTCTTGCTGAGGCGGCGGATATCCACCTCGCGACCCAGGGCTTGCTCCATGTAAATGTATAGCCCAGCCAAGGCGTCGAATCTCGGCTCCTTCAGTTCCACGATCAAGTCAATGTCACTGTTCTCGGTTTGCGTGCCGCAAGCATACGACCCGTAGAGGCCGATTCGACGCACGCCGAAGCGCCGTTCAAGTTCAGGTTTCGTATGGTCCAGAATGGTGAGAATCTCTTCTGTTGATCTCATCTTTTTTACTGTCCTGAGCAACCTTCGATACTGCATTTCATGTCGATCTGCTATCGCAGCTTCCCCCGCCCGCTGATCGGCCACACCGTCTCGACGATGCCGTCGCGCACGCCGTACATCGCATCGTGCAGGAAGACGGTTGCGTCGCCGTAGCCGACGATGAAATCCAGCACGTCGCCCACCTGTACGCTCCTGTTCGGCTCGGAGAGGGTGATCACGCCGTGCTCGGCCGAGGCGGAGATGTTGACGACGTTGTCCAGGCTGACGGCTTTGGGCTGACGTTCCATGCCGGGCAGCGTCTTGAAGCCGGCGTCGGTGATGATGCGGTCCGGCGCGGGGCGGCTGGTGACCACGGCCTGGCCAAACAGCGCCGGGTCGGTCGGCACACCCCACATCTGGTAGGTGGCGTCGCCGAAGATGGCGCCCCCGGCCTGGATCTCGGTCACCTCAGGCTGGCGCATGGTTACATCCATCGTGCCGCTGCCGCCACAGCTGACGATCTCGACCGGCAGGCCCGCATCGCGGCCGGCCTGTACCGAGGCCGCCAGCTGGCCGATGCACTGCTGGATCGCACTAGCGCGCGCATCGTCATCCTGGATGTCCAGCGTATGCCCCTCCCAGGCCATCATCCCGGCGAGGCGCAGCCCGTCCTGCTCGTGGACCGCGCCGGCCAGCGCGACAGCCGCGGAGCCGGGCTCGACGCCGGCCCGGTTCATGCCCACATTGAGCTCGACGACGACCGGAATTTCGACGCCGATGGCCTGGGCGGCCGCGCCGATATCCTCCAGCGTTGCGGTGTTGTCCACCGCGATCTTCACACTCGCGTGGCGTTGCAGCGCGGCAATGCGGGCGTATTTTTGCGCGCCCACCACCTGATTGGCGATCAGAATGTCGCGCACGCCGGCGGCCACCATCACTTCGGCCTCGCCCGGCTTCGCGCAGGTGACGCCGAGCGCGCCGGCGTCGATCATCTTATGCGCGATCGCCGGTATCTTGATCCCCTTCGTGTGCGGCCGCCAGTTCACGCCGGCGTCATTGAAATTGTCCATCAGCAACGCAATGTTGCGCTCCAAAATGTCCAGATCCACCCACAGCGTCGGCGTATCCAGCAGCTCTTTCGCACGTCCGATTTCAGTCATTAGGTTTCCTCATACTCCTGTTGCTGTCTTTTTCCCCGACAAGCGGCCAATTCAGGCCACTGACCACCGCTCTTCTACCATGCGGTCCAGCCCCCGTCGACCAGGATATTCTGTCCGGTGATGTAACTGCTGCCTTCGCTCGCCAGCAGAACCACCAGCCCTTTCAGCTCCTCCGGCTCCCCCATCCGTTTCATCGGCACCCGCTCGGCCAGCCTGGCAACGAACGCCGGCTCCCCTTCGCGCACGTTGGGCGACGGAAAGGGCCCCGGGCTGATCGCGTTCACGCGTACCCCATCCTGCGCCCAGTAGACCGCCAGATGGCGGGTCAGGTGGATTAGTCCGCCCTTGAGGCCGTGATAGTTGGGCGGGCTGTTGACGCCGAAACCGGTGTACGCCTCCGGGTAGCTGGCAACGACCCCGTACATGCTGGCGATGTTAATGATCGAGCCGGGCGCGCTCCGGCTGCGCAGATGGCGCACAACCTCGCGCGCCAGCAGAAAATAGGCGGTGACGCCGGTGTGATAGGCCTGGTTGAAGTCTTCGGCGCTGGCGGTGTCGATGCTGGGCGCGCCGCCGCCGTAGGCGTTGTTGACCAGGACGTCCACCTTGCCCAGGCGCTGCACGACTTCCTCCACAAAGGCGGGAATGGCGTCGCTGTCGTCCTGCGCCAGGCCGAAGCCGGCATGGCCGCTTCCGGGCAAGGTCGCGGCAAACTCGGCGGCCCGCTCCCCATCGCGGCTGGTCACCGCGACGGTCGCGCCCGCTTCCGCCAGCCCGCGGCTCATCGCCGTCCCCAGCAGGCCGGCCGCGCCGGTAACGATCGCGACTTTGCCGCTCAGATCCAGAAGTTCAGAGACCGTCTGTTCAGTCATATATTTCCTCTTGTCTGAACTGTGATGTGTGTGATTGAATGAAGGACTGCGGTGAGAGTCAAGGCGGTGAGCAGATTATAAATACAATAGCCTACTTCGCCGTCTCGCGCTAAAATAGCGAAGCGGTAGCGCCTCTTTTTCTTCCACTGGCAGAAAGGCGTTATCATTGTTTCGTTCCAGTCTTTCATAGCCAGCGCCGCGCGCTGCCGGCCATTCGCCACTACCTGGAGGGACTCTCGATGTTGTTGGATGCGCTACCGCTTCGCTATATGAGCGCAGGGATGCATGCGCTACCGCTTCGCCATATGAGCGCAGGGATCGATACGCTCGGGACACCGGCGATCACCTTTGCTCTGGTCATCGCTGTACTGGGCCTGATCTACCTGGTCTTTCAGGCGCGCCGCGTCCTCGCCATGGACAACGGCAACCAGGTCATGCAGGAGATCGCCGCCGCCATTCAGGAGGGCGCGGCCGCATTTCTCAACCGGGAGTATACCTTCCTGGGCGGATTTGTCGTCGTCGTCGCCGTCATTATCGCCGTCTTCCTGGCATGGCAGACCGCGCTCAGCTTCGTCCTCGGCGCGATCGCTTCCGGCGCGGCCGGCTACCTGGGCATGTTCATCGCGGTGCGCGCCAACGTGCGCACCGCGGCCGCGGCCAGCAGGAGCCTGGATGACGGCCTGCGCGTCGCCTTCAGCAGCGGATCGATCATGGGCATGGCCGTCGTCAGCTTCAGCCTGCTCGGCATGACGATCCTCTACTTCCTTTTCAATGGCAACATTCTCTACATCACCGGCTTCGGGTTCGGCGCCAGCTCGATCGCGCTCTTCGCCCGTGTCGGCGGCGGCATCTATACCAAGGCCGCCGACGTCGGCGCTGACCTCGTGGGCAAGGTCGAGCAGGGCATCCCCGAAGACGACCCGCGCAATCCCGCCGTGATCGCCGATAACGTGGGCGACAACGTCGGCGACGTGGCCGGTATGGGCGCGGACCTTTTCGAGAGCTACAGCGGCTCGATCATCGCCGCGGCCACGCTGGGCGCGGTGGTGGCGGACGGCGCCGGCATCGTGCTGCCCTTCCTCGTCGCGGGCGTGGGCGTGATCGCCGCCCTGATCGGCACCTTTCTGGTGCGGGCGCAGGAGGGCGCGTCCCAAGAGGACCTGCTGGGCGTGCTGCGCCGGGCCATCTACAGCGCGTCCGTGATCGTCCTGATCCTGGCCGCCGGCGTGGTCGCCTATACCGGCGTCGGCTGGAACTTCCTTGCCGTCATTCTGGTCGGGCTGGTCGCCGGCAACGGCATCGGCTGGTTCACCGAGTACTTTACGAGCTACACCGAAAAGCCGACCCAGGGCATCGCGCAGAAGGCCGAGACCGGCTCGGCAACGCTGATCATCGAAGGGCTGGCCGTCGGTATGAACAGCACGCTGCCTCCCGTCCTGATCGTCGCCGTGGCGATCATGCTGGCGCTCTGGCTGGGCGGAGACAACGGCCTCTTCGCCGTTGCCCTGGCCGGTGTCGGCATGCTCAGCACGCTGGGCATCACCCTGGCGACCGACGCCTACGGGCCCGTCGCCGACAATGCCGGCGGCATCGCCGAAATGAGCGACCTGCCCGACGAGGTGCGCGACCGCACCGATGCGCTCGACAGCCTCGGCAACACGACCGCGGCCACCGGCAAAGGCTTCGCCATCGGCTCCGCGGTGCTGACCGCGCTGGCGCTTATGGCCGCCTATGTGCAGGCCGCCAATCTCGATACGCTCGACCTGCTGAGCTCGACCATGATTCCCGGTATGCTGGTCGGCGCCATGCTGCCCTATCTGTTCGCCGCCCTGACCATGACCGCGGTCGGCAAGGCCGCCTACGAGATCGTGCTGGAGGTGCGCCGCCAGTTCGCCGAGATCCCCGGCATCATGGAGCGCACAACCAAACCGGACTACAGGGCCTGCGTCGCCATCAGCACCCAGAGCGCGCTGCGGGAGATGGTCATTCCGGGCGCGCTGGCGGTGGTGGCGCCGCTGCTGGTCGGCTTTGTGCTGGGCGCGCAGGCCCTGGCCGGCCTGCTGATCGGCGCCATCGCTTCCGGCTTCATGCTGGCTGTGATGATGGCCAACTCCGGCGGCGCCTGGGACAACGCCAAGAAGTGGATCGAGACCGGCGTCATGGGCGGCAAAGGATCGGAGGCGCACAAAGCCGCGGTCGTCGGTGATACTGTCGGCGACCCGTTCAAGGACACCAGCGGCCCGTCCCTGAATATCCTGATTAAGCTGATGAGTATTGTCAGTCTCGTCTTCGCCAGCGCGTTCGGCGAGGGGTGGCTCAATCTGTTCTGAGCACGTCAACGAGGCCGGCGGCCGCTATTGACCGTCATTGAAATGCCTGCGCGCCGTGATTTATCCCTGGCAGCGCAGGCATCGCGTTTGCAGCGGTTTGTCATAGAAGCAGCTGCGCCAGCAGCAGGAATCCGAGCAGGATCAGGCCGCCGGCCAGGAGAGCGATCCCGATTCTGCGCAGCCGCTGCGCCCGCGACGTGAGCCGCCCGTGGTCGGCATGGGACTGATCGCCCCAGTCCAGCTGCTGCGGCCGTTCGTGCGGCGCCTTCTGCGCCTGGGCCAGCCACCAGGCGCGATTACAGAAGCTCCAGGCGCCGATATCGCTGGCGCGGACGTAAGAACGGTCTTTGGGCATAGAGAACCTTCAGTTCTTGATCCGGATTCCGTGTCCGAAGATCTGCCTAGCCACTCCGATTGTCGCCTGAACCGCCTGAACGCGCCAACTACGAATCCACGACCAACAACTGTACAAGAGAGCCACTGCCATGAAAGCGACCGATATCCGCGTGGAGACGGTGAAGGTCACGTTCGACGACGAGCGCTTGAGCGTCCCCCTGCACCTCAGCAAGGGCGTGATCGAGGCGATCACCTATGCCGCGGTCACAGTGCGGGCGCGCACCCGCGGGGGCGACGCCGTAGAGGGCGCCGGCGCGATCCTGCTCTCGGACGTGTGGGCCTTCCCCGCGCCGGACCTGACGCATGAGGAGAAGGATCGCCTCATGCGCCGTCTGTGCAGAGCCATCGCCGCCTGGCTGGAGGATGACCAGTACGAAGATCCGATCCAGAAGGGGATCAGGTTGGAGCAGGCCGCGGTCGAACTGGCTGGGCAGCTGGCGGAGGAAGAGCCTCTCCTGAAGGAGACACCGATGCCGCGGCTGGCCGTGCTCAACTGCATGGCGCCCTTCGACGCCGCCCTCCACGACGCCTGGGGCGCGGCCCTGCCGGCGCCGCTCTACGCCGCCTACACGGCGGATAATCTGAACGAGGACCTGAGCGCCGGTCTTGGCGCCGACTTTACCGGCCGCTATCCGGCGGACTTCCTCGGCCCAAGACGGGGAACGCTGTCCGTGCAGCATGTCGTCGGCTTCAACGACGCCCTCATCCCGACAAATGAGGAGAGAGCGGAGAGGAGCGCGGAAAGAGAGAACCCCTCTGCGCTTCCCGCCGACCTGACGACCTGGATCGAGCGCGACCGCCTGCGCTATTTCAAGCTCAAGCTGCGCGGCCAATCGCCGGCCGAGGACGCTGCGCGGCTGATCGAAGTACACGCCGCGGCCTCCCAAGCTCTGGATACTATCGGTGTGGCGGGCGGACCGCGTCTGTCGGTGGACCCGAATGAAGCCTATCAGCAGGCCGATACAGTGCTTGAACTGCTGGACCGGGTGGCCGTGGAGAAGCCGCAGGCGTTAGCGGCGCTGGACTATATCGAGCAGCCCACCCCCCGCGACCTGGGGGCCTATACCGACACGCTCCACGACGTGGCCGCGCGCGTGCCGGTGGTGGTCGACGAAAGCCTTGATGACATCGACAATCTCGACTGGATTCACCGTCTGGGCTGGTCCGGGCTGGCGGTGAAGACCTGCAAGGGCCATACGCACTCGCTGCTGGCCTACTGCTGGGGCCGCCAGCACGGTCTCTATCTCACTCTGCAGGACCTCACCAACCCCGGCCTGGCGCTCGTTCACAGCGTCAACTTCTGCGCCCACCTGCGCCTCGACGTCGACTGCTTCGAGGGCAACTACCGCCAGTTCATGCCCCTGTCGCGACCCCGCGAACGGGCCGCTCATCCGGCCTATTTCCAGGTCACAGACGGGCAGTTGACCTTGCCGCCCGACATGGGTTCAGGCCTTTACTGAGGCAGCGGTACATGTAGTTGCCGGCCACTGACCACTAGCCACTTCCGTTCACCGGTAGACGATATCGAGAATGTTGTCGCTGCGGAAGCGCACGCTCTGCGCATCCACGCGTTCGGCGCCCGCTTTGTTCATCTCCGCGTCGGCCGTGTCGGTGTGGAAGAAGCGCTTTTCCAGCTCATAGGGGCCGGGCCAGACCAGGGGCGCGATCGGGTTCTGGCGATGTTGCGCTACGGCTGATGCGATCCCCTCGCGGATGCGCTGCCGCGCCGCCTGCGCGGAGAGTGAGATGGCGGAGCCGCGCCCCAACCCCTCCTTCACCGCCGCTGTGGTGATGCCCGGCGCCAGCTCCTCAGCCTCCTGGCAGGCGTCCCGTTCGCCGCTCAGAAGCTGTTTGAAAAGGGTCAATTGGGTGCCAGGCGGCGTACCATGAGACGAATCATAGCGATATGGATAAAGGCGACACTGCTTTCGGGCAGTCGTTCATAGTCTTTACAGAGGCGACGATTGAGGCCAAGCCAAGCGAAGGTGCGCTCCACCACCCAACGACGGGGCAATACGGAGAAACCTTTTTGTTCTTGCGGGCGGAGGACAGGTTGAAGGCGGAAGCGAAAACGCTGCGCAACCCATCTCTGCAAAGAGCCGCGATAGGCGCCGTCAACCCAGATAAGACGCAGTTTCTGGCCGAAACCGCAGCCTCGTCTGAGCAGTTGCCGTGCCCCATCGCGGTCAGGCAGGTCGGCAGCAGTGACCAGGACGGCCAATGTGAGTCCCAGCGTATCGACAAGAAGATGCCGTTTCCGTCCCGTGATGCGTTTACCGCCATCGTAGCCTCGCACACCTGCCGGTGTATGGCCAGTCTTGACTGTCTGACTATCGATACTGCCAGCCGTTGGATGCTTGTGTCGTCCGCTTCGATGACGAACCCGCACTCTGAGCGTGTCATGCAACCTGCGCCAGGCGCCATCGTCCCGCCACTGCCTGAAGTAGGTGTAAACACTCTGCCCTCTGCCACGGCGGAAAATCACTCGGCAGCATCCGCCACTGGATGCCACCCACAGTCAGGTAGAGAATGGCATCAACCACCAGACGCATATCCAGGCTGCGTGGTCGCCCGCCCGGTTTGGCTGCGGGAATCAGATGCTGGATAATAAGCCACTGGCTGTCAGTCAAATCTGTTGGGTATCGTTTTGTTTTCACAGAGACTACGTATACCACAATTTGGCCGACAGCCTTTACTTTTCAAACAGCCTCTAAGGCAGTTTGGCCAAAACAAAGTTCGAAAATAGTGTAAGAAGAGGAGTAATTGGAAATGTCTATAGAAATCGTGGCTATCATTATTATTGCATCTGTTGTGGGGATATGGATTTTCAAGAGGAGAGATCCCAACAGAGGAGCCATTCAGAAAGATAACCCTGGGAATAATGGAAAGGGGGCGGAAAATAGCAGATTAAATCAAAGAGACAGTGAAAGCCACGGGGATCAGATTCAAAGTAAAAATAGCAAGCACAGTCCAACGTTAAAGACGTTCGATGAGCTTGGGCAATACTGGCTTGGTCAGGAATATGACGACACCAGAGGTTCTCATCAGACCCCGAGAACGCTTCCGACCTCTTACCAACGACCCCAAGGGAGCCCGAAACATGGTAACATTAACTGGTCTTTCCCGACGCAAAAGCGTAAGTCTTCAATACCATGGGAGTACGATTCTCAGAGAGATAGTGGCAGTGCCTTTTACCCTCTCGATCCCGCCAGATACGTCTTAGGAGAATCCAATAACCCTAACTATAGAAGTAAGAGATACGCAAGAACCAGAGTTGTCTTCAGGAAGTGACTGATTCTTGGACGTCTTTATAGAAATGTGTTTCAAGTCTTGAGGACATCCAAACCAGTCGGTCGGCGAGTTCACAAATGTTGCCCAGAGGTGGATAAGCTTACACCTGGCCATTTATGGATCGTACACCAGGTTCCCAGCTGCCAAACCGCAACCGCATCCCCAGCACACGGACAATCCTCAAGACGGTGCCAATGCCTGGATCGCCGTTTGCAGAGGCAGGCCAATTCGAGTATTCTACGCACCTGATCCCAGACGGACGGCTATACAGTTGATGAAGGGCAAAAAAGGAGACGACCGGCCTTACGACAAGCCCGTGCCAATCGCTGACGGCCTGTGCGAGGAGCACATCGAAGAGTTGCGAAAGGAGGGCCTACTCTGATGAGTGGACGACGGAAGTTCAACGAACTCACTGACCAACTTACGCCCGAGGACCGCAAAATCGTCGAGGAAAAAAAGGCGAAGATACGCGCCTCACTGCAACGGCCAGACAAACCCAGTCAATTTCGAAAATCGGTCCCGCAAGCGCATGTCCGCAGATCGCATGCGTCAAGACGCAGATAGGACCTTCATTGCACGAGATCTGGACGTATTACGAAACGCCGCGAGAGGTGCTTACCAAAACTCGGTGATTCTATATGAGGTTCCCAACAAAAAAGGAATCCTGATTTACAGGATTCCTTTCTCTCCCCTGCCTGGGCCAGCGCCCTAACTATCAACGCGCATCCGCATCCCCAGCGCGCGGACAATCTTTAACACGGTACCAAGGCTAGGACCGCTGTTCTCGGACAGCGCTTCCCGGATCATCCCTATCTCCTGTGCCAATTCGCTCATATCGCGACCGCGGACAATGTCGCTTAGCGCGGCGCAAATCAGACGACCGTCCCCTAAATCTTCTTCGAAAGCCGCTTCAAGATAGAGGCGGGCATCCTCCTCAGTGCGCAGAAGCTCGATGACATTCCAGCGGGTGAATGACTCGATCATGGTCTGAGCCCTACCCCGCTTCTTGCCACTCGTTTCGCCCGCACCTTAAGCCCATCCCCTCAATACAACTCCGGCCGCCTGTCCGCAAAAATCGGTATCTTCGCCCGCGTCGCCTCCACCGTCTCCAAATCAATACGCAACGTCAGCAGCGCCTCGGTCTCCCCGCCCTCAATCAGCGTCTCGCCCCACGGATCAACCACCGCCGACGCCCCGAAGAAAGAGACATCCTCCGACGTCCCCACGCGGTTGCACGCGGCCACAAAACACTGGTTCTCGATCGCCCGGCTGCGCAGCAGCGTCCGCCAGTGCATGCGCCGCGGGTGCGGCCACGCCGCCGGCAGGATCATCAGACGCGCGCCCTCCAGCGCGTAGCGCCGAAACAGCTCCGGGAAGCGCAGGTCATAGCAGATAGCCAGCCCCGCGCAGCCCCACGGCAGCTCGTGCATCGTGCCCGACTCTCCCGGTGCCAGGTACTGGTCCTCGTTCATCAGCCGAAAAAGGTGCATCTTCCTGTAGGAGGCCGCCAGCCTGCCCTCCGGGCTGTAAAGCGCCATCGTATTGAAAAACTGCCCATCCTGGCTCTCCAGCATCGACCCGGTCAGCCAGACGTGGTTGTCCCTTGCCAGGGTGGCGAACCGCCCGAACCAGCCGGCATCGCCGGCCTCGGCGGCCTCGGCGGCCTCGGCGGCCAGGGGCGAAGCGTAACTGCTGGCGTTTGCCAGGTCGATAGAGCTATGCCACAGCTCCGGCAGCGCCACCAGATCGCTGCCGCGGCCGGCCGCGTCGGCGATAAACGCCTCCGCCCGCTCGAAGTTGCGCTCCGGTTCGCCGGACAGACAGTCCATCTGCACCAGGGTAAGAACGAATTCAGACATGAGAACTGTACCTTTCTGAAATTTCGATTGTCAGCAGCCAGCCGTCCGCGCAGCTGCTGATCACTGAAGTTATCAAACGTGCTGATCGACGAGGATTGGATTGCCGTCAGGGTCCACGATCACAAAACTCGCCGGCCCCGTTGTGGTTTCGTCAGCCTCGCTGGCAAACTCGATCCCGTCCGCTTTCAGCTTTTCCTGGATCTCTCTGACATCGGTGAAGCTGTCGAGGGGCTGCGCCGAACTGTCCCAGCCGGGGTTGAAAGTCAGAATATTCTTTTCAAACATGCCCTGAAAGAGGCCGATCACGCAGCTGGGGCACTTCATAATCAGCCAGCCCTCGCTGGCGTCGCCGCCGAACGCCTCAAACCCGAGCTTCTCGTAGAATGCCTTCGAGACCGCAATATCCTTGACCGCCAGGCTGACTGAAAAACTGCCTAAATCCATTTTATGGCTCCACTGTCTCCTGCAGATCAGACTGCAATGATAAGGGCTATGGGCCTGTTTTGTCCACTATCCGCGCCCCGCCGCTCACTGCGTTTCCTCAGGGTCGGGCAACACCTCCACCGCCGCGCCGGGAGCGGGACCACCGTATTCCCCCAGCCTGCGCGCGCGAGCTACGCTCTCGGAACTCTGACTGCGCGCACGCGACTGACTGGGCGCGGCGTCGACATTCAGCTTGCTGCCGGGAAGAGGACGCGTCGCCCGCCAGATCAACCACGCGCCCAGTAAGGGCAATAGCGCAGGCCACAAACGCAGCGGAAGATTCTGTTGACCCAGGCCAACCGAGAAAAGGAAGAGGCCCAACAGCACCAGCACGGAACCGGGAACCAGCGCCCACCATAGCTGCCACCGCTGTCCCAGGAGGTAGAGCAGAAAGAAGACGGCCCCCAGGCCAATAAAGAGGACGGTGCCCAATACCGCCGGCTCCTCGGTCAGACTGCTCAGGGCGATCGTGCCGCCCAACATCAGCATGAATCCGCCCGGAATGATCGCCCACCAGCGCTCCGCCCGGTCCAGCAGATAGATGTGGGCGAACGCGATCGCCTGGCCCACGAACAGGACGCCGGCCGTAATACGCTGGTCCAGCGCAGGCAGCGTGGAGAAGTAGACCATCGCCGCCAGGGCGATCAGCGTCCAGCCGGGGATCAGCCGCCACCAGTTGTCGCGGGCCGAAAGATAGCCGCCGACAAAGAGAAGCGCCAGCAGGCCCAGCAGCGCGGCCGCCCCATATTGCACGTAGGGTTCAAAGCGGACAAAGACGTCAAAGTTGAACAGCAGCAGCCCAACGCCCGCCAGCGACAGCAACACGCCCCAGATGAGGTTGTTGACGCGGTTGTCGCTGCTCTTAGCGGTCATCAATTGCGCTCCTGGTCAGCCGCCGGCCGCCGGCGTCCCACTATTTGGCCGCCATGCCGCGCCAGACCGTCTCCGGCGTAAACGGCAGCGCGTCGTACCAGATGCCAAGCGCATCGTGCAGCGCTGCCGCGATGGCCGGCGCCGTCGGCAGAAAGGGCATCTCCGCCATCCCCCGCGCGCCCAGCGGCCCCTGCGGGTCCGGCAGCTCCAGGATCACCGGCATGATCTCCTCGGCCACGTCGGCCACGCCGGGGATCAGATAGTTGCTCAAATGGGGCGTGATCGTGACTCCCCCCTCCTGCAGGTAGTTCTCCAGCAGCGTCCAGCCGATCGACTGGGCCACCGCCCCCTCGATCTGCCCCTCCACGTGCTGCGGATGAACTGCCCTGCCCACGTCGTTGACGCTGATCAGCCGCTTGACGGTCACGTGCCCGGTCTCCCGGTCCACTTCGACGTCGGCCACCTGCGCGCAATACCCATAGGTGATGTTGGGATCGCAGGCACCCGTCTCGCGGTCGAAAGGGGTCGTGGCGCGCGGATGATAGACGAACTCGGCCCGCGCCGGGCGTTCCTCATCCCGCCACAGCGCCATGGCTCGCTCGGCCGCGCCCTGTATCGCGTTGCCGGCCATAAAGGTCATGCGGCTGGCCGAGCTGCTGCCGCTCGAGCCGGTCACGTCCGTGTCCTCCGCCTCCAGCTCCACCTGCTCCGGCGAAAGACCCAACATCTCAGCGGTCATGAGGATGAAGGCGGTGTGCGCGCCCTGCCCCACCTCGGCGCCGACGCAGCCCACGCGCGCCCGCTCGACCGTCTCCCCGCCGTGCAGCTCCACCCAGGCCGTGCAGTGCTCCGGGAAGCCGAAGCTGTAGCCTACGTTCTTGTAGGAGACGGCGATCCCCCGGCCCCGTGCAATCCGGCCGCGGGAAGAGTCCAGGCTCGTGGTCAGCAGCCCGTTGCCACTGTCCGGCGGCCTGCCGCCGGCCGTTGCAGATGCAACCGACCACTGGCCGGCGCGCTCCCGCCAGCCGCCCTGCCGCGCCGCCTCGGCCAGCACCTCCGCGGTCGTACAGCCCGCGGGAACGGGGCTGCCGGTGACCAGGATCGAGCCGTCGCGCAGGATATTGCGCATCCGGAATTCAACCGGGTCCATGTTCAGCGCATGCGCCAGTTTGGTCATCTGCATCTCGGCGGCGAAGTGCGCCTGCGGCCCGCCGAAACCGCGAAACGCGCCGCCCGGACAGTTGTTTGTATAGACCGTGCGCGCGTCCACGTGCGCGTTCGGAATCTCATACGGGCCCAGGCACATCAGCGTGGCGTTCGCCAGGACCTTGGTGCTCGTGTAGGCGTAAGCGCCCGAGTCGCTGGTCAGATCCATCTGCGCCGCCGCGATCTTGCCCTCTCTGGTTGCCCCCCACTTGGCGCGAATAACGAACGCATGCCGCTTGTGGTGCCCGACAATCGACTCCTCCCGGCTCCAGACGGTCTTGACCGGGCGGCCCGTCTTCCACGCGGCCAGCGCCAGCGGAATCTGGATCGACATATCCTCCCGCCCGCCAAAGGCCCCGCCGACAGCCGGGTAGCGCACGACGATCCGGTTCGCGGGCAGGTCGAGTGCATGGGAGATCTGTTCCTGGTCCTCATGCATCCACTGCCCGGCGACGATGACCTCGATGCGGCCGTCGCCGCGCACGTGCGCGAGGCCCGCCTCCGGCTGCAGATAGGCGTGCTCCTGCGGGTGCGTGCTGTAGACGCCTTCCACGCACACGTCTGCTTCGGCAAAACCGGCGTCGATGTCCCCGCAGCGCAGACGATGCCTGACGAGCAGATTCGACCGTCTGTCCCGCCCTTCTTCGTAGGGAAAGTTGCTGAAGGGGTGGGGATGCAGCGGCTGCGCGTCGGCAGCCAGCGCCTGCGCCGTGCTGGTGATGACCGGCAGCGCCTCATACTCGATCTCCAGCAGCCGCGCCGCGGCCTCAGCCTGCGCCGCGGTCTCGGCCACGATCAGCGCCACCTTGTCCCCTTCCCAGCGCACGACCTCCGCCTGGGGCGTGCTCCCCAGCCCGCACAGCACAGGCTGGTCCGGCATCACCAGCCCGTACTCGTTCACCGGCACATCCGCTGCCGTCAGAACGGCGATGACGCCATCAGCGTCCGCGGCCCGTGACGTATCCATGCGCACGATACGCGCGTGGGGCACGCCGGCAAAGACGATCTTCAACCACGCCTGGCCGGGCAGGTCGATATCCGCCGGATAGGCAGCCTGCCCGGTCACCTTCTCCGCCGCGTCAAAGCGCGGTATGCTGCTACCGACTGCACGCATCAAAACACCTCAACGGCATTACTATCTACTGACCACCGCAGTTCTGATCACTGCAGTTCAAAACCACTCCGGATTTCGAGCCGGGATCCCGCTGTAGTAGGCCTGTATCTCTTCGAGCTGCGCTTCCAGATCGCCGCTCGGCCGGATAGTCGGACCGATACCCGCGACCTGACGTTCAAAGTCGGCATAGGCCAGGGTGATCGGCGTTCCCGCGCCGAGAGCGATACGATAGAAGCCGGTCTTCCAGCGCTCTACCTTCTTGCGCGTCCCCTCCGGCGTGAGAACCAGCACGAACTTCCCGCTGCGGTTCATTTCGTCGATAACCTGCTGCGCAAGATCGCCCGGCGCCTGGCGATTCACCGGTATGGCGCCCATCCAGCGCATGAGACCGCCCAGGGGGTGATCGCAGGCCTCTCTCTTGACCATCCAGCGGCAATCCAGCCCGGTGGCCAGGAAGAATCCAACTGCCAATACGGCATCCCAGTGGGAGGTGTGCGGAGCGCCGATGATCACCAGCTTGGGCACGTCGGGCAACTGGCCCTCGATGCGCCAGCCGAGCAACCTGTACAACAGCCGGCCGATAGCGCGGGTCAGCCAGTTCCCCCGCCGCGGCAGCGAGGGCGACATGACCAGATCCGCGCTGTGCGTGTCGACCAGCGGCTCCGGCCCCAGCCAGCCCCACTCCCCCACACTTGGCGAGGAGGAAAGAAGCTTTCTACTTTCCCGGCGGAACAGAACGACAAGAAAGAAGATCCCGAGGAGAAAGAGAACGTCACTCCGCATTCCTTTTCTGATCATAGATGCGAAACCCCCTCTTCTGATAGTTAGGCAACGCCGCCGGATGGTCCAGCGTACAGGTGTGGACCCAGACCCGCTGCGGGCCAAGCGCCCACGCGCGGCGGATCGCCTCCGTCAACAGCGCGCCCCCCACGCCCCGGCCAACAAAGGGCGGCAGCAGACCGAAATAGGCCAGTTCGACCTGCTTAATTCCGTTTTCGCGTTGCTCATCCAGCTCAAAATAGCCGGCCGGCGTCCCCTGCACATATCCGATCCATGTCTGCATTCCGGGCCGCTCCACCCAGGCCCGCCACTGCTCTTCCGTCCACGGCAGCCGCGTCGACCACGAATACGTCCGCCCCACCTCAGTATAGAAAAAGCGATTCAGCGCCGGAAACGCCACCTCCGCCCGCCGCACGGCAAAAGGCTCCGCCAGCGCCCGCGCCGGCCGCAACTCGGCCGCGCCGGTCATCTCCAGATAGTAGGTGATTACGTCGTTTCCGTCCGTTCCCATCTGCCTTGCCCACCTGTTTGAGGTGTCTGAAGGGCCAATACACCCCTCGCTCCTGACCCCTCAATCCTCAACACTCTCTCCTCGCCCTGCAGCCACCACCGCATCCAGAATCTTGCGATAGCCGGTGCAACGGCACAGGTTGCCCGTCAGCGCCTCCTGCGCCTCCAGGCGGTTTGGGTTGGAACGCTCCGCCAGCAGCGCCGCCGCCGACATCACAATCCCCGGCGTACAGAATCCGCACTGCACGCCGCCGCTCTCGATCAGCGCCTGCTGCACACCGTGCAACAGCTCCGTCGACTCCGCCGACGAACCGGTCAATCCTTCGACCGTCACGACCTCGCTGCCCGCCGCCCGCTCTGCCGGCACGAGACAGGCCATGACCGCCATGCCGTCCAGATAAACTGTGCAGGCCCCGCATTCGCCCTCCGCGCAGCCCTCCTTCACGCCAACAAAACCCGCCGCCCGCAGGCTGTCCAACAGCGTCATGCCGCCTTCAAGTTCGACCGCGCGTCCGTTGACGGTTGCCGCCGCGCCCAGCCCCGTCGCGGCCGGCCAGCGGCCCTCTGTATCCCCCCACAGCGTCACCGGCGCCTCCAGCCACCCGTCCCGCTCGCGCCCATCCCGCAGCTGGCGCAACAGGCGGGCGACCAGCGTCTCCACCATGGCGGCCCGGTATGACGCGCTGCCGCGCAGATCGTCGATCGGCCGCGCCTGCGTTGCCGCCAGCCGCGCCGCCTCCTCGATCGTCTCCTCGGTCAGCGTTCTGCCAACCAGAAACGCTTCGGCCCCGGTCGCCCGCACCACCGTCGGCGCAACCGCGCCCAGCACAACTGCCGCATGGGTGACCGCCGCCGACTCCCAGCTGCCCCCGCCGTCGCAGGCAACAGAGCCGGCCACGCTCAATATGCTGATCGCCTGCGCGCGCCGCAGCCCCAACTTGATAAAGTTGCCCCGCCGCGCCGAATCCGGCAGGGGAATGGAGATACGCGTGAGCATCTCGTCGTCCGCCAGGTCCACCTGACGCACGCCGCGGAAAAAGCGCGCCAGCGGCAGCGTGCGGCTGCCTCGCGCCGCGCTCTCGAGGCGAACGCTGGCATCCAGCGCCATCAGCGGCACGATCGAGTCATTGGCCGGGCTGGCGGTGACGAGATTGCCGGCGACCGTCGCCCGGTTCCGGATCTGCGGCGCGCCGATCTCCCAGCACGCCCGCGCCAGCGGGAACGCCCTCTCCACGACCGACCGGCTGCGAACGCACTGGTTATGCGTCACCAGCGGACCCAGATGGAGCGCGCCGTCCTCCTCCCGGATGTCGGCCAGGCCCGGGATGCGCGTCAGGTCGATCAGCCCCACCTCGGCGCTGTCCGCACTGCCCTCGCGCGCCAAATCGATGAGGAGGTCGGTGCCGCCGGCGATGAAACGGGCGGCCGCGCCCTCCTCCGCCTTCAACTTCAGGGCATCTGTCAAAGTCAGGGGGGATGTGCAGAAACGGTACATATCAGCCCACAGAGAACAACTAAAACCCATCCGCAAACGTATCGATCATCAGCTTCACGTCGCCCAGGGGATAAAGAATCGGGCAGGTGGCGCCGTTGTCCATATACTCGCGCACCTTTTTCTTCACGTCCTCCGGCGTGCCGCTGGCGGTGATGCGCGTGACCAGCTCGTCCGGCGCCAGGTCGTCCAGTGTCAGAAAGGTGGCCGCCAGCAGCCCGATATTGCGCGTCCAGTTGTTGATCACGCCGGACCCGATCCGGATGCGCTCGGTGACCGCGGCGAAAGCGGCCATCGGCACAATCGCATCCCGCGCCAGCCGGCTTTCTGCCTGCCAGACCGACTCAAACCCCTTCTCCTCCGCGTAGCGCACATACTCCATCCCTTCACGGATCGAATGTTTATCCTGCAGATAGAGCGCAACGCGGCTGTACTTGGGCGCGGTCATGGAAACTCCTGAACTCTTGCGGGTTGCGTGCGTCGCAGGATCTCCCTGCGTCCCTTTCGGAAGTCGTTCTCTTGGCAACCTGGGCGCGGCAACTGCCGAAAACGGGAAACTCTTTTCCCTGCCTTCCTGAATTGTACACGTGTCAGAACAGCGCGTCAAAGACGCCGGAATTCCCGGGCGCAGTCCACAATGCCGACGAGCCCTCCTGCTTCCCAATTGCCAAAACGTTCCGGTAGGGGCAGGCCTTGTGCCTGCCCTTTCCCGCCCCCAATCCAGGACTGCCAGGCGCTCTTTTCGGGTCCAACGCCGTCTTGTTCCTCGCGCCGTCTCCTCTCACGCCACATATTGACACGGTATTGCCACGAAAACACGGCAATATGACACGCTGATGACATATGGGTGAGATATAATTTGGTGCTTATGCCGCCTTCGTCATCAATGAGGAGATTAACGAATAAGATCAATAATCGTACGGACTGTGTTGGCACTGGCCCTGGTTCTGGTCGCCGTCTCAGGCGTAGCCTGGGTCCAGGATGAAGGCATAACTCTCGAAAGCCTGGCGGAAGCCATCGCTCAGATCACAGGGCGTGTCGACAGCCATGACGACCGCATTGCCGCCATCGAAACGGCTATCGCGCCAACGCCGCCCCCCAAAACGCCCCCTACCGCAACACCGATCCCAACGGCGACGCCAGAACCAGCGCCTGACACCGTTCTGGTGGTTACGATAGCCCGCGGGAATGTACGCGCTGGGCCCGGCACACAGCACGCGATTGTCGGAAGCGTTTCTCAGGGTGACGCTTTAGACGGGCCGTATCAGGAGACAGGCGGCTGGTATCAGTTCTGCTGTACTGACGACGGGGAAAAGGCGTGGATTTCGGCTACTCTCGTTTCGGTGAAGGACAGGGGTGAACTCACAGATTGGGAGAATGCCCGCAGGGATGCGATAGAGGTCGATCCTGAAACCCTTCTTCGGTATAACGACAACTACATAGGCCAACTGGTCTATTACTCAAATATTCTTGTATTTCAAGGAGCTGACAACTTCGTTCTGGTTTTTCTGGATGCCTCCTATGACTATGTAGGGTACCTGATCTATGAGAACACAAACCCCAGGGTTCTTAGAGAAGACCGAATCGATTTTGTGGCGCGGGTTGATGGCATTCACACCTATAAATCAACAGGGGATCGCATGATCTCCGCGCCACTTCTCGAAGTCATTGAGCTGAGGATATCTGAATAGAGGCAAAAGCCAGCGCCACTATTTCAAGAATGGCCGGTTTCGGTCCTGCACGATTTTTCGCTTGCCGTCAAATTTCTATTGCCACGATCAAAGAATCGCGGGACCCGGGGGGCGGCCTCACTCTCTCATCTATGCAGGCCTTGCGGAGCTCGCGCACGTCAGCGCCGCCGTCCACGTAACCCTTGCCGCGAACGACAAGCGGACAAGTCGGAAAGCTGACGACCGCTGTGTGGGCTGCTATTGTAGCCACTGCGTTTTTAGTTGCCCCGTCAACGACTGAGACAGAAAGAAATGAACCTAAACCGGGTGAAATCATCAACTGTCAGGTCCATAGGGTATGACGCTTCCAATTGGCTTGCTCGAAGTCGAATTCAAGAGCGGCGCAGTACACCAGTACTACAATGTTCCAGAGTTTATCCATGAACAGTTCCTGAACGCACGATCGAAGGGAAAATACCTAAACGACAATATCAGGAAGAGGTTTCGGCATACGCTTACTCGCCAATCTGGTTCGCACAGCGATTCCGGATCTTCGGCGCGAGGGCAGTATTCAAGAACCAGCATCTATGCGGCAACGACAAGACTTCACCATCTGCTTGATGACGACTTGTATGTCGTTGAGTACGAGGTGCATCTTCTCGCTACCAGGTGCACGGTAAATGTAGAGGTCGATGATAAGGATCAGCCGGTTCAGCAAGTGTATCTTGAAGCCAAATTCAAGCTAGCTGATGCGGTGAAGTCCTTGCTCGGAGTTCTGGAAGCATAGCATGACCCTCCTGCCATGGAGAGTCGAATATCGTTGCCGGGAAGAGTGATCGGTCAGCCCTGCGCGCGCTCTTCGGCCGAATTAAGGAAATTCTCCTGCATCTTGTTGCCGTACCGGCAACAACTGTCCCCTATACTGCAACTGTCGGCTGTCAGAGCGGCGTCAACAGAGAGCCTGCAGGACTTGACAACGCACACGTCAGGAAACACGCTGTACCACATTTACTGGCCGAACAGGAGACCGGCAGGAGGTGATGCGATGAAACGGGCCGGGAGCAAAGCTGTCCGTATCAACCAGATCGAACAGTTGCTGTGGAGCCATCCTGAAGGGCTGACCCGCACCGAGATCGCGCGCCGCATCGGCGTTCACCGCTCGGTCATCACTAAATATCTCGATCAGGACAGGGTGCCGTGAACGAGGGAATGGAGGCATGCACGTCGGAAGGGAGCGGGTACGTCAGCCGCCCCCTTCTCTTTTGCGGCGAAGAGCGGGCAGGGGTTAAAATGAGCAAGCCTAGTTGGGGGCGTATTTCAAAGGAGAGTTAAATGCGAGAAGAGAATTTAGCACTTATCATCTATTACCTCGCAGATCGCTTTGGTAACGACGGCGTGGAAAATGGAGACATGGTCAATCTTTTAAGGCTGTTGAAAGAAGAAGAGTTGATTACGAACGACGATGATCTTAGCAGGGAAACTCGACGGCTTTCAGACGGAATTCAAAACATTTTGAGTCACCGGAGGCTTATTGAGGGTGTCCCTGAAAGGCACTCAGGGGGACGGAGTGGCAACCGTGGATGGCGACGGATCACGGATGCAGGCAGGGCCGCAGCGCAAACTCTGTTGAGTTAGATCATTACAGTTGATACGCAGGAGTAAGTTTTACCCACCCCTCAACTAGGCCAACCGCACCATAACGATGATAGAGCTCTATTTCTCCCTAATCTGCTTAGCAGTCCTTGTTGGGCTGGGGGTATTCGCACGGCACATAATTGATAGAGGGTGTTTGAAAATTCCTGCTTGGTCGAAGAATCCAAGTTGTGCCCTTCAGATTTTTCGTAATAGCAGCCCTCACTCCAATGAAATCCGCTTGACTTCCATGACAAGAACGCAGATTTCGTCGGAAATTCAGATAGGTACAGTCGCATAATCAATCAGGACGGCAAGTCGGGTGAATTTTCAAACAGGCTCTGAAAGAGCGTCCCGGCACTACGACGGGAATTCGGCGTTCGTATTCCATTCAACGGCTCAACAGAGAGAGCGCTGAAAGTTAGCCGAACCCGACCGCCAGGAGTCGTTCCCGGCCACGGTATCGCGCGTTTTGATGGGATTCTCGTTGCGCTCCGCCTGCGGCATGGAGGATGCCGTGTCTGTCGCCTCTGCCGAGTCTGTTCCCGACGAGCTCGAAGCATGAGAGCATGGCGAGAGCGCGCCGGCATTGCCGGCGCGTGGCGGGCTGGCCGTTGAAAAACGCAAGCTCCTATCGTACCTGCGGACACAAAGACGCCCCCACCCTCAGCCAGCCGCCGGCCGGTCCGGGAACACGAAAACCGTCCCGCCCGCACAGAACCCAGGCCGCGCCCTCAACCCCTCGCAACGACCAAAATCGCCAAAAACCGGCCCAATCCGGCCAATAATCGCCTTCGAATTTGTCGCCGTACTGTTTGCCCAGGCGCTGCATTTCCTGGGCGCAGTCGAAAATCTCCGGGCCGAGCCAGTAGCCGGCTTCCCGCAGCGCTACTCACTCTGCGCCGTCCGCCCGCGGAGTCAGTACTGTGCCGTCGGCGGTTTGGGCGCGGAAGGCGAAGGCCCAGCCGCCGTGATTTGAGCCGGCGTCGTTGCTGAGCTTGAGGATGACTGTGTTGGCGCCGCCGCGCAGTTGTACGGGCAGGCTGCGGCTGCGGAAGGCGTAATTATGACCGAGGTCGAAATGGTCGTCGTTGACGCGCAGGGTGAGGGCGTCGTCCCACGCGAGGTGGAGGGTGGCCTCCGTGTCCGCGGGTGCGTGGAGGATGCAGCGCGCGAGGGCGGCGCCGGTGTCGGTCTTGCCGACGCCGCGGCCCCAGGGGCGGAAGAGGTGGTTGAAGTCGATGAAGCCGTGGTGGGCGGCGCGGCGTACCCAGCGGGCCCTGTCGCGGCCATGCTCTCTCGAACCATCGGAGAGCCAGGTGGACTCGGCGCCGTGGAGGCCGTCGTATGTCGCGCCGGGCTCGAAGGCGGTCTCCGGGGGAAGGGTTGCGGTCATGGCCTGGCCGTCGTGGTTGGCGAAGGGGCCGCAGAGCCACCACCTGCCGCTTTCAGGAAGGGCGAGGTCGTGCGTGTCGCGGGGCAGCTCTATGCCGGGGAGCAGCTGCGGCCAGTCGGGCATAGCGAAGAAGGGACGGACCGGGCTTTCCTGGTACCAGTAGGTGGTGGAGCAGATGTCGTTGGCCATGCAGCCGAAGCGCATGTGGATGGAGCTGCTGAAGGGGAGCGTGTCCTTCTCGAAGAAGCGGTAGCCGACGAGGCGCTGGGCGGGGCGGGCTTCACCGACGTCGTCGTGGACGTAGTAGGGCATGGCGGCGTAGTGGTGTGTTTCGGGCGGGTGGAGGGCGCCGCCGTAGCCTGCGCCGAAGGTGTCCTCGCCGCCGATGCCCCGCAGGAAGACGGGGCGCTCGCCCTGGCCGTCGATGTAGATATTTTCGGCGCCGCCGTGGCTCCAGCGGTCGGTGTCGTCGAGGAGGCGGACGCCGTAGACAAAGCCGAGGAGCTGGCCGGGCCCGTCGGCGTCGAGCATGAGGAACTCCTCGCCGTAGCGCTGGGTGGGCATTTCGCGGCGCCAGCGGGCGCAAAAGCGGCGCGGCTCGTGCAGGGTCTGGCCGGGATAGCGGCGCCAGTCGACCTGCAGGTAGGCGCGGTTTTCTTCGGGGCCGGCTTCGAACTCGACGCGGGCGGAGCGGGCGAAGGGCATGGGGAAGTAACAGTTGTAGCCGTTCCAGGCCTTGACGGAGAGGAAGTGAGTGTCGATCGGGTACCAGCCGAGGCCGTGCATGACGCCGAAGAAGTCGCCGACGGGCGCTTCGACGTAGGGGACGGGTTCGTCGTCGAAGTAGATGCGGATGATGGCCTTTCGGCTGGCCATGGGCAGGTTTTCCGGGCGGGCGAGGACGACCCAGATGTGCTGGATGCAGCCGGGGCCGTCGAGTTCTGCGTAGGTGGCGCGCGTATTTGCGGGCAGGGGGCCGGTGATGGAGACGCGGTCGGGGACTGCGGTGGACGGGAGGTTGAGGTTCATGGGGCGGCCTCCGTTGGTGATCGGGGGATGTTTTCAGTTCAGGCTTGTCGCGCTAAGTGTACTGCGTATTTCCGATCACGTACAGGGCAACGCACGCGCCCCATCTCGTCCCACGGCTTTTCGAGTACGGACAACTCAACGCGGCTGGTCCTCTTCTCGGAGGCAGTCACATCGATCCGACCGCATTCACTATCTGGACGGCGGAGGGCCGGATGGACCGGCAGGAGACGAATCGGGAGTGGACGAGTCTGGAGGAGGTGAATCAGGCGGGGGCGAATCAGGCGGGGATGAACCAGGTGGTGGTGGTGAGTCGGGTGGAGATGAATCAAGTGGTAGAGGAGGGGGGATGCGCCCCACTACGGGGAGTTGACCCGAGCCGGTGACAGTCAGCTGCTGGGTATGCGCCCAACCATCCATACCCTCCCAGGGAAACTGTAACCAGTCACCCTCGTGAGTTCGTCCGTTTGGCGTGAACGTCTGACCCCGGTTGACGACACCGATTACCCGGTATTCCGTACTGGGGCCGGATCGAACTTCTACATTGTCCGCGTCTACCGTAAAGCCAGGGTTGCTTGCGACAGATATAGGTGTGTCAGTCGGTGGGGCTGGTGGCGGCGGCGATTGTTGTTCGTAGGTTGTCTGATTGTAATCTTCTCCAGATGGGAAAAATTCCAGTCCACTGAACAGGCCGGCGAGGAGTGCTACGGCCGCCAGCGAGATCAATGCCAACAGAAGAGCCTTAGTGCGCGCGCTCGTTCTGTTTTCTTGCATTGATCGCTGTCCTTGTGTGTGGCCGCGAGAACCGGACTACAGGCTAATGCATGTGGCAGCGGTTCATCCTTGCTCGACTCCAAATTCGTACTTCTCTTTACGCGCCCGCAGATCGAAATAGTACACAACGAGCGCGGTGACATAGAACGGCATGATGAAGATGTTCAACAGAGTCGAGACCGCATTATCGAAACCAAACTGCGTTGACTGATCATAAGCCGAGAGCAGGGTAACCGACGCAAAACCCACCAGAGCTCCGATCAGACCGCCGACCAGACCGCCGCCCAATCCCATAACAATGGACAGGAGCAAGAGATAGCCAACGGATCGCAGAACGAAGTCCCGGCTCAGATCCCAGCTGCGCGCCAGGGATTCCAGCGGACCGGTCCCTTCCACCATCAGCGCGGTCTCGGCAACTATCCAGCGAGCAGACAGATAGAGAAAAGCGATCAGGATCAAGAGTCCGGTAAGGCAAGAACCGAAGCCTCCCCACAAGGCATTTCCCAGCACGTTCGTGACGGACTCCATGTCGCCAGGTTTGTAAGGAACAGAGAGTGCGTCACGAATTTCTCCGAGAGGAAAGTCGGTCCTGAAGAGCCCAACCCAAATCGGTATCATCAATATAGCGGTTGCGCCGACGTACACTGCCCCCGAAGCAACCATCATGCCGATGTCAGCCGGCAAGCGACGGAGACCCCGCCCGATAGCTGCTTTGACGGCTGGAGGACGCCCATGCAACAGTTCGACGCAGTGGGAAATGAGCGACAGGCTTACAAGTGCTTCGATGGGAAAAATGACGAAAGTGAAGATTGTGGTGGTTAAGACGTCCTCTACAAATAAGAAGGAAAGTATGGCGACCGGGAAGTAGAAGATGGCGGATGTACGCAGAAAAACTCCGATGTGGGTACGATAGATTCCAACCGTGCGCCCCAGCAGTTTGCCGACAGTCAATGGAGTGGGCGTTATGGAAGTTTGCATTGTGGAGATGTCCAGTTCTCGTGCAGCACAGAACAGTTCCTTCCTCTGCTGGAGTCGAGGAAGTCTTTAGACAGGCCGAAGTTCATTTTCACAGCAATCATCTTCCGACATTGTAACTGGTATTCCATAGATTGCTTATCTCCCGTTTTTGGAACGGTTCTCTGGTGTGGAGATGGATGACTATGTGAATCGCTGGCCTGTGTACAACGCATAGAGTATACTGGCTGACATCTACGGGACGGTGCCATGGCAGTCAAAGTGCGGGATGCTATAAGGATGATAGAAGAGGATGGATGGGAGCTTGTCAGGACTAGAGGGAGCCACCGGCAATACAAACATCCTATAAAGCCAGGGCGCGTCACGATTGCGGGACATGGCCGAGATGATTTGAACCCAAAAACATGGAACAGTATTTTGAGACAAGCCGGACTCAGAGAGGGAGGGAACAGATGATGGGGCTTGAGTATGCGGTCGTAATTGAGAAAGCGTCTGACAACTACTGCGCCTACGTGCCCGACCTGCCCGGCTGTGTTGCAACGGGAAAGACACGCGAGGAAACTTGCCAGCTGATCTCTGAAGCCATCGCCTTCCATCTTGAGGGGTTGAAAGAGGATGGATTGCCCATTCCCGAACCGCAGTCTTCTGCGGCTATGGTGAGAGTGTAAAGCGCGAGCCTGAAAAGCGCCGGCCGTTTCTTGGCATTCGAATACATGTCATGCAGAACTCCCTGCCTTCCCCAACACGACCTGGCCCAACCGCCCAGATAGTCATTACACGGTTCCAAAACTGTACTCCTCTTTTCGCATCCGCAGATCGAAATAGTACAGAACGATCGCGCTGACGTAGAACGGCGCGGCGATAATGGACATCAGCTTCGAAACAGCAAAATTGAAACCGAACATCCTTGACTGATCAGCGGCCGTGGTCAGAGAACCCGTTGCAAAGTCCGCGAACGCTGCGACCAGACCGCCGGTTATTCCCAAAATTATGCCTATGAGTAAGAGATAGCCAAGGGTGCGCACTACATAACCCCGGCTCAGATCCCAGCTGCGGCGCAAGGCTTCCAGCGGCCCAGTCCCCTCTGCCATCAACGCGACCTCGGCAAACCGCCAGCGAGCCGACAGATAGAACAGGACAGTTGGAATCAGAAGTCCAAAGACATAGACCGGTAACGCCCCACAAAGCGCTGCTCAGCGCTCTGGTGCCCACCCCCACCTGGTCAACATTGGCCGGAACGGAAAACGCGTCACGAATCTCATCAAGGGAAACGCCGGAGTTCAGGAGTCCAACCCAGACCGGCGCCGCAAATACAAGAGCTGCACCGCTGATCACAGCCGAGACTGCCACCGCAAGGCCCATATAAGCCGGCAGGCGGCGCAGGCCGCGCATGACCGCTGTCCTGACGGCAAGAGGACGCCCGTGCAGAGAATCGATGCAATGGGCAATGAGCGACAGGCTTACGATCCCATCGACAGGCCAGACCACCAGAGAAACGAGGATGCTGGTAGCGAGATTTTCCGCAAAGAGGAAAGACAGTGCCGCGACCGGGAGATAGAAAATGGCGGCTGTGCGCAGAAAAATGCCTCTGTGGGTCTGATTCACGAATTGCGGAAATATATCGGTGGGCAGGGGATAAGTCAAGGCAGTTTTTGGGCTATCCTCAGAATTCACTCTTGACATTTTAGAACGCATGAACTAAAATTGATGCTAGCCATACTACAGGAATGAGGGTAGCGGCTCCGGGTTCAGGTCAGGGCAATTGCATCTAAATTGGGTTGAGAAATAGGTTAGATGACGTAAGCGAGACGATTTGATACGATTGAGGGTCCTTTCAACAGACAAGGGGGGACTCATGGCGGACAATAAGGGCGTATCACTGGTTGAACATTTCGAGGATTTGGAAGATCCTCGCGTTGAACGCGCAAAGATTCATCAGTTGAGCGACATCATCGTGATTGCTATATGTGCAGTCATATGCGGAGCGGACAACTGGGTCGAGATAGAAGAGTTTGGACAGGCCAAGCGGGACTGGCAGGCGTTGCCGGGACTACCGAACAGAATTCCAGCGCATGACACCTTTGGCCGGGTCTTTGCCATGCTGGATGCAGAGCAGTTTGAGGCCTGTTTTGTGAAATGGGCGCTGCTTCTATATGAATTGACGCAGGGACAGTTGCTGGCCATAGATGGGAAGACGGTACGTCGTTCGCATGAGCGGAGGCAGAAGAAGGGAGCGCTGCTATTAGTCGGCGCCTGGGCAACGAGGAGTCGGCTCGTTCCGGGGCAGGCTGAGGTGGCGGCAGACGGCAACGAGATCACGGCAATCCCTGAACTTCTGGAGATTGGAGCTATCTGGTTGCATAGTGATCGATGCGATCGGCTGTCAGAAAGCGATTGCGCAACAGGGAGCAGAGAGCGGCGGCGACTACGTTCTGGCGCTCAAACAGGGCTGACCGCAGTTGCATGAAGCTGTCTAGACTATGTTCACACTGGAGAGACAAAACGAATTTGCCGATGTTGCCCACGACTTCCACCAGACGACAGAAAAGGACCACGGTCACATTGAAACCAGGCGCTGTTGGGCTCTGCCCCCGAATTCCTCGCCTGCGCTTCCCCTGACAAGGCGTGGTCACAACTGCAAAGCCTGGTCATGGTCGAAGCCAAACGACAACTGCCAGAAGCCACTTCGTATGCAACTCGCTTCATCTCCAGCTTGCCTCCCGATGCCAAATTGCTCCTGACTTCCACCCGCAGTCACTGGAGCATCGAGAACTCTGTCCACTGGGTCTTGGATGTCGCCTTTCGTGAGGACGACAGTCGCATCCGCCAGGGCCATGCACAGCACAACCTGGCCATCTTGCGCCGTCTGGCTCTCAACCTCCTGCGCCGAGAGAAAAG
This sequence comes from Caldilineaceae bacterium, assembly GCA_965200615.1. Taxonomy (GTDB): domain Bacteria; phylum Chloroflexota; class Anaerolineae; order Caldilineales; family Caldilineaceae; genus Bin5. Next base: position 1,041,316 of record OZ241377.1, on the reverse strand, counting down.
CGCCAAAATCGGTATGGCCGCCAAACGTAAACGAGCCGGTTGGAAAACTGACTATCTCCTCAAAGTTCTCTCCCAATATGATGCGTATGCCCTGGGGTTCAGGTGGAGACGGAAGGCCTTAAATGATATGCTGAGAGACGGGTATCCCCCGCGGCCTTCCGCCTGTGTATAATCGCATACTCTTCAGCCTGACGAGAGCACGATTCGATTTTGGTACTGCCTTTGTCTTAGGGCAAAATGAACTTCAGGATAGCCGGAATTCCTCGCCGGCAACGAAGCCAGTTCCAAGACTGAATGTGCGTTGACTCCTGGGTGATCGTGCCACTGGGAGGGTTCGACATTGAAAACTGAGAAGAAACGTACCAAGACAGCCTCATTTGGAGTAAATGGGCGTCGAAGCCACGATTCGTCAGCTTATTACGCGAGGCGCATCAACGAAGATCAGTCTCGCAACCGCAAGAAGCCGGCTTCTTATTCGGAAAATCCGCTGCCGGAGCACTTGGCAAACCGTGTGTTGCTGGACTCCTGCGTATCACCTGACAAGAGCAATCGCCTACCCCCACGCAGCGTACATCTGATGGTGACGTCACCCCCGTATGCTGTGGGCAAGGACTACGATGAAGACCTGTCCTTGTCCGAGTACCGTTTTTCTGGCAGCGCCGCGATGAGACCATTCAGTCTCCGATTGTCAGATATATCCGTTACTGGACTGAACTCCAGTTTTGATGTAAATCACTATCGAAATCTTGAGGCTGTGGACAGCGAAACACAGACGAGAGGTCTGCTCTCCAAGCATGCCCCTTCGTAGCAACAGATCCTTCCCTCTCGTACCATTGAGACTCCGGTCAATGAGTACGACGTTCTACCCTAAAGAATCAGGTCGCCTCCTTTTCGTCTCCCGACATGGTATGTGAGAGGAAAAGCATGATGAACCACCAACCCGCGCTCACGAAAGACGAGGTCCGGCTGTACCATCAGCAGGGGTGGCTGGGGCCGTACACCCTGCTCTCGGAGGAGGAGATGGCGGGGGTGCGGCAGCGGATTGATGACGAGATTTTGGAGGTGGGCAAGGCGCAGGGGCTGGCGGAGAAGGACTATTTTCATAACCGGCACCTGGATAACCGCTGCGTCTATGAACTGCTGAGTCATCCCAATCTGGTAGAGAGGGCGGCCAGTCTGCTGGGGCCGCACCTAGTGCTGTGGCGGACGAACTTTCAGATTAAGGTGCCGCTGAGCGAGCAGGAGGACTGGGATACGGAGGTGCCGTGGCACCAGGATTGCGCGTACTATCAGCCTTCGCCGAATGTGATTCTGTCGGCCTGGATCGCGGTGGATGAGGCGACGCGGGGGAACGGGTGTATGCAGGTGCTGCCGGGCAGCCACAAGCGGCTGTATCCGCACATCGAAGACCCGGACGCGGAGATATTCAGCAGAGAGGTGGACCCGTCGACTTTCGACGCCAGCGATGCGGTCGATCTGGAGTTGAAGCCGGGCGAGTTTATCTTCTTTAATGAGAGTACGCTGCACTATTCGCCGCCGAACAGGTCGGAGACGCGGCGCTTCGGTATTACGCCGCGGCTGACGGTGCCTTTTGTGGACGTGGGCAGGCGCGAGCGGATCGACGTTCTGATGGTGAAAGGCGAGGACTATATGGGGTTCTACAATGTGGTGGAACCGCCGGACGGCAGTGGTTAGTGATCAGTGGTCAGAGAGGAGGCAGGTTGTTTGGCCTTGTTGCGGGCGCGGCCAATCTGTGCGGCCGCGATTTGACTGTGGCCAGGAAGTTCGTTGAACGCTATATGTTCAGGGCCGGCGCGCGGCGGGGGGGCGCGAACTGGAGCTCGTTGAGCTCGACGGCCTCCTTTCTGTAGACCTGGACGCGGTAGGAGCCGGTGTCGGGCACGTACATGAGGCCGTCCTCGCTGACGACGACCGACTGCGGCCAGCGCAGCAGCTTCTGGATTTCGAGTTTGGCCATGTCGCGCAGGCGGTTGGGGTAGGCGTTAGTCATCATGTAGGAGATGGCCACCTTGGAGAGGGTGGCGTCGCCGATGAACTGCTGCACGTAGCGGCCCTCTTCGTTGAAGAGCTGGACGCGGTTGTTGCCGCGGTCGACGACGTAGATGTCGCCGTGGAGGTCGACGTCGATGCCGCTGGGGCGGTTGAACTGGCCGTCGCCGCAGCCGGAGGCGCCGAAGGCCATCTTGAATTCGCCATCGGCGCTGAACTTCTGGACGCGGTCGTTGCGCCAGTCGGCGACATAGACGTCGCCCACCTCGTCGACGGCGATGCCCCAGGGCATGTTGAACTCGCCTTCGCCGCAGCCGTAGCTGCCCCAGCCGCCGAGAAGGCCGCCCTCGCGGGTGAACTTCTGGACGCGATGGTTGAGCGAATCGACGACGTAGAGATTGCCCTCGGCGTCGAAGTCCATGCCGGCAGGGCCGTTGAGCTGGCCGGGCCCGCTGCCCTCCTCGCCCCAGCTGTCGATCAGCCCGCCCTCGCTGTCGATGATGGTGACGCGGTGGAGCGCTTCATCGGTGAGGTAGAGGTTCTCGTCGCCGTCGGCGAGGATCGTAACCGGCCAGGTGACCTGGCCCGGCTCTTCCCCGTAGATGCCACAGGAGCCGAGGTCTGCGTCCTCGGTGCTGTATTTGCGGATGAGCGCGGTACCCTCGCTGCGGCAGAGGATGTAGAGGCGGTCCTCCTTGCCGAAGGCGAGGTCGATGGGATAGTTGGTCAGCCGCCGCATTCCCAGCGTCTTGTGGAAGGGGAACCCGGCGCGTAAGAGACCGTATGGTCTGCCCACGGTGGAACTCCTTTTTGAGTTTTTAGTTGCTAGTTTTTAGTTTTTGGTTAACCCCATTTTGCTCTCAATTTGCTGAGAGATCTTAGCTGTATGGGTGGATTTGCTCGAAATGGCCGTTGACGATTTGGGTGGGATCGATGCCCATCCACTGTTCGAGTACGGTGCCGTAGACGCCGCGGAAGTCGATCGTGTGCTCCATGTCCTCGCCGTGGACCCAGCGTGCAGGGTCGAGCGAGGGGTATTGGGCGTAGAGACCGCCCTGGACGTGATCGCCGATGATGAAGGCGCCGCCGCCGGAGCCGTGGTCGGTGCCGCTGGCGTTGTCGCGGATGCGACGGCCGAACTCGGTGAAGACGAGCATCGTCACTTCGGAGGAGGCGTCGTGGGCGCGCAGGTCCTCGAAGAAGGAGGTGATGGCGCTGCTGAGGTCGGCGAGCAGCTTGGGATGGTCGGGGACCTCGTTGGCGTGGTTGTCGTAGCCGCCCTGCGCGGTATAGAAGACGCGGGTGCCGAGCCCGGCAAGATGGACGCGAGCCACATCGCGCAGGCTCTTGGCGATGGCGCTGTCGCCATACTCCACGGTCGAACTGTAACCCTCTTTGGCCTTCTTCAGTTCGTCAGTGCCCTGGATGACGTTGAGGCCGGTCTGTGAGAGGTAGTCCATGACGTAGCCGGCGCCGACCTCGTGGCCGTACATGCCTTTGAAGACTTCGAGCGCCTGGGTGCGGCGGCGGGGTTCGTCGATGCCGGTGAGCAGGCCGTAGGTGTCGAGGTCGGCGAAGGAGGTGACGGGCACGCCAGGCACGGCCATCGCGCGGGGTAGACCCTGGCCGACGTTGACGCCGGTGAGAACGTTGTGGCCGCCGGGATCCAGCTCGCGGATCATGCGTCCGACCCAGCCTTCGGTGCCGATCTCGATCGGTTCGCAGGTGTGCCAGATGTCCATGGCGCGGAAGTGGGAGCGGTTCGAGTTGGGGTAGCCGATGCCCTGTACGACTGCAATGTCGCCGGCCTCGTACATCTGCTGCAGGAGCTCACAGTTTGGGTTCCAGGCGAGGGTATCGTGGATCGGGATGACTTCGTCCTCCTTGAGGCCCACCACCGGCCTGGAGTCGTAGTAGATGCCGGCGGTGTAGGGGACGACGGTGTTCATGAAGTCGTTGCCGCCGCTGAGCTGTACGACAACGAGTACGGGGTCTTTTTTGTGGTCGGCCATCTTTTCTTCCTTTCTGAACCGAGGTTTTCAGTTTCCAGTTTTTAGTGAACGCCGTCCGTTGCGATAGCAGGAGAGCGTTGCCAAAAACTGCGGTCTAGGCGAACTGGTATTCGCGGGAGGCGACGATCAGTTGGAGCATAAGCACGATACGGTCGGTGACTCCGTCGGTTTCGCCGTTCGCGCTGCCGTTGCCAGAGAAAACGAGGTCGCCGCCGCTTTGGGCGAAGCCAATCAGGTCGGCGCGGGTTTTTCCCCCCAGGGTCAGGGGGCCAACGAGGTCGAGACAGCTGTCCACAAACTGATCGGGGGTGAGGCTGTCGCCGGCGGCGCGCAGCCGTTTGATGACGGCCTGGATGCCTGGCTTGCTGGCGTCGCCCACTTCGTCGACAGCGAAATTGATGCGTTCGGTGAGCATGCCGCCGTCGATCCACTCCTGGCCGGTGTGCCAGCCCTCCACGGTGGGCGGGTTGAACAGCTCCTGGCCCATCACTTTGGCGGCGCGGTGGTAGCGCGGCATGCCCGGCGTGGGCGTGCGATTGGTGCCGACCAGCTTGAGAACGCCGGTGATCAGCTCGGTGGGGCTTTTCACCTTCCTGAAGCGGGCCGCCTTGAAAAAGTCGCTCTTGAAGAGCGTGCGCAGGACATGGCGCATATCCCCTTTCGACGCCATGAAGGCGTCTGAGAGAATTTCGATCGCCTCCGGGTCCTGGGGCGGCGTCACGTTCCAGGACGGGACCTGCGGCTCGTCGGCGACGAAGAAGTTGTAGAGATGGCGGGAGATGAAGCGAGCGGTGGCCGGCTGCTCGACGATGATGTCGATGATGTCGTCGCCGTTGAAGTTGCCGGTGTGGCCGAGGAAGGTCTTCTCGCCGAAGTCGTGGTCCTCCTCGCGGAACAGGAATTCGGGAGAATAGAAGCCGTGGGGGTAGAGGGGAACCGGCTGCGCGTAGGTCCAGCCGGTGAAGGCGAGCGCGCAGTTCTTGATGTCCTCCTCGGTGTAGTTGCCCACGCCCATTGAGAAGAGTTCGAGCAGCTCGCGGCCGTAGTTCTCATTGGGTTCGCCCTTGATGTTTTCGTTGTTGTCGAGCCAGTTGATCATCGCCGGGTTCATGGAAAGCTCGAGCAGAATCTCGCGTATGTCGCTCATGCCGATGCGGCGGAAGAGATCGATCTGGTCGCTCATGGCGAGGGCGTGCTCGCCCTTGGCGTAGCCGGTGGCGAAGACATGATGCCAGAAGAGGGCCATCTTCTCTTCGAGCGGGCGCGGGCTGTTGAGCATGCGGTAGATCCAGGTGCCGGAGCGGATTTCCGGCCCTTCACCGCCAAAGTAGCGCTTGATGATATCCTCGTCGATCGGCGGGCAGCGCTCCTCGTCCACCAGATCTTCTACGACTTCGTCGTACCCTTTTGCGGCGTAGGCCTCGAGCTCCTCACGGCTGGCGCCGAACCCTGCCCGGCGCAGCAAATGAGCCATCAGGCCCAGATCCTCATCTGCCATATCTACCTCCTTACTGCAGTGGTTAGTGGTCAGTGGTTAGTGGTCAGTGGTTAGTGGTCAGTGGTTAGTGGTCAGTGGTTAGTGGTCAGTGGCCACTCAAATTCCCGACTACGATATCAATTCTCTTGGAGAAAGGTCTCCATTTCGGTGACAAACCAGAGTGACAGGGCGCCGCCGCGTTCGTCGGGGCCGAAAATGGCGGGGCGGTCGAGGTAGTCGCGGGTGCTTTGCTGGACGCCGGTGCCGGTGCAGACGTCGACAAGGCCGCCGTGGTCGTCGATGCGGGCGGCGACGCCCTGCCAGGCGCGGGTCAGCATCTCTGTGTAGCCGGCGTCGAGCCAGCCGCGGCGCAGGCCGCGGGCGAGGGCATAGCCGACCATGCAGGTGACGGTCATTTCAGGGTAGGAGCCGGGGCCGTTGACGACCTGGCGCCACATGCCGCTGCGGTGCTGATAGCCGCGCAGGGCCTGGAGGTGGCGGCGGTGGATGGCGAGCACGGCTGCGCGGTCGGGATGGTCGTCGGGCAGGTAGGTCAGGGTTTCGGCGTAGCTGAGGGCGGCGAAGCCGTTGCCGCGGCCCCAGTAGAAGGGTGTACGGCGGTCGTGCCAGAAGAGGCCGTCCGGCTGCTGCACGTTGGCATCCAGGAGGAAGCGGGTGAGGATGCTCAGGTAGGCGTCGTCGCCGGTGAGTTTGAAGGCGCGGCCGAGTACGGCGGCGGTGAAGAACATGTCCTCGACCTGGTAGTTGGGGTTGGACGGGATGGGAACGCCGTTTTCGTGGGTCGTGCGGTAGCGGTCGGCGGTCTGCGCAAGCAGGTCGGCGTAGCGATTATCTCCGGTCGTTGCGGCGAGCTCGTCGGCCCAGACGAGGCCAGCGAGGTTGGCGCCGCCGTCGCCGCCGGCGGGGAACCACTCTTTGGCGCCGGACATATAGGGTGCGACCATGGCCGCGATGCCGGCTGATGGATCGGCGTATTCCGCGTCCAACTGGGCGAGCCGGAGGCGTCCGCTGACGGCGACACCCTGGGTATAGATGACCGGATCGAGTTCATGGCCGTATACGCCTGCCAGAATACGGGCGACGTCCAGGGGCGAACGGGCAACGCGAGTTTGCAGGGCGCTGCGGGTGGGGGAGCGGGCGTGGTCGGGCGCCTGGCCGAGGACCGTCCACAGTTTGGCCAGCTCGGCATCCAGGTCGGCGGCAGCGCAGGTGAGGCGCAGTCCGAAAACGGGCGGAAGCAGGTTGGGTTCGCCGGTAGACAGCGCGCCGAGGAGCGAGCTGTCGGACGGAAGTTCGGAGGCGTTCAGCACGGAACGGAACTGCTCCAGCAGCTCCAGGCAGAGGGCAGAGCCCTCCCAGGTCGTGGCTTCGCCGGTCCGGACTTCGAGGACCAGGTCCGGCGCCTGGAAGCTGACCCAGCGCCAGAGGTAGTGGGCTTCCGGGTTGGCGTCGTAGTAGCTGTCTCCGGGGGGAGGGTAGGCGGTGCCGGGATTGCCGCCGGCGCCGTTTTCGGGCGCGGCGTCCAGGGCAAGGCCGTCGGGATTGGCGCAGGGCACGGCGCTGAGGGCGTACCGGTCGGATAGACCGGGCGCGGCGCTATATGAATGCAGGGCCGCGAGCGCGGCATCGGCGTCTTCCTGTTTGCCGCAGAGCCCGCCGATAAGGACGAGCTGGAGGCGGTCTCCTGCGGGTGGCTGGTCGACGCCGTGCAAGAGCGCTGGGATCTGCCGCTCGGTGCGGGTCACGCCGCAGGCGTCGAGGCGCCAGAAGCCGGGCGCTTGTGCAAGGAGGGTTTCGATCTGTTCGTCGAGAGTCATGGAACACCAGTGGTCAGTATTGTTGCTGGCGGGCCCGCATTTTTTGCAGGGAAAAGGTCTCCGATTCGTAGAAGTCGAAGAGGGCGGCTTCGCGGGTGCGGACCTCTTCGGCCAGCTGCAGAACGTCGTCGACCTGGCCGGTAGGGATGCGCACAACGCCGTCGGTGTCGGCCAGGAGCAGGTCGCCGGAATGGATGCGCAGGCGGCCGGCGGTGACCGGCGCGCCGAAGCGGTTCATGTTGAAGACGCCGTGGCCGGGCACGGCGCCCCAGCCCCACACGGGCAGGCCGACCTGGCGGATGCCGACCAGATCGCGCGCGGTGCCCTCTACGATGACGCCTTCGACGCCGAGCCGTTTGTGGACGCGGGCCATGCCGTCGCCGAAGCAGGCGCCGCGGCCGGGGTTGGTGTCCATGTCCTGGAAGACGGCGATGAGCGGGTCCTGCTGGCTGCCGAGATAGTCGTAGTAGTCGATCCATTCGAGGGCGGTGGAGTCTTCGTCGTTGGTGGTGACTTCGGCGGTAACGGCAAAGCCGGCGACAAGGCCCATGTCGGGCATCAGGCAGCGGATGGTATGGTCGGTGTAGTCGAGATTGGGCAGGCCCAGGTTGAGGGCGACGGCGTTGAAAATGGTGGCGGAGTCGTAGCGCTTGAGTGCAGCGATCTGCTCGGACAGCATACAGGGGCTCCTGATTCGATGTATCGTTGACGGGCGGAGGACGCCTGTCTCAGTTTTGTCATTTTTCCGGCTGGTCAGGCGGGTTTTGTTCGCATCTGTAATGATATAAACAATCGTTTGAGACTGCAACCTTCTATTTTGCGATTTGGGCGGCTTGTATTTTGGTCCTTCGAGGTGTTGAGGAAGGTATTGACACTTGGTAGGAAATCTAGTTATACTATAGGTATGGACTGAAGTTTTACCTTACCCATTTGAGGAGGCGATGTATGGCAGTGAAGACGGCAATCTCTTTGAACGATTCACTATTTGAGAAGGTGGAAACACTAACACGGGAATTGAACATATCTCGAAGTCGACTCTTTGCGATCGCGGTTCAGGAGTATATTGAACGTCATGAAACGAGACGTATGATGGCAGCGCTAAACAGAGTTCATGATGAATATACCGATGATGAAGACAGGGCGATTCAAAGAGAGATTCAAGAGTACCATCGAAAGCATATGAGGGATGAACCGTGGTAAGTGATGTGCCTGCATCTCGACAGTATATCGAACAGGGAGATGTTTTCTGGATCGACATGGAGGATCCGTACGGGTCAGAGCCGGGAGGAAGGCGTCCGTACGTCGTTGTACAAAACAATATGTTCAATTTCAGCCGCATCGATACGGTCGTTGTCTGTGCGATTACTTCAAATCAGAATCAAGCGTTCTCACCCGGCAATGTTCTGCTAAACAGTGGGGAGGCGAATTTGCCCAGACGGAGTGTCGTGAACATTTCGCAAATTGTCACATTGGATAAGCGAGTTTTCATCGAGAGAATCGGGACTCTCTCTTCAAAGAGAATGCAGGAAATCATCTCCGGCTTACGGTTGCTTCTTGAACCTCGAGAACCTTAGCTCGCTTTAAGCAAAGTCCAAATCGATTTTCATCCAACTATTCTGTGACTTCAGTCCGTGCGTCCGGCCAATTCAATACCTCCTCGCGCAGGGCGACGCCCAGGCCGGGCTTTTCGGGTAGGGAGAGCATGCCATCGTTGATGGGGATGCGCTCGGTGACGACGTCGTTGTACCAGACGTCGTAGTAGGCGCGCACGGTTTCGAGACACATGGCGTTGGGGATATGCAGCATGAGGTGGGCGGCGGCCCAGAGCGCGACGGGGCCGGTGGCGTCATGGCCGGTGACGGGGAGATAGTAGGTGTCGGCCTGGGCGCAGATCTTGCGGGTTTCGCTGATGCCTCCGGTCCAGGAGATGTCGGGCATGATGATGTCGGCGGCGTTGGCTTCGACGACGCGGCGGAAGCCGAAGCGGGTGAAGAGCCGCTCGCTCACACAGAGGGGGATGCGGCTTTCGGCCTTCAGACGGGCGTATGATTCGACGGTGTCCGGCGGGATCATCTCCTCCAGCCACATGATGTTGTAGGGCTCCAAGACGCGGGCGATTGCAATGGCCGCGGGCAGGTTCCAGCGGGCGTTGCCCTCGATCGCGATCTGCATTCTGTCGCCGACGGCGGCGCGAATCTCTTCGATGCAGGCGACACCCCTTTTGAGCGCATCTTTATCGAGGTAATGGCGGACCGGTCCGGGCGCGCCTGTCTCGGCGCCGGCGGGGCCCGGCGGCAGGTCGAAAGGCCAGATCTTCATGGCCTTGATGCCCTGACGGAGGAGATCTTCGGCCAGCTGGCCGGCGCGACCTTCCATCCAGGCGCGGGCGTCCTGGTTGGGGCCGTGGCTGAGGCAGGTGTTGTAGATGGGGATACGGTCGCGGCTGCGGCCGCCGAGGAGGTTGTAGATGGGCTGGCCGCTGTGCTGGCCGGCGATGTCCCAGAGGGCGATGTCGACGGCGCTGATGGCGCGGGTTTCGGCGCCGCCGAAGCCATAAGCGTTTACGGCGGCGAACATGGTGTGCCAATGGCGCTCGATGTCGAGGGGGCTGCGTCCCAGCAGCAGGGGAGCGAGCTGGTCGTGGATGAGGGCGCTGACGGCGCGGGGCGCGTAGGAGGTCTCGCCGAGGCCGATCAGGCCGTCATCGGTGTGGATGCGCAGCCAGAGCGCGTGGGGGTGGCGGCCGAGGCGGATGGTTTCCAGGCTGGTGATTTTCATAGGGGTTGGTGGACGGCGGTCAGCGAAGCTTAAGGCGTGGGGAGAAGTTGCCCCCAGCGGCGTATGCTTGGCGTTCGGCTAGCGTCAGATGCGCGCGGCCAATGCAGAACTGTTTTCCGATTCCGAAAGGTTGGGACGGGATCACGATGTCACCGACGGCGTCGTGATGGACAGTACGTAGGTCACCGAATGAAGTGCACGCTTCATCGGGAACGTGGCCAGATGGAGCGTACGCTAGGGCGGGGACAGAGGCTCCACATGACAGATAGTTCTTTCTATGGGGATCCTCGCGCTACCTGTGGGAACGGGGTGGCGTGATGATTTCGCAGGTGTGGCCGCGGGCGCGGCTGAGCCTGCGGTCGAGCGTCAGGAGTGGGCAGGCCAGCGCCTCGGCCACAGCGACGTACCAAGCATCGTAGCTAGTCAGGTTGCCTCGCAACGTCCAAATCCGCTCAGCAAAGGGCGCGAAGGGAAACAGTTCTATTTCCAGGTACAGCAGATCTGTATGGGCGGAGGTGGCGTCAATGCGGGTTAATTCCGCACGCTGCTCCAGCCGACGCAGGATGTTGCTGGCTTCGGCCAAAGCCAACTCTGGAGCAGCCAAGGGGCCTTGGTCAATTGCAGATTCCGCCCACATGCCTTCGAGTCCCGAGTCGACCAACGAAGCGACGAGCACGGATGCATCAATGACTGACGTCACTTTCGATCGGCATCACGGGCGCGAAGAATTTTCTGGGGCTCAACCCGTGTCTCCGCCACCGCTTTCCGTTCGCGGACTCCTTGCAGCCAAGCGGCCACGGAAGGGCGCGAGGCGATACGTTCTAACTCCCCGCGCAAAAACTCCTGCATGGACTGGCGTTGAAGAGCGGCGCGCACGGCCAACTCATCACGAACTTCCTCTGGGACATTTCTTATCGTTATTTGAACAGGCATGACTGCATTATGCCAGCAACGATGGTATTTTGCAACAGTCAGGACACCTGGGCCGTCACGCCTGGACGATCATACTGCCGATGACATGGGGGCCATATGGTTCTCAATGCGGCGGGACGATAGACGCCAGCTCGCTGCGCATGAAGTCGATGTAGCGGCGGTATCTTGCCGGGGAGGTCTTCCAGGTGGTGGGCGTGCCGTGGCCGACGCCGAAACGCTTCTGCTCCCCGATCGCTTTGGCCTGGTGATGGGCGTCTTCGCGCCAGAGGTCCTCGTCCCCCTGCTCGATAACGGTGATGGCGTGGGAGTTGGAGAAGATGCAGACCTCTTCGCCGAGGGCCTGGCGAACATTGACGATGTCGTTCGAGTAGTTTTTGAGGCCGCATTCGACCTGGATGCAGTGGAAGTCGAGCTTGGCGAGGTGGGGCAGGCGGGGTTCGATCCAGCCCATCAGGGCCATGCTGCTGATCAGGCCCTCATCGTGGATGTACTGGAAGGCCTTGATCTCGCCGGGCAGGGCGAACTCCACGTAGTGCTCATCGGAGATCATGTCGGCGGAGGCGAACCACTGCATCAGCTGGTAGCCGTGCACGCCGAGCATTCTGGCGAGCCGGCACTGCTGGCGGATCACCTCTTCGTGGCGGTCCATAAGCGCGAAGACGAGGTCCTTCTGGAAGAACATGGCGTCGAAGAGCTTGTCGTAGCTGAGCATGTAGAAGGAGGTGGGGAAGGGCGCCATGTCCCCCATGTAGAAGAAGACGGTGTCGTCGAAATATTCGAGCAGCTTCTTGGTGAAGTCGTAGGCGCCGGTGGCCAGCATCTCCTCGGCGGTGGGCGGCGGGTCGAGGCGCTCGACATCGGCGGCGCTCTCGAAGAGGGGCTCTTCGGGCGGAAGGTCGGGCGGGAACTCGTGGTAGCGGGTCTTGGTGCGCGAGCCGGTGTCGACGAGCACGGGCACTCCGTCCTCTTCAGTGACATACTGTTTGCCGCGCTGGCCGTAGGGTTTGCCGGCGCCGCAGGGGATGTAGTCGAGGCCGAGGTCATCGTGGAGCGCATCGTAAAACTTCAGTTTCTGCTCGTCGGTCCCGTGTGACAGATGGAGGAAGTTCAGCCCCAGTTTCTCCGGCCAGTGCGGCATCATCGACCAGGTGGGGGACACGTTGAGGGCGGGGTACATGTCCATGGGTTCGCCGTTGATGGCGGCCATAAATCGTTCGAGCGATGTCATTTCCTGCAAGATCCTGCTCCTTGTGAACTGCAGTGGTCAGTGGTCAGTGATCAGTCTCTGGCTAAGATCCGATGAGTTCGAAACGATAGCTCCCGGAGCCAACCTCTACGTCGATATAGCCGGCGCGGGCGCTGGCGGATGTGATCCCGTCGCGGCCTGCGAGATAGGCGTTGTCCTGCCAGACAGCGTCGCCGCCTTCGCTGACGGATACGTTGCTCAGGTCCAGTGTGGGTACGCTAACGCGGGCACGGCTGTTGACCGGGATTGTGACTTCGAGCGATATGGACTGATCGGTGCGCTGCCAGCGGGAAGAGATCTGGCCGCGCACGGTCCTGATGGTGGCGGCGGCGTGTTCGAGGTTGCCGAGGGGATGCGGCTCGATGTGGATTTCGCGGAAGCCAGGCGTCATGAATCCGGGGCCGTGGTAGTCGGGGCCTTTGATGCCGGCGAGGTCGTTGTAGAAGAACTCGTCGATAGAGGCCCACATGATCATGCTTTCGGCGGCGCCGACGGTGCTCTGCAGGCTCCAGGATTCCCAGATGGTGGTGGCGCCCTGTTCGACCATGAAGCCCCAGCCGGGGTAGCTGGGGGTGGCGACGAGGTCGTAGAGGACTTCGCCCTGGCCATGTTGGGTCAGGGTGTCGATCAGGCAGGTGACGCCGGTGTTGCCGGTGTGGTGATGGCCGCCCCAAGTGTCGACGATGTTGTGGACGATGTCCTGGACGACGCCGGCTTGGCTGGCTTGCGGCACGATGCCGAGGGCGAGCGGGAAGAGATTGGCGGTCTGTGAGCCGGTGGCGTAGCGGCGCGCATCGGGGTCGAGCCACTCGTGGTTGAGGGCGTCCTTGATCTGTTCCGCGAGGCGGCGGTAGTGCGCGGCCTCATCCTTCTTGCCGAGGTAATCGGCGGCCTTGGCGACGATAGCGGCGCCGAGATAGTAGTAGCCGGTCCAGAGGAGGGGCGGCGGCGTTTCGGAGGAGACGAACTCCTCCTCGCCGGGCGCGGCGCCGGGCAGCATGTGGTCGCCGTAGTGGCCTTCGCTGACGATGTGGTTCTCGGCCACAGAGATGAGATAGTCGACCCAGAGGCGGATTGGCGCGTAATGCTCTTCGAGGATGCGGCTGTCGTCGAAGTATTGGTAGAGATACCAGACGAGGATCGGGTAGTTGCCGCCCCAGGCCGGGTCGGGGTCGTCCCGCTGGACGTAGTTGGGGCAGATGTCGGGAACGCTGCCGTCTTCGAGTTGGGCGTCCTTGATGTCCTCGAGCCATTTGGTCCAGAAGCGGGGCATGTGCTTGCGGGGGTAGAGCGACGAGGCGATGGTGGCCGGGTCGGTCCAGGCCCAGTGCTCGCGGTGGAGGCAGTCGAGGGGGATGCCGAAGAGGCCGTTGGTGACTGTCCAGTGGACCAGTTCGTGGATGCGGTTGAAGATTGCATTGGAGCACTCGAAGCCGCCGGAGAGGTCTACGTCGGAGTAGACCACCTGGCCCTGGAGCTCTTCGATGCTGATGGAGCGGTCAGATTCGACCTGAACGTAGCGGACGGGATGGTAGGTGAAGCGCGGTTCGTAGCTCTCGCCTTCGGGGTCGCCTTTAAGGATGTAGATATCGATCTCGTCGCCTTCTTCGTGGGCGCTGGCGCGGGAGCGGTGGCGAAAGTAAAATTCGCCGGATTCCTGATCGACGAGGCCGCTTTCTTCCAGAAGCTGGCAGGCGTACTTGATGGTTACTGTCGTGCCGCGTTCGCCTTTGAGACGGAGTTTGGCCCAGCCGCCGAAGAGCTGGCCGAGATCGTAGACGTGTATGCCGCCCTGGGGCTGGGTGACGTTTACCGGCTGCAGCCTCTTGTTGACGCGGATGGGGGGCATGACCTGCGCCACCATCCTGCCGCCGGGGGCATCCTTGTCGACGGCCGGGTCCCAGTGGGCGTCGTCGAAGCCGGTCGCTTCCCAGCCTGGCTGCTCGCGGCGGGCGTCGCACGTTTCGCCGCCGTAGAGGTCGTTGCGGGTGATGGGGCCGGGGGCGGCTTTCCAGCCCGAACCGGATGCGACAGAGGTTGTGCTGCCGTCGGCGAACTCGACGTTCAGTTGAAGGCGCAGGCGGGGGGAGTCGCCGTAGCGGTGCTCCCAACCGGGTTCGCAGTACCAGCCGTTGCCGAGCATGACGCCGACGGCGTTGGCGCCGGTCTGCAGCAGGTCGGTGACGTCGTAGGTGACGTAGAGGACGCGCTGGGTGTAGTCGCTGGTGGCGGGGTCGAGGACATGGTCGCCGACGCGCTGGCCGTTGAGATAGAGCTCGTACCAGCCGAGCCCGGAGATATGGAGGCGGGCGCGGCTGACGGAGTTGGCAAGGTCGAACTCCGTGCGCAGGAGGGGGGAGGCGACGTCGGTGGGCGCGCCGATCCAGTGACCGGTCCAGTCGCTTTCGTCGAGCAGGCTCATGGTGAAGACGGCGGGTTCGGTGTAGGCGCTGGCGCGGTCGTCCTGGTCCCAGACGCGCACCTGCCAGTAGCAGTTCTCGTCGCTGGAGAGGCTAATGCCGGCGTAGGGGACGTTGACGGAGCGGTCCGATGTGACCTTGCCGCTGTCCCACTTGTCGGCGCGGCCGGCGTGGAGGTTTTCGGCGCTGCTGGCGACGAGGAGCTGGTAGGCCGATTGGGACTGGTTGCGGCGGTCTGATTGGAGGAGCCAGCCGAATCGCGGCTTTGGGGTGTCGATGCTGATTGGGTTTGACGCGTACTCGCAGGTGAGGTCGGTTGGCGTGATCATTGGGAGCTTTCAGTTCCTGGTTCCTTTTGGCAACACCGCTCGAACGCGGTTGTTTACCAGGCAAGTCCTTCGTTTTGAGCGACCATGGGGACAACCACAACGGTTGCCCCTACCGGGCCTGGCGCTGGCGGGCTTTAACAGACTACTTTAAGCTCGAGGGCGGCGATGCTGGCGAATTTTTCTATCTTGGGCAGGATATGGCCTACGCCGAGGGCGAAATGGTGGGTCGGGCCCTCTTTGCACCAGGCGTTGATGAAGTCGGCTGGGCCGAGAAAGAATTTGAGGCGGCTGTCGGTGTTGCCGATCTGCAGGACGGGGCCGGGAATGCTTTCGGCCTGGGCAGCGAGCAGCTTGAGATTGCCCTGGCGGGTCTGGGTCATGGAGAGGACGGTGACGGGCCCGTGCCTGACCTGAGTTTCGACGCCGACGCCTCCGCCGTGTTTGCCGTGGTAGAGGGCGAGGCCGCGCAGCAGGGGCCGCCCTTCGGCGATGTCGATGTGGAAGGGGCCGTCGTGGCCGGCGAGGATAAACTCTTCACGGAAGTCCATCGCCGTTACCTCGGAGTAGCTGCCGCCGGCGCCGAAGGTGTCGACGATCTTCATGACCTGGCAGTTTTTGAGATCGCCTTCGCCGCTGCAGGGCACGCCGCGTGCGGTGAGCAGGGAACAGCCCAGCGCGAAACCGGCCGCGATCTGTTC
The DNA here is from genome assembly GCA_965200615.1 of Caldilineaceae bacterium. Classification (GTDB taxonomy): domain Bacteria; phylum Chloroflexota; class Anaerolineae; order Caldilineales; family Caldilineaceae; genus Bin5. Next base: position 1,025,575 of record OZ241377.1, on the reverse strand, counting down.
ATATTCGTTGTCGTCGAGCCCGCGATAGTAGTAGGTGAGGCCGTCGAGATCAAAGTCTGCGACGAGGCGGTCGAGGCCGACGGCGACGCGGTAGGCCCAGTCGAGAGCCTCGGGGGAGGGGCGGGTTGCGAGTGGATCGGAGGGGGAGTCTTCGGCCAGGTCAAAGATGGCGAGGGCTTCCTCTTCCTTGGCTTTGATGTCGGCTGGGGTAACGCCCTTGACCATCTGCGCCAGGTCGCACATTTCGAGAATCTCGATATGGGTTCCGAGCTGGCCCTGGTGCTGGGTGAAGTCGCTGTACATGTCGAGCATGCCGGGGTAGGTGTGGCCGAGGACACCCATGCGGCTGCGGCGCAGGGTACGGAGCGCGCCGGCGGCCTCGGTCCAGTCCTGGATCTCGGCCCAGGCGCGGCGGGCCGGCTCTTCGCAGCCCTCTTCTTCTTCCAACATGCCGGAGACGACGTGGAAATCGATGTCGCAGCGGTGGAAGGCGGAGCTGAGCTCGGGCACGCAGCAGGCGCAGCAGTTTGCGAGCCACTCTTTGGTGTCGGTGTTGGCGTAGTCGAGGGCGGCAGAGGGTTGGAGATTGAGGACGAGGACGGGGACTTTGGGGACCTGGACGACGGGCAGGACGGTTGAGCTGGTGGCGTAGGTGCCGACGTAGCAGAAGACCATATCGACCTGCTCGCGCTGGAAGAGGTCTCCGGCGGCCCGCCCGCCGGGGGCAGAGTCGACGAGACCGGCGCTGACGACGTCGGCCCACTGGCCGACGCGGCTTTCTACGCGGGCCTGATAGCCTTCGAGCTGCTCCTTCAGGCCTGGGAACTGCGGCCAGTACTCGGCGAGGCCGATTCCAAAGATGCCGATGCGGGGACGAACTGTTTTTCGCTGATTGCTCATGCTCAGTTTCCTTTGTTCACCACGACGACTAAACGTCGTTTGCAGTGCGGGCGCTGATGTCCAGGGCACGAGTGCCGTCGAGTCCACGCGAATTTGAAATGACGGGCTGTTCTTGCAATTTCAATGGAGAACCGCAATAGTCGCAGACCGCGGCCTTCTGGATAGTGCCTTCTTGAAGTTCGCGAGGTGTAACCGCTCCGCAGGCAGAACAGTGCGTTGCATACTGGATTTTCTGAGATTCAGTCCTGTCTTTTCTTAGTCTTTCTCTTTCAATTTCCAGCCCGATTCTCTCTCTTTCCAACCGTGTTCTTTCGGCATTCAGCTTGACTTTCTCAGCGTCATCATTTTTCAAGCGTGCCTCCTCCACCTTCAGACCTTTCAACATTTCCGCTTCCGCCTGTTCGTTCAATATGTTCAGTACATCTGATTCTACTCTGTTATTGTAGGCTCTGACGGCCAGCAAACTTAAGATAACTGAAGAAATCGGCATCAGAATAAACAGCTCCTGTGAACCAGCAGAAGAAAGAAGCGCCCAAACAATTATCACAATTAGAGCTTTCCAACCCATTGAGTAGAAAAGTCCGAATGGACCCAGGAAAAAGCTCAAAAGGATTCCTGTCAACTGCGACTTCTTCTTTATTTTCATTGTATACTCCCTTAATTGCTCATGTTCCAGTTTCGGCAGCTCTCAAATGAGACTAAGAACGTTCGTACAGCGTGTGAGCAAAAAAGACAGGTCCAAAGGGCTTCCACCTTCAAGTTGTGAACCGTGTGAATGGGCTCGCCGAAATGTCAACTCGCGTTAGCCACTGACATGCTCGTCCTCGGCCTTTCGCATCAGGTCTTCCACCGCGTCGACTGCGGCGCGCATGGCCGATTCTCTTTCGGCTGATCGGCCATCTTCGTTCTGGTCGATCTCGTAGCCCATTTCGACCATCAGCTGCTTGGCCAGCTTGACAGACTGGCTGGCGTCGGGGCCGTAGCCGTCGGCGCCGACGCTCATGGCGTACTCCCTGGTGATGGGCGCGCCTCCCACCATGACCTTGACCTTGTCACGCAGGCCGGCGTTCTCCAGCGCCTCTATGTTGGTCTTGAAGAACGGCATGGTGGTGGTGAGGAAGGCGGAAAATCCGACAAGTTGGGGTTGATGCTCGATGACGGCGTCGAGCAGCCTCTCCGGGCTGACATTGACGCCCATATCGATCACTTCAAAGCCGGCGCCTTCGAGCATGATAATGCACAGATTTTTGCCGATGTCGTGGACATCGCCCTTGACGGTCAGCATCAGGACCTTGCCGACGGGTTCGACGCCGGTGTCGCCGAGAATCGGCTGCAGGATCGCCATGGCGCGTTGCATCGCTTTGGCGGAGATCATCATTTCGGGCACAAAGTACTCGCCGATTTCGAAGAGACGACCCACTTCCTGGAGCGCCGGGATCAGGGCCTGGAAGAGGATTTCCAGGGGATCCATGCCCAGGTCGATGCCTTCCTCGGTGAGCTTCTCGGTGACGGGCGCTCGACCTGAGAGCGTGTTTTCGTACAGATCTTTTTTGATCTCTTCTTCGCGGCTCATGTGGTGTGCCTCCGGCTCCGACGGCGGTTCTTCATTTTCGTAGTTGTAATGCGAATTGCGTTCATATTGCGACAGGGCAGAGGATTCACCGATTCAGTCAGTAAAACATGCCTCCATATCCTCAATGAAATCGTCTACGCTGACTTGTCGGTATGACTCACAGCCCATGGGGTGCACCGGCTGGGCTTCGTTTTTCAGCGTTTGCCGCACCGCTTCCGGCAAGCGTTCGATGCTTAACTGAACGATATCCACAGCCGGCTGGGCAGCGCTGATCTCGACCGTCGGCGCGGATGTGTTGTAGTAGTAGACGGATTTGAGGCGCGTGCTGAGTATCCTGCGGGCATAGTCGGGCAGCGGATGGTATGCGTCTTCTCCGTTGTCAGTTGTCCGCTCTTGCCGGCGCTCGGGCAGAAAGTCCTGCGGCCAGAAGAGGCGGTTGATGTGGAGGTCGAAGACCTTTTTGAGCATGGCGGTGGGCGCGGCGAGTGCGGTGTGCCAGTTCGAGGCGGGCCAGACGTCGAGCCATACCCATGCGCTGCCGATGCCGGTTTCATCGAGGGAGAGATCAAGGTTGCCGGCGCCGGTGGCGATGCCGATCTGGTCTGTGCAGCCGGTGTCGGCGTGTATGCCAGACGCATCTGAGGAACCTTGGCCGATGATGGCGAGATGCTGGGGGTAGATGAAAAAGTCGGTCCCGCCTGCCCTCTGCACGTCATAGAAGGCGGTGGTCAGGGCCAGCAGGGCGTAGCTGGTGTGGAGGATGCCATCTTCGAGGCGGGGCGAGACGACGCCGACGCGGTCCTGGTCGTGGTATTCTGCGCAGAAAGCGCTGAAAGCGACGCGTCCGCCCGCGTCCGGGCGCCGGTATTCAAAGTGTGAAGAGCGGAGTTGCTGGCTCGTGTGCATCGAACCCCCCGTGGTCGGTGGATTTACGTGCGATTACAGTTGAACTCTTTCTGCATGGCGGAGCGGATGCGCTCGATGTAACGCACTCCGTCGTTGTCAGGGCAGAGATTGTGCGTCAAGCCGATGTGCTCCAGGTGCTTCTTGGCGAGCGCGCCGACGAGATAGACGCCAGGCCGCTCGCAGGATTCGAATGTTTCTTCATCGAAATCGAGGTTTCCGTTCAGGAGGCGTGTGCACAGGCTCTGGTTAGGCTTGTGGCCGATGAGCATGTAACAGAGATCGAAATCCCACGTTTGCTGGCCGCTGGGTGTTTGCACGACCGCGGTGTTGTTCTCCAGCGAGGTGACCTGGCTGTCGGTCAGGATTTCGGTGTTGACGATGTGTGCATCGGGCTGGCCCCAGACCGTCTTCTGGTCGGTCAGCATCTTCTCGACCGCGTCATTCGATTTCCGCACGACCCACAAGATCTGGTTGCGGGGGCAGAGGGCGATAATGCCATCCGCGGAAGAGAAGCCGCCACCGATGAAGAGGATTCTCTTGTCCTTGATGTGCTCCCATTCGTGGAAATAGTGTTGTACTGATCCGTTCGACTCGCCGGGAATGCCGGCCAGATTGGGCTCGTCATAGGAGCCTGTTGCCAGCACGACCCGCTTGGCTTTCAGCCGCAAAGCGCGTCCCTCATTATCGCGAACCGCCAACACAAAGTTATCCTTTGCGCCTTCGATATCGACGAGTTCCTGGTGGGTCCTGATGGGGAGATCGAATTTGACGGCGAAATCGCTGTAACTCTGGATCAGTTCCTCGATCAGCGGATGGTATTCATCGCCCTTTCGGGCCACGATTGCATCCTCCGGATCCAGTATCATATAGGAGAGAAGCGAGTGCATCACCATGCGCTTCATGTAGCGGCGGAGATTGTGACAGATCTCGTGGCGTTCGATGCCGAGGACGCGGAGCCCCATGTCGCTGAGCACTTTGAGCGCCGCCAGCCCCCATCCCCCGCAACCGACTACGATCACATCGTAATGGGTCCTGTCATCTACTGTGCTTTGGTTTGCGGACATGGGGTTCATTGGTGCTGCGACGGTCATTTGTGGCTGCGATCTGATGGAAGTGCCGGGTCAGGTCTTGATGGCGCCGGAAGTCAGGCCTTCGACGAAGAGGCGGCTGGTGAAGACGAAGAGTATCACCAGGGGAATTGAGCCGAGAAGCAGGCCGGCCATGACGCGTCCGTAGCTGGTGTAGTACTGCTCCATGTAGGAGTAAAGCCCCGGTGTGAGCGGCCACATTTTGCGTTCCGGCAGGGTCAGGGTCGGCCAGATCAGGTTGTTCCAGGTGCCCAGGATGTTGAGCACGGCGACGACGCCGAGCATCGACCGGGTCAGCGGCAGGGCCACATGCCAGTAGATCTGCCAGTCGGTGGCGCCGTCGATGCGGCAGGCGTCGAACATCTCGCCGGGCAGGCTCTCGAAGAAGGCGCGCAGGATGAGGATGCCGATGAGCTGTCCGCCAGCAATCCACGGCAGGATCAGCGACCAGTGTGTATTGATGAGGCGCAGATCCCTGATGAGCACGAAGGAGGGCACCAGAGTCAGGGACGCCGGCACCATCATCAGGGCCAGCACGGCGTAGAAGACGAAGGTGCGGCCGGGAAACGGGATCTGCGCGAATGAGTAGGCCGCCAGCGAGCTCAGCAGGAGGACGCCGATGACGGTGGCGCCGCTGGTGATTATGCTGTTCAGCAGGAACTGGCTGATGATCTGGACGGCGAACTCGTAGTTCTCCCAGCGCATCGGCCAGGTGGGGAGGAATGGCACACGAGTGAACTGGGAGGGGCTCTTGAAGGAGATGATGATCGCCATGATCAGCGGCGCGATCATCAGTGCGCAGAGAATGCCCAGAGCGACGGTGCGCCAGGCGTCGCCGCGGTGCAGACCGCGTCCTTGTCTTTGCGCGGGGCCACCCGCGATTGACTGGCTACGCGTCACCATGCCGAGATCCTGACTGCAATGGGAGTTGCGTATTGCGTAATGCAGGGCAGGCAATGTGCATTCTGCTAGTATTCCTGGGACCTTATGTAACGCATGTTCAGAATCGTCGCCACGAGGGTGATCAGGAACATGACGACGCCGATTGCGGAGGCGTAGCCCATGCGGCTGATGCGGAAGGCGTTGAAGTACATCCACATGCCGGGCACCTGGGTTGAGTCGATCGGCCCGCCCTGGGTCATGGCCCAGACGGCGGAGTATTCCTGGACGCCCCACATGATGGTCAGGACGATGAGCAGTTTGATCTGACCGGTGATGAGGGGCAGCTCGATGTAGCGCAGCCGCCTCCAGCCGCTGGCGCCGTCGAGCAGGCCACTTTCGACGATCTCGACAGGGATCGCCTGCAGGCCGGCAAGAAGAATCAGGACGGAGACGCCGTCAATCCAGGGGAAATTGCGGAACATGACGGCGTAGATGGCGATTTTGGGTTCTGCCAGCCAGGCGTGAGTCCAGTCCTGGAGGCCGACGCCGATGAGAATGGCATTGAGAGGGCCGATGGTGGAGTCGTAGATGAATTTCCAGAGCAGGATGAGGACGACTGCCGGGATGATGACGGGCAGGATCATAAAGAGGCGGAAGAAGTATTTGGAGCCCTCGTTTCGAATGCGGTGGATGAGGACTGCCACGCCGGTGGATAGGCCCACGAACGCGACCAGGTACCAGATGGTCAGCAGGGCCATATTTTTGAGGGAACGGATGAAAACCTCGTCGTCGGTGAAGAGCTCGACAAAGTTGGAGAGACCGATAAAATTTCCTGCCAGCCCGGCGTTCCAGTCAAACATCGAACGATAGAGACCGGAGACGGCGGGATAGTACTGGAAGACGAGAAGGAAAGCCAGGGTAGGCACGACCATCAGGTACCCTGTTCTTGTCTCCCAGATCCGTTCCCAGAGTGTCTTATTCATCGTATTCAAGAGGCCGGTGGCTGACAGGGAATTGCCAGCCACCGGCCATTTGGGATCAGGCGCAGGCGTTGCCCTGCTCGTCAATGTAGCGGGTCGCGTAACCCTCGAAGGCGGTCTGGTTCTGTTCGATGCATTCGTCGATGGAGATCTCGTCCAGCAGGTAGGCCCACCATGCCTTTCCGCAGGCTTCGGCGGCTTCGAGGTCCATGGTGACGATCTCGTACTGGAACATGGTCACGTAGCCGATGGACTCGACCAGGCCTTTGTGCGCCTCGGCGAAGCGGTCGGGAACCCTGGTTCCCCTTACGTTGGGCATGTTCTGGCCGATTTCGCCCTGCACCAGTTCGATGTTTTCGGGGTGCGAGAAGAAGCGCAGCAGGTCGATGGCGGTGTCGAGGACGCCGTCTTTGCGGGCGCGGGTGGAGATGGCAAAGTTGTCGGTGACGGTGCCAACGTTGGGGGCGACGGTGGGCGGGTCAGTCACGAACTCGCTGCTCTCCTTGGTCAGTGGCGGCGCCCAGAAGGTGGCCCACTCGAAATCCAGCAGGGGATCGATCTCCAGTTGCGGGATGATCCAGGAGCCGTTTTCCGTGATCGGTGTGTTCTTGGTGAGGAAGAGGCGGGTTGAGTCGGGCGCGGACACGGTCCAGTCGGCGCGGCGGTAGGGCACATTGAGCTTCCACAGCTCCAGCCACTGGCGGAACTGGGGCAGATGGGCGTGATAGACGCCGTCGCGGATGGCGCAGGCGACCTCGGACAGTTCGGCGAAGCGACCGTCCGGGTTGACCAGCGGGGCGAGGTCGCGCTCCATGATCATGGAGCCGATCTGCTGGCGATACCAGGCATCGGTGTCGGCGGGGGAGAATGTGATGAAGTCGTAGCCGATCAGGCCGGCGTCACTGGCAACCTGGCAGTTTTCGAGGAATTCGGCATAGCTGTTGGGGACGGAGATGCCAAGCTCTTCGAACATGTCCACGTTGTAGAAGAACCAGGTTGTGTTGATGCCGAAGGCGACGTTGTAGAAGTTGCCCTCGATGTTGAGCATGGTGTTGGGCGTGGGATAGAACTGGTCGATCCAGCGTTCGCTGCCCGGTTCGCCGGCGGCGATATAGGGATTCGGCTCCTGGAGCGCGTCGGTGAGGACGACCCACCAGTCCTTGTCGACGTCCTCTTTGATGATCCACTGGGCGGCGGGCATGATGTGGGGGACGGTGCCGGCGGTCTGTTGGGCGACCATCCACTCGCGGCTGCTGACGCCGGAGGGCAGCCTGATCCATTCAATCGAGACGCCGGGATGCTCGGCAGTGTATTCGTCGAGCACTTCGAGAACCTTGTCATGTGGATTGGGGTTGTCTTCGCTGCGCTCCATGCTTTCGGTGGGAGTCCAGCCACCCAGCCATGCGATCAGTTCCTGGGTAGCGGCGGCCGGTTCGCCGTCCTGCTGTGGCGCGGTTTCGCCTGCCGGAACGCAGGCGGCCAATGCTGCGCCGGCCGAGACAACGCCGACTGTCTTCAGGAAGTTTCGCCTAGAGAGGTTCAGATTCTCCATCTTGTCGATTCTCCTTTTGTGATCGATGCGCGAACACGGGATGTTAAGATGGCAGGCGAGAGGCCTGCATTCCCAGGTTGATGGTGGGCCGGAATAAACAGGGGCATTGCAAGATCGCCTCGGCTTCGCAATGTGAGAGCGAGAGCCGCGGGACATCGCGAGCGCAACTCCGGCAGATTATAGCCGACTGGAGTATGGAAAGCAATCACCTTGAAAAGGGACAAATCTCCGTTGCAAGTTTCATCGTACCAGTGGTACTTTTTATGTACAAACTCGATTACGATTCCAATAACTGGAACGGGCCCTGATGGCAGGTGCAGACGGGCGGGCGGCTTGCTCCCGGAAAAGGAAATCAGGAGGGCAGTGATGAGGTTTCAGTTCGAAGATTGGATGGTGCATGAGTATCATCAGCAGGGATTTATCATCTTTCGCGCAATTGTGCCGCCTTCACTCCTCACTGACCTGCGGCGTGAGGCGGACCGGGCGCGTGCGCTGGCGCATGAGCTCAACGGGCCGCAGACGCAGCGGATCCAACCGTTGGACCAGTACGAGGAGTATATCGACCTGCAACCGTTCAGGGACTATGCTGAACTCGACGAGCTGCGGGTGACGGTTGACCGGTTGCTGGGGCGTGGATATACGCACGCGCATTTGGACATTATGGGGCTGCTGGTCGAGCCGGTGGAACGGCCGTGGCACTGCGGGTGGCACCGCGATGGCGTGGTGGAGGTGCCGGCGGAGGCTCGCGATGCGGAGATGGAGTCGTTCATGGCGACGGTCTGGAATGATCTGCGCTATTTCAACCAGGTCAACTGCGCCATCTACGCTGACTCCTGTACCTGGTATGTGCCGGGCAGCCATCTGCGGCAACAGGATCTTCCGGACGAGGTTGAGTCGACGGGCGACCCGGTTATGAAGGAGGCGTCGGAGGAATGGAGCGACGCTGAGGCGGAGCAGTTTTACTTTGAGCACTGCCGCTCAATGCCGGGGGCGGTACAGGTCTATCTGGGGCCGGGTGACTTCATGGTGTACCGCAATCTGGCGTGGCACTGCGGGATGTATCTACCCTATCAGCCGCGGGCGACGATCCATGACATTATTCGCCATACGGGGAGAAATGCGTGGATGGAAAAGTGGGACAAGGCAAAGCAAGCGGCGCGGGGGCGGGTGTCTGCGCGGATGACAGCATCGTGATGCTGGGGGAGAAACGGATGGTCCCGTCGCGGTCAGCTACTGCCGTTGGCGGGCGCGGTTCTGTTGCGGAGCCAGCGTTCGCGTTGAACCGGGTCGGAAATGGAGCGCAGGGATGCGGCCAAAAGGTTGAGGCTGAGGGTGGTGAGGAAGATGGTGAGGCCGGGGAAGGCGACAATCCACCAGGCGGAAGTGATATACTGGCGGCCGCCGGCAATCATGAGACCCCAGGAAGACCGAGGCAACTGGATGCCAAAGCCGAGAAAGCTCAAACCCGCCTCACTCAGAATGAGAGTTGCCACCTCCAACGTGCCTAAAATGATGAGGGGGGAGGCGACGTTGGGGACGATATGACGGAAGAGGATGCGTGTATGGGTATTTCCTATCGCGATGGCAGCGTCGATGAACGGTGAGTTGCGCAGGGCCAAAGTCTGGCCGCGGGCAAGACGCGTGTAGGCCATCCACCTGACGATTGCGAGCACTACGACCAGGTTGAGGAAACCGGAGCCGAGCGCGAAGAGCACCAGCAGCGCCAACAGAAGGACAGGGATGCTCATCTGAATATCGACCAGGCGCATGATGATGTCATCGGCAGCGCCGCGGTAGTAGCCGGCGATGATCCCCAGCAGGGTGCCGATCAGACCGGAGACAAGTGCGCTGCTGAGCCCGACCGTCAACGAGACGCGGGCGCCAAAGATGATGCGGCTGAGAATGTCGCGTCCGAGTGGGTCGGTGCCTAAAATGAAGGGAAAGCCGATTGGCGAGTCGTTTTCATCCAGGGCGCGTGCCATGGGGGGCATGTTGCGCAGTTTCAGGTCCTGCTCGAGCGGGTCGAAGGGCGCGATCAGTTCGGCGCCGACCGCCGAAATCAGAATCAGGGCGAGAATCGTTATGGCTACGAAGGTGACGGGATCGCGCAGCAGGCCGCGCACGATGAGCCAACGGGATGCGCTCTGCGAACGTGCCGTCTGTTCTTCGGGAAACAACTTTTTTATCTCGTCGGACATGGCCGCCTTGACTACTTAAGAAGAGCGGAGGGAGCAGAAGGCTGCCCGTATTCCTCCAGGGGCGATACGTAATATGCAGCAGTGCGTGTGGCTCACTGGAAACGGATCCTTGGGTTCAGGTATACATAGCTCAAATCGACAAGCAGATTGACCACGATCACCATGCAGGCGACCACGAAAACGGTCGCCTCAACCAGCGGCAGGTCTCGCCGTTGCAAGGCCTGCAAGGTCAGATAGCCGATGCCCGGCCAGGCGAAGACCGTCTCCACCAAAATTGCTCCATTCAACATAGACGACAACATATCGCCGCTGATCGTGACAACAGGAATGGCGGCGTTTTTAAGTGCATGGACAAAGACGATCCGCCCTTCGGCGAGCCCCTTGGCGCGGGCGACGGTGATGTGGGGCCGGTTCATCTCGTCCAGCATGGCGCTGCGGGTGATTTGGGAGATGCGCCCCAGAGGTGAGAGGCAAAGTGTCAACGTCGGTAACGCCATGTAAGAAAAGCCGCCATAGCCGGACGTTTTAAACCAGCCGAACTGGACGGCGAAGACGATTATCAACATCAGCGCCATCCAGAAGTCGACCATGGAAACGCCCCCCAGCGAGAGGATGTTGATAAGTCTATCCAGGTAGGTCTGGGGGCGGAGTGCGGCCGCGGCGCCCAGGAGGATGCCGATGGGCGCGGCCAGCAGGAAGGCTGCTGCGGCCAGTCTGAAAGTGGCGGGCAGACGGTCTATTACCAGGCGCAGGGACGATGTCTTCTGCCAGAAGGAGTCTCCGAAATCCAAGAAAATCGCGCGCACCGCGAATCTGGCATACTGCACTGGAATCGGATCGTTGAGGCCCAACTGGTCGCGCACCTGCTGGACGCGTTCTTCCGAGGCTTCGACGCCCACCATGATACGAACGGGATCACCTATCACACGGCCCGCAACGAAGACGAATGTGAGAACAGCGAAGGCGACGCCAATCGAGTGAATGGAGCGTCGTAACAGATAGGGAAGAATTGGACCGGCCTTTACTGCGGAGGAGCGAGAAGTGGGGAAAGAGGGAGCGGGAGATGTTCTCTCTTCCCTACTCTCCTCGTCGGAACAGCAGTCATCTCAACTCCGGATGCTGCGTATCACGCATTGCGTAGTTCCGTTTTCGCAGGACATGGCGCAACGCGTGATACGCATTCAATTGACGAGCCTCAAACGGGCTGTTCAATCTCAGCCCTTTACTTGGGTGACATCTCCTTGGCCTGCAGGCGATGGTCCAGTTTCACGTTCCAATTCAGATCTTCACTGATGAGATAGGCCAAGTCCAGGTGAGCGATCAGGCCGTAGGCGAAATCGTCGTAAGCGACCTGTGCGGCCTCCTGCAGTTTCATGTCACGGGCATCACCGGAGAGTGTGCGGGCCTCTTCCCATAGCGCATCGACCTCCGCGTTGCAGTAGAGTGACACCACGCCGCCGCAGGTGAAGTAGTTGACGTAGGAGAACCAGAGATCGAGGATCTCGTTGCCGTGGAGGTGAACGGCGACCCAGTTGGGCTGGCCCTCCAGTTCGGACCAGTTATGACTGAACTGGGGGTTGAAGGTATCTGGTGGCATGACACTGACGGTAGCGTTGAAGCCGACTTCGTTGAGCATACCGCCGATGGCCTGAATGACCTCGACATGGCCGGCGTGCAGGCCCTGGCGGGAGGCGAGGGTGAACTCCTGCCCGACGTCTACGCCGTCAGCCGCGGCGTCCTCGAGAAGGCCGCGAGCCCGGTCGGGGTCATAGGGATAGGGCTGAAGGTCCGGGTGGTGCCCGGTGGCGGTCTCGTTGACGATCTGGCCGGTGATAGTTGCCGCGCCACCCAGAAGCGTCTCAACGATCAACTCCTTGTCGATAGCGAGGTTGAGGGCCTCTCGTACGCGGATGTCCTCGAAGAGCTTCTTGTTGCCCATGCGGGCGAACATCGTCTCGACGCTGGCCACTGAGGCGCAGCGCAGGCCGTCGTCGCCCATTGCCGCGTTGCACTGGTCCGGCGTCACGAACTGAGCGATGTCGACCTCGCCGGCCTGGGCGGCTGCGGCGCGAACGGTGTCCTCGGGGAGGAAGCGCCAGACGAGACGGTCAAAGGATACCTTGCCGCCGGCCTCGTCGGGGTTGTCGTGGCCCCACCAGTCGGGGTTAGCGACGTAGATGATGGATTCGCCGCGATTCCACTCGTCAAGCATATAGGGGCCGGTGCCAACCAACTTGGTGGAATAGGTGTCCGGCTCCTCTTGAATCTGCTTGGCCGAGGAAATGGCGACGAAATACATCTTTTCCAGCAGAATCGGGTCGGGATCGGCGGCAGACACGTTGACGCTGTATTCATCGACCGCTTCGGCGCTCAGGGTACCGCCGATAAAGCCGGTGAGCGTGTTGACGAGTTCAGCCTCCCACATATAGTTGATGCTCGTGGCCACGGCTTCGGCGTTCAGCGGAGAGCCGTCATGGAAGGTTACGCCCTCTCGCAACTGGAACTGGATCGTCCTGTCATCGATCCGTTCCCACTCGGTTGCCAGCAAGGGGATGATTTCGCCGGTGGAGAAGTTGCGCGTGACCAGCGTTTCTACAACGTTCAAGCAGCCGTTGCAGTTGGTTTCGGCCGCGGCCAACGTTGCCTCCAGGGACGTCATTTCCTGGGCGACGGCGACGACGAGTTCGCTCTTCGCCTCCATCATGCCCCCATCGCCCGAGTCTGCGGGCGCGGCAGCCGGCGCCACACACCCGGCCGCGAGCAGCAGGAGCAACAGGGCTGCCAGCGGTACAGCTGTTCGAATCACTACCTTACGGAGTGCCATACTTTGAATCTCCTTTCCTACGTCTTTTGATGTATGAAACGCGGATGAGGAATTGGCAGGATTACATGCGTTCCCGGTTTGGCGGACAGCAAGACCCTTGCCAAGAATGTTCAGTTCCCCCGGCCGCTTATAGGAGGGGCGGCTCAGTGGGAACGACTCCATTCTACAGAGAAATTGTCTTGTGTCAAGCCTGTTTATTGCGGTCCATGCCCTCGGGCGGCGCCGTCCCCTGACCACTAACCGCTTGGAATGGCGTTCAGGTAGGCGAGGCTTTCACGTGCGGTCCTTTCGGGGCCGGGCGTGAAGTCGAATACTTCGATTGACAGCCAGCGGTCGTAGTTGAGGTCGTCGAGCGTTTGCAGGATGGGCCGGAAGTCGAGATCGCCCATGCCCGGCCCTCGCAGGTTGGGATCGTTGAGGTGGACGTGGTGGAAAAGGCGGTGAACGGCCCGGATCTGTTCGGGGATGGGGCGGGGGTCGTTGCTCATGGCCTTGGTATCGACCATCATGCGGAGGCCGGGGAGGTCGACCTGGCGCACCAGTTCGGCGGCTTCGTCGACATTGACGATGAAGTTGGTCTCGTTGCGGCTGAGCGGTTCGACGCAGAAGAGGACGCCCTGCTCCTGGGCGCGCTCGCCGCAGGCGTGCATAATTTCGGCTGTGGTTTTCCAGGCCTCGTCGCGCGGACGGCTGGGGGGCACGTCACGCTGTTGCGGCGAGCCGAAGATGAGAAGTTCGCCGCCCAGCTCGGCGCAGCAGTCGATCAGGTCGAGCAGATACTGGGCGGTGCGTGCGCGCACATCAGGGTCGGAGTCGTTAAGCTGGAAGCCCTCGGTCTGTGCCAGCAGCCAGTGAAGGCCGACGACGGAGAGTCCGGCGCCTTCGACGGCGCGCCGGATGCGGAGGCGGTCGGCGGTGGAGAGATCGGTGACAAGGTTGCAGAGGGTGAAGGGCGCCAGTTCGAGGCCCTGGTAGCCGAGTTCGGCGACGAAGGCGGCGGTTTTCTCCAGGGACCAGCCTTCGAAGAGTTCGTTGCAGATGGCATAGGGCATGGCGGGGTTGTCCTGAGGATCCTTTGTGTATTGCGTATTGTGGGGGCGACGGGGCGGCGGCTTGGACTGCATTATATGAACAGCCGGGCGTCCCGCTGGTACTGTGCGCTAGGGCCGGTCGATGAGCTTGCGCAGGAAAGCCCCTTCAGTCTGCACGATCTCGTCGTCGTTTCCGGGCTCGAAGTTTTCGGGTATGAAGAGCTCGAGGGAGAGCGCGCCCTTGTAGCCGACGGTCTTGAGGTCGTCGATCAGTTGGGGGATATCGGCGACGCCCTCTGCGAGGCGGGCGCCGCGCCAGCGCCAGGTTGTATTGCCGGCGGCGCCCTGGCCGGCGGGTTCGGGCAGGCGGTTGCCGATATGGCAGTGGGCCACGTAGGGGCCGAGAAGGTCCAGGCCCATGCGGGTGTCTTCGATACCCACCTCGACCATGTTCTGCACGTCGTAGATGGCGCCGATGTGGTTGGGGTCCAGGTCGCGCAGGAGTTCGAGCGTGCGTGAAGCGGTGACGGCAAGGGTGCCGGTATGGATTTCATAGGTCGCTTTGACGCCGTGCTCGCTTGCCAGCTCGGCCAGTTTAGCATAGCCGGCGCGTGCCTCGAGGAACTGGGGCCAGTAGGGTCTGGTGCGGTCGTGTTTGGGGGCGTCGATGCGGATCAGGGGCGGTCGGTCGGGGTCAATGGCGAGGGCGCCCCTGAAGAGCTTGAGGACATGCTCGGTGTCGTCGTAGCGGGCGTTGGGCGCGAGCGCGGCGACACGAATGCCGGTGCGTTTGACGGCGGCGCGAATTTGCCCAGCCTTGTCGAGGATATTGTCCGGGCTGACGTCGGAGAGATGCCGGCCCCAGAAAAAGGGCTGCGCGTTGGGATCATCGGGGTTATAGCGGCAGCGCAGCTCAACGGCGTCGTAGCCGTACTGCTGCAGCTTGTCGAAGGTCTCGTCCAGTTCCCAGCGGGGAAGCATTACGGATGTGCAACTCAATTCCATACGAAACTCCTTTACGACGGAGAGAGAGAAGGAAGGCAAGAAACGGGAAGTCCCCGCTCCTCACTACTTTCAGATTACACCGGTTTCAGATTACACCGGGATTGAGTTCTCGGCACTTTTCGAGTACCGCGATCTGGGCGCGTACGCTCTCGGGGGTGATGTCCAATTCCTGTCCTTGACGGATGGAGGCGAAGAGGGCGCGATACAGTTCCTGCACACTGCCTGCGCCATCATAGACAAAGGAGACGTGTTCCTCCTTCCAGGGAAGCTGTTCGCGATTGTAGACCCGGTCACGGGCGATGGGCGCCTCGTCCAGAATCAGGGGCGGCGCTTCGGCGGGATCGAAGTATTTCAAATGCGCTTCTTCCCGGTAACAGGCCATCGACCCATGCGTTCCCAACGCCAGGAAGTTCGGTTGGGGGAAGGCGCAGGCGGTGGTGATGTTGATTTCGACCAGGGGCCCTTGCCCAGGACTGGGTTTGAGGATGACCTTGACATGACTGTCGGCGTCACCGGCATAGAGTGGCGTGGCCTCCATATGGCAGAAGACGTCCGGCTCCGGGTCGTCGATAAGGAGCATGCCCATGTCGATGAAATGGGGGCCGCTGTTGTTGAGCATGCCGCCGCCGTAGCGCTTCATTGTCTGCCAGTCCCAGCGGCGGTCGAAGCCGCCGTTGTGGATGCGGACCTCGATGATGCGTCCGAGAACGCCGGAGGCGATCACTTCGCGCACTTTGACGAAGTCGGCGGCGTAGCGCAGATTCTGGTGGACGGTGAGGATCCGGCCGGTCTCCTCAGCAACGGCGAGCATGGCGTCGGCGCCGGCGAGGTCGCTGGCCATCGGCTTCTCGACGATGACGTGCTGGCCGGCGCGCATGGCTGCGATCGACTGTTCGGCATGGAGGTTGCTGGGGGTGGCGACCACCATGAGCTCGATGGCTTTGTCGGCGACCAGCTCCTCGTATGATGCGTAGGCGAGGCAGTCGAAGCGTTCGATGGCTTCGGCCTGGCGTTCCGGGTCGGGGTCGCCGACGGCGACGACGCGGAACTGGTCGGGGAGGTGGGCACAGGCGTTGGCGTGGTTGTTCCAGCCGGTGCGGCCGAGGCCGGCGATGGCTACGTTGATGGGTGAATGGTTAGTCATATGTGCTACCTTCTTTAAGTGTTTTCAGTTGTGAGGCAGACGACAGTGACGAACGCCAAGACTCGAAATTCAGGTGAAAGCTGATTGGAACCAACTACTTTGGTATAGTTCGACTATGAATGATTGACTCCCCTATCCTATATCAGTTAGGTCCGCAGTAGCGATCAGCACAATATCATTGGGGTGGCGGAGCATTGTTCGCCGGCTGGCTAGTTCCTCATGGACGCGCTCACTTAGCAATTCAAGAAGATGTTGTCGCTCGGCAGGATTCACAAAGTTTGGCCGACTAGAATTCCCTTCTCGCCCAACCAGCACACTTCCAAAAAAGTATGGATTAACGACAGCTTTTCGGCCGTTTTGGGGCAAGAACACTGAAAGCAATTCCTCCTCTTGGGGGATACCTTGGTCATTTTGCCAACGAATCTTGTACAGAGCTAGCGTCCCTGGTTCTGGACCGACTAGATTTGCATACTCTCCTTTGAATGCTGGCGATTTAGCGGAATCAATGAGCCAAGAGAAGAATTCACTGGCGAAATCCATAGGAAATATATCAGAGTGACGTCTCCGAGTTACGAGTTGACGATCAACTGTAACACTTACAATGGTCGCTCGTCTGGGGAAGTCAGAGAACTGCCCCCGCAATTCCTCGGGCAGTTGCAATTCAAGCGTTTGCCCATTGTGCAAGCGGGTTCTAATTTGGATGCCTTTGAACGGCAATATTCCTTCCAAGAAGGAGAGAACGTCTTTCGGCCCAAGAGATTGAAGCATCGCGGCAGCTTTCGGATCGAATCCAGTGACTTGAGAAAAGAGTTTCTCTTGTTGGAATTTCGCTTGGTCAGCGAGTGCGAGGGCTCTTTCGATCTCCGCGTCAGTTCGAGTTAAATCCAAGGTCTTGTTTGCAGCTAAAATGGAAGCAAGGTCAACGCGCTCAAGCAGTTCGCCGATCAACTCTACTTGCTGCACGTCATATTGAAATTCGGGACTTATTGATGACATTCCTTGAACAATGCTGTAAACCCGTTCCAGCATTTTGTTGAGCGCTTCATTATCAAAGCCATCGTTGGCCATCAAGTTGAAAACGATAACACGCTCAGTTTGACCATAACGGTACAATCGTCCTGCTCGCTGCACGAGTCGGCGGGGATTCCAGGGTAGGTCGTAATTGGCAAGGACGTGGCATCGCTGGTGAAGATTGATGCCCTCGCCTCCAGCCTCAGTTGATACCATGAACTGCTTATATTCATTAAAGTCATCTATGTTGCGTCTTTTCTCCCTTATATCCATGCTGCCATTGATCTGGGAGACGCCGCTGCCCGGATAACGGCCTTCCAAAGCTTCTACTAGATAGTCCTGAGTAGCGCGGTATTCGGTGAAAATCAACAATTTCTCGCCAGCTTGTTTCATAGGATCAACGATTTCCGATAGGAATTGATTCAGTTTTCGGTCATTTTGCTTAACCTGCTTCGCAACTCGAAGAAGGTCGGCAATCTGGAGTTGCTCGTCGTCAAAAAACGGTGTAGCGGGGACGTTCTCAGCTAGTCTGTCTAAGTCATCGCGGCCATCAGATCCCTCCTGAAAGGCCACCTCATCAAATGAGTCGTCCCCGAAAAACACTCTTGCTCTATTGGCGCCACGATTCTGGTCGTTTCCCTGGAGACGATTCATTCGGCGTTGTAATGCCCCCTCAATTGCCGCAATGCTCGACGATGCTAGTTTGCGGTAGGTTGTCATTACAAACCCGATGGCCCGGCCTGTATTTCCTCCAAGTTCAGATGCAGCGTAGCCTTCTTTAAGGTAGATTTGTAACTGCGCATCGAAGTCTCTCGCAGCTTCGGACAGTGATACTCTTACGCACTTTGTGTCTTGGCCCCTGAACAAGAATTTGCCCCTTGCGTCAGTTACCTGACTCTTGGGATTACGTAGGACGATGCTAGCGATGACAGACGGATCAGTAAAAGGCGTCGAAAGTCCTCTCGCCAAATCAGGCCGCAACAGCCGCAGAAGGTTGATAAACTGCTCGGTGTGACCTTGATGTGGGGTTCCTGTTAGGAATATAAAAGCATCGGTTTGGCCTCGCAGTGATTCGGCCAAACTGTATCTTTGAGTAACTGCTTGGTGCTCGATCTTACTCAAGTGATGAGCCTCATCAAATACGATTGCATCCCAGTGGCCTGACTCCATAAATATAGCCTTATGGTTGTCCGCTTTGGCCCGATCAATCGAGACTATGACTTTGTCATACCTGGTCCAGTGGGAGATGTAGGGAATGGTGAAGTCATTGCCGTAAATCTGAAACACTTCGTTAAACTTGTGCTGCATTTCGTCCTGCCACTGCCGCACCATCCCTGCCGGACATACTACCAGTACTCGCCTCGTCTGTTGTCGCTGACGTTTTTTCGCCGCCAGTAACAACCCAACCTCGATCGTCTTGCCTAAACCCACATCGTCGGCAATGAGCCAGTTTGACTGGTCCGATGTCATTATACGATGGACTAAGTTAATCTGGTGTGGAAGCGGATCCACATCAAGACGATCGAGTGCTCCAGTAACCTGATTCCATGAGTCAAGGGCGTAGGCGAGTGTTTTGAGACGGAACCGATCGCTTTCGTTTGAATCCGTAACTTTTGCGCCAATAAACTTTGTAGCAGCATCTTGAATGCGTACTAAGTTTTCATAAGGGAAACGTTGGATCTCACCTGTATTGTGTAACTGTACAATTACATGTTCTTGGCCAGCAATTGGTTGCACCGTCAGCACTGTACCAGTTCCCAAAGACTTTCGTGTGTTAGAACGGGGCCTGTCTTGGACTACATGGCCAGGGCGAAAGCCACAGCTCAGTTCCGAGAGTTGGTGCCAGTCAATTTCCCTATTCCTGCCCCACTGCACCTGAACGTAGTCCAAATCCCCTTCAGTCTTGTGTCCGACAACTATTCCGAAGAGATTCCGCACTCTATGCTTGACCCAGCAGTTCTCTATCGGTATGAGCGTATTTTCCAGTTGAGAAGTTGTCATGTCTGCCTCTCCTCAACCTTCGTAGTTTTTGCCGTCAATGGATAAATCGTCATACGCGTCTTCTTTCCACCATTTGCCGCCATCTTCATCATCCATTCCAAGATGACGACGCCACTCTTCACGATCATCGAAATCAGAACGAAATCGTGCAAAGGCAACGAACGAATTGAAACCATACCTCCATACTTCATAGAATTCCCAATCTTCAAACCAAGACTCGTCAATTAACTCGCTAGGTCTGCAATGCGGAAAACGTTGTATCCATTGGTACGCTTCATCACGTGTCAAGATATGGCGAGAAAACCCCGGAAGCCAACCCAAACGTCTATCCCAATACCAATACTCCCACCATTGACTGTTTTCGTACCAGTGATTGAAAAATCCTAGGAACAATAGGAGACTGTTCCCCGTCCACTCCTTGTTGCGCAACCATATAAGCCAATTTCGAAGTTTTGCGTTGCTGAATCTCCGCAGCATTTCAGCAATCTGGGTCCGCTGTTCATTGGAAGCGTCGTATACAAATGCAACCAGTTGGTCGATTCTGAGTTCTCTTGCCTGGTCATCAATACCATCGTCACTGATTTCATAAAGAGGTTCGCTTAATTCGCTATCGTACTCGGCTAGCGGTTCCGGTTCGTCAAGAATTAGTTCAGATTCGCTGCCAAAGTCTTCTGGTAGACTTTCCAATGATAGATATTCCAGCTCCAGTAAGATTGACATCTCGTCTAGAGGCGGGTTATCCAAAAAGTCCTCAAAGTCTTCAGACCAGACTTCCTCTCCAGCTTCTTCAATTGTCCTGAAATCTTCTTGGGCGGACCCATTCACTTCAGTGTAGTTTTCGTCCGCGCCAAATCCCGGCATCGCCTACCGCCCCTTTTCTCAAATATATCTGCCCTCATGTATTCCAAATGCAAAGACGTGCCACAGAGTTTGGCTCAATGAGGACATCAGGTGAAAGTGGTTCGATTTGGAATCCAAGAATCTTGGTTAAGAATCAGCGATTGGAACTCAAACGTCTCGTTGCGCTTCTGAAATCAGTTTAACTTTGCACTAGCCAAAGATCGACATCCGAAACGGTTAGCCACTCTTGTTCATTCGCTAATGAACTCAGTCTGACGCCAGCTCGGGATATCGGAGGATATGCTGATAGATGTGGTCGCAGGATGCCATCTCCATTTTCCGGCTGGCATGATCCAGGAGCAGGCCGATCTGGGCGGCCTGCTTGTCGATGCGGTAGATGGACCAGGGGTGGAAGATGGGCATGTAGTAGAGTAGCTGCTTCTGCGTGCAGTAGTCGATACCGGGCGCGTAGGCTTCGTAGACGCCCTGGGCGTCGCGTGGCATCGCCGTGGGATAGGGCCAGGGCAGGAGCGGCGGCCAGTGGACGGTGGCCGGCTGCCCGGTAAGGATGTTGTCGTGCCAGGCGTGGGAAGGCGTTTCGAGTAGATCCGGGAAGCCGTCTTCCGCATACCAGAAGGGCTGCTCCACGAGGGCGGGCAGGGCGCCATTCGGTCCTTTGCCGACGCTGCGCACATAGCGGTAACCGGCCTCCCACATCACTTCGAGAACGGCAGGCTGGCCGCGGAAGCCGTCTGTGTAACCGCCGGGCGCGGTGAGGCCGTTCACTTCGCGGCCGAAGGTGTCTTCGATCAGTTTTTTGGCGTCGCCGAGCTCGTATCGGAGCGCGGCTCTGTCCTCGCCCAGCTCTTTCAGGTTGGGATGGGTGAAGGTGTGGCACTGGATATCGAAGAGGGGATTGTCGAGAATGACGCGCAGTTCGGGGCCGCAGAGCTCCAGCATTTTGGCGACGAGGAAGAAAGATGCGGGCGCGTGGCGCTGCAGGTGGACGTCGGCGACGGCGCGCACGCCGTCGAGAAATTCGGCGATATGTTCGGGGGTGTAGCTGAAACCTCTTTGACGTCGGTCCTTATCCCACCAGGGGTACACGCCTTCGGTGTCGTACGCCGCGACGTAATAGGACATGGTATGCCTCTCTTGTATTCGATCAGTTTGTCACGAGCGGACCTTCCCGAACGCTGAGACAGATTCTCAGCCTAAGCGCCCTCTCTTAAAGCTTACTCATCTTCTCCAACACAGACCAGAAGTCCAATTGCTCCACGGCGTGGCTGCGGTAGATGCCGACGCCGTCGGCGCCGCAGTCCATGGCCACCTCTGCGGCGCGCAGCATCTGGTCGGGCTGCTGGAAGCTTCCGGGATGGTAACAGGAGAGCTCGGCGATCACCGGTGTGCGGCCGGCAGAGACTTCGACGGCATAGCTGAGCTGGCGCTGGAGCGCGTCCAGATCGGAGTTGGTGCGGAACCAGATGTAGAACTCGTCGACGAGGCCCTGCTCAAGCCAGGTGGGCCAATCGTGCAGGAGTTTAAGGTAGTCCTCTTTCTCGCCGGCGATCAGGGTGGTCGAGAAGATGGCGTCGGGCTTGGCCTGCTTGACCGCGGCCCGCATCTCGGTCAGGGCGAGGGTAACGTAGTCGGCGCGGAACTGCAGCCACTCGGGGTCGTCGTTGGGCAGTTCGAACGGGTTCTTGCCATGTTTGGCCTGGAACTCGTTGACGGTGCGATCTTCGTAGCCGTAGGGGACGGCCCCATTTTCGTCCTCGTTTCCGAGCACGAACTCGACCTGAATGCCGTCGCCCCGGGTATGGGCGAGCGTATCGAGGAACTGCTCGGTCTGCTCGGCGCGCACTTCGGGGAAGGCAGCGCTCAGGTAGAGATCGTCGCCGGGCTGCAGGGTGTAGGAACCGGTGCGGGTGAGGCTGCGGAACTGCGGATTTTTGGCCGCGAAGTCGGTCATGCTGGTGGTCACTTTGGGGGCGTCGTAGATGGGGCGGTGACTGTCCATGACGGCGCGGGCATCGGCTGCGGTTACGGGGGGGCGCAGAAAGTCGAGGGACCAGCCGTAGGTGACGCGTGCCCAACCATGACGGGGGAAGGAGTTGTAGTTGATGTAGGGATCGACCTTGATGCCGACGGCATGGGCGGCTTCGGTGAGGGCGCGTGTGCGGTCTCCACCGATAATCTTGGTTACGCCTGCGTCGGCGCATTTTTGTACCCAAGCGGGCAGATAGTCGGCATAATCGGGATCGTCGGGAATCCTCTCCACTACGGGCGGTCCCCAGAGTGCCAGGCGTTCAGTCATCTTATTTTTTCCTCTTATTCGTGGATAGTTGCTCGTATGCGGCGGCGTTCGCGGCCACTGTGGTTACAGTTCTTCGTCCAACCCCTCCAGCAGGCGGTCCACTTCACTCTCGTCGTTGAAGGCGGCGACGGAGATGCGCATGGCGACTTTGACCGGGTCGGGCGGGGCGGTCAGCCATTGGGATTTGACGACGGTCTGATGGCGTTCGTGCATTCTATCGACCAGGCCGTCCATGTCGGTCTTGGTGAAGCCATCGAACATCAGCGACGTGATACCGGCGGACTTGCCAGGTTCCTGGGGGGTGATGATGCGGGCGCGATCGATGTGGCCAACGCCCTGCCGCAGGCGGCCGGACAGTTGGGTTATTCTTTCCTGCATTGTATCCAGGCCGATGCTTTCCACTATCTCGACGGCGCGACCGAGGCCGACCACGAGGGCATGGTTATAGGTGCCGATCTCGGTGCGGGAGCGGGCGGTCGGCGCCGGGGTCGGGGCATCGGGCAGCGACCAGGGGCTGCGGTCGGGAATGAAGTTGGGGTGGAAGCCGGGGATCTGGTCTTGCGAGATATACATATAGCCGGTGCCCATGGGGCCGAGCAGCCATTTGTGGCCGGAACCGACGGCAAAATCGCAGTCGAGCTCCTTCAGGTCTACCGGCATCTGGCCGACCGATTGGGCCAGGTCGAGCATGACGGGCACGCCGGCGTCGTGGGCGATGGCGGCTGCCTCCTTGCACGGGAGGAGGCGACCGTTGGGGGAGGCGATATGGCTGAGGCAGATCAGGCGGGTGCGGTCGGTGAGCACGGATGCGAGATCGCCGAGGAGATGTTCATCGTACACTTCGCCCAGTACGATGGTCTTCACGCCGTGTTGCTGCTCCAGCGAATAGGAAAGCCCGTAGGTGCTGACATGCTCAAGCGAGGTCATGACGAACTCGTCGCCCGGCTGCCAGTCGAGACCGCGCACGATCTGTTGCATGGCCCGCGAGGTGTTGGTCTCGATGCCGATCTCCTCTTCCCGGACATTGAGCATGCGCGCCAATCCGCTGCGGGCGGCGGCCTCGCGTTCGATGTGCGACTGCCTGCCGGCGGAGGTGGCGGGGCCGTGGCGTGCCTCGGTTTCCATCGTTTCTCGTACCGCCTGGAGCACGGAGTCGCTGGCGGGGCCGTAGGTCCCGGTCTGAAAATATCCGACTTCCCCGGTCATGGGAAGGTCCTGCCGAAGCTGTTCCACCGTCATGCGTGTCATACCCTGGGCCTTGTGCTGGATGGAGTTTGAAGGAAGACCCCGACGGGATGTTTTCAGGCTCTGTGAAGGCCGGAAGAGATCACCGGAAGGGTACTGCGAATGATAACCGACAAAGACAGTTTCTGTCTAAGGAGACAGGTAGTGATTGACAGAAAAGTATCTCTGCCGGTCAGCTTGGGCAGGCTTCAAGGGAGACGGCTGCGCTCTGTGGAGGCAACTCCCACATACCGGACGAACAGGGGTCAAGACAGGCAACGCTGAATAGTTCGGATTGGCAGAATGGCGCGCCTCAAGTAAGATTGAATATCGCTGCAAGAGTGATCTAAGGGGAGGCAACTTCACTCCCCGCTTCTTGCAGTAGCCGACACGAGTTTGCTCGACTGGATAGGCGGCGATTGAAGCGCAGACAGCGCCACCTGCCAACTAACTGATGGGTCAAGCATCACCGCTGCCACAGGCAGCCCCGGAAAGAACAGGAAACCGCTGGTTTGGGCGCCCGCGTTGGGGGATCGCGGCGTTCCTGGTTTTCGCGTTTTTGGTGGTTGTCGCGAGCAGCATCAACACGCCCCAGGCCCGCTTTTTCGCGGCCGAGCGCTTCCAGACGTTCGTCACGATTTTCCTCAGCCTGTTCATCGAAGCCGCTCCTTTTCTGATTGCCGGTTCGACTGTGTCGGGCTTCATCGCCGTCTATGTGAACCAGGGGATGGTGGAGCGCTACATACCTGATCATCCGCTGCTGGCGGCGCTGGCGGGCGCGGGGCTGGGGTTTATTTTCCCTGTGTGTGAGTGCGGGGTGGTGCCGGTGACGCGGCGGCTGTACGGCAAGGGGCTGCCGCTGCCGGTGGGGATCGCGTTTTTGCTGGCGGCCCCGGTGATCAATCCGGTTGTGATCTTCAGCACCTACGCTGCCTTCGGTTGGGGTCCGGTGTTGTGGGGGCGGGTTGTGTTCAGCATGCTGGTGGCGTTTTCGGTAGGGCTGATCTTTCATCTGGCGCGCCCGCGTGAGATCCTGCTGCCCGAGACGCTGACCGTCTCCAACGGCCGCGACGACTCCGGTGATCATGGTCACGACCACGGTGGCTCCCGCCCGGGCGTCTGGCAGGCGCTTGTCATGGCGGGCGATGACTTTCTGGACATGGGCCGCTATCTGATCGCCGGGGCGATGCTGGCGGCGGCGATGCAGACGGTCGTTCCCCAGTCCACTTTGCTCGCCATCGGCCAGGGGTCTGTCATCTCCGTCTTTGTGATGATGGCGCTGGCGTACATCTTGTCGGTCTGCTCGACGGTGGACGCCTTTATCGCCCTGGCTTTCAGCAACGCGTTCACGACCGGATCGCTGTTTGGCTTTCTCGTGTTCGGTCCGATGGTGGATATCAAGAGTTCGCTGCTGTTTATGGGGGTCTTCCGACGGAGGACGGTCCTTTATCTGATCCTGCTGCCGCTGGCTCTGGTAGCGGTTATCGGTGTCTTCTGGAACGTGCAGGTGGGGGTTTGACGAATAGGTTGACGTAATACAGGACAGGCGAGGAAGTGACACAGGATTCAGCTACGATAACCGGCAGACTGCTGCGATTGCCCAAGGTGCAGGCCGCTCTCAAGGGGCTGCTGCTGCTGGCGCTGGGCATCTTTCTGTTCACGCGCATCACGACCGGGACGCTCAACTACTACATCAGTCAACGGTTTGACTGGCTGACGGTGGCAGCTGTGCTCGGTCTCATTGTAGTGGGATTGAGCTACCGTCACCTGCTCCAGGAGGACGACGATACGCTTGCAGCGCCAGATGATCATGTCCATGATCACAGTCACGCTCTCGGTTGGTCGGGGTTTCTGCTTATCTCGCTTCCGATCATCCTCGGTCTGCTCGTGCCTCCGCGTCCTCTGGGTGTGGCTGCGCTGCAGAATCGTGAAATCAGCGCCGGGGGACTGGACTCGGTATTGCCGGCTGCGGTGGGATCATCGCTGGTGCAGGAGAGCAGCGAGCGCTCGATTCTGGATTGGGTACTCGCCTTTCACCAAGGCGAACGGCCGGCCGAGACAGACACTGCGGATGTGATTGGCTTCGTCTATCTCGATGACGCTGCGGACGAGGCGGAGTTTACCCTCACCCGCTTTGTTGTCGGCTGCTGCGCGGCCGATGCCATGGCGGTCGGTCTGCCGGTCAGCCTGGCGGCCGGCCTGTCTTCCGGAGGGGAGTTGGAGGAAGGTCAGTGGGTCCGGGTGGTTGGACAGTTCGCCGCTTCCACGGGCAATCGTATTCCGGTGCTTGTGGCAGAGCAGCTGGAGGCCGTACCGGAACCCAACCAGCCCTATCTCTATCCCTGACACCTTTGACATGATGCCACTGCGCAGCGGTCAGGCGCACCTGCTGCCCATCCTGGCCCCCCAACCCTCGAATCCATGAGCCGTTTTGATCTGACCGTATTGTCGATCCTCAGCCTGTGCACGCTGTTGCTCCTGGGCCTGTGGGGGCAAAGCCGCCGGGTTGTCGGGGACGACGGCGTTTCCTACCTGCTTTACAAGACGGTCGATGAGGTGGGACGCGCGCAGTTGCACGCGCTGCCATTCGAGGAGGATGAGCTTGGTACCGGCCTCTCGCCCCATCCTCTGACCCCGACTGAAGTCAGTGTGTGGGATTTCGCGCCGTCGCCCGACGGCAGGATGATCGCATACGGTGCGCTGGGCGAGTTGGGATTCAGCGATCTTCGGCTGCTCGACCTGGCCAGTGGCCAGGACAGACCTCTGCTGGCGTGCGAGAACGCGTCATGCAGCGGACCGAGCTGGTCGGCCGACGGTCAGTATCTGGCTTACACGCGTCGTTCGGTCAACGCGTTCGCGTCCGGTGTGCTCAGCCCGCCGCGGATCTGGCTTCTGGATGTGGAATCGGGCGAAACTGCGCCGATCTTCAGCGACAGCCAGCGTCTTGGACTCGACGCACGGTGGTCTGCTGATGGGGCATGGCTGTGTTTTGTGTCGCCGGAGGAACAGCGGCTGGCCGTTATCAATCTGTCGGGGGGACCGGCGGGCGAGAATGGGCAGACCGCATTCTATCCAACCGCCACCGGTGAAACTTGCAGTTGGGACAGCGCCCAGGCAAGGCTGTACACGACCGATTTCAGACAGAGCGGCGATGAGTGGATGACTCACCTGATCGCGATCGACGTGGAAAGCGGCGAGCAGGTCGAGTTGAGTGAAGCGGGGAGCTCCGCTACGGCCCTGGTTCACGACAGTTCGGCCGTTCCGTCGGCGGACGGCGCCTGGATCGCGTTTCGGCGCAAGGAGTTGGAAGGGCCGGAGGCGACGCGGGGCAGCCAGATCTGGCGGATGCGCGCGGACGGCACGGAGGCAACCCCACTGACGGCAGATCCCGCCTATGACCACGGGCCGCCGGTGTGGAGTCCGGATGGACGTTATCTGATCACGCGAAGGTTTCCGCTGCGCGGGCCGGAGGTGGTGCCCTCGCTTTGGCTGCTCGAGGTGGAGACCGGCGAGTTGCGTCTGCTGGTGGAGCCGGGGGACTTTCCGGCGATTGCGCGGTAAGAAGTGCGCGATACCAGCGGCGGCCAGCAGCACAGGCAGTACCTGCAGATCCCCAACCACTGACAACGGGCGATCGGACACCGGTGCTCGCTATGTTGAGATCCCCAGCAGACCGCGGGTGAGTTGGAAGTCGATGTGGTTGTGAACGGCGCTGTGCGGCTGATAGTCGCGGGCCAGCGTTCGCGCGGCCAGATCCAGTATCTGCTGCGGCCACTCGCCTATATCGCCGCACAGCCGCAGATCGGGCGCGGCGGATGCGTGTTCGCCTGCCAGCTGCAGTAGTGGCACAAGCGGATGCCCCGCCCTCAGCTTGTCAGAGTAGGCGATGAGCAGCTGCGCGCCACTGGCGCCGAGGCCGGTCAGCGTCTCGCTCCAGTGGGGAGTGGGCATGTCCATCAGGTGGAACCCGGATTCTTGCGCGGCCTGGCCGTAGGAAAGGGAGGGCGGCAGTTCGGAAGTGTCCAGGCCGAGTGTCGCACGGCAGGCGGGCGCCTCGATCAGCCCGCCGGAGGCCGGTGTGATGACAGTGCCGCCGGCGGCCACGACCCAGCGAGCGACGCGGGCGAGACTGTGCGCGGCGTCCGCGGGCGCGGCGCCATCGCTGAGCAGCGCCAGGGACAGCTTGCGATCGTTTCCGTGCTGGTGGCGGATGTTTGACATTTGCGCGGCAAAGTACTCTTCGATCTTGTCGAGGACGCTGGCAATGCCGCCATCCAACTGCACGCTGGCCCAGCCGAAATCGTCCTCAGCAAGGCCGCTTTCGCGCAGCAACGAATGGATGTAGTCGTTGTGGGCCTTCTCGCAGCCATGTTCGAGAAAGAGGCAGGCGTCCACCAGGGGGTGGGTGGCGTAACCGATCATGGTGCGGGCGTAGATATCCTGCGTGGAGGCGAAGGCGACGCCGCAGCCTTCGGTGTGGGGCAGGGCGGCAAATCGGGGACGGTCACCGGCTTCACCCGGAACGGCGGCGTTCGGTTCGGAGGCCGCCCGGTTGAGGCGCTGGGCTGCCATGCCGGCGATCTGGCTGGAGCAGAGGCTGGTGGGCAGAATCAGGCCGACGCGGGCCGCGGCCGGCTGGGGCAGATTCAGGCCTTCCGTCTCGGCAGGTTGCGTTCTGATCATGAGCGGCTGACCGTCTGGCTGGGGACGTGCCAGGATTGACTGCAGCTGGCTGTGGTCCTGTTGCTGCCAGTTGCGCCAGATGGATATCTGCGAGTGACCGGCCAGTTCGCCCTTGCTGCGGCGGCCGGAGGCGATCTCCACGAGGAGGTCGAGAGTCTCATCGCAGAGTTGGGGCATGGGCTTGCCGTCGAGGTAGGCGCCGGCGTTCACGTCCATTTCCTGGGGCAGCAGCTTGAAGCGCGGGCTCGTTGTCATCACTTTGATCGTGGGCACGAATGGGAAATTGGTGATCGAACCGTTGCCGGTGACGAAGATGATCAGATTGGAGCCGCCGGCCACCTGGCCGGCGATGCTTTCCAGATCGTTGCCCGGCGTATTCATGAAGTAGAAGCCGGGCGCCAGTTCGTCCGCGGGCCTGTGCGGAGGCGGTTTATCGGCGGTCTTCACCATCCGTTCCCCATAATCGACAACCCAATCGAGACGAACATCGGGGTGCCGCTTGATTGCGGCGCCGATCGACTTGAGCGCAATGTTGTAGAGCCCGCGGAGCTTGTTTCCGCCGGTGGGATTGCCCTCTGCGGTCTGGCCGTGCCACGCCAGCCGCTCCTTGAACTGGGCTACATAGTCGAGGAAGGCCTGCGCGGTGGCCAGATCGCGGGTGTTCTGCAGAAGATAGGCTTCGGCGCCGATGAGCTCGTCGGTCTCGGCCAGGTTGGCGCGTCCTCCGTAGCGGATGACATCTTTGGCGACGGTGGAGGCCAGCGGGTTGCCGGAGAGGCCGGAGAAGGCGTCGGAGCCGCCGCATTGGAGGGCGATGTTCAGATGGGCCAGCGATTCGGACGTGCGCGGCAGGGCCGCGATATGCGGCAGCCAGCGCTCGACGGTTGCGGAGGCCTCGGCGAGGTCGGCCTGCCAGTCTCCGGAGAGCGTGAAGAAACGGTGCGGCACGTCCGCCAGGGGATAGTCATTCGCGTGCAGGTAGGCCTCCAGCTCGGCGTTGCTGATGGGCCGGTCGGCGGTCGGGTTCAATTCCGGTGTGTCCACTGCCAGGACCGCGCCGACGTTCGGATGCACGATCAGGCCGGCGAGGGTGCGCAAGACGAAGTCGCGGTTGTTCAGCCGTTCGTAGCCGCTGCCCTCAGTGTGGGCAATGGCTACGATGCCGTCGAAGTCGGGGAAGGGGGCGGCGGCGGGCTGCAGGATCTGCGCAAGGCTTCGGGCAAAGCCGGCCGTGCTGGAGGTTGTCCCCATGATGACGATCATGTTGCGCGTGCCTACGCCGCGCCCGCCGGCGCGGCGGAAACCGAGAAAGGTGCGTTCTTCGTTATATCGCTCCACCTGCCGACCGGGACGGAAGGTCGCCTCGTCGACTTCGTAGGCGATGATCCGGTCCTGGAAGTTCGGTTGCTGCGGGAGGGTGAAATCGAGGGTGCGTCCGCTGAGCGCTTCGATCATGCCGGCGTTGCATACATACTGGCCCGGCGCGATCGCGCGCGTCGCCATGCCGAAGGGAAGACCCCAGGACATAAGAGGCTCGCCCTCCGCAATCGGTTCGATGGCGAAACGGTGGCCGACGAGAATGGTGGTATCGAGCGTGAATTGCGCGCCGTTATGTTCGATTGTCAGGCCGGCTTCCAGGCGGCGGGTGGCGATGGCGACGTTGTCTGCGTCCTGCGGCAGGCGGGCGGCGGCGTCAAAGGGAACCGTGGTGTTGGGGTCAGGTTGTGATTCCGTGTGCGGCCTACCTCGGTGTGTCATCAGGATTCTTCGTTTCGCGACCTACGTTTTTCGCGGGGCGCTCCAGGCCTCCCACGCTCGGACGGATTTGGTCGGCATCCACCGCATTATGCCGATCGTACGCAGGACGCTACCCATCACGACAAGCTCGCCTTCGTCAAATCGCCGCGCCAACCGCCGCAGCAGGCAGGTCTGTGTGAACAGCTGGGAGACGCCAACTACGGAGAGCAACAGGCCGATGCCGACATCGGTGATCTCCCGACTCTCGCCCTTGAACAACACCGCTTCTCCGAAAAGCGCAAACTGACCGAGAAAGGCGATGAGGAGTATGGCCAGCAGCGGCAGGGGCGTTGGGAAACACGACTCATTGCTGGATCGGTCCCTCCTGGGAATCGACATCCTGAGGAATCGTCAGCGAAAGGCCGACCCAGAGGTTATTAGGATCGTCGCCTACCAGATCCCGGTTGGCTTCGTAGATTTCTGTCCAGCGGTCCTGGTCTCCGTACAACCGAAGTGCGATGTGACGCAGGTTTTCGCCTGCCCGGACAGTGTAAGTCTCGGGCAGGACCACCTCCAGCCCGCTACTGTCGATCGACGTAACCCCTTCGATTTCTGCCGCCAACTCCAGCAACTCGGTCTGAACTGAGGTCATAGTCACAGTGCCCAGCAAAACCAGTTCGCCTGGGGGCGCTCCCTGGGCCCACGTAGCCTGTATGGCAAGGGCGGCCAGGTCCGATCGGTCCTGTTCCTTAAGGAAATTTGTCAGATCGAAGGATTGCAGGCGTGTCTCAGCGATCTTTGTCGCAACCACTTGAGGAGACGCGCTGCCTGTAGCAGTGGGAGTCGGTTGTGATTGAGTCGGTTGTGATTGAGTCGGTTGCGGCGTCGGAAGCGTCGTGGGAGATGGGGGCGCGGCAGACGAATTCACGGGCGTCGGCGAATCTACTGTGGGGGCGGTGTTGATCTGGGAGCCGGAACTAACCTGGACACCGGTGTCAGGCCCTTCATTTTCGCCGGTCACTGCGACCGGTTCGTCTCTGGTGAAGGAGGAGTAGACTGATTTGAATTCGTCGGGAATCGTACGGAGTTGCTGCAGCGAGGTCATCAGTGAATCGCCCGTGCCGCGCGCGAGGAAGATGATGACCAGCAGCAGGGCGGCAATAGGAATTGCCCAAGGAAGACGGTTGCGACGTGTTTTGGCGGCGCCCTTGGTTGCGACCTGTTTCTTGTTCAGGGGGGCCGGGTAATATTCGGTGCTGAACTGTCGACTTGCTTTGCCCACAGCGAGTTGTGTGCCTTTGGCGCGGCCGCGTCTGCGGGCCTCTTCCCGCCGCCCCAGCTGGAGTTGCTCCTGGTGCGAGCGCAGCAGCCATTCGCCTTCGCTGCGCAGGATGTCATCGGCGGGGATGGCGGCCACGTGTTCCCGCATCTCTTTGAATTCGCCGCGTTTGCGGTAGATCAGAGCCGCCAACAGGTGCAACTCGGGCGCTTCCAGCAACGAAATGCCCTGATCGATTCCTTCCAACGCGGCCACTTCATTTCCCATCGAATAATGTTCAAGGGCGCGATGATAGATAGTCCGGGTCATTTCCGCGGGGGTGTAGTGGGAGGCGACATTTGCGTCGCAGGCGGGGCAATTTGCGAAAGACGGGGTAACCTCTACCGGAGCTCCGCATTCGGGGCAGGCCAAGTGCATACTATATTTATCCAAATCGCTCACAGCATCGGTTGTAGGGAAATATATTGATGGATAAATCCCGGCGACCATGAAGGCGTTAATAGTCAGTCTGCGATCACGTCAGCTTTTACGGGTCGGGTGGCGTGACCAGAGACCGGATACAATTCTGGTTTGCGTGTTATCCTTGTGGCAAGCTGATCCGGGGAAGACAGGCTTGCGTGCCCAACGTAAGGGACTCTGATGTAGAACGCGGCCGCTTCACTTGACCGCGCGCAATTCTACCGATACAATAGCTAGTGGGAGGGGATGTGTCCCGGTGGACGCCCTGGTCTTCAAAATCAGTGGCAGGTGGCGCAGAGCCGGCTGCGGTGGGTTCGACTCCCACGCCTTCCCGCTACTGCTCAATTCAACACTCTGCCCCTAACCCCTCACCACCGAAAATCGCCAGTCTTTCCTCTTGGCTGGTGAGAGGCGCGCTCTGCGGCCGGTAGTGGAATTGGAGCGCCCGGCGACGCAACCCGGAATCGTTGGGTGGTGTCCCATGGTGGAGCAAACTCTGGAAGATCAAGAGACCGCCCGGCTTGAGCGGTACAGCCACTGCTCCACTGTTGTCCACGTCTGTATCACAGATCTGCCAGTCCCGTCTTCGAAAATGTACGACGGGGCCATTCAGATGGCTGCCTGGGGCGATGACCATGCAGCCGTTTTCGATGGTGGCCTCGTCCAGGGCGATCCAGCAGCCCACGACTTTGACCTCAAGTTCGATCTGGAAATAGGCGGCATCCTGGTGCCAGGGCTTGTCGCGGCCCAGTCGGGGCGGCTTGAGCAGCGCCATGCTTTGGAACAGGACGGGCGCTTCGCCGATGAGTCTTTCCACCAGGGCCAGAAGCCGCGGATGATGCGCGAGCTCGTTGAGGCGCTCGTCGTAGTCGACGAAGCTCATGAATTTGCGCACGTAGTCCTGCTTTTCTTCAACCGACATATCCTCAACCGCGACGACGGCAGAAGCCCGCTCATACTGAACGCCATTGAATTCTTCAACTGCGCCGGACAGCAGGTGAAACAGCCCGT
The DNA here is from genome assembly GCA_965200615.1 of Caldilineaceae bacterium. Lineage (GTDB taxonomy): Bacteria > Chloroflexota > Anaerolineae > Caldilineales > Caldilineaceae > Bin5. Next base: position 992,930 of record OZ241377.1, on the reverse strand, counting down.
CCAACGCGATCTGCACTTCCTGCGCCGTGAAGGCGTTTTCGACTATCAGATAGCCCTGCTCATGGAATTGGGCCACGTGGGCGTCTGCCACAGCCTCAAAGCCGTCGACGCCTGTGACAACTCCTGTCGGATCATAGAGACCCTGCGGGAAGTCGCCAGAAAGGCCGTCATCGATTTGCCGTTCTGGAGCCGCTACCGTCATTATCTGTCCTCCCGAAACCACATCATTATCTGTCCTCCCGAAACCACAATGGATGGGATAGTTTATTCTGCACGCTGTTCGGCGCACGGGCGTCCAGCTGTTCCGCCGACCCGATTGCCGGCATTTGCCGAGGGGGGTTACGAATAAAACGGACGGCTGTCGAACCGTCCTTTTCCACCGCCGTCAACTTTGAGCGCGATACCCTCATTCAGATACTACCACACAATACTGGAAACCTGAATCGCTTACAAGATTCAAAAATGGCGGAAAAATCGGGAGTCAGCGCCGTCCGCCGAGGCCGTTAATCAACAACCTGAATTGGTCGTTTCCCGCATACATTTCGTCGTTGACGCAGGTCAGTTTCGCGCCAGAAACGCGGCCACCTCTGCGCCGGTGGGAATGCCAGGGCGTGCGCCTTTTCTGGTGCAGCAGAGCGCGCCGACCGCTGAGGCGAAACGCAGCAGCTCTTCCCACTCCATTCCACGTGAAAGTCCGGCGGCGAAAGCGCCGTGAAAGGCATCGCCGGCGCCGGTGGTGTCCTCGGCCGCGATGGCAAAGGCGGGGTAGCTGCCGAAGCCGGCGCCAAAGCGGGAGTCTGCCCGATTGCGCCAGCGCAGGCCTCGTTCGCCGAGAGTGATAATCGTCGAGGGAGCGCAGTGACTCAGTTGCGTGAGGGCCTCCTCCACATCCTCCTGGCCACTAAATTCGCGGGCAAAGTGTTCTGACACCACGAGAAATTCCACCATCTCCATCAGCGTTTTCGAACCTTGGTGGAGCGTATCGCCATCAAGCACAGTGGGGATGCCGGCGGAGCTGGCGAGGGCGACCAGGGGCGCGGCCGCGGCGAGGTAGTGGCCGTCTACCAGAACGGCGCGCGGTCGACAGTGTTCCAGAGTTAACTCCAGCTCGCCCGGCATCTCCCGGCCGAGGCCGTAGTTGACGAGAGCACGGGCGCCGTCCGGCTTGACGAAAATGGCGGAGAGGGATGTCGGCCACTCGCCGCGTGCGACCAGTTCGGTGTTGACGCCGGCGGCATTAAGTTCATCGAGATGTTTGTCGCCGTACATATCGCGGCCCAGATAGCCGGCGAAGGCCACGGAGTAACCAAGACGAGCGCCCGTCATTGCCGCATTGGCAGCGATTCCACCGCCGCAGGCGGTCAGGTCGGACGCTTTCATCTTTTCATCCGGGCCTATGTGCCGGCCCACCGAAAAAATCAGGTCATAGCAGGCGATGCCCAGACAGAGAAGCTCGACCTGCAGATCCGCTGAATCAGGATTGTCCTTCATTCTTCCAACCAGATCGGGTTCGACCATGCCCTGCCGCCGCGCCGGTCCCGCACCGTCACCCGGCAGTAGTGGCTGGTCCAGTCGGACAGGTCAAACTTGGCGCTTGTGAGACCGTTGCCCCAGGCGCGCTGGGCGGCGCTGCCGACACCTGTCAGAAAGATGCGTTCAGCGGGCGAGCAGTGGACGGTAAGACGTTGTCCGGGGGTGAGGTCGATATCATAGATTTCGGGGCCTGTGCTGGAGTAGAATGCGCCCGCCTTCAAAGCCGTGAGCAGGGCATCCGGCGACAACGCCTCGGCTTTCACGTGCACCCAGCCGCGGCGGAAGTCATGATAGTTGTCGGTGAGATGAGCATCGTCGGCGGCGTAGGCAAAGTAGCGCTGGCGCCTGTCCAGCAGTACGTCCAGAATATGCCAGCTTTCGGCGCGATCGTTGGCGTCGGCGGCCACGCCGTTGAAGACCTCGACCGCGTGCGCCGGGCCCAAAGCGTCGACGTCGGCGGCGGTAAGCGTATACCAGTGGGGATGGGCAATGCCGACGAAGGCGCCGGCCTGCATGGCCCTCGCCGCGAGCTGGGCGCCGCTTTCCTCCGGAGCGGTTGGCGCGAAATCGAGAGGCAGGCCGGCGGCCACGATATGCCAGGGGGAGCCGTTCTCGATCGCTCCGCTGTGCAGTTCCGCGCCGATGATGGTCGTGAACGCTTCTGAACGGAAGGGCCGGGTATCGGTGACCGGAAAGCCGTACTGTTCCAGAAAGTGATCGGTCAGGGCGATGAAATCGTAGCCGCTCTGTTCGTAGAGCCGGCAGACTTCCTGCGGCGGCGTTGTCCCGTCTGAGCGGGTCGAGTGGGTGTGAAGGTTCCCTTTCCAGAAGCGACCGGGCTTGGCGAATGGCAGGGATTCCATGACTCCTCCAATTTGTTGATGTGACGGCTGGCAGAGGTGGGTAGGTGGGTCAGTTCGATGTATTTTGAGCGATCCTGTAGTTGCTGGCTTTGATCTGGTCTGCGGCGCCTGGTTACTGGCTGCCGTCAGGGTCTTTTTCCTCCAGAAAGCCAACGACGATATCGGCGAAATTATCCAGCCGGTGAACGCGCTGGGCATAGGTTGCGGCACAGCTGCCGACGAGAACGGTCAAGGCCTGGTTTTCGGTATGCTTGCGAATTGTGCAGTCCTCCACATTGCCGTGATCGCTGGCGATAATCAGGAGGGTCTCCTGCCAGTCCATCACATCCAACAGGCCGGCGAGGAAGCCGTCAATGCGTTCGAAGTCCTCGATAGCGCCGCGCAGGTCACGGTAGTGGCCCAGGAAATCGGTCTGCCAGTGCTCGAAAAAAGCGAAGCGCACGGGCTGGGCAAGGCGCCAGAACTGTGCGCCTGCCTCCTGCGGAGAGTAGAGCGGCACATCGGGATAACCCAACTGCGTGCGCCAGCCCTGGCCGGTGAAGTTCGCGGACAGGGCCTGCTGCGCTACCATCTCTTTCCATGTCTGCAGCTGGAGACCGCCGCTTTTTGCCGCGTAGGGGACTGCGCTCAGCAGGCGTTTGCCCCGATCGACGGCGTCAAAATAGCCTTGGGGGTAGGCGTTGACGAAGGCGGTCGCATGACCGGCTGCGTGGAGCCTGGCGAAGATGCCAGCCTCGTCAAGGATGTCCCGCACGCGCTGGTCCGGCCGCGGACCGTAGTGTTCCCCCAAGCAAGCTGGTGCGTTGACGCCGGTCAGGATCGCGGTCTGGCCGGTGGCGCTCTGGGGACGGCCCGGCACGCCCAAATGGGCGTCGGTCGGGATCAGATGGGCGTCGCCATGGCTGAAACGTCCACTGGATGCCGTGAGCGGACGGCCATTGAACAACGCCGAAAATGTCGGCATAGCGGCTGCGGCAAGTGGGTTGACCTGCGGGTCATCCAGACCCAGGCCGACGCCGTCAAGGAAGAGAAAGAGGACTCGGCGCATGGTGGTCAGTGGTCACCGGTCTTCGTTCTCGATCAACTCCATCAACCGCTCCTCCAGAACGTCCAATCCGGAATCGACCTCCTTATACGCCAGTCCCAGTCTCGTCGCGGCCGCGCGGGCGCGTTCGCTCTCGTCCTGGTCCGGCAGCTGGCGAAGATAGAGCAACTCCTCGTAGTTGCCGAAGAAAGTGTCACGCAATTCGGGGTAGCAGTCAAGGCCCAGCGATTCGATTACAAGGCCTTCGTAGTGGCGGGCGAGAAAGTCGGTCAGGTAAAAGGTGCCGGGCTGGCGCTCGGCCTGTTGGTCGAAGAGGGCGCCGCCGTAGAACTCGTAACAGTGGGGGCCGGGGATGCGTATGGCGTGAGGATAGCGGGCGAGCAGGGCATCCAGCGCGCCGATGGTGCCGCAGTCGGCATAGCCGATGAGAATGCGGTCGAAGCGGCTCGCCCAGGCGTCGAGCTTTTTCTCCACGGCCGGGGCGATGCGTTCGGGGCGGTTATGCAGCTGGGCGGGGACGGCGGTCAGTTCGTAGTCCCAGCCGCGGCGACTGGCGATGGCGACAAGTTCGCGCACGATGGCGCCGCAGGCTATGATTCCGATTTTCACGTTAATTCGCTTCGCCCTGCAATTGGAATCCTGAAGGAAAGCAAAATCATGATTTGTAGCTATTTCGGCTTTCCAGTCAAACAACCGTCAAACAACGGTCAAGCAATTTCCTACTTCAATTCCCTCTTAAGAGCCGCTGGGACTGACCAATTGTGCTTGTTGCAGGCCATTCAGTCAAACAACCGTCAAACAAGTGACGCTCGTTGAGGAACTTTCAAGCCCAATAGGGCAGATATGTCCGGCTCCTGGCGCCAACTTCGGGGTCTCGAATGATGATAAGCCCTGCATCTACAGATTCTTTGAGAAGCCTTGATGCCTGGGACGCGCTCTTTTCGGCGATGCCGAAGCGCTCCCGAATCGATGCATTATTCATGGGAAGTTTCATCACATAGCGCAAACACGCGTGCAGGTAGCAGGCCCGGACGCGGTCCGTTTTGTCCATTTCACTCAGGGGCTTCTGTGCAAAGAGAGTTGCCCTTGTAAAGCCATTAGGGGACTCAAACAGGGGGGCCGGCAGTTGATACACTTCGGCCAGTTCAACAACCTTATCAATCCCACTACCACGTTCTTCACAGAAGTTAAACCGGCGCATCATGGAGGCCAAGGTTTCGTTGAGAGATCGCGGCGGTGAATCCACAAAGCGGTCCGTTTCCACCAGCGGACTGCCCGGATTGGTGATTTCAATACGGCTGTCGAAAATCTCCACCGTTGGCCCAGCGCCGCTGATATAGAAGTCTTGGTGGATCAGTGCATTTGCGACCAGCTCGCGTACTGCAATATCGGGAAACATCGGTACCGACCGTCGCAAGGAGCGCTCGATGACTTCGTTTGCGGGCACGAGCGCCATAATATACTCAACCACTCTTGGGAATCCGACAGCATATCCCAATACACCTTCCTGTTCTCTTATTGTTTCGGTGCGGCCTGCACCGCGATATTGAATGACGCGTATGGCTTTGCGCCTGATCTGTGGAAAGTCATTCAGGTTGCGGGCAAACAGGACAGCTCCCAGATTGTTGATGTTCCAGCCCCCGGCGTCGCAGCGCGCAATAAGCCTGTCATCTTTGAGCGCGTTGAGAATCGCAGCACGTCCGTCCGGGATAGTTCTGTCAAGTAGATCGAAGTAGGCGGGGTAGTAGAGCTTGTACAGAGTGTCTTCGTCGCTGACATGTTCTGCAGCGACACGATTTTCGAATGTGATTTGGTCGAAGACACGCCAAAGTGTACGCTGCTTTTCGGGGAAATCTTTGAGTCTTCTCGTGCTGCCGCCTACACGAATAAACTCCTCACCGTTGAAGGACACGGGTTGACGCGATGCTGGTTCGATTTCCAAGAGTACAAGCCGCTGTCCATCGACATGGAGTTCGTTGAAACGAAACTCAATGCGCGGGCTGATCTGACTATACAGCCAAGTCTCTAGCGGCTCGTTGCCTTTCTTTGCTGTTGACGGGAAAAAAGAAGTGCCGATAATTGCATGCGATTCGTCTTCTATCCCCCAAATGGCTGAGGCGGACGTCTTTCCGTTGACGGCCGCCCCGTTCGCCAGAGCAGAGATATTCCGGCCGATAGTTTCCGGATTTCTGTTGTCGCCCTTGAATTCCACCCATTCGGTTTCGCTCGGCAAGCGGCGCAACTCGCGCACCATGCCAGCGAGGTATTCAGGGCTACGGGCCGGAATCATGATTTCACTGTCTCGGATGCTTTAACGGAGTCACGGCATGAGTCCGTCTGCTCTTGTTTCGATCGAATGTGGAGCACCATGTGGAATACAATATCGACAGTATACCTTATCAGCAGTATACCTTATTGTGATAATGCATTCATGCCTGTCACTCTGCTGAAAAGATGAAACGCGAATGGCTCGCTCCCTCCTTTACTCCAGTGCCTCGCGCATTGCACGCAGGTGGGTCGGGGTTGTGCCGCAGCAGCCGGCGATCACGTCGACGCCGAGAGCCTGCATCTGGCGGGCATAGTCGGCCATCACTTCCGGCGTGCCATCGTAGATGACATCGTCTCCCTGCAAGACCGGCAGCCCCGCGTTGCTCTGGGCATACAGCACGACGCCCGGGGGACGGTGCGCGACCATCTCCGACATCACCGTCTGGATCTCGTCCGGGCCGTTGCCGCAGTTGGCTCCGATTACCTGTACACCCCAACTGGCCAGCGTTTCAACGGCCTGTTTGGGACTGACGCCCATCATGGTGTGCAGATTTGTATCGAAAGTAAGCATGGAAACGACGGGCAGGTCTGTCGCTTGATCAACGGCGCGTACAGCCGCCTCCACCTCCTGCAGGTCGCTCATCGTTTCGGTGAGGATGAAGTCGGCGCCGGCGCCGGCCATGACAGCGACCTGTTCGGCGAAGAGCTCCGCGGCCTCGTCCAACGTCATCACGCCGAGAGGATCCAGCAACTCTCCGGTCGGCCCGACCGATGCCCCCACCAGCACATCGCCGGCCTCGTCGGCGACTTTGCGCGCCAACTGCACGCCGGCCGCATTCAACTCAGCCAGTCTATCCTCCAGGTCGTGCATTTTGAGCCGGGCGGTCGTGCCGCCGAATGTGTTGGTGGTAATGATGTGGGACCCGGCCTCGACGTAGCCGCGATAGACCGCCTCCACGGCATCCGGGTTCTCAACATTCCACAGTTCGGGCGCGGCTCCGCCGGTGAGGCCGGCTTCCTGCAGCATCGTGGCCATGGCCCCATCGCCCAGGAGGGGGCCGTTGTGCCGGCCCAGCCGCTCGATGACCGGGTGGGGACGCGGTGTCAGCCATCCTCCGGATGAAGAATCGGAGGTTATTAAGGAGAGGAGTTTGCGTATGCGTTGCGGGGGATAGTCGGCTTCCAACTGTGAGGCGACGGTCTGGGCGACCTCTTCGGGATCCCCCTCCTGCTCCTGCCAGTCGGTACGCAGCCAGCCATCCAGGTATTCATCGGTACCGGTTGCGCCGGCGCGCATCGCGGCTTCGTCGATCGCGACTTGAAAACGGGCCGGCAGCTGTACCTTGTGCCGGTTGCGGCGGCCCTCGCGGGCTACCACCATTGAGGGGAACTCCCGCCAGTAGGTAATCTGATACTCTGTCATAAAGAATGAACCTCGGGTAAACGATCAGTGGTCGGTAGCCGGTGGACAATACCGGGTGACCGGCCAGTAGCCATAGTCTCATTTCGAATTATACCGATTGGCGCGCATGAATGCCTAACCATTGCCTGTGCGCAGGTACGCGCTGTTTCCATAGTTGAATTCTGGCGGTCTTTGCGATACCATTGCCTGGACTTGGCGTCATCATTTTTGTCCAAGTCATCATCCGGAAACCTGTCAGTCCCCCTGCTGCTGAATCCAGCTTTCCGGCCGTTTGGCAACGGGCGGACAATATTGTTCAGACCTAATTTAACGGCCGCATTTGACTCAAAGGAGACAGTTTCATGAGAATTCGACAATCGTGGACGGTGATTGGCGTCATGATCGTCCTGGCGCTGCTGATTGCGGCTTGCCAGCCGGTCACGGAGGCCCCTGCCGCTGAAGGGATGGCAGGCGATGACGATATGGCCGCGCCGTTGAAGGTTGCCTTCGTTTATGTCGCGCCGATCGGCGACCTCGGCTGGACGTATGCGCACGATCAGGGGCGGGTGTACCTGGAAGAGAATCTGGAAGGCGGCGCGGAGACGACCTTCATTGAGAATGTGCCTGAGGGCCCGGACGCAGAGCGCGTGATTCGCGACTTTGCCCAGAAAGGCTATGACCTGGTCATCACCACCAGCTTCGGCTACATGGACCCGACTCTGACGGTCGCCCAAGAGTTCCCGGACCAGCATTTTGTGCATGTATCCGGCTTCAAGACGGCAGACAATATGAGCACGCTGTTCGGCCGCATGTACCAACCCCGCTATCTGAGCGGCCTGGTGGCAGGCAGCATGACCGAAAGCAACGTCATTGGCTACGTGGCTGCCTTCCCGATTCCTGAGGTGATCCGAGGAATCAACGCGTTCACGCTCGGTGTGCGCGAGGTGAATCCGGACGCCGAGGTGCGGGTTGTGTGGACGAACACGTGGTTTGGGCCGCCCGAAGAGAAGGAAGCGGCTGAAGCGCTGCTGGACCAGGGGGCGGATATCATCGCCCAGCACCAGGACACGACGGAGCCGCAGAAGGCCGCGGCCGAGCGGGGTGGGACCAGCATCGGCTACAACAGCGACATGCGCGCGTTCGTCGGTGACTCTGTCCTCACCGGTCCGATCTGGAACTGGGGACCGGCCTTCCTGAAGTTCGCGGAGCAGGCGCGCGACGACAGCTGGATGACGGAACAGTACTGGGGCGGCATGAATGACGGGATTGTTGGCCTGGCAGATTTCAGCCCGGACGTTCCCGATGCCGTAGCCGCAATGGTCACTGAAAAGCGGGCCATGATCGTTTCCGGTGAGATGGACGTGTTCTGCGGCGCGATGAATGGCCAGAACGGTGTCCAATTCCTGGAAGACGGCCAGTGCATGGATGACGGCCAGATGCTGGGCATGGACTGGTTTGTGGAGGGCGTTGTCGGCGAGGCGCCAGGTGAGGCCGCGCCGCTTGGAAACTAACCCAGGTGAGCGAGTCCGTCTATAAATTGTAGCCAAAAGGAGTAAAGTTACATGAGGATTCGACATTTGAGGATAATGATTGGCGTTCTGCTGATTCTGACATCGCTGATCAGTGCCTGTCAGCCGATCGGCGATGTGCCTGCGGCCGAAGGGGAGGCAAGTTCCGCTAAAGCTGTCGAGTCGATGAAGGTCGCCTTCGTCTATGTCGGCCCGGTGGGAGACCTCGGCTGGAGCTATGCGCACGATCAGGGGCGGTTAGCGCTGGAAGAGCTTGGCGTGGAAACAGCGTACAGCGAGCTTGTCGCTGAAGGACCGGACGCGGCTCGTGTGCTGCAGAGCTACGCGTCGCAAGGTTATGACCTGATCTTTGCCACCAGTTTCGGCTATATGGACAGCGTGATCGAAGTCGCGGCAGAGTTTCCGGACGTAAAGTTTGAGCATGCCACTGGATACAAGACCGCTGAGAATGTGGGCATTTACGACGGGCGCGGCTACCAGGGATGGTACCTTGCCGGCATGGTTGCCGGTGCGATGACGCAATCCAATGTTATCGGTTATATTGCGCCATACCCGATTCCGGAAGTGGTAAGAAATCTGAACGCCTTCGCCCTGGGCGCCCAGTCTATCAATCCGCTTGTAGCGGTGCGGCCGGTATGGATCTTTGCCTGGTTTGATCCGCCTGCCGAACGGGAAGCCGCCCAGGCCCTCATCGATGCGGGCGCGGATGTCGTAGCGCGCGAAAGCGACAGTGTCGAGCCGGACAAACTTGCCCAGGAGCAGAGTGTCTATGCTATCGGCTACAACGCGGTCAGCCCGGACATCGCGCCGCAGGCATTGCTGACGGCGCCGATCTGGAACTGGCATGTCATCTACGAGAAAAAGGTGCGCGATGTGGCTGCCGGCACGTGGACCAATGAACCGGTCTGGTGGGGCATGGCGGAAGGCGTACTGGATCTGGCGCCAGTCGCCGAGTTTGTGCCGGCGGTTATACGGATAGCGGTCGAGGAGGCCAAGGAAGGCATTCTTGACGGCAGTTTTCAGTTCTTCTGCGGCCCGATCAACGACAATACCGGCGCAGAGCGGGTCGCGGCCGGCGAGTGTATGGACGACCCCGCCCTACTCAGCTTTGATTGGCTGGTCGCAGGTGTCACAGGAACGATCCCGCAGTAGGGAGTCTAGCACTTAACAGATCGAGACCAGAGCGGCAGAGAATGGGACAGTGAAATAGCCCCATTCTCTGCCTGCATTGCCATTGCCCGCCGGTATGCATCCACACTTCCATACCTCATGACCACCTCTGCTCCTCTCGCTGTGGAAATGCGGGAAATCACCAAACGGTTTCCCGGGGTCCTGGCAAACGACAGCGTCGACCTGACGGTCGATCAGGGTGAGATTCATGCCCTGCTGGGAGAAAACGGCGCGGGCAAGTCGACGCTGATGAATGTCCTCGCGGGGTTGTATCTGCCCGAAGAGGGTCATGTGCTGGTGCACGGCCATCCCGTGCATATCGACTCGCCCAAGACTGCCTTCGACCTGGGCATCGCGATGGTCCACCAGCATTTCAAGTTGGTGATGAATCAGACGGTCGCCGAGAACATCATTCTGGGGTTGGATGACCCTTATTCCGCTCCTTCCGAGCAGGGACGCTTCAAATCTCTGCGGCTGGATATGCAGCGGGTGCAGCGGCGGATTGGGGAGGTGAGCGAGCAGTATGATCTGCACGTGGACCCGGAAGCGTTCGTCTGGCAGTTGAGTGTCGGCGAGCAGCAGCGGGTCGAGATATTGAAGGCGCTTTACCGCGGGGCGGACATCTTGATCCTTGATGAACCAACAGCTGTTTTGACCCCTCAGGAGGCTGACGCGCTGGGCCAGACGATGCAGCGTATGGTGCAGGAGGGCAAGACGATCATCTTTATCAGCCATAAGCTGGATGAGGTGACCCGTTTTGCCGACCGTGTGACTGTGCTGCGCCAAGGGCGGGTGGTCGCCAGCGAGGACGTGACCGGCGAAACCAGCGCCGCGCATCTGGCCGAACTGATGGTGGGGCGGTCGGTCATCTTCCGCATTGACAAGGAGAAGCGGAAGTTCGGCGAGACCTGTCTGGAGGTCGAAGAGATCTGCTGCCTGAACGATAAACGCTTGCCGGCCTTGCGGGATGTTTCATTGCAGATCCGCAGGGGCGAGATCCTTGGCATTGCCGGTGTTGCCGGCAACGGACAGAAAGAGCTGGCCGAGCTGTTGACCGGGTTGCGGCGGGCCACCAGCGGCCGCTTTCTTCTGCTGGGGCAGGACCTCACTAACAAGACGCCGCGCGCCATTATCGACGCCGGTATCGCCCACGTGCCGGAAAGCCGCATCCACGTCGGCTCGGTCGGGTCGATGAATGTGTCTGACAACATCGCGCTCAAACATTACCGGGCAAGGCCGGGGCCATTCCTCGATCGCGACCGCCTGGACAAGATGAGCGCGGAGTTGGTAACCGAGTTCAACGTGGACACACCCGGCATCACGACCAATGCAGGCGCGCTCTCCGGCGGGAATCTGCAGAAGCTGATATTGGCCCGCGAACTGACGACGGACCCGAAGCTGATCATCGCGGCCCACCCGACGCAGGGGTTGGACGTGGGCGCGACGGAGGCGGTGCGTCAGAGGCTGCTGGAGCAGCAGGCGGCCGGCGTGGCGATACTGCTGATCAGCGAAGACCTGGACGAGTTATTCACCCTGGCTGACCGCGTTGCTGTCCTGAATGGCGGGCGGGTGATGGGCGTCGTCGATATCGGCGCGGCCACGCGCGAGGCGATCGGGCTGATGATGGCCGGCGAAGAGACGGCTTGACCGACAGATGCGATAGGCATGGACACTCTGTACAAAGCTGGATCGGCCGTTCTGCTGCTGGTGGGCGTACTCTATCCGCTGGGCGCGATCTACATGATGATGAAGTTCCTCACGCGTGAAGGTTTTCCGCGTCCCTCGCCTGCCTACATGATGCTCCATTTCGTCCTGATAGCGACAGTGCCTCTGGCCGGGATTCTGGGCGGATTTGCCGGCTTCGCGCCGCCATTGTGGGAGAGCCAGGTGATCCGCATGATCGTCTACGGCGCCGGCGTTCTCTCGGTGGTCGCGTTTGCGATGCTGCTCTTCAGCAGCCGGGCGCGGCAACCAGACGGCAGTGAATAACGGCTGGCGGAGTCCACATGTCGCCCGCCATCAGTCTGATGACTGACACCGCGCTCTACCTTCCCCGAACGACATACCGCCTGTTCGCCGCGGGCGGCGTTGCGGTAGCGCTACTTTTCCTGCGGGAGATCCTGACCGGATTCAGCCTGCCCGCCCTCTTCTTTCTGCTGGGGGCGACCGGGTTCACGCTCGTCCATTTGCGCTGGGCGCTGATGCGGCTGGAGCTGACCGCCGACGGCGTGACGGTGCGGACGCCGTTGCAGGGGTCCCTGCAGATTCAGTTCCGCCAGATGATCATCTGTGAAGAGGCCGGCCGCTTCACGCCGGGAGTGATCCTTGTCTACTGGCCCGTTTCCGCCGAGGGAATCGTCGAAACGGAGGTGCCCCGCACGCAGTTTTTGCCGGCGGTGGCGCGCCAGGAGGAACTGCTGGCCGCCCTGCAGGAGCGGATACCCGATTAACGTGATGACTATATAGCGATGGGGACTTGAGCAGAGTGTCGGCAGAGAAGCCAAAGGTGTTGTTCGTCACGGGCGAATATCCGCCGATGGTGGGCGGAGTCGGCAGGTTCACGGCCGAGCTGGCGTCGGCTCTCCAGATGCAGGGCGCGCAGGTTGCCGTCCTGACAGACGAACAGGTGAAGGAGACCGCGGAGACGGATGCGGTTCCGATACTACCGGCGCGCCGCAGCTGGGGCTGGCGTATCCTGAGCGATATACCTGTCTGCGCCCGCGCCGCCGGCGCCGAATGGGTTCACGTTCAGTTCCAGACGGCCGCGTACAGGATGCATCCAGCCATCAACGCATTGCCATATTTTCTACGGAGACAGGGGCTGCGCAGCGCCTGGACATATCACGATCTGCGCGTTCCCTATCTCTTTCCCAAGGCGGGCGGGCGTCTGCGCAACTGGGTAACGCGCCTGCCGCTACGGGCCGCGGATGCGGTTGTGGTTACGAATCAGAGCGACTGGGAATCGGTGCGAGGGCAGATATTACGCGGCCAGCTCCACCGTATTCCTATCGGCAGCGACATCGAGAGCCGGCAGTTTTCGGCAGAGGAACGGTCCCGGCGGCGAGCCGCGCGCGGTTACGGCAGCGAACAGCTTGTGCTGGGCTACTTCGGCTTTCTCAACGCCAGCAAAGGCGGGCTGACGCTGATCGAGACACTGGCGACACTGGCCGGTGACGGGCAGGATGTGCATCTGCTGATGATCGGCGAACGGGTGGGAGCCAGCGACGAGACGAACTTCAGGTATCTGCAGCGGGTCGAGGCTGCAATTTCTGAGCATGGGCTTGACAGCCGCGTGCAGTGGACGGGCCACCAGTCGGATGCTGAGGTCGCTGCCGACTTAAGCGCGATCGACGTGCTGGTGATGCCGTATGAGGATGGCATGAGTATGCGGCGCAGTACGCTCACGGCCGCCCTGGCCAACGGTTGCGCGATCGTGACTACGCATCCGCAAGACCCGACGCCGGAACTGAGGGCGGACTCCGACCTGGTTCTTGTTCCTCCCAGAGACCCGGCGGCTGCCGCGGAAGCGGTGCGGCGCATAGCCCAGGATCCGCGCTTGGCGGAAAACCTGCAGGCCAATGCCCGCCAGGCAGCCCGCCAGTTCAGTTGGGAAGTGATCGCGGCGCGGCATCTGGAGATGTACAACGCGTAGGCGGTCCTTCCTCATATGTCCGTTTCCCGCCCGTTGACCCGCCTGAAGTCGCGTTGTACACTGTCGTCATCCATAGGGTTCGCACAGCCAACAGCCACTGAAAACAAGAGAAAGCAGGGAGGCCAAGAGATGGAATATCGCGCGTTTGGACGTACAGGACTGGATGTATCCGCAATCGGCTTCGGTTGTTGGGAGACCAGCGGCATGTACGGACACTTTGACGAAAGCGACGTTGCCAGGGCAGTGCAGCGTGCGCTCGACCTGGGGATCAACCTCTTTGACACGGCCGAGGGCTATGGCTTTGGCCAGTCCGAGGAGATTCTGGGCCGGTGCTTAGGTTCACGGCGCCAGGAGGCGATCGTCGTGACCAAGTGGGGCATCTACCAGAACGAAGGCAAATGGCGCCGCGACAGCCGCCGCGAGACGGCCCTGGCGGCCATCGACCGCAGCCTCAAAGCGCTCGGAACCGACTATGTGGATGTCTATCTGGTCCACTGGCCGGATAGGGATGTGCCGCTGGAGGAGCCGATGGGCGTTCTGGAGGAGATCGTGCAAGCGGGAAAGGCGCGCTATGTCGGCGTTTCCAACTTCCGCCCGCACCAGATCGAGACCTGTATGGAGACGCGGCGGGTGGACATCGCACAGTACGGCTATCATATGTTCGACCGCCGCCTGGAGCGCGAGATTTTCCCCACGATTGCTAAGCATGGCATCGGTCTGATGACCTACGGTTCACTGGCGCATGGTCTGCTGACAGGGACGTTTACGCCCGAGACGACGTTTGACGAAACAGACTGGCGTTCCAACGGGACGGCCTTCAACATCCCGCTGTTTACGGAAGAGGTCTTTGCCAGGAACGTGGCTGCCGTTGAGGACCTCAAGCCGATCGCTGCCCGGCATGGCAAGACGATGGCTCAACTTGGGCTGCGCTGGGCGCTGTCGAATCAGGTGGTCAGTGTGGCGCTGATCGGGTTCCGCCGCCCGGAGGAGGTCGAGGAAAACGTAGCCGGACTCGACTGGTCACTTGACCAGGAGACACTGGACGAGATCGATGCTGTGTTCGCCAAACACGGCGTGGATACGGCCCCAGCGGCCTGGGTGGAGTAGTAATCACGTAGGGGTTGGTGCGCCAACATCGACCAAGAACTGGAAAGCTGCCGATTTCGGAATCACTGGGAAAGGATACGCTTGCATGGCAACCCCACGCCTACGCGTGCTGTCTGAGGAGCAGGTGAGGCAGTTCAGGCTCAACGGCTTTCTGACCGTAGAGGATGTTCTCTCGGCGGAGGAGGTGGCGGCTCTGGCGGCGCACACCGATCTTATCGCGGCCGGCAAGGTCGAACACATCCCGGAGACGAGCATTCAGCTGGAGAAGGTGTTCCGGGAAGGCGAACGTGAAGTTGCGGACCAGGTGCTGTCGGTGCGCAAACTGTACAATCTGGCCGTCTATGATGAGGTCATGTGGGGGCATGCCACCCATCCCAAGATCGTCGACATCATCGCCGATCTGCTGGGGAGCGATGACATCAAGATGTACGGGGACCAGCTGTTCATGAAGGCGCCGGTCACGGGGACGGAGCAGCCGTGGCATCAGGATTCGGCGTCGTGGCGGGACATCTTCCCGATGGACCTGGTTTCGGCGTGGACGGCGATAGATCAGGCTACGGTGGAGAACGGTTGCCTTAACTTCGCCCCCGGCACGCACCGCTGGGGGATGATGAGAGGACCGCAGCTGGGCTGGTTCCTGGAAGATCTGGGGAGCGAGCAGTGGCCGATCGTGCCGGCGCCCCTGAATGCGGGAAGCGTCAGTTTTCATCACAGCCTGGTGCTGCACCAGAGCAACGCCAACCTGTCCGGGAGGCGGCGGCGCGGCTATGCGGTCCACTACATGCGGGCGTCGTCGCGGCGGGATGAATCGGTAACGGACGCGCCGAAAATGCCACCGTTCAAGCAGGTTCGGGGGCGCTCGTTTGCGGGGCGGGTGTAGTTTTTAGCCTGGAAAAGACAGCTAACGGATCGACCAACCGGTGCCCTGCTCGCGTGCCGGTTTCCTTTTCAATGGCAATGCCTCGGCGCTAGACCGCCCCGGGCGCGCCCAGTGGATGCGGGCCGTTGGTCATCGGGTTGGCGCGGGCGAGGGCATAGACCGCGTCCTGCAGTTCGAGGATGCGCACAGCATGTTCGACATCGGGCGAGAAGCTGCTGCGCCCTTCCTCGATGGCTACCAGCGCCCTGCGCATGATTTCCTTCATGCCACGGGTATTCGGTGATTCCTCGTGGAAGGTCACACCCTCGGTTGTGTGGACCTCTGTCACCCTGTTTCCCTGCTGATCATAGCGTTGCAGGACCGTCGCTTTGGTGCCGATGAAGCGGAAGCTGTGGTCTCCCGCGCGGGCGCCTGACGGGTAGCTGTATCCGGACTCGACGATGCCGGTGACGCCGTCGTCGGTGCGTAAAATACCCACCGCCACATCCTCTACTTCGCGAGCGTACATCGAGTTGGAGATGACGCCGCCAACGGCTGTGACGGGGCGGTCACCGACGAACTGCAGGAAGGTGTCGATGCCGTGGGCGGACTCGGTCGCCCAGCAGCCGCCGCCGGAGACAGTGGCATCGTTATGCCAGGCGGAGGGCGTGGGGTCGTAGCGCGAGGGCGGACCGTTGTTGAGGCGGCTGTTGTAGAGGACGAGGTCGCCGAAGCTGCCGTCGTCAATCATCTGCTGGACGATGTCTACCAGTTCTGTGCCGCGGTTGGGCAGGGTAAGGGCGCTGAAGACGCCGCGCTTTGTGCAGAGTTCGGCTGCGGGACGGAGGCGGTCGGCGCAGTCGGCGAAGGGTTTGTCGAGAAGGAAGGGGAGGCCGCGTTCGGCGCAGGCGCGGACGTGGTCGGGCATCTCGGTATGCTTGCCGGCGACGAGGACGGCGTCGGGCCGGCTGGCGTCGAGGCATTCGCCTGCGGTGCTGTAGGCGGGACACTGAAATTCGTCGGCCAGCTGCTGGCGCGGGCCGGGCTCGGCGTCCATCACGGCGACGATCTCGTGGCCGAGGTCGCGCGTTGTGCCAGCCATGCCGCGGCCGTGGTGGCTATAGGAAAGTAGCGCAGTTCGCATGGTTGTGTACCTCAGATCCAGCCGTGCTGGCGGGTGACCGGCACGCCGTGGCGCTGGTGGGTCCAGGAGAGGCCGCTCTCGAGGACGACCTCGCGCCCGCTGATGGCCGAACTCTCGGCGGCGAAGAGGATCTCCATGATGTGGCGGCTCCACTCGCCGGAGGAGGGCGGCTCGATGTCCTGTTCGATCGCTTCGACGAACGACTTCCATTCGTGGTGCATCTCGACAGGCGGGTCGTCGAAAGGTATGTCCTTCCACTCGTCTCCCTGGCCGACCTTGACGAACTTTTCGCCGTGCTGGCTGAAGCGCAAGGTGCCGTTGGCGCAGATGACCTGGCTCTCGAAGTTGGGCGCGCCGTCGGCGAAACCGACTGAGACGGCGACGCCGGCGAGGCCGTTCTTGTAGCGGACGAGCGCGGTGGCGGTGTCGTCGCTGGCCTGGTAGTGGGCGCGGGTGCCCATGCTGGCGGAAACGGAGACGGCCTGGGAGGCCATCAGCCAGGTGAGGCGGTCGACGACGTGGACGCCGTTGGCCAGCCACATGCCGCCGCCGTGGAAGCGGCTGCGGTACTGGGGAGGGCGGCTGGCGTAGTTCCAGTTCTTGGACATGTAGCAGACGATGGTCATCAGCGGGCCCAGCTGGCCGGAATCGAGAATCTCCTTGGCCTTGAGGCTGGTGCCGTAGTAGTGCTGGGTCTGGCCGACCATGAGTTTTACGTTGTTTTTGGCGGCGGCTTCGATCATGTCGTCGCATTGCTCGAGGCTGAGCGCCATCGGCTTCTCGACGAGGACATGCTTGCCGGCGTTGCAGGCGTCTACGGTGAGACGGTGGTGGAGCTGATGGCCGAGCACGACGGCGACGGCCTCGACCTCGTCGTCCTTGAGGAGCTCGGTGTGGGAGGGGTAGCCCTTGGGGATGTCGTACTTCTGCATGTATTCGCGGCGCTTCTCTTCGAACAGATCGGCGACCGCGACGACTTCGACGTTATCGAGGGTGTCAATGGCGCCACAGTGGGCGCGTGCGATGCCGCCCAGTCCGATGATTCCTACTTTCAGTTTCGCCATGTTTGTCTGACTCGCTCCTGTGGGTTGCAGCAGTTGGTACGATCTATTGATGTATCGGGAGGCATGTTCGGTTCATGTCCGGGACTGCAGGTTCAGTTTGCCATGCCGTGTCGGTGGAGTAAAGCGGCCCACGTGGCTGTGCGCCTCAGATCCAGCCGTGATCGCGGGTGACGGGAATCCCGGCGCGCTGGTGGGTCCAGGAGAGGCCGCTTTCCAGAACGACGTCGCTCCCGCTGATGGCCGAGTTTTCGGCGGCGAAGAGGATCTCCATGATGTGGCGGCTCCATTCGCCGGAGGTGGGCGGCTCGATGTCCTGTTCTATCGACTGGACGAACGATTTCCACTCGTAGTGCATGACGGCCGGCGGGACTTCAAAGGGGATATCCTGCCACTCATCCCCCTGCCCGACCTGGAGGACCGGTTGTCTGCCGCCGATGATGCGTACTGTGCCGTTGGTGCAGATGACCTGGGTATCCATGATGGGCGGCCCGTCGGCGAAGGCGATGGAGACGGCGACGCCGGCCAGGCCATTCTTGTAGCGGATGAGGGCGGTGGCGGTATCGTCGGCGGCCTGGTAGTGGGCGCGGGTGCCGATGCTGGCGGATACGGATGCGGCCTGGGAGGCCATCAGCCAGGTGAGGCGGTCGACGACGTGGACGCCGTTGGTGAGCCACATGCCGCCGCCATGGAAACGGCTGCGATACTGGGGCGCGCGGTTGGCGTAGGTCCAGTTTTTGCACGAGAAGCAGACGATGGTCATCAGCGGGCCCAGCCGGCCGGAATCGAGGATCTCCTTCATTTTGAGGAGGGGGCCGGAGAAGTGCGGGGTATGGCCGACCATGAGCTTGACGTTGTTTCTGGCGGCGGCCTCGATCATGTCGTCGCACTGCTCGAGGCTGAGCGCCATCGGCTTTTCGACGAGGACATGCTTGCCGGCGTTGCAGGCGTCGACGGTGAGGCGGTGGTGGAGCTGATGGCCGAGCACGACGGCGACGGCGTCGATTTCGTCGTCCTCCAGGAGCTCGGTGTGGGAGGGGTAGCCCCTGGGAATGCTGTATTCGTCCATGTACTGGCGGCGCTTCTCTTCGAAGAGATCGGCGACCGCGACGACTTCGACGTTGTCGAGGGTGGCGATGGCGTCGCAGTGGGAGCGGGCGATGCCGCCCAGCCCGATGATTCCGACTTTGAGAGTGGCCATGTTTAGTTAGCGATTCTGTGTGGTATGGCTCTGAAAATAAAGGAACTGTGTCAAGATGTAGAGGCAACTCATTTGAACGCCAGTGGCCAGCCTGTGGATTCTAACCAGTTTCTCAGCGAGTCATTAAGTTCTGACGTAATTTCTACACTTGAAAGCAGAGAGAAATCTGGGATTCCATAAGTTTGGGAATTAGATGCTACATTTCGCTCTTGACCCGGCTCTTCAGCCACCTCATCAAAAAGGGTAGTCTGTTGCAACTCTTGATTCTCACGTTTGCTTACAAAGTCACCCATAGGTTTAGTGCCAAAAGCAAGTCTTTGCAGGATAGTGTCAATCGCGTGCAGACTGTTATCAATTCCAATCCAGTTACGTCCTAACTCATGCGCGACGTCCAAAGTCGTTCCAGAGCCAGCAAAACAGTCTAGGATCATGCCGCCAGGAGCTGATGAAGCTCTGATAATCCTGGCCAATAGCTCTGGATTTTTTTCGGTAGGATAGCCTGTAATTCTTATGTTCTGATTATGCGCGTCTTTGAAATCAAGCCATATATCCTGTACGGGTTTTCCTGAGCTATCTTCCAAGTACACTTTTCTTCTAGGGTTGCCATTGGGGGACCAGTAAATCTCTCCATTGGCGTCCATTTCGTCCAGCCTATCCGGCGTATACTGCCAGTGCTTGCCCTCGGGGGGAAGCATATTGCGCCAATATCCGCCAGTGGCCCCATTTCGGATTCCCGGAGCATGTATTGGAACTTTCTTAAAGCGTCGCCCAGTTTTTTCTTCTGGGTATGGATACTCTCGCAACGCTTGTTCTTCTGTCCAGGCATCATATGGCCTCTCCCAAAAATAGTTATTCGTCTTTGTGTAAAATAGAATGTAGTCTGAAATGTTTCCGTAAGTTCGCCGGGTAAAATTCTTGGGATTACATTTTTTTCTTGTGATTGAGCCTCTGAAATTATCGGCCCCGAAGATTTCATCCATCACGACTTTTATCTGAAACGCCATCTTTGAATCGAGATGAACATAGATGGAACCATCGGTTGCCAAGAGTTCATGAAGGAATATCAGTCTCCTGCGTAGAAACTCGACATATTTCGCCCCGGTCATCAGGTCAGAATAGGCATCTTTCTGTGTACGTGATTTGAAAATACTTCCTGTCGCGAATGGGGGGTCGATGTAGACAAGCTGAATCTTCTCTCTAATGTCGGGAGCGCAATGTAAACGAGATAGTATAGGTAGGTTGTCACCATAAATCAGACGATTCTGTCCTGAGCCAATTTCAAAGAGGACTCTAAGATCAGCAGGCTGAGTAGCCAAAACTGCCTTTTCTGAAGATTTCCCTGCGTAGGAGAGGGACACCGGAAGTTCTTCCAAAGGGTCGCGCAGTTCCTCTCTACTCCATCTATTTTTTGAGATACCCGTGGCCATTGAAATCCTCTATGAGAGTAGCCAATGGTAAAAAACCTATCAGTCAAGTCATAACCACTCTGTCCTCTGTTCTTGTATTCCCACAGAATGGCGCACAGAGCCTCATCAGGTAGTGGTCTGCTCATAAAGGCCGAATGCACTTCCTGTATAGGGCGAAACCGATGGCCGAATTGATCGCAGATCTCTTGTGCCTTAGTCTTGCGTTTAAGCATCTCAACAGGTGTAGAGGGGCTCACATACTTTCGAAATACTCGACACAACTGAATCCTCATCCATGGCTGCCCAACATCGACAATCTGTAGAAATAATCGAGTTGACGATTCCGAGGAGAGCAGTAATCTCTTGAATGTTTTCAGAACAGGCTCATAGAGTGCCGTAGCATCCTCCAATATGTCGGGATAGAATTCACCGGTTGATAAGGTAATCCAGTTATGTCCGTCATCTTTGTAGTCCGAAAACGCTGTCATCTGATACCAAGGCCTACCCATGGCCCATAGCACGAAATGATAGCACACTTGTTCATGTAGAGCAATTCTTCTGCAGAATAGTTTAGCTGGAATGGTAACGCGCTGTACGGTCTCACTTGAAGACGCCGCTGGTGATGCCCTCGACGATCTGGCGCTGGAAGATGAGGGTGATGATGAAGACCGGGATGGTGGTGAGGATGGCGACGGCGGACATGTTGCCCCAGGAGACGTCAAATTCGCTGCGGGCGCCGATGACCTGGGCTTCGGAGAGGGCCATGGTGATGACCTTGACGCCGGCGCCGCGAGCAAAGATGAGCGGCGTGAAGAATTCGTTCCAGCCGATGATGAAGTTGATGAGGAACATGGTGGCGACGCCGGGGCGGATCACGGGCAGGACGATCTTCCACAACAGGGGGAAAAAGCTGGCGCCGTCGACCTTGGCTGCATCCTCGATCTCGACGGGCACCTGGCGCAGAAATGAGACCAGCACCCAGGTGGTGATCGGCAGCAGCGCGCTGCCGTAGAGAATAAGGAGGCCGTGCAGCGTATCCATCAGCTTGAGCGTCTGGAACATCTGGAAGAGGGGGATGACGGTGGCGGTGCCGGGCAACATACTGGAGGCGAGCAGCCCGATCATGACCATGTTTGCGCCTGGGAAGTTGAGGCGGGCGATGGCGTAGGCTGCCAGCAGGCTGACGGTGAGCGCCAGGATGGTGGAGAAGGTGGCCAGCAGGGTGGAGTTGAGCATGTAGCGGGCGATGGGCAGCGCGCCGAAGATGTCCTGAAAACGTGCGGTTGCCAGGCTGCGCGGAACGTAGGTCAGCGGTACGGTGAACAGTTTCCCGCTCGGGGCGAACGCGGTCAGGAAGATATAGTAGATCGGCAGCAAGACAACGATCAGGAAAAGGATGACCGCGAGATAGAAGAGCGTAGTCTGAAACCTGCGTTTAGAGATGAGTTGCATATTCATGAGACGCCAGTGACCAGAACAGTTACAGCCGTTCCCAGGCGCGGCGGAGGAAGCCGTAGCCGAGGACACCCACGATCAGGACGATGAAAAAGAGCAGCATGGCGATGGCGGACGCGTAGCCGAAGTTGAGGACGCGGAAGCCTTCAAGATAGACGAGATAAGAGAGCAGCGATGTCGCTGTGCCGGGGCCGCCATTGGTGAGCGCGTAGACGATTTCAAAGGTAAGGACGCGGAAGATGGCGGTGAAGATGATCATCGAGATGATGAGCGGCATGAGCAGCGGCAGCGTGATGTACCAGTAGGAGCGCGCGCCGTCGGCGCCGTCGATCTTGGCGGCCTCGTAAAGTTCAAGAGGGATGCCCTGGAGGCCGCTGAGGAAGATGACGGCGAGGAAGGCGGTGTTTTTCCAGACGTCGGTGATGGTTACGGCGAAACGGGCGGTGGTGAAGTTGACCAGCCAGAGCGGGCGTTCGCCGCTGAGCCGCCAGATGATGTCGTTGATCAGGCCATAGTCCTGATGAAAAATCCAGCGGGCGGCGGTGGCTATCACTATCGGGGCCATGGCCCAGGGCAGCAGATTGACGGCGCGCGTAAAGTTGCGCATTTTGAAGCGCTGGTTGAGCAGCTCTGCGATGGCCAGCCCCAACACGACCTGCAGAGCGACGGAGGTAACGGTAAAGAAGAGGGTAAAGGTGAGGGTGGCGTCGACGTTGGCGTCGCGAGTCAGCGCCATGTAGTTGTCCAGGCCGACGAAATCGAAAGTGCGGCGCACGGGGCTGTTGTCGAAGAAGCTGATGTAGAAGGTGCGCAGGAAGGGATAGACGGATGTGAGGAGCCGCCACAGAACCACTGGGGTGACCAGCAGCCAGGCCAGAAGTATGCGACGCGTAGTGAGATTGTGTCGACTTAGCAAGGATAGAACACCAGTGGTCAGTTGCCGGTGGCCAGCATCTACACTGGCCACCGGCAGTTCATTGCGGGTATCAGCCCAGATCGCGTTCGAGGATTGGGTTGATCTTGTCCATGGCGGCCGTGACTGCTTCATCGAGGCTGACCTGGTCGGTCAGGTAAGCGTGAACGTTCTGCTCGGCGGCGTCGTAGATTTCCTGGATGCTGGGGGTAACCGGGCGGGCTTTGACAAGTCCGCCGGCCTCGGCCAGATCCAAGAGGAAGGGCGACGAGGGCGCGAGATCCTGGACTTCGGGGTCGGCCCAGAGGGAGACGCGGGCGGGAACGCGGCCGCGATAGATCTGCTGCTTCATGACGTCGGAGCGTGCGGTGAAGCCGATCCACTCGGCGGCGAGCTCCTGCTTGGGCGAATGGGCGACGGCGGACCAACCCCAGCAGCCGGTGATCGTCTCGGCGTTTTCCGGTCCCATTGGCGGCAGGAATGCGGAAACCTGATCGGCCCAGAACTCTTCGTTGGTGCGCATGGCGCCGAAGAAGCCATCCCAGCACCACCACATGGCGTACTTATCGGAGAGCCAGCCCTGGAAGACGGAGCTATAGTCCTCCTGCGGGACGGAGTCGGGGGCGATGTTGTGTTCGGCGTAGAGCGCTTTATAGAAGGAGAGCGCTTCGCGTGCGCCGTCGTTGTCGAGGTCGTTGATGGCGGCGCCGGCCTGATTTGTCCAGTGCTGGATATCGTTGCCCAGCTGTCCGCCGATGGTGGCGGAAAGGGCGATGCCATAGACGCCTGCTTCCTCATCGGTGAGGGCTGTGCCTACTTCGACCAGTTCGTTCCAGTCGGTGGGCGGAGACACGCCCGCTTCCTCGAAGTAGTCGGTGCGATAGAAGAAGATCTCGGTGTCGTTGCCCCAGGGAATCCGGTAGAGCGCGCCGTCCCAGGAGGAGACATCGTATATCAACGTCTGGGGCCAGTCATCGAGGTCGATGTCATAGAGTTCGACGACGGGCTCGAGCGGCGAGAGCCAGCCGGCGGCACCGTAGATGGCGGCCTGGAAGTCGTCGGAGTGGAAGGCGTCGGTGCCGGTATCGCCTGAGGCCAGCCGTGTGGTCATCATCTGCTGCCATTCGATGTAAACAGCCGGCGCGACTTCATAGTTGACGATGTTGCCGCTCTCTTCCTGATATTGGTCGATCACACCCTGGAAGAAATCATTGCTGTCGGCCCAGTAGACGATGTTCAGCTCCTGGGGTTCGGCCATGGCCTCTTCGCCGCCGGTCCCTTCCGCGGGCGCGGCTACGGGTGCGGCGCAGGCGCTGAGCGCGGCGAACGCGGCGCCGGCGCCGGCTGTCTTGAGGAAGGCACGACGGGAGACGGGGCGCGACAGGGAAGCGTGTGCTTTTCGGGTCATGGGATTCCTCCTGGATTGGAAAGGGAGTAGGGAAGGATCGCTTGTCTACAATTTGTAACTGCAGGTCAGGTAGTTGGGTGAAGGTCTGCGATTCACGGCATGGATCGGACGATGTTTGGGGGTCAACGTCGCGTGAAACATGCTGTGGGCCGGTCGCTGCATCTTAGCAGAGACACCGGAGGCGCTGCAAACTCTGTTTTGAGGCCATAATGATTTGTCGCTGTACCCGACAGAGATATCTGCCAGGGATCATCTTTCTTTGTAGAGGAGGGCGGAGGCACATTTCGGGATGCGTTCCCACTGCTGCTGATGCGATACCTTCTGGTACAATACGGTACCAAGTTGCTTCCATCTGTCATTCAGACGCGGCAGCCAGATGATTACCCCCTTCGACCTACAGTGTGAATATGCCGTCGATCCGGTGGGCGTCGACACGCGGCGGCCGCGCTTCAGCTGGCTGCTGCGCGCGCAGGAACGCGGTCAGAGGCAGTCGGCCTACCGGATTCTGGTTGCCAGCCGCGAGGCTGAACTGCTGGCCGGGATCGGTGACAGATGGGACAGCGGCCGGGTTGCCTCTTCAGAGATGGCGCACGTGGAATATGACGGTGCGGCGCTAGAGAGTAATGAACGTTGCTGGTGGGCGGTGCAGGTGTGGGACAGGGAGGGAGCTGCCAGCAGATTCAGCGGGGCGGCGGTGTTCAGCATGGGGTTGTTGGAGGCCGGAGACTGGCTGGGCAGTTGGATCGGCGCGGCGGACAGGACGGTTTCGGCGCCGTTGCTGCGAAGGGCGTTCACGGTGGACAGGCCGGTGCGGCGGGCGACGGTCCACATGTCGGGGCTGGGTTATGGGGAACTGTATGTAAACGGCTCCAAGGTCGGACGGAGCGTGCTGGACCCCGGGAACGCGTACTACAGCAACGACCAGCCTTTTGCGCTAGGCGCGCGCGTGCTCTACGTGAGCCACGATGTCACGGAGTTGCTCCAGCCGGGCGTAAACGCTATCGGTGTCATGCTGGGGCATGGCTGGTACAGCGCGGAGGATGACATTCCGCCATCACCCAGCCACCGCACGCCTTACGGGGACAGGCCGAGGCTGCTGCTGCAAGCGATCATTGAGTACGCGGATGGCGGGCAGTTCAGCATCGTCTCGGACGGCGAATGGAAGGCGATGGCGGGCCCGATCACGTATAACGATTTCAATAACGGTGAGTGCTATGATGCCCGCTTGGAAAAGGCGGGATGGGACAGCCCAGACTATGACGACGGGAGGTGGCAACCGGCTGTAGTCATGGACGCCCCGGGGGGCGCGTTGGTAGCGCAGAGTATGCCGCCAGCGCGGGTGATGGAGACGCTGCCGACGGTCGAACTGACCAACTCGAGCGAGGGCGTGTTTATCTTCGACCTGGGGCAGGTGATCACGGGATGGTGCCGGCTGCGGGTGCGGGGACCGGCGGGCGCGACGGTCACGCTGCGGCACGGGACCTGTTTGTACGCGGACGGGACGCTGGACGCGCGCAGCAATCTGTGCAACGCCCCGGATTCGGAGGAGGCGTACAGGCAGGGAGTCGGCCGCGATGGGGGCGTACATCATAGCGCGCGGCAGACGGACAGTTATACGCTCAGAGGAGATGGTGTCGAGGTATGGGAGCCGCGCTTCACGTTGCACAGTTTCCGCTACGTGGAAATTTCCGGCTTTCCGGGCGCGCCCGCGCTGGATAGCGTGGAGGGACGTGTTGTGCATACGGCGGTGGGGACCGGGAGCCGTTTTCGCTGTTCGAACGGGCTCTTTAACCGGATTCACAGCAATGTACACTGGACGCTGCGGGGCAGTTTTCAGAGTATTTCGCAGGATGCGGCCGACCGTTCCGAGCGGGTGGCGTGGCTGGGGGATCCGGGGTTTATCGCCGAGGGCTATCTCTACAATTTTGAGGGCGCCAGTTTCTGGGCGAAGTGGCTTGAGGATATCGCCGATGCGCAGAAGGAGGACGGCGATGTCCCGGTGGTGGCTCCGCTGCACTGGCGCGCGACGATGGACGCGTATCTGCGCTGGATGGACTGGGCGAGCACCTACCCGATCTTTGTGTGGCAGGTCTACCGGCATTACGGAGACAGGCGCGTTCTGGCGAGGCATTACGGTCCGCTGAAGCGGATGATGGCGTTTTACGGCGCGCTGGCGGAAGGGCATATCATGCGCCATGGGCTGGGCGACCACATGGAGCCGCAGGCGGATGGAACTTCCAGCTTCAAGCCGCTGCATACGCCGATGCCGCTCACGTCGACGGCCTATTACCAGCACTGTGTGTGGATCCTGGCGCATGCGGCGCGGGTGCTGGGCGACGAGGAGGACGCGCAGCGGTACGGCGCGCTGGCGGAGGAGATCCGGGAGACGTTCAATCGCGAGTTTCTGGATAAGGAGACCAACCAGTACGGTGGTGGCAGCCAGACGGCGAACGCGGTGGCGCTGCATCTTGACCTGGTGCCGGCGGAAACGGTGGAGGCGATTGTCGCCAACCTGGTCGAGGATATCCGCGTGCGCCAAGGCGGGCATCTGACGACGGGGATCATCGGCACGGCGGCGCTGGAAAATGCGCTGCCGCGCTACGGACAGGCGGAGGTTATGGCCGAGCTGATGTCGCAGACGACTTTTCCGAGCTGGGGCGAGCAGATTGCCAAGGGCGCGACGACGGTGTGGGAGTCTTGGAACGGCGACCCGGAGGAGGAGTTGAGCCTGAACATGAAGATGTTCTGCAGCACGGAGGTTTTCTTTTTCCGTACGCTGGCCGGCATCGGCCCTGCCAGCCCCGGTTACAGGAAGATTTCGATTCGCCCCAGTGTGGTTGGCGGTGTGACTGATGCGGAGGCTGTGGTCGAGACGCAGTCCGGCCCGGTGGCGGCGGCTTGGCAGTGCGAGGAGGGGGCATTCGCTCTGCAGGTGAGCGTGCCTGTCAACACGACAGCTGAGGTCAGCGTTCCGAGGCTGGGACAGGGCGCGGCGGCCATCAGCGAGAGTGGAAAGACAGTTTGGGAAGAGGGCGTGTACAGACCGGACGTCGCGGGCATCGGGGCGGGCGAGGAGAATGGGGACGCCATCATTTTCCAGGTAGGCTCCGGCTCTTACAGTTTTCGCCTGGTCGAAGAATAGCTTGTAAACGAATATTCAGACCTGAGGGGAACCAGGATGACGATGAAGATTGCTGTTGTGGGAACCGGCGGCGTGGCCGAAAGGAACTATCTGCCCTACATCGTGGAGCGGGAGGATATCCAGCTCAGCTACTTGAACCGCACGCGCAGCAAGGCTGAGGCGGTGGCGGAGAAATTCGGCGGGCGCGTGGCGGCGGATGCGGCCGACCTGATGGCGGACGAGCCGGACACTTGCCTGGTTTTCACTAAGGAGACGGACCGTCTTGACGCGGCGAACGCGCTGCTGCCGCACGGGCCGAAGCGGCTGTTTTTCGAGAAGCCACTGGCGGCGCGGCACGGGCAGGCGAACGTAGTAGAGGAGGATTTCTTCGATGCGCGTACGATGATGCGGGCGGCGCACGGCGCGGGCGCGGAGACGGCGATGGTGTTCAACTACCGCTTCTTCGACCAGACGCGGCTGGCGCGGGAGATCGTGGAGCGGGAAGAGTTTGGGCGGCCGGCGCATTTCACGGGCATGGTGCACTACAACTGCTGGAGCCACTGCATCGACCTGTTGCTATACTTCATGGGGCCGGCAGCCAGTATCAGCGCGCAGGCGTCCTCGCCAGGCAAAGGCGCCGACGAATCGCGCAACGTGACGGTGGCTGCGCGCCTGATCAACGACGCCACCGGTACGCTAATCGGAACGTCCGCCATCGATCCCAAGCTTCCGCTCTACGAGTTGACCTTCGCGTATGAGCACGGGCGGCTGAGTATGCGGGACCTGGACGGCGAGATGGAGGTGATCAACTACCGCACGGGCCGGCATGAACGGCACAGTCTGACATTCGATATCTCGCGTTGGGACCAGTACCGGGCTTCGTTCGGCAAGGCGATCAACGCCTACCTGGACAGCGTGCGGGATGGGGCGCCGCCGCCGATACCGGGTGTGGCCGGTTTGCAGGAGCTGCAGTTTGAGGCGGGGATCAAGCGGGCGATTGCAAGCGGAGTGACGGTGGATTTGGGAGAGGAGTTTACGATTGAGGGCTGACCCTCGGCGACGAGGAAAAAATGCTGGGGTCGGTCAATGTTGCATTCGAGCTGAATTGGGGTAGAAACCAAACGCAAAACTGCCGGTTCGGTATGAACCGCCTATACGGAAAGAGGGGTCAGATGTTACGCCGAAAAATGTCGAGCAAATGTCGCATTTCCTCTCTTGCAAGAGGGGCTGTAGCCGTATTGGCATTGTGGACATCCCTCACATTGGTCGCGGCATGTGTGCCGATTCCGGCGGAACCCACCATGGATCGAGCGATACCAGCTGGCTCCGCCGCGGACCAAGCGATTCCCACGGACTCCACCACAGACCGAGATGTGTTAGTCGCGCTCTATCAGGCCACCAGCGGCGACAGCTGGCTGCAGAGCGACAATTGGCTGACCGACGCACCGATCGATAGTTGGTACGGTGTTGTTGCGGACAACAACGATCGAGTCATTGAGCTAGATCTCTCTGAGAACGGCTTGAGTGGGTCGATTCCGCCAGAGCTGGGCAACCTCATCAACCTGAAATCGCTGAACCTCTATAATAATCGACTGAGTGGGTCGATTCCGTCGGAGTTAGGCAACCTCATCAACCTGGAAACGCTGGACTTCTATAAAAACCTATTGCGTGGGACAATTCCGCCAGAGTTGGGTGGGCTCGCTGAATTGGAATGGCTGGAACTTTCAGACAATTGGCTGCGTGGGATGATTCCACCCGAGTTGGGCAAGCTCACTGAGTTGGAATGGCTGGGTCTCTCCAATAACAGACTGTTTGGGGCGATTCCGCCAGAGTTGGGCATGCTCACCAGGTTGGAGTGGCTGGACCTCTCCGGTAACGGGTTGACAGGGGCGATTCCGTCAGAGTTGGGCAAGCTCACCAAACTGAGCGAGTTGTATCTCTCAGGAAACCAGTTGAACGGGTGCGTACCCGAAGTTTGGCGAAATGTAGAGATGAGCGACTTAGAGAGACTTGAATTGCCGTTCTGTGGTGATCGGTAAGCCATAATCTTCCACAGATAACTCAGTGGCAAGATGTCTAGCTGACCACTGAAATCCGGCCACAGCGCTTTCACAAATCAGTCTTCGGCCGCTCCTTGGTCGGGTCGAAGAAGGGAACGCGCACGACCTAGGCGGAGAAGCCGCAGGCGGCGAGGTTGTCCGGCGTGGATGAGCGGTGGCTGAGGAGCCCGGTACAACTCTCCCGTGGTAGGCTGAAATTGTTCGCCGGCTTTTGGAGAGGCGTTGGGAAGGCGCAAGACCTGCCCCTGCCGTTGTGTGCGTTGATTTGGGGACAGGACTCGGGACGTGGGGGAGGGGCGTGGTGTTCGACACCGGTCGCTGGGCTGAACAGATCCAATTGTCCACGACGGTGGTGCCAGCGAAGGGAGCGTTGCGGGGGGAACTCTCCGCACAAGGGAGGCCGCTTGCGGCCGACCGCCCGGAACTGCAGGGGTAGTGAGCCCGCTGGGTCAGACGCTGGGGCGCAGACCTTCGGGCAGGCGGTTGACGTCGGTTACGAGGCCGGCCAGGGCTCGCAGGTTCTGCTCATCTTTGCCGTCGCCGTCTTCTTTTTTGGGCGTCTCCAGGAGCATGGGCACGCCGTCCCAGCGCAGATCGTTCAGGATGTGGCGGAAGCCTTCCACGCCGACAAAGCCTTCGCCGATGTGCGCGTGCCGATCTTTGCGGCTGCCGTGATCATGGGTGCTGTCGTTGAAGTGCCAGCAGCCGACGCTGTCGATACCGACTGTCTCTTCGATCTCATCCATCATGGCCTCGTAGCCCTCGGCCGTACGGAAGTCGTAGCCGGCGGCCAGCGCGTGGCAGGTATCGAGACAGACGCCGACGCGCTCCTTATCCTCCACCAGTTCGATGATCCGGGCCAGTTGGGCGAAGGTGTAGCCCAAGGTGGTCCCCTGCCCGGCCATCAACTCCAGCAAGGTAGTTACGCCGCTGCATTCGGGCAGTTGGGCGTGGATGCGGTTGAGGGCGTCGGCGATGCGCTGAATGCCGGCCTCTTCGCCGCTGCCAGTGTGCGCGCCGGGATGGAGAACCACATGCCCGATGCCATAGGCATGGGCGCGCTCCAACTCATCGGCAAAGGCCGCGACGCTCTTTTCCCACAACGGATCTTTGGGCGAGGCCAGGTTGATGAGATAGGAGGCATGGCTGACGGCGTATGCGACGCCGTAGGCGGGCATCTGCTCGTTCCAACGGGAGACATCCTCTTCTTTCACCTGCGGACCTGACCACTGGCGGTTGCTCTTCATAAAGACCTGGACTGCGTTGCTGTTTACGTCCGCAGCCGCATCGAGCGCGTTGCTGACGCCGCCTGCGATCGACATATGCGCGCCGAGTTTGAGTCCTGACATGGAATGCCTCCGGGATGGGGGTTCATGGTCGCGGAATCCTGGTTTTCAGCGGCGAAGAGGGGCCCGGGGCCGATACGAGACCTGAAAACCGAAAACGGATCTTTCACTCTCATCTGGTTTCTGCTATTCTACCGGAAGCGTTCAAATGTGATCAAAATCGGTGATCCCTGTTCCGTTGCGACTCTGTTTTCGCCAGCAGTCAGGCCCCCTGTTTGAAATTACAAGAGAGGAACAGTTGTGATACATGAATCGGTCTACGAACTGCGTCAGAATCTGAAAGGCGCGGTGGGCATTGACGACAGCGGGCGCGTCGAACTGCTGGACGCGGAGATGGCGCGCGCGGGTCTGATCGATACGCTGGTGCGGGATGCGGTTTTCGGCACGTTTCCGGTGAAGACGTTCAGCCGCTGGCTGATCTGGGAGCTGGGCCAGCTTATGGGCGCGTGCCCGGCCAGCATTCACGAGTTTTATATGGCCAGGGCGGCCAACGTATGGACAAACCGCACGGTTCCGGCGATGAACATGCGTTTTTACACATACGAAGCGGGGCGGGCCGCCTACCGGGCGGCGCAGCGTACGCAGACCGGCGCTTTCATTTTCGAGATCGCGCGCAGCGAGATGGGCTACACCTTCCAGGAGCCGGGCGAATTCTCTGCTGTCCTCATTGCCGCCGCCATCAAAGAGGGATACCGGGGCCCGATCTTCATCCAGGGCGATCATTTTCAGGTGGACGGCAAGAAGTACAAGTCCGACCCGGAAGGCGCGCTGAACGAGGTGAAAACGCTGGCAAAGAAGGCGGTGGCAGCCGGTTACTGGAACATCGATATCGATACCAGCACGCTGGTGACGCTGGAGCCGCCGTCGCTGGACGAGCAGCAGCGGGAAAACTACCTGCGCTCGGCCATGCTGACCAAGTTCATCCGAGACCTGGAGCCTGAGGGCGTCACCATCAGCCTGGGCGGCGAGATCGGCGAAGTGGGCGAAAAGAACTCGACCGTGCCGGAGCTGGACGCCTATATCCACGGCTACAAGGCTGCGCTGGGCGAGTTGGGCGACTACCCCGGGCTGAGCAAGATCAGTGTCGCCACGGGCACAGCCCACGGCGGCATTCTGCTGCCGGATGGCAGCCAAGCCGAGGTGGCGGTGGATTTCGATACGCTCGAGGATCTGGGCGAGCGCGCCCGGTTCCACGGCTCGGGCGGGGCTGTCCAGCATGGCGCGAGCACGCTGCCGGATGAACTGTTCAGCAAGTTTCCGGAAACACAGACGATAGAGATTCACCTGGCTACCGGCTTCACTAACACATTCCTGGACCATCCCGTTCTCCCCGAATCGTTGCGCGCGGAGATGTACGCGCATCTGGACGCTCATCACGCGGATGAGCGCGGCGCCAACGATTCCGACCTCGTATTTCATCTGAAGACGCGCAAGAAGGCCTTGGGGCCGTTCAAGCCGGAGCTGTGGGCGCTGCCGCGTGATCGGGTGGAGGCGATCTTTGCCGGTGTCGAAGAACATTATGCCTTCTTCTACGAAAAGCTGAATGTCGTCGGCACGCGTCAACTGGTTGACGGGATCGTTACGCCGGTTGCCCACCATAGACCGATGCCGGTTCTGGGGCGGGGCGCAGGGGACGATCAGGGACTTGCCGATTGAGGACGGCAGTGGTCAGTGACCGGCAACCGCTCTGAGCCGCGAGTCACGAACCTTCTCCTGCCAGCTCTGGGTATATGCTGCTTGCTC
Source organism: Caldilineaceae bacterium (assembly GCA_965200615.1). Taxonomy (GTDB): domain Bacteria; phylum Chloroflexota; class Anaerolineae; order Caldilineales; family Caldilineaceae; genus Bin5. The sequence continues at coordinate 960,644 of OZ241377.1, read as the reverse complement.
TTGATGTTGCTTCCCCGACGTGTACGGTTGTGCTGTTTGACCCGGTTAGGGACACGGTGCTGGCTGGGAAGGTTTGGCGGTCGCGGCGGCGGCAGACGGAGGAGACGCTGCCGGCGGTGGCGGAGACGTTGCAGCGAGCCGGCGCGGCGATGGACGACGTCCGTTTTCTGGCCGTTACGACGGGGCCCGGCAGCTTCACCGGCGTGCGGATCGGAATCAGCGTTGTCAAGGGAATTGCCCTGGGGCTGCCGCGGCCGCCCCAGTTGATTGGCCTGCCGGTGTTGAGCGTGACTGCGGCGCGGTTCGTGCCGCCGGCGGTGCCGGGTGCGGATGTTTGGCCTGTTCTGCAGGCGGGTCGGGGGCGCTTCAACTGGGCCGCGGCGCCGGCTGATGATCCGCTGTGGCTGCCGGACGCGGCCGACCATTGCTCCGGGCAGGCCGGGGCGCTGGTTGCGGCGCTGCGGGCGGACGGGCGTCCTGTGTGGCTGGTGGGCGAGTTGAGCAGTGCCCTGCGACAGGATTTGGAGGGGGTGGCCCACGTCCGCTGCATCGATCCGGCCGCGGATTTCGATCTGCCGGGGGAGTGCAAGAACGCCGCCCGTCTTCCAAACAGTGCGGGAGCCGACCCGGTCGGCTTGACAGAGACCCGGAGCGAGGGGTTGGCCCGCCTGGCGATGCGCCACCTGCGCGCCGGTTCACCGGCATGTACTGCGCCTTTGCAGCCACTCTATTTGCGTCCACCTCAGTAGCAAAACCAATGGGAAGCAACCGGTCGCCGGGCACGCCCAGGCGCTACTGGTGTGCTTTGGTGTCCGATGGCTAACTTTCTGGACCGACAGAAGAGACAGTCCAGTCCGCGGAACCGAGTTGCCCCGCAGACCTGCCCGCTGGCGATTGGGCCTCTGACTCTGACCGACCTGGAAAGTGTGATGGAGTTGGAGAAGGTCAGCTTTCCCAGCCCCTGGACGCTCGCCACCTACCACAGTGAACTGACGCGTAACAGCCGCAGCCGCTATCTGAAAGTTTGGCCGGCGCCGCTTCCTGGAAGTCGAGCGTCGGTGGCGGCACTGCCAGCGCTGATCGCGCAGGGCGGCATCATGCTGTTCGGCGCGGAGATGCACATTGTCACAATCGCGGTGCAGCCGGCGTGGCGCGGGCGGTCGATCGGCGAATGGCTGCTGCTGGCGCTGCTGGCGCTGGGGCGGGAGGAGGGCGCGCATACGGCCACGCTGGAGGTGCGGGTCAGCAACGAGATCGCGCTGCGTCTCTACCGCAGAGCCGGTTTCGAGGCGGTCGGATATCGCCGCCGCTATTACCCGGACAAGGAGGACGCCCGCATCCTGGCGCTGACGGAGCTGCACAGGGAGCGCGTGTGGCAGCCGCTGCGGGAGCGGTTTGATGTGCTGTCGGCGTTGATGGGGCGGGGGGTGGAGGCGCCGGGGTAGGGGGATGGGTCGGGAGGAGAATTGGGATTATGGGACGGGATCATCAGTTGGGCTGCCATTTGATTGCTTCAATCCGGCGCGTTGTGTCGCTTTCCGTGTGGAAGTAATGCGCTGACAGAATCGCCCCGTCCGGCAACTCGACACTACTGGGATAACCTGAGTTCGGAATTAGATAGTGGTTGGCAAGAGGGCCAACTCATTTTCGGAGAGATGAAGAGACGGCTTTTGGGGTTGCCAAGTGTAGGCAATCAGACCGGCGATGAGATTGACGAGAAAGTTGGCGCTGCTGCGGTGGCGGGTGTGTTCAATCTGGGAGATATTCTTGAGTTGGTCAACGATGGTCTCGATAATGAATCGTTTGCGTATCAGCAGCTTGTCCTGGAGAAGGACGAGTCGATTCTGCATGTTTTTGCGGGTAGTGGTCGAATAGTAAGTGATGATAGAATGGTCGCATGATACAGAAAACAATCACCTACCATTGTCGAGTGTGCGAAAGCACAAACATCGTCAAGAATGGTACCAACCGCTTTGGTCAGCAGCAATATCACGGCAAAGACTGTGGCGTGTATCGAGTTTTGGAGACGAGACGAGAGGCAAAAAAACAGAAGCCGCTCATCCTGAGAGCCTACCAGGAACGCATCAGTCTACGAGGACTCAGTCGCCTGTTTGGGATTCATCGTCTCACCATTGCCCGCTGGATCAGAGAGCATGTGGCCGCATTGCCGACGCTCATAGCAACGCTGTTGCCCGCCCAGCCCGATGATGCGCTCGAATGCGATGAGGCCTGGAGCTTTGTGCGCAAACGGGTCAACAAGCGCTGGCTGTGGACGGTCATGTGTCGTCGAACCCGCCAGATCGTGGCCTTTGTGATCGGTGACCGCAGCGAACAGAGTTGTCGCCGTCTATGGGAGATGGTTCCGCTTGCATACCGCAGATGTCTCTCCTGTAGCGATTTCTGGCAAGCGTATCAAGAGGCGCTTCCCAAAGAGAGCCATGGCGCAGTCGGCAAAGGGAGTGGACAGCTATCCCATAGGGAGCGTTGGTATTGTACGTTGAGACAAAGGCAAGCCCGCTATGTCCGCAAAACGCTCTCATTCTCCAAGAGCGATCTTTATCATCATATCGTCACCAACTGGTTTATCATTGAACACAACTTGGCGATGAACTCCTTGCACTCACCACTTACTTTGTGACCACTACCAAGTTTTCATCCATCTGGGATGGGGGGATTCGGACCGATGAGACCGCACACCTCAAAAGCGAAATCATTCCCGACCGCGGGCAAACCTTGCCTGGTCTCGACCAAACCTGGAGCTGCCCACCTGAAGTTGATCATCTTTGTACTGCTCGCGGCGCTCCTGGTGGCGGCATGCGGCGGCTCGGACGCTCCGCCCTCGGATACGGAGGAAGCCCCGGCTGCCGCCGATACGGCAACTCCGGTGACCGAGCCCGACCCCACGGACACGCCAGAACCGGTCCCGACCGATACGCCGATGCCAGAGCCCACAGATACGCCTGCGCCCGAACCGGAGGCGACCGACACGCCGGAACCGGAACCTGAAGCCGCGCCGGCCGCAACCGCGCAGCCTCAGGAGGAAACGGCCGCCGAGAGCGGGGCGGAGTGGGGCGTGGTGGCGCGGGTGGCGGACGGGGATACGTTGACCGTGCGGTTCGACAACGGGGAGGAGGAGACGATCGGCTTGCTGGACGTGGACACGCCGGAGACTGTGCATCCGAACCGGCCGGAGGAGTGCTTTGGCGCGCAGGCTTCAGACTATACAAAGACGCTGATGCGGCAGCGCGTCCGGATCGAGCCGATGGGGCGGGACAGGTACGGGCGTTTGCTGGCCTATGTGTGGACCGGGGATGGGGAGGACGGCGTGTTGTGGAATGTGCGCCTGCTGGAGGAGGGCCTGGCCGTCTACAACGACTATGGCAACCCTGGCCAGTACGCGGACAGGACGCGGGCGGCGGCCGAGAAGGCGATGCTGGCGGGGGTCGGACTGTGGTCGGCATGTGAAATCGGTGAGAGGCCCACGGTCGTTCCCGCGCCGTCGGTTGGCGCCGGTTGCCCGCAGGGGTGTGTCAGCCGGCCGGATCCGGCATGCAGCATCAAGGGCAACGTCAATACGAGCAGGGACACGAAGATCTATCATGTGGAGGGAGAGTCGCCCTCCTACGGACGGGTGAACATGAAGGAGGGGGAGGGCGATCTCTGGTTCTGCACGCGGGCAGAGGCGGAGGCGAACGGCTTTCGGGCGCCGAGACAGTAGAAGGTTACGTATTGCGTAGTTCGATTGCATAACTGTCGTTTTGGGGCAGGGTTTCCATGCTGACCACCCGGCGGCGACTGTGCCACCGATTTCTGCAGATCGCAGATCCGGCAAGACAGCCCTCAATTGTACGGCGATCTCCTCTCCCCCAAAACGCGACTTTCGCCGATTTGCGGCGCCTGATATGATAAATACATAGTGCCCCACCTGTCCGCTATCCTTGCGGGGTAGCGGATCGTTTGCTATGTTAAGGAGAGTTTTGTGCCGATGCGTATGAAATCGACATTGACGCAACCTGTTCGCCAGACAAACGTGAGGCGCTCGGTTTTGCGGGTGCTCGCGCTGTGTGCAGGGACGCTGTTTCTGGCCGGCTGCGGACTTTTTTCCGGAGCGGAGGCTACGCCCACACCAACGCGCCCGATGGCGGCAGTTGTCCCCACGTTCACATCTACGCCTGAAGGCGCCATGGCCGCGCAAGAGTCGGGCGGCGGCGCGACAACTCAGCAGGCTGCGCCGGCAACTGCGCAGCAACCGGCCCCGGCGCCCACCGAAACACCGGCGCCCACGAATACGCCTGAGCCCACCGCGGCCCGCTTTACGGTCAAGACGGACCTGACCGCCGCCAACGTCAATGTTCGCAGCGGACCGAGTACCGCTTTCGGCATCATCGGCACCGTCGCCAGGGGAGCGCAGTTCGATATCAGCGGCCAAAACGTGGAAGAGACCTGGTTTCAGTTTTGCTGCGTCGCCGGTCAGACGGGTTGGGTTTTCTCCAACCTGGTCAATGTGGAAAACGCGCATCTGATCACGCTGGCGCAGAACATCCCGCCAACGCCGGTGCCTCCGACCGCTACGCCGGTTCCGCCTACGGCGACTCCCGTGCCAGCCCAGGTAGACCACTGCGCGGGTATCGGCGGCGACGGCTGCAAATTCTGGCTGAGAGATCGAAATCCTGCAGACAATGGCGGCGGAGAATTGAAACTTCTCATCGGCTTTGTGCACGGGTGGCGCAACGACGAGGTTCAGATACACGGCGGCTACTTTGTTGAGCTGCAGAAGGACGGGGTCCAGGTAAACGGGGTGGACCACAATACGCGCGGCGGGAAATCGATCAAAAACGGGCCGAAAGGCAAAGTATACAACTACGAGAACACGATTCCTGCCAGCCAGTTGCCAGGTGGAAACGTAGCCGGCAACTATACCATCTGGGTCAAAGACGGCAATGGTGAACGCGACAGCCAGAACTACAACTTCACCCTGCATGGTAACGAGGGTTTAGTATGGATCGTATTTGATCAGAGACCGAGATAAGGAGGCGGGGCGATTACGACAGGCGTTGAGCGACAGCGGCTGCCCACGTTCACCAAGGTAATCTACGGGCTGGGCGATTGGGGCGCGGCCTCGGCCTCGACGGCCCGCACCCTCTTCTGGCTCTACTTCACCGTCAGCGTGGTGGGGGTGGACGTGGGCCTGGCCGGTGTTGCCTTTATCATCGGCCGCTTCTGGGACGGTATCAACGACCCGCTGATCGGCATCCTCAGCGATCGCTTCCGCAGCCGCTGGGGCCGGCGGCGCCCGTTCATGCTGCTGGGCGCGCTGCCCTTTGGCGTCGGCTTCTTCCTCATGTTCAGCCCGCCCCCGTTCGAGGGGAATGTGGCCGCCGCCCTCTACTACGCGGTCATCTTCATCCTGTATGACACTGCCTTCACGATCGTCAACGCGCCCTACGCAGCCCTCACCGCGGAACTGACCGAAGACTATGACGAGCGGGCCAGCCTGGCCGGTTGGCGCATGGGGAACTCGATATTCGTCTCCCTGTTGACGGCCGGGCTGTTCAAATTGCTGGCAGAGAGTCTCTTCGCAAGCTGGTTCAGCGGGCCGGACGCGTTGCGCAACGGCTATGCGGTGGCCGGCGCGCTGTGGGGGCTGGTCGTCGTCGCGTCGCCTCTTCTGGTCGTGGCCTTCATACGCGAGCCGGAGCGGGAGCTGCCGAAGGAGGAAGGCCGGCCCAACTTCATTCAGATCACCAAGGAGGTGTTCGCCAACCGGCCTTTTCGCATCGGCGCCGCGATCTACGTGCTGGCGTTCTCTGCCGTCGACATCATCACCGCCGTGTTCGTCTGGTTCCTGGTCTACTACATGCAGTTGAAGCCGCCATTCGACAGCCTGGTCCTGGCGGTCGTGCTGGGCGTCGCATTCCTCTCGATGCCGCTGACGGTGCGGCTGATGCAGCGACACGGCAAGAGCCGCACGTACATACGCATGATGATCTTCTGGGCGGCGGTCATGGCGGTCATCAGCCTGCTGCCGCCGGGGAATGCGCCGCTGGTGCTGATTGCGGCGGCCGTTGCCGGAATCGGGTACGGCGCGGCCAACGCCACCCCTTGGGCGATCGTGGCAGACATCATCGAAGAGGACGAATGGCACAGCGGTCAGCGCCGCGAGGGGGTCTATTCCGCCTACCTGGTCACCTTCCGCAAGATCGCCACCGCTTTCGCGGTCGGTTTCATCGTGCCGCAGGTCCTGGCCGCCACCGGCTTCATCGAGGGAGCGGCCGAGACCCAGCCGGCGGCGGCGGTGCTGGCATTGCGCGTCTTCATGGGCGCGGTGCCGGCCGTTCTGCTGGTTCTGTCAATGTTCGCGGCGGCGCGCTATCCGCTGGACCGGGCCGCGCATGACGAGCTGCGGCGCAAGCTGGCTTTGCGGCGGGCGGAAGAGTCGGTTTCAGGGGCCAGGGGTTAGCGAACTGCAGTTTTTGGTAGTCCGTTTTTGGTGAACGGCAAACGGCGATTGTCAGTGGGCTCCAGGCGCTGAGGTCAGGCGTCTGTGCGTTCGATGCGAGCGCCGAGCGCGAGCAGTTTTTCGTCCACACGCTGGTATCCACGATCGATCTGTTCGATATTGCCGATTAGTGTGCGGCCCTCGGCGCTGAGCGCGGCGAGGACAAGAGCCATGCCGGCGCGGATGTCGGGGCTGCTGACCTCCTGTCCGACGAGCCGGGAGGGGCCGACGACGACGACGCGGTGGGGGTCACAGACGATGATCTGCGCGCCCATCGCCACCAGTTTGTCGACGAAATAGAGGCGGCTCTCGAACATCTTCTCGTGAATGAGGACGGTGCCCTGGGCCTGGCTGGCGACGACGACGGCGATGCTCATGACGTCGGGAGGAAAGGCGGGCCAGGGGGCGTCGTCGATTTTGGGGATGGCGCCGCCGAAGTCGGGCCGGACGCGCAGGTCCTGCTCATCCGGCAGCAGGAGCGAATAGCCGGTTAGCGCGGCCTGGGGGTCCTCCTGCAAATGCATTTGTACGCCCAGCCGCTGGCAGAAGACCATCTCCAGCATACGCAGATGGTCGGGGGCCACGTTAGCGATCCGCAGCTCTCCGCGGGTGATTGCGCCGAGACCGATGAAGCTGCCGACCTCCATATAGTCCGGACCGACGGTGGCGCTGGCGCCGTGGAGCCGCTCCTGGCCGTGGACGTGCAGCGTGTTGCTGCCGATTCCGTCGATGGGGCAGCCCATAGCGACCAGCAGGCGACACAGTTCCTGCACGTGCGGTTCGCTGGCGGTATTGCGCAGAATGGTCGTGCCCCGGGCCAGGGAGGCGGCCATCACGGCGTTCTGCGTGGCGGTCACGGATGCCTCGTCCAGCAGGATATCGGCGCCGCGCAGTCTGCCGGGCGCCGTCAGTTCAAAGCGGCCGCTGTTGGGGCGGGCAAAAGAGGCGCCCAAATGTTCGAAGACCAACAGGTGGGTGTCGATGCGGCGCCGGCCGATATCATCCCCGCCGGCTGCGCCCTGAACCTGGAAGGCGCCCCGCCGGGCCAGGAGCGGCCCCATCAGGTTCAGCCCGCCGCGGATGCGCCCGAAGAGTTGCGGGTCGGGCGCGTGTCCGTGCAGTTTGTCAGCGCGCAGCGTCAGCCGGTTGCCTTCTTTGCGCACATAGACGCCCAGCCCTTCCAGAATGGTCAGCATTGTGCCAATGTCGTCGATCTGCGGGACATTCTCCAGGGTGACTGTCTCGTCTGTGAGCAGAGACGCGGCGATGAGGGGAAAGGATGCGTTCTTGTTGCCGCTGACGTCAACCGTCCCCTCGATGCGGTGGCCGCCCTGGATCGCAAATGAGGCCATGCTTTCTCCTTTGGTCGTTACACAATGCGGACGATAGGCCTGTTGATACCCGCGACACCAGGATGGGCCTGCAAGATTGTCGTTGACAAACGCGGAAAAAACGCTGCGTGTCGGCAGCCGTTGTCCAGATCCATCGCCCAGTCACACAGATCACAGGTCAGTCAATTGTAGAACGGTCTACCCGTCCCGTCTAATCCGTTTACAGAACAGTTTTGGAGGCTTCGTGAGCGAAGAAGTGGGCCGCTGTCGTTCGCGTATTTCCGGCGTATGTGATAAAATCAGAAGGCTGAACTGTGATGCGAAAACGCCAATTTGGAGGACGGAATCGGGATGGGTTTGCCTGGCCGAACCGGGAAGCGTTTGTGGGTATCATAGACAGTATTTCAACCGGCTACCGCTTTGTCAGCCAGCGTCCTGGCCTGCTGCTGTTGCCGCTGCTGCTGGACGCGCTGTTGTGGATTCTGCCCCGTTGGAGCATCAGCCCCCTATTGGGTAGGCTGGCCGATTTCTACACGGAACTGGCAGCGGATCCGCAACTGGCGGAGGGAAGTCCGGTTCCTCTGGACCAGATGAGCGAGATACTTGAACTGTTCGGCGAGACGAGCAATCTGGCCCAGTTTCTGGTCAACGGCCTGCTGTATCGCGTGCCGAGCCTGCTGGCGACGTTGCCCGGCATAAAGGGAACCCATCCCAGCGTCGAAGTCGACTCGATCGGCGCCGCCGGCCTGCTGTCACTGCTCTTTGGTCTGGCCGGTCTGCTGATCGGCGCGACCTATATGAATCTGCTGGCCCGGAATCTACCGATCGGCGAGGCGCAGAAAGAGCTCTCGATCAACCTGCTGGCGGGCCGCATCGTTCGCCACTGGCTGCGCACGATCGGATTCCTGGTTTTCTTCGGCCTCGCCCTGATGATGATCTACATTCCCGGGGTGATCGGGGTCACAGTGCTGGCGCTGATCAGCCCTGTATTAGGCTCCGGGGCGTTGTTCCTGTTCGTCGGCCTGATCATGATTATCCTGCTCTATCTCTATTTTGTGACGACGGCCCTGGTGCTGGACGATCTGGCGATTGGGACCGCGGTGCGCCGCAGCATCCACCTGGTTCGAAAGAACTTCTGGCCCACGGTGGGGTTTGTTTTGCTGACAATCCTGATTTCGACGGGTATGGCGTTGCTTTTCCGCCAGATCACCCAGTGGCATACGCTGGGCGTGGCCTTTGCCACGTTGGGGAACACCTTTATCGGCACGGGCCTGGCGATGTCACTGCTGGTCTTTTACCGGACGCGCATTTTGGCGATGCAGCAGGAAGAGACGGATAGTTTTGCCTGACATATTGTCAACGATAGCGGAGGAATACGTGGCAGAAAAGATGAACAAGCAGGATTTCGTTTACGGCGCCGACCAGATTCAGGTGCTGGAAGGCCTGGAGGCGGTGCGGAAGCGGCCGGGCATGTATATTGGCGGGACCGATACGAAAGCTCTGCACCACATGATATACGAAGTGGTGGACAACGCCATCGACGAGGCGATGCAGGGCCGCTGCGACAAGATCGTGGTGACGATCCACAAGGATGAGAGCGTCACGGTGGAGGACAACGGCGCCGGCATCCCAGTGGGTATCCAGAAGCAGACCGGCATGCCGGCGTTGACGGTTGTGATGACGAAGCTGCACGCCGGCGGCAAGTTCGGCGACGTCGGCTACAAGGTGTCCGGCGGGCTGCATGGCGTGGGCGTGAGCGCGGTTAATGCGCTGAGCGCGTGGTTGGAGACGGAGGTCAAGCGGGACGGAAAAATCTGGCGGCAGCGCTTCGAGCGGGGCGTGCCCGTGACCGAGCTGGAGCAAGTGGGAAAGTGTAAGCGCGGCGAGACGGGGACGATTCAGCGCTTTCTGCGCGACGATACGATCTTCGATGTTCTCGAATACGACTGGAATACGCTGGTAACCCGCTTTCGGGAGATGGCCTTCCTGACGCGCGGTATCGATATTCATTTTGTGGATGACCGCGGGGAGGAGCCGCGCGAGATCAGCTTCTATTTCGAGGGCGGCGTGCAGACTTTCGTGCGCTATCTCAACAAGAACCGGACCGTGCTGCACCAGCCGATCTACGTTGACATGCAGGTCGATTCGACCCACGTGGAGGCGGCCATCCAGTACACGGACGGTTACAATGAGTCGATCTTCGCCTTTGCCAACACGATCAACACACCCGACGGCGGCTCCCATCTGACCGGTCTGCGCGCCGCGCTGACGCGGCAAATCAACGACTATGCCCGCAAGCAGGGGATTCTGAAGGACAATGACGCCAACTTCAGCGGGGATGATACGCGCCAGGGGATGACCGCGATCATCAGTGTCAAAATTGTGGAGCCGCAGTTTGAGGGCCAGAACAAGCTGAAGCTGCTCAACAATGAGGTGCGCTATCAAGTCGAGACGGCAGTGGCCGAGGGCCTCAACAGTTGGATGGAGGAGAACCCGCGCGAGGCCAAGCGGATCACCGATAAGTGCCAGGTTGCGTTTCGCGCCCGAGAGGCGGCCCGCAAAGCGCGTGAGCTGGTGATCCGCAAGAGCGCGCTGGAGAGCCTGACCCTGCCCGGTAAACTGGCGGACTGCTCCAGCCGCGATCCGAACGAGAGCGAACTCTACATTGTTGAGGGAGACAGTGCAGGCGGCAGCGCCAAGCAGGGCCGCGATCGACGGTTCCAGGCCGTGCTGCCGCTGCGAGGCAAGATCCTGAATGTGGAGCGCACCAGTCTGGACAAGATCCTGGGCAACAAGGAGATCCAGTCATTGATCACTGCGCTGGGCACAGGCGTGGGTGATGATTTCACCGTCGAAAACCTGCGTTACAACCGGATCATCGTGATGACGGACGCGGACGTGGACGGCGCTCACATCCGCACGCTGCTGCTGACGCTGTTCTTCCGGTATATGGAGCCGCTGGTGGAGAACGGTCATCTGTACATTGCGCAGCCTCCTCTGTACAAGGTGCAGGTCACCGAACGTCAGAACGGCAAAGCAAAGCGGTCGGAGCAGTATGTGTACAATGACAACGCTCTGTTGCAGATCCGGAAGGAGATGGGTAACGAGAATATCAAGCTGGAGCAGCGTTACAAGGGTTTGGGGGAGATGAACCCGGAGCAGTTGTGGGAGACGACGATGAACCCGGAATATCGGACGCTGCTGCAGGTGCAGGTGGAAGATGCGACGGAGGCCAACCGCACCTTTGATATGCTGATGGGCAGCAGCGTGCCCCCCCGCCGCCGGTTCATCCAGACCCACGCCCACGAGGTCCGCAATCTGGACGTATAGCCGCGGCGACGACAAACGCAAGGCCCGACTGCATGGTCGGGCCTTTTTCGTTTTGGGTTTTTGGTTTTTAGTGAACGCCAGTGGATGGCAGGGCGCCAAAGGTTGAGGAGAGGGTGAAGAGGAGTGAGGAAAGAGAGAGGCATGGCGACGATCAATTTCAAGCGGTATCAGACGGAATCCCGCAAGACATGGAGCCTGGTCCACACCGATCACGCGATTGTGTATCCGACGTTGGGGCTTGTAAATGAAGCGGGTGAAGTGGCGGGAAAGATCAAAAAGATTTTTCGCGACAAAGAGGGTGTCATCTCAGATGCTGACCGGGCGGCATTGAAGAGCGAGTTGGGAGACGTACTCTGGTACCTGACTCAGATCTGCACGGAGTTGGATCTTTCGTTGGAGAAGGTGGCCGAGCAGAACATCGAGAAGCTTTTCGACCGGTTGGAGCGGGGCGTCATCCGCGGGGAAGGCGATATACGCTGAAGACGGAGGAGTGAGGATTGAGAGAACTGCGCTGACTGACCTCAGTCCCTCACTTCTCACTCCTCTTCACTCTCTCCTCGCAGTTAGAGGTAGTCCCGCAGTCTGCGGCTGCGACTGGGGTGGCGCAGGCGGCTGAGCGCCTGGGCTTCGATCTGGCGGATCCGTTCACGCGTGACGCCGAACTTTCTGCCGACCTCTTCGAGCGTATAGTTGTAGCCGTCGACCAATCCGAAGCGGAGCTGCAGGATGCGCACCTCGCGGGGGGTCAGGCTCTGGAAGATCTCGTCGATCACCTCCCGCAGGATCTGACGGCCGGCGGAGTCTTGCGGGCTGTCTGCGTCCTCGTCCTCGATAAAGTCGCCCAGGTAGCTGTCTTCTTCCTCGCCGACCGGCATTTCGAGACTGAGAGGCCGCTGGCTGACGCGCATGATGTGCTCGACCTTGCGCGGGGTGACGCCCAACTCCTCAGCGATCTCTTCGGTGGTCGGGTCGCGGCCCAACTCCTGCACGAGCTGGCGGCTGGTGCGGGTCAGGCGATTGATCTGCTCGTACATATGCACCGGCACCCGGATAGTGCGCCCCTGATCGGCGATGGCGCGAGTGACAGCCTGCCGGATCCACCAGGTGGCATAGGTGCTGAACTTATAGCCCCGGCAGTAATCGAACTTCTTGACGGCGCGAATGAGACCTATATTGCCTTCCTGGATCAGGTCGAGGAAGGGAACGCCGCGGCCGACATATTTTTTGGCGACGCTGACGACCAGACGGCTGTTCGCCTTGATCAGATGCTCCTGTGCGGAGCGGCCGTCGCGAACCAGCCAGAGCAGCTGTTCACGCTCCTCCCATTCGACCTGCTCGTGATTGAGACGGTGCCGGGAATCGTGTCCTGCCTCCATGCGTTTGGCAAGATCGACCTCTTCGGCGGCGGTCAGCAAGGGGACGCGCCCGATCTCCTTGAGATAGAGGCTGATAGAGTCGTCGATCTCGATCTGGCTCAGATCGAATTCGTCCTCTTCCGCGCTTTCGGCCGCATCTTTCTTCTCTTCGGTGGGAACTTCCTCTTTGGCCTGTCCGACAGAAATGCCCTGCTCAAGCAGCGATGCGAAGATGTCGTCCAGTTGCTCAACATCATTTTCGGCTTCAGGCATGACTAGCAGAACTTCATCGTAGCTGACAAAGCCCTTTTCGCGGCCCAGTTTGAGCAGATGGGCGAGAGTCTCCTGTGGACTGGAAAACTGCAACCCAGCCTGCGCCGTGCCATTCTCAGACACGGCTGTGCCATTTTCGGACACGGATGTATTCGAATCCGCTGTATTCGAATCCGCATTGTGCTCTTGCGTCAGTTCCTTTGTCATAAGCATTTCTTCAGCCATCGTCACCTCTTTTCGTAAAATGGATAAGCGCTGTTCTCGGCAAGCCGGACACAAAGCGGCCGGGCGGCATCGTTGGCGCGTAGTAGTTTTCAAGTGTTGGTCAACTTACCATAGAGAGATGAAACTCTTCCGTAGAGAACATCTCAAATGGCCCAGATACGATCGGGGTAGATCGTGTGGGGATACTTCTCAAGCGACCCCTGCCAACTGCGCGCGAAAAGGTCATGCTGGAAGTTTGAAATCCCAGATGTGGTCCGTTTGCCCATACGTGCGGGCGCAGGACGGACACTGGAGCTGTGACGGGCCGAGGGCAGCCAGGGGATGGGCTGCGCAGGACGGACAACGGAACAACTGGGCCGGGGCGACTTCGCCCGGACCGACTTCACTCTGCGGCCTGTCCGCGGGGTCCGGCGCAGCCGCGCGCACGAAGACGCTGGGCGCGAGGGGGAATCTGCCGCCGATGTGGAAGAGGCGGCTGTCCAGACGAGCGAGCAGACGGGCCGGCAGGGTTCTTTTGAGCGCCGGCAGGCGGAAATGGGATGCGCCAAATCGTTCATCCACGCGCAGGCCGGCGTTTTTCATTTTTGCGGCCATCCAGCCGGGATGAAAGTCGAAATTCATGGCGACGAACTCCAGCGGCGCCCGGTCAAAGGGCGACCATTGCTGTCGACGAGTGAGCCAGCGCAGGACCGCCTTCAGGTTGCGCTTGTTGGCATATTCGAGCACGGCCATGCTGCGTTGATGTAGAAGCGGCTGCAGCTGGGCCAGTGCGGCCGGCACATCGGCCAGATGGTGCATCACCCGAACCATGACGAGCGCGTCAAGCGTGCCGGCGGCCAGGGGCATCTGGTAGAGATTGCCAGCGACAAAGACAAAGCGCGGGTCGTGCCCCCATCTCTGTACGGCGTCGGCCAGCATCGTGCGGCTGTAGTCGAAGAGCACGATTTGATCGTAGCCGAGGTAAAGATCGGCCAGGCGGCCAAAGCCGGCCCCGATTTCGGCGATACGTCCGCCCTGCGAGGGCAGAAGACGTTTCAGAGCTATCCGTTCGACGGCATCCTCGTACTCGCGTCCCTGGCCTTCCCAGAAATCCCTGCGGTAGCCGCTGCCCTCATAGTCGATCACCGGGACACCGGCTGGCGCGGCGGAATCCACCTTGCTATTTGACTTTTCGATGGCTGCGCTGTTCACTGCAGCCAGATCTTGTGCCGACATGCAGGCCGCTCCACGGCGATCAGAAATCCAACACGTAGACAGATGCGCCTGTTCTGATTTTCTCCTGGCGCATCCCAACATAGGGACGGATTCGAAGCTGCGAATGTTTCATGTAAAACAACCACAGGATCCGGGATCGAATGACTGTGAAAAGTATGCGCCCCGCGCGCATTCGTATAGTATAGCACGCAGATTGAGCAATTTCAATACCCTTTCGAGATTTTCCATTACAAATTGTGCGCGATTCATCCCCAAGGAATCCGCCCTGTGGACGGCTCACACACCTTTTGCTCACACACCTTTTGACAGTTCAGCCACAGCTTTGAAGAGGCAATTTGCCGTCTGAGGGCGCCCCGCCTACAATTAAGCTCCACTGTTAAGTTCCACTGTAACGGTTCCTAATGGTCAGGTTGGCGCGCGCAGGCGTTGATTTGCCAGCCGCGTATGAAAGGCCTGCTTCCGTGGGAAATCTGAAAACGTCAAATCGAGGAGAGAAAACATGGGAGATGTCGCATATCGCTCGAAAGTGCGCATCGAGCGGGTGAAAGGGCCGCTGCGCAGAGCGTTTCTGCCGGCCGAGGAGGAGCATACGAAGTTCGGCGTCCATTCGGAAGTGGCCGAACATTACGGCGTGGACACTGCCATCCACGAGCCGCATGCCACCACGCTCGACTATGTCAATGCAGCCACAGGCGGCTGACTGACCGGCACCTTCGGGGGCGCGCTGGAGGCGCGTAAGATACCTGCGGGCGACGGCTTTCTGACGGCCGACGTGGAAGCTGAGATCGAAAAGGACGGCAACGTACTGATTATCAAACGGATTCACGCCACATACACATTGAAAGTGGCTCCCGATCAGCGGGAAACGGCGGAACGGGTACACGGGTTCCATGCGCAGTTCTGCCCCGTGGCGCGCAGTCTCGAAGGCAGCATCGACATCTCCACCGAACTGCGTATGGTCGATCTCGATTAATATCGGGATACCTGTTGTTCGTGACCTGCTGCTGAACGCAGATCGAGTGCATTTCGGATACGATGGCGCTTGACAGCATGGCAGCCGCGTGCTAGACTGTCATTCAGAGCGGATTTTCCACTGAAGAAGTAGGCATGAGCCCAACCAGCGCCTGCAGTACCCAGTTGAGGAGGCGTCCCCGCCAATAACCAGACAGCCGTCTGGGCATTTGCGCGTGGGCCCGGTTTCCTCAGCGGGAATCAGCCGATTGCAAAGCTCCCCGGACGGGGGGCTTTTTTTGTACCGCTCTTTAAGGGTACAGCGACAGCGCATTCAACAGACGAGGGCAATCGGTGTACATTCCGGGGCAGTTCGAGTTCCGATTGATACCCGTCCCGAACGAGAATCCGATTAATATGCGCCCTGCACTATGAGAACGAGAAGGAGAGAGGAGATGCATAAGGCAGGAATCGCCGGCGCAACAGGCTATATCGGGTATGAGCTGATCACCTTGATTCACCGGCATCCGGAGCTTGAAGTGGGCTGGCTGACGAGCGAGCGCAATGCAGGCAAGCGCTTCGACCAGATCTTCAGTACGCCCTGGGACTACCCGTTGATAAACCTTGAGAGCGCCTATCTGCGCACAGATGAGGTGGATGTCGTTTTTCTGTGTCTGCCGCATGCGGAGTCGATGGAGGCGGTGAGACGCTTCTATGGCGCCGGGGTGCGGGTTATCGACCTGAGCGCCGATTTTCGCCTGAAAGACGTAGATGTCTATGAACGCTGGTACGGCGTCGAACACAGCGCGCCGGATCTGTGCGCCGAGGCCCGCTACGGCCTGTGCGAGCTGTACCGCGGCCAGCTGGACGGCGCGCTGTTGATCGCCAACCCCGGCTGCTATCCCACCAGCGTCAATCTGGGCCTGTACCCGCTGGCCAAGGCGGGTTGGCTGGGGGAACGGGTGATCATCGACAGCATGAGCGGCGTATCGGGAGCCGGCCGCAAGACGAATCTGACCTACCAGTTCGTTGAGGCCAACGAAAACATCACACCTTACAACGTCGGTCACCGCCACCGGCACATCGCTGAGATGGAGCAGGTTCTTGAAGCGGCCAACGGAGGGAAGCGCGGCCACAGGTTTCTTTTCACACCCCATCTTGTGCCGGTCAACCGCGGTATTCTGAGCACGATGTACGTGGATGTGCCCGCCGGGGTGACAGAGGAGCGTATCCGCGAACTTTACGCGGAGAACTACGCCGGTGAGCCATTTATCCATCTGTTGCCTCAAGGCGAACAGGCCAGCCTGGCCCACACGGCCGGCACAAATCGCTGCGCCATCGGCATAACACAGGCTGATCCGTTGCTGCCGGATGGGGGTGAGTACGTCATCACCGCCTCGATCGACAATTTGATCAAAGGGGGCAGCGGACAGGCAGTTCAGAACTACAACATCGCCGTAGGGTTGGACGAGACCGCGGGACTACAGTAACCGCTGTGCTGAGCAGCCAATTGTCAGTATCTGGTGACTGTACCCAACCATTAACCATGGTGTCGCCAGGAGACGGCGCGCTGCCCCCGGCAGACATGTATGTCCCTGGGGAAAAGACGGAAACAAGTGGATTCAGGCCAGGCGTTGAGCGAGCAAGAAACAGTCACTTTCCTGGAGGGCAAGATCTCGGTGGCCGCGGCCCTGCGTTCTCCCTATCGTACCGTTCACCGCGTGCTGCTGCGGGCAGACCGGGAGGACCGGACAGTGCGCTGGCTGCAACACCGGGCGCGGGAGGCCGATGTGCCGGTGGTCCAGGTGGGCGCGGCGGAAATCGACGCCGTCACTCAGGGCAACTCCCACGGCGGCATTGCGGCCGAGGCAGGGCAACGACAGTATGTCAGCCTGGAAGCGTTGCTGCCGCGCGGGAATGGACCGGCATTTGTCGTGATGCTGGACGGCATCGAAGACCCCTTCAACTTCGGTCAGTCGCTGCGGGCGCTGTACGCGATGGGCGCGCACGGCGTGGCGCTGCGGCCCCGCAATTGGATGAGCGCGGCGGCAACGGTAGCGCGGGCCTCGGCGGGCGCGTCCGAACTGATGCCGATGGCGGTTGCCGAGACGGTTGCGGAGGCGGCGGAATTCTACCGTGAGCGGGGGTTGATGGTGGCCTGCGCCCAGAAGGAGAACGCGCTGCCGATGGATGAGACCGATCTGACCGCCCCGCTATTTCTGCTGGTAGGCGGGGAAAAGCGGGGTGTTACCCGGTCGTTTGCGAAGCAGGCCGACTTATGCTTGCAGGTCCCGTACGACCGACTTAATTACGAGCCGTCTCTGGGCACGACGGCGGCGGCGGCGGCGCTGGCATACGAGGTAATGCGACAGAGAAAACATGCGCGGCGCGCTGTGTGAAGCCTGCGCCCGTCCGCTCTCGCAGCGAGCGTCTGTGTTCCAACCACGGCACGAGGCAGCTCTATGAACCTGAGTGAAACTGACACACTTACCGTTGACCCGGCGCAAGAGAAGGGGCGCCATGTCGTCATCCTCAAGATCGGTGGAAACGAACTGGACGACGAGGCTTTTCTGTTTGGCCTGGTGCAGGCGGTAAGGAGTTTGCAGCAGGACGGCAAGAGCCCGATTGTCGTGCACGGGGGCGGCAAGACGATCGCCGACTTCCAGAAACGGTTGGGGCTGGAGCCCCGTTTTATCGAGGGGCTGCGGGTCACAGATGAGGAGAGCCTGGATGTGGCGGAGATGGTGCTCAGCGGCCTGATGAACAAACGGATCGTGCGCCAGTTTGTGAACGAAGATGTGCGTGCCATCGGCGTCAGCGGAGTGGACGACGGCACGGTCTTTGTGGAAAAGATGTGGCATCCGCAGGGCGACCTGGGCCGTGTGGGCGAGGTTCAGGACGTTGACACCGGGCTGCTGACCACCCTGTTGGAGGCAGATATCGTGCCCGTTATCAGCCCCATCAGCGTGGGCGCATTCGACGGCCTCAGTTATAACGTCAACGCCGACCATGTTGCGGCGGCGATCGCGGCAGCAATGGGCGCGATCAAGTTGATCTTTGTCAGCAATGTGCCCGGCGTTCTGATCGCTGGACGGGTTGTGCGGGGCATCACCGCGGACCAGTGCGAAGAGTGGATCGCCGAGGGGAGCATCAGCGGCGGCATGGTGCCGAAGGTCAGGAGTGCGGTTGACGCGGTCAGGCGCGGTGTTACACAGGCGGTCATTACGAATTTAGCCGGTGTCCAGGAGGACGGTGGGACCGGAATCATTGGAACTGCAGGGGCCAGTGGTCAGTGATCAGTGGCTGGTAACGCCACTCGCAGGCGTTTTTGGGGATAGTGAAAAAACCCTTGGCTTGCCTCAAATTGGATGGCGGATAGAGAATGGCTGAGTGGTTGGCGAATAAAATGAGACCCTTCAGGAGGAGAAAGTGAACGCAGAGGAAATTATTCAGGCCGAAAAGGATTACGTGCTTGGCGTATTCGGGCGGCCCCCGTTTGTGCTGACGGAGGGCGAAGGCTGCACAGTGTATGACAGCGCTGGCAAGGCCTATCTGGACCTGGTGGCCGGCATTGCGGTGAACGTTCTCGGCTACAACGACGCTGAGGTGGAAGAGGCGATCAAGGAGGCAGCGTCCACCGGCATGTACCACACAAGCAATCTGTATCACACCGAGCCGCACACGCGCCTGGCAAAGAAACTGTGCGAGTCCAGCTTCGCCGACAAGGTGCATTTCTGCCTGTGCGGGGCAAGCGCAAATGAAGGCGCTTTCAAGTTCGCCCGCCGCTACGCCCGCGAGCGCGGCCACGAGGACAAGTATGAGATCCTGGCCTTCAGCGACGCCTTTCACGGACGGCTGTTCGGGGCGCTGGCGGCCACGCCGCGTGAGAAGTACCAGCAGCCGTTCGAACCGCTGATGCCGGGCGTGCGCTTCGCCGCGTTCAACGACCTGGATGACGCGCGCGCGCAGATGAGCGACAAGGTGTGCGCGATTATCGTCGAACCGATCCAGGGCGAAGGCGGCATCAACCCGGCCACGCCCGAGTTTTTGCAGGGGTTGCGGGCGCTCGCGGACGAATACGGCGCGCTCCTGATCTTTGACGAGGTGCAGTGCGGCCTGGGGCGCAGCGGCGACCTGTGGGCCTATCAGGGCTATGGCGTCGAACCGGACCTGATGAGCGCGGCCAAGCCACTGGCCGGCGGCCTGCCTATCGGCGCGATCATGATGAAACAGAAGGTGGCGGATACGATCCATGCCGGCGATCATGCCAGCACTTTTGCCGGCAACCCCTTCACCACGCATGTAGCTTCCACGGTGGTGGACCGGGTGTCGCAGCCGGAGTTTCTGGCCGACGTGAAGGAAAAGGGCGAGTATCTGATGGAGTTGCTGGCCGAGTTGAACAGCCCCCATATTCTCGAGATCCGAGGTAAAGGCCTGATCGTTGGCATAGAAATGGACATCGAGGCCGGACCGCTCATGGAGAAGGGATACGAGGCCGGACTGCTGCTGTTGAGCGCGGGCGATAAGATTTTGCGCTTCGTGCCGCCGCTGACGATCAGTAAAGAGGAGCTGGCTCAGGCCGTGTCGAAGCTGGGCGCAATCTTGCAAGAGATGTGACGCCGACGCCCTGTGGCTAGTGGTCAGTGAACTTCGCTCACAGCGACGTTCCTGGCCACTGGCAACCGAGGTTATGAACGAGATCCGCGTACGGGCGGCCGCTGAAGAAGACATCGTTGCCATTGCCGCGCTGGTCAATGGCTTTGCGGCGGAAAACCTGATGCTGCCGCGCACCGAGGAGAGCATTCTGCAGTCGCTGCCGGACTGGTTGGTGGCTGCGGGGGACGGCGCTCAGCTGCTGGGATGCGGCTCCCTGGTGCCCCTGACCGAGCAACTGGTGGAGATACGCTCGCTGGCTGTGGCGCCGCAGGGGCAAGGCAAGGGTATCGGCCGCCGTATCGTGGAGGAGCTGGTCCAGATGGCCACGGCACGCGGGTATGCCCAGATCTGTGCGCTCACCCTGGAGGAAGGGTTCTTCGAAAAGCTCGGCTTTGAGGTTGTGGACCGCTGGAGCATCAGCCCCAAGCTGTGGCAGGACTGTATCTACTGTCCCAAATTTCACCACTGTGATGAGGTGGCGGTGGCGCGCAGCCTGACTGACAGCCCTGTCAAACAAGCCCAAGCCGCCCAGACCGCGGCATCGCCTCTGCTCAAATGGCAGGCCTGGCAGCCCCTGAAGCTGGCATACAGGCGCTCAAACAGCGAAACGGGAACGCAAGGAACCGTGAACCGCAAACCGATCCAGTCGCAAGGAAAACTACCGTCCGGGGAGGAGGAACAGTGAGGGCCACGCTTGCCTTGGCCAATGGCCGCACCTTCGAAGGCGAAGGCTTCGGCGCCCGGACGACCGTGGTAGGGGAAGTTGTCTTCAATACCAGTCTGACCGGGTACCAGGAGGTGTTGACCGATCCCTCCTACCGCGGCCAGATGGTCTGCATGACCGTGCCCCACGTGGGCAACACCGGAGTGAACCGCGAGGACGTAGAGAGCGACCGGCCCCAGGTGACCGCGTTCATCGTGCGCGAGGTCAGCCCGGTTGTGTCCAACTGGCGCGCCAATGAGAACCTGGGAAGCTATCTTAAGCGGCATAACATACCCGGCCTCAGCCAGGTGGATACGCGCGCGTTGACCCGTCTGCTGCGCGAGGAGGGGGTGCTGCACGGCGCGCTCTGCACTGACGGCAGCCGCGCACAGGACGAACTGATCGAGCTTGCCCGCGGCTGGGAGGGGTTGGACGGCCGCGATCTGGTGCAGGAGGTGACGTGTGAGGAGCCGTTCTACTGGAGCGACGAAACGGAGGGCGAATGGACGCCGGTCGCATCCGGCGATGCTGCGTCCGGCCCATGGCTGGAGGAAGTCGGGCACGCCTCTCCGCTGGTGGTCGCCTATGATTTCGGCATGAAACACAACATTTTGCGCCGCCTGACCAGCCACAATCTGCGGGTGGCGGTTGTGCCGGCCGATACGCCCGCCCAAGAGGTTCTGGACCTGGATCCCGACGGTATCTTTCTCAGCAACGGGCCGGGCAACCCGGTTGGGGTACCTTACGCGGCCAGGGCGGTTGCGAGGCTATTGGAGAGCGGCCGGCCGATGTTCGGCATCTGTCTGGGGCATCAGATCATCGGACTGGCGCTGGGGGCGGAGACCTTCAAGCTGAAGTTCGGCCACCATGGCGGCAACCAGCCGGTCAGCGACGTGGACAGCTCGAACATCCAGATCACGGCGCAGAACCACAATTACGCCGTCGACCAGGAGACGCTGCCGGACAACGTGGAGGTCACGCATCTCAATCTGAATGACGGCACGCTGGAGGGGATGCGGCTCAGCGACCGGCCCGTCTTCTGCGTGCAATATCACCCGGAAGCCAGCCCCGGCCCTCACGACGCCGATCTGCTCTTCGCCCGCTTTGCGCAGACGGTGCACCAGTTCCATGCAGATAGACGGAAAGCCGGCGTTCAGGAGCCGGCGGTTCGCGGTCTATCGACCGGCAGCTGAGAGATGCAGGAAGGCAGTGTCTACTCGTCCGCCGGCTCTGCGCTCTGGGTCAGACAGCCCGCTTCGGTCAGGTGAGTCAGCAGCTTCTTGCGGTTTTCGTCACGCCGCTCTTCGGGTGATATGCTTTCCCATTTCTCTCGCTCCTTTAGCCGCATCTCTTTCTCCTCAGGACCGATCTTCATGTAGCTAAGCGAGCCCTTTCCTTTTCGACCAGACCTCAACTGTCTTTCACCTGTAGTTTAGTGGTATAATTCTAGCAGATGGTTACCACGCGTTCATTTGACGACCCGGTTGCGCATTAAACGAGGCCTGTGGGAACGCTCTCCTGCCTACGCTCGTTTCTTCTGAAGATCATACTCTTGTTTTTCTGGTCTGCCCCGCCTCGGCGCTGACATTGCAAATCGGAAGCGCAATTCACAATTCGCGTTAGGAGTAAAGCCAGAATGAAGACCGATAATCCTCTCTCAGGAACCACCCGCCGGCTTATCGTCCAACACCTTACCCCAGTTCGGTTCAGCCTTCTGGCTCTGATCGCGCTCGTGGTCAGCGCCTGTATCCCGACGGGGTACAGCCCACCGGTCGGTGTGCCCACGCAGGCCGTTGTCGAGCGAGCGAGCGGTGAACCGGCCATTGTCATTGCGCCAACCTCGGGTTCTGCCGGCGTTTATGTGCAGGTTACGGGCGAAAACTGGCCAGGGGGCAGCCTGGTGTTGATCGCGCTGCGCGATGAGCGCGGCCGCAGCGGTATCCTCGCTGCCAGCGCCGCGGACACGACCGGCACGATCAGCACAGGCTTTCTCTACCCGATCAGCCCGCGCTGGCTGGAGGCGGGCACGCATACCGTGCTTGCATACACGTCCGATGGAAAGCACGAGGCGACCGCGCTCTTCCAGACCGGTGATGACGTCGAGGTGACTGAAACCGACGACGCTACGGCCACCGCGGACACAACGACGGCGCAAGAAGCGGTGACTGCAACGCCAACACTAACGGTTACGCCAACGTCCACACGTACGTCCACACCAACGGCTACACCGACGAACACGCCTGTTCCCACGCCGACGCCGCTTATCATCACCGATTGGCGCGGCGATTACTGGGATAATCCAAACCAGTCGGGACCGCCGCTGCTCACACGCAACGATCTGGCGATCTTCTTCGATTGGGGAGATGGAACGGCGGCCAGCAACTTGGGCGTAGATCATTTCAGCGCCCGCTGGCAGCGGACACTCAATTTCGAAGCCGGCATCTATCGCTTTAATGTCGAAGTCGACGACGGATTCCGGCTTTACATCGACAACGTTCTTGTGCTGGATGAGTGGGAAGAAGACGCCGCGCGTACCTACACGGTCGATGTGCCCCTCAGCACAGGCTTTCACACAATCCAGGTGGACTACTTCGAACGCACGGGCGTGGCGCTGATGCGCTTCTGGTGGGAGCGCAACGATTCGTTCAGCGGCTGGAAGGGAGAATACTTCGGTAACCGCGACTTACAGGGGAACCCGGTGCTGGTGCGGGACGAGCCGCAGATCGATTTCAACTGGGGCGAAGGCAGACCGGCGCCCAACCTGCCCGCGGACCATTTTTCGGCTCGCTGGCAGCGACGCGTCTCCTTTGAACCTGGCGCCTATCGCTTCTTCCTGCGGATAGATGACGGCGCCCGCGTCTACCTGGACAGTCAACTGATTCTGGACGCATGGGAGGATGGCTCCGACCGTACAGTCAATGTCGACGTCACCTTGCCGGCCGGTGAGCGAGCCCTCCAGGTCGAGTTTTTCGAGAGTTCGGGCGTGGCGCGCATCAGCTTCTGGTGGCAGCTGGCGCCAACGCCGACACCGACGCCAACTGAAACGCTGGAACCGACGGCCACTGAGACGCCGACGCCAACCGAGACGCCGGAATCAGCGCCTGCTGAGACGCCAACGCCAACCGAGACGCCGGATTCGGACACTCCGCCGCCGGGCACTGGTCCGGAAGATGCGACGGCCACGCCAACAGTGCAGCCACCTGACAATTAGTCTGAATCGTGACGGAGGAAACTCAGCCGTGGCACACAAATACTCGGTCATCCTGGTCACGCTGGCAAGCGACGGAGGTAACGTCTGGGAAAGACCGCGAGAGATACTGGAGACGGTGGCCGACGCCGGCTACGATGGCGTCGATCTGGATGCGGAGCCGGACCGGATAGACCGGCGGTTGTTCGATGAGGTGGCGTCAATGGCGGCGTCTCTGGGTTTGAAGATACCGGCGCTCATCTGCGCCTGGGGCGGCTGGCACGCCGGTGAAGTCCGCGATCTCGCGTCGAGCGATGAGTCGGTGCGCGAATACGCTGTGCAGTATACACAGAAATGCGTTGACCTGGCCGCCAGTCTCGACGAGCCGCCCCTCATTGAAATTGCCGCTGTCCCGCCCGAAAGCGAATACCCCGTCACGAACGTGCCGCGCCCCGTCCTGCGGCGCAACTTTGTAAAATCGACGCGTGAAATCGGCGCCTATGCCGCGCCGCGGGGTGTCCGAGTGGCAATTGAACCGATCAACCGCTTTGAAGGTTATGCCGGCTTCCTCAACAGCGTTGTGGAGGCGAAGAGCATCGCGGACGAGGTAGGAGCGGACAACGTGGGTGTGCTTGCCGACTTCTTTCATGTCAATATCGAAGATGGCGCCCTGACCGATACGTTGCGGCTGGCCGGTGACAGCCTCATGAGTATTCATCTGGCCGACAACAACCGCCAGGCGCCCGGGACCGGGCACATTGATTTTCTGCAGGTCGTCAGGACTCTGAATGCGATGGGGTACAGCGGCTATCTGTCGCTCGATGCGGTGCCGGCCAGACCGGACTGGAAGACTCTGGTGAAGAGTTCGATCCACTTTATGAAACAGATGGAGGAGACGGCCGCGCTGCAGGAACGCATCGCCGGCGCCGAGCGCGGGGACGGTGGATAGCCGCAGATTACTGAGAAGAGAAAACATAACGACGTTCACTTCTGGCTGACGCGGCTCGCGTCAGCCAGGTTTTTTCTCCGATCCTGTGACGTCTCCGCCGACAGGACCGCCCCCATTCGCGACTATTCATCGATTCTCCAGTCCTGTTTGCCAGCTGTCAGCCCTCTGGACCGCTTAGCTTTCGATAGCTGCGCTCACGGCGCGGCAAGGCGCCCATGCCCTGCTCACGGATTAGAGACCCCAACTGAGCGGGGTCTGCCTTCGCAGACGATTCCCCCAAACTGCTGTGGCTGCATACGCCTGTAAAGATTATACTACGATGGCGGGGCCCATGTTTCACGTGAAACAGTAGGCCGAATGGATGCCTTGCGCCCCCTGTCTGCCGGCTGCGGAACAGTCGTCGACACCCACAGGCCATTGCGTTTAGTTGCGGGAGGAGATAAACGATGCCTTCATATGAGCTTGCGAACCAGGTTGCCATTGTCAGCGGTGCCGGTCAGGGGATGGGACGCGCCATTGCGCTACGCTTGGCGCGTGAAGGCGCGGCGGTGGCCGTGGCTGATATCGACCAGGAGTCCGCCTTGCGGGTGGAGGCAGAGATCGAAGCGCAGAGCGGTGCGGCCCTGGCCCTGCAGGTCGATGTCACCAGCCGGACCGATACCGAGCGGATGGTGGCCGAGTGCGCCGACCGGTTCGGACGCCTCGATATCATGGTCAACAACGCCGGTGTGCTGGCCGTCACACCTGTGCTGGAGCTGGACGACAGAGCATGGGACTGGCAGATGAACGTCAATGCCAAGGGCGTGTTGTACTGTTCACAGGCTGCGGCCCGCCAGATGATCGCCCAAGGCGAGGGCGGCCGCATCATCACCATCGCCTCCACTGCCGGTAAGATCCCGGCCGGGAAAGACGTTCCCATTGCCGGGTACGTTGCCAGCAAGCACGCAGCGGTCGGACTGACCAAACAGATGGCGCTGGAGCTGGCCCGCTACGATATCCTGGTGAACTGTGTGTTTCCCGGTATCGTTGAATCAGAGATGCTGCAGGTTGTGCATGGAGAAATTGCCAAGCTGGAAGGCGTACCGGAGGAGGAGATACAGGCGCGCGCGCTGGCTACGGTCCCGTTGGGCTATTTCCAGTCGCCGCAGAAGGTGGCCAATATGGTGGCCTTCCTGTGCTCGACCGATGCGGACTATTCGGTTGGCTCGGTCTTTGATGTCACAGGCGGAGCATTTCCCTTCTACTGACCCGGCAGGCGGGGCGCGAAAATGGCAGTTGCAGATTCCCCTGGCAGCGCGGTATGATGTGCACGGCCGCGCACTTATATGGCATTATGGCAGCGCGGTATGATGTGCACGGCCGCGCACTTATATGGCATTATGGCAGCGCACGAAAAAGTCCTTCAGCTTGTTACAAGCAGGCGATCCTTCTCCTCCAGTCCTTCAACCTTTTATGAGGAGCGCCTCTTCTCGACGCAGAAGGAGCGCTGAAATTCCAATGGCAAACCGAGATCTGTTCGACCTCACTGGGCGGAATGCGCTTGTCACCGGCGGAGGGCGCGGGCTGGGCAAGGCGATGGCCATCGGACTGGCGCAGTATGGAGCCAACATCGCTATCGTCGACATCGACCTGGAAACGGCACAGAGCGCAGCCGAAGAGATCAGGGCGCTGGGCGTGCAGTCGCTGGCTTTGTATGGTGATGTGCGGAGCGAGGAAGATGCGCAGCGGACTGTGAACGGGGTCTGCGAGACCTTGGGCAGTCTCGATATTCTGCTCAACAACGCCGGCGTCGCGACGGTAGAGGCGGCTGAGACACTCAGCCTGGACGACTTCAAGCGCGTCTACGATATCGACGTGACGGGCGTGTTTATCTTCTCCAAAGCCGCCTACGGCCCGATGGCGCGGCAAGGGCGCGGCAACATCATCAACATCGCCAGCATGGCCGGTATCAGCGCGCTGGATCCCCAGAAACACATGCACTACAACTCGGCCAAAGCCGCGGTCATCATGATCACCAAATCGCTGGCCGCAGAGTGGGCGAGCGCCGGAATCCGCGTCAATGCCCTGGCGCCGGGCTACATGATCACGCCCCCGGTGATCGAGATGCGGGCGGAGGATCCGGAACGGTGGGAGCGCTGGATGTCCAGGGTGCCGATGGGCCGCGCCGGCGAACCGCCTGAGTTGCAAGGCGCTGTCATCTACCTGGCATCTGACGCTTCCAGTTACATGACCGGGAACATCATGGTCATTGACGGCGGCTATACTTGCTTGTGAGTTGTTCGATGCGCTGCCGCTTCGCTCGTGGAACGCGTTGAAGAAAGGGGGTTCACAACATCAGACTGTCCGCTTGTTCGCAGCGTGGTGGGCGCCCTTTGGGTCGCTCATCATCGTAACAATTTTGGTTCTGTATAAGGTTGCGCTCTGTCGAGATTAATTGCACGAGATTCAATGAGTCTGTTCGTCCGATTGGCGATTTCCACTGGCTTTTCGTTGGTAAAGTACGTTGGTAAAGTAATCGTGCGGCACGCACAAGATCCAGGAGGATCAGAGCAATGACTCAGACCAGAGGACGGTATCTTGTATGCATGATCGTGGCATTCGCGGTTCTGCTGGGCGCCTGCCAGCCTGTCGCTACGCCCGCTTCGGACGCGGAAATGCCTGCCGAGAAGAAGACCCTCGTCTACGCCGCCATCAGAGAGTGGCGCAGCCTGGAAGCGTTTCAGGCCTATGACGAAGTGCAGGCGCCCGGCCTGCGCAATGTGATCGAGGTGCTGTTGGATCGAGATCCTGTTACGAACGAGCTGATCCCCGAGCTTGCCACCTCCTTCGAGCCGATCGATGAATTGACGTGGCGGTTCACGGTTCGCGAAGGGGTGACCTTCCACGACGGCTCGCCTCTGAACGCCGAGGCCGTTGCCTACGCCGTCAACCATCAGTGGAGCGAAGAGAACGCCTTTCCGGTTCGCGGCTTCATGGGACCACAAATAACGGCCGAGGCCGTGGACGAGTATACTGTCCACGTGATGACGGCCTCGCCGGACCCAATACTGCCCAACCGCATGCACATCCAGGGCGTCTCATCAATGCGACAGCTTCTTGAGGAGCCGGACCAATATCCTCTCGTGCCGATCGGCACCGGTCCGTACAAGTTCAAAGAGTTCAGAGCGGGTGACGCGCTCATCCTCGAAGCCAACCATGATTGGTGGGGCCTCGACCCCGCCCAGGGCGCGCGCGGCGCGATCAACTTTGATGAACTGGTCTTTCTCTATCGCGCCGAGGATGCCGTTCGGCTGGCGCAGGTGAAGACGGGAGAAGCTCACATCGCCCAGTGGATTTCGGCGGAGAGCTGCCAGGAGGCCGAAGCCACTGACGGAATCGGCTGCCGTAGCCAGGTCAGTGTCGAGACCCTTTGGATGCGAATGGACCTGGAACCCCCGCGTGAAGGCACGGCCTTTGGCGATCAGCGGGTCAGACTGGCATTCCAATTGGCCGTCGACTACGACACCATCCTCGACACCATTCTGGGCGGCCAGGCCACGATCGCCCGCCAGATGGTTGGCCCTTCCGCGACCGGTTACAACGAGAATCTGGAGCCATACGGCTATGACCCGGAGAGAGCCAAGCAGCTTCTGGACGAAGCGGCGGCCGATGGCGTGCCCGTCTATGAAACCGAGTTCGTGAACGCCAGTCTCAGCGGCTGGTTCGCGCGCAGCGAGGAGCTGCACCAGGCCGTGAACGGCTACCTGCAGGAACTCGGTCTCAACGTCGTACTGGAGGTGTCGGAGCTTGATCCCTTCCTCGAGAAGGTCGGCGTTCGACCCCCGCCCGGACGCGGCAGATATTTTTACGTCGGACCGCACGGAAATGAGCTTTACGACTTTGCCCTTTCACTTGGAGGCCATCTCTCCTGTGGAAGCCCCTTCGCCGCCGGCTGTTTCCCTGAACTCGATGAGATGGCTGCGGCTGCCGGACCGCTGACGGGCGCAGAGCGCGATCAGGCCCTGCAGAAAATTGCCCAGCTCGTCCATGATGAGGTCTATGCTGGCGCGGTCGCGCATCTGGACCTCTCCTATGCCGTCAGTGACTGCCTCAGCTGGGATGTTCCGCTGGGACATCGGGCGCTGGCCAAGGATATGGACAATACGTGTGATTAAGCGCCGCTTCGGCAATCTGCCCCTCCCTCCCCATTGCAAATCGTCGAGAGCGCCGGTGGAAGTGGCTGATTCAGCCACTTCCACTGTTCAGTTCGATTGCCGCCGTCGGTGCCATCCCCCGGCCCTTGGCGGCAGTCGAATCGGGTCAGGACAACGCTCAGGAGACGAATGAGGAGCTTGTGCGCGCGAGTAACTCTTCCTTGCCCGCAAAAGGAGTGTCCACATGGCTCGCTACGTGGCTCGACGACTCATCCAGTCGCTCCTCGTCCTCGTGGTTGTCCTGACCCTTGTCTTCTTCGCAGGCCGCGTCATCGGCAATCCGGCAGCCCTTATCCTGGGGCCTGAGGCGCGTGCAGAGGATGTGAAAACACTGGAGGAACGCTTCGGCTACGACAAGCCGGCGCTTGTGCAGTTCGGGCGCTATGCACGCGGCGTTGTTTCCGGAGATTTCGGCAACTCATGGTGGCAGAGAAGACCGGCGCTGCCGATGGCGCTGGAACGGATTCCCGCCACGCTGAAACTGGCCGCGGTTACCATGTTGTTTTCGTTGCCGGTGGCAATGATCCTGGGGTCGCTGGCGGCCTGGAAACCCGGTTCTCTGATAGACAAAGGGGTCAACGTGATCTCGCTGACCGGCGCGTCGGCGGTCGACTTCTGGATCGGGTTGATGCTGATTCTCTTCTTCGCCGTTCAGTTGAGATGGCTGCCAACGTCAGGCCCCGGTTCGTTGAAGTTCATCATCTTGCCGGCCCTCACGTTGTCGCTGAGGCCGCTGGGCCGGGTCGCGCAGGTAACGCGCAGCGCCATGCTGGATCAACTGAGCAGACCTTACATCAAGACCGCACGCGCAAAGGGATACAGAGAGAGGAAAATCGTATTAGGCCAGGCGCTCAAGAATGCCTTCATCCCGATTATCACCCTGTCAGGCGACGAGGCAATCTCCACACTCAACGGCGCGGTGGTCGTTGAGACCGTCTTCGCCTGGCCCGGCTTAGGGCTTCTGATCGTCTCGGCTGTGACAAACCGGGACCTGCCGCTCATCGAGGCATTGGTCTTTGTCGTGGCGATTATGATTATCGTCACAAATCTCCTGGTTGACCTTACCTATTCGTATCTGGATCCGAGGGTCCGCTACGGCTAGAAAAGGAGGCGTGTGCCCGCTCCACATCAGATGACCGCCGCCGACCGGCCAGCGGAACGAGATTCAGACGATCCTGCGCGCAACGTAACCGCCCGAAAGTTGCTGCGCTCGCTTTGGCGGGACAAGCTGATGCTCTTCCCGCTGCTATTTCTTGTTGCGCTGATCGTGGCGGCAATTGGAGCCGATCTCCTCGCCCCGCACGACCCGTTCGACCAGAACTTGCGCTCGCGCAATGTTCCCCCTATGGCCTCGCACGCGTCCGAGACATCGAGCTTCCCCTATCTGCTCGGCGCCGACCCTCTGGGACGCGACCTGTTCAGCCGCCTGATTTATGGCGCGCGCGTCTCGCTCGCGGTCGGTCTGTCGAGCGTAGTGGCTTCCGGCACGCTTGGAATCCTGTTGGGATTGATGTCGGGTTACCATCGCGGCTGGCTGGACGACCTCGTCATGCGCGGTGTGGACGTACTGATGGGCATACCGGGTCTGCTGCTGGCGCTTTTCATCCTCTTCCTGGTCGGTACCGGTTTCTGGAACCTGGTTATCGTATTCGCGCTGACGCGCTGGATGATCTATGCGCGCGTGACGCGTGGACTGACACTCTCATTTCGCGAGCAGCCGTTCGTGGAAGGCGCGCAAACGATCGGCTGTAGTGACAGCCGCATCATCTTTCGACATATTCTGCCCAATCTGGCGTCGCCAATTCTGGTATTGGCCACGCTTGAGATCGCTATCGTGATCCTCGCCGAGGCCGGTTTGAGTTTTCTGGGTATGGGGATCCAGCCACCTGCGCCCACATGGGGCCGCATGGTCGCCGAAGGCCGCGATTACATCTCAAGTGCATGGTGGCTGATCACCTTTCCCGGCCTCGCAATCCTGCTTACGGCGTTGTCTCTTAATCTCACGGCGGCGTGGTTGCGTATGGTCAGCGACCCTGTGCAGCGCTGGCGGTGGTTTATGGGACGACCTGAGTCGCGCCATGAAGCGGATACTGAGATCGCCTTAGCGTATAGCGGGCCGCAGAGCGGCCGCGCAAACATAGAAAGCTCCGCGCCGGCGCATCGGCCGGCGGCCAACGGACATCATTTGCTCGAAGTTATCGACCTGCGGGTCAACTTCCGCACGCCCGATGGCCTTCTCAATGCCGTGAACGGAATCAGTTACACGCTGAACCGGGGCCAGACACTGGCCATTCTGGGCGAGTCAGGCTCAGGCAAGACGGTGAGCGCCGAAGCTGTTATGGGTATTCTCGATAGCCCGCCCGCGTTCGTGACCGGTGGTTCAGTTCTCTTCGATGGCATCGACCTGCTGCAAGTCAGCCCGTCGCGGCGGCGACGGCTCTGCGGCGAGAAGATCGCGATGATTTTCCAAGATCCTTTGAGCGCTCTGAACCCAGCCTACACCGTCGGCTCCCAGATTGCCGGGATGTTCCAGGAGCATCGCGGAACATCGAAACGTGAAGCCACAGCCAAAGCAATTGAACTGATGGATCGGGTGCGCATTCCATCTGCCCGCGAACGAGCGCATGACTATCCGCACCAGTTTTCAGGCGGTATGCGGCAACGGGTGATGATCGCCTCGGCCATTGCATTGGAGCCCGATCTGCTCATTGCCGATGAGCCTACGACCGCTCTTGACGTCACGGTGCAGGCGCAGATCATGGAGTTGCTGGCCGAGATCCAGTTGGAGACGGGCATGGGCTTGATCCTCATCACGCATGATTTGGGCGTGGTGGCAGACGTTGCCGATCACGTGGCTGTGATGTATGCTGGCAAAATTGTGGAAACCGGTCCGATCGAGGACATCTACAGCTGTCCTGCGCATCCGTACACCAAAGGGCTTTTGGAATCGGCGCCGCGGGTGGATCGGAAGATGGATTCGCTGCAACAGATCAGCGGAGCGCCGCCCAACCTTCGCTTCATTCCGTCGGGCTGCCCTTTCCATCCGCGCTGCGCGTATGTGGTTGACCGCTGCTCGGTCGAACCGCCGCCACTTTATGAGGTCCGGCAAGAACGCCGCGCCTCTTGCCATCGCTTTGAGGATGTCATGGATGTCAACTGACAGCAATCGCCGCCGAGCCGACAACCCCAGAACCGGGAAAGAACGGGGAGAGAGGGGCGAAACAGGGACGCGCTCCGGGCCTCTCAAGGAGGCGGCGGAGCCATTGCTCAAGGTCAAAGATCTCGTAAAGTATTATCCGACGGAGCGGAAGGGATTTTTGGGTGCCCGGCGTGGTGCGATAAAGGCGGTTGACGGTGTGAGTTTCGACTTGCGCCGGGGCGAGACGCTTGGACTAGTTGGTGAAACGGGTTGTGGGAAATCCACAATTGCCAGAACGTTAATGCGTCTGGAGGAACCGACCAGCGGTGCGGCCTATTTCAAAGGACGTGATCTCTTTACCCTGTCGAAAGCGTCGGTACAGGCCCTGCGACGCGAGATACAGATGGTTTTCCAGGACCCCTTCGCGTCGCTGAACCCGCGCATGGAAGTGGGCCAGATCATCGCCGAGCCGTGGGTCGTACACCCTGGCATCGTGCCGAAGGAAGAGCAGAGACAGCGAGTCAGCGCCCTGCTTGAGCGTGTCGGGTTGCTGGCAACGGATGCCAACCGCTATCCACATGAGTTTTCGGGTGGGCAGCGCCAGCGTATCGGGATCGCCCGGGCCTTGGCCTTACAACCAGAGCTGATTATCTGCGATGAACCTGTCTCCGCGCTTGACGTTTCGGTGCAGGCGCAGGTTATAAATCTGTTGGCGGAACTCCAAGCCGAACTGGGGCTGTCCTACATCTTCATTGCCCACGATCTGGCAGTTGTGCGACAGATCTCTGATCGCGTCGCGGTCATGCATCTGGGCCGGATTGTAGAGGTCGGCGGCGCGGATGAGATCTACGCGCGGCCAACTCATCCCTACACGCAGGCCCTGCTCTCGGCGGCGCCGGCGCCGAATCCGATGGGCCGCAAAGAAAGGAAGCGCATTGTGCTGGAGGGAGAGCTGCCAAGTCCTGTGAATCCTCCTTCCGGTTGCACGTTTCGAACCCGTTGCTGGAAGGCCGAGTCGATCTGCGGCCAGGACCGTCCACAGCTCATTGATCGATTTGCTCATGGCCATCCGAGCGCATGCCACTTCGCCGAGTTGCAGATTTTGCCGGCGGCGGGAATGGCCTGACGCAGCCGTTTGACCACGAAACGTCGAGCGCATGCCAGAGGCGCGACCGGATATCCAGCATTCAACCCGCATACTACCCTACACAGGAACCATGAAAGGAGAACGTGTACCATGGCAGACGGAATGAGGTACGTATTCAAGGTAACCGATGTTCCCCTGATCCAGTCCCCTGACGGCACGATGCAGGACAGCGTCATGATCACCGAGGACACATGCGGCTCGGACCAGTACACGGCCGGCCTGTTCTGGGTGCGCCCGGGCACGCACGGCCACTCCGATGTGCATCCGGGGCAGGACGAGGTCTACTACATCATTTCAGGGCGCGGCATCCTGCACCTGGAAGGGGTGGAACACCGTATGGAGGCGGGGGATGTCGTCTTCGTGCCGAAGGGCCACGAACACTCCGTCTCCAACGACGGTGATGAGGTGCTCAGCCTCTTCTGGGCGATTGGCGAGGCCTGGAGCAAGCTGCCGGAGATCCGGGACGAACTCAGCACGTGGCCTGAGATCCCCGCGGACCAGAATTGGTAAACGGCGGTTGGCAATCGGTAGTGGGCAGGTCTTACACCGGCACATGACGACTGGGGTTTGAAGATGGTCCGATTCTGCATCTTCGGCGCCGGCCAGATGGGAAACCGCCACGCACGCACGCTGGCGGAACATCCCAAGGCGGAGGTGCACAGCGTCTGCGATCTCCTGCCGGACGCCGCGGCCGACCTGGCCGGACGCCACGGCGCCACAGCCGTATCCGACCGGGAGATCGCACTGGCAGACCCGGCGGTGGATGCGGTGGTCATCACCACACCGGCAAGCTCCCATGCAGAATTGGTGATCGCGGCTGCACGCGCTGGCAAGGCGATCTTCTGCGAAAAGCCGCTGGCGGAAGACATCCCCACCGCGCGCGCTGCGGTTGAAGAGGTCAGAAAGGCGGGCGTGCCGAGTTTCATGGGCTTCATGAAACGGTTCGAGCCAAGCCATCTGGCCCTGATTCAGGCTGTGAAGGCCGGTGAAATCGGTGACGTCGAGCTGGTGCTGCTGACCAATCGCGATCCGAAAGTGACGCTGCTCGACCTGAGCCGGGAAACACATCAGACGGCGCCCTACACCTTGCTGCGTGAATCGACCGTGCATGACTTCGATCTGGCGCGCGCCCTGCTGGACGATGAACCGGTGGAGGTCTATGTGGCGGCCTCGAGCCTGGTGGAACCGGAGCTTGGCGGATTGGGCGAGGTCGACGCCGCAATGACGACGCTCAAGACCGGCCGCGGCGCCCTCTGTCACATCAACAACATCTGGCGCACGACCTATGGCTATGACCAGCGGCTCGAAGTACATGGGACAAAGGGGATGCTGCGCGCGGAGAACCGGCCCGAAACCAGCCTGGTGCGCTACACGGCCGCGGGCGTGCTGCACGACAGGCTGCTCTCCGGCCCGCCCGGCGGCTCGCAGTTCTACTTCTACAAATATGCCGAAGCCTATCCGGGCGAGATGAATCACTTCGTCGAGGCGCTGGAAGAGGGAAGGCGGCCGATGATCAGCGTGGAAGACGGCTACCGTTCACAACTCCTGGTCGAGGCCGCAGTGGAATCATTGAAGACAAACCGTCCCGTGCAGGTGGCGGAACGGTAGCGCATCGATCAACCACATAACAGAGGGTCATTCAAGGAGGAGTCGGACAAATGTATTCCAATAAGCCCAAACTGTTCATCTTTGCAGTCGTAATTTTCGCAATCCTATTGGCCGCGTGCCAGCCGGTTGCGACGGAGCCGATGATGGCGGAGTCGGGGAGCATGCTGCCGCTGGAGAAGGTGCGCTTCGGTCTGCCGGGCGCGCTGACACACTTCGACCCGGCGCTGCCCGGCGAGACGTCGGAAGGCTCGACTATCAAGCTGATCAGCGGGCAACTGCTCCGTCTTGATCAGTACGGCGTGCCGCAGCCGGACCTGGCCGAATCGATGGATGTGTCGGACGATGGCCTGGTCTATACCTTCACGCTGCGCGAGAACCTGATGTACTCGGATGGTACGCCGGTTACGGTCGGGGATATCGTCTTCACCTGGGAGCGGATCAAGGACGCGCCGCCGACCGATAAAGGCCCGATTGCCAATGTCGTCAGCGTGGAGGCGACCGATGACAGGACCGTGGTGTGGACGTTGAGCATAGCCGAACCCTCGCTCCCCTTCTGGTTTGGACGCACCGGCTTCTCGGTCCATCCCCAGGCGCAGGTCGAGGCCGACCCGGACGGCTATTTCCGCAGCCCGGTCAGCGCTGGCCCCTACTATGTCGCCTCGGGCGAGCCTGGCGATCCGGTGGTGACGCTGAAGGAAAATCCCAATTACCAGCTCGGCCCGATGGCGGTGAAGGAGCTTGAGCTGCACTGGGTGCCCGACCCAACCTCGCGCTCTCTGCT
Organism: Caldilineaceae bacterium; assembly: GCA_965200615.1. Taxonomy (GTDB): domain Bacteria; phylum Chloroflexota; class Anaerolineae; order Caldilineales; family Caldilineaceae; genus Bin5. The sequence goes on along the minus strand of OZ241377.1, from coordinate 925,102 downwards.
GCTGGCCACCGGCCAGCTGGATTACGTTTACGAGCTGCCGCCGCAGGCGCGTGACACCTTCCCGCCGGAGGTTGAGACCTTCGTCGTGGCGCTGGGCGGTGTTTTTCACCTGAGCATCAACCAGCAGATCTCCGAAGATCACTGTCTGTCCAATCGCGACGTGCGCGAGGCCATTTCGCTGGCCATCGACCGCTCTGAGATCAACGAACGGGCGTTGTTGGGCATCTCGCCGCCGGTAATCGGGTACTTCTACACCGGCCAGCCGCTGGATGTCGGCATCCTGCCGAACGGTGGCGTGCAGGACCTGGAGGCGGCTAAGGCGCTGATGGCGAATACGCCGTGGGCGGACGGCGGCTGTTCCTTCACTGTGACGACCTACGGGCCGCGACCGGGCTACGTCGAAGGCATTCTGGTCTTCGCCGAGCAGCTCAAGGCGCTCAACATGGAGGTGACGCCGGACGGCCAGGAGGTTGGCGTGGCGCTGGACATCATGGCCAACTCGCCTGACTATCACGCCGGCTGGGCCGTCACCGGCAACAACGGTGGGCCGCCGGAGAGCTACCTGCGCAACCAGTTCCTGGACGGCTTCTGGGCGCAGCGGTCACGCATCGACGACGCGGAGATGAAGCGCCTGTTTGATGAACTGGGCCAGACGGTTGACCAGGCTGCCCGCGAGGATCTCATCCGCCAGATCCAGTACCGGGGGTACGAGGTGCAGTCGATCATCCCCTGCTGTGAACGCTCGGTGATGGGCGGCAGCCGCGTCGGTCAGAATGCGGTCAGGACCGTGACCGGCGCCTCGCACTTCATCGTCGTGCCCCTGGCGGACGTGGAAGAGTAATCGAAAGTTCGCGGCTGCGAGCGAGGGACGCATACGGCGTCCCGGCCCAAGCGGCCCAATGTGAGAGGAGAGCGAGATGGCCAGACACACAGAACCCGCTCCGGATAGTCGCCGAGCGGCCGTCCTCGCTCTCCTCTCTCCTCCCTCCTCACTCCTGCGATGACGTCGTCACCTGGCGGTTTGGCGGCAAGGACGCTGCGCCTGCTCAGGCATCCCGCACTGCGGCGGCTGGCGCAGGCGCTCTTCGTCGCCTTCTTGCTGATGGTTTTCGCCTTCCTGCTGATCCGGTTGATTCCCGGCGATCCGGCCATGATCCTGCTGGGGGATGAGGCCACGGAGGAGGATGTGATCGCCTACCGTAAGCTGCTGGGGATCGACGGTTCGATTCCGAGTCAGTTCGGGCGCTACGTCTCCAATCTGGCGCGCGGCGACTTCGGTGTTTCGATCCGTTCGCGCGAGCCGGTGCTCTCTATCGTGGGCAAGCGGCTGCCGGTTTCGCTGTGGTTGACAGTTACGACCATCGTCATGACGGTCGGGCTGGCGTTGCCGTTGGGCGTTGCAGCCGCGCTCTATCGCCGCACATGGTTCGGGCACGCCTTTCAGATCGGCGCGTCGGTCCTGGTGGCGACGCCGGTCTTTTTCTCTGGGCTGCTTCTGATCCTCCTGTTCGCCGTTCAGGTCAACCTGGCGCCTATCGCCGGCTATCATGCCGGATTTCCGGCCAACCTCTATTATCTTTGGCTGCCGGCGCTCACGATCAACTTTGTCCTGGTGCCGGTCCTCGCCCGCATTCTCCAATCTTCGATTGTCGAGACGAGTTCCGAAGAGTTTGTGGAGGCCGCGATCATCCGCGGCACGCAGGGCTGGCGCTTCTACTGGCGCTACCTGCTGCGCCCGTCGCTGGCGCCGACGATCGCCGCGCTGGGCTACTTTGCCGCAACCGTCGTGAGCTATGCCGTTATCATTGAGATCATTTTCAATCTGCCAGGACTTGGTATGACACTGGTCGACGCTGTGCGCAACCGCGACTACCCGCTGGTGCAGGGGATCGTTTTCCTGAGCGGTCTGCTGGTGGTCGGGCTGACGTTCATGGCCGATCTGGTCAACGGCTGGCTGGATCCGCGGGCGAAGATACGATGACAGCTGAAAGCCCAAGCGTCTCGCCTGCTGGCCGCATGCGCCAGGTCGAATTGCGGCGCCACTGGCGTCAGCTCAACGCCGAAAGCCGCTGGGGCGTCGTCATCCTGGCGCTCATCCTCGTGCTCAGCGTCTCCGTCCCTCTTTTGAGTCCCAATGACCCCTACGGCTTCGTCGATCAGCCCCTGCAGCCGCCCAGCGCGAAGTTTCTGTTTGGCACCGATCACCTGGGGCGTGATCTGCTTGTGCGCGTGTTCGCCGCCGCGCGCCTTGACATTGCGCTGGCGATACTGGGCGTCAGTGTTCCCATCGTGATCGGCGCCTTCATCGGCACGCTGGCTGGAACGACGCGCAACCGCATCGCCGAGACCGTCTGGGACGGGCTTGTCAACGCGCTGACGGCGTTCCCGGAGATCATCCTGGTGCTGGGAATCGTGGCCATGGTGGGGGCGGACATCCGCGGGCTGCTGATCGCCATCTGGATATCGCGCTGGGCCCAGTACGCCCGCATCGCGCGCGCCAAATCACTGGCGCTGCGGGACGCCGAGTTCGTGCAGGCCGCGCAGGTGCTGGGCTATTCGCAGCTGCGTATCCTCGTCCGTCATATCATGCCCAACGTCTTTTCCGAGGCGCTCGCCTATGCTCTCAGCGACTTCATCTTCATCATTGTCATCATCGGCGGCCTCTCCTTTCTGGGGCTGGGCGTAACGCCACCCACGCCTGAGTGGGGCGCGATGCTGGCCGAGGGGCGGCTCTACCTGCGGACCGAGCCGTGGCTGATCCTGTTTCCCGGCTTTTTCCTTTCATTAACGGCCATCGGCGTGGCCCTGCTGGCGCGGGGCTTGGAGCGGATCAGCAAGGGGGAGGAGGAGTGAAATAGAGCCTCTGCTGGAAGTCAAGGACCTCTGCATCAGTTTTCGCAAGGGCGGCGGCAGAAAGCTCCCTGTGATCGACGCTGCCAACCTCAGTCTGAACCGGCGGCAGGCGGTCGGCATCGTCGGCGAATCCGGCTCCGGCAAAACGATGTTGTGCCGGGCGCTGATCGGCACGCTCCCGCGTCACGGCGCCGGGATCGTTTCGGGCACAGTTCGCTTTGACGGGCAGGAGCTGGCCGGCGCTCCTGAGCGCGTCTGGCGCGGCATTCGCGGCCGCGAGATCGGCTACATTCCGCAAAGCTCGCTGGCCGGCCTCAACCCTGTTCTGACCGTCGAGACCCAACTGGTCGAGTCGATCACGGCGGCGGGGTCGCTCAGCCGCCAGCAGGCCAGGCAGGAGGCGGTTGCGCTGCTCGAACAGGTGCGGATCCCCAGAGCGCAACAGGTGCTCCAGGCCCGGTCGCACCAGCTTTCCGGCGGTATGCGCCAGCGGGTCATGATCGCCGCGGCCATCGCCCAGGCGCCCAAACTCCTGATCGCGGACGAGCCCACCACGGCCCTCGACGTAACCATCCAGCGCGAGATTCTGAGCCTGATTACCCAGCTGCGCCAGGAGCTGAACATGGCGCTGATCCTGGTCTCCCATGATCTGGCGGTGATCGAGGAGGTTTGCGACGACGTGATGGTCATGTACGCGGGCGCGTCGGTCGAGGCCGGCCCGGTAGAGGCGCTGTCGAAGGCGCCTCGCCACCCCTACACAAGGGCCCTGCGCGTCTCCCGCGTTGACCGGGCGGCGCCGGGGCAGGACCTGGAGGCGATCCCCGGTGATGCCGCGTCGGTTGGCTCATGGCCGCCGGGATGCCGCTTCTGGCCGCGCTGTGCGCTGGCCGACGAAGACTGCCGGCGCGATCCCCAGCCGGCGCTCATGCCGGCTGCACAACAGCTTTCCGCCTGCATTCACGCCGAACGCTTGTCTGAATTGGAACAGTAAGAGATCCGATATGGCTGCCCTTGCCGCTCACGCCGGGGAGAAGCTGCAACAGAAGGCTGCGGATGGTCCGTTATTGGAGGGGAAGGATATCTCTGTTACGTTCGGCCGCGGCGCAGAGGCTTTCGACGCCGTGCGCGCGGCCAGCGTCACCGTCCATGGCGGCGAGGCCGTGGGCATTGTCGGCGAGAGCGGGAGCGGGAAAACGACGCTGGCGCGAGTTCTGGTCGGTCTGCAGAGGCCGAGCGCGGGCGAAGTCTGGTTGGAGGATGAACGGCTCTACAGCGCGGCGGCCGAGCGGCGCCTGCCAAGAAGCGAGCGCTGGAAGACGCAGATGATCTTCCAGGACCCCTACTCATCGCTCAACCCGCGCATGAGGGTCTGGCAGGCGGTGGCGGAAGCGGTGCAGGTCTGGAAGAGTCTGCCGGGCGCGGAGGCCAAGATGCAGGCGCTGCGGCTGCTGAACGCCATGGGCGTCAGCGACGATCAGGCGCGGCAGTTCCCCAAATCATTGTCAGGTGGGCAGCGGCAGCGGGTGAGTGTGGCGCGGGCGCTCGCGCCCGACCCCAAGGTGCTGATCGCAGACGAGCCGACTTCGTCCATCGACCAGTCCGCGCAGGCGCAACTGTTGAACTTGCTGCGCCATCTCCAATCGGAGCGGGGGCTGGCGATCATTTTCATTTCGCACGACCTGGGCCTGGTGCGCTATCTGACCTCACGCGTCTACGTGATGCAGAAGGGCGACATCGTGGAGGCGGGGAAGACCCAGGATGTCCTGGAGCGGCCGCAACATTCTTACACCCAACTGCTTATCGACTCGATTCCGGGACGTTGAAACGGTAGTGGCTCGTGGCAAATGCAGGCGCTTGCCACAGAGTGATAAGGAGGATCCATGGCTATGAACAGCGATTCCTCGCTTGATCAACTTCTGATCTCGCCCGATATATTCAGCGATCCGTACCCCATCTACCACAAGTTGCGCGAACAGGATCCGGTTCACTGGAGCGATGCCTGGGGGTGTTGGGTGCTGACGCGCTACGCCGACGTGATTGCGGTGCTGCGCGACTATCGCCGCTTTACCAACGTGGGGCGCATCGCCGCGTTTCTGGATCAACTTCCGGAGAATGTGCGCGCGCAGATTCGCCCGCTCTACGACAACTTCACGACCGGGATGCCCAACACCGACCCCCCAGAGCATACGCGGGTGCGCGGGCTGGTGAACGCCGCCTTTACCGCACGCGTCGTAGAGGGAATGCGGCCGCGAGTGCAGGAGATCGTAGACGGACTGCTTGATCAGGCTGAAAGCGGCGGCGCTATGGAAGTAATCGGCAGTTTCGCCTACCCGCTGCCGGCGATCGTGATCGCTGAAACGCTGGGCGTACCGGCGGAGGATCGTGACCGGTTCAAAGAGTGGTCGGACGACATCGTCGCCTTTCATGGCACAGGGCGCCCTCATATCGAGACGATCATGAAGAGCGCGGCCGCGCTGCTTGAAACCAAGGCGTGGCTCCTGCAGCTGATCGCGGCGCGGCGGAAACAGCCGGAGAATGACCTGATCAGCGCGCTGGTGGCTGCGGAGGAACGGGGAGAAATGCTGAGCGAGACCGAGCTGGTCGCAACCTGTATCACGCTGCTGACAGCCGGTCACGAAACGACCACCGGACTGATCGGGAACGGGTTGCTGGCGCTGCTGCGCCATCCGGACCAGTTGCGCATGTTACGGGAGGACCCGTCCCTGATCGGAACGGCGGTGGAGGAGTTTCTGCGCTTCGACACCTCGTTCCTGCGCGCTTGGCGTTTAACCGCCGAAGATGTCGAGATCGGTGGTAAGCGGATTCCCAAGGGGCAGACGCTTTCGCTGATGTTGGGGGCGGCCAACAGGGACCCGGCCCAATTCGAACATCCCGACCGGCTGGATATCACCCGCGATCCGAACCTGCATACATCTTTCGGCTGGGGCATCCACTTCTGCGCGGGCGCGCCGCTCGCCCGCCGCGAGGCCGAGATCGCGTTCACCACCCTGCTGCGCCGGTTTCCGCATATAAAACTGGACGAGGACGGTGTCGAATGGCAGTTGAATAACACATTTCACAATCTGAAGAGCTTGCCGGTCATTTTGCAGTAGCTTTTGCGACGATCCCGAAGGCGGGCGAATGGTGGGCCCAGATGGAGCTTGTGCATTCGGCCTGAGACCCGGGCGCGCGCAACCGCAGCGCATTTAACAGTTCCGAGTAGCCGGTCATGCCGCAGCTCGGCGCGCCGGTCTGTCAACAAACGAGTGTCTGTCAACAAACGAGTGCCCTTGAGGAGGATGAAACGATGTTCAAAATCATAGACAACCATGTTTCAGTGGATGTCGCTGATCTGGAAGCGACACGAAGCTACCTGGAAGAGCATTGTGGTCTGAAGAAGCTCAGAGAGGTCAACCGGCCGGGGCTGACGATTGCCTGGTATCCCGGCCTGGAGCTGTGGCAGGCGACCGATGACGCGGCGCCCGGCGTTGTGAAGCATGTCGCCTGGCAGGTTGACGACATCGACGCCGCGGTCGCCGATCTGAAGGCAACGGGGGTCACTTTTGACACGGAGGAAATCCAGCGGATCGACGTAGACGTGGTGGACACCGGCGAGATTGTGCGCTACATATTTTTTTCAACGCCGGTCGGGTTGCAAGGCGAACTGTATGAAGTCAAACCGCCGTCCGACTGAGCCTCAACGGCCGCTAACCGGCGGCCGTAAACTCATCACTGGCCGCTGGCCACAAAGGAAATGACATGATAACTAAAACCGCGGATGAACTTCATTCCCTGGTCAAACGGATCCTGCTGGCCGCCGGCGCGGACGAGCAGAACGCCGAGGAGGTGGCCGAACACCTGGTGCTGTCCAATCTCAGCGGTGTGGACACGCACGGCATCTGGCCCATGCCGATCTATGTTGCCGGCATACAGGCCGACGAGATCTTTCCCGCGGCCAAGCCGTCGATCCTGCAGGAGACCGCCACCAGCGCCCTGGTGACCGGCAACTGGACTTTCGGCCACGTAGGCGCCAAGTACGCAATGGAACTGGCGATCAGCAAGGCCAGTGCGCAGAACGTGGCGGTGGTCGGCATGGTGCAGCTGCACCACATCGGCCGGCTGGGCCACTACGTGGAGATGGCGGCCGCCGACAATATGATCGGCATGGTCTGGGCCGGGGGATACGGTGAGGTCACGCCCGCAACCGTCCCCTACGGCGGCAAGAGCCGCGTCCTGCACACCAATCCGATCTCAATCGGGCTGCCGGCCGGCGAAGAGTCGACAATGATGTTCGACTGGGCCACGACCGCCCTCTCCGGCGTCAAAGTCGACAACGCCTACAACCGCGGCGAACAGCTCCCCCCGAACAGCATCGTTGACAAGGATGGCGTCCCGACCACCAATCCGGACGACTTTTTCGCGGGCGGCGGGCACCTGCCGTTTGGCGCGCACAAAGGCTATACCCTGATGATGGCCGCCGAGTACCTGGGGCGGATCTTCACCGGCGCGGACAGCTACGTGGAAGCGGGGCGGGCCGGCGCCATCATGCTCCACCAGGGTGTCACGATGATGGCGATCAAGGCGGACCTGTTCCAGCCCTTCGCCGAATATGCCGAACGGGCGGACGAGATGGAGCGGCGCGTGCGGGCGGTGCCGCCGGCGCCGGGATTCGATGAGGTGCTGGCGCCGGGCGATTTGGAGGCGCGCACGCGGGAACAGAGACGGCGTGAGGGCATTCCGATCGCCGATGATATCTGGCAATCCTTCATCGAGGCAGCCGCATCGGTCGGTGTGGATATCACATAGATTCAGGCGGTTACAACCCAGCCGCCGGCGTACAGTTCAAGGAGATCACAATGACGAACCCACAAATCTCTGCCGAAACCATCGAGGCGCTGCGCCGGATCGACAGCGCCACGGTCGCCAATGCCATCGAGCATTTTGAGGTGCGCGATCCGGTCAGCGGCTATGCTTCCCTGGAGCTGCGATGTCAGTTCCCCGAGAATGAGCCGATGGTCGGCTTCGCGGTGACCGCGACGCAAGACACCACCAGCGCCGGCGACGACAGGCCCAACCGCCTGCACGACGTCCTGGACATGGTCGCCGCCGCGCCCAAACCGGCCGTCCTGGCCGTTCAGTACACAGGCGGGGACCGCCTGCGCAGCTGCCTGGCCGGCGACATGTTCTGCTCGGCGCTGCAGAAGCTGGGCGGGGTCGGCATTGTGACCGATCTGGGGAGCCGTGACTTTCAGGGCATAGCGCAGCGCGCGCCGGGGTTCCAGCTCTTCTGCGCCGGCGCTGTCGTCTCGCACGGATACGGCGCCTATACCAATGCGGGCACGACAATTTCGATCTTCGGGCTCACAGTTCAGCCGGGCGACCTGTTGCACGGGGACGCCAACGGTGTCGTCTCAATTCCTCTCTCCATCGCCGAGGAGGTCGTCGACCAGGCGCAACGCGTGCTGGAGGTGGAGCGATCCTACTTCGACTTCCTTGCCAGCGACGAGTACAGCTACGCCGGGTTGAAGAAACGCATGGGGCGTGACGAGTAGGGGCCCTTCCGCATCTCCGGCTGTATTTGAGCAGGATCCAGAGGAGAGTCCAGATGACGGCGAATCAAACGCCGACCACACGCGTGGAATCGGCGCGCGCCCGCGTCCGGGAACTGATGGCGCACCGCGAGTCCGGCGTATTCCTGGCCCTGGTGATCTTCTTTGTGGTCATGTACACGGTTTCGCCGATATTTCGGAGGCCCTTCAACCTGACCACCATTCTCAGGCAGATTTCGGTCACGTCGATCGTGGCGATGGGCCAGACACTGGTGATCGTATCGGGCGCCTTCGATCTGTCGCAGGGGTCGATAGCCGGCCTGGCCGCCATGGTAACGGCCAAACTGTGGAAAACCGCAGGTTTTGATCCGCCCATCGCCATTATCGGGGGGTTGGGGGTCGGCGTGCTGTGCGGCTTTCTCAACGGTGTTTTGGCGGCTCGCTTTCGCCTTCATCCGATTGTGATGACGCTTGCCACCGGCGCGGTCTTTCTCGGAGTCAATTTCTACATCACCCGCGGGGAGTCGATCATCGGCCTGCCGGACGGTCTGACCTGGCTGGGCAAAGGGCTTATCGGTCCGGTGCCGGCTCTGATCGTCCTGATGTTTATCGTCGCCTTTCTCATGCACATTTTGTTGACGCGGACGCTCTTCGGGCTGCGCGTGCGCATGATCGGCGGCAACTTGAAGGCCAGCCAGGATGTGGGCATGAATGTCGAACGCATCCGCGTCGGCATCTTCACCCTCAGCGGCTTTCTGTCGGCGCTGGGCGGGATCGTCCTGCTGGGCCGGGTGGGCAATGCGCTGCCCCAGATCGGCCAGGGGCTGCTCTTCCCGGTGGTCACGGCCGCGATCGTGGGCGGCACGCTGCTGACCGGTGGCGTTGGCTCGATGGCGGGCACGTTGATCGGCGCCGCCATCATGGGGATTGCCCGCAACTCTCTCGTCGTCCTGCAGCTGAACATCTATCTGCAGGATATCGTGCAGGGCATGCTGGTGGTGGTGGCCCTGCTGATCGATCAGTTCCGCCGGGGAGAGTTAAACTGGCGCATCATTTTGGGCCGCGATCGTTGACCGCGGCCAAGCCTGGTGTCCGGTTTCCGGTGGATCATAGCTGTCTCTGATCACCGTCCACTGGTCACCGGCGTAAGGAGGTGGCGATAGAAAAAGACCGTAATGCGTACCAAGTCGCGCCGCAGGACTGGACAAATGTCTTTCAGACGAAGGAGGAAAGAGTCATGAAGCGATTGTTATTCGGTATAGCGTTGATAGTGCTGCTGGCTGTCGGGTTGGCTGCCTGCACGATGCCGGAAACGGTGGTTGTTGAGAGGGAGCCGGATTGCGGCGACACCGAGCGCTACATTGTCAGCGCGCCGCTGGTGCATCCCTACATTACAGCCTGGCAGGGCGGCGCCGAGGCCGCTGCGGAGGAGCTTGGCGTGGAGATCGTCTTCCTGGCGCCGGCTGAATACAGCCCTGAGAAACAGTTGGATATGACGGAGTCCGCCCTCTCTCTGCCCTGCATCGCCGGCCTCAGCGTGATGACGGGCGTGCCGGATATCATGGAAGGTATCCTGGCCCAGGCCAAAGAGAGAGGACTTGGAACGACCCAGAATGCCTCCTGCTCCGAGGCCGTCAATGCCGACGTCTGCATGGCGACCGACTTCTACACGGCCGGCGCGACAGTAGCCGAACGCCTGGTGGAGTTGATGGGCGGCGAAGGCAATGTGGTGGTTGCCTTTGGCGAGCCTGGCAATGTGGTCGACAAGGACCGCCAGGCCGGGCTTGAGGACTACTTCGCCGAACATGCGCCCGACATCAAGGTGATCGGCGTGCTGATCGACTGCGACAACCCGGAGGGCACGGTCCGCTGCGCGGAAGAGGCTCTGGTCACCTATCCTGAAATGGATGCCTACTACTCGCTCGGCAACCTGAATTCGGTCGGCGCGACGGTGGCCTTCCCCGACGCTGGCCGCGACGATGTTATCGTTACGGGCGTGGACGACGCGCCGGAGATCGTCGAAGGCATCCGCACCGGAACCGTCTCCTTCACCTACGTTCAGCAGCCCTATGGTCAGGGTTACCTGGCGGTCTACATCCCGTGGATGATAAAGCATCAGGGCGTGCAGGCCACCACCCAGTATCTTGACACCCGCATCACGCTTGTCGATCAGTCCAACATCGACAGCTACCAGGATACGATGAAGCAGAATTTCCTGGAGATCAAGGAGATAGTCGAAACGGAGATTATGCAGTAAGAGAAGCGGGGAATCTCGAGGAGTGGGAAGAGAGAGATCTTCTCACTCCTCAACGCGATTGTGAGTATACCCATGAGCATTGAGCACGCGGTTGAGATGCGAGGAATCTCAAAGAGATTTGGCAACGTCCAGGCGCTCAACGGCGTCGATCTGGAGTTGCGGCGCGGGGAGCTGCTGGGTCTGGTGGGCGACAATGCGGCTGGAAAGTCTACGCTGATGAAGACGCTATATGGGTCGGTGATTCCGGACGCAGGCGAGATTTTCATTGAAGGGCAAAAGGCCGCGCTGCGCAATCCGCGCGACGCCCAGGCGCTGGGCCTGGCGATGATCTACCAGGATCTGGCCGTCTTCAACAATCTGGACGTTGCCGCCAATGTCTTCACCGGGCGGGAGTGCGCCAAGCGAATCCTTGGCATCACTTTTCTCGACAAGAAAAGGATGTACAACGAGTCGGAAGCGCTGCTGTCGCGGCTGCGCATCAACATCAGTTCGCCCAAGCTTCTGGTCGAGAGGATGTCCGGGGGTCAGCGCCAGATGGTGGCCGTTGCGCGGGCCATCGGTTTCGATGCCACGATTCTGATCATGGATGAGCCGACAGCCGCATTGGGGGTGAAGGAGGCCAACACGTTGCTGGACCTTATGTCTGAACTGCGCGATCAGGGAATCTCGATCATCCTGATCACGCATCGCATCAGCGATGTGCTGTCTATCGGGGATCGGGTGATGGTGCTGAAGGGCGGGGAAAGGCAAGGGGTCCTTGACGTTGCGGATTCAACGCTGGAGGATGTCGAGTACCTGATCGTGCGGGGGCGGCCTGACGGCGGCGGATAGTGGATAGGACACGCCACTACCCGCTCGCGATCATCTTCCGCTCTCTCCTCGGAATTCTATCTCTCTATGAATTGACTTTAGCTGTCCGGGGTGACCTGATACAGCGGCTCCAGCCCCTTGGAGACCCGCTCCACGTTGTCGGCTGCGGCCTGGCCGCGGCGCTGCGCCGTCTCCCTTGTTACGCCGGCGATGTGCGGCGTGCAGTGCATGTTGTCCATCTGCAGCAGCGGGTGGGAACTCGGCAGCGGCTCGGTCACGAACGCGTCCATGCCGGCGGCCCGGATCTGCCCGCTCTGCAATGCCTCGACCAGCGCATCCTCATCCACCAACAGCCCGCGCGCCACGTTGATCAGAACCGCGGTCGGCTTCATCAAACCGAACTGCCGCGCCCCGATCATGTGCCGGGTTTGCGCCGTGCTGGGCGTATGCAGCGAGAGATAGTCGACCTCGGAGATCAGCTGGTCCATGGCGCTGGGATCCCCGAAGAAGGAGACATGACACTCGTCGCGCGCCGACTGCGGGATATCGGCGATGTCGATCGCCAGGATCTCCATGCCCATGGCGTGGCCGCGCTTGGCCAGTTCACGCCCACTCGCGCCCAGCCCGATCAGGCCGAGTTTCTTGCCCGCCAGTTCGTCATTCAGCGGCAGGCTGAAGAGCTCGGCGCGCATGTTCGCCTGGGCGGCGCGATGGTTCTTGGCGATCAGGAGCATCAGGGTGAGCGCGTGCTCAGCCAGGGCGATAGCGCTGAAGGGGCCGGGTGTATGGGCGAACGGCATCTCCTTTCTGAAAAAATAGGGCATGTCCCAATGATCGACACCGACCGAGAGAACCTGCCACAGTTTGACGCCGGCCTCCACAGAGGCATCGACCATCTCGTGGGTGCAGCCGGCGCAGGCCACCACGACGTCGATGCCTTCAAACTGCGGAGCGACCGGCCTGTCCGGATCGTACATCTTGATCGGATAGCGCCCGCCGACCGCTTCGACGAAACCATCGTACCAGTAGTGCATGACGGGGTTGAAGGGAAGAAAGAGAACTTGCATTGTCTGAACCTCGTAAGGGCAGTGGTCAGTGGTTGGTGAACAGCCAGCGCATTGCTCCCTATGATGCCATGTAAGCGGTGGGGGTTCAAACTGGGGCGGCGCGGGTCAGGCCGCAATCTCGACGCCGAGACTGTCTGCGGTTTCGATGATCTCCTGCCAGATGCTGTCTTCGACGGGGATGCCGTGCGCGCCGCGCTGCTGCGCGGTCCGGTACTCCGGTTCGCCGGGGAAGAGGACCTCGCTGACGCCGGGTTGCGGGCGCGTCGATTTCACCCAGGCGATCTGCTCCTGGACGGTCTGGATGAACTCGTCGTATGGAAGCAGGGCCTCGATGTTGATGGCCTGGAAGTAGACGCCGTTGCCCGTCTCCTCCCTCTCTTTGCCGGTGACGCCGGCGCCGGAGAGCGCGCCGGCCAGCAGCTCGGCCACGATGCCCAGCGCAAAGCCTTTGTGGCCGACGATCCCGCCCAGCGGCAGGAGGGCTCCCGGTGGGGAGCCGTAGAAGGCGGCCGGATCGGTGGTGGGGTTGCCGTCGGCGTCGACGATTACGCCCTCGGGCAGCTGTTTGCCGGCGTAGCGCGTGACGCGGATCTTGCCTTCAGGGAATACCGAGGTTGTGATGTCGACCATGACGGGCCAGGGCCCGCCGCTCGGCATGGCGAAGGCGATGGGGTTGGGGGAGAGCCGCCGTTCGGCGCCGCCATACGGGGCCACCGAGCCGGTGGTGCCGTAGGAGTTGACGACAGCCATGCCGATCATGCGCTCCTCGGCCGCCATGGTGGGGTATTCCCCCACCCGCCCCACGTGCTGGCTGCCGCGCACCACGACGGTGCCGATGGCGACCTGGCGCGCCTTTTCGATCGCCAGCCGCATCGCCTGGCGTGCGATCACCATGCCCCAGCCCTGATGCGCCTGGATGACGGCGGCGGCCGCGGTCTCGCGTTCGATCTCGATGGGCGTGCCGGGACGGATGGCGCCGCTGCGAATCTGGCCGACGTATTGAGGTATCCTCATCACGCCGTGCGAGTCGTGTCCGAACAGGTTGGCGCGCACGAGCGCCTCACAGACGGCTTCCGACTCGGCGTGGGGGGGAGCCGGCGGCGTCGAGGATGCGGGTGCAGATGTCCTGCAGCTGGTCGGCGGACAGGTATTTCATGTAGCTCGCTCCGGGTGGGTGTGCTGCGGAATCCGGTGGCCGCGGTTCAGGCCAGCGCCTTCAAAGAGCTGTCGTCGAGCGGGCTGAGGCGCGTGAAGTCGCGGTTGTTCTGATACCACGGGCGCTCGGCGCCGGTGCAGGCGTTGCTGACGGCATTGTAGATCAGGTACATGATGGCCCGGCGCCAGGGGGAGACGTTGTTGGCCGAACCGTGCAGTACGTTGCAGTGGATGAAGGCGACCGATCCCGCCTGTCCGACCAGGGCTTTGATCCCGTTCTCGGCCGCGAGCCGTTCGAAGGTGGCGTGATCGATATGGTGCAGCGCATAGCCTCTGCCGGCGGCGTCCTTGTGGAGACGGGCGTCCAGGAGACCATGGCGCTGCGAGCCGGGCACGATCAGGAGAGGCGACGTGACCGCGGTACAGTCGTCGATGAAGACCGACACCATGATGCAGTTGGGTTCCGGCATGCCGTCGATCGAATGCCAGGGCGGGTAGTCCTGATGCCAATCCCAGGAGGCGCCGCCGCCGAAGCCCTGCTTGGGATTCATGCGGCTCTGATGGAGATAGACGTCGTCTCGCAGGAGCTGGCGGACGGGTTCCAACAGACGGGGGAGCAGTGTCAGGCGGCGGAAGGGTTCGGAGTAGGTATGCGCGCCGAAGGCCAGCCTGACTGAGGACGGATCCTCCTTTTCGGAGATGATTTCCGGCCCTGGGCGAGCGAGGATCTCCGGCAGCGCTTCCTGCAAGACCGCGACTTCATCGCTGTCGAGCAGATCCGGGAAAAACAGGTAGCCCTTCTCGTCAAACTGCGCAACCTGCGCACTGCTGAGTTTCATCGTTCAACCTCCCTGACCAAATCTCCCCTTTTCAACTGCTCAATGCACTCTTCCAGTTGTTGGGCGGCGGCATTCATTTTCAGATGTTCCTTCGCGGCTCATCCTCAGCTGACGACTACCGGGATCTCAAGGTCGGGGATCTCCTCGTCAAGAGGGAAAAAGGGCCGCTGCATGCGCTCAAAGCTGAGGTTGCGCACATGGGCCGGGGTCGGTCCGGGCGTGTCTGTGATGTAGGCCGCCTTCATCAGGTCGCGGTAGGCGCGGCGGTAGTTCATTGGATTCTTGACGCCGATAAACTTTGCCTGGCGCACATCCATGCCCACGCTGCGAAACTGCTCGTCGCCCCAGTCATAGGTCGGCTGAGACATGACCAGAAGCTCGATGCTGCCGATCTGCAGCACGGCGGAGAGACCCATCGAGGCCCAGGCGCCGCCAAAGAGGCCGCCGTCGTAGCGGAAAGCGCCGTCGCTGAGACGGCGCACGACGCCGCTGACGGCGACGGGTTCGCCCCAGGCCGGGTCAAGGCTGTAGCCAACCTGCAGGCTGACGGTCTGACCGATGCCGGCGCGGGCGCAGGCCTGGGCCGCGGCGGGATCGACGACCATGAGAAGGGCGGGTTCGTCCAGCCCCAGCGCCAATAGATCGCGCAGCAGGGCGACGCTGTCGCCGGGCGCGCCGCCGCCGGCGCAGTCGGCGGTGTCGACCAGGAGTACGGGTCCCCCCTCGACCTGGCGGCCGCGGGCGACGGCTTCGGCGACGGGCAGATGCTCGACCTCGAAGGCCCGGCGCCGCTCCCAGAACGCCGCGGCGAGCAGTTGCGCCTCGTTTGCGGCCAGCGCGGGGTCATTGTCCGTCACCACGACGCCGCCGCAGCCCATGCCGGGCAGATCGTTGTAGGGATGGACCTGAAAACAGGATACGGAGAGGATGCCCGGCTCCTTTTCCAGGCGCCGCGCGCGGCGGGTGAGGTGGGCCATAGGCCCGTCGCCGCAGGTCTGCCCGTTGCAGGCGCCGCAGATAATCGGGACCTTGGCCAGGGCCGTCACCGGTCTGACTTCGCGCCGCACTGTCCGCAACAGCAGGCTGGCGCCGCGTTCGCCGGTGGAATAGGTGTCGTCGTGGGGATAGTGGGTGAACGACACCAGGGCCGTGGCCTGCCTGACCATGCGCGCGGTGACGTGCGCGTGCAGGTCGAGCGTCATGACGATTGGTAGGTCCGGCCCCAGGATCTGGCGCACGGCGTCTAGAATGTCGCCCTCCGGGTCCTCTTGCGAGGCCGTGACCATGGAGCCGTGCATGGCGAGGATGAGGCCGTCAAGCGGCAGCGCGGCGCGCAGGCGCGCCAGCAGCGTTTCCTTCAACGCCGTGTAGCAGGCATCGGTCAGGACGCCGCCCGAGACGCTGCGCGCCGCCAGCAGCGGGAGCGGCTGCGCGCCCTCCTCCTCACAGACGGCGAGGATGCCGGCGACTTCGCAGTCGGCGCCGGCCAGTTGGAGCAGGGCATCGCCCTCATGGACATAGGAGTTGCGAAACAGGGCCAGGTCGGTCTGTGTGGCCGCGAACTGGTTGCTTTCCTGGAAGATCGAGCCGATGCCGATGCGCATGGCTGTCATTGGATTGCCTTTTCGGGCCCCATTTCGCCCAGGGGGCGCATCGAACAAACGCCGTGGGGAAGGTGTCGGATGTTGCCGCTGGGCGCGTCTCAACAGATGGTCAGAGAGATTATACCCACGTATCCAGGGAAGGCCAATGTTGGTTCAAATGGAGATACGAAAGTAAACTGAAGTGGACAACGCAAACTGACTTAATCGAAATGGAGACAAACATGTTGCGTTCTGCCTCGCTATCTGCAGTTCTCGCGCTCGCGTTCCTCATGGCTGGTTGCGTTGCCATCCCCACCAAGAGCGAACCGGCAGCCTACACCCAGGCGCTCGTACAGGATGCCATCCGCCTCTACAGTCAGGAAGGCCGCCAGGCCGCCATCGACCACTACAGTTCATCCGAAAACGTGGATGGGCAATGGTACGTCTTCATACTCGGCGAAGATGGTTACTCCATCGCCCACCACAACCCCGAAATAATCGGGCGGGACCCCGCGCTGCGCGTCGACGTCACCGGCTATTTCTATGGCGACGACCTTCTGAGCGCTACCGAAGCGGGCAAATGGATCAGCTACGTCTTCAACAACCCGGAAACGGGAGAAGAGGCGCGCAAGCGCACGTGGGTGGTGCGCCATGACGGACTGTTCTTCGCGTCAGGCTGGTACGAAAAGGAGTGAGTTGACTGGGGGGCGCGGCGTGCGCTGCGCGCCCTGGGCCCAACAGACAGGAGGATAAATTGAAAATCGGACTATTCACAGATAGCCTGCCAACTCCCTTCACCGAGGCGCTTGATTGGGTTGTCGAGCAGGGGATCGAAGCTGTGGAAATCGGAACCGGCAACTTCTCGCCGGCTTTGCATTGCAACCTGGATGAACTGCTGCAAAGCGAGGAGGCCCGCACAACCTTCAGGTCCGCCATTGAAAGTCGCGGTCTGATGCTGAGCGCTCTCAACTGCAATGGCAACCTGCTCGACCCGCACCCCGCGCGCGGCCCAGCATCGCAGGATGTCCTCTTTAAAACAGTAGAACTCGCTCACAGACTCGGCCTGGATACCGTCGTGACGATGAGTGGTTGCCCTGGCGACCCGAGTGGGACGCCCTACCCAAACTGGCCCACCCACCCGCAACAGCCGGAATACGCTGACCTAGAGCGCTGGCAGTGGGATGAAGTAATCACCCCTTTCTGGGAAAAGGCCGGCCGGTTCGCTGCCGATCGCGGCGTCAGGATCGCGATCGAACTACACCCCGGCCAGTCCGTGTATAACACCCGCACGATGCTGCGCCTGCGTGCGATCGCCGGGCCGAGCGTGGGCGTCAACTTCGATCCCAGCCACTTCTTTTACCAGGGTATGGATCCGCTCATCGTTATCCCCGCGCTGGGAGAGGGGTTCATTTTTCACGTCCACGCCAAGGACACCCGCATCGACCCTTCTGAAATGGCTCTCAACGGCGGCCTCGATATGCGGCCGATGGAGCTGGTTGCCGAGCGCTCGTGGGCCTACCGCACGCTGGGTTACGGCCATGGGGAAGCATGGTGGCGCGATTTCGTCAGCGCGCTGCGCGTGGCCGGCTACGACGGAGCGCTGAGCATCGAACACGAAGACCCCGTGATGAGCGCATCCGAAGGCATCATCAAGAGTGTGAAATTCCTTGAGCCGCTGATATTGAGGACGATGCCGGAATAGTTTGCTTAACCAGAAACATCCCGCCGAAAAATGCCATGACGGACCTGCAGATATAACAGGTGAACAACAGGTCAGGCAACCCCCCCGAACTGGCACAACCACCGCCGCGCGGGTACACTACCCCACAAACGCCGCCCACCCCCACAACCCGCGACTCATGCCCGGTCAACTCTTCACCAGCTACTTTCTCGAAGAAGGCATCCGCCACACCGCCGCCTGGCAGGAATCTCAGAGGCTGTTTGAAAAGTAAAGGCTGTCGGCCAAATTGTGGTATACGTAGTCTCTGTGAAAACAAAACGATACCCAACAGATTTGACTGACAGCCAGTGGCTTATTATCCAGCATCTGATTCCCGCAGCCAAACCGGGCGGGCGACCACGCAGCCTGGATATGCGTCTGGTGGTTGATGCCATTCTCTACCTGACTGTGGGTGGCATCCAGTGGCGGATGCTGCCGAGTGATTTTCCGCCGTGGCAGAGGGCAGAGTGTTTACACCTACTTCAGGCAGTGGCGGGACGATGGCGCCTGGCGCAGGTTGCATGACACGCTCAGAGTGCGGGTTCGTCATCGAAGCGGACGACACAAGCATCCAACGGCTGGCAGTATCGATAGTCAGACAGTCAAGACTGGCCATACACCGGCAGGTGTGCGAGGCTACGATGGCGGTAAACGCATCACGGGACGGAAACGGCATCTTCTTGTCGATACGCTGGGACTCACATTGGCCGTCCTGGTCACTGCTGCCGACCTGCCTGACCGCGATGGGGCACGGCAACTGCTCAGACGAGGCTGCGGTTTCGGCCAGAAACTGCGTCTTATCTGGGTTGACGGCGCCTATCGCGGCTCTTTGCAGAGATGGGTTGCGCAGCGTTTTCGCTTCCGCCTTCAACCTGTCCTCCGCCCGCAAGAACAAAAAGGTTTCTCCGTATTGCCCCGTCGTTGGGTGGTGGAGCGCACCTTCGCTTGGCTTGGCCTCAATCGTCGCCTCTGTAAAGACTATGAACGACTGCCCGAAAGCAGTGTCGCCTTTATCCATATCGCTATGATTCGTCTCATGGTACGCCGCCTGGCACCCAATTGACCCTTTTCAAACAGCTTCTCAGAACTCAGACCTCGATTCCTTCCGCGCCGAGGCCCTCGCCCTTCTCGAAAAGGCCGCCAGCTTTCACGCCATAAACGAGGCCTCCACCGAGCAGGAGATCATCCGCCCTCTCTTCGAGCTGCTCGGCTGGGGCGACTACCTGCCGCAGCAGGGCAGCGACCGCAACGAAGACATCCCCGATCATCTGCTCTTCGGTGACGCCGAGTCCAAGAGCCGCGCCGCGGCCAAGCCGGCCCCGCAACGTTATCCCGACGCCCTCGCCGTCGCCGAGAGCAAGCGCTTCGGCCTGCCCCTCGACGCCCGCGAAGGAAAACAGACCGGCTCGCCCCACGCCCAGATCCTGCGCTACCTGGCCACCGCGGACATCAACTCGGACGGCCGCATCCGCTGGGGCATCCTCACCAACGGCCGCGTCTGGCGTCTCTACGACCGCCGCGCCCTCCCCCGCGCCAGCGGCTACTATGAGGTCGACCTTGAATCCGCGCGCCAGGCCGGCGACGGCTTCCACGGCCTGCGCGCCTTCCGCCTGCTCTTCGGTCGCCCCGCCTTCAGCCCACAGCACGGCGCCCAGACCAGCTTTCTTGAGGACGCTCTCGCCGAAGGACGCCGCTACGAAGAGCAGGTCGCCAACGATCTTTCCGGCGCCGTCTTCGATGAAGTCTACCCTGCCCTGGTCCGCGCCCTCGCCGACAAGAGCGGCGCAGACCTGGCGGAGGTGCGCCAGGCGGCCCTCATCTTTCTCTACCGCCTGCTCTTCCTCCTCTACGCCGAGGACCGCGACCTGCTGCCGGTCAATGACGACAACTACGCTCGCTACGGGATGCGCAAACCAATACGCGATCATATTCACAAAGACATGACCGACGGTAGGGCTTTCTCTGAGAGCGCAGCTAGTTACCATAACCATATCGCCACGCTCTGCGGTCTCATCGACAAAGGCGATAACTCAATCGGTCTGCCTCCTTACAACGGCGGCCTCTTCGCGCCGCAGGCCGCGCCCATGCTCGACCAGGCGCGCCTCTCCGACGCCGCGCTCGCCCCCATCATCCACAACCTCAGCCATACCGAAGGCGAAGCCGGTCGCCGCTACGTCAACTACCGCGACATGACCGTGCAGCAGCTCGGCTCGATCTACGAGCGCCTGCTCGAGCGGGAACCGGTCCGCGCGGCCGACGGCCAGATCGTCGTGCGCCCCAACAGCTACGCGCGCAAGGACAGCGGCAGCTTCTACACGCCCCAACCGCTCGTCGATCTCATCGTCGAGCGCACCCTCGCGCCCCTCCTCGAGGAGCGCAGAGCCGCGTTCCACGCCAAAGCCGCCGCCCTCCAGAGCGACACGCGCGCCAAATCCGCCCGCATCGCCGACCTCCGCCCTCTGGATCCCGCCATAGCCGCGCTCGACCTGAAGGCGCTGGACCCGGCCATGGGCAGCGGCCACTTTCTCGTGACCGCGGTCGACTACCTCTCCGACGCCATCGCCGAGCTGGTCGAATACGCGCCCACGGCCGCGCCCTGGCTGGAGGACGCCTACGCGTCGCCGCTGCCTGAACGCATCGCCGCCATCCGCGCCGACATCCTGGCGCGGGCGCAGGCTTCCGATTGGGTGATCGACGAGGCCCAGCTGACCGACCAGGCCATCATCCGCCGCATGGTCCTCAAACGCTGCATCTACGGCGTCGACAAGAACCCGCTCACCGTCGAACTGGCCAAGGTCTCGCTCTGGCTGCACAGCTTCACGGTGGGCGCGCCGCTCTCCTTCCTCGACCACCACCTGCGCTGCGGCGACTCGCTCCTTGGCCTGCGCGTCCACGACGCCGTGCAGGCGCTCTCGCGGCTGGGCGGGTTCACGTCGGCCAGCGCGATCCAGGCGGCGGAGAACGCGGCCGGGGGCATGCGGCGGATTGAAGCGATGTCGGACGCGGACGTGGCCGAGGTGGAGGCGTCGGCCGCGCTGTTTCAGGAGGTGGAGAAGACGACGGCCGAGCTGCGCGGGCTGCTGCATACGCTCTGCGGTGTGAACTGGCTGGCCGCGGGCATGAAGGTGAGGCAGCGCGCCGAATTCGAAGCGCCGCTGGTGGGGGCGATCGTCTCGCAGGCAGAAAAAGCCTTCTCCCTCCTCTCCGACGGCCCCGACGGCGTCGACGCGGCAGACGCGGTGCGGCAGCGCAGCTTCTGGCCCGAATTTACTGAAATGTGGGGCGCCGCCAACGAGGTCGCCGACCGCGAGGGCTTCCTGCACTGGGAGGCCGCCTTCCCGGGGGTGTGGCATGGCTGGCAGGATGATGAGCCGGTGGGCGGCTTCGACGCCATCATCGGCAACCCGCCTTGGGACCAGATAGAGCAGCCCGAGGTCGAATGGTTCGCCGTGCGCGACGATGAGATTGCGCTTGCCCCGACAGGCGCAAGACGTAAAGCGCTCATCAAACAACGGACACAGACAGGGGACAAACTCGCTCTGGAATACCAGGAAGTGCGCCAAAGCGCCAAGTTAATGCGGGCATACGTTAAGGAGTCCGGCGCCTATCCGATGTTGAGCGGAGGCCGGGTCAACCTCTACTCGCTCTTCGTCGAGCGTGCCATGAATTTGGTCAGGCCGAACGGCATCGTAGGTCTGCTTACGCCCTCCGGCATTTACGCTGACAAGACCGCGGCCCCCTTCTTCAGGACGGTCTCGACCGGCGGCCGCGTCGGCGGGCTGTTTGATTTTGAGAATCGTCGTCTCGGAACAGACCTGCCGCCCTTCTTCCCTGACGTCGATTCACGCTTCAAGTTCTGCGCTCTCATCTTCGGCGGCGAGGCGCGGACGTTTGCCGAGAGCGAATGCGCCTTCTTCCTGCACGACACCGTCGCTATCCAGGACCCTGAGCGCTGTTTCCCCTTGGCTGCCGCCGACTTCGCCCGCGTCAACCCCAACACGGGAACCGCGCCCGTCTTCCGCACGCGCAGAGACGCCGAAATTACCCGCCGCATCTACGAATGTCATCCAGTGCTTGTAGATCGTTCTAGTGGGGAGGAACGCAAGGCATGGCCTGTGCGTTTCATGCAGGGCCTTTTCAACATGACTTCCGACTCCCACCTCTTCCGCACCGCAGCCCAACTCGAAGCCAACGGCTTCTACCCTGTTCAGGGCAACCGCTGGAAGAAGGGGGAGGAGTTGTATCTGCCTTTATATCAAGGGCGAATGATCTGGCACTTCGACCACCGCGCCAACTCCGTTCGGGTCAACCCGGAAAGTACGCACAACCCGTACCTGAGCGAACCCGTCACCGAAGAACAGCACGCCGATCCGTCGTTTCTCCCTCAGACCCAATACTGGGTACCGGCAGAAAACGTGGAGTCTGCTCTGTCACAGTCAATGGGCTGGACTTTGGGATTCCGCGACATTGCAAGGCCAACAGATGTACGGACGATGATTGCCGCTATCGTTCCCCACGCCGGCTGTGGGAACACTTTGCCAATACTTCTGCCAAGCGAATCTGGTTTTGACGAAGATGGCACGGCCTGCCTTCTTGCCAACTTTAACAGCTTGGCTTTCGACTACATTGCTCGCCAAAAGGTTCAAGGCACTCACTTGACCTGGTACACGGTAGAACAACTCCCCGTCATCGCGCCCGCCGACTACGACCGCGCCTTCGGCGCCACCACAGCCCGCGCCCTCGTCCGCGACCACGTGCTGCGTCTCACCTGCACCGCCCACGACATGGCCCCCTTCGCTCGCGATCTCGGCTACGACGGCCCGCCCTTCATCTGGAACGAAGAGGAGCGCCGCCACCTGCGCGCCCGCCTCGACGCCCTCTACTTCCACCTCTACGGCCTCTCCCGCGCAGACGCCGCCTACATCCTCGACGCGTTCCCCATCGTCCGCCGCCACGATGAAGCCGCCTTCGGCCACTACCGCGCCAAAGCCATGGTCCTCGCCTACTACAACGCCCTCAACGCCGGCGATACGGATGTTGAGGTGGCGGTGTAGGCTGTTGAGGTTGGCGCGAGGAGGTATGGGCTTGGCCTCCAGAACTGGACCGCGAGAAAGCGCTGGCCGGGCATTGCAGAGGGAAGCGCTCCCCTCCTCAAGAGGGGGAGTTGACACTTGCGCCCCGCCCGACGAACAACGAGGCCATTTCTTCAGCCTGAAGCGAAGGAGACGCCTCGTGCAGAAAACAGGCCGCCAGGCGATGCGCATCCGTCTGAAACAGTGGCGGCGCGCTACCCGCGCATTTCGACATGGCATGAGGACAGCGCGCGAAGAACTTGCAGCCATCGCTTCCCCCTGTCGCTGCCGTCGAAACGGCCATCGCCTCTGTATTCCAGCGGCGGTCGGGGTCCGGTTGGGGCACGGAGCCGATCAGCAACTGCGTGTACGGGTGCTGCGGCTGCTTCACTACGAGGTTAATGTCCCCCGCCTCGGCTACTGATCCGGAATACATGACAATAATGTTTTCGCTGATCTGATAGGCCGTGGCGAGGTCGTGGGTGATGTAGACGACGGAGATGCCGAACTCTTCGTTCAGCTGACGCAGGTTTCCCAGAACGGTGGCTCGCAACGAGGCGTCGATCATGGAGACCGGTTCGTCGGCCACGATAAGGCGAGGGCGCAACAACAGCGCGCGCGCCACCATTATGCGTTGTCTCTGCCCGCCGCTCAGCTGGTGGGGGCGCCGTCCCAGGGTGTTTTCGGGCCGCAGCCCCACTGAATGCAGGGCCTCCTCGATCAGCCTCTGACGCTCCTGTCGCGATTTGGCCAGGCCGAATTTGGCAATCGGGGTCGTCAGAACATGGTCGACCTTGTAGAAGGGGTTGTAGACCTCGAACGGGTCCTGAAACACAACCTGCACGTCGCGTCGGAACGAATGCCATTCCGCGGTGGAAAGCCCTCGCAGATCCTTCCCCTGATAGAGCGCCTGCCCTTCGGTTGGCGTCTCCAGCCCCAGGAGGATGCGGGCCAGCGTTGTCTTGCCGCTGCCGCTTTCCCCGACCACTGCCGTGATGGACGGTGGCTCGCTGGCGATGGTCAATGAAAAATCTTCCAGCGCCGTAGTGCGGTTGCGGCTGAACAGGCCGCCGCCGAAGACCTTGGTGATATGTCGAACTTCGAGCAAGGCGCTCATGCGATTCGCGGCTCGTGGCAAATGGGCGGATTCCGGTTAAGAAACACCGGTTTCCGGCTGCAAATTGTGAATCAGTTCCAGACGATGACAAGCTACCCAACGCTCCGATTGCGCCTCATCCAGCATCTGCTCCTGTGTTGCGCATTCGGTGGTGGCATGGGGGCATCTGGGATGAAAAAGACAGCCCGTTGGCCGTTCATGCAGTGAAGGCGGCAGCCCCGGTATGCCTTCCAGCGTGTCCTTAACTTCCAGAGACGGCAAGCATTCGATTAGCAGGCGGGCGTAGGGATGCAGAGGCCGGCTGAAAATCTCCCGCGCCGGCGAGACCTCCACCAGTTTGCCGGCATACATGACCCCCACTCGGTCCACAAACTGGGCCATGATGCCCATATCATGGCCGACCAGGAGCACGGCCGCCCCGACCTCCTCCTGGACGCGGCGCAAGGTCTCCATTATCTGCATCTGCACGACAACGTCGAGCGCGCTGGTCGGCTCGTCGGCGATAATCACTTTGGGGCGCATGCTGATGGCCATGGCGATGCAGACCCGCTGCTTCATCCCGCCGCTCAACTCGTGCGGGTACATGTCAGCCACCTGAGGCTCCAGCCCTACCCGCGCCAGCAGATCATGCGCAAAGGCTTCCTGCTCTCGTCGGCTCATCTTTGCCGCATTCGTGCCGTTGTCAGTCCCATTGGATCCGGCGGCGGTGTGATCTTTCATGCCGTCAAGCAGTTGACGCCGGATCCGGGTCACCGGATTCAGGGAGTTCATGGAGCCTTGCGCCACCAGCGCGATCCCTGCCAGGCGCAACTTCCGCATCTCTTCGCCGGGTAGCGCCAACACATCCTGTCCGTCCAGCCAGACCTGACCGGATTCGATCCGTCCGGGCGGCTTTATCATGCGCAGTAGAGCCATTGCCAGCGTCGTCTTGCCCGAGCCGGACTCCCCGACCAGGCCGAAGCGCTCTCCCGCCTCCAGGCTGAAGCTCACGCAGTCCACCGCTTGCACTACGCCGCTGGGCGTATCGTAATGGACGCGCAGGTTGCGCACTTGCAGCGCAGCTGATTGCGCATCCACTTCGCCATTTGAACGAGGTTGCGGCGTCATACGCTTCTCCTCAACCTGGGATTCGCCAACTCATCCATGCCGACGGAAGTCAGGTAAAGGGCGATGAAGATCAGGACAATGATCGCCACGGGGGCTACCCACCACCACCAGTATCCTCCGAGCACGCCGGCATGCAGGATAACCCAGTAGATCGTCATGCCCAGAGTCGGGTGGGATGTGGGCCCCAACCCCAGGGCTTCCATGCCAATTGTGGCCAGGATCGCCGAAGCGGTAGTGTTGACGAGGTTGGCGACGATAAAGGGAATGAGGTTGGGCATGAGTTCGCGGACGATAATCTCGCGCCCGCGCATGCCGGACATGCGGGCTACATCGACGTAGGCGCGCTCCTTCAGCGAGAGAACCTGCGAACGAATCGTGCGCGTGGGCCACAGCCAGGCCGTGGCGGCCACGATCAGGGACATCTCGGTCGGGTTGACGCCTCTGAGAGCGATTGCGATCAGGATCAGAATCAGAATGCTGGGAATGGTCAGCCCTACGTCCACAACCAGGCGGATGACAGCGTCGATGATGCCGCCGTAATAGGCGCCGGCGAAGGCCAGCAGGGTGGCGAAGCCCACGCCCAGCACGCCGGCAAGCAGACCGACCCGCAACGTGAGCGGCGTGCCCACGATCATGACCGCCAGCAGATCCCGGCCCACCTTATCCGTGCCAAATGGGTATTCGGCAGAGGGTGATTGGTATGGCGGCGCGGAAAGAGGCGAGGCGTCTTCGATGTTCACAAGCAGCCGGCCGACAACAGAAAAGAGCAGAAGACCCAGAATCAGACTCAGCCCAATGGCGAGGGTCGGGTTGCGGCGCAGGTAGCCCAGCGTCTCCAGAAACGGCGAGCGGTTGTTCAGACGCGCTGCCCCATTGCCATCTGAGCGCATAGTCATTCAGGCCTGCCTTCTGATGCGTGGATCCAGCATCGGCAAAGTCAGGTCCAGGATCAAAGTTGTGGTGGCCAGCGTGAGGATGATCGTCAATACGATCCCCTGGATGACGGGATAGTCTACGCCTTTGATCGAGTTGAAGAGTACGGTGCCGATGCCGGGGAAACCAAAGACCACCTCGACCAGAAGCGCGCCGGAAAAGACATAGCCCATGGCCAGAGCCAGCGAGGTGATCTGGGGCAGAATCGCGTTGCGCAGCCCGTAGTCGAAGAAGAGACGGCCGCTCTTGATGCCTTTGGCTTCGGCCAGGGTCATGTAGTCTTCGCCCTCAACCGTGACCATCATGCCGCGCATGGCGATGGCCCAGAAGCCCAGACTCGACAGAAGGATCGATAACGCGGGCAGGATGGAATGTTCGAGGGCTTCGAGAAGGAAGCGCCAGCTCAGATTGGGGATGGTGCCGATGCGATAGCCGCCGTGCCCGGGAAACCAACGCAACTCAAAGGCAAACACGAAGAGCAGGATCAGCCCCAACAGATAGTAGGGGATGGCCGCCATGGTCATGATCGGCGGGGCCAGGGAGCGGAGCCAGAGAGGCGCGCGCGTCCAGGCGACGAGCGCGCCAAAAAACGTTCCGAATGCAAAGGAGAGAAGCGTTGTCATCGTCAAAAGGCCGATTGTCCAGAGCAGCGCCTCGCGCAGAATCTCCTTGACCGTTTTGGGGTAGAACGCGATCGAATGGCCCAGGTCGAAGCGGGCCATGTCGCCCAGATAGGTGAGATACTGCTGCCAGAGGGGCCTGTCGAGGCCGAACTTGGCGTTGTAGACCTCGACCATCTCCTCGATCCCCTTTCCCCAGGCGCTGCCCGACTGTACCTGTTTGATCATGCGTTCGCGGATCGGATCCTGACCGGACAGCCGCGGCAGGAAGAAATTCACCGTCGCGGCCGTCAGCACGATCAGGAAGAAAAACGCGATTCGTTTGAGGAGATAGCCAGCGGCCCACATTGGCAAGCCCCAGTGGTCGGTGGATGGTGATAGACGGCTGGTGAAAGGTAGCTGGCAACCCCACCAGCCGCTTTGCGCTATTGTGCCGGTTCAAGATGAAGCAGGACCAGGTGGAAGCCGAGCAGCTGGGGCGCTTCGTTGACATACTCGCCATCCTTGCTGTCAACGGTCGGCCAGTTCTCCCAGTAGGTCTGATTCATCGCCATGTTGTGTTTCCAGTTGAACAGCATGACTGAAGGCAACTCGGGCAGCCAGATCTCCATCGCCTGGCGGAAGAGCGTCTTCATGGTCTCGGTATCATCGGGGTGCGCCTGTGACATCGCCAGCACGATCTCGTCGAAGTCGGTGTTGCACCAGAGCGACTGGTTCGAGGCCCAGTTGGAGGCCGGGCCGCCTTCTTTGCCGCAGGTGTACAGGTTCAACGCCTCATAAGGTTCCTTCAGGCTGCCGGTGTGGCCGGCGGGGAAGGCCGTGTGCGTCTTGGAAACGAAGCGGTCCCAGGCGTCCGGCGGCGTTGTCAGTTCGGCATCGATCCCGCCGCGTTTCAGCTGCTCGACCAGAACCTCGCCGGGCGCGTTCCAGGCAAACCAGGACTCAAGCGGCACTTTGATGGTGTCGCCGTTGGCGTCCGCCCACATGCCGTCGCTATTCATGCTATAGCCGGCCGCCTCAAGATGGGCGGCGGCTTTTTCGGGGTTGTACTCGTTGGTATCGTACTGTTCGAGCAGGTCGGATATCGACTCGGTGTACTGTTCCAGGCCGGGATACGGCGGGTAGGGCATTGGGTTGGGACTGGTCAGGCCCTCGTAGGCGACGTCCGCGATCTGCTGCCGGTCGATCAGGTAGGAGATCCCCCAGCGCACGTCAGCGTTGTCAAAGGGGGGCTTTTCGTTGTTCAGCCACAACGCTTGTGCCCACCAGTCCACATAGCCGTAGGGGGCCTGGCGACCGTAGTGGGCGGTGACCTTCTCATTCCGTTCCACCGCCAGCCGAATCGAAGCGCCCTGCAACTCGGTGATATCGATCTGGTTGCTGGTGACAAGCTCGATGAGGCGTGACTGATCCGTGCCGCCGACGACAAACATGACGCGTTCCATGTTCAGCGCGTCGGTCAGGCCGGACTCAACCGCCCACCAGTCGTCGCGGCGGTCGAACATCTTCTGCTGCGGCGAAGAATAGACCACCTTGAGGGGGCCGGTGGTGACGGGCCAGCCCTTCTCGATGTCATAGTGCGTGAAGGTGGCCCAGTCCTGGCCTTCGAAGATATGCTTGGGCATGATGGGGAAGGCGCCCGAGTCCCACTTCCAGACGAAGAAACGGTCGTGGTAGCGGGGGAAGGAGAAGTTCAGGGTGATGACGGCGGTATGGTCGTCGACCGCGACAGCCTCTTTGGTGTACTGCCGAACTTCGTTGCCGAAGCGCACCTCACCGCCGATTTCGATCAGGTGGTTGATTGTATAGGCGACGTCATGGGCTGTGAAGGGCGTGCCGTCGCTCCACCTTACCTCCGGTCGCAAGGAGATGGTCAACTCGGTGAAGTCGTCATTGTAGTCAAAGCTCCTGGCCTGCCACATGACCGTCTCGTCTCTGAAGGCGTTCCAGTAGGCCATGCCTTCATAGATGACGTTGAGGCCGCGCTGGTAGTCGCCGCCGATGGCAAAAGGCGTGTAGATCTCCGACTCCTCAAACTCATCGCTGCCCCACCAGCCGACGATCAACGTCCCCTCTCTGGGAACATCTTTGACGCCTTCCACACTGGTTGAATCTGCGGCCGGTTCGGACATCTCCTCCGAGGCGGGCGCGGCTCCCTGCGCGCAGGCGGCTACGAGTAGAGCCGCCAAAGCTAAAAGCACAACCATCCTCAGATGCTCGCGGAACTTCCTGCGCTTTTCCATTTCCTGTTCCTCCCTTTGGCCTGCATGGATGTGTTCGATTGCGCCCCTGCTCGAAAGGGACACGGAATGGGGTAGTCGCTACGTGCTGGTTTCCCTGACACTGCGGCGCTGCCGGTGGAATATGTGGTTTTGCGGGACATGAGTGAATTGGGAATACAGGATGGTCGGACGATTCCCAAACGACATTTATTCACTCTATTGTAGTTATGCTCTATTGTAGTCATGGAGGGGTAATGGTACAAACGCCAAAAATCGATCTTGATACGGCGGTGCCGACCACGTCCGGCATACCTGGCTTTGAGGAAGGCATAGGGCAGGCGCAGGGCCTCCCCCTACCGCTGTGTGCGGTAGGGGGCCGGCTTCGCGGCACGACGCGGGTGAGCGACCGGCGGCATAGACGAAATGCCGGCGTCGAGGCGCCAACGTGGCATGGTTTGCAGGGGGCGTTGCGGGGGGAGTCCCCCCCGCACGAGGGAGGGCCGCAGGCCCGACCGCCCTCGCCGCCGCCGACACCACTACGAGCGCGGCTGTCTGACCAAATGACATTCCTGTACGCCATAACCTGTCAGTTCATCGTTTGACCAGGAACTTTCTCAGCGTTTATAGTAGGTACAATTCTTGATGAACTGTCTGCTCGGTATCAGAGGTCTTCGCAATAGTGGAGCATCGGCAACTAAGAGTTTACGCTGATACGTCCGTTTTCGGCGGCGTTTTTGATGCAGAGTTTTCCGCGCCCAGTAGAAGGTTCTTTATCCTCAGAGGCCATGGCCAAATAGGAATTCATTCTCCTCTGGAGGTGGTTCAACATGACGAACCGTGAACCTGAATTTATGACATGGAAACGTCGCGGCGCAGAACGCGTCCGGCGCCTCGTGGAGGGTATGTCACGGGAAGAGGAACTCGAATTCTGGCGCAAACGCACAGAGAAGATGCGCGCCCGCCAAAAGGCGAAGCCGGCAGGGATGCCGCAGTCGGATACGCGCGGGGAGCCTCCGTTGTCCTCCCTTGCCACTGACAAGGGCCTCGGCCGCAACGATTCAGACAACGTAATTCACGAACCCGACTGTGTCACCATCAAACGTCGCGGCGCAGAACGCGTCCGGCGCCTCGTGGAGGGTATGTCACGGGAAGAAGAACTCGAATTCTGGCGCAAACGCACAGAAGACATGCGCGCCCGCCAAAAGGCGGGTCAGTCAGAATCCCGGCAAACAGCCGCCGCCAACCTTATAACCTAGGGCTCGTTGACATTTGTAAAAAAGGCTGAGAAAGGGAACGAATACAAGACGGTTATCGTTCCTTGGACGGCGATTCTTTAGCCAGAAGCGCTCAGATTCCTGTGAATTCAGCCCAATGGGCACGCAAGAAAAGACACTTTAATGTCTATTTTCCGCCGTATTGTGCGGATTTTGCCTACCTCAAGGAAAATGTCAACGACTCCTGGTTGTCAGTTGTCAGAGTTTGGAACTGCGCCCGTTGGCCCACTTCCACCGTAATCCCTGCGGGGAGAGGAACCGTTCGCCCGTCGACGACGAGCTCGTTGCTGACTATGCTCGCTTGAAGAGGCCAACACAAGCGTGTTACAGGCTGTCCCCGCACTGCAGCCGATACGATCCGGTTCGTCAGCGGCCGCACCCCCAAATATCAGGCCTAAATCGCCAATAATTTCATCTTCAACGATGCCGGCAAAGATGAACGGGCTGGGTTCATCGAAACTGCCCGACCTGCGGCTCACGCGAATCCTCTTTGCCTTACCATCTGTCGTAGAGATTGCCCCCAATATAGAACCGTTCCATCTGGTTGCCCCAGTAGGCGGTGAATAGACGACCATTGGGCAATTCTATGGTGACCGGGTAGCCGATATCCCAATTCAGGAAATCATCTCGCAGAATACGCCTGTCCTCCGCCGGCCAAGTCCGGCCCTCGTCCCGACTGAGAGCCAGTTTGATGCTTCCCAGATCGTCGAGGCCGTCTTCGCGTCTGCAACGCCAGCCATACGAACACAGAATCTCCCCGCTGCTGAGCGTGAGCAGCCGCGCCCGGTGTCCGAACGACGGCATGGGTGTCTCCTCCCACGGAGTCCACGTCTTCCCTTCGTCAACGGAAGATGACTGAAGATGATTCCCATCGACAATTCGGATCAAGGCGATGAGTCGTCCGGAGGGTGCACGCGCCAGCGTGGTCTCCGGGTAAACCGCTGTGTATTGCGAGGGTACCTCCCCTATCAACGCCTGGAAATGCCAGGATTGACCTTCATCATCTGAGGCGAATAGCGAGGCTGAAAGAGGTTCACTGAGGCAGCTTGACACCGGTAGTAGCAGTCGTCCGGTCGGTAGCCGCACAGCAGGGGCCATCACCGTAGCGTCTGTCAATGGTCCAGAGTCCAACTTCTGTGAATCTATCGTCCAACTCTGGCCGTCATCCACAGATCGCATGAACCACGTTTCGAAGTCGTTTCGGCTGGCCAGAGGTTCAATTCTTTCACCAGATTGGTCGTGGTTCCGATAGATGAGAAGGCTGAGAAGCCAGTTCCCGCCACCCAGTCGGTGGAAAACGGGCACGCGAATGTCGAATGGCCAGGGAAAGTGGGCTATGACCTGAGCGTCTTCGGGATTCCAGGTCTGCCCCTTGTCTCTGGACCGCACTAGAATGGCCTTCCCATGGGGCGCCACATGTTCGGCGGCTTGGCGAAAGGCCAGCATGATTTCCCCGTCATTTGCCAGAGCGATATCCAGATCGTTACAGTGGTCTCGCCCATGGTGGTAAAGAATCATCTGCTTGGAAGAGACGCGCTCTGGGAATAGCTCCGGATAGAGCCGCTTGCTGAGCGCGTTGACCACCCGTCGCAGCTGCGTCACATCGTCCTGGAGTTGGGCGATCTGATCGGCGTTGGTGTGGGCTGAAACCTCCAGCGTGTCCTGTCGATTCTTGATCATGAAGAATGAAACGGTTCCCGCCTGAGGTGTTTCCAGGTCAACGCGTAACCGGAGCGGTTCTTGCGGTGTTACCCGGTGGGCCGGCACAGTCAGACGGTAGATGCCACTGTTGCCGTGCATCTCGTGCTGGCGGTGGTAACCGTCGGCCGGCATCTGCACGCGTTTGGGCGTGAATTCCAAACGAAAGTCATCCGCCTGCCAAGCCATAGCTGTACGAACCCCCAGGTCGAAAGTGAGGGCATATTCGCCATTAACCAGTAGTCGGGCCTGGTTGGGAGGATAAACATTGTAAGTGGTGTTGGAGCTGGCGCCCACAAAGGAGAACGCGGTCAGAGCCTTGGCAGGAACCGGATGCGTTTCCCACTCCAGGGGCGGCGTCTCTTCCAGTGAACGTCGCCACCAGGAGAGTGTCCACCATCCTTCGGCGTAGCCTCGAAAGTCGTTGCCTGGCCTGGCTCGCGCCATTGTGTGTGTAGGGCCGGCCGGGGCAGACAGAATGCGCCGGAACCCTTCGACCAGCTGCAGATCCTCCGTACTTGGGGACAGTTCAGAATGATTCTCGTTTGCCATTTTGAAACCTCATCGAGTGGAGTTACATAGAACGCAATACGAAGTCCGGGGCAATTGTCTTTCTGGAATCCGCCTAAGCCTTTCCTCGCTGCCACAGACGGGGGTCCAGGGCCATGCGCAGTCCGTCCCCGAGGAAGTTCAATCCCAAAACCGTGATAAAGATGGCCGCACCTGGAAAGAAGGACGTCCAGGGGGCCTGCTCCAGGTAGCCATACCCGTTCTTCAGCATGGCCCCCCAACTAGGCGTTGGAGGTGGTGCCCCCATCCCCAAGAAGCTCAGGCTGGCCTCTGACAAGATAGCGCCTGCTATATTTAACGAAGCCTGTACGATGAGTGGCGCCGTGACGTTAGGCCAGATATGGCGACGTAGCATCCGTCCATGGCTTACTCCCACGACGGTTGCTGCGATGACATAATCGCGTTCCCGCACTGACAGAACCTGTCCCCGCACCAACCGCGCGAAGGCCGGTGTGTTCACGATTCCGACAGCGATCATCACGTTGCTCAGGCTTGGACCCAGCGCCGCCGTGATGGCCAAGGCCAGGACCAGGGTAGGAAAGGCGAAAAAAGCGTCAACGAGACGCATCAGCGCGTCATCCGCCCAGCCGCCCCAATAGCCAGCAAGCAGCCCGAGAAGGACCCCGAGAACGGTCGCCAAGCCAACCGAAACCAGACCCACTTGCAACGAAACGCGTGAACCATGGATGAGGTTGCTCAAAACATCGCGGCCCAGATCATCGGTGCCGAGCAGATGGGCCAGACTGGGCGGCGACAGCACAGCGCTGTAATCCAAAGCTGTGGGATCGTAAGGTGCAATGAGGTCGGCCGTGAGTGCCATCAATATCAAGACGACCCAGACCAGGATGCCCATCCAGGCAAGCCGTGTCTCAAGGACCCGTCGCAGGACGTTGAAGCGGTTCTTTTGGAATCGTCGTGTCAGTGTGGAGGCGATCTGTAAAGCCCCCCTTTCCCGTCCCAGCTGCCCAGTTATCGTTCCCCTTCAAATCCCTCTAACCATAGCGGATACGAGGGTCCAGGTAGACATACAGGATGTCGGTAACGAGGTTACTGATCAGCACGGCTATCCCCATGAGCAGCATCACGCCCTGGACCATAGGGATGTCATGCCCAAATATGGAATCCATCGCCAGGCGGCCTATCCCAGGGATGCCGAAAACCGATTCAACGATAACCGTTCCACCAAAGAGCCGTCCCATTTGCAATCCGATAATGGTGACGACCGGAATGAACGCGTTCTTGAGTGCGTGGCGGATGATCACCACCAGTGCTCCCAAGCCTTTGGCCCGCGCCGTAGTGATGTACTCCTGTTGGAGCGCCTCCAATAGCGCTGAACGCGTCTGTCGCATGGTGATGGCCGCCAGTGCAGTGCCAAGGGTGATCGCCGGCATAATCATCAGTTTCAGATTCGCCAGCGGACTTTCGATGAACGGGACATAACCGCCGGCGGGCAGCCAACGCAGCCACACGGAAGCGACCAGGATCAGCATGATGCCCAACCAAAAGTTAGGAGTAGCCACCCCTGCCAGGACAAAGACAGTCCCCGCAGCATCTATCTTGGAGTTAGGCTTGATGGCTGAGATGATGCCCATGGGCAGACCCACCCCCATTGACACCAGCATAGACAAAAGGCTGAGTTCGATTGTGGGGCCCAACCTCTGGGCAATCCCTTCCAGCACTAGCTGTTGGTTGCGAAAGGACACACCCAGGTTGCCCCGCAGCACCTTGCCTACCCAGGTGAGGTATTGAACCGGCAGAGGGA
Organism: Caldilineaceae bacterium; assembly: GCA_965200615.1. Classification (GTDB taxonomy): domain Bacteria; phylum Chloroflexota; class Anaerolineae; order Caldilineales; family Caldilineaceae; genus Bin5. The sequence continues at coordinate 890,894 of OZ241377.1, read as the reverse complement.
GGTCCAATCCCAACTCGCGCCGGTAAAATTGGTACAGTTCCTCATCACGCAGGGCGTCTTCGGGCAAAAGGGCTATGGCGGCGTCACCAGGGACGAGCAAGATAATGGCAAAGGAAATAACGGTAACCAGCCACAAGACGGGAATGACCTGTAGAAACCGTCGCACCAGATAGCGCGTCATCCCTCACCCTTGCGGATTCCCAAAAATGCCTTCAGATTGATACCAAGAATAGTTCGCGATCCGAATTGGAGTTCGAATTTCGACCATAGACGCACGCCAAACTGCCTGGGAAGCATACTGATGCGGTCGATGAAGGCTCTGCAGGCGTCGAAGAACTGTCGCTTCCACTTCCAGATCTCTTCATTCAGGTTCAGGCCGGGACGATAACGGGCGGGGGATGACGGCACACCTCAACTCAGCGGCTGAAGCCGCAGCCCATGACATGCTTGAGCCAGGGACATCCCCAAATGGGAGCGCGTTTGTGGCTGCCTCAGGCCTTCTGCGTTGGATGCTGGCGAGACGCCCGGGGGGAGGGCCCGGGCGCAGTTTCCAAAACCTGGAATGCATCACTTGAGCCAGCGCCGCAACTTATTCAACGTCCAAACATGCCAAAGCAGCCCGTGATGATGCGGCCCTGTCTCGACGGCGACGCTCACGATTTGCCTGACCTACTCTTGGCTAAGAAGGGGCGACGTCCACCCATGTGTAAATACCGTCACCCCTGTGACCCCAAACCGAATGTCGTGATGCGTTCAAATCAGGTCCAATGCAGTTGGGCCCCATTCCAACTCCAAGCGCTCCATTCCACCGTTACCCCGCTCAACTCGTTCGGGAAAATCAGGGCTTTCGGAATAGCGTAGATGAAAAGCCACAGAGCGTCTTCATAAACCATCTCCTGAATCCGCTTATAGATCTCGTGACGCTCGTTGGGGTCGAAGGTTGCCTGGCCCTGGGCCATCAGGTCATCGATCTCTGTGTTCGACGAACGCACAAAGTTTCCATAGCCCGTTGTCAGCAACTGACGACGCTGGCCACTTGGATCCGGACTCCAGCCACGCGTATTGTGGTTGAGGTCCCAACCCTCGCCTGATCGAGCTGCCTCACGCCACCTGACAACGTCTACCACGTCCAGCTCGATGTTAATGCCCAGTTCTTTTACCGCGGCTTGAACCCCCTGTCCCGTCCTGAGATCCTGACTGCGGTTGAACTGCAGCATAACCAGGTCCACACCATTGGCATAACCGGCTTCCTTAAGATACTCTCGCGCCTTGTCTGGATCATAGTCGTAGTAGGGAAGATCGTCGTCATACCCAAGCCCCCCCTTCGGCCAGAAATGTTTGGAGCGGAAGCCGAGGCCAAACCCCAATGCTTTCGTCAAGTCATCGTAGGGGATGGCATGGGCAAGCGCTTTGCGCAACGGAATGTTATCCGCGAACTTCCCCTGTTGGGCGTTGAGACCCAAGGCATAGGTAGTAGGCGCCCAAGTGACTGGGAAATTCTTCAGATTCGGATCACCTTGAGCCGCTGACCAGTCCTTGGGATCGATATCCGACAGATGCATATCACCACTGCGCAACCTTAGAAAGGCCACCGTATAGTCGGTCAGCATATCGAACCTTATCGAATCCAGGTACGGTAAGGGCTGACCATCCTCCCCCGTCTGCCAGTAGTCCTCAAAGCGCTCGACGGTGATATGGTCATCTTTCACCCACTCCACAAACTTGAAGGGACCGGTGCCAACCGGGTGTTGGGCATATTCATCGTCGCCCATCTCCTCGACGGCCTGCTTCGAGACGATCCGTGTGCGACCATTGCTGGCTGGGTAGGCCATCAAATGGGGGAAGGCCGCATTTGTTGCTGTCAGATTGACCCGGATGGTGTGAGAATCCAAGCTATCGATCGACTCAATTTCAGCGACGACATCCTTAGCCACCGACTGCGGGTGGTCTCGCATCCGGAGAAGGTTCCACTGGGCGACGTCGGCATTCCAATCGCTGCCATCGTGGAACTTCACCCCCTCACGCAGGTTAAAGATCCAGGCTGTGTCGCCGTCACGTTCCCAGCTCTCTGCCAGGGCTCCCGTCAACTCGAAAGTGCCCGCCTCAGAGTCAACGAGCCGGTGATGCAGCAGACTGTCGTGTATCTGTCCCCATACCTGGGTGTGTGGTCCTGTATCCAGATGTGCATCAAGTATCTTGGGTGGCTGTTGACGAGCAATCAGTGTGGGCCCACCGCGCTTAATCATCGGTGCGGCTTCGGCGGGCGCCTGAGGTGCTGCCTGTGGAGCTGGTACGGCGCAGGCGGCTGATACCAGGCCGGCGGCCGCCGCCGCTGAAACCTGTAGAAATCTTCGACGGGAAATCTCGTGGGCGTTTTTCCTTGCCATTTTTTGTCTCCTCCCTCTTAAGTATGCGCAGTTTCCAAGAACAGGGGGACCACTCGACCAACTGAACTGACCTGGCCTACGGTCTGGTCGCCTCCCAAGTTGAAATGCACGCAGCGCGCTCGAAAGGAGCGTATGTAAAAGCCTTATTTTTGCCCTATTCCGCGCAAAAATGAGGCTGATTTGATATATTATATCACATATATTACAGTCGCACATGCAGCGGTTGGCCCGCTTCCACCGTAATCCCTGCGGGGAGTGGAACCGTTCGCCCGTCGACGACGAGCTCGTTCACCGCCAGCTTGCCGCTGCCAAGGTCGATGCTGAGCTGATTTCCGGACAGCTTTATCGTTCCCCAGGCGCCTTCCACTGAGAAAAAGGTGGAAAAGTTCTCCCGGTTCACCTGGGGCGAGAGGGCGATGCGGCCGCGGCTCAGGTCGATCTGCAGGCGGGCGTAGGCCTGCAGGAGGCCATAGCTCGCCATGGCGCGGGCATAGTGGTCGCCGCATTCCGGTTCGTTCCAGGGATTGCGGGCGGCGCCGTCGTGGCGTGAACGGATGGCCTCTACGATCGACTCGCCCTCCGCCAGCAGGCCCTCCTGGATCATCAGGCACGCCACTTCATATTCGCAGCCCGACCAGACCTCATGGGCCCGCAGGAGCTGGATCACCTCCGCCATCTGTCCGTCGGCCGCTGTTGTCGCCTCGGCCAGAAAGGGCTCGGCTCCACTGGGTGTGCGCGTGCGGAAGAACATGCGGCCATCGGGTTCGGTTTCAACCAGAAAGGCATTGGCGCGCATATCCCGTTCCAGGCTCGGATAAAGAGACGCCAGGGCCTGCTCGTACATCCAGACATGGGTACAGTTCATAGGGCAGCAGCCGGAGTCCGGGTTGCAGCCCTCGTAGGCGTAAAACTGGCCGGACGCGTCGCGAAAACAGGTCTGGGTGCGGATGGTGGCCATGTTGCCCGACACTGCGTCGATCACAAAGTCCGGTACGGTTGTGGCGTAGAGATGCCGGTGGAAGTCGCGCGTCTCGGCTTCCAGGCGTTCCCGCTCAACCACCACGTAGCGTGCGACCTCATCCGCGCTGGGAAACCTCTGCGTATATTCGTTGCCTACCCAGCGAGGCTCATCCACGTCCGGAAGCTGTACGTAGCGATTGGGGAAGCGCCAGGTGAGGATCACCGGAACCGTCACGGACTGGCCGGGATCCAGCGTGATGCTCATGCCAAGCGCTGCCTCGAGCCGTCGCGCCACGGTCGGGTTGCCGCTCGGCGCCGCGACCGTGGCGTCCTCCTCCTGCTCGAAAGGCGCCCTGCCCAACAGCTGGTACCAGAAGGGGCGGAGAGAGTAGGGCCAGTCCTGTTCGCCGAGGCGCGTCTGCAGGGTCGTCTCCGGCCAGGGCGTGACCGCGGCCATGCTGCCAGCCATGGGATGCCGGCCGCCATCGCGTTCAGACTCCATGAGAACCCCCTGGAACTCCGGCTCACGCACGGTCCGGTTCACCTGTTGTCCGCCCGGCCAGGGCGAAAACTGATAGCCGACCAGGTTCGACGCGACGGCCGCCAGCAGCGCCTTGATCCGGCGTTCTGTGCGGTTTTCCAGGTTCCATGACAGTATCGCCGCAGGCAGCCCGGAATCTTCGGTGTTGCCGGGAATCATCGGACTGAACGCGTCCAATGAGACCCGAACCGGGAACGGGCGCTCGGTGGCGCCGTCCTCGAAGTCCAGATGGGCCAGCGGATATTCGCCTGTAAATCTGACCTCGCCGAAACGGGGCAACCCGGGGACCTGGTGAACCGGTACGCCGCGCGAGCCGGTCCTCAACCCTCTTTCAGGCCGGTCAGGGTGATCCCTTCGATCAGATAGCGCTGGGCCATGAGGAAGACGATCAACACCGGAATCACGGCCATGGCCACTGCGGCGTAGGTCACGCCGATCAGGTTGACGTACAGTTCGTTGATGTAGCTCAGCGCCAGTGGGAGCGTGAACTTTTCCACTGAGTTCAGGAAGATCAAGGGGCGGAAGAGCTCGTTCCAGTGATAGTTGAAGCAGAAGATGGCCAGCGCAGAAATGCCGGCCGCGCCCAGCGGCAGAAAGATCCGCCAGTAGATGGTCCAGTAGGTGGCCCCGTCGATCTTGGCGGCATCCACCATCTCCTGGGGCATTGTCAGAAAAAACTGGCGCAGAAGAAATGTTCCGGTGGCGCTGAAGAAGGCGGGCAGGATCAGGGAGATGTGGGTATCGATCAGATCCACCTTGGCCAGCATGACATAGACGGGAATGATCGTCATCTGCGCCGGAATCATCAGGGCAGAGAGCAGCGTGATGAACAGGACCTCGCGCCCGGGGAAGCGCAGTCGGGCAAAGGCGAAGGCGGCCAGACTGCAGGTGAACAGCTGCCCGGCGCAGACTGCGCAGGTTACCTTAAGGCTATTCCAACCGGTGACCAGAAAGTTTACGTAGTGGAATGCTTCCTGATAGGAAGCCAGATAGGGCGGCCACGGAAACCAGTTGGGCGGCATCTGCAGCAGCTCTTTGGATTGGCCGAACGAAACGACAAGCATCCAGATGAACGGCGAGATCGTCAGCAGAGCGCCGAGAACCAGCAGAGAATCGAGCAGGCCGGTGGCGACAATGCCAACGCGGCGACTCTGGCGGGCCTCCTGCAACACATTCATGCTGCCCCTACTCTCCCCCCTACTCTCCCATGTAGTAGACCCAGGCGCGGCTCGCTCTCATCTGCAACAGCGTCAGGAGCATGACCACCACGAAGAGCATGACGGCTACGGCGGAGGCGTATCCCATCTTGAATGCCTGGAAGCCGGTCTCATACATATACATGACGATCGGACGCGATGCGTCTCCCGGCCCTCCCTGTGTCAACACATAGGCGGTATCGAACAGCTGCGCCGCATGGAGCATCTCAATCACGAGCGCGAAGAAGATGGTCGGTGTCAGCAGGGGGATGGTGATATGCCAGAACCTCTGCCCGAAGTTGGCGCCGTCGATCTCGGCCGCCTCATAAAAGTGGCGCGGGATGTTCTGCAGCCCGGCGAGGAAGATGACCAGATTGAACCCGAAAGTTTTCCAGATGTTGACCAGCACGATGGAACGCAGCGCCCAGCGTGAACTGGTCGTCCATGGCGCCGGTGAGATTCCCAGTTTGGCGAAATAGAAGTTGATGAGTCCGAATGTGGGGTCGCTGATCAGCAGATAGCGCCAGAGAATCGACACCGCCACAAAAGAGATAATGACTGGGAAGAAGTAGGTTGTACGCAGGAAATAGCGGAGGGCAGGGTGTAGTCTGCGGTTGATGAGCATGGCGATGGCCAGCGCCACGAGCAGATTCAGCGGCGCCTCCAGCAGCGTATAGACGATCGTGTTCCAGAAAGTTATGAAGAAGCGTTTGTCGTTGAACAGCCTGTCGTAGTTGTCAAGCCCCAGAAAGGTCGCGGCCCAAAATACATCCCACTTGTACAGGGAGAAGCCGAACGCGGCGAGCATGCCGCCAGCAGAGTGGCGCCCGTCACCGTCCCCGTCGTCATCAAAAAGTCTCGTCGATTCAAGCGTTTTGCGCTCATGGTGGTCCTCCTTTTCTCCCTGCTTTGTCTTTTATATAGCGTTTCAATGCAGAAGAGGTGTGCAACATTGTAGACGACAGGTGGAAAAGGGCCAAACAAAAAAAATCCACCCCTATGGGTGGTTGAAATAGGTTCTGTGCTTTAGAAATGGACCGTTCGCCTCTGCGGAAGAAACCGAAATGTGGGCTGTGCTCGCGTTTGGGCCAAGTCACCCCAGCCCGACAACATCGAACACACTCGCGTGGCCAGGTTCAGTGCTTCAGTGAGCGTCATTCCTGCCTCTTGTCGGCACGGTAATTATCGCCGCTTCAGTGCTTCAGTGAGCGTCATCCCTCTCGATCACGTACTGCCATCCTCCGGCGACCCAGCGCTCGCGCTGCCGTTGCAGCCCTGTCAGGAGAACGTGCCGTGACTCCGCGCTGTCAAGCAGGTTGCTCTTCTCAAAAAACTGCGCAAGCCGGTCCAATTGCCGCAAGCAATCTTTGTGGCCGCGGCGGCCCGCCCTTTCAATCTCGGCTTCAGATCCAACCGACCGGCGAAGAGTTTCGATCTGCTGGCGGTACGGCGCTGCCCAAGCCTCGGGAACGCGCTCGTCGTTGACAATCGACTCTGCTGCCCGTACCTTGGCTTCCACTCCCTGGCTGAAACGGACCGTCATCCACCGCACCAACATCATCGTCAGGTACAGAAACAGACCTGTACCCAGGATCCACAGTGCCGACCAGAAGAGAATGAAGTCCATTCGTTTACCCCGCCGTCCGAATCGGAGCCGTGACCAGCGCCTCTCCCCGGTTTGGGCTGGAACCGGGAAAGCTTGTCAGACGCTGTCCTCCTCCATATCTCCCACGCCGTGCAGCGTCAGTTCCTGGGCGAAATGACAGGCGGCGTAATGGTCGGGGCCGACTTCCAGGAGCGGTGGTATCTCCTCTTGACAGATCGGCTGGGCGTACTGGCAGCGAGGGTGAAAGTAGCAGCCCGGAGGCGGGCTGGCCGGGCTGGGCACCTCACCCTCAAGCGTGATTTCATCCAGCAGGGCGTCCGGATCAGGTTTGGGAATTGCGGACAGGAGCGCTTCCGTATACGGGTGCTTGGGGTTCAGGAAGAGCTCCTCCGTCTCCGCCTGCTCCACAATCTTGCCGACATACATGACGGCTACCTGATCGGAGATATGCTGGATGACACTGAGATCGTGGGCGATGAACAGATAGGTGAGGCTGAATTCCGCCTGCAGGTCCTGCAGCAGGTTCAGAATCTGGGCCTGGACCGAAACGTCCAGGGCCGAAACGGGCTCGTCACAGACGATCAGGCTGGGATGCAGGCTCAAGGCGCGGGCAATGCCGATGCGCTGGCGCTGACCGCCGCTGAAGGCGTGCGGATAGCGTTTGAGGTACTTGACGTCCAGGCCGACCAGATCGACCAGTTGACGCACCCGCCGCTCCAGGTCCTCGCCCTTGGCCAGCTTGTTTACCCGCAGCGGCTCGCCGACTATGTCCAGAATGGTCTTGCGCGGGTCGAGACTGGCATAAGGGTCTTGAAATACCATCTGCATATGCCGGCGCGTGGCCCGCAGCGCCCTGGCATCCAGGCCGGTGATGTCGGCTTGCCGGCCTTCGATACGCAGCAGCACCTGTCCTTCCGTCGGCTCAATCGCGCGGATAACGCAGCGGCCCAGGGTCGTTTTGCCGCACCCCGACTCGCCGACCAGCCCCAAGGTCTTCCCGGCGGGGATGCTCAGGCTCACGTCATCGACGGCGCGCACCTGTCCAACAACCCGGCGCAACAGGCCCCTTTCAATGGGGAAATACTTCTTGAGATTATGTATTTCGAGCAGGTTGTTCGATTCCATGGGAGTCATTCATCTATGGCTGTCATTCATAGAGAATACAACGCACCGAATGCCCCGGCTCAGTTTCCAGAAAGTCCGGCGCCCTTTCATCGCAGCGGCCGGGGATAAACTGCGAGCAACGTTCGGCGAATGGACAGATATCCGGCGGATCGAGGGGGACGGGGACAATGCCCTCGATCGTTTCCAATCGGACGCGCGCCCTGCGCCCTGTCCTGGGGATCGAGCGCAGGAGGGCCTGGGTATAGGGATGTTGGGGCGAGCGGAAAATCTGCCTGACACTGCCGTATTCGACCACCCGTCCCAGGTACATCACCGCGACTTCATCGGCCATGTTCGCGATCACACCCAGATCATGGGTAATGAACATGATCGACATGCCCATCTCGGCCTGAAGCGTCTTCATCAGACGCAGAATCTGGGCCTGAATGGTCACGTCCAGCGCTGTCGTCGGTTCATCGGCGATGAGAAGCTTGGGCTTGAGCGCCAGCGCCATGGCGATCATCGCCCGTTGACGCATCCCCCCCGATAGCTGATGAGGATAGGCGTCCACCCGTTCTTCAGGAATTGGAATGCCGACCAGGCTGAGAAGCTCAATCGCCCTGCTGCGCGCCGCTTCCCTGGTCACACCTTCGTGGACCAGGATGGCCTCCATGATCTGATCGCCGACCGTGTGCACAGGCGAAAACGCCGTCATCGGCTCCTGAAAGATCATTGAGATATCGCGGCCGCGAATGTCGCGGAGCTCTTTTCCCGACGGAGCCAGGGCGGCCAGATCAGTAATATGACCGTTCTGGTGCAGCAGAATCTCCCCGGTCATCTGCGCAAAATCAGGCACGATGCGCAGGATCGACTGTGCGGTAACGCTCTTGCCGCAGCCCGATTCGCCGACAACACCCAGGGTACGGTTCTTGTGAATCGTGAGCGATACACCGTTCACCGCTTTCAGCAACCCCTCTTCCAGGGGAAAGTAGGTGTGCAGATCTCTGAGTTCCAGGACCGGCTCTTGCTGTTCCATTGCCGCTACTTGTAGGGGTCGGCCGCATCACGCAGCCCATCGCCGATAAAGTTGAATAAAAGCACGGTCACAATCACGAGCAGGCCGGGAATGAGCATCCAGGGCTGCACGGCCACGCTGCGGACGTTCTGCGCGTCTTTCAATAGCGTGCCCCAGCTGACGGCCGGGGCTCGAATGCCCAGCCCCAGGAAGCTGAGCGCTGTCTCTCCCAGGATCATGTTCGGAATGGCCAGGGTGAGATGGACGATGAGATAGCTCATAAACCCCGGCAGCAGATGTTCAACGATGATCTGCATATCGGTGGAACCGGCGACTTTGGCCGCGATCACAAAGTCCGACTCGCGCAGCTCAAGCAGTTTCCCCCGCACGACCCGGGCCAACCCCGCCCATCCGATCATGGACAGAATGATGGTGATGGAAAAGTAGATCTTGACCGGCGACCATCCCGCGGGCACGGCCGCGCTCAGCGCCATCCACAGCGGTATCGTGGGGACGATGATCACGAACTCGATAACGCGTTGGATCAGCATGTCCGTCGCCCCGCCGAAATAGCCGGAGATGCCCCCCAGGAGACAGCCCAGCACAAAGCTGATCAGAACCCCGACCAGTCCAACGGAGAGACTGACCTGGGCCCCCGCCAGTGTCCGCGAAAAGAGATCGCGACCGAGCGAATCGGTGCCGAACAGAAAGATCACGCCTCCTTCCTCCGGCAGAAAGAAATGGATGTCCATCGGAAAGAGACCCCAGAACCGATAGGGTTCTCCCTTTTGGAAAAAACGAATGCGGTAAATCTGTGAACTGTCTTCCGTATACACGCGGGTGAAGGTCTTAAAGTCGATTTCTCCCTCCAGCTTGTATACAAAGGGGCCTCGGAACCGACCTTCACTATCGAAAAGGTGAATGCGAGTGGGAGAGGCGCTCAGAAAGTCCTCATGTTTCGTCAACCGGCCATACGGGACCCAGAACTGATACGTGATCGCCAGGATATAGAGAATTCCCAGCAGGGAAATAGAGACGACCGCCAGCCGGTGCCTTTTGAACTTGCGCCACATCAGTTGCCACTGTGAAGCCAGGAAGTAGCGCTCTTCGGCCGTGATCCCGTCCGTCTTTATCTCGATTCCGCTTGAAACACCGGTTGTTGCGTCCGTTGACATCTCAAGTCTTTCCTTCAAAACGGATGCGCGGGTCTACAACGATCAGTAGAATATCGGACAGGAAGGTGCCAATCAGCGTCAGTATGCCCAGAAACATCACAATACTTCCCGCCAAAAACATATCCTGACTGATAAGCGCCATGAAGAGAAGAGGACCCGTGGTGGGCAGGCTCAGAACAATGGCGACGATCGTCTCGCCGGAGACGATGCGCGGCAGCTGCCAGCCAACCGTACTGACGATCGGATTGATCGCCAGGCGCACCGGGTATCTGAACAGCAGCTTCCCTTCGGCAACGCCCTTGGCGCGGGCCGTAATGACATACTGTTTGCCCAGTTCATCCAGCAGTGTGCCTCGCATGACGCGAATGATGCCGGCCGTGCCTGCCGTGCCGATAACGATGATGGGAACCCAGAGATGGATGAAGAGATCCCATACCTTGCCCGGAGACCACGGGGCCAGGGCGTATTCCGAGGAAAACAGGCCGCCCACGCTGACGCCGAGGTATTTGAAGAACAGGAACATGAGGATGAGGGCCAGCATGAAGTTGGGCGTCGCCAGCCCGGCAAAACCCAGCACGGAAAACAGATAGTCACTGAAGCCATACTGATGGGTGGCGACGTAAATCCCGATCGGCACGGCAACGATATAGGTAAAAAACAGTGTGATCAGAGAGAGCAGTATCGTATAGGGCAGACGTTCCCGCAGCAGTTTGCCTACGGGTTGATTCCATTCGAAGGACCGGCCCATTTCGCCCCGCAGAAAGCGCCCGAACCAGCGTATGTACTTTTCTACGGGGGTTGCGTCAAGCCCGTATTCCTGCTTGAGAGCTTCGATTTCAGCCTCGTCGATGATGTCTCCCTCCTGTTCCAGGCGCGCGACGTAGCTGGTCAGAAAATCGCCCGGCGGCAGCTGAATGATAATGAACACAACTACGCTCAGGAACAGGAAGGTAACGACCGCGTAGATCAGTCTTTGCGCGATATAGCCGATCATTTCTTCGCCTCGTACGGAGATTGCAGCAGGGAGACCGTCTTCCCTTCGTCTATCGCCTGCTGGGCTTTGATGGCAATCTCTGTCATTCGAAAGAGTTCCTCAACGCCGGCAAAAGATCCGTCCTGGACTGATTGGACGAACGCCGTGTACCAGTTCGGTGTGTCGGGAATCTCGAGGTTGCGCACCCCGGCCTGTTCGCTGATCAGCTTTGCCGTCTCCTCGTTGGCGATACTCTCCACAACACCCTCTGTGCCTGAAATCATCATCCGCTCATCGCCATGGGTGGGAGCGGTCGCAGGACGCAGAAAATCCAGCATCACAGTCGCAACCCCGCCGTTGCGCATCCGCAACAGAATGGCGGCCTGGCTGGCACAGCCCGGATAGTCCGGATGGGCGGCCGTCGTCTCCCAACCGGTTACTTCCGTGAACACGTCGCCCAGTGACCACACGAGCCAATCGATGACGTGAACGCCCACGAAGGGCACTATCCCGGGAAAGGTCTCGCGTGAGCGAAAATGGTCCGGCCGCCTGCCCCCCCACCGGTAGGAGATCTGGCTGTAGCTGCCCAGAGGCTCGCCGATCTTACCGGCATGTACGGCATCTCGAGCGGCCTCAAACCATTTCATTCTGCGGTAGCCGTGTAACGCCGCCAGCGGAACCCCGGCCTCACTGGCCGCGGCGTACAGATGTGAAAGAGTCGCCAAATCCATCGCCAGCGGCTTCTCCGTCATGACGGCGATGCCGCGTTTCAGGCATATTTCGGTCAATCCCGGAACTTGCTGTGGTGGGACGCAGATCTGCGCCAGGTCCGGAGATTCCTTGTCCAGCATCTCCTCATACTCGGTATATCTGTTTGTCTCGGACGTTACGCCCGGCGCTTTTGCGAAGGAGTCCAGCGTTTCGCCGGGCATCGCCAGCGCGACGGCTGCGACCGCAACGTCGGGCAGATCCTGCAACATCTGCTCGTAGTAATCCAGGTGTCCGGAGTGACCGAGTAGGGCGAATTTCATTAGAGCATCCTCTCTACCTTGTAGAACCGTTTTACAGCGCCTGGATCAGCCTCTATAGCAGCCTTTCGCTTCCGGCCTCCTTGGGAGCCCAGAGTTCATCGTACGTGTAGTTCTGCGGGGCGGCAGCCGTGCCCTGGGGCACCTCCCAGTCGGGCCGAAAACTCCGGATCAGCGTCACGGCGTTTTGGGATGCGATACGATCGCGGGTTGCCTCGTCAATGTTTGCGGACTCCAGCTGGGCCTGGAGGATGCGAAAGTCGTAGTAGGGCAGGTCGCTGCCGAAGAGAATTCGCTCGCTGCCGAGCTCGTTGACCAGCTGCGGCAGGTCCCAGTCGGACCGTGAGCCTTTGGGCCGCTGTACAATCTCAAACCAGACGTTCTCCAGCTGCTGGCAGGGCTCCATTTCCTCTTCGGTCCCGGCATGGACGATGAAGGTCAGGTTGGGGAACCGCCGCGCATAGGCCGCGGTCCGCGCCGGGCTCTCATGCAGAAGGCAGAGCCCGCCCTTGAGTGACGCAACTTCGAGGAAAGGATAGAGCTGTCTTTCGAACGTCATGCCGGCAGGATGCCACATTATGCCCTTGAGACCGCCTTCGACCAGCGTCTCTTCAAGGGCGTCCGCCCCGACCTGGCCGTGGCGCAACTCGATCAGGGCCAGGCCGATGGGAAACCGGTCGGGAAACTGCTGACAGGCCCGAACGATGATACCGTTCTGGTCCTTGGTGTCCAGTATGCCCCGGATCTGCGACGAGCCGACGGCGGTCGGCCCGATAACCGCCGCGACAACGCCGGCGGAGGCCATGCGGGCCAGGCAGCGGCCGGTACTCTGGCCGACGGCAGGGTCGTATGTGATGGTCGTCCCGATATGACAGTGTACGTCCACATAGGGTCGCATGTTCACTCAACTCCTATCGCGCGCCGTGCGCCTGTTGCCTGACGCGCCGCTTCGATAATGGCCAGATTGTGCCGCGCCTTTTCACCGTTCACCGGCATCTCCGAGCCGCTGGCGAGCGCCTCGAATGTCGCGGCATAGCATCCGAAGTGGCCGCCAACGCCAGGATTCTCTTTCACTATCGGCTCGGGTATTTCCAGAGAACTCCAACCTTCTTCCTCCCCGCTGTAGCGCCAGAACGGCTCCTCGTCGCGGTGAAATACCCGAATCGATCCATTGGTCGTATGCACTTCGCACCAACGCCCCCGTTCAGGCGCCGGCGTCGGCGAACACCACGATGCCGACACAGTGGACACGGCCCCGTCCTCGTGTTCAAACAGCAGGATGGCGAGATCGTCGACGTCGATGTCGAAACGCATCGTCTTTACCCTGGCTTCAACGTAACGGACGGGAGAACCCATCAGCGCTTCGACCGAGTAGATCTCGTGATAAGCGGTATCGATGATGCAGCCGCCGCCTACCGCCTTTTGGGCGCGCCAGGCCATGGCGGGATTGGCGTGATCGCTGCCAAAGTCGGCCGGTTTCATGCCCATGCACTGGCCGCGCCCAAAGATCGGTTTCCCCACTTTCCCCGTTCGGAGCTGGGAAAACGCCTCCTGCATGGGCAGCGTAAAGAGCAGATTATGCATGATGGCATAGGGGACACCGTTGCGGTTGACCGCTTCCAGTATCGCGTCGGCCTCCTCTAACGAAGTCGCCATCGGTTTCTCTGAAATGACCGCTACGCCGGCCTCGGCTGCCTGAATGGCGTGTTCGGCGTGCAGGGCGTGCGGCGTGGCGATCGAAACCGCGTCGATCTCGGCCTTGGCGAGCATGTCGCGATAGTCGGAATATCTCTGCGGCGGCGGCACCTCAAGCGTATTGCCCGCATAGGCAAGGTTGTCGGGGACCGGATCGGCCACCGCGACCACGCTCACAGATTCCGGCAGGGCGAGATATACGGAAATATGGTTGAGGCGCACGATACCGCCACAACCAATCAGACCCAAACGTACCGGCTTTGTCACCTTTCTCTTCGGTTGCGTCATATTGATATCAGCGCGGGCGAAACCCAAGGCGCTCCCGGCCTCTCCTTTCTTTGCCTTCTGTTAGGAATTAAACGGCGCAATGCGCTGACCACAAAAAAGCGCTATCGCGCACGGCTGTCTGCTGTAAGAGACAGTGACGCGCATCGTTCTGGAGCAGGTACCCCTAATCCATCCATCTGCGCGGCGGCCTTTCACCGTCGCAGAGGAGTCAGTTTGTGGCGGCTCTTTGGCCGTTTTCCTGGCTGGACTTGAATACTAACGAAGAGTGGCAGATTTGAAAAGGGCCGTTTCCCACCCCGTTGCAAATTCGATTCCTCCGTTCGGTCGACGAAACAGAGCAAACACCCTGTTCCCACCATGGGCGAAAACAGGGTGTTGCGCAGTCTTCTTCGCTATGCCCTACTCTTCTATGAACCACTGTGAAGGCATGAACGGGGCATAGAAGTTGTTGTCCGAGATCCAGGCGGCGCCTTCCAGCGGCACGTTGTGAAGGCGGTTGCTGATGATGACCGGTCGCGGCGTAAAGCCGATGGTGCCTATCATCGGAATTTCGCTGGTGAAGTACTCATAGTACTCCGCGCCATACTTATCGAAATCTTCGGTGCCGACCGCCGTCAGTTTGTACTGCTCAAAGATCTCCCTCTGGCGCTTGATTTCCTCGGGCGGTTCCTCGCCTTCCTCGCCATTGGTCCGGAACCAGTCCTTCCACGTTCCGGTCCAGAATGAGGTCTGGTCGACAGCGTAATTGCTGCCCAGGGAGCGGCCGAACAGAGCGTTTCTGTCCAGATGCCAGGTCGGAATCTGCAGATCATTGGTGGCCAGCCGTTGCGAGAACAGGCCACCCTGCTCGCCCAGGTTTTCGACAATGGCTTCAAGCCCGACCTCAGCCCAGTCATCCCGGACCAATTCGGCCATGGCAATCTTGGGGCCTTCCGATACGCCGACGTGAATGAGCATGCTCAGCCGACCTTCGCCGTCAGGCCGCAGCCGGTATCCCTCGCTGTCCCGCTCGGTCAGGCCGATTGAATCGAGAAGCGCGTTGGCCCGCTCCGGGTCATACTCGGCGTGGGTCGTGGCCCACTCCTCCTTGAAGAAGCTCAGACCCGGATTGACGGTGGCCGGAAACGGCCTGCCCAACCCGAAGAAGAGCGTGTCGTTCATGCTCTCGCGGTCGATGCTGATCGACAAGGCAATGCGGAAGTCCTTATTGTTGAACAGCTCCTTCAAAACCGGGTCCTTGACTGTACGATTGGGCATCAGCCCCAGCTCGGCGGAGAAGAGATTCTGCGCGAATTCGACGCGATAACCTCCCTGTTCCGCGCCTTGCTGGAAGACCGACATATCCTTCATGTCGATATAGTAGGTCTCGAAGTCAAACTCACCGGCGCTGGCCTTGAGCGTCTGCACCTCTTTGTCGCCCGTGATCACAGCTTCGATGCGATCGATGTAGGGCAGCTGGTTGCCGGCGGTGTCCACCTGGTGGAAGTAGGGATTGCGCACGACGATGGCGCGGTCGCTGGTGATCTGCTCGGTCGTCCAGGCCCAGAGGGTGGGACCGTCGATCCGGAAGTTGTTCCGAGGTCGGTTGTGGAAGTTGAAGGCTTGCATCCAAGTCTCAAATCCCTCCTCCTCGGCCAGCTTCTGCGCATCCGGGTTGTAGTCGATGTGCCACTGCTTCAGCCAGTGCTTGGGCATGATGACGTTGTTGTCGGTGGCCACGCCTGTGCGACCCAGGTAGTTCATAATGATCGGGTAGGGCACACTGAAGCTGATCTCAACCACCGTGTCACTGATCTTGGTGAAGACTGCCGGCTCACCCCCAGCGCGCCAGATCGATCTCGGCCCGGCGGGGGAAAGATCTTCGTTCAGCGCGACATCTTCCCAGGCGAACATGATGTCGTCCGTCGTGAACGGCTCGCCATCCGACCACTTATGGCCCTCGCGCAGCACAATGGTCAGGGTTTTGAAGTCATCGGAGAAGAAGTAGTCTTTGGCGATGTCCAGGAAGACCTGGGTGTTGGAGAAGTCATACCGGAAAAGCCCATTCATCCGTAGGGTGGCGAAGCTCCACAGATTGATTGGGTTGACCTCTCCGAAGCGCAGGGTGCCCCCGTATGTGCCAATCCGGTCCACCGGTTCAATCACCTGCGGCTCTGCCGGGAGCCGCTCTTCCACCGGCGGCAATTCGCCGTTGGCGACCATCGCGGCCAGCATGGGGGCTTCGTTGTAGGCTGAAGACGCCTCTGCCTCAGTACTCTCGGCCTCGGCCGCCGGTTCAGGCTCGGTTGCCTCGACGGCCGCTTCCTCCGCTGCCGGCGCTGCGCCGCCGCAGGCCGCCACCATGGGAAGCAGCAGGATGAAGATGGCCGCAAGTGCCCAAATACGCAGTTGTGGTTTCACTTTTACTCTCCTTTGGGGTTGTAAACACGGAACCGGACCTGCCCGAAGTTAAAGCGCATATAATCGTAGTTTCTTCTCTCTGTGTTGTCAAGGAGATAAAATTTCCTGAGATTCTCTCTGATCTTTCGGATGCGCCCGCTTTTCCGGAAGGGAACTCGCTGTGCTATACTTCGCCTGATTTTTTTCAGTCAGTGCCCAGGATCTGCACAATGTCCCGGTGGCAAGCCTGCCACACACCTGCAACCGTTTCTGAGGCGCTCTCTCTGCTGCGCCAGCACCAGGACAAGGCCCGCATTATCGCCGGCGGCGGCGACCTGATCCTTGATATGGAGGCCGAACAGGCGTCTGCGCCCGAGGCGCTGGTGGATGTGACCAGAATCGGCGGCATCGACCGCATCGCGCGGGAGGGCAACGCCTTCGACCGCATTATGCGGCCCCAGGGCGTAGCGCTGCCGGTGCTGGGCATCGCCGCCAGGGTCCGGTTGGATGCAACTCTGCGCCGGATCGAGGATGTTGTCACTGCGATTGGGCCCGCCGGCCCGACCCCCTTTCGCGCCACCCGCGCGGAAGAGGCATTGACGACAGCCAGGACATTTGACGACGCTGTGGAACGGGCAATTGCCGCGGCCCGGACACAGGCCGGTTTGCGGACCAGCAAGTGCCGTGCGTCCCAGGAGTATCGCCGCGAGATGATAGGCGTGCTGCGGAGGAGAGTGCTGCGCACGGCGGTGGAGCGGGCGCGCATGAATGCCGCGCCGGCAGAGCCGGAGGACGCGTAGCCAATGCAGTGGTCGAGCGTTTGGCCACGATTGTTGCATTTTGCAGTGAGGCGGGAGCGCGTGGGCTATGATCCACCTCACCTCGATTGAGAAAGCCCCCTCTTTCCCCCAGGAAGGGACATTCCCATACAATGTGCCGGCCATCGCCCGGCTGGAGAAGGTCCATTTCGAGAGTTCGGTGACCTTTCTCGTGGGCGAAAACGGCAGCGGCAAGTCCACCTTTCTGGAAGCGCTGGCCATCGCTGTGCAGCTGCCGACCGTGGGCGCAGAGGAGGCCGGCAGCGATCCTTCTCTGGCCGCGGTGCGGCAGCTGTCCAGACACCTGCGCCTGGCCTGGACCAAACGGACGGAATGGGGATTCTACCTCCGGGCCGAGGACTTTTTCGGCTTTGCCAAACGCATCGCCCGGATGCAGGCGGAACTGCAGACGGAGATGGCCAATGTGGACGCGGAGTATGAGGGCCGCTCCGACTTCGCCAAAGGCCTGGCGAAGATGGCATACGCCGGCCAGCTGGCCGCCATTGAGGAGAGCTACGGGGACGGGCTCGACGCACGCTCGCACGGAGAGGCGTTCCTGGCTCTGTTTCAGGCCCGCTTCGTGCCCAACGGTCTCTATCTGCTGGATGAACCGGAGGCGCCCCTCTCGCCTCTTCGCCAGGTGGGTTTGCTTGCCCTGCTGAAGGAGATGGTCGCCCGCGACGCGCAGTTTATCATCGCCACCCACTCGCCAATCCTGATGGCCTATCCCGGCGCCACCCTCCTGAATTTCGACCAGTCACCCCCCCAGCCCGTGCCCTGGGACTCATTGGAGCACGTGAGCGTGACGCGAGGTTTTTTGAACGATCCACAGCTGTATCTGAACCATCTGTGACCACAGTTTGCATGACAGGCGGACTGCGACCCCGAGAGCGTCCCATCACGAACTACCGATGTTCACGCCGACAGGAGCGCATACGTGACACAACTCACCCTGACCGTCAATGGCGAGGAGCGCTCTCTCGAACTGCCGCCCAGCCGTTACCTGGCCGAGGTCTTGCGCTACGACCTGGGGCTGACCGGCGCCAAGATCGGCTGTGATGAGGCCGAATGCGGCTGCTGTACCGTCATCGTAGACGGCCAATCGGTCGACTCCTGCATCTACCCGGCGTTCAAGGCGCAGGGCGCGCAGGTGTTGACGATCGAAGGGCTGGCCTATGTAGATGCGAGACGGCTGGCGCAGATACACGGGGCGGAACTGCCGGTTGAAGGCACGAACTTTGCGCTGAGCCCTGGGAATGGTAGGCGATCACCAACGCCATCTGTAACGCTGTGGGCGTTCGCTGTCTGGCCCTGCCGGTCGATCAGGATGCATTGCTGCTGGCGATGCGAGACGGCGAGAAGGAGATCGACGGTCACTGGGGCCAGACGGGGCCGTGGTTAACGGCCAACGGCCAGCGACCACACTAAGACTCGATATTCGCGGTTCCCTATGCAACTCCACCATGCTCTGCGACTGCCGCCGGAGGAGCTTGCCGTCGTCACACTGGTCGGCGCCGGCGGCAAGACGAGCGCGCTCTTCCGGCTGGCGGACGAGGCCGTTGCCCGCGGCCGCCGCGTCGTCACCACCACGACCACCCACATTTTCGCCGCCCAGGCGGAGGAGGCGCCGGCCCGTCTCGAAGTGACGCCGGGCAGGACTGACGCGATTGATTGGGCGGCGCTGGAGGCAAAACTGGCGCGGCACGGGCACTGTCTGATCTGGGCGCCGCCCAGCGCTGAGTCCGCTGGAGCAGGCGGCGGCCCGACAGACCCCTCTCTTACAGGTTCCAGGCGCCAGGGCCTGCCCCCGCAAGTTGTGGACGCGCTGGCCGCGCGGGCGGGCGATCTCGGCATCAGTCTGATCGCAGTCGAAGGCGACGGCAGCCGCCGTCGACCGGTCAAAGCGCCCGCGCCCCACGAGCCGGTCATCCCCGACTGCACGACCCACCTGGTTCCAATAGCTGGTCTCGATGGACTGGGGCTGCCGCTGGACGAACCTTACGTGCACCGGCCCGAACAGGTGCGCGCCCTTCTGCAAGAAGAGGACGCGTCGACGCGGTTGACACCGCGCATGCTCGGCCGGCTTCTGGCCGAGCCATACGGGCGGGGAGAGAGGACACGTCTCAGCAACGCGTCCCGTCCCTCGGGCGCGAGACTGATTCCGCTGCTGAACAAGGCGGACAGCGCGCCCAGGCTGGCGGCTGCCCGGCTGATCGCCCACCGTTTGTCACAGCAGAATCAGCCAACGCTCATCGGCGCGGTGGGACCGGAGAGCCGAACGGCTATTCGTGAACGCTGGGGAGCGACGACGGCCGTTGTGCTGGCCGCGGGAGAAAGCCGCAGAATGGAGCAGCCAAAACAACTGCTGCGCTGGCAGGGCGAGCCGCTGGTGACGCGCGCCGCCCGGATCGCGCTCGAAAGCGGCGCATCAGAAACGATTGTAATCACTGGCGCTGTCGCTGAGCAGGTGGAAGCCGCGCTGGCCCCCTTGCGCGCAGCGCAGCGCAGACGACTGCGTGTGGTTTTCAACCCCGCGTGGCAGGACGGGCAGGCGGGGTCGGTGCGCGTCGCGGTAGAGGCGCTGCCGACCTCATGTGAGGCCGCCCTGTTTCTACCCGTGGACCAGCCCCATCTGCCGGCGACGCTCCTGCGCCGGCTGTGGCAGGCATGGCGCGCCGCCAGCGATCTGGCGGCTGTCGCTTTGGCCGGAGAGATACGCGGCGCGCCAGCTCTGTTTGACCAACGTTTCTTCGGTCAGTTGAGGCAGGTTCAGGGTGATCGGGGTGGGGGGATGCTGCTGCGCCGGCACGCGGCGGAGGTCAGCGCGATCGAGGCGCAGGACGAGTGGCTGGCTGATGTGGACACGCCGGAGGATTGGCGGACGGCGGTGGACCGAGGTCAGGACTATTTCTCAAAGCGCTTTAACCTTACGATGCGTTTGCCCTGAGGTTTTGTGTCGTCAGCTATTGTAAATTTTGGCAACAATGCCAGTTTGCGTTTATAGTGGGCGCATCCAAAATTTGGGGTGAAAAAAGTCAGATAAGGATTTCGTGCCAGCGTTCGCT
Source organism: Caldilineaceae bacterium (assembly GCA_965200615.1). GTDB lineage: Bacteria > Chloroflexota > Anaerolineae > Caldilineales > Caldilineaceae > Bin5. Next base: position 870,664 of record OZ241377.1, on the reverse strand, counting down.
GAGGCGCCGCTCACGCGCGGGCAGACTTTGCGCCTGCCCGCGTGCTTTCTCTGCCAACTGACTCACGACCAGCCCGCCGAACCGGCCCAAATTCGCCGATTTCCTGCAAAAAATCGCGAAACCGGAGGTAGCCGAAATCCCGCCCCCATTTTGGGATACACCCGTTTGAGGATACTTGAATATCCGGATTGTGTGATATAACATCCGCCATTGAAACCCGCCTTCAGTGAAGGTCTGTTCTCGACCGGCAATTCCAATCAAGAAGCAAACGACAATGACACAACGGGATTTCTCAACGCCGGACTACACCTCAGGCTTCAGCGATGAGATGCTCGAGTCGTTCAGCCGATACACGGCTGAGACCAGCGCGACGTATTTGTTGCCATATCTCAGACCGGGGCTTCGGGTTCTCGACTTCGGCTGTGGGCCGGGTACCATATCGGTGGGATTGGCCAAGGCCGTAGCGCCGGGCGAAATGCACGGCGTGGACATAGAGGCGTCGCAAGTCGATATGGCGAGGATGGTGGCCAGCGCGAACAGACAGGACAACGCCATCTTCCACGTCGGCGACGTGACGGACCTCACCTTCGAGGACGGCTATTTCGACGTGGCCCACTGCCATAACGTCCTCCTGCACGTCCCGGACACCGGCGCGGCTCTGGCCGAGGTGAGCCGCGTCCTGAAGCCCGGAGGCATCATCGCCTGCCGGGAGATGTGATATGCGAGTCGAGTTTTGCGCACCCCGAATTTGGCGTACTCGGACAGTCGTGGGATATGTTCGAGGACATCCTCGCTACTGACGGCGCCCATCCGCAGATGGGCAAGGAGTTGAAGAGGCACATCGTCGAGGCCGGGTTCACCAACGTCCGCATGACAGCGTCCTTCGACGTCTATGACTCCCCTGCAGACAGACAGTTTATATACGAGCTGGCCAAGACGTGGTTCCTATCGCCGGAGATGGTGGAGACGGCGATCAAGTACGGCGCTGCGACCAGAGCGCTGTACGACGCCGCGCGCGACGCCTATGACAGATGGCAGGAGCACCCCGGGGCGTATTGCGGGTTCGCTTTCGGCGAGGCGGTGGCTGAAAAGCCCTAGGCCTCGTTGACATTTCGTTTGAGCCAGATCAGAGTAGAAGCAAAATGCAGGAAAGCCATGTAACGCCGTGCCAGTTTGTCATAGCGAGTGGAAACGCGGCGACACCACCTGAGTCTGTTGATGAAACGCTCGACGATGTTGCGTTCTCGGTAGCGGATGCGGTCATAGTCCCGTGGTTGTTTGCGATTGCGGCGGGAGGGGATGACCACCTCGACCTGTCGGGCTGCGAGCAGCTCTCGCAATGGGTCGGAATCGTAGCCTTTGTCGGCAATGACGGCATCAAAATCGAAAGGGGCGAGCAACGCTTCAGCCTGGGTCATAGCATGGCATTCACCACCGGTCAAGATGAACTTGAGGGGAAAGCCCGGGGCATCGACGAGAAGATGGATCTTGCCGCTGAATCCGCCCCGGCTCCGGCCGAGGCGCTGTTCTGGCTGTGGGCCCCCTTTTTTGACCCGCCCGCTGCGCTCATATGGGCGCGTACAACTGTACTGTCCGGCATCACTGCTGCCATCTCTGGGTCCTGAGCGAACTGCGTGAACATGTCGGTCCAGATACCGTTCTCGTCCCAGCGTGCGAAGCGCTTGAATACGCTGTTCCACTTGCCATAGCGGTCTGGCAGTTCACGCCACTGGGCGCCGGCGCGCAGAATCCAGTAAACTGCTTCAACGAAACGGCGACACTCTTGCTCTTGCCCTGCGTAGGCACGAGGGTGTCCTTGCAGAAATGCGTACAGTTTCTGCCACTGGTGGTCGGCAATTCTCTTTCTGAACATCCTTATTGTCGCCAATGTGACAGAATTTATCAAATGTGGTAAGTTTCAGGCGCAAACCCAACTGCCAACGTCAACACTGCTGCCATAAGTGAAACACGATTCTGCTTACCCTGCCACACCAAGACCCATCACGACCCAACCATCAGAACAAAAAGGACTCCCAAGTGAAACATAAGACCATTATCCTGATTGTGATCGCCAGTGCTATTCTTGCGCCCACACTCCTATTTGCCCAAGATGAACTTTCACTAGAAAGCCTCAACACACACCTCCAAGAACTCACTCAACGCGTGCAACAAATTGAGTCTCTTCTGGCTGACCCTTGGTCCCCAGAGGTCATTTACTATGACGAAGGAGTATGCCAAAACCCGCTTCATACTTCCGAGAGCCGATATGGCATCAGCGGACATATCAGACAAGAAACGGCGGATGCCTTTAGAACAACTTTCGGAGTATCTATCGATCCAGGCGACGACATTTACTTGTCATCCATCTCCTTCGAAGTGGACAGCAGTTATGTCTACCTGGAATACACCCATTCATCCTACGACAGCAAAGTCGTGGAAAAATGGATGCATTGCGAATTTATCAGCCATTCCGAATGGGAAGAATCTGAATAACCATACCCCAAACCACAACTCGACAAACCAAAGCCCGTCACATGTTGTGACGGGCCATCATACGCCCACCAGATCGAACCCCAAAACATCACCAGATTGCGTCAACCCTCTCAACAGATACCGCCAAGTCCAGTTCTACTTATTCCGTTCCCTTATTGATCACTGGTGTTCGAAGCTTCGTCGGCGCGCCACGCTTCGCTGATCAGACGAAAGATATCGGTTTCGGTAACGATGCCGATGGGCAGGCGTTTCCCGCCGCTGGACTCTGCCGGCTGAACCACAGGGATGCCGCCGATCTTGGTCTCCATCATCTTCTCTACCAACTGACCGATCGATGCTTCCGGCCCGACCGCAACGACGTCGGCGGTCATTACATCCCGCACCGTCAGCCACTCCTTATCGACATCCGGGTCGTAGCGGCTGGCCACGCTCTCGGCGGTTTCCGCCTCCAGCACATCGGCGTCTGTGACGATTCCGCACATATAGCCGTCCTGGTCGATCACAATGATGCGGCGCACATTGTTTCCTTCCATCAGCTCCGCGGCATCTACGGCCAGGGCGTCGGGATCAATCGTGATTACCGGCGCGCTCATGATTTCGCTTACCAGAATGCGGTGCATTGATGACTCCATTGTGCGGGCGCTGGCAGCGCCGGTCACGAACCAGGGACTTTCTGGGAAGAGCGCTCGACGATGAACCGCAAGACGTCGGTCGTGGTGAAGATGCCGACGACTTTGCGTTCCACGACCACGGGCAGCCCGCCGATGCTGTAGTCCAGCATCAGGCGGCAGGCGAGGTCAATCGAACTGTCCGGCGCAACGGTCACCGGATCGACGGTCATGGCATCACTGACAGGCAGTTTTGCCCAGAAATAGTTGATCTCGAACAGGCTCAGCGTGGTGACACTGGACGGGGCCGCCTGGCGCAGATCACCGAAACTGACGATGCCGATCAGATGGCCGTTGTCATCCACGACCGGCAGCCGGCGGCAGAGATGCTCCGCCATGAGGTCCCGGGCGTCCGCCAGGGAATCCTCTTTGTGGCAGGTGTGCGGATTTTGCGTCATCCAGTGCTTTACCTGGCTGCTATCGGACCCCATCGGCGCCTCCACACCATGAATTCGCGTTCAGCTACTGAACTCTCGCTGGAAAGGGGCCACCTCGGTCTGCAGCGCCAACAGCAAAGCTCGGCTGTGGGGGCCGGTCGCACAGAAGCGCAACGTCCGCTCGGAACTGCCATTTTCGGTTCGCGGCCAGTCGCTGGCTGCATCACAGGCAAGCCGCGTTGGGTCGGTGACGGCCGCAGTTGGCCCGTCTGCGCCGCTGTCGAAATGGACCATAATGCGGTCGGTCGGCAGCAGCTCGCCAAGACGGTCAGCCCATTCGATAACGACGACATGGTGTATGGCGGCGGGGTCCGGCGGGCGCTCCCAGTCGTCGAACGGCTCCTCTTCGACGACATCCAGAATCTCATCCATGCCCAACCCATATATCTCGCCGGTCAAGGACTCTCTGTCGGCGGACAGCCGGTAACTGTCCGCGTGAAACAGGCGCACGTCATCTGTCGAAGACGTGTATTCGTTGATCAGGGTAAATGTAGGGCTGGTGATGCGCGCCTGCACGCCCAATCCCCTGGCCAGACCCTGCGCAAAAGTCGTCTTGCCTGCGCCCAGTTCGCCCACAAGACCGATCACGGCCCCAGTGGGCCGCGGACGACGGATCGTCCGCCCCAGCAGTTCGCCGAGATTATGCGTTTCCAGTGGGGAGGAGGATAGGATCGGGAAGCGGAAGTGATCGTTCACCCAATTGATCTCTGGGAAGTCCGCCGCCCGTCAGGGGACTGGGATGTCCGGCGGCCCGAAGTTGAGAGGCGCATCGGAACTGACACCCTCACCTCTGCGATTGTACCCCCCACCTTGCCGCAAAGCCAAATGCAGGAAATATCGCGTACCTGTTACAATAGTGGTGAGAAGTTTATAAAAAGCGCACGCATTCGAACACCAACTATCATTCATCAGCCTCTGTAGTCATGCTGCCAAGATCGCCTTTACGCCGCCTCCTCCTGGTCGGCATCCTCATCGCGTCATTCGGTGTATTCTTCGACGTCATCAGCCCGCGTTTGGCGCCCTGGCTGACGCTTGCCCCGCAAAACGTTGACAGTGACAGGCTGCCGGGCGATATAAGACTCTCCGGTGGCCCCACCTTCCAAACGTTGACCATAGACGGGCAGGTTGTGTTGGAACGCGCCGGTTCCCATTTCGGCAGACCCCGCATCAGCCCTGACGGCGCCCTGATGGCGATAACGGTAGTGCCCACGGGAACGGAGACGATCGGCCTGGCCGAGATCTATGTGATCGAACGCGCCACCGGACGCGTGCGCGAACGCATCCCCGGTCACAACCCGCGCTGGCAGACGGGACGCAGCAACCGGCTGCGCTTCGATCAGATCGAGGCCAACGGGATTCGCTCCGCCCTTTACGACGCCGCCAACAGATCGATCATACGCGAAGACAGTCTGCAGCCGGACGACAATCCCGCTGAATTGGAAGCTGCAGAGATGGAAACTGCGGCGCTTACCTACCCGGCGACGATTCGGGTGGCCCATCATCCGGAAAACAACTGCCGCAACGTTCCCGACTGGCAGGTGGACGTGATCCCATTCGAGGAGTATGTGGCCCGCTCCGTCCCCGCGGAAGTCCCCATCTCCTGGTCACCGGAAGCGCTGGCCGCCCAGGCCATCGCCACCCGCACCTATGCCTGGTACCAGATCAGGCGCAACCGGCGCTACTATGATGTGACCGACTGGGCCAATTTCCAGATGATGTGTAACAATCGCTTCGCTTCCACAGACGCGGCGGTCGCCAGGACAGCAGGCCAGTACCTGGCCCATGCGGGCGACAGCGCGAACGCGCCGATTATTGCCATGTACAGCGCCAAGAACAGCCATCCGACACTCACCAACCCGGCGGTCGCGTATCTGCAGGCGGTGCCGGACGAGACCGGCCTCGGTGAAGTTCGCTGGGGGCACGGCTATGGGCTCAGCCAGTGGGGCGCGGCCCGGCGGGGCAAGGCCGGTCAGACCTATCGCCAGATTCTCGGCCACTACTACACGGACGTCACCTTGCAGAATGCCAGCCAGCCGACGCAGGCGATCGGCGGTCTGATCGGTCTGTCCCTGAAAGGCTATTTCCCGGCCGGCGGTCTGCGCTGGGGCGCGCTCGTGCCCGCAGAGTCTCTGTCCGGTTCAGTCGACCTTGACCCGGGCCCGGACTCTCTGCCCATCAACGGCGTCTGGCTGCGCAGCTCCGATATCACGAGCGGCAGTACGATCACCGCTTCTCTGACGCTCAGCAACGAATTGCAGGAGCAGAAAGCGCTGGAGATCGACTGGGATGCCCCTTCTGCACCGACATTCGAGGCGCCGTCGCTGGTGGAGGCGCAGCGGGCCACTCTTACGCTCGCCACCCCGGAAACGGGCGCGCGCATCGGCCTTAGCAACAACTGGGTCTGGCAGGGGGAAAACCTCTACAGCACCACCGGGGAGGCTGTCGATGATGCCGCAGCCGATGGCAATCGCGCCCGGGAAGCGCGCGCCGATGACCATGAGCTGGGCTGGTGGTACGGCCCTTACGCAACCGACATCCCCCACAATGCCACCTACCGCGCACTCTTCCGGCTGCGCCGGGGTGAACCTGACGACGACGGTGACGACAATGTGCTGCCGGATCAGCCCATCGCCCATCTGGATGTGACCGACAAAGGTGGGACTCTGCGCTTGGGCTTGCGCGATATCTGGCCGAGTGATTTCGCCAACGTGGACGAATACGTCGAGATCCCCGTCGATTTTCATCTGTTTAACCCGGTTGAGGGGATCGAGTTCCGTGTGAAATGGTTCGGAGAGGTGGACCTGGCCCTGGACCGGGTACAGTTGTGGCAACTGCAGAACATATCTTCAAGAACGAAGATCGATTGGGCGCTCCCCCACAGCGGCATATCAACGGTATCCGCGATCGCGTTCGATACCGCCGGAAATGCCAGCCCGGTCGTCACAAAACAGATCGAATATGGCAGCGAACAGCCGCCGGTGTTCGGCGACTTGAAGCACGTGGAGGGCTGGTGGACAAGACTGCCTGTCCTGATTTCGGTCCCTGTGCAGGACTTCAACAGCGGATTGGACGCGAGCAGCGGACGGGTGCTGCTGGGCAACGAGGAGAAGACCGCCGTTTTCAGCCTGCCCAACGATCCCCTGGCCGCACAGAAGCTGTCAGCATCCCTGACCGGCCTGGACGACGGCACGTACACTGTGCGCTTCCGGGCCAGAGATCGATCCGGGCTGCAGGGGGAAAGCGAATCCGGCCAGCTGCGGGTCGACCGGACGCCGCCTACAGTTGAGGCGCAGGCCGTGCAGGTGACATCTGACAGTTCGAACGGAGGGGACGGGGGCGGCGCGACCGGTCAGAGCCCTGCCCCTACACCCACTGCCACCGCGCGCGGGCTGTTCAGCGGGCCGGTCCAGGTCACCATCGAAGCCGAAGACGCCACCAGCGGCGTCTGGGGTATCGCCTATGTCCTCAACGACGGGGCCGTCGAACTGTACAGCGGGCCGTTCACGATTTCCGAGGATGGCGTTCACAATGTCCGCTACTGGGCAAAGGACAATGCCGGCAACTATTCGAGCAGCCACCGGCTGCGGGCCTGGATCCGCAGCGGCAGGGCATCCAGCGACGGTCCCCTCAGCGGCAGTGCGCCCGCCTACCGTGCACCCAGTGACAATGCGCCCAGTGACAATGCACTGGGCGACAGTTACTTGTACAGGGTGTTCATCCCGGGGCTGAAGCAGGACGAGTAGGGCGCGCGCATCCCGCTCCCGCTGCAGTTGGGCCTGACGTCTCAGCGGTCACTGGCCACAATCCACTGCAAGAGCTGATCACCGTGCTCCTTGACCAAGGCGGTGGCCCGTTCCGAGTCGGCGGCCTCGGCCCGAATTTCGAAAAGAGGCTGATCGGGGTTGGGGCCGATATGGACCCACTCCTCGGCGCCGGAGTGGATCTTCAGACCATCGATCGTGACGACCCCATCCCCCTGATAGCTCTGATTCAGCAGGCGCATGACCGTTCCTTTTGCTTCCCACGGGCAATCCACCCGATGGTGCGCCATAAAGAAATGCGGCAGGTCGGCGACGATTTCACTGACCGCGACCTGGCGCAGGCCAAGATATTCGAGCAGCCGCACGGTCGCCAGCAGTCCGTCAGAAACCGGCTGCAGATCGGGGAAGATGAAGTGGCCTGCCCCATCGGTGGCGAACAGTACATCCCCGTCCGCCGCCCGCATCAGGTCCCGCAGATCGTTCTGGGTGAAAACGATCTGTCCGCCGTACCGGTTCACGACTGTCTCGAAGGCACGCGGCAACACCGCCGGCAGGGCGACCTTGGCGCCGGGATTGGCGTACATGGTCAGCTCCAACAGGAGTAACGCCGCCGTCAGATCGTCCAGCACGACGCCCCTCTCATCGATAAGAAAGACCCTTTCGCCGTCTACATCGAGTTTGACGCCGACGCCGGCATCGAGGACGCCCATGATCTTGGCCATATGCTGGAGCTGGTGGCGAAACTGTTCGCGCAGGGCGCCCAGCTTCGGTCCATTCAGAGGCAGATAGTCGACTTCGAGGAGGTTGAGAACTGTCGACATGGTTTCGCCGCCGAGGCCGTGGGAGGTATCGACGACGATCTGAGGATGGACATGGGGGGCTGTAGCGCGAATGCGGTCCTGGTCAACACCGGCGATAAAGCTCTCGATATAGCCTGCCGTGGGGTCGGCAGGATAGTCGATCTGTCCCACCTCGTCGAGGAAGGCGCGACGGAAATCTTCGCGAGAGAAGCTTCGCTCGACGGAGCGTTCGGACGCCCGGCTCTGATCGAGGCCCTGGCTGTCCATGAAGCGGATGTCGACGACGCGCTGATCGAGGGGGCTGAGGCGAACATGCACGCCGGCCGCGGCGGAAGGATTGGTACGGACGAAATGACGGGCGACGGGTACGGGCACCTCGCCGAGGTCCCAGACGTCGACGCCGGCGCTGGACAGGCCGCTCATCAGGGCGCGTATCAACATGCGAGAGCTGCGGTGTGAGTCCCGGTTGATGACGACGTAGCTGCCGCGCGGGAGGTTGGCGCCGAGACTGCTGCCGAGCTTGGCCGCGAATTCGGGCGTAAAATCAACATTGACAACGCCGCTGACACCGGCTCTGCCGAAAAGAGAGCGGCGGCCGCGGCTGCCCCAGATGATGCTCTCCCGTACTACGGCGCCCGGCTCGACGCGCTTGTTCGGCCACAGTTTCACGTCGGGATGGACGACACAGTTCTCATCCAGCACACAGTTGTCGCCGATGACGACGTCCTCATAGGCGATGGTTCCGCTCTTGAGACTGCACTGGCGGCAGACGATCGCCCCCAATAGCTCGCAGGTTTCCCCGATATAGGTGTTGCGCCAGACGACGCAGTGCTCCAGGCGGCTGTACCGGTCCACGATTGTATAGTCGCGCACCACACACGGCCCCTGGATCGTCACACCCTCCTTGATTTTGACGGCGTTGCCGAGATAGACCGGCCCGTCAATGCGCGCGTCGGCAGCGAGCTCCACGTCGGCGCCCAGGATCAGATCCCTTCGGGCCGGGGAACTGTGGGGGAACGGCTGGGAACACCCTGGGGTTCCCCCGGTCTTTCCCTGGACGGTCCGACGGCCTCGACCGGCGCGGTTGCGCCGAGTGGCTGGGGCAGCCAGACTTTGCCGCTGATGAGGTCGGCATTGGCGCGCATGTACTCGCCGATCGTGCCGACGTCACACCAGTAGCCCTCGGCCACGTAGGCTTGCAGCCGCTCCCCCCGTTGCAGGAGATCGGGGAAAAGCTCGGTGGAAAAGTCGTAGACGACGTCGTCAGGGATATAGTCCAGAACCGCCGGTTCGAGCACATAGATGCCGGTGTTCACCCGGTCGGAGCGAACGGCGCTCCAGTCCGGTTTTTCGAGGAACTGGGTGATGTTGCCATTTTCGTCGCTGACGACTGCGCCGTATTCAAGAGGGTTGGGAACGGAATAGACAGCGAGCGTGGCAAGAGCGCCGGCTGTAATGTGACGTTGGACGGCGGCCTGGAGGTTGAAGTCGGTCAGGGCGTCGCCGCTGATGACGAGAAAGGTGTCGTTGAGGTGGGCGGCGGCGTTCTTGACGCCGCCGGCGGTGCCGAGAGGCATCTCCTCGACGACATAGGTGATATTGAGACCGAGGGCGCTGCCGTCACCGTAGAAGTCCTGGATCACGGAGGGCAGATACTGGAGGGTAATGACGACCTCGGTAATGCCGTGATATCTGAGCAACTCAAGAATATGGCCGAGGACCGGCTTGTCGACAAGGGGGACCATCGGCTTGGGACGCCCAATCGTCAGTGGACGCAGGCGGGAGCCTTCTCCGCCGGCCATGACTACGGCTTTCATAATTTGTGTCCAGTGACCGTTGGTCAGTGGCTGGTGGGCTTCCCTGGCCGCCGCCGCTAGATAGGCGGCCAGGGATAGTTCCGCTGGTGAACGGGCGGCGATGGATATTGGCGGGAACTGAGCAACTCGCCGATGCGGCGGCGCAGGGCATCCAGCTCAGGGGCGCTGAGCAGCAGGCCGAGCGTACTGTGCACCGGACCGGTTTCGACGAGATCCCGAAGCGACGCCAGATCGGCGAGCAGCCCTTCTTCAATGGTTTCGCCGGCAAACTCCCAGATAACGGTACGCAGTTTATATTGCTGATGGAAGCAGATGCCGTGGTCGATGGCCCACATATGCGCGGGGCGAGGAGTGAGGAGTGAGGAATGAGGAGTGAGAGGCGAGTATGCCGTTCTCTCTTTCCTCTCTTCTCTCCGCTCTTTTCTCGCCGTTTCATAAAGACAGTGGCCGGCCTTGCGGTCGGCGTTGTTGATGAGATAGTCGAAGAGTGTGAGGCGGCGCAAGGCGGGGGCGTAGCGGGCGTCCTCGCGCATATTGAAGTAATGTATGTCCGGATCGCACTCGATGAAAAACTGAATGCTGCCCGGCCCGCGCGGCCCGTCGCGCAGGACTGTGGGCGGCACAAGGCGCCAACTGAGGGCTTCGCTGACGACAAAGGCCGCGGTCTCGCGCTGGCATAGCGTGCCCGCCGGGAAATCCCACAGCGGATTTTCGCCGCGGCGCGGTTTGTAGACGGCCGGAATTTCGTGCTGATGATGATGGACGGTGGTCAAAAAGGTGTAATTGGAGCTGTATGGCAGCAGCCCCTTCTCTTCGATAGTACCTTCTGCCAGGGCGCTCAATATCTCGCCGTCCACGGTCGCGGCCGGGCCGCCGCGCCCATCCTTATCGGCTACGGGCGGTCTGCCGCCATCCACGACGCGGCTGTCCTCTTTATTGCGCACCCGTTGTTCAAGGTTGTCCATGATCGCGGCAAGCCGGATGCTGACACCGGGGGGAACCCCAGGGTTTTCCCAGCCGTTCCCCCAATCGCTGGCAAATTACACAGACAGCGGAAATGCGTGGCCGTTCGTGCGCGGGCAAAAGTGACCGTCCGGCTCGATAACGCGCCCGCACAGGGGGCAGTCCGGCCGGCCGGCGGCCACGACCTGCAGAGCATGTTCGCTCAGGGAGCGCATCTGCGCCCGCGTTGCATAAAAACGGGCCTTCTGGTCGTTGCCCTCGTCATCAACCATTTCGGGGCTGGATGGATCGGCAGCCAGGTCCTGCTCTTCTCCGCCGGCATCCGGGATGGCCTGTGCGATCAGGACCATCAGGTCCTGCCGTTCATCGTATCCCAGCCCGAGTTGCCCGACACGAAAGGCCGGCTCCAGCGGTTCGCGCAGACTGGGAACGCCGGTCTCTTCCTCGACGGTCGGCAGGTCGGCGCGTTCCTTTTCCAACTCCTCCAACAGTTGCAGAATCGAGGTTGCGAGAGCGGCCACCTGCTCTTTCTCCATGATCAGTGTGGCCATATCGCCGCCCTGGCGGGCCTGTAAAAAGAAGGTGCGCTGACCGGGGCGCCCGACCGCACCGGCAACGATTGCGCTAACTGGATTGAAGTCGAAGGTAAACTGTGATTCCATATGCCTGTAGCAGGTGATCGAACTCAGGTATCTCTTTCCAACTTTATCACAGGGAATTCTCCGCTGTCATTCATGACCAGAATGCTTGGTCCAAAACGATGAAAGGCGACGAGGCTGATCGATGCGGTGCTGATCTGGATGCGCTGGAAGAGATCGAGCGGCGTGCCCAGATAGTAGGCCAGGCTGGTGCGCAGGACATCGCCATGGGCAAAGACGGCGACGACTCCGCCCGTATGCTCTGTGCGGATGCGCTCCAGGGTTGTAATGACACGATTCTGCACCTCTCGCAGCGTTTCCCCCCCTGGGAAGCGGAAGCCGCCCGGGAAAACCTGCACCAGTCTCCACTCCGGCCGTTTGCTCAGCTCCTTCAACTCGCCCCCGCGCCATTCGCCGTAATCGACCTCCAGGATGCCCGGCTCAACCGAGACGGACAGGTCCAGCGCCGCGGCCAGCGGTTGCGCCGTCTCCAGACAGCGCAGGAGCGGGCTGGAGTAGACGGCGCTGATGGGCTGAGCCTTGAGACGCTCGGCAATCTGTTGGGCCTGCTCCTTCCCCTTTTCGTTCAGAGGAACACTGGGTGTGCGTCCGGCCAGCGCGCCCCGTTCGGTCCATTCGTTTTCACCGTGGCGAATCAGAAAGAGATAGGTAGGACGCGGGGGTGTTTCCTTTTCGCGTTCGTCGTCGGCCTGGCCGTCCGCATTGTCTTCCACCTCATCTTCCGCTGCGTCTGGCTTCTCTGTTGTTGCACTCTTGTCCTCGATCAATCCTGTCTCTCTCCCCAAGGGATCGGTTTCTGCTTGTGCGGGTCAATTGCATTTCCATTGTAACCGTGATCCGGCGCTGTGTAAATGCGGGTTGAGAAGCGGGTGCGTCCTGGATCATGATTCCAGTGATTAAGGGGTAGCCGTGATGAGGTTACAGGCAAGTCTACCGTCATTCGGGAGGCGCCCGCTCAGCCAGCTGGCAATCTGGGGTAGACCCTGGCGGGTGGACAGAATGTGCAAGCGCTACTATTCCCATTGAAGGCTTGGCGCGACATGCAATCCAAGTTACAAAGGGTTGTGCCACTGGAGGCCGGGAAACCGATTGAAGTCCGAATCGTTGGAATGCACTGTGGCTTGCCGTTCCAATGCCAAAGCGGCTATGTGGGCGTCCGGCACGATCATTATGCGTTCTTCTCTGTGAATCTGTCATCATCCATGTCGCAGAGGATCTCCTTCAGTTTCTCGGAATCAATGCCTTCGACGTACCCGCTGCGATGCGGAACTACCTGGAAAGAGGGGGCCACGTTGAGGCCTCTTGACTTCAGTTCGTCGAGTTCCTGGACTAGCATTTGCAGGAGCTTTGCAATTCCCCTGATTTTTCGCCAAAAGTCGCGCTTTCTCGAAATCTTCTACGGCCGCTGAGAATTGCCCAAGAGACTTTCGGGCCAGTCCTCGATTATTGTATGCTTCTGCGTTCTCTTGATTGATGTCTATCACCTTGCCAAAATCTCCAGCCGCTCCCTCATAAAGGCCGAGGGCAAGCCTGACAACGCCCCGATTATTGTAGGATGTGGCATATTCTGGACTGATGCGTATGGCCTCGCTATAATCTGCAATTGCTTCTCTATACAGACCAAGGTCAGCCTTGGCAGCGCCTCGGTATTCATAGGCTCTTGCTTCCGGCTTCAGTTCAATCGCCGCGCTGTATTGTTCAATAGCCTTTCCAGCCTTCTTTATCGCGCTAAATGCTACACCACAACGGTAATGGGCCTTTGCTCTTGCGCTGTCATCCCGGGCCAGTCCAATCTGCTCATACCAGTAGGAAACCGACCGCAAGACGTCATAGGTCTTGTCGGAACCGTTAGACACGGCAAAACCGGGAAAATCTGGGAACAACTCTTCCTCATTTATATCGCACAGGGTTTCCAGATGTGTCAGAAAATCTTGTTTGCTTTCAGCCGCAACAATGAATGTTTTCATTGTTGCTCGCGAAATCATCGGGACACCAAGCACAAATACAGAGCTTTGTGCTCCTATGCGATCGCCGCGCCGAGGGGGCTTCCACGACCAGATTTCATCTCTCTCGTAGAATGATTGTATCTTTTTCTTGAGGTCACTTGAATTATCTACCTTCTTTGTTGTAGATCGAGAAAGAAGAAAGACTGCACCATCTTTTGCACGAGATTCATTGCAAGCAAACCAAAGAGCAACCAGCGGATTGCTTGTGAAATCTATCAGCCCAGTTGCCGCTCCATAATGTTGAAGCTGCGCCAAAAGCTCTAGGTCAGAGGTATCCGCGATGAAGTCGGGCGGCGAAATATTACGCTTATACGTTGCTGGAGGCGCGTGTGCTGACGGAGCCCTACAGGCGGACTTACAACCGGATCAGACCGCACAGCTCTCTGGGCTACCGGCCGCCGGCGCCTGAGGCCCTCTTGCCTGCAGAACCTGTCCCCGTGCTTGCCGGACTGACATAACCGGTGGTACAAACATCGGGGGCAGGTCAGTTGGCGAAATCCATCATCTCTTGGGTAACTTCAGGCATCTTATTCCTCTCCTATAGCCCCGTTGTGAACCCACTTTATCCTACGCAGGCCGAAGAACAGCAAGAACGGCAATAGCACGACAAGGATTCTTGTCAGCGAGGGACTGACAGTGGTCAAAAGCCATCTATAATAATAATGCCAGTGCTTTAGCTCAGGGATGTTAAAAAACACCATTCTTGGCAACTCAGAGTATGAGACATTCCACAGAACCGCAGCCAGAAGGAGCCACACATTCCGCCGACGAACGCTAAACATAACGACAAGACACGTACCTGCATTTAAAGCCGTCTCGGCTACTCCCCTATCCAATGCGATTAGCAGCGCAAATTCCGGCGGAAGTCCGCCGTTCACGAGCTCTATCGTTTCGAAAAATGAATACTGGTACAGTTCTATTTCTTCGGAGTATTCGGAAACATACTTGCCGAGAATTTGCAGGGCTACCAGCCAGCTGTAGCCGAGTCCGAACATCACCCCTTCCTTCCACGTGCGCACACTCGTTGCGGGGAAGAAGAGAATCAGCCAGCGAATTCCTTCACGAAACAGTGCATATATGAGGGCGTACAGAATCCAGGCAAGAGGAACCTTCATCACAAGACCAAGAGAATAAAAATTAAAGAGTTCCATGATTGATGGGATCGCGAGCGCTTGGTTCAGAGGTATCCGCAGCAGGCCAATGACAGCATACGCACCGAAGCCAAAGAACAGACTACTCCAAAGCGCACGGCTGAGTCTTTGCCAGATGATAGCCGCAGCAACTGGGATGACGATCACCAGAGAGAGTATCGCAACGGTCATCTAAACTCCTTCTCCATTTCCAGAGTTTCTGCTATCTGTAAATCCGGCCGCCTTCCCGCCGTCGGGGCTGGGAAAGCAGGCCAGACCGTGATCCAACCCTGTTATTCCTTATAACTTGGCCGCCCTACATGAGCTGGAATCGCTCGCAACTGACCAGGTTTCGTTGACGTTTGTCTGAACAGAAAATTGCGGGGGCATGGTGCAGACGATCCACGGACGGCCGCGCAGCTGCGCAAAGGAAGTCCGATACGCATCTGGTGTTTTTCGCGGCCCTTCGCGCAACTTCGCGGATCGATCAGTTTTGTCGATCATAACATTCGAGCTGGAAATACGCCGAACGGGCCAGCAGGTATTCAGTTCTTATCGAAATGTCGTTGACGGATCCCCGCTACCCCAGCGTCCAATGTGCGCAGTCTTTGCGACCGGCAAACACATCGTTCTCCTTCAACATATTGCCGGCCATAATATACACCCCTCGTATGACACCCGTGTGACAATCCGACCTTATATTATGTCAATATCGCGCCAATAAGTTCTCGTAGGGGCGTCCACGCGGGACGCCCCTACGAGAACTTATGGAATGTAAGGGATGAACTGCAGGTGCGGACGGATCGGCTATCCGGCATGCAATGATGTGCAATCTGCGTCCGTACGGGCTGCGGGCGACGGTTCCGGACAGCGATGATGTGATCTGGGCGGCTTGGCAGTGCCAAGTGCGGCAGAACGTGGGGCTGATGACACGGCTGCAGCCGTGGGTGCGGAATGGGCTGGGGGCGCGTATCCGGGAGTTTGTGCGGGATGCGGACCTGGCCAGCTTCGACAGAGCGGAGCTGCGCAAGCTGATTCGGGAGCAGAACGTGTTGACGCGGGGGCGGCTGGAATCATGACTATCTCCGCAAAGTTCTCTTCCAATAAGATGCAATTGCCCTGAGTTGACGGGAAACCGGTATTGACACCGCCGTCGGCTTGTGCTATACTGCGTTCTGTTGCGAATTTTTACAACAGGGAGAATTATCATTTCTCGCAATTCGACGGAGGGCATTGCACCGACTGCCGCAGTTCTGCCGGCGCCTGACGCCAATTGTGGGGGCACACACCACCAGCCTGACGAAAGGGTACCCGCAGATGCTTCACTCACTTCGAATCCTGACATCGGTTCTCACGCTGTTGTTCCTGCTGGCCGCTTGCGCCCCTGTCGCGCCTGGAACGACATCCGCCGGCGCCTCTGCAGGCGCCCAGCCAGACCAGGAGGCGCCACCCTCCGGCACGCCGGTCCAGGTGGTGGCAACCACCAACTTTGTGGCCGATTGGGCTCGGGTGGTAGGTGGAAGCAGGGTAGAGGTCTTCAGCCTCCTTCCAGTGGGCGGCGATCCGCACACCTTTCTGCCAGGCGCTCGCGACGTTGCCAGGGTAGCTGACGCGGATGTTGTGTTTACTGTCGGTCTCGACCTGGAGGCCGATTGGTTGGAGGAGCTGTTACACAACGCCAGTGCGGACGAGTCCAGGATAGTCGCGCTTGGTGAAGGCATCGATCCCATCGAGTTCGCCATGGTCGATATGCATGACGATCACGGGGATGAAGACGAGCACGGCCATGCCGAAGACGACGACCACCATGACGCAATGATCAGGGGGCGCTTGCTCGTTGCGGATGCGGTAGAAGCGCACCTCTCCGTCATCGATCTATCGACCGGTGACGTTGACAGCGGAATCTTCAAGGTCGCCGCGCCCCGCGCGACCGTGCACCCCAGCCCCGCTCACCGCTACGCCATCGTCCTCGCCCGCGGGCCGGAGGACAGCGACGACCGGATCCACGTCTTCGACAGCGGCGTCTTCCTCGTCGAGCACGACGATCACTACGACCTCGTCACCCGGCCCGTCTCCCGTCATGCGTTGGAGATCGCTGACGAGCAGCCGGTCCATTACGTCAACAGCTACGGCTGGACCGCGATCTTCGCAGACATCAGCGGTCATGCCATCCTGATCAACGAGGCGGACCTGGCGAACTCACGCGGCGACTATGAGCCGGTCGTGCTTGAGGCCGGACCGCAGCATGGCGCCGCGCTGGTCATCTCGGACGAGCACGTCGTCGTTACCACGAAGAATCCCGACTACCCCGAGAATTCCAACGACAGCCTGCCTGTTGGCGTGGAAGTTCGCGACTTCAGTGATCAGGTCGTCTACGACGCCAGCAATCGCTCATGCCCGGGCATGCACGGTGAGTCCCACAATGAGCATGGCGTCGCCTTGGGATGCACCGGCGGCGTGCTCTTCCTCCACACTCACCATGGCGAGTACGAGTACGAGTTCATCGCCAATCCGCCGGAGATGCGCGAAGACTCTCGGATCGGGTCGGTCTACGGTCACCACCACGTCGAGCATTTCTTCGGCAAGGCCTTCTACTTCGACGGTGAGGGCTTCGCCGACGATGGCATTTGGCTGATCGACGTGGACCACAGCGAAATGCGCCAGGTGTTCAGCGAGCCGAGCGTTTCCACGAAGTTCTCCAGCGATGGCGAGCTGCTCTACGTGCTCGGCGCTGACGGCGTGCTGCACGCGCTGGACGCGCATGACGGCGAATTGATCGAGACCATAGAGTTGGTCGGGCCTGGTGATGCCGGTCGTCCCGCGTTCATCGTTGTTGGCGAGTGGCTCTACGTCGCCGACCCCAACAGCGGCCACGTCATGGCCGTCCACCTCGAAGAGATGGAGATCGAGGAGGAGTGGGAAGTCGGCGGCGCGCCGTCGAGCCTGGCGTTCGTCGGACTCGCCGACTCGGGCGGCGCGCCCGCTGAAGGCCATGACGAGCACGAGGATGAAGGTCACGACCACGGCCCTCTGGATCCCCACTTCTGGTTCGATCCGCTCCGGGTGAAGGTCGCAGTCAACGAGATAGCCGCCCGACTCTCGGCTACAGACCCCGAGAACGCGAGCGTCTACTTCCAGAACGCCGCAGCGTATGGGGAGCGGCTCGACGAGCTTCATGCCTGGATCCAGGAGCAGGTCAGCGCAGTGGCGCCGGAGCGCAGACTGCTGATTACATCACACGACAGCTTCTCCTACTTTGCAGAGTTGTATGGGTTTGAGGTAGTCGGTCTGGTTATACCCTCTCTTGCGACGCACGTGGAGCCGTCTGCGGAGCACATTGCGGACGTGGTCGAGGTGGTTCGGGAGCACGACATACCAGCGCTGTTTGGCGAGACGACAGTCAGCGAGAGGCTGGCGCAGACCATAGCAACGGAGACCGGCGCGGCGCTGGTCCGGCTCTATTCGGGTTCCCTTGGGCCCGAGGGCAGCGGCGCTGACACCTACCTTGGCATGGTGCGTACAAACGTGGAACGCATCGTCGGGGCATTGAAATGAACACCGCACCGTACCCACACGCCGCGCGCATGTCGCTTCAGGACGTGACTGTAGAGTTCGACGGGCAGATGGCCCTGAGTAACGTCTCCTTCGACGTAGACGCGGGGACTCTGATGGGCGTTGTAGGACCGAACGGAATGAAGGGTGCATTGTCCTGCTGGCGACCCACGACCTGACCAACCTGGCCGGTCGCTTCGACCAGGTACTGTGTCTGAACCGCCGCGTGTGCGCGTGCGGCCCTCCCGACGAGGTGTTTACGTCCGAGGTCATGGAGCAGCTGTACGGCGCCCACGGTGTGCGCCTCGCGATGGACGGGGAGCGGTAGCAAGAGGACGTGATAGAGTTCTTGGTCGCGCCACTCGAGTACGGCTTCATGGTGAGAGCCCTGATCGGCTCGGCGCTTGTGGGCGTGATGTGTCCCCTGGTTGGCGCGTACGTCGTCACCAGGAACCTCGCCTTCATGGGGGACGCTCTCGCTCACGCCGTCCTGTCGGGACTTGATTTGCAGGTAGCCATGTACGCCCTTAACGAGGACATGCACCCATAGACAAGAGAAAGAAAGAGGACAAAGATGTTGAATTTGCCCGTTGATTGGGGAACGGTATGGTTAGGGGGCTTCTGCCCGGTGGAGGCGCTCGGTGGGTTGCCGGTGCGTGGCGCAGATTATGCCGCTCATCCACCGCTGGATGAGCGGCTGACCCTACCTGCTGACGCAGCTTTACATGCCGAGGCGACGCTTGAAGCGGCGGAAGCGACATGGTCGGAACGCCTGGGCGGCGCGTGGGTTGTGCTGGTGCGCGATGCCTACCGCGCTCGCCGCTTACTGCATCAGGCGGCGGGGATTCAGCCAGGCGAATGGGTCGGTGTCCCGGCGAATGCCAGCCATGATCTGGCAGAGTCGGTCAAGCACCATAAGGCGCTGCTGTGTTTTCTGGACTTTGACGCGCATCTGCGGCTCACGCCGTCCAGCACGCGCTTCACCTGGACGCAGGTGGTGCGCGGGTTGTGGCCGCCGCAGAACGCTACATGGCTCGACTGCGCTGACACCCTGCCTGCGCCCGGCGCGGCAGAGCGCCCGGCGGTCACGCTGTACGGCTTACATCTGCCTGATGCTGATGACCGCCCCGGTGCGCTGCTGGTATTCAGTGATGAGGCGCTCTATGCAGAGGTGAGAGCATTGCGTCAACCGGTTGACTGCCCGAACGCAGCGCAGGCATTGGCACAGTGTGAACGTCTGCCAGAACTGGCAGAGCAACAAAGCGCGAATCTGGCGGAAGTGCGGCGCGGTCTGCATGAAGCCGCCGGGCTGGTGACACACGAGCCGAACAGGCTGGCGCTGGCGACCGCGGTCGCGGTGCAGATTCCGCTGGAGAGCGATATCGCCACGTTTTACGCCTACGTTGAACAGGAAAATACGCCCGTGCGCTGGCTGCCACAGATTCGGCCTTTGCATTATGCCGCGCTGGGTGCTGATGGCGCGCCGGATCACCGGGGAACGGCGGCGAACCTCGCCCGCTGGATGTGCGTCCCGGTGGGGCCGGATTACACCTTTGAGGAGATCAAACACGGTGTGCTGGGCATCGTCAAAGCGGCAGAATATCTCGGTGTGCGCTGGCGCACCAATCCCGCCTATGCTGCCGAGTACGCTGCCTTGATGGATCGGACTTATGGCGCGGGGCATGATGCCTACCGCCCGTTGTTTGCGCTGAATGAAGCCATCGCAGCGGGAGATTAGCCATGCAGTTGATCGCTATCACCGGGATGCTGCATCAGCCAAAGACCGCGCTGGCGCGGGCGCTTATTGTAGCGCTCTCCGCCGAAAGCGACAGTTGAATAGAGGAGACAGGAACACGATGAACACACTTGAAACACGAGTGCCAGTGACCGTTCTGACGGGCTTTCTGGGGGCAGGCAAAACCACGTTACTCAACCGCGTCCTGACCGAAAATCACGGTAAGAAAATCGCGGTGATCGAAAATGAGTTCGGCGAGGTCGGCATCGATAACGATCTGGTCATTGGCGCGGAAGAAGAGATCTTCGAGATGAACAACGGATGCATCTGCTGCACCGTTCGGGGTGATCTGATTCGCATTCTCAGGCATCTGATGAAGCGCCGCGATAAGTTCGATTACATTATGGTCGAAACCACCGGCATGGCGGATCCCGGTCCCGTCGCGCAAACCTTTTACGTGGATGATGATATGCAGCAAAAATTGATGCTGGATGCGATCGTCACGGTGGTGGATGCCAAACATATCTGGGAACACATCGACGACAGCGATGAGGCAAAAGAACAGGTTGCCTTTGCGGATGTGATCCTGCTCAATAAGATTGATCTGGTTGCCCCGAAAGACCTCGACAGGCTCGAAGCGCGCATCAAAAGCATGAACAGCATGGCGAAAGTCTGCCGCACCCGCGACGCGGTGGTCGAAATGGACAAGATTCTCAATGTGGGCGGCTTCAATCTCGACCGGGCACTGGAGATCGACCCGAAGTTCATGGACCCGGAATACCCGTTTGAATGGTCGGGCATCTATGAGCTGAACGCCGGGACTTACGAATGGGTGATGGGTGAAGGCCCTGACCCGGTGATGGGGGCCGCACTGCTGCCGCTGGCAAATAATGGATCGGCGGCGAAGGAAGCGACGCTGATGGGCGCCGTACTGACCTTCTCTGAAGATAAGCAGGCAGTACAGGCCGGCGAGCCGCTGCGCCCCGGCAAAGGACAGCACAACCAGCTCGTGCTGAACAGAAAAGGCGAGACCGTCTTCAACTTCGTGATCCAGCAGCCGGGCTGTTACATGCTGTTCACCGAACATCACCCTGATGAATTCGACGCGCACCTGTGCGGCGCGGATGCCGTGCTTGCCCCGCTCGAAACCCGCGAGTACAAGCCCGATCATGAACACGACGAAGAGGTGACTTCTGTTGGTATCACCATCCCTGGTGATTTTCACTTGGAGAGGCTTAATGATTGGTTAGGTCAACTGCTGCGCGTGCATGGGCTGGACATCTTCCGTATGAAAGGCGTGTTGAGCGTGCGCGGCTATGATGAACGCTTCGTATTTCAGGGGGTGCATATGCTCTTTGACGGCCGCCCGGATCGTCCGTGGAGGAATGAACAGCGTCATAACAAGATGGTTTTTATCGGGCGTAACCTGGATCGATCTGCACTGGAAGAAGGTTTTCGCGCATGTCTCGTGTCATGATGTGGCGCAAAGATAAGCGCAAACCGCCACAGCCATCGCTCAAGGCAATATGGCGTACCCACATTGACGATCATCCGATTGGCCTGGCATGGTCGCCGGATGGCAATATGTTGGCAGTGGCCGGTGTGTCTGGACCAATCACGCTGTTTAATGGTGCAGACGGCGCGGTACAGCACAAGCTACCCGGCCATACCCTCGGCACGATGGCAATTTCGTGGCACAAAGACAGTCGTCTCCTCGCCACTGTCGGGGAGGACGGCAAGGTACGGCTGTGGGATACCGAGACAGGAACGCAGACCTCTGAAATGGCAGGCGGCGCAAGCTGGGTGGAGCGTGTCGCTTTCAGCCCTGCGGGCGATTGGCTGGTGTCAGCCGCCGGGCGCAAACTGCGGCTGTGGAACGCCGCCGGGGAATTGAACTACGAATATCCCGATGCGAACAGCACCATTACTGACATAAAGTGGCGCTATGATGGCAAACAGTTCGCCATCTCTGCCTACAATGGAGTCGTGCTGTATGCCCCCACAAAAACGGAACCACTCCACCGTTTCGAATGGCAGGGTTCGACACTCACACTGGAATGGAGTCCCGATGGAAAGTACATTGCCACTGGCGACCAGGACTCGACGGTGCATTTCTGGCTCGTCGATACCGGGCAGGATTTGCAGATGTGGGGCTACGAAACGAAGGTGCTGGAACTGGCATGGAGCTTCAATGGCCGCTATCTGGCGACCGGCGGCGGGACTCAGGCGGTGATCTGGGACTGTGCCGGCAAGGGGCCAGAAAACACTCGACCGGTAATGCTGGAAGGGCATCGGCGCCTCATCAAGCACCTGAAGTTTCAACGACGGGGTATGCTGCTGGCTTCCGGTGGTAACGATGGTCTGCTGGCAATCTGGAAAATCGAGAAGAAGAAACCCGTTGTGCTGGCGGATGCTGTGTTCAAAGCCCCAATTGCCGGCTTGGCCTGGTCACCGGATGATCGCTGTATCGCGGTGTCAGATGAGAGTGGTACCCTGTCGATAGCGGCAGTGCAGCGATTATGAGAAACGTATTTCATATGAAATATCCCCCTCTGTTGGTGAGACGTTTTGCCTCGATGAAGGAGGTCTGTGGAGCATGAGGAGATTTTCTGTCTCGCCGGCAAGATGGTACAGTCAACAGGAGCAGTTTGGAAGCGAGTAAGCGGTTGACGGGAAACAGGCGTTGACACCGCCGTCGGCCGGTGCTACAGTATGTCTTGTTGCGAAAATTCGCAATAAATAAAATTATCATGCCCCACAATACGACGGAGATCAATCGGCAGTTACGCAAATCAGGCTACCGGGTAACGCCCCAACGCCAACTCATCCTGGACGCCGTCTGTCAACTCGGCGACCATGTCACGCCCGAAGCCGTGTACGACCATGTACACCGCACCGCTCCCACGCTGAGCCGGGCGACTGTCTACCGGGTACTGCACTTTCTGACGGAACAGCGCATCCTGGCGCTGGTGCATATGGCCGATGGCCGGCTCGCCTACGAGATGGCCGGCCCCGAGCCGCATCACCACCTCGTCTGCCGCTCCTGCGACAGCCTGCTCGAGCTGCCGCACAGCGTCTTGCGCTCCTTTCGCCGGGCGATGGATACTCAATACGACTTTGAGGTCGACGTAAGTCATCTCTCATTCTTTGGGCATTGCACCGACTGCCGTGACTCTGCCGGCGCCTGACGCCAATTGTGGGGGTACACGCCACCAGCCTGGCGAAAGGGTACCCGCAGATGCTTCACTCACTCCGAACTCTGTCCTCGCTCCTGGCAATTCTGTTCCTCATCGCCGCTTGCGCCCCGGCCGCGCCTGTAACGACTGACGCCCCCGCCGAGGAGGAGCGGCTTCGCGTCGTCGCTTCACTCTCCCAATCCGAAACATTGTCTACAACATCGGCGGCGACCGCATCGATCTCGTTGGAATCCTGCCCCCGGGAGTCGACCCCCATACCTTCGAACCGAAACCTTCCGATGCCGTGAAACTGGCTGAGGCCGATCTCATCTTTCTGAACGGGATGCATCTCGATGAGACAACATTGAAGCTGGCTGAGGCAAACCTGAAAGATGGGGCTGAGCTCATCGAGCTGGCCGTGGCCGTAGCCGGTCCCGATGAACTCCTCTATGGCATCGAACATCATCATGGTCATGGTGAAGATGAGGGCCACGACGACGATGACGACGAACACGGTCACGCTGAAGAGGATGACCACGACGACGAGGACGACGAACACGGTCACGCTGAAGATGAGGGCCACGACGACGAGGACGACGAGCACGGCCACGCTGAAGAGGATGACCACGAAGACGCAGATGACGAGCACGGTCACGCCGATGAGGACGACCACGAAGGCGAGGAAGGGGAGCCTGACCCGCACCTGTTGCTCGATCCGAACTTCGCCATCCGCTACGCCAAAGTCGTGTTTGTCAGGCTGGCGGACCGCGATCCGGACAACAGGGATTACTATGAGAGCAACTTTAACGAGTATACCGCCCGCCTCTTGGCTCTCGATGAAGCCATTCAGGTCACCACGGCAACCATCCCTGAATCGAATCGCCGGCTGCTCACCTATCACGACTCGTTCGGCTACTTTGCCATCCGCTACGGCTACACCGTGATCGGCGCCATCCAGCCGAACGACACGTCTCAGCCGTCTGCCCAGGAGGTGGCCGCGCTGATCGATCAACTACTGGACGAAGGCGTGCCGGCTATCTTTGGCTCGGCGCAATTCCCCGCAGACGTGATTGACCAGATCGCGTCAGAGACAGGCGCCACCGTTGGTACACTGCTCGATGAAGACCTGCCAGGCGAGCCGGGCGATCCCGAGCACACATACATCGGAATGATGGTCGAAAATCTGAGAACGTTGGCGACTACGCTGGGGGGCGACCCCTCCCCGATGGATGAAGTCGACATCGGCAACGTGCCCGACAGCGAATAGGAAGTAAAGTAGGAGAGTAACGTACAAAGGGAGTGAGGGGTTCCTCACCCCTCTCTCCTCAAAAGGAAGATCAATTGTAGCCACTTATCGAATTTACTGGCGTCAATTTCGGCTATGGCGCCTTAAATGTCCTGGATGACATCAATCTGCACCGCCATCCCGGCCGGTTCGTCGGCCATGCCAATATTGAACCCGAAATCTGATCCCCAACCCATTCCCGTGACCATCATTACCGGATTTCTGGGCTCTGGGAAAACCACGCTGCTCAACCGCATTCTTCATGCAGAGCATGGTCTGCGCGTGGCTGTGCTGGTGAATGACTTTGGAGCCATCAATATTGATACGCAGCTCGTTGTGGGTACGGAGGGAGACACGATCAGCCTTGCCAACGGCTGCATCTGCTGTACCATCCGGGGCGACTTTCTCAAAGCCACACACGACCTGATCCAGCGTCCACAGCCACCCGAATATATTCTGGTTGAAACCAGTGGTGTCTCAGATCCACTCGAAGTCGCGCTTACGTTTCGAGCGATTCAGCGCGTGCAGATTGACAGCATTCTGACCGTGATCGATGCCGAACAGAGCCTGAGCCTCGACAAGCCCCAAGAGGTGCTGTCCATCCATCAGGTCGGCATGGCGGATATCGTCATCCTGAATAAAGTCGATCTGGTGAATGAAGTACAGCTTCAATCGGTGCGGGATTACATCCGGCACATCGTCCCCCAGCCACGCATCATCGAAACAACCCAAGCAGATGTGCCGCTTGAACTGCTGTTGAATGTGGGTCAATTTGAAATCGAGCGTTTAGCAAGCCGCCAGCCACACGATATTCATGTTCATGCCGAAGATGAAGAACATGAGCATGAAGACAACGAACACCACCATCAACATACAGACCACACGCTGGTTTTCAGCACCTGGAGCTGGCGCAGTTCGCAGCCTGTCTCCTTTCGCGCCTTGCAACGGATGGTCAACCGCCTGCCGGAAACGATCTATCGCGCCAAAGGGATCTTCTTTCTGGCGGATGCCCCTGGTCAAAAAGGGATTTTGCAGGTAGTAGGCAGACGCGCCAGCCTGACCTTAACCCAGGATGGTTGGGAAAATGCAGCGCCACACTCGCAGCTCGTCGTCATTGGTGCAGCGGGGAGTGTAGACGGGAATGATTTGAACCAGCGCATGGGAACCTGTCTGGCAGCCAATGCCCCGAAATCAGAATGGGAATATATCACGCGCACCGTCATTGAATGGTTGCGCCAGCGGCTGCCCGGCGCATCATGAATCACGATATCAAGACCAGCGGTGTATCCGATCAACTGCTATCCCCTGCCCCTGACGAGTCTGCCGCAGTTTTCGCCATTGCCTAAGTCGGTCGCCCCAGAGAACTCCGAAATCCATCAGCGCCATTAACCGACCGGCCGTCAAGTGGAGCCGAACTGTTGCCTGGGCTGAGACCATCACTGTCTGGATGATCACCGCAAGAAATCTGGGATGTACCCTTCCCTCACCTTTCCTTTCAGCGCATTCACCGTCGAGCCGTTGAGAAAAACGGGGAGTCCCCCCAAAAAACCTGGCAAAACCTGAATAAATCCTTCAGCGTTCCCCCCTCCTCGCGCCGCTCCCCGCCACTCACGCCTCACTCCTCTCCACTCTCTCCTCGCCGTTTATCCTGCAAATCCTGATTCAGACAACCACCTCACAAAATCCGGGATGCATCCCTATCGCACTGCCGTTGTCCATGATCTGCGGGCCGTGCTACAATTGGGGTTCCTGTCAGAAATAGGAGGAACCTACGTGCCGCCGCAGGGCAGTTTTCAGGTGGACAGGATGCGAAGCTTGATGAGAAAAGTGTGGGGAGCGCCGGGAGCTGTTTCGCTCTGCACGCTGCTGGCGGTTGCGCTGACCCTGTGGCAGGGAACGGCGACGACAAGGGCGCAAGGGCCGCCCCCTGCCCCTGATGAAGACCTGAGCGCGGCCCATCTCTCCCCCGACGGTTGCAGCGAACTGATCATCAACGGCGGTTTCGAAGCGACCGACCTGCACTGGGGCCTGGCGGGCACTGCCCTGCCGCCCAGCTATTCGACGGCGAAAGCCTATGCGGGTCAGCGCTCCCTGCGGCTGGGCATCGTTGACAGCGCCAACCAGGACGCCAGCGACAACCTCTACCAGGACATTGCTCTGCCCGATTCGGCGCAGCATTTCACGCTCAGCTTTCACTTCTGGGCGAGCCACGAAGATGCGCCCGGCAGCGACATGCAGCTCCTGAACATCTACGAAGCGACAACCGGCGTACGCTTGGCGCAGCCGTGGGCACGGCTCTCCAACGAGCAGTCATGGCAGTTCAAACTGATCGATCTGACCCACTTCCGCGGGCGCACGCTGCGTATCGAGTTCGGCGTGCATAACGACGGCAGCGGCGGCCGCACCGCGCTCTACCTGGACGAGGTCAGCCTGCTGGCCTGTGAACCGGACGCGACGCCATTTGTGACGCCCTTTGTAACGCCGTCAGCGACCGCGGCCGCGCCCCAGCCCAGTGGCACACCGCCGTCGACCGCCACCCCGCAACCGGTGACGACGCCTGTCCCGGGCGGCTGTGTCGCCAGCGATACGCTGACCAACGGCGACTTCGAAAGCGTGCTGGACGGCCAGTCCAACTGGGCCGTGGGCGAATCTCCCGTCCCTCCGATTCTCGCCAGCCAACCGTCCGGGGGCGCCCTGTCATTGCGGCTGGGCAACCCGCCGGGAAGCGGCACACAGAACATCCAATCCTACTCCTCCGTGCGCCAGCTGGTCCAGTTGCCGGCCGGCGCGTCGAGCGCGTCGTTGCGCTGGAACCATCTTTCGCGCAGTCAGGACCCGGCCACGCTCAACCCGGCGCTGGCGTCTGACCGCCAGGAGTTGATCCTGCTGACGTCGACCCTGGCGACCGAGGCAATCCTCTATCGCAATCGTGCGGAGAACGCGGCCTGGGAGACGATGACGGTCGACCTGACCCCCTATCTGGACGGGTCGTACTATCTCTACTTCAACGTCTTCAACGACGGCAACGGCAGGCGCACCTGGATGTTCCTGGACGACGTGCTGCTGCTGGTCTGCTACGGAGATGCAACTGCGCCGAGCGCGGGCGCAGCCAGCGCCCAACCGCAAGCCTCGCCGCCCCCTGCCGCAACCTCTTCACCGACGGACGAAAGCGCGGCCACGCAGCCTGGTTCCGACCCGCAGACGCCGGCTCCGGACGCCACCCCAGATGCGGAGGCGAGCGCGACGCCGGCACTGGCCGCGCGTGGGACCATGATCGCTGTCGGCGTTTCAACGCCTTCATCCATCATCCAGCGGTCCAGCCCATCGGCCGCCCCGGCCCAGGTCACGGACGTCACCGTGTGGCAACGGTTCCTGCGTATCTCGCAAACTGCCCAAGGGCAGACCTTTATCTTTCTCCTGCTAATCGTTCTCGTCGCTATCGGTTATCTGCGTTTTCGCGGCAGCGGACGCCCTCCTCCTTAAGTGCCGGCGGCCACTTTCCTGTCCCCGCGCCGGTCACTTGGGTTTGTCGAATTCCCATCAATTGGACTAGAATGGCTGTGCTCACTACGATATTCGTAGTGGAATGCACCGAATCATTTGCCGTCCCTCAATACCAGCAATAAAGGTTCAGCCTAGCAGATAGAGGAGCTTATGCTTATCACGAAATCCCCGGCGCCGGATGTGCCGGCGCTGGC
Organism: Caldilineaceae bacterium; assembly: GCA_965200615.1. Taxonomy (GTDB): domain Bacteria; phylum Chloroflexota; class Anaerolineae; order Caldilineales; family Caldilineaceae; genus Bin5. Next base: position 842,484 of record OZ241377.1, on the reverse strand, counting down.
GCGCCGGTTGCGGCGCGCCAGCCACCACAGAGACAGCGTTGCCCCGGGGAGCGAGGCGTCTGCACAGGATGCAGACAGCGATACAGTACCACCCTGTTCTCTTAACGTAACCATCTACGGTCCAACCGCTTATCCCAATGGTTTCAGCGCGCTGGCGTCGGAATGGAACGATCTGCTGGCCCGCAGCCGCTACGATACCTTTTTCCTGACGCACGAATGGCAGTCGGTCTGGTGGCAACAGCTGGGGGCGGGTGATCTGTGGATCCTTGCCTTTTATCGAGAAGAGAGTGAAGATCTCACTGGCCCTTCACATTCCACTCCCGGCCCGTCCGATCTGGTAGGGATTGCGCCCTTTTATCTGAGTGAACACAAGAAGGGCAAATGGGCGGGGAAGAGCAGTCTGAAGCTGGTCGGCTGTGTGGAGGTGAGCGACTTTCTGGACATCGTTATCGCCGCTGGCTGGGAGAAGGAGGTCTACTACTGTCTGCTGGACTGGCTGCAGAGCGACGAGGCGCCGGCATGGGACTATCTGGACCTGTGCAATCTGCCGGAGGACAGTCTGAGTTACAAGGCGCTGCCCTCGATTTTCCGGAATGCGGGTCTGCGGGTGGAGGTCGACCAGGAGGATGTGGCGCCGCACGTGCATCTCCCGCCCCGCTATGAAAACTATCTCATGCAGATCGACAAGAAGCAGCGCCACGAGATTCGCCGCAAACAGCGGCGGGTGGAACGGGATCTGGATGTCGGCTTTAGGCTGATCCAGTCGATGGACGAGCTGCAGGTGGCGATGGATGAGTTCCTGCGTTTGCAACGCATGAGCCGCCCGGACAAAGAGTCGTTCATGACGCCGCACATGGAACGGTTTTTCCGTGTCATGGCCGGCCGCATGCTCGAAGCGGGCTATCTCCATCTCAGTTTTCTCTCTCTGAACGGAGAAGACGCGGCCGCGCTGCTGGCGTTCGAATACAAGAAGGAGCTGCTGCTCTACAATTCCGGCTACGATACCGAGAAGTGGGCCGGATACAGCCCCGGTTGGGTGCTGCTGGGCTATGTCATCCAACATGCGATCGCGCGCGGCATCGAAGTATTCGACTTTCTGCAGGGCGATGAGGAGTACAAGTATCGCTTCGGCGGCCACGACTACCGGGTCATGCGTACCTTGATCATCAACGAACCGGCATGAGAAGCTGAACGCGCGCCGCCGGCCGGGAAGATAGGCGCGCCGGGGCAGGGATAAGACAATGGCCGAAAACGGATCAGTTCCAGTCAGTGACGGCAGTGAACAGAACGGGGCGGGTACCGGGCCGGCCGCGCAACCGCAGACGGGGCCTCCCCCCCGCCAGCCGCGTGCAGAGCGCACAGAGGCTTTTACCTTCTCCTCCTGGCTGCTGGAAGGGATGGCCGGCCTGTGTGAGGAGCTGCGGCACAACGATCTCGGTCTGCCGCAGGAGTTCTGGACGCACGCCTACACCGCCCGGCGGGAGGGGCTGCTGGCCTGCCGCGCGCTGATCGACGCCGCCTTGGCCCGCTGCGAAGCGGATGCGGCGCGGCAGCAGGAAAAACCCGGCAGCCAGCGCGGCCGGGTTGAGATCGATTGAAACTTCACTTGTCAGCGGTTCGCGGCCGCTGACTCCCTCTAGGAAAGAGCCTCCTCCTCTGTCACGATCCGTTGCCTGCTTGGCCGCGGCGGGGCCCGGTCGATCGCGGCCGGCGCCTCCCCCGCTTCGCCCATAAGGCGGAGCAGCCGCTCCCGCAGCACGTCGGCGGCGCGGCGATGGGACTCCAGGCCGGCGAGATTTGTCAGCTCGTATGGGTCCGCTTGCAGATCGTACAGATACTGCTCCACATAGCGGTCAGAGCCGGCATGTTGCCTTCCATCTTTGTCCGGCGCCGTCACGCCATACTTCCAATGCTGCGTGCGCACGGCCCGCCCCACCTGCGATTCGCTGATCTGAATCAACGCATCCTGCGGCCAGTCCGCCGACCGGCGTCCGACCAGCGGCGTCACTGAACGGCCCTGCATCTGCTCCGGCGCATCCAGGCCCGCTGCGTCCAGCAGTGTCGGCGGCAGGTCCACCAGGCTGACGATCTCCCGCACTTCGCCTCCGCCGAAAAAACCGGGGCCGGTCAGTGCGGTGGGCAGGCGCACCGACGCCTCATGACAGGAGCGTTTGTATTCGTCATTGCGCGTCTTGAAATGACAGCCGTGGTCGGTGGTGTAGAGGACGATTGTGTTCTCGTCCAGCCCCAGACTCTTCAGGGCGTCGAGCAGGCGGCCCAACGCCTCATCCAGCCGTTTGATCATGCCCCAATAGCCGCCCAGATGCTGCTGGGAGGAGCCGCCCAGGGCGAGCAGGTCCGGCGGCGTCCAGCGGCCGGCGTAGCGTTCGCGGTAGCCGTCGGGCGGGGGATAGTCGTCAAGATGGTTCTGATGATGCGGCTCAATATAGGATAGGAAGAGAAAGAACGGGTCCTGCTGGTGGTCGTCAATGTAGCGGATGGCTGCGTCTGTCAGGGCGTCCACGCGATAGCCGGGCAGTTTGACGGCCTCGCCGTCGTTGTCATACATCACAGTATCGTAGGCGTCCGAGGTAAACTCCAGCACGTTGGATGCCAGCCAGCTCTGGTATCCGCCCCGATTCGCTTCAGGCACAGGCCCGGTGATCCCCCGATCCGCCAGATGCCACTTGCCGATGTAGCCGGTATCGTAGCCCGCCTCCCCGAAAAAATGGGCGAGCGTGCGCGCATCCTGCGGCAGAGGGATGGCGTTGCGATAGCAGCCGGTGGTGGTGGCGTACATGCCTGTCTGCAGACAGGACCGGGCCGGTCCGCAGACAGGCTGGCAGGTGACGGTGGTGTGCAGGTGGGTGCCCTGCCGGGCCATGCGGTCGAAATTAGGGGTCAGATCGAGCGGATTGCCATGCACGCCGGTTGAATCCCAGCGCTGCTGGTCGGTGAAAAAGACGATCACATTGGGTTTATCGGATGTTGCTTGCGCTGCCGCTTCGCCACGGGCGTGCGATGAAGAGCGGGGCATCGTTATCTTCCTCCGGAGTGTGATTCAGACGGTATTCGAAACGCCCTCGCGAGCGGGGACGCGGGTAGCCGGTCGTTCGACGGATGGATTGAATCGCCCGGCACCATATGGAAAGGCATTCTATCCCATCACACTGGGGAACGCTATCGGCAACTGCAGTGGCGGTGGAGCGGCTGGCTGCAGGAGGAATGGAATAGACCAGATGGCGTGTGAAGTTTGGTAGATTGGGAATGGACGTTTATACTTCTCTGTCAACTGACGTAATGATGTCATTTGCCATTACACTGCACCATTGCCCGCCTTTCGTTCTCGTCGCCGTCGAATCGCAATCTGTTGCGGGACGGGGGACAGATCCTTCGCCAAGCACTGGAATCTCTCTGTGCCTTGCGTATCCCCATCTCTGCGTTTGGAACAAATCTGTGTTTCAGAGAAGAAAAAATGATCTGATGAACTGTCTGCCTTCCCTTCGAATGGAATTCCGGCTTCTATCTGTGCGGGCAGTCAGATACGCTGCCTGTTTGCCTGTTGCCCGCCGTCTGACCCGCAGGACAGGGGGCACACTGGCTCCTTGTGCGGGCATGTGGCGCGCAATCATCCCTGTTGCGCTCAGCCTGGTGCTGGCCGGCTGCGCCCTCTTGCCGGCGGGCCGCAGCGCAGAGATCGCGGCCAATGAACCTACGCCGACCCCGATTCCGACCTCGGTGGTACCGGTCAAGCCGACCTATTCGGTTAAGGTAGGCGAGATCATGCGCGAACGGACCTTCAGCGGCCGGGTGGCGCCGGTGATAGAGGAGGCGCTGTTCTTCCGCACGGGCGGCCGCATCCGCAACGTCTACGCCAAGCGCAACGACCTTGTCACTGCCGGCCAGACCATCGCGGACCTGGAGATCGATGACCTGGAGCGGGAGTTAACCTCCACGCAGTTGAGCCTGGAGCGGGCGCAGTCGCGGCTGTACACAGCGGAGAGGAACCTCGAGTTTCAGATCCGCAGGGCGCAGATCAACCTGGACATCGCCTCGCTGCAGCTGATCAACCTGCGAACCGAACGTCCGGATGACAATTTTGCGATATCGGTCCAGGGCAAGCAGGTTGAGCTGGCCGAACTGGCGCTGGAGCAGTTGACCGAAGGGGTGGATCCGCTCCTGATCAATGACGTCGCCAGGGCGCAACTTCAGGTCGAGAAGCTGCAGAGCGCCATCGCCGACGCCACGATCACTGCTCCCTTCGATGGCAAGTTGCTCTCCGTTTCACTGACTGGGGGCCGCCCGGTGAACGCCTTTGATTCGGTTGTCTCGATCGCGGACATTCATGATCTGGAGGTCAAAGCCGATCTGATCAGCGATCAGATGAATGAGCTGGCCGAAGAGATGGTGGTGGAGATTTCACTTGTCGGCCGGCCCGGGGAAATTCTGACCGGATTCGTGCGGCGGCTGCCCTACCCGTTCGGAAGCGGCGGCAGCGGCGAAGTAATCGACCCGGACAAGTCCACCCGCATCACGATCGACCAGGAGGCGGAAGACGCGGGCTTTGAACTGGGCGACCTGGTGCAGGTGCGTGTCCAGCTCGAACACAAAGATTCCGTCCTCTGGTTGCCGCCGCAGGCGATCCGGGTTTTTGACGGCAGGCGTTTTGTCGTCGTTCAGGACGGCGATATTCAGCGGCGAGTCGATGTGAAGGTGGGCATCCAGACCCCCGATCGGGTGGAGATCGAAGAGGGGTTGGAAGAGGGCCAGGTTGTAGTCGGACAATAGAACCGGAGAGCAAAGCGTGGAGAGAGGACGGCAGGACACCCCAAACCTCTCTCCGCTGCGGTCATGAAACTTATTTTGCGCATCGCGGCGATTATCGTTGTCGCCATTAAACGTATCTTCGCCCAGCAGTGGCTGGCTCTTGCCTTGGTCTTGGGGCTGATCTCCTCGATCGTGCTCGTGATGAGCATTCCTCTCTATGCCGATGCGGTCTACTACCGGCTGCTGCAGGAGGAGTTGACCGAAACGGGCATCAATGAGACCTACTCGCGCCCCCCGTTTGCGTATATGTTCCGCTACCTGGGCTCCACGTACGGCCCGCAGGAGTGGGAAGATATCGCGCCGCTGGACATCTACCTCACCGAGCAGGCGGCGGGCGAACTTGGGCTGCCGCATAAGAAGACGATCCGCTATTTCAAGACGGACAACTTCCGCCTTTTCCCCACGGAACAGATCGCGTATGCAGATACAACCGATCCGCTGGAATGGGTGAATCTGGGATTCATTTCCGGCTTTGAAGAGGCGATCAATATCATCGAGGGCAGTTTCCCGGCGGTTTCGCCGTCCGACTCGGAGGAGGCGATCGAGGTACTGGTGAACCGGGAGCTGGCGGACGAGATCGGGCTGCAGGTGGGCGAAGAGTATATGCTGTTCCGCCGCATCCGCTCCGAGAATGGCGACAGCCAGCGTTATCAGACACCGGTGAAGGTTGCGGGCGTGTGGGAGCCTGCCGACCTGAGCAGCGACGTCTGGTTCTATAACCCGTCGACGCTGGAAACGCTGTTTGTCATCCCAGAGCAGAGCTATCACAATCGAGTTGCGCCCGTCTACCCGCAGGATGTGAACCTGGGCCTGTGGTACCTGGTGATGGACGGCTCGGATGTGACGTCGAGCGATGTAGGCCGTCTGCTGGTGCGCGGGCGGAGGGCGGAGCAGAAGGTGTCGGCGCTGATGGCCAACAGCCAGTTGAGCATCTCGCCTCTGGACGCGCTGCGGCGCTATCAACGCGCGAGCGGGCTGCTGACAACGCTGCTTTACGCTTTCAGCGTGCCGATCATCGGTCTGCTGCTGGCATTTATCAGCCTGGTGGTCGGTCTGGCGGTGTCCCGGCAGCGCAATGAGGTGGCGATTCTGCGCAGCCGCGGCGCGACTGTGGGGCAGGTGGCCGGCATGTCCGGCCTGGAGGCGCTCTGTCTCGGCTTTCTTGCCCTGGCGATCAGCCTGCCGCTCAGCTTCTCGGTAGCCAGGCTGATCGGCTCGACCCGCAGTTTCCTGGATTTCACGGTCGAATCGGATCTGCGGCTGGTCCTGACCCAATCCACTCTCCAATTCGGCATCGGCGCGGTCCTGATCGCCTTTCTGGCACAGACGCTGCCCTCCTTCGGTGCAGCGCGTCATACAATTGTCACCTATAAGATGGAGATGGCGCGTACCCTGCGCCCGCCGTGGTGGCAGCGCTCCTACCTGGACATCCTTCTGCTGATTCCGGCCGGATACGGCATCTATCTGCTGCAGGAACAGGGCAGCATCAGCATGCCGGGCGCGGTTACGGATGACACGATCTTTCAAAACCCGCTGCTGTTTCTGATACCGGCGCTGGGTATTTTCGCGCTTACGCTGGTGACACTGCGGATCTTGCCCTATTTCATGCAGATCATCGCCTGGATTGCATCCAAGGGCGGCGGTGTGGGGGTGCTGCTGGCCAGCCGCCAGCTGGCGCGCAACAGGAGCATGTATACGGCGCCGATGATTCTGCTGGTGCTGACGCTCAGCCTGTCCGCCTTCACCACATCGCTGGCGCAGACGCTGGACGGGCACATGTTCGACCGCGCCTATTACAGGGTGGGATCCGATGGGCGGCTGGCGGAGCTGGGCGACACGCCGGTTTCAGCCGGAGGCGGCGGCTTCCCCGGCAGCGGCGGCGGCGAGGAGTCGTCCTCATCGGACGGCGCACCGGAGACGGCGACCTGGACCTTTGTGCCGGTTTCGGAACATCTGCGGGTGCCCACCGTAAAGGCGGCCACCCGCTTCGCCCGCTTCGAGGCGCGGGTACATCTGGATGGACGCTGGCGAGACGCCCATGTCTTCGGCATCGACCGCCTCGACTTCCCCAAAGCGGCCTACTGGCGACGGGATTTTGCGGCGGCGTCACTCGGTTCGCTGATGAACTCGCTGGCCCTGGCCTCCGAGGGGGTCCTGCTGCATCGTGACTTCATGCGCGATCACAATCTCCTCGTCGGTGATACGATCTTGGTCGGCGCGGCGCGCTACGGCCTGCGGGCGGAGATGCAGATGAAGATCGTCGGCGATTTCCGCTACTTCCCCACCTGGTATCCGGATGCTGACGCCCCGCTGGTCGTCGGCAACCTCGACTATCTGTTCGAGCGGATGGGGGGGCAGTTCCCCTACGATGTGCTGGTGCGCACGGAGCCGGGCACCGACTACGAGGGCCTTACCCGGGAGTTGCGGCAGTACGACATAAACGTCATCAACTACTATTCGGCCCGGCTGCGGATTGCGGACGAGCAGAAGCAGCCGCAGCGGCAGGGGCTGTTCGGTGTTTTATCAGTCGGCTTTCTGGCGGCGGCGCTGCTGACCGTGCTGGGATTTCTGCTGTACACGCTGTTCTCGTTCCGGCGCCGCTTCATTGAATTGGGGACGCTGCGTTCGATCGGCCTGTCTTCGGGGCAGATGACGATGTTCCTGGCATGGGAGCTGGCCTTTCTGATCCTGGTGGGGATTGGCGCGGGCACACTGCTGGGCACATCGGTGAGCAACCAGTTCATCCCCTACCTGCAGGTGGGGAACACGGCCGCGGACCTGACGCCGCCGTACCTGGTGGGGATCGCGTGGCCGGCCATCACGCGTGTGTATGCTCTGTTCGGCGTTCTGTTTGTCGCCGCGCTGGGCGTGCTGATCACGCTGCTGATGCGCATGAAGATATTCCAGGCGATCAAGCTGGGTGAAACGGTTTAGTGCAACAATGGCCGACTTTCAACTTCCACTGGGGTTCACTGATAACCACCATGCTCAGGAGTCAAACTTTGGCAGTCAGGAGGATAAGCCCTCCGCAATCGTAAACCAACAGTTTCCGGTCTCTCGTATCCCTGGGGTGAATGTTGCCACGGTACCTCAGCGAAGCCCGTTCAGATACCCCGGGGGCAAGACTTGGCTGATTCCTCATATTAGGGAATGGTTATCTCCTTCCCGGCCTCGCGTTCTTGTCGAACCCTTTGCAGGTGGGGGCATTGTGTCGCTCACCGCAGTGATGGAGAATCTTGTTGATCAGGCAGTTATGATTGAACGGGACCATGATGTCGCCGCATTCTGGCATATCGCGCTGCGTGACGGGGAAGAACTAATTCGACGAATTCACAGCTTCACGCCAACCAGGGAACTCGTCATCGCGCTCGAAAGAGATGACGTTCGTTCTTTAGCGCAGCATGCCTTTCGCACTTTGGTCCTCAATCGCACGAAACGGGCTGGAATTTTAGCGCCGGGAGCGTCGTTCACCAAGGCAGGAGAAAGTAACAAGGGCCTTTTGTCGCGGTGGTATCCAGACACGCTAGCTAATCGTCTGCGCGCCATCGCAAAACATGCAGAAAGAATCACATTCTTTGAAGGTGATAGTATGCAACTTCTGGAACCACTCTTGAGAGGGTGGGGAAAGAAAGTTGTGGCCTTTATTGACCCTCCGTACACGGCAACCGGGGGGAAAAGGGCTGGCTCCCGACTGTATAAACACTGCACTATCGACCACGCTGTTTTGTTTGATATCCTGGCTCGAAGTCGGACCGATTTTCTGATGACATATGATGAAGCGCCGGAAATCGTAGATCTCATCCACCTGCATCAGTTTCATACAGTCCGTGTTGAAATGAAAAATGCCCATCACAATCGCCTGTCTGAATTGGTAATTACCAGAGATAGACTGTTCTCATGAAAGACCGGTATGGCATCGCCGAATGGTACGGAGAACCGTTTGCAGACATGATGCCGGAACGACGTCATGAATTTGCTGCGGTAGCTCTCGGCCTCGGCGAAGTCATTCCCAGATGTCCATTTCAGCAAGGGAATGTCAGATGCGGTAAGAAGGGTGGTGTGTGCTCGATACAGACATATCGACCTGATCTTGCAGGACAGCGGGAAGACCGAATTGGAGGACGGTCCCGCAAGCCGGTAATTACATGCCCAAAGAGATTCGATCAGGACGACATTGTTCCAAGATGGTTAGGCGAAATTGTTGGATTTCAACAGATATTCATGGCACAGGAAGTTCCCTTTATGCGATCGCCATCCACAGGCCGACCTGCCGGGCGGATTGATCTCGTTTTGTCAGGAAATAGCGATGCATCCAAGTGGTTCGGCTTAGAAATTCAAGCGGTCTATTTTTCCGGCGAAGGCATGAGGGATGACTTCAGGCTATTGCTACATGATTCTGAAGAGTCTCCACCTATGCCGACTTCCGTAAGGCGTCCTGATTGGCGTTCGTCAAGCGCGAAGCGTCTTATGCCACAGCTCGAAGTAAAGGCGCCAACTTTGCGGAGATGGGGGACAAAATTGGCTGTAGCTGTTGATGTTCCCTTTTTCGATGCCGTAGGGGGACCGAGTCAAAAAATTTCTCACGACATTAACGAAGGGGATATAATCTGGCTGGTGTTGCAGATATCTGATGAGTACAAATTGGAGTCTAAACACTGGGAAGTTTTGTCGTTAGAGGACTCAAGCGAAAAACTGCTGGCGGCAAAGACGGTGAGGCGCAAGGAGTTTGAGGAGGCCTTGCGCTCCAAACTTCGTCCTCTATGAAGCCAACAGAAGCCTAGAAATGTCTGAACCCTTTATTCTCTGCGAAGGTCTCGTCAAGATCTATCAGGTCGCTGACCTGGAAGTGGTCGCTTTGCAGGGATTGAATCTGTCGGTGCGTCCCGGCGAGTTGATGGCGATCGTTGGCGTGAGCGGCAGCGGCAAGTCCACGCTGATGAACATTCTGGGCGGGCTGGACAGGCCGACGGCGGGGCAGGTACGGGTCGGAGACTTCAATCTGCTGAAGATGTCGGAACGGGCGATCAACCGTTACCGGCGGGAGCAGGTCGGATTCGTGTGGCAGCAGAGCGCGCGCAACCTGGTGCCCTATCTGAACGCGGTCGAAAATGTCGAGTTGCCGATGACGCTGGCGGGTTTCGCGGGCAGAGAGAAACGCAAGCGGGCCGAGGAGCTGTTGGACAGAGTAGGGCTGGGCGAACGCATGAAGCACCACATGCGTGAACTGTCCGGCGGTGAGCAGCAGCGCGTGGCCATCGCCGTTTCGCTGGCCAACAATCCGACGCTCCTGCTGGCAGACGAGCCGACCGGTGAGGTGGACACGGCCACGGCGTTGACGATCTACGCGACGCTGCGCACGCTAAACGAAGAGTTGGGCCTGACGACCATCATCGTGAGCCACGACCCGACCATCGCCCGCCACGTGGACCGGGTGGTCGCCATCCGCGATGGGATGCTGGCCAGTGAGACGCGGCGCCAGGTGCGCACGGTCGAACGGTTCGACGAAGCGTCGCTCAACAGCGGCGGCGACGGCATCGTCGAGGAGCACGAAGAGCATTTCGAAGAGCTGGTCGTGCTGGACAGCTCGGGGCGGCTGCAGATACCAAAAGATGTTCTGCAGCAGTTCTCGATCCAGGGTCGGGCGATGCTCGACATCACCGATGAAGGCATCCTGATCCGGCCGGTGGAAAGCGAGGATGCAGAGGCGCCGGAGCTTGTCGCCCAGGAGGAAGCGGTGGCCAGACGAATACAGCAGTCCGGCGCTATCGGCGGCTTCTTCAGCCGTTTCCGCCGCAAAAGTAAAGAGTAGCGGCCTGTACAGTACGCTGATCACTTGACTGCAGTCACGAACAATCGGACACCGGAACGCAGATGGAAAACAACCCTTATCCCAACACGGCCATCGAAACCGAGGATGTCTGGCGCATCTATAAGACGGGCAGCCTGGAAGTCGCCGCGCTCAAAGGCGTCAACCTGCAGATTGCCCAGGGGACCTTCGCCGCGCTGAAGGGACGCTCCGGCAGCGGCAAGACCACGCTCCTCAACTGCATTGGCGGCCTGGATTCGCCGACTGACGGAAAGATACGCATCTTCGGCGAGGAGATTCACTCCTGGAACGAACGCCAGCTGACGCGGTGGCGTCGCGAGCAGGTTGGTTTTATCTTCCAATCTTTCGGGCTGCTGCCCAGCCTGTCCGCTTTTGAAAATGTAGAATTGATCCTGCGCATGTCCGGCGTCAAGGGCCGCGAACGCCATGATAAGACGGTAAACTGCCTGGACCTGGTCGGCCTGACCCGCTGGATGCATCACCGGCCTTTTGAGTTGTCGGGCGGGCAACAGCAACGCGTGGCCATCGCCCGCTCGCTCGCCAACGACCCCAAACTGATCCTGGCGGATGAACCGACCGGCGAGCTGGACAGCACAACCGCGCGGGAAATCCTCAGCCTCTTCCAGCAGATCGTGCGCGAACAGAACGTCACCTTCCTGATCGTGACCCACGACAGCCTCGTAGACGACTATGTGGACTATGTTCTGTATCTGAAGGACGGACAGATCGACATAGAGGGGCTGGGCAACGGTCACGGCCCCGCGGCCGCACCGGCGGCCGTCAGCGCCGGCCCGGTAGCCGGTGGATGATATCGGGACGCCGACTCCACTCCCCTGCCACTGTCGTCAGCCATCCCACTTCGAGAAGACCGGATGCAAACCGTTGTACTGGAGAAACCCGGATCTCTGCATCTGACGGAAACCGCGCCGCCAGCGGAACCGGGCCCGGGCGAGGCGCTTGTGCGTGTGCATCGAGTCGGCATTTGCGGCACCGACCTGCACGCCTTTCGCGGGCGGCAGCCCTATTTCAGCTATCCCCGCATTCTCGGCCATGAGCTGGGCGTGGATATCGTCTCTCTCGACCCGGATACCGAGAGCAGCCTGCGCGCAGGCGACCACTGCGCGGTGGAGCCGTACCTGAATTGCGGCGCGTGCAGCGCCTGCCGCCGCGGGCGCATAAACTGCTGCTCCCATCTGCGCGTGCTTGGCGTGCATACCGATGGCGGCATGCGCGAGCTGATCACCGTCCCCATCGAGAAACTGCACCGCTCCGAGACGCTGCCGCTGGAACATCTGGCCCTGGTCGAAACGCTTTGCATCGGCGCGCACGCCGCGGACCGGGCCAACCTCGAGCCGGAACAGTCGGCGCTGGTGATCGGCGCCGGTCCGATCGGGTTGACCGCGGTGGCCTTTGCGCGGCTGGCCGGCGCCGAAGTCGCCGTGATGGAGATAGACGAAAATCGGATGCGCTTTGTGCAGGAAAACCTGGGCGTGGAGCGTCTCATCGACGGCCGCGGGGACGCGGAGGCCCAGTTGCGGGCCGTGTTCGGCGGCGACCTGCCCCTGACCGTTTTCGACGCCACCGGCAACGCCCGCTCGATGATGAACGCACTGGGCCTGATCGAACAGGGCGGAAGCGTTGTTTTCATCAGTCTGGTGCAGGACGATATCACCTTCCCCGACCCGGAGTTTCACCGCCGCGAGACAACGCTGATCAGCAGCCGCAACGCCACCAGCGCCGACTTCGCCCGCGTCGTCCAGACCCTGGAGACCGGCGCGATCGATCTGGCCCCCTGGCTTACGCACAGCGCGCCGCCGGAAGAGCTGATCGGCGCGTTCTCCGGCTGGCTCCAGCCGGAGAACCAGGTTGTCAAGGCGATGCTGCATTTCTGAACCGCGGTGGTCGGTTTTCGGGCACTATCCCGGCCCGACCGCGCCGCCGGCTGCCATCCACGACGTCCGGTGTTCCCGCCTTTCACACAGAGTACAAACCAACATGAAAAGGAAGACAACGTGTCGAACTCACCCTCTCCACAAGGATCGAAGCTGCGCCACGCGGTGGTTGGCATGGGCGCCGGCATTTTCCGTTCCCACTCGATGGGCCTCAGCCTCGATGACGTTGAGGTGGTCGGAGGCTCGGACGTGGCGCCCGAGCCGGGCCAGGAGCGGGCCGAGGAGTGGGGCTGCCCTTTCTATCCCGACCACCGGCAGATGCTGGCCGAGACCAAGCCGGATGTGACGGTGATCATCACGCCCCATCCCTTTCACGCGCCGATCGCGATCGACGCGCTCAACGCCGGCAGCCATGTGCTGGTGGAAAAGCCGATCGCCATCCAGGTCAAAGAGGCGGACGCGATGATCGCGGCGGCCCGGGCCAACAATCGTGTGCTGGCGGTGAACTACCAGTACCGCCAGCTGCCGCACGTGCGGGCGATGAAACGGCTGATCGACAGCGGCCAGCTGGGCCGCATCCAGCGGGTGACCGGCGTCTTCCCCTGGATGCGCACCGCGGCCTACTACCTGCGCGGCGGCTGGCGAGGTACGTGGCGAGGTGAAGGCGGCGGTGTGCTGATGAACCAGGCCCCGCATGACCTGGACTTGGTCTGCCACCTGGTCGGTTCCCCGCAGCGGGTCTACGCCGCCACCTGCACCCGTCTCCACGCGATCCAGACCGAGGACACCGCCACCGCGCTGCTCGAGTGGCCGGAAGACGCGCACGGCACCATCTATTTCAGCACGACCGAGAGCGGTCCCCGCACCTTTGAGGTGTCCGGCACCGGCGGGAAGATCGTGCTGCACCAGGACCGCATCGAGTACGAGCGCTACGAGACCGACCTGCGCCAGCTGATCACCGACAGCCCCGAGCCGTTTGTGCGCACAGAACCGGCTGAATCCGACGCCGGTGTCGAGGACGAGCCGGAACAGCACGGGCATGCAGCCGTCTACAACGATTTCCACCGCGCCATTCGCGAGGGCGGCGAACCCCGCTGCAACGGCGAAGAGGGGCTGAAGTCGCTGGAGCTGGCCAACGCGATGATCTACAGCGGCGCCACCGGCGAAGCGGTAAGCCTGCCCCTGGACCGGGAGGCGTACAGCGAACTGCTGGAGAGGTTGCAGGCGGAGAATGTTTAGGGATGAGGAGAGAGTGAAGAGGAGTGAGAGAAGGGAACTTTTTGCTTCCTGGAGTTCTGGCATCTTGCGGTTACTTGAACTGCACGTCCACGGTGACGGAACATCAGTTATAGCTTTTCAGCTTATTCCTATGTTTCAGTTAATGAAATGTAAGCGCCTAGCGGAATGGCCGCTAGGCGCTTTTGTTTTTTGATTCAATGCGAGATCTGGTACTAACTCTCAAAGAGGGAACGGGGCAGTTGTGATCTCAGGATAATTCTCGAAAGTGTTTTCAACCCGATCTCTCGGTGATCCGGCACTGTGACCGTTATACTGGCTCTCCCAAGATCGGTTTCTATTTCCTTTCGCATTTGTATATGACTGCCCTTCTGTCTGACTTGCGAGTATCCATGTCTGGAAAGTATTTTACAGACTTCGCGCCCTGACATCAGTTTCAGTCTAGGCAACGACAAGCTCCCACTCAGTTGCTTGCGTTTCCTGATGAGGAGATCGTTGAATCTCGAGAGGTGCTTCTGCCTCAAGAAGACCAAGATGGCTCAAGATTTCGATAGGTGAAGCGTCTTCAAAAAACATCTCAACCGCTTCCTCTAAGTTCTTCTTCGCCTCCTGTACGGTCTCCCCCTGGCTTGCTATGCCCAAGTTTTCACAATAAGAGGCGTACCACTCGCCATCTCTTTCGACCGAACATTTGAGTTTCCAAATCATCTTTTTCGCACCTGCTGTTAGAGCAATGACTCGCTTAGAAGAACCACAAATCAGGATCAATATACATTCCATCTTGGTTGATGTCAATCTGTTTGGGTTGCACCTCTGTGACACGATTTTTTGACCTAATAAGAAAACACGTAGCACAATAGTCGGCCCATCGCCTCCGGTCTTGTCCTTCGACGTATCGTGAGGAGTCTGCTTCAAACAACGTTTGCCCAGACATCTGGCCGCACCAGTGTTTTGGCCGCTTCACAGCCCACCGGACGTATGATATATTGCCAGCAGGGGCGGTGGCCGTGTATGGCCCGCCCTGGAAGTGCAGTAATGTATCAAGAGCCAGAGATCATTTACAGAACGGCACAGCGTCAGACGATGACGAGCTACGCGCCGCCGATGAGCAGTCGCGTCGATTCCGACAGGCGGACGCCGCTTGGATGGTGGAGCGCGGTTGGCGATTTTGTCAGTTTCACGTTGTTAAAGTTCCTGGCGAGCCCGGTATTGGGGATTGCCAGGCTGGTTGTGTCATTCTGCCTTTACGCTTTTGGGGTTATTTCCGACCTCTGCAGGCAGGGTATCGAAAGATGAGCCGGAGCAGCACGGGCATGCGGCCGTATACAAGGACTTCCATCGCGCCATTCGCGAGGGCGGCGAACCCCGCTGCAATGGCGAAGAGGGGCTGAAGTCACTGGAGCTGGCCAATGCGATGATCTACAGCGGCGCCACCGGCGAGGCAGTGAGCCTGCCCCTGGACCGGAAGGCGTACAGCGAGTTGCTGGAGCGGCTGCAGGCGGGAGGATGTGTAGGCATACAGAGGCTGCAGCTTGTCGGCCCATACCTGTAGTAGCGTCAGCCTTCAACGAAACAGCCGTCCTGCCATATGGCCTAACGGTTTCCCACTTGCAATCAGCTATGCAGGATTTCATCGATTTCCTGGGGTTTATCAACCAGCAGCTTCATTCGAGAAGCCTTTCCCGGCTCGAGAGTTTTCTGATGCCTGCGAATTTCAGCAGCGTCGTAGGGGAATTCATGAACGAGACAGTTCCCCATTACTGCCCCACTTTAGCGAAAAATCAATATCATAATGGGCACCCTGATCTCATCCCGGCGGGTATGTTCAATGGCAACTCAGTACAGTATTCGCAGAAAGGAATAGAAATAAAGGCATCTCGCCACAAGAGTAGCTGGCAGGGGCACAATCCAGAGGCTGTTTGGCTCCTGGTTTTCTACTTTGACAGCAACACCGCCAGAGACAAGAGCATAGACGTGCCGCCAAAACCCTTCCAATTTCGCGGAGTGTATGGAGCGCGGCTTGAGGAAGAAGATTGGAATTTCTCAGGCCGTTCAGAGACTAGTCGCCGTACAATCACAGCGAGTGTAAATCGACAGGGCGTAACCAAGATGAAAGAGAACTGGATATACGAAGATTTACGTTAACTTAAACTCCATCTGCGATGTCTGCACACCAATCTCGGCGAGCGCGGGAACCGCTTCCCGGCTCATCTCAAAGTAGTCTGTGACTCGTTCGACACCTATGCTGCGGTATCCGACGGCTTCCGCGGCGGCAACTGTCGAACCTGACCCCATGAAGGGATCGAATACTATCCCTTCACCCAAAGGCAGCGACGCGTAGACGATTTGGCGCAAAAAGGATTGCGGCTTGAGACTGGGATGCGGCGCGATTTCACGCTCTCGTTGCAGTGTTCGCCCGCTTTCGATCACGTCCTCAAATGGTTTGCCGTCTGGCTTGCGCCTGAGTCCACCCGTCTGATATTGGGCCAGACAGTCGCTCACTTTCATACCCTTGGGCAAGGGCTTTCGAAACAGTCCCCACGGTTCGTATGCTCCACGTGCCATAGAACAGACTTCTGGATATTCACCTTCTGCGTTCTTGGGACGATCCCCGCCGCGTAGCGTTCGCACGAGACGGATGATCTGGCCCCTGAACTCCAGCCCCGCTGTCGACACGGACGAAAAGACATCCTGTGCGAGAAAAGAGTTTGAGGCGATGAACAAATGCCCACCAGGCCGCAAAACACGTCCTACAAGGCGCGCCCATTCATGGAAGTACTGCGAAAGATGCTCTCTTTCACTCTGCGAGAGGGCGGTAAATCTGGGCAGCGGCGAACGTTTGTTACCATCGAATGCAGGGGGGATACGCCAAATCCCGCCGCTGTCATTCGCCCTCTTTTCCAATTGCACGAATTCATACTCTTTCACACCGTAGGGGGGATCTGTCACAACTGAATGCACGGAGTTTTCAGCAATGCTTTTCATCCATGCGAAACAGTCGGCTTGAATCGCGACAGAGGTTGTGTAGTAGTGTGTGGGGAAACTCTGCGTAAACGAACTCCAGTCCTGTGTCACAACCATTCTCCTCATTTCAGTGATCAATCTAAAGGCGTGCCCAGATGGTAAGCAGGACTCTGTTCACGTATAATCTCCTCAAGGCGCTGGCGCTCCCCGGCGCTTGCAGACAGCAGACGCTCCAACTCGGAAAGACTTACCAGAATTGCTTGAGGCGCGTCACGACGCTTAATGATGTACCTTACATCGTTTTGCACAACATCATCAAGAACCCTGCCGAAATTATTCTGAGCTTGTGTGGAAGAAATAGTTTTGATAGCCACAGTGATTTCACCTTGGAGCTTCAGAAGATTTAGTTAATCTAGCTATATTATACATTCAGCCTAAATTTCCGTCAACTTTCGGAAGTAAAAGACGAATCTGACCGCTTAACAGCCCACCGGACGTATGATATATTGCCAGCGCTGGCGGTCGCAGGTGTATTGCCCGCCCTGGAGGCGCAATGATGTATCAAGAGCCGGAATTCATTTACAGAACGGCGCAGCGCCAGACGATGACGAGCTACGCGCCGCCGCTATGCAGTCGCGTCGATTCCGACAGGCGGACGCCGCTTGGGTGGTGGAGCGCGATTGGCGATCTTTTCGGTTTCGCGTTGTTAGAGTTTCTGGCGAGCCCTGCATTGGGGATTGCCGTGTTGGTTGTGGCATACAGCCTTGACGTTTTCAGGATTATCTCCGATCTCTGCAGGCAGGGGACGAACGCCCTGAACAGAAAGACACGCAAGGCACAAAAGTGATCGTTTGACGAAGGCGCTGCAGAAGTGTAAAGGCCCCGGTGGGATAGACTGCCGGGGCTTCTTGTTCAGCGACCGCACTGACAAGGATTTACAAGGGAGGCGAACAATGCAGGTCAGCCGCGAACAATTCATGGAGCAGGGGTATCTCGTGCTGCGGGAGGTGATCCCGCCGGACCGGCTGGAGCAGCTGCGCGCCGATTTTGAGACCCTGGTCGGGAGGCAGAGAAAGATCTGGGCGCGGGAGCGGGGGCCGGACGACCTGCCCGGCGGCGTCTGGGAAACGCAACCGCAGCCGCGGCTGGTCTCATACAACAGGCTGATCGATAAAGCGACGGCCAGCACGGTCGAGGTCTGGTTGCAGGAGAGTACGCTGGGGGTAAGCCGACAGCTGTTGAGCGTCCCGAAGGCTGCTTCAGTGGCCGGCATGATGCTGATGTGCAGCCCGGTGCGCGATCATGGCCCGGCCGCGTGGCATCGCGACATCCACCCGATCGACATGGCGCCTCTGGCCGGCCTGCAGAAGGATTTGAGGGAGAACGGCCCCAAGTACGTGCAGTGGAACATCCCACTCTATGACGACAACGTGCTCTGGGTTGTGCCGGGCAGCCACCTGCGGCTCAACACCGAGGCCGAAAACCGCTCGCTGTCGGCCGACCCGCGGCGCGCCGTGCCCGGCGGCATCCCCGTAGAGTTGAACGCCGGCGATGCGGTCGTGTATATCAACTACCTGTTGCATTGGGGCAGCAACTACAGCCCCAAGACGCGCCGCACCATCCACGGAGGTCACTCGATCTTCCCCTACTACCCCGACATCTCCTTCACCGAGTTCCTTTCGCCCGGGGCGCGGGCGTCATTCAGGCAGTGGGACGGGAAGAGCGCGGCGCAGCAGGACGCGACCGAGGCCGCGTTGCGGGCGGCGCTGAAGGGAGATGCCGGCGCCTACTTTGCCGCGCTGGAGGCGCTGCAGCCGGGCGCAGGTGAAGACGGCAAGATGGTCCTGACGATCTACCTGAGCAAGGCGGTTCTCCATCTCCAGGTCGTGAAGCATGAAAACGCGGACACCGACGCGGACTCCGATCTTCTGGAGGGGATAACCGAGGACTATCGCCAGCGCGCGCGCTCTTCACATTCGATCTCGATCAACTGGGGGCCGCAGTTCGCGCAGCGTTTCACAGTGGAGGAGGCCGCGGCACTCCACAGGCGCTTTGCAATCCTGGACGACAAGCTCCAAGCGGAGGACGAGCATTTCGCGCCCGGTTTCCAGGCGCGGCCGATGCGCTACTTTTTCAATGAGATGCCGGCCGACTTCAGCCTCGAAGACTTCATCGACAGCTGGAACTGAGTTCTGCCCCGCCGCCTATTCAGGAGGGTCTACGAACTGGAAGGAAAACAGTTTGGCGTTTCTGAAATAGAAATGCAGCTTGATCGGACCGCCGGCCAGGTCGCTCAGATCGGTACGCCCCTGCCAAGAGACCAGGTGGGCCTGACCGGTGGTCGTGATGGGGTCGGCGTCGTCGAAGCCGAAGCCGGGTAATGGCTGGTGATTGGGTGTCAGGAGCGCGACCCTCACCTCGCATTCGTTTGGCAGGACATCGTCGGCCAGGTGCGCTTGCAGATTGAGGCGCAACTGGCTGCCCGAGAAACCGAAGGACCGCGTCACCATCTCGCTGTATCCCCGCTTCTTTCCCTCCACCGCCACGAAGCCGTCGAGCGGCGTCTCGGCCACGCCGATTGCGCCGACGCCGCGATCGCCCAACTCCAACAGCGTCCGGTATGAGCGCCAGTTGGCGCCCGTAAAATAGGTGTAGATGCGGTCGTTGTGGACAAGGGGCTCGAGGTTGTAGACACAGGAGGCGTCGTACTCTCCGCTGTGCGCGCCGCGCTGGATGAACGGCTCCCGGTAGTTGCGTTCGTAGTGGATACCGTTGCGGCTGAAGACAAGCTCGGGGTGGTGGGTGGAGTCGTTGGTGCGGAATATCCAGAGCAGGCCGACATAGAGTCCGGCGTAAACGATGACTGGCATGACGTAGAATTCGGTGTCGGGCGGGTCCTGCTCATCGGGCATGAGGATCGTTTCCGGGTCGCTCCAGTGGACCATGTCGGGGCTTTCGGCGCGGCCGATGAGGCGCTTGTCATGGGGGCAGCGGCGGTGGAGGCAGTTCTCCATGTGGGCTGCATAGACCTGGCGGATGGGGTCCCAGCCCATGAATTTGGTCGGCCCCCAGCGGCCGATGCGGGGCGCGGTGTCGATGACGGGGTTGTGTTCGCAGGGCGTCCAATTGAGGCTGTCGGGCGAATAGTAGAGGTCGAACGTCATCGTGGTGGTCGTCGAACCGGTCCGGATCAGGCCCTTGTAGCGTTTGCGCGGGTCCTCTTCGTGCAGGTCCTGGAAGAAGTAGGGCATGAACGCATCTTCAGGAAGAAGATTGTTCTTTTTTGAGCCCTGATACTCTACCAGGCCCAGTTCCGGCCTTTCCCAATTGATGCCATCGTCCGAGAGGGCGAGGCAGGCGGTAATCGGGTCGTCGTCTGCGGGCGCGTCGGCTGCCAGCGTGCCGTCCGGAGTCAGGTAGGCCCTGTGGGTGGCGGGGCGGTAGAACATCTTGAAGACCTGGTCGGCGTGGTCGAACCAGACGTCACTCACGCCCAGGTAATCCCCTTCCCAGGGTTTTTCCGGCCAGAGAACGGGGTTGTTCTCCAGTTTGCGGGCCGGGTTCATCACCTGCCTGGCGTCCTTGAGGCTCTCGATCAGGTAGTTATCCGCGAAGATCTGCTTATCGGATGCGATGTTGATGAGGGCCATTGTTCCTCCTGCGCGTCCCTTTCAAGCAGGGGCGATCCAACACTTACATTTCGTCTTTCAGCCACTCGGAACCTTGGGCCTCCAACCTGGCGCGCAGATCCTTCTCGAGCCGCCCGATCATGCCGCCGGGGCCGAATGCTGTGTTGCCGGCGTCGGCGATCAGGTTGTGGCCGGTGATGGCGACGGACTCATCTGACGCCAGAAACAGCATGACCTCGGCCACCTGTTCGGGCAAGGCGGGGCTGCCCATTGGGTAGGCGAATTTCTGCGTGCGGACCGCGGCCGGATTGTTGGCGAGCATCTCGTATTTCTTTTCGGTGAGCATTCGGGCGGGAGTGAGCGTGTTGGCGCGGATGCCGTCAGGGCCGTAGGTGATGGCCAGATGCTGGGTGAAATTGATCATGGCCGCCTTGGCCGGGCCGTAGGACGAGATGCTGGGACTGCCGGCAAGGGCGATACCGGATGAAACGTTGATGATGTTGCCACCCCCCTGCTTGATCATGAGCGGGACCACCTCTTTGCAGAAGAGAAGCGGCGCGGTCACATGGCACATGAAGCCGTCCTCCCAGTCCTGGAGCGTGACTTCCTCCAACATGCCCCCCGGGTTGTCGATAACGGCATTGTTGACCATGACATCGACGCGCCCATAGCGCTCCACGGTGAATTTGACCAGGGCTGTGATGTCCTCTTTGATCATGACGTCGCAGCGCTTGTAGGCGATCTCACCGCTGAGTCCTTCTGCCTGCGCCAGTACCTTCTGCGAGTTCTCCGGCGTTCGGCCGCGGTCGCAGATGACGACGGAGGCGCCTTCGCGGGCGAATGCCAGCGCGCCGGCTTTGCCCAGCCCCAGGGTTGCGCCGGTGATGATGGCGACTTTGCCTTCCATTCTCGTTCCCATGAGTTTCTCCTTAATGTTCGGTGGCGGTGCTGCAAAATTCACCCGCTGATGACGGCGTGCATCTCGCGGGATGACGCGTGCGGCAGGCGGCCCGCTATACAGACAAGGGGTCAATCGCTGAAAGAGAAGGAATAGAGCGTCGCGTCCTGCAGTTCAAAGATAAGCTGAACTTCCCGGCCGACCAGCGCGGCCAGGTCCTGACCGTCGTGCCATTGCAGGGGGAGGTCGGTGACATCGGCCTGAACCGGAATCGAATCGGCCAGGCCCTTGCCATTGACGTCCGCCAGCGCCGCTCTGACCTGGCCGCCTTCCGCGTCGGCGCTCAGGCGGAGTTGACGCCCGCTGCACCGTACAGGCCGCGTAACGAGCGTAGCGGTCTGGGTCTTATTGGCCGGCGTCAACCCGGCAAACCCATCCGGCCGCAGGGTCGCCAGCCCCAGATAGGCGGAACGCCAGTCAGTGTGGGGGCCGTCGCTGCCGCCGTAATAAAGCTGCAAACGCCCGTCCTTGAGAAACGGATAAGCCGCCGCGTAGATGCAGCCCCAGTCGAAGCTGCCCTCCTCGCCGCGCTCGATCAGGGGCGTCCCCGGAGAGACGCGCTCCCATTGCACAGTGTCGCGGCTCCAGGCCAGTTCACAGTCGACAAGGTCGGTCGCCGTATCGAACATCATCAACAGGCCAAGATAGAGCTGGGCACAGGGGAAGGCGATCAGGGCGTAGGTCTGGCGGTCCGGCTCGTTGGGCAGGGCGCGGAGGACTTCGACAGCCCGCGTCCAGGTCTTGAAATCCTCGCTCTCGGTGCGGCCAACGGTGCGCTGGCGTCCGTCAAAGAGGCGGGTTATGCCGACATACTTGCCGTGCCGTTCATCCCAGAACAAATTGTTGTGGGTATCCCAGCGGGCGTCGATCTCGGGGCAGAGCTGGATGGGGGACCAGTGCAGGCCGTCCGGCGACCTGGCTGTGCCGCCCTCCATGAACGCCTTGAACCTGCCCGCTGGGTCGGGATCATGCGGGTCGAGAGTGACGCCGACGCCGTGCACGTCGCGCATGACGAGGTTGTTGCGGGTGGAGCCATCGAACTCGATCAGGCCCAGTTCAGGCCTTTCCCAGCGGATGCCGTCGGTGGAGACGGCGTAACAGACGCCCATCTCGCGATGCTTCCTGACGTGTTCGTCGGCTCTTGCGCGGGCAAGCGCAGCGCGATAGGCGCTGCGCTCCCGTTGTGCGGGCGGGGTATCGGTCGTGGCCGCGTCGATGATGAAGGGGTTGTACCAGCACTTGTAGAGGTTGTCGGTCGGGTCGAAGATCACATTGGCGTAGAGGTTGTCGTGGCGGACTTCCCAGGGCAGATCTTCGCCGAATAAGGGATTTTTGCTCGCTTTGCGCGCCTGCCCCGGCGTCACCGTCAGATGATCGGCTTGCGCCCAGAGCGAGGTATCCAAAAGCAGGTATCTGTCATTGATCATGTGCCGGTGCGTCCTGTGAGCGCGATGCCGCGCACCATATATTTCTGGCCGATAAAGAAGATTGCGATCATGGGCAGCGATGTGAAGACGGTGGCGGCCATCAGCAGTCCGGGCACGGGGTCGCCCTGGGCGATCTGCCAACGCAGGAAGGCGAGGCCGATGGCGACGGTGTAGGTGCTGTCCTGGCTCAGGTAGATGACCTGTTTGACGAAGTCGGTCCATACGTTGATGAAGGAAAAGATGGCGATGGTGGCCAGCACCGGTTTGGTCAGCGGCAGCAGGATGCGCCAGAAGATGCCCAGTTCGTTGCAGCCGTCGATTTTGGCGGCGTCGTCCAGTTCGGGCGGCAGGGTCATGAAGAACTGGCGCATGAGAAAGACGTAGACGGGGTTGGCGAAGTAGCTGGGCACGATGAGGGGCAGCCAGGTGCCGACCCAGCCGATATCTCTGTAGAGCAGGAAGCGGGGGATGATGACGACCCAGAAGGGGAGCATCATGGTGCTGAGGAGGACCATAAAAAGGAAATTTCGGCCCCAGAACTTGAGGCGGGAGAAGCCGAACCCGACGATGGAGGCGCTAATCAGCTCGCCGACGACAGAGAGCGAGACGATGATGGCGGTGTTGATAAAGTAGCGGCCAAAGGGGACGCTGTTCCAAGCGCTGGGGTAGTTTCCCAGGTAGAGTTCGGAAGGGAAGATCCGCAGAGGGATCTGATTGAAATCTTCAAAGGTTTTCAGGGAGCTCATAATAACCCAGAAAAGCGGAAAGATGAACCAGACAAAACCGACGGCCAACAAGGAGTAGGCGAGCAGGTCGCGCAGGCGACGCTGGGTGGTCTTGCTCTTTGTCCAGGAAGCGGTCAGCGTGGACAAGGCGGGCTACTCCTCACCCTCGTAGTAGACCCAGTAGCGGGCAACGCGGAAGTTGACGATAGTCAGGGCGAGGATGATGAGGAAGATCATCCAGGCGAGCGCGGAGGCGTAGCCCATGCGGTAAAACTCGAACGCCTGACGATAGAGATAGAGGCCGTAGAAGAGGGTGGCGGTGCCGGGGCCGCCATTGGTCATGATGAAGGCCTCGACAAATGATTGCATGACGCCGATCGTGGTAACGATGACGTTGTAGAAGATAGCAGGCGAGATCTGGGGCAGGGTTACGTGCCAGAACTTGGCCCATTCGCCGCCGCCATCGAGGTCGACGGCCTCGTAGAGATGCTGCGGCACGCCTTGCAGGGCGGCGAGGATGATGAGCATGGCGGCGCCGGCGGTTGCGATAGCTTTGAGCGCCAGGGAAGGCAGCGCCCAGGCGGTATCAAAGAGCCAGTTCGGTCCCTCGATCCCAACCAAGCCGAGCGCGGCGTTGACAGGCCCGTTCTTGGCGAGGATGGTCGTCCATAACAGCGCGAGGCCGACACCGCCGATCACGCTGGGCATATAGAAGGAGGTGCGGAAGAAGGGGATGCCGCGCACGCTCTGATTGAGCAGGATGGCGACCAGGATGCTGATGGCCGTGCCCGCGGGGACGGTGAGGAGGACATAGGTAAAGGTGACGCGCAGGGCGTCGGCGACCCTTTCGTCGTCGAAGAGCATGCGCTGGATGTTTTCAAAGCCGATGAACTCCGCCTCGCCGATCAGCTGGTAGCGGGTAAAACTGAGGACGAAGGAGGCGATGAAGGGGTAGACCATCAGGAAGCTGAAGCTGACCAGCCAAGGGGAGATGAAAGCCCAGCCGACGATGTGCGGCCTCAGCCTGGCCCAACTGATATTCGGCGCAACTGTCCTGGGGGTCTGCATCGGCGATCCAGGAGGATAGAGCGTGGTGAATAGTGAGCAGTGGATAGTGGCGCGCGTTATTGCGCGCCACTATCCACTGTTGTGCGGAAGATATCAGGCGTGTGCGGCCAGGATCTCGTCGGTCTTCTGGTCGACGATGACGACCTGTTCCTCGACGCTTACCTCGCAGCGCAGCACGTCGCCCCAGAGGATCTTGATCTCGCCGAACCATTCGAGGACGCCGGGGAGCTGCGGCGTGAAGATGAAGTTTTCGAGGGCATCGAGGTAGGCCTCGACTGCTTCGGGGCCGCCCCACGTGGCCTGGTAGTCTGCGTCTTGCCAGACGCCGGCGTTGACCGGTTCGGCCGTACCGGAGAGGGCGATGTTCTTCTGGTTCTCGAAGTTGGCAAGGTACATCATGAACTCGAAGGCTTCGGCCGGGTGCTGGCTTTGCGTGGTGACGATGTGGAAGTGCATGGAGCCAAGGCCGGCGCTCTTGCCGGTGTTGGGTGAGCGGACCCAGGCGACCTGGGTGAGGTCGGCCTCGCTGCGACTTACCCAGTAGCCGGAGCCGCGAGAGGCGATGCCCTGGACGCCGGCAGCCCAAGGGTAGATGCCCAGAGCCTGGCCCAGGCCCTGATAGTCGTCCACATTCATCATGCAGCCATCCTGGCAGATCATGTCGACCGCGAACTGCTGGCCTTCGATGAACTCAGGCGTGTTCCAGGATCCCTTTTTGTTCTCGACGTCGATCAGTTGACCGCCATTGGCAACACTCCAGTTCACCAAGCCATCCTGTTCGATATTGCCGAAGCTGAAATTGGAGCCGATGATGTCTTCGCCGAGGTCGTTGATGGCGCAGGCGGCCTCGCGGTAGTCGTGCCAGTCCCACCATTTGTCGCCGTTATGGTCGTGTTCCCAGGGCATGGGCACGCCGGCCTCTTTGAAGAGGTCCTTATTGATGCCCGTCATGACGATATTGAGTTGGAAGGGGACGGCCTTGACCTTGCCCGGCTCGTAACCGACATGATTGGGAATGCGGATCAACTCGCTGCCCTCCTTGCCGGGGAAGGGCGTGCCGCTGGCCTCGAAGTACGGGGTGAGATCGGTGGCAATTTCGTGGAACGCGCTCAGCTGCAGATCGAAGAACAACATGATGTCGCCCCACTCACCTGCGGCGACGAGGATGGGCATGCGGCGGTCGAAGTCGGCGACGGGTTCGAAGATGATGCCGATATTGGGGTTCTGTTCGGCCCAATTGTCGAGAAAGCCGTTCATCAGCTCACGCCGCACGCCGGAGCCCCATTTGTTGAGGAAGCGCAGGGCGACTCGTTCGGAGGTAGGGCCGGAATCGTCCATGCCCGTTGTCGTTGGCGCGACGGGGGCCACGCATCCGGCCACGGCCGCACCCGCTACGACGCTACCAGACACTTTGAGAAAACTGCGTCTGCTTGTCTTGCTCGTCATCGGTCATTCCTCCTTGGGTTGTGCATCGAAAGTACAGAACTGCGTTTCGTTCCCTTATATCTCTCCTTTCACGTTCTTCGCAGTGGCGGCGAACCGCCCGGTTCAATAGCAAGACACCAGAGCCAATGAACCCCTGAAAATATAGCGCCTGTGAGAATCCTATTATAAAATACTGTCCATGCTGTGTCACACAGCAAAAAAATCCCGATATTTGCCGACCCCTGGAGTACACCACCCATGCAATTTGGAATCTGTCTACCGATTGCCGACGCGGGCATCGCGCATGAGGCCGGCTTCGATTTCGTCGAGCCGACTGTCCGGTCGCTGTCCCCGCTGGACCCGGATTTCGACGCCATCCGTGCGCCGTTCGACAGCGCGCCGCTGCCTACTCCGGTTTTCAACGTCTTTGTGCCCTCGGAGGTACCTGTCACGGGGCCAAATGTTAATTGGGAACAGGTGGAGAGCTATCTGGAGGCCGCCATCGGCCGCGTGGCCGCGGTGGGCGGCGAGAAGATCGTCTTCGGCAGCGGCGGCGCCCGCAATGTGCCGGACGGATTCGCCAAGGAGGAGGCGTTCATGCAGCTGGTGCGCTTCCTGCGGCTGGCCGGGAACGTAGCCGTGCGCAACGGCGTGACCATCGTCATCGAGCCGCTGAATTCGCGCGATTCGAACATTATCACCAGCGTCGTCGAAGGCATGGAGCTGGCGCGGGAGACCGCTCATCTCCGCGTCCGCCTGCTGGCCGATCTCTACCATATGATGGAGGACGACGAACCGCTGGAAAACATCACCACCTGCGCCGCATGGATTGAGCATGTCCACGTCGCGGACACGCATCGCGTTGCGCCCGGTGAAGGCAGTTACCCGTATGAAGAGTTTTTCCGCCGCCTGCACAAGGGCGGCTACAGCGGACGCATCTCGATCGAGTGCCGTTGGGACGACCTCGCCGCCCAAGCAGGCCCCTCCGGAGAATATCTGCGCCGCATGTGGGACGAGACACGATGACACAACACGAACAGTCCGAACTTGGTTTTGCCATCCTCGGCGCGGGGATGGTGGCGGAGTACCACCTGAATGCGATCCAGGAATGCGCCAACCTGGGCGCGCGCCTGGTGGGGGTCGGCCATTATAACCCAGCCCGCTACGGGGAAATTTCCCGGCGTTTCGGCGCGCCGGCCCGCTCCTATGACGAGCTGCTGGCGGACCCGGCGGTCGATGCCGTCTGCATCTGCACGCCCAGCGGCCAGCACGCGCAGCAGGCGATCGCGGCCGCATCGAGCGGCAAGCACGTGCTGGTGGAAAAGCCGATGGCGCTCTCGCTGGCCGACGCCGACGCCATGATCGCGGCCTGCCGGGAGAACGGCGTGCAGCTGGGCGTCTGCCTGCAGCGCCGGGCGGAGCCGCTCTTCCGCCGCGTCCACGACGCCATCCACGGCGGCGACCTGGGGGAAATCACCTTGGGCGTGGTGACGATGCCCTATTTCCGCGATGAGTCCTACTACGCCCAGGCGGAGTGGCGGGGCACGTGGGAGATGGACGGCGGCGGCGTGCTGATGAACCAGGGCATTCACATTATCGACCTGCTGCTCTGGTTCCTGGGAGACCCGATTGAGGTGCATGCCTTCGCCGATTCACGGCATCGCTCGGTCGAGATCGAAGACACGGCCGGCGCCGTGTTGCGCTTTGCCAACGCCGCGGTGGCGACGATCACCGCTACCGTAGCCGCGGAACCCGGATTCCCGCACCGGCTGGAGGTCTACGGGACCAACGGGGGCATCCAGATCGAGGGGGAGTCTGTCCTGCGCTGGGGACTGGCCGACGCGGCCAAGGAGACGGTCGAGCCCTGGCCGGTCGCCACCGAGCAGGTGGACCCGGGCATGGCGGGCGACCCGCGCGGCATCTCGACCAGCGGCCATATCGCCATTCTCAAGGATTTCATCGCCGGCATCCGCCGCGGCGAGGACCCGGTCATTGACGGATCTGAGGGCAGGCGCAGTCTGGCTGCAATACTGGCGGTGTATGAGGATAGTTTTTAGTGGTTAGCTTCTAGTTCTTAGTGGCTGCCCTGTCTGAACTGTGATTCTCGTTGTTGAGGAATTGGCGGGATGGAGCGGCTTAATTCAGAGAGACATAGCAATATGACAACTGCATCCTTCACTATCAGCGCATTCGGCGACGAGATCGCGGACGACTTGGAGTCACAGCTGCAGACGCTCAACGACCTGAAGATTTCCTGCCTGGAGCTGCGGGCGGCGTGGGGGGAGAACGTGCTCCACATGTCCGATGACCGGGTCGCGAAGGTGCGGGCGCTGTGCGACGACCACGGCGTGACGATCAGCGCGATCGGCAGCCCGGTCGGCAAAAGCCCCATCGAGGAGCCGGTCGAGACGGAGGTGCAGAATTTGCGCCGCCTGATCGAGATCGCCCGCCAGCTGGACACCGGCAACATTCGCATCTTCTCCTTCCACCTGCCCGAAGACTGCGACGATTACGACAGCTACGTGGACACCGCCATCGACCGGCTGCGCCGCCTGACGGAGGTCGCCGCGGCGGAGGGCGTCACCCTGCTGCTGGAAAACGAGAAGGGCATCGTCGGCGACACGCTCGACCGCTGTGTCAGGCTGGTCGACGCCATCGACAGCCCCCATCTCGTCTTTCTCTGGGATCCGGCCAACTTCGTGCAGGTGGGCGAAGAGCGGATCACCGAGCGAGGCTGGCCCTTGATCGGCAGCCGCGTGGGCTATGTGCATATCAAGGACTGCAAGCTGGAGGGCGGCGTCAAGGCCGCCGGTGAAGGCGATGGGCAGATCCCCGAACTCTTGGACCGGCTCATCAGCAGCGGCTATCAGGGGATGCTGGCGCTGGAGCCGCACCTGGCCATCGCCGCGCACAGCAGCGGTTTCAGCGGCCCGGACGGCATGGCGTATGCGGTGGAGTCGCTGCGGAAGGTGATGGATGCCGCAGGGGCTGTGGAGAGCTGAGATTGAACTGAGCTTGTATTGACAGTGATATGGAAGACCTGTCCGATTAAATGTAATCACGCCGGCCCGTGACCAGGGCAGGTGTTGACCACGGACCACCGCACACTGACTACCGAAAAGAAACCTGGGAGACAGAAGCCCATGATTGATCTTGATAATCTGCAATCCAAATGTGAAAGTACCGTTGATTTCGCGGCCGGCCAGTTGCGCAACCTGGTGGAGGCGCACCCGGACCATTTCCCGATGTACACGCAGAACGGGAAGTGGATGCACAGCGGCGAGGCGTGGACGAACTGGTGCGAAGGCTTCCTCGGCGGACAGCTGTGGCTGGTCTACCAGGCCACCGGCGACGAATATTTCCGCGAGAAGGCCGAACATTATTCGCGCCTGCTGGAACACCGCAAGACGGACCGCAACGTCCACGATCTCGGCTTTCTGTTCTTCTCGACCTGGAAGCGCTGGTACGACCTGACGGGCGAAGAGGACAAGAACGCGGTCGTCATCGAGGCCGGTCAGACGCTCGCCAAGCGGTTCAAGGAGAAGGGCGAATATCTGCGCTCCTTTGTCTCCGACGAGAGCCTCTTCATCGACATCATGATGAACGTGCCGATCATCTTCTACGCGGCGCAGGAGACCGATGACGAAGAGCTGTGGGAGACCGCCTACCGCCACTGCCTGACCACCCGCCGCTACCTGGTGCGGGGCGACGGCAGCACGTCGCACGAGGGTATTTTCGACCTGGAGACGGGCGAGTTCCTGCGGCAGACGACGCATCAGGGCTGGCGCGACGACTCATCGTGGGCGCGAGGGCTGGGCTGGTCGCTCTACGGGTTCGGCACGGTGTACGGGCTGACGGGGGATGCCCGATTTCTCAAGACCAGCCAGGACAACGCCTGGTTCTACATGGAAAACACGCCGGACCACGGCGTGCCGCAGAACGACTGGATGGAGGCGGAGCCGCAGAATCCGCACGAAAGCTCGGCCGCGGCCATCGCGGCCAGCGGCCTGATCCAGCTTTCGCAACTGGTGGGCGACCCGACGCTGGGCAAGCAGTATCACGACTACGCGCTCCGGATCGTCGATACACTGACCGAGCCTGAGTTTGTCGCCTTCGAGGACGAGGGCTGGGAAGGCGTCCTCAAGCAGGGCATGTACCACGAACGGCTGGGGCTGGGCGTAAACGAAAGCGTGATGTGGGGAGACTACTTCTTCCTGGAAGCGGTGTGCAAGGTTTTGGGGGCGGAGTAGGGATAGTTTCTGGTCTTTAGTCGTTAATTCTTGGTGTTCAGCAACAGTACTGGTGGGCAACTGCTCGTTTTGGGCTGGGAACTGTGGAGTGGAAGGGTGGTGCAATGGACAAAGTGGCATTGGTCACTGGTGCCGGCCGCGGGATTGGGCGGGGTATCGCGCTGGCGCTGGCAGAGAGAGGATGGTCGCTGGTTATCAACTATCGCGGCAATGCCGCCACGGCCAGCGAGACCGCCGGCATAGTCCGGGAGGCCGGTGGCGCCGCGCTGGTGGTGCAGGCTGATATCGGCTCCGCTGCAGACCGGGCCCGCCTGGTGCAGGCGGCGCTTGAACAGTTCGGCCGCATCGATCTGCTGGTGAACAACGCTGGCATGGGTCCCCGCACGCGCATGGACATCCTCGATACGACCGAAGAGTCCTACGACGAGGTGATGAACGTCAACCTGAAAGGGCCCTTCTTCCTCAGCCAGCTGGTGGCGCGGACGATGCTGGAGCAGCTGGAATCCGCCCCGGCCGGGGACGCTGGCGCCGCGCCGCAGATTATCAACATCGGCTCGATCAGCGCCTATACCAGCAGCCCGGCGCGCGGCGAATACTGCATCTCCAAGGCCGGTGTCGGCATGATGACGCTCCTGTTCGCCGACCGGCTGGCCGAGAGCGGCATCAACGTCGTCGAGGTGCGCCCCGGCATCGTCGAGACCGACATGACGAGCACGGTGAAGGAGAAGTACGACAAGCTGATCGGCGACGGCCTGACCCCGATACGCCGTTGGGGACAGCCGGAGGACGTGGGCAAAGCGGTCGCCGCCCTGGCCGAGGGGCTGTTCCCCTTCTCGACCGGCGCGGTGCTGGACGTCGACGGCGGCTTTCATATGCACCGCTTGTGAACGGCAGTGGCCCGCAGACAGGGGAGAGTGTAACGTATGAAACTGATCGTTTTCAGCAAGATGCTCCAGGAAAAGAGTATTGCCGAACTGATCGAGCTGGCGCAGAAGCACGGCTACGACGGCTATGACCTGGCGGTGCGGCCCGGTCATCCGGTCAACCCGGACAACGCGGCTGAGGCGCTGCCGCAGGCGCAGACACAGATGGAGCAGGCCGGGCTGCAGATCGGTATGGTCACGGGCAACTTCGATCTGCTCACGGCGGACCATCCCCTGGCGGAACCGCTGCTGGCGGCGATGGATAGCGCTGACGTGCGGCTGCTGAAGCTGGGCTATTTCAGGTTCGAGCCGCAGACGATGGACTACTGGGAGCAGGTGGAGAATGTGCGGCGGGCCTTTGCCGCCTGGGAACGGCTGGCCAGCATTTACAACGTCAAGATCTGCTATCATACGCACTCCGCGTACTGCATGGGCCTCAACGCAGCCGCGCTGATGCATCTGCTGCGCGACTTCGACCCTGCCTATCTGGGCGCGTATCTCGACCCCGGTCACTTCGCGGTGGACGGTGAACCGTTCGACTTCGGCCTAGCGATGACGCGCGAGCATCTGAGCATCCTCTCCCTGAAGGATGTCCTCATCGAGCGTGTTGAGAAGAACGGCCACGGCGCCGCCAAACCGCGCTGGGTGGACGCCGGCGATGGGATCGTCGACTGGACGGGCGTATTCGGCGAGCTGCGCCGGATCGAATATGACGGCTTCCTCTCCATTCACTGTGAGTATGACATCGAGGAAGGCGCGGACTGGTTCGAGACCTTTGTGCGTGAGGTGGCTTTCTTCCGCAAGATGAGAGATGCAGTTTAGTTTTGATGGATAACACCTGAAAGGATCACACCCTTGCCTTATCCCTACCCACTCGTATTCAGTACACTTGGCTCGCCAGGCTGGTCGTTGGAACGTGCTGCCGAGCAGGCGGTCGCCGACGGTTACGCCGGGCTGGAAGTTCGTATTCTGGACGGCCAGGTAATTCCGCCGGACCTGCCGGCCGAGCGCCGCGCCGCCATCCGCAGCCTGATGAAGCAGCACGGACTGGTTATCGCCGGCATCGGCGCGTCCACTCGCTTCTCCTCGCCGGATGCCGACGACCGCGCCAAACATCTGGCCGACCTGCGCGCCTATCTGGCGCTGGCCAGCGACCTGGAGGCGCCGATCGTGCGTACCTTCGGCGGCGGCCCGTCCGAGGGCCAGACGATGGAGGACGTGATCGATCTGGTTGCCGCCAGCCTGGTGGCGGCCGCGCCCGACGCCGAACGGCACGGCGTCACCATCTGCTTGGAGACCCACGACGCCTTCTGCCGCGGGCAGGAGGTGGCGGGCGTGTTGAACCAGGTCGATTCGTCGTGGGTCAAAGCGGTCTGGGACGTGCATCATCCCTTCCGCATGGGAGAATCGATCGAGGATACGTGGAACTACATCGGTTCACACCTGGCCCATGTCCACATGAAAGACGCCCAGCGCAGAGACGACGGCGGCTGGGAGTTGAAGCTGATGGGCGAGGGCGAGGTCCCCTGCCGGGAGATCCTGCACCTGCTCGCTGCCAACGGCTACGACGGTTACATCTGCGCCGAGTGGGAGAAGGCGTGGCACCCTGAGGTTGAGGAGCCGGAGATCGCCATTCCCCAGCACGCGCAAGTTCTGCGCCAGTGGATGGCTGAGGACGCGGCTGGGAACGGCTAGTGCAGTGAATGGCGGCGCCGCCGCCGGGGACGCAATGGACACGGAAAAGTCGAAGGGGCTGTACCTGCTTGGGGAGAGTGCCTTTGCCCGTATATACGGGGAAGACACGCGTCGGGACATCGGTGCGGAGGTGGAGATCGTTGCGCCGTTGCAGACGCCCGAGTCGGTCGCCGCAAACCCATCGGTGCTGGCGGATGTGTCGCTGATTTTCTCCGGCTGGGGCATGGCGCGCGTGGATGAGGCCTTTCTCGACGCGGCGCCCAATCTGGAGGCGATCTTCTACGCCGCGGGCACGGTCCGCTACTTTGTGACCGATGCCCTCTGGGAGCGGGGCGTGCGCCTGACCAGCGGCTACGGCGCCAATGCCGAGTTTGTGGCGCCGTACACACTCGTGCAGATCATCCTCAGCCTGAAACGCGTCTGGCATTTCGCAAACAAGCTCCGCCAGGAGGGAACCTACAATTCGTTTGATAAGGATCCCCTGCCCGGTCTCTACACCGGCGTCGTCGGCCTGACCTCGCTGGGCCAGGTCGGGCTCCGGGTCGCGCGCCTGCTGCACGAGACGCTGCCTGCCGTGCGCGTTCTGGCTTACGACCCCTTCCTGACGCCGGTTTTGGGCGCGGAGCTGAACGTGGAACCGGTCGGGCTGGAGGAGCTGTTCCGCAGCTGTGACGTGGTCTCGCTGCATACGCCGTGGCTGCCGGAGACGGTCGGCATGATTACCGGCGCGCACCTGGCCTCAATGAAAGAGGGGGCCGCGTTTATCAACACGGCGCGCGGCGCGGTCGTGAACGAGCCGGAGATGATCGCGGTCCTGCAACAGCGCCCGGACCTGTTCGCCCTGCTGGACGTCACCTACCCGGAGCCGCCTGACGCGGGGTCACCCCTCTACAGCCTGCCCAACGTGCTTCTTACTCCCCATATCGCCGGCGCGCACAACACCGAATGCCTGCTGATGGGTCGCACGATGGTGACCGAGCTGGCCCGCTACCTGGCAGGTGAACGCATGGAATACGAGGTCACGCAGGAGATGCTGCCGCTTCTGGCATGATGCGGGGCTGGCCGCGGCTGCGCGGTCGGGATGGCCGGACAGTCTCCACGCCCGACAGGATCACCTATGTTTTTGCCTGGACTCGTTTCGATCACCTTTCGCCAGCTCACTGCAGCTGAAATCATCGCCCTGATGACGCAGGCCGGTCTCGCTGCCATAGAGTGGGGCGGGGATATCCACGTTCCGCACGGGGACGAGGCGCAGGCACGGGCCGTCGCCCGCATGGGCGCTGACGCCGGTCTGCACGTGGCGGCCTACGGCTCCTACTACCGCGTCGGTCATCCTGAAACAGGGCCTTTCGAAGCGGTGCTGGCCTCTGCGGCGGCGTTGGGCGCGCCGCAGATTCGCGTTTGGCCCGGAAACCAGGGCAGCGACGACGCGGACGAGGCCTGCTTTCAGACGGTGGTAGAGGACA
The DNA here is from genome assembly GCA_965200615.1 of Caldilineaceae bacterium. Taxonomy (GTDB): domain Bacteria; phylum Chloroflexota; class Anaerolineae; order Caldilineales; family Caldilineaceae; genus Bin5. Next base: position 808,172 of record OZ241377.1, on the reverse strand, counting down.
GCCGCCGCATCGCCGACCTGGCCCAGGCCGAAGGAGTTGGCATCGCTTACGAGTTCCACGCCAATACGCTCACCGACACGAACGCGGCGGCCCTGCGTCTCCTGCAGACCGTAGACCATGCCAATGTGCGCTCGCTGTGGCAGCCGCCCCGCTACGCCGCCCGCGCCGATAACCTCGCCGGGCTGGAGATGCTGCGGCCCTGGCTGGAGCATCTGCATGTCTTCCACTGGCATCTGCAGACCGGAGAGCGCCGTCCCCTGGCAGAGGGCGAGGATCTCTGGCGGGACTATCTGGCACAGGCGAGGGACCCTGACCGCACGCGCTACGCGCTGCTGGAGTTCGTTGAGGACGACGCTCCAGAGGCCTTCCTGCGCGATGCCGCGACACTGCTGCGGTGGCTCGGCGACGGGTCCGCCGCGAGCAGCTGACTACGGCCCTCTGGCCGCGACCCATGGCCCACGTTCGCCAGCAGACCCCTACGGATCCGGATGGTTCTGACGCTGTCCTCGCGCTCACAGTTCGCCCCTGGGCGCCGGCCGCGGTCAATCAGCACGTGCGCCTCGTGCTGGGAGATGCGGAATGTGCGGCCCGCAGCGCGGTCTGGGTGGAGATCAGCTATGGGCTGGAGGGCGCGCCCCTGACCTATATGCGTCACATCCTGCAGGTTGACGGTTGGCGCATGGCCGAACAGATCGAGCGACTCCTCAGCGGCGCGACCCCCTACGCAACCTGGCGCAGCGGCTGCCCGCCGGCGCTCCTGATGGCGCGCGCCGGGGACGACGACGCGCAGGGCAACCCGACCTATCAGTTGACTCTGCAGCTGACCGTCAGCGGGCTGACCGACGGCGGGCCTCGCGACAGGTCTGCTATCACGTTTGCACTGGACCGGATCAGCGGGGAGGATCTTCTGCATTTCGGCGAGACGTTGGACCAGGAGTTACGCGAAGCGCTGGATCATCGCTTGCCCGTCAGTGCCCTGACCGGTGCAGCGGCAGCGTCCGGCCTGGAGGTGAACAGTTTCAGCAGCCGCGTCAACGCGGCGGCCTATGACGCGCTCGGCAGCGATTACAGTCACGATTACCTGGCCGAACCGTTCTTCCGTGAGGCATTCGAGGAGTGGCTGGGGATGCTGCCCGCCGCTGGCCGCGTACTGGAGGTCGGCTGCGGGCACGGCAGGCCGATCGCGGCCGCGCTGGCGGGCGCGGGGCAGCGCGTGACAGGCATCGATCCGTCGGCGCAGATGATCGCCGAGGCCCTGCAGGCTGTGCCGGGGCAGGAATTTCGTCAGCTGGCACTGGTAGAGTTGGAGGAATCGCACACTTTCGACGGGGCCTGCTGCTTCTTTTCGCTGCTGTGTATGGACCCGATCGAGCTGCGGATGGGTTTGGCGCGGCTGCATAGGGCGCTGAAAGCGGGTGCGCCGCTTCTGATCGTTTCCGGCGTGCCGGACCTGTTTACGCGTACGTCGCCCCTGCGCAGCGTACAGGGCCGGACCACCTGGGAGTGGCCCTACGATCACGAGGACATGGCCGCCGTTCTGACCGCGGGCGGGCAGTGGGAGGTCGGGGCGCAGGCGCTGCGGTTTTACGATACGGATACGCTCGAACAGGTCGAAGCAATCTCGTTGGACCAGTTAGCTGCCGATCCCCGCTATCTGCCCGGCGCTGAGATGTCCGATCCGCTGGCGTTTGCGACGGGGAAGCGGATTGGTAAGGGGGTATATGCGCTGGTCGCGCGCAGGATGGCGGTGGAATAGTCGGGTCTACTGGAATGGGCGCTGGAAAGTTTGTCAGGGATTCGGGGGGGCAACCACCTGTACGTTCTCGCTATTGATCGCATTTACAAGCGGCCCGTAAACCCACCCGGTTCGGTTCCCATAGCTGATCTCCCACCAGTCTCCAAGGCCAGGGCTCTTGCCGGTGATGACGTACCATTCGCCGGCCGCGGCTGTACCTATGACAGCGTAATTGGTACCTGGACCTTCTCTCACGTTTACTGGCGTGTCTATCGTCACCCAAGACGTCAGTGACGTCAATGTAGCTGTAGGGCGGGCTTGTTCAACAGAGATTACGTACCCGGCTGGTGCCTGCGAACTTGGATGTACGTTTGTCACAGCTAGAACGTACTCCCCAGTGTGGGGCGCCTGAAAGACGATTCTTGGGTCCAACCCGAACAGTCCCCCACCGCTTCTCTCGTCTCTTACTCTCACCTCTAAGGCATCCCCCTGATAGCCCCACATATCTAGTCGAGCATCGGCCAAGATTGACCGCACCACAATCTCGACTGTCTCATTTCTCACCAGATCCAGGTAAAAGTAATCGACATCGTTAGGGAAATCGATGTTGCCGTGAAGGATCTGTCCAACCTGGATCTCCTTGCCTCTGTCTGGGTCATCGAACTGCACAAGGCGGTGGCTCGCTGCCAAGGTAATTTCTTCTGAAATCCGGAATGGAATCAGAAAGAGAGGCCCATAATTTCTCGTGACAAAGGAATATGAATTGGTCTCGGCTTCTGCATGTGTGTTGCCATAGGAGTCGACGATCTGGAACCTGACATCGTTCCCACCGCTAAACTCGATCTCGATCGCAGTTCCGGGCGGTTCATTGATGATGTAGGCATCCCCATAGTTGCGCGGCGTCAGTCTAAAGCGGAGGGAGCCGCCTTCCATGTCGAACTGTCTCTCGCCAAGGCCGGACGGATCCCTGCCGGCAATCAGTTGACGGACGCGCGGCAGGAGGTCGGCGGACGAAGCGGCAAGTCCGAACTCTCCGAAAGCTCTGAAGCCACTGATTCCGACTACGGCGCCCGTATCGGAGACGAGTGCGCCGCCACTTTGCCCTCCTGTGATCGCAGCATCGGTCTGAAAATAGGTAATACCAACCGGCTCCCACTCTCGCAGGCGTGACAGGATTCCCCGGGTCATCGTTGTTTGCGGATAGGCTTCGACCTCGGCTGGATAGCCGATAAGGTACATTTCGGAGCCGATTGCCACGTTTTCGCCGTCCAGCATAGGCAGAGGTTCCAAGGAGGTAGGAATTGGACCAAGTACGGCCAAGTCCACCAACAGGTCCCAGCCCACCACTGGCACGTCCCAGAAATCAGAACCATCCGGGAACACGACGATTGCCGCGTTGAACGGCCAAACCACGTGGGCGTTCGTCACTACGTATCCTCCTTCGACGAGCACGCCGCTGCCGCTGCCGGCACCCGTTTCAATGTAGGCGATTGCGGGCGAGACCATTTCGAAGATTCGAGCTGAAGAGACCTGCTCTGTGGTTGCCGATGATGTCGATGTTGTCGAAGCCGTGGCGAAGCAGAAAGGCAACTCAAGATCCTCAAAGTCATTGCCTTCAATGCTTTCCCAAATGGCAGGAACACACCCTTCCAGGCGGTTACCAGAAAGATAGAGATGTTCGAGCTTAGAGAGTTTGCCCAATTCTGGTGGGATATCCCCGCTCAGGTTGTTGTCTGCGAGGCCTAGCCCGGTCAGTTTTGTCAGGTTGCCCAATTCCGGGGGCACAGCCCCAGTTAACCGGTTGCCCCGGAGGCTCAGCCCTGTCAATTTGGTGAGGTTGCCCAACTCTGAGGGAATTCCTCCACCTAATTGATTCGAATGGAGAAACAGCCTTTCCAGGTTGGTCAGATTGCCCAGTTCTGGCGGAATGGTCCCGCTCAGTTCGTTGTTCCCAAGATTCAACGCTGTCAGATCTGTAAATTTGTCTAGTGTTGGCGGAATTTGTCCACTCAATCGGTTCTCGAAAAGACTTAGCCATTCCAGGTTGGTTAGATCGCCCAGTTCAGCAGGAATTTCCCCCGTGATCTTATTTGAGTAGAGGCCTAACTCTTCCAAATTGTCTAAGTTTCCCAATTCAGTCGGGATGGTTCCGCTCAACTCGTTATCCCCCAGGTGCAGCATTTCAAGGTTGGCAAGCCTGCCTAGTTCAGGGGGAATTGGCCCAGTCAGTTCGTTACTCCAAAGACTCAGCTCAATCAGAGTGGAAAGAACGCCTAGTGCTGACGGAATCGTCCCGCTCAACTGATTCTCCGAAAGATCCAAATATTCCAGGTAGGTAAGGTGGCCTAAATCTGATGGAATCGTACCGTTCAATTCATTTTCCGAGAGGTCCAATTCAATTACACGGTCGTTCTCATCTGTGATGACACCATACCAGGTCCCGATTGGCCTGTTGCTCAGCCAGTTTCGGTTACTCACCCAGTTGTCGCCGTCAGTGGCTTGATAGAGCGCTATCAGCGCGTCTTCGTCTGTGCAAAGTGGCAAGTCTACGTCGTCGAGATCATTTTCCTCAACATCCTGCCATACTTCGGGCAGGCATCCTGTTAAGCGGTTGTCAGCAAGGTAAAGCCATTCCAGGCCGGAGAGTGTGTTCAAATGCGGCGGGATTCGGCCAGTCAGCCGGTTGAAGCTGAGGGCCAACCCTTTCAGTTGTGTCAGGTTACCAAGTTCTGATGGAATCGTTTCGCTCAACCGGTTTCCCGATAGAGCAAGTGATTCCAACTGGGCAAGTTCTCCCAATTCTGGGGGTATCGAACCACTCAACTGATTCGAGTGAAGGTAGAGAAGGGTCAATTTAGTAAGGTTTCTGAGTTCTGGTGGAACAGTCCCGTTCAGCCGGTTCGCTGCGAGGCTCAAACCTTCCAGATTGGCAAGGTTTCCAAGTTCTGGTGGAATCGAACCACTTAACTGATTCGAAAAGACATTCAGTAATGACAGTTTGGAAAGGTAGCTCAGTTCTGAAGGAATCGTCCCGTTCAGACTGTTCTGTGAAAGAATTAGCCACTCCAGTTTGGAAAGGTTGCCTAGTTCTGGCGGAATCGAGCCACTCAACTCGTTTTCCGAAAGATTCAGTTCAGTGACACGGCCACTGTCGTCCGCAATAACCCCGTACCAATCCCCAAGCGGCCTGTTGCTCAGCCAGTTTCTATTTTCAAGCCAATTATCGCCGTCTGTAGCTTCGTAGAGCGCAACCAATACGTCTCTATCCGAGCAAAACTGCAAACCGACATCGTCCAGATCACTATCTTCAATATCACGCCATATCTCGGGCAGGCATCCACCTAATTGGTTGTCTGAGAGGTAGAGCAGAGTCAGTCCAGAAAGGTTTTCCAGTTCTGGTGGAACTGCTCCGGTCAATTCATTACCCCAAAGGCTCAAGTCCTCAAGGTTAATGAGTTTGCCCAACTCTGATGGGATCGCTCCGCTTAATTGATTGCCCGAAAGAGCTAGGCTCGTCATTTCAGTAAGATTGCCTAGTTCTGATGGAATCGACCCACTTAGTCGATTATCTGAAAGGTATAACCATCGCAGGTTGGTGAGCCTACCCAACTCTGAAGGAATTGTTCCATCCAACTGGTTGTCCCAGAGAACCAACCACCTCAGATTGTTGAGTTTCGCCAGATCTGAGGGAATTGTCCCACGCAAATTGTTCTTGAAGAGGGCCAGCGCTTCCAGGTTGGTGAGGGCGCCCAACTCAGATGGAATCGGGCCACTCAACCGGTTTTCGTAGAGGTCCAGAAATCTCAGGTTGGTGAGGTTGCCCAGCTCTGGTGGAATTGTGCCGCGCAACTGATTCTTTGAGAGGTTTAGCTTTTCCAGATTGGTGAGGTTACCCAACTCAGATGGAATCGTGCCGTTCAGCCCGTTTTCCGAAAGATCCAGTTCAACGACGCGGCCGTTGCGGTCCGTTGTGACGCCGTGCCAGGAATCAAGCGATGCATTTGAGAGCCAGTTCCGGTTGTTCGTCCAGTTGTCGCCGTCGGTATCCTGGTAGAGCGCCACCAGGGCGTCCCTCTCTGCATCCTTGGCCGAAGCAGCAGGTGACGATGCATGGACCTCAGGACCTCTCAGCCCAGCGATCAAGGCACACACAGTAAAGACGGCAATCAGGACTCTGAAAAATGACTTCATGACATCCCTCCTGCTTGCTGAATGGACGGACCGAGTCGAAATACCTGAAATTTCAGAAGGAAATGGTGCGAGGAACCAAGCTGATTATACAGAACTTTTACGAAACCAGGAAGTTGGACGGGAAATAAGAAAGCCCCGGGCCTGAGAGACCCGGGGCGAAGTACCGTTATCGATTGGTATCGAAGGCGTCTTCCCTTTCGTTTCGCTGTCGAGTTCAACCTTTTCGCAATCGGCGACGATTTCGCGGTATGAGTGCAGTTGCGGAAACTGCCTCGGGATAGCTGACTCGAAAACTATACGCCGCGAACGGAATCCCCCTCAGTCCGCATCCACGCCGAACGAACCCCTGACCGCGATCTTAAACGCCGTCTTCCCATCCAGCTCATAGCCGCCGTCGAGCGCGTCGAAGCCCTCGGCCACCCGCTCCAGGGGCAGGACGTGGCTGATCACCGCGCTGAAGTCGACGTCGCTGCTCTGTAACACCGCCACCGCGCGCGTGAAGTGATGGTAGCGGCTGCCCCATACGCCTTCCAGCCGCAGATTGGGGCGCAGAAAGTGCCGGTGCGGGTTTACCTCGATCGTGCCGACGTCGACGAAGTGGCCGACCTCGACGAAGACGCCGTCCTCCTTCACCAGCTCCAGCCCTTCGGGGAAGGCGGGCAGGAAGCCGGCAGCCTCGATGACCACGTCCGCGCCGACCCGGCCCGGCGTCATCCCAAGCGCCATCTCCCTGCGCTCATCGGCGTCGGGGACGGCCATGATGTCGACCGTCTCGTGCGCGCCCAGCTTGCGGGCAAGCTCCAGGCGGCCGGCCGGACCGCCGATGACGATCAGACGGCCCGCGCCGCTGATCCTGGCCGCGATCAGACACATCATGCCGATCGGTCCGGCCCCCTGCACAATAACCGTATCGCCGATCTTGACATCGCCGCGCAGCGCGCTATGCACGCCGACCGTAAACGGTTCGGCCAGGACGCCCACCTGCGGCGGCGCATCCAGCTTGATCATGCACGACTCTGGGTCGGAAAGATAGATGTAGTCGGCAAAGCCACCGCTGAAAGGCTCATCCGCGCTGCGGTAGCCGTAGATCATGCCGCTGTTGCGAGGATGAAAGACGACCCGGTCCCCCTCTCTGACCGGGGCGCCGTTGAAATCGGTGGCCAGACCTTTGCCCAGGGCTTCGATGATGCCGACATTCTCATGGCCCAGCATCGTTGCCGGCTCGATCCCCTTCTGCCAGTTGTGAATATCGGTGCCGCAGATGCCGCATAGCTCCTGCCGCAGCAGAACCGTGCCCGGCGCGGGATCCGGCACGGTGTATTCGTCCATGCTGAACTGTTGTCCTTCTGTCGAAACCGCCAGTCCTACCCGTGTCATCGTCAGCTCCTTATCTCTTTTCATTGCCTGCGATGGCGCTGTTCACCGACACCCGCCACTGCGCTCACACGCTCATGGCGATGAGCTGCGGCTGGACCACCCGCGTCAGCTCTTCAACCGTCAGCTGCAGCATCGTTCTGTCGTCGCCGCCCCCGGCATAGACGAACCCGGCCTCCAGGTCCGCGATCGAACTGTCCAGCAGCGCCTGCACAGCCGTGCAATGGCCGAACGGGGGCACCCCGCCGGCCGGATATCCGAGCATCTGCAGCACGACGTCCGGCGAGGCCAGCTTGATGCGCTTGATGCCCACGCCGTGCAGGTCTGCCAGCGGGCGTTTCTCGACGCGGCGCTCACCGTGGCTGATGACGACGAACGGGGCCGGCGGAGCCTCCCGGTCGCCCGGCTTTTGGGCCAGAAACAGCAGCGTTTTGAGGATGCGGTCCGGCTCCACGCCGAGGGCTGCCGCGGCGGCCGGCACAGTGGGCGTGTCGCCTATTTCACGCAGCAGCTGGGCTTCGATCCCGTTCTCGTCGATGAATCTTTGCAGGTCGTCCGGTGTGCGCATGGGGTTTCCCGTCATCTTTGCAGTGCGATGATTCGATGGTTGAAATGTACCAGTACACCAGAGGATTCGCAAACGGATCATGGCTGAATCACCCTGTAAGTGGCGCGCAGTCTGCCGTTGTGATAGCATACTCCGCGACAGTCTCGATGGATGTCGCGCCCCCGCAATAGCGCGCAAACTGGACCTGGCAATGCCAACCACGTCGATACACGGAACACCCGACTACGCCGAGCTGGATGCGCTGGGGTTGGACCCCTCCGAAGTCGTCTACTTCTCGTCGAACATCAACCCGTATGGGCCGCCGACGTCGGTCGTCGAGGCTGTGGAGAACGAGATCAGCCGCTCCTTCCTGGCGCGCTACCCGGACAGCCGCAGTCAGCGCCTGCGTGAAAAGATCGGCGCCTGCCACGGTCTGACGCCGGACGCGGTGCTGGTGGGGAATGGTACCGCCGACCTGATCTGGCTGCTGGCGCACGCCTATGGATTCCAGCGCCAGGCCGCCATTCTGTCGCCCACGTTCAGCGAGTACGCCGACGGCGTCATCATGGCTGGGGGGCATCCGATCCATCTGGCCCTGCCCGGCTGGCATCGTATCAGGCGCCGCCGCTACGCCCCGAGCGGCACGACGCTGGCGCAAACGCGGCAGGCGTTGGAGACGTCCTCGCCCTGGCTGGTCTTTATCTGCAATCCGAACAACCCCACGGGCGAGTACCTGTCACCGGGCGAGATGCGCTATCTGTGGGAAGGCGCGCCCAATGCCCTGTGGGTGATCGACGAGGCCTATGCCGAGTTTACCGAAGATCCCTGGAGCGCGGCGCAGTGGGTTATGGCGGGAAGAAACGGCAACTCAGGTCGGGCGCGCGGGCCGGGCTGTGTCGTCCTGCGCTCGATGACGAAGGATTTCGCGCTGGGCGGGCTGCGTCTCGGTTACCTGCTGGCGGCCCCATCGATAATCGAACGCTTGCAGGAGATGCAGCCGCCGTGGAGCGTCAACGGCGTTGCCCAGTTGGCCGGACTGGTGGCGCTGGACGAGATGGACTGGCGCGAGGAGACGACGACGCGTCTGCGCAAGGATCTCCGGGACCTGCAGGATGGTCTGCGCGCCAGCGGCTTCGCGCCGTTGCCGACGACCGTCAGCTACTTCCTGCTGCCGGTTGGGGATGCCAAGTCGATGCGCGACCGGCTGGTCGCTGAGCGGCTGTTTGTGCGCGACTGCACCTCGTTCGGTTTGCCCGAGCATATCCGCATCGCGGCCAGGCCGCCGGATGAAAACGCCCGCCTTCTCGCTGCCATGGCCCAGATTGAGCATCTGCCGAGCCGACAGCCGGATTCACGCTTGACCAATAACCGCTGATCATTGGCCGCCAGCCACTGCAGTCATGATTGAAGCCATCACTTTCGATTTCTGGGACACGATTGCGATCGACGATTCGGATGAGCCGAAGCGGGAGGCCCTGGGCCTGCCGAGCAAAGCCAGTGCCCGCGTCGAGCTGTTCGCCAGCCACGTGACCCGGAAGCATCCGGAAATCGCCTACGAGCAGGCGGTGCAGGCGTATCAGCACGCCAACGAGAGTTTCCAGCATGCCTGGCGCGAGGAACTGCATACGCCGGGCATCGCCGCGCGCATGTACGACGCTTACGAATTTCTCGGTTTGCGGCCGGGGCCGGGACGGTTCTCCCGACTCATGCGCGAGGTGGATGAGCTGGTGCGTGAGATCGAAACGATGGAGGTGCGCATCCAGCCGGACTTTACGCCGGGTGTGCATGCCGCCCTTGACGAACTTTCGCTGCACTACAAGCTGGGCATCATCTCCGACACCATCCACACAACCGGCCGCGGGCTGCGCTATCTTCTGCAGCGCCAGGGCCTGCTGCGCTACTTCAACTACATGCTCTTTTCGGATGAAATCGGCGCATCCAAACCGGAGCCTGACGTCTTCCGGCAGGCCGCACGCGGTCTGGGCGCGGCGCCCTACCAGATTGTCCATATCGGCGACCGCGAGAGCAACGACGTCATCGGTCCCCTGTCGATCGGCATGAACGCCATCCTCTTCACCGGTGTAAAAGACCGCGGCAGCGACGAGACGCAGGCAAATGCCGTCTGCCGCACATACGCCGCGCTGCCCACGATCGTCCGGCGCCTCTCGGCCACGATCAGGCCGCTCCAATTCGGTTAGGCATAGTGGAGCCTTCACTGCACCAGGCATACGAAGCCCTGGCCGCCCGCTTTGCCGCGCACTTTCCCACGCAGTTGCAAGGCCCCCGCACCGTCGGCCGCGAAGCCGAATTCCCCGTCGTCGATCAGGCCGGACGCGCCGCCGACGTCGACCGGCTGTGGCCTTTCCTGCTGGAGACTGAACCTGCCGTAGAAGACAGTGAGAGAGGTTCTCTCTCTCCTCACGCCTCTTCCCTCACCCCTCTCAAGGCCAAGCGGGATGCAGTCAACACCGACCTGATAGTCGGCCTCGACGGCTCCGCCTACAGCTACGCGCTCGAAGTGGGCAAGGGCACCATCGAACTCAACGTCGGCCCCTACGCCACCCTTTATGAGCTGGAAAGCGCCTTCGGCGCCGCGCTGGAGCGGCTCGTGCGGGCCGCGGCGCAACTGGGCTGGCGCGTGCTGGGGTATGGCGTGCAGCCACTGAGCCCGCCTTCGCGCTCCCTGCTGTCGCCAAAACAGCGCTACCACGCCCTCGCCGACATCATGGGCGACGACTGGGTCTGGTATACCGTGACCGCCAGCGACCAGACCCACGTCGACATCAGTCGCGATGAGGCGGTCAACGTTCTCAATTTCGCCATCTTGATGGCGCCGGTTGTGGTCGCCCTCTGCGCCAATTCGCCGGTCGTAGCCGGCGCGCTGACCGGCGACTGCTCCGGCCGCGAAGGCCGCATGATCAGTTCTCCTTACGGCGAACGCCACGGTATGATCGCCCGCCCCTATGCCGACCTGACCGACTTCGTCGCCCGCCTCAGCCGAATGCCCGCCCTGCTCCGCCGCGAAGGAGAGCGCCTGCTGCCCGATGGACGCCTCTTCAGCGACGTGCTGCGCGCCGACTATAGGGCGGTGAGGAGTGAAGAGTGGACTCTCTCTCCTCTCTCCTCTTCACTATCTCCTGACGCATTTGACGCCTTCCTGCTGCACGATCACTATATCTGGCACAGCGCCCGCCTGCGCACCACCTACGGCACGGTCGAGCTGCGCCCGGCCTGCCAGCAGCCGCCGCAGGAACTGATGGCCGCGACTGCTCTATATCTGGGATTGGTGGAGGGGTATGAGGAGATCGTCGGATATGTGCAAAATGCGCTGCCGCCAACTGGCGAGGAGAGAGTGAATCCAGTTCATCTTTCAGAGTCCTGGCTACGTATGAGACAGTACCACGAGCAGGTAGTCCGCGCCGGCCTGGCCGCGCCCGAGCCAGCGCCCGGCTTTCTGGCCGATATTCTTGAACTGGCCGCGGCCGCTCTTGCCCGCCGCGGCTACGGCGAAGAGAGCATGCTCGCTCCTTTGTGGCGGCGGCTGGATCGGAGGGAGAACCCGGCGCAACGCGTGCGCCGGGTCTTTGCGGAGGAGGGGTTAGGAGGGCTGATCGAGTTTTCTAATCTGGAAAGTAACTTGCGAGAGTAATGGGTTTTAGACGAATCCTTTCAGTGGTGTCGCGGCTGAAAGATTCTTCCCCACAACGGACACAAACAACTGCAGGGATCCTGTCCACAAGCACATATTGTCCATCGGTCTGAAAGACTTCGGTCACCAGTTCGTCCCGGCACTCTTTAGCATGACAGACCGCGCAAGTGAACACAGTTACCTCTGCTCTCTGGCGTCCCCGTCGCGTCTCCTGCTTTCCCTCTCACTACGTTGCGAGCAGCCAAGGACCGACTAGCGTCCCCCGAACAGCTGACCAAAATCGACGTTGGCGCCGCCGCTGGCGCCCTTGCCGCCGACCTGGGGCATGTACTGGGCGATCTTCTGGGCCAGTTTGTCCATGGGCATAGTCTGCAGGTAGGCCTTGCCCGGCCCGCGCAACGTCGCCAGGAAGAGGCCCTCGCCGCCGAGCAGGATATTTTTGAAGCCGCGCACGATCTCGACATCGAAATCGACGGTCGGCTCGAACATGGCCACGTGGCCGGTGTCGACGCGCAGCAGCTCGCCCGCCTGCAGCTCCTTGACGAGGATCTCGCCGTCGAAGTTGACAAAGGCCCGGCCGGGGCCGGTCAGCCGCTGCAGTATGAAGCCCTCGCCGCCGAAGAGACCTGCGCCGAGCCGCTTGCGGAAGTGCATGTCCAGATCCACGCTCTTGTCCGCGCACATGAAGGCGTCCTTCTGCACGATTACGGACTGTCCGGCCGCCAGGTCGAGATCGAGGATCTTGCCGGGAAACTCCGCAGAGAATGCGACCTCGCCCTCACCCCGCTCGACGAAGTAGTCGACGACAAAGAGGGATTCGCCGGAGAGCGCGCGTTTGAACATCTTTCCAAGACCGCCGCCGGTGTTTGTGTCCATCTCCACCTCCTGCGTCATCCAGCTCATGCCGCCGGAGGACGAGTAGATGCGCTGGCCGGGGTTCAGCGTAACCGTGACAACCGGCAGGGTTGTGCCTTCGATACGATACTGCATTACTTCACTCCTTCGTGCAATGGCCTGGGGCCTGCGCTGTGACCAAACGGTGGCCACTGCCGTTTTCAGCGGACGCAGCCGTCGAACGTCCGGCCCTGGATATGGTGATAGACCGGCCCTTCGCCGTCCCTGGTATACGTGGAACGCGCCGACATGTAGGAGAGCGCGATCGCGCGGCGCCACCGGTCCGAGCGGTTGGGCGCGGTATAGTGGAGCAGGAGCGAGTGGAAGAAGAGCCCGCCGCCCGCCTTCACCGGCGCCAGCTGCATGTCGCCCTCGTCATAGTACTCGGGATCGACCACATAGTCGTCGGTGACGTTGATATGGGGCTGCGGCCCCCACTTGTGGCTGCCGGGTATGACGGCCATGCAGCCGTTTTCGGCGGTGGCGTCGTCGAACGCGAACCAGCAGGAGCAGAGATCCATCGGTTCGATCGGCCAGTACGGCGAATCCTGGTGCATACCCTTGGCCGAACCGACTTCGGGCGGTTTCAGAAGGACCGCGTTGCGGAACATCTTGATGTCCGGGCCGATGATCTGTTCCAGAACGCTGATGATGTTGCCATTGCTTCCCAAGGCGTTGAAGCGGTCGTCGGATTCGACCAGGCCGTCGATTTTGCGGATGCCGTCGCCCGGCTCATCGACGTGCAGCTCGCCGCGCTGGACGCGCGGTTCGATCTGCACCTGAATCCGCTCCTGCGAGCGGCCGCCGTGGGTGTATTCGCGCATACGGGTACGCAGCCCCTCGACTTCATCGGAATCCAGCAGTCCTTCGACGACCAGATAACCGTTGCGCCGGTAGCTGTCGATCTGCTCCTGCGTCAGTTTGATTGACATGTTGACTCCTCGGTTCTGAATCAGGCCGGTTCCTTGGTCATTTCGCCTTTGTCGGCGGCCGCGGCGTTCATGGTGGCCGTGGCTTTGTCTTGCGCCATCTCAGCGACGCTCTTGGTATGCAGCCGCGCCGCGCCTTTCCAACCATCCCGCAGCTGAGCACGAGTATTGTTGCGCTCAGCCTCATCCAGCCGGGCCTGCGCCGCGGGAACATGCGCCTGGTACTGCGGCAGCCAGCGCGCTTGGGCAACCAGCATCTCATCGGTCATCTGCCAGATCTCTTCGGGGTTACAGACGGCCGCGGTGAGGGGGTCGTGCAGCATGGCCTGCTTGAGCAGCATGACATCGCCGTGGACGGCCGCTTCGACCGCCATGCGCTGCACCTGAACGCTGGCCGCGCAGGTGGCGGCGCAGGCGAGGGGCAGGTCGCCGACAACGGGCATGTTCATGCCGTTTTTGTCCACGTAACCCGGAATCTCGATGCAGCAGCCGTCGGGCAGATTGGTGATGTGGCCCTGATTGATGATGTTGAAGTGGCCGCGATAGGGACGCCCCGTCTCCAGCCCTTCGATGATGTAGGAGCCGTGCTCCTCGCTGCGCCGGTCGGCCGCGATGGTGGGCGGCTCCTGCTTCATCCAGTTGGGGAAGTCGGTCTCGAACCAGTTGCGGCCTTCGGTGCAGACGCGCAGGTAGCCGCCGGTCTCGCCGTTGATCCAGCGGGAGAGGTCGATCCAGTCGTTGATTTCATCGGGGCGCTTGCGGTACCAGGGCACGTATTCGCTCACGTGGCCGTTGGACTCGGTGGTGTAGTAGCCGAAGCGGCGGATCATGTCGATGCGCAGCTTTTCGGTCGTGGGATATTCCGGGTGCCCCTCGAACAGCTCCAGCATGCGCGGCGCCATGTCGATGCCCCGCCACTGCACCTGGGTGTACCAGGTCTGGTGGTTGATGCCGGCGCAGATGATATCGACCTCGTCGCGATGCAGCGTCTCGTCGGCCGCGATCAGCCCCTCCCGTTTGGCCCACTCCTCGATGCAGCGGGTGATCTGCCAGTGGCCGCCCTGCACGCCGTGGCAGAGGCCGACCGTGCGCACGCCGCCATACTGGTTGCAGGCCCAGACGTTCATCGCCATCGGATTCGAATAGTTGAGGAAGAGAGCATCCGGTTTGGCAACGGCGCGCATGTCGGCGCAGATGTCGAGCAGGGCCGGGATGGTGCGCTGGCCGTACATGATGCCCCCGGCGCAGATCGTGTCGCCGACGCACTGGTCGATGCCATATTTGAGGGGGATGTCGATATCCAGCTGGAAGGCGTCGAGCCCGCCCTGGCGCACGACCGAGATCACATAATCGGCGTCGGTGATCGCTTCGCGGCGGTCGGTTGTGGGCGTGATGGTGGCGGGCAGATCGTTGGCGTCGATGTCCCGCTGCGCCAGCTGCATCACCATCTCCAGATTGCCGGCGTTGATGTCCATAAAGGCGAAATGGGTGTCGGCCAGCTCGGGCACGGCCAGAATGTCGTGCATCAGCTTGCGGGTGAAGCCGATCGAACCGGCCCCAATCATTGCGATTTTTATCGGCATGAATTGGTTCTCCTTGTGGCCTGGCGCGCTGCCCGGCGCCTGGGTTGCGCGAAGGCTATTGAAGGGTGCGGATTTCTGGCAGTGCCTTCTATTAACAGTGCACTCTATTATACGACAACTACAGGCAACCCCCCACAGAGGAGAGGCAACCGGGGGAGGAGGAGTTGTTCAATGGGCGGGTGTTTCGCAATGAGGGCGCAGGTGAGGAGGAACGGCCCCCCTCACCTCTCGTCTGCGCGCAGTGTCAGCCTAATTCAGGCGTCAGCGCGTAAAGAGGTTGCGCCGCACGTAGCGGCCGTCGTCGGAGGCGAGGAACGCCAGCGCCTCGCCGACGCCATCGGGGTCTCCCAGACGGGAGCGGGCGTCCTCAAGGTCGAACGCCTGGCCCTGGGCCTCTGCCGACTCGCGCATCTGCCGCAGTTTCAGCTCGGTCTCGATGCCGCCGGGACAGACGACGTTGACGCGGATGCCCTGGGGCACCAGGTGGTTTTCGAGCGTCATACCCATCCCATTGACGGCGCCCTTGCTGGTGCCGTAGGCGATCGAAGAGCTGGCGCCGGTGACGCCCGCCCCCGAGCCGACCAGCAGGATCACACCTTTTGGGCTGGCTTTGAGCAGGGGGTAGGCCTCCTTTACGCAGAGGAAGACGCCGCGCACGTTGACCGCGATCACGTCGTCGAAGACGTCGACGGGGAAGGCGTCCGGCATCAGATTGGGGCCCCGCAGGACACCGGCGGAGCAGATAAGGACGTCGAGGCGGCCGTGGCGCTCCTTCACTTCGGCGAAGACCCGCTGCGCGTCCTCGCGGCAGCGCACGTCCAGGGTTGCATAGCGGGCCTTGCAGCCCTCGGCGCGCAGCGACGCGGCCAGCGCTTCGCCGGTCTCGTCCTTGATGTCGGTAATGATCACCTCGGCCCCGCGCTGCGCGCACAGTTGCGCGGCCGCGCCGCCAATGCCCTGCGCGCCGCCGGTGATGAGGATGACTTTGCCCTTTACGTTCGCCGCGGTCGATGTCATAGTCGATTGCCTGTACAAGTGGTGGATGATTGGTGGTCGACCTGAAGAGGACACGGGTGGGAAGCCGCATCCCACCCTCTGTTGCCGGGGTCTCTCACGCCTCGCTTACGCCATACTGAGGCTGGCGCTGCCAGGAGTATCGGCATTGAACTCCATTGTAACAGAGCGTCCGCCGTCGCTGAAGATCACCTGCGCGTATTCGTCGGCGCTGGATGGCTGGCCGGTGGGGCGCCGGTAGTCGCCCAGCAGGAGCTCCCGGTAGGCTTTGTAATCTTCGACCGCGGCCCGGTAGCGTTCGAAATCGGCGGCGGGCGCCTCCCACAACTTCCCGCTGTAGCCGAAACCGCCGGCCGCGTGAGAGAGGTAGTCGTAGGTGGTGAAGTCGTGGCGCTGCTGGCAGATGTTGGTGTTGGCATAGTTGCCGGGCAGGACGGTGTTCAGGCCGTGCTGCAGGGCGCGGATAATCGCCGAGTGGGTGGTGTGATCGTTCATCCAGAAGCTGTGGCCACGGCGGACGGTGCCCAGCTCGATACGGTGGCCGCCACTGGCGCACTGTTCGATGAACAGCTCCGGGCAGGCCTCCAGTATGTCGTCCAGCACCTGGTAGAGGCCCTGCACATGCTGGACCTGGCGCCAGCCGATCTCGCCGACCGGCACGCCCTGCTCCCAGTTCGAGCGTGGGTCCTGATTATAGTCCCAGCGAATCCAGCGCACGCCCCATTCCTCGTAGGCGCGCACGATCCGATCCAGCCACCACTGGCGCGCCTCGGGCAGGCCCAGGTTGATGAGGGCGAATTCGGGGTGCTGAAAGGGGAAGGCGGGCCGCATGACCGGCGGCCGTTCGGGCGTCTCCCAGAACCAGTCCGGATGGTCGCGGTAGATTTCGCTGTCCTTGTTGGCCCACTCCGGCTCGAACCAGGTGCCGTATTTCAGCCCCTTGGCGCGCACGTAATCGGCGAAGGGCGCGATGCCGTTGGGAAATTTCTTGGGATCTCCCTCGCTCCAGTTGCCGATGCCGTCGCGGAAATCGCCGGCGAACCAGCCGCCGTCCACACAGAAATACTCGAGCCCGGCCGCGGCCGAGGCGTCAACCGCGGGCCTGAGGCTCTGGTCGGAGTAGTTGTTGGTGAAGGCGAACCAGTGATTGAAGGTGGCCGGGGGCAGGACCTCTTCGCCGCCCAGGGAGGGCATGACGTGGCGGCGGATGTGGCGGCGCAGGGCGTTGCCGCCGTCATCGAGGTCGCCGTCGAAGGCTGTCAGGAGGACGCGCGGCAGCGGCAGTGACTGGCCCGGCTGCAGATGCAGCGCCAGGCCCCAGAGACCGGCCTGCAAGCGCACCGGCCAGGCTGTATCGGGGTCGTTGACCTCGCGCGTCTCCTGCGTCAGGCTCATGCGCCAGAGACCGGACCATTCGAGAAAGAGCGCAATGCCCTGGCTGAGGGACTCTTCACAGATGATGGCGCAGGGCAGATGGCCGTCGGAAGGGCGGCCGCCTTCGCCCGCCATGATGGCCAGGGGGGCATAGACCTGCGGCGTCTTCAGAAGCTGGCGGTCGACGATGGCAAAGTCGTGGGGTGGGAAGAAATTGGCCAGAAACTGCACGCCGTTCACCTGGCGGACCCATGGCTCGCCGAAGGCTGGCTGGAGCAGAAGGTCCAGGTCCCAGGTGAGGCATTCTCTCAGGTTTTGCAGCGGCCGGCTGCCCCGGTTGGTGAGCGTGCCCCAGCATTCGACCGCGCGGGTGTCGGCAAAGAAGCGCATGCGCCACTGGACTTCAGCGCCGTCGACGGTGCGGGCCGTCAGAACGTGCTCGGAATTGCTGGCGCTCTCTATCCCGGCCACGTGCCAGGCCTCGGGCGCAATCCCGCTGATGCCAAAGGGGACGGCCGTCCCGTCTGCGGCGATGTTGGGGAGTTGCAGCTGCTCGCGCAGGATCTGAAACCAGTTGCTCATGTTCAACTCCTTGGTGGGGCTGGGCCGGGGAGAAGGTGAAGAGGAGGGAAGAGTGAGAAACCTTTACCCACCCCTCCCTGTATGTGGATTACCACTCGTAACCGGTGTCTTCGCGGAAGCTCTGCACCTTTGCGGTCAGGTCCTCGTCTAGGCGAGCGGCCATTTCTTCGACGCTGATTGCGCCGAGAGAGAGCTCTTCCAGCGCCGGGAAGAAGATATTGTCCATGGCGTATTTGGTGCCCACCGGTCCGATCCAGACCCAGTCCTGCACGGTGGCCAGGGCCGGCTGCAGGAACTTGGCCTCGTCGGTGGAGTACCATTCATGGTCGAGCAGCGAGAAGACACAGGGCAGCGAATGCTGCGACTGAAGCCACTGGATCATGATGTCATCATCGTTGAGGTAGTCGATGAATTCGAGAGCCCTCTCAGGGTTCTCGGTTGCGGCGTTGACGTTGAGCCCCCAGCCGCCTTCGCCGACGACGACGGGATCGGCGCCGTCGATGCCGGGCCGCATGGAGAAGCCGAAGGTGCCTTCAGGAAAGGCCGTCGCGGCATAGGGAATGTAATCGAGCCAGATGCCGCCCATGGCCATACGGCCCTCAGCCAGGCCGAGGAAGACTACAGGCAGATCGGGCGAATCGACCTCGTGGGTGAAGATGGGATCGTAGAAGAGTTCAGTGAGGGCGCGGATGCCTTCGGGCGTGTTGACATTCCACTCGCCGGTCTCTTCGTTGAGATAGGCGCCGCCCTGTTCATAGATGGCGCCGCAGAGATACTGGATGTTGTGCGAGTTGCGCATGGAGAGACCGGCAACAGTGATATTGCCGCCGTCGTCGGTTTGGGTCAAGGTCTTGGCGTCCTGCCAGACATCATCCCAGTGGGTGTAGGTCGGGGGCGGCTCCATGCCCGCCTCTTGCCACAGGTCGAGGTTGGTGATGAAGCCGATACCCGGCGTGTTGTTGTGGAGCGGAATGCCGTACACCTCGCCCTGATAGGTGTAGTAGTCCATCACGGCGGAGAAGAAGCGATCTTTGATTGTTCCCATGCCGCCGAGCGTTTCGGTGATGGGTAGCAGCTGGTTGGTGGCGATGAACGATGCCGCGCCGGCGCCGTGGATCGAGATGAGGTCTCCAGCGGTGCCTGCGCTGAGGCCGGCAGCATAGGTGGTCAAGGGGTCGGTCTGCGGAGCAACAGTGATGACGAGATCGGTGTTTGCCGCGTTGAACTGGTCGGCCAGCATGTTCCAGGCGAAGTCATGCGGCGGGTACTGCATGGACCAGAGGCTCAGTTCGGTCACAGCTGCATCCGCGGCAGCTTCTCCCCCGCCGTCGGCGGCAGGTTCGGCAGGCGCGGGTGCGCAGGCGGCCAGGGCGGCTGCAGCGCCGAAGCCGGCGGACAGTTTGAGCATTTGGCGGCGTGTCGGTTGACTCTTGTTCATGATCCTCTCCTGTTCTCCGGTTGTGGTGAGAGACTCCGATTCAAGACGGTTAAACTTCACGAACGATAAGGGTAACTGTCGCTGCAATTGCTACCAGACGGCGCTGGGCTGCGCCATCAGTATTTGAGACCGGTAAGGGTGACCCCACGCACGAAGCGGCTCTGAAAGAATGAGTAGAAGACAACGACGGGAACGACTGTAATGACAGCGCCGGTGAGGAAAAGGTCGTAGCGCGGCCGGCTGGACCAGCCAAGCAGGTGCGCCAGACCCAGGGGGAGCGTCCGCATATTCTCATCATAGACGATCACCAGGGGCCAGAGGTAGGAGTCCCAATTGGCGAGGAAGCTGAAGATCGCCAGCGCGCTGAGGGCGGAGACCGACAGAGGTAGAACGATATGGCGGTAGATCCACCAGTTTGACGCGCCGTCAATGCGTCCGGCGTCGAGCAGCTCGGAAGGGAGGCCTTCCATGAACTGGCGCAGCAGGAAGATGCCGAAGGCGCTGACGCAGACGGGGATGATGAGGGCCTGATAGGTGTCGGCCCAGCCGAGGTTGCTGACGAGGCGGAAGAGGGGAAGAAGCGTGACCGCAGGCGGCACCATGAGTGTGCTCAGAATGATGGTAAAGATGAGCTCTTTGGCGGGAAATTCAAACTTGGCGAAGACAAAACCGGCTATCGAACTCGTGAACAGAATAAGCAGCACGGAAGGCAGCGCCACGACAATGCTGTTGAAGAAGTAGCGGTCAAAAGCCTGTTCGCTCAGGATCAGGATATAGCTGGCCACGGTGGGTGTTTCGGGCAGAAAGGTGGGGGGCTTGGAGATGATTTCCGAGGCCGACTTGAAGGAGGCCAGCACCATCCAGAGCATGGCGCCGAAAGCGATGAAGGCAGCAAAGGCCAGGATACAGTGCGTGGCGAGCGAAACGAGATGTTCGCGTGCTTGTATCCAGGAATCAGACCTGATTCCACTGGACTGCCGGCTGACTTCGGTCATAGCAATCGCCTCTTCTCCCGGCCTTTCGTTGATCTTGTTGCGCTGCCCGCGACTGTCAACTCAGTCATAGAGCGAGCGGAACAGACGCAGTTGCAGCACCGTAACCGTGAGAATAACCACAAACATAAGGAATGAAACGGCGCAAGCGTAGCCCATGCGGTAGTTGTTGGCGCCCAATCCATAGTTATAAACAAGGAGGCTGGGCATGAGCGTGCTGTCGGCGGGCCCACCGCCGGTCATGACTTGCACCATGGTGAAGTGCTGGACACCGTCTATGACGATCAGGACCAGAACCAGTATAAGCGCATTCTTCAACAGGGGAATGGTAACGCGCCACAGCGTCTGCAAACGCGTCGCGCCGTCCACTCTGGCCGCCTCGTAGTAGTCCTGGGGGATGTCGAGCAGCCCGGCCAGGAAGATCACCGCAGCATAGCCGTATGTCTTCCAGACGTCGGCGATGGCGACGCTGTAGATGGCCTGGGCGGTGCTGCGGATGAAGCTCTGGGGCGGGATTTCAACCAGGCTGAGCAGGTAGTTGATCAGGCCGAGGCGGGGGTCGTAGAGCCACAGGAAGAGCATGGCGACGGCGACCTGGGAGATGACCACGGGCATGAAAATGAAGAAGAGATAGAGATTACGCCCGCGGCGCAGCCGCTCCAGCAGGAGCGCCAGCCCAAGCGAAATAAGGATATTGAGAACGCCCTTGGTCAGGACGAACTGGACGACATTGCGCATTGACGCCAGGAAACGCCTGTCATCCAGCAGGGAGATGTAGTTATCGAGACCGACGAACTTGGCCCTGCTGGGGTCGAGGCTGTGGGTGTTGGTCAGGCTGGCGTACAACGCGTAGAGGATGGGGCCAAAGGAGAAGATGCAGAACCAGAGCAGGATGGGGGCGAGGACGGCTATGATAAAGCCGTACCTGCTCCAGAATCTGGCCCATCGCCTCTCCCTGAGATTGGTTGCTGCCATGGTGTGGGGTTCTCTAGCGGCGCAGATCGCGCGGTACGGACGGCAGACGGATGTCCCGCCGCATCTGGCTTCCCGCAGGTTGACCCCGTGCAGGAAATTCCCTGTACCGGAATGTTGGGTCAATTCTGCACAGGTTGCGGGCATCTGTCAACCGTTGGAAATTCAGGGGCTACTCTGGATTTTCGGGGGACGTTGTCTGAATCAGGATTAGGGGATTTGCAGGATTGCAGGCGGTGGGTCGATTCTCATTCATTGCAACTTTCGCTGTCGGTTGAAAGTGATGATCGCGTCACCCCGATCCATTCGGGACACACCCGGGATTGGGTGCGCCTCTAGCCGCAGGCACAGGAATCGTGATAAAATGTGCCCATGTCAAGCGTATTGCGCGCAGCTGCAATGTCGGAGGAGGCAGCATGGAATCCAGAGAAGCCTTGCGCGACAGTTCCCCAACACATATAAACTCATCCCAGGCGGCCAGGACAGATCTGTCCGAACCCGCAGGCTCGTCAATGCCGGCAAAACATCCTGCGCAGCCCGGCCCGTCTGTCAATCCCTTTGCCCCCGACGATGGCCGCTACGTCAGCAAGGAAGAGTACTGGGCCAGGTGGTACGAAAACCCGTACCCGGACATTGACGTCAGCTACGAATGGAACAACGGCAGACTGGAGGCCAAACCCTTGCCGAATAAGCCGCAACTCGACCTCTATAACTGGTTTCTCCGGCTGCTGAGCTGCTATATCGAAACATACCCCATTGCAAATCTGATCAATCTGGAGACCGGCTTTGTCCTGACGATAGAGGACCCTGAGGAGCCTGCCGGGCAGCGCGAGGCGGTGCGCAAGCCGGACATCGGCGTGATCCTGAACAGCAACCCGGTACCGTGGGGCGGCGTTGACCAGCGTCATTTTGATGGGGTCTGCGACATGGTTGTGGAGGCGGTCTCCGATTCCACGCTCGCGGAGGTGCTGAGGGATACGGAAGAGAAGAGGCGGGACTACGCGCTGGCCGGTGTGAAGGAGTACTACATTCTCGACCCCGGCGGCGGGCACATGCGCTTCTACCGCCTCACCGCCGGGGGACGCTACGAGGAGGTTCAGCCCGACGCTGAGGGCGTAATCGGTTCGGAGGTGTTGCCCGGGTTGCAGTTTCGTTTGCAGGAGATGGAGCGGCAGCCAAGCATGGAGGAGTTGGCGCTGAACGATGTGTATTCCAGGTACGTGATACCGAAATTTCAGATCGCCGTCACCAAGTCTGAAGCAGAAGCGCAGCGAGCGGACGAAGCAACACAACGAGCGGAGAAGGAAGCTGCGGCGCGCCAAGCGGCCGAGCAACAAGCGGAGAAGGAGGCTGCGGCGCGCCAAGCGGCGGAGCAACGAGCCGATGCGGAAGCGGCCGCCCGCAGAGAAGCTGATGAGCGGATGCAGGCGATGGCAGCTGAATTGGCCCGCCTGCGCCGGCGGTCTTCCTGAGCACGCATAGCAACAATCTCAACTTCCTCACACACACGCTCTGTTCACAGAAGGATGCATCCCCGAAGGGCTCCCCGTTCGCGGCGCGTTGGGGTACTGTCCTCCAGCCGGTTTCTCCAAACCTCGATTCCAGCGAACCAGCTTGGCGCCCCACAAAACAGGAAAAAGCCTTCATCATGTCCACTGACGCGACCCGGTCCGGCGAAAACGCGTCCATGGCCGGCGGCCAATCTGAGGACGCGGTCGTTGAGGCGCTGGGGCATATCCTCACCCGCTCAGAAGCGGCGCGTAGTGCGCTGGCGAGCACGCTGCGGGAGGGCGGCACGGCGGTCGAAGCCCTTGCCGACGTACGCAGCTTGGATATTGGCGTGGCGGGAAAGCGCCCGGGCTTTGCCGGCTATGATGGCGACGGGGTGGCGCGGGTGTTGATTCAAGCCATGTGCTGGACCGACCTGACCCCAAACCAGCCGAACGGCTATTTCAAGCGGCTGCCGTTGGACCGGCCGGCTGCGCTGCTGTTCGTCGCGCCGGCAACGCGGCTGGCAGCGCTGTGGCCGGAACTGTGCCGGCGGGCGGACGAGCAGTTTACAATCATCGGCGCCACGACACCGGGCGACCTGCGCGCCGCCACCGTATCCGGCGGAGAGCGCCGCCTGATGTTGACGAGTTGGACCGCGCTGCTGGAATTGATCGAGAGAATGGTCAACGCCGCCGGGGACGCGGAGACCGACATCAGACAACCGATTGGACAACTGCGCGGACGCATTGACCGCATGGACGCGGACAACTGACGAACCGATTGACTATCCACGCTGAGAAGCATATTCTGAGATAGCTTTCAAACCCATTAGACGAACTCCTTCAGGAGGCAACCGGTCATGGCCTCAACCCAACACCAGCCGCCGCCGGCGTGCAAACATACAGACTCGGACTTCGGCCCGACCGGCGACCTCGACGTCAACGCCTACAAAGCCGAACTCTGGCGCATGGCCGACGCCCTGCGCGGCAGCATGGACGCCGCCGAATATAAACATGTCGTTCTCGGCCTTATCTTCCTCAAGTACATCTCCGACGCCTTCGCAGAGGCCCACGCGCAACTCGAGTCCGAACGAAACCAGGGCGCCGACCCGGAAGATCCGGATGAATACCGCGGTCAGAACATCTTTTGGGTCCCGCCCGCAGCGCGCTGGTCGACACTGCAGGCCCAGGCGCGGCAGGCTGCGATCGGGCAGGCGGTGGACGACGCGATGACCGCCATCGAACGCGACAACCCCGCGCTCAAGGATGTCCTCCCCAAGGACTACGCCCGCCAAGCCCTGGACAAGACCCGGCTGGGCAGAGTCGTTGATCTGGTAAGCAACATCAGGGTGGGCGGGACCGAGGCACGCGCCACCGACGTGCTGGGCAATGTTTACGAGTACTTCCTGGAGCAGTTCGCCCTGGCCGAGGGCAGGAAGGGGGGCGAGTTCTACACGCCGCGCAGCGTCGTGCGCCTGCTGGTCGAGATGCTGGAGCCGTACCGGGGCCGCGTCTACGATCCGTGCTGCGGCTCGTCCGGGATGTTCGTGCAGTCGATCGAGTTCATCCGCGCCCACGCCAGCGGCAACGGCAACGGCGGCAAAGCCCGCGCCGACATCTCCATCTACGGCCAGGAGTCCAACTACACTACCTGGCGGATGGCCAGGATGAACCTCGCCGTCCGCGGCATCGACGGCCGCATCGAGCACGGCGACACCTTCCACAACGACCGCCACCCCGACCTGCGCGCCGACTACATCCTCGCCAATCCCCCCTTCAACGTCTCCGACTGGGGCGGCGACCGCCTGCGCGATGACAAACGCTGGCAGTACGGCGCGCCGCCGGTCGGCAACGCCAACTTCGCCTGGATGCAGCATTTCCTCTATCATCTGGCGCCGCGGGGCATGGCGGGGTTCGTGCTGGCGAACGGCTCGATGTCCTCGAATCAGTCGAACGAGGGCGAGATTCGCAAGAACATCATCGAAGCCGGTCTCGTCGACTGCATCCTCGCCTTGCCCGCTCAACTCTTCCGCTCGACGCAGATACCGGCCTGCCTGTGGTTCCTCTCTCGCGACCGCGGCGGCGACGAGCGCAGCGGTGAGACCCTTTTCATCGACGCCCGCAAGCTGGGCCACATGGTGGACCGCGCCCACCGCGACCTCTCCCCGGAGGACATCGCCCGCGTCGCCGGCGCCTACCACGCCTGGCGCGGCAAGGAGGGCCTCGATGCCTATACTGACGTCCCCGGCTTCTGCAGGAGCGCCAGCCTCGAAGAGATCCGCAAACATGGCCATGTCCTCACCCCCGGCCGCTACGTCGGCGCCGAACCGCAACCCGACGACGGCGTCCCCTTCGAAGAGAAGATGGCGCAGTTGACCGCCCAGTGGCGGGAGCAGCAGGAGGAGGCGCGCAGGCTGGACGATGCGATCGGTGACAATTTGAAGTCCCTTGGGTTCTAGCCATCGGTATGTCCCGGTCTGAAGTGTGTACCCCAATGGGGTAATTTGACGATCTTCTAAACATAGGTTATTTTGGGAGGGCATTACTTTTCTTTACATTAAAGTGTATTATATAAACTTATGATTTGGGAGGTCTCCCGTCCGTTATGAGGATTATTGCAAAGAGACCATTGAGAGAGTTTTGGAAGAAGCATCCTGACGCTGAACGGCCATTAGAGACTTGGTACAATGAAGTAAAACGGGAAATCTGGGATACGCCACATGATCTGAAAGCAAAGTATCCGAAAGCCAGACTGATTGGAAACGGAAGGGTAATTTTCGACATTGAAAATAATCAGTTTCGACTGATAGTAAGAATCAACTACCAGTACCGCCAGGTTTACATTCGTTTCATCGGTACCCATCCAGAGTACGACCTGATCGACCCACATGAAGTGTAGTTCAGGAAGAAGCGAGAAGTGCAGCATTCAGTTTGTCAGTGTGGTCAACCTGCCGGTCTCACCACGGTCAGCACAAAAGAGAGGTAAAATGGGGGGAAACGATGAGTCTAAAATTCAGATCCATCAGAACAGAGGAGGAATACGAAGCGGCTTTAGCGCGAATCGACGAAATTTTTCACGCAGAGATGGGCACTGCTGAAGGCGAAGAGCTTGACGAACTGGCTGACCTTGTCGAGTCCTACGAGGACAAGCATTACTCCATTGGGCTGCCCGACCCTATCTCTGCCATTGAGTTCCGAATGGACCAAGCCAACCTGAGCCAGAGGGATCTCATCCCTTATATTGGCAGTAGCGCCAAGGTCTCCGAGGTCCTTTCGGGAAAGCGGGACCTTACCATGTCGATGGCGCGCGCTTTGCATGAGCATCTTGGCATTCCCGCTGACGTCCTTCTGCAGAAACGCGGCGCGGAATTCGATGTTGCGCTGGACGAAATCGAGCCGCGCCGCTTTCCTCTCAAGGAGATGGCAAAACGGGGATGGATTCCCCAGGTTCGAGACCTTATCGATCACGCTGAAGAGCTGCTGCGCGGGCTGATCGACCAAGCCGGAGGGCCGCAGGTCGCCACCCTGCCCCTCTACCGCAAGAACGGCCACCGCCGCATCAACGCCAAGACCGACCCCTACGCGCTCAGGGCCTGGTGCTGGCGCGTCCTCGCTCTTGCCAACCGGAACCCGCCCCGGACCAGCTACCGGCCAGGCGCGGTATCGGAGCAGTTCATGCGTGAAGTCGCCCAGCTAAGCGTCTACGAGGACGGCCCGCGGCGCGCGCAGGACCGCCTGGCGGAACACGGCATCGCGCTCGTGATCGAGCGGCATCTGCCCCGCACCCATCTCGACGGCGCGGCGCTGTGTTTCCGGGACGGCCGCCCGGTCATCGGCCTCACCGTGCGCTATGACCGCATCGATAACTTCTGGTTCAGCCTCATGCACGAGCTGGCCCATGTGGGCCGCCATCTCGACTGCGACGAGAACGAGCTTTTCATCGACGACCTCTCGCTGACCGGAGGGGACCTGCTTGAAGATGAGGCGGACAGAGTGGCCCGGGACGCGCTGATCCCGCCGCGTTTCTGGCAATCCAGCACGGTACGCGACAGGGCCACGGTGTTGGCGGTCTGCGACCTGGCCCGGGAGGCCGGCGTCCATCCGGCGGTTATCGCCGGCCGCGTGCGCCATGAGCGGGGGAACTACCGGCTGCTGTCGCAATTGGTGGGCAGCGGGAAAGTCAGAATGCAGTTCGAAACCTGAACTGTCCGACAGGATTTTGTTGAAGCGCTGGAGTAACCGATGAGCATAAACACCGACCACCTGAACCGCTGCATCAGTACGCTCAGAGTCGCCTGGGAAGGACTGCGGCAGCGCGAACCGGGCGACGTATTGTATGAGATCTACCGCGCGGCCTGTGTGAAGGAGTTTGAACTCGTGCTGGAGCAGGGCGGCCGATTGCTGAAAAGGCGGCTGCGTCCTTACTTTGCCAGCAACCGGCAGGCGGACCAGCTTTACTTCAACGATGTCTTCCGTTACGCCGCCAAACATTGCCTGATCGGCGGCGACGCGTGCGAACGCTGGCTGGAATACCGCGCTGCCCGCAATGACACGGCGCATGCATACGGAGAAAATTTTGCTGAGAGGACGCTGGAACTGCTGCCCCAGTTCATTGTCGACGCGGAGGCGTTAGCCGGTGCGATCGAAGGGGGGCGGGATGAGTGACCGGCTGCATCTGAAGGCGAGACATCGCCGCATGCTCGAAGAGATCCTGCGCGAACATGTGCCCGGTGTTGAGGTGTGGGCCTACGGCAGCCGCGTCAGCGGTCACAGCCACGACGGCAGCGATCTGGACCTTGTCCTGCGTGCGTCGGGCTTGGAGGAGATTCCGATTGGTCAGCTTGTCGACCTGGAGGAAGCCTTGCGGCTGTCTACGATCCCGTTTCTGGTGGAGGCGCGGGACTGGGCGCGCCTGCCGGAGAGTTTTCAGCGCGAAATCGGGCGGGCCTACGTTGTGCTGGTGGAGGAGCCGTGCGGGCCGGCGCGGCAGGCGTTCGAATCCGGAGATGGCTGATGACATACAACAATGAAGAGATCCTGCGCCGTCTGCGCCTGGGCGAGGACAGCGCCTGGGAGTTCAAACAGGTTGAATTCAGCGGCGACAAGCCGACAAGCCCGCGCCGAGATGACTGGGCCAACGAGATCGTCGCCTTCGCCAACGCAACCGGCGGCGCGCTGCTCTGCGGCGTCAGCGACGACGGCGACGTGCAGACCATGTCGCGGCGGCAGATCACCAAACTGGACGCGCTTCTGGTCGAAATTTGCACAGACTCGATCAGGCCGGCGGTACGCATCCGCACCGATCATCGCGAGCTCTCTGGCGGCAAACCGGTCCTGCTGGTCGAAGTTCCCCAGGGCGACGCACTGCACGAGGGGCCGGGCGGCGCCTATATCCGCGTCGGCGCGTCCAAACGCCGCATGACGAGCGACGAACGCCTGCGTCTGGCGCAGCGACGGGGCCAGGCGCGCTTTCGCTGGTTCGATGAGCAGCCTGTGCAGGGCACAGGATTCGGGACACTCGATGAAGATCTCTGGAAGCCCTTTCTCAGTTCGGCCGGCGCCGCCGACCCTGAAGCGGCTCTCGAAAAGATGGGTCTCCTTGCGGAGGATGAACGCGGTGTCAAGAGAGCCACGGTCGCCGGTCTTCTTCTGTGTTGCCGGACTCCGGAGGATTGGCTCCCCAACGCCTGCATCACTGCAACCTGCTACCGCGGCAAGGACCGAACGACCGGCCAGATCGACGCCCAGACGATAACTGGACCGCTTAACCGACAGATCGCCGAGGCGGTCGCTTTCGCAGTGCGTAATATGCGCGTCGCGGCGCGCAAGGCGCCGGCGCGGGAAGAACTGCCCCAATATAGTGAGGAGGCCTTGTTCGAGACGATCGCCAACGCCGTGGTCCACCGCGACTATTCGATCCATGGGACGCGGATCAGGCTGTCCATGTTCGAGGACAGGGTGGAGATACAGTCTCCCGGAGCGCTGTCGAACAACCTGACAGTTGACGATTTGGCATACCGACAATCGACGCGCAACGAGGTTCTGGCAACGGCGCTCGGACGAATGCCCACCGGCGAGATCAGAGGCGCGGGCGGGCGCCTGTATGTGATGGAAAGGCGCGGCGATGGCGTACCCATCATCCAGCGCGAAACGCGATCGCTCAGTGGCAAGCCGCCACATTTCGAGCTTGTGGGCGGCTCGGAACTCTGCGTCATCTTGCCGGCCGCGCCACAGGAACTGGCCCCGGCCCGCGCTGTCATTACCGTCCGCCATGCAGGCCAACCCGTCTCTGGCGTGGAGCTATTGGCGCTGTTTCCGAACAGGACCTGGAAAGAGGCGATGACGGATACATCAGGGCAGGCCGTCATTGGGCTGCATACCGGGCGTCTGCCGATGTCGGTCTTCGCGGCCGCCGAAGGCTTCGCCGCGCATGTGGAATACGAATGGATTCCGTCTCAGGGACCACTTGTCCTGGAACTCAACCGGCTGACCGGCGGCGGGGCAGTCATCTTCAACGAAGAGACCGGCCACGTTCCAGGGGTGACGGGCCGGTTGAATCCGATGCGGGATACGCATGACAGGACCTACCTGTACGCTTCCAATATCGCCATCAACCAGGGCCGGCAGCAGCCCGTTCATTTCCTTTTGGGCGAGGAACTGCGCCTGACCGACGCCAACGGTCAGGAGATGTTCGTGCGCATCGTCGACATCGTCGGGCGCTCCGCGCTGGTGGAGTATCGCTCTGTGCCCGCGATTTGATTCAGGTTCAATAAGTTGAACCCAGACAGGTTGGAGGGACGGTAGGATGCAATCGAGGCGGCGACCGTGAGGAGGAATTGGCGAGACATGATTCTCGGTGAAGTCTGTACGAAGATCGGCAGCGGGGCGACACCCAGAGGCGGGAAGAAAACGTATTTGCAGGAGGGTCCCTTCTCCTTGATTCGGAGTCAAAACGTTTACAACGATGGCTTCCATCACGAAGGCCTGGCCTTCATCAGTGATGAACAAGCTGACGACCTGAGAAACGTTGAGGTCCTGGAAGAAGACGTACTGCTGAACATTACCGGCGATTCCGTTGCTCGTGTGTGCCAAGTCGATTCCAGAATTTTACCGGCTCGCGTGAATCAACATGTCGCGATTGTCCGTCCGGACCCCGCCAAGCTGGATGCAGGATTTCTGCGGTACTACCTCGTTTCCCCGTATGTCCAGTCGATGCTTCTTTCCTGGGCAGATTCGGGCAGCACTCGGAAGGCGCTTACCAAACAGATGATCGAATCGTTTGAAGTCAGCGCTCCGGTTGATGTTTCCGAACAGCGCGCCATCGCCTACATCCTCGGCACGCTCGACGACAAGATTGAGCTCAACCGGCGCATGAACGAGACGCTGGAGGAGATGGCCCGCGCGCTGTTCAAGTCCTGGTTCGTGGACTTCGAGCCGGTACGCGCCAAGATGGACGGCCGCTGGCGCCGCGGCCAGTCGCTGCCCGGCATGCCGGCGGAGTTGTACGACCTGTTTCCTGACAGAATGGTCAGTTCGGAGTTGGGGGAGATTCCAGAGGGGTGGGAGGTGTCCGAAATTGGCAGAGAGGTTGACGTTGTTGGCGGCAGCACGCCAAGTACGAAGGAGCCAGCATTTTGGGAAGAGGGGGATATCCACTGGGCAACTCCCAAAGATCTGTCAAACCTGCAAAGTAATGTCTTGCTGGGAACAGAGAGGAAAATAACCAGTGCGGGACTCAAAAAGATTAGTTCAGGTCTGTTACCCGTCGGAACAGTACTCATGTCGTCACGAGCACCGGTTGGCTATCTGGCTATTTCGCAAGTGCCGTTGGCGGTGAACCAAGGCTTTATCGCAATGAAGTGTTGCAAGGATATTTCAGAAGGCTACACACTATTCTGGTGCGAGGAGAATATGGACGTTATCAAGGCCAATGCTAGCGGTACGACTTTCGCAGAGATAAGCAAGAAAAATTTCAGGCCTTTGAGTATAATCGTGCCGACGAGCGACGTGCTGAAAGTGTTTGATGACGAAATAAATCCGGTAATGGAAAGAATAATTGCGAACGAAAACGAATCCCGCTCCCTTGTCACCCTGCGGGATACACTGCTGCCGAAGCTCATCAGTGGAAAGCTTCAAGTAACACAATGGAGAAAACGCCAACATGATTGATCCTACCGACTCGCTGGCGTTCTCGATTAAGGTCGACTCGATTGAACAGTTTTCGCAGCCTCATCCTCTGTCAATCGAGTCTGCAGTTGCGAGTTTGAAGCGGTACCTTTCTGAGCCGCGTTACCGAATACAACTTGCGGATCTAATGTAGATCCCAATTGAAACCCAGAATTTGCGTATTTCGCAAGCGAAGGCCATTCTTCTGTGCTTCTGATCTGTTGTCGGCACGAATAGTCGTGGTTTCATATTGAACTTACATTAGGTGTTGTATGGTACGCTGAATTGGTGGATGCGACAATCGATAAGGGAATCCCTCTTTCCAAAGCGCTTATTCAGTGAATATCAACGGTGAGACCCACTTCGCCACCAACGCGCTTGAGGCAGAACGCGACTGTAAGCCCTTCCCTGCTGCAGAAGGTGGCAGCAGAGAAAATCAGACTGGGTTTGCTGCTCATAGATGAACGGGAAAAGTGGACTCTCGCAATGCAATATCCCTTTCTACAATGACCATCCTCACCGAAGCCGACGTCGAGCAGGCCGCTCTTCCCGGTTCATCCCCCGACTGAAAGACTGTTTACGACCACGCCCGCCCAGACCGGTTGGAGCGGGCTGTCTCGATCGTCTATGATGGACCGCAAGAAACCGGCAGGAGGAACGCGAAATGGAGCGGACAGAGACCGGCTGCATCCGGGCCGCTTCCGCGCAGAATCGCCGGAGTGATGAGACGAAAGTGAGGCGCATCCATGCAATATAAAGCGAACGAAAACATTGCGCTGGCGCAAACCCGCATCAGATTCGACGTCAAAGGCCAGTGTGTGGACGGGCCCGCCGAGGCTGTCCTGCGCATGTTGCCCAGCCCGAAACTCGTCATCAGATGCGATTTCGATTTGAAGAATTCGAATGTCAAGATAGCTGATTTACAGCAACCTTACATAACCGCAACGATTCATGATCAGGAGACTGACCTCATTGTAGGGCAGTCTCCCTTCCATTGGGATTCGGACGGATTTCAAATCGACATGTCCCTCTCTCCCAAGAGAGAACCAATTTCGATCTATCACTCCGACGAAAGCCTCGCGTCGGTGGAATTCGGCGTTCTCAATTTTCCTGAATTTTGGGGTGAACAGGACAAGAAGATTCAATCCAACGGCAATTCATATCGTCGGATTGGCGCTATGCAACTCCAGGCCGACCCCTGGATCGTCGACATCACCGCAGCGCCAAATCTGTCCGATGTCAAGAAGGAACTGGCTGCGACCGGCGGCTACGGCATCACCCAAACGGGAACGATAAAGCGAACTGACGGCGCTGACTTCTCAGTGGTCGATGTTGAGCGGCTTCTCCACGGGTTATCGCTGTTCCTGTCCTTTGCCCGCGGGGCCTACTGCGGGCTGACCCTGGTCAAAGGGAAAAGCCGCGATGGGCAGGTAGCATGGGAACGATGGGGGGCCGACAGGGTAACAGGGTGGTTCGATCCGCCCTCCTGGTTCGACAGACACCATGGTCACCTGCTTGTAGAGGTTTTTCCAGGTTTCTGGCGCCGGCGCCAAGAGCGGGAAGAGGAACTGCGCACCGTTATCACCCTATACCTGGACAGCAACCTGGGAGGAAGCCACGGCGTCGGTCTGGACGGGGGACTGATTCTCACCCAGGCCGCGCTCGAACGTCTGGCGCATGGGGTTCGTGGCAAGAAACCTGGCAAGCGCATTGCCAGGGCGCTCGTGGCGAATAGGATTGCCGAGAAGGATCTTTGCATACCGTCGGATCTCTGCCCCGAGCTGGCACGGCTGGCAACCGAACATGGCTGGAAGCATGGCCCGCACGCGCTGGTTGCAATGCGTAATGAGGTAGTTCACCCCAGCCGGAAGTACGGGCGCCTCTCTTCCAGGGCCTGCTATGAGGCCTGGAATCTGGGGCAGTGGTATCTCGAACTGATGCTGTTACGCTTTTTCGGAGCCAGCGGTGATTTCGACTGTGGTAGGCGCCTGACGCAAAGGTGGGTCGGCGAAGTAGAGCCTCTCGGCCAGTGGCTGGTGGAGAACATGCCGCGCGGAGTCGCCATTGAACTTCCCTCCCGCGATGAACCCGAACGTCCGGTCCCATTCATCAGCCATGAGGCCGAATGAGCGGCTACCTCCTTGACGCGAATGTCATTTCGGAGTTGACCAAGGCCCCTCCAGCCCCGCAGGTAGTCACATTCCTCACCCAACAGTACGACTTCTGGCTGTCGGTGATTGTGATACATGAATTGGAGTTTGGCGTGCAAGGGATGCCGGACGGTCAGCGCCGCGACAGAGTGAGCGCCTTTTATCGAATCTTCATTGACCAGCACGCAGACCGGGTCCTGCCAGTGGAGCGCGCGGTCGCCGAACACGCCGCGCAGTTGCGGGCCCACGCGCGGCGCGCGGGCCGTGTCTTACACCTGGCCGACGCCCTGATTGCCGGTACAGCCGTTGTTCACAATCTCATTCTGGCAACGCGCAATGACAAAGACTTTGCCGCTCTGGACGTCGCCGTCGTCAACCCATGGAAATTTCGATGACCATCCTCTCTGAGACCACAA
This sequence comes from Caldilineaceae bacterium, assembly GCA_965200615.1. Classification (GTDB taxonomy): domain Bacteria; phylum Chloroflexota; class Anaerolineae; order Caldilineales; family Caldilineaceae; genus Bin5. The sequence goes on along the minus strand of OZ241377.1, from coordinate 774,676 downwards.
GGGTTGCCCCTACCGGCCGGGTAGCGGCCGAACGGGGGAGGCGGGGATGGAGGATGGCGCGGGAATATGACCCTTAGCCAGCAGGAGTACGATGCCATTATCGCAACTGAAGCCAAACGAATCGAGGGCGACATATTCTGGGTATCGGATCAGAATTCAACAGCAATGCGTTTTCGAATCAACATCAGTTCTGATGAAGGTTACCCTTTATTCCTCCAGGGTTGGTACAACCCTTACTCCGGCAAGCTGTCCTACGCCATGATTTACCGCGGTGTGGGCCGGATCTACGGGCTGGACCTGGGCGCGGCGCACATCAACCCCGACGGCGCCGCCGCAGGTGAAATCCACAAGAACCACTGGGTCCCAGGCCACAGGGACAAGTGGGCGTACGCGCCGGGGGATATTACCCATCCCTGGAGCCGCCCGGTGGAGGTGTGGGCGCAATTCTGCGCTGAAGCAAATCTCGAACACCGGGGTGTAATGCACCCACCGCGTGTTCAAGGAGGGCTGATGTTATGAACGTCGTAACCCTGTCCACTGCTCTACGGCAGGCTGTGCCTCCCCTCTTTGTATGCTCGCCGGCTCCACAGGAGGGGGTGCGAGTGCGTACGCCGATGTTGTACCCGGACGGCGGCGTTGTGGATGTGTTCGTTGTGGAGCGGAACGACGGCTACATCGTCACTGATTTCGGCGACGCTTTGGGCTGGCTCGGGCTGCAATCGGTCAGCCAGCGGCGTTCCTCCGGGCAGAATGCACTCGTTCAGGACGTGTGCCAGACCCTCCGCATAGAGCTATTCCGTGATCAACTGATGCTGCGCGCCGTTTCTCGCGGCGCGCTGGGAGAATCCGTGCTGCGTATCGCCCAAGCGGCGGTGCGCGTCTCCGACCTCTGGTTCACGCTGCGCAGCCAAGCAGTTCAGAGTACGGCTGACGAGGTAGACGAATGGCTGCGCGAACGGGCGATCATTTTCGAGCGGCAGGTGTCGAAGCAAGGACGGTCAACCCAGAGCTGGACTGTAGACTTTGAGACACAGACAGATCACCGGACCTGTTTTGTTTTCCTGCTGGCCACCGGGGCCCGCGGCGCGGCTCGAAGGCTGACAGAGCATGTTGTGGCCGGGTGCGTCGACCTTAACCACTTCAAGAATGATCAACCCGATCTGGCCTTTGTCTCCCTGTTCGACGACACGGAAGACGTCTGGCGTCCGGGCGATTTCTCGCTCGTGGGAGAGGTCTCCGAAATCGCCCGGTGGTCTCATCCGGCTGAATTTGAGGACCTGCTTTCAGCCCCATGACTACCCTCAGCGAAGCCGACGTCGAGCAGGCCGCCCTGGCGTGGTTGGATGCGACCGGATGGCGTGTCAGATACGGCCCCGACATCGCCCCCGAAACACCGGACGCGGAGCGCTCCGGCTACGACCAGGTCGTACTGGAGCGGCGCCTGCGCGACGCCCTGGCCGAACTCAACCCCGAACTCCCCAGCTCGGCCCTCGACGACGCATACCGCAAACTCACCCACCCCCCAGGCCCCACCGTGGAGGCCCGCAACCGGGCCTTTCATCACCTGCTTGTACATGGGGTCACAGTCGAATACCCTTCCCACGACGGCTCCATCCGCGGCGCGCAGGCGCACGTCGTCGACTTCGATGATCCGGTTGCCAATGACTGGCTGGCGGTCAACCAGTTCACCGTCACCGAAAACAAGAACAAACGCCGCCCGGATATTGTGCTCTTCGTCAACGGCCTGCCGCTCGCCGTTATCGAACTGAAGAACCCGGCGGACGAGGAGGCCACCATCTGGATCGCCTGGAACCAGCTCCGGACCTACAAGGCCGAGCTGCCGACGCTGTTCAGCATGAACGAGGCTCTGGTCGTCTCCGACGGGACCCAGGCCCGCATCGGCACGCTCACCGCCGGGACCGAGTGGTTCAAACCGTGGCGCACCGTCACCGGCGAAACCCTGGCCGGCCCGAACATGACCGAACTGGAGGTGATGCTGGAGGGCGTCTTCGCGCCCCACTATTTCCTCGACCTTCTGCGTGACTTCACCGTCTTTGAGGACGACGGCAGCGGCGCGCTCGTCAAGAAGATGGCGGGCTATCACCAGTTCCACGCCGTCCGCGTCGCTGTCGGCGAGACACTCAGGGCCGCCCGGCTGCAACAGCAAGAAGATCGACGCATGATCGAGCCCAACGGGCGCTACGAGGCAACGCCGCAACCGGGTGGGAAACCCGGCGACCGCCGCATTGGCGTCGTCTGGCACACCCAGGGCTCCGGCAAAAGCCTCACCATGGCCTTCTACGCCGGCGCGATCATCCGCGAGCCCGTCATGCAGAACCCCACCATCGTCGTGTTAACCGACCGCAACGACCTCGACGACCAGCTTTTCGGCGCCTTCTCCCGCTGCCAGGACCTCCTGCGTCAGTCCCCGACCCAGGCCCAGAGCCGCGCCGACCTGCGCCGTAAACTCTCGGTCAACGCCGGCGCCGTGGTCTTCACCACCATCCAGAAATTTTTCCCCGAAGAAAAGGGCGATACCCATCCCATGCTCTCGGAAAGGGGCAACATCGTCGTCATCGCAGACGAAGCCCACCGCAGCCAGTACGACTTCATCGATGGCTTCGCCCGCCACATGCGCGACGCGCTGCCCAACGCCTCCTTTGTCGGCTTCACAGGCACGCCCATCGAGCTCCAGGACGCCAACACCCGCGCCGTCTTCGGCGACTACATCAGTGTCTACGACATCCAGCGTTCGGTCGAGGACGGGGCGACGGTGCCGATCTTCTACGAGAGCCGCCTCGCAAAGCTGGAACTGATCGAGCGCGAACGGCCGAAAATCGACCCTGAGTTCGAAGAGATAACCGAGGGCGAGGAGGTCGAGCGCGCCGAGAAACTCAAGAGCAAATGGGCGCAGCTGGAGGCCGTAGTCGGCGCCGACAATCGCCTCAGCCAGATCGCCGAGGACATCGTCTCCCACTTCGAGCAGCGGCTGGAGGCCATGCGCGGCAAGGCCATGGTCGTCTGCATGAGCCGCCGCATCTGTATCGACCTCTACCGCGAGCTCGTACATCTCCGCCCCGGTTGGGAAGACGAAGACGACGCCAAGGGCGCCATCAAGGTCGTCATGACAGGCTCTGCCAGCGACCCACTGCACTGGCAGCCCCACATCAGAAACAAGGCCCGCCGCGAAGAACTGGCCCAGCGCTTCCGCGACCCCGACGACCCGCTGCAGATCGTGCTCGTGCGCGACATGTGGCTCACCGGCTTCGACGCCCCCAGCCTTCACACCCTCTACGTCGACAAGCCGATGCGCGGCCATGGACTCATGCAGGCCATCGCCCGCGTCAACCGCGTCTTCAAGGACAAACCCGGCGGCCTCGTTGTCGACTACCTGGGCCTCGCCCAGGACCTGAAGCAGGCGCTCGCCACCTACACCCGGAGCGGCGGCGCCGGCAGCGCCGCCATTGACCAGGCCGAAGCCGTCGCCGTCATGCTGGAAAAGTACGATGTCTGCCGCGGCCTGATGCACGGCTTCGACTGGACACTCTGGACAACCGGCACGCCCCAACAGCGCTTAAACCTGCTGCCGGCCGCCCAGGAGCGCATCCTCGCCCAGGAGGACGGCAAAGACCGCTGCCTGAACGCCGTGCGCGAGCTGTCCCAGGCCTTCGCCCTCTCCGTGCCCCACCCCGAAACGACGCGCATCCGCGACGACGTCGCCTTCTTCCAGGCAGTGCGCGCCGCGCTCTCCAAACACGCCGGCCCAGACCCCCGGACCGAAGAGGAGCTGGACCTTGCCGTTCGCCAGATCATCTCCCGGTCCGTCGCTTCCGAAGGCGTCATCGACATCTTCGCCGCCGCCGGCCTCGACAAACCCGACATTTCCGTCCTCTCCGACGACTTCCTGGCCGAGGTCCGAGACATGCCCCACCGCAACCTCGCCGTGGAGCTCCTGCAAAAGCTCCTCAAAGGCGAACTGTCGATCCGTCGCCGCAAGAACCTCGTCCAGTCCCGCTCCTTCGCCGAAATGCTGGAGCAGTCCCTGCGCCGCTACCAGAACCGGGCCATAGAGGCCGCCCAGGTCATAGAAGAGTTGATCCAGCTAGCCAGAGAAATGCGCGAAGCCGACGCCCGCGGCGAGCAGTTGGGCCTTTCAGAGGATGAGCTCGCTTTCTACGACGCGTTGGAGACGAACGACAGCGCGGTGAAGGTGATGGGGGATGAGACGCTGCGGGAGATTGCGCGTGAGCTGGTGGATACGGTTCGCCGGAATGTTACGATCGATTGGACGATCCGGGAGGACGTACGCGCCTTCCTTCGCGCCCGCGTCAGACGTATCCTGCGCAAGCACGGTTATCCGCCGGATAAGCGGGAGAAGGCCACGCAGACGGTGCTGGAACAGGCGGAACTCATCTCCGAACGCTGGGCGTCGGCCTGAAGCGCCGCGACGGTTTCGGGCGGAGAGCGCCGCCTGCTGTTGGCGAGGGGACCAATCACAGAAGACCGCAGAGGCGCAGAGCCCGGTGATGTGATAGCAATGCAATCATGCTATAATTGCGTGACCTGCTAAACGGAGGCTTGTTATGGCCAGCATAACCGTGCGCAACCTCGAAGAAGGGCTGAAGCGCCGGCTGCGCGTCCGGGCAGCTGAGAACGGTCGTTCCATGGAGGAGGAAGCCCGCGTCATCTTGAGAACGGCGCTCTATCACCATCCCCCAGCCCGGGAGAACCTTGCAGCCGCCATTCGCGCCAGGTTTGCCCCCCTGGGCGGGGTCGAGTTGGAAATCCCTCCGCGTTCACCCATGCGTAAACCGCCTCGATTCGACTGAGATGATCGAAAATGATCATCCTGGACACCAACGTCGTCTCAGAGCTTATGCGCCCCAACCCCAATTCCAACGTTGTGGATTGGGTTGCCGGGCAGGCGGCTCTAGACCTCTACTTATCCACAGTCAGCGAAGCCGAGTTGCTGTACGGCATTGAGATTCTGCCGCCCGGTGGAAGACGGGATAGATTGCTTGCAGAGGTAGAAGGGATGCTCCGGGAGGATTTTGATGGGCGCATCCTTCCCTTTGACAGTGCGGCAGCCTGGGCCTACGCCGTGATAGCCGCCGCTCGCCGCGCCGCCGGGCGTCCCATCAATCATGCTGATTGCCAGATGGCGGCCATAGCCCGTTGTCGGAGCGCGTCGGTCGCGACAAGAGATGTGGACGACTTTGAGGGGACCGGCATTGAAGTGATCAATCCTTGGGCAGATGGATAAACTCAACGAAATTGACATCGACGGTTGAAGAGTGTTTCACCGAACTTCGCCGGATCAATGCTGGCGGGCGGGTGAGCAGTTCACGATCTTCGACGCGAAGGCGCCTGGGGATTTGCGCGCGGCGACGGTTTCGGGCGACGAGCGGCGGTTGATGTTGACGAGTTGGGATGCGTTGTTGGGGTTGATGGAGAGAGTGGTAAGCAGCGCTGGGGACGGAGATGCGGAGATTGGGCAACTGCGGGGGCTCATTGACCAAATGGGCGAGGACGCCTGTTAGCCTTGACGTGCCAGCGTCACGGAATGACACTGCGGGTGCAAACCACTACACGAGAAAGGCCTTATACCATGTCGAATGAGACGACCTTGTTCGCTCAGATTGTGCCCAAATTCACCGAGCGGACCGAAGATGTGGCTGTTGAAGCGCTGGGGTATATCCTCTCCAAGTCGGTTGCGGCGCGCAGGGCGCTGGAGAATACGCTGCGGGAAGGAGGCACGACGGTTGCCTCTATTTCCAAAGTGCGCACTCAAGCTACTGGTGGAAAAGGAGAGCGCCCCGACCTCGTCGGCCTTGACGACGAGGGGGCCGAACGCGTTCTGATTGAAGCTAAGTTTTGGGCGGAACGTACCAAAAACCAGCCGAACGAATACCTCAGGCGGCTGCCCAAAGACAGGCCTGCCGCGCTTCTCTTTGTTGCGCCCGCCGCGCGGCTCGAAATGCTATGGCCGGAACTGTGCCGAAGCGCAGATCAGCAATTTACGGTAATCGGAGCGACGACGCCGGGAGACCTACGCGCCGCGACCATATCAGGAGGTGAGCGCCGACTGATGTTAACCAGTTGGGCCGCGCTGCTAGACCTGATGGAAAGCGAATCGAAGTCTGCTGGGGACGTCGTTGCCGAAAGAGACATCCAGCAACTGCGCGGCCTAACCGACCACGCCGAACCTGCCCCATTTCTTCCTTTGCATCCAGAAGAAATGGGGCCGGAGTTTGCCCGGCGGATAGAGGGCCTCCGAAGACTGGTTGACGATGCGACCATGTGCGGTAGAAACGCAGGATTCTTGAAGCGAGAGAAAGTCGCGAAAGGGGGTGCGGGAGGCTATGATCGCACCATCCGAATTGGCAGTGTAAAGGCTTGGTTCGGGATTGAGGTATTTGCTTGGGCGGACTTCCATTGCACGCCCTTGTGGCTAAGATTGGATGGAGACGATAGGGGTCAACTGAAAGGAACCGAGCTGAATGAAAAGATGTTTTGCCCTGGTCCTGGGTGGAGTCATCGTGTTCCAATTGAGTTGCCGACGGGTGTTGAATATGACGAAATACTGAGTCTTGTTGTCAGACGCTTGAAGAATATTGCGCTACAGCTTGACCCAGATTCCATCAAGGACGGCGACAACGACCCCGACATCCGACGACTGCGCGGTCGTACCGACCGAATGGACGCGTACGCTTTCCTGCCATGGCGCCCGGAGGAATTGGAACGAGAATTCGCACAGCGGGTGACGGGCTTGCATGAACTCATTGACCAAGCAACCACTTACGGTCAGAATGCCGGATTCTTGCTGCCGACAAGAGTCACTCCAAAGCAACATGGTTACGGTCGGGCCATCAAAATTAAGGGCGTGAAGACCTGGTTTGGCATTCACTTGGGCGCTTGGGCACAACACGGCGATACACCTTTATGGCTCGTCTTCGACTATCATGAAGAACCGCGACTTGCTAACGTGACCGCCTCTGTACATGAGGTCGATTGGAAACACTGCATTCCGATTGTAATTCCGGCTACTGCTGAACATGATGAAGTACTGAACACCGTTGTCGACAGCCTCAAAAGCATCGCAGATCAGCTCAAGGGCTCAAACGACTCCCAGCCTGCACAGCGCCAAACATAGGATCGCCGCCCTGGCACAAAACAGCCTTAAACTTGCTCCGCCCGACCCTCTTCTGACAGAATTCGCCGCCGAAAACAGTTCTATAATTTCCAGTCGCCGTGAGCCCACCATGACCGCTACCATACGCACCGAACACCCGATAAAGACCCCCCTTCTCAACCCTTCGCAGCGTACTTTCTGGGAAGAGAACGGCTACGTCATCATCCCCAATGCGGTGCCACAGGAAAATCTAGATGCGGTCATCGACGCGCTCTGGGAGTACCTCAAAGCCAAACGCGATGACCCGGATACCTGGTACCAGGTCCCCGCCAGCCCCGCCGAAACCTGCGAGACCGGTTTGACAGAATACGCTGTTTGCATAAGATAGACTCTATCCTTGCAGGATAGAGCATTGCTTCGCAAGCCGCCTGCCCGCTCTTTTTGGCAGGGGCACATCGGACGCAACCTGGCCTGCCCCCACAGGCCTTACCCCAATATCATAACCACACGTAAAGGAGACCCACATGCAATCGAACAAGTTGAGCAGACGTCGTTTCTTGCAACATTCGGCCCTCCTTACCTCCGGCGCGCTGCTGGCGGCCTGCGCCGGTGTAACGGCCCCGGCGGCTTCGGAACCGGCGGCGTCAGGCGATGACGCGATGGCGGAGCCGACCGAGATCGAATTTACCGTCTGGGGCTCCTGGGACGCCACATACGGCCTGCTGATGGACGAGTATACGAAAACGTCCAATACCACAGTTACGATCATTTCGGCGCCCTTCGGTCAGTACCACGACCGGCTGTTGACCCGCTTCGCGTCGGGCGACCTGCCGGACGTCGGCATGATCGTGGATTTCGACTTCGCCCGCTTCCAAAACCGGGGCTTCCTCACCGATCTGACCCACTATGTGGAAGCGCATCCCACCTGGGACATCAACGAGCCGGGCTACGGCCACTTCTATGATGTGATCACCGACTTCTTCAAGTCGGAGGGCAAACCGTACGCGATCCCCGCCGAAGTGAACCCGATGGGCATCGGCTACAACATCGACATGTTTGAAGAGTTCGGGGTGACCACACCCTATGAACACTTCCAGAACGACACCTGGACGTGGGACACCTTCGTCGAGACGGCCAAAGAGATGATGCGCGGCGAAGGCGACGAAAAGATCTGGGGCTGGACCAATGGACCGGTGCGCATCTGGAACATCTCCAACCGCATCTGGCAGAACGGCGGCAATATATTTAACGAGGACAAGACCGAGGTGCTCGTGGACCAGGAGGCCGCAGTCGAGGCGATCCAGTGGAAGTTCGACCTCTACCTGGTGCATGAACTGGGGCCGGCCAACCTGCGTTCGGCGGATGCCGGCGCCGGCGGCCTGTTCGATCAGGGGCGCCTGGCCCTGCGCGACGTGGGCACGTGGACCCGCAAGGGCATGGAAGGCTCGGACATCAACTGGGGCGTCGTGCCGCAGCCCAAGTCGGTGCAGTACGCCACCTGGACGGGAGGCTTTTCGTATACTATCCCGGTGGGCGCGCCCAATCCCGACGCGGCCTGGGATATGATCCAGTACACGGCCTCGCTGGAAGGCGCGCAGTTCCTGCTGCGCAACGGCCACGCCGGCAGCTCGGTGAAAGCCGCGATGGAGTCAGACTCCTTCCTGTTCGAGCCGCCCGCGCATCCCGAATCGTTCCTGTTCATGATGGATACGGTGCATCCGCAGCCATTCATCCGGCGCAACCAGGAGTTCCTGGAGATCTGGGACCGCGAGATGGACCTGGTCGCCATCGGCGAGAAGACAGCCGAAGAGGCTGCCATTCAGATCAAGACTGAGACGGAGCCGCTGCTGGAGGCATAGGCGCGAGAGGCAAGAAGAGAGAAAGGGATTAAAGGAGAGAAGCAGGGAAAGAGAAGCGTTCCCGCTCCCTGCTTCTCTCTCTACACTACCGATCTGTTGGAGATCAACGATGGCGACCGGGCAAAAGGCGCAGACAATTTCCGCTCCCTGGTCCATATTGCGGCCCAGAGGGAGACGTCACAAGGATCTCTATGTCGCGCTCCTGTTTCTGGCGCCCAGTCTGCTCGGTCTGTTCCTGTTGCAGGTGCTCCCCATCGGCACCGCCCTGGTGCTGGGTGTTTCCGAGTGGAACATCATCGATCCCATCAAGTTCGTCGGTCTGAGTAATTTCGTCGAAGTTGCCACCGACGCGACCTTCTACCACACGCTCGAAAACACGCTCTATCTTACAGTTGGCCTGGAGGTCCTCAACACGCTCCTGGGGCTGTGTGCGGCGCTGCTTCTGAAGAACGCCATGCGCGGCATCGACCTCTACCGCACCATCTACTTCCTTCCTCTGATCACCACCTGGGCCGCGGTCGCGATCGCGTGGCGCTACATGTACAGCCTGGAGGGCCCGATCAACGCCCTGTTGGGTCCGCTGGGCATCGACCCGATCCCGTGGCTGTCGCGACCGGAATGGGCCATGCCGGCGGTCATCATCACCATCACCTGGAAAACGCTCTCGTGGAAGACGATCATCCTTCTGGCCGGTCTGCAATCGATACCGAATGAGTTTTACGAGGCGTCAAGCATCGACGGCGCCTCAAGGTGGCAGCAGTTCTGGAAGATCACGCTGCCGCTGCTCTCGCCGGCGATGTTCTTCGCCCTGATCATCGGCATCATCAACACGCTCCAACTCTTCGACCCGATATTCATAATGACCGACGGCGGTCCGGCCGACTCGACCCGGACCTTGAGCTACTACATCTATACGCGCGGTTTCCAGAACCTGCGCATGGGGTACGCGGCGGCGCTCTCCTGGGTCCTGTTTGCCATTATTCTTCTCTTTACCCTCATTCAGTGGATCTTGCAAAAACGATGGGTCTTCTACCAGTAGGCAGCGCGCATAGGCGTGGAGACTTTCAATGAAGCTCAGGCGCAGAGAGACTGTCAGCCTGCAGTTGGTCACTGCTCTGGGCGCGGCGGCGCTGTTGTTCCCGTTCCTGTGGATGATTTCAGCGTCGCTGCAGACCTTGCAGGAGGTTGAAGCCTTCCCCCCGATCTGGATACCGGAAGCGCCGCAGTGGACCAACTACGTCGAGGCCGTGGTCAACTACAACATCGGCCGCGCCCTGCTCAACAGCGCCATTGTGACCACCGTGTCCGTAGTTGGCCAGTTGATCGTCTGCTCACTGGGCGCCTATGCCTTTTCCCGTCTGCGCTTCCCCGGCCGCGACGCCATCTTCCTCCTTTTTCTGGCCACGATGATGATCCCCCACTACGTGACCATCATCCCGCTGTACACAATGGTCTGGTCGGCCGGGCTGATCGATACCTATACCGCCCTCATCTTCCCCGGCCTTTTCAGCCCGTTCGGCACCTTTCTGCTGCGCCAGTTCTTCAACCAGATCCCGATCAGCCTGGACGAGGCGACCCTGATCGACGGCGGCAATCACTGGCATATCTACCTGTATGTTATCATGCCGCTCTCCCGCGCCGGCTTGGGGGCGCTGGGTATCTTCAGCTTTCTCGGCATCTGGAACACATTGTTCTGGCCGGTCCTTGTCATCAACTCCAAGGAGCTGTTCACGCTGCCTCTGGCTCTGGCGATGGCGCAGGGGCAGTTCATTACGCTGATCCATATCCAGATGGCCGGCTCGGTAATCGCCTGTGTGCCGGTCATCCTGGTCTTCCTGATGCTGCAGAAGCAGTTCATCTCCAGCATCGCTTTGAGCGGCATGAAACAATAGAGAAAGCTGTCAACCTAAAGGAGACTGACCATGACAGATCAAAGCTTGAGCAGGCGTCGATTTCTGCAAAGTTCGGCGCTGGTTGCGGGCGGCGCGTTGATGGCGGCGTGCGCTCCCGTGGCAGGAGACCCGGGCGCGGCTGCAGCGGACGAAGGCGAATCGATGTCGGAAGAGCCGATCGAGCTGGTCGCCCAATACTGGGGTACGCGGCCAGAGTTCATCGAAGACCGTGAGATCCTGGCCAAACGAATGACGGAGAAGTTCCCGAATGTGACGGCCAGCCAGAATTCGGTGCCGGGCGGCCAGTACGGTGAAAAGGTGCTGACGGCGATCGCGGCGGGGACACCGCCGGACACGATGCAGCTGAACCACAGGTGGGAGCCGTTTTTCCGGGGCCAGGAAGCGCTGCTCAACGTGATTCCTTTCGCCGACGCGGACGACGAGTTCAGTTTCGATGTGTTCTACCCGCGGATCATCGAGCTGGGCACGACCGAAGGCCAGCTGGTTACCGTGCCGCGCGGTTGGAACCCGTTCGTGATCTACTACAACCGGGCGCTCTTCCGCGAGGCCGGCCTGGACGATCTGCCCACCTCGTGGGAAAACGATACCTGGAACTGGGACTCGTTCCTGGAGACGGCCCAGGCCCTTACGGCCGATTCCGACGGGGACGGCAGGACGGACGTGTACGGCATGTTCTTCCCCTACTGGTATCCGTTCCTGCGGCTGGGCGGCGGGGACGTGCTGTCAGACGACCAGCAGTCCTCCGGTCTTGGCAGCCCGGAGGCGCTGGCTGCGCTTCAGTGGCTGGCGGATTTGCGGCTGACGTACGGTGTCTCGCCCACCCCGGCGGAAATTGAGGGGCTGGGAAGCGCACAGGACCTGTTCACGGCCGGGCGGGTGGCGATGTTCACGGCCGGCGCGTGGGGAATCGGCGCGCTGACGCGCGTTGAGGGGCTGGATTGGGATGTCGGGCCGCTGCCGCGCGCGGCGGGCCAGCCGCCGGTCGGCTATACCCAGTACTACGGACACGGCATTCCCAAGGGCACGCAGAGCGCGGACTGGTCGTGGGAGTACCTCAAGATCATCAGTGACGAGGAAAGCAATATCACGGTGGCGCAGACGATCGGCGACGTTCCGGCGATGCGCCATATTGCAGAGAGCGAACACTTCGCGGGGCTGCCCAAGCCGCCGACGCGGCAGGTGTTTATCGACAGCGCGCCGCATATGCAGGTCTGGCCCACGATCGCGCCGATTACGGAGATCATGTCGAGGGCGATCACGCCCGAGCTGAACCTGGCATTTCTGGGGGAGAAGTCGGTTGAGGACGCGGTGGCGGCGGCCGGACCCCAGGTCGACGAGATCCTCGCTGCATTCTGGGGAAATTAGTAGCGGCGCGTTGAGCGCTGCCGTTGCTCATATGTATCCGAAGAGGAGAGGAAACAATCCTCTCCTCTTTTGGTTTAGAATATGCATTAACGGCTGGCGGCAGGGCGCGCTCCGGGGCGCTATCCGCTGACCACCAGTCTTCGGAAAGGGAGAGGTGATGCGCAGCAGGCAAGCGCAGGTCGGTCAGGCCGCAGACGAACTCGCGGCCGGGAGACGGCCGCGTATGAGCGGTATAGCGCGCAAGGAGGCGATCGCCGGCTACATCGCGATTTCGCCCTGGCTGCTGGGGTTCCTCATCTTTCAGCTGGCGCCGATCCTGGCGGCCTTCTATATCAGTTCGACCGAATGGCGTATCCTGTCGGCGCCGGAGTTCATCGGCGTGCGCAACTTCGATAAGCTGCTGTTCAACGATGATCTCTTCTGGCAGAGCATCAAAGTGACGGTCATCTATGTCATCTTCCGCGTGCCTGTCTCGGCCGTACTTTCGCTCGCCCTGGCGCTGCTGATGAATCAGCAGCTGGCCGGCCGGCGCCTCTTCCGCACGATCTACTATCTGCCGGCGGTCATCCCTCTGGTGGCGGTCAGCATGATGTGGATCTGGATCTTCAATCCGGAGTACGGGGTGCTGAACTCGTTCATCAGGCTGTTTGGCATCGAAGGGCCCCAGTGGATTCATTCATCGCGCTGGGCGCTGCCGGCGCTGATTATCATGAGCCTGTGGCAGGTGGGCACCGGCATGGTCATCTTTCTGGCCGGTCTGCAGGGCATTCCGGCCCATCTCTACGAGGCGGCAACGATCGATGGCGCCAACACATGGCAGCGATTTCTGAAAGTCACGTTGCCGATGTTGTCGCCGGTGGTTCTGTTTGCTTTGGTGATGAACGTGATCGGCAGTTTCCAGATCTTTACGCAGGCCTACATTATGACTGCAGGCGGCCCCGGCAACGCGACCCTTTTTCTTGTGCTCTACATCTACCGCAACGCCTTCGAATGGTTCCACATGGGCTATGCGTCGGCGCTGGCGTGGGTCCTCTTCGTTGTGGTTCTGGTCATCTCGCTGGCAATGCTGCGGTCGTCGGAACACTGGGTGCACTACGAAGGTAGAATTGGAGGCGCTTGAGCGTGGCCACCGGTCATCCGCCGCGAACGATGAGAAACACGATCGGTTTGCCGTCGAATCGATATCAGCTGTTGAACTGGACCAGCAATCTTTTAATTCACCTGCTGGCCCTGGCCGGCGCGGTCGCCTTCCTGGTACCCTTTCTGTGGATGATCTCCACTTCACTGAAGCCGATGGAGAAGATCTTCCAATATCCGCCGCAGTGGATGCCAGACCCGATCCTGTGGCGCAACTATATCGAGGCGCTGACGGTCATGCCTTTTGGCCTCTACTTCCGCAATTCGATCTACGTTACGGTTTTGAGCGTAGTGGGGCAGATCCTTTCTTCAGCGGTCGTCGCTTATGGCTTTGCGCGCCTGCGTTTTCCCGGGCGGAATATCCTCTTCATCATATTGCTGGCGACGATGATGCTGCCCTGGCAGGTGACGATGATCCCGCTCTTCATTCTCTATCGCAGTCTGGACTGGATCAACACCTACTTTCCGCTCATCGTCCCCAACTTTCTGGGCGGCAGTCCCTTCTTTATCTTTCTGCTGCGCCAGTTCTTCCTGACCCTGCCGCTGGATCTGGATGAGGCGGCCAAGCTGGACGGCTGCGGACCGTTCCGCATTCTGTGGCAGATCCTGCTGCCGCTGGCGGTACCGGGCCTGACGACGGTTGCGATCTTCTCCTTTCTGTGGAACTGGAACGAGTTTCTATGGCCGTTGATCGTTCTCAACGACGTCGACAAGTGGACGATTCCGTTGGGGCTGAACGGTTTTCGCGACCAGTACGGCACCGACTGGAACCATCTGATGGCGGCCTCGTTTGTGGCTTCGCTACCGGTCATCATTATATTTTTCATCTTCCAGAGCTACTTCATTCAGGGGATCGCCACGACCGGGGCGAAGGGGTGAGGGTGAGGAGTGAGTGAAGAAGAGTGAGAGAGACATCCCGCGCTCCAGATTGGTTACTTTTCATAATTTATGGAGAGTCATTTGATGCCTGCGGAGAACGTTCTTTTTATCCTGACGGACCAGTGGCCGGCATCGGCCTTCAGCTTTTGCGGGGCGGATACGCCAGCGCTCGAACAGCGAAGCGGTAGCGCATCCACCTTCGCGACGCCGAATATCGACCGCTTAGCGGCTGAAGGGACTGTCTTCAGCAACGCCTTTACGACCTGCCCCCTGTGTACGCCGGCGCGGGGCACGCTGCTGACGGGGCGCTGGCCGCACGAGACGGACATCACCGACAACTACGCGGTGGGATACTCGCGGCAGTTCTCGCCGCCGCTGACGGAACGCGCCTGGATCGACGAGGCCGCCCGGCTCGGCTACCACGTAGGCTACTTCGGCAAGTGGCACCTCGGGCCGGTCAACCCTGAGGCGCGCGGGGCCCACCGTTTTGACCCCGATGCAGAGGTGCAGCGCCAACCCTATGATCCGGAGACGAGCAACTTCTCCTACCGGTTCGCCAAGGACAACTACGACCGGCAGACGCAGGGTTTGATCAGGGGCCGCGCGCCCTTCTGGGGCGACACGCCCCAACCCAAGGAAGCGTGCCCGCCCTTCCCGGTGATGGACAACGGCGTCCGCTTCCTCGAAGAGTGGGCTGCAGGCGATGGCGGCAAACCGTTCTTTCTGACCGTCTCCTCTGCGGAGCCCCATTTCCCGCACCATCTGCCCGAGCCGTACGCCAGCCTCGCGCAGGAGCTCAAGGCCAAGGTGGAGCTGCCCGTCAACCTGAGCGATAACTGCGCGGGCAGGCCCTGGTTTCATGCCGTCGCCTGGTGGCCCTGCATGGATACATCGCCGCTGGACGAGGAGGAGTGGCGCACGGTCGTCGCCTACTCGCACGCCCATATCATGATGGTGGACGAAGCCATCGGGCGGGTGCTGGACACGCTGGAGCGGCTGGGTTTGCGGGAATCGACGACGGTGGTCTTCGTCGCCGACCACGGCGATATGGAGGGCGCGCACAACCGCTTCGACAAGGGCGCCTATTTCTATGAGGAAGTGTGGCGCATTCCGCTGATCATACGCAGGCCCGGCAGGGCGCCGGCAACCCAGGATGCCTTCGTTTCGCTGATCGACGTGGGCGAGACGCTTTTCGGCCTCATCGACGCCGCCGCTACGGCAGAGCGGCCGCGCGCCGGGCGGGACCTGCTGCCGCTGGTGGGTACGGGCACGCGCCCCGCGGACTGGCCGCAGACGGCGTACGGCGTCTACAACCTGTACAACGGCATGAACTTCGCGGTGCGCGCCATCCGCAACGAGCGTTACAAGTACGTGTGGAATCCGCAGGCCTTCGACGAGCTCTACGACCTGGAAACCGACCCGCACGAGATGGAGAACCTGACAGCAGAGCCGAGCCTGGCCGCAGTCCAAGCTGAACTCCGTGACCAGCTGCTGAACTGGCTCGCGGAAATCGGCGACGATCTCCCCAGCCGGGCCGAACAGCTGCCCCCCGCGGGCACGATCATGGCGACGGGCGAGGCGGGGCCTTAAGGGCAGTTTTTGGTAGTCAGTTTTTAGCGCTACAGCCGCGATTTGCGAATCTACAGCATTTTGTGAGGCTTTGCTGCCGCGGGGATAACTACTGCTGAAGACGCCGATCCGGAAATCAGAAACCATAAGGAACAGACCACCTATGAATCGCACGATATCGCTTGACGGCAGCTGGCAGGTCATCTTCGACGATGACAACAAAGGTCGCACGCTGAACTGGCAGCATCGCGAACAGTTCCACAGCTACCATGACATCGAGGAGGTTACGGTCCCCGCCTGCCTGGAAGAGTTCAGGCAGGACTACGAGGGCGCGGCCTGGTATGGCAAGAGCTTCCATCTGCCCGCCGATTGGAAGGGCAAGACGGTCCGGGTGCGGTTCGAGGCGGTCAACTACCGGGCGGAGGTGTGGGTCAACGGTGAGGCCGCGGGCGCGCATGAAGGCGGCTACACCGGCTTCGAGCTGGAGGTCGGTGATCTTCTGGATGCGGGTGCGGAGAACTTCCTCGCGGTGCGCGTCATCACCCCGCTGATCACCCGCGATGTCGTGATCGACGGGCTGGGGCGGGACGATATGCCGCACTGGCGCGGCGCCATCGCCGGCGGGATCTGGCAGCCGGTTTCGCTGGTCGCCACGGACGCCGTTTATGTTGAGAGCGCATTTGTAACGGGTGACATCGAATCCGGCGATGCGCGAGTGGAACTGGCGCTGCGCAATACCAGCCTCAAGAGCCAGAAGGCCGAAGTAGAGTGCGAGGTCGCCTCTTGGTCAGACGGCAAGTCTTCTGCCTCGGTCAGTGCAGAACACGACCTGCGGCCGGGCAATAGCGAGGTGGCGCTGGAGTTGAATGTGGCCGGCCACAGGCTGTGGCAGCTGGATGATCCTTTCCTTTACCTGGCGACGACCAGCGTGCAGCTGGCGGACGGGCTTTCGGACCGGGTAGAGACACGGTTCGGTTTTCGCGAGTTCACGGCCGAGGGCAAGAGCTTCTATCTCAACGGCAAGAAGATCGTCCTGAAGACGACCTTCAACGAGGCTTTCTACCCCCATTCGCTGGCCTATCCAAGGAACCTGGAACTGCTCCGGAAGGAGTTCAAGCTGATCAAAGAGGGCAACATCAACATGGTGCGGCCCTGGCGCAAGCCGCAGCCGCCGGTCGTCTATGATATGGCCGATGAGGCGGGCGTTCTGTACGTGGGCGCGCTGCCGGTCGAGTGCATGGACAACTGGCCGCAGATCACCCCTTACACGCGGCAGCGGATCGAGAACGAGGTGTCGGAAATGGTGCTGCGCGACCGCAACCATCCCTCGATCGTCATCTGGGAGATGTTCAACGAGATCCTGCGGGATGGGCTGAAACGGCTGCGGCACACGACTTCGCTGAAGGCGCGCGAGCTGGATCCCACCCGGCTGATCATCGACGAGGCCGGCGGCTTTGCCGGTCTGTGCAGCGTCTATCTGCCCGGGTCCTGCGAGCCTACGCTGATCAACGACGTCCACGACTACCCGGGCACGCCGTTCGCGCAGGAGAACTACGACAATCTGATGCTGCTGGGCAAGACCGAAGCGGAGCTGGCGGCGATGGGGCGCACGAGTCTGGGCCGGCACACGCGCAGCCATATCGAACCCGGTCTGCTGACCAACATCTCCGAACTGGGCTATGGCAGCATCCCCGACCTGGAAGCCAACATGGCCCAATACCGCCGTGAGGGCAACCCCATCACCCCGGACTACCGCATCCACGAACGTCTGCACGACTCCTACCTGGCGGTCTATGAACGGACAGGGTTGGAGGAGGTCTTCCCGACCTTCCACGACTTCATGCTCGCCTGCCAGGAGGTCCACTACACCGGCAACAAGCTGATGGCCGAGGCCTGCCGCATCAACGGCGACATCGCCGGTATCGGCATCCATTCGCTCAACGACGGCGACTGGATCGTGGGCGCCGGTCTGATCGACAATTTCCGCAACCCCAAGCGCGCCTATTACGCGATCCAGGAGACCTTTGCCAACCGTTACATCGCAGTTCGCCCCAGCGCGCAGAATGTATACGCGGGGCAGAGCGTGCAGATCCTGCTGACGTCGGTTAACGACGAGGATGCTGTGACGGGGACGCTCTCGCTTCAGGTCACGGTCAGCGACGGGCAGCGCCTGCTCGACCACAGCGAAGAGACCACCCTGCCGGCGGGTATCGTCGATCTGGGAGAGTACGGCGTTGCAACCGACGGCCTGGCGGGGCGCTGCCTGGTCGAGGTCGCGTTCCGCGCCGGCGCAGACACGGTTGCGAGTAACTGCTCCAGCTTCTATGTGCTGGAGCAGGCGGGATCGGCCCTTCCCGGGCAGGACGTTGCGCTGATCGATCTCGATGGCGCGCTCGGCGCCTACCTTGCCGCCTCTGACCTGCGTTCTACGTCATTTTCGGCTGAGACGCCCCGCAATCAACGGGCGCTGGTGAATCTGAACGGTTGGGGCGGCGAGGAGCAGCCAATCTTCGCCGACCTGGCGCAATGGGTCAGCGCCGGCGGGACGGCCGTCTTCCTCGGCATGCCGCCGGAGAACACGCTGACAACCAGGTACCGCATGGAGAAACACCTTCCAAAGGATCTTCTGCTTCCGTTTACGGTAACCTATTACAGCGGCAAAGGTCTGTGGACACCGTGCAGCCACGTTGTGCGCGAGCATCCGGTCTACGACGGTCTGCCGTCGGCCTGTCTGATGGGGCAGGAGTACCGCGACGTGGTTTCGCGCTGGTCGATCGTGACGCCGGAGACGGACTGGATCAGCGGCAACGTCACCTATGACTGGTACGCCGGCCTGAAGCACAAGCAGAACTACACCGGCGTGACCGCGGCCTTTCACGGGGCCGACCTGACACAGATCGCGCACGGTGAAGGCAGTTACATCCTGTGTACGCACCGGCTCGTTGAAAACCTGGGCAAAGATCCGGTGGCGGAGCGGCTGTTCGGCAACCTGGTGGGCTGGGTTTTGGGGTAGCAGGCAGTTTCCGGTTTTTTGCAGCTTCAGGAGACAGTATGGGCAACACAACGCATGATGAGATTCCGTTCGACCTGTTCGCCAGTTTCGAACGTATCGAGGACGGCAACCCGGTCTTTTTCTGCGAGCCGCCGGAGTGGGCTGCGGCCGCGCATGCGATCGTCGTGGACGACACGGTCCACTACCTGTGGGGCAGGCGCAGAAAGGACAACTACTGGGTACTGATGCACAGCACCGCGCCGGCGAGCGACCCTGCGGCCGTTACCCACGACCCGAGGAACCCCGTCCTTGTGCCCTCGCAGGCCGGGTTCGACGACTTCACCACCGAATACCCGTTCCCCTTCCTGAATCCGGTCGACGGCAGATTCTATGTCTACTATCTCGGCCGGCGGCTTAAGCCGCCCAAGCAGACGGGGCTATTGGTGGGCGACGGGGATTTCGGCGTGTGGACGCGCGTGCGCCAAACGCCGGTGATCGCCGCGGACACGCCTTACGAAAGCGCGGGCTCGTCGCACCCTTCCATGGCGGTCGACGGCGACACGATCCACATCATCTACACGGGCGAGTCGGAAGGGACGCCGGTTATCTGCCACGCGACCGCGCGGACCAGCAACCCCGCGGCCGTCACCAAGGACGCGGCCAATCCGATATTCAGCGGCAGCGGCCTGGCGTGGGACAGCGGCGGCGTACGCGAGGCGGAGATCTTCAAAGGGCCGCGCTACTTCCACATCCTGTACGGCGGGCGGGCGGACGACAGCGAGGTTTGGCAGATCGGGCACGTGCGCACGCGGGATTTCCGCAGCTTTGAGGCGAACCCGCACAACCCGATCTTCACGCCCGCCGCGGCGCGCGGGGCATGGGACTGCGACGGTATTCTCACGCCGCAGGTCTTTGAGGCCGGGGACGCCTACTACATGCTTTACGCGGGGCGGAAGGGCAGAGAGTGGCAGAGCGGCCTGGCCAGAGCAGGCAAACCGCGCGGGTTGTCTGAACTGTGATTTGTGCCGCCGCGATCCACGAAGGACCGCGGAGAACACCTTTTTGTTGATCCACTAAGGGCCACTAAGGGACGCGAAGAACTGCTTTTTTTGATCCGCGGAGGACGCGGAGGGACGCGGAGAACACCTTTTTGATCCACGAAGGGACACGAAGGGGCGCTAAGAACACCGAAGGCGTAGCGGGTTTTCTTTGCGCGACGGCGCGGGCCTGGGCGGATCAATCGCACTTTGCTCCCGCAAATCACTTTTCTGACAAACGTCAACAAGCCCTAGAAACCGGGTCGTACATCATCGGCAGGGGGGCGCTTATGACGGCGCAAATCAAAACGAACGAGTTCAGGCCAAACCCCGCCGCGTTGGCAATCGACCCGGAGTTACGCCTATCGCTCACCTGGGTTATTGCCGCGCTGGTCTGCCTGGGGTTAGCCGTGACGTTCACGGGCGAATTGCTGGTTGAGCCGGCACAACGGTTGCCCTTCATCCAAATACCCTGGGTATGTTTTGGCCTGGCTGCGCTCATCTGGTTGCTGGATCGGTTGGGTGGGACCAGGCTCAGCCACTGGTTTACGGTCGTTGCGCTGGTCGTCTGTACCAGTGTGGCTTTCGTCTGGTATGGTGCGCCCATCCTGCTACTCTTGATGGTTCTGCCGCCCATAGTGGCCTCGGCCCTCCTCACCTGGCCTGTAGCCGTCCTAACCGGATTATTGGAAACCTTGTGGGTTCTGTTTCTCGCCCCAGCCATCACCGGAACAGCGGTAGATCCTATGGCGATGACCGTGACGGTCGGCACGATCTGGACGGTAATCGGCCTGTTGTTGGTCATCATCCGCCTCCAGGATCAACGCAGCCAATGGTTATACGATCAGTTTCAACGAGCGCGGCAGCTATTAGATGAAACTCGGGATCAAAAAGTCCAGTTAGTCCAGATGCAGGAGGACCTGAAGACCGCCTACCAGACCCAGGAACTGCTCAATCAGCGGTTGGTGGCCCTACGCCAGATTACCGAGGAAGCCCATCAGGCCAAAGCGGCCTTTGTGGCCAAAATCAGCCATGAATTTCGCACGCCCCTGAATATGATCCTGGGGCTGATCGATACGTTAGTCGAGGCACCTGAGGTGTATGGCGAACCGATACCGCCCCGGCTCTACCAGATCCTGGAAATCGTACAACGAAACAGCGATCACCTGGCCGGTTTGATCGACGATGTTCTGGATTTGAGCCAGGCTGAAGTGGGCCGCCTGGCTCTGCATCGGGAATGGGTAGATTTGGCCGATGAACTTGAAAAATCGCTGATGATGGTGGTGCGTCCGCTGCTCGAACAGAAAGAGCTCAATCTTCAGATCAGTATTGCCGACGACTTTCCGCTGGTTTACTGCGACAGAACCCGTGTCCGTCAGGTCGTGCTCAATCTAGTCAGCAATGCGGCCAAGTATACCGAGCATGGCGGCATTACAGTCGACGCCAGGCGACTGGGTAATGAAGTCCAGATCAGCGTGACCGATACGGGCCCCGGTATCGCCGCTCACGAATTGGAAAGGATTTTTGAACTCTTTGCCCAAGCAGGACAATCACAACCCAGCCATGGCGCCAGCGGCTTGGGACTGAGCATCAGCCGGCAGTTCATCGAACGCCATCACGGCCGGATTTGGGCGGAAAGCGAACTGGGAAGAGGCAGTACCTTCGTGTTTCGGCTTCCGATCCAGCCAGCTGACCTGGTGTTGGGCGAAGGTGACCGACCACCTGTTGAGCGGCGTGTCGCCGAAGATTGGATGTGGCGCGAGCGGGCCACCTGGCCCCAATTGCCCGAGATGGCCCGCAAACAGCGCATCTTGATCTGCGATGAAAACGGCGAGTTGACCGACCTCTTCACCCGCTATGTCGATGACATGGCATTGGTCGGTGCGCGCAATCTTTCCCAGGCAATCGATCAGTTGCAAAGCCATCCGGTCCATACGCTGATCCTCAATTCGTCCTCGCCCCAAGATCTGGTCACACAGGTTGAAGAGGCCCGTCAGGCCCTGCCCGATATGCCTATTGTTGGCTGCGCCTTCCCCGGAAAAATAGAAATGGCCATCGAGGCTGGGGCGGTTGGTTATCTGATCAAACCCGTCAGACGGGCTGATTTGGTGACGGCGATTGACACGTTAGACAGGCCGGTGAAGCGGTTGCTGATTGTGGACGACGACCCGGACATTCGGGAGCTCTATACGCGCATGCTCTCGATTATCGATCCAACGCTGCAGAGCCAAACCGCCGCCAGCGGCGCCGAAGCGCTGGCGATGCTACGTCGCTGTGTCCAAAGCGGGGACGCGCCGGATCTGGTTCTGCTGGACATTCTCATGCCCGATATGTCCGGTTGGCAGGTGCTGGCGGAGAAGAATCTGGACCCGACTCTCCGTGACATTCCGGTGATCACCGTTTCCGGAGAAGATCAGGTTTCCTGGCCGACACGAAGCCCCGTGCTGGTGGCGACAATGGGGTTGGGGATGTCGGTTCCGAAGTTACTGGGGTGCTCGCAGCGGCTTTCGGCTATGTTGCTGCAGCCTGATGGTGAGGTTGATTCAGTGGATGAGTCAACCTAAGCGCTTTCGTCAACGCTTCAGCCGTGGTCCTACGCTTAGGCTGCCACCCGATTGCACACTCGATCTAACGCCTGCACAAACTCCTGGCGACGGACAGGTTTTGCCAAGTATAGCGCGGCCCCCAGCGCCAAAGCCAAATCTTCCCGACGGATGACGGAGCAAATGATAACGGGGATGGACCGGGTATCGGGGCGCTCATGCAGATAGGTCAATAGCTCCCAGCCATCCATATCAGGGAGTAGAACATCCAGCACGATGGCAACTGGTTTTTCCGTGGCAATGGTGTCAAAGAGACGCTGGGCATCGGCAAGATGGATGATCTGATAGCGGGTATTGGCGGTATAGAGCTGGTAAAAGGTCACCAGGTCGGCGTTATCGTCCACCACGAGTACGGGCACGGCCTCTGTGTCCGCGGCACCGGCAGTTGAAGGCAATGCAATCTGAAAAACAATGGTTTCACCGCTCCGATAGATGTGGAGGGCGCCCCCCGGATCGGCGAGAAGCGACTGGATGAGGTCGCTGTTGGGCAGCGCACCGGCAACTGTGGGGCCACCGGCCACGCTGATGATGACATTCCTTGCCATTTCAATCCTGAGGGTGATTTCGCCCGCCGGACATCGATTCACCAATTTCTCGATGGCCGTCAGCAGGATTTGGCGTAGGGCTACGGGATGAATCGCCGCTGTCAACTCGTCTGGAATGGGTGCAACCGTCAATTGGGTATGATGTTTGGCGGTTAGCGCCTGCCCTACCTTTACCACGCCTTCTATCACAGATCCCATATGGCTAACGGCCGCGGGCGCGTTTTGCTGCATAGCGGCCAACTCCTGCTGCACCTGGGCACGCCAGGGATCGGTTGCCCCTCTGGCGCCACTGGTGAGTGGTGCGCCATCTATTTCAGTTGAACCAGGTTGCTCCATCGGGGACGCAACCCCTCTCTCGCTCTTTTCCCAGCGGCGTTGCGACCAAAGGGACTGGGCAAGACCATGCACGGCTTGATCCTGTATACGGCGCACATGACGGGGCGTGAAGCCCATACGTTCCGCCGTGGCTTCTTGTGTCAGCCCCTGAACATAGCGATAGGTCAACAGATCATGGATGCGCCGGCTACGGTCCTGATGGGCAACAGCCGCTGTCGGTTTCAGCGCCTCAATCGCCTGGATGATGGCGGCCTGAAAGGACTTACCCGCGTTGCTGTGGCTGACACCCAACACCTGCCACAGCAACGCGGGCGGCTGGTACGTGGGATCGTGGAGATTGGCCAACCCTTCGTGTAGATTCCGTTCAAAGGTTTTGAACGTTTGCATGTCCTAAAGATGTCCTAAAGATATCCTTGTTCACCCCAATCCGGTGTGCCATCATGGTTGAGCTATCTTATTCCAGAGTTAGTCTGGAGTCAATGACCGTTTTGATGGCGAAGTCTTTACAAGGAGTTAAAAGATGAACCGTACAAACCCAAGTCGACGTGAGTTTTTGCGACTGGCTTCCGCCACCGCCACAGGAGCGTTGTTGGTGTCCTGCGTGCCCTCGGCGGCGCCAGAGGCGCCCGCAGCCGAAGCGCTTCCAGCTGAAGAAATCACGGAGATTAACATCTTTGGCTGGGGTACCCCCGTAGTCGAACCATTTCACGCACGTTACACAGAGGAAACCGGAGTTCGCGTTAACTACGAGCCCTTCCCCGCGCGGTGGGACGAGGTACTCAACAAATTTACGCTCTGGGGTGAAACCGGCTATGACGGTGTGGACGTGTTGTGGGCCGACGACTTGATTGCAGGGCAGTGGACAACGAACGGATGGGCTCTCGACTTGTCCGACACCGCGTCGCTCCTACGGGACGAAGAGGACTTGGTGGGTGGAATCAGAAGGCTCAACGAGGCCGTAGGGATGGTCGGCAGGATCTTTTTCTGGTTAGGCGTCATGCCGTTTTGGCACAACAAGGACATGGTTGCGGAACCACCTAAGACGTGGGATGAACTGGTAACCGTTGCCATGGCGCATACGAAACCTGAGGAAAACATTTGGGGCTGGCGACCTTTGCCCCAGTGGAACACCACTCTCCTTATGTGCAACCAGGCTGGCGCAAATACCGAAACAATGGACGACGAGGCAACGCTTACAGCCCTGCAGGTCATGTACGACTGGGTACATGAGTATAAGATCACGCCACCCTCTATCGTGTCGGAGTCAGAGGGGGATGTGGTCAGTCTGGCCGCCAACGGCGAAACAGCTATGTGGGGGATCGTATCCGACTTCAGTTACCGAGCTTTACTGAGTGTAGAAGGCGGCGTTCTGAACGAGGAGAACCTTGTACCGACCCGTTGGCCCAAGGGACCCGTTAACGATACTGGCCTGCTTCACGGCTGGGGCTGGATGGTCCCCAATGCCCTCTCTCCGGAAAGGCGGGAAGCAGCGACAGATTACCTTATGTGGCAGGCTCGGGACGATATCCTGAAAGAGTTTTCGATCGCAATAGAGTTAGCGCCACCCAGAAAATCAATGTTCGATGATCCTGACATTGTGGAAGCGATACCGATGTTGGCCGCGGGTCCAGGTTGGGCGGAACAGGTACGGGACTCCAACCTGCGTACACCGTCGATTATCTCTCCTCACATGACAGAACTCCACCAGATTTACGAAAACGTTTGCCAATTTCTCTTCTCCGGAGAGATGAGTCCAGAGGAAGCACAGGCGTGGGCGGTAAATGAGATTAAGTTGGTGGGCGCATGAGATGAAGATGGTCTGAGTCTAGTCGAAATGCAGCTGGATAGCGGATAGAGGTCAGACTTTCCCTGACCTCTATTATTTTATCTGGAAGAACGCAAGTATATATTCTGGATCAGAGGGAAATGATAAGTAACCATAGGAATCATATCAACATTGGCATCGTAGGGGTGGGCGTGTTCGGGCAGGGCTTCGTGCCGATTTACCAGCACCATCCTCAGGTCAACACGGTGTCGATCTGTGACAGGGACGAATCGAGGCTCCAGGAGATAGGAGACCGCTTCAGGATCGAAAAGCGGTTTCGCGATATGGAAGCAATGCTGGCCGATCCCGACATCCACGCAGTCCATATCCTGACCGACCAACCCATGCATGCGGATCATGCTGTGGCTGTACTGCAGGCCAACAAACATTGTGCCTGCGCGGTTCCCATGGCCCAGACCCTGAAGGATTTGTGGCGGGTGATTGCAGCCCAGCGGCAATCCGGCAAGAATTACATGATGATGGAAACGGATGTCTTCTCTGATCAGTTCTTCTTCGTGCAGGACTTGTACGAGCGAGGAGAGATGGGGAAGATCACTTTCATGGAGGGGTATCACTTTCAGGATCTGGAGGGAGCCAAAAGAGATGGCAAGCAAGTTGTGGCGGCGCCCCCCATGCATTACGCCACCCACGCCGTGAGTCCCTTACTGGCTCTCCTGAAGACACGCGCGACCAAGGTGCATTGCTTCGGGTCAGGCACCCTCCGACAAGAAAACGGGGGGAGTGCAGTCAACCCATTTCCTTTTGAAACGGCGATCTTCCGTCTGGAAGACTCCGATGTGGTTGCCGATATCAAGCGATTCTGGTATCAGACGACACGGCAGTTTGGGGAGGGGTTCAACATCTATGGGGAGAAGATGGGATTTGAGTGGAAGTGGTTGGATAAGGATAGTGAGGACTATGCATACGGCAGGCAGATGGCACCCACAATCGATCACTTGTTGCTCAAAAGGTCTTCTGATTTGTCTCCAATAAATCGTGGATTCATCACAAACGCGGAACGAATTGTGGTGCCACACCGGGATGATCTCCTTCCAGAAGAGATCAGGCGATTCAAGTATGTTCATAACCCTTGGGACCATGGCGGTTCGCATCCGCATATGATTCATGAATTCATCAGCAGTATCGTCGAAAACCGGAAACCCTCGGTGGATGAAATCCGGTCAGCCGATTTTTCGGCAGCCGGGATCTGTGCACACGAATCGGCTCTGAAAGACGGGAAGTGTGTGGATATCCCCGACTTTCGCGAGTGAAGAAGAGAGAACAAGGCGGCATCGAGAATGAAGAAGAGATTTGAGAGAGAAGAGATTCTGGGGCGGCTGAGAGCCCAAATCAATAAAGGCCAGACCATTCTGGGTGCCGGTTGCAGTGCGGGCATCATCGCCAAATGTGCGGAATTGGGTGGGGCAGATCTGATCATCTGTTACAGCACCGGCATTTCAAGACTCAAAGGTCTGCAAACGGAGACAATCGGACATTCCAATCCCATTACCCTGGGTATGTTTGATGAAATCCAGAATGTTGTCAGAGATACGCCGATCATTGCCGGGGTCATGGCCAATGATCAGACGGACTATGATCTGGATAGAATGATCCAGAAGTTCATTGACCAGAGGTTTGATGGGGTGATAAATTTTCCCACCCAGGCAGATATAGAAATGCGTCTTCCCAGTGTTAAAGACCAGAATGATGCCAGGGGGAAAGCGGTTGGCATATCCTGGGGGTTTGCCCGAGAGGTGGAAATGATTCGTAAACTCCGTGACCGAAACGTGTTTACCATGTGTTATGTCTACACTCCACAACAGGCGGCAGATATGGTTAAGGCTGGGGTGGACGTGGTCTGTGCCCACGTTGGGGGCACGTCCGGGGGTCTGATCGGGTTCTTAGCCGCCCCCCTGGAAAAAAGTCTGGAGAATGCCCAAAAAATAATGGAAGGGGCTTGGGCGGTGGATTCCAATGCCATCTGTCTGGCCCATGGCGGTCCCTTTGCTGAACCTGAAGATTTGCAGGCGTTGTATGAACAAACGGACGCCCAAGGCTTTGTCGGGGCCTCTAGCATCGAGCGGATTCCGGTGGAAAAGGCGGTGCTGGGTACCGTGAAAGCGTTCAAGAACTATCAGTTTCGACAAAGAAAAGGGGATGAAGGCCATTAAATCAGTTGTCTTAGCCGGGGCACTAGATACGAAAGGCCGGGCGTATGCCTTCGTTAAAAATCTCATCGAAAAACAGGGCCTGCGTACCCTTGTGGTGGATTTCGGCGTTATGGGAGAGCCTGGCCTAGAACCGGATATTGGCCGAGCGGAAGTTGCCAAAGCCGGTGGCGGAGACATTGAGGAAATGCGCCTGGGCCGGCGGAAGGATGCAGCCATGCAAATAATGGCTGATGGTCTCCCGGTTATTGTGCGCAGGTTGTTCGATGAAGGGCGGTTGGACGGAATCCTGGCTATGGGCGGGGGCGGGGGCACCGCTATTGCCGCCCCAGCGATGCGGGCGTTGCCGCTAGGTGTGCCCAAGGTGCTGGTCACCACCGTAGGCGGCGGGGATGTTCGGGGTATTGTGGGTACCAAGGACATCACCCTCATTCAAGCGATCGTTGACATCGCTGGGATCAATCGCATCAGCGGCAGGGTCTACACAAATGCCGCCGGAGCAATGGCCGGCATGTTAGCTTTAGAACCTTCTGAAATTGAAAACGATCGCCCCTTAATCACTGCATCCATGTTTGGGAATACCACGGCCTGTGTGGAGCATGCCCGGGGGATCCTGGAGGACAACGGCTTCGAGGTCTTGGCCTTCCACGCCACCGGCAGAGGCGGCAGGATGATGGAAAGCATGATTGAGGACGGTTTCATCGCAGCTTGTCTGGACGTGACCACCACCGAACTGGCCGACGAAGTTTGTGGTGGTGGGCTGAGTGCCGGCCCGCATCGTTGTCTGGCCGCTTCTCGGGCTGGTATCCCCACGGTCCTTGTCCCAGGTTGTGTGGACATGGCCAATTTCGGAGCCTTTGATACGGTTCCGGAACAGTATAAGGACCGTAATCTCTACAAGTGGAATCCAAGCGCCACTCTGCTAAGAACTAATGTAGATGAAAACCGTCGTATCGGCCAGATGATTGCCGCCGCCGCTAACGCCGCCAAGGGTCCGGTCTCGATTGTGATTCCACTCAGGGGTGTTTCGATGCTGGATAGGGTCGGTGGAAATTTTTGGGATCCGGAGGCCGATCAGGCCTGCTACGAAGCGATCAAGGAAAAGCTAAAACCGGGCATCCCACTAATCGAACTGGACAACAACATCAACGATCCGGAGTTCGCCGACAAGGCGGCTGAAATACTGCTGGATATGTTGAGGACGAAATAAACGAAGTAAGCCGTGTAAGCGGTTGACTTTTTATAGGAGAAGATACGAATGGAAAAGCGATTGATCACAAGAGCAGAATCCGAGGAGAAAGGGTATTACGAATTGGAGCGCGGCAGTCTGGTTTGGTTTGTCAGCAAAGATTTGGGAGATTGTCCTATCACCATGCTTCATGGTTACGTCAAAGGGGCCAAAGTCGGCCAAAAAGGCGTAGGTCCACAATGGCACGATTTTGATGAGATCATTCATATGCTGAAGGGAGAAACGACAGAATTCATTGATGGGGAACCCTACCCTTTGAAACCGGGAGACACGGTGCTCATCCCTGCCGGAGCAAAGCACTATACGCTCACCACGACTGATGGAGAAGTGGAATTCATCATTGCCTTTACCACGCCGGAATATGTCATTCATATAGATGAAGAGGACGGCAGCGTTACAACGCTCACTCTGCAAGAGATTCTTGCCCAAAACAGGTGATCCCCTCGGTCCCTCCATTCCGAAACCCTGATAACGAATCAAGGGGCCATCTGCACTGCAAGCCTGTTGCCAGCGGCTCTTGTCCATGCTGGAATTGGAGCAGTTTTATGGCACAACATACGCTCAGCGCTGTGAAGAGAAAGACTGTAGTGAAACAGTCGTTCGGGAAAGCCATCAGAAGGTACTGGGTAGGTTACGCGCTGATTCTCCCGGCATTGATATTCAGGCTTCTCCTCACGGGTGTTCCACTGATTCAGACAATCTGGATGAGCTTCACCGACAAAACGATGACGAGACCCGGCTCCTGGATCGGATTGGACAACTATGCCCGTATGTCGCAAGACTACCTGTTTCGGGCATCGATTGAGGTCACGTTTATCTACACTTTTGCAGCAACATTGTTGGAGTTGGTGATAGGGTTAGGGATAGCGTTATTGCTTATTCAGGGTCTGCGCGGCACATCGCTAACGCAAACAGTTATGCTGATGCCGTGGGCTGCAGCTCCCCTGGTGGCCGCTTTGATGTTCAGGCTGCTGTTCTTCGAAGCGGGGGGTGTGTTCAATGATCTCGTGCTCCGTTTCGACCTTGCCTCAACGCGGGTGCCTTGGTTAAGCGATCCGACAATGGCCAGGATATCGGTAATCGTCACCACGGTCTGGAAGAATGTACCTTGGGCTGTGCTGCTTTTGCTGGCAGGTCTGAAGGCCATTCCCAAGAGGCTCTATGAATCAGCGGCGGTCGATGGCGCCGGACCACTGCAGCGATTCCGCCACATTACACTCCCTTTGCTCTTGCCTATATTGCTGGTGGTCCTGTTGATTCGGGGGGTGGCCGAGGTGCAGACCTTCGAGCAGATTTTGGCCCTGACGCAAGGAGGTCCCGGCACCGCAACCGGGATTATCTCCTTATATGCCTACGAGCGGCTCTTTCAGCAGTTCAATTTTGGATACGGCTCTGCTCTGACTGTGCTCCTGTTGCTGCTGTCGGTCTTTATTGCGGGAAGCATGACCTGGCTCATCTACAGGGAGAACCGGCGACATTGACCAGGCCCCAGTATTCAATTGTGATCATGTGATGAGGACGGGAGCGACATGAGCAACAGAACAAGAACGTATCTAGTAACTACAGCACAATATGCCCTTCTTGCCTTGGTATTGGTCTTGCTGATCTTTCCCGTTTACTGGATGGGAATCACCTCGTTCAAGACACAGGACGAGGTGTATATGCTGCCTCAGAGCTACTGGCCTCAGCATTTCACTCTCGAGGGATACCCGCACCTATTTCGCCAATTGAAGTTCGGCCTGACACTGATGAATAGTGTCATTGTTGCAGGCTGTGCTGCCCTGGGCAGCACCATCATGGGTGGGTTGGCAGCGTACGGTCTCAACAGGTTCGAACTTCCCGGCAGGGGGCTACTCTTTGCCGTTTTGGTTGTCAGCATTGCTTTGCCGGGGATGACCACCGTGGGGCCAATTTTCTTAGAAGCTGTTTGAAAAGGGTCAATTGGGTGCCAGGCGGCGTACCATGAGACGAATCATAGCGATATGGATAAAGGCGACACTGCTTTCGGGCAGTCGTTCATAGTCTTTACAGAGGCGACGATTGAGGCCAAGCCAAGCGAAGGTGCGCTCCACCACCCAACGACGGGGCAATACGGAGAAACCTTTTTGTTCTTGCGGGCGGAGGACAGGTTGAAGGCGGAAGCGAAAACGCTGCGCAACCCATCTCTGCAAAGAGCCGCGATAGGCGCCGTCAACCCAGATAAGACGCAGTTTCTGGCCGAAACCGCAGCCTCGTCTGAGCAGTTGCCGTGCCCCATCGCGGTCAGGCAGGTCGGCAGCAGTGACCAGGACGGCCAATGTGAGTCCCAGCGTATCGACAAGAAGATGCCGTTTCCGTCCCGTGATGCGTTTACCGCCATCGTAGCCTCGCACACCTGCCGGTGTATGGCCAGTCTTGACTGTCTGACTATCGATACTGCCAGCCGTTGGATGCTTGTGTCGTCCGCTTCGATGACGAACCCGCACTCTGAGCGTGTCATGCAACCTGCGCCAGGCGCCATCGTCCCGCCACTGCCTGAAGTAGGTGTAAACACTCTGCCCTCTGCCACGGCGGAAAATCACTCGGCAGCATCCGCCACTGGATGCCACCCACAGTCAGGTAGAGAATGGCATCAACCACCAGACGCATATCCAGGCTGCGTGGTCGCCCGCCCGGTTTGGCTGCGGGAATCAGATGCTGGATAATAAGCCACTGGCTGTCAGTCAAATCTGTTGGGTATCGTTTTGTTTTCACAGAGACTACGTATACCACAATTTGGCCGACAGCCTTTACTTTTCAAACAGCCTCTTAGCATATCAAGGTCTTGGTCTCTACGACACCAAGATTGGATTGATCCTTGTCAATCTATCGTTTGGCCTATCCTTTGCCATCTACTTCTTGTTTGCCTACTTTCAGACTATACCTCGTGAGCTGGATGACGCGGCACATATCGATGGATGCACGTGGCTGGGTATTTTTTGGTATGTGATCCTTCCCATCGCTCGGCCTGCGGTGGTTACTACTTTCCTTATCGGGTACATCGGCGTATGGAATGAATATCTCCTTGCTAACATTCTCACGGCGAGCGAAAATGCAAAGACACTCACTGTCAGAATCCTTGAAATCGCCCCGGCTGCTCGTATAGAACCCTACCAACTGTACGCGGTAGGTGGGATCATGAGTCTTATTCCTGTCATCCTGATAGTTATGTTGGGGCAGCGGCACATCGTGGGAGGGATAGTTAGAGGCGCCGTAAAGGGCTAGTAGCCGCCGTGAACCGGCACTAGATTACCTCAAGTTGTGACCTGAAAGAGGAGGATTGGGGATAAATGAAACTGCTGACATACGACTCAGGAAGCGGGCCACGTTGTGGGGTTCTGATTGACGACCAGATGGTCGATTTGACTGCCCTGCCAGGCGCTGACCAAACCTTGCCCGATGTCCGCGCGCTACTTGAACTTGGCGACTCGCCCATCGACCGCGTGGTCGACGCCCTGGCGAGGACTATCGCGCCCCCCCTTCTATTCTTTCCTCAATGAGCCCCCTGGGACTCGAACCCAGAACCCACGGCTTAAAAGGCCGTTGCTCTACCAATTGAGCTAGGGACCCGCGACAACGGCCCTCAATTTTAGCCTACGGGGTAGATGAGGGCAAACTTTGACCCCAGGAAAACAGAGCGGCTGCAGATTCAACAGCCACGGTCCAGGCTAGAGGATCGGCGGCTCGTCAGTGTAGTATTCGTCGCGCAGAGAATCGGCCTGGACGATCCAACTGACGAAGTCGAGTTCTTCGCCTGCGAGGTGGGCGGGGATGATGCGCGCCAGCTCGTCGGGCGTGCGCTCGGCCAGCTGGCGGTATGTGAAGATGCCGGCGGCGTAGAGCTCATCCTCGTACACCTGATCGACACCGGCGATGCGGGTCAGATCTTCGGGCAGCGGTCCGTCGTAGACAGCGCCGATGCGGTTGTTCGCCTGGGCCAGCTCCCGGGCCTGCTCGATCCAGGCGCGGGTGTCACTGCCCGGCAGGGCCCTGGTAATCTGTTGCAGCGATTCAGCGTCGGCGCGGGAAAGCTGGTCCCAGGTAAAGATGCCGACCCGATAGAGGCGCCGCTCGTAGAGACCGCCGATGCCGTAGACCGCGGTGAGGTTGTCCGGCTGGTTCGAAAGGTCCTGTGCAATGGGTGGTTCCGGCCGTGCATCGTCGCGGCCGCGGCGGCGCCCCGTCTGCGCGGTCGCGGCGGCTGCCGGCCCCGGCAGCGCGCCGAAGGTTTGCGCGGCCGGCCCTTCCGGCAACGGCTGCGTACCTCTCGCGACGGACGACACCGCTGACAGGTCGAGACGACGGCGCCGTCCCCGATACCAGACCCATTCAACCAGGGTCGAGCTTACCCAACCGAAAAGCAGGCCGACCAGAATATACCCGAGCAGGCTTGTCAGATCCATACATTCCCCCGTGCGCCCCGAAGAAGAGAGACACAGTGAAAATTAGTGTATCCCGCGCCCAAACGGTTGTCAAAGCGCTCTTCTGATAGCGTTCCTGCGCTGCCGCGCGGCCTCGAAGAGAATGACGGCGCCGGCCGCGGCAACATTGAGCGATTCGGTGGCGGCGGCCATGGGAACCGCTACGGTTTTGGCCCGTTCCCGCATCTGTGAACTCGCGCCGTGCGCCTCGCTGCCGAGCGCCAGCGTCGCCGGTTCGCTCCAGTCGACTTCATCGTACGGAATGCTGCCCTCTGCGCTTGCCAGGTAGAGGGGCTGGCCGGTGGGCAGGGCGGCCCAGACCGCGTCCCATTGCGCCAGGATACGAATTGGGACGCGGAAGTGCGCGCCCATCGCCGCCCGCAGGACTTTGCCGTTGAACGGGTCGACGCAACCGGGCGCGAGCAGGACCTGGTCGGCGCCGGCGGCGGCGGCCGTGCGCAGGAGGGTGCCGGCGTTGCCGGGATCCTGCACGCCGTCCAGAATGAGGGAGAGCGCGGCGGCAGGGGGCAGGGGCAGATCCGGTATGGGGACCACGGCCACGATGCTCTGCGGCGATACGGTCTCGCTGATCTTGTCGAGAATGGAGGGGGCCGCCAGGTAGAGGGGACAGGCCCGCTGGAGCTGTGTCACCAGGTCCGGCTGCGCCTCGGCTGCAGCGGCGGTGATGAAACAGGTATGGAAGGCTGCGCCCATTGACAGGGCGTCCTGCACGAGACGCGTTCCTTCCAGCGTACAGAGGCTATGGGCTTGTCGCTGGCGGCGGCGGCGCAGCTTGGCCGCCAGTTTGATCTGTGGATTGCTGGCGCTGGTGATCTCTTTCATTCAGCCATCTGGAGCGCAGACTCTCCGAGGCGAGTTACGGCGCCGACACGGGGAATCGGGGGGCATCGGATGCAGGCGTCGGACAGGTCGGACAAAAAAGCAGAGACAAACGTCTCTGCTTTCTGCACTCTGAGTTGTCGGGCGGCCGCTACGAAAATGCGTTCAATCGGTGAAACAACAGCGAACTGATCAGTTCACGTGGCTCTTGGCCAGGTCGGCCAGTGCGCTGAATCCGTCGGCGTCGTTTGCGGCGATATCGGCCAGCACCTTGCGGTCCACCTGGACGTCGGCCTTCTTGAGCCCGTAGATCAGGTGGCTGTAGTTGATGCCGTTGAGCCGGGCGGCGGCGTTGATACGGGTAATCCACAGCCGGCGGAAATCGCGTTTGCGGGTGCGGCGGTCGCGATAGGCAAAGGCAAGTGATCTGATCATCGCCTCGTTGGCGCGTTTGAAGAGCTTGGACCGGCTGCCAAACTGCCCCTTCGTAAACTTGAGTACCTTCTTATGGCGCCTGTGCGCATAAACCTTTGGTCTGGAACGTGCCATTGGTTGAATCCTTGTCTCTGACGGTTACGATGCCGGTGAGCGGGGGCCCCGCCGGGCCTGAACCGCGCGCATGGATGGGATAGGCGATAATATCTGTAATCAGGTCGGGAGCGAAAGCGCCTTGCGTTCTGTCAGGTTCCCGCGCCCAGTCGAGACAAACCTAGGAGACCAGCCGCTTGGCCACTTTGGCCTGACCTTTGTTCGGGCTTGTAATCTTGTGGCGATAGTCGCTGACCTTGCGTTTCTTGCGGCGCAGGTGGTTTCCGCCCTGCTTCCGGCGCAGCAACTTACCATTCTTTGTCACACGGAAACGCTTTTGCGCGCCCTTGTGGCTCTTCATCTTTGGCATAACTCTTCTCGGTGGTTCCCGCGCCCCTTACAAACCAGGGACACATTGAAACTGCATAACGGGATGCAGTGACTGAGCGAAAACTGCGCCCCCTTAAGGCGGGGGCGCATTGAACAAGATAACTCCCCTCCGCACAAGCGCAGCAGAGGGCGTCGTGCAAGCCTGAATGTTAGCATAACCGGCTGCCAAGCCCAAAAATCTGGAGGTCGGCAGCGAATGGCGGCTGTTAGATTCGTGTCAGGCGGCTGGGGCGAGAAGCATCACCATGCTGCGACCCTCAAAGCCCGGGCGGGATTCGACGACCGCTTCCTCCGCCAGCTCTTCTGTCACCCGCTTCATCAGATCGAGGGCAATGTCCCGGTGGACGATCTCACGGCCGCGGAAGCGGATTCGTACCCGCACTTTGGCGCCATCCTTCAGGAACTTTCTCGTCTTGTTGAGAACGACCTGAATGTCATGTTCGCCCGTTTTTGGCCGCAAGCGGACTTCCTTGATCTCGATCTGCTTTTGAGCCTTGCGCGACTCCCGCTCCCGTTTCTGTCTCTCATAGAGGTATTTGCCGTAATCCATAAACCGGCAGACCGGCGGTTTGGCATTGGGCGCAACCTCTACCAGATCCAGATCTCTATCCTCGGCGGCCTGCAGAGCGGCCTGCACATCCATGATGCCGAGTTGCGTGCCAACTTCATCGATGACCCGCACCTCACGCGTACGAATCCGGTGGTTGATTCGTGTTGTGTTTCTGCTAATTCCTGATCTCCTTTGGGCGTCTTGCCCACAACACCAAAGATTGTAGACACCGTCTCCCCTTTTGCGTAGATAAATCCTTGCGCCCGCATGTTAAGGTGGTAACGCATTGAACAACCTATTTCAAAATGGGGACACTGTCAGAATACATCTGCGGAAAACGGTCGCCTGCCAAATCCGTAAGAGTATAGCACTACAGAAATGTTACGTCAAACCTGAAAAAAGTGCATCGACGTGACCCCAATAGGTGGGCAACTGCTGTCCCGACCGCTCTGTCTACAATGTCTTGGCGCGGCTGGCGATACGCTCGACGACAAGCGAGACGAACTCCGCCGCCGGCATCCCGTTCTGGCGGACGCCGTCGCGCCGGCGCAGCGAAACGGTATCTTCTTCCACCTCGCGATCACCGACGATCAACATATAGGGAACCTTCATACCCTGGGCCTGGCGGATCTTGTTGTTCATGCGGTCGCTGCTCAGGTCGGCGGAGACCCGCGCCCCGGCCTCGGTAAGGCGCTTCTCAATCTGCGCCGCGTATTCATTGTGGGCCGACGTCACGGGAATGACCCGCACCTGTTCGGGCGACAGCCAGACCGGGAAGTTGCCGCCGTAATGCTCGATAAGGAAGCCGATCATGCGTTCGTGCGTGCTCAGCGGCGCGCGGTGGATACACAGCGGGACCTCCTCTTCGCCGGCGGCGTTGATATAGGAGAGGTCCAATCGTTCCGGCTGCGCGAAGTCGACCTGATTGGTGGCGAGGGTGAACTCGCGGCCGATGGCGCTCCAGATCTGCACGTCGATCTTGGGGCCGTAGAAGGCGGCCTCGTCCGGCTCCTCTTCAAACGGCACCTTGCCCTCGGTCATCGCCTGGCGCACCATCTCCTCGGTTTGCTGCCAGAGAGAGCGGTTGTCGACGTACTTTTCGCCCAGCTTTCTGGGGTGATGCGTGCTCAGGCGCATGACAAAACGCTCGATCTCAAACAGATCGAAGTAGTATTTGTACAGGTCGACGACCCGCATGAACTCCTCGGCAAACTGCTCCTGGGTGCAGTAGATGTGAGCGTCGTTCATCTGCATCGAACGGACGCGCATCAACCCGAAAAGCTCCCCGCTCTGTTCATAGCGGTAGCAGGTTCCGTACTCGGCCAGCCGCAAGGGCAGTTCGCGGTAGCTGCGCAGCTTGGAGCCGAAGATCTTGTGGTGCATCGGGCAGTTCATCGGCTTTACGTAGTAGGTGACGCCCTCCATCTCCATCGGCGGGTACATGCTGTCTTTGTAGAAAGCGAGATGTCCGCTGCGCAGGAAGAGGTCCTCCTTGGTGAGATGGGGCGTGCGCACGCGATCGTAGCCGGCCGCGTCCTCGGTCTCTTTGGCCAGGCGTTCGAGCTCTTCGATGATGATTGCGCCGCGCGGCAGCCAGAGGGGCAGACCCGGCCCGACCTCCTCTTCGAAGATAAATATCTCCAGTTCGCGGCCCAGCTTGCGGTGATCCCGTTTCTTGGCCTCTTCGAGTTGATCGAGGTGTTTCCGCAGCTCTTTGCGGTTGCGCCAGGCGGTGCCGTAGATGCGCTGCAGCATGGGGTTTTTCTCGTCCCCCCGCCAGTAGGCGCCGGCGACGCTGAGAAGCTGAAAGCCGTCGGCGACGATCTGGCCGGTATGCTCCACGTGGGGTCCCCGGCACAGATCTTCGAATGTATCATGCTTGTAGGTGCTGATGACCGGTTTTTCAGCCGCTTCGTTGCCGTATTCGTCGATTTCGCCCTCGGCCAGGCCATCGATCAGCTCTAATTTGTAAGGCTGATCGGCGAAGAGCTGGCGGGCCTCTTCGGCGCTGACCTCGCGATAGTCAAACTGGTGCTTGCCGCCGATAATCTGGCGCATACGTTTCTCGATCGTTTTCAGATCCTCGGGCCGGAAGGTACGCGGAGAGCCGTCCTGGTCAACCCCGAGATCAAAGTCATAGTAAAACCCGTTGTCTATCGGCGGCCCGATCGCGAACTTGGCTTCGGGATATAGTTCCAGCACCGCCTGCGCCATAACGTGGGCTGCGCTATGGCGAATGTTATACAGGCCATCGATTTTGCTAGCCATTTCCGTTGCTCCTGTGAACTTCAGTGGTTGTCGTACTAGGCGCTGCCACCTCGGCCTGTAAATCCGAAGTGAACTGTGGCTCGTGGATGGAAACGCCACTGGCCGCCAGGATATCCCGCTAGCCGCGGCTAGTCAACCACGCAGCGCTCCACCAGGTCAGGTAGAGCAGCTGCTGCATCCCCTTTACCAACGGCAATGGGTCGATCCATTCGCTCAAACGGTGGGCGTCGCCGCCATCGGTAAGGCCCACACAGACGGCGGGAATGTTACGGCTGAGAGGCACATTGGCATCTGTGCTGCTGATGCGCGCATCACTGCGTTCCTTAACGCCGAGCTCCTGCAGAATTGTGGAGGCGGCCTGTACGAGTGGATGCTGAAAAGGGAGCCCGCCCGGGGGCCGGTCGCCGATCCGTTCATGTTGTAGAGTCAGGCCGTCGCCGCGCGCGCGATGCGCCTGCGCGTGACGCTCTACCATCTTTCCGATCTCGCCGGCCAGCCAGGCCAGCGTATCGGGTGATTCGCTGCGCAGGTCCAGCTCCATCCACGCCTGCTGGGCGATGGTATTGATGGAGGTGCCGCCGCCGATGCGGCCGATGTTGAAGGTTGTACGCGGTGTCTGCGGAACCTGCAGACGCGCCATCTCTTCGGCCAGCGAGACCAGTCCGTGCACGGCGCTGGCTGCGCCGAAATCACCCCAGCTGTGGCCCCCCGGCGCCGCCGCGGATGTACGGTAACGCCGCACGCCCAGGGCCTGATGGACGATGCGGCCCAGGCCCATGCCTTCGAGCACGATCACAGCGCCCAGGGCGCCGCGCCCGTTGCGGGAAGGGCCCGCATTGCGGGTTGCCCCGCTTCTATCCGCGGCCAGCCGGTCCACGACCCGGCGCATCCCGCGCAGGTCGCCCACGCCCTCCTCCATCGAGTTTGCGACCAGCCAGATGTCCACCGGCGGCGCGGCAAGTTGCGTCAAGGTCTCAGCCAGAATGAGCAGGCCGGCAACGCCGGTCGAGTTGTCGCCGATGCCCGGCCCGCGGATCAGTCCATTGTTCAGACGGCGCACGCGCAGATCCGTTTCAGTCGGGAAGACGGTATCGGTATGGGCGGACACGAGCAGCGCAGGTTGATCCTGCGCGCGCGGGCCGTGGACGCGGCCATAGACATTACCCAACCGATCCCGCGCCACATCGGCCAGGCCGATGGCCCGCATGCGGCTCTCGATCCACGCGGCCCGTTCAGTCTCGGCGCCGGTGGGAGCGGGGATCTGCTGGACAGCGATGCAGAGCTCGATGATCTGTTCAAGCTGGCCGGCATAGGCTGCGCCCGCAGCCTGCACTGCGCTTCCGTGGGGAAGCCCATTAATCAACATGAAATAACTGTAGTAACTGCTATGCGCGTCTCTACCCGTACGCAACCCAAAAGAAGAACAGGGGCGCTCGGTCGAGCGCCCCTGTATTTCAGGCTAATCACCGCGCCCAGAGGGCACCCTTCGAGGGTCTATTCATACCAGCCGGAGCCAATGAGCAGGCCATCGTGGCGCACCACCCAGGAGTGCTTGGTCTCCTCCACCCCGGTAGCAGGATTGAGGAAGACATAGTCTACCCACACCCCCTCCTCGGTCGCGCTCAACATCTCGTCGCTGAACCGATAGCCGGTGACATCCACCCCCAGTTCTCCCTTCAAGTCCTCACCCAGCAACTCCGGGTTTGCATGGGCGATCACCTGATCATTCTCGTCGATGATGTAAACATACCACTCGCCATCCACGCTCTCCGGCGTGTTGTAATAGGCGACCGCCTCTTCGCGGCCATAAGCCTTATAGTAGCGAAGGGCGCGGTCGACCACGGCGATGGTATATTCGGCCGGCTGCGCCTTGGTAACTGCCGTGGCCAGACTGGGCAGGACCTGATACCAGCCGGAGCCGAACAGCAGCCCATCGTGACGCACCACCCAGGAATGTTTGTATTCCTGGGCGCCGGTGGCAAGGTTGAGGAAAAGATAGTCGACCCACAGTCCCTCTTCAGTCGCGCTGAGCATCAGGTCGCCGAAGCGATAGCCGGTGACATCCACCCCGATGTCGCCCTTTACATCCTCTCCCAACACATCCGGGTTGGCGTGGGCGATTATCTGGTCGTTCTCATCGATAATGAAGACATACCAGGTGCCGTCCACGCTTTCGGGGGTATTGTAGTACTCGACCGTGGCCTCCCGGCCCTCGGCGTCATAGAGCCGCAGGGCTTTCTCTACCATGGCCACGGTGTAGCCGGGACGATCGGCCTTGGAAACCTGCCAGCTTTGCTTGGCGACGTAACCATCCATTTTTGAATGAACCGGCATATGATAATAGCAGCCGGACACAAACACGGTGGCCGCTACCAGCACAGTTGCCAGTTTGCTCAGTAACATTCGATTGTGCATTATCTTTCTCCTGTTCATTGAGAAGCGGCGCCATTTGGCCGAACGGCTGTACATGCAGGTTTCACAAAAATATACCGAACGTACCCACACCGAGCCATCAAGTGAGGCGTGTTCGGTAGAAGGAAAAATATCTGATCGAGCTGCGGCTTACTATTCACTAAAGTGGGAGATACTGGACTTGAACCAGTGACCTCTACGATGTCAACGTAGCGCTCTAGCCATCTGAGCTAATCCCCCGGAAACTGGATCTCAACTATAGCACACGGCCGTAGCAGCCACAAATTCAGGCAGGGCGGCGCAATTCAGCGTCAGGGGATGGGCTGAGGGCATGGGCATCTCGCCTCGCCGCTGTCACTGGCCGCAGTTGTCGGACGCGCTGCCTGAACGCTATTTGCCATGTCGTCAGATTGCGGCCGGGTTGTTGAATCGCCGGCATCTGCAACAGGGTGATCCTCAAGAGCAAACTATGCTGGGCACATGCCATTCTGGTGTATAATGACAGAACCTCAGTGGTTAGTGGATTGCAGCCCCACTAGCCACGATTCACCTTTCACGGCAGAGTCCAGCCTAACGATGGAGAGCACAATGAAAGTTCTGATAACAGGGCAGTGGGTCATGAGATTTGTGGAGGGCTTCCGGGAGAACTTTCCGCAGGTGGAGTTTGTGTTTGCGGATACGGCCGAAGAGATCGCGGCGAAGGCCGCCGACGCGGAAGCCGCCTTCGGCCCGATGAACAGCGCCCAGCTGCAAGCTGCGCCCAATGTGCGTTGGATCCAGTCGCCCAGCGCAGGCGTGGAATGGATGCGCAACGCGCCGGAGCTGGCGGAG
Organism: Caldilineaceae bacterium; assembly: GCA_965200615.1. Lineage (GTDB taxonomy): Bacteria > Chloroflexota > Anaerolineae > Caldilineales > Caldilineaceae > Bin5. Next base: position 733,809 of record OZ241377.1, on the reverse strand, counting down.
CGGGAGATTACCGTCTGCAATACGCGGGGCGCGCACGCCGCGACGATTGCAGAGCATACGATGGGTATGCTTGTGTTCCTCACGCGCCAGTTCGGTCCCCTGTATAAGGCACAGCAACGGCACGAGTGGGGCGTTCCCGAGGGCGCGCGGCTGGTCGGTCTCGTCGGTCTGAAAATGGGTATCGTCGGCCTGGGGAATATCGGCCGCGAGATCGCAAAGCGGGCCGCCGCTTTCGAAATGGATGTCATTGCGGTCGACGTCAATCCCGTGGAAAAACCCGACTATGTCTCCGACCTGCAACTCATGGACGGTATGCCGGCGCTGTTGCAGGAATCGGATGTGGTGGTGGTGACGGTTCCAATCACTGCGGAGACGCGGGGCATGATCGGGCCGCAGGAGCTGGCCCTCCTGCAACCGGAAGCCTTTTTCATCGTCATCTCGCGCGGGGGCATCATCGATGAACCGACTCTGATCCGGATGTTGGAGGAGGACAAGCTGGCCGGCGCCGCGCTGGATGTGGCGGCCACGGAGCCGCTGCCGGCGGACGATCCGCTCTGGGACGCGCCGAATCTGTTGATCACGCCGCACAGCTCCCCCTCTTCAGTCCAGACCTCGGCCAATGTCGGGCGCATTTTGAGCGGCAACTTGAGGCGCTTTCTGAATGGCGAACCGCTGCAGAATACGGTCGGAATCAAACGCGGTTATTGATGTGCGTTTACATGGAAAACGCGCTTTCCCCGAACTGCTTTCTGCCCAAAAGCGGGCAGAAGTCCCGCTTACCCAGGTTGCAGCCTCCGCATCAGCTCCTGGTATCAAAAGAATCCACATCTTAAGGAGACCATAGTATGCAAGTCGTTGACGTCATCGCCCACTGCCTGAAAGAGGAGGGCACGGAGATTCTTTTCGCCTATCCGGTGAACAATCTCATCGAATCGGCCGCCAAATTGGACATCCGCACAATTATCGTGCGCCAGGAGCGCATCGGTCTGCACATGGCGGACGCCATCAGCCGCTTGAGCTCGGGCGACAAGATCGGCGTCTTCTGCATGCAGTCCGGCCCCGGTTCTGAAAACGCCTACGGCGGCGTGGCCCAGGCCTTCGGCGATTCCTCTCCAATCGTCGTCCTGCCTGGCGGCTATGCCCGGCCCATCAACCAGGTGCAACCCAACTTCAACTCCGCCCAGAGCTACGCCCCCGTCACCAAATCGAGCGAGCAGCTGATCATGCCGGAGATGACCGCGGACGCGATACGGCGGGCGTTCCAGGCGGTGCGCAGCGGCCGACCGCGGCCGGCCCTGGTGGAGACCCCTGCCGATATTGCCTCTGCCGAGGTCACGGAATTCAGTTATCAACCGGTGAAACGGCTGCGCTACGGGCCGGACCCGGCGGATGTGGAACGGGCGGCAGATATGCTGGTGGAGGCGGAACGGCCGGTGATCTATGCCGGCCAGGGTGTCCACTACGCCAAGGGATGGGATGCCCTGAAAGAGCTGGCCGAGTTGCTGGAAGCGCCCGTCACCACGACGCTCAACGGCAAGAGCGCCTTCCCGGAGACACATCCTTTGAGCCTCGGCTCGGCCAACCGCTCCCACACGCGGGCTGTGGGGGAGTTCCTGAATAACGCCGACGTGATCTTTGGCATTGGCTGCAGCTTCAGCATCACCAGCTTCGGCGTGCGCATGCCGGCCGGCAAGACGATCATCCACGCCACCCTGGACCCGGCCGACGTCAACAAAGACGTCGTCAGCCAGCACGCTCTCGTCGGCGACGCCGATCTGACACTGCGGGCGCTGGTTGCGGCTGTGTCGGAACGGCTGGGCGGACAGCCGCGCGGCCGCCAGGCCGGCGTCGCCGCCAGAATTGCAGAGATTAACGGCAAGTGGGAGGCCGAGTGGGCGGCCAAGCTCAACAGCGACGAAGCGCCTCTCTCGCCCTACCGGGTGATTCGCGACCTCTACGACTCCGTCGATGTGGCCAACACGATCATCACGCATGATGCCGGCAGCCCGCGCGATCAACTGTCGCCCTTCTGGAAATCGATAACGCCGCTCTCCTATATCGGCTGGGGCAAGACGACACAGTTGGGCTACGGGCTGGGCCTGGCGATGGGCGCCAAGCTGGCCTGCCCGGACAAGCTCTGCATCAACGTCTGGGGCGACGCCGCGATCGGCTTCACCGGCATGGACTTTGAAACCGCGGTGCGCGAGCGCATCCCCATCCTGTCGGTCCTGTTCAACAACTTCTCGATGGCGATCGAAATTCCAATCATGCCGGTCTCTCAAGAGAAGTACGGCGCGACCGATATCTCCGGCAACTACGCCAAGATGGCCGAGGCGTTCGGCGGCTACGGCGAGAGAATCGAGACGCCGGACCAGATCATCCCCGCGATTGAGCGCGGCATCCGCAAGACGGAGGAAGGCGTGCCCGCGCTGCTGGAGTTCATCACCGCGAAGGAGACGGAGATACCGCAACATATGTAACGGCAGTGGTTAGCGGTCGGTGAACTGTGGATAGCAATTAAGGACAGTGGCAGGTTGCCGGTGTTTTGTGTGGGTACCGGTCACCTGCCAGTGCATTTGAGGACGGACCAATGAGCCAGAACAGTGAACGAGTTCCTATCTGTGTGGTCGGGTGCGGCGGCATGGGCCACCGCCACACGATCGCCTACCACACGCTGGAAGAGACCGGCATGTCGAATGTGGAGTTGATGGCCGTCTGCGACATCAACCGCGACAATGCCGAGCGGATCGCAGGCGAGGTGGAGCGCCTGTTTGGCCGCAAACCGCTGATCTTCACCGATCTGGACCGCATGCTGGCCAACCCGGATATCGCCGCCGTCGACGTGGTTACCGACGGCTCCAGCCACCACGAAATCGCGACCGCGGCGCTGGCGGCCGGAAAACACGCCTTGGTGGAGAAGCCGCTGGGCATCACAATACGGGCCTGCCGCCGCATCATCGACGCGGCCGAACGTAGCGGCGCCGTGCTGGCGACCGCGGAAAACTACCGCCGCGATCCGGTCAACCGGATGGTGCGCGCGGTGATCGACGCCGGACTCCTGGACGACCCTTTACTGATGATCCAGACATCGCTCGGCGGCAGCGACGTGATGGCCGCCACGCCCTGGAGGCATCTGAAAGAAAAAGGGGCCATCGGTCTGGACATGGGCGTTCACTACGCCGATATCATCCGCTACTATCTCGGCGAATACGCGCGCATCTTCGGGCGGGGACTGATCGTGGAGCCGGTCCGCCGCCGTCCCGTCGCCGAGAATCACCCGCTGATCTCGTACCGGGAGCAGACGCCCACCTACCCGGAGACGATTGAGGCCACGGGCGAGGACTCGATCCTCGCTCAGTATCTGATGCAGTCGGGCGCGACTGTGCAGTTCTCACACCTGGGCGGGGGCAGAGGGAGCAGCCGTTTTGAACGCAGTGTGCACGGCCGCCGCGGCGCGCTGGACATTCCCCGGGACCGGACCGGCGGCGCGGTGCGGCTGCGGCTGGAGGATCGGACGCTGGAGGGCAAGGAGATCCTGGGCCTGCTGCCCGGCTTCTCTCTGAACGCCGTCACCGCCCGGTTGTTCGGCGAAGACGGCGTTGTCTATGACTTGCCCGACGTAGCCCACGCCGAGATGGCGCTGGACGCCAGGCTGCTTGCGATCGAATATCACGACTTCGCTGAAGCGGTTCTGCAGGGACGCGCGCCGGAGGTCGACGGCCGCGACGGCATGATCGCAGTGGCTGCCATTCTGGGCGCCTACGAATCCGCGGCTGTCGGGCGTGCCGTCGAGCTTGAGGAGTTGTTGTCGGGCGCGGTGCGGACCTACCAGGAGGAGATCGACGACGCGCTGGGGCTGTAACGCAAACGGGGCGGCGGGGCAGGTCTGGAGATCAACGTTGACATGCGCTGACCCGTTGCTATCTGAGTGCGGGCACCTTTCGCCGGTTCATAGCTGCTATTCGCGCTGCGTAGCCAGAGAATCCGGCGATACGACTTCGAGAAGCATCAGGTCTCCGGGGACGTCCACCAGCCAGCCGGCCACCCATCCCAGCTCCTCTTCTGCCGAGAAAGCGTCCGTCTTCGCTACGTAGAACCAGCCGCTGTCAATCGTGCGCCCGAGCAGGCGCAGCCTTTCGCCGCGCGGGATAAGCCCCAGCGACTCGTAGGTCTGACCGGGCCCCCGGCGGAGATTCACCACAGCAGAGGAACGGGCATAGAGGGGGGCGCCTTCCGCGGCAGCGGGGGTTGCCGCGGCGCTGTCAGTGGTGAGGCTCACCGTCGGTTCACCCGCTGCAGACGCAGTCGCCGGCTGCTGCTGGGCCCGGATGGCCCGCTCTTCCTCCAGGCGCAACGCAACCCGCGCCTCCACGGTCGCCTCAAGCGCGGCGGTGGCGGCGTATTGAGGTTGATTCTTGGACCACTCTTCGGTCAGGCGCAACGCAACCCGCGCCTCCACGGTCGCCTCCTGTGCGGTGGTGGGCGTGTTCTGGGAGCGAATCGCCAGCACAGAGAGTGCAACCAGGGTGATGACCAGGGGAACGGCCGCTGCGCCCAGCCAGACAAATCGCCGCGTCCTGTTGACGGGCGCGGGGATCTCGATGATGACTTCCGGTCTCAGTACCGGTATCTGACGTCGGTGGCGCACAAGCGCGTGAGATTGATGCACTTCGGCTTCGTTATCTGCGCCTGTGTCTGTACTGCCCATGTCGGCAGAATTCGGTCCGGAGGAGGACGCTCCCTCGACCCAGCCGCCATCGTCAGCGGGGTTTGTCGAATATACTCCTTCTCGGGAGGAGCGCGGCGAGTTGTGGTTAATCACTTTTGCAACGAAGATCAGATGAACTGGATCGCATGTCGACGCCAACGGTTCCAACAGACAAGGGAGGGCAATGTGACCCGGTAGTTGAGTGTATCACATGCACTACCGCTTCGCTATACCAAAGCTGAGAACGGGAACGTTTGCTGCGTAACATGCCGGCGCCGCGACGGTGGCCGCGCCAAGCCCAAATAAGGATGCCGGTCCTGCCTGACACCGGGAGTACGCACACAGACTACGCAATACGAAAAGAACGAACTTCGTCCTAAAGGAGACCCCATGCTCATCTCAATACAGGAAAACCTGTTGCCCGGCGAAACGCTGAATGAAAAGCTCGACTGCGCCGAGGCGCTGCAGATCGACGGTGTCGAAATCCAGGGCCGCTCGCGACTCTATGACCGCATCGATGAATACGAGACCGCCTTCAACAATCGCACCGTGCGCATCTCGTCAATTTGCGGCCAGTCCACCTTCGACTGGCTGGACCCAGACCTGGCCAAACGGCAGGCCAGCATCGACGAATCCCGACGCAACCTGGAAGCCTGCGGTCATTTCGGTGCGGTCGGGCAGATTGTGCCGCCAATCTTCGGTCCCCCGCGGCTGCCGGACCTTTCCCCGCTCAAGGATGCGATCGCGCTGGAAAGGGAGCTGCTGGTCGAGATCACGCGCGATCTGGCCGCCTTCGCGCACAGTCATGGCACGCTGCTGTTGTTGGAGCCTCTCAACCGCTATGAGCAACACCTGCTGCGACGGCAGGAGGACGGGGTGGAAATCATCCGGAAGGCAGGGGATCCTCCTGGCGTGGCTCTGCTGACCGATTTCTTCCACATGCACATCGAGGAAGTCGACACACCGGCCACGATCCGCAAGATCGGCCGGTACATCGGCCATGTCCACGTGGCTGACAATACGCGTGTCCAGCCGGGCATCGGTGACATCGACTGGCAGGCCGGCATTCAGGCCCTGGCCGACGTCGATTTCAAGGGCTATCTGACATACGAGTGCCGCGTCGCCGGCGAGCCGCAGGCGGCCCTGGCGCAGTCGGTCGCCTTGCTGCGGGAAACCATCGCGGGCGTACAGACCGGCTGATCAGTGCCGCCTCGGCGCAACGCATCTGCATATTCTTGCAGAGAGAGCATATCCCAGGGAATTCCGGTTGGTCAATGGGTTTCCTGTGCAGGATCTGTCCCGAAATGAAACTGTTTTCTTGACGGATCTCCAGACAATTACACTGGTGCGCGGCTGTTTTCGGGGCCCAGAATGCCCCTGAAATCGACCTGGGCTCTGTTCTGGGCAGTATGTGTACGAACCGTCTACGATCCGACTGCCCTGCTCCACTTAACGCGGTCCGTCAGCGCCTGCATCCCTCATCCCTCATCCTCTGTCCTCTGAAACCTGCGCATCTATGCGGCGAAGCATCGCGCCGGCTACGCAGCGAAAGCGCCCTCCCCAATTCCTCTGCTTCATCTCCAGAATTTTTCCAGATTTTGACAGTACACTGTAGAGAGTCAGGATGATGGATGCGATTCAGCCAGTCGTATTACCCGAACTGCAGCTTACTGTTTTACCCGTGCAGGAGACAGAAAAATGGCCGATTCTTCAGCGCTGATCGACATGCAGAACATATCGAAGGTCTATCAGATGGGGGAGACGAAGGTAGTTGCTTTGAACGGCGTTTCGCTCTCGATAGAAGAAGGAGAGTACGTAGCGATCGTCGGTACAAGCGGTTCGGGCAAGAGCACGCTGATGAACATTATCGGTCTGTTGGACAGCCCTACAGAGGGTGTTTTTCAGATCCGGGGCCATAGGGCCAACGGCCTGACCGGCAGACATCTGGCGGATCTGCGCAACAGGGAGATCGGATTCGTATTTCAACAGTTTAACCTGCTGGCGCGAGCGCCTGCCTGGCGCCAGGTTGAGCTGCCGCTTTTCTATGCCAACGTTGCTCGCGGTACTGCACGCGAGCGGGCGCTGGAGGCACTGGCGCAGGTGGGCTTGGCCGGACGCGCAGACCACAAACCGGAGGAACTTTCGGGCGGTCAGCAACAGAGGGTCGCCATCGCCCGTGCGCTTGTGAACCGGCCCAGCCTGCTGCTGGCGGACGAACCAACCGGCGCGCTCGACACCCGAACCGGCGAAGAGGTGATGGCGCTCTTTGAGAAGCTGCACGGGGAAGGGCTGACGCTTGTCATCATTACGCACGACCAGGAGGTCGCCGAACGGGCCCGTCGCGTAATCACGATGCGAGATGGGGTTATCATTTCCGATTCAGACGGGCCCGCTGTCGCTGCAAAGGGTGGTCGCAACGGGCTGAGCGAGGCTGCGCTCTCACCGCTGGCGTGGCCCGTCACGACAGAGCAAGTTGAGGGAAAGATATATGAAGCTGGTTAGATATTTTCCGGTTGCAGTCGATAGCATCACTGCCAACAAGATGCGGGCCAGCTTGACAATGCTGGGCATTATCATCGGCGTGGCCGCGGTCCTGTCAATACTGGGTGTCGGACGCGGCGCGTCGGCAAACATCCTGGGCGAAGTTGCCAGCCAAGGCACAACACGCTTGACGATCAGCCCGAGCGCAGAGAGCGAAGGAGAGGGCGCCGGCGTCCCTGTTCAGACGTTGACCATGGGCGATGTAAAGGCGCTTTCCGACGCTGCCTTCCATCCGGATGTTGTTGAGATCGTGCCCCAATTTGGAGGCAACATCCAGCTGGTCGCCGGCAGCAACAACAAGCAGACCCGGGTGACAGGTACGACTGCTGACTATGCCGGGGTTCACAGACTGGAGATGGCCGAGGGCCGATTTCTGACGGAGGACGAGATCGCCCGGATGCGCAATGTAATCGTCATCGGGACGGCGGTAGCGACCGATCTTTTCGAGCGCACGCAGGTGGTAGGCGAGAGCGTGCGCATCGACGGCGAACCGTTCACGATCGTCGGTGTGCTGGAAGAAAGCGGCAACGCGGGTTTCGGCAGCAATGACGACAGTGGGTTCGTCCCAATTGGCGTGGCCCACGGACGCATCTTCAATGTTCCCCGCTATCGGGGCGAATACACTCTTACATCTGTATCCGCGAATGCGGTAAGCGAAGAGCGGGTGGAGGCAGCCGAGCTGCAGATCGAACAGACCTTGCGTCTGCGCCACGGACTCGGCGCGGAAGACGACAATGACTTTACCATCAGCACGCAGGCCAGCCTGCTGGATACGATCGGCGCCGTCACCAGCACGCTTACGCTGCTTCTGAGCAGTATCGCTGCCATCAGCCTTGTGGTAGGCGGAATCGGCATTATGAACATCATGCTTGTATCGGTGACTGAACGCACCAAGGAGATCGGCCTGCGCAAGGCGCTGGGCGCACACACCGGCGACGTGTTGCTGCAGTTTCTGATTGAGTCGCTGGTACTGACGTTACTTGGGGGCCTGATTGGAATCGCCGTCAGCTACGGCTTGGCTCTGCTGGTGCAGAGAATCCCCAACTTCCCAATCGACCTTCTGATTGGGGGCGACGCGCTGATCCTGGCTGTGGGTGTCAGCGCCGGTTGCGGGCTGATATTCGGGCTGTACCCGGCGCTGCGTGCGACCCGGTTGGACCCGATCGAGGCGCTGCGATATGAGTGACGAACATGCTGAGAAAGAAGGTGAAAAAACGGCTGTTGAAGGTGCCGGCTGAAAGCGGGACAGATTCTCCTGCGGGTACACACCTTATACAGCGGACTTCGGAACGGACGACAGATACCTGCGTCAATTGGAAGGAGCATTCATATGAACTGGAAACATACTTTGATTATTCTGAGCGCCATGGTAGTTGGCGTCGCGTTCGGCGTCGGCTTTGCAGATTTCTCCGGCCGGATTGGGCCGGAACAGACGGCAGCCGGAATGGAGTTGGCAGCTGTAGCGGAGCCGGCAGCTGAAACGGAACCGTCAGTCAGCCTCGAGACCACGCTCATCCGTCCGGCGGATACGGCCGTAGACAGGGTCACCGCGGCCGGCAATATCGAGCTTGTAGACACACAGCAGGTGGTGGCCCAGGTCAATGGCTACGTGGAAGAGGTGTTGGTGGAAGTTGGCGACGTTATCAGCAGCGGTGATCTGCTGGTGGCGCTGGAGAGGGGCGACCTGCGCCGCACGTTAGACCAGGCCCGCATCAATCTGGCATCGGCTGAACTACAGCTTGAAAATCTGTTGGCCTCCGCCAGCGCGGCCGAGGTCGCCGCGGCGGCAGCGGACCTGAAGTCGGCCCAGGAAAATCTGGCCCAAGTGCAGAACGGCGCCAGTGAAGGGGAGCTGGCTGCAGCGCGCAGCAACGCCGCCTCCGCATGGGCGAGATACGATGACCTTCGGAATGGAGCCAGCGAGAATGAACGGATCCAGTTCGCCGCGACAGTGGAAAACGCGCGCGTAACCATGCAGGAGGCCCAGGCTGAGTATGACAAAATAGCTTGGCGTGAAGATGTGGGTATGACCCGGCAGGCCGCCCAACTGCAGCAGGCGACAATCTCCTATGAGTCGGCAATGGCGGCCTATGAGGAGGCGGTTGCGCCGGCCTCACAAGCCGATTTGCAGTCGGCGCTGAGCCAGGCCCAGACGGCACAGCAGCAGTTGGATGATCTGTTGGCCGGCCCGACGGCTGTGAACATTGCGGCTGCAGAGGCGCAGGTCGCTGCGCCCCAGTCCAGACTGGACACACTGTTGCGCGGTGCGGATGAAACGGATATTGCATTGGCGCAGCTGGCGATTGACCAGGCGCAACTGACCCTGCTGGAGGCGCGGCTTGACCTGGTCAGAGCGGAGTTGGTCGCCCCGGCTGCGGGTACGGTCCTGCGGGTCAACGTGAATGAAAGCGACCGGATCTCAGCGGGAACCGTCGCGATCACGATAGCGGACCTGAGCCAGTTGCAACTGACGATCGATGTCGCCGAAGTCGATATTCCCAAGATCAGCGTCGGTCAGCTGGCGGACGTCACGATCGATGCCTTCCCCGAAAGGGTGTTTGCAGGGATGATCAGCGGCATCGAACCATCAAGCAGCGCCCAGGAGGGGGTGATCGACTACCCGGTTACTGTGCGGCTGATCGATGAAGCCTTGACGGGAGTGCGGCCGGGCATGACGGCTGTTGCCATCCTGCGCAGCGAAACGGCGGACGCCCGCTGGCTGGTGCCAACAGCTGCACTTCAGGAAGCTAACGGAGAGACGGTCGTGATGAAGTCGAGAGACGAAGATGCGTTGCCGGTCGCCGTGGCGGTGGAAGGCGTTCAGGGCGAATGGACTGTTGTTCGTTCAACACAGTTGCAGAGCGGCGATGAAGTATTCGGCGCCACCACCTTCGTCAAGCAGGAGGATGAATGGGTTCCTTTTTCGGGGCCGCCCCCGGGCGCTCCCGGCGCTGGCGGCAGGTCCCCTTAGTAGGCAAGAGGGAAGTGGGCTGGGAGCGGCGCTGGCGGCAGGAACAGATTACGCTGGATCCGCCAGGGCTCATATCCCGGAAATCTGAGCCGTACAGACCCGAAGGATCCTGACCCCATGCCGGTCGAGCAACTTGCCCTTGCAGAAAGAAACAGCTATAACGGGCCTATGCTGGAAGAACGCATTCTGATTGTTGACGACGACCGCGAGATCGTACGTCTGCTGCGGAGCTATTTGGAGCGGGAGCGGTACGCTGTGTCCATTGCCTATAACGGCGAGACGGCTCTCCAGGTATTGCGACGGGCGTCGCCAAAGCTGATGCTGCTGGATCTGATGCTGCCGGACAGGGATGGTTGGGAGATCACCCGTACTGTCCGCGGCGACGAGAGGCTGGCAAACACGCTGATCATCATGCTGACGGCTCGGGTCGAGGATACGGACAAGATCATCGGCCTGGAGCTGGGCGCGGACGATTATGTCACCAAGCCGTTCAATCCCCGCGAAGTGGTGGCGCGAGTGCGGGCGCTGCTGCGGCGTACGCAGCGGGCGGCGGCGTCCCGGGTGCGGACTGTCGGCGCTCTGCAGATGGACGTGGAGGGCAGGAACGTGAAGGTGCGGGGGACTGCCGTCGAGTTGACGCCTACGGAGTTCAGTCTGCTGCAGACGCTGATGGAAAGCCCCGGCTATGTCTTCACACGCACGGAACTGATGGAGCGGGCATTGGGGTACGAATACAGCGGCGTCGATCGGATGCTGGACAGCCACATCAAGAACCTGCGCCGCAAGATCGAGGCCGATCCGCGTAAGCCGCAGCTTGTCCAGACGGTCTACGGCGTTGGCTACCGGCTGGCTGGAGAGCGGGAATGAACCGGCTTTGGGTGCGTTTGAGCCTGGCTTTCGCAGCGATCATCGTTATCACCTTTGGCGCCATTTCGCTCACGGCGCGACGGTTCTTCAACGAAAGTAATCTGCGCTCGTTGGCTCTCTTCTATTTTGAGAGGCCGGCTGGCTTAGCGAATCTATTGGAAGAGCATTATGCCAATCATGGCAGCTGGCAGGGTGTCTCAACATTGCTGGAGGGAGCCGATTCCGCTCTTTTTTTCACTGCAGGCCGCAGAAGAATCCTGACACTTACTGACCCGGAAGGACAAGTTCTCTACGCAACCGCGGGCACAGGGAGGCCAGACTATCTGGAAACCTACCAGTTGCAGCAGTCTCTACCCATCCGTTCCGAAGGGCAAACCGTCGGCTTCCTTGACCTGGTCCACCAGGAACGGCCGCCTGGACGTCTCTTTTCTTTTTCAGCGCCGGATGACATCCCGGCAGGTCTTGCGGAACGGACCAGCAATTTTATGTTGCAGATGCTTCTCATTGGCGCCATACTGGCGATCGTCTTCGGCGTGCTGGTCAGTCGCTGGCTCTCCGCGCCTCTCACCCATCTCGTATACGGTACGCAAGCCGTCGCCAGGCGCAATCTCAGCTTTCGCGTGGCTGAACAGGGGAGCGCCGAAATGCGGGAGGTGTCACTTTCCTTCAACAGGATGGCTGCTGCCTTGGAAGACGCAGAGACCCTGCGCCGTAACATGCTGAACGATATTGCCCATGAGCTTCGTACGCCCCTTACGGTTCTGGAAGGCAACCTGCGGGCCATTCTGGACGATGTCTACCCTCTCGAAAAAACGGAGATCACCCGCCTTTATGAGCAGACCCGACATTTGCACCGGCTGGTAGACGATCTGCGACTGTTGGCCCAGGCAGAGGCGCGCCAGTTGCCGCTGCAGCGCAGCGCCATTGATCTGGTCCTTTTGCTGGAGGAAGTAGCAGAGCTTTTTTCTCCACTGGCGGGAGAGAAGCGTATCTCACTGCAGACCAGTCTCCCTCTGTCATCGTTTTTTGCAGCCGTTGACCGCTTACGAATCGCCCAAGCGCTGCAGAATCTCCTTGCAAACGCCTTGCAACACACACCGGTCGGCGGGGCCGTCTCCCTTTCATTGCAGACGGAAGACGAGACGGCCGCGATTGCAATAACCGATAACGGTGAAGGCATTGCTGCAGAGGATATTCCCCATGTTTTTGACCGCTTCTACCGGGTCGACAAAAATCGGACCCGGGACAACGGTGGAGTTGGGCTGGGGTTGGCCATCGCGCAGGCGCTTGTCAAAGCCCACGACGGAGAGATTGAAGTAACCAGCGCAGGAGCGGGGCAGGGCAGCACATTTACCATTCGGCTACCGCTTGCGCAGGCCGGCCACCCCTGAGAGTATTCCACAGATCCCCTCACTTCTCACTCCTGCAAATCCTGATCTGAATTTTTGCAAAAGCGCCGACCGCAAAAAAGCCGAACAGGACCGCTACCGCCGCGAGTCCCTCGTCCACCAGGGCTTCGCCCGATTCTCTCTACTGTCCAACCCGGACGCCCCTCAATCTCATACCAATCTCGCGTCTTCTCTCGTACAACCCCCGCAACCCGCCCATCCAACCCCTCGCCCCCAACCCCTGACCACTGCAGTCCGCAGTTCAACTGCACCCCGCGTAAGAGCATTGACTTTTCCGTTGTCGATTCTTATAATCAGGGGACCGCATCCGCTGATCGACAGCGGATTTGTTTTCGCAGACCGAAACCGGCAATGACAGATCAAACATCCCTAAAACCGCCGCTGACAGCTCGCCCCACTCCGCAACCAATCTGGCTGTCGGAGAAGGCGCTGCGTGAACGAGTGGAGTTGCAGTTACTGAAAATCGGATACGAAACACCTAACATAGAGTCACAGAGTAGGCTCGAATGCAAACCGATTTGCGCGGTCGCGATTTTATCAGTGATATGGACTTCTCGAAGGAGGAGATCGAGACGGTCCTGGACGTTGCCCTTGCGCTTAAACGAGAGCGTGCGCTGGGAATCGGCCATCCGCTCTTACGCGACAAAGCGCTGACCATGCTCTTCTTCTTCACCAGCACGCGCACCCGCTCCAGCTTCGAGATTCTCGACGATTTCGACGCCGGGTTCAAGGGCGCCGATATCCTCTACCCCAAGAGCTGGGGCGCGCTGCTGACGACCGATGACGACGAGGAAAGCGCGCGCATCGGACGCCAGTACACAGACTGGATCACCGACAGCCGCCGCATGGCCCTGCCCGGCGACAATGCCCTGTACATGCACTGTCTGCCGGCCGACCGCAACATCGAAGTCACCGACGAGGTCATCGACGGCCCCCGGTCGATCGTCTACGATGAGGCGGAGAACCGCATGCACGCCCAGAAGGCGGTCATGTCGCTCACGATGCGGTAAAACCGCAGTGGTTAGTGGTCGGCAACACCAGCGACGACCGGATATTGGGAACCGTGGCGAACAGACGAGAAACTTCGAGATGAACGAAAATGAGAGAGGCTCCGCCCGGCGCGTTGTTGTCACCGGTATTGGGATGGTGACGCCCTTGGGGCACGATCTGGAAAGCTCCTGGGCCGGATTGATGGCGGGAAAATCGGGTACCGGCCCTATCACCCACTGGGACGCGACCGGATTTCCCACGCAGATAACCGCCAGGGTCAACGATTGGGAGCCGCGCGCCTACATGGACCGCAAAGACGTGCGGCGCACCAGCCGCGGCACGCAGCTGGCGTGGAAGGCAACGCAGGAGGCGCTGGACCGCTCCGGTCTGGACCTCTCGCAGGAGGACCGCTCCCGTGTCGGCGTGGAGATGGGGCTGGCCTTCGGCGGCTGGGATATTGTTGAGGAGGAGGGCCGCAAACTCGAGGAAAACGGCCCCAAACGTTTCAATCCGGCCAGCGCCACCGCCGCGCTGATCAGCAGCGCGCCGACTTTTATCGCCATCAAGTACGGCATCACCGGCCCCACCAACAGCCAGGTGACAGCCTGCGCGACCGGCATCACCAGCATCGGCGAAGCCGCGCGGCGCCTCCAGCGCGGGGAGGCGGATATCATGCTGACCGGCGGGGCCGAGGGCTATCTGACCAAGATGGCGATCTCCACGTTCAGCCGCCTGGGCGCGGCCAGCACGCGCAACGATGAGCCGGAAAGCGCCTGCCGTCCGTTCAGCGGCGACAGGGACGGCATGGTCGTGGGCGAGGGCGCGGCTGCGTTTGTGTTGGAAACGCTGGAACATGCGCAGGCGCGCGGCGCACAGATCCTGGCCGAGTTCGCCGGCTACGGGCTGAGTGAAGACGCCTTCGATATGGTCGCGCCCGAACCGGACGGGCACGGCGCAACCGAATGTATGCGCATTGCGCTGCAGGAGAGCGGGCTCGACGCCGATGAGATCGACTGGATCGTCGCCCACGGCACCGGCACAGTATTGAACGATAAGTCGGAGACCGCGGCCATCAAACGGATCTTCGGCGAGGACGCCTACAACATCCCGGTCACCAGCCTGAAGAGCAGCATCGGCCACGCGATGGGCGCAGCCGGCGCGCAGAGCGCGGCCGCGCTGGTGCAGGCGATGCAGACGCAGCGCATTGCGCCGACCATCAACTACAATGAGCGGGACCCGGACTGCGACCTCGACTACGTGCCCAACGTCAGCCGCGCCTGCCGGGTCGATGCCGGCCTCTGCAATGGATTCGGTCTCGGCGGCCAGAACGCCTCTCTGATTCTCAAGCGTTTTAGGACAGAGGACAGTGATTAGTGGCCGGTAACTGCAATCTTGGGAGAGCGGGGCAAGGTCTGCTATCCATGCCATGGAGATGAAATAATGCGCATTGAAAACCCCTTTCGCAAGGTCGAACGTCTGAAGCGGGTCAAGAATCTACCTGCCAATCCCCGCGAAGAGCGGGTGCCGCCGGGCCAGTTCGTCACCGAACGCTTTCCGGTGCTGACCTACGGCCCAACCTATCATTACGCTTCTCTGGATGGTTGGGATCTGAGCGTCTTCGGACTGGCCCGGGAAAAGCGCTTCTCGTGGGATGAGCTGACGGCCCTGCCGTCCAGAACCCAGACCGTTGACATCCACTGCGTCACCCGCTGGAGCAAACTGGACACGACCTGGACAGGCGTGCCCTGGCGGGAATTTCTGCGCCACATCGAAGTCGACCCGGCGGCCACGCACGTGATGGCCCACTGCGACGGCGACTATACGACAAATATCGCGCTGGATGTACTCGACGACGACGACACGATGCTCGCCTACCTCTATCAGGGCAAGGCGATTGAACCGGACCACGGCTATCCCCTGCGACTGCTGGTGCCAAAGAAATACTTCTGGAAGAGCGCCAAATGGCTGCGCGGATTGGAGTTCATGCGCGGCGACCGGCCCGGCTTCTGGGAACGCTACGGTTACCACATGGAGGGGGACCCCTGGCTGGAGGAGCGGTTCAGCTAGCCTTCAGCAAGCCCAAACAGATGTCGGACACAACCGTTGCGGGGAGCGCACTGGGCCCCGCTGAACTGAAGAATGGGCCGCCGGTTCGCTTGCCTTCGGCAGTGGAGCGCACGGTCACGGCCCGCATCCCGACTGCGGATGGCGCCTTCTACCTGCATCATTTCCGCAGCGCAGAGGATGGAAAGAACCACCTGGCCCTGGTACTTGGAGACGCTGAGGGCGAAGATCTGCTGGTCCGCATCCACTCGGAGTGTTTCACCGGCGACGTGCTCGGCTCGCAGCGTTGTGACTGCGGTGAACAGCTGAAGCGGGCGATGCAGGCCATCGCGGCGGAAGGACGGGGCGCGCTCATCTATCTGCGGCAGGAGGGACGCGGCATTGGCCTGGAGGAGAAGCTGCGCGCCTACAATCTGCAGGATGAGGGCTACGACACTGTTGACGCCAACCTGCTGTTGGGCCATCAGGCCGACGAGCGGGACTACACGGCCGCCGCCCTGATCCTGCAGGAGTTGGGCGTGCGGTCGGTGCGGATGCTGACGAATAACCCGGCCAAGATCGAAGGGTTGGCCAGGCTGGGCATCGAGGTGCGGGAACGGATCCCCTTGCAGATGCCGTCGAATTCGGAAAGCCGCGCCTACCTGGAGGCGAAGGTCGCTCGGATGCGCCACATCATCCGCCTTACCGGACAGAACGGGCCGGAGGGAAGAGAAGAGAGTGAAGAGAAGAGAGGAGAGAGAGAACACCTCACGCATGGACACGCGGAAGCGTATCGGCTGCAACTCGATCGATTGCGTGCCCGTATACAGAGCCACAGCCGCGGTGTGGAAAGAGGACAAAGGGGAAAGAAGGCGTCTTCTCTCACTCCCCACTCCTCTCTCCTCACTCCTCAACCTTTCGTCACGCTCAGCTATGCCCAGAGCCTCGACGGTTGCCTGACCGCCCAACAGGGAACAGCTGCCCCCATCAGCGCGCCTGCCTCTCTGACGATGACCCACGCGCTGCGGGCGGCGCACACCGCGATTCTGGTCGGCATCGAAACGGTGCTGGCCGACGACCCCGCATTGACGGTGCGGCTGGTTGCCGGTGACAACCCGCAGCCGGTGATCGTCGACTCCCAGCTGCGCACGCCGCTGGATGCCCGCCTTCTGCAGGGAAGCGGCAGCGCGTGGATCGCGACCACGGCCCAGGGAGCGCAGTCGTCACGCCGGCAGCGGCTGGAAGAGGCGGGCGCACGCATTCTGACCTTGCCCGCAGGTAAAGAAGGGCGCGTGGATCTGGCCGTTCTCCTCACCTGCCTCGGCACGGAGGGCATCGGGGCGCTGATGGTCGAAGGGGGCGCACGCATTCTGACCAGCTTCCTGGAAGAGGGCTTGGCGGACTATGCCGTGATCACGATCGCGCCGGTCTTTCTGGGCGGCTATCAGATGATCCAACCGGCCGGCGCAGGGGACGAGCTCCGCGCAGTGATGCCCCGTCTGCAGAATGTCGAGCAGGTGCAGCTGGCGACCGACACGATACTGTGGGGGGAGTTTGAGAAGAGAGTCACCCGTAACGGCAGGTCTGCGACGTGAGCTTTGCTTCCAACTGTGTGGAGCGGCGCGCGCTGCTGTTCACGGCGCCGGGCACGGTCGAGGTATGCACGGAGGAGATGGCCCCGCCGCAAGGGGACGAGCTGCTGATCGAAACGGTCGTCTCCGCCATCAGCGCCGGCACGGAGATGCTCTTTTACCGCGGGCAGGTTCCTCCCGGCATGGCAGCCGACAGCTCCATCGCCGGTCTGACCGACACGGTAAGCTACCCGCTGAAATACGGGTATGCCTGCGTAGGCCACATCTGTGATACTGCCAGCCCGCCGGCGCGACAAGCGGAAACGACAGACGCGGATGTGCAGATAGACGCAGCAGGCAAAGAGGACAGCCGCTGCTACTTTGCCTTCCATCCCCACGAAAGCCACTTTTGCGCCAGCCCGCAGGCGCTCCTGCCGGTACCCGAAGGGATGCCGCCGGCGCAGGCCGCGCTGTTGCCCAATGCCGAAACGGCCGTCAACCTGGTGATGGACGGCGCGCCGCTTGTGGGCGAGCGGGTGCTGGTGATGGGGCTGGGCATCGTCGGGTTGCTGACAATCGCGCTGTTGGCGCAGTTCCCGCTGGCCGCGCTGATCGCGGTCGACCCGCTGGCGCAGCGGCGGCGGATCGCCCAACGGCTGGGCGCGAGCCAGGCAATCGATCCCGGCGGCGCCGACGGCGCTGAAACACTGCAAGAGGCGCTGGTGGATGCGGGAGAGCGGCACGGCGGCGATCTGATCTATGAACTCTCAGGCCAGCCGCGGGCTCTGGACGCGGCGGTCTCGGCCGCAGGATTCGACAGCCGTATCGTGGTCGGCTCCTGGTACGGGACCAAGCCGGCGACGCTCCAACTGGGCGGCTCCTTTCACCGCAACCGTGTCCGTCTGATCAGCAGCCAGGTGAGCACAATCGCGCCCCAGTTGCGCGGTCGCTGGACAAAGGCCCGCCGCATGGAGAGCGCCTGGCAGCTGCTGGCGAAGCTGCCGGCAGAGGAGCTGATCTCGCACCGGTTCCCGCTGGAGCAGGCGGCTCAGGCCTACAGTCTCATCGACAGCTGTCCGGAGCGGACTTTGCAGGTCATTCTGAACCACCAAACTGCAGCGGATAGTGAGTAGAGTTCACTGACCACTTCTGAAAGGATCGATTCGATGTACAGGTTGGCAGTACAGCGGGATTTTGTGGCCCAACATTTCCTCATCGGCGGCGATTGGGGGCCGGAAAACGAGTGGCACTCCCATCACTACCGGCTGGAGTTCCAGTTGGAGGGCGCGGAACTGAATGAACACGGCTACCTGGTGGACATTGTACATGTGGAGGAGTTGTTGGAAGAGTTGGCGGGCCGCTATCGCGATAAGACGCTCAATGACCTGCCGGAATTCAAAGGCCTCAATCCAAGCATCGAGCATTTCTGCCGCATCGTCGGCAACAGCTTTTCCGACGGGCTGAACGCCGACAACATCAGCGCGGTCACCGCCCGCATCTGGGAAAACGAAATCGCCTGGGCCTCTTACCGGGTGGAGCGCATTTCCGGCCGCTGACCGCCAGCCACTGCAGTTCATGCGCATCGGTCTGCTAATTTACGGCTCCCTGGATACGCTCTCCGGCGGCTATCTCTACGACCGCAAGCTGGTCGAGCATCTGCGTGAGGCCGGCGATTCCGTCGAGATCGTGTCGCTCCCCTGGCGCAGCTACCCGGCGCATCTGGCCGACAACCTCTCGTTGCGCCTGTCCCGGCGCCTGCGCGACCTTTCCGTGGACATTCTCCTGCAGGACGAGTTGAACCACCCATCGCTGGCGCTGGTGAACTGGCGGCTGCGGCGGCTGAAGCCGCGCTATCCATTGATCAGCATCGTGCACCATCTGCGCAGCAGCGAACGGCGCCCGCGCCGGCTGTTGCCCCTGTACCGCGCGGTGGAGCGCGCCTATCTGCGTGCGGTGGACGGCTTTATCTTCAACAGCCGGACGACCCGGCAGGCGGTGGCAACGCTGCGAGGAGAGAAAGAAAACCTCGCTCCGCTGGGCGGCGTGATCGCCTACCCGGCCGCTGATCATCTGCCGGCGCCGGACGAGCGCGCGGCGGAAGAGCTGATCAGCGCCAGAGAAAGCGGTCCCGGTCCGCTGCGCATCCTTTTCGTCGGCAATCTGATCGCGCGTAAGGGATTGCACCATCTGCTCACCGCTCTTTCATGTGTACCAAGGGCCGACTGGCTGCTGGACGTCATCGGTGATGAAGCGGTCGACAGAGCATATGCGGCTGCGCTGCGCAGGCAGATCGGCGCGGCCGGGTTGGAGGGCAACATCCGCCTGCACGGACGCGTGTCGAACGCGGAGTTGGCGCAGCGGTATCGCGCCGCGCACCTGCTGGCGGTGCTGTCTTACGAGGGATTCGGGATCGTGTACCTGGAGGCGATGGCCTTCGGGCTGCCGGTGCTGGCCGGCATTCACGGCGGCGCCGGTGAAATTGTCGATTGCGGCGTCAACGGTTTTCTGGTTGAACCGGCAGACGCGGCCGGAACTGCCGCGTATCTGTCCGCCCTGGCCGGGGACAGGGAGCGGTTGGCCGCCCTGGGCCGGAACGCCCGGCAGCGCTTCACGTCCCACCCGCGCTGGGCGGACTCGGCGGCGGCGGTCCGGGCATACCTGGCAGCTATTGTTCAATGACCATCGGAACCTGAAGTGACAGACAGTTTCGATTTCACCCGCTACCTGGCCTCCAAACGCACCGTAGACGACCGCGCGCTCAACCGGCATGTCTGGCATACGCTGACGGATGCAATGGATGGCGAACTGCCGCGGGACCGCCCTTTGCGCGTGCTGGAGGTGGGCGCGGGCATCGGCACGATGGTCGAACGGTGTGTGGAGTGGGGGCTGCTTTCTCGCTCAGGCTTTGACGTCAGTTACACTGCGATCGACAGCGAGGAGAGCAATATCGAGGTTGCGCGGCGGCGGTTGGCGCACCTGACGTCCGGCGGGGAAGCGGGGCTGCGGGTGCGGATGGAAACAGCCAATCTGTATGACTTCGCGGCGCGGCGGGAAAACCGGAAGCGGTTCGATCTGATCATCGCCCACGCGCTGCTGGACCTGCTCCACCTGCCGGCGGCGCTGCCCGTTTTGTTGCAGATGGTGTGTCCCGCCGGCCTCTTCTATTTCAGCGTCAATTTCGACGGCGCAACGCTCTTTCTGCCGGAAGTCGACCCGGAGCTGGATGGCCGGATCGAGGCGCTCTATCACCGCTCGATGGACACGCGCACTGCGGACGGGCAGCCCTCCGGCGACAGCCGCACCGGACGCAGACTTTTCCACGCGTTGCGGGCATGTGGGGCCGATGTGCTGGCGGCCGGCAGCTCTGATTGGGTCGTGCATCCGGTGGGCGGCGGTTATCCGGCTGATGAGGCCTATTTTCTCAGTTGTATCCTGCATTTTGTGGAAGTGACGCTGCGGGGTCATTCGGAGTTGGACGGTGGCGAGTTCGGGGAGTGGCTCGCTATGCGCCGGCGACAGGTTGCCCGTGGGGAGTTGGTGTATGTCGCGCATCAGTTGGATTATTGTGGGCGCACGGGTGGGTGAGGGTTATTCGTCCTCAAAATAGGCAGTGTCGATGCGTTTCAGTTCGTATGTGGCCTCGGTGGTGACGCCGACATTGTAGTCGATCATGAAGTCGGCTAATTGGCGTCCGTCCATCAGGATGATCCTTGCACCGACAGTTTTAACATATTCCTGAGCGCCGGATGTGAAAGAGGAGGTGGTAATGAACACGCCTTTTCCGGCTTTCTGACCTGCCAAGGCGCCAGCGAACTTCTGAATTTCTGGTTTTGTAACAGAGTTTTCCCATCGCTTGGCCTGTATATAGATGACATCAAGACCCAAGCGGTCCTCATTGATAATCCCATCAATGCCTTCATCGTTAGAGCTGCCAACAGCTTTGCCGGCTTCTTCCCTGGAGCCCCCATACCCCATACCTACCAAAACATCCACAACAAGCTGCTCAAAAAACGATGGCGAGCAGTTCATGACTATCTCAATTATCTCGTTCGCGAGATAGGTTCGAATCGTATCGTATGCTGCCTTCAAATTTTCCTCTGGCGTGTCTTCATTCGGTTTGTCCGAAGGCTTGTTTTTGGACTCGGGAGTATCCTTCTTGAGTGCATTCCGGTATTCCTCAAACTGGTTCAAAAACGTATTGTCTATGCGGGGAGGATGGCCGGCCAATACCTCGCGCCCGCGTTCAGTAATGCGGGAAGCTCCCCTATCCATGTAATCCAAGAGACCAGCATTTCTCAACTTCATTCTCGCCCAGCTGATTCTATTTGCGAACCTTCGCTGACCACTTGAGGTGCGTTCATTCCTTTCGGCTTCCGTCAGATTGAACCGCTGCGCGAGTTGATCAGCGAGCACAGAATTGTGGTAAATCTCTCCATCACCCAGCAATTCAAGTACGGGCAATGTAAGATCAAACATAGTTGGTATCGGCATTCTTGTCTCCGGGGCTAGATGCTGGCTCTCGTCTTCTTTCGCTTTCTCAAACTGCAGTCACTTCGACTATCATACTGCGCCCAACCGCTCGAAGCGCCTTCTGCACCTGAGCGATGGGAGAATTGCGCTCAAGTTCGATTAGTTTCTGTGTGGCTGACACGCTGATCCCCAGTTGGCAAGCAAGATCCGCGTTGCTGAAACGACTGCCGTCCCCTGCAAAGTTTGGAGGGCCTGCGTTGAGCGTTCCTCAGACCAGCCGAATTTTCGAGTTAGTACGCCAGCAGCCTCATATAAAATAAATTTGGAGAGATACAACTCGAACCGCCCCCTGCGCGCCAGTTCGAGAACAAGGCGCTCATTCCCAGAAAAATTCAGGCCTGAGATGAGAACATTGGTATCAAGAACAGCCCTCATGCCCGCGATGAACCTATGTCAGCCCGGTACTCTTCCACCAAGCGACTAACATCCTCAGAGCTGATCTTCTGCTCACGTGTTCGTTGTTCGCCATAGCGGAGGAGTTGCTGCCACTCGTTCTCCTCCTTATAACGATATAAAGCTTCGCGCAAGAGCTCGCTGCGGGAACAGCCTTCCCGCTTCACCACCTCCTCCACCCAGTCCGCCATCTCAATAGGCAGAGAGAAGGTGATTGTCCTGGTTGTTCGCGGCACATGCACCTCTCATTCCTGTATCACATCAAGACTTTGCATCTATCATAGCCTCCTGTCAACTATCACCCTCCTCCGCGGCCTCCCCATCCAAAAGCTCCACAATCTCATCGACGATGTCATAGGCGGCGCGGGGACGGGCCAGCTCGCGGGCGGACATCTGAGACAGTTGACTGCCGCCGGCCCAGTCGTTGATAATCGCGGCGATGCCGTCGGGTGAATCGCAGTAAGCGCCGACGCCGTTCTCCACGACATACGCCACGTTGCCCTCCTCCTGCCCGGGAATAAATCCGCTCAACAGGATGGGAAGCCCGCAGATCAGCGCCTCGGCGATTGTGCCCGGCCCGGCCTTGGTGATCACGCAGTCGCTGGCGACCATCCATTCCTGCATGTTGTCCACAAAGCCGCACACCTGCACCGGAACAGGCCAGTCTGACCGTTGCAAAGACTGGCGCAAACGCTTATTGCGGCCGCAGATGACGACCAGTTGCGCGGCTGTTCCCGTCTCCGCCAGACGGCGTGCTACCGCATGCGCAGTCGCCGCAACCGGGCCCATGCCCTCGCCGCCGCCGAGCAGCAGCACGGTAAAAGCGGTGTCCGCCAGCCCCAACCGGGCGCGCGCCGTCTCCTTTTCCGGCAAGGCGCCGACGAAGGGGGGCCGGACAGGCAGGCCGAGCAGACGGACCTGGCCGGCGTGAAGGCCATGCCGGCGGGCTGCCGCGGCCGCGGGCTCGCTGGCGACAAAACAGCGCCTGGCCCTCGCATGAAACCAGCCGTGATGAAACGATGCCAGATCGGTGACCACCGTCAAAAAAGGAATCGCGGCGCCCTCCTGCTCAAGCAAACGCAGGACGATATGCTGCATGAACGGGTGTACGGATATGATCAGATGCGGGCGGTGGGCCTGCAGGACCTGGCGTAGTTCGTTGCGGCTGATCAGATAGACCAGGCGCAGGGCGGCAGAGAACGCCCGCTCGTTTTCGAAAACGGCCCAGAGCAGCTTCCAGAACCAGAGGCCGCGGGCAATGATCGGGCTGTACAGGCGGGGCATACGGTTGATGGGCCAGGGGGTGTAGTCGGTCCACAGATCGACGATCTCCACCTGAAACCGTCCGGGATAGCGGGCGGCGAAGGCGGCCTGCAAGGCCTGGGCGCTGGCGCGGTGACCGCCCCCGGTATCGCTCATCAGAATCAGAATTCGGCTGTGGTTCATGTGATGGGGAAACTCTGCCTGGCGCTGTAAACCGGACCGCGGGGAAAGTGCCTTATGACACTGGCAGGGAATCTGTTCCCTGGCGGCAAGAATAGTTCGCCGCGTATGGGAATCGATTATACTGTAGACAATACCACAGAGCCATATCACCTGCTTTCAGGGGCGCTATGAAATCCAAACTGGCGGTTCTCATTTCGGGCAACGGATCGAATCTGCAGGCCATCATCGACGCGGTGGCGGCGGGCAGCCTGAACGCGCAGATCGCTGTCGTTGTCTCCAACCGCAAGAGCGCTTACGGGCTGGAAAGGGCGCGGCGGGCGCAGATCCCCGACCGTTACTTTCCCCTGAAGCCCTACCGCGACGCGCAGCGCAGCCGCGCCGAGTACGACGCCGACCTGGCCGCGCTGGTGAGCGAGTACGCGCCGGACTGGGTGGTACTGGCCGGTTGGATGCACATACTCAGCGAGAAATTTCTGGGCCGCTTTCCCAACCGGGTCGTGAATCTGCACCCGGCGCTGCCCGGGCAGTTTCCCGGCGCGCACGCCATCGACGACGCGCTGGCTGCCTTTGGACGCGGCGAAATCGACCATACCGGCGTGATGGTCCATCTCGTTCCGGATGCACGCGTGGATGAGGGGCCGGTGCTGGCGGAGCAGGCCGTTCCCATCCATCCCGGCGATACACATGAAACGCTGGCCGAACGCATCCACGCGGTGGAGCGCTGGCTTCTGGTAGAGACCCTGCGAAAGGTGATCGGATAACCTCTGCAGCCAACAGCGGGGACGGCAGAAGAGAGTTGGCAAGACCGCAGCGCTGGCGGGCTCTGACCGTTCAACCCAGCTTTCGGAGACTATGATGCGACTGGGACTCAACACAGGTTATTCCGGCGGCAAGATCGCACTGCCGATGGAGTTGATCCGCGAAGCGGACCGGCTGGGCTACTACGCGGTGTGGACGGCTGAGGCCTACGGCTCCGACGCCGTATCGCCCCTAGCTTGGATCGGCGCGCAGACCAAACGGATTCATTTAGGCACGGCAATCCTGCAGATGGCGGCGCGCACGCCGGCGATGACCGCGATGACCGCCATGACGCTGGACCAGTTGTCGGGCGGGCGCATGCTCTTGGGGTTGGGCGCCTCCGGTCCGCAGGTGGTGGAGGGCTGGCACGGCGTCGGATATGCCAGACCCTTGACCCGCACGCGCGAGTACATCGAAGTCGTGCGCCGCATTTTCGCGCGTGATGAGCCCCTGACCTATGAGGGCGAGTTCTACCAGCTTCCCTACCGCGGTTCTGGCTCGTGGGGGCTGGGCAAACCGCTGAAAAGCATCCTGCACGGGCGGACGGATCTGCCGGTCTACCTGGCGGCGATCGGCCCGCAGAATGTGGCGCTGGCCGCAGAACTGGCCGATGGCTGGCTGCCGATCTTCTTCGCGCCGGAGCATTACGACGCGACGTTCGCCGGGGCGGTGACTGCCGGGCGGGCGCGGGCCGGGGAGGCGGGAAGGCCGGGCGGGTTCGACATCGCGCCTTCGGCGGCGGTCGTGGTAGGGGATGATCTGGCGAGCTGCTGGATGCAGCTCAAGCCGATGCTGGCCCTGTACATCGGCGGGATGGGGAGCAGGAGCAAAAACTTCTACTACAATCTGGCCTGCCGCTACGGTTTTGCAGAGGCGGCTGACAGGATCCAGACAAGCTATCTGGCCGGCGACCGGGCTGGCGCGGTCCTGGCTGTGCCGGATGCGCTTGTGGACGCGGTTGCCCTGTGCGGCAGCCGCGCCCGCATCGCGGACCGTCTGCAGCTCTGGCAGACGGCGCCGATCGCGACTCTGACGGTGATGACCGACAGCATCGAAACTGTGCGAATGATGGCTGAGTTGGCGCTGTAGAGGAAAAGGGATTCGACATTCTGCGCCGTGCGGTTGCCCGAGCAGCACACGGTTCGCTCTCCTCTTACTTTCTCTTCCCTGTTTGTTACTGCACCGCGCCGCGGGCTGCCATCATCTGCGTGGGCCGCTTCAACATCCCCCACATGATGGTGGCGCCGACGATGGAAAGGGTCACGCCCATCGCGAAGAGGCTGGTGTAGCCCCATCTCTCGATGATCTGGCCGCCACCGAAGCTCACCAGCCCAAAGCTGAGGCCCATCGCCGTGTTCACCGCGCCGTAGGCCAGTGAACGCCAGCGCTTTTCGATCATCTCCATCTGATAGACCTGTAGAGCGGGCATGCGCACGGCCGAAAGGACCATGGAGGCGAACTGGCCGAGGGCGGCGGCAAACCACTGGGGGATGAGGATGAGTGGGATCATGCTGACGGCGCCGCCGACGGTCGTTGCCATGAGCGTCCAGCCGTTGCCGCGGCGGCGGGCGAGCATCGGCAGCAGCATGGGAGCGAAGATGGATGCGAACTGCCCTGCGCTGGAGATGATCCCGATCGCAAAGGTAGAGAGTTGCAACTCCGTGTCCATAAAAGCGTTGCAGAAGGAGTAGCAGGTGGCGCCGGCCGCCTGGCTGAACCAGACGAAGAGGATCAACAGGCTGACGGGGGCGACAGGGAAAGAGCCCGGCAGAGTCGGTGTCTCTTCGTGTTTGCCGCTCCGCTCCGCATCGCCGATGCGCAGCAAGGGCAAAATGGCCAGCAGCAGAACCGCAGGACTCAGCCAAAGTGCCAGGCGGTACGGTGCCGGGCTGTCGAGTCCGACGCCAGTCATGGAAGCGATGAGACCCGGCAGCAGGCCGGCAAAGGGGGTGCCGACGAAGGCGCCCAGGCCGCGCAGGACGCCGGTCATGGCATAGGCGCTGTTGCGGTTTTCGTCAGAGGTCAACCCCATGAGAGCAGGCACCATGTTGATGCTGAAAAGGGCGTAGCCGCCGGAGACAACCATCATCGAGAAGACGGGCCAGTAGTAGCGGAAGAGCGCCGGCGCCGATTCGGTCAGCGGCAGCATCGCCATGCCCAGGACGGTCACGACGATGCCGAGGCGCATCGTGTGCGTCAAACCGAGCCGGCTTCCCAGGGCGCCGGCGGGCAGACTCATCACCATGTAGCTCAATGCGCTGGCTGAGTTAAACACGCCAAAAAAGACCATGCTGTAGCCCAGGCGCAGAACGTAGAAGGTCTTCAGAAAGGTCTGGATGCCGAAAAAGCTGACCGCCACAAGTCCGACGACAATCAGGAGCATATTGACATCATGATGGAAGCGGGGGCGGTCTGTCCACAGAGACAGAAGTTTCGTCATAGGAGCACTGTTTCGGCTGAAAACTGAATCGGTTCAGAAATCTATGTCAGACCAGTATCTTACACCAGGAACGGGTTGAAGGAAAACCTGAAATGAATCCGTTCCATCTGTCGAAATGGAACGTTCTGCGGACCGATTTGCGGGCGGATACACCGGTATTCGGAGCAATCTCTTCCGGCGAACGCGCGTGCGTCTGCTTTGCGTAGCGTCCTGGGCCATATGAGTACGAACCTTCTACGAAACTGTGCATTGTGGGGCGCAGAGGAGACGACCCAGGTTGGGTTCAGCCTTCGATCGGCTTGGAGGTGTAGGGCTCCTGACTGATAAGCTGGGCGGTCATGCCGCCGTCGGCGTAGATGTTGGCGCCTGTGATGGAGGCGCTGCGGTCGCTGAGCAGGAAGGCGGCCAGCTCGCCGATCTCCTCCGGGGCGATCACGCGGCCAATGGGAATGTTGGTGCGCCAGTAGTCCAGGCACTCCTCCGGGCTGGGCGCGGCGTCCTGCAGGTCCTGCCAGATCTGGGTATCGAGCAGACCGGGGGAGATCGCGTTGACGCGAATGTTGTTCGGGGCCATTTCGAGGGCAAAGCTCTTGCCCATCATCACGACGCCGGCCTTGGCGGCGTCGTAGGGACCGGCGCCGGGCAGGGCGGCGTGAGCGTGGACGCTGGCGATGTTGACGACGCTGCCGCCGCCGGGGGACTGCGTGAGCATCTGCTGGCAGACCTTTTGGGTCAGGAAGAAGACGGCGCGCAGGTCGACACGGATGATGTGCTCCCAGTCTTCGGCGGTCGTTTCCAGGAACGGCTTGGCGAAGTTGATGCCGGCGTTGTTCACCAAGCCGTCGACGCGGCCAAATGCGGTGAGGGCTTTCCGCACCAGTTCGGCTTGGGCCTCGTCGTCGCCGACATCGCAGTGTACGGCCAGGGCATCACCGGGCAGACTTTGGGCAACGTCACGTGCGGCATCGCCGCGGATGTCGGCCACGACTACGTTGGCGCCTTCGCGGCTGCAGACCGCGGCGATGCCAGCGCCCAGGCCGCCGCCGGCGCCGGTCACAATGACGGTTTTCCCTGTCAGTAGCATCAGATTCTCTCTCCGTCCTGCGCGACTGTTTGTCCGTTGGCGTAGACCGGTTCGGCAGTCGCCGCCAGCGCGGCTTTGCGGTCGCGGCGCACGCGTGCAAGGTAGTCGCGCATCGTCTCGAGGCCGAACTCCTCTATCAACTGATCGCTGGAGACGCCCGGCACCTGTGAACCGAAGACCAGATGGCAGTCCTGCTTCAGCCACTCGGTGAAGGCTGCGGTCGAACCATGGCGTTCGAAGAGGGCCTGAAGGTTTTCCAGGTTATAGTCGGGATGTAGCAGGCGGCGGTCGAGGTCGATTCGAGCGGTGACCACGGGCGAGCGGCCGGTGCGGTCTCTGGCCTCGCGTTTGACGGCGAGGAGCTCGCGGCCGGCGACGTCGACGAAGGTGGACTGTTCTTTCCAGACGGCGGCCATATTGAAGCCGAACTCCATCGCCCATTTGCTCAACATGCGCCCGCCGGCCCACATGGAAGGCCAGATCACCAGTTCGGCGCGGTTCTGGCAAAGGCCGGAGCCGACCTCCCAGTAGTTGAGATCAAAGCAGATGCACAG
The DNA here is from genome assembly GCA_965200615.1 of Caldilineaceae bacterium. Classification (GTDB taxonomy): domain Bacteria; phylum Chloroflexota; class Anaerolineae; order Caldilineales; family Caldilineaceae; genus Bin5. The sequence goes on along the minus strand of OZ241377.1, from coordinate 705,464 downwards.
CCCGACGCGGCCGAAGTCGGTCTCGAAGACGGGTGTTTCGACGCCGGGAGTGATGCCATCAGCCAGCTCGCCGTGGGTGGGGAAGTTCTTGCGGTAGACACCGACGATCTCGCCTCTGCGGCCGATGAGAACGGCGCAGTTGTAGCGCCGCCCGTCCTCGCTGACCAGGAGCGGACAGACGACGTACAGATCATGCTGGCGGGCGGCCTGGGAAAGCGCGGTCACGGTCGGCCCATCCAGGGGCTCGGCCATGTCAAATGGGTCGGCGGTGTCGAGGCAGTTGCAGATTTCGGGGAAGGCGACGAGATCGCTCTGCTCCTGGGCGGCATCGGCGATGTAGGCGCACATGCGGTCCAGCGTCTTTTGTAAGCGGTCGGGCTCGTCTGGGGGCAGGGTGGGGAAGTTGACCAGGCTGATGTTGGCAAAGCGGCTCATGGGATGACTCCTGTCGGTTAAGGGGCAGGATGCAGGTCGGCGCTCTTGATGCGATCATTTTCGCCGGGAGAGGCTGCTGTGTCAACCGGAGTGAAAGGGAGTTGTGCGTGTCAGATCAGTTCACGAAGATATTTAGCTTAAGTGTTGGTGTTGGCGGACAGTGATTGCAGCATGGCGCGGGTTCAATGTAAGATGCGGCGAGAAACTCTCTCACGATTCAACGCTCCACGGAAAGGCCGCTCCATGTCGAACACACTGTCGCGCCCCAATATCATATTCGTGCTGACGGACGACCAGGGTTACGGGGACCTGTCCTGCCTGGGCAATCCAATTCTGAAGACACCTGTGCTGGACCGTCTGCACGCCGACAGTGTACGTCTGACCGACTTTCATGTGGCTCCCATGTGTACGCCCACGCGCGGCGAGCTGATGACGGGCCAGGATGCGTTGCGAAACGGGGCGACCTTCGTCTGTATGGGGCGTTCGCTCCTGCGGGCGGACCTGCCGACGATGGCAGACATCCTGGCTGACAACGGTTACCACACCGGCCATTTTGGCAAGTGGCATCTGGGCGACAACTATCCCTACCGACCCCAGGACCGCGGTTTCCACGAGACGATCCATCATCCCGCCTTCGGCATTACCTCGGCGGCCGACTACTATGGGAACGACTATTTTGATGACCACTACCGCCATAAGAACGAGATCAGGCAGTACATGGGCTACTGCACCGACGTCTGGTTCGAGGAGGCGATGCGTTGGATGCAGGGCTGCCGCGATCGGAATGAGCCATTTTTTGCCTATATTGCGACGAATGCGCCGCATGGCCCGTATTGGGTTCCCGATGAATACCGGCGTCCGTATCTGGACGGCATCAAGCGGGATGAGGCCAGTTTTTTCGGCATGATCGCCAATATTGACGAGAATATGGCGCAGTTGGAGAAATTCCTGCACGACAACGAAATCCGCGATAACACGATCCTGATTTTCATGACCGATAATGGCACGGCGATGGGGGAAGGGATCTACAATGCGGGAATGCGGGGCAGGAAGACTTCGCTATACGAGGGCGGCCACCGGGTGCCCTGTTTTATTCGCTGGCCGGCGGCGGGGCTCGAGGGCGGCCGCGATGTGGGCGGCGTGACGCGCGGGGTCGACATCCTGCCAACGCTGATCGACCTGTGTGATCTGCATGCGCCGGACGGCTGGACGTGCGACGGTCTGTCGCTGGCTGCGCACATGCGGCGGCCGGACAAGGCGGTTGCGGACCGGACCTCGGTCGTGCAGTATGGGCACGCCAATGAAGGCGCCCGCACCGGCTTTACGGGCCGGGACCGGGCCGCGGTGATGTGGGGGCGGTGGCGACTGGTCGATGGGCGGGAGCTGTACAATATCGGCGAGGACCCGGGCCAGCGGCAGGACGTGGCCGCGGGCAATCCGGAGCTGGTCAAACGGCTGCGAGGGCAGTACGGGGCCTGGTGGGACGGCGTAAGCGATACCCTCACGAGCTATCAGCCCCTGACGATCGGCTCCGACGCAGAGAACCCGGCGCGCCTGTGCAGCTGCGACTGGGCCTGGGTGTATGCGGATAACCAAAGGGGGATGCGCGGACCCGTGATGGACAGCGGGACCTGGCACGTTGACGCGTCTCGCGCCGGTCTCTACAGCTTTACCCTGCGCCGCTGGCCGGAGGAATCCGGCCTGGGCATCTCCGACCCCGCGCCGATCATGCAGGGCGTGGACGGCAGCTGGCCCGCGGGCAAGGCGCTGCCGGTTGCCTCAGCCTGGCTGCAGGTGGGCCGCAGCGAGCAGGCGCTGCCGGTGCCGCCGGACGCGACGGCGCAGACCTTTGAAATGGCAGTGGAACGCGGGCCAACCACGGTAAAAAGCTGGTGGCATGACGAGCGGGGAAGCCCGCTGGCCGGGGCCTACTATCTGACCGCTGAGCGATTGCGGGATTGAAACTTCAGTCGTCAGTGGTCAGTAACGGCCGTGAATCTCTGCTGTGTGCCGGGCCTGCAGACTATTTGGAGGAAGGAAGGTCGCGGCCGTTGGTGAAGCCGGGGCCGCCCGCGGCCATGTGGCCGTAGCTGGCGCCGTTGGGGTCGTCCGTCACCCAGAAAGAGAACAGCTGCCCTGATTGCAGATGGAAACGCAGTCTGCATGGCTGACCGGCCAGCGCAGAGAGACCGGCGCCGGACGACCATTTCATCTCAGCGCAGGTGCTGTCCACACTGAGCGCAGCGCACGCATCGGCGCCCAACCCTTCCACGGTTTCCCCGTTACCGTCCAACACGGACACCCTCAGTTCGCCCTGCGGAGCATTGACGTTGACGAAGAGGCGGTCCCCATCAAAGGTGACGGGCCGCGTGGTCAGCGTACCGCCTCCCGCGCCGGCTTCCATGCGTGCGAAGCCGTCACGGCGGAGGGTTGCCAGCCCGGTGCTGGCGCCGGCATACATGACGCGCCGCGACAGACCGGTATCGCCAACGCCGGTATCCCCGCTGCCGGCGGAGCCCAGTCTTGGCGACAGGCCGGAAAAACCGGCGAAGTAAAAGTAGATGCGGTCGTGGACGATCAGGCAGAGGCCGCCGCAGGCATGGAGGTAGGCGCGATTCCAGTCGCCTATCCTGCGGCTTGAGGCCAGGAAGGGCGTGCGGTCCGGGCGGCTGAAGTGGAAGCCGTCACGGCTGTAGGTCAGCTCCAGGTCCATGGTCTTGGGAACGCCTTCGGCGGCGCAGATGTCGTTTTCCGGGCCGCGAAAAATAGCGAAGAGGCCCAGCATGAGGCTCTCGTAGGGGGTTACGTTCACGTCATAGAGGGCGACGCGATGGTTGGGGCGGGCGGGGTCAGGCAGGTCGAAGTGGTCGATACGCTGCCAGAAGACCTCATCGGTATCCATGTCCCACTGCGCGCCTTGCAGAAAATCGTCCGATTCTCTGTAGAAGCGGGCGCGCAGCCTGGTGGTCTCGTCAATACGGCCGGATCGGCGGATGCTCATGCACCATTTACGGCGGAAGGGGTTGTAGAAAAAGGATGTGTTGTCGCCGACCTGCGTGGTGATGACCGGATCGCTCCAGTGGATGCCGTCGGGCGAGACCTGGGCCCAGCCTTCGGAGACCATCTCTCCCCTGGCCATTTGGGACGGCCAGTTGCCGGGTGGGATCGGGGGCTGCCCCGGCTTCTGCTTGTAATGGCGATAGTACTGGAACATCTTGTAGCGCTGCGCCGGATCGGATGTGTCGCTGTCCAGCCAGACGAGACAGCCGTCGCGGTCAGATCCATCGTTGTTCGGCCACACCAGGTTGGTTCCGGGCGTTACGTCGAGTTGCGGGCGTTCCCAGTGAATGCCGTCGGTGCTGGTAGCCAGGGCGGTGCTGTGGAACCAGCCGGGCATATACCATAGTTTGAACAGGTTGTCCTGCGGGTCGTACCAGGCGCCGTCGTTGAAAGGCGCGGCCATCGGGCAGAAGCCGGAGTCCATCTCCTCGTCGGTTTCGGGGCTGAGCACCGGGCTTTGTGGGTGGATTTCCGGTTTGCCATAGGCCCGAGTCAGAGAGGTCTCTGCGATCAGGAAGTCATCCACGAAGAGTTGGCGGCCCAAATCGATGGGAATGACCTCTGGGGGATGGGCGAGATAGGGCACGGGGATCGGCTCGCGCGAGCTTTCGATCACATTGCACGGCGGCCAGGTCTGCGGGAGGGTGATGCCGTTGTAGAGTGTTTCGTTGGTCATTGCCTGATCTCCGAGAGGGGTGGACTGCGGTTGGGTAGGCGCCGCTGGTTACAGAATTAGCCGGAATTGGCTTTACACGAATTCCCAGCGGGCCCCGCGGCCCAGGCCTTTGAGCGCCATCAAGTCGGAAGTTCGGAGGACTACCCACGGGCGCCAAATCATCGCAGATTACTGGCGTAGACGAGTTCAATGTCGCCGTGGATGGCGTAGAGGCGGGCATGGTAGAGGCGCACGTCGATCCGGAGCGGTGTGCCAATATGTTCGGCCAGGCCCGCTTGATCCTGCCATTGGGGCTGCCAGGCGGTCGAGTCGCCGCGAAATGGCTCGCAACGATCGAAAGTGTAGCCGGGCAACGGGCGACCCTCCAGGTCCGACAGCTGGACGCGCACCTCCCCGTAGGGGGCCTGGACATTGAGCAGCATCCGATCATCATTGAGACACACCCAGCGCGTCGTCAGGTAGCCGGCGCCCGCCTTTGATTCGAGATAGACGAAGCCGTCCTGCCGCAGCCGGTGCATGAGGATGGCGGCGTAGTCGGGCTCGTCGCGGCTGAGCGTGCGCGCCTGAAAATGCTCCCCTTTGGCGCCGCCGGAATAGATGCGGATCTGCCCCTCGTGGTCGACCGCCATCGAACAGGGATAGATGTTGCCGCCGCCATACTCGCCCGGCTCGTTGAGGCCGACAAATGGTTGGCGCAGGGAGCGCTGAAAGCGAAGCCCGTCGTAGCTGTAGACGAGTTCACCATAGATCTTCCCCTCCAGCTTTTGCCGCCACTGGTCGAGCGGGTCGGTCTCGAACATCCAGAGGATGCCCACATAGACTCCCTTATAGGGGAGGACGACGATCCCGTAGAACTCACACATGGGCGGGTCGAGGGGATCGGGGTGGAAAATGACTTCCGGTTCGCTCCAGGTACGCCAGTCCTGCGTCTCCATGAGGGCGATGCGGCGGTCGCCGTGACTGGGGCGGGCCAGAGTGATATGGCTGTTGCGTTCGGCGTGACGGTAGGTGAAGAAGCCGGGGTCCGGTGTGCCGGGATGCCAGCGTGAAGTATGATCGATCTGCCAGTTGTAGCCGTCGGCGGAAAAAGCCAGGAGCGAGGCGCGTCGGCCGTCCTCATCGATGGCGAGGATAGGCCACTTGAAGCGGCCTTCGGACGAGCTTTCGTCGAGAAAGACCGAGCCGCCGGTGGCCATGCGCTGCCGGTCGAAGATCTCGTGCGGGCGCATGCGCGACGGCAGCGGAACGGTTGCCGCCAAGTCCGGACGCTCCCAGTGGATGCCGTCCTCGCTTTCGGCGGTCAGAAACCACTCGTCCTTGCGATAGACCGCCCCCGGCATCGTCTCGCGGCCCAGGTAAAACATGCGCCACAGTTTGCGCTGGTCGTCGTAGAGCACGGTTGGATAGCTGAACGGGTTTTCGGTGGGGTCGGCGTAGGTGGCCTCCCGCACCCATTCGGGCTGTCCCAGGCAGCGGGCGATGTTGTCGCGGCGGGCCAGACACCAGTCGTCAAAGAAGAAGAGAGAGCGCAGGGTCACGAGAACGATCCTTGGTGTTGGATGCGCTGATCGGTTGCCAGCGGGAGAAGTCGTTGCGGGCCGTCAGGCACTGGCGGGCTGTGTTTCAAACTGTGGGGCAAAGATCCCTTCGCTCAGGTCCAGCTCTTCGGCGAAGTGGCAGCGAACCCAGTGCCCGCCTCCCATATCGCGCAACTCCGGCTCTTCGGCGGAGCATTGCTCCTGCGCGAAGGGGCAGCGGGTGGAGAAGTGGCAGCCGCTGGGCGGGTTGAGCGGGCTGGGCACCTCGCCTTCGAGGACGTAGTTCTGCTCGCGGTGTGTCGGGTCGGGGATAAGGACGGAGGCGAGCAGGGCCTTGGTATATGGGTGCTTGCACTCCTCAAAGACCTGCTGCGTCGTGCCGAGCTCGACCAACCGCCCCAGGTACATGACGGCAATGCGATGGCTGATGTGCTTTACGATGCTCAGATCATGAGCGATAAAGACATAGGTCAGATTCATCTGACTTTGCAGGTCAAGCAGGAGGTTGATGATCTGGGAGCGGACGGATACGTCCAGGGCCGAGACGGGTTCGTCGGCGACCACGAGCGGTGGGGAGACGATCAGGGCGCGGGCGATGCTGACGCGCTGGCGTTCACCGCCGCTCAGTTCATGGGGGAAGCGGTCGGCGAAGTGCGGACCCAGCCCCACGGTCGGCAGGATATCAAGCACGCGTCTGCCGGCTTCGCCGCGGCCAATCTTTTGGGCCATCAGCGGTTCGGCGATCACATCCGTAACGCGCCAGCGCGGGTCGAGGGAGGAGAACGGGTCCTGGAAGATGATCTGCATCTGGCGGCGCACATCTAACATCTCTTTGCGCGAGGCGGACGCAATATCAAAGGTCTGTTGTTCGCCGTGCAGCAGGATGCGGCCCTGGTCCGGTTCGACCAGGCGGAGGAGGCAGCGCGCGACGGTGGTTTTGCCGCAGCCGCTCTCGCCGACAAGGCCCAGGCATTCCCCTTTGTTGACGGCGAAAGTTACGTCGTTGACCGCCTTGACGTGGCCCACTGTGCGGCGCAGGAGGCCGCGCTGGACTGGAAAGAACTTACTCAGATTTTCGACCTGCAGGATAGGTGTGTCAGGCATGGAACACCAGTGGTCAGTGGACAGGAGCTGTCTTGGGCGCTAATCGTCGACGTAGAGCCAGCAGGTTGCTGAGTGCTGCGGCCCGAACTCAACGACCGGTGGGTCCTCAACGCAGCGGTCATGGACGGATGGGCAGCGATTGCGGAAGCGGCAACCGCTGGGCGCGTTGCGCGGGTCGGGCACGGAGCCGCTGATCGAGTGAAGCTGCTCGCGCGGGGGGGTATCCGGCCGCACGATCGAACGCAGCAGGGCCTGGGTGTAGGGATGCTTGGGATCCTGAAACAGTTCGACAACAGGCGCCTTCTCAGCCATCTGGCCCAGGTACATGACGACGACAAAGTCGGCCAGCTGGGCGATGACGGCCAGGTCATGCGTGATCATGATCACGCTCATGTCCAGGTCCTGCTGCAGGCTGCGGATCAGGCGCAGGATCTGGGCCTGGATGGTCACGTCGAGGGCGGTCGTCGGCTCGTCGGCGATGAGCACGCGCGGCTGGCAGCAGAGGGCGATGGCGATCATGACCCGCTGTCGCATGCCGCCGCTCATCTGGTGGGGATAGTCGCCAAAGCGGCGTTCGGCATCGGGAATGCCGACCTTGTTGAGCATGGAAATGGCCAGCTCCTGGGCCGCCTCTTCGGACAGGTCCTGGTGCTGGCGGATGCTCTCCATGATCTGCTCACCGATGGTGTAGACCGGCGTCAGGGAGGTCATCGGCTCCTGGAAGATCATGGCGATATCTTTGCCGCGGATGGCTCGGATGGCATCCCCTTTGGCGTCCAGACTCACCAGATCGATGGGATCATCGTCACCATCGGGGTGATAGAGGATCTGACCGCTTGTGTCGCTGGAGGGGAGCAGGCGCAGGATCGAGCGTGCGGTGACGCTCTTGCCGCAGCCGCTTTCGCCGACAATGCCCAGGCAGCGCCCGCGTTCGACGGTAAAATCGACGCCGTCCACCGCGCGCACGATGCCGGCCAGCATCTTGAAATGTACGTGCAGATCGTGGACTTCGAGAATCGGTTGCGAATCGGGCATGGTCAAACCTGCCGAAGGAAATTCAGGGGAAAACCAGGGCCCCAGGGGTTCCCCTGCCGTTCCCTTGGGGATGTTGACATTATCTGATCTCGGAGTACGGGTCGAGCGCATCCCTCAGCGCGTCGCCGAGGAAATTGACGGCCAGAACGGTCAGCACCATGAAGACGCCCGGGGCCAGCAACCACGGGTGCTTGGTCAGAACCTGGACCGACTGCGCGTCCTTAAGCAGCGTGCCCCAGCTGACCAGCGGGGGCGTGATGCCGATGCCAAGGAAGCTGAGCGAGCTTTCGGCCAGGATCAGACCGGGAATGGAGAGGGTGGCGACGACGACGATATGGCTGAAGCAGTTCGGGATGAGGTGGCGGAACAGAATGGTCGGCGTGCTGGAGCCGGCCGCGCGTCCGGCCATGATAAAGTCCGACTCTTTGAGCGCCAGTGTTTTGCCGCGGATCTGGCGGCAGAGACCGGCCCAGCCAATAAGCGCGAGTACGATGGTGACCCCCAGGTAGCGATGGAGAGAGGAGAGCTCGGGCGGCAAGGTGGCGGCCAGAGCCATCCACAGAGGGATACGCGGGAAGGACATCAGCACCTCGGTAAGGCGTTGGATAAGAATATCGGCCACACCGCCCCAGTAGCCGGATGCCACACCGATGGTTGAGCCGAGGATGACGCTGATGAGCATGCCGATGATCGGCACGGAGAGCGAAATGCGGGTGGCGGTCAGAACGCGCGAGAAGACGTCGCGGCCCAGCCTGCCCGTGCCGAAGAGAGCGACCATGCCGCCTTCTTCAACGCCGAAAAGGCGCCGATTGCTCGATATCAGGCCCCAGAGTTTGTAGGGTTCCGCCTCGACGAAAAAGTGGATCGGGTAGACCAGTTCCGGATCTTCGGTGTAGGTGGTGAGAAAGGTGCGCGCGTCGCGTTCGCTCTTGTAGCCGTAGACGAAGGGCCTCACAAGTCTTCCATCACGGAAGATGTGCACGCGCTGCGGCGGCGCGCGCAACGCGTCTTGGTGTACGTGGTCGACGCTGTAGGGCGCGAAAAAGTCGGCAAAGAGCGCGATCATGACCGTAATCACCAACCAGGCAATGCCGATGACGCCAAGGCGGTTGGCCATGATGCGCGCGCCGAGAATTTGGCCGCGCGAGGCAACCTGCTCGGAGGAGGCTACATCGATATCGGCAGCGGGAGGACGCGGCGCGCCCGGCTGCAGTGGGGTCTGTGCCTGCTCTGAAACGACGCTCATAGAAGACTCTTATCGTATCGCCGGCCGTCCTGGAGGCCACCGGCTGCTTCAACTTAATCAAAGCGGACGCGCGGGTCAACCCATGCCAGCAGCAGGTCGGCGACCAGGTTGCCCAGCACGAGCAGAACGCTGAGGAGCATCAGGATGGCGGAAGCGACATAGACGTCCTGGGCCTGAAGGGCGGAGTTGAGCGTGGGGCCGATGGTGCGCAGCCCCAGCACGATGGCGGTGATAACGCCGCCGGAGACGATCTCCGGGAACTGCATGCCCAGCAAACTGATCAGCGGATTGATGGCGACGCGCACGGCGTGTTTGATGACGACGATCTTTTCAGCCATCCCCTTGGCGCGGGCGGTTTCGACATATTGGCGGCCCAACTCATCGAGCAGATTGCCGCGCATGATGCGCATGAGGGAGGCGATACCGGGAATGCCGCCCACAAACACCGGCAGCCAGATATGGGCGGCAAGGTCCTTGACCCTCCCAAAGCTCCAGGGCGCGTCGGCATACTCCGGCGAGTAGAGCCCGGTCAGCAAGGGCAGGTCGAGAACGAAAGTCATGTAGACCAGTATCGCCAGCGCCAGCAGGAAGCCGGGCATGGAAAGCCCGATGAAACTCATGACGGTAAAGACATTGTCCGACACGGAGTACTGGCGGGTGGCGGAATAGATGCCGACCGGAAGGCCCACGGCCCAGGAAAGACCGAGTGAGAGCGATGCGATCAGCATCGTATAGCCCAGGTTGGTCCAGATGACTTCGGAAGCGACACGATCGTAGGTGACGAGTGAGACGCCGAAGTCACCTTGTAGAAAGGCAAACAGCCAATAAAAATACTGAACCGGTATCGGGCGGTCCAACCCGTACTCGCGGCGGATATTGTCGCCCTCTATTCTCGCTTCCTCTTCACCCCAGCCGCGGTTGCCTACGAGGTTTTGCTCATAGGTGGTGATAACGTCGCCGGCGGGGAGGTTGATGACGATAAAGCAGATGAAAGAGATGAGCAGGAGTGTGGGAATTGCTATCAACACTCTGCGGATGATGTAATCCAGCATGTGGACCCCGGGACTGCAGTGGTGCGCGGCTTGAGGACGTTAGAGGAGAGAGTGAAGAGGAGTGAGGAAACGGCAGTTTTCAGTTTTTGGTAACAGGGCCAGTACCCAGAAAGCATTCAAAACCAGAAACTTCCGACGTTCTCGCTCCTCACTCCTCAATCCACGATTTTAGTACTTGATGTAGAACTGCTCCGGATAGGCGTAGGTGAAGTCCTGCAGACCATTGGCTACTTCGGGGCAGTTGCCAACGCGGTTGTTGACCAGGACCATGAGCGGCACGTCAGCGATAATATGGATGTCGAACTGCCAATCGACGTGGTACTTGAAGAGCTCCTTGTGCAGGCGTTTGCTCTCCACAGGGTCGATCTCTTTCTTAATCTCATTTTGCAGGGCGAACATCGCGTCGCCGCCTTCGGGAGGTCCGAGTTCTTGCAGCCACTCGGGGTCGTCATTGTAGTGCACCGGCAACATATCAAGCGCATGCCCCTTGGGGGTAAAGATCGGCTGGAAGGGCCGCATGAGAGGAATCTCATTGGCATCGGTGCCCCACATGTAGGTATGGGACTCGCCGGCGCGCCAGCGGGAAAAGAGGACCGAGCGCTGGATTGCGTTGAGGCGGGCGTCGAGGCCGGCGTCGTGCCAATCGGCCACAACCATTTCCGCGACCTGCTGATGCACTGTGATCTCGGTGGCGGCATCGAGAATGATCGTCACCGGCTCACCGCTGGGGAATGTCCGCATACCATCCTCGCCCTTCTCCAGGCCCAGTTCATCGAAGATACTGTCAACCTGGGCCATGTCGAACTGGCCGTTGGTCATAGTGATGGAATCCATGTCATCATCCCAGTATGGAGATGATGAGGCAAGGGCATAGCTGGCTGGTCGGCCGGCGCCAAAGTAGAGCGTTTCGTTGATCTCGTCGCGGTTGATGGCCATTGACAGAGCATTGCGGAAAGACTTATTGCGGAAGAACTCGGCGAGCTCCCTGTCTTTTTCGTTCTGGAGGCGGTAGTTGATTGTGATGTGGTTGCCGGTGGTGAAGGAGGTGCCCGGCCAGAACAGCAGCCGGTAGTCGCCGCGCTCCTCGTTCTCGCGCAGTGTCGGCAAGCTCTCAAACAGCTGCATGTTGCGAATACCGACGTCGATCTGGCCTGCAATCGCCATCAGAACGGCGTTCTCCTGCGTGCCGGCGAAGGGGAAGAGGTAGTTGTCGCAGTAAGGAAGCTGGTTGCCGGCGGTATCGACGGCGCAGTAGTAGGGATTGCGCTCCAGCCGCAGCCCCGATTCGTCATAACCTTTCGAGATCCAGGGACTCACGCCGGGGAAATCGGGATCGAGATAGTTGTCGTTCTCCCGCAGATCCGTGTACTCAGCCCCATCAGTGTACTTGGGATGCCACTGCATGAGGTGATGCTTGGGCTTGGTGGCCAGTGTACGGCCGCGGAACAGGAAGGGGAAGGTGGGATAGGGGGCCGGGAACTTAAAGACTAACGTGTAATCGTCAGGCGCTTCCAAGACTACAGGCTCGCCATCCACAAAGCAGCGGGTAGGCGCTAAGGGCGTGTACTCTTCATCGAACCACATATCCTCCCACAGGAAGAGTACGTCGGCGGATGTGAACGGTTCGCCATCCGACCATTTCATGCCCTCGCGCATATTGATCGTGAGTTGGGTGGCGTCACCGTTCCACTCGAAGCTCTCCGCCAGGTAAGGTTCCCAGCCGCCCGTCGGCAATCCGGCGCCGAATCCTTCCAGGTCGGTAGGGATGTCGATAAAGCCGCGGTTGACGATATAAAAAGGCGCGGCGCGGTCGGTCTCGTTGAGGGTGAAGCCGCGAATCCCTTCGCTGTACTGCCCGACCTCATGGACGGGGGTGACGATGCGCGGGTTGACCGGCAGGCGATCGTCCACCACCGGCAGTTCGCCGGCATCGACCATCGCTTTGAGCATCGGCGCCTCGTTGTACTGGGACGCGGACTCGGCAGCCGGCGCCTCGGATTCGGCGGGCGCCTCCGCGGCCGGCTGATCGGCAGCAGGTTCAGCGTCGCCTGCGCCGCAGGCCGCCAGCAGTGAGCCTGCCGTCATAGCCGCCGATAGCTGCATAAACTTACGCCGGGTGATCGTGCGTCTTGCCATGACCTTTCTCCTTTGACTTGATGCGGGGAACGATGGCGGCAGCCCGCCCCTTGCGGATCAAAAAGATTCATCTGAGGCGAATGCCCTCGGATGCGCCGCATTGTACTGTAGCCACTATATGCTGTCAACCAGTGAAAATCTGGCCGGGCCGCAGTACGTAGACGGCGCGATTGCGGTCCGAACCGGGGACGGGTATCGCCCCCAAAGAACATCCTGGCACAGCGGATGACGACGGTTCTGATCATCCTGCCACCTGTGGGGTTGCTATTCTATCTGGTGGCGCCCCGGTGGCTGAACCGGGCTGCTCTCTCTGTGGGGATTGGTCTGCGCTGGGCAGGACTGGGACTGGCGCTGGTCGGTTTCGGGCTGTTGCAGTGGGCGCAGAACGAATTGGGCCGCCATTGGAGTGACGCGGCCCGGTTGCAGGCCGCCCATCAGCTGGTGACCACGGGGCCGTACCGCTGGCTGCGGCATCCCGTCTACAGTGCCTTTCTGCTGATCCTCAGCGCGCCGCTTCTGCTCTCCGCCAACTGGCTGGTGGGCGGCCTGTGGATCGGCATGACCTAGCCTGGACGTTTCCAAGCGTATTCGCACCGAGGAGGCGCTGCTGCTGGCGCGCTACGGCGAGGTGTACCGGGCCTGTTGCCGGCGGACGGGGCGAGTCCTGACGCGTATGTGGGGAAGACGTGAGCGAGGATAGAGAGGATCCCGGAAGTCTTCGTACCGCTCCTGCTCAGATGCTCTTGAATGCCCGCATCCGATTGGTGTAGGTTGCCTGGGGAATGGGGCCTTCGAGGAGGGGATCGTCGGTCTCCTCCATCCAGTCGCGCAGGCGCCGCGCCAGATCGTCTCTTATGCCGGCGTAGCTTGGGTCTTCGGCCAGGTTGTTCTGTTCCAGCGGATCCTGCTCCAGGTCGAACAGCTCGAAGAGCGGGTGGTACATCTCGGTGTAGGATATGTCCAGGGCTATGCTGGTCTCAGGGTACCCTTTGGCGTTGCTGAGGTAGTCGGGCGGCGTCTCAATCGTCGGCGCGAATTCGAAGTTGGCGATCAGTTTCCAGCGGTCCGTGCGGATGGCGCGCATTGGGTCGTAGTAGGTGTGATAGGTCTTTTCACTGAAAACGTATTCGCTGGACGTATAAGGTTCCCCGCGTAACAGGCTCCAGTAGCTGCTCCCCTGCATATTCTGTGACTTTTCTATCCCCAGCATGTCAAGCACAGTGGGCACAAAGTCCACGTGGGTGACGAACTCTGAATATCTCCGGCTCCCTGCCAACCCCGGGATACGCATGAGCAGCGGCACTTCGATGCCGGCGTCATAGAGGCTCATCTTCGCCAACGGGAAGGGGATGCCGTGATCGGCGGTGAAGACAACGACGGTATCATCCGCCAGACCTGCGGTCCCGAGCGCTTCGAGCGCCCTGCCGAACGCCTTGTCGATCGAGGCGACCGAGGCTTCCATATCGACCATGTCCTCACGCACTTCAGGTATATCCGGCAGGTAAGGCGGCATGGCGACCGCATCTGCGTCGATCTTCTCTACGTCATGCGGGAAGGGACGGTGCGGCTCGGTAAAGCCGATCTGGGCGAAGAACGGGGCGGCATCCTGTTCGCGCTGCGCCAGGAAGTTGCAGAAGGCCGTTACCAGCTCGGCGCAGCTCCCCCTTGGACTTGCCTGCATATATCCGCAACGCTCAGGGCTGTTGGCCTCGTGCTGGGTGCCGAAGAGACGGGTCTCGTATCCGTTCGCAGAGAGGATCTGGGCGAGATGGCGCTCGTCCGGATGCAGGTCATTGGCGAAGCCGGAGTGGGCCAGCCCGACGACGCCGTTGGCGTGCGGGTAGCGGCCGGTCCAGAGAGCGGCCCGCGACGGGCTGCACTGGGGCGCGACGCAGAAGCTGTTCTCGAACTGGAGAGACGCTGCCGCGAAGGCGTCGATATGCGGCGTGCGGACGCCCGGGACGCCATAGCAGCCGAGGTAGCGGCCCAGGTCGTGGCAGATGAAGACGAGGATGTTCGGCTGTTGCGTGCGCATGGGAGCAGGCCGTGTTGAGTTTCCAGTTTTTAGTGGACTGCACGCGTTCGCGGTAAGGCCAGAAAGCTGAACCCTTGTAGCTTTCGCATCCCTCAGTGCCCAGTTCCTGGTTCCCAAATGGCCCACGTACGCGAGCTTTAGGGCGCTTACCAGGATACAGAAACTTGAAAGCTATTAGTGATACGGGTCCGCCGCGTCGCGCAGGCCGTCGCCGAGGAAGTTGAGCGCCAGGACGGTGATGATGACGAAGACGCCGGGCAGCAGCAGCCACGGCGCCAGCGCGACCGAGCGCAGGTTCTGGGATTCCTGCAGGAGGACGCCCCAGCTGATCGTCGGGGGCCGCAGCCCCAGGCCGAGGAAGCTGAGCGAGGTCTCGCTGAGGATCATCGCCGGAACGGCAAGGGTGGCTGAAGCGATCAGGTGGCTGAAGAATGAGGGCACCATATGGCGCAGGATGATGCGCATTTCGCCGGCGCCGGCGAAGCGGGCCGCGAGGATGAACTCCTCCTCGCGCATGGAGAGAAAGCGTCCGCGCACGGCGCGCGCGAGGAACGTCCAGCCGATCAGCGAGAGGATGATGGTGATGCCGAAATAGACCCTGATGTTGGACCAGTCCTGGGGCAGAGAGGCGCTAAGGGCCATCCAGAGTGGGATGGAGGGGACGGAGCGGATGAACTCGATGATGCGCTGGATCAGGACATCGATGACGCCGCCGTAGAAGCCGGAGATGCCGCCGAGGACGACGCCGAAAATGAAGCTGAGCGCGACGCCGATCAGGCCGATGGAGAGGGAGATGCGGGAGCCGTAGATGATGCGGGTGAACATGTCGCGGCCGAGTTTATCGGCGCCCAGCAGGAATATCGTAGAGAACGGCGCCTCTGCGCTTTCCCCGGCGGAGGCGTCGTATATGGGTTCGCCAATGCCGAAGAGGTGGCGACTGTTGGGAAAGAGACCCCAGAGCTTGTAAGTATCGCCCTCGACCCAGAACCGGACAGGGTAACGCACGGTTTCGTCAGTCTGGAACTCCATGCGCAGGGTATCGGGGTTGCGGGCCTGGGTGAGGCCGTAGACGAAGGGTGTGCCCTGGAACTCGCCGTTGTGGAAGAAATGGATCCGCTGCGGCGGCGCGTAGGTAAGGGCGACCTCATAGGTTTCAGGGTTATAGGGAGCGAGCACTTCGGCGAAAATAGCGACCAGGTAGAGGAGTACAACCACGATGCCGCCCACGATGGCCATTTTGTGCTTGACAAAACGCCACATCATCATCTGCAGCGGCGAAGCGATGTAGATGCGTTCTTCCTCTTCCTCGACAGAAAGATAGGCGCCGGTATCGTCCGTTTGCGCTTCGCCAAGGGCCGAGGGAGGGCGTCGGCTCAGCGCAAAGTCGGCGTCCGGAAGATCGCCCGTAGCGGCGGCGGGAGAGGACTCCGCGGCGGTTGGGGTTTGGTCGGTGAGCGATTGGTCAGCGCTCATGCTACCCTCCCATCCGGATGCGAGGATCGAGCATCGCCAGCAGTATGTCCGAGATCAGCGTACCGATAATGGTCAGAGTGCTGAGCATGAGCAGGAAGCTTGAGGCCAGGTACATGTCCTGGGTCAGCAGCGCACGCAACAGCAGCGGGCCGGTGGTGGGCAGGCTGAGCACGACGGAGACGATGATTGAGCCGGAGACGAGTTGCGGCAGCGCCCAGCCCATGGTGCTGACGAAGGGGTTGAGGGCCACGCGAGTGGGGTATTTGAACACAAGCCTGATCTCGTTGAGGCCCTTGGCGCGTCCCGTTTCCACATAGGGCTTACTCAGTTCGTCAAGCAGATTGGCGCGCATGGTGCGCACAAGACCGGCGGATCCGGCCGTCCCCACGATGATGGCGGGCGCCCAAAGATGCTTGAGCATATCGCCAAACTTGGCGAAGCTCCAGGGCTGATCGACAAACTCCGGCGAGAAAAGGCCTGAAATATTGGTGCCGAAATAGGCAAGGGCGACCCACATCATGATGAGCGCGAGCATGAAGTTGGGCGTACCGAGACCGATGAAACTGAGGGCAGTGAAGAAATAGTCTCCGAGCGAATACTGGTATACGGCGGAGAATATACCGATCACCAGGCCGACAATCCACGAAAATATCAGCGCGGCGAAGGCGACCACCACCGTCAGGCCGAGCCGTTCCCAGATCAGATCGCTCACAGGAAGCTGCCATTCGAAGGAGAAGCCGAAATTGCCCTGCAGGACGTTGCCCAGCCACTTGGTGTAGCGTACCGGCGCCGGCTGGTCCAGCCCGTACTGCTTGACAAGCGCGTCGATCTCATCCTGGCGTACGTCATCGCCCATCGCCATACGGTTGGCGATATAGGAGGTCATATAGTCGCCGGGCGGCAGCTCGATGATGACGAAGGAGATCAACGAAATCATGAACAGCGTCGGCACCAGCAGGATGAGACGGCGAAATACGAATGAAGACATAGTGAAAGGCGAGGAGTGAGTGTAGAGGAGAGAGGAGTGAGAGAACGTCTCACTCCTCTCTCTCTTAGATGTTCGTTAGCTCTTGAGGTAGTACTGCTCAGGCACGGTGCTGCCGGGTGTCTGCAGATGCCAGGACGAGACCCCCTCGCGCGGGACGTTGCCCATGTTCTTGCTGACAACGACCGGCGCCGGCAGGCCGACCGCCATGCTGAACGTCCACAGATTCTCCTTGTTAAGATCGAGGATCTGCTGGAAGAGACGCTTATGCTCGTCGACGTCCGGCGTGGCTTTGATCGCCTCGTAGAGGTCAATGGTCGTGCGCAGGTCGCCGGTCGGCTCGACACCGTTGGCGCCGCCGGAGTTGTACCAGAGGGCATGGCAGGCGGCGTGATGCGAACTGCCCTGCGAGAAGGGCATGAAGTGCCGCGGGTCGATCAGCGGATTGAACTCGGCCGAGCCGGTCCAGACGGTCATATCATGCTCGGAGGCCTGAACGCGCTGGCTCCAGAGCGGGCGGGCTTCCTCTTTGAGCGTCAGTTGCACGCCGACGTCGGCCATATATTTCTGCATCAGTTCGCCGATACTGCGCCAGGAGCCAAAGACCGGCGCGTAGTTGAAGATGATGCTGAGCGGCTCGCCGTCCGACTTCAGGCGCACACCGTCGGCGTTCTTTTCGTTCAGGCCCATCTCGTCCAGAAGAGAATTGGCCAGGTCCGGGTTGTACTCGAGGGCGTTCTTGGCCTGCGACTCATCATAGAAGGGGGAGGAGGCGAGCGGCGACGGCTGCCCGGGCTCGCCCTGGCCGAGGTAGACGGCCTCGATGACCTCATCGCGATTCATCGCATGCGACATGGCAAAGCGGAAGCGCTTGTCGTTGAATATCTCGTGCATCACCGGGTCCGGATGGCAGAGATTGAAGGAGATGACGGAATCGCTCGTTTCACCGAACTTCCAGAGCAGGATTTCGTAGTTGCCGGTCTCCTCATTCTCCTTGAAGAGCGAGAAGTTCTCCATCAGGATATGGCGGTGCTGCATGTCGATATCGCCGGCCACAGCGCGCAGATTCAGGACTTCGGAGTCTTCGACAATGTCAGTGGAAACCCGGTCGATGTAGGGCAACTGGTTGCCGGCGGTGTCCACCTTCCAGTAGTAGGGATTGCGCTCCAGCACGACGGGGACTTCGGGCGTAATCTTGGTGAAGCGCCAGGCGAAGAGGACCGGCACGTCGGTATTGAGGCGAGGGGTGAGCCGGTTGTTGAAGTATTGATGCCAGAACTCAAACTCATTTTCCTGCGCCTGCGCGTTCAACTCGTCTTCGTCGGCGTAGTTGCGATGGAACTGGGTCATGTAGTGCTTGGGATACCAGGTCATCGAAGCGCCGTTGGCCCCGGCCATCAGGTTCATGAAGATGCCATGCGCTCCGGGGAAGGTGAAGCGGACGGTGAGATCGTCGGGCGCGTCCATCACAACCGGCTCGCCGCCAACAGTCAGCCAGACGGGGAAGCTGGGGGCGAGGTCTTCATCGCCCAGCACGTCCTCATACCAGAACATGAAGTCCTCGGAGGAATGCGGCGTGCCGTCCGACCACTTGACGCCTTCACGCAGGTGGAAGGTGTAGGTCGTGCCGTCATCGGAGACTTCCCAGGATTCGGCCAAATTGGGACCGATATCGGAGCCGTCCATGTTGTAGCGCACCAGTTGCGGGTACATGAGTCGGTACCGGAAGATGCCGGCATCGCCGGGGCCGACACCGATACGGCGCCAGGTGCCGCCGAACTGACCGACCTCATTCAACGGTTCGATCACCATTGGGTTGGGTGGCAGCCGCTCGTCCACGGGGGGGATTTCGCCGTTGGCGACCATCTCGGCCAGCATGGGCGCTTCGTTGTACTGGGATGCGACCATCGCGTCGCCGCTGTCGGACGCGGCCGGCGCTTCGGCAGCCGGTTCCTCCGCAGCCGGCGCATCGCCGGCGCCGCAGGCAGCCAGCACAGCGCCGGCGGTGGCAAAGGCGGATACCTGCAAGAACCTTCGTCGTGAAATGTGCCTCTGGGTCATGGAATCTCCTCCACTGGTTTGGTTGTATACCGAACTACTCATTGTCAATGAAACAAGAATGTAACCACAGGTGAAATCCTGCAGTCGCAGATAAAGGCAGAACGGCAGGAGACGGTTGCCAGAGCAGAGTGCGTTGGCTGTCCAGGGAAATCAGACACACCGGCTCCGATGGGGCACTACCGGGACAACCTCGAGGTCGGGGGAGAGGATCGAGGCCCTTGCAATGACCGGTTCTGGCTTATGCCGCTGCCGGTCATCTTCCTAAGTTAGGACCACTACTGATTCTTCAGCCGAATCGGCCGGTAGGCTATTGTATAGAAAACAGTTGGTAAGAGCAAATCTGTCAGGACACGGCGCGGGAAAACGCAGAGGCCGGCGCACCTCTGGTAAACCAGATTCGCCGCCATGTGGGCAACCGGTCCCTGGCCTCTACAGTCAGCGTAGAACTTCGCGGACCTGGCGCTCGCCATTGCCGGGTACGTTGTAGGCGAAGGTGTTGGCCCAGCGGGGGTGGGGCGACTTGTTGGGCGCGGAGCCGTGGATGACGAGGGAGGTGAAGAAGATGCCGTCGCCCGGCTCCATCGGAACGGTCACGCCCTCGTCGCGCTTGTAGTAGCGGCCGGGCAGGAACATGCCGAAGGTCTCCTGATGACGCTCATGGTCCTGCAGTCCCCAGCGGTGGCTGCCGGGGATGAACTCCAGGCAGCCGTTTTCGAGGGTCATCGGATCGATGGCGAGCTGACAGTTGAGCATTATCGGCTGGTTTTCGTCGGTCTTCCAGTAGGCGTAGTCCTGATGCCAGGGGGTCGCCGCGCCGATGCCGGCCTCTTTGGGCAGAAGTTTGCTGTGGTAGAGGGCGACCTGCGGGTGCATCAGCTCGGCGACGATATCGACGAGCGTGTCACTGCGGAGGATGCGGTTGAGGGTGGGGCTGACCAGCTCGCTGTGCATCAGCTGGCGGATGATCTTGCTCTCATCGGGCGCGTCCTCGTCCTCCCATGCGACGTGGACTTCGGGCGGGGGATCGGTCACCATGCGCCGGTGGACGTCTTTCAACTCCTGGCGGATCTGCCCAATCTCCTGCTGGGAAACGAGACCTTTTTTCAGCAGATAACCGTTGGCTTCAAAGGACTCTTTTTCCTGGATTGTAAGCCTCATCTGATTCCTCGATCTGTGTGTCGCCTGTTCAGGTTCTTGGGCTATTTTGCTAACGGCGAAAACTATTGGGCGCGGTATGGGTCTTACAAGCTATCTGTTTTGGCTTCTCCATAAATATATAACTGACTGCGAATCGAAGCAATCGCTGTTCACACATGCAAGCCGGCGTTTGCGCTCCCTGGAAGTGTCAGCCTGGTTGCCCCCGCCGCGGGACTGTGATGAGGGTAAGGCTGGTTGGCTGGTTTCATTTAAGGCAGTGGAAGATCGAACCGCATGATCGTCCCCTGTCCAAGCCCCTTGCTGGTAACGGCGATCGTGCCATTATGCGCCTCGACAATGGCGCGGGCTATGGTCAGGCCCAGCCCCATGCCGCCTGTGCGGCGATTGCGAGATTGGTCGGCGCGGTAGAGGCGATTGAAGATATGGGACAGATCGGCCGCGTCGATGCCTGCCCCATCATCCGTTACTGAAATCTCCACACGCCCGTCCTCTTCCATGGTTGCGGCAACCGCGACCCGGCCGGTCGCCTCCGTATGCTGGAGCGCATTGTGAATGACATTGCCTAAGGCCTGGCTCATCCGCATCCGGTCGAGATTGAGCTCTGGCAGCTCAGGCGGCGGTTGCAGCGACAAGGTGACCTGGCGTATCTGCGCTTGCGGCTGCCAGCGTTCCACTTCAGCGGTGAGCAGTTGATGGATAGAACAGGGTTCAACGGTGAGCCGCAGTTCGTCTGATTCGGTTTCGGCCAGCCAGTTCAGGTCGCGCACAAGATTGTGCAGCATGTTCACCTCGTGAATGATCTGGTCGGTTGCTTGCGCGGGCGTCTGCAATCCCTGGCGCAGCCCATGCGCTTCGAGGCGGATGACGCTCAGGGGCGTATTCAATTCATGTGAGATATCGTCGAGCAGTCGCTGGCGCAGGTCGCGTTGCATTTGGAGATCTGTTGTCATCTGGTTGAATGCCGCGCTCATCTGCCCAAGCTCGTCGGAGGAGGTAACCGGGAGCAGAGCGGTATCGCCGCGTTGGGCGATGGACTGGGCGGCCTGGGTCAGCGCTGTGACCGGGGCGGTGATGCGGCGGGAGAGCCAGAAAGCGAGCAGGAGAGCTAAGGCGACAGTCAACAGGCCGCCAATGGCAGTGGTGTAAAGCAAGTTTCGAAGAAATCCGTGCGACTCGGTCGCCCAGAATTCACGATTCACGTCGACATAGGCATATCCCACAGACTGGCGGGTGCGCAGATCGAATATATCGACGCGCTGACCACCCAAATCCGGCGCGGCCTCACCCCTTTGCAACTCGGAAAAGTTATCTTGTAAGACATACCCTTCGACATCAGTAACAACAACGCGTACAGGGTCACTGTCAGACTCTATATGGAAGAATTCAGAGGAGTTTTCTTCAGCTTCTTCGGCGCGCTCTTGTTCCGCGCCGCGCGCGAAGAGGTATCCTGTCTCAGATAGAGCGGCCTCCAACGTTCCCCAGCCATCTGACGACGTGTAGGCCTGGCTCAACCTGCGAGCTAAGTCATTGGCTTCATCGCTACTGAGCTCGCCAATAAATGTGTCCAGTTGCGCCTGTGTCGTATAGTATCCGACGCCCAGACTAAGCGAGACAACCAGAAGGATGAGCAGGACAAATGCGCCCAGAAAGCGCCAGCGTAACGACATCAGTCATCCTCCGTTACGAATCTGTAGCCGGCGCCATAGACAGTTTGAATCGGCTGGCGCCCATCTACGACAATTTGCCTGCGCAGACGGAGGATGTGGTTGTCGATGGCGCGATCATATCCGTCAAAATCATTGTTGAAGGCGAGGGTGATCAACTGGTCGCGTGTGAGCGCCTGATTCGGATGGCGCATGAAGGTAGCTAGCAGCAGAAATTGCGCATGACTCAGGTGGACTGATTGCTCGCCTATCGTCACACGCCGGGTCGTTTCGTCGATTGTGATGTTGCCACAGGTCAATGCTTGCTGAACCTTGTCGTTGACGCGGCGCAACACGGCTTTGGCGCGTGCGACGACTTCTTCGGGGTCAAACGGTTTGACGACATAGTCATCGGCGCCGCTGTCCAGGCCGGTAATGCGGTCGGAATGGGCTTCCCTGGCGGTGAGCATGATGATGGGAACATCTGATTCGCGGCGTAAAATGCGGCAGAGCTCGATCCCATCAAGGTGGGGGAGCATCAGATCGAGCACAATCAGGTCGGGGGATACGGTGCGGGCGAGGTTGAGTCCTGCCCTGCCATCATGTGCGACTTCGGCCGTAAAACCCGCCTTCTCAAAGAAGATCTTCAGCCAGTTCGCGATCCGCGTATCGTCTTCAACGATCAGAATCATGTGACTCATCATCAGTTCTCAATTGAAGCCATTCAGACGCGGTGTCCATACCGGGCGCCGCGTCTGAGTATCATACATCTACACCGGTGAACAGATATCAGCTGCTTTCGGCCCGGTTTCGCTAGCCGCCGCTACTGTGTTCGCCGCCGTCTTCACCATCTTCGCCGCCGCTTCCCGGCCCAACTTCAGCGTGGGGGGTCCACCCGTCAAACGCCTGGTCCGTTGCTGTGAGAGAAACATCCACGATTTGACCGGGGCCGAGGTTGACCGGCGTTGTGGGGCCGAGCTCGACCCCATTCGACAGGTGAACCTCAACCCGAACCTGCTGCAAGGTGCCGCTGGTGGTGTTTTCCACCGTGCCGGTAAAGGTGTTGCTGTCGGCGTCGTAGACAAGAATCAACCGGGCGCCCTTGCGAACGGTGTCGTATCGCTCGGTCAGGGTGAGGGTCGTGCCTGATTCTTCGCTATCGCTTGCGCCGGCAACTTCGCTGCTCTCACCGTTGCCGGCGCCGTTCTCGCGTTCATGTTCGCCGCGGCTCGTCGTGATACCTTCTGAGCCATGGCGCTCGCCCTCCGGGACAATCATTACACAGCCGCTGATACCGATTGCCGCTGTAACGACTATCAACACGAGCATCAGTCCAGGACAGTTCGTCAACACTATCTTCTTTGCCATCGTTTCACCTCTTTACATTTCGTTTGCCTGAGGGCGTATCCCTTATACCTGGCCATGATAGCGGCGAAATGTTGCACAATTATGTCAGACGAAAGACAAAATCGCGCGGCAGCAGAGACAGGGTTGTTATCGGGTTGGGAAAAGTTTAGGTCTGCAAGCCGGCTCTCCAATTTGGCAGAGCCGATTGGGTATTGATCCTGCTGATGCCAAGCGCAGGTCAAATTGAAGACCGGGGATTCAGGATCTGAATGTAAAGCTGTAGAGCTTGCTGCAATTGAGGAAAAGGCGGATCTGGACAGGGCCTTCGATTGGCAGTTCCTGGTTCTGCCACTTAACCTGCCAGTGCAGGTCGTCGGTGTGCAGAGGAAGGCAGTCTGCGCGCGAGAATCCGTCCAGAACGCGCCCGTCGGGACGGCATAGTTCGACGCGCAGCTGGCCGCCGGCGGCATCGGCGTTCACCTCAAGGGCGCCGGCACCCGCGGGCAGGAGTAAAGGTTTGGTTACGACCATGGCCTCGCCGGTCGCGGCAAGCGCGACGAAGCGGTCCCGCTGCCAGGTGGCGCGCCCCAGCCGCTTGACGCGCTTCTCCATGTTGACCTCGCCGTGCGTATGCTCGCAGCCGGTGTAGTACCAGTGAACTTCGTCGCCTTCAACGATCGGCTCTTTGGCCGTGCCGATGATCATGCCTCTGTCGAAGGCGTCGCCGGCGCCGCGCGGGAGCGCGACGGTGCGGGCGCGATCGGCGTGCTGCCAGTTGATCCCATCGCGGCTGTAAACGAACTGGCCGTCGATGGGGCCGTCGCAGGGGATCTGGTTCTTTTCGCCCGGGATCTGCTCGGCGGTCACGTAGAGGACGCCCAGCAGCCCGATGTGGAGGCTCCCATAACGGAAGGCGGACATGTTGTGGAACTCGGCGCGCAGCGCGCCGTACCTGCGCCGGGCGATCTCGTCGTCCCAGTTGCCCGGCTCCAGGATCGGGTAGGAGTCCTTCCAGGGACCGGCCAGAGAGGGGCTTTCCGAATAGCAGATGACGCGGCGCTTCTCGCTGTCGTCAAAGCGCTGGAGCGAGTAGGCGCGGTAGATGGAACCGACCGGGTCCCAAGTGACGTTAAATGTGCCCTCGTTGCTGCGCTTTACCACCGGCTCGAGACAGTTATGGGCGCCACCCTGCCCGGGAAGGGAGACGGTAACGTTGTCATTCCAGTGGATGCCGTCGGGGGAGGTGAGCAGGAAGATGCTGCGGTAGCGGCGGCAGAAGCCGATCGCCTTGTAGCGTTGGTCCGGGTCCTCTTCGTCGCGGTCGATGAAGACGGAGGCGCCGTGGAGGTCCCAGATGATGTTGTTGGCAGAGCTGCCGTTGAAGGTGAAGATACCCAACTCCGGCTTGACCCAGTTGATGCCGTCGTCGCTCTCGGCGTACAGGGTGAGGTCGCCGCGATCGTTGTCGACGAAGGGGCGTCCGTAACGGTCTGCGGTGACGCCGTTGCAGTGGAAGGGTCTTTCGTCGGTGCGGGGGACGTAGAGTTCGGGGATCTGGTAGTTGCCGTCGGGCACGCGCCAGTGGGGGCCCATGCGGCCGAAGTACCACATCCGGTACTTGCCAACCAGATCGTCGTAGAGAGCCGTGCCGTAGAGATGGATGCGCTTGCTCATGCCGGGGCCGCAGTATTCCCAGAGTTTGTCCGGGTCCGGCTCCATGACGAATGGAGTCTTGACGCAGAGCTGGACCTCGCCGGTGATGCCGTCTTCCTCCTGGATCAGGGCTTCGTCAAGGAGGAGGACGCTCTCTCCGCCGCGGAGTGAATAGGCGTTCGCTGAAGGGTCAGGATTTGCGTTCATATGCAGGCCCGGGCTGATTGGATTTCCTGCGGGCGCAAAGGGGGAAACGGCAGCGCATTTGCAATATCCGCATTTGCAATATCCGCATTTGCATTGTCCACATTTACTATGTCCATTGGAGTTTCACCGGCCGGTTGGTGCGCATCGACTCGATCGCGGCTTCGGCGATCAGCTGGGCCTGGTAGCCATCCTGCAGCGAGGGCGAGACGGCCGCGCCGCTTTCGAGCGCGCTGATGAAGGCATCGAGCGCGTAGGCGAAGCTCTCCTCGCCGTAGTAGTCGGGAAAGCGATTCTGCGTGATGCCCGTCGCGGTGAACCGGGCCAGATTCTCGGAGGGGGCCGAGCCGCCCTGCAGCATCCCTTCGGCGCCAAAGACTTCGACCCGGTCATCAAAGCCGTAGACCGCGCGCCGGCCGTTTTCGATCGTACAGAGCGCGCCGCTGGGGAAGCGCAGGACCGCCACCGCGGTGTCGACGTCGCCCATCTGCCCGACTACGGGGGCGATAAGGCAGGATCCGGTGGCGTACAGTTCGGTTGGCCTCTCCGCGGCGAGCCATGGGGCGAGGTCAAAGTAGTGGATCATCTTGTCGCGCAGCAGGCCGCCGGAGCGCTGCAGAAAGGCGAGGGGGGCCAGCGCAAAGTCGCGGGCAATGATGCGAATGGACTCGATCTGTCCGACTGCGCCGTCCCGGACCTGCCGCTGCATGGAACTGAATTCAGGCTGGAAGCGGCGGCGGAATCCAATGAACACTGGTGGGTCGCTCGCGGACGCTTCGTCCACGAACGTTCTCACCTTCTCGATGTCGAGATCGATCGGCTTTTCGCAGTAGGTCGGTTTGCCGGCCCGCATCGCCTGCCGGAGCAGGTCGACGTGCGTATCGGTCGATGAGGCGATCAGGACTGCGTCGACGTCGTCCGCCTGCCAGATCGCCTGCGGGCGGCGGGGAACCTGCCCTCCGCGGGCGGCCGCGAGCCGCTGTGCGGCGGCCTGATCGACGTCGAAGATGTAACCGAGTTCGGCGCGGGGATGGTTAACAATGTTGCGGGCGTGGATAGCGCCTGCGCGGCCGGCGCCAAAGAGGGCAAATCGCATCACTTCAGTGTCCAGTCGCCGGTGACCCGTGATCAGTGATCGCTATGGCTGAGATGTTCGCCGGGAATGCGCGAGCGCGCGTACTCCTGGTTGGCGTCGCGGTTGGCAAGGATTTCGGGAATCTCACCCTGCCAGTAGGCGGGGGGCTTGTCCCAAACGTCGTCCCGCCGCCGGTGCCAGGCCAGGATCAGCGTTCGGCGCTCATCGGTCAGGTTGCGGCGCGCCGAGTGCAGCAGACGGGCGTCCGCCAACACGAAGGAACGAGCGCGCACGCAGACATCGACCTGGTCGGGATGATCACCGAACATGACCGGATGGTCCTCTTCGATGTAGCGCGCGCCCTGTTCGTGGGCGGGCACCAGATCATCATGCAACGCAATGCGCTTGTGGTGGGTGCCGGGGATGACCTTGAGGCAGCCGTTCTCGACGCTGGTGTCACTCAGATAGTAGGAGACGAAGATCTGCTGCGGCCACGGCGTGACGCTGATCGGGTCCTCCCAGCTCGCCCAGTCCTGGTGCCAGTAGAGGGCCGGTTCGCCCGGGTCCTTGGTCAGGATGATGATGCCGCCGGTGCTCTCGAAGTCGCCGAATCCCATCTCCTCCAGCGCCTGCCGCGCCGGCTGCCATTCCAGGAGCCTCCTGATAATGTCGTTCTCCTCACCGCGTACATTGACGTGCTGGCCTTGGTACCTCACGTCGGGCGGGGGCACGTGAGCGGCGATGAGGCGCTCGGACTCTTCGCGCAACTCCTGCAGGAACGCCTCGGTGAGGATGTCGTCAACAAAGCAGTAGCCGTCCTGCAGCATCTGTTTCCGTTTTGCCAGGGCGATTTCAGGTTGCATGGTTTCCTCCAGACATACAGTAACCGGCGATGGCTACAGCCGCTCCGGGTCGAGCGCGCCGTCGCCGAAGATCAGCGAGTACTCGTGATTGTGGGAATCTATCGTAGCGGCATCCATGTAACAGACGCTGAAGGCGCGGCGGGCAATGGAGGTGCTGTTGACGCCGGAACTGTGCGGCAGATAGTTGTGGAGCAGCGCCGCCTCGCCGGCCTCCATTTCGAGCGGGCTCGTCTCGGTCTCCGCCACCAGAGCCTGGGCCTGATCGTCGGTCATAAAGCCGGAAACGTGGGAGGGGTTGATCAGGGCGTGATGGCGGCGGGGGGCGATATGGACGCAACCGTTGGCGACGGTGGCCGGGTCGAGCGCGGTCCAGATGGTGATCAGCGGATCGCGGTCAAAAAAGGTCCAGCGGTCCTGATGCCAGACGAGGTGGGTGCCGCCGACGGACTGCCGCGCTTGCCCACTTTCGCCATCTGCCGGGTCGGCCGCGGGCTTGTTCATGAACATGGCGCGCATACAGGCGACCGGCGTGTCTGCGCCGTATACCATGCGGCAGATATGACGAAAGAGCGGCTTCTGCATATAACGCAGGAAGAGTGGGTCGAACTCGAGGTCCTGGATTTTGCGATAGTGCAGCGTAGCCCCTTTGTGCCCTTTCGAACCCGGGCCGGGCGCGTCGGTCTTGCCGGGGATGCGGTCCAGCTGCATCATCATCCGGCTGTAGTCGACCGGCGCGGTGCCGAGCATGATCCCGTCCATGCGCTGCTGCAGCGCCGCCAGTTCATCGTCGGTCAGACAGCGCCCCAGGCGCAGGTAACCTTCCCGTTCAAATTCCTGCCATTGGGCGTGGCTCAATTCTGCCAGCATTGAAGTTTCTCCAGTCTCAGCGCGCGCATACTGCGCAGCGGTTGCGCTTGACCTCCGCGGCCGTACGCTAGTCGATCTGGTAGCCTTCCAGATCGCCGATATTGTCGACCACTTTGGTCACAGCGTCCAGGAACTGCTCCATCTGGTCGGGCCCGTTGGGGGCGGAGAGATGCGGCTGCAGGAAATTGAACTCCTGGTCAACCAGTTTTTCGGTTACGGGCAGCGAGCCGATCGAGTAGTCCGCCTCACCGTCATAATGGGGGCACTGGAAGGGGCAGCCGTGCCCGTACACGTTCTTCTCCTGGAAGAGGGCGCGATGATGGATCGGCCCGGAAGGCATCGGCTTGCCACCGGGATGGAAGAGGAAGTTGGCGCTGTTGACGTAAGTGAGGGCGGTTATGCCTTCGGCATTGATCGCCTTGACGAAGACCTCCCTGGGCACGCCCAGCTCTTCCTCTGAATAGAGGCTGGAATACATGTGGTAGACATGCTTGACCCCGGGCGCGACGTAGGGCGGCGTAATCCCCCTGACCTTGCTCAGCTCCTGGGTGAGGAGATCGCAGTTGGCGATACGGGCATCGTTGGCCTCCTCGAAGGTCTCCAGCGCCTCGTAGGCCACCGTCATCGCGTAGCGGTCGATGCGGTGGTTGTCGCCGTAACCGCCGGTCGACGCGTACTTGAGCAGTTCGGAGTTGGTGAGGATTTTGGACAGGGTCGAGGGATGCTGCCCGCCCAGCGCGCCGCGCTCGTAGTATTCGCGGCTGTTGGTCGTCATCACCCCGCCGCTGGTGGCGGCGATCGGCTTGCCGGCGAAGCTGAAACAGGTGATGTCGGCGATGCCGCCGACGATCTCGCCGTCAACGTAGGCGCCGGTGGCCTGGGCTGAGTCTTCGATGAGGACGATATCATGTTCGCGGGCGATGGCGAGCAGCTCTTTAAGGTAGGAGGGATGGCCGTAGAGGTCGACGGCGATGATGGCCTTGGTGCGGTGTGTGATCTTGCGGCGCACGTCCTCCGGGTCGACGGTGTATGTCTTGGGATCGACGTCGGCGAAGATGGGGACGGCGTTGTTGTGCATGATGCAGCTTACGCTGGCGATCCAGGTGAAGGAGGGCACGATGACTTCGTCACCGGGGCCGGCCTGGGCGGCGACGAGGGCGGAGTTGAGGGCGACCTGGCCGGAGGAGACGGGCAGGGCGTATTCGACCTGCATCTTTGCGGCGAAGGCCTCGGAGAACTCCTCCCAGTCGGCGGCCTTGCCGCTTTCCCACATGGGTGAACGGTGGTGGCCGGCGGAATGGGGCTCGGTGGTGACGGCCTTCTCGCCGCCGAGTAGGGCTAACTTGCTCATCGTGCAACTCCTGACTGGATTGGTTCGTGGCTCGCTGCAAGTACAGTCTGCCATGCACTGTCTACGATACCACTGCGGTTGAACAGGATATGGCGAAACAATCTCTATGCTCAGACTTTTGCAGATGCCCGGAATCCGGAGGCGCAAAGGCGTTCGGTACTGAGTGGACGTGCCGACAATCATAGCATACGGAGTTGGCAAGTCAACAACTGAACCGAACAGGCCTAACAAATAGACATTGCATACCATTCTTGTTATACTTGCCTGCATTCTCCCACGGACACGCTGGCCGGATATGCCCGGCACGAGCAGAGGCAGCATCTCCTTACAGGCCGAAGTCGCATTGGCCGAATGGCGTGTACCAGTACAGAGTAACGGGCGCTTATTGGGCCCACTTCCATTTCATTACTCGTAATAGGAGGATCGATTCCAGCGGAAACCCGAAAGTTCCTCTGATTCACCACGGTCAGATGACGATTTTGGCTGCGGGCCTCACCGTTGACGGCCGCACCGTCGACCGAATCCTGGCCGGATAAGACCAGATTCCTATTTCACAACTCTACAGAAAGGAAAGGAACAATGACAGACCGTGCACTTTCTAGACGCGCATTCCTGAAGACTGCTGGCGTCGCTACTGCGGCCGTGGGGCTTGCCGCCTGCCAGGCGCCGATGGCGCCGGCCGGTGACGGTGAAGATGCCGCGATGGGCGAAACCAAGGAGCTGGTCACCTATTGGGGCGGCTGGACGCCCACCCAGAGCATGGAGCGCTCCGAAGACAACCCGCTGCCGCACAACAAGGTCCTTGAGGTGCTGGACGGGTACACGGAGCAACACCCCGACGTGAGCATCGAGTGGATCCGCGTTCCCCAGGGCATCAGCGGCCGTGAATGGACGATCGCGCAGCAGACGGCGGGGACGATTCCGCACATCACCACACACCCACACTGGCACATTAAGGACGATTTGGATAAGAACTGGTGGACAGAGTTGACGCCCTACTTCAACCAGCCGAACCCCTACATCCCGGCGGGCGACCCCGGCAGCGAGAAGTGGGTCGACCAGTTTTACCCGATCCCAACCGGTGAAACGCTGATGCGCGGCGGTTACTACAACATCGTCTTCGGCCTCATCACCACCTTCTTCTACTACAACGTCGACTGGTTCAACGATTTGGGCCTTGAAGCCCCCCAGAACTACGCCGAATTCCTCTCCGTCTGCCAAGCCTTCCGCGATGAAGGTATTGATGCCTATGGCGGCTGGACCGGCCCCGTTGACGATACCGACCACTGGTACCGCCTGCAGATGGGCGGGATGCTGATGGCCGGCGAGATCGAGCCGCAGGTCAACCCCGACCGCGGCACGGCCACCCGCGAAGAAGTTGCCTGCGCCGTCGAAAACGGCATTTACCACGCGCACTTGCCCCAGTACCGGGATTGGATGGAGCTGTGGAAACAGAATGTGCAGTACCGGCCTGCGGACTGGACCACCCGCGCCACCGACTCCCATTCGCGCTTCCTGAACAAGATCGAGCCGATCATGGAAAACGGCACCTGGTCCTTCCCCCGCCTGCAGTACGATCCGCTGGTCGACTTCGAGTGGAGCACCTTCTTCGCGCCGGTTGTGACCAAAGAGAGCAGCGCCTATGCCACCGACCCGCCGACACCTGCCTGGCCCATTGGCGGTCCCGTGGGCGACCAGGTGGCAGTCACCACCCGGTCCGAGAAGGACGGCGTGATCGACACCGCAATCGACCTGATGCGCTGGATTTCGGTGCCGGACAATCTGCATACGATCCAGTCCGAGATCGGCACCACCATGCCCAATGTCAAGAACGTGCCGGTCGACCCTCGCTTCGGGGATTCGTTTGCGCTGCTGACGGAGCAGATCGGTGAGTCGCAGATGTTCGTGTACGAAGTGGTGACGATGGACGGGGAGTCGGCGGAGCAGACCGGCCAGGCCTGGCGCTCCTATATGCTGGACCAGATGGACCTGGACACCGCCCTGGACATCATCCAGGAATCTTTCGCCGCCTACGCGGACCGCTTCATCGAAGTGGAAGGGTTGGAATGCTGATAGTGAGGAGAGAGTGAAGAGTAGTGAGAGGTGATTCCTTCCATACCTCTCACTACTCGCAGTTCCCCACTTCTCAAATAAGGATGCGCTGATGGTTGTAAAAGAGATGCCGGCCCTGTCCAATACTGGGGCCCAGGCCGTGGACGTACAGGAACGCAGAAAGCCGCTCGCAAAACGTATCTACGAAGGGCGCGTCGCCTACACGATGCTCGCCCCCACCTTCGTCTTTCTGCTGGTATTCATGTACTATCCGGCGCTGCTGGGGCTGTACCGGTCGGTGTTCAAATGGGCGCCGGGCTTGTCCGCGGATTTTGTGGGCCTGGACAACTTCGTCCATCTTTTCACCAAAGACCGGGTATTTCTGAACTCGATGGACCACATGCTGCAGCTGGCGGCCTGGTATGTGGTGTCCACGGTGGGTGTTTCGTTGTTCATTGCGGTGCTGATTCACCGGCTGCGGGGGGCAAGGACGCAGTATACATTCCGGTTGGGGATGATTCTGCCGGTGGTCATTCCTGCGATCGTGCCGCTGATGTTGTGGAAGTTCATCTACGATGTCAAGGTCGGCCCGCTGAATGCGATTCTGACGTGGGCAGGGCTGGAGTCGTGGACGCGGGCTTGGCTGGCGGACCCGAACGTGGCGCTGTACGCGGTGATGCTGCGCAATTTTCCGTGGGTGGACGGGGTGGCCATCCTGATTCTGCTGGCGGGCCTGCAGGCGATCCCCTACGAAATCGTCGAAAGCGCGATGATCGACGGCGCTTCAGAGATGCGGCGTTTCTGGTCGATCGAGCTGCCGCTGATCGCGGGGCAGATCAAGCTGATTTCGGTGCTGACGATCATGTGGGGTGTCCAGGAGTTCACGGCGGTGTTCGCGATGACGCAGGGCGGGCCGATCAACAGCACGATGGTGCCGGGGATGTGGATGTTCTTCAACGCCTTCCGCATCAACAAGATGGGCTACGCTTCCGCCATCGGCGTCGTCCTGTTCCTCCTCACCCTTGTGCTGACGCTGATCAATATGAAGTACATTACGACTGAGGAGTATTAACGGCAGCGGGTAGTGGCATTTGGGGGCTATTGCGATGAGTGCGGTGGGGACGGAGATGAGGGGGCAATACAGGCGGAGCAGGGGCGAGCAGGTGGGCGTGTTCCTGCGCGGGGACTGGTGGCGGATCGTGCTATTGAGCCTGTTCCTGGTGGGAGGGATCGCGCCGCTGGTGATGGCCTTCCTGATTTCTCTGAAGACGATCCCGCAGTTCGCCCGCCAGCCGTTTGCGTTGACCTTCCCTCTGCACTGGGAGAATTACGGATTTGCCTTTGAGATCGTGCTGGAGTTCATCAGAAACAGCATAATCGTCAGCGGCGTGACGGTGGTGGGCGTCCTGTTGCTGGCGTCGCTGTCGGCCTATGCGTTCGGCATTCTGGAGTTCCCGGGCCGGCAGGTGCTTTTCTACCTGGTGCTGTCGCTGATGATGGTCCCTTCGGCGATGACGCTGATCCCGTCCTTTGTGCTGGTGAAGGATCTCGGCCTGATGAATACATATTGGGCGATGATCCTGCCGTGGATCGCCAGCGGACAGGTTTTCGCCATGTTTATCCTGCGCACCTTTTTTGAAAGCCTGCCCAAGGAGCTGTTCGACGCGGCGCGCATTGACGGCGCCAGCGAGTGGCAGGGCTACTGGCGCATCGCGCTGCCGCTGAGCAAGTCGATGCTGGGCGTGGCCGCGATTCTGAACATTCTGGGCACGTGGAACAATCTGATCTGGCCCTACCTCACCATCCAGCGGCAGACCCTCCTGCCCCTGACACCCGGCCTGTGGGCCTACCAGACCGAGTACTTCACCCGTTACGGACTGACGATGGCGGGGCTGTTGATCGGCTCGATCCCCTTGGTTATCCTTTTCATCTTCACCAGCCGCTGGTTTGTGGCCGGCCTGACTTCAGGCGCGATTAAGGTCTGATTGGCTCGGCACGAAATTCCGACCGGCTTTGCCCGTTCAAGCGCCCTGGCTTAAAATGAGCCGCACAGTGGAACGCCAGGTTCGTCATTCCTATGAGCCAGGCGCCGGTTCCACGGAGCGCAGAACGGCGAAACTGGATGAAAAGAGCATCCACCTATGCTGACTGAGAAGCGGTCTACCGATCGTGCACATCGGCAGGTTACAGAGGAAGCAGTCCAGGAGAGCGAAGAGCTCCAGATTCGCGTCGAAGAAGAGCGCCCCGACGTGTTCAGACAGGTGATCCTCTACGTTCTCGACAGGGTTGAGGACAAACCGAACGTCGGCGAAGCCGTTCTGCACCAACTCTTCTATTTCATTGACTTCGACTACTACGAGAAGTTCGAAGAGAACCTGATGGGTGAGACCTACACCAAGAACGGCTACGGTCCGACATCGGTCAATTTAATCCGGATTCTGCGCTGCATGGAAGAGGAAGGGGCGATCCAAAAGACGGAGCAAATCTACCACAACTACAGCCAGAACAGATACCTCACAACCGGACGTTCTGACACCGATCTGTTGCGCACACGTGACATCGAACACATCGAGCAGGTGCTGGCCCGTTTCTCCGGCATGAGCCCTGCCGAGCTATCCGAGTATTCGCACAATGACATCCCCTGGAAATGTGCTCGCTACGGTAAACCGATTCCTTACGAGACTGTTTTCTATCGCGATGACAGATACTCCGTAAGTGAATCGGACGATGCATTTTAACGAGCTGCGTGAATTTCAACGAGAACGCAGAAAGCTCTCCAGAAAGTACAGGTCACTCCCCACCGATCTTCAGTTGTTTCGAGAAGTGATCGCGGCTGTCCCGCCAGCACCCTCCAGGCGCGTCAGCATCCTCACACAGACCGAATCCCTGTTAATCGTCCAAGCCCGTTTGGTCTGCAAGTATTTGCGACAGCTTCAGAATCACGAGTAGGCGCACCGAGGCGCCTCCACGATATCGCGCCAGTGCCGCTGGGGCATGCGGCCCATGGGTATGTGCGAAATGTGGAGGGATGTGAGTTGGGCAAGGATTGGGTCAGACAATGACCCCTAGATTTGGGGTGCGCCTGCTACCAAGAAGCCTGAAACGAAGGTTGATCGGCTGGTGTATAATCTGTACAGACTGACCGACTAAGAATTGAGGGTTATCGAGAATAATGGCAGATGAGTTGCTACCGCAACCGTTAGGTGACACGTCTTCAACGCCAGTCCGTTTGACTCCGGAACAGGAAGAGCTTTGCAGACGCATGGACGAACTTCATGCTTTGGATCAACTTCAAGCGAAACCTTCAGATATGTTTCGAGGGGCATTGTCAGTCATAGAGGACGAAAACAACCCTGACCGGATAGCGCAAGCCGCCCATTCGCTGCGAGAAATTCTTTATCCCATAATGAGCGGTCGGGTCAGACGATCAATTGGAGCGCGTGAAAAGGCTTTTGAAAACTACGGCTCTGTCTTCCTGGATATGGGCCTTGGGAGGATTAACGGTCTCTTGACCGACCTAGCTCATCACGGTGTGGCATCGGAAAGGCTGGATTTTCTGAACTATACAACATCAGATTTCGACACTCTGCTAAGAGACTTTGAAACGGCTATGCAGAGAGCATTGATTCGGCCCATTGATATGCAGAGAAGCATTGATCAGTTCCTGAGTGGCGAGCCACCCCAGTGATCTGATCGACTCAGGAAAACTACAATGACTGTCCAAGTTCAGCCCACAATAGACAAAGAGCAGATTTACGAACTCATAAATGTAGACCTGAACGCCCGGCGATATTTCTTCCACAAGGCCGACGAGCGGTGGCTGGACTGGCTATGGCGGAATGGTTTTCTGGATGCCATGAAGGAGGAATCCGCAACACCCTTTACAACCATAACGCCTGAACTCGATTACCTCTTTCGAATGGCTGAGAAACAGCCCGCCGACGTAGTCGATATCATGTTGGATACGCCAATATCCACCGATACCCGGAGCCAGGAGGTTGTCTACGGTTTCTTACGGATCTGCGGCTCCCTCCCTGCAGACCAGTTGGCCCGTATGGTTGACAAAATCCGAGCCGAGCGATGGATACAACTGATTGATTCCATCTTCACCCAGTCGGCCTTCGAGTATGAAGCAATGTTAAAAGCCCTCGCTGACGTGAACGATATTGAGAACTTCCTGATTCTTGCTGAGGCCGTGCTTGCTGTGCGTCCAAGAGAAGAAATGAAAAAGGACCCCGATTTTCACGAATCTCCTTTCTACTTGGACTATCTTTCGCTCACAAATATTTTCGGGCTTCTAGCCGCTGTGGGGCCGGACAGCGCGGAAGATGCTCTTAGACTGGCGACGAAAATAATGGCTGAAGTAGTTGCTTTGGATAAGCAGGACGTTGGACCCGAATTCCAGCCTGAGCCTGAGTGGGATGCCTTGATCCAGGAGATGCGCCATAGGCAAGTGGGAGTACCAGTGTTTGAGGTTATCGATAGATATACACTTTTAGACGTGGATTTCTTTGATCTTGAATTAGGTCAGGCCGGCCCCCACTCATTTCACGGGGACGTCCGTGAAATGTCGGCGGTGGCCAAAACTCTTCTGTGTCGACTTGTCGGTGAAAGATGCACTGAATCATCAGATGTCAAAAGAATCTATGAGAACCATATCGCATCTCTTCCTGACAGCCGTGTAATTTGGCGGCTTAGGCTCTATGCCTTGAGTCTGTGCCCAAAGGTCTTTAGAGACGATCTCAGGAGTGCCCTTTTCCGGCTTTTTGAGGTTGAAAGATATCACGAAATTACTTCTGGAGCCGAATACGAAAAAGCTCTACAAAAGGGGTTCCCTGTATTGTCGGGAGACGAACAGCAGGACTTTGTGCAGAAAACCATCCAGATGTTCAGCCAACTGTCCGAAGATAGGAAATACGACGGCTCCCGCATCCTTTCGATGCTTCTTCCATTCCTAGATGAGAAGCCCCAATTGAAAAAACAAGCAGTGGAAGCAGGCCTTTGGCTTGATCCAGGCCATAAACCTAAACCGGTCTTGCGCACAGGCGGCGAGTTCAAAGAGATAAGACCGCGGGGCACCGACACACAGGACGAGTTCGAAAAACGGCCTGTCGCAGAAATAGCAAGGAAACTCCGCAGCGAATGGAATCCTGCAATTTTGCACGAACAGAATTCAACAGACGATAGGTACAGCCCGCTGAATGCGAAAGGCATTGGAAATCAGATAAAAGTCGATATGCCAAGGAGGTTTTCAGAATACATTGAAAACGCCGAACAGTTCTTCGAAAGGGATGTTCTTGATCAACACTACACGTATACGTATCTCATAGGAATCCAGGAAACGATTCTAAATCATCGCAAAACGGCCTTTGAGGCAAATTGGAATGGTGTAGTTGACCTTCTTATTGCGATCAAGAATTCCGGAGAGAAAGACCCTTTTGAACGAGAAACAAGAGCGCCTAATTGGTTCGAAACCTGGCTTGCCAACTGGGATGCGGTTCATCTGGTTGCCACCGATATCGTGTTGGAGCTGATCTCTGAAAAGGAAGGATTAACGCTACTTGACTTCAGCAGATATCGCGACCAGATTCTTGCAATTTTGGGCTATCTTCTCAAGTATCCTGATCCATCGCCCGCAGACGAGGATTTCGAAGTTCCTGGGAGCGCATCAGATATCAAGGCGATGCGCGATGATCCTCTGAATATGGCCATCAATAGTGTGCGAGGTAGAGCCTTCTACGTATTTAATCAGTTTGTCTTCCTGGATGGGGAAAAAATCAGAAGTGATGTCAAACAACTGTACGAAGACGTAATACAGAGAGAGAACACGCGCGCGGTCTTGACCATGTTTGGACGCCACCTTTCGAACTTTTACTTCCGGGACAAGAATTGGACTCGAAAACTCTTGCCACTAATCTTTCCCCAGGATACAGCGAAGACCTGGCTTTATTCGGCAGCATGGGAAGGGTATCTTTCCGCTGAACCATATGGAGAAATGATCACCGATCCTGAAATTCAAAGTCTCTATCAGCGAGCACTGGTTTTAACAGATAGTGATTTTCCTCCTGGACAAAAGCACACGAAGGAGCCGAACGCGGGTATCGCCGAACACCTTGCGCTTGCCTTCATGTACTTCAAAGAGTTTGGCTTAGACCACCAACTATTGCAGGCATTCTGGAAGAAGGAAAATCCGAAACAACACGCGCACTTTGTCCAATCTATCGGGCGTTTTTTCATCTCAGAGGATGATTCGGATGAGTTCTTTTCAAACAACCCGGAAAGTAAGAATCGTCTGAGAGATTTCTGGGACTGGCTGTTGCAGAAGCAAGAAAATCAGGATGTGTTTAAGGAATTTGGCCTCTGGATCAATCTGGACAAAGGAGTTTTCGAGCCCGCCTGGCTAGCACGGCAAGTAAGGGAGACCCTTAAAAAGACTAGCGGAATCCTTGAATGGCGTTATGGACTCCTCAGATCATCCCCTCAGTTGGCAGAAGCAGCGCCAGAAGAAACTCTAGAAATTGCCCGCCTCTATCTCCTTGTAGGCGGCGTTCGCGGCAATGAGCAAGGTACGCTGTGGCATTGGGAGCATGATGACAAGTGGATTGAAGCATTTGAGATCCTCTACAAAAACCCTTCTACTAGGAGAGCAACAGATGCGTTGGTCAACAGGCTGATTGGAGAAAACGAAAAGGGAAAGACATTCTGGCCCCTGAAGAAGATATTAGTTGAAAATCCATAGCCCACTCAGTCTGCCCGATCACAAACAGCTATCTATATCTCCCACACATGTTTTGGCCCTCGACCTGCAGTGTAACCCCTCGTCTGAAGCCGCGCCTTTCTGCAATCGTCCAGCAGTTGCCAGCCAGGAGTCTCCCTCCCGCTCCCACAAGACGGAAAACTCAAAACAAGAGACTCCCAAAATGACCGCTCCATCCTACGCCTCCCTGCTGCAACTTTTCCGCCAGCCGCCCCGCGACTACAGCGACTTCGTCACCTGGTTCTGGGAGATAGGGGATCTGGACAAGGAGCGCATCACCTGGCAGCTGGAGGAGTTGAAGAAAAAAGGCGTCGGCGGCACCTGGTACTATCCCCGCTATCTCGACGGCGAGCGGTACGGGACATGGCCGGCCTATTTCAGCGAAGAATGGTGGGAGTTCTTCCGCCATTCGGTCGCTGAACACGAGCGCCTTGGACTGGAAGCGTGGTTTTCCGGCTGGGAGGGACGCGAGTACTGGCAGGACCTGCTGCGGGCGGAGCGCACGGCGCGGCCGGAGTTGGAGGGGCGTCGGTTGGTCATCCACGAGGAGCGTTCGCAGGGGGAGGGGACGTTGCATCTCGACCTGCCGCAGGGGGAGACGGTCCTGGCCGCGGCCGTATATCGGATTGCGGATGGGGGGCTGGATCCCGACTCTTGCCGGGAACTGGCGCCGCCGGAGCCGGGGCAGCCGCTGGCCTGGGACGCGCCGGGCGCGGGCTGGCTGCTTGCTGCCGTCGCCAGCCAGCCCCATGATCTCGACTACCTCAACCCCCATGTCGCAACGCGCTATCTCGAAATCTACTGGCAGGAGCATGAGGAGCGGCTGCGCGAGTTTGTCGGCAGCACGCTGTCGCTCTACGGGCAGGATGAACTCTATGTGCTCAACGGCAACATTCTCTACGCGCCGGAGCTTGTGAGGCGGTTCAAGGCGGAGAAGGGATATGATCCCGCGCCCTGGCTGGTCGGCCTCTTCCACGACGTCGGCCCCTTCACCGATAAGATCCGCTGCGACTACTACGAGGTGATGTCGACACTGCTGGAGGAGAACCTCTACAAGCCGCTGTGCGACTGGCATGAAGAGCGAGGAATGCGCTACGGCACGATCGCCACCTGGGGGCGGCAGGATATGCTGGGGCAGACGTGGCATTACGGCGATTTCTTCCGCCTGATGCGCTGGTTCCACGTCACCGGCAACGAGGACCCCGGCGCCAGTCTGCCCGGCGAGCGCTGTTTCATCGACGCCAAGCTGTCCAGCTCGATCCTGCACGTATACGAGCGGGAACGCGCGTCGATGTGCGTCTACTGGGGGTCGGGCTGGGGCATGACGCAGGCAGAGAACGTCGCCTGGACGAATGAGAACTATGCCTACGGGCTGAATCTGTACAATCAGCACGGCGGACTGTACAACACGCTGGGCGGCTGGTATGAGTGGGTGCCGCCGTCGATTCACTGGCGCCAGCCCTACTGGGAGCACTGGCGGACCTTCGTGGACTATGTGTCGCGCCTGAGCGCGGTGATGAGCCAGGGAACGCATGTCGCCGACGTGGCGCTGCTCTACCCGCTGACGACGGTCCACGCCAACTGGCTGCGGGGAGATTCCTTCACAAGCGCGGCCGACGAGTGCGCGATGACCACCTTTGCGCTCGCCCGCCAGATTTACGAGAACGGGATCGACTTCGATTTCGTCGATGACAACCTGCTGAGCCAGGCTGTTGTGCGCGATGGGACGTTGGAGATCGCCGGTATCCGGTTCCGGGCCGTGCTCCTGCCGCCGATGACGACGGTCCGCCGCCAGACGCTGGCGAAGCTCCGGGAGTTCTATGACGGGGGCGGCGCGGTTGTGGCCTTCCGCCGGCTGCCTGGCGCATCGCAGGAGCACGGCCGCGATGATCCTGAAGTCCGCGCCCTGTTGCGGCATATCTTCGGCATCGCTTCCAGCGAGGAGGCCGCCCACCCCACAGAGGCGCATAGCCAGGCCTTGGGCAGCATCTACCGGCAGCGCAATGAAAACGGCGGGCAAGGTATCTTTCTGCCCGCCCAGGAGACGGCGCGCACGCCCCATGCCGCGCAGCGGGGGGTCGACGTCGCGGCTGTGATCTCGGACGCGATCGACCGGGACGTGGTCGCTTCAGGCAAGAACGTCTTCCACACGCATCAGAGGATCGGCGAGCTGGACGTCTACTTCCTCTACAATGTCGAATCGGAGCGAAGAGAGCTGACCTTTACCCTGCGCGTGCGCGGCGAACCGGAGATCTGGGACTGCTGGAGCGGCGCGGTTACGCCCTGGCGCCGCTTCTCCTGCACGGATGACAGGACGACGGTACGGCTGACGATGGAGGCCAACCAGGGCATTCTTCTGGTACTGCGCCCGCCTGGAGGCAGACCGTCTGTGACGGCGGACAATCTGGGTGCGATCACGCATGTGGAAGCGGTGGACGATACCGTGGTTGTACGGGGCACTGTCGAAGAAGGGGGCGGCAAAGCGGTGCGCGTGCGCCATGCAGGGCAGGAGTACGGCGCACAGGCCCGCTTCGGCCCGGCGCCGGCCCCGCTGCGCCTGACGGGCGACTGGTCGTTCCGGTTGCTGCTGACGATGGACAACCGCTGGGGAGATTTCCGAGATCCGGCCGGCGACGAACACATTGGCGCGGAGGCGCGACAGTTCCGCTACCGGGAGGAGGAGACGGCGGGCGTTGCGCTGGACTGGCACAGCCGCGACTACGACGACGGCAGCTGGCCCGTTGTCACTTATACTTTCGGCCCCTACTGGCGGGCCAGCGACCCTTTCCCACACGGGCAGACACCGCCAGAACTGGCGGCTCTGATCGCCGGGGACGCAGATGCGCTGGATGCCGGAGGTGTGAATTGGGAGACGGTCTGTTATTCGCAGGAATTCGGGCAACCGGGTACCGACGTATGGGGCGGCAGCCACGGTGTTGCGGATTCATTCCTCTGCTTTGACGTTGCCGACGAGCATGAAGAGAGCGTGCGCTACCTCTACACCCATGTGCGGGCGCCGCGGGCTGGGCGCTGGGTCCTGCATCTGGGGGCCGACAGCGGGCAGATGGAGCAGGCGTGGCTGAACGGGGAGGCCCTGCTGCCGGACGAATCCGGGGAACCGGCTCCGGCGACGATAGAGGTCGTGCTGCAGGAGGAGCTGAATCTGCTCCTGCTCGCTTGTGTCCAGCCGCCTGCCCAGCCCTTGCGGGCGTATGCTGCCCTTCTGGAGCCGTCGTCGACACCTGTGCGAGACCGTCCGGCGGCGCGGCTGACCTGGTTCGCCGAGCCTTCCCAGCTGGGATATGATGTCGCGCCGCGCAAAGAGAGGCGCGTCGGCTGGTACAGATGCGAGGCGCCGGCGGGGACGCATACGCTGCGTCTGGAAGTGGATGCGGAGAACGTTCAGGTATGGGTCAACGGCGCCGAAGCGGCGATCCGGGATGGCCGGGTCCGGCTGGAGGCTCCGTTGGCGAATGTGTCCCGGATAGCGCTGCGCGTCGAACAGAAGCCCGGCGTCTACGCCGGCGCGGCCATCCGCCAGCCGGTTCGCTTCGAATGCGCTGACGCCTCCCTGCCGTTGGGCGACTGGAGCTGGTACGCGTTGGAGAGTTACTCCGGCGGCGCCGTTTACAAGAAGAGCTTCTCCCTCACGCCTGAACAGTTGCAGGGCGAAGTCGTTCTCGACCTGGGCGCGGTGAACACGACGGCGGAAGTGGCTGTCAACAGGCAAAACGTGGGCGTCCGATTGGCGCGCCCCTACCGCTTCGACATCACCGGCCAGGTGCGCGAGGGGGCCAACGAGCTGCAAGTGACCGTCTACAATACGCTGGCCAACTATTTCAGTGCGGGTCCCTATGAATCCGACTATGCCTTCCCCGGACAGACGGTTTCAGGGCTGCTGGGTCCCGTCACCGTCAGCTTCCCGGCGCGGGTAACGCTCACGGCCAGGCCGGTGTGGAACACCAGTTTTCAGTAGTCGGTTCTCAGTTTTCGGTGACGCCGCCATTCTCAAATGCCCGCCCTGTTACTGAGGCCTAAGACCTGCAGCCTGGAATTCGAAATCTCCACAAGGAAACAACGATGAAGATCAGCACAGTTGAGGCATGCGCGCTCGCCTATCCGGAACCCCATTACAAGGGCATTGAACGCTACATCACCCTGGCGCGGGTCGAGGCCGACGACGGCACGGTCGGTTGGGGCGAGTGTATCTCCCAATTTCGCGAGGCCGCGCTGGCGACGAAGCTGATCATCGAGCAGGGCCTGGCGCCGCTGCTGATCGGCGAGGACGCCCGCGATGTGGAGCGCGCCTGGCACAAGATGCTGGCCCATATCTGGTGGTACGGCCCGGAAGGGATTGCGGCCTTTGGCGTGAGCGCGATCGATATGGCGCTGTGGGACCTGAAGGGCAAGGCGCTGGGGCTGCCGGTCTGCCAGCTTCTTGGCGGCAAGCTGCATGACCAAGTGGTGGCGATGGCCTCGATCATCTTCGACATGGAGGACCTGGACTGGACGTTGAACGAGTTTCGCTGGATGGTGGAGCAGGGCTACCATTACGTCAAGGCGGGATGGGGCATGCATCCGGGCGCGGTCTTCGGGCAGGACGCCGCGCGCGATATCGAGTATGTGCGCCGCATCCGCGAGGTGATCGGCGATGAACGCGAGCTGATCGTGGATACGCCGGGCGCGCGCAATCTGTGGGACGTGCCGACCGCGATCCGCCGCTTCCGCCAGCTGGAGCCGTACCGCCTGCGCTGGATCGAGCAGCCGCTCCTGCCGAGCGATCTGGAGGGGCATGCCCGGCTGCGGGCCGCGGTGGCGACGCCGATAGGCACCGGCGAGGATGAGTGGGATATTGAGAGCTACGGGCGCCTGATCCGCAGCGGCGGCGTGGATGTGATCCAGATCGACCCGGGCCGCAGCCACGGCATCACCGGAAGCCGCGAGGTGATCCGGCTGCTGGAGGTGGAGAATCTACAGTTCAGCCTGCACACGTGGAGCAGCGCGCTCAACAGCGCGGCCAGCGTTCATCTGCTGGCCATCTCCGACCACGGCGCCAGCATGGACCTCAAGCCGCATGAGTCGCCGATGCAGCATGAACTGGTCAGCGATCCCTGGGTGCAGGAGGGCGGATACCTGGCCGT
Organism: Caldilineaceae bacterium; assembly: GCA_965200615.1. Classification (GTDB taxonomy): domain Bacteria; phylum Chloroflexota; class Anaerolineae; order Caldilineales; family Caldilineaceae; genus Bin5. The sequence goes on along the minus strand of OZ241377.1, from coordinate 662,517 downwards.
GCGCGACACGCCTGGGTTGGGCGTCCACGTGCGCGAAGAGATCGTGCGCAAGTACTCGTTTCAATGAGACGGCAGTGGTCAGAGGTAGGCAGTTCTGGTCCAATGATCGCTGACCGCCGATGAGTTCGGGGAGGGGAGACTGTGTCGGATATGCAGAACGGCGCGCGGCGTGCGCTGATCACCGGTGGGGCGAGCGGATTCGGGCTGGGGATTGTGGAAGCCATGCTGGCACGCGGCGCGCAGGTCGCGATCGGGGACGTCGACCGTGAACGCCTGCAGGACGCCGAACGCGGCCTGGACAGCGACGAGCTGCTGGTCATTGAATTGGATGTGACGTCGCCGGAGTCGGCCGCGGCGGCGGTGGCGGCCTGCGAGGCGCGTTTCGGCGGCCTGGACACGCTGGTCAACTCGGCCGGTGTCATCGCCTTCAACCCGCTGGAGAAGATCAGCGAGGCGGAGTGGGACCGGGTGCTCGACGTGGATCTGAAGGGCGCCTTTCTCTGTTGCCAGGCGGCTGCGGCGTTGCTGTGCGCCAGCGGCCGCGGCCGTATCGTCAACATCGGTTCCGACGCCTCCAAAGTGGGATTCCCGATGCTGGCCCACTACTGCGCGGCCAAGTTCGGGGTCGTGGGCCTGACCAAGGCGCTGGCGGGCGAACTGGCGCCGCGTCAGGTTACGGTCAACTGCGTCTGCCCGGTCGGCGTATCCGGCACCGGCATGGGCCAGGAAGTACTCGACTGGAAACTCGAGGCCACCGGCATGCAGCCGCAGGAGATCCTGGCGGCCACGGCCGCAGACATTCCCCTGCAGCGCAACCCGACGGTGCAGGATGTCGTGAATGCGGTGCTCTTCTTCATCTCCGACGAGGCCGCTTTCCTGACCGGGTCGGCGCTTGACGTCGACGGCGGCATGCTGAGCACGATTCCGGTGCCCGGCATGGAGGTGTGAAGTTGCTTTGGCTGTTGATGTCTCTGACCACTGAAAAACGGGGTGTGCGATGGAGCGAGTTGCGTTTGTCATGCACGTCAGAGAGGGGGAGGAGGAAGAGTACCGGCGGCGCCACCGGGAAGTCTGGCCTGCTGTGCTGGCCGACCTGGAGCGGGCCGGCGTGAGCAGCATGAGCATCTTCATGGCCGACCGGCAGCTGTTCCTCTACATGGAAACGGAGAATTACGCCGAGGCGGTGCGCATCCTGGCAGAGAGTCCCGAGTCGGTGCGCTGGGAGGAGTACATGGCGCCGATCATGGAGGACGAGAGCGGGGACGACTACGATCCGCACGACGCCTATCCTGAAGGGATGCCGGAGGTGTTCCACTGGCGGGTTGCTGATGGTGGGGAGGGGAATTAAACTGTCTCCAAGGAGGTCAGAACATGACAATCGGTCGAATTCATGATAGTCGTCTCGTTCGTCTTGTGGATGAACTATGCCAGTTATCTGGAGAAACGGAGTGGGTTGAGTTCAAAAGGAACTACCACTCTGCCCAGAGGATTGGTGAGTACATCTCTGCTCTGGCGAACGCGGCATGCCTGAAATATAGTCGGTCCGCCCTTCTTGCTTACAGTCGACAGGTTACAAAACCGAATCCGCAATCTGAATGTGCGTGCCATGCCAAGCGGGACACTTTTCCCAGTGGAGTTTACACAGTATGACTTCTGGGGAATCCGGGAAGCACTACACAACTGCATCGCTCACCAGGACTACCAGTTACGTGGTCGTGTCATCGTCGTTGAGTTCCCCGACCGTGTGATCTTAACAAATGTCGGCGATTTTCTACCTGGTGATATAGAAACGGTAATTCGACAGGACGCTCCGCAGTCTATCTACCGAAATACATTCCTCGCGGATGCGATGGTCGAGCTGAATTTGATCGACACACAAGGTGGCGGGATCAAACGTATGTTTGAAACTCAACGTAAACGTTCGTTCCCTCTTCCTGATTACGATCTTGTCACGCCGGGCTTTGTTACTGTAAGTCTCAACGGACGGATTCTGGATGAACGTTACACTCGGCTACTTCTGGAGCGGACTGATCTTGACCTTGAACAGGTAATCCTGCTCGATCGAGTGCAGAAAAAATTGCCCATCGAGAAAAGTGAACATAGCAAGCTCAAGAATGCTGGCTTGGTGGAAGGGCGCTATCCCAACTTGATGGTGGCAAACGTTATTGCCAGAGCGACCGGAAAGATTGGTGAACACATCCTCGACCGTGGCTTCGATAACCAGTACTATAAGGACTTAATTCTGGAAATAGTGCGTGAACATGGGCCAGTAAGTCGCAAAGAAATCGATGAAGTGCTATTGGAGAAGCTACCTGACCGACTCAACCTTCAACAGAAACGGAACAAAGTTCACAACCTCTTACGGGAACTCCGTGTCTCTGGCGAAATCTTCAATCAAGGCACGCGGCCTCGGCCAGCATGGATCTCGCTGAAGGTTCTAGATGATTAAACAAAGAAGCGTGTGCCAAAGACCAGCAAGAACGTATGGAAAGATCATCGTCAAATAACTATAGAGGTGGCAAATCGGTCTCTCTTTCACTTTAACCTTTGATAATCTTTGATTGATTTCGACACACTATCAAAGGATTTATCAAAGGGCGGCCCCAACGAAACCCTATGCCACCGCGGCTGCTCAGAGTAAATGTCAACACGATTCGCTTCCTGACGACAAGAAAACCTGGAGCCAACCATGACCACCATTAAACTCGCCGGCGCCGCCTGGTCCTTCGTGGGCGCCAGTCTGTCGGAATCGGCCGCGATACTGCAGGCGCTGGGAATAGAGGCGATGGACCTGATGGCCGTGCCCGGCGGACTGCTCGATTCGCGCGAGCTCGAACGCGATCCAGAGGGGCAGGCCCGCCGCGTAACCGAGGCCGGCCTCCCGCTCAGCAATCTGCTCTACATCTTCGGGGATGGATTCGACGACAGGCCGGTCAATTCTGTCGATGAAAGCGTACGCGCCGCCAACCGGGAAACGTTCAAGCGCGTACTCCAGCTCTGCAAAACCGCACGTATTCCGTCGGTGTTGGCGCTGCCGGGCGTTGACCAGGCAGGCATCACCCACGAAGAGGCGGTGGAGCTGTCCGCGGCCGCGATGAACGAGCTCGCCGCGCTGGCCGCTGCCGAGGATGTGCTCTTTCTGTTCGAGCCGCACGTCGAATCTGTGCTGGAAAGCCCATTCGAAACGTTGACATTTCTGCAGCAGAATCCCGCGCTCAAAATCGTGCTCGATTATTCCCACTTTATGGCGCAAGGTTATGGTCCGGGAGACGCGGATCCCCTCGGCCCCTATGCCGGCCATGTCCATCTGCGGCATGCTTGCGACGGTAAGAGGCTGTTTGAAAAGTAAAGGCTGTCGGCCAAATTGTGGTATACGTAGTCTCTGTGAAAACAAAACGATACCCAACAGATTTGACTGACAGCCAGTGGCTTATTATCCAGCATCTGATTCCCGCAGCCAAACCGGGCGGGCGACCACGCAGCCTGGATATGCGTCTGGTGGTTGATGCCATTCTCTACCTGACTGTGGGTGGCATCCAGTGGCGGATGCTGCCGAGTGATTTTCCGCCGTGGCAGAGGGCAGAGTGTTTACACCTACTTCAGGCAGTGGCGGGACGATGGCGCCTGGCGCAGGTTGCATGACACGCTCAGAGTGCGGGTTCGTCATCGAAGCGGACGACACAAGCATCCAACGGCTGGCAGTATCGATAGTCAGACAGTCAAGACTGGCCATACACCGGCAGGTGTGCGAGGCTACGATGGCGGTAAACGCATCACGGGACGGAAACGGCATCTTCTTGTCGATACGCTGGGACTCACATTGGCCGTCCTGGTCACTGCTGCCGACCTGCCTGACCGCGATGGGGCACGGCAACTGCTCAGACGAGGCTGCGGTTTCGGCCAGAAACTGCGTCTTATCTGGGTTGACGGCGCCTATCGCGGCTCTTTGCAGAGATGGGTTGCGCAGCGTTTTCGCTTCCGCCTTCAACCTGTCCTCCGCCCGCAAGAACAAAAAGGTTTCTCCGTATTGCCCCGTCGTTGGGTGGTGGAGCGCACCTTCGCTTGGCTTGGCCTCAATCGTCGCCTCTGTAAAGACTATGAACGACTGCCCGAAAGCAGTGTCGCCTTTATCCATATCGCTATGATTCGTCTCATGGTACGCCGCCTGGCACCCAATTGACCCTTTTCAAACAGCTTCTTAGCTTTTCCTATTGGGGGACCTTGAAAAGATCGTTCTCGCTAACAGCACCTTCCCCCGAAGTTTACGTCACTATTTACCGCGACCACTGACATATCTCTGGCATAAACCTCCCTATAGCCTGACAAAGCCATTAACTTCCTGACCTCCATTGTTGGCAGACGCGCTGGACAAAAAAGAACAGGACCATCGTCCTGTTCTTTGCCTTGAAAGCACTCTTATCTATTGAGATTTACCTGAGCGTAACCGCCACGGCACTACTTCATATCTCCCCCTAACCCGCCAGAAAATCATCGATCGCCTTGCGGGCGATGCGGTACTGGCTGCCGATGCGCCTGGCCTGGAGCGAGCCTTCGTCGATGAGGGCCTGGATGTCGGCGGGGGTGACCTGGAGGTAGGCGGCGGCCTGCTCGAGCGTCATGACGGCGGGGGCCGCGGGCGGCTGGGGCGGCGTCGGGGGTTGGGGCGCTGCGGGAGCGTTTGGCGCGCCGCCGTCGGGCTGGACGGCGCCCTGTGAGGCGTTCATGGCGTTGGTGATCATGCCGGCCATGCCGGCGCCGAGGCCGATCCCCGCGCCGAGGCCGAGACCTTCGCCGGTCCCGCCGGCGCCACCCGGCTGCTGGGCCGCGTCGCCCAGAGCGCGGGCCGTCTTGAACTGCATGTAGGCAGCCATGTCGCCGATTGCGCCCATGCTGGCGCGTTCATCGATCGCCTTGGCGGTTTCCTCAGTGGGGCTGATGGAGACGATGCGGAACTGTTTGAGCGCCAGGCCCATGGCGGTGAAATCGTCCTGCAGGGTGGCGCGCATGGCCGCGCTCAGCTCGTCGAACAGGCGGGGCAGATCGAGAATGCTGGTCATGTTCTCGCCCCACATGTCGGTCATGCGGCTGATGATGGCGCTGCGCAGGAAGTCGTTGATCTGGCCGGTGCGGTACATTCCCTGCGTGCCGACGAACTGGTCGACGAAGCGCTTGGGGTCGGCGATCTGCATCGTGTACTGGCCGAAGCCGCGCAGGCGCACCAGACCCAGGTCGGTATCGCGCAGGGTGATCGGCTCGGGCGTACCCCATTTCATGTCTGTGAACTCGCGCATGTTGGCGAAGAAGACCTCGGCGGTGAAGATGTCCTGGCCGCCTGTGCCCAATCGCAGAAGTCCTGACAGGATCGGCAGGTTGGCGGTGGTGATGGTGTGCCGGCCGGGCTCGAACAGGTCGAGTGATTTGCCGTCGCGGTAGAAGACGGCGCGCTGGCTCTCGCGCACGATGACCTGGCTGCCGAAGCGGAAATCGCCCGAGCCGACCTCGGGCACGCGCACGACGAGCTCCTGCGCGCCCTGGTCCGGCGCTTCGATTACGTCAATGATTCTTGCCATCAGTTTTCTCTCCTGTCTGTCGGACGCCGGCGGGCATTGGTTGGTCGCCAGATGCCGTGCGGGCGGCTATTCGCTGTCTGCCGCGGTTGTTATCGTTTGGCTACGCTTGTCGAAGAGCTGCTGAAGCTCGGTCACGGTGTCGTTGACGGCTTCGATGGCGGGGCCGATCGCTTCCCGTTCGGCCCCGCCCGTCTCCAATAGGTCGATCTTCTCAGTGATCTCCCGGGCGCGCTCCGCCAAGGCGGTGTCGAAGCGGTGGAGGGCATCGAGTTGCGCTTCCTGGATCTTAACGGCCGCGAACAGCCCGGCGTAGCCGTAGCTGGCCGTCTTGATGCGGTCGATGAGAGTCTGCAGCCGCTGGATCGCGCCGTCGGCGTCATCGATCCAGGCGAGCCCGCCGCTGCGCAGCAGTTTCTTCTGGACGTCGTAGAGCCGCCGCTTTTCCTGCTCCAGTTCGGTTACCAGCAGCTGGCGCAGGCGGTGGTCGGCCTCCCGCCGCAGCTCCTTATCGGTGTATTCGTGCACCAGCGGCAGCCCCTTGAGCACCCGCTCGATGGCTCCCATGCTCGCATCAGCTTTTTCCACAAAGGAATCGGTCATTTTTGTCCTCTTGTCCGGCCGGTTTGCGACGCGTCGATCAGGCGGGTCGCAAACCAGTCCCGCTATATATTGGCGTTGAACCGTTCTCTATTCATTACGCTGCGCTGTTCATCCGGGTTGCAGCCCGCTGGGTCAGGAAGACCTCGCTGCCGCACCAGCCGCACTGGATCAGCCCCTTGCCGGCCAGCTCGACTTCGCCGCCGCAGTTGGGGCAGTTGCGCCCGTCGGTGAGCTTCTGGCTATCGACGCTGTAGAGAAGGCCCTCCTCCCAGTTGATGGCGCCGCTGAAAAGCTGCTTGCCCACCAGGTTGCGGATCATGTCCTCCACGGTTTCGCGTGGCTGCTGCAGTTCGACGATGATCTCCTGCACGCTCACCTGGCCCTGGGTGAGGACCATGTTGAGGATCTTCTTCTCCTGCGCGACCTGCGCGAATTCGGTCTCTTCCTGCTGCCCCTTGCGCCAGAGATAGAAGCCGATGCCCAGCAAGGGCGCGCACACGACCAGCGCCAGGAACAGGCCCAGCACAATCCCGCCGGCGGTCGTGCCGGAGGTGACGACCGCTGCGGTCCAGCCGAGGAACAGGACGGCTGATATTGCCATAGTTGTCAGGCCGACGATGCGGCCGCCACCGCGCATAGTTCGCTCCTTATTGCTGCCGGGGTTGCGCTACTTTCTTCAAGTTAGAGAGCGCTCCCCTTGCTGCCGATCTTCCCCTCATGAGGCGGAGAGTTGGCACATTCCAATCTTATCCGAAACCACCGCCTCCGCCGCCGCCCCCACCACCGCCGAAGCCGCCACCGCCGGAGAAACCGCCGCCGCCGCTCCAGCCGCCTCCGCCTGTGGAGGAGCTGCCGGGACGGCTGGCCATGGTGACGCCGGTGCTGGTCAGCAGCGCGCCGAGGCCGGCGCTCATGCCGGCCAAGCTGCTGCCCAGCCCGCGGCTGACATCGCCCAGGCCGCCGCCGAGCCCGCCGCCTGCCGGGGACCCGGAAGGCATTCCCGGCGTTTCGCCGCCGCCAGCCGGTCGCAGCGGCCGTCCAACGGGACCGGGCCCGTAGTACCAGCGCCGGTATGGTCCGTACAGTGTCGGGTCGGGGATGTACCAGCCGGGCGCGGGCGCGTCAACGGCCTCAAATTTGCGAATGTACTGGGAGTCCACGCCAAAGGCGATAGCATAGGGCAGCCAGCGATCCCATAGCTCCTTCTGCTCTTCGAGGTCGCTGAAGCGGTCGATGTCGCGCAGGTAGCTTCTGAAGGCCTGCCAGCGCGCGGCCAGCTCGGCGCCGGCATCGGTTTTGCGGGGCATGAAACGGGAGAGCAGCAGGAAGCCGAGAGCGGTTGCCGCAAGCCCGATGCCCGGCAAAACGGCCGCGCCGGTGAGACCGCTGAAGAGAGTCCACAGTCCCAAGCCAGCCAACCCTGCCGAGACAAGCAGACACACACCGAGGCAACCGTACTGGTTGCGCACCTTTTCCGGGCTGCGGTCAAAGAAGCCCTGTTCGGTCACTTCGTGATAGAGCGCGCGCTTGAGGGCCGGCAGCTCTTTGTAGAATCTGTTTTTCAACTCCGAAAGCCTAGCCACGCCGTTGACATCAAAGAGGCTGTCAAGCAGGAGCCGCTCAAAGGTGGAGACGGGCAGCTTTCGGTTTTCGTAGCGGTAGGTGAAGTCGCGCGCGACCTGGAATTTGCCCGACTTTTCTTCAGTGATGCTGATGACCTTGCGCTGCGCCAGGTCGACAAGCGTGGCGATGATGTCCTGCATATCGGCCTGTTCGTCCAGTAGGGTACCGACGACGCCCGGGGCCAGGTCGTCAGGCGGCTCGGGCAGGTAGTCGGCGACCATATCGACCGGTTTGTCGCGGCCGAGACGGTACCAGAGCAGGTAGAGCGCGGCCGGCCCTCCCAGGAGGAAGAGGAGACCGAGGGCGCCGAACAGGAGCGTAAGAAGCGGGCCCCAGCGGGCGCGAAAGCTCAGCTCCGCCTCGCGCGCGGCTGCTTCGGCATCGGCCCATATCTGCCACGGTTGCGGTTCTCCGGCGACGACGCCGGGGGTAAACTCGACGCGCACTTCGAACGCTTGACCGGGCGCCAGGCTGGTGTCGATCACGTAGGCGATCTCGCGCCCGCTTTCCAGACGTGAAGCCGAGGCGATCTCGCGGGCGTCTTGCCAGGCTCCTCCCCTGTTCGTGTACGCGGCCCATTCGTGAATTGCGGCCGGCGCGACCACATTCACCCGCCCGGCCTGCACGGGGAAGCTGCGGTCGCCGTAGATCGCCTGCCACCAGAGCTGGTCGCCACCCTCATAGTAGCGCAGACCGCCGCGTACGGTATAGGCAAGGGTATAGGTTTCGCTGCGGTTGGCAGTGGGCGGGAAATACCAGTAGATGACGTAACGGGAGCCCTTATCGGCAACGGTAAATGTATATGGCTCTTTGCCGTAGCTCGCATAGCGATAGCGGTTGCCGCTGGCGTCTGTCATGATCCAGCCGTCAAGGGAACTGAAATGCCTTTTGAAGATTTCGCGATAGCCGAAGGTGAAGGTACCGCGCGTAAAGCGGATGGTCTGATGCTCGGTCACATCGAAGGAGCTATCCTTGCGGATGATGATATCTACGTCGAAGCGCTCCCAGAGCAGGGACTTTTCCTGCGCGAAGGCGGGGTGGGCATGCAGGATCAAGAGGGCGCCGAGAAGAGCTGCGGCGCCGGTCAGCAGCCGTGCAGACAGGCCGTGTGGTCTTCGGGAAGCGTGTGGACGCCTCCGTTTGCGTCGGGGCGGAATCTTCAAGAGTGGCATTCTTGACCCCTTATGGCGCAAGAGTGGGGCTGCGGACAGCCTCTCCCAGGCACGAATTCATGTGTTTGCCCTCAGTGTCGCACAACGGCGCCTGACATGCCTGACATTCTACCAACTCTTTGGCTGACAATTCAATCGGGCCGGCTACACCACCTGGTTTTGGAGCTCCGTCTCTCCGCGCCACAGCCGGTCCAGGTTCTCAAGCAGAATGTCGATCAGGTTTTCTTCGTACATGCAGGTTTCGCCGCCGGTGTGCGGGGTGATGAGGACATTTTCGAGATCCCAGAAGGGGGAGTCCTGCGGGAGAGGCTCTTCCCAGAAGTGATCGATGCCGGCGCCGGCGATGGCGCCGGACTGGAGCGCTGTCAGCATGGCGGGTTCGTCGACGCAGCCGCCGCGGGCGACATTGATCAGGTAGGCGCTTTCTTTCATCTGGGCCAAGGCCGCGGCGTCGATCACCTTTTCGGTCGTCGGTGTCAGCGGGCAGGTGAGGGCGACGAAATCGGCCTGGGGCAGGAGCGCGGACAGCTCTTCCGGCAGGTGGACGGCATCGGCGGGACCAGCGGCGGTGGCCGGGTTGCGTTTTGTGGCGAGGACGCGCATGTCGAAGGCCTTGGCCAGTGTCGCCAGGCGCGAGCCGATCTTGCCCAGGCCGATAATCAGCAGGGTCTTGCCGCCCAGCTCATCTTCGCGCAGCGCGAGGTCGCCGATCATGCCGCGCCAGGCGCGGCTCTGCTGGCGGTCGCGGCCGGTGTGGATGTGGCGGGTAAAGGCCAGGATCAGGGCCATGGCATGTTCGCTGACGGCGTTGCTGTTGACGCCGCTGGCGGTGGCCAGGCGGATGCCCCGGCGCCGCAGCGCGTCGAGGTCGAACTGGTCTACGCCGGCGCCGATCGACTGGATGAACCGCAGGCGCGGCGCGACATCGAGGAGCTCGTTCTGCCAGAAACCGGAGACGAGCAGGACATTCGCCTCCTGCAGGCGGGCGGCCAGGTCCTCCGGGGTCCAGGCCTGGAAGAATCGGATACGCTGCAGGCCGGCGGAGGCGCTGCTGGCCAGACCCGACTGACGGCGGGCAAAGATTGCTTCCAACTGATAGGCTACGTGGGCAAAGCAGATGGTCAGGTCTTCCGGGGCAGGGAAGGGTGGGGACGTCATAGGGTTGCTCCGTTGCGGGTGCATTGCGTGCTAATCGCGGCGTGACAGTCAGGCACTGTATAGCACGGGTGCGTGCGATCGTGCAACGCGAAGGGGTGTCCGTCCGGAATGGGGTTGCTTGACGCCTGGCGCGATCACAGATAGGGTATAGGTTCCTGAGACGCGCCCGAAGTGGGGCGCGGCAGCGAAAGCATTCCTCAACCCATCAAACCGGAGGCCCAAAATGAGTCAGTTCGTCGCCGATTTCGAATCCTACTGGACGGATGAATTTGACGGCAAGCCCTACGGAACGGCCGGCCTGCTCGCCAATGCGGACGAGGCCGACATCGACGTGAGCGTCGTATTCCAGGGCGGTGTGCCGGACGACCCGCGGCCCGGCAACGCGGCGATGATGGATGCGGTCGAAGGCGAACCGCGCATTCTGCCCGGCTGTCTGGTCAACCCGACGATGGGGCCGGACGCGCTGGAGGACCTGGAGAACTGTGTGCGGCGGGGGGCGCGCACGGTGAAGCTGATGGCAGCCGGACACCGTTACCGCCTGGACAGCGCCGCGGTCGATCCGGTGATGGACCTGGCGCGCTCGCTCGGCATCACGGCCACGATCCACTCGGGCTCCCATCTGAGCGGCTGCGCGCCGGAATACATCGCCCACATCGCCAGGAACCATCCTGAGGTCACGATCATCATGGACCACATGGGGTACCGTGAATGGGTGAGGTCGGCGGTGCAGGCGGCGCAGGAGAACGCCAACATCTATCTGGGGACGACGCTGATTGCGGCGGCCGAGCCGTATACGATTTCAGAGATTGTGCTGAGTGGGGAACTGGGGGCGGACCGGATCGTTTTCGGCTCGAATGCGCCGGGAGGGATAGCGACGCATGGGGTCAACGGGATCCGGATGGCCGGTTTCTCGGCGCGGGATGAGGCGCTGGTTCTGGGTGAGAATATGCGGGCCATATACGATCTGTAGGGCAGCGCAGGCGAGGAGAGAGTGAAGAGAAGTGAGGCGTGAGAAAGACCTTTATTGCCTCGCTCGGGGTCGCGAGTGTCGTGTGGCAGAGCCGGTACTTATCTCCTACAGGCGGGGCAGGGTGATGCCGGACTGTTTCTGGTATTTGCCGTTGCGGTCGGCGTAGGAGACTTCGGGGGCTTCGCCTTCGAAAAAGAGGACCTGGGCGATGCCTTCGCCGGCGTAGATGCGGGCCGGGAGGGGGGTGGTGTTGCTGATCTCGATGGTGACGTAGCCTTCCCATTCGGGCTCGAAGGGGGTGACGTTGACGATGATGCCGCAGCGGGCGTAGGTTGATTTGCCGACGCAGACGGCCAGTACGTTGCGCGGGATGCGGAAATACTCGATGGTGCGGGCGAGGGCGAAGCTGTTGGGGGGGATGATGCAGACATCGCCGTGGTAGCTCTGCAGGGCCCGTTCGTCGACCGCTTTGGGATCGATGACGGTGAGCTCGCCGGTGGCGGGGGTGAAGATACGAAAGTCTTTGGCCACGCGGATGTCATAGCCGAAGCTGCTGAGCCCGTAGGAGATCTTGCCATCGCGTCTTTGGCGGTCTTCGAACGGCTCGATCATGCCGTACTCTTTGGCCTGCCGGCGGATCCAGTGGTCGGGTTTGATGGATAGCATGTTCAGGAACTCTGTCGTTTTTGGCGCGTGGTTTGCTTCGCTTTGCCTGTATTGATGGGGCGCGACGGCCGGGGGAAATGTCAGACATGCCGGTGGCCCAAACCAGTATACCATGTGCGCGAGATATGACGTCTCTGTTGCCGACAGGAGCTAGTCATCTGTTTCTCGCGCCCAATCCCGATCCGGCGTTAAATAAATCAGCGGCATACTGACCAGTGTCACCCCATATTTCACCAGTAGATTGAAGACGAAGATCTCCATGGCGACGGCCCAGGAGTCGACTAGCTGCGCGCCGAGGAAGGCGAACGGCGAGAAGGCGATGAGGACGAAGAGCAGGTTGTCGATGGGTACGCTGACGGAGTTGCTGACGAGTACGCGCAGCCACTGGTAACGGGTGGTAACACGGCTGACGAAGAGGTGGTAGATCTCGGTGTCTACGAGCTCGCTGACGAGCTCGGCGATGATGGAGGCGCAGACGATGCGCCAGAGGGGGGCGAAGATTGCGCTGAACTCGGCGCCGCCGAATGATTCGGGATCGCTGGGCACAGCCGCCGACCACATCAGATAGAGCACCATGCCCAGGTTGATGACGGCGGCGGCGATGATCAGTACCTGGGCGTTGCGCTTGCCGAGCGTCTTGTGGACCAGGTCCCGCAGGGTAAAGGTTACGGGGTAGACGAAGGCGCCCATGTCGACGGCGAGGCCGGCGACGACGCCGATCTTGAGGCTGGCGATGTCGGCCATCATCTGGGCGGCGATGTATGCGGCCACGACGACTACGGCCACTTTCGACAACACGGACGCGCCTTGATGGAGGCGGGTTTGTTTTGGTGAGGCGCGAACTGTCACGTTACAATTTCCCTATGTTTTGATAAGGCGGGAACTTCGACCGCCGGCAATACTGCCACTGCCTCCTGTAAAGACGAACTGTCGGGTAGAGGCAAGCACCTATTGTAGCACGCAGCTGCGCTATCGACAGGATGGGGCGGCCAACAGGGGAACGCAAGGGGCCAAGCCATGCCCAAGCGCACAGATATCTCATCGGTTTTGATCATCGGTTCCGGCCCGATCGTCATCGGCCAGGCCTGTGAGTTCGACTATTCGGGCGCGCAGGCGTGCAAGGCGCTGAAGGCGGAAGGGTACAGGGTGGTGCTCGTCAACTCCAATCCGGCCACGATTATGACCGACCCGGAGATGGCTGACGCCACCTACGTAGAACCGCTTACTGTCGAACTGCTGGAGAAGATCATCGCGGAGGAGCGGCCGGACGCGCTGCTGCCGACGGTGGGCGGGCAGACCGGCCTCAACCTGGCGGTGGCGCTGGCGGAGCAGGGCATTCTGGAAAGGCACGGCGTGGAGCTGATCGGCGCAAATCTGCGGGCGATGCAGGTGGCGGAGGACCGGGACCTGTTCAAGCAGGCGATGACGGAGGTGGGGCTGGAGTCGCCGCGCAGTCGCATCGCGCATTCGCTGGAAGAGGCGCGGGAGATTTTTGAAACCGTAATCGGTCATTTCCCCATCTTCATTCGCCCCAGCTTTACCCTGGGCGGCAGCGGCGCCGGTACCGTCTTTACACAGGAGGAGTTCGACGAAAAGGTGGCCTGGGGGCTGCAGGAAAGCCCTGTGCATACCGTCCTGGTTGAGGAGTCGCTGATCGGCTGGAAGGAGTATGAGCTGGAGGTGATGCGGGACCGCGCCGACAATTACGTGGTGGTCTGCTCGATCGAGAATCTGGACCCGATGGGCGTTCACACCGGCGACAGCATCACTGTCGCGCCGTCGCAGACGCTGACCGACAAGGAGTATCAACGGCTGCGGGACCAGGCGCGGCTGGTGATGCGGGCGGTGGGCGTGGAGACGGGAGGCAGCAACGTTCAGTTCGCGGTCGATCCGGAGTCGGGGCGGGTGGTGGTGATCGAGATGAATCCGCGTGTGTCGCGTTCGAGCGCGCTGGCTTCGAAGGCAACCGGTTTCCCTATCGCCAAGCTGGCGGCCAAGCTGGCGGTCGGTTATACGCTGGACGAACTGAAGAACGACATCACGCAGGAGACGGTGGCGGCGTTTGAACCGTCGATCGACTACGTTGTGGTCAAGATCCCCCGCTGGGCGTTTGAGAAGTTCCCCGGTGTGGATCGGGAGCTGGGGCCGCAGATGAAGTCGGTGGGCGAGGTGATGGCGATTGGCCGCACCTTCAAGGAGGCGCTGCAGAAGGGTGTGCGCAGCCTGGAGATTGGGCGCGACGGGCTGGGGCCTTTGACCCGAGACGAAAATGGGCAGCTGAAGGGTTATGCGCCCGGCGCATCTGCCGCGGAGCTGATGCGCGTTCCCAACCGGGACCGGCTCTTTGCCGTTTTCGAACGCCTGCTGGAGGCCGAACGGGAGGTTCCCGTTGACGGGGCGGCGGAGGACAGGCAGGCGGACTATGCCGCCCTGCGGGAATGTTCTGAGATTTACGACCCCTGGTTTGTGGCGCAGATGCAGGAGATCGCGCGCTTCCAGATTTCCATCGAGAGAGCGGATCAACTGGACAAATGGACGTTGCGACAGGCGAAGCGAATGGGATTCAGCGACGCGCAGCTTGCCCGCATTCTGAATGAAGGGGCGAAGAACGAGGCGAGAGAGGACGACGCTCCATCACCTCAGTTGACTGAAACTGATATTCGGGCGCTGCGGCAGCGGCTTGGGGTTTTGCCGACGTATCACCAGGTGGATACGTGCGCGGCGGAGTTCGCCGCGTTTACGCCCTATCTGTACAGCAGTTACGAGAGTGAGGGCGAGGCGCCGCCGACCGCGCGGGACAAGGTAATCATTCTGGGCGGCGGGCCCAATCGCATCGGGCAGGGGATCGAGTTCGACTACTGCTGCTGCCATGCCAGTTTCGCGCTGCAGGAGATGGGGTTCGAGACGGTGATGATCAACTGCAACCCGGAGACTGTCAGCACCGATTATGACACCAGCGACCGGCTCTATTTTGAGCCGCTGACCCTGGAAGATGTGCTGCATATCTATCAGCGGGAGGCGGAGGGCGGGTCGCAGGTGAAGGTCCTGGTGCAGTACGGCGGGCAGACGCCGCTGAATCTGGCGGCGGGGCTGCAGGCTGCGGGCGTACCCATCATTGGCACACAGCCGGAGGCGATCGAGCTGGCGGAGGACCGCGAACGGTTCAGCGCGCTGCTGGCCGAGCTGGATATCCCCGCGCCGGACAGCGGCATTGCACACAGCACCGGGCAGGCGCTGGCGATCGCGGCCCGCATCGGTTATCCGCTGGTGGTGCGGCCCTCATACGTGCTGGGGGGACGGGCGATGGCGATCGTGGACGACGAGGAGAGTTTGCGCCACTACATGTCCTACGCGGTTGACGTGGACAGGGAGATGACAACGAGCGGCCAGGAGGTGGCGATCCTGGTGGACCAGTTTCTCGAAGATGCTTACGAAGTCGATGTCGATGCGATAGCTGACGGCGAGCGGGTGGTGATCGGGGGGATCCTGCAGCATATCGAAGAGGCGGGCATTCACAGTGGGGACAGCGCGTGTGTGCTGCCGCCCTACAAGATCAGCGGCTACCATCTGAGCATCATACGTGAGTATACGGAGAAGCTGGGCCTGGCGCTGGGTGTGCGGGGACTGATGAACGTGCAGTACGCCATTAAGGATGACGTGGTGTATGTGATCGAGGTGAACCCGCGCGCCAGCCGCACTGTGCCCTTTGTCAGCAAAGCGACGGGGGTCCCGCTGGCCAAAATGGCGGCCTGGGTGATGGCCGGAAAATCGCTGGAAGAAGTGGGGCTGCTGGAGGAGCCCGAGGTACGGGGGTTCTTCGTCAAGGAGGCCGTCCTGCCCTGGAAGAAGCTGAGCGGCGCGGATACGCTGCTGGGGCCGGAGATGCGCTCGACCGGTGAGGTGATGGGGCATGCGCACAACTTCGGCCACGCCTTCGCCAAGAGCCAGTTGGGGGCGGAGTACCGGCTGCCGACCGATGGCGGGGTGCTGATCACGGTGAACGACTACGACAAGGGCGCGGCGCTCAAACTGGCTCGCGATTTCAGCCGCATGGGTTTCGACCTCTACGCGACGTCGGGCACGGCCACGCTGATCCAGCGTGTGGGGCTGCCCGTGGTTGTGCTTAACAAGGCCGCGGCCACGGAAGCATCAAGCAACGGAGCTTACTCGACCCTGGACGCGATGCGCGACGGCAAGATCGATCTGATCATCAACACGCCGCTCGGGCCCCACAGCCGCGCTGACGGCCAGAAGATCCGCATGCTGGCCACGCGCATGGAGATCCCGTTGATCACTACGCTATCGGCGGCCCAGGCCGCGGTCAACGGCATCCGCGCCATGATGGCGGCCGAGTTGAACGTGCGCAGCCTGCAGGCGCACTACGAGAGCTGATCCTCCGGTTTTCGGCAGCTTGCCGCCGGCTGCTTCTTTTTGAACTCTCAGGGGAAAACAGGCAGCGTGGCGGCAGGCGAGAGGCCGCAGCAGGTCCGCGGCGCAGTCCACTCCCTATCACATTTTCCACGTCGGAGAATAACATGACCCCAACGGAAAAGACACGGAAGAGCATTTATCTGGCGAACCCATACGGTTTTTCAGCCCAGCAGCGGGAACTGCTGCTGCCGCCACTCATCGAGGCTTTGGCGGCATTGGGGCTGGATGTGTGGGAACCGTTTGCGCGCACCAGCCAGAAAGAAGACTTGACTGTGCCGGGCTGGTCCTACCGCGTCGGTCAACTCTGCTACCAGGATGTATGCGAGGCGGACGCCATCTTCGCCATCGTCAACGGCGTGCCACCGGACGAGGGTGTCATGATCGAGTTGGGGATGGCGATCGCGCTGGGGAAGCCAACGTTTCTGTTTCGGGACGACTTCCGGCGGGTCACCGACAGCGAAGAGTATCCGCTCAACCTGATGCTGTTCACGGGGATGCCGCAGGACGAGTGGGAGCGGCACTATTACAGGTCGGTGGAGGAGATTGCGGCGCCGGAGAAGGCGCTGGCGCGGTGGGCGAGGGAGTGAGGGGTTTGTTTGACTGACCACGCCACTGGTCAGTGAACACTGATCGTTTTGTAGCCTGCAAGCGCAACGCGGAGTAGGGAAGCTGTCGCATATCTCGAACCCGATCAAGCCATAGAATTAACTCTTCACGCCCCTGTTGAATTGTTGGCCTTTATAACTTAGCTGGTGGTTCAACCAATAGAGCTAAGCTCACCGCTAGCCAAGCGTGTTTCAATATTGTGTGCGTCAAGTGATGCCAAAAAAATGACCAGACCAAGACCAACAATGTATCGAGAGATTCTCCGAAATAACTTAGCTGAACGCTAAAACTCTCATCTGTTGACATAAATATTTTTGTTGGTATTCTGTTGAGTGACACTAAACTGAATGATCCACGAAGATGACAGTAAGGAGTCGCTAGTGAAAATATCTAGAATCGCGGTGCATGGTCTCTTTGATAGATTCAAGCATGAACTCACTTTTGATCCTAGTGAACGCATAGCCATCATGATCGGTCCAAATGGATATGGGAAGACCACAATCCTGCGGATCCTCAATGTGTTATTTAATCATTCACCGCGTAGTCTTGGTCGGATGCCATTCGAAAAACTCCATGTAGCTTTCGATGACGAATCACATCTGACCGTTGTTCGCACTCCGGGCGATTCTTCTCCGCGACTAATTTATGTCACACCTGGACACGAGACGGAACCTTATAAGCCAGTGCCGCTAAGCAAAATACAGGGATTGTCGTTCCCTCTAGGAATCATAGAAGACGTCGTTCCAGGCCTTAATCGAATTGGCCCTTCAGAGTGGCAAAATGTCCACACCAGTGAGGTTCTGGATTTAGACGATGTGTTCGATAGATACGCAGACTTTCTTCCCATTAATGTTGAAGAACAAGAACAAAGAATTCCTTCCTGGTTGGAGGAAATCAGAGCATCTTTGCCAGTCCGTTTCATTGATACTGAACGCCTCTTTGATATTGAACGTCCTGCAAACTTTCCCTCCTACGAACATACCGTCCGACATCGAAATCTCTCTCCCCGTACGATACTCGAACGAACTATCCGGCGAAACTCAAAAAAATTGGCAAGCATGATCAATCAAACTCTGGCAGAATACGCCAATTTGTCTCAATCGTTGGATCGATCATTCCCGGCTAGGTTTGTCGAAGTACCGGCTGGTGAGCAACTCTCGAAAGAGCAACTTGCACGAGACTTAGAAGAAGTGGAAAACCGACGTTCCGAAATTGTTAGGGCTGGTCTCTTGCCCCAGGAACACGCAAGTTCAATAATGCCTGACATTGATTCGATAGATGAATCCAAGAGAAGCGTCTTGGCAGTTTACGCCCAAGATGCTACTAAGAAACTAAATGTATTTGATGATCTGTATGCACGGGCAAATACGTTCGTAAAAATCGCTAACGCTCTCCTACTCTACAAGAATGTTTCTGTCAGCCAAGACGGACTGAGAGTTTCAAACTCAGATGGTTCAGACCTCGAACTAGAGCTGCTATCCTCTGGAGAACAACACGAAATCGTGCTTCTGTTCGATCTATTGTTTGAAACGGAGAAGAATTCCCTAATTTTGGTGGATGAACCGGAGTTGTCGTTACATGTTAAGTGGCAGAGGCGAATGTTGGAAGATCTTCAAGAAATGGCCGAGTTGTCGGACTTTCAGGTTTTGCTAGCGACTCATTCTCCTCAGATCATAGCAAAGAGGTGGGATCTGACCATTGAATTGCAAGGTCCAGACAGAGAATGATTCAAGTCTTTCCGTATGAGATCGCCAATGAGATTCGCTTGACACGATCACAATACTCTGGAGCCTTCCTAATCGTTGAAGGACGAGATGATCGACTATTCATGGCAAGTTTCATTTCACAATCGACATGCACAATTGAGGTGGCCCAGGGAAAACAAAACGTTTGAAGAGGCACAGACAAACCTGGAAGAGGCAATACGTTTGTTTTTTGAAGTAGCCTCATATACCGAAGTCATGGAATACCTTGTTGGGGAGTTTGGCATGTTTGTAGGAATGATGCAGACTAAGAACATTAGTGCGCTTAGAGCTGTCGATGCAGGCCGAGCAACATGTCCATCTCCGCAAGAGGTGCTAGAGCGCGTTCCCCCTGCCCCCCTCCGAATTCTGTTCGCGAAGGGCAAGTGAAGAAGAGGAACATAATGCGAGACTTACCGCTTTTTTCAGAGGCAGAACAGTCCAACATCGTATCGAAAGACGCGCCCCCCTTGACTGAGCCACTTCAGGACACTGACATTACAGAAGAATTTCACCTAGAAAGTAAAGCATCGCTGTTTCTCGGCGATTGTCTTACGTATCTGCGAATGATACCCGACGAATCTGTGCAGTTAGTGGTAACTTCGCCTCCTTACAACATAGGAAAGGAATACGAACAATCTTTGGATATCGATGTCTATGTCAGGCAGCAGAAGGAGGTCATTGACGAGTGCGTACGAGTGTTGCGCCCAAGCGGAAGTATCTGCTGGCAAGTCGGCAACTACGTGGACCAGGGTGAAATCATCCCTCTTGATGTGTTGTTATACCCTTGCTTTAGAGCCAACAATTTGCACATGCGCAATCGAATCATCTGGCATTTTGGACATGGACTTCATTGTTCAAATCGCTTCTCCGGCCGGTATGAGACGATAAACTGGTTTACGAAGACCGACAAATACACCTTCAATCTTGATCCGATTCGTGTTCCGCAAAAGTATCCGGGCAAAAAACATTTCAGGGGACCGAAGAAGGGACAGTACTCTGGCAACCCAAAGGGAAAGAATCCATCCGACGTCTGGGAAATCCCCAATGTCAAGAACAATCATGTAGAAAAAACTGAGCATCCTTGCCAGTTCCCAGTCGCGCTAGTGCAGAGACTTGTGTTGTCGATGTCAGATGAAGGGGACTGGGTATTTGATCCCTTCCTAGGCGTCGGATCAACAGTGGTGGCAGCTGTAATGAATGGACGTAGAGGCGCTGGTTCCGAGATAGTCGATAGGTACTATCGTTTAGCCGTTCAACGTGTGAATGATGCCCTCAAGGGCGAGTTGACGGTTCGATCTGACAAACCAGTATACGTGCCATCTGGCGATTTGTCTCTGGCAAAGAGCCCTTGGGACAGAATAAGTAGCGTATGAAATGAAAATAACCAAGAAATATTCGCATCTCAATGGAGAAGAGTGGCTCCTTGTCCATGAACCTGAATTGCATCAGGAGATAAAGGAATGCATTGAGGCAGTTGATGCCGAGAAATGTAGAACAAAAAAGAGCAAAGAGAAAAGAAAGTTCGGAGAGTTCCTGTTCAGCCCTACCGATCTGAACGCTGAATTTAATAGGTTATTTTCGGATCGAGGCTGGGTATCGACGCGCTACAGCTACTATATTGCTCATGATCTTAAGCAATTGGAGACAATGCGGAGTCTCTCAATGCAAGAACAGAAGGAATTTCTACTGGATCAAAACGCAGAAGCAATCCGCTCGTATAATCAGACCGATCACGTAAAGAGACAGGTTGCAGTCGAAGTGCAGTTCGGAAAGTACGCATTTGTCGCTTACGATCTCTTTGTTAAACATCTTGCCTTCTATACCGGAGGCCTGATCGAAGTCGGCGTAGAAATACTGCCCACTCGTGCCATGAACAAAGAGATGTCTAGCGGAATAGCATACTTTGAAGGGGAACTTCACAATATCCTCCGACACGGGAGAACCAGCCCCCCTGTGCCTCTCGTAATCCTTGGAGTAGAGCCATAATTTTCCTACTGCTTATGGCAGGCAGTTACACTACCATCGATTCAGCCGGCAAGAGTATATCCACTGCACAAGGTCCACCGATCAACCGCCATCCTGCCCACAAGTAAATGCACAACATCTTGACTCAGACTTTTTCACTTCAACCACTCCCAATTGTTGACACATCCCCCCATTTCTGCTACATTTGCCCGCATTACAGTTGAATAGCTGAACTCTTATCCAGAGAGGCGGAGGGACCGGCCCTGTGAAGCCTCGGCAACCCGGTAGCGGAAGATGAACGGTCTTCTGTGACGTAGGTGCCAATTCCGGCAGATATTTTCTGGAAGATGAGAGGCAGTGGAATAGTCGGCTACCTCTCGTCGGATGGCGCGAGGTATTTTTTTACTTTATCTTCTTGTAGAGCGAGTCAGACGCGTATGATCGTAATGAAATTTGGCGGGACGTCGGTCGGTACAACGGAATCGATCGACAGCGCGGCGCAGATTGTGGCCGCTGCGGTCGAAAGGCAGGCCGAGGGCGCGGGCGCAGAGGGGCGCCCTGACCAGGGTTCTGAGAGCCCCGGCGTACTGGTGGTCGTGAGCGCGATGGGCGGGGTTACGAACACGCTGATCGACGCGGCGCAGGCGGCTGCGGCCGGCGATGAGACCCCGTATCGCGATGCCCGCAGCCAGCTGCTGGTGCGGCATCAGGTGGTGGCCGGGCAACTGATCGAGGACGGGGTTGAGCGCGCCGGGCTGGGCAGGCTGTTCGACAATCGCCTGCGCGAGTTCGAACGCCTGTGCCGCAGCATCACGGTCTTGGGTGAGCTGACACAGCGGGGACTGGATGTCGTCAGTGGCGTTGGCGAGCGGCTGAGCGCGCCGCTGCTGGCGGCTGTGCTGCGAGCGAACGGTGTCAAGGCCCAGTTCGTGGACGCCGGTGAGCTGATCATCACCGACGACCAGTACGGCAACGCCAATCCACTGATGGACTCGACGCCGGACCGTTGCCGGGACCGGCTGCTGCCGATGATGCAGAGCGGGGTTGTGCCGGTTGTCACCGGCTTTGTCGGCGCGACTGAGAAGGGCGTGCCCACTACGCTGGGGCGGGGGGGCTCGGACTACTCGGCCGCGATTCTGGGCGCGGCCCTCGATGCCGACGAGATCCAGATCTGGACGGACGTGGACGGGGTCATGACAGCCGACCCCCGCATCGTGGAGACCGCACAGTCGATGGAGGAGCTTTCCTACGAGGAGGTGGCGGAATTGGCTTATTACGGCGCCAAGGTGCTGCATCCGAAGACCGTCACGCCGGCGGTGGAGAGAAGTATTCCCTTGCGGGTTCTCAACACATTCAACCCCTCCCATCCGGGCACGAGCATCGTCGAAAAGACCCGCCAGCTGCACCACGGCGTCAAGGCGATCACCGCGGTGCGGGATTTGCGGTTGATTACGGTGGCAGGCCGAGGGATGATCGGCGTGCCGGGCATCGCGGCGCGCACATTTGACGCGGTGGCGCGTCAGCGGGCCAATGTGCTGATGATCAGCCAGGGCAGCAGCGAGCAGAGCATCTGCTTTGTCGTGCCGGAGGCGGAGGGCGATGCGGTGATGGCGGCGCTCCAGATCGAGTTCGCGCGCGAGCTGGCCCAGCACATGATCGAAGAGATCAGCAACCAGCCGGATATCGTGATCGTGGCGGTGATCGGCGCGGGCATGAAGGGCACGCCCGGCATCGCGGCGCGGGTCTTCAACGCGCTGGGCGAAAGGGACATCAACGTGATCGCCATTGCCCAGGGGTCGAGTGAGGCCAATATCAGCCTCGTTGTCCTGCAGACCGAGGCCGATGAGGCGATCCGGGCCATCCACGATACGTTCGAACTCGGGAACGGAGCAGACTGATGGAGAACCTCGCTGGCATGCCTGTGGAACGAGAGAAGCCGCTCATCCTTTTCGGGCTGGGGGGCGTTGGGCGGGCCCTGCTAAGTCAGATCGGGGAACAGCGGGCGCTTCATGGCGAGAAGTATGGTCTGCGCATCCGCTTTCTGGCCCTGTGCGACAGCAGCGGCGCAGTCATGGCGCCGCAAGGGGGATTCACGGACGAACTGCTGGCCGGGATTTTACAGCATAAGGAGGAGGGCGGCGCGCTTGCTTCTCATCAACTGGGCCGATCCTGTCGAAGCCCTGAAGCATTGGTAGAGGAAGTTGGCGGGCCGGGCACGGTGGTGGTCGACTGCACGGCGTCGGATGATACTGCGGGCGCGCTGTTGTTGGCGCTGGAACGGGGCTATCAGGTCGTGCTGGCGAACAAGAAGCCGTTGACCGTCGTCCAAGATGTGTATGACGGAATCAGCCGAAGTTTGAGCAGTGCCCGCTGGGAAACGACGGTGGGCGCCGGTCTGCCGGTGATCGCGACGCTCAACCGGATGGTGTCGAGCGGCGACGAGATCGAGCGCATCGCCGGCTCTTTCAGCGGCACGCTCGGCTACCTGATGACCGGGCTGGAAGAAGGCCGTTCCTTCAGCGAGACGGTCGCGGAGGCCTACCGGCTGGGTTATACCGAGCCGGACCCGCGCGATGATCTGGGGGGCGTCGACATGGCACGGAAGGCGCTTATTCTGGCGCGAAGGATCGGCTGGCGCATGGAGATGGAGCAGGTTGAAATCAGGAGCCTTTATCCGGAGCGGATGGCCGGCCTGAGCGTGGACAGTTTTCTGGCGGAGCTGCCATCGCTGGACGAGGAGTACGGCGCGCGGGTGGCGAGCGCGGCTGCGGAGGGCAAGGTTCTGCGCTATGCCGCCACGCTTACTGAGGGCGCCTGCAGCGTAGGTCCGACGGCGGTCGCCAAGGACAGCCCGCTGGGGCGTTTGACCGGAACCGACAACCTGGTCGAACTCTACAGCCGCTGGTACAGTCCCAACCCGTTGGTCATTCAGGGCCGGGGAGCCGGGGTCGAGGCAACTGCGGCCGGCGTACTGAGTGATATTGTCGAACTGCATTTCAGTCGCGGTTCGCGGTGATAAACGATCGGCCCGTTTTGCGGGCCAAGGCGGGCATAGACGCGTGAATCCTGGAATGACGTAGAGGATAGTGCAGACAAAGGATTTCGATGAACATTCAGCCAAAGATCCGCGTGGGTGTGCTGGGCGCTACCGGCGCGGTGGGACAACGGTTTGTACAGATGTTGCAGGGGCATCCCTGGTTTGAGTTGAGCGTGCTGTGCGCATCGCAACGCAACGCGGGCAAACGCTACGCGGATGCCTGCAACTGGCTGCTGCGGGGCGATATGCCGCCGGATCTGCAGGACATTATTTTGGAGGAGATGGCGCCGGGGATCGATTGCCAAGTGGTGTTCAGCGCGCTGCCGAGCGGGCCGGCGCGCACGATCGAGGCGGAGTTGGCCGCGGCCGGCTACATCGTGTGCAGCAATGCCAGCGCCTACCGCTATGAGCCGGACGTGCCGCTGCTGATCCCGGAGGTCAATCCTGAGCATTTGGGGTTGATCGACGTGCAGCGAAACCGGCGGGACTGGCGGGGCTTCATCACCACCAATCCCAACTGTTCAACTACACATTTGGTGAGCGCGCTGCATCCGCTGCACGAGGCGTTCGGCGTCGAGAAGGTGTTCGCGGTGACGATGCAGGCGGTCAGCGGCGCGGGCTATTCGGGCGTGACGTCGATGGACATTATCGACAATGTAGTACCGTTCATCGGCTCCGAGGAGGAGAAGATGGAGCGCCGCGAGCCGCAGAAGCTGCTGGGCCGCTTCGACGGGCAGGCCGTGCAGATGGCCGATTTCGTGGTCAGCGCCCACTGCAACCGCGTGCCGGTGCGTAACGGTCATCTGGCGGCGATCAGCGTGAAGTTCGCCCGCCGCCCCAGCCTGGAGGATGTACGGCGAGCGTGGGGGGAGTACGATCCGCTGCCACAGCGCATGGGCCTTCCGAGCGCGCCTCAACAGGCGATCCTTTACCGGGAAGAGACAGACCGTCCGCAGCCGCGCATGGACCGGCTGGCCGGAAGCGTTCCCGGCATGGCGACGGTGGTGGGCCGGCTGCGGGAGGACCCGCTTCTGCATGTGAAGTTCCTGGCGTTGGGCCACAACACGATTCGCGGCGCGGCGGGCGGCAGTCTGCTCAACGCCGAGTTACTGGTAGCGCAGGGGTACCTGGACAGTCAGGAAGAGGCTGCCAGGGATCGGACGCCTGTCGCCGGCGGGGTACTGGACGCTGTGCGCTAGCTACCGCTGTCGTGCGCGACAGGCACAAGATTTTCACATTGGCCTGCCATAGGTTAGAATCGTGTGAAGCGCAACGGCGGTTTGAGCAGTACGTTCTTGGTTCCTGGTAGCGTCCACCCTGTGCGTGCGGTGGAGTTGCTCAAAGACAAAACGAATCCGGGAACAGAAATGGAAGGTGCCGAATTGGCCAACACGCAAACAAGAGAAGCCTATCCGATTGCCGTTGACAACTTTGGGCTGGCGTCCCTGGATGAGCTTGTCGGCGATCTGATCGTTTACCGTAAACTGGAGCCGATCACGCGCCAAATCCCCGGCCTGAAATCCGCCCGCCACCAACTCGGGCTGCCAGCGCCTTCCGTGCCTCGCAAACAGGATAAGTCGTACGCCCAGGTCGCTCTGTGGATCCTTGAACAGGCGCAGCAGCGGCGGGATTCCTCAGTGGAAGAGCTGCTCTTCATCGGCGATACGCTCTCCGGCGATGGAAATACTTTCCAGGTGATGCGGACCTTGCGTTCCGCGGACGGGCCGCCGCGCGATAACGAGGAGTTGCTCGGGATTGCGGACGACACCGTGATGCCCAGCACCTGCTTTATCGGCAACGAAAAGGCCGGCGAACCGGAGAGTTTTGTTGCCAACGAAGAGACCGGTATGTTCGAAGGCAACCGCTGGATCCAGTTGGTGGACTGGATCAAGTGGGCGCAGGGAAACGGTTTGCGATTAGACGAAAATACGGCGGTTGTTCTCGATCTGGATAAGACGGCCATCGGCGCGCGCGGACGCAACAACCGGGCGATCGATGTGGCGCGACTCAAGGGGTTGTACCGTACCGTGGGCAGCCTGCTGGGCGACAAGTTCAATGCCTCGCTGTTCGCACAGCACTATGAACTACTCAACCGGGCCCACTATCATCACCTGACCGGGGACAACCAGGACTACCTGGCCTATATCTGCCTGGTTCTCAACAACGAAGGCCTCGACTGCACCGATCTGCTTGAACGAATCGAAGACGGCGCGGTGCAGACATTTGAGCAGTTTGTGCGTTATGCCGAAGTCTGCATTGCAGGCGGCGGGCGGGTGGGCGAGGCGATGCGTCAGGCCCACGAAGCGGTCAACATGGCCGTTGCGCTGGGAGATCCGACGCCGTTCAAACAGTTCCGGCGGGAGGAGTTTGTGGCAACGCTGGAGCATATGAATAATCTGGCTGATGACGTGCCGGCCGAGGAACGCCTTTCGCAGGAGATCTGCATTACGCAGGAGGTGCGCGAGGCCGTACTCTGGTTAAAGGAGCGCGGCTGCCTTATCATCAGCTTCAGCGACAAGCCGGACGAATCTTCGATCCCTCACCGTACAAGGCACCGGGACAAGCTGCCGGTTCACAAAGCTAAAACCCACGCTACCGGAGTCAGCATCGCAGACCAACTGCGCAATCTGTAACGTGCTGTGACGCGTAGCCGGTAACTTCCGCACACTGGTTTCCGCCTTACTGATTCAGGCCCCCTCCTCTGTTATACTAGACGCGTAAACGTGTAGCGAGTGACGTGTACCCGTGTAGACCTGTAACCGCACCGGGCGTCCGACTCGGGGGTATTGTCGTATGATGAATAGAGAAAAAAGACCGGATGGCGAACGGCCTCCGGAGGAAGACCCAAACGAACGTTACAGGCAACTGTTCAAACGCAGCTGGATCTGGATCCTGCTGGCCGTCCTGATCTTTTTTGCCTACCGCCTTTTTATCAACCCGCCAAGTTCTGCCAGCAACCTGCTCGGCTTGAACGAGGTGGCCGAGTACGTGCGCAACGGCTCTGTACAGCGCATTGTCGTGCAAGGCGACGACATAATCGTCGAAATCTCGGACAGTGAACGCCCCCGCAGCCGCAAAGAGTCCGGCGAAAGTTTGCTGGACTCGCTCAAGACGTTTGGCGTGACCGCAGACCAACTGGCCGCCATTCCGATCGACGTGGAGCGCGCGCCGAACAGCGGCGCGTTCTTCAACTGGCTGATCATGCTGTTGCCGATGATCCTGATCTTCGGTTTTTTCATCTTCATCATGCGCCAGGCGGGCGCGGGCGGGCAGAACCGGGCGATGCAGTTCGGCCGCAGCCGCGCCAAAAAGATGGAGGAGGCGGACCGCCCCACTGTCACCTTCGCGGATGTGGCCGGTTCAGACGAGGCCAAGCAGGAGCTGCAGGAGGTTGTGGAGTTCCTGAAGGAGCCGGAAAAGTTCGCGGCCCTGGGCGCGCGCATCCCCAAAGGTGTGCTGATGGTGGGGTCGCCGGGCACGGGCAAGACGCTGCTGGCGAAGGCGGTGGCCGGCGAGGCCGGCGCGCCTTTCTTCAGCATCAGCGGATCCGAGTTTGTGGAGATGTTCGTGGGCGTGGGCGCCAGCCGGGTGCGTGATCTGTTCGAACAGGCAAAGAAGAACGCACCGTGTATCATCTTCATCGATGAAATCGACGCGGTCGGCCGCCATCGCGGCGCAGGCATGGGCGGCGGCAACGATGAACGGGAGCAGACGCTGAATCAGATCCTGGTGGAGATGGACGGATTCGACAGCGACACGACCGTAATCGTCATTGCCGCGACCAATCGCCCGGACATTCTCGACCCGGCTCTGCGGCGGCCGGGCCGATTCGACCGTACGATCGTGGTGGACCCGCCGGACCGGCGCGGGCGCGAGGCGATTCTGGAGGTGCATGCGCGGGGCAAACCGCTCGGCCCTGACGTCGATCTGAACGTCATCGCCAAACGGACACCCGGGATGGTAGGAGCCAGTTTAGAAAACTTACTCAATGAAGCGGCGATTCTAACCGCCCGCCGCAACAAGCGCGCTATCGGCATGGACGAGCTCGTGGAATCGATTGAACGGGTAAGGATGGGTCCGGAGCGCACAAACCAAGTGCTTAGTGATGAAGAGCGGCGCGTGATCGCCTACCACGAAGCAGGCCACGCAGTAGTACATGCCATGCTTGAACATGCGGATCCGGTGGAGAGAGTCAGCATCGTCAGCCGTGGCCAGGCATTAGGCTATGCCTTACCACTTCCAGAGGACGATCGGTTGCTCAAGAGCTTGGCCGAGTACGAAGACGACTTAGCGGGATGGTTGGGCGGGCGCGCGGCAGAAGAGTTGATTTTCGACGAGGTCACCACTGGAGCGGTAGGCGATCTGAAGCAGGTGACAAAGATAGCCAAGGATATGGTCACTCGCTTTGGCATGAGCAAGGAATTGGGCCCCATGCAGTTGGTTCAGGGCGAAAACAACCCTTTCCTGGGCATGGAGTTGGGCGAACGGCGCTCCTACAGTGAAGATTTGGCGCGCGCTATCGACCGCGAAATGCGGCGGATTGTAGAGACCGCCTACTCGAGGGCGAAGGAAGTCCTAATCACACATCGGGACAAGCTGCACCTTATCGCCGAAACGCTGCTGGAACAGGAAGTCCTGGAGCGGAACGAGTTCGAGAAGCTGATTTTCAGCAGTTGACAGCCGGTGAAATACGGTTCGTGCGGGGTTTCCTGCTATTTGCGGGCCAGCGCCACCGCGATGGCGGCTGCCACGCGGGCGTTGTTGCGCAGCAGGGCCAGATTGGCTTGCAGGCTGCGGTCGCCGGTCAGTTCGGCGATGCGGCGCAGCAGGTAGGGCGTCACCTCGGCAGAGCGTAGACCGGCGGCTTCGCACTCTGCCAGCGCCTGCTCGATCTGCGGCTCAATCTGCGTGGCGGGAATCTCGTCCTCTGCGGGAACAGGCGCCGCCACGAGCAGCCCCCCCGCCAAGTCCAACGCCCGCTTCGCTCGCCAGATGTCGGCTACCTCCTGGGGCGTGTTACAACAGATATCGACCGGAAGGCCGCTGACGCGACTGTAGAAGGCCGGGAACTCCGCGGTACCGTAACCGATGACGGTTACGCCGTGCGTTTCAAGGTATTCGAGCGTGGCCGGCAGGTCCAGCAGCGCTTTTGCGCCGGCGCAGACAACGATGAGCGGCGTGCGCGCCAGTTCCTGCAGGTCAGCGCTGACATCGGCGCTGGGGCCGCGTCCGCGACTGCGGTGGACGCCGCCGATGCCGCCGGTGGCGAAGATTTCGATCCCGGCGCGGTGGGCGATCCACATGGTGGCGGCGACGGTCGTGGCGCCGTCCAGCTTGCGGGCGACGACGACGGGCAGGTCGCGGCGGCTTACTTTGCCCACCTGCCGTTCGGACGTGGCGGCCAGCCGCTCGATCTGCTGCGGGCTGAGGCCGGCGATGAGCTTCCCTTCTATGACGCCGACGATGGCCGGGTCTGCCCCATGGTCGCGGATGATGCGCTCCATTTCATGGGCGAGATGGAGGTTGTCGGGGTAGGGCAGTCCGTGGCTGATTACGGTGGATTCCAGCGCGACGCGAGTCATGACTGCGGTTTTGAGTTGTTAGTTTTCAGCTGGCCCGGCAGCGGCCGTGGGTTGACTGGCAAAAACTGGACGGGGGTTCGTTCTTGATTCTGCGTTATCGGTGGGGATGTGTCAATTTGGTGGTTAGGGGTCGGTGGGTAGTGGGCGGAATCCGGGAACTGATTATCAAGAGGGAAGTGGGGGGATGAGATGACAGACTCAGGGCAACTGCTGGCGGGGAAGGTGGCGCTGGTGACCGGCGGCGGGCGGGGCATTGGGCGGGCGATCGCCATCGCCTTTGCCGGCGCAGGGGCAGCTGTCTGTTGCGCGGCCCGCACACGTTCGGAGATCGAATCCGTTGCAGTCGAGATCGAGGCGGCGGGCGGGCAGGCACTGGCCGTAACCACAGACGTGGCTGACCTGGCGTCGGTGGAGAAGGCGGTTGACGAGACTGCGGCGCGCCTTGGCGGCCTGGATATCCTGGTCATTAACGCGGGCGTCTCGCCGGGGAGAAGCGAGGTGGCCGAGAGCGCCCCGGCCAGTTGGAGCCAGACGATCGCCATCAACCTGACCGGCGCTTACCATTGCGCGAGGGCGGCCATCCCCTACCTCAAGGCGCGTGGCGGGGGCAAGATCATCACGATCGGCTCGGGGATGGGGCACCGCGGCGCGCCCGGCTCATCCGCCTACAGCGCATCCAAGGCCGGGCTGTGGATGTTGACACGCGTGCTGGGCCAGGAGTTGAGGGGCGACAACATCAGCGTCAACGAACTGATCCCGGGGCCGGTAAATACGGCGATGATGCCCGGCCCGGCCGCGCGCGAGCCCGGCACATTCGATGGCGAGTGGTTCAAGGAGCCGGAAGAGGTCGTGCCGCTGGCGTTGTTTCTCGCGAGCGCGCCGGACGGCGGCCAGACGGCCCAGAGCTTCAGCCTGATGCGCCGCGATGTTTAAGTTAAGGACACCCACGACTTCTGGTTTGCCGCTTTGTACATAGCTTCCATGACGGCGCTGCGGTAGGCGGCTTCGCTTGCGCTGACCAGAGGGATGGCGGCTCTTGCGGACGGGTCCTGCGCGTTGAGGGCGTCGAGGAAGAGATCGAAGGCGTGGGGCCAGGCGGGCGGCAGGTCGGTCCAGGGCTGTTTGCCGTCGGCCCGCTCCAGATTTGCGCTGGTGATGTACAGATCGCTGCGGTTATAAACGTATGCGTGGCCCTCGGTACCACTGATCTCGGCGGCGATCGGTTCGGCCACGTCCACCCAGGCGGCGGCCAGCGAACCGATTGCGCCGCTGCTGAAGCGGAAGAGCGCCTCGCCGGTCTCGTCACAGGCGGGGCCGTATTTTTCCAGCACCACATTGAGGGCGGCAGTCACGCTGTCCACATCACCCAGAGTCCACAACATCAGATCGAGCGCGTGCGTGCCCAGGTCTCCGAAAGCGCCGACCCCGGCCTGCTGCAGGTCGGTCATCCACAGATAGTCGGGCGTAAAGATATCGCGCATCGCGCCGGAATGGCAGTTGACAAAACGGGCACGGGTGATCTGGCCGAAGATCCCCTGCGCGACGAGATCCTTGAGGGCCTGATGGACCGGGATGCCGCGCTGGAAGTAGCCGGTCTGGAAGAGGAGGCCCGCCTTGTCGATGGCCGCGGCCATGCGGTTGGCGTCCTGTGCGCCGATGCCGAGCGGTTTTTCGACAAACATGTGCTTGCCTGCGGCGGCCGCGGCGGTGACGAGCGGCTCGTGCTGATCGGTCTCCGAGCAGATGATGACACCGTTAATGGCGCCGTCGCTCCAGATGGCGTCGACGTTGTCGAGGGCGGGGGCACCGAGCTGATTGCTGCAGGTGCGGGCGCGAGCCGGATCGCGATCCCAGACGGCGACGGCGCTGACGTCGGCGCGGGCCTTCAGGCGCTTGACGAAGCCGGGTGTGTGGATATGGGCGCAGCCGACGAGTGCAATGTTTGCCATGAAGAGGTTCTCCAGAGGTGTGTGGCAGCCGCTGTCTCCGGGCATTCGGACAGTGGGGCAACGGGATCGAGGCGCTCTCAAGGCGCGCCTCCACAGTGTAGCGGATCGGCGGGCAACGCGCTATTGCGGGGCCGGGCCGCGCGCGTTCAGGAATAGTTCGGGCATTCCCTGGGCCGGGGCAGGGGGGATGTTTTGCGGGCGCGGACCGGAGTGATAGCATCAGTCTTACGGCTCGCAGGCAGTGCAGCGAGTCAGGGCAAACCTCTGATGACAACGATCTGCGTTCAGTCAACCAGGAAGGCATGAACCGTGGCTGACAGCCGTCCAATACTGGCAATTACGCTGGGCGACCCCGCCGGCATCGGGCCGGAGGTGGTGCTTAAGGCACTGGGGCACGGAGAGGTATTTGCGGCTTGCCGGCCGCTGGTGGTCGGCGATCAGCGTGTCCTTGAGAGGGCGGCGGCGTGGCTGGAGGTTGAGCCCCGCTTTGAACGCATCGCCGAGATCAGTAGTGGCAGTTATGAAGAGGGCACGGCGCCGCTACTGGATCTGGCGAACGTGGAGCTGGCCGAGGCGCCGGTCGGGCGGGTGAGCGCCGGCGCGGGGCGGGCCGCAGTTGAGTATGTGATGCGCGCCTGTGACCTTGCCATGGCGGGGCAGGTGGAGGCGGTGGTGACCGCGCCGCTGAACAAGGAGGCGATGCATAGGGCTGGGTTCCTGTATC
The DNA here is from genome assembly GCA_965200615.1 of Caldilineaceae bacterium. Lineage (GTDB taxonomy): Bacteria > Chloroflexota > Anaerolineae > Caldilineales > Caldilineaceae > Bin5. The sequence continues at coordinate 630,719 of OZ241377.1, read as the reverse complement.
CCGGTCATACCGAGCTGCTGGCCGAGCGCACCGGGGCTGAGCGGGTGTCGATGCTGCTGGTTGGGCCGTCGCTGCGGGTGGTGCATGTAAGTACGCACGTTTCGCTGGAGGAGGCGATCCGCCAGGTTACGCCGGCGCGGGTGCTGGAGGTGATCGAGCTGGCTTACCGCTCGTGCCGAATGCTGGGAATCGAGGCACCAGGGATTGCGGTGGCGGGGCTGAATCCCCACGCGAGCGAAAACGGGCTGTTCGGCATGCAGGAAGCGGAGCAGATCCAGCCGGCTATCGAAATGGCCCGCGCCCGCGGCTGGACGGTCTCTGACCCGCAGCCGCCGGATACGGTCTTTCTGCGGGCGACGCGGGGCGAGTTCGACATCATCGTGGCAATGTACCACGACCAGGGTCATATTCCGATGAAGTTGCTGGCGTTTGACAGCGGCGTAAACGTGAGCATTGGCCTGCCGATACTGCGCACATCTGTGGACCACGGCACGGCCTTTGATATTGCGGGGACGGGGCGGGCGAGCGAGGAGAGTATGCTTGCGGCGATCCGCGTGGCGGTGACGATGGTGAACAGCAGTGGTTAGTGGAAGCTGTCGAAGACCTGGCCGAGGCGGCGGATGCCCTCTTCGATTTCGGGTATGGCGTAGTGGGCGAAGCAGAGGCGCAGGCAGTGGCCTAGGGCGTCGACGCTGGAGCAGCGGCGGCCGGGCAGAAAGCCGACTTTGGCGCCGGCAGCGGCCTCCAGCAGGGCGGTTGTGTCGAACTGGCCGGGGGCGCTTCCCGCAGGTGAGCGGTTGGCGGCGGCGAGAAAGTGATCGGCGCAGGTGAGCCAGAAGAAAAAGCCGCCGGTGGGCACGGTCCAGGTAGCGCGGTCGCCGATCTGTTTTTGCAGTGCAGCATCCATCGCCTCGACGCGCTGTTGATAGGCGCGGCGGAGGCTGTCCAGATATTCCTTCTGCCCGCCCCCTTCCAGCGCGACCCGCACCAGATTGGAGGTGAACTGGTTTAGTCCGCCACCGCTGTCGACCAGCCCGCTGGCGGCGAAATGACGCGCTCGCTGCGCTGATGTCTGCACCCAACCCAGGCGCAGACCTGGCGCCAGGATCTTTGAGAATGAGCCGAGGGAGAGCACGTTGCCGCTGTCTGCATAGGCGGCGAAAGGACATGGCGGCGGCGCTCCGAAGTCGAGGAGATGGTAGACCTCGTCGGCGACGATCAGGAAGTCATGCTCCTCTGCCAGGGCCAACAGCTGCTGACGGCGGCTTTCGGACAGCGTGCGGCCGGTCGGGTTCTGGTAGGTGGGGATCGTGTAGAGAAACGCGGGGCGGTGGCGGGTCAGCGCCTCTTCGACGGCCGGCAGCGCCAGCCCGTGCTCATCGGTCGGGATCGGCACGGCTTTGAGCCGGTGATCCTCCTGCAGGATGCGCAGGGCAAGAAAGTAGCTTGGCTCTTCGACGAAGACGGTGTCGCCGGGGCAGGTGAAGAAGGTGCAGATCAGGTTGAGGGCCTGCGACGCGCCGGCGGTGATCATCAACTGCTGCGGCTGCACGGCGGCGCCGTAACCACGGCTGAGGAAATCGGCAAGGGCCCAGCGGAAGCGGCCATCCCCCTGGGGGAAGCCGTAGTTGAGCAGTTCGGTGTCGCCTTCGGCGAAGCGTTCGGTCGCGACCTCGCTCATCAGGGCGTGGGGCAGGAGCGCGAAGTCCGGCTGGCCGATACCGAAGTTGATACTGTCTGCGCTGCGGTCGACTTGGGTCGAGCGGTCGTACATGGCAGTGGGCCACCGTTGATCAGTGACTGTCGGCCAGCAATCCAAGGGGCTCACTGGCGCAATTGACCGCTGTCCAGTGGCAGTTGGCCACAGCGGATCAGATGTTTTCATCGATCAGCTTTATGCGTTTGCTGCCGATGATGGAGATCGTCTCCCGGTCGAGAAGTTTGATGCGCTTGCGTCCGATTTCGATCAGCCCCCGCGCTTTGAGGTCGTTGAGGACCTGTGTGGCCGTTTCGCGGTAGGTGCCGATACTTTCGGCCAGGTCCTGGTGGGTCAGGCCGGTCACTTCGTCGGACTGCTGTTCATCGGAGAGGCGCAGGAGCAGATTGGCCAAGCGGGCGGGAATGCCTTTGAAGGCCATGTTTTCGAGACTTTCTTCGGCCTCTTGCAGGCGCTTGCCGGTGATCTCGAGAATACGCAGGGCAACCTGGGGCTTGCTGAGGATAAGCCTTTCCAGGTCGTTGCGGCTCATGACGCAGATCAGGCAGTCATCGATCGCTTCAGCGAATGTATTGTGCATCTTGGTGCCCAGCAGGGCCATTTCGCCGAAGAGTGTGTGGGGGCCAAGGGTTGTGATGACAAGCTTTTTGCCTTCAGGACTGATGCGATAGAGCTGCACTCGACCTTCCTTCAGAATGAAAAGGACTTCACCCGGCTCCTCCGGGCGGTAGAAGACCCGTCCTTTGCGCACGGTGCTCATCGTCGTAATTCGATTCAGCTCTTTCATCTCTCTGGATGTGAGGTCCTGAAAGACCATCAGTTCGGAGAGAAACTTCATTTTTTCGGCGGGCTGCAGCGCCGCGGACATCTTCAAGATCGTCATGTTGGGTTTCTCCCGGCACGCCGCGGGTCTGGAACGTTCCGGCGGCCTCGGTTCCTCAATTTCATCTTTTATCCCTAGTCTATTATACGCGTCGGGGCAAAATTATCAACCTTTTTTGGCGCTCTCATTGCCGATTTGATAAAATGCGGGCATGAATGTGCGCTTTCCCCGGCCGTCTTTTCGTAAATCCGTCTCCTATGCGCCCCTCGCAAGCAGGGGCGCATTTCGTGCTGACAATCAAGGCAGGAAAGTCTCCAACAGGACAGGCAGATCTGCCTCTTCACGCCGCACAGTTCGTTCCTGCGGCGGCCTCAGCATCCTGTCCATACTGGCGCCGGTTGTGATCCTGATATCGTGCAATCGTGTTGCCATGCCGGCCCCGGCTGTCCCCGCGGCGATCAGCGGCCAGCGTTCGGCGGACGTCGGGACGCTGGCCGCTGACGAAAACGCCTCTTTGGCCACGAACAGCTTGAGACAGGCAGTTCGGTCCAACAGCGCGAACGCCGCTGGGGATGAGCAGTCGAATCTGACCCCGGTTGCGACGGCCACGCCGCTACCCGCGGGCCTGCAGGATCAGATTGTCGGCGGCGAGAAGGCGGAGGCGGGGTCTTGGCCGTGGATGGTCGCGCTCCAGGCCTTCACCGAGCCGGGCTACCACACTTTTTGCGGAGCGTCCCTCGTGGCACCCAGCTGGGCGCTGACGGCCGCCCACTGCGTCGTAAACGCCACGCCGGACGAGATTGTGGCGACGGTTGGTCCTCACAGGCTCGACAGCGGTCAGGGGCAGAAAAGGTCAGTTGACCGTATTGTCCTGCATCCTCGCTACGGATTCGACTTTGCCCACGACTTCGCGCACGACCTCGCGCTGCTCCATCTGTCAGAGCCGGCAGATGCGGAACTGGTCACGCTGCTGGGAGCTGACGACCTGGATCTGGCCGCGCCGGGCACGCTGGGAACGGTGATAGGCTGGGGCGCGCTTTCCGAGGACAGCAGTGAGGGCGTGCTCTCCTATGATCTGCAGCAGGTGGAGATCCCGATCGTGTCAGAGGAAGAGTGCACCAGCTCGATGGGCAGGATGATCACCGAGAACATGCTATGCGCCGGATACAAAGAAGGGGGTATGGACGCCTGCCACGGCGACAGCGGCGGCCCCCTGGTGGTGCCGGACAGCGATGGCGGCTGGCAGCTGGCAGGTCTTGTGAGCTTTGGCATTGGCTGCGCGCGGCCGACGTTTTACGGCGTTTATACGCGTGTGAGCCGGTACCACGACTGGATTTTGACGCAGATCATACGGGAAGAAACAGCCGAGGAACGTGCCCAGTATGAGATCATGCTGCCGGCAGTGCACAGCGGGGCGGCGGTATTGATGCTGCCTTCGGTTCACTACGGGGCGGCCGAGGAGACGGAGCCCACTCTTTTGCCGAAACCATCGCCCATTCCTGACGGACTGGTACGAGAGGCGCAGGTACCGATTCTGATGTATCACTATGTAAGCGTGCCGCCGGCCGGGTCAGATATTTACCGGCGAGACCTGTCTGTATCGCCCGAACTGTTCAGGAGCCACTTGGAGGCCCTGGACAGTGCCGGGTATACGCCGATCAGCATGTATGATCTCGTGGGCCATCTGAACCAGGGCGCGCCGCTGCCGGAAAAGCCGGTCATCCTCACCTTTGACGACGGGTATCGCGACAATTTCGAGAACGCGTTTCCGTTTTTGACGGAGTTCGGCATGACGGCGATGTTTTTCGTGGTGACCGACTATATGGATGAGCGAAACCCGCTTTATCTGTCGTGGGATATGGCGCGGGAGATGCAGGCCGCCGGCATGTTCATCGAGTCCCACGGTCGCAACCACGCCAGTTTGCGGAATCGAAACGATGACTATCTGATCTGGCAGGCGCTGGGCAGCGCCGAAACGATCGAGCATGAACTGGGGGTGCGCCCCCGTTTCATCACATACCCGTTTGGACACTACGACAGCAATACGATCCGGATTTTTGAGAGCGCCGGTTTCTGGGGCGGTGTGACGATCAACGCGGGGGCCACGCACTCGACGGACGATCTCTTCCAGTTGCGGCGCGTGCGCGTGCGGGGGACGACGACCGCCGGGGAACTGCTGCAGTTGTTGGGGTTGGACTGGTGAGGGGAAGCGGATGAACACATTGAACATCAGCAGCTTCATCTGGGGCATCGCCGATGATGTGCCGCGCGATCACTACGTGCGCGGCAAGTATCGCGACGTCATCCTGTCCATGACCGTCATCCGCCGCCTCGACGCCGTGCTGGGCATGAAGGCGCGGCTGGACGGGGTGGGCATCACGAACCAGGACCGGGCGCTGCGGCAGGCTGCGGGCGAGGCTGCTTTTCTGCTGGTCTGGTCGGCTTTTGGGCGGCTACCAGGGAACTGATCGCGGCAGAGGGTGTTTCCATCACGCGCGTCACCCAGTCAGGTTATGTCCTCGATCAGGCGGTCTATCATGGCGTCATTTCCCGTGACGACTATGACTATCTGGCCGACATGAGGAAATACCGAAACGCCATTGCCCACGGCTTTGATGTCAACGGATTCAGCGACGAGAAGGTGACGGAGTTGATAGGGGTTGTTGTGCGGCTGCTGGATTCGGAGCCTGAACTGGCTTGAAGGCGCGCGATAGCCGTCCCATAGTGACGAAGTCCCCGCGCTCTTGAGGTTTCACGGCTTAAACTTTAGAAGCTGTTTGAAAAGGGTCAATTGGGCGCCAGGCGTCGTACCATGAGACGAATCATAGCGATATGGATAAAGACGACACTGCTTGCGGGCAGTCGTTCATAGTCTTTGGCAAGGCGACGATTGAGGCCGAGCCAGGCGAAGGCGCCGTCCACCACTCAACGACGGGGCAATACGAAGAATCCTTTGGGCGCTGGTCGAACGGAGGAGACGGCATAACTTACCCCGATTCCTGCAACTCCGTCTTGGGCAGGTCCTTGGTCGGGTCGACGAAGGGAACGCGCACGACTTCGGCGTCGACGATGTTGTCGGCGGGGAGTTGGACTTTGACCTGGGCGCCGCGTTGCCAGTGAGTGCGGGGCATGACGGCCAGGGCGATGTTGGACTCCTGATTCGGAGACCAGAAGGCGCTGGTAACGTAGCCGACGTCGTCGCCGGAGTCGCTGTCTTTGATCAGATAGAAATCCTCGTTGTACCAGACGATCGGCTCGCCGCCGACGCGGAGACCGACCAGCCGCTGATTCACCCCCTCCTGCTTGATCCTCGTAAGCGCCTCTTTGCCGATGAAGTCGCCTTTGTCCAGGTCGACCTGCCAGCCTAGACGGACCTCGTAGGGGTTGTTTTCGATGTCCATGTCCTGGCCGTAGGAGAGGATGCCGGCCTCGATGCGGCGGATGTGGCTGGGAGCGATGACGCCGAGATTGAACTCTTCTCCCTGCTCGAGGATGTAGGGCCAGACGTCGTCGGCGTGGAGCATGGCGTTGTGCAGGTAGATCTCGAATCCGACTTCGGCGGAGAAGCCGGTGCGGGAGATCGTAACTGGGTGACCATTGAGCGTTTCGTGGATAAGGCCGTAGTAGGGGATCTCGCGGATGTGGGAGCCGAACATCTTCTCCATCAGGGGGGCGGACTTGGGGCCCTGGATCTGGAGCGGAGAGACGTCCAACTCGTGGATGTCGACATTGAAGCGGCCGGTGGAGTTAACGCCTTGTGCCCAGAGCAGAACGTCGGAGTCGGAGATGCTGAACCAGAACTCGTCGTCGGCGACGCGCAGGAGCACCGGGTCGTTGATGATGCCGCCGTACTGGTTGCAGAGGATCACGTAGCGGGCGCGCATGTTGGGCATCAGGCTGTGCACGTCGCGGGTGATGAGATAGTCGACAAACTGTGCGGCGTCAGGGCCCTTGACCTGGATCTGGCGTTCGACGGCCACGTCCCACATGCTGACGTGCTCGGTCAGGAATTTGTACTCGGCGAGCATGCCCCCGTCTTCGGGCTTGATGTAGGCGCGGGGATGGTACTGGTGGTTGTAGGTCGTATAGGCCCAGCAGCCGGCGGCCTTGGACAGGTGCCACCAGGGCGATTTCCTGATGCGGGTGGAGATGAGCATGCGGGCATCGCTGTTTCCGCTCTGGCGCAGGTTTATGGGCAGGCGGGCATCGCTGTTTCCGCTCTGGCGCAGGTTTATGGGCAGGCGGCGGTTCTTGAGGCCGTCGATGAGTAGTGTCTGTTGCATGTGGGAAAACTCCGTGGTCAGTGATCAGTGGTCGGTGGGATGCCGGTATCAGGTTTTCATTTTTGTGCCGCGCGGGTCGTAGAGGGGCTCTTTTGCGACCGCTGCGGAAAGACGTTCGCCGAAGTATAGAATATCCACGCTGGTTCCTTCTTTGATGTAGTCGGTGGGCAGATAGCCATAGACGATGCCGCGCCCGATTGTGTGGCCGTAGTTGGCGCTTGTAACATGGCCCAAAACGCGGTCCCCGTCCACGATCGGCTCTTTGCTCATGACGACGGCATCCGAGTCGTCCAGTGTCATGCAGCAGAGCTGGCGCGTGGTGTCCTGCGCGCGAGCCATTGCCAGCGCGTCGCGGCCGATGAAGTCGCCTTTGTCCATGTCTACGGCAAAACCGATGCCGGCCTCGTAGGGATTGTACTCGGTGTGGATGTCCTGGCCCCAGAGCCGGTAGCCCTTTTCGAGCCGGAGCGAGTCGAAGGCGCCGCCGCCGGCCGCGATCAGGCCGAGAGGGCTGCCCGCTTCCCAGAGAATATCCCACAGGCGCAGGCCCTGCTCGAATGGGGCGTAAAGCTCCCAGCCGAGTTCGCCGACGTAGGAGATGCGCAAGGCAAGGACGGGGACCTCTGCGATGGTTATCTGCTTGGCGGTCAGGTAGGGAAAGGCCGCGTCGCTCAGGTCGTTTTCGCAGACGCGGCTGAGAAGGTCGCGGGCGTACGGGCCCCAAAGGCCGATGCAGCACTGGGCCGACGATATGTCGGTCAGGCTGACCGAGCCGTCGACGGGCAGATGGTTCTCCATCCAGTCCAGGTCATGGAGACCCATGGCGCCGCCGGTCACGATCATGAAGCGTTCCTCCCCCAGACGCGTAACGGTCAGGTCGCACTTGATGGCGCCGCGCGGGGTCAGCATGGCAGTGTAGGTGATGGAACCGACGGGTCTGTCCATCTCGTTGGCTGCCAGGCGCTGCAAGGCGGCGAGCGCGCCGGGGCCGGTCATCTCGAAGATGGCGAAGGGCGTCAGATCGAAGAGAGCCACCCGTTCCCGCGTGGCCGCATGTTCGGCCGCAACTGCAGGGGACCATTCCTGCGCGGCCCAAGCGTTACGGGCCGTGCCGTTTACATTGAGTGTTTCGAGCAAGGCCAGGTTGGTTTCGTACCATTGGGGGCGCTCCCAGCCGGCGTTCTCGAAGAAGACGGCGCCCAGTTCCTGCTGGCGCGCGTAGAATGGCGTCAGGCGCAGATTGCGGGGGTGGGTCATCTGCTGCCGGGGGTGGATGATGTCGTAGACTTCGCGGTACTGCTGTGCGGCGCGAGCGTGGACGTAGGGGCGGCTGAGGGCGTGCAGGTGGAAGCGCCTGATGTCGCACTCGTGCAAATCAGTACCCGGCTCGCCATTTACGATCCATTCGGCGACCGCCTTGCCCATCCCGCCTGCATGTGTGATCCAGACGGCCTGGGCAGACCAGAAGCCCGGCAGTTGGGGCGATTCACCGAGTACTGGGAAGCCGTCGTTGGTGAATGAGAAGATGCCGTTGAGTCTGCGCGTCAGCTCCACATTTTGGAGGCTGGGCATCAGTTCAGCGGTTGCGGTCAACGCGGCCTCGAAGTGGGCTGGGGGAAAGGGCATTTCTGCGGGGGGCAATCCATCCCTGGCGCGGTCGGGGAGGTCGTTGGCGTCCACCAGGAGCGGTTCGTGCAGGTAGGAGCCGATACCGATGCTCTCGCCTTCCTGCCGGAAATACATCGCTTTGTCCTGGTTGCGCAGGAGGGGAAGCGATATCTCCTCGGTCGCGCCGGACAGTTCAGGCAGGGGCGCGGTAACTGCGTAGAGGTGCTGCATCGGCGACAGCGGGATCGGCACATCGGCCATGGCGCCAACTTTGGGGGCCCAAATGCCGGTGGCGGCGACGACCAGATCTGTGCTGATGTCGCCGTGAGTGGTATGCACGGCGTTAATGCGACCGCCGACGATGCCGAATCCGACAACTTTGACGCCGCCGAAGAATTGGGCGCCGGCATGCGCGGCCGAGCATGCCATCGCCTCTGCCGACCGGGTGGTTTTCGTCTGGATGTCAGAAGGGACGTAGAGCGCGCCCAAGATGCGGTCGGAGAGGAGGGGAAAGCGGGCGCGCGCCTCGTCGGGGCTGAGCAGGTGGCAGTCCACGCCCCAGGCGAGGCCGTAGCCGTGCCTGCGTTTCAGATCGGTGAGCCGCTCGGACGTCCAGGCGACTTCCATGCTGCCGACCTGCCGGGCACACGGTTCGCCGTCGAGCTCCATTTGGGTCCAGAGATCGACGGTGTAGCGGGCGAACTCGGTCATCGTTTTGGAGGCGTTGATCTGGAAGACGAGGCCCGGCGCGTGCGAAGTGGAGCCGCCGGTTTCGAAGAGCGGGCCTTGATCGACGACAACGATCTCGTGCCATCCGAGTTTCGTCAGGTGGTAGGCCACGCTACAGCCGGCGATTCCGGCGCCGATTATCACTGCCTGGGCATGCTTCGGCAACATCATTGTCCCTGCTTTCCGGTAACTGCGTTCCGGCATCAGGCCATAATCTTCAGTTTCTCATACGGTACAACCAACCGCAGCGGTTCGTCGTTGTAGAATCGTTGGATGTCGCGCACGATCTCTCCGACCAGGCGCATGCGATTCTCGACCGTGTGGCCCGAAACATGGGGGGACAGGAAGACATTGTCGAGATCGCGGATGGGGTGGTCGGGGGACAAGGGTTCCGGCTCGAAGACATCGATGTAAGCGTTGAAGCGGTTCTTCTGCAGCTCGGCAACCAGGGCATCCTGATCCAGAACCCAGGAACGAGCGGTGTGAACGAAGAGTGCGCCATCGCGTATAGACTGGAAATGGGCGCCGGTAATCATCTTCCTGGTTTCGGGGGTGATGGGGGCGTGCACCGAGATGATATCGGAGCCGGCAAAGATTTCTTCCAGAGAGACGCTGCGTACGTCGAGCAGGTGGGCGTCTTCCTGGCTGAGATAAGGGTCGTAAACTGACACGTCGCAGTTGAACGGTTTGAGCAGACCGATGACGCGGCGGCCCACCATGCTGGCGCTGACGAGCCCCACTTGTTTGGAATAAAGGGAGTGACCGGGCCAGTTGGGGGCGGGTTTCCAGCCGCGTTCGACCTTCATGCTGTGTTCGTAAGGCCAGAGATTGCGCTGCCCGCTCAGCATGGCCCAAAGCGTGTATTCGGCAACCGATTCAGCGATGACGTCGGCGGCGCTGAGGAGTACGATGCCGCGTTCGTGGCCGGATTCTGCCAGGCGGGTCTTGACCGAGCCGGCGGCATGACCGACGATCTGAAGGTCTTCGGCAGCGGCTACATGTTCTTCAGTGATGAGGGGCGACCCCCAGGAGGTGACTACGACTGACGCGCCGGGGATCATTTCGAGCAGTTCATCGCTTGTGTAGTTGCGATCCAGCTTGTTCCAGATCACGGCGCCCAGGCTCTCCAGTATGGAGACAGCCTCCGGGGAGAGAATATCTTCGGAGAGGCCAACCGGGGGCAGGTAGAGGATTTTTCGTTGTTGCGCCATGCGAATGTGTCAGCCTTTCACGCCACTGAGTGAGATGCCGCGGATAATATAACGCTGCATGAGGACAAAGACGATCAGTGTCGGGAGAAAGCCGAGCACGGCGCCGGCCATATCCAATCCTGCATCTCCGCCGGAGCGCGCCACAGTGCCCAACCCGACGGTCAGGGTGCGCATATCCGATTTGGATGTGACGATCATGGGATAGAAAAAGGAGTTCCAGTTGCCCATAAAGCGGAGAACAGCCAGTGTCGCCATGGTGGGTACGACCTGCGGCATCAGCACATGCCACCAGTTCTGCCATAGATTGGCGCCATCGATGGTTGCGGCATCGTCATAGTCGCGGGGGATGCTCAGATAGGCCTGGCGCAGCAGGAAGGTACCGAAAATGGAGGCAAACCAGGGTCCGATCAGAGCCGTATAGGTGTTCACCAGACCTAGTCGCGAGAGAACGACAAATTGGGGCACGATCAGGGCTGTATCCGGCATGATCAGAATGCCCAGGAAAAGCATGAAGATAATGTTCTTGCCCCAGAAATTGCCCCTGGCAAAGGCATATCCGGCCATGCTTGAGGTGATCACTCCGCCCAGAGTTGATATGACCGCGACATAGACACTGTTGAAGAGCCAGCGCAGTGCGTCCGTGCGGGCAAAGAGTGTCTGGAAATTCTCCAATGTCATCGGCGTTGGGATCAGTTCGATTGGGAAGGTGATAAAGCGAATATTCTGGGTGAGAGATACCGACAGCATGATCAGAAACGGCCCAACGGTTGTGATCGCCACCGCGGCCATCAGTATGTAGATGATCGTCTCTCGAATCAGGTTGGGTTTTTCGACTGATTCGCTGCTGGCTTCGGAAACAGACATCTGGAGAACTCCAAAGCGATCCTTCCAAGATAAAGAGTCAGGCGTCGGTTTCTTCCGACAAGGGCTATCCCCGGTGACCGGCAGTTTTCCTCACAATTCAGCTAATAAACGTCGTCTCCAAAACGCAGATATCGGGACTGAATCAGTGCGATGATCAGAATAATGAGGAAGAAGAGAATCGACAGCGCGGACGCGTAACCGAAGCGGCCAAAGTTGAAGGCTTCATTGTAGATCTGGTAGACCACCGTCGTTGTCGCGTTTACAGGTCCGCCGCCGGTCAAAATGAAGATTGAACCGAAGACCTGCAGTGCGCCGATAGTGGCGATAACGATAATAAAGGCCGCGGTTGGGCGCAGAAGTGGAATGGTGACGTAGCGATGAAGACGCCATCCGTTGGCGCCATCCACTTTGGCGGCATCATAGAGCTCATTGGGGATGGCCTGCAGCCCGGCCAACCAGATGACCATAAAATAACCGAACGCCTCCCACAGACTGATCCCGACAATGCTGGGCATGGCCTGGTACACGTCGATCAACCATTTCTGGGGCGGGATGCCTACAAGCCCGATCAGGAAGTTAAGGGGGCCATCGGGGCGCGGAGAAAGGAAGCGGCGAAAGATCAAGGCAAGGACTGCCACCGACGTAATGTTGGGAAGAAAGTAGATCGCGCGGAAGGCTTTCATGCCCCGAAGCGGCCGGTTCACCAAGATAGCGACACCAAGTGATACCACCACCAGGAGCGGGATATACATGAGCGTAAACCAGGCTGTGTTGAGCATGGCTTTGTGAAGCTTGGCATCGGTGAACATACGCACAAAGTGATCCAGCCCAACAAATTCGCGCGTCGAGAGCAGATCGGTCTTGAGGACGCTGTAACGGAACATTGAAAACCAGGGGACCAGATTGAATAACACAAAGACCAAGGCGTTGATGATGATAAAGGGGTACCAAGGCAGGGAACTCCGCAATCGTTTCAGGAATTGGGAGGAAGCGCGCTGGGATGTACTGGCAACGGCCATGATCAGTTTCTCTATTCCGAACAAAAAATCGCAGAGTTGCGGAGAAGCAGGACAAACTCCCTTCTCCGCAACTCTGCGATCTTTGCTGGGCCTATTGCAAGGGAGTTGGCTCCATTATCCGTACTGTTCCAGCAGAAGCGCATCGATTTCGGTCTTGATGTTCTCCAACGCTTCTTCTACTGTGGCCTGACCAAGCACAGCTGCCTGGAATTGCGGGCCTGCAACAACCTTACTCTCCTGCCAGAGGGTATTGGTGTCGACGCCGGCAAACAGGAGCGGTCCGAAACGGTTTACGTACTCGGCCGTGCAGGGGGCAGGATTCCAGTATTCCCTGGATTTGTTGCCGACGGGCGTGGTGCCTGCCAGATTGGCGCGTGTCCCGACCTGTTCCGGCATGATCATGTACTTGACCCATGTGACCGCGGCATCAACCGCGTCGCTTTGACTGGTGATGGCCCATCCCTGACCCGAGACGATGCCGGACACCGCAGTAATTGAGCTGTCCATGCTGCGCGCATGGCCAATTACATATTCCAGATCCGGGTTGGCTTCAACGTCTTGAACGCAGGCTGCATCTTCCCTGCGTGCAGTCACCTGTTCCAGCGAGAGCCAGTAGTCGGGCAGACCACCCTGTTCATCGACGCTGCCGATGGCGTATTCCAGCGGGACCCAGCCCTCCTGGAACTCTTTGACCCAGCGGGTCAAGGCATCGATGACGGGCTGTTCGAGGAAATTGGAGTCGGTGCGGTCGTCCGTATACACCTGGCCGCCCGCTTCGTGTACCGTAACCAGGAATCCGCCCCAGCTGAAGGTACTGAGGCTTTCCAGATACCAGTTCTGTTCTGCGGCCCGTTCACCCAAAGCATAGAGTTCGTCCCATGTCTGGAACGAAGCGGTGGCCGGGTCATAGCCCAGTTCTGACAGCAGTCCGCCGTTGTAAGCAATGCCATTGACTTCGGCTTCGATAAGCGGCATGTAAAGGACACCGTCAAGGCTTGCTGCATCGATTTCGGCAGCGTGGTAGTCGGCCAGATCGTCGGCCGTGAGCAGATCGTCAAGACCAAGGATCACACCTTTGGTGATATAGGCCGGCACGGTATCGGTGGTCGCATCCCAGATATCGGGCGCCTCTCCGGCTGCAGCCGCGGCGTAGAGTTTTTCGCGACGCCCGCCCCAGGGCTGTACCTCGACCTGCACCATGACGTCAGGATGGGCTGCATGGAATCCCTCATTGAGAGGGGCATAGACGATGTCCCCGTCGTTTTCGGTGCGGGGATAGGCCCAAACGTCGATGGTTGTTGTAGCCATTCCTGCGTCACCGCTATCGGCTGCAGGCGCGGCCGGGGCTACACAAGCCGCTAAGAACGAGGTGGCGGTCACGCCGGCTGATAGCTGCAAGAACTGACGTCGGCTCAGGACTGATTGCGTCATGTGTTCCTCCTCAAGGAAATGTACGGATATTGGCGACTGCTAATCCAGATAGGGTGAGGCATGTACAATTGTGTGTGGCGGTCGGGTGATTATATCGCAACGATTGCGATATGGGACAATCTGCAAGACCCGAAACGGGCCTTAATGGCGTCCTGCGCAAAGATGTTCGGCTACATTTGCTTGCGCTACCGACTCCTGTTCGCCGCTCATCAGGTCCTTGACGGTGACGGTCCCCGCCGCCAACTCGGTTCCGCCTAAGAGAAGGGCAACCGGGATGTTGCGCTCCTCGGCGTATCTGAATTGGCGGCCCAGGTTGTCCGGGTCCGGGTAGTGGTCGACGCGCAGGCCGGCCTGTCGGAGGGCATGTGCCAACTCTACGTTCGCGGCCAGCGTCTCGCGATCGAAATTGGTGATCAGTATCTGGGGTTGTCCGGCCAGTTTTTGGGGGAAAAGGCCGCGCTCCTTCATGATCAGGAGGATCCGCTCCAGGCCCAGGCTGAAGCCGCAGGCAGGAATCGAGCGGTTGCTGAACATGCCGATCAGGTCGTCGTAGCGTCCGCCGGCGCCGCCGGCGCCGCTCAGGGTGGGGAATTCGATTTCGTAGATTGGCCCGGTGTAGTAGCTCAGCCCGCGCGCCAGGTATGGGTCGATGCGGATGTGGTCGCCAGCCGGGCCTGTTTGCGTTAGCGTAACTACATTTCTCAGTTCTGCCACTGCTTGTGCGCCGTTTTCGGAGCATGCCAGCCTTTCCTCCAACCAGCAGAGCGCCGCGTCCGTTTCCTCCGGCGCTGCGGCCATCAGTTCCAGGAGTGCGGTGGTAGCGGTCTGATCGATTCCGCGCGACTGCAACTCCTTTTCCACGCCTTCCAAGCCGATCTTGTCCAGCTTGTCGACGGCGACCAGCGCGTCCGACTCCAGTTCCGAGGGCACGCCGGTTACCTCCATCAGACCGCGCAGGACGCCGCGGTGGTTCAGGCGCAGCAGAAAGCCGGACGCATCGCGTCCGCGGAAGCCGAGCTCCTGCAGTACCTGGGCGCCGGCGTTGAGGACCTCGGCTTCGACCAGCTGGCTGGAGGAGCCGACTACGTCCAGGTCGCACTGGTAGAACTCGCGGAAGCGCCCCTTGGCGGGACGGTCGGCGCGGTAGACGGGCGCGATATGGTAGCGCTTGAAGTAACGGGGGAGTTGGTTGCTGTACTCGGCGACGATGCGGGCGAGCGGCACGGTCAGGTCGTAGCGCAGACCGGCGTCGGCGATTTCGTCTTGGGTTGGGGAGTCTGCGAGCGCTCGCTGCAGCTTGGCACCCCGCTTGGCGACGCGGAAGATCAGCTGATCGCCCTCGTCGCCATATTTGCCAAGCAGGGTATCCAGTCGTTCCATCACCGGCGTGTCGAGCGGTTCAAAGCCGTAGCTTTGGTAGACGCGTTCGATCACTTCGATGACATATTGACGGCGCAGCACGTCCAGGGGCAGGAAGTCGCGGGCGCCGCTGATCGGCTTGGTCTGAAATCGGGCCACTGATGTTTCTCCTGATAGGTTGCGCTATAAGAATGAAGAGACAGCGCGTTGAGCAGCATCTTACACGAAGAGACGAGGAGACAGAAAGATTGGGGAGGGAGAAGGTCTTCCTGACGCAATTGACGTGACCTGCGTCAGAGTTTGTGCCAGGTGAAGACAGCCGTAACGGTAAGGAAACGGGGGTTAGCCAGCGGCTACAGCTTCCGGCATAACTATCTGCGCGATTTTGTCGGCCAACTGTTTGAAATCCCGGCGAGCGTCATTGGTCGCTGCCGCATGGCTGCCGATCGCGCCGTCGGCGGTCGTCAGGTGAAAGATTGGCTTGCGCGCTTCCTGTGCCATCGGCACGAGACTACGAAAATGCTTGACGGTTGCGAGGGCATGTACCGAGTCTTGTGCAGGTGTCGCCGCATAGGGCCCAACGCTATCGCCTAACAGGTTGCGGGCGTACTCTTCAGGCATGCGGTTCACCCACTTGTCATAGGCTTTTACGGGACGGGTGAGGCGCACTCCGTGTTGCTGGACCACATAGCCTATCGGCTTCATACCTCCCTCAGGCAGTAGAAATTCTGGCTGCTGCCAGTTGTCTCTGCGTTTTCCCCAATCGGCGCGCCATCGATTCAGTGAAGGGCCAAGATTACGCAGCCCCTGGAGCGAAAACAGATCTGCGCCCACGGGAACGATAATGTAGTCGGTGGCGATCAACGCAGAACGGTTAATCGCGCCCAGGTTAGGGCCGACGTCAGCCAGGATAATGTCTGCCTCCATCTGCCGCGCACCGTCTTGCATCACCGTTGCGAAGGCTGTCAGAACACGAAAGGAGCGGAACAACTCGCCGGACCCCAGCGCATTGGGCCATTCCGTGGACAGGATATCTTCAAATCCGGCCAGCGCCAGATCGCCTGGCATCAGACCGAGCGAGAGAGCAATCGGCACGAGAGCAGGGCTTCGGACATCGCCCGCACGCGTGAGCGGCCTGACGCACTGCATGATGGTCTGCCCAGCCTTGCTATCGTTGTCTTTCCACAGTTCTTCCAGCCGCTCCTCGTTCAGGAAGGCGGCGGTGAGATTGGCTTGGGGGTCCAGGTCGCAGGCAAGTACGTGATAGCCTGAGTCGGATAGCATCCAGGCAAGATGATAGACGAGAGAGGTTTTGCCAACACCGCCCTTGTTATTGAAAAAGGTTAGAACGGGGACGCTCATCTTGCCGTAGCCTAATGTTTGCGCGCCGCAAAGAGCACAACCCGCACATGGTTGCTGGAAACGTCAAACTCTGGGGGAGGATGTCCTGCCTGCTCCAAGTGCCGTCTGGCGATGTCGATTCCGACGCCGAAACGCTGAACATAGCCCAAGGTTTTCATCGCGTCCGCCAGATTCGGATTGCGGTAGTCTGTGAGTCCCGGCTGGCCGAAATTGTCAGCGGCGACCGTTCCGAAGGCTCCGCCGGGGCTGATAACTTCAATGCGATCGCTGAACCAACTGACGCGAACCGGCGCGTTCGTCGCCTCATACGTTCTGTGCATAATGGCGTTGCGGGTAATCTGTTGCAGAGCTTCCATGGGATACAGTGCGGTGCGCAGGTCGGTGTCGCTGGAGGTAATATCCACCTCTGTTCGGTTATGCGCGCGCAATTTTTCATCCAACCGACGCAGAAGATCGGGAACAGCGCCGCTAATGTCTTCGCTGTCAAGAATATCATCGGCAAGTTCGTTGCCGCCAATTCTGAGAAACTGCGCGTAGGCGCCCGGCAGAAAGTCCTGCGGATTCTTGCCAATTGCAAGCAGGCCCAATACCGTCGCGGTGGGCCGCTGGGCGGACTCAATCATCTTGGTCGCGGAAAGTTGCTCACGAAGAGAACGGTCGTTGGCAGCAAGGATTTCATCTGAAAAGGCAGCGGGCAGATACTCGTTTTCAAATTGGGTGAGGTTGAGATCGGAGAGACCGGTGGTAGGAATAGGGGTGACGTCAAAGGGGCGGTCCCCAAATCGCCGTTTCTCATTAAGGATGCGCTCGTCCTGTGCTGCGGCGATACCTCGGCGTGGGCCGATACGGATACAGATGGCTCCTTTGCAGCGTACAGGAGGCGAATTGGACGGCTGCACGACAACCAATGCCACCTCTTTGTTCTGCAGCACTCTTCTTTCAACTGTCAGGGTAGGCGGCGGCAGGATATTCCCATCGGTTTTCATATCAGCTAATTGCTGAAGCAGCCGGTCCGTGGCCGAAGTGCCGACGATTGTGCTATCGTCCCTCACTCCGACAAAAACGAAACCGGGCGCGCTGTGTCCGGGCAGATCATTGGCAAAAGCGCAGATGGCCTCACGGATTCTCTCAGCAGCGCTTCCAGTCAGGGACTCCTTGAACTCGACGCGGTCAGTCTCGCCCCCGGCGATAACCCGCAAGAGCTCTGCATCAGTAAAATCTGACAATTTCTGGTTCACTCCAGTCCGCTCTTCAGGACGTCGCGGTAGGCGGCGACGCGGTCGCGACGCAGCGCCCGTTTGTGGCCCAGGAACGCTTTGAGGGACTCGCTTATAATCTGCAGGCGGAATTCGGTGAGCAGATAGCGGCGCAGCAGCTCTGCCCACATCGGTCCGTGCCACTTGTGCATGTAACGAACCTTACTGCGGTTGAAGAGGATATGGCGCCTGGCGCTGACCTGGCCGCTGCTGCGGCCCTCGGCGTGGATGACGATTGCGCCCGGGTCGTAGACGACGCGCCAGCCAGCGCGCTTGATGCGCCGGCAGAGGTCGGTCTCTTCACTGTACATGAAGAACTGGGGATCGAATCCGCCGAGCGCGGCCAGCACTTCTCCCCGCACCAGGAGGGCTGCGCCGACGAGCCAGTCTACGTCCTGGCGGACTTCCGCGGGCCAGTCGGCAAGGTGGTAGCTGCGGGTCCACGGGTTGCGGGGCCACATCTGCTCCAGCCAGGTGCTTTCGAAAAAGCCGGTTAGGAGGCCGGGAAAGCGCCGCCGGCTGCTTTGCAGTGCGCCGTCGGTGTAGCGCAGCTGCGGTCCGATCGCGCCGATGGTCTCGTCCTCGTTGATGCCGTTGTAGAGCGCCCACAGGCTGCCGGGCAGGAGTTCGGTGTCCGGGTTGAGGAAGTAGATGAAGCGCGCTTTGACGGCGGGAGGCGGGGACGGGTCCTTTACCGAGTTGCTGTCAGATGTCCGAATTGGTGCGGCCGGGCCCTCTACGCCGTTCTGACCAGGGGCTTCCCCTTCTTCATCCTGCGGCGGCAGGGGGTCAATCCCCATCGCTTCCAGCGCCCGGTTGTTGCCGCCGGTGAAGCCCAGGTTTTCGTCGCTGAAGATGGTCTGTACCCAGGGGAACCGGCTTGGCAACAGAGAGGTCGTAGCGTCTTCGCTGGCATTGTCGAGCACCACGACCTGGAGAGTGGCTTCGCTGTTCGGCCCGAAACGGCGCACGAGAGTCGTGGAGTTGCCGGCGTTCTTGCGCTCCGCTTTCTTGTCGCGTCCTTCGTCTATGGGTGTGCTCTGCTGTTCGATCGAGGTCAGGCAGGCGCGCAGATGATCCCAGACGTTCCAGGAGATGATCACGATCACCAGGTCCGTCGGCGGCGGTCTCCGGTCTGTCTGCGGGTGAGCTTCGCCTCCTTGAGGGCCTGCTCGGCCGCGAAGTCGTTGGAGCATCGCTCTTACAGTTGGCTGGAGGGCCGGTTGGCGGGCGTTGCGCAGGGATACTCGCTGATCTGCGACCGCTGGCGGTCTCGATTCAGCTGCTGCGCTGCACAACAAAGGCGCAGAGGCCCAGAAGCGATCGCTGGCAGAGGTTGTCATTGAAAGGCGCCAAGTCGTGAACCGCGTGGTCGAGAAAGCCGAGCGCTTCCTGATGGGCGGCTTCGATTGCGCCGCTTGCGCGCACGGCCTGAACGATCTCCTGCACGGTTGCGGACAGGATGCCGGGGTCGCCAGCATCGGCGCGCTCTCGGGCCTGGAGCAGACGGGACACCACTTTTTGAGGCTGGGGCAGTTCGCGCAGGTAGTAGAGAAACGGCAGTGTCAGGGTTCCCTGGCGCAGGTCGCTTCCAACGGGCTTGCCCAGGGTGGCGTCGGTGCCGACAAAGTCGAGGATGTCGTCCACGATCTGAAAGGCCATTCCGAACTGATAGCCGAAGGATTTCAGCGCCTGGACCCGGTCCGGCGCCAGGCCGACCAAGACGGCGGCCGCTTCGGTCGCGGCGCTGTAAAGACTGGCCGTCTTGGCATAGATGCGCTGGTAGTAGGCTTGGCGGCCCTGGCGAAAGTCGTTGCGGTCCGAAAGCTGGCGCATCTCGCCATCGACAATCACGCGCAGGGTATCACTGAAAATGGTGATGACGTGCACGTTGCCGGTCTCGGCGGCGAACTGGGCGGAGCGGGCGAACATATAGTCGCCGGCAAGAACCGTGGCCCCTGCGCTCCAGGAGGCGTTAAGCGTGGGCGCGTCACGACGTAGCAACGCGCCGTCGATGACATCGTCGTGGACGAGCGTGGCGGTGTGCAGCATCTCCACGGCCGCCGCCAGTGCGATAAGCGTATGCGCGTTCCAATACTCACCCTGAGCAGCTGGCATCCCGTCCGCATTGGAGCGGGAACTGTTCAGATCGGGAGTACCGTCTTGCAGCCCTGCGGCCAGCAGCGCCAGAGCCGGACGCAACCGTTTCCCGCCCTGGCCGATCAGTTCGAGGAAGGCGTTGGCCAGCGGCGCGAACACGTCGGCGTCGACGCTCTTCATCTTCTCTTCGACCTGCTCAAGTCCTCCGCGTACCGGTGCCAAAAGAGCCGCCGCGTCCTGCGGAGTCAGCAGCGCGCGGCGGAATTGCTCTTGCGCGATCTCTTCGCGCGCGTCGAGGGCGTCCGAACGCGGCATCATCGGTGCCTTATCTTGCGCCAAGGGTCTCGCTTCAGTGTTGGTGAGCTGTTCGACCTGGACCTGGTCAACCATAGCAAAGCGTCACAAAGCGTTCAAGCGGCGAACTACGCTGGCCGGCCGGCGGCCATCGAAACCGCTTCCGGTCTCGGTTCACCGGCCAGCGGTGCAAAGATTGAGCGGGCGACAGCGGTCGTGCGGGCCGCTATCTCCCCTACAGGCAATCCCAGGAGCTCGGCCAGCCTTTCGGCTACCAGAGCCACATACGCGGGTTCGTTGCGCTTCCCGCGTAATGGATGCGGCGACAGCCAGGGAGCGTCGGTTTCGAGCATCAAACGGTCGAGACCCAGTTGCGGCGCGAGTTCGTGCAAAGCCCGTGCGTTCTTGAAAGTAATCGGACCGCCTAAACCGAGGGCGAAATTCCAATCGTAAGCGGCATGGGCCAGTGCAGCGTCGCCGGAGAACGCGTGCAGTACACCCCAAAACGGCCGCTCTGCCAGGGGGGAATTGCGCGTACGTGCGCTGGCTGCCCACGCTTGCAGAATCTGGGCCAGATCGGTCGACGCCTCCCGGTTATGGATGATGACCGGCAGGCCCAGTTCGGCGGCCAGATCCAGCTGCGCCCGAAATGCCTGTGCCTGCTGCCGGCGGGAGACAGTATCCCAATGATAGTCCAGCCCGATTTCTCCGATAGCGACAACCTTGGGATGAGTGATCAACTCGCGCAACTGTGTCAGCGTCTGTTCGCCGAAGTCGGCGCTGCTGTTGGGGTGGATTCCCACCGCAGCGTACACTTGCGGATGCCGGTCGGCCAGCGCAATGGCCTGCCGGCAGTGGACCAGATCGATGCCAGGGTTGACGATCGTGCTCACACCGCGCGCCTGTGCCCGTTCCAGCACGGCGGCCCGGTCCGCATCGAACTGCTCCATGTCCAGATGGCAGTGGCTGTCGACCAGCGTCGGAACGATCATGTACGCTCAGATGGCAAGGTGGCAGCGCATCCGGTTTGGAAGTTCCTCGCAAAAAAGGTAGAACTAGCTTATTTCTGGCATAGGCTGCTTGTTAATTTTATCACATTCTGTCACCGCACGAAAGCGCGTCGGATGACAGAGAGGCGCAGTTTCGGAACGGGGATTGGGGGTGTTCTCTGTCCTGCGCGAAGGCTTTTGTCTACAGCCCAGCCAGCTTTTGGCCATCGGCAAGGATCGCAGCCACCTGCTCCTTGCGGGTCGTCTCCGTGTAGATCCGGATCAGCGGTTCAGTGCCGGAGAAGCGCACCAGCAACCAGCCCCCATCCTCCATTGGGAACTTGTAGCCGTCGACGGTAATGCGGTCGGTGACGGCGATGCCGCCCAGTGTCAGCCCGGCGATATCGATGTTATCGAGTCTTTGCTGGGCTGCGGCCTTCATGTCCGCGTCGGTCAGGCGGATGTCGACCCGGTCGTAGAAGTGCTCGCCGATCTTTTCAAAGAGAAGCTGAAGAAGCTCGGTCGGCCTCTTGCCGGTGCGCACCATGAGGTCCAAGAGGCAGAGATTGGAGAGGATGCCGTCGCGCTCGGGCACGTGGCCGCGAAAGGCGTAGCCGCCGCTCTCCTCACCGCCGATGAGCGCATCGTGCTCCAGCATCGCCGGCGCCACGAATTTGAAGCCGACGCCGGTCTCCACCACGGGCACGTCGTAGGCCGCGCAAAGCTTGTCCAGCATCGAGGTCGTGCTGAGGGTCTTGACAATCGGCCCACGTTCGCCGCGCACTTCAAGCAGATAGTAGGCGAGCAGCCCGTAGACCCGCAGCTGATCGACGAACTGGCCGTTCTCATCGCCGAAGCCGCAGCGGTCTGCGTCTCCGTCGAGAATGCATATGCAGTCGGCCTCTACGGAGCGGGCGACGGCCAGGCCGGCGTCGACATTGGGGGGAATCGGCTCGGGGCGGTCCATTTCCGGAAAGATCGGGTTGCGCTGCGCGTGGATTTCTATGATTTCGGTTTTGCCGCCGCCGATGATTTCGGTCAGCCAGCCGGCGCCGTTGCCCCACATGCCGTCGACAACGATTTTGAGGCCGGCGTCACGGATGCTTGTGACATCGATGAGGCTGGACAGGTGGTCCAGATAGGCGGCCTGCGGCTGATGACGCCGCACTGTGCCGTCGGCGAGGGCGGCGTCGAGAGAGATGCTCTTTACCCCGTCCAAATCGGGAATGCGGGCTTCGATGGCGACCAATCCATCCGGCGGCACCGCGCCGCCGCTGGCGTCGCGCACTTTGAAGCCGTTGTCCTCGGGCGGGTTATGGCTGGCGGTGATATTGACGGCGCCGGCGGCGGTGATATTGACGGCAGCGAAGCTGATCACCGGCGTCGGCGCGGCGCCGTCGATCAGCAGGACCTGCAGGTCGTTGGCAGCCAGCACCTCCGCCACTGCGGCGGCAAAGTGTTCACCTTGAAAGCGCTGGTCGTGGCCGACGACAACGGTTTGGGAGGCATAGCCCTCGTCCAGAAGCCAGTTGGCAAAGCCTTGGGCACAGCGGCGCACATTGGCAAAGGTGTAGTCTTCGGCCATGCGTCCGCGCCAGCCGTCGGTGCCAAAGCGTATTTTCGTCATGTAGTTTCCTTCAGACCGGGAGTTTACTTCAATTTTGAGGATGTACGTGAAGCGGGAATGCCTGCGGCCCAACGACACGGACAGCCATGATTGCCTGCTTGCTTCTTGTAAGCCTACTGCATATCAGGGGAATGGGCAAAGAAAGTACGTCAAAAGGGCTTCCGGGGTTCAGCCCTGTTTCCGCCCGATGAAGAGGCCTTCGCGCAGGTGAAAGAGCGTCTTGACGTCCTCACTACGGGGATGGAGGAATTCGTGTGACTCGGGCGGGCCGTGCCAGAGCAGCGCCCGCAGATAGGACTGCATCACCGGGTCGTGGCGTGCCGCCCAATCTTCGAAGACCATCTGTTTTTCGAGGACCTCTTGCTGGATCAGTTGCAAGCCGACCTGCGCGTAACCCTCCAACCACTCCTCCACACTGAGGCAACGCCCGTGGCTGGGATCGCGCAGTTTTTCGAATGCGTTGACAAAATCGCCCGCTTCCCCTTCCGGCACGACGTTGTCCACAACCGCCAGAATGCCGTCGGCGCGCAGCACGCGCACTGACTCGCGCAGAAATGCGCTGATGTTAGGGAAATGATGGGGCGCGATGCGGCAGGTGAGCAGATCGAACCGGCTGTCCGCATAGGGCAGGCTTTCGGCGTCGGCGTGCTCGACGGTCACGTTGTCGATGCCGCGCGCTGCAATCTGTTCGCGGGCGACGGTCAGCATCTCCGGAGTGATATCGGTCGCCAGGACATGGGCGACGTGAGGGGCAAAGGCGAAGGCGGTGTGCCCGGCGGCGGTAGCGATGTCCAGCGCCTGCCAGGCCGGCTGCGGCTCGACCAGCTCGACCAGCCGTTGCAGACTGGCGCCCTTGGCGTGGGGCCGGCTGGTGATATAGGTCCGGGCGTGGGCGCCGAACTGTTCTTGCACTGATTTCTTGTCCATCTGTCCTAGCCTTTCCGTCAGTCCTGTTCGAACTTCCCTGAACGGGCCTCTTGTATAGCTTGCAGCAGGGATTCGTGAACGCCCGGCTGGCCGTTGCTGGCGATGATGCAGTGGTCGGCCAGACTGTAGGGCGCGCCGTGGTAGTTTGTGACGAGACCGCCGGCCTCGCGGACAAGCAGGGCGCCGGCGGCCACATCCCATGGCTGGATCCATCCTTCCCAGTAGGCTGAGAATGCGCCGGAGGCCACATAGGCCAGATCGGCAGAGGATGCGCCCATGCGCCGCACGCCGTGGCAGATCGGCATGATGCGGGCGAATTCGGCTGCGTTGTTGTCCTCATTCTCGGCGCGGTGGTAGGGAAAGCCGGTGGTCAGCAGCGCGTCCGCCAGTGAGGATGCCCGACTGACCTGCAGGCGCTGCTGCTCGCCGCTGCGTCGCCGCAGGTAGGCGCCCTGGCCGGCCTGCGCCCAGAAGAGCTCGAACTGCGGCAGGATGAGCGAGAGGCCGAAGATGGTCGTCTCACGATGGATGAGAGCGATGTTGATGCCGAACCAGGGCAGGGCGGCGGCGAAGTTGATCGTGCCGTCGATCGGATCCACCAACCAGTAGTACTCGTCGTGGGGACGTTCATCGCTTTCTTCGCCCCAGAAGCCGAAATCGGGCGTCAGGGAGGCCAGCCGGTCGCGAATCAGGGTCTCGCAGGCGAGGTCGGCCTCGGTGACCAGGTCATTGGGCGTGGACTTGGAATGGATGGAGCGCAGACCATCCTGCTGCATCGTCAGCGCCAGTTCGCCGGCCTGGCGGGCCAGTTCAAAGAGAGGCGTTTTCGCGACCGGCAACTCTTCTTCGCGGGGTTGTGCTCGTTCCGTACCTGTCGCAAGGGGCACCGTTACATCTCCTCGCGAAAATGGAGGCCGCGCCGCTGCTTTTCCTTCATCGTGGCCTGACGGATCATTTCCCGCACTTCCATCGGATCTTTGACGTTGTGGAGCGTGAATTCAGGATGGCTGGGATCATTGCTGGTGATCGTGACATCGCCCACATTCAATGCCCTTTCGCCCAGATGCTGGGTCACCGACGTATCACGTACGCGCACCAGCTCGATCTCGTTATAACTGCGTCCCAGCAACCCGCGTATGAGCCGTATTCGCTGGGTGGTGAGTTCATAGCGGACGCCGATGGACAGGTAGGGCCGGCCGGACCAGAGCAGCTCCTCTATTTCGAGCTGATCGGCGATGGCTGCCGCGGATTCTGGTGCAGGGGATGCCGTTTCAGGTTCTTCAGGGCCGGCCGAGCGCGCACTGGTCTCGGCGACGAAATGGTCGGCTTCGGTTTCCATCGCATCGAGGGCCGCAAAAACGCCGTCGGCCAGCGCGTTTACGATGGCCTGCAACTGGGGTTGGGGGATGGAGGTGACTTCGACACCAGTTTGGGCAAGCGACTCATAGAAGCGGGCAGTGACCACCTGGCGCACTGTCTGTTCGTTCATAGAAAGTTTCTCCGGCTAGTCAAACCCATTCCTATTGGTATGGGTCTCCGGCTCTTTCCACGGCCGGTTTCGCGGCCCCGGAAAGGCGGCTGCGTAAGAACGATATGATAGTACCTGCACAGACATTGCGCAAAGCAGAGCCCTGCCGGGCGGAAACGAACTCTGAGGCGCCTGCAGGTCTGAATGCAGCCGGTGGAGATCCCCCGCGCTTTGGCGGGAGGCGAACTCGTGATGTAAGATCACTATGCGTTGCGGGTCTATTTCAGAACTGTGGATAGCCGCCTTGCACAGAGAGCGGTCTCTTACTGCTCACAAGATCTGTCAGCATTCGGGAAAGGACAGGACTTTGGACATCAACTGGTACGGTTTCTGCTGCTTTCGTCTGCGCGAGCGCCGCGTCACCGCAATCTGCGACCCCTTTAGCAGTAAGGCGACCGGCGTCCAGTTGCCCCGGCTTAGCGCTGATATTGTGACCATCAGCAGCAGTTCAGCCGCCCGCGTCCAGGGCACAGGCACTGTCGGCGGTGGGCCGAAGATCCTGCGAGGCCCCGGTGACTACGAAGTCAAACAGGTACTCGTAACCGGCCTGCCGACCTCTCAGAACGGTACGCGCAGCGTCGCCTTTTTCCTGGATTTTGCCGGCCTTACGGTCGGCCATTTGGGAGAGTTGGGACAGGCGCCGGCCAGCGCCGGCGGTGAGGAGCTGGGCGATATCGACGTACTGCTGACGCCGGTGAGCGGACCGCACATACGCGACGTGTCTCGTATTGCCGAAGTGATCAGCCAGCTGGACCCGCGCATCGTCGTGCCGATGCAATACCGCCACGAAGGTCTGCGCAGCGAGCAGGCCGACTCCCTGGAACCGGTTGATCGTTTTCTGAAGGAGTTGGGTATCAGCGAACCTGAAGTGACGGATACCCTCAAGCTGACCAAGACCAGCCTGCCCGAAGAGACACAGGTGGTGCTCCTGCGCCCGACGGGAGCGGTCCGCGCCGGTTAACTGCGGTTTCGCGCGGCCGGCCACTGTGCAGGACGCTGTCGACAGTTCCTCTAGCCGCCTCCGGCAGAGGCGCGCCAGTTGAGCTTTTGCCGTACCCAAGCCTTCAACAGAACAGGACGAAGCCGGCGCCAGTTGTGGTTCAGTTCGAGCCGGACCCCGTCTTCAAGATGCGCCGAGCGCGGGGCATAGCGGAACTGAACGTAGATTTCGATGATGCGCCGGATAAACGGGATGCCTTGAGGGAGATCTTCCGCCAGCAGTGCCTCTCGTTCATAGGGCGTCAACGCCTGTTCGGCGGGCGTTCGCCGTGATATCTGGCTTGCGATCGGACTCGGGCGCATGATTTCCTGCGGGCTCGGTTGTTCTTGGGTCCGCCGCGAGCGCAGAGGTGACTTCAGCCGCGAAGTCCAGTTCAGCAGGCGTTCGTAGTAGATCTGGGGTTCCTGCATAAAGGCTCTGGGACCCTGATACATGCGCCGCCGCAAAAGCCATACACCAGCGATCAGTGTCAATACGACCAGGACGAAGCTGGTTGTGATGACCGGAGCGCGAGTTGGGAGTCCGCCGATGCCCGTGACGGGTCCGGCGATGTCCTGGGGAAACTCTTCTTCGAAGTCCAGTGCGTCATCAAAGAGGAAATCCTCGTCTTCTGCCGCGATTTCATCCATACCGGGGATGAGGCCGCTATCCTGGAGCTCTGCTCCCGAAGGGCGATCGAGAATGCTTTCACCGGAGGTAGGCTCGAACTCGATCCAGCCGTATGGCGGGAAGTAGACCTCGACCCAGGTATGCGCGTCCCGTTCCGTAACCAGATAGGTGCCGATCTCCGGGTCGTAAGTTCCTTCGGCGTAGCCGCTGGCGGCGCGTGCGGGGATCCCCTGGCTTCGCAGCATGGCCGCCATGGCCGAAGCGTAGTAGTCGCAGTAGCCGCGCTGGATGTCGAAGAGGAAGTACTCCAGCGGGTCTTCATCTGAGGCAGGCGCCTCGATCCCTTCGTCGTAGTCGTAGGTGCGCAAGTGTCGCTCCAACGCCTTGACTTTGTCGTAGGTTGTGGTCTCGTCGGCCATCACCTCCTCAGCCAGTTCTGCGACGCGGGGGGAGAAAGTGACGGGAAGTTGAAGGTAGCGGTCAAGAGCCTGTGGCGGATAGTCGATGATACCCGCTTCACGCAGCTCCCGTACGGTGACAGTGGTTTGGCTGCTGATCACCTGATAGCTTTCGCCGGCCTCGAGCGTGATTCTGGAACGCGCCCATGTCAGCTCGGATTCCGCCTGATCTGTCGAAGCGGAATCGGCCAGGTCGGCGTAGGCAAGCGGTTGCTGAAGCGCCGCCAACGGAATGCTGGCCTGCACCACATCCGGCATGGCGAGGAGGATATTTCCGGTCGGTATACGGATGGTGATGGTCTGTGTGACCGGCACGCGGGCGGACCACAACGCCGCTGGGATCGGATCGTTAGAACGGTATGTGGTCTCACCCTCAGCGGTGTTGATCCACTGGCGGCCGGTGAAGCGGTCGAAAGCAACGGCCCGCCAGTAGCGGCCCGACGGCGCCTCCACCTCCATAATCAGACGGTCGCTGACAGTGCGTTCTCCGCCCAGGGTCAAGGTGCGACCGAAACCTGTCTGGACGGGACGAGTCTGCCGATTCAAGCCCTGATAGAGGCGGTTCCACTCCTGCATGGCCTCTTCCCAGCGCTGATTAACGGGCTGGAGCAGGTCGTGGAAGGGGAGACTGCGGCCCATATTGGGCGCGATGAATGCGAGGGCGATCACGGCCGCTGTGTACATGAAGCCGGAGCGCATGAAATCGAAGTTGATATCTTCGCTGAAATAGATGCTCTGTGAGCGCCAGCGCTGACGATGGTCGACGAGAGTGGTCCAGGCGAGGAGCAGCAGCGCGACCATGCAGTATGCCACGAGGAACCCCATCACAGACACGGGCGCGTAATGGGTATTTACGAGGAGGGCGATGCCGGCCATGAGCACGCCGCGCCAGACATGGCCGTGCCGAAAGACCGACCAGACGCCCAGATAGGTGAGCCACCAGACGAGAAAACCGATTTCGAAGATGAAGACAACGTTGTCGTTGCTGGCCTGCCGGTTAATGGCGGCTTCGATCCACTCCAGCCAGCGCTCCAGAAGGAAATAGGCTCGGGCCTGCAGGACGGGGATGCCCCTTTCCAAGAATGCCTGCACGCGCTGCTCGTCCCCCACGAGAAAGGTCATCAGGAAGAACACCCAAGCCAGTCCGGTCGCGAAGCTGTGGGAAAGCATGAAGAAGCTGTCAAAGCGGCTGAACGAGATCAGCGCGCCCATGGCCAGCGCGCCGAGAACAACAGCGATCAGCATGGTCATGCTCATTGCGCCGGTCCAGCCCGCACTACTGAGCGAGAGCGCCAGGATGAGATAGATGAAGCCGAGCAGCAGCAGTGTGATTGCCCGCCCTTCGCGGAAATAAGCAAAGGGCGCTTGGGTCTGTTCGTCCGATTCATCGGGCGCGTCCACCAGAGTAGCGGCAGCTTCCTCAGACGCGTCGAGGGCGTATCCTGATATACCGGTGTCGGCGACAGGTTCCGCGATTCCTGGCACAGTTGAGCGCAGTGGGTTCCTACTTTGGTCTCGCATGGTCAGGTTTTCTGGTTGCCAGGGGGGCGACCGCCAGCCGTGTTCATGTAACGAAGCGGCAGCGCATCGGGGCCTGACAATCCGGCAGAAAGATCAATCACGATTTATGCATCAGAGCAATAGCCACAGCAGACCGGCGAACAGAGAACTGAGGACGACAGCCAGGGCGATGGCAAGCCACAACCGCACTGCGCTAATGCTCTCTATGTGGTTCGTCAGCCGCTGCGGCGGATCTGTCAGCCCAAGCAGCCACACCCGCTGCGGGGACGCGTCGCCGGGCAGTTCGCCCATCACGACCTGCACAGTGCTGTCGGAGACAAGCCGCCGCCAGCGGCCCGCTTCCAGCCGGCGCTGCGCCGCTCGCAGAGACTGACGGATCTCCAACGCGGCGGCTTCGGCGCGATTCAACGCGGTTGCAGACGCGGCTTGGTCCTCAACTGCGGCAGCCTCTCTGTCCAGGGAAGCTGCCATACTGTGCCATTGGTCTCCGACTGGTCGAAAGTCCACATCGATCGCCTGTGTGATCCGCTTCCACAGGAGTTGAGTTTCCTGCCGCGTCGCCTGTTCCGTCGTCAGCAAAACGCTGCGCAGCAGCGCCCAGTCAGGCAATTGGGGTGTATTCTGGGCCAGAAGCCGACGTTTGGCGGCGTCGAGTTGGTCCAGTTGGATGAGAAACCCGTTCGCTTCCACGGTCAGTGCTGCATTGGCCGCCCCGGAACCTGACCAGGAGTTCAGCAGAGTGTTCAGAGCGCCCTCGCCGTCGACCCGCCTCTGGAAGATGGGGCGGGCCAGGGCACTGATGGACATATCATTCTGGTTCACTGTAACCGTAATCTGCCAATTGGCAAAAAGTGTGCGGCGCTCAGGCCGGGGCAGGGTCTCCCCAGTCAGAAACTCTTCACCTACCAGCTTCACTGCGGCCTCTTCATTGCCATCCTGCAACTGTTGCAGAACTTCGTGCAGCAGGATGGCCCGGCGTTCATCTTCCAGGGTGGCCGGATCGACGACATCGGCGGGCAGACGAGCCAGCCTTTCGGTTAACAGCAGGGCCTGGGGCCAGTTTTCCTGCAGGCGGGCCGTCCGCAACTGATGCTGCAGACCCTGGGCCAGCCAGCTTTGGAGCTCGGTGCGGGTTGGCCCTTGCGGCGTAGCCGGGAGAGCCTTTTCTGCCTCCGCCACCATCAGCGCGACGTAGACGCTGTCGACGGAGCCATCAGAAGCAATTGCGCGCTTGCGATAGAGCGCTGCCAGCCGGTAACGCACTGCGGCAAGCACAGTGTCGGGCCGGGCGCGTTCTTCGCCTGACTGCAGCGCTTGTGTGTAGGCGGCCAGGGCCTGTTCATAGAAGCGGTCGCGAGACGCGGTGCGGAGGGCGGGGGCCTGGTGCAGTTGCGCGTACAGATCGCCCAGCCGCTGCATTGATTCCAGATCGTTTTGGGCGCGTATCGCGTTCTGGGCGACTTGAATCTCTCGAATCCATTGCGGATGCAGCGTTTGGAAGTGGACGTCTGTCGTGGGAGGCCGCTCCTCGCGCAGCCATTCCAACTGGCTGGCGCGCATTTTCCAGCCGCGCGGGGAAATCTGCAGCCAACTGTTCGAGGGGGCCAGCCACTGGTCCATGCCGGCAAAATCGATCGTTACACGCCAACCGCTGATATCACCGCGCCAGGAGAGCAGCTCAGATATTGGGTAATGAAAGTCGAAGGTCTGCGTGGCGGTGAGGGGCAGATCGTAGCGCAGGGTGAGACGTCGGCGGGCGTCTGCGTCAAACTCTGCCTGAACGCTCTGCCCCACCGTTTGACCGGCGGATTGGAGGGCGAGCGGCTGTCCATCGAGGGTCACGGCAATGTTGCGGGGCAGGGGATGCCCGGCGGCTGCGGCGTTTGCGGGTTGCGCGACGAGCAGGGTCGCTGTGATCGCCTCTTCTTCCTCGTTGTGCAGGCGGTAGGAGGCTTCGATTTGCAGTGTCAGCGAGCGGCCGTCAACGGTTGCAACGCGAACATCCAGCGTGTGGGTAAGGAGAACCAGCGATGTCTCAAGGGCAGGTTGCAGAAGAAGATGTGACGCAACAGCAGATTCCGATTGGAATCGCTGTTCAGGGAGGCGGTTCTCAAGCGGAGGGGCGGCCAACAGCGGATCGCGGGCGCAGGACAGGAAGATTCCACAGAAAAAGATACAGAGTAAGAACCGGCACAGAAAAGTTGCGATCTTAGGGCACTCTTGATATGATGTCATGCGCATAAAAAGATTCACCCTTTGGTCGAGCAGGGTGATTGCATGCGGAGATCTCGCACTTCTGTTGGGCGCAGTCAGAGTGCATATGGTACGTCTGTTGATGCAGTGGGACATCAAAATGGGCCATGAACAACCCTATTTTGAGTTTGTCATGCGCGAATATGCACCGGGACTCATGCGGTTGGGAATCAACCCCGCCGAAGTTTGGTATACCATCTATGGAAACGGCCCGCAAATGCTGACGATTGGCGAAGTCTCTGATCTGGAACGGCTCCAGGCAGTTCTGCAGAGCGAAACCTGGCAGAACTTACACAGAAGACTATTGAGGCACGTAACAAACTACAATCAGAGGGTTGTAGAGGACAATAGCCGCACTTTTCAACTGTAGGGAGAGGATTTGTTCGCTGCCCCCATCCAGGCGGGCAGTTGCCGGCGGACAAAAATGGAGACAATTCATGGCACTTTACGTTCGAAAATTGGAGGAGGAAGAACGGGAAGAGTTGGAGCGTATCATCCAGAATATGGAGAATGACGTTTCGATTCAACGTCTGATGATCATCCTCCTGTCTGCTCAGGGCCATAAGGTCCAGGAAATCAGCCGCGAAGTCGATCTGCATCCAATCAATGTGCGGAAGTGGATCCATCGCTACAATAGGCATGGCCTTGATGGTTTGCGCAGCGGAAAATCGCCCGGCCGCCCTCCTGTGTTTACGGCGGCGCAACGGCAGACGATCGTTGACATCGCCTCTGCCGATCCGATCTCACTGAATCTGCCGTTCAGTCAGTGGTCGCTGCAGCGGTTGCGCAAATACCTGATCGACGACGAAGTCGTAGACCAGATCTCCGTGGAAACTATCCGGCAGATATTGCGAACACATGGCATTCAACCCCGTCTGATGGGTAGCCGGCACCAGGATGAACGCTAAAGGACGCGCGAGGAAACCCTGCACCATTCAGGAAACTCTGATCAGTAGTTCTCGGCGCCATGATCAGCGGCTAGTGAAGCAGTGTGGATGGTGGTGTCTCACGAGCCGCGCTTCACGATGAAGCGGGTATCGATCAATATGGCCGCGCCGTGCGCGATCGATGACCAGTCGTAGATACTGTGCGCGGTGGCGATCACTACACAGTCGGCTTTCTGA
The DNA here is from genome assembly GCA_965200615.1 of Caldilineaceae bacterium. Classification (GTDB taxonomy): domain Bacteria; phylum Chloroflexota; class Anaerolineae; order Caldilineales; family Caldilineaceae; genus Bin5. The sequence goes on along the minus strand of OZ241377.1, from coordinate 598,627 downwards.
ACCTCTCCTTCAAGATCGGTGACCGCGGTAAGAGGAACGCCCATTTCCGCCAAAGACAAAATGTATGGGTCGTGGTACCTGACCTGCGCGCCTTTTTGGAGGAGGCGTTGCAGGATATCGACGACCGGCGACTCGCGCGCATCGGCGACGTCGGGCTTATAGGCCGCGCCCAGTACCAGGACGCGGCTGCCTCTCACAGCCTTGCCGGCATCGTTGAGCGCATCCTGCACCTTCTGCACCCAATAGCGCGGCATTTCAGCGTTGATCTGGTCGGCCAGCTCGATGAAGCGAGCGCTGGCATTGATCGACCTCATTTTCCAGGCAAGAAAATGGGGGTCGACGGGAATACAAGGGCCTCCAACCCCCGGCCCTGGCGTGAACCTGGTAAAACCGAAGGGTTTGGTTGCGGCCGCCTCCAGTACCTCCCAGCAGTCCAACCCCAATCCGTCGCACATCAGCAGCAGTTCATTAACCAGAGAGATGTTGATGAAGCGGTAGGTATTTTCGAACAGTTTGGCCATCTCCGCGGCGGACGGCGAGGAGACGGGCACAAGCGTTTCGAAGACCTGTCCGTAGTAGGTCTGCACTGCGGCAAGGCAGTTTTCGGTCGTGCCGGCTACGATCTTGGGCGTGGTCTGGATGGTCCAGTCGGTGCGTCCGGGATCGACGCGCTCGGGCGAAAAGGCGACAAAGAACTCCCCGCCCACGCGCCATCCGTGCGGTTGGGCGGCGGCCTCGAGGAGGGGCAGCAGCAGTTCGGTTGTCGTGCCGGGATAGGAAGTGGATTCGAGGACGACGACCAGGCCCGGATGCAGATAGCGGGCGATCTCCCGGCCGCTGGCGAGAATAGAGGAAACGTCCGGCTGCCCTTTGCTATCGAGCGGTGTGGGCAGGCAGATTGAGACCGCATCGCACTGGCTGAGGACGGCGTAGTCGCCGGTCGCGCGCAGGCGGGACGACTGGGCGGTTAAGTCGGCGTCGGCAACGTCGGCGATGTAGGAGCGCCCCTGATGGACGGCTTCGATTTTGGCCGGGTCCAGGTCGATGCCGACGACTTCGTATCCGGATGCGGCCAGGGTGACGGCCAGAGGCAGGCCCACATAGCCAAGCCCGACGACGGCAACACGCGCGGAACGGCTGTGAAAACGATCGAACACGGTCAGCGCGCTCCTTGCGGGCAGGGGGTCACTGGCGGCAGCCCGGCGCGGTTACGTGGACGCGGGGAACTTTTCCCGGTAGACGTCCCAGTGTTCCTGGAAGACGGCGGGAGCGATGGTGTAGAGCATTTCCAGCACGAGCTGGCCGAGGCGGCGGATCTCCCACTGGGCGGCTTTGTCGACGGCGCGCAGCCAGAGGAAGTGGCTCCAGGCGGCGAAATTCATGCTGGTGACGATGCGGGTCTCGGCGGCGTTGGGCAGGAGAAAACGGGCGTCCTCTTTGCGGATTTTCAGGCTTCGCAAATTGGCATACGCTTGGGCAGTTTCCTCAATGGCAGCCACAAAGAGAGAAATGGTCAACGGGGTCAATTTGGGAGGAACCACAACTCCCATCTGTTTTGCCCAGCATGACATTTGAGAATGGAACTCGCTCTCGATGGAACCGCACCATTCTGTCGCTCGTTCAAGTTTAGCAGGATGAGAATAACGAAAGTCAAATCCGCCATAGACCCATTCGACTATCTGTTTGGCCATGTGCCGACCACCAAATGTCAATGCCCAACACCCTTCGCGTTCTCCCAAAGAACCACCGGAATCGATGTCCAATTGGGCCCATATCTGCTGCTGGATCCATTCCAACACACTACGCGTTCCTATAAACGTTACTACACGGTTGTCCACTTTGCCGATATGCCCATCACCCTCCAAGTACCCTCTGATGAAATGACGGGCCAAGTCTCCCGTTAACGATGGAGGCTTCAAAACTTTGCTTTTGGCCGGAACCACCCCATGTTTCACCAATGCTTCTGCTAACCGCTTGCCCGGGATTGTTAACCGAGCCGACCTCTCTCTCCCTCCCGACACAACACTACCGCCCCACAGCTTACCCAGCCTTGCCAACCATGCCTTGTAATCAGAGAGTTGTGAAATAGAAGCGTGATCCACTAAGCCATCTCTTTGCGCTACATTGCCATCAGCATAGATCAGACCCAGAATCTGTGCTTTCAAAGGCGTATCGATCTGGTCAAAGAAATCCGTTTTGACGTGCATTGTACGAGATTCCCCGCGACTACGATATTCGCCACCAGTGCGAATTACAATGTCCCGTATGGTGGTGGGGTGAACATCATATTCGCGCGCTATCTCTTCACCGCTAAACCCTTGACCATACAGGTCAGTGATGAACTCCTCCTGATCTGTGCTGAACAAACAATGGCCGTGCCGTTTTCCTAACTGTGATTTCGGCAACGGAGGAACTTTAGGCGCCAGATTTGGTTCAAACTTGTCATAACTAGTGTACCTCTGGCTTTCTTGGCTGAAGCTGGCTAGCCGGTGGCGCACTAGTTGATGGGTGCAGGCGCGACTGATCCCTTCAAAGAAAAATGTTGCGGATCCATGATGGAGCTGGGCCTCGACATCGCCGAGACCGGGCTGGGTAAAGGCGAGGAGCGTCACGCGCAGGGGGGCTTCTTCACGCGGGCGCAGGCACGAAGTGTCTACGACAAGTGAGGGCATGGGCGGAGGCGGCGGGACAGCGGCAGCCTCCGATGGACGTAACCCGTTGCCCTCTGGTTCGCCAATAGCGAACTCGGCGTACACCATGGGCGCGATCGCTTGCAGAAACGGCATCGCTTGCAGTCCGATCCCGCGGCGGAAAAAATCCAGCCAGACGCGGGTGTTGGCGCTGACGAGCCAGCTGCCGTCGGCCTCCTGCATCACCTCGCAGTGGCGATTGAGCATGCGCCAGCGGAGCGGCTCTTCGCTGTTGCGCACGCGCACGGTGGCCACGATGTGCTCGATGATATCCTCGTGGCCTTCCTTGACGCGGTTAATAATAAACCGCGGCGCGGCGCCCATGCGGTGGGTGCTGCGATAGCAGACGCGGCCGGCATACTCGATGACGTTTTCGGGATAGGTGCTGGCGCCGTTCCAGATGGTTGCCAGATCGCTCATTTCGAGCAGGGCGGCGGGATCGAGTCCGGGATTGGCTTGGGAGTAGGCGACGAGTTCGATGTTCATGATGTTTGTGGGTTCTAATAGGGGATTTTCACATTGTAAGAAATGTTAGAACGGTAGCTGATTCCTTCAAACCCGCATGGGTTGACTTAGACAACGAACTGAATACGTATCATCCACCCCCAAGAATCGGACAGTCAACGGTAGGCACATCGTAGACTGACTGCCCTGCATACATAGAACTTCACAGATCCTTCGCGTCTCAATGGCCGCCCAAAAAGGCACGACGGACGTCGCGGTTGTCGAGGAGGGCCTGGGCTTCGCCTTCGTAGGCGTTGCGGCCCAGTTCGAGCACGTAGCCGCGGTGGCTGGCTTCGAGGCCCTGGCGGGCGTTCTGCTCGATCATGAGGACGGTGAGGCCGATCTCATCGTTGAGGCGCCGGATGTTTTCGAAGATCATGCGGGTGATAAGGGGGGAGAGACCGGCGCTGGGCTCGTCCATCATCACGATCTTGGGCTCCAGCATCAGGGCGCGGCCGATCTCGAGCATACGCTGTTCGCCGCCGGACATGGTGCCGGCCATCTGGCTGCGCCGCTCCGCCAGGCGCGGAAACAGTTCGAAGATGTATTGGATGCGCTGGTGGATGCGCATCTGGTTGTTTTCAAGATACATGCCCATCTCCAGGTTTTCCATGACCGTCATCTGCGGGAAGACACTGCGCAGCTGAGGGACGATGGAGATACCGGCGCTGAGGACATCCTGGGGGCGGGCGTTGGTGATCTCCTGCCCGTCGAAGTGGACGGCGCCCAGGCGCACGCTGACAAAGCCGTAGATCGCCTTGAAGACGGTCGATTTGCCGGCGCCGTTGGGGCCGATGACACAGACGATCTCGCCGGGATGCACAACGAGCGAGACGCCCTTCAGGATATCGAAATCCTGATAGCCGGCATAGACGTCTTCGACGGCGAGGAGAGGGGCGGACATTGGTCAGTAACTTCTGGAGACAAGTTAATGGACGAAGGATACCGGAATCAGGCTCCGAAGTAGGCGTCGATAACGGCTTCGTTTTGCAGGATTTCCTGGGGTGTGCCTTCGGCCAGCTTTTCGCCGTGGTTGAGCACGTAGACCCGGCTGCAGAGATCGGCGATGAAGTTGATGTTGTGTTCGATCAGGAGGAAGGTCCTCCCCTCGGCGTTAAGTGTGCGGATGCGATCTTTGATCGTTTCGATCAGGGTTGGATTGACGCCGGAGGTGGCTTCGTCCAGCAGCAGGATATCGGGGTCGGGCATCAGGGCCATGCCGATCTCCAGCAGGCGGCGCTGTCCGCCGGACAGGTGGCCTGCCTCCTCATCAGCCAGATGCTCGATCTGGAGGAATTCGAGCAGTTGAAGGGCGCGGCGGGCGGTATTGGCAGAACTGGGCCGTAGCATGCGCCAGAGCGATGTATCTCGCCACTGGTGACTGATAAGCATGTTTCGGAGGACGGTCATTTTGCGATAGACGCGCACCGACTGGAAGGTGCGCGTCAGCCCCATTCTGGCGACCTGGTAGGGGAGCGCGCCCGTCACGTCCCGACCCTTGAAAAATACCTGGCCGCTGTCGATCTTCTGTAATCGGCTCAAGCAGTCGAAGAGGGTTGTCTTGCCACTGCCGTTGGGACCGATCAGGCCGACGATTTCACCAGGGTAGACGGCGAAATCCACATTGTTGACGGCGGCCAGGCCGCCAAAGTATTTGGAAACGGTATGCCCCTCCAGCAGGGGCTGTCGGTCAGAGGTCATGGTCGCGGTTCGCGGCTGGCAGTTTAGGCTTTCCTATATCCACTACTTGCTCCTGCTGACGCGGCTTAGTAGACGTCCAAGCGATGTGCTGCTGCGGTCTCCCAACGTGCCGAGGATTCCCTCCGGCATGAACAGCACAATCGCGACCAGAAGCAAGCCAAGCGCCAGAAGATGCCTGTCGAACAGATTGGCCCAGAGGAGGTCCTGCAGATAGTAGATGACGACAGCGCCGAGAGGCGGACCCCAGACCGTGCCCAGGCCACCCAGCATCGACATCATCACCATCTCGACGGTGCGCGCTTCGACGAAGACGACATCGGGATCGATATAGGTATTCTGCCAAGCCCAGAATCCACCGACAATTCCAGTGAAAAAGGCGGCAATCATGAAGGCGGCGATTTTGTGGAGCGTCGTGTTGATGCCGCGCATCTCGGCGCCGATTTCGTCCTCGCGGATGGCGATCAGGCTCTGGCCGAACTCGCTGCGCTGGATCCACCAGATCAGCGAAACGACCAGGCCCATGACGGCCAGCATCAGGTAGTAGTCGCCCAATCGGTTGAGGAGCGGCGGCAGGTTGAGGCCGACGCCGCCGCCGGTAATCGGACGCAGCACGCGTGCGATCTCGCGCATCGCCACCAGGGTGCCGAGCATGGCAATGGAAAAATAGGGTCCTTTGAGGCGCAGAGTCGGCAGGCCGACCAGGAGGGCGAAGAGGGCCGCGGCAATCCCGCTGGCCGGCAGGGCCTGCCAGAAGCCCCACTCGGGGGAGATCAGAAGGGGCGCGCCGGTCACGAGGATGCCCATCATGTAGGCGCCAATGCCGAAGAAGACAGCGTGGCCGAAGTCGACGTAGCCGGTCATCCCGCCGATCAGATTCCAGTTGGAGGCCAGAGTCACCAGGACAAAGATCTGGCTGCCGACGAAAAGGGCGACGCTGGAGACGCCCGTGTATGGGTAGAGAGCCAGCAGGAGAAGCAGCAGCAGCCAGAACGCCAGCCCGGTCCAGCCTGTAAGGGGCGAGTGCACAGGGGCGAGGAATGGGAAGGGAGCCCTTCTCCTGGTTCTTTCCTCGCCCTCATTTGCGGACGGCCCGGTTCCCATCACTCTGCCTCCGCATCGATAGGGCGCAGGCCGCCCATGAGCCCATGAGGCCGGACGACCAGGATCAGGACCAGGAGGATGAAGCTGGTGGCGACGCCCAGATTGGTGCCGATGCCTGGCACATAGGTAGAGACGAAGATTTCGGTGACGCCGAGGACCATGCCGCCCATCAGCGCGCCGGGAATACGTCCCAGACCGCCCAGAGCCGTGATCGTGACCGCCTTCAAGGTGAAGGGCGGGCCCATGAACGGGAAGATCGCCTGCGTGGGGCTGAGCATGGCGCCGGCGGCTGCGGTCAGGGCGATGCAGATACCGGCCGTAATGGCGTAGACGCGGTTGATGTCTACGCCAACGATGCGGGCGGCCGTCTTGTTCTGGGCTGCGGCGCGGATCGACTTGCCGAGGCGGGTGCGTTGCAGGAAAAGGTGCAGGCAGACCATGATTAACAGGGCTACGCCGAAGATGATGGTTTTGACGATTGGGAAGGTGACTCCCGCCAGCTGCACGGAGCCGTTGTAGGCTACGGCCACATTCCGCGGGTCCGACGTGAACTGGATTTTGAAGAGATTGGCAATTGCGATCGAGACGCCGAAGGTGACGAGCAGAGTCATCAGATGGGGGCGCTCGACGATGCGGTTGATCAGAACGATCTGCAGTAGATAGCCGACCAGGAACATTAAGGGCAGGATCAGCGCCAGCGAGGCGAACGGGTCCATACCGAAAAAGCGAAAGAGACCCCACGCCATATATGCGCCGATCATGAGGAATTCACCGTGCGCCAGGTTGATCACGCCCATGACGCCCCAGATCACGGAGAACCCCAGCACCATCACGGCGTAGAAACCGCCGAGCAGCAGCCCACTGACTAGAGCCTGCAGAAGTTGGTCCATAGGCTTAACTTGCGTGGGGTGAGAAGCGGGCGTTTCCCACTCTTAGTTTGGCCGTTGCCGAGTGCCCAGACTACGGGATTCAACAACGGCCAAACTTGCTCCTTTGCGCTCACTCCTCCCGATCAGCGATCTTTCCAGGGCGGCGCCGGATAGTTCAGTTCGGCAACGGCAGCGTTGGAGGGCGCCACGACCAGAATCTCACCGTCCTGGATCTGGATTGCCCCCATCGGTTTGTCAGCGTTGCGGCCCTTTTCATCGAAGTTGATGGGGCCGTAGAAGGTGACCACGTCGAGGCTGCGCAGGGCTGCGCGTACAGCGTCGGTGTCCAGCGAGGCAGCCTGCTCGATGGCGATGTGCAGCGCCAGCGCGGTGGCAGTCGATTCCGCGGCCTGGTAGGTGGGCGGCTCGCCCCACAGATCTTCATAGCGCGCCGCGTACTCGGCGGCGGTGCCGAAGTAGTCGTCGGCGTAGCTCATCGACGCCTCCCATTGCGTCGGGCCAATGACATATTCGGTATCGACGCCGACTTCTTCGATCAGTTTCGGATTGCTGGGACCGACGGTGATCACCATGGCCTTGGGGTTGAAGTCCAGCTCTTTAGCCGCCCGAATGAAGAGAACAGCGTCGTTAAAATGACCGCCGCCCACGAAGATATCAGGGTCCAGCTCCTTGAACTTTGACATAATGCCGCTGACGTCGGCCACGTTCACAGGGTAAGTTTCGACGCCCAACACTTCAAGCCCATACTCTGCAGCCCAGTGCTGGGCTCCATTGGCCACACTGGTGGGGAATGCGGTGTCCTCGTAGGCAATGGCGACTGTTTGGGCTCCTTTCTCGGCCAGCAGCTGCAAAGCAGACCGGGTATAGTTTCCCGCCGGCGTCAAGACTGCAAACAGATTCTGGAAACCCCGTTCGAAGAGCGGTTCGGCGGCGCCGTTGCCCTCGATCATGATTTTGTCGTACTTTTCGGCAATCGCGCTGGCGCTTTGGGTCAGGAATGAGCTGTAGGGTCCCAGGAGGAAGTCGACGCGGTCCTCGTTGATCAACTTTTCAACGAGGCGGGCGGCCGTATCGGGGTCCCCCTCATCGTCGTACATGATCAGCTCGACCTTATAGCGATCGTCGCCGACTTTGATGCCACCGTATTCGTCGTTCACCCAGTCCAGCCACAGGGCGTACCCCTGACGGGTGTCTTTGCCCTCGCGGGAGAATTTGCCGGTTTCGCTGACAGCGGCGCCAAGGTAGATGATCTTCTCTTCATCTGCGGAAGGAGCGGCCGCGGCCGGTTCGTCCACCGGCGCGGGCGGCGCTAAGGCACAGGCTGTCAGCAGTAATGAGAGTTGTGACAGTATGCTACGCATCTTTCCTCCTCAAGTGATCCGGGGTATGGGTCAACACAAATGCATCATCTGTGAAAGTAATGATACTGTAAGGATCTTCCCGCTGTCAATAAAATATTGTCGCCAGCAGTTTCACGATGCCAGGCAGCCGCACGGTTCATCCGGTGTTTGCCGCATCCAAAAAAGCAGTGCTACAATCACTTTCTCTTTGAGCAGCCTCGACCAGAAGGTCGAGGCCGCAGTTTCGGTTATTTTTTATGCGGAAGCGGGCAACCACCACTTTCGAATCAACACTGGGGAGCGGTGGCTAAAGCGCTGCCGCTTCGCCAAATGGGCACGACTAGTGAGCAAACAATACTACGGCGGCCAGGCTGTAATTGAAGGCGTGATGATGCGGGGTCGCAAGGCGATGTCGATTGCCGTGCGTAACGCACAGGGTACGATCGTCATCCACGAGGAGCCACTCACGGCCAGGATCTATACGCGCAAGTGGGGGCAGTGGCCGTTCGTCCGGGGGCTGGCCCTGCTGTGGGATGCGCTTGGGCTGGGGATGCGGGCGCTGATGTGGAGCGCGGACGTGGCGATGCAGGAGGATGACGCCGAGGAGAAGGTCGAGTTTTCCGGCCCGGTGGCGTGGACGACGATCGCGACGAGCCTTGCGTTTGCGGTGGCGATTTTCTTTTTGGTTCCCACCATGGCCAGCCGCTGGTTTGCCGGCTTCTTTGAACACAACCCCTATCTCGACGCCGTGGCCGAAGGCGGTATCCGCCTGGTTCTGTTTGTCGTCTATCTGTGGGCGATCAGCCTTTTGCCCGACATCCGACGCGTGTTCGCGTATCACGGCGCGGAGCACAAGGCGATCAACGCCTACGAGGCCGGCGCGAAACTTACGATAGACAGTGTACAGAAGTACAGTGTACAGCATGTACGTTGCGGGACCAGCTTCCTGCTGTACGTGCTTGTGATCAGCATTCTCCTTTTCGCCCCTCTCACCTTTGCCTGGATCGAGTATCCCTGGCTGGCGTTGCTGCTGCGTTTTGTCACCCGTCTGCTGCTGGTCCCACTGGTTGCCGCGATCTCCTATGAGATTATCCGTTTCAGTGCCAATCACGCCGACAACCCGCTGATGCGGCTGCTGATTGCGCCAGGACTGCTGCTCCAGCGCATAACCACCCGCGCGCCGGATGATTCGATGGTCGAGTGTGCGATTGCCGCCCTGATCCCGGTGCTGGCTGCCGACGGCATTGAGGGGGGCCCGCCGGCGCGTCCAGGGGAGTCCGACAAGGAAAGGGCGGACGCAGCGCGCGCGTACGGCGAAGCGGCAGCGGACTAGCCAACTGCAGTCACCGCGGTTATTCGTTTTCGAACTCTGTTCTCAACTCAGAAGAGCTTTAGTAGGCTGCGCGCGGCGTTGTAGCGGCTATGACCAGGCGGAGCGGGCGTTGCGCGGGCCCTGCTGGTTATACATCTCGGCGTGGATGGCGTCCGTGAGCAGGATCTGCTGGCGTGAGACACTGTCCATCCGGCCCAACTCGGTCAGATAGCGGGTCATGCTTCCCAGATCTCTTAGCTCCAGACCGTGCAGCGTGCGGACGAAGGCGATCTGAAAGGGGTTGCCGGTCAACAGGCGGGGGATACGCAGGCTCTGCATTACGTCTTCGGTCAGGTCGCTGTCGGGGTCGCCGGAGACCGCTGCGAACTCCACTGGCAGCCCATGCGCTGCAAGCCGGTCCGATACGTCGTAGTTGGCGGAGGGCTTGGCGGCATTCCACATCGTTTCCAGATAGCGCAGGGTGGCGGTAGAGACCGGCGTGAACTCCCCGTCCGGATAGAGAGATGCAAAATCTTCTGCCGAGGTCGTGTCGCGCCAAAGCAGGCGCTCCAGATTGTACTCCTGCGCGAGCGAGCGTACGAATGCCTTGCGCGCCATTTCGGTCTCGCTGTCGAGCGCGGCCCGGCCACCGCCCGGCTCCTGTTCGGAGAGGGCTGTCTGGCTCTCGCCGACGGCAGCCTGAGCGCTCTCGCGAACATGAGAAGCCAGAATATCTGCGAGAGGGCGGGACGACATTTCCCGGCCGGTGAACAGCGCAGCCAGCCGTTCGATACGTTGGGGCGCTGTCCAGATGGCTCGCAGGCGCCCTTCCCCTCCCCTGTAGCCGCCCGCGGCGGAATGGGGAGGTCCAGCCGCCTGAATGCCGGCATCAACATCCTGGCGGCCGCGCATGAAGGCCAGGCAGCGTCCCCACATATTCTGGCTGAGATGGGGCCGGTATAGATGGGAGGTGATCGCATCTTCCGGCGGAAGGGGCGGCATCTTTTCACTGACGGACCAGTCCTGCAAAGACCGGCAGGTCTGTTCAAGAACATTGTCCATCTGTTTGATCATCTGTTCCAGACGATCGTGGACGCGGCCCAGCCCCCGCCACACGCTGTCCTGCAGACGGGCGGTCAGTTCAGAACAGGCCAGATTGACCCGCTCGCGCCGCAGCTTCTGCACGCGCTGCGCCCGCCTCCGATAGGAGGTGGTCGCTCCGAGAAAGGCGCCGATCATCAGCCCGATAAATGTGGCGGCGTTGGCTTCGTTGCCGATGAAGTCGACGACTGCATCCAGAGACGCGCCGGTCATCAGTTGGGTAAGTACGGAGGGATCGTTTTGCACGGTGACGATATCGTCCACATTGCCGACCAACCCGGAGCCGAACAGATAGAGCAGTGTCAGCAGAACGATACCACTCAGCAGACCGAGCACCCGCGTCAATGATCCGAACAGAGATGGTTTATCGGCGAGCGTGCGACGATAGCGGTTGCGCCAGTCGCGCAGCTCCAACTGTCGTTCAACCCGGTTTGCATCGGCAGGGGTAAAGGCGGCGGCGTCCCCTGCTGCCAGCGACGGCCAAAGTCGTTCCTGTTCCAATTCAAACAGCCACTGGTGGATCTGGCGCCGCGCATGCAAGAGTCCTGACGGCTCGGAGCCAATCAGTGAGAGCAGGTGGGCGCGCATCTGCTGCGCGGCGGCCGGCAGGAAGCGCTTGTCGGTGGGGTCAACGGGTAGACCGTCTTCGTCCAGGGCGGCCAGCCCCCAAGCCGTATCCAGAGCGCCGGCGCCGAAATCATCTTCAGACTGGGCCATCACACTCTGGAACTGATTGTCGAAGGCGGCCTGCCAGCGGACCGGATTGAGACCGCGCAGCTTGCGCGCCGTCGCTGACGGCAGCACGTATCCCGAATGGACTGAAAGATCCTGGATCGTCTCGGGGTTCAACTCATTGAACAGGTCGGGCATCTGCCCGATAAGCCGGTTCAGTGCCTGATGCGAGGTTGCGCCCAGATGCTGCAGTGAGGCCAGTGGTTCCAAGTGGTTGGCGGCGCCGGTCAAGGGTGAGCCGGCGGCGGGTGAACCTTCTGCGCTCCCAGGCTGGAGCAGGACCTGCTCGCGCACGAGCCGCTTGCCCTCATGCTGCTGCGCGGCCCGGAAGATATAGTCCAGCGGCACATGATCGGCGGCTGCGCCGAGCAGGCTGTAGGGCCGTTCGCTGGCGTTGCGCAGATCGATACCGACCTGTTCATCAATGTAGGCGGCTCCATCGGCGGCGATGAGCGCCTGGAGGGTGTTGCCAACGAGGACGGAGAGTTCGTAGCTGTTGCGGGCCAGGCCTTGATTGCTCTTTTCCCGATCCACCAGATAGATGCGGTCGAAGAGCGGTCGTCCCAACCACTCCTCTGGCAGCGTGCCCCGTGCCTTGGAGCCTTTCCAGATGGAAGAGATGACCTGTTTGAGGTTAGCGCGGCGCAGGCCGGTGAACGCCTCCAGTTCGGCCAGTGCCGCGTAGCAGGAGGCGTCTTCGATAGTGCGGTTGGTGTCGGTGGCGTAGCTGCCAGCGGCGAAGATGCCGACGACTTGAGCGATGTGACGCTGGCCCAGATAGTTGAGCTGGTGCGCGATCGTTGGCCAGATCAGGGCCGACGTCAACGGTTCATAGAGGGGGGCGATCACATACAGAGTCGTCTGTACAAAAGGATCGCCGGGAACAAGGGTATCGGCGCGGATAGGATCGATGATATTGGAGGCGACCAGATGGGCGATGCTGCCGCCGTCGTTGATCGCGGCGCGAAATGCATGTCGCCGCGTTGGTGGTTCAGACGGGGCTGTGGGCGATGCAGGAGGGTTATCTGCGCTGCCGGGAACACCGCCGGCGTCTGCGTCCTTGTTTGATCTGCGGAAAGGCCAGGGCAGACCTCTGCGAGAAGACTTAGCGGCTGTGGGCGGGTCGCCCGCTGACCCAGGTGGATACGGGGAAGGTGATGTGGCCTGCCATTGGAGTGGGTGCAGCGCGTCTGCGGCCGACGCCAGCAAAAGGCTGGCCCGCCGCTGGCTCGTTGCCCGCCGCCAGTGGTTGGTGGTCTGCGGCAGTTCAGGGACGGCAGGGGGCGGGGACCGCATCAGTTCAGTGAGCAGCCGTTCGAGATAGAAGGGCGGAAGGCGGTTATCATGCAGGGTGAACAGATTGAGAGCAATCTCGTCCTGATGATTGAGTTGATCGGACGGCAGGAGGGCGGCAAAGCGGGTGATGCGCGTCAGATCGGGGCCGTCGACGCCGGTAGCGTTACGCTGTTCCTGGGCGGAGTGCAGGCGCGGCGCCAAATGGAGCATCGTCTGCAGGCCCCATCCACCAAGACATAGTATCGCAGCTCGGCTGCGGGTTGCGCCGGGAATCATTGGTAGGTTCTGGTCGTTCGTTTCCAGTTTTTCGTTGCCAGTCTGCGTTTGGCGCTGAGTAACTTATTCTATAGCAGATGGCTCGGGTCGGTACAGGTCTACCGATTTCGGGCAGAATCGATAGCAAGCATAAGCTAGAAATTTTTTTCGGTGATCTCGGGCAGGTCGACCCAGGCGGGATGGAGATGAAACTCCTCGCGGGCGGGGAAATCGAGTTTGTTTTCATATTGTGCCCGAAACTCGTCCAGGCGGTCGATAAGCGTCACAGGCAGGCCGTGGACGATCCAGACGGCGTCCATGCGCCCGGTGTCGCCGGTGGGTATCCATTTCATGTCCTCCTGCCCGACCATCGCCAGCGCCAACTGGGCATCGTCTTCACGCGTTGACGGTGTGGCGGCCAGACGGATGTGCTCCAGATTGCCGTCGTGGAAGCTGAAGCGGTCCGAATCCCAGCGGATGTAGGGGTTCAGACGGTCGAGCCACTGCTGGACGCGGTTGTTGGGCAGAGGCCGGGACTGCTGGGTCTCTTCACCATGTTGCACACCGATAATATGGCGGATGTCGACGCGCTGCAGAACCCTGCCCAGCAGCCCCCTTTCGGTGGCGATTGCGTTGGTGAGGTTTGCGAACAGCTCCTCACCGCTGACCGCCTGTCCGAAGTTCAAAGCGCGGTCGATAACGGGCCCGAGCAGGACCTCCCAGTCGCTGGGGTAGACGACCTGGGCTGCGTTGCGATAGAAGTGTTGCAGATAGTCGCGCCCGACGGCGCCGGTCTCCAGTTCATAGTATGTGTTGGTGCTGGCGGTGCCGTCGGGGATGCGGGGGTCGATGCGTTCGGCGGCCCGCCTTGCCGCATGATTGGTCCGGCCCAACGCGCTGCCGGCATAGTCTATCTGCGAGCGAAACAGTTCCCGCATCTGCGTGCCGTAGGCGAAGAGGCGCTCGACGAGGATTCGTTCCAGGATGTCGCGGCGCTGGTGAAGACGGGAGCGGGCCTTGCGCTGGCGCATGTCTCGGGCGCGGTCGCGGGCCTGGCGGGGGTTGAAGGCCGCGAGCATGAGGTCACCCAGTCCGCCGGCAATCTGGCCGATCTGTTCCGCTGCGCCTCCCTGCTGGGCCAGCAACGAGCGCCAACGGGCGCGGTCCTCTTCCATGACCGGATGGTTGTTCAGGAGGAAAAGTCTCTGTTTTATCAGCGATTCGTTGGGCGCGGTTGAGGGATTCAGCGGCGCAAGCAGGTCGGCCAGCACCAGCGCGCCCCGCAGCCCTGTATCGAGGATCACCTGGCGAAAAGTTTCGTCGACCGCGGTCTTGAAACCGAACCATGCGCCGCGTTGTTCCTCGACCTCCTCGGCCATCTCTTCCAGCCGGTCGTTGTCCAGCGAGAGATAACGGGAGCGCATCCTGGCCAGGAGTCCCTGCCAGGCGGTGAGTACCTTCTGGCGGGTCTGAGGGGAGATGGGCTGGCGTGGGTCGTTGAGCTCCGGCCCGGCGGCCAGGCGCCGCATGCAGTCTGCCAGGAATGCCTGTTGCCAGAAGTTGACCAGTGACTCGTCCGGCGCGACGATCGCGGAGGCGGCAAAGCTGCTGTAGACCAGATAGTTTCCCTTCGCCGGAGGCCGCCCGGTGCGGCGGTCGTTCACTACCTCGGCGGCGGCGACGCTGCCGGACATGCGTTCGCGCACGACGTTTACTTCCAGCCCGAGAATCTCGCTGCTCAGGTGGCTGATGGCTGTGAGCTGGATCAGATGCGCGGCCAGGTTTTCGGCATCGGCCTTGCGAGCCAGGCTGCGGCCGTTGCGGTTGGTACGCCCGACCAGAAAGATAAAGTCGAACGGCGCGTAGGGCGTGTCGGGCAGCGCCCGCTGTTCGCTGGGATAGAGTTCCTGGAACTGCTGCGTTTCCTGGAAGTAGTTCAGTTCTTTGAGCGCGGCGTAGGCGTTGGCTTTGATGCGCCGGCGCTGCAGGTCGCTGTTGATCTCCTCTTCGAGTACGTCGGGCAGGAAGAAGATGCCGACGACGCGGGCGTTGCTGCGCACGAGGGCGCGCACGCGGTGCGCCACGTCCATAAACATGCCGGCGCCGGTGCCGCCGCAGAGACTGCTGACGATATAGACGAGCTGGTAGTTGCTCATCACGGGAAAGCGGCGATTCTGCGCCATCTCCAGATCTCGGATCTTGTCCAGGGCCGCGTATTTCGTCTCCAGCAGCCTCTTGAAGGTGACGTAGTTGCGGAAGAAGGATAGCCGCCCGATGGGCCGCAACTGTTTGGCGCCGTTGTGGATATAGCCGAGCGGGATCGAGGGGTAGTCCCACCAGCGGGCGATTTCGGGATGGTTTTCGAGGTTGTCGACGAGACGGGTTGCGTCAAATTTGCCCATGTAGGCCGATTCATCGGCGTAGAGGGGCTCCTGATCGAGCCGGTTGATCAGCGGTTCGGTATCCAGCGCCAGCAGTTGAATCATCGCCGGCAGCGTTTCGCCGCCCCAGGCTTTGCGCAGGCGCCGTTTGACCGCCCGCACAGCATTGGTGCCCATGCCGCCTACGCCGACCACGAGGGTCGGATAAATTGTCGGCTTTTCACTAATAAACGGCGCCCCGTTCTGCTCCATATATGGCTTTCCTCTTAAACTCCATGTAGTCCGTTCTCAGTAGTCCGTCACTGCGCATGTTTGCGTAGCTTGCCAAGCTATCTGGTTACCGCCAACTGCCGGAAGATCTGAGGTCGGCCAGATGCTCCGGCAGCGGCGCATAGCAAACCAGGGACTAGAAGCTGTCGCGCGGGCTGCCCCAAGGGTCAGCCGGACCCGCACCGGCGGATGAACTGTTGCGCTCGTCGCCAAACGCCCCATCGCCCGAAGAGGGCGACGCCCAGTTCGAGTTGTCGCCGGGCGGGTCTGTCCGTCTGAAGTCACCGGACACAGCGGACGAGTAAGGATCCGACCCCCAGCCTCTCTGGTCCCAGGCTGTGTCCCAAGCGGACTTTTGCGTACCTTCACCGGCGTCTTGCCAACTGTCCGAACTGCCGGAACCGGCAAAACGCTCAGGAGGGGTATCAGCGATATTTTCAAAGGCAGCGGAATAGCCTGGCGAACCTGCCGCAGATTCCGATCCTGGGACGGGCGGTGGGTAAGACGCGTGCGCCGGCCCCCCGGCCACATTCGACGTGACGAATGCGGCTTCCGGCCCGCTGGCGTGATGCCAGCTGTCCAGACTGCCGGGGGCGACAGCGTACCCAGGCGCAAGAGGGGAATCCTGCCCAGGCAGGGTCACTCCCGGATCTTCGTCGTCATCCATATTGTACCCGCGAGTGCGGGCACGCGCTACCAGGATGAGCAACCCCAGGAGCAGCATCGGTCCGCTGCAGAAAACGAGCGGGAAGGTATAAAACGGGCGCAGCCACCACTCAACGTAGCGCTGATAAAGGGTTGGGCTGCGGAAACTGATATCGACAGACCGTATCTCGCCGGCCAGGCCGACAATGCTCAGCTGCAACTCTCCACTATAAAAGGAGCCGCGCAGGGCATCTTTGGGCAGGTCTTTGCGAGCGATGAGGGTGACGGGGACTTCGAAAAAGCCTTCGTCATCAGGAAGACCGTTGACTTCCACGGGTGGGGCTTCCAGGAAAAGCTCATCCAATTTCATCACACCGCTGCCGGTCTCTCCCGATGCAGTTAGCCCGACAATTTCAAGCACAAAAGGCGTTTTTCCGTTGAAGCGCAGGAAAAGCGTTTCCGTCGCTCTTTCGCCGGCCCGCCCCAGATCGCCAAAATCGAGCGCGCCGGCGACACCCCACTCCACGTCGCGAATCTGGAGACGGAAGGGCACTGTCGCCGCTGAGGAGGGATCCGCGCCGGAGGAGGCGTGTGCGGACAGGACATCGAAGTCCTGGCTGGGACCGGCCAGACTGAGGAGACCGTGGCAGCTGCCGGCGGACATGGGCCCTTCGCTTTGCAGGCGAACCGGCAGCGCCCAATTCGCCGGCTGCAAGCCATCCGAGCCCGCGGAGTCAGCCACGCTGTCGCCAGCCGCCGCGAAGGGTTGCAGCTCACCGGCAGTGGCGGTGAGGCTGTTACAGCTACTTTCGGCCAGTTCAACCGTCAGCCGAAAGGGGGTGTCCCCGCTGTAGGCGATGGGCAGCAGGACCTGCTCATCCAGCCGGAAGTTCGGCGACGTATCATAGAGCAGCGCGCCGAAGTCGGCCTCCTGCACCTGAATGTGTGCCTGGGAGCGGGGGATGTCCAGGATCACAGCCAATGAGGGGGCGGGACGCACCTGTACCTCCATGGGCAGTCCGGCCGGGCTGAGAGCCGACAGATTCAACTGGCCTTCGTACTGGCCTGGGCGCAGCAGGTCGAGGCCGTCCACGTGCAGGAGCGCGGTCTGGATACCGTTTTCGGGCACTTCGACGGAAAGGCTCACAGAGGCCTCGCGCATGATTTCGCTTGTATCGGACCGACGCAGGACCAGCGACGCTTCCAGCGTTCCAATCTCTTCAACCGTGCTCGCCTGGATCGTGAGCGGCCATCCTTCGGGCGGCATCTTAGCCAGATCTATATCGGCCGGCAGGCCCTTCACGTAGATCGCCGGTTCCACTTCCAGGAGCGTGCGCGCATAATCTCCAAAACGGACTCCATCAGTGGCCGCCGTCAACAGGAAGAGCGCTTCGTAGTCACGCCCGTCCTGCGGCGTAAAGCCGTCATCGGAACAGACATGTTCCCCGCAGCTGATCCGCCTCCGGTAGACGATGTCGCCGCCGTCGAGGTCGGTAATGTAGACAGCGGCCTGGAGATCCTCCAGCTGGACACTGGGGCCAAAACCGACCTGCAGTTGCAGGCTGCCGTCCTGCAGGATTCCGGGATTGCTGGCCGAGGGAGAGAAGACCTGTGCCTTGGGCAGCTCCTCAGAGGTCTGAAGCCGGAAGGTACGCCGCAGCTGTAATGGTTCTCGATCCTCTCCCAACTGAACTGTGACCTCTTCCACGCCGCCGGAAAGCTGCTGGATGGCGACCGTTCTGCCGCTGATCGGGTCCTGACCCAGGAGGGAGATGGGCGGATTGCCGTTGAGCATCAGCGGCTCGTCCGCGGCGGGGCCGGCGCCGGCAACGACGATGAGAGGCGACTTGCCGGCAGGATAGTAGCGCGCCGAGGCGGCGTTGCCCAGTACGCTGGGAGGCGGGAAGAGAAGCTCAGGATAGCTGTCGGCCTGGACGACGGCAAAGCTGCTCAGGTCGGTCGTTTGGGCCACCCATTCGCCGGCAGCCAGCGGCGCGACAGCAAGGTTGAGGTCGATGTTGCCGTCGGCGAGCAGGCTCTGTGTCAGCATCGGCGCGCCGTCCCGCTCTACAGCAGTGATCGCCGACTGCGGGCTGACGAAGGCGATGCCGCCGGCGCTATGCGCCTTGCGGATTGAGATGGTCAGGTTCCCGTGCACGTTGCGGTGGGTGACGACCGAACGGTCCGACTTCATTTCGGCGAATAGTTCGCTGAAGATGAGCAGGAGGTCCTGCGAACTCTTGGCCTCGCGCGCAAGCGGCGAGCTGGTTTTGAGAAAATCGCCGGCGCAGCCTGCATCGGGATTGCAGAGGATCACGGGGTAGAGCAGTGCGCCGGCGTCCTCGATCTGTGCCAGCAGATTGGTTATGGTCTGCCGCTGGCCGGTGACCTGTAACGGCGCGGTCGGTTCCCCGTCGGTCAGCAGCAGCACGTACTGACTGCGGTCAGGATCGCCGTGAAGTTCGAGCAGCTGCAGCCCCTCTTTCAGCCCCAAATCCATGCGTGTGTAGCCGCGCAAGGCATACTCCTCGGGTGATTGGAGCGACGCAGCCAGCCGGCTGCGGTTTTCGGCGCTGCCGACCTCCTGCAGCAAGCTCATCGAGCCGACGCCCTCGGCGGTACTGTCGAAACGCAGCACGGCGATGCGGTCGGCGCTGTCGGCGAGATGGACCAGCAGGCGGGCCGCGCTGTAGCGCAGTTCGTTGGGGTCGCTGGGGGCGTTAAGAGTGGCGTCATCACATGGGGGACCGGAGGGAGGTTGGCCTTGCGGCCAGGGCCAGCAGGTGGCCATGCTGCCGGAGTCATCGAGGATGACGATTACGTCGATGGGGGCGGCCCCGGACGTGGACTGCCGCGGCAGCGCAGATCGGGTCTCGGCGTGTGCAGGCGCGGCGGCATGGCCCGTGATCAACAGGGGGAGAAATCCACATAGCAGACAGACAAACACGGCCCAAGGCCTCCGGTCCCAGCCCTGCGGGAGGCGGCGGATGAGCGGAGGCCGCTGGTAGACGTTTCCGGGCAGATGGCGCTCCTGACACCTGTGGCTACTGCATAGCGGCCAGCGCCCGATCAACGAACTGCTGGCTCTACCGGTTCCAATAGAGAAGCAAGCGCGCGCATCGGCTCCGCGTTCCCCTGCTTTGCTGGCAGGGATACAGTCCCCCACAGGTCACAAACCCGCCGAACGCCCTGTTCCCGCGGCGTTCGGCGGCATAGACATGCAGTGAGCGAAATGCGCGCGCATCGGCTCCTATTCTATCTAGTAGAAAGTGTATCACAGCGCAGATTGGCATTACAAGAGCCACGTCCAGGTCTGGGGCCCGTTTCCGGCCCTGGACTCAGGGCATCTGGCAGAGGGCCATACGTCCCCGAACCGGCTGCGCGTTTCGGAGGAACTTAATGGGTGGTTACACTGGAATTGTGGGCGGAGAGGCCAGCCCTGCGGACGTCTTCGGGTTTCTGATTTCAGCGTTTTCTCAGAGGTTCGGACAGCAGGCAGGCGCTGAAATGTGCGAAATAACGACAAGAAACCTGCGCACTGCTTTTGGGCGATTTGCCTACGATTCGCCAATGAAATACGGATCCAGGCGGCCGACCGCCCAAATGGACAAAAGCCCCTGGCGTCGAACGCCAGGGGCTGAGGATTCATAGACAGCGGCGGCGATGAATGGGGGGATTGGTGTGAGAAAACGACTAACCGTCGTTGCCTGTGGCGGCAAGCTCGGCGAGCATCTGTGAGAGTGCGGCCACGAACTGGTCTGTAGGCAGTGCGCCGGGGATCAGCCGCCCCTCGCCGCCGACAAGAACGACGAAGGTAGGTGTACCGCGGACAAAGGGCGCGCCGTCTCGCATATCGCCCTGCACTGCCTGCGCGGGCGCGTCCTCTGCCAGGCAGGTTGAAAAGGCGTCGGTGTCCAACTCGTATTCAGCCGCCAACTCCATGAAGTAGATTGTGTTTTCCGAGCGAGACCACTGATCCATATCGACGAAAAGGCGATGGTGGAATTGCCAGAAGGCCTCCTGCTCGGCCGCGCACTCGGACGCGACCGAAGCGGAAAAGGCATGGGGATGGATATTTTCGATGGGGAAATGCTTGAATACCCACATCACCGCGCCGCGAGCGACAAACTCCTCATCCAGGACCGGCTGCGTTGTCAGGGCGTGGCGGCTGCAGTAGGGGCATTGGAAGTCGCTGAATTCAACGACAACGATCGGGGCGTCGCTACTGCCCTTGTAGATGTCACCGGCCAAAGTGAAGCCGGGGCGGTCCGGGTCGGGCTTCAAGCCCTCTGCCGTCGCCCAGAAGGGCAACCCGCCGTCTCCCTGCTGTTGTTGTTGCTGCGCCTGGGCCGCGCCTTGGGGCGTGCGGCCGGCCGCGATCGTCCCGATCCAGTTGTCGAAGGTATCGTATGGCTGAGCGCCGGAAAGGGAAAAAGCGTCGCCGGTCTCTTCACGAACGAAGCGGAAACTGGGTGTGCCGGTAAAGCCGAGGGACTGGGCTTCGGCCAGGCTTTCGTTCACCTTTGCCAGCTGGGTCTCGTTATTTGCCATGCAGGACCCGTATTGGGTGGTGTCGGCGCCCAACTCCCGCGCCAGTTCGGCAAAGAAGGACAGGGCCTCTTCGCGAGGCGCCCATTCTTTCTGAGTCCGGAAGATCCTGTCGTGCATCTGCCAGAAGAGGACGATATCCTGCTCCGCCATACAGTTGGCGGAGATGGCCGCGGCCAGAGCGTTGGGATGTATCGAGGAGAGGGGCATATCGCGGAAGACGAATTTCACGGCGCTGCTCTCGCCGAATGCGGCCAGGAGGGCCGGTTCGGTCTGAATCACATGGCGGGCGCAGAAGGGGCATTCATAGTCGCTGTATTCGTAGATGGTGATGGGCGCGTTCGGAGCGCCGCGGTAGGGGTATCCCTCTTCGGTAAAGCCGACTGGGACGCCTCTGTGCATGGCGGGCTGTGAGTCGCCGGCGGGCGTCGGGGCAACGACGGGCGCGACGATATTGCCTTCGGCATCGGTCGTGCATCCTGCGACGAGTAGAAGGAGGACGATCAGGAAGGTGAGGGGACTCAGGCGCAGCCCGCTCTTTTCTCTACCTGCGTCATTCACTTGCCTGGTACGGCGCAATGGTCCGGCTTGCAAATTCATAGATCCTCCTTGAGGGACTTCCGACTGTGATACAAATTGAGGGCCTGAGGCGCCCCCGGCGCAGCTGGCGCGATGCGCTGCTGCGTCGAAATGTGAAAAGCCTGTACGTCTACCTTGACGGCTGTGTGGCTATTGAAGACAGCCAAGCGGCTCGTCTCGAAAGTGAGAGACTACCCTAATTGTAACGGCGGGAACAGGAGAGTACTAATCTGGCGAGTCGTTTCGGCGGGTTGGCTCAGTGTTCGCCCCAGGTAGTCAAGTTTGCCCGAAAGCCTCGTTACATCGTAGTATGAGGACTTTGGAAGGGAACTGGTCAACCCCGGTGGTCGGCGGCGCGTAGAAGATATACCGCGCACGCTATTGACCGCGAAGCGCTAAAGGTGCGAGAACCGTATGAACGACACGACCCTGCCAGCAGGTGTTGAGACAGCAGAAGCGCAGGAGGCCGCTGGACTCCGCAGCCGCGCTGGGGATGAGGAGCAAGAGGCAGACAGCGCTTTGACCGGTGAGCCCGTTCGTGCCCAGGTGCGGCCGCCCACTCCTCTGACAGGGCATTTGCGTCAACTTGAGGCGGAAGCGATCTATGTGCTGCGGGAGGTCGCGGCGCAGTTCGAGCGACCGTGTCTGCTCTTTTCCGGCGGCAAAGATTCGATCGTCTGCGCGCATCTGGCGCGCAAGGCATTTACGCCGGGGCGGATTCCCTTTCCGCTGCTGCACATCGACACCGGTCACAACTTTCCTGAAACGCTTGTCTTTCGCGACAAGTTGGTAAAGAAGCTGGGCGTTCGCCTGGTGGTGCGTTCGGTGCAGGATTCGATCGACGCCGAGCGCGTACAGGAGGAGCCGGACGGTGATCCCAGCCGTAACCGGTTGCAGACGGTTACACTGCTGGATGCGGTGGCGGAGCTGCGCATCGACGCGGCTGTGGGCGGCGCGCGCCGCGATGAGGAAAAGGCGCGCGCGAAGGAGCGCTTCTTCTCCCACCGCGACGGCTTTGGCCAGTGGGACCCCAAGAACCAGCGGCCGGAACTGTGGAACCTTTTCAACGGCCGGAAACTCAACAACGAACACTTCCGCGTCTTCCCCATCAGCAACTGGACCGAGCTCGATATCTGGCAGTACATCGCCGAGCAGAGGATCGACCTGCCCAGCCTTTACTTCGCCCACGAACGCGAGATAGTGGACCGGGATGGGATTCTGCTGGCGGTTGGGGCCTACGTCAAGCCGCGGCCGGGGGAAACGGTCAGGCGTGAAAGGGTGCGATTCCGCACGATCGGCGACATGACCTGTACGGGCGCGTTTCGCTCCTCTGCGAGCGATCTGACGGACATTATTGAGGAGGTCGCGACCGCGCGCATGACCGAACGGGGCGACCGGGCTGACGACCGCCGCAGCGAGGCCGCGATGGAAGACAGGAAGCGGCTGGGGTATTTTTAGCTGCAGCGGTTCGTGAACACTTGGTGGCAAAGTTACTGTCCACTGGCCGCTGAAAACGATACACTGGGATAAGTGATGGACCTACTACGCTTCTCCACCGCCGGCAGTGTCGATGACGGCAAGTCGACCTTGATTGGTCGGTTGTTATACGACTCCAAAGCCATATTCGAAGACCAGTTGGAAGCGGTCGAGCAGGCGAGCGCAGCGCGCGGGGACCCTTCGGTCGACCTGGCGCTGCTGACCGACGGGCTGCGGGCGGAGCGGGAGCAGGGTATTACGATCGACGTTGCCTACCGTTACACGGCGACGCCTAAACGCAAGTTCATTATCGCCGACACGCCCGGGCACATCCAGTACACCCGCAACATGGTGACCGGCGCCTCCACTGCTGACCTGGCGATCATACTGGTTGACGCCCGCAAAGGCGTCCTCACCCAGTCGAAGCGGCACAGTTTTATCGCCTCTCTATTGCAGATCCCCCATGTCGTTGTCGCCGTCAACAAGATGGACCTGGTCGGATACAGCGAGGCGCGCTACCAGGAGATCGTTGCCGACTACCGCGCGTTCGCGGCCAAGCTCAACGTGCGCGACGTGGTATATATTCCCATCTCCGCGCTGCACGGGGACAATATTGTGAGCCAGAGCCAAAATATGCCTTGGTACCATGGCGCAACGCTGCTGCACCACCTGGAGACGGTCAACATTGGGGCCGGCCGCAACAACGTGGACTTTCGCCTGCCGATACAGTATGTAATCAGGGCGAACAGTGCGGTCGACCTGGACTTCCGCGGTTTCGCCGGGCAGATCGTATCGGGCCGCATCGCGGTGGGTGAAGAGGTGGTAGCGCTGCCGGCAGGTATCCGCAGCCGTGTGGCGGGGATCCATCGCGGCGACGAGAGCTGCGAGCGGGCTGCCGCCGGCGACGGCGTGGTGATCACGCTCGAGGATGAGATCGACATCAGCCGGGGGGACATGCTGGTGCGGGTGCGCAACCTGCCCCACTCATCCAACCAGATCGACGCGACGCTGTGCTGGATGAACGAAGAGCCGATGAAGATCGAGTGGCCGGTTTCCAATAATTTCAGCGGACAGTGGTACTGGCTGCAGCAGTCGACGCGGCGTGTGCGCGCTTCGGTCCAGGAGTTGAACTACCGCATCAATGTGGACACGATGCACCGTGAAGATGCGCAGACACTGCATCTGAATGAGATCGGCCGCGGGCAGATTGTGACCACAGAACCTCTCTTCTTCGATTCGTATCAGATCAACCGCGCCACAGGCAGCTTCATTCTTATCGACCCCCAAACCAACAACACGGTTGCGGCGGGCATGATCCGGGACCGGGCGCGGCGGGTGAGTGAGCTGGTGCAGAAGCAGGAAGAGAGAGAAGCGCCCTCTCTCCGCGCGTCTCGTTCCTCTAACGTGGTGTGGGAACCGGTCGCTGTCACGCGGCCGATGCGGGAGGAGCTGAACGGGCATGGGGCGGCAGTGCTCTGGTTCACGGGGCTTTCCGGTTCGGGCAAGTCGACGGTGGCAAAGGCTCTGGAACAGAAGTTGTTCGCGTTGGGTGTGCGTACTTTCTCGTTGGACGGGGACAATGTGCGTCATGGTCTGAACAGCGATCTGGGCTTTGGCGCGGAGGCGCGCACGGAGAATATTCGCCGGGTGGCGGAGGTGGCCAGACTGGCTTTTGAGCATGGCAATGTTGTGCTGTGCACGTTTATTTCGCCCTATGCGGAGGACCGGGAGGCGGCGCGGGCGCTGGCCCCGGAAGGCAGCTTCTGGGAACTCTTCGTCAAATGCGACGTAGAAATCTGCAAGGAAAGGGATCCCAAGGGGCTATACGAACGAGCCGAGCGCGGGGAGATCCCGAACTTCACCGGCGTCTCGGCCCCCTATGAGGAGCCGGTGCAGCCGGAGATGGTGCTGGAGACGGACCGGCACAGCGCGGACGAACTGGCGCAGCAGATCCTGGAAGCATTGGCACGGGCCGGGATCGTACCCGGTGGGGATAATTGACCGCTGGCATGTTCTGTTCGGCGGGCGATCGGTGGGATTGTTGAGAACTGCAATTGTAGTCGGCGGCGGCATGGCGGGACTATTCGCCGCCAACGTGCTCGCCGACCATTGCGATCAGGTCACTGTCCTGGAGCGGGACGGGGCGTGGAGTCCCCGGTCACGGCCCACTGGTCACACTGCAGACGCGGATAGCTTGCCGCAAGCCGCTGGCGGGTCTGGCGTGCCCCAGACCCGCCATGTGCATGTCCTTCTGTTGCGGGGCGTGCAGGTCCTGCGGAAACGTTTTCCCGGCCTGGAGGAGGAGTTGCTGGCCTTGGGCGCTCCGCCGCTCAACTGGCTGAAAGATACGGCCGCGCTGGCGGGCGGCAGTTGGTTACCCCGCTTCGATTCAAATCTGATTGGCTTCAGCGTGAGCCGCACGCTGCTGGAAAGCCAGGTGCGCGAGCGCCTCCGCCGCCGCGGCAATATCCAGTTCCGCACGGGCTACCGTGTGGTGGGCCTGAGCTCCAGCTACAAAGAGACAGCTACAAACGGCCGCCGGGATCGCGAAGTAGGCTCGAACGAGACGCTCGTGACCGGAACGGTCTGCACTGTAGGGGATGAAACGGTCACGCTGCAGGCCGATCTTGTCGTCGATGCCAGCGGCCGCTCTTCGCGTCTGCCCCGCTGGCTGGAAGAGCTTGGTTATGCGGCGCCGCAGGAGTCGACCGTAAATGCCGACGTGGGGTACGCCACGCGCTGGTACAGAATTCCAGAGGGCTGGCAGGCGGACTGGAAGATGGCGCTGCTCGCCACGCGCTTCCCCGACATCAAGGGAGGCGCGGTCGTTCAGCCGGTGGAAGACAGTCGTTGGGTGGTGACGCTTGTCGGTTATGCCGGGGATCACCCGCCGACCGACGAGGCCGGTTTCGAAGAGTTCGCCCGCAGGTTGATCGGGCCTCAGGTGTGGGAAGCGATCAGGGCGGCTGAACCGCTGACAGGCATCGGGGGCTACCGGCGCACCGAAAACCACTGGCGCCACTACGAAAGACTAAAGCGGTGGCCGCAGGGTCTGATCGCCTTGGGGGATTCGGTCTGCGCGTTCAACCCGGTCTACGCCCAGGGCATGACGGTGAGCGCGCTCTCGGCGGAAATCCTTGACGACTTTCTCAAAGGAAGCAGGACCCGGCCAAAGCGAGGACAGGAGGTCTCCCCACTCGCGCCTCCGAGTCTGGCCTTCCAGAAAAAGCTGGCGAAGATGCTGCAAACCCCTTGGCAGCTGGCCACCAGTGATGACTTTCGCTGGGCTGGCCAGAAAACCGGGGACGCCACCCTCATCGAGCGCTTCATGCACCGCTATATCGAGCATGTTCTGGACCGCATCCACCGACCGGATGTCTGCCTCACCTTCTTCAACGTCGCCCATTTGATCAGTTCACCGGCCACCCTCTTCCGTCCCCGCATCGCTCTGCCTATCCTGTGGGAGATGGTGAAAAACGGCTCATTGCAGCCGGTCGCGAAGACCACTGACAGTCAGGAGCCGGAAGCTACTTCGTTGTGACCAGGGGCGTAAGCGTCTCGACGGTGCTGGGGCCGATGCCGGTAACCCGCTCCAGATCATCGACAGAATCGTAGGGACGGTTGGCGATGATGGCGTCAGCTTTGGCAGGGCCGATGCCTGGCAGAGTCGTGAGCTCCTCGGCTGAGGCGGTGTTGATGTTGATCAGTCCGCCGACCGGCGAGTTGCCTTGACCTGAGGGAGAGGCGGCAGCTGGCGGAACGTCTCCCGAGACTCCAGCCTGAGGCTGATTGGCAGGCGGCATCGCCGATGACGAGTCTGTGATGGTCTGCGGTTGCGGCAGGGGAACATGAATCTGCGCGCCGTCGAAGACGATCTCCGCCTGATTCACCAGCGCTGGGTCCGCATCGGGCAGCAGTCCTCCCGCTTTAGCTAAAGCCTCACCAACGCGAGCGCCTGCCGGCAGTTCGACCAAGCCGGGATTGCGCACACTGCCGCTTACGAAAACCAACAGTGGCCCAGGTGTAGCCGTAGGTGGAAGAGTCGGTGTTGGCGCAGGGGGCGGCGGTGGGTGGAGTACAATCGCGGGCGGGGCTGGCCGGCGCAGAAGCCACATCAGAGCGCCCGAGATAATCGCGCTCAACAGGAAACCGAGTAGAAATCCGAGGCCCATGTATCGCAAAGCCGTTGCTGGATTCATGTCTCTTGCCGCGCGTGGCGCATTTTCCGTGACCTGACTTCGAGTTGGTCGGGGTTCCAACTCAGCGCTCATTTTGAGGTCTCCCCAATCCAGATCTCTATAGGCGCAATTGTTCCCCGCTGCAGTCGAGGAAGTTATTGTTTCCTGTTTGACATCCGACTACCGGCCAGCGGCCATAGCCGAGATGCGCTTGAGCGCGTTCTGTCCGAAGATGGTCAGCGCCTGGTCGTCGTTCAAGGGGTGGAAGAGACCGGGACGGACGTCGCGCAGATAGCGCTCCAGCGGCAGGCTGCGGGACATGGCGGCCCCGCCCACCACGCGTACGGCGTGATCGACGGCCTCGATGGCATTATTGGTGACGGTAAACTTTGTGGCGAGCACTGCCGACGTGAGTTCATCCCGCCGCGCCTCGAACTGATCCCAGTCCCGTGCCGTGTTGTAGAGGAGCGCCCTGGCCTGGAGCAGCAGAAGTTCGGCCTGACCGAGGCGGCGCTGGATGCTTTCCAGTTCGGCGATCGGTTTGCCGAGGGCGGTGGGCACGCGTTTCGCGGCGTAATCGGCGGCGAAGTCGAGGGCGGCCTGGGCCACGCCGAGGTAGACGGCGCTGACGGTGCAGATGAACCAGGCATTGGCTGGGGCCTTGCCGGTTGTGCGGGGGTTGGGCGCGCCGCGCCCGATCATCTGCTCGTCGGTCACGCGGGCGTTGACGATCTTCAGGTCGTGACTGCCGGTGGCGCGCATCCCGAAAGAGTCCCAGGTTTCGATGATTTCGAAGTGGGGGCCGGCAGGGATGACGAAGCGGGCGACGTGGCCGCTGCCGTCCTGCAGGGCCGCGGGAATGATGAAATAGTCCATCTCCGGACTGAGGCTGGCGAAGGTTTTGAGCCCGTTGATGAGCCACGCGTCCTTGCCATTCTCCCGGACCGGTTCGGCGGTGGTCTCGGGCAGGCCGCCGCGACTAGGGCTGCCCAGGTTTGGCTCGGTGGCGACGGAGTTGATGAGCGCGCCGCGTTCAACGGCGTCACGGCAGACCTGGGCGAAGAGAGCCTGGGACCAGCCGCTGCGGTCCGGTTCGACGGCGGTTCCTTCAAGAGATGCGGCAACGCCCCCTATGACCTGAACGTGCATCACAAAGCTGAGCGCGGTGCTGCTGTCTCCCTGTGCCAGCGTCTCCATTGTCAAAGTCGACTCGAGCAGGTTGGCGCCCCAGCCGCCGAACTCCTGCGGGACCACCAGGGCGGGCAGACCGACGCGGCGAATGTCGACGAAGTTTTCGTGCGGGAAGGATCCGTCGCGATCATGCTGGGCGGCCCGCTCGCGGAGTGCGGGGAGCAAGCTGCTTGCCACATCGATAAAACGCTGCTGGCGTTCGGTTGTCGGGTAGAGCATACAACCTCCGAAACTGCAGTCGTTCGTGCGGCTTCTGACTACTTATCACAGTCCGCTTTCGACAGGTATTTCTGACACCGATTTTGACGATGCGCGGCCAGTATTTTAACATAGTTCCGACGGGAACAGCCATTATTGCTCGAGCTTTTGGCATGGGATTTCGATGAAGCAAAGCCAGATACGGGTTCTGATCGCCAAGCCGGGGCTTGACGGCCACGACCGCGGCGCCAAGGTGATCGCCAGGGCGTTGCGCGACGCCGGATTTGAGGTGATCTACACTGGCATTCGCCAGACACCCCAGATGATCGCGGAGGCGGCCTTGCAGGAAGATGTGGATGTCGTCGGCCTGTCGATCCTCAGCGGCGCGCATATGACGCTCTGCCCCAAGGTGGTCGAACTGCTCCATGCCCAAGGGCAGGAGGATGTGCTGGTGCTGTTAGGCGGCATCATTCCTGATGAGGATGCTGCCCAACTCAAGGCCGCCGGCGTGCACGCGGTCTTCGGGCCGGGCACGACCTCAGCCGAGATCATCGCCTTCATCCGAAACGCCAGGGCCGGTGGATAGCGGCTCGGCCTTCGCAAGCGAGGTCCAGACGGGGCCGTATACGCCTATGACCTGTGGTTCGCACTTGAACTACCCACTCGGTGCGCACCACTGGAAACTGGCAACCGGTGTTGCCGATGCCCAAACCAGCTCCCACGCAACAACTGATTGACAATCTTCTCCGGGGAGACCGGCTGGCGCTTGCGCGCGCCATCAGCCGCGTGGAGGACGACGCTGGGGAGGCAGCCCGGATCGTGCAGGCCGTCTTCGCGCACACGGGCAAGGCGCATCTGATCGGCATCACCGGCGCGCCGGGCACGGGCAAATCGACGCTGGTATCGGCGCTGGTCGAGAGTTACCGCGCGAGCGGCGAAACCGTTGGCGTGCTGGCGGTGGATCCGACCAGTCCCTTCAGCGGCGGCGCGTTGCTGGGAGACCGCGTGCGCATGACGAGCCACAGCGGTGACGCCGGCGTCTTCATCCGCTCGATGGCGACCCGCCGGGGGACGGGCGGCCTTGCCAAAGCGAGCGCGGACGCGCTGCTGCTGCTGGACGCGGCCGGGTTCGACCGCGTTCTTGTGGAAACGGTGGGCGCTGGCCAGGCGGAGGTTGAAATCGCAAGCGTTGCCGATTCGGTCGTGGTGGTGGAGGCGCCGGGCCTGGGAGACGAGGTGCAGGCGATTAAGGCGGGCCTGCTGGAGATCGCCGACATTTTCGCCGTCAACAAGGCAGACCGCAAGGGCGCAGCGCGTACGGTCGCCGCGCTGGAGATGATGTTGGAGACGGGCGGCGCAGCGGCTCAGACCATCTTCCATCACGGGCAACGCATGGAGGCTGGCGCGGCGGCTTCCGAATCTGACGGCGAGGAAGGATGGTCGATTCCGGTCCTGGAGACGGTCGCGGTCAGCGGAGGCGGCGTCGCTCAGCTGCGGGATGCGCTTGAGCGGCACCGGACATGGCTGGACGAAAGCGGCGCACGGGTCGCGCGTGAGAGCAGACGCCTTGACCATATGCTGCAGGCGCTCGTCCAGGCCGAAATGTTGGCGCGGATGGAGCGGGCGTTGTCCCCTAGTCTGCGTTCGGATCTGGTGGAACGGATGCGGCGCCGGAAGACTGATCCCTACAGCGCCGCGGCTGACATGGTGAAGAAGGTGTCGGCGTAGAACCCCTGGTCCGTTGTGCTATAATCTTGCCAATATAGTTGCCGCTGCTCAGGTTTTTGCGGGCGCCCGGGGGATGGAATCGCAAAGGCCTTCGGCATACCCCGGAGATATGGACCATGCACAGTCCAGAAGTCGCTACACCGGTCTGGCGTATCGCAACCCTCTTTCCATACCAAGGCGCATGGAGCGAGCAGGAGTACTTGGCGCTGGAAACCAACCGGCGCGTCGAATTCGATAACGGTTTTGTGGAAGTGCACGACGTGCCGACCGATCAACACCAGGCAATTATCCTATACTTAAGCATCGCTCTCAATAGATTCGCCCTACAGATCGGCGGCGTCGTGCGAACGGCCGGTCTGCGCCTACGCCTGTGGGATCGAAAGTACCGCGAACCGGATATCGTCTTTCTGCGCGACCGGGACAGCAACCAGCGTCGAGAGAACTTCTGGGATGGGGCTGATCTCGCAATTGAAATCGTCAGCCAAAGTCTCGAAGACCGAGAGCGCGACCTGGTGACAAAACGGATCGAGTATGCACGAGCGGGCATTCGAGAGTACTGGATTGTCGATCCCGAACAGGAGACGGTTACGGTTCTGTCCCTGGCCGACGATACTTACTCCGAAGACGGTCTCTTCGGCCGCGGCGATGTGGTTACGTCTTCTCTTTTGCCAGAACTAGCCCTGCCTGTCACGGAGATCCTGGACGCGGATTAGAACCGCGAGGAACGGCGTTCAGTGTCGACGCGATAGCTGTCGGAGAAAGCGACGGTTAGCGGGATGCTACGAAATTGGAGTTGAGTGGCGGCGGCGTCAGTTGCCTAGCGCGTTGCTGAAGGCGAACTTGTGAGCCATGCCAGCGCCGCCTTTTCGGCTTCCTCCTGCGCCTGCGAGAGGTTATCAACGGATTTCTGGAGATTTGGTTCGAGGAAAAGAAACCAAACCTCCTTCACTTTGACTCCGGCGGCTTTGCTCAGAGCGAGCGCGTAGGCCCCGCCCTGCAGACGGTAGCGCGCCATCGCCTGTTCGACCTCTTCTGCGGAGCCGACGGCATCGGTCTTGAAATCAACGATCACGAAGCCGTCCTCTTCCTCGAAGAGGAGGTCGATGAACCCTTCAACGATGCCGTCGCCGACGGGGCCGGCCACAGGCGCCTCCCGCCACCAGCGCTTCGATGCCAGCGCGCGCTGCACTAAGGAACTGTCGAGGGCGCGTTGTACGAGACGTCCGATCTCATCCGCTCGCCTGGGCACGCCCTCGGCCGCGGCCTGCGCCTGCACGTTTTTGTCGAGGTCGCTGCCCTTGTGCAGATCGACAACCTGCAGTACGGCGTGAACTGCGCGGCCGATATTGGTCCCGGCGCGACCGCGGCGCCAGGGTTCGTCGGGGACGTCCTGTTCCTCCTTCTCATTCTGCTCATACCGGGCGAGACGGGTGGCGGCCGCGGAGATGGGCAGGCTGCGGGCTGCGTAGAGCTCGCGCCTCCGCTGCTGCCAGCGTTCGCGCGCGGCGGGGGTGTCAGCGTCGGAGAGCTTCATTTCGCCGTTGGTGACGGAGGCATTCGGCGCGGCGGCTGCCGGGGGATCGAATCGCTGCCAGAGATGATCTGCGCCCTGCATGAACGAATCGATGTGGACGGCCGCAGACTTTTTGTCCCCTGCTTTGCGGTAGAGGCTGACGACGAGGTGATCGCGCGCCCGGGTCGCGGCGACGTAGATCAGCCGCACGTGCTCCTCTTCCGCACGCGCCTTTTCGAAGCCGGCCAGCTCCTGGTAGCCGGCCGTTTGGAGAGAGGCTTTTGCTTCGATCCGACCGCTCTTCCGATCGAAAAGCACGGGATCGGGATTGGGGCCTCTTGTCGCGTTCAACCCTGCAAGGAAGACGATGGGGAATTCCAACCCCTTGGCGCCGTGGATTGTCATCACGCTGACTGCGCCGGCATCGGACTCACGGACGACGGTCTCGCGCGCGCGTGCGTTTTCTTCGCGCTGCCGCTCGGTCCAGGCGAGGAATGCGCGCAGGGAGGCTTCTCCTGTCGCGGCGAAGGCGCGGGCGCGGTCGATCAGGAAGCCGTAACGTGTCCATCGACCGCGCGAATAGCGTTCGTTTAGGGCTAATTCGCGGAGCCGGCACGCACGCACAAACTGCTCGATGAGCGTCGCCGGAGCGGTCCACTTGCGGCATTCGTGAAACTTTCGCAAAACGGCCAGCGCGTCGGCGACGCAACCGGGCGGCGGGCTGTCCTGGGCGAAGTAGTCGAACTGGCCGCCGTTTTCGACAAACGTTAGCAGGTCGGCATCGGAGCAGGCGAAGGCGGGGGAGCGCAGCGCGGCTACGACCGCGACGGGGTTGGTCGGATCGTCGATGGCGGCGAGGCAGTTGAGCAGGTCGCGCGCCTCCTGCGTGTTGTAGATGAGGGAGGCGCTTTCAAGCCGGAAGGGGATGCCCGCTTCCTCGAATGCGATCTCGAGGGCGTCAAAGCCGGCGCGGCGCGGCATCAAGATGCAGATGTCCTGGTAGACGGCAGGGCGCAGGACGCCGTCTTCGTCCTCCGAACGGACCTGCCAGCCCTTCTCGATTGCCGTCAGGACGCCATTGGCGATGGCTTCAGCTTCCTGGCGGCGCGCGACTTCTATGAGCCCTTCGACTTCTCCTCCCATGACGCGGACGGGGGGCAGGCGGCCATCCTGCGCGCCGGTGACGAGGGGCGCATAGACGGCCTGCGCTTCGCCCTGCATCCACTGGCTGAAGACATGGTTGACCCAGTCGATGACCGGCGGCAGTGATCGGAAGTTCTGTTGGAGCAGGACGTTTTCTCCGCCGACCGCCTGCCGCATCAACTCGACCTGTTGAATGTCGGCGCGGCGGAAGCGGTATATGGACTGTTTGGGGTCGCCCACGATGAAGAGTTTGCCGGCGGCGGGCTTCACCTTGCGCCAGTCCCGGGGACGGTCGTTGGGGTTTGTGCGATCGGCGGTCTCTTCGGCCAGGAACAGGGCGATCTCCGCCTGCAGCGGGTCGGTGTCCTGCATCTCGTCGATGAGGATGTGAGTGAAACGAGCGCGAAAGTGGTCGCGTGCAGGGAGACTGTCGCGGAGCAGATCGCGTGCGAGGACGAGCATGTCGGGGAACTCGACCTGGCCGGCGTCCCTCCGTTCGCGGGCGTAATCGAGCGTAAAGCTTCGCAGCAGTTCGAGCACGGGGAATAGTTCAGACGCCTGCCCGCTTGCGGCGTCTTGGGATGTTGGCGCTGCAAATGAGGCGGCGGCGAGCAGGTCGTAGTTATTGTGAAAGCTGTCCGCGATCGTGCGCATGTGGTCCAGGGTCATGTCTGCGGCCAGGGCGGGGCGGAGGGCCTGCTGCGCCTCCGGGTCGTCGAGGGCTGCGTCCAGCCATGCTGCCCAGCGGTTTTCGAACGCGATCTCGGCCTCAATCTCGTCGCGAATGGTGAAGCCCGGCGGCAGGCCGGCGGCCAGCGGACGCTCGCCGAGGAGGCTGGCGGCGAAGCTGTGCAGCGTCTGAATGGAGGCCTGATCGAGTTCTGCCACGGCGCGATGGCAGCGGTCCCGCTGGTCCTTGGGGAGGCTTTTGTCGTTTGCGGTCAGTTCGAGGCTCTCGGCGATGCGGGCGCGCAGCTCGGCGGCGGCCGACTCGGTAAAGGTGATGGCGGCGATCCCGCCCAGGTTCGCCCGTCCGGTCTTGATGAGGGCGACGACGCGATCGACGAGGCTGCGTGTTTTGCCGGCGCCCGCGCCGGCTTCGACGACTATGTTTTCGTCGAGGCGTTCCAGAATTGCGTCGCGTGCCGGCTGGTCGGAAAGCGTGCTCATCGGCTTGCCTCCTCGTCGGCCATCGCTACGTAGGCGGACAGGCGTGGATCGTTGCGTTTACGCCGCCAGCGCCACGCGCGCCGGGTGGGGCATAGATTCTGAAAGTCGCAATGGCGGCAGTTGCTGCCATCCCTGCCCGGATTGGCTGGGAAGAGGCGACCTCCAATACCGTCGGTGATGGCGCCAACGACATTGCTGAAGGCGTCAAGCATCTCTTCGAGAGTTTTCGGTGTGGATGGGCGTGTCGCAAATTTCCCCTTCTCGGTCACAAACCAGTAGGCGACTCGCACGTCGACCTCTTCACCCAGCAGCTGACGGGCGGCGAGACCGTATACGGGCAGCTGCAGGAGTCTGCCGCGCTGGAGGGGGTCTCTGTTCATGTTTGCGTAACTGCTCGTCCCTCCCGTCTTGTAGTCGAGAACGAGGGCGGTATCGCCGGACGGGGAGAGGTCGATGCGATCGATAAAGCCGCGAAAGCGGAGCGTGCCGGTCCTGGCGCTCGACCACTCGACGGATTGCGGTGGCGTTTCATCTTCGTTCCCGGAGAAACCAAAGGAGCATTCGACGGCGTGGGGCGAAACGCCATGTCTTTTGCGCAGTTTGGCGTCTTCCTCCAGGAATCTGTCCAGGTCGCTGAGCATTTCGTTCCTGGCCAGCTCCCAGAGGAGAGGTTTGCCGGTGACGCCGCGCCGCTCGGCCTGCTGGAACTCCTCCTCAGCAATTTCGATGAGCTTGCGGCCATGGTCATTCGTCCAGGGTTCGCCAGGCTCCGGTATGGCGCCCTGTTCCTGCGCGTCTCGAATGAAGCGTTCAAGGATCTTGTGCAGCAGCGACCCCCGCTCCAGGGCCGATATGGCGGCCAGCTCCTCCGGCTGTTCCGGCGCGGCGATGCCGAGCACGTTGGCGAGGAAGTAGCGGAACGGGCAGGTTGCCCAGGTTTGCAGCCGCGTCGGCGAGAAGACCTCACTCTTTGAAAGCCCGATCTGTGCGGCGGGAGAAGGGGTGGCCGAGAGGTCACCGTCCCAGCGCGTCAGCGCCGCTGCGTTCCTTGCCCGCTGCATTTGGAGGGCACGGGCCAGAACGGGTTCCGACCGGGCGAGATGATGGGCGTCGATTGCGTTGCCGAGCTGTTGCCATTGCGAAAGGCGGTGGAGATCGTAGTCGTGAATGTCGGCGGGCTGCGACGCCGCGGCGGTGGTGATGCCGTGCTGGGCCGATACTACCTCTTCAAACCAGGGTTGTTCTCGGAGCTGGGCGAGGTCACGGGCATTGGAAAGCATCGTAGGGTAGACGGGCGAGCCATAGATGCGGGTGGCCTCTTCGAGGAACCAGCGGGACGGGTGCTGCTCTCGCTGGGCGATGTTGTTGCCGCGGGCGAAGGTGAGCACGCGGGTGCGCCCGGCCGCGGCGGCAAGGTAGTCGTACCGTTCGACGGCGGTTGAGCGGAGTGGGAGTCCCGCCCGCTCCCGATCCGAGTGCGGCAAGAGGGGATCGTCAGGCGGTTGCGGGGGGACCAGGCCCTCGACCATGCCCACGAGGTAGACCTTGTCGAAGCGCATTCCGGCGGCGAGCCTGACGGAGCCGACAAACAGGCCTTCCCCCAAGGCGCCCGCTCTCGCGGCGGCTCGATTGAGGGCTTCGGCGAGTGCGATCCGAAACGCATCCAGATCAGTGGATTCCTCCACCGTGTCGAGATTCGCCAGCTCCTGCAGAGCCGTCTTCAGGGTGTCAAGATTTTCCTGCTCTACAGGTGGGAGAGAGTCTTCGTCAAGGTAGTGGTCGATGATATCTTCGGCCCATTTGACGAGGTCCGCCCAGGTCCGGCTTTCCCCGGCGCGGTTAAGGGTCTCGTGCAGCCTCAGCACAAAGCTGCGCAACTCCCACGCTTCTTTCGCCGACTGCGTCAACTCATTTTCCCTGCCTTCGGATCGCTCATCGTCCTGACTCGCGGCCGTGCGCTGCCGGCTCGTGGCATGGTTCGCCAGGCGGTCGCGCCACTGCTCAATGCCGGCGACGACGCCCGCCTCTCGTGAGACCGCGTCCCAGCGCGAGGGGCTGTATCGGTCCGATGCGGCTTTGACCGGGCAGGAGGTGAGCCAGCGCATCACTTCTTCCCTGGGCAGGTCGCTGACGGCAAGATCGACGATGCCGGTGAGCATGCGCCCGACCGGGGTCGCGGCCAGAGTTTGGGTTGACGGGCCGGCGATGGGGATGCCGGCGGCGGCCAGCTGCTCTGCGATGAGCGCGGCATACGGCTCCCGCTGCCAGTACAGAATCGCGATGCGGTGGAAGGGGATGCCCGCGTGCGCGGCGGCTGCGACCGACCGGACCACGCTGCGGACCTCTTCGCCGGTGTCGGGGGCGACGAGCAGGCGCGTCTGAGGTGGGGCCGGCGGCGAGGACGCAGGCGGCTGAGCGGCCGTTTTGGGCAGGATACTGTCGGCCTTCGGATCGCCGGTGGCGGCCAGGATCGTCTCGCAGTTTTGTGCGTCGCGGAGCGCGTCGAACAGACGCTGCTCGGCGGGCGTCAGGGTGCGCGGCAGGTAGGCGATAACGCGGCCGAGCGCGGTAAGGGCGGTGGCGGCGCGGCCGGTACTCACGGCCTCGGCGGCGGCTTCAGCGAGCGCTTCCCGGTCGTAGTATGCCTTGGCGCGGTCGCGATAGCGTGTGTACAGTCGGACGATTTCGCCGGAAGTTCCCCCGCGTCGTTCGAGGCTGGCGAGGGCGGCGGGAGCGGCGAGGCGGAGATCCCGGAATGTCGCGCGCAGGCTATTATGAAAGGAGGGATGGGCGCGGAAGGGTTTGAGCTCGCCCGCGGCCTCGTCGGCGACGCGGCGGACGGCGGCGCATTCGATAGCGGGCTTGAGGGGACTGCGGCCGGCGTCCGCCAAGGTGGGCGCTCCGAGCAGCTCGGCAAGGCGGGGGAGCCGCATGAAACGCACGTTGACGAGGCCGTGCCTGCCGATATCGCGGCGCAGGTAGAGGCCGGCATAGGGTGTTGGGACGACGACGGTGGCGGGGGCGAAGCGGTCCTCGGCCTGATGATCGCGCAGGAGGCGTTCCAGACGCGCCTGGGCCTGTTCGACGTGTACGACATGGGTGGGGGATTGCGGCATACGGGATGTCTCCTGGGCGGGACGCAGGGCACGCGGTCGATCTGCTATGTCACTAACTTCCTGCGCCTATTGTGCAGAGGTTTGCAAGTCGGCGCCTTTCCGCCCGAGCGGCGGCGATTTCGGTGGAAATCTCGTCAATATCGAGAATGTCCGCGTTTTTCTGGTCAAGCCGATCTATCGCGGCAAACAGATTGTCAGTACGTCGCTGTCGCACCTCGCGCTTCAGAAGCGCAGTCAGGTATTCAGAGGTGAGAAGACCGGCTTGGCTGGCTTCCGTAGCCAATTCACGCGGCAGTGTTAGTGTCAGTGTAACTGTTTCCATGGTTTCTCTCCGGCATGAAGGCGGGAACTCGCCTTTGCCATCTCCTATGCGGGTAATTGTAGCGCGACGCGATAGGACAGCAAAGGGAGAGGGGATCAGACGCATCCCTGAATCCTGGACAGACGCCTACGCTTTGTGCGGGGAAGATCCGTCTGCCATTTGCTGTACGGATGAGGAGGGTGATACCGTAGGTGCGATACGACTATTGATATTGACGTGACAGCGGCTGGACTCGACAGGAAAGAGAGAAAACATGACCTCAGACGACAGGAGCGGCGAGACAGGAGTCAATGTTGCGCTGCTGCGGGGGATTAACGTGGGCGGCAAGAACAAGCTGCCGATGAAGGAGCTCGCGGCCCTGTTTGTGGATGCCGGTTGCGAAGAGGTCCGGACCTACATTCAGAGTGGGAACGTCGTATTTCGGACGGGGCCTGCGGTGGGAGAAGATATCTCATCGATCATCAGCGCGTCGATCCAGGAGCGGTATGGTTACCGGGTTCCCGTAATCGTCCGTACAGCGGGGGAGTTAGAGGAGATCGCTCAGGGCAATCCCTTTGTGAAAGCCGGTGCGGAAACGGACAAACTGCACGTCATGTTTTTGGCGGATCTGCCCGACAGCGCCAGCGTTGACTCGCTGGACCCGGAGCGCTCGCCGGGCGACGAGTTCGCGGTGCTGGGGCGTGAAGTCTATCTGCACTGCCCGAACGGTGTTGCGCGCTCCAAGCTGACGAACAGCTACTTCGACTCCAGATTTTCGACGACCAGTACGTCGCGAAACTGGAGGACGGTGCGAAAGCTTCTCGATCTTGCCGCGGATGCGGGGCAGGGAGTCTCAATGGATTCCAGGAAGGCAATGGGATAGACCGCATGTAACGCCGCCAGAAGGTCTCTACGGCGCCGCGGGAGTTAAGAGAACCGACATAGACTCGTCGCTCTCTTATGCTATAATCGCGCTAGAACAGTTGCCGCTGCGGAGGTTTTTGCGGACGCCCGGCAGTGCAGGTCGCAAAAGCCTTCGGTATGCCCTGGAGCCACACCCTATGCGCAATCCAGAAATCCGAACTCAGACCTATGGCAGTTCCCATGGGATTGACTCGCAAAGGCCTTCGTCACCGGTTTGGCGCATCGCAACCCTCTTTCCGAATCAAGGCGCATGGAGTGAGCAGGAATACCTGGGGCTGGATACAAACCGACGCGTCGAATTCGACAGCGGCTTTGTGGAGGCGCATGACTTGCCGACTGATCAGCACCAAGCAATTATTTCGTACTTCATCGTTATCCTCAGAACGCTTGCAAAGCAGATTGGCGGTGTGGAACGAGCGGCCGGTTTGAGATTGCGCCTGTGGGATCAGAAGTACCGTGAACCGGACATTGTATTTCTGCGCGACCGCAACAGCAGCCTGCGGCACGAAAACTATTGGGAAGGAGCCGACCTGGCTATCGAAATCGTCAGCGCAAGCCTTGAAGACCGCGATCGGGACCTGGTGGCGAAGCGGATCGAGTATGCGCAGGCGGGAATCCAAGAGTACTGGATTGTGGATCCTGCAGAGGAAACTGTCACTGTTCTGTCCCTAACAGGCGACGTCTACTCCGAACACGGTTTCTTCGGCCGCGGCGATGTCGTTACATCTTCCCTTTTGCCTGAACTTACCCTTCCTGTCTCGGAGATCCTGGACGCGGATTAGGCGCACTTTGATCAGCTCCCAGCGTCGACGTGATCGCCGCTGACATCCTCTCCACCTGATAATTCCTCATCCTCTAACTCGGCTAGCTCGGCGCGCAGGGCGGATAGTTCCGTCTCCAGTTCTTCGATACGGGTAACCAACTCCTCGCGGCGGCGTTCCTTCCGTTCGCTTTCACGCGCGGCGGCCTCCGCTTTCTCGTCCACCATGCGGGTGTCGTTGCGGATGGCGAGTAGGTGGACGGCCCAGAAGGCGGCCGCGGCGCCGGCGCGCACCAGCCCGTCCAGCGTCTCGGCGCCGAAGAGGTCGGCGTTGGGATCGCCCAGCGCCCACAGGAGCAGACGGTAGACGACCTGCGCCAGCTCGAAGAGGATCAGCAGCGCGCCCACGAAGGCGATGCCGTAGAGGTAGACGCGGCGGGGCCAGGATGCGCGCTCGGCGCGGCCGGCCTCATTGTTCTGCTCGGCCACGCGCTGCGCGGTGCGCCAGTGCAGGGACCAGACCGGGGCGCCGACGGCGATGAGGCTCACGCCGCTGGCGAACTGGTGGGCGCGAAAGCCCTTTTCGACCGAAGTCGAGCCGATGATTGCGAGATCCAACAACGCTCGCACCAGATCGACAATCCCGATCCAGAGCAAGAGCAGACCGGTGGCGGCCACGGCGTAGTAGTAGAGACGGCGCACAAACTCGCTCTCGCGCGAGTCGCCGTAGCGCTGCGCCTCGGCGGAGACCTGCAGCCAGTGCCAGCGCCAAGCCAGCGCGCCCACCGGCAGCAGGCCGAGGGGTGTGGTGAGATCATCGATGTCGATATCCCCGGTATCGACGCCGCCGAAGAGAAAGAGGACGCCCAGTCTCAACAGCATCGCTACCGGAACAAGAGTGATGGCCGCGGCGAGCACGGTGGCGACGTAGAGATAGAGGCGCCGCAGAGCCATGCGGCCTTCCGGCGGCTGGGCCGTCATGAGAGCGTTCCAGTAGAGGTTGATCAGGCGCCAGACTAGCCCGCCGACCAGAACGGCGGCCAGTGAACCGGAAATGCCGCGCTGCCACCAGCCTGTTCCCACCGTCGCCAGGCTGGCGGCGCCGAACGGCTCCAGCAGGGCGCGCCAGACGAAGTTGAGGACGTCGGCGGCGCCGGTGAGAAGCAGTCCAAGCGCAACCAGACCGGCAAGCAGCTGGAAGAGCCGCCGCCAGCTGCCGGCCCAGCCTGATTCGACACCCAGATCGCCGTCCTCACGGAGCAACCGGGCGAAATACAGAGATAGAATCAGATGGATGCCGGCGTGGAAAAACTGGGCCACCCATCCGCCCGGTCTCAGCTCTTCCTCGGCCGGCGCGGCGCCGAGCAGGAGTTGGAAGCTGCCTTCGATGATGTGATAGAGGGCGCGCGCGCTGACATATGCCGTTGTGGCGAGCGCGGCATAGACGAACAGCTTGCGCAGCGCAGCGCGCGACTCCCCGGGTTGCAGCGCCAGGCGGCGGATATAGCGCCAGTGGATGAGAAAGATGGGCGCGCTGACGATCAGAAAGCCGCCCGGACGGGCGATGGCTCTTTGGACCGAGCCGGTGGCGGAAAGCCCCGGAACGGTCCCGTCCGGTATCCACAGTCTTATCAGAGCTTCGATCAGATCGTAGGCGGCGGAGAGCCCGGCGATCAGGCTGATGAAGGCGATGAGATAGAGGTAGAGGCGGCGGATCATCGCCAGCCGGCCGGTTTCCGC
The DNA here is from genome assembly GCA_965200615.1 of Caldilineaceae bacterium. Taxonomy (GTDB): domain Bacteria; phylum Chloroflexota; class Anaerolineae; order Caldilineales; family Caldilineaceae; genus Bin5. Next base: position 557,844 of record OZ241377.1, on the reverse strand, counting down.
TGTTGTCTGCTCGGTTATTGTCTGCTCAGTCATTGTTCACACCCTTAGAGGCGAGGGGAGAGGAACTGCAGGAGAGAGACGTACTCCCAGTCCGCTCTCCTTTTCGCCCACTCCTCGGTGATTGGCCTCAGTAGAAGAGGTCATCGGTGTCGATCTTCCACGCGCCGTCCTCGCGTACCAGGGGAATCGTGCGCCGGTAGGTCGAAGTGCCGCTGTCGAAGAGGCCGCTCTGGTGGAAGTTGTCGATCGCCACTGTGACATAGGCTTTGTCGCCTTCTTCGCTTATGTCCACGTCAATGATGCGCAGCCGCCGCGCGGAGCGGCCGGAATCGTAGTAGTTGAACCGTTCGCGGAAATGCAGGTTGTCGTCATCTTCGAGCACATCCCGAGAGTAGTGACTCATGGCAACGTCCGGTTCGTTGCGCACGGTGGCCAGGAAGGCGTCGTGGACCACCGCTTCCGGTGTATCCTCGTTGAGGTATTCGGCGCTCTGCCAGCCGCGGCTGTCGGTGACCATTACCGTGATGACAGCGCCGACGACCAACAACAGCACGCCAACAATGATGCCCAACGTGAATCGATCGATTTTCATGCCCATGGGTCCGCTTCCTTGTCACTCTTCCAATTATTCAAAACCGGTCAACTCAAAGGTGGCCTGTGAACGTCCGTCAACGAACTTGACGACGGGGAAGGGAGCGGCCTGCACCACCCACGCCCTGGTCGTGCGGTCGTTGGCCTTCAGCTCGACGACCCAGGTATCGAAGGAGCCGGCCGGCACGGTGACGCTTTCCTTGCGCCGCACCTGCAGGGCCACCCGCTCCATCTGGCCGGCGATTGGCAGGAAACTGTTGATTCGGGTCGCGTATCCCTGCGCCAGCGGCAGCGCCCGTATGATCAGCAGCAGCGTGCGCTCGTCGCGTATGTCGGAGGGGACCTGCACACGTTGATAGACGGTTGCGCCCTGACGGTTGGTGAGCGCAATGTCGACCTGGGCGCCCTCGAACTGCGTCTCCACCACCTGCTTGCCGCCGCCGAATGTACGGACGAGATGGCTGTAGACGGGGCGATAGCCGACCGGCTGCATCTCGATCGTTGCCTGCTCGCTCACGCCGGCGTCGTTGATCTCACGGATCAGCGTCCAGACGTCATCCTGCTCGCGCCGGTTTACCTGGAAGGCGGCCGTGCCGACGATGCGGTCTTCCCGGTTGGTTACGCGGTAGACGCTGGTCTCGCCGTCGGCCCAGACCGGTTCGCCGAAGATGAGCGGCTGGGGTTGGGCTGAACCGCAGGAGAGAATGACGAGGAGAGAGAAGAGAGAGAACACCTTCGCGACTGCGGAGGGAGTGGAGAAAGACGGGCGGCGTTCACTTTTCACTTTCTGCTCCTCACCCCTCACTTCTCGAAGTTTCACTCCTCGGTTCCCGCCGGCCTGTCCTGCATCCACTTGACCGCGGCTGCGGCGAGCGCGGCGGCGCCGATCGGCAGTGCGTCCTCGTCGATGCGGAAGGTTGAGGTGTGGACGTAGTAGCGCCGGGGCCAGTCCGGGTTATGCGTTCCCAAGCGGAGAAAGCTGCCCGGCGCGGCTTCCGCCATGTAGGCGAAATCTTCGGCAGCCATCACCATTGCCGCCTGAGGCGTGTTCTCCTCGCCCAGGAACTCGGCCGCCGCGCCCAGCGCGATCTGCGTCGCTTCCAGGTCCAGGACGGTGGGCGGATAGCCCTCCTTGACCGTCAGCTCGAAGCTGCCGCCCATGGCATCGACGACGCCGCAGGCGCGGCGCAGCTCGTTCTGCAGCAGCCTGCGCGACTCCGGGGTGAAGCTGCGGATCGTCCCGTTCAGATAGACGCTGTCGGGGATAACGTTATTTACGGTTCCGCCGTGAATCTGGCCGATGGTGATTACGCCCGGTTCAAGGGGGTCGAGGCGCCGACTGACGATGTGGTGGATGGCGTGAACGGCGTGGGCCGCCAGCACGATCGGATCGTTTGCGGCCTGGGGGCGCGCCGCGTGGCCGCCGGCCCCGCGCACGGTGATCTCGAACTCATCGGCCGACGCCATCAGAGGGCCTGAGCGGCTGGCGACGACGCCGAGGTCTTTTGTGGGGTCCACGTGAATGCCGAAGACGGCGTCGAGACCTTCGAGCGCGCCTTCCTCCACCATGCGCATGCCGCCGGACTTGCCCTCGTCGTCGGAGGCCTCCTCGCTGGGCTGAAAGAGCAGGCGCACGGCGCCGGGCAGGCGGCCCTCGTCGGCCATCTCTTTGAGCAGGGTCGCGGCGCCCATCAGCATCGCCGTGTGGGCGTCGTGGCCACAGGCGTGCATAAGGCCCGGCCGCTCGCTGTCAAAGCCGCTGCCGTTCTCCTCCTGGATCGGCAGGGCGTCCATATCGGCGCGCAGCCCCACCAAGGGCCCGTCGCCCCCGCGAATATGGCCGACGACTCCTGTTTTGGCCACTTCAGTCTGCGTCTCTATCCCCAGGTCCAGCATCGTCTTGTTGACGAGTCCGGCGGTGCGATGTTCGGTGAAGGTCAGCTCCGGGTATCGGTGAATCGTGCGGCGCCACGTGCTGATGCGGGACTGGATGGCTTTGGCGCGCGCAAACAGTTCGGCGCTGGTAATTGGTGTACTGTCTGGCATCGGTGCGCTCCTGGTCGAACAGATTGCACCCTCGCCAACCGCCGACGAGTGCGATCAGTTCGGGCAGATGTTGGCAACTATACAGTTAGTGAGAATCATCAGATCAACGACCCAACGTGCGGGAGCGTTTCAATCTTCATATCATTATACTACGCTTCTCCGCCTTGCGCTGCGCCAGCTATGACCACAACAGGGTTTGCGGCCTCTGTTACACAGTACGCATCAGCAGCAGTTCAGTCTCAGATTTTGCGCAATCCGGCCAATGCAGGAAAATTAGGCGCAACTTCCTCACGTTACCGGTACCGGCGGCGCTGACGGGCCGCCGGCCCACCAATATCCGAGGCGACCAATGAGATCTGTTAAAAGCCGTGAAATCCATCTGCGCAGCCGTCCACACGGCTTGCCGACCGCGGACAACTTTGCGCTCGTCAGCGTCGAACTGCCGGCGCCGAGCCAGCCGGACCAGGCGCTGGTGCGCAACCGCTTTATCTCGGTGGACCCTTACATGCGGGGGCGGATGCGGGATACGCGCAGCTATACGCCGCCCTTCGGGCTGGACGAACCGCTCACCGGCGGCGCGGTGGGGGAGGTCGTCAGCTCGACCAGCGAGGCGTTTGCGGAGGGCGATTTCGTTTTGCATATGTTGGGCTGGCGGGAGTACGCGCTGGCCGAGGCGCGCCACCTGACCAAGGTCGATCCGTCGCTGGGGCCGCTGCAGAGCTACCTGGGCGTGCTGGGGATGCCGGGCATGACGGCCTACGTCGGCCTGCTGGACATCGGCGAACCGCAGCCGGGGGAGACGGTTTTCGTCTCGGGCGCGGCCGGCGCGGTCGGTTCGGAGGTCTGTCAGATCGCGAAGATCAAGGGCTGCCGCGTGGTGGGTTCGGCCGGTTCGGAGGCCAAGACGCGCTGGCTGGAGGAGGTCGCCGGCGTGGACGTTGCGATCAACTACAAGGAGACAAGCAACCTGCGGCGGGCGCTGAAGAAGGCCTGCCCGGACGGTATCGACGTCTATTTCGAGAACGTAGGGGGCGAGCATCTGGAGGCGGCGCTGCAGTATATGAACAACAACGGCCGAATCGTTGTATGCGGGATGATCAGCATGTACAACGCCACGTCAGCGGAGCCGGGACCGGCGAACCTGGCCCTGATGATCGGGCGCCGGCTGAAGATGCAGGGCTTTATCGTCTCGGACCATCCTGAACGCCGCGACAGCTTCCTGCGTGATGTTTCCGGCTGGATGCAGGAAGGAAAGCTCAAGTGGGAGGAGACGATCCACGAAGGGATCGAGAATACGCCCGATGCGTTCATCGGCCTGTTCCATGGCGAGAATCTGGGCAAGATGCTGGTAAAGGTCTAACTGCAGTTTTCAGTTGCTGATTTTTAGTGGGCGCTGCGGAGGTTGGAGTTCACCAGGGACCGGGAAGTTTGTGGGATGGGGCAAGCTTATGGATACGCGGGCGATGGAGCCCCCGATGGGGCTTTATTTTGAGGAGTTTGCGGAGGGTGACGGCTGTGAGAGCGTTGGCAGGACCGTTACCGAGACGGACATTGTCAGTTTTGCGGCGCTGTCGGGGGACTGGAACCGGATCCACACCGACGCGCATTACAGCCAGGAGCAGATGTTCGGCGAGCGGGTCGCTCACGGGCTGCTGGTGCTGAGTATCGCCAGCGGGCTGGCGGTGCGGATGGGGTTCATGGAGGGCACTGTCCAGGCATTCATGCAGCTGGAGTGGCAGTTCCGCCGGCCCGTTCTGATCGGGGATACGGTGCGCCTGCGGGCGACGGTGCGCGAGAAGAAGCCGATGCGGCGCATGGGCGGGGGCGTGGTGACCTTCAGGATGGAGGTGCTGAACCAGAAGGATGAGGTCTGCCAGCGCGGCAACTGGGAGATCCTGTGTAAGAACCGGCCCGACGAGGTTGAAACGGAGGCGTGAGGGCGCTCACGGCCGCACATGATTCTCTCCCTGCCTTTCACGCTGGCGTTCGCCCTTCTGCTGGCGCTGCTGGGCGGTCTGCTGCTGTGGCTGGGACGCCGCCAGCGGGAGAGCAGCGGTCTGCCGGCGGGTACTGTGCTATATCGGGACACCGGGGATTGGCAGGAGACGGAGCGCCCGCTGCGCAGCCGCCGCTACGGACTGGTGGGACGCCCCGATTACCTGGTGCAGACGCGCGACGGGGGCAGGCGCTTCGTCGTGCCTGTGGAGGTCAAGAGCCGGGCGCGGCCGGCCCGGCCTTACGAAAGCCATATTCTGCAGCTGGCGGCCTATTGTCTTCTGGTTGAGGACAACTTTGACGCTGCGCCCCCCTACGGCCTGCTGCGCTACGCCGACGCTACGCTGCAAATCCCATTCACAGATGAACTGCGCGGCCGCGTGCTTGAGACGGCGGCGGCGATCCGGGAGGCCCGCCGTGCGGCGGAGGTGCGCCGCAGCCACGGTGAGCCGCGGCGCTGCGCGGCCTGCGGCTATCGCTCCGCGTGCGGGTCGGAGGCGCTTTCGTAGTCGTTGTTCGTTGCCGGTTTTTGGTTTGCGGGCACCGTTGAAATTTTCTGTACTTTTCCTGGGGAGATTTGGGGGCGGGAAAGGTCATTGTCTCGCTTTTCTATCCAAATGAAAGGTATTCCAGGGCATCTTCCCCGGATTCGGCGCCGGCGCGTCCTCTGACAATCAGCTCGACCACGTCGTCCAACCCAACTTCGGAGACGTTCAGGATTCCCTGCCTCCGGCCTCCTTTGAGGACCATGACGCGGTCGCCGATGGCCAGAATGTCGGGCACGCGCTGTGTGATCAGGACGACGGAATGGCCGCCGTCCCGCAGGTCCTTGATCAGACGCAGCAGGGTGTTGGCTTCGCGGACGCCGAGCGCGGCGGTGGGCTCGTCCATCAGGAGGATCTTGGCGTCGAAGGCGATCGCTTTGGCGGCGGCAACCATTTGGCGCTGGCCGCCCGACATCCTCTCGACTTTCAGCCTGGGGGAGCTGATATTGATATTCAACCTTTTGAGCAACTCGGCGGATTCGGCATACATCTTCTTTTTGTCGAGGATACTGAGAAAGGGAAGGCCCCTTGTATATTCGCGGCCGAGGAAGATGTTGCGGGCGACGTCCAGGTTGTTGCAGAGGGCCAGGTCCTGGTAGATCATCTCAATGCCGCAGCTGCGGGCGTCGCGGGGATCGCGGATCGACACCTCCTCGCCGTTGATGAGGATCCGGCCGCTGTCGGCGACATGCGCGCCGCTGAGGATCTTCATCAGGGTGGACTTACCGGCCGCGTTGTCGCCGACCAACCCCAGAATCTCTCCCTCACGCAACTCCAGGTCGACCTGGTTCAGCGCCTGGACGCTGCCAAAGCGCTTGGATATGCCCTTCATTTCGACAATATAGTTGCTTTCCAAGGCGATCCTCCTCCGGACAGGAGTGAATGAAAAGGAGCGGGAGAGAGAGCTTCCCCCACTCCTACTACAGCCGGTTACCAGAGATCGGGGAAGAGATCCACGTTTTCTTTGGTGATCAGAACGGCCGGCGAAGTCTGCCAGAAGATCACCGGGCGATTCTCGGCCAGGTCCCTGGCGGACTGGATGATCTTGACGGCGATGAACGAAGCGTCGTTCAGGACGGTGCCCCACATGGTTCCGTCGCGGATGGCGTCGTAGACCTCCTTGGCTCCGCCGTCAACGCCAAGCACTTTGATGGTGTCGGCCAGGCCGGCCTCTGCGATCGCCCTGACTGCGCCCAGGCCGGCCTCTGCGATCGCCCTGACTGCGCCCAGGCCGGCCTCTGCGATCGCCCTGACTGCGCCCAGGCCGGCCTCTGCGATCGCCCTGACTGCGCCCAGGCACATGTCGTCGTTATGGCAGTAGACCATGTGGATCTGGTCCGGGTAGGCGGTCAGATAGTTCTCCATGACCGTGCGCGCTTCTTCGCGGTTCCACATGCCGGTGTCCACGGCGACGAGCTCTCTGCCCGGGCAGTTCTCGGCAACGTATTCGCGGGCGGAGGAGCGCTGCGGCACGAGGCCATGGCCGGTGGCGCCTTCGATGATGACCCAACCCTGGCCGTCTTCCAGGGCCTGGCAGACGGCCTTGCCGGCGGTCTCGCCCTCAGCCCAGCCGGACGATCCGATCATCGTGTTGACGTAGCCGAGGCCCTCTTCGTCAAGATCGGCGCCTTCCGCGATCACGGGGATGCCGGCCTCCTGGGCTTCGCGGAGGGCATCGTTGAGCGCGGAGGTGTCATAGGGAACGAGGGCGATCACGTCGTACTGCTTGGTGATGCAGTCCTCGATCAGGCGGATCTCGTTCGGTATGTCGCCCTGCGTATCGTACACATCATAGGTGAAGCCGAAGACTTCGGCCTCCTTTCCCGCCAACGTGACCTTGGCGGTCGAGTAGGGATGGCCGAGCTCAATGATGTGGCAGATGCGCAGATCTTGCGCCAGAGGCCAATCTTTGGCTTCGGTCTGCACCGGCGCGGCTCCGTCCGCCGTCACCATCTGTCCGTCCGGCATCACGCAGGCCGTCAACATGAGTGCGAGGACCAGAACAACGATCCAGACTCCGAAATGTTTGCTCATCGCTTTTCTCCTTTGTTTTGAAAGGACTGTCCACGCGGGTCGATTTCAGATCAGATGCGCGGGAGAAACTCCTCCCTCCAGAACGGAACTCAGTTTTCCCAATAGGCTCTCCTTTCACCCGGGTCACTGCGGTCAGGCCGTGCGGCGTCTGCGATTCATGTAGACGTCCGAGACGACAACGGAAACGAGAATGACGCCCTGAATCACCCACTGCCAGTAGGCGCTGACGCCGAGAAGGTTGAGCGAGTTGCGGACGACGCCCAGGAACATGACGCCGGCGACGGCGCCGAGGACGTTGCCCACGCCTCCGAACAGGGACGTGCCGCCGATAACGGTGGCAGAGATGGCAAAGAGGGCCGTATCTCTGCCCACGCCGGGATTGGCGCTGACGGCGCGGGATGCCAGCAGGACGCCGGCGATCCCGCTGCAGAGGCCGGCCACCACGAAGGAAAGCGCAAAGAGACGATTCACGTTGAGGCCGGCCCGGCGCGACGCGTCCGAGTTGCCGCCGATGGCGTACCAGTAGGCGCCCAGGCTGGTCTGCGTCATGATCAGATGGGCGATGATGCCGATGCCAAAGAATGCCAGGGCGGGAAATTCGAAGAGACCCAGCTTGGCCGACCCCATCCAGCCGAACCCCTCAGCATGGCCGTAGATCGTGGTTTCGTCGGAGATGATGAATGTCAGTCCCTTGACCGCGACCATCGTGGAAAGCGTGGCGATGAAGAAGTTGACCTTCATCCTGGTCACGACAAAGCCGTTGACGATGCCGACGCCGGCGCCGGCCAGGATGCCCAGCAGGGCCGCCATGGGAACGCCCAGCTCCTGGGACAGGGCGAAGACCACGCCCGCCAGCGCAAGGGTGGCGCCGACGCCGAGATCGATTCCCCAGGCGATCATGAGGATGGTCAGACCGATGGAGATGATCCCGTCGATGGAGAACTGGGTTGTCATCTGGGTGATGTTGCGTTCGGTGGCGAAGAAGGGGACGAAGAGGACGGCATAGGTGAGCGCGAGGCCGAGGAGGACAAAGGCGCGGTACTCGATGAGCCATTGGAGGCGCTCGCCCCATCTTCCGGGCGGCGCTCCCGCCGGCTCCCGGGAAGCGGCTTCGCTCTGCCCGGGCTCGACTGTGGACTGCTCTTGCGGCGTTGGGTTTTCGGCCATGAAAGACCTCGTGCGTTCGCAACAGATTTGGTAAGGGAGCAGGTTCCCCAGTTGGCGATGACCGGTTACCCGCTACGCACCATTCTGCCCTGACAACTGAAGCTCCGGCTCGGTTTTCTTTTCCCTACCCATCACCTGGATGGCGACCAGGCTGGCGGTTACAACGCCCTGGACAACCAGCTGTGTTTCCGGCTCCAAATCCGAGGATCGTAAGCGAATTGTTCAGTAAGGCGACCAGGATCGCGCCCCAGACGCCCCTGGCGACGCTGCCTCTGCCGCCAAAGATGTAGTTCCCGCCCAGGACCGATGCGGTAATGGCGTGAAATTCGTAGTTCAGCCCGATGAAGTAGTGGCCGGAGCCGGCGCGGGCGCTGACGACCATGGCGGCAACTGCGGAACAGACGCCGGTGGCGATATACATCAATGTCCGGTAGAGGGGGACGCGTACACCGGCCAGCTTGGCCGCCTCTTCATCGCCGCCGATCGCATACACCCGGGCGCCCAAGGTTGTTTCGGACAGAATCAGGTGCATGACCAGGGCAAGAGCGAGGAAGATAATTGTGGGGACCGCAAACGGGCCGATAAACCCATCTGCAATCAGAAGGAATGGACTGTTGCGAGGGACCCTGTAGTAGTAGCCGCCGGCGCTCAGGAGGGCGATGCCCTGGAAGATGGTCATCGTGCCCAGGGTAGTGAGCATGGGATTGGCTTTAAGCCTGCCGACCAGGAAGCCGTTGAATACGCCGGTTGCCAGTCCGATTGCGAGGCCGAAGATGCAGGTGGCGGCGATGCCGGCGCCTCCCTCGAGCATGGCAACCATGGTGACGCTGATCAGGGAAACGATGGCGCCGACGGAGAGGTCGAAACTACCGCTGATCATCATCCAGCAGACGCCGACGGTAACGATGCCGTTGATGGAGGACTGGCGGAGCACGTTAATCAGGTTGCGGGCTGTCAGGAAGCGGGGGTTCAGTATCCCCATCAGGACGACCAGGGCGACGGTGAGGACGACCTGCGGCTCCCGCAACAGGAAACTTCCAAGGGCATTCAACTGGCCGTTGCCGCGCAGTCTGCCTGGTAGGGAAGCCAGTGTAGAGGAGGAGAAGCTCATGATCGATCTGCTGCGTTTGCCTGAAACGTGAACGGTGTTCCGGGCTAGCCCGAGGAGCGGCATTGCACCCGGTTCTCTGCAAGAGACGCCGGTCATCCTCTGTGAGCAGAGAATACGGTTAATGATATTAGCTGTCAAGGACGGTTTTGGCGTTTGCGGCGCCCCGGCACGTGGTCCAGGGGAGATCGCGCGCGCGTGGGAAACCTGTTGTTTCGCAACGAGAGAATCTGTGGGGAAGGGAGAGGTTGACGGCGGCAGCGGGGGGATAGCAGCTACTTGCCGCTAACCACTAATCGCGGATATTGAAGACAAGTTCATAATCTTCAGGCAGATCCACATCGAACAGGAGAGTGTCCGACTTGACGACCTGGACGGGGATGCCCGCCTCCGCGGCCAGGCGTTGGTGACGCCGGCAACTGTCGCGGCCGAAGGCGAAGGGTATGGCCCGGGCCGGCTGAAGCATGAGCGCGTTGGTGCCGCCGTCGCGGCTGGGGGCGATGGTGATCTGCGGTTCGCGGCCGCGGGAGGAGGCCATTTTCTGCACATCGGCGGCTGTGAGGTTGGGCATGTCGGTGGGCAGAACCAGAACTCTGGTTGCGCCGCGTGCCATCGCGTAGCGGGCGGCCTGGGTCAGGGCGGCATTGAGCTGCAGTTCGGACTCGGTGTCATTGGCGCTGCAGGAGGAGGGCGGGGCTGTGCAGGGCTGACCTTCTTCGGCCAGGGCGCGGCTGCCGGCGCGTTCGGCCGCGGCCAGGGCGCGGCTGTCGCGGCTGACGACGAGGATCTGGGCGTCAAGACGGGCCTGGTTGATGGCCGCCAGGGTGCGGGTGAGCAGTTCGCGGTTGAGGGCGCGGCGCTGCCGGGGAGAGAGATGGCCGGCGAGGCGGCTTTTGCCTTCGTTGAAGGGCTTGACGGGGATAATCGTCCACAGGCTCATTTCAGGGATCAGTGGTTGGAATCCAATGAATGCACCTTATTTTTCCCATTCTGTAGTCCAGACATCGGGGCCCACCATAATATAGAGCATCAACTTTGCTATCGTAGTTTATATTCAAAATGTCTCACACCCGCACTGTTCTGGATTCGCAAAACCTGGTGTCAGATTCCAAGAAATCCAGAATCTGCTTTGCGACCAGAGCCGAATCTGCGGTCTTTCCCCTCAGAGAGCATTCCCAAACCACAAATACTCGCCAACCCTCATTCAGCAAGGCGGCGAGATTGCGCTGATCTCTGTCGACGTTCTCCTGGAACTTGGCAAGCCAGAATTCTTGCCGCCATCAGAACACGAAGGATTCTTCCAATCTCAGTGTCCACTTTGTAGGCAGGGGATTCGTTCATAAACCGTCGCACATACACCTTAGCTTGTGGCCCAGTTTTTGGGCAGGTCAATCCTGCGTCATACGATTTGCAAAAAAGATAAATGTATGACATAAAACCTTGCGATATCTATTCACAATAATGTGTAATTAAGTATTTTGCCATGCGTCAATTACATGCAGAAAAGCGGAGACCGCATGACCTTAATTGGCATAGAAAAACTGCAACGATTTCAAAGAAAACACACTATTGCAAAAGATTATATTGAGAGTTGGCACAAAGCAGTCGAATCTGAATCATGGGAAAACCCAGACGACCTACGTAACAGATTCTCTTCAATAAAGCTACTTGGACAGGGTGTAACAGTATTTAAGGTCCTGCATAACGAATTCAGGCTGATTACCAAATTCTATTTCAAGAGAGGCGTTGTTTTAATTTGTTGGGTCGGCACTCATTCTGAGTACAACCAGATTAACGCAAAAGAGGTATGCGATGACTGAGCAAATTAACCAAACAAGAGGTGTACGAATGCCTCCACATCCCGCCCCAATCAAGACCAGAAAAGAATACGATGACACTCTTGCCCTTCTCGTCAAATTGCTAAATGAAGAAGACGATGATCATCCCCACCCCGACTTGCCAAACTTGCTCTCCCTTGTAAAAACATACGAAGATGAACATTTTCCCATCGGCTTTCCTGACGCCCTGTCCGCCATCGAATTCGAGATGGACCAATCGGAATTGTCAATCAGGGATATAGCCCCCTGTTTCGGGTCCATCCAAAAAGCTAAAGACGTGCTCGCTGGCCGTCGCGATTTAACTCTTTCCATGGCCCGGTCCTTACACGAAAACTTTCAAATACCCGCCGATGTGCTATTGGGAGAACCCGGCGAAACATTTAACCTTCATGTTCCTACCGCCGAACTTAAACTCTTCCCGTGGAATGAAATCCGAAAAAGAAAATGGGTCACAAACTGGTCAGACTGGAAAGACCGACTCGAAGAAATGTTTGTCGAACTGGCCCGACCTGAACAAAACACATTTATGCCCTCCCCAACTCTTCTCAGAAAAACAGGAAGATTTCGAGCACGGTCCAACCCAAATCGTTACGCTATTCAAGTATGGTGTATGCAGGTCGCTAATTTCGCCAGCGACAACCCTGCGAAGGGCACTTACATTCCTGAAAGTATAACAATCGATTTCATGAGAGAAATGGCTACTCTTAGTGTACATGATGACGGCCCGCTCCGGGCGCAAGATCACCTATCAAAATTTGGAATCAATCTCATAATTGAACCCCATCTGAAAAAAACTTACCTGGATGGCGCAGCATTTCGACTCAGTAACGGACAACCTGTAATCGGTCTCACACTACGATATGATCGACTCGATAACTTTTGGTTCACGCTTATGCACGAATTGGCCCATGTAAGCCTGCACCTCGATGACGGCAGAAACGAAATATTCTTCGATGAATTAAATTTTCTGGACACAAACCTAGATTTATTCGAAAGAGAGGCCGATAAACTCGCAACGGAATCTCTAATTCCGTCCGACATGTGGGAGTCCAGTGACGCTCGATTTGGACAATTCCCGTCAGCTGCTTACCAACTAGCCCAATTAGCAAGTATCCACCCCGCAATTGTGGTCGGACGTATCCGATACGAAAACAACAACTACACTAACCTGTCCGAACTCGTAGGACGAGGCGAAGTCAGAAAACTGTTCGAATAACGATAAAGAATCCACTAACCCACTTCACATCCCTCCCTAATCAACAAAAAACTCAAAAAAATCGCCACATGTGAGCTTGGCGCCAAAGACTGGACCACAAGCTAAGGCGCGCAGATGAAGAAATCCGTTAGGCGTGTGGAGGGACAGTCTTGTGGTCAAGCAGTGGTGGCAACCCCTTTAGACCACCAGCTTGGCGCCCTCCGGGCGCTTCTTCCCACCATGCACCGACGGCTCCGCGCACCATTTGGCGGCAAGGCGACGGACCGCCTTGTAGATATCCTCGCCGAAGCCCAGGAGATCGCAGATGACGCGCCGATCGAGGAGGGCGCGGTTGGGGTCGGCGTCGGCGAGGTAGGCGGGCAGCAGGGCCCTGTCCCGGAACTCCTCAAAGATCTTCTCAGCCATACGCAACTGTTCGTCCGTGAGGCAGCGCAGATCCAGTACAGGGAGAGACTCGGCGGAGCGGATAGTAATACTCGCCTTGCTCGATTGCTGACGGCTGGAATGCCACCAGTAGGACAACAGGCCTAGTGTGGAGTTACCCCACACTGCGAAGGCGTAATCAAACCTGCTATCGGAAAAGATAACGTTGGGCCATACCCTCCCGCCGATCGACTCCTTGTCCGTGAATGCAACGGCCAGAGGCTGAGAGCCAAAAGTAAAGTCACGGTTCAGATGCGCTCTGCTGGCAGTAGCCCAAACAACCTCAGCATCCTGCTCCATGCCTTGTCTGACCTGAAGCTGTGAATCGGGATTGCAGACCATACGGGTCTCATTTGGGGCATCATGGTTCCACAGGGACGGATAGGTGGCCGTGGGGCTTGGAGCCACCTTGTCAAAAGGCCCTCTAGGGGGCAGACTTGGTTTGGGGGCCGGGCCCGTAATGTCGCGATCCACTAAGCCGAGTGCGCCGACTTCGGCCAGTAACGCCGCCTTCAGTTCAACCGGGACTGCGCGGCCCGGAAGCCACAGTTTGGATTGAGTCAGAGCACATGCGGTCTGCGCCACTGAGTAGTCGGACAGACGCACAGCGCGCCAAACCGGGGCACGAGGCGCGGTGATCATATAGCCCGCCAGCTCTCCCCCGACCATAAGGGGCGTCCCCCCATAGGGCCCGTCTTCGATTTGCCTGACCTGACTATTGTCAGGAGCGCAGCCTGCCACCAGTTCCCTCGCGTAGGCAAACCCTTGCGGCCTGCGGCTAAGGGATACAAAACGGTCTGCGTCATTGGGCTGTTCGTCCACCATGAGTTTGCGAGCGATTACCAGACATTCAGCCATCCCCGTGTCGGACGAAAAGGACATGTCTTGCTCGTTCGCCGCGATACTCACCACTGTCATGTCGGTATAATCACGGTCAAGCATTTCGCGCAAACCCTCCCAAGACAGACCAGTTGCGGCGGACAGAGGGAGGACAAGAGCCAGGACACCGCCTGGTTTGAGCTTCCTATGGGCAAGAGCCGCAAAGGTGGAGGCGATGCCGGCGTTGCCGTCGGAACAGGTGCCCTTCGCCAGCTTAGTAGCCTGCTTTCCCATTGCCGTCTGGTCTTCGCCAGTCGCGCCAAAAGCTGCGAAAGCAGGGTTGGTGATGTCGGCATGCGCCCCTTCGTGGTTGGTGGCGCGTGTAAACGGCGGATTCATGATCACCAGGTCATAACCCAAGTCGGGAATCTCGGCTCGTATCTGGTCAGCCGTCTCTTCGCCCGCGCTGCCAGCGCGGATAGCCGGGTCGCTTGTATGGAACAGCGTCATTACATTGGAAGACTGGAGCAACTCCAGGGAGCCTGTCATTACGCCGCCGTCCTGCTGACGGCCATAGGGCATGGTGTAGAGACGGGAGTTGGTAAAGCCGACCGCGGGTTCGACGCCTGAGAGCGTTGAGCCGGTTATGTGGATAGCTGACGGCATGACGTCGCAGCCGTAGAGGACCTCCTCCATCACTGCTTTGTGCAGCCTGCCGCCGTCGCCGCCGGCGCGCTCATGGCGGGCGGCGACCTGTTCGTACACAGCGGAGAGCAATGCGCCGGTGCCGCAGGCGAAGTCACCGATTCGCAGCTTGCCGATTTCCTCGGCGCTCGACCAGTCCACGCCTTCCAGCTTGGCGACGGCGAGCCGGGCCAGCAGCGCCGCGGACGCGGGCAGGGTGTAGAAGGTGGCCAGGTATTTGCGGTCGGCGATGAGCCGCTGGAAGATGCGGCCGGTGAGGTCGTGGGCGTTTTCGACGCCGGTCGCGTTTACGCCCTGGGCGGTGTCCCGCAATCGTTGCAGTAGTCTGGCCGCGTTGGTGGAGTCCAGATGCTCGAGGATATCCTTGGCGATGGAGAAGATGGGCCAGTAGTTGATATTCAGTATAACGGTCCAGGCCGCCAACACTTCGCCCTGCGGGTTGTCTACGCCGTCGCCACAGGCAAGGGCGAGGGACTTGATGCGGGCGTGCATGCCGGCGATCTGATCGTGGAATACGAGGGCGTTGGCGATGATGGCGCTGGCCATGCGACGAGTCTGACGCACGTTGGCCATTCCCAACAGATTGGCGATGTCCTCTGTGATGCCTGGGCGGGTACGGTCCAGTTCGTCGAGGATTTTGGCGGCGCCGTCGATGCCCTCCTGCAGGATTTCCGTTGCCCGATCAACGGCGTGCTGCGGGACGGAGACCAGGCGAACCATGTCGGCCAGGTCCTCGACCGAGCCGTCGAGCCAGCCGGATTCGGGGAAGCGGGTGGCGCCGCCGTTCTCGGTAAAGACGCAGTATGACAGGCGGGCGACAGAGAGCGCGGCGGGCAGATCGTGGGCCTCGCCTGTTTCGTCCGGGTAGCGGAGGGCGATGGCGGCCTCGATGTCGCGGTGGTCGGCAGCGGTCTTAGAAGCTGTTTGAAAAGGGTCAATTGGGTGCCAGGCGGCGTACCATGAGACGAATCATAGCGATATGGATAAAGGCGACACTGCTTTCGGGCAGTCGTTCATAGTCTTTACAGAGGCGACGATTGAGGCCAAGCCAAGCGAAGGTGCGCTCCACCACCCAACGACGGGGCAATACGGAGAAACCTTTTTGTTCTTGCGGGCGGAGGACAGGTTGAAGGCGGAAGCGAAAACGCTGCGCAACCCATCTCTGCAAAGAGCCGCGATAGGCGCCGTCAACCCAGATAAGACGCAGTTTCTGGCCGAAACCGCAGCCTCGTCTGAGCAGTTGCCGTGCCCCATCGCGGTCAGGCAGGTCGGCAGCAGTGACCAGGACGGCCAATGTGAGTCCCAGCGTATCGACAAGAAGATGCCGTTTCCGTCCCGTGATGCGTTTACCGCCATCGTAGCCTCGCACACCTGCCGGTGTATGGCCAGTCTTGACTGTCTGACTATCGATACTGCCAGCCGTTGGATGCTTGTGTCGTCCGCTTCGATGACGAACCCGCACTCTGAGCGTGTCATGCAACCTGCGCCAGGCGCCATCGTCCCGCCACTGCCTGAAGTAGGTGTAAACACTCTGCCCTCTGCCACGGCGGAAAATCACTCGGCAGCATCCGCCACTGGATGCCACCCACAGTCAGGTAGAGAATGGCATCAACCACCAGACGCATATCCAGGCTGCGTGGTCGCCCGCCCGGTTTGGCTGCGGGAATCAGATGCTGGATAATAAGCCACTGGCTGTCAGTCAAATCTGTTGGGTATCGTTTTGTTTTCACAGAGACTACGTATACCACAATTTGGCCGACAGCCTTTACTTTTCAAACAGCCTCTTAAGGCCAAGGCGGTCCTTCGCCTCCGCTTCGACGCTGGCGGCGGGCATATACTCGGCCTCGATCACAACGGGCGCGCGTCCGGGCGCTGTGATCAGGATGTCGGGCCTCAGGCCCGGATGTCCGTAGATGGCTTGTGTGTTCTCGGAACGCACACTGCCGCGAGGCAGCATGCTTTGAAGCAGGCTGCCCATGGCATTGTTGGCGTTCGGTTCGGTCTGGCGCGGCATATGACCCTTTCACGTCTCAACAGTTGATCGACTGGCAGAAAACAGAATCAGCTTTCCATGAGTGACCGGCCGAACTGCAGGACCTCTGCCGCCAGGCGTCGTTTGGAGGGCAGATCGGTCATCATCGTATCGGTCGTCAGCGCGGGCAGGGGAAGGCGGCTTTCCTCTGCGCGGTCCTGCTGGTCGAGAACGAATCCGTCGAGCAGACCGGCGTAGCGCTCGACGACGGCGAGCGGCAGGTGTTTGAGATGGCCCATCTCGCGCATCATCTTGGCTACCGGGCCCTTAACCGCCCGTCCGCCGACTATCGGGCTGACCGCGACCACGGGCGCGTCGCTCTCGCGCACCAGCTGGCTCAGACCGGGGACCGACAGGATCGGGTCGACGCTGAGATAGGGGTTGCTGGGGCAGATGATGATCTGCGCCGCGGCCTGCAGCGACGCGGTCACCTCGGGGGCGAGGGTGGCCTTGCCGGCGCCGACGAAGGTCAGCCCCCGGAAGGCCGGTTCGCAGCGGCGGCGCACGAAGTAGTCCTGGAAGGGGAGATCGCCCTCGTCGGTGTGCACGAGGGTGCGCACCGGCTCGTTGCACATCGGCAGGATGCGGGAGGGGACGTCGAGCTTTTGGCGCAGGCGGTCGGTGACTTGCGTCAGGTTAGCGCCGGCTTTGAGCCACTGGCTGCGGAGCAGATGGAGGGCGAGGTCCTTGTCGCCCAGGCGGAACCAACCCGCCCCGCCGAGGCGCTCCATTTCGGCGAGCACGTCCCAGGTTTCGCGGGCGCGGCCCCAGCCGGTCTGGGGGTTGTTGACGCCGGCCAGCCCGTAGAGGACGGTGTCGATGTCGGGGCAGATGGTCAGGCCCCAGTGCTCGAAGTCGTCGCCGGTGTTGACGATGACGGTCAGCGCGCCGGGGGGCAGCGTTTCCTGCAGGCCGGTCGCGAATTTGGCCCCGCCGACACCGCCGGCCAGGGCCACGACCGGGGAATGGTTATCCGGTTTTGGGGCCATTGGATGCGATTTTCTTATTGGGGCCTTATGCTAGTTACGATTGAAGAAAGTCCCCTAGTGAGATAACTTTGAAAGTCTCCAACAAACTAGGTAGCTCACCAGGAGGACCAACCGAATGATTATGGTGAGCCCCGATCTTTGGTCCACGAAACGGAAAAAGTAAGGTGGAGCCAGACGGATGCATTCTGCCGCCATCAGAGAACGAAGTGCTCTTCAGCCGGCGTACGATAGCTGAGATTTGAAGCGGTCTCTCATGTTTGTAGAAGTCGAAGTATGCGCGTTGGCCGGGGTGCAGCTGAGGCACGGTGTCATACTGGTGGGTGTAGGAGTTTGCTCCTCACAATTGGGGAGACCAAGATAGAAATTGCTTATCGCTAGCGCATCACTCAACTCCTCGGGCACGCATCCACTTAAATCGTTTCCTTCAAGATACAACGTTTCGAGGTCGGTGAGCTTGCTCAGTTCTGGCGGAATTGGTCCACTCAATTTGTTGATGCTGAGGTTCAACCATATCAAGTCAGTGAGTGCACCCAGTTCTGGTGGGATACCGCCAGTTAATTCGTTATTTCCAAGGTCCAACCTTATCAGTTCGGAGAGCTTTCCCAGTTCAGGGGGAATCGCCCCATTTATCTCATTGTCCCAAAGATCCAGCCATTTCAGGCTGGATAATTCACCTAATTCTGGTGGTATCGTTCCATTCAGCCACCACTCTGAAAGATCCAATCCGATAACGCGACCTTCGTCATTTGTGGTTACACCATGCCAAGAATCAATCGGCATGTCGCTCGCCCAATTATTGTCTTGAAAAAGATAACCTATGCCCTCTGTCGCTTGGAAGAACGCAACCAGCGGCTCCCTATCCGTGACTTTGCGTCTTGAAAGCGGAGCGAAACAAGAAGGCTCACCATAGACTACCAAGTCGCTCTTCTCAACAAATCTCCAGATTTCGGGTGTGCATCCACTTAACTCGTTGCCTGAAAGGTACAGCCGTTTCAGATTCATGAGATTGCCCAGTTCTGGCGGGATACTCCCGCTCAACTGGTTGTCCGAAAGAATCAACTCTTGCAAGGCTGTGAGCTTGCCTAACTCTGGTGGTATTTCTCCACTCAGATCATTGAAGGATAGACTGAGTCCTATCAGGTTTCTAAGTTCGCCCAGTTCCGATGGAATCGCTCCGTTCAGTCTATTTCCAAAGAGAAGCAGCCCATAAAGGTTCTTAAGCTTGCCCAGTTCCGGTGGGATCGGCCCCGTCAATCGATTGTCTTCGAGAGCCAATCGAGCCAGATTGTGGAGGGTACCCAGTTCTGGCGGTATTCTCCCACTCAATCGGTTGGAGGAAAGGTCAAGATCGTTCAACCTTGTCAGTCTCCCTAACCTAGAAGGGATGCTGCCACTCAATTGATTGCTCGCGAAATTCAGTCGCTCTACAAAAATGATATTACCCAATTCTAACGGTATTTCCCCGCTCAAATCATTAAAAGAAAGATCCAGCGATGCCAAGTTGGTGAGCTTGCCCAGTTCTGAAGGTATCTCTCCGACTAGATCATTTTGTCCGAGATTCAGTCGAACAAGCTTGGTAAGGTCCCCTATTTCTGGGGGAATCGTCCCCGCCAACCTATTCAGGCCAAGATCCAAATCCACCAACTTGGTAAGTTTTCCCAGTTCTGGTGGAATTGACTCACCCAATTGGTTGCGTCCCAAATCTAGCACTTCCAACTCGGTAAGTCTTCCCAAATGTGACGGTATCGCTCCAGTCAATTGGTTAGCGTCAAGATGTAGTCCTTTCAGGTGAGTAAGATTTCCCAGTCCGGACGGAATCTCCCCACTCAAGGTGTTGTTGAACAGGCCCAGCAATACGAGATTGGTGAGCTTGCCAAGTTCTGAAGGAATCTCTCCGCTCAGCTTGTTGTTTGAAAGGCCGATGACTACCAAATCAGTGAGTTTGCCTAGTGCTGATGGAATCTCCCCTCCCAATTCATTGCCACCTAGATACAGCTCTGCCAAGTTGGCAAGGTCTCCCAGTTCGGACGGGATCTCTCCGCTCAGCTTGTTGTTTGAAAGGCCGATGACTACCAAATCAGTGAGTTTGCCCAACCTTGGCGGAATCTCTCCGCCCAAACTGTTGTCTGAAAGGTCCAGCAGTACCAATTTGGCGAGATCGCCTAGCTCTAATGGAATCGACCCTCTCAGTTGGTTGCTCCATAAGTCCAACCATTCAAGTTTCCAAAGATTTCCCAGATCTGGCGGGATCTCGCCGCTTAACCTATTTTCTGAAAGGCTTATCAGTACCAGATTGGTGAGTTCTCCGAGTTCCAAAGGAATCGGCCCCCTAAGGTTGTTCTTCCCCAGATCCAACCATTCCAAGTTCCTTAGATTCCCCAATTCTGGAGGGATTTTCCCACTCAGCCCGTTGTTCGAAAGGTCTAACTCTATTACACGGTTGCTCCACCAGTAGGTGGTTACGCCATACCAAGTACCGATCGGCGCGTTGGTCAGCCAGTTATCATTCCTCTGCCAGTTATCACCATTGGCAGCCCAGTAAAGCGCGACCAATGCATCCCTATCCGTTTCTTCAGACGCATATGCCCCATTAGGTGCCACGCCCGCTACAATCACGACACACAACGCGAAGACGGCTACAATTCGTCTGTTTAGGAAAGACAAAAAGAATGACAGTTCTAAATCTGGGGCTAAGTGACCCGGAAAAAGAATAGGAAACATCCGAATTCCTCCAAAGCCGAAGCTTTAGCTTCCTTTCTGTACCTATATCCTACCGTCCTCTCTCAAAGCTTCTTCTACAAGATCGCGTAGCTCCGCTCTCAGACGATAGGCATCCACTGCATTGCCGACCCACTGCACCTCCAGGTAAAGATCTCTGACTGCTCCACCCCCTTGATTCCCCGGAATACTTCGCGAAAAATTTCCCATTACATGGTGGGCCGAACCGCCACAGTGATTTGACAGGTCGGCAAGATTTACATAGCCATTTTGCTGCCACATCAACTCCATACAATCCATTAACATGCTAGTGGCACTTTGTAAGGCTAGCCGAAAGTGGTTCGCAAACATATTGATTCCTTTGCCATGGGAACAAGCAGAGTTGGACATGCGCGCTGGAAGAAAAGTCGTTTCGGTTATTGCCCTGCCGGACCCGTCCCGGTCTTACCGGGCCTCGCTTTATAGTGTCTGATTGTTCATGACTCACTCCCTCTTTCTCTCTCATGTTGAAAGTCTACAATATGGGCATACCTTCGCCTTGGCTTTGATGGTCTCGGCACAGGAAGGGCAGGTTTTTGTCAAACGGGGAAGACCCAATATCAGAGCCACCCCCAATATGCCTAGGAGAATGCCCACGAAAAACCAGCGCACCGTATTGCGCCCTTTGTATGACGCAATCCACGCGCATATGCCCGCAGAAAGAAACCAAAGAAAAACCACAGACGTTTCCATTGTTTCCTCTTGTAGGATTCGTCACAGCAGACTGGTCGGATGAAGGGTCAAATCGGTCGGCCCTCCCAGTAGCCCCCACTATCCGTCGGCGGCTTAGTCGGCCCAAAAAAGGCTCATATACTCTAGTGGGAATCACAAGGAAATGGACCAAACCGCTTGGCAGACAGCCGATTCTAGATTCTCTTTCCGAATTCCAAATGAGACCAAGAGCTAGTGTATTTCAAGAATGTTAGAGAGACTCCATTAACCCCAACTTCGAAGTCTCTGCTAAAGTTCGTGATTTCAGATGATATCCACATTAGCATTAGGCCCAATTGCGTAATTCGTACTGTGCAGTGCGCGGCTCAGCGCCAGGTTACCCGTTCCGCCAGCGGCAGCCGCTCTCGCTCGCTCTCTTCGGCGGCGTAGCCGAGCGTGATCAGCGCTTGGGGATGCCAGCTTTGCGGCAGGTCGAGGACATCCCGCACCAGGTCGGGAACGAAGAGGGGCGCGCACATCCAGCAGGCGGCCAGGCCGTAGTTGTGGGCCGCCAGGAGCAGGTTCTGGCAGGCGAGCGCGGTGCTTTGCACGGCCATCAGCCATTCAGCCTCCTGGCGGCGCCGGTCCGGGTAGTCGTCCATGCCTTCCAGGGAGAGGGAGGCGGCGACGAGCGCGGGCGCGCCGGTGATGCGGGCATGGCTGATGCGGACGCGGCGTTCGATGATGGCGGCGTCGACGCCGTCGGCGCTGAGGTCGGCGCGCCAGCGTGCGCCCATGCGGTCGCTCAACGCCTGCTTGACCGGGTCGGTAGTGACAACGCAGAAGCGCCAGGGCTGGCGGTTGTGGGCCGAAGGCGCCCAGATTGCGGCGGTCAGCAACATTTCGAGCAGCGACTTCTCGACCGGGTCGGGCAGGTAGCGGCGGACGGACCTGCGCCCGCGGATAAGCTGCCAGAACCAGGCGTCATCGCCCTCGGTGGCGCAATCTGACTGGCGCCAGTCGCGGTCGTCGTCGCTCGGGTCCGCTGACGCAATTCGCTGTTTTTGCATAGGACGGCATTATAGCATGGAGTGGGGGCAGTAGAAATGTGTTGGGGGATAAAGGGCGCGGACGAACAGAAATCCTACCGTATTTCGCGTCTCTTCGCGGATAAAAGCAGTTCACGGCCGATAACTCTCCTCCGGCTCCCGCGGCACCACCAGCGCCTCTGCCGAAATCAACATCGCCGCCCCGCTCGCCGCCTGCTCCAGCGCCGCCTTCACCACCAGCGTCGGATCAACGATCCCCGCCTCCACCATACTGCGCACCCCCCCCTGCCCCACCTCATACGCATACCCCGACCCCCGCTCGCGGCATTCCGCCACCACCAGCGGCCCGTAAGCATCCGCATTCGCCGCTATCACCCGCACCGGCTCCTCCAACGCCCGCGCCAGCGCCCGCATCCCCATCGCCTCCTCATCGTGCCCGCACGCCGCCGCCTCCACCGCCGGGACCACGTCCAGATAGGCCGCGCCGCCGCCCGGCACAACGCCGCCCTCCAGCCCCACCTGCACAACCTTGACCGCATGCGCCGCCCTCTCCACCAGCGCATTGCGCTCGCTCTCCGTATACGCGCCCACCCGCAGCTCACCGATCCCGCCCTGCAGACGCCCGATCCGCTCGCGCAGCCGCTCCCTCTCCTCGCGCTCTTCTACCAGATCCAGCCGGCTCTGCAGCGCGTCAATCTGCCCCTCCACCGAAGGTGAATCCCCGCCGCCGCCCACCACCGCCACATACGCCTCCGTCGCCACCAGCCGCTCCGCCCGCCCCAGGTCCGCGGCCGTCAAATCCTGCGGCCCCATACCCGCCACGTCCGTGATAAAGCTGGCCCCGGTCAGCAGCGCAAAATCGCGCATCATGTCGCGGCGCAGGTCCTCGACCGGCTTGATGCGCGCCGCGTATGTCGTCACCGGCCCGCGGCCGTTCGCCGCCACCAGCGTATCGATCGCCCTCTCCCACATATTCTTGCAGATGATGAACAGCCTGTCCCCGCCCGCCTGCGCTGCCAGGTCGAGCAGGTGCAGCACGTGGCCCGGCTCCTCGAAATGGAAATCCGCCACCACCACATACGGCTCGTCCAGCGCGGCGATGCGCCTGAACTTGTCGCTCAGCAGGTAGCGCGAAATGTACTCCCCAGGGAAGCGCGACCCCTCGCGAAAACCGTACTCATGCCCAAGCCCGTAACCCGGCTGAATCAGAATATTCCCGTACGGCCCCAGCACGTCGATCATCTCCGCCAGCAGCTGCGCCACCTGCGCATCATCGATCACCGCCCTCGCCACCCCCGCCACATGCTCCGGCTCCGTCAGCGGGATCGACTGGGTCTCCAGCGCCGCAACCGCCGCTTCAACGCCCTTCTCCAGCCCCCGCTGCAGCAGGACCGGGTCGGCGCCGCCCGCGATCAGACGGTGCAGTTCACGCGCAATGCCCCGCGCCAGCACCGCCGCCGTCACGCTGCCGTCGCCGAAACGCTCGCGCATATGCCACACGATGTGCCGCATCATCATCGCGCCCGCGTTCTCCACCCGGTCCGGCAGGTCCGTAAAGCGCCGCGCGATCGTCGCGCCGTCGGCCAGCGACTCAAATCCCGCCGCATTCACGCGCTGGCTGACGATATTCCCGCCCCGCGGACCCAGCGTCAGCGACAGCAGCCGCGCCAGCGTGTCGAACCCGCGCCGCATCGGCTCGCGGCACTCCGCCCCGAACACAACCGACGGCACGCGCAGTGATTGCGCGGCAGAACCGCCCGCAGAGGACCGCGAACGTGTCGGCATGGCTCAGCCCTTCAGGGCGCCGAGCGTGATGCCGCTGACAAAATAGCGTTGCAAAAACGGGTATACAACCAGAATGGGGACGACCGTCACCAGCGTCTGCGCCGCCCGCAGCGAACGGTCCGAGAACATGTCGAAATCCTCAGGATTGCGCATGAACTCGTTCATGTCCATCTTCACGACCACCGTGCGCAAAAAGGTCTGCAACGGGATCAGGTCCCGGTCCGCAATCAGAATCATCCCGTCGAACCAGGCGTTCCAGTGCCCCACCGCGCCGAACAGCGTCAGCGTCGCCAGCGCCGGCACCGAGATCGGCAGATAGACGTGCAGCAGGATCTGCCAGTATGTGGCCCCGTCAATAATCGAGGCCTCCTCCAACTCCTTCGGCACGCGGCGGAAAAAGTTCATCATCAGAATCACGTTCCACAGCGGCAGCGCCTGCGGGATGATCAGGGCCCAGATCGTGTTCAGCATGCCCAGCTTGCGGATTACAAGGAACCACGGGATCAGCCCGCCGTTGAACAGATAGGCGAACACCACCGAGCCCATGATAATGTTCCGAAACGGCATCTCCTCCTTGTTCTTCGACAGCGGGAACGAGATCAGAACTACCAGCAGCATCTGCAGCGTCGTCCCAACCACCGTCCGGATCACCGAAATCCAGAACGCGTTCAGAAAGACGCCCGCCTCCAGCACCTTCTCATACGTGATCATCGTCGGCCGCACCGGCCACAGCGTCACCAGCCCGCCCGTCGCCGCCGCCCGGTCGCTGAACGAAAGCGCCAGCAGATGAATCAACGGAATAACACAGGAAAGCCCCAGCATCAGCAGGAACGCATGATTGAATATATCAAAAACCCTGGACCGAAAGCCCCTGAGTTCCGCCCTGTTCATCTACACTCCCTAACTAACCACAAGGTTTCGTTGCCATGTGAAGAATCCTGTTCAAAGGGGCCTTACGTAGTGCGTCTGCGGAGGGTTTTCTTCGTGGTCCTTCGCGGCCCTTCGTGGATAAACCGGGTTTTGGCCTTGCATGTCCCGGCTCAGGGAAGCGTCAACGAGTCCTAATAGACCTGGTAGTCCGTAAACCGCGAAATCAACCGCAAACTCACCACAATCAAAATCAGCCCCAGCACAGAGCGCACCAGCCCCACCGCTGTCGCCAGGCTGAAACGCGCCCCCAGCAGACCCTCTCGGTAGATCCACGTGTCCAGAATATCACCCGTTGAATAGACCGCCGGATTGTACAGATTCAGCACCTGGTCGAATCCGGCCGCGTTGAAAAGCAGCCCGAAGTCCAGGCACAGCACCAGCAGCAGCGTCGGCAGCACGCCGGGCAGAATGATATAGAGGACCCGCTGGAACCGGCCCGCCCCGTCGATCGCCGCCGCCTCCAGCAGCTGCGGATCAATACTCGTCAGCGCCGCCAGATACAGGATCGTCGCCCAGCCCACCTGCTGCCACAAATGGCTCGCGACCAGCGTCGGCACAAACGTCCGGTTGTTTCCCAAAAAGATGATCGGCTGCTCCACCCCCGCCCGCTGCAGCAGCTGGTTCACCACGCCCGCCGAGCCCAGCATCTCCAGCATGATCCCGCCCAGCACGATCCACGACAGAAAATAGGGCAGGTAGACGAGGCTCTGCACGCTGCGCTTGTAGAACAGCTTCCGCACCTCGTTCAGCAGCAGCGCCAGGATAACCGCGCAGAACTGCAGCGTCACGATCTTCGATGTCGCAATAACGATCGTATTGCGGAAGATCTGCCAGAACGACGGGTTATCCAGCATCAGTTGGAACTGCTTCAGCCCCACCCACGGGGACTTCGCAAACCCCAGCGCCGGCTTGTACTCCTGAAACGCAATCCGGATGCCGTACATCGGATAGTAGCTCAGCAGCGCCAGGTGAATCAGCGCCGGGATCACCATCACGTACAGCGGCCACAACCGCGGCAAAAAGCGAACAAACCTGCTGGCCTGTTCCTTCAGATCGTCAACAACCGGAGCAAATACCTGCATAACAAAAAGCAGTGGATAGCGGGCACAACCCCACTATCCACTAAAAACTCGAAACTAAAAACTTGTCAGCTCTTGGCGGCCCACCACTCGTTAATCTCCGCCAGCACCTCCTCGCCGCCCTGCGCCAGCCACGTCGTCACATACTCGTCGAAGGCGTCCACGGGCAACTGGCCGGTGATGATCGCGAAATAGGTCTCATCCGTCAACGTCTGCAGCTGGGTCCACTTCTCCTTCTGCAGTTCGGTCGGCGCCGCGTTCCACTCGTTGCGGATCGTGTCCGCCAGCGAATGCTCCGCCAGGAACAGCCAGCCCTCGTCCTGCATCGTCTGCAGACCAGTCGGGTCGTCCAGCAGCAGCTCCATCATGGCGTCCCACTCGTCGCGCGGCACCGTCTCTTTATAGTTCAGCTTCCACTGAATGTTGTTCATGTTCGAGGTCGGGCTGATGTTGGCGCCGCCGCGGGTGTTGATGACGCCGTACCCATGCGTGCCGCCGGACAGTGGCACCACCCTGTCCTCGCCCTCGACCCACTCGTAGTTGTGCCCTTCAAAGCCGTGATAGCGCCGCTGCGGGCTTAGCACGATCTCCGCCTCGAAGTTCGCCTGCATCAGGATCTTGTCAATATGCTCAGAACCCTTGCGGAACGGGAAGACGCCCGTGCGCAGCGGACTGAAGTAGTTCTTGCCCTTGCGCACAGGGCCTGCCGGCACGTCGAACCAGTCCCAGCGGGCCTCGGGATCGTTCGCCATGCTGCCGATCGCCCCCGCTACCACACCGCCCCAGGGGTGCGTGTAGTTCATGCCCACGCGGTTGCCCTCGATCTCGGTGCGGTTTTCCTGGTAGCCCTTGGTGAAAAAGTCGGGGCTCAGGATCTTCTTCTCGTACCAGCGGCGCACCAGCGCCAAGGCATCCTTCATCGCCGGATCGATGCCGTCGAACTTCAGACCGCCCTGCCCGTCCTTTGTGAAGGTGCTCACACTCGTATACCAGGACGGCAGCACGCCAAAGCCGCCGAAGACCGGTCCCAGGCCGCCGTACCAGCTCTGCAAATCACGCGACGCCATCACGCCGACCGTCGTGCCGGGAGGACCCGCGCCCAAATCGTTCGTGACGAAAGCCTCGGCGACCGCCTCCATCTCCTCCAGCGTCGTCGGCGCATCCATGCCAACCTTGTCCAGCCAGTCCGTGCGGATGAAGAGGATCTGCTCATCCTGGCCGGCCTGGGCAATGCTCGGGAAGGCCATCTTGCGGCCGTCCACCTCCGCGTAGGCCCACAGCTGGTTATCGCCCCACGCGTGCGACTCCTTGACCCACTTGGGGTGCGCGGTCGCCTCATAGACGTCGGTGATGTCGGCAACCAGGTCGCCTGCCACCATGTCCTGGAACATCGCCAGCCCGATCCCCGGCATCAAATCCGGGATATCGCCGGCCGCCATCGCCAGGTTCATCTTCTGGTCGCGCTCCTCGCCCTGCACATAGGTCCAGGGGATATCGTACTCGATGCCGAACAGCGCCTTGATGTAGCGCAGGCTGATATTGTCGTAAATGTCATCGTCGCCCTGGAAACGCGTGTCCGCGTCCGTGCGCGTGAACGAAGTGATCGTCACCGGCGGATTCAGCGGCATCCCCTCCGGCACGTCCGGCAAGTCCGTCGTCCAGCCCTTCGGATGGTCGGGCGAGCCCGGCATCAGCCCCAGCGGCGTCAGGATCTCCTCCGCCGTCATCGCCACCATCGGCGCCGCTTCCGACACCGCCTCCGGCGCGGCCGGTTCAGGCGCGCAGCCCGCCAGCAGCGCCCCGCCGCCAACAACAGCCGCCCCCTTCATAAAGCTGCGACGTGAAACTGAAGATTTCGCCATAGTATGTTCCTCCCTCGGCGCAAAGCCGCAATGTCTTCTGTATAGAACTGTACTGTATCAATCTGGCGCGCTGGCTGATTAAGGCTGACTAAAACAGTGAGACAATCACCGCGCGACTATAGCACGGGTCACCAGCACTGTCAAACACGATTTTTGGGGCGGGTGCATCCCAATATTGGGGCGAAGACGGTCAGGCAGGGATTTCATGCCATCGTTGGCTGAGGAGGCGAGCGCGGAGAGCGAGCATGGCCCGCCCGCCATTGCCGGAGCGGCGCTTGCGCTTTCACTGCCTCCATTCCGTACTCCAGCGCCAGCCGCCCCATACCGCTCGCTGAAATCGGCGCATTCGTCAACGCGCTGAAGTTGACTGCCGCACGCGCACAGGAACCTGGTTCAACCGCTTGGCGCAACGCCATCTCCAGCATCTTCGGACTCCCCCCCGTCTCCCCGGCCCCAGTCTCCGGTCCAGGGGAAAAAACGCTTGCTTACACGAGGGGCAATAGCAGTGCGCTCGATTTGCCTCGCCCGCTCCCTCTCGGTGTTGTATCTCTTTCTTCTTCTTCCCCTTGTTCTGCGCTCGCGCCGCGCACTCAGGACAACACACATCCACATCCACCTCGCCTGCCTCGCCTGCCAGTTCTTCCATCAAAGGTCTCATCATGGCTTCCCGCTCTGGGCGTGCCCGTTCCATGCTCTCATCGAAACTGGCCTCAGGTTCCTCCCGTCGCCATGACCACAGCGGCTCGTGCATCTCGCCGGCTGAATCCCTGAACACCTCTTGACTTCGTTCCTGGCTCCGCTTCCGACCCATTGCCTTTCTTCCCTTTCTCTATCCCCTCTGGCTCACCACCATTTTGGGATGCACCCATCCGGCAGGATCATTTTTGAACACAGCGCCGACTATGTTAACATTCATAGTCGGTCTGTGATGGCTTAACATTTCCAACCGTTCAGATCGAGTTACTATCCATTCAACACGTCCTGGGACTGAGGAATGGGGTGCCGCCAGTATGCGGTCATTCCCAGCGCGAACAGGGCGGAAGAGAAACCCTGGAGGTTCTTGTGGCATCAGTCGTTACCATGAAGCAGCTGCTGGAGGCCGGCGTACATTTCGGGCACAGGACCCGGCGTTGGAATCCGAAAATGCGTCAGTATATCTTTACTGAGCGCAGTGGAATTCACATCATCGATCTGCACCAGACGATGACGCGTATCAACGAATACTATGAGATGGTGCGTCGTCTGGTCGCCGAAGGCGGCACAGTCCTGTTTGTCGGTACAAAGAGGCAGGCGCAGGGTACCGTCGAACAGGAGGCGACCCGTTGCGGGATGCCCTACATCCACAATCGCTGGCTGGGGGGCACGCTGACAAATTGGGCCACGATCAAACAACGTATCGACTATCTGAATCGCCAGGAACGGCGCAAGTCCAATGGCGAATTCCAGTCGCTTCCCAAGATCGAGCAACTGGTCATCGATCGTGAACTCGCCAAGTTGAATCGTCGTATCGGCGGGATCAAGACGCTCACCGCAATGCCCAATCTGATCTTCGTGATCGATACGCAACGGGAAGAGTTGGCCGTCAAGGAATCGAACAAGATCGGCATCCCTCTGATCGCAGTGGCGGATACCAACTCTGACCCGGACGAAATCACTTATGTCATACCGGGCAATGATGATGCGATTCGAGCCGTTAAACTGATTACACGGATTATCGCTGATGCAGTTGAAGAGGGACGGCGTTTCCGCGAAGTGGAAATGGTAGAGACCGGACAGGTTTCTGACGACGAACTGGCGGAATTGGAGCAGTACCTCGGACCGAGCACACTGGCCAAACTGCAAGGCATGGAAGAAGAAGGGCAGGAAGTGGAAGCAAGCGAACCCGCAGTGTCGGCCGCCAGCGACTCTGAGGAAGAGAATACAGCGGCTGTCGCTGAAGCGGAACAAGCTCAGACGGGCGAGGAAGCGCCCCCTGAGCAGGCGGAAACTGAGCCGGTCGGCGAAGAGAGGTAGCCGCCGCTGCTGTGCACTGGTCCGGCCTGTATACTGGCCGCAGCGCAACAGCGAATATCTGCCGCAATATCATGTCGAAATGGCGACGCAGGGTCAATTGCGCGCCGAAATCGGAC
Source organism: Caldilineaceae bacterium (assembly GCA_965200615.1). Lineage (GTDB taxonomy): Bacteria > Chloroflexota > Anaerolineae > Caldilineales > Caldilineaceae > Bin5. The sequence goes on along the minus strand of OZ241377.1, from coordinate 528,094 downwards.
AATCAGACGAATCGTCCGCACGGCTGTGAAGGCGTAAAGTTAGCGCAGTGCGGACGATTACGCGGAAATAGCATGCACGCATTGACGTGTGAATAATCTGCAGCAGAGGAATCAGGAGGAGGAGTATGGCTGCAATCACGGCACAGATGGTGAAGGAACTGCGAGGCGCGACGGGGGCCGGCATTCTCGACTGCAAGACGGCGCTGAACGAAAATAATGGCGACTTTGACAAAGCCGTCGAATATCTGCGTGAAAAGGGGCTGGCGGCCGCGGCCAAAAAGGCCGATCGCGACGCCCATGAAGGTATCATCGGCACCTATGTCCACCACGGCAGCAAGGTCGCCGCCATGGTCGAGCTCAACTGCGAAACCGATTTCGTAGCCCGCACCGAGCAGTTTCAAGAACTGGCGCGAGACCTGGCGATGCACATCGTGGCATCCAACCCGGAATACGTGGCTCGGGAAGAGGTCCCCACCGATATTCTGGACAGGGAAAAAGCCATCTACAAAGCCCAGGCGCAGGGCAGCGGCAAGCCCGAAAACATCCTTGATCGCATTGCCGAAGGCAAGCTGGAAAAATGGTACGGCGATGTCTGTCTGATGGAGCAGGAGTACTTCAAAGACTCTGACAAAAACGTCAAGGATGTCCTCGTTGAAAATATCGCCAGCCTTGGCGAAAATATCCAGGTCCGTCGCTTTAGTCGTCTGCAAATTGGCTAAACGCCTCGCGAGTCCAGCCCAAAGAAGTTGGGCTGGACTTTTTTGTGTCATCGCCGGCGCCCCGTCAGTAAGCGGCGCCCATTTCAAGGAGTTGTTGTAATGGATGCTCTCAAATACCGCCGCGTTCTGCTCAAAATGGGAGGCGAGGCGCTGGCCGGCGAAGGCGGATTCGGCATCGATCCCAGACGGGCTGAAGAAGCAGCGCAGAAGATCCAGGCGATCGTCAAGCTGGGCGCGGAAGTGGCCCTGGTTATCGGCGGCGGCAACATGTGGCGGGGCAAGGAGGACGGCCTCGATCATGGCATGGAGCGGGTGACCGCCGACCACATCGGCATGCTGGGGACGGTGATGAACGCGCTCGCGCTGCAGGACGCCCTCGAGCGCGCCGGCCTGCCCACACGCGTCATGACCGGCATCGAAATTCGAGCCGTGGCCGAACCCTACATTCAGCGCCGAGCCATTCGCCATCTGGAAAAGGGCCGCGTTGTCATCTTCGGCGCCGGCACCGGCAATCCCTACTTCACCACCGATACGGCAGCCAGCCTGCGTGCGATGGAGATCGACGCCGAAATCCTGATCAAAGCGACAAAGGTGGACGCAGTCTACGACAAAGACCCGAAGGAAAACAGTGATGCCCGCCGCTTCAAACAGCTCTCCTATATCAACGCCCTCAACATGCGCATAGGCGTAATGGACAGTACCGCCATCGCCATGTGCATGGACAACAACCTGCCCATCTCGGTGGTTAATGTCTGGACCGAGAACGCTCTCGTAAAGGTCGTCAAGGGTGAGCCCGTCGGCACCGTCTTCTCCGGCTAAGCCTCAGCCTGACAGCGTTGCCGCCCACTGGGTATCAAAGGGTGTATCCCAAATTATTGTCCGCCAAGTGGAGCTGTTTCATTGACCAGGCTGAAGCCAACACTGGTCAGACGAGTCTCGCAAAAAATCTGGGATGCACCCGTATCAAACATCGTTTTCCGTTTGTTCTGTACCTCTGCTAGAATATCAAGATAACTAAAGAACTGAGGAAGTGAAAGAACTCTATCCAGAAATTCCGATTGAGCCGTTCCTTCATATCTTGGATTTCCGGCGATAATCCGAGTTCAGCTTCAGCCGCCGACCCACCCCCTGGTGAATGGGCCATGCCGCCAACGCCAACCGCAAGGGCCCCAAATGGCCTCAGGACTGCGAACAAGCCCTTTCGCGCCTCTGATGTGGAAGGAGTGCCGTTGTGATTGAAGACATTTTGGATGAAACACGAGATCGCATGAACAAAGCGATCAACAGTTTGCAATCAGACCTGATGGCAATCCGCACAGGTCGGGCCAGCCCCGCGCTTGTGGAGCGCCTTAGCGTCGATTATCACGGCGTCCCGACCCCACTGATGCAGATCGCATCGATCTCGGTTCCGGAGGCGCAAACTCTCCAGATTCGCCCCTATACCCCAACCGACATCGGGGCGATCGAGCGGGCGATCGCCATGTCCGACATTGGTCTGACACCGAGCAACGACGGCAAGCAGATCCATCTGACAATCCCCCCATTGACGGAAGAACGTCGCCGCGACCTGACAAAACAGGTATCTCGGCGTGCCGAGGAGGCCCGCGTCGCAATCCGCAACATCAGGCGGGATGCGATCAAAGATATGCGCTCATTTGAGGACGAGAGCCTGATCACCGAGGATGACCTGCGTGACGGTCAGGACCAGGCCCAGGAGGTCACCAATGACTTCGTGGCCAACGTGGACGAAATTGCACGCGACAAAGAAACGGAAATCATGACCATCTGACCGAAAAGGAGTCAGTGTTCCATTGAGCAGTCCCGATGTAGTTCGGCAGAGCCCGGATAACCTGATCGAAGACGCTTTCCCTCCTCTCGCCAGGGTTCCCTACCATGTTGGGATTATCATGGACGGGAATGGCCGTTGGGCAAAGGAAAGAGGTCTGATCCGATTTATCGGCCATCGCGCCGGCGTCGATAATATTCAACCGGTCCTCGAGGCCTCTGTCGAATTCGGTATCAAAGTCCTGACCATCTACGCCTTTTCCACCGAGAACTGGTCCCGACCCATCGAGGAGGTATCGGGGCTGATGCGGCTGCTGGGAACGACGTTGCGCAACCGGCTGCAGGAACTCCACGAGAACGGTGTGCAGATTCGCCACAGCGGACGCCTGACCGGTATCAGCGAGGAACTTCAGAAACAGATTCTGCACGCACTCGATTACACCAAGCACAACGACAGAATCATCCTGAACGTAGCCTTCAACTACGGCGGACGCGGGGAGATCGTCGACGCCACCCGCCGCATCATCAGAGATGGAATCGACCCCGATTCTCTGAGCGAAGAGACCTTCAGTCGCTACCTGTACACGAACGGCCTGCCCGACCCGGATCTGATCATCCGGACCGGTGGAGATTGGCGGATGAGCAACTTTCTCATTTGGCAGTCAGTCTACGCCGAGTACTATTCAACCCCGACATACTGGCCGACTTTCGACAAGGCGGAATTATACAAAGCGCTGCTCGAGTTCAATCGTCGCAATCGCCGTTTCGGCGGCGTGCCCGATGCGGAATAGACTCTTCCACTTTGCAAAACATGCCAATCCTCTTCTCCCTCTGAACCTTGTAGTCCTGCAATCGGATATAGATAACGGTGAAACGACGAGTCATCGCTGGCCTGATTGCGCTGGTTCCGGTCCTGCTCGCGCTCTGGTACGGCGGTATATGGTGGGTGCTCCTGCTCACCTTCTTCACATCGCTGGGGGCATATGAATACTATGTCCTGATCGAGAGGAGCGGTTACAGGCCGGCCCGCTGGTACGGCTTCGCCTGGACGCTGGCGTTGATGTTCTCCTTTTGGTCTCTCGTCCCAATTGAGCCGGAGCTTGTCCTCACATTCGGTTTCTTCATCATCTTCATCCGCATTCTGCTGTCTCAGCAGGGCTCTCCTCCGCACGAGGACAGCAGCAGCCCCGACAGCCCGGGCGCAAGCAACCCGCTTCAACCCGAAACAGAGACGGCGGCGCAGGGGCAGGACCATAAGCCCTTTCGCAACTGGGCTCTCACCGTTGCCGGCGCCAGCTATCTTGGCCTCATGATGGGTCAGGCTCTGGCCTTGCGCCTCCTCCCCAACGGTCTCTTCTGGATGCTGCTCGCTCTCGGCGTCACGATGATCAACGACAGCGCCGCCTACTTTGTTGGCGTCACCATCGGCCGCAAGCGAATTCTGCCCGCGCTCAGCCCCAAAAAGAGTTGGGAAGGAACCATCGGCGGCTGGATTGCGGCTACACTTACCGGAGCGGCGGTGGCGTTCTGGTCACCTCTCGGCATTGCTGTTTGGCTTGGCGCGTTCACAGGTCTGGTGGGCGGAATCCTCGCGCTCTTCGGCGATCTGGCCATCAGCATGCTCAAACGACAGATCGGCGTCAAGGACAGCGGCGTCTTCCTGCCCGGCCACGGTGGATTCCTCGACCGGCTCGACAGCATCATGTTCGTGCTGCCGTTCGTCTACCAGATGGCCCTGCTTCTCGGCGCAGGCTAGCGCCTACCCGTCTCCGGCCAGCGCCCGACCCTCCCACAGGCTGCGCATCTCCGCGCAGCGTTCCAGCAACGGCTCCAACCTGCCTGCATCCTCCACGCGGCCCGACTTGAGCACAACGATCTGGTCCGCCCGCCGCAGCAAGAGGCCGCCGATGCGAAACGACCAGGTAAGTGGCGTCCTGCCGCGCGTCCAATCGGCTCCGAGATCAAATTCGCATAGTGAAAGATGAGATAGACCGTGCCAATGGTGAGCGCGCCGCTGAAGTAAAGAGACGCGCCGACGACAAAGACGATGGCGCCCCCGGCCGAAAAGAGAAACCAGGCGATGTTGATCATCGAGAAGCCCAACAGATCCGCCCGTATCGTCGTCTGCCAGAACGTACGCAGGAGCTGATGGAATCGGAAGAGCGTGAACACGCGCGCATTGCTGGCGCGGATGTCCTCGGCGCCGGCCAGCCGCTCTTCGACAAAGCCGAAGAAGCGGGCGCTCGCCTCGCGCGAGCGCTGCCAGTGCGGTACCGCCAGGTTGCGCAGCTGCGCCAGCGCCAGCAGCGTGAATACCACGAAGACGCCGATCGCGACGCCAACCCGCATATCTTCGCGCAGCAGCGCGATCATCACGCCGATCAGCAGGAGGCCGTTGCCGAAGAGCTGTACCACCAGTTGGGCGAAAAAACAGGTCAGCGCGTTAATGTCGCCGTCAATGCGCTCGATCATTTCCCCGGGCGTATGCTGCTGATGAAACGTGAGATCCAGGCGCAGACAGTGCCGGGCCAGGTCGCGGCGCAGCGCGTTGGTCGCCCACCACCCTACATTCTCCGCCAGGACAGTGCTGCTGACCGCTGCCACCTGTTGGACGGCGGCAATGCCGATAAACAGCAGCGCCAGGCGCGTAAGGAGCTCCATCGAATCCCCGGCCAGCGTCGATTCCTGGAATCGGCGCATGATCAGAGGGTTGATCAATTGGAGGAAGATATTGGCGCAGAGGACGAACAGAAGCAACAGCGTCTGCCCCAACTGCGGGCGCCGGCATCTTGTCAGCAGACGCGTATAGAGTTGAACAGACGGACGCATCGCGTGCATCCAGGGGGGATGCAGAGGAAGGTCAGACCAGCCTGCGGGCAACGACTTGAATCTCTATCGTCCGTCGGCTCATGCGGAGGCCGCGCCGCAGGCCTCCCGCAGCGCGGTCAGGTTTTCAGCAACGCTACTGTCCGAGTTGAAAACGGCGCTGCCAACAACGATGACATTGGCGCCGTTGCGCAGCACGTCCCGGATATTGCCGGCACCGATGCCGCCGTCCACTTCCAGATCACAGGTGGGGTTGTACTCATCCAGCAGCTTGCGTGTGCGTCGCAGTTTGCTGGTCGTCGTCTGGATAAAGCGCTGGCCGCCGAAGCCGGGATTGACACTCATCACCAGCACCTGGTCGACAAAGGGAGCGATCTCGCGAACACTCTCGATCGGGGTAGAAGGGTTCACAGCCACGCCAACCTGGCAGCCCAGATCGACGATCTGCTGGACGGCTCGATGCAGATGAACACACGCTTCCAGGTGAATGGTGATGATATTCGCGCCAGCGTTTGCGAATGCATCCAAATGCCGTTCCGGCTCCTCGATCATCAAGTGTACGTCCAGGGGCAGCTGCGTGATCCGGTTGGCCGCCTCCACCACCAGCGGTCCAAAGGTGATATTGGGCACAAATCTCCCATCCATGACATCCAGATGGAGCAGGTCGGCGGCGCCCTTTTCTGCCGCCTGAATCTGCTCCTGCAGACGACCAAAATCAGCGGTAAGTATGGACGGAGCCAGTTTGACCGCATGCGCCACCATCGCAAGCTCCTCCTCAATTTATGTCGAGAGTGGACCGGGCTTCAGGAGGGGAGGCCGCCGCGTGGCCGCCAGGCCCCCCTGCGATTGTATCTTCTCGTTCCTTGGCCGCGCCCATTACCTGAATCAGCTCACTGATGTCGTCCAGGGTAATCAGTCCCAGAAACTGCTCCTGATCCTGGACGATGATGACCCGGCTCCCCGCCTCCAACATCTGTTCCCATACGTCAGCCAGGGTCGTATCGCCGCTGGTGACGGGTACCCGCGCCCGTGGAATCATCACGTCGACGATTCGCCCATCCTGCCCCTGCCCGCGCAGCGTCGCCACAAGTCGCGGGCGAGTGAGCACGCCGACCAGATTATTGCCCAGATCGTGTACCGGAAAATCTCCTTGGTAGGTCGTCATAATATAGCCGACAGCCCGGCTGATCGGTTCGCTCGTATACAGCACATGTGCATCTTTGTTCACAGCCTGGCGAGCGCTGAAATCCTTCAGTACATAGCGGCTCTGCACCGCCTCCAACTCGCCGCGGCCGCCCACATAGACGAAAAACGCGACCAGCAGCAGAAAAATGCCGCCCCCGGAGATGCCCCAGATTGCGAACAATATCGCCATGCCCCGTCCAATCAGAACGGCAATTCGCGTCGCCGCAACATACCGCAGACGCAACGCCAGCAGGGCGCGCAGGATGCGTCCGCCATCCATCGGGAACGCCGGCAACAGATTGAAAATGCCCAGCAGAAGATTCGTGCCCGCCAGCGTAAGCAACAGACCGCCCACGCTCATCGACTGTGCTGTGCGCATCAGGGCCGAAATCAACGCCCACATCGTGCCGGTGCGCATACTCATGGACACCACCAGCAGCGCGGCCGGCAGCAGCACTGCGGCCAGCGCGAAGTTGACCGCCGGGCCGGCAATCGCGATCAGAAACTCATGCATCGGTTTGCGGGGCATGCGCTCCAACTGGGCCACCCCGCCAATAGGCAGCAGCGTAATATGCGGTACATTTACTCCGAAATATTTTGCCATAATAGCGTGGCCGAACTCATGCAAGACCACACAGACAAAAAGCAGCAGAATGACGATGACGCCGTAGATTGCGCCGGCCGCCAAATTGCTGGCGTTGCGACTGAAGAGAAACGCCCCGTAAAAGAGAATCAGGATAAAAGACCAGTGGACCTGGATATCGACACCCCAGATTCGGGCGATCTTCAATGAATTTCCCATTTGTATGTCTTTCATTATCGGCGTCTTCCCGCGCCGGTCTGTACCGGCCATACTTCTCTACCGCAGGCCGCCTCGTGTCGAAACGACTGGCAAAGCGACAGCGCGAAAGTTCCCCGTCGCTCAACTGCCGAGCAGGTCGCCCGGCTCGACCTGGTTGCAGGTCGAGCATGGACACGATGCCCGCAATGAGGAAAAGCCGTAGATGCCATTACCGTGACCATCAGCCCAGGTAAAGCGGATTGCATAATTGCCTACCAGCTCCGCGCTGCCAACCTGCGGATCAGGGGGCGGGCCGACAGCCAGCCGCAACGGGTCCTCTGCGGCCTGCCTTCTCTCCTCACGGCAGGACGCGCATGGACAGACGCTTCGCATCCAGGCCAGACGGTAGACGCTGCGATGCCCGTCCGCCCAATCAATGGTAAATGTTCCAGCCGACCGGTCAACGGTCAGATCAGTCGGCTGACAGGCATCCCGTGTCTGCGTCAGCCTCATCTACCATTTCCGCCCCTGCTCATCAGGGCCTCCATCAGCTCGATGGGCAACGGAAAGACAAGCGTGCTGTTGTGTTCCGCGCTGATCTCCGTCAGCGTCTGCAAATAGCGCAACTGCAGCGCCCCAGCCTGGGTGGACATGACCCCCGCCGCCTCTGCCAGCGTCTGCGAAGCCTGCAATTCCCCCTCAGCGTGGATGATCTTGGCGCGCTTCTCCCGCTCCGCTTCGGCCTGCCGCGCCATGGCCCGCTGCATCGACTGCGGCAGTTCCACATCCTTCACTTCGACGACACTGACCTTGACACCCCATGGCTCGGTCTGCTCGTCGATGATTTGCTGAAGCTGCTGGTTGATCTGGTCCCGCTCCGACAGCAGTTCGTCCAGCTCACTCTGTCCCAGAACGGAGCGCAGCGTCGTCTGGGCAATCTGCTGAGTCGCCAAAAGATAGTTGGCCACGTTGATGACCGCATCCTCCGGGGACAGAACCCTAAAATAGCAGACGGCGTTGACTTTGACAGTCACATTGTCCTTCGTTATGGCCTCCTGCGTCGGAACATCCAAGGTGACGACCCGCAGGTCGACCGGCCGCATCTGATCGATAAATGGGATCAACCAGAACAGGCCGGGCCCTTTGGCTCCCGTCACCCGCCCCAATCGGAAAATAACCCCCCGCTCGTACTCCTTGACAATGCGCAATGATGCCCGCAATAGCCAGACCAGCAGCAGTGCGGCAACGATATAGATCGGAATGTTTGTGAGTAGGCCTTCCATCGATAGGCTCCTGTTGACAGGTCACGCGTTGGCGTGACAGCGTTCCCGGTATCATTATATCTTCTACCACACCTAGCGGCAACTGGTCTGGAACCATCCTCCTTTCTGTCCCATTTGCCAACCTACTCCCCAAAATTGAGGCTCCATTCCGCGTTGTCTCCTGCAACCATCCACTGACCACTGCAGTCCCCCCTCAACTCACGGGTACCTGCATGCGCGGAAATTGACGCAGCCTCATACAGTCGATATGATTTATTCGGAGAAGAGAGCGTGGCGCGCCTGATGACACTTGCATAGGAAATTTTTATGGCTGAAGATCCTCGTCCACCACTGTCGGGGAAATGGCTGCGGCTTGCGATCGTTGCGGCTGCGCTGGCAATCATCGCAGTTGTCGCTTACATCGGCAGTGTACTCCTGTTTAGCCCAACTCTGTCTGACACCTCCTTGCTCTGGTGGAATTCCGGGGGAGGCCCTGATGGCGGGGTCGAAGCGGTCCCGACCGAGCCGGCCGCCCAAACGCTGCAGGTGGTCGCCACCTTCACGCCGGCGCCCCACTCCACGCCAACCGACACACCCCCACCCATCCCGACCGACACACCCACGCCGGCCTACCCGGAGGCGGTCGTACTCACCGAAATGCTGAACCTGCGGGCCGGGCCGGGTACCGTTTACGGCATTGTCGGCCAGGTTCTGGCGGGGCAGCGATTCCGCATCACAGCCCGCAACGAGGCCAGTGATTGGCTGAAGATCTGCTGCCCCGCGGGAGCCAATCGAGAAAGCTGGATCAGCGCCAACTTCGCACAGAGCAATCTGCCGCCTTCGAGCCTGCCTGTTGCCCAGGCTCCGCCAACGCCGACGCCAACCGCCACTATTGACGCGCCCACCATTGACGAGGTCGATCTCACCCTGCCTGCCCAAGGAGGATTTGACTCGCCCAGTAGCGTGAATCCACTGACGGGCCAACCCTTGGAGGCCGCACGCCGGGGGCTGCGGCCGGTCATTGTCTGCGTCAACAACGACATCGCCGCCCGTCCGCAGTATGGTGTCAGCCAGGCCGATGTAATGTATGAATTTCTGATGGAAGGGTTAAGCCTGACACGGTTCAGCGCGGTCTACTACGGCGCCGACAGCGAGGTAATCGGGCCCGTGCGCAGCGCCCGCTTGCTCAATTACTACCTCGGCGCACTGTATGACGCGGGACTGTTATGCTCCGGGGCCAGTGACGGCGTTCGCTATCAGCTCAAGAACAACAATACGCTCTTTCCCTATCTGGACCTGGATCTGGACGATCCGGAGAGTACCCGCTACGCCCGCTCCGTTGGCAACGACTATCGCACGCGCCTGCGTACCAGCAGCGAGATGCTGCGCCTCTGGCTCGCAGATTGGGCTGTCGAGCGGGCGCCGTCCATTCAGGGATTTACCTTTGGCGGATCGGCTGCCGGCGGCGCATCCGCCAACTCGATCCGGATCCCCTATCCCTCAGTCACGGCCAGCCAGGTTGCCTATCGCTACGACGCCGGCAGCGGGCGCTATCTGCGCTCATTGGGGGGTGTTGTCCATCGGGACAGTAACAGCGGCCAGCAGATCGCGGTCGAAAATGTTATCGTTCAGTATATGCCTCACACGCCTGTGAATATCGTGGAAGACGCCTACGGCAACCTGAGCCTCCTTATCAACCCCTTCGGCGCTGGGAGAGCCATCATCTTTCGCGATGGTCTCGCTTTTGAAGGGACCTGGCGCAACGACAGGAGTGGGGAGCTGCCCCGTTTCTTCGCGGCCGACGGCGTCGAGATTCCCCTGAAGCCGGGACGGTCGTGGATCAGCATCGTCCCACTTTCATACGCGATCGCCTATGAGTAAACATCGCATTACAGCACTTTGGAGGTTCGGCTGCCAGGCCGAGCTGACGTCACAGCATCAGTCCAAGTCATAGCGGTGCAGCAGATACGTCTCCCGGCTTAAGAGCCCCATGGCTTTCAGGAAGGCCGAGCCGGCGCGGGCGGTTGAGGGCAGCGGCCCCGCTGTCACCGTCTGCCAACCGCTCGCGGGGCCCGCCGACAGCATCTGCCGCCATAACTGTCTGCCGATTCCCCGCTGCCGATACTCCTGATCAACTCCCATAAACAGGATTCGCACAGAACGCGGCCGCCGCAGTTCGAGGGACTGCAGCAGCAAGCGCCCCAGCAAAGAGCGTCCGCCGCGACTGCGGCGCAGAGGGTCCCCGCCGTCCGGCTGTGCCAGAAGATAGCCCGCCGGTTTGCCATCGACCTCCGCCATCCATGCCAGCACCGGGCGGCGCAGGATCCACCAGAGCAGAAACTGCGTCTCCGGCCCATCCGGGAGCGGGAAATCTGCCCATGCAGGCACTGTCTGGCTGAAAAGCGGCAGCAAGTCAGCAGCCAGCTGGTTCGGGTCCAGGGGATGAATGACTGCCGGGCCGGGAACCGGCGCCCCTACATCTGTGTATGCGCCCGGCTCCATTGTGAAAAGAAGACTTCGTCCCAAAGGCCGGCAGACGGTCGAAAACAGCTCAGGCACATAGGGTGGAGCATACGGCGCGTGCAATGGCGGCTCAAGATGGAACTGATCCTGCAGCACGCCTGTTCCCAGGTAGGGAGACAGCCCAACGGGCAGAATCAGACGGCGAATTCCCTCATGCCCGACATGCTCCTGCACCGCGTGTAAAAGACGCTCCAGGCTCTCCCGGTTATTGGCGGCGTGCAGCATTGCCAGATGCGCAGTGCTGTCGGTGCGGCGCGGGTCGATCAGAACAACCGCGGCCGCAACCGGCTCCTCCATCAGAACTCCCTGATTGATGTTCGGGAACGGCTGATCGCTGATATTGGCCTGCCGGCGGCGCGGGAGAGCTTCAACTACCATATAGTGGGGCCGGCTGCGTTCCAGGTGCGCGAACTGCTTGGACACGACCGCCTGCCGCAACCGGCTCCACGCCGGCGGTGTCCAGCGCGAGTCGTCGGCGTAGATGCGCCACCATTTGCGTAGAAAACCTGCGCGCCCCCAATATCCTTCGGCTGTCTCAACCCGAAAATTGAAATACTGTGCCATTTTTGACGCCGCCAAAGCTTACGAACTGGGGAAAACCATGGGGATAACTTTCGACAATTCGGGATAACTGCTGCAATGATGCGGATAACTCTGCTGTTTGTCTACGAACAGAAAATGATCTCCCTACTTCCCCCCGAAATTTCAAAACGTATTGATCCCGTCAGCGTAGTAGAAATTCGCCTATATTGAATGAATTTCTCACTAGACGCTATATATAGTAATAACCAGGCCCTCTTTAAGTGTTTCACGGGCGAATTGTTCGTGCCTTTCCTCTTCATTGCGATTGTCTGCCGCTGCCGTATTTGATACACTACTTATTCATACAAATGTAGCGAAGAGGCATAGCAGGCGTTCGATTGACACAGATTCCAGCGGTCCTAGAGCCAGTCGGACAGGTTGGTGTCTGTCTTGCAGTTTCCCCCACCAACAGCCAGACTGAACTGCTTGCGATTTCGTCTATCTCTTGCCCTCCCTTTCGCCTGTTTTTCTGTATCTGCGCGAACAAAGATCCCTTGCGCTTCGTCATTTATTGAGGAACAGGCGAGTGAAAAGGAGTTGTTTTGAATACAGACTGGCAATCCGTATCCTCATCACGTCGCAGTGACAACTCTCTGTACGAACGCGCTCAGCCTTCTTCGCCCCGGTCAACCGAGACTCCGCCAGAAGATCAGGAGAGGGCAGGACAAGCAGAGCAATCCGAATTACAGACGGAAGCTGCCTTCGCTGACGAGCAGATTCAGGCAGTTGACGAAGATTTGAACCCCGAAGATATCTGGCAGAAAACGCTGCACGAACTGGCGTTGCAGATGCCTGCCACCACCTTTGAAACGTGGGTGCGCGACACATCCATCATAGGCTATAAAGAAGGCGAATTCATCGTCGGCGCGCCCCATGCCTGGGCCCGAGATTGGCTGCAGAGCCGTCTGCGCAACAAGATCAAAGGCATTCTGAATCAGTTGACTGGTCGTTCAGCGCAGGTCTTTTTTGAAGTGCGCCCCCAACCGCAAAAGCGGTCCGAATCGCCGGAGTCGGCGCCACTGTATGCGGATGTGCCGCACGCGGCGCCCGAAACAACGTCGAAGCCCGCGCAAGTCGGCTCCACCGTCGCCGGCAGCGCCAACCTGGCCGGTCGTGTACAGACCAATCCCCCGCGCCGCCGCGATGCGGTTCAGACCCCCGCTGCGGTTGCCATAACCAGGCCAGACGCGGCGCTTCAAAGTGGCGTGTTCAATCCCCTCTATACCTTCGACACATTCGTGGTCGGAAACCACAACCGTCTGGCCCATGCCGCGGCCCAGTCCATTGTGGAACAACCTGGTCATCGCTTCAACCCGCTCTTTGTGTATGGAGGTGTCGGCTTGGGAAAGACACATCTCCTCCACGCGATTGGCCACGCCATGACAAGGCACGGAATGCAGGTGCTTTACTGTTCGTCGGAACAGTTTACAAATGATCTCATCAGCGCCATTCGCCAGCAGAACACCGAAGAGTATCGCAACAAATACCGCCAGGTGGACCTTCTTCTGATCGATGATATTCAGTTTATCGGCGGCAAAGAAAGTACGCAAGAGGAGTTCTTCCACACCTTTAATCATCTCCATGCCGGCGGCCGTCAGGTGGTGATCAGCAGTGATCGACCACCGAAGGAGATCGCGACCCTGGAAGCCCGCCTGCGCAGCCGTTTCGAAGGGGGCCTTCAGGCCGATATCTCGCAACCGGATCTGGAAACCCGCGTCGCCATTTTGCAATCGAAGGCCCAGTCGATCAATCAGACCGTCTCGACCGACGTGCTGATGCTGATCGCAGAACGGGTGGAGAGCAACATCCGAGAGTTGGAAGGCGCGCTCAATCGCCTCATCGTTCAGGCCCCCTTCCACGACAGGCAGTTGGACCGGTCCGTGGCCGAAGGCATACTGGACACGCTCGTACCGCAGCGGCGGCCCCGCGAAGCCGCCAGCGTCGTACAGATCGTTGCCAGGCATTTCCATCTGACCGAAGAAGCCCTGCTCGGACGATCGCGCACGAAGGAGATCGCCAACGCCCGTCAAATGGCAATGTACCTGCTGCGAGAAGAAAACGGTCTGTCGCTGATCAACATCGGCGAACTTCTGGGTGGGCGGGATCACAGCACCGTTCGCCACGGCGTGGAGAAAGTTGCCCAGGATATTGAACGGGATGAAGGGGTTCGCAGAGAAGTCGTGGTCTTGCGGGAGAAGATATACGAGCCGCTCGGTTCATGAGGACCAGGCAAAAGCAAGTGACAAAGTTCAGGAGACAATTAAACTGCCAGCTGGAGGAGACCTGCGCCCGTCGAATCGCGCGGCCTCTCACAGGCCGCAGACGTCAACACCTTCCGACCGATATCCGCGCCGTCTGAAAATGGTTCGCTTAAAACGCTCACCGAACCCGTAGCATAGTTCCCTCTCGTTTAAGGCGCTTGCATACTCCTTGCACATACAGTACACTTAGAAACAGAGTCATCACTCTGCCACCGAGTAGCCAAGCTGCATAATTGGCTGCCATGATCTGCTGCCATATGGCAGCGATACGATGATGCAACCGCCGATTCGGCGAAGCTCTGTCACGGTGGCATCAATCTTTTTGGAACCTCTATTCGGCTCCGGGCCGGTAGAGCACTGGAGCCTGCGATGGCGGATACCGGTCGTCAGAAAGCATTGGATACAACCCTCGCCACTCTCAACAAACGTTACGGCGAAGGGGTGATCATGAGGCTGGGTGAGGCGACCCGTCTGGACGTGGCCTCGATTCCGACGGGGAGTCTGAGCCTGGACATTGCGCTGGGAGTGGGAGGCATTCCCCGCGGGCGCATCATTGAGGTGTATGGGCCGGAGAGTTCGGGCAAGACGACCCTGTGCCTGCATGCGATTGCGGAATCGCAGCGGCTGGGTGGCGTGTGCGGCTTCGTAGATGTGGAGCATGCGCTGGATTCGAGCTATGCGCGCAAGATCGGAGTGGATGTCGAGGGCCTGTACGTATCGCAGCCGGATACGGGTGAGCAGGCGCTGGAGATAGCGGAAGCGCTGGTGCGTTCGGGCGCGCTGGACGTTGTGGTTGTGGACAGTGTAGCGGCGCTGGTGCCGCGTGCGGAGATCGAAGGTGAGATGGGAGCCAGCCACGTAGGCTTGCAGGCGCGGCTGATGAGCCAGGCGCTGCGGAAGCTGGTGGGTGCGGTGAAGACGACCGAGACGAGCATGATCTTCACCAACCAGCTGCGGCAGAGAATCGGAATCATGTTTGGCAATCCGGAGACGACGTCGGGGGGCATGGCGCTGAAGTTCTATGCCAGTGTGCGATTGGACGTGCGGCGGATCCAGTCGATCAAACAGGGGAGTGAGGTGATCGGCAACCGGACGCGCGTGACGGTGCGCAAGAACAAGGTGGCGGCGCCGTTCAAGGTGGCGGAGTTCGACATCATGTACAACGAAGGGGTCAGCACGCAGGGGGACCTGCTGGACCTGGGCGTCGAGTTCGACATCATCGAAAAGCGGGGCGCCTTCTATCGCTTTAACGACGATTTGCTCGGACAGGGGCGTGAAGCCGCCAAAAAGCATCTGCGCGAAAATCCAGAGATAGCCTCACAGATCGACAGCGTCATCAGGGAAAGAACTGGACTGCCAGCCCGCTCCAATGGAGATGGGGTTCAAGCCTGACAAAGTTCCGCTACGGGGCGACATGCCCAGTGCAGGCAGTATGCACTGAATTCATCTATCTTGTTCCTTTATGTGCAAACATGCACAGGAGTTCACAATACGCCGAAAGGTCTCAAACGTCGCACATGTTGCCATAATTGAAAACGCTCACCACAGCGCTCTCAAATTGGACACGATTTTGTGCTGACACACTACCGCCAAAACCAGAACAGCGCCCAAAACCTACTTATCCATTTTATCAGGGGATGCCCTGGGTCGCTGGCGCAACTGAACAGATGATTTGGCAGACGTTCGCTGAACTGTTGATCGCCATTGACAGATCGAACGTTATAACGAGTGTTGATGTAATGCCGGCTGTTGACACGGAAATTTAGACTCACAGATATCTTCTCACCGCAACCCTCCCCCATTTGCGATGCGGCCAAGCCGATCTTGAATCGGTGAGTTGTGTAATGCAACAGCAGGTGTCCAATTAAAATCGCCACCATCGAGGCGCAACGCTGAACTGATGCGTCTTTTCTTGGTATAGCCTGATCTGGAGACGAAGACTCAGGCGATGCCGTTTTGAGACTTTCAAGTCGCTGTGGTCTATGGCCACGGCATTTTTTTTGGGTCGATTATGACAGGCAGAACGATTACGGCGTTGCGTTTTCAGAAGAGAGACAAGGAACGAGTCAATCTCTTTTTGGACAGCGAATACGCGTTCCCGTTGCCGGCGCTGGAAGCCGCCCAACTGAGGATTGGCCAGCAGCTCAGTGATCAGGAGATCGAGGAGTTGAGGGCCGTCGATCTGCGCAGCCGCGGCTACAACAGGGCACTGCGTTTTCTGGCAGTGCGTCCCCGCAGCCAGGTGGAAGTGCGCCGCAATCTCCAGGCGTACCGGCCAAGGGACGGACGGCGCTTGGCCGAGTCACAGATCGAATGGATTATCGCGAAGCTGCAAGAGTGGCAGTACCTCGACGACCGGGAATTCGCCCGCTTCTGGGTGGAGCAACGCAATCGATTCCGACCCGTTGCCCCGAGGGCGCTGCGATACGAGTTGCGCCAACAAGGTGTCGATGATAGCGTTGCCCACGAAATTATCGACGAACTGAGTGACGCGACTTCGCAGGCCGAAGTCGCTGCCCGCAGCCGTCTGTACAGGTGGCAAGAGGAAACCAACCCTGTTCAGTTTCGCAGGAAGATGGGCAGCTTTCTGCAGCGCCGGGGTTTTGACTATGAAGTGGCCCGGGGCGTGATCGACCGTATCTGGCAAGAACTGGAAGAAGGGCGCGTCCTGTCCCACGCCGTTCAGGAAAAGCGGTATGAAGGGTGAGCTGGATGGCATTGCCACTGAAGCAAAAATGATCGAACAAGGGTTCAGGCGTATGAATGGAGGGAAGAATAAGATACGCTTGCATCCAACCGGCGCAGCCATAAGTATTTCAGTTTGTACGCATCCAAACCAAGGGGTTCGGATATGGACTTGTTAGTCGTAGTTGCCATAATCGTCGCGGTCTTGATTGGCGCGGCCATCGTCGGGTATCTCATATATTTTGCCTATCGACGCGGGTTGACATCTGGCGTAAGTCAGGAGATGGAGCGGCAGGAACTCGCTGTGCAGAACGCCGAGGCACAGGCGGCCCAGATTCTTACGGAAGCCGAGGCAGAAGTTCAACGCCAGCAGCTTGCTCTGAAGGAGGAAGAAGTACGAATACGCAGCGAATTGGACGCCACGCGCACCCGCCAGCGCAGAGATCTGGATCGTAGCGAAAGCCGCCTGCGCAATCGTCAGGAGCAGATCGATAAACGGGTCGATCAGCTCGAAGACCGCGAACGTAAACTGAACCAGAGAGAAAGCGGCCTCGACAAACGTACGGAAGATCTGGAAGCCGCCGAACAACAGCGCAATGAAGAGTTGCAGCGCGTGGCCCATATGACCCAGGAAGAGGCCAAAGAGATTCTGCTCCAGGAGGCGGAAAGGAACTCGCGGCAGGAGCTTGCCCGCACAATTCGTGAGGTTGAGGCGGAAACCCAAGAGATCGCCGAACGCCGCGCCAGAGAGATCATCACGCTGTCTGTGGAACGGATCGCCAGCGAGCATGTCACCGAATATTCCGTCAGCGCTGTCAATCTGCCATCCGATGAGATGAAGGGACGAATAATTGGGCGGCAGGGGCGAAACATTCGTGCCATCGAACAGGCGACAGGCGTTGATCTGGTGGTGGACGACACACCGGAAGCGATCCTGATCAGCAGCTTCGACCCTGTGCGACGCGAGGTTGCTCGCATCTCCCTCAGCAAACTGGTCTCCGACGGTCGCATTCATCCGGCCCGCATCGAGAAAGAGGTCGAGAGGGCCCAACAGGAAGTGAATCAGGTTATTCAGGAGGCTGGGGAGCAGGCCTTGATCGAGACCAATACCCAGGGGCTGCACAGAGAAATCCAGAGACTGCTCGGCCGTTTGAAGTTCCGCACCAGCTACGGGCAAAATCAGTATTACCACGCGATCGAAACCGCCCATCTGGCAGCCGTGATCGCCGAAGAGCTACACGCAGATGTGAAGACGAGCCGTCTTGGGGGGCTGCTGCACGACCTGGGCAAGGCCGTCAGCCATGAGATCGACGGCCCGCACGCCATCGTCGGCGGTGAAATCGCCAAGCGGTACGGACTCAATGCCAAGGTCGTCAACTGCATCGCCAGCCATCACGGCGAAGTCGAACCGGAATCGATCGAAGCCATCATCGTAGCGGCGGCGGACGCCATCAGCGGCGCACGGCCGGGCGCGCGCCGCGAAAGTCTCGAAGCGTATATCAAACGGGTGACGGCCCTGGAGGATATTGCCAACAGCTTTGAGGGGGTGAATCAGACTTTTGCCATTCAGGCCGGCCGCGAAATCCGGGTGATCGTGCAGCCGGACGAAATCGACGATCTGCAGGTCATCGAACTGGGGAAAAACATAGCCAGTAAGATCGAAGATAACCTGGAATATCCGGGACAAATTCGCGTTACCGTTATTCGCGAGACCCGCGCCGTTTCCCACGCTACCTAGCGCGCACTCTGACGTGACTGCATGCATGGTCCCGTCAGGCTGGTAGTGACATGTCGACCGGCGGCGCTGGCCCTCCAAAGCGACCTCTTACAACATTCGCTCCCTCTCGGACGGGGAGCCGAATTCGTCTGCATTCCCTGGGACCGTGCGGGCAGCGCCCTATTCCTCGCCTGCGCGCCGTTTGACGGTGCAGCCGCCGCAGGTGCCGCAGCCCCCGTCCTTTTCCTTCTTCCCCGTAATCAGTTCCGAAAGCCTGAATTCGGCCAGGACGTTATTCTCAAGCAGAACCGTAACGCTTTCCTTAAGCGGGTGCAGGTGACGAATCCGGCCTTTGCCCTGGTGCGTCGTCACCTCTGCTCCGACTTTCGGCATCTTCTTGTTTGCCTTCTTGTAGATCGGATCCTCATAAGAAAGGCAGCAGAGCAGCCGGCCGCAGACGCCGCTGATCTCGTCCTGATTCAGAGGCAACTGCTGGTTTTTCGCCTGCCGAATGCTCACCGAGGCAAACTCGCGCAACCAGCTGGTGCAACAGAGCTGGCGGCCACACTTGCCCACGCCGTCCAGCAACTTCGCCTCGTCGCGCACGCCAATCTGGCGCATTTCGATGCGCGTGTGAAAAGTACGAGCCAGATCGCGTACAAGCGCACGGAAATCAACCCGCTGCTCCGCGGCGAAGTAGACGGTCAGCCTGCCGCCCTCGTAGTTGTATTCACAGCGATGCACCTTGATATTCAATCTGTGTGCCTGCGCCTTCTCGCGGCAGATGGACACCGCCTCGGCCTGCTTCTCTTTCCAAAGATCCTTCTGCAAAAGGTCCCAGGGCGTTGCCCGGCGAACTACACGCTTGATATCACCGACGATTTCGTTGCTGGAGACATTGTGTGGCCCTTGCACGATCTGCACCAGGTCCCGGCCTTTGACCGTATCCACGATTACATAGTCTTTCGGCGCCAGATCCGTGTGGTGAACCGGATCGAAGAAGTATATTTTTGTAACGGGTTTGAATTGGGCTCCGACTACGATGGGCATAGTAGATTCTCCATGATCGCTGCCGCGACAGGCACTGTAACGGACCGCTGCAAGCGTACTTCAGCGCCGCCTGTCAGGCGTACGGGCGCGGCATCTGCAAAAGAAGCACGTCCAGCGCCAGCCCTGTATTGACTGTATGCCGCAGGTAACCCTCGATGCGGCTTAACGTGCGCAGATAGGCCTGAACATCGCCGGGGCGAAAGTCACCGGCCGCTTCCGCCAGTGTGTCCAGTAGATCGATGTTGGCGCACTGCTCCAGACAGCCGGACTGCGCCAACATTACATCGCGCCACCAACTCGTCCACAGGCCAAGCAGGGTGAACAGTCGAGTCTGGTTGCGCGCAGCCGCCAGCTTCTGTGCAAAAGCAAGGCGAGCCACCCGACTGCTGCGACTCAGCTCTTGCAACTCCGCCAGCCGCTCGCTCCTTTCCGTCAGCGGCTCCGGCTGGTCGATCTGTTCAACCGCCCAGCCCAGGCAGCCGTTCGCCAAACGCGCCAGCAACGCGGCCTGCTGCGGAGATGCGCCCCAGCGAGCCCGCAGCGCGTCTTCCATAGTCCGCTCTCCAAGGGGCCGCAACGCCAGGACTTGGCAGCGGCTGACGATCGTTGGCAAAAGAGCGGACCGGTCCTGGGCGGTCAGACAGAGGACTACGTGCGGCGGCGGCTCTTCCAGAGTCTTCAGCAGTTTATTAGCGAAGCTGACGTGAGCCCTGTGCGCGTCCTGAATCAGAAAGATTTTGTAGCGCCCTTCCATCGGGTGCAACAACGCCTGACGAACGATGTCGGCCGCCTGTTCAGCGCGATGAAGGCCATTTTCCCTGTCCGGCTGACCGTTGCGGTCGGTCGGTGGCAGCAAAATGAAATCGGGATGGCTGCCGGACTGCATGAGACGGCATGCGCGGCAGTTCGCGCATGCCTGCCCCTCAACTGATTCCTTGCATAGAAGCGATTGAGCAAAGCAGCGAGCCAGGGTCGATTTGCCCACCTGGGCCGCGCCCTCAAACAGATAGGCATGGCGCAGCGTGTCATGCCGGATTCCATTCTGCAACAGCTTGACAGCCCACTGATGGCCTACGACCGGGCCTTCAGCCACTTGTATCTCCCTCTCTTAATCTATGGCAGCATATCGCGGCATTTTATCACACTGCCAATCGGCGGACAAGCAGTCTCCAATTTTCGGGCTGCGCCCACAGTTCCCGGTTGCTGTCTACCAGGACCCCGAAGAAAAGGGGTGCATCCACAACCGGATGCACCCCTTTGATTGGTCCGCCAGAAAGGTTACTTGATCTCTACAGTTGCCCCTTCGGCCTCTAACTGGGTTTTGGCGTCTTCGGCGACATCCTTTGCCACACCCTGCACTACGGGCGCCGGCGCGCTCTCGACCAACTCCTTGGCCTCTCGCAAACCAAGGCTTGTTACCGCGCGCACAGCCTTAATGACGTTGATCTTCCTGGCCCCCATATCGGCGAGGATTACGTCAAACTCCGTCTGCTCTTCCGCCTCTTCTTCAACTTCAGCTGCGGCGCCGGCCACTCCGGCCACCGCCACAGATGCCGCAGCGCTCACGCCCCACGACTCCTCAAGCATCTTCACCAGTTCAGCGGCTTCCAGAAGCGTTAGCTCGTCCAGCTGTTCTTTGATTGCATTCAGGTCTGCCATTTTTTGGAATTCTCCTTATTGTCTATTTCTGTCTGTTTCCTGTCTCGACGATACAACGTTGCCTGCAGGAGGGAGTTGAATCCCTCTGCTTACGCTCAGGCGGCCTCTGCCTGCGCATCAGCGTGCGCTTTGACGACCCGTGCCAAGCTGACCCCTGGTTCGTTGACGACGCGGGCAAGCTGCGTGGCCGGCGCAATAATTGTCGCCAGCAGCTTCGCCAGCATCTCGTCCCGCGTGGGCAGATCGGACAGAGCCTCGGCGGCGGCGGCATCCAGAACGTTCTGCTCCAGGATTCCGCCTTTGATCTCAATAATCTCGTTCAGGTCTCTAAGGCCGTCCTTCAACGCCGTCACGCCTCTGCCGATGTCTTCGCCGACAAATGCGACCGCATTCGGCCCTTCCAACAGCTCGTCCAACTCCTCAGTGACCCCTCTGCTCTCCAATGCAAGCCGCATAAGCCGGTTCTTCACAACCATATAGGACGTATCCGCCTCTTTAAGGCGGGCGCGCAGCCCGTTGATCTGCGAGACGGTGGAGCCGCGATAATCCGTGAACACCACAGCGGAAGCGTCCTCCATGTGTGAGGTATACAGCGCGACGAGCTCTTCCTTCTTCTCTCGACTAAGTGCCAATGGACATTCCCCCTTTCTTCAGGAATCCTGCGGGGACGCATGAAAATCCGCCCTGAGCCCCCTCCAATCTCGGCGGGCGCTGTAAACAAAAACGCCCTTGCCATGCACAGACAAAGGCATAACAAGCGATTCTTCCCGTACAACGGCGGTCAGGTCGCTGTGTTCAGCCCTTGGCCGGCTGCGCATCTCGGCGCATTTACTTTCGCGACGCGAATACCGGCTGTCTACGGAACTGAGTATCGTATGCGGTTAAAACGTACCAATTCTACCTTACAGCCCCAGGCAATGCCAAACCGGGCCTACGCCGCCTTAAGCATCGAGGCGGCATTGACATCAACGCGAACACCTGGCCCCATCGTGCTGGTCAGCGTCACCCGCTTCAAATAGATACCCTTGATAGCCGAAGGCCTCGCCGCCATGACCGCTTCCATCACGGAAGTGAAGTTGTCGAGTATCTGCTCGCCGCTGAAGCTCGCCTTGCCGATCGGCACATGGACATTACTTGTCTTATCGACGCGAAACTCCACGCGGCCCAGACGGGTCTCCTGAATGACACGAGGCAGTTCGTCGGCCTGCACAATCGTACCGGCTTTGGGGCTGGGCATCATTCCTCTGGGGCCGAGCACGCGGCCCAGCCGGCCAACTACACGCATCATATCCGGTGTGGCGAGAACGACATCAAAATCAAGCCAACCATCCTGAATCCGCTTGGCAAGATCCTCGCCGCCGACATAGTCTGCGCCGGCCTCCTCGGCTATGCTTACGCCATCCGCGCCGGCAAAGACCAGAATGCGCACGACTCGACCCGTGCCGTGGGGAAGGGTCACCACGCCCCGCACCTGCTGGTCGGCGTGACGGGGGTCAACACCGGTGCTCAGATGCACCTCCACCGTCTCATCGAACCTGGCCGTCGCGCCGTCCCGCATCAGGTCAACGGCTTCAGCCGGCTGGTACTGCGTATTCCGGTCGATCTTGCTGCGCGCTGCGTTGTAGCGCTTACCATGTTTTGGCATAGTTCACTCCTTGTGGCGCAAACGGGACACGGGCGTGCGCCCCTCCCACCCATGAATTAACAGTTTCTGCAGGCCCACAATCCAATCTGCAACTCCCGCCTAGTCGACAACCGTTACTCCCATACTGCGGGCCGTCCCCCGCACCATCTGCATGGCGCTGTCTATGGGGATATTGCCCAAGTCCTTCAGTTTTACCTCGGCG
Source organism: Caldilineaceae bacterium (assembly GCA_965200615.1). GTDB lineage: Bacteria > Chloroflexota > Anaerolineae > Caldilineales > Caldilineaceae > Bin5. The sequence goes on along the minus strand of OZ241377.1, from coordinate 505,212 downwards.
ATCTCCCGCACCTGCTGATTGGTGATCTCCCCCACCAGCTCCGTATTGGGAATGCCGCTGCCTTTATCGATCCCGGCCGCCTTCTTGATCAGTTCGGCCGCCGGCGGTGTCTTGGTAATGAATGTAAACGACTGATCCTGGAAAATCGTGATCTCGACCGGAACGACCTGTCCCATTTGACTCTGTGTACGTGCATTATACTCCTTGCAGAAGCCCATGATATTGACGCCATGCGGGCCAAGCGCCGTGCCTACCGGTGGGGCAGGGTTGGCTTTGCCGGCAGGGATCTGCAACTTGACAACTGCTTTGACTTTCTTCGCCATCTCGCCTGCTTCTCCTTATTACGTATCCCGTTCCAATTGGAGGAAGTCTACCTCCACCGGCGTTTCCCGGTTGAAGAAACTTACCATGACACGGGCTTTGCCCTTCTCTGGCTCCAGCGTATCGACGACACCTGTGAACTCGGCAAACGGGCCCTCGATAATTCGGACGCGCTCGCCCACATCGAAGCTGACCTTGACGCGCGGTTCGTCCGACTCGATGCGGCTCATGATGTGATTCACTTCGGCCTGGCTCAAGGGGGTCGGCTTGTTTCCCATGCCCACAAAACTGGTTACGCCCGGGGTATTGCGCACCACATACCAGCTGTCCTCATCCATGATCATCTCGATGAGAATATAACCGGGAAAAACCTGGCGCTCTACCTCACGGCGAATGCCTTCCTTGATCTCGATCTCGGTTTCGGTAGGCACCACAACCTGCAAAATCCGGTCGGTCATGTTCATCGATTCCGCCCGGTGTTCCAGATTCTTCTTTACCTTGTTTTCCTTGCCCGAATAGCTGTGCACCACATACCATTCCGCTCTCGGACCGGTCGGCTCCTCTTCAGTGGTTGCGGACGTCTCATCGTCTACCAGCTCGGAAACCGCCCCGTTTTCCTGCAATTCAGCCTCGGCTCCTGCATTCGTTATATCGCCCACAGATTCCTCCTTGCGCGTCACATTTCAGAACCGGCTCTTCCTCTACGAAAGAAGGCGGTTGCGCCACAGATGCTGCCTAAAACACCTGCAGAAAAAGTGTCACCAGATAACTGAAGAATGAGTCTACGGCAAACAGCACAAGCGCGGCGATTGTGGTGACTATCAACACAACGACGGTCAGGCGGGTCCCTTCTTCGCGTGTCGGCCAGGTGACCTTGCCAATCTCAGCGCGGGTCTCCTTGAAGTACCGCACAATTGCGTTATCAGACCTTTGAACAGTTGTTGACCGGCTCACGATAGACTCCATTTTGTGTGTGAACACAGGAATATGTTCACAGCGCCCCAGTTCTCACTTTCTCATCGACCAGAACGCGGCGCTATGGGCCTTGTTAGGCGGAAAATGACCACCGCGCGGCTGCCGGTGGTCATTCTCTGACAGGCGAGGCAGGACTTGAACCCGCAACCTGCGGTTTTGGAGACCGCCGCTCTGCCAATTGAGCTACTCGCCTAAAATATCCGCAAGCGCTGATCTCTTACGGACAGGTTTCAACTTATCCAGAAGGTTACTGGATGATTTCGGTAATTGCGCCTGCGGCGACGGTGCGGCCGCCTTCACGGATGGCGAAACGGCCGCCGGTCTCGATGGCGACGGGCGAGATCAACTCGACCTCCATCGTCACATTGTCGCCGGGCATGACCATCTCCACACCTGCGGGCAGGTCGATCGAACCGGTGATGTCCATGGTGCGGATGTAGAACTGCGGCCTGTAGCCCTTGAAGAAGGGCGTATGCCGTCCGCCTTCCTCCTTGCGCAGCACATAGACCTCGGACTTGAAGCGGGTGTGCGGGGTGATGCTGCCGGGCTTGGCCAGCACCTGTCCGCGGTCCACCTCTTCGCGGTCGATGCCGCGCAGCAGACAACCGACGTTGTCGCCCGCCTGCCCTTCATCGAGCAGCTTGCGGAACATCTCGACACCGGTGACGGTGGTCGAGTGTGTCGGCTTCACACCGACGATCTCCACCTCTTCCATCGGATGGATGACACCGCGCTCGACGCGCCCGGTCACGACCGTGCCGCGCCCCTTGATCGAGAAGACATCCTCAATCGGCATCAGGAAGGGCTTGTCGATCTCGCGCACAGGGGTGGGGATATACTCATCCACCGCACGCATCAGCTCCCAGATCGGCTCATATTCGGGCGCATCCGGGTCCTCCGAGCCGCTCTCCAGGGCATGCAGGGCGCTGCCGCGCACAAAGGGGATGTCATCGCCGGGGAACTCGTAGATGTCGAGCAGCTCCCGCAGCTCCATCTCGACCAGCTCCAGCAGCTCCTCGTCCTCCATCATGTCGACCTTGTTGAGAAAGACGACCATCGCTGGCACTTCCACCTGTCGCGCCAGCAGGATATGTTCGCGGGTCTGCGGCATGGCGCCGTCGGGCGCAGCCACCACCAGGATGGCGCCATCCATCTGGGCTGCGCCGGTGATCATGTTCTTGATATAGTCGGCATGTCCCGGACAGTCCACGTGCGCATAGTGGCGGTTTTCTGTCTCGTACTCGACATGCGCAATGGCGATGGTGATGCCGCGGGCCTTCTCTTCCGGCGCATTGTCGATCGCCTCAAACGCACTGAAATCAGCCATTCCTCGCAGCGCCAGCACCTTCGTGATCGCCGCCGTCAGCGTCGTCTTGCCGTGATCCACATGTCCGATCGTCCCCACGTTCACATGGGGCTTGTTCCTCTCAAATACTGCCTTCGCCATTCTTCCTCTCTCCTGACTGTTTTACATCCATACTGTACAGATTCAAGCAGCCTCGCAACGAGACTGGAAAGTTTTCCCGTATGCGCCTGCCCAGGCAGTTCCACCGCCGCCCGGCGGGCACGCCTTCAGACCGGTTCCAGACGCAGCCGGTCGGACAAAAAGTCCCGCTTGCGGAAGAAACGCCTCGAACGGTTTTCTTGGCGGTCCGGACGCCGCCTCTGCAACCTGAACAGTATACGAAATGTCCTGACGGTTGACAAGTCCGGACACAACTGAAACGGCCAATCTGACTGCTCCGCCCGCATTCAACTCAGGCGAATTCCCGCCGCAGCGCGCCGACGTCCGACTTCTGCGTGTCGGGCTGATAACTGTCGAACTGCATCGTAAAGGTGCCCCTGCCACTGGTGATCGAACGGAGCGTTGTTGCGTACCCGAACATCTCCGCCAGCGGTACAATCGACCGCACTGCGGTAACCTTGTTGCTGTGGGCGTCCATTCCCTCGATCTGCCCCCGTCGGCTGGAAAAATCGCCCACAATATCGCCCACAAACTCCTCCGGCACAACCGCTTCAACCAGCATGATTGGCTCCAACAGAACCGGGCCCGCCTTCGCCATGCCCTCCTTGAACGCCATCGAACCGGCTATCTTGAAGGCGATTTCACTGGAATCGACTTCATGGAAACTGCCGTCCACCAGCGCGGCGCGAACATCCACCACCGGGTAGCCCGACAACACGCCGCTTTCCATAGACTCTTCGATCCCCTTGCGGACCGCAGGGATGTATTCTTTGGGGACTGCTCCGCCGACGATCTTGTCCTCAAACTCGAAGCCCTTTCCCTCTTCATTCGGTTCCAGCTCGATCCAGACATGGCCATACTGTCCGCGGCCGCCTGTCTGACGCACGAACCGCCCTTCAGCCCGCGCCGCCGTTGTGATCGTTTCCCGGTAGGCCACCTGCGGGCGCCCTTCGTTACACTGCACCCGGAACTCTCTCTTCAGACGGTCGACGATAATCTGCAAGTGCAACTCACCCATGCCGCTGATGATCGTCTGCCCCGTCTGATCATCGTATCGAACCTGAAAGGTCGGGTCCTCTTCGGCCAGCTTCAAAAGACCGTCGGCCATCCTGTCCTGATCGGCTTTGGACTTCGGCTCAACCGCGATCCCAATCACCGGGGCCGGAAATTCAATCGTCTCCAGCAAAATCTCGTTGTTGCGGTCGCTGAGCGTCTCACCGGTCAGGCTCTGCTTGAGGCCAACAATGGCAGCGATGTCGCCAGCGCGGCAAACTTCGATCTCTTCCCTTTTGTCGGCATGCATCTGCAAGAGCCGCCCGATTCGTTCGCGCCGGCCCTTGTTGGCGTTGTAGACCATACTGCCCGACGCCAGAGTACCCGAATACACGCGTACATAGGCCAAGCGCCCGACAAAGGGGTCGGTCACGATCTTGAAGACAAGCGCGGCGAAAGGCTCTTCCGGGTCGGCAAACCGAATCTTCTCTTCCTCTGTCTTGGGGTCAAGGCCAACGACCGGCGGCACGTCCAGTGGGCTGGGCAGATAGCGAACAATCGCATCCAGAAGAGGTTGCACACCCTTGTTCTTGAGCGCCGAACCGCACAGTATCGGCACGATGTCATTGCGAATTACCGCATTGCGCAGGCCCTTGATCAGCTGTTCGCCGCTGATCTCTTCGCCTTCCAGATAGAGCGTTGTCAGTTCCTCATCGGTTTCCGCAATCCGCTCAATCATGGTGGCGCGTGCCGTTTCCGCCGCCGCCCGCATATCCTCCGGGATCTCGGCTGTTTCAGGCGAGGCGCCCAGTGCATCGCTGTATCGCAGGGCCTTCATCGTAAGGAGGTCGATAACCCCCTTGAAATCCTCCTCCACACCCCAGGGCAGTTGAATCGGCAGCGGGTCCGCGCCCAGGCGGTCGACAATCATGCCGACCGTACGGTCAAAATCCGCGCCCACCCGGTCCATCTTATTCACGAAGCAGATGCGAGGCACATGATAAGTGTCTGCCTGCCGCCAGACGGTTTCCGACTGTGGTTCGACCCCCGCAACCGCGTCGAAGACGACGATGCCGCCATCCAGGACGCGCAAGCTGCGCTGCACCTCAGCAGTAAAATCGATATGCCCCGGTGTGTCGATGATATTGATCTGGGCTTCCTCACCGCTGCGGCTGTCAACCCAGTTCGCCGTAATCGCGGCCGCGGTAATGGTGATGCCGCGCTCCCGCTCCTGCGCCATCCAATCTGTGACGGCGGTCCCCTCATGCACTTCGCCCATCCGGTGAATGCGGCCGGAATAGAACAGAATTCGTTCCGTTGTCGTCGTCTTGCCGGCGTCGATATGGGCGATAATTCCGATATTGCGAATCTTATGTAATGGTATCTGACTCATCAAATTCACCTGATCTTATCCTGGTGGGCAGCGCTCCATTCCACTTAATCCGGGCCGCATTCAACCATCGCGCCCTGTTCATTCAGGGGGTGCAATCTGCCTCACTGCAGCGTTGTCTTCACAGCGTTGTCTTCACAGCGTTGCCTTCCCGATAATGACTTCACAACACTGTATTCATTTTTTCCGGCGGCAGTCCGTCCTCCGCGAACGGTCTGCCGTGACCTCCTGCGCTCTGCCTCTAACAAAAACGACGCAACCGTCGTACAGGCGCCAGAATCCAACGCGCCCTTTTTGAGCAGGGGCGCCTGCAATCTGCTAATCCGGGGGCCTGCTCATCCGGCAGCGTCGAATTTCGCTCAACGGAATACTGAGCGCGGCAACGTCATTCTATGGCTCGAATGCGTCGTGTATTGTTCAGTTCAGAAGAAGATCCAAACCCGGAAAGGCCGGATTCCTCCGAAGCCTGTGTCCAGCCAGGGCGCCGGACACATCAGGAATAACCAACTCGTTTGTCTATACTGCCTTGCAGGCAAAGTACCTATCGCCTTCTGGCAAAATGTGCAAAGGCTTGATTGGCTTCTGCCATCCGGTGCGTTTCTTCACGCCTGCGCACGGTCTGTCCTTCGCCGCGCGCCGTGTCCAGAAGTTCATTCGCCAACCGAATGGCCATATTGCGGCCGCTCCGCCCCCTGGCATTCTGAATCAGCCAGCGCATGGCCAGGGCCTGCCGCCGGCCAGGGCGAATCTCCATCGGCACCTGATAGGTCGCGCCGCCAACACGCTGCGGTTTGACCTCAACCAGAGGAGTGGCGTTCCTGAGCGCTTCTTCGAAGACTTCCAGAGGTGGACGATTGGTGCGTTCGGCTATGGTATCCAGTGCGGTATACACAATTCTGGCGGCCAGACTTTTCTTGCCCCGCTCCATCAGGTTGTTGATGAACTTGGCCAGCACAACGCTGTTGTGCCGGGGGTCGGGCGTAACTTGACGCTTTTCGGGCCGGTTTCGTCGCGGCATTCTACAACTCCATCTCCATCATTTGCGCCTGCGCGCCTCCCGAGGTTGGACGCACAGCCTGTCCTGCCTCGCCAGAGTAAGCGCTTAACGCGGCTTCTTGGTACCGTATTTGCTGCGGCTTCGCTTGCGGTCATTGACCCCCGTGCTGTCCAGCGCGCCGCGCACGATATGATAGCGCACGCCGGGCAAATCCCTTACCCGACCGCCGCGGACCAGAACCACACTGTGTTCCTGGAGGTTATGGCCTTCGCCAGGAATATAGGCCGTCACTTCAACGCCATTTGTGAGGCGCACACGGGCTACCTTACGCAGGGCGGAATTGGGCTTCTTGGGTGTTGTCGTTCGCACCTGTGTACATACGCCCCTCTTCTGGGGGTTGCCTTGCTTGACCCGCTTTGTGCGGCCGGTCAATGTGTTCTGCGTAAAGCGCAAGGCCGGTGCGGTTTCTTTCTTTGGCTTGGTCTTACGGCCCTTGCGGACCAATTGATTTATCGTCGGCAAATGTTTCCTCCCTGATGGTCATCGTAGCCCACGAAAAGACAGTAGTCTACTATATCACAACCAGGCTGCTGTAAGCAAATCAGATAGGAACCATTTGGGTGCATCACCCCATGCGGATCGACTTCTGCGTCTCTTTATGGGCGTCGCCAATGGGTTCTGGCGAGAGGAATCTCAAAGCGTACGGGAAAAGAGACAAGGGTGGAAGAGCCGGCTCTTCCACCCTATTCTGTACATGTACATATCAGTTGATTTCTAGCGGAGGTCGACGTTGATCTCTTCGCTTTCCTCGTCCTTCAGATTGTTGAAGTCGAAGTCGAGCTCTTCCTCCTCGCCGCCGCCAAACCCGGATAGCATCCCCAGCGGGCCGATACCCATCTCCGCCAAACCGGAGAGATCGGCCAGGTCCAGATCAGGATCGTCCAGGTCGAACTCGAGTTCGCTCAACCCCTCATCGACGATTTTGTGCTGTTCGGCCAGCTGCTCAACGGCCTGCTGCTTCTCTTCTTCCCACATGCGCCGCGTGCGGAAGCCGGAGCCGACCGGAATCAGCTTGCCGATGATGACATTCTCCTTGAGGCCCCGCAACTCGTCCCGCTGGCCTTGCACGGCGGCATCGGTGAGCACGCGCGTGGTCTCCTGGAAACTGGCCGCAGCCAGGAAGCTTTCGGTATTCAAGGCGGCCTTCGTCAGCCCCAGCACGACCGGTTCGGCTTTGGCCGGGCGGTGACCGTGGCCGATCGCCTTGTTGTTCTCATCCTCAAATTGGAAACGGTCCACCAGTTCGCCCGGCAGGAAATCGGTGTCACCGGTTGCCCGGATCATCACGCGCCGCAGCAGCTGGCGCAAGATCACCTCGATATGCTTGTCGTGGATGGCAACGCCCTGGCTCCGGTATACCTGCTGCACCTGTTCCAACAGGTATAGCTGACAGTCCTCCCGGCCCTGAATGCGCAGAATCTCTCTTGGATTCTTCGAGCCTTCGCTCAGCTGCTCGCCGGCGGTCACCTCTTTACCCTTCTCCACCCGCAATCGGGCATTGGCGGGGATATCGGTCTCCCATACCAGGTTGTCTTCCCGGCGGATGATGACCTGACCGTTCTCGGCGAAGATCTGGCCCTCCATGCCTGCCAGGAGTCCCTGTGCATCCTCGTCTCCGTTGCGGGCGATGACCGTATCTTCCTGCACCCGGTCATCCGAATCCACCATCAACTCGAAGCCTTCGGGAATGGCGATCTCCCGTTGTTCGCGTTCGGTGCGGCTCACCTTCAGCATGCGCTGATCGCCTTCCCACCAGATATCAACCTCGCCATCGATCTCGCTGATGACAGCTTCACCTTTGGGGTTTCGTACCTCGAACAGCTCCTCGACGCGAGGCAAACCCTGGGTGATGTCATCACCGCCGGCCACACCGCCGGTGTGGAACGTGCGCAGCGTGAGCTGGGTACCCGGCTCGCCGATCGACTGTGCCGCGATAATGCCCACCGCTTCGCCCTGCTCCACCGTTCCCCCTCGGGCCAGGTCCGTGCCATAACATTTCTTGCAGAGGCCAAAGCGGGACTCGCAGGTCAGCGGGCTATAGACGAAAGCCTTTTTTTCCACCTCATGACGCTCGATGGTTGCCAGGGCCGCCTCGTCAATGACGGCATCGCGCTCCAGCAACGTCTCATCGGAATCAGGATGTCTGATCGCGGCGGCAAGCGTGCGCGTGGCCACGCGGTCGGCGAAGCTCTCGCCCATCACCGTTGAACTCTCGGCATCGATCCAGATGCCGGCATTGGTGCCGCAATCATCCTCGGTCACGATCACATCCTGCGCCACATCCACCAGGCGGCGGGTCAGATAGCCGGCGTCTGCGGTGCGCAGAGCCGTATCCGCCAGGCCCTTGCGGCCGCCGTGCGTGCTGAGGAAGTACTCCAGCGCGGTCAACCCTTCGCGGAAGTTGGAGCGGATCGGCAAAGGAATGATGCGCCCATTGGGGCCGGCAATCAGGCCGCGCATACCGGCCAGCTGCCGCACCGTATTGACGCCCCCCTTGGTGGAACCGGAGTGCGCCATCGCGCCGAGCCCCTCAAGCGGGCTGAGCAGGTTACGCACCTCGGTCGTCACTTCGTCAGCAGCCCGCGTCCACAGTTCGACCGTCTTTTCGTACAGCTCTTCCTCGGTGATCAGACCGCGCCGATACTGGCGCTCGGCCTCGGCCACCTCGTCAGAGGTGCGCTCAACGATCTCGTCCTTTTCATGCGGCACCTGAATATCACTGACCGCAATCGTAATGCCGGACCGGGTGGCGTATTCGAAACCCAGGTCCTTGATATTGTCTACCGTTTCGGCCGTCACTTCCCGGCCCAGGTGTTTGTAACAGAGGTCGATGACATCATTGACACCCTTCTTATCGAGATGATCGTTGACGAACCACAACTCCTCCGGCAGCGCCCGGTTGAAGATGATACGCCCGATCGTTGTGCGAATGATTCGATCCTTCTTCTTCGGCCAGGCGGCCCCCAACAGATTCAGTTTCCGCAGGGCGTCCCGCACCTCAGTCATGGCCGCCACGTCAAAAGCCGGGATCTCCTGAATCATGTGGCGTTCGCCCTGGGTATAGATGTCCATCAGTTCGCCGACGGTGGCGATGCCGTGTTCCTGCAAGGCATCCATCACCCGCTCGCTCATCTCCATTGACTCGACCGGCTGAACAATGATTCGATCCTTCGGCCAGGCGGCCCCCAACAGATTCAGTTTCCGCAGGGCGTCCCGCACCTCAGTCATGGCCGCCACGTCAAAAGCCGGGATCTCCTGAATCATGTGGGGTTCGCCCCAGACATAGATGTCCATCAGTTCGCCGACGGTGGCGATGCCGTGTTCCCGCAAGGCATCCATCACCCGCTCGCTCACCTTCATCGACTCGACAGGCTGGACGTCGAAACGCGTCGTAAAGCGCGCCAGGATCGGATCCCGTAATTTGACATGGCCCAGGCTGTAGATGTATTCCGCTTCATCCATCGAGCTGAAGAGCGGCAGTTCGGCATCGGGCGTCGACTTGTTCTCTTCGGTCGTCAGATAGTAGACACCCATCACCATGTCTTTGGAGGGGCCGACAATCGGTTCACCGCTGCTGGGCTTGAGCAGATTCTGGCTGGAAAGCATCAGTTGCCGGGCCTCATCCACCGCAGACTGGCTCAGCGGCACGTGCACGGCCATCTGATCACCGTCGAAATCCGCATTGAAGGCGTCGCAGACGAGAGGGTGCAACTGAATCGCGCTCCCTTCCACCAGCGTGACTTCAAAGGCCTGTATGCCCAGGCGATGCAGCGTCGGCGCCCGGTTCAACAGCACCGGCCGCTCCTTGCAGATCTCCTCCAGCTCATCCCATACCTCGGACTGCTGGCGATCTACCATGCGCTTGGCGCTCTTGATGTTGTGCGCATAGTTGTCCTCCACCAGACGCCGCATGACGAACGGTTTGAACAGTTCCAACGCCATCTTTTTCGGCAGGCCGCACTGGTGCAGCTTCAACGTGGGGCCGATCACAATGACCGAGCGGCCGGAGTAATCGACGCGTTTCCCCAACAGGTTGCGGCGGAAACGGCCCTGCTTTCCCTTGAGCATATCGCTCAGGCTCTTGAGCTTGCGCTTGCCGCTGCGGCTGACCGCCCGGCCCCGCCGCCCGTTGTCAATCAGACTATCGACCGCTTCCTGCAACATGCGCTTTTCGTTGCGGACGATGACATCGGGCGCGCCGAGGTCAAGCAGCCGCTTGAGACGGTTGTTGCGGTTGATTACCCGCCGGTACAGATCATTGAGATCGCTCGTGGCGAAGCGCCCGCCGTCCAACTGCACCATTGGGCGCAGTTCCGGCGGAATCACCGGCAAGATCGTCAGCACCATCCATTCGGGCCGGTTGCCGCTCTTGCGGAAGTTTTCCACAACGCGCAGACGTTTGGCCGCCTTCTTGCGGCGCTGCTTGCTCTTGGTCGTAAAGATCTCCAGGCGCAGCTCTTTTGCCAGCGCGTCCAGGTCGACCTTGGCTACGATATCGCGGATCGCCTCGGCGCCCATTCCCGCCTTGAAAATGTTGCCCCAGCGATCGGCCAACTCGCGATAGCGGGTCTCCGTCAGGAGCTGCATCTCGTGCATGCTCTTCAGTTCGTCCAGCTTCTCTTCTGCGCTGGACTGCAGCCGCTCCCGCTGTTCGGCTACATCTTCCCGCATCTTTTCGAGCAACCCCTCCCGTTCCTGGCGCACGTATGTCTGCTTGGCCTGGATCTGCGTCCGAATATCCGACTTTTCCTCGTCGGATTCAAACTGGAGCGTGTCCAGCCGTTCCTGTACGTGGTCGTTTACAGTGCGTTCATGTTCCGCGGTGACCGTCTTTTGGGCCGCGATGATCGGTTCTTCCACCCAATCCAGGCTTCTATCTTCCGCGGCTTTTTTGCCGAGATTGCTCTGAATCCAGTCCTGGAGCCGCTGGGCCTGGCTGATCGTTTCCGACGAAGACCGGTTGATGCGCTCATCTAGCCGCGCAATCTGCGCCTGTTCTTCCGCGTCCAGCTCGTCAAGCTGGCTCTGCGCACTGCCTTCTACGGCGTCGATATGTTCCTGCGCATCGTTTTCCAGACGGGCTATCCCCATCTGCAGTTCGCGTTCGAGGCGCTGAATCGCCCGGCCGCGCGCGTCTTCGTTCACGTCGGTAATGATGAACTGCGCAAAGTACAGGACCCGCTCCAGATGGCGCGGACTGATGTTCAGGAGCAGCCCCAGATGGCTGGGAACTCCCTTCACATACCAGATATGGCTGACCGGCGATGCCAGTTGGATATGGCCCATGCGTTCGCGGCGCACACGCTGCGGCGCCACTTCCACACCGCATTTGTCGCAGACGATGCCCTTATAGCGGACGCGCTTGTACTTGCCGCAGGCGCATTCCCAATCTTTCTGCGGCCCGAAGATACGTTCACAGAACAGTCCGTCCCGCTCCGGGCGCAGCGTGCGGTAGTTGATCGTCTCCGGCTTCGTTACTTCGCCGAAGCTCCAATCGCCGATCTGGTCCGGGGAGGCAAGAGAGATGCGAATTGCGTCAAAATCTCGTACTTCCATTATGGCTCCTTTGCGTTTCGCCCGCCGCCATGCGCACAGCAGATGCGTTTGACGGCGGCCTCGGTTAGCGGCGCCCTTACTCGCTGCTGCGGCTCATCGGGCTGGGTACGTTCAGGCTGAAGCCGAGATGCGGCAGACGGTCCTCAACCTCATCTTTTCCGAGCTGTATCACCTCATTCTTTTCGTTAATGACTTCGATCGAGAGGGCCAGACTCTGCAACTCTTTCACCAGCACGCGGAAACTCTCCGGCACACCGGGACTCTGGATCTCGTCGCCCTTGACAATCGCCTCGTAGGTTTTCACCCGGCCTGTCGTATCGTCCGACTTGATCGTCAGCATCTCTTGCAACGTGTAAGCCGCGCCGTACGCCTCCAGCGCCCAGACCTCCATCTCGCCGAAACGCTGACCGCCGAACTGCGCCTTGCCGCCCAGCGGCTGCTGCGTGACCAGGCTGTAGGGGCCCGTGCTGCGGGCGTGGACTTTGTCCTCCACCAGGTGGTGCAACTTAAGCATCTGCGCGATCCCGACCGTTACATGGGCATCGTAGGGTTCGCCCGTCTTGCCATCGAAAAGCTTCTGTTTACCGGTTGTCGGCAACGGCCAGCCAATCTCGTTCGAGTACGCCTGTGCCGCCGCCTCAAACCTCTCAAGCGGCTCGGCGTCCAACTGTTCACCTGTTTCAAGGTGCAACAGGATTGGATCGTCGGCAGTCTCTGTCAGGATTTCACCGTCCTGCTCGCAGCCGTGATGGATCAGCCACTCCCGCAGGGAGACATAGCGTGCATACTGGTCCGAGACCTCCGAGCCGCTATCCGGGACGACAAGCTCCGCTTCATACCCCCTATCCTTCAGCCATTCAGCCAGGGCCGCGCTGCGCGCGTATTTGTCGTCGAAAAACAGCATTTCAGGGTCATAGCCGCGCGGTTCCAGCCATTCCAGCAGATAGAGCCGGCGGGCATCGTTGTCGTCCATCAGCGCATCGCTGTCGACCTCCTGCTCCCGAACAGACGCCCATGCCAGCTGGGTGACATCCTGCCAGGCCCGATCGATCAGCCAGGCCCGCGCCAGCTCGGACTCGATTTCGTCCTCCTTCGCGCCGTCGAATACCGGTGTCTCCGCCATGAAGCCCAGGCGGTCGGCCGCCCATCCCAGATGGGTCTCCAGCACCTGTCCGATATTCATGCGCCCGGGCACACCCAGTGGATTCAGAATAATATCGATTGGTGTGCCGTCCTCCAGAAATGGCATATCCTCCACCGGCACAACCCGGGAGATTACGCCTTTGTTCCCATGCCGGCCAGCCATCTTGTCGCCTTCAGTCAGACGGCGCCGCTGTGCAATGCTCACACGCACCATCATTTCCACTCCGGCGGGCATGTCCTGGTGGTCTTCGCGCGTGAATACCTTGATATCCACCACCTTGCCCCGCTCCCCGTGGGGAAGACGTAAGGAGCTATCCTTTACCTCACGCGCCTTTTCGCCGAAAATTGCCCGCAACAGCTTCTCCTCCGGCGTCAGCTCGGTCTCGCCCTTTGGCGTAATCTTTCCGACCAGAATGTCGCCGGCGGCAACTTCAGCGCCGATCCGGATGATGCCGTCCTCGTCCAGATGTTTCAGCGCGTCCTCACCCACGTTGGGAATGTCTCGCGTGATCTCCTCCGGGCCGAGTTTCGTCTCCCTGGCTTCGATCTCGTGCTTCTCAATATGTACCGACGTGTACTTGTCGTTTTCGACCAGCCGTTCGCTGACCAGGATCGCGTCTTCGTAGTTGCCGCCTTCCCAGCTCATGTAGGCCACGAGCACGTTCTGCCCCAGCGCCAGCTCGCCATTCTGGGTGGAAGAGCTGTCCGCCAGCACCGTGCCGGCTTCGACCAGGTCCCCCTTCTGGATTGTCGGACGTTGGTCGATGCAGGTGCTCTGGTTGCTGCGATTGTACTTGCGCAACGGGTAGGTATGCTCGTTGCCATCCTCTTCCTGAATGACGATCTCCGTATTCACGACACGAACAGCCTCGCCCGCCTTGCGCGCAACGACGACCTGGCCCGAATCAACTGCAGCCTGCCACTCCATGCCGGTGCCGACAATCGGCGCGTCCGGCTGCACAAGGGGCACAGCCTGCCGCTGCATATTGGAACCCATCAAGGCGCGGTTGGTATCGTCGTGCTCCAGAAAGGGGATCAAGGCCGCGGACACGCCCACGACCTGTTTGGGCGACACATCCATATATTTGATGCGCTGCGGCTCTTCAAAGCGGAAATCATCGGCTTGGCGCACCGAGGGCCGTCTGTTGAGAAAGTGGCCGGCCTTGTCCAGCGGTGTCGAGGCCTGGGCGATGGGAGAGCGCTCCTCCGTATCGGCGTTCAGATAGATGACTTTTTCACTGACAAAGGGGCGCACCCGGAACTCCTTCTGTTCCCTTAGGGCATTGATCAGGTCCCTCTCTTTCAAAGTGGCGACCTGCTTGTCCAACTCAGGAAGCGCTTCTTCCTTCTTCTTATCGCCTATAAGTTCATCATTCCGCTTGGCTTGGTACGTAGCGTGAATGTATGTTTCTTCTTCGCGCAATTCAGACTGCAGCGCGGCCAGACGCGCCTCAAGGTAGTCATTGACTTGCTGCTCATGCTCCGCTTCGACAACTTCATCGACTACGACGACAGCGGCATCCACCCAGTTCAGGCGTTTATCTTCCTTGGCTTTCTTGCCCAGATTTCTCTGAAGCCACTCCTGCAAGTGTTTCGCTTGGTCGCGAACTTCTGAAGAAGACCGGTCGAATCGCTCAGTGAGCTTCTCTATCTGATACTTTTCTTCCTCACTCGAGGTTTCTAATCGTGTCCGCTTGGTCTGGATCCATTCACGAATGAATGACGTTGTTCTCTTGGATACCGACTGTAGCGCGACCAGACGCGCCTGCACGCAGTAGTCGACCAGACGTTCATGTTTAGTCTCGATGACCTCATCCACAGAAAAGATGGCGTCTGTCCAATCCAGGCGCTGAACTTCCTTGGCCGTCTTGCCAAGGTTGCTCTGAATCCACTTCTGCAACCGTTCTGCCTGCCTGCGCGCCTCTGAGGAAGACCGTTCGAAGCGTGCAGTGAGCTCCTCTATCTGTAACGGCTCTTCCTTCTGTTTCAGGTCATCCTGTACAGACTTGAGCGCGACCAGACGACCTTGCTTACAGTAGTCGACCAACCGCCCATGCCTGGCTTCGACAACTTCATCGACTGATAGGATGGCATCGGCCCAATTCAAGCGCTGAACTTCCTCGGCCTTCTCGCCAAGATTGCCCTGAATCCACTTCTGCAGCTGTTTCGCGTGACCGCGCGCCTCTGAGGAAAGCGAACCGATTCGTGCAGCGAGCTCCTCTATCTGTAACGGCTCTTCCTTCTGTTTCAGGTCATTTTGTACAGACTTGAGCGCGGCCAGACGCCCTTGCTTGCAGTAGTCGACCAATCGCTCATGCCTTTCCCCTACAACCTCATCGACTGATAGGATGGCATCGGCCCAATTCAAGCGCTGAACTTCCTCGGCCTTCTCGCCAAGGTTGCTGAATCCACTTCTGCAGCTGTTCTGCCTGACTGCGCGCCTCCGCATCAGACCGGTCGATGCGTGCAGTGAGCGTTTCCAATTGAGACTGTTCTTCCTCTCCCACAGCCTCCAATTCTTGATGTAATTGTGTCCGCTTGGCCTGATTCGTTTCACGAATGTCTGCGGTTTCTTTCTCAGATACAGACTGCAGCGCGGCCAGCCGCGCCTGCAGGGAAAAATCAACCATCCTGTCATGCTTGGCCTCGACAACTTCATCGACTGATAGGATGGCATCGGCCCAATTCAAGCGCTGAACTTCCTCGGCCTTCTCGCCAAGATTGCCCTGAATCCACTTCTGCAGCTGTTCTGCCTGACTGCGCGCCTCCGCATCAGACCGGTCGATGCGTGCAGTGAGCGTTTCCAATTGAGACTGTTCTTCCTCTCCCACAGCCTCCAATTCTTGATGCAGTTGTGTCCGCTTGGCTTGACTCGTTTCACGAATGTCTGCGGTTTCTTTCTCAGATACAGACTGCAGCGCGGCCAGCCGCGCCTCAAGGCAGTCGTTGACTTGCTGCTCATGCTCCGCTTCGACAACCTCATTTATTACGACTATAGCGTCATCCACCCAATCCAGCTGTCGCTGTTCCTCGGCCTTCTTGCCAAGGTTGCTCTGAATCCACTTCTGCAGCTGTTCTGCCTGACTGCGCGCCTCCGCATCAGACCGGTCGATGCGTGCAGTGAGCGTTTCCAATTGAGACTGTTCTTCCTCTCCCACAGCCTCCAATTCTTGATGCAGTTGTGTCCGCTTGGCCTGATTCGTTTCACGAATGTCTGCGGCTTCTTTCTCAGATACAGACTGCAGCGCGGCCAGCCGCGCCTGCAGGGAAAAATCAACCATCCTGTCATGCTTGGCCTCGACAACTTCATCGACTGATAGGATGGCATCGGCCCAATTCAAGCGCTGAACTTCCTCGGCCTTCTCGCCAAGGTTGCTCTGAATCCACTCCTGCAACTGCTCTGCCTGCCTGCGCGCCTCTGAGGAAAGCGAACCGATTCGCGCAATGAGTTCCGCTATCTGGGCTTGAATGTCTGCGGTTTCTTTCTCAAATACAGACTGCAGCGCCTCTAACCGACCTTCCTTAAAGATCTCTACTATCTGAGCATCGTGTACCTCGACAACATCATCCATCAAGATAACGTCATCCAGCCATTCCAAGCGTTGCTCTTCCTTGGACTTCTCGCCAAGATCGTTCTGAATCGAATCCTTTAGCCGGTCCGCCTGACTGCGCGCTTCTGAAGAAAACAGGCGGATTCGCGCCGTGAACTCTTCAATCCGAGACTGTTCTTCCTGTTCCAAGCCGCTCAAGAGTTGTTCTTTGACTTCATTGACGACGCGATGGTAGAGTTCCGCGACCACCTGGGCCGTCTCCGGCGTTATTTCATCGCCTCTTTTGGCGATAAAATCCTCGCTGTAGGGATCGACTATATCCTGGTTAAGGATGCGCCGCGTCATCTCCTTTGCCATATTCTTCACTGTGTTGATGACGCGGCGGTATGGGGTCTCGATAAACCCGAAATCGTTGATGCGCCCGTAGGTGGCCAGGTAGCCGATCAGGCCGATATTGGGGCCTTCCGGCGTTTCGATCGGGCAGATGCGGCCATAGTGGCTGTAATGGACGTCGCGCACGTCGAAACCAGCCCGCTCCCTGCGCAGGCCGCCGGGGCCCAGCGCGCTCAGGCGCCGTTTGTGGGTCAACTCGGCGAGCGGGTTCGTCTGGTCCATGAACTGGCTCAACTGGCTGCTGCCGAAAAACTCCCGCGTCGCCGCCACAACCGGGCGAATGTTGATCAGGCTCAGCGGCGTCACCTGCTCCGGCTCGCGGATCGACATCCGTTCCCGCACGACCCGCTCCATGCGCAAAAGACCGATGCGCAGCTGGCTCTGAATCAGCTCACCGACCGTCTTGATGCGCCGGTTCCCCAGATGGTCGATATCATCAGGCGACTCGCGCTCGTTGTTGATGTCAATGATGCGGCGCACCACCGACACGATATCGTCGTTCGTCAGAATGCGCGTCGAGAGAGGCTTCTCCAGACCTAGCTTGCGATTGAGCTTGTAACGGCCCACCCGCCCCAAATCGTAACGACGGGATGTGAAGAGCAGGTTCTGCAGGAAATTTCGCGCATTATCCAATGTCGCCGGGTCGCCAGGCCGCAGCTTCTTGTAAAACTCCAGCAGCGCATCGTCGATCCCTTTTTGCCGGTCTTCGGTCGGGTTGGCCGTCGGGTCCCGTTCCAGGGTCGCCTCGATGAACGGGTGGTCCTCATTGTCGTCGACGGCGGAGAACAACGCCCGGATCTCCTCATCCGTGCCGAAGCCGATGGCCCGCAGCAGAATCGTGGCCGGCAACTTGCGTTTGCGATCGACCTTGACGCTGATGATATCCCGTTTGCTCGTCTCGAACTCCAGCCACGCGCCCCGCAGAGGGATCAACTTGGTGCCGGTCAGGTCGCGCCCAGTGCTGCGATCCTTTTCAGTTGTGAAGTAGACTCCGGGTGAACGAATCAACTGGCTCACCACGACCCGCTCACTGCCATTGACAATAAAAGTGCCCGAGTCGGTCATCAGCGGGAAGTCACCCATAAAGACTTCCTGCTCACTGATCTCACCCGTGTCGTTATTGACGAGCCTGACCTCGACCCACAGTGGCGCGGAGTAGGTGATGTCCCGTACCCGGCAAGCCTCCTCTGAGTGTTTGGCGTCATCGAAGCGGAAATCGCCGAAATGCAGTTCAAGATGCTTGTTGAAACTGACGATTGGCGAAATCTCTTCAAAAAGCTCCTTCAGGCCCTGGGCGCGGAACCATTCAAAGCTTTGAAGCTGAATCTCGATGAGCCGGGGCAGTTCAATAAGATTGGAAGTTCGTGAATACGACTTTCTCTGCGTCCTGGCGCCAACACCGTTTCCAACGGCAGTATCAATCATATAGCGCATGCTCCTTTAGCTGTACACAGTCGCCGGTCTTGCAAACCTGCACGAAATAGAGATCAATCCGGACGGGACTTCACAATGTTGAATGGGGATGATATCTCCTCTTGTGGCCGAACGCACCGAAGACCGAACTGTTCGCCGGCTGCCCGGTGCGCAGTATAATATTCATCCGCCGCGAAATGCGCAGCGGATTATCCGTCCGCCGCGAACGTCGGCGGACATTACGCCGGATCTATTCGCCCTGATACCGTCCCCCTCCCTTATGCGAGGTCCACAGGTGGCAAACGGAACCGAGCCAATCAGTTCATACCCTGAACTTCAAAGTATAAGGTATACGCGCCGTCCTGTCAATATCAGGATGTTAACGATTTAAATCCAGTTTCTTGGAAACGGGAAAAGAGAGCCGCGGATGCTTTCGGGTAGCTCACCTGGCCATGGGCGCCGACCGCTTTCTATACTCATGAAACTGACCCGATATGCGTACTGGGTATTTCCCATACGATATGCCTACGAAAACAGGGAGCCTGCTGGCCGCACGTGTGAACCGGCGCCCCAAATCAATCCCGAAAACGCCCCGCGCCCCTGACAAATCTCCTCACAAATCTGCCGGATTTCAGCAAGCTGTCTACCGCCCCGTCGAACGGCAGATACACGTCCCTACCAGATAACAATCAGGCGGAGAAAGGGCCAAATGGCGGGCCCGGATGCCTCCGCGCGACGACAAAAAAGATCCTGCGAAAACCGCAGAATTTCAGCATTCGGATGCTCTGATTCTGTGTAAGAAAAACGATGCTGAACCGCCTCTCAGGCTGGTTCCTAATCCGTTTTTGTCAGAAAAGGTTCTGTGCTATCGTTTTGCAATGGGGTAATATGGGAGAAAGTGGGGCGCTCTCCCTACACTCTGAAGAGATATTCGTGTCGAGCGCTCACCCAACCGGTTGACGCCGAGATATTTATCGAAATTCCCGGGCACATCTGTTGAAGCGAAATGTTCGATGCGCCCCGGTTCGAACGGGATGCGCAGAGGGCAACTATTCAGAAAATTATGTTTCTCGGTGAGTTCAGTCACAGTCTGGACAGTAAAGGGCGGCTCACGATTCCTGCCAAATTCCGACACCGGCTCATGCCCGGCCTGGTCGTGACGCGCAACCCCACCGGTGGCTGCCTCATGCTGATGCCGTTCGACGAATGGGAAAATGTGGCGGCCCGGGTCAGCGCTCTGCCCCTGATTGACAAACGTACAGCGCAGTTGCGTCGGGCGCTGTTCAGCGGCGCCGAAGACTTGAAGCCCGACCGGCAGGGCCGCATCCTGATCAGCCAGCGCCTGCGCGAGTTCGCCGGCATCGAAAACGAAGTCATTGTCGCCGGGATAAATACATATGTCGAACTCTGGGACCCGGCCCAATGGGAGGAACAGTTGCTTACGCCAACGCAGCTCGGAGAGGATCTCTTCGCCGCCCTGGGAGTCTGAACCATCCCCGGGCTCTTGCCAAGGCCCGACAGATGGGGCCGCAAAAGGCCTCAAGCTACCGCGCCGACCCGCGACGGACATGCAAGGCGCCCCTTACGAACCGGTTGGCCTCCAACACCGCCCCGTTCTGGCGGATGAAGTGCTGGCCGGCCTGAACGTCCAACCAGGCGGACGTTTCATTGACGGAACTCTGGGCGGCGGCGGCCATACCCAGCTCCTGCTGCAACACTCGCGCCCCACCCGAACAAGGGCGCATCGAGATTCCCGTGCAGATGGGGACGCCGGTGGAAAAGTACTGGGGCTGGACGTTGACCCCGCAGCCATCCGACGAGTTCGGAAGCGCTTTCCCGGCGAAATCAGCGCCGGCAGACTGAGCGTGGCCCAGGCGCCATTTGACCAGATGGATCGAATCGCCCGCCAGCGGGGTTTTACGGGAGTTGACGGCATCCTGCTTGATCTGGGTCTCAGCAGCTTTCAGTTGGATACTCCGGCCCGGGGTTTTGCTTTCCGGCACGACGGCCCGCTGGATATGCGTTTCGACCCGTCTACCGGTCTCAGCGCAGCCGAGCTGATAAACAACAGCAGTTGGGAGGAGATCGCCAACATCCTTTACCAATACGGTGAGGAACGACAAAGCCGCTCGATAGCGCGTGCCATCATAGCCAGCCGCCCGGTTTCAACAACGGCTGAACTGGCAGACATTGTATGCAGGACACTGCGCTCGCGCGGCAGACAGAAAATCCATCCGGCCACCCGTACCTTTCAGGCGTTGCGCATCGCAGTCAACGACGAACTGGGGCGGCTGGCGCGGGCCATGACCCAGATTCCTGCCCTGTTGCGGCCCGCTGGACGGGTCGCCATTATCTCCTTTCACAGCTTGGAAGACCGGTTGGTCAAGGAGTGGATGCGTGACAACGCCAGGAGATTTCGGCCCGATCCGACTTTGCCGGCCGGAGGTCGGGAGCAGATTCCCGTTCTGGCGATATGCAACAAGAAACCGATCGTGCCGGCGGCCGCTGAAATCGAAGAAAATCCCCGAAGTCGTTCAGCCAGGCTGCGCATCGCCGAAAAACTGCCTGAACAGTAGTTGACCTGTTTGCCCGTGTGTTTTTTGTGAATGTTTCTGCAGGATAAAGCTTTTGTCAACACCGACCATCAATCTGCACCGCGCCGGGCGCCCGGCGCAGGCCGGGACGCAGCGCAACAATGACGAGCAGGTTTGGCGCCCAGTCGACCAGGGAGGACCGGGGGAAGAGGGAGACTCGGGCCCAAACAGTATGCAAACGTCCAATCTCGCCCGTTTTCGAGTTCTGCGTGGTCTGGTCTGGCTCGATGATATCGTTCCCTTGCCGCAAACGCTGCGGGGATACCTCTTCTTTGTGCTGGCTTTGACGGTCGTCTGCGGCCTGGCCGTCATTCAGGTCTGGACCTCGCTTCGAATTACGCAGGCCCGCGCGGAGTTGGAACTGCTCCGCGTTCAGTACAGCCTCATCAAACAGAAGAATGCTGAACTTCTGTGGCAAATAGGCCAGCGCACAACTCTGGAACAGGTGCAGCTGCGTGCAGTCCAACTCGACTTTCGTCCCGCGCTGCAACGCAATTACATCCCGAATCCATACAGCCTGAGAAGCGCACCTGCGGCTTCCGCCGGTAGCGGCGGGTCGGGCGGAAGCCGGCAATCGCATCAGCAGGCAGAGAATTCCCCCGCTCTTGAACAACCATCCGCAATGGCAAGGGAACAAACAGCGGTTTCCGCCAGTAATACAGGGAGTCCGGGGGCAGCGCAAGAGCTCCAGGCGCCTGGCGCGTCGCCCCCCGATCATGCCCGGACGGTTCTACCCTCTTCGGACGAGCCGTCCCTCTGGTCTGTAACCGAGCGCCTCCCCGTAGCAGAGTTCGAGCAGTATGTGTCCGGTTGGCAACAACAGATCAACGAAAGCTGGCAGGCTGTCCGGCAATGGAGCGAACCGCTGCTTGAACGGGCCGGCGATTTCTTCCTGGGCCAGTTGAAACAGCCCAGATAGTTTCCGCCGCCTGTCTCGCCGCCCCTTTCGTCGCCGCCAAGCGCCCGAACGGGGGTCGGCGGCGACAAGTGTTTGTGGTCCGAGTCGCGACCACTGTAGTCTTGAGAGATTTCCCGCATGCGCGCACGCAACCGAACCGTTCGTCCCGCACGTGGACACGGTTTCGGCCCTCTATTCGACCGCCGCCAGCTCCCCGAAGATGGGGCTGACGGCGGCCTCGAAAGCGGCGCCCTCAATCGGGCAGCGCCCACTCGCGCCTCCCTTGAACAGGAACATGCCCAGCATCCCCCGGTGTCAGACGATATGACCAAGATATGGCGTATCGGCTTTATCGGTGTCGTGCTCACCGGACCGCTGCTGCTGTTGGTTCTACGCTTGCTGGATATGCAGGTTATGGGCTGGCAGCAATATGAGCCCCCGCAAGTAGTGACAACTGGCCGGAATACCGTTGACGACACCACCTCTTGGGGCGTGATCGTCGATCGTGATGGCAATCTGCTCGCCGCCGACCGCTTCACCTATCGAATCACGGCAACGCCCAAGTTCATCTCGCAAAGCGATTACGGCGACATCGCCCTGCGGCTCGCGTCCAGCATCGGCGCCCCGCCGCTTCAGATCGAAAACCTGTTGATGGAGAACAGCGATAGAGACTATCTGATCATCGCGTCGCATATCGACTTTGAACAGGGTCAACAGCTGCTCGCCGAACGCCAGCAGCGTATGGCTGATAGGGACTTCCTGCTGGAGCATATCCACATCGCAGCCCATCCCCGACGCTTCTATCCACAGGGAATCCTTGCCAGCCAGGTGCTGGGCTTTCTCAATGCCGAACGCGTGCCGGTGCTGGGCCTGGAGCGGTATTATCGGAACTTTCTGTCCAGTGACGGCGTTGGTCTTCCACCGGGCCGTCAACTTCCCCGCTCAGAACTCGACGAAAACGTCCTCCGTTTTCTGCCCAGCGGAAATGGCAAGGGCCTGGTGCTGACCATCGACCGCACCATCCAGCATATCATCGAAGAGGAGCTCCGCCTGGGGGTCGGTCTCTACCGTGCCGAGGCCGGCACGGTTATCGTCATGGACCCAAAGACGGGCGCCATTCTGGGGATGGCCAACTGGCCTACCTTCGACGGCAACAGCTTCGAAGACGGAGACCCCAATACGTTCACGAATGTTGCCATCAGCGCCCAATTTGAACCGGGATCGGTCTTCAAGCTGATCACCGTTGCCGCCGCCCTCGACATTGACGCAGTGGACGCCTCAACCGTTTTCATCGATACCGGCGCCATTTCCGTGGAGGGGCACACGGTCCAAAACAGTGACCGCAAGGCTGTCGGTGAACTGAACGTCGCTGATGCCATGGCCCATTCCAATAACGTAATTACGGTCCAGATCGCACAGGAAGTCGGCGCCGAAATCTTTTACGACTATGTGACCCGCTTCGGCTTCGGCGCTGACACACATATCGACCTGAGCGGTGAAGTGGCCGGACAGGTCAGAAACACCGATGCCCCGAACTGGGGTGTATCCGACCTGGCCACCAACAGCTTTGGCCAGGGCATTGCCGTTACGCCCATTCAGATGATCTGCGCCGTCGCCGCCATCGCCAACGGCGGCAAACTGATGCGCCCCTACATCGTGCACAGCCGCGTAGCCGGTGACAACGTTATGGTGACCCAGCCGACAATGGTCTACCAGGTGATCCAGCCGGAAACCGCGCTCCGGATGAACGATATGATGACGCATGTTGTCAACACCGGCAACCAGATGGCCCAGGTCTCCGGCTATAGCGTTGCCGGCAAGAGCGGCACCGCCGAAATCGCCACCGAAGAGGGCTATGTCCAGGATGAGACGATCGCCAGCTTTATCGGCTACGCGCCGACCGACGACCCGCAATTTGTCATGTTGGTCAAGCTCGACCGGCCGGACCCGGGCATCAGCCGCTGGGCAGCCTATACCGCAACGCCCGTCTTCAGCCGGATTGCCCACCGCCTGTTCGAGCACATGAATATCCCGCCGGACCATGTCCGGCTTTCGGACGACAGTCAGAGCTACTCCTGTACGTCCGCCGTAGATTGCCAGGAAATAGCGCCGGCGGCAGAACCGGTTGCCGAACTCTCAAACCGGTGACCTGCTGTCCGTTGCCGCTCGTCGGCGCAGAGCGATGAGTTACTTCCGTTCAAAGGATTCTGATTTGGTGGCAGACCGACCGAAAGTTGAGACCGCTATCACCCAGCATACACTCTGGCAGGCGCTGACCGGGACGCCCCCGCCGCCGACGCTCGCGCCCCGCCCCATAAGCTCTGCGGTACTGGACAGCCGTGATGTCGAAGCAGCGTCACTATTCATCGCCTTCAGCGGCGCCCGCACAGACGGCCATAAATTCATCCGCCAGGCGATTGCCGGTGGCGCCGATGCGGTCATCTGCGAAGAGCGGGGTCTTGAGCAGTTGCACGAGACCGGCGCCCTGCTGGTCGACTGCCGCCGTGGACGGGAGGACGGTGCAGAGAAAAAAGAAGCAAGGGCACACCTGGATGCCGGCCGCCCCATCGCCTACATCGTCCCCGACGCCAACACGGCTCTCCAGGCGGCCGGTGTCTTTCAGCGGTTGCATCGCACCTGCCCCGATCTGCAGGTGGTTGGCGTGACCGGCAGCGTAGGCAAGACCAGCACAAAAGAGTTGACTGCATCGGTCCTCGCGCAACGCTATCGCACCCATCACAACACCGGCAACCTCAACAGCGAACAGGGACTGCCGCTGGCTCTCCTCGGGCTGCACACGACCCACGAGCGGACCGTGTTGGAGATGGGGATGTACGACCTCGGGGAGATTCGCCTGCTGTGCGACCTGGCGCGGCCCCATATCGGCCTTGTGACCAATGTCGGCCCCACCCATCTGGAGCGGCTGGGCACGATAGACCGGATCGCGCAGGCCAAAACCGAGCTGGTAGAGGCTCTTCCCAACGCGCAGAGCGGAGGCGCGGCCATCCTCAACCAGGACGACACCCGCGTTCGGGCGATGGCGGCCGCCACCACTGCCCGGCCCTTCTTCTATGGTCTCACCGCCGTAGCGGATCTGTGGGCCGACGAAATCGAAAGCCTGGGCATGGAAGGCATCCGCTTCCGTTTTCACCATCGCCAGGAAAACGGCCGCATCCACAGCCAGCGCCTGAAAGTGCCCCTTTTGGGCAGACATTCAGTGTATACGGCCCTGGGCGCGGCCGCCGTCGGCATTGTCAGCGGTCTCTCCTGGCGGGAAATCGGCGCCGGCCTTCAGCAAGCGCCCAGTCAGTTGCGCCTTGTTGTCATGCCGGGCATCAACGGCAGCACCGTCATTGACGACACATATAACGCCAGCCCTGTCAGTACCGTGGCCGCCCTCAATCTGCTGAACGACCTGTTCACCCGCCGGCAATCGGGCGAGGACTGTGCGCCCGCTGCCAAGAGCCCGGGGATGGCGTCAGGGGCGAAACGAAGTCCGCAATCCAGCAACGGGCAGCATCAGAAACATCACCGCCGCGGACGCCGCATCGCAATTCTTGGCGATATGAGGGAGTTGGGCACCTTCACCACAGAAGGGCATAAACAGGTCGGCGCCCATGCCGCGGGCGTAACCGATCTGCTCGTTACTGTCGGCGTTCTCGGCGGTCTCATCGCCGACCAGGCTCGCAAAGCAGGCCTGCCTTCCCAGGACGTGTACGAAGCCGGCGATTTTGAGACGGCCGTGCAGATTCTGAAGGAAATGGCTCAACCGCAGGATCTGCTTCTCGTCAAAGGCAGCCGTGCAGTGGGGATGGAACGAATTGTCCCCGAAATCTCACTGCAGCCGGCAACAGCCGCAGCGACAGATCCAGCCCGCCGCCCAGTGTCAGACAAAGGGGCCGGCGGCGGCCTCCTCGAAGGGTAAGGGGCTCGTAGATGGAATTTCCGCTGGTGCTCGGGACACTCAGCTTCTTCATCGCCGTGATTTGGGGTCAGCCACTGATGACCCTGTTGAAACACTATCGAATCAGCAAACAGGTGCGGATCGAAGGACCGGACTCACACCAGGAGAAGAGCGGCACGCCGACGATGGGGGGACTGCTATTTGTGGTGCCGGTCCTCTTGATTACGGGGGCGCTCAACTTGGCGAATCTGCTTGGTTTCACCCTGATAGGCCAGAGTACACTGTTGCTCTTTTTCTGTCTGGCGGCGCACGCGACACTGGGCGCCGTCGATGACTGGCTGGGACTCCGCGGCCAGGGGAAAGGGATGTCGGCGCGGATGAAGAGCGGATTCCAGTTCATCTTTGCAGCCATTATCGTGGGCATTCTCTATTACGGGCCGCCCGATCTCTACTATGTAGGCGTGCCCGGCATTCCGCAGTGGGTTTCGATCGGCTGGATGTTCATTCCGGTGGGTATCCTGATCATTATCGGGTTCAGCAATGCGGTCAATCTGACCGATGGACTCGACAGCCTGGCTGGAAGCATAAGTGGGATTGCGTTCGCCAGCTACGGGCTGATTGCCTACAGGCAGGGGCAGACCTATCTGGCGGCCTTCTGTTTCACCATGGTGGGAGCGCTGTTCGCCTTTCTCTGGTTCAATGCCCACCCGGCGCAGATCTTCATGGGTGACACCGGCAGCCTGGCTTTGGGCGCAACGCTTGCTCTGGTGGCGCTGATGACCGGCCAGTGGCTGTTGCTGCCGGTGGTCGGGTTTGTCTTTGTCGCCGAAACCGTTTCCGTACTGTTGCAGGTGGCGTCTGCAAAGCTCAGCCGCCGCTACCTGGGTCGTGATATCCGCCTGTTCAAGATGACGCCGATCCACCACCATTTTGAATTACTGGGGTGGAGCGAAACACAGGTCAAAGAGAGATTCTGGATTGTCGGTGTGCTGAGTGGAATGTTGGGAGTGGCCCTGGCGCTGTGGAACGGGTGACCACCGTCTGCATCCGTTTTATGCCGGCAGCGACTCGATTCCAGGTAAAGGCCGGGGGACAAGGCGTTATCCAGTAACCGGATACTGGAAGGAGAACGATACCATGATTGACAACGCTGGAGAATTCAACTTCGAAAAACGCAACGTCGTTATTTTGGGGATGGGCCGTCAAGGATTGGCGCTGGCCCGTTTCTTCGCGGCAGCAGGCGCAAATGTAACCATCAGCGATGTCGCGCCCGCGCAAAAGTTGGCCGAAGAGTTGGAGCAGTTGGGTGATCTGCCCGTAGCGCTTGCCTTGGGCGGCCATTCTCCCAACCTGCTTGATGACTGTGATCTGCTCTGCCTCAGCGGCGGTGTGCGGCTCCAATCGCAGTTGGTGCAGGACGCCATTCGTCGCGGCATCCCTCTCAGCAATGACAGCCTGCTCACAATGCAGCTGGCCCCCTGCCCTGTCATCGCCATCACCGGCAGCAGCGGCAAGACAACGACGACAACGCTCGTCGGTGAAATGTTGCAGAAAACCGTCGGTGACGCCCTTACCATCCACGTCGGAGGCAATATCGGCAGGCCGCTGCTGGACCGCCTCGACGCAGTTCGGGAAGATGACATGATGGTGCTTGAGCTGAGCAGTTTTCAGCTCGAACTGTTCGATCCGAAAGTCGCCTATGGCCCGCTCAACCAGCTGGGGCCGGACGTAGCCGCCATTCTCAATATCACGCCCAATCATCTGGACCGGCACTCATCGATGGCCGACTATGTTCTGGCGAAGTCCAACCTGTTGCGCCATCTGAAACCCACCAGCGTCGTGGTCCTCAACGCCGATGATCCGGTGGCGAGCCGGATGGCTGGCTGGCATGATGACGAAAAATCCATTCCAGCCGATTGGGAACTGGACTCTCTCCTGGCGCAATGCCGTTCTGTCCTGGGCAAAGACAGGCGCATCGTTCCTTTCTCCGCCTCTTCAAGCCGAATCCAGCGCACGTCACTGTACAGTTCCGAGTCCAGGCCGCGGCCGGCCGCCGGCGCCTGGGCATCCGAAACAACCGAAGATCTGTTCTTCAAAGGCCGGCCCTTTTGCCGCCGTACTGACGTACGACTGCGAGGGGAGCACAATATCTCCAACCTGTTGGCGGCCGCGGCCGTCAGCGGAGCGGCCGGCGCATCCCACGAGGCGATGGGGCGCGTTGCCCGCTCCTTTGCCGGCGTACCGCACAGGCTGGAGGAGATGCGGCCCAAAGGCAACGTCGTATGGATCAATGACAGCATCGCGACCGCGCCGGAGCGGGCCGTCGCCGGGCTCCAGGTCTTCCCCCCGGGCGCGCAGACGCTCATTCTTCTGGCCGGCGGCAAAGACAAGAATCTGCCCTGGGATACTTTCGCCGACGAAGTGCTGGATCGGGTCCAATGTCTGATCGGGTTCGGAGAGGCGGGGTCGATGATCGCCGACAAGGTGAGGGAACGGGCCTCCTTTCGGCGTATCTCCGCTCCCTGCTGCGCGGTTGTACAGCGTCTCGACGAGGCCGTCTGCCTCGCCAAGCAGACGGCCTTGCCGGGTACGATTGTGCTCTTTTCCCCGGGCGGCACCAGTTACGATGCCTACAAAAACTTTGAACAGCGCGGGGAGCATTTCCGCAACCTGGTGGCCGGCAGCTAGTGGCAACCCCACTCTGCCGGCTTTCGGCAACGAACCCCCCGGTTCCTGCACGTTGCTGCGGAAGATAGAGGAATGACAATGACGCTTCAGGTCAGCCAAGCGAAACAGATCGGTAGGTTCGGGCCTAACATCGATTGGGCGCTGGCCACCGTCCTGACCTGCCTGATTCTGTTCGGGTCTGTCATGGTCTTCAGCGCCAGCTACCCCTGGGCGCTGGAAAATCAAGTATCCCCCTTCTATTACATATTGCTGCAGCTCCGCTGGCTGGGTGTCGGCCTGGCGGCGTTGGTCGGCGCCGCGATTGTCCCCTACCGGGTATGGGAGCGGTGGAGCATACCACTGATGGCGTTGGGGCTGATCTCCCTCATTGCGCTCATCTTTCTGGGCGAAACCCGTTTCGGCGCAACCCGTGCCTTCCCCGGCGGCCGCGTTCAGCCGAGTGAACCGGTGAAGGTGATCGTTCTCATATACATCAGCACCTGGCTGGCCAGCAAGGGCGATCGAATCAAAGATATCAACTATGGGCTGATTCCCTTCGGTGTGCTCATGGGGATCGTGACGAGCCTGATCGTGGTGCAGCCGGACATCAGCACAACGATTCTGATCGTTGTCACCGCGTTGATCATCTTCTTTCTGGCGGGCGCTGAGTTGAAACAGCTTATCCTGGGCGGGTTTGTGGCGGCCGTCACCTTCTGGCTGGTGATCACCCGCAACAGCTATGCCAGCCGCCGGGTCAGCGCACTGCTCGAGTCGATCCAATCTCCTTTGAATAGCTCCGAATGGCAGATCCGCGAAGCCAGCCAGGCCATTGTCAAAGGAGGTCCGCTTGGCGTGGGTCTGGGCAACAGCACCGAAAAGTTGCCGGGAAATCTGCCCTTGAGCTGGTCGGACAATATCTTCGCGGTGATCGGCGAGGAGATGGGGCTGCTGGGCACGCTGGCGGTGATCCTCCTCTTCACGCTCTTTGTCTATCGGGGCCTGCGCATCGCCAGTGAATCGACCGATATCTTCGGCTCCTTGCTGGCAGTGGGTATCACCGCACTCATCATCCTTCAAGCCATCATTCACATCGCCGTCGCCGTGGCCGTCGCGCCGCCCACCGGCGTAACACTGCCGTTCGTCAGCTTTGGCGGCAGTTCTCTTGTCACGTCAATGGGGGCTGCCGGCATACTGCTCAACATCAGCCGCTATCGCGGTCTGCCCCCTCCCGCTGCGCCCCGTCGCGGCGAAGCCGGCGCACGCCCTCACCCCACGGCGAGCGACCGGATTCGCGGGGGCCTGGCCAACGCTTTCGGGGCAAAAAAATCCGGGGCATCCTCTGGCCCCCCAGGGCAGACAGCCCATGCGCCTTCTGATTTCGGGTGGTGGAACCGGGGGTCACATATATCCGGCTCTCGCCGTCGTCGAACAACTAAGAATCAACGCTCTGGCCGCCGCGCCCGTTCAGGGTAACCCTGCCCTGCTGTGGCTGGGGAGCCGGACCTGCATCGAACACTCTCTTGTGCAGGACGCTGGCATCCCCTTCCACGACATTCAAAGCGGCGCGTTGCGAGGACGCAATCCATTGATGGCATCACGTAATCTGGCCAAAATGCTGGCAGGCATACGCCAGTCTCTGCAGATTCTCGAAGATTTCCGCCCGCAGGCATGTTTTGCGACCGGTGGATATGTCATGGCGCCCGTTGCGATAGCCTGTCGCATGCGTTCGGTGCCGGTGATGATCTATCTGCCCGACATGACCCCCGGCCTGGCGGTGCGCTGGCTCAGCCGCCTGGCCCAGCGGGTCGCGGTCAGCTTCCCCGAGGTGGCCGGCTTCTTCGGTCAAAAGGCGGTGGTCACCGGTTACCCCGTTCGCGCCGCACTCTTGCAAGCGATAGAGGACAGGCAGACAGCCCGGCACAAACTGACCCAAAAACTGAGACTGGACCTGGAGGACCGACTGCCTCTGCTACTGGTCTTCGGCGGCAGCCAGGGCGCCCGCAGTATCAACCGGGCCGTCTGGCAGGCCGCGCCTGCGCTCTTGCCCGCCTGCCAGATTCTGCATGTCATCGGAACGCGCGACTGGCCCCTGCTGGAACAGGAAGGGCCGGCTCTCCGGGATAGCCCGCTGGCCTGCCGCTACCATCCCGTGCCCTATCTGCACGAGGAGATGGCTTGGGCCCTGGCCAGCGCAGACCTGGCGGTCGCCCGTGCCGGGGCCAGTGTGCTGGCTGAGTTTTCGCTGGCGCGTCTCCCGTCGGTACTCGCGCCTCTGCCCGGCGCCGGCTCCCATCAGTTTCCTAATGCACAAAAACTGGCCGAATCCGGCGGCACGATCATCATTGAAGATGAGCAGCTGGCTGAAAGGCTGGAACCGACCATCGCGGCCCTGCTGGCCGATGAAAGCCGGCGACTTGCCATGGGGGCGGCGGTCTGCGCCCTGGCCCGGCCCCAGGCCGCAGACAATATCGTACGCGAACTTCAGCGGCTCGTCGCCCATGGCTAGCACGGTTCAGCGGCCGCCGCGGTTGTGGACTGTGATTATTGAAAGTGATTGCAAAGCAGGCGGGAAAGACCCAGAGGGCGCCCTCCTCCCAGGATGAAAGCATAAAAAATGAGTGAAAATACGCCAGGCACAGTTGCATTTGCATTTTACGTTCTTCTATTCGCTTGGATCGGCTTCCGACGCGGCCTGTTCAGGGAGCTGCTGGTGCTGGTCGTCTCAGTCGGGGGCTTCTTCCTGCTGCAACAAAACCAGGGACTGGCCCTGGATATCGTGAGGCAGGCGCTGGGCATCGTCTTCGGTATCATCAGCGCGGGCGCAAAGTTCCTGGCCTCGCTGCGCGCAGGGGACACAGGGGGAATTGGCGAACCGGTCTACACCTTGGGCGCCTCGAACTGGCTTTCGGATGCGCAGCCGCCGACGGTCTCCTTTCTGGTCTGGTCGGGGTTGCTGCTATTTACCTACCTGTTGACCAATAAGGCGATCCCTGACAGCCAGAGCTCATCCGGTCTCCTTGCGGCGATGATCGGAATTGGCAACGGACTGTTCTACATCCCTACTTTTGCGCCGCGGCTGATCAACTTCATCCCGGAGGTCGGGGTTACGTCGGTCTCATCTCCCGGCACGGGGATGGAGGGGTTTCTGCAAAGCGTGACCGACATGATGCATTCCGGTTTTGGCGATCTCTGGGCGGCATTAGGGCCTCAACAGCCCATCCTGGCCGCGATTGCGCTCACGGTGCTGCTCGTGGGGGTGATCAGCACACTGCGCCGCGGCCAAACCTGATCGAGCGCACAACTTATCAGGATGTGACAAGCCGCCATCTGTGAAACACGCCTGCCTACGAACCTGTTATGGGTCTGATCGAAGTTTATTTCGGCTCTATCGCCGGCATCATCACCATGATTGGCCTCGCCCAGGGTTATGCGCGCGAACTGGGCAGGTCCATGATCATTATCGTCGCCATCTTTCTTCTGCTCTATGTCCAGGATCGTCTCAATCCGATCCTGGACAGTGTGTGGCGCATGGTATTCTCGACCGAAGATGTGGGCGCCCAGCAACTGTTTCTGAGCAATTTCTACCTGGTCGTCTTTGTCGTTATCATCTTTGCCGGCTATGCCGGGCGGGTCATTACATTCAGCGGTCAGCAGTGGCCGATGCCCCAGGGCGCCATTCTCAGCTGCCTGGTCGGCGCAATCAACGGCTATCTGATCAGCGGCAGCCTCTGGTATTATCAGCACATCTACGGCTATCCCCTCTCAAACCTGGGATGGATAAATCCGGACCTGTCGCCGATCGCTGTCGAGCTGGTGCGCTATCTGCCCCAGAATATCATGCCGTCACCGACGCCGTGGGTGATTCCCATCGCGATACTGCTTCTGATGCGGGTGCGGGGATGAGAGTTGAATACGTTCCGGCGGAAGCGCGGCGCGCCCGCAGCCATGGAGGCAGCGATGCCGGTTGACAGCTGGCAGAATCGGTTGCAAAAAGCGCTGGACGCCCCGCTACCCAAAAAAGGCGGGGACGATACGCGGCCGCGCGTGCATCTGATAGGAATAGGCGGCGCAGGCCTTTCCGCCATCGCCCATGTTCTCCTGGAACGGGGCATACACGTCAGCGGAAGCGACCGCCAGGAGAGCGAGCGCACCCGCCGGCTGGCCGCGGCCGGCGCGAAAATCTTCGGACGCCAGGGCGCGGCCGCAGAGTTCGCCGGCCTGCCGGACCGGGAACGCCCGGACGTTGTCCTGATCAGCAGCGCCGTCAACGAAACCAACCCGGAACGACAGACCGCGCAGAGGCTGGGGATACCGGTCGTCAGACGGGAGCTGTTCCTCCCCCCGCTGCTTGCCGGCCGCGATGTCATCGCAGTCTCCGGCACGCATGGCAAGAGCACGACAACCGCCATGATCGTGCAGACCCTGCAAGCAAGCGGCTGCGACGCCGGCTATATCATCGGGGCCGATCTGCCCGGATTTGGCAACGCCCATGCTGGGACAGCCGCCGAGTTTGTAATCGAAGCCGACGAGTATGACCGCATGTTCCATGGATTGACGCCGATGGTGGCCGTCGTAACCAATGTGGAGTGGGACCACCCCGACTGCTTTCCGACGCCGGCCAGCTTTGTCGACGCCTTCCGCCAGTTTGTGGCGCAGGTGCGCGCCGAAGGATGCGTCGTCTCGTGCGGGGACGACCCCGGCGCCGAGGCGCTGCGCACAGGCCGTGCAACCGAAAACGGTCCCGTCTGGCTGACGTATGGGCTGCGTGAAGGGTGCGACGTGCAGGCCGCCGGCGAGACAGTGGGCGCCGGCGGGGGCTATGCCGCCGCGGTGCAGAGTGAAGGGGAGTCGATCGGACGTCTGCAGCTGCAGGCGCCGGGCATCCACAACCTGCGCAATGCCTTGGCCGCGTTGACAGTCGCCCGCCTCTGTGGTGTGCCGGCGGCGCAGGTCCTGGCGAGCCTGCATCAATATTCAGGCATTGGCCGGCGTTTTGAGCTGAAGGGGACGCGGCGGGGCGTGACGGTCGTCGACGATTACGCCCACCACCCCACCGAAATCCAGGCAACCCTGGCCGCGGCCCGCAACCGCTTCGGCGAGCGGCGTATCTGGGCCGTCTTTCAGCCCCACACGTTCAGCCGCACCAGGGCGCTGTTGCACAAAATCGCCTCCAGCTTCGACAACGCAGACGCGGTCCTGGTGACCGATATCTACGCTGCCAGAGAGAGCGGCGACAGGGCCATGGCCGCGGCCGAGATCGCGGCCGCCAGCCCACATCCATCGATTCGCCATAGCGGTGACATCGAGGACACGAGCACGTTTCTCCACAGCGAAGTAACCGCCGGCGACGTCGTCCTGACACTGGGCGCAGGCACAAGCCACCGCATCGGTGAAGCGCTGCTGGAGAGACTGGGAACCGATGGCTGAAGGAGGAAATGCGCTGCCGCTTGTCCTGATCGTTTGCGGGGCGCCGGGCACGGGCAAGACGACATTGGCCCGCAAATTGGCCCCGGCTTTGGAACTGCCCCTGATCGCACGCGACGATCTCAAGGAGTCGCTTTTCGAGACGCTGGGCTGGTCAACGGTGGAGTGGTCGGAGCGGCTGGGCGGGGCAACCTATGAACTGGTCTATCTGTTGATCGAACGCTTGCTGGAGGCCCGCTGCTCGCTGCTTGTGGAAACGCCCTTTGATCCGGACTGGGCCAACCCGCGCTTCAAGGCATTGCAGGCGCGCCACCCTTTCCAACCGGCGCAGGTGGTCCTTTCCGCACGGCCCGACCTGTTGCGTCAACGCTATGCCCGGCGGGTGGACAGCGGTGAACGCCACCCTGGGCACGTGGACCGGCTGCGGATGGGCCAGTACGACACGGTCGAGTTGGAGCGGCGCAACCGTCCCCTGGATCTGGACGGGCCCGTATTTCACGTCGACACCAGCAGTTTCGCGGCGCTCGGTTTCGACCGGGTGCTACGACAACTGCGCACCTTACGAGGAATCTGATCACGAAGTGACTGTACGCGACATCATGGCGTCAGCAACGATCCCGGCCCGCCACAAGAGAGAAATCGGCTCCTCCGCTCTCGATCAGATCGAGGCCCTCGGCGTAGAGATCCGGCAGGACCACCCGCTGGCGAACCTGACCACGATCAAAATTGGCGGACCTGCCGACTATTTCGCGGTTGTCTCAGACACGCATGATCTGCTGAAGCTGACGCGCTGGGCCAGGGCGCACGAACTCCCCTACCTGGTTTTGGGCGGCGGCAGCAACGTGCTGCTCAGCGACCGCGGCGTGCGCGGGCTGGTGATCCATAACCGCTGCAATGCAGTGCAGGCGCAGGACGCCCCCTGCTGCGATTATCCCAAAGACACCCGCTCCTTCCTCTACGCCGAGAGCGGCGCGCTCATGGCCGGCGCGGCCCGTACCGCCATCAACGCCGGGCTGACCGGACTGGAGTGGGCGGTGAGTGTGCCCGGGTCCGTCGGCGGAGCCGTTGTCAACAACGCCGGCGCACATGGCGGGGAAGTGAAGGACTCGCTCTGGGACGTTCTGCTGCTCGACGACAACGGCGATATCCAGGTCTACCGCGTCGAGGATCTCGCCTACGCCTACCGTCAAAGCAGCTTGAAACGGGAGGGGACTGCCGACGCCGGCTTCGGACCCGTCCTGCTAAGCGCCAACTTCCGGCTGAAAGCCGGTGACCGGGATACGATCCGCGCCGCTGCGCAGTCTTTTCTGGGCCATCGACGCAGCACACAGCCGGTGGAGCCCTCACTGGGCAGCACATTCGTCAACCCGCCAGACGACTTCGCCGGACGCCTGATCGAGGAGGCCGGGCTGAAGGGGTTTCGTCTCGGCGGCGTCGAGGTCAGCCGAACGCACGCCAACTTTCTCATCAACCCCGGCGGCGTCGGCGCGGCGACGGCGGCCGATGTCATGGCGATGATCGAACATATTCAGACGGCGGTGGCCCGGCGCAGCGGCGTAGAGCTGCAGCCGGAACTTCAGAAAATCGGGGAATGGTGACTCTTATGGCGTGCAATTCAGTACGGGTCGGTGTCCTTTTTGGCGGCAAGAGCGGCGAGCACGAGATCTCCCTGCTCAGCGCGCAGACGGTCATCCGCGCCCTGGACGAGGCCGGCTATGAAACGGTGCGGCTCGGCATTACCAAGACCGGTGAATGGCTCACCGGCGCCGACCCGCTGGCGCAGTTGACCAGCGGCAAGGCGAGAGAAAACGGCCATGGCAAGATAAAGAAGACCGACTCCGCCCTTCTCGCGCCCCGCTCGACCCAGTCCCCGCTTCTGCAGCATAGCGAGCGCCTGCCGGCAGTGGACCTGATCTTTCCCGTGCTCCACGGCCCTTACGGTGAGGACGGGACCGTGCAAGGGCTGCTCGAGATGCTCGAGATGCCTTATGTAGGCTGCGGCGTCCTCGCCAGCGCGGTCGCGATGGACAAAATTGCCGCGAAGGCGCTCTTTGCCGCCGCCGGCATCCCCCAAGTCGCCTACCGCACCCTGCTGCGCCGAAACTGGACGGAGGGCCGGGAATCGGATCCCGACCCGCAGGAAAACCGGTGTGAGAAGATACTGGACGAGTTCGAGTCCGCCTTACCCTATCCACTCTTCGTGAAGCCGGCCAATCTCGGCAGCAGCGTCGGCATCAGCAAAGTCAGAGATCGGGCGGAGTTGGCGCGTGCCATCGGGCTGGCCTGCCGCTATGACCGCAAAGTGCTGGTCGAGGAAGGAGTGCATGATGCCCGCGAATTGGAGGTCAGCGTCCTCGGCAATGATGAACCCCGGGCCAGCATTGTCGGCGAGGTGGTTCCCGCCAATGAGTTTTACGACTACGAGGCCAAGTACCTGGACAAGGGCAGCCGGCTTCTGATCCCGGCGGACATTCCCCCCGAGCTGGCCGACGAAATCCGCCTGCTGTCCGTTCGCGCCTTCCAGGCGCTTGACGGAGCCGGCCTTGCGCGGGCAGACTTTCTGTTAGGCGCCGACGGGCAACTCTATCTCAACGAGCTGAATACCATGCCCGGCTTTACCGCCAGCAGCATGTACCCGAAGCTTTGGGAAGCCAGCGGCGTCCCCCTGACCGAGCTGGTCGGCAGCCTGGTCGATATGGCCCTCGAACGGCACGCGGACCGCCGGCAAAACCGGATTCATCGCTAGTCGGGCCCTGTTGACACAAACGCGAGGCGTCTGCGGCAGCAGTTAAAAAGCGCTGGCGACTTGCAGAGCAGTACAATCTGATCAGTATAATGCAAATTGCCTTCAATTCAGGACGCAAACAAAAACGAGGATCGCGCGCGGCGCAGAAGGCCGTGTCTTCCAAACGAGTGCGGCGGCGGCGGCACGCGCAAACGCGCCGCCGCTTCTCCTCGGCACTGCGTTCGACGCACGCCTTTGTCCTGCGAAGCGGCCGGTCGCGACTGGGCTTCAAAGGAAGCGTAAAGGGGAAAACCTCATCGCGCCCCGTTCCCGTTGGCGCGCAGGCAACCCTCTTCCCCGGCTTTTCCGGTCTGGCCCCAAGCAAAACAGTCAGTCTGCTGCTGCTGGCTGCGGTCGCGGCCGCTCTGTACTGGCTGTACACCAGCGAAAGCTTCTACATCTATCGCGAAAATGTGCGTTTTGAAGGAGCGCAATATCTTTCCCAGGACGAACTCTTCGCCGCCTGCGATATCGACAGCTGGAGTATCTTCTGGCTGGATCCCGAAAAGATCGAGGAGCAGGTGACGGCGCATCCGTATGTCACCGCTGCAGACGCGAAAATCCGCTGGCCCGGGCATATCGAAATCAGCGTTCAAGAGGTGCGCCCCGTGGCTCTCTGGGCTACCGAGCAGCAGGAGTACTGGCTGCTGGAGGACGGCGTGGCCCTGGCGCCCCGGAAACTGGACATGCAGCCGGCGTTGCGGATCATCGACCCCTCGGCCGAGGCGCGGATTGCAAACGTGGAAGGCACCCTTCAGATCGATAAACGGCTCCTGACCTCTGCCATGATTTTGTCATATCGTCTTTCCATCGTTAATGAGTTCTGGTACAATTCTCTTTACGGCCTGAATTTCAGCCTGCCGTCTACCCAGGCTTGGATCCACTGGGGAGATGGATACAAATTCGAAGAAAAATGGACGGTCCTGCAAAGTTTAAAGCCGCAATTGGAAGCAGCCGGAGACGAAGCTATCACCCTCAATGTTTCGGTGCCGAACCGTTCCTTCACCCGTCGATACGACGACGAGCCGGATGAGCAATAGTTCTTGATGCGACGCCATTATCTTTAGAGAAACGATCAGTTAGAGAAATCTTCAGTGACCAGAGAGATTATCGCTGCGGTCGACGTAGGCACCACAAAAATCTGCGCGCTGGTGGGCACTGTCATCCATGACAGTCTGGGCAATCTCGCCGTCAGGGTTCTGGGCGGCGGTGTCACGCCGAGCAGAGGATTGCGTCGCGGCGTTGTCATGGATGTGCCGGAGGTGACCACCGCCATCGGCGAAGCGCTGGAGACGGCCGAACAAGAATCCGGTAGACAGATCACCAGTTGCTATCTGGGCATCGCCGGCAACCACATTGCTACCTCCAACAGCGCCGGCATCAGCCCGGTCGACGGACGTCATGGCGTCACCGGCAACGATATGCAGCGGGCGCTGGAGGCCGCACGCGCCGTTCAGATAGCCGCCAACAGGCAGATCATCCACGTTATCGCCCGCCACTGGAAGGTGGACGAGCAGGTAAATATCCAGCAGCCTCTGGGCATTCTCGGCAGCCGGCTGGAAGTCGACGCCCATATCGTCACCGGCACCATCAACGCCATCAACAATCTCGCTCAGTGTGTACTGGCCCATGGCAT
The DNA here is from genome assembly GCA_965200615.1 of Caldilineaceae bacterium. Taxonomy (GTDB): domain Bacteria; phylum Chloroflexota; class Anaerolineae; order Caldilineales; family Caldilineaceae; genus Bin5. The sequence goes on along the minus strand of OZ241377.1, from coordinate 467,047 downwards.
CGACATCGACGAACTTGTCCTGGAACCCTTGGCCAGCGGCGAGGCCGTGCTGACCGCAGAAGAGCGGCAGATGGGCGTCGTCATGGCCGACCTGGGCGGCGGCACCACAGACCTGGCTCTCTTTCGCGGCAATGGTCTTTGGCACACCGAAGTGCTGGACGTAGGTGGAAGCCACATGACCAATGACGTGGCTGTCGGGCTGCGCGCCCCGTTCGAAGTGGCCGAAGAGTTGAAACTTCGCTACGGCCACCTGCAACCGGAACGGATTGCCGAAGACGAACAGGTCTGGGCAACCGTTTTCGGCGATAAACCGGAGCGCACCTTCAGCCGGCGCTTTATCAGCCAGATCCTGCAGGCGCGGGCCGAAGAGACCGCCGAACTCATCCAGAGCCGGATTGCCAAGAGCAGCTACGGCCACATGGTGCCGGCAGGGCTTGTCCTCACAGGCGGCGCCAGCCAGCTTCCCGGCGCAGTGGATCTGTTCCGCAGAATCTTGCGCATGCCGGTACGTATCGGCAGCCCCGTCGATCATCCCGCCGTGCATGGATTGAGCAGAGAACTGCAATCTCCGGCCTTCGCCACCGCTGCGGGCCTCCTGCTCTGGGCGCTCTACGAAGACGCCCGCGCCATCCACTACCCCATGCAGAGAATGATCCCGGAAAACGGGCAGATTCTGGACAAGGTCGGCGGCTGGCTCAGGAGCCTGCTGCCCGATTGAGGAAACGTCTCCTCCCGTGTGGCTTCTCCAGAATCGACCGGAAAGGCCATCAAATTTCGCGCCGCCGCGTTGCGTGTCCGCGTGGGCAGCGCCGCTGCCCGCTGGTGCCGTAGACAGATCGTAGGTATATTGCCCAGAACAGATTCAACGGTGTCTGGCCGGCTCACAGACCGGCCGCGCGCAGAGATTGTCCCCGCCAAAGAGACGGAGAAGAACCCCCTTTTGGCCTGCCGTTTCTCGTCTTTTGTGGGGCTGGCGGCACAAAGCGGGTATTTCGTAGATGGATCGTAGGCATATAGTCAAGAATAAACTCCAAATCAGTCCGGCAACAGCCGGAGATGGCATTCTGCCGGATTCCAGAGTATTGGTCCTGGATCGGCCTGAAACACCGTCCGATTTGGGTCCTTTCGTGGGGCCGCCCCCAATTCAGAGACTTTGCATTCGATTTCAGGTGTAGTACGATGGAACAATTCTGATATAGCGGTGAGAATGCAGCTTTTGGTATCGCCACGGCACAAGCGCAAATTCCAAAAGCGGCCCTGACAATGTCTGCCAGCGGTTAAAGGAGACCAATCTATGACGAGACGGAGTAGCGCCTCACAATTTGTAGACAACTTTGCCCAGATTAAGGTTGTCGGCGTTGGTGGCGGCGGACAAAATGCGGTCAACCGCATGATCGAGGCAGACGTTCAGGGCGTAGAGTTTATTGCCGTCAATACCGATGCACAGGCCTTGATGCTCTCCAACGCGCCGCAGCGCGTGCGGATTGGAGACAAATTGACCAAAGGGCTTGGGTCCGGCGGAAAGCCGGAAGTCGGCCTGCGGGCAGCCGAGGAGAGTCGCGAAGAGATCGAGCAACTGTTCGATGGCGCGGATATGGTTTTCGTGACCGCCGGTCTGGGTGGCGGTACGGGTTCCGGCGCGGCTCCGGTCATCTCCTCCATCGCACGCGAACTGGGCGCGCTGACAATCGGCGTCGTTACCAAACCCTTCAACTTCGAAGGCACGCAGCGCCGCCGCATCGCCGAAAGCACGATGGGCCGCCTGCGCGAATCCGTCGATACTCTGATCACCGTCCCCAATGACCGGCTCCTGCATATCCTGGACAAGACCACCGGCATCCGTGAATCGTTCATCGTCGCCGACGATGTCCTGCGGCAGGGCATCCAGGGCATCAGTGAACTGATCACCGTGCCCGGTCTGATCAACCTGGACTTCGCCGACGTGCGCTCTATCATGATCGACGGCGGCGCCGCCCTGATGTCCATCGGCCGCGCCAGCGGCGAAAACCGCGCCCAGGAAGCCGCCCAGCAGGCCATTCACAGCTCGTTGCTGGATGTGTCGATCGAGGGCGCCCAAGGCATTCTCTTCAATGTCAAAGGCGGCGACGATCTGAGCCTGTTCGAGGTCAATGAGGCCGCCGAGATGATCAAGGCCAACGCCCATCCCGAAGCGAATATCATCTTCGGCGCCGTCATCGATGACAGTATGGAGGAGGAGCTCCATATGACCGTCATTGCCACCGGCTTCGACAAGGACCGCCGCCCGGAACAGCCGCCCGCTTCAACCCGGCAGCCTGCCGCGGGCAGCGTCCGGCAGACCGGCGTAACCCAACCCTCGCACCAACCTGCGCCGCAGCAGCCACAGCAGCCGAAGCCCAAAGAGCCAATCGACTTCCCCGTTCGTTCCTTCGACCGGGAAGACCTGGACATTCCGGCTTTTCTGCGTCGCGCCAAGAACAACAACGGCCAGTAGCGCCCCAAGCATAAAGTACATCAAATACAACTGTCCAGAGAGCCCGGCCACGCCGAGGCTCTCTTTTTTGCCTCGCGCGGGGAGAAAATTGCGCGGTCGGAAGGTGCCCATTTCACTTTTCTGCGCTCCCATTCCGCCGTCACAGGACTGCGCGCATTGGTATACGAAATCAATGTCTGTCGCCCCAATACCTGTTTGCGCGTCGCCCCGGATTGTGATATATCTCTACTGACGTCCTGAAATAAGCGCGCAAGCATCGTTGCACTATATATTGTATCTCCCGATGTTGAATGATACAGTATGTAGGTTGTTCCCCGAACGAAATCTGTACTTGCGAAGTTGTTGAGGGACGCCGATCTGAACCCATCTGAACCGAATTGAGTTGGGGAAACCGCGCTCCCAAGACCAGCCACGCCGACTGATCGAGAGACGGATGATGCAATGTCCCCATTGCGGACATGGCAAACACCAGGTAATCGATACGCGGGACAGAGGAGAGACGGTCCGCCGCCGCCGTAAATGCTTGGATTGCGAGCAGCGCTTCACTACCTATGAGCATGTTGCGCCCACCCTGCTTGTCTCCAAACGGGACGGCCACCACGAACCCTTCGATTCTCAAAAACTGCTTGCCGGTATCCGCATCGCCTCTGTCAAGCGGCCCGTCAGCAGCGAGCGCATGCAGAGCATTGCCAACTACGTCGAGGACCAAATTCAACGCTTGGGGCGCGCAGAGGTCACAAGCAAAATGATCGGCAATCTCGTGCTCGATCAGCTGGCCGATGTCGATCAGGTGGCCTATATCCGCTTCGCCAGTGTCTACCTCGATTTTAACGATCTGAGTGAAGTCCGCTCTGAAGTCGACCGGCTGATGGGACGCAGCGAACTTAATGGTGATGCCAACGAACGGTTCGAACCTCCGCAAAGACCGTCTGCGAGCTGAACAAGGCACATCTCTCTGCGAAGGCTCCGAGAGAGACCAATCCGGCTGTACAACTGGTGATTGACTTTCCAGTTCACTTGTTCTCGTATGGGGACAGAAAGCTGCTTTCTGACGTCCTACTATTCGCTGCCACGAATTCATTTCCATTTAAGGAGCATCCCGATGTCCGCCCTCGAATCCACCGTCACCCGTAATGACGCCAAAGCACAGGAGGCTTTCACGACTTTCGAAGTCGTCAAAGGCGAGAAACAAAGAGTCTCCGGCCCGGCGTATGTGGACGACGGCGCAATCCGGCTGAGCGAAAACAGCCTGAAAGTCCTGGAGCGCCGCTATCTGCGTCGGGATGTCGATGGAAAGCTCCTGGAGACGCCTGCCGGCATGTTTTACCGCGTCGCCAGGCATATCGCGGCGGTGGAAGAGGAGCACGGCGGCGACGTCGAAGCAACCACCAGAACTTTCTACGATCTGCTCACCGATCTGCGCTTCTTTCCCAACAGCCCCACCTTCACAGGCGCGGGCACACCCCTCGGTCAGTTGGCCGCCTGCTTCGTGCTGCCCATCGAAGACGATATGGGCCGCGCCGATGACGGCATCTTCAGCACCCTGCGGGTCGCTGCGCTCATCCAACAGACTGGCGGAGGCAATGGCTTCAGCTTCAGCCGCCTGCGTCCGCAAAAAGATATCGTCCACACATCGGCCGGACGCGCAACCGGGCCGGTGGGCTTCCTGCGGGTCTATGATCAGGCCTTCGGCGAAATCGCCCAGGGTGGAACCCGCCGCGGGGCCAATATGGGTGTCCTGCGGGTCGATCACCCCGACATCGAGGAGTTCATCCGCTGCAAGGCCGAAGAGGGCACAATCACCAACTTCAACATCTCCGTCGCCATCACCGACGAGTTCATGCAGGCCGTAAAGGAAGATGGCAATTTTGATCTCCGCAACCCCCGCGACGGCTCCGTATCCAGGACAGTCAGGGCGCGTGACCTCTTCGCGACCATCATCAAGTACGCCCACCATAACGGCGAACCCGGCGTTCTCTTTATCGACGCCGCCAACCGCAGCAACCCCGTCCCGCACCTCTATGATCTCGAAGCGACCAACCCGTGCGGTGAACAGTGGCTCGGCCCCTATGAGAACTGCTGCCTCGGTTCGATCAACCTCAGCACGCACGTCACAACCGACAGTACCGGCGCCACCGCGGTTGACTGGGATGCCCTGCGCAAGACAGTACGCGAAAGCGCTCACTTCCTCGACAACGTGGTCAGCGCCAACACCTATCTGCCGGCCGTGCCGGTGGTGAAGGAGACGGCGCTTAAGGCGCGTCGCATCGGGCTCGGCATCATGGGCCTCGGCGACCTGATGTATAAGTTGGGCATCCGCTACGGCAGAGAAGAGGGCCAGGAGTTCGCCTCCCAGGTGATGGAGTTCGTGCGCTTCCACTGCATGCAGATGAGCATCGACCTGGCCGCAGAGCGCCAGCCTTTCCTCGCCTACGGCGGCAGCATCTATGACGACGATCAACTCGGCGGGATGCAATGGAAGCCGCCGCGGCCGCTCACCCCCTATCGTCGCAACTGGGGCCGGCCCGCGCTCAATTGGGAAAAGGTCACCGAAGGCATTCGCCGTCACGGGATCCGCAATGCCGCGCAGACGACCTTAGCGCCCACCGGCACCATCGCCACGGTCAGCGGCTGTGAAGGCTACGGCTGTGAACCGGTCTTCGCTTTGGGTTATATCCGCCACTTCAAGGACGGCGACGAGGATGTCGAGCTGCCCTATACCAGCCCCCTCTTCGAGGAAGCCCTCGATCGCTTGGATCTCAGCGACGAGCAGGCCGGCGTAATCCGGCGCCGGGTCGCGGAGACGGGGTCCTGCCAGGAGGTCGAAGAGCTGCCCCAGGATTTCCGCAATACCTTTGTCGTGAGCAGCGACATCACCGCCGAGCAGCACGTCAAGATGCAGGCCGCCATCCAGGCCTTTATCGATAACAGCATCAGCAAGACCTGTAACTTTCCCGAGGGCGCAACCGAGGAAGATGTGGCGCAGGCCTACATGCAGGCGTGGGAGTTGGGTTGCAAGGGGCTCACGGTCTACGTCACAGGCAGCCGCCAAGAGGTGGTGCTGGAGACGAAGGCGGTCAAGGACAGGAAGGGAGAGCATCCTGAAGAGCTGCACAGCGTTCCGTCAGCCAACGGCGCCCAACCCATTTCAGCGTTTTCACAGGACGAGTATCCCGCCGTCTTCACCAAGCGGCCGCGCCCCTATCTCCTGCAGGGAAACAGCTATCGCAAAGAGACGCCCCTGGGCACTGCCTACATCACGATCAACAGCGACGAGAACCACGAACCGTTTGAAGTGTTCCTGAATATCGGCAAGGCCGGCAGCGATGTCACCGCGGTCAGCGAATCGATTGGCCGCCTGATCAGCCTGGCGCTGCGCATGCCCTCTGCCCTGCCGCCCTCTGAACGACTGCGCTGGGTGATCGATGAGATGGCCGGCATCGGCGGCGGCCGCCCGTTGGGCTTCGGAGTCGGACGTGTGCGCAGCCTGCCGGACGGCGTGGCCCAGGTCCTTTCCGATCATCTCAGCGAGCTGCCGGAAAACAAAGAGGGCGTGGCCGGCGAACAGCTGGCGCTGCCCATCGGCGATCTCTGCCCGGACTGCGGCGAAGCGACCTTCCTCAATGTCGAAGGCTGCCGCAAATGCCATGTCTGCGGCTATAGCGAATGTTGACCCCTACAGCGGCTCGCGGCCTGCAACGCCGCGGGCCGCTGGCTTTTTCTGCGCGATGAAGATCAGGCGCTCGCTGTCGGATCGATAGGGGCTGCCGTCGAAGTCGCCGTACAGTTCATCCACCGCAAACCCTGCCTGCTCCAGTAGCAGGGCCCCCTCGTCGGGCCACCAGTAACGCAACGGAAAAGCGAGGCGCGTCTGCTCGTTGCGCCCGTCGGGAAATATCTCCTCGTACACAAAGACCGTTTCCTGCAGCTGCCGGGCCGCGTCCAGGTAGCGGGTCGACCACTTCAACACCTGCGCGCCGCTTGCCCCGTCCTCCCACCAATCCGCCAGCTCCTGGTTGCCCGATATCGCCTCCAGATAGGCTATGTCCGGGTTGAACAGGTCGATCAGCAGCAGACCGCCCACACGCAGATGGCGGTGTGCGCACTGCAGCGCCTTCAGCTGCTCGGCCTGGGTCGTCACGTGCATCAGCGTATTGCTGACCACAAAGGCGAAGTCAATCTTCCTCTCCGCCAGCTGAAAATTGGTCATATCCGCCTGCACCAATCTGACCGACGCCGGGCGATCTTCCGCTGTCTCGAACGCATAGCCGCGCTTCGCCAATTTGCGGCGGGCGATCGCCAGCAGCGCCGCGCTCGTGTCAAGTCCGATGACCTGACAGCCGCCGTCCGCCAGGGGAAGCAGCACGCGGCCGGTGCCGCAGCCAAGCTCCAGCGCAGAGCGGCCGGCCGTTCGTGCCGTCTTCAGAACAAGCGGAATATCATCGCTGTAGTCGCGGTAATCGCCGTCGTAGAATCGGGCGAAAGCATCAAAATTCATGTGGTCGGGTTGCGGGGGCAGTTGCTGGAAAACCACCCCGTTCAGGGATGTACAACAACTGTTTACTGGGTTTGCATTTACCAAAAATTCAGGTATAATCCTATCAGATCGAGAGCCGACCTGACGATCCGGGTCGGCGTTTACTTTCCAGAGGTCGCTGCTGAGGGCGGCAGATTCACACGCCCTTGACCGCGTCTTCTCTATTTGTGCGAGGGAAGATTCCGCGCAGCCAGCGAGCAAGAACAATGAGTGAAAGTCCTGTCTATCTGACCCAAAGCGGCCTCGATGCTCTGCGAGAGGAACTGGACTATCTTGTCGGCGAACGGCGACAACAGATCGCCCAGCAGATCGCCGAAGCCAAGGCCGAAGGCGACCTGCGAGAAAATGCCGGTTATGACGAGGCCAAAAACGCGCAAGCCTTTGTTGAAGGGCGCATCCGGGAGCTCGAGGTCAAGATCCACAACGCCCAGATCATCGACGATGCCCAGACGCCCGACGACCAGGTCGCCCTGGGCCGTAGCGTTGTCGTCAGAGAAAACGGCTACGACGACGAAGAGATCTACACCATCGTCGGCTCGACCGAAACCGATCCGAGCAATGGGCGTATCAGCAACGAGAGCCCTATCGGCAAGGCGCTGATTGGCCGCACGGCGGGAGACGTCGTCCGCGTCGAGGCCCCGGCGGGCGAACTCGAGTTCGAGATCGTCCGCGTCGAATAACGAGCCCCCCCTCTGCCCGTAAGCCTGCAGCCGCCCCGGCCGACTTGCCAGAAACAGGTATAGGAACAGGTACTGTGAGAGACGCCAGCGAACTGTTCGACCTGGAAAACCTGAGCGATCAGGAACAGAGTCGCCTGCAAAAGCTGGATGCCCTGCGCGCGCGCGGGATCGACCCCTATCCGGCGCGCGTGAACCGCTCCCATACGATCGCCGCAGCCCGCGCCCTCTATGACGATAGCGCCGAAGAGCAGCCGGTCGTGTCCGTGGCCGGCCGCCTCAAGCGCATCCGCGTGATGGGCAAGGTCAGCTTCGCCGACCTGGACGACGGCAGCGCGCAGATCCAGCTCTTCGTCCAGCGCGACAGCCTGTCCGACGGCTGGTACAACGAAGTCTGGAAACGCCTCATCGATCTCGGCGACTTCATCAGCGCCAGCGGCCCTCTCTCCGTCACCCGCAGCGGCGAGCTGAGCATCACTGTCCAGGAGATCACCTTCCTGGCCAAAGCCCTCAAACCAATGCCCGACAAATGGCACGGCGTGCGCGATCCGGAAGTCCGCTACCGACGGCGCTATGTGGATCTTCTGGCCAACGAAGATGCGCGCGCCTTGTTCCGTGACCGGGCCGTGGTCGTGCGCGCCCTGCGCACCTATCTCGACGACGCCGGCTTCCTCGAAGTCGAGACGCCGATCCTGCAACCGCTCTACGGCGGCGCCGCCGCACAGCCCTTCGTCACACACCATAACCAGCTCCACCAGGACCTCTATCTGCGCATCAGTTTCGAGCTCTACCTGAAGCGGCTGATCGTCGGCGGCTTTCCCGCCGTCTACGAGATCGGCCGCGACTTCCGCAATGAAGGCGTCAGCTTCAAGCACAATCCGGAATTCACCCAGCTGGAGTTCTACGAGGCCTATGTCGACTACGAAGACGTCATGCGGCGCACCGAGGAGATGGTCGCCTTCACCGCCGAACAGGTGACCGACAGCCCGCTTGTCACCTGGCAGGAGCACACCATCGACTTTACACCGCCCTGGCCGCGCGTCCCCCTCCGCCAGGCTATCCTGGACGCATCCGGCATCGACTACGAGCAGTTCACCGACGCCGACGGCCTGCGTGCCGAGATGCGCAGTCGCGGCATCGACGCCGCCGGCGAGGACAACTGGGGTCAGTTGGTGGACCAGCTGCTCTCCAAATTCTGCGAACCCAAGCTGATTCAGCCGACCTTTCTGGTCGATTACCCACGCGAAGTCAGCCCGCTGGCCAAAGGCATGCCGGAGAATGAGCGCCTGGTTGAGCGCTTTGAAGGCTTTGCCGCCGGCATGGAGCTCTGCAACGCATTCACCGAGTTGAACGATCCCGTCGACCAGCTGCAACGCTTCCTCGACGAAAACTACCGCGCCGCACAGGGGGACGAGGAGGCGCATCCGGTCGACATCGACTACGTCGAAGCGCTCAGCTACGGCATGCCGCCCACCGGCGGCTTCGGCATGGGCATCGACCGCCTTACCATGCTGCTCACCAACCGCGACACGATCCGCGAGGTCATCCTCTTCCCCCACCTGCGCGAAATCGACGAAAATCCCCAGACGGACGCCGCTCCCGAAGAGCAAGAGTCGGCCGCTTCAGTCGCCCTCCCAGCAGCCGACGCCTAACCCGCCTACTCCCCCACTTACTGTCTCAAGCCACTGACCACCGACCACTAACAACTGCAGTTTGACGCGCGCCGCAACACTCTGCCATAATAACCCCAACAACCGCATAACCTACCTTCGGGGCAGGGTGAGGGCCGCACAGGCCCAATTCCCGACCGGCGGTGAGCCAGACTGACGCGCTGCACACTTAACCAAAGGAGCGGCGACAAACTCTGGTAAGCCCGTGAGCCGCAAGGCAGAGTTCGGTGAGATTCCGACGCCGACGGTATAGTCCGGATGGGAGAAGGTGCAAAGAGCGAGTGCAGTGCCATTGCGCGTACTGTTCCCGTTCTCTTTGGCTATTCGCAGTGGCTGCTGCGCGCAACGCCCGGGGTACGAGTTCTGTATCTCGGGCCGTTTTGTGTAGAGGGCGCGCGTTCCGCGAGACGTACGCGCACGCCGGCCGTTGCAAATAGCTGCTCTCGGCATACGCCGGGAGTTCGGTGACCGCACCGTATACAGGACCCGAAGCAACTTACCGCTTCGGGTCCCTTGTTTTTTTGAGGCAATGCAGGACGATGAAGGACAGCTCAATTCTCTTCCCCGGCGCGCCGGCCGATGACGGCACAGACCAGGGAACGCCGCCCGTAGTCGAGGAGACGGCGCCGCAGCACCGGCGCAAAACCGGCCGCGTCGGCGACTGGGTGGCGCGCCATCCTGCCCTGGCCGCGTTTCCGTTCGTGCTGATCGCGGCGCTGCTGCTGTGGGAGGCGCTTGTCCGCTGGCAGGACTATCCCGTCTTTATCCTGCCCCGCCCCGGTCACGTACTGCGGAAAGCGCTGGCGATGGCCGCGGACGGCTCGCTGCTGCGCCACGCCAAGGCCACCGCCACCGAAATCGGCGCCGGTCTACTGATTGGCCTTACCCTGGCCTTCGTCCTCGGCTACTGGCTCGGACGCAGCCGCACCCTCGACCGCATCCTCTCCCCCTATCTCGTCGCCAGCCAGACCATCCCGGTTGTCGCCATCGCACCGCTTCTGGTCATCTGGTTCGGCAGCGGCCTGCTGAGCAAAGTGCTCGTCACAACCATCATGGTCTTCTTTCCGACCCTGGTCAGCACAGTCGTCGGCATCCGCAACGTAGACCCGGACCTGCGCGAGCTGATGCGCTCGCTGCGCGCCAGCCGCCGCCAGATCTTCCTGAAGCTGGAGCTGCCCGCCGCCCTGCCCGTTATCTTCGGCGGCCTCAAGCTGAGCGTCATCCTGGCCGTCGTCGGCGCGGTCGTGGGCGAGTTCGTCGGCGCCGACGTCGGGCTGGGATTCCTCATCAACCTGGGTCGGGGCGTACTGGACACGCCTATGATCTTCGTCGCCGTGCTCATGATCGTGCTGCTCGCTCAGGCAATGTATTGGAGTGTCACCCTGCTCGAAAACTACCTGTTGCGCTGGAGACAGCTCAGCCTGAAGGACGGCGATTGAGAGGCGCTCCCTCTATGAGAAAAACTCTAATCTTCAGATATTCAGAGGAACAAATGAAACATTACACTGACCGTCATCCAACCGCGCGGGTGAATTCTGCCTTGCCTCGCCCGACAGCGCTGACCCCTGCGCGCCTGCCTCGCCTGTTGACATGGGTCCTCCTGCCGCTCCTGATTGCCGCCGCGGCCGCGTGCGCGCCCATTACGCCGGCCGCGCCTGCCGAACCGCGGAGCCTGCGCCCGATCACGTTGGGCGTCGGCTTTATCCCCAATGTCCAGTTCGCGCCCTTCTATGTCGGCATCGAGAAGGGCTTTTTCGCCGAGAGAGGCGTCGAACTTTCGATGGCCTACGGCTCTGAAAGCGACTACCTGAAGCTGGTCGCGACCGACGAGCTGCAGTTCATGATCGCCAGCGGCGACCAGCTCGTGCTCGGACGCGCACAGGAGTTGCCGATCAGGTACGTGCTGAACTGGTATACCAGCTATCCGGTCACCATCTTTGCCAAGGCCGGCGCCGGCATCCACGAACCGGCCGACCTGGCCGGCCGCACTGTCGGCGTGCCGGGTCCCTCCGGCGCCACCTACATCGCGCTGCGGGCCCTCCTCGATGTGGCCGGGTTGACCGAAGCCGACATCCAGATGGAGAGCATCGGCTTCACCCAGGCCTCGGCCGTGAGCGAGGACCTGGTGGACGCGGCGGTCGACTACGCAGTCAACGGCCCTGTCGTGCTCGGCAACGCTGGTATCGAAACCGTCCAAATCCCACTTGATCAATATCTACAGATCCCCGCCAACGGGCTCGTCACCAACGAACGCGCCCTGCAGGAAGAGCCGCAGCTGGTCGAGGCAATGGTGCGCGCCCTGCAGGAGTCGGTCGCCTATACCCTCGCCAATCCGGACGAGTCCTTCGCAATCGCGTTGAACTTTGTGCCGGAAGCGGGGGGAGAGAACGAATCCGCCAACCGGTTGGTGTTCGACGCCTCGCTTCCTTTCTGGCAGCCGCGGCCGCAGGGTGAGCCCGGCGCCACCACCGATGCCGAATGGCAGACCGTGGCCGAGCTTCTGCTGCGTATCGGCTTTGTGGACCGGCTCGTCCAGCCGGAAGAGATGTACACCAACGAGTTTATACAGAGAGTTTCCCAACGGTGACATGGCCGACTTCCCGCCTTTCACAACCGGCCGCCGGCAACGCTGTCCCTGACCAACGATGACAGATCCTCTACTGCAGGCGCGGAACGTCAGCCACAACTACCTCCGCCGCAACCGCGTCATGCCGGCGCTGGCAGAGGTCTCCTTTTCTCTGCAGGAACATGAGTTTGTCTGCGTGGTTGGCATCAGCGGCAGCGGCAAGTCGACGCTCCTGCGCATTCTCGGCGGTCTGTTGACGCCCACGGCAGGCGACGTGCAGTTCGGAGGCATCCCCGTGCGCGGCCCGCAGCCTCAGATCGGATTCGTTTTCCAGAACACGAATCTGATGCCCTGGCGCACGGCCCTCGAAAACGTCCTGCTCCCGCTCGAACTGCAGAAGCCGCTCGACGGGCACGACCGGGAGCGGGCCAGTGCGGCGCTTGCCCTGATGGGGCTGGAAGCTTTCGCCGACGCCTACCCATCTCAACTCTCCGGCGGTATGGCCCAGCGCGTTACGCTCACGCGCGCGCTGTTGCAGAGTCCGGCTCTGCTCCTGCTGGATGAGCCATTCGGCGCGCTCGACGCGCTGACTCGTGAGCGTCTCAACCAGGATCTCCTGCGCCTCTGCCGGGGCCGCAAGCAGACTGCGCTGATGATCACGCACAGCATCCAGGAGGCCGTCTTCCTCGCCGATCGTGTGCTGGTTCTGAGCGGGCAGCCCGGAAGATTGCAGGGTGCCATCTCCGTTGACCTGCCCCGCCCGCGCACCCTGGAGATGCTGACCTGGCCCCAGGCCGGCGCGCTGATCAGCGAAATCCGCGCCTGCCTCGCTATGGGCGCACCGGAACCCCTGCCCCAATAAGAAACGCCGGGCACTTCGCCCGGCGTCTTAGTCTCTGACTGTCGTTACAACCTGATTGCAAATCTACCTAACGCGGCAGACCGATCCTACTGGTCATCCGAATCCCCCAGATTGCGCGGCAGCATGGCGGCCAGATTGTCCGGGCGATCGATGTTCAGCGACAGTACCTGCTCCTGCAGCCACGTCTGGAAAGCCTCGGCATACTCCTGCTGCAGGCTGGCCTCTTCCTTCGGCCGCTCATCGTCCCGCTCCAGCACTTCGATGATGTGATAGCCGAACGTCGACTTGACCGGCGCGCTCATCTCGCCCACTTCGAGCGAAAACGCGACTTCGTCAAATTCAGGCACGTAGCGCCCGCGGCCGGCCCAGCCCAGATCGCCGCCTTGCGTGCCGCTGCCCGGGTCGTTGCTGAACCGGAGCGCCAGGTCGGCGAAATCCTCGCCGTCGAGAATACGTTGATGCAGCGTCTGCGCAAAGGCCAGCCCCTCAGCGTCGTCAACACGACCATCGCCGTTGGTGTCAGGATTCCATACTTCCGTAGGGGTCGGGTCTTCTGGCGGGGACCGGCCGTCACCTTCATCGTCCTCTACAGCGCTCCCTGCCGCTATTTCGGTTGCCGGCGCGTCTGCGCTCTCGCCGTTTTCATCCGTGCTTTCGGGCGCGGGTAGAGGCGTCTCGACGGCCGGGGCGGCGGCGCTCTCACCGTCGCCCTCTGTGCTTCCAGGCGGGGAAGTAGTCGTTTCGGCCGGGGATGTCTCGCCCTCCGTCTCGCCAGCCGCCTCTTCCGTTTCCGGAGAAGGCTCAGGGTCGACGGAGATCAGGATATGGCGGACCCGGACCTGCTCTTCGGTGGAAGATACCAGATCCTGGCTGATCGTCTCCGACATCTTCGAGCGTAGCAGACGCGACCGGATCACCTCGCGATAGCTGGCCAGGTTCATCCCGGCATTTTCGCGCAGATTATCCTCCAGCGCGCTCAGCCCCTCCTGGTACAAAGCGTCGGTCAGGACCGTAGGCGGCTCCGGCGTTGGCGGCTCTTCCACGGTCTCCGGCTCCGCCCCGGCCGCGGCTGCGGTCGGTTCGCTGTCAGCCTCATCTTCCGGCGTTGGCGTCGGTGATGGGACCGGCGTCGGCGTAAAGGTTTCCGCGGTGGCTGTCGCTTCAGCGGCGGCGTCGGCGGTGGCTGTAGCCTGCGGCACTGTCAGCGCGCCTTGCCCTTGCGCCACCTCTTCCCGCAGGGTCTCTTCCACCTCCTCGTCGGTCACCGACACGCCCACTTCCGGCGCCTTGATCTGCAGAACAGCCGCCTCGATCATTTCGTTGAGGACCTGTGTCCCCAGCGTCAGTGGGCTGGCCAGCGTCGCATTGATCGAAGCGATCTGGGAGGCGAACAGACTGGAATCCCCAAACTGCTGGGCAAACAGCTGCAGCCGTATACGCTGGCTTTCCAGCTCGCTTTCGCGCAGGCGGGCCTGCTGCCAGAAGTCGCGGGTGACGATCGACTCGTTTTCGACCTGCGCCAGCACGCTGTTGGGCTTGATGATCAGTTCATTGACCACGCCATACAGGATCAGCAGCAGCGCCACACCGACGATCCCGCCCACGATCGCTGTAAGCCGCAGGTTGCGCTCCCTGTCGCGGGCGCGCAGGCGGACCTCACGCCGATTTTCGACTTGCGGCTGTTCTTGCTGCCTTCTTCGTCTGCGCTTCTTGGCCATGAATCGATCAACCGCGCCTGCCGGTGATGCGGATATGTTCGCCTGTGTAGGGCATCAGGGCCAGATGCCTGGCCCGCTTGATCGCTCTCGTCACTTTGCGCTGCATCTTGGCGGTGACGCGGGTCTTGCGGCGGTTGTGTATGCGCCCGTAGTTATCGACAAACCGGCTGAGCACCTGCACATTCTTGTAGTCGATCTCGTCGATCCGCACATCGTTGCCAACGTGGCGGGGATTCCTGCGCTGATTGCCCTGTTTGGCGCGGTTGAATATGGCCGGCCCCTCGACACGGTTAAAGGTGGGGGCCGTCTGCTCCTGCTGGCTGCCGCCTGCGTCCGCCTCGGGGGCTGCGCTGTCCGCAGCTGCCTCAACCTCAGCAACGGCTTCAGCCTCCGGCTCCGCAACCGCTGCGACTTCTGTTACTTTGTTTTCATCAGACATTCGATGCTCCTTTTTGGCTCAGTCCCCAACGCGGACAAAGAGGAAACGCAATACATCTTCAGATAGCCGCAACTGTCGTTCGACGTTCTGCACCGCGGTGGGAGGCATCGAGAGGTTGTGCAGAATGTAGTGTCCCTCAAAGTGGCCCTTGATGGGATAGGCCAACCGGCGTTTGCCCCAATGATCGGTGCTCGCGATTGTCCCGTCCTCGCCGCCGATGGCCTGACTGATCCGGTCATCCACGGCTTTGACACCCTCATCATCCAGATTGGGCTGGATGATGTACACCAATTCGTACGTGTTCATCTACCCATTTACTCCTTTCCATGAGCATTGTCCTGGGGTCGTTTCCAGCTTTTCGCTTTCTGTCTTTAGCAACCGCCCAAGACTCAAGTGAGAAGCGGCGCTAAAAACTGAAGACTGGAAACTGCAATTCAGACAAAGGTCCACAACATTGTGCTGTGAACAGAAAGAACGAGGGAGCAGACAAGCTGTCCCTCGTCGCGGTTGGATAGTATAGCACAGCGCTGCGCGTGCGCAAAAGATCGGGGGGACAAGAATACGCGCAATGAAGAACTGGAAATCCGCGGCCTGTGGGCAGGGAAAGCGATGGCCGCTAGTACTCGAAACCGGCCACTAACTACCCCATCCGCAAAGTCTACAAGACCTCAAGGTGTCTCTCGCTCGCCTTTTCAAGAATCCCTTCTATCTCTTTGGGGTGTCTGGAAACGTCCGCGCGCCAGCGACCGAAGCCGCCATGTTCATTTACAGCTCTCATCCACTCCCTGAGGAAGCGTCGCTTGGTTCGGTCCTGTTCAGTGTCCTGGCCTTTGGTTTCCAGCGCCAGCATGGCGCCTGATTTGAGACGGATTATGAAATCAGGTCGGTATTTGCGTACCACTCCCTTATAAATGTAGAGAATCTCAAAGCCGAGATGATCGTTTTTCACCCAGGCATCTACCAGCGGGCTGTCGTCCAGGTGAAAAGCGTCAGACGCCTCCCACGCACTGTCCAAGACACAGAAATTGATATGGCTGCTGTCCGTGTATTCACAAGGCTTGCCTGTATACCAGGTTGCCATGTCGCCGGTTGAGCGGATCGGATGGTTCTGATCGAAAACAGGCTCCAGCTTCCTCGCATTCGCGAACCGAATCGCCTCCCAAATATGTTGGACCACTTTCGTCATATTCAGAGTAATGATGAGCCCGCGTCTTAAACTGTCGTGGTGGTAAAGGGGCGGGTTGACGTGAATCCTGTCGGAGCGGATGAACTGCTCGACCAGCCTCACGACCTGGGCCAGCAGGAATTCCTTGTTGCCCCGCCAATCACTTTGCATCTGGTCATATACATCGCGCGCGGTCTCAAAAATAATTCGCTGTGTGCGATACTCACGCGCCAGTTCTTGCAGACGTATAGGAGAGATACTGCCCAGGTCCGGTTTTCCTTCAACAATCGGCGCAACCTCGGCCACTTGCGCGGTCATGCCGGCGTCCAATTCCAACGATTCAACCGCTTCCCAATCCAGGGAAAGGCGGGGACTGTAAAGATGTTCAATGCGGATAACATTGGGCCAACTGATCTCATACTTCGCTTTGTCCGCAACCGGCTCAATAGCCGTCTTGGGGTTCGGCGGCTTGGGAATGACGCCTTCATGCGATTCATGCGGCAGAAAAGTGAAAGGCACCCCGAAAATGTTGACGTACTCCGGTTCAAACATGCCGGTTTCCGGATTGATGTCGTAAGAGGTACGGCGTAGACCACGCCCGACCACCTGCTCGCAGAGAAGCTGGCTGCTGAAGGCGCGCAGTCCCATAATATGCGTTACTGTCTTGGCGTCCCACCCCTCGGACAACATGCCCACCGAGATCACATTCTGAATCTCCTCGCCTGGCTTGCCGATTTGGCCTACCGTATCCACCTGCAATCGCAGCAATTCCGCTTGCTGTTTCCTGGTAAGCTTAGGTTCGGCGCCGTTAACCTGCTCGGCTGACACAATCTTGGCTATAGGCTCCTCACTGGCCTCCGCCTGATCCAGCGCCTTTGAGTCAATGTGCAGAGTGCGTCGCGCATCACACAGCTGATCGATAAGTACGCGCTTGCGATCGAAAGCATGCTTGACTCGTGCCGCAGTCTCGGTTCGATTGGCGACGGTGATCATGACCGGAGGCGTGCGGAACCCGGCCTCTTTCCATGCGTTCGCCGTCTCCCGCCAGTCATAGCCCAAGAGGTAGTAGCCGTTGAGGACGAGGTCGGGCAGGGGTTCGTGGGGCTTTGCTTTCCGATTCAAATCGTCCTTTACTTCGTGATCATTGTAGATATGGTAGAGACGTGACTTGTAACTCTTGGCGTCGGGCACGGCATCGTCTCGCACCACAACGCGCGGAGTCTTGACCAGGCCGGCCTCAATGGCGTCATTCAGCCCGAAATCGCTGACGATCCACTCGAACAACGTATCCTCAGCGCTTTTCCTGCCTGTGGGCGCGAAAGGAGTAGCGGAGAAATCATAGCAGGTCAATAAGCCCCGTGCCTTGTTGATTCGGTCCAGGCCGCCGATCCATTTTGTAGCCTGTTCCTGTTCTGACTTGGCAACACCTTTGACTTTGGAATCAGGAGGCACGCGCCAGGCGTGGTGCGCCTCGTCATTGATGACCAGAATGCTGTGGGCGTTTGCCATTTCACCCAGCGCTTCGCGCACGTAGGCCTCGTCACTCTTGGCCCCGCGTTTGTCTACGCTGCGTTTGGCCGCGATTTTCTCTTCAGTCTCCCAATTCAGCGCGTGCCAGTTGCGGACAATGACCCTGCCCTGGCGCAGTCGGTCGAGCAAGTGCGAGGGCACGATGCGGAATTCCTCATAATAGTTTTCCGGGTGGGATGGCTCCAGGACGGCCAGGCGATTTCTGACTGTGAGGCCGGGAGCGATTACGAGGACGTTTTTCGAAAAGCGCGTATCCTGGGGATAAGCAGCCTTGTTGAGGATGTGCCAGGCGATGAGCATGGCCATGACAACGGTCTTGCCGGAGCCGGTTGCCATCTTGGCGCAGAGGCGTTCGAACGCGCCGCCATCAGTGGGCACAACGATCCCTACCCTGTCTGCCTCCGGCGCCTCACGGAACCAAATCAGCGTCTCCGCGGCCTCAAGCTGGCAGAAGAAGAAGCGCCGCGCCTCAAACTCCTCCTCGTCATTCCAGTGCTCAAGCAACCGCCGCGTAATGCCAGATGCGCCTGGATAGCCCGCCGCGCGCCAGGCTTTGACGCGCGGCCTGATCTGGTTGACCAGGGGAATCTCAACAAATTCGCCCGGGTCGTCATACGCCCGTGACGCGCCGGAGGCCACCACGTAGCCCGCAGCCCGGCGGCCTTCTGTCAATGAGAAGGTTCTGCTTTCGCGGCGGTAGCTCCAATGCTTGGCCGGTTCTTCATAGGGCGAGTTGATGATGAGGCAATCTATGGTTGTCTGGGACATTCTACCAAAGCGCCTTCCATTTGGGAATTCAGCGTCACTTCACTCTACTCCCTCGCGCGCCACCCGAGTTGCCAATTCATTCGAAACCCGGTTGATATCGTTAATCGTCTTGTCGAAAAACGGCATGTCAATGCCAAACTCGTCGATAGCGCACGGGGTCAGGGAACCGTTTTCCGCTACATACGCCCGGACGGATTCCGCCGGAAAAAAGTCATTCTTCTTGTATTTCAGCTTCTTGACAACCTTGCTTTTGTTTTCAAAGGATTGGCTCAACATGATATGGGGCCGAGCTTCTTGAACCGGAATTTCACGGGCGCCGGCTCAGGATTGTTGGCTGGTTGCATTGCGCTTTTCCTTGGATCCTGAATGTCAGACAAATTCGGCGATCTCCACCACTTTCAAACTCTCGATGCCGCGGTCGTCAACGATCTTGACCGCTACGCGACGGTTTTCGCCTGGCGCAAAGGGCAGCGAGACCGTGCCGCGGTAGGCTTCGATCAGCTCTTCGTCAACCTCCGCTTTCAGGTTCTTGGCGAGCCGCGCCCAGCCGTCCTTGGGCCCGGCCATGGGAAAGAAGACTTGGCGGGGG
This sequence comes from Caldilineaceae bacterium, assembly GCA_965200615.1. Lineage (GTDB taxonomy): Bacteria > Chloroflexota > Anaerolineae > Caldilineales > Caldilineaceae > Bin5. The sequence continues at coordinate 448,053 of OZ241377.1, read as the reverse complement.
AAAACGCTGCGTCCGTCGTAGTCGGTGTCGAGCATCCAGACCGCGATCTTGTCCTGACCACCCGATTCAACGTTGCCCGTCCTGGTGTTGTAATAGTCAAAGCCGTGGACGGAGACGCGGTACTTCCCTTTGTCCTCCTCCTCGGCGATTTGCTCCATTGCCACGTCAGGCTGACCGATCATCCAGAAACTTTCATTGCCGGAGCTCTTCTTTTTCAGATCATCGGTCAGCAGGTCGGCGTTCATTTGCGCTTTCAACAGAGTGACACCGGGCCACTTGGTTTCGTCGATATCCTTGGCCGCCTCCGGGTCGAACTGGAAGGCGGCGAAGACGACGACTTTGGGTTTGGGCACCAAGGTCCAAGCCTCCTCTATGGCCTGCGCGACCTGTCGCTGTTCGAGCGGCGCGTGCTCGGGCCCGAAAGCGACGACGATAGGTTGGGCGGCCGCGGCCGCCCCGTTTTCACGAAATCCGTCCGCGCCGTCGGCATTGGGCAGGGTCTCGCCGTGGGCGTGAAGATAGCGCACGCCCGGAAGCGGCTCCAGACGCGCAAAGCGAATGCGCTGGCCGGCCTTGCCGTGAATGCCGACCTTCAGCAACTCATCGCGCCATTCACTCTGCCGTCGCGTCTCCCCAACGCGGGCAATGGAGGAATCGGCCAGCTGCGGCCTGTCTTCCAATACCTCATCAACCGAGCGAACCGCCGCCGCGGGCACGGCCTCCACGGTAAATGGCCCCGCAACGCGCGTCTTGGAGCGGTCAACCAACGGCTGGTCGTATAGAGTCTCATGCATCTGTGGTTCTGCGTATGCCAATGAACGCGCGGAAACCACAGGAATAGTCTTATACCGGAAACCGCTGCCTACGCCCTCATCAGGATGGGCAAGTTCATAGTAGTCGAAACACGCCGTCATCAAGCGCTGCTTGGCGAGAGTGAGCGCCACGCGGGAAGTGTCGCAAGTGATCCAGCGACGGCCCCACCGCTCGGCGACATAGGCAGTAGTCCCGCTGCCACAGGTGGGATCGAATACCAAGTCACCGGGATCGGTGCTCATCAGCATACAGCGCGAGATGACGCTCCTGGCAGTTTGCACAACATATGTCTTGTCACTCGGATACATTTGACGGCGCCAGATATTGTTGATTCGCCGCCCTGGTATTTCTTCCTCATAGCGTTTCATCATAAGGCTGTTTGCGGCATCAAGGCGTCCCAATGCGGCAAGACGGTCCAGACCTTCCTGTGAAATCGACCACTGCCTCCGGGGCGCGCAATGCCATACGGTACCCTGATAGACGTAAGGTTCGGACCTGCCCGTAGTTGAAACGCCCTGCGAATCCAGGCCGACTCGCCTATATAACTTAGCTCCTTCGGGCAAAAAGCTGTCAGGATCGAATCGTTCTTCAGCGGTTAGTTTGCGCGTTGTTCCGTCTGGCAATTCGACTCTTGCATAGGAAGACATATAGTCAATCAGTTCCCGTCGATTAAGTGTCTCAAAAAGCTGGTGATACTTTACTATTTTTGCATCCTTGGCATACCACAAAAGAAAATCCGACACTTCGGGAAGATGCTTGGCTGAACTGCCGCTTGTTGTAGCGAATGAAATCGTCGCAATGCGATTTGCGCGACCATATATCTCATCCAACAACAACGACACCAAATGCACATTTTCGTCGCCTATCTGCACGAAAACACTGCCTGACTCCGTCAAAAGATCGCGTGCCAGCAAAAGCCGGTCACGCAGATAGTTCAGGTATGAGTGGATGCCCAATTCCCATGTGTCGCGAAAGGCCCGAATCTGTTCTGGCTCGGCGGTCAAGTCGCTGTCCTTGCCGTCACGCACTTCTCGCATGTTTACGAAAGGCTGGAAGTTGGACCCGTAGGTTATGCCATAAGGTGGGTCAATATAGACCATCTGCGCCTTGCCCGCCATACCCTCCTTTTCGATCAGGCTGTTCATCACCAGCAGGCTGTCCCCCGCGATCAGGCGGTTGCTCCAGTTGTGTTTATGCTGGTAGAACTCGACGGCATGGCGCAGGGGCGGGTTTTCTTCAGGAAGGGAGAAAAGCGATAGCTGCGAAGAGTCGTCTGCGCCGTTATGTCGGCGCACGGCCTCGATGATCGTGCGCGGATCAATGCGCTCGTGGACGTGCAACGATACCGTGGGAACTTCAAAAGATGTGCGCTCAGCCTTGCCAGCCCATACAAGCTGCGGATCGAGATGGGGATCGTAGGTATACCCCTTTTTGCCCTCGTCCGCGTCAGTCTCCGGCGTAACAAGGCCGACGGGTGGGTTGTTCACCCGTTGCTCGTCCTTGTGCGCGTAGCTCGCGATCTCTTTCTTGGTTTTCTTTGCAGGGGCCATATTTTGTCCCATCCTCCCTTGTCTGGTGTAGGGACAATTATATATCAAAGCGCAGAAACGAACTGCTTTTCCTCACATCGGACGTGAGTGAGACTGAACGCTCTGATTTAGTGCGGGTTGTTTGAGTGACTGACAGACAGTGGCTGGGAGCGAAAGCGCTGTAAGGAGCCACAAGTGGGAGTATGCAAGTGGCCCGACGCGAGGGGCCGGAGAGTTCTGCCAAGGGCTTGCAGGATCAATGCTTCGTCAGTCTGGCAGATCGCGATATCTATAGCCGCTAGTTACTCGAAACCGGCCACCGCATTTGTGCCCGCTCCACTGTGCGGCCACGGCCGTGGCACTGCTTGAACTTGCGGCCGCTCCCGCACGGGCAGGGGTCGTTGCGTTTCGCGCCGGCGAAGCGCGCGTTCTGCTTGCGGTCCTCTTGCGCCAGGTACTGCATGATATTGGCGGGCGCCTGCTGCCGGCGCAACTGGTCGGCCATGAAGTTCATGTACGGGCGCACATGATTGAAGAAGGCCCGGTAGCCGGCGCACAGATAGTTCAGTCCCGGTTCGCCGTCGGGCGTGCTGATAAAGCGGTTCTTCGGGCAGCCGCCGTTGCAGACAAAACGCACCTCGCACTCCAGGCAGTAGTTGGGCAGGCTGTCCCGTTTGTGCGCGCCAAACTCCTGCTGCCGCGTCGACCCGACCATCTCGATCAACGGGATCTCCTCAATGTTGCCCAACAGATAGTTCGGTTCCACGTAGTGGTCGCACGAGAACAGATCGCCGTTGTGCTCCATCGCCAGCGCTGATCCGCACGTCTCCTCAAAGATACAGAGCCCGGGCCGGTGTCCCGCGTATCCGGCCAGCGCGACGTCGAAGATCTGCACGAATACCTTCCCCACGTCGCGCCGCACCCACTCCTCGAAAATCTGGATCAGAAAGTCGCCGTACTGTTCGGCGGTGACAGAGCGATCTTTGACCGTGTTCCCTTCCTGGTAGCCGGTCTCGTTGTCGCGCTCGACAATGGGGATGAACTGCATGAAGTCTGTCTTGACCTCGTCGCGCAGGAAGCGATAGACCTCGAGCGGATGGGGCGCGTTGGCCGCGTGGACCGTCGTCAGGATGTTGTAGCGCACCTTGTGCTTGTGCAGCATCCGCGCCGCGCGCATCACCTTCTCCCAGGTGGGCTGGCCGCCCTTGTCGACGCGGTAGAAGTCGTGCAGCTTGCGCGGGCCGTCCATGCTCAGCCCGATCAGAAAATCGCTGCGGCGCAGGAACTCGCACCACTCATCGTCCAGCAGCGTGCCGTTCGTCTGCAGCGCGTTTTCCACGCGCATGCCCGGCTTCTTGTGCTTCTGCTGGAACTCGACCGCCTTCTTGAAGAAGTCCAGCCCCATCAGCGTCGGCTCGCCCCCCTGCCACGCGAATGTGACCTCCGGGACCTGCTGCGCCTCGATATACTGCCGCGTGTATTCCTCAAGCATCGACTCGGACATGCGGAACTCGCTGTCCGGGTACATAAACTCCTTGCTCAGGAAGTAGCAGTAATGGCAGTCCAGGTTGCAGATCGCCCCCCGCGGCTTCAGCATGATGTGAAACGCGGGCGGCGGCGCGATATCGGTTGCGGGCGTCGGGTCCAGCAATGCGATCGATTGCGACATTCTCACTCCTGTTACGACTCAGCCAAATTCCATCCACGACCCGAAGCGAGACAAGTTCAGGGGTCTCTCACTCCTCACTTCTCTCCACTCTCTCCTCGCTTTTTTGGGCGGTCGGGCCTTCGGCCCTCCCTTGTGCGGGGGGATTCCCCCCCGCAACGCCCCCCTTCGCTAACCCATCATCGTGGATAATTGGACCGGTTCAGGCCAGCGACCGGTGTCAAACACCCCGCGTCGTCTCGTGCAACCCTCCACTGACCACTAACCACTGCAGTTCAACGGCGGCACATCCACCCAGCGCCGCTCCTGCCAGGCCTGATAACCCAACTCGGCCAGCTGCACGCCTTTGGCCCCTTCCAGCAGCGTATAGGGGAACGGGTCGCCCTTGATTGCATGGCGCAGGAACATCTCCCACTCGATCTTGAAAGCGTTCTCGAACGGATTGTTGTTCGGCATCCACTGCCACGTATCGTAGAACTGGACCGGTTGCGGAATGTCCGGGTTCCACACCGGCTTGGGCGTGAAGGCGTCACCCTGTATCGCGCATTCGCGCAGACCGGCCACCGCGCTGCCGCGCGTGCCGTCCACATGGATCGTCAGCAGGTCATCGCGGCGCACGCGTACACACCAGGAGGAGTTGAAGTTGCAGATGATGCCGTTCTCCAACTCGAACATGGCGTAGGCGCCGTCATCGGCGTCAGCGTTGTAGGAGGCGCCTTCCTCGTCGATACGTTCCGGCACATGGTTGGCCGCGATGCAGGTAAGCCGCTGGATCGGGCCGAAAAGGTTGTCGATCACGTAGCGCCAGTGGGCGAACATATCCAGAACGATGCCGCCGCTCTCCGACTTCTTGTAGTTCCAGGAAGGGCGCTGCGCCGGCTGGTCCTTGCCGTCGAAGACCCAGTAGCCGAACTCGCCGCGCACCGCCAGAATGCGGCCGAAGAAGCCGGTGTCGATCAGGTACTTGAGCTTCAGCAGACCGGGCAGAAACAGCTTGTCCTGGACAACGCCGTTGCTCACGCCGGCGTCGCTCGCCGCTTGCGCCAGCTGCAACGCATCCTCGATGTTGCCCGCGGTCGGCTTTTCGCAGTAGACCGCCTTGCCAGCCTCGATTGCCCGCAAAGTATTCGGCACCCGCAGGTTGGTCGCCAGCGCATCGAAGTAGATGCCGTTATGGTCGTCGGCCAGCGCCTCGTCCAGGTTGGTCGTCCACTTGCTCACATTGTGGGCAGCGGACAGATGCCGCAGCTTGTCCGGGTTGCGGCCGACCAGCACCGGCTCCGGCATGATGCGGTCTCCGTCGGAAGTGGCCGTGCCGCCCTGCTCCCGGATCGCCAGAATTGAACGGACCAGATGTTGATTCGTACCCATCCGCCCGGTCACGCCGTTCAGTATTACGCCAACTGCAATTTCAGCCATTGGTAGGAAGTGCTCCCGTTGATGCGCGGCCCCCGAGGACCACCGAAGGCCTATGCGGCCCTGTCTGACCGGCGCCCGCAAAAGTCTGAGTGACTATAAGTATGATCTGTGTAGGCTTCCACGACCCGCTCCAGGAACTGCTCCTGGTCCATCGCCCAGTAGCGATTTGAGAAGATTTCGACCTCATTATACCCGTCAAACCCGGCCTCCTCAACCCAGCCGCGAATCTGGCGGATGTCAATGCAGCCCTCGCCCATCAGCCCGCGATCAAGGAGCAGGTCTTCGGTGGGCGTGCGCCAGTCGCAGACGTGGAAGGCGAACAGCTTGCCCATCTGCCCGCACCGGCCGATCTCCCGCTCCAGGTCTGGATCCCACCACAGGTGATAGACATCCACAACCACCCCGACCAATGGAGAATCGATGCCGGCGCAGATATCGTTGGCCTGTCCCATCGTATTGACCGCGGAGCGGCTGTCCGCGTACATCGGATGCAGCGGCTCCACGCCCAGCCTGACTCCCGCAGCCTCGGCATGCGGCAGCACAGCTTCGATCCCGTCCCGAATCTGGCCGCGGCCGGCATCCAGGGGCTGACCGGGCACAGCCCCGCAGACGAGAACGACCAGCGGCGCGCCCAGGGCCGCGGCCTCATCAATGGCGCGGCGGTTGTCGTCGAGAGCCTCCTGCCGCGCTGATTCCGTCTCCGCCGGGAAAAATCCCCCCCGACACAGTGAGACGACCTCCATCCCCGCATCGCGGATCTGCCTGCCCGCGGCCGCGACGTCCCGCCCCTCCAGCGCGTCCCGCCAGACCGTCATCGCCGCGACGCCGTGCGCGCTGAAGCGCTCGATCGCCGTTTCGATCGGCCAGGGCCTGGTTGTAATCGTGTGGATGCAGAGTCGACTCAAGTCCATGTGTCGGTCCTGAAAGTGTCCTGCTTGCCTCAGAAATCAGTTGTGTCTAATGGTCGCGCGCCGCCAGCCACTGCTCGCTCTCCGCCGGCAGTTCGGCCGCGACGCTGATCGTTTCCTCGCCGCGGTAGCGCACCTGCCCCGGTCGTCCGCCAGCCATGCGTGTGACGAAGCGCCGAGGCGTGATCGCGACGGCCGCTCCCGCGTTTCCCCGCTGCCCAGAATGCCAGGCCGCCAGCCGGGCGGCAACGTTTAAAGTCAGGTCCGAGACTGGTTGTCCTCCGCAGCGGATTACGACGTGCGCGCCCGGCCCGTCGCGCACGTGCAGCCACAGGTCATCCCGGCCTGCCTCGTTGAAGGTGACGATCTCATTCTGGCGTGCGTTGCGCCCCACCAGGATCGGGAACCCTTCGGGCGAAAGATAACGCAACGGCCGCGAGCGGTCTCTTGGCGCCTTTTCCCGCCGGTCGCGACGCTGCCGCAGATAGCCCGCTTCCCGCAGGGCTTCCCGCACCGCGACGATCTCCGGCTGGTCCAGCGCAAGGCCCAGATCGCTCTCCAGCTGCTGCAAGTAGGCCTGGTCCGCCTCAAGGCTGGCCCGGCGTTTGGGAATAATGCGAGCGGCCCGTTCCATCTTGGCGGCCCGGTCAAACATGCGCTCAGCCTGCTCCACCGGCGTGCGTTTCGGGTCGAGCGGAACGATCAGATCGCCCCTCTCCTCTCCCGGATCCTTGTCCCCCGGCTGTCCGAAATCGGTGTCCGCGGCAAAGATGACCAGCCGCATCTGTCCGTTCGGCGCCGGCTCTACTGCGGCCATCCCGTCCTGAAGACTGAATCCGTCCTGCGCGCCGGGCCTGTTTGCGTAGTTGATCTGGCTCGAGAGCGCCAGCAGCCACTCCGCCTGCGCGCGCACACGTTCCGGCTCGCCAGGCGCCGGCTCATCCGCGGCCAGCGCGCTTAACTGACTCTGCACACGCGCCTGCGCCTGCCGGACCAGCGCGGCCACGCCCCCGCGCACACCCGCATACTCGTCCCGCGAGGAGGAAACGTCTCGCTCCTGCGCGGCGTAGAAGGCGGCCGCCGCCGCGCTCATCGAATCCATTTCTACGAACTCGCCGCGGAAATGAAGCTCATAGGGCGCAAACGCGGCCACACCCTCCTCTTCGTCCACGGCTATGCCGGGCGTCCATTCACTCGTAGCCGCGGCTGACCACAGTTCCCCCAGAGCCCTGCGCCCGTCCGTGAACGCCTGCCCTGTCAGCGCTGCGACGGCGTCTCCGGTTGCCCGCCAGGCCGCTTCCCTGGCCAAAGTCGGGCTGACGCCCGCGAAACGGTTGAGCAGGCTGCGCCACAGGAGCGGGGCTTGAGCCTCGCCGCCCCCGTCTGTCGGAGAAAGACCGGCGTCACCATGCGGATCGTCGCTCTCCCCGAGCGGCGGCAGCCTGTCCTGCGGCGGCGGCAGCTGATACGCCCGACGCGGCAACAGGACGCGCTGGGCGTTCTCGCCCGCGGGTACCCGCACCAGCGCATCCAGAATGCGGCCATCGGCGTTTATCAGGATCACATTGCCCAACTGCCCGATCGGTTCGACCGCGAGCGTGCTGGCGTCGTGCTGGGGATGGTGAAAGCGCAGAAACAGCACCCGCTCGAAAGGCGCCGGCAGCTCGACAGACTCCAGCCGCGCGCTGCGTACATATTTGCGCAGCAGGAGCAGAAGCGGCGTCTCCTTCGCCACTCCCCGCCGCGGCTTGTGTTCGAGCAGATGCGCCCGGCTCGCTTGAGGATGTGCCGAAAGCAGAAGATAACGCCGCTCCCGGTGGGCGTAGATCTCCAGGGCGACGCTGCGGCTGTCCGGCAGAACGATCTGCTGTACCCGGCCGCCCGCGACCGTCTCTCTCAACTCGTCGGCCACCGCAGCCAGCGTCAGTGCGTCAAAATGCATACCAGGACCGTTTTCCGGCTCCCGCCCTTCAGGCTGCCGGGCGCTGAAAACTGCACGTTCAGAAAGGGCAAAATGCGACTGTAAGGATAGCACAGCGAACGGGTAAATCGTAATGTGTACAGCATTGCCGACCCCAAGGACTGCGTGGCAGGTTATAGATCGATCTTGGCGCATGGTGTATAATTATTTTCACACTGACAACGTTGAATGATAAATAGTGGTCTGTGGCGTTTGTTCCGCTTTGGCCGCCGACCGTCCTCAGGTTGCCGTTCCGTCTCCAAACATCTGGATTCAGCGGAAACCCGTCGAACTCATGGAGAAAACGGCGGCCAAACTGATTCATACCCCCAGACCACGACTGAGAGAACGCCATGCAGAGTGATAACCGGATTCGAGTCGGCGTTTCCCGGCTATTCGCCCGTCTTAACGAGCGCAGGGACATAGGAGGACGTATTGTATGCTGTGCCGTCCTGCTGGGTCTCTGCGCGCTCTCGGTTATCGCGCTCAACTCCGCCGACGCCCTGGCCCATGAATCAGATACGACCTGGGACGCCGACTACTGGGACAACATATCTCTCACCGGCGATGCCGTCATCTCCCGCGAGGATGAGACGCTGGATTTCGAATGGGGCGACGGCTCCCCGGGCACGGGTATCGCCGCCGATCAGTTCTCGGCCCGCTGGGAACGCCATCTCAACATCTCTGCCGACGAGGCTGGCAACTACATCTTTACCGTCGAAGTCGATGACGGCGTACGGCTGTGGGTCGATGATGCGCTTCAAATCGACAGTTGGATCGAACAGGCGAAAGCCTCTTACGAGGCCAGGTTGCACCTGTCGGAGGGGCAGCACCTTATTCGCGTCGAGTACTATGAGTTGGCCGGCGCGGCCTCTATTTCGGTGAGTTGGGAGCGGGAACCGGATCTGCCCACGACCTACTGGCGGGGCGAGTATTACAACAACAGTTCGCTTACGGGTACGGCGCATACGACGCGCGACGACGCCCGTCTCAACTTCGACTGGGGGTACGAAAGTCCCCTCACCGGCATCAATCAGGATGGGTTCTCCGTGCGTTGGAGCAGGTCCCTGCAGCTGCCGGCCGGCGATTACCGCTTTACCGTTACCGTGGATGACGGCGTGCGACTGATAGTCGGAGACAGAACCCTGATCGATTTCTGGCAGGTTCAGACCGCGACCACCTACTCCCAGGTCATCTACCTGGATGGCAGCGCCGTTGCCGTGCGGATGGAGTATTACGAAGCAACCGGGCAGGCACAGGCCAGCCTGACCTGGAGCAGGCTGGAAACAACACCACTGGCCACGGCCACGCCGACAGCAACACCGCCAGCCATCTACACGCCGGCGCCAACCGCCACCCCGGCAATCCCCACATCCACCCAGACGATAACGCCGACGCCGACATCAACGCCCGTTATCGTCTGGCAGGCGCTGTACTGGAACAACCGCACGTTGACCGGCACGCCCGCGCTCGCCCGGCAGGAGGCCGCCGTTGACTACAACTGGGGCTCCGGGTCGCCTGCGTCGCCAACCATCAACGCCGACAGCTTTTCGGCCCGCTGGACTGCACAGATTTCGCTCGAGGCGGGAACCTATCGCTTCGACGTCGTCTCCGACGACGGCGTGCGCCTCTTTATCGATAATGAAAAACGGATCGACGGCTGGAGCGATCACCCGGCGACAACATACCAATACACGCTGCAACACGATGGCGGGTCTGTGAGTCTCGTTCTGGAGTACTATGAGCACGTGGAGATCGCCCAGGTGAAGTTAAGTTGGGCCGCCGTGACAGACGTCGCAACGCCGGAGGCTTCACCCTCGCCTACGCCCACTCCGATCGCAGTGGTGGTGGACGACCAGGACTCTGGTTTCCAGCGAGGCGGCCTTGCGACCACGTGGCAAGAGGAGACCGTGGGCCACTCCGACCACCTCTTCTGGACCAATAACAACGACAAGACCCGCACCGGATACAACTGGGGCAGGTGGTCTCCGGACCTGGAGGCGGCCAGTTACGAGGTATTCGTTTACATTCCCTCGAACCACGCGACGACCGGCAACGCCCGCTACTGGATCTCCCATTCAGGCGGCTTTACCCTGCGAGAGGTGGATCAGTCCCAGCACTCCGACCAGTGGGTCTCACTGGGCGCCTACACCTTCAGCGGCACGGACGAGGACTACATTTCGCTTTCCGACGTAACCTACGAGACATATCTCTCCACCAAGGTTGCCTGGGATGCGATGAAGTGGGAGAAGCAATAATCGTTGTCAGTTCTTAGTTTCTGGTCGTCAGTCAACTGAGCAGCGGAGGAGAAACCGAGATGCGACTGGTGCAGTACCGGACAGAAGCCGGCGACCGCCGGGTAGCGATGGTCGAGAACGAAGAGACATTGCACGTTCTCAACGGGACTGAGCGGGTATATGATCTGGCCAGGGAGGCAGGCCGCAGCGCGCGGCCGCTGACCGAGCTCGTTGAAGAGCGGCTGGGCGACCGGCAGGCGGAATATGGCCCGATCGCCGCCGCCGGCAGACTCCTGCCGCCATTGGATCACCCCGACCCCACCCGGCTCGTGATCAGCGGCACCGGCCTCGACCATCTCGGCAGCGCCCAGGCGCGCGATGCCATGCACCAGAACCTCAACGTCGAGGAAGAAGAGACCCTGACCGATTCAATGCGCATGTTTCGTCTGGGCCTGGAAGGCGGCAAACCCGCGCCCGGCCAAGTGGGCGTAGCGCCGGAATGGTTCTATAAGGGCGATGGCCGCTGGCTCGTGCCGCCGGGACAGCCGCTGACCATGCCGTCCTTTGCCCTGGAGGGCAGCGAAGAGCCCGAACTGGTCGGCTGTTACGTGATCGGCGACGACGGCGCCGTTCTGCGCGTCGGCTTTGCCCTGGGCAACGAGTTCTCCGATCATGTCCTGGAGAAGAAGAACTACCTCTACCTCGCTCACTCCAAGCTGCGCCAGTGCGCCTGCGGGCCGGAACTGCTCCTGGGCGACCCGCCCGAACACATCGAGGGCGTCTCTCGTATCCTGCGCGACGACCGCGAGCTGTGGTCCGCCCCCTTCCTCACCGGCGAGGCCAACATGACGCACAGCCTCGCCAACATCCAGCATCATCACTTCAAGTACGCGCCCTTCCGCACGCCCGGCGATGTGCATCTGCATTTCTACGGCACGGCCACGCTCAGCTTCGCCGCCGGCATCCAGACCGAGCCGGGCGACGTCTTCGAGATCAGCGCGCCCGGTTTTGGCCGCCCCCTGCGTAACGAGCTCAAGGATACGCCAGAGGCTGAGCAGCTGGTAGAAATCCGGACGCTGTAAGTGTTCGGTTTCCGCTTCTTCGTGGGCGCCCGCCAAATCATGGAAAAATGAATGCCTCAGAACCATCCGACGGGCAGCAATCCCACTTTCGACTCCCTTGACGCGCTCCACCAAGCCGCCGTCGCCTGCCAGGCCTGCCCGCGCCTGGTCGCCTGGCGCGAAGAGGTGGCGGCCACAAAGCGCCAGGCCTTCCGCGACTGGACCTACTGGGGCAAGCCGGTGCCCGGCTGGGGCGATCCCCGCGCTCGCCTTCTCGTCCTGGGCCTCGCTCCCGGCGCCCACGGCGCCAATCGCACCGGCCGCCCGTTCACCGGCGACGGTTCGGGCACTTTCCTCTACCCTGCCCTGCACCGCGCCGGCTTCGCCAGCGGGCCGGCCAGTACCCACCGGGACGACGGTCTCGAACTGATCGACTGCTACATGACCGGCGTGGCCTACTGCGTACCGCCCAAAAACCGGCCCACCGCCGCCGAGCTGGATAACTGCCGCAGCTGGCTCGTGCAGGAGCTGGCCCTGCTGCCACGCCTGCAAGCGGTGCTCGCGCTCGGCAAGATCGCCTTCGACGGCTACCTGCGCGCCCTGCGCGAGCTCGGCCGCGATCTTCCCCGCCTCACCTTCTCCCACGGCGCCGCCCACGCCCTCCCCGCCGGCCTCCCTCGCCTCTACGCCTCCTACCACGTCAGCCGCCAGAACACTAACACCGGCCGCTTGACCGCGGCGATGTTCGACGACGTGTTGAATTCAATCAAGGCCAATCTGGAGCGCATTTGAACTCCAGTCGCTATCCACATCGCGCCGTCACCCTGAACAGAATGTCTATGCGGCAATAAAACGTGCGCGCCAGCGTATAAGGGTAAGAATCTCCGTTCTCTTCCACCAAGCTGAGGAGTGCAAAAGGGGGAGTCAGAGTCGCTCTCTATCCTCTTCCCTCTCTACTTGAAGGCATATGTATGTCCTCTGAATCGAACCAGCCCGTAACCGCCCCGACCCGCCCGGCCGAACGCATCGTCGCCATCGACATCCTGCGCGGCTTCGCGCTGCTGGGCATTCTGATCATGAACATTCAGGGCTTCGCCATGCCCGCAGCCGCTTATTTCAACCCGACCGTCTACGGCGATCTGACCGGGGCTAACCGCTGGGTATGGACGCTAAGCCACGTCTTCGCCGATCAGAAGTTCATGACTATCTTCTCCCTCCTCTTCGGCGCAGGCATCGTGCTGATGAGCGAAAAACTGGACGCGCGCGGGCAGCGCGCCTGGGGCCTGCACTACCGCCGCACCTTCTGGCTGCTGCTCATCGGTCTTGCCCACGCCTACCTGCTCTGGTCCGGCGACATTCTCGTGGCCTACGCGCTGTGCGGCTTCTGGGTCTACTGGCTGCGGCGGCTGCGGCCCGGCTGGCAGATGGCGCTGGGTATTCTCGTAGTCTCGATCCCTGCTCTGATCCTGCTGGCTACAAGCCTGACAATGCAGTTTACTCCGCCTGAAATGCTGCAGGAGCTACGGGCCGACTGGCGGCCGGCTGCCGCGACGATCGCGGAGGAAGTGGCCTCCTACCGGGGCGGCTGGCTTGAGCAAATGGATGCCCGCGTGCCCACAACCGTCGAATTTCAGACGTTTGGGCTTCTGTTCTGGGCGCTGTGGCGCGCCGGGGGCCTGATGCTGATAGGGATGGCGCTCTTCCGGTGGGGCGTGCTGACAGGCAGTCGTTCGCGCGGCTTCTACGTCGGTATGGTTATCCTCGGACTCGCCATCGGCCTGCCTGTCGTGAGCTGGGGCGTAGTCCAGAACTTCGCCAACAGCTGGTCGATGGAGTACTCCCAGTTCGGCCCCGGCGCGCAGCCGAACTACTGGGGCAGCCTCTTCGTCAGCGCCGCCTACATCGGACTCCTGACGCTTTTCGCCCGGTCGGACGCGCTGCCCTGGCTGCAGAATGCGCTGGCTGCGGTGGGGCGGACCGCCCTGTCGAACTATCTGCTGCAGACGATCCTGGCCACGGCCATCTTCTACGGCCACGGCCTGGGGCTGTTCGGTTCGGTCGAACGGGTAGGGCAGATCTGCATTGTCGCCGCGATCTGGGTGGTCCAACTGGTTGTGTCACCGCTGTGGCTGCGCTACTACCGCTTTGGGCCCTTCGAGTGGTTGTGGCGTTCGCTCAGCTACTGGCGCTTTCAGCCGATGGGGACTCGTTACTAGGGGTCGGCTCCCAAAAACTCTGTCCTTATTTCTCTTCGTTTACGCTTGGACAGCAACTTGGTGAGCACTCTGAATGAAAGCTCTTCCTTCGTGGTTTTCGATAATTTTGAATGCAGATGTTGCTCCCAAAGTGTGGATACAAGCGTGGTGCACAGAAAGAACTGCATCCTGTAATGGTTGATCATCTTCCAATCTACTCACCTTAAGCCCAATTTCCTTGCAGGTGTCGAGCGAGAGATGCCGGTCGTGGGATTTTGACAGCGCGTGATCGGTGAGACTAGCGACTATATTCTTAATTTTACTCTGTTGCTCTTTCGTTTCTAGACCATTTAGCATCCCCGTCCGGAGCCATTCTGTAACCATCTCATTGGACCACTCGATTGCTTTCTCGCACTCTCCGATGAAGGTGGGTGGATATTTGGCAATGATCGGCTGCCAGACAGGAATTTTGCTTGGATCTTCGCTGATTTCCTGATGCGCGCGTTCGAACTCCTCCACGACCCCGTGCGCTGGTATGCCGCCAAACTGCGGGTCAATTGGGCCGAGACTAGACTGTTTTCCCATGTAAATTACTTTACAAGCGCAAGCAATCATGGTACCGGCCGACAAAGCAAGTTGAGGAACGAACGCCCGGATGTCTGTACCGAACATGGCACGAAGATAGTCAACCAGAGATTCAGTGGCGGCGGTTTCACCCCCGGGCGTATGAAGGATCAGATCCAGACCTATGTCGTGGTCCAGCTGATGCATTACGGTCATGAGTCCGTTTTTGTCCGCGTCGTTTACCTCTACATCCTTCCAAGTTTCGCTTCTGTAACCAACCTGAATAGTAGATAATAACATTCCGACTGGTTAGTTCATGAAGTTTTCTCAGATATCGCCGACGAATAATGTCATGTGTACTACCAGCAGCATTTATCTCATTTAGAAGCTGATTCCAGTCCGGCATCTTTGATCTCTCCGTGGCTGCTAGACGTAATTCCAGCTTCTATGAAAACGACGGGGTGCTTCTGTTCCGATTGTTTTGACAGAGTGCCAAGTGCGGCGAGGTACTTTCGAACCTCCTCAGACTCAAGCCCCAAAGATCGATAGATCTTCTGAATTTCCTCAAGCCGCTCTTTGCTTGTTTGATCTTTCATCATTAGATTCCTTCTCTGTATCCTTTGGATATGGTCCCAAATTGTACCACTCTTTTTTCCTACCCCGAAGCAGCCGGCTCCGCGCCGACCGTCGTCCCCTTCTTCAGCGTCTCCGGCACAAACAGGCCCAGGACCGAGCCAGCCCCCAACCCGATAACGGCGATAACGTAGATCGACGGCGCCAGACTTAAGGCATCGGCAATCGTGCCGACGATGATGGGGGCGCTCGTGTGCCCGGTGTCGCCTATCAGCCGCCACAGCCCCAGAAACGCGCCCATGCCCTCACCCTTCGGCGGCGCCAGATCCGCGCCCAGCGTCAACATCGTCCCCGAGCCAAGCCCGTTGCCGAAACCGATCAGCGACGTGACCGCCATCAGCGCCGCAAATGAGCCGGTCAGGGGAATCAGGGCCATGCCCAGCGCCTGCAACAGGAACGAAGGCACGTAGGCGAACTTGCGTCCGAAGCGGTCCATCACATAGCCGGCCGGATAGAACATCGACATATCCACCGCCGCGGCGACCCCCATCACCAGGCCGATGCGCTCCACGTCCAGGCCCAGTATAGACGCCGCGTAGAGCGGGATGATGCTCTGCCGGCCGGCGCGGATCGTCTGCGCACAGATCATGCCGAAACCGGCCGGCGTCACCAGCCAGACATTGCGGCGCAGAAAGGTCAGCATGCGCCCGTAGGAAAGCGCCATTGACACCTGTTGTTTCGACGGCACTTCGGCCAGGCTGTCGTGTACGAACAGGAGCGGAAAGATCAACGCCAGCAGCGCGACAACGCCGCAGAAGGCAAAGGCGGTATGCATGCCCGCCTCCGCGCTCAGATATCCCCCTATAATCGGGCCCGCGAACATGCCGATGCGGTTGACGCCGCCGAAGATCGAGATGGCCCGCCCGCGACTGGCGTTGAGCGTATTGTTGGCCAGGTATGCGTGCCGGGAGACGTTCCACAACGCCGCGCCGGCGCCAATCGAGATCCCGCAGATCACCAGCGTGATAAAGCGCATGGACAAGCTCAGGGCCAGCATCCCCAGCCCCATCACGCAGATACCGATAATCATCGAAAGACGGTTTTCGATGCGGTCCTGAATGCCCCCGGCAGGCAGATCTCCAAGCAGCGTTCCAATGCCATAACTGCCCAGCACAATGCCGATCAGGCTGAAGGACAGCCCCAGATCGATCACGTATACCGGCAGCAGCAGCGCCAGCATCCCCTGGCAGAAGGATAGAATAAAGGTGGGAACGTAGACAGCGTAGAATAGCTGCGAGCGCACAGGTTCTCCTCAGACTGTGAGAAGAGAGTGAAGAGGAGAGAGGAAAGAGAGAACTACGATCACTCCGCACTCCTCGTTCCTCTGTTCTCATTCCTCGCTCTGGCGCACGCCGTCGAACGTTGCTCGCAGCGCCGGGTAGAGGCCCTGGTAGAGTTCATAGAAGTCGTCGTAGGTCGCAATGGCGTCGGCGTTCGGCGTGGTCGAGCCGGTGACGCGAATGGTCGCCGCGCACGCGCTCTCGCCATCAGCCCAGACGCCCGCGCCCACACCGGCCAGCAGCGCCGCGCCGTAGGCCGCGCCTTCGGTCGTGTTGACCGTTACCAGCTCACTGTCCAGCACATCCGCCAGGATCTGCCGCCACAGCGTGCTGCGCGCGCCGCCGCCGCTCACCCGCACCTGGCGGATTGCACCGAGGCCGACGCCCTGCATCAGCGTGAAACTGTCGCGCAGGCCAAAGGCCACGCCTTCCAGCACGGCGCGAGTCATGTGGGGCAGCCCGTGGCGGACGGTCAGCCCGACGAACGCGCCGCGGGCGAAGGGGTCCGGGTGGGGCGTGCGCTCACCCGTCAGATAGGGCAGAAAGAGAAGTCCTTCACTGCCGACCGGCGCCTCTGCGGCCGGGGCCACCAGGTCGTCGAACTCCACGCCGGGCGCCAGCGTATCCCGGTGCCAACGCAGGCTGCCTGCGGCCGAGAGCATCACCCCCATCAGGTGCCACTTGTCCGGCAGAGCATGGGGGAAGGCATGCAGGCGCCCCTCCGGCTCGTAGAAGGGTTCGTTCGCGGTGGCGAAGACGACACCGGACGTGCCCAGCGTCAGCGCGACGATTCCCTCCTCGATCGCGCCCACGCCCATCCCCTGCGCCGCCTGATCGCCCCCACCCCCGACCACCGGCGTGCCCGCGCGCAGACCCGTGGCCTCTGCCGCCTGCGCCGAAACCGTTCCCGTCACCTGCGTGCCTTCGTGTGTGGGAGGCAGAAACTGCGGCGGAATCTCGAGCGCGGCCAGAACCGTCGGCGACCAGTCCCGCGTCGCCAGCTCCAGCAGCGACGTGCCGCCGGCGCCCGCCTTGTCGGTGGCGAAGTCGCCGGTCAGCTTGTAGCGCACGAAGTCTTTGGGCAGAAGTATCTGACGGACGCGGCTGTAGACCTCCGGCTCGTTCTCCTTCACCCACAGAATCTTGGGCGCGGTGAAGCCGGCCAGCGCGTCGTTGCCGGTGATGCGCACCAGATTTTCCTTGCCCAGCCACAGGCGCATATCATCGCACTGTTTGCCGGTGCGCTGGTCGTTCCACAGAATGGCCGGCCGCAGCGGCTCGCCGTCTTCGTCCAACAGCACCAGCCCGTGCATCTGACCGCTCACGCCCACCGCGCCGACCTCCGCCGGATCGATACCGGACTGGTCCAGCGCCGACCGCATGCTCTGCACCGTGCCGTCCCACCACAGGTCGGGGCGCTGTTCGCTCCACAGGGGCTGGGGCGTCTCGAACGGGTACTCAGCCGCGCCCACAGCGACGATTTCGCCGTCCGCGTCGATGATCAGAGACTTGGTGGCCGTAGTAGAGGAGTCGATGCCGATCAAATACATTTTCCCGCGCCCTTTTTTGTAGTTTTCAGTAGTCAGTTTGTAGTTTTCAGTGAACTGCCAGGGGCGATGGCGTTACCGAAAACCAGGGACAAGAGATTGCAGTTCATACTCCGAGCAACAGTTCAACCACCAGTTGGTCCAACTGTTCATAGGGCTTGCCGCGGCGGCCCAGTTCGTCGCGGTCAAAGGGATGCGCCTTGAGGCTGGCCGCCTTCTGCGAAGAGTACCTGCCTCTGAAACCGTCCATCGAGCCGTCGTCAGCCGAAATCTGCGCCAGCAGCTCCTGGATCTGCTTGTGCTCGCGCAGCTGCTCCGCCTTTTCCTTCAGGATCAGGTAGGTGCGCATACAACCGCTGGCAAAGGCCTTCACGTCCTCATAGTCGGACGAGCGGTAGGCATGGGCGTCAAAGTGCCGCGGGCCGTCGTAGCCCACATCTTCCAGGAACTTGACCAGGAAGAACGCCTGCTTGATGTTGTGGCTGCCGAAGCGGAAATCCTGATCATAGCGCCCCAGATTCTGATCGTTGAGGTCGATATGGAAGAGCTTGCCCGCATTCCACGCCTGCGCCACCGCATGCGTGAAGTTCAGGCCGGCCATGTGCTCATGCGCCACCTCCGGATTCACGCCGATCATCTCCGGGCGGTCGAGCGTCTCGATAAAGGCCAGCATGTGGCCGACCGTCGCCAAATAGATGTCGCCGCGCGGCTCGTTCGGCTTCGGCTCCAGCGCAAAGCGCAGATCATACCCCTGATCCATCACATATTCACACAGGAAATTGAGCGCCTCCTGGAACCACTTACCGGTATCCGCAGGGCTCTTGCTGGCGTCCGTCTCCGTGCCTTCCCGCCCGCCCCAGAAGACGTACGTGCTGGCGCCGCACTCAACCCCAAGGTCGATGGCGGCCATCGTCTTCTGCAGCGCATAGGCCCGCACCTCCGGGTCGTTGCTGGTGAAAGCCCCGTCGCGAAAGGCCGGGTGCGTAAAGAGGTTGGTCGTCGCCATCGGCACGACGAGCCCGTTCTCATCCAGCGCCTTCTTGAAGTCGCGTACGATCCGGTCGCGCTCGGCCGCGGTCGCGTCGATCGGGACCAGGTCGTTGTCATGGAAGTTGACGCCCCACGCGCCCACCTCCCCCAGCAACTGGACCAGTTGCACCGGCGAGCGCACCTCCCGCACAGGGTCGCCGAACGGGTCCCGTCCAATGTTGCCAACGGTCCAAAGACCAAAACTGAATTTATTTTCCGGTTTGGGTGTGTAGGCCATGAATTGCTCCTCGCAATGGCTTTGAACTCTGTGCTTCCAGACCTTCGTAACAGCGCCCCCGTCGAACACAAGGATGCACTGAAAGCTGACTACGAAAAACTGACTACCAAAAACTGCGGCTAAATCCTCAATCGATAGAAGCGGGCCCCGTTGTCGTGCATGATCTTCTGCTGGTCCTCCGCGCTCAGGTGGCTGATGCTGTCCTGAACGATGTCAAACCAGGTGACATAGTCCGCGGCCATGTCGACCACCGGCCAGTCGGAGCCGAAGACTACCCGGTCCGGGCCGAAACAGTCCAGCACGTGCTCGATGTACGGCCGTAACTCATCCCGGTTCCAGTTTTCGTGGTCCGCCTCCGTCGTCACGCCTGAGAGCTTGCAGTGAATGTCCGGCCGGCTGGCCAGCTCGCGCAGCTGATCCTTCCACGGCTGCATGATGCCGTCCGCGATGCCCGGTTTGCCGATATGATCGAGCAGGAAGGAGACATCCGGGCACTGCGCCACCAGTTCCAGCACGTTCCCCATCTGTGGATGGTAGATGCACAGGTCGAAACTGAAGCCATACTCGGGCAGCAGCTGCACGCCGTGCACAAACTCCGGCGCGGTGCAGAAGCCCAGCGGCTCGTCCTGGATCAGGCGGCGGATGCCCTTGACCAGCGGCAGCTCCGCCAGCGCCTCCAGAAGGGGCCGGGCGCCTTCACCGTCCTGCAGGGGCGCGCTGGCGACGATGCCGCGAATGCGCGGCTCCGTCTCCGCCAGTTCGGTGACCCACTCCGCCTCGCGCAGCGCGTGCGCCGGCAGACAGTCGGCCTCCTCGAAGACGATCGCCGCCAGCTCCAGCGAGACACCGGAGCGCGCCCGTTCCAGGTCGGCCGGCAGATGGGGATGGGCGATCGCTGACGCACCCTCCAGCCACGGATAGTCGATCACCGAACCGTCCCAGAAATGCACGTGGGTATCCACATAGCGCCTGCGCTCAGTCATGATGGAATACCTCCTCCATCTCCGCCCAGCGCTCGCCTTCGGCCGCGCTCTCCACCGGCTCCTGGCAGGGATCGGTCAGCTTCCACCACGCCTGCGTGACCGGGTCGGCCGCCATCGTCGCCATGTCGGCCTCGTAGTCGTCCCCCACATACTCGTAATAGGCGAACAGGTAGCCGTCCCGCATGAAGATCGTGTAGTTGCGCATATTGCAGGCGCTGATGCGCTGCAGGACTTCAGGCCAGGTGTTGGCGTGCAGATGTACGTAGGCGTCCTCCAACTCCGGCCTGACGCGAATGACCATTCCGTATCGTTTCATCGGTCTTCCCCTTTCTTCGTGGCCGGCGCCCCGTGCCCGTTGCCTCTACAGCAGCGGCAGGTTAACCGTCTTCCCGCTGCGCCGGCTGCGATGGACCGCCTCGGTGAACTCCATGTATTTCACGCCGGTGGCGAAATCGGTGTGGGTGATCACTTCGTGCCCGCGGATCGCGCTGATGAACTCCTCCTCCACGCGCCATCCTCCCGCCTCGTGGGCCGGCACTTCGATTTCACTCAGGCCGCTGTCGCCACGCTGTCCGCCCGTCAGGACATCGCCGCTGAAATGCAGCGTGCCTTCGCTGCCGTAGATCGTTGCCGAGGGCGGATCACCGAATCCTGTCACGTTGCTGACCTGAATGTGGGCCTGCCCGCCGCCGGCCAAGTCCGCGATAATGTCGATATGATCGGGGATGCGTACGCCCATCATGCGACCCTGTTCATCCTGGCGCACCGGCGTAAAGGTCTTTCCCTTGGCGACCACGCTGGTCGCCTCGCCGACCCAGCGCATCATCGCCTCATACCAGATGCCCATCGTCATCACGTTCAGCCCGCTGTAGTCCATATTGTGGCGCCAGTGCATCTCAACATCCTTGTCGATGAAGGCGCCGCCCGCGCGAACGTCCACCACCAGCACATCCCCCAGCCAGCCGTCGCGAATCAACCGCTGGATCGTGCGGTCCACGCGCAGGCTGAAGGGTGACGGCACGATCTGCGCCACAAGATGCGGCCGGCTGCGCAGCGCATTGTACATACAGTGGGCCTCCGACGCGTTCATCGCCATGCGCGCCTCGCACATTACGTGCTTATCCGCCTCCAGCGCGGTCACCGTGAGGAGACGGTGCATGTACGGCCACGTGCCGATCACCACGGCGTCCACGTCCTCGGCCTGCACGATATCCTGCCAGTTCGTGCAGACCCGCTCGATGCCGAACCGCTGCGCGACCCGTTCCCCCGATTCCTGGCTGCGATTGCAGACCGCGACGATCTCGACGCCTTCGATGGCCTGCAGGCCCGGAATATGCCGGTCACGCGTGTTGGCGCCTGCGCCGACAACGCCGACGCGGATAGTGTCCTGAGTCATTCCTTCCTCCTGAATTGGGATGTTGTGGCTAATCTATGGGAGTGAAACCGTGCTCGACAAAATCGCGGTCATAAGCAAATACTGCACTGACTCGCTTCCTGCGTGCTACCTCAACACTAACGCAGTCGACAATGCTAAGACCACGGCGGTTCGCGGCCAATAGTGCTGATATAGCCATTTCGTGGATTTCGGGCTGCACCCATTCAATAGATAACCAAGGAATCAGATCCTGCAACAGGCGACGCACCGCAGCTAGGCCGAGGCGCCTCTGAACGAGTGCAATTGTCTCCACAACTACATAGTTTGTACAAATTACCGGCTCATTTTGCAAGACGAGACGCCTCCAGACCAGAGTTGCGTCGTCATGATACCGGTCATCTCTATCAAGTAATGCCAACAAAGCAGAGGTATCGACCAATACCATCACTCATCGCCGGCTGCGTTCGCATATGCTTCAGCCAGATACTGATCATGATTGATCGAGAGATCGTCGACACCGCTGGAGAATGCCCCAACAACGGAAAGAGCGCGTCGCCTACCCTCCTCTCGATCGACATCGATCTGTTTGCCGCCACCAATATCCATTCGGTGTCGAATCATGTCATCGATACTTTGGCGGATCAGTTCAGTTACGGTTGTTTCCTGTTCCGCGGCGATCTGCTCCAGGACTCGTGCCTGAATCTCTGTCAATAGTATCTGTGCAGGCACCATCTTCGACCCCCGTTTTTTCTCTAATTCGGCAGAACTTGCCTGTGAGTCCTCTAACTCAGAGAGGAGAGCTCTTAATCATCCAAGCGCGGTTTCCCGCATTCTATCATATCTGTGGGGAACATACACGACATCTGTTGCTCCCTCTGGTTTCTGATTCCGGCCCATTTGGATTCAGAAACTGCCCAGAGGCCCGCGTCTGCAACAGCCTCCAGCCCATTGTAGACCGGATTACGAGATGCTGGTATGATCCCACCGTAAACGACGCCAACTCCACAGAGGAAGCGAGAGAAAAAATGACCGTTGCCCCTTCCATCTCAGAACTCGACGTCCGCGCCCTCTGGCATCCCCTCACCCAGCACAAACCGCTGGCCGACAGCCCGCCTCCCCTCATCGTGCGCGGCGAAGGCTGCTATCTGGAAGATGACCAGGGCCGCCGCTACCTCGACGCGATGGCCGGCCTCTGGTGCGTGAACATCGGCTACGGGCGCAGCGAACTGGCGGCAACCGCCGCCGCGCAGATGACAGAGCTCGCCTATCTCGCGCCCACCATGACCCACCCGCCCGGCGCGCAGCTGGCCGACAAGATACTGGACCTGCTCGGCTGGCGCGGCCGCGTCTACTTCTCCTCCAGCGGCTCCGAAGCCAACGAGGTCGCCTTCAAGGTCGCCCGCCAGTACCACCTGCAGTCCGGCAAACAGGGCGGCGCCACCCGCTACAAAATAATCTCCCGCCACCGCGCCTACCACGGCAACACGCTCGGCGCCATGAGCGCCACCGGCCAGGCCGAACGCAAGATCGGTTACGGGCCGATGGCGCCCGGCTTCATCCACGTTCCGCCCCCCTATCCCTACCGCGCCCACCCCAAGCTCACCGCCGCCGAGCACGGCATCGCCTGTGCACAGGCGATCGAGGAGACGATCATCTACGAGGGGCCCGAGACGGTCGCCGCGGTACTGATGGAGCCGATCATCTCCGGCGGCGGCGTGCTGGTCCCGCCGGATGAATACCTGCCGCGCGTGCGCGAAATCTGCGACGAGTACGGCGTACTTCTCATCTTCGACGAGGTCGTCTCCGGCTATGGCCGCACCGGCGAAATGTTTGGCCACGACCACTGGGAGGTAAAGCCCGACATCATCACCATGGCGAAGGGGCTTTCGAGCGGCTACATGCCCCTCGCTGCGACCGCAGTGCAGGAGAATATCTTCAACGCCTTCATGGGCGAGGGCGGCGACCTGAGCCACTTCCGTCACATCAACACCTTTGGCGGCCACCCGGTCAGCACTGCGGTCGGACTGCACAATCTGCAGATCGTGGAGGAAGAAGGTCTGGTGGAGAAGGCCCGCTGCGTGGGAGACTACGCGCTGGGGCAATTGAAGAACCTGTCGTCGCACCCGTGGGTGGGCGAAGCCCGCGGCCGCGGGCTGCTCCTGGGCGTCGAGCTGGTGGCGGACAAGGAGACCAAACAGCCCCTCGACGACGCTGAGGCGCTGGAGATCCTGGGTCGCTGCAAACAGGCCGGCGTCATTCTCGGGCGCAACGGCAACACCGTTCCCGGCTTGGGCAACATCCTCATCATGGCCCCGCCCCTGGTGGCGACCGAGTCAGAAATCGATCTCCTCATCGAGGCCCTGGTCTTTGCCCTGGGAGAAAAGTAACGTCGGAAGCCGCTGCATCCCCCGGCCGCCGGTCTCTCACAACAGAATGCTAGCCCCGAATATCCAGTTTCTCCCGCCGCAGCCATCGGCTGACCGAGTCCCGTTCCGAAACGCCCGGATGCGGGTCGCCCGGTCTATCCACGTACGCGCCCTCCGGCGCCGGCACAGGGCCCCGCAGCAGGGGGTCATCCGTGCGCTCCATCCATGACGAGAGCCGGCCCCGCATCTCCGCCAGAGCTTCGGCGTAATCCGGGTCGTTCACCAGGTTGCAGGCTTCGTTCGGATCATAAATCAAATCGTAGAGCGCCTCCTGGCGCACCTTGCGCTCGGCCAGACCGTTGTCCATCAGATACTGCTTGCTTGGTCCGTTGTCGATGTTGGGCATCGTCGTTGTCGTCCACTCATCGAAACGACGGATATACTTCCAGCGTTGCGTGCGCACCGCCCTTTTCGGTTCATAGCCCGCGTGATAGCTCACCTCCCCGAAGATCTCCTCATTGATCTCCTCCGCAGTACCCGCCACCAGCGGCACAACAGATCGTCCTTGCAGCCATGCTGGCGGCTCGACATCCAATAGCTCGCACAGTGTCGGGTAGATGTCGATCTGCGAGACCATCCCGTCCACGACCTTGCCGCCGCTGAACCCCTGCGGCCCGCGCATGATCAGCGAAACGCCGAAGCCGTGGTCGGTCAGCGTGCACTTCATGCCGGGGAAGGCCAGCCCGTGGTCCGTCGTGTAGATGAACAGCGTATCCTCGGCCAGCCCCGCCTTCTCCAGCGCCGCCAGCACGATCCCAACCTGGTCGTCCAGGATCCTGGCCATGCGCTTGTAAGAGGCCATGTCATAGCGGGTCTCCGGCGTATCGGGCAGCGGCGCCGGCGGCAGCGTATAGCGCACGTCCTCCTCCTCGCTCGGCTCCGGAAAGACGCGATGCGTCTCCGAGTAGCCCACTGCCAGGAAAAAGGGCCGGTCATGCTCCCGGTTGATGAACTCGACTGCAGCCTCCGTTCTGTACTCCGCCCCCCCAGACCCGGGCGGGTCGGCCTCGGCGATCCATTCGTATCCCAGCGTACGGGTATCGAGCGTCAGGTGTTGAAAGCCGCACAAGGCCGTGCGGTAGCCGTGCCCGCGCAGAAAGTTCGCCAGATGCCGTTCGGGATGCTGCAGGAAGAAGTCCCGATTGGCCAGTCCCAACTGCCCGCAGGAATGCGAGCTCTGGCCCGTGAGCAGACAGGCCCGGCTCGGTGAGCATGTCGGCGCGGCGCTGAACGCCCGGCGGAAGAGAACGCCCTCTTCCGCCAGCCGCTGCAGATTGGGCGCAGGGACGGCATGGCCGTAGGGCTGCAGGTACCGGCCCGTGTCGTGCGAATGCAGGTAGATAATATTCATTTGAGGATTCCTCAGTAACATGTGTGCGGGAAGGACTTAGCCGCTGGTGGAGCGGCTTCCAATCTACTTGAACTATCTGACGGAGAAAGCAAAATCATCATGGCACGGCTTACCTGAACGGCGCAAATCGTTTTCTCCAGCCGACCCCTGCGCCGACTCTGGCCACTGACCATTATTCACTAGCCATTGCAGTTTCCGCCGACTCGCGTCCCCAGACCGTCAACAGCACGAATGCCGCCAGCGTACAGACGGCCGACACCGGTCCCAACCCCCACACGCCGAAACGGGCGTACATCAACGGTCCGGTAAAACCGGTAAGTGTAGAGCCGAGCAAATTGATCGCCACCGCCAGCGACATCACTTTGCCTCGCCGGTCCGGCGCCTGTTCGCTGACCAGGGCTATGGCGCTGACGAGGCCGTACTCAAATGTAAATCGCATCAGCAGCAATGCCGCGACGACCGGCAACAGCCCGATATTGACTATGGGGAGAGAGAGGTATACCAGCGCTGAACCGAGAATGCCTGCCTGAAATGATCGCTTCTTGCCGACCCGGTCCGCGATCAGCGAGACCAGAACAGCCCCCGCCAGGTCCGCCGCTCCCTGCAACAGGGCCACCAGGCCCAAAGCAGTTGCCGTAAGGCCGTATTCGGTCTGCAACCAGACACCGTGAGCAATGAGGACATGGCCCTGGCTGAAAAGAAAGAGGCAGTTCGCGCCGATGACCATGTAGGCCGAGAGCCAATTTGGGCCGAGATCGAGGAGCCCGGCGATACGCCGAACAGCGCCATGAGCGAGGTGGGAGAAGTGATCGGCAAGAGAGGGCGCAACCCCTTTCTCAATGCGTTTCCCTGAATCGACCTCTTCACCTGTTACGGCCGCCTGGGCCGGCACAGCCTTTTCGCTGCCGCCCGCCAGTGCGGGGTCCGCACCTCGCGGTACTCTCGGCAGAAAGCCGAGGACTGCCCAACTGGCGAGTATCGCTACCCCCAGAACCATGAAGGGAAGCTGCCAGCTGAAACGGTCGAACAGGAGGCCCATAAGCGAAAGGCCGAAGATCCCTGCCAGTGCCCACGAGTACTCCAGGGTGCCGATGCCGCGCGCCCGCTGCGCAAAGGGCAGCTGCGCGCTGATATAGGCATGGAGGGTCGGCAAGAAGCCGGTCAACCCCACACCTGACAGGACCATCCCGGCCGCAACCGACCAGAACCCGGCGCCGCTTCCCAGCAGGAAGGAGCCCGCCGCGGCCAAAACCAGGGCCAGACGCATCACGCGCAGGTAGCCGTAGCGGTCCGCCGCGCTGCCGAACAGCGGCGCGCTCAGCCCCACCGCGCTGCGCAGGCTCATCAGACGGCCCAGAACGACAACATCCAGGGCCATTCCCAGCGCAATGACCTGTAGAAAGGAGTAGAAAAGCTGGACCGATGTGTCGACGACGATCCGGGTAGCCACACAGGCGGCCAGGATATGGCGGAAGCGGGAGAAGCCACGCAACGGCTCCGCGCACTGTTGCCTGTCAGCCGTGGATGAGGTCCATGTTCGCGCCCGGAAACGGGAAGAAAACAGTTGCCACACAGTCACTCGCCCCGGCAAATCATCTGGTCGCCATTCTGATTCCGTCGAAGCGGACCTCACCCTCGGTCGCGAAGAGGCCCAGCGCGCCCCCGCGCCGGTCATAGATGCGGCTGGAAAGCGCCACCCGCTCATCGACATAGATGACCAGGGCCGTGCCGTCGACAAGCAGCTGCACCTTCAACGGTCTGTCCGGCTCCAGGATGACCCTGCGTTCGAGCATGAAGGGCGGGTTCGTCGTGGTGATGCTGAACTGCGGCGACCAGCGGTCCAGCACGACCCTGTTCCTGGCCGGCTCCAGACGTACTTGGTAGTAGGACTCCAGATCATCGCTGGCGCGCAGGAGCAGGCCGCAGTTGGTCAGCCCAGCAGCGAACGTGACGGTTGTCTCGATCAGGCACTCATCAGGCATCTCCCCCAGCGTCATCAGCGCGTAGCGGCCCTCCGCCGAAGTCCTGGCGCTCTGCCCCTCGACCTCCCAACTGCCGAGCACCGGTTGCGGCAGAATCCCCGCCGGCTTGTCAAAGGCGCGCGCGACCGTCTCAGGCATGCGTACGCTCAAAGAGCCGTCCGGCTGCGGCACAACTTCGTGCACGACCAGATTGCCGCCCCACAACCACTCGCCGTCGTCCGACTCGCCCGCGCGCACCGGCAGCCAGCCAAAGGAATAGCGCCGCGACCCGTCTCCCGCCGTCTTGGCGGCGCCGTAGGCAAGACCGTCGAACATGTCGTCGGCCGCAGAGGTCCACGGTCCTTCCAAGCTCTGCGCCATCCGGTAATGGGTGGCGATCCACTCCCTCGAGACCGAGTAGACCAGGTACCACAGTTCGCCATGATGGAACAGGTCCGGACAGGGGTGCGCCCACACCTCACCCGGCTCCCACAGCGGCGGCCGCCCCTCCCACGTCACCAGGTCGGAGCTGACGGCCAAGCCGATACAGCCCCGGTTGCGCACCGGCCCACGGTCCGTGCGCGCCGTCATCAGCATCCAGTACGCCTCTTTCGCCTCGTTCCAGAAGACAAAGGGATCGCGCCAGTCGTCCAGTTCATACCCAAGCTCTGTAGGCGGGAAGAACTTGAAGTCCGGGTCCTTGTGCCACGTACGCAGGTCCGAACTGGTCGCGCGCATAACCACCTGAGCCGCCTTGCCGGTTCCGGCGAAGGATCGATTGATACCCGTAAAGTAAATGTAAGAAGCTGTTTGAAAAGGGTCAATTGGGTGCCAGGCGGCGTACCATGAGACGAATCATAGCGATATGGATAAAGGCGACACTGCTTTCGGGCAGTCGTTCATAGTCTTTACAGAGGCGACGATTGAGGCCAAGCCAAGCGAAGGTGCGCTCCACCACCCAACGACGGGGCAATACGGAGAAACCTTTTTGTTCTTGCGGGCGGAGGACAGGTTGAAGGCGGAAGCGAAAACGCTGCGCAACCCATCTCTGCAAAGAGCCGCGATAGGCGCCGTCAACCCAGATAAGACGCAGTTTCTGGCCGAAACCGCAGCCTCGTCTGAGCAGTTGCCGTGCCCCATCGCGGTCAGGCAGGTCGGCAGCAGTGACCAGGACGGCCAATGTGAGTCCCAGCGTATCGACAAGAAGATGCCGTTTCCGTCCCGTGATGCGTTTACCGCCATCGTAGCCTCGCACACCTGCCGGTGTATGGCCAGTCTTGACTGTCTGACTATCGATACTGCCAGCCGTTGGATGCTTGTGTCGTCCGCTTCGATGACGAACCCGCACTCTGAGCGTGTCATGCAACCTGCGCCAGGCGCCATCGTCCCGCCACTGCCTGAAGTAGGTGTAAACACTCTGCCCTCTGCCACGGCGGAAAATCACTCGGCAGCATCCGCCACTGGATGCCACCCACAGTCAGGTAGAGAATGGCATCAACCACCAGACGCATATCCAGGCTGCGTGGTCGCCCGCCCGGTTTGGCTGCGGGAATCAGATGCTGGATAATAAGCCACTGGCTGTCAGTCAAATCTGTTGGGTATCGTTTTGTTTTCACAGAGACTACGTATACCACAATTTGGCCGACAGCCTTTACTTTTCAAACAGCCTCTAAAAGATACCGTCCCCCGCGACCACGGACCCTGTCCCGATTATGACGTCCTGCGCATCAGGCGTTCCATGCGTGATCGCCTCACCCCAATCCTCGAATTTGACAAAGTCGCGCGTCACGAGGTGAAACCAGGGCATGCCCGGGCCATGGCCGGTTTCAGCCCCATATTCTTTAATGTAGAAAAGGTGGTAGTCTCCCTCCCAAAAGAAGGGGATGAAATCACCCGCTACTCCGTCCTCAGGTCGGTAGAGAATTGACATGGTTTGCCCCCTGTTTTATACGGCATTGAGAGTCGTCAGGCCGACTCGCGTCCCCAAACCGTCAACAGCACAAACGCCGTAAGCGTCCCCACCGCCGCCACCGGCCCCAGCCCCCACACGCCAAAGCGGGTATACATCCACGGTCCCGTAAATCCGCTGAAAGTGGAGCCCAGCAGATTGAGCGCCACCGAGAGCGAGATGAGCTTGCCCCGCCGGTCCGGCGCCTGTTCGCTGATCAGGGCGATGGCGCTGACAATCCCGTACTCGAACACGAAGCGCAGCAGCACCATCGCGGCAACGACCGGCGCCAGTCCCACATTGATCAACGGCATAGAGACGTAGACCAGCAGCGAGCCCAGCATGCCGAGCTGCACGGCCCGCTTCTTGCCGATCCGGTCGGTGATCAGCGAGACAAGCACACTACCGCACAGGTCCGCGGCGCCCTGCGCAAATGCCACCAGACCCAAGGTTTCCGGGACCAGGCCGTACTCGGTTTCCAGCCAGGCGCCGTGGGCAATCAGGATGTGGACCTGGCTGAAATAGAAGAGGGCGTTGGCGCTGATGACGGCCACAGCGGCCCGCCAGTTGGGCCCGAGATCGAAAAGGCCGGCGACTGTCTGCGCACGCAGAGGGGGGAGGGATACAAGGAGGGGAGTGAAAGAGCGGCTCCTCAGCCTCTTCCGGGCCGCCTCCCGACGCCGCGCCCTGTCGCGGTCCACAACCGGTACGCCGGCCGTCGCTTCCGGCAAAAATCCAATCAAAACCCAGCCTGCCAGCATCGCCCCGCCCAGCACGAAGAACGGGAGTTGCCAACTGAAGCGGCCAAAGAGAAAGCCCATCAGCGGCAGACCGACAATGCCTGCCAGTGCCCAGGCGTACTCCAGTACCCCAATGCCCCGCGCCCGCTGCGCAAACGGCAGTCGCGCACTGATGTACGCCTGGCAGGTCGGCAGGAAGCCGGTCAGCCCTGCTCCTGAAACGATCATGCCGACGACAACAGACCAGATGCCTGCGCCGCTGCCGAGCAGAAACATGCCCGCCGTCGTCAACAGCAGCGACAGGCGCATAATGCGGCGATAGCCATAGCTGTCGGCCGCCGTGCCGAACAGCGGAGCGCTCAATCCCGCCAGGCTGCGCAGGCTGACGAGACGGCCCAGGACAACGATATCCATCCTCATCCCCAGAGCGACCGTCTGCAGGTAGGGAAAGAATAGCTGTGTCGTTGTATCGATTGCCAGGCGAGTGGCGATACAGGCCGCCAGGATATTGCGGAAGCGGGCAAACCCCCGCGGCGTCTCTGCGCGCGCGGACGCGCGCGGCGGCCCGTTACTCACCGATCCGGCGCACGGCCGCGCCCGGTGGAGGGAAAAAGACAAATGTCCGCGGATCGATCTCTTCATCGAATATGATGAAGTCGAACCGCATGTGGAAGCCCGTATCCCCTTCGATGGCCAGGGGATAGAAAGTACTCATGTCCAGCCAGACGGTCAACTGCTCCCCTGCCTCTTCCAGTGGACTCTGCCCAGGCGGCAGCAGCACCTGCACGCGCAGCGCATTCCGACCGGCAACCGCCTCCTCGCCGACAATCTGCAGCTCACCCGCCTGCAGCGCGGCCATCACATCATCCGGCATCGTCTCCAGAAATGAGGTACCAAAGCGCGTACCTGCCGCCGCCGCGCCTTCGGTCCGGTCGGTGACGGTGGCCAGGTTCAGCACCGGGTCATACGTCCACGCCTCTTTCTCGTTGAACGTCATAATAAAGACGGCCTTGCGGTCCAGCCCTTCCAGTTCCGCCTCTGCCCGCAGATGCCGCGGCCGCTGTACCCACAACTCGTACTCGAGCATCTGGTCATCTTTTCCCAGCTGCAGCCGTCCCTGAACTGTCTTCAACTGTTCAAGCCCCGCCGCGGCCTCATCCGGCAGGCTGTCGGCGTCCGGGACGCGGCTGGTGAAGGTGAGAATAGCCAGCCCGACACCGGCCGCGATGGCCAGCCCGACAACAGTTGCGGCGATCCGTTTGCGATCCATCCGAAAGTTTTCGGTTCTTAGTCAGTGATTTTGAGAGGATGCCACGCTACGCTATGTTGCTCCGGACTCAGCGCGGCCCGAAACTGGCGGTTCATCGACTCCGGCACAGGTTTCTATCATTCAGCAGTTTTTCTTGGGCGCTCGTGAAATCCTTGCGCTTATTTGTCGAATACACTTTCCCCCTTGGCTTATCGATCAGACTCTTATTTCTGAAGTCCTTGTGTAATGCCATGTCATTTGAGTACAGAAGGCGCGCGCCGCTGATCTGAGCTAACGCGATGACATGTGTGTCATTGGAGCGGCAGGTCTCCTCCTGAAGGAGCTTCTCCTCCCTCTCGTCCACTGCGCTTGTTGTCTCCTGTCGGACCTTCCCAGCAAGAATCGCTTGTCGTAGCCATCCCTGGGCTTTTCCACTCTTAAGCTCGTCAAGAAGCTTTCTCCCGACCACAAGGCGCATTGAGCCAGAATTGAGCCATCTGAGAAACCTCTCACCCGCCTCAGGCCGATTGGAACCGAAAACTTCGTGGGAAACGTTTACGTCAACAATCGCGCACACTTGCTACCACCCCAAAGACCTGGTCGTTTCTTCCATGAAGAATCGGCGGTAGCTGTCGGGCGCGTTCAGCACGTTGCCCTCTCCGTCAAGTCCCAATGAATGGATCTGCACATCCAGTTCGTTCCGTTCAAAGAAGAGGATCGACACATCTTCGGGATTCAAGGCGCCGTTCCCGTCGCGGACATCCATACGCACACGATCTAACAGGTGATCACTGTGCGTCTCGACGATAATCTGACGCTCCTTGCCTGCAATCTGACAGAACAGACTGCCTAGCGCAGCCTGCGCGCTGGGGTGAAGGTGTACTTCTGGCTGCTGCAAGAGGAACAGAGGCGGCGCATCCGGTCGCAGCAGTTCGGTAATCATCAAGAGCGCTTGGCTGACTCCGTATCCGACGTCTATGAGATTGCGTAAAGGGCCCTTTAGGTTGTTACCAGATTTTCTGATCTGAATCTGGAATGGTTCGCTATCTCTCTGGCCTAACCGCTTTATGGAGATTTCATCAAACAGGCCCGCGGCCTTGCCAAATTCCTGTAAGCGTCTCTTGAGCTCAGCCCACACTCTATTGCGCCGCGTGAACACGTCTGCCAGATACATTGGCACATAGTCACCTTCGGGGTCCCGGGTGAAACGAGATGGGTCGTAAGTGCGACTCGGCTTGGAACGCACCGGTGCGCTGGCGAATGGGCGCACTCCGGATAACGAAAGATCAAACCAGGGAAATTCTCGGAGAATCTCTTTGTCTTCAGAGCTAATTGGAGGAGAGCCTTCCAGCGGTTCATACTCCGGGTCCCCTGCTTGGTTTTTCCCCAGAATTGAAGAATTGCTAAAGTGAACGTGCGGAGGAATCGTATGATCTTGAAGAGAGTATCGTATTCCTCTATTCACCCTCTTTTCCCAACTCCCCCTGTGTGTCGCAGCTCTGAGAACATAGATATGGTTTTTCTCGATGTTTTCCTCAAAGCGTTCCTCAATCCAAGTGTCGCCAAAGACAAATCGCCTTCCAACAGGGACCGGAACTGCGCCATCCTTACCGAATGTTGCGTCGAATTTCTTGGATAAAGGCTTACTTGTCCCTTTCTGTGAATTCGGTCTCGTCGTACTGAATCCCGCAACGAAGGTTTCGGCTCTGCCGCCCCGCCCGCCTCGAAAGTGAGCGATCTCGTCGAAACTGCCAAGATCATACGGCTCTTCTTTGAAGTCCGGGATCCTGTAGTCGTTGGCGAGCTCCCAAAGGGCGCGAATTATGGCCAGGAAGGAGGTCTTGCCTGTGCTGTTCTCTCCCACCAGAAGAGTTAAGGGCGCTAACCGGGCCACCTGCTTTTCCCGGAAGCAGCGGTAGTCTTTCAATCTGATTTCATCCATGACAGTTCCCTTGCGCAAGACGGTCGCATTGCCGTGTCCGACCGTCTGCAAAGGCAGCTCCCAATGGGCCGCTAACGCCGTGATTATATCATTGCTCTACCGCGTCCGCTCCATGAAGGCGTGCAGCGCAGGCAGCATCCGCTCCGGCGCTTCCTCCGCCAAGAAATGTCCGCAATCCCTGAACTCGTGCACCTCAAAATCCGCCAGCTCCGCCTTCCACCGGTTCAGTTCCTTCTCCCGAAAGGCGATGTCCTTAAAGCCCCAGAAGATCAGCGCCGGTTTCACCGTGAACGCAGCCCGATCATCCCAGATCGCCCCCAGCCAGTCGCCCGCGCCGACGATGTGCCTCGGAAAGGCCGCGCACGCGGACCGCGCCTCCGGCGTCGGTTGCGCATTGCGATAATGCGCCATCACCTCCGGAGTCAGAATCTCCTTTGAGGCGACCGCCATTGGCAGCACCCTGTTCACGAAAAAATTGTGGCGCTTGATCAGGTACTGGCCCAGCCAGCTCGACATGAAAAAGCTGAACATCACATAGCGCGGATCGCGTCCTACCGGCCAGCACCAGGTGTTCGTGATCACAAGCCGCTTCACCCGTTCCGGATGCTTGCACGCGAAATCCAACCCGATAGGCCCACCCCAATCCACCAGGTACAGGGTCGCGTCCTGCACGTCGAGATGGTCGAGCAAAGCCGCGGCCGCATCCGCATGGACTTCAGGCCGGTAGTCGGCGGAACGCTGGCTGCGCGCCGACAGGCCGAAACCGATATGGTCGGGCGCGATACATCGGTATTGGGACCGAAGATCCCGGATCAGATGCTGAAATTCGAAAGACCAGGTGGGATTGCCATGCAGAAAAACAATCGGCTCCCCCGCGTCTTCGTCGATGTAGTGCATCTCGTGGCCGGATGGAGTCGTGAAGAATCTGCTCTCGAAGGGGTAAATCTCGTCAGACAGCCACGCGGGGCGCGCGGGGGACACGCTCTGTCTCATCGGGAGTTCTCCTGTTGTGGATCGAACGCAACGCTACATCCAGATCCGGGGCGGGGCGTCGTCCTGCTCAGAAGGCGGCGGCAACTCGGCCTGCCCACCTTCGACGGACCCACTGTCGACGGATCCATTGCCGCTGGTTCCACCGTTGACGACTCCACTGTCATGATCGAGGGGTGGAGAAGCGGTAAACGGTGCGGGGAGTTCCTTTCCGCGCTCCTTGTCACTCTCTCCTGCGGTCTTGAGATAGACCTCCCGTCCCTGGCTCCGGCCCCGGTCCGGCCCCAGAATACCGGCTGCTTCAAGCTGCTCCACCAGACGGTTGGCACGGTTGTAGCCGACCCGCAGCTTCCGCTGCAAAATCGTCACCGAGCCCCGGCCAGCCTCCGACACAACCTGTACCGCCTCGTCGAATAGTCCGTCCCGGCCATCACCGTCCCGCGTCTGATCATGCAGGGGGCTCTGCCCGTCCTCCTGTTCGAGGAGTTGGAGAGATTCCCCTTCGCGTCGCGGCAGCGTACCCTCCGCTGCCGGCACTTCTCGCTCTTCAACGGGTGAGGAAAGAGAGTCAGGCGTGAAGAGCGGGAACTGTTCGTTCTCTTCTCGCCCCGGTCCCTTCCCCTCGTGCTCCTGGATGTAAGTTTCCAAACTGTGGAAATTCTGCCAGTAGCGGACGATGCGGTTGGTCTCCGCATCATCCAGAAACGCGCCTTGCAGCCGCTCCAGCTTGCTCGCATCCGGCGCCATAAACAGCATGTCGCCCCGTCCCAGCAGATTCTCTGCGCCCGGCACATCCAGCACCACCCGGCTGTCTATCTGGCTGGTCACGGCGAAGGCGATGCGGGCCGGGAAATTGGCCTTGATCAGGCCGGTGATGACATCGACCGAGGGCCGCTGGGTCGCGATGATCATATGAATGCCCACCGCGCGCGCCATCTGCGCCAGGCGGATCACATGTTTCTCCACCTCCTCCGGCGCGGCCATCATCAGATCGGCCATCTCGTCAATGATGACGACGACGTATGGCAGGATCTCCTCGCCCAGTTTACGCAGATAGGCGTTGAAGCGCTCCAGATCGCGTACGCCCGCCTTGTTGAGCAGTTGATAGCGCCGCTCCATCTCTTTGATGCACCAGAACAGCACGCCTGAGGCCCGGTCCACGTCGGTCACCACCGGGCTGAGAAGATGGGGCGTCCCGTTGTAGACGGTCAGCTCGACCATCTTCGGATCGATCATCAGCAGGCGCAGCGTTTCCGGCGTGTGGGTCAGAAGCAGGCAGCCGATGATCGAATTGATGCAGACCGACTTGCCCGTTCCGGTGGCGCCGGCAATCAGAAGATGGGGCATCCGCGCCAGGTCGGTGACCACCGGCTTGCCCCGCACGTCCTCGCCCAGAGCAATGGGCAGGCGGTCCCCGGACTGTAAGGTATCGAACTCCTCGCTCTCCATCAACTCCTTCAGACCGACATTGTTGCTTTCCGTATTCGGCACTTCGATGCCGACGTAGCTTGTCCCCGGAATCGGGGCCTCGATCCGCACCGTGCGCGCGGCAAGCGCAAGCGCCAGATCGTTGCTTAGGCTGGCGATCTTGCTGACCTTGACCTTGGTGCGCTTCGTCTCTCCGCGCACAGTGCGCTCGGTGTAGCCTGGACGGATCAGATATTGGGTGACGGTCGGACCGGCGTTGACCCCTTCAAAATCAGCGGGAACGCCAAACAGCGCCAGGGTCTCCTCCAGCAGCCGGCCCCGGTAGCGAATAAGATCGTCGCTGTCGATCAACCGGTCCCAGAAGTCCAACATATCGCTCAGCTGCGGAAGTTCCCACGCCGGTTCAACTCTCCCTTTTCTGTCTTTCAGATGTCGATCGGCGCTTATCCCTGACAATTGGCCATCAGAACCGTCAAACTCTTCCGCCTGCATTGACGGCGTATCTTCGGCAGCGCGGCCGGCCTGTCGTAAGGGGGAAAGCGGAGTGGAGTCAGGAACGGGAGCGTGTGTCTCGTTCCGCTCCCTTCCGGCCAATGTCCTGGTTCTGAAGAGATCTTTGCGTCGTTCTTCCCGCCACAACTCTTGCAGCACGCCCCGGATTTCCTGGCTCACGGTACCGCCCCCAACCCAGAGGCCGTCCCACAATCGGCGGCCGGTCAGCAGCGTCAGTCCCGACAGCGCGACCAGAAGAATCACCGTCCACCCGCCCCAGCCGGGCAGCCCATCCGCCAGTGTATTGGCAAAAAAGTGACCGAGCGCGCCGCCCGCCCCACCGTCAAGGACGCGCGCCGCCCGTGTCATCGGAGGTAGCATCAGCGTGATGGCGGCAATGTATGCCAGAAAAATCAGCAGCAGGCCGCTCGGCGCCCGCCAGGGCAGAATCGGCAACTCCCTGCCCGCCCCGCTTCCGTCTCCCGACGGGGACCTTCGCCGTTTCGGTCCTTCGATGGCGCGCAAAACCAGCCACAAGCCAAGGAAGCCGGTCAGCAAGGGTACACCGGCCACGCCGTCACCGGTGGCGTAGCGCAGGAAATCGATCCACAGCCCTGTGACACTGCCACGCGAACCGGTCAGCAGGCTCAGCAGCGTAAAGACCGAGATCAACACGAGACTGAGGCCGACAACCTCCACGCGGGCGATCGCCGCCAACCCGTCCAAAAGCTGCTTCTGCGGAGTCGCTTTTTTTTTCGTACGCCTCTTGGCTACCATATCAGCAGCGGGAAGTAGGTCGTGGCTCGCGGCGGGCAATCGCACCGGCCACTGAGAGTCCAATAGTTCATTAAATGATACGCCAGAAAAGAACAAACGTTCCCGACGCATTATACCAATGAACTCGGATTTCACCAATCAGTTTTTAATGTTTCAGCGCTCTGAAACCCAACGTTTTGCCCGCGCTTTGCAACCGAACGTTGGGCGTCTTCCTATCGCAGCGGAATGTCCGCCCGACCCGCCCTTTCCGAAGCGGGGCGGGATTCGGCGCGACCGCGCCTTCGTTTCCAAAAGGGCCGGCCGCGGAACGCCGCCTATACCTGAATCACCACTGGCAGGATCATCGGCCGCCGTCCCATCTCATTGCTGCAGAAGCTGGCCAAAGCGTTGCGAACGCGGCGGGAGAGTGCCGGGGGCGCCGCCTTGCCTTTGACCTCGTTCCGCACGATCTCCTCTGCCCGCAGAATCAACCCCTCGTTGTCCCGTATATAGACAAAACCCCGGCTGATGATCTCCGGACCGTAAAGGATCGAGCCATCGAATTCGTCCAGAGCGACGATACAGACGAGGAAGCCGTCGCTCCCCAAATGGCGCCGGTCGCGCAGGACGACGCTGCCAATGTCGCCCACGCCCAACCCGTCGACAAAGACGTGGTTGGCGCTGACATGCTCGCCCAACCGTGCCCCGGTCGCATCCTCGAAATGGCCGAACTCGACCACCTGCCCGTCTTCGACGACGTAAACGTTCTCAGGCGCAATGCCCACCTCCTCAGCCAGCTCGCCATGCAGGACAAGATGCCGGTAAGCCCCATGCACAGGGATGAAATAGCGCGGCCGCGCCAGCTCCAGCATGCGGCGGTAGTCCTCCTTGCCGCCATGTCCGCTCACATGTACATCGTCGGACAGTTCATGATAGAAGACCCGGGCCCCGCGGCGGTACAGATTGTCCACAGTGCGGTTGAATAACTCCTCGTTGCCGGGGATCGGTGTCGCGCTCAGCACGACCGTGTCTCCCTTGCGCAGGCTGATCTGACGCTGGTCCCCAATGCTCATGCGCACCATTGCGCTGGTCGGTTCTCCCTGGCTGCCGGTGGCGATGATCGTCACCTGGTGGGAGGGCAGCTCTTCCATCTCTTTGGCGGTCAAAAGCTCGTCCTGCCGGATATCGAGGTAGCCCAGTCCGATAGCGATCTTTACGTTGTTGATCATCGAGCGCCCGATCATCCCGACCCGCCGCCCATGCTTGCGGGAAATTGTGATGATCTGCTGCACGCGACTGATGTTGCTGGCAAAGGTTGCCAGAATCACCCGTCCATTCACCTGCGAAAAGATGCTGTCAAGCGTCTCCTCGACCTTGGTTTCGCTAGGCGTGCTGCCTTCCGTCTCGATGTTCGTGCTGTCCCCCAGCAGCAGCAGCACACCCTCATCGCCCCAGCGTTCCAGTTTGTCAACCTCGGTCAACTTGCCATCCACCGGCGTATCATCAAACTTGTAGTCGCTCGTGAGGACCACCCGCCCGGCCGGCGTGGAAACACTGACCCCCACGCTGTCCGGGAAGCTGTGGCAGGTATGGAAAAACTCTACTGTAAACGGCTCCAGGGGGATGACATCATCTTCCGTCACCGTATGCAGTTCCGTCTGGGCCAGCAAACCATGTTCCGACAACTTGCCCTGAAGCAGGCCCTTTGTCAGCGCGGTGGCGTAGACGGGCGCGTCCAACCCCTGGTCGATCAGATAGGGCAGCGCGCCGATATGGTCCTCGTGTCCGTGCGTCAGGACGATGCCGCGAATCCAGTCCAGCCGGTCCAGCAGATACTCGGTCTCCGGGATCACGACATCCACGCCGTGCATATCGCTGTCTGGGAACATCAGGCCGGCGTCAATGATGAGAATGTTTTCGCCGGACTCCAGAACCATCATGTTTTTTCCGATCCCACCGAGGCCTCCGAGTGGGATCACCCGCAGTTGCGCCGTGTCGGCGTCCTCCTCTGGCGGACGATCCGTTTCAACAAGGGCTATTTTCGTTTGGTCCATTCGATCTCTCCTTTGTAAAGCAATACAGACGAAGCGCCTGCATGCGGGAAGTTTTGTCTAATGCAAAAACGCCGGGCAGCAGCAGCTCCCAGCGCGAAAAGAATCTCCTATGTAAAAAAGTTCAACATATGCGCGCAAGGCAAGCAGAGGATGAATAAAGGGGGATCCCAATCATCCTCCGGCCGCGGCCAATTTCACAAACCTCAGGGCCAGTGGCCAGGCTCGCTCCTTGGATTCAGTTATTCCCTTTCATTCTACCTTTGAATGGCCTGTTTGTCTACTTTCTTCGCCGATAGGGAGTTTCAAGAACAGGGTTGACACGGGCAGAAGGCGCCGTGCACGCGCCCGGCTGCGACCGCTTGCGCAGGAACGCGTGGTTCGATCCGCGAGTGTCGCCGTCAGCGCCCTGTTCTCTTACTTGCCCGTTGCCAGGAGGGCGGGGATGTGGCTGGCTGCGGCCAAAGCCGTAAAAGAGGTGTACGACCGGTCGCTAATACACGCCCAGATAGCGGTCCAGCTCCCACTGCGTTACAAAATTGCGATAGCTGTCCCACTCCAGGGTTTTCGCCTCGACATAGCGTTCGAAAACGTGCTGGCCCAGGGCGTCCTGCACCACTTCGTCCTGGCGCAACGCCTCCAGCGCCTCGCCCAGATTGCCCGGCAACGTCTCCAGGCCGGTGCGGTCACCGTTCATCTGGTACAGGTCCTCCTCGGCCGGCATCGGCGGGTCCAGCTTGCGCTCGACGCCGTCGAGGCCCGCGGCCAGCATGACCGCGAAGGCGAGGTAGGGATTCGCGCTCGGGTCGGGGCAGCGTAGTTCGCAGCGCGTACTCTGCGTCCGGTTGGGATTGATGCGGGGGATGCGGATCAGCGCGCTGCGGTTTGTGCGGCCCCAGGAGACATAGACCGGCGCCTCATAGCCGGGCACCAGCCGCTTGTAGCTGTTCACCAGCGGCGCGATGATCGGAGTGATCGCTGCCGCGTGCGCGAGCTGGCCCGCGATAAAGTGCAGCGCCGTCTTGCTCAGACCATACTCATCGTCGGGGTCGTACATGCAGGTTTCGTCCTCGCCAAAACGCCACAGGCTCTGATGAACGTGCATGCCGGAACCGTTTACCCCGGTGATCGGCTTGGGCATAAAGGTACAGTGAAGTCCATTCTTCTGCGCGATCGCCTTGAGCGTTGTCCGCAAAGTGATCGTATTATCCGCCGCCGCCAGGGCAGGACCGTACTGGAAGTCGATCTCATTCTGCCCGCTCGCAACCTCGTGATGGGATGCCTCGACTTTGATGCCCAGGGCATTAAGCGCATCGACCATCTGGCGGCGCACACCATGCGCCGAATCGGAGCTTACGTCGAAATAACCCGCTTCGTCGTGTGGGGTCAGAGGGTAGAGACTGTTATCCGGGTGGCGCCGGAAGAGGAAAAACTCCAGCTCCGGACCGACGAGAAAATCAAATCCCAACTCCTGGGCCCGCTTCAACTGCCGGCGCAAAATATAACGGGGATCGCCGGCAAAGGGATCTCCGTTCGGGGTGAAGACATCACAGACAACGCGGGCGGTGGACAGCTCCATCTCCCAGGGGATCGGCATGAATGTATCCAGGTCCGGCACCAGATACATATCGCTCTCAGCGACGCGTGCGAATCCCTCAATCGAACTGCCGTCGAACCAAACACCGTTTTCAACTGCGCGATCCCAAAGTTCAATCGGGATCGTAACCTGCTTGACAATGCCCACGATATCGCTGAACTGAAGACGCACAAAGCGCACGTTGTGTCTCTTGATCGTATCGTCGATCTTTTCCAGCGTCTCCATCAGTTTTTCGTCTGCAAATGCATCCAAGAGCATTTCTGCCTTCCCCTTTCAGATCGTTTTCAGTGGTCAGCTCTAATCGATAAAGTGAACGAACATGAAAAACCAGAGCCTGAATTACTGAAAACTGTACAGTCGTCAGTGTAAAAGAACAAGGGGGCAGACACAATACAACGCGCCGCCCCCTTGTTGTTAAAAGCTATAGGGTCAACTCTAAATCCCGTAGTACATCACGAATTCCTGCGGATGCGGGCGCAGGCGGACAGCATCCACCTCTTCCAGCCGCTTGTACTCGATGTATGCCTCCAGCAGGTCCGGCGTGAAGACGCCGCCTTCGAGCAGGTAGTCGTTGTCTTCCTCGAGCGCGTCCAGAACCTCGCCGAGGCTGCCCTTCACCATCTCCACCTCTTTCAGGATATCCTCTTCATACAGGTCCACCTCAGCCGGGTCGCCCGGGTCGATCTGGTTCTTGATGCCGTCCATCCCGGCCATCACCATGGCGGCGAAGGCCAGGTATGGGTTCGCGCCGGGGTCGGGGCAGCGGAACTCGATGCGCTTGCTATTCGGTGACTGGCTGTACATCGGGATGCGGCAGGCGGCGGAACGGTTGCGGGCGGAGTAGGCCACGACCACCGGGGCCTCATAGCCGGGAACCAGGCGGCGGTAGCTGTTGGTCAGAGGGGCGCAGAAGGCCAGCAGCGAGTTGATGTGCTTCAGCAGGCCGCCGGTAAAGTACAGGGCCATGTCGCTGAGGCCGGCGTACTGGTCACCGGCGAAGAGCGGCGTGCCGTCTTTCCAAAAGCTCAGGTGCGTGTGCATTCCGGAACCGTTATCCTCAAACAGCGGCTTCGGCATGAACGTGACCGTCTTGTCGTTCGCCTTGGCGACGTTCTTGATGATGTATTTGTACAGCTGCACCTGATCGGCCATCTGCAGGAGCGGCTTGAACTTCATATCGATCTCAGCCTGGCCGGCCGTGCCCACCTCGTGGTGATGCACTTCGATATCAAGACCCGCATCGATCATCGTACGCGTCATCTCGGAGCGGACGTCCTGCTGCGTATCATAGGGAGAAACCGGGAAGTAACCCCTCTTGAGGCCGACCGAATGGCCTCCTCCCAACTCACCGGAATTCCATGGCGCTTCCACACTGTCCACGTAGTAGCCGGCCGTGTGGCGGCCCGCCTCATAGGAAACACCGTCAAAGATGAAAAACTCGGCTTCCGGCCCGACATAGATTGTGTCGGCGATGCCATCGGATTCGATGTAGCTGACCGCTTTGCCGGCGACGTTGCGGGGGTCGCGGCTGTAGGCTTCGCCCGTAAGCGGGTCATGGACGTTACAGATCGCGCTCAGCGTCGGCATGGCGCAGATCGGGTCGATGATCGCGGTCGAGGGATCCAACCGCAGCACCATGTCGCTGTTCTCGATGCTCTGGAAGCCGCGAATCGACGAGCCGTCAAAGCCCAGCCCTTCATTGACCGCCTCATCCGCATCGAACTCTTCGACCGGCATTGTGAAGTGATGCCACTGGCCGAACAGATCAGTGAATTTGACATCCACCATCAGAATGTTATTGTCCTGAATGGCACTGTTCAGATCGGCAATTGAACTTACGTTGAGTTTCATTCCTCACTTAATCCTTTCAGAAATGGCGTGGGGTCCTTTCGACCTGCAAAATAAGACGATGGAGCGATCACTACAGTAGTATACCCTGCCACTGACGGCCCACTCATGGACAATCCGAATAATGATTGTCCATATTTGTTTGTGCAGATTGCATGATCGCCGGAGATGGCATCCTCCATTCTCCCGTAGCCCGCATTCCCTGCACCGCGCCCGCTGTACGCAACACAACCCGCCTATCATATCCATCCGGGCCGTCACAGGCCAATTTCGCCCTGCACGAATTCACTGCTACACTGATGCCCCAGCAGCAGCAGTTTGACGCCGGGCGCGCCGAGCTTCCCCCTGCTGACCAACGTTCATGAGCCGCTACCATGTCGAAACTCGCCCTCTATGAAAAAAGTCCGTCCGCCCGCATCGTAACCGGCGCCTGCCCGCACGACTGCCCGGATACATGCAGCTGGCAGATTGCCGTGGATCACAAAAGCGAGCGGGCGCTGGATATCTGGGGCCACCCCGATCATCCGGTAACACAGGGCGCGTTGTGCGGAAAGGTCGACCGCTATCTCGAGCGGGTCTATCATGCCGACAGGCTGCCCCACCCGCTCCGACGCGTGGGCCCGAAGGGCAGCGGCCGCTTCGAGCCGGTCTCCTGGCGCGAGGCGCTGGCGGAGATCGCGGCGCGTCTGCAAGGCGTCATCAACGAATGGGGGCCGGAGGCGATTCTGCCCTACGCCTACGCCGGCACTATGGGCTGGCTGCAGCAACACGGCATCTCCAACCGTTTTTTCCAGCAGATGGGGGCCAGCCGCCTGGCATACACGATTTGCTCCGAGGCCGGGTTTGAAGGCTACCTTTATACGATCGGCTCAACCATCGGGATCGAGCCGGAGGACTTCGCCAACGCCCGCCTGATCCTGATCTGGGGGAGCAACACCCTTACGAGCAACCTGCACCTCTGGCCGTTCATCCAGGACGCGCGTAAACAGGGCGCGCGCGTCATCGTCATCGATCCGGCCCGCACGCGCACCGCCAAGGCCGCCGACGAGTGGCTGCCCATCCGACCCGGGACCGACGGCGCCCTCGCGTTGGGCATGATGCACGAGATCGTCAGCGCCGACCTGCACGACAAGGCGTATGTGACGGCCCATACGGTCGGTTTCGAACAGTTGACCGAACGCCTGCAGGAATGGCCGCCGCAGCGTGCGGCCCGGATCACCGGCATCCCGGCCGCACGAATTCGTGAGCTGGCGCGGGATTATGCCGCGACGCGACCCGCGGCCATCCGGGTCAACTACGGCCTGCAGCGCCACTACGGCGGCGGCATGGCGATGCGTAACATCACCTGTCTGCCCGC
Organism: Caldilineaceae bacterium; assembly: GCA_965200615.1. Lineage (GTDB taxonomy): Bacteria > Chloroflexota > Anaerolineae > Caldilineales > Caldilineaceae > Bin5. The sequence goes on along the minus strand of OZ241377.1, from coordinate 404,480 downwards.
GCTGATCGGGGCATGGCGGGAACAGGGCGGCGGCATCCAGCTCAGCGTCAGCGGGCAGTTGCGCCACCTCGAAAAGAGCGGCCTGGAGCGGCCCGACCTCCTGGCCGGACGCATCCCGCGCACCATCAACATGAACCGCCTGGGCGACGCGCTCAGTCTCGACCGGACCCGCCTCGCCGCGGCCCACTACGCGCCCCGGCCCGTCGACCGCAAGCCCGCTCCCGACGAAGCCGGCCCGCCCGTGAAGGCTTTGATCGTCTACAACAGCAACCCCGCCGCCGTCGCGCCCGACCAGTCATCGGTCCAGGCCGGGCTGGCGCGCGAAGATCTCTTCACCGTCGTGCTGGAGCAGTTCCAGACCGACACCGCCGACTACGCCGACTATCTTCTGCCCGCCACCACGCAGGCCGAGCACTGGGATCTGCAACGCATGTACGGGCATCATTTCGTGGCGTTGAACCGGCCCGCGATCCCGCCGATCGGCGAGGCGCGGCCCAACAGCGCCATCTTCCGCGGGCTCGCCCAGGCCATGGGCTACACCGACAGTGGCTTCTACGAGGACGACGAGACCGTCCTGCGCAACTTCATCGAGGCGCAGCATCATCCCCTCTACGAAACGGTCACTTGGGAGGCCTTGCTGGAGAAGGGGTTTGTCCGCCTCAACCTGCCCCAGCCCTATCTGCCCTTCGCCGAGGGCAACTTTCCCACACCCAGCGGCAAATGCGAATTCTACAGCGGACGCATGGCCCAGGACGGCTACGACCCGCTGCCCACCTATACGCCGCCGAAGAGCGAGGCGAGAGGGGCGAGAAGTGAGAAGAGAGAGAACGGCAGCGCCCTGGCGAATCAGGACTCGCAGTCGCTGGCCTGTATTTCACCGCCGGCGCACTCCTTTCTCAACTCCTCCTTCTCACATCTGGAGCGTTTCCGCGGCCGCGAGCGGGAGCCCCTGCTCTGGATTCATCCGCACGACGCCTCCGCCCGCCGCATCGAGGAGGGCGCCTGGCTGCGCGTCTGGAACGAGCTGGGCGAGGTCGCGCTCACCGCCCGCGTCACCGAAGAGATCATGGCCGGCACAGTGCTCGCCCCCGGCATCTGGTGGAGCAAACACAGCGCCGACGGCCGCAACGTCAACCAACTCACCCCGCAGGACGAGACCGACATGGGCGCCTCAGCCAGCTTCTACGACGTGCGCGTGTTTGTGGAGCCGGCGTAGGGTATTGCCTGATACCGTCCTGAGATGGCGGGAAGTGAAAGACATGACGCAAAGGTGGAGTATGGAAGCATTCCCGAGAGTCACTTTCGACCCTACTGTGATGGGCGGCAAAGCATGTATCCGGGGACTGCGGGTGACGGTTGGAACCGTCGTAGGCCTTTGGGCAGCCGGACGATCAGCCGATGAGATCATGGCAGCCTACCCGTACCTTGAACGAGAAGATATCGACCAATCGTTAGCCTATGCGGCATGGAGGCTGGAAGAGCGGGAGGTTCCGCTTTCCCACCCATGACCGTAAACACGTGGTCGATATGAACCTGTCGCCTGACTGGGTGTCGCTTCTGAAGGGCAATGGGTGGTCGGCGGTTCACAATACTAGTGAGGCCCGACCGTTCATTCACTCCTCAATTTCCGCTATACAGATTGTCATGCAGCGCGTTCGCATAGCGGTCAATGTTCCGCTCGCGGCGTCTGCCGCCGCTCTCATCCAGCATCCGGTTACGCGCAGCCTGCGCCGGCGCAGCAGGAACCTGCGTCGCGCCCACGCCCGGTACATCCACACGATAGGACGCGGGGGCATCGGCCTGCCGCAGCTTCAGAATACTGTCAGCCAGGGCCGCGCCGGCCTCCTCCCTCTGCTTCAAAGCCGTGCTGCCGATCAAATTCTTCACCTGCGTGATGATCCCCAGCAGGTCGTGTGTCGGCTTCGTGCCCGCCCCGATCATCAGCCCTGTAACCAGAATGTCCCACAGGTCCGGCACCTGGTCCAGAAAACCGGGCAGCGACTGGCCCAGATAGGCCATCAGACGCATGCCGCTGTAGTTGGAGACCACGACGCCGAGGAAAATGCCCGCCAGCAGGCTGGTGCTGCGTTTGAACGCGATATAGCCGGGTGACTTGAGATCGCTTGGCCGCCAGCCCAAAAAGCGCAGCGCGCCCCACTCCAGGTAGTGCCAGCCCAACTCCATCAAGCGCTCAATCCCCGCGGCCGCCCCCAGCAGCGGAACCATCGCCGGCATCACTGTCGTAATCTCCGTCCCGATCGTCTGCTCCGTCCCCGCCGCCAGCGTTAACTTCGGCAGCGCCCCCGCCAGAAACAGACCGCCGAAAACACCCCAACCCAACCGTCGCACCATTTTCATCCGCATACCTGTCTCTCCTGCAGTTCTACAATCCTCAGTCCCGGCTTCCGGTTCCTGGCGCTTGCCCTCCCGGCTGCCCGCAACGGCAGCTCAAGAGGCGGCCGCGTACCGTTCCGCCAGATCGACCAGCAGCCGGACGCCGTATCCCGTCGCGCCCTTGGGCGTCTCCGCATTGATCCGGCTGTCGGCCAGCACCATATTGGCAATGTCCAGATGGGCCCAGGGGTAGCCTTCAGTAAAGTGCTCAATAAACTTCGCGCTGCTGCTTACGCCGGCCCGCCCGGCGCTGTTCTTGACCTCGGCCATGTCGCTCTTGATCGGCTTCTCGTACTCCGCATCCATCGGGAAGGGCCATAATCCCTCCCCGCAGTGGTCGGCCGCGGCTATCAGCTTCTCCTCCAGAGAGCTGTCGTTGCTGAAGAGTCCGGCGCGAATATGCATTCCAAGCGCCGTGCCGATCGCGCCTGTCAGCGTCGCCAGGTCCACAACGGCGACCGGATCGAAACGGGCGACGTACGCCAGCGCGTCCGCCAAAATCAGCCGCCCTTCCGCGTCCGTGCTGATAATCTCCGCTGTCTTGCCCGTCATGCCCGTTACTATATCGCCCGGTCGGAACGCTTCGCCATCCGGCATATTCTCCACACACGGCGCGATCCCGATCACCCGCCGCGGGACGCCAAGCCGGCCTATCGCCTCCATCGCGCCGATCACCGCCCCCGCGCCCCCCATGTCGTCCTTCATCGCCCACATGCCGCCGGTGCGCTTGAGGCTGATACCGCCCGTGTCAAATGTGATGCCCTTGCCAACAAATATCAGCGGCGCCTCCGTATCTCCCTCCGGCGCATGTTCCAATATGACAAACCGGGCCGGATTCGCGCTGCCCTGGCTCACCGCCAGCAGAATCCCCATACCCTCTTCCTCCATCGCAGCCTCGTCCAGCACCGTGCACTTCAGGCCGACGTCGGCCGCCATCGCCCGGGCGCGGGCCGCCATCTCCACCGGCGTCAGAAGGTTGGCCGGTTCGTTGACGAGGTCTCGGGCGCTGCACACCGCGCGGCCGATCGCCTCCCCCCGGGCTACCCCGCGTTCAACGTCCTCCAGCTTGGCCGCGCTGTACTCCACCACCGTACAACTCGTCAATCCCGCGTCCTCTTCCTTACGTCCATACCGTCTGGGTTGGTAGCTGGCCAGCAGCGTTCCCAGCGCCACTTCCTGCGCTGCCGCGTCCGCATTATGGCCGGCAATACCGGCGCCGTGAACGATCGTCGCCATCGTCCGGACGCCCTTCAGCTTGGCCGCAGCCTGAGCCGCCACCGCCGCCACCCGCCTGATCTGGCCGAGCCCAAACCGCTCGCTGCCGCCCAAACCGACGATCAGCACCCGCGGCGCGCTCAGCCCGCCCTCGTCAGCCTCTTCATCCCCGGCCGCGCCGCCATTCGCGCGTGCGTACAGCAGCGCGGTCGTCTCGGTCTCGCCGCTGAAATCCCCCTGCGCGATCAGCCGGCTGATCGCGCCGTTGAGCGCGCGGTCGATCGCCCCGGTCGCGCCGCCGGGCGCGGTGACGCCCGCGAACAGGTTGATGACGATCAGATCGACATCGATCTCAGCGATATTCCCCTGCTCTACCCGTAGTTCCATGTCTGATGTCCTGTGGTCGGTGTCCAACAGTCAGCATCCAGCGGTCAGTGCAGCCACTGGCCGTGATACACTGTACGCCGGCTGTGGGGAGTTACAGATTTGTGCGTAGTCGCGTCGCCGCGGCCTCCAAGATCTCATCCGTCTTGCAGAAGCAGAAGCGGGCGACATTCTCGGCCAGATGGATGTGTTCGGGGTTGTAAAATGCGGAGGGCGGGATCGCGGTCACGCCGATCTCCTTCGTCAGCCAGCGGCAGATCTGCACGTCGCGCGGGTCGTCCGTGGGCACAGGCGCGTCCAGATTGGTCGTATCCACCAGAATGAAATAGCTGCCGTGGGGCGTCACCGGCGGAAGTCCGACATCGTTGAGGGCCGACAGCAGGATTTCCCGCTTGCCCTGGTACATGACACTCAGTTCATGCAGGTAGTTGCGCTCCTCCACCTGCTCAAAGGCCGCGCCCACCGCTTCCTGCAGCGGCGTGGTAACGGCGAAAGGGATCCACTGGTGCGCCATCAGCACCGCGTGCGCCAGCGGCTCCGGCGCAATTGCCCAGCCGATCTTCCAGCCGGTCACGGAAAAGGTCTTGCCCGCGCTGCCCAGCGTAACCGTGCGCTCCCACATGCCCGGCAGAGTGGCGATCCGCACGTGGGGCGTGCCGTCGTAGGTCATCCACTCGTAGACCTCATCGCTGAGCACCAGCAGATCATGCTCCTGCGCAATCTGCGCCAGCGCCAGCAGCTCCTCGCGGCTGTACATCTTGCCCACGGGGTTGAGAGGCGTATTGATAATAATCAGCTTGGTCTTCGGGCTGATCGCGGCCCGCAGATCGTCCATATCGATCCGCCAGTCCGCCGCGCTGCTGGCGCCGGGTTTGGGCCGCAGGGGAACATAGACCGGCGTCCCACCCGCCATGATGACCGACGGCGGATAGCTGTCGTAGAACGGCTCGATCAGGATCACCTCATCGCCCGGGTCCACCAGCCCCTGCACCGTGGCGTAGATGCCCTCGGTCGCGCCCGTGGTCACAACGATCTGCGTCAGCGGATCCAGCTCGCGATCGAAGACCGGGCTGTACACCGCAGCCAGCGCATTCACCAGCCGCGGATGGCCGGCGCTGCGCGCATACTGATTGTAGCCGGAGGCCAGCGCGGTGCGGGCCGCCTCAATCACAAAATCGGGCGCGGGAAAATCGGGGAAACCCTGCCCCAGATTGATCGCATCGTATTCAAGCGACAGGGCCGAATACTCGGCGAAAACGGTCGTGCCGAAAGACTGGACCCGAGCTGCTGCTGGCGTTGACACGGTGGCGCGTTCCTTAAAACTGGTGGTCCAAGACCCTTGCGCAGGCACCTGCTGCGCCCCCGCAAAAGCCCCAGTTTGTGGCTGGTGTTTTGTATACGGTTCCGCTGGCCGCGCACTGCCCGACAACTGGCAACCGTTAATGGACAATTACAAAGAATGATAGCATAGGGAGGGCCGAAAGTCATCTGCAAACGCGCGCACAACGGCTCGACTACTGCCCCGGCGCGCAATGGTACCGGGCGCCGCTCAGACAATGTCGTTTGCTTAAGGAGCCATCACTGTGGTATCGTTCTCTGTGCGTCCTGCCCCCGTAGCTCAGTGGATAGAGCATCGGCCTCCGGAGCCGGGAGCACAGGTTCGAATCCTGTCGGGGGTACCATCAGGAGGAGCGGGACTCTCTCGCTCCTCTTTGTTTTTTGCTCTGCACTTCATCGAAACAGATCCTTCTCCGCCGGCCGCTGGATTGAACGCGCCGGCGCGTCCGCGACCTCCGGCCGCCTGTAGCCGCGAATGATCGCCGCCGGCCGCCCCTCGCTGCTCTGGCCCATCACCAGCGTCGCCGCCGCGCACAGTTCATCGATGATACACTCTTCGCTGGCGACCAGTTCGTATCCGAACAGGTCCGTCAGTCCCCGCTGGTCCCACAGCGCCGGCAGACCCGCACAGCCGATACAGACGCCAACCGTCCCCATCTTCCACGGCCGCCCGTGGCTGTCACTGATCAGCACAGCCATCTCAGCGCCGGTCTCCTCCCTGATGCGGCCGCGTAGCGTCGCCGCGCTGGCATCCGCGTCCGCTGGCAGCAACGCCACCGTCTCCTCCTCCTCCGGCGCCACATTCGAATGGTCCAGCCCGGCGTGCGCGCACACCCAGCCGCTGCTCTGCTCGACGATCAGCACACCCTCCCGCGCCCGGACGACCGCCTTACTGTCGTCCAGCACCGCCTGCACCACCCGCGCGTCTTTGCCCGTCTCCTCCGCAAGGCGCAGCGCCTCCTCGCCCGGCCTCACATCCGCCAGCCGCACCAGCCGCCCCTCCGCCTTGCTCACGATCTTCTGCGCCAACACCAGAATATCCCCGGACAGCAGGGGGATTCCGGCAGCCCCGGCCGCTTCCACAATCAGCGCCGCCAGGTCATCGCCCGGCCGCACCAACGGTATGCCTGGGATCGGAAGGATCCGGATGCCCCCCTGCTCGGGAGGGCCGTGGGAAAGGTTTCCGTCCATCAGAACCCCAACTCTTCGGTCACGCTGTCGTCGCTTCGGCCAAAGTGCCAGTGCAAAAACGCCTCCAACACACCGCCGCCCACAGCCAGCGACTTGGCCGAAATGCGGAACGCATGCGCGGGTTCCCCGCGAGGGTCGATATCACCGATCTTGAGCCCCGGCTCCAGCAAAACGCTTTCGTGGATCAAACCGCGCAGCACGCCGCTGAACGGCGCCAGCAGCGTCGTCTCCTCGCCCGAAGCCTGCACAACCGCGCCGTAAGGCGCCCCCTCCTCCACGCGGTCGCCGATGCACGCCAGTGCCCGGAAGCGCCCCGCTGCAGGCGCGCGCAGCACGCGCGCCGCCGTCAGGTCCTCTGCCGGGCCGCCATCGCCGCCTTCCCCGGATTTCTGGCCGGTTGGCGGCGTCCTTATGGCGCCCGGCGTGCCCGTATCGACTTCAGCCCCGCCTTCCCAGATTGCCCGGCCCAGATTCGGGCCGCGATTCGTTTCGATCACCGCGTGGCAGTCAACGCCGGCCTCAAAGCCCGGCCCCAGCGCCGCCACGAACTCCGCGCTCTCCAGCGTCGTGCCCGTATTAACCTTCACCACCGCGTCGACAACAACGGATGGCGCCAGTTCGTCGATCGCCTCCATCACGGGATCGACAAGGACCGGGATCTCTCCCGCATCCAGCACATCCGGTACATCCGCCGTCAGCGCCTTGCGCGCCGTGACGTCTTCCACCTCGTGCTCTTCGTCGTACACGGCCTGGGCAAAGGCCACCGCCCGCCGCACTGTTAGCGGACGGGGCAGTTCCGTCATCACCACCGGGATGCCGCAGCGGTGCAGCCGCCACGCCACACCGGTCGCCAGGTCGCCGGCGCCCTTGATCAGCGCCAGAAGATCTTCAAATGGGTGTTCGTCTCTCATATCGCAATGATTGTTGACGTACTCTCAAGCCATCAGTAGTATACACAGGGCACTGTAAAGTATACACAGCGCACAGTAAAGCAAAAACTGTTGCGCAGACCTTGCAGAGGGCGCAGATACGCCCGCTTCGCAAAGGCCCGCGCATCGATATCCACTATCTGGAGCGGAGCAGAACCGATGACAGTCGTGATCGCGGCTGACCAACCCGGCGCGCTCGAACAGGCCGTCGCCGCAGTGCAGCAGAGCGCCGTAATCGGCGTCCCCACCGATACCGTCTACGGCCTTGTCTGCCTCTGCAGCGATGCCGCCGCCATTGACCGACTCTTCGCCGTCAAGGAGCGCCCGGACCACAAGGCGCTGCCCGTCCTCCTGGGTGACGCAGAGCAGGCCACAGCGGTTGTGCGCTCGCCGGTAGATGCCGCGGCCCAGGCCCTCTTCGACCGTTACTGGCCCGGCCCGCTCACGCTCGTACTGCCCGCGCGCAGCGATCTCCCCCCAGCCCTCACCGCCGGCGGCGACACCGTCGGCGTGCGCCTGCCCGCCCATCCCTTCCTGCGCGCGCTCGCCCGTCGCGTCGGCCCGCTGGCCTCCTCCAGCGCCAACCACAGCGGCGAGCCCCCCTGCGCAACACCCGCCGCCGTGCTCGACCAGCTCGACGGCCGCATCCCCCTCATCATCGACGCCGGCCCCGCCCCCCTCGCCCGGTCCAGCACCGTGATCGACCTGAGCGGACCGCAGCCGCAACTGCTGCGGGAAGGACCGATCGGGCCGGAGGAACTGGCCGCGGCCGGGATACACGCTGGAGCGCTCAGTGAGAAGTGAAACAGAGGGAGCAGGGGAGGTTCTCACTCCTCACTCCTCTTCACTCTCTCCTCTTTCCGTTGGCATCGACGCCTCCCGCAGCCTCCGGGCCGAGCCCACCGGCACTGAATTCTATTCCCGCCAGATCATCGGCCATATGCTGGCGGAGCCCAACGATCGCTTTGCCTTCCGCCTCTACGCGCCTGAAACACCGACCGCGGAAGCGATGCGCGGCGCGGCCCCGCCCCCGCACGACCAGCGCGCCGTCACCGTCCACACACTGCCGGGCAACCGCCTCTGGACCCACCGTACGCTCGCCTGGGAGCTCTGCCGCCGCCCGCCGCACGTGCTCTTCGTGCCCGCCCACGTCGTCCCCTTTCTGCCGTCGCCGCCGCTGCCGCCCACCGTCGTGACCCTGCACGATATCGGCTACCGCTACTTCCCCCGCTCCCATACCCCCCTGCAGCGCCTCTACCTGGAGCTCTCTACCCGCTGGAGCGCAGCCGCCGCCAAACGCATCATCGCTGTCAGCCGCCACACCGCCGACGACCTGCAGCGCTTCTACGGCGTGCCCGAAGCCAAAATCCGTGTCATCCACGAAGCGCCGGCGCCGCGGACACCCGAACCCGGCCGGGACGCGGCGACCGCGCCGGTGTACCAACGGCCCTTCGCCCTCTACGTCGGCACCATTCAGCCCCGCAAAAATCTGCTGCGCCTGATCGACGCCTTCGCACAACTGGCGCAGCAGAGACACGTCAACTGGGACCTCGTTCTCGTTGGGCGCTGGGGCTGGCTGAGCGAGGAGTACGAAAAACACGTCGCCGCCAGCGGGCTAACCGGCCGCGTCCACTTCCCCGGCTATCTGCCCGACGCGGCCGTGGCCGCGCTCATGGAAAAAGCGCTCTTCTTTGCCTTCCCATCCCTATTCGAGGGCTTCGGCCTGCCCGTGCTTGAAGCCCAAACCACAGGAGTCGCCGTTATGTGCGCCAAAAACTCCGCCTTGCCCGAAATCGCCGGCGACGCCGCGCTGCTCGTCGACCCGGAGGACGTTGACGACATCGCCGCGGCCATGCTGCGCCTCAGCCGCGACGAGGCCCTCCGGCAGGAGCTGATCGCCAAAGGCTATGAAAACGTCAAACGTTTTTCCTGGGAAAAAGCCGCCCGCGAGACGCTGGCCGTGCTCGAAGAGGCCGCCACCAAAAGATGAGCTCACCGCGGGAGCAGGCGTGGCGGGAGCAGGCGTGGGCATCAATACAGATTCTGGGCGTGCGCGTCGACTGCGTCGATTTCCAGCAGACCCTTGGCATCATCACCGGCTGGATTGCCCAGTCTCGAGCGCAGACCGGGGAGAGCGCGAATGCAGTTTCTCACGCCTCAGCCCTCACGCCTCGCTCCTCGCCGTTCCCCCGCCAGGTATGCACGGTCAACCCCGAATTCATCATGACCGCGCGCCGCCATCCCGCCTCTGCACAGGCGCTCGCAGCCGCCGATCTCTGTACGCCCGACGGCGTCGGCGTGCTCTGGGCCGCACGCCTGGCCGGAGTCCACCTGGCCGAACGCGTAACCGGCTCCGACGGCATTCACCTCATCTGTGAACGAGCCGCCGCGCAAGGATGGCGCGTCTTTTTCCTTGGCGCCGCCCCGGGCATCGCCGAGCGTGCCGCATCCGAACTGGCCCGCCTCTATCCCGGCCTGCCCGTCGCCGGCACATTCGCCGGCTCGCCCGCAGACACCGACTGGCCCCAAATCCGCCAGCGCCTGACCGCGGCGCACCCCGATCTGCTCTTCGTCGCCTACGGCCATCCCCGCCAGGACATCTGGATTCACCGACACAGAGAGGAGTTGCCGGTCGCCGTCGCGCTCGGCGTCGGCGGCGCCTTCGACTTCGTCGCCGGCACTGCCCCCCGCGCCCCGCTCTGGCTGCGCCGCCTTGGCCTCGAATGGTTATACCGCCTGGCCCGCCAACCCTGGCGCTGGCGCCGCATGGCTGCCCTGCCGTTCTTCTCCCTACTTGTCCTGCTGGCATGGGCCCGCCGGCGGCCGGTAAACGAGTGAGCCTATACCTGTGAATTGAATAAGGTATCCTTCCAGCAATGGCATCTGCCAAGTCACGGGTCATCCCCGCGCAGGAACACCCCTGATGGGCGGCCTCCCCTGTGGCGAACAGAGTCCGACCCTCCCAGCCCCTTATTCAGTATCCTCCAGTCCCGCTCTCAAAAGACCGCCCATTTCAGACGGGATCTCACCTGTAAGCTGGTTGCCGGTGAGATCAAACATTGTCAGATCGGGCAGCTTTCCCAGACAGGCCGGTATCTCTCCGGTCAACCGGTTATCGGATAAAAGCAGACTTTCCAGACTGGTGAGGTTGCACAATTCAGATGGCAACTCTCCATCCAGACGGTTGTCAGACAGATCCAATAATTCCAGGTCGGTAAGTTTACCCAGTTCAGGCGGGATGGATCCCGAAAGCTCGTTGCTGAAGAGACTCAAGAGGTACAGGTTGGACAGCCGGCCGAGATCCGGAGGTATCGCGCCCGTCAATCCGTTGGCTCCAAGATCCAGTTCGCAAAGCATGGAGAGCCGGCCTAACGACGGCGGAATGACCCCTGTCAGGCTGTTGGCGCTGAGGCGCAGGGTTTCCAGATTCCTGAGTCGACCTAACGCCGGGGGTATGATTCCGGTAAGGTCGTTGCTCGCGAGGTCCAGCCAGTGCAGCTTGGAGAGTCTTGCCAGTTCAGCGGGAATCCTTCCTGTCAGCCCCTGCCAGGCCAGGTTCAAGCCAATTACGCGCAGTACTTTCGCGTCCGGGTCGGAGGCTACGCCTTCTCACTCACTGACGGGCAGCGCTTCATCCCAGTTCAACGTACCGTCACTGTCCAGAGTGTCCCTTACTTTGAGGAGGATTGCGAAGTCCCCTGTCGGTCTGGGGCGCGTTCCTTTGCTCTGCACTTGCTTACTTCTCCGTTCAATCATGAACCCGCTTGCCCCTGCTTCAGGTCATTTGCCGCAGTGTTCACCTGTCTGCGCTCATTGTGTCCCTTCCTGTTTGGCGCTCAGGTAGTCGATCACCTGCGCCGCAATCTCTCTTTTCGGTTTGGCCGGCGCCGTGGACGCTTCCGCCGCCTGCATGGCCGCGGCCGCCGTAGGATAGTTCCTGCCCCGCCCTTTCTCCTGCCCTTGCAGGGTGCGTACAACGAATGCCCACAGGCCGGACCGCTCCAGCGACACAACCGCCGCCCGCGTCCGGTTTGCAAGCCCGCTGTTGATATAATCCCCGCGCCGCGTCAACCGCCATCCCTGCACTGTTCCCCCCCTTGTGCTTGCCGACGCGGGCCGGTTGCCGCGTCTGTGCTTTTCCTGTTAGTTCGTGAATCCCTCTGCGTGTTTCAAACCCCTTACGGGGATTCATTCTTTTCTGACTTGAAGTGTATTTTACCCGATTGGACGGTGTATCAGTAAGTTTCAATCCCCTCACGGGGATTCGTTCTTTTCTGACGGTATTAAGAGGCTGCAGGCCTTTTTCTCGCAGCCTGAGTTTCAATCCCCTCACGGGGATTCGTTCTTTTCTGACAGAGTACAGACAAACTCACGGTGTGTTGTGCTACAATGAGTTTCAATCCCCTCACGGGGATTCGTTCTTTTCTGACGTTCTTCAGTGGTGTTTTATGAACAAGTGGAATGCCAAGGTTTCAATCCCCTCACGGGGATTCGTTCTTTTCTGACGTTCTTCAGTGGTGTTTTATGAACAAGTGGAATGCCAAGGTTTCAATCCCCTCACGGGGATTCGTTCTTTTCTGACACCCAAATTTTGTGGAGCGCTGGACGATAGACAAATAGCCTGAATCAGATCCTATCTCCCGTCTGGCCCTATACCGACTACGATCTTCTACCGTTCCTGCGCCCATTTCCCTAACCTCTGCATGATCTGCGAACATCCCCAACCAAACACCCCTTCCAAAGAGCAGCCAGAGGAGGGGTGATCGCTGAACCCGTTCAGATGATACGCAGGCCGGGCTCTTCGATGGGCGCGGCACAGCCCAGAAAGAGGATGTTTTCCCGGCAGTGCTCGCATAGGCGATAGAGGCGGACGCTGTCTTCGTCCGGATTGACAATTTTGCCCAGTCGCTCCTGGAGCCGCGTCCAGTTGCGCGGGGTCAGATAACACTCGAAGACGGACAGTTGCACGCGCTCACCGCCGAAGTCCTGCAGCGCCTGCGCGATTCTACCACGCCGCCGGTTTTCGGGCACATCGTAACTTACGACGACCAGCATAGGGTACCTCCTATCGGATCAGATATGGACGGTACGGCCCCTTTTCCGCGCCTGTGATGATCCGGCTCAGGTGGTAGACCTGATTCAGGAACAGACGTCTGTAGCTTATACGCTGGCCCGTTCGGACGTCCTTGAAATCCTGGTCGAATCGGGTTTCCATCTCGCGTATGAAGCGCCGCATTCCCTCATCGGTCAACACCAAAGGTCTCTCTTCCTGGTCTCCGGGCACGAAATGATCGGGCGTGAGAATTTCGTTGTTCAGACAGCGCAGGACGACCGAGTCTACGATTACGGGTCTGAACTCCTCCATGAGGTCCAGGGGGAGGCTGGGCCGGTTGTAGTTGAGCTGATGGAGGAAGCCGACATAGGGGTCCAGCCCGGCGGTCAGCACGGCCCCCCAGATGTTCTGGGTCAGCAACGTGTAGCCAAAGCTCAGCAGGATGTTGACCGGATCGGGCGGCGGCCGGCGGATACGCCGCTCGAAACGCCAGGGCGGTTTCAGCAGCTCTTTCCATACGCGGAAGTATGCGGCCGTGCCTCGTCCCTCCACCCCGGAAAGACTGTTGATCGTCTGGCAGGCGTCGACGCGCCGCAGCATGGCGCCGACCCCGTCCACGGCATGCGTCAACGTGGTTGCCTCCCGGTGGTTGGATGCGGAAGCGGCGCGGCGGGCGTAGCGCTGCAGAATGACCCGCAGGTTGTGCAGTTTGCCGGTCACGAACTGGCGGGCCGTGCGGAGAGCAAAGTCCGGTTCCTGGCTGCGCTGCAGTTGGGCGACGCGCAGCGCGCCGTTGCCGTTCTGCTCGCCGATGAGGCGGCCGTAGAACCGGCCTGTGCGGCTCAGCAGTACCACTTCGATCCCTTCCCGCAGCAGAAGCTGGAGGGCGGGCGTGGTGATAGAGACATTGCCGAAGACGATTGCCTGGCTCACCTGCACGAGGGCAACCTGGGTAATGACCGCATCGTCTTTGACGACGCTGAGCCGCCGGCCCTTTTTCGTCAGCCGGCTGCCCTGCTCCACCAGGTAGAGAGGATGGCGCATCGGCTCACTTCAGTCAGATTCCAGCCGTCTGGCCTGGCCCATTCCGGTTGCCGTCTGCACGCCGACGCCGCTGTAACGGGCGAACTCCGCCAGCATCTGCATGGTTGCCAGCCAGTAGCGGTCGCCCCCCAGCGCCCGGTAGGTGGCCGTGCCCACGCCGCCAATGCGCAGCGCGCCGTTTTTCTGCGCCACCGGCCGGCTCTGCAGGCGGTAGCGGGTCAACGCGAGCATCTCGGCGCCAAAGCGCCGCATCTCCGGGCTGAGCGCCAGCGGACTGAACCGATTCCAGCGTTCGACCAGGCTGCCGAAGACCAGGTCCGGCAAGGGCAGGGGCATCTGGCGGCCGGCCTGTTTGAAGGCGGTGGGGCTGGCAAACTGCATCATCACCTGTTTGGCGATCGACCCGCGCGGCAACATCTGGCGCGCGGCCAGCGCATCATAGTTGGTGGCGCCGGCCCAGCCGTGACCGGCTTCGTCTGCGGTTGCGCCGGTCACGCGCAGGGGATGGTGGACCAGCTCGATTGCGGCGGGCGGTTCTTCAATCAGCGCTTCGAGAAGCGCCTGGCTCACGTCCGGCGTCAGCCCGGTCACGCGCAGGTAGTAGGGCGTTCCGGGTTCGAGGCGCGTGCCGTCGCGGTTGCCGCGGCCATTCAGGATGTCGGAGCAGGTGAGAGGTTTGGGGCCGTCACTGTTGTGTATGGCTGTAACCAGGCTCGGAGCGACGGCATGCAGACGTTGCAAGATGGCCGCGTAGTGGGCGCGTCCGACGTTACGGGGCAGCAGCGTTTCGGTATCGGTTTCGACGGTGGTGACGATAGAAACGAGCATTTCAATGGTTCGCGGTTCTGGCGCGGCGGACGGCCGCGCGCATGGCTTGCAGGTCCAGAATCTCGGCCACTTCAAAGCGGCGTGGGATGGATCCCTCCACCGGCCGCGTGCGCACCACATGGGGAAAGTAGCCCATGCGTCCGTGCAGGTTTGCCAGCAGCGCGCCGGCGATAAAGTTCAGCGCGGGGAGAACGACCAGGATCGGTTCGGTCTGCCACTGTTCCGCCGACAATTCGATCTGATCGAGGAGCGCGGCCAGCTGCGGCTCGAATGGCTGCTGTTCGTTGAATTGGGGCATGGCGTTGATGGCGCGCTGGATGGGCTGGCCGGTGATGGCTTTGATCTGCGCGAGCTGTTGCTGGGAGAGGGGGTGGGAGAAGTTGATCAGGAGCATGGGACGTATATACCAGGGTTCAACCAAGGAATCGATCTTGCAGATGGCCTCATATTGATGGAAGTTGTAGTTCGGATAATCGCGTGCAGTTCCTCTCTATTCGATCTTCCATTTTCTGCGCCTTACCGGGATCGGGACGTTTGCCGGCGTGAAGCATGTCATTGCGGACAGTTCCCAGATCGGAGTACACATGCAGGGCTTGACTGATTTGGCCTATAGAACGCAAAGTTTTCCCATTAGAAAATGTTGCATCGCTAAAGGCTCCACGATTTCGTCGTTGTTCCTGCAACGCCTCCCCCATAATGTGTTCCACTGCTTGTCGTTCACCGCTATGGGAAAAACTCCATATCTCCACTTGGGCCATTACCCAACTGATAATCCATTCACGCGCAATGGTGACTGCCTGCACATATTGCTTACGTTTGAAAAGCCATTCGACCATTTTCCGTTCGCACGCCAATTGGCCCACCATGTCTACTTGCTGCTGTGCGGCCGGCATTGCCAGCGGCGCATATGCGTCTGTTATGGAACGGACAAGAGGGACGAAAGGCCGGGCATTGGCCTGAATGCTTTGGGAGGAATCTAATAGCTGACGCTCTAGCTCGGAACTGGCATCCATCGCCTCGCCTGGACGGATTAGTCGCAGGGCCATGGAGACGTTTTCGAGAGAGTTGGCCGTAAGAGAGAGGTGCTTAGCTTGTTCACTTTTAGCTGGTTCCGCTCGTTGATC
Organism: Caldilineaceae bacterium; assembly: GCA_965200615.1. Taxonomy (GTDB): domain Bacteria; phylum Chloroflexota; class Anaerolineae; order Caldilineales; family Caldilineaceae; genus Bin5. Next base: position 388,980 of record OZ241377.1, on the reverse strand, counting down.
CTGTCTGGCAGGTCGAGCATCCCGCAGACGTTCTGCCAGATCGGTGGCATCGCCAAAACGGATGAAGCGGTCGGCGGCGGTCATCCAGTCAAAGAGCGAGACAAAGTCGCTCAGATCGATCACGGGCGCCCGGTGCGGTTCTACCGACCGGTCGCGCGCCTCAAAGTTGCCGTAGAGGATTGCGCGCAGTTCGATTTGTTTTACCTGACGCAAGTAAGCGACCGCCAGGAGCGAGAGGAATGGCAGGGATCGAAATCCGTGGGTGATGTCGAAGATCACTTCTTCCCTCTCATCCACTGCATCGACCACCGTCTGAAACAAAGACCACAGCTCGTTCTCATCAGCCCCGTCGGGGATTTCGACCGCCTCCAGATTATCGACGTAATCTTCGGCAAGACGTTGAAAAGAGTTCCAATGCATCTCCCGGGCCTTATCCGTCACGAAAACCTTCATGTCGGCGCCGGGACTGAATCTGGCAAGGGCGACGCCAAAATAGGGCGCCGCGTGTTCGCGGCCGTCGGGCATGATGTATGTCGTTTCGTGCGCCTCTGCCGCCCCCAGAAATGTGATCGCTTTCACTGGTTTCTCTCTTTCATTTCGACCAGGCACCAGCCCAGAGGCGTGGCGGGCCTCTCCACTGGGCGTCCCTGGCGATCGCGGCTAATCTGCACGACCACGCGTCGACTCTTGGGGAATGGATCGCCCGGCTGGCGGCGGCCGCGGGCGAGGCGGTGGTCGCGCAAAATACGTTCCATGAAGTCGGCGTCTGACTGCAGATGCGTTCCAAGTGTCTTGCTCGTCCAGCCGGTGCCCCAGCCCAGGCTGATCAGGAAGCGGCGCGCGGGCAGCCGCGCGTTGACAATCTGGTGGTAGAAGTCGGCAATTTGCTTGGCGTTGTCGATCGCGGCAAACCATGTACGCTCCTGGCGGGCGAGAGTCAGGCTGTGGTTCTGGACGGCCTGCGGCAGATCGGCGAGGAGATTTTTTCCGGTCAGACGCAGCCGATTGTGAACGGCCCAATCTGAAAAGAGAGCATCGTCGACTTTCAGAGTGAGATCAAACTGTGTATCCGGGGCGATTGCCTCCATTTCGATTGGCGCGGCCAAACCGCCGCGCCGGTTCATCACGCGGGCGTTCAGAATCAGGAGCCGGTCTGCATCTACGGGCGCGCTGTCACTGACCTGGAGGGCGCGCAGAAAGTCGCGGTTGGGATCGGGTCCAAAAATCTCCTTCTCGCAGGTCTGGGCAGCCCACTGACGGCGGCGGCCTATTTTGCTCACCTCCGGGCGCATCTGCCGCTGTTGCCACACGTTCCATGCCAGGGCGGTGCGCAAGGCTCCTTTGAGGCTGCTGCCGGGAAGGTAGGGGCGGTCGAATACGTCTTTGATCTGCTCGCGCAGCTGCGCGCCCTCTGCATCGGACCGGGGCGTCCCCCGCAGCGCATAACGGAAAAGGTGGCTGTCGGGCCGGTAGTCCCGCGGCGCTTGCAACAACTGCGCCGGCGGAGTGACGGCCAATTGGGCGGCCATAGCCGCGTCCTCCACATCCTGGGCATCGAGCAGCGCGCTCTCGTTAAGCCGCCAGGTGCGCCCATTGTGGATCGAATAATCGTATTCGTTGAGCAACTCCCTGCCCGTGCCGATATGCAGCGGGGTGAAAACGGAGACGGTGAGACCATAGATGGTGTAGGCGGCCATGGGCGGCTCTCCCGGAATGTTAACGCAACGACTATCGGCCCCAGGGACGACAACCGTCTGGCGAAATGCGGCGCATCCTCATCTGCGCGCGTCATCGTTTGCGTTTTTGGCGCCGTTTTTTTGATTTGCGCCGTTTTGCCCTGGGCTTGTCTTTTTCAGGCGATCTCTGCTCCGTCGCGTTCTGAGGGCGCTGCGCGCCCTTCGATGCGCTTTCCCTGACGCCCACGGCCACAGCCAGGCCGCTGCGCCATACGGGATGGGGGAAGTCACCGTCGCTCGTGGGATAGTCGGGCCGGAGGTTTTCAATCTTTCCGACAACAGGAGATGGCGGCCACGCGATCAGGCTGCCTGCGGTCAGGAAGTTTATCTGCTTGCGGCGCTGGTCAGCGCCGTACAGTGAACGCGCCCAACCGCCGATGCGAACGAGGCGGTAGGCGGCGCTTTCGTGATCCAGACAGGCGGGAAGCTCCGCGCGGGCGGGCAGATAACGGCTCAGAAGCCAGGCAGCGCCGCCGGATTGTGGATCGCGCAGGCGGATGTCGCCCTTCCAGGTCGCCGCAAACGCGCCATAGCCGGCGCTGCGCTCACCGCCAATGCCCTCATCACCGAGCAGCGCCAGCGTTCTTTGCAGCGCTTCCCGGTAAGACAGGCCGCTCCGGTCGGCAACGGGCATATCGGCATTACGCCATTGAATACCGAACCAGAGGCCACAGCCGGGCGCAAAGCGGGTGCGGCCAACGTGAAATATGTTGGAGGCCGAGTTGATGCGGTCCACGGTGACGCGCGGGGTGCGCTCCGTCTGCCAGACGGCTTGGCGGTTGAGCAGACGCGGAGGCCGCTTGCCGCCCTGGGCGTTCAGGCGCAACGTACAGGGCAACTGACTTACCTCCTCCGGCAGCAGGCAGAGCGTGCCATTCTGCAACCGGACCGCGCACTGGTCGTCTGAACGCTTGCCGGGCTGCTCATCCGGTTCGGGGAGGAACGCCGGCAAACCTTGCCCCGACAGGACCCGGCGCAGCAGCTCCTCGGAGAGAAAGCGGACGCGCTTCAGCGGTTTGTCGACCTTGTCCTCAGGCAGGTCCGGGGGGATGAGAAGCCGCAGGTCGACGGGCGCGGGGTAGAAGCGGACATCGCCGGCGAAGGGAAAGGCTGAGGTGAGCAGAAAGGGAGGTTCGCCGTTGCGAAACGGCCTGCTCCAGAGATCGGGGTCGCCTCCCGTGCGGCTCCACGTATCGACAAGCGCGGAGAAGAGCGTATCCGAGGGAATATCGACGCCGGCCTCCTCCAGATTTACGCCGCGGGCGCCGATATGCAGTCCCTGGGGAAAGCGGAGCGCGACCGGTTGCAGGTGAGGCATGGGCGGCTCCTCAGGCAGTCAGGTCGAACTTCGCGCGCAGCGCAGCTTGAAATCCGCTCAGATCGGCTGCCCATTCGCTCAGCGAGCCGTAGCTGCCAACGGTCTCTTTTTCTTGCGGATAGTTGCGGCGCACCTTGACGGCAATATCTTTAAACTCCACCTGCCCGGCGCCGCGGCTGCCCTGGCCGCCCAGATAGTCGTCTTCGAGAAGCTGCAGACCCTCAAGTACGGTTGCCACGCGCTCGATGTCTTTGCGTGGATCGCAGTCGCTGCCATTGTAGACGGTATAGAGCAGTTCGGCTGGGCCGAATACGGCGCCGGCGGGCACGCGCTCAAACTGGCGCGGGTTGGCGGCGGAGGTCACGCGGTCGATGGAGACTTCGGTTTTGGCTTCAGTGTAGGGCAATTCGGTGCGGTCTTGCAGCGTCTTGGCACTGTCGCCGGTCATATGCGCGTCACGCACTACGAGACGGGTGGGCGTGCCAAAGTCCCGTTCGCCCGGCACGCCGAATACCTGGCAGACATCACAATTCCTGTATTTTTCGCTCTCGTCCTTCTGGCAGGAGTGGATCCAGCCCTGACCAATGCGTTGATTCTGAACCAGACCCTGGTACTTTTCCAAGAGGCTGCGCATCTTGCCGCGGAGGGAGGAGCCGGGGATGTAGGGGTGATTAGTCAGGCGATCGCGGATGACGGTCTTGTCTACGCCCCCGATTTCGATGCCGGTGTCGGAGCCACCGATGTGCAGGCCAGTCTGTGCCTTGATGTTGAAGGTGATGAAGATGCGGCCTTCTAATTTGATGCTTCGGTTTTCCGCCATGAGTGGGGTTCTCCTGAAATCGCGACTGTGGATTGGGGCTGACTCATTTGCCGCCGTAGGCCCTGTGGTAGGCAAGGATAGCTTCGAAGAAATCAGCGAAGCGCTGGAAATTCTCCTTTGGGTCGGCCCCATCCACAACCAGATCGATCGCCGGGTCGAGCACATCTTTCAACACTTTCACGCCCCTGCTTCCCTGCTCCCGTCGGGCGGCGCGATATGCCATCTTGGGTTTGAGCAGGACCAACTTGCGCAAGGCGCGCTTCGTGTCACCTGTTGACAACTGCCCTTGAATCTGGCGCACCTCGCCAAAGATCGCCCGGATCTGGCTTGTCGCCAGTTCCGATTCCCGGCGGGTGAGTTGTTTGCCCAAAGCCTCAGCATGATCGACCAGCAACTTTGCGCTGTCGGGATCAGACTGCGTGATCAAGGCGCTCAATTCCGATTCCGGTATCGTTGCTTTTGCGGCCTCTCGAGGCGGGCGGTCAGAGCGGCCGCGGGGCGTTTGCCCCCCTCTGTTCGACCCTGAACTTGATCTTTGTGCCATTCCCGTTCCTCCTGAAAAAGATATCTGAACTGTGATTTGCGTGTTGAGGGGCTGGGCCATGATTCAGATCGCGATGATACAGTCTTGTCCGCCCAGTCCGCAATCCTGGCTCTACTCCCGCCTCCGTATACGCAGGTCGGCCCAGCCGGCCGCCACGCCGAGCCATTCCATCATACGGTAGCCGCTCACGGGCAGCTTTTCCTTTATCCGCTTAACTTCATCTATTTTGGCGCGGCTGTACAGGCGTTGCAAGGAATATTCAGCCCGCCAGGCCCACGGACCCAGGAACACCTGCGGGGGACCTCCCCTATCCCGGTCAGCCTGATGCTCTCGCCACTTCTCTTGCGCGTCTGCATACTGGCGGTGAATGTCGATGAGCGCGCGCACGAAGGCCCTGGGCGCGGCTGTGTCGCGGTTTTCATCCGAGCATAACTTCACCAAAGTATGCATCAGGCCGTGGGCTGTCTCCAGGTTGCCGGCGCAGTCGGTCTCCAAGCCGAATATCGACCAAGGGAGCGGCGTGTCCAGGAAGGATATCGCGTCCTTCTTCTTCTCTTCCTTCCCGTCCCACCAGGTAAGGCTCTTGGCGGCCTCTTCCGCTCCGGCTGCGTCCTGGGCCGCCTGGGACAACGGGTATTTGCCTCCCACCAAAGCGACGCCGGCGCTGGCATGGATTCCCGGGTGACCGGCAGCGTAGGCGGTCAGGTCGGCGCGGATGCGGATGGCGAGTTCAAGCATGGCGTCCCAGGAACCGACAAAGAAAAGATCGTCGCCGCCGGAATAGATGGTATAGATGCGTCCCCCAATCTGCGCGTCTTCAACCAGGCGGCTCACCCAACCGTCAAAATAAAGCGAGACGGCGAAGCTGAGCGCGGCGATGCGGGAGAGGGTGGCCTGTTCGCCGAAACCGTTCTGGAAAAGCTGCCCCAGGTTGTCGACATCCATGCGCAGGATGCCAAGCCGCTTGATCCCATTGGACTGGTGGGCGAGAACGGAGAAAGGTTTAACGCCATCGGGTTCCCGGGGCAGGTCTTCCCTTTCGGCGGGTGTCATGATCTGACGCAACGTGTCCAACTCAGCGTCACGCAGGATGGGCGCGACGTTTACGAGAAAACGCCGGCCGGCAACGGCACGCGGGAGCGGATGCAAGTCGGACGCGCCCTTGTCATCAAGGGCAAGCAGCAGGCGCCGCGTTGCGGGGGCCGGTTCCGGTGTCTCAGCGCAGACATCGATCTTCATCCCCAGATGGGCCAAAGTGTCGCGCCACGTCCCGGCGGGTCGCTCCAGACTGAGAGGCTGCGAATCTGTCGGGTCTGTTTCCTCCAGCACGAGATAGCGGGCGTTTCGCAGGTCGTCGCCCAGATCCTCGAACGCCCGGCAGGACGGGCACTTTCGTACCGATTCGGCGTCCGATTCTTCCTCTGGTTTCGTTCCAGAATGTTCCTGGCCGCATACCTGGCACAGCCGGTCTTCGTTTCCCCCGTGGCCGGCCGGTTCGAAGAGGGCGGCCAGTTCATCATCCAATTCCGCGAAACGGCGCAGTTTCTGTTGGCGTAGCGCCTCATGCACATCGCCCCACTTGCGGCTCATGGGACCGTCAAAGAACTCTCCGCCCGCCAAAGGCACGCCGGCCAAGGCGGCATAGAGATCGCCGCGATGCTGCTGCAGGAGGATGCGGCTGATCTCCCGCTGGATGCCGGGCAGGCGCTTGGCGTCGTCGGGCCGCGCCAGCAGGAAGAGGCTGCCCCCGCCGGCGTAGATCAGGTTGGTGACCGGCAGTTCCAGGCGGCGGAGGAGATAGCGGGCCAACGCGTCGGTAAGGATTTGCAGATAGAAGGAGCGCCCGCGCAGGGTGGGCGTTGCGCCGCGCGCGGTGATGGTTAGATGAACTCCTGCACGCCGCTGATGTCGCCGCCCACCAGCAGAGCGACGTCATCTCCGATGGATTCGGGCTTCTTGCGCCAGCGCGTGAGCGTAACTTCATCCACCCCATCGCGGTTCAGGACGGCAGCCAGCGCGGCCGCAGTTCTGCCGTGGTCGTAGAGACTGATGTCGGGCAGATTCCTGTAACAGGCCGAGGGCACGCACCACAGGTATCGCTGCATCAGCAGGAGGAGCGACTCCAGATAGGAGGGGAGGTCGGGGTCCTGCTCGTGAACCGCTCTGAGATTTTCCAGTTCCGCCTCGAATCCTTCCCAGAGACCGGCGTAGCCCTGCCAAACATCCCCCTTAGCCGACCCCTTCTGCGGAAAGAGAACATCCCGCTCCACCGTCAGGGGACGCAGTGGCATGTAAAGACGTTCCGACTCGGGTAGCCTGAATCCGTCGGCCTCCAATACCGAGAAGATGGAAAGAAGCTGCTGCGGATGCTGTTGGCGCGGGTTTTCGTCCGCGGTTCCGTCGTCGCGTTCGGCCGCTGACAGCATATCGGCCAGCGAGACGATACGGTCCTCGCGTGTGCGGGGGCGGTGATGGTTGCCTGCCATATTTTTCACGGGAATGCGCCAGGGTTCAGGGATGTACTGCTCTGCAAACGCGGCAATCAGCATGGCGTGTTTGTAGCCGAAATCGCCCTGTGCCTCCCTGTCCCAGATGCGATCGCCGCTGACATCGGCCCGCAGCATGAATTTGCCGATATTATGGATCAGGCCGGCGAGCGCAAGTTGGTCGGTCAGTTCATCTGTCATTTGCGGTACCCTTGCATATCGCGGAGGCGCAGAGTCTTCATTCCGCCCGGCGTGCAGTCCGGGTCCGGAGTTATTTCCCCGGAACTGCTGCCGTCACTATCCTTCGCAACCTTGCGGCTTCTTCGCGGCCGTCTCCGAAACTTAAGGCGGCACAATCACCTATTATATCATACTCATATGTCATCAACGTGTCATTGTGCCGTATTTTTGCGGCAAAATCGTGTCAATATCAGTGAGCGTCAGGGCCGGGAGCGCCTGACTTCAAGCCTGCGGCCGAGAGTCGGGGAGGCAGAGACCGTGAAGGAGGCGCCGGAAGCCGGAGTGGAACGGCGGGCGACCTGGGCGGAGCAAGCAGACAAGGAGTAAGGAGATGGCACGAGGAACAAGACCGCGTTGGACCCGAAAAGAGTACCTGGCAGTCCCGTATCTCAGATTAGAGTATGGAGAAGAACCGACTCTCTATCACACTCCAGGGCTCGTTGACAGGTGTCTGAACAGCGACTTTCGAGCGCAAACTGCTTATCCACACCGGGCCCACAGCCATGCTAAGAAGACCCGGTACAACCCTGGTGAACTTCGCGACACTTCGCGTGACTCCGAGTATAGACAGGATTTGTTTTTCACAACATCCAAGCGAGAAAATTCCCTAACAGGCCTGCAGGCATATTGTCTATGTTGAATTTTGAGCGGCCTCCCCAAATGTTAACAGAACCTGGTTCGCAGGCAGCCCGAACCGCGCGCCCTTTTTGGGCTGCACGCCGGAAAGTCCAGAACCTTATCAGGGACTTAGCGTAAAAGCAAGACTGAAACCAATAATTGTTGCCACGACTCACTCCATCCACGCCGCGACCTGCTCCGCAATCCGCGCCACCGCGCTTGCGCCGTCCTGCTCGCCCGTCAGCGCCCTGTTCACCTCAATAAAATAGACGAGTGAAATCTCAGTATAGTGCCCGCCGGTCATCGCCGCCGGCCGCGCCACCGCGTGCTCTGCCAGGCTCTCCGCGATCTGCGCCGCGGCCGGAATGCGCGCCTGCACCGCCTCATCGTCGTAGAGCGCCGCGATCGCCGGCGGCGTACCGTCCGCCAGCGCCCGCCGCCGCTGCGCCGTCGCATCGGTCAGACAGCGGGCCGCACCCGCCGCCGCATCCGGGTAACGGCTGTAGCGGCTGACGCCGATCTGCTGCCCCCCAACTACGCTCGCATGCCGCCCTTCTGCGCTCTCCCCTCTGGGCAGACGCGTCACGTCGAACAGGTCGCGGATCGGGCTGCCTTCCGCCTGCCCCAGACCGTACGCATACGGCCAGTTGCGCATGAAGGCCGCATTGCCGTTCTGGAACTGCGCCCGCGCATCCTCCTCCTGAAAGACCGTCACCGCCTCCGGACTGATCTCGCCCACCCACGCCGCCGCCCTGTCAAGCGCCCGCGCCGCGCCTTCGTCCAAAGCCAGCCGCCCCTTCGCATCCACGATCAGGCCGGCCCCCATGCTCGCCTGCCACTCCAGCGCATTGACCGTCAGACCCTCGTACACATTGCCCTGCCACACGTACCCCCAGAACTCCGCATTCGTCTCCCGCTCCCCCTCCTGGATCGCCGCCGCCATCTCCTCCAGCTCGCCCCACGTCGCCGGCGGCCCTTCGAAGCCGTACTTTTCCAGCAGGTCCGTCCGGTAGTAGAGTAGCCCGACGTCGCCCATCAGCGGCAGCCCGACCAGCGCCTCCCCCACACTGTTGTTCTCCAGGTAGACCGGGAAATACTGGCCGCGCTCCTCCGCCGTCAGGTGCGAGTTCAGGTCCAGCAGATGCGGCGCCAGCGTCCCCGACCACACCACGTCAAAGTCGATCAGGTCGATGTCATCCGACTCAGCCGGCAGAAACTGTCGGTAGAGCCCCAACCGGTCCACCGGATTCGCCGGCGCCGGCAGCAGCTCGATTGCCATCCCGACCTCCTTGCCGCAGCGCGCAACGATCTCCCTGTCAACCGGCCGCACAAACGCCGGCCCCATCCAGCGCAGAATCGGCCGCGGCGGCGTCACCGCCACCGTAGCCTGCTCCACCGGCGCGGCGTCGCCGTCCCCTCCACAGCCCGCATACAGCAGTCCCGCGCCCGGCAGCAACAGAAAGAGGAGGATGCGGGCGGCCCACCTCCGGCATCCCTTCCTGATCATCTGAACCATAGTACAGGTCCTGTAATCTTTCGCAATACTCTACGCCAAATACGACTGCATAGGCCGCTTCAAACTAAAAACCCACAAAAGTAACCACCGCCGCCTCACCCGCCGCCAGCTCCACCGCGGCGCTGATCGCCAGCTCCGGGCAGTGAACCAGGTATGCGCCCGGCGGAAATGGCCCGAACTCGGCGCTGCAGGACGGCTCTGGCTCTCCGGCCTCGCTTGCGCCCAGCTCTTCCATGCCGCTGTCAGCGTCCGTCACGATGATCGTCAAATCAGCCCGCCCCGCCCACTGCGCCCGGATCATCCCAGGCGCAGCCGCGCCCGTCTGAATGCGCGTCTGCCGGCGCCATCCCTCCTCCGTCTGCCACAACTGGATGCTGAGCCGGTCACCCGCGTCCAGGTGAATCCCCCAACTCCCGAAACCTTCAGCGTAGAGGTCGTAGTCGCCGGCCGGCAGGCTCTCGAACCTGAACTCACCGGAAGGCTCCACCTGCGTTACGAAGCGCTGCCTCTGCGCGTCCACCAGCGCCACCTGCCGCGAAGGCCGCGAGCCCCCCAACGGTTGCCTGGCGCGCGCAGACGCGCCAGCCGCTCCTGGCTGCATCCGGCCCTGCGGTTGCATCTGACCCTCCAGCGCCGCGGGCGCCGGCAGCGCCGGCAGCGTCTCTTCCGGCAGCAGGATGAGATCGCAGCGGGGCCTGTTGCGCCCATCCAGAACAAGCGGGCGCGGCCAGTTCAGCAGCCGCCTCTGCTTCACATCCACATAATATCTGCCGGCCGCCAGGCCGCTGAAGAGATAGCCGCCGTCCTCGTCCACTTCCGCCAGACGCTCGCCCGGCCCCCTTCCGGGCTCCTCAGCTCGCAGCCGCACAGTGCAGCCCTTCCCGCCCGCCACGCTGCCGCTGATCTCCGACGCCCGCGGAGCGGCCCTCTTTTCATCATAGGAGTAGGCAAACAGCACGTGGGTCTCCATTCCCACCTCAATCGAGACCTCGCACTTCAGGGGCGTTGGACCGCTGTCCGGCAGCCCCAGTACTTCCAGCTGGTAGCTGCCGGCCGCCAGCGGCCCCGTCTCGCACTGGGCTGTCTGCGCCTGGCTGCTACGCGCCAGTGGCACGACCCAGCTCTTCTGTTCGCTGTCGCTGATACGCAGCGCCGGCGGGCGCGTCCGCCGGCCCCCTTCATCCGTCCCGCTCTCCGCGCCTGTCGGATTCGGCAGAAATTCCACGTCGCAGATCAACATGCCGTCATCCAGCACAGTCCGCTGTTCGATCTCAAAACCCCAGCCATAAGCCGTCAGGTCACAGACCAACTCCTGGGCCAGCCCAAGTTCTATCGCTTCGACACGGCTGCCCGCCGGGTCGGTCACCTCCAGGCTGTAACGGCCCGCTGGCAAATCCACAAAACGGTAGACGGCGCTCGTTCTGGCGATCGTTTCGTAAGCGAACCCGTCACTGTGCGTAAGCCGGACCTGCGCGCCTGCCCCGCCCCGTACCTTACCGCTCAACACACTATTCCCCGTTTTCATTGATCAAATAGCCGTTTGCTGTCGAGAGGATCGCCAGCCAGAACCCCTCCACCATCTCAAGCGTCGCCGCGCTCACACCGGCGCACCAGTGGACGCCGATACCTGTATCATCTGCAGGGCGGGGATATTCGTGCAACTCCATAAGCGGTCATTATACAGCCGTTCATAATCCGTGACCAGCGGTCGGGACATTCAACAACCAGCCGCCGCCGACAATTCTGCCGGTGTTTGCGTCACCCGGTGGATTGTCTATCTGTCCTCACCTGCTGTAAACTGTGCTCGTGATCTGTCCGAGCCGGCAAGGCGGATGCATCATCTTTCCGCCAAGTCCCGTGTGAACTGCATAATACGTCGTCAAAATCGACGACTTCGGAGCCTGGCGTACACGCTTTGCGCGCAGGATGCGTCATAATCGAGTAATCTGTCCGCCTCGCGTCGCGTCGAGAACGTGCATTACCAGAGGGTGCCTTCGCGGTGACAAGAACTCCGTTCACCGCGAACCTCTCGCCATGAACAACTGACAAGAGGAAAACCCATGCAAGAAGTGCAAGCCGTCGCCAATCGCATTATCGCCAACGTCGAGAAGGTCATCATCGGCAAGGACCGCGAAGTCCGCATGACCGTGGTGGCTTTGCTATGCGAGGGCCACCTCCTCATCGAAGACGTCCCCGGCGTCGGCAAGACAATGCTGGCCCGGGCAATCGCCCGCACCGTTGGCAGCACCTACCGCCGCATTCAGTTTACGCCCGATATGCTGCCCAGCGATGTCACCGGTGTCAGCGTCTTCAATCAGAAAACGCTCGAATTCGAATTCCGGCCCGGCCCGCTCATGGCCCAGATCGTTCTCTCCGACGAGATCAACCGCGCCACCCCCAAAACACAATCCGCCCTTCTCGAAGCGATGGAGGAGCGCCAGGTCACCGTCGACGGCACCACCTATGATATGTCGCGGCCGTTTCTCGTGCTCGCCACCCAGAACCCCATCGAATACGAAGGCACCTTCCCCCTGCCCGAAGCCCAGGTAGACCGCTTCCTGATGCGCATTCGCCTCGGCTACCCACTGAAGGCGCACGAGGTCAACATCCTCGGCCTGCAGGCCTTGACGCATCCCATCGAGGATCTTGAGAGAACCGTCTCCGTCGAAGAACTCTCAAAGGCCCAGGAGGCCGTGCGCGACATGTATGTCGACGACAGTGTCAAGGAATATATCGTCGACCTTGTCGCCACAACCCGCGATCATCCCGACGTCTACCTCGGCGCCAGCCCGCGCGGCAGTTTGGCCCTCTTCCGCGCCGCCCGCGCCTGGGCCGCTATCGACGGACGCGAATATGTGCTGCCCGACGATGTCAAACTCCTGGCCGAGTCGACGCTCGCCCACCGGCTCATCGTCAGCCCCTCCGCCCGCATCAAGAATGTAGACGCCGCACAAGTTATTGAGGACGCGCTCGCCCATACACCCGTACCAGGCAGCCGCGTAAGAGCCGGCTAAACGCCTACCGAGGTTTCCGAGTTTTCAGTCCATATCCCGGGTTCTTCGTCACCGCTCTGCAGCAACTGGCGAAATGACGCTGAAAACTGAAAACGAAAAACTGGAAACTGCCGTACATGTCTTCACGCCTCATCTTCCTGCTTGCCGCTCTCGTCATCGCCTGGGGCTTCGCGCTCAACAGTGGGCGCCCCCTCGCCTTCAACCTCGCCTACCTCATAAGCGGCGTCCTCGCGCTCAGCTATTTCTGGTCCTGGACCAGCACGCGCGCCATTCATATCAATCGCCATACCCGCGCTCGCCGCAGCCAGGTCGGCCAGCACTTTGAAGAAAGCTTCGAAGTGCGCAATCAGGGACGGCTTCCCAAACTCTGGCTCGAAGTGCGAGACTTCTCCACCGTGCCCTTCCACGGCGCCAGCCGCGTCGTCAGCCACCTCCAGGGCCGCGCCCGCCATCGCTGGCAGGTCCGTACCTACTGCCAGCAGCGCGGCTACTACCGCCTGGGCCCGATGCGTCTCCTCAGCGGCGACCCTTTGGGCCTCTTCTCCATCAACCAGACGCTGAGCCAGACCAGCGACCTCATCGTCTATCCCGCAACCGTCACCCTCTCCGCCTTTCAGCCCCCTGCCGCCGACCTCGCCGGCGGCGAAGCCCTCAACCGTCGCGCCCAATACATCACCACCAACGTCTCCGGCATCCGCGAATACGCGCCCGGCGACAGCTTCAACCGCATCCACTGGCTGACCACCGCCCGCACAGGCCGGCTCATGACCAGAGAGTTCGAGCTCGACCCGTCGGCCGATATCTGGCTCTTTCTCGATCTGCACGGCCGCGCCGCGCACAGCCTGCCCTGGAGGCTGGCGCCCCCCGAGGCCGGCGTCTTCGGCCTCAGCGGCCGCAAACGAGACGATGCCCTCGAACTGGCCCCCAGCACCCTCGAGTACGCCGTGACCGCAGCCGCCAGCATCGCCCGCTACTTCCTGCTCCGCAACCGGGCCGTCGGCCTCATCTGGCACGGCAGCCAGCGCTACCTCCTGCAGATCGATCGCGGCGAGCGCCAGATGCGCAAAATGCTGGAAGCCCTCGCAGTCGTCTCCGCAGAGGGCAGCATCCCCTTCGACCAGCTCCTGGTGACCGAGGGCGTTCGGCTCAATCGCAACGACATGATCCTGGCCATCACCGCAGACCCCGACCCCGAATGGGTGCGTGCCCTGCGCGAAATCCGCCGCCGCGGCGTCCATAGCGTCGCCGTCGTCGTCGACGGGTCAACCTTCGGCGGGCAAGTGTCCTACCAGGAGCTGACACACGAACTGGCTCTCTCCAACATCCCTGCCTACCAGGTGCAGCGCGGCGACGACATCGGCGCCGTCCTCGGCCGTCCCAACAACGGTGACGCCCGACCCGCAGCTGTCAGCTCCTGAACCGTCCACCCCCGCACGATCACCGTCCCCAAGCGTAGCGAACCAAGGTCTCTCTCGCTCCTCACGCCTCTTCACTCTTTCCTCGCCTTTTGGGCGGTCTCCCTCCTGCAGCGGCGTCTGCTCGACGTCCCGCGGCCGCGCCGGCACAGCCAAAAAGCTTCTATGATTACCAGTTTCAGAAACGGGGAGAACTATGCGTGTATGCGAGGGGTCACTAAAAACTGAAAACGAATGTAATGTAAGTTCAATTTGAAACCACGACTATTCGTGCCGACAACAGATCAGAAGCACAGAAGAATGGCCTTCGCTTGCGAAATACGCAAATTCTGGGTTTCAATTGGGATCCACTTAAAGACCGAAGTCTAACTGCTCTCCCGAACCACCAGCTGCGTCCCGCTAATGTGCGGCGACTCGATGTCAGCCTCGCTGATCTGCTCATTGATCAACTGAAAAAGCGTGCGAATCGCCAGCTGCGGCTGGCTGTCCATATCCCGGTGAACCGTCGTCAGCGGCGGGCTCGATACGCTCGCGTCGGGCAGATCGCCAAAGCCAACCACCGCGAGATCGTCCGGCACCGAGATCCTTTCCCGCCGCGCCCCGCTCAGGATCCCCAGCGCCCGCACGTCACTGACACAAAAGACCGCCGTCGGCCGACGGCGCAGATTCCATATGTTCTGGAACGACTGGTGACCGGCCGCTGGCACGCCGCGCGCGTGCACGATCTGCACCGCCGACGGCGGCAGTCCGGCCTCCTCAACCGCCTGCGAAAACGCCTGGACTCTGCGTTCGATCGAGGGAATCACCACCCCATCGCGTCGCGGCGACATTGTGGCGATCGCGAACTGGCGATGCCCTTTCGCCAGCAAATGTTGCGCCGCCGCATACGCGCCGCCGCGGTCGTCGATGTTGAAGGTCGGCGCCTGCAAGTCGTCGGCGCTGTCGAGCAGAACGGTCGGCCGCAGCGAGCGTTGCACCGCTTCGGCCAGCGGGTGGGCGCGATTGATGCTGAACATCAGAAAGCCGTCGGCTGCAATCGAGGCCAGCCACGTAATTGGCGCCACTTTTTCGCCGTTTTGGCGCGGGTTGTGGCGCCATGACTCGTGCATCGACGCCAGCAGAATACGCCTCTCCTCCCGGTCGCAAGCCGCGCCGACCTCACCCAGAAAATGCGTGAACAGCGGATCATGCAGCATCCAGTTCAGGCTGGTCGGAACCAGCAGCCCGATCGCGTTCGTGCGGCCCGTCGCCAGCGTGCGCGCCACAGGATGGGGCTGGTAGCCAAGAGACTCCGCCGTGTCGAGGATATGTTCCCGCGTAGCATGG
This sequence comes from Caldilineaceae bacterium, assembly GCA_965200615.1. GTDB lineage: Bacteria > Chloroflexota > Anaerolineae > Caldilineales > Caldilineaceae > Bin5. The sequence goes on along the minus strand of OZ241377.1, from coordinate 373,947 downwards.
CTCAACTGATGGGGCGCATTGTATGCGAACGAGACCGCCGTCGGCGATACGCCCGCATGGCGCGCCACATCGCGCAACGTCACACGCTTCCTCTTCCTCCTCAATACCCGCTTCCCTTCTGCGGCGCCTGCCCCAATTCCGAACACCGGAGTTACTGAAAACTAACCACTAAAAACTAGAAGCCAGCCTCCGCCAGCGCGCTCCTTTGCAGGCGGATCAGCTCCTCTATGCCCATCTCAGCCAGCAGCATCATCGCGTTGAGCGCGCCCTTGCTGAACGGTTCCCCCTCAGCCGTGCCCTGCGCTTCCACAAATTCGCCGCTGTCGGTCATCACCACGTTAAAATCAACGTCAGCGTTCTGGTCCATCTGATAGTCAAGATCCAGAAAAGCCTTGCCGTTCAGAATGCCCACACTCACCGCCGCCACCTGCCGGATCAGCGTATCCGGTCTGGCCCTCCTCTTACGCTCCAGCCGCTTGACCGCCAGCGCCAGCGCCACGTAGCCGCCCGTGATCGCCGCCGTGCGCGTGCCCCCGTCCGCCTGGATAACATCGCAGTCCACGATGATTTGGCGTTCGCTCAGCTTGTCCAGGTCGACCGCCGCCCGCAGGCTGCGGCCGATCAACCGCGTGATCTCCTGCGTCCGTCCCTTCGGCCGCAGCGTCTCCCGGTCAACCCGCTGATGCGTGCTGCGCGGCAGCATCGCATACTCGGCCGTCACCCACCCGTGCCGGCGCGAAGACCGGTGCAGCCACCGCGGCAGACGCTCCTCCACCGACGCGTTGCACAGCACCTTCGTGTTCCCCATGCTGATCAGAACAGAGCCTTCCGGGTGCAGAATGTAATCAAGTTCAAACCGGACCGGGCGCAACTCATTCTCCGCCCGCTGTTTCGCAGCCACGTCTACGCAGCGCTCCTTTCACGCGATTCTCGCCCCTGCCGGCAGCGGCGAATGACACGTTTACTAAACTGTTTAATTTGACCGCGCAATCATACGCCCTAACAAAGTAAGGCGCAAACTGACTGACGGATGTGTTTATGGGGCCTGTATGACCTTAAGTCCGGGGATTCCACTGAAGACCCGGTCGTGCGAGGCCAGCGGACACTGTAGCAATATTGCAGTTGCGGCAATCCAGGCGTCAGCAGACTGCAAAGTACGCCCAGCAACTTTCCGATCGGCGCGTAGTTGGGCACAAACGTTCACCAATCCATTGCTGGGCCAGATCACCATGTATCCCTTGAGATGGTTGGCGAGTTCATGTTTGCGCTTGTGGCCCCATCCTCCGAAATAGGCGCCGCGCCAGAGTTCCTCCAGCGTCTGGAACGAGATCAGCGCACGGCTTCCTTGAGCCTGCTGGAGGTAGTACGCGGCTCTGCTGTCTTTCTTGAAGATGTAAAATACAACGCTGGTGTCCAAGACCAGCAATCTGGCGATTCCGTTCCGCCTTCGTCGCGGCCCGAGTGGATAATGTTGACGAATTCATCGATGTCGAACGGCTCGCTGGCGGTGACCAAATTGTCCGGATCGAAGATCTTCGGGTTTGGATCGTTTAGGAATTCGTCCATGTCGAAGGGCTCGCCAAATGGGTGTGTAGTTCTGATTTCCGTTTTGCGGAGCGTGTCAGCGCTGCCTGGCCAGGGCCGCACATCCGCGGGGAGCGCCGACGGTATGTCGCGTAGTCTGCTGGTCACTGCTGGAGGCAGCGGAGAATCCTGATCGCCGTTCCAATTGTATATGGCTTCGACCGCCTGCTCAGCATAGTTTTTCAGAGGGAGTTGCCCGTCGGGCGCCGCCAAGGTCAATTCGGCGACCAGCGAGCCTGGCCGCACGGCAGTCAACTGCAAACTGCTCTGTTCACGCACCTACTGGGTGAGGTTGACCGGGCCCCGGCTTGCGTCCTCCCAGATGTTCCACCATGATTCGCATCGCGTCCTGCATGCATGTCAACGCCTGGGCAAAGGCATTTACAGGCAGCCCGCTTTCTCCGATGTGCGGTCCTTCGAAAGTTAGAAAGAGTTTATTCATCCGTACACCCCCTCTCGTCTCTCAAGCCAGACCTCCGTCCACAATCTCGTCCAGCGTCGGATCACCCGCCTTGGGCAGCCTGACGCTGTCCATACTCATCACCGCGTCAATGATGTTCAGCAAAAACCAGGCATCGGTCTCGCCCATCCTGAATACCTCCGGCTTCGCCCGCGCCGTGTCGCGCATGATGCCCAGCCCGTCCCGGTACGGGTCAAATGACACGATCTTTTCCAGCCGCACCCGGAAGCTCTTTCTGTTCCCCTTGAAATAGATATGCTTGGTCGTGATGCCGAGAATACCCGAGTCGGTATGCTGCATCGAGCTGGTTGCGACCGAGCGGCCGCGGAACGCGCCTGGCCGGATGTAGACCCCCTTGGCCACGCGAAAACTCACGCCCAGCGATCCCCCTCGGAACTCCCGCTTGGTCACCTCTTCCAGGTAATCGGTACCGCCGAACATCCACAGCAGCTCCTCACTCTTCATCAGATTGAAAGGCGGCCGCACCTGCCGCCGGTCGAACCGGGGCGCCACCCCATGCTCGCTCAGCGCGTTGAGCAGGTTCATCATCCTGAACAGCGTAAAATGTCCGCCGCCGTCCAGATGGTGGGCGCTGAGATTGTATTGGGCGCGGTAACGGTTTAGCGCCCGCTTCTCCTCGTTGGAGAGAAAGTGATCATCCATCGCCGCCTCGACAGCCTGGCCCCAGCCGCGCGCCAGCGTCTCGCCTAACGCGGCGCCCGATGTATCGATATAGGCTGCCGCGCCGATCGAGCGCACCTTGTCAGTCAGTACGTTGACATTAACCCCGCGCAGCGCCGCATCCACGCAGACCTTGCGAATACTCTCCAGCCCTCGCTCATGCGCCCCCGCGCACGCCTTATGCTCTTTCCGCAGGAAACCGGCAGACTTTCCGCAATATCTGCAATCCCCCATCACCTCTCTCCTCGCTCTATGGCGCCCGTCTAAGTCCCCGAAAAAGCGGCCCGTCGCCTATCGTCAGTAGTCGTTATCGGTTTATCCGACGATCACGCCCGTTTCATTGAGTATCAAAACAGTTCCTCGTCGGAATCGTCCAAAGCTTCGAACCACTCCGCAGGCATCGGTTCCACGATGTCGCCCAGGACTCGAATATTGTTTCGATTACGGCCGAAAGCCATCCTCGTCTTTTCCCGGTACGGCAACAGCCGCGAAACCGGACGACCGTTCTTGGTGATGACGATCTCTTCACCGCTCTCAGCCACTTCATCCATCAGTTTCAGACATTTGGCCTTGAACTCGGATGCCTTCATGGTGCGAGGACCAGTCGCTTTAGCGCCGTCGGTAGGCATGATTCACTCCTCCTGTTGTCTGATGACCACAATTACAATATGGTTATGACCTTCATTTCTTGCATAGTCGGCCCACCAGGAGATGTGTCCAGCCCATTCCCCTACCCCCGCAACGCCTTCACCACACCATACGCCCCCCGCGAAAATGCCGCCAGCGCGCCCCCGCGACCGAACAACGGCGTCGGCCCCTGCACGCATTCACCGCCATCCAGATCCTCAACCGCCGTAAGCACACGCTGCAGGCCCACTTCGACCACCTGCCTGCGACGCTCGTCTTCCAGGGCCAGCCCGCCGCATGCCAGGACCATCACCAGGAGGTTGGCAAGCGAGTGTTCGCGGTACAGCCGCCAACACGCCTCAAACGTGAACCCCTTAACCCCCATATCACCGATGATTTCGGTGTACTCTTCCAGCACCTCCCGCTCAATCCGGCGGCGTACCTCGGTCGTGACGCTCCCCACCAGAAAATAAGCCACATCAAACAGAGGGCTCCTCAATCCGCTCACCTGCCAGTCGATGATCGCGATCTCGTCCCCGCCGTCGGCCGCAAAGAAGATATTGTCCAACCGGAAGTCGCCGTGGCTGAGCGTCTTCGGTCCGGCGGCGACACGAACGACCTGGCTGTTGATGCGCGCAGCGTAGGTCTCGGCCAGACGGCGCATATCGTTCAGAGAAAAAACCGCCGAACCTTTCGAGCGTGGGCGCAAGGTTCGCAAGATAGACGAGCTGAATCAGCATTCTGCGCCTGGTCGAAAAGGAGTCGGTAAACCTGTTCAGAGGCGGCTGATCGGTCCTGTTCCAGTAGGCGCCGTGCAGCCTGGCGATCGCGCGGATGGCGCGTCGGGTCTGTTCCGCGCTCGCGCCGTCAAAATGGCTCACCGTCTGCCAGCCCCCAAAATCCTCCAGCACCAGGACACAGCGATCGCCGCCGGCTTCATAATCACCATACAGCAATGCCGGCGACCGCACCGGGGCCTGGGACGCGATCAACCTGTAAAAGTCGTATTCCTGTCTGTAAAGGCCCAGGCGTTTTCCCAGACGCCGGTTCCTGGCAAGCGGGCTGGGCAATTTGACGATGACGGTTGCCGGAGCGCAGGGACCCTGCTCAGCCGGCGCTTTCGCCTCGTCATACCTGAGCTGGCAGCGCACGATCGTGCCCATGAAGCCGACGCCGCAGCCAATCTCCTCCCGAGCGATCTCTGAGACAGGAAAAAGATCAGACCTGCCGCCCGCAGTCAATGCCTGTTGCATCCACTGGGCGGTAACTTCCTCCGGATCTCTGGGAATTGGCGGTCTGTTCATAGCGCTGATTCACATTCGATTTCAGCGCGCGCCAACCATACACGTATGGTCAACGCGTCCGGTCATCTATGAGACTGTCGGATTTTCTGCTCTGTCAAGCGCGGCGCCCTTGTCGAATCGGACCGCTCTCGCCGCGCCTGCGACGCCGTATTGAAAAGCGAACCGGCCGCCAGCCGTTCGCCCGCCACTAACCACTATTGCTCGTCGTGAAGGTAGGAATAGACAATCTCCAGTTCCTCCGCGTCCGTGATCGTCGAATCTGTGTGATGCACGATATGCAAATGCCCCGTTCCGCAGTCGCCGAACTCGTCACAGGTGAGCTCGCCAATGATGCCGCTGAACTCTTCAGTGCCCGTCAACGCCTCCCGCAACCGTGCCCGGTCGATATAAAGCGCATCCCCCCGCGCAACCGCAACCTCCTCAATCGCCCGCAGCAGCAACGTGGTGGCGTCATACGCATGAGCCATGTACACCGAGCCCGGCGCCTCATTGTATTTCTCCTGATACGCCGCGGCCAGGTCGCCTCCACTCTTTCCCGTTGCCTCGTTGACTCTGCTCTCGAAATGCAGTTCCGGGCTGGCCAGATACATACCCTCCGATTCCGGTATCGCCAGGAACTCGGAATCCACCAACGCCGCGCTGCCGATCACGACCACCCCCTCCAATCCCGCCACCTGCCCCATCTGCCGGATGATCTCGCCAGCCTCGTCCGGGAATAACGGCAGAAACAGACCGTCCGGGTTGGCCGCCGCGACCTCCGTCAGCACAGCGATCATATCCGTCTGCCCCTTGCTGACCGTCGTGATCGTGACCCTGCCGTCCCCCTGCTCGAATGCGGCCGCAAACGCGTTTGCCAGGCCGGAAGTGTAGGGATCGCCGTCATGGATTACCGCCATGTGGCGCAGGCCGAGATCATGGTGGGCAAACTCAGCCACCGCCTCCGCCTCGTAAAGATCGTTGTTGGACGTCCGGTAATAGCCGGCATAATGGTCGGCGCCTGCATTGCCCTGCAGGTCCGACGTCAGCGAAGGCGCCGTATTGCTCGGGGAGATCAACACCAACCCGGCCTTGCTCAGAACCGGAGACGCCTTCACCGCCGCCGCCGAGCACGATGTGCCAATCACGCCCACCACGCGCCGGTCGCCGACCGCCGTTTGCGCTGCCGCCGTGCCGCCCTCCGGCGTGCATAGCGAGTCCAGACCGGCGCCCATCGTGACCTTGTGCCCCTTGACAGGCCCGTAATCGTCCAGCGCCAGCGCTACCGCCCGCTGCATCGAAGATCCCAGCTCACCGATGCTCGAAAGCACAAATGCAGTCCGGATCCGGATATCCTCGCCGGGGCCCACCACAACCGTCCCCAGCGGGCTGCCCACCATGTTCTGGGGGATACATGCTCCGCTCAGCAGCAGCGAAAGCAGGAGTATGGGCCAGCGCAACAAAGGATTGCTGAACGCGCTGCTGAACATGCTGCCATCTCCTCGGCCGGGCGCGCCGCGCCGGCGGTTTATCTTTGTCATAGCCTTGCTCCCTGGTCTGCAAGAACTTCAGTTGGCTGCCGCGCTCACGGCGAATAGCGGTAGACAACCGGCAGACCCTCAACGTCGGTCATCGTGGAATCAGTATGCAGCGATATCTGCACGCGGCCGGTGCCGCAGTCGCCGAATTCGTCACAGGAAACTGTGCCGATGATGCCGCTGAAACCGCTCGTGCCGCCCAGCGCCTCGCGCAGCTTGGCCCGGTCGATATAGAGCGCATCTCCCACCACGACCGCCACCTCCTCGATCGCACGCAGCAGAATCGTCGTCGCGTCGTACGCGTGGGCCAGGTAAGCCGACGTCGAATGCTCACCATATCGCTCCTGGTAAGCCGCGTTCAGTTCGTCGCCGCTCCGGCCCGTCGCCCCGTTTACATTACTGCCAAAATCCAACGTCGGACCCGCGAAGTAGAAGCCCTCCGACTCCGGCAGCGCCAGGAAGTCGGAGACCAGCAGGGCCCCGCCCCCGATGAGCGCCAACGCCGCCAGAGCCTCCACCTCATTGCTCTGGCGCAGGATCGGCCCGGCCTCCTCTGGAAAGATCGGTAGAAACAGGCCCTGGGGGCTGGCCGCGGCAACTTCAGTGAGGACAGGGAGCATGTCGGTATCCCCCTTGTTCACCATCGCCACCGCCACCGTGCCCCCCAACTCCTCAAAAGCCGCCTTGAACGCCGCCGTCAGGCCCGACGTATACGGGTCTCCGTCATGGATCACCGCCATCTTGCGCAGACCCAGCTCGTTGTATACAAAATCGGCCACCGCCTCGGCCTGGTAAAGATCGTTGCTGGCGACCCGATGGTATCCGGCATGGTAGTTCGACCCTGCGTTGCCGCGCAGGTCTGAGGTCAGCGACGGCGAAGTCGTCGAGGGCGCTACCATCACCAGGCCCGCCTCGCTCAGAATCGGCGAAGCCGCCGCCGCCGCCACCGAACACGACGTCCCAACTACGCCAACCACCCGCCCGTCGCCAAGCACCGTCTCCGCCGCCGCCGCGCCGCCTTCCGCGCTGCAAAGCGAGTCCAGTCCGGCGCCCATGCTCACACCATGCCCCTTGATCGGCCCATAGTCGGCGACCGCCAGCGCAACCCCGCGCTGGCTCGGCACACCCAGGTCACCGACGCGCGTCAGCGTCCCCAGCGCACGAATCTGGATCTCCTCGCCGCCGCCGACCACGACCGTCCCAAGAGGGGAAGATTCATAACTGACCGGCACACACGCGCCGGCCAGGATCAGCGCCGCAAGCAGGCTGAACCAGTGCAGAACTGCAAAACGGGAGCCGCGTTTCGTCGTCATCCTCTCTTCCTCCTTTGTCTGGTACGAGCGACACATTCGTCAATTGAGCCTCAAACGTACGCAGCGCCCCGACCCTCATCAGCTGCAACGCGTCAGAACCCCTCCCCCCGCTCCGCAGCGTTCGCATACGAGATCGCATTCGCGGCAGGGGCGTGCGCTCGGCTGTCCAAAGAGCGTTATCGCAGGCGCTTGGGGGCCCGCGTCCGTCCCAATGTGACCATTATAGGCGCTTTTTTCCCGGATTGGCAACAATATCAGATGAGGTAGGGATCCATCGGAGGGGGGATCCTGCTTTACGGTCGATTGCATCGAGACATACGTTCTCTGAAGCTCATCTTCGGCCCAGCGTGTCGAACCCATCCCAACCGGGGATCGCTGCGGCTTGCCGGACCCACTCCGCCATCTGCTCCTCGTCAAACTCGTCCTCGTAGATGTCGTACCAGCGCGCGTCCTTGTCCTTGCCCGCGCCCGGCGGCTCAGGTTGCAGCAACGCCCCCTGGAAAAAGGTGACTTTGACGTAGCGCGTAAGGACATGATAGCTCAGGAACCAACCCTGGCCCTCGATGCCATAAAATGGCGAATTCCACCGCACCGCCTTGCGCACGTTGGGCGCATTACGCACGATCAGCGCGTCCAAGCGCCGCCCAAGCTCGCTCTTCCAGCCCGGCATCGCCGCGATGTAGGCCTGCACCGGCGCGTCGCCGTCCGCCTTCGCAATCTGAGGATTGCCGCCTGACAAAAGAACCGGCTTCTCGCCGGCCCGACTGTCCTCATACTTTTCGAGAGTTTTCTCTGTCTTCTTCGTTCTCTTGCTGGCCACCCTTTTCCCTCCCACACGCCCGGAACAAACCTCAGCGTCAAGGGTTTGGCCGCTGTCTTAACTGGTGGAGCTAAAGGGACTTGAACCCTTGACCTCTACAATGCCATTGTAGCGCTCTCCCAACTGAGCTATAGCCCCAATATTCAATTCCTTCCGCCTTCCCGGCCCGGGCGCACGATCCAGAATCCCGCCCGCCTGCCGTGTGGAGCTGAGGGGACTCGAACCCCTGGCCTCTACAGTGCGATTGTAGCGCTCTCCCAACTGAGCTACAGCCCCGAAATCGCCGGCGTTTCACCAGGTCCAATCTGCGCAACATGCCCGCGGACAGGAAAATGCAGTCTATCAAACTGAACCCGAACCGGTCAAATCTTTCCGCCCCGATACTACATGACGTCCGGGTAAACGCTCTCCCGCCGTACCGCCTGGTGGAGCTAAAGGGACTTGAACCCTTGACCTCTACAATGCCATTGTAGCGCTCTCCCAACTGAGCTATAGCCCCAAACCGGGTCGCCCCCGCCCACAGCGCGCCGGCGCCCGCCTGAACGATATAAGTTTCCGCCCCGAATGTCAAATAACAGGGCTCAGCAGACTTCCCGGACGCGCATTTCACTTGATCCGGCGCGCGCAAGACTTTCACATCTGCCGCTATGATGTTGTATCATCGGGGCCTATGCCCAAAAACACGCCTTCCGTTCAAGAAAGGGATTAGAGCCGCAATGCAAACGGCTAAACGCATCTTCCTGAATCTGCCTGTCACCGATCTCACCAGATCGGTAGATTTTTTCACCGAGCTTGGATTCGCCTTCGATGACCAGTTCACCGGCGACCACGCCTCCTGCATGATCATCGGCGAAAACATGTTCACCATGCTGCTCAGGGAGGAATACTTCCAAAAATTCATCCCCGGCAAGGAGATCGCCGACAGCGAGCGCAGCGCCGAAGTCGTCGTCGCCCTGTCCGTCGACTGCCGCGATGACGTCGACAAAACCATCGCCAAAGCCCTCGCCGCCGGCGGCAGCGAATGTAGAGACGCCACCGACGCCGGCTGGATGTACGGCCGCGCCTTTCAGGACCTCGACGGCCACGTCTGGGAAATCTTCTCCGTCGACGCCAAGCGCATGGAAAAAGCCATGAACGGCCACAAAAGCTAGACCCCCCGTGATACCGCCCGCAAGGCCGCGCCCCGTATCACCACAGAGCCCTGTAACACCTTAAAACCGAAAGCGAGCGACAACGATGCTAAACGTCCAGCAGGCATTCTGCAATCTGCCCGTTCGTGACCTCGACCGCGCCAAAAGTTTCTTCGCGTACATCGGGTTCGACTTCTACCCCCAATACACAAGCGAAATGGCCGTCTGTCTGAACATTCGCGACACTACGTTCGTCATGTTGGTAGCAGAGGAGTTTTTCACGAGCGGCCTGCCCGGCAAACAGATCGTCGACAACGACCAAAACATCGAATCGATCATCGCCCAGCTGCGGGCCGCCGCCGAGCAAGGCTGCCCCGCAGCGCCCCAGTGAAATACCTCAACAACCATGGAGGAAACAATAGTGACACTCAGCATCTACCTCAACTTTGACGGCAACTGCCGCGACGCCTTCGAATTCTACCGATCCGTCTTCGGCGGCGACTTCATCTCCCTCTCCACCTTCGGCGAAGGCCCCGATGACATGCCCATTCCCGAAGACGAAAAAGACCGCATCATGCACGTCAGCCTGCCCGTCGGCGACAGTGTCCTCATGGGCAGCGACACCTCCAACGCCTTCGGCGGCCCGCCCCACCAACAGGGCAACAACTTCTCCGTCTCCTGCCACCCGCGCTCCCGGGAAGAGACCGACCGCCTCTTCGCCGCCATCTCCGCCGGCGGTGCCGTCACCATGCCCCTCGACGACATGTTCTGGGGCTCCTACTTCGGCTCCTGCATCGACAAATTCGGCATATCCTGGATGTTCAACCACGACACCCAGCAGGAATAAACCCCGTCGCTCGTTGCCGGCCCCCCACAGTCGGCAACGGGCGCCCCCCTATCCCCTATCCACCCCCAAACTCGTAACGGATCTCGTCGAGAACGTTCCCATCGCCGTCCCGGATCGACAAGGCGACGCCCCCCGCTTCCTCCCCGTAAGCCTCCCGGTACAGCGCCCTGATCGGCGCCAGATCCAAGGCAACGCGTTCCGTCAGGTACGCCTCGCACGGGTCGTCATGATCATCGTGTATCAGATAGGCGTCGAGCATGACGGGGTCGGATTCCATAAACGCGGCGGCGGTAATCAAGGTGAAGTCGTGGATTTCGCATCCGCCGCCGAAAGACACCGTGAGCGTCAACATATCGCCTTCTATGACCGGTCCGCCGTCCTCGCCGCTTGTGGCCATCATGTAAGGATCGCTCTCGTAAGGTCCGCTCTCATCAGGATCGCCGATCACCACCTCTGCCCATATCGGCTCCTCCTCCTCCTTCACCTCGTTGGGCGTGGCCGATACCGTGGTATCGCCAGCGTATTCCCCGGCAATGCCCGCCAATCCTGCATCGCACCCCATGACTATGATCAAGACCAGGCAGAGCGCAACCCCCACTTTTCTTTCTGAAGACATCTCTGGCTTCCTCCTTGCAACGCATGGCTGCTACCCAAAAAAGCGAACGCGCCAACTATCCCCTGCCGTGCCCCTCACGGCGAGTACGCATAGACCACCGGCAACTTCGTGATATCCGTAACCGCCGGGTCCGTGTGCTGCACGATATACGTCCGGCCCGTGCCGCAATCCCCGAACCGGTCACACGATATCTCGCCGGTCAGACCCTTGAAACCGCGCGTACCGCTCAACGCCTCCCGCAGCCGCGCCCGGTCGATGTACAGCGTATCCCCATCCGCCACCGCCACCTCCTCGATCGCCCGCAGCAGCAGCGTCGTGGCATCATATGCGTGCGCCATCAGGGCCGTCGTCGGCGCCTCTCTGTACCGCGCCTCGTAATCGGCCACCACCTCCCCCCCGCTCTTCCCCGTCGCCTCGTTCACATTATCGCCGAAGCGCAGCTCAGGCGCCACAACATAGGAGCCCACCACCTCCGGCGCCGCCAGCGGCAAAGAGTCGCTCCCGATCAGGACCAGCGCCTCCAACCCCTCAACCTGGCTGACCTGGCGCGCGATATATGCGGCTTCGTCCGGAAAAACGGGAAAGAATAGCCCCTCCGGGCGCTCAGCCGCAATCCGGCTGAGCGCCGCCGTCATATCGCTGTCCCCTCTGCTGATCTCCTCGGCCGCGGTCACCGCGCCGCCCAGCGCCTCGAACGCCGCCGCAAACGCGCCCGAAAGTCCCGACGTGTACGGGTCGCCGTCATCGATCGTCGCCATCCTGCGCAGACCGAGTTCATGGTAGACGAACGCCGCCACCGCCTGCGCCTTGTACAGATCGTTGCTCGCCGTGCGGTAGTAGCCGGGATGGTTGTGCTCGCCCGCGTTGCCCCGCAGGTCCGACGTCAGCGAGGGCGCCGTATTCGACGCCGAAATCATCACCAGGCCGGCCTCGCTCAGGATCGGCGCCGCCTCAACCGCTCCCACCGAGCACGATGTGCCGATCACGCCCACCACGCGGCGGTCGCCCACCACCGTATCGGCCGCCGCCGCGCCCCCTTCCGCCGTACACAGCGTATCCAGACCCGCCCCCAGCGTCACCCTGTGCCCCTTGATCGGCCCGTAATCGGCCAGGGCCAGCGCCGTCGCCCGCTGTCTCGGAATGCCCCGCACGCCGAGCCCCGTCAGCACCTCCAGCGACCGGATATGAATCTCCTCCCCCGGCCCCACCACCACCGTCCCCAACGGGCTTACTACCAGGGCCTCCGGCGCACACGCCCCGCCCAGCGCCAACCCTAACACCAACCCCACCCAGCAAACCAGCCCCCACCGCCGAACAGTATCTGTTTTCAATGTCCGATTTTCTCCTTAACTTTAGCCGGCTCCCAATCCATTGCCATCACCTGCGCCTGCCTAGCCCCCTTCCTCAGTTTTCTCCATTATTGTCATGTCTGACAGGCTTGTCGAGACTTATCTTGACGAAGCTGGAAATGCAGACTCCCCTAATCCCAATTCAGACGCGATTGCCCTAGGCTAAGAACGGGTCACTCTTGGTTCTCCATGCCCGATGTTATATCATCGTTCATGCAATCTGAAAATAATGCCGGAAACATTCCTTGAGATGTCTGGAGCGAAGCCAGGACACGCCATGAATCTTGGCGCGATGACTAACCAAGGGTAAGTTCACTTCTGAGCGTAGCGCTGATAATGTTGAGCAGAAAGTATCCCGCTTTTGAAGAAAATCGGCGTAGAGACTGGCGCTCGAACAATTCGGGGATGACTGAGGAACAGCATAGCCAGCCATACATCGGAAGAAGGCAAAATGATTATCCACCAAAGTGCGCCCGAACTTGAGGAAATTGAAGGCTTAGGAAGTGCAGAAGACGAGACGCTTGGCGAGTATCCTTTAGATACGATGATGATCCGCAACGAGAGTCGTACCATTCACGACGTCCTGCGTAGAATCGCAAAAGAGCAATTCATTATGGACCCCGATTTTCAGCGGGACTTCATATGGTCTCCGGTTGAACAGAGCAAGCTTATCGAGTCGGTCCTGATGCGAATACCGCTCCCCGTTTTCTATATTGCAGAAAATGAAAATGGGACAATGGTTGTTGTTGATGGCCTGCAGAGGTTGTCTACCTTTCGGAATTTCGTTAACGGAGGGTTGCGGCTTCGACTTCCTCACCAACCTAAACTGGACGGGAAACGGTTCGAAGAATTGGAAAACAAGCTTCAGAATTGGATCGAAGACTGCAATCTGACACTGTACGTTATAGACGCCAAAGCGCCGGAGAGGGCGCGCCTGGATATTTTTGAACGTGTGAATAGTGGCGTTCCATTGACACGCCAGCAAATGCGCAATAGCCTGTATATGGGTCCAGGCACACGTTTCTTGAGAGAAGAAGCGGAAAAGTGTTTGTTCCTGGAGGCTACGGGAAGCAGCCTGAATCGGCGCCAGATGAGAGATCGCGAATTCATAAACCGCTTCTGCGCATTCGAGTTGCTTTCTCTTGAAGACTACCGCGGAGATATGGATCTTTTCTTAGCCCAAACCCTCAAGACAATGAATTCTCTCGGCCGTGAAAACCTCGACAATCTTTCCAATCTTCTGCGCACTGGCCTAACCAACAACGTTAACCTTTTTGGTCCCTACGCATTCCGTAAACACACCCCAGAGCAAGACGGCCGCCGCGCCCCCATCAACGCCTCTTTGTGGGACGTAATGTGCACCGGCCTTGCCAATTACGATGAAGCCGTGGTCAAGTCCCAAAAGAAAGTTTTTCTGTCGGCGTTCTATAGTCTGCTCAAAAACGAAGATTTCAATGATGCCATCTCATTTGGCACAAACCAGACCATAAAAGTGAAACAGCGCTTTCATATGGCCGGCGGCATGCTCCGGGAGGTGTTCGGTGATCAGCCAGCTTGACCTCAGAACTTTCAAGTGTTTTGAGAAGCTGCGTCTTCCCTTGGGCCACTTGACCCTCCTGTCAGGGATCAACGCGTCCGGCAAGTCTTCAGTCCTGCACAGCTTGGTCCTCCTGCATCAAACAATGCAGGAAGACGAGTGGTCTACTCGGATTCTGCTTAACGGAGACGTGGTAAAGCTAGGGACAGTGACCGACGTTGTTGACCAGGTGCATGGTCGAAACAGCTTTAAGATCGGTCTGGCAGACGAGAATTTACGCTGCAACTGGTCGTTCTATGGTGACCGGAGCGATATGTCCCTGGAAGTACAAGAAGTTGAAGTCGACGGGAAAGCAGTCGACCATCCTGGCGATCTGCGATTCTTGCTTCCCCTGGCCCCTGGAGACGCCAAACCGGCATTAGTCGACCGGATTAGAGATTTGACTTATATAACAGCCGAGAGAGAAGGCCCAAGAGAAGTCTATCCCTTGGAGGACGAATTCGCAGGCGCCCGGTCGGGAAACTGGAGAGTCTCAAGTGAAGAAGAAGCCCATAATCGTCATCCGCTGGCCAGGGTCGGCTCCCGAGGCGAAAACGCAATTAGCGTTCTGTACCGGAGTCGGGACGAGCAAGTTGGCGAAGGGTTGAGAATAACCAATACCGTACCAACTTTTCTCCGCCAGTTCGAGGCAAGAATGGATACCTTTTTCCCCGGTTTCGGGGTCAATGTCCAGCAGGTCCCCAACACAAACGTTGTAGTACCGGGAATACGTACATCCAATGACACCGGCTATCTTCGGCCAATTCACTGTGGCTTCGGGATAACACAAGTTCTCCCCATTGTGGTTGCCGTACTCTCGGCCCCCAAGGGGGGATTCCTCCTCATTGAAAACCCGGAAGTGCATCTGCACCCCGCAGGACAGGCGCTAATGGGCCAGTTTCTGGCCCAAGCGGCCCAGTCGGGAATACAGGTCATAGTAGAGACACATAGTGACCACGTTCTCAATGGGATTCGTCGAGAGGTCAAAGCAGGCCGGCTGTCCTCAGAAAAGGTGGTCCTGCACTTCTTTAGAGCCAGGTCTCCAGATGCGCCCCAGGCGTTGAGTCCGGTCATTGACAGTTCGGGAAATGTAGATGTTTGGCCCGATGGCTTCTTCGACCAGTTTGACAAAGATACTGATTACTTTGCAGGCTGGGGCGAGTAATGGATCTGCTGCTGAACGATCTGTCGCTCCATGATCAGCTTCATGATCCCATAACGTTCAAAGAAGCCGTCAGCCGCATAATGTCGATGCGAAGAATCGCAATTCGTTCCGGATTCCAATTGCACTCTCACAGAAACATCCTCAACAGACGGGTAACACCGACGACATCGCTTAACCAGGCGCTGCAAAGATTGCCAAGAGATCAAAAAAGGTCCATCTTGCAGTGGCTGACCAAGCGAGGCCCCTTCTGGGAAGATCTGGCGCGGCACAACTTCGATCTCTATATGGACTATAGGGGGGAAATCGTCACCGAAACGGCCGTAGGGGAGGCCGCATACTGTTTAGCTATCGGGCTCAACCGTGCGCTGGTAAGTTTCGCCCCGTCTGACTGGCAGCTCTCACCCTTATACGTTAGGGTTGTTTCAGACGCAGCGACCGAGGTGCCTGTCCCCAACTATTGGGAAATCCCTGAACTGGAAACCGCGCTGCACAAGGCCAGGCCGCCACTTGCCTCCTGGGAGCAAATGGAGCGTCAATCGCGTAGAGAATTTCAGAGACTTACCTTCTCCGCCGAATGCTTCAGCAATTTGTCAGGACAGCCCTTCGCGCCCGGCGTAGCAGACCGCATTCTCGCTCGCTTGAAGATTCTGAATGACCTGGGGGGATCGGTCGATGCAGGCGGCCGGCGAACTCCTGAAGGACACCGGATCTACCAAGCACACTTCACAGGCGCCAACGCCTGGTTTTCAGATTCTTCGGAAACTGAAAAGCGTCAATTCGAAACAGATCTGACTTTCATCGGCCCCGACGGGAATCCCCTGTTCTGCGCTTGGCATGGAAAGCTGAACAACCCACCATATCGTATCCATTTTGCCTGGCCTGTCTCCCATCGTGTTCCCCTATACATCGCCTATATTGGTTTGAAGCTTACGCGGCGATAGGCCTGCGCGACAATTATTGCTTGCATTGCCCGATACCGCCATCCACAACAAAGCGCCAAGCCCAACCGCGCCGCCCGCGACAAGAGGAACAATACCCCCGATGCCCCGCATCTTCGATAACATCGATCGCAACTTTCGCCCCGCGCTGGCCGAAACCCTGCAACACGCCCACCGCGCCGACTTCTGCGTCGGTTACTTTAACCTGCGCGGCTGGAGATCTATCGATCAGTACATCGGAGATTGGTCGGGCGGCGAAGACAACCGCTGCCGCCTCCTCGTCGGTATGCAGAACCTGCCCCACGAAGAACTGCGCCGCGCACGCAGCCTGGCCCCGCCTGAAGACCATCTCGACAACCAAGCCGTCCTTCGCCTCAAGAACAGGTTGGCCGAGGAATTCCGCGAGCAGCTCACCTTCGGCGCGCCCTCCAACCAGGACGAGACCGGCCTGCGTCGGCTCTCAAAGCAGCTCAAAGCCGGCAAGGTCGTCGTCAAACTCTTCCTCGCCTACCCGCTCCATGCCAAGCTCTACCTGCTGCGCCGCAATGATCCCGTCAATCCTGTCGTCGGCTACCTGGGCAGCAGCAACCTCACCCAGGCCGGCCTCTCCGGACAGGGCGAACTGAATGTTGACGTCCTTGACCATGACGCCTGCAGCAAGCTCGCCGCCTGGTTCGAAAAGCGTTGGAACGACCGCTGGTGCATCGACATATCCGCAGAGCTCGCCGCCATCATCGACGCAAGCTGGGCGCGCGAGGATCTGATCCCTCCCTACCACATCTACGTCAAGATCGCCTACCATCTCTCTCAGGAGGCGCGCGCCGGCCTCACCGATTTCCGCATCCCCGCAGACTTCGGCAATGCCCTGCTCGACTTCCAGACCGCCGCCGTCAAGATCGCCGCCCATCACCTCAACAGGCGCGGCGGCGTCCTCATCGGCGATGTCGTCGGGCTCGGCAAAACCCTGATGGCCACCGCCCTCGCCCGCATCTTTGAGGATGACCTTGGCCTGCAGACACTGATCATCTGCCCCAAAAGTCTCGTTACAATGTGGGAAGACCACCGGGTACAGTACGGTCTGCGGGGAAAGACGCTCTCGATTTCCCGCGCAATCAAAGAACTGCCTGATATGCGCCGCTTTCACCTCGTAATCATCGACGAGAGCCACAACCTGCGCAACCGCGAAGGCCGTACCTACCGCGCCATCCACGAATACATCCGGGAGAACGACTGCAAGTGCATCCTCCTCTCCGCCACGCCCTACAACAAGACCTACCAGGACCTTTCCAGCCAGCTCCGTCTCTTCGTGCCCGAACACGATGACCTCGGCATCCGTCCCGAACGCCTTCTGGCCGAGATCGGCGAAACCGAGTTCATCCGCCGCCACCAGGCCCCGCTCCGCTCGCTGGCCGCCTTCGAACAGTCCGAGCACGCCGACGACTGGCGTGAGCTGATGCGCCTCTACCTCGTCCGCCGTACCCGCAGCTTTATCCAGCAGAACTACGCCCGGACCGACCCGGACGACGGGCGCAGATACCTCACCTTCGAAGACGGCAGCCGCTCCTACTTTCCGGTACGCGTGCCTCGCACCGCGCCCTTTGAGATCGACAACCAGTATGCTCGCCTCTTTGCCGACGACGTGGTCGCCGACATTAACGCCCTCGAACTGCCCCGTTACGGCCTCGGCAACTATGTTGTAGCCTCACCCAGCGCCCCGCTGAAGGCAGCCGAAAAGCAGATTCTGGACGACCTTTCTCGCGCGGGCAAAAGGCTCATGGGTTTCTGCCGAACCAACCTGCTCAAACGCCTGGAGAGCAGCGGCCATGCCTTTCTGCTCTCGCTTGAGCGCCATATCCTGCGTAACTTCGTCTTCCTCCATGCTATCGAGAACGATCAGCCCCTTCCCATCGGTACCACTGACGCCGGGATGTTGGATACCCAGTCCAACGACGAAGACGCCGACGTCGCCGTCAGCGGCACTTTCGATCAAGAAGAAGACACCCCGGCCGAGCCGGCCGAACCCGCCCTCCTGCGCACCGAAGCTGAATTCCGACAACGCGCCGCCCAAATCTACGACAATTTCGCAACGCGCTACCACCGCCGTTTACGCTGGCTCAACCCACAACTATTCGTCGACGCTTTGCGCCAGCACCTGCTCTCTGACGCCAACACTCTGCGCGCCATCCTGGAAAGGTTCGGCCAATGGGACCCGGCCCAGGACGCCAAACTCGCCGCGCTGCGGCAGATCCTTGTCGACGCCCACCTTGGCGAAAAGGTCCTCGTCTTCACCCAGTTCGCCGACACCGTCCAATACCTCGCAGACCAGCTCAACGCCGCCGGCCTTGAACAACTGTCCGCCGTAACCGGCAGTTCCACCGACCCGACACAGCTGGCCTGGCGCTTCAGCCCCGTGGCCAATGGCAAACGTAACCAGATCTCGCCCGAAGAGGAGCTGCGCGTGCTCATCTCCACCGACGTGCTCAGCGAAGGTCAGAACCTCCAGGACTGCGCCATCGTCGTCAACTACGATCTGCCCTGGGCCATCATCCGCCTTATCCAACGCGCCGGGCGCGTCGACCGCATCGGCCAGAAAGCGCGCGATATCCTCTGCTACTCCTTCCTCCCCGCCGAGGGCATCGAAAGGCTGATCCGGCTGCGAGCCCGTGTCCGCAACAGGCTTAATGAGAATGCCGAGGTGGTCGGTACCGATGAAGCCTTCTTTGAGGACGAAGACGCCCGCGCCGTCCACGACCTCTATAACGAGCAGGCCGGCATCCTCGACGGCGACGACGATACCGAGGTCGATCTCGCCTCCTACGCCTACCAGATCTGGAACAACGCCACCGACGGCAACCCCGCCCTCAAGAAAGCCATCGAGGAGATGTCCGCCGTCGTCCACTCTTCCAAGACCAACCCCCCGGTCCCAACGCGGCCCGACGGCGCGCTCGTCTACATGCGCACCGCCCACGACAACGATGCCCTCGTCTGGCTCGACCGCGACGGTCGCAGCGTAACCGAAAGCCAGTTCGACATCCTGCGCGCGGCCCACTGCCTGCCAAATACGCCCGCCCTGCCCCGCCATGAGACGCACCATGATCTCGTCCGCCAGGCCGCGCAGAGCGCTGCCAGTCACGACAAACAGGTCGGCGGCCAGTTGGGCCGTCCCTCCGGCGCCCGCTTCCGCGCCTATGAACGTCTCAAACGCTATGCCGAAACCGTAACTGACCAGATTATCTCCGAGCCGCTGCGTCGGGCTATCGACGACATCTACAGCCATCCCCTGCGCCAGACAGCGGTCGACACGCTCAACCGCCAACTGCGCAGTGGAATCTCCGACGAGGAGCTGGCCTATCTGGTCGTCGAACTGCGCGAGGCTGATCGTCTTTGCATTGTCCACGCCGACGAGGAGCGCCGCGAACCCCGTATCATCTGTTCACTGGGCCTCATCGGGCCGGAGGAAGACTGACCATGTCCGCTATCCTCGACCGCCCCAAAGTCAAACAGTACTTGGATGACTTTGACCTGCGCGCCCTCTTTATCAATGAGCTTGGCTGGGACTACGGCGGCAGCGACACCGAAGTTACCGTCAATGATCGCGCCTACCCCCTCCAGGCCATTGCCCACAAGCGCGGCATGGTCGCCTACCAGTATCTCGCCCAACCGGGTGATGACTTCCCCGACCGCCCCATCCGCCAGCGGATCGAGAGAGCCGTTGCCAAACTGGTGCGCGAGCACATCATCATCTTCTGCGCCCATGACCGCAGCGCCCAGTACTGGCTCTGGGTCAAACGCGAACCGGGCCGCCCCGACCGCGCGCGCACCCACATTCACCACGCCGGGCAGAGCGGCGAACCGCTCATCCAGAAACTGGAAGCCATCCTCTTCACCCTCGACGAGGAAGAAGATCTGTCGATCGTGGACGTTACCGGCCGCGTGCGCGCCGCCTTCGATGTCGAGAAGGTCACCAAACGCTTCTACGACCGCTTCAAGAAAGAACAGCAGGCCTTTCTCGGCTTTATTGAGGGTATCGAGGAAGTGGCCGACCGCGAATGGTACGCCTCCCTCATGCTCAACCGCATGATGTTCATCTACTTTATCCAGAAACGCGGCTTCCTCGACAACAACCCCGACTACCTGCGTGATCGCCTCCGCACTGTGCGCCAGCGGTACGGCGCAGACAGGTTCGACAGCTTCTACAGTCTCTTCCTGCTGAGTTTGTTCCACGAGGGGCTGGGTATGCCCGAGTCCGAACGTGACGCGGAATTGGTGGCAGAGCTCGGTCAGGTCCCTTACCTCAACGGCGGTCTTTTCGACGTCCACGATCTGGAGCACGACAACCCGGACATCTCCATTCCCGACGAAGCATTCGAGAAGATTTTCGCCTTCTTCGACGCCTACCAGTGGCACCTCGACGACCGCCCGCTGCGCAACGACAACGAGATCAACCCCGACGTGCTCGGCTACATCTTCGAAAAGTACATCAACCAGAAGCAGATGGGCGCCTACTACACCAAGGAGGACATCACCAGCTACATCAGCCGCAACACCATCATCCCCTTCCTCTTCGACCGGGCGAAAAAAGAGTGTTCAATCGCCTTTCAGCCTGACGGGGGCGTCTGGCGTCTTCTCCAGGATGACCCTGACAGCTACTTCTACGCGGCCGTCCGTCACGGCATCACCTACGACATCCACAACAACAAGAAACTGGACGGCGCACAGGCGCTGCCCCCCGCCATCGCCGCCGGCCTCGACAACGTCAGCTGCCGCGGCGGCTGGAACGAACCCGCCCCGGAAGCATACGCCCTCCCCACTGAGACCTGGCGCGAGCACGTCGCCCGTCGCCGTCGCTACGAAGAGATCTACGCCAAGCTGGAGGCCGGTGAGGTCACATCGATTAACGACCTCATCACCTGCAATCTCAACATTGAAAAGTTCGCCCAGGACGTAATCGCCAACAGCGAAGGGCCCGAACTGGTGCGCGCCTTCTGGAAAGCCATTGTCAACGTCTCCGTGCTCGACCCCACCTGCGGCTCCGGCGCCTTCCTCTTCGCCGCCCTCAACATCCTCGAGCCGCTTTACTCCGCCTGCCTCGAGGCCATGGACGGCTTTCTCGACGACCTGGAACGTTCGCAGCCCCCCCCCCCCCCCCCCCCGCCAGAACTCCCAAAAGCTGAGCGACTTCCGCAAGGTTCGGGCGCAGGTCCGAGAGCACGCCAGCGAGCCCTACTACATCCTCAAATCGATCATTATCAACAATCTCTACGGCGTCGACATCATGGAGGAGGCCGTGGAGATCTGCAAGCTGCGCCTTTTCCTCAAACTCGTCGCCCAACTTGAGACTTACGACCAGATCGAGCCGCTCCCCGACATCGACTTCAACGTGCGCGCCGGCAACACCCTCGTCGGCTTCGCCTCCCTAGACGAGGTCAAACGCGCCATCCAGGGCGATTGGATTAAGGAGCTCGCCCTCCCCGACATCGAGGAGCGCGCCGAACTTGCCGCCCGCGCCTTCAGCAAGTTCCGAGAAATGCAGACCGATTATGGCATGGACGCTGGCGACTTTGCCGAGGCCAAGCTCGACCTGCGCGAGCGATTGGATGCCCTGCGCGGGGAATTGGATCGCTACCTGGCCACTGGCGAATATGGTGTCAAAGAGGGCGATGAAGGGGCCTACGACCAGTGGCTAACAAGCCACCAGCCCTTCCACTGGTTCGTTGAGTTCTACGGCATCATGCACAGTGGCGGGTTTGATGTGATT
This sequence comes from Caldilineaceae bacterium, assembly GCA_965200615.1. Lineage (GTDB taxonomy): Bacteria > Chloroflexota > Anaerolineae > Caldilineales > Caldilineaceae > Bin5. Next base: position 352,265 of record OZ241377.1, on the reverse strand, counting down.
ATTGGCAATCCGCCGTATGTGGAATATCGCAAAATGAAGGACTATAGAGTAACAGAGTACGAGACATTGAGTTGTGGCAATCTCTATGCTTTTGTTCTCGAAAGGTCTTATGATGCCCTGAACAATGGAGGGCGAATGGGAATGATTGTACAATTATCGCTTTCATGCACGGAAAGAATGGCGCCAATTCAGGAAAAGCTTTCTGACCAGAGCAGAAAAATGTGGTTTGCTCACTTCGATGATCGCCCCGCCAGACTTTTCGACGGACTAGAGCATATACGTGCCACGATTGTACTCTCCCAGAGGGGTTCAAGATGCAAAAATATCTACTCCAGCTTTTACTGCCGCTGGAAATCGGAAGTCCGTCCCCATTTGTTTGATATATTGCCATTTGCGAGTATTCGCGGTCACGCGGAAGTCCCGCAAGGGTCCATTCCGAAAATAGGACATGAGATTGGATTGAGAATTCTGGAAAAAGCAGAAGGTTACAGCAGTTTGGGAACTGCGCTAAAGTCAGGGAGAGGCCACGTATACTATCATAATGCCCCTCAATACTGGGTTCGCGCGATGGACTTCGCCCCCTACTTCTGGAATGAACGGGATGGCGAAAAGATTTCCAGTCATGTCAAGTCTCTCTTCCTGCCGACAGAGGTAGATGCTTCGGTGACAATCGCGGCACTGAACAGTTCTCTGTTTTACTGGTGGTTCTTGATTCTCTCCAATTGCCGCGACTTTGGTATGCGTGAGATTGAGAACTTCCCGCTCGGGCTTGAACGCATGCAAAAGGCCACGAAAGCCCGGCTCAGTGACTTGACAAGTCAATTGATGGAAAACTTCCACCAGCACAAGACACGCAAAGAAACCAGATACAAGACTACTGGAATGGTCATCTACGATGAATTCAACCAGAAGCCGTCAAAGTCCATCGTCGACGAAATTGACCGCGTCCTTGCCGAACACTACGGCTTCACCGACGAGGAGTTGGATTTCATCATCAATTACGACATCAAGTTCCGTATGGGATTGTGAGGACATGATTCGCGGAGGGACGCCTGACAACACAACTTCCATTGGCAGCTGACAGCCTTGGAAGTCGCGTTTTTCCGCCCTATAGCTACCACTGGGCAGAAGAGTCAAATGAACTGAGGTGGTTCGATGCGAGCTGTATTTGATTGGAATGACAAGGAAGTTCTCCTTGCGAAGAGCAGAGGCGGAAAGCTTGCTTTTGTTGATCCTTTCAGAGGACTCCTTCTCGGCGGTACTGCCGAAGAACACCCTACTGAAATCAAACGGAAACTTTCCAAGAGTGGACATCAGAATGCTTTTCAAGGTGAGGATTTGGATGCAGTCACAGAAATACTCGGCCATTACTGTGACCTTCAGTCGGTCAATAGTGAGGACGCAATGACATGGAGCGTTTTCGGCCCGCTCCTTTGCGCCCCGGCGTCAGTTCGGATTGAGTTTTGCGCTCGCCTATTTCATTTGATAGAGTCGCGACTTGATCCACCTCAATCCGCGAAACTGTCCCTTTGGCGCCGCGTGCTCCATCCCGATACTTCTGGTCCGGGCGGACCGGAGTTAGACTTTCTCATCGAGACTCCGAGGGTCGTAATCATTGGCGAAGCGAAATGGGGTTCATCTGTTGGCGCCCATCAGGGCGTCAATAGGGACAAGGACCAGATTACGATCCGAAAGGACTTCGTGGAAAAACACGGTCGAAGTTGTTTCCCCACAGTAACCACTTTTGTCGTGCTTGGCGTCCACCTAAATGAGGCCGTGGTGCAGCCCGAAGAATTACGGGTAGGCAACTCTGAGATTCTGTTCCGAAATGTTCCTTGGGAAGACATTTGTAGCATAACGCCACATCCAGCTGAAGAAGAACTCCCGCGTTACTTCCAGTGGAAAAAGATGTATTCCAGTAAGAATCGGCAATAGATCCTTCGGCTTTCTTGAGGGAACGCTGAGCTTGGCCCTTAATCGGGATTGTACTCCACCTGCGCCGGATCCCGCTGAGCGAAGTGAAATCCCGATAGCTCCTCCAGTTCGGGGTTAAGCTCCTCCCCTTTCAGCATCGAGTAGATCCGCTGGATCGTCGCGATACAGACCCGGCTCACCGGATTGATGTAACCGGACTGCAGCAACTGTACGTTATAGAGTTCCGTAAACTTGCGCCCGTCATCCGGCGTGCTGAACGCCTGAAACTCGCGCAGCGTCTGGCGGCCGAGGTTGCTGCGGTCCACCAGGAACAGCGCCCGACGCGCCCCGGCATGTTTGATCAGCCGATATATCAGGTTGCACGCCATGAAAGTCTTTCCGCTGCCGGTCGCCATCTGCGCCAGCGCGCGCGGTCGGCCAGCCGCCAGGGACTCCTCCAGATTCCTGATCGCCTTCTCCTGCACCGCCCTGTCGGATTCAGGGGAGGCATATTTGTCAATCTCTGGCGCAGATTGAAAGTTGTGACGTAGCCTGCTTTCGGATCGGGAAGCAGCAGTCCGTCAAGACCCAAGGAATTCGGACTACTCTCTGGCTCGCCGACATTTCCGGGCAGCATGTTGGGAGTATGGAAACCATCGATCTCCTCGTAGTCCTCAAATCCCTGGACGACTGGCCCAAACGGGGCAACCTCATTTCGCCGGGCCACAGGCGAACAATTCATTCTTCCCGTCGACCTCCACGTCGCCACGCATGACCGCCGCCAAATCCGCCAACCTGGAACGGCTGGACTTCGGTGACGACGGCTGCTCCGGGATGATCCCAGGCCCCGTCTCCAAAATACATCTCTGGATCTTGACGCCCTCTTAGAAGTGTTATATAATCGTTTAAATTGAGGACAATTATTCAAAATGTACACAAGGGTACATTGGATCAGCGTTGCGCGTTCTGTTCAAGAGTAGACTTCACAGATTCTGGCAGAAACATCCCGACGCCCGCGGCGCTTTGCAGGCCTGGCTCAGCGACGTCGAACGCGCACAATGGCAGATGCCCGGTCAAGTAACCGAACGTTACCCGTCGGCAAGCGCCGTTCCCGGCAATAGAATCGTCTTCAGAATCAGAGGAAACCGCTACCGCATGGTCGTGGAAATCGACTATCAGCGAAAGGAGCTTTACATACTTTTTCTGGGTACCCACGCGCAATACAACCGCATAGACGCCACAGAGGTTTAGCCATGTACACCATCAGACCAATCAGGAGCGAGGAGGACTACGAAGCGGCCTGCGCCCGCATTCGCGAGTTGATGGGCGCGCAACTGGACACCCCCGAAGGCGCTGAACTCGACGTGCTGGCCGACCTCGTCGAACATTACGAGGACAAGCACTACCCGATCGGCTTGCCCACCGCCGTCGACGCCATCGAATTCCGCATGGATCAGGCCGGATTGACACGCCGCGACCTGATCCCCTTGATCGGAAGCAGGCAGAAAGTCTCCGACATCCTCACAGGCAAGCGCGATATTACCATCTCAATGGCCCGCGCGCTGCATAAGCACCTGGGGATACCCGCCGACATTCTCCTGCAGGAACCCGGCGCGGCCTTCGATTCTACCTTCGACGAAATCGACCCGCGCCGCTTTCCCCTCAAGGAAATGGCCAAACGCGAATGGTTTTCAGAGTTGACCGAACCGCCCGACCTGCTCGACCGCGCTGAAGAGTTGATAAATGCCCTGCTCCAAAAGGCGGGAGGACCCCAGGCCGCCGCCCTTCCTCTCTATCGCAAAAACGGCCACCGCCGCATCAACGCCAAAACCGATCCTTACGCGCTCAAAGCCTGGTGCTGGCGTGTCCTTGGCTTGGCTAACGAAAGCCCTGCTCAGGCCAGCTACCGGCCGGGCACGGTAACGGAACCCTTCATGCGCGAAGTCGCCCAGCTGAGCGTCCACGAAGATGGCCCGCGCCGCGCGCAGCAGCACCTGGCCGCACACGGCATCGCCCTCGTGATTGAGCGCCATCTCCCCCGCACCCATCTCGACGGCGCCGCTCTCTGTCTCCCGGCCGGCCGGCCGGTCATCGGCCTCACCCTGCGCTACGACCGCATCGACAACTTCTGGTTTAGCCTCATGCACGAGCTGGCCCACGTCAGCCTCCATCTCGACTGCGCAGAAAACGAACTCTTCATCGACGATCTCTCTCTGACCGGAGAGGACCCGCTCGAACAAGAAGCTGACACCCTGGCCCAGAACGCGCTCATCCCCCCGCAGCTCTGGCGAACCAGCCCGGTGCGTCAAAGAGCCACCATTCTGGCAGTCTACGACTTCGCCCGCCAAGTCAGCATCCACCCCGCTGTCATCGCCGGCCGCGTCCGCCACGAAAGAGGGAACTACCGCCTGCTGTCGCAACTCGTCGGCAGCGGTGAAGTCCGGCGCCAGTTTGAGGAACGTCACGATGACTGAACGATTTTGTCCGAAATCAGAGCGTCGTTGCCGGCTTAAAGAAGCAAGTTTCTGCGACAGAAACATGTATCTGCCGCGGTGTCATTCCTGGAGTAAAAGGCTCCAATTATGGTGAATCCCAATCGTTGGATCACGAAACGGGAAAAATAAGGTGCATCTAGGCGAATAGGTGAGACGGAGAGAAACCTCTTCAAAACAGGAGGACCATGATGCTCAATATCAAACCGAAATATCTTGTCAATGAGAAGGGGCGGAAAACGGCGGCTGTCCTTTCGATGAAAGAATATCGCGCCCTGATGCAGCGACTTCAGGATTTAGAAGACGCGTTAGAGTTGGATGAGGCAGTTGACACGGCCGCAGGCTTTCGGGAGTACGCTGAAATACGGGGCAGAACTGCAAAGCGAAGGCAAACTCTGAAGGATGCGATGGCTTACACCGTGGGATGCTCAACGTTAAACTCGCGCGACCACTTGGTATAGTTGGCCCCAATGTCTGGACCACGAATTGGGAAAAGCCAGAGTGCATTCGATTAGGGCTCGTTGACGTTTGTCAACTCTACGACAAAGATCAGAGAATGTAGAGACACTGCCGATCACGGCTCTGGCAACAGCTTTACCTTCTCCCCCAGCCACGGGAGCAACTGCGCGAATCGAAACGAATTCCCTTCGAACAACCGCATGAAAAACTCGTAGGCTTCAACGCTGTCGCAGTCGATGAAGTAGCCGTTCAAACGCAAAAATGCGTCGGTGACGAAGAAGGCGACCCGCTTGTTGCCGTCCACAAAGGGATGATTGTTGGCCAGGCTTTCCATCAGCGCGGCCGCCTCCTCGATCAGGCTGTCGTAGTACCCCAACTGGGGTCGCATGATCGCGGAGGCCAGCGCGCCCTCATCACGAAGGCCCAGCGAGCCGCCGAACTCACGAATCAGCAAGTCATGGATGGCGATTGCCTCACCAAGATCTGGGTAGATGCGAGTCATTCAGCGAGTAATTCAGCCAAACGGCGGTTTCGCTCAACGCTGGCGCGAAAGTGCGCCATCACCTCTGGGCGGGGCGTCTGCCGCGTGCGGTTCGCGATGTACTCCTGCATCGCTTCTTCCATCACCGCCTGCAACTGGCGGCCCTCACTGCGGGCAATCTCCCGCATCGCAGCCAGCGTCTCCGGCGAAGCCTGGCTTGAAAACTTTACTTTCTGCATGCCCATCCCATAACCTCCTTGTGTGTTTTCGCTATTCTTGCAAGGGATGGCAAGTTTGTCAAGATTTATCTTGATGAATCTTGGCAAGTCGTCACACCACTGGTTCACGCCGCCAACGCGGGATTTTCTGAGCGCGCCCGAGCGCTATCTCAAAGGAAGAGACAAGGAATCTCTGAACGACTGCCTCAAGGCAGTTGGCAAAATGAGAGGGTGGACCTACATTGAGAAAGATAATGCCGGGCGCCTGATTCAGGTCGTGTTCGATAAAGACCTGATTCAACCTTTCATGCAGTCACGCTTTTCGGCGCTGAGGAGCGCGTTTATCTGCCGCCCGACTATACTGTTGAAGTTGTCGGCAGCTATGATACCAGGTACAATAACTGGCCGGTTCAGCAGTCGGTCCGCAGATTGCAGAGCGAGGAGGAACCTGTCAATATCGGTAATGGCGTTTTCCAATACTGGTGGTCGTGGGCAGAGAACGCTCCCCCCGAAGAAACGCACAGTTCCGATTGGTTATTACAATTCTACGAAGGGACCGCATTCCTGTGCAGAGTTGCCAGGTCCCGCGAGAGCATGAATCCCGTATCCCAAAGGCCATTTGCCTTGCCCGGCTATCTCAATCGCTAGCCGCAATACCGGTTCTTTCCTCAATCGAATTCGTGACCATATAACGCCCCAATCCCCCACCGGATGTGAATTCGTGCAGATCGTACGTCGTAAACCCGGCGCGCCCGGCATTCCCTCTTCCCTGCACCGTTGCGCCGACCCCGCTACCGACACGCCCATCTCCCTGATCGGCGGCCCCACACTCCTCGACCGTAAACCCACTGCCCTGTTCTGCTCAGTCCAATGCCCCGGCGACCTCATCCTCAAAAGCTACGACCTCGCCCGCGTCCTGCGCGCCCACCCCATCACCCTGATCGGCGGCTTCCAGTCCCCCATCGAAAAAGAGTTCCTCGAACTCCTCCTGCGCCAGCCCGCCCGCCAACCCGACCACACCCTGGCGCCATCCCTCATAATCTGCCCCGCCCGCGGCCTCGCCAACATGCGCGTCCCCCGCTCCTGGCGCGATTCCCTCGCCGCCGGCCGCCTCCTGCTCCTCTCCACCTTCTCCGACAGCCTCCGCCGCCCCACTGTCGCCTCCGCCGCCCGCCGCAACAACTGCGTCGCCGCCCTCGCCCATCGTATCCTCATCCTCCACGCCGCACAGGGCGGCAAAACCGAAGCTCTCTGTCGGCAGGCCCTCGCCGCCGCAAAACCCGTCTACACCCTCCCCTCCCCCCACAACGCCCACCTCATCGCCCTCGGCGCACAGCCCATCCCCCCGGACGACCCGTCCGCCCTCCTGCCCGACTGAGTCGTGCCGCGCCCCCGACCAATCCCCATCCCAAAAAAATCAGCCGCCTCACCAAATCGTTGCAAGAGACGAACCGGTACCTTATACTCACACAATAGGCCGCCCGGTCCCCCATTAGCTCTCGACTACTGCTGGTACAGGCGATTCCACGATGAGTCCAAGAAAAGTACAAGTCGACTGGAAAATCGGCATCAAACAGTGCCCGTGCGGCCAGCCCAACCACCTCGACGAAACGCACTGCGTCAAATGTGGATCTGGGTTTGGCGGCGCCCGCAATCGTCAGCCTTTCAAGATGAGACGGCTATTCAGATTCCTGCTCCTGACAGCGCTGGCCATCTACTTGACCCTATTTCTGTCCGGTCCAAGAATCTCAGTACAGCAATCCATCACCCTTGCCCAGAACACAGAAGAAAATCTAAAGTTCATAGAGAATCGGCTCTTGGCTCTGTCGAGTGCTCTGGACTGGAGAAACATAGGGTTCAACAAAGAGACGAGTGCAGAAGATTGGATTCTCACACTGGAAACCAGAATCCAGGAGATGGAACAGCGGCTCGTTATCCGGTACGATTGGAGAAACCAGGCCCAGTCATCGTCGGACCAGAACGAAGCGCAAGTCAGCCGCAGCCCCAAGGAGACTGCCAGCCCGACTCCGACAGCTATCCCTACCCCCACCAGGATCACCATCGGCAAGGTGCTGGTCGTCCATGTTCAGCTTGGGAACGTTCGCACAGGACCCGGAATGAACTACGACATCATCGGAAAGGTTCAGGAAGGGGACTGGCTGGTCGACGTGGTGGACGAATCCGGCGGATGGTACAGATTCTGTTGTGTGGACGGAGACACACTTGGGTGGTTGCACAGCAGTCTGGTTACGGCATATCAGACTGGCGGCGGGCCGCCCCCGCACCTGAATGCAGACCCCTATTACCAGAAATATCTGGATGCAGGCGGTATACCGATTCTAGCCCCTGAATCAGTCTCGGACGAAGAGTTGCGGCGAGCGCAGGCCACCCTTTTGGCTATGGTCGCAGACCGTCCTGACCTGCTGGATCTGTTGGCGTCGCAGAACACCAGGATACTCCTATACGACAGAGAAAGGGGTGGGCCTTCGCAGTTGCCCGAATTTGCCGATGATGCTGATTCCGAATTCTCGGGCGTGTTCGCTGAAACATCCTATGGAGGAGCCGTGGTTGCGCCCGCAATGACAACCTATCATTGCAACGACATACTGATTCATGAGATAGCCCACGCTCTGGACTATGCGATTCTTGTCCAGGATTGGGAGGCCAATCGCGAACCCGGATTCAAGCGGGCCCGCAATCAAGCCTACTTGAGCGCGATGGAGGCCGGACTGTGGGCCGGCAGGTATGAATCTACCGTGAGCCACGAATACTGGGCCGAAATGGTCGTACACTGGCTTCGACCGGACCTGTTTCGCACCCAATTCGGACTGAGTGACCTGTCCGAGTACGACGGCAATGCGGCCCGCTTGCTTGAACAATATCTGGGCAATCCGACCCTACCCGACTTCTGTAAGACAAGGCAGTTCGCTATCAGGGGCAGGGTGTTGGATGACAGAGGCAATCCAATGCCTGAAGTTTGGGTCACATTGTCCGCTTGGATGCGTATGGGCGAGGGTTTCAGGCCGCTTCGTCGCGATCCGGATGTGGTGGCGAAACGGACCGGGTTGGACGGCAGGTTTTGGATTGTAGAGGCTGTGGACCCCGGCCTGCTCGAAGCTGCCGACTTCTTCACCTTGGGGATATGGCGGGGCGAACCCGCCGAATGGTCGGCTGCCTGTTCGATAGCAGGATTTGCCGGCCGTAACAAGACGGTAGACAAGCATTTGGGCCAGGAACGCCGCATCGAGGTGACAGGCAAGGATCTGAGCGGATATACCATAACCGTCCCCAATGGATTTGACTGGTCCCCCCTGATGGATTGTCAGTAACCGACATGGCGACCGTCTGACCTGTACGACAAGAGCCTTGCGCCGCCGCAAGCGCCTCGCCCTTTGGCATCCCATGACGACGAAAAAGACGTACGCCATCCCCCTCATCGTCCCTGTAGGGGCAGGCCTTGTGCCTGCCCTGGCGCCCCCCTTCACGCGCCGCCTCCCCCCTCAAGCTCACTCCTCTCCGCTCTCTCCTCGCATCTGAGATGCACCCAAACCAAAAAACTTCCCTTGCCACTCCCACCGCAATCAAGTACAATACCCCCATATCTATCGTGACCCGTTCAGGAGAACGCCCGTTTGTCGTTTCGCCCTTTCTATCTAGGCGATGCCCTGCTTCTACAGCGTTTGCGCAACGTGTCTACGCCTCTCCAGATCGAGCGCGCCCTGCTGCAATCAGTTTCGCCTGTGCGAACCGCACTCCGCTCCTGCTTTCCCTGGTACCGCCACAGCCCCTTCACCTACGTCCTGCGCCAGGAAGAAAACGGCCTCGCCCGCGAAGGACTCATCCAGTTGCGCATCCGCCCCCACACGCACGAAGCCGACGTGACCCTGCTCTCCCCCGCCCTCGACGCCCGTCGCGGCCACCCGGCCATCTGGCAAAAACTGCTGACCTGCAGCGCCCAACATATCTTCCGCCACAACGTCTGCCGCCTCTTCAGCGACCTGCCCGACCAGCCGCTCCTCGTCAACACCTTCAGACAGGCCGGCTTCGCGCCCCTCACCCAGGTCACCGTCTGGCGCCTGGACAGCGCGTCCCTGGCCCTGTCCGATGTCAACCTGCGGCCGCAGCGGCCCGCCGACGCGCCCGATCTCGAAAAACTCTACCAGCGCATAACCCCCCTGCCCATTCAGCAGTTGGAGACCGGCCTCGCCACCGATCATCCCGAAGAGGACCGCATCCCGCCCATCCTCTCCAACCCGCACCCCGTCCATATGTCCGGCTATGCGCTCGACGACGACCGCGGCCCCGGGCTCGCCGGCTGCGTCCAGATCCTTTGGGGCAAAAGCGGCGCCTGGATCCGCCTCTGGGTCGACACCAACGATCCCGACATGCGCAATGCCCGCCTGTTGCTCGACTTCGCCCTGCAGCGCATCGAAGAAGCGCCCCGGGTCCGCCGCGCCTGCATCGGCGTGCGCGCCTACCAGACCGGCATCAACGCGCTCCTGAGCGACTACGGCTTCGCGCCCTTCACCGACAGAATGTTCATGGTGCGCAACATCCTGCAATGGCAACGCCGCGCGGTTGACCACCGTATGCCTGCACTTGAAACCGTGCGCGAGGCCGTGCCCGGCTCGCTCGCCATGCCCAAATTTGATTACGCCGACTCCATCTTCCGGGCACGTGGCGACAATCGAACAGAGCGCCGCCCGCGACACCTGCCCGCGGAAGGCCCTGAAACGCCTTGAACCGGAATGCGCCAAGAACCAATCCAGTGATCCGCCCCAATCTGTGCAGTTCACTAAAAATTAGAAACTCACATGACCCTACGCATCGCAGATGACCTCGATCTCCTCCTTGCCGTCCTCCCGGAGCACATCCGCGCCTCCTTGCAGAACCTCGGCCGCGCCAGCGATCTCATCGAAATCGTCATGGACCTCGGCCGCCTGCCCGAAGCGCGCTTCCCCGACGGCGAAGTCTGCCTCAGCCCCGAAGAGATCACGCGCGACGACCTCCAACATGTCATCGACAACATCGGTGACTTCGGCGCCGACAATCGCGCCGGCATCGAACGTACCCTCCACCGCATCTCCGCCATCCGCAACCGCAAGAGCGCCGTCATCGGCCTCACCTGCCGCGTCGGCCGCGCCGTCTACGGCGTCATCGACATCATCCAGGACATCATCACCAGCGGCAGCAGCCTGCTCCTCCTCGGTCGCCCCGGCGTCGGCAAGACCACCCTCCTGCGCGAAGCCTCGCGCGTCCTCAGCGACAAACAGAGAGTGGTAATCGTCGACACCAGCAACGAAATCGCCGGCGACGGCGACATCCCCCACCCGTCCATCGGCCGCGCCCGCCGCATGCAGGTCGCAACGCCCACTCTGCAGCACGAAGTCATGATCGAAGCCGTCGAAAACCACATGCCCGAGGCCATCATCATCGACGAAATCGGCCGCGAGCTCGAAGCCGTCGCCGCCCGCACCATCGCCGAACGCGGCGTCCAGCTCATCGGCACCGCCCACGGCAATACCCTCGAAAATCTGCTCATGAACCCCACCCTCTCCGACCTGGTCGGCGGCATCGACACCGTCACCCTGTCCGACGAGGAAGCCCGCCGCCGCGGCACCCAGAAAACCGTTCTCGAGCGCAAAGCCCCGCCCACCTTCGACGTCCTCATCGAAATCCAGGAACGGCAGCGCATGATCGTCCACCACAAGGTCGCCGAAGCCGTCGACTCACTCCTGCGCGGCTGGACCCTCTCCCCCGAGACCCGCTACGTCAACAGCGACAATCAGGTCCACATCGAGTCCGTCGAAAACCAGGAACGGCCCGGCCGCATCGGCCAGAGCCGCCAGGGCCTCGAAAGCAGTGGCGGGGGCCGCCGCCAGCGCGGCAAGCGCGCCGAGGAACGCGCCGCCCACATGGCGCAAAATATCGCCGACGGCGCCGCCCAGCCCAACGGCGCCGCCCAGCGCAAAGCCGTCCGCGTATTCGCCTACGGCATCGGCCAGAACCGCCTGCGCACCGCCGCCCAAAACCTCAAAGTCCCGGTCCAGGTCGTCAAAGAGCTGCACGACGCCGACATCGTTATGACCCTGAAAAACTACTTCCGCCAAAAGCCTCCGCCCATCGCCGACGCCGAACGTCAGAACGTGCCCGTCTACGTTCTGCGCAGCAACACCGTCACCCAGATGGAGCAGTACCTCCTCGACGTCTTCCAGCTGCGCCGCGACGATCCCGATCTCGTCTTCGACTCCGCCATGCGCGAAACCCAGCACGCCATCCAGCGCCTCCTCAGAGGCGAAAAATCCGTCGAGCTCAGCCCCCAGGCAGCCTCCATCCGCAGCCAGCAACACCAGCTGGCCCGCACCGCCAACCTCATCAGCCACAGCTACGGCCGCGAACCCCACCGCTGCGTTCGCATCTTCAACCCCTCCTGAGCGCCACCAAAAATATGCAATGTTTATAACATTCGAAGGATCGGACGGCAGCGGCAAGTCTACGCAGAGCCATCTGCTGGAGGACTATCTGCGCAAAAATGGGCAGGATGTTCAGTTGACTCGCGAGCCGGGGGGAACGGATATCGGTGAAAGAATTCGGCAGGTGTTGCTGGATATGGAGCATGAGAAGATGCACGCTCGCACCGAGACGTTGCTCTTCAATGCCGCCCGCGCTCAGCTGATCGAACAGGAGATTCGTCCCGCGCTGTCAGAGGGTAAAGTTGTCCTGTGCGATCGTTTCGCCGACAGCACAGTCGCCTACCAGGGCTACGGCCGTGAGCAAAGTATCGGGGAGTTGAAGCGCCTGATCGATTTCGCCACCGGCGGATTGAGTCCTGATCTGACCTTCTACCTGGACCTGCCGCCTGAGGAAGGGCTCAGACGCAAACTGGCCGACTACCAGAACCGGCTGGACGTGCAAGGACTGGCCTTTTATCGTCGCGTAGAGGCCGGCTACCATGCGATGATCGCGCAGGAGTCGGAGCGCTGGGTCGTCATCAACGCCAGTCGCTCACTCGAAGAAGTCCATCAAGAGGTCGTCCGCGCAGTTCGAGGCAAGCTCACCGCGCTCGCGCCCAGCCGCTGAAAGTGAAATCAGGACCTTTCAGCCGCACACAGACGAATCGCCCGCTTCAGCCGCCCGTCTTTCCTGTCCCTTTGGCCTATGGCGCGCTGGTCCTGCTCTTCTTTGCGCCCCATCTGTTGGGCCTGACCGCCTTCCCGGACAGCGATTTCACCCGGCACTTCCTGCCCTTCAGCCTGTTTCAACAGTCTGCAATTCTGGAATTGCGGCTGCCGTTGTGGGACCCTCACACCTTCTCCGGCCACCCCTTCCTCGCCGATGCCCAATCGGCCGTGTTCTACCCTGTCAGCAATGCGTTGCTTGTCCTCACAAGCTTCGACCGCACCCCCGCCGGAAGGCTCTACTGGCTGCAGGTGGAGGCCGCGCTCCATATCTTCCTTGCCTGCCTCTTCACCTATATACTGGTCCGTCGGCTGACGGGCAGCAGAATGGCCGCATTCACGGCCGGCGCGGTATTCGGATTCTCCGGCTACCTCACCGGCTACGTGCCGGTGCAGTTCGGGATATTGCGTGTCGCTGTCTGGCTGCCCGCAATCCTTCTTCTCCTCTTGCCGGGAGCGGCTCGCCCGGGAACCGGGAGCTCCCAATGCAACGCAGATGCAGGGCACGCGCCGCCCGCGGCGACCGGTCTTGGCCGTGTATTCCCCCAATGGAAACGCTGGCTGGCCGCGGCCGCAGTGCAAGCGGTCGCCTTTTTCGGCGGCCATCCCCAGACCTTTCTGTTCCTCTCCTATGCCGTTGGTGGCTGGATGCTGATGCTGTTCGTCAGTGATCTGCGCAGCCAGCGTGCAAGTGGCAGTGCAGGCAAGGCCCTGTTCAAGGCACTTTCCATGAGAGCGCTCCTGTACGCGGGCATGGTAACCGCGTATGTCGCCGTTCTGGTCGTCTTGACGCTGGCGCAACTCTGGCCGGTCTACGAGTATCTGCAACATACCGTTCGCTCCTCGCTCTCCTTCCAGGAGGCGAGCGGCGGCTTCCCGTTTAGAGATACGCTGCAATTTCTGCTGCCCGGCCTGCTCACGCTCTATTCCCCGCAATATGTCGGCGTGGTTGCCCTTGGCCTGGCCTTCGTCGCCGTCGCCACCCTGTTTACATCCGGCTTCTCGCTGCCGGGGGCCGGTCCACACGCCCACCCCGCCGCTTTTTTCTTTGTAATCTGCGGGGCAGCCGCTCTCCTGCTCTCCTATGGCGACAGGTTACCGCTTTACAGCCTCTATTTCCGTTTTATGCCCGGCGGCGAACTGTTTCGAGGCCAGGAGCGGGCGGTCTATCTGGTTGCCTTCTCGCTAAGCGTCCTCAGTGGGTACGGAATGGCCCTGTTGCCCACTCTGACCCCGCGCCAAAGACGAACTCTGTGCTGGGGATTCGCGGCCGCCGTCGCCGCAAGCCTGACGCTGTTCGGGCTATGGCGGCAGCTTCCCGCCCGCGCCGATATCGCACCCTCAGCTCTGCTCCGGACCAGCGCTATGGCGCTGCTCATCGCCTTCACCTACGCCATCCTGACCGGACCTCGACTCGGGCGGGGCAAATGGTTGTCCGGCCAACCGGTCGCGCGCACGCGCCTCATCGCCCTGATCCCCCTGGCCCTGCTCGACCTGTTTGTTGTTAACTTTGCCACCAACTGTTCCTTCAGCCCGGCGGTCAGGGCTGGACTGGCGCCCTCCGAAGCCGCGGCCGTGATGGAAGCCTCCCAGTCTCTGGCCGCGGGCTCCAATTCACTCCCGCCCCGCGTCTACAACGAGCATCGAGTGTCCCGCAACAGCGGTCTGCTCCTCGGCTGGGAGGACGTCCTTGGCAAAAGCCCTCTGCGCCACGCCAAATACAACGCGCTTATCACCGATTTTCCCCTTGACCGAATGTGGGAGCTGACGGGAACGGCCACAGTCCTCACCTGGAGACACGAGCTGCCCGTCGACAGCCGGCTGGTGGCCGAATTCCCTCAGCCACAAAGCTCGACGACCTATCTTCACATGCTGAATTCAGTAACCCCGCGGCTGTGGTGGACGCAGAGCGCACGCTCCGTAAACGACGAAGAAGCCCTTGTCCTGCTGGCCGATCCCTCCTTCAACATCAGAGACGAACTGCTGATCGCCCCCTCCGACGCCGAAGCGCTGGGGAGCGCCTGGCAAGAGGGGCGGATAACTCTCGGCGAAGGCGGCCAGGCTGACCTGCAGGTTGAGCGCGTTGCCGCCGGGCATCTTCGCATCGGCATCGAGAGCGCACAGCGCGGCTTTCTTTTCCTCAGTGAAAAGTGGCTGCCCGGCTGGCAGGCCCTGTGGCAAGGGGAACAGTCGCTGCCGGTGGCGCGGGCCCATCAGGCATTCCTCGCCATACCCGTGCCCGCGGGATCCGGCACGCTTGAACTGGTCTATCGGCCTCGAAGCGCAGTCTGGGGTCTCGCAGTCAGCGGCGTCGGCTGGGTCGGGCTGTTCATCGCTCTACGCTTTCAGTTTCTGGCCGCGGCACGAACCGTCTGGCGGCGCGCCCACGATGTATTCAACCAGCGCAAAAGCAAGCCCCCGCAACCCGCCGCGCCGCAGTTTGGCCGCGACCACGTGCAACTCGCGGGCCGGCGCGCGCTGTCCAACGCGCTGCTTCAACGCGGCGCCCTGCTGGCGATTATCCTGGCCGGTTTTCTACTGAGGCTCTTCCGCCTGGCTTTTCGGGAACTGCGGGGGGACGAGAGCTTCGGCTTCTTCTTCAGCCTGAACGCCCCTGGCCAGATCGTGGCGCAAACATTGGCGATGCGAGAGCCGCACCCCGTCGGAAGCTACCTTCTGCAGCACGCCTGGATCCAGGCTACCGGAACCCATGAGTTCGCGTTGCGATTCATCCCCGTCTTTGCGGGGACGGTGGCCATCCCACTAGTCTTCCATCTGGGCAAACAGCTTCGCTTGGGCGAGCAGGCTGCCCTGACAGCCAGCCTGCTCCTGGCCGTGAACTCATACGCGATCTGGCACAGCCAGGATGCCCGTATGTACTCCCTGAGCCTGGCGCTGACCGTGGCCGCCACAATCCTGGCCCTGCGGGTGATCCGGCAGCCTAAAAGCTGGTTGGCTCCCGCAGGCTACGCCGTCTGCGCGGCCGCTGTTCTGAACGTTCATTACTACGCCGCATTCATCATTCTGGCGCACACCTTCTTTGTCCTCTTCCTGCTGCTGCGCAGCATCTGGACGCGCCGCTCCCAGCGCCGCGCCGGCCAACTGTTGGAAACGGGGCCTTCTGGCGATCGCGCGCTGATTATGCGTTGGAGCTGTGCGCAGCTGTTGACCCTTGCCCTATGCGCGCCATGGTTTGTCACCGCATGGCAGACTCTGATCGGCTACCATGGCAACGGCGATTCCCCCGCCTTCGGGCCAATGCTGTGGCGCTCTCTCGGTGTCTTTACCCTGGGCGAGACCGTTCCGCATCCGATCTGGCGATTTGCCGGAGGGTTGCTGGCCGGGTCCGTAATCGTCGCGGGAACTGCCCTCAACCTGCGCAACAAAGACAGCGCTGACGACAGTAGCGGGGCGCTGGCGGGCAATGGACCCAAATCCCAAACTGACGGAGAGTCCCGAATCGGCCCGGAGGATCAACAGCAGACCCTGCCCAGCCAGCCAGACGCAACTCCGTTTCTGCTACTCTACCTGTTCATCCCTCTCCTGGCGATATGGATCAGCTCGCGCCAGCGGCCGATCTTTGATGAGCGCTATCTGGCTGCGGCGCTGCCGCCTTTCCTGCTGCTGATAGCTGTTAGCGCCGCAAGAATGAGCAGCTGGGTGGATACGCATCTGCGTTGGCGCTGGCGTTTCTGGGTCGACGGTGACGCGGCCGCGCCCAGCGCGCCGGATTCCGCTGCCCATCGCTCCAGCCTTCTCGCAAGGATCCCGCTCGGCCGGATTTCAGCTGCCGCGCTGGCGCTCCTTGTAGTTGCCGCCAACGTCTACAGCCTGCAAAACCACTATTCTGGCAGCACGCCATTGGGGTGGCGGGCGCTGGCCGGGACGTTGGACCGCTGGAGCGCCGGGATGCCGGCAAATGATGTGCGGATTGCAGCGAACTTCCCCGACCCCACCCTCTCCTACTACTATAAAGGCGATGTCCAACAGTTCATGATCCCGCCCCGGCCCCATGACGCCGACGGCGCCGCGGATGTGGTCGATTCCCAGATCCGCAGCAACGTATTCAGAATCATTCTGCCCGTCTCGCCCGCTCCCAATTGGGATGCTACGGGCATTGCGCCAAATGCGCTGGCCGCTGGCTTTCAGAAGGTCTTGCAGGCGCAGGTCGGTATCTTCCCCGTGCACCTCTATACTCGACCCGATCCACAGAGTTGGCGGAAGGTAGGCGCACTGTTCGTCAACGGCGTCACCCTGGAGAGAGCCCAGCTGAGCCCGGAAACGCTTGCCGCTGGCGGCATTCTGGTCATACACATGGACTGGAGAGGGGATCAGGCAACACTCACCGGCGGAGAGAAGATATTCGTCCACCTGATCAACGAGGATGGCGGCATTCTTTCCCAGGCAGACCCAATCCTGCAGCTGAATTCGGCAGAAGGATTCACGAGTCTGGGCCTCCGACTGCCTGCCGCGCTGCCGCCCGGTCCGCTTCGTCTGATTATCGGCCTCTACGACGCAAGCCTGGAGGGCGCGCCCAAAACTGTTACCGAGAATGGGATGGACTCAGTCGTTCTGTCCGAATTTGAGATTGAGGCGACCGAAAAATGATTCGGTAGTCGGGTGGAAACGCCCCGTTCCTTGCTCACACCCTCAACGACCTCTTATGCCAATAGACAGAAGTAGTCAAAATGAGATATGATTCGGTTGGTCCTCCTGCGCTCCTGCTCGGAAGCCCGCGTGAAAATCGGGGCCTCCTAATTGAACTGACATCAGAAACATGAAACTCGTCATCGCCATCGTCAACGAAGAAGACAGCCCCAACCTCCTCGACCGCCTCGGACGCCGCGGCTACTCCGCCACCATTACCGGCACCCGCGGCGGCTTCCTCCGTATCGGCAACGCCACCATCTTCTGCGGCGTCGAGGACGAGCAGGTCGAAGACGTTCTCACCGTCTTCCGCGAAAGCTGCGCCAGCCGCATTCAGTACGTCACGCCCCTCCCGCCTGTCATGGAACCCGGCGAAATGCACATCCCAACCCCCGTTGAAAAACAGGTCGGCGGAGCCACCATCTTCGTCGTCCCCGTCGATCACTTCGAAAAAATCTAACCGCACCACCCCTCCGTGAATTAAAAAAGGAGTCCTTCCCACCCCCTCGCAGTTCACTAACCCCAACCCATATCCCCCGCCGTTCCCCCGCCGTTCCCCTGCTGTTCCCCCGCCGTTCCCCCCTCCGGCATCGAAGACTCAATCGACTCCGGGCTCTCACCCGAATCCAGCCGGTCCATCACCTCGTTCATCTCATCATCCAGCGGCTCGCCCGTCTCGTCGCTCATCTTGCGCATGAAATGCGCCAGCGCCCGCGGGTCTTCCCGCTCCAACCCGGACAGCAGCGACGAGTCCTCCGCCATCGACTCGATCCGGTTCTCCTCCGAACGCAGCACCCGCAGCCGGCTCATCAACCGCCGCAGCCGCTGCCCCTCACACTCCGGACAGGCCGAAGCGCCGGCGTCCGCCTCCGTCATCGTCCGAAACAGCACACTCACCCGCTTCCTGCAGTCAAAACAGAAATACTCGTAGATCGGCATCGACTCCTATATACCCCCATCTCCCCTTCGTGCAGAGGCGCACACTGATAACTAACCACTATCCACTGGTTTTAGCCCGCCCCCTCCCTCCCCGGCGCAAAATCCATACGCGCCTGAATTTTTCACCTACTTTTTATTTGAACTATACTGATTTTACATACTGTTCCAAGCATGGAGCTTCCAACCGTCCATTATTATATCCAGCCAAAACGCCGGCCCAAAGCGGTCGCGACAGAAGATAAGCCAATAGTGAACGCTAACCACTAACCACTAACCACTGATCACCGACCACTATCCCATGTCAGACATTCAGGACGATGTAACCCCAATCTACGCCCGGCAGAATCAGCCCCATCCGATTCTGGTTGTCCTCTCCGGGCCCAGCGGCGTCGGCAAAGATACCACGCTGGCGCTGATGAAGCAGCGGGGGCTCCCCTTCCATTTCGTTGTCACCACCACCACCCGGCCTCGCCGGCCGGCTGAGGTGGAAGGCGTTGACTACCATTTCGTGTCCGTCGGAGAGTTCGCCGAACTGATCGACGCCAATGAACTCCTGGAATACGCTGTCGTCTACGGCGACTACAAGGGCATCCCCAAATCCCACGTGCGCAAGGCTCTGGCAAGCGGCAAGGACGTCATCCTCCGCATCGACGTGCAGGGCGCGGCCACCATTCGCCGCCTCATCCCCGAGGCCGTAACCATCTTCCTGGTGGCCGAAACCGAAGAGGAGCAGATGCGCCGCTTGCTGGAGCGCAAAACCGAAACCCCTGACAGGCTCAAAATGCGCATCGCCACCGCCCGCAAGGAGATGCAGCACCTGCAGGATTTCCATTATGTCGTCGTCAACCGCGACGACTGCCAGGAGGAGACCGTCGACAAGGTGATCAACATCATCCAGGCCGAAAAATGCCGCGTGGACTGGTCCCCGGTAGATCTATAGACTGGCCGCGATGAACCTCTTCGGCAACGCGCCCCGACCGGAAGGCCCGCCCCCCGGGCCAACCTTCTTCATCCCTCTCGTCCCCCCGCGCGTCAGCCGCGCTCTGATCGCCGTCAACCTCCTCGCCTTTGCCGCCACCTTCCTCTACGGACTGCTCGAATACCGCGTCTGGAACGGCCCCACCAACCTGCAGGTTCTCTTTGACCTCGGCATGAAGTCCAACTGGCATATCATGCAGGGCCAGAGCTGGAGACTCTTCACCGCCATGTTCCTCCACATCGGCCCCATCCATCTCATCTCCAACCTCATCGGCCTCTTCTGGCTCGGCCCCATCATCGAAGGCCATTTCGGCCATGTCCGCTTCGCGGTTATCTACCTCCTCGGCGGCCTGCTCGGCAGCATCGCCAGCTACGCCCTCTCTCCCGCCCTCTCCGCAGGGGCATCCGGCGCCGTCTTCGCTCTGCTCGGCGCAACCATCGTCTATTTCTATCGCTATCGGGAAAATATGGGACGGCAGGGAAAGTCGATGCTCCAGTCCGCAGTCGCGATTCTGGTCATCAACCTTTTCCTCGGTTTCTCGGTCACCAACGTAGACAACTGGGGCCATCTGGGCGGCCTCGCCGGCGGCGCCATCGTCGCCAGCGGCCTTCTGCCCCGCTACCGCCCACCCTCCATACTCAGCTTCGGCCGCCAGCCCCTCATCCGCGAAGCAAGCATCGCCCGCAATCTGGCCTGGACCCTCCTCTGCGCGCTCCTCTTCTTCGCCGCCTTCCAGACCGCCACTCTCGCCGGTCCTCCTCTCCGCTAGTCCGCACACCCACCGACCACTGCAGTTCTAACCACTGCCGTTCAGTCCCTCCGCGATCAACTCCACCACATCCTTCACCACCACACCCTCCTGCGCCGCCTTCGCCGCATCCGACATCATCGTCAGACAGAACGGACAGCCCACGGCCACCGTCTCCGCGCCGGTCGTCCGCGCCTCCGCGTAGCGCTCCGCGCTGACCGCCCGCTCGCCCGGCTCCTCCTCCTTCCAGAACTGCGCGCCGCCCGCCCCGCAGCAGAAACTCTGCTGCCCGTGCCGCGGCATCTCCTCCAGCTCGATGTTGCCCGCCTGCAGCAGCGCCCGCGGCGCATCCACAATACCGTTATGCCGCCCCAGGTAACAGGGATCATGAAAGGTAACCGCCCCATCATTCCGCACGTTGTACGCCAGCTTGCGAGCCGCCACCAGCTCCGACAACAGCTGCGTATGGTGAATGACCTCCCACTGCGGCCCCCCTTCACCCCCACTGTACTGGTGATACTCCTTGCCGATGCTGTGCAAACAGTGCGGGCACGTCGTCACGATCCGCCGCGGCGCAACCTCGTTCAGCGTCTCCATATTGCTCTCCGCCATCCCCCAGAACAGATCCTCCCGTCCCGATCGCCGCGCCGCGTCCCCACTGCAGCTCTCCATCTCGCCCAGCACCGCGAAGCGCACGCCCGCATGGTTCAGCACCTTCGCAAAAGCCCGCGCCGTCTCCCGCGCCCGCGGATCATAGCTCGGCGCGCACCCCACCCACCACAGGATCTCCGCCTCCGGCTCCTCATCCACCGTCGGCACCGCCAGCCCCTCCGCCCACGCCAGCCGTTCACGCGCGCTCTGGTTCCACGGATTGCCCTGGCGTTCGATCCCCCGGTAGGCCTGCTGCAGCTCCTTGGGAAAGCTGTTCTCGGTCAGCGCCTGGTAGCGCCGCAAATGCATGATGTCGAACATCGGCTCATTGCCCACCGGACAGATGTCGATGCACGCGCCGCACGCCGTACATGCCCACACCGCCGATTCGCTGATTGCGTACTCCAGCAGTGGCGGCGTCTCCCCGCCCGCCGCCACTGCCGCCGCCCGCTCGTTGATCGCATAGCGCTTGTTGACCTCCAGCGCCGCCGGCGACAACGCCTTGCCCGTCACGTATGCCGGACACACGTCCTGGCAGCGGTTGCACATGATGCAGGCGTAGGCGTCCACCAGATGCGGCCAAGGCAGCTGCTCCAACCGCGCCGCGCCGAACTCCTCTATCGTCTCGTCCTCAAAATCCAGCGGCGGCAGCTCTCCCAGCGAGCTCCGCTGCGGCCGCGCCAGAAAGTTCACGCCCGACATGATCAGATGCAGATGCTTCGTGCGCGGGAACCACGGCACAAACGCCAGCGCCAGCCCCAGCGCCACCCACCAGCCCAGATGTTGCCCCACCGTCAAAGTCGACGCGCTCATCCCGCCCCACAACAGGCTCACCCCATTGGCGAACGGCTGCCCCGGCTCCCCGTGACCCGCCGCCTGCCGAGCCAGCGCGATTCCAAAGCTCTCGCCCAGCAGCCGGAAGCCCACGTGCAGCAGAATGAACAGCCCCACCAGCAGCGAGTCCCGCCCGACGCCTCCCGCCTTCACCTTCTCCACCAGCATCACATTCTGGTGATAGCCCAACTCCCCCGCGCGCGCCACAAAACGCCGCGCCAGAAAGTAGACCATGCCAATCAATATCCCAACCGTCACGACATCCGCCACAAAACGGTATCCCGCGCCGATCGCGCCCTCGCCCAGAAAGCGGACCGGGAAATAGCCCTGCGCCAGATCGCCCAGGTTCACCAGCAGATAGAAGACGAACCCCCACGCAATCAGCGCGTGAAAGATACCGGCCCCACCGCGGCTCTTCCACATATTGCCGAACGTAAGCCACTGGCCCGCCGCACTCGCCAGCCGCCCCGCCAGCTCGCCCCGCGTCGGCAGCTCCCCCGCCCCCTGCCGCACCACATCATAAACGCGCCGGAACTGGACAAAGCTCACATAGACCGACACCGCAACCGCGGCCAGAAAAATCAGCTTCTCCGCAAGAGTCAGCATGGCAGTTCACACCCGCTTCCGTGTATCGCATTGAGATCGGTCGCTCCGGTCCGGCGTCCCCCGGCCTGGAGAGCATTGCACAATTATACACGCCCCCACAAAGTAGCGCAGCAGCGCCAACCCGCCTATACTTCCATGATCATTGACCACGAATCACCGGTCTCAACATGCCTGCAGGTACGCGGCAGTTCACTAAAAACTGACTACTGAAAACTTCAGTTCAGCTCTGCACGGAATCCCTAATGCCAGGCGCCAGAATCCCCGCCCGCCGGTTCGCCATCGCCATGGCGCGCCGCATGTTGCAGGCCGACCTGCCCACCACCGTCCGCTCCGATGAGGACGTCGAAGCTGAAGTATGGCGCAACTACAACTGGAACTTCTCCGTCAATGTCATCGACGGCGCCCTCTTCCTCCTGGCCCAGAGCCTCACGTCGGCCACCACCATCCTCCCCTTCTTCGTCAGCAGGTTGACCGACAACCCCTTCTTCTTCGGCCTGCTCGCAGTCATCGCCAACGGCGGCTGGTTCTTTCCTCAGCTCCTCAGCGCAGGCGCCATCGAACGCACGGACCGCAAAAAGCCCTGGTTGATCAATCTCGGATTCTTCCTGGAACGTCTTCCGCTCGTCCTCCTGACCGCAACAACTCTGCTCGCAGTCAGCTCGCCCTCCTGGGCCCTCGCCCTCTTCCTCCTCGCATTCGCCATCTACAACTTCGGCGCCGGCATCATCGCGCCCGCCTGGCAGGATCTCCTCGCAGTCTGCTTTCCCGCCACCCGCCGCGGCCGCCTTATGGGCGTAACCATGTTCGTCGGCGGCATCGTCGGCGCCCTCGGCGCTCTCGGCAGCAGCCGCATCCTGGAGACACTGCCCTTCCCCCGCAACTTCCTCATCCTCTTCGGGCTCGCCACCATCCTCATGTTCGCCGGCTGGGCCGTCCTCGCCCTCACCCGCGAGCCGGTGCGCCAGGTCCCCCGCGCCGAAGAAAACCGCCTCCGCATCTGGACCAGGCTCGGCCGCATCCTGCGCCGGGATCGGAACTTCCGCCGCTTTCTCAGCGCCCGCGGCCTGCTCGCTGTCGGCGGCATGGGCATGGCCTTTGTCACAGCGGCCGCCATCAGCAAATGGAACATATCCGGCGGCGCCGTCGGCAACTACACCGTCGCCCTCCTCGTCGGCCAGTCCGCCAGCAATCTGATATTTGGCCTTCTCGCCGACCGCAAAGGACACAAACTCTCGCTCGTGCTCGGCGGGGTTGCCGCCGCCTCGGGCTATGTCATCGCCGGGGTGGCCGCTATGCCGATTCTCTACTATCTTGTCTTCGTCCTCCTCGGCGTCTACTTCAGCTCTACCTTCGTCTCCGGCCTCATGATCGTGCTCGAATTCACCGGGCCCGAGCAGCGCCCCACCTACGTCGGCATAACCAACTCCATCATCGGCGCCATCAACGTCGTCATCCCCCTCCTTGGGGGCTGGCTCGCCACCGTCAGCTATTCATATCTCTTCGTCCTCAGCGCCGCCGCCAGCTTGTTGGGCGTCCTGCTCATGGCCTTCTGGGTAGCAGATCCCCGTCATGCCGCCGAAAACGCCTGACTTGCACCCTCTGCCCGTTCGTGGTAGAAATTCAAAAAAGCGCCTACGCCACGGAGACATAAAATGACACTGAATCACGTCTGCTCTCAGCTCTCGCTTACCGCCGGCGAAGCCATCTACGGCACCGCCGGCAACGGCACCGATGTCTGGTTTGCGCTCGAATACCCCGCTGTATGGGGCGCCAAGGCCATGGAGGAGAGCAAGCTCGACGACGCCCTCAAAGAACACCTGCAACAGGCCGTCGCCGCCACGCCCGGCTCCCGCCTCCAGCTCATCAAACACAGAGAATCCCGCAACGGCTCCGGCTTCAGCTTCTTCATCGGCCTCTCCCAGGAGGACAATACCGCACTCTACCGCTTTCACCTGGCCGATTTCACCGACCTCGCCGCCATGGACCTGCCCGCCATGGTCGCCGAAATGCGCGCCGCGCCCGAGAGCTACGCCGCCCACAAACACGACGAACCCCTCTTCCTCGTCTGCACTAATGGCAGCCGCGACCGCTGCTGCGCCACGCTCGGCGTGCCCGTCTATCACACCATGGCCGCCTACGCCGGCGACCAGGTCTGGCAGACCACCCACACCGGCGGCCACCGCTTCGCCCCCACCATGATCGTCCTGCCGCACGGCCTCTACTACGGCCGCGTCAACGTCGAAGACGCCGTGCCCATCGTCGACTCCTACAACGCCGGCGACGTCTACGCGCTTGACCGTTACCGAGGCCGCTCCTGCTATAAGGCGCCTGTCCAGGCCGCCGAATACTACCTGCGCGCCGAAACCCATCAGCAAGCGCTCGACGCCTTCTCCCTCCTCGACGCCGACCAGCAGGACGACGACGTATGGACCTGCCGCTTCCGCTCCAAGGGCGACGATCTTGTCCACGAACTCTTCGTCCTCGCCGAAGAGTCCGAGTTCGTCATCCCACTCAGCTGCCGCAAACCCGACACTGAGAGCGTCCCCCAATACCGCCTGCTCTCCCACTCCGTCCACGCCCCGGCCTGACCTCCGTCACCGCCGCAACGTCAGACGACTGGGGACACGAAGAGCGTTACCACTCAGCCAAAGTCATTTCACGAACCACAGTGAGGAGAGCAAAGGCGTTTCTCTCTCCTCACTTCTCTTTGCTCACTCCTCGCCCTGCGTGTTTCGCCACCGTCACAGTCAATCCGCGCCCCTGAACGAGGCGGACGCAGGCCTCTCCCACTCCAAGACTCCTCTTCACCCTTTCCTGGCTTTTGGCGTAATGAACGTTAACTCCTCAGTGAACCATCCTTAAAATGTCCGTTTACCGCCGCTTAAAAAAATTCCTCCCGATTTCATCAAATTTCAGCCTTTTTGTGTGCTATACTTTTATGGTGCGCAGCTTTGCGGCAAGCCTTGCTAGCGCGTACCTGTTTACGGCCCCTGCCGACTCCGGTCCTCACGGAGCGCAGACAAACTCTCCGTAACAGGTCTTAATCAAGAAGAGATGTATCAATCAATCCATATCACTGGAAAGGGAGTCTTCTTATGTCCGTCAAGAATGTCGGAAGGTTACCGTTGGTTTTGGTCCTTCTCGCCGCCCTGCCGCTGACCGCCTGTTTGCCGATTCAGGCGCCGGCCGATGATATGGGAAGCGCCGGCGAAGCCACCGAACTGACCATCTACTCAGGCCGCAACGAGAATCTGGTAGGACCGCTGCTCGAGCGCTACCAGGAAGTCAGCGGCGTCACTGTCAATGTGCGCTATGGCGGCACCGCCGAAATGGCCGCTACGATCCTGGAGGAAGGACAGAACTCACCGGCCGACGTCTTCTATGGCCAGGACGCCGGCGCCCTCGGCGCGCTCTCTCTGGCCGGGCGCCTTTCAGCGCTGCCCGCAGAGATCCTGGACAGGGTTGACCCCCGCTTCAGGGCCGGCAACGGCGATTGGGTCGGCGCCAGCGGACGCGCCCGCGTATTCGTCTACAACACTGAAATGGTCAGCATGGACGAGTTGCCCAACGACATCTGGGAACTGACTGATCCCAAGTGGAAGGGCAAGGTCGGCTGGGCGCCCACCAACGGCAGCTTCCAAGCCTTCGTCACCGCCGTCCGCGTTCTTGAAGGTGAGGATCGGGCCAGGGAATGGCTTGAAGCCATGATCGCCAACGACGTGCAGGTCTATCCCAAGAATACTCCCATCGTCGAGGCTACCGGCAAGGGCGAGGTCATGCTCGGCCTGGTAAACCACTACTACCTGTACCGATTCCTGGCCGAAGATCCCGACTTCCAGGCCAAGAACCACCACCCGGCCTCCGGTGATGCCGGCGCCATGATCAACATCGCCGGCGCAGCCGTGCTGGATACAGCTAAGGACAAGGCCGCAGCCGAGGCATTCGTCGCCTTCCTGCTTTCGGACGAAGCGCAGACCTACTTCTCCGAGCAGACCAACGAATATCCCCTCGTAGTCGGCATTCCGACCACCGCCGAAGGGCTGCTGCCCCTGGCGGACGTGAACACGCCGGACATTGACCTGACCGACATTGACGACCTGCTGGGAACGCTTGAGCTTCTTCAAGAGGTAAACGCGCTGCAGTAAGGGTACGTTCTCCTCTTTTGCCTCCAAAACACACCCGGCGGACGACAACCTCCTCGACGTCTACCGGGTGTGTTTTCCTCCTGCTGACCACTGCAGTGTCACACGATCTTCAGTTGCGGCTGATTGCCCCCCGACACCGCCCGCAGCTGCGCCACCACCTTCTGCGCCAGTTCGCCGAACGTGCGCGCCGCCGCGCCCGCGGGGTTGGCCGCAACGATCGGCCGCCCCCCGTCTCCCGAC
The DNA here is from genome assembly GCA_965200615.1 of Caldilineaceae bacterium. GTDB lineage: Bacteria > Chloroflexota > Anaerolineae > Caldilineales > Caldilineaceae > Bin5. Next base: position 325,734 of record OZ241377.1, on the reverse strand, counting down.
GCGCTGATCTCCGCCTCCAGACCGACTACGCCCAGCAAGGCGGTACCCAGTTCACCGGCAGCGGTCTCGCCGCCGCCGCCGCCAAAAATCTCCCCGCTCATATTCTCGATGACGCCCAGGATCGGCACCTCGAGCTGCTCGAACGCCGCGGCGCCGCGGCGCGCATCCGCCACCGACACCATCTGCGGCATTGTTACGATCAGCCCGCCGCTCAGCGGCGCGATTTGCGCCAGCGAAAGCTGCGCGTCTCCCGTTCCCGGGGGCAGGTCTACGATCAGATAGTCCAGCTCTCCCCAGCGCACGTCGGTGAACAGCTGCTGGATCGCCTTATGCAGCATCGGCCCTCGCCAGATCAGCGCCTGCTCCGGCGGCAGCAGGAAGCCCATGCTCATGAAGCGCACGCCATGCGCCTCCGCCGGAATCAGCTTGCCCGCCTCCACCGGGGGCATCTCCTCCACGCCCATCATGATCGGGATGTTCGGCCCGTAGATATCCGCGTCCAGCAGCCCAACCGTCGCGCCCGTCTGCGCCAGGCTCACCGCCAGGTTCACGCTGACCGTGCTCTTGCCCACGCCGCCCTTGCCGCTCGCCACTGCCACAATATTTTTGATCGGTATCCCCAATTTCGCCTCGATGCGTGGGTCAGAAGGGACCCCTCCCGCCGCGTCGCCGGCGCCGTCCATATTGCCACTCGCCATAATCAGTCCCTATCCCTCCAGTCCCGGCAGGCCGCCGCAACGGTCCAGCCGGAACATTGAAATCGGTATAGTAATTGCCTGCCGCTACCTTACTCTCCCACTGCGCCTCTGTCAAAAACCGGACCAGCGCTCCATAGCCTACGGGCGGGGTCACTAACCATCTGGGTCTACTGAAAACTGTCCTCCAAGATCATCCTCGCCGCCCGCTGCCCGATCTCCACCGCGTAGTTCGTGCCCCGGTCCCACGGGTACACCTGGCTCATCGACGCGAAATAGAGGCCCCGCAACGGCGTGCGCAGATCAGGGATCATCGCGGCGTAACCCCGTACCGGTACCGGCTGCGCATACGACGCCCGATGCAGCCACGCGCCCGTCACCCACTCGGGCCGAAACTCACTGTTGAATCGGGGCAGCGCTGGCAGAAACTCGGCCAGCAGCGCCGCCTGCGACATCGTGAAATAGCGGTGCGACGGCTCCAGGTAGTCGCCCAGATAGAGCAGATGATCGCCCCCATAGTGGCTCGGGTCGATCATGTTGGTGTGCTCGACCAGCACCAGGAACGGGAGCCCTTCCGCTTTAGGCACGTTCACCCAATAGATGTCTTTGAGCAGAGGTCGGTCCAGCGCCACCGTCATAACCACAGCCCCCATATGGCGCAGCGACCCCAGCTTCGAAAGATAGCCGGCCGGCAACTCCGGCGTCAGCCGCTGCATCAGGCCCGGGCTGACCGTCGCAAGCGCCACGTCGAAACGGCCAGAGTCCGGGGGCGCTCCACCATCTTCTCCCTTCTTCCCCCTCTCAACGCGGAAGCCGCCTTCCGGCAGCGGTGAAACAGCCCGCACCGGCGCGTTGGTCTCGACTGTCACCCCCCGCTCACGCGCGGCCGCGCCCAGCCTGTCCGCGAACGCCTGAAAGCCTCCCCGGTAGTAGCCAAGTCGAGGCGTCCGTTTGTAGACCCTCGCCCAGAACCAGGCCAGATTGACATCGCGGAAATGCGGGCCGAACTTGCCTTCCAGCATCGGCCGCCACAGCTTGCCATAGGCCGTCTCCCCCATGCGCCGCGCCAGCCATTCATCCGCCAGCAGCCGGTCAAACGCGCGCCACGGCGGCCGCGGGTGATATTTCAGATAGGCCAGCGCCAGCCCCATCCGCAGCTTCTGCGGCAAGGAGAGGTGCGGAAACCGCAGGAGGCGCGCAGGGCTGTCAAGCGGATAGTTCGCGCCCTGGAAGTGCATCACCGTCGAGGGACGGTGGATCTCCAACAGGTCGCCCGCGCCGATCTGGTCTGTCAGCCGTATGATAGCGTCATCGTTGGTGAACAGATGATGATAAAACTTCTCCAGCGGCCAGTCCCAGCTTTCCCGCCCCTTGAATCCCGAAGCCAGCCCGCCCAGCTCCGGCCCGTTCTCAAAGACATGCACCTGCGCGCTGCCCGCGCCCGCGAGCTCGCAGGCCGCGGTAAGACCCGCAACCCCGCCGCCGATAATTGCAATTCGAACGGCTCCATCTCGCTGTGCGCGCGCACTGAGTGAACTCATCAACGTTTTACCCCGTTTTCGACCGCTGCCGCGCGTCCCGCTGGCGGCGTTGCGGCGCCAGGCAAGACCCGTGAACATCCTCACCTGGAAAGAAAAAACCAGCGCACAGAAGGCGCTGGTCTATCTGCGATTGCGAAGCGATGCCTCAAGGCGTGCAGCTTTTTGTTCAGGCAGCGGCCAGTGTCAGCGTTCCCAACCCGCTCAACTGGCGGTCGATCTCATCCTGCGCATTGCCGTAAAGCCGCAGCAGATCTGCGTCGCTCCCCTTGTACGTGCGGATCGTCTGGAGCGAGCAGAACGCGCACCCGCGCAGGAATTTATAGTAGTTGCTATGACACTTCATACAGTCGCCCAGATTGATCATCATCAGCACGAAAGCCAGACTGTCCGGGTGCGTATCGGGCAACACCGACACTCGATCGACCAGCTCGCGCCAGCTGTCGCCGCGCAGATCCCGCAACGTCGGGATCAAGTAGGCCGGGAAGAACAACTCCGCCTTTCCGTCGAGCACCGCATCATTTACATCAACCATACGTCCTCCCTTCATTCGTCCAACGCACTTCACATTGGCGCCCAAGCCACCGACGCCGTGTCAGCCAGGAAGACTCTCGCTTCAGCATTCGTCCTTTCTCTATACGTCCAAGCTATCGCCGGGATTCAGAACTGCGCACTCAATGTCGGTATCGTCCTGCAGCTTCTGGGCAAAGGCCTCCACATCCTGTTCAATCGGCGGGAAGGTATTGTAGTGGAAGGGGATGACCTTCTTGGCCTTCACGAACCGGGCCGCCTGAATCGCGTCATCCGGCCCCATCGTGAAGTTGTCGCCGATTGGCAGCGCCGCCAGGTCCACGCCGCCCACGTCCCCGATGAGACGCATATCATAGGTCAGGCCGGTATCGCCGGCGAAGTAGACGTCGGCGCCGTCATTGAAATGGATCAGGATGCCAGCCGGATTGCCGCCGTAACTGCCGTCGGGCAGCGCGCTGCCGTGGTGCGCGATCGTCAGCTTCACGCGACCGAAATCGAAGTTGTAGCCGCCCCCAATGTGCAGCTGGTGAACGTTGTCAATCCCCTGCGCCATCAACCAGTCGCCGATCTCAAAGTTGCAGATGACCAGGCAGCCGGTGCGCTTGGCAACCGGGATCGCATCGGCGATGTGGTCTCCGTGCCCATGCGAAATAATCATCACGTCGGCGTCAACGCTCTCCGCCGTTGCGTCCGCCGGCGCCACCGGGTTGTTCGGCGCCAAAAACGGGTCGATCAGCAGCTTCGTCCCATCCGCGTCCACCCCAAAAGTCGCATGTCCGTAGAATGTAATTTTAACCGTCATTCTCCCATCTCCTCACCGGCCAACAGGTGTAACCGACCACTGATCACTGACCACTTTCTTCCTTTCGCTGCCGCGCCCGCTCCTGCGCCCTGCGCTTCAGTTCTTCCATGCGCGCCCGCTTGGCCGCCGCGGCGTCATCATCGCTGCCGTCGGCGTTTGCGGCCTGGGCCTGGCGCTGCGCAGCCCGCTCTTTGGCCAGCGCCTGCAACTCTGCCGCAGAGCGCTTGGGCGCGCCTGCCGGTTTCTGCGCCGCCGCACTCTTGGCAGTGGCCCTCGCCGCCTTCTCCTCCTCCTGCTTGCGCTTCTTCTCCTCTTCTTCCTTGCGCCGCGCCTGCTCCTCTTCGTACTGCGTCGGCCACAGCGCCGCGTAGTACTCCAGCGGCACCGTCAACTCCTCCATGTCATAGACAAGCTGCGGATAGCGATCATAGACCGCCAGCTCGTAGTCATGGTTCATTTTGATGGCGTCGAAGGGGCAGAACTCAACACAGAAGCTGCAGCTCATACAGACGGCCGCGTCGATGTAGAACTCCGAGCAGCGGGTCACCGGCTTGCCGTTCTCATCGCTGTCGCGCACGATCCAGATACACTGCGGGGGACAGACCTTGGCGCAGATGCCGCAGGCCGTACAGCGGTCCTCCCGCTTTTCCGAGTCCCAGATCAGCATCGGGATATAGCGGAAACGCTCCGGCAGCAGCCGCTTCTCCTCCGGATACTGGATCGTCAGCAGCCCTTCCTGGTCGATCGGCTGCTGGATCACGCGGCGGTTGTTGCCCAGCTCCAGGCTGCCCTTGTAGCGGTCGGGCACACTCTCGCGGTCGTCCTCAAACGTATCCAAAGCGTGCTTCAAAGTCACGCCCAAACCTTTAAGAAGCCCTGTCCCAAACATACGGTAAACTCCTGACTACTAAAAGCTACCTGTCCACTTCACCGAGGACGATGTCGATGGCGCCCAGGATAACGATCGCGTCCGCCACCTTGTAGCCTACGCTCATCGGGCCGAGCGCGTTCAGGTTGATATAGCTGGGCGAACGGACGTGATAGCGCCACGGCTGCGTCTTGCCGTCGCTCGCCAGGTAGAAACCCAGCTCACCCTTCGGCGCCTCCAGCCGGCCGTAGACCTCGCCTTCCGGCGCCCGCAGCGTGTAGCCGCCTCTGCCGCCGAGCGTCTCGCCCCCGGGCATGTCCCGCAGCGCCTGCTGCAGGATGCGCACACTCTCCTTCGCCTCCAGCAGCCGGATGTAGTAGCGGTCGTAGATGTCGCTGTTCGGCAGCGTCGGGATGTCGAAGTCGAAGCGGTCGTAGATGCCGTAGGGCTCGGCCTTGCGAATGTCGTACGCCAGCCCCCCGGCCCGGATCATCGGCCCGCTCACGCTGAGCGCGATCAGGTCCTCGACCGCCAGGTAGCCGACGCCGCGGCCGCGCGCCTTCAGGATCTCGTTCTCGGTCAGCAGCCGGTCCAGCTCATCCAGCGCCCGCGGCAGCCGCTCGTTGGCCAGATAGGCCGCCTGCTCGCGCCAGCCCTCGGGCAGGTCGCGCACGACGCCGCCAAAGCGCATGTAGTTGCACATCATGCGCGCGCCCGACACCGCCTCAAACAGGTCCAGGATCATCTCCCGCTCTTCGATGGCGTACAGCGCCGGCGTCTGCAATGCGCCAAGGTCGTTCAAAATAAACCCGATCGACCAGGTGTGATTCACAATGCGGCTGAACTCCGCCATGATCACGCGCAGATATTCGGCCCGTTCCGGCGCCTCGATGCCCGCCAGCTTCTCCACCGCCAGCGCGTAGGCCCAGTTGTTGCTCATCGAGTTCAGATAGTCGAGCCGGTCGGTGAACGGCATGTTCATCAGCCAGGTATTGCGCTCGCCGATCTTCTCGTGATTGCGGTGCAGATAGCCCATCTCCGGCTCGAGCGCCAGGATCGTCTCGCCCTCCACCCGCGTCAGCATGCGGAACACGCCGTGCGTGCTGGGGTGATGCGGGCCCAGGTTGACCACGATGCTCTCGGTGTCCAGGCGCGGCTCGTTCTCGTGCTGGGGCGCCTGGCTCACCGGCACATAGGCGACGGCCTCCTGCCACGAGTCCGGGTCCCATCCGGCCGGATAGGTCGTGTTCTTGGCCCACGGCAGCTTGTCCTCGTGGAAGGCGTATTCGCCCTTCGGATGGCGGCTGCGGAACGGCTTGGCGTCCTCCTCGTAGTAGGCCTCATGCCAGTCCTTGCGCATCGGGTGCCCGTGGAAACCGTCCCAGAGCAGGATGCGCCGCAGATTCGGATGCCCCGCAAACTTGACGCCGAACAGGTCGTAGACCTCCCGCTCCTGCAGGTTGGCGCCGGGGTAGACCGAGGTCGCGCTCGGCACCGTATCGTCCTCCGGCACGCGCACGTGCAGCGCGATCGAGCCGCCCCCCCGCCGCGTGCTGTACAGGTTGTAGACGACCTCCAGCCGCTCGCTCACGTCCCCGCGCAGCTTGCCGCCGTACCCCTGGTAATCGACGCAGGTCAGATTGGAGAGAAAGTCGTAGCCATGCGCATCGCGCAGGCGGGTCAGCACGTCCAGGATTCTGTCCGGCGCAATCACAAACGCCGTCTCCGTATCCTCGGCCCACGTTCCCACCACCGCGTTTGCCAGGTCCTGTTCAAGCCCCAAATCGCTAACGGGCGCCTCCGCCACAGCAGTTGCTTCGGTCATTCCGCACTCTCAATGTATTGCTGAATTCCGTCTCTTGCGTTCACAGTGGCCGCGCGCGGCAGTTCACTAAGAACTAACCAAGTCCCTTCTTTTCCCGGTAGCGTCTCTTTGCCTCTTCCATGCGCGCCTTCGCCTTGTCCGATAGTTCCACCGGCCCGCGCGCTTCTGCTGCCGCGCCGCCGCCGGCCCCGTTGCTGGCAGCCGCCGCGCCGTTCGACGCCGCCTTCAGTGTCGTATCCTTGATGAGCTCCACCTGCCGCGGGTCGAAAACGTCCGGCCCCAGCCGCGGCACCGGCACAAACTGCGACGAGTCCTTCTGATACCAGGGCACAGACACCACGCTCTGGCGGTCCACCTTTTCGTGCATCTTCATCAGGCCGTAGATCAGCGCCTCCGGCGTCGGCGGGCAGCCCGGCACATAGACATCCACCGGGATATACTTGTCGATGCCGCTGACCACGTTATAGCCCTCTTTGAACGGCCCGCCGCCGGTCGCGCAGGCGCCCATGCTCAGCACATAGCGCGGCTCAGCCATCTGGTTATAGATGCGCACGATCGCCGGCACCATCTTCTTCGTCACCGTGCCCGACACGATCATCAGATCGCTCTGGCGCGGGCTGGGCCGCATCACCTCCATCCCGAAGCGGGCCAGGTCGTAGCGGCTGGCGGCCGTCGCGATCATCTCGATCGCGCAGCAGGCCAGCCCGAACAGAAGCGGCCACATACTCGAGCGGCGGCTCCAGTTATAGATCTTGTCGACCGTCGTGATCAGGACGTTCGCCTCCAGCTCCTCGGGAACGCTGATCTCATCGTGCAGAAAAGGTCGTAATTGGTCCTGTTTCAGCTGCTGAAAATTGGGTGGAAGTGATGCCATGCCGGGATCCCTGTCAAATGCTCCCGCGGCCCCTGTCCATCCACGCCTCTCAGGGCCGGAGCCGCGTACAGATTAAAAACGGAACGCCCCATGCGTCCATTTGCCCACCATACTGCAAATATACCCTACCGCAGGGGGAAAAGCAAGTGAATTTGTTTACAAATGGATTATAAAGGGGTTGGCTTGACCGGTCAAGACACACCGGAAGCGGGGATGTCGTCCAGATGAGCAATAATAATTTGTAGTCCGGTTTTCGGTCCAGGCGCACTTCGATTGAATTGCTGTCAAATATGCCAGACACCGTCTGGCGAATCTTGTCGAGCGGGCTAATCGGACGCGTAGCCTGTCACCTCTATCTCCCCTGACGAACTCCTCTCCTTCCCAATCCCCAACTCCGGCAGCCCCGCCACAATCTCCACCGTCTCCAGACTGACGCTGATGACCTTGCCGATGAGGCGCAGGATATACTGCGGATCATCCGTCCGGTTCGGGTCGTTGACAATCCCGCTGCGTTTGTCGGTCTTGACGCGGTACTGATCGATCACCCATTCCAGCGCCGAGCGGTTGCCCAGGCGGTAATCGAACGCTTCGCTGGGGATGCCGTCCAGCGTCAGGAAGCTGTTGTAGCGCAGCTGCGTCCTGTCTTTGGAGAGGCGCATCTTTTCGACGCGCCAGTCGAGTGGTATGTTCGGCGTTTCGATCTTCTTTAGCCGGTATTCCGGCTGCTCTTCATAGCTGACGTGGATGTCGGCTAGGCGTGCGCCTGCCTCCGCGAAAGCACGGAAATCGGGCGCGAAGGGGATGCGCGGCAACTCGCGCTTGAGGTTGGCTTGGTAACGCTCGCGGTAAAGGGGGTGGTGGAGGAGGCCGTAGACATAATGGAAGATGTCCCATTTGCCGACCTTGTTGTCGCCATAGTGGGAGCGGAAGTGGTCCAACGCCCAGTCGGTGATGTTCTCGCGGCGGTTGCCGCCGTCCTCGTCATAGGTGAAAAAGGGGAAGCATTGGAAACCGTCGCTGGCCGCGAGCGTGTGGAGGTCGGGTATTAGATTCGTCATCAGGGTGCTAAAGCTAGCACGGAAACCACGATCACTTACAAGTATCGTCCGATTCTCCGATTCCGTTTCTGAAATGGGGGAAATGGACGGGAAGACATAAACAGACTCGTTCATCACACGATCAAAGTAAAGATGGGAAGTTGTAAAAGGACGATAGAGAGCAGCCCGTACCCTTGCAAGCGAAAATTCTGTTGTTCTCCCTCTTTTCAAGTCTTGCTTAAGCGTCTGGCTCCACTTGATTTTCTCATGATCATCTAAGACGAAGTCATCTAGGTTCGCGTCCCGATCATTTCGCTGTTCCCACTTGAATACTTGCTCGTTATACGTATCGATTGTTCGCTTAGTGTTCTCAATGAGCGCGCTGCAGTCGAAGTTGCGGACCCAAACATCACGGTTCGTACTGACGCCTAGACTAAGAGTCTTAAATACCACGCCCTCGACTTTTCCCTCTGTCGCCTTCGATTTCCTGCTTCCTATTGGAATAAATGATTCAAATTCGGCTTGTTGACCTTCAGTTAGCCATGTATGCCGATAGTCCGGCGTTATCGGTTTCCAGTCGATATGTCCGGATTGCTCCATTTCATCAAGAAAGCGATACTTCTCTTCCTTGCGCCAGAACTCATCAGTACGGGCGTAGAACACTTTAGTCTGGGGCTCCGCCTCGCCGTTTTTCTTTACAAAAAAGTTGATGCTGACACCGACCTGAATGCCAAAGACATTGTGCGTGGTACCGGAAAGCTTGGGATTCTTGCGCACGTTCCCGCCCAAATCCAGAATGTAGATGGCATCGAAATCAACTGCGAGGTGTTTCCTTATCCCATCAAAAGAAATATTGTCGAGAAATCCATTATTCGTTACAAAGGCGACAATACCTTCATCCGCTATGCGGTCAGATGCCCAACGAATCGCTTTTACGTAAACATCTGAAAGTTTATTCCTGTTCGTCGCCTCGGAGTCCTTTGCATACGTCTCCGCGACCCGTTTGTCCATCACAGGATATTTACGGTTCTTGTTGTTGTCGTTTTCGTTGACTTGCCCCACGTTGTAGGGCGGATTGCCGATCACCACGAACATGGGCGTCTCCTTCTGGCTCTCCACCCGCTGCGCGTTCTCCGGCGCGAAGAGCGGCAGCTGGCGGTCTTCAGCCAACTCGAAGGTGTCGACCAGACAGATGCCCCCGAACGGCGCGTAGAGGCCGGTGGCGTCGTAGTACTCGTGCTCGATGTTCATGCTGGCGATGTAGTAGGGCAGCAGCATCACCTCGTTGCAGTGCAGTTCGGACTTGTACTTGCGCTCCAGCGCGGTGCGCGGGATCTCGCGCATCATGCGCACGATGAAGTTGCCCGTGCCGACGAACGGATCGATGATATGCACGCCCTCGTCCGCCAGCGAACGGCCAAACTCCCGCTCCAGGATCGCGGCCACGCTCTTCACCATGAAGTCGACGATCGGCTGCGGCGTATACACAATCCCGTGCGTATCCGCCACCTTGACCGAAAAGCCCTGGAAGAACTGCTCGTAGACCGTGTTCAGAAAGTGCTGTTTCTGCGAAAAGTCGTGGATCGTCGCCGCGGTGCGCTCGATGGCGAGGTAGAAGCGGTCCAGACTGCCCAGGAAATCGGCGCGGCTGAATGACTGCGACGTGAGCGCGTGGATCACGCCTTCGATCTCGCTGGCGATCACGTTGCGGTGGGTGAAGTCGGGGTTGTTGAAGACGGTGCGGAAGAGGCGCTCGGTGAGCAGGTGCTGGATCAGCATCTCTTCGACCGCCGCCTCCGACAGATTCGGGTTGATCGACTGGCGGCACTTGTCCAGAAACCCTGCGAACGCGGTGGTGAAGGCCGGATTGCTGCGCCGCGCCTGCTGAATCAGTTGCGCCAGGCCCTGGCCGATGTCGGCCACCCTGTCCTTGAACTGGGCGACAGCCTCCTCCCATTCAGCGTACTCCTGCGGCCGGTAACCGAAGAAGGTCTGGAGCGTCTCGATCAGCCGCGCCGCGTCGGTCAGGTCGGCGTCGAGCGTCATGCGCCCGTTCTGCCAGAGGATGGCGCGCTGCGGGGTCTGAAAGAGGATGTTGTCGCGCGGATAGCCGGCCTTGAACTTGCGCTCGACCTCCGCCGGCAGGTCGTCGTGGATGTCCTTGGCCTCCCAGTAGCCGTGGGTGAGGCGGAAGTCGTCGACCAGCGCGCCGTCAACAACGATTCGCTTGCCGCGCCCGGTACTCACCCCATATTCCGGCACGAGCGTCCATTTGCACTGCCGCGCGCAATGCGCCAGCAGCTCCTGAAAAGCCCCCCGCACCGCGGTTTCGTGGGTAATGCCGAGCCGGGCGAATTGGTGGAGCGCGGCGTAGTAGGTTCTGATGGGTTTGTGGGTTGGTTTGAGGTTGAGGGTATTGGCTTGAGTTATGGTAGAGTGGGTTTTCAACTATAATACTGCATACGCTAGCGGACAGATAATGCTATAGGCTGGTTCGGGAGGAACGGGGCATCGCTTCTAGGTTCCCGATATATCCTTTCTTCTACTTGGCGAACTGCTTTCATTATGCACCCTAGCTCGTAGTCCAGTTCTTGGGTTCCCCTATATCTCTCAGAACGACGTCGGGAAGTGATGATGCCTAAAGCGGATCCCGCCGACTGTTAGCAGAGACTTTCCTCAGCAACTCCTTGCTATTGCTGATTCTGTTTCTTTGAATTGGCGTTTTTATGTCAAATGTAGTACAATTGTTCTAATGCAAGGATGCGAATTTTGTCTCATTCAAGACAGATTTCCTATGACTGACTACTGGATGCGGTGGGTTGACTTTGCTAGACTGCGAGATCTCTTGGTTCTGATCATCGAGTCACCAGAGCCACTGCGTCCCGCAACCCTTTACCGCGTCGCTATTGCGTCGGGCGTTTTTGTCTCATCTTCCGGCAAGCCCTTTAGTCCCTCGACGTTTTATCACCATCATCTTACTCTAGAAAAGCTCGGAATGGTCGAAAGGCGTGACGGAGGCTTTGTCTCGAATTTGCGTGCAGAGGAACAAGGACCATTGCTTGATTCTGCCAAGGGGGAGGAACTGACTGATTCTCAAAGATGCGTATTCAGTGATCGTGTCGTTTGCAATGATAGTTGCTACGACATGTTTTTTGGAATCTTCATACGTTCGAGGCGTCCCACGACTGTGCAGGATTTCATTGAATTGGGTGATCCCGTCGTCCTAGAACTACGGTCCTACGGATTTGCATCGGGATCGAAACAGCAGCTTACCATTTGCAATAGTCTTGATCGAAGTAGTGAGGTGGTCCATCATGCGCACAACGCAGTGCAAGCGATCCATTTTGGCATGAGGCGTTGGGGTGTAAGCCAGTTGAGGTTTTTGGACCAGATTTACCGAGTTGGAGAAGGCTATCTCATTTTCCCTGTAGAGATACAGCCTCAGGTTGACAGTGGCTCCATTAACAGGGCTTTGATTGAGTCTCTTGAGTTTTCAAATGACTGGGCGACACCAAGGGTAGGTGATCTCTTGTTCTCCGTGGCGAGTCGATTGAGAGTCCCGCTCAAACGAGTGCGAAGTGTACTAAATGAATGGCTCAGGATTCACGCTGGCCTTATTTCCCCGATAACAGTCAGCGACCGGATGATTCTAGCAGGCCAATCAAAGCAGATGAGGAGATTGGTATTGGAGAGCTTTCTGTCGCTTCCAAGTGGTGAACACGTATCTCACCTGCAGGTGCATCGCACGCTGGCAGATCGAATGGGGCTAACCTTCGAAGAGGAGAATAGCTATGTCCGATAATGCGCCTTTGGAGGCGTTTGGCTTAAAATTCAACCCCTTTCCACCAGCTGCCACAGGAGTTGCGTTCGCTGGAAAGATGTGGGTCCCAGCAGCATGGTCAACTAAGATCGTACAAAACATCGATCAACTCTCAACCGGAGGGGGAACCAAGGCCACCACGATAGTTGGCCAATACGGTGCTGGCAAGTCCTATGTACTGCAGTGGATAATAGAAAATGAATTTCGCCAACGCCGCATTCGTCCCTATTTCTTTGACAATCCTGGCGTTGCGTTCTATGACTTAGCAAACCAACTGCTGAGGCAAGTAGGACGCTATGAGCTATCCAAGGCGCTTTGGGAACTGCTCTACCGCTCCGAAGCCGATACGTCGCAACAACAGGCCCCACTCATTGATCTTACATTTCCACAGTGGCTTGAAAATCTGGGGGATCGGACTATCAGGGAACGAGGAATAAGGTATCTTGCTCAAAAATTACAAGAGAGGGGATTGACGGATGAAGAGGAGACCTCCTTTCGCTTTGCGCAACTCGTTGTCACCACGAGAGACCGTCCCTATTATGAATTCCGAGACTTTGTTCCCCGCTCCGCCACTGCTCTAGTGCCGGAGAGGGAAGAGGTGCGTTACTTCATGGCGCTTATCCGCATTCTCAGACGTATTTTCGAAGTAGACGGAATAGCGTTCCTGGTCGATGAATTCGAAGACGTTGCCCTTGGCAAACGTTTGGCGAAAAGACAAAGTTCAGAGTACACCGCGACTCTCAGACGGTTGCTGGATACAGCCCGTGACGAAGAGTTCTGGCTGGCGCTGTCTATCACCCCGGAAGGCTTGGACCGAACACGAATGCTTGAGCCAGCTCTGATGGACAGGTTCGGAGCAAGCTTCCGGATTCCGCCCCTGTCAGAATGTGACGCTTACAGCCTGGTTCTACATCGTTTAAGGAATGCAAGGATAGACAGTGATCGTGAAGACCTCTGGCCGTTTGAGAACGATGTTGTCTCCGTGATAAAGCCGACGAGCATTTCTACTCCCAGGAAACTTATAAAGGTCTTCTGGCAAGCGTTAGCCCTGGCAATTCACCGTGATGGCAGACCACCCATTTCCAAATCCCTGGTGTTGGAGGCCGAGAAACTCCTTACGGATGAATCATGACGACACCAGTTACAACCAAGACTGCATTCTTGGACACGAATGCCCTTTTGCGCTTATTCGGATTTTGGGAAGCATGTGACATTGCGAAAATCTCCATGTCCTCGGTCGCGTCCTGGGGGGATTTGAAAACGGCATTGAAGAAGGGAAAAAATCCGATCATCGATGCGTTCGGACGCGATGCCTTTGGAGACATTCGACAAGGCTTAGACTGCTTCAAGGAACTTAACAAAGCTAAGAAGGATTGCGATTACTTTTCCTCGCAAGTTTGTCTGTCTGAAATGCATCGAGTCATCCTTACCTCCAAGGCGACTGAGAGGTTGAATCTACATCGAGTCCCTATGTCTCTCATGAGCAAGAGGCCGCTGTTAGTACATAGGATCATTTTGAAGAATTCGGACTACGAACAGATTGAACAGCTGTTGAAAAGCTTTTTTGACACACTATTGATTGGCCATCAGATTAACATTCAAATCCTCGAAAAGTCTGGATCTGACGACGTAATAACCTCCATTCTTGAAACGGCTAAAGCCTTTTGGTCCCGCGTATTGACAGAGACGATGGATGCGTACATATACGCTGCGGCAATCGAATGCCATGCAGATTTCTTTCTGACAGGTGATTTTGCTCTGAGGGAAGCTGCTAAGAGCCTAAGTAACCCAACTGGAGAATGGATGAGTGTTGCGCAAGCTCTACGCGAGGCGCTTGACAAGCCGAAGGACTTCAAGTTTCCGGAAGGGGTCAACACAAACCATACCTTGGTCTAGACCTTTATGGGATTTCCCCCGAACCACATTAGGCTGGAATAGGATGAGAGTATGGTAGTAGTCATACTCCCACCATACTTTACTGGACTCATAAAGGTTTGGTTGAGCCATCTGACTATTTTGGGGTTTTTGTCTACGCTTTAGCAATGAGAATCGCTTTACCAAGCCCCCAAAGTCCTCTGGGTACTTCAATGAAATGACAATCCTTCGTACTGACGACCTTCCCCCACTGTCTTCCCATTTCGAATACCGTCTCGAATTGGCGAGAGCAGCTACATCCAAAGAGCTACAATCATCTCCCCGCCACCGTTGGTTTTATTTCCCACACAGCTTTTCGCATCGGCTGATAGATGAAGTACTTTCTCTCTGGTGCATACCGAGAGATGGGATCCTTGCTGATAACTTTGCAGGCGCCGGTACAACTTTGCTAGCCGCTCGCCATAACGGACTGGCAGGGGAAGGCTTCGATCTATCACCATTGGCGGTTAACGTTTCCAACGCCAAGATTGCAAGCTACGACCCATATCAACTTAGTCGAGGGCTGCAAACCGTCCTGAATGCTAATCAAAGGGACGCCCCTCAAATCCCGGGACGCTTGTCAAAGGCGTTCACTAAGGAGGAACTTCGGGAGATTTATACCTTGCTCTCTCCTATCCGGAGACTTCGGCGTAGAAATCGGCTATTTTTCCTAACCGCCCTCCTTTGGACCGTAAAGGATTTTTGCAGAGCAGTTCCCGATGGTGGGTGGTTCAGATGGCAGACGTGGCCCAACCGCAGCGACGAGATAAGACAGGCTTTCACGGACAGGGTCGCTTGCATGTTAGAAGACGTCCAGGCGCTAGCCTGGACAGAAAATGTTCCGCCAAGCCGGGCCCGTTTGGCAGACGCCCGCAGGCTACCTCTGCTGGACTCATCCATTGATGGGCTGATTACGTCACCACCCTACGCGAACCGCCATGACTATTCACGCGTTTTCCACATTGACCTACTCCTACTAGGGCTAGCAGAACCTGACGTTACTAAGTTGCGGCACGGTTCTATCCGATCGCATGTGGAGGCGAAAAGTCCTGATGGTTACAGGAGTCGGTTGAAGAGTTACAGCATACCTAACGCTCTTCAAGCAGTCTTGGAAAAAGTACCCGCCGATGCCGATTCAAGGATCAGGCCGCTCCTAAATGGTTACTTTGAGGATATCTATCTATCGCTGCTAGAGGTTGGAAGAGTTCTGAAACTTGGCGGTCGGGCGGCCTACGTTATAGGAAACGTTCGTCATGCCGGGGTGATGGTCCCGGTGGACGAAATTTTGGCTGAGCTGGCGCCACAGGTCGGGCTAACCTTTGATGCCGCCTGGGTGTTGCGGCTGCGGGGCAACAGTGCTCAACAGATGAAACATTACGGGCGACAGCCATCCAGGGAAACTGTTGTATTTTTCGCCAAGGACCAATGAGCCTGTTGATGTGTAGCGCTTGTCGATTTTTGCACCTTATTGGTCGATGACTTACTACAGGCCGACACAGCAGTAGAGAACGCAAACGGTTGCTCCAGCGGGAATCCCGCCTGACTGCCCGACCCCATCCCGGTCCTCTACCGGCTGACGGAATAGTCGCGGCATGCTTTCCATCGCGGATCTATAGAGTGCCTCTAGTTTGCCCCTTCAATTCGATGTATGCCGGCCGCAAGTTATCCGCACTTGGCGAACGTCGAACAAACCGGACCATATATACCAGGGGACCCACTTGACCAATCCCTGTAAACAGTGCCAGCGCGCGAAATGGCAGGAACAGCATCTTCACCAAACCATCAAAGCGTCGGGCCTCTTGCATCAGTCACTGCTTAAGAGACTCGGATTCGACCAACAAATTCGAGACCCTCACTCCCAACACCCTGGCAATCGCGCCAAGAGTTTTGTACCTCGGCGTCTGTTCACCCTTTTCCAGCCGCACCAGTGTCACCCGTCCGATGCCTGCCGCACGGGCAAGCGCATCCTGCGACAGGCCAGCGGAGTTGCGGAGCCGTCGGATGCGTCGGTCTAGAGTATGCCTGCCCCGCAGGCGACGGCCTCCACAGCCGGGCGATAGGACGCGTCACAGTAGTGACGGGCGAAGTCCCAGGGAATCTCGACTGTTGCGCCTTGGGTAGTTTTCAGAACCAACGCATACGGGTTGGGCAACTCCAGGACCGATAAGTTCGCACCCTTTCTGATCTCAGGGAGTGCGGAGTAGGGAATGAGCCCCCTGGCTCCGTCGGCAAACCCCAATTCGATCGTTCAACTCTATCGGCACACGTCTTCACTACCGACCCAAACGTGAACATGAGGAGGCTCAAAGCTGTTCTCCCTTGTATTGACAACAAAACGAAACTGGCCCTCCATTCTGAATTCAGCCTTGGGAGGATGCAGGCGGACAAGCAAATGTTCGCGCATATTGAAGTTCAGCCGCGTCCAGACGAAGGAGAACTGTGGAGCATCCGGAGATTTTTGTCTCGTCGGCAAGATGGTACAGTCAACAGGAGTAGTTTGGAAGCGAGTAAGCAAGTTGACGGGAATCCGGTGTTGACACCGCCGTCGGCTTGTGCTATACTGCGTTCTGTTGCGAATTTTTACAACAGGGAGAATTATCATTTCTCGCAATTCGACGGAGGGCATTGCACCGACTGCCGCAGTTCTGCCGGCGCCTGACGCCAATTGTGGGGGCACACACCACCAGCCTGACGAAAGGGTACCCGCAGATGCTTCACTCACTTCGAATCCTGACATCGGTTCTCACGCTGTTGTTCCTGCTGGCCGCTTGCGCCCCTGTCGCGCCTGGAACGACATCCGCCGGCGCCTCTGCAGGCGCCCAGCCAGACCAGGAGGCGCCACCCTCCGGCACGCCGGTCCAGGTGGTGGCAACCACCAACTTTGTGGCCGATTGGGCTCGGGTGGTAGGTGGAAGCAGGGTAGAGGTCTTCAGCCTCCTTCCAGTGGGCGGCGATCCGCACACCTTTCTGCCAGGCGCTCGCGACGTTGCCAGGGTAGCTGACGCGGATGTTGTGTTTACTGTCGGTCTCGACCTGGAGGCCGATTGGTTGGAGGAGCTGTTACACAACGCCAGTGCGGACGAGTCCAGGATAGTCGCGCTTGGTGAAGGCATCGATCCCATCGAGTTCGCCATGGTCGATATGCATGACGATCACGGGGATGAAGACGAGCACGGCCATGCCGAGGATGATCACGAGGATGAAGATGAGCACGGCCATGCCGAGGATGATCACGAGGGCGAAGACGAGCACGGCCATGCCGAAGACGAGGAAGAGGACGAGCACGAGGATGAAGGTCACGACCACGGCCCTCTGGATCCCCACTTCTGGTTCGATCCGCTCCGGGTGAAGGTCGCAGTCAACGAGATAGCCGCCCGACTCTCGGCTACAGACCCCGAGAACGCGAGCGTCTACTTCCAGAACGCCGCAGCGTATGGGGAGCGGCTCGACGAGCTTCATGCCTGGATCCAGGAGCAGGTCAGCGCAGTGGCGCCGGAGCGCAGACTGCTGATTACATCACACGACAGCTTCTCCTACTTTGCAGAGTTGTATGGGTTTGAGGTAGTCGGTCTGGTTATACCCTCTCTTGCGACGCACGTGGAGCCGTCTGCGGAGCACATTGCGGACGTGGTCGAGGTGGTTCGGGAGCACGACATACCAGCGCTGTTTGGCGAGACGACAGTCAGCGAGAGGCTGGCGCAGACCATAGCAACGGAGACCGGCGCGGCGCTGGTCCGGCTCTATTCGGGTTCCCTTGGGCCCGAGGGCAGCGGCGCTGACACCTACCTTGGCATGGTGCGTACAAACGTGGAACGCATCGTCGGGGCATTGAAATGAACACCGCACCGTACCCACACGCCGCGCGCATGTCGCTTCAGGACGTGACTGTAGAGTTCGACGGGCAGATGGCCCTGAGTAACGTCTCCTTCGACGTAGACGCGGGGACTCTGATGGGCGTTGTAGGACCGAACGGAGCCGGCAAGAGCACGCTGTTCAATGCGATTGCCGGACTCCTCCCGGTTCGCCGGGGGAAGGTGACCCTTCACCGTGTGGATCAGGGACGCGGGGCGCTGGCCTACGTGCCTCAGCGAGAGAGCGTCAACTGGCGGTTCCCCGTGACCGCCATGGACGTTGTCATGATGGGCCGGTGCTGCAGACTGGGATGGCGCCGGCGTCCCGGGAAGAGAGATCGCGAGCTTGTCGACGCCTGCCTGTGCCGTGTGGGTCTGTGGGACCGTCGCTCCGCTCTGATGACGGAGCTTTCGGGAGGGCAGAGGCAGAGGGTGTTCGTAGCCAGGGCGCTCACCCAGGAGGCGAGTGTGCTTCTCCTGGATGAGGCCTTCAGCGGCGTTGACGCGGGCGCCCAGGAGGGCCTCGTAGAGGTCCTCCAAACAGTGCGCAACGAAGGGCGCATTGTCCTGCTGGCGACCCACGACCTGACCAACCTGGCCGGTCGCTTCGACCAGGTACTGTGTCTGAACCGCCGCGTGTGCGCGTGCGGCCCTCCCGACGAGGTGTTTACGTCCGAGGTCATGGAGCAGCTGTACGGCGCCCACGGTGTGCGCCTCGCGATGGACGGGGAGCGGTAGCAAGAGGACGTGATAGAGTTCTTGGTCGCGCCACTCGAGTACGGCTTCATGGTGAGAGCCCTGATCGGCTCGGCGCTTGTGGGCGTGATGTGTCCCCTGGTTGGCGCGTACGTCGTCACCAGGAACCTCGCCTTCATGGGGGACGCTCTCGCTCACGCCGTCCTGCCGGGCATGGCGCTTGGGTTCATCGTGGGCATCAACCCGGCGATAGCCGCCGTCCCGACAGGCGTCTCCGTTGCCGTGCTGGTCAGGATTGTGAGCCGGCGTGCGGGCTTCAGCGCGGATACTTCGATAGGCATCCTCTTTGCGGCCATGTTTGCGCTGGGACTTGTGATGCTGTCGCTTTCGACGACGATTCGGGTCGATATGGAAGACCTGCTCCTGGGGCAGATCCTGGCCATATCTCCGACCGACATCTATGTGTCCCTTGGGATAACCGTGATGGTCATCCTGGGGCTATTCGCCCTACACCACTGGCTGCTGTTTGCGAGCTTTGACCCCGTGGGGTCGCAGGTTGTCGGCGCGCGCGCCAACATCGTCGATTACGTGCTGCTGGTTATGCTTGCCCTCGTAATCGTGATAGGAATTCAGGCGGCGGGTGTCATTCTGGTCATGGCGATGCTGGTGACACCTGCCGCCACGGCCTATCTGCTGGTGAGACGATTTGTCTCGATGATGCTGGCGGCCGCGGCGATAGGGACCGCGGCCGCCGTGACCGGCCTTTACATCTCCTACCACTTCAATTTGCCCCCCGGTCCTGCCATGACTCTGGTGGCAAGCGGGATATTCGCGCTGGCGGTCTCATTCAGGCGAAGAGCCCCCGCCTGAGAATCCTGCTTCGGACAAGAGCTACTCCGCCGCAAAATCTCTCCAAATCCCCGCAACGTCCGCCTCCTCCGCATCTCCGTCATGCACCACAAACCGCACGGCAAAATCCAGCACTCCGCCCTGCTTCAACGCATATCCCTCGCGCGCCATCGGATTCACCGTGAGCGTCCCCCAGTCCGCTACGAACCAGGGAAACCCCTGCGCGCTTGTGTAGGGGAAGAGCGCCGCGCCCGCGTGCCTGCCCGCCGCGATGGCGCCCGAACAGTCCACCCAGTCCGACACGTGGCCGCTGATGGCGGCGGCCCCGGCGCGGCCTTGGGAATCGACCATGGTCGCCCCGCTGGTCACGCGCAGGGGCTCCGTCATGCGCAGCCCATAGTAGGCGTGCCGGGTCGGCCCGATATGCAGGTCCCACTCGGCCGGACGCAGCTGTGAACGGACGTCGAACAGGTTGGCAGTCTCGCCCGGCC
Source organism: Caldilineaceae bacterium (assembly GCA_965200615.1). GTDB lineage: Bacteria > Chloroflexota > Anaerolineae > Caldilineales > Caldilineaceae > Bin5. The sequence goes on along the minus strand of OZ241377.1, from coordinate 305,943 downwards.
GGATATCGATCGTTCTCGTCTCCACCGCCAGCGTGCGGCGCTGCGGCGCGCCCCACTCGATGGGGCCCTGCCAGTGCAGGGTCTGCACCAGCCGCAGATGGTCCTCCGCCATCTCCTCCGCCTCCACGTCCACGCCCAGGATGCGGCCCGGCGCCCGCCCCTGGAAGATGTCGTTCACGTAGAAGTTGTAGTTGGCCTCCTCCAGCGCGCCGCTGGAATACGGCAGATAGCAGTTGAAATGGTCGGCGCCGATCCACAGCGAATTGTGGTGCGGATGGTCGAGGGGCGACTCGCTCGTCACCGCGAAGCCGGCCGGCGTATAGACCGGGAACAGGTAGGCGCGAAACGCCCCCTGGCTCAGTGAGGTGAGGTCCCGTCCCCGCCAGCGCACATTCAGGCGGTGCGACTGCGCCCACGCGCCCTTGGGCAGCGCCACCTGGTCGCCTTCCAGCGAGAAGTTCTGCAAGCTGGTCTGTTCGGTCATGGTTATTCCTCCAGCCTCGGTTTATTTCGTGGTCCTTTGTGTTTTTCGTGGATAATCAACTGTAACCCCTGGCCGCCGTCGCAACAAACCGCCGGAAGCGGACCCGCAAATCCGGCAAAAGGATCCGCCCACCATCCGACTTGCCGCCCACCCGCCCGCTGTTACAATGGGAAAACGGCAGTGGTCAGGCTTCGTTGACCAGCCGCAATTTGCAACCGGAAGTCGCTGTTCAGACAAATGTCAACGTGCCCTGAGGTGTAGTTGTTGCTGAAGGTTGAAGCTGAAGAGTTTCCCGGGGGGAATACGAAGATGCGGAGCAGCGCCAAAACCCCAGAAGAGTACCTGACCGAACTCGACCCCGCCAGACGCGAGGCCATCTCGGCCGTGCGCAACGTCATCCTCGAAAACCTGCCCGACGGCTACAAAGAGGTGATGCAGTTCGGCATGATCTCCTACGTCGTCCCTTTCAGCGCCTTTCCCGACACCTACAACGGCCAGTCGCTCATGTACATCGCCCTCGCCTCGCAGAAGCAGTACATGTCCCTCTACCTTACCAGTGTCTACGCCGACGAATCGGTCTCGGACTGGTTCAGGCAGCGGTATCTCGCCACCGGCAAGAAGCTCAACATGGGCAAGTCCTGCGTGCGTTTTCGCAAGCTCGAAGACCTGCCGCTCGACCTGGTCGCCGAGGTTGCCGCCCTGACGCCGCTCGAAAAATTCGTCGAAGAGGCCAGGGCTTCCAAGTCAGGTTAGAGCGGCAGACAGAAGATTTTCCTTTGGGTTCCACACGAAGAGCCCGGTAGGCAACTCCTAATTCTAATGACTTGACCCCTTGTCCCTTATATGAGACAATGAAGACATGGAAGTCGTTTACACCGCAGTCGTCGAGAAGTGGCTCAGAAGACTACGTGACCAGAGGGCCAGAGCCTCGATACTTACCCGGATTGATCGTATCGAAGATGGTAACTTTGGCGACCACAGTTCGGTCGGCGGCGGGATAAACGAACTCCGAATTCATGTCGGGCAGGGATACCGCGTCTACTACATTATCCGTAGTCGCAAGGTGGTAATTTTACTTTGTGGCGGGAATAAGTCGAGTCAGCAGAGAGACATCTCCCGAGCGCATCGGATTGCCGGTGAACTTGAAGGAGGCTAAGTGAGGCATTTATAGGGAAAAGAGACTGACGAGGAGACCACCATGGAACTCAAGAAGTTCGACGTAATCGATTTCCTGGACAGCGATGAAGCGTTAGTCGAATACCTGAACGCGGCGCTGGCGGAAAACGACCCAAAGTACTTTGCCAAAGCCCTCGGCAACGTAGCACGCGCCAAAGGGATGTCCTCAATTTCCGAAGTAAGTGGAGTTGGGCGACAATCTCTTTACCGGGCGCTTTCGGAAGAAGGCAACCCCCGGATTGACACGCTATTCAAGATTCTGGAAGCCTTGAACATCCGGCTTGCCATTACGGCGAGCGGTTAATGGTTTCTTGCAGTTCTCTCTGTTGAATACAGAAACGCCCCCGCTGTCAAAGAGGCGGGGCGTTTTCTTTTGGGTCGAGAGAAGGCCGTCAAGCCTGCCTACTTTCTGCATTAACGCGCGGATGAACGAATAAATCCTGTCCTTCATGCAGGGCAAGGGCAGGCACAAGGCCTGCCCCTACATTTCGGGCAGCCTCCCAGGAAATCGACGCAGTAGGATGCAATTGCCCCAACCTCTTCATGCGACTTGTCATTAAGACACGGATACCGCACAATATCTCCTATCCAACACACATTTCTGCAGGTAGTTCACACAGTCAACACAACCGCGTCCGCGGGCAAACGCAGAAGGAGAAGAACAGCATGACCAGCTCACACGATCAGCCGTTCGGCTGGGCCCTGATCGGCTGCGGCGGCATCGGCAGAAGTCATTCCCAGTGGGCCGTGGATACGCCGGATATCGACGTGCACGCCTTCTGCGACATCAACGAAGAGGCCGCCAGCAGCTACTACGAACAGTTCGAAGGCCGCTACTATACGACAGACGCGGACCGCATCTTCGCCGATGACAGTATCGAGATCGTCACCATCGCCACCACGCACGGCACGCACGCCGAGCTGGCCCTGGCCGCGTTCGAGGCGGGCAAGCACGTCTATCTCGAAAAGCCGATGGCCATGACCACCGCCGACTGTATGCGCATCTACCACGCGATGCAGGCGGCAGGCAAGAAGCTGATGATCAACTTTTCCATCCGCTTTTCGGGGGCGACGCGCGCCATCAAGAGCCGCCTGCAACCGGCCAAGGTGAGCCATGCCCAGGTCATGCTGGGGCGTGAAGACCTCACGCGCTGGCAGTGGCTGCCCGGCATCGGCGGCGGCCCTCTCTTCGACGTCGGCGTCCATCTGGCCGACCTGCTCTGCTGGATGCACGACTCGCCGCCAGTCGAAATCTCCGCCACCGGCGGCCAGGTCACGCACCCCGGCCAGCTCGCCTCGCCCGACATTATCGATACGGTGGCCGCCAACATCCGCTTCGCCAACGGTTCCGTCGCCACCTATCTGATGAGCGACGCCGGCTTCAGCGAGAAGCTGACCAAGTGGTTCTTTACCTTTAACGACGGCCAGCAGAGCGCGGTCCTCGACAAGCATTTCCGCCGCGCCACCATCACCACGCCCGATCCGGTCAGCGGTGAGTTGACCACCGAGTCGTACTCTCCGCCTTTCATCGACCGCATGCCCCTGCTGGTCGATGCCATCCGCAACGATACCGATCCCTACGTGCCGGCCTATCCCGGCATCCTGGCCACGCTGGTCCTCGAAAATCTCATCGCGTCGGTCCACAGCGGGCAGCCGCAGAAAGTTGAGCTGCCGGCTGATCTGAAGACGTAGAGCCAGTAAATCCCGCATCCGCCAGCGCTCAAATAGTGAACGGCAGCGCGTTCAACAACTCAGGAGTCAACGATGTCCAATATCCGTGTCGCCCAATACGGAACCAAACACGCCCACGCCGCCGGCAAGCTGCGCGCCATCATCGACAATCCCGACGTCGAGCTGGCCGGCGTCCTCGAGCCCGACGAGGAGCGGCGCCGGGCCATGGCCGCGGCCGACGGGCCCTACCAGGACGTCAACTGGTTCGGCAGCGAGAGCGAAATGCTCGACGACGACAGCATCGTTGCGGTCTCCTCCGAAGGCCCGACCCACCACGGCCTCGACCAGACCGAGCGTTGCGTTCAGGCCGGCAAGCATGTCTGGTACGACAAGCCGGCCGGCGACAACTGGCCCCAGTGGCAGCGCACAATCGCCCTGGCCGAAGAACGCGGGCTGACCGTCCAGATGGGCTACATGTTCCGCTATCACGCCGGCTTCCAGCAGATCGACGCGTGGGTAAAGTCAGGTTTTCTTGGGGATATCTTCGCCCTGCGCACGCGCATCGGCACGGCCATGGACGAGAATGCACGCCGCGAGGTAAGCCGTCATCGCGGGGGCGTGTTCTACGAGCTCGGCTGTCACATGCTCGACCAGGTCGTCTGGCTGCTCGGCAGGCCGAGCAAGGTGACCGCATTCTTGCGCAACGAAACCGGCGTAGTCGCCGAATGTCCCGACAACACGCTGGGTGTCTTTGAATACGAACAGGCCATGGCGCTGGTCGACACCTCGGCCATGGAAACGCGCCCCGCCGCGCGCCGCTTCGAGGTCTACGGCAGCCGCGGCAGCGCCATCATGGAGCCGCTTGAGCCCGCAACGGAGATCCGCCTGTGCCTCACGGCAGCCCAGGGCGGCTACGCCGAAGGCGACCAGAAGGTCCCCATCGAGACCCAGACGCGCCAGAAACTCTACGACCTGGAGCTGATAGACTTTCTCAAAACCATCCGGGGCCAGCAGCCGTCCGCCCGCCCCCTGGCGCACGAACTTCTCGTGCAAGAGACGCTCCTGCGCGCGACCGGCGAGATTAAGGAATGAAAAAAAGAGGAGTGAGGAACTCTCTCTCCTCACTCCTCTATACTTTTTCCTCGCCGTTCACTCACTCCTCGCCCACCGGCCACATCTGCGGCCAGTACGGCCCCGCGAACGGCTCGCCCTCCTGCGCATGCGGACCCAGGAAGACCAGGTTGGGATGATATTGCCGTCCGGGCAGATAGGTCGTGTCCCCGGGCATCATATGGGAGATCAGGCACATGCGCGGCTCCCACGTCAGGTTGGGGCCGGAGCCATGCAGCGTCAGGGCGTGATGGAAGCTCACCTGGCCCGCCTGCATGATGCACGGCTCGTCCAGCCATTCGCCGCTGATCTTCTGGTTCGCAAAGCGGGCCTGCAGCCCGTCCAGGTCCTTGTGCCCGAAGGTGTCGCTGTCCTCCAGCAGCCCCCACTTGTGCGAACCGACGATTGTGCGCATGCCGCCGTTCTGCAGGTCGGTGTCCTGCAGCGCGATCCAGGCGGTGCACATATTCGAGGTGCTTGACGACTTCCAGTGGCCGTAGTCCTGGTGCCAGCCGATGTTGCCGGCCGTCTCGTCCTTGCCGTCCGGCCCGATCCCCGGCTTGTAGACGGCCTGGTCATGCCACAACCGCACGGTGTCGACGCCCATGAAGCGCGCGCCGATCGCGCCCAGCAGCGGGCTTGTCGTCACGTTGCGGATCACGTCACTGAGCCAGAACGCATTGCACTGCTGACGCACGTCCGGCGAGCCCGGCTCCACCTCGCGCGCGCCGTACTGCGACGGGATCTCCGAATCGTGCTCGCCGGCCCACATGCGCTCCTGCGCCGCACGCATCCCGGCGATCTGTTCGGCGCTGAACAGCCTGGGGCTGACCCAGTAGCCGCGCTCCCGGTACTCTGCGAGTACGTCGGAGGTGATCAGTTCATCTATGTTGACGCCGTCGACGATCGCCGGCGTCTGAGTGGCAGTCATGTCCGTCATTTTTCGCATCTCTCCATGTTTTCAGGCCGCGCCGGGCCGGTCCAATGCCTATCCCTTCACCGCGCCCAATGTAAGCCCCTTGATCAGATTCTGCTGCACCAGCATCACGAGGAGGGTAGGGGGCAGGACAGCGACGGTTGCCGTGGCCATGATGTCACCCCACTCCACGTCCCGTTCTCCCAGGAAGCCGGACAGAAAGACCGGCAGCGTCGTCGTGTCGGGACCGCCCAGCAGCAGCGCAAACAGGAACTCGTTCCAGGCGAGCAACGCGGCGAAGACCGCGGTCGCGGCCAGCCCGGGGGCGATGAGTGGGAGGATGACGCGTCCCAATGCCTGCAGCCGCGAGGCCCCGTCAATCCACGCCGCCTCCTCCAATTCAATCGGCACCTCTTCAAAAAAGCTCTTGAGCATCCAGACCGTAAACGGCAGGTTGAAGACGGTAAAGATCAGTATCAGGCCGATGTGCGTATTGCGCAATTTGAGCGAGTTGAAGAGCAGGTAAAGGGGCACGATGAAGACGATAGGCGGCATCATGCGCGCGACGATGAGCGAAAAACTCATCGTCAGCGAACCTTTGAACCGGAAGCGGGCAAAGGCATAAGCGGCCCACGCGCCCAGCACGAGGGAACAGACGACCGTCGTTCCCGTGATGATGAGACTGTTCTGAATCACCTTCAAAAACTTGGGGTCGGTAAAACTGTTGAGATAAAACTGGAGTGTTGGCCAGAAGACCCATTTGGGCGGAATTGAGAACGTGTCGACGCGGGTCTTGAAGGAGGAGGACACCATCCAATAGATCGGGAAGAAATAGAAGACCCAGACCGCAGCCACCACGAAAAACATGGCGACATTTCGGATCCGCTTCAGGTTTTTCGTACGCATCGTGGACTATTTCCGTTGGAATCTGAGCCCGGACTATGTAAGGGCTGCGGTCCTGCCCGCTACTCCTGCGTCAGCTGGACCTCGGCCTGGCGCACAACCAGCATGCGCAGATAGAAGATGCAGATAATCAACGTTGCGATCATCAGCAGGATCGACGCCGCCGAGGTAAAGCCCAGCTTGAAGTGGCGGAAGCCCCAGCGATAGATGAACATGCTGATCACTTCGGTCGTCGTGCCCGGACCGCCGGCCGTCAGCAGGAAGATGAGGTCAAAGGTGCGCAGCGCGTCGACCGTGCGGAAGAGCAGGGCTACGATGATGACCGGTGTGATAAAGGGCAGCGTGATCAGGCGGAATACCTGCCAGCCGCTGGCGCCGTCGACCTCCGCGGCTTCGATCGTCTCCACCGGCTGCGCCTGCAAAGCAGCGAGCAGCACGAGCACCATGAACGGGCTCGAGCGCCATACCTCGGTGGCGACGACGGCATACAGCGCCCAATCCGGATCGCCCAGAAAGATCGGCGGATTGGCGCCCACCGTTCGGATCAGGTGCGGAAAGATGCCGAACTCGTCATCATAGATGATGCGCCAGATCAGCCCAGAAGCCAGCGGCGGCACCATCAGCGGGACCAGCAACCCCACCCGCAGCCAGGTGCGCCCCCGGAACTCCCGGTTGAGCAACAACGCCAGGCTGAGGCCGATAATGAACTCCAACAGGACGCCCACCAGGGCGAAGCGTAGGGTCACCCCGACCGACGTCCACATTTCGCTCTTCGTCTCCAACAGATCGATATAGTTACCCAGCCCCACCCATTTGAAGGGGACTGAACCGGTCAGGATCTTGTTGGAAAAGCTGAGGACGATCGCATAGCCCAGCGGATAGACCAGCAGGCCGAAAACGATCAGGAATGTGGGCGCGATCAGGAGAATGTGAAGAGGCAGACCCAACACCCGGTTTCGCTGCTCTCCGCCGGCTGTGCGGATCTGCCCCTGAGGCCCTTCTGTAATGCGACCCTGCTCAAAAGAGGCGTGCTGTTCGCCCGATGTCATTGCAACGCGGTTCCCCGTGGTCTCGCCACCGGATTTCGACTAGCTGACGTAGCCGCGCTCGCGGCGCAGCTCCAGGATCTCGTCATTCATCAGCTGGGTCGCTTCCTCAGGCGTCTCTTCCCCGGTGATGGCTGCGTTGATGTGCTTGACCATGATATCGAAGACCTCGTTGGTCTCCTCCGTGCGCGGCCAGCTCAGTCCGATCGCCATGGCGTCGCCCATCGTCTTCAGGTAGGGGTTGATGGCCTGGACTTCGGGATCTTCAAACAGATCTGTCAGGGTGATGGCATAGCCCTCGCTCACATACTGGCGCTGGATTTCGGGTGAGACCAGGTAGTGACAGAGCAGATAGGCTGCGTCCTTGTTCTTGGAATAGTTGGAGACCGCGATGCCGTGGCCGCCCAGCGGCGTGCCCCCGGGAGGCGCCGAAAAGCCCATCTGACCGTACACCGGCGAGTCTTCGGCAATCAGTCCCGGCAGAATGCCCGGCCACTGGATCTCCATCGAGCACGTGCCCTGGACCACCGCTTCCGCAGCCTGCACAATATCCCAGGAGATGGCCGCCGGCGGTGAGATCTCCGGCAGTTTCACCGCCATGATCTCCATCGCTTCGAACCCTTCGTCACTGGCAAACTGCGGCTCGCCGGCGTCGTTGTAGAAGCCCTTATTCGCCAGCCCGAAGAAGATCGCGGCATAGGTGCACATCGCCTGGATCTGGCGTCCGCCCATCAGCGCGAAGCCGTACTGATCATCGTGCGTCAGCTCCTTGCCGAACGAATGCACCTCGTCCCAGGTGGAGGGCGGCGCGTCCGGGTCCAGGCCGGCCGCCTCGAAGTGGGTCTGGTTGTAGGGGAAGATCATGGCGTCGCCCAGCCACGGCAGGCCATAGAGGTCGCCTTCCCATTTGGCATAGACTTCCAACACTGCCGGCACAAAGGCGTCCAGGTCGATCGGCGGGAAGGCGGGGTTGTTCACATAGTCCTCCAGCCGCAACAGACCGTCCGTGGCGATAAATTGGCCGAACCAGGCGAAGTTCAGGTCGATAATGTCGTAGGTGCCGCTCTGCGACCCCAGGTCCAGGAAGGTCTTGTCGTAGACCTGGTCGTAGGGGTTGTTCTCCCATTCGGTCTCGATGCCGGTCAGTTCCGTAAACCGAGCCGAAGCCGCCTCGTTCACGGCCCAGTGGCCGACGCCGCCGACCGGGACCCGCAGCAGCGTGCCCTCCCACTGGCGGCCCACCTCCTCGTACGCCGCTTCGAAATCATTAGCCGCAACCGATGCCTTCACGACGGCAGGCGCCTCAGACCCCGCCGCCTCTTCAGCCGGCGCCGCGGCCGGCGCACAGGCAACCACAGCCGCTCCGGCCACCGTCAAAGCGCCGGCGCGCAGGAATTCACGTCGACTGGAGCCAGTTCTTTCTTCTGTCTTACCCATTGTGTTTCTCCTCCTCTGTATGAGTTCGTTCGGTCTCCTCGTTTCCAATAAAATCATCGCGAAATCGAATTTGGAAACGCAGGCGTCTATCCAATCCCTCTACCCCGCAAGGCCAGGCCACGGCGAGGCCGTCTGCCGTTACCAAGAACTGACTACTGAAAGCTCAGATCAGACCCGCATCCGCAGCACCGGCTGCTCGAACGACACTTCCAGGTATTTCATATCGCGCAGCGACCTGGTGCCGGGCGTCATGAAGTGGATGGCAAAGGCCCGCCGCTGCCGGTCGGTTTTGTTGGGCGCGGTGTGGTGCAACGTCTGGCAGTGATGCAGCGTCACGCCGCCGGCCGGGAGGGGCACTACGACCGCCTTCGACTCATCGATCTCTTCCCCCAATTCGAGCAGGGCGTTGTTGTCGGACAGCCGCTCGTGTTCCACAGAGCGAAAGTGCGTGCCCGGCAGAAACTGCATCGCGCCGTTGTGGAGATCGACATCGTCCAGCGTGAGCCAGCAGCTGACCAGGTTGGGCGGAGAGCAGCGCCAGTAGGCATTGTCCTGGTGCCAGTGCGCGGGGCCGCCGTGGCGGGCAGGCTTGAACAGCGCCTGATCGTGGAAAAGCTGGATGTTCGGCCCAATCAGATCTTCGATCAGGTCCAGAATGCGATCGTCATACAGCAGGCGGCGAAAGTGGATGTTGTATTCGCACATCTGCATGATCTGGAGCATCTTGGTGTCGCCGATGGCATGGCTGCGGTAGCGGGGATGATGGCCGCTGTGCGCCCGTTCAAACTCGCGATCATACTCCCGGCGCAACAACTCGACTTCGTCATCCTCCAGAATCTTGCCAATGCCCAGATAACCGTCGGTCCAGAAGCGGTTGACCTGCTCCTCGGTCAGCGCCTTGCGTTGTACCTGTTCGCTGTTTCCGTTTGTAGACTGCATTGCCATTCCTCCAGAACTCGGTCGTGCCCGGCTGCCTGTTTTGGCAGCCCCGAACCGCTGGTCATGCGCTCTTGGCCAATGCCCAAGACTCGGCCGCGTGCCGTTACTGAAAACTGCCTACCAAAAACTAACCTCAGACCCGCATCCTCAACACCGGCCGTTCGAACGACACCTCCAGATACTGCATCTCGCGCAGCGACTTGGTGCCCGGCGTCATGAAGTGGATGGCGAAGGCGCGGCGCTGGTTGTCGGTGACGTTTGGCGCAGTGTAGTGCAGGGTCTGGCAGTGATGCAGCGTTACGCCGCCGGCGGGCAGGGCGATGACGGCAGCCTGGGAGTTGTCAACGTTGTCGCCGTAGTCGAGAAGAACGCTGTCGTCGGTAGCATCTTCATGTGCAACGGATTGGAAGTGGGAGCCCGGCAGGAACTGCATGGCGCCGTTGTGGACGTCGACGTCGTCGAGCGTCAGCCAGCAGCTGACCAGGTTGGGCGGGCTGCATTTCCAGTAGGCGTTGTCCTGGTGCCAGTGGACGGGGCCGCCGTGGTGGGCCGGTTTGAACAGCGCCTGGTCGTGGAAAAGTTGAATGTTGGGCCCGATCAGGTCCTCGACCATGTCCAGAATCCGGTCGTCGTAGAGCAGGCGGCGAAAGTGAATGTTGTATTCGCACATCTGCATGATCTGGAGCATCTGCGACTCGGCCTGGTTCTTGGCCTCCAGGTCTTCGGTATCGTCGATCGACAGGTTGCGGAACCTGGGATTCTGGCCCTTGCGAGCCCGTTCAAATTCATAATCATACTCCCGCCGCAACAGCTCGATCTCGTCATCTTCCAGGATTTTTCCGATCGTGAGATAGCCGTCGATCCAGAAGCGGTTGATCTGTTCTTCGGTCAGCGCCTTGCGTTGGACCGGCGCCTCGTTTCCGTTTGCACTCTGCATAGTCTGTACTCCAGAGATCTTTCGTTGTCGGATGTCGGTGTCGGCAGTGCCGCCGGCGGCACTCGAAATCGGAGACCCGGCGCCGGGCGTCGATCTAGCGCCCGGCCAGGCCGGAGAGGGCGACGCCGGAGACGAAGTATTTGTTGGCAGCAAAGAAGACGACCAGGACGGGGACAAGCATCAGTGTGGCGACGGCCATGATGAGCCGGAACTCGGTGAACTGCTCATCGCCGAAGTAGCGCAGACCCAGCGCCAACGTGCGCGTCTCTTCGCGGTTGGTATAGATCAGCGGGGATATAAAGTCGTTCCAATGGTGGATGAAGGAAAAAACGCCCACAGCCGCGATCGCAGGTTTGGTGAGCGGCATCGTGATCATGAAATAGATGCGCAGACGCGAGGCGCCGTCGACGACGGCCGCCTCCTCCATCTCCACCGGCAACGTCAAAATGAACTGACGGACAAGAAAGATATAGAAGCCCCCGCCTCCGAACCAGAACGGCAGAAAAAGCGGCCACAGCGAATCGAACAGACCTATATACGTGAAGAGCAGGAAGCGCGGGATCAGCGTGACAGCCCACGGCAGCATCATCGTCGAAAGCGTGAGCCCGAACCAGACGTTTCGCCCATAGAAGGGGACGCGGGCGAAGGCGTAGGCCGCCATTGAGGCGGTGAGGAGGGTGCCGAGCGTGGCCAGAAAGGTGACGAGAACACTGTTAAAGGTGAAGAGCCAGAAGGGCGCGCGGTTCCAGGCAACCGGATAGTTCTCCGGGTGAAATGAAGAGGGGATCCACTCGGGCGGGTAGGTGAACTCGGCGCCGGCCGGCCGCAACGACGTCATAACCAGCCAGTAGAGCGGCATCAACGAAACGACCGCCCCAACTGCCAGCAGAATATACGCAGCTATCTTCCCGGAAATCGATCCGATATACTTTTCTTCTCGATCTACCAATGCATTCCTCCGAAGAAGCAGCCTATGAACCGCGGCCCGCGATCACAACCGACCACCGGCCACTGGCGTTCTAGCTCGGCGCGCCGCCGCTTTCATAATAGACCCAATTCTGGGCGAAATAGAACTGGATGGCGGTGATCACCAGGATAATCATGAACAGGATCCAGGCCAGCCCGGAGGCATAGCCCATCGAAAAACTTTCGAACCCTTTGCGATAGATGTAGAGCACGTAGAAGAGAGAGGAGTTGATCGGCCCGCCGTCGGTGGCGATAAATGCGACGGTGAAGGTCTGAAACAGATTGATAATGCCGATAATGAGGTTAAGGAAGATGACCGGGCTGATCAGCGGGACCGTGATTCTGATAAAGCGGCGGAAGTTGCTGGCGCCGTCGATCGATGCCGCCTCCAGCAGCTCTTCGGATACGCCCTGCAGCGCAGCCAGAAAGATGACCATCTGCTGCCCCACCGACCACAGGCTCATCAGAATCAGCGCCGGCTTGACGATCTGCGGATCATACAGCCAGTTGACGGGCGAGATGCCAACCAGGCGCAGCAGCGAGTTGATCAGGCCGAAGTCGAAGTTGAAGATCCAGACCCACAGGAAGACGTTGGCGACCGCCGGCGTTACCGTCGGGATGTAGTAGACGGTGCGAAAGACGTTGACGTAGCGCACCTTCATGTTGAGGAGAACGGCCAGGCAGAGCGCCACGAGAAGCTGGGCGGGCACGCCGAGAAAGGCGAAGTAGGTGGTATTGGAGAGCGAGGTGTAGAAGAGATCGTCCTGGAAGATCTTGTCGTAATTTTGGAAACCGACCCATTTGGCGTCACCGAAGCCGGAGTACTTGGTGAGCGACAGATAGCCGGAGGCCAACATGGGGCCGACGATAAATGCCAGAAAGCCGATTATCCATGGCGCGAGGAACAGATAGCCGGCGATGTTATCCGCTTTGACCTTGCGCGACCATCTCGGTTTTTGGGTCTGAACAGGGCTGCTTGCCCCCAGCGGCACGGCGTCTGCCATAAGCCACTCCCCGCATTGAAGGAGGGATAGTGGTCGGTGGTTCTCACCGACCACTATCCACTGATCACTGTCTACAGTCCGGCTTCCTGGATCTCTACTTCCACTTCGGCGATGATGGCATCGACTTCGGCGGCGACAGCGTCCATCGCCTCCTGGGCCGTGGCATCACCGAGAATGATCCGGTCCTTGGCCGCCTGGATCAGGTTGTCCATCTCCTGCTGACGCGGCAGGTGTGAGAAGGCGCGGATGTTGTTGAAGGAGTCTTCCCACATCTCCGCGGTCTCCAGGTTCGGCTCGAGGCTGCCCAGCCAGGCTTCGCTTTCGGCGTGCCGCTTGACCATCGGCGAAGTCCAGCGCTCGCGGATGATGCGGAACTGGGCGTCGTCCGAGATCAGGTACTGGCACATCGCCCAGGACTCGTCCACGTGGTCGGTCTGCAGGTAGATGCCGTGGGAGTTGGTGGCGTTGCGCACTTCGCGGTTGCCGTTCCAGAGCGTGTTGAGCGGCACCAGCTGCATCTCCGACATGACGTCTTCGGGGATGAACTGCGCCTGGCCGCCGAGGACAAACTGCGCGCCCGGCCACTGCATGCACAGACGCCGCTGTCCCATCATCGCGACCCAGCCGCCGGGGATGTTGCTCTCGGCGGGGGTGGGCGCCCAGCCTCTGGCCACGGCGCCGGTCATGTACTCCCAGGCTTCGATCGCCTTTGGGCTGTTGAAGGCCGACGCGGTCTCGTCCGCATTCCACACGGTGGCGTCGTTGCCCCAGATCCAGACGCACTGCATGCGGATGGTGCCGCCGCCGGGCAGAGCGCAGCCGTAAACGCGATCTTCGCCCTCGCCGCCGCTGACGGCGTCCATGGTGTTGTCGAAGGCCTCGATGTCCCACTTGCCTTCCGCCCACAGCTCGGCGGGGTCGTCCATGCCGGCCTCGGCGACCATGCTGCGGTTGTAGAGCATGATGGTCGGGTTGTCGGAGCGGGGAATGGCCCAGCGCTTTCCGCGCCAGACGTTGTAGTCCCAGGCCTTGGTCATCTCGTCCTCGCCGACGCCGAGCGTGGGCATCAGTTCATCCAGCGGCATGAGCGCGCCGCGCATCGCCATCGTGGCGTTGTGCATGGGATGGACGTCCAGCAGGTCGCCGACCGTGCCGCCGGCCAGGCCGGTGAGCACCTTGGGCTCGTAGTCGCGGTGCGGGATGATGAGCGAGGAAACGGTGACGCCGGGGTTGATTTCCTCGTACTCGGCCATCAGCGTGTCCCACAGACCTTCGGAGCGGGCCATCGGCTGGTTCACCCAGAACTCGATGGTCACCTCTTCCATTGCCGGCGCGCTCCCTCCGTCATCTCCCGCCGAGGGCGCGGCAGCCGGCGCGCAGGCGGCGATCAGGGCGCCGACAGATGTTGCGGTTGCCACGTGCATGAAATCACGTCGGCTCATTGCGCGTTGTGTCATTTTGCGTCGCTCCTTTGAATGGTGATGTAGATACCTGAAGATTGGACCATCACAGGCAGACTGCTCGAAGAACATGTGTAGCGCAACCAATGGCGGTTGCAGATGGTGATGAGGACCTGCGTGAAACAGGATGGGGCACTGCGGGAGAAGATAACACGGGTTCGGGATGGTGTCAATCAATGTTTGAGGGCTGGGGGGAGTTCAACGCCCGGGACTGCGCTGACGCTGGCCGTGCCGCGTCTTGCAGCGTTCAGTCCGCCTATGCGCGGGCGCCTCCCCGGTTGAACCTGTGCTGGATATGCCGGCAGAGCAGGTAGGAAAGTTGGGTGATGCGGACGCCTTCTATGCTCTTTCAGCGTCTGAGCCGGATTTCGGCTATGCGGGGACGCCGACAAGCCGGGGAATATCCCGAGCGCCTGACTTCTGGAAATCTTCCAGGCCAGGATACTGTTTGTCAGCGTTGCGAGTGAGGAAGATATATTCTTGCCTGCCCAGCGCCTCCATATCTTCATGGACGACAAGACTCCAGGCGGCGAGCCGATAATCGCTCTGCGGGGCAATGGAGCTTGACCGTGCTCTCTTACTTGCCCAATGACGAGCACAGCAAGTTATTCCAGCACATTTGTCTCAAGACTCCCAAAAGGGATGGTCTTCGTCCTTTAGCAAAACACCCTCCCAACTGCTTGCTCCAGATAGCTGGGAAGCGGAACCGGTCAATACATCGGCTCTGTCCCTTCATCCAGAATCGTAAGATACCGGTCATACACGAACAGCCGGTCACGGCGTTTTCCCGTGATCTCACGGGCAATCCCGTGCTCGACGAGCAGATCCATCGCCCTGGTAGCGGTTGGGAAAGCAAGCGTCGTTCTCTTGCAAACTGCGGACAGGGGCAGGACCGGACGCGCCTTCAGCGCTTCGTGCACGCGAATAGCCGAACCAGCGCGTCGCCCGGTCCTTTGGATGCGATTGTGGTTTTCCTGGAACATATAGGCGATCTGCCGGGCAGCATCGACGGCGCCTGTGGCCGTCACCCGCACGCCTTCGAGGAAAAAGGCGAGCCATTCCTCCCAGTCGCCGCTTTGGCGTACGTGGTTGAGGAGATCGTAGTATCTCTCTCTGTGTTGCTTCAAATAGAGGCTCAAGTACAGGAGCGGCTCACGCAGCACGCCGGCCTGACACAGCAGCAGTGTCATCAGCAGTCTGCCGACGCGCCCGTTGCCGTCAAGGAAGGGGTGAATGGTCTCGAACTGCACGTGAGCAAGTCCGGCGCGCAATAGCAGGGGCAGTCCATCCTCTCTGGCGTGGAGGAAGCGTTCAAGGTCGGCCATGCAGTCGGGCACTACGCGATGCGGCGGCGGCACAAAGTCAGCGTTGCCGGGGCGAGAGCCGCCAATCCAGTTCTGGGAGCGGCGAAACTCGCCAGGCGTCTTGGCGCTGCCTCGTCCCCGTGACAGCAGCACACCGTGGATCTCGCGCAGCAGGCGGTTGGAGAGAGGGAAGCCTTCCTTCAGTCGGCGCAGACCGTGCTCAAGCGCGGCCACATAGTTCGAGACTTCGACCACATCATCCAGCGGAACGCCGGGCGCCTCTTCCAACTCGAAGAGCAGCAGGTCGGACAGCGACGACTGCGTCCCTTCAATCTGGGAAGAGAGCACGGCCTCCTTGCGCACATATGTATAGAGAAATAGCGTCTGGTCCGGCAGGAGAGTTATGACGCCGTCGAGACGACCCAAGGCCAGCAGCGCTGCTTCAAGTGTCTGCTGCAGCGGGCCGTCCAGGGCCAGCGGGGGCTGTGGCGGGAGCGGCAGCGGGATAAAAGCGCGTACCTGCTCGTCTCCGGGCGTCGTAATTTCGTAGCTGCCGGCTTTGCCGCGCTGCATAGTGGCCAAAACCCCTATTAACGTTATGTGCATAACCAAATTCACTATTAACGTTCAGGGGCCTAAGTGTTAATAGCAGGAAGGAGTATACCACCCTATGAGGCAGACGCGGAACTTCATACGCTGGCGAGGAGCGCTAAAGAATGCAGGCAGTACTTGCGGTCATCTCGTGTAATTATGTCAACTCCTGCCTGAATTCCATGGGACGCATGACGTGTACTGACAAAATTCTCTTCTTTCGTTCAAATTCGTCGCGGAGAATAGGGAGTTCCTTCTTGACATATCAGAACATAAGTGCTAATATATTCGCAGCATGATCTGTCGGCCCGGCAACAACCGGCCTCCACCGCAGGCAAAGAGATCGTCCCAACAGCAAGGAGCGACCCGTGAAAAACGATATCGCCAAGACCTCGATAGGACGTGTGGCTCTCCTCTCCTCAAGACCAATTCTGGCCCTGGTGGCCGCCATGTTCGTCGCCGACCTGCTCGGAAGCATGGGATGGGTGCAGGGGCGCATCCAGGGGGAGACCCTTTTCTACCTCTTCAACAACCCGATCTCAAACTGGGGCGTCATGATGACGATGCTGATCTGGATGCTCACCACCGGCATCCAGATGGTGTCGAGCGGCATGGCCTACCGCGCCAAGACCAACCCCTACATGGCCGGCGTGGGCTTTTACATCTGGCTGTTCGGCTCGATTCTCGGCCGCAAAAGCCTGAAGTTCAACAGCGCCAACTACGGCTCGGTCTTTACCATCGAGTACGGCAAGCTGGCCAAGGAGTGGTCGGGCATGTCCTTCCTGATCGCGCTCTACTGGCCATCCCAGATCTTCGACATGGCGACCGACGCCAGCTTCTATATGACCACGCCGTTGCGGGCCTTCAACCTCTTCTTCGCCTTCTCGTCGCTGGTCTCGGAGCAGCTGGCCTACATGGCGAGCGCCGCCAAATCGCTCGGCGACGAAGCCCTGGAGGAGATGCGTGGCTACCTATAGGTCCTTACTTCAGCAGGACCGCGGCTGGGGTCTCTTCTGCCAGATGTCGGTCGCGCCGCTGCTCGCGGGCACGCTGGAATGGCTGATCGCGGTCGGCGCATGCTGGTTCATCGGTGCGCCCTACGCCGCGCCGTGGACGTGGCTGGCGCACCTGGCGGCCGCCTACCCCCGGGCCGGCGCGGCCACAGGGCTGCGGGCGCTCTCTTTAGTCTGGGCTGGGTGGGAATTCCTGCGCACCAGTATGGCGTGGGGCGAGCTGACTCCCTACCTGTGGTTCGTGTTGATCACCGCGCTGGCCGCGGCGCCGCACCGCTGGGGCGTGTGGGCCGCGCGCATCGCCGTGCACGGCCTGGCGCTCTGGTTCATCCTCCAGATCGATCACATTTCTGGCCTGATCGGCCTCGTAGGACTTCTCCTGCTCCTGATCTGATCTACCGTGGAAAGCTCGCTCCAGCTACTAACCACTATCCGCTGACAACTGCCTCCGCCTCCGGCATCACCACCTCATATCCCTGGCGGTTGTTGGCCGATTCACGGGCCCACAGGCAGGTCAGGGCGCTGAGGATACCGGCGTCAATCGGGCTGCGCGAGGGCCGCCGATCCCGCATCGCCATCAGAAAGTCGAAGCTCAGCTCGCGGTCGCCGCCGAAGTGGGGCATATCGCCGCTGAAGTCGATGGTCTCCACCACCGGCGACGTGTGGCTGAAGATCTTGATGTAGTTTTCGCTCCAGTTGAATTCGATGATGCCGCGATAGCCGTAGAGGCGGGCGCCGCGGCGGGCCCCGCGGTAGCGGGTAAAGAAGTTCTGCGTGTAGCTGACCTGGACCCCGTTCTCATACTCCAGCATGCAGCTGCCATTGTCCTGCAGCTCATGCCCCTCGGAGAAGACGCAGAACTGATCGTCGCGGTAGACCTGCTCCTCGGCAAAGCGGACGCGGCCGCCTTCAAAGCCGCTGCGGAAGCGCACGAACGGGCTTTCCGGGCATGTCTCCTGCTCCGGGCAGTCCTTGCACTGCAGATCCCAGGGCTTGTCGCCGCCGTAGACGCGGCGGGAGTTCATCGCGCTGACCCAGCGCGGGCGCGCGTCGAGCAGATAGTTGATATAGTCGACGTCGTGCGTGAACTTCTGCAGCCACAGCCCGCCATCCATTTCGTAGTTCCGGTACCAACTCCTGAAGTAAACACTGCCGTAACCGACGTCGTTGAACGCGACCACCTGCTCGATACTGCCCACCTGGTCCGCTTCGATGATCTCCCGTACCTTCTGGGCGACCGGGCTGAGCCGCAGCGGGAAAGAGACCACGGTCGGCGCAGCGTAGTTCTTATATGTCGCGTGCAGGCGGCGCACCTCGTCGAAGGTGATTGCAACCGGCTTTTCCAGGAAGAGCGGAAGCTGCGTGGGGGCTACTTTGATGGCCATCTCCGTGTGCAGATTGCAGCGAGTCCCGATCATGATGCCGTCCAGCTCGCCGGCTCCGGCCAGCAGTTCGTCGGCGGTTTTGTGGAAGCGGGCGTCGGCGAGGAAGGGATCGTTATTGGCCCGGATAATGTCGCAGCGCGGGTCGGCGACGGCCGTTACTTTGTACGGGATGTCGAATATGTCCAGCCCTTTGGCCATGTTTGAGATGCGGCGGCCATACCCGATGATGCCTATGCGTAACATGACGGCTCCTTTCAAGAGACGCTTACTTCAGTTCGCTATCACAGAACGATGTTGCTCCGAGTCGACTCAACTCTCTTCACCCAGATAGGCCAGCACCGCGGCGCCAGTGCGAATGCCGGCGATGAAGCGCTCCACCTCCAGGTTCTCATTGGGGGCATGGTTGGCTTCATCATGGTTGGCGTAGGGCGTGGTAAAGGAATGCACGCCCAGTATCTTCGTCCAGGCATAGTCCGGCAGGCTGCCGCCCATCGCCGGGATCAGCAGCGGGTCTTCGCCCTGGGCCGCGCGAAAGGCCCGCTGCAGCGGGCGCGTGTAGGGGGAGTCCAGCGGTGTGCGCGACGGCTCCATGCCGCCCTGTCGGATCACCTCCACCTCGGGCGCATGGCGGCGGACATGCGCCTCCACCTTGTCCAGGATCTCGTCGACGCCCTGGTTTTCGATCAGGCGCATGTCGCATTTCACCGTCGCCTCGCGGGGCAGCACGGTCTTTGTCCCCGGCCCGCCGTAGCCTCCGTGAAAGCCGTTGATCGTGAACGTCGGCCAGGCCGCCAGACGGTCGAAGAAGGGCCGTTCCTGAGGTTCATCCAGCCGCGCCAGGCCTGCGCCCTCCATCACCGCCGCCACGTCAACCGGCAGAGCATCCAACGCTCTGCGTTCCAGATCGCTCAGAGGCGCCACGTTGTCGTAGAACCCGTCGATCGTGATGGCGCCGCGGCTGTCCTTCATCGTCGCCAGCAGGTGGACCAGCGTCCAGATCGGGTTGGGCGCGACGCCGCCCCAGTTGCCGGAGTGAAAGTCCCGCTGCCCGTGCGCCGCCCGCAGTTCAAACGAGGCGATCCCGCGCGGGCCGAAGTTGATGCAGTGCCGCCCGCTCTCGTGCACGGGGCCGTCCGCGGTGATCACCAGGTCGGCGCCGGCAAGCAGGGCGCGGTGATCGCGCACGCAGTCGCTGATATGCGGGCTGCCGATCTCCTCCTCGCCCTCCAGCAGGACGATGACGTTGCACGGCAGACCGCCGGTGACCGCCAGCCACGACTCGATCGCCAGAAGCTGGGCCAGATGCTGCCCCTTGTTGTCGCCAACACCCCGCCCCCAGATGCGGCCGTCGCGTATCTCCGGCTCGAATGGCGGCGAGTGCCAGGCGTCCAGGGGATCGGGCGGCTGCACGTCGTAATGGCCGTAAAGCAGCGCCGTCGGCGCGTGCGGACTCCCCCCGTAGCGGCCGTATACGAAGGGCCAGCCCTCGCCTTCCAGCAGTTGCGCCTCCATACCCAGCCGCTGCAGGTAGCCGAGCAGGAACTCCGCCGTCTCCCGGATTCCGACCCCATGGGCGCTGATGCTGGGCCGTGCGACATAGGCCAGCAAGCGGTCGATAAAGGCCTGCCGGTGGGCGTCGACATAGTCAAATACTCGCGCCAAAGCGGAAGGCGAGCTCTCCTTTCCGGCCAACTGTATCCTCCTCCGGGCGCTGGCCCCGCCTGCAAGCATCGGGCCGGCCGTTTGCGTTTTTCCAAAATGTCTGATGATATGTTCTGGGGGGAACGACCCGATTCTACTGTATGTATCACGAATGTCAACTTGGCGGGTCTTGGCGCGAAGCTGGCTGCCAGGTAGGACACTGACCGCCGAAAACCACATGGAGCTGTCTTATGAGATTAGGCGTTGTCGGCATGTTGCCTCCGGATCCCGCCGATATTCACGGCCCGCATCTGGTTGCGATCCGGGAATTGGGACTGACGGGAGGGGCCCTCTCCGTCTCCGCTACCGGTTCACCGCCGGCCTCCGCGCCGGTCTGGCAGCGCGTGCGGCGGCTCTTCGCAGATGAGGGCATGGACATTGTGCAGGTTGGCATCGGCTTCAAGGAATGTCTCTTCGACCCGGACGACGAAGTGCGTCGAAGGCTGCTGGAGAATATCCGCCGCGGCTTCGGTGTTGCGGCCGAGTTGGGCGGCCACGTGGCGCTGATCCGCACAGGCAGCCTCAGCCCCAATGGCTCCTACAGCCCCCACCCGGAAAATCACCGGCCGTGGCGCCGCGGCGTGCTGCTGGACTCCCTCTCCTGGCTTGCCGAGGCGGCCGAAGCGATCGGTCAGACCGTCGCCGTCGAGACGCACCTGCTGACGATAATGAACTCGCCCGAGTTCAACCGCGCTGTCATTCGTGATGTGGGCAGCCCGCGGCTGCGGGTCGTGCTGGACTACGTCAATCACTTCCAGACGCTGCACCAGGTCTATGACAGCAGGGCCCGTCTACGCCATATCTTTGAATGTATGGGGCCGATCAGCGCGATCGCGCACTGCAAGGATATCAGCGTACGCGACGGCTTCGTGATCCATATGGATGAAGAGGTCCCTGGCGAGGGGGAGCTGGACCTGGGGACCGCGTTGCGCCTGTGGCACGAGGAGCATCCCGACGGCTACATGATGCTTGAACACCTGCCCAACGAGAAGTATCCGCTGGCCGCGGCCAACGTGCATCGCATCTTGAGGAGGGACGGGATTCCTGTGTACTGAGGAATCGTACCAGGGCTCGTTGACGTTTGTCTGAATAACGACCTTCGGGTGCAGGTTGCGGCTGATCGCAAAGCGGGCGGTCTGCCGCAATCATCGAAGGGCGGCGCAGCTGCGCAAAGAAAATTCGATACGCCTATGGTGTTCTCCGTGTCCCTCTGCGTCCTCCGCGGACAAAAAGGTGTTCTTCGCGACCCTTCGCGTGACTTCGCGGATCAATTGGTTTTGTTTTTGGCAACATTCAAGCGAGAAAAATCCCTGTCAGGCCTGCCGGCTTTCCGTTCTTGCTGAATTTTGAGCGGCCCCCCCCCCCCCCCCCCAAAAAAATGTCAACGAAACCCAGACAAAGCAGCCGGGCTACTTCCTCTCTATGTTCGCGAAACTATACTCGACTGGTGGCTGGCCGTTCCCTCTCGACGGTCCAAAACTCCGACTTTCGATATAGCAAGCACTTGCGCTGTCGAAGGTAAAACGGGCTTGCTTCTCGTAGAGGCCAAAGCACATACCGAAGAGTTGAACAACGAGTTAAAAGGAAAGGAGCTTAAACCGCCTTTTACTCCAAACTCGCTGCAAAATCATCAGTGAATCGGTGAACGTATCCTGGAAGCCAATTCCGGTCTTGGGAAGAGTACCAGGCTGACATGGTGCCTCTCTCGAGACCGCTGATACCAGATGTCAAATCGATTTGCATGGTCTTGGAAGCTGGTCGAACTCGGCTATCCAGTGATTCTCGTCTATTTGGGTTTTCTCAACGCAAAAGAAATGCAAGATAGGGGCGATACCTATTGGGAGCCACGCCGAATGGAAAGTACTTGTAAAGGAGCATATTGGGTCAAGAGTCCCTGATTTTGTATGGGAAAAACGAGTGATTGTCTGCGACCGACCACTCATTCCTTGCATGCGCTCTCTTGAGACACCCTATGACAGGCCTTTTGTGGAAGCTTGACTCATGGGTCAGCAGATATAAGAATTTCAGCGAAGGCGGAAGTCGAAACCCAGGCCAGTCCCGAAATTCAGTCGGATCACTGCGTACTCCCGTAGACGATGTGCTTGACGGCCCCCAAGTCATTTTTCATCCGGCCCTCCAGACATGTCTTGGTCATCGTCCGTCCAAGGTATTCATCATCAGAATCGTCTATCGACAGATTGATCGATAGGCGGCGCCAGTCCTCATAACCGTAGCCACAATCGGGTCAAGTAATGGTAATCTCTTTTGGCGGTGTCGTCATCCTTTTCTCTCCTCTCATGCGGAAAGCAAATGCATTTGATCACCCCTCCTCCTCCGCCCGCGCCTCGTGCAACGCACCCAGCCGCAGCAACTGCGGCGACAGCGCCGCCGCCCCCGCCACCACCAGGATCGTCCCAATCCCCCCGCTCACAACCGAAATCACCGGCCCGAACCACTGCGCCACCAGCCCCGACTCAAAGCCTCCCAATTCATTCGACGCCCCGATAAAGATGCCGCTCACCGCCGACACCCGTCCCCGCATTCGGTCCGGCGTCAACAACTGTGTCAGCGTCTGTCGCACCACCATGCTGATATTGTCCAGCGCCCCCGTCAGAAACAGCATCACCCACGAAAGCGCGAAATTCTGCGAGAAGCCGAAAACGATCGTCGCGACCCCGAATCCCGCCACCGCCAGCAGCAGCGCGTGTCCAGCCCGCTTCATCGGCGGCAGATAGATCATCGCCACCGCCATTAAAAATGCCCCCACCGCCGGCGCCGCCCGCAGATAACCGAACCCCGTCGCGCCCACATTCAGAATATCCTCGGCAAAGATCGGCAGCAGATAGACCGCCCCGCCCAGCAGCACCGCAAACAGGTCCAGCGCCATGATCGTGAACAGAATCCGTTTGTCCCACACAAACCGGATCCCGCCAAGCAGCGTCTGCCAGTTGGCCGGCTCCGGCTTCTCGTCCACCGGCCGGAACTGGATGCGAGTAAGGACAAACGCCAGCCACATCGAACCCACTGCAGCCACAAAATACGCACTCTGCACACTGACGGCAACCACGATGCCGCCCAGCGCCGGCCCCACAACGGACGCGATGTGCATTAAGCTCATGTTCCACGTCACCGCGTTCGGAAACACCTCCGCCGGCACCAGCTGCGGCAGCAGCGCCGTCCGTGCCGGCCGTCCCACCGTCATCATGCTCGCGTCCAGAAAGAGCAGCGCATACATCCACAACACCGGCCCTTCCCTGATCGAGAACGCGGCCAGCGCCAGCGACGTCGCCGTCATCCCCAGCAGACTGAAGATCGACAGCCGCCGCCGTTCATAACGGTCTGCCAGCAATCCCGCCGGCAGCGCCAGCACCATCAGCGGCAACGCCTGCGCCAGCCCTACCAGCCCCAGCGAGAGCGCCTCCCCCGTGCGCTGGTAGATCTCCCATGCGATCGCGATACTCTGGATATAAGTCCCCATCCGCGCCACAACCCAGCCGACGACGTACAGCCGGTAGTCGTGTATGCGGAATGCGGCATAGGGGTCGTGCGAGCGGGACAAAAGAAGAGCTCCGGTGGACAGGCGGGCAGGCCCCTATTGAACGTCAAAACACCTGACTTGTCCAACAGGAATGGACTGTTCGGATTGAAAGGACACCTATTCGATGGTAAGATGTATCCGCTTACAACTCGAAACTGAGATTCAGGAGAGCCCGGGTGCTTTACTCACTCAAGTCAGAGTCATACATGGATGATGTGCCGCATCGAAACAATTATGACATTTGGCGGCGTCGTCTGAGCGACGCAGAGTTCAATGCTGTCTACGACGAGTTGAACGCTCGTGTTGGGGGGTCAACTATCGAGACTTCAAGTTGGATTCCTGGTTCCGTTTGGGACGGAACTGTTTTTCAACCGATCTTGGAAGTCGCATGCTTAAACGACGCTGATGCCGCCGGTAAATTTTTTGGTCTAATACTTTGGCAGGTTCTATTGGACCACGCTCACGTATGGGCCTTCGATCGATACGAGAAGGATGGCGTCCCCATACGAGGTATGACGTACTTTCGTCTCGACACCCCGCCTCTACCATAGGAAAGTCCGTGTTGTCCAGTACGGCGCGCTACGTGGGCAATTCGTTCACCGGTATTCCGTGACCTGATGAAGATGCCATATGCCGAAAATGCAACTGTAGAAATTCGCAAACTGCGCGACTACTGCCTTAGTCCGACGCATGAACATGGGAGGCACAAGGCACGCCTTTTCGCAGCCGCTTTTGGACTTGTCTGCTGATGATGCTTACGAGCTTCGTGACGTCCTGCTGGATGCCGTCACGAAGCTCGACGCGCAACTGGGACGACGCGATGAGTATGGGCAGCGTTACATTGTAGATTTTAGACTTGAATGGCGTGGCAAGCAGACGCTCGTCCGGAGTGCCTGGATTGTCGAGAATGGTTCAGAAACTCCGCGATTGACGTCTTGCTATCCGAGGTGAATGCAGGAGGTGAGAGCTCGTGAACATCAAGCTACTTGACGTAGTCGTCCTCTCGGATGACTTGCCCGAATACAATCTGGTGCAGGGACAAGCTGGCACAGTGGTTGAGATTCTCGCAAACGGCGATGCGTTTGAAGTTGAATTCATCGCCCCAGACGGACGCACAATTGAATCCGTTGGCTTGCGCCCAGATAAGTTTATGGCGCGCAGCCACGAACGGGCGAAAACCAAGTCTGCGCCAGCCACACCCTAAAGTGCTTCGAAAAGAATTCAGAGGACAGAAACGCCCTATTCCCTGACCCCTGCCGTTCACCCGCTCCCCCCAATCATCACCCCATCCACCCGTATCGTCGGCGACCCCAGCGCGCCCATCATCGGCACAAACGTCAGATCGTTCCCAACCGCTTTGACATTGTGCAACAGCTCCTGCATCGGCAGCGCGATCGTTACCTCGTTGACAGGATGGCTCAGCTCGCCATTCTCGATCCAATAACCCTTCGCCGAGATCGAATAATCGCCGCTGATCGGATTGATGCTGGCCGTATTCATCACGCTCTCCACGTACAGCCCCTTCTCCACCCCGCCGATCACCTCCTTCGGCGTCTCCTGTCCCGGTTGGAAATAGAAATTGCTCGCGTCCAGCGTCGGCATAGACGCGTGCCCACGCCGGTTGGCGTTGCCCGTCGAGCTGGCTGTGCCGTCGCGGGTGGCCGTGTAATGATCATGCAGCGCCGTCTGCAAAACGCCTTCATCGATCAGCCGCGTCGCCCCCGTAGGAACCCCCTCATCGTCAAATGGCCGTGTCGCGATCCCACCCGGCAGCCGCCCGTTGTCCAGCACAGTGACCAGATCCGCCGCCACCGTCTCGCCGATCTTACCCTCCAGAAACGACCGGTTGCGCTGCATCGCGTCCGCGCCCAGCGCCCGCGAAAGCGCACCCAGCACGCTCGTCGCCGCCATCGGCGAGTACACAACCGACGCCCGCTGTGTCGGAACCGGCCTGCCCCCCAACATGCCCACCGCCTTGCGCGCCGCATCCTTCCCGACCGCAGTCGGCTTGAAGTCGGCCAGCCGCGATCCAAAGTCGAATCCAAACGCCATCGAACGGTCATTCTCGTCCGCAGCCATCGCCATCACAAAGCCGCCGATGAAGCTCTTGTCGTAACTGCCCGCGACGCCCTTCGAGTTGGCGAGCGCCACCGTCCCGTACTGGCTCATCAGCGTGCAGAGATTGGTCAGTACGACGCGCTCATCAAAGCGCAAAGCAGCCTTTTCAATCCGTCTGGCCATCTCGACCTTGCGTCCAATCGGCAGGTCTACGACCGCCTGGTCGAAGATATCCAGATCTTCCTCCAGGAGCGGCTGCGGCGCCGGCAGCGAGCGGTACTCATCGCCGTCCGCGACTTCAGCCAGAGTGACCGCCGACTCGATCGTCTTTTCAATGCTGCCCGCCCCGAAGTCGGACGTGTAGGCATAGCCCATCTTCCCGTCCCGGATCACCCGCACGCCCAGCCCCTTCGAGCCCGCCTGCGAAAGCTTCTCCACCTCGCCCCGGTCCACATTAACCGAAGTATTCTGTCCAACACTGATATAGGCTTCCGCCTCCACACCCCGCTCAACCGCCCGCGCAACCACGTCCTTCGCAAATTCAAGATAATCCACGTCTATACTCCTCATCCCGCCCCCAAGAGCGCAGCCTGTTCTGATGTCTCAAGACTCTTCTTACTGACCACTGCAGTTCACTCCGTTCCGCCAACCGTCAGCTTCGGCACGCGCACCGTCGGCTGGCCGACGCTCACCCGCGCCCACTGCCCTTTGCCGCACATGCCCCGCCCCGGGTCCAGCGCCATGTCCGTACCGATCATATCGATCAGGCGCAGCGTCTCCGGCCCGTTGCCGACCAGCGTAGCCCCGCGCACAGGCGCGGTAAGCTTGCCGTCCTCGATCAACCACCCCTCAGTAACGGTGAACACATAATCACCGCGTCCGATCTCCACCTGGCCGCCGCCCAGCTTCTTGGCATACAGCCCCTTCTTCACCGAGCCAATGATCTCCTCCGGGTCGTGCGGGCCCGCGTCAATATACGTATTGGTCATGCGCGGCATCGGCATGTCTCTGAAAGTCTGACGACGTCCATTGCCCGTCGACGCCCGACCCGCCCGCCGCGCTTCGGTCAGGTCCCACATGTACTCCTTCAGGATTCCGTTCTCGATCAACACGGTCCGGTTCGTCGGCGCGCCCTCGTCATCGAAGCGCATCGTCCCCCGCCGGCCCGGGATAGTACCGTCGTCGTAAGCGGTCAGAAAATCCGGACCCACCTTCTCGCCCACCAGCCCCGTGTAGGCTGACGCGCCTTTCGTGATAAAGTCCGCCTCCATACAGTGGCCGCAGGCCTCGTGGAAGAGAACGCCGCCCCAGCCGTTAGTGATCACGACCGGCATCTCGCCGGCAGGCGCCGGCCTCGCGTCCAACATCAACAGCGCCGTGTCAGCCGCCTCCGGCATCATCGCCACCGGATCTCGATCGTCGAAGAACTCCAACCCGACCTGCCCTCCGACCCCAGTGGCGCTGGACTGGCGTACCTCCCCCTTCTGAGCCGCCACCTGCCCCTGAAACTCGATAAAGGCGCGGTCGTCCTCCGCCCAAACACCCTCGGAGTTGTAGACCCAGACCCGCCGCCGCGTCTCCGTGTAACCGCACTGCACGCTGACAATATGCGGGCTGTGCTCTCGCGTGACCTCATCCATCTGCCGCAGAATACTGGCTTTGTCCTGCGTAGACATCTCTTCGAATGGGCGCTCTATCTGCGACAAGACCGGGCTCTCCCGCTTTGTCAGATCGGCGCACACCTGCGCATTGTTTGCGTTCTCCGCCGCGGCCGCCGCAACTCCAGCCGCCTCGAGCAGCGACTCCTCAGTGAGATCATCGGTATAAGCGTAGGCCGCGTTGTTCCCGTAGAAGACCCGCACGCCCCCTCCGATGTCGTTGCCCTGTGTCGCCTTTTCCAGCCGCCCCTCGTCCAAGGTGAGGGAAAGACTCTCCTTGTTCTCCAGATACACCTCTGCCAGGTCGGCGCCCTTCGTGAGCCCGGCGTCCAACACCCGGCGGATCGATTCAATGGGAAGCATAGGTTCTCCTGTCTCTATTCTCTGGATCCTCTTGCAAACTACTGTGTGTCCCGCCTCAACTCCGCGCGGTGGGGCGGTTCCTATCCACTGGCATCCAACCGCTGCACATCCTCCTCATCCAGCGCCAGCGTCAACGCCTCCAGATTCTGCCGCAAATGGTCGCGGTTCGTCGACATCGGAATCGTCACCACCTGCGGCTGCCGCGTAAGCCAGCGAATCGCAACCTGCGCCGCCGACGCGCCGTGTTTGCGCGCAACCGCCTGCACCGTCTCGTTCTGCATCACACCGTCCTTCAGCGGACAGTACGCGGTGAGCACAACGTTGTTCTCCTGGCAGTAGCGCAACATCCCGTTCTCCTCCGGCTCGCGCGAGTGCAGATTGTAGCGCACCTGGTTTGTCACAACTGGCGTCGCGCACAGCTCCTGCGCCTCGCGCAACAGCGCAACGTCGAAGTTGCTCACACCAACTCGCTTAACCCTGCCCTCCGCCATCACTCGATTCAGCGCCTTGAACGACTCCTCCAGCGGCACATCCGGGTTGGGCCAGTGAATGAGGTACATATCGGCATAGTCGGTCTGCAAATGTTCCAGGCTACGGTCCAGCGCCCGCAACAGATCGTCGTAGCGTAAATTGTCGGCCAAAACCTTGGTCGTCAGGAATATCTCCTCACGCGCGAAATCCTGCATAGCCCGCCCCACCAGCTCCTCGCAGTGACCGACGCCGTACATCTCCGCCGTGTCAATATGCGTATACCCCATCCCGATCGCATCTCGGATTATGGCGGTCATCTCGTCATCCCGCGAATAGTCGCGGCTGCGCCCGCCCCCCATCTGCCATGTACCCAATCCCAGTACCGGAAGACGCCCGCCGTCGTTAAGTGTCAGAGTTTCCATTGCCCGTCTTTCTCCTTGCGCCCGGCGTTCAGCCGTTCCCTGAAAGCCGTGAGTACTTCGCAGCTGCCGCACCTGAATAACCCTTGTGGCTCTGATGTCAAGTATACGCCACAGAGTAGGATTTCAGAATTTGTCAACCTTCCTTACGCAGAGGATGGCGGTACTTTCCTTCCCATATCGAGAGATCTTCCCGCCGGCATCGGAACACGCACTATGCGTTACGAATTACCTGGTAAGCACATCCCTACAATGTCAGGAAAACGTCAGACAGTTCTGTCTGTTCGGCATTGACTGAACAAACGGAACATGATAGGCTGTCCATGTTCACTCATCTGACTGACGCGCAACAGTCCTTGCGGAAGAACGGCCCGCCGGCACAAGCGTCCCGATGTAAGGAGCAACAGCATGACACAACTCGCAATTTCGGTGAAAGACCTGAGCTTCAACTACGGCGACATCCTCGCTGTCGACGATATCTCCTTCGATGTCGCCGAAGGCGAAGTCATCGGCTTCCTCGGCCCCAACGGCGCCGGTAAATCGACCGTCGTCAAGATGCTGACCGGTCAGCTGACGCCCCAAAACGGCTCAGCCACCCTCCTCGGCATGGATATCGTCAACGACCGCAAACAGGTTCAGCAGGAGATCGGCATCTCCTTTGAATTCACCAACCTGTACGAGCAGATGAGCGCCGTCGAAAATCTCAATCTCTTCGCTAAACTCTACAAAGTACCCGATTTCGACGCCATAGACCTGCTTCAGAAGGTCGGTCTCGGCGGCCGTGACAAGGAACACGTCGCCAACTACTCCAAAGGCATGAAGCAACGTCTTATGATGGCGCGCGCCCTGGTCAGCGATCCCAAAATGCTCTTTCTCGACGAACCGACCGACGGCCTCGATCCCGTCTCCACCGAGACGATTCACTCCTTGATCCGCGCCGCCACCCAGACGGGAACCACCGTCTTTCTGACCACGCACGATATGGTTGAAGCCGACAAGCTGTCCGACCGTGTCGCCTTCCTCAATCAGGGCAAAATCGTCGCCCTCGACACGCCGGCCCGGCTCAAACAGCGCTTCGGCATGCGCGCGCTCAAAGTGGAGGTCGAATTGCCCAACGGCGACATCGAAGTGCGCGAGGTGACGCTCGATGAAGATCAGACCCCGCAGACAGTCTTCGATCTCTTCAGGAACGAACGCATCCTCACCGTCCATAGCGAGGAAGCAACGCTGGAAGATATCTTCTTCGATATCACCGGCAGGGGGTTACAGGGATGATCGGCACACTCGTCGTCAATGACATCAAACTCTTCTTCCGCCACCGCTTCTTCGCCATCGTCACCGCGATAGGCGTGGTCTTCTACCTTGTCATCTACTTCCTGCTTCCCAATCAGGTGGACGAAAGCCTGGGCATGGCCTTTTTCATCGAGGATCGGGAGATTCCCCTCTACCAGAGTCTCGTTGATGAACCTGGCGACTATACCATCTTCGACTCCGAGGCCGAGATGCTGACCGCACTGGAAGAGACCGGTGATTTCTTCGTCGGCCTGTCGCTTCCAGCCGACCTGACCGCGGCCGCCGCCAGAGGGGAGATGGTCGAGTTGAATGCCTACTACGCCCCCGGCGTCCCTGCAGAAGCAAAGCAGATTTTCCATGATGTGCTGGTGCTCGTCGCCAACACCGTGAATCCAGAAACGCTGGCTAGCTTTGCCCGTTTCAACGACACCCAGGTCGTGCTCGGCAATGACATGACCGGCGCGCCTCTCTCGATACGCGATCGGTTCGCGCCCCTGCTACTGATGATGATTGTGGTGATAGAGGTCTTTGGGCTGGCGACCCTCCTCAACCGCGACGTCGACAATGGTACCGCACGCGCCCTTGTCACTGGCCCCCTGCGCTTGCATCAATTCTTTGTCGGCAAGGCCCTGATGGGGATGGTCTTGGCCTTCGGCCAGGTACTGATCCTGAGTGCCGTGATGGGTATTCTGGGCACCGCGCCGCTCCTCCTCCTGGCAACGCTGCTGCTGGGCAGTTTCCTGATGGTCGGCCTCGGTTTCTTTATCGCCGCAATCTCAAAGGACAATGCGTCCGTGATGGGATGGACGATTGTATTTATCATCCCTATGGTGTTCCCCGGCTTTTCGATTCTCCTGCCCGGCCTCTCTACCGGCTGGATGGAGTTCATCCCTTCCTATTACTTCGTGGACTCCCTGCACCGCATTATTAACTTCGGCGCCGGCTGGGCAGACGTGGCCGGCAACCTGACACTTCTGCTCCTGGTTGGCGCAGGTTCGATGGCGGTCGGAACCGCCGCCATAATGAGGAAATTCTGATGGATATCCAGCGAATTGCAGTTCTGACAGGAAAAGACGCACGCCTCGGCGCAACCAACTTCATGGTCGTCTATGTGCTTGTTATGCCGGTCGTCCTCAGCCTTCTCATCGCGCTTGTCTTCGGCGACCTGCTGGCGCAGACACCGCGCCTGGGCATCTACGACCCCGGCGCCAGTGAACGGTTTACCGGGCCGCTGCTCGACCATCCCAGCATCAACACCACCATCTACGATTCCGAAGAGGCGCTCCAAAGCGCGGTCGAACGCGGCAGCGAAGAGATCGGCCTCAGCCTGCCCGCCGGCTTCGCCGCGGCCCTCGAAGAGGACAGCGCAGAGGTCGACTTCACCGTCTACCGCTGGGGGGAGGCCGGCGTGCGCAATCTCCTGCTCCTGGAATCAGCCGTCGCGCGCGCCATGACCGCGGGAATCGGCAGCAGCATCGAACAGCTTCCCGTCACCGTCAATGCGGAGCAGATCGGCAGCGCCAACACACAGACCTGGTCGCAGCGTCTGTTACCCCTGCTCCTGATCATGTCAATCGTACTCGGCGGTCTCTTTTTCCCGGCCGCATCGCTGCTCGACGAGAAAAAGGATCGGACCCTGGTCGCCTTGACCTCTACGCCCACCTCGCTGCTCGACGTCTACCTGTCCAAGACGCTGATGGGCTTCATCCTCAGCGGGATCATGGGCTCGGTCATTCTGCTGATCAACGGCGCCTTCGTCGGCCAGGTCGCTCTCCTTCTGCTCGTGATCGCCCTCGGTGGCCTGATGTCCTCGGCATTCGGCATCATCCTCGGCTCCGTCTCCAAGGACATGGACACCTTCATGGGAATCGTCAAGGGCGCAGGTATTCTGCTCTACGCACCCGGCATACTCAAGATATTTCCGCAGGCGCCCGAGTGGATCGGCCGCATCTTTCCCACCTACTACCTCATGAACCCTCTGCTTGAGGTGAGTCAGAACGGCGCCGGCATCGCCGAGATTGCTCTCGATATCGCGGTGCTGGCTCTCATCTCCATCGTCCTGCTGGTCCTGCTCAGCAGCGTCATTGGTCGCCAACAACAAAAACTGGCCCTGGAAACATGAGCGCCGCCAATCACACGCCGCTGACCACGGAAGTCACGTTGTCGGTGAAGAATATGCACGAATATGTGGAGAGCTTTGGACTATACTGGGAACAGGCCGGCCTGCCCCGCATGGCCGGCCGCATCCTGAGTTGGCTCCTCATCTGCGATCCCCCGCATCAGACGATGCACCAGCTGACCGAAGCCCTGCAGGCCAGCAAGTCATCCATCAGCACAGGCACCCGGATGCTCATCCACATGGGGATCATCGAGCGCCTCAGCATTCCAGGCCAGCGTCGCGATCATTACCGCGTCGTGCCAGACTCCTGGTCACACATCATGGAGGAGAAGGCAAAGAAACAGTTTACCGAGTTGCGCCGCCTGTCTGAAAGGGGTCTAGCTCTGCTCGAAGGCGCCTCCCCCGCCCGCCGTCAACGTCTCGAGGAAATGCGGGATTACTATGTCTTTATGGAACGGGAGTTTCCCCTGATTTTGGACCACTGGCGGGCGCACCGGTCAACCGTCGAGGCCCCCGCGCCATCGCAGTTCATGCCCGAAGAATAACCCACAAAGGAAAGCGACCGCCAGAGGCACTTCATACCCCGGCGGTCGCATCGCTGTTTCCTTCAATCAGTCCCCGCAGATCACTGATCTCCGGTCACTGCTCTTCCCCCAACCACTGCATCACCACCTCCTGGTGTCGCCGCACACCAGCCTCCCCGTTCAAGGCAGAGGGACCGTGCTCGAAGTATGGGCTCATGAGCGACCGCTGCTGCTGTTCGCACGCGTAAATATCCTCCTGCATGAAGTCGCCGGACGCCATCGGGTCGTCGCCGTCATCGCTGTCATACTTGCCCCGGACCCGCCCCGACCAGAAGCTGTATGAACGGATAGATTGCGAAGCGAACGCCAGCAATGAAGCGTCAGCCATTTTGGTGCGGACGACGACACGTGTGCTGTCGGGCGCCAGGGGCGTCAGGTGAAACACCGACCACGAGTCCTCATTCTCTGCCAGCCCGATGCCAGGAAACAGCATCGGCACCCACGCGCCCGCCTGGTCGGCCGGGATAACCAGCGGCGACGGCGCGTTCTTCTCTACGTCCGCCGCGTATTCTGGGCTAAGCGGCTCCCAAAAAAAGAAGTGCGGCCCGACAAAGCCGGATTCGCTGCGCCTGTGATCGTACATCGACAGCGTGCCGGAGTGCAGATGCGCCAGATGATAGCCGTCGATGTAATTCTCGACCACGATCTTCCAGTTGGCGGCAATCGTGTATTCCGCGCGTCCTTTCTCATACTCCACCAACTCATCCACACTGTGGGGGCCAAGATGGGGCTCCACGCCGCCGAACCACTCCCCCACAGGTTCGGCGTTCTCGTCAGGATGGACCCACAACATCCCTCGCCAACTGGCCACAGACGCCTTTTTCAGCCCAAGACTCGCCATATCCAAGTCCGGAAACTGATTCCTCCTGTCGGGAACGGATAGAAGACAGCCCTCCAGGCTGTAGGTCCAGTCGTGGTATGGGCAAGCAATGACCTGACGCGTTTTGCCGACCGCCCGCAGCAACTGCGTTCCCCGGTGACGGCAGATATTGTGAAAGGCCCGCAACTGCCGGTCCTCACCCATCACGATAAAGATGTTGTTCAGCCCTGCCTGCACTGACACATACTGCCCCGGTTCGCTGACGTCCCCGACCAGGCCGGCAAAAGCCCACGTTCGTGAAAATATGCGCTCCTGCTCGCGGTCAAACCACTCCTGCGAAGTGTATGCCTCGACCGGAAGGATGGGCATGCTCTCGTTGCTCTTCATTCAAAGATTTCCCTGGCTCCTGTCAAATGGCTCGGTGCCTTCTCAACCTGCAGACCACGCAGGCATTAGCTTTATATAAAGACCATATACCAAGAAAACATCAAGTCGTGGCTGATCGATTGGGGCCAACCATACCTCACTTGCGCCCGAACGCAGTCTTTAGTTCTATCTCCAGTTGCTTTGTTGTCTTATTCCTCATCATAGAAGCCGGAAGCGAATAGCAATCCGTCATGGCGCACGACCCACGTATGCTTTCGGGCGTTCTCGCCGGTTTCTGGATGACGAAAAATGTAGCTGATCCACTTGCCCGCCTCGGTTGCACTCATCAGATCATCGCCGTAGAAGTATCCGCTTGCATCGACGCGCAGAGCCGGATCCCTGCCGATCATGTCCGCGTTGGGCGAAGCAATGGTATACCCATCCGCTTCCACGATAAACACATACCACTGACCATGCACGCTATCTTCCGAACTGAAGTACTCGACAGCCGCATCCCTGCCGTTGCGATCATAGTAGCGGATCGCATCCTGCACCACTGACCTGGTGTAACCCTCCGCTTCATTTTCGGTTGGAATGGCAACGCAACCGACAACAAAGAGCGTGAAGGCAAGAAACAGTGTTGCAAAACGAACCATGTTTGTCTCCTTTGTCTGTCCTG
Source organism: Caldilineaceae bacterium (assembly GCA_965200615.1). GTDB lineage: Bacteria > Chloroflexota > Anaerolineae > Caldilineales > Caldilineaceae > Bin5. The sequence goes on along the minus strand of OZ241377.1, from coordinate 271,532 downwards.
GCGTTCATTCATCGCCTCAGCCTTTTCGCCGTAACTTTCGGAAGTAATTTCCCTATTATACCTACACTTACCCTATACGCCGTACAGGGAATCGCGTTTCCTTCCGAATGGGCTCTAGCCGCCGGCCTCGCTCCGCACAACCTCCGCCGCCGCGCCGAGAACCTCCGCCAGCCTTTCCGCCGCCACACCCCCGCCCTGCGCAAAGTCCGGCCGCCCACCGCCCCCACCGCCGAAACCCATCAACGTATCCCGCAACAAATTACCAACGTGCAGCGAAATATCCTCTGAACGGGCAAAAACAACCGTCCCCTTGCCCCCTCGCGCACAGCCCAGCAACGCCACTACGCCTGGCTCCGAGACAAGCGCCCGCGCCAGCCCCTGCAACGCCGCCGGCTCACTGTCCGCTATTTCATGCGCCACCAGCCGCACACTCCCCGCGAACTCCGCCTCCGCCAGCAACTCACGCGTCTGGGACGCTACAAGCCCGTCCCGCAGCGCCTTCAACTCCCGCTCCGCACCCCGCAGCGCCTCCTGCTGTTTCGACACCAGCTCCGGCACGTCATCCACGCCGCTGTCCAGCAGACCGGCCGCCTCCGCAAGCAGCCCCCGCCGCCGCGCCGCATCCCCCAGCGCCCTCCTCCCGCACAAAAAATGCACGCGGCTCCTGCCCCGGTGCTTTTCTACCCGCACCAGCGCGATCAGCCCGATCTCCCCTGTCCGCCGCACGTGCGTCCCCCCGCACGCCGACCAGTCAAACTTGTCGATCTCCACAATGCGCGTCGCGCCCTGCACCGTAGGCGCGCGGCGCAGTGATACCGTCGCCCGCCCATCTTCGTTTACCCAATAGGCCCGAATCGGACGGTTCTCCCATACCATCTCGTTCGCCGCCCTCTCAGCATCCGCCAACTGCGCCGCCGAGAGCGACGGCCCTTCCAGGTCCACTGTGTTCAGCACATCCCCGAAATGGACGCTCACCGTCTCCAGTCCCAACAGCCGGTAAAACGTTTGCGACAGCAGGTGCTGACCCGAATGCTGCTGCATATGATCATGGCGCCGCGGCCAGTCGATCACCCCCCTGACACTCTCCGTCCTGTCCGGCAGCGGCTCCGCCAGCAGATGCAGCACCGCGCCGTCCGTCCCAACCTGCACGTCGATCACCGCAGTTCCATCCAGGCCGCCCGTGTCATGTGGCTGGCCGCCGGAAGTGGGGTAGAAGGCCGACCGGCTGAGTCGCACCGTCGGCTGTTCCTCGTGCGTAAACCGCTCTATCACCTGCGCGCTGAACCTGGTCAGGTACGCGTCTTCGTAGTAGAGTCTCTCGTCCATGGGGTCAGTATTCGGAACCGGAGTAGAAAGTTGTCGGAGAATAGTAGCCGTTTGCGCCGCAACTCACAGACTGCCCGCCGAGGACGTTGCGACGCCGGTCTCAATCTGAAGGAGCTGCGACTCCTGCTGAAACTCCCTGGAGAACTGTGTCCAGTTGGTCGTCGTCACTATGCCCTGCCGCACGTCCGCCAGCGCCTCAAGCAGGGCCGCCCGCCGCTGCGCGTCCAACTCGCTCATCACGTCGTCCAGCAGCAGAATCGGCTTCTCGCCCGTCGCTTCCGCCATAGCCTGCAGCTCCGCAAGCTTCAGCGCCAGCGCGCCCGTGCGCTGCTGCCCCCGGCTGCCGTACGTGCGCAGATTCCAGCTGTTGACCAGAAAGACCAGTTCGTCCCGGTGCGGCCCGTAGAGCGAACTTCCCGCCTTCAACTCCACACTCCGCCGGACCTCCAGCCGCTCTCGAAAGCGCTGGCCGATCGTCTCTGCCCCGATCTCCAGGCCAGCGATCCCGTCCGTCTCGACTTCCTCGCCCTCGCGCAGCCTTTGGTAGTCATGTTCAGAGTAGAGCCCCGTGTTGAAGCTGGGCAGGTACAGCAGTCCCAACGACTCCTGCTGCTGCGAAAGCTCCGCATGAACGCGTCGAGCGATAGGCGCCAGCGCTGCCAGATAGGTATGCCGCCGGGCCAGCACCTGCGTTCCCAGCTCGATCAGTTGATCGTCCCAAAAACTGAGCTGCGCCGCCGCCGAGTGGCTGTCCGCCTGTTCCTGTAGCTGCTTCAGCAGGCTGTTCCGCTGCGTAACCACCTTCTGATAGCGGGAAAGTGTCTGACAGTAGCCGCGGTCGATCTGGCAGAGGGCAATGTCGATATAACGCCGCCGCTCACTGGGGCTGCCGGCCACAAGCGTCAAGTCCTCCGGCAGAAACAGCACTGCCCGCAAATGTCCGATCAGGTCTATACTGCGCTTGGGCACGCCGTTCACCCGAATCTGCTTCGTGTAGTTTATGCCGTCCCCGCGCAGCGTAAACAGGATTTCAAGCGTCGTCGACGCCTCCCCGCGCACGACCTCACCTCGAATCCGTGCGTAGGGGATCGGCTCCTCCGCCGCGGCCCTGTCCACCGCCTCCCTCTCCGTCCGCGCATGGCGCGACTTGCTCGTCGCCAGGTAATAGATCGCCTCGAGCAAATTCGTCTTGCCCTGCCCGTTGCGGCCCTGCACAAGCGTCACCGGCGCGCTGAATGCCAGATCCAGCTCTCGGTAGTTACGGAAATGTTCCAGGTGGAGCCTCGAAAGAAACATAGCTCAGCGATCGGCACTCCATACAACCCGCTCGTTACGCCTCGGGCAGATACCAGCCAACAGTCTGTTTGCCGCGGCCGAACCAGCTCTGCGCCACCCGCTGAATGTCATCAGCGGTCACCGCCTCCAGGTTCGCCAGCCAGCCGTCAAACCATTCGCTGTCCGCGATCATCTCACTGAAGCCCAGCCAGTAGGCTTGGTTAGTCACGCTCTCGCTGCTGTACGCGAACTGCGCTTTCGTCTGCTTGATCGCCTTGTCCAGCTCCTCCTCCGCCACCGGCTCCTCCTGCACCCGTTCGATCTCCGCCCAGATCGCCTCCTCAATCTCCTGGTGCGTGATATCCTGCGCAAGCGTGGCGCTGAAACCGAAAACATATGGATCAATCGTCGGCATGAACGAGGAAGAGACGCCTACCGCCAGCTCCTTGTCCACCAGCGCCCGGTAAAGTCGGTTGCTGCGGTTGGAAGAGCTGCCCCCGAAAAGCCCCATCCCCTTCGCTCCGCTCAGAATGCTGTCCAGCACCGTCAGCGCAAAGAAGTCCGGATGCTGCGCGTCCGGCGCATGGAACGCCAGGCCTAAGTAGGACGTCTGGTCCGTGCCCCGCAGCACGATGCGCCGCTCCGCCCGCTGCTCCGGCTCCTCCAAGCGCATCTCCGGCAAGATAGGACCCGCCTCCAATCCGCCAAAATACTGCTCGATGCGGTCTACCATCTGCGTGCTGTCAAAGTCCCCCACTACCACCGCCACCGCGTTACTCGGCGTATAGAACGTCCGGTAATGCTCATAAAGATCGTCCCGGCACATCGTCAGCAGGTCCTGCTTCCAACCGATGACCGGATGCCGGTACGGGTGCGTCTGGAACGCAGCCGCCTGCATCTCCGTATTCAGCAGCCAGCGGTAGCTGTTCTCGCTGCCCTCCCGCTCGCTGATGATCACCGTCCGCTCCGACTCGGTCTCATCCTCGTCAAAGATCGCATTCGCCATGCGGTCGCTCTCCACGTCCAGCGCCAGCTCGATGCGCTCCGCCGGAAAGGTCTCGAAATAGGTCGTCCAGTCCTGCCAGGTCATGCCGTTGAACGCCCCGCCCGCGCGCGCCACCGCCTTGTCAAACGAGCCCTGCGGATACCTCTCAGTACCCTTAAAGAGCATGTGCTCCACCCAGTGGCTGATGCCGGTGCCGCCGGGAACCTCATTGCGGCTTCCCACCCGGTAGAAGATCCAGAAACTGGCGACCGGCGCTAGGTGGCTCTCCTTCAGAAGGATCTGCAGGCCGTTGTCAAGCCGTCTTTTCTGTACGCTGCCATTCTCCCGCACGCGAGTTGCGCTCTCTGCTCCCATCAGTCCTGGCTCCTCTTCCTGTCTGAACTGTAAAGTGAGTGTCTGTAATGTCGAAGGCGGCCTGTAGCGGCAAGACTGCCGGACCTCATTCTAACACGACCGCTTCACCCTGGGCCGCCCGGTCCGCCCGTTTCTGCGCTTTGTTGAAGTCACTCCAGCGCAGCTGTTCCCGCCAGAAATAATAGGCCCCCAACAGCGTCACCGGTACCCACAACGCCGCGTGTAAGGTCAGCGTATAGCTGGCCGCTAGCTGCGTATCGATCCCATACGCCGTCAGAGTCTCGATTGCCGGCGTATCAAACGTTCCGATATACCCCGGCGCCGACGGCAGCGTTGTCGCCAGATTCACGATCCCGTTGATCAACATCAGCGCCAGAAAACTGACGCTGAACGCGAACGCATGCATTACAAGCCAGTACTTGACCGTCTCCATCAGCCACACCACGATGCTCGTCGCAAAAATCAAGAACAGATCCCGTCCGCTGCGCAGACTGCCCAGCCCCGCCATGAACCGTTCAAAAAAGCCGTCCGTCCGTTCGCGGATCCGCGCCGGCAGCAGATGTTCTGCCAACCAGCCATACAGTGCCGCAATCCGCCGCGGCCGGACTGTGATCCAGATAAAAAGCGCTGTGACGATCAGCAGCAGAAAAGTGACAAAAACGACAAACCGCTGAAAAGCAGCCGGAATCGGCGCAAACGGCAGCGCCAGAAACACGAACAGCAGCATCACCAGCCCGTCAAAAACGCGCTCGATGATCACCGTCGCCAAGCTTGAGCTGATCGGGATCTCCTCCCGCTGCCACAGAACGTACGCCCGCATCACCTCCCCGGCCCGAAAGGGGTAGACGTTGTTGCCGAAATAGCCAATGCACACCACCGGAAAGAGCCTGCTCAGTGACACCGGCTTCAGGTGCCGCAGCATATAGTGCCAGCGCCAAGTGCGCGCCCACAGCCCTACCATATAGACCGCCACACCGGGCACAATCCACCAGTAGTTGGCCTGCCCCATCGCCCGCCAAACCTCCGGAAGATGGAGGCCCGGCAGAATCAAATAGAGGAAAAAGACGCTGATCAGAATACCGATCAGCAGCTGGGCCGTGCGTTTCATCCATCCCTCTTGGCGCTTCTCATCCCGCTATTATTCCACACCTCGCACCCCCGCTGAAATCCGCTCCAATCCAGCAACAAGACACTCCCGCGGCCCTCACTCTCACCCCTCACTCCTCTCAACACCTATTCTCAATCACTCGCCGCAGTCACTGACCACAAAAAATGCCAGGCCAAACGGCCTGGCATTCAAAGTTAGACTTTCTGGACTTCGCTCGCCTGCACTATCCCGGAATAGGGAGCACCGCAGGCTCAACCGCCTCACCGAGAATCTCTTCCATCGCCATTACGTGGGCACATATGCTTCTGCGCTGAAACTCCTCGCAATCACAATCCCAGGAGCCCTGATCATAAGAAACGCGGTGATCAGAATGCTCGCCGTGAATCTTCACCTGTAGGTTGTTAACCCAGAGGCGCTCGTCGCGTTCGGCTGCGTACTGGCGGGCTTTGAGGATACGGCTGGCAATCGCGTCCATTCTGATTTCCTTTCTCTGAGCTTATTGGGGCCTAAGAAACGAAACGGTACAGAGACAGGTTCCCGTTTTGTGCGCGTCCCCCAAAAACAACAACACCCGGGCACGCGCGCTCCCAAGTGTCTCCAGCCTTTGCAGTCAGTGCAACTCGATGTGGAATCCGGCTACAATTCGCAAAACGTTCCGCGTTCACGCTCATCCTTGAGTGTCAACTGTTTTGTGCCCGGCACAATGGAAAATCCATTGCGCCGACGGTCTTGTATCGAATTTTGCTGAGCATTTCCAGAGCCGTTCGTCTTGGGGGTACGGCTGCACTTAAGTATAAGCTCTAACCCTCCTCCTGTCAACCGCCGCAACCGCGCCCTGGTTCCCAAACGTCCTCTCCAAAAACGCTAAACCTGTGGGCATTTACTCTGGTGGACCTCCATCTGCCAGCCTCAAACTTAACCGAATTCGGCGTAACCAGCGTGGCGGACAGTTTGCCTACGATTTGGCTACGATCCTTTCAAAGAGTTGTCTCCTCCAACCGGGGGACCTTCTACTCCACAAAAATCTCAACCAGCTCCTCTTCATCGCGAACCTCCAGTATCTTCCCATTCAGCCCGGACCGCAACGCGTCGCGAATCTCCTCGACGTCCAGTTCCGCCACATCCGGTACAAACCTCGCTCCGACCGCCAACCCCATGTTGACCAGCCCAATCGGGATCGTCAGATTGACCCGCGTCTTGCCGCTCCTTGTATCAGATACGCGCAGACGCAGCCAGCGTCCTCCTCCCTCGCCGCCTGCCTCGGCCGTCCCCCGCTGACGGCGGGCCTGTTCGTCGCTCTTACCCAGCGCACCCAATAGACGCGCGCCCTCTTTCGCTGTGATCTTTCCTTCTTCTATCATCTTTAAGACGCGCATTCGCTCTTCTGCTGTAGCCATATCATCCTCTTATTGAAATCACGACCAGCCCCCTCTTCTTCGCCAACTACGACTACTGCACGGGCCGATTCAATCTTAAAAATGGGTCAAGATCCTGTTCTGAACCCGCCTAATACTGCCCAAGCAGTCCGCGCTTGCGGGCAACCCGCTCCCCCCACAAAAATACGCCCCAACCGGCAAAAAGAAAGACCCCCGTATGCACAGTCAGCCAGACCAGGCTTCCGTCCTGCCACACGCTGGCCAGCGACATGTCGTCTAACACGACCCGGCGCAATACATCGATTCCCTGCGTAGAGGGCAGACTGCGTGCAAACGTCTCCATCCAGCCCGGCATGCGTTCTACCGTCAGAAAGGAGCCGTTCAGGAACAACAACATATTTGTAAGCAAATTGCTCAGCGCATTCACCTGCTTGAACACCAGCGTCGCCCCGCCCAGGAAAAAAGCGAACCCGTACAGTCCCGCGAGGGTCAAAGCAAAGACCGGCGCGCCTGCCGGACGAACTGGAATCCGGATCCCCAGTAGCAGCATCAGAATCCCGCCAATCAGAATGACCATTCCGCTGCTGATGAATATCGAGGCCACCGAGCGCCCGGCAAGCAGCAGGCCCGACGGCAGCGGGCTCATGTACATCTGCTCCAGCGTTCCCGTCTGTGTCTCCTCGCGGATCCCATGACTCATGTCCGAGATCGCGAACACCGCGAAAAACCACGTCAGGTATCCCAGCAGCGCCGGCGCCATCTGCTCCGGCTCCGGCCTGCCGCCCGACACAAAGAAACTGATGCCCACGAATAGGAATCCGATCATGAACGTCTCGAGCATGAAGTTGAATCTGTACGACCACAGAAGAATCAGTCGCTTCTGGCATTCATTCAATAGTACCGTTCCCGTCAACACCATTTCGTCACCCTCTGCTCTAAACGCTGTCGGACCTGTGGCCCGTGTCTCGTTCCAAACTGCCGTCTTGCCCAACCGTCTCCTCCGCCCGCTCGATCAGTTCGACAAATATCTCCTCCAGATTCGGCGTCGCCGGCGTAACGCTGATCAGGTCCATACCCGCCAGCCGCGCCCGTTCTACCAGCTCGAAAACGGACAGATCATCTCCTACCTCCCCGGAAAGGACCGTGTGCCCGTTCTCCTGGCTGGCCGTGAATCCGGGAAAAGCCCCGGCCTTCTCCGCCTCGACCACGCCCCGCAGCCGCAGCTGATAGAACTCCCGCCGGAACAGGTCCAAAAGCTCTCCTGTCGGGCGGTGGGCCAGCAACTGTCCCCGGCTCATGATCGCCACCCGGTCGCAAAGATTCTCGGCCATGTCCAGTTGGTGCGTCGTCAACACAACCGTCTTGCCGCGTTCCTTTGCCAGCTGGACAACCCACTCCTGTACCGTGCGCGACGCCTGCACGTCCAGCCCCAATGTCGGCTCGTCCAGCAGCACAATCGGCGGGTCCGCGATCAGCGCAGCCGCGATCGCCACCTTCTGCTGCATCCCCCGGCTGTACTCACCCACCGGATCTTTGCGCCGCTCCCACAAGTCCAGCTCACGCAACAGCCGTTCCGCCCTTGCCTTCAGCAACTTGCTTGACGAGACCCCCTTTATCCGGCCAAAGTAAAGCAGGTTCTGCCACGCGGTCATGCGCCAGTAAACATTGCGCGTCCCTTCCAGCACCGCGCCAATCTGCCTCATCGCCTGGCCCCGCTGCCTTCCCACGTCATATCCGTTGAGGCGCACCGTCCCTGTTGTCGGCATCACCAGGCCGCACGCCATCTTCAGCGTGGTTGTTTTGCCGGCGCCATTCGACCCCAGAAAGCCGAAGACCTGCCCAGGCTCCACCGTCAAATCCAGCCGGCTGACCGCCTCCACCTCATTGCCCCCGCGGCTGCGGAATGTCTTGCTCAGAGATTCGATCTTAATGGCTGCTTTCATCACCGGTTTCCAATTCAATCCAACCCGACCACCACCAACTCTTCTTTCTCTTCTTTGTCCTCGTACACTCGCACGAACTCCAGCGCCATACACGATTCCAGAAAACGTTCCGCTGGAATCCCCCGTGTGCGGCGGCTCCGCTCGATAAACTGAAACGCCTGCGACCAGCTCAACCTGGACTGAAAAAACGCGCCGATCAAAGGCAAGGGGATCGGGATGCGCACATTTACCGCTTTCGATTTTCCGTTCGTATAGACTTCAAATACGTAAACGCGCAACCAGAAAAAGAGAACACGGCGCAAGAACGTGCCGTACGGCTGGCGGCTGCCCTCCCGAACTTGGCGTACGATCTGCGGCAGCGCCTCCTGTCCCCCTTCCCATTCGCCCGCAATTGTGCCGTCGCCGCCGACTGTGATAGCCGACCGCGAGCGGGCCGGCAGCTGGCTGGCTCCATCCCGACTGTCTCTTTCCATCCTGTTCCTCCATGTTCACCTAAGCGACAACTCTGCGGTACCTGTCTCAGCTAGGAAGCCCGGTTGCCCAGCGCATCCAACAACTCCTCCGCCTCCGCAGCCGTGATCTTCCCCTTCGACAACATGCGCAGGACCGCCAACCGCTCCTCCTCGGTAACCGGCTCAACGTCAGCCTCATTCCCGACGTCCACATTCACGTCCACGTCGATGTCCTCAAAGTCAGCCGGCGGCTCCTCGTCTCGCACGGAAACCCCGGACGACGGCGCATCCGTGTCGAAACTGAAGCTCCAGCTGCGAGCATCCTCCCAATTCCCTTCAGCCGCCCTCTTGCCCGCCGTCCGCAGTTTGTGCCGCAGCGTTCTGCTCAACGACCGGGCGATGTGACGTTGCGCACGGGCGGCGTGCCGTGCCCCTCTCACGCCCGCCTCCTCGCCAAGTCCCTTCAGAATGCCGTCGGATTCGAGATGCACGCTGCCCCCGGCAACCAGAGAATAACTGCTCTTCCCCGCACCGGCGCGGAACGTATGCGCGCCCGGGCCGCGCGCCACCATCGTCGCGCCTCCTTCGATCGTGAGCCCACCGCCGCACACTGCCTTGAAAGAACCCCCTTCCTCCTCATCCAAACGACACCGTACATCGCCTCCCGCGGCCACGTTGACATTTCCGAGAACTGTCGCCAGATCGACGCTGCCGCCGCACTTGGCCGAGAGCGAACCCCCGCATCCCTCTACCACCAGGTCGCCGCCTACGCCGCCCAGCGAAACTGAGCCGCCCACTTCACGCAGTGTCGCCCGCCCGTTCGCCTTCCTGCAGGACAGCGCACCGCGAACGGTCTCGGCCTCCAGGTCGCCCATCACCCGGCTCACCGCCACCTCCCCCACTTCTACGAGGTGCAGCTCCCCATTCACCCGATCGCAGGCGACTTTGCCCCGCACGCCGCGCAGGCTGACCCGCCCCATCGCCTTGCCGACCGCGGCCGCGCCGTCAACATTGATGAATCCCACTGCGCCGTCCGCTCTGTCGACAACCGCGTTTCCGCTCGCGTTCAGCACGTCCACATCCGCGCGCGCCCGCCTTACCCGTACCGCGGACACGTTTTGCAACGTTAATCGCCCTCCCACCTCGGAGATCGAGATCGCCCCGCCAATCTGCTCCGCCGTCAAATCACCGTGTGCCCGCTTCGTCACCTCCACCCCGCCAGCCGTGTTCGCCAGGTTCACCCTGCCCCCCGCGCTCCCGATCCGCACGCTGCCGGTCTCCTCCACCAGCAAATCTCCGCCGGTCTGTTCAATTTCCACCCCGCCCCGCACGTTGCTGACTTTCACCAGGCCCCCCGCCGCGCTCTCCACTAGTTCACTCGTCTGCGGTAGACGCACCGTGCACGAACCATCAGTCGCGATCTCGAGCTGCTCCGGCTCGGCCTCCACGATCGGCTGGCTTCCATGACCGTCCACCTCGATCAGCGCCTGCTCCCAACCCTCGACCAGCAAATCTCCTCCGCAACGGACCCGTACGCGCGGATTCGGAGATTCCGGCTCCACCTGTATCCGCTCACTCATTTTGCTCCCCTCTCATGCCTGCTCATCTGACCCTGCCCTCCTGCCAACCGGCAGGGCAAGGAAATTCTATCCGTTCTGCAACTGCTCCATTGCCGCTTCATAGTCGATCGCGCCTGCTTCCAACTGCTCCAGAATCTGCCGCCGCGCCTTCTCCGGCAGAGGCGCCGGTTCGTCACGGCCCGGCTCAAATCCCATCGCTCGGATCATCTCGTGCAGCCGCCCCCGCAACGTCGGGTACGACAATCCCAACTCCTCCTCCATCCGGTTAAACTTTCCCTCACAGCGAATAAACGTGGCCGCGAACTGCATCTGCGCCTGCGTCAGACCGGCAAAAGGCGTCTCCACCAGGAACCGCCCCTCCACCCGGCTGTCACATTCCCGGCAAAAGAAGCCGGTAACGGTCAAATCTCCTGCCTGACAGATCGGGCAGGCGGTAGGTAGTGGATTCATAATGTCGTCTCCATCCGCTTGCGGCCGGAATAGTCGGTAAGCGCCAGCTTGGCCTCCGTCCGTCGGTAGCGCTGCTGCAGAACAGTTCCCCTTGCCACCATCCACTCTCCAAATCGCAAGAACAGCCGCGCCTGCCAGCGAGGCACGCGCCGGTACGGACGAAGCCCCTGATACTCCTTGGCTTCTGAGACCAGTCGCTCCCGCCGCAACTTCTCTTCCAATGCCATCCGTTCAAGAAGCATCTATTGCCTTCCTTTGATTTTTTGAAACACTTAAGCAATATTCTCAATATTATACTTAGAAAAATTAAATATGTCAATGCTTAACTTTAATTTTAGTGAATTTTAATGATACGATAGGCTGACTCAGCGCCGCTTGACCGGTCCTTCCCTCCAATCTGTGAGTTCGCCTCCTCAAACTGCAGCCGCAAAACTCCGCCGCGCCGCCCCCTGACCCACCAGAATCTCCCCGGGCCGTACTGGAATTGGCTTCTCCCGCAAAACTGATATACTTCCGAAACGTGTGCATCGGCCGGACCACAACCACCGGCGTGATGACCGTGCAATCCCCATCTTCAACCCACTGCGCGAGGAGGTCCCCTTCAATGAAGTTGAATTCCGGTAAATCCAAATTCCAGACACTGTTCGCAACTTCCATTCTGTGCCTTTTCCTGCTTAACGCCTGTGCACCCATCGCGGCCCCCGCCGCCGGTGACGGTGGATCCGGCGCCGAAATGGTCGAAATCCGTCTCGCTTCCTACGGTCTTGGCGACGCCTGGAACAATACACTGGAGCAGACAATCGACGGCTTCCGCGAGCAGAATCCCAACATCAGCGTGAAAGTCGAGTTCCGTCCCATCGACGCCTACTGGGACAAACTGCAGACTGAATTCGCCGCCGGTACCGCGCCCGACGTCACCATCAATCAGATGAACTGGGTCATCCCCGGCGCAGCCCGCGGCATGTTTGTAGATCTGGCGCCCTTCATTGACGCCGACCAGGTCGACATGGGCGCTTACTTCTACGATATGGAGCCGGAATGGGGCTGGAAAGGCGGCCTCTATGGTGGTCTTCTCTATGCCGGCGGCCAGGTTCTCTACATTAACAAGGACCTGTTGGCCGCGGCCGGGCTGGACTTCCCGTCCGCCGACTGGACATGGGACGACATGCTCTCCTATGCCCAGCAACTGACCGACCCCGACAACGACCAGTGGGGTCTCTACATCAGCCCGCTCAATCCGCCCTACTGGGGCGCCTCCTTCATCCATGGCGCCGGCGGCGCCGTCCTCAGCGATGACCGCGCCAGCTGTACCCTGACCTCCCCCGAGTCACAGGCCGGCCTCCAGTACATCGCCGACCTCATCTTCGAACACGAGGTCATGCCCGCTCCGGTTACCCTGCAAGGTCAGGAAAATCCCTTCCTCACCGGCAAAGTCGCCATCTACTTCGGCGGTACCTGGCAGGAAGGTCAGATCCGCCAGGCCGGTTTCGATTGGGATTTCGCCCACATGCCCGCCCACCCCGAAACCGGCATTCGCAGTGTGCAGATGGGCTCCAACGCCTGGTCGGTGCTCAGCACCAGCGAGCATGTTGAAGAGTCCTGGCAGCTCGTCAAATTCCTGATGGGCGAAGGCGGGCAGACAGGCATGATGGCCAACGGCGTGCCCGGGCTGACCGCAGTCGTCGAAAGCGAAGACTACCTGGCCCTCCACCAGCCCCAGGACATCAGCGTAGTCACCAGCGACTTCGCCAACTACGGCCATGACTACTATCCGACGCCCGACACCGGCGAATGGTGGAGCGCCGTCGGCCAGGAGCTCTCCGTCGTCTGGTCCGGCGAGGCCACGGTTGAAGAAGCGACCGAACGCGCCTGTGCAGCCGTCGAAGAGATCTTCGCCCGTCGCCCTGCCGAGTGGGGACAGTAGATCCTCCTGTGCAACAAGAAATGGGGAGATGGTGAACTGCCGTCTCCCCATTTTGTTTGGTCTCTATTATGCAACTGCCGCCTGCATTCCGGCGGATGCCCGCCCACATCCGTCGCGAGGCGATCGAGGGCTACCTCTTTATCATGCCTTGGCTGGTCGGCCTTGTGCTCTTTGTCGTCGGCCCCATCATCGCCTCCTTCTATCTGAGCCTGACCGACTATGAGGTGATCCGCCCGCCCACCTTCGTCGGGCTGCGCAACTTCGATCAACTCGTCAACGACCGCCTCTTCTGGCAGGCGCTGAAAGTATCGTCGATCTACGTCTTCGCCAGCGTGCCCATGGGGCTGGTTCTCTCCTTCGCCGTCGCCCTCCTCATGAACCAGAAAGTACGCTTCGTCAGCCTCTGGCGCACCGTCTACTACATCCCCACTCTGGTTCCCGTGATAGCCAGCACCATGCTTTGGCTCTGGATCTTCAACCCGGAGTTCGGCCTCCTCAATATGTTGCTGGCCCTGGTCGGCATCGATGGCCCCCTCTGGCTGGGGCACACTCGCTGGGCCTTGCCTTCACTGATTCTCATGAGCCTCTGGACCGTCGGCGCGCCCATGCTGATCTACCTCGCTGGCCTCCAGGGCGTCCCCACCGATCTCTATGAAGCGGCCGAAATCGACGGCGCCGGCGTCTGGGTGAAGTTCCGCAACGTCACGATTCCAATGATGACACCGGTGATCTTCTTCAACCTCGTCATCAACATGATCGCATCTTTCCAGATCTTCGTGCAGCCCTTCATCATGACCGAGGGCGGCCCGCGCTACGCGACCCTCTTCTATGTGCTCTATCTCTACCAGAACGCCTTTCAGTTCTTCCGCATGGGCTACGCTTCGGCTCTGGCCTGGGTCCTGTTTGCCGTGATTCTGGCGCTGACAATAGTGGTCTTTCGCTCCTCCGCGCTCTGGGTCTACTATGAAGGCGAGTTGAGGCAGAGGTGAGTAGAACAGATCGCCCCGCACCCGTCACCGACGGCGGACAGATCGAGCCGGGCTCCGTTGCCGCCCTGCAAGCTGCTTCAGGCTCGCCCCACTGGCTGGCCAGCAGACGCCGTCGCGCCCTTCTGCAGAAGTTCATCATCTATCCCGTTCTGCTGGCCGGCGCCTGCGTGATGATGATCCCGCTCGTCTGGCTCCTCTCCTCCAGCCTCAAAGACAGCGGCCGCATCTTCATCTTTCCGCCCCAGTGGATACCCAACCCGTGGCGGCCCGAAAACTACCCGGCCGTGCTGGAGGCGATCCCCTTCGTCCGTTTCGCCTGGAACACCGTCTTCGTTACCGCACTCGCCCTCCTCGGCCAGCTGATCTCCTCAAGCCTGGTTGCCTTCGGCTTTGCCCGTCTGCGTTTTCCCGGACGCGACCTTCTCTTCCTGATTCTGCTCGCCACCATCATGATCCCTTATCAGGTCACCCTCATCCCGACCTTCATTCTCTTTCGTATACTCGGCTGGCTCGACACCTACGCCCCTCTGATCGTGCCCTACTGGCTGGGTGGCGGCGCCTTCTTCATCTTTCTGCTGCGCCAGTTTTACATGCGCCTGCCCCTCGATCTCGACGACGCCGGCCGCATCGACGGCGCCAGCACCTTTGGCATCTATCGCCATATAATTCTTCCCCAGTCGCGGCCGGCCCTTGGTGTAGTCGCCGTCTTTTCCTTCCTGAACCACTGGAATGATTTCTTCAACCCCCTAATCTTTCTGAGCACAACCGAGAAGTATACCCTCGCCCTCGGAATCAATCTTTTCAGGGGCTATCAGGTGACGCAGTGGCACCTGCTCATGGCAGCCAGTGTGATGGTCAGTTTCCCCTGCATCCTGCTCTATGCCCTCGCCCAGCGTTACTTCATTCAGGGCATCGTCTTCACAGGCGTCAAACAATGAACTCTTCCATCGCAGAGCAAAGAACTATGGGGCACTCACACGCTGCCGCGCGAGCGGTCAACAACGGAAAGATTCGCGTCGGCGTACTCGGCCTGGGACAAGGTCGCTCCCATCTGCGCGCCTTCCAACTGCTGGAAGCTTCGACAGTCACCGCCGTCTGCGATCAGGATGAACGCCTCGCCGCCCGCGTAGCGAACGAATTCGGCGTCGATTCGCGCTTCCCCACCTACGCAGCCATGCTCGAAGACCCCGCCATCGATCTCATCGTCGTAGCCACCCCCGACCATCTTCACGGCCAGCACGCCATCATGGCGCTCGAAGCCGGCAAGCACGTCCTCTCCGAAATCCCCATGGCAACCACACTGGCCGAATGTAGGCGCATCATCGAACTGACCGACCGCCACGGCCTCAAATACCACATGGGCAACCAGGTCCGCTACGCCTTCTGCCTGCGCGACGTGCAGCGGATGATCCACACCGGCGACCTCGGTGAAATCTTCTACGGCGAGGGCGAGTACCTGCACACTATGGACGACATCGTCAGCCATCGTCCACCCGATCACTGGCGCATCC
This sequence comes from Caldilineaceae bacterium, assembly GCA_965200615.1. Lineage (GTDB taxonomy): Bacteria > Chloroflexota > Anaerolineae > Caldilineales > Caldilineaceae > Bin5. The sequence goes on along the minus strand of OZ241377.1, from coordinate 256,238 downwards.
ACCCGCAGACCCCCCAGACGACCCTGCTCGGCGGCGGCCCCCACGCCATCGACACCCTCCGCTGGTTGATGGGCGTCGACTTCGTCGAGGCGCAGGCCTATCACGCCGAACAACAATCCCACTGGCAGTCCACCCACACCACCGTCGCAATCTTCAAAGCAGCCAGCGGCGCCGCCGCTAAGGTGACCGTATCCTACGGAATGGCGCGCCCCTACTGTCTCTACTACTCCGTCTATGGCAGCGCCGGCTCCTTCGAACGCACCCGCGACCAGGGCGGCGCCGTCGAGGATACGATCAACTTTCACTACCACGACAGGATTGCCGGCGCCCGCCGCATGGCGCCCGTAACCGTTCCCAACTGGAGCAATCCGGCCATCCAGCGCCAGCGTTCGCTCGGGCACGGCACCATGGAAATCGAACAGGCCCAACAGTTCCTTGGGGCGATCGTCGCCGACGAAGAACCCGCCATCGGCCCGCGCGAGGCCGCCCGCTCCATTGCCGCCGGCATCTGCGCCCTTCAGTCCGCACAGCAGGGAGGCGGCCCGGTCGCCATACCCACCTTTGACTGACATTCATCATTTCGGGCAACGACGTAAACGCACTCTTCGTGAGATGCGCTGCGACCCAACGGCCCACATCCAGAGAACGAGGCGCCAACTATGCTCCTGTTTCACAATGCGGGGGAAGCCCGCAGCCGCTACAGCTACTATCTGGCCGAGATCCTGCGTATGGAAGGCTTCGTTGACTTTTCAGAAGAGGATATCAGTGCGCTGGGCGGAGATCTCCTGGCCCAACACGATCTCATAATCCTGCCGCGCGCCGCGCTCAGCCGCGCGCAGATAGGGCAGCTGGTCGACTATGTCCAGGATGGAGGACGGCTCATAGCCTTTCAACCCGAACCTCAGCTGACCGAAGAACTGGGTCTGCGTCCTGCCTACCGCGGCCTCGATGGCGGCCTGCTGCACATCGACACCCATCATCCCGCCTTGCAAGGCCTCTGCAGCGATCCGGTCCAGGTCGCAACGCCCGCGGTCGAGTGGGCGCTGGACGCAGCCGAAGGGATCAGCGAGTTGGCCATCATCCGCCCGGCTGAGAACGGCTCAGGAGAAGGAGCGCCCGCCATCGTATCGGCAACGGTCGGACGCGGCGCCGCGCTCCTCTTCTCCTACGATCTCCCCTACACAGTCGCCCGTCTGCGCCAGGGCAACCCCGACCACGTCGATCTCTGCTTTGCCGGCCTCGACGGCATCTACCGCCCCAGCGAGCTCTTCGTCGGCCAGCTTCCCCTGGAGCAGATGCTGATCCCGCAAGCCGACCTCCACAGCGCGCTCCTGGCCCGCCTGATCGAAGAGTTCGCCCCCCGTCCCCGGCTCTGGTACTACCCCCACGCAGAACAGAGCAGCGCCCTGATCATGACCAGCGACGACGACTGGTCGACTCTCCCCCAGTTCGATACGCTGCTCGACGGCCTGCGCCGCCGCCAGGCCCGCTGTACCTTCTACGTCGTCCCCAAAACCAACCTGACTCGAGACCATATCGAGGCCGGGGAAGCCGAGGGCCATACCTTCAGCGTCCACCCCGCCCTCGAGGCCGACACCGTGCGCGAAATGAAGATCGAGGAGCCGCAAAGCGCCCTCGTCGGACCCATGCTCGCCCAAAACATCGAGCGCTACCAGCGCGAGTTCGGCCGCCCCGTCCGCACGGTGCGCCACCACGCCGTCCGCTGGCGCGGCTACGTCGACGCCGCCCGCGATCTCTCCGAGATCGGCGTTCGCATGGACCTCAACTACCTCGCCGTCTCACCCTTTCTCGGCTACATGTGCGGCTCAGGACGTCCTCTCCGCTTCGTCGACGAAGCCGGCGCCCTCATCGACTGCTTCCAGCAGCCCACCCATTGGACCGAGGAGTGCCTCATCCACCCCGAATTCGTATTCAGCTTCAAATGGCCCGTCGAACGCGCCTTGGAGGAAACGGGCGCCATCATCCGACGCGCCGCCCGCCGCTACTATACGCCCGTTGCCCTCAACTCCCATCCCGTCAGCTTCGCCACCTACTCCAGCCCCCTCATCGAAGGCAACTGGGACACAGCCGTCGCCGAAGGAATGCCTATCCTCTCCGCCGACGACTGGCTCGACTGGACCGAATGTCGCGACCAGCTTCGCATCACCCTTGACGCAGCAGGAGGCGCCCTCCACGCGGCCTCTCCTCTGCCCGCCGCAACCCTCCTTCTGCCGTCCGCGCTGGGCGCGCCCAGCACAAGCGGCCAGACAGGCCGGCAGGAACGCTGGGGTCGCCGTTACACAACGATCTCCTTCAGCGATCTCGCCCCAGGCATTCCCTATCGATTCGACTATTCCAACGGGGAAGGCACAAAGTGAAGATAACGAGAATTGAAACGATTCCCGTCAACGTTCCCATCAGCCCCGAAAGGGCCATCCGCGGCGGCCGCGGCGGCCACACCGAATCACCCTTTCTCCTCGTCAGAATCCGCACCGACGAGGGCATCGAGGGCCTCGGCGAGGTCTCCTGCACCCCAATCTGGAGCGGCGAAGATCAGGTCACCGCCGCCCACTTTATCAGCCGCATCCTCGCGCCCCTGCTCACCGGCCAGGACCCGACCGAAATCGAGCGCCTCATGGCCGCCGTCAACGCCGCCCTCGCCAACAACCCCTTCACCAAAGCCGGCATCGAAATGGCCCTCTGGGACATCCTTGGCAAGGTCGCCGGCCTCCCGCTCTACCGCCTCCTCGGCGGCCCCGTCCGCGACCGCATCAAAACGAAGTTCTCAGTTTCCGGGCTGGCCCCCAAACAGGCCGCCGCCATCGCAGCCTGGGCCGTCGAACAGGGCTTCGACACCATGAAGGTCAAAGTCGGTCTCGAGCCCGCCGAAGACGTAGCCCGCGTCGCTGCCGTCCGCGAAGCCGTCGGCCCCGACGTGCGCCTCGGCGTCGACGCCAACGGCGGCTGGTCCGTCCGCACCGCCGTCCAGACCATCCAGCAGCTCTACCGCTACGACATCTACTTCGTCGAACAGCCCACGCCCGACCAGGACGTAACCTGGCTCGCCGACGTACGCCGCCTCACCCATCTGCCCGTCATGGCCGATGAAATCGTCTATTCTGCCCAGGATGCCATGGCCGTAGCCCGCGCCCAGGCCGCCGACGTACTCTCCCTCTATGTCGGCAAGGGCGGCATCAGCCCCGCCCGCCGGGTCGCCGCAGTCGCTGCCGCCGCCGGCCTCGTCTGCACCGTCGGCAGCAACCTTGAACTCGGCATCGGCAACGCCGCCATGATTCACCTGGCAATGGCGACCGCAGGCATCGACGCCGAAACCTTCCCCTGCGACATCCTCAGCCCCTTCTTCTACGAGACCGATCTGCTCCGGGAGCCCCTATCCATCCGCGCCGGCGAAGCCCGCCCGCCCACCGACCCCGGACTCGGCATCCAACTCGATGAAGACCAGGTCGCCTTCTACCGCACAGACAAAGATTAGATTGTTGAAGTTGAGAAGGAACTTGTAAGAGGAAACTCGAAGAGGGAATTCGTCGGTTCTCGCGATTCGCCACCCGCCAGCGTGGCCACTAACCACTGACCACTGCCGTCCTACTCCAACCGAATACGCGGATCCACCACCGCCAGCAGAATATCCGACAGCAGCGTGCCGATCACCGTCAGCGTGCTCAGAAGAAACAGGAAACTGCCCGCCAGATACATGTCCTGCGAAGTCAGCGAACGCAGCAGCAGCGGCCCCGTCGTCGGCAGACTCAACACCATCGCCACCAGCGTGACCCCCGAAACGAGACTGGCCAGCGACCAGCCCACCGTGCTGAAAAACGGGTTGAGCGCAACCCGCACCGGATACTTCCAGATCAACGCGCCCTCCTTGACGCCCTTCGCCCGCGCCGTCTCCACATACGGCTTGTTGAGTTCATCCAGCAGGTTCGCCCGCGTGATGCGGATATTGCCCGCCGTGCCGTTCACCGCCACGATCAACATCGGCACCCAGATGTGCTTCAACATGTCCACGACCTTGGGCCAGCTCCACGGCTCCAACACATACTTGTCTGAAAACAGACCGCCCACATTTACGCCCAGCATCCTCTGGACCAGATACAGAATGATCAACGCCAGCAGAAAACCCGGCGTCCCCAGGCCGATAAAGCTGAACGTCGTCATCAGGTAGTCGAGCCATGAGTATTGATGGGTCGCCGAATAGACCCCCACCGGTATTGCGACAAACCAGCCGACAAGCAGCGCCCCCATTGACAGCGCCATCGTCAGCCCCAGGCGTTCCCAGATCAGCTCACTGACCGGCTTCTGCCACTCGAAGGACTGCCCCCAGTCGCCCTTCACCAACACACCGTAGATCCACTTGAAATACTGGACGTACACAGGCTGGCCCAGCCCGTACCGCTGTCGCAGCGACTCCAATTCGGCCTCGTCAACCTCATCCCCCTCCTGCCGCAGCTGGGCAACGTACGAGGTCAGAAAATCGCCCGGCGGCAGCTGGATGACGGCGAACGAAAGAATCGAAATCGCGATCAGCATCGGAATGATCACCAGCACACGTTGAACGATATAGGCCAGCATGAAAACCCCCGAAAAAAGAGGAGCGAGGTGAGAGCAGCGAGGAGAGAGAAAACTGCAGCCCGGCCGGCTCGCCAGCCGGGCTCACTCCTTCCTCTCTCCTCCTCACTCTCTTCTCGCCGTTCTACGTGCTCATCGAATCCGCGTCTTCCCAGAAATACGTCTCGGTGTGGAGCAGATGCTCGTCACCGGTCGTATCGTCCAGCGGGAAGCCGGGCAGGTAGTTGCGGACGCCGTTCTTGACGATAATCGGCGCCGGGCGTTCGCCCAAATAGCCGATCATCGGCAGCTCCTCGGCCCAGATGTCAAGAATCTGGTGGAACATCGCCGTCTGCTTGTCGGGGTCAGGTTCGATCTTGATCGCGTCCCAGATCTCCCAGATGGTCCACACCCAGTGGCCCGCCGGCGGCTCGACGCCTGCCGGGTTGGCGCCGCCGCTGTTGCGCCAGTGCGCCCAGCCAGCCGCCCACGGCCGGTCCGGCTGCTCACACGTCCAGATCGTCGGGTTGACCAGCGGCACGACCGTGCGGTCTCCGCCCCACCAAGCCGCTTCGATCTCGTTGGCGCCGTGGTGCTCCTCGTACAGCGAGCGCTCAAAGCCCTTGTAGGCCGCCTTGACGCCCACCGCGGCGAAATACTTGATCACCTCCTGGACCGTATCTTCGCTCGTGGTACCCGGCTGCGCCGTCCCTTCAATGACGAAGCTCAACGTATCCCCGCTGCCGTCGTTAAACAGCCGGAAACCGTCGCCGTCCTTTTCCGCATAACCGGCGTCGTCGAGAAGCTGATTGGCCAGGTCCGGGTCGTACTCGATCCAGGCGTTGGCCTGCTTGGGGTACGCCTGCGCCGAGCTCTCCAGCGGGCTGTACTGCCGCGGCGTCATCAGTCCGTCCCACACCAGCTCGTTGAGCGCCACGCGGTCGACCGCAACCGATAGCGCGATCCGCACGTCGCGAATGTTGAAGAACTCCGCCAGCCGCTCGTTCTTGGTCGACAGATTCAGCTGGATCGCCGAGTGGCCGGAAGCCGAACCGAGGAAGACCTGATAGTCCCCGTTCTCTTCATTCTCCTTGTAGAGCGTGAAGTTGCCGATATTGACGTGGCGGGCCTGGAAGTCGATCTCGCCGTTGATGATGCGCAGGTCGAAAACGTCGTTCGTCTCGAACAGACGGTGGGTAACGTCGTCGACGTAGGGAAGCTGCCTGCCGTCGGAGTCAACGCCGAAGAAGTACGGGTTGCGCTCCATCAGGAACAGCTCGTTGGAAAGCTCATTCTTGGAAATCCACGGTCCGATGCTCGGCAGGTCCGGGTTCAGGTACCACCAACGTCGGTCCGTATAGTACTCTTCCCAGCTGTTGAAGCCGGCTTCTTCCATCTGGGCCTGCAGCTTGTCCTGGTCGTCCGTCAGATCCATGTGGAACTGCTTCAAGTAGTGGCCGGGCAGGTAAAGATTTCTGGTCTGGCGGCCAAGCCGGAAGACGTACAGAGGATTGGGCAAGGGGAACTTGAAGGTTACGGTCGAGTCGTCGACGATCTCGAGCTCCATCGGCGTGCGCTCGGGGCCGGAGACCCACGTGCCGCCAATGCTGGGTGAGATCGTCGTGTTGGTCTCGTCCTCCTCCCACCACCAGCGGATCGCCTCGGTGGTGAAGGACGTGCCGTCCGACCACTTCATCCCCTCGCGCAGGTGGAAGGTCCACTCGGAGGCGTCTTCGTTGATCTCCCAGGATTCCGCCATGCGCGGCTGCATGTTCAGGTTCTGGTCGTACCAGGAAAGACCTCGGTCCTGCATCTTGGTCGGCCCCCAACGGTCGGAGACGCCCTTGAATCCGCGGCGGAACGTGCCGCCGTAGTTGCCGTTCTCCTCGGCAACAGGCATCATCATCGGGTTGACCGGCAGACGCTCGTCTACGGGCGGCAGATCGCCGGCGGCTACCATGTCCGCCAGCATCGGCGCTTCGCTGTACTGGGACGACGAAGCCGCCGGCGCAGCCTCGGAAGACTCGGCAGCCGAGTCTTCGGCAGGCGCAGCCTCTTCCATCGGCTCCGGTTCGCCGCTCGCGCCGCAGGCCACAGCCACCGCACCCGCGGCGGCAACGCCCGAAACGCGCATGAATTCGCGTCGGGAAATCGGTGTACGTGCAACTCTTCTCATTCTTCTCTCCTTGGTGAAAAAGGTTTGATTGGTACTGCTAATGAGCAGGAGTCAGTGTCCGGAACCGACTGACCGGGACACTGACTACCGACCACTAACCATTGACCACCGCAGTTCCCTACTGCGCGACTCCATCCTCCGGCACCAGCCACGGCGGATGCGGAAGTCGCCGCTCGCTCAGATGGCTGGCATACAGGAAGCGGTAAACATCACTGATATAAAACTGCGGATAGCGCTTGGACGGCAGCGATTCAAGGAACTTGTCGTGCACCATCTCGGCCATCTGCTCGCTCATGCCCGCGCTCACTTCAAAGTCGAAATAGATGGCCAGGTCCTTGGACGGGTCTTCGATTACCCGTTTTACGCCAAAAGATTCCGGGTACTTGTGGGCCGGAGAGTCCCGCTCCATCAGGAAGGTGCCCATCGCCGCCGAATGGATGTACTGCTTGTGCCCGTACAGAAAGTTGACCGTCTCCTGCGCGTCCTCAATCGTTTCGCCGGGAAAGCCGAAAAAGAAGAAGGTATGGTTCCAGATCCCGGCCGTCGCGCTCTCCTTCAATATCCGGCTCATATGCGGCAGCTGTGTGCCCTTGATCATGTGGTCGATGATCGCCGCCGACGCGCTCTCCAGGCCGAACAGGATCATCCTGCACCCGCCCGCATCCATATCCTCCAGCAGCTGCCCCGAAATCACCTTCTCAAATCGCACACAGCCGCCCCAGTGCAGCGTCTCCGGACGCTGGCTCAATATCTTCGAAAGGTCCCGCAGATTGCGCGGCGTGACCGCCTCGTCCGAGAAGAAGATATGCTTCACCCCGTACTTCTCGCGCAGGGCCAGCATCTGCTCCGCCAGCTGCTGCGCCCGCAGCTGGCTGAACGACTCCGGCTCCCCGTAGCCAACGTTGCAGAACGCGCACTTGCCGAAATAGCAGCCCCGCGCCGTAAGCAAAGGCAGCGCCAGCTCCGGCGCCAGATAGCGGTCCAGCGGCAGACCGTCAAAGTCCGGCATCGGCAGATTCGCGATCTTCTCCGGCTCCTTGCGCTCGTTGACCCGGATCCGGCTGCCGTCTCTGTAAACAAGGTTGGGAATGTCCGACAGGCTCTCGCCGTCCGCAACCGCCCTTGCCAGCTGCAGCAGCGGGACTTCGCCGTCAAAGACGATTGCGCTGTCGATCAACTCGAACAGCGCCGGCGCATCCGGAAACTGCGCCCGCAGCATACTGACGTGCGGCCCGCCCACCGTCACGTGGCAATCCAGCCCGGCCTCCTTGACCAGATACGCCGCCGTCAGCCCCGGCAGCATCTGCGCCATCGACGGGATCGAAATACCGACCACATCCGGCTTCTCCCGCACAATATCGGGCAGCAGCAGACGCCGGTAGATATCCAGAAACATATTATGCTGGTCGTCGCGCACGCCGTGAAGGAGGAAGCGGCTGTTGTCAGGGGGACCGGCGGAGTCGTACCCTTGAAAATGGAGGCTCGCCGGATGGTACGGCAGGTTCGCGATCTCAAGACAGTCCAGCAACGTGCTCAACATCTTGAGGCCGATGGGGCCGTCGTAGAAAGCGGAAGAACGAATCCCCGCCTTGGCGCGCTCCACCTGTTTGGCCAGGCGCGGGCCTGCCTCCAATGCCCAGCCTATCCTCTCGGCGCCCACCTTCTCCGACCCCGGCATCTGCCTCTGCCCCGGGCCGGCAGAGCTCTGCATGCGCCGCAGCCGCGCCAGGGACGCCGAAAGATAGCGCCGGCTCAGGATCTCGTCGAAGACCTCGACGTTCAGATCCCGCTGGAGCACGGCGACGCCCTCCTGACGCAGATAGGCCGTCAGCGTAGGCAGCGCCAGATGCGGCATCGTCGGCGTCCAGTTGGGCGGGAACAGCAGCATCACCTTGGGCCGCTTCCTGCTCCCATTCTGCAGCCCTGTCCCCTCTCCCAACAGGCCAAGCTCTTCCAAATCTATATTGAACTGTGCGCCGGATACGTTGTTGTTTTCCATTGCCGGTCGTAACCGTTTGTCCATCAATTTTTCCTGTACTGCCCACAGGGCCCGAAGCCCGTACTAGCCGACCCCTGCCAGCTCCAGCTCGCCCGCATAGTGGCAGCGCACGAAGTGACCCTGTTCCACCTCCCGCAACTCCGGCGTCTCCGCCATACAGCGGTCGTTGTCGTTGTAAAGGCAGCGGGGGTGGAAGTAGCAGCCGCTCGGCGGGTTCGCCGGGTCCGCCACGTCACCCTCCAGCACGATCGGCTCCGCCCGGTCGCGGGGGTCCGGCTTCGGCACCGACGAAAGAAGCGCCTCCGTATAGGGATGCATCGGGTTCTGGTACAGCCCCTCTGTACGCGCGCTCTCTACAAGCATACCCACATACATCACCGCTACCCGGTCGCTGATATGTTCCACCACGCTCAGATCGTGGGCGATGAACAGGTACGTCAGGTCGAACTCCTCCTGCAAGTCCTGCAGCAGATTGAGGATCTGCGCCTGCACCGATACGTCCAGCGCCGAGACCGGCTCGTCGAGCACGATCAGTTGCGGGTTCAACGCCAGCGCCCGCGCCACGCCGATGCGCTGCCTTTGACCGCCGCTGAACGCGTGCGGGTACCGGTTCAGATATTCGGGCCGCAACCCCACCACCCGCAGCAGTTCCGACACCCGGTCCTCCAGCTCCTGCCCCTTTGCAATTTCGTTGACAAGCAGAGGTTCACCCACATTCTGCAGCAGGTTCATGCGCGGATTGAGCGAGGAGTAGGGGTCCTGAAACACCATCTGCATGTTGCGCCGCAGCCTCTTCAACTGCTGGTTATCCACCGTGGCGATATTGACCGGCCCCAGCTCCTGGTCGTCGAACCAGATATCCCCCGCCGTGGGCGGAAACGCATGCATGATCAGACGGCCGGTCGTAGTCTTGCCGCAACCGCTCTCCCCCACCAGGCCCAAAGTCTCCCCGGCCCGCACGTAGAAGTTCACTCCGTCCACCGCCTTTACCTGGCCTACGGTGCGCGAGAAGAATCCCTTCTGAATGGGGAACCACTTCCTCAGGTCAGCGACTTCAAGAAGCGCATCATGGCGTCGCGTGCCGTTCTCTGCCTGTTCAGTTTCGGTCTGTTCAGTTGCGACCACAGACTCGCTGTCGTTCTGAGACAAAGCGCTACCTCCTGCGAAACTGGGGTTGTCGGCTGAGGGAGGGGGGAACTCCATGTGCAGGCGCCGCCTGCAGAGCCGTTCAAAAAAGAAGAAATCCCTGATATCTTGTGTAATAGAGCGCCGCTGCCGAAATGCCGATCAACACCAGTTCGATCGACAGTACCGTAAGCGAAGCGTCCAGCAGACGCCCTTCGCTACGCGAGCGGCGCAAATAGCCCTCGATCAGAAACATGCACACGATCAAGGCCATTCCCATTATGAAAATCGACCACAGCCTGTAGGCGCGCAGATGCCACGGATTGACCCGCAAAAATAGCACAACCTGCAGGATCTCATGCAGCAGAAAGATAAACCCAAGCCCCATCGCGAAACTGAGAAACCAGATAATGTAATGCGAAATCTGTCTTCCCGCCTGCCTGAAAATATCAAGGACGGATTCAGATTCGGGGGGCAGTCTATCCATTGGGAGATTTCGACCTGCGAGCTCAACCAAACACGAACTACTAAAGGGGTGCACGGGATTGTACTTGAAAAACCGTCAATAAGCCAATTTTTCCCCGCAAGGTTGTGAAAATGTTCTCATGACAACGCCGCCCCACCGGATTCCCGCCCCCGAGCGCAGCCAAATCAAGATGACTCTGACCCAAACGATCCACATTCAACACAATGCACGCGTCAACAACCCGACTCAGTTTGGCGTTCACGCTGACTCAAGCTATACTTCCCGCGCCCTCACTTCAATTCGTGCCCATCTCGCGGCGCGGCAAAGCATTCGAAACAGCGCTTGAGCAACGCGGCAGTAGCGCACTTATCACTGTCTCGTTTTCGCTTGTCGAAGCCTGAACTCAGGCAAAAACCATCAAAGGAGTAAGTCAATGCAGCAACAGAAACCCATCCGCTTAATTGCGATGCTGCTGATCGCAGTCTTGGCAGTAGGCGTCCTCGTGGCCTGCGGCGGCGCAGAACCGGCGGCGCCCGCCGAAGAAGCTGCCCCCGCCGCAGAAGACTCCGGCGAAGAAATGGCAGCCGACGACGGCGTCAGCCCCCACCAGGCCCCCGAATTCCAGGAGATGGTAAGGAACGGCGACCTCCCGCCCCTTTCTGAGCGTCTTCCCGTCAATCCTGCCGTCGTCGAACCCGTCGAAGGCATAGGACAGTACGGCGGCACCTGGAATACCGCCCTTGTCGGTGGCTCCGACACCGCCTGGCTCGTCCGCACCGTATCCTACATTCACCTGATGGCCTGGACGCCCCAGTGGGACGGCGTCGTTCCCAATGCCGTCGAAGATGTCATCGCCAGCGAAGATGCCAGCGAGTACACCTTTATCTTCCGTGAAGGGCAGAAGTGGTCCGACGGCGCGCCGTTCACTGCCCACGACCTCGTTTTCTGGTGGAATGACCAGATCCTGAATGAAGAGCTGAGCCCCGGCGGGACGCCCGGCTGGATGAGGGCAGGTGAGGCCGATGCTACCTTTGAGGCGGTGGACGACCATACCCTCAAGATCACCTTCGATGCCCCCAACGGCCTCTTCTTGCAGAACCTGGCCACCCCCAGCGGCAGCATCTTCACCCGCGTCCCTAAGCACTACTGCTCCCAGTTCCACGTGGATTACAACACCGAGAATCTGGATGAGCTGATCGCTGAGAACAACGCCAACGACTGGGTGAACCTCTACCAGATGAAGTGCGCCTCCGTGCCTGGCACGCCTTCCGACTCGCGCTGGTTCAATGCCGACCTCCCAACCTTGATGCCCTGGAAAGTTTCTGTGGCCTATGGCGAAGGCTCCCAGTTGATCCTCGAGCGCAATCCCTACTTCTGGAAGGTGGATACCGAAGGCAACCAGCTGCCCTACATCGACAGCGTCGTTTACGACATTCTCGAAGACCGGGAAGTCCTGCTGCTGAAGGTGCTGAACGGCGAAGTCGACATGATGAGCCGCCACTTCAACACCAATGACAACAAGGCCGTTATCGCCGACAATCGCGAAGCCGGAGAGTACGAGTTCTTCGAGACCCGCAGCATTGGCAACACCACCGGCTTCCACTTCAACCTGACGCACAAAGATGCGCGCATGCGCGAAATCTTCAACGACAAGAACTTCCGCATCGCCATGTCCCACTGCCTCAACCGCCAGGAGATTATTGACGTACTTTACATCGGCCAGGGCGAACCGATGCAGAGCGCCATTCCTAAGGACATGACCGAGTTCTACGACGAAGAGTGGTATTCGCTCTATACCGAGTTCGACCAGGATCTGGCACACCAGTACTTGGCCGAAGCCGGGATGACTGAGCGCTATGCAGACGGTTACTTCCTCGGCCCGGACGGTGAGCCATTCTCATTCGTGGTGCAGGCCACCGAGGCCTTCGGCTTCCATGACCGCGCCGAGATGGCCGTAAACCAGTGGCAGGACTGCGGCGTCAACGCACAGCTGAGCATCGTCGACCGCACACTGCTTTACCAGCGCAAGGACGCCAACGAGCATGATGTGCACGTCTGGGGCGCCGGCACCGGCCCGCAGATCTTCCTCGACCCGCGTCACTTCTTCCCCTTCAGCGCCGAGTCCACCTTCGCCCAGTCTTGGGTCACTTGGCGCACCAATCCCAGCGGCGCCGGCGCCATGACGCAGCCGGAGGAACCGCCGGACATCGTCAAGCACCAGATGGATCTGTACGCACAGATTCTCTCTTCCGGTGACCAGGCCAGGCAGAACGAGCTGATGAAGGAGATCCTCGCCATCGCGAAGGACCAGTTCTACGTGATCGGCACCTCTTCCAGCCCTCCGGGTTACGGCATCGTGAAGAACAACTTCCACAACGTGCCGACCTCAATGCCGGGTTCATGGCAGTATCCGACACCGGCTCCGACGCAGCCTGAGCAGTATTGGATCAGTGGCGAGTAACAACATAGAGTAAGCATTCAGGAGTGGGGAGCATTGATTCGCTCCCCACTCCTCTTTTGCCTTTCCACTTTCGATAGGGCACTACCATGCTTCAATTCCTTCTGCGCCGATTGCTCTACATGGTTCCGACCTTGCTCGCGATCTCAATCGTCGCATTCGTCATCATTCAACTGCCTCCCGGCGACTTTCTCACAACCATGGTCGCCTCGATGGCTGCGCAGGATGAAGACATGGATCAGGCCGCCATGCGCGCCCTGGAAGAACAATACGGGCTCGGTCAACCGGTTCACATTCAGTACCTGAAGTGGATGCAGGGAATCCTCTTTAGAGGCGATTTCGGTGACTCCTTTGGCTGGAACAAACCGGTTTCCGATCTGGTTTGGGGACGCCTTGCCTTGACCTTCGTCCTCTCCCTTGCCAGCCTCCTATTCGTCTGGGTCGTGGCATTCCCTATTGGCATCTATTCGGCCGTTAAACAGTATTCAATCGGCGACTATTTCGCCACCTTTATAGGATTCCTGGGCCTCGCGACGCCCAATTTTCTCTTGGCTCTGATATTGATGTACATCGCCTTCAAATACTTCAATCAGAGCGTGGGCGGCCTCTTTTCACCCGAATACCAGGGAGCGCCCTGGAGTTGGGGAAGGGTGGCCGACCTCTTCGCCCATCTGTGGGTGCCGGTCGTGATCATCGGTACCGCCGGTACCGCAAGTCTCATTCGCATCATGCGCGCCAATCTGCTTGACGAGCTGCGCAAACCCTATGTCGTGACAGCCCGCGCCAAGGGCCTCCCCGAGTGGAGACTCCTCTTCAAATATCCCGTGCGCATCGCACTAAACCCTTTCGTAAGTACCGTCGGATGGGTGCTGCCCACTCTGGTTTCGGGCGCAGCCATCGTCTCTATCGTGTTGAGCCTGCCTACTACAGGCCCCCTGCTGATCCGCGCACTCCTGCAGCAGGACATGTACCTGGCGGCCAGCTTTATCATGTTGCTGAGCATCCTCACCGTCATTGGTACCTTGGTGTCCGATCTGCTGCTTGCCTGGCTGGACCCCCGCATCCGCATGGAGTAATAGCGTGAGCAAGAGAAGAGGGAAGATTTCATGGCCGTAACTGATGCCAAGACACTGCCCCCGGAGGCGGCCTCATCGGGAGCAGCGTCGGCCGAAGTAGAGAGCAGCGTTTCTGTTGCCTCCCAATGGCAACTGATGTGGTGGAAGTTCCGCAAACATCGCCTGGCCATGGCGGGCGGGATCGTGACGCTGATCATCTATGCCATTGCCCTCTTCGTCGAGTTTCTCTCGCCTTCAAGTCCCGGCGTGATCCGGGCAGACTACACCTGGGCGCCTCCGCAGCGCCTGCATTTTCTGCGTCAGACCGAGGAGGGGATGCGCTGGGCTCCCTACGTCAACGGCTATAAAGTTGAGATCGATCCCGAAGCGCTCAGGCGGACATTCGTGATCGACGAGGAGACAATCGTCGACGTCGGCTTCTTCGTGCGCGGAGAACCCTACAAAATGTGGGGCCTGTGGGAATCCGACCTCCACCTGGTCGGCTCGACCGATGCCGAGGCGCCTGTCTACTTCCTCGGCGCCGACCGCATGGGTCGCGACCTCCTGAGCAGCATGATCTACGGCACGCGCGTTTCTATGTCGATCGGCCTTCTCGGCGTCTTTCTCAGCTTCTTCCTCGGCATTCTCCTCGGCGGCATCTCCGGCTTCTACGGAGGAACAACCGACAACCTGATCCAGCGCGTCATCGAATTCATCCGCTCCATTCCCACCATCCCGCTCTGGATGGGGCTGGCCGCAGCGCTGCCCACAGACTGGCCGCCCCTTCGCATCTACTTCGGCATCACCATCATTCTTTCCTTTATTGGTTGGACAGGTCTGGCCCGTGTCGTGCGCGGCCGTTTTCTCTCACTCCGGACCGAAGACTTCGTGATGGCCGCCCGCCTCGACGGCGCCAGCGAGCTGACCACCATCTGGCGGCACATGGTCCCCTCCTTCTTCAGCCATATCATCGCCTCGCTCACCCTTTCCATACCCGGCATGATCCTGGCTGAAACTTCCCTCAGTTTCCTGGGCCTCGGCCTGCGCAGGCCTGTCGTCAGCTGGGGCGTCCTCTTGCAGGAAGCCCAGAACATCCGCTCAGTCGCCACCGCCCCCTGGCTCCTGATCCCGGGCCTGGCCGTACTCGTCGCAGTCCTGGCCCTCAACTTCCTGGGCGACGGCCTCCGCGACGCCGCCGACCCCTACAACCGCTAACAACGATTCACTGACCGCCAACCACCGCCGTTCCATGGAAACGCCCGTACTGATCGAAATCAAAAACCTCAAAACCCACTTCTTCCTCGACGAAGGCACCGTTCAGGCCGTCAATGGGGTCGACTTCACTATCCACCAGCACAAGACCCTCTGTGTCGTCGGAGAGAGCGGCTGCGGCAAGAGTGTCACCGCCCGCTCGATTCTGCAGATCGTCGATCAGCCGGGCCGCATCGTCGAAGGAGAGATCCTCTACCATCGTCCCGATCGCCTATCGGCCGCCGGTAACGGAGAGTGGACGTCAGGCGAGAATGGCGCCAACGGGAGTTCATCGACAGAGATCATCGACCTGGCCGCGCTCGATCCCCACGGCAGGGAGATCCGGGCTATCCGCGGCCAGGATATCTCAATGATCTTCCAGGAGCCGATGACCTCTCTCAGCCCCATCCATACCGTCGGCAACCAGATCACCGAAGCGATCAAGCTGCATACCGATATGCTCGATGACGAAGCCGACGAGCACGCCATCGAACTGCTGCGCCGCGTCGGCATCCCTCGCCCCGAGGAGCGCCTCGATACCTATCCCTTCGAGCTCAGCGGCGGCATGCGCCAGCGCGTCATGATCGCCATGGCCCTCTCCTGCAACCCCGCCCTCCTGATCGCAGACGAGCCAACCACCGCTGTTGACGTCACAACCCAGGCCCAGATTCTCGAACTGCTCGAGGAGCTGCAGGATGAGTTCGGTATGGCCATCATGCTCATCACCCATGATCTGGGCGTGGTCGCCGAGATGGCCGATGACGTCGTCGTGATGTATCTGGGCCAGGTAGCGGAACGAGGAGACGTGGACTCGATCTTCCACGACCCGAAGCATCCCTACACACAGTCGTTGCTGAAGTCGATTCCGCGGCTCGGCGTAAGCCGCAACCGGCAGCGGCTGGACTCTATCCGCGGAATGGTCCCCGATCCCTACAACCGGCCAACCGGCTGCATGTTCGGACCCCGCTGCGATCACTTCATGCCCGGCCGCTGTGACGCCGTCAGCCCGCCCGCCATTCCACTGGGACCGGGGCGGGAGGTCCACTGCCTGTTGTACGAAGATGAATAGGCGGGTCGGGCCCATACTTCCGAGGATGCCCAGCCGCCTCCCTGAAACAGCGCACTGAGACACCAGAGTAACCAATGAGCGCACTATCGACGAACGGTTCAGAGCACTCGACTGCCACAAACGGCAGCGCAGCCGCCGACAATATCCTTCTGGATGTCAAGAACCTGCAAAAATGGTTTCCGATCACAGCCGGCTTTTTTCGCCGAACAATCGGTCACGTCAAGGCGGTCGATGATATCTCTTTCCAGGTCCTGCAAGGTGAGACCGTCGGCCTGGTGGGCGAGAGCGGCTGCGGCAAAACGACCGCCGGCCGCTGCATCCTGCGCGCCTACGACCTGACCGGCGGCCAGATCTTCTTCCAGGACCATGACGGCAAAATGGTCGACCTGGGGCCCCTGACCAACAATGAAATGAAGCCGTACCGCCAGCAGCTGCGCATGATCTTCCAGGACCCCTTCAACTCTCTCAATCCCCGCATGCCTGTCATCGATATCGTCGGCGACCCCCTTAAGATTAACAAGGTCGCCGCCGGCAAGGAGTTGGAGGACCGCGTCGCCTCGCTGCTCGCCAGAGTCGGCCTGCGGCCCGAATACATGCGCCGCTACCCACATGCCTTCAGCGGCGGCGAAAGACAGCGCATCGGCATCGCCCGCGCCCTCGCGCTCGATCCACGCCTCGTCGTGGCAGACGAAGCCGTCTCCGCCTTGGACGTCTCCGTCCGCGCCCAAATTCTCAATCTGATCAAGGACCTGCAGGAAGAGTTCAACCTGACCTATATTTTCGTATCCCACGACCTCAGCGTGATCGAGTACATCTGCGACCGCGTTGTCGTCATGTACGTCGGCAAAATCGTAGAGGTCGCCGAAACCGAAGAGCTCTTCGCGCAGCCCTTCCACCCCTATACCGAGGCGCTTCTCTCCGCCGTCCCCAACCCCGACCCGCGCATGCGGCAGCAGAAAGACCGCATCGTTCTGGAAGGTGACGTGGCCGACCCGGCCAACCCGCCCGGCGGCTGCTACTTCCACCCCCGCTGCCGCTACGTCCAGGACCAATGCAGCCAGGAGACGCCGGAGCTGCGCGAAATCGCGCCCGGCCATTTCGCCGCCTGTCACTTCGCCGAGGCGCTCACCTTGGCCGGCGTGACCGCAAGCGGAGAACTGGGATGACATCCGTGCAAGAAGAATTCAATACCCGGTCCATTTGGGAGATCAGAGCGAAGTACGTTGCCGCTTTCTTCAGCTGGGTTGCCTTTGTCGCCCTCACCTTCTACCTTTTGACAAGATTGCGTTTGAACCTGCTTCTTCTGATCCAGGTTTTTGATGTCAATCGCTGGGCAAGGTCTGCCGTACATAACTTCAGTTTCGTCATCTTGGGCCTGATTGGCCTCGGTATGGTCATTGTTGTCGAAAACTATCTCCGTACCGCTGTACCGCAAAACCTCCTCTTGCGGCGTACGGCCATCGCTCTTGGCTCTACTCTTATTCTCTTGGCGACATCGTTCGCCCTTTACAGGTATCTGATCTACCTTTTGATGCCCTGAAGAATCAGTGACCGGCAATCCGGTTTCGCCCTCTGTACCACTGAAAGCGCTGCCCCAATGAAGTTGCTGAAACGATTTGGTTTTTGGACTGCCAGCGAGTATACTTCTACCCACGCTGGCAGTTCCCCCTCTTGCTGTCGGTCCGCGAAGTGGCAGGTCTCAACCGCAGACAAAAGTCTATCAGTTCAGGCAATAAGGTAGCATCTTCCTTAGCCGTACCCACTCAAGGAGACGATTCAATGAAAGGTCTGAAGTCAATCAAGACTGATGTAACGCGTCGCGACTTCGTGCGTCTGTCAGCGATGGCTGGCGCCGGTACGGTCCTGGTCGCCTGCGGCGCAGGCGGAGCGCCCGCAGCCGAGGCGCCGATGGAAGAGGCCCCGGCCGAATCCGCTGCCGAGGCCGCTCCCGATTCGGGCTCCATGTACAACGAGGCCCCGCGGCTCGCCGAGATGGTCGCCAACGGCGAACTGCCGCCCGTTGACGAACGCCTGCCGGCGACCCCGCTCGTCCTCGAAGGCCTCGACGGTGTCGGCAACTACGGCGGCCTCTGGCGCGCCGGCCGCCGCGGCCAGGCCGACCACTTCGCCGTCAACCAGGTCATCATCCGCGGCGCGCTGTCGGTCAACCAGGAGCTGACCATCAATCCAATGATCGCCGAGTCCTGGTCGGTCAGCGACGATGCCACCGAGTTCACCTTCAATCTGCGCGAAGGCATGAAATGGTCGGACGGCGCGCCGTTCACGTCGGCCGACATCAGGTTCTGGTACGACGAAGAGGCGCACAACGAGGAGTTGACGCCCGTCTTCCCGGCCTGGCTCACCAGCGTCGTTGACGGTGAAAACGTGCCCGCCGTGGTCGATACGCCCGATGACACCACCGTCATCTTCAAGTTCGCCAGCCCCAACGCGCTCTTCCACTACAGCGCCGGCATCCTTCTCTCATTCCCCGTCCGCTCCGCCGAGTACATGAAGCAGTTCCACCCCGATCATACCGACGACCCGGACGGGCTCGATCAGATGATCGCCGACGCCGACCTGGAACTCTGGACCGATCTCTACGTCGACAAGCGCAGCGGCCGCCACGAGAACCCCGAGTCGCCGATGCTCTGGCCCTGGACTGTCGGGACCGATTTCACCGAACCGCTTGTTACCGCCACCCGCAACCCCTACTTCTGGGCCGTGGACACGGACGGCAACCAGCTCCCCTACATCGACGACCTCACCTTCCGCCAGTTCACCGACCCGGACGTCTACGCGCTCTGGTGCATCAACGGCGAGATCGACTGCCAGTCCCGCCACGTGCGCAATACCGACATTACCGTCCTCAAGGAAAATGAAGAGGCCGGCGACTACAAGCTCCAGATCTGGCGCCGCACCGCCGTCTACGGCCTGCACCTCAACATGACCGCCAAGGAACCCCGCCTGCGTGAGCTATTCCAGGCGCGTGATTTCCGCATCGCCTGCTCCATCGGCGTTGACCGCGACGCCATCAACGAGCTCGTCTTCGACGGCACCGCCACCAATATGCAGTACGGCCCGCCCGTCGAATCACCCCTGTACGTCGAAGAGCTGAATAACGCCTATCTCGAATACGACCCGGACCAGGCCAACGCCCTCATCGACGGCCTCGGCTACACCGAGCGCGACGCGGACGGTTTCCGCCTCTGGAAGGATGGCAGCGGCGAACGCATCCGCTGGACCATGCTGGGCGGCCCCACAGTCACCGACAACGACCAGATGCTCATAGATTTCCTCACGGACATGGGCTTCGAGATCAACTATCGCGGCGCCGAACGCGCCCTCGCCCAGGAGCTCGACCGCAACAACGACATCGAGGCCAGGACCACCTTCATGGACCGCAACCTCATCCCCCTCGCCGATCCCGTCATCTGGATCAACCGCGCCAACACCGAGCGCCCCTGGGGCAACGCCTGGCAGATGTGGTCGGTCAACCCCGACAACCCCATCGGCGAGCCGCCCCCCGACGGCCACTGGCAATGGGACCTCTGGCGCATCTGGGACGAGATCCGCGTCACCGCCGACGGCGACAAGCAGAACGAGCTGTTCAAAGAGATTCTCCGCATCTGGGGCAGAGAGCTGCCCACTGTCGGCTACTTCGGCGAACTGCCCAGGCCGGTCGTCGTCCGCAACGGCTTCAAGGGCATCCATGCCGGCTACCCCTGGGACTGCTGCCGCGGCGTCTATGAGCACATCATCGACAACGCTACCTGGTACTGGGAAGATCCGGAAAACCATATGTAAGCCGCAACGTGCGAAAAGGAGCGGGAAGAAACTCTTTTCCCGCTCCTCACTTAACCTTTCTTCCACAGACTAAGGAGACAACCGTATGAGGAGTCTTAAGATTCCCAAGACCGATGTGTCGCGACGCGATTTCATGCGCGTCTCAGCGATGGCGACGGCAGGCACCGTCCTCGTGGCCTGCGGCGCAGGTGGAGAACCCGCAGCAGAGGCGGAGATGGAAGAGGCGCCCGCCGAATCCGCTGCTGAGGCCGCACCCGATTCGGGGTCTATGTACAACGAGGCTCCCCGACTGGCCGAAATGGTCGCCAACGGCGAACTGCCGCCCGTCGATGAGCGCGTGCCCGTCAACCCACTCGTGCTTGAGGGGCTGGATGGGATTGGCAACTACGGCGGCCTGTGGCGCGCCGGCTTCCGCGGCCAGGCCGACCACTTCGCCCTCAATCAGGTCATCATCCGCGGCATCCTGTCGATCAACCAGGAGCTCACCGTCAACCCAATGATTGCCGAGTCCTGGTCGGTCAGCGATGACGCCACCGAATACGTCTTCAACTTGCGTGAAGGCATGAAGTGGTCCAGCGGCGAGCCCTTCACGAGCGCCGACTTCGTCTTCTGGTTCGAGGAAGAGATGAAGAACGAGACGCTCACACCGGTCTTCCCCGGCTGGCTCACCAGCCCGGCCGACGGCGAAAATGTTCCCGTCGAGATGACGGCTCCAGACGACACGACCGTCGTCTTCAAGTTCGCCGGGCCCAACGCCCTCTTCCACCTCGAAGGTGGCGTTGTCCTCAGTTGCCCGGTCCGCTCTGCCGCCTACATGAGCCAGTTCCACCCGGACCACACCGACGACCAGGCCGCGCTCGACCAGAAAATCGCCGACGCAGGCCTCGACAACTGGACCGAACTCTACACCGACATGCGCAGCGGGCGCCACGAAAACCCTGAGTGTCCCATGCTCTATCCGTGGACTCTGCAAAGCGAGTACACCGAAGAGATTGTCAACTGCACGCGCAACCCCTACTTCTGGGCCGTCGATACCGCCGGCAACCAGTTGCCCTATATCGACGACCTCTCCTTCCGCCTCTTCAACGACTCAGATGTCCACGCGCTGCGGCTCGTTAATGGCGAAATCGATTGCCAGTCGCGCCATATCCGCAACACCGACCTCACCGTCCTCAAAGAGAATGAGGAGAGTGGCGACTACAAGATCCAGTTCTGGCGCTGGACCGCCGTCTACGGTGTCCATTTCAACATGACCACCAACGACGACCGCCGCCGCGAACTCTTCCAGGAGCGCGACTTCCGCATCGCCGTCTCCCTGGGCTTCGACCGCGACAACGTCAGGGAACTGATCTACGACGGCTTTGGGACCAATATGCAGTACGGCCCTCCCGTCGAGTCGCCTGTGCACTACGAAAAACTCAGCAACGCCTACCTCGACTACGACCCCGACGGGGCCAATGTCCTGCTCGACGAGCTTGGTTACATCGAAAGGGACGGCGACGGCTACCGCCTCTGGAAGGATGGCAGCGGCGAGCGCATCAGCTGGACCATGCTGGGCGGCGCCGAAATCTCTGACCTCAGTCAGACCTTCATCGACTACCTCGGCGACCTCGGTTTCGAAGTCAACTACCGCGGCGTCGACCGCTCGCTCAGCATCGAGCTCCACCAGTCCAACGACGTCGAATGCACGACTTCGTTCATGGACCGCAACCTCGTGCCCCTGGCCGACCCCCAGATCTGGGTCAAGCACCGTAATATCAACGACCGCCCCTGGTGCAACGCCTGGACCGCCTGGAAGCTGGACCCCTCCGATCCCATCGCCCAGGAGCCGCCCGCCGGCCACTGGATCTGGACCATCTGGGACCTGTGGGACCAGATTCGCGCCACCCCAGGCGAGCAGGCGCAGGCCGATCTTTTCAAGCAGATCCTCGAGATCTGGTCCGAAGAGTTGCCCTCGGTCGGCTTCTTCGGCGAGCTGCCCCGCCTGGTCATGGTCAAGAACGGCTTCAAGGGCATCCATGCCGGCAACCCCTGGGACTGCTGCCGCGGCGTCTACGAGCACATCATCGACAATGCCACCTGGTATTGGGATGATCCGTCAATGCATATGTAAAGCAAAGATGTGAAGAAAAAAGGAGTGAGGAGGGACGCACTTCTCTCTCCTCACTCCTTTTCACTCTCTCCTCGAGGTTCGTCATGTTCTCATACATCCTGGGCCGGTTTGCCGTGATGATACCGACGCTCTTCGTCATCTCGGTCGTCACCTTCATCATCATCCAGCTTCCGCCGGGCGATTATCTGACAACCTACGCCGCGCAACTGCGCGAACAGGGCGATGAGGTCGACGAAGTGCTCATGGCCAGACTGAAGCAGCGTTACGGCCTGGGCCAGCCTCAGCATGTTCAGTATATCAAGTGGATTTCGGGCATCCTCCTGCGCGGCGACTGGGGCGAGTCGATGTTGTTCCAGAAACCAGTCGAGGATCTGATCTGGGACCGGCTGGGCCTTACCTTCATTCTTTCATTTACAACTCTGCTCTTCGGCTGGCTCGTGTCGATCCCGCTAGGGGTCTATTCGGCGACCCATCAATACTCGGTGGTTGACTACGTCGTCACCGCGCTCAACTTTATCGGCAAAGGGTTGCCGGAGTTCATGCTCGCCCTCGTAATCATGTGGCTCGTGACCGTCTATACCAAAATGAGCGTCGGCGGCCTATTCAGCCCCGAATATATGGACGCGCCCTGGACCATCGAACGGCTCCTTGACCTTCTGGCCCATGTCTGGATCCCAATCGTGATCCTGGCCGTTGGCAGCACCGCCAATGGCATCCGCATCACCCGCGCCAATCTGCTCGACGAACTGAACAAACCCTATGTCGAGACCGCGCGCGCCAAAGGCGTCAAAGAGACGAGACTGATCTGGAAGTACCCGACGCGCGTCGCCCTCAACCCCTTCTTCAGCACCGTGGGTTGGTCGCTGGCCGATCTGATTTCCGGCACAACCATCGTGGCCATCGTTCTGAGCCTGCAGACCACAGGCCCGATGCTATACACTGCGCTGATCAACCAGGACATGTTTCTGGCCGGCAGCTTCATCATGATGCTCAGCGTGCTGACGGTGATCGGCACACTGCTGTCCGACCTGCTGCTGGCATGGGTTGATCCTCGCATCCGCCTGGAAGAGGCGGGTTAGCCATTCCATACTTCCCTGCATGCGCGTGTGTCTGATAGATGAACACTCCGTAACCTGAGCGCTTTCAAATGGACCGGAAGAGACGATGACCACCGAGGAACAACAACCGACTCTCTATCAGGATGACCCGGAAGAGGAAGAGCGTTACCTGGAGACACGCGACGACGAAGCCAACATGGCCGTCGCCTCCTTCTGGCAGCTGATCTGGTGGCGTTATCGCCGCCATCGCGTCGCCGTCTTCAGCACCTTTGTCGTACTTGTCTTCTATCTGATAGCGGCCTTCAGCGAGTTCGTGGCGCCATACGATCCGGAAGCCAAGTTCGTCAAGTATAAGTTGCACCCGCCGACCCCAATTCACATCGTCGACGCCGACGGCAACTGGCGCATGCCCTTTATCTACCAGACCATACGCGAGCGCGACCCGAAAACCTTCCGCAATAACTATCACGAGGACACGGAGATTATCCATCCCATCCGCTTTTTGCCAAAGGGAGAAGAGTATGAATTATGGGGTGAAGTTGCAGTAACAACCAAGCTCTTCGGTCTGGACGTGCCCCACGAAGAGCAGGGCTTCTTCCTGCTGGGCACCGACCGCCTTGGCCGCGATATGTTCTCCCGCGTCGCCTACGGCGCGCGCCTCTCCCTCTCCATCGGTCTCATCGGCGTCGTCATCAGTCTCGTCCTCGGCATCCTGTTGGGCGGCCTCTCAGGCTACTACGGTGGCACGATCGACAACATCATTCAGCGCATCATCGAGTTTCTGCGTTCAATCCCCTCCATCCCGCTGTGGATGGGCCTCAGCGCAGCCCTGCCACCCGGTTGGCCGATTCTATACGTCTACTTCAGCATTACCGTAATCCTCTCCTTTATCGGCTGGACCGGCATGGCCCGCGTCGTGCGCGGCAAATTCCTGCAGCTGCGCGAAGAAGAGTTCGTCATGGCCGCGCGCTTTTCCGGCAGCAGCGAACTGCGCATTATCCTGCGTCACATGCTGCCATCCTTCCTCAGCCACATCATCGCCACCATGACGCTGGCTATCCCGACTATGATTCTCAGCGAGACCGCACTCAGCTTTCTCGGTCTCGGCCTGCGCCCGCCCGCCATCAGCTGGGGCGTGCTCCTTCAGGAGGCCCAGAACATCAGCGCCGTTGCCATCGCCCCCTGGACCATGGTTGCCCCTGCCCTCATGGTGGTGATCGCCGTGACCGCCTTCAACTTCATGGGCGACGGCATGCGCGACGCAGCCGACCCCTACGCAAGCCTCTAGTTCAGCTCTCCGGCTCTTCGGCTTAAGTCAGCAGCTGCGGAAGACACTAAGAACTGACTACTGAAAACTTCAGGTACATAGACCATGATCATCAAAGGCAGCGCCATTCCCGAGTTGAACAACCGCAAGGGCTACGAGATCCGCGAAGTGCAGGATCAGATCGACCACTTTGCCGTCCGCATTACAACGCCCGCCAACCCATTTGAACCGGAGAAGCACGGGGAGCGGCGCTTCTGGTACATCCTGGAGGGCGAGGCCACCGTCACTATCGACGGCGAGAGCGCCACCGTCGGGCCCACCGACCTGATCCTGCTCGCCCCCTGGACCGACCACAGCCTGCGCGCTGACAACCGGGTCCGCTGGATCTGCTTCGGATAACCTCGCTGACCCGGATCGCGCAATCCCCACACCGACAAAGGAAACGCAAACGATGCCACGCAAATTGAAGTTGGCCCTGATCGGTCTGGGGCGCCGCGGCCGCAGTTCCCACCTGCCGATCTATCCAAGAATGAACGAAGTGTTCGAGTTTGTCGCTGTCTGCGATAAGGAGGAGGAGGTCCTGCGCGAAGTCGCTGCCGAGTACGGCGTCAACGCCTACACCAGCGTGCGCGATCTCGTGGCCGGCGAGGAGTTGGATGTCGTCGACGTCGTCGTGCCCGGCGACGCCCATCATCCCATCTGCTGCTACCTGGCTGAGAACGGCATCAACATCATCGTCGAAACGCCGGTCTCCGTCACCCGCCCCATGACCGACATGATGATCGAGGCCGCCGAGCGCAACAACGTCAAGCTGGAGGTGGCGGAAAACTACCACCGCGTGCCACTGGCCCGCTTCCAGGCCAAAGTGATCGACTCCGGCGTCATCGGCGAAGTGGGACGCATCTACCGTATCTTCCACGAAGGCGGCTACCACGGCATGAGCATGCTGCGCCTTCTCGCCGGCAGCCCGCCCAAGTCGATCCTCGGCATCACCCACGTGACCGACGTCGTGCCCATCGTCGACCGCATGAAGCGCCATCATTCCCGGGAAAACTGCACCACCAGCTTCCTGGAGTTCGAAAACGGCGCCGCCGCCACCATGATCTACTCCAATGTGATCCACGCCCGCTCGCTGGGCCGAAAAATGGTCGGCATCTCCCAGATCGACGGCGCCCGCGGCGCCATCGTCGAGGACACTGTCTACTTCACCGACCCCGCAACCTACCAGGACGGCGCCATCGCCGCCGCCTACGAGCCGCAGCGCTCTTACATCGAAGTCGAAGGCCGCAACGTCCTTGAAAGTATCAGCTTGGAGCTGCCCGACCAGGAGATTGTCTGGCAGAACCCCTACGCCCATCTCGGCATCGGCGAAAACAACGGTCGCGGCGTTGACATGGCCGACCAGTTCATGAGCATCGCCAACGCCGTCCTTCACGGCATCGAGCCGACCTACGGCGTACAGGAGGCCCGCCTCGACCAGGAGATGTCCCTGGCCGCCTCCGAATCCGCGCTCATGAACAAGCAGCCGCTGGCCTTCCCCCTGCGCTCACCCTCAAAAGCCGAGGAACAGATCCAGGAGCGCTTCAAAGAGACCTACGGATACGACTACACCGACATCGAACCACTGCTCGATGTCTTCTATCCCCGCCGCTGAGCAGTATTCATCCTGGACAGGCTGGCGAGCAGATGCAGTCAGCAGCCGCCCTCGCGGAAAGGAAGTGAACCGTGCAGTTCCTGGATCTTGAAAAGAAGGGAATCTCCCGCTATCTTCTCGACGCCGATGTGGAAGGCGAACCCTTGCGAGTCCATATTTCGGAGGTTGACGCCGGCCAGCGCTCACACCCCCCTCACAAGCATGGGGGCTTTGAAGCCTTCTATATGATTGAAGGAGAGGGAACGCTGGAAATCGACGGGGAAAGCCATCCACTACGCGCCAACGAAGCGGTCGTATTCGACCCGCACAAGCTGCACGGCCTGGTCAACACCAGCCAGGCGCCCATGCGCTACATGGTCATCATCCGCCCTGAAGAAGACGACGCTTGAAGTCCTCGATCTTTCCGCAGTTTTGGGAAGCAGTAACGAAGAGTCTTCATGTATTGATCGAGGAACGTAAAGGACGATCCATAGCAAGAACTGAAGGCATACACTATACGATTTTGCAGGTTTTTCCATTACAGGGCTTCATTCAGCGCAAGATTTCTTACGACACTTGCGTAAACCTGTTGGATCGGATAGCGGTGATGATGAACACCGACTTGGCGATTCTTCAAGCGCTTCAAAGTTCAGCCGAGACCATATGGATTGAACGGCAAGGAGGCCAGTGATATGGCTGACAATGTGCGGCAACTGAATCTGCGAGTCCCGGAAACGATTGTTCAGGGGCTGGACGAAATTGCCAATAAAGAGCAAATAGATCGGACTGCGCTTGCGAGAAAAATGCTTACGGAGGCGATTCAACGGTGGAAGGTGGACGACGCAATTGCTGCCTGCTTACGTGGCGACATCACAAAGGCACGCGCCGCTGAACTGGCAGGTATGTCGATTTACGATATCATGGATGAAGTGCGTCGTAGAGGCGCCCCGCCAAGCTACACTCTCGACGAACTGAGCCAGGACCTGAAATTATTGCTCCCATCTTAGAGCGAAATTGCCGGTCCATCTGCCAAGGCGTGTGCGACGGCACTTCAGTTTAAGCATGTGTAGATTGTAAGACGCAAAGGAGTACTCCTTTGCGTCTTTTTCGTCTCACGAAAAGTCGAGCTGCATCAGCAGGTCCATGAACTGGATGCTCATCTTCTCCGAGCCCAGTTCCGTGCTGGAGTAGGGATTGTCGAAGTGCAGGAACCCGCTGATCGGTTCCTCCTGTTCGTTGACGAGCAGAGGCCCCTCCCAGCCAAAATCGATGCTCTCGCCCCGCAGGCTGGTCAGGTGTACGCTGTCCTCCCCGAACGTAACATCCAACGCCGTCACCTTCTCCACGAATTCGGCAAAACTGCCGTCCGTTTCCGCTCGCCCCATCTGCACGACCCAGATATTGTTCTGCCCGTAAGAACGCAACTCTCGAAACGCGCTCCTGCCCGTTTCAGTGAGCGTCATTCCCGCTGAGGCCGTCATCGCCAGATAACCTTCCCCAACGCGAGCGCATGCCCAGCCGTCCCTGATCTCGTGTTCGTCGAACGCGAAGATCGGGAAATAGGCGTGCGTAAAGCCCAGCCAGTCATCCTCCGGCAACCGGTGGACCGCCACCAGCAAATCCTTCCACTGGGCCGCCCGCGGCAGCGCCACATTCCCGTGCCAGAAGTTGGGCCGATGCGAACCGTCCTCGCTGAGACACGGCGGGTGGGTCACGAATACGACAGCCTCTGGCGAAAAGGTGGCCTGCCAGATATGCTGCTGATAACCGGATTCGCCGGGCCGGAAATCCTGGGCCGAGCACAGCATATAATCCGGCGTCTTACAGGTGACCTTGTTTACCTCCCAACTACCCTCTTCCCGGTCGCACCACGCCTCCAGCTGACCCGCGTGCCGTTCCCGGCTCCAGATTTCGTCAGCCGGGTCGATGGCGATCGCCTCGATAACCGGCGGCAGTTGATAGTTCACGGCGCAGGCCAGGCTCACCGTCCCCCGGATACTCCGGTTGAAGATCCCCTTGCCCCATAGCAGCCGCGTGATGCCCGACGTAGGCTCCCGGAAGGCATCCTTGATGAATGGCGCGTAAGTGCGCCCGTGGCTGGAGCCGAACACACCTTTGAAGGAGTTGACCGCCAGCCCGAAGAACATCTTGTCCAACACGACCGCCGCCAGTTCGCGCACGTCGTCGTTCTCTGCCAGATCGACCAGATGACTGAGGGCCAGCACATCCTCTTCAAAATAGGTATTGGAGTCCCACTCCCTGAAGCCGCCCGCGGCCCGCTTTCGCAGCCACGAAAGGGCACGCTCCTCACCCTTGGCGCGGTGTTCACTGCCGGTCAGGCCGGCATTCGTGAACAGCGCGTCCGGCAACAGCTGGCCGGCCAGAATCTCGCAAGTATGGAAGAGAATCTGATGGTTCTCCGACCAGAAGCACATCGCATCCGCGCCCGGCTGGTCCATCCAGTAACGGAAACCCTGGAAACAGTTTTGCAGCGGCTCGATCAGCGACTGCGGGAACCCTTCCTCTTCAATGTAGCGTCCCGCCATGCCCAACAGGCCGACCAGATCAAAGTCGCTGCAATCGGCCCGCTCGTTTATCGAAGCAATGCTGTCAAGAATGACCTGCTCGTTGAGATTGTCCCACATGCCCAGCTCCATCGCCGCGATCTCGGCAAAGACGCTGTCCTCCGCGCCGCGGCGCGCGGCATTGAGCAGAGCCTCCCGCCGTCGCTGCGGGTAGGCGCCGTAGCGTTCAGTGGAATACTCACTGTTGCCGACGATATGAATGTCCAGTCGGCGTTCAACGCGCAGGTCATTGACATAATAGTGCTCGGGATTGGGAAAGAGAAAGACTTCGTAGTCATCCTGTGGAAACTGGAACGCGGTCCCCAGGACCACCTCTTCCCGCGTTTCGCCCTTCGTGTGGTGTTCGCTGTAGATGCGCCCATTCTTGCGCATCAACCGCAGCGCAAAATCGTCGGTCACCGCTTGCCCATTCGGCCAGCGCACAGTTACCTTCGCATGGCGGCTGTACATATCTCTGTCCAGGTAGGCCTGATCGAAGATCGACTCCAGCGTCTGCCTCCTGCTTGCCGGCCGCACCGACGTCGGCAGCAGCACACGGATGTTGTCGAGTGATTTACCGCCCCCGTCCTCTTGGCCTGTCAACTCCAGGGCCATAACATACGGGCATTCTCGCAACGCTACCGCCTCGAAACAGATGCCAACCTCGTTGCGTCCCTCCTTCAGCTTCGCCGGGAAGGAGACGGTTTCGGGCAGCTGGTGATGAAAATGCTCCGCCCGGTGGCACTGTTCTTCGTTGACCCAGATGTCCGCCGGGCCGTTTGTCGTCAGGGCAAATGTAACTTCACAGGCGCCGGGAACGTCCAGCACACAGTAGGCCCATGCTTGCAGAAAGTGGGGCGTGTGGTGAAAAGTGGACAAGTCTACAAAGTGGTCGTCAAGGCAGCGCATGACGCGCCACCTGGTCTCTTCGCGGTCAGGGACAAAACTGTGTCTCTCCAGGGCGCCGGCGAATGCCTCCGGGGACGCGGGGATCGCTCCCTCCGGATCACTTCCGCCTGCTGCGGCCGCGGCTCTGACATCCGCCACGATCCGATTCTTATAGTCCGGACCCGTGTAACCTTCGACCGGCGCAATCGGCGTTGCCAGCGGACCTGCCACCAGCCAGTCATGTACAAAGCCGGCCTGCAGGGCGGACTCCTGCCAGACCGGCGTCAAAGACATCTGTCCCTCAGCCTCCGACTCTCTCGATTCCCCGGCCGGCTGAGCGTCCCTCTCTGTGCTCATAGATCGTTTACTCCGATTATCTTATTCTCTTGGTTGGACAAGGTGCAATGCAAAGAGGCCGCGATACGCGACCTCCGATGAAGATTCCAGCGTAGAAACGGATCGAGTCCGCTATTCGTACAATACGCAGCGGACCATGTGGCCGCCTTCCAGTTCCAGCAGAGGCGGGTTGCGGGTATCGCACACACCGGCAATCGCTTTGCGGCAGCGCGGGTGAAACGGGCATCCTGCCGGGATCGAGTATGGATCCGGCACCGAGCCGCGAATCGCAGTCAACTGACTGGTTATGCCCTGAGACGACTTGCGGCCTAACAGGGGGATCGAACGCAGCAGCGCCTGTGTGTAAGGATGCTTGGGATCATAGAAAATGGTATCGACGTCGGCCATCTCCACCACTTCACCCAGATACATGACCACCACATAGTCGACCATCTGCGCGATCACGCCCAAGTCGTGCGTGATAAAGATGATCGCCATCCCCAGCTCGTCCTGCAGCTCGCGCATCAGCGTCAGAATCTGGGCCTGCGTGGTCACGTCCAGAGCCGTTGTCGGCTCGTCGGCGATGAGTAGGCTTGGCCGGCAGGAGAGGGCCATCGCAATCATGGCGCGCTGCCGCATGCCGCCGCTCAACTGGTGGGGATAGCGGTCGATTGTGCGCTCCGGCTGGGGCATGCCCACTTTGTTCAGCACGTCGATCGCCTGCGCGCGGGCCTCTTCCTTGTCGACCTCCTGGTGCAGGAGGATCGCCTCAATAATCTGATTCCCAATCGTGTGAACAGGGCTGAGCGAAGTCATCGGCTCCTGAAAGACCATTGAAATCTCGCCGCCGCGGATTGAACGCGCCTGCGTACCCATGGCATCGATCTTGGTCATATCAATGACCTGATCGGTGACGCTGCCGTTCTCCTGGTTCTGCAGGTGGAAGAGGACTTCGCCGTCGACCACCCGGCCCGGTGAAGGCACGATCGCCATGATGGAGCGGGCCGTGATCGATTTGCCACAACCGCTTTCACCGACCAAGCCGACCGTCTGACCGCGACGTACGGTGAAGTCAACGCCCTCCAAAGCCCGCACAATTCCCTGCGCCAGGAAAAAATGCGTCTTCAGTCCCTTAACTTCCAGGAGCATCTCCTGGGACTCGGCGGATTCACCGCTGGCCGTCACACTGTCGATTTGCGAAGATGTAATTGTCATGAGTGAAATCCGTTCTCTTCATGTACGAGCAGTCGTCATTCAGTACCGAATTCTTGGATATCCAACCGTATGCCAGGGCCTTTTTGCTTCCAAATGGAACAGGACCCTCTCACAAAGCTACTTGGCGTATGGATCGGCGGCGTCGCGAATGCCGTCCCCGAGAAAATTGAAAGCCAATACAGCCAGTACCACTGCCAAGCCAGGGGTCAATACCCAAGGAGCCAAGGCGACGGAACGTAGATTCTGGGCCTCCTGCAACAGTACGCCCCAACTGATAGCCGGCGCTCGCAGGCCCAGACCGATAAAACTCAGACCCGTTTCCGACAGAATAATGCCCGGAATCGCCAATGTCAAGGAAGCGATAATGTGGCTGAGGAACGAGGGAACCATGTGACGCAGTATGATACGCATCTCGCTCGACCCGCAGAAGCGGGCCGCCATCACAAAATCCTCTTCTCTCATGCTCAGAAAACGCCCGCGCACAACCCGGGCCAAACCGGTCCAGCCTACAAACGAAAGAAGTATCGTTACGCCGAAGTATAAGCGCACCACCGGCCAGTCGGCTGGCAGAGCCGCAGCCAGCGCCATAATCAGCGGAATCTCCGGAATCGAGCGGATGAACTCGATCAGCCGCTGAATAGCATTGTCAATCGCTCCGCCATAGAAGCCGGAAATGCCCCCGAGCAGAATGCCGATTACCAGACTGATGACAACACTCACCAGACCAATGGTCAGCGAAATACGCGCGCCGTAACACAGCCGGGAGAACAGGTCGCGCCCCAGCCGGTCAGCGCCCATCAGGAAGATACCCTGTTCCTCATGGGGAACGTCCAACCCGTAGAGATGCCATGTCGAAGGAAATCGGCCCCACATCTCGTATTCAGTTCCTTTTACGAAAAAGCGAATCGGATGAACTGTAGTATCGTCCTCTTTGTAAATGTTGCGCAATGTCTCGGGGTCCCGCTCTCGTATAATTTTGTAAACAAACGGCCTGCGCAGATTTCCTTCCGCGTCTATGATCCGGATCTTCATTGGTGGCACAAACTTATACTTTACAAAGGATTGCTCCGGGTCGTACGGCGCAACGAACTCGGCAAAAGCCGCAATCCCATAAAGGATGATGACCAGAAACCCGGAGAGGACAGCCATCCGATGCTTGCGAAATCGCCACCACATCAACTGCGAGTATGACGCTACATAGATGTCCTCATCTTCGACTATGTCTGGATCGAGACCCGCGTCGTCCTCATAGGTTTGGCTATCTTCTTCATCAGACCTGTCAATCCAGGAACGGTGCAGTGTCTCCATGTACGGTCCTCCGGGTATCCGTTCTCCCTGACAGGTACGGCACCCCTGATCTGTGATGTATGTCTGGCCTGACGTGCGTCTCCAGCAGTTCTCCAGACGTTGACCAACTTTGGTCCGCCGGTCTCAGGTCATGCCGACCACTCCGTTACAAAGGGGTCCGGCATGCGGCCGATCCTGGACAGACCTTACTACATGAGTATCAGCTTCTTTGAAATACTTCTACCCTGGTGGATGCGATTGATAATATCGGCCAGCATCGGCGCAATCGACAATACGACCACCTTGTCAGATCGTTTTTCCTGGGGAACGGGAAGTGTGTTGGAAACGACCAGCTTGGCGATACGATCGTCGGACTGAAGATGCTCCAACGCGGAGGGCAGCAATACCGGGTGCGTGACCGCGAAAGCGGCAGTCCCCTCAGCTCCGGCTTCGTACAGGGCGTCAATCTGTCTGAGAACGCTGCCGCCGGCCATGATATCGTCGATTATGATCGGGCGGATACCGGCGATTTCGCCGACAACATGCGTCGTCTCAGTAACGCTGACGCTCGTGCGCCGTTTGTGCATCACCACCAACGGCAGATTGAGCAGCTGCGCATAACGGCCCGCCAAGCTGGCCCGGCCCACGTCCGGGCTCACAATGGCCGCATTTTCCCATTCTGGCTGCCGAAAATAGCCCGCCAGGATCGGCAGTGCAGAAAGCGGATCGACGGGGATATTGAAAAAGCCCTGGATCGCCCTGGCATGGATATCTACAAATATGACGCGATCCGCTCCCATCATCTCCAGCATATTGGCGATGACCCGGGCGCTGACCGACTCACGGCCATGCGCCATCCGCTCTTGACGGGCATAAGGAAAATAGGGCACCACCACGCTGACACTGTGGGCGCTCGCCCTCCGGAATGCGTCCAGATACAGCATCAACTCCATGACATGATCATTTACCGGTTGGCAGCAGGACTGCACCAGAAAAATATCCTGGTCACGCACGACCTCATCGATCATTACGTGTATTTCGCTGTCGGGCAGTCGGCGAGTCGTGGATTGACCGAGTTCCACCCCGAGAGTTTCGGCAATCTCCAGGGCCAGCTCCTTGTGAGCAGAGCCGCTGAAGATGCGTAACGGGTGATACGACACAGCGGTTCTCTCCTGTCCAGGGGCGCTAAGGGGTCGTTGAAGGCGCGTCCGCCGACGGCGAGTATGATAGCCCCTTACCAGCGAAATGGCAAGAGACGAGGGCTCCTTTAACCAATCCGGCTTCGTTGTGTTATATGTGATTGTGTGACAGGCGGCATGGTTGCCGGACAACAGAGCAGGCGGGAAGCTCGCGATTTATGGAGGGCAATGACATGGTTCGGAAGCTGTTGGTTGCGACACACAATCAGGGAAAACTCCTGGAGTACAGCAAGCTCTTGCAAGACCTGCCGCTGGCGCTCACCTATCTGGATGAAATCGGCGTCCGGGAAGAGGTCGCTGAGACCGGGAACACCTTTGCCGACAATGCCGTACTGAAGGCCCGGCACTACGCCAGCCTGACCGGCCTGTGGACATGGGCCGACGACAGTGGCCTGGAGGTAGATGCTCTGCAGGGAGCCCCAGGCGTGCATTCCGCCCGCTATGCCGGTCCCGGCGCAACCGACCAGGACAGAAACGAGAAGCTGCTGAGGGAGCTGCGCTCCCATCCCCGACCATGGACAGCCCGCTTCCAATGTGTGGTTGCCATCGCCCGGCCTGCAACCGAGGCCGAAACTTGCACGGGAACGTTGGAGGGAACCATCACCAATGCGCCGCGGGGATCAAACGGCTTTGGCTACGATCCCATCTTCTTTGCGCCTGACCACGGGCGAACACTGGCAGAGCTGCCGACCTCCGTCAAGAACGAAATCAGCCATCGGGGGCGGGCATCAAAGCACGCCAAAGAGTTATTGAAGAACCTGTTGAAGAGTTAGCGGCATGCCTCGCTCGCAATTCTTCAGCGGACGGTCCAGCGGCTGTCTTCCCTATCATGTCGCCGCTGGACACGCTGACATACCCTGGTGATACAATGTCCCTATTGCCCTGAACTTTGGGTAAGACTAGAGCGGCAAAAACCACTGGACAAGGAGGTTCAAGAGTGAAAGACGAACTGCTCCAACCTGTAATATTCAATGTCATTACCATCGTGGCGTTGTTGTTTTCCCTATTCCAGATTGTTACCGGGGCTTCAGGGCGCTTAATCAGAACGGCCGATGCCATCCACGTACTCGAGGAGCTCGCTGCAGATGGCGTCCTCGAGGACGACTCGATAGTCTCCGGCCTCTCGACCAACCGCGACCAGCGCACGCGGCTTGACAACTACCTGATCGTGACAATGATTATCGCGATTCTCGCCAATGTCGTCGCGAACTACCTTGGCAGAGGGAGGCATCACACCAATACTTCCAGGATTCGCGAACTTGAGGCAGAGCTGCGCGCGCTGCGAGGGGATTAGCTCATCCGGATTACACTTACTCCCAAGTGCGTCTTACCGCCTTCAGGCGCCCGCATGTTGTCGCGAAAGAGATAGGCGCAGTACTCTGAAACGTGAAATCCGAACGAACTGCCTGGACAAAGAGGATGTGAAATGGAAGGCAAGTTGCTGCCGCCGGTGATCTTCAATGCAATTACGATTGTGTCGATGTTGTATGCTCTGAGCCAGATAATCACTGATGGGCCGAGGCTCCGTTCCACTACAAACGGGATCACAATGGCGCTGCAGGAACTCGCTCACGAGAGTGAACTGGTGGATGAAGCCTTAATCTCGTCTTTTGTGGCTGATCAGGAGCAAAGGCGGGGACTTTTCAACGAAATCATCGTGGTAATGCTGACAGCGATTCTGGCCAACGTAGCCGCAAACTTTTTTGGCCGGGGACGGCAAAAAACGAACACGGCCAGAATTCGCGAGTTGGAAGAAGAACTGCGGGAACTTCGAGGGGACTAGCGCCTCTTCGCTCGCTAAACGCCCCTCTCCCGACGCCACTGCTCGAACTCAGCCAGTGTCTCGTCATCAGGCGGATAGACGCCGACAATGCTGGCGCCGCCGGCAACTTTCTCCTGGAAGAATTCTTCTCTAATCTCCTGCTCGTAAGCGCCCTGGGCAACTTCCTCCGCCAGATGGGCCGGGATTATCACCACGCCCTCGGCATCGCCTACGACCACATCGCCCGGCGTCACCGCCACTCCGGCGCAGCCAATGGGCACCTGCATTTCAACCGGGTGGTGGGCTACAAATGAGGTTGTGGCATGCGGCGCCCGGATATACGTCGGCAACGCCAGCTCCCGAAAGCCAGGCGTGTCCCGCAGCGCGCCGTCGGTGACGAAGCCGGCCGCGCCGCGCTGGGCGATGCGCGTCCCCAGGATATGGCCGAGAGAGGCCGCGCTGATGTCGCCGCGGGCGTCAATGACCAGCACATCTTGCGGTCCGACCGCCTCCACTGCCAGCCTCTGCACGTTCCTGGTGTTGTCGTAGCGTTCGTCCGCCAAGTCTTCCCGGGCCGGAATATAGCGCAAGGTGAAGGCGTAGCCCACCATGGACAGGTCGGGCCGCAGCGGGTACAGACCGGCCAAAAATGTGTTGCGAAAGCCATGATTCTGCAGTTGGCTCGTAAGCGTGGCCGTCGAGACTGAACGCAGCTTCTTCTTGGCGTCCGCTGAAATCTCATGCGTTCGGACTGATCTCGTCGTCATTCTTCTCCCAGTTCGCCTATCTGTTCGCTGGCCAGAATGGTGAAGATGGTCCGATGGACACATCGCTCAAGCAGGATCTGCCTGTCGCCCGTCCTTACTGTTCCAGCCACTTGGCCCGGCCATACTTCGCCTGAAAGTAAACGTACTCATCCTGCCGGGGTGTGGAGACGTTGCCAGTGGACGGATAGCGGGCGATCGCATCTTCGACGATATCCACGCCCAGGCCCGGCGTATCCGGCACGACAATCGACCCGTCGACGATCTCCGGCTGCGGCTGCATGACCTCGTACCGCTGCGGCGCGTCATCCTCCAAATGCTCCAGGATGAGAAAGTTGGGCAGAGTAGCCAGAAGATGCGCCGCTGCCATCTCCGCCACCGGCCCCAATGAGCCGTCATGGGGAGCAAAGCCAATCCCGTGAGCCTCTGCCATTGCCGCCATCTTCTTC
Organism: Caldilineaceae bacterium; assembly: GCA_965200615.1. GTDB lineage: Bacteria > Chloroflexota > Anaerolineae > Caldilineales > Caldilineaceae > Bin5. Next base: position 219,734 of record OZ241377.1, on the reverse strand, counting down.
ATCTGCATCAGACCGCCAGCCCGGCCCGTGTCCGGCTGGATCACATCCACGATCTCCCGCTCGATCAACTCACGCACGCCGTAAATCTGCGTGTGGCGTTCACCCGCCGCGATCGGCAGATTGACATGACGCGCGACCTTGGCCAGGTTTTCAACGTGTTCGGGCGGCACCGGATCTTCGTAAAAGAGCAGGTCGAACTCCTCCAGCGCCTGGCCCACGCGTATCGCGTCCCGCACACTGAACCAGGGCGGACCGTGGACGTCGGCCATCAGATCGATCTCCGGTCCGACCGCTTCCCGCAAGGTACGTATCTTCGCGATCGGCTCGACCACGCCCCCGGTCTTGAGCCCGCTGAAGCCCCTTTCCACCAACTCCTGGGCACGTTCCGCCGTATGCGCGTGCGCGTAGAGCCGGATTCGATCCCGGATCTTGCCACCCAATAGATTCCACACCGGCACGCCCAGCGCCTTCCCTTTGATGTCCCACAGGGCCATCTCGATGCCGGTGAGCGCTCCCCCTCCGACGATGCCGGTCATTCCATGCCCCATCATCGCCAGATAGATCTTCTGCCAGATGCGCTCAATCAGAAAAGGATCCTCGCCGATGAGAATCTCGCGCAGATCCTGGATCGCCGTCTCCACCACCCGCGGCCAGCCCGACGCCTCGCCGACGCCATAGATGCCCTCATCGGTGAAGACCTTGACGAACAGCCAGTTGCGCTGCGTCCAGCCGCCGCCGGGCACGCTTGCCTGCATCAGATATGTCTTGACGTCTGTGATTTTCATGGCCTGTCGGCTCTAGCTCCCATTGATCCCCGGCCAGTCCCGCCACATCTCGTCCGGCGGAGGCTCATCCTGAACAGCCTCGAGGTCGGCCCGGCAGAAGTCGTACAAGACCGCCTGCCGCACCTGGCCCGAACGGTTGTGGCCGGCCCCGTGTCCCATACGGTGATGCCACAGCACGACGTCGCCCGCAGAGCCGTACGTGTGCACCGGGTCGATCTGCAGCACCGTGCGCCACGCATCCGTGTCCCAGACCTCCTTGTTCTCCTCCAGCGGGTTGAACGTGTAGGCCGTCTTGAACGTATGATAAAAGTGTTTGTGGCTGCCAGGCCAAATGGTGAACCCACCTCCGTCGGGCGGCACGTCGTCGACGTAGCCCACCACACCCAGATGAAATGCGTGCGCGTCAACGTGAAAACGAGCCGGTCGCGGCGCCTTGTCCGTATCCGGGAAGACGCAGTATATCCCGCGAATTCTCTCAGGGATTTTCAATTCAGGACCGAGCAGCTGCTTTGCCACCGCCTGCAGCTTTGAATTGCCGTAAAGGAGTTCGATCATCCACGGCTCGCTGCTGCGGTCACGGTATTTCCACGTAAAGCGTGAGTCGGGGAAGGCGCCCACCCACGAATTCGGGTCGTTCCGTATCAGGTTCTTGGGCGCGACATCCCACCAGGCGTCCCGTGTCCGGGCCATCAACTTGGGGTCCAGCACGTTACGCAGGACCAGGTAACCATTGTCTCGAAAAAAATTTACCTGCTCGTCAGTCAGTGGTTGGTTCATATTGACTCTTACCTTCTCTCCCGTTCGTCTGGACTACAACGCCCAACTTTCCTCGAGCGCAAGCGAATGCTCCGGTTTTCATACGACCGAAGACTCAATACGAAGACTTCCCCGGCCCTACGGCCGCCATCCGCATCGATGGGTAGTGTGTGTTGAAGAGGCTGTGATCCCCGGACGCAACGACGATCTGCCACATCTGCCGCGTCATCGCCTCCAATCTCTCGGCATGTGCCGGATCTTGCGCCAGATTGTTCATCTCAAAGGGATCAGCGGCCAGATTGTAAAGCTCGTCATAATCGAAGCCGTTGTGGACGAATTTCCAGTCTCCGTCCCATAGCAGCCGCTGGCTGATAATATACCGCCCGCCAAAGTATTCGGCAAAGCCCTGCTGATAATCTGACGTGTCTTGCGGGCTGGCCAGTACAGGGGCAAAAGAGCGTCCGTCAATCTGGCCCAGCGGCTGCGCTCCGACCAGTTCCAGCAGCGTCTGGCCCACATCCTGCAGCCCGACGCGGGCATCGCTCACAGCCGCTTCCGCTACGCCGGGCCCGGCCACCACCATGGGGATGTTGTACGCTTCTTCGAACGCGCCGATATTCTTACAGTACAGCCCGTGCGCGCCCAGAAAATCCCCGTGATCCGATGTCAGAACCACGATCGTATTGTCAAGCTGCCCGGCGATCTCCACCCGCTCCAGCAGACGCCCGAACTGCTCGTCGATCTCACTGATGGAAGCATAGTAGCAGGCCGCGGCCTCGCGGTGTTCCCGGTCCGTCCAACTGCTCCACACCTGCGCCGACCGCTTGTACAGATTCGGCTGGCCGCTCAAACTGTTGTGGACGTTAGGCTGCAGCGGGATCGAGTCTACGTCATACCGCGCGAACGCATCCTCGTGGCAGTAGAAAGGGTCATGCGGTTCGGTGAAACTGACAAAACAGCACCAGGGCGCATCGTCCTCCATGGCTGCGTCGAGAAAACCCAGCGCCGCGTCCGTCTTTTCGCCCATGCCGCGCTCGCTGGCCGGTTGATCACAGACGCCGTAGAAGCGGTTCGGATGGTAACCGGCGGGGCTCTCCAGAAATCGCTCAAGCGAAAAACTGGCCGAGCCCCAGTCATGGCGCATGGCCTGCTTTCCCTGTTCCTGCCAGCCGAAGCGGGAAAGCTCGTTGGAACGCTCTACATGCCATTTGCCGTAATACCCTGTGCGGTATCCGGCCTCTGTCAGCCGCTCCGCCCAGTGAGGATGTTGCGTCCGCAGCACCGCCTGATCGGAGTCAACCGTATGCTCGACAAAGAGCACTCCGTGGTTGTGAGGCAGCAGACCGGTCATCAGGCTTGCGCGCGCCGGAGAACAGACCGCATTCGGCGTATACGCCCTGCGGAAACGCACCCCTCTGGCCGCCAGCCGGTCCAGATATGGGGTCTGGCACGGGTTGTCAGGCTCAAGCACCCGGCCCTGCATCTGGTCGGTCATCAAAAACAGAATATTGGGACTGGACATAACCCTTGTTCCTCTTTCGCAGAAATCGTAAGGCGCCTGATCTCGGAAGCATTTGAGTCTTCCCTTTAATACCCGACCGCGTACCCATCCCTCCGCGGATCGGAGCCGCCGATCAGCGCTCCGGACTCCGGATGCACCATGATCGCCTGCGCGCTGCCCGGCCCGCCCCAGTCGCCTACCATTTCGAGCTCGTGCCCCCTCCGCGCCAGCTCCTGCCGCACCTCTTCCGGAAAGCGGTCTTCCACTTGCAGGTTATTGGAGCAGACATGCGGGATTGTCGATTCCATCGGGTTCTGAAGACTGCGCCAGCGCGGCGCGGAGACTGCCTCCTGCGGCGTCATGCCGAAATCGAGCATGTGGGTAACAAGCTGCAGATTTGTCTGCACCTGCGTATCCGCGCCCGGCGTCCCACAAGTCAACACCGGCCTGCCGTCCTTGGTGATGATGACAGGATTCATCGTATGCCGTACGCGCTTGCCCGGCATCAGGCAGTTCGGATGTCCTTCCTCCAAATGCCAATAGGTCATGCGGTTGTTTAGCAGGATGCCCGTCTCGCCCGCGACCAGGCCCGAACCAAATCCGGACTGGATGCTCTGGAGTATGCAGACCAGATTTCCCGCCCGGTCCGCTGTGCAGAAACAGGTCGTGTCTTCATGCGCTTCCGGCCCGCCGGCCGCGACATCGACCGCCGCCCGCCCCATATCGATGCGATCGGCCTGCTCAGCCGCGTACGATTTGGAAAGCATCCCCTCCAGCGGAATATCGACCCACTCCGGGTCTGCCATGTACTTTTCGCGGTCCGCGAAAGCGAGTTTCTTGGCCTCTACCATCATGTGGATACTTTCGGCCGTATTGCAGCCCATGGTCTGCAGGTCGAACAGCTCAACGATATTCAGCTCCTGCAGCAGGATATGGCCACTCGAATTTGGCGGCATCTCGTAGACTTCGTGCCCGCGGTAGTTGACGTGGATCGGCTCAGCCCAATGCGCGTGATAGTTGCCAAGATCCTCTTCTGTCAGGAGGCCATCGCGAGCGCGACTGAATTCAGCGATTTCTCTGGCGATTTTGCCCTCATAGAGTGTCTTGCGTCCCTCCTGCGCAATCTTGCACAGCGTCGCGCCGAGATTGCGGTTGCAGAGCAACGAGCCAGTCGGGATCGGCTCACCGTCCCTCGTGAAGACAGCGCGCGTGTGCGGGTCGGCCGCGAAACGCTCTTGTTCCCCCCGTATCTGCTCCGCCAGCAGATGGCTGATCGGAAAACCGTCCTCGCACAATGAGATCGCGGGCCTGAAGACCTTCTCCAGCGGCAGCGCGCCGTACCGTTCATGCGCCAGCAGCCACCCATCCACCAATCCGGGCACCGAAACACTGCGAATCCCCTTCATCGGGATCCCGCCATCCTCCAGATAACGCTCGCGCGTCGCCGCACCAGGCGCCGGACCGGTCGCGTTCACCGCCGAAACCTCTCCGGTCTCAGCCCAATAGATCAGAATGAATCCGTCGCCGCCGACCCCGGAACCGGCCGGCTCAACCACACCCAGCGCGGCCGCCGTGGCAATCGCCGCGTCCACAGCATTGCCTCCCGACATCAGCGTCTGGATCCCCGCCTGCGACGCGAGCGCATGCCCTGATGTAACCATCCCGTTCCTGCCCATCACAGACGGGCGAAACGCCGAAGCCATAATACCGTGTGGGGACTGCATACCGCACCTCCAACTATCTGATACGCATTACTTGGTGACTGCTGCGTCTAACAACTGACCACCGACCACTGCCGTTCACCGCCCCATCGCATAGGCGATTTGCCGGCGCGGCGAGGCGCCTGCGGAGATGAGACCGCTCTTCACGTCGAATGTGATCGCAAGTACCTTGCCGTGACTCCACGCCCCGCCTACCGTAACCTCGTGCCCCCGCTCGGAAAGCGCGTCCCGCACAGACTCAGGAATGCGCGCCTCCAACGTAAGGCTGCCCGGCCTGGCGTTGTGCGGGTAGAAGGAATTGGGGAAGTGGTGCGTATGGAAATTGGGAGCGTCGATCGCCTCCTGCAGATTCATGCCGAAGTCGATGACGTTGAGGAAGAACTGCAGCGTCCACTGGTCCTGGCAATCCCCGCCCGGCGTGCCGAAAGCCATGAAAGGTTCGCCGTCCTTTGTCGCCAGCGAGGGCGTAAGCGTTGTACGCGGCCGTTTGCGCGGAACCAGTGCGTTGGCGTGGCTCGGGTCCAGGTAGAACATCTGCCCGCGCGTCCCCAGCGGGAAGCCCAACCCTTCGATGACCGGCGATGACGGGATCCAGCCGCCGCTGGGCGTTGCCGCGAACAGATTGCCCTCGTGATCGACTGCATCTACGTGCGTCGTATCGCCCGTGTAGACGTTCGGATCAGCTTCCGCATGGGTGGGCGTGCTGGCGGGGGCATCGCCGGGGCGCAGCTCCAGTGAAGCCCGCTGCGCGTCAATCAGGTCGCGGCGCCCGGCCGCATACGCCTTGGACAGCAGGCGGTCGAGTGGCACGTCCACAAAGTCCGGGTCGCCATAATACTGCTCACGGTCGGCGAATGCCAGCTTGGACGCTTCGACTACTGTGTGGATATATTCCGCTGAATTGTGTTCGAACGCGCCGATATCAAAGCCTTCAAGCAGCGCCAACTGCTGCAGAAAGACGGGACCCTGACACCAGGCGCTACACTTATGTACATCGTAACCGCGATAGTTGAACGAGACCGGCGACTCCACCTTGGTGGTGTATTCGTGAAAGTCGGCTTCTGCCAGCAGGCCGGCGTTGCACTGTCCGCTGGCGTCGCGCACCTTCGTATCGCGCTGGAAGGCGACGATCTTTTCTGCGATAGGCCCTTTGTAGAAATAGTCGCGGGCAGCGGCGATACCCGCCTCACGTCCAAGGTGGCTGTTGCGTATTTCCGCGTCGACCGTTGCCTTGAAGGTTTCCGCCCAATCCGGGTTGGCCAGAAACTCGCCCACCTCAGGCGCACGCCCGTCAGGCAGATAGGCCCGGGCCGAACTGGGCCATTCGCTCTCAAACTTCTCTTTCAGTCCGGTCAGCGAGACGTGCAGCTCCGGGTAGACCGCAAACCCTTCTTCCGTCAGCTCGATCGCCGGCTCCAGCACATCCTTGAGCCGCAAGCGCCCAAACTGCTCCAGCGCTGTCGTCCACGAGCCGAACGCGCCCGGCACGGTCGCAGGCAGAAAGCCGTCGCCCGGTATGATCTCGATCCCCTGAGAGCGGAACCAGGCGATGGTCGCGGCCTTCGGCGCATAGCCCTGCCCGTTGATGGCGTACGCCCGGCGCTGCCGCGCGCAATAGATGAGGATGGGGACCTCGCCCCCGATGCCGTTTGACTGCGGCTCCAGCACATTGAGCGCGAATCCGGCGGCCACACCGGCATCGATCGCATTGCCGCCTTGCTCCAACATGCGGGAGCCCGCGGCCGCTGCCAGATAATGACCGGCCGAGACGACACCATGGCGGCCCATGAAAACCGGGCGTGTTGTAAATGACATTGGTCTGCTCCCTATGCGTAGGCCCGTGCCCATCTCTTGGAGGAACCGGCGCCGCTTTACTTATCCCAGTCTTCGCGTGGCGGCCAGAGGACAGATGCCCCAATCGCTTTGCCTTCGGGTCGCTCAGCCACCCAATCCTCGGTTGTATCCCGCCATCTGATGAAGTGGGGCGTCTGCATGTGCGCCTGGAACGCTGCCTCGTCCTCATAAACCTCATACAACCAGATCGTGTTCGGATCGTCGCCATCCCGGATTACGTCAAATCGCAGACAGCCGGGCTCATGTTGCACCGACCCCTGGGCGTCCAGCAATATTTCTTCGATGAACCGGTCCGTGAACTCTTCCTTGATCTTTAAGGGGGCGATGATGACATACATGACCGTATTTCTCCTCTAAGCATTTTGGGAAATGTAGGGATTGCCGGATGACTGCTGGTGGGTGTGGGGGTTACCTGCTAGAGGGTAGCCTATCACAGTTCAGGATAGTTGGCGACCTGATTGACGACGCCCTCGAGCGACGCTTTCCGAATGTCATCCAGCTCGTCGGCGCTGAAAACACCTGCCCGGTACAAACTGCGATACTCGTCAGAAACGCTCTGATCGAAGATCATCGGGTCGTCAGAGTTGACCGTCACCGGCACGCCGTTGTCAAAGAGGAGCCGGATCGGGTGGCTGGCCATGTCAGGTACGGCATCCAGCATGACATTGCTCGTCGGGCACACATTCAGTCGAATCCGGTTCCCGGCCAGCCAGCGCATGACCTCGACCGACTCCGCCGCGCCGATACCGTGCTGCACCTCGTCCAGCTTCAGCAGTTCAACCGTTCGCCGGACCTCCTGCGCGCCTCCGAACTCTCCGACGTGCGCTTTCAACTTCATGCCCGCGGCCTTTGCTTCGACATAGAGCGCTTCGACATCCTCAGGCCCGCACGCCTCCTGGTGGTCGTACAGGTCGATCGATTGAAAAAAGCCCAACCCGACTGCTTGGTGCGCCAGCGCCATCTGTCTCGGGTTGGAAGCGGTCTGACGGGGAAGACCTAACTCCGGGCGCAATTCAATCTGCGGAGAGTAACGTGCGGCCAGCTCTTTCAGATGCCGCACCACACCGGCCAGTCCATCTTCATAGTATGCTGTGCGCCGAATGTCAAAGCTCATCTCCAGCAAAACGACACCGTCCCCAATTGCGTCGCGAACCGCTGACTCTGCCACAAACTCGACTGTCTCGCGGTCGCGCAAATGGGGATCCAGAGCGTCGGTAGCGTATATGTGCATCCCTCCCAGCTTTTTCATTTTGGCTGGAGGACTCTCAATCGTGCAGCCGAAGCGTGACTCCAGGTTTCGACGGCGTGCGCTGAAAAAAGCGTGGCAGTGAAGGTCGGCCTTGGGAGCCGCTCGCAAGGCAGCCCGATCATCTTCAATGAGGGCGTCTGTAAAATTGATCTTCATCTCCTGTTTTCGCCCACCTTCTTTCCTTGTCTCTATACTTGACTTTTCCTGGGCGTCTTCCTCCCCTGCACGCCTCAGGAAGTCCAGGCGGCACTGTTACCGAGAACCGATTCAAGATATTGACGACTCATCCTGACCGCCTCCCGCGGCGGACGCGGCGCACGCGCCGTTCCGTCCAGCTCAACGTTGACCCATTTCCCGAACCCGCTGTCCGCTGTCAGAATCGCGAAAATCTCCGGCATGGGAAGAACGCCGCTGCCTATAGGTTCGTAATTGACGTAACCGCTTCTATCGATCTCCTTCCCGTCGGCATCACGGTCGTAGCTTCCGTTCCAGTCCTTCAAATGGACGTGGACAATGCGGTCTCTGTACGTACGCATCACCTCCAGAATGTCACTGCCCCCTTTGGCGATCTGACCGGTGTCAGGCGCGAATCCTATAAGTGATGCATCCACCAGCCCCAAAATCGTGTCGATGTCCTCACGGGTCTCGATAGACGTCCCCGTGTGCGGGTGCAGTCCGACCGCGAGGCCGATCTGACGGCAATACTCTCCGATCTGATTTAGCGCATCGGCCAGTCGGCGAAACTGGTCCGGCGTATAACCGTCCGCAGGGCGCGGACCCGCCTGCAGTACCAGCGTCTCGCCGCCGGGCAGCGCACGCAGCCCATCGGCCTCCCGGCGGGCGTTCTCTTGATCGGCTGCCGCCGTCTCCGGATTGATCCAGTCCTTATAGCAGTATGCTGCCGCCGTTGGAATGCCAAAACTTTCGACCAGGCCGCGGTATCCACCTGCCCTGCTCCCATTGAGATCGAGAATCTTCGCCGCAAAAGTCTCAAAGCCCTGATAGCCCAATTCGGCAGTGTCGCGGTACGCCTGCTCAACATCCCCCGGAATCCCCCAGGTGATCCCCGTATGGCCGATCTTCATTTTCCTCTCCTCACAAAGGTGCCCGGTCAAGTTACTGGCCATCGGACCCCGCGGTTTACATGATGCGGAATCCACCGTCCACGTAGAGAGACTGCCCCGTCACGTAGCTTGCCTTGTCCGAAGCAAGGAATGCCGCGACCTGACCGATCTCGTCCGGCTCGCCGGCGCGCTTGAGAGCAATCTTTTCCAGAACAATCGGAAGGATTTCAGGGTCCTTCATCACCCAGCTGGTCATGTCCGTGTCGATCAGCCCCGGGTTGATACAGTTGACGCGGATATTGTGTTCGGCCAGTTCGACCGCCAGATTCGCGGTCAACGCCTCGACGCCCCGTTTACTCGGCGCGTAGTGCGCCCGACCCGGCAACACCATCCCCGCCTGCACCGAACCAATGTTGACGATGGCGCCCCCTTTTCCACTGGAAATCATGTGACGGACTGCAGCCTGCGCACAGAGAAACTCGCCGCGCAGATTGATATTGGTCACGCGTTCCCATTCTTCCGGCGTAATCTCCAAGAAGGGGACTATCGACTCCACCCCGGCATTGTTGACCAGAATATCCAGCCCCCCCAACTCTTCAACAACCCCATCCACCATGGCCTGTACCTGATCGGGCTGCGCCACATCCGCCATGACGACCACCGCGCGCCGGCCCAGTTCGCGTACTTCCCGCGCGACCGCCTCGGCCTGCTCCGCGCCCTCCACGTCATTCACCGCCACATCCGCGCCCTCCGCGGCCAGCGCCAGGCAGACGGCCCGCCCGATTCCCCGGCGCCCACCGGTTACCAGTGCCGCCTTTTCGCTCAAAATTCCCATCTCTACACTCCTTTTTCGCTTTCATTCTCCGATCCGGCACGCCATCTTTCACGTTCGTTCGGAGCGACGTACCTCCCGGTTTCGTCTCCCTGCGGAGGAAAGTCACCTGTTTCGCACATTGCCAGGAATGGATTATCCCGCACCTCGACAGGGAACTTTATGACAGAGCGCCGCCTCGCCGACTCATAGATACCGACCATCACCTCGGTGACCTTGCGTCCGTTTTCGCCATCCAGCGGATGGGGCGCCCCCGTTTCGATCGTCTCGATCAGGTCTTTGATCTCGAGCCCGATTGCGCTGACGGGAGCGGGCCACTCAATCTCAATGTCCTCGAATTCGCCGCCCCGAAAGATGCGCACCGCAGGCGTCGACTGGAGATCAGCGATTTTGAATACGTCGCCGTAGAGTTCCAGTCTGCCCTCATCGCCGTGAATGATGAAATGGTGGTAGCGATGACGTGCATCGCTCCAGCTTGGGTCCAGCGAATGCTGCCGCCTAATTCCGCCGTCTTGCGCGGCCTCGCGCGCCAGCCAACCCCACACAAAGTGGGCCTTCACTTGGTTGGTAAACGCCAGGAAGGCGATGCCGGCGTTTTCGCAGCGGTGACCGTAGTATTCATAGCCTTCATGCCCGTCCACCTGTCCCAGCAGGTGGTCGACTTCCGGGTCTCCCAGCAGCGCCAGTAGCATATGGATCGTGTGTGTCCCGTCCGTCATCAGGCAGCCGGGCTTAAGCGAAGCCTCGGCGGAAACGACGCGGCCGATGGCGCCGTCGGCAATCAACTGGCGGGCGCGAGCGTATTGGGGCATATAATGGCGCTGGTGGCTGATGGTGAGACGAGAGCCCGACGCCCGGCAGGCTGCCAGCATCTCGTCCGCCTCTGTCAGATCCATGGCCATCGGCTTTTCGCACACGATCCCCTTCGTCCCCGCCTGCGCCGCAGCCACCACCATAGCGCAATGCAACGCATCGTGGGTCACTACCGACACCAAATCCGGCTGAACTTCAGCCAGCATCTCTTTGTAATCGGTATACAACCCTTTAGCGTCCGTCTCCTCGGCGAAAGCCTGCAGAGCGTCTTCGGAGATATCGGCCCCCGCCGCGATCGGAATGCCCAACTCCTCATATGCCTTCATGTGTCCCCGGGCCATGCGTCCACAGCCGATCACCGCGGCTCTGTAGTCAGTCATTGGAAGCTCCCCTGATGGAATTCAGCGGCTCTTTGCCCGCGTCAGTTTAGCGTCGCTTTGGCCGGCGGTTTCCAGGCGCGCCACAGTCTCGTCGCGCAGTCGTCGTGCGTAGTCGACATTATATTGGAGCCGGGCCGGAATGATCGTCGCCCAATCGAGCTCCTTGCTTTCTTCCGGGCGCGGATGGAGGCCGGCCCGCAACTGCTGCTCGCCCCGCCACAGATGGCGCACAAAGCGGGCCATGCGGGTCGGCGTCAGATCGGTGAAGCTCTCGAGGAACGCCTCGTCATACATCGGAATCGGAATGAAACCCCCGCTGTCCTCAATGTTCAGATGGACGTTCGGATTGGCCTGATAGAGGATCTCGACAACCGTGGGCAGATCGACCAGGCCGCGACCCAGGGGCGCGCCCCCTTGCCAGTTATATCCCTCTTCAGTTGGATAGATGCACGTGTCTTTGAAATGGGTCGTATGCACGAAAGGCGCCAGCGCCCGCGCCGCGTCAACGGGGTCCTCGAGCAACCCCAGCGCATTGGCCGTGTCCAGGTTGACGCCTACGTGCTCCGAATCGACCTCTTCAATGACGCGTACAAGCTCCAATGAAGTCAGATCGACATGGAGCTCCATTGTTATCATCAGGTCGAAGTCCGCAGCGATCAGACTTAACTCGCGCAATACCTCGATCGTCAGCTCGATCTGTTCTGCCAGCGTCGGCGCAGAAAACGTGCGCTCCTTGAGCAGGCCAAAACAGGTGTTCAGTATCGGCGCGTTCAACTTCCTGGCCAGCGTGAAAAGAGGCTTCCACTCTGCCACCATCTCGGCAACAGTCCGCCCGCTCTGACCGGGGTTGACACCGGCGCCGGCCAGTTCAAGATACAGCCCGCGGGCCTCTGCCTCTTCCGACAGCCTGTCCACATAGGCATCGTCGCGCCCTTCCAGCAGCCTCGCCGAGAAATGCAGGCCCTCCAGACCGTGGGCGCTCGTCAATTCCAGGAGCTCCAGCGGATCAAGGCTTACAGCTTTCAGCGTCAGAGCGTCAAGACCAACTTTCATGGGCACTCCTTTTCTAGGTAACGGGTACCGGGGCACACCTTCAAGAGCCGGCGCCGTTCAAAATCAGGCGAGTACTTCGCCCATCTTCACCGCCTGAAAAGTCTTCATCCGCACCAGCAGCCACAACGTGCCGATCGCTGCCACCAAAACCATGGTCATCATCGCCAGCACCAGCTGCGTTACATCGTCCCACGCGATCTGCACGACAAACGGCGGGACCAGATCAGCCTGGTCGTGCCCAATCTGGTAGAAGGGTATGAAAAGGTAGCTGCTCAGAAGTCCCAGGTAGCTGCCGGCGGCAATACCCACCGTCGTAACCGTCACCTGTTCGCCGCCAAGCGAAAAGACAAGCTGGCTTGTCGAAAGACCCATCGCCCGCAATATGCCCAGCTGAATGAATCGCTGGCGAAACGACAGCGCCGAATAGATGACAAGCGCAAGCATACTCAGCATGGCTACGGCAATGAAGCCAACCGAAAGAAACCCGAACAGCCCGACTCGCGCAGGCCTTGCCTGCGCCTCCGCAAGCTCCGAATGCGCATCCTCCATCGAAATAATCCTGTAGCCAAGTTCGTCCAATGAACTTACCAGAAGTTCCGGATCAATGGCTTCCTCCGTAGCCAGCCAGACCCTGTAAGGGACCTCATGGCCAATAAGAGAAAAGATGTAGTTCAGGTTGGCGACAAAAAACTCTCCGTCCTGCGGGTAGACGGTCGGAAACAGCTCCATTGCCCCCACGATCTGAAAATCGAACGTCGCATTGCTTGCAGGGACGAGCCCGCTCAGCGCGATCGTATCGCCAATCTGTAGCCCGATAGCGTCCAACATCGACTGGCTGACAATGACGCCGCTATACTCCAGCGCCAGCGCATTCATGAGCGCGCCCAGCGAATCATTGGCAAAATCCGGCCGGAAATACGCGACCTCCGGGAAATGGCTGCGGTCGATACCGAAGAGCCTGCCGCTGACCAGCCTGCCGCCAACGCGTGTGGAAACCGGGAAATCTCCGATACGGGTCGCAGCCCTGACCCCTGGCGCCTGCCGGTGTTCGTCCACCGGCAGGTTGATCCAGACAAACTCCTCCTCTCCCTCCTCCACCGGTTTGCCGTCCTCAGAGGGTAGAATCCGCAGCGCCGCCCCTTCGGTCAAAGTGACGTCCGCCCCCACTTCGTAGAAAATGCGCGCCACCAGGTTGGCGTCCAGCGTGCGTGCCATCGATGCCGTGAAGGTCCCAAGACTTGTGGTCAGGATGAGTAGCAACAACAAGCTGGTATAAACTCTGCCCGTACGCGCAAGATTGTAGAAGGCCAGCAGCATCGAGACGCCTCCCAAACGAGCCCATAGCAGGGTCAGTACCACCGCGATGAGAGGGAAAAGGCGGACGGCCACGAGCGCAACCGCCAGAATGAAGAGCGCCGGCGCAAGAAACAGCAGCGGGTTGTCCAGCGGGTCTGTGGGGACATCGGCCTGCAAAAAGGCGATCCGTCCCTGGGTCCTGAGCATGTAGTAGCCGTAACCTGCGACCCCCAGCAGCAAAAAGTCAAGGTACGAGCGCTTCCAGAAGGAGCGGCGCTGTCGTCGGCTTATCTCCTGCTTGGCCTCGACAATCGCCAGCCGCGCCGCACCCATAGCCGGCAGCACAGTCGCGAATAGGGCGCCCCCGATTGCGACAACCGTATACGTCATACTGGTCGTCGTCGTCTCGATCTGCAGCGGCGTCGGCGCGTCAAAGGTCATGAAGTAGCGCGTCCCGCCAATGAACTGCGCCACCATCTTGCCCAACTGCGGGCCAACGGCCAATGCAAAGATCCCAAGCGTAGCGCCCTGCAGCAGATAGATCGAAAAGACCTGACCGGTCGTCGCCCCCCGGCTCTTCAGGATCGAAATCTCTATCTGCTGCCGCTTTACCGTACTGTCGGCGATGAGAACAATAAAATACAGGACAAGCCCCAAAATGGGAATGCTGAAAAGAAGCAACAGAATCGCCTGGGTCGAAGCAACGAGCTGGTATCGCCTCAGCGCGGAGACCGGCGACAGTTCCAGATATGTCGTCGATATCCGGCTCTTGATTTGCCTGTCGACACGACTCACTCTGCCCAGGAACCTGTCCACATCCTCTGCGCGAACTGAGTCGCCGTCAACAACCTTGTACCAGCCGGCATCGGTCAACGCATGCGGAATCCTTGCCCCAATCTCACTGATGTAGGTGTTTTCAGGAACGAGGAAGACATTGGCGAACGACAGCGCCGGCAAATGCCACGTTGCGCCCCCCTCCGCGCGAGGAATCCAGATCCCTGCAATACGTATCGGTATCTCCAGGCGCACAACATTGCCGGTCGATGTGCGGGCGTTTGGGTCGAAGAGAGTATACTCCTCTCCCACTTGCAGCCCGGCCTCCACCGCGAACGCCTCGCTGACAAGGACGTCGACTGCCTCGTCACTGCTCCCCTCAACATTTCCCTGCGCGGGGAATTCGCCTTCGGCAACGGATACATACTCCTCAAAGCGGTCGATAAACCCCAGGTAGCCCCGCAATAGAGGCCTGTCTCGCAATTCATACTGCCCGTCACGCAGGGGAAAGACCTGGAACAAATCGCTCTTGACATAGTGCATGTCCGACCGGTGCGGAAGCCCCAGATCCTGGTTATAACGGGTCTCCATGTACTGGTCCAGGGCCGCGTACGCATCCCAGGCCGCGCCCTCGACGCTGGAGCCCTTTACATAGTGATAAAAAAATGAAAAAGCGGAGCGGTTTGGTACGGTCTGCAGTTCGTGTTGCAGCAGGGAGCGGTTGGCCGCGTCAGTGTACATCGGCGCCGCCGATGCCAGCGCCACCACCACGCTCCAACCAAGCAGAAGACAAAAAGTCAGAATCGGTTCCGAACTGAAACGCCGGAGAGCAATTCTCCATAGGCCAAGATAGCTGTAAACGGAACGCATTGAATTGTGTAGGAGAGACCGCAGCGCTCCCAAGCAGCTTACATCTTGATGGCGCCGGAGCTAAGCCCTTCGACAAACAGGCGGCTGGTAAAGGCGAACAGGATGATGAGAGGAATCGAAGCGATCACATAACCCGCCATCAGGGGCCCCCAAATCGTGTACCAGGCCGTTCGAAACGCATAGAGTCCGATGGTCAGCGTCATCAATTCGTTGCTGCGGAGTGTAACCAGGGGCCAGATAACGTCGTTCCAAGTGCTGAGGACGTGCATAATTGCGACGACACCCAGAATCGACTGCGACAGCGGAATTCCAATGTGACGGAAGACCTGCAACTCGTTTGCCCCGTCGATCCTCGCCGCTTCAAACATCTCGCCCGGCAGTGCTTCGAAGAACTGACGAAGGATGAAGATGGCAAAAACCTGCCCGCCCGCGATGTAAGGGGCGATCAGTACCCAGCGGGTATTCAGGAGACCGAGGTCCTTTACCAGCAGGAAGGCCGGTATCAGGGTAAGTTCCCCCGGCACCATCAACAGGGCCAGCACGCCGAAAAAGAAGAGCTCCCTCCCCGGAAAAGGATAGCGGGCAAATGCCCACGCTGCAATCGCCGCCAGGATAACCATACCAACCACCGAGGCGCCGCTGGTGATTATGCTGTTAAGGATATAGCGGGACACAATGCGCCAGGCTTCAAGATAGTTGTCGGGATGGAGCGGAAAGGTGACAGTGAACGGGTAATGGTCGAACTGGGGGATATCCTTGAACGAAATGATAATCGTGATGATGAATGGCAGAAACATGAAGAACAGGAAGCCAAACAGTCCCAGATGGCGCCACCAGTCCCCGCTGCGCCACGCGCGGCGCCAGCCTTCGGTCAACGACATACGTTGGATATGTTGTGGTTGCCCTTCCAGTACTGTCATCGATCAACGCTCCTGTCGGTCCAGTTTGACACGACCCTTGACTCTGGTCTGGCTGTCAGTAGCTTCTGTCCACGATCCGCTGACAACTCAGTAGTCACCCGTTTTGACAAACTTCACGTTCAAGATCGTCAGACCCATAATCAGCATGAACAGGAACATGCCGATGGCAGACGCATACCCCATCTTGTTCCACAAAAAGGCGTTGTTGTACATCCATAGTCCAGGTACCATACTTGCCGTTCCCGGCCCGCCGGCCGTCATCACAAATACTGCCACCCAGCCCTGTAGGCCGCCGATGACCGCCAGCACAATGATCAGCTTGAACTGACCGAGAATAAGAGGGATGTCGATCGCAAAGATGCGCCGCAGACCGGAGCATCCGTCGACCAGCGAACTGTCTATTACTTCATCCGAGATGCCCTGCAGGCCCGCCAGATAGATTAATACTGTGACACCGCCCACCCACGGGAACCCCATAAACGTAACCGCATAAAGCGCCGTCTTCGGGCTTCCCAGCCAGGGCTGCTGCCAGTCCTCCAGTCCGATACCTTCGAGGAAGGCGTTCAAAAGGCCGTGCGTGCCATCATAGATGAACTGCCATAACAATAAGATGACGATGCCCGGCACCACCGCCGGCAGGATGGTCAGGACGCGGTATGTGTACTTGTGTACATTACTGCGCAAGTTGAAGATCAGTTCGGCGACGATGAAAGGAAACGTGACCGCGCTGATCACCCGCCACGAAGTAAGCAGACTCACATGTCGCAGCGACTTGATGAAAATGTCATCTCTGATGAAGAGCTTCTCGAAGTTGCCCAACCCCAGGAACTCCGGCTGCAGACCTATGTCCCATTTGAAAAAGGCCCGGTAAAGCCCCATGAAGGCCGGGTAATAGTTGAAGGTCAGCAGCAGCGCAAAAGTGGGAACCAGCATCATGTAAACGAAGCGGTAGCGGTAGATGCGCTGCCCGAGCGTGGCCTGCCTCTCCTGCGGCGCCGACGGTCTCGCGACCGTAGCGCTTGATGCAGGTGCGCGAATCTCTTCTGTTGTCATAACGCTATTCCCGTTTCTTCAGTACAGGCGGGCTCCACGAGCCAACCCCCGTGGAACCCACCTGCCCCCATGATCTTCGAATCCTAAGTTTCTAGCTCTCAGCTAACACCATCGACAAAAATGAAGTTCACTAAAAGCCAAAAACTCAAAACTACTACCCGCAATCCCAGCCGTTCTTCTCAATCGCCTCATCGGCATACTCAAGCAGCAGCTCATTGATCTGCTCTGCGGCCTCATCCTGCGATACCACGTCCAACTTGAAGTCGGTCCAGATGGCTGCGATCTTCTCGCGCTGTTCGGTGCCAATCTTGTCGGGATAGGTAACCATGCCGGCCTCGCCCAACCCTTCGGTGATGGCGCGCAACGGTTCTCTCAGATCAGGATTGACGTCAACGCCCTTGATGTTGGGCAGGAAGGTGCCGGTCTCTGCGATCATGCGGCCGGCGTTCTGTGGCGCTGTCACATAGCGGAGGAAGTCAATTGCCAGTGGCACGATTCCATCCTGCTCCGCCTTGGTCGCCAGCGCCCACTGGGCCGCAGTCGCCCCGCCGATCGGAGGAGCTGCCTCGCCAATCGCAAAGGGCGAATCCGCCTCCGTAATGGTGGGCGCGTAGAATGTGCTCCACTCGAAGTCGACCAGTGGATCGGCCTTGAGATAGCCGAAACGCCAGCTGCCGTCTTCAAATACAGCCACATCTTTTTGGAGGAATTTGCGGTTGAAGTCCGCGCCCTCGGCCGCCCAGTCCGGCGCCAGATAGGGGATCAACTGCTTGACCAGTCGGAACCACTCGCCGTACTCGGGATCAGAAGCGGTATAGAGCCCGTTCTTCATGGCACAGCCGACCTCTTCCAACGTAGCGACACCGCCGTCAGCGTTGATGATGTCATCCTTCTTGGCGTAGAGCATCGCGCCAACTTGGGACTGGTACCAGGCCAGTCTGGCGTTGGGGATGATGGTATCCTGCAGCGCCTCCTGGACTTCAATCCACTCGCCGTAGGTGCTCGGAGCCGAAATGCCAACTTCGTCGAATACGTTCTTGTTGAAGAAGAAGAAGGTCGTCACCAGGTCGATCGGCACAACATAGTGCTTGCCGTCCGGGCCGCGTTTGGCCTCGGTGGGAATCTCGTAGAACTGGTCCAGCCAGCGTTCGCTGCCCGGCTCGCCCGCGCCCACGTAGGGATTGGGCTGTTCGAAGAAGGGATCCAGCGGAATCCACCAGTTCTTATCGATCTCATCCTGCACCCAGAAAGAGTGCGTCCACACGATGTGTGGAATCGTGCCGCCGGCCTGCTGCGTTACGATCCACTCATGGCTGGCCAGGTTGTCCGGCTTCCTGATAATCTCGACCGTGGCCCCGGGATGAGCCTCCATGTACTCATCGGAGATGACCTGGATCATGTTATGGGGAAGGGGATTGTTGGGGCCCTGCTCCATGCTCTCCGTGGGTGTATAGTGCTGCACCCAGATCTGCAGGTTGCCGGTCATGCCGTCTCCACCGGCCATTTCGCCGCCATCCGATTCCTGGGCTGCAGGAGCGGCAGGCGCGGCGCAGGCCGCCAGCGCGACGCCGGCGCCGGCCATACCCATCGACTGAAGGAATGATCGTCTGCTGAGCTTTTTCATGCTTTTCTCCTTAAATGGAAGGTTAAAGTGATTTACAAACTTCCGCGTAGCGCGCTACTGTAGTCCCGCCAGGAAAAGCCTTTCGAAAGGGTCCCGTCAGGACTGGAATCACGGCGCCGTCGAAGGCGAAACGGCCCTGACTCAGGAATGGCCCTGGTCACGATGCAATGCGACCCATTTAATCCTCCACAATCGCAACCGCCCGCACAGGCGAACCCGTTGTCCCCACCCACTTCACCGGCAGCATCGAGAGTGTGAAGCCGTGCGATTGCGGAATCTGCTCCAGATTGCAGAGGTTCTCTACATGATAGTATTCATGCTCGTACATGACGCGATGGGCTTCCCAGAACTGCTTGCGTTCAAACATCGCCCACACCGGCGGGTCAAACGTTACCGCGTCAATGCCCATCACCTTGACCCCGCGTTCGATCAACCAGAGCGTCGCCTCACGCGTCATGCCGCTGTGCTCGCTCAGGTAACGCTCCTCTTCTATATAGCTGCCCGCCCCCGTCCAGATCAGCACAAGATCCAATGGCTTGATCTCGTAATCTATCCTGCGCAACGCCTCTTCTACGTCGGCTGCCGTGATGCCCGCTCCGTTTTCCTTGTGTCGGAAGTCCAGTAACACCCCGTCGCCGTAACAGTACTCCAGCGGTATTCCTTCCGGCCCAGGTTTGCCGGGAACCAAATGCTTTAGAGCGTCAATGTGCGTCCCCACGTGGTCCCCGAGAATCGTCAGGTAGTGGGCCGTCAGCGACGTAACGCCGTGCTCCGCGGCTCCGACCCCTTCTGCAAAGCCCTCCCAATCCTCATACATCAACATCGTCGGGCGAGTCACCCGCGGGAAGACCACCATGTCGTTATGTACGGGCATACTCAAGTCTATGACTCTGCGCTCCATGCTTGATCTCTCTGGCTCGCACGCCTGTCAGCGACGCGCAATTCTGATCGGGTTCGATTTCGGAAATCGATGTTGTATGTTGGTAACCACCAATATAGAGGGGATGCTCGTCTTCGTGCAGAACAGTTCCGTACGTCTGCGGGGAACGACACGTATGTATGCAGTACTGTAGATTCACATTCTGCGACAAGCGCAATTATATATATGAAGAATACAGAGTCCAAATTGGGAACCCACCACTTGCTCTTGCAGAACCTCCCCGCCTCTGAAAACGCTCCGTCCTGCAAAACTCAGATCTTAAGCTCGCGAGCATCCCTCTGAGTCAGGATCAGCCCCTGTGCAAACAGAGCATGCCTCGCGGAACCTGAATCCTGGCGGATTCAGTCTCATATCGTATACTTGCTGTACCTGCAACAATGAGTAACTCTGGAGAATCGAAATAATGTAAGCTCGCGTGCAGAGGTGGGGCAACAGTTTGGCCCTGCGCATCCCTAAGCCCCTTGCAGACCAGGTCGGACTCGATGCTGATTCACCGGTCAGACTGTCGCTGCGCGGCGGCGAGTTGGTCATCGCGCCCGTGTTGCCACCCACTCAAACAGTGGAAGAGCTTCTTGCCCGGATGACGGAAAACAACCTGCATGGCGAAGTGGACACCGGGCCTGATGTTGGCCGTGAAGCGTGGCAACGTCGTCCGAGTTCATCCGCCGGCGCGGCGATGACATCCGAACCTGACTTCAACACCCAGGCGGGACATGGACAGCCACCATCCTCCAATGTATGCCAAGCCGCCCGCCGCACCCGTACATCAGGATCCTGCATCAGCCTGTACAGCGTCTCCCAAGCGGCCTCCACCCGCTTGCGCACATGGCACGGACAGAGTTTTCAGCGGCATGGAGGCGTTCAAGAGGGTCCCCCGCTGTAGGCCATCTCAATCAGTCTGCGGACTTCCTCTCCCCGCACACGGTGTTCACCGCCCCTGAAAACCGCCTTCTGATGTCGGTTCAATCCCTTGCGTCTACGTGCCATCTATCTGCTCGCTTCCAGCGCCAGTCGCGTCGCCGCACGCGCGGCCTCGGCCGACTTCTCGCACCAGCTGGCCTGCTTCGACAATCCTTGCAGAATCAACTCGCGTACTTTTTGCGGCGAGTCGGCTATCCGCATCAATTCAATATCGGGGGCGGAGATATTCCCTGCCGCCAGCATCGCTGTTGCTCCAGATTTCATGCCGGCAATGGCATCCGGTACAGGGTAACCATAAATTCAGCAACGCGCTCTTCCAGCTCCGGCTCCGGCAGCCCTCTCTCCGCCGCCAAGCGAAAGATGCGCACAATACCCGTTCCCAACCGTGTCATCAATCCCAGCTTTGACATCAGTGAGAGGATGATTGGGTTGCGCTCCACATGGATTCCGGCACGTACATTTTCTACCGTAACGCCATTTGGCAACTGGCCGGGGCTGTGGATCTCCAGCCGGTCTTCAAAGAGAATAACGCGTACTGGGGCCGAAAGAGAATAGTCCCGATGGACAAGGGCATTGGTCAGCGACTCTCGCAGCATTTCCGGCGGTAACTCCGCTTGCACTTCCGGCCCGAATCCGCGGATGACGCCTGCGTCGCGTAAATGTAGCCGTAACAACCTCTCCATCTGGTCCAACTGTTGCGGCAGCCTTCCTTCAATAGTTTTTCGGTCAAGTATAGTTTCTCCCGCTACGGCTCCCTCGAAGCGAGCGAATTCCATCCGTGCCGTCGGCAGCATGCGCTGCGGTTGACGGCCGAACAGCAGCGCCCCCGCGACCGTGAGTTCGTCTCCAGCCATGCATTTCAAGTTGCGCAACAGGCGCGCCAGCTCGTCTTCTGGCCGGTGAGTATCCTCAGTTACTCCATAGGCCGCAGCCAGGAAAGAGTTAAAAACGGACAAATCCACGTCGGCCAGCCCGGCCCCAGTGAGAACTGACTCGTCGAAAAAAATGATCGAACGGCCATATACATCCGGCGAATCTCTTCGCGTGAGGCCAATCGCTTACCCGAATTCTGACGAACATAACACTGGCCCCGTTGCGTGTAGTATGGTCGGTCAAGCCCGCGGGACAGAATGATCTTCAGAAGCTGCCTTCCTCCGGCGTCGACCTGTTCGACAAAAGCAGTGGCGCGCGGTGTAATGTTGTTTGTCAGTATCTGGTCCACCCGCTGGCGCGCGACATCTGCATCGGCCACACCTGAAACTGTGCCGTCGTCTTCAATGCCCAACCACAGCACGCCGCCCTCCGTGTTCAGAAAGGAGATAAAAGTCGTAGCCAGGTTCTCAGGGCGCGCCGCGGCCGACTTGAATTCGGCATACATTGTTTCGCCGCCCTGCACCACTTGGGCAATCTCATCCGCAGTCATCAGATTTCCTCAGTACCCCGCATTCACATACCCTTCCGGCGCGCCGGGCCCGAACCCCAACTCGAACCGCCTCCCCCGGAACTCCGTCAGCACCCCTGCATACCGGGAATCACTGATGAAATTCTGCCGTTCGGTCGGATCCCGTTCCAGATCGAACAGCACCTCTGGCATCTCTTCCCCGTAATACTGGTATTTCAGATTATCCCATTTGATCATCAGGTTGCGCGCCCCGAACTGGCTCACGCTTTCGTTGCGCCAGTCAGCCCCATCGCCGTGCAGAAGAGGCGCCAAACTGCGGCTGTCCAGCCCCTCAGGAATCGGGATCTCGCACAACTCGCACAGCGTAGCGAACAGGTCGCAAAGGTTGACGTTTTCCTCAACAACCCTTCCGCCGCCGAATGACTTGGGCCAGCGGATGATGAGCGGCACGCGCGCGCTGGCCTCGAAAAACTTCTGCTTTTCCCAGATACCGTGTTCGCCCAGCATCTCACCGTGGTCGCTGGTGTAGACGATGATCCAGTCGTCAAGGTCCTGGCCCACGTGCTCCAACACGGCCAGCAGCGATCCGTACATCTCGTCGATCCTCTCGATCATGCCGTAGTAGCCGGCGACGGCGCGCCGCAACTCCCGCGGCGAGGCATCGACGCCCGGCCGCACCTGCCTCTGGCCCAGAAAAGGATGATCGAACACCGGCTCATCCAGAAATGGCTCCACTCGGTTCAGGTAGTATGTAAACTTCTCTTCACTCGTGAAGTAAGGGTAGTGAGGTTGGTTCAGGCTGACTTTCAGCAGCAAGGGACGTTCCGGCTGCTGCCGGTCGTAGTACGGATCGGTGAAGTACTGCTCAATCAGGTCCAGCGCGCCGGTCAAAGCGTACTCGTCCTGGACGATGTGGGGCGAATGGCCGACGCCCGCCCGCAGCACCTCCTTCGTGTCGCTCCACTTCACCGCGGACAGCCCTCTCGTGTACCGGGCAAACGATTCTTCGTCCCGCCCGGCGATGAAATGCGGGCCCACCTGCATCGCCGAACCGATCCGTTGACTCCACCCCTGCATCTGGTCCGTTCCAGTGTGGTGCAGCTTGCCGGCCGCGACAGTGTGATAGGCGTACTGACTGAATCGGCGGGCAAACGTCATGTGCCCCACCGGCAGGTCCTGGGCAAAGATTTCACAGCCGCACGTGCGCGGAAGTTGACCCGACATCATCGCCTGACGGCCCGGAATGCAGATCGGCGAAGCCGCGTAAGCGTTTCTGAACACGACGCCCGTCTCGGCCAGACCGTCCAGCGTGGGTGTACGCACGATCTGATCGCCCTCGTAGCCGGTGACGTCTGCGCGATGTTCGTCGCTCATCAGAAAGAGAATATGTGGTGGCATTTAGGGTACCCCTGCGAGAAGAATGTATGGATGGTAGCGCTCTGCCCGCGCGCCTGCCCATGAGCAGGTTCGGAATATCTCCTGTTACTACTGCTTTGGACATTTTTGCGGAGCCGTCTACCCCATCAGCGCCAACAAAGTGAACTGTCAAGGTCTGGCTTCGGCAACCCAAACATGCGCCCCCGCGCTTCTGCCGGGCCGATGGGGAACTGTTATTTCCTTGAGCCGGGGATATGCAAGATCGAACTGCGTTCAGGAACTTCGTTGCCGCAGGCGGGCCAATTCGGCCTCCAATTCCTGCACGCGCTTCACCGCCTGCCGGTGAGCCTCCTCTTCTGCATCCGCACGCCGGGCTTCTGCATCCGCACGTTGCGACTCTGTCTCGACCAGCGACTCTGCCTCTTCAGCCCTGGTAACCGCGACCCTGTAGGTCGGAATTACAAACCCCGAATACACCTCGTCTAATGCCAAATCCTCTAGGTCCGGCTTCCGCCACAGATCCGAATGCCGAAACTGCAAACCGGGCAGTATCTCCGAGCGGATGACACCCTGGTCATTAGGCGGGATATCCTCGAAACTGTCCTCCGTTGTGAGACGGAAGAAGCGCATATGCTCGCCGCTGGGATCGAGAATATAGTACTCCTTCACGCCGCCCAAGGCGTAGTCAGTTTTCTTCTCCTCCGTATCCCGCAACACCTCAGCAAGCGTGGAATCGGAAACTGCTTCAACAATGAGATCGCATACGCCCCCAAAGTGACGGTGATCAGTATCTCTCCAAGGCGTTGGATTGCTCCTCAGAATCACACCAATGTCCGGCTTTCGTACTTGCACCCGTTCACCGGACGGTTCTTCAGCATCCTCCATCGTCAGAACAAAACCGGTTTCCAAATTGATGAGATTCTCGATATCGTGCGTGCTCAGATAGCGGCGCAAGAGATCTAGAAACCAATTGTAAAGTTCAAGCTGCTGCGGATTAGGCAACGGTTTGGCCTCCAGTCTACCGTTATTCCATTCGTAGCTGACGTCCATGTCTGGATAAGGGTTCTCATACCACTTAACCCAATACTCTTCTTAGAAGCTGTTTGAAAAGGGTCAATTGGGTGCCAGGCGGCGTACCATGAGACGAATCATAGCGATATGGATAAAGGCGACACTGCTTTCGGGCAGTCGTTCATAGTCTTTACAGAGGCGACGATTGAGGCCAAGCCAAGCGAAGGTGCGCTCCACCACCCAACGACGGGGCAATACGGAGAAACCTTTTTGTTCTTGCGGGCGGAGGACAGGTTGAAGGCGGAAGCGAAAACGCTGCGCAACCCATCTCTGCAAAGAGCCGCGATAGGCGCCGTCAACCCAGATAAGACGCAGTTTCTGGCCGAAACCGCAGCCTCGTCTGAGCAGTTGCCGTGCCCCATCGCGGTCAGGCAGGTCGGCAGCAGTGACCAGGACGGCCAATGTGAGTCCCAGCGTATCGACAAGAAGATGCCGTTTCCGTCCCGTGATGCGTTTACCGCCATCGTAGCCTCGCACACCTGCCGGTGTATGGCCAGTCTTGACTGTCTGACTATCGATACTGCCAGCCGTTGGATGCTTGTGTCGTCCGCTTCGATGACGAACCCGCACTCTGAGCGTGTCATGCAACCTGCGCCAGGCGCCATCGTCCCGCCACTGCCTGAAGTAGGTGTAAACACTCTGCCCTCTGCCACGGCGGAAAATCACTCGGCAGCATCCGCCACTGGATGCCACCCACAGTCAGGTAGAGAATGGCATCAACCACCAGACGCATATCCAGGCTGCGTGGTCGCCCGCCCGGTTTGGCTGCGGGAATCAGATGCTGGATAATAAGCCACTGGCTGTCAGTCAAATCTGTTGGGTATCGTTTTGTTTTCACAGAGACTACGTATACCACAATTTGGCCGACAGCCTTTACTTTTCAAACAGCCTCTAAGGTGACATAGCGTCCTTCATCTGGCGCCCAGGGATTCAACTTCCTGTCGAGGTTGGCAGCAGCTTCCTCAGTTGTGGACCCGTTCGATTGCGATGAATCGACCCGCGTTTGAGGCACGTCTGGCGCCAACTCTGCGCGTTCCATGATCTCTCCTCCGCCTAAGCAAATGCTCTACCGCGCGGTACAACCGTTCTGAAGGGATTCTATCACGCGTCCTCGACCGAACCCAATGGCTTTCCCACACCGTCCCTATTGAATCCCTTAATTCATGCCTGAATCGACATCATTTGACGATTTCCCCCAATGACGTTGTAATTGTCAGACACTCTCATCCACAACTCGTCAAAACGGCAGACTGGGTCTGCGCACCCCCCCTTGCACATTGCCCGGAAGCTTGCTTACCAAACAGCGTCAAGGAGAAGATACAACGTGAGCACCCTCTATTTCGAAAAACTCTCCCAATTTGATCGCGTCGCCGAGCCGGTCACCGTCAGCATACCCTTTGCCCAGGGCAAACTGACCGACGCGGCCCATCTTGTCATCGAAGACGACGGCGAGGCGTTGCCGTCTCAACAACGCGCCCTGACCCACTGGTCCGACGGCAGCGTCAAGTGGCTTCTGGTCCATCTCCAACCGGACCTGCCCGGCAACCTCTCCAAAACGCTCACCTTCCGCATCGCCTCTGATCAAGCGTCGCAGCCGCAGCAGCAAGTGCAGGTGACGGAAGATGCCAGCGGTCTCCTGGTCGACACTGGCCCGCTGCGTTTTCGCGTGCCGCGGGAGGGTTTCCTCCCGGTGCGGGATGTAGTCCTTGCCGGGGGGCCGGCGTGGCCCGCGCCCTTCGCCGGCTTTACAATGGAGACCGATGCCGCCGCCGGCAGCAGCAGCAGCGCCGTCGAATTGGAGGTCGATGAGGCCGGTCCGCTTCGAGCCGTCATGCTTGTGCGCGGCCGCCACCTGCAGCCTGACGGTACCGAATTCCTGGAGTTGCGCGGCCGCATCACCGCCTACGCCGGCAAGCCATATGTCGAAGTTGAGCACCAGTTCCTGCACACATTGGACATGCCGGAAGTGACAATGCAGAGTTTGCGCCTGGACTTCAATGCGGATCAGGCCGCCAACCAGCCCCAACTCGCTCTTGGCGAAGGCTGGTATCGAACCTCCATCAGCCAGAGCGATAGCGAAGTCTCACAGACCCTCGATACCGAGACGATGCTCTATCAGTCCAATGAGCACTTCATCGACTCCTACTACGGCGACTTCTGGACCGACTGGCGTGACGAACAAGGCGGACTCTGCCTCTCCATCCATCAGGCCCACCAGAACTTCCCCAAAAGACTGCACGGCCACACTCAGGGCATCGCCTGCTGGCTCTATCCCGCCGGAGAACAACCTGCCCCGATCCTCCAGGGCATGGCCAAGACCCACCGTATCCAGCTTCACTTCCACGGGCCCGACACGCCACTCGATGATCTGAGCCAGCGCAGTCTGCAGTTCCAGCTGCCGGATCGGCCCTCGTTGCCGGTGGAATGGTACCGCGCCAACAACCCCTGGATCGAGACCTACTTCCCTGAGAATCTCCCCCGTCGACTCTTCACCGACTTGAACAACCTTCACGATGGACGCCCCAAAGCGCTCGGCATGATGCACTTTGGTGACGCGCCTGATTCAGGCTACACCAACCAGGGCCGGGGCGAAGGCGAAAACGTCTGGGTTAACAACGAGTACGACCGCCCCCACGCCTGCACCCTCTACTATGCCCTCACCGGCCAGCGTCGCGCCCTCGACTCAGCCCTGGTCAGCGCCCAACACTGGCTCGATGTAGACTTCTGCCACCATCACCCGGATCCGCTGATCGATGGCGGCCTTCGCATCCACACAGCCTACCACGCCACCGGGCGATGCATCCCGTCCCATGAATGGACTGAAGGCTTTCTGGACTACTACTTCCTCACCGGGCGGCGAGAAAGCCTGGAGGTGGCGAACTCAGTCGGTGAAAATATTCTCCGCCACATGGCGACGCCGGCGATGAGGAAGTTGGGCGAGGCGACCGTACGCGAAGGGGGATGGGCCCTGCGCGCCTATGTCGGCCTCTGGCTCGGCACCGGTGAACAGCGCTGGCGCGACGAAGCCAAGCAGCTGATCGAGATGTTCCTCGACTGGCATGATGAATTCGGCGCGCTCTTGGCCCCCTATACCAGCCACACAATGCCGCGCGTGCCCTTTATGATCTCCCTCACCGTCAACTCTTTTGCCCGCTATCTCCTGATCGAAGACGACGAACGCGTCAAGAAACTGATTGTGTCGGTCATGGACGATCTCATCGAACACTGTCTCGGCCCGGACGGGGTCTTCTACTACAAAGAACTCCCGTCCCTGCAGCGGACCGCGCCTACGCCCCACGCTCTCGAAGCATTGACCTATGCCTGGCGCATCAGCGGTGACGAGCGCTATCTGCGGGTAGCGGCCAACACCTTCGCCGCGTTGATGGCGAATTTGGAAGCCAAAGAAAGCGGCCCCAAATTCGCCGATCCCTCCGGCGCCGTCATCGACGGAGTCGGCGGCGGGCGCATCTTCGCCGACAAATACACCTCACTGATTCTCTACGCTGGCGCCGCTGCCCCTCTGGGCCTGCTGGACTGGTACGAGTATCCCTATCCCGGCGCAGCCTGATCGTCGTCGGGAGCTCCGCCTTTTCGATATGCCCCATGCTGGCGGCACATATTGCCCGTTGCCGGACACCTGAACAATTGGAGCCGGCGACGGGCAAATTCGTCCACCGGGAGGTCCATCATGCAGGTAAGGCGCCTTTCTGCCAATCCGATCATCACACCCGCGCTGGACGAATCC
This sequence comes from Caldilineaceae bacterium, assembly GCA_965200615.1. Classification (GTDB taxonomy): domain Bacteria; phylum Chloroflexota; class Anaerolineae; order Caldilineales; family Caldilineaceae; genus Bin5. Next base: position 191,733 of record OZ241377.1, on the reverse strand, counting down.
ATCGGCGCCAATATCAACGGGCCTTCACTCCTGCGCGTACCGGACTGGCTACCGAATCCGTTGGGACGCTACTATCTCTACTTCGCCCATCACCAGGGCACGTCGATCCGCCTGGCTTACGCCGACGCGCTCGCAGGGCCGTGGACCATCTACTCGTCAGGCACGCTGCGCCTCGAGCAGACGCCTTGCTACAACCACGTCGCCAGCCCCGATCTGCATATCGACCACGTGAACCGCCGTATCCTGATGTACTATCACGGTCCGTCAGTGCGGCCCGAAGAGCTGGAATCGGATCCGCTGAAGCGACAATATCCCTTTCTCGAAGGGCAGCGTTCGCTGCTTGCAGTCTCTGAGGACGGACTCAGCTTTACTTCCGACACCGAGATTCTCGGTCCGAGCTACTTCAGGGTCTTCCGCTATCCCGACACCGCCACAGGCTGGCATTACGCGCTGGCGATGCCCGGCATCCTCTTCCGCAGCCGGGACGGGCACACCAATTTCGAACCGGGACCGGTCCTCTTTGACCGCGACCAGAGGCATACCGCCCTCCTCCTGCGCGACGACATACTCTACGTCTTCTATTCCCGCGCCGGAGACTGCCCGGAGCATATCCTCTGCGCCACCATCGACCTGCGCCCGGACTGGAGGGAGTGGAAACCCTCCGCGCCATTCTCGATCCTGGAGCCTGAAACCGATTACGAGGGTGTCAACCTGCCCCTGGAGCCATCGCAGCGCGGGGCGATCCACGAACCTGCCCGCCAGTTGCGCGATCCCGGCATCTACCAGGAAGGCGACAAGGTCTATCTGCTCTACTCAATCGCTGGAGAAAGCGGGATCGCTTTAGCAGAGATCCAGCTCAATTGACCCCAGTCGCAGGACTGTTCCTCACCGATTTTTCTCTGGCTCAAAATTCCAGGCAGGTTATACGAGATCATCCAGGCTGACGTTAAGCGCTTGGGCAATCGACGCCAGCGTCTTGGCGGAGCCGACCCGCCTCCCCGTCTCGATCTGGGAGAGGTATACCGGGCTGATGCAAAGTCATCGAACCGCTTTGGCCGGCGACAACCAGCCTTTCGATTGACCCATACGCGGCCCTACTGCTACAATGCGAACAGCAACGCCCATCGTCTCGCCCCGGACCGTCACGGCCGATGCTGGCAGTCGCTGAATTACGGCGTTGGCGATTAGTTCCCTGCGTAGGAGACAGAAAACATGACTGAATCCTCACCAGACATTGTCGTCTATGGCGCCTTCTGGTGCCCCGACTGCCGTCGCAGCAAACAGTTCCTCGGCGAACATCGGATCCCATATCACTGGGTAAACATCGAAGAGGACCCGGACGCCGAGCGGCGGGTCATCGAAATGAACGATGGCAAACGCGTGATACCCACCATGGTCTTCGCCGACGGCGCCCGGCTCATCGAGCCGAGCAACGCTGAACTGGCCGCAAAACTGGGCCTGAGGACGACCGCCAGCCGCCAACACTACCCGGTCATCGTCATCGGCGGCGGCCCTGCCGGCCTGACCGCGGCCCTCTACCTGGCCCGTGAAGGCATCGACGTCCTCATAATCGAGCGCGCCGCCTTTGGCGGCCAGGCTGCGGCCACCGAAAAACTGGATAATCTGCCCGGATTCCCGGACGGTGTCGATGGCTTTGAATTCGCTCAGCGGCTGCGGGCCCAAGCTGAACGGTTCGGCGTTGAACTGCTGCAGGCCCAGGATGTCGCCACAATCCAGAGCCAGGACAACTATCACCGCGTTGAAACCACCGCCGGCGACGAGTACAGCGCACAGGCTGTCCTGATCGCCACCGGTAGCCGCTATCGCCGCCTGAATGTGCCCGGCGAAAACGATTATCTCGGCGCAGGGGTTCACTTCTGCGCCACCTGCGACGGCCCCTTCTACAGAGGCAAGGAGGTGGCCGTAATTGGCGGCGGCAACAGCGCTGCGGAAGAAAGCCTGCTGCTGACGAAATTCGCTGAACGGGTCACACTTTTGGTGCGGGGCCCTGTACTGCACGCCAGTCAGGTAATTCAGGAGTCTGTGTCTGGCAACTCCAAGATCGAAGTGCGATGGAATACCGAAGTCCAGGAGTTCCTTGGCGCCAGGGCGCAACTGAACAGGCTGCAGCTCTGGAACAACCGGACCGAGGCCGAGTCGCACATGGTTGTGGATGGCGCCTTCGTCTTTATCGGCCTCGAGCCGAATACGGGATTCCTGGAGGGGACCGGAGTGCACCTTAACAGGTGGGGCTTCATCGAAACCGGGCATAACCTTATCCACGAATCGGACAAGCGCCCGCCGCTCTACGCAGATCGGGACCCAGCCGCACTGGAATCGAGCGTCCCCGGCCTCTTTGCCGCTGGAGACGTGCGCGCCGACAGCACGAAACAGGTCGCCTCGGCCGCCGGCGAAGGCGCGACCGCGGCCCTGCTGATTCGCGACTATCTGCGAACGGTCTGACCCCTCTGTCCGCCGGATTCGGTTCTCCGGCTGCCAACACTTCACCGACCGCCTGCCATTCTCGTAAGGAGGAACAGGTGCTCACGCCAGAACAACGAGAACAGATCGACGAGAAAGGTTTTCTTATCATCGAAAACGCGCTTGAACCGTTCGGTTTGGACCGCGTTCGGGCCGCCTACGAGGCCATTCAACGCCAGACCGAGCCGGCGTGGGCCGAGTCCGTGCGCAACGGCACATACAAGGGCGGCTACGGCAACGGTCCGGACGCGCACACCATGGGCGACATCCATCAGTACGACTCCCTCTTCCTGGACATCGCGGAGAACCCGCTTGTGCTGCCGATCCTGAAAGAGGTAGTCGGGCCGGACGTTCAGACGATGGAGATGGTCGCCCACTGCCATCACGCCGGCACAAATGCTCACACCGGCTGGCATCGCGACTGGCCGGCTTGGCGGCATGCGCAATTCATGCTCAAGGCGAAGGTCTTCTACTTCCTCGATGATCAAACGCCCGATATGGGCTGCTTCAGTCTCGTCCCCGGCAGCCACAAACGAGACGCAAATCCATCCCGGACTGAGTTCGTCGGCGAAACGCTGGAGCAGATGCCGGGCTTGGAAAAGATCGTCGGCAAGGCCGGCTCAGCCATCATCTGGAACGTCCTTTGCTGGCATTCGGGTCTGGCCAACACCAGCCCGCGCGACCGGCGTATTCTCATCTACGGTTACATGCCCTTCTGGGTGAAAAAGTGGGGCAGCACACCTCCGCCCCAGCACATCGTCGACTGGGCCGATACCCCCCACCGCCGCCAGCTGATGGGGATTCACGCGGTCGAAGGGCGCGCCGTCTGGGACCGAAAGGACGTGCCCTACCTGCCGGAGCACGCCGAAATCGCGGCGGCGAAAAAATTCTGATTCCCGACGGTTGGACCACTAAGTGTGGGCGCGACCGGTCCGGTCGCGCCCACTTGGACAGCATGTGGCGATACCGTTTCACATAATTGAGAGTACTGGAACGCGATGGAGAATTCGAAGACTGGAGTCCTGTTGGTAAATGTCGGAACACCTGACAGTCCCGCACCAGTTGATGTTTGGAAATACCTGCGCCAGTTTCTCATGGATGGCCGAATCATCGACATTCCCTATTGGCGCAGACTTCTCCTGGTAAATCTGATAATTGCTCCATTCCGCGCGCCCAAATCCGCCAGAGAATACCAGAAAATATGGTCGGAAAAAGGGTCGCCCCTGATGTACCACAGCTGCAATTTCAGAGACTCGGTTCAGGAGCAACTGGGAGACAACTTCATCGTGTCCTTGGCAATGCGATACCAGAATCCCAGTATTGAATCTGCCCTGGAAACGCTTCGCCAACAGCGCCCGTCCAGCATCGTAATCTTTCCTCTCTTTCCCCAGTATGCTTCGGCAACGGTGGGATCAGTTCATGAAAAGGTTATGCAGGTCGTACAAAAATGGCCGGAAATTCCTAAGCTTCGATTCATTGACAGCTTTTACGATCATCCCAGGATGATTCAGACGATTGCCTGCTTAGGAAAGCGGCACTTTGATGAGGCCGGATACGATCATACCTTTTCACTTTTCATGGCTTGCCTGAGCGCCAAATCAGAAAGGGTAATCCCGACTGCTTTATCGACCCGAACTGCTGTGCCGCCATCCACGCTGGAAACCACTCCTGCTATCGCGCTCAGTGTTACGCAACGTCCCGATCTTTGGCTGAAGCCCTGGCCTTGGAGGATGGGGATTACACAGTCAGCTTTCAGTCGAGGCTGGGTAAAGATCCCTGGATCCAACCGTATACTGATGATGTCCTGGGAACGCTGGCCGCAAAGGGCGTCAAGAAGATTCTGGCCTTTTCTCCTTCTTTTGTCGCCGACTGCCTTGAAACTACGATCGAGGTGGGCGAGGAATATCATGAAATGTTCATGGAATTGGGAGGAGAGGACCTGCAGCTTGTGGAGAGTCTGAACGACCACCCCCAGTGGGTAAAGACGGCAAGAGAGATCATTTTGGAAAACGATTGAAAGTATTGAGCAACCTCTCGACAACTTCAAGAGGTTACTCTACGAATTCAAACGGAGGACTTCGGAATCCCCCAGAGAGGGATCGTTAAGGCCTGACAGGGGCGGGCCGCATGAAAAAAATTTCAGCGGGCTTGCTGAACCTCCACGGAACAGGTCACATATCTCAGCTACTCATGGCGCGGCCGCGAAGGGCACGCTACCCAATAATCCCAAGGAGTCTCTATGTCCACCCCAATCAAGTTGACCGTCATCGGCGCCGGCAGCGCCCAGTTTTCCCTCGGCCTCGTCAAGGACATTTGCCTTACGGAATCTCTCAGTGGCAGTCTCATCTCCTTCATGGATATCGACGCCGACAGGCTCGATATGATCCATAAACTTGGCGCCCGCTATGCCAATGAACTTGGCGCCGACCTGCGCTTCGAAAGCGCCACCGACCGGCGGGATGCCCTCCAGAACGCCGACTTCGTCATCAACACCGCCTCGGCCAGCAGCCACCAGAAACAGCGGAACGGGCGCGAGCTGATGGATAAGTACGGCTACTATCACGGCGGGCGTATGCGCCAGAGCAACTTCGTCAACCTCGATCTCATGCTCGGCGTGACAAGCGACATGGAGGATATCTGCCCCGATGCCTGGCTGATCCAGTCAGGCAATCCCGTCTACCAGGGCTGCACCCTCATGACCCGCACCTCCAGCATCAAAGTCTGCGGCCTTTGCCATGGCCACTACGGCGTCTATGAGATCGCCAGAACACTCGGCCTGACCGACCTCGCCGACGTCAGGTGGCAGGCACCCGGCCTCAACCACAACATCTGGCTCACCCACTTCTACTACAAGGGCGAAGACGCCTACCCGATGCTCGAAAAATGGATCGCTGAAGAAGGTGAAAACTACTGGCAGACCCACGTCGCCGAGCGCACCCACGACATTCAGATGAGCCGCGGCGCCATCCATATGTACCGTATGTACGGCCTCATGCCCATCGGTGATACACCCCGCCGGGGCGCCTGGTGGTACCATACCGACATCGACACCAAAATGTGGTGGTTTCCCCAACCCTGGGGCGGGCCCGACACCCACCTCGCCCGACCCTACTTTGTCGAAAATCTGGAAAAACGCGTCGCCCAGATGACTAAACTGACCAGCGACCCCTCCACCAGCCTGATCGAAGCCTTCGGATCGGAAAAGACCCACGAGCAGCAGGTTCCCATCATCGACGGCCTGGTCAACGACAATGAAGGCCAGTACCAGGTGAACGTCCCCAACCACGGCGCACTGGCAGGTGTCCCCGACGATGTCGTCGTCGAAGTCCCCGCCATCGTCAACAGGAGCGGCATCCACCCCCTCCGCGTCGACCCGCTTCCGCAGAAGATCCTCTATACCCAAATCCTGCCCGAAGTCCTGGAAATGGAACGGGAGTTGCTCGCCTTTCAGACCGGAGACCGCTCGCTTCTCTTCCTGGACGCGCTTGAATGTGAACAAACACATACCTACAACCAGGCGCTCTCCGTCTTTGAGGAACTCATGCAGATGGACGGCAACGAAAAACTTAATGAACATTTTATGTGGGGCCCCGGCCAGGAAATGCTGCGCCAGCCTGTGCGCACCAGGGAACTTGCCTGACCCTGTCGTGCCCCGCCGTACTCTGGTACGCGGGACGTGGGGAGCAGACGCCGCGTCCCGCGTACCTTCTCTGACATAATTCCGTGCGCATACTCTTCACCATACCCCGCCTCATTGGCGGGCTGACACTCCTCACCTACAAGCGTCTCGCCGGCAACTTCGGTTTGACGCTGCTGGCTCTATTCCAAATCGTACTGACCGTCGGGCTGCTCAGCAGCGCCGGCTTCTTCGCCCAGGCCGTCGACAGAGTGATTCTGAACGAAGAACTGGACGCGCTCAGCGCGCGTACCGGCCGTCCGCCCTTCACGACGCGCGTCTACTTCTTCCCCTCCTCTCGCAAACCCATGGATGTGCCGGCCGCTGAACGGGCAGGACGCAGTGTCGCCGCGACGCTTTCCAGCGAGATCGGTCTTCCCATCGACGATGTCGGTGTCCACCTCGAGAGCGGCAGTATGATGCTGCTCTCCCCGGAAGGCGACGAACGCTACGGCACGGAAAGCAAATTCCTGACACAGGTTGATCTCGTCTACCTGGCCGGCGTCGCGCCCGAACTGGCAATTACCTCCGGCACCGTCTGGGAAGACGCAACAGGAGAAGGGGCATCCACCGGTCTTCTGCCCGTACTCATGCACGACAATCTGGCCGCCGACATGGGCGTCCGTCCCGGCGAAAAGTTCCGCATTGCGCCCACTGCCGCACTGCCCGGCATCGAAGCGGAGATCGTCGGCCTGTGGCGGGCTCGCGACCCGGACGACACTTTCTGGTTCCGTCCGCCCGATATCTCGATGAAGGAAGCGCTGTTCGTTCGTCGCGCCGACTACCTTCAGCGCGTGCAACCCATGGTGGCCGGCAGCTCCCGCTTCGCAAGCTGGCGCATCTCTCTCGACGACAGCACACTCAATCCGGCTTTCGCCGCCGCCTACGCTCGCGGCTTCGAAAAGGGCATGACCGTCATCGGGAAATACCTTCCCGGCGCCGAACTGGATGTGTCACCGCTCGATCCGCTCAAAGAGTTCGTGCAGCGTCAGACGACGCTGACCGTGCTGCTCCTGAGCATGAACGTGCCCGCCATAGGCTTCCTTCTCTACTTCCTCGTGCTGATCTCCGGCATTATCGCCCGCTCCCAGCAGCGGGAGACCTCGGTACTTGTCAGCCGCGGCGCCGGCACAGTTCGCGTGCTGTGGCTCGTGCTGGTCGAGGAGTGGCTGCTCTTCGTGTTGGGCGTGCCCTTGGGTCTCGGGCTCGGAATGCTGATCGCCCGCGGCATGGGCTACACCGACAGTTTTCTCGATTTCACGCTGCGCGATCCAATGCCCGTTTCTCTACAGGGCGTCGATGTCTGGTTAATCGTAGCCGCGCTGGGACTGGCCTTCATCGCCCGCCTGCTGCCGGCGATCACTGCAGCACGCGCCAGTATCGTCGAATACGAGACCGCCTATGCCCGCCCCGACAAAGGCCCTCTCTGGCGTCGCGCCTATCTCGACTTCCTTCTGATCATTCCAACCGTTTATGCCTACCAGCAACTGGGCCAGCAGGAAGCCTTCGCGCTGCTGGCGCAGGAGGACGCGTCCGAACTGTACAGCGACCCGCTCCTGATCCTCGCGCCGGCCCTGGTAATCCTGACGGCGTCGCTCCTGATAATGCGCTTCTTCTCGCCAATGATGAATCTGCTCGACAAGCTGGCAGGTCTGTTGCCGGGCACTGTCTTCCATCTCGCGCTGCGCCAGTTGGGTCGACAGGGACACAGCTACCTGAATCCGCTCCTGCTCGTGATTATCTGTCTTGGCCTGGGGATCTATACACACTCTCTCGCTGCAAGCATGGATGAGTGGCTGGTCGATCGCGTAAAATACCAGGCCGGCGGAGACTTCCGTTTCCTACCCGTTACCATTAACGCAGACGAGACCGTAGGGGATTGGACCCTTGAACCCGCCTGGTTTATCGAGAAGTTCGATGCCGACCGAGCCATTCGCGTTGGCAACTATGGCATGCGTATCGAAGGGCTCTCCACACCCCGCGGGATGACGAAACGGATGATGGGTGTGGACCGGGCTGAATTCGCCACAGTCTCCTGGTTCCGCTCGGACTTCGCCGACGACTCGCTGGGCGGACTGATGAATCGGCTGGCCGCCGCGCCCGAAGCAGTGTTGGTCTCTCGCGCCTTCCTGGCAGAACAGCTGCTGCGCGTCGGCGACCGCCTGGACCTGTGGGTGATTCTGGAACCCGGCATCAGTATGCGCACCGATTTCGTCATCAGCGGCGTCTACGACTACTTCCCTACAGTCGAGCAGGAGGAGATCGTTGTCATCGCCAATCTGGACTATCTGCACCTGATCGGCGGCGCCATCTATCCTTATGAGATATGGCTGAGTTCCCCGGACAACCACAGAGGAGAGGAGGTGCGCCGGAAGCTGCGGACCGGCGGCATCGAAACGCTCCGCTGGCACGATGTGGTCGGTTCTCTGATCGAGGAGAAGGCGAAGTTGGAGAGGGTCGGGGTCTTCGGCGCGCTCACCGTAGGCTTCCTGGCCGCGGCGCTCATGGCAGTCATGGCGTTCCTGATGCACAGTTACGCCTCGTTGCGTGAACGCTTCTACCAGTTCGGCGTCTTGCGGGCAATCGGCGCGCTCCGCCGCCAACTGATCATCCAGCTCGCCGTGGAGTACGCTGTGCTAGTCGCCTACGGGACTGCCGCCGGCGCGGCAATCGGCGTCTGGGTTTCCGTTCTTTTCACCCCTTTCTTCCGCAGCGCAGCCGACTCCAAAGCCATCCTGCCACCGATGCTGCCCGTCATCGCTGAAGCCGAGATTACTCAACTCACCCTTATCTTCATTGCCGTAATGGTGTTCGTCATCGTCGCTGCCACCGCGCAAGCGACCCAGCGGCGTATCTTCGAGGTTATGCGTGTCGGCCAGGCGTAAAGAAGAGAAGAAAAAGGGGGGGGTGAGGAGCGAGAACAAACCCTCGTTCGCGCTCCTCCTTCCAGGCTACGGCCGGCTGCCGTTGCTTCCATTGGTCTGCTCGTTGAACAGCTCCTTCACGCCGCCGAGCGCGCCCAGCACACCGGTCGCCTCGTAAGGCAGAAAGATTTTTGAAGCGTCACCGTCCGCCATCACCTTCAGGGCCTCCAGATACTGGATGGCAATCAGCCTGTCGTCCGGTTCCGCGTCCTTGATGGCGTTGAACACGGTCGTAATGGCGTTGCCTTGACCGGTGGCCTCCACCTCCAGCTTATACCGCTCCGCGTCGGCCACCCGTTTTACCGCCTCGGCTTCGCCCTCTGCCTTCAGGATCTGAGCCTGGCGATCGCCGTCGGCGTCCAGAATGGCGGCCCGCTTCTCCCGCTCGGCTTTCATCTGCCTGTGCATCGCTTCGGTGACGTCCGCCGGCGGGTCAATGCGCTTGATCTCCACCCGCACGACGCGCACGCCCCATTTGTCGGTGGCGTCGTCCAACACTTCGCGCAATTTGGCGTTGATATGATCGCGGCTGGTCAGGGCCGCGTCCAACTCCATCTCGCCAACCACATTACGCAGATTTGTCTGGGCCAGTTTGGTGGCCGCGTTATAGAAATCTGCCACATTATAGACAAGCTTGACCGGGTCCGTGGCCTCGAAGTAGACGATCGCGTCCACGGTTACAACCACGTTGTCTTTCGTGATTACCTCCTGCGGCGGCACGTCTACCACCTGTTCCCGCATATCCACTTTCTGGATAGCGTCGACGAAGGGCATGATTAACGTTAGACCCGGCTGGACCGTGCGCTGGTAGCGCCCCAGCCGCTCGATGACCCCTTTCTGATAAGGCTGCACGATGCGGATACTTGCAATCGCAACGACAACCACGAATATGGCGATAATCGCCAGTAGCAAAATCGGCCCCAATGCTGCAAACATTTCACTTCTCCTTTGTTATGCGGCAGACTCGACCTGGTCGTCCGAATCCGCGCTTTCTTCATTGGTTGCCTCAACCTGCAGACGTACACCGTCTACGCCCACGACCTTCACGACGTCTCCAACCTCCAACTGTACGCTGTCCTTCGACTCGGCCCGCCATCTCTCGCTTTCTACCCGTACCATACCAGTACCCTCTAGCGGGTCAACCGTCTGTAAGACGACCCCCCACTTGCCTATCATCCGGTTGCCCGCGATCGGCTGAACACCCGGCCGTGAAATGCGGTCGGCGAAGGGTCGCGCCAGCACGACGGCTGCTATTGTAACAACAATGAATGCCACGATCTGCCATGCCATGCCTGCACCCAAAAAGGCCACCAGCGCCGCGCCCAGCGCGCCGATGCCAAAACAGAGCAGCACGAATCCGGCGGTGAATATCTCCGTCAAAAAGAACAATACGGCTAGGACAATCCATCCCCAACGCACCAACTCATCTATGTTTTCGGTGAACACGGTTTCCTCCAATAGTTCTGAGGGAGGGAAATCACTTCTGTCACCTCGCAGAGAACCGATCCTGACCTTATCGGGGCACTGTCGCGTCCATTCGGGCCGCGCAATCCGATTTCAAACCTCGCCATCAGTATACGCGAACTATATGTCGTTTCCTAACATCTGGCTGACGTTCAGCAGACGCAAAGCTGACTCCTTCAAAGAGCGCAAAAAAAGGCCGGACAAGCGCCATTGCTTGCCCGGCCTCTCGGCTTGAAGAGTGGTGAGTTAACCGCGGCCAGAAGAGGGATTTTCCTTCTTAACGCCGTCTCACCATGTGGCTATATCCAGTTCTGGTCCTGCAGAAAACTCGTCAGTCCGGGGATCGAGAACCGCTTGCCCTGATAGGCCTGATAACCGTAGTAAGCCAGGGCCAGGAAACCCATCAACACCAGCAGCGGCATCAGACAAGCTACAACAAGCCCTGTGACCAACCACCCAATGATCGGCACCACTGCCACGATCGTCAAACTGACACTCAAGAGCAATATGAACACGATGAAGGTTATCGATAGCGCCAGACTCTGGACGGCATGGAAACGTTGGAACGGGCGCTTTTTGCTGCTCGCACTCAACAGCACTATGGCTGGCATCACCAGCGGGATCAACACCTGCGTCACATAGCACAGCAGCGCGATCAGCCGGTCGTCGCTGTCAGCCGTAACATCGACAGCCGCGCTGTGCATGAACTCGCCGCGTCGCAGTGCACTGGCCGCCTCGCCGGCCTGCGTGCGTGCCGAGTCCGCGAACTGTTCGGCAGGGGATGGCTCAGGGCGTTCGCCATAGCCGGCATCAACGGATCCATCCGCCGCGTACGAGACCGTTTCTTCTGGATCGCCAAGCGATTCCGTGCCCGATGTCGAAGGAGTCGACTCTGACTTCGCCCCCTCAACTTCATCCGACCCCGCCTCCGAGGAATCCACCGCGTCGTGCTGCTCGTCTTTCTTATTCTCCACTGCTCTTCTCCGTCGGTTACGTGCGACAGTTTATGCCCTATCGATCTATCCCTACCTGCCGCCGGTCCCGCTGAACCTTTCTTGTTTTCACGACATCCAGACATCGAGGGAATCCACGATTTCTTTTGCAGACGTTGCACCGGAAGCAATATCCGTCAAGTAATCTTTTCACTGTCTGCATGCCGTCATAACTACTCTACGCAAGATTCCACCGAAAGTTTCCAGACGGCCCCGCAGGATGTGCTACAATAGCGGCTATGGTCCCTCACCCGGTGACGTCCCAAACATCCTTCAGAGAAACGATCCGTATCGTTTTCATGGGCACGCCTGACTTCGCCTTGCCCTCACTTTCTGTCCTGCATGGCTTGGCAGCGCAAACAGGTTGGCAGGTTGTCGGCGTTGTCACACAACCCGATCGACGGGCCGGCCGGGGCAAAAGACTGGTCGCCGGGCCTGTCAAGAAGTTTGCCCTGGAACATGGCCTGCCGGTGATGCAACCGGAGCGCCTCCGTCGAACTGACGCCCCGCCCGCGCCGGATGAGCCGGACCCGCTCGCATGGCTGCGCGTGCTGGCGCCGGATCTTATCGTTGTTGCCGCCTATGGACAGATTCTCCCGCCGAACGTGTTGGAGATCCCTGAATATGGCTGTCTGAATGTGCATGCAAGCCTTCTCCCCGCCTATCGGGGCGCGTCACCCATCACCGCGGCGCTTCTGGATGGGCTGACCGAGACAGGCGTAACGATTATGCTGATGGACACCGGCATGGATACCGGACCCGTACTCACCCGGGCTCGCCTGCATGTCTTTGCGGACGATACGACCGCATCCCTCAGCGACCGGCTGGCGGCCCGCGGCGCAGAGTTGCTCGCCGAAACGATTCCCAGCTGGCTGGCCGGTAATGTCGCCCCTGTCGCACAGGCCGACCTGCCCGGCGAACCGTCTGTCTGCCGGCTCGTCAAAAAGCGGGACGGCCGCATCGACTGGACAATGCCGGCAGCGCGCATCGAACGCATGATCCGCGCCTATACACCTTGGCCGGCCGCCTTCACCACTTGGAAAGGCCGAAACTTCAAACTGTGGCAGGGCAGTGTCATCTCCGGCAGCGCACCTCCCGGCCTTGTAGTCGAAACTGACGGCCGTGTCGCCGTCGGCGCCAGCGACGCCTTGCTGGCTCTGCACGAGGTGCAGCCCGCCGGCAAAAAGCGAATGACCCTTGCCGCATTTTTCAACGGCGCACCCGATTTCGTCCACTCCCGCCTGGGCGATTGATTAGCCGCATGTCGCAGACGGCTGCATCGGGTATCGCACAGTTCGATTTTGCTGCCCCGCTGCCGCATGATATACTCCTACCTGTGTCGGGGCGTAGCGCAGCTCGGTAGCGCGCTTCAATGGGGTTGAAGAGGTCGGAGGTTCAAATCCTCTCGCCCCGACCTGAATCAAAAGGGAGGCGACATCGATTCTGCATTTCGGGAGATGTCGTCTCTTTTTTTTCTCTCCAGCCCTTTGACCTGGTCAAAACCGGTCGAGCCGCGTCCACCATAAAATTCTGGCTGGTCTTCTTGTCTTCAAACTCTAGATCGGTTCAGGCAGGAACAACGCAGGCTACTTTTTTGTCTGTAATCGATTCTCTTTGAATAGGCCCTTGTACCAATGTTGAAGAAGAATCAGATCAGGTTAGCTCTGGTCGTGCTGGGCGCCTGGCTGGTCCTGGCAGCGGTGATGGCTGTCCTTCTTTCTCTTTCTTCTCTTCCGGACACTCAACTCGTTGAAGATAGCAGTCAGGCTATCAGCGGACTGCGCGTGAACAGCAGCCGGCCTGGCGTACTGGAAGTTTCGTGGGATGCCTCAGTCGACCCGCCGCTCGAATATCGACTCACCTGGGCGCGGGTGGGGGAGAGCTTTCCCACCCGGCGCGACGGTCCCGGGAACGCCTATCCAGCGATTCCTTCCCAATGATATAATTGGATCAATCTGAACGGCTTCAATCCCCCGGCCGTCCCAAGTTGCCTATATTTCCCAGCAGAAGGAGATTTCAATGCAAGCACCAAACTCCGGCCGCCTACCCGTCCTGTTGCTGTGTGCAGCAGTCGTCTTTGCCGTTTTCTACGCCACTTCCGTGATCACGCCTTCCTTTGCCAGCGAAGGAGACGGCCACGGCCACGAGGATGAAGCCCCCACGCTTGAGACGCTGACAGAGCGCATCGCCGGTCTTGAAGCCCGCGTAGCCGAACTTGAGACACTTGAGGATGAGATGGCCGCAGAGAAACTCGCCTATTCCGTCTTCGACGCCGTCTCCGCAGCCTATCTTCTCGACAAGGTCGACATCCACGCGCTGAATAAGCGCCTGAAGGACGGCGAAGGCATCATGCCGGGGGACGCCGGACAGATCAAATATCTGGCGCCCCTTCTTACAGCAGTCGACTGGCCGCAAGAACTGGCCGAAGAGGCGGAGGCGCTGGCCGAAACACTCACAAAGCTCACGGCGGCCCTTGCCGACGACGATCTGGAGAGCGCTCTGACCCTCTCCTCCACCGCGCACGACGAGCAGCACCAGTTTTCCAACAATGTCTTCGACTGGTTTGCCTGCGTGCAACTGCCCGAGGAGGAGATGGAAGCGGAAGATCAGGAAGAGGGCGAACAATCTGAGACGGCCCACGATGACCACGGTCATAGCCATGACGACGACGAATCGAGCGACGATAACGGCGCCCATGACGGCGGAAACGACAACTGCGTTGAAGATGAATCCGACGAAACACAGGACGACGGACACGACCACAGCCACGGAGGCTAACCCGTGATCGCGACCCAGCTGCCTAGAAGTATAGCCAGACTGCTATGGGTGGCGCTGTTACTGGCCACTATCCACTACCCCCTGTCTACTGCCGTCCATGCCCATGCCGGCTACGATCGTTCCGTGCCCTCCGCCGGTGAAGTTGTTTCCCAGGCGCCGCAGCAGGTTCAGGTCTGGTTCACCCAGGAGCTGTTTCGCCGTGAAGGGCAAAACGCCCTCGAGGTTTACGGCCCCGACGACCATAGGGTCGATCTGGATGACGCCGCCATCGACGATGACGACCGCAAGCTGATGACCGTCTCGCTCCAATCGGACCTGCCCGACGGCGTCTACACGGTTCGCTGGCGCACTCTCTCCGCAGATGACGGCGATGAGGCCGATGGCGAGTTTCAGTTCACGATCCAGGCTGACGAGCCGGCGGAGGAAACCTCACCAACAACCGTTCCAACAACTGCGCCAACACCCGCGCCGGTGACTGCCCAACCTCCGTCCACAAACACGCAAACAGCGGAGAGCACGGCGGCGCAAGCGACGCCCTCCCCTCCCATCTCGGCTTCTGAAGACACCGAATCTCCTCCCTCCCCTCCAGCCCCTGCCGACCAGGGTACGGGCCCCCCTTGCTTGGGTAGCGCTGCGCCGGCCCTGTTGCTGCTCGGTACCGTTATCCTGGCCGGAAGGCGCAGAAGGCTGAGCGAACGCCAGTCACAAGGCATTTCGCGCAACTTGAGCGGAGAAAACAGTTAGCCGCACGATGTCGCAGGCTCACTTGCATGGCGCGGTTAAGCCGATAGAGTTGGCCGTCCACTTGATGATAGTAGCGTCCCTGCCGTTGGCGTGGTTCGCCGCGGCAGTGGCTCTGCTGCTTTCGCCAAAGGCCGTTCAGGCCCACGCCCTGCTCGTACGCGCCGTCCCCCAGCCAAACGCCGAACTCACACAGCCTCCTGAGGCCATCGAACTCTGGTTCAGCGAACCGCTGGAAAAGACCTTCACCGGCGCTCGCATCCTCTCCGCCGACGGAACCGAAATTCCATCCGGCGATCCGCGATTCGACCCCGACGACCCCACCCACCTGACCCTGCCCCTGGAGAGTATCGAGCCGGGCGTTTATACCGTCGTCTGGCAGACTCTCTCCAGCGTGGACGGTCATGAGTGGGTCGGCTCATTCCCCCTCACCATCCTGAATCCCGACGGCACGCGTCCCGCTGGCGCCGCCGTCGAGGTCACCGTCAATCGTCGGCAAGGGCTGCCGCCCCTGATCGTTTCCCTTCTCCGCTGGATCTCACTCCTCGGCGCAGCATTGCTGGTCGGGCCGCTATCCATGCGCTGGCTGCTGACCCGGCCGGAATCGAACAACAGCCCCGACCCTCTTATTGAGACGGTGATCAGTTCAACCGCAATCGTCGGCCTGTTACTCCTGATCGCCTCCGGCTGGCTGCAGTTTCTCGCGCAGTCACTGCGCCTCGACGGACTGGACGATCTCCTGGAACTCCTTCTCGCCACCCGTCCGGGCAGACTCCTGTTGATGCGGCAAACGCTGCTGGCAGGCGTCTTTCCTCTTCTATTCCCCAACGGCTGGGCAACTGTTCTCTTCCGCCGGTCCGTACCCGCGGGCGCGGCCCAGCGTCTGTGGCGCATTCTCTTCCTGCTCTATCTGCTTCTCATACTGTTGCTCATAGCGTTTGGGCTTGGCGGCACGCTGTTCTATGGCCCCAACCTGTGGATATTCGCGGCAGCAATCATGTTCGTATGCAGCGGCTGGTCTGAACTGCTGTTCGGCGGCGGGCAAACCTGGCACAGGGCGCTGCCGCAGCGCACCTGGGCGACCCTGCTGACCGCAGCAGCCCTCTTCACCTATTCGGCCAGCAGCCACGCCGCGGCCGCCCCTGGGAGCGGCTGGGCCGTCTCAGCTGACTTCATACATCTCGTCGCGGCCGCAGTCTGGGCGGGCGGGCTGATCTTCCTGACCATCCTTTTGTTTCTTCTGCATCGATGGCAGGCAGTGCCCGACCCCGTTCGGATGGTCCTCCTGTTGAAGCGCTTCTCCCTCAGCGCACAGATAGCCGTATTCATACTGGCCCTGACCGGCCTCTTCAGCAGCTTTGTGCAGCTGCCTGACCCCGGCAGCCTCATCTATACAACCTATGGCCAGGTTCTTCTCCTGAAACTGGCGATCGTCGTCGCCATCCTTACGCTGGCATTTTTCAACAATCGCGCCGTGCAGCGTGCCGAAGAGACCGTCACCTCCCAACGCAAACTGAGGCGCTTCTCGCGTCGAGTGACAGCGGAGGCCGGCATATTCGCCCTGCTGTTCATTGCCGTAGCCGTACTTGTGCAGACGCCGACACCGAACGTTCCACCACAAACAGCGCCTGCCGCGTCCTCGCTGCCCTTCAACGAAGTGACCTACGATGGCGACCTGGCCGTACACCTTCACGTAACCCCAAACCAGGTCGGCCACAACCGCTATTGGGTTCATCTTTCCCGTCCCGACGCCTCTGACATCGGTGAAGTCCAGCTGGTCCGTCTTTTCTTCGCGCATGAATCGGGGGAGACGGGGCAGGCGCGTCTCGATCTGGCTGGCCTGGGCGAGGACGCCTTCGCCGCGGAAGGCGCCTTCCTCAACCGCGATGGCGACTGGAACCTGTCAGTATACGTCCGCCGCAGAGGCATGAATGACGTATTGGCTGAAATCGTCGTCCCCGTCCCATCAACCGAGATCGTGCAGCAGATCTCTCGCTCTCCTTGGCACAATCCGGTTCCCAGGCTGCCCGCCGAAGCATTGGTCGGCGCGCTTCTGATCGCCCTGTCATCTGTCCCGCTACTGTGGAGACGATCCCTGCTGCGGGCCAGCCCTCCCCTTTCCCTCGTTCTGTTTATGGCCGCCTTCTTCTTCCTCCTCAGCGGCGCGCTGCTTGCCCTGACCGCCCTCCTGTAGCCGGACATCCCTCCCTTGCCAGCCGTGTTGCGCGGTCCGCATATCTTTTTCTTACACTCCGCAAATGCGCCCGTGATGATCGCAAACTAAACTGGAACTATAAAAAGCACGGCAACTGCCGGTCCGGACAGGGACCACTCTGTCTTTCGCCGAATAGAGCGAGGAACCGGAAAGGAGACTTTAATGAGATTCGATCGCCTGACTGAGAAGGCTGGCGAAGCAATTATCGAGGCCCAGAATGAGGCCAGCGAATACAAACACGTCAGCATCGACCCGGAGCATCTCCTCCTGTCCCTGCTGCGACAGCAGGGAGGGGTCGTCCCGGCCGTTATCGATCGGATGGGGGGAGACCGAAATAGCCTTGAGGCCGACCTGAAACAGCGCTTGGCAGCCAAATCCCGCGTCAGCGGCGGTACAATGGAAATGCGAATGGGGCGCGAACTGGCACAGCTTCTCGAAGAAGCGGAAACCATCGCCGCCAACATGAAGGACGAGTACACCTCGACCGAGCATCTACTCATGGCGATGGCCTCGGCCCGTAACGGTGAAGTCCGTCAACTGCTGGAGCGCCATGGCATCGACTACAACGGCATTATGCAGGGGTTGGCCGCCGTGCGCGGCAGCCAGCGCGTCACCAGCCAGAACCCGGAAGCCCAATACGAAGCCCTCGAAAAATACGGCCGCGACCTGACCGCCGAAGCCGGTAAAGGCAACCTGGACCCCATCATCGGGCGCGATCAGGAGATCCGCCGGGTCGTTCAGATCCTCAGCCGGCGCACCAAGAACAACCCCGTTCTGATCGGCGAGCCGGGCGTCGGTAAGACCGCCATCGCCGAAGGCTTGGCCCAGCGTATAGTGAGTGAACGGGGACGTACCGACAACGCTCAAGAACAAGCGCCTGGTTGCCCTGGACCTGGGCGCGCTCGTGGCTGGAGCAAAGTACCGCGGCGAGTTCGAGGAACGGCTCAAGGCCGTTCTCAACGAAATCCGGGACGCCGAGGGCGATGTGCTCCTGTTTATCGACGAAATGCACACCCTCGTGGGCGCGGGCGCCGCCGAGGGTTCCATGGATGCCTCCAATATGCTCAAGCCGATGCTGGCCCGCGGCGAGCTCCATGCCATCGGCGCCACAACCCTCGACGAATACCGCAAACATATTGAGAAAGATGCCGCCCTCGAACGCCGCTTTCAGCCCGTCTTAGTCGGCGAACCCTCTGTCGAGGACACCGTCTCCATCCTGCGCGGGCTGAAGGAGCGCTACGAAGTTCATCACGGCGTTCGCGTGACCGACAGCGCCGTCATCGCCGCCGCGCAGCTCAGCCACCGCTACATCAGTGATCGCCAGCTGCCTGACAAGGCAATCGATCTGGTCGATGAGGCGGCCAGCCGGCTGCGCATGCAGATCGACTCCAAACCAAAAAAGCTGGACGAGCTGGAACGCCAGGTGATGCAGCTGGAAATCGAACGCGAAGCCCTCCGCAAGGAGTCCGACGAGGCCAGCAAACAACGCCTGAATGCCCTGGAAAAAGAGCTGGCTGACCTGCAGGAAACCAGCTCCGAACTCTCTATCCGCTGGCAGGCCGAACGGTACGCCATCCAGGCATTGCGTACCCTCAAAGAGGAAAGCGAGCAACTGCGCACCGATATCGAGCAGGCCGAACGGGACTACGATCTGCAGCGGGCTGCGGAGCTGCGCTACGGGCGCATGAACGAGCTTCAGCAACAGCTGGACGCGGCTGCCCAAAATGTGGCAGCCATCCAGGCCGGCGGCGCGCTTCTGAAGGAGGAGGTCGACGACGATGAAATCGCCGCCGTCGTCAGTGAGTGGACCGGCATCCCGGTCAACAAGCTAATGGAAGGGGAGCGCGAGCGGCTCGTGCGCATGGATGAAGAGTTGCACCGTCGTGTGGTCGGCCAGGAACAGGCTGTCGCCGCTGTCGCAGCTGCAATTCGCCGCAGCCGGGCCGGTCTGCAAGACCCCAACCGTCCCATCGGCAGCTTCATCTTCCTCGGCCCCACCGGTGTTGGCAAGACCGAACTGGCGCGCGCCCTGGCCGAATATCTCTTCGATAACGAGCACAACCTGGTTCGCATCGACATGAGCGAATACCAGGAGCGGCATACCGTCGCCCGCCTCCTCGGCGCCCCGCCCGGCTACGTCGGCTACGACGAGGGCGGCCAGCTGACCGAGGCTGTCCGCCGCCGCCCCTACTCGGTCGTCCTCTTCGATGAGATCGAGAAGGCCCACGTCGAGGTGTTCAATGTGCTGTTGCAGGTTCTGGACGACGGCCGGTTGACCGATGGGCAAGGCCGCACCGTCGACTTCCGCAACACCATAATCATCATGACCAGCAATGTCGGCAGTCAGTACATCCTCGACGTCGCCGGGCTCGATGAAGAGGTAGAGCGCCGCGTCATGACCGCCATGCGCCAGCAGTTCCGGCCGGAGTTTCTCAACCGGGTCGATGAGATCGTCATCTTCCACAGCCTGTCCGCCGGTCACCTGGAGAGCATCGCTGAAATTCAACTTGAACGGCTGCGTGCTCTGCTTGCCGACCGCGACATCACTCTCGAACTCACCGCTGAGGCCAAAGCTCTGATCGTTCAGGACGGCTATGACCCGGCCTACGGCGCCCGTCCGCTCAAGCGCAGCATACAGCGCACTGTGGCTGACCCGCTGGCGTTGGAAATCCTCGACGGTCGTGTCGGGAGCGGCGATGACATAATCGCCGCTGAACAGAACGGACAGATAGCCTTTTCCGTAGCGGCTCCTTCTGAGCTGGCGCCCGCAGTCCAGGTCAGTAGCTAGCGTAATCCCTGCGCGAAGTCGAAAACTTTCGCACAGGTTTCATGTAGCGGCATCTTGAAGCGTGCGCCCCCCTGCAATGCCGGGGGCGCACGCCTCTTTTCGGTTGCGTGGCAGTCGAGAATCAGGTACAATCCTCCCATATCTCACTCCTTACAAACGCCAGCCTGCCGGGGCAGCCGGAAACTCTTGCTGCACGAAATGGAAAGGACCGCCGGCCATGACGTACGGACCCGCACAATCCAAGATTACCTGGTACAGATCGCCCATCGATCGAGCCGTCCTCGCCGATCTCAATCAGCGCAGCGATCTTCTCGGCCTTCTGCAGTCCCTCGGACATCTGGGCCTCCTGGCGCTGACAGGCGCGGCCGCATGGTTTTCCCTGCAGGCGGGGCTGTGGTGGGGCCTCCTCATCGCCCTCTTCCTGCACGGCACCTTTTACGCATTCCTCCTCAACGGCTTCCATGAACTCTGTCACCGCACCGTCTTTCGGACAAAGTTCCTCAACGAGTTCTTCCTGCGCGTATTCAGTTTTCTTGGCTGGTTTAACCACGTCTATTTCTGGACCAGTCATCAGGAACATCACAAGTTCACCCTGCATCCTCCTGACGATCTTGAGGTCGTTCTGCCAGTCGAGTTCACGCGCAAGGGCTTCTACCAGACCGCGCTCATCAACCCACTGGGGCTCTTCCAGCGCATAAAAGGTGTGATTCGGCTCAGCTTTGGGCGCTTGGAAGGTGAGGAAGGTGACTGGGAACACATACTCTTCCCGCCGGATGCGACCGAGAAGCGCCGGCGCCTCTTCAACTGGGCGCGCGTTCTCCTGGTCGGTCACCTACTCTTGACCGTCGTCTCACTTGTGCTGCATTTTACCCTGGCGCCCGGCCTCTGGCTGCTGCCGGTCCTGGTCACGCTGGCCCCGTTCTACGGCGGCTGGCTGCTCTTCCTCTGCAACAACACACAGCACGTCGGCCTGATGGACAACATCCCCGACTTTCGCCTCTGCACCCGCACATTCAGAGTAAACCCCTTCGTGCAGTTTCTCTACTGGCACATGAACTACCACATCGAGCATCACATGTACGCCGCGGTGCCGTGCTACAAATTGGGCAAGCTCCATAGAGCGATAGAGGACGACCTGCCGACCATCCCGGTCGGCATTGTGGCCACGTGGCGTGAGATCGCCGCCATCCTCGAAAAGCAAAGGGAGGATCCCAGCTACCAGCATCTGCCCGACGCGCCCAACCCCGTCTTGGCGTAGCGCACAACCTTCCGGTCAATCCGGCCAGTCGCACAGATCCTCCACGTAGGCCGCGGAGCCGTCCCGCAGCCAGCCGTCCAACTGGGCCACCTCCTTCAGTTGCTGGCCCCGCACACGCGGCACCACAACGTAACCGCAATCCATCTCCGGCAACGCCGTCATATCGCCCCACAGCTTCTCAAATTGGGTGACGGGAAAAATATCCTCCTGCCCTCGCCCCCAGCGCTTCTTTACCTCTTTCAACGTCACATAGGTCGGCATCCGCGCCGCCATGCGTCCCAACGCCTCCGCCACACTCCGCTCGTCCTCCAGGGTCGTCCGCTCCAATCCCAGCGTCGCCAGTAGACGGTCGATATGGATCCAGAAGGTATTGGTGTTGTAATAGGTCAGACGGAATTCGATCTCCTCCCGGGGCAGCGCCATGCCTTCCACCAGACGCACATTGCCGTCGACCCGCGCCAGGCCGCCGCCTCGGTCCTCCAGCCGCCGGTGGATCACTTCGGCGGTCATCGCCCCCTGTGCGCTGATATGCAGCCCCAGCAATCCCGGGTCGACATTCGCGCCGACCGTGTCGATGTTGTGCATCATCAGATACTGAAGCTGCGGCCGCTCCTCCAGCAGCCCGCGCAGAACCCCGTTGCGCAGCAGGTGCGGCAGTTCGTACCAGTGGCCTACAGGGTGAATGCACTGGTCGGGTAGGTTGTCGACATAGTCACTGCCCTCCCCCTGCGAACGCGCCCAGTTGATCAGTGCACTGTGCTGGCTCTCCCGGACTTTCTCCGCCTGTATATCAAGCACCTGTCTCGAACTCTCCTCCCAGTCGAAACGCAGGTCCCGCACCATCGGCACCATTCGTAAGCCGACGCTGTTTCCCGGTGACAGCAGAAGCGGCCCACCGGATCCACAGCCGTTTCCGTCTCCGATCGCGTCTGCGATAGCTCGGTGCGTCAGATAGCTGGTGGTAACTACATGAGGCAGAGGCGTACCGCAAAGACGACCGCTGCGGCGGCTCTTGGCCAGGTGAATCTCGATGAAACTGCGATGCCGGCCCGCCAGACGCGCAAACGGGTTCAGCGCCTTCACGACGCCCGCGCCCTGGCTCCACCGGCTGCCGGCGCCCCCTGCCAGGGTGACGACCGCCACCTCCCCCGCCTTCAGCGCGGCCCTGCCGATCTCCTTAAAACGTTTCGGCAACTCTGTCGTCGCGTTGACGAGTTCCTCAGGCGCAACTTCCTCGATCAGGCTGCGCGTTGGCAGCCGGTTCTGGGCTAAGCCGATCCGGCCGCTGCGCAGATCGCCGCGAATCTGTTCATGCTGCTCGCGGTCAAATGCGTTTGCCGCCAGCATTGCCGACAGTGAGCCCTGTGATTCCTCCTCCTGTTTCTGCGGCAGCATGTGTTGGAAGAGTGATGGGAGAACGTCGCCAAGAGCCGGATCCCCGACGCTGAGAGCGCCGAAAATCTCCAGCTCTGCTCGCTGGGCAGGGGAGAGAAGCCACGGATCCCGGCGCAAAATGTCCGGAAAGGTCAGCCGGTAGTAATCTCCCGGCATGAGCGCGGCGGGCCCGTCCGCTCGGCGCTCCGTCTCACCTGCTCTCCCGTACAGTTCTGCCCAGGTGCCCCGCTCGTCGATTGTAAAATCATAGACCACCGGCTGCATCGCGAAGGGAACGGATTGCTCCATGCGCGCCTTCGTTTTGTCCATGATCTCCTGCAGCCGGACCTGCGCCGAGGACTTGTGGCGAGGATCAAAGAGAAATCCCATACCGCCCCCCGACATCCCTCCTAACATCCAGAAACCCCAAAAATGCTCGCCAAACGCAGCGCGCGCCTGCTGAATCAGCCTGTCCGTGTACAGGTTGCCCGCCCACGGAATGATCGTCTGAATCGGTCCCTTGAAGTTGCGTTCCGTAGCCTCGCCAATGGCCTTTATATTGCCAGCCTTCAGATACTCCAATATCTCGTCCAGTGTGTCAATCGCCTGTTGTCGCCCCATCCACTCCTCTTCGGAGCGCAGCAGATACTTCTCCGTCACCATCTCCAGTATCGGTCCAACGTCCTGCGCCATGCCGCCGTGAACCAGGACCAGGCTGGCTTGCAGCGCCTGCCGGGTCTCTTCGCTGATCTCGTCCTTCCCAAAAAGATGATGGCCGGGCAACAGCCTG
The DNA here is from genome assembly GCA_965200615.1 of Caldilineaceae bacterium. Taxonomy (GTDB): domain Bacteria; phylum Chloroflexota; class Anaerolineae; order Caldilineales; family Caldilineaceae; genus Bin5. Next base: position 168,252 of record OZ241377.1, on the reverse strand, counting down.
CCTCGGCTGACGCCAAACTCGGGATCCCCCTCTGAGCTCAGCCTTCCCTCGATAAGTTTTATCCCCGGCCAGACGCCGCCCGAATCCTGCCAGCCGCCGCCCGATCCCCCCAGCCATTCCCCCAGAATGGCCCGCGCCGCCACCAGCCGGCGCTCTTCTTCGCTCAGTCCACCAGTAAGCGACCTGGCTTGGCCCGTCGCCCGCATACAAACAGTGATGAGGCAGGCCAGCAGACTGGTGGAAACGGCCAAACGCGATCCCTTCGGGATATCATTCACCTTGCTCACCAGTTCAATCCCCTGGCCGGAGCCAACCAGTTGGGTTAGCAGATCGGATAGCGGTTGGTACGCCCCCTCCATGCCCGGTGGCACGATGCCGGCCGCAATCAGCGCAGCCTTCAACAGGCCGAGATGATCGCGCGCAAAATCGAAGACCTCGGCGAAAGTCGTAATCTCGGCGCTCGCCTGCAGGTCAACGCTGGCCAGCCGCAGAACCGGCCGGTCAATGACCCGCAAATAACCCTCCACCGGCGGTCGCGGGGTCTGGCTCTGTGTTGGGGCCCCGCTTTCTACGCTCAGGTCGATGGAAACATTCAGCACCCGCGCGCCTTCGGGGAAGTCCATCCCCAAAAAGAAAATGTCACTCCAGCCGCAGTGCGTCAGGTCCATCCGCACAGGGGTCGTTTCGCGCAGAATGGGAAAGAGTCCGTTTTCGAGAGGACGGAGAAGTCTCCGATCGACGCGCAGAGGATGATCGCTAGGGTGGCCGACCCGAAACATCCATTGGTTGCCCGCAATGGACCGCACGCTGAGCCGCACCTGGTCGGCCAGCGTCTGGAAGCCGAGTTGACGGTACACCGCGGACAACCCGCTCGATAAAGCCTCGCTGGGCCCGGCCTGCGCCTGGTGGCGCAGGAACGTCTCAATCGCCTCCTCGAAACGACGGTTGCGCAGCTCTTCGTATCCTCGAAAAGGAACTGCGCCTCTGCCGGCAATTCCGGGCTTGCCCGGCAGATGATACCGGTGAATCGAGTGTAGGAAAAAGAGGGCCCGCACCTGTTCATACAGGTTTTCGTTCTCCCGCCGCAGACGGTCCAACGCCTCACACTCCCGCAGCAAAGTCTCGGCCGAAGCGGAGCGGGCGAACTGCTCCAGCGAGCGATTGCGGGTATCCTCATCCGCTGCGGTGATGATTCTGGCCAGTGTACTCATCTCAAAATTCTGTAGGTCCGACTATGTGGCGGCCGCGCCGCGTAGAATGCCGGTCGCTGGCCGCGGAAAACTATATCGGCTCCTCCCCCTCCTGCATCGAGCGGGTCATCAGCAGTTCCAAGAGCCGGGTCAGCATTTCATCTCGCTCCTGTCCGTTCAAAGCCAGCGCGATTTGGGCAGTTAGCAAACCGTACTTCACTCCGATGTCGAGACGCATACCCCGCTGCTCCAAAGCCAGATACTGCTCCCTCTGCGCCAGTAGATTCAGAGCTGCCGACAGCGAGAGCCCAGCGCCAGGGGGCCCGTCCGCTCCTCCCGCATCCGTAGAGGAGAGCAGCCCACCGAGTAATTCCATGACCGTTGCTGTCAGTACGTGAATGCCGAAGAAGCAGAGATAATGCCCTGCGCGCAGGCCAGACGCCACCAACCTCTGTTCAGCTTCGGTGGGGGTGGGTTTCTCCATCACGGTCTCCACCTGGTATAGCCCCGTCTGCCCGGACAGACGGTGGCCGCCCACCGCGCCGAAGTAAGGCAGGAGAGTCTCCCGCGTCGCCTGTACCGCAGAGACCGAACTGTTATGTAAGCGCGCCGCCTCGACAACGCGCGCCGCGCAACGCCCTCCGTCTGGCCGGACGTACAAGTGGTCCCCTACCAGGTGCAGAAAAGAGTCGCGACCAACAAATTCCCGTGCGCAGTATACCGCGTGCGCGTAGCCCAACTGCTCCTCCTGCCGAACAAACTGGAGTCGGCCGGCATGCTCTCCGACCGTCGCTGCATAGGACGTTTCATCGCCCGGATAAACAATGACGCAGATTTCGTCGACTCCGGTGTCGATTACCTCCTCCACCAGAATGCGCAAGACAGATTTCTCCACCCCGTCACTGTCGATAATCGTCTGCAGGGGGAGACTTCTCTGCGTGCGCCTGGCCGCGGTGATGACCGCTTTCGTAATCTCCATGTGCTGCTCTCCCGCCCTCGGTGCAACCATCCAGTGGTTGTCAGGGAATTCACCCTGCCTCTCTTCTCCACTCTCTCCTCAAATGGACGGCGCCCTCTCCGGCCGACATTTTGATCTGTCAGATAGACTATGCTAAAATTTTGCCCGTTGTTACCCAATTATCTCAAATTGTCAACCGGTTCACATCCAATTTCGGTTGCTTCCCAAACGCCCATCGGCACATCACAATCAGGAGGAATCTCAATGTCCGTGCGCAACGCCTCTGCCACCTGGAATGGCACACTGAATGATGGCTCCGGCACGATGAAACTAGGCAGCGGCCTCTACGAAGGCCCTTTCTCCTTTGCCTCCCGCTTCGAGTCCGGATCCGGCACCAACCCGGAAGAACTGATTGGCGCAGCGCATGCCGGCTGCTACTCGATGTTTCTCTCCGCTCTCCTGAGCGGCGATGACTTCACTCCCACAAGTGTCAACACCACGGCCGCCGTCCATCTGACCGACGGTCCCGCCATCAGCAAGATCGAGTTGACATGCCGGGCCGAAGTTCCCGGACTGTCTGCCGAAAAATTCGCCGAGTACGCCGCCCAGGCCAAGGATGGCTGCCCCGTTTCCAAGGCTCTGGCCTCGGTTGACGAAATCGTCCTCGATGCCGAGCTGGTAGGGTAAACATTTAAGCGACCGGGCAACGCGTCGGCAATCTACCGCTTCAAAATAGCGGTAAACGAACAGTCCATCGATTTCGATGGACTGTTTTGCCTTTGTAGCTCTCTTGATTGGCAGACGATCCCGGGCACAAATCTCGATGCGGGTCAGTCACCTCTTCGTGATCATCCTCTGAACGAACATCACACCGCAAGTCCCGGCGCTAGCGCTCGTGTCAGGCACAAAATGACGCGGCAACCGTCCGCAGCTGCGCAAGATTGTCCCATTCAGTGCTGTTCCCGTGCAGCGGCGTATCGAAGATCAAGGACATCGGACCGTCGAAACCCGCCTTGGACAGCATTCCCAGCGAATGGCGAAACTCATTCTCATCCAGCTGACCCTTCTCGTCGTACAATGCCTTCACGTGCGCGGAATCGGCCTTGGGAAAGATCGCTGCCAGTTCATCATATCGGTCCTCGCCCCTGTAGTTCCCAAAGTCGGCGCATAATCCGACCTGCCCCTCACACAGTTCGAGTATCGCCAGCACCTGGTCCGCTCGATCTGTCGTCTCGCGAAAATTCTCGGTGATTACCTGCACACCGATTGAAGAGCCGTAGTCGGCCAGTTCACGCAGGCCTTGTGCGCTGCGCTGCAGCACTGGGTGGTCCAGCAGCGTCGCGTGATTGCGCTCCACCGGCTGACATCCCCCGACAACGCGTGCATGGCTGGCGCCGCAGCGGGCCGTCAAATCCAGCCACGAACGGATCCAATCCATCTCACCGGCCCGCACCGTCCCGTCGGCGTGTGTGATGTCGCCGGCGTCGATCAGAACACTGAAAAGCTCGATTCCGGCCTCCTCGACTCCCGCTTTCAGTTCGTCTACATAGACGGCATCCATCGTGGGAAAGTGAAAGTGAACGATCTCCAACGTGTTGATGTTGGCCTGCGCCACCGCAGATGGCAACTCCAACAAGCTGATTACCCCGTTCGATGGCTGCTCCGGTCCGGGATCGCCCGGCCCATAGAGCGGCGGGGACCCCAATGCCCTGTGCAGGCTCCAGGAAGAAGTGGAAATTCGTGACATGCGCATTCTCCGGTTAGCTGTCAGACGATTGGGTCAACACCCAACTTCTCCGCGACTTCGACGATCCCAGTCCAGGTGGTATCGTCCAGGGGAATCCCATCCCTTTGACGGCTTGCAACTGAACGCGCCTCCGGTTCGCCGGGCATCAGGACCTCATCGAATCCAGGCGCCGGCTTCGTGCCTTTTATCCGACCGGCGATCTGTTCCCCATCGGCGAAGAATTCGTCCAACGGGCGGAAAAAGCTGATGTTCAAAAGGATGAACAGGACGCCGTTGCCCAGTATCGAGCCGGGTATGCCCGGCCCGCCCGCCCCCGTCAGAATCCCGCCCAAATAGTCGGTCAGGAGCGCCAAACCAAAACCCTTGTGGCCGGCTGCCGGAAGCAGCATCCCGCCGTCGTACACGTCGCCCGGATTCTTGGTGGGGGCGCCGTTCTTGTCCAGGGCCCAACCTTCCGGGATCTCCTTGCCGCTGTTGAACGCCACCCGCACTTTGCCTTCCGCCACGGCGCTTGTGGCGAAATCCAGCAGCATTGCCGGCCGGTCTTTCAAAGGTATCGCCACCGCTATCGGGTTCGTGCCCATTCGCCTTTCCGCGCCGCCAAAAGGCGCTACAAGGCCGCCCGAACGACCACCGTTGGCATATGCCAGCGCGATTAGCCCCTCCTCGGCCGCAAGTCCCACCCATTCGCCCAAACGACCCACGTGGCCGGAGTGCTTCAACCCTACCACTGACACGGCGTTCCCCTTCGCCTTGCCAATCCCGTCCTCGATAGCGACTTTGGCTCCCAACTGCCCGAAGCAGCGATGGCCGTTGTACAGCACCATGACCGGTGTCTCCCGCTCGATCTCCGGTCTGGCTCGGGGACGTATTTCGTCCTCATCGATCTGCCGCAGATACTGCACGATTCGGATGACACCGTGCGAGTCGTGACCGGCCAGATTGGCCGAGACCAGCGATTGTCCTACAAGATCCGCAGTCATCTTCGGCGTGTCCGCGGCTTGAAAAATGCGGCTGGCGTAACTTGCCAGGGGAACCGGTTGCAACACAGGCATGAAGCGCACTCCATTCTCAGAGAAGAGGAGAAAGAAAAAAATGGCGGAGAGCATGCAATCGACCTTGCACTCCTCCCGCTCCGCCTCTCGCACAGTTGGTTTGACGCCAGATCGTGAATTGACCTGTCGCCGCAAGCGTAGCCGATTTTCTCCGAACACGCAACCGGGACCGCTTCCGCAGTCTGCGCCCATTGCAGCGCCTTGCCTGCTTGGCTCCCAGAACTCGGGATACCTGGTTAAGCCCACTATCTACCTATTCCCCGCACTTACCCCACCTCGATGGGTGCGTCCCGGCTTCTTTGCGGTGATCATGCAAACGGTGGTGGTTTCAGCCCAGGGAACAGTTCGGCTCTACTTAATTAGACAATAATATAAAATATCATATATATCCTAAAACATGACAAATCCTGCTAAAAGGCGGACAAAATCCTTCAGCGCTCCCCCCTCTCTACGCGCCGCCCCACGCCACTCTCTCCTCGCTTTGTGTGTTCTCCGCGTCCTCCGCGGATCAAAAAGAAGGTGTAATGCTGTTCTCCCCGCCGCGCCTGACCTCAATCAATCGCCGCAGTCACTGACCACTGCAGTTCCGACCGGGCGCATCCCAGATGATTGTCTCTCTGCAACCAGCAGCGCTTGATCGCCTCTAATCCTGAAAATCCTTGTCAATCCCGCAAATCCCGATTCAGACAACGACTTCACAAAACTCTGCGATGCACACCTCCCGGGTCTATCGCTTGACCAACCTATTTGAATTCAGTACGATTGAGGCGGCTGACGTCGTCTGAAACCCGATACAGCACAGGGCCGACCGGTGGCGGAAATTCCTCCATTATGTTCGTCCCCTTGGGCATGCTCGAATAGCGAATCGCGATGGCGGGAAGTTGACCGAAGTAGGAACCGAAATGAACCCTCAAACTGAGACCGTGCCGCCCAAGACAGGTCAACGCTTCCCCAGCGCGCCCAACCCGTCGGACGACCCGAAACCAGAGCGCGCCCCGCATCAGGACTGTGTCGATTCCCAGGACCTCAGCCAGCGCCCGGTCATCTCCGTTATCGTGCCTATCTTCAACGAAGAAGAGGTGATTCCCGAACTCTACCGGCGCATGGTCGCCGTCCTGGGCGTCATCGGTCAACCGTGGGAGCTGATCTGCGTCAATGACGGCAGCCGCGACGAATCTCTCTCGATGCTGCTTTCTCTGCGCGGGCAGGACCCGCGCGTTAAAATCATCAACTTTTCTCGGAACTTCGGCCACCAGATCGCCATTACTGCCGGCATGGACTATGCGCTGGGGGACGCGATCGCGATCATAGACGCCGACCTGCAGGATCCGCCTGAGTTGATCGATGAAATGTTCGACAAATGGCGCGAAGGCTATGAGGTTGTCTACGCCGTGCGCGCCCAGAGACGTGGCGAGTCCCGGTTCAAACTCTGGACGGCCAGCGCTTTCTACCGGCTTCTTCGCCGCATTACCGATGTGGAAATCCCCGTGAACACAGGTGACTTTCGCCTGATCGACCGCCAGGTCCTTCTGACAATGCGCCGTTTACGCGAGCAGCATCGCTTCATGCGCGGCCTCAGCAGTTGGGTCGGCTACCGCCAGATCGGCATCGAATACCAGCGGGCGGAGCGCTTTGCCGGTGACACCAAGTATCCGCTCGGCACAATGCTCCGCCTGACACTGGACGCAATCACCAGTTTCAGCTACATTCCCCTGCGGCTCAGCACCTACTTTGGCTTCTTTCTGGCCTTTGTAAGCCTGCTGGGAACTATCGTGACGACGGTCCTGCGTCTCTCCGGCAACAACGCCTTCTTGGGCCAGGCCTCTACCTTGGTTGCTGTACTTTTCCTGGGAGGAATTCAACTCATCTTTCTGGGAATCATCGGCGAGTATCTTGCCCGCATCTACGATGACGTTAAGGCCCGCCCGCTCTATGTCGTCTCCAAAGTGTATGGCGTTGACGATCTCGATGATCCCCGCGACCCGCCATGACTGCAAACTGGTCCGAGCGAACGCCGCACGTCAAAGGCCTGAAAGAAGCGCATCGCGATCCAATCTGGATTCGGCGGCAAGCACTCCTGGTGAAGAATGATCCTGCGCACAGGTGTTGATATTGTAGAAATCGAACGCATTCGCAGGGCCGTCTCGCGTTACGAAGGCGCCCCACCAGCGCGCACGAGGTTCCTCAAGCGCCTCTACACTGAGGCCGAGCTGGGCCACTGCAGTGATCGCGTCGAATCCCTCGCCGCCCGTTTCGCTGCCAAAGAGGCGATCGCCAAAGCCTTGGGAACCGGCGCCTGGCGAGACGGAATCCGTTGGATCGACCTGGAAGTCGTTTCCGACGCACGTGGCGCGCCCTCCGTCCAGCTCCATGGCGCAGCCGCACGCCGCGCCCGGTCCTTGGGTCTGAGCCAGTGGTCCGTAAGCCTGAGCCACGACGACGAGCGGGCCATCGCTTTTGTAGTTGCTCTGGGAGAGCAGGCACAAGCCCCTGCATCTCGCTGAAATTCTCGCGTCACGCCGTCTTCGGTTACGTTCTGGGCGGCGCCGCCTTCTGAATTCCTTTGACACGGCAATGACGCCGTGTTACGATTTTGAAGTCTTTCCCAACGTTGGAACTACTGCTCGCTTGCGGGCGTCACAGTCCTGTGAATTGCCTGATTGATCGGAACTCCGATCAATCAGGCAAATAAGAGAAGCCTCCTTATGAGGGGAAATCGAAGATGACCAAATACATCTTTGTTACTGGTGGGGTAGTTTCGGGTCTTGGAAAAGGTGTAACCGTCGCCTCCATCGGCCTTCTGCTCAAGACTTGGGGCATCCGCGTAGCCGCGATGAAGCTCGATCCCTACCTGAATGTCGATCCGGGCACGATGTCACCGTATCAGCACGGCGAAGTGTTCGTCACCGAGGACGGCGCCGAAACCGATCTGGATCTTGGCCACTATGAACGTTTCATCGACGAAAATCTCAACAAGCTCAGTAACGTGACCAGTGGGCAAATCTATAACGATGTGATCACGAAAGAGAGGCGGGGGGACTATCTTGGCGGCACCATCCAGGTGATCCCCCATGTCACCAACGAAATCAAACGCCATATTGGACAAATGGCTCGCCTGAGCGCGGCCGATGTCGTCCTGGTGGAGATCGGCGGCACTGTCGGCGATATCGAGGGACTTCCCTTCCTTGAAGCGATTCGCCAGATGCGGAAAGATGTCGGCGCCGAAAATGCGCTTTATATCCATCTCACCTGGTTGCCCTTTCTGGCCGCCAGCAAAGAACTGAAGACCAAGCCAACGCAACACAGCGTACGCGAACTGCGCGATATCGGCATCCAACCCGATGTCATCATCGTTCGCTCCGACTACCCGGTCGACGCGGACGCCCAAGAGAAAATCGCGCTCTTCTGTGACGTGGCCCGGAACGCCGTCATCCCTATGGTCACGGAGGATACAATCTATAAAGTCCCTCTCAGTTTACAGGAGGCCGGTCTCGACGAGCTTCTGGTCGACCGGCTGGCCCTGACCGCAGCCGACGGATCCAGGAACGGCTTGAGCGCATGGCGCCGGTTCGTCTCCGAACTGGCCCGTCCTAAAGAATGGATCAATATCGGAATTGTCGGCAAATATGTCGAGTTGGAGGACGCCTACCTGAGTGTCAAGGAGGCCCTCATCCATGCGGTCTTGGCCGAAGGTTACGACCTCGGCATCGAATGGATCAGTTCAGAATCTCTGGAGAAGGGACGCGAACTGGACCGGCTCGACCGGCTTGACGGCATTCTCGTGCCGGGCGGATTCGGATACCGCGGCATTGAAGGTAAAATCGTTGCCGCGCGGTTCGCCCGCTCCCGCAACGTACCCTACCTGGGGCTGTGTCTCGGCATGCAGGTGCTTTGCATCGAGTTCGCACGCGCCGTGTTGGAGAGTGAGGAGCCGAACAGCACCGAATTCAACATCAGCACGGAGATGCCCGTGATCGATCTGATGCCGGAGCAGCGCGACATTGCCGATATGGGCGGCACCATGCGGCTCGGAATCTATCCCTGTCAGTTGTTGCCCGACTCGAAGGCGGGTGCCGCCTATGCCGTCGCTGGCCATCCCGAGATGATTAACGAACGTCATCGCCATCGTTTTGAGTTCAACAACGCCTATCGCAACGAGTTGGAGTCCCATGGCCTGGTGCTGAGCGGGCGCTCACCTGATGGACGCCTCGTCGAAATCGTCGAAGTGGCCGGGCACCCTTTCATGTTGGGCACGCAGTTCCACCCCGAGTTCAAGAGCCGTCCGACAAGTCCACACCCACTCTTCAGCGCTTTCATCCGCGCCGCTATCCAACGCTGCAGTCGTCCGGGCGCCGAAACTGAGCAATCCCTGCAGAGCTCCAATGGAATGCAGCGGCCATCGCCTGTAGTGAACAAAAATGCAAACTGATGCCGGGGACCTTGGGCGCGGCTTGCCCAACTGGAAAGTGAAGATACCATCCTCTCCAATTCAGTGCAGTTAAGTCCCGCTCCCGATGCAAATGCGAATTAGATCAGAATAGGAGCAGAAATGTCTGGTCATTCCAAATGGTCTACGATCAAGCGAAAAAAAGGCGCCAATGACAATGTCCGCGGCAAGCTCTTTACCAAGCTTGCCCGCGAACTTCAGGTAGCCGCCCGCGAAGGCGGTCCGGACAGTGACGCCAATGTGCGCCTGCGGCTCGCTATCGAAAAAGCGCGCGCCGAGAATATGCCCAAGGACCGCATCGAGTCGGCAATACGTCGCGGTGCAGGCCTGGACAAAGATGCCGCCGATATCGAGGAAATCCTTTACGAAGGCTACGCGCCGCACGGCGTCGCTGTTCTGCTTGAGTGTCTGACCGATAACCGCAACCGCACCATCGCCCAAGTACGGCGCTGTTTTACGCGGGCAAACGGCAACCTCAGCGAGCCGGGATCCGTGGCCTGGCAGTTTACGACCAAAGGTTATGTGGCGATACACCTCCAGGATAGCGACGGCAACCCCACTGAACTGGATCCCGAGGAGATCTTTATGGAGGCCCTCGATGCGGGCGCCGAAGACGTCGAAGTTAGCGACGATGCCGTCGAAATCTTCACCGAAAGGACCGACCTCGCCCAGGTAGACAAAACTCTGCGTCAAGCGGGCATTCAGCCGGATGCTTCTGAGTTGATCAAGCAGCCCAATCAGACGCTCTCTCTTGATACACGCGCCGGGCTGACCGTCCTGCAACTGCTCGAATCTCTCGAAGAGCTTGATGATGTCAATAGGGTCCACCACAATCTGGAACTGACCGACGAGTTGGTTGCCCAGGTCGCATAGCTCAGGTCGGATAACTTTGGCGGGCAGAAAAGACGCGTCTCCCACACAAACCGAAATTGACCACGAAAATTCGTTTGGCAGCCCCAACATGACAGCGCGCAGCGCAGGCCGCCATGCAGGCGAACCCGACCGCGAGAGGTGCGTCCTCGGAATCGACCCGGGTACCGCTTCAACCGGTTACGGTGTCGTCATCGAAACCGCAACCGGCGACTATGAACTGCTTACCTGTGGCGTGATCCATACATCACCGGGGCAGCCGATGCATCAGCGTCTACGCAAGATTTTCCTGGACATCCAAGAGCTCATTCGTAAGTTCCAGCCGCACGAAGTTGCCGTTGAAGAGCTTTTCTTTGGGCGAAATGTAACGACTGCCATTACTGTCGGCCAGGCCCGCGGCGCAGCCCTGCTGGCTGCCGCCCTGGCCGATCTGCCATTGATCGAATATACGCCGGCGACCATCAAACAGGCGCTCACAGGTTACGGAAACGCCGACAAATATCAGATGCAGGCCATGGTTCGACATCTGCTTGACTTGGAGGAAGCTCCCCACCCGGACGACGCGGCCGACGGCGTAGCTATTGCCCTCTGCCATCTGCAAACGGGACGTTTCTACGCGCTTGTCGCTGACGCATAACCGCCCGCGCAGACTACTTCATTCCGCAAGAGGACAAAACATGATTCGCCAGGTACGCGGCACTGTTACGGCCGTGGGCGCCAACTTTCTGATCATCGAAGTGGGCCATGCAGCCGCCGGCATCGGCCTTCGCGTCTTTACCCCGGAACCGACCTCCGCACGCTTCCAGGCCGGAGACAATCTTTCTCTGCATACCTATCTGCAGGTGAGAGAGAACGACCTCAGTCTGTATGGCTTTGAAGAACTCGACGAACTCGTCATCTTTGAACTGCTTCTGGGGGTATCCGGCATCGGTCCAAAGGTCGCCCTCGCCGCACTGAGCGCCCTGACACCCGACGCGTTGCGCCTTGCCGTTGCCAACGAGGAGCCGGGCGTCGTCGCGCGTGTACCGGGCATCGGCAAGCGCACAGCCGAGAAAGTGGTTGTCGATCTCAAGGACAAACTGGGACCGGCAGAGGGCGACCTGGCCGGACTTGCCATCGCGCTTGATGCCGACGCGGAGGTGATGGAAGCGCTTACGGGCTTGGGATACAGCGTCGTCGAAGCGCAGCGTGCCCTTCAGCAGATCCCTGCCGATGTTACCACTGTTGAGGACCGACTGAGAACGGCGCTGGTTCAGTTCGGCGAATAGCTTTTTCGCTCATCTGTCCCTGCGGTGGCGTGCGTTTGTCAGAACATCTGCCGCCGCCGCGCCCGTGGTTTTGACACCCCTGATTATCTCTTCTATAATCGGTCGCGATTCTGTACTGAAATCATCGAAACGGGAAAGAAAAAAAGAGATGGCTGAAGTTCAGCAGTTACGCCGGGGCAACATCTACGAAGAAGACAGTCAGCTGTGGCGGGTGCTCGATTACCAGCACATCAAAATGGCCCGCGGCGGCGCAACCATCCGGCTCAAAGTACGCAACCTCCGCACCGGCGCAACCATCGAAAAGACCTATAACAGCGGCGCACGCGTCGATGACATTCGTCTCGATTCACGCGACGTCGAGTACCTGTATACCGATGGCGACCTGTTCCATTTCATGGATACCGAGACTTTCGAACAGGTCGCTCTGGCTAAGGATTCACTGGAAGGAGTCGTTCAGTTCCTGAAAGACAATACCGTCGTGGAACTGGAATCATTCGAAGGCGAGCCGATCAGTGTCAACCTGCCCACCACAATCGATCTTGACGTTGTGTGGGCAGAAATGGCTGTTGCCGGGGATACTGCCAACAGTCCGACCAAAGAAGTGGAGGTGGAGACCGGTTTTCGGCTGAACGTGCCCATGTTTGTCAAGGAAGGCGACACGGTTCGCATCGACACACGCGATGGTCGCTACGTTACACGTGTGCAATGAAGGTCGGAATGCCCTTGCCGCAAGATTTGCCCCTCTGATGGACGATACGCTATAGTGTGGAGACGATTTGCCGTTGTAGCTCAGTCGGTAGAGCGACGCTCTCGTAAAGCGTAGGTCGTCGGTTCGAGTCCGACCAACGGCTCAAACAAAAAGCCCCGCCAGCTGGCGGGGCTTTTCTTTCCTTCTTCAATCCCTACTGCTTTTCCGGATGTACACCGGCCATCAGCAGCCCCAGCTCTTCGGCCGTTGTTTCGTTCCGGTCCAGGATATCCATAATCTGCCCTTCGAAAATCACGGCAATCCGGTCGCACAGCGCCAGCAGTTCATCCAGATCTTCCGAAATGAGCAGCGTGGCCATACCTGTGTCCCGTTGCTCCAGCAGCTGCTGATAAATGTACTCGATCGCGCCTATGTCGATCCCTCGTGTGGGTTGGGCGGCAATCAGCACTTTGGGCCGCCGGGAGAGTTCCCGTGCCAGGATCAATCGTTGGATGTTGCCCCCCGATAGATTCTTGGTCATCGTGCGTATATCGGGCGTCTTGATATAGAAATCCTGGATCATCTGCCGGCTGTAACGGGCAATATAATCAAATGCCAAAAAGATGCCGTTGCTGAACTTCTCACTTGTATGCTCTTGCAACACAAGATTCTCTGACACGGCGAAATCGCGCACGATCCCGTCGTGCATCCTCTCTTCCGGTATGTATGCCAGCCCGCTCTCTGTGCGGCGCGCGGTCGTCCAATCGGTAATCGGCATGCCATCCATCTCCACGCTTCCACCGCTGATCGGGCGCAAACCCGCAATGACTTCGGCAAGCTCTCTCTGCCCATTGCCGCTGATGCCGGCCACCCCCAGAATCTCGCCGGACTGAACTGAAAGGGATACGCCGCGAAGCGCCGGTTGTCCCGTGACGTCGTGCGCGCGAACATCCTCCAGACGCAGTTTTACATCTCCCACGTCAATCTCATCGTCTCGAGTCCTTTCGAGCATGACGTCGCGCCCTACCATCATGCGAGCCAACTCGTGACGGGTCATCTCTTCGGTGGAAACTGTCCCGACAAGGCGCCCTTCCCGCAGAACCGTGATTCGATCGCTGATGGCCAGGACTTCCTGCAGCTTATGGCTGATCAAAACGAGGCTGTGTCCATTCTCTTTCATGTAACCCAGCGTGACAAACAGCTCATCGGTCTCCTGGGGCGTCAGAACGGCGGTCGGCTCATCCAGAATCAACATGGCCGCACCCCGGTATAAGGCTTTCATGATCTCGACCCGCTGCCGTTCCCCGACCGAAAGCGTCCAGACCGGCGCCCGCGGGTCGATCTGCAGGCCGTACGCCTCGCTTAACTCGCTGATGCCCGCCTCTACCCTGCCCAGATCGAGAAGTGGCTCCCTGCTGGACTTCAGGCCCAATGCTACATTCTCAGTGACAGTGAGCGTATCCACCAGCATAAAGTGTTGATGGATCATCCCAATGCCCTGGCGGATCGCGTCAGTAGGCGAATGGATCGTCACCTCGGCGCCGTCGCGCAGGATCCGCCCCTCTTCAGGCTGATAGAGACCGTATAGAATCCTCATCAGTGTGGATTTGCCAGCGCCGTTTTCCCCCAACAACGCATGCAGCTCACCCCGGCGTACGTCAAAGTCCACGTGATCGCAGGCCAGTACGCCCGGAAACCGCTTGACGATTCCATACATCTGCGCATAGGGAGCGTTTAAGCGGAAGTTTACCGCACGATGGCCCCCCGTGGGGCTGGCAATCCCGTAGACAATCTGATCTTCAAACCTGCGTTGGCCGGTACCCATGTGAAACTATCCTTACATCAAAGAACTCTTCGGCAAAGGGCTGCCTCTCCCTCACTCGTCTTCCTCCAACAATACCGGGTCCACGACTCCGCTCTTGATGTCCTCGATCGCGGTGCGGGCCGCCTCCTTAACTTCGTCAGCAATCTCGATGTTTTCGTTGAATTCCAGTCGTAACCCGTCGTTGGCAAATGTAAGTTTGTATGCCGTGCCGCCCAGTTCCCCTTTCTCGATCTTGGAGATCATATCGGCAATGACGTTGGCCCAATTGTAAATCTGATTGGTAACGACGACGTCCGGACCCAGGGATATCTGATCGCTCTGCGTACCCAGCCAGGCGACACCGTTCTCATTGGCGACGCCGATCGCCCCGACCACCTGCTGCGCCGACCCGGTCAACACGTCGGCGCCGGCCTGAATATGCACGTGGGCAGCCTCAGCTGCCAGCGTGGTGTCGCTGAATGAGCCTGTATAGCTGATGTTAACCTGTGCGTCCGGTTTGACCTCGGTAACGCCTCTCACGAAACCGTCAATGTAAAGTTTGGCGTCACCGGCCACCGGCCCGATAACACCGATAACATCAGTCTGCGAAAGCATCGCAGCAACGACACCGTTGACATATCCGCCCTCGTTTGCAACCGCTCCGTACGCGAATACATTCTCGATTCCCTTGTCTGCCCCCGTATCCGAAGAAGTGCCCCACGCGAAACTGGTTTCCGTAAAATCGGTCGCCACCTCAAACACGGAATTCCCGTACTGGGTGCCGTGGGCAATCACCAGGTCGAATCCCTCCGACGCATAATCTCGAATCGCCGCTGACGCGTCGGTCACTCGGAACATCCCCTCCGAATACGCGATCTTCAGCGCGTCCTCTCCCCCCATTTGAGTTTGAACAGCCACCAGCGAATCGAACATCGACTGGCTCCAGGCGATATCCGTCGTGTTGCTAGGCATTACGATCGCAATGCGAAAGGGCTCGCCTTCTGCGTCGACCGCCTCTCCGTCGCCATTGTCGTCCGATCTACCGCAGCCAGCGAGAAGCAGCAAGAAGATCAATGTGAATACTCTGATTCGTCTTAACATGATTCTCTCTTTGAAGTTATAAATCAATAACGTTGCAGTCTCCTGTCTTACTCGCCCCGCTCGTACGATCTGGCCAGAGCCGCCGGCTTCTGGATCTGCCGTGCAGTGAATGCGAGCACAACGATTGTCATAATATAAGGCATCATTACGGCTACCTCTGATGGGATCGGAATGTCAAGCGCCTGGCCCCATAGCTGCAGGGCGTTTACCAGGCTGAACAGCAGCGATCCCCCCAGCACGCCTACTGTGCGCCAACTCCCAAAATAGACCAGTGCAACCGCAATAAAACCAAGACCGTTTGTCATATTCTCCTGGAACACGTTTTGCAGACCTATACTGAGTGAAGCCCCTGCCACTGCAGCCAGAGCGCCGCCGATCATCAGAGTCGTGTAGCGCACACCATTGACACTGATACCCAAGGTATCGGCTGCCTCCGGATTGTGCCCGACCGCGCGGATCTTTAAACCCAATGTCGTTCGGTTAATTACGAACCAGGAAACCGGCACCATCAGGTAGGCGAGATAGACCAACGCGTTATGATTGAACAGAATATGTCCGAGTCCCGGAATATCGGACAGCAACGGTATCGCCAACTGTCTGAAGCCGCTGACCCCTTCCACCGAACCGATCAGCGTTTTGAAGAGCAGGCTGCTCAATCCGAGTCCAAAAAGATAGAGGCCGATGCCGCTGATGCCTTGCAGCGACTGCATCGTCACGCTGACGAATGCTTTCAGCAACCCCATCAAGATGCCAACTGCAATCGCAACCAGCACGCCCACCCACAGATTGTGCCCCTCGAATACGGTATAAAAGGCAAAGAAGGCCCCCATCAGCATGATGCCGTCCACGCCCAAATTCAAGACGCCGGAACGCTGGCCGAATGTCTCCCCCAATGAGGCAAATAGATAGGGAGTGGCCAACCGCACGCAACTATGCAGGATTCCGATAAGTGTAGAAATCGTAAACAGTTCGTCTATCATTTCGGCAATTTACGGTGAAAGATTCGGCGCTTGCCCATCCCACACTTGCCGTGTGGCCTGGCACAGCGCCCTTTCTCGAGTTCACTTCACACCTCGGCAATCGCTTCGCGCTTCTCGCCTTCCGTCGCCGGCGACCTGTCAGGTCCGCCAGACCCGTCATCGCCAACTCGCCGCCGCGTGCGCCGTCTTACGTACAGGTCGCTGGAAACGACGAAGAGGACAACAAGGCCTTGCAGGGCGATGGCCAGTGCACTGGGAACCTGCACCGCCCTTTGCATCTTGTCCGCGCCAACGAGCAGGGCGCCGAACAGCGCCGAGGCCGGAATCGCCCCCAATGGGTGCAGTTTGCCAAAGAGCGCAGCCACAATCCCGCTGAAACCGTAGCCGCCGCTAAGCCCCTCAAGCATACGATGATGAACGCCCAAAACCTCCACTGCGCCGGCCAATCCGCACAGCATTCCGCTCAGTGCCAGCGACAACGTAACATACTTGGCGACGGGAATACCCGCATACCTTGACGCGTGGGGATTCAAGCCCACCGCACGGATGCGGTAGCCGATCGTCGTACGCCAAAGTAGGAAATAAACTGCGAGGGCCAGAAGAACGGCCAGAATGGCGCCGCTGTGGAAAAGTGTGCGCGGCGCCAGCCGCGCCAGCCAAATCGACTCTGGCAGTGTCGCGCTTTGGGGAATGCTCGTGCCCGCCGCGACATGCTCCGGGTCCAGCATCGGCCCGCGCAGCAGAAAATTCATCAGATGCAACGCGATCTGGTTCATCATCACCGTGGTGAGAATCTCGTTGACGCCCAGACGCGCCTTCAGCAGACCGGGAATGCCCCCCCATATGAGCCCCGCCGCCGCGCCGCTAATCAGGGTCAGCGGAAGCAGAATCAGGGCCGGCAAATTCCCGAACCCCACCCCAAATGCAGTGGCGGCCAGCGCCCCGACGACAATCTGCCCTTCACCGCCGATGTTGATCACGCCGCCCCGGAAGGCGATGCAAATGCCCAGACCGACCAACAGCAGTGGTGTGGCCTTGGTCAGGGTTTGCGTGATACCGCTTATGTTGCCCAGCGCGCCCCGAATCAGTGCGCTGTAGGCCTCAAAGGGGTCGGTGCCTAACAGGAACAGCAGCAATACGCCTACCACCAGCGCGAGCACCATCGCCAGCACCGGCAGCAATAAGTCGATCAGTTTGGCCAAATATAAGCGAGTGTTCATCCTTTACTCAGTAGCGCGTTGCCAGTGCTCCTTTTGGGGACTGTCCGCCATACGCATTGCCGCCGCATCGCGCACAATCGCCAACGTGATGGCAGACTGTCCCGATTATAGCACCATTCCCATAATTCAAATAGTGCTCTAAAACTGTTTCTCCTCGGTCACACTGGTGGCTGGATAGAGGATAGCTGGCGCAGCACGGGCGAAGACAGCGATCAGACGCACCGGAACATCTCCCACATTGCGGACCCCGTGCAGTTCGCCTTCCGGGACAAACACCGTTGTATCGGCGCCGACCCGATGGCGTTCCTCGCCCAGGGTGACTTCGACTTCACCGCTGAGAAAAGTCAGGCTCTCCTCACAGTCGTGGAAGTGCAGCGGGATTACGCCGCCGGGAGGCATGTACTGTTCCCACAGCTCCATCTGCGTTGCACCGCAAGTGCGTCCTGTGATAATGCGTGCGCCGGGAATGTCACTGCGCGTGTTTATGGGGTCGTAATCTTCGTGCGAGTGTGGAAGAACGGCCATCGATTCAGAATACCTCTACCAACTCCGACTTCTACCTATCCGCTTGCGCCGCAGTCAGCCTCCGCAGCCGCAACATTCGGCTGCCTCCCCGCTGAAACTCGTAGGGTACATCTTCTATTCTAGCCTGAATGTCCCGTGCTGTGAAAGCGTTCATTACACCCTCGACGTGCGGCGACGGCGCCCCTCCGACCTGCAGCAGCGGAAACGCCCGCGCCTCCGGGGCCACCCGCAGCATCTCCTCCAGCGCCCGTATATGGAACGCCAGGTCAAACTCTTGGCTATACAGAAACAGAAAATGGGAAGAAAGTGCCAGGTCAAAACTATTGTCTTCAAAGGGAAGGTCCGGCAATGAAGCATCCAGATAGCGTCCCTCCCCTAGTCCCCGCGCAAAGTCGTCCAGAAACTTGCGCATTGCCCACATCCGTCGTTGCCCCAAGGCCGGTATCGAAGTCACACAGGTCCAGACAAAATCGTCCCGGTTGCGCGCCAACTGCTCAATGATAATGTCGTACGTCTCTTTGACCCGTCTCTCGATCGCCTCCGCCGAAAACGCGTACAGCGGATCGACCGAAACCACCGAGTATCCCAGCGCTGACATCTCCGCATTGAAGCTGGCCGGTCCGTCCCCGCACCCAAGAATCCGCCCGCGCAGGTCCCTCTCCCCCAGGTCGAACATCCCGCAGTACTCCTCCATCGTCCTCCCCCAAGGCACGACACCGTCGACTGTGAAGGGCATCCTCTAGACCTCCGTAACTACTGACTGCAGAGCATTCTTACTGACGGCCACAACCCGCATCATGCAATAGTAAAGCGTGCCTGAGGGCATAATGAGCAACGACAGATCTTCTCGCCTTCTTTGTTTTCCTGTAACTAATGTAGATCCCAATTGAAACCCAGAATTTGCGTATTTCGTAAGCAAAGGCCGTGCTTCTGTGCTGCTGATCTGTTGTTGGCACGAATAGTCGTGGTTTCATATTGAACTTACATTAATGTAACTGATGTTACGCAGTAGGTTGACGAATTGAGTAGAATAAGGTCAGGAGGTGAAACATGAAGTTCAAACTCTTTGACCTGTATTCGGATTATCCGCTGAGTTCATGTGCGGCAACGACGGCGACAGGCATGTCGGCCTTGATGGAGCGGGAGATAAGCCACGACCAAATCAGTCGGATGCTCAACCAGCGACGTTTGCGCCCAGCCGGTGGCGAATGGTCAAGCCCTCTGTACGCAGCCTGCAAGGTGAGGATGGTGTCATCACGCTTGACGACAGCATCCTCGAGAAGCCCTGCGCCGATGAGAATGAACTGATCCGCTGGCGCTACGACCATGCGCAAGGAGGCATGGGCAAAGGCATCAACGTTATCACCGCTTTGTACACAGTGGGTGAGGTCTCGTTGCCGGTGCCCTGTCGCTTAGTCTCCAGGACCGAAGCCTGCATCGACAAGCAGGGCAAACCGAAACGACGCAGCCGCGTGACCAGGCATGAGCAGTTTCGCGCCATGCCGCACAACTGTGTGCGCAACCGCATTCCCTTGCGCTATGCGCTCAATGCCATCTGGTTTGCCTCAGCCGCAAATATGTGTCACAGCAAAAGCAAGCTCGGCAAAGAGTTCATCATGGGACGCAAAGCCAATCGCAAAGTCGCCCTGTCTCATCCAGACAAACTGCCTGGTCGCTATCACAGACTGGATACGCTTGACCCGCCAGAAGACACAGTGACGGTCATTTATCGGGAGCAGGTAGCCTTTCCCCTTTATCTGCTCCGTCAGAGCTGCGCAAACGCAGATGGCTCGACCGCTGTGCGCTGTCTGGTGACCAGTGACGCCCCCCTGACAGCAGACCAACTGCTCACAATCTGCCAGAAACGGTGGAAAGTGGAAGCATATCATCGCGCGCGCAAACAGAACGCGTCTGTGGCCAAATCACCGACCCGCACACCAACGACTCAGACCAACCACTTTGTGGCTGCGCTCTGGTCCTTTACCAAGCTGGAAATGCTCAAGGTCCGCACCAGGCAGAACCACTATACCCTCAAGACGCACTTGCATCTCTCGGCTTTGCAACAGGCTTTCCATGCCTTAGCTCAGCTAATCCCTGTTTGGCTTGAGGCTTCATCTGCGTAACATGAGTAATGTAAGTTCAATTTGATACCAAGAGTTTTTCGTACTCTGGGTCGAGTTCAAATTCAGGCCATAGACGAGACACGACCCTTTCGGGGTGGGCATTGATGCGGTTGATGAAGGCTCTGCAAGCATCGAAGAGGTGGCGCATGGACAGATGGCAGTGGTTGTGTGTGACCTCTTCTCGCATCCAGCGCCAGAGATTCTCAATCGGATTGAGGTCGGGACTGTAGGCAGGCAGCGGGAAGAGAGTGAGACCGAGTTTAGCGGCGGCAGTCTGAACGGCTTTGGCTCGATGCCAGGTGGCGCCATCCCAGATGACCACGACTGTGTCCGGCCCATCCGCCAGCCATTCAGTCATGCGCTGCAAGAACTGAATCGTGTGTTCCTGGTTACAACTGCCCTCGTTCCAGATGAAACACTGTCCCGCGCCCAAATCGCAGGCGCCATACCAGTTAATGCGATCTGAGAGCGGAGCAGAGTCACTCATACGCCAGGCAATCCGGCTCTTTGCGGTCCAGGTGTAGCCCAACTCCATATCGCGGTGGAAGTGGGCTTCATCGACATCGACCAAACGGATCTTCTGGCGACAGAGTTGCTCATACAACTTGTGAAAGCGTGCCATCAAGTCTGCACGTTGCTGTGGGTCGGCTTTCCTGAACACTTTCTGGCGCTTCTTCCAGCGCAACTGCGCAGCTTGCAGGATCCGGTGCAGCGTGCTGCGTGCCAGGTCGCAATCCATGACCTGCTTGAGCCAGCGCCGCAGCTTTTTCAACGTCCAACCATGACCGGGCAGACCATGCTCTACAGGCTCGGTTTCGCAGACAACGCTCACGAGTCGCCTGACCTGCTCTGGGCTAAAAAAGGACGACGTCCACCCGTATGACGATAGAACACTGCCTCTGGCCCCGACCGGTTATAGTCATGCACCCATTTGAGTACTGTCTCCTTGGCGCGATTGGTTTCCCGCGCCCAGGCACAGGCACTCGTTTGCCTGTCTGCAATCATATACAGAGCCAGAAAACGTTCACGGCTGCGTGCATCTTGGGCTCCTATCGACAAGTCACGCAGATCGGCCAGCGTCTGGCCCCATTTCTCCATATCCGGTCGAACCATCTTTGCTTCCCTTCCTTTCAAATGGCGTCTCTGTCAGATGGTTCTATCATAACTCAACTACCCCTGAACATTACTCTTGGTCTCAATTGGGATCTACATTAGTTACGAAACAAGCATCAAGGAGAATAGTGATGACAGGTGAAAGAAGCGCATCCAACTCTGGCGTTCTTTCCAGAGCGCAGGGCTGCCTGCTCGGCCAGCTGATCGGGGACTCTCTCGGCAGTCTGGTGGAGTTTCAGACACCGGAACGGATACGCCGCCGGTATCCTGAAGGCGTGCGGGACATGGCGGACGGCGGCACCTGGAACACGATCGCCGGCCAGCCCACTGATGATTCAGAGATGGCTCTCTTGTTGGCGCGATCGCTCGTATCGCAGGGGAAATTCGACATAACGGAGGTGGAAAAGGCCTACGTGTTCTGGCTGGAATCCAATCCTTTCGATATCGGAAATACAATCCTGAGCGGCCTTACCGGCCGGCCCAATCCGCGCAGCCAGGCCAACGGGGCGATGATGCGAATCAGCCCGCTGGGGATATTCGGCGCCAACTACATGTTGGACCAGGTGGCGGAGTGGGCGCGGCAGGACGCCGCCATCACCCACGTCCATCGGGCCTGCCAGCAGGCCAACGCGCTCTTCGCCATGGCGATCGCGCACGCAGTGCGCACGGGATGCGGCGCGAGCGACCTGTATCGGAAGATCGCAGGCTGGGCAGAAGAGATGGAAGTCGACTACAGGTTGAAGGAGACGACCGCCGCCGCTGCCGACTCTCTCCCGGACGACTTCATCCATCAGCAGGGATGGGTTCTGATCGCCTTCCAAAACGCCCTGTGGCAGCTGCTCAACGCCCAAAACCTGGAGGAGGGGATCGTTGACACGGTCATGCAGGGGGGCGATACCGACACGAACGCGGCGATCTGCGGGGCGCTCCTGGGCGCTGTTCATGGGCGGGAGGCAATCCCCGAGCGCTGGGTCGAGACAATCCGGGGCTGCCGGCCCGGGGCGGGCATGCCCGGCGTATTCAAGCCAAGGCCTGAATGCTTCTGGCCGGCGGATGCGCTGGAGTTGGCGGAGCAGCTGATTGCGCAGGCTGGCTGACACCTGTCAGGACCGGGATCGAATAGATTAGAGGGTGGACTGTGAAGATGGAAGCGATGAAACGGGCGGCGTTGTGGGCGCCGCCGTTGGAGGAGCTGGCGCCTTTTGTGCGGGAAGGACTGCAGGCCAACTACGCCAGTGTCGAAGTTGAAGTGACGGAGTGTCCCGACCTGCGGACGCTGGGCTGCGCCAGCCCAGGCATCTGTGGATCGACCGTCCTGCTCGAGGTGGGCGGGGAGCCGTACGCCCATAATCCCAGGTACCGGCACGTCACCTTCGATATGGCGGAGATGGCGAGCGACTGCGGACAGGCTGAAGGTAGCTTGTTCGGCGCGGGCATGGCCTTTCCGGGCGTGTTGGATGGGCACTGCGGAGAGGTGATCGCCACTTTGCAAGCCAGTGGGGTCAACAGATCCAGGGTCGCTCGCGTCGGGCCGCAGCAGGAGTGCATTGTTGAGCCCTATGCGTCGACGCGCCACAGCGGTCTATCCAATCTCTTTCTGTCTGAGAAGCTGTTTGAAAAGGGTCAATTGGGTGCCAGGCGGCGTACCATGAGACGAATCATAGCGATATGGATAAAGGCGACACTGCTTTCGGGCAGTCGTTCATAGTCTTTACAGAGGCGACGATTGAGGCCAAGCCAAGCGAAGGTGCGCTCCACCACCCAACGACGGGGCAATACGGAGAAACCTTTTTGTTCTTGCGGGCGGAGGACAGGTTGAAGGCGGAAGCGAAAACGCTGCGCAACCCATCTCTGCAAAGAGCCGCGATAGGCGCCGTCAACCCAGATAAGACGCAGTTTCTGGCCGAAACCGCAGCCTCGTCTGAGCAGTTGCCGTGCCCCATCGCGGTCAGGCAGGTCGGCAGCAGTGACCAGGACGGCCAATGTGAGTCCCAGCGTATCGACAAGAAGATGCCGTTTCCGTCCCGTGATGCGTTTACCGCCATCGTAGCCTCGCACACCTGCCGGTGTATGGCCAGTCTTGACTGTCTGACTATCGATACTGCCAGCCGTTGGATGCTTGTGTCGTCCGCTTCGATGACGAACCCGCACTCTGAGCGTGTCATGCAACCTGCGCCAGGCGCCATCGTCCCGCCACTGCCTGAAGTAGGTGTAAACACTCTGCCCTCTGCCACGGCGGAAAATCACTCGGCAGCATCCGCCACTGGATGCCACCCACAGTCAGGTAGAGAATGGCATCAACCACCAGACGCATATCCAGGCTGCGTGGTCGCCCGCCCGGTTTGGCTGCGGGAATCAGATGCTGGATAATAAGCCACTGGCTGTCAGTCAAATCTGTTGGGTATCGTTTTGTTTTCACAGAGACTACGTATACCACAATTTGGCCGACAGCCTTTACTTTTCAAACAGCCTCTGAGGGCCGGCCGGGTCCTGTCCTCAAGGTGAGCGTCGAGAGACGGACCGGCAGCGAACGCTCGTTCACGCAGGCGCTGCGCAAGAGTCTGCAAGCGCATCCGGAAATTGGTGGAGATGGCGCGCCTGCGGGCGCCCGTCAGGTGGGCTTGGGCGGCGTTTTTGTGATTGAGGCAGGCCGGATTCGTTCGCATGTCATGCCGGATTACGAATGCATCGCCCACCGGTATTACGACACCGAGGCCGAGGAGGTCGTTGCCGAATTTCTCCAGTTTTATGAGCACATGGGGCCCGACCTGCTCTGCTTCGCCGTGTGCTGGACAGGAGACCCGACAGGCGGACAGCTGCATCTGCGAGAATCGGGCGAGCACACCCACTTCTTCCATATGGGTGAACTCAGCCAGGCCGGTCACTATCACTATGATGTCAGCCCCGATACCATCCGCTATGCGGGTTATTTCAACGTTGCAGCCGAACTGGTGCGTATCGGCGACGTCTATGCGGAACTTGAACGGCAGTCAAAAAACACCGATAAGGAGCGGAGATGAAGATTACAGAGGTAAATGCGGTGGGTCTGCGCGGCGCGACGCCGGAAGGCGGTTGGAGCGAGGAGCTGAAAGAGGAAGACTGCGTCCACACGCTTGTTTTCGTCGAGACGGATGAAGGCGTCACCGGTTACGGTTCAGTCTTCACCAACGACGGGCTTGTGCTGGCTGCGCTGGAGGTATTGCGTCCGCTCTTGATCGGTCAGTCCGCGATCGAGCCGGAGAGAGTGAGCGAGCGGTTGCACCAGAATACATTCTGGCTGGGGCGGGGCGGCAGCGTCACGCACACGATCAGCGGCATCGATATCGCGATGTGGGACATTCTGGGCAAGGTCACAGGGCAGCCTGCCGGCCGCCTGTTGGGGGGACGCTACCGGGAACGAGTCCGGCCCTATGCCTCTCTGCTGATGGACCAGCCGGCGCCGCTCAGGGATGAACTGCAGATGTGGAAGGAGCAGGGCTTCCGCGCCTTCAAGATGGGGTGGGGTCCCTTCGGCCGCGTCAGTGACGCGCTGGACGAGGAGATCGTGGCCGCTGCCCGCGAAGTCGTGGGCGACGACAACCAGTTGATGGTGGACGCCGGCGGCAGCGACGCCCACTGGCAGGGCCGCTATACGTGGGCGCTGCGCTGTGCCGGGATGCTGGCCGATTACGGCGTGGACTGGTTTGAGGAGCCGCTGCGCCCCGATGACCTGGAAGACTTTATCCATTTGCGCCGCAACACGACGGTCCCAATTACCGGCGGCGAGGTTCTGACGCGGCGCCAGTCCTTCCTTCCCTTTCTTCAGCAGGGCGCCTTCGACATCGTCCAGCCGGACGTCGCCAAGGTCGGAGGAATCAGCGAGGAGCGCCGCATCGGCTGGATGGCGCAAGAGAATGGCGTACGCATGATCCCGCACGGTTGGAACACGGCTCTGGGGCTGGCGGCCGACCTGCAGCTGGCCTCGGCGCTCGCTGATACCGACCTGGTGGAGTACAAGACCGGTTCCCCCTATATCGACGAGATCGTGGTCGGCGGCTGGCAGCTGGACGAGGAAGGCATGTTGCAAATTCCCGACGGGCCTGGCCTGGGTATCGAGTTGGATATGGACGCGGTGGCGCGCTATTCCTGATCGAAACGAGCTTCAGGCAGCTGCCGTTTCAGACCGCCGGGCGAGTGCGCCAGACACGTAGTTGCTTCTTGCCGAGGATAAGCCACCAGAGTGTAACTGTCTCGGAACTGAAACCGGCCAGTAGCGCTGCCACTCCGAGGGACGCGCCTTGCAGCCCTGACAGCGGCAGGGCCAGCAGGGCGACGAGGATGGCGCCGGTACGCATCGGTGCGCCAACTGCCATTGGTCGAGTGTCGCGCTCCATAAAGGCGATGCTGTGGAAGTGGGCGCGGTGTACGACGACGAACGGGAAAAACGTATAGATCTGGAGAGGCACGCGGCTGAGCTCGGCCAGGGCGGGCGGCAGTCCGATGACCTGCTCCAGCAGGACGGTTCGCAGGGGTGTCCAGAAGAGCAGCAGGCAGATGGCTGAGGCAGCAAGTCCGCACCAGTAGGCGTAGAGTAGAAACGGACGATAGGAACGCAGCTCGGCGTAGAATGGGGGTACGAGCGCGCGTAGCTCATTGAGCCAGCGGTAGGTCCACTGTCCGAGCGTATAGGCCACGGTCAGTGCGGCCATCGCCTCTGCGCCGTGCGCGCCCCGCACGACGAACAGGTTGATGAGAGGCCGGCTGGACTCCTGCATGAAGTTCATGAGTGCAAGTGGCCAGGTAAAGCGGAAAAATGCTGCAAAAGTGATTGGGGGGCGATCGAGCTCATCCGGCAATCCGCTGCTGAAGAAGCGCCAGAAATAGCAAATTATGGTGATGAATTCGGTCAGCGTTGCCGCATAGAGAACGAAGATCGGCAGCCAGATCGGACGCGTACGAATCGCGTCGACCTGGAGAAGAACGACTACGGTCCCGATTCCGGCGGCGACGCTTAAGGTGGTGGCAATGCTGACAGCACCGGTGCGTTTGCCGCGTGTCAGCACACCAGTGCCGAGTTGTGTCATGCCCCGCAACAGTGGCATTGGCAGAAGCCAGATCATCATCGCGCGTACGCGATCGCTTGTTTCGAGGTCAATCCCGTGCAGGCCTTCGAGTAAATGGCGGCTGAGGGACGTTCCGCCGAGCAGCCACTGCACTGCCACCATCACTAGAGCCAGCGCGCCTACATAGTTCAGAACGCGCCAGAAATCCCGTTTGTCCTCCACCAGCACCAGCCCGGCATAGCGAATTTGCGCCAGCGGGCTGGACAGTGCGGTTACCAGTCCCCACGCCAGACCAAAGGCAGCCAGCACGCGTGTCGCGTCAGGCATACGCGCCATTCCCGCGTTGATGTTCTGAGCGCCGAATTCAAAGATAAGGATTGTCAGAACTAGGGGAAGCAAAAAGCGTGTAAAGCGCAGGTACATGGAGTAAAGGCCGAAATTAGCGCTATGCGTTGAGGCTGACAGGAGAGCGGTACCGACGCAACACGCCTTGTTGGTGTGAGATGGAACGGCCAGACGCAGCCACAGTGATTATCACACAGCGCCAAAGTGCGCGCAACGGGATTGGTGCGCGCGGGATAGGGCGCGGCTACGCGCTGGCAAATGAGACCTCTATATGTAATGAACGAGTTTGGAGAGCAAAGAGTGAGGGGAAAGGAGTGATAGACCCCTCAGATCGACGCGCCTTGTGACGCGAATTGACAGTAGCAGAGGCGTTGGGATGGGGATATTGCCCGCGCGAAAGGGTGTATCCGGAGGGGGCAGCGGGGGCAACCGCTCCTGAGGCGCGTACCGACCGCCTGAGGACGGGAGCGGGATGTGCGTTGCAGCGTTTTAATGAAACGCGTTGTCAAACGGAAAGTCATTGCCATTAGATATGATATATTTACGTATGCCTTATATTTTTGAGTATAGCATATACTATATTTCTCTACCAAGAGGGCTTGGAGCGGGTGCATTGACAACCGTCGGTACCTATGCAACAATCAGATTAAGACCACGGGCAATTGAGTCCCTCTTTATCTCGGCCTCCTCACTTTTCGCTGTGGGACAACGATGGGCGTCAAGACACCAGATTGGGTGAAGCACGCAGTCTTCTATCAGATCTTCCCGGATCGGTTCAATCGCAGTCCCCGGCTGCAACACCCTCCCGGCATCCGGTTCAAACCCTGGGGCGCGTCGCCGTCGGAGCAGGGCTTCCAGGGCGGTGATCTCCTGGGTATAGTTGATCGCCTGGACTATCTGGAGGAGTTGGGTGTCAACGCTCTCTACCTTAACCCGATCTTCAGCTCGGCCTCGAACCACCGCTACCATACATTCGACTACATGAAGGTAGACCCCTTGTTGGGTGGGGGTGCCGCCTTTCGTGAGTTGCTGGACCGGGCGCACGAGCGTGGCATTCGGGTCATAATCGACGGCGTTTTCAACCATTGCGGCCGCGGCTTCTGGCCGTTCCATCATATCCTTGAGACCGGGAAGAGGTCCCCTTACTTCGACTGGTTTCGCGTAAAAGGCTTGCCGCTGCGCCCCTATCACAGCAACGAGCAACAGCCCCATAACTATGCCGCCTGGTGGAATCTGCCTGCCCTGCCGCAGCTGAACATTGGTAATCCCGGCATGAGGCGGTATCTGCTTGAGGTAGCCCGCCATTGGATTGCGTTCGGCGCCGACGGTTGGCGGCTGGACGTACCTGAGGAGATAGAGGACCCGCTCTTCTGGCAGGAGTTCCGGCAGGTGGTGAAGGAGACCAACGCAGACGCCTATGCGGTGGGAGAGATATGGCATGAAGCCGACGAATGGCTGCAGGGGGACCGTTTTGACGGCGTAATGAACTACGTACTGAGCCGCGCTGCCTATGGCTATTTCGGCGCGGAGACGGTGCCCCGCGACTACCGGCCCGGCGGCTATACGATCAAGAAGCTGGATACGCCGGCGTTTGCGGCCGCGATCGAAAGGATGCTGGATCGTTACGACTGGCAGGTCGTGACCGCTCAGTTCAACCTCTTGAACAGCCACGATACCGCGCGTAACTTGTGGGCCCTGAACGGCGATGCCAGCGGCGTAAGGCTGTGCCTGTTGCTGCAGATGACGCTGCCGGGCGCGCCGTGCGTCTATTACGGTGAAGAGATCGGCATGAACGGAGGACCCGATCCGGGCTGCCGGGGGGCTTTCCCTTGGGAGGAGCGTCAGAGTTGGAATGGTGAACTGCTCGAAATCTACCGGCAGGCGATCGCTCTGCGGCACAGCCACCCTGCGTTGCGCACGGGTGCGTACAGGACCTTGGTCGCTGCCGGCGAGATCTTCGGTTTCAGCCGTTCGCTGTGCCGCGATGTACGCCCAGCCGACCAGGGAACGGAAGAGGCCTGCGGGAAGGAGGACCAGTTGCTCGTGCTGTTCAACCGAGCCAAGTCAACGGCGCGGTTGGCGGTTCCACTTGCCGGCGAGGGCCGGAACGACGAAGAAATATCGGCTTCGACTCAGACGGCTTTTCGGGCGATCTGGCCGCCGGAGGCCAGCGGCAAACTGCATTGTGCACGCAACGGCATACTTTGGGACCTGACGATTCCGCCAAGAGAGACACTTATCCTCAAAGGGGCAGACTCGGATTAGTCCGCATCATCTGGGCAGGGAAGAAATGGAAACGATAAAGGTCATCCTGAATCCATACGCAGGGCGAGGTCACGGGAGCCGGGTCGCCGGTGAAATCGAGACCGCGTTTCGCCGGGTCGATGTCCCCTTTGAAATTGAGGAAACGGGTGGGCCGGGGGAGGCTGCTTCACTGGCACGCCGCGCCCGGTTGGACGGCTACGCGATCATCGCTGCCGCCGGCGGGGACGGAACCGTCCATGAAGTCGTGAACGGCTTGGCAGAGGCGACGCCGGAAAACAAGACGGTTGAGGGGTTGGCGGTTTTGCCTGCGGGCAGCGGCAACGATTTTGCCGACGTCGCCGGGGCGCCTCGAGACTTTGATGAGGCCGTACATGCTATTCGGGTGGGCAACTCGCGGTCCGTCGATCTGGGCCTGGTCGAGGCCTATGACGGACGCGACACTTTGCGGCGTTACTTCGATAACAATCTTGGAATCGGTTTTGAGGCGCAGGTGGCTGTCGAGAGCCGCAAGATCAAGCGGCTGCGCGGTTTCGCCATCTATCTGTGGGCGACTTTGCGAGCGCTGCGAGCCTATGACCAGCCTTTCTTCGAGGTGGGCTGGACCGACGGCGAGGGCAATCGCCATGAGACCGCCAAGCCGATGTTGCTTGTCAGCATTGGCAACACTCGACGCACGGGCGGGGCCTTCTATCTGACCCCCGATGCGGTTATGGACGACGGTCTGCTCGACCTGGCTTTCGCTGACGCGCTGTCACAGTTTGGGATTCTGAATCTGTTGCCGAGGGCGATGACCCGGACAGGTCTGCACGGCCAGAAATCTGTGTTTTTCGGCCGGCTGCGCTCCGCCTGTATTGCGGTCCAGCAGCCTGTTCCGGTGCATACGGACGGCGAGATCTTGTCGCCAGGAATCGAAAAACTGACCGTCAAAGTGCAGCCCGGTCGTCTTCAAGTAATCGTATAAAATTCCCCGTTGAAACTCCTTCTGGTATACTTACCGAGGCGGACTAGCACACAACCCCATCACCTTGTGGTCGCTTTACAGACTTCGATCGGCTCCGGTGATCCGAGGGCTATCAGGTTCTGCCAGTAGAACGAAGGAGTACAGGAAGACTTTGACAACATCAGAGAGGTTCGGCGCGGCTGCAGCAGAGATGCGAGAGAGGCGCACGCCAAATGATGCGCCAAATGCGAACGCCGAACAAGAGTTAGCTTCGGTGAACGTTTCAGTGACGTCCAGCAGCGCGTTGCTGGATGCCCGTTTTTGGTCGGAGCTTTCCCCGTGGCGCGTCTCTGCCGCATGGTCGTTGGCAGCAGCCGCTTTGGCCGTTGGAATCGGCGAGGTAAGCCGAACGCTCTCCCCTCAGACGCTTGTTCTTCTCTTCCTGCTGGTCGATCCCCTTTGGGGGAACATATGGGGCGGGCTTGTTACGCCTGAGGCACTGCCCCGCATAAGGTTTACTGTGCAGAACAAGCGTCCTTGGCTGCCGTATTTGGCCTTGGGTTCGCCTGCTGCGCGCGTATTGGGAGTGCACGGCCCCAGTGTTTTCACGATTTTGGCGCGGGCGTGGCTGCCGGGTGTAGTCGTAGCCTTTGTGACCGCCTTTGCAATTGGCTTGCCGGCAGTATGGGCGACACTGGTTGCGCTTGGCCTCGCGGTGATCGCCTGGCTTCAACGCTATGTAGCGCTGATTCCGGCCTCCGTGCTTCACAGTCTTGTTGTCGTCGCGGCGCCCTGGTTCATGGGCCTGACGCTTTTCGGCCTCGATCCCTGGAGCGGTCTTCACTGGGCGTTGATATTGCTGTGGACATTGCATGTTTGGGGCGCAAACAGCAGTCTGGACAACCCGGGCGCGCTCGGTGGACTCGCCGGCATGGCAGTGGCACAGGCCGGTATTGCCCTGCTGCTGATATTCGGGCAGGCTTCTCTGTCTTTGGCGGTACTGTGTATTCTGTGGCTGGCCACCTGGGTGGCGGTCTATCGCGGCCAGCCTCTTCAGAACGTTCAAGCCTCATGGATGGCAGCTCTGCTGGTCAGCGCGGCGGCAATGACGCAGACGGTTTTTTGACAGCGGCACAGGTCTGCCAGACCCGGTTCTGGCAAGATCTGCCGAGATCGGAACTTCGCAAGTAAATGGGTCATCTTAATACCCGGATACATCCACCTTCAGGCAGGAGAAGATTGTGACCGTTACGCCTCTCGACCATTTTACAGGTATTGATTCTCTGACCGGCGACCAGTTCTGGGGTCTCCTGAAATTGGCCAGACAATTGAAAGATGAGTTGATGCAGCGCGGCCGTAACGACCCGATCCTGGCAGGAAAGTCCCTGGCGATGCTCTTTGAAAAGCCGTCGCTGCGCACGCGTGTCAGCTTTGAAATGGGCATGCAGCATCTGGGGGGCTATGCGTTCTATCTCAGTCCGGCGGAAGTTGGCCTGGGTACGCGCGAAAGCCCGGCAGACGTGATCCGGGTATTGGGAGGCTACGTGGACGGCGTCATGGCGCGCGTTTTCGCACACCGCCATATCGAGGAGATGGCGGAATGGGGGAGCGTGCCCATCATCAACGGTTTGAGCGATTTCAGCCATCCCTGCCAGGCGCTGGCCGATGTGTTCACTATCTGGGAGCAGTTTGGTTCGGTAGAGGACAGGACGCTGGTATACGTGGGCGACGGCGCAAACAATGTAGCGACCAGCCTGCTGATGGCCGCGGGTAAGGTCGGGCTCAACGTGCGCGTAGTGTCGCCGCGCGGGTACATTCCCGCCGGGGATGTGCTGACGGCGGCGGAGGCGGAGGTCGAAGTTACGGACGACCTGGGCGGCGTGAAGGGAGCGGATGTCCTGTATACGGACGTCTGGGTCAGCATGGGAGATGAAGAAGAGCGGGAAGAGAGGATGGCTGTCTTTCCGCCGTACCAGGTCAACTCGGAGTTGGTTCAGCGGGCGGAGAACCATGAAGTCCTTGTCATGCACTGTCTGCCCGCCCACCGCGGCGAAGAGATATCCGACGCAGTGGCCGACGGTGACCGCAGCCGGGTCTTTCCGCAGGCCCACAACCGGCTGCACGCGCAGAAAGCGGTACTTGCGCATTTGCTGGGAGGTGTGGAGTTGCCCTCTTGAGGGGGGTACGAACGAACTGCTGGAGCAGTAAGCGTTTCAGTTACCGGTAAATGTCCTTGAAAAGGATTAGTCTTGTTGCTTTAGATTTGAACCGTGCATTGTGGCAGATCCGACCGGCCCGTACGAGCGGTGGAGACGGATCCGATGAGGATTCCTCCTGTGTGGAGAAGATATCATGACTGACATTGTGGCTATTCTCAGTCGTCTGACCGACTGGCGAAACGTCGTAGATCTTTTCCTGCTCATGCTGATTTTCTACGCGTTGCTGCATCTGTTGCGAGGAACGCAGGCTGCGCAGCTTGTGCTTGGCATCTTGATTATCGGCATTCTGGTCTTTGTCCTTGTCCGTACAGTCGAGTTAACCGCTTTCAGCTGGCTGTTGCGAAATAGCTCCTTGGTCGTATTTGTGTCGATCCCCGTAATCTTTCAGCCGGAGATCCGCCGCGTTCTTGAACAGGTGGGGCGGAGGACGCCGTTCTTTTTGCGTCGCGCCAATGGGGGGGCCGAACCGCTGATCAACGAGATCGTCCGCGCCTGCGAGCAGTTGTCGGCGAGGCGGCATGGGACGTTGCTGGTGCTGGAAGGGAGCGGCGGGTTGATGGAGTATATCGACCGTGGGGTCAAGATCGACGGCGAACTGACTGATGAGCTTCTGCTGACGGTTTTTTTCCCTGGAACGCCACTCCACGACGGGGCGATAATCGTCCAGGACGGAAGAGTAGCGGCAGCCTCCTGTATTTTGCCTCTGACAAACCGTAATATCGCCGACCACCAACTGGGCACGCGACACCGGGCCGCCATAGGGATCACCGAATTGACGGATGCAATGAGTGTGGTCGTTTCCGAAGAGACGGGTGCGATCTCAATAGCGACGGGCGGCCGCATGGCCCGGCGTTTGGAAGCGAACGAGTTACGGCGCAGGCTGACCGAATTCTATGATCCACGGCCGATAATGGGTAATGCAGAGACCGGAGAATTTCTTGCTGAAGTTTAATGAAATTCGGCGATACGGTCGTTCCATGAAACCGACGACGACGCTGCTTCTGTCGGTTCTGTTAGCGTTTGTCGTTTGGTTTATCGCGATCGATCAGGAAAACCCGATGATTCGGGAGGAGTATGGAGAGCCGATTCTGATCGAAGTGCGAAACATGAGGCCGGGATTGCAGAGTGTGCAAGACTTAACGAATCGCACGGCGGTTCTGACACTCCGGGCGCCCCAGCGCACGTTAGAGTCACTGCACGTGGAAGACTTCTTCGCGATCATAGACTTGGCGAATCTGACCGCGGGCAGTCACGAGGTGGAGGTCGAGATAACGGCTCTGAATCCCGACGTCGAAGTTATCGCGTTTGAACCGCGGCAACTGCGCGTTCAACTGGAGCCGGTGATTTCCCGATTTGTTCCGGTACACGTGGAGGTAATGGACGGCGCGGCGTTTGGGTACGATTGGCAGGAGCCGTTATCGGAGCCGGCGGAGGTCGAGATATCCGGCCCGCGGACACTTGTCACGCAGGTACGGTCGGTGATTGCAACCGTCTTTCTGCGCAATGCCAAGAGCCAGGTGGAGCAGGTTCGGCCCCTCATCGCCCGCAACGCCCAAAACCTGGAGGTGGAAAGGGTAGACGTTGAACCGGGCACGGCGCGGATCGTCGTGCCTGTGGTGCAGCCACCAGGATTCAAGGAGGTGGTCGTGCGCGCCGATGTGAAGGGACTGCCTTCGCCGAGTTACCGCTTGACGGGAGTAAACGTCGAGCCGCAGACAGTTGTTTTGTCGGGTAGCCCGAGCGCCCTCCGGGATATTCCCGGATTTGTGGAAACGACGCCACTTGACATAGAGGGCGCGACTGACGACGTACGGGATCGCCTTGCCCTGATTCTGCCAGAAAACGTCTCCACCTTTCAGGACAGCGTCCTGGTAACGGTTGGCGTTGACCCTCTGGAGAGCAGCCTGACCGTCACTCGCCACCCGGTCGTTCAGGGCGCGGGCGATAACATGCGTATCACCGTCTCACTCGAAGAGGTCGAGGTGATCGTGAGCGGTCCGCTGCCGCGATTGGAGCTGCTGGGCCCTGAAGAGGTACGCGTGCTCTTGGACCTTACGGGACTGTTGCCCGGCAGCCACCTGGTCGAACCGACGGTTGTGGTGCCTGAAGGAATCGTTGAGCAGGGAGTGATCCCTGAAGCGATCGAAGTGTTGATTGAATCCTTGATCACCCCAACGGCCACGTCGACTCCTGAGCCAGTCGAGGCGCCGGCCACTCCGGTCCCAGAACCGGCGGATTCCACGACCGAGCCCGGGGCAGAGACGACCGAGACCCCGGTCCCGCCGGCAGAAGTGACTGTGCAACCTTCGCCCGTGCCGGCGCCGGACCAAACTGAGCCGCCGCCCACGGAAACGCCCGCGACGTCCAATTGAACTGAAATGACGCAACGTAAAGCAGTGGTCGCGCTTGTGGGTCGGCCCAATGTAGGCAAGTCGACCCTATTCAACCGACTCATCGGCGCCAGGACAGCAATCGTAGAGGACCTGCCTGGTACGACCCGGGACCGTATTTACGGGGAGGCGGAGTGGAGCGGAGTTTCCTTCATCGTGATAGACACGGGGGGCCTAGAAGCGCAGAAGACGGCTGAGTACCGGGCTGCGCGGCCGGGCGTAGCCCCCCTTGCGCGTGACTCCGCCCGCTACGTGACCGAAATCACGAACCAGGCCCGGATCGCGGTTGACGAGGCCGATCTAATCGTATTGGTGGTGGACGGAAAAGATGGACTGACCGCAGCTGACGAGGACCTGGCCGAGTTTTTGCAGCAGACGACAAAGCCTGTCTTCCTTGCGGTAAACAAGGCCGAAAGCGAACAGAGGCAGCTTGACGCGGCGGAGTTCTGGGCGCTGGGAGTCGGTGAACCGATCGCTATCAGCGCCTTCCACGGTATAGGCGTTGGCGACCTGCTCGACTCAATCGCGGCCGAACTTTCCGACAGCCTGGTTGGTGATGAGAGGGAAGAGGATGTCGTTGCCATCGCGCTTGTGGGGAGACCGAATGTAGGCAAGAGCAGTCTGCTCAACACCCTGCTGGGGCGGGAAAGGGCGATCGTAAGCGAAATCGCCGGCACGACACGAGATCCCATTGACACTGAGATAGTCTATCATGGTCAGAAGATCTCCTTGATTGACACGGCGGGAATCCGACGGCGCGGGCGGGTGGAGCCGGGGATTGAGAAATACAGTGTACTTCGCAGCATGCGCAGCATCGATCGAGCCGACGTGGCAATGCTTCTCGTAGACGGAGTTGAGGGCATTACCGCGCAAGATGCCCACATCGCCGGCCACGTGCTGGAGGCGCGCAAGAGCGTCGTTGTCCTGGTGAACAAGTGGGACATTGTCGAAAAAAACACACAGACAATGGTAGAATACACGCGGAAGGTACGCGCAGATCTGCAGTTTCTTGACTACGTGCCAGTCCTCTTCATCAGCGCGTTGACGAAGCAGCGTGTACAGAAGGTTCTGCCCACGGCGCTTTCAGTGGCGGCAGAAAGGCGGCATCGCATCCCAACGGCGGAGCTGAACGGCGTCATTCAGGATGCCTATCACCGTTCACCACCGGCAACGAAACAGCAGCGGCCTCTGCGCATCTATTACGCAACCCAGGCCAGCGTTGAGCCGCCTACTTTCATTCTGTTCGTCAACGATCCGGAGCTGGCCCACTTCAGTTACCTTCGTTATCTGGAAAATCAATTGCGGCGGTACTACCCGTTTGTTGGCACGCCTATCCGAATTCGTCTGCGGGCCCGCTCCTGAAATGCGTTTGAAGGCACATTTGCCCAAGCATCTGACATCTTAAACTTCCCATGTTTCTGGCAAACTGGCGGCGAATTATGAATACGACAAAGACCTTTCGAACCGAAATCACGCTGCTGGTTGCTCTGGCGGCATCTGCGGGGTATTTCGGATATCTGGGCTATGGACTGCTCGAGCTGCCGGTCTCCCCTGTGTCCTTTTCGGCTGATCAGGCGATGGTCTACGTAGAGGAGCAGATGGCATTCGGGCCCCGCATAACCGGAACACAGGCCCATCGCGAGATGGGCGATTGGATGGTGCAGGAGTTGAATGCGAATGGATGGGATGTACTGATCCAGCCGTTCCGCCCGCTACCGGAAGTGGAAGCGCGCAATTTCATTGCCTACAAGGGTTCGGGACCGGTGATTATATTGGGCGCGCATTACGATACGCGAATCCTTTCTGACGAAGACCCGGATCCTGCCAACCGTGAGACACCGGTGCCCGGGGCCAATGACGGAGCCTCCGGCGTGGCGGTGCTGCTGGAAATGGCCCGCACACTGGATGTGGATAGCACAGATCACACGATCTGCCTGGTCTTTTTTGACGCTGAAGACAACGGGCGCATCCCCGGCTGGGACTGGATCCTGGGCAGCCGCTATTTCGTCGAGAATCTGGAGGCGCTAGGCGAGTGCCAGTCTCCGCGTTACACGGTCATCGTCGACATGATCGGCGACGCCGATCAGCAGCTATTGTGGGAACCGAATTCAGATCGCGGTCTGACCGAGGCGATCTGGTCTGTTGCGGCGCAGCTGGGATACGGCGAATGGTTCCGGCTCGCGCCGGGCACACCTCTTCTCGACGACCATACACCCTTCATTGAGGCTGGCTACACCGCCATCGACATTATCGACTTTACCTATCCTTACTGGCACACGATCGAGGACACGATCGACAAACTGGGGGTGGAGAGTTTTGAACGAGTAGGCGCCACGCTGGAGGTGTGGCTGGAAAACGGCGCTCCGGGGCCATAACGATCGAGAGTTCGCGCGGGACAGAAACGAGACGCCAATCCAGCGAGTTTTTCATGAAAGCGCGAGGATCTTCTATACTTGGGACTATAGGTAACGGTGCGCTTTCAATGACAAGGTTACGATAACGGTATGGGTCCGACTATTTTTGAACTCGAAATCTTCGGCAGGGTCTTTGCTCCAGGGTGGTATGGCGTATTCATTGTCGGCGGAGCTGTTGTTGCCGCCTGGCTGTCAGCACGTCTTTCCCGGCGAGCCGGCGAAAACCCTGACCACATCTGGAACCTTCTGGCCTGGACGCTGCTCCTGGGCATCGTAGGCGCCCGGCTGTATCACGTGTTCAGCACACCGGCCGACGGGCCAGGATGGGCCTTCTATCGCGAGAACCCACTTGAAATCGTCAGGCTGTGGGGCGGGGGTAAGGAAGGTTTCGGGTTTACAGGCCTGGGCATTTACGGCGGGCTGATTGGCGGCGTCATCGCCATCGTCCTTTATACCAAGCGCAACGGGCTGAGCTTTCTGAGCTATCTGGATTACATCGGTCCCAACGTACTGGTCGCTCAAGCGATCGGGCGTTTGGGAAACTTCGCAAACCAGGAACTGTATGGGCAAGCAACGAACCTGCCTTGGGCGTTCCACATAAACCCCGTACATCCCTGCCAGCGCCCTGAAGGGGCACCGCCTTGTGGTGTTGCCGACGTCCCACAGGCCACTCTAGACTGGTATGCCAGCAACGGCTTCCACCCGACTTTTTTCTATGAAGCCGGTTGGAGCCTTCTGCTGTTTGGCCTGCTCTATTTCATCTACTGGCGGTTCGGGCACAGGCTGCGCCGAGGCGATGGGGCGCTCATGTATTTCATCGCCTACCCGTTGGGCCGCTTCTGGGTCGAGTACTTCCGCCCGGACGCGTGGGTGATGGGGGAACTGGCGACCGCCCAGTGGATCGCAATCATCAGCGTTGCCGTCAGCATTGCCCTGCTCGTTGTACGCCACTACGGCTGGTCAGCCCAGAACAATCGAGAAGAATCCCTTTTCGCGCTGAGCAGACACAACGCCTCGCCAGGCGTTCCGCTCGCCGCGCACGCCGGCTGAAATGCGCTCCCATTTGACAAGCAGATAAGACGAGTCAGGATCGAACGCTGAATCAGTGCCGATCGACTCGTCGGAACGGGTTCCACGGCAGGTGGGCCTCTTACGATAGGCAGGTCTGCGCGTTAACTTCCTCATTCAGGCAACCATTTCAATCAGGTAATCAACGACTTCGGCGTCGAGACGCCAGTTTTCGACGCGTGTGGCGATCTTTTCGAGCTGCCTGTATGCCAGGGCGCCGTTCTGGCTGACACATACTACCTCCAGCACAGCTCTGCTCAGCGTGTCCTGCCCTTCCGTTTCACAGACCGATACATTGTAGTCGCGTTGTAACCGGGCAATCAGCGGCTTAACGATGCTCCGCTTCTCTTTAAGAGAACTCGTCAGGGGCAGGTACAGTTCGAGGGTCAGATGTCCGATTGCCATATCACGTTTTACCGCTGTCGAGTCCAGGCGGGATCTGCGTAGCGAATGCGGATCAGTTTTGCGCTGCGGCGAAGTTCGTTGGCGGAGAGCGCCCCCGGTTCGAGGCTTTGGTCCAACGTTGCCCCAAACCCGTCTGCCATCGCCGAGGCCACACAGAGGAAATCCAATTGCTCCGAATCCGGTGGCAGCTTGAGCGCTTCCGCAAGCGTGATTGCCTGTCGGCGGAGCCGCTGGCGCAGACGCTCCTTCGCGTCGGACGTGAGGGAGAGGACCTCTACCAGCCGCGTGACGTCGCCCCAAAGCGGTAAGCTGCCATGTTGTAACACATAGCCCTTGCGCCGGCTCTGAGCGCTTCCCATCAGTTTGCGGCCTCCGGCGGTGATTTCGTAAGCGCTGGGCATTTCGAAACAGGCGGCCGACAGTTCGCGCCCGGAACGCGCGCGGGCGCCGGCGTTTTCAGCCCTGAGCCCTAATGACGTTAAACCGGACAACAGTGCGTTGCTGAACCGCATGTAGGCGTCCATCACGCCTCCGGACATGTGCGGCTCTGCGATTGGACCGGCAACGGAATAGGTCAGTTCGTCGACATGCAGAATCGCTCTGCCGCCTGTGGCGCGACGCACGAGGTCGTAGCCAAGCGCGGCGATCCCGATTTCATCGACGTCGGCAAGCTTTTGAAAGCGCCCGACGCTGACAGTGGGAAGTTGCCAGCGGTAGAAGCGCAGCGTGGGAGGGACAGCGCCGGCAGCCGCGGCCTCGGCAATGGCCTCGTCAACCGCCATATTGGCTGCGCCAGAGCGGGGCAAGTCCTCGATGATAAGACGCCAGAGTGGGGCTGACATAAAGAGACGGCAGATGCAAATGGCTGGCAACGAGCTGCCCGCAACGCATACAGGTCAGGAGACCGCTTGGAAGCAGGCAGCAAAAGGCCGGCCGGCGCAGTTCAACGCCCGGGTGGGGGAATCTGTTCGACGTGAGCGGCGGCGCCCTCTACCGTGACCTCGACGCCTTCGGCATTGTGGGGCCTTTTCAGCACCGCCAGCGCCACCGGCCCGGTTGTCGGACTGACGGCACTGCTCGTCACTGAACCGACTGCGCGATCATCGAAGCTGACGGCGGCGCCCTCCGAGAGTGGCAGCTCGCTGCGAAGGCGTACCAGTGTTCGCGTTACCTTGTCATAGGTGAGTTGACGGGCGATTATCTCCTGGCCAGTGTAGCATCCCTTATCCTCGGCGCAGACCCAGGCCATGCCTGTCTCCAGCGGCGAAAAGGCGTCAATCAGTTCTTTTCCAGGTCGGGGACGGCCCAACTCGATGCGACGGGCTTCATAACTGTCGGCGCCGGCGAGCAGGACGGTGCCCGCGTCAGTCAGCCTCTCCTGGAGCGCGGCCAGCGCGTTAACGGAGCTGATGATTTCATAGCCGGGAATGTCATAGCGCTCTTGCCGCAGGACGATAACACTATCGCCTTCAAGGAAATGGTCATCGGATGCCGGTTGGGGCAGACCGGCCGCCTGCAGCAGTTCGCCCGCCGCCGGACCAAGCAGGCGCAGTCGGCCCAAGTTGGCGCTCTCGTCGCTGACGGTCACTTTGTCCATGAAGAAGATCTGACTCTGCAGGTGCTGACGCAAGGAATCTGCCTGCCCGTCGGACGCCAGAAGCATGAGGTCTTCCTGGCGGCCGAGGACTGAGAAGACGGCGTCGATGCGTGCCACGGGGCTGGTGAGAATGGTCAAGGCGGCCTGGC
Source organism: Caldilineaceae bacterium (assembly GCA_965200615.1). GTDB lineage: Bacteria > Chloroflexota > Anaerolineae > Caldilineales > Caldilineaceae > Bin5. The sequence continues at coordinate 128,329 of OZ241377.1, read as the reverse complement.
CAGGTTGGAGGCGGGCGATGTCATTGGTTGTTATTCTCTGGAGAAAATCCGCGCGGTCGCGTTCCCCCAGCAGCAGAATACCGGACTGGGGCCGCAGCTGCAGGGCTGTTCCGGACGCGAGCGCCTGGTATTCGTTTATTGAAACAACAGTCAGATCACTCATCGGATCCTCCATATGGTACTCCCCTTGGTTCACTCCCCATTCTGCCTCGTCTGGGCCTCCAGGAACTTCAGCACCTGCCAAAACATCTCTTTGCCGGACTCGGTCAGGTCTTCGCCAATCTGAAGATAGTGGCTGACATCCTCATAGTACAACACCTCCACGTATACGCCTGCGTCCCGCAGCTCCTTTTCGAGCTCGTAGGCCTGACTGATGGGAATGATGCGGTCCACATCGGTGTGAATGATCATTGTAGGCGGCAAGGCGGAAGCGGTGTAGACCGGCGAGAAGTAGAGGAAGGGCAGGGGATAGAGGTTCGCCGGACCCAGTGCAGGGATCACGTAGCGAAACCTTTCAGGCAAAGTCAGGCGTTTGGCATAGAAGTCGGAGCTGCCGGTGAAGGCGTTGCTGATGCCGCCCAGGGTCAGCCAGGCGACGAACTGTTCCCGCTCATCCCGCAACAACCGGTTGACGATTGCGCTGCTGAAGCTGCCCCCAAGTGCCACGGCCGGTACGTCGGCCAAATCCACACCCAAGTGGCCGCCGCGTGCCAGTGCGAGCGCGAGGCGAGCGTCCTCGGCATGGGCGGCCACGTCCACGCCCCATGCGCCGGAAGGGGACAGTGCCAGGACGGAGTAGCCTGCATCGGCCAGGGCCACATTGACCGTCGCCCAATCGTCAACCCAACCGGGGTAGAGACCGAATAACAGGGGCAACTTCCCGCCGGAACTGACTAAGGGCTGATAGAGCCGCAGAGAGATGATTCGGGCGCCATCGCGTGTGAAGGCGTACGCGCGTTCCCAGGCCACTGCGCCCGCGGGAAACGGAGCCGTCTTGGTGACCGGTTCGCCCGACCAGAGATCCGCGGCCTCCGGCAAGGGGGCGGGTAATAGGCGGGGCCGGTGACGGCGCAGGTTGAGCGCGGGTACTTGGGTAGTTTCGCCGGCCTGCACTGTGACTGGGTAAGGGAAATCAAATGCGCCGCTGAGGGCGGTCTCTTCAAAATCCGGGGCGACGGCCGCCGGCACGTATCGACCGGGAGGAATGTTGTCAATGCGATAATGCCCGGATTCGTCGGTGCGCGCGGCATAGGGTGTACCTGTACGCGTGGCAACGATTACAGAGGCGCCTTCCACGGGTTCACCTGCATACAGCACGTGCCCGGACAGGCTGCCCCTGGCGACCGAGGGGTGAGGTTCAACCGGGCCTCCCAAGCGCTGCTCGAGCATGTAACCGAGCACATTTACAGTTGGGGAGGGTTCGCAGGCTGCGACCAGCGCGACGGACAGGAGGAGGAGGGCCAGCCGCAGGAATATCCACTTGATGCGGCGAAAGAAACGGTTGGCGGTGTTCACGTCGTGTTCACAGGCAGATAGAAAGCGCGCTGGACGGCACTATATAGGGAGTATAACACGCCCCGGAAATCGAAAACAGAGGAGATGAACCCTTTTGGTGGGTGTGGGCGAGCCGCAGGGGTAACGATGGCGAGTGAGTTGCGACCGGTGTCAGGGACAGCTATACTTGCATGGCCAGATTACTCCAGACTTACCGACATACCAGCATCCAATCGCTTGTCGAACCTCGCTGCTGACAGCGGACTGCAACGCATTCATCATTGCCCCCGGGTTTAATTCCTCCAAAGCGGTGGACGGCTGGCGAGCGGCCGACTCGACATAAGGAGCCGACATTATGCAATCAGTAGACTTCGGCTGGCACGCGCCATCCTTTCCGACGGACGGAAGCGATGCCGACACTTTTCTGGAGCAGATGCATACACATCTTCAGTTGATGGACGGCCATTTGACTTCGGTTTGGGTGGACGATCATGTGCATCCGTGGGGGACTTTTGTACCGAGAGATACGCCTGCCACCGAAGTGGTGACGACGCTGGCCTATTTCGCTGCCCGCTATCCGAGCTATGACTGGGGCAGTCTGGTCTATTGCCAGTCCTATCGCAACCCTGCGTTGACAGCCAAGATGGCTGCCTCGCTCCAGTGGCTTACGGGCGGGCGCCACATTTTTGGGATCGGGGCCGGCTGGCTGGAGGAGGAGTACGAAGCCTACAATTGGCCGTATCCCAGACCAGCGGCCCGGATTCGCCAGTTGGAGGAGACGATTGAGATCGTCAAACTCTTGTGGATGGAATCACCTGCCAGTTACGAAGGGCGCTACTACCGCATCGACAATGCTTATTGCCATCCCCAGCCAGATCCGCCGCCGCCGATTATGGTTGGCGGGGGCGGCGAACAGCTGACGTTGCGGGTGGTGGCCAAGCACGCCGACTGGTGGAACATGCCGGGTGGGACGCCTGAGATTTATGCACACAAGCTGCGTGTGTTGCGGGAACACTGCGAGGCGGTGGGCCGGGATTTCGATGAGATTCGCAAGACGAGCGCTCTGCCTCCGATCGCAGTCCATCATTCGGAGGATGTAGCCCGCCAGCAAGGTGAGGCATCACCCTACGCGCTGGGAGGTAGAGGCGCAATTGTAGGCACGCCGGACCAGGTGGCGGCGCAACTGCAGGAGTTTATTGACGCCGGCGTCCGCCTGTTTCAGATCCGAATTGCCGATTTCCCGGAAACGGCAGGCACGGAGTTGTTTATCCGAGAGGTCTTGCCGCGTTTCAAGGATTGAACTACCTCATTCCCTTCTGCGTTCCAATCAGCTCATAGCGGATTTGGCTCTGCGAGGTACGGCCTGTGAGTGACAGAATATGTGTTGGCATCGTGGGGCTGGGATTGGCGGCGACTGCCCACATCAGAGGATACCTGAGCCACCCTGTGGCACAGGTTCTGGCGGTCTGCGACACTGACGCCCGGAGGGCCGCCGAATTCGGCGAGCGGTACGGCGTCGAACGCGTATATACCTCTTTCTCAGACCTGCTGGACGACCGCGACGTACAGGTCATCGATATCGCAACGCCTACTTTTTTGCACGCGACGATGACGCGGCAGGCCGCGCTGGCGGGCAAACATGTTCACTGCGAGAAGCCATTTTGCCGGAGCGTGGCTGAGGGAATGGAAGCTGTGCAAGCGGTGAAGAGCGCCGGCGTCAAGCTGCTCGTGGGCGAGACGTATCTGTTTCTCACCTCTCACATGAAGGCGCGTGCGCTCATCGAAGACGGCGCTATCGGTCGGCCCCTGCAGATTCGCCAGCGGCACGGCGCGTGGCGGCGCAGGGCGGATCACAAGCTGCATCTCAGCGCAGCCGCACGCGACTGGCGGCTGGACGGCGCCCAGTCCGGGGGAGGGCGCTATCCGTGGATGTTCGATCACGCGGTGCATTTCTTCGCCACGGCCGAGTATCTGATGGAGGACGCGACAATCGACGAAGTCTATGCGGTCGTTGCGGCCGCAAGCGGCGGGGGACGCCCCGCGGGCGCGTCCCACGACCCATACCGAACGGCCGAACTGGACATACCAATTATCACTTGGCGCTACGAAGACGTGGAGCGGCAGGGCGTGTGGATGCGGGCGGACCCCCTCAACGGCAAGTTCGATACCATGCATGGCTTAAGCACGACGGTGGTCGGCGAGAGGGGCATGATCGAGGTGCTGGGCGAGGGCGGGCACAATCTGCTGTGGGAGGGGAGACAGCAGCATCTGATTCTACACCGGGAGGGACAGGAAACGGTCTGCTTTCGTTTCGATGAGGACGCCGACCGGATGTGGGATTCGGAGATCAGCTATTATGGGCAGGGCCACGTCAATCAGGTGCATCACCTGTTGGGAGCAATTCTCGAAGATCGACCCCTTCGTTATGGTGGGGAGGACGGTGTGCGCGCTGTTCGATGCACGTTAGCGACGATCCGCTCGGCCGAGGCAGGAAGGCCGGTCCGGGTTTCCGAGGTTGATGAGGACTCTACCGCCTATGGCGAAAGCGAGGTCTGAAAGGTGGCCGATTAAGTGCGAACTGGGTCTAAACCAGTAACAGGTAAGGTGTTAATTGCCATTGCGTCAGAGATCCAACAGCAGGAATCACGAAGTTCCCGGAGGAGGAATCGAATGTCCATTAGTGTTGATCTTCTCATCGACGCCCACGCGCTTGTGGGCGAAGGTCCCATTTGGGACGCCGACGAAAATGTGCTGTGGTGGGTGGATATCATGTCGAGCAAACTATACGCCTATGACCCGGCGACAGGGGTTAACAGGGAATGGGACGTTGGGCAGCACGTGGGAACAGTGGCGCAACGAGCGTCCGGCGGGCTGATGCTGGCTCTGAAGGACGGTTTCGCCGCCTTTGACCCGGCCAGCGGGTCGATCAAGATGCTTGTTGATCCGGAGTCCCATCTGCCAGATAACCGCTTCAATGACGGCAAGTGCGATCCCTCCGGCCGTTTCTGGGCGGGCACGATGGCCTATGACGACCAGTCGGACCAGGGCAGCGTCTACCGGATGGACACCGACCATAGCGTACACAAGATGATCGAAGATATCGGGATCTCGAACGGCATCATCTGGAGCCTGGACGCAAAGACGATGTATTACACCGATTCGCTCGATTTCGCCATCCGCGCGTACGACTACGACGCTGGAACAGGCGGCATCGACAATGAACGGATCGTCATCGACATCCCGGAAGAGATGGGCTTTGCCGACGGGTTCACGATCGACGAGGAAGGGATGCTGTGGGTGGCGCATTACGGGGCCAGCCGTGTGCGGCGCTGGAATCCTGACACGGCTACCGTGTTGGCGGAGGTCGTGCTGCCCACATCCAGTATCACAGCGTGCGCATTCGGGGGACCCAATCTGGACCAGCTCTACATTACGAGCGCCTCGTTCCAAATGAGTGACGCGGAGAAGGCGGAACAGCCTCATGCAGGCGGGCTGTTCGTGGCGGATCCGGGGGTACGAGGGGTTGCATCAGACAAATTTGGGGGCTGAGAGACAGGCAAAAAGGCGCCAGAACGGTCGCGAAGGGAACATTTCGGCCGCACTTTTCGTCCCATATTCCAGAGTCTTTGCGTCATGTTGAGATGACAGGAGTGTGAACAGTGGGACGAATTCGACTAACCATTCCCATATTTCTGGTTCTCTTGGGGATTGCGTGCGCGGCCTGCGGCGCCGGTGTCTCGGATATGGCCTTTTCTGACTCGGCCGCAGTGAGCGCGCCCTCTCCCGAGATGGCGGACGAGGAGCCGTCTGCGCCGCAGCGAGCGGCTGGCGGTGCGGGGGCCTCACGCCAGGTCATCGCCAATGCTAACATCTCTCTGGTCGTGGCGGACACGGCGACAGCGCTGACGGGTGTCGAGCAGGTCGTGTCGGATCTGGGCGGGTACGTGGCCGATATGGACCTTTCCAAGGGAGGATATGACGAATCGGCAGTGCTGCGGGGCTCGTTAACGCTTCGGGTGCCGGCCACGGGCTTGGAAGAGGCGTTGGATCTGTTGCAAGCATTGGCCACGGACGTGAACTATCTGAATGTAAACAGACAGGATGTTACGGACCAGTACAGTGATCTCGATGCGCGGCTGCGAAACCTGCGCGCTACCGAGACGGAGTTGCTGGCCCTGTTGACAGAGGTGCGGGAAAGGCCGAATTCCAAGGTCGAGGACATTCTGGCGGTGCACCGCAGCTTGACGCAGATCCGGGAAGAGATCGAGACGCTGCAGGGACGCAAAAACCTGCTGGACAATCAGATCAACTTTTCTACGATCTGGGTTGAGTTGATTCCGGACAGCGTATTCCGGCCAATCGTGGAGGAGCCCTGGAGCGCAAGCGGGCCGGTACGAAACGCGTTGCGGGCATTGGTGGCAACGCTGCAGGGGCTGCTGACGGCGCTGATCTGGGCCGTGCTTTACCTGACGCCGCTGCTGCTTGTCTTTTTGATTCCGCTTGCAGTCCTGATCTGGCTGGTGCGGCTGTGGGTGGGGCGACGACGCAGCAGGGAGGAGTCGCCAGAACCTGGCTGACACACAGGTACGTTCGGCCGCGTTAACCTTTGAGGGCGCCGAAGGTCAGGCCGCCGGTGATGTATTTCTCCAGAGCCATACCGGCTGCGACGACGGGGATGACGCTTACGAGCGAAATCGCGCTCATATTCCACCATTCGGTGTACCCTGTCTGACTGACCTGCATGGTCATGAAGAGTGGAATGGTGATGGCTTCACGGAAGGTGAGCGTGAGGGCGACCAGGTATTCGTTCCAAGCGCCGATTAGGGAGAGGACGAAGACGGCCACGAGACCGGGCGCGGCCAAGGGCATGGCGATGCGGAAGAGGACGCCGAGGCGGTTGGCGCCGTCGATCATGGCGCTTTCCTCGATTTCCACCGGAAGCCCTTCGAAAAAGTCGCGCATCACCCAGACGATGAAGGGAATGGCGCCGCTGCTGTAAACGATAATGAGGGCCAGGCGGGTGTCGAGGAGGCCCAACTCGCGAAACATCACCAGGAAAGCGAGAATGAAGAGGGCGCCAGGGAACATGCGCTGGGACATGAAGCCGAGAACGATGGAATTGTTGCGGCCGCCGTAGTCGAATCGGGCCAAGGCATAGCCAGCGCTGGAGCCGATCACCAGAGCGACCGTCGACGAGATGAAGGCGACAAGCACGCTGTTCATGAAGGGATCGAGGAACCAGGTGAGCCGGTCGACGAAAAGATAGCGCCAGGCGTGCAGACCGGGTTGAAAGTCGATAAAGGGCATGTATGTCGCCTTGATCGACATGTCAATGGCGTTCTTGAAAGAGGTAATCACCACCCAGTACATGGGAAAGAGGAGGATAAAGGACCAAAAGCCCAAAATGCAGTAGGATATGATCGTGCGGACCCGTTTTTGTGCGGCCAGTCCCATCAGTCTTTCCCCATCGCTCTTCTTGTCAGTACAAGATAGGCCCCACCGAAGATCATCAGCACAATCAACAGGAAGTAGGCCTGGCTGCTGCCGAAGGCCAGATCGCCTCCCTTGACCCCGGTGCGATAGATGGCGAGCGTCACCGATTCGGTGGCCTGCCCCGGGCCCCCGCCGGTCAGCACCATGATAATCTCCACGACTTTGAAGGCATCGATAATACGAATCAGAAGGGCGGTCATGGTGATGGGCATGATCAGGGGCACTGTGATGCGCCAGAACGCCTGCAGCTGATTGGCGCCGTCGACGCGGGCGGCTTCGTGCAGGTCGGGAGGCACCCCCTGCAGCGCGGCCAACAGCATCAGGATCATGAAGGAACTCCACTGCCAGACGTCGATGGCCATCAGCGCTACCATCGCCCAGGTGGGGCTCGTCAACCAAGGGACGCCTTCGAAGCCGAAGCTGCGCAGAATGTCATTGATAGGGCCTATGTCTTCCTGGAACAGCATACGGCCGACGATAAAGGATACGACGACCGGGCTGACCATCAGCGGCATCAGGAACCATGTGCGAAAGAGCTTCTGACCGCGGGTTATGTTGTTCAGCGCCAGGGCGACTGTGAGGCCGATGATCAGTTGTGTGGGCACAACGCCCAGCATGAAGACGACGGTATTGCGCGCGGTACGCCAGAAGGAGCGGTTGCTCAGCAGCTTTTCGAAATTGGCCAGACCGACGAATTTGGTATCGAAATCCCCGATGCGATAGAGGTGCAGGTCTGTAAAGGCGGCATAGAGGGTCCACAGCACGGGGACAGCGAGCAGGATGAGAATGATGGCAACGGCGGGAACCAGGAAGATCCACTTCCAGAGGTTGTCCCGGATTTCGAAGCGAGAGCGTTTCGAGGGGTAGATCTGGGGTTCAGTTGCCATGAATTTGCTGGATGCTTCGCCGGCTGGCCCGGCCGTTGCGCCGATGTGATAGAGGGAAAGGTAATGACCAGCGGCCAGCAACCGGTCAGGCTCTTTGCCTCCAGTCGCTGGCCACTGATTTGCTATCTGCGGTTACTTGCCCAAGGTGCGGGCGTACAGTTCGGCCTGATGCTGGAGGCCGCCCATGCGTTCGCTGATCTCGTTGAAGGCGGCCGCGACTTCGTCCAGGGCATCTTGGGGCGGGAGTTCGTTGGCCAGCGCCTTGGATACACCCAGTTCGAGCGCGTCACGGTACTGTACCCAGCCGCCGAAGGCCTGGTCGGTGACGGCGTTGGGATGGTCGAGAGTTTCGCGGGCGGCGTTCAGATAGTCCATCGCAACTTCTTCGCCCAGTTGCAGCGGGCCAGTGGCGAACTCTTCGACCGCTTCCATCTGGCTGAAGCGGTAGGGGCTGGCGCCGGTCAGGTCGGTGACGAAGGCCAGGCCGCTCTCCGGCTTGGTCAGATGGGTGACGAAGCCCCATACGGCATCGTAGGCCAGTTCGTCCACCTGGGCGGAGACGGCGATGACCCAACCGCCAAAAGCGTGGAACGGCGCATGGCTGGGCACGTCGAAGTAGTCCCATTCGCCGGACTTGGAGTTGAAGACCTCGTGTGAACCCGGCAGGATATTGTAGCCCTGCAGGCCCTGGATGACGGAGGTTTCGGGCGCGGTGGCGCTGGTGACGGCGTCCCAGTTATAGGTCTGGGCGACGCGTCCGCCGTTCATGGCGTTGAGAGAGTCACCATAGGTGAAGTTGGTGCCGCCGGGGGGCGCCCAGTTCTGCATCTCTTCGACCCATTCGGTCAGGGCGCGGACGAAGCCGGGATTGTTGAGGCGGGCTTCGCCTGTGTCAAGGTCGATGAAGTAGGCATCGTCGTCGGGATGCTTGGCGTAGGCGGTGGCGCGGGAGTTGAAGCCCCACCAGAGGGTATCGCCGCGCTTGGTCATGCAGGCGGCGCCGAAGTCGTCGTCCTCACCGTTCTCGTTCCAGTCCCAACCGGTGAAGAACTCACAGATGTTGCGCCACTGATCCCAGGTTACGGCGCCCGTGTCGGGCGAGAGGTCGAAGCCGTAGCTGTCCTTGAAGCGGCTGTTAATGTCCTCGTTGGCAAAGAGGTCTTTGCGGAAGGAGTAGTAGTGGATGTCGCCGTCATAGGGCAGGGCGTAGATCTTGCCTTCCCAGGAGAGGGTATTGACGATACCGGGCAGAACGTCCTCAAAGTCGATGGCTTCCAGCACCTCCTGCGGGATCTCTTGCAGTGCGCCGGCATTGATGACATCGGCGCGGGCGTTGCTGGGGAACTGGAAGATGTCGGCCAGGTAGGTATCGGTGGCGACGGACTGCATGATCTTGTCAGTCAGTTCCTGCTGTCCGAAAGCGCCGCGCTCGAGTTCGTAGCCGTTCTCCTCGACCCACGGCAACATGAATGCTTCGACACGGGCGCCCATGCCGTCCAGTCCGGCGTAGCGGATAACGATCTTCTCCGTGGACATGACCTCTTCACCGCTGCCGGCGGGCGCCGCGGGTGCGGCACAGGCGGCCAGGGCTGCGGCGCCAGCTGCGCCGCCGACCAGACGGAGGAATTGACGTCGACTTACTTTGCTTTCCATTCTTCTTGTCTCCTTGAAAATGGACAATATGGATTGTTTAGATGTCTATTGGGGGGAGCGGCTCTTCGGAAGCTGCAACTCGGTTGTCAATTGTGCCGCGGGCACGACTTCGTACCCTTGCAGCCAAAGTGAAGAAGCGTTCGCAGAATGAATATCAAGCGGGAATTCTAGCGAAAAAGTCGATGACTGTCAAAATTTTAGTGTCTCATACTTCCGGTGAGGTTGCAGAGGAACTCGGGCTGACGGCTGTCGAATCGACCTTGTCACACACCGGAGCCTCCAAGGCAGGCTTTGAACTGACAGATGGTTTGGCAGTTGAATCTTCCAAAGCGAACCCTTATACTGCGGAACAGGATGGCGGGGAGCATGCGGCGAGGCAGTGTTTTCCGAGACCGTCCAGAATCCACTTGCGAACACGAGGAGAGAGGGATGCAATACGTGAATTTCGGCAGCGCGGGCGTGAAGGTATCGCGCGTTGCGCTGGGGCTTGGACTGCGAGGCCAGCACGACGAAAAGGAGGCGCGCAATCTGGTGGCGGCTACGCTGGATCTGGGGGTGAATCTGTTCGACTGCGCCAACATCTATGGGCTGGGGGACGATCGGGCGTTCAGAGGCACATCGGAGGCGCTGCTGGGGAAGGCGCTCCAAGGGCGGCGCGACGAAGTTGTCATAACGTCCAAGGTTCGGGGGGCGATTGGAGACGGCCCCAACGACGAAAGTCTTTCGCGTTACCACATTTTGCGCGAGGCGGAGCGTTCGCTACGGCGGCTGAATACCGACCGGATCGATGTCTACTTGATTCATGGATTGGACGAAACGACGCCGGTGGAGGAGACGTTTCGGGCGCTGGACAGCCTGGTGCAGCAGGGCAAAGTACGCTATGTAGGCATCTGTAACCACCAGGCGTGGCAGGTGGTAAAAGCGTTGCGGGTGCAGGAGCGGTTGAACGCGGCGCCGGCGATCACGGTGCAGAACCCCTATAATCTGCTGAACCGGGAGCTGGAGCGGGAGATGTTCCCAATGGTGGCGGAGATGGGGCTGGGAGTTATGGTGTACAGCCCGCTGGCAGTAGGCCTTCTGAGCGGAACCTACACTCCTGACAATATGCCGGAAGAGAACAGTCTGTGGGGCGGGCGGCGGCGGCACGCTTTCCAGGACACATTGCGGGACCGGGCAGCGGACGTAGTGGCGGAGGTGGTCGCAGTGGCGGAGCGCGTAGGGGCAACGCCAGGTCAGGTTTCACAGGCGTGGATTCTGTCGCGACCGGAGGTGACCTGCATTATTTCTGGAGCCGATGTGCCGGCGCACATCGAAGACACGGTGGGCGCGGTTGGCCTGGACCTGCCGGCGGAGGAGATCAGGCGGTTGGACCTGGTGTCGGCGGGTTTGCAGACAGTGTTGGACGGGTCTGTGTTTGAGCCGGATCGGTGAGGGGAAGCTAATTCTCGTATTCGTCTTCCGCTCTCTCTAACAGTGCTGGCTGATGCGGATTACGCCCCTCCTTGTATTCGGTTTTCTCGATCTGGTCTAGCCTTAGTACCGCTTTCTGGTGGAACTCCGGCACAATCTCAAAGCCAATGAAACTCCGGTTTAGCCGCCGGGCGGCCACGGCTGTTGTCCCGCTCCCCATAAACGGATCGAGCACCACTTGGCTCTCTCTGGTAGTCAACTTGATCAAGAATTCAATAAGTCTAAGCGGTTTTTGAGCCTCGTGAATTCTTTGTTCGCCTTTCTGAAAGCCGAAGGGTAATAGATTTGTCGGATTGGCGCCACCGATCTGGCATGCTTCCAGGTTCATCGCTCCCAAACCGTGTTCAAGGATATTATCGGCAATGGTTCCACCGATTTTGTACGGTTTGACAAGCCAAGCAATCGGTTCGTAGACGGGTGCCAGGTTGCCCAAACGCCAGCCGGACCAGGCTTCGGCATCTGCCTCCAAGCCGCGACGTTCAAAGATGATGCTCAATCGCTGCGCCCGATGGTGTGCCGACTCTTTCTGCCAGGCGAGGATGTCCTTCAGGAGGAATCCGCTGTCTTCAAAGGCATTGACGACATGGTGGATTGTGCGGCGCGCACCGAATACAAAAAGGGACGCGCCGTCTTTCATTTTCGGCAGAACCATTTCGGACCACCTTTGACACCATTTCTGGTATTCTTGGCCGATATTTCTGTCCGCCTGCGACCAGCCATTGATCGGTTTTCCCCGTCTCTTGAAAGCAGATTTACCCACCTGAGCTGGTGATTGACCCAGCAACGCTGAGTTTGTGTTGTCATGTAAGACGTCCCAGTCGTCGAGACTAATTCCGTAGGGAATGTCCGAGAGAAATAGTTCAATGCTGTTGTCTTCCAAGCGCGGGATGTGGTCGCGGCAGTCACCCCTTATAATTCTGTCCAGGTAGGCGGCGTTCATTCTGACTGTCACTCTAGGTCAAGAATTCTGTTCTCGGCAACAGATTGAACTGTATGAACCTTGTTGTCGAGTTTTCTCCACATCAGAACTTCTTTGATTGCTTCATCTCTGGAGAGGCGCATAATACGTGCTCGCTCCGCTGCGAGAAATGTCAATGCTTCCTCCTTTGAAATTAACATCGCTTCGTTTGATGCCAGCTTCTCCTCACGCCATATACTACTCAATCTAGCGTCAAAGTCCAAGAGTGTACGGTTCACTGTCTTCCAGTAACTGGACGCACTCTTTGATGGATTCAGTGCTTCGACGGCCTTGAATATCTCAAGGACCATCTCTACAGTCTTAGATCTGGATGACTCTTTTGCAAAACGGGCCAGCACTGCCAAAAGTGTATACGTCCCAATGCATACTGACCTAGAAGAAGCCTGTTGGTATATCTGGCTAGTTCTAGCTGGCAATTGATATACCGGGCAAACAACCATTGCGTAGGGTTTTCCATGTTTCCAATTGTCTATTGCTTCGACCTTAAAGTCCTTCTGATTCTTGGCAGTGCGACTCAACCTGAACGCCTTAGCATCGGCAACAAAACTGTAGGTATCGGTGATACACTCAACATCAGCAACATCTGCTCGCTCCTTTAGAACTAGACTCGTAAATCCCATTGCTTTGAATGCCTCGTGGATTACAACATTAGTGTATTTGGAATATAGTTTCTCTTCGCTGGAGTCGTGTGCGTATCTTTCAGGAATTGCTCCGCAAAGTCGTAGGTGCCCAAGCAAAGAATGGATACCGCCTACTTGTATTTCAAGCGACAATTCGCTCTCGACTCTTTCCGCATCAACACCAAAATCGCCACTCAGAAGGCTTATCTCTTCTATCCAGTAATTCCGTTTCTCGATCTGGTCCGGAGTAATCAGCACAGTGTCTCTCTTCGCTCCATCACTGGTTGCACGAAAACAATTTCCTAGTCTTACTTGCAGCTTTATCGCGCTGTGGATCGTCAGGCAGGGTCCTAGGGCTGGAGATGTTCAATCTCGATCCTGATCCCGTCCCACTTTTCGCGGAGGTATTCGGCGACGAGACGCCGGTGACAGTGGTGGGGCTTGTGCTCGCTGCAAAGGAGGCAAGCGTTATCGAAAAGTTCGGATTGGAACTCTTCTTCGATCTTTCGGGAAACCATGAGATCGCGGAATGAACGCTCATATGCTTCCCATGTCCCCTTTTTCTTCTTGTAGGCGTCAAGTATTTCCTGGGTGGGCGCGAGTTGGGGCAGATGCAGGTAGTCGATCTTGCCGATTTCGCGCAGGAAATACTGGAGGTCGTTCTGCTTGGCAAAGCCGGAGAGTTGCGACCGATTGTTGAGGCGGGTATCGATCAGGGTGCGAACGCCTGACTCTCTAAGTGCTGCAAAGAATGTCTCCGCGCTCTTTTGGGTAGAGCCGATGGTGTAGAGTTTCATTTCAGGCTGTAAGCCACAGTTCTCCAGACCGCTCTCCTCTCCAAACAGCAAACCATTCTTGATATTCGAACTAAACGACCACAGCCATGCCCTCGGCGCCGGTGTCGGCGGCGCCACTGAGCGCGCCGGTCTGCGGGTCGATGTGGAGTGCATGGACGAGCGCAAGGCCGCCGTGGCTGTAGGGGATATGGACGGCGGGATGGCGTTTGTTGACTTCGTCGAGCGCCCAGATGGGGATGCGGCGCTGGCAGCTGATGGCGTCGAGCTGACAGTCGAAGCGGGGGGCGTGCACGGCCTTCTCGATGTCCATGCCGAAGTCGATCACGTTGAGAATCACCTGCAGGACGGAGGTGATGATGCGGGTGGCTCCCGGCGCACCCAGGACGAGGAGCGGTTGGGCGCCGCCGTCGGAAGCGTCTTTGCTGTAGACGATGGTCGGGGTCATGCCGGTTGTGCGGCCTTTGCCGGATGCGATCGAGTTGGGATGGCCGGGCAGGGGATGGAAATTGACCATCGAGTTATTGTATATGAAGCCGAGGCCCGGGGTGATGACACCCGAGGATGATCCAAGCGAATGGGTGAGTGAGACGCAGTTGCCCTGCGCGTCGATCACGGAGAGGTGCGTGGTGTGCGGAGTCTCAGGCTGGGATGGCGAAGGTTCGATGGGCTGGCCGCTGTCGATACGCTCACGCCAGAAGGCCGCCCGATCCTTCGACATCATCCAGTCGAGAGGCACTTCCTCGAATTCGGTATCGGCCAGGTGGGGGTTACGGTCGGCGAAGGCGGCCTTCATGGCGAGGCCGACTGTGTAGATATAATCGGCCGAGTTGTGGCCCATAGCGGCCAGGTCGTACCCCTCCAGGATGTTGAGGATGGCGATGAGAGTAGCGCCGCCGTGGGGCGGGGTGGAACTGGTGACGGCGTGGCCGCGGTAGGTTCCGGACAGTGAGGCGTCCTCGCGCAGGCGATACTGTTCAAAGTCCTGGCGGGTGACGAAACTGCCGTTGGCCGCCAGGTCGGAAGCCATGCGCTCCATCAGATGGCCGTGGTAGAAGTCTTCGCTACCATGTTCTACGATATGGCGCAGGGTGGCAGCGTAGTCCGGGTTACGCAGGATTTCGCCGGTGTCATAGGGCTCGCCGTCGTCACGGAGATAGATGCGGCGGGCCTCCGGATTACTGTTGATATAGTCGCGCAGGCTCATCCCCTCCCAGTACTGATTGGAGCGTTTCCAGCCGACGGCGAGGGAATCGCTGACGACATAGCCGTCGTGGGCGGTGCGGATGGCCGGTTCTGTGGCCTGTTCGAGGTCGATGGTGCCCCAGCGTTCAAGCAGGGCAGAAAACATCTTGACCGCTCCCGGTGTACAGACCGATGTGTAACCGGCTTCATTGACGTTGCCTTCAAGGAAGTAGCCCCAGCCACCGGGATTGGGGCGGATCAGCTGTTCCACCCACATGTCATCCTTCACGAGGGCCCCGGCCAGGGCAGGCGCGTCAATTCCGATGGAACCTGGCTGTCCGGCCAAGTGCAGATTTATCACGGCATAGCCGCCGATGCCGCACATTTGGGGGCTGACGACGGCCTGCATAAGGGCGGCGGTAACTGCGGCGTCAACGGCGTTGCCGCCGGACATGAGGACCTTGGCGCCGGCTTCCACGGCGAGCGGTTGCTGGGCAGAGATTGCGGCAGGCATGGGGTTTTGGCTCCTGGTGGGAAGGACGTCGATGGGTCAGGCGCACAGGCAGGCGGCGTCACGCGGTAAATGATACGCGAATACGCGGCCAACTGCAATGGGAATCTGGCACTACAGAGAGCTGACGATGCGGATGTTGGTTGCCGTGAGTTCTCTCTGGTCACGTTCCGAGGGGATGAGCCGGAATTCAAAGATATGTTCGCGGCTGGGGAGATAGTCCTTTACGGAATCATCCTGCATCATTGAGAAGTGGAAAAAGGCGCTCTCATAAGGGGAATCGGAACTCTTGCGTTTGTCCACCAGCCATAGGTGGGGCGAAACCTTGGTGAGGAATCGCATATAGCCAAAGCCTTTATCCTCGTTGTAGTAGTAGCACCAGCCGCGCACGGTAGAATCGGGATGGCCCCACTCGGCAGAGCCGTCGTGCACGGGCAGTAGATTGGGGATCAAGTAACCGGACATGAACAGATCCACTTCCTGTCGCAGATTGCCCGAGACATTGTCAAATGCGACCACTTCCACGCGGCAGCCCTTATTCTGGAGCGCCCGCACCACCTGTACAAAGTCTCCATCACCGGTTGCAATCAGAACCCTGTCGAGATTTTCTGATTGGAGCAGTGCGTCCACTGCCAAGTCCAGATCGGAGTTGGCCTTGGCATAGCGGTTGCCGGCCTCGTCATCGTACCAGCGCACCTGCTTGATTATCACTTTATAGCCGAGATCACGCAGTGCGGAATGGAAGCGAAACGCGCCGACGCGGTAGTCGATATCCCACTGGGCGCGTTCGGCGTCGTGGGTTACGTACGCGTTCAGACGCACAGGTTCACCCATATCCCTGCAGGCAAATTCGCGCAAAACGTCATATTGCATGCGGGAGCCGCCATTGCGATAGATGTTGGCGGCGTCAACATAAACGCCGACCTTAACCTGAGATTGTTGCCAAGCCATAGAAATTCCTTTTGAGCTAAAATACTGTACCGACCGAAGAGCCGTCTGACATAAGATATAGATTCTGTACAACCTGAATTATACTGCACAGACAAATACTAAGCCATATCCGATTTAAGTTCTCTGTATTGTGTATTCGGGTCATTCAGAATTGTTGCCTCGTGTTCAGCGCGAGGCACGGGAGAAACCTGCGCCCGGCTCACTCGAGGGCGCGAAATAACTGTGAAAGCGGCGACGTCGTTCCGTCGACGATTGCGGGTCTATACAGACTGTGGCAGTGTTGGTCTGGGCGGTGGGTCTCTTACCGAACCCTTTACAAGCGTGTATATCTGGATATTGAATATTGGACCGTTTCGGGTAAGATAGGGCAGTCCTGAGCAGGGCATGTGAAGTGGAAGACGGGCGACGAGTCGCGCCCGTCGAGTGTATCGCACTGACAGAGGAATTGTGACGATGTTAAAGGTACTTCTGCGAGTTTCCGGTCTCCTTGACAGCCTTTCAGAACGCGTCGGCGGCGTGTCAGTGTATCTCGTGATCGTTACGGTAGCAGTTGGGTTCTACAATGTCCTTGTGCGCTACATCGCGAGGTTCATAGGCGTACAGTTGTCCTCCAATCTCTTCATTGAGATGCAATGGTATCTGTATTCGCTGGTCTTCTTTCTGGGTTTTGCCTATATCCTGAAGAACGGCATCAACGTGCGCGTGGATTTCATCTATGCAAATTGGAGCAGGAAGCGCCAGGCGATGCTTGATTTCTGGGGACATCTGTTTCTGCTCGTTCCCTATTGCGTCATCGGCATCTGGGTGACCGTGCATCCGGTGATGACCTCCTGGCGGCAGTGGGAAATGTCGCCTGATCCAGATGGGTTGCCGCGCGCGCCGCTGAAGACAATGATAATCGTTGCTTTTGTTCTTTTGCTATTGCAGGCAATCTCCGAGTTGATCAAACTTTACACAGTGCTGCGAGGTGAGGAGGAAGAGATCGAAGATCTGGCGGAACACCAGGAGGCTTTGCGGATCGAGTAAGGGTCTCGCGAGCTGGTTGGAATCGTTGACGACTGGTTGCTGATCCGTGACAGGCTGTGTTTCTTTTCCCGCACGGGTCACACGAAAGGGAGTGACTATGGGGTTGGAATGGCTGGCGATCGTGATGTTCATACTGTTTTTTGTGCTGATCCTGTATGGATATCCGGTGGCGTTTTCGTTCGCCGGGACCGCGTTCGTCTTCATGTTAATTGGCTGGGCGTTGGGCATATTCAACATGAATTGGATCAAGTTGCTGCCCAACCGCTGGTTCGGCACGATGTCGGACTTTACGCTTCTGGCGATTATATTCTTCGTCTTTATGGGGGCGATTTTCGAGAAATCGGGGCTGGCCGAGCGGCTGTTGACGACGGTCGGCATCTTGCTGGGATCGATGCGGGGCGGTCTGGCTCTGGCCGTGGTTCTGGTGGGGACACTGCTGGCGGCGGCTACTGGGGTGGTCGCGGCCACTGTTATCGTGATGGGACTTCTGTCGCTGCCGATCATGGTGCGTTATGGATACAATCATCAGCTGGCGACAGGCATCATTACGGCGTCGGGGACAATGGCGCAGTTGTTGCCGCCCAGCCTGGTTCTGGTGGTACTGAGCGACCAGATAGGGGTGGGCGTGGGCGATCTGTTCGTCGGCGCGCTGATTCCAGGACTGATTCTCTCGGGCCTCTACGCCCTGTACGTGATTGGGATCGCCATCGTACGTCCACAGGATGCGCCGGCTTTGCCGCCGGAGGCTCGAACTGTTCAGGGCGCAGCATTGTTGCGCCAGACGTTGATTGCAGTCGTTCCGCCAGTTCTGCTGATTTTCTCCGTGCTGGGCAGTATCTTTCAAGGTATTGCCACACCGACCGAAGCGGGTGCGGTTGGCGCGATCGGCGCCTGTATCCTCACAGCGTTCAACCGCAACTTGAATTGGAATCTGATCAAGGACGCGGCCCGCTCCACGGCCAATATCACTGCCCTGGTGATCATGATTCTGTTCTGTTCGACCTACTTCGGGCTGGTCTTCGACCGCTTGGGGGGACAGGACTACGTTCAGGGCTTGTTGACGAGTCTGCCGGGCGGGTTCTGGGGGTTTGTGATTGTGGCCAACATCGCAATCTTCCTGTTGGGCATCAATTTGGAGTTCATCGAGATCAGCTTTATCGCAATGCCTCTGTTTGTGCCTGCCGCCTTGGAACTGGGTTTCACCAATGCACAGATGGTCTGGTTTGGGGTGATGATGGCGATCAATCTGAACATGGCATTCATCTCGCCGCCAGTTGGATTCTCGCTGTTTTATCTGCAAAGCGTGGCGCCTCCGGAGGTGAAAACTGCGGATATACACAAGGGCGCACTGCCGTTTATGGTACTGCAAGGCATCGCCCTCGTAGTCGTTATCCTTGTTCCAGAGACGGTGACCTGGCTGGTGGAGGCGGCATCGTAGGCGTTTCCATACAGAAAAGAGGGGTGAGTTGTGCAGACTCACCCCTCTTTTTTTGTGAAAACCTGAACCGGGAAATCGACATCAGCTGTAGGAGCATTACCGGCTTCGGCCCACGTATTGCAGGTAGCCGCGCTCGGCCAATCCGTGCCAGGACTGAATTGCGCTACGGAAAACGGACCATTCTTTAAGAATCGATGCGAAGTCGGCGTCTTCGGCGGCAATTTCGTCGTACAGTTCAAATGCGGACTCTTCGGCAGCCTGCATTACATCGTCCGGGAAGGGCAGCATCGTAATGTCGGCGTCGTTGATGAGGCGGCCAAGCGCTGCCGGGTTCTTGGCGTCGTAGCGCGCCATCATCGTCGCATTGGCGGCATAGGCAGCCGTCTTGAGTACTTCCTGATACTGCTCGGGCAGCTTGTTCCACTCATCCAGATTGACCTGGATTTCGAGCGATGGGCCCGGCTCCCACCAACCGGGGAAGTAGTAGAAACTGGCGGCCTTGTGGAAGCTCAGTTTTTCGTCATCGTAAGGGCCGACCCACTCGGCAGCGTCAATGGCGCCGGTCTGCAAAGCCTGGAAGATCTCACCGCCGGGCAGAACCTGGACGGTTACGCCCAACCGATCCATGACGCGGCCGCCGAGGCCGGGAATGCGCATCTTCAGCCCTTCCATGTCGGCGACGGAGTTGATCTCCTTGTTGAACCAGCCGCCCATCTGAACACCGGTGTTGCCGGCCGGGAACTGGATGGTATTGAATTTTTCGGCGTAAACGGCCTGCAGCATTTCCAGGCCGCCGCCTTCATAGAGCCAGGCGTCCTGCTGGCGGGAGGTGAGGCCGAAAGGCAGGGCTGTGCCGAAGGCGGTGATTGGACTTTTGCCAACGTAGTAGTAGGAGGCTGTATGGCCGATCGGCACTGCGCCCTCTTCTACGACACTCAGCACTTCCAGGCCGGGCGCGAGCTCACCGGCGGCACGGGCTTCAATTCTGAATTTGCCCTGTGTCATGGCCTCAACGCGCTTGGCAACCGTCTCGGCGCCGCCGAAAATGGTGTCCAGGGCGGGCGGCCAACTGGTGGCCATCTGCCATTCAATCTCGGGCAGGCTTGAATCCTCTGCGACGGCGCCTTCAAGCTGGCCCGGCGCCATACCACCGGCCTGTTCACAGCCGGCGACGGTCAGGGCAGTTGCGCCTACGACGCCTGTTGCAGCCACTTTCAGGAATCTTCGTCGATCCATTTCAGTTTTCTCCTTCCTCTTAGAGTAGCATGAGACATAGAATGCACGAAATGCACCGTAATTGTACTCAGGCCAGAGAACTCTGACAAGAGTCGACAGCAAGCGGCGGTTAGCTGAGCCGGAGGAGAGCCGGTCGCGGGGCAGCTTCTGCGTGATATCTGAGGAGAACCTACGTCCAGATTATCGCAATCAGCCTGTACTGCACGGGCGGAGCATGTTGAGTGCGGAACTCAATCCCCGGAACTCCAGTCCTGGCCGTTCAGATGAGCACCGAATGACATATAGGCAACGGTCCCGCCGTCGACATAGATTGTCTGTCCAGTGACAAAGTCAGCGCCGTCGGAGGCGAGGAAGGCGGCCACATGGGCGATGTCGGATGGTGCGCCCAGGCGACCCCAGGGCACCGTGGCTTCGAAGATGGCGGGGTTGTAATCGGGAATGTCATCGAAGTAGCGGGGCACTTCGATGAGCCCAGGGGCGATGGCGTTGACCCGCACCTTCTGCGGAGCCAGTTCGACGGCCAGATGGCGAGTCAGGGCGGCGACGGCGCCCTTGGTGGCGGCGTAGACTGAGTAGTCGGGGACACCGGCGTGCGTATGAACCGAAGCAAGGTTGATCACCGAACCGCCGCCACTTTCTTGCATGTAGGTCAGTGCGCGTTGCGCGCAGAATATCTGGCTGCGCACGTTGATGGCGAACAGCTTTTCGAAGTGGGCGGGTGTGATATCGGCGAGTGGGCAGGTCTCGGTCAGGCCTGCGTTGTTGACCAGCACATTCAGTCCGCCGAGGCAGCTGGCTGCTGCGTCCACGACCTGCGCACATACGTCGGCGGACTGCGTGAAGTCGCCCTGCACGGCTGCCGCAGTACCTCCGGCCGTTTGAATCTGTGCTACGGCTGCGGCTGCGCCTTCGTCGCTGTAGGGGTAGTGGCAGATGACGGCGGCGCCCTGACGGGCCAGTTCCAGGGCGATGCCCTGGCCGATTCCGCCCTGATCGACTCCGGTTACGAGTGCTTTCTTGCCGGCAAGTGCACTGTTGGCGCTCATTTCACCTCTCCAGCAAGTGTGAGGCGCTGAGGGACGCGGGACCAGGAGGGCGTTCTCACGCCACCCATAGCGTTCAGATTCATTTCTGAGCCTCGCTCTCTCGTTGCTTCAGATAGGAAAGGCTGCGCTGGATCCCGCCTACAGGATCGCCGGCGCCGCGAAATTCAAAGATGTAATAGACGCGTTGGGGCAGCTGATCGAGCGATGAAAGGATTTCTGCAAGCGGCAGGATGCCTGCGCCGAGAGGGACCGGGGGATCTGAGGGATTGGCAGTTTTGTCCTTCAGGTGGGCGGCGACGATGTGGTCTGAAAGTGTGTCGATGGCGGCGACGACATCCTGGCCGTGGTTGGGGTAGTTTCCCATGTCCAGATTGGTGCGAAGGGCAGGAGAGGCGAGACGTGACAGCGCTCCTTGGACCTCCGCCAGGGCGCCACCGGGCGTGCGGGCATAGTTTTCGAGGGCGATGACGGTGTTTTGGGCGGCGGCGTAGTCGACAACGTGCTGTGCGCGGTCCCAAGCAGCGTGCTCGTCGGCCGGAGGCGTCGGACCGGGGAAGAAGCGAACGAGCGGCGCGCCCAGTGTCGCGGCGGTGTCGATATCCTGGCGCAACTGCAGGGTGGACTCGGCGTTGTCGAAGAGCGTGGCCTGGGTTGCGTAAGTGACCAGCAGCCCCGCGTCGTCGATGCGGCGGGCCACTTCGGTCAACTCCGCGTCGAGCCGCGGCCATGTCTCCCGCCGCAGTTCCACGCCGTCGGCGCACGTCTGGCGGGCGATATCGATGAACTCCCAGACGGAGCGCTCGCCGCTCTTGAGATCCTCTTCAAACTGCATGGCAGAGATCAGAACCGGCCGGTCGGAGTTTCCCGCTTCGTCCGAGGCGGGGGTGCAGTGCTCTGATTGGCTGGACAAAGTTTCCTCACTGGGAAGGCTGTTGGTTAGGGGGAATGCCGTCCGGCGGGCGCAGTGGCTGCGTCAGAGCGAGACTGCGACGCCGGCTGCCAAGTGGAGTGGGATAGACCCTGTCCAATCTCTACCACGGGTCAAGCCGGCGGCACCTCTATTGCACTGTTTTCAGTCTGCCGTGGTCCATTCCGGTTCCGGCTGGATGGACGTCTCCGGCGGAGGACCGGGGTCGGGACGGCCGCTGCCTTCGAGCCGGCTGATTAGCTGCACAGTCATATCGTCTTCGACGAGTAACTGGCAGGACAGACGCACACCGGTCAGGCCCTTTTCTTCCAGCTTCTCTTTTTCGGCGACGGTTATTTTTGCAGGTTCGCCACCAACAAAGGCAACGCGGCAGGTTGTGCATTTGCAGTTGCCGCCGCATGCGTGCAACTGATCGACGGCTGCGTCCTCAACCAGCGCCAGCACCAGGCGTTTACCAGCCTGTACATCGAATGTGCCAACATTTTCCACTGTCAACTTTGGCATGAAATTCTACTCCTGTACGTGTGAAGAATCGGTCCGAAAGATCGATTTAATTTGCGCTGCGCAAATCGTTTCTGCATTCTCTCACATTTCTTGCACAAACACGAAGAGAAGATCATTGACGTTGGTCCGGGTCGGACCAGTCAGAAGCAGGTCGGCGGCGGCGTGCAGGTAGGGATAGGCATCATGGCGGCGGAGGTGGTCGGATGCGGAGAGGCCGGCAAGCTCGCCTCTTCGGACGGTACCGCTGTCGGCCAGGCCTCCGGCGCTGTTGGTGGGTCCGTCGGTGCCGTCAGTTGCCAGTGAAACGACGGTCATCCCCGGCAGGTGCTGGAGGGCGAGGGCGGCGGCGAGGGCCAGCTCCTGGTTGCGGCCGCCCTCGCCGGGACTGTCTCCCAGGTTGACGGTGGTTTCGCCGCCGAGGATGAGGCAGGCGGGTGCGGGGACCGGTTGGCCGCTGTCCTGCACTTCCCGCCCAAGGCCGACAAGCACTTTGGCCACTTCAGCGGCTTCGCCTTCGATATAGGTTGAGAGCAGAACGGTGTTGTAGCCGAGCTCGGTTGCCTTTGCGAGGGCGGCGCTGGCCGCGGTGCGGTTGTCGGCGACGACGAGAGTGTTGCTGTTGTCGAAGACCGGGTCGTGCGGCTTGGGTGTGTCGGGGATATCGCCGTTCAATCCAGCCTGCAGGCGTTTGCGTACGGCGGCCGGCAAGGCGGCGTCTATCCCGTACTTTTCGACAATGGCCCAGGCATCGGCCCAGGCGCTTTCGTCAGGGACGGTGGGCCCGCTGGCGATCACGTCCAGGGGGCTGCCGATGACGTCGCTGAGGGCAAGAGTCAGGAGGGTAGCGGGCGCGGCGGAGCGGGCCAGCTGGCCGCCCTTCACGGCGCTGGTGTGTTTGCGGAGGCAGTTCATTTCGTTGATGGTTACGCCGCAGGCCAGGAGAGCGTCGGTCATGCCCTGCATGTCGGTCAGGGTGAGCGCTGGAACTGTGTGTCCGGAGTTGGCGGCCGACTCGTTTGCCGGCGCCACCAGCAGGGCGGAGCCGCCACCGGAGAGCAGAGCGATTACCAGATCGTCGGCGTTCGCCTTCTCCACGAGGGCAAGCATCTCTTTTCCGGCGAGGACGCCGGCTTCGTCGGGAATCGGATGACCTGCCTCCACGACGCGGATGCGGGAGGCTGTTGTTGAGGAAGGGTCGGCAGGCTGGACATGGTCATACTTTGTCACGGCCAAACCACTGCTGACACGGTGCTGGAGCACAGCTTCGACAGCGCTGCACATCGGTGCTGCCGCCTTGCCGGCAGCGACGACGAAGATACGGCGGTAGCGGGCGAGGTCGTATGTCAGCGCGGCCGCTGACTCGGGGTCAGAAGGGTCGGCGACAGTCAGGATTTCGCCCTGACGCTGGAGGACGTTTTGCACGGCGGCAAAGGGGTCGACGGCATCGAGGGCGGCGTCGAGGACGGCCAGGATGGGGCGGCGGGTCGCCGGGTCGGGGGCGAGGACGGAGGTGTCGAAGCGGGTCATACTACTCTAGCTCTGGCTGGGCAGGCATCGAGCCTGCAGTTTCGACATCTCGGGTCCGAATTGCATGACTCAAATTAGTAGGGAGAATTGTGGAATATGCGGTGATGACGTGAATACCCCTTGCCCGTCAATGATTCGCTGCGATGGAATGAAAAGAGATCCTGAGAACTGAAGCGTGCCAGGTATCCTTAAAGGCGGCGAAACTTTTGGAGGCCGTCGTCGACCTGGACCTGGCCGACGTAGAGATCGCGGTGGGAGTCGGCCCAGATGCCGTGGGGGCAGGCTTTGAATTCGCCCGGCTTGTCGCTGGGCTGGGCGCCGCCCCAGTGGCTGAGGAGTTCGCCGTCGAGAGACCAGACGCTGACGCGCTGCTCCAGTTCGGCGACGTAGACTACTTCGCCATTGGGGTCGAAGTAGATGGTATCCGGTTTGAGGAGGCCGGTGCGCTCCTCGAGGAAGTTGCCGTCGGTGTCAAAGAGCTGGATGCGGTCATTGGTGCGGTCGCAGACCCAGACGCGATCGTCTTTGTCGAGGCGGACGCAGTGGGAGAGGGTGAACTGGCTGGGCCCTTCGCCCCAATCGCCCCAGGAGAGGATGTGTTCGCCGGCGGCTGAGTACTTGTGGACGCGGGCGTTGTCGTAGCCGTCGGAGATGAATAGGTCTCCATTGGAGGCGACGGCCAAGTCGGTGGGCAGGCGGAACGGTTCGCCGGGCGCGCCCTCCTGACCGGGCGTGCCGATGGTCATGACCAGCTCGCCCTGGGCGTTGAACTTGAAGATGCAGTGGGTCTCACGTTCGGTGCACCAGACGTTGTCCTCGCCGTCGATGAAGATCCCATGGGCATCCTCGATGACATCTTCGCCCCAGGAGGCAAGGAAGTTGCCGTCGCGATCGAAGACGACGAGGGGGTGCTCACTGCGTGAATAGACAAAGACGCGGTCCTGGGAGTCGCAGGCTACTGCGGCTACCCAGCCGAACTGCCAACCTGCAGGCAATTTGGCCCAGTTCTCAACTACCTCGTACTGATAGGCGCCAGATCCGAACGGCATGGCAATCTCCTTTGCCTGGTTGAAACCCGCCGCGGGTGCGGCGTGGATTTGGATTCTTGTGTAACGCTTGAGCGCGAGGACATTTCGCGCTGCGGTCTTCTAGTCATCCCACGCCTTGACGGCGATCTTTATCACTTGCTCATCCTCGAGGCGATATGTGCCATCGAGGGCGTGGAAACCGTCTCCTACGCGTTCGAGAGGCAGCTTATGACTGACCATGTCGCCGTAGGGGAATTCGTTTTTCTCGAGAATGGGCAGGCCGCGCACGAAGTGCTCGTAGGTACTGCCCCAGACGGCCTCGAAGGTCAGATTCTTGCGCATCAGGAGCTGGTTGATGTTGAAGTCGATGGAGCCCATATCGACGAAATGGCCGACCTCCACGTAGGTGCCGCTGTTACGCAGATAGCCCAACCCTTCTGGCGTGGCGGCCAGGAATCCGGAGCATTCAAATACAATGTCGGCGCCGCGCTTGAGCGGTGTGTGCCAGTAGACCTGCTCGGTGCGCTCTTCAACGCTGGTCACCTCTTCAATGTTGATGGTTTCATCGGCGCCGAACTCCTTTGCCAGTTCAAGGCGTCTGGCAGGGCCGCCCACGACGATGATGTTGGCCGCTCCCATCTGTTTGGCGCAGAGGAGGGTAACGAGGCCGATGGCTCCGCTGCCCTGGACGACGACGGTATCGCCCAGCTGCACTTTGCCGCGCATGGCGGCGTGGACACCGATTGTGTAGGGTTCGGTCAGCACGGCGACTTCGGGCGTGCAGTCGGTTTTGAGCATGCAGGTATTTTCGAAGCCCAGGTAGATATAGTCGGCAAATCCGCCGTAGAAGTGGGGGGCAACGTCGGGTGTATCGTAGAAGCCGTAGGCGCCGTAGCCGCCTGTGCCCGGGGAGAATATGACGCGATCTCCTTCCTCGAGGGGACGGCCGATATAGTCTCTGGCTCCGCCGGCGCCGATGGCCTCGATGACGCCTACGTTTTCGTGGCCGAGGACCACTTCGCCCTGTATGCCGTTCTGCCAGTTGTGCAGATCGGTACCGCAGATACCGGCCAACTCCTGGCGCAACAGCACTTTGCCCGGTTCAGGGTCGAGCACGGGATATTCGCGGATTTCGAAGTCCTGTCCTTGGGCGATGACCGCCCGACCAGTTTTTGCCATGATATTTTCTCCTGCTATTGATTGCGTTATTCAGGTAGCCCTGTTCATTCCCTCCGCTGGTGCGGTGCGGCGGGGACAGGGAAGGCATTGTGGCGTTGAGAAATGAATGTTGGACAGATTGTTGTAGCGGTATCGACCGGGAAGGTCCGTACCCAAGGGTTGGGCATTAGTATACTACAGCTATTGGGCGAGGGATAGTCCTCTAAGTGGATTGGGTGCATCCCAAAACTGGGGCGAGCTTTCCTATACTTCAGGTAACGACTAACCGATGTCCGGTCCTCACATCGGTCCTCAGTTCGCGACGCTGAACGGCAGTGGTCAGTGACGGCGGCGCTTGATCGAGGTCAGGCGTGGCGAGGAGGAGAGTGGCGGGGAGAACAGCTTAACACCTTCTTTTTGATCCGCGGAGGACGCGGAGAACACCAAAGGCGTATCGGATTACCCTGGCGAGAGTGCGCGGCCTTGCGTGGATAGGCAGTTTGCGGGAGCAGATTGCTTTTCTGACAGAAGGCGAGGAGAGAGTGGAGAGGCGTGAGTGGCGTGGGGCGGCGGATGATGGGGAAGGCATCGAGGATGTAGTCGGCGGCTTTGGGCGTTCGCTTGTTGGGGAGGTGTAGAGCTTGTGGAGATGTGCGGTTTAGTGATGCCTTTATCGACCCTGCGCATATAGATGGTTTGACTGGGTCAGGGCACCCACGAGGGGAGCCACTACAGGAACTGGAGTGGGGGAAACAGAGGGGTGGAAAACAGGAGGAGGCGGATGGACGTGCTACAATGGGGGCCTGTTTCGTGGAGTGTTGACGACGTTGGAGGTGGTCAGGTGTCAGGATCAGGAGGAGCGAGGCGGCCGGCGGCAGGGCAGGTGCAGACGGAACGGGAGATAGAGTTCGGGGCGGCTCGGGACCGGTTGGAGGCTGAGAGGAAGCGCATACAGGCGGAGATCAGCAGCTATCCGGCGCCGATTGCGGGTTGTGATGAGCAGTTCAACTATCTGCTGGAACGGCGGTCGCAGGTGCGGCGTGAGCTGGCGCGGTTGGGGGAGGAGGAGAGCCTACGGCGGGGGTCGTAGCGCGAGCGGTTCCGGGGGTGGAATCAAGATGGCGCTGGGCGCGGCGGACTGAGTAGCTGAGGGAACGCAGTCGCGGCCGCACCATTGTCGGCGCAGGTGGGGGACGGGCGGATGCGGCAAGTGGTATGCCGGGCGCGGATTGGACGCTCAGCACTGCATGCGCTTTTTGGCAGGCGGTCGAAGTTATTCCAGCTGACGGATTACTGAGACCACTTTGCCCTTGACGCTCACGTCTGCGGCTGGCAGGAACATTTCCGGATAGCTGGGATTGGCCGGGCGCAGTCTGACCTGGTCCCCTTCGAGAAAGAAATGCTTGAGTGTGGTTTCGTTCTGGGTATCGATCCAGGCAGCGACCATTTCACCGTTTTCGGCGCGCTCCTGATGGCGGAGGATGACGATATCTCCGTCGAGGACGCTGGCGTCGATCATGGAGTCGCCCTGGACGCGGAGAGCGTAGAGTTGATCAGGGTTGCGATAGAGTGTCTCGTTGAGTCCGAGCCATTCGTCGGCGGTGAAGTGATCGGCGGTTTCGACCTGGATTGGCTCGCCGGCGGCGATATAGCCGAGGATGGGCACCTGGAAGAAGCTGAAGGCGGATCCGTCGCCGCCCTGGTGGGTAGCGGGTGCGCCGACCAGGGCGGCGGCAAGCCCTGCTTCCTGCAGTCGGGCCCAATCGAGACTCAGGGCCCGGCTCACTTCCTTTTCGCGTCTAATCAGCTTATTCCGCTCCAGTTTGGTGAGGTTGTACTTGACGACAGAGGTGCTGGATATATCGCAGGCTCTCCCGATGTCGCGGATTGTAGGCGGGTAGCTATTTTCTTCGACATATTCGGCGATAAAGGCGAGCATCTTCTTCTGGCGTGCGGAGAGTTTCATCGTCTTGCTCCTGTAAGGTTGATGAATGCGCGGTCACATCACAATGTGTACACTGGTTGACGGCTGACGATAATCCCAAATTCAACGGAGATTTCCCCAAACCATATCCCAATTATACAAGAACATCTGTGCGGTGTCAAGTCTTTCGGCGCACGAATGCAAGATAAACGGCGAGTAAGGGAGAAAGGGCTGATGAAGCTTACATTTCATGGCGCGGCGCAGGAGGTGACGGGGTCGATGCACCTGCTGGAGATGAACGGGCAGCGTATTCTGTTGGACTGCAGGCTGTATCAGGGGCGGCGAATTCTGGAGGGGAACGAAAAGGTGAGGATTTTCGGCGAGGAATACGATGTGCGCGCCGAGGTTGCGCGGATCAACGGCTACAGCGCCCACGCCGACCATGCCGAACTGCTCCAGTGGGCTTCACATTTCGACCAGGACCGGTTGCAGAAGATATGCCTCTGTCACGGCGAGCCGGAGGGGGCAGGCGCTTTGGCGGAAGGATTGAGGGAGCAGGGCCAAAGCGATGTCGTCGTGCCTACTTTGCACCAGTCGTTCGAGCTTTGAGCGGCAACAGGAGCAGAGAGGAGAGCGGTCATTGAAGCGCTCTTCCCGGCTTCCTCCTCTGAGCCGCCCGCTGCATCTGTCAGCAGCCTGCCAGGAAGCGGGCGCCGTGTAGAATTCCCCATTTTTCAGACTCTTCGGCGCCATTGAAGTTGGAATCCTCCAGTTCGATGGAAACTGCGCCGCTGTAGCCGTTCTCGGCGAGGATGCGCAGACCTTCACCCCAGCGGAAGAGGCCCTGACCCGGTATGGTGTAGCGCCAGCTGTGCGCGCCGAAGGCGATGCGTTCGGCAAAGGTGGACGGCTGCTCATGGCCGTAGACATACATGTTTTCTGCGAGGATTTCGGTATCTTTGCCGTGCACGTGGTGAACGCGATCGACGAATTCCGTCAGGAAGCGGAGGGGGTCGATGCCCATGCGGATGAGATGTGAAGGGTCGTAGTTCACGCTCATGGAGGGTGAGGGCACATCGCGGAAGAAGGCGCGGTAGGTTTCGGGCGTGCAGCAGAGCGCGCCTGGGCCGGGCCAGCCTTCGATGACGTAGTGGGAGCCGCTTTCCTCGAGGACGCCTGCCAGGGCGCCGAAGCTTTCGACCATATAGGCGTAGTTTTCGAAGCGCGGCAGTGCGGGGTCTTCGGGAAGCATGACGGCGAAGTAGTTCTGGGGGCCGGAGGCGGAGCAGGCGCGGATGCATTCGCTGTTGCGGGCGAGGGCTTCGGCTCTGCGGGCGGGGTCGGCGGCGATCATGCCTTTGTTGTCGGGCAGGTCGATGGAGCCGATGCGCAGGCCTGCATCGGAGACCATTCTTAAGGCGCTCTCGGGGTCGGTAGTCAGATCGACTGCTTCCAGTTTGTTTTCTACGGCCCATTCCAAGAGGGAGGGGATATCTCGGTTCCAACTGGCGTTGACTTGCCGGAAGCCGATGGGGAAGTTGCCTGTTCGCGTTTTCATTGGGAAGGTCCTGAGCTGGTTACTTCTTTGGGCTTTTCTTATGCTTGCTTGAACGCAGTTTTCCTAGTGCAGCCACCAGGGCAATCACAAGGGTTGCCCCTACGGGTCTTTAGCCTTGTGCGATAGGCCGCTCCGGCTCGGTGATCCAGTCGCTCCAGGAGCCGGGGTAGAGGCGGGCTTCGCCAATGCCGGCGTGTTCAAGGGCGAGAACGTTATGGCAGGCAGAGACGCCGGAACCGCAGTAGAAGATCACTTCGGACGGGGGCCTGTTGCCCATGAGCTCACTGAAACGGGCGGCCAGTTCGGCAGGATCGCGGAAGAGGCCATCGTGCAGATTGCCGGTATGGGGCAGATTGGAGGCGCCGGGGATATGGCCGCCGATGGGATCGTGGGTTTCATTCTCGCCGCGGAAACGGTCTGCGGCGCGGGCGTCGATGACGAGCGCGCCGCCGCTGGCGGTCTTGGCCAGCATCTCGGCAGCATCGACGACCAGCTCGGGGCGGGGGCTGGCAGTGAAGCTGCCGGGGGACGGAGATCCGTCGCCGCTACGGGTTGGCAGACCGGCGGCGGTCCAGGCGTCCCAGCCGCCATCGAGGACGGCGACGGCCTCGTGGCCAACCCAGCGCAGCATCCACCACATGCGGGAGGCCATGCTACCGCCGCTGGCGTCGTAAAGGACGACCTGGGAATGGTTGCTGATGCCAAGGCGGGCGACGGTGCGTGCAAAGACATCTGTATCGGGCAGGGGGTGACGGCCCGTGCGGCCCGGTACTATTGGTCCAGACATGTCTTCGTCGAGGTGTGCGTAGGCTGCGCCGGGAATATGGCTGTGGATGTAGGCGCGGCACCCGGCTTCGGTGTCGCCGAGGTCGAAGCGGCAGTCTACGATCCGCAGATTGCTTGTGTCAGAGTCATCTGTTGCAACGAGAGCGTTCGCCAACTGGGAGCAACTGATGAGAGTGCGGAACTGCAGCTCCTGTTTGTTCGCCATGTCAACAACTCCTTTTGGGATACTCTGAGGGCACTGGGACGCATCAAGCTGGGACACCGCCTGTTCGAGTTGCAGTCCTGTTCACCCACCAAGAGTGACAATCCTATCTACTGGTGCAAGTCATCGAAGAGGATGGCATGGACGACTTTGGGGCCATGGACGCCCATGGTGAGGTTGCCTTCGAGGTCGGCGGATTTGCTGGGGCCGGTGATGATGGACAGGTTGCGGCTGTCGCGCACATAGGCGTCCAGTTTTCCGGCGTGACGCATTTCGGCCAGCCAGTCTTCACCGGTGGCGAATAGCCTGCTGAACGGGATCACGACCAGGTGTCGAAAGGGTGTCAGACTGGCGGCGCGGGCGTTGGCGCCGCGGCCTCCGACGACAAAGGAACCTGTGCTGGCGAAAGCGGCTTCGACTGTGGTGATACCGGCCCGGATCTTGCGGATGTGTTCGCGCTGCTGGGGATCGTGCAGGTCGGTCGGTTCGATCAGCTTGAAGCCCACATCCTTCAGAATGAGGGGCAACCCTTCGATCTGAAGCTGGTCCAATGGCCAGCAGAGGACCTCCCAGTCCTCGGGGCGTTCGACATCGACGGTCTTGCGGGCCGCCTGCTCCTCCTCCAACCACAGTTGCAGGCGTGAGACGACGGACAGCCGGGCTTCGGTCACGGTCTCCAGCAGCTCGCAACTGCCTTTGACGGCGTGCAGCTCCTGGGCGAAGCGTTGAGCCTGCGCCCAGATATTGCCGGGGGCGTGGGTTACGGTCATGCGTTCGGCGTGAGTTAGCGGTTCGCTCTGCGCGGGTGGAAAGGGAAGGTGGGGCTGTCGCAGGGTTTCACGCAGCCGGGCCAGAGTTGTATCACGAACGCTCATGTGTCTTAAGTCCAATACTCAGTGTGCGACGGCTGCCAGCTGTGGGTTGATCGGGAGGCGTTCTCATGCCTGCCCTCGCAGTTTTTTGCGTTCCCGCCACCAGTCCCGGAAGCTTTTGGGAGCGAAGGGCGCGAAATCCCGGTATGCGGTCCAGCCATTCAAGGGGGGAGGCAGGAGTTTGATATTGCCCCCGCTCATACCGGCGTAAAGATTTGAGCCGATGTTGGCCATTTTGCCGAGATTCTCGTACATACGGCGGCTGCTCATCAGGCTGGCGTAGCTCTTGATGCCCCATGCTTCAGGCTTGGGCGAGGCGCCCTGCTGCACAAGGTCGGAGCGCAGGTCGAGGAGAAGGCGGGGCAGGTCGATCTTGACGGGGCAGGCCTCGCGGCAGGCGCCGCACAGGGATGTGGCGTGGGGCAGCTCTTTGAATTGAGCAATTTCGGGGGCAAGGGCGGGTGAGATCACGGCGCCGATGGGGCCGTTGTAGGTACCGCCATAGGCGTGGCCGCCGATCTCCTGATAGACAGGGCAGGCGTTGAGGCAGGCGCCGCAGCGGATGCAGAGCAGGGCCTCGCCGTAGCCGCGCGCCAGCATGCGCGAGCGGCCGTTGTCGAGGAGGACAACATGCACCTGCTCGGGGCCGTCTACGTCGCCTTCCCGGCGCGGCCCGCTGGTCATGGAGCAGTAGACGGTGAGCTGCTGGCCGGTGGCGCTGCGACAAAGGGCCTGGAGCTGCAAGAAGGCGTCTTCGACAGTCGGGACGAGTTTTTCGATGCCCATAACAGCAACATAGACGCGGGGCATACTGGAGACCATGCGTCCGTTGCCTTCGTTGGTGACGATGCAGATGGTACCGGTCTCGGCGATGGCGAAGTTGCAGCCGCTGACGCCCATGCCGGCGGCGAAGAACTCCTGGCGCAGCCTAGCACGCGCCAGCGAGGTCATTTTCGTCGGTTCGCGCGTTGGGGGCATGTCCAGTTTGTCCTGGAAGACCTCGGCAATCTCTTCCAACCGCTTGTGGATGACGGGCGCGACGATATGGCTAGGCGGCTCGTCGGCGAGCTGGATGATGTATTCGCCCAAGTCGGTCTCGACGACACGCAGGCCGGCCTCTTCCAAAGCGTGGTTGAGGTGAATCTCCTCGGTTGCCATGGACTTGGACTTGACGACCAGATTGGCGCTGTTCTGCAAGGCGATATCTTTGACAATTGCCTGCGCGTCCTCTATGCCCCCGGCCCAATGGACGGTACAGCCATTGCGCGTCAGGTTCGACTCCAGCTGTTCCAGATAGTCGGGCCAGTTACGCAGAACATGCTCCTTCATCTGACGCAGTTGCGACCGCAGCCGCTGCCCCTCGATTGCGTCCATGGAGGCGAGACGCGCATTGGACATGCGGTCGGTGGCCTTGCTGACGGCGACGCGAAGATTGGGATCGCTCAGGGCCTGCTGGACGCGGTCTTTGTAGGGGGCATGGATGTCGACTTGCATCGTGTTGGCTTCCTGGCGGCCTGTTGCCGTGCGGCAAAGGCCGGTTGAAAGATGTTTCGGGCAGGCAGCGTCAGTCGCCCCAGCGTCGGGGGTGGTCCGATTGCGCCGGCGGCGGCTGCGACGGGGGACGCAGAGTGCCGCCGAGATGGTTGTTCAGTATTTCGGCGATATGGTGAGCGCGGCAAGTCACACCTTCGCGGCTGAGAATGCCGTTGATATGGGTCATGCAACTTACGTCGCAAAGGACGATGGCGTCGGCGCCGGATTGCTCGGCGCAGCGCGCCTTGGCGCGGCCCATGGCCGCGCTTATGCCGCTGTTCTTGATGGCGAAAAGCCCGCCGAATCCACAGCAATCATCGCCGTGGGGCAGGTCTACGACTTCGAGGCCTTCGACGCCGTGCAGCAGTTTGCGCGGCTGCTCGTCGACGCCCAGTTCGCGATAGAGATGGCAGCAGGGATGATAGGTGGCTTTGCCCTGCAGTTGGGCGCCGGTGTTGACGAGGCCGAGCACGTCAACGAGGAATTCCGTCAGCTCGAAGGTGACTGACGCCAAGCTCTCGGCCTGGTGGGCCAGGTCGGACTCCTGGGATTCCTGAAAGATCGGCTCGAAGAAGTGGCTTGTCATGGTGGCGCAACTGCCGGAGGGCGCGACGACGGCATCGACTTCGCCGCTCTCGACGAGCGGCCCGAAGATCGACAGGAAGCGTCGGGCCAGTTTGCGGGCTTCGTCACGATAGCCGGCGTTAAAGGCCGGCTGACCGCAGCAGGTTTGCTCCTCCGGGAAGATTACCTCGATGTCGTTCTTCTCAAGCAGTTCGCAGGCGGCGATACCCACGCCGGGGTAGAGCATATCCACCATACAGGTGACGAACAGGGCAACTCGTCTGGGTCTTTGCTCAAATTTGGCCTTGTGCATGGGATAAACGACTCGAAATTCAGTGGTCAGTGGTTAGTGGCGAGTATCAGCCCAAAGGGATCAGCTCCGTTTGGTAGGGCAGGGTCGTCACTTCGAGGCGGCCGTCGTGAACGATACAGTTGACTTCGCTGCGGATGCCGAGACCTTTGGGCTGGCCGCTTTCGTCGAAGTCGAGTTGGGGCAGGTAGATGCCCGGTTCGATTGTGAACATGACGCCGGGGATAAGTGTACGGCGGTCCTGGGTCTCGACGTTGTCGATGTTGACGCCGTTCCAGTGGGTGTCCGGTCCCAGGCTGTGGCCGGTGCGGTGGAGGATACCCTCGCCGAAACCTGCATCTGTGATGACGGCGCTGACGGCGTCGTCGACTTCGTAGCCGTGAATTGTATTGCCGGACTCGAAGACCCTGTTAATCACTGTTACGGCGGTATCGCGTGCCTGGGCGACGACGTCGAAGACGCGGCTGGCGGCTGCGGGCGGTTCGTCACCGCAGTAGGCTGTCCAAGTGATGTCGGCGTAGCAGTCGGCCGGACTGTTGCTCTCTTTGGCCCACAGATCGATCAGGAGCAGATCGCCGGGTCGGATCGGGCTGTAGCGCTGTGCGCTGGGCGCGTAGTGAGGGAGGGCTGCATTGCCGTTGACGGCCACGATGGGATCGTGGTCCCACGTCAGATCCGCGGCGCGGAATTGTTCGACGATGAACTGCTGCGCTCCGTACTCGGTAATCTCCTGCTGGTGACGCAGGGCTTGGGCGACGAAGGCGAAGGCCGCGTCCTTGGTCGCCAGAACATGGGCGGCGGCGCGACGGTGGCTTTCCATCTGCCGGGAAGTGAGCACAGCTTGTACGAGTTGTACGAGGTCGGCGCTGCTGACGACGTTTGCGGCAGTTGAGGCTCGCACCATTTCGAGGGCGCCGGCGTCGACGTTGCTGACGTAGGGGATAGCGCCATGGGGGCTGTATTCCATGGCGATCTGGCTGGCGGCGGCCTGGGGCAGCATATCTTGCAGCTTCTGCTCCATCTCCTGCCAGCCGACGTAGAGATGCATCGGCCCGGCCATTTCCGGGCTGACAGCGCTGAACGTGGACTGCTCGATGGCGTGGACGAGCCATTGCGGCTCGCCCTCGGCAGAGATCCAGAGAAACCAGCGGCGCGTGCCGGTAGATTCGAGCCCGGCGACTGAGGCGGCGATAGGGTTCTGGCCGCGAAAATCGTAGAGGAGCCAGCCGGCGATGTTGTGTTGGCGCAGGTGATCGCGGATCGTTTGGAGCTTCAAGTGTGCTGTCCCCGCTAAATGCCGCTGGGCGCGTGCGGTGTTGGCGCGCGCTAGCTGGTTGATAAGAGAAGAAGCAACGGGATATGCCGACATTATTCCATGAAGTGGCGATTAGGTCTAATCTCTGGCAGTGGTCAGTGACTGCGGCGATAGATCGAGGTCAGGCGTGGCGGGGAGAACGCTGAAGGATTCTGGCAGGTTTTGTCGTGCTTTTTTGGTAAAAAATTATATATTATATTATTATTAAACAAATGGGCCGAACTGTTGCCTGGGCTGAAACCACCATTGTTTGGATGATCACCGCAAATAATCCGGGCCGCGCGCCGGCGATATTGAGTATTGACAGAATTATAGAACATATGTACAATACGAGTATATCGAATCCGGAGAACCCTGATCGGGTACCGATGCGATGAATCGATACCAATTGCACATCAAGTAAGGAAACTGTACAATGTATCAACAGATTACTTTGGTTGGGAATCTCGGCAATGATCCGAAAATGCAGTACGCGCCGAGCGGGGATCCTGTAACGCGCTTCAGCGTGGCCACCTCAAGGTCGTGGACAGGCCAAGACGGGCAGCGGCAGGAGAAGACCGTTTGGTTTCGGGTGTCTGTGTGGCAGCGGCAGGCCGAGACCTGTAATCAGTATCTGACTAAGGGCCAGCGAGTGCTGGTTGTAGGGGAGCTAGAAGAGCCTTACGTGTGGACCGACGACAGCGGTAATGCGCGGGCCTCATTACAGGTTCGGGCGCGTAACGTACGGTTCCTCAGTTCGCGGGACGAAGGCAGCGTCTTGTCCGAGGGGCAGGCTGCCTATGCAAATGGCCAACATGCCCCCAGTCCTGAATCGAACGGCGGAGAGAGCATTCCGTTCTAGATTCTTGGACAGTATCGATACATTCCAGGAAATCGTGACTCCCGGAGCGGCGCGGGAAATTGGTGACTTAGGCAGTTCGTCGCAGTTCGCTCCGTTTCAACATATCCAAAACAGATTGAAGGAAGGGAAAGCTCTTAATGTATCAGCAGATTACTTTGATTGGGAACCTGGGCCGCGATCCGGAGATGCGGTACACGGCAAGCGGCGTCGCTGTCACTTCATTCCCGGTCGCAACCAGTCGGGGATGGACAGGCGCAGATGGTCAGAGGAATGAGAAGACAGTCTGGTTCCGCGTGTCTGCATGGGAAAGGCAAGCCGAGACGTGCAACCAATATCTGACGAAAGGACAAAGAGTTCTGGTTGTCGGCGAAATTGAGGAACCCTATGTCTTTACCGACCAGGAAGGCAATTCTCGGGCTTCCCTCCAAGTTCGGGCGCGAAATGTGCAGTTTCTCAGCACAAGAGCCGAGGCCATGGACGGCGGTCGGGGACAGTACGGTGGAGGCCAGAATAGACCGCCAGGGGATGGGCCCGGGCCGACTCATGAGGCCGGGGACGAGGAGGATATTCCGTTCTAATGGGTTGGTCATGCTAGGCGTGGGCGGTTCTATTTCAGTATGGCAGAGCCGACCGTTGTGTGACTGCCGGCAGCAGGCCTTGACCCGAACGGCAAGTTCGTTGCGAGCGGAACAAGGGGGAGAGCAATGTATCAGCAGATCACACTTGTAGGGAACCTGGGCCGCGATCCAGAGATGCGGTACACGGCAAGCGGCGTAGCCGTAACCAACTTCAGTGTCGCCACCAGTCGGTCCTGGACCGGCCAGCGCCAGGAGAAGACTGTCTGGTTCCGGGTGGCAGCGTGGCGCGGGCTGGCCGAGACGTGTAACCAGTATCTGACGAAGGGGCAGAGAGTGCTGGTTGTGGGCGAAGTTGAGGAGCCCAGCACGTGGACGGACCAGGAGGGGAACACGCGCGCTTCACTGGAAGTAACGGCGCGGACCGTGCGGTTCCTGAACACGCGGGCAGAAAGTGAAGCGCTTGCCGGTGGATGGGGTCAGGCAGGCGGGCAGGGCGCGCCTTTGGGCGACGGGTCTAATGGAGACGCACTGCCAGGCGGTGAGGAGGATATTCCCTTCTAGGGAGTCTGGATTTCAGATACGCCGCGCAGGATCGTTAGTACGGTAGAAGTTCCATGCGTCGGTCGGATTGTCAGTGGCATTTCGCTGGCAGGCCGACCGACCTTGCGTTTTGGCGCGGGAGCCGTTTAGGGTTCGCCGGTCAGACACGGACAGCCTGACCGGTGCGGGCGGAGTGCTGGGCGGCGAGTAGGGAGCGCAGGATGGCGCCGCCTTCGGGTGCGGTCAGAGTTGGGGGGCCTCCGTTGTGGTGGGCATCGATGAGTTGGCGGGTGGCGTAGATGAAGCTCTACTCTCAGTCGGTGGGGGGTGTAGAAGGAGCGGCTCTTGCCGTTGACGGTGGATTTGCGCCGTGACAGATTCGATATCAAGCAGTGGATGGTCGTCTTGGAGATATCGCAGATGAGAATTGCAGAGATCGAAACCTTCCGCGTCCGAGTACCGCTGCACCCTGTCAGCTGGCACAGCGCCAATATTGAAGGATGGAGCGGCGCCTGGTGGGACTTACCTATCGTGCTGCTGCGGATGACCACAGACAGTGGTCTCAGCGGGCTGGGGGAGGCGCCAAAAGGCGTGGCAGAGAGCACAATTCGCCAGTTTGCGCCGTTGTTTGAGGGACAGGACCTTTTTGACCTGAACTGGCAGCACTTGCCCATCGCCGACATGTGGGTCCAGGCGAGCGGGGTTGAACAAGCCTATGAGACGGCACTGTACGACTTGGTGGGCAAGGCGCTCGGGTTGCCGGTCTACCAGTTACTTGGGGGCGCCTATCGCAGCCGCGTGCGCGGGTCTCTTTGCAGCGGGCAGATGTGGCCTGATGATGCGGCGAGGCGGGCGCGGCAGGCCGCAGAACTGGGGATTGACGTGCTAAAGATGAAAGCCAATCTGGGCGACCCCGTGGTGGAACGCATTTCTGCCATCAACAAGGCGGTTGGCACAGCCGTGAGAGTGACCGTCGACGCGGGGCAGCACCTGCAACATCCGACGCATGTCCTGGAAATCGCACGCGGCTTGGAACCCTATCTCGATAACATTGAATGCTTTGAGGATCCCGTCTCGTGCAGTAATTTGGATTGGTACGTTCTGCTTAGAGAGAAACTGGATTTCCCCCTGGCACTGCACCTGGGCAATCATCAAGATGTCATAAACGCGGTCAAGCGCGAAGCGTGTGACTACCTGAATCTGGGCCGCGGCTTGAACGATTTCAAGCAGGGCACAGCGGTGGCCGAGGCAGCCGGCATACCCGTCTGGCATGGATCGGGAGTCGGACTGGGCGTTTCGGAGGCCTCTCACATCCATGCATGCGCTGCGACGAAGGCGACAACGCTGTCCAGCGATATCGTGGGTGAGATGCTTCGCGTGGATGATCTCATTGTTCGCCCTCTTGAATTCGAGGACGGTTACTTCAAGGTCCCGCAGGAGCCGGGCCTGGGTGTTGAACTGGATGAGGAGGCACTGGAGCAGTTCGGAGTTCGCTAGTCTCGAACTGTTATCGCGTGCATTCCAGTTTTATTGTTCATCAGTAAGGGATGTCCTCTGGGGCCGAGTAGGCGGATACTGGCCGGGACATTACCGAGATTCGCCTCTGTCAACAGTTGTTTCCAAGTGGAGACCCACGCGGTCGCCTGTGGACGCCCTTCACCCCAGTTTCACATCTCCTCAAACATCTCTTCTGCACCCCGCAAAGATTTCGCCTTCGCCTCTCTGCGATTCGCTTTGCTCCTTCTGAGCTCATTTCCTTTGCCAACTCCAAGTCCAACCGCTGTCCCCTTCGCAAAGCATTTGGAATGCACTTAGGGAGATCAGTGGTTTGACATTCCTCCACAGTCGGATGGAGCTGAATTCCGTTAGCCTAAGGGGTGTTTGCGTGGAGTCAGACGTGGACGGACTGGCCGATGCGGGCGGAGTGGTGGGCGGCGAGGAGTGGGCGCAGGATAGTACGGCCTTCGTCGCCGGTCAGGCGGGGCGGGGCGCCGTCGCGGAGGGCGTCGATGAGGTGGCGGGTGGCGTGGATGAAGCTCTGCTCCCAGCCGGTAGGGAGGTTGTCGAAGGTGCGGGTCTGGCCGTCGCGGGAGAGGGTGACGGGGTGGTGGAGGTGATGGGGCAGGAGGATTTCGATCAGGTCGAGGTCGGGCAGGGCGAGCAGGTCGTGGTGGTTGGTGAAGACGCGGTGGGGCGGCACATTCCAGCCGTCTGCCCGGCGTTGAGCGCTTTCTTCGTCGATGTCGCAGACGGCCGCGATTTGGGCGCGTTCGTTTTGGAGATATTCGAGGGCGTGGAGGTCGCTGATGCGGCCGGTGCCGACGAAGCCTGCGCGCAGCATGGGAAGGCTATTGCTCCTCAATTCAGTTCAATTCACGACGGCCGGCGGAATTCAGGTTCCGCTTATTTCGAGGCGGCCCAGATAGATTAGCGACTCAAGATCCTCTGCGGCTTCGGGCATGTAGGCACGGGTGGCGACGGCGCTAACGACGGCCCAGCGGATGCCTTTCAGAATGGAACGCAGGTCGGGCCAGGCGTAAAGCGCCGAGCGCTCACGCAGGAATTGGGAGGCGCTGCCGGTTCCGGGCTGCTGGCGGCGCAGAGAGATCGATATGAGAAAGCGGCGCCTTTGGGCCGGGGTGAGCCGGCCGTCGGGCGCGATGGCGGCGATGGCCGGCGGAACTTTCGCGAGTTTTTTGGCGATGTCAGCCGACCTCCGTGTTGGTTGGGTAGAGGTCGATGCGTTCGGCGTTGGCGCGCAGGGGGAGGCCGGCGGCGTAGAGGACAGTGTCGGCGATGTCCTCCGACTGCATCATAAGTTTGCGAGCTTCCTGAGGAGGCGGGACCGGTCGCCGGTCGAGGAGGGGGGTGGCGGTGACGCCCGGGTTGATGATGCAGGCGCGCACGCCGTGCGGGTTGCCTTCCTCGTTGGTGACGCGGTTGAGGGCATGCATGCCCAGTTTGGCGCTGCTGTAGGCGACGCCGGAGAGCAGGCTGGGATAGTTGGCGGCGCGTGAGCCGATGTTGATGATTGTACCGGCGCCGCGGGCCTTCATCTGCGGCATGAGCAGGTTGGTGAAGAGATAGGCGCTGACGAGATTGACATCGGCGACGACGCGCCAGTCGTCGATGGTGGTGGCGTCGATGCTGCGGTTGACGACGTTGGTGCCGGCGTTGTTGACCAGCACGTGGATGGGGCCGATCTCTGCATCGATCTTTTCGACGGTGGCGCGGATCTGGGCCTCGTCGCCGACGTCGCAAGGGTAGACCAGGGCGCGGCCGCCGTCGGATTCGATGCGTTGGGCGAGGGCGCGGAGCACATCCTCGCGGCGGGCGATCATGGCCACATGCGCGCCGGCGGCTGCGAATTTCAGCGCGATCGCTTCGCCAAAGCCGCTGCTGGCGCCGGTTACGATTACGTTCTGACCGGAAAAATCACTCAATGTATTATCTCCTTTTCTGATCCTGTGCGATTGCCCGGTTGGGGGGCGGCGCGCAGGGTTAGTCGTTGCTCAGTTTCAACAGGTCATCGACGGTGATGGGCTGGCCGGTAGCGATGGAGTGGTTGGCGGCGATGCCCAGCAGGATGGAGGCGGCGCCGTCGATGTGAGTGGCGGCGCGGGCGAAGGGATCTTCGGGCGGGTCGGGATGGAAGATCTGCTCCAGCATGACGCGGTCGCCGCCGCCGTGGCCGCCAACACCTTCGGGGACCGCCACTTCGTAGGGCGCGCCGTGCATGGGGAAGACCCAGATGTGTTTGCCGCCGAAGTCCTGGAGCTGGTTGGCGGCTTGGGGAAGGGTCTCCTCCTGGCCGGCGACGAAGGTGCGTCCGACGGCCTCGATGGCCTCGACTTCGATGCGGCCGCGATCGCCGGTGACAGCGGCGCGGTAACCTTCCCAGGGGCAGTAGGCGAGCAGAGAGTAGGAGAGGATGATGCCGTTGCGATAGCGGGCGGTGACGCTCATGGTATCTTCGGCGGTGATGTTGTCGCCGAAGACGTTGCGATCGCGCAGGTAACCGCTGTCGGCTTCGGCGTTCAGGTAGAGGTTTTGGAGAGTCTCGTCGGAATCGAGGCTGAGGGCGAAGGGATCGTTGGCGGCGGCCTCCTCGCCGGTGTAGCGTTCGTAGCTGTAGGTCTCGCCGCGGGCGGCCGCGTTTTCGCGGCCGTAGAAGTGCAGGTCGCCCTGAGCGTAGACGGTCTGGGGAATTGAGTCGATCCACCAGTTGATGAGGTCGAAGTGGTGGGTGGACTTGTGTACGAGCAGACCGCCGGAGTTGTCCTTTTCGCGGTGCCAGCGGCGGAAGTAGTCGGCGCCGTGGCGGGTGTCGAGGACCCAGGAGAAGTCGACGTGGCGAGGGCGGCCGACGGCGCCCTCCATGATCAGTTCGCGCACGGTTGTCGCGAGCGGCGCGTAGCGGTAGTTGAAGGTGACGCGCAGCGAGCGGCCCGTTTTTTCGATGGTGTCGAAGATTTGACGGGCTTTGGCGTCGTCGGTGGTCATCGGCTTTTCGGTGATAGCATCACAGCCTAGCTCCATGGCGCGGCAGATGTACTGGTGGTGGGTGGCGTCCATGGTGGTGACGATGACGACGTCCGGCCTGGTTTCGGCAACCATGCGGTCGAAGTCGCCGGCGTGGTAGGTGGGCAGCGGTCCACTGCCGGAGCGCTCCTGGATCTGCTGGTTGTAGAAGTCCATGCGCGTCTGGCTGAGGTCGCAGAGGGCGACGAGCTCATTCCACTGGGCGTAGTCGCCGAGGATGGCGTGGATGTACATTCTGGCGCGCCCGCCTGTGCCGACGAGCGCGTAGCGGCGGAGAGGTGAAGACACGGGAAGGTTCCCTTTCTGTTCTTAGCTGCGATTCGTTTTCGAAGGGCAATGCGGGGCAAAGACTTGGCGTCGCGTTGAGAGAGGCCATCGGAAAACTGACAGGCTTACTGCGCAATCCAATTTCCCTGCTCCCTGCCGTCATCCTGGCATACCTACTTGTCTGCCGGACAGATCCAACGGCGGCGGAGGCCAGTGCAGGCCGCGCTGGCCTGAGAGCTCCCGGTTCTTGACGGGCTGCCACTCTTTTTCGGGCAGGCCGACAAGCTGGCCGTCCTGCAGCCACTCCTCGTCGTTCCCGTAGAGCTCGTCTACAAGAAGCGCGGTCATGCTTTGAAGCAGAGACGCGTGGTTCTCCGAACCGCTCAGGTCGGTCATTTCCTGGGGATCGGCTTCCAGGTCGAAGAGTTGGAAGCGGTTGCCGGTTGGGTAGTAGATCAGTTTGTACTGATCCTGCCGGATCATGCGTGTGGCCATCGGCCCTTCGCCGACTTCGCCGAAGAGATAGGGACGGCGGGCCTCCCCGACCATCGAGATGCCTTCGACGGTTTCCGGGATTGGGATGCCAGCTAGGTCGAGCAGGGTGGGCATGACATCCTGCCAGCCGACAAGGCGGTCGTCCTGGCTGGCGGCGGGCGTGCGTTCGTCGTTGACGGGGCCCAGGAGCAGCATGGGAATGTTGGCGGATTGCTCGTAGTAGAGCCGCTTGGCCCAGAGGCCGTGCTGGCCCAACATGTCGCCGTGGTCGCTGGTGAAGCAGATGATGGTGGTGTCGAGCAGCCCTTCCTCACGCAGGGTGCCGATGACGCGGCGCAGCTGGTGATCTATATGGGTACAGAGCGCGTAGAAGGCGCGGTGGATGCCCTTCAACTCCTCGTCGCTGAAGGAGGTGCCATAACGGGTCTGGATCATTTGCAGCGCGTAGGGCAGATTGTCGAAGTCCTGCGACCACGCAGACTGATGGGGGAGCGAAATGTCTACGTCGCGGTAGAGATTATAGTACCACTCGAGGGGGACGAGGGGCGGGTGGGGATGGCAGTAGGAGAGGAACCAGAAGCCGGGCCGGGTGGGGTCGCGGCGGCGGATCATGCGGCACATCTGGTCGGTGGCCCAGTTGGTGACGTGGGTCTCTTCGGACAGGTGCCAGGGGCGGTAGCTGTACTCGTTATTGCTCATGCCGTGGGCGAAGGAGCGGCCGGGATGGCCTTCTTCGCCGAGCCAGAGCTCGTAGTCGTCGATGGCGCCGAGGATGGGACGTCCCTCTTCGGCGAGGATGACGTCGTCGAAGCCGATGCGATCGCGCTGGGGGTAGACGTGCAGCTTGCCGACGGCGTAGGCCTGGTAGCCGGCGTCGCGGAAGGTCTGGGCGACGGTCGGCAGCTGCGGCATCGGCTCCTGCACCTTGAAAACGCGGTCGCCGTGGGTGCGGGTGGTGGCGCCGGTCATGAGCGTGCGGCGGGCCGGAATGCAGACCGGGCACTCGGCGTAGGCGTTGGTGTAGCGGACGCCTGCGCCGGCGAGGCTGTCCAGCGTCGGGGTGCGGACTGCGGGATGTCCGGCCCCGGCCATGAGGTGAGCGGGCCAGTGGTCGGTGGAGATGAGCAGGACAGAGGGCGCGTCCGGGCCGGCGTGGGATTGGGATGCCATATAGGGACTCCGGACTTTAGTGGAACTGCGCCAGGCCGGCGATCGCGGCCAGGACTTCGCGGCCGATTTCGGCGGGGACAGGCGGATTAAAGGGCGCGCCTTCGCCGCCGTCGATGTCGTCGAAACCGCTCTGGGCCATGGCGGAGATTACGGCGGAGTAGTTGTAGCGACGGCCGTCGCGGAAGCGGAGCTCTTCGAGCGCGAAGATGGCGTCCTCCACGCGCTGGGACTCGGCGTGGTCGCCGGCGCGCTGGGCGTTGTTGATAGCGTCGGAGGCCTTGGAATAGGCGACGGCGATGCCGGAGGTGTGCCCTTTTGTGCCGAGTCGGGAGGCGCGCGTGCAGCGGTCGCCGATGCCCCAGATGACGAGGCCGTTGTCGCCGATGGCCTGCACGAGCGGTTCGACGTCGTCTTCGCCGGTACCGACTTTGACGCCGATGAAGGCTTCGGAGTCGCGGAAAAGTCTTCCCATCTGCGACAGGTCGCGGCTGTCTTTGAAGTAGTAGATGAGACGGGCGCCGAAGCGGTCGTCCATCTCCTCGCCAAATGCAATGAACTCGTTGTACATGCCATTGGGGTCGTAGACACCGGCGAGCGGCATTACCAGGTAGGCGTCGGGAGGACGCTGCAGGCTGTTGAGCT
Organism: Caldilineaceae bacterium; assembly: GCA_965200615.1. GTDB lineage: Bacteria > Chloroflexota > Anaerolineae > Caldilineales > Caldilineaceae > Bin5. The sequence goes on along the minus strand of OZ241377.1, from coordinate 84,262 downwards.
CGTCGATGAGGTCTTTGGCGTCGGCGAGCGGGCTGGGCAGGACGCCGGCGACATAGACGCCTTCGTCGCCCATGGCGCGTGTGGTTATGTCGACGAGGCGGACCTGCTCGGCGCGGGTCATCTGGTGGATTGGGCTGGTTCCGGCGATAGAGAGTACGCGGGGGCGGTCTTCGCTGAGGCTGTTCGTCCGCATGAGGTAGCGGATATTTTTGAGATGCGCGTCGTAGTCGATGCTGCCGGCGCGGTAGGGCACGCAGGGAATGGCGGTCACGCCTTCGAGCGCGGTCAGTAGCTCAGAGGTGGAGAGTTGAGGGGCAGTGGCGACTGTCATTGGGAGTCCTCTTGGGAAGGCGAGCGGTTCGGCGGCGCTTTTGTCGGATCATGCGTTTACGTTATGAAGTTAACGGTGTGCGATGTCAACCGCCGTATTCTACCACTGACACGCGATTTCGCTCTACCCAGTCCCAGTTTATGTCGACGCCGAGTCCCGGCCCCTGGGGGATGGATACGTGGCCGTTGGCGTCGATGGCCTCCAGGTCATCGACGTAGTCGATGTAGAGATTCGGTTCGTGGCTGGCGGGGGCTTTGGGGTGGAGCAGGCCCATCTCGTAGTAGTTTGTGTTGCGGATGGCGGCCATGCACTGGCGTTGGGCGGGGCCCGGGCCGTGGAATTCGAGATCGATGCCGAGGGCTTCGCAGGCATGGGCGAGCTTCATTACGCCGGTGATGCCGTCGTAGCCGACGTCGCCGCGCACGTAGTCGGTGGCGTCGGCGATGGCAAAGTCGATGTGCGGCTCGAGGGAGCGGACATGCTCGGTCTGCAGGATCGGGGTGGTGATCAGCTGGCGCAGCTTGCGGTGGGCGAACTGGGAGATGCCGCCGTCGCGGTAGGGGTCTTCGTACCAGAAGAAGCGGTTTTCGTCGCAGGCCCAGCCGACTTTGACTGCGTCGCCGAAGGTGATCAGCTCGCAGGCGGGATCGAGCATCAGGTCCATCTTGTCGCCGACGCGTTTGCCGACGGCGTGGACGTTGGCGACTTCCTGGCTGACGGGCGCGCGGCCCCAGCCGTGGATTTTGAAGGCAGGATAGCCGAGGTCGAGGCAGTGTTCGGCGAAGTCGGCGAAGGCTTCGGGCGTTGAGAGGCCGTCGGGCTGGTGGTCGCCGTGGTAGGTGCTGGCGTAGCAGGGGATGCTGGTTTTGTAGCCGCCCAGGAGCTTGTAGATGGGCTGGTCGTAGAGTTTGCCAGCGATGTCCCAGAGGGCGATGTCGACGGGGGCGAAGCCGATGCGGGCGACTTGGCGCAGGGCGCGTCTGACTTCGGTGTAGATGAGCTCGCGCTGGAGGGCGCTGCGGCCGATCAGGAAATGGGTGAAGGTGGGGAGGGTGGAGTACTCAGCGCCGCTGCCGCCGGCGTACTCGCCGACGATGCCCTGGTCGGTTTCGATGCGGAGGATGCTTCCCTGGGACTTGATGCGGTTGCCCGGCTCGTAGACGAGGTTGAAGCCGTTGTAGTCTTTGCCGAGGTTTTCTCGTTCGCTTTCGTAGGTATGGATTTCGATTTTGGTGATGATTGGGTCGGCCATGGTTGATCCTCGTTTTGGGGTGGAGTGTTGGGACTGGGAAGGTATTTGCCCTATTTTACACCGACTTGCGCGGCATGGCATTTTGTGGGGCGGTCGTTGTCTGAATCAGGATTTGCAGGATTGATAAGAGTTTTCGGGATGGCAGGCAATGGCGTGATACCTGTTGGGGGTCATTTGCAGGGGACGGATGGGCAGGGCGCGAAGGGGCAACGGGATGGGGTGAGGTGTTGTGCGAGAGGAGTGCGTGGGAGGGCGCCCACAAGAGGCGCCCTTACGGGTAGAAGCGACGGGGGCGTGACTTTAGTTTTTCTGCTTGTTCAGGAGAATTGGGAAAACGAAGTCAGGAGGAGGATGCTACTTCTTTTGTGATGAAGAGGAGGCAGGAGGGCCTTCCGAAGGAGGCGTAAATGTTTGGGTTTGAACTGGTCTGAATCCACTGCTCAACTGGTCAGGCGTATTGGTAGGAGGACTCTTGGGGGAATCTTTACTTCCTTTTGGCTGATAACCCTTTCCATTCCAGTGTCTGCGGTCATGCTTTTGCATGACTTTTCTCCTCAGGGGAATAGTCCCAGAATTCTATTGTGCTGACTTCGTCAGCAGTTATCAGGACACCTTTTTCGCCGGGAACAGACCATGTTCCTGCTTCATTGATGTCACAGACCGATTCGACCTGCGAGTCTCGTTCCTTATAGAATTGTAGTTCAAGATTGGGGAAAAGTGCGAAGGCACGCGCAAGGGGCGCCCCTACGGCATGTTGCGGCAGGGGCGCTATGCTTGGTGTCGTCTTTTGCTGACCCAGAGGTCGACGCCGAATGCGGCAAACATGCCGACGAGGAGGGGAAGGAAGTTGAAGGGGGAGTCGGCGGTGAAGAGGGCGAAGGACAGCCAAACGGAAAGACCGATGACCGGGATGAAGATGGTGAGCGAGACTCGAACGTCGGCCGGGGTTTTGCGTTTGTAGATCAGTACATGGATGAAGTAGACGGCGGAGACGGCGATGCACATGAAGGCGTAGCGCAGACGGAAATCGGATTGGAAATAGGAGCCGCCAATCCAGTCGCCAAGGAGAAGGATTGCGAGGGTCCAGATGAGGCTTGAGTGCAGGTAAGGCACTTTTCGCCATCTGGCAAGGATTCTGTCCATAATCGGTTGTGCTTCCTTTCGTCTCGGTATGGCGACATTGCGTTCGAATTGATGGGTGTGAAAAGTTCGCTCTTTCTATTTGCGAGAAGGAAGTCTCCTGCCAGGGAAAGTCCCGACAGGTAGTAAGAATGTCATGCTTTGCGATACCATTTGCGGTATAGGGCGTATATTCCATCGCCGACGAATGGCCCAATTAAGATGGGAAAAACGCCCGAAAAAGAATCCAGATCAAGAAACGCGTAGGTAATCAACCACCCAACTCCAAGGCCCGCATATCTGAGACCTGGCTCTAAGAAGCTGTTTGAAAAGGGTCAATTGGGTGCCAGGCGGCGTACCATGAGACGAATCATAGCGATATGGATAAAGGCGACACTGCTTTCGGGCAGTCGTTCATAGTCTTTACAGAGGCGACGATTGAGGCCAAGCCAAGCGAAGGTGCGCTCCACCACCCAACGACGGGGCAATACGGAGAAACCTTTTTGTTCTTGCGGGCGGAGGACAGGTTGAAGGCGGAAGCGAAAACGCTGCGCAACCCATCTCTGCAAAGAGCCGCGATAGGCGCCGTCAACCCAGATAAGACGCAGTTTCTGGCCGAAACCGCAGCCTCGTCTGAGCAGTTGCCGTGCCCCATCGCGGTCAGGCAGGTCGGCAGCAGTGACCAGGACGGCCAATGTGAGTCCCAGCGTATCGACAAGAAGATGCCGTTTCCGTCCCGTGATGCGTTTACCGCCATCGTAGCCTCGCACACCTGCCGGTGTATGGCCAGTCTTGACTGTCTGACTATCGATACTGCCAGCCGTTGGATGCTTGTGTCGTCCGCTTCGATGACGAACCCGCACTCTGAGCGTGTCATGCAACCTGCGCCAGGCGCCATCGTCCCGCCACTGCCTGAAGTAGGTGTAAACACTCTGCCCTCTGCCACGGCGGAAAATCACTCGGCAGCATCCGCCACTGGATGCCACCCACAGTCAGGTAGAGAATGGCATCAACCACCAGACGCATATCCAGGCTGCGTGGTCGCCCGCCCGGTTTGGCTGCGGGAATCAGATGCTGGATAATAAGCCACTGGCTGTCAGTCAAATCTGTTGGGTATCGTTTTGTTTTCACAGAGACTACGTATACCACAATTTGGCCGACAGCCTTTACTTTTCAAACAGCCTCTAAGAGGTAGTCACGAAGACCATCCCTCTTGCAGACCAGAATATATGCGAGGTGCCCGGGAATGGCCACTATGATGAAGAGATACACGAACAGCGGTGTATCGAAATAGCTGTAGGTTATGAAGGCCGCGAACAAGGCAGCAATTACTAACACAGCTCCAACAGTGATTCCGCCTATCTTCGTCTCAGTGAGGAATTCGGTGGCATTACAGAGGGCTGAGGCGAGGTTCTCCGCCAGCTCCTTTCGTTTTTCGGGAAAGCTTTGCATGATCTTAAGTGCCTTCAAGCAGGCGCCGCTACGCGTGCAGCACGACCCAGCCGTCTTCGACGGTAACATCGAAACTTTCGACTGACGGATCTTCTTCCGGCTCAGGCTGCTCCACAGTGACGGCGTAGGTGCGGACGCGCAGCCGGTGGGGATTGAAGACGGAGCGGCCGGTGGCGACGTCGAACTCCCAGCCGTGCCAGGGGCAGCGCAGGATCCGGCCGTCCCGTTCCCAGATGATTTCACCGGGGCCGGTGGAGCGTGCGGTGCCGGTAATTGTGCCGCGGCAGAGGGGCGCGCCCTGGTGGGGGCACAGGCTGCGCAGGGCGTAGTATTCGCCGTGGACGTTGAAGACGCCGATTGAGCGGCTGCGCACTTCTACGATTCTGCGTTCGCCTGGGGGCAGGTCGCTGACGCGGCAGATGGGATGGGGCTTGGTACCGGCGCGGTGGGGTGTATTGCCGGCGGACGACTGTGGGATTTGCTGCGGACTCTGACTCGCCATGTTCTCTCTCGCGGCAGTCACCTCAGTAGGGCCAAACGCGGGGCAGCGGTCTTTCTGCGGCCAGGAGCTTGCGGCCCAGTTCATGACGAGACGCGGCCAAATCGGAGGCGTAGGCGCGATCGGAGGCCACATCGCGGTAGTCACCCCACTCGGCGGAAAGATCATAGAGATTTTCCCTGCCGTCGGTGTGGAGAAGGTAGCGAAAACGCTCGGTGCGCAGAGATTTCCAGCCGGTGTGCTCGGTGAGGGCGGAGGCGCCGCCGGGCGCGTCGTCTTGCAGCCGGGGTATGAGCGAGCAGCCCTGCAGGTGGGGCGGAATCTGGATCCCGGCCAGGTCGAGGATGGTGGGCAGGACGTCGAGCGCCTCGGTGAGGCCAGAATCTCTGCGAGCGGTGAAGGTGTCGCCGGCCGGCCGGATGAGGAGGGGGACACGGCTGCACTGGTCGTGGGCAGGGTAGCCTTTGCCGTATTCCAGGTGCTCGCCCAGCCATTCGCCATGGTCGGAGGTGAAGATGACGACGGTGTCGTCAGAGATGCCCAACTCATCGAGCGAGCTGAGCATGCGGCCGACGTGAAGGTCCACCTCGCTGATCTGGCCGTAGTAGCCCTGCCGGGCGAGCCGCAGCTCGTCGTCGGGATAGTTCTGCGGCCCGCGTTGCGACTCGACCTCCTGGGGGAAGGTCGGGAGCTGGAGGGAGCCGGCATCGTAGAGGTCGAAGTAGTGCTGGGGCGCTACCCAGGGGGAATGGGGGGAGTAGATGCCGGCGATGCAGAGGAAGGGCTGGCCGGTCCGGGCCTGGTGACGCATAAATTCGATGGACTGCTCAGCGACGAAGGCGGTGTGGGTCATGTCGTCGCGGCAGCGGGAGGGCAGAGGGCGTTTGGGGAAGCGTTCGGCCGGGTGTTCGATCCCATCCTCTATTCCCATGGCCGCCTGCCAGATTTCGGACATGGGCGCCTGACCGAGGCTGACATGGGGGAGCTGGTCGGGCGCGCGGCGCCGCACCCAGGCACGGTAGGCGTCTTCATAGGAGCCGGGCTCGTCGGATATCTCCAGATGATCGAAGCCGTAGGGGGGATGCCAGGTACGGTGATCGCGGTTGGCGTGGGGCTGGAAATGAAGTTTGCCGATGTTGGCGGAGCGGTAGCCGTAGGGGCCGAGGAGGCGGGGGAGCGTGACGGTATCTTCGGGCACGGGAACGCCCATGTGCGTGATGCCGAGGGTGGAGGGATATTGGCCGGTGAGAAAGCTCAGGCGGCTGGGCATGCAGACGGGATTCTGCACGAAGCAGCGGTCAAAGTTGACGCTCTGGCTTGCCAGTCTGTCGAGGTGGGGCGTGTGGATGTCCTGATTGCCGTTTGCGCCAAGGCCATCCCAGCGCTGCTGGTCTGTGTAGATGATGAGGAAGTTGGGGCGGCGCATGGGGCTCGTCTCCTGCCGGTCTGAATCGCGTTTGGGTAGTAGCTACTCTACTATACGTGTTCTTCAGTTCGCAATCCCCGTCAGGGCGCAGTTCAGAGTAGGGTTGAGTACAAGGGATTGAAAAGAGTCATTTACGCGAAAGTCCCTTTGGTGCTAGTATGACTTCTGCTTTGGATGACAGGGATGCCCTCCTGTGCAAGGCCTTTCAAACAGCGTCATTTTTCCGGGAAAGCGAGGAGCAGAGCATGTTACGCGTAACCAAGCCCGAGGGATTTGGAAACATCGTTCTTGAAGAGGTTCCCATCCCGCCTGTCGGGCCGCGGGAGGTACGGGTGCGGAGCAAGGTCAGCCTGATCAGCCGGGGGTCGGAGATCCTGCGGCGATATATGCACGAGGAGGCGATCAACCCGAGGATCATGGGCTATTCACTGGCGGGCGTTGTCGACGAGGTGGGGAGCGAGACGGCGCAGCAGTTTCAGCCGGGGGATCGCGTGATGGCGGTGGCGCCCCATGCACAGTACGTGGTACAGCCGGTCGACTCAGACATCGGGCCGCGGGTGTGGCCTCTGCCCGACGACATTTCATTTGAGGAGGCTACTTTTCTGCCGCTGGCCAAGAGCGGCGTCACCTGGGCGCAGTCTCCGGGGATCCGGCCCAGTCATACGATCGTGATCATGGGACAGGGGCTGGTCGGCAACCTGGTGCTGCAGGGCGTCCGGTTGCATCTTTGTGAGCAAGTAATCGTTGTGGATGCGATCGCCAAGCGCTGCCAGATGGGCCATATCTTCGGCGCGGACCACGCTATCAACGTTACGGAGACGGACCCGGTGGAACGGGTGATGGAGCTGACGGACGGGCGCGGCGCGGACATCGTGTTTGAGTGTGTGGGCGGCGAGCCGGGGCTGAAATCGTTTGCGCAGGCCCAGGAGATGGTATGCGACGGGGGAACGCTGCATTTAATCGGTCTCTATCACGGGAAGCCGTTGCCGCTGGACGCGGGCAAGATCCAGCGGAGGCGTCTGATTGGCGGCTACTACGGCGAAGATCCGCCTGAGTTCATGCTGGCCCGGACCGTTGAGCTGATGCGGGAGGGGCGAATCCGCGTGGAGCCTTTGGTCAGCCACCGTTTCCCCTACCAGGAAGCGAAAGAGGCTTTCGATCTGCTGTATGGACGACTGGCCGAGGCGATGGGCGTGCTGTTGGTGTGGGAGGAGTAAAGCGGGGGAACCGGGTTACGAGAGATCGGTTTCAAAAGAGCCACTCCTCTTCAGAAGCGTATAGCCAAGAATAGGAAACCCGAACTACAGTTGCAAGGAGAGAACAGATGTCCTTTTCTGCCAAGGGAATCGTTCATCGTTCGACGGTGACGGGCCGGCGAGGCATGATCGCTTCGGCGCATCCGCTGGCTTCGCTGGCGGGCGTGCGCATTATGATGGAAGGCGGCAACGCTATCGACGCGGTGGTGGCGGTGGCGGCGGCGCTGAACGTGGTCGAGCCTTACATGTCCGGACTGGGGGGCGACGGGTACATGCATATCTACTCGGCGCGGGAGCAGGAGCATACGGTACTGGACTATATGGGGCGCTCGCCGTACGGGGCCACGTTTGAAGAGGTGGGCGATGCGGAGAGCCGGGCACGGGGGCCGCGTTCGCCGCTGGCGCCCGGGTCGTGCGGGGGCTGGCTGGCGGCGCTGGAGCGGTACGGTACGATGGATGCGGCTACGGTCTTTCAGCCAGCGATCGAGTATGCGGAGCAGGGCTTTCCGCTGACGGTGAAGAACGCCGAGTTCACCGAGTTCAACGTGCCGGAGATGCTGAAATATCCGGCGACGGTGGAGGCGTATTTGCCGCATGGCCGTGCGCCGGTTGCCGGTGACCTGATGATACAGCCTGACCTGGCGAACAGTATGCGCGCCATCGCCGAGGGCGGGACCGATGTCTTCTACCGAGGAGAGATTGCAGACAGGATGGTCCGCTACATGGAGGAGAACGGGGGGCTGATCACGCGGCGGGACCTGGAGGAGTTTGAGGTGGAATGGCAGGAGCCGATTTCGGTGTCATACCGGGGTTTGCGCGTCTATGCGCCGCCGCTGCCGTGCCAAGGGGTCCAGTATCTGGAAACGCTGAACATCATGGAGGGGTTTGACGTGGTGGAGATGGGCCACAACAGCGCGGCGACAGTTCATCGCTTTATCGAGGCGGCCAAGCTGGCGCAGGCGGACAGGGCGGAATATGCGGGTCTTGACAACCCGCCCACGTCCGGTCTTCTGTCGAAGGAGTACGCGGCCAAGCGCCGCGCTGAGATCGGTCCGCGTGCCAGGCCATCGGGCGGGGAGCGGTATACGTCGGAGAAGATGGAGGACGAGGTTCTGGCAGGGGACCCGCGGCGGTGGATGCGCAGTGAGTGCACGACTCACTTCAGCGCGATCGACGCGACGGGCAACGCGGTGGCGGTGACACAAAGCCTGGGGGCCGGTTTTGGCTCGGCGGTGGTAGTACCGGGAACAGGGATTGCGCTGAACAATTTCCTGAACTGGTTTGACGGCGACCCGCAGAGCCCGAACGTCATTGGACCTGGCCGGAAGATCGAGATGTGCATGTCGCCGGCGCAGGTGTGGGACGAGCAGGGGCTGCGTTTTCTGATCGGGACGCCGGGCAGTTACGGGATTCTGCAGACGACGCCGCAGATGATCATGAACGTGATCGATCATGGGATGAATATACAGGCCGCGATTGAGGCGCCGCGTGTCAAGACGACGTCGCCGGGGACGCTGGTGGACGTCGAAACGCGGATTGGGGAGGACGTCCTGCTGGAGCTGACGCAGATGGGCCACCGGCTGAACAGGCTGGGCCCCTGGAACGCGGAGGTTGGGGGCGGGCAAGGCATCATGGTTGATCCTGAGAATGGCGGATTCATGGGCGGCGCGGACCCGCGGCGGGACGGGTATGCGCTGGGATGGTGAACTGCTGTGGTTAGTGGTTAGGGTCATTCGGCGCGGTTGGTGAGGTGGATGAGGCCGTCGCCGCTGTGGACGCGGTGAACGCCGCGGCGCATGATGACGATGCCCTCTTTTTCGGCGTGCAGTTCGGCCAGGAGGTCGCCGAGGGGGTCGTGGATGGCGCCGACGCTCTGGCCTGATTGGACTTCCTGCAGCAGTTCGACATGGGGACGGAAGTAGCCGGCCATGGGGGCGGACATGACTTCATCCATGTTGCCGTCGCCGAGGAGGTGCTGTGGGGGAGAGGCTGCTGCGGGCTCCCCTGCCAGCATGTTCAGATGCTGCATGACGTTGAGGACGCCGCGCGTGAAGCAGTCCACGTCCTGGGGGCGGGCGCGGCCGGCGCCGGCGGCTTCAGTGTAGAGGCAGGGCACGCCCAAATCAAGGGCTGCGGTGATGCTGCGACCCGGGGGAATGGGGGGAGGATGGCCCCACAATACGGGCGCGCCGAAGACGCGTGCTGCAGCCAGGGAGCGACGGCCAATGTCATCGTCGCTATGGATATAGCCGGCGAGGGTGGGGATGTCGCCGACGATGCCGGCGCTGTGGAGGTCGATGAAGAAGTCGGCTGCGCTGATGAACTTGCAGGTGAGCCAGTAAGCGATGCGCTCGGTCAGGGCGCCGGTCTCCGAGCCGGGGAAGACGCGCGCCAGGTTGAGGCCGTCTATAGGGCTGTTGCGGGTGGCGGTGGCGTAGGCGGCCATGTTGCAGACCGGGACCATGAGGAGTGTTCCGCGCAGTTGGGGAGGATCGACCTCTTCGGCGATACGGGGGATGGCTTCGACGCCCTCGTATTCATCGCCATGTACGCCGGCGAATACGACCAGGGTGGGTCCCGGATTCGATCCGGTTACAGTCAGTAGCGGAAGTTGCCACCAGCCGCCCTCCACGCGCGGCGAGATGTCCAGCCAGCAGGCGTTTTTCTTTCCCCACTCCAGTTGGTTCACGTCCAGTTCTGAAATGTGCATATTGGTCTCCTATCGTGAGCGGCGCCTTCTGGTCTGGCTGACGCCGTTCACTCGCGGAACTGAATCGAGTACAGGTCGGCGTCTTTGAGGGCGAAGCGGATTCTGACGGGACGCCCTGCCAGTGCGCTGAGATCGTTGCCGCCGGCCCAGTGGGCGATCCTGTCTATCGAGTCGCCGAAGATTTCATCGCTCTCGTCGAGGGAGAAGCCTGGAACCGGCTTGCCCTCGTGGTCCTGGATCTCGACGCGCAGGCTGCCGGCGGCTGAGGTGGCAAAGTTGAGGACGAGATTGCGGCCGGAGAAGATCAGCGGCTTCGTGAGGCAGGCGCCGCCGGTCAAAGGTGCATGAAGTGAGACGAAGCCGTCGATGCGGGTGGTGTAGCGGCGCAGGTTCATGCTGCGGCCGGTCCAGTAGCCTTCGGTGACGTAGAGCGAGAGCTCGGGCGGGGCGCCGGGCGAGTCGGGTTCGGTTTCGATGAGTCCCCAGGCGATGCAGTTGTCGCCGTAGACCCAACTGTCGACGACGTTGAGGCCGGGGCGGATGTACGCCTCTCCCCAGCGCTTGAAGTTCAGGCCGTCGCGGCTGGACATGAAGAGGCCGTCTGTGACTACGGAGCCGTAGCGGGGATGGGCGGCGCTGCGCGCCCGGCGGTACTTGAGGCCGGGGAGGTGGTCGGTCTGGGGGAGCCAGCCTCTGTCGATGTAGCGCATTGGGAAGCCGAAGAGGATGTGGGGCGCGCGGGCGTAGGGCCGGATCTGGTTGGTATAGAGGGGCTGTTCGGGGCTGTCGCCGTAGTCGAGCCACTGTGGCTCGGACCAGTTCAGAAAGTCGGGTGAGGTTGCGGTCTTGATGCCGCGCACGCCGTGGGGCGCGCCACCTCGAAAATCACGGAAGTAAGCGCGGTACTCGCCCCGGTATTCGTCCCAGAAGGCCAGATTCAGTGAGTCGAAGTAGCCCTCGGTGATGACCGGTTCCGGGGACTCCTCGGTCTCTCGGCGCATCAGGGAGAAGTTGAAGCCGTCTGAGGAGTGGAGGGCGTGGAGCGCGCGCGGGGAGCCGCCGGGGACAAGCGCTTTGTACTCAGCCCCCTCCTGGCAGGCCGGGTTCGAATCCGAAAAGACGGCGGTGTCGCCAGCGCTGATGTCGATGCCGGGGAAGCTACCAGGCCCCAGAACGATGTTGTTGTGACTGTTGCCCTCGAATTCGACCAAGCCGAGTGAAGGTTTGCTCCAGAGCTTACCGTCGGCGCTCTCGGCATAGCAGACAAAGTACGGGTGGGGGTAGTTCATGCGGCCGCCGTCCATGACGTAGTGCCAAGCGCCGTAGTACATGCGGATACGCCCGTCTCTGTCCTGGAAGACGGTGCGGTAGAGACAGGCGTTGCCCTCGCAGGGTGCGTCGGTCTTCAAGACTACCTCCCGTTTTACGGGTGGATGCAGGCGCAGGTCGAGCCCGTCGTCCAGTTCGGCGAAGAGGAAGTCGTCGATCAGGGGTTCAAGGCGGGCGCCGATGTCGATTGGCTCGGTGTGTGTGGAGGCAGGGTTGCTCATGGGTGTCACCTGTTGAACGGCAGTGGGGGCTGGTTGGTGGGTCAGAGATTTGGGGCGCGGAGGACTGTGTTGGTCGAGGGAAGCGCCCATACTTCGCAGTAGACGGTCGGGGATGGTCGGGGCGGGGGATAGCCGGGCGGTTTGTTTTTGGGATCGTGGAGCTCATTTCGATCCCGGCCTTCGATATGGTGGAGCCAGACGAGCTCCTCGGGGGCTGCGGCGACTTCACGGCGCAGGATGAACTCGATGTAGTCAAAGGCGGTGAAGGCGGCGTGGGCGAGGAAGACGCGGTCGACGATGCGGCCGTTCCAGGTAGCGAGGTCGGGCAGAATCAGGGGGCCGGTGCAGACCTGAAAGGCGGCGTCCTCGCGGTTGACGTTGATGAGATTGACGGGATATTCGACGGTGACGCGCAGGCCGGTCTGTTCGTCGCGGTAGGCGCAACGGGCGTTGAGCAGGGCGTTGGCGAGGGTGGCTTCGATCAGGGGCTCGCTGGCATTCAGCTCGATTGGGTGGGGAAACTCTTTCAGACTAATGTCGTGATCCTGGAAGGCCTCGCCCAGATCCTGCGCGGGCGCGGGCTCTGATTCGACGCTGGGACGGCGGGCGATTGGTATCCGGTGCGTACGGCTGAAGGCCATGCGAAATTCGCTGCTGGGGATCTGGAAGAAGCCCTGCCGGGGGATGGTGTATTCGGTGCGGCAGGGGGCGCCGACGAAGAGCTCGGCCAGGGCGGCGCCATTCCCATCGGAGATGACACAGCTGGACTCGATGTTGAAGCGCACGCGGCGGACGTCGCCATCCTTGCCGATGAAACCGCCGGCGTACTTGTAGTAGGGGTCCTCCTGCCTGGGGAAGGTCTTCCAAGTGAAGAAGGAGCGGGGAAAGTCGATCATGCTGGCCTCCGCTGCAGTTGGCTCGCTTCAAGTTGCGGTTACAGTTTGCGGCAGTCTGAGGTATCAGTCCCAGGTAAAAAAGACGCTCAGCCAACCTTCGTGGCCGCTCATCATGCGATCGAAGAGATCGGGCGCCTCGGTGTAGGGCACTACATGGCTGACGAGTGGTTCGGTCTGCAACTCGCGACGGCGGATGAGGTCCAGAATCACGTGCTGGTTGCGCACGCGCGTCCAGGGCCAGTAGGGATGTGTGTCGCTCATGCCGGTCTGGTAGGAGCCGGTCATGACGATTTCGCGGCGGAACAGCTCGTTGGACTCGATGGGGATGGAGCCGCTGGTCGCGCCGACGAGAATGATGCGGCCGCGATCGGCGGCGGCTTTAATCATGGTGGGGTAGTTGCCGATATACGAGGTGCAGTGGAGCTGTACTTCGGCCCCGCTGCCGGGCAACATGCTGGGCAGCGCGCCGCGCCAGCGCCAGGGCAACTGCGTGTTGGCGCGGATTTCTTCGACCACGTCCTGGCTGCCGGCGTCTACCAGATGGGAAGCGCCGAGCTGGCGGGCGAGATCCAGGCGCTCCTCGACAAGGTCGACACCTATGAGTGGTTGGGCGCCGACGAGGCGACAGAGTTGCAGCGCGAGGAGACCGACAACGCCGAGCCCGTGGACAGCGACCGATTCGCCAATCTGAATCTGGGCGCGGCGCACGCCGTGGAGGGCGACGTCACCGAGAACGCAGAAGGCGACTTCCACGTCGGTCAGATCCTCTGGCAGTTTTTGGATGTTGTACTGTTGCGGGATGACGACTTCACTGGCTTCGAGCTCGGGTGTTATGAGCCAGTGCGTTGAATGGTTGCCGCTGCAGAGGACGCGGTCGCCCACGGCGACCTGGTCGATCTCGCTGCCTGCGGCCTCGACGACACCGATGGCGGTGTAGCCGAGGCCTTCGGGTGTAAAGGAGGCTTGCTCCGCGGGGCTGGCCGTGCGGCGCCGGCGGATGCCGTTCATCTCGGAGCCGGCGCTGACCTGGGTGAGGCTGGTGCGTACCAGGAGCTGATTGGCCGCGGGGGCCGGCACATCGAACTCTTCGACTTCAATTTGGCCTGCAGGGGTGAGGACCAGCCGCTTTCCCTTTGTCACGCGAGTATCCTTTGGATGTTGGCGCCAAGCCGATAGACAGGAGTACAAGGTCAAGTGTACAATCATTTGCAGTCTGGAACCAACAGGGGGACTGCAGTGGTCAGAGGAGGCGTACTATGACCAGCCAACGCACAGTTTACGTCAGCGGATCGTTCGTTCCCGAGAGCGAGGCGGGATTCTCGATTTTCGACTCTGCGCTCATGTACGGGGACGTAATTTTCGAGACGACGCGTACTTTCAACGGGCAGCCGTTTCGGCTGCGGGAGCATATCGAGCGGCTTTATGTGGGGCTGCGGACGTTGGAGATCAGTTGCGGCTTGACGGCGGAGGAAATGGAGGCGGCAACGCTGGAAACGATCGAGAGGAACCGACCCTGTTTCGCGAACGGCAGGGACTTTCAGATCGTGCACAACGTTTCACGAGGGCCGATGGGGCTTTACGAATCGGTTTTCGCCGGCGGCGTGAAGCCGACGGTTACGATCAACTGCTGGCCGCTGACATGGCACCTGGCCGCGTTCGCGGAGGCGTACGTGAAAGGAGTGCATGCGGTGATCCCGGCGCAGCGCTCGGTACCCTCGCGATTGATCGATCCGAAGATCAAGAACCGCAGCCGCATTTACTACCAGATGGCCAACTTACAGGCGCAGAAGGTGGACCCGGAGGCTTGGGCCCTGTTGACGGACGAGGACGGGTTTCTGACGGAGGGCACGGGGTCGAACTTTTTCGTGGTGAAGGAGGGCGGTCTGTTGACGGCGGAGCCGCGCAATATCCTGCGAGGCGTGACGCGGCAGGCGGTGCTGGAACTGGCTGAGAGCCTTGGACTGGCCTGCCGGGAGTGCAACCTGGAGCCGTATGACGTGATGACCGCGGACGAGGCGTTTTTCACTTCGACGCCGTTTACGATCATGCCGGCGACGCGCTTCAATGGGCATGATGTAGGTACGGGAGAACCGGGGCCGGTTACGCGGCGACTGATGTCGGCGTGGGACCAGATGGTTGAGGTGGATATGGTGGCGCAGGCGCGCGCGTTTGCGGAAGAAGTGGGGAACGGCGGGGGATAGTGGTCAGTGGCAGTGCGGGAGTCAGTCTCGCGTTAAGGGCCAGTGGATTTTTTCGACGCCACTGGCCTGGGAGCGCATGATGGCGATCATGATTTCCAGGCTGTGGAGGGCGCGGCGGCCGCTGGAGATGCTTTCACCCCCGTTTTCGATCAGGTGGATGAGCTCGTCGACGGCGTTGACCATGGCGCTGCGGTAGTCTACGGAACCGCCGAGCTGGCGGCTGGTAACTTCGTACGGGCGCTCCGCCGAGGTCAGGTAGACGAGGGCTTCGGTGTTGCTGATGCGGATGCGGCCGTTGGTGCAGAGGAGGTCCAGCTCGAAGTTGACGAGAGTGCGCTGCGAGATTTCGACGTGGGCGCGGACGCCGTTGGTGAAGTGGAGATAGGCGGATGCGCCGGGATCGGTCGCGGGGTCGTGGCCGCCGTCGCCCAGATACTCGATGCGGTCCTCGTAGCCCTCTTCCATGGCGCCGATGAGCCAGTCGGGGGCGGCGTCGGCATACATGCAGACGGTGTCGATGAGGTGGGTGCCGTTGCGGAAGAGCATGGCCCGTTCGCCGCCGAGATGGGCGCCGATGCGGGTGAGAGAGCCGATGCGTCCCTCCTCGATGATGGCTTTGGCCTGGCGCCAGAAGGGATCCCAGCGCCTGCCATGGTCAACGCATATCACCGTGCCGCTCTCTTCGACGGCGGCCAACATGCGGTCGGCGTCGGCGAGGGTGGTGGCCAGGGGTTTTTCGCAATAGACGGCGGGGACGCCGGCTGCGGCTGCGTCTACGACCATCTGGGCGTGGAGGTGGTCTGAGGTGACGACGCTGAGGATGTCGAGGTTTTCCTTTTCCAGCATGGCGCGATAGTCGGAGTAGTGCGCGGCCGGGCCCCAGTTTTTGTCGTACTGGGTCAGCAGATCCGGGACCAGTTCACAGACGGCAACCACTTCTGCGCGGGGATGTGCGGCGTAGGCGGAGGCGTGCGAGTGGGGCTGCGGGTGGCGGGTCGACCAGAGGTCGTAGCGCGGCGGTGACTGGCCAATGCCGGTCAGGCCGATGATACCGGCCCGGTATATTTTGTCGGTCGGTTGATTGGTATCGGACATTTTTCCCCCTTGATTCCTCTTATAACTCAAATTTGGTGAAGGCGGCAGCTGAACAGCGGCGGCCGGTTGTTACTGATCACGCTCAGCCTGTTTGCGCCAGACATCGTAGGGGTTCTCGCGGTTTGCGAGGGGGAACTCGACGCGGGCTCGCAGCCGCTGCGACTCGTGGATTGCCATGATCATTTCATGGACGGCGCGGGCGTCATGGCCGCTGGTTACGGCTGTCACCGGGCGATCATCCTCGATGGCCCGGATCAGTTCTTCCACGAAAATACGATTGTTCAACTGGAATTTTTCGGAAACGGAACGCGGCTGGCCGTCTGGATTCAGGTCCCATTCGGGCAGGGTAATGCGTTCCCAGGAGCCGTCACGGTCGCCGGGAAGCCAGAGGCGATAGGGATAGTGGTAGAGTTCGCCCAGCGGCGCGATGCGCAGGGAGAGTATGCCGGCAGAGCCGTGGATTTCGAGGCCGAGCCAGTTGACCTGCTCGCGGGTGTCGGTTTCGTCGCTGCGGCAGGAGTCGAAATGGGCGGTGACGCCGTTGCGGAAGACAAAGTAGGCGGCCAGCCCGTTGCCGGCGATGGGGCCGACGCCTTCGTCCCCTTCGTGAATGTCGGCGGTGGTGAGCTCGCGGCCGTCCTGGGTGACGTGGGCGTGGGCCCAAACGACCTCTGAATCAGCGAAGAATCGGATATTGTCGAGGAGATGGGCGCCGAGGACGACGAGGTCCATGGCGCCGGCGCGGTGGTCGGCTTTGCCGTGGCGGCGGATCATTTGCACGTCGCCGATGAGGCCGTCTTCGATGAGCTTTTTGGCATGCAGTTCGTAGGGGTTGGCGCGGCGGTGGGCGACGGCGATTTTGGTGTTGTGCCTTTCGCAGGCGGCGAGCATGGCGTCGGCTTCGGCGAGGGTGCGGGAGAACGGTTTTTCGCAGAAGATGCCTTTGACGCCGGCTTCGGCGCAGGCGATGACCATGTCGGCGTGCTGGTCGACCCAGCGGGGGCAGACAGCGACCAGGTCCAAATCCATTTGCGAGAGCATGGTCTTGTAGTCGGCGAAGCTGTGGGAGGCGCCGGTACGCTGGGCCGCGGCGGCTCGACCTTCTTCATCCGGGTCGGCGACTGCGACTACTTCAACGTTGGGCAGGCCCTGGAAGGCGGTATCGAGATGGTGCCCGTAGTTGCCGCGTCCGGTGTGGCCGATGATGCCGGCGCGATAAGTTTCTGGCATGGAGAACTCCGGTGATCAGTGGTCAGTCGGCAGTTATTCGCCGGTTGAACGGATTTCGAGTTCGTCGAGGCCGGGAGCGAGGGGCAGGCTCACCTGCGCGCCGGTCTTGTGAGAGACGTGGATGGCGGTGATTACTTCGAGCGCTTTGAGGCCGTCGCGGCCTGTGGATACGCTTTCGCGGTCTTCGAGCAGACAGTCGATGCTCTCGCGGGTGGCGGAATAGAAGTAGTCGTCGAGCGTGAACTCGGCCGGCATGTCGGGGATGGGTTCGAAATCGTAGCGGGTCCCATAGCCTTCGTCGGCTTCGACGAGGGGGCCGTATTCCCAGTGGCCGCGGCGTTCGCTGAAATGGATGCGGCCTTCGGCGCCGGCGATCTTGGTGTAGCCGAGGGACTCCTTGCGCTCGGCGATGCAGTCGATGAAGACAACGACGCCGTCGGAGCAGGCGATCATGCCGGCGCCGCCGGGATCGGCGACGGTTTCCTGGTTGAGATAACCGGAGACGAGCTGCGGCTGGGCGTCGGTGAAGAAGAAGGCGTAGTCGACGGTGTGGGTGCCGTTTGTGAGGAGTGGACGGCAGCCCTCGTAGGTGATGGTTTTGACGCGGCCGACGGCGCCGTCGTCGATCATGCGCTTGAGGCGCTGGTAGTGGGGGAGGAAGCGGCGGGTATGCTCGGTGATGAGGCGAGAGCCGCTGCGGTCGCAGGCCGCTACCATTTTGCGGCCCCAGGCCACGCTGGTGGCGAGCGGCTTTTCGACCATGATCACCTTGATGCCGGCTTCGGCGGCTTCGATGACGGGATGGTGATGATAGAGGGTGTTGGTGGTGACGTCGACGACGTCGAGACGGGCCTTTTCGTACATGTCGACGGCGGTGGGATAGCGGTGCTCGGGCTCGATCTCCCATTCATCGCCGAACTGTTGGAGCCGCTGCGGGTCGATGTCGGCGATAGCGACCAGCTCGGCGTCTTCGCAGCGCCTATAGCCGGCGGCGTGGGAGAAAGGTCTGTGTCCGAGTCCGCCGATTGGGCCGGCGCCGACGATTCCGACTCTGACTTTGGCTTTTGACATGAGTAAGCTCCTGGGACTGCAGTGGCATTTGCGAAGGCGGGGGGTTTAAGGGTTGTCTGCGGTGATAGGCATGATGTAGTGGATCTGGCGGGCAACTTCCTGGAAGCCGAAGTCGGGGTAGAAGTGGGCGCCGACGTCGTTCTGGTCAAGGGTCTCTATGCGGGCGTAGGACAGGCCTTGGGCGGCGAAGTAGGAGACGGCTTCTTCGAGCAGGCGCCGGCCGATGCCCTTCTGCTGGAATTCGGGCAGGACGGCAAAGTTGGGGATGCCGCCGATGCCGGTGGCCTTATCGACGCGAGTGGTGACGTAGCCGACGATTTGCCCGTCGATTTCGGCGACGAAAATGCCGTCTGCATTGGCTTCGGCGTCGTCGTCGATATGGCGCACTTTGCGCCAGCGCCAGTCTTTGCCGTGGATCAACCCGTACAGGCGCTCGATATTCTGGTCGATGGAAACGCCGTCGAAGCAGATGGCTGTAATGGTCTTGAGGGTTTCCAGGTCGGACGGCCGAAAGCGTCGGATTTCCATCGATAACTCCTGCGTGATGCTGCGGTGCGGTTGGCAGGCATCAGCCGGCAAAGTCGCTATTCCACAAAGCGGAAAGAGTAGATGTCGGCATCCTGGAGCACGAAGCGCAGCCGCACCAGTTCGCCGCTGAGTGGGCTGACATCGGCTCCTTGTGCCCAGCGCACGGTGCGATCGAGGTCATCTCCCAACAGTTTCACACAGTCGTCCAATCCAAATCCCTCGACGGCCAGATCGACCTGTCCGTGCAAAATCTCCACGCGCACACTGCCTGCGGCCGAGGCGGAGAAGTTGAGCTCCAGGTTACTGCCTGTGAACCTTATCGGCTTTGTGATCATTTCGCCGCCGCTGGGGGGCGCGTGGAGCGAAACGAAGCCGTCCATGCGGAGGGTGTAGCGGCGCTGGCTTACGCTTTGCCCGCGCCAGTAGCCTTCGCTGACGTAGACCGACAGTTCATCGGGCGCGTCGGCGAACTGCGAGCGGGTGGTGACGAGACCCCAGTTCTGGTAGTTGTCGCCGTAGGTCCAGTTGTCCTGCGGCCGCAGTCCGGGGCGGATGAACGCCTCGGGCCAGATGTTGAATTCAAGGCCGTCGCGGCTGCTCATGAAGAGGCCGTCGGTCAGGGCGGCGCCGTAGCGCTCTTGCGCGTCTGCCCGCATGCGTCGGTGTTCCGGTTCGGGCAGGTCCTCGATGGCGGGCGTCCAGGGGCGTTCGACGTAGCGGGCGGGGAAGCCGACAAAGAGGTGGGGGGCGCGGAAGTAGGGCGTGATCTGGTTGGTGTAGAGCTCGGCGATGCGGGTGGGGTTGTAGTCGATGAAGACAGGTTCGCTCCAGTTGAGGAAGTCGGACGAAACGCAGGTCATAATGTCGCGGCCGTGGCGGAAGTCGCGGTGGTAGTCACGATATTCTCCGCGTTCTGCGTCCCAGAAGGCCAGGTTCTGGGAGTCGAAGTAGCCCTTGGTGATGACGGGTTCGTCGCGCATCCGGGTCCAGTGGATGCCGTCGGGTGAGCAGAGCGCGAAGAGGCCTTTGTAGCCCCTGTTGTTGGCGAGCGCCTTGTATCTTTCGGAGGCGGGCGCGTCGGGATTGGGGTCCTTGAAGGGCACAAAGTTGATGGCGGGGCTGCTGTCGGCGCGGGCGTCAAGGATGATGTTGTTGTTGCGCGAACCGTCGTATTCGACGAGGCCCAGATCGGGCTTGCTCCAGTTAATGCCGTCGCTGCTTTCGGCCACGCAGACGACTTCAGGATGGGAGAATTCGAGGGAGCCCGAGTCATGGGTGAAGTGCCAGCCGCGGTAGTACATGAGGTAGCGGTCGTCGTCCTGGAAGACTGTCACGTATCCGGAGGCGTTGCCCTCCCAGGGTGCGTCGGTTTCCAGGGCTACTTCCTGCGGCACGGGGCGGTGGAGTCGCAGTTCAGCGTCGCCTGTCATGGCGGCGATCAGGTAGTCGTCGACCATCAGTTCGCGACGGGAGCCGATGTGGATTCCCGCGCCGGGCTCGATGTTTCTGAGTGGACTGGTCATGGTTAGCTTCCTTTGCGCCCGATGACGGCTCGCCCGTTTGACGGCTGCTGTTTGTGGAGGCATCGCCCCCGGGAACTGCACTCAGGCCGGTGTCACGTCGATGCGGTCAAGCCGTTGCTTTGCCTCGGCGTAAACGTCCGGGGAAAGAGGACCGGCGAGGGTGGCCTGTACGTTTTCGGCAAGGTGCCTGGGATTTGTTGTGCCTACGATATTGGTGTGGACGTCAGGATGCGTGAGGGTATAGCGCAGCACGAAAGATGTATCGCTTTCGCCCGCCTGCTTCAGTTCGTCCAGGCCCGCCGCCTCGAAGGCTTGCCATCGATCGGACTGGCCGAGACCGACTCCCGGCTTGCCGAGGGCGACGCCGCCGCGAATGATGGCGCCGGCGCCGGCCTGCGCGGTCTTGGTCAGCCAGTCTTCATGGTCGCGCTCGAGGGCGGAGTAGGGGATCTGGTAGGCGTCGAAGACATCCCAGCTGAGGTAGGTGGGCAGGTGGGGGAGCGTGGTCGACATGCCGATCCAGCGCACTTTGCCCTGGGCGCGCATGTCCTGCAGTGCCTGCACCAGTTCTCCCTGTTCACATTGGGCCACGGTCGGGTTGTGCAGCTGCATCAGGTCGACGTAGTCAACGCGCAGGCGTTCGAGGCTTTCGTGCAGACCGCGGAAGGCGTTTTCCCTTGTCCAGACGTGGCCATCGGGATGACAGCCGCACTTGGTGGCGAGTACAAACTCATCGCGGCGGTGACGAAGAAAGCGGCCGATCATCTCCTCGCTGTTGCCGTAGTCGTTGGCGGTGTCGATAAAGTTGATGCCGGCATCGAGAACGGCGTTGAGCTGGGCGTTCATCTCTTCGTCGGTCATGGCGCGACGATGGCCTGCGCCAAATCCGAGCCGGGTGACTTCCAAGCCGGTACGACCGAGGGTTGCGGTAGGGAGGATATGGAACATCGGGCGCCTTTCCTGGATTTTCCTCGATTGGGAGAGCGGTGTCGCAATAGCCAAAGAGCTGCGGCCTCTGCGGTTAAACCCGCCCTGGGAACTCCTTGCCACGGATGTGCATGAAGGGTGTGCTGCCCTTGCGGGGCGTGCCTTCGACCTGATCGCGATGTGATTCGTCAACGATGCCGAGATAGCTGGTTTCGGCGTCGAGGTAGTGGAGGGCGAGACCGCGGCGTCGGTTGGGGGTCGTGTTGGCTTCGGTGCGGTGGAAGTTGAGTCCGTGGTGGAACATGCAGTGGCCGGCTTTCAACTCGACGGGGACGGGTTCGGCCAGATGCGGCTGGGCAAGGAATCGATCTTTGTATTCGCGGGTGATAGGCCCCCATTTGTGGCTACCGGGGATGACGGTCATGCAGCCGTTCTCGACGGTGGCGTCATCGAGGGCCACCCAGCAGCTGACGTGGTTTTGGGGGGCGAACATGGGCCAGGCGACGGAGTCCTGGTGCCAGTCGGTCACGGTGCCGTTGAAGCGGGGCTTCATCATGAGCTGGTCGGTGTAGAGCTTGATGTTGGGGCTCAGGAGGTCCTCGATCACGTCGACGATTGCGGCCTTTTTGGCGACGGCCTCGAAGAGGTCATCATGGTAGCAGAGATAGACCATCTTGCGGATCATGTCGATGCGGGGCTCGACAGTCTTTTTGCCATCACGGAACCGCTCTTCAAATTGAATGTAGTTCGATGGCACGTGGGTGAGACGTCCGGCGGCGATGTCCTCGCTGCGCTGGCGAAGGGACTGGATTTCTTCGTCGGACAGGACACGGCCGTAAGGCAGATAGCCGTTGTCGTCGAAAAACTGTTTCTGTTCGGGAGTCAGGCTCATGGTTGGTCTCCTCACAGTCGAGAGTGGGTATGCCACGCTGTCCGGAATTGCCGCGGTTCAGCGCCGCAGGCGTTTGGATAGGAGTAACTGTACGCCGAATACGCCCAACAGTCCAAACACGATACTGGGCGCGACCAGAATGAAGCCGCGTTGAACGGTATAGAGAAAGACGAAGTCGGAAAACAGGAGGTCGAGGGCCGGGAGCTGGCCGCGTAAGAGCGCCCAGGAAGCATAGGACCAAAAAACGCCAAAGAGGAGAACGCTCAAGATGGCGGCTAAGGTGAACAGCAAGATTGCCCGGCTTTCTGCCACCGCAAGCAACGCGCCGCATAGCGCGGCGACCAGGCTGAGCGCGAGCATATCGGCCGGCCAAGGGACATAGTCGCGTATGTGAGAAAGGGAGATCAGTCCGACGTAGGCCAGAATGGAGGCGACCGCCAGGACGGCTGAGCTTTGTCGAATGAATGAACTCATGGCGCCGGCTTTTGCAGGGTAGCCTGCAGGCGCAGGAGCCGCTCGTCTTGCGAGTGGGGGTGAATGAGGCGGAACCCGGCCTTGACGGACCAGTTCAGCGGCTCGGAACTCTCCTGGTACGCCCCGACCAGATCGTCCAACTCAAAGACGTGCAGGAGAAATTCCAAGTCCAAACGTTCGTCAGGGGCCAGAGTCTGTTCGATAGTAGAGGCGCGGCTGTACAGGGAGCGGTCGACATCGGGATCGTTATCGCGCCAGGCGCTGCCGCTGCCGCCGATACGGTTGCCGTCGAGGTAAAGGTCAAAGAAATAGCTGTTCAGGTGGACGGGAAGCTCGGACCGGTTGTGAATCATGAAGTGAACGAAGAGTCGAGAGTTGTCGTCAGCCTCTCGCCGCACCTCTGTCAACTCCAATTCGAGCCCGCGCACACTTTCGAGGGAACCGACATAGTTCGAGACGGCCTGCCAACTGGCCGCAAGAGCGACGAGACCCAGGACAATGAGGAAAGTATGGGCAACGCTCGACACGGTTGGCAGTTTAATCAAACATACCCAGCGTAGGACCTGCCCCGCACCGAGATGTAGTCCACGTGGACTTCCTCGCTGGTACTCAGGTCTTTCGTTTTGGCTGCCATGTAGTGCAGTGCCCAGGCGCGTCGCCGCATGGCCGAGGTGTTGGGGCTGGAGTAGTGCAGGTTGAGGCTGTGGAAGAGCAGGCAGCCGCCGGCGGGAACAGGGACCGGCACCTCTTGCGCTTTCATCTCCTCGGTGAGCAGCTGCGGCAGGTGCTTGAGTTGGAGCAGGCCGTGGGTGTGGCTGCCGGGAATGCAGCGGATGCAGCCGTTTTCGAGCGTGGCGTCGTCGAGCGCGATCCAGCAGGTTATCTGGTTCTGGGGGATGAGAAATGGCCACGAGGCCGAATCCTGGTGATACTCTTTAACTGAGCCGTGTCCGGGCGGCTTCATGAAGATCTGATCTCCAAGCAGCTTAATATCGGGCTCGTCAAAAAGCTCGGCGATGAGGTCGACGAGCTCAGGTTTTTTTGCGATGTTGAGGAAGGCGTCATGGATGGAGGCGGGGAAGTTGATTTTGCGTAGCTCGTCGAGCGCGCTGTCGGCCTGCACTTCGCCGCGTGCGACAACCATTTCTTTTTCCAGGACTGGAATCCCCTTGATATCGGAGGCCACTTCGACGCGGCCGAAGGCGATGTCCTCGGTCAGCTGCTGGAGTTGTGCGAGCTCCTCCGCGTCGAGCAGAGTGGGGTAGGGTAGAAAGCCTTCCCGCCAGAAAGTTTCCTTTTGCTCCTGCGTCAGTATCATCTTTTCCTCCATCAGACCTGCGATGAAAAGCGGTAGGGCACTGGACGACCTCAGTCCAGGCTCATGCGGGGGTCCAGTGCGTCGCGCAGACCGTCGCCGATGAAGTTGATGGCGAGGACGCAGACAGTGATCATGAGACCGGGCGGGACCCAGTACCAGGGCATGTTTTCGATGATCTGGATGTTCTGGGCCTCATTGAGCATATTGCCCCAACTGGGTGTCGGCACCTGAACGCCGAGGCCGAGGAAGCTGAGACCTGCCTCGGTGAGGATGGCGCCGGCGATGCCGAAGCTGGCGGCGACGGTGATGGGCGCGACCACATTGGGCAGGATGTGGCGCATGATGATCCATTTCTGCTCGACGCCTACAGCGTGCGCGGCCATGATATAGTCGGTCTCACGAATGGAGAGAATCAGGCTGCGCACCAGGCGGGCGACTCCCGTCCACCCGATCAGGCCGATCGCAAGCATGGAGTTATAGATACCCGGCCCGATAAAGGAGACGATGGTGATCAGGATGATGAGAGTGGGGAAGGCCATAACAGTGTCGGTTATCCGCATAATCAGGGCGTCGACGTACCCGCCGTAGTATCCCGATACGCTGCCCAGAATCGTGCCGATGGTGATATAGAGGGTGACGGCGACGATGCCCACAGACATCGAGACGCGTCCTCCGTAGACCACCCGGCTCCAAATGTCGCGGCCGGTGAGATCGGTGCCCAGCAGATGGCCTTCCTCGCCCGGAGTGAGTCCGATCTCTCTAATTTCGATCTTGTGGGGATGAATAGGCGCGACGACGGGGGCAAGAGGGAAGGCGATGATAATCAGAAGGAACATCAGGATGGCGCTGGCCAGGGCCAGTTTGTGACGGCGGAATCGGCGCCAGACTCGACGACGCTGCGCGGCTGCGCCGCCCTCGTCGGCCTGGAGGGCGGCGGATATTTCCTGGAGTCCATCGGGTTTTGTTTCAGCAGTCATGGCACAGTCTGGCTCGTGCTAGCGCAAAAGGGCTGGCGGCGGGCGCCTGACAGTCGGAGCGGGCCGCGGTCAAGCGCATGGAAATGCTACTCGTAGCGAATTCGGGGATCAATGGCCCCGTAGGTCAAGTCTGTAATAAGGTTGCTGAATACGATTGTCAGGGCCAAGACCAGGTTCATGCCCATGATCAGAGGATAGTCGCGCGTGGCCACCCCGTCCAAGTACAGGATGCCCATTCCGGGCCAGTTGAAGATGGTCTCGATGATGAGCGCGCCGCCGAAAAGATTGGGGAGGCGCAGACCAATGATAGTGATCACCGGTAGCAGGGCGTTGCGCACGGTGTGGCGAAAGATAACTACTTTCTCGCTCAGCCCCTTGCTGCGGGCGACGGTAATATAGTCAAGCCGCACGACCTCCAGGACGCTGGAACGTGTGTAGCGCATGATGCCGGCGGTCAGTTCCAGGCCCAGCACGGTGGCAGGCAGCGCCAGATAGCGGAGACGATCCAGAACTGTTCCCCAGAAACCGAAGTCTTTGCCGATTGAGGAGTAGCCGCTGGTCGGCAGCCATCCCAATTTGAGCGAAAAGAGATAGATCGCGCCAATGGCGGCAAAGAAACCCGGAATGGAGATGCCAATGAAGGTCAGAAAGGTGAGAATATAGTCGGGCGGCGTGTACTGCTTCAACGCTGAAAAGATGCCGAGGGGAATGCCCAGGATAATGGAGATCACCATGGCCGCAACCATGAGGCGCACCGTCGCGGGCAGACGCCGTGCAATCTCTTCACTGACCGGGATCTTGCTGCGGATGCGCACGCCCAAATTGCCTTGGAAGAGGCCTCCCATCCACTGGAGATAACGAACGGGCGGGGACTTGTCGAGGCCGTACTTTTCGCGCAGTTTATCGGCGTTGGAGCCTTCGTCACCGCCGGCTCCCGATTCAAAGTCCATGAGGATCATTGCGGAAACGGCGTCGCCCGGCGCCAGTTCGGTGAAGGTGAATGTAAGAATTGTGATCCCGAACAGCACGGGCAGCATCTGGACGATGCGGCGCAAAATGTAGCGGTTCATGGGCAGTCCCAAGGGTCAGCGGAGAGGAGTGGGGAACGGGAGGAATCCTCTCGAACCTCACTCCTTTTGCTCTCGCTTTGCAGTTCGTTACTCTCCGGCCAAGTACCAGTTCGCGGGGTAGCGTTCGGCAAACGGCTCGTCGAGCTGGCGGTTGATGTTGTTGCAGACGCTGGCGCTGAAGGCCGAGTAGCGTGTCGGGCGGAAGACGGGGATCTCGCCCGCTTCTGCGGTGATGATCTCTGTGGCCTGATAGAGCATCTCTTTGCGTTTGGCCGGGTCCGGTTCAGACATAGCGGCTTCGGCCAAGGCGTCAAACTCTTCATTGCAGTAGTGGCCTACGTTGCGCCCTGCGGGCCAGCTGCGGTCGCAGCCGAGAGAGAGGCGCAGTTGGTCCGGGTTGAACCAGCCACAGCAGCCGTATGAGAGATCGAAGTCGTCGTTGTCATAGACGCGGGCGACCCAGGCGGGGCCGTCCAGGTAGACGAGTTCGACATCGATGCCGACATCAGCCCAGAACTGCTGCATGGCGGCGTGGATGCGCTTGTTCTGGTCATCCTGGTAGTAGGTGACGAAGCTGATCTCCTTGTCCGCATCCCAGCCGGCCTCGGCCAGGAGTTCGCGGGCCCTGTCGGGGTTGTAGTCGTAGGTGGTGATATCGGGGCTTACGAATTCGGGATTGGTCAGCCGGAGATGGAGGACGTCGGCCAGCTCGCCGTAGTACGCTTCGGCCATGGCCTCGCGGTCGAGGGCGTGGAGCAAGGCTTGCCGCACGCGTGCGTCCTGAAACTCGGGCCGGTTGTGGTTGGGCCAGACGGTCATGCCGCCGCCCAACTGACCGCCAAGAAGGACGATATTGGGGTCATCCTTATAGCGCTCATACTCGACAGCGGTAACGCGGCCGGCCATGTGAATCTCGCCGTTTTCAAGGGCGGCGAAGGCGGTTGCGCCGGACAGACCAATGCGGAAGATGATCTGATCCAGATAGGGCCGGCCGGCGTAGTAATCCTCGTTGGCTTCGAGGATGTAGTACTGATCGGGCTCGAAATCGCCCATCGTGAAGGGACCGGAACCGACGGGATTGCGGACGGCGTATTCGGTCTCGCCCAGGTCGGCGAAGGCGATGTCTTCGAGCAGGTGCTTAGGCCAGATGTTAAAGGCGGCCATATTGCTGAGGACGCTGCTGCGCGGCGCCACCAGGTTCAGCTCGAGAGTGAAGTCGTCGAGCACCCTGATGCCTGTGATTTCATCGGATTCGCCGGCTTCAAATTCGGCGGCGCCGGCCAGCTGATCGAGGCCGGAGGTACGGCCATGGGAGGCGCCGGTATCGGGATGGAAGAACATTTCGAGCGAGAACTTGACGTCTTCGGCGGTCAGCTGCTCGCCGTCGTGGAAGCGGACGTCATCGCGCAGGTTGAAGGTATAGGTGAGGCCGTCTGCGGAGACTTCCCAGCTTGTGGCCACGTCGGGATGGATGGAGACCGCGTCGGTGTCACGGTCGATCAGCTGGCTGAAGAGGTAGTCATCACGGGCGCTGAAGATGAACCAGTTGCTCCCGGTCATGGCGCCGGCGGCGCCGGCCACCACTACCTCGCCGCCGTATTTGGGCGGTGAGTCGGTACAGACATGAATATGGTCGCTGTCGACATCGGCCTCATCGTACCAGGGCTCGGTGGGCTCGGCCGCCATTTCTTCTTCCGTTTCCGCTTCCTCCTCTGCCATCGCGCCCGTTTCAGTCGCGGCGGGTGCGGCGCAGGCTGCAAGCAGACCGAGCAGCAGGATGAGAAAGACGGTGAGTCCTACTGACTTCCTTGTGATCGTCATGGTTTCAGCTCTCCTTGGTGGTGAATGAGTTCAAACACGTCATCATTGAGCGCTAAAGCGAAGAGCGCTTTCGCGACAAGGGGAAGCAAGTTGTTGACTTCAGGACTGGTGTCACCAGGACAGACCCAGGCGGAGCGGGAGCCGACCACCACGTCATCGGGGCAACAGTTCGGCGTTCGGGAATCCCTGGCTTGAGTTAGACGGCAGCCAGAGTGTCCGGGATTGATCTACGGGTAAGATACGCAGTCTCAACGAATCGATTACGTTTTGTATACCACAGGCACTAAAGCGGCGTCAAATTGTCTTTCATGTCGGGCGCATCCCAAAATTGGGGCGAACTTTCGTATACCTCAAGCAACGACTGAGCCTTGTCTGGTCTTCACATCCATCCCCAGTTCACGACGCTGAACTGCAGTGGTCAGTGACTGCGGCGACAGATTGAAGTCAGGCGCGGCGGGAGAACAGCTTTACACCTTCTTTTTGATCCGCGGAGGGGCGCGGAGAACACCAAGGGAGAGGAGTGAGGGGAGAGGAGTGAGGAGCGAGCAACAGCGGTAGGGACGCCCCTTGTGGAGGCCCTCCCTCGCCTGCGGGATCCCCTGCCTCCCACATCGCACAACCCGCGAAACCGCGATCCTGCCCGTCCCTCCCGGCCGCCGCACAAGCCACACTCAATCTCCTGAATCCCGAAAATCACGGTTCAGACAACGTCCCCCTCAAAGTCCCCGGCAGAGGCAGGGACTGGCGCCTGCGCTCGCGCCGTCTCTTCTCTGCTCTCTCCTGGGAGTTAAGCGACGCGCCGCCAGGGCCAATTTGCAACTGCAATAGGGCCTGGCTTCGCTTCAATAGAGCCACGACTTCTCAGCCGTGGATACCAGGACAGTCTCGCCTATGCCCTCCCAGAGGGAGGTGCTTCAATAGAGCCACGACTTCTCAGCCGTGGATACACAGAGAGCAGGCCTACCCGCAGCACGGCCTGTGCCAGCTTCAATAGAGCCACGACTTCTCAGCCGTGGATACGCCGGGTTCGTTGCCGAAGGAGGTTCCCTCGCTGCCGCTTCAATAGAGCCACGACTTCTCAGCCGTGGATACTAGCGTCATTTTCGCCGATAAGCGCGGGCATAGCGTGCTTCAATAGAGCCACGACTTCTCAGCCGTGGATACGGACGTAACGAAATTTCTTTCTTGTCCGTAGGAGGGGCTTCAATAGAGCCACGACTTCTCAGCCGTGGATACCCTGGACTCGTGGCAACAGGGAAACGCCCGCCAGCGGGCTTCAATAGAGCCACGACTTCTCAGCCGTGGATACCCTGGACTCGTGGCAACAGGGAAACGCCCGCCAGCGGGCTTCAATAGAGCCACGACTTCTCAGCCGTGGATACCCTGGACTCGTGGCAACAGGGAAACGCCCGCCAGCGGGCTTCAATAGAGCCACGACTTCTCAGCCGTGGATACCCTGGACTCGTGGCAACAGGGAAACGCCCGCCAGCGGGCTTCAATAGAGCCACGACTTCTCAGCCGTGGATACCCTGGACTCGTGGCAACAGGGAAACGCCCGCCAGCGGGCTTCAATAGAGCCACGACTTCTCAGCCGTGGATACCCTGGACTCGTGGCAACAGGGAAACGCCCGCCAGCGGGCTTCAATAGAGCCACGACTTCTCAGCCGTGGATACCCTGGACTCGTGGCAACAGGGAAACGCCCGCCAGCGGGCTTCAATAGAGCCACGACTTCTCAGCCGTGGATACCCTGGACTCGTGGCAACAGGGAAACGCCCGCCAGCGGGCTTCAATAGAGCCACGACTTCTCAGCCGTGGATACTTGTCTTGCCGCCATCACATTTGCCCAACCGATCTATGCTTCAATAGAGCCACGACTTCTCAGCCGTGGATACTTGTCTTGCCGCCATCACATTTGCCCAACCGATCTATGCTTCAATAGAGCCACGACTTCTCAGCCGTGGATACACGGTGACAGCGTTGGCCGCTTCTTCGACCGAGTCATAGCTTCAATAGAGCCACGACTTCTCAGCCGTGGATACTGGTCAACCCGACAGGGGAAGCGACAGGGGAAGCGGGCTTCAATAGAGCCACGACTTCTCAGCCGTGGATACTTTGATCGCCTCAAGCCCCGTGCTGAACCACGTCCCGCTTCAATAGAGCCACGACTTCTCAGCCGTGGATACCAGGATCTCGAGCCGAACTTCCCTCGCAGCCATGACGCTTCAATAGAGCCACGACTTCTCAGCCGTGGATACGCCGAAAATTCAGGAATTTCCGCCCGGATGGCGCCTGTTTTGCCCGCGATTCCAGGTTTTGACGCGCGTTCTGTTTTTCAGCTGGTTGTTCCTGCCTGACAATGCCACCTTTCCGACTCCTTATCGTGCGAGCGCTACCCCTTCAAAGTGCACAGCGCCTGAGCTCTCGCACCCTGGCGCAAAACACGCCCACCTCACTCTCGCACAGTCTGTCACAGTTCGCTCAAACGACCAAAGCCTCTCTCTCCCTGGGTGTGGTCTGGCGTCCCAAGGTGCGCATTACGCCCCCGCCTCGTCCTTCTACGGGGCCAACGTCGATGATTATCACCCGGTCTTCCTTGAGATTGATAATCTCAGTCAACGCCTCCTCCATCAGCACCCGCTCCTTAGAAGACAGATCGCAGGCGAATACCGAGTATTGCAGGGCGTCGCCAAACCCGTTCATCTTCGTAAAAACTCTGCGCAGTCTCTTTCCGTCGCTCACGTCGTAAGCCACGATATACCTGTTGCGCATCCATCACCTCGTAGTAAAACCGGGGTATCTCTTCAACTCCCCCAGCAGGTGGCGGCCCAACAGCCGCGCCTGCACCTCCAAGATCCGGCGATAGCTTATCGAGTACTGAAACAGGGGGTGCGTGATCAATGTATCCATTCTGCGCTCGAAGGCTCCGATTACCGCCTTTCGCCCCTCCTGCGTGAGCGAGACGGCCCCGCCCCGCCGGATGAAATCCTTCTCCTTCAACTCCGCATTGTTGAACAGCGTCAGCGCAGCCGAATCCGCGATCAGAGGACGAAACTCCTCGGCCAGATCCAATGCGAGCGCAGGGCGTCCATACCTGGGCTGGTGGTAAAACCCCATATAGGGATCAAACCCAACCGCCGTCGCCGACACCATCGCCTGCCTCATCAACATCGAGTACAGAAAGGAAAGCGCGGCATTCACCGGATCCTTAGGCGGCCTCCGGTTGCGCGTCCGAAAATCAAACGCCGGTATCCCCGACTTGATCATGCCGTCGAAGTTGGCGAAATAGACCCGCGCAGCCGCCCCCTCAATGCCAAGCAGCGTACCAATGGAATCCGCCGCCTCCACCATCGCGGTCAGTCGCTTTATCTCCTCCAATGCCCCTGACGGCAGCCCCGGATGATTGCGGCGCAGCATGACCCGGCTGTTTCGCAGCTTGGCCGTCACCATCTCCTTCGCAATCGCCAGCGACGCCCGTGGGTCTCCTGCCGCCCGGAACTGATGCATGCGCAACTCGACGTTTTTGTGCCCCATGCCCCAGGTCACGCCTTTCAGCCAGCCCCCGTAGGTGAAGTGGCAAATCGGTATCCCCCGCTCCAACAGCTCGCGCGTCGCCTGCGCCGTCACCTGCGCGTTGCCAAAAATCGAAACGTTGGAAACGTCCAGAAACCTCGCCTTGGCAACGGTCTTGCCCCTGACCCGCACCGTCAGCGTATCGCCGGACTTCCCCACCATGCCGCCCTGGACCAGAACATACATCGGCAAAGCGTCGTCCCGCGCCGGCATCAGGCGCCGCACATCGTCCGGTCGCACTACATGGCGGCTCCCCTTGAGAAAGCTCACCTCGTCCGGCAAACAGATGCCGACAAGAGAACAGCGCGGACACTTGGGGCTGTCTTCCAGGGGCGGCGGGATCTCGCCGCCGCCGGCCATCTC
Source organism: Caldilineaceae bacterium (assembly GCA_965200615.1). Lineage (GTDB taxonomy): Bacteria > Chloroflexota > Anaerolineae > Caldilineales > Caldilineaceae > Bin5. Next base: position 52,710 of record OZ241377.1, on the reverse strand, counting down.
CCGCACCCTGCCCAACAGATCCAGCGTCTGATTCACCAGCATGTCGTCGAAGCCGACGTGCACCCGGCGCTTCGACCCCACGTAGTAGATCACCCCCTCCTCGCAGGCATAACCGTTCGCCCGCAAAAGCAGGCCCTGCAAGCACAGCTGCACCCGCTCCGGGTCGTAGACATGGCCTGGAATATCGGGCGCCGTCCCCCGCTTATAGTCCACCGGCGTCGCCCGCTTCCCCTCCGCCTCCACCAGGTCGATCCGCGCGATCGCGCCCAGGCCTTCGTCAGAAAGCGTTACTGAGCGCGCGTGGACCTTTTCAGGCTGTGCGTCTTCTTCCTCCGGACCCGGCGGCTCGCCGTTCGGTCCCCGCACCGGAAGATCGCCGGCCGGCCGGTCCACCCGCCTGTGCTGAAAGCGGCCGTCGAGCGTGTCTGCGCTGTGGGCGAACTCTCCCTGCACCCATTCCATGTAGCAGAGCCTGGGGCAGTAGGTGTACTCGTTGAGCATCCGCGCCGGAACAAGCTCCGGCGCGCCAATGGGGGAAGTCGAAACAGTCGTCATCTACTCTCTCCGCGTCTCAATCAACCGGCACAAAGATGCCCAATCCGTAGTGACAGGCAAAGCCGAGAAGAAAACCTATATTGAATGGGCAGGCAAAAAATTGCTATAGTATTGATTCTGCTGGATGCGCTGGCTGCGATAGACCTCTTGAATTCCTCTTCTAGCTAGAGAACCGTGGTCTACGGGATCATGCGCAAGGTCCGGCAACACCAGCAGAGAACGCACAGTGTCTGTGCTTAACATTGGCGTCCATATCGGCCACACAAAGTAGATCTCTCGCCGACTTTTGCGCTGAAATCCAGATGTTTCCGCTTGGCGGCCGACGGGCAGAGTCGGAAACCATCGCAAGGCCTCGATAGCCAAACAGTCCGCGGCGAGCATCATACCTGGGCCGTCAGCAAGTTTGGACTTGCTTGGATCCCGCCAGCGCAATGCGTAGCGCTGGTCTCCCAAAGGATCCCAGCGCAGGCTGTAACCATCGTCCCGATAGTCCCAGACGTCAAAGAGAGCAAGCTGAACGCGTTCAACGTTCAGCTTCTCAAGATTGGCTTTGGCATAGAACGGCAGTCCCTGTCCCGCGCTGTCTCCGCTGCGGACCATACGCAATTTTGAATCTTGAAACTGCCCGTTCCTCCTGTCGGGGTAGATCTCGGTCCCCATGCCCGCAAGCAAATCAACATCGCGCCGGTCCAGCGCAAGCGAACGCTCCTGTGCCCCTCTGAGTGCCTCGGAGAACTTGCCGGCGTCAAACGGCATTTTGTTGTCAATGTCAAAGACAGTCGTCGGCGCGCTTCCAAGCGTTTCCAGAATCCGCTCCGAAAACAACCCCTCATCAGACCCACATCCCTGTAAAGAGGGTCTCCACCCGCGGCCCGTCCGCCTCCATCCAAAGCGAAGTCCCGGCCAGCACCCCTCTGCGACAATCGCAACGCCGACGGCGGCCAGAAATCCGAGCGGGTTGCTGCCATCCAATCCATACAACAGAAGATCAGTATTGTCCTCACTAATCCTCATCATTCGTCTCCTCCAATTCGCTCCTTCGCCAGTCCGCCAAGCGCAGCAGCGCCTCCAACCATGCAAGACCCCACCATCCGTACCGTCGCACCAGATTCCAATACCGGTCCGCAACACCGGAATCGAGTCGCTCAAGATTCGTGGGGCCGGACCAGTGCATCCACTCACCGTCCCATCCATATCCTGAATTCACGCACATCTCATCAGGCACCACCGGCGCGAACGGACGACAGTGGCCGTGATGACTGGCAATCATATGGAGAACCAGATCGCGAAGCTCTCTGTCTTGCGGCAAAAGAGTCTGCGCGCTCTCGGCCAAGCGTACGGACAGCAGTTCATGCCGGCCACCTCGTGGATATCCCTCCTCCGCGCTGATTCCGACTATCGTTTTGCTCTTCGACATCTGACCGGACTTGGCCAGAGGTTCTCCATCCCACAAACGGACGCCGCCCCGCAGTAGCGTTTGAAAACGAGGATCGATCTTTCCCACATCGTGAAGCAGACCGGCACGCGCCACAGCGTCAATCAGTTCGTCTGGCAGCCCGCACCCCACTGCATAGCGTCGCACGAATGTCTCAACGCCGCGCAGGTGGCTCTCTAACCGGACCGGCCGCCCATTCTTGTGCGAGATGCCCGAAGCGCTCACGTCGTCTTCATCTGAGAAAGTATCAGCCCCATTGATCAGTCGGTCAATCGGTCGGTTTCCAACTATGACAATCTGATTATCGCCAACGATTTGACATGCCCGGCGCAGTTTGGTTCCGTTTAACTCCTTCGCAAGCTCTCCCGCCGCTTCAGAAAGCCAGCAGTCTTTGGGCGAGAGTTCGGCGAGGTTATCCAGAATCTTGCCGAGGGCTTCAGAAATTTCATCTTGCTCTGACATCTGATCAATCTCTTTCAGAAAATCACCAATCCCCTCCTTGACAGAAGCCACCTCATCAGGCCACGTTTCTACCAGCTTCCGGTGCAGACGGAGGATCGGTTTGGCCCGCGCGGCCATGTGGGCCTGATCCCCAATATCCAACGTATCAACCGATTCGACCGACTTCGGAGGAAAGTCGCCAAGCTGCTCGTGCCCACCCGGATGATTCGTCGGCACTACAATGACATCACCGGGACGAATATGCCCTGGATCTGCCGTAATGTCATCCCTTAAGCGTGTCTCCCTTGTTCCCCGCCATCTGACAACACTCTGCTTTGCACCGCGTGATCCTTCACCGGCTTGCCCTATATCCCGCTCCATACCCTCTAGATCACTGCTGTCGTCATCAGCCTTCTCTCCGGAAAGCCAGCGTTTGAATACGCCAATAGGCACAGGAAAAGACTCGCCGCTGCTTGGAGGGCAGAGACTCAGCACCTTCAAGGCGTTTTCTCTACCTTCTGCTTTTGTCAGATCAATGTCGGCCCGCCAACAGACCTGCACATCGGCGACACCTTCTCTCGGTCCGTGCAGGAACAGGGCCACGTCGGGAGAAGGCCGCGGCTCCGGCGCGGTCTGCGCCCAACAGTCGACGTGGGCCGGCAGCATTACCGGAGCATCCAGGGACGGGGCGTTCAGTGCCTCTACGCAATCTTCTTTTCGCACTTTCGAGTCCAAATAAGCGATCCCGAAATCCACCTCGCCATTCGCATTCCTGTTTTCATTCAGCCAGTCCCATGTCCGGGTAAGCGCCGCACCATAAACCGGGTCGCCCTCGTCCCCCTTCTTAAGAGTGGCCTGGTCTTCACGGATGAGAATGACTGCACGGGATTCGATATGCCTTCCCAAACGATTAAGCCGTCCGAAGCGTTGTCGCAGAGCGTCGAGACTGGCGCACTCGGTGACAAGCCCGTCGAAGTCGAGATCGGCGCCGACTTCCAGCGTCTGCGTCGCAACGACGATCATTGGCCTCTTTAGTTCGCGTTCCTCGGAACAATCGGATTGAAGATCCCGCAGGTGTTGATCTACGACCCGGTCCTTATCGATAGGGCGCATTCGACCAGTGAGTTTCACAACGTCGATGCCCTCTGTCTTTTTCAACTGTTCGCAAGTTTCCCTGGCCGTCGCGACACGGTTGACAAACACCACGATCGCGCGCAGCCGGTCGTCCACCAGGTCCAGCGCAGCATCGGCCAGAGACTTTGCCAGCTCAACTGTCGCTCGTTTCCCCTTGGCTCTGCCAACCCTCTTCAGCACTGCAGGCTTGTGCGCCAACTGACGCCTTCCAAGCGGATGGCTGGGGTTGCGACGTTCATCAGATCCGTCTCTGAAAACGCTGCTCAGTTCGCGCGGAGGGGTAGCCGACATGACAACAGGATGAAAGGCGCGTTCCAAGGGAGTGTGCGCCCATTGCCTGTACCGGCGAACAGCTTGCAGAGTTTGCATGAACGGCTGCGCGCAATGCGCCTCATCCAGAAGAATCAGGCTGTCGTTTGCAATGAGTGCGGCGTAAACGGGCCACGCGCCGGAACCGCGCCCATATGCGCGGAAAAGGAGGCGGGATCCTACCTGATCCACGGTGGAAGCAACGACGATAGGCTGGAGCGGGTCGCGCGCCCAAGCCTCCGAACGAAACATGCCGCCCCGCAATGCGTAAGTTCTTAACGGCATCTCGCCTTCATGTCCGGAGGTCGCGCCGAAAGCAATCTGCCGCAAACTGTCCGCCACAGTTTTGAGGACTCCGTTCTCGGCTTTGCAGAGCTTCTGAGCGATTGTCTGCGCTCTCTCGTAAGCCTGGTCAACGATCACGCGGCGGTCCACGACGAAGAAAACCCGGCGCGGCGCGGTGATGATCTCGCCTCTGTCCATGCGCGATGCCTGTTTTGCCAGCGCAAACACGGCAATATCCACACACGCAGTCTTGCCCGAGGCAGTAGGCAGATCGATGGCCTCCGGCCATTCAGACATCCCGTCTGCATTACCGGATACTCTGTCTGCCAGTTCCTGCTGCCAGGCAAAAGGCGGGTTGCCCCACAACGCCTCAAAAAACTGAACAAAATCTATGGAATCAGCCTTCGTCACGTCTGTCACCTCAGTTATCCATTGGCCGGCACAGTCCATATCCGCGAAAACGTCCCGCCCCAACAACGACCGGACCCTGCACAGGTTCGTCGAAAATCATCACGGCGTGAGCATGACTCTGGCGGCCGCCGTCACTCTTGCGGGTCATCTGTGGGTACTCCCTTGCATGAGGCGCGCCCTCCACCCATGAGACCGGCTGCAGCATCAACTCGCGCGGGCGCGGCAGACCTATGTGCCCACAGGCATCTTTCACGCTCTCCGCCGCCTGCGCCCACTTGTCTTTGCCCTTGAAGTGCCGGTTCAGGACAACAGGCGTAACGCTTGCCCAAACCCGGGACGCCCGTGTCCAGGTTTCTGCATTCAGATTCTTAGGAATCCGTTCCCGAGTCTCAAGTTCTATCCGGCATTCGAACCACCGTCCGTCGAATAAGCGGTGCTCGCGAGGCAACCCCGTTTCAGCACTATACATAAACGCCCCCAAACAGTTCCGGGCTTCCTCCACATCCAAAGAGTGGGGCAACGCCAGCGCAAGTCCCATCACTCGCCCGTCTGCGTATTGATCGCCTGCAAAAGGCAGCGGGAGCAGGGCCATGTGTGGTCTAGTGGACGGTGTTCCATTCAATCTGTGCCCGCTGAACCACTCCGGAGGCGGTTGTTGGGGACAACAGTCCATCAAGACTCCGCGTAACGCCTGCGTAAGTTTCAGCGTCGTCGCCAGCGGTACGCGCCGGCCTCGGACAGTCAGTACTAAAAGGTTCGGATCAAAAACCGAGCCCTGCTGTTCAGGAGAGCCGTTCTTCACGGGTCTTCCATAGCCTTGCCAGCGAGTTGGGACCGGCCTCAGACTCACCGGCGCATATGCACCGAAACGCTCGAGAATGACGCTGTCCAACCGTCGTTTTTCTTCCCGCAACTTTTTATTCCGTGTTCCTCTAAGGGCATCGGATCGCGCCTTCAAATCCGCATACGCCTCGACATTCGCTCTGTTGCAGGCAAGGGTGAGATTCTCTAAACGGCCAGTCGAAAATACCCGCATTCGATGGGTAGCGATACCTTCCACCGGTTCCCATGTCGGACGAATGTCACCTTCCACGACAACCCACGCCTGGACGAACGAGGCGGAATGACCCACATGAGTCACCTTGGCAGTCAGTCGCTCCAGAGCGGCGTGATGTTCGCCAAGTTCGATCTCCGGCCAGACCAGATACACATTCGGGTCGTAGGGAATCGCCACGGGAAAGCCTCGCGGTTGACGAGATCGATGCTCTGGCAGTACCGCCAATCCCGCATCTCTCAGCTTCCTCAATTCGCTGCCGCGAGGAGCTTGGCGGCTAACGCGGGTGTCGTTGACCGGGACATAGTTGACAACCGATCTGCGTGTCGTGTAACCTGAGGCGGCAATGCCGGGTGGAGAGAGAGTTTCAAGCCAGCGCAGCGCTTCTCCCTCTTCAGGATCTTCCCCCGTTTCGAACCACGCGGCAGCTAATGCCATGAAAACGCGGTCTGGGTGCGGAGGCCACTCGGCCTGCTCCTTTCTCGCCCCGTCCGCCGCGGCCATTGCCCACCCGTTAAGGTAGCAGATGCCAATCGCGAACATCAGGCTTCCTCCTCCGCTGACGCGCTTGCCAATTCCTGGCTGCGTTTAACGAGTTCGATCAGTTCTGGCGAGGGAGTTAACTCAATCTCCCCTTCCCAAGGCAATCCCGCATCTCTTGCCTCTGAAATCGCCTCCGCCAACACACTCAGGGCCGTTTCGGAATCGCACTCGAACTGTCTTGGCGTCTCTCCCGGACGGTCAAGAAGCTCCCAGACCGACGCCTGTGTAGCGAACAATTGGCAGCGGGAGCGGAGATCTCCATCGTTGCGCGCCAACGATCCGGCCGCGATACCCAGTGCCGCCAGAGCGGTGCGCGCAGCAAGATCGACGTCCCGCATCGAGTCGGCCGCTCCGTTTAGCGGAAAGCGAAGGCGGCGCAAGGCGGATAACGACAGTACCGTAGTCTGTGTGGCTTTCGAAATCGTGAATCCGCCGTCCTCAATGCTGGGAGTAACGTTGCCATGAATCGCTTCCGAAGGCTTTCCGTCTTTCCCGAGCTTTTTCCCCCTGCCATTCTTTTGTAGGGTCCAGTGCGGTTTGTCGTCACTTTCAGATTCAGACTTATATAACGGTCCTGCTTCCCGACGGATCTGAGCAGGATCAACTCGGCTGGACGTTCTCCTGCCTTCGACAGCGTCATACCCGATAATTTCCGATACGACTGCCCGTTGAAACTTGGCTCCCAAGCCTCCACGCGGCCCGGTAGAATCCCACATTCCAAGTATGAGAGCGGTTGGACATAACCCAAAAAGCCCTGTTGAATTTCGCACTTCTGCATTGTTCAAAATGGCCCCCTTTTCTGACTTTCGAAAAATCTTCCCATCGAGCAGACTGTCCCGGAAAATGGCGTCGGCTATCCGGTGCGGGGCCTCTAAACTGGTTACTGTGAATTTCTTAAGCAACTCAGGCTGGTCGAATCGCGTCACCAAGAGGGGTAACTCCAACCTTCCGTTGCGGTACTCTTCCAGGAGTGCCAACTCCATGCGGTTCGCCTGTGACTGAACAGAATCCAACAGCACGCACTGTCGAATCTCTCCGCTGTCCGGATCGATACGTTCCTCAGTCGCGTACGTTCCGCCTTCGTAAGTAGAAGGGAACACTTTGTCTCCCGGCCCACCCGCGGGCTGGTAGTCAGTCACACACCGAAAAGCGGCAGCTGTCCCGCCGACAGATTCTCTCAGCGTCCGAAGATCGATTTTCATCGTTCAATTCTCCTCTAAATATATGCTACAATCGAGTAGCCGGCGTCAGACCATTACGGAGTCGAAATACTCCGAGTCTCCCAAAGTTGGAAAATTCTTAAGGGAGAGAATATATCTTGCCATTCATATTAACGACACAATAGAGCCTATCGTACAGTATAACCCACGAAATGTCAATAGGGTGGGTGAAGATCTGTTTAAAATTCATGTTTTCTGAGTGTCAGAGGCAATGGTCCACGCCGATCAGACCCCATTGAAGAATCTGCATGGCGAGATACTCTGAAGCCAGCCTGACCCATTTCCGGGCCGCAAGGCCCGGCCCCATTGAATGGCCGCACGTTAGCCGCGCCCCCATCAGGGTCCCCTCGCGCACGCAAAGTTCCGGTAGTGGCAGACCTTGTGCCTGCCCTGCGTCTCTCCAGGAGCCGGTGAACAATTTCACCCACCGCTGGCATGGATTCCTCGCCAGACAGTTCCTGCCCCAGATCCGGGATGCGCCCTTCATGTCCACTGTGGCTGCGTTTTGGCGGTTCAGGTTGCGGGCGCGCCTTTTGCAGGGGGCCGCCCCTACGCCATAAATCGCGGTCGATACTGTAAGGCTTCGGCCAGGTGGGGCGTGTCGATATCTTCTTCCCCGGTGAGGTCGGCGATGGTGCGGGCCAGTTTGAGGACGCGGTGATAGGCGCGGGCGCTGAGGTCCATCTGCCGGACGGCGGCCTGCATCAGGTTTTTGCCGTTCTCTTTCAGATGACAGTAACGCTGGACCTCGGCTGGACCCATGTCGCCGTTGACGACGATGTGGGCTTTGTCCTGCTGCGCGAAGCGGGTCTGTTGACGGGCGCGCGCCTGTTCGACACGGCGGCGGATGTGGGCGGAGGGTTCTCCGGCATCGAGGCCGGAAAGCTTTTGGAAGGGAACGCGGGCGACATCGACGTGCAGGTCGATGCGGTCAAGCAGGGGGCCGCTGATGCGCCCCTGGTAGCGTTGAACGGCAGACATGGAGCAGGAGCAGGGCTTGCGCTCGTCTCCGTAAAAGCCGCAGGGACAGGGGTTCATGGCGGCCACGAACATAAAATTGGCCGGGAAGGAGAGGGTGCCTGAGGCGCGGCTGATGGTTACGATTTTGTCTTCCAGGGGCTGACGCAGGCTCTCAAGATTTTTGGAGCCGAACTCTGGCAGTTCGTCGAGGAAGAGGATGCCGCGGTGGGCGAGACTGATCTCACCGGGACGGGGCATGGTGCCGCCGCCAACCAGGCCGGCGTGGCTGATGGTATGGTGCGGCGCGCGGAATGGGCGGGCGCGGATCAGCGGGCCGGCGTCGTCGAGCTCGCCGGCGACGGAATAGATGCGGGTGATCTCGAGGGACTCGGAGAGGGTGGCCACCGGCAGGACCGAGGGCAGGGCACGGGCCATGAGCGTTTTGCCGCTGCCCGGAGGGCCAACCAGGCGGACATTGTGGCTGCCGGCACAGGCGATTTCGAAGGCGCGCTTGGCGTGCTCCTGCCCGCGAACGTCTTGAAAATCGACGGCGTAGACGATCTCCTCTCCGGCGTCGAAGGCGGTCGCGCTCTGGGGAAGTATCTCCTCTTGCCCTGACAGATGGGCCACGATGTCACTGAGATGCCCGACCGGGAATACGTCGATTCCTTCGACGAGCGCGGCTTCGGATGCGTTCAGCCGGGGCACGAACAGGCGCCGGAAGCCGGCCTTTTGCGCCATCGCCGCCATTGAAAGGGCGCCGTTAACGTGACGCACGGAGCCGTCCAGACTCAGTTCGCCGACGACCAGCGCGTCGTCCATTTCGGCCAACACCTGGCGGGTGGCGGCCATGATGCCGAGGGCGATGGGCAGGTCGTAAGCGGGGCCTTCTTTGCGCAGGTCGGCCGGGGCCAGGTTGACTGTCAGGCGATGTTGGGGAAAGTGGAATCCGCTGTTGGCGATTGCGGAACGAACGCGTTCGCCGCTTTCGCGTACGGCGGCGCTGGGCAGGCCGACGACGGTCAGCCGCTCCAGCCCGTTGGTGATATCGACTTCGACTTCGATCTGTTCAGCATCCAATCCTACAATTGCACAGCTTCGCACTCTGGCGAGCATCGGTTCCTCCGTTGGGAGATAACGAGGCGGCGGTATATCCACATTTGAACAGGGCTCGTTGACAGTTCCAAAGGCCCAGGTCTTTAGTGTAGCCAAATACGACCACCAGGGCAACCAGAACGGTTACTCCGTCGGTGGTCTGACGATGTTCGGCGGCCAGAGGACAGCCACAAGGTCTGCGCCTGCGAAGAACCTATTTGCTGAGGCCGGCCAGTTGCCAGGACCGTTTCAAAGAATTGGCTGCGGCCTGGGCGGCGTCTGCGGGAGCGAGGGCGCGGATCCGCTGGCTGAAGGGCTCGACCGTGACCGGGCCGTCGTAGCCGATGGCGTCGAGCGCCTGCAGAAAGCCGGCGACGTCGGTGAGGCCGGTTTCAGCCGGGAGCGTGCGTTCGTTGTCTATCTGCTCGTCTGCGCTGCGACCGGCGACGGCATCGTTGACGTGGACATTCACGACCTGCTCGTTGGTGAGGTCGCGCACCGCTGAGACATCGGTGTGGCTGGTGAAGAGGTGAAAGATGTCCACGAGCAGACCGACTTCACCTGTACCGAGATCCGCACCCAGCTGTTGGGCAGCCTCCATCGTGTGGATGAAGGGGTATTTCTTTTCGTCACGCAAGGTTTTGGGGCCGACCCATTCCAGCCCGAAACGGATGCCGTGATCCGCCAGGATTTGGGCGACCGGACGCAGACGAACGAGGTGGAATTCGTAGTTCTCTTCCCAAGGACGCTCGTCATCGGCGGGCGCGATAAAGGTGGACGTACGGTCTGCGCCAAGAGATCTGGCCAGCTCGGCCTGGGCGGGAAGATCGGCCAGGCCTTGCCGCCAGCTATCTTCGTCGGCGCGGTAGGCAAAGGGAAAACTCCATACGCCGAACTGCAGGCCATTGCGGGCCATCTGTTCCCCGATTGCGGCGACGCCTTGTGCGGCTGCAATTTGCTGAAGTTCGGAGATCGACACATCGAGACCGCCAAATCCGAAGCGGACGGCCAGCTGGACGGCTTCATTGAAGGGCACGTTGATACCCAGAGGACCGGGGCTGAAGTTCGGGAACATGGTTAACTCCTGACGAGAGCCTGGTGTGCGCGCCTTCGAATTTTCAGCAGGCATCTTCTTCCTTATTGAGTTAAAAAGGGACCGGCATACTGGCGCCAGATGTTCGGTGGCTTATGGATTCCCCTCTGCCTGTTTTCGGCTGCGCAACCCCAAGCTGGTGGTGATACCTACAAGGCCGGCCAGGGCAATAATCAGAAAGACCTGCCGGTATGCCTCAATGACGGGCAGGCCGCGCTCCAGGGCGCCGTACAAGAGGACGCCGGCCAGCGCGGTGCCGATGGCGACGCCCACGAAGCGAATCATACTATAGACGCCGGCGGCCGTCCCCATCTCCTCCTCATCGGTTTCGGACATTGCGGCCTGGTGAAGGGCGGCGAGCATCGTGCCAACGCTGAGCCCCTGCAGTGCCAGCAGGGCGAGAACCAGCCCTATATGGGCGGAGGCTGAAAGTTGGGAGAAGAGAAAAACGGCAAGCGCCTGTCCGGTCAGGCCGACGAGAACCGGCCAGCGACTGCCCCAGCGGTCGGCTGCGAGGCCGCCGAAGCGCACCATCACCGTCATCGCGCCGGGGTTGATCGTCAAAATAAGACCCAAGTATCCGGGACTGAGGTCGTGGATATCGACGAGATAGAGTGGTATCAGAAAGCTGGAGCCACCCATAACGAACATGCGCATGGAGGCGCAGAGTGAGGCAAAGCGAAAGTTGCGGTAGCTGAAAAGGTTGAGCGAGACAAAGGGGTCCTGGCGGCGCCTCTCCCAGACGAGGAAAGCAACGAAGCAGAGCACCAACGCGCCAAACAGGCGCCAGTCCTGCAGCGGGTCCACGCCGGTGATGGGACGGCTGGAGAGGTAGAAAAGCCCCATGGTAAGGGCGCCGGCGAGCAGAAGGACGCCGACCCAGTCGAAGGTGCGCCAGAACCGCGGCCGAACATTGCTGAGACCGGCGGGGACCCACAGCTTTACAGCAAACAGACCCAGGAGGCCGAGCAGAATCGCCGGTCCGAAAGCGGCCCGCCATCCCCAGGCGTCGACTAGGAACCCGGCGAAAAATGGGCCGATGGCAGCGGTCAACGGTCCGATTGAACCCCATGTGCCCAGCGCTTTGCCTCTTTCTCCTTCGCGGAAGATGGTGGCGATGAAGGCCATGCCAAGGGGCATTATGCCGGCGATGCCGAACCCCTGGACGGCGCGGCCAATCATGAGCCATGTCAGATTGGTGGCGAAGAAGGCCATAGCCGAGCCGGCGGAGAAGATCGCGATACCGGCCAGGATGAGACGACGGCGACCTACGCCGTCGCTCAGACGCCCGTAGACGGGCATCAGGATCATGTAGGGCAAGGTGAATGCGCTGGAGGTCCAGGCCACGACGTCGGCGCTCATAGCGAACGAGTCGCGCAGGACGGGGAGGGCCACCCGGCTCATGGAAGAACTGAGAGGCATGATCGTCGATGGAATCATCAACGCATAGAGAATCATCCAGGCCTGCTGAGAAGGCAAAGCAGGCCCTGTGGCAGGAACCGGTTCGCCTTCAGTAACGTTTTTTCTTCGTATGCCAATCCGACGGAGGATTGGAATGGGGGTACTTTCCACGCAACAGACCTTTTCGTTCGGGACGCGAGATTCCGGCCAGGCGGCCCGACTCTTTAGCGGTTCAGGCAGACTTATCTATCATACCCGCAGAGGGCGCAATGGATAAATGCGCTGCCACATTGTTGCGTTCTACGGGACGGCGATGTTACGGACCGCTTTGTCGTCGCGGCGCGCTACGCTTTCAGAAAACAGTGGGCTGCGGCCAGTAGGCGGCATTGACAAAACGAGAATGGCGTGCCAAGATGCAGAGACCAACACAGAACTCATCGACACTGATTGCAGGCGAGAAGATTACTTGGCAGTCCAGCCACCCTGAAAAACCTGGTGGCCCGGCTTTAGTCGGTCTGCAGGGCGCTGCACGCCGATGAAATCGCGCGCGCCGGGACAGTGGCCGGCCCTGTCTTTTGACGACGCGGCGCTCGCAGGACGGATTGCGCGGCGCTGTTGCAAGGGTTCAAGCTGCCGGCAACGGGCAGACCGGGAGCCCGCTCACTTGCCAGTCTCTGCAAAGGATACGCCCATATGAAAGCATTGATGTTCCGCGGCCCCTGGCATATGCCGGTGGAGGAGCTGGACGACCCTACGCCGTCGGCCGGAAAAGTCGTTGTTGAGGTCGAGGCCGTGGGCATCTGCGGCTCGGACGTTCACGGGTTCACGGGCAAGAGCGGCCGCCGCACGCCGGGCATTGTTATGGGCCATGAGTTCGCGGGCACGATCGGCGAGCTGGGGCCGGATGTGGAGGGCTACGCTACCGGCGACGGTGTGGTCGTGATGCCGCTCTATACGGTTGCAGCGGGCGCAGATCCGTATCCGATCAACCTGTCTCCTGACAGGCGGCTGACGGGCATGAACGAGCACGGCGCCTATGCGCAACGCGTTGCCGTGCGAAAGGCGCAACTGTTTCCCAAGCCCGCTACTCTGAGCTGGCAACGGGCCGCTCTGTGCGAACCGATGGCGGTAACATTGCACGCCGCCCGGATTACGCCCATTAACCCCATGCAAAAGGTCGCGGTCGTAGGCGCAGGCCCTATCGGTCTGTTGACGATGCTGGCAGCCCGCTTGAAAGGGGCGGGAACTGTCATCGTCGTTGATCAGTCCGTTCACAGACTTGAACTGGCCGAGGAGCTGGGAGCAGACGCGGTCATCAACGTAGACGAGACAGACGCGGCCGCGACGATCCGAGAGATGACGGACGGCGGGGTCGACGCGGCGTTTGAGGCTGTGGGCATCAGCCCGACGGCGCAGCTGTCGGTTGAAGCCACGCGCAACGGGGGGAACGTAACCTGGATCGGAAACAATGCTCCGATGATCGAGGTAGACATGCAAAGCATCGTCACGCGTGAGATGAGCGTGCGCGGCTCCTATGGCTTTGACGAGACTGATTTTGGAGCGGCAATCGAAGCCCTTTCCTCCGGCCGGCTGAATGTGGATCCGCTGGTAGAGAGGGTTGCCTCGTTGGAAGAAGGGCCAGAGATATTTCGCAGCCTGGCCGCCGGAGAGACCGACCTCGTCAAGATCATTTTGAAACCGTAGACGAATCGGACGGATGTGATAGGCGCAGAATCAGACAGCGTATTTGTCCGATTCGTAAACAGTGTGATTGACTGAATACAGTGACAACCACGCGTTCAACCCTATGAAAATCGCAGCGTTTCCCAAGTGCTATCTGGACGATATATCGCTTCACCGCACGATGTCGGTCTTCGACTGGATCGAGCAGGCGGGCGAGCTCGGCGCGGAGGGGTTGGAGATGTACGAGGGATTTTTCTGGAGCCTGGACGACGCCTATATCGATTCGATTGGCGAGGCGATCGAGGGGGCCGGATTCGCCATGCCGATGCTGTGCTGCTCACCCGATTTCACCGACCCCGACCCTGGGGCGCGGCAGCGGGCGGTCGAGCGTGAAGCAGTGATGATCGGAATCACGCGAAGGCTGGGAGGTCCTGGCGCAGTCTGCCGCGTACTATCGGGGCAGAGGCGGCCGGGCGTTACTCGTGAGCAAGGGCTGGAGTGGGTGGTGGAGTGCATCGAAGAGTGCATTGCAGTTGCAAAGGAGAATGACGTCGTCCTTGGGCTTGAGAACCACTATAAGGACGGTTACTGGCAGTACCCGGAATTTGCGCAGAGGATGGAGACTTTTGTAGAGTTGCTTAAGGCCATTCCGGAGCGGACTCATTTCGGCGTCCAGTATGACCCGTCGAACGCGCTGGTCGCGGGGGACGATCCGGTTGAGTTGTTGCGCCTGGTCGCGGACCGCGTGGTGACGATGCACGCAAGCGACCGTTATCTGGATGAGGGAACGACGCTGGAAGAGGCGCTCTTGCCCAACGGCCTGATCGGGTATCCTGACAAGATGCAACACGGCATAACCGGGCAGGGAAGCAACGACTATGACACCATTTTTTCGATCCTGCGAGACAGAGGATTCGGGGGCTGGGTCAGTATTGAGGACGGCATTAACGGCATGGAAGAGATGCGGGAGAGCATCGAGTTTTTGAAGCGGAAGCGCGCCCAGTATTTCGAACAGTAGAAGCGTCGGAGTAAGAAGCGAGAGAGCGTTCTCGCCGGATTCGCAGTGCCGCGGAGGATGAGAGTTGTCGATCAAATTCGGGACGGATGGCTGGCGGGCCGTCATCAGCGAAGATTTCACCTTTGAAAATGTGCGAAAGGTCGCGCAGGCGATCGCGGATATCACGAACGACCAGTTCCGGGGCCTGCCGCGTTTGCAGCCATCGTTGGTCGTGGGATTTGACACGCGGTTTTTGAGTGATCGCTACGCGGTCGCGGTGGCGGAGGTACTGGCCGGAAACGGCATTCGGGTCTGGTTGAGCCAGGCCGATGCGCCGACGCCGATGATATCCTATGCGATCGTGGACAAGTGGGCTGCCGGCGGGGTGATGATCACGGCGAGCCACAATCCGCCACGCTACAACGGAATCAAACTGAAGGCGTCGTACGGCGGCTCCGCCAGCGCGGCCACGCACAAGGAGGTAGAGCGGCGCATTCATTTGCGCGAGGGGCGGGGAGAGCAGACGAGGATGCTGGCCTATGAGCAGGCGTTGAAAGCCGGCATCCTTGAACGATTCAACCCGTTGCCCGCGTTTCGTTCTCAGATGCGGAACCTGGTGGACTTTGATGCGATCGAACGGGCCGGGCTGTCGGTCGCAGTCGATGCGATGTACGGGGCGGGACGGATTTATCTGCGGAGGCTGCTGGAGGAAGCCGAGTGCCAGGTAACTGAACTGCGGAACGAGATGAATCCCGGTTTTAACGGAATTCACCCAGAGCCGATCGCGCAGCATCTGCAGCCGCTGGTGGCGGAGATGGCTACCGGCAAGTATCACCTGGGGCTGGCGACCGATGGCGACGCCGACCGAATCGGGGCCGTCGACCCGGACGGACGCTTTATCGACCCGCATCAGATTATGGCGCTGCTGGTCGATTATCTGATTCAGGACCGGTCGCTGCGGGGAAGCATCGCCAAGACGGTCAGCACAACGCAGATGCTGAACCGGCTGGGAGCACACTATGGGCTGCACGTGCACGAGACACCGGTTGGCTTCCATTACATCAGCGATCTGATGCTGCAGGAGCCGGTGCTACTGGGCGGAGAGGAGAGCGGGGGCATCAGCATACTCGGCCA
Source organism: Caldilineaceae bacterium (assembly GCA_965200615.1). Taxonomy (GTDB): domain Bacteria; phylum Chloroflexota; class Anaerolineae; order Caldilineales; family Caldilineaceae; genus Bin5. Next base: position 36,960 of record OZ241377.1, on the reverse strand, counting down.
CATTCCCGAAGGGGACGGGCTGCTGATGGGGCTGCTGCTGACAGAGATGGTGGCCAAGCGGCGCAAGCCCCTGGGCGCGCTGATCGACGAATTGATGGGACGGCCCTACATGGGCAGGTTCTGTTATGGTCGCGACGACCGGGCGGTGAAACCGTTCCCCAAGGCGGATCTGGTGGAGGGATTGATCGCGAACCAGCCGAGTGCGCTGACGGGGACGAGCGTTGCGCAGGTGAACAACCAGGACGGCGTGAAGTTCATCCTGACGAATAACAGCTGGCTACTGATTCGACCCAGCGGCACGGAACCTGTGCTGCGCATCTATGCCGAGGCTTCGTCGCACGAAGCTGTTGCGACGCTGCTGGCCGAAGGGACTGTGCTGGCCCAGCAGGTATTGAAGATGATTTGAGCGATAGCCGGACGAGCTGTTGGAATAGCGGACTGGCGAAAGGGCGTTTCGGTCAGTCCAGCAGAAGACGGGGCTTGCTACAATCGAAGGAGGGGAAGGCGAAGGAGGGGAAGGGCGTGGGCTGCGCGGCTCGCGCCTTTGCAGTTTCCTGGGGATACAATATCTTCGCTCTCTGCCAGGGCAGAAGGGAATTCCGGCCATGCAGATGGTGTTCAGTTTGTCAGCTGGGACCGGGAACCAACCGCTGTCTGATTTCCTGGCGCGTCTGCTCGAAGGTCTGGCGAAGTTTCAGATCTGAGCCTTTCTGGGCGCCGACGACGCGCCGTGCGCAGGTTATGCAACCAAGGGAGGCCTTGTAGCTGCTCTGGTCACAGTTCAGGCAGTCGCACAGACGAATCATCATGAGAGAGAAGGCAAGTGCGTCCTCGTTCCCATCGCGCTGACTTGCCACTTGATTGACCAGTTCCTGCCAGTCCGCGCCGCGTTCCCGGCCCAGCGGTCTGATGGCCCGATGAGGGAAGAGAATTTCACTTTGGGGGTACATAACGACTCCTCTCGTGAGTTACCGGCTATTGATGGCTGCCCCGGCGCCGGGCAGATTCGGACGGCTGACTATCGGGAACAGAATTTCCTGCGGCCATTGAGGAATGAATTTCAGAAGTCGGCGGCGAATAGATAGATGAACAGGAAGAACAAGGCAAAAGCGGACAGACTGGCAATCAGAATGAACAGCAGCGGCAGTGTGACGGCGGTCAATGAGCGTAGACGGGGCAAACCCGTCACTTCTTCATTGGCCCTGGAATAGACGATGAGGGCCCAGACGACACCAATTACGCTGCAGACGCGGCCCAAACAGGGGATAGGTGAGAGGCCGATGAGGAGCAGGGGGGCGGCCGCGAAACCGGTGGCAGCGAAGAACGGCTGCAAGCGACAGGTTGCGCCGAGAACATTGTTGCAGACCATCACCAGGGCGCCGTAGACGATCCAAACGGCGAGCCAACGCAGCGGCCAGTTGATCCATTCGCCGAGGGCGCTGATGAAGGCGGTCAGCCAGCCGGGCAAGGGCTGCGGCAGGCCAGCGATGACCTGGAACAGCTCGCCCAGCTGGATAGGATCGAAATAGGTGGAGATATAGTCAAGAGGCGTTTCCTGTAAGAGAGACGCCTGCGCGCCCAGGCGGGCGAGCGGCAGAGCGGTACCGACTGATGCGGCCTGCTCCCAATTTGCCAGGAACGGGATGAAGCCGGCCAGCAGTCCGAGAAGAACGACCATGCCCAAGGACTGGCGCATGGTTGTTTCGGTGAATCCGGAGGCGCGCAACTGGACTGCGTCGCTCATCTTCCGAGGCGAAGGCAGCCAGTTGTGCAGACTCACAGGTTGCCCCCGGAGATGACGAGAAGCGCGCCGAAAGCAACGGCGGCAAGGGCGCTGACAAGAAGGAGCAGTAGCCAGGCGCCGACTGCCACCAGGGCCGCGGGGCGGGGAGAGAGTTCGTGGGCCACTTCCAGCCCGCGAAAGGCGATCAGAACGCCCCAGACGTGGACCAGGACGGCGGCAACGGAGACGAACGGAACTGCGGTAAAGAGGTAGAGAAGGCGAGGGGCGTTGCTGAGGGCGACGGCGCCCAAGGTCTGGCCGAGAGAGCCCTGGCCGCCGGCCGCACGGGCAAGCAGGTGGCTGGAGAGGCCAAACAGGAGCCATTGGCAGATCAGGCCGAGAGGGGTCGTTGCCAGCGACAGGAGGCGGAAGCTGACGCCGTCATACCCGCTGTAGGCCAGGAGGAGAGGCCAGGCGCTGCGCAGGGCGCGTTCTATCTCGAACAGGATTTCGCCGCCTGCCGTACCCTGGCGCAGGGCTTGCAGAACCGTGTTCAGGAGGGCATCCGAAGTCGGTAGCGCGGCGGTCAGGAGGAGGCTGCCAAGGAGCTGTGCGACTGCGACGAGAACACCGATACAGGCGCACAGGAAAAGTCCCTCAATCCAGGGATTGTCGTCGTCGACCATTTCTACGAATGGGTCGGGTTCCAGAAGAAGGGCCTTCCCGATGAAGCGCGGATAGTTCTGTGGCTGTAACATCCGATTGCGACGTCAGCCTGGACTGTGAGCCCAGACCGCGCCCCGTTAGAGGGATGGGCTGTGCACGGCAGTGCAACTGATCTATGGCAAGCCCCTGGTTCAGTGGTGTCATGATAGCACAGTACCGACATGCTCTCGAAAATTGCGACTGCATGGCAGGGACGATTACCCTCAGGCAGCCAGCGGCAGCCGGTACTGATTGCGACAAGCAGGAGATCGAAATGTCCACGACCCCTCCCTCTCTTCCAACCGGGAAGCTGCCGGCAGATCTGCTGGCACAGCTTATCTCAACATTGCCGATCGATGACCCGGATCTAATTCTTGGCCCAGGCGTTGGCGAGGATGCCGCGATCATTGACATTGGCAGGCGTTCGGTGGAAGGCGCGCCATCCACCTGTGGGCCCGGTGTTTTGTCACAACAGGACGGCGCGGACACGCTGCTGGCGGCCAAGAGCGATCCAATCACTTTTGCCACCGAAGAGATCGGGTATTACGCGGTCAATGTCTGTGCGAACGACCTGGCGGTGTGCGGGGCGCGGCCGCGGTTCTATCTGCCGACGGTGCTGCTGCCTGAAGGGACAACGGAGGAGGGTGTGCGGGGGATATGCGAACAGCTGGGGGCTGCCTGCCGCGCGCTGGACATCGTGGTTGCCGGCGGGCATACGGAGGTTACGGCTGTGGTGAATCAGCCGGTCGTGGCCGGTACGCTGTTGGGGGAGGTTGCGAGGGGCAAGGTGGTGCGGACGGGCGGGTGCCGGCCCGGCGACGTGGTCCTGCTGGTGGGGAGCGCGGCAGTAGAGGGAACGTCGATCATCGCACGCGAGATGGGGGAGGCGTTGCTGGAGCAGGGTTGGTCGGAGGCGGATCTGGACGAGGCGGCGAACTATCTGTACGAGCCGGGGATCAGCGTGCTGGGGCCGGCGCTGGCGGCGGCCGAATCGGGGCTGGTGACGGCGATGCACGACCCGACGGAGGGGGGCGTGGCTACGGGTTTGTGGGAGCTGGCCGACGCTTCCGGCTGCGGGCTGGAGGTGGAGCTGGCGGCTGTGCCGGTGACGCCGTTGAGTGCGGCGGCGTGCGCAGCGTTCGGGCTTGACCCGCTGGGCACGATCGCGTCAGGGGGACTGCTGGCGGCGGCGGCACCGGAGGACGTGGATGCGGTGCTGGGCTTATGGCGGGGGATGGGGAGAGATGGGCAGGTTATTGGGCGCGTTTTGGCGGCGGAGGGGGGCGTTTACGGGATGCGCGAGGGTCGGCGGGTGGCTCTGCCGCGGTTCAGTGCGGATGAGATTGTGAAGTTGTGGGGGGAGTGAACAGCACTGGGAATCGGCCGACGCAGACAAAGCCCGGCCACTATACCAGAGGCAGATCCATAGAGTGCAGATAGTGGTTTCGGTGACGGTAAGAAGCCCGGCGCGGGTCCTGGAATTCTGAAGAGCCGGTTCAGGAGGATCTTTTGCGCAAGCTGGCCAATTCATCTTCCAAAGCCTTCACTTGTTCTTCGGCCTGCTGACGCGCCGCCGCTTCTGTTTCAGCCCTTGTGACAGCGACCTGCAGCTCCGGAATTACATAATCGGAATAGACGTCGTCCCGAGCCAAATCCGCCAGACGAGGGCGTCGATGCAGGTCGTCCAGCCGGAATTGAAGACCGGCCAAGACGCTGGAACGAATTACTCCATTCGGGTCGGGCGGGATCTCTTCATACGCTCCCTCCGAGGTGAGCGTGTAGAAACGCATGCGCTCGCCCCCTGGATCGAGGATGTAATACTCCTTTACCCCGCCGAGCGCGTAGTCCTCTCTCTTTTCCACCGTATCGCGAAGAACTTCTGCCAGCGTCGAATCGGAGACCGCTTCGACAACCATGTCGCAGACTCCGTCAAAGTGACATTGATCCAACTCTCCCCACGACACGGGGTTGGTGTTAAGAATCACGCCAATGTCGGGTTTGCGCACCTGAACGCGCTCACCACTGGGGGCGGAATCATCATCTATCGTCAGCATGAAGCCGGTTTCCAGGTTGATCAGAGAGGCGTGATCAAACGTCTCCAGGTTGCAAAGCAGGAGGGCGAGGAACCAGTTGTACAGGCCGATTTGGGGGGCATTGGGCAAGGGTTTGGCCTCCAGTATGCCGTTGTTCCACTCGTAACTGACGTCGAGGTCCGGGTAGGGATTTTCATACCACTTTTCCCAGTACTCTTCGAGCGTGACACGGCGTCCGTTATCCGGCGCCCAGGAGCTGTCCGGCGTGTCGCCAGGCGCGACATTTTTCGAATCGGCGGAGTGATTCGACTGGGGTTGATCTGTCTGCGATTTAGGAGTGTCCGGCGCTGGCTCTGTGGATTCCATACACTCTCCTTCGGTATAGTGACTGCCCGCTGTGCGATTGACACATATATTCTAACACTGTGTTGGCGGTTGGTGCCAGCGGCCTCCGACGCCGGCAATGCTTGGGAGCGGGCGGTTGTGGTGGAGTTGGCGTGTAATTGGGGAGAGCGACTACGTGGCGAGGACTGAAGCCCGGCAGGTCTACAGCCCCTCTACCGTTTCGGCGGCGAGGTGGTCGACGACGGCTTTGACGTCACCGTCCGTTTCGTCGTAGACGCGCAGCTGGCGGTCGGCGCTGGCGCCGTTGGCGAGGATCTGTTCGATCGGCGCGATCTCCTTTTCGCTGCCCAGCTCGGCAATCTCTTCGGCGACGAGATCGACGAGTTCGCGCATCAGTGAGCGGGCGGGCAACTCCGCCTGCTTGCCGAAGTCGATCATTTTGCCGTCGAGGCCGTAACGGGCGGCGCGCCACTTGTTCTCGTCGATCAACTCCTTGCTGTAGACGCGGAAGGTGACGTTACGCTGGCGCAGCTTCCAGTGCCAGAGCACGAGGGCCTGGCAGAGGGCGGCAATGGCGATCGCCTCGTCGACGCGCGGGCAGATGTCACAGATGCGGAATTCCAGGGTGGGGTAGAGGCTGTGGGGGCGCACGTCCCACCAGATCTTGCTGGAATCGGGGATGCAGCCGGTATTTGTCAGGGTCCGGATCAGGTCTTCATAGGCGGCGCGGTTGGGGAAGACGTCGGGGATGCCGCTGCGGGGGAAGTCCTCGAAGACGACGGCGCGGTAGCTCTTGAGCCCGGTAGGCTGGCCCTGCCAGAAGGGGCTGCTGGCGCTCAGGGCCAGGAGATGGGGCAGCATATAGCGGAGGACATTCATCGTGTCAATGGCGAAATTTGGATCCTCGAGGCCGACATGAATGTGCATGCCGTAAATCAACAGCCGCTGGGCCAGCAGCTGCATTTCCTCCAGCACACCCTGATAGCGCGGAAAGGGGGTCACCTCCTGCTCGGACCAGCGACTCAAAGGATGTGTGGCCGCGGCTACGATGGCCAGGCCTTTCTCCTGGGCGAGGCGGCTGATGAAGGCCCTTTGGCGCAGGAGCTCCTCTTTGGCTTCAGCGGGTGTAGCGCAGATCGGCGTGCCCAGCTCCACCATCGACTGGTGTAGCTCCGCCTTGATCTCGCGCTCCACGATCACCATCTTGCCATCTTCGATGAACTGAGTGATGAAAGAGCGCAGTTCGCCGCTTTCGGGGTCGATGATCTGATATTCTTCTTCGATGCCCAGTGTCAGTTGTGGTCGTTTAATCATAGGCTCTGCTCCGTCTGCGAAACGAGAAAATCGACGACCGCCTTGCCGTCTTCGCCGCTCTGACGCCAGACATGGCGCTGCTGCTCGGAACTGGCGCCGCGCTGCATGATGGTTTGGATGTGGGCGATCTCCTCCCGGCAGTTGAGCCGGTCCAGGACGGGCTCAACCCGTTCGAGGAGCTCGTGCAACAGGTTGCCGATGGGGACCTCCTGTTCAATGCCGAAGTCGAGCAGTTTGCCTTTCAGACCGTAGCGCACGGCCCGCCACTTGTTCTCGGCGATGAGCGTACGGTCGTAGAGGCGGAAAGACATGTTGCGATGGCGCAGGTCCACCATCCAGGCAACGGTGGCCTGGATCAGCGCGGCGACGGCGAGTACGTCATCGATGTCGGGTAGAGCGTCGCAGACTCGAATCTCCAGGGCGGGCTGGCCAATTGCCGCATTCCCGGGCTGGGCGTTCTGTCCGTCTTGAAAGCGCGGGCGGTCCTGCTGATGGGAATGAGGGCGGATGTCCCACCAGATGGCTTCAGGATCGGGAATGCTGTTGGTGTGCAGGAGGGTATCGACATAGCTGAGATAGTCGTTGTGGCTGCGGAAGGCGTTGGGGATGCCGGTGCGGGGCAAGGCGTCCAGCAGGACGGAGCGGTAGCTGGCCAGCCCGGTATCGAGGCCCTGCCAGAAAGGAGAGGAGTTGGCGAGGCAGAGGATGTGGGGCAGCAGGTAGCGCATCGCGTTCATTACGTCGACTGCCAGATTTCTGTCGTCGATGCCGACGTGGACATACGTGCCGAAGGCGAGCAGCCGGCGGGCGATAAATTGTGTGTCTTCGATCAGGGCGCGATAGCGGGGCGACTCCTCTTGTTCCCTTTCCCAGTAACTGAAGGGGTGGGCGCCGGCCGCCATCACTTTGAGGCCGTGGGACGCGGCCAATTCCCGCATCTCGCGGCGGATACGCAGCAGTTCCTGACGGGCCTGTTTGACATCCTGGCAGATCGGAGTGCCCGCTACGGGAGCAGAGGCGCCGGACGGGTTACCTGTGGGAGGCGCAACCTGTTCATCCTCTTTTCGCGGCCCGTGGGCGTCCAGGAGCGTGAGCCCCTGGGCGGTAGCAAACCCGCGCAGATCCCGGCTGTCCGGGTCGACAAACTGATACTCCTCTTCGATGCTGACATTGAAGGATGGTTGGCTGTACTCGGCCATAGCTCGCTCTCTTCTTCCGGGACCCGTTATGCGTCCCTTTCTTCGACCACGAATACCGGCACAATTGAGCCGCCGCCAGCGGTTACGTTGAGGAGTGTTTCGCTGCTCAGGCGGCAGAGGCAGCCGTGGACGCGTTCGCCGCGGAACAGAAACGGATCCGAATCCACGAGACGAAGGTCGATCGTCACGCCGCCATTTGCCGTAATTGCCGGGAATTCTTCATAGGCGATCTGCACGCGCTCCTGGACAATTGCCGGTTCACTTGCAGCAACTGCCAGGGCCGCGTCCCATTCTGTCTGTTCCGTCTCCCAACCAATGAGCACGCCCTTGCCGCCGTATTCGTCGTTCGGTTTGAGCACCAGCCTGTCCCGGTTTGCGCTGGCCCATGGCAGGAGGTCGATTGGATTGCCGGCCGGGTCGAAAGTGGTACGCTCCTCCACAGTGCGGGTCCAGGGGATATGCGCTTTTACCGCTTGCCGCTCGGCTGCGGACAGAAGATGGGCATTGCGCTCGTCGCTGGCGACGGCGAGGCTGGCCTTTTTGTGGAGCAGCTTGCAACTGAATGGGTTAACCAGGCAGATTGTGCGGGCTTGCAACGCGTCGACGATCGGATGATCCAGGCCGTAGCGGAGCAGTAACTCGCTGATCAGGACTCGCTTGTAGACGAAATCGACCGGCATGCCAGCGGCGAACAGCTGCCCGTTCCTGAACTCCATCTCCTCCGGGTCGCAGATGACCGCGGTGATACCGTGTTCGGCGAAGTATTCGACGAAGAGATCGAATTCGCTGGCGGTGGGGACGCCGCTCCAGTCGACGATGGCGATATCAGGCAGTTTGCCGCGGTCGCCGCGCCATTCGTGGTAGACGCGCAGGAATTCGTCGAGAGCGGGCCTTCTGCTAGGCAGCGAGCGCACGGCGTGGCGCTGGCCGAACGCTTGCATGACCGGCATTTCCAGAAACAGGTCACTGAGAACGCCGGAGTAGGCCATAGAGGCCGGGCTCTCGCCGTTGAACTCGACAAAACCAAGGCTGCGGCTGCCGTCCTCGTTGCGGGCGAAAAAGCTGTCCAGCCGGGCGGTGGGAATGGTTGTGCGGTAGCCGTGATCGATACGCAGGAGATGCTCTTCATCGGGTGTCGCGTGGATCTGCGCCCGCAACTCGTCGTCGTCCAGCATGAGGCGGGCCAGACGGTCGAAGAGGCGAAGAATCAGTTCTGTGCGGTTGACCAGGTAGCTCCACTCTTGCGGCGAATAGAACAGAGGGCGCAGTACGGTGCAGAGAGGGCGCTCGCCGAAGACCATGTTGCGCTCCGCCATGCGCGCCGTGAGAAGATCCCAGCTGTCGCTGGCCAAGCCGGGTCGGGAGAGGAGATCGTGGTAATGAGAGATGGCGGTCAAAGAGTTCATTTGGCCCAAAGCCATGATGCAGTTCGCAGCGACCAACGGTTTACTTCAGTATACGTCGAGTTTGCAGCGGTGCGCTAAGCGCTGAAATCGGGCAGCTATGGGCTGCAGTTTATACCGTAACCCGGTTCGCCGGCTTCGGGGTCACGGAAGGTCAACGTCAGGTCGAAGGCCTGATGGTCAACCAGCTGTGGGTCCTTGCTCAGCCCGACAGACAACGTTGCTTCCACCCTGTAGGTTTCGTCGGGCGTTACAGGGTCTTTGAGGTGCAGAGTATTGTTGAGACGGGTGTCGGTTTGGGCCAGGAGGACGAGACTGTTGTTCTCCGTTCCATCGGGGTTGTAGACGATCAACTCGACATTGGGGGCGTCATCTTCCAAGCGGGCGGGCAGCCAGATGCGCACCCACAGGCGTCGCAGATCGGGGTAGGGATAGATCAGGATTCGCTCGAATTGCAGCGGCGTATCTTGCTCGAAAAGATTGATTTGCGTCATGTTGCGGTGGCCGGGGGTCGCTTGCGCACTCGCCTGAGCGAGATTATGCTTGAAAGCGTTCGTACGACGGCAGTTGACAGCGCGAATGCCATTGTGCATTAAGTATAGCAGCATCTTATTTCATGAGATACCTGAAAATTCTTGCAGACGACCTGACTGGAGCAGCGGATACTGCGGCCCGCTGCAGGCGGTTCGGGCTGCCTGCAACGATTTTTCTGGACAGTCCGGAAATGCCACTCCCTCAGGGGGCGCTGGCCTTTACCTCGGACTCCCGTCATCTTACGGCGGATGCTGCCGCGAAGTCGGCGCGAAAGACAGCTGCGTCGCTGCCGGCTCTTGACGCACGGTGGTATAAGAAGATTGACTCGACCCTGCGGGGAAATGTCGGAAGTGAGCTGGACGCCCTGCTGGAGCTGGTAGACGCGCCCGCTGCCGTTGTCTGCCCTGCCTTTCCGGCACAGAGACGCTGGCTGCGCAATGGGATTCTCACGGCGCCCGATTTCGGACCTCCCGCGATCCATTTGCCGTCATTGTTGCGTGAGCAGAGTCGTCACCCTGTGGCTGCGCTCTCTATCGAGGAGGTGCGCGGAGTAGCTCTGGCGATGAGATTGAAACGGTTGATGCGGATGGGGGACAGCTGCACCGGACAGGGACGTCTCGTCATCGCGGTCGACGCGATAACAGATAACGACCTGGACAGGTTGGTCAAGGCGCAGGAGGAGGCGCTGCCTGACGCGCTGCTGTGCGGGAGTGCTGGACTGGTAGGTGCGCTTGTACGACGGGAGGCGACTAAGGAGACGTTTCCCGTCCTGCCTGTGGGGCGAATTCGCACTGCGAGGCAGACGGTATTACTGGTCGCGGGCAGCGGCAGCGAAGTTGCTCACCGGCAAATTGCCCACCTACTTCGTTGCGGGGACGATAATCCACAGTTGCGCGCCAGCCGGTTGATCGTGCTGCCAGAGACAGATTCTGCGGCTACAGCCTCTCTGAATCCGGCTCGACCGATCTGGCTATTGCAGCAGCCCCAACCACAACCGGACGCGGTCCTGGATGGCCCGGAAGCGCGTCAGCGGGCCGACCATCTGGCCCGGGTCGGCGCGGCCGCGCTGGCCCGGCGTCCGGCCGATGTGTTGTTGCTCGTGGGTGGTGATACGGCGATGCTCTTTCTGAGGCACTTGGGGGCAGCACGGCTCAAGGTCGAGCAGGAGCTGCTGCCGGGCATGCCGCTATGCAGCGGGGTCATCGACGGGCGGTCGACGCTGATTGCAATTAAGCCAGGGCGTTTCGGGGGAGAAAGGACGCTGGTGGAGTTGCTTGGAAGGGTCGGTCTGTCTGGTGATGGCAACGGTGTAGCGGGATAGCGGTCAGTGGTCAGCGGAGGGAGGCGATGTTTTCGCGGACTTTGAGGATGGCGCGGAGGATGTCGTCCATCTCGTGCAGTTCGGCCAGGAGGACGTTTTGGCTGATGGAGATGGTCTGCTGACAGAGTTGTTCGCTGTTGGGGCAGGGCGTGACGCGGCTGAAGGGTTCGGCGAGTGGGGGCTGGTGGTAGAGAGGATAGGGATAGAGGGAGCCGACGGGGATGTTCTCGGCGCGCAATGCAGAGATGAATTCCTGGCGGGGCAGGCCGCCGAAGGTGTCGGCATCGTAGCGCATGAGAAATAGATGGTGGGAGTGGGCGTTGGCGCGTGGGTCCCAGCGCTGAGGCGTCAGGCCGTCGATTTCTTCGAGGAAGCTGCGCAGGCGGCGGGCGTTGCTCATGCGGCGTTCCAGTTGATCGTCGAGGCGGTTCAGACCGGCTGAGAGCACGGCAGCGTGCCAGCCGCTCAGGCGCAGGTTGGCGCCGAGGTTGGGATGTTCGTAGCCCTGGCCGTCCGGGCTTCGTCCACAGTTAGCGATGCTCCACATGCGCTCGGCCAGCTCGGGATCGTTGGTCAGGAGCGCGCCGCCCTCTCCAGCGGTCAGATTTTTGCTCGCTTGAAAGCTGAATGAACCGGCATCTCCCAGGGCGCCGACGGGCTGGGCGTTCCAACTGCTGCCGTGGGCGTGGGCAGCGTCTTCGATGACGGAGAGATTGTGCCGTTGAGCGAGTGGCAGCAGGCTGTCGAAATCCACTGGCAGGCCGCCGAAGTGGACAGGGATCACCGCTTTGGCGCGGTCGCTGACAGCGGCTTCGACGGCTGGGAGTGAGAGATTCCAGGTCTCCAGGTCGACGTCGGCGAAGACGGGGGTGGCGCCGACGATGCGCACGGACGCGGCGGTGGCGATGAAAGTGTAGGGAGGCACGATCACCTCGTCGCCGGGGCCGATGTCCAAGGCGCGCAGGGCGGTCTCCAGTGTGGTCGTTCCGTTGACGGTGGTGACGCAGAAACGGGCGGCGTGACGGGCGGCGAAAGCGGTTTCGAATTCGGCTACGGCCGTGTCGTAGCCGCCCCATTCCCCCCTTTCGAGCACGGCTAGCAGACCGGCGCGCTCGGTTTCGTCCCACTGGGGCCAACTCGGCCATGGTTTGGTACGCACCGGTTCACCACCATGGACCGCGAGTGAAGATTCTTTCATGTTGTCCTCTGTCGATGCGGGTTCGCTGCGCGGCCACCGGTGATCATCTGCGTGCACAACTTCAGGGCATGTTTTAGCGCCTGCGGACTGGCTACGCCTTTCTCGACGATGTCGAAGGCAGTGCCATGGGCCGGAGTAGTGATCGGTGTGGACAGGCCGCCGTGAACGGTGACGCCGCGTTCAAAGCCAAGCAGTTTCATGGCGATCTGGCCCTGATCGTGGTACATGGTCACCACGCCGTCGAACTCGCCGCGACTTGCACGCAGAAAGACGGTGTCTGGCGGGTATGGGCCGGAGGCGGCGATATCTTCTTCCTGGGCCGCCTCAATGGCGGGGCGGATGAGATCGATTTCTTCGCTGCCGAATAACCCGCCTTCGCCGGCATGAGGATTGAGACCGGCCACGGCGAGACGGGGGCTTGGCTGCCCGCTCTGGCGGATGGTGTTATGAATGAGGCGAATGGCGGGCAGGATTTCGTCGACGGATATGTGTTCATACACGGCGCGCAGAGGGATATGGGAGGTTACGCGCGAGGTCCAGAGGCCGTCGAGCGTGTTGACTTCGCCGACGTAGCCGCTGATGCCGAGGCGGTCGGCGAAGTAGCGGAGCTCGTCCTCGTGGCGGCTGCCGGCCGCGTGCATGGCCTGTTTATTGAGCGAGGCATAGCAGATGCCGTCGATGACATTGGCGCGGGCGAGGTCGGCGGCAAAGTCCAGCGTTTGCAGGACGTAGCGGCCGGCGGCCGGACTCATCCGCCCGGGCGTGTGCGCGTCAGGCGGGAAGGATGGGCCGGTCAGGAGCACGGGGCCTGGGGCCAAAGCCGGCAGGTCCTCTGGTGAGCTGTAGCGCGGCAGGTCAAGCGAGAGATCTGCGCACTGGGCGCCCCAATCCAGGATCCAGGGCTCGCCGATGACGATGATGTTTACGCCGCCATAACCGGCGGTCGTATTGTCCGGACTTGCCCCTTCCGCCAGGACGCGGGCGACGATTTCGGGCCCAATGCCACTGGGGTCGCCAAGGAGAAGGGCGAGGCGTGAGGAGCGCGTCAGTGCATCTGAGTTGGGAACCATTTGAAGGGAGTGCGATGGTTTTCAGTTTCGGCGCGGTGCGGCAGGACAAGAATCAGGGCTGCCGACGGGACCGTTCACGCGTCGCCCAATGCCGACTTCGCTATCGTCAGCATTGGGCGAATTGACTGTAAGGCGGATCAGGCGTATTCCAGAATCGGCTCCAACTGCCACGGGGTCTGCATAACGCCGTTTGTGAAGGAAAGAGGTGTTTCGCCGGTGATGGCAAGTCGTGGATGGCTCTCGACTTCTGCTCGCAGGCTGGGACTGACGTAGAAGTCCTCCAGGGTCAGGGTATCGCGGATGAAGACCATTTTGGCGGCGTCCTGGGGTTCGGCGCAGATGCGCAGCGCGACTTCAAGGGCGCGTTCGTCGTCGGCGAAGGTAAGGGGCAGGTGGGAGCGGGTGGCGCTGAAGATGCCGGATGTCACGGCGTTCATGTAGGTGGCCTGCCAGTCGATCTTGCGGAAGACCCGCTCTGTGGTCACGTTGGCGAGCCCGAGGCCGGAGACGTTGCCGTGGGTCTCTTCGGTCAGATCGAGGACGGTGATGATGGCAACGTCGACTTTGCCGAAGTTCTCGGGCTGGCGGGGTATGCTGAGGCGGCTGATGACGTTGGTGTCCATACCTGTGCCGGAGATGTTTTTGCCCAGGTCGCGTACGATAAGTATATCCACGGCCTCAAAAGGGATTTGAGCCAGGTAGTCCTTGGCCTTGACCAGCAGGTCTGCCTCTTTCTTCGTGCCCACCTCGGCGGCGGTCAGGCCGGCGATGAGGGCGGTGTCTTCGTAGGCGTTTTCGACGGGGCAGATGGCGCCGCGGAAGTTGGTGTTTGCCTCGTAGACGCGGGCAGCCGGCTCCAGATACATCTGAAAATTCCTGCCGCCGCCGCTATGCATCATGGATGCGCCGTGTTGTTTGCCCCAGCCGATGACACACATTTTGGAGGGGCCGCTCTCAAGGTGGCTGCGGAAATCGGTGTGGGGTTTGATGCGGCTGACCAGAATCGCGTGATCGGCGGCCATTGAGTCCTTGCCCTGACAGACTGCCGGCCCGTTTGGGATATGGCCAATCTCGGCCACCTCCATGGTCGCTCTGATATCAACGCCTATGGCCTCCTCAGTAACGCCCATGCCGGCGAGGATCTCTTTCTGTCCTTCGACGGTTGCGCCGCCGTGGCTTCCCATGGCGGGGACGACGTACGGTTTCATGCCGGCGGCTTTGAGGTGATCTACGGCGGCGCGCACGATGCGGGCGAGGTTGGCGATGCCACGGCTGCCGGCGCCGACGGCGACGGAGTCGCCCGGCTGCATGGGCGCCATGATGCCGCTCTCGTTCAGGGCTTTGCCGACGGCGGCATAGATGTCATCGACCTGCGGTGTTTCGAAGGTCTGGTGGACGGCCAGGAGGGTGTCGGGCAGATTGGCAGGGAAACGGATGTCCTGGATATCTTGAAGTAGGTTCATAGTTCTTCTCCCTTCGATATGATATTGCTCGCACGGCTCACAAGGTTGCTTAGCATAGCCTCGTCAGTCTTCTGATTTACCCGGCCAGTAGGCTTTAATCTCCTCGAATCTACGTAACCGATCCCCAATTTTCGCGATTTCTTTGGGATAGAATTCGAGCATGACTTCACATAGTTGGAGCATCCACTGTTTGCGAGAAAACTGGTGGTTTACCAAAATGTTGTTGGAGTTTGCAATCTGAATCTGACCCCAACCGAGGGCGCCGACAGTCAGACAATCCCAACTCAAAAACTTAATCGGCACGAAATGGACGCGGGAAAAGTCGGCATCCGCTCCTTGAAGGTCGTACTGTACCATAAGGAGCACAAAGTAGTTCATGGCATTTTCGTACAATCGGGCCAGTCGCTCGACCGAAGTCAAATTCGGCATATTGAATTTCGTACTCACCCGGTGCGACTTGACATCAATGATGTAATAGTTGCCGTCAATGTCCCTAAAAGCCAGATCGGCCATTGCCCGGCGAGCGCAGTCGGTCGAATATTCAGACACCCAATTCTCTAAAATGCTTTCAAATCTAAGGGCAAGAATATCTTGGATCGCGTCAAGCTGTACCGGCTCGTCCAAGGATAGCAACCGGCTGCCATAGAGTTCGCGCTCAGCGTCACACAATGTAATGGTACGGTTGCGGGGCGCTCTGACATTCATAGTCTCTAACTGCAGTCGGTGGTGTTACCGGCAATTAGCCGGCAACAATTACAGTTTATCCTTTGACCTTGGTCACGATCTCTCGAAGCAGGCCTTCAAAATCGTCAGTGGCGGCGGTGAAGGCGTCAGAAGCGATCACGAGCGGCGCGCCAAAGACGACAATTTCGGCGCCCATTTCGAGCGTTTCGATGGCCTGTTCGACGGTCAACCCGCCCACAGCCTGCACGGGGATGTCGACGGCTTCGAGGATGGGCGGCAGGTCGTCGAGGGGACTGAGACCGGGGATCATGTTGCGTTCGTCGAAGCCGGTGTGGACGATGATGACATCGACGCCCATGTCCTGGGCCTCTTTGGCGCGGCCGGCTTTGTCGGCGCAGAGCATGACGTCGCACATGACCTTGCCGCCGCAGCGCTGCGCTATTTTCACCTGCTCGATGATGCTGGCATCGTGGGCCACGCCCATGACGACGACGTAGTCGGCTCCGGCCTGGAACATCATTTCGGCTTCGAGGCCGGCGCCGTCCATGGTCTTGAGGTCGGCGACGATGGGATGATCGGGGAAGGCCTCGCGCATGGCGCGGACGCTGTGGAGGCCTTCTGCGAGGATCAGGGGCGTGCCGGCTTCCAGCCAGTCGACGCCGGCGCGCACAGCGGCGCCAGCCATGTCCAGGGCTTCGTCAATGGAGGTTACATCCAGTGAGACCTGGATGATAGGTTCTTTTTTCGGCAAAGATACACTCCGCGGAAGATGGAAAACAGCGATTTCAGACGCTCAGTCGCGCTCTATCTTTTTGCTTGCGAGAACACGTCACTAACGTCGACCTTGAAGCCTTCCAGAAGTACGGACAGTGCCGTCTCGCCGGCGACGAACTCGCCGTGAAGCGCGTATTCCTGTCCCTGTAGAGTGAATACGGTGATGAACGCATCGGTGGGGTCGACGATCCAGAATTCAGGGATGCCGGCCTGCGCGTATTCGCGGCGTTTGGTCACTTTGTCCCGTTCGGGATCATGGGGGCTGACGATTTCCATGACGAGATCTGCGCCCTGCCAGAACTTGTCAGAACGACGGTCATCATGCTCAGTTCGCATGAACAGGATATCGGGCTCTCTGAATTTGCCCGGCCAGAGTTGGACCCGCATGGGAGCCAGCAGAACAGTACCAAGTTGTCCTTCACGGACAAAGTTACGCAGGAGTTCAAACAGGGCGATGACCAGCAGCTGATGCGACTGGGTGGGCATTGGCAGGACCTCCATCTGCCCGTGGGAGAATTCGATAAGGTGATTGGTGTCCAGAGACAGATACTCCTCCTCGCTCCAGTGGCCCTGAGCGGGAAAGAGCCTGGCGATGTCCCAGGTCAGTTCGGTTGCGTATTCGGGTTTCGTCGACGGGTAGGCCATTGTCTGCCTCGTTTCAATCCCGAACAGATTCGATTTCTCTCGTGTCAAGCGGCCAGACGGAGGACCGATTTCACGTTTTCGCCCTGCTCCATGCTTTCGAAGGCCTCTTCCCAGTCTTCCAGGGGGTAGATGCCGCCGATTACCGGGGCCAGGTTCACCTGCCCGGTGGAGAGCAGAGTCAGGACGCGCTCCCACGTGGGGTAGAGGTGGCTGAAGGTCCCCTGGAGGGTTACGGCTTTGCCGACCAGCGGGTCGAGGCTGAAGTCGAGGGGCTGCGGGCCCCAGCCGATCTTGGTAATGCGACCGTTGGGCCGCACCAGTTCCAGTGATTGTTGCAGCGCTTTGCTGACGCCGGTGGCGTCGATGACCAGGTCGGCGCCGAAGCCGTCGCCTAGAGATTCGATGAGGGCCATAGGATCGTCGCGCTGGATGTTGAGCGTGTAGTCGGCGCCCAATTCGGCCGCTACTTCCATGCGCCTGGCGTCGGCGTCGGTGCCGAGGACAACAAGGGCGCCGGCGCCGCGGATGCGTGCGATCTGCAAAGCCATGATGCCGATGGGGCCCGGACCCTGGATAACGACCAGGTCACCGGGTTTCATGGCTGTCTTTTCAACGAGGGCGTTGTAGGCGACGCAGATCGGTTCGGTCAGGGCTGCGTGTTCGTCAGGCACGTTGTCCGGGACGCGATGAAGAATCTGGGGGCGGGCCGCCACGTAGCTTGTCATGGAGCCGTCGGCGAGGGCGCCGTAGCCGAGGCGGTTGGGGCAGAGGTTGTAGTCGCCGCTGAGGCAGTAGACGCAGGCGTTACAGACTTCGGCGGCGGTTTCGACGGCGACCCTGTCGCCGACTTCCCAGCCAGAGACGTCGTCGCCGACATCGACGATAACGCCGGCGAATTCGTGCCCCAGGACGAGCGGCAGCGTGATCTCCCACGATTGCATATTGCGCCACATGTGGACGTCGGAGCCGCATACGCCGGTGGCTTTCACTTCGACCACCACCTGGCCCGGTCCCATCTGGGGCTCAGGTACGTCCCGAATCTCCACTTCTTTATCGCCGAATCCGAACTTGGCAACTGCTTTCATGGGGATGGCTCGCTTTATTTTGAGCAGATAAGTCTGTGCGAAGCGGTCTTGCAGCCTTGCTGCGGTCCGGGAACCCTGTTGCGATAGCTGATTATAACCGATCCCTGGGCTGGCGGGCGAACGCGCTGGAATGATGGGGGGGATATCTTGGACCAGGAGGGCAGTGGCAAGGAGTGGTGGGGGAGGCGTGCGCCCGACTCTGAATGCAGGTTGACATCTCTGCTATGTATATAGTATTATTCATGCATTTTCACAGGTCGTTGCGATGGTTTGCGCCAATTGACAAGCAATTGTCGACGGTGACTTAGAGTCTTTAAGCCCTGAACTTGACAGCGTCTTTCAAGATATTCGCTTAGCCAGACTCCAAGATCGAGTATTCTCATTTGAGATGAGACCGACCGCATTATCACCGTTACCCTAAGACAGAACATACTCCTGCTCCAGAAGGAGAAACGAAGGAGCTAGAAAATGGCAGAGCATTTAAAGGAACTGCCGGAAGTTGGGGATCGCTGCCTTGGGGAGGGGAGGGCCGTAGCAGCGCAGAGCGCTCTGCCAACCATGTTTCCTCGAATCGTCGGTCCGAATTGCCTCAAATACGTTCAGGAAGTCATTTCGGGGGGACTGAAGGTCAACATGACAAAGCGCTTTGAAAAGGCGTTTGCAGAAGCGCTGGGGGTTAGACACTGTATCACGACGCCCGGTTGCACGTCGGCGCTTGCGACTCTGGCCTCTGCGCTTCGCTTCGAACCGGGAGACGAAGTCATAGTCAGTCCCATCACAGACTTCGGAACGATTCAAGGCCTTTGCCTTGAGAGTTACATACCTGTTTTCGCCGATACCGAGGCCGGCACGGTAAATGTATGCGCGGAGACGATTGAAGAGTGCATAACGGACCGGACGCGGGCGATCCTGGTCGTACACAAGACGGGATTGGTCTGCGATATGGATCCGATCAATGAGTTAGCGCAAAGGCACAATCTTTTTGTTTATGAGGACGCATGCCAAGCAGCGTTCAGCGAATACAAGGGCAGGCTGGTGGGCACATTGGCAGACGCGGCTGCATTCTCATTCGATCCCGAAAAGACGATGGGCTCAGACATTGGGGGTTGTGTCGTTACGAACAGTGATGAACTGGCGTCACGAATGCGCTTCCTGGCGCATGATCGTGGGGCCGAGTGGATTCCCGGATACGGGCGCTACCACCATGAAATGGGTTACTCGTATCGCATGCCGGAGTGTACGGCTGCGATCTGTCTGGGCCAGCTCGAGGTCATCGGTGAGCAGGCTGCCCACCGGGACCGTATCGCAAGAATTTTGTGGCCTCTTTTAGAAGAGGTACCCGGCATCACCCCGCTGCCCATCCCGGACAGTGTGACTCTATTTTCCTGCTGGATGGTCGGCTTTCACATGGACCCGCGGCATTTTCAGTGCACGGCGGAGGAGTTTTCTCAACAGTTGGCGGACGCCGGTATCCCAGGCGCCGGTACTGCCAGGTATTACCTGATGCCTGAGGCCCTTGCTTTCCTGCAGAAGCGAGCGGAAGGCAAGTCTCATCAGTTCGCGATGCCGCCGGCCTCGCGTAGCTACCATTACAGTGCCGACAACTGCCCCAATGCGAAAGCGTATCTTGAGAACTTTATTCGCTGGGCGTCTATCGGCGAGAAATACAGGCCGGAACATTGTGAACTGATCGCTGAAATTGTGCGGACGGTTGCGGACCGCAATCGCAGTCGGGAGCGTGTTGAGCAGAAAGGGAGGTGAGGCAAAGGGTAATGTCTTCGACGATGTGCGTGAGGAAACTGTACCGACCTACGTATGCATCAAGTCTGAGACCGTAAAGGAGGAACCATGCGTCAGACAAGACAGTTCAACCGCCGAGATTTCTTACGTCTATCTGCGGCCACGGTCGCAGGCGCTTCGGCAGTGGCCTGTGTGCCGGCCGCTCCGGCGACGGACATGACGGACGAGGGGGAAGCCGCGCCAGCCGCTGAGATGGTGGAACTGGTGTACTGGTACGACAACTCCTACCCCGAAGCGACGATGAATCAGGCCGGGGAGGAGTTCAACGAGTCGCAAACGAATATCTCGATTGAGATGGTGCCCTTGCCGTATGGTGAAGCGATTCAGAAGGTCTATGTTGCGCTGGCAGGCGGTGAGGCGCCCTTTGATCTGACCTTCAACCATCCTATGCAGCGGGCAACCTATGCTGTCCGCGGTGTATTGGTCCCCTTGAATGACTATATCGAATCGGACCCTCGAGTCAATCTGGATAACTTCTACCCCGGCTTGGTGGAGAACCTCTCCTGGCAGGGGCAGGTATATGCCATCGCCGACGGCGCGCATCCTATGTTTGTCATGTATAACCCCAGGCTGATGGAGGAGGCGGGTCTCCAAGATCCCTGGGAGGTCTATCAGGAAGGCGGATGGACGCTGGAAAAATGGGAACGGGAGTACGCCGGCGCGCTGTCTGTGGGCGAGGGAGCCGAAAAGCAGTGGGGCCGCACACCCATCCCTCGAACGATCCGAATTGAGAATCTGTGGATCTGGGGCTTTGGCGGCGACGTGTGGAACGAGGACAATACGGCGACCGTGATCAACGAGGCCGAAGCGATTGAGGCGTGGAACTGGATGGCCGACACGACAAAGATGGGATTCACGCCGACTCCGGCAGAGGTGGAGGAGTTCCGCGGCGGCGCCGAAATGATGAACACGGAGCGCGTGGCGATGGGTTTCTTCCACCGGGAGATCCTTCCCTATTTGCGCGAGGATCTCGTCTTAGGCCAGGTGCCGCTGCCGGAGATGCCAAATGGACCAACGATTACCCGCAATCCCCCCGAGGGGCCAGGCATATATACTGGCAGCGAGCATCCCGACGAGGCGTGGGAGTACATAGCCTTCAACACCAATAGAGGGCACGAATTGCTCATTCTGGCCCACTATGGCGACCCCACTTCGCCGGAAGTGGCAGAGTCCGACCTGTGGTTGAAGCAGGGCTTGAAGGACTGGGAAACACCTGAGGTGATCGATATTGCAGCTGCACAGGTCACCCGCGTCATCCTGCACATCCCCGGCATCCGCGAAATGGACGCGCTCATCCAAGGCGCTTGGGATGAAATCCTGCTGGACCGGAAGACGGCGCAGGAGGCGATGGATGAGGTGAAGCCGGACGTCGACCAACTCATTGCGGAGTATCGAGAAGAGTACGGAGATTTCTAGAGCCTGCATCGATAACGGAGGCCAGTGGTCAAGCACTGAATCCGTTCCGGAATGGCTTGCGGCAGGCTTCAAACCTGAAGGCGGAGTGGTGTCAGCGAATGGTCAGAGCGCCCGGCTGATGTCACTCCGCACTTTGACCAAGTACGTTCAAATGCGGAATCATCGAAATCAGGAGCGCCTATTCTGACATGGCAACGTTACGGTCCATGTTGGGTACACGTACGCAGTTGCGACGCGACGTTCTTGGGTACATGTTTATCGCGCCGTGGCTGGTCGGATTCATCGTCTTTACCGCCGGCCCGATGGTGGGCTTAGTCTATCTCGCCTTCACGCGCTATCCCGTTTTATCGCCTCCCACTTTCAACGGGCTGGACAACCTCGACAGGATGCTGGGGGACAGGTTCTTCACAATTTCCCTTTGGAATACAGCCTACTTCACATTTTTGGGCGTGCCGGCTCAGGTTGTATGGGCGCTGATGCTTGCGCTGTTGCTCAACATGCGCGTGCACGGTGTAAATGTCTTTCGAACTCTATATTATCTTCCTACCATCATCCCCGGTGTAGCCAGTGTATTCCTCTGGATGTATATATTCAATCCCGACTATGGTCTGGCCAACTACATCTTGTCCTTGTTTGGGATACCGGGTCAGGCATGGCTCTGGGATCCTGAGCTGTCGAAACCTTCTCTGATTATCATGGAACTGTGGCGGGTGGGCACGATGATGGTGGTGTTTCTGGCTGGTCTGCAGGGCGTGCCACAGTCGCTTTACGATGCGGCAGCGATAGATGGAGCGGGCCTATTTGCCCAGTTCAGGCATGTCACCGTGCCGATGATTACGCCGCTCATCTTCTTTAATCTGGTGGTGGGTATCATCAGCTCCTTCCAGATTTTCACCGCTGCTTACATCGCCACGCAGGGCGGCCCGGTTCACACAACGCTTTTCTACGTGCTCTTTGTGTATCGACATGCGTTCGAAAACCTGCGGATGGGCTATGCCTCCCTACTAGCGTGGGTATTGTTTTTCATTATCTTGGTCTTTACGCTCGTTCAGTTCAGGATGGCGCGGATATGGGTGTTCTACGAGGTGGAATGAGACCTTTTTCATCCGCTCTTGCGTCCAATACAGTACGCTATGCTCTGTTGATCTTTGGCGGCGTAATCTGCTTCATTCCTCTTGGATGGATGCTCTCGACATCGCTCAAGATGCCCGGCACCGAGTTTATTTTCCCGCCGAATTTGATTCCGCGGCCGGTCGTTTGGAGCAACTACATCGATGCCGTCACGCGTCCAGGACATCCTTTCTTCTTGTATACTCGAAATAGTGTTGTGATCACGCTTTCGGCTACATTGGGGACGGTTCTGACAAGCTCATTTGTGGCGTTTGGATTTGCTCGAATCCGCTTCCGGGGCCGTGACTTCTGGTTCATTGTGCTTCTCTCCACGCTGATGCTTCCCGATGTGGTCCGATTGATCCCCTCATTTATTCTATTCAAACTACTGGGGTGGATTGATACTCTGTTGCCCCTGATCGTACCCTTCTGGTTCGGTGTCAATGCGTTCTATGTGTTTCTCATACGCCAGTACTTCAGAACAATTCCCCTGGAGTTGGATGAAGCGGCACTGATGGACGGGGCCGCTTATGTGCGCATCTACTGGCAGGTTATCTTGCCGATTTCGGGTCCGGTTCTGGGAGCCGTGACGATCTTTTCTGTCCTTAGCCATTGGAACGATTTTCTGGGGCCACTGATTTATACGAATTCAGTTGATCTACGCACGCTTGCGCTTGGTTTGCGCTTTTTCATGAGTCGAACAGGCACCGATTGGAACCAACTGATGGCTGCATCTATCTTGATGCTTGCCCCGATACTCGCGCTGTTTTTCTCAATGCAAAGATATTTCATCCGCGGCATACACATGACTGGATTTGGAGGACGATAATTCGGTCCAGGCTTTGTGAGTGGGAATCCAAGGGGAAGAGAAGATGAAGGGAACAAAGGCACAGTTGGCAATTGAGGGCGGGACTCCTGTTTTTTCGGATCCAATCGGCCAAAATCTGGGCGTGCGCAAGGTTGGCGCGGAAGAGGCGGAGGCAGTAGCCGCATTGGTCCGCGAGGGGGTACGAGGCGATCCTATTGGTACGTTTTGCAAGGCATTCACACAAGCCCATGGCGTGCGACATGGGGTCGCAGTAGATTCAGGAACCGCTGCGGTCCACGTTGGCGTTGTCGCCGCCGGTGTCGAACCCGGCGATGAGGTGATTCTCCCAGCCATCAGCGATGTGGGGTCGGTGAAGGGAATCCTCGCCCAAAACGCTATTCCGATCTTTGCTGATGTCGACTTGCATACCTTCAACATCGATCCAACCGATGTCGAGTCGAAAATTACGGACAGGACGAAAGCAATCGTAGCAGTCCATCTTTACGGTCAGCCAGCACAGATGGACGAATTGATGGCCATAGGGCGACGTCACAACATTCCCATCATAGAGGACTGCGCGCAGGCTCACTTCGCTGAATACAGAGGGAGAAGAGTGGGGTCAATTGGAGATGTTGGCGTTTTCAGCTTCATCACCGGCAAACATATGACAACCATCACCGGCGGCATGGTGATGACGGATACGGATGCGTTTGCCGAGCGGGCTGCGCTGTTCGCTGTCGGGCGCGGAGAGGAAGAAGGCGCCAGGGAGGGAATGTTCTTCCGCACCCACGTCGGTCTGGGGCTCAACTACCGGATGAATCCTTTGGGGGCGGCAGTGGGAATGGTACAGCTTAACAAGCTGGACGACATCGTGGCACGGCGTAGAGAGACCGGTCAAATGCTCGACCAGTTGATTCACGACATTCCGGGACTCAGCCCGCCGCACATCATTGATGAGGCGAAGCACGCCTACTGGCTCTACGCTGTCAGCCTGGAGGAAGGCGCGTTTACTGTAGACATTTACACTTTTGCTCGCGCCCTGCGGGCCGAGGGCGTGGCTTGCATGCCCAAATGGTACTATCTCCTTTATGACCATCCTGCTTTTTTGACCCCAGAACCGCCGAAACATCCTGAATACGCGTTTCCGCGAGCCGTGTATGACGACCGAGAACGCTATTACAAAGGAATGTGCCCCAACGCGGAACGGGGGTTGGCAGCGCACCTCGTAATCACCTGGAGCGAATTCTATACGAAGGAAGATGTGCTAGGGGTTGAAAAGGCTTTACGCAAGGTTGCCGATGCCTACAGAGCATAGCTTCCCGGGCCGAACCTGAAGTGTTGACGTCCGTCAGCTCTTTCTTGTATCCACAACACTACCATTTGCAAGTCAACGTCCCCGCAATCGCGCGTATCGTTCACGCGAGTCATGCCATTTCAGGGACGATACGCGCACCCTCACAGCCAAATTGCGGATTAATTGCTCCAGCTTGTGCTGGACTGCATGCACGCTATCTCTACCGCACATGGATGTCGGCGAAGTCCATGTAGCGTTCCCAGTCGTAGAGAGTTACGTCGTGCTTGCCGGTGCGGATGTGGTAGCCGATTATGCTTCTGACGGGCTGGTTGACGGGCGGGAGCTCGTGGACGGCGATGCCTTCGGCGCCGAGGAGCTTGTAGACGGGGGCGGCGTGCAGTGCTCCCTGGAACTCGCCGTGGGGGTCGGCCCAGAGGTCGGCGTCGGCGCTGACGACGTAGACGGGGCGGGGGGCGACGAGGGCGATGAGCATGTGCTGGTCGACGGGGAGCTCGTCTTCCTTGTCGTTGTAGCGCTTAAAGTTCTCGCAGAACCAGTGGGGGTAGGTGACGTTTGCATGGCGGGCGGTTTCGCCGAAGCGGCGACGGAAGAGGGCGGTGCCGCCGCAGCCGGAGTTGTTGGGGATGACGAGGGCGAAGCGTTCATCCTGTGCGCCGGCCCAGAGCGCGGTCTTGCCCAGGCGGGACTGTCCCATCACGGCGACGCGGGTGTGGTCGACGTCTTCGTCGGTCTCGAGATAGTCGAGCGCGCGGCGCAGGCCCCATGCCCAGGCGCCAATGGCCCCCCACTCGTTGGCGGCGGGTCGCGTCTGGCCGGCTCTGTAGTAGAGGGGATGCACGCCGTTCTGGAAGCCGTCGTCGTAGTCGGGGTCGAGGTCGCCATAGTAGATGGTGGCGAGGGCGTAGCCGCGTTCAAGGATGCGTTCGACCGGCCAGCGGGAGAGGGCTGTACCACGGCTGGCTTCGGTGGCGCGGTGGTTGCGTATGCCGCGGTCAATGCGGTTGCGCATCCACTGCTGTGAGAGAGTTATGCCGGGGTCGCTGTGGATTGAATGGTTGCCCTGAAAGTTGGGGACGAGGAAGGATGGCACAGGTTTCGTCTTGTCGTTGGGCAGGTAGATGAGAATGTCCATCCGGGCGTCGTCGCGACAGCCGGTAAAGTATGCCGAAACCTCTTTGCGTGTCGCCTGGCCGTCCAGGGCACTCTCATCCACGGATGTGACTTCGAAGGTCATGGCTTCGGGCCGGCCCGGAGCTTTCCCGTAGACGTGCTCTTCGAAAAGACGGAGGAGTTCGGGGCGGCGCTCCTCTCTCCACGCAGCGGCATCTGTGACTGCGCGGCCGTCCGCGAATCGCAACGGATCGGGCAACTCGAACTCAGGTACGCGCGCTTCGTCGTAGTTGACATCCTCACATTGCCGTACTTCGTTGTACCAGGCGCTGGCCTGGGAACGAGTCGGATCCAATTTCAGAGCATACTCGAAGATTTCGGCGGCGAGCGGCTTGTTGTCTTGCAGTCCATAGGCGCGGCCAAGCACTTCAAAGGTGTAAGAGCGCTCCAGCAGTTCGGGATGGATGTCTACCAGGTGCGTCAAGCTTGAAATTACATACTCCGGCTTGTCCCAGGTGGCCATCTCTTCGAGCAGAAGATCCAGCTGTTCAGATACCTTAGCCATAGCTATTTCCTTAACTGCATAACATATTGCGTGCTGAGTGATTCACGGGCCGGAAAAAGTGGCGTAAATTGTGCGGGAAACTTCAGGACTGGCCCAGGTCCGGCTCAGACACGCAAAACATCTCGAAGATAATCCCGGCTCAGCTTGGCGCTCTCGACCGGCGACCAGGTTGGGTCTCGTTGTGAACGGCCTACCGAGTCCTGCTCGACGATCATCCATCCCTGGTAGTCTTGCGTGCGCAGCACTTCGAAGAAGGCGGGAAAGTCGATAGCGCCTCGACCCAACTCTGCGAAGATGTCCATTGCCCAGGCTTGGCGCATGTGGATCCGTTCTCTTCTCACCTGTTCCAGTTTTTCCGGCCAGACATCTTTGATGTGGAGATACCAGATGCGGTCGGCATACTGCTTGGCCACTTCGACGACATCGCCGCCGCCGTAGTGGTAGTGGCCGGTGTCGAGGCAGAGTCCGACCAGTTCCGGGTCGGTCATCTCCATGATCCGGGCAACCTCGGCGGGGGTCTCGACATAGGTGCCGGTGTGATGATGGAAGACGGTCTTCAGGTTGAAGCGTTCTCTGCAAAGGGTGGCGACGGCCTCCAGGGTATGGGCGGCGCGCTTCCATTCTTCGTCAGTCCAGCCGTCGCTGCCGTCGGCGGCAACGGAGCCGGCGACCTCTAGGCGCTTTGGCGTAGTATCGCCGGCAATGATGATTTCCGAGACACTGAAATAGGCGAGCAGCGCGGCAACGCTTTGAACCCGCTCAAGCAAGGGGGCGAGCCCTCCTTCCTTCCCGAGGGGCAGGGCCACATAGGAGGAAGCCGCCTTCAGGTTTCTTTGCGCCAGTTCGGCGCACAACAGTTCTGCTTCGGCAGGGAAAAAGCCATTCGTGCTGATTTCCGTACCTTCGTATCCGGCCGCTGCGATTCCGTCCAGCATCTGGGCAAAGCTGAGGCCGCTGGTCTTGCTGCTGCCAAAGGATAGGACGTCCCAACTGATTGGAGCGCTTCCAATCTTCACATTCAACATAGTTCCTCACGAGGCTGAGTTTTCATGAGTGCCTGAGCACTTGTTTGTGGATGGTCTGGGGAACGTATTAAGTGTGAACCATTTCTCCGCCTTGGCTGGCGCCCGACAGATTCCGCTCCCCGGCTCAGCGGATGGCTGCGCCGGTATCGTCGTCAAAGAGGTGAAAGCGATTGAAGGATAGACTGAGGATATCTTCCTCGCGCACCTGGGTTGAAGCTATATCCTTGACCTTGAGAAGGAGGCCCTCTTTCTCGATATCGAGAATTGTTTCCGAACCGAGCGGTTCCAGCAGGAAGACTCTAGCCTGATTCTCTCCCTTGTCATCCATGGTGAAGTGGATCTCTTCGGGGCGGACTCCGAGAGTACAGACACCACTAGGGCAGAGTTCGGCGGCGCGGTCGGCCATTTCAGCGCTGACCGGGATGACGAACTGATCGCTCTTGTGGACTGTTTTGCCGTTCTCTTTTTGCAGCGCGCCGGGGATGAAGTTCATCGGCGTGGAGCCGACGAAGCGGGCGACGAAGTTGTTGGCCGGCATGTCGTAGATCTCGCTGGGCGTGCCCAGTTGTTGCAGGGTACCCTGGTTCATCACCGCGATCTGGTCGGCCATTGTCATGCCTTCGACCTGATCATGGGTCACGTAGATCATTGTGGTGCCCAACTCGTGCTGCAGCCGTTTGATCTCGGCGCGCATGTATACCCGCAGCAGGGCGTCGATGTTGGAGAGCGGTTCGTCCATCAGGAAAACTACGGGTTCACGGACAATTGCTCTGCCGAGGGCGATGCGCTGCTGCTCGCCGCCGGAACAGAGTCCTGGCGGCCGCTCCAGGGTATGCGTGATGCCCAGCATTTCGGCTACGTCGCGAACCCTGCGCTCGATCTCGTCTTTTGGCGTTTTGCGGAGGCGCAAAGGATAGGCGATGTTGTCGAAGGCGGTGAAATGGGGGTAGAGGGCATAGCTCTGGAAGACGAGGGCGACATCGCGTTCGCGCGGTTCGAGGTCGTTGACGCGCGTTTCGCCGATATAGATGTCGCCGTAGGTGGGGCGCTCCAGACCGGCTACGCAGCGCATCGTGGTGGTCTTACCGCAGCCGGAGGGGCCGAGCAGGACAACCAGATCGCCATCGTTGACGACGAGATTGAGTTGATTAACGGCGCAGGTATCGCCGAAGTACTTTGTCAGACCTTCTATTCTTACTTCCGCCAATGTCTACTCTCCTTCTGTTCTCGGAAGTCGGTCTTCGCGAAATACTGCTGGACTGGAGAGCGTCATCATGCCACAGACGGCCCAGATCACATCTCACTGGCCACTGGCGACGCCAAAGGTCAGTCCGCGCACGAGGAATCTCTGCAATGTAAATGCTGCGACCAGCACGGGGAAAACTGCGATCGTGCCCGCGGCGCTGACCACGCCCCAGTCGAGTTCGTGCTGTGGGATCTGCGCCTGGATCGCAATCGGAAGCGTCATCGTTTTCATGGAATTCACAAAGTAAAGGGCGATGATGTACTCGTTCCAGTTGAAGATAAAGAGCAGGATGGCGATCGAAAAGAGGCTTGGGAAGATTAGCGGCAGCAGGATGCGGCGCACGGCGCCGAAACGTGTATCTCCGTCCATCAGGGCAGCTTCCTCCACGTCCATGGGGACATCCATAAAGGTGCCGCGCAGGACCCAAACGGCAAAGGCGGTGTTGAGAACAGTATAAAGGATGATCAGGGTATATTTTTCGTCGATAATGCCAAGATCGCTGCCAAGGAGAAAGAGTGGGATGGCGGAGGCGATGGGGGGCAGGAGCGCGACGAGGCCCATCAGGCCGACGACGATGGCGACGAACTTGAAGGGCAGGCGCATCCTGGTGGCGGCGTAGGCGGCGGGGACTGCAATAATGAGACAGATAATGGTTGCCAAGGTGGCAACGACGAGACTGTTGTAGACGTTTTCGAGGATGCGGCGTTCAAAGATGGTCACCCAGGCGTCAAGACGGGGGTCGGTTGGGAAGAAACGGGGCGGGATGTGGGCGAGGTCGCGCAAGGACTTGATGGAAGAGATGGCGACCCAGTACATGGGGACAAGGGTCCAGAAGGCGGCGAGGTAGAGGACGACGACAACGAGCAGTTTACGCAGGTTGAAGCGGCGTTCCTGTACGGCCATTTCAACGGTGTGGGTCACGGTTTCGGTTGTTGTCGTCTGTCTCGCTTCAGTTTGCGCCATCAGCATATACTCCTTGGGATAACTACATTCAAGCTCACCGGCTTCGGCGCTCCACCCACAGATATCTTACGAAGATCGTGCCGGCGATATAGGTCATCAGCAGCATGACAAGCACCGCTGCGGAGGCGTAGTGGGGCTTGAGGCGCTGGAAGGACATACCGTAGATGTACCAGGACAGGTTCCAGGTGGCGCGGCCGGGGCCACCTTGGGTGGTGGCGGCGATGGTGCCGATGGTGCGGGTGGACCAGACAAAGACGAGGATGGTGGCGATGGCGAACATTGGCCTGATATAGGGGAGGGTCATGTCCCAGAAGGCGCGCCAGCGGGTTGCGCCATCGACGGCGGCGGCCTCGTAGATGTCGCGGGGGACCTGGTTGAGGCCGGCGTAGAGGAGCAGGAATGCCAGGGGGCTGATGCGCCAGACCTCGACGACACAGAGGGCAATGAAGGCGGTATCGGCCTTCACGAGCCAGATTATCGGTTCAAGACCGAGGGCAGTGAGGGGAACGTTTACCAGACCCAGGGTAGGGTGGTACATGATCTTCCACATCATTCCGGCGACGATTTCGGAGACCATGAGTGGAATTATCAGGATGGAGATCCAGATAGCCTTACGGCCGGCATAGTCGCTGTGCACGAGCAGGGCGAGTCCCAGCCCCACAAGGAGGCACATGGGAACGACAACGATGCCCATTTTGAGGCTGAAGATCAGGGTGCCGTGGAAGATGGTGTCCCTGGTGAGCCGGGAGAGGTTGTCCAGACCGATCCACTCACCTTTTTCGCTGGTGAGAATCAGCCAGAAGTTGTAAACGATGGGATAGAACTGGACCAGGATCAGTGCCAGGAGGCTGGGCACGATCAGCATAACGCCGAGGCGGTTGTCGCGAAAGCTGAATAGTTCGGACCACATGCCTTGGGGAGGCGGAGGCTGGGTGTTTACGCTATTCGCGCTGCTCGCGCCCTGGCCAGGCAAGGGACCAGCGGTCTGCTGTACGGTCAACGATGCCCTCCTTGGACCGGTAGGTATTGAAGGAGACCTTGAACGCCAAAGTTCTAAGGGTGCGCACAGGGAGAGAGAGGTGAGGGGGAATCTCGCCCCTCACCTCTGGAATTCACTCTAGTTGGTAACGCCTTCCATCTCGAGACGGATTTCGGCGCCAGCCTGCTCGCAGGCTTCCTGGCCGGTTATGTCGCCGGCGCCGACGGCGCTGAACGCCGGCCCGAGGATAGCGAGGCTGATTCCTGTGGCCTGGGTGCTGCGGGGCCGCCACTTGGGCGGAACCATCAGGGCCTCAAACTGGGCCGGGAACCAGGGTTTCTCCAGGATCAGTTCGGGGTCGTTAAAGACGGACTTGCGGAAGGGGATGCCGCCGGCGTGGGCGTAGGCCAACGCGTGCTCCTGGTTGTAGTGCATCCACTCCATATAGGTCCAGGCGGCGTCCTTGTGCTCGGAATGGGCATTGAGCACGAGGCCCCAGTGGCCCATCATGGAGACGTGGGGAGCGCCAACCTCGGAGGCAGGCAGAGGCAGATAGAGCATCTTGCCTGCTACATCGGAGTCGGTCTCATCCTCGAAGGCGGCGTAGGCGTCGCCCGGCCAGCCGATGCCCATCATGGCGCGGCCGGAAACGACCTCAGCCACCATCTCGGTGGTGCCATAGGTATTGCCGCCCGGCGGCAGGTACTTGCTCAACTGCTCATAGAGCGTGAGCGCATCGCAGCCGGCCTCGTTGTCGAGGATGACGTTAAACTCGTCATCGAAGATGCCGCCGCCCATGGACCACAGCAGGGCGAGGGCGTCACTGCCGGCGGCGCCGCGCACGTTGTAGCCGTAGAAGGGCGGGTCGCAATCGGGACAGTGAACTTGCTCAGCGATCGCCAGTACGTCATCCCAGGTTACAGGCGGATCGAGTCCGCGTTCATCAAGGATATCCTGGCGGATGTAGAACATGATGACGTTGCCCTGGATGGGCAGGGCGTGCAGGTCCGGGCGCTCACCGGTCTGGAAGTCCAAGGGGATGGGACCGTAGGGGGGAGGCCAGGAGAAGACGTCGTAGGAGACCTGGGGCACGTCGTCGTCGCGGGTTGCGCCGTAGGCTTCGGTAAGGTTGACGGACAGGCCGCCGTCGACGATGTTGGGCATCCAGGGATCATCGGCGAAGATTACGTCGAATTCACCGGACTCGGTGCGGGCCAGCGAGATCACCTTTTCGAAGAAAGTCGTCCAGGGGAAGGGCGCCACTTCGACCTTGATGCCCGGATTTTCCTCTTCAAACTGCGGGATCAGAGCGACAAGGCCATCAGCCAGGGGGCCCTGGGCGGTGATGATACTGATGGTGACTTCCTCTTCCATCTCCTCTTCCATGGCCCCGGTCTCCGCCGGCGCAGCGGGCGCTGCGCAAGCCGACACCATGACTGCCATCACGAGGACGAAGATGGTGAACAGATAGAGCTTTCTCATGAGTTTGCTTCCTCCTTACTGAAATAGGTTTGGAGAGAACTGCACTGGAGATTCACGGAAATGCGATATTTTCAGGCACGATGCAAGGGCATATGACGTGTGCGGGTCTATCTCTTTTGCGGTTTGGTTGGTTGGTATTCTGGAGGCAACTAAGGTTCTTGTCAAGTATTCGGATTCGGGGTGATAAGAGGATTAGCCTGTAGCTGTAGAGTTAAACGTTTCAGGTCTATTCGTGGGTCTCTTCCGGTGGCAGGACCGGGAGGCGCGCTGGGTACGCGGGGTCCGGCGGAGGGCAGGGATTGCGAGGAAAGTGATTTGTCTCTTGTCAAGCCAGTTCCCAGCGGACGGCTACCACATACTGGACAATTGGGTTCTCTTGCGTCCACTCGTGGAAGACAGTCAAGAGCGTGCCGTCGTTGAGCTGGATCGTCGCAGGATAGCCGATGTGCCAGTACAGATTGGGGACTGCTTCTGGCGGCGCGATGCCACCGGAACTGATGACGAACTCGTTGGAAACGTTCCAACTGAGCCCATCATCGGAAATGCAACCACGGATTCCCCACGGGTCGCGGCGATGGCCGTAGGTGCAAAGCATGCGGCCATCCTGCAGGAGAGTGAGATCGGCAGGGTATCCCCAGAGGTTTGTCGGTTCAGGCAGGCTCCAGGATTCACCATCGTTGCGAGAATAGTTGGTCCACATGTGTTGGTGGCGGTTGCGGACGCCGTGCATGGTCCGCATCATGGTGACCAAGGCGCCGTCGGCTGTGCGTGCGAGCGCGGTCTCGTCGAATGAGACTATATTGGAGGGGTCATAGGCTATGGTGGAGTAGTATTCCCAGTCCTGCCCCTTGTTGTCGGAACGCATGAGGTATGAGCGGACGCGTTCGTGGAGGTTGTCCGTTTCCATCCAGGCGCGCGCGAACTGGTGTCCATGGCAGGCCATCAACAGGGCGCCATCCGGCAGCTCCAGCACGCTATCGATGGGCTGACCCCAACGCATGGGCGCTACGTTGGCCTTGTAGGCAGCACCCCATGTATAGCCGTTGTCCGACGAGGTGATGATACCGACGCCGTCCACATCGCGTGTGCCGCGCGGTCTGTCTTGCGGCCCAAAGTCCTCCAGCATGCCCTTCTGGTCGACGAAGGCCCACTGAAAATAGTTGACAAGGAGGGTACCGTCTGAGAGCTGCGTGATGGAGGGTGTATCGCTGCCAAAGTGATGGGTTGCGGGCCAGACAGTTACAACGGGCGTCTGATCCCAAGACTGACCGTTATCAGCAGAGCGGATGAGCAGGATGCTGTCGAAGTCCGGGTGGATGTATCCGCTTGTCTCGTTGAACACTACGACCACTTCGCCGTTCCGGAGTTGGGCCGCGCCTACCTGACAGGTGTAGCGGGAGGGGTCGTGATAGAGGGTGAGCTTCTCGGCATTTTTCATGACTTGATCCATATTGGCGTGCTCTGCCTTCCGCCATGCCGGCTAAATGGTCGGGCTCTCGAAGAGGAGTTGCAGTATCGAACTCAGCCCTTGATGCCCACTTGGGTGACCCCTTCGATAAAGTAACGTTGCAGGATTAGAAAGAATATCAGCGTAGGCAAAGCGACAATGGCGACAGCAGCCATGGCTTCGCCGTAGCCGCTTTGTGTTGACGTGCCTTGAATGTCCAGACGCGTGTAGAACGCCATGCCCACGGGCAGCGTTTTCCACTCCGTTTTGAAGGCGACCAGCAGCGGCCAGAGAAAGGAGTTCCAATTGCTGGTGAAAATGAGAATGGCGCCGGCCAGAGTAGCGGGCCTTGCCAGTGGCAGCGCCACGCGAATAAAGGCGCCAAAACGGCTGCAGCCATCGATGGCGGCTGCATCTTCCAACTCCCGCGGAAACGAGAGAAAGAACTGACGATACAGGTAGACCGGGAAGACACTGGCCAGAGGAGGGATGATCAGAGAAATGAAACTGTCCTGAACTTCCAGTCGCAAGACACCGATAAACAGGGGAACAATACTCATCTCGGGCGGGATCATCAACGAACTGATCAGCAGCCAGAAGATGACAGTGCGTCCTGGGAAGTGCATCCTCGCCAGAGCGAAGCCCGTCAGTGACCCCAACACCAGGCTGCCGGCAACAACACAGACCGAGGTCACAATACTGTTTATGAACCAGCGAATAACGGGGGTGTCGGCCACCACAGTCCTGTAGTGCTCCCAGGTTATTTCGGTAGGAATCAGGTCTATACCGGCCAGGATCAGGCGGTCCGGCTTGACGGAGGTGTTGAGCATCCAGTAGAGCGGGAACAGCCACAGCAGTGCCACGACTGCACCTGGGAACCAGATGATGAAGGTGCGGACGAAGCGCAATGACGAGCGGTTATAGAGAGTGCTGAGGCCCAGGTTCGACATGATCAGAATAGGTCTTCGGACCTAATTGCTATGTTCCCTTACCAGACGCGCCCGCAGGAGGGTAAACACAAGAATTGTGAAGAAGAGAAGGAGAGACAGAGCGGCGGCAAACCCGAGACGGAAGCGGACGAATCCCTCATGGTAGATATAGGAAACGATGGTGGCCGAATGGCCGCCCGGCCCACCGCCTGTCATCAGATAGATCTGACCAAAGATACGGAAGGCGCTGATGATTTCGAGTGTAATGACCAGCCCCAGCGCCGGAGTCAGGAGCGGAAGGGTTATGCGCCAGAACGCCTGCCAGGCTGAGGCACCGTCGATGACGGCCGCTTCCCCCAGTTCGGCCGGAATCTCTTTGAGTCCGGCCAGAAGGATTACCATGTGGAATCCCACTGCCTGCCAGATGGTGACAAGGGAGATCGACTGGATCACCCACTTGCTTGTGGTCAGCCATCCCTGTTTGGGGATTCCGATGCCATAGAGAGCCACATTGAGAAGGCCGGTCTCTTTCTCGAAAATCCAGATCCAGATGATCGCGGTGACGGTAATGGCAACGACATGGGGCGCGAAAAAGGCTGTCCGGATCGGGCCCGACAGCCACTGTTCGCGGTTGATCCAGAGCGCCATCAACAGGGCAACGATCACGGTTCCCGGCACAACGAGAGCGGCCATCTGAAAGGTATTGCCCCAGACCTTGGGGATCCAGTCGTCCTGCATTGCTTCGCGGAAGTTGTCGAGCCCGACCCATTCCGGGTCACCGACAATACCCCATTCGTTGAAGCTGATGTAGATTCCGAAGAATATGGGGAGCAGGGTAATAACTATGAAGATGAGAGCGAATGGCAGAATGAAGAGGTACGCCTGCCAGTCAACGCGGCGTCCACGGTATCTGATTCTGGAAAGTCGGGAAAGCCAACCGTCTGGCGCGGCTCTGTCTACAAAGTGGGTCATCCACTGAATTCTCGGTTGCAGGGAGTCCGGTCAGATTGGCACCCGTCGCTGACCAATCTGACCGGACTCTTGGCATTTATCAGCTGCGATCATCCAGTATCTTCTGCCAGGCCGCTTCCAGATCGGCCAGGCCTTCTTCGATACTCTTCTCGCGTGCCCAGACCGGATCCATGGCCTTGGGTACGGTTGAACTGCTGCCGGCGTAGAAGGCAAATTCTCCGCCGTCGACCATATTCAGATAATCGAAGAAGCTGTACTCGACGGCTTCGGCAAAGGGTCTGCGCAGTTCCCAGTCAAGGCCAAGTGTCATGTAATCGGGATCGTCGAGTATGGAGCGGCGGGGGGGAGCACCGCGTCCCTCGGTCACCCAGAGCATCGAGTTATCTGAGAACCATTTGATTACCTTGGCTCCCGCGACCAGATGGTCTTCGGTACGGCCGTCCGCAGTGAAGAGCGCGAGACCGTATTCGCGGGCTTCGGTTGTCAACGTGTCGCCGATCAAGGAGACCGGCGCGGTGATGAAGTCAAGGCCTTCGGTGTTCACATAGCCGAAGAGCGTCCACGGACCGGTCCAGAAGATCGACCCCACCTGCTGGCCGAATGCGCCGTAACGATCGGCTACGTCGCGGGATGACATCTCATGCTCGTCAAAGGTATCCAGCACCCATTGCGCTGCTGCAATCGGAGCATCGGTATCGTTGAAGGTGACTCCCGTGCGGTTTGCGTTGAGAGGTTGCGCGCCGAGTTGCTGGGCGATGATGCCGAAGACGACGTTTGGCTGTACGCTTGAGCCGGTCATCAGGAACCCTGAGCGCGTGATCTGGTCCCCTTCCTTTACTGTCATCGCTTTGGACCACTCGATCAGGGAGGGGCCGTCGGCCGGTGGATTGCTGATGTCCAAGCCGGCTTCCTCGGCGTGGCCGGCATTGATCAAGGCGGCGATAGGCAGAATGTCCATCGTAATCGAGTAGAGTTCCCCGTCCAGAGAAGACCACTCGATGTACTGGGGCAGGAAGTCGTCCAGGTCGAGGCCGACTGTCTCCATGAGGTCATCCAGAGGCGTAAGCCCGCCGGCCTGATGCCAGACCGCGACGTCGTTCATGGTGCGGAAGGAGATATCTGGCGGGTCGCCGGTGGCGATAGAGGCCATGATCTTGGTCCCCATTTCACCGCCGCCGACCTGCTCATACTCGAGGGTGATGTCAGGATGATCATTGGCCTCGTTGTAGTTGGCGCAGAAGCGTTCCCAGACCTGCGCGTCGGACGCGCCCAAGTCGTACCACATGACGATGGTTTCTTGCATTGGTGCGGGGGCCGCTTCCTCATCGCCGCCTTCCTCGGCGGCTGGCTCCACGGCCGGCGCGCAAGCTGCCAGCGAGGTCATCGCAAGACCGCCAAGGCCTACGGCCATCCCGCGCATAAGGGAGCGCCGGCTAAGCAATGGGGCACCTGCATTGTCGTACCGGACGCTGTCGTTGGGCTTTGCCTCATTCATGGTTGCTCGCCTCCTCTTTGGTGACTGGACAGATACACAATTTCAGGTATTTCAGGCACGAGCGACGGGTTGAAACGCACTCAGCTGGTACTGAACAGCCATCGCTATTATAGCCACTCCACTTTTCAATTCAAAATAACATTATTTTACCGGGCATCGCCTTGCTACTGTTCGGTTGACGCGAATTATCTTAGCTGTGGGAGTCAGAGACAACCTCGTGCTTGGAGGGCGGAGAGAACGGTAGGGGACAGGGGCCGGAGACCAGCGCAGCGGAGGCGGGGCGAGTTGTTGGAGGGGGCGTGTCCCCCGTATAAGGGAGAACCGAAGGCCCGACCGTTCAAAGACACGGAATGACGTGCGGGAAGCGGGTTGCCCGAGTGGCGTTGTTGAACGACTGGATGCAGGAGGATGGAGCGCTTACTTCTCTGGGGAGGAGGGGGGCGCGGGTTCCGTACGCCCCAACAGTTGTCTGAGCGTTGCCTGGGACTTCTCAGCTTTGCTCTGTCCCTGGATCACGGCTGACGTCACCTGTGCGGCCGTCTCTTCGGTTTTGGCGCGGGCCTTGCTGCTGGCGTCCTGCAAGCTCTCAAGACCGGACTGTGCTCCGCCCAGCACCTTTCTCATGCCCTGCACGGCCAGAAAGGCGAAGGCCAATGGAACCAGACAGAGAATAAAGAAGAATATTGAGATCCAAATGACGGACAGATTGCGCCAGAATTCAAGCGACATAGCAGTGCGGAGAGACGGTTTGCGAGAATCGGTTGTTGAAACCGTTACGGTGTCCTGCTGCAACCGATCATCA